>NZ_CM133358.1:5035860-10071720 GCF_054072135.1 Streptomyces kryoterrae | reverse complement strand
AGAGTCGTCGGCCGGCTGGAGTGCGCCGAGCGCGGAAGCGTCGAGGAGCAGCGCGGTGCTGCTGCCGGGCAGCGGGGGAAGGTCTCCCTGTTGCCGTGCGGTGGGCAGTTGGCCGAGCGCCAGGAGCACCGGCCGGTCCGCACGGGGAAGGCGCTGCAGGTCGTCCTCCAGTTCGCGCTGGTCGGATGTGGTGCGCAGGTAGATGAACCGGCGCGGTGTGCGGGGTCTGCCGGGCCATTCGAGGACCATGTCGGGGACATGGGTGTGGTTGAAGAACTCGGTCTTGGTGACGGTGGCGCCGGGGTCCATGCGGCGCAGGTGCCGGGCGACGATGTCTTTGAGCCGGGTGAACATCATCCGGTCGTCGGGCTCGTCCATGGCCTGGGAGATCGACTGTTCGACGATGTTCACCACGAGCCCTCTCTGCGGGTGAGTTCGGCGGCGACGATGGCTGCCCAGTCCTTGAGCGGCAGGAGAGTTTCCTGCTTGTCCGAGAGCACGATCAGCCACAGGCGTGCGGCGACCGACTGGGCGAGGTCAACGTCCAGGAGTTTTCGGGCTTCCTCGGGGTCGCTGGTGCCGAAAACGCGGCTGCTGTGCTGAAGGACCGCGGTCTCCACCTGGCCGGGTGAGTTGAGGGTGGACCAGGAGTTCGCGCGGAAGGGTGCCCAGGTGATCCACATGAAGTGGTCGCTGAGGTGGTGCTGGGCCTGGGCAGCTACGTAGCACTTGGCGAGGAACTCGTCGAACTGGGTTCCCTGGTCGCTGGGTTGCGCGTAGTTCTTGACCTCCGCGCAGAACATGTCGTTCTGGTAGGGGTCACCGCGCATGGCGCCCCCCAGATCGAAGGAGAACGTCCGGCCTCCGTATGGCCAGGACAGAGTCAGCCGGCGACCGCAGGACTCCGAGTCCGTGTTCGCGTACGCGCCGAAGATGCGCATCGTGCCCTCGAGCCACTGCTTGGCTCTGCGGGCCCCCGAGAAGCCCTTCACCTGAGCATCTTCGCCAACCACCACAGGCGTAGCTTAGTGCGATCGGATCATCACGATGCGCTCGAACGGGCCAATCCCCGCCACAGCAACGTCCGCAGGCTCCAGAAAAGGGACACCCACGGCCTGGAGAAGCAGCAGACGACGGGCCCAGGACTGGACGGCTACTGCGAAAACACCCGCCCGGATCGGCGAACACGAGACCGTGGTGGAGTGACCCATCGAGGCGCCAGACCCAGGTGAATGCCGAGCTTGGTGTGCCAGACCAGATTCGCCACGCGTCCTCCCCCTCAAAGGACATGCTCGTTTCTCACGGTAAGGCCCGGCACAGATAATCCGGCAGACCGCGCCACGAGATCGGCGTGCGGAAATGATGGCCGACAGATGACCGCGCCCTGGCCCGGAACCGCTTCAGCTGCCTACAGAGGCGGTGCGCGGGTGGGGAAGACACCGGCGGCCGAGGCGCCATCGCACGGAGGTACAACACAGGGCCGTGAGTACGACGAAGGCCGGCGCCCGTGAGAGGGCGCCGGCCTGGTGCGGGCAGCTCACGCGCCAACGTGGATCTGCCGGGTGTCCCTGCCGCGTCGGTTGCAGCCAGTAGCAGTTCAAGGACGTTCGCGGGCCGGATAGAACCGGCCTCGTCGCGTTCTGTGGCCCACCATCACTCATAGACAGGAGCCGCGGCAAGCCGAGCATGGACATGGATGAACCATCCCGGCGCCTGAGGCGAGCGGCCAGGGCGGTGGCGTCGCCGCAGCGCTGTTCAGGCACCGGCACGACACCGGGGCGGGGCCCGAGGGGCAAGACCGCTCCTTTGGACACCACCGAGCCAAAAAACAGTCATTTCACCAGTACGGGGCATTGCGGTCGGCGATCACTCTGCGGGAACAGGCCCGGGACTGAAATGATGGAGGCATGCCCGGCACGGACGACGACGCCAATCGCCCCTGTGCTTACGGGACTTGCAGCCAGTAGCACTTCACCCCGCCCCGGTCCACCGCGCCTTGGCGCCGGGGCGCACCGAGAGGACTTCGCATGCCGACCGACACTGCCCCCGCGCCCCGCACCGAGCCCGGCCAGACGGACCCCCCGCTCCGGTTCGGCGCGCCGCAGGCGTTCACCGCCGTCTCCTTTCCCGTCCTGGGCGTTGCCCTGCACGTCACCGGGATGCCCGTACAGGACATCTTCGTCCTGCTGGGAGGCTGCGGCGCCCTGGGTGCCGCAGCGGTCATGGCCGCCGGTGGAGGCCGCCGCCGCATGGCCTCGCTGGCCGGCGCGATGCTGCGCGCCACCGCCGGGAAGTAGGCGAGGCTCCGCATGGGACGCAAGGACAAGCCCGTCGACCACAGCCGGCCCGCGCGCGGACGGCTGGCCGAACACCTGCGCAGTTGGCGGGAGGCGGCCGCAATCACCTACACGACACTGGCCAGCCGCACCGGGCTGTCGCCGGCCACACTGAAGCGGGCGGCCTCCGGGACCGTGGTGGCCAAGCGCGCCACGGTCGAGGCTTATGTCACGGGCTGCGGCGGCAGCCAGGAAGCCGTGGAGGCGGCGGACGAGTGGTGGCGCCGTGCCCGTGTCGAGGAACGTGGCCGTCTGGCTCAGCTGCATGCCCCGCGGCCCGAACTCATCGCGGACGCGGCCGACTTGAGCAGAGCGCTGGAGGCGGTGTGGGAACAGGCCGGAGTGCCGAGCCTGCGGGAGATCCGGGAGCGCTCGGGCAACCCGCTCGCACTGCCGGTCAGCAGCGCGGCCCGCATCGTCAAGCGTCACGCCATTCCCGCCGATGAACAGCAGCTCCAGGCGTTCCTGACCGGTTGCGGCATCCCGCCCCAGCGGCACATGCCATGGCTGACTGCCTTCAACAAGATCATCAATCTCTCCCCCGCCGCCACGGTGCAGGAACTGGTGGACACCTCGACCGCACGGCAGCAGGCCATCCGCCGGCGGCAGCGCAGCCTGGAAGCGGTGCATGCTGCACGCCAGATGCAGGGGCAGGAACAGGCACTGGCCGATCAAGTCGGCAGCACCTCTTGGAGGCGGCTTCTCGAGCTGCTGCCGGACGCGACCACCGAGCAGATCATCGCGAGCGGATTTCGGGACCATCTGGCAGCAGAAGCCGCCCGCAACGGCACGAGCGCACAAGGCTTCAAGTCCTGGCAGCCGGACTTCTTCCTGGAGCACGACGGCAAGCACGTGGTGTTTGAGCTGAAGAGTACGTCCAGCCCCAACAAGCCGGGGCCGCAAGCCGGCGGAGCGGTGAAGGCACCGCGCGGGCCGTCGGGCGACGGCAGCCACCCCACCGTGCGCAGGGAACCAGGCCGCGGCCCCGGGCTGCCCGCCGGGTCCCGCGGCCACGCGGCCCCCTCCACGCAGAATGCGGCCGCGGACCTGGGCGGGGCGGCGCCGGATCCTGCGGCCACCTGGTGCCTTCTGTGCCAGGAGCATGCCCACGCCGCACGCCGTGCTGCCTGAGCCAGCCAGTGGCCAGCCCGCCCCATCGCCACCGGAAGACCGAGGCCGAAGTGGTCAGCTCACGCCTGTACAACGCTCCCCGTCCATCGGGGATCTTCCGTGTCGCCCCCTTCGAGAGGGAGACGACATCCTCACTAATGGGGCGCGTCGCACATCGCTACGGGCTGCGGGCCAAGGACCTGCGGTCGTGCTGGCAGTGGCGGAACTACCCGCCCACGTACGACGGCGGGGGCGCGCGGGCCGACGCCGAGGTGCTGCTGAACACGCCCGGAGGACAGCTACTGGCGAGCCTGTGCGGCGTCACCGAAGAGGTCCTGGCGCGGGCGTTGCCGTCCTGGCACCAGGAGGACGCCAAGTTGTCGGCCGGAAGGGACGGGGTGCCGGCGGCGGCGTGGCGGACCGGCGGCGCGGTCGCCGGGCCGGTGGCGTTCGGCTGCCGCCTGTGCGCGGCCCGGCGCACGGGGACGGTCGTGCGGGTGGTGCGGTACACGCCGCGCTGGGAGCGGGTGTGTGTCGGGCACGGGCGGTGGCTGATGGACGCGGACGCCGACCAGCCTCTTGAGTATCTGGACGTGCGGGGCGTGCCGGAAGTGACTGCGGCGCAGCGGCGGTGGACGGGTGTGGCGCGGCGGGCGGTACGCGCTGGTGCGGAGCCGGAGAGGGTGTTCGCGCTGGCTTATGCGGTGGTGGCCCGGTGGTGGGAGCAGGCTCTGCACTGGGAGCGGGAGACCATCTGGCCGGGGCGGCTGCACCAGGTCGCGGGTGGCAACGCCGGGACGGAGCTGGAGCGGTGGCGGATCGTGGGCCGGGACGCGGTCGTCTTCCCCGAGGTGGTGGCCGTCGCCGACGCACTGCTGGACCCCGCCATGGCCCAGCTGGTGTGGACGGACAGCGGGGCCGGGCGGCCACGGGCGCTGCCCGCCGACGGAATGTTCTGCCGCCGACTCGGCGAGCGGGTCGGGCGGGAGTGGCTGGGACCTGTGGCCGCCACCGACTACGGCGGCCCGCTGACCTCCTGGATGGGCGCCGTCATCCGTATCCGCCGCGGCGCCGGCGGACCACCCGGATACGACAACGACCCCTGGTGGCTGCGCCAGGAACACCAGCCCGCCACCATGGCCGGACAGCTGCGGGTGCTGGGCAAGGAGAAGAAGGCACCCGGCTCGGGAAGGATGTGGCGCGCGGTGGTGCCCGCCGAACAGCGCACGCTGATCACCCGGGCCATCGAGAGCGCCGAGGAGCAACTGCTCCAACTGCGCGGAGTACAGACCGGACCGACCGCCGACGTCGCCCAGCAGCTCCTGCGCACCCTCCGCCACAGCGCCGCCCTCATCGACAACGCCTGGAAGCGGACCGCCCTGGTGGCGGCGAACGCCGGGATGCCCCTGGAAGAAATCGCCCAGTGGGCGGGAATGCCCGCCGACACCCTGATGGACATGCTCGCGGCCGGCCAGGACGACGACGGCTGACGGATCGGCGGCAGCGTGCGGGCGGCCTCCGAGAGGGCTCGTCAACCGTTAGCGCACGCGGTACCCGTTCGTGGCAGGAATCCCGGAAAACACCCTGCCTGCACGCGGATACGGATTGTCTGAAGCAGGTGATCAACGGTGGTGCAACCGGGCCCGGGGGCCGGGCGAAGCGAGTGAAGGCGGATCGGGGCGCGGGGTACGAGGCGGTCTTCCTCGACCCGGTAGGGCAGGTGGTCCAGCAGCGGTGGGCGGACGCGGCCTTGGCGGTGGCCTTCGAGGACCTGCCGCCCGTCTCCGCGTTCCCGGCAGTGCCGGGGCGGCGGTGGGGGCCTGGGCTGTGGTGGTCGGCGACGACCGGACGGCACGTATCTGCCGGATCGAACGCGATGCGCATCCAGTTGATGGCCCTGGACCGCGACCCGGATGTGACCGCCCTGGCCGGGCGGCCGGTGCGGCTGCTGTGGCGCACCCCCCGCGGGCAGGTCCGCTCCTGGGTGCCGCAGCTCTTCGCCCGCTACACCGACGGCACCGCCCTGCTGGCCGACTGTCCCAGCCACCCCGACGCCGGCGGCGAACGCGCCCTGGGCGCCGCCCAGGCGGTAGCCGAGGCGTGCGCGCACATCGGCTGGACCTACCGGCGCCTGACACCGCTCGACGACGTCCTGGCCGCCAATCTGAAATGGCTGGCCGGCTACCGCCACCCCCGCAACCAGGGCAGGCCCGGTCTGATGACGGCATTCCTTGAGGCCTTCGCGCGGCCGCGGCCGCTGATCGAAGGCGCCCAAGCAGCCGGCGACCCGATCGAGGTCCTCCCCGCCGTCTTCCACGCCCTGTGGCACAGACAGCTGACGACCAACCTGGATACGCCGCTGCACGAACGCGTCCTGGTCAGCCCGTGCGGCTGGAGCGGCCTGGACAAGACGGACGGCGCCGGGTGAGCGCGCGGCGCAATGCCCGGCCTGCGGTGAAGGTCGGGGCGCATGTCCGCTTCCGTGGCGTGAAATGGCAGGTGGTCGCTCTGGCCGGGCAGGACATCCACCTTCTCGGTCCGGACGGCGGCGGTGAGGCCGTGCTCGCCGGGCACCTGTTCGCCGACCCCGGCTTCACCGTCATCGGGGCCGACGTGCCCCAGGCGGCCCCGCAGTGGGGGCTGTTCGAGAGCGCCCCCGCCGCGGCGCGCGAGAAGGCGCTGGCCTGGCAGCGGCACGTCAGGGAAGTCGAATGCGGCCTTGCCGGCGGGCCCGGCAGCGAAGGGGCGGTGCGGCCGCAGTACGACCCCGAGCAGCACACGCTGGCCGAGCGGGAGCAGGCCAAGGCCCAGGAGCTGACCGCGCTCGGCTTCGGCCGCGTCTCGCGCACCACGGTCCAGCGCATGCGGCTCGCCTACCGCAAACAAGGCCTGTGGGGGCTCCTCGACCACCGCAGCACCCGTGCCCCCAGCCCCACCGGGCGGGCCGACGAACGGGTCGTCGCCGCCGTCCGCGAGGCGCTGCGCCGACGGCGCGGCCGCTCCAGGGGCACCATCAACGGCCTGTTCCCCCTGGTCAACCAGATCCTTCAGGACCGGCACGGCCCCAACGCCGTGCCGACGCCGTCCCAGGCCACGCTGTACCGGCTCGTCACCACCCTCGCCCGCCCCGGCGAACTGCCCAGTGGCCCCGTCCGACAGACCTCCGCCAGCTTCGACGGACGCGCCTTCACCCCCACCACGGCACTGCGGCCCGGCGAGCAGGTCCAGGTCGACACCACTCGCCTGGACGTCCTGGCCCTCTTCGACGACGGCACCCTCGCCCGCCCCGAACTCACCATCGCCATCGACGTCGCCACCCGCGCCATCCTCGCCGCCGTGCTGTGCCCCAGCGCGACCAAAGCCGTCGACGCCGCCCTGCTGCTGGCGGAGATGGCCGTCCCGCACCCCGCCCGCCCCACCTGGCCCGACATCCTGCGCATGGACCACGACCGGGCACTCCCCCACCAGCTGCTGGCCACGCTGGATGAGCGTCTGGCCAGTGCGGCGGCCCGGCCGGTCGTCCTGCCCGAGACGATCGTCGTCGACCGGGGCAAGGTCTTCGTCTCCCGGGCGTTCACCGCCGCCTGCGAAACCCTCGGCATCAGCGTCCAGCCCGCCCCGCCGTTCGCCCCCACCGCCAAAGGCATCGTCGAGCGCGCCTTCGGCACCATCAACCACCTGTTCTGCCAGCACCTGCCCGGCTACACCGGATCCGACGTCACCCGCCGCGGCCCCGACGCCGAACAAGAGGCCTGCTACAGCGTCCCCCACCTGCAAGACCTCCTCGACGAATGGCTCGTGCATTACCACCACCGCCCCCACGAAGGCCTGCGCCACCCAATGATGCCCCGCAAAGCCCTCACCCCCAACCAGATGTGGGCCGCGCTGATCGCCGTCGCCGGATACGTCCCCGTCCCGCTGACCGGCCACGACTACCTCGAGCTGCTGCCCGTGCGCTGGCAGGCCATCACCGCCTCCGGCATCCGCATCCACCACCGCACCTACGACGCGGACCTCCTCGCCCCCCACCGCGGCCAGCCCTCCCCGGTCGCCGGCCGAGGCGGGAAATGGGAGATCCACCACAACCCCCACGACGTCCGCCAGATCTGGGTGCGTCTACCCGACGGCGAACTCACCGAAATCCCGTGGATCCACCGCGACCACGTCCACCAGCCGTTCAACGACCGCACCTGGCAGCACATCAGAACCCTCGCCCTGCACGGCAACCACGGCGATACAGAGCAGTACGAGGCCGACCTCGCCGACGCCCTCGACCAGCTCATGCGCCGCGTCCACAGCGGCCACGCCACCAAGACCGAACAGGCACTCGTGGCCCGCACCACCGCCACTGCCCTGCCCTCAGCCCGCCGACCAGACCACGACACCAGCCAGGGCGCCGACGACCCAGCGTGGGACGAGGA
This sequence comes from Streptomyces kryoterrae, assembly GCF_054072135.1. Taxonomy (NCBI): domain Bacteria; kingdom Bacillati; phylum Actinomycetota; class Actinomycetes; order Kitasatosporales; family Streptomycetaceae; genus Streptomyces; species Streptomyces kryoterrae. The sequence goes on along the minus strand of NZ_CM133358.1, from coordinate 10,063,853 downwards.
CGACAGCATCGACGACCTCGACGACCTCCCCGACGACGACACCCCTCCCGCCGCGGCCACCGGATTCGGGCTCTACGACGCACACGAGGAAGCCGACAAATGGTGAACACCAGCCCACACCCCACGGGGCAGGACCCGACCAGCACACCAGCCGGCACGCGCCACGACAGTGCCGACAGCGGCGGGGCGGCCGCACCGCCGTGGCCCCTGACGACCTGGCAGGGCTGGCACCGCTTCGCCACCACCGACCCGCCCGCCCCGCCCCAACCCGGCCAGCCGCCCCGCAGCACCGACGAACGCCTCGCCTACCACTCCGCGTTCGTCACCATCCGCACCCCCGCGATCAGCGAACTCGCCACCCAGGTCCGCACCCTGATGATCCTGGGCCGCCACCAACAGGCCACCGCACGGCCCTCACTGATCGTCACCGGACCCGCCGCAGCCGGCAAAACCACCGCCCTCCTCCACGTCGGCCGCGCCTGCCACCTCGCCCACACCCGCAAAAACCCCACCCCGCCCGGATCAGCACACGCGGCGGTACCCGTCGCGTACGTCCTCGTCCCGCCCGGCGCCACCGCGAAAACCCTCATCACCGAATTCGCCCGCTACCTCGGCATCCCCACCACCACCCGCATGACCCAGACCCAGATCACCGACGCCGTCTGCCACACCTACACCGCCGCCGGCATCCAACTCGTCCTCATCGACGAAATCCACCGCCTCAACCCCCGCACCACCACCGGCGCCCAAACCGCCGACCTCCTCAAAGACCTCACCGAACGCCTCCGGGCCACGTTCGTCTACGCCGGCATCAACCTCCCCGACACACCCCTCTTCACCGGCGTGAGAGGCGCCCAACTCGCCGGACGCGCCACCCTCATCACCTGCGGCCCCCTCCCCGCCCGCCACGGCCAACACCAACCCTTCCGCGACGTCATCACCGACATCGAAAACAACCTCGACCTCCACCACCACAAACCCGGTACCCTCCCCCGCCACACCCCCTACCTCCACCAACGCACCGCCGGCCGCATCGGATCCCTCACACGACTCATCCGCCAAGCCGCCATCACCGCCATCCACGACGGCACCGAACGCATCACCAAGCAATCACTCGACACCATCCGCCTCGACCACCTCGCCGAGCAACACCACCGCCCCACCCGAAGCCGCTAACACCCCACCCATCAGCCAGTACCAGCCCTGACCAGCACAAACCCAAGCCGGGCCTTTTCACGCTAGAGCTACCTTCAACGAACCCAGCCCCGCTCAGCACACAAGACACAACCCCAGCTCACACACCCAAGCCTCCCCACCGAAGCCGCCCACCTCGCCTCTCAGCAAACCAGCAACACACCAGGCCAGCCGCCACTCCGTACACCAACCAGCCCCCCTCCAAGCGTCAGCTGCTCGTGGTTCCCGCCGCGTGGGTCCATGGCATCTCCCGCGTGTCCGGTCAGGTGTGCGGGCTCGTGGTCAGGCGTCCGGGGCGATGATCTTGATCCCGCTGCTGAGGTGCGGGCGGACCGTGTACTCGCCATCCGGAGACGGCCGGTGCGGTCCCCCGTCCTCGGTCTCGCTCACGCCGATGACGGGCCAGAAGATGCCTTCCCCGTCCATGACCCAAGCGGCAATGGGCGCGGTGTACGGCGCGAAGGGCCCGAACGATCGGCCTGCACCTGCCGCCGGATGGCCTCCACTGCGGGCAGGATTCGCCTGGGATGGTCACGCAAGGCGATGTCGAGACGAAGCAGTGCCCGTCGGATGGGATCGGGCTGCCGTGCGAAGGGCGCGGTGCGCGCGACGGAGGGGGTGACGGTCACGATCGCCCGCTCCACCGAAGCGGTCACCTGCTGCGCCGCAGGGGCCGACGTGCGGACGGCGACGGGCTGGTCGTGTGAAGCAGGCTCTCGGGGGTCAGGACGACGTCGTCCAGGCTTCCCCAGGTGGTGCCCTCGCCGGGGAGCTCGGTGCCGAACCGCATGGTGCGGCCGCCCCCGGGGCGGTCGTCGAAGCGGATCCGGTGAACGTAGCCGCGCTGGGCAAGCGCCCCCGGGGTCATGAGTACGCCGGGCCCCAGGATGGTCTCCCATGCGTCATTGTCCCGGGCGACGGGCCGGTTACGGTCGAGGTGGACCAGGAGTGACCGCCCGTCCTCCAAGCCGATCATCACAGCGGACCCGAGAGGCTCGGGGTAGGTGAACTCGGCAGCGATGCCGAGCTCTCGCAGCCAGGACGCCAAGTGGGCCTTGGAGAAGAGACGGTCGGCGCTGTCCTTGCCGCGTTCCCTGCGCCCGCACCTATGGTCGCAGTCGACGCTTCGGTGTGGGCGAAGTGGCAGATCTTGCCGGTGCACCGCCTGGTCATGAGCTGACGGCCACAGCCGCCCTCGAACATGGTGCCGCACCAGATGGTGACGTTCTCGTGCTCACGCCAGAAGGCATCCAACTCCTCAGGAGTTTCGGGACACAGAGCCGGCTCGTCAGAGTCCGGGCTGCCGACATCCGACCTGTCCAAGGATGCTGGTCAGACCGATCAGGATTCACCCGCCTCGCCTGGCCGGCCGTCTGGGCCTTGTACGGCCCGCCTCACCGGGACGCGGGTCGTACAAGGCCCTGCCTCCCGGGCCGAACCGCCCCAACTCGGTCTGCAGAGAGACGCCGGTGTCGATCTCATCCGGCGTCCAGCCGGTGACTTTCAGGAGAAGCCCGTCCAGCGGCCCACCCGTCAGCTCCACATAGACCTGCCCCGGCCGCGCAGCAACTGCTCATCGTCGCCGTTCATCCGCTCACCCTCCCAGCCGTCACTGACAGTGCGTCCCGAGGGGACTGGGTGGCCGCTCTCCGGCCGCCGCACCGGCGGGCGGCCCCGGCGCGGCGGCCCCGCCCGGCGCGCAACTGGCGAGCGCGCCCCGATCCCCGGCAGCGTCCGCCCATCCCGCCCTCCCTCACTCCTCAACTCCAGCCAGGGACAGGGGCAAAGCGGCCGCAACGGGGACGTCAGGGCCCCAACCACACCCGCACGATGGGGCTGACCTGCACAGACGCGGCAACGTCGGGACACCGCGCGCAAGAGAAGACGCAAGAGATCGTGCAGGAGAAGGCGCACGGGTGGGTGCACGAGATGGTGCCGCGCGGCAGACCGGAGCGCGGTTCGAACAGCAGTACCTTTGGCTCGTGGCAGCCTCGTACGACTTCCCCCAGGACCTGACCGACGCGCAGGACGACCTCCGTCAGGTCCGCGCCGAACTGCACACCCTCTACCAGCGGGTGCAGTGGTCGGCCGAACCGCTGGACGCCTGGGAGACGCACGAGAACGCCTGGCGTCCGGCGTCCCGCCCCGCCTCCCTCGGCTGGGACACTCAGGACGCGGCGGAGATGGCCCGGCTACGGGCGCGGAAACTCGAACGCGCCACGGCGATCGTCACGCACGCGTACTGGAGCGAGTTCACCGCGGCCGACGTCCTCGCGGCCCGTACCGCGCTCAAGCATCACACGCCCGAGACGGCCGACGCCGCCAACTAAGCCGCCGACCGCTCGCTCAGCCGGTCGGCCGTCGCGCGCACGACCAGGTCCAGGACGTCGTCCAGGGCCAGGCGCAGGGCCCGCCCGTCCTCGGACACCGCGCGACTGGGGGAATCCCGCACGGCCGCGCACCGCGCCCCGACCACAGCGAGCCGCACGCGCACGATCCCGGGCCGGCCACGCGCAGCCCGGTGAGGACGACCAGGACCTGCGCCCAGTCCTGGGGATCAGGCGCGGGTGGCGGGGGTGGCCGGCAGCAGCGCCGCAGCAGCCCGGACGGTAGCGTGCAGCGAGTCGTGGACGGTCACGTCCGGGCGGGCGAGCCGCAGTTGCTCGACAACGTCCAGGAGGCGCGGGTAGTCCGGGTGCGCGCCGACCGCCAGGCGGGTACCGCGGGCGGCATGCGACCCCAGCTCGTACAGGGCGATGGGCTGGATGGCCTCCGCGCAGAACCAGAAGAGGATCACGTCGGCGACCCGCAGGTGCTCGTACTCCCACGTGGTCTGCTCCCGTGTGGCTTCGGCCTCGCCGACGGGGAACACGGCGCGTCGGGGGTTGATGACGACTGCCGGTGAGCCGATCGCGTCCAGCTGCAGGACGGCCCGGCACTGCCAGTCGGGGCATCCGGTGATCCCACCGCCCAGGAAGACCGACGGGGCGTCCCCGCTGTAGGGGGCGGGGGCCTCGATGTAGCGCAGGGAGCGGGGCGGCAGCAGCGGGAACCCGTCGACGGCGATCGCGTCCAGCAGTTCCCGTATGAGCGTCTGGGCATCGGGACTGCCGGAAGGGTAGGCGCGCAGCGCGGGGGCCAGCCTCCAGGCACCGAGCTCCGGGTGCGGGCGCAGCATCTGCTCGATGGACTCGGCACTCAGGACGCCGCCGGCGGCCAGTCCGTCCGGGCCTCCGTCGGTGCTCGCCTGCGCGGACAGGATCCGTGCCCGGTGTTCCTCGGTCGCCCCCGGCTTCCACCGGCCGTGCACGTAGTCGGCGGTCAAGGCGTCGGCCAGGAACTGCAGTTCATCCGTCACACCGGTCAGCGTACGAAATGGCGCACCCTGCGGATGGCGTTCGATGACGTGCTGCGCCGGATCGGGCGCTGCCCGGCCTGATGAGCCAGCGGTGCCTGGACGTCCGCCCTGCCCTGCCACTTCCAGCCGTGGAGGTCAGGAAGGTGATCAGGGACTGTCGCCGCCCCAGTCCCAGCGGGCCGGGTCGCCGGGGCGCGGGTCGTACAACGCCCTCCCACCAGGGCCGAAGTGCCCCAGCTCGGTCTGGAGGGAGACACCGGTGTCGATCTCGTCCTGCCTCCAGCCGGTGATGTCGAGCAGCAGCCCGTCCAGCGGCCCGCCGACCAGTTCGGCGTAGGCGCGGCCGGGGCGGGGACCTGGGTGAGGGTCGTCTGTGTCGTGACCGTAGACCCGGCCTCGCAGCAGCTGCTCGTCATCGCTGTCCATACCGTTCAGCCTTGCAGCCGCCACTGACAACGCGGGCTTGTCCAAGCGGTCCTGGGCAAGCCCGACGCTACCGGTGTGGCCCGGGTCAGGTCCGGAAGCGGGAGAACCAGCCGCCGGCCTTCTGGTCGGCGTGCGCCGCCTCCGTCCCCTGGCGCTCCTGCTCCTGGCACTCGCGTTCATCCGAGCGTGCCTGCTGCTCCGCTTCGAGTGTCCGGTACCTGCAGTTGTCGCACAGATGCGGGTGGCTGTCCCCGTGATCCCATTCGACCGCGGTGATGGCCTTCCACCGGTCATCGGTGAACTTCTGCCCGCAGTCCCCGCACACCGGGCGCTGCGCCTCACGTTCGGCGGCTTCCTGCGCTAGGCGGCGCCGCGCGTCTTCGGCGCGGCGGGCGAGGAAGGCATCCCGGCGGGGGTTGCCGATCGCGTCCCAGAGGTTCTGGTAGCCCTCGCGGCCGAAGCGCTGGAACGCGGGCCCGGCAGGGCGGTGCTCGCGCAGCAGCTCCAGCGTGGTCGCCACGATCGGCATCTTCCCGTCGTAGATGCGGAAGCCGCCTTCGGCCCACTGGCCCTGCCAGTGCTCGCGGGTGAGGTCGGCGACCCGCTCCATCTGCTACAGCGCGGACCGCTTGCCGACCTGGTGGAAGACGACCAGGACCGGCGGGTGCGTCGCGTCCCCCCACCCGAGATCGGGCGCGGACCATCGGGTGCGCCACATCGGCTTCTCGTGGCCGTCGGTGTCCTTCGCCCTGCGGTGGAAATGGCGCAGGTACTTGTCGAACTTGACCGCGATGACCGGGGCTTCCCCGGTGCAGTCGCCGGCCATGATGAACAGCAGCGACAGCCCGGCCTCCGGGGCAGTGAGGACGACGTCGGCCCACACGCCTCCCACGCCGGGGTTCTTCCACGTGCCCGTCGACGGGAGGGCGACCTCGGTGGCGTAGAAGGTGATGGTGCCGATCCCGTCAGGCGCATCAACGGCTGCCCGGGCGGCGACGGCTCCGGCCGGCTCACCGGCCACCAGGTCCAGATCGGGCTTCGGACGGATCATCGCGATCACCGTCTCGTTAACCGTCATCGCATGCGACGCACCCGAGCAGCCCGCGCTCTTGAGCATGCCGCCCATCTCCTCCAGCCCCCAGTCCAACTCAAGCCCGGCGGCGGACGCGAATCCGGGCCGGAGGCGCTGCAGGCGTACAGGAGGACCAAGTCGGTCGTCATCTCCCTCGGGTGCGGCCGCCATCGACGGACAGACCGTGCCTGCGCAGGTCGTTGAGCGCACCGCGATGAGAGGCGGTGCGCGCCTCCTGCCGTACGGCCGCCGTCTTCTTCGTGGTGTGCCGGTAAATCAGGTGCGGTGAGGACAGCCGCTGGATCTGATCCGCCGTCGCGGCCTTGAGCACCCCGAGCGCACGCAGCACATCGGCGCGCAGGCCGGTCGACGATCCCGCCTCGTTCGTCTTGCGCTTCGCCATCAGCCCCGCCCTCCCCTACGTCGCGACCGGCCACCAGCCGGGCGCCGCCCCCGCCCGGCCGCAGAGGGCACCAGGCGCGCCCTGAACCCGATGATCGCCTCCACCACTGACACCCCACCCCCACCTATTTCCCAGGGCCTGGTCAGTGAGAGGAGGCGAGAAGAGGGTCGTGACGACGCGTCGCCGCACCGAAAAGCCGTCGTGTACTGGGGAAATGTCATGATCGCCGGTGCCGGGCACGGAAGTGGGTACGGCAGTGGGATCGCAAGCGCCGACGGCAGGAGACTGCGGCGACTTGCCCGGCCGACCAACCTTCCCGGCGCTGGGCACGCGGTTCCCCGGTCGGCGGTGCGGTCAGGGTACGGCGGGCGCCTGATGTCGGTCATCATCCCCGGTCTCCTCCTTGTGCGTTGGCGTCCTACACCGGCCTGTGAGGCCAGTGGGGCACCCACGCCGAAGAGAGCGCCGATGGCTCGGTGGCTGCTGCATGCCCCTCCTGCGGGCGCGTGGCGGCCATCGTGCACACCCACCCCCTGTCCGCGACCTGTTCGTGGCTGGCAGCGACGGTGGTCAAGGAGAAACACCCGCCCCGGCAGCCCGTGTCCACTCGCCAGGGGGTCGTGGTCGGGCCGACCACGACCCCCTGGCGAGTGGTTCATCCGTAAGAAACCGCCCTGGGCGCGTGTTGTGCGTCCCGCGCCCGGAACAGACCGTCACGATTCAGCTCCGCCAGATATGCAGCCGGTGCCGAGCTGTCACCATCAGCTGCTATGACCACACCCGTAGCGCCATCCCCCATCGCCCCCGATACCTGCCTTTTAGGCACCGACGGCGTCGACTGGAACCCCATAGCCTCCGCAGAGTCGATGAGCGCCTTCTGTGGCATCCTGGCCGGCTTCGTCTTCGCCGGCCTGGTCACCGTCATCGGTCAGAAGAACCCAAGCAGCGGAGACGGCCACGCCTCACGGGGCCTGAAGCTCCTTCTCTCCTGTTTCATCGGCCTTGCCATGGCGTCGTACCTGTACGCCATCACGTCCGGGGAGTTGGTGTGCACCCGCGCCATCACGGAACAGTTGTTCGCCGGGGCCATCCTCGCCGCGGGCGCTCTGATGGTGATCGTCGCGCTTGCCTGGCTTCTGCCGGCCTACGATCGCAACAAGAACGGCGAAGTCCGCTACTTCCGGGGGCTGATCCAGTTGTCGGCCCAGTTCTCGATGCTGATGCTCATCGTGTCTACCAACGCATTCAACAACTCCGTGCTCCAACGACACGTTCCCGGATGGGCCACCACGCTCGTCATCGTCGGCGGCGTCGCCCTCATGGCGGCCGTCTCCTTCTTCTGGTGGAAGCCCCTTCCTCAAACACCGCCACCACCCGACCCGCTGCCCGGCGGAGTCATCGAGGCCGAATGGCCTGCGTACTGGCGGGACGAAATCGTGCTGGATCGCCGGGTGCGTCGCGCGTCCAAGACAGCCGTGACGGTAGGCGGTCTCCTGGCAGTGGCAGGCGGGTGGAGTGTCGGCGTTGCCTGGGAGCACTGGACGTCGATGCCACCCTGGGAGGCCTACACCCTGAGTGGACTCTCGCTCGTGCTTCCCTCACTCGTCATCATCACCACGGTGCGGTGCGCTCCACGAGCCTGACGGGGCTGCGCCCGACGACTGCACCAGATCAACTTCTGACACTGATGCGGCCAGTCCACGTTGGCAGGGATGGTGTTGGCGACTCCCGAGTGTCCAATCCGGAAACGGGTCTTCGGACGACTCGGGGAATGTCGAGACCAGCGCGTAGACGAACGAATCCCCCACCCAGGCCGGGGCCACGGGTGTGTCCTGCTGGCCGCGCTGGAGGAGTGGACGCGTGGGTGCGTCCCCAGCGCCATCTGGGCATCGCCAACACCATCATCCGGTTCACCAAGAACCGTCCTCCGGCAGGAAGCCGATGACAGCGCGACATCCTGAAGGCGACGCGCACTGAGTTACCTGGAGCGCGCCCTCACGGCGCACTCAGCCGTCGGTGTGCGACATCGGCGCGGGCGCACCGCCGGTCCCAGCCCTGCGCATCGTGGTGCGCTCGATGTGCCGTGCCGGTGCGGTACACATCCACCGCACCGGCCCTGCGCATCGTCAGTCCGCGCACGAATGGATCAGCGCGCAACCCGTTCTCGGTGATTGCGTCGCGAAGAGGGCATACCGCGACTCCCCCCACGGGTAGAAAGCCGGAAATGCCAACCGGGGGGAACATGGCAGACATCTGGACGATCGTCGCAGTCGCATCAGGAGTGGCCGGCAACGCCACCGCCGTCTTCGTGTCCATCGCGAGCCTCCGGCGAGCCGACTCCGCACTCACCCAGACCCGCGAAATCGCCGATCGACATCTTGCTGCAGAAGGCGACTACACCGGCGCGGCCACCAACATCGCCTGGCGCGAACAGATCATCAGCCTTCACGATCGAGGACTAAACCCCGACCAGATCCGGCGCATCATGCACCTCGAAGCCGGTGGCGAAACCTGGGAAGAGTCCGTCGGGCACATCGACGACATCCTCCGCGACATCCCACGCCACTCACACGGCGCCTGAGTCTGCGACCAGTCGCCGGAACCACTCGAGACCGTCCCGCAGGACATCCTCGGGACCCGAGTGGGCGGATCTTCTCACGCCCGCCGACCGGCGCGACCTAACCCCGCTGTTCTGGTCCCACGTCCAGATAAGAAGATGTGCGGAGAAGTGAACCTCGACATGGGTGCACGCCTGAGCCTCACCGCGGTCCACCGTGCCGGGTTCCCGGACGCCGCCGGACGAGGCGCTGCCTTCGCCGGTTGGGCAAAGCGGTAGCGTCGCTGCACGCTCTCGCAGAGTGAGCTCCGGATCCAGGATTGGCGCGCCACCCTGGCCCTTGATGGGCCGATCGATACAGATGGGGCGGTTTGCCTTGCTCGATGGGGTCATGGAGGTTGCGCGCGCCAGGGCGAGAAGCCGTTCCCGGGCGGTCTCCGCAAGCCGCGGCCGGGACTCCTTGCGTCGCGCAGATAGGCAAGGACGTGCTGGCCGTTCCCGGCAACACGGTCGAGGCAAAAGCCTCTGAAGGCAGTCGTGACGCTCGCGGGCCTGCCGCGACCGTGCCGTCGCAGTCCGCGCCTGGCGATCGGACTGCTTCGGGCCGGGGCGGGCACTAGACCCACCACCGCCCGTCCGGTTCCGCCCCGGTCGCGCGCAACCGCTTCGGGAGTCCCCTTGCCGATCAGCCTGTTCGTCGCCCGCCGTCTCCGCAGAGCCGCACGGGTGGCCTTCGGATGGGACGAGTTGCGTCCCGGCCAGCTCACCGCGATGAAAGCGGTCATGCGCCGCAGAGACGCCATGGTGGTGATGCCGACCGGCTCGGGCAAGTCGGCGGTCTACCAGGTGCCGGGCATGCTGCTCCCCGGTCCGACGCTCGTCGTGTCACCGCTGATCGCCCTCCAGCGGGACCAGATCGCCGGACTGCTGCGCAACAGCGGCCAGAGAGCCGTCGCCGTCAACTCATCGATGTCCAGGGCGCAGAACGAGCAGGCATGGGAGAGCGTGCGCGACCAAACGGCCCGGTTTCTCTTCCTCGCCCCGGAACAACTCGCCAAGCAGGACGTACTGGAGCGGCTGGCCGCGCTGAGACCGTCCCTCTTCGTCGTGGACGAGGCGCAGTGCGTGTCCTCCTGGGGCCACGACTTCCGGCCGGACTACCTCAGGCTCCGACAGGCCGCCGAGAGCATCGGGCGCCCTCCCATCCTCGCCCTCACCGCCAGCGCCGCCGCACCGGTGCGAGCCGACATCATCGAGCAGCTCGGCATGCGCAAGGCCCACGAGGTCGTGGCCGGGTTCGACCGGCCCAACATCCGCCTGGAGGTCACACACTTCCTGGACAACACGGCCAAACGGCGCGCCGTGGTGGAGCGGGCGGCGGCCGAGCCCAAGCCGGGCATCGTCTACGTCGCCACCCGCAAGGACGCCGATGCGTACGCCGCCGAGCTGAGCGAACTCGGCCTGAGCGCCGCCGCCTACCACGCGGGCAGCCGTTCGGCCGACCGCAGCGCGGTCCACGACCAGTTCCTCGGGGGCGAGTTGGACGTGGTGGTGGCCACCTCGGCATTCGGCATGGGCATCGACAAGCCCGACGTACGGTTCGTGCTGCACGCCTCGGTGCCCGGGTCCCTCGACGCCTACTACCAGGAGATAGGCCGGGCGGGCAGGGACGGCGAGCCGTCCCGGGCCATCCTGCACTACCGCGTCGAGGACCTGGGCCTGCAGAGGTTCTTCTCCACCGGCCGCCCGGACGCGGACACCATCGCCGACGTCTCCCGCCTCGTACGGGACCGTGCGACCCCGGTGACACCGACGGAACTCCAGGAGGAGACCGGCCTGTCCGCCGGCCGGCTGACCGCCGTCCTCAACCTCCTGGAGAGTGCCGGAGCCCTCACCACGGAACGCGGAAAGGTGGCCCCGGTCCCCGGCGCCGATGCGGAGGAAACCGCCACGCGGGCCGTAAAGTTGGGCCTCGCGCACGAGAGCATGGAACGCTCCCGGGTCGACATGATGCGCGGCCTGGCCGAGACCACCGGCTGCCGACGGCGTTTCCTGCTCGGCTACTTCGGCGAGCGCCTCAACTCCCCCTGCGGCAACTGCGACCGATGCGAACAGCGGCCCACCGGCGCCGAATCCGCAGTCGGCGGCGCCGTCCCTGGCCTGTCCCGCCCCCGGACCGCCTCACCCACGCGCCACGACCACCCGTTTGTGCCCGGCACCGCGGTCCACCACCCGCAGTGGGGTGACGGTGAGGTCCTCAGCGAGGAGGAGAACCGGATCACCGTCCTGTTCGCCTCGGTCGGCTACCGAACCCTGTCACTGCCGGTGATCCTGGAGAAGAACCTCCTCACAGCCGCTTCCTAGACGTAGGCCCGGCCGGCCCGCCGCAACACCGCATACAGCCCCGCGCTCACCACGAACCCGACGGACCAGGCAGGTCACATCCCCGAACAACGGCCACTGCTCGCGCACCCGCCCCACGTACTTCTCCTGGTTCGAGAACAGTGGGACCGATACAACGATGCCCGCCAACAGGGCCGGACCATCCCCACACCCTGTCCACGATCGCCAGGCTCGCCGACAATCTCGGCAAGCAGCAAAGCTGGACGGAAGCCGACGAACTCTCCCGCACGGCCGACGAACACGCGACCACCGCCCTGGGCGCCGAGCACGAAACCGCCCTGAGCTGCCGCCTCACCCCGAGCTGGACGACCATGTCGAGGAGCGCCGCGGACCTCGACTCCGTCCAGCGTCTGCCAGGGGAACTGGTGGCTGAGGCTCGTTGCGGATGAAGGCCGTGAGGCTGAGTGCCCTGGACGACGTAATCAGCGCTCCAGTGCCTGGTGTATCTGTCTGTGCGTCACCTTGTGCCGGACACAGGTGGACAGGCGCTGCAGTTCAGGGAGGCCCAGGTGGTGCGGGAGGCGAGCCAGGGCGCGTACGGCAGTGCCGGTCAACGGGGTTCTCAGGGGTGGGCGTTCGACCAGGGCGCCAAGGGTGCGGATCGACGCGGGGTGCGGCGGGAGCAGGGAGAGCAGCCAGGTGAGGCCGGCGAGGGCGGGCAGGTTGTACGGGTCGTAGTCGCCGTCGCTGGCGCCTCCGCCATCGGCGGCGAGCTCCAGCCAGGGTGTCACCATGTGACGGACCTGCTCAAGGCCGAGAGGGCCGGCCAGGGCGAGCGCGCGACGGTCCCAGATGCGGGTGGGACGCCCCATCGGCGCGTGCAGAGCGTGCTCCACGAGGGCGTGCCAGGGCTTGCCCAGCGTGGGCAGTTCGGTGAGGACGTGGTCGGCCCAGGGGTCACCGGGGCTGAGCACGGGCCCGCGAAGGCGGCTGAGTACGGGCTCCATGCACTCCGGCCGCCAGCACTCCTTCGCGGAGCGGCGCAGCAGACCGATCACCGCGCCGGGCAGGTGCCGGCTCGCGTCCAGCAGGGCGTGGCTGCATGTCCACATTTCGTCGTCCGTCTGCGAGTACCAGAGCCGACGTGCCTTGTCCCTCAGCAGAGCCTCCCACGCCTCGCACCAGGAAGCGTCGGCGAAGCCGCTCGCGACGGCGGCGAGCAGCACCAGCCCGCGCTTCTGGGCATCGGGGCCGCCCTGCGTCGTCGTGTCCTCGACGAACGACCGGGCCAGCGCCTTGCGGTCGGCCTCCGGCAGGCCGCGCAGAACGGTCATCACGCCGAAGCCCTCGTCCTGCCGGCCTTCGGGGAAGAGCAGTGCGCGTGACAGCACGGTCAGGTCGCCCCTGCCGGCCAGCTCCCGGATGTACTCCACTCGTTCACGTGGCTCCCACGGTGACGTCTCCAGATCCATGGCACCGACCGTAAGCGCCGCCACTGACAAGACGGGAAGTACAGCCCGAAAGCATCCAACGAATCGCGCCCGCTTGCCTGTGTGATGACGTGGACGTGCTGGACAGCTACCTGCCGCCACGTGTGGAACTCTGAGTGGATGACTGCGCGCACCACCCGCCCGGAGCGTGGGCGGTAGTCAGGGCGGAGGTCTGACGTGGGTGCCAGCCGGTCCAGGGTGTGGTTGCGCGTCGGGGAGCGCCGGGTGCGGGGTGACCGGATCGTCGGTGTGGACGCCGGTGCCGGGGTGCTGGTGCTGCGAGTGACGGGCATGCGTGAGCCGCTGGAACTGGTGGTGGAACCGACCCCGCCAGCACCGGGCGCAGCATCCGGGCCGGGGGCCTGTGGACGGGACTGGGCCGATGAGCTGCTGCGGGTAATCGAGCGCGCGGCCGCCTGGGACACCGGAACCCTGATCGAGTTCGAGGGCTCCGACCGGCACTTCGCCGCAGGACACTGCTGAGGGTTCGGCCGGGTGTCGCCGGTACGGCAGCAGCGAGCGCTGGACCAGCGGTCGTCGGTCAGGGACTGAGCGGTTCCGCTACCTCGACACGATCTGGTCGGCGATGCAACACGGCCCCGTGCTGCTGCTCGCCGATGTTCCCGACGCCGCTCTCCTGCCGCCGGAGGCGCCCGGCGAAGCCGACTGGCTGCTCGCCGAACAGCAACTCGCCTGGTTCTTCACCACCTGGACCCAGCTCACGCCGACCACGCCGCTGGTGCTCACCGCCCGCCTGCGGTTCGCACTTCCCGGTACCCCCCGAATGCACCGGCATCAAGTCGGGCCTCTGCACCCCGTCGAGGCGCGCCTGCTCGCCCGACGGTTGTCCATGCTGGACGCGAACGCACAGACCCGAGTCCTGCAGGCGGTCGGCGGCCATCCGGGCATCTACCATCAGGTCGCGGTGCGGGCCGGTCAGGCACTGCCAGCCGGGAACGGCGAGGTGGATCGACTCGTTGAGGCTGCCATCGACGAAGCAGCGGACGCCGCTGGCCTGACGCAGCTCGCTATGGACGCTGACTGGCGGCTACTGCTCGATGTGGCGGTGTTCAAGGTGCCGGTCGGCGTCGACACGTTCGATGGACCGAACTCCCGTGGGCAGATTGACACCGCGCTAGTAGGAATCCGTCAGGTTGTTCTGGTTCTTGGGTTTGGGCTGGTGATGGGTGTTCTGGGCAGGGGCGGTGGCAGGTGATGCAGGTGCCGGTCCAGCAGGTCAGCAGGTCCTGGATGGTGTCGAGGATCTGGTAGAGGGTGAGTCCGCTGTATCGGCTTTTGGGGCCAGGCGCTGGCAGGTTCGGCCCGGTGGCCCGACGGCGCTGCTGTGGTTCGCGACGGCGGGCGCCGGGGCGGCTGTGCCGTCCACACACCGGGTGAGCAGCTTCTTTGCGCCGCAGGCGATTTCAGGTCGCCTTACTGGGCATGGCTACGCTTGGTGATGGCACAGGATGCGAACCGCATGCTTCGGTGGAACTCTCGAACTCATGAACAACACGCGACTGGTTCCCCTCCGAGGCAGTGAGCGCAGCGCCCACGCGGATGCGCGCTCGACCGGAGCGGTAAGCGATTCAGAACGCATCGAGGTCACCCTGGTCCTGCGCCGTCGCACCGAGATCCCAGATGAGTTGGTCGAGGGACCCGAGACGATCACGCGTGAGGAACTGGCGGCCCGTTACGGCGCCGACCCGGCCGACATCGACATGGTGAAGCGGTCAGCGGAGCAGCACGGGCTGACGGTGACGCAAACGGATCCGGCCTCACGGCAGGTCAAGATCTCCGGAATGCTCGGCCAGCTCCGGTCCGTAGTGCAGGCCGATTCACTGACCATGGTCACGACCCCGGACCCGGCGGACGAAGCACGCATGGTAGAGCACCGGCAGCGGACCGGCGACCTGCGCATCCTGCCCGAGTGGGACGGCGTGGTGATCGGCGTGACGGGCTTGGACAACCGACCGCAGGCCCGCCCGCACATCCAGCGCATGAAGGCCCATGCCGCCCAGACGTCGTACTCGCCCGTTGACCTCGGCAGGATCTACCGCTTCCCCCAGGGCACGGACGGCAGCGGTCACACGATCGCCGTCCTCCAACTCGGCGGCGGGATCCCGCCAGGCGACCTGGACGCGTACTTCGCCAAGCTGGGCATCCCCACGCCGCGCGTGGACGTCGTCGAGGTGGGCAACGGCAGTAACAGCCCGGGCGACCCGGCCGACGGAGAGGTGATGCTCGACAGCCAGGTGATCGGCGCGCTGGCGCCCGGTGCGCGCCAAGTCGTGTACTTCGCGGAGAACAGCGCGCAGGGCTTCGCAGACGCCATCAGCACCGCGGTGTTCGCCGATCCCACGCCCACAGCAGTGAGCATCAGTTGGGGCCAGCGCGAGGACCTCTGGACCGCCCAAGGCCGCGCGATCCTCGACGCCGCGCTAGCCGACGCCGCTGCCATGGGCGTCACCGTCTGCGTGGCTTCCGGTGACAACGGCAGCAGCGACGGCGACCCGACGGGCAACCGGCACACCGACTTCCCCGCCTCGAGCCCCCGCGCCCTCGCCTGCGGCGGTACGCACCTGGAAGCCGACCCGGCCACCAGCACCGTCAACTCCGAGACCGTGTGGAACAACGGCAACGGGTCCGCCTCCGGCGGCGGCGTCAGCCGCAAGTTCAACCAGCCCAGCTGGCAGGCGAACGTCGGCGTACCCAACGGCAATGGCCAGGACCCCCGACGCGGCGTGCCCGATGTGGCCGCTGACGCCGACCCAAAGACTGGATACAGAGTACTCATCCACGGCCGGGACGAGATCATCGGCGGCACCAGCGCTGTGGCCCCGCTATGGGCCGCGTTGACCGTCCGTCTCGCCGAGGCACTCGGACACCCGCTTGGCATGCTCCAGCCCGTGCTGTACGAGGGTGCGGCACCGGGGGTGAGCCCGGCCGGCTTCCGTGACATCACCCTGGGCGACATCGGCGACTTCGCGGCCACGCCCGGTTGGGACGCCTGCACAGGACTCGGTGTACCGGACGGTCAGGCGCTGCTGGCCCGCCTCGCCTCGGTCTGACAGCTCACACGCGGCGTGCCGTCCACCAGGAAGCCTCTGGTGGACGGCACGGCGAACCCGGGTGTGACACGCCTCGGCGAGTCAGGCGTACGGAGCGCATCAGGACGCGATGGCCATCCGGCCGCGAGTGGAGGGACCAACGCCATGACTTCAGCGGGTAGCCGTTGCCTTGCCGCCGCCACGCTGGTCGCCGCGCTGACGACGACGAGCGGCTGCAAGGAGGATTCTGCTTCGAGCGGAGGAACCGTACATGAGACCAGCGGTCAGGAGACTGGGAACGGCATGGAGACGCCGGACGCGGCAGAGACGCTCGCCTCAGTCTTCCCGGGCAGTGACGACGAGGGTGGCTCCGGGCCTACGATCCACATGTCGCAGGTGAGGGTGAACGAGCCGGCCACAGGCAACGTGGCGATCAACGCCCCGGGTCAACAGCAGCCCAAACCGGAGCAGAACATCGTCTACCGTTCCAACGGCAACGGGCAGGGCGAGGTCAAGGGCACCGACTGCCTTGGTCCGCAGCCACCGAACCCGTGCACGGTGGCCATCGAGCACACACCGACGCAGCCGGGGCAGTACTCCGGAGAACTCGTCGTCACGACCGCGGACGGCGCCACCACGACCTACCCCGTGGTCGGGTTCGCGGTCGGTGACACGACCCCGACCACGCAGCCCCCCACTCCTGAGACCCCCACGACGACGCCGCCCACCCCCTCCGAACCCACGACCCCGCCGTCTCTCACCGAGGACGGCACACCGACGCCGTAGGCCCTCACATCACGCCGCGGATCTCCACCCACACGGTGCCGTCATCGGGCAGCGCGAGGACGACGCGGTCCTTCCATCGGGATGTGTGGGAGACCAGGTAGAAGCGGTTCGGCGCCTTCGCAATGATGCGGAAGCCCTGGTACTCGTAGCGATAGGGGCTGAATCCGGGGCCACGGTCCAAGGGGGTGATGCCCGGTGCCCAGTAGGCCAGGGGCACCCGCGAATGGACCACCACCCACTGGGTACCCTGGTAGCCCTCGTCGATTTCCGACCTCCCGTCGCCGCGGCCGACCGCCCCCACGTACTGCGACATGTCGTAGAACAGGCTGAGCGTCAACAGGGCGAAGAGGAGCGTGCCGCCGGCCAGCCACAACCGGTCGCCATGCGGGAGCCGCCGGTTCTGGGCACCCGCGTGCGCGGCCAGGCGCAGATGGACGGCGAAGACGGCCAGTGTCGCCCCCACGGCCACTGTCAGGGCCGGCAGGAACTGCTGCGCCCGTTGCGTCGGCAGGACCTCCAAGCCGAAGGCCACGCAACCCAACAGCACCACCCCCACCCCGAGGGTGAGCAGCCAGCTGATCGCCGCACGGCGACGAGCAGCACGCCTGGGTCCGTCCAGCCACTGTGCCAGCCAGCCAAGCACCAGAAACGAGATCAGGCCACCGATCAGGAACAGACACACGGGCAAGAAGACCACGCTCGTGCTGTCGGCGACGGTGCCCTGGATCGAGAACCCGAGATCCTCGGCGAAGACGCCGAGGGTGGTGTAGTACTGCTTGTTGTAGACGCTGCCGAAGTAGTAAAGCAACGCGAAGACGATGGTCCCCGGGGCGGCAATGAACGCCGTCTTCCGCAGGAGAGACGCCGCTGGCGATGAGCGCACGGGCTCCGGGCTGGGTGGAGGCTCTGGCGGAGTGACCATGCCCCTAAGTCTCACCGTCACTGGCCTCCACTGCACCCGATGGCGTGCCGCTCGGGTATACGAGGCGGGCTTGCCCGCGCTGTGCGAGTGCCTGGCACTAGGAGCTGTTCGGGGTTCGGATCATGTGGTCGACGTGAGGTGCTTCAGCCACATGATCGAGCCTCGGAGGTGGAGTCCGGCTCGAAGCTGTCCGGGCTCTTGTCGTAGCGGGTGCCCCCCGCGCCAGGTCTTGACCTCCTGAAAGCGGCGTTCGACGGTGTTTCTCTCCTTGTAGAGGTCGGTGTCGTGGCTGACGGGCCGGCCGCCCTTGCTGCCCTTCCTCTTGCGGTTGGCGGCCTGGTCCCTCTTCTCCGGGATGACGGCCTTGATGCCACGCTTGCGCAGGTACGCCCGGTTGCCCTTGGAGGAGTACGCCTTGTCGGCGGCGACCGCGTCCGGTCGGGTGCGCGGGCGGCCGACCGGCCCCGGGACCCTGATCTTCTCCAGCACGGCCTTGAACTGCGGGCAGTCCGCTGCCTGACCAGGTGTCAGGACGAAGGCCAGCGGCAGCCCGGCCGAGTCGACCGCGGCATGGACCTTGCTGCTCACTCCGCCCCGGGACCTACCGAGTCCGGCAGCCTTCGCACGGGCCCTGCGACGCCGCCGCTTCGTGGCACGATCCGCACCCGCCCGGTGTGCACCGGCCGCGTCCGCCTCGGCTTGCGTCGCACCACCCGCCACACCGGCAGCTGGCACGCCAGCGGAACCCCCTTTTCCTCGGTCAGCGCTTGCTCCAGGGCGTCCAGGGTCTCCCCGGCGACGGCCAGCCCTGCAGAGTCCTGGTGCGCGCGCACCACCGTGGAGTCCACGCTCACCAACTCCAGACCGACCAGCCCACGCCCGGCCGCCTCCGCGATCAACGCGTCCATCAGCCCTTGGAACACCCCGGCCCTGGCCCAACCGCTGAACCGGGAGTACACCGTGGACCAGGGACCGTACCGCTCAGGGACATCACGCCAGCCCGACCCGGTACGAAAACGCCAGATCACCCCGTTGAACTGGTCCCGCACCCGCCGGGGCAACGGCCCCGTGGCCGCCACCGGCAAAAGCGGCTCGATCAGAGCCCACTCGGCATCCGTCACATCAAAACGCGCCACACCCGAGTTCTACCAGCACCCAACGCGACAAAGAGATCCGAACCCCGAACAGCTCCTAGAAGCCCGCGCCGCCCGCCGTACCCTGGAGGCCAGTGAGCACGACCATGCCCAGCAGCTCATCGAGAGCGGACCGCACCGCATGCTTGTCTTCCGCGTCCGTCAGGCTCATGGCGTCCAGCACGTAGCCGCTGCGAGTGACACGAGTGCGTCAGTGGTAGCTGGCCCTTCGCGCAGCGAGTGGCCACAAGGCGCCTGCCAGTGCGGCGCACGTGAACTCCCCGTGCAGTCCGCAACGACTCAGCACGTTTCGATGGTGTTCGAAAGGATGGCTGGTGTCCGTGGGAGGCGCCTACGGTGTGGCGCAAAGAGGTCGACTGCGGCGCGTTGCTTCGGTCGACCGAGTGGCAGTCCTCACGGGCGCCTGTTCGAACTGGTGTCACAGTGGGGACCGAGGCAGGGGGAATTCCGGATGCAGTTGCTCAAAAAGTATGTGACCCGTACAGCTGTGGCTCTCGCCCTTGGGGCTGGCACGCTCATCGGCGGCTCCAGCGCCGCTTCAGCTGTCGACGTCCATCCCCAGTACAAGAGCTACAAGTGCGATGACGGGCGAGCCTGCGTATATGACACTTTGGGACAAGTCTGGAACTTGGAACACTGTGGAAATAACTATATCTACGGCCGCTTCAACTATGCCAAGGCCCACGGCAACACCTTCAGGGTGTGGTATTCGAACGACGCGTGGGATTTGGTCCCGGCATGGAGTGAGCGGACCCTGGACGGCGGTAACAGGGTCGTGGAAGTGGACGTGTACTGCTGAGCGCTGACGACAAAAGCAGCCGTCCGTGCTCGCCCGGCCTTCTGCCTGCACCTCCACGGTGAGCACCCGCTCGTACTCATCTGGATCCCACTCGCCGGTGTCGAGATCCTCTCGGAGCTCTGCGATCGCGGCCAGCACCGCCCCAGTCATCGCCATGACCCCAGCCCTACTCGGTCGGGTGAACACACCGGGTGGGAAGAACTTCTACGGGCTACGGAACATAGTGCTGTGCATGAGGCAGATCTATGACGCGCAGGTGGCACGGCGGGTCTAGCTGTGGTGGAGGTTGCGGCCGCCGATGACGAGACCGCGTTCCTGGTCCAGGAACTGCTCGCCACGCACTACGCCATCTCGTCGGCGGACCGTACGACACGGGAATCTGGCGAGCCGGGCGTGCGGCTGCGCTGCTCCCTGGACCTGCGACAGCAACCTGACGCATAGGACCATTGGGCAGTTTCGGTCAGCGGCGGCGGAGTTCCTCAAACCAGTCCCGGAGCTGGTCTTCGAGGGTGAGGTTGTCGCCGCGGGCCACGGTCTGGAGCAGCTGGGCGCACACGGTCGCTTCGACGGCGAGGC
Source organism: Streptomyces kryoterrae (assembly GCF_054072135.1). Classification (NCBI taxonomy): domain Bacteria; kingdom Bacillati; phylum Actinomycetota; class Actinomycetes; order Kitasatosporales; family Streptomycetaceae; genus Streptomyces; species Streptomyces kryoterrae. Next base: position 10,043,723 of record NZ_CM133358.1, on the reverse strand, counting down.
CGGCCTGGCTGCCCAGGATGGGGAAAGCGTCGCGGACGCGGGTGGCGACGTCCTCCTGGAGCAGCGTGTAGGCGTAGAGCATGGCGGCGTCGAATCCCTCTGGAGCCTGGCCCCAGCCCTCCCAGTCCAGCAGCCGCAGGGGCGAGGTGAGGTTCGCCCAGTGCAGGTCGGCGTGGGCGGTGGTCCAGCAGGTCACGGCCGGGGCTGGGATGCCCACGAACTCGGGGATGGCCCGGTCCATGGACTGCTGACGTACGGCGACTCGGTCGGTGACAATTGCCGACACCTTCTCCAGCGCCTCCGCCAGGTCGGTCCACCAGGAGCCGGGCAGTTGGAGGTCGTGCTGGAGGATCGGGTCGTCGGACAGGACCGGCTGGTCGACGCGGGCCGACAGCTCCGCCCAGTGGGCGGTGTCGTCGTCGAAGGCGTCGTGCACGGCCAAGAGCGCAGGCCGGTGTCCGTCAAGGTCGCCGAAGGCGTGCTGTGCGTCCGGGCGCCGTCCCACAAGTTCCCCGACGCCTTGACCTCCGGAGCGGACACCAGCCGCAGCCACACGGACGCACCCGTAGCGGTGCGTGCCGGGGCTCCCAGGGTGCGCCCGGCCCAACCCCAGAACTCCCCGCCCGGCTCGGCTCGTACGTCCAGGGCCTGCGGGGCGCGGGTGTGGTGGGCGCGCATGCGCTGTTCGGTACCGGGGTCAGGGGGAGGCGCGCACACCAGTGATCTCCCGCAACTTGGCGGCGGTCAGCGAGGGTTGGGCGACGGCGTCGGCCGCCTGCCTCCAGTGTGGCGCAGCGGAGGCGGCCAGAAGGACGTCCGCCACTCCTGGGCATGACGCTACCGCGAGAACGCACGCCTGTGCGGGGGGGCCCGGCCGGATGAGGTCGGCGAGCTCCTGGTCGACCATGCCGGGCAGTTCACCGCCGTGCAGCGGCGCGGAGGCCATCACCCGCAGACCAGCGCCGGCGGCGGTCGGGAGCGGGCCCCGGCCGTGAAGGGCCTGGACGATCGGCGTCATCATCACCAGGCTCACCGTTATCTGGACCGCGACCAGGTGGTGCCGGCCGCCCGCGGCTTCGGCGGCCAGGGCGAGCAGCTCCCTCACCGTGAACGCTTCCTCTTCCAGGCCAGCCCACGTGGCGATGCCGTACCCGGCCACGTTCCCGGCTGCCACGGCTTCCTCGAGAACAGCGAAGGCGTCCCGGATCGCGCGGTGCAGTGCGGGGCGGTCGCCAGGGTGGGCGCGCTCGGGGTTGTGCAGCAGCACCAGGTCCGGCGCTCCCACCCGAGCTGCCCGCAGTTGCGGCGGATCTGCCAACGCACGTACTCCGGGGCGAGGCTCTGCCGGGTCACCGCTTGGTCCTCGGTCAGGACACCGGCGTTCACGGCGTCGGCACCGGTGGCCACGGTGAAGTAGCCGGCCTGCTTCGCGATCCGCAGGGATGGGCGGGCGGCCAGGGCCGGGGCCAGCAACTCCTGGGCGCGGCCGGTGGCGTAGTTGGGCACGGTGTCGATCCACTACGCGCCGGAGGCGGCTGCCCGTGCAGCCGCCTCCGGGATCGCCCGGCACTGGTAGGTGCCCCAGAGCGAGCTGTGCCGTCACAGGAGGCTCCCCACCGTCGCGGCCTGCCCGGCAATGAGCTCCTGGACCAGCCCGATGACGTCCTCCAGGGCGAGGCCGGCCGTGTAGGCGAGCGTGGCCAAGTCAACGGTGCGGCCGTCGACCAGCGGGCGCAGTACCGCTTCCGCTGCCGGGGCGAACTCGAACGTGCTCCCGGCGGCGGAGAGCGTCACCGTGTCCTCGCCGACGTCCAGCACCGCGCGAGCGGTCGTCAGCCGGACCCGTAGGCCGCCGTCGGCGGGGACGGTGTCGATGTACGGCAGGCTCGGCGCCATCCGGCCGACGGCCTGGCCGTCCATCACGGCCCGGCAGCGGGCGAGCAGCGCCGGGTCGTCCAGCAGTTCGGCGAGCCGCTTGCGCATCCCGTCCACGGCGTCGGCCTGGACGTCCGATGCGGCGAGCAGCGGCAGGTCGCGCCGCCAGTCCTCGTGCCTGAGCAGCTGCTCGGACACCCACGCCATCAGGTCGGTGGTGGTGTGGGTCTGCAGGCTGGTCCACGACGCGTACAGGTTCGCCTGCACGCGGATACGCAGGTCGCGCTCGATCGCTTCGCAGAGGCGGGCGAGGGACGGGTGGAGTTCGTCGACGCTGTCCAGCGCGAGGGAAGCGCCCTCCGTGAAGCGGGCGTGCAGTTCGGCCGGGTGCAGGCGGTGCCACACCGTGTGGCGGCGCGTGGCCACCGGAGGGGTGTAGCCGCCGACCAGCAGCGTCTCGCCGTCGCGGGACAGCCGCATGCGCGGCGGCTGAAGCCGGTGAGTGGCGAGGATCTGGTTGAGGTCGTCCCAGGTCATCATTCCGGCGACATCGAGCGCGCCTGGTACGTGGCGGTATTCGCGGTGCAGTGCCTGGGCGAGGAAGTCCTCGCCCAGGCACGCCGCGATGAACATGCGCGTCATCGCGTCAGGGCTCCCGGTCCGTCAGTCGTTGCCGTCGCTCTTGCCGGTGCCGCCGCCGTACGAAGGGATGGCGTTGCGGCCCCGGGCGGCGACGATCGCCCGGCGGGAGCGGACCAGGCCGCCGGTCGACGGCCCGGACGTGGCGGGCGGGGGCGTAGCGGGACTCTGCATGAGGACCCTCCTCCTGACCGTTCGGCCGGGCCCTGGACGGCACGGCCGCGAACACCGCCAGGACAGCCGCGAACGGCACCGGTCGCCATGGCCCACGACGCGGGGATCTCCTTCAACCGGATCGCCGAAGCGTGCGCGCTCAAAACCGAGCGGGTCAGCCAGATCGCCCGGGGCACCACATCTGTCACCGCCCTCACGACTGTCGAGCGAATCGCTGGCGGACTGCGCATTCCCGGTGCCCTACTGGGGCTTGCTGCGCAACTCTGGGAGGACACCGCCGTTCTCAGCACGGAGTCCGACCATGGAGAAGATCCGATGAAGCGCCGCAACCTGCTGCGCGGCACGCTGGCCGCCAGCCTCACCGCCCCGGCCCTCGCCGCACTCACAGCCGCCCAGCGCGCCCTGCCGCGACCCACCGCACCCGCTCAGCCGCGCGTGGTCCCGTTCCGCAGGAGGACCTCAGCCGTGACGTTCGAAGCCAGTCGAATCACGCTGCCGTCGTGGAGCGGCCTCGTCCGCCCCCGTGGGACCGGGACTTCGTCGGCCCAGGTGCCGTTGGCGGAGCCCTCGTCGCGGAGCCAGACCGCCCCGTCGGAGGTCACGCCGACGGTCGCGTGGGTGCGGGAGATGTTGTCGAAACCGGCCAGTTGCGGGGCGCTGGCCGTGTGCTGGGCGGCGCGTCCCAGTGTGACCTCCTGTCCGGCCCGTACCTCCACCACTCCTCCGGACTTGAACCTCAACTGCACTGCCGCCACCGGGCGTTCGAGGGTGGTGCGGAGTGCCGCGTCAGGAAGGGGCGCGCCGGTCCGGTCGGACGGCCGCAGCTCGCGCAGGCAGCCCATGCAGACGAGATCCGCCGCGTCGACGCTCACCCCGCAGTGCGGGCAGGCCGTACGGTCGGCGGGCACCGTGACAGTGACGGCGGCCTGGGACGGAGCGGGAACCGGCTCGGCCGCGCCGGCCAGCACCGCGCCGTCAGTGGTGAGCACGGCCCGGCACTCCGGGCAGACCACCTCGTCGGCGCCCACCTCCGTATCGCAGGCGGTGCAGGTCAGGCGGTCCATGTGGCACTCTCCCAGTTCACGCCCCCGGCCTCGGAGGCTGTCTGCCATCGGTCCAGTTCCGCCCGGTGCGGGATTCCGATGACGCGCAGTTCGGTGCCGTCCGTCATCACTTGCACGCGACGCTCCGGGTATCCGGCGAGCGCCTCTTCGCCGTAGCGTTCATGCCCCAACTCCGTGAGGGGTACGACTTGTTGGTTGTCGGATCCCCGCAGCGGGGTGCCGGTGTTGCGGCGTGCCACGTAGGGGCCGGCGACTACCGCGTCACACAGGGACAGTGCCCTCCGGTACGGTTCCCCGTCGCGCAGCCGGGGCCAAGCGTAGCCGGAGAACACCAGCAGGTCGCAGGGCGTCCGGGTGGTCGCCCCGAACTCCCGCAGCGAGTGCAGGAGTTCAGCCAGTGCGTGGGGCTGTTGGAAGGGTTCTCCGCCCGAGACGGTGATGCCGTTCAGCGGGCCGGGGAGCCGGCGGACCCACTCGACCACGGCCTCTATGTCCACCTCCGTGCCGGGGCGCTGTTCCCAGGTGTCCCTCGACATGCATCCCGGGCAGGCCAGGGTGCATCCCTGGACCCAGATGCCGGCTCGGACTCCGTGGCCGAGCACGTTGACGGGGTAGTGCAGCCGGTTGACCGCGAGTTGTGTCATGTCACTGCCCCAACTGCCCGGCCTGCGAGCCGCTTTCGGAGCGGTACCGCTCCTCGTCCCTGGTGCGTCCGGTATGCGCGACGGGGGTCGGACGGGCGCCGGGGGCGGTCAGCGAGTGGACGTCCACCTGGACGCCCTCGTCGGCCAGTTGGGCCCGAAGGTCCTCCAGAGTCCCGCACCACTGCTCCTCGCGCTCCACATCGGCCCGCCGGCCCGCCATGCCCTGTGCTCCGTCGGTGCGAACGACCACGGCACGCAGCTCCCGCTCAGCGTCGTCGAAGACCAGGCGTACCTCGTGCTCCCGCCAGGAGGCGTGCGTGACGGCGAAGGCGCCCTGCTCGACCGTGACCGTGGAGAAGTCCCCGCACAGCTCGTACCCCATGTCCTCCAACGACTTGAGCAGTACTTCCCGGACGTGATGCCGTTCCGACGCGTCGCGCACGGTCTCCGCCCAGCGCACCGCCTCGGCCCGCAGCCGCGGTTCGAGGGGGCTCTGCGCCCTGACGACGGCCCGTAGTTGCTCACGCAGCGGCTCGGCCGTCTTGTCCTGGACGTGCCCGAGCACCTGAAGGAAGGCCGCGGCGGCCCGGGCGTCGGCCATGCGGTGCTCGGCCGTGGCGCGGGCGCCCTCGACGCGGGAGCGCAGATCGTCCAGTCGGTTGCGGGCCTCGGTCGGGGAGGCGGCGGCGCTGACGCGCGCCGCGGCCGCCGTGATCTGCAGGCGTTCGTCGTGGGAGACGGCCGGGGTCAGACGGCTCAACACCCGTTCCGCCGCCTCCCGTTCGGCGATCAGGCGGTCCGCAGCCGACACCCGTACGGACTCGCCGTGCGCGGCGGGCGGCGCACCGGGGGTCGCCCGGTCGGGGTGGCGGCCGAGCGGCGGTCCGGAGGCCAGCCAGGCCGCCGCGCGCTGTGCGTCCTGGTCCAGCAGGGATCCATCGGCCTGCGCGAGGGACCGGTCCGCGGCGGCGCACCACGCCTTCAGTTCCTCGACGCTCTGCCGGAACAACACCAGCGGGTCCGGCAGCCCGTCCGCCGTGCGGCCGTACGCGCCGAGCGCGGCCCTGGTCACCTCGATCCGGGCGTTGCGGGCGAGCACCTCGGCAGCGGCCCGCTCCCACACCGCTTCGGCACACCGCTCGCGCTCCCAGTGCTCGCGGCGCTGTTCGAGGACTGTGCCGACCGAGGTGAGGCCAGCGGACACGGCGATGGACACGGCCGCCCCGGCGGCGTACCCGAGGACGGCGCCGACCGCGAGCGGTGCCGCGATCCCGATGGCGGAACCCCCGCTCACTGTCCGTTCACCACCCTCGTGTGGGCGGCGGCGTACTGGTTGGTCCACAACTTCCGCCGGTGGGAGACGGACCGCAGGTGGAGGAGCAGAAACGGCACGTAGGCGAGCGCCGGAAGGCCCACGAGGGCGCTCAGGACGCACGGTGCGGCAAGGATCAGCAGGCAGCCGAACCCCGCGCCCCGGGGGCGGCCCGCCCTGAGGAATCCGGCGCCGGCCTGGCTGAACAGGGTGTACCCGCGGCCGTATTCGGCGCCGACCTGTTGGGCGAACCCGATCTCCAGCCAGAACTGGACCACCAGGCAGATGAAACCGACGACCAGGCACGCCACCGCGGACGCCACCAAGTCGAAGACCCCGCCACCGAGCACGGCGAGGAAGACCATGATCAGCCCGTAGCCCGTCAACGGGCCGAGCGCGCTTCTGGTGGCCGCCGCCACCGCGCCCGGCGAGACGCGTTGCGCCTCCATGTGCTGCCAGCGGACGATCCGTTCCTGGTGGGCCGCCTGGGCGGCCGCGTTCTGGCGGTCGGTCTGCTCGGCCTGGGCGAGCGCCGCGGGGACCAGTTTGCGTACCGTCGCCAGCGCGGCCGGGTCGCGGCCGGCCTGGTGACGCGCCATGGCGAACCAGGGCACGGTGGTGGCGGTCCGTGCGGACACCTGATCCAGCTGACCCACCAGCCGTGCGGTGTCCACCTCGGTGCCGAGGAGCAGGCTCAGCAGCGGAGCGATCGCCGGTCCTGCGTCGGCGCCCGCGGACAGGCCCTGCTGGGCGGTGGCGGGGAGCTGTGGCCACAGCCAGGCCAGGATCTCGCGGCTGCGGGATTCGGCCGCGCGCCAGCTCGCGTCGATGTCCCGCAGCTCCGCTGCCCCTTGATATTGGGCCAGCTCCGTCAGCAACTGCTGCTGCCAGAGCGCTTCCACGAGCCGTACGTTCTCGTCGTCGAGGCGCTGCGCGGCGGCGGCCCGCCTGGCGATGGCGAGGAGGTTCTCCCGGTCGATGGTCAACCCCCGGCACTGGGGCGGTGTTCGGGGGTTCAGCACGCGCAGGAGGCGTATCAGTCGGGCGTCGGGGCCGAGCGCGGGGTCGTGCAGTTCGTGGTCGACCAGCTCCTGCAGGGCCTCGATGTCGTAGGTGTCCGGTTCGTCGAACTGCCTGAGCCACTTGCGCAGGGTGCGCCATCCCTCGGACGGCTGGTGGGCGGGCCCCATGTCGGTGAAGAACCTGCGGGCCGCGGCCTCCCAGACGCCGGGCCGGGTGAGGGCGGCGGCGAGGTCCGAGGGTTCGGTGTAGCGGACCGAGAGCAGCACCAGGGGCTGGATGGGCTTGGTCCGCGTGGGCGGCGCGGGCAGGGCGACGGGGACGGCGACCGCGGGGCTGCCCCCGGCGAGCCAGCTCGTCACCTGGGACGCGCCCCACCGGTCCTCCGGGTCCCGGGTGAGCAGGCCCGCGCACAGCATGCGCAGGCGCGGGTCGGCCACTCCGTCCAGGTCGATGTCACGCAGCATGACGGCCGCGTCGATGGCCGGCTGTCCCATGTCCTCGAAAGGCCTTTGGCCCAGCAGGAGTTCGCGGGCCATCATGCCCAGCGCCCACCAGTCCCTGGCCCGGGAGGTCTGGCCGCCGCTGCTCAGCAGCAGCTCGGGCGCCAGGTAGGCGAGGGTGCCGGCCGCGGTGGCGGCGGCACGGGTCTGGTCCAGGACGCGGCTGACGCCGAAGTCGGTGAGGGCGAGGTCGAGCGGATCGGTCGAACGGACCAGGACGTTCTCGGGTTTGAGGTCCTGGTGGATGATGCCGACCTCGTGCAGCGCGGACAGCGCGGAGGCGATCTGCCGTACCATCTCGGTGACCATGGCCTCGGTGCCGGCGGTCCGTAGCCCGACGAACCGGGCGAGGTTGCCGCCGGGGACGTACTCCATGAGTTCGTAGTCCCGCTGTCCGGCTTCGCCGGTCTCCAGGATCCGGACGACGTACCGATGGTTCAACTGCGGGATTTTCGCCCACACTTCGCGGGAGGCCTGGCGGCCCGCTCGGCGGTAGATCTTCGCGACGAGTTGCCGGGAGTTCTCGTCGGCGACGATCAGCAGGTTGGCCTCCGCGCCCGCGGCGGGGAGTTCCTCCAAAAGCTGGAAACGGGCGGCCAGTTGTCTGGGCAGGACGGTCAGCATCTCCTGCCGCTGCGCTGCCTCCTCCTCCCGCACGGGCGGTGTCCGCGGGGCGGGTTCCGATTCGAGACGGGTGCGCAGGGCTTCCGCGGGGGCCGTGACGGTCGATGGGTCGTGTTCGAGCCGGGTCCGCAGGGAGTCGGCGGGTTGTTCCAGGCGCGTGCGGAGCGGGTCGGTGGCGTCTTCGGGCCTCATCGCAGGGTCACCTGCCAGCCTGTCGCCGCGTGCGTGACCTCGCTGATGCGCTGCTGGGACGCGGGCTGGTAGCCCTGGGCGAACAGCGCGCGGGCCAGCGGGTTGATCAGCGTCGTCTCCAGGATCGATCCGATGCCACGACCGCCGAAGGTGATGTCGGCGGTCGCCGCCTTCCGCAGGGTCTCGCGGGCCTCGGGGGCGATGGTCAGGGTGACCTTCCGCTCCTTGGCGACCAGGCCGAGGATGCGCCCCAGCAGAATGTCGAAGATCTCGTCGGCGGCGGACGGCCTGATGAAGTTGAAGACGACGATGTTGTCGCCGAGCCGGTTGAGCAGTTCCGGCCGGTCGAGTTCCTCCGCGATGTGTTTGCGTACGGCCATGGAGACCAGGCTGACGAGTTCGTCCCGCGAGTTGTCGGGGGTGACGTTCTGCACGAGCATGCCGCGTTCGTCGAGCACCGACATCCCGAGGTTCGAGGTGAAGACGAGGACGGCCTCGGAGAAGTAGACGGTGGAGCCGGTGCTGTCGGTGAGCCGGCCGTCGTCGAGGATCTGCAGGAACTTGTCCAGGATCTGCGGGTGCGCCTTCTCGATCTCGTCGAACAGGATGAGGCTGAAGGGCCTTTCCCGTACGGAGTTGGTGAGTTCACCGCCTGCGTCGTGTCCGATGTAGCCGGGAGGCGCGCCGATCAGCCGGGCCGCCGAGTGCTCCGCGGAGAACTCCGTCATGTCGAAGCGGATGTACGCCCGTTCGTCGCCGAAGATCAACTCGGTCAGCGACTTGGCCAGTTCGGTCTTGCCCACCCCGGTGGGTCCGGCGAAGAACAGCACTCCGCGTGGCCGGGAGGCGTTGGACGCGGCCTGTGCGCCGGACAGGCCCATGACGGAGCGGATGATGATGTCGACGGACTGCTCGATGGCCTCGTCCTGGCCGCGCACGCGCTCACGGATCCGCTCGGCCGCGGTGGTGAGACGTTCCCGGAGGAAGGGTTTGCTCCACGGGTTGTCGGAGATGCCGACCCGGTAGCAGCGGGCGGCCGCCTCGATCGAGTCGACGGAGCCCTCACGCGTGCGGGCGAGCCGGATGATCTCCATCATGCTGCGTACCGTCAGCGATTCGGTCTGTTCCGCGAACTGGTAGGCGATGTCGTCCTGTTCGTCCCCGCCGAGCAACTGCACGGAGAGGCCCTGGGAGAGCAGTTCGGCGGCCACCTTGCGGTCACCGAGGTCCGGCAGCGGAATGGCGATCCGTCTCACGGCCATGGAGTCCGCGGTGAACCAGGCCGGAATGTCACGGTCGTTGTTGGCCACCCACAGCACGGGGTTGTAGCGCGGGGTCGTCCCCCGGTCGCGTACCGGTTTGGAGGTGTGGGACAGCTTCTCGCAGGCGGAGAAGAAGTAGTGCTCCTCGGGCGAGAGTTGGCGGACGTCGCGGACCAGCCGGGACGCGTAGTCCACCATGACCGCGGCCTTGACGTCACGGCTGCCGGCCACGGCGCGCAGGACTCCCAGCAGGGCGTCGAGGCTCAGTGGCCGCCCGTTGCCGACCGGCACGGAGGTGAGCGCGGCGACTCTTTCGAGGACCTCCTCGTCGTGCGCGGGCAGCACATGGAGTCCGTCGACGGGGTCGGCCACGAGCAGGAACGAGTAGCCCAGCGGCTTCATGAGCCACCACAAGGCCTCCCGGATGTCGGGCAGTTGCCACGACTCCCCCTGGGGGACCAGATAGCTGTCCCGGATGTTTCCGTACAACACGAGCTGGGGGTTGGTCAGAAAGCAGGTGCCTGTCTCGCGGAGCCATGCGGGAACGTGTCGGCCCTCGTAGGCGTCGGCGGGGTCCACCTGGGCGGCGGCGTGCGCGCCGGTGGGCTTGTGGAACGAGGGCAGTTCGGGAGCGGTGCTCATTCGTCCGCTCCTTGGTCGTCGGTGCCGTCCTGGACCGCGGGCGCGGGCACGGCGGCTGAATCGGTGATCGTCATGGACGACGGCGGCGCGGGCAGGTCTGTGGCCAACGACCCCTTCGCCATGTATCCCCCTCGCCGACGCACGGTGCGTCGACGCCGGACCGGCGGAACCTCAGCCTGCGGTGCCCCCTCCGGCTGTTCCCTCCCCTGCTGTTTCTTGCCCTGTTGTGCTTTCTCCTGCGTGCGCCCGGCTTCCGCCGTCTCGTCGCTCATCTCTTACTCCCCCTCGACGGACATGACTTCGGCGTACGCGATTTCCTCCCACCGCATCAGTACGCCGACCCCCCTGAACTGCGGCCGCCCCTCCACCATGCGGATCCGGCCCGACGCCGGATCGACCTCCACCGTCTCCGCCAGATAGATGTCCTGGTCGTGCGGGAACCCGGAGGCGTACGAGTGTGGGCCCCTGCGCGCCGGTGCGAAGGCGCCGGCGAACCAGCCGTTGTCCCCGCCGCTGGGATCCTTCAGCCGGATCCGCAGCCATATGCTGCCCTCGTGCGAGAAGACCTGGTCCCAGGCCCGGGGCGCGGGCGCCGGGCCGGTCAGCCAGCGGGTCCACGGGCGCCGGCGTCGGGTCGCGACACCGACCGCGTGGCCGAGCGCGGCGGGCACGAGTGCGTAGACCGCGACGACCGGCCATATCAACCACGGCGATACGTCGGTCCGCAACACCCCGTGTCGGCTCTGCTGCACCAGCCACCAGGTGACCGGCGCGAACGCCAGGTGGAAGAGGACCGAGACACCCAGGAAGCGCAGCACCCGGTCCGAAAGGTTCACGCCCCAGGCGCCCGCCTGCTTCTCCAACTCCCAGGTGTACAGCGCGCCGGGCACCACACCGAGCAGAGTGGCGAGCAGCGCCTCGAACGAGCCCATGGCCGCCCCCTCAGATCCCCATGCAGCTGAACGCCGCCCACACCAGCGGACTGCTGTGGTCGCGCCGGCCGGCCCACTCGGGATCGTCGCCCGACCCGATGTCCACGGATTCTTCGGGGGCGAAGTCGGCGAGCTCGGGGAACGCCACGTGCTTCTGCTCGTTCGTGCTGTCCCTGAGCCATGCCATGGCCGCACCGACCGCGGCCGGCAGGTTCATCCCCTCGCCGAGCCAGTGCCGGTAGGTCTCCGCCATCTGCGCGGCGGCGGGCGCGTCCTCGACCGGCCACTGCGAGGCGATCACCGCCCCGAACCCGGCCTGCATGAACCCGGTGGCGAGTCCGACGACCTCGTCGGGCAGGCTCTCGTCCACGTGGCCGCTGTCGCATGCCGACAGCACGGCGAGCCGGGCCGTCACGGCAGGCCTGGCGAACATGTCCCGCACGGTGAGCCGTTCGCCGCCGGCGAGGCTGAGTCCGGCGTCGAGCGGACGATCGGGCTGCACCTGGGCATGGCAGGCGAAGTGGCAGATGTCGGCGTCCTCCAGGGCCAGTTGGACGTCCTGCCGGGTGGCGGTCACGCCATGCAGCTCACGGACCCGCATCTCGGGCGGCAACACCCCGCGCACACGCTGGATCTCGGCCACGGCGCCCGGCAGCGGCGGCCCGTCGAAGGGCTCCGGGTCGCGCACCGCGAGCAGACGGTTCACCGGTGTGTGGTGGGTACGGGCGACCGCAACGCTCAGGGTGCGGGCGCTGGGCGCGGTCGCGATCGGTACGTCGTCGATGACGTAGCGGCGTCCGGTCGGCGCCTGCGGATCGGGGCGCGCGGCGGCGTGCAGCGGAACCATGCCGAGGAGACCGTCGGGTATGAGGATCGCCGAGGTCCCGGTCCCGACGGCGCCGACCACGGCCGACATCACCGACTTCCAGAGCCCACGGACGAGTTCGTCCATGCGGCGCTCCGCTTCGTCCAGGTCGCGGTGTGTGACGGCACCATGCAGAGCGGCCAAGGCTCTCCGCTCGAACTCCGGGGTGAGTTCCGGCAGTTCGACCGCGCGCACCGACCGGTTGTCGGCGTCGCCCGCGCTGCCCGAGGTCCCGGGAACGAGCACCGCGATCCCACCCCGCTCTGTCGCCGCCAGGTAGACCAGAGTGCTGCGGCAGGCGTTCGCCGGTTCCGACAGATCCGCCACCGAGGGCGGACGCAGGAACGTCGTGAACCCCGGCAGTTTGCGGATGTCCCGGACGACGTCGTCCCATGTGCGCAGTCGTTCCCGGTACGCCTCCCGCAGGCCGTCGACCACCGACATGCCCTGCGGCCCCGCGAGCAACTGCCGCTCCAGTTCTCCCAGTTGTTGCGAGGCGATACGGAAGCGCGCCGACAGATTGCGGTACTCGCTCGACAGCAGCCTCAGCAGATCGGGATGCTCGCGCTGCATGACCTCGGCGAGCATCACCGCCCGCCCGGTCTCCAGCACGGTGGCGGCCGATTCCGCGTCCCCCGTCGCCACTAGTGCGAACGCGGTTCGCGCGGCCAATCCTTCGGCTTGTCGCAGCGCAACGGCCTTGTCCTCCCTGCCCAGTTGGAGAGCCGCGATGTCGTGGAGCTGCCGGAGTGCGATCCGGCCCGCCTCGGCGACTTCGTCCAGTCGGCCGCGCCGCCACGTCGACCCGAACCAGCCGCGTGCCGCGAGGAACACGGCCGTACGGTCGGAGTCCTCGGAGTCGCGGCAGATCTGCCGGCACAGCTCGGAGGCCTCCCGCTGGTGCTCGGCCATCTCGGTCGTCTCGGCGCGCACCAGCAGGATGTCCGCCAGGGTGCCCAGCGCCGCAGCACGCAACGGCGACCCGGCGGGTATCTCCTCGACGGCACAACGTGCCGTGTCCGCAGCCGAGTTGAGGGCGGTCGGGTCGCCCGTCGACCGGCCGTTGATCAACTGACAGTAGGCGAGCCGCAGTCGCACGCCGATCCTGGACCGGTAGTCCAGACCCACGTCGTCGAGGGCATCGTGCATGAGCCGTTCGGCCGCGGCGGGATCCTCGCCGTGCCGAACCGGGTCCGCCACATAGCGGTCCAGCAGCAGCATCCCGCTGAGCGCGATCGCCGCCGCCCGATGCTGCGCGGGGGCGCTCTCACCGGTCTGCTCCCGCAAGAGGCCCAGGGCACGGGTCAGATCGGCCGTCCCGGCTTCGGACACCGACTCGAATACGGCCATGGGTCCGGCCTCGGATCCGGCTGGACCGTCCGGACGGACTCCGTCCCGGCGAGCGTGATGCCGGGCCGCCAGAGTGAGCGCCAGATTGATCACAAGCATGCCGCGCAGCATGACGTCGTCACCGCACTGGTCGAGCGCCTTCTGCTGATCACGGATCGCCTGATCGACATCCGCCTGGCGCGCGTCGGACAGATATCCGAACAGTGCGACGGTGGCCTGGACGTCCGAGCCGATCGCCGCTGCCGCCCCCATCCGAGAACCCGGCGCGACGAATTTTCCGACCGCCCCACCGCCCGCTCCCTCAAGCCCCGCAACTGAACTGTCGGGCACTTTTCCGAGCGCGGAGGCCCGGGCCAGATCGGCGGGATCTCCACGATCCATATGGCGCAGGACCAGAGCCTGCGAGAGATGCGTGGCGGCCCATTCCGCCCGTTCGACAGGTCCGGAATCCGAGGTGCGCCGCAGGAGGTCGTCGAGAATGGCGATGGACTCGTCGAGCCCGTTCGGGTCGGGCCGTACGACCTGGTGCCGGGTCATCAGCAGCACCGCACGGTTGCCCAGGAGAGTGTCCTCGAAGCCGGCGGGAGCGCTGGTCGACCGCGCGCCGCGCACGGAAGGCAGCGCCCACACGGCCTGTTCCAGCAGCGCGTCCGCTTCCTGCAACAGCTCAGCCTGACCGCTCAGGGTAAACAACTCGTAGAGACCTTGGCCGAGTTGACCGGCCGACACAGCCCAGTCCGCGGTACCGGGCCGCGCCCGGGCGAGTCCCGTGCGCCACAGCGTCACAGCGGCGTCCAGGTCCTCGCGGGTCCGGCGCGCCGCCAGCATCATCGCCAGGTTCGCCCGCGCGGTCCCCTGCTCCGGATGCCCCGTCGGCAGCAGCCGCAACACCGTGCGCAGGTGCTCGATCGCGGCGTCGAGATCCAGCTGATCGCCCCGGCATCGATGCCGGGAGTAAAGGGATATCGCGAGATTACCGAGGGCCGTGCAACGCGATTGGAGGTCGTTGCCGGCGAGACGCAAGGTGCGTAAGTCCGCGGCGACTTCACGTTCCACCTCATTGCAGGGAACGAAGTCGTCACGCGGACGTATCTCACCGAATGCGCGCACGCCATGTCCCCCGATTTCTTCATGACCAAGCGACGACCAGGCAAGAATTCAGGCTACTGACCTATTCAGGGCCCGGGAACAGTAAGTCCGTTCATGACCGCTTTTGCCGCAAAGAGGCCACAATTAGGACGCCGATGACCGCCGCTTCGGTGTGGTCGCCGTCCACCTGACCGACGTCACGGAGTGTGCCTTTGTCAGTCAGCGCCCGTCGCTCGCTGTGGTCGCGACGCTTGCACTGCGGCCCGTGTGTTCCCCAAGTCCGGGCAGGCTTAGGGCTCGCAGAGAATCAACATGCGGGTTTGATCTCCTTCAGGGAGTGGGTTCCGTACTGGTCGAGGTGGGCGGCCACGTCAGTCGGGGTGCGGAATCTGGCGGTTGAGGGGTGGATGGCGTGATCGTGCTCGGCCAGTAGCGGGCGTGCTTCCTGGACGGCCCGTGTGAGAGTGCTTCCGGTGACGCCGAAGAGCCGGGCGAGCAGGTCATGGGTGCCGATCTTGCGGAGGCAGAGCACGGTGGCCAGGATGCGGTCTGCGTCGGAGAGCTTGTCCTTGGCGCCGGCACCTCGCCTCCGCCGGCGCTCGCCGCCCCGGTGCTCGTGGCGGGTTTGCTCGCGTCGTTGCGCGAGCGCGGGGAGCAACGCATGCACCAGAGAGTCGAGTTGGGCAGCGGTCATGCCGGTCAGCTCCGGGTCGCGGAGAGATTCGGCGTCAACGCCGTCCGGGGGCGCGGCCGGGCGGGCGGTTGGGGCGATGGCGGCATCCGGTTCTGTCTCATGGCGTGGGGCTGGGAGAGAACCGGCGGGGCGGAGCGTGTAGTTCCAGTCGCCGTGGAAGCGGTGTCGGCTCATTGCCAGTGCGTCGATCTCGGCGTCGGTGACCTTCACGCCGGTGTCGTAGGTGCCGGCGTCGAGCTCGGCTTCGACTTTCAGACCGGTGCGGGTGGTGGTCGCCGCGATGCTGTCCACGATGACTTCATGGCTGGTCAGCGGTCTGCCGCGCCAGTTCATGGTGATGTGGGAGAACAGCCGGTGCTCGATCTTGTTCCACTTCGAGGTCCCGGGCGGTAGGTGACAGACAGTGATCTGCAGGCCCGTCCCGGAGGCGAGAGCGGCCAGTTCACTCTTCCAGGCCCGGGTGCGGTAGCCGTTGGAGCCGCCCGCGTCCGCGGTGATCAGAACACGGGTGGCGTGCGGGTAGTCGTGTCGGCCACGAGCCTGCCACCAGCGCCGGATCGAGGCGACAGCGAATTCGGCGGTGTCGTGGTCGGTGCCGACGTTGACCCAGCCGGTGTTCGCCGCGAGGTCGTAGATGCCGTAGGGGATCGCCTTGCCCGGTCCCTGCCGGTCCAGGAAGTCATGCGTTTTGACCAGCACGGGTTCGCCCGCGGGCCGCCACTGACGCCCGGCGTTCTTGTAGTCGCCGACCAACTCCTTCTTCTTGGTGTCCACGCTGATCACCGGGTCCCCGGCACGCATGTGTTCCCGGGCCTGGTCGTTGATGTAGCGGAACTGGGCATCACCGTCCGGGTGTTGTGCGCCCTCGATGGTCTTCGCGTTGGCCTGCAGGCTGAAGCCC
Source organism: Streptomyces kryoterrae (assembly GCF_054072135.1). Taxonomy (NCBI): domain Bacteria; kingdom Bacillati; phylum Actinomycetota; class Actinomycetes; order Kitasatosporales; family Streptomycetaceae; genus Streptomyces; species Streptomyces kryoterrae. The sequence continues at coordinate 10,027,941 of NZ_CM133358.1, read as the reverse complement.
TCCTCCCGGAGCAGGTCCCCGACCGTGTCCGCGCTCACCTTGTGCCCCTGGCGGGTGAGTTCGGCGGCAAGGTTCCTCGTCGACTTGGTTGTCCAGCGCAGTGGCGATATCGGATCCCCGCGTACGTCCGGCTCGACCAGTGCGAGCAGGGCCGGCCGCAGCCCCGGGTCCACCTCGGCGGCCTTCTTGCGCCCGCCGCCGGGACGGCGAACCCGCCCCAGCGGTCCCTCACCCGCCTCCAACTCGTCCACGCCCTTGCGAACCGTGGTCTCGCTGACCTGAGCCGCCTGCGCGACCACTCGGACACCACCGTGCCCCAGGACCCGGGCCTCGGCTCCCATCAGCAGCCGGCGCTGCCGCTCGTCGAGATGCGGGAACAACACCCTGAACTTGACAGCCAGTTGATCACGCGTCGCGTCAGGGATGCCCATACCAGGTGAACGAGCCCGGATGCGTGAAGCAACACGTTGAATTCTCTGCGAGCCCTAAAGAGGGCACGGCCGTGGACCGCGCCCGAGACCGCCGTCTTCCGCCGCGACCTCGCCCGCACCGACCGGCGTGTGCACACCGAACTGGGCGGCGGGGACCGGCGCCTGGCTGTACAGCGCGACAGCGAACGCGCGGCCGCCTGATCCGAACCGGTCCGCCGCATCGCCCCTAGGCTCGTCATCACCGCTCATCGACGCACAACCTCAGCCAGTTCATGACTCCGCACCCCGGGGACGTCATCAACACCGGCACGCCGGCGGGTGTCGCGCTGGGGCGGCCCGAGCCGAAGCCGTTTCTGCGGGCCGGGGACGTCGTAGAGCTGTAGATCTCCGGACTCGGGCGGCAGCGGCAGGAGTTGAAGGACGCGTAGCGAACGGGAGAGGTGTGGCGTGAATCACTGAAACACCCGCTGTCCTGCGGACAGTTCCAGGCATGACGCACCCTCCCACGACCGACGGGCCGCCCCGGGACACGGCGCCCGCCCGGCGGCCTGACGGATCACCACCTGACGGGCGCCGCCTCACCGCGAGGCGGCCCGTCCGTTCGTCGAAGCCGCCCCTCCGGCCCGACATCCAGGGCCTGCGCGGCCTGGCGGTCACGCTCGTCGTGCTGGCGCACGCCGGAGTCCCGTATCTCGTCGGCGGCTACGTCGGGGTCGACGTCTTCTTCGTGATCTCCGGATTCCTCATCACCACGGGCCTGCTCCGGGAGGCCGACCACGCCGGATCGCTCTCCCTGCGGCGCTTCTACGCCCGTCGTGCCGTGCGCATCCTCCCGCTGGCCACCCTGGTGTCGCTGGTCACCATCGCGGGCTGCCGGCTCTTCGCCTCGAAGATCCGCTACGCCGAGTTCATGCACGACGCGATGGCTGGCGCCCTGTACTTCGTGAACTTCACCCTGGCGCGGTCGGGCACCGACTATCTCCGCGAGGGAAGCTCGCCGTCGCCCTTCCGGCACCTCTGGTCACTGTCCGTGGAGGAGCAGTTCTACCTCCTGTGGCCCGTACTCCTGCTCGTCAGCTGGAAGTTGATACGCCGTCCATGGCTACGGGTTCTGCCGTTGGGCGTGTTGTGCCTGGTGTCGTACGTCCTGGGTGTCCGGGCGACCGGAACCTCGCCCTCCTGGGCGTACTTCGGTCCGCACACCCGGCTGTGGGAGTTGGGCGTCGGAGCCCTGCTGGCCTTCGGCGCCGGGGCACTTGACCGCCTGCCGCGTCAACTGGCCACCGCGAGCGGGTGGTTGGGGCTGGTCGGCATCGCCGCGGCGGCGACCCTGTACGACGCCGACACTCCCTTTCCCGGCCACTTCGCACTGCTACCCGTCCTCGGCGCGGCCCTGGTGATCGCGGGCGGCTGCCGGGCCGCGTCCCCCTCCACCACCTCCCGGCTGGTCGGTCTGCGTCCCGTGGCCTGGCTGGGCGACCTGTCGTACGGCTGGTACCTGTGGCACTGGCCGCTGCTGGTGATCGGCCCCGCGGCCCTGGGACGCGCGGCCGGGCTCCGGTTGAACCTCGCGCTGTGCGCGGCGGCCCTGGTCCTGGCCTGGGCGAGCCTGCACCTGGTGGAGAACCCGATCCGGTTCAGCGCCTCGCTGCGTCGCAGACCTACGACGGCGGTGGCCCTCGGCCTCGGACTGTCGGCGACCGTCGTGTCCGTCGCCCTCGTCTCGACGTCCTTCCCGCCACCGATCAGTTCCACCGTCCGCGTGCCCGGGCTGGCCGAGGCCCTGTCGACGGCACCGGACCCCGAGTCCCGGCTCGCCGACCTCATCGCCGGGGCCGCGACCGGGCTGCCGCGCAACCTGTCACCGTCGCTCGCCGCCATCAAGACGAAGCGCTCGGCCGTCTACCGCGACAACTGTCACGTCGACTACACCGGTACCCGCTCGCCCGCCTGCGTCTACGGCGACTCTTCCGCCACCAAGGTCGTCGTCCTCTATGGCGATTCTCATGCCGCGCAGTGGTTCCCGGCGCTGGAGCAGCTGAGCCGCCGGTACGGCTGGAAGCTGGTGTCGCTGACCAAGTCGTCCTGCAAGACGGCCGACATCACGACCGTCAACGGCCATGGCCCGTACACCTCGTGCGACACCTGGCGAAAGGATGCGCTGGCGCGGATCGCGAGGTTGCACCCGATGCTGGTCGTGGCCTCCTCCTCCGAAGCGGCCACGCCGCTGAAGCCGATGCGGAACCCGCTGCGGGACTGGACGGCGGGCTACGCACGCGTCTACGAGCGGCTGGCCCGCGCCGCGGACCACTTGGCCGTCCTGCTCGACACCCCGTGGCCGAACGGCGACCCCGTCGAGTGCGCTGCGACGCATCCCCTGCGCCTGGAGGAGTGCGAGCCGGACCAGCGCGACGCGATCAAGGACCCCACCCTCCGGGAGGCCAACCGGCAGGGCGCACTCCGTGCCGGTGCCACCGTGATCGACCCCAAGCCCTGGCTGTGCCCCCGCTCGGGATACTGCCCAGTGGTCGTCGGCGACACGTTCGTCTACCGCGACGAGAGCCACATGGCGGAGACCTTTGCCGGGGCGCTGGCCCCGGTGTTGCAGCAGGAGTTGGGGAAGGTAGGGCTCGTCGGAGGGTGACCCCGGTTCAGCCCAGCAGTGAGGCCCTGAAGTCATGGGTCAGTCCCACCAGAGCACGAGGAGAAGGTGCCGTTGGGATGCAGCAAGGTAGAACTCGCGCAGGGCGTTGACGTGCCCCAGCGGGTAATTCCTCGGGCCACCGACGGTCTTGTCTGCTCCATGACCGATCAAGGAAGCGGCCTCGCTGTCTTCGGTCGGCAGGCCGGCCAGAATGCCCAGAAAGTCGATTTGACCGAGCAGTTCCGAGACGCGGGCCACTTGAGCCGCGGAAAGGGCGGTGGGAGGCGGTCCGAAGGGACCAATGGCATGCGGGTGCGTGTCGAGGAAGCCCAGATCGATGACCGAGTCCCCCTCGGTGGCCTGCCGAAGAGCATTCAGGTGGACGCTGTCGAGACCTGCCCGCTCGCAAACCCGTTCCAACACGGTCAGCGCCCAGTCCAGGTCCAGGACGTCCGCCGACGGCGGATCCCCGTTGGGATCTCCATCGGTTGATGTTCCGGCTGACTGGCGGCAGGCGGCGAGGCAACAGGGCGTCATCCCGCACAAGCCGAGGCGCGGCAGGTCAGCACCACGGTGCCTCAACTCATCTGGGGCTTGGCAATCGCTATTGCCTGTGGAAAGGCGATGTTCCGGAGGTTCACAAGTACTGCTGGAGCCAATACAGGATGAGTCCGGCCGTGCCCCAGCTATGCACCCGACCTCAATCCGGCCGAGTTCATCTGGTCGTTGCTCCGGCGTGGCACTACCGCCAACGTAGTCTGCCTCGACCGCGACCACCTTTGTCCAAGCAGTCCGCAGCGGCCTGTGCCGCATCCAACGACGCACCGACCTCATCGAGGGTTGCCTCGCCGAAACCGGCCTCTCGCTCAACGCGACAACTGAACAGAAAGGTCAATTGGACCAGTTACCCGAGTGGGCTTTCTGCGTCCTGGTCGAGCAGGGCAGCAGCCCGTGTCAGGGCCTGCCGCCGGTGCTGCCAGACCTCTTCCAGGCGGGCCCGCGTCTGTGCGGGCTGGTGTCGCAGGAAGGCGTCGCGTTGCGTGACGCCCGTACGGCGCAAGTCGCTTTCCGCGTCGCAGCGTTGATCGGCCGCAGCGGCAGCGCGCTGCTCGTGCGCCAGCATCGAGGCGCTCGCACCCTTCACGGCCTCGGCCTGAAGGCCCTGAATCAGCGCGGCGGGCGTCTTCGCTGCCCGGCCGGCGTCGGCCATGCAGCGCTGCCATCGCCTCAGGGCCGTCTGGTACGAGGGGGCGGTGGCCAAGTACCGCTCGAGGAGCTGGTCGACGTCCTGCGGTACGAGCGTGTCTTCGAGCGCGGCCCGTACGGTGCCGTACAGCCGGGCCCGAGCCCGGGCCACGCAGCCGCCTGTGGCGTAGGACCCACTCGCACCGCTGGGCAGGGTCAGCGCTGCCACCTGTTCGGCGGGGCCGTCGAGTGCGGCCGTGTAGCGGGCCTGGTCTGTGGCGGACAGGGAACGGACGTATCGGTCCTGGGCCGTGGGGCCGTTGTTTATGCGGTGCAGCGCTGTGGAGATGCCGTAGCCGGGCGCGGATCGGGAACCGATCGACTCGGCGGTGGTCGCCCCGGCCGGTGGCTGCGGGCCCACGCTCGTGACCAGGTAGCTCACTCCCCGGTCGCGCATGCAGCGCTGGGTGAGGATCTGCAAGGCGCCGAAGAGCTGCCAGCGTTGGCGCTGGGCGGTGGCGTCGTTGGTGAGGACGGCAGCGGACTGACCGAACTCCCGCGCCGACGGCGCCGCCTTGGCAGGTGCCGCCGTGCCCGTTGCGGTGCACGCGGTCGCGGCGACGCAGACCAGGCCCACCACAAGGACCAGCAGGGCCGGCAGGCGTGTCGGTGTGCGCCCGACGCAGCGGCGCGAGAGCTCTGTCATGGGTGATCGCCTGTCATCCAGTGACCGGAGAGTGCCCGGTCAGCAGGCCGAGGTCCAGTAGTTGCTGCTGATCGAGTCGTTGAAGCTGGTCGAGGTTCCCGGCCAGACGAGGTTCGCGAAGTTGCTGTTGGACCAGTCCTTGGGCAGGCAGGCGGAAAGCCCGGTGTAGCCCGTGCCGCTCCACACCTCGACGCCCAGGCCGCTCGAGCCGTGGTTGTAGCCCGAGGAGGCGCAGTCGCTCCAGGTCCCGTTGGCGCAGGCGGAGTGGGCGTAGGCGCCCCAATTGGTGTTGCTGCCCGAGAACTTGCCCGGCCCGCCGCTGTAGCCGGAGTTGACCCAGAAACAGAAGTAGGTGCTCGGGCAGTCCCCGATGGCCTGCGGGGAGAGCGCGGCGGAAGCGGTCCCCTGTACCGCTTGCGGAGCGGCGGCGGCCAGCTTGCCGGCGTGGGTGGTGTGCGCGTCGGCGGCGAGGGCGTTACCGGGGAGGGCGAGGCCGAGGAGAGCGGCCAGGGCGGTGGCGGCGAGTGCCGCTGCCAAGCGGAAGGATCTCATGCGGTTTCCCTCTTTCTCGGACTTTTCGTACGTGGATTTTATTTATGCGTTGCCATCCTGTTGCCCTTGCGTGGCATTACGGGAAGACGATCTCGCCTCTCTACTCGCTGCGCCTTTTGAGAGATGGCGAAATTTACTTCCCTGAGCTCGTGGGGCGATTGCAACGCCGGTGAGCGATATTGCCAACCGGGGCTTGAGTTGGCCATCATGTTTCACCGGGATGAAAAGCCCCAGGTGCAGAGGGGGAACCAGGTGCTCCGCATTCACTTCACCGACGTGGACCTGGCGAGAACGACGGTCGCCGCGCGGTGCGACCCCCTCTGGGAAGTCGCCATGAGCCTGCACCGGTTCCAGACGCGGTCCGGCCGCTGGGCCTACGCGGACTGGTACCGCGCCACCCGCCTCCGGCTCGGCGAACAGCAACTCGGCCACCTTGTCCGCGAGATCCTGGTGCCGCTCTTTCCGCGTGCCGCCTACTTTCCGGACTTCCTCACGCCCCGGACGGCGGTGAGCGACTGCCTCGATGCCGGACTCGATAATGTCATGGCCACGCCACGTCAGCGGGTGCTTGACGAACTCGCTCTGCTCGACCGGGTCGCGGGTGCTCCCCCGTGGGCGTGGCGGCTGGCCGGAACGCGGGAGCGCGGAGAGTTCGTGGAGGCGGTTCGCGTGTACTACGCCGCCGCCGTCGCCCCGGTGACCGATCTGATGCAGAAACGTGCGCAGGCTGAACGATCGGCACGCACCCGTGACCTGCTGGACGGCGGGGTCCAAGGGATGCTTGCCGGGCTCGGGCCCCCTATGCTCTGGCAGCCGCCGGTCCTGACGGTCCACTACCCGGCCGAGGACCGGGACCTCTACCTGGGCGGCCGAGGCCTGCGTCTCGTTCCATCCCACTTCTGCTGGCAGAGTCCCGTCGCCCTCGCCGACCCAGAACTGCCGCCGACCCTGGTCTACCCCATGCTGCACGAACCGACGGCTCCGACCTCGACCGCCCCGCTGAGCGCCCTGCTCGGGCGCACCCGGGCGACCGTCCTGTGGGTCACGGCCGTGGGAGCGGGCGCCACCACCTCCGAGATCGCCCGCGCGGTGGGGATCTCCGCGCCCTCGGCCAGTAAACACGCGGCGGTGTTGCGAGAGGCCGGGCTGCTCGTCAGCAACCGCCATGCCGTGCACGTCCTGCACACGCTCACCCCGGCGGGCGCGTCACTGCTACGTGCGAGCCGGGGGCGCCAAGAAGGGCGCCCCACACAATTGCCATAGGCGACATGTGCATTTCCGTCGAATCGAAGGACGCGGCGGGGCTCCGCCGTCGTACAGGGTGGGGCCGGTTGCTTTCCCGGCTATTTGGGTGGCGGATTCGCCGGGATCGGGTGGTCGAGAATTCCCCATGCCCCGGTAAAATCGGCTAGTAACCCTGCCTCGCGGGCTGGCGATGCGTCCCCCGGTGCTCCCAGTGAGCCTGGCGGTGACCTTCCTTCGCGGTATGCCCAAAAATTGACCAAGGGCCGGAACGAACCGCACTGACAGGACGCTGAACTCCCGCATGAACGGGGTCTGTTCCCGCGGCCACGTCAGGTTCCGGCGAGTGAAGTTCACCTATTCCGTGATCGGCATTGGCGCTGCCCGAAACCGCGCACGCCCGAGTCCGCGGACCGGTGGACCTGGCTCGTCATCGCTGCCCACACCCAGCTCCGGCTCCTCCGCGCAGCTGCCAATCTGTACTGGCCGGCCTGGACGCCGACAGCCCGGTGGAGCTTCACCGCCAGGTCCGCGCCCTGGACCGGCTGCCGTGAACCCGGGCCTGGCGGCCGATCGGGGAACGCCGATGGAGCGGACGCCGTCAGTCCTGCTCGCCGCTGCGCAGATCACCTCTTTGGCGGGAGTTTGCGAAGACGGCTGTACTCCTTGGCCAGCTCGCCTCGTGAAGGGTGCGCCGCCCGGGCTCTCGCCGGGTGCGTCGTAGCCCCATGCCACAGTCCGGGCAGGTCACCTCGCGCACGCGCCACGGTGGAAGCGCTCCTCCGCCGAGCCGGGCTGGCGGTCAGATGCGCCAGGAGCGGATCCGGTCAGCCATGTCGTACCCGTTGGCGTGGCCGGTGTCGATGTCGCGGGCGAGGTCGATCAGCGAGCCGTACGGCCCTGTCCTCCTATGACTACGGCGAACGGACATGTAGCGCTGTGTGACGCTCGGAGCTGGATCTGGCGCGAGCGGCGACGGTACAGCGGTTGGCGATAGCGCCAGATCCGCTCCGAGGTCGGCTTATCAGACTTCTGTCACCTGACGGCCCACCAGGGTGGTGCCGCAGTAAGAGCCGGATTTACTGCGGCAAAGCCCCTACGGTGATCACCGCGACCTGCGGCGGGCTGTCCGGCCGCCGGGGCGAGGTGTACGCATTTACTGCGGCAGTGTCGGAAGAGCAGGGTGTGGGCATGACGGGGCCTTGACCCATTTCGAGAAACGCTCTGCCGTGCCTCCTGCCACCAGCTTCGGTGGTCGAGCCAGCAACGGCCAGAAGATGCTCAAAATATCGCAAGGTGGAATGATTTACCCATGATAGGTACGCGTGCCCCGGCGTACCCCACTGACCATGAAAAGGCAGATCGAACCATGTCGAAGAAATCACGTTCGTCCGAGCCACCGCATGGAAAGGGCCCCGGTCGTCATCATGGCCCCGGGGAGCACGGCTGGTCGCCAGACGTGGATGAGACACGTCAGCAGGACAACCCGAGCGCCCACCGCTCCTTCCATCCGGCTGAGCACGCCGACGAAAGAGGCCGGGGCCGGACGAAGTCCCCGGAGGAGTCGAAGTCCGTTCCAGGCGACACAGCCAAGAGTCTCGGTACAAGGGGCGAGAAGTACGGCGACACGGACGAGAAGGGCAGACACGACACCGGACGCAAGGGCCGCTCCCAGCGCCCGAGCGGCACCAAGGACGCTTCTGCCACAACCGGCGTGGACCCACAGGACCCGCCGTCCGGGCGTTGATCGACCCGATAGGTCCTGTCCGGCGGATCATGCCGGAGACCCGGCGGCCTGGCGCGCCGACCTGCGGCGTTCTCATCTATTGCCCGCACCGCGTCGCCGCCACGCTCGAAGCAACCTCGTGCAGGGGCACCCTCATGCCCCGAGCGGGGGCGCCGCCACGCCCCCGCTCGCCTCTACTGAAGAGGCACCGCGGGTCTCCTCCGACCTGATCCGCCGGACAGGCCGTGGCTGTCCGATCGTCGCCTGTACGGCCGCCTCTTCGACGCGCCAGGCCCGTGTCAGCAGATCCGCGGCAGTTGCTCCCCGATCGGCAGATCGACCACCCGAGTTCCCCCCAGGCCGGTCCGGGCCACGACCATGCCGGGATGCGCCTCGACGGCCTCACCGATGATCACGGAGTCCGCGCCCAGTGGGTGAGCTCGCATCGCCTCCAGGACGGCGTCGGCGTTCTCGCGGGGGACGAAGGCCACCAGCTTGCCCTCGTTGGCGATGTACATGGGGTCCAGTCCGAGAATGGCACAGGCATTGGCCACGGCCGGCGGGACCGGAACGTCGCGCTCCCGGATGACCACCCCTGTGCCGGAGGCCTCCGCGATCTCGTTGAGCGTGGCCGCCAGGCCGCCTCGGGTGGGATCGCGCAGTACGTGCAGATCCGGGGTGACGGCGAGCATGGCGTCGACCAGCCCGCCGAGCGCCGCACAGTCGCTCTTGATCTCCACTCCGAATTCCAGGCCCTCGCGAACACTCATTACCGCCACCCCGTGGACACCGATCGCGCCGCTGACAATCACGACGTCGCCAGGGACGACCCGCTGAGGACGCAGATCGACACCCGCGGGGACGAGACCGATGCCCGCGGTGTTGATGTAGATCCCGTCGCCGTGACCGGCCTCGACCACCTTGGTGTCGCCGGTGGCCACCTCCACACCGGCGGTGCGCGCGGCCGCGCCCAGCGCCTCGGACACCCGTGTGACCACGTCCAGCTCGATGCCCTCCTCCAGGATGAATCCGCAGGAGAGGTAGGCGGCACGGGCGCCGCTCATGGCGAGGTCGTTGACGGTGCCGTTGACCGCCAGATCGCCGATGCTGCCACCGGGAAAGAACAACGGCCGCACCACGTAGGAGTCGGTGGAGAACGCAAGCCGGGCACCGCCGAGGGAGAGGACGGCGGCATCACCCATCTGGGCCAGCACCTCGCCCCCGAAGGAGGGCGCGAAGATCTGCTGGACCAGTTCGGCGGAGAGGACTCCACCGCCGCCGTGGCCCATGACGACGCGGGGCAGGTCGCGTACCGGTGCCGGGCACGTCCACCCTTCGAGGTCCAGGGCGGGGACGGGGAGATCGGTGGTGTCAGACAACGGGGCTCGCCTCCCGAACCGTCGTGGTGGTGGGCATGTCCAGACGCCGGTAGAGGTAGTACGCCGCGCAGGCGCCCTCGCTGGAGACCATGGTTGCCCCCAGCGGAGTGCGGGGGGTGCACAGGGTGCCGAAGGCCTCGCACTCGTGCGGTTTGAGCAGCCCCTGCAGGACCTCTCCGGCGCGGCACTCGGCGGGTTCGGCCGTCCGGATTCCGCTGACCGAGAAGCGGTGCTCGGCGTCGTGGTCCCGGTACTTCGACGACAGCCGCCAGCCGCTGTCGGGGATCACCCCGATACCGCGCCAGGCACGATCGGTGACCTCGAAGACGTCCTCCAGCATGGCCCGGGCGGCCGCGTTGCCCTCCGGGCGGACGGCACGGGCGTAGGCGTTGTCGACGGTGTGTTCACCGTGTTCCAGTTGACGGACCGCCCGGCGTACGCCTTCGAGGATGTCCAGTGGCTCGAAGCCCGTCACGACGATCGGGACACGGAAGCGCTCCGCCAGTTCCGGGTACTCCCCCACGCCCATCACGCTGCAGACGTGCCCGGCCGCGAGGAAGGCCTGTACCCGGCAGCTCGGCGACGACATGATCGCCTCGATGGCTGGGGGTACGCGGACATGGGACACCAGCATGCTGAAGTTCTGGATGCCCAGTTTCCGGGCCTGATGGACCGTCATGGCGTTGGGGGGTGCCGTCGTCTCGAAGCCGATCCCGAAGAACACCACCTCGTGGTCCGGGTTCTGCTGCGCGATCCGCAGCGCGTCGAGCGGCGAGTAGACGACGCGCACGTCACCGCCTTCCGCGCGGACCTGGAACAGGTCCCGTCCCGTGCCCGGCACGCGCAGCATGTCACCGAAGGAGCAGAAGATCACCTCCGGCCGGGAGGCGATCTCCAGTGCCTTGTCGATGACCTCCAGCGGGGTCACGCACACGGGGCATCCCGGCCCGTGGATCAACTCGACCTCCTTCGGGAGGAGTTGGTCGATGCCGTGCCGGATGATGCTGTGCGTCTGTCCTCCGCACACCTCCATCAGGGCCCACGGCCTGGTCACCGTGGCGTGGATGTCGTCGAGGAGCCGTCGCGCCAACTCGGGGTCCTGGAACTCGTCGATGTACTTCACTGGTTGCGCACCTCTTCCACCGGGTCCACGCCCGCCTCCGCCGCCGCCGTCTCCCAGGGGTCGCCGAACTCCTCCTGCAACAGGCCGAGTTCGGCGAAGAGTTCAAGCGTCTGGCGCGCCGACTCCTCGTCCAGCCGTTGCAGGGCGAACCCGACGTGGACGATGGCGTACTCGCCGACCTGAAGGTCGGGCAGGTACTCCAGGCACACCTCCTTGACCACGCCGCCGAAGTCGACGGTGGCCATCCGGGTGCCGTCCCGTTCCTCGATGTCCAGCACTCTGCCGGGTACCGCCAGGCACATGAGCCTCTCCTCGCTATGGGTCGCGCGTTGCTCAATCGGTGGGAGTGGCGCGGGCGGCCACCATCAGCTGGCCCAGCGCCAGGCCGCCGTCGTTGGGCGGCACCAGGTGGTGCCGCAGGACCGTGAAGCCGTCGTCGCGCAGGACGGCGGCGCAGGCCGCGGAGAGCAGCGTGTTGGCGAACACGCCTCCCGTCAGGGCGACCGTGTCCAGTCCGTGCCGCTCTCGCGCGAGCGCGCAGATGCCGTGCACCAGGCCGGTCACTCCACGGTGGAAGCGAGCCGCGATGAGGGCCGGCTCGACACCCGCGCGCAGGTCGCCGACGATCGCCGCGAGCACGGGCGCCGGATCGGCCCGTACGACGCGGCCCCGGCTCTCCTCCGACTCGTGCAGGGCGAAGGCGTACCCGGTGGTGTCCTCGGCGGGTGCGAGCAGAGCCGCGCTCTCCAGCTCGACGGCGGCCTGTGCCTCGTATCCGGCCTGATGGCACACACCGGCGAGAGAGGACACGGCATCGAAGAGCCGACCCATGCTGGACGTGGGGACGCAGTGCAGGTTGCGCTCCAACTGCCTTTGCAGGAGCAGGAGTTCGTCGGGCGGGCAGGCGGCCGTGCAGGCGAGGTCGTCGGACCAGTCGATCCGCGCTGCCCTCAGATGGGCCAGCGCCATCCGGTACGGTCGGCGCACCGCGGCGTCACCACCGGGCAGCGGGACGTACGCGAGGTGCCCGAACCGGGTGAAGCCGTCATAGTCCGCGAGCAGGAACTCCCCGCCCCACACGGCGCCGTCGTCGCCGTGACCCGTGCCGTCGAAGGCGACACCGATCACCGGCCGGGTGCCGTCCAGCCCGTGTTCGGCCATCGCGGCGGCGACGTGCGCGTGATGGTGCTGGACGCGTACGACAGGCCGGTGCGCCGCGTTCCGGTCGGCCCATCGGGCGGAGCGGTAGCCGGGATGCCGGTCGGACACCAGGGTCTCGGGCCGCACCCCCGTGATGGACTCCAGCTGCGCCGCCGCGCGGCCGAAGGCCCGCTGCGTGCCGACGTCGTCCATGTCGCCGATGTGCGCCGACAGCCAGGCGCGGCGACCCGACCCCAGGCAGAAGGCGTTCTTCAGGTCTCCGCCGACGGCGAGGGCCGAGCGCACGGGCAGCGGGAGGGAGAGCGGCAACGGGGCGTAGCCACGCGAGCGGCGGATCACCAGCGGCTCCCCGTCGCAGACCCGGACCACGGAGTCGTCGCACGGGACGTGGATCGGCCGGTCGTGCGTGAGCCAGGCGTCGGCCAGGTGCGCGAGCCGCTCCAGCGCCTCGGTGTCGTCGGTGACGATCGGCTCACCCGACACGTTGCCGCTGGTCATGACGAGCAGCCGGGGGCCGTCCGCGTCGCCGGGCAGACCGAGCAGCAGATGGTGCACGGGCGTGTACGGCAGCATCACACCGAGGTCGGGGCTGCCGGGCGCGACGGCCACGGCGGGCCAAGGATCCCCGGCCGCGTGGGAGGGGTGCGGACGCCTTCTCACCAGGACGACCGGCCGGGCCCGGCCTTCGAGCAGGCTCCGGTCCTCGGGGCTCAGCCGGACGAGGTGACGGATGTCGTCCGCGGTCCTGGCCATGACGGCGAACGGCTTGTCCCCGCGCGCCTTGCGCCGGCGCAGGCGGGCGACCGCTCCCTCGTTCGCGGCGTCGCAGGCCAGGTGGTAGCCGCCCAGGCCCTTCACGGCGAGGATCGCGCCGTCCGACAGCAGTGCGCGGGCCTCGGTGACAGGGTCCGCCCCGGTGACCTCCTCGGACCCCGGGACCAGCAGCCGCAGCCGTGGCCCGCAGGCCGGGCAGGCGACCGGCTGCGCGTGGAAACGGCGGTCGGCCGGATCCGCGTACTCTCGGGCACAGTCGGAGCACATCGCGAAGGCGGCCATGGTGGTGTTGGCCCGGTCGTACGGCACGCCGGTGACGATCGTGAAGCGCGGGCCGCAGTGGGTGCAGTTGACGAACGGGTGGCGGTACCGGCGGTCCGTCGGGTCGGCCAGCTCGGTGAGGCAGTCGGCGCAGGTGGCGGAGTCCGGGGAGACCAGGGTGCGGGCCGGGCCGTCGGTGCGGGAGGTGAGGATGGTGAACGCGGTGCCGCCGGCGGGAGGCATTTCGCGATGGTGGACGGACTCGACGCGGGCCAGCGGGGGTGCCTGTGCGGCGATCCGGTCGCAGAACCGGGCCACGGCCGAGGCGGCGCCCTCGACCTCCACGACGACGCCCTCCGGGGTGTTGGTCACGTGTCCGGCCAGGGCGAGTTCGGTGGCGAGCCCGTACACATAGGGCCGGAAGCCCACGCCCTGCACCACGCCCCGGACGGTGACCCGGCGGCGTCGCTGCGTGTCCTCGGCAACGGCGGCCTGTACCCGAGGACCGCTCACGATTCGGTGTGGGCCATCATGCCGGTGGCCTCCGGGTGCGCGTGTGTGTGACCGTCGTCCGCGTGCGTGTGACCGTGGTGACGGGGCTGCCGGGCCATGACCGGCGCGTGGACGGGCTCGCCGTCCGCGGCTGCCATCGCCCGGTCGAGCAGCACGCCGACTCCCTGCCCCCGGCGTGCCGAGGTCAGGACCACCTCGACCCCCGGGTTGACCTGCTCCACATTCGCGCGGAACGCGGCCTCGTCGAACTCGACGGCCTCCGCGATGTCGGTCTTGGTGACCACGACCAGGTGTGCGAGGCCGAAGGCGGTGGGGTACTTGAGCGGCTTGTCCTCGCCTTCCGTCACGGAGGCGAGGGTGACCCTCAGCGTCTCCCCCAGGTCGTAGGAGGCCGGGCAGACCAGGTTGCCGACGTTCTCCACGAACAGCAGCCGGGTGTCGTCGGGCAGCCACCCGTCCAGGTGCCCGGCGAGCATCCCCGATTCCAGATGACACAGTCCGTCGGTGAGCACCTGCTTGACCGGGACACCGGAACGCGCCAGGCGTGCCGCGTCGTTCTCGGTGGCCAGGTCGGCGGTCAGCGCAGCGACGGGAACCGACCGCTCCCGTGCGGCCAGCAGTTCGCGTTCCAGCAGCGCGGTCTTGCCACTGCCCGGACTGGACAGCAGGTTGACGACAGCGGTGCCTCGCGCCGCGAGGTGTGCGCGCAGTTCATGGGCGCTCGCGTCGTTCTTCGCGAGTACGGCCTGGCGCAGGTCGACGACACGACACATGATTCAGCGCTCCTCGGAGATCGGTTCGCGGGTGGGCGCGTGCCGGGGGCCGCCGTCCTCCCAGTACACGTCGACGATCTGCAGCTCCCGGCCCGCGAGCAGATCGGTACACGCCCTGCCGCACTCGGGGCAGGTCAGCCGGGGTGGCATACCGACGGCCCATTCGAGCGCGCAGGGCGTGCAGCGGGCCCGTCCCGGCACCTCTTCGGTGATCAGTTCGGCGCCTTCCAGCAGGGTTCCGGCGCAGGCCAGTTCGAAGCAGAAGGCGAGGGAATCGGGTACGACACCGGCCAGTTCGCCCACCTGGAGCCGTACCGACCGCACCGCCGTGACGTCACCGGCCCGCGTGGCGGCCTCGGCCACCTGGTCGACGACGGCCAGCGCGACGGACATCTCGTGCATGGGTCTCCGTCCTTCTGCGGCCTGCCTCTGCTCGGCCTCATTAGAGGTGCGCGCACCCGGATCGCGCGGCCCGGCACGCCGTCACCGGCCGGCAGGTACGCCGTTCGACGCAATCGCACGGCACACCGAGTGGCTCCCACGGTTCACATCCGTCGGATCCGCAGATAGCGCCTGACGTCGGGAAGCACCCCGGCAACGAGGGCGCCCAGGGCGGCCAGGGCCGCTCCGCCGATGACGATCTTCTTCATCGCGTCTCTCCTCATGTCGAGATCCCACGGGCCGTGGCCCGCGGCGCGGACTCTCCCGGCTCCCCGTTGTGCAACAGCTCTTCGATCAGCCGGACAGCCTCCGGTACGGCGTCGGAGACCGGCGCGCTGAGACCGATGCCCTCGTCCACCGAGGCCGGTTCGCATCCGACGACCAGGACGCGGCGTGGTGGTTCGCCGCCGGTCCCGGCACAGAGGATGCCCAGCAGCGCCAGAACGGCATCGGGGGTCATCCGGTGGCCGTCCAGCGCGGGGGTGCCGGGCGAGGTGCTTCCGCCGCCGACGTCGTGTTCGATCACGTACAGCGTGCCGGGAGCCTCGCCACGTGCCGTGGCGTCCACGATGACGAGCGTGTCGTAGCCGTCCAGGAGCTGGTAGGCGAGGTGCACCCCGCGCACCCCGATGTCCACGACCTCGATGTGGCCGGGCAGGTCGCGCTCGGCCAGCCGGCGCGCTGTCTCCACGCCGAAACCGTCGTCGCCGAGGAAGATGTTGCCGATGCCCGCCACGAGAGTCCGTGGGCCTGCCGGTGGGGGAAGATTCATGCGCCGCCCTCCAGCGGTGTGATCTCGTCGGGCTGGAAGTACAGGAACCGTCCCTGCTCGCGGCGGATGTCGGCGCCCGGGTCACCCTCGACCGTGACCGCCAGGTGCACCCCGCCGTCGACGTCGTGCAGCACCGCCTCGACCTTCGCGGTGCGGCCCCGCAGGAAGATGTCCTGGGCGTCGGTGCGCCGCAGGCCAGGGTGCAGCTCGACGCAGCTGCCCCTGCCCACCGACCGGCCGTCCACGACGACACGGTCCCGCTCCGGATCGAAACCCGCCTCGCTCGCGGGGTCCCACCAGGGGGTGTCCGGACGCTGCACCCCGTACTCGTCGGGGAAGCCGCCGTCCGAGGCGGCGGGGCCCGGACCGGTGACCTCGCGCAGACTCCTCACCGCCCCGTGCAGACGCTCCAGAACCTCGGCCGGCATCGAGTCCGCCAGCTCGATCACTGCGGCCGCCCGCTCGTCGGTGCCCCGGGCCTCGCGCTTCTCCTCGTCGGTGAGGGCCGCTGTGCGCAGCGCGAGGATCTCGTCGATCTCGGTGGCGTCGTAGAGCGCGCCGGGGCTCTCCGGCGCGATGGCCGGATGGTCCTCCAGGATGATCGGCGAGGACAGCACGAGGTCGGCGCTGCCGGGTTCGCCGGCGAGTACGGGCCAGGTGTGCAGGTTGCGGCAGGCGGCGACCGCGCCCTTCGCCCACTCGGGGGGATCGGTCATCGACAGGAACGATCCGGCGCTGAGGGCCATGAGGAGGTGGGTGGCCACCAGGGAATGCGGCAGCGCCGCGTCCCGGTCGCCGGCGCGGCCCTCGGGCGGTGTCCAGTCGCTGGTGTTCTCGACGACGGCGGTCAGCCGCATGGCCCGGTACGGGCCGTCGAGCTCGCGGGCGGACAGCCGGACCGTGCCGCTGATCTCCGCACACCGCCGCACCAGCCGGCCGACGGTTCGGCCGGCCGCGTCCAGGACCGGTGCGGTGTCCTCCCGGGCGGGGAGTCGGAAGGGACGGGTGACGCCGTCGCCGAGGAGCTCGTCCACCGACGCGACCACCTCGACCCGCTCCTCGCCGCCCTCGTCCCAGGGCACCAGCACCCGGTCGTCGAGGCGGAGCTCGGCGACCGTGTCGAAGCCGCCGTCCGGGCGGGCGCGTTGGACCGTGCGCCGTCGGGCGTGCAGGAAGCGCACCTCGACCGAGAGGGTCGCACCCTCCTTCGGTTCCATCAGGCATTCGGTGTGCTGGAAGTCGTGCTCCTCGCACTCTGCGCCCCAGCCTGGCGGCACGAGCACCCCGAACTGCCAGCGCATCCGGTTCTTGGCCGCCGAGGCGCGGTACGGGTAGAGCACGTAGCCCTCGAAGAGGACGGCGTCAGCGACCTGCCGGGCGAGAGTGAACCTCTCCTCCGTCTCGGGGACGAACGCGGTCACGGTCACGGATCCGTCCTTCCGGTGGTGCCGGTGAGCGCGCGGAACGGATCGTTCCGGGGTGGGTCCGCGGCGCCGTCGGCGTCGAGCAGGGCCTTGAGGGTCGCCTCCCAGGAGGGCAGCGCGCGTCGGGAACGGTAGGCGAGGAGGGCGTCCATGGTGTCGCCCGGCAGCCGAATCCAGCCGCACCCGGGGAAGTGCTGCTCGACCATCTCCCGCCAGGTGGCGACCGGCATCCGGAAGGCCGCCTCCCGGTCCCACGGGACCGGCTCGACCTGGAAACCGCCTGCTCCGGTGAACGCCGTACCGGAGAAGAGCATCAGAAGGGGGACCTCGCCGTCGGTGAGGGCGGTGAGGTAGCGGGTCGCAGCGATCTCCATGTCGTAGGTGCAGGGCACGACGAGGTCGGTTTCGATCTCTCCGGTGAAGCTCGGGACCATGACCGGGACCTGGGCGAACTGAACCGGTTGGAGCGTGCTGCCCCAGCGGGAACGCTCACCGAAGAGGTCCGCCAGGCCGTCGGCCTCGGCGGGCTCGTAGCCGCGGCGGGCGGGTTCGATGCGGATCTGGCAGCGCAGCGCGAGGGCGTGCACGCGTGCGTTGTCGGCGACGGTGACGCGCAGCCGGAAGACGAGGGTCGGTCCGGCGGCGTACCGGTCGGCGCGGACGCCGGTGCAGGCGAAGGCGAACTCCGTCATGGCCGCACCGCCTCGCCCACGGGCCGGGCGCGTCGCGAGACGTCCGCGAAGAACGCGTCCAGCGCGGCGCGGGCCTCGGCCCCACCGTCGAAACCCTTCCACAACAGGCGCATGCGGCCGACGAGTTCGTAGCAGATGTCGATCGGTACGAGGTGGCACTCGCAGTGGCCGTCGGTGCGGCGCAGCAGCAGCGCCTCCACGTCGGGTTCGAGCAGTTCGGCGAGGCGGCTGCCGCCGAGGACGTCCGTCCACGTGGCCGGTTCGAGTTCGCTCTCGGTGGCTCCGGCCGGGCTCGGGTAGAGGGCGACCAGCCGGTCGAGCGCCGCGTTGCGGAAGAGGAAGGCGACGCCGACCGGGATCTGCAACGCGTCCCACGCACTCTCGTCGAGACGATGTGCGGGGTCGGTGAGATAGCGGGCCGGGACCGTGCGGAAGCGGCCCGCGGCGGCGCCCGGCTGTGTCATCAGCAGCGCGCAGGGGGCGCAGGCGCAGGCCAGGGCGCGTTTCTCGGTGTCGACGAGATGACGGTGGTCCGCCTCGACGGCCACGGCGCACAGCTCGCACCGCTCGGGCTGCGGAGGTCTCTCGCCGAGGAACCTCCGCAGGCCGGGTGTGCGCGTCGCCGGGGACGTCGTCATCGGGCCCCCGTCGGTGCCGTGCTGATCTGGAGGAGCGTGGGCCCCGGGGGCGGGGTCTGTACGTCGACGGCCCTGACCTCCGGTGCGAAGCACGCGAGCGCCGCCTCAGCGGCCTCCTGGGCGCCCGCGCCGGAGCCGCAGCCGCAGCCGCCGGCCTCCCTGGCCCGCAGCGTCAGGGTGCCGCTCTTCTCGTCGAAGTCCACGACGTCCAAGGTGTGTTCCCTGACGCTGTCGAGGGCCCGGGCGATGCGGGTGTCGCGGTCCTCGGGGTGCAGGTCGTGCAGGACGAGCAGGCTCGCGACCAGTTCGTCACCGAGCAGTCCTGCCGACGGTTCGCCGGGAGCGGAGGACAGCAGGCGGAGGATGCGGGCCAGGCCGGCACCGTAGAAGTCCATGAGGGACCGGACGAGTTCCTCCGCCGCCGCGGCGGCGGCCGGGTCGCCGCTCGCGGCCAGACGCTCCAGCACCTCCTCGACACGGCGTCCGGTCTGTTCCGCGTTCGCCGGCGCTGCCGCCGTCGCCGCGCTCATCCGCCCAGTCCGCTCAGTCCGGTGGGCACGTGCATCGACTTCACCGTCTTGCCGCCCCCGACGTACATGTGGACACCGCAGGGCAGACAGGGGTCGAAGCTGCGGACGGCCCGCATGATGTCGATGCCCTTGAAGTTCTCCGGGGTGTTCTCCTCGAAGATGGGGGTGTTCTGCACGGCGTCCTCGTACGGGCCGGGCGTGCCGAAGGTGTCCCTGGTGCTGGCGTTCCAGGGGGTGGGCGGGTACGGGTGGTAGTTGGCGATCTTGCCGTCGCGGATCACCATGTGGTGGGAGAGGACACCGCGGACCGCCTCGGTGAAGCCGACGCCGAGCCCCTCGTCCGGGACCTCGAACTTCTCCCAGGTCTGGGTGCGTCCGGCCCGGACCTCTGCCAGGCCCTTCTCCGCGAAGTGCAGGGCGACGGCGGCGGCGTACGCCTGGAAGTAGGTGCGGGCGCGGTTGCGCTCCAGCGCGTTGGACCACTTCGGGATCTTCCACTCGAAGGTGGTCTCCGGCTTGGTCATGGTGCGGGGCAGGTTGATGACCACGCTGTGACCGGTGGCCTTGACGTACCCGATGTCGACGAGACCGGACAGGGCGGTGGACCACAGCCGGGCGATGGGGCCGCCGCCGGTGTCCAGGGCGAGGTGGTCCTTGCCGTCGAACCAGCGGGGCGACATGACCCAGCTGTACTTGTCGTCGAAGTTCCGCTTCTGCGGGGCGGGGATGGTGTGCTGGTTCCACGGGTGGCGCGGGTCCACCGGGTTGCCGAGCGGGTCGTGGGTGACGAACTGTTCCTGGCCCTGCCAGTCCTCGTAGTAGGAGCTGCCCAGCAGAATGCGGATGCCGAGGTTGATCTCGGTGAGGTCGTTGGTGACGAGCTTGCCGTCGACGACGATGCCGGGCGTGACGAACATGCGCCGGCCCCAGTCGGTCATGTTGGCGTACGTGAAGTCGCAGTACTCGGGGTCGTTCAGCGCCCCCCAGCAGCCGAGCAGGACCCGCCGGCGGCCCACTTCCTCGTACCCGGGCAGCGCCTCGTAGAAGAAGTCGAACAGGTCGTCGTGCAGGGGTACGACGCGCTTCATGAACTCCACGTAGCGCATCAGACGGCTGAGGTAGTCCGTGAAGAGCTGTACGGAGGCGATGGTGCCGACGCCGCCCGGGTAGAGCGTGGAGGGGTGCACATGGCGACCCTCCATGAGGCAGAACATCTCGCGCGTGTAGCGGCTGACCTGGAGGGCCTCGCGGTAGAACTCGCCCTCCAGGGGGTTGAGCGAGCGCATGATGTCGGCGATCGTGCGGTAGCCGTGCTCCGCGGCGTGCGGGGCCTCGGTGCGCTCGGCGAGTTCGAGGACGCCGGGGTTGGTCTCCCTGACCATCTTCTCGCAGTAGTCGACCCCTACCAGGTTCTCCTGGAAGATGTTGTGATCGAACATGTACTCCGCGGACTCGCCGAGGTTGATGATCCACTCAGCGAGGTGCGGGGGCTTCACGCCGTACGCCATGTTCTGTGCGTACACCGAGCAGGTGGCGTGGTTGTCGCCGCAGATCCCGCAGATGCGGCTGGTGATGAAGTGGGCGTCGCGGGGGTCCTTGCCGCGCATGAAGACGCTGTAGCCGCGGAAGACCGACGACGTGCTGTAGCACTCCGCGACCCGCTTCTGCTTGAAGTCGATCTTCGTGTGGATGCCCAGGCTGCCCACGATCCGGGTGATTGGGTCCCAGGCCATCTCCACCAGGCCGCTGCCGTCGCCGGCCGCCTTCGTGTTCGGTGCCATCTGTGTGCCGTGCCCTTCGTTGCGCGGGAGGTTCGTGTGGGGGGTGCACGAAGCGGGGAGCGGACTACTCGCGGCGGATGCTCACCACGGGGGTCGGTAGCCGGTAGTGATCCTGTCTCCGGTGCGGCGCCACTTGGGCTCCTTGTCCACCGTCCTGGCCGTGATCGACCGCAGCTTGCGGACCACGGCGCCGTACGCTCCGCTGGCGTTGCTGGACAGCTTGGCGCCGGGGGGCTCATCCATGAACGGCATGAACTTGTCGGGGAACCCGGGCATGGTGCAGGCGATGCAGATGCCGCCGACGTTGGGGCAGCCGCCGATCCCGTTCATCCAGCCGCGCTTGGGCACGTTGCACTTGACGACCGGGCCCCAGCAGCCGAGCTTGACCAGGCACGTCGGCGAGTCGTACGACAGGGCGAACTGGCCCTGTTCGTAGTAGCCCGCGCGGTCGCAGCCCTCGTGGACGGTGGCCCCGAACAGCCAGGTGGGACGCAGCTTGTCGTCGAGCGGGATCATCGGGGCGGAGCCGGCCGCCTGGTAGAGCAGATAGGTGAGCGTCTCGGAGAAGTTGTCGGGCTGGATCGGACAGCCCGGGACGCACACGATGGGGATGCCGGCGTGGGACTTCCAGTCCCAGCCGAGGTAGTCCGGCACGCCCATCGCGCCGGTCGGGTTGCCCGCCATGGCGTGGATGCCGCCGTAGGTGGCGCAGGTGCCGATGGCGACGACCGCCAGTGCCTTCGGGGCGAGCCGGTCGATCCACTCGCTGGTGGTGATCGGCTGGCCGGTCTCCGGGTTGTCGCCGAAGCCGCACCAGTAGCCCTCGGGTTTGATCGCCTCGTTGGGGATGGAGCCCTCGACGACCAGGACGAACGGGTCGATCTCGCCCCGCTCCCCCTTGAAGAACCACTCGATGAAGGTGTCCGAGCCGCCGATCGGACCGCACTCGAAGTCGATGAGCGGCCAGTGGACGGCGATCTTCGGAAGCCCCGGCAGCACACCGAGCACGATCTCCTCGATGCTGGGCTGCATGGCCGCCGTCAACGCGACCGAGTCGCCGTCGCAGCTCAGGCCTGCGTTGATCCAGAGGATGTGGATCGTGGGTGTCTCGTCGGCGGACGCTTCGTTGG
This sequence comes from Streptomyces kryoterrae, assembly GCF_054072135.1. NCBI lineage: Bacteria > Bacillati > Actinomycetota > Actinomycetes > Kitasatosporales > Streptomycetaceae > Streptomyces > Streptomyces kryoterrae. Next base: position 10,006,063 of record NZ_CM133358.1, on the reverse strand, counting down.
CGTCCGGAGCGACGGCTGTGCCCGGCGTCGCCTCAGTCATGGGACCGCCTCCTGGGGAGGTAAGGGATGAAGGCCGGTATTTCGGCCGTCGCTTTTCTTCGTATCAGGCGTTCGGCCAGGATGAGATGCCATCGAGGGCCGTTCCGGTGACATCCGCGGCGGAGGGGATCGGAGCGGTTTGCGCAACCGCGGCCGGACCGAGGTGCGGCGGGGTGCACGCCGGTCGCTCCTTGTGGACGAAAGAACGACGCAGTGCGTGATACGGGGCGTCCGGGTCGTCGAAGGTCCGGCGCATCCGGGCCAGCTCCCGCTCACGGAAGCCCGCCAGCGGAGTCGTGCTCTCCAGCAGGTCCAGCTCCGTCTTCTTCGCGGTGATCCGTGCCGCCGTCGCCGGAAGTGACGCCAGCCGGGCCGCCAGGCCGCCGACCTCCCGCGCGAACTCGTCGGGACCGCGGTCGATCACCCGGTCGACGAGCCCCAGGCGCAGTGCGCTCGCCGAACTCACCGGAAGAGCCTCACGCATGAGCCGTTCGGCCGTCGCGGGACCCACCCTGCGCGGCAGGGTGTGCGTCCAGTACTCCGAGCCGTACAGGCCCATCAGACGGTAGTGGGCGTTCAGCACGGCGCCCGAGCGGCACCACACCTCGTCGGCCGCCAGGGCGAGCATCGCTCCGCCCGCCGCGGCGTTGCCCGCGACCGCCGAGACCACCAGGCGGTCCGTCGTCGTCAGGACCGCCTCGACCAGATCGTCGATGGCGTTGATGTTCGCCCAGGACTCGCCGGCGGGGTCGGCGGCGGCCTCGATGACGTTGAGGTGGATCCCGTTGGAGAAGAAGTCCCGTTCGCCGCCCAGCACCAGCACCGACGTGGGCCGCGCGCACGCTTCCCGGTAGGCGTCCAGCAGACGTCGGCACTGCTCCGTGCTCATGGCGCCGCCGGGGAAGGAGAACGAGAGGAAGCCCACGTTCCCGTCCTCCCGGTAGCGGATGTCGGTCCAGGTACCGTGCCGCACCTCGGGCAACAGGGGCAGGGCGTGCTCGGGCAGCGGCGGCAGCAGGTCGCCCAGGGCCCGCACGGCAGGCAGTTTGAAGGTGGGCTGCCGGCCGGGTCCACGCCTGGGCCGCAGTTCGGGGATCCACACGGCGCCGTCCTTGGTGGCCCGGCAGAGCGCCCCGGCCCGGGTGGCCAGCAGGTCGCCCGGGTGGCCGCGCAACACGCTCTCGGGATGACCGCCGTGCAGATACCACTCGCCTCCGAGCAGCACGTCCAGCACACCGGGCTGCGAGTCCGCCGCTCTCAGCTTGCGCAGGACCTCCTGTGTGGAATCCTCGGCCCAGTCGATCCGCCGGACGCTCTGGTCGAGGTACGGACGGGGGCGCGCACGAGCGTCGGCCGTGCATGCCGTGTCCTGCTTGCGCGGTACGTGGTTCCCCCCGGCGAAGCGCTCCACCGCGAGCATCACGGCCTCCAGCGCGGCGTCTGCGATCTCCCCCCGGTACAGCTCGCTCTTGGAGACGGGAGGGACCCGGCACGGTACGGAGGCCCACACGTCACCGGCGTCCAGCTCCTCGTCGGCCTGCAGGACGGTGACGCCCCACCGGTCGACGCCCTCGTGAATCGCCCAGTCCAGGGAGGACGGTCCTCGGTCGCCCACGGGCCCCGGATGGACGACGAGGCACGTGTGCGCCGCCCACACCTCCTCGGGAATCGCCGTCTTCAGCATCGGCGCCACGATGAGATCCGGTGCATGCCGCCGCACCGCTTCCGCCAACGGGCTGCCGGGCAGGGCGAGTTCGACCGCCACGGTGTGGCCGCGGTCGCGCAGTTCGACGTAGGAGCGCTGGGTGAGGCTGTTGAACGCGCTGGCCAGGATCAGGATGTGCACGGCTGCCTCCGGGCGGACGAACGGCAGGCAGGGATGGCCGCCGACCGCGATCCTCGGCCAATGCGGCCTGCCGTTCCCGGCGACAGACGGTGAGGTCACCCGAAAGCGGGCGCCGATCCGCCGTCCGGCCTCATCGGCCATCGCCCGCGTCGGCACCGGCGACCACGCTCACCGAGTCAGCCGTTGTCGACGGTCACTGTCGTCGCAGGCCGCTGGTCATGCGCTCCCACGGAGAGCGGGTGGCACCGAAACGGGTCTCGTGTGTCCAGATGTGGGTGCACGACCGGCACTGCAGGTGGAGCAGGCTACCGACGTTGGAGAGCAGGTAGCGCCAGTGCTCGGAGCAGGTGCGCCCCTGCTCACAGGTGCCGCACCCGCGACGGTCGTCACAGTTCGGGCAGGCCACCCAGGCGCGCCGCCCGATGTCGGCCTGCGGGTCAAGCGGCAGCATGGCCGTCCCCCCTCCGCGGAAGCACACCGGCCGAGACCAGCTCGTCGTACACGCGCTGCTGCTCCGCGTCGAGGCCGGAATAGAGCAGCTCGTACGCCGCTTCCTCGCCGCGCAGTGCGGCGACGGGGTCCCAGTCGGAGCCGAGAGCGTCCAGAACATGAGCGCGCCGGAGAAGTTCGTGCGAGGTCAGATCGACGTCCAGGTGGACCAAGGGGAGGGCGCCAGGCCGATCCGCCGCGGGCCTGCTCGCCTCAGCGGGTTCGTCCGGTTCGCCGGGAAGGGTGCGGCCATGGGAGGACATGCGACCGAACGTAGGTAAACGTTCCTCGCCCCGGCAAGAGCAGGTGGGAGAAGTCACAGCAGGTCCGCGACCCCGGGGCGCCCAGAGGCGGACCCCACATCGGCCGGGTGAAGCTGGCCGATATTCCTCGCACAGCACGGCTGCGTCCCCGGGAGAAGGCCCGCAGCGAGCCTCGGCCCGGACCCCGTAGTAATCGCGGAAAAAACAACGGATATCAGACACCCAAGTTGATGGGTGAGCTTGACGGCCCGCCGAGCGTGGCGAGCCCGAACAGACCCCCGGCCACGGCCGGAACGCCCCCTCCGCAGCCCCTCCATCACCCCCTCCGCGCCCCGACGCCAAGATTCCGGCGTTTCCGCAGGCCAGCCCCGCCAGGAAAGGGGCCGCCGTGTCGGTGTCGGGGGATCGCCCGGGCCATCATCCGCTTCGTCGAGGAGACGCCTCGGAAGGGGTGTGAGGACCTCGTACGCCACGTCCGCCGCGCGATGCCGACAACCAAGCGCGGGCCATGACTTGACCTCCGCCGGTCCCTCCGTATTCAAACATTCAACAAAGGGATCTTCGTGACCGGCAAAGGGCTCTACCCGCATAGACGATTCCGGTGCTGTCATGCTCACGACCGCCCGGAATTCCTGCCGGGCACCGCTCCGGGAGACCACCCATGCCCCGAATATCCCGCCCTCTGGTCACCACCCTCTCCTCCCTCGCCCTCGCCGCCGCCGGCCTCACGGTCGCAGCCGGCACCGCGCACGCGCAGAGCTGCAGCCAGGACTACCTCCCCCTCCCCGACCCCAGCTGCCAGCCCGGCGACTTCAACCCGGACGTCACCCAGTCCACCATCGACTCCACCATCTGTGTCTCCGGGTGGACCGCGACCGTCCGGCCGTCCAGCTCCTACACCACCGCGCTGAAGAAGAAGCAGATCGTCGAGTACGGCTACACGGACACCAGCACCTCGGACTACGAGGAAGACCATTTCGTCCCCCTCGAACTCGGCGGTGCCCCCAAGAGCGCGCTCAACCTCTGGCCCGAGCCGCAGTACGGCACCAAGACCGCCTCCAACAAGGACACCGTCGAGAACAAACTCAAGAAGGCCGTCTGCGCCGGCACCATCACCCTCACCGACGCCCAGGACGCGATCGTCACGGACTGGACGACCGCGCTGTCGAACCTCGGCCTGAGCTGACCCCGTCCGCTCGACCTAGGGGTCGGTCTCCTGCTCCGGAAGGAGTCGGCCCCTCTCGGCTCCGTCTCGGGAGACAGACCAAGTGCCTCCACAAGGGCGATAGTTCGAGCGCATGCTCGTCGCACTCCATGGCCTGGCTAGGGCGGCGTTCAGCTGCCCCGGAAGTGTCTACTGTAATCAAGGGCGGATCTGCTGATCAAGGAGATGCGTGATGACGGAGACCGCCGTGGAGAACGAGCAGGCCGAGCAGGTGGTCGCCGTAGGCGCAGTCGGCGGCCACGGCGCGGAAGGTCATTCCGGCCGCCTTCGCGGCGCGGGCGAGTTCGACGGCGATCTGCAGTTTCGTGCGGAAGCCGGGTCCTTCCTGCCTTGGGGAAAGTGGTGGGCGGGGCTGTAGGGAACGGCGTGCAGCGGATAGTAAAGGTTTCCATCCGCCCAGCAGGTGGTCACGGTGACGATGCCGTTGTCGGTCTTGCCCAGCCGACCCAGCCACTGGCCGATGTGCGCGGTCGCCTTCCCGTCCTTGCGGTCCCCGGAATCGTCGATCACCAGCACCCCGCCTGGGTGCGGCGCGGTCGCCGGGTCGGAACGCAGCAACTCCACCCGGCGGGCGTTGCCCCGCTCGTGGTCCCACGTCGACTCGGACAGGAGGAACTGCAGCCGCTGTGCTGCCAGGTGGTGGGCGCCGACGACGAGCTCAGTGCCTGCCAGCCAGCCAGCCAGGTCAGCGTCTTGTTGCGGTCCCGCGGCAGCAGCGGCCCCGCGAGGTACTCCCGGAACCCGCAGCGTTGTGCCAGTGTGGAGAAGAGGTCATCGAAGCGTGCGGCGTAGGCTTCCAACGGACCCGGAGCGGGTGGACACCGCACACGACGGGTCATCAAAGCTCCCCGGGCAGCGAAGCGACGTTCCTCTGCCACCGGCCTCATACGAGTCTGGCCCGCCGTCAACAACCCACCGCTAGCCATCAGCCAGCAGAGCTCCGGCCCCGCGGCGGTCAGCGGCGGCCGGTGGCCAGGATGACGAGGAACTGGCCGCCGCCCGCCTCGATGTCAGCGGTCACCGACAGCCCCGGTATCAGTCGGGAGAACCGGTCCACCAGCCAATCCGCCGCCTCCTGGGCATCCCGCCTGGTCGGACAACGGCCCACCATCTCGCGGCCTCCCTTGCGCTCCAGCCTCCCGGCAACGGTGACCAGCGGCGCGGGTTCGACCACGTACAGGCGGTCCGGCCAGGCGATGACCACCTTGACCGCACCCTTACGGCTATTGCAACCACGGTGCGCGAGCCGCTCGGCGACCTTGGCCTTGCGGTCGGCGGTCCGGCTGTCGACGCTGGGCCCCCGCGGGTCGTTCACCGACTCGTCGGGGTCGACCGGTTCGTCACACACCCAGCAGCGCCAGCCGTCGCGCTCAGCCACATCATCAAGGAGACTCACCCGAGCAACCTAGCCTGCCCGGCCACCACCCCGCACACCAGGTGCTCGAGGAACGGGGCAGCCCGCCAGCACCCGGCACCGGCACCACACCCAGATCTCCCGGCTGCCCGCTCCACGACGGTGGTACCCAGGCCGGGACACCACCGGCCGCGCGGGCCCCGGCGGGCCTTCACCGTGAGCGTGGCGGCGCAGCAGGGCGGGCGGCGGAGTTCTGGTCCAGGGGTGAGGTCGGCTTCGCCGCTCAGGTGCACCGGTCTGGAAACGACCGCAGCCGGCAAACCCCCACGGGCGTGATCCGATCACTGCGACCCAGCCCAGTACTTTTTCCCTCACGCATATCGACGCCGGAGGTTGAACCGCGGGCTTGGCGAAGGTCGATGACGGCGCGGTAGCGGGCCCGGCCGTTCGTACGTGGTCGATGGCCTGGTCGATCTGGTCGCGCGGGAAGACCTCGGCCTTGGCCTGGATGTGGTGCCGGGCGGCGAAGTCCATGAGTTGCCGGGTGACCGCGGGAGGCCCGACCAGGGCGGAGACGAGGGACTTCGAGGCCGGCAGGATGCTCATCCGGCTGATGGTGAAGGAGCTGGCCGGGACGCCGACAACGCACAGTTCGCCCCGGGGGCGCAGGGTGGCGAAGTAGTCGTCCCAGGGCAGGTCGGCGCCGACGGTGTCGAGGATGAAGTCGAAGCGCTCGCCGGCCTGCGACACCTGATCGGAGATCAGGAAGGTGTCGGCGCGATGGGCGTCGTCCTTCTTGTCCGTACTGGTGGAGATGGCGGTGACATGGCAGCCACCGCTCACGCCTGGCTCCGCGAGCAGGTCCGGGCGTCGTTCGAGGCGATCACCGCCCGCTGACCACTGCACCTACTCCGCCAAGGGCAGGGCCACGGCACCGGGAAAAACGGGCGCCTCGGCCTCGTCGAGCATCGCCGCGGCGACGGTCTCCCGGCTGACCTTCGCACCCAGGTCGAAGGGAGGCCCGGCCTCCAGACCCACCGTGCGCCGACGGGGACTTTCCGGCCCGTCAGCGAGCATCCCGGCGTGGAAGACCGTGCCCCCGGCCGCGAGAACGGTGCCGTCGGCTTCCACCTTGTCCGCGAGCCGGTCGCCCAGCACCCTGGCGAGCACGCCCGCACCCTCCCCCGCCACGTCGGCCGACCTGCCCGTGCCGTAGGCGCCGAGCCAGATGACACGCCGTGGACCGGCGGCGACGACGGCCCGGGCGCCGGTCAGGAGAATCCCGGCCCGGTCCGTTCCGAGCGCCGAAAGGACCACGGAATCCCCGTCCACGACGGCGGCGACACCGGCCGCGTCGTTCACGTCGCCCGCAACTTTCCGCAGGTTCGGGGAGTCGGGCAGGTCGATCCGCTCGGGATCACGCGCGATGGCGGTCACGGTGTGACCACGACGCAGCGCCTGTCGGGTGAGGGCGATTCCGGTCCGGCCGGAGGCCGCGAGGACGGTGAGGTTCATGCCGAGAACGCTAGAGACTTCCCCACTTAACATCAAGTGCAAGTAACTGACTTGATGAATTACCCAGACGAAATTATGCCAGCCGGAGAAGGAGCGCGCCACATGGGAACCCGTGTGGCATTCGGGATGAACACCGGTACCTGCCACGGGTATTCGCCGTAGCCGAGATGAACCTGTTGCAGTTTGGGCTTTTCCCAGATGTCAGAGTTTGGGTGGCTGTTTCGCGTAGCCAGGTATGGGCGGGGTCGTTGTCGTGGCGTTGGCGCCAGAGCAGGTGCAGGGGTACTTCGGGTAGGTCGAGGGGCACCGGCAGGGCGGTCAGGCCGAGCTGGTGGCGGGCGGAGCGGGTGACCGCGCCGGGGAGGGCGACCAAGAGGTCGGTGTCGCGGGCGAGTTGGAGTGCGGTGACGGTGGTGGGGGCGGAGGCGATGACGCGGCGCTTGTGGCCGAGGGCGCTCAGGGCGTCGTCGATCCGGCCGTGGAGGAGTCCGCGCCGGGAGACGGTGCGGAGTTGCACCCCGGGGGTCTGGCGGTGCACTGCGGCGATCAGGGTGGTTGCACAGGTGGTGAGGGCGTCGTGCCGGCGGACGGTGAACACTCTCTCCAGTTTCGCGAGGTCGAGTTCCGTGTGAGCGGACAGCAGGTGGTGGGCCTCCTGCGCCAAGGCGTGGACCTGGGTGCGCACGCCAGGGCGCGAGTGGTGGGAGTCATGTGGCGTCCGGTGCGGACCAGGATCTGGCCGCCGGGGCTTTGCGGATACGGCCCAGAGAGCGGCTCATCGCCGGGGAGGTGACATGAAGGCGGGCGGCGGCACCCCGGACACTTCCTTCCTCGAGGAGCGCTTCCAGGGCGGCGAGCAGGTCCAGGTCCAGTTGCGCGTCGGTAACTATATAAGTAACAACGATGCACTTGCTGTTAACAGTGGAGGCTTCTACCTTCGAGGTGCGGGGCTGGGACAGGGCCCGTGAACACCCCGCTCGCCCGGTTGAAGAAGTGGCTCGGGTCCTCGCGGATCACCAGTGCATGCGTGGCGCCGGTGCGACGTGCCGAGCCCCGGGGCCTCCTGCACTGATGCCGGGCGCCGGTCGCGAAGTCGACAGGCCTGACGGCCGCACACCGCATGTCACCCATCCGTCCAGGGCGGGCTCCGTCACAGGCTCCGACTGCTGAGCCGTAGCCGATACGATCCACAGACTAGGACAGCCATGACCACGCTTTCCACAGCGCCAACCACCTCACCGCAACGGGCTCGCCGGGTCCTGTGGAGCATCCCGGTCCGGCTGCGCAAGAGCATCCTGGTCACGCACGTCGCCTCGGCGGGAGCCTGGATCGGCATCGATGTCATCTCCATCGTCCTGGTGGCGATCGGTTGGGCACGCGCAGGCGCGGACCGCACCACCGTATATCGCGCACTCGCGGACTTTTTCGTCGTCCCTCTTCTGCTCTCAGCACTCACAGCAGGGGCGGTCTGCCTGCTCACCGGTGCCCTACTCGGGTTGGCGACCAAGTGGGGCCTCGTACGTTACTGGTGGGTCGCTGTGAAGCTGGTCCTCAACGTCATCGCCTGCGCGATGATGCTGGCGTTCCTGGGTCCCGTCACCGAACTCGCCACGGGCGAGCAGCCGTTGCAGGACATCTGGTTCGTCTCGTTCCTCGCCGCCACCGCCATGGCGCTGTTGAGCTTTGCCATGGTCCTCTCGGTCTTCAAACCGTGGGGTCGAGTTCGCAAGTAGTACAGCCCCCGACGATCGTGGCACAGGTGCCTTGGTCAGCGTGGTGCCGCGTGCGGTCCTCTACGGGCGTATGCCCGTGCCGGTCATCCACCGGCTGTCTCGGGTCGCCGCAGGACGTATGCACATGCACTGGCAGTACGGGGAGCGCGCGGTCTGGCTTGGGCGGGATGGTGTTGCTCGCCGGAACCGGCGGCATCATCACCGGCGAAGGGCCGGCCATCGGAGCTGGCTGACGAGCATCGCGTCAGCACGTCGGCTCTGCACGCCGACGCCCTCGCCCGGCTCGCCGTAACCCTTCGAACCCCGCTCTCGGCCGCCTCGCGGGCCGACCTCGGTGGCCCCTGGCATCACCCGTACACGAACAACCACCGCTGAAGTAGCAGCTTTGGCTCATGTCCCTTACCTCTTGGAGGCCCCTGCCATGTCTACTCCTGCCAAGTCCGCTCCTGCCGTGCCGAGCACGGTCTCCGACGACTCCGCAATGCTCCCCGCCGTCGTCGAGGTCGCCGAACGGATCGGCGCCCGCGTACTTGCCCGCTACTCACCAGATGCCCGACCGGCCACCCGTGAGGACAGCATGAGCCGCTTCGGACCTATGGAAGAAGAAGCCGCCGAGGGCGTTCAGGCTGCCCTGGCCGCGATCCGGCCGCAGGCCACCTGGCTGGGCGAGGATGAGGAGGAACAGCACCAAGGCGACCTGCCCGCCGGCGAGTGGTGGGTGAGCGACATCGTCGAAGGCGCGATCAACCACCTGCACGGGCTGACCGAATGGGGCACCACCATCACCTTGGTCCGCGACAACGAGCCTGTACTCGGCGTGGTGCATCAGCCCATCGGCAACGTCACCTATACCGCGGTGCGCGGTGGCGGTGCCTTCCGCACCGGAACTAGGCTGCAGGCGTCCGCCAAGACCGACCTCAAAGTGGCGATGATGACCACCAGCCAGGACGGCGGCGAAGACCAGGCGCAACGCCGGCACATGGCGAACGCCTTCGCCGCCATGCTGGGCAACGCGTTGCTGGTACGCAGCACCATCCCCACCACCTTCCCGCTGCTGGGCGTGGCCGCCGGCCAGTACGACGCCTACTGGCAGTTCCAGCCCGAGATGTCAGGGGTGGGCGCTGGCATGTTGCTCGCTACCGAAGCCGGCGCCATAGCCACCGACCTGTACGGCCGGCCCTGGCGGCCGGGCGCCGACCTGCTGGTCGCCGCGCCAGGAGTGCACGCCGCCGCTCTGAACGTGCTGGCCGGCACCACCTGAACCGCCGCGGCGTCCGTCACCCGGCAGAAAATCGCCAAACCCCCGATCACCACCTGCTTATAAGGAGTTCAACCATGTATCTCACTGTTTTGGGCGCTTCGGGCGCCACCGGGCAGCAGCTGATCCAGCAGGCCCTTGACCGTGGCCACACCGTCACAGCCGTCGCCCGCAATCCCGACCGCCTCCCGGCCACCGGCCATGACGACCAGCTGATCAGAGTGCGCGCCGACGTACGGGACACCGACGCCATCGGCCGTGCGCTCAAAGACGCCACCACCATCATCTCCACACTGGGTATCCCCAGCCGTGACCAGGTCGGTGTGCTGACCGCGGGTGCTCGTGCCGCCGTGGCCGCCACCCCCGAGCGCATCATCTGGATGGGGGCGTTCGGCACCGGCGCCTCCGCCGCCGCGGCCGGCGCCCTGACGCGCACCCTGCTGCGGGCCATGGGTGCCGAACTCACCGACAAGGTCACCGCCGACACCACCATCCTCGACGCTGGGGGCACGGTCTTTCACTGCGGGCCGCTGTCTGCCGGACAACTCAGCGAACACCGTCGCACCGTGGACTTGAGCCAGGCACCCCAGCGGCTCTTCCCCGCCCGCGTCAGCCGCGCCACCGTCGCCGCCGCGTTGCTCGACGCCGCCGAAACACCGGACCTACCCGGCGGCACCTACGTGCCCCTCGACCGCTGAGTGTCTGCCTGGCGTACACGCTGCTCCCTTTTGCGCCTGGCCTGGGCTGACCCGAATCGACGGACGGCGCGAGATGCTACTGACTTAGTCGGAGATGTACGGGTCAGGATCCCTGAGGGTCCCGCCTTCGCCATGCGTCAGGGTCGGCGCCTCGCCAGTGCTGTTGCTGTTCTTCGGTTGAATGGTCCACCAGCCAGTCGTGCAGGGCGTTGCTGTCCTGGGCCATTTCAGTTCCTGTGGGCACGAGCATGGAGCAGAACGTCGTGTCGTACCAACAGGAGAAAGTGTCTCCGAACAGGCGCGGCACGTAGTCCTCTTGCAGGACGCCGAACTCGAGCGCAAGCCATAACCGCTGGAAGAAGTAGATGACCTGGTGGAGGTCGGACATCCCGGTGAAGCCCAACAGTTCTCACAGTTCCTGGTAGTCCAGGTCCGGGTGCTGTGCGATCTGCTCGGCTGCGGCGTGCCGTGCACGCATCATCTCGGGCCCGTGCAGTTCCCGGTGCAGGTCGAAGGTGACGGTTAACCGGCGCTGGTTGTCGGAGGCCCGGCGGGCCAGGCTGACGCCTACGACGACACCGACGAGACCCGCCACGACGGCTCTCGCCCGCCGCGAGCCGGTCACGGCGCCCCCTGACACCCCACCGCCGACACACCTCCGGAAAACGCCGTCGCCGGCCGGGCCACTGGAAAGTGCAGCCAGTCGCCGGTGGTGTCGGGGCGCGGCGGGCACCGCACGGGATGGTCACGGTGACGGGCCGGCCGCGCTGGAAGTACACCCGGCCGGTCATGCCACTCACGGACGGGGCGCTGTCTCGGGGGTGGGGTGGGTGTAGCGGATGGGCTTGAGGACTTCGTCCGCGGAGCCGCCACTACCATCGGCGCCCTCGCCACCACGGACCTCATCGCATGGCTCACCGACCACCTGTAACCCGCACCACCGCGGCCTGCGCAGTGTTCCCGGCCCGCTACGGCGACCAGTTCGGCGCAGGCACGGCCGGGGCGTGGGGCGTGCGGGCTGACGGCCCGGCGGCGCCTCGACCTGGTGGCCCAGGACGGAGGACACTTCGGGTGCATGGTCCCGATCGTTCCTGACGGAGGTTCCGTATGCCGGCTGTTCCCCTGCGCGTCGACGCCGAGACCGCAGCATTCCTGCATGAGGCGTACCACAAGATCACGACAGGGTTCGGGAACGACCACTACGGGCTCTACGACTACGTCCGCGCGGTCACCGGCAAGTTCGCCCATTTCGACTCGTTCTACATCGGGTTACTCCACGGTACGAACCGGGTGCGTTTCCCCTACGGTTTCGAGGGCGGCCGATTCGACGATCCGGTGTCGCACACCTTCGGTCCGAACAGTCCCACGGCCTGGCTGCTCAGAAACCGGCAGATCTACCGGTTCGGGTACGACAACGGCGCGGTACTCCAGGCGGGCGTGGCGTTCGGGGATCTGGGGCGGCCGTCCGCGGACGCCATCACCGCGCCGCTGTTCCGGTTCGAGGGCACCACACGGGGGCGGATCTTCGGCATGGTGTCGATGCACAGTTACCGCGCCGGCGCCTTCGACGACAACGCCGTGCGGGCGTTCGGATGGCTGGCTGACCTGGTGGCACGGGTGCTCACCCGGGAGGCGGAGGACGCCGACGCCCTGCGGCTGCTCCCGGCGGGAGGCGACGCGACCCCGCAGGCCCTCACCTCCGACCACGTCGTCGAGTACCTGGCGTCCAGGGTGGCTGCGTTGCGTGAGATCGCGCTGGAGGACACCGAGCAGAAGGACGCCTCCCCGTCGGCACCGCACGACCGGCTGAAGAGGATCGTCAGAGCGTGCGAACAGATCCAGTCGGAACTCATCGAGATGACGCTGCGAACCGACGATGGTCCTGAACGGCGTTTCCTCTCCCTCACCCCGGCCGAGCAGCGCCTGGCTCTGCTGCTGGTCGACGGGTTGAACAACCAGCGGCTGGCCGAGGAGCTGGGCGTCTCGCAGAACACGGTCAAGTCGCACCTCAAGGCCATCTGCCGCAAGTACGGCATGGACCACCGGTCCCGGATCGCCGACGACATACGCAGGCACCTGGCCCGCTGATCCGGCCACAGGTGGCGGTCTCTCACCTCTCGGGTGAGAGAGAACAGCGCCTCGCCTGCTCTGGCGGGCGATCGGCACCGCGCGGGCCGCGCGACACAGTGAGCGGTGGGGCCGGACGGCGGCGCACACGGCCACGGTCCCGCTCACCGACGTCACCAACGGCGAAGCAGGAGAGACCGTATGAACAAGGCCCGGCAGCATCAGAACAGCGCCCCCACTTTCCTCGTGAAACGGAGGACGGCGAAGGCTCGCGTCGCACGAGGCGCCGCGGCGGTGATGGGGGCGCTCGCGCTGACCGCCACCATGTCAGCGGGGTCGGCGAACGCCGGTCCCCAGCACCACGGCACCGACCCGGCCGCGACCGGATGCAACGCGAACGCGTCGGCGATCGCGTCGCGCACGATCACCACAATGAATGGGGCCACCACCACGGTGGTGCTGTACTACTCCTACTCCTGCCAGACCAACTGGATCCGGGTGGCCAGCAATCCGCTGGGCGGCGCGGCCGTCAAACGGATCTCGGCGGACGGCCAACCCGCGCTTCCGGACGAGGTCGACTTCGGGTACGGATCCAGCTACAGCATGCAGGTGTACGCACCCGGCTCCACGTGCGTGAACTTCTCCGTCACCCTCCTGGACCCGAACGGGTTCGAGTGGGCGCAGTCCGGCAGCCACCGGATCTGCTGACAGGGAGGCTGGCGCGACCGGGGCCGCGCCGGCCTCGCTGGTGAAGGAGACGGCGAAGAAGGCCGCCGCGGCGTGAGCGGGCGCCGCCCGGGTGGGGGATGACAGCTATACGGTTCGGCAGACGCTCAGCAGAAAATCGAGGACACCCAAGTCCACTTCAGGGCCCGGTCGCTCAGCGCGGCCGGGCCCGCGCATTCGCGGCGGCGCGACTGTGGCGCAGCAACTGCGCCGCCCGGGCCGCCTGCTGGCAGTGCGGGAGTACGCCAGCAGGCGGCCATCGTCCGTACCTCCGGTTCGAGGCAGAGTTCAGTCCTCGTCCTCGTCCTCGTCCTCGTTCTGGTACTGGTACTGGTACTCGGTGCCGTCCACGTCCGCGATGAGAGCGAACAACGACCACTCCGGGGCAATCGGCAGGGACAGGGTTCCTTGAGCGGTTCCGTCCATGTTCGTAGCCGTGGCTGTCCAGGACACCGTCAGCGTCCCGGACAACGGCTGTTCGGTCACGGCCACGAACGCCACCGTGTCCTCAGACAGCCCGGCCCGATCACTTCCTGAGCAGCACGAGCTGCAGGAATGTGAGGTACTTGGGCAATCCGACTCGGGACGTTGCGGTAGTCGCGCACGGCCCGACGGTCCTGCGCTGCCGGTACTTGGGTGGCGGATCAGGCTGTCTGTGGCACGGACAGGCACGCTCCACTCGCGTGCCCGCGGCCTCGGCGAGTGAGCCGAGCGGCGACCGAGGGGCTCTGACTCTTGTTCTTGCCGAAGGTGATGACACGATTCTGGGCGATCTGCGCTACGGGCACACCCTGGCGGTCGCCGCGTACGTGTACGTAGTCGGCCACGCCAGTGATCGGCACACCCCGAAGCGAGCCGAGGCGGTTGCCTTCACCCCTACGTCCGACATTACTTGGCTAGCCACATGATTACTGCTACCTTGATTATGTGGCCAGCCACACTTTTGGTGGCCGAAGGGAATGGAGTCATCATGAAAGCAATCGTTTTCGACCAGTTCGGCGGCCCGGACGTGCTGCACGAGGCGGACATCGACGTCCCACAGCCCGGCTACGGCCAGGTCCGGGTCCGCGTGAAGACCGCCGGGCTGAACGCACTGGACGGCAAGATCCGCGCCGGGATGCTGGAGGCCGTCCGCCCGACGACCTTCCCCGCCGTCCCCGGTGGCGAGCTCGCCGGCGTGGTCGATGCACTGGGTGAGGGCGTGAGCGACGTGCAGGTCGGCGATGAGGTGCTCGGCTGGTCGGACACCGGCTCGTACGCCCAGTACGCGCTGGCCACCACCGTGGCCCCCAAGCCCGCCGGCCTCGACTGGCAGCACGCGGTCGCGCTGCCGGTGGCCAGCGAGACGGCCGAGCGGGTCCTGAACCAGCTGGGGGTCGCCGCCGGGGAGACCGTGCTGATGCACGGCGCGTCGGGAGCGGTCGGCACGCTGGCGGTCCAGCTCGCCACGGCCCGCGGAGCACGCGTGATCGCCACCGCGGGCCCCTCCAACCAGGAATACCTCACCTCCCTCGGCGCCACCGCGACCGTGTACGGCGAGGGCCTGGTCGAGCGGGTACAGGCGTTGGCCCCCGACGGTGTGGACGCGGTGTTCGACCTGGCCGGGAAGGGAGCCCTGGAGGACTCCATCACCCTGCGGGGCGGCACCGAGCGCATCGTCACCATCGCCGACTTCGGTGCACAACAGCTGGGCGTCACCTTCTCCCAGGGGTCCCGGGAACGCTCGACCACCCGCTTGGCCGCCCTGGCCCAGGACGTCGCGGCCGGAAAGCTCGTCACCACCGTCACCGCCTACCCGCTCGATCAGGCCGCCACGGCCCAGCAGGCCAGCGACGCCGGGCACGTGCGGGGCAAGCTCGTCCTGACCGTCGACTGAGCACGCCCGCCCACCGCCTCCCCACGACCACCCGCTGCCTTTGCGGTGACCGGCCGGTCACCCCCTTGTCGAAGGACCCCCTCATGCTGAACGCCCTGTGGACGCCGACCACTCTTGGCGGCATCTCCCTCCCGCACCGCCTGGTCATGGCCCCCATGACCCGTGACCGCTCCACACCCGAAGGCGTACCGACCGAGCTGAACGCCGAGTACTACGCCCAGCGGGCCTCGCACGCGCTCGTCATCACCGAGGGAACCCAGCCCTCCGCCGACGGCCAGGGCTACCTCCTGACCCCCGGCATCCACAATGACGAGCAGATCACCGGGTGGCGCAAGGTCACCGACGCCGTGCACGCGGCCGACGGCCGGATCGTCATCCAGCTGATGCACACCGGACGCATCTCCCACCCCGACAACACCCCCCACGGGCGCCGGCCGGTCGCCCCTTCGGCAATCCGCCCGCAGGGCGCGATGTTCACCGCGTCCGGGCCCCAGGAGATGCCGACACCCCGTGCTCTGTCGACGCAGGAGGTCGCGGCGACCGTCGACGACTTCCGCGGCGCCGCAGCGGCTGCCGTCGCGGCAGGTGCCGACGGCGTGGAGATCCACGGCGCCAACGGCTACCTGGTGCACCAGTTCCTGTCCGACAACACCAACCAGCGCACCGACCGCTACGGCGGTTCCCTCGACAACCGCATCCGCTTCGCCGTCGAGGTCGCCGCCGCAGTGGCCGACGAGATCGGCGCCGACCGCACCGGCCTGCGCATCTCCCCCGGCAACCCGTACAACGACATCGCCGAGTCCGACACCGCCGAGCTGTATCCGGCGCTCCTGCGTGCCCTCGACCCGCTCGGCCTCGCCTACCTCCATGTGATGCACGCCGGCGACGAGGAGTTGCTGGGCACCCTGCGCGCACTGTGGCCGACCACCTTGATCCTCAACCGGGCCGGCAGCGACCTGCCCACCCGCGCCAAGGACATCAACGACGGCACGGCCGACCTCGTCTCCGTCGGCGCCCTCGCTCTGGCCAACCCCGACCTGGTCGAGCGGCTACGCTCTGACGCGCCGCTGAACACCCCCGACCCGGCGACCTTCTACGGCGGCGGAGTGGCCGGCTACACCGACTACCCCACCCACACCGTCTGAGGAACCGAACCATGTCCACCCCCGAACCCCGCATCCCCACGACGGCCGGCGCAGGACCGATGAGCTACGCGATCTTCCAACTCGCCCGCGCCCACCGCGCCTACGCCGCCGCCATGCTCCGCGAGATGGACCTGCATCTCGGACAGGAACTGCTGCTGATGCACCTCCTTGACAGGGACGGCCAGACCCAGTCCGAGCTGCTCGAAAGCGTCGGCCTGGACCACTCCACCGTCTCCAAGTCCCTACGCCGCATGCAGGACGCCGGCCTGCTCGTCCGCGAGCCGGCCGAACACGACCGGCGCGTCATGGTCGTCCACCTCACCGACAAGGGCCGTGCCATGCGCGAGCCCCTGGCAGCCATGTGGCGGGCCCTGGAGGAGACCTCCGCGCTGAACCTGTCGGCGCAGCAGGCGGAGTCCTTCGTCCGTATCGCCTACACCATCGCCGACGCGATCAACAGCCGCGCGCTGCCACGGGAAGAGTCCGAGTAGCTCCCCTCGGCTTGCACCCCGGTTCCGGCCTGGAGTGCGCATCGCTTCCGGCGTTCCTGCGAAGTGGACAGTCCTGCAGCGCACTCAGCTGCACGAACGCCCGTGCTGTACGGAGCCAGGCTCCTCGGCTGTCGGAAAGAGCCCGGTGAGCCGAGCCGGCGGATGTGGCGCGATCCCCGCTCACCCCGGTACGTCAGGGAGAACGGGCTGAGCGGGGCCTCAGCGACAGGGGCGAGCTCGAGCTGTCCCGGTGCGGGCGGGCGGAACTCGTCCGGGGGAAAGGGCAACACGCCTCCCACGGGGATGTCGAGCCCTTCCCCTTCGCCAGCCAGGCCGCACATCGCGGACGGCCGCATCACCCGCGACCCGTTCACCGTCGACCCCCGCAAGCTCCTGCGGACCGGCGGTGACCCGCGCCGCAGATCCGCCCATCACAGGCCCGCCCCTTGAGCGACCCGGGCCGACGGCGCCCACGTCTGCGCCACCCAATCCCCCCACTCCTGACCTGATGGAAGTGAGACCCCCATGACCACCACCCTCCCCGTCCTCGTCGTCGGCGCGACCGGCTCCCTGGGCGGCAAGGTCGTCGACGAACTGCTCAAGCGCGGCAAGAACGTCCGCGCCCTGGTCCGGCCGACCACCGACGCCAGCAGGCTCGAAAGCCGGGGTGTCGAGATCGCGCGCGGCGACATGCTCGACCTCGACTCACTCGTGGCCGCCATGAACGGCACCGACGCCGTCATCACCACCGCCGCCGGCTACACCCGCGGCGGCAAGAACGCGCAGGACATCGACACAGTCGGCAACGCCAACCTCGCCGAGGCCGCCCACCGCACCGGCATCCGGCGGTTCGTCCTGACCAGCATCCTCACCAGCGACCAGACGCCCCACGTCCCGCACTTCTGGCACAAGAAGCTCGCCGAGGACAAGCTCGAACAACTCGGCGTCCCCTTCGTCGCCCTGCGCCCGGGGGCGTTCCTCGACCAGGTCGCGAGAATGGCGGGCGACCCGGTCGACAAGGGCCGCATGCTGTGGATCGGCAAGGCCACCGTCCCGCTGACCTTCGTCCACACCTCCGATCTCGCGGCCTACCTGGCAGCCGTGGTCGACGCCGAGGCCGAGGCCGGTGAGCGGATCGACATCGGCTGGGACCGTCCGGTCAGCATGCGGGAGGTGGCCGACGTGATGGGCAGCCGGGCCGGAAAGAAGATCAAGGTGTGGGCGGTCCCGTCCACCGTCGCCCGCGCCGCAGGCGCCGTCGCCGGCCGCCTCATGCCCCTGATCAAGGACCTGGCCGCGATGTTCCGCTGGTTCGAGACCGGACGCTATGTCGCCGACCCCCGCCGCCAGGAGCAGCTGTTCGGCCCCGTCCCCACGGCCGAGGACGCCATCGCCCGGTACACCGACGAGCTGCGCACCGCACAGCACCGGTGACAGGCCCGCGTCCCCTCCCTCGCCGCCCGTCGGCCTGACCAGGACGCCTCGGTCCCGTCCCTCCTGGCCGAACCACCCCACCACGGGCCCGGCCGAGCCGAACGGGTGGCGGGGCGGGCGCTCACGGCTTTCCCAACCGGGATGAGGGCCCGTGAAGCCTGCGATCGCGGGCTTCACCGGGTGTCCCCCATTGACAACCAGATGTCCGCAACTGCCTGAGAGATTCGGCGGATGTCGACAGAAGATCGAGAGGTGCTGCGGCGACCACCTCGCTGCGGGCCGCAGCGTGGCGACCCTGCGGGTCGTACTCGATACGTAAGGAACTGGCATGGACAAGCGTGCAGCGTCCGCAGGCGCCGCCTCTACGACGATGCGAGCGGTCGTCGTCACTCAGCCCGGCGGCCTGGATGCCCTTCGGGTCACCACGGTACCGATGCCCGAGCCGCAGCCCGGATGGGTGCGCATCAAGGTGAAGGCATTCGGCGTCAACGAGTCCGAGGTCACCAGCCGGAAGGGCGAGTCAGGCCCGGAGGTCACCTACCCGCGGATCTCCGGCATCGAGGGATGTCGGTGTGGTCGACCAGGCCGACGAGGACAGCGGGCTGCGCCCGGGGCAGCAGGTGACGACCATGATGGGCGGCATGGACCGGTCCTTCGACGGCTCGTACGCGCACCACGTGACCGTCCCCGCGGGGCAGGTCATCCCGTTCGAGACCGACCACCCGTGGGAAGTGGCCGACGCACTGCCGGAGATGGTCCAGGCCGCCTACGGCTCCCTCGCCACGGGCCTCGGTCTGCAGGCGGGCAGACGCTGCTGATCCGCGGCGGCGCCTCCACGGTCGGGCTGAGCGCGGCCACGATCGCGAAGGACCTCGGAGCCACCGTGCTGTCCACCACCCGCAGCCCGGAGAGGGCCGGGGCACTGCGGGCCGTGGGCGTCGACCACCCTCTGGTCGACAACGGCACCATCGCCGATCAGGTGCGCGAGTTGATGCCGGACGGCGTCGACGCCGTACTGGAACTGGTGGGCTGCTCGGTCCTCGCCGGCACCCTCCGCACCGTCCGCCGCCACGACACCGTCTGCTTCACCGGAGCCCTGGCGGACCAGTGGACGATCCCCGACTTCACCCCGTTCATGATCCCCAGCGGGGTGCGGCTGACGTCCTACGGCGGTCAGGCCGCCGACCTCCCTGCCGACGTCTTCGCCCGCCGGCTCCAGGCCATCGCCGCAGGGCGCCTCGAAGTCCCGGTCGCGAAGGTCCACCACGGCCTGGAGCAGGTCCGTGACGCCCAGGCCGACGTCGAGTCCGGCACCACGCCGGGCAAGCACGTGGTGCTGCTCGACGACTGAGAAACACACCCATCCGCGCCGGTCGAAGCCGACCGGCGGCATGCACGAAAGGAACTGTCATGGGCGTCAGCAAGGAAGAAATCAGCAAGACCATCCTGGAACTGGAGAAGTCCTTCAACGAGCGGTGGAGCGTCGGCGACAACCGCGGCTACCTCGACAACTACGCCGAGGAGATCAGCTATTTCGACCCGATCGACAAGGACCTGGTCGTCGGCCGTGACGCGACCGTCGCCCACATCGAGGCGATCTACTCCAACCCGTACATCGTGCGCAACGAGTACCTCAACCCCGTCGTGCACGTCAGCGACGGCGGTGACTTCGCCGTGCTGGCCTACAACCTGAACACCTACGTGCTCGACGACAACGGCAACGAGCGGCAGCTGCGCGCCTGGAACGCCACCGAGGCATACCGGCTGATCGACGGCGAGTGGCGCATCGTGCACTCCAACTGGGCGTTCGCCCAGACCGCGACAGGCGCGATCGCGTCCTGACCGGGGATCCAAGGTGACGCGCCCCGGCCAGTGAGCAAGCGATCGAAGGAGGCGGCCGGCCCCGGCCCCCGCTCCGGACGCGATCAAGGCCATGGCAGCCGTGGGGATGCGTGCTTGTGCCGCACCCGCCTCACATGCCGGTCCTGGCTTCGCGGGCCACGAAGGCGGCCGGGGTGAGACCGGTGTGGCCACGGAGGAAACGGCCGAAGTTCGCGGGATCGATGAACCCGAGATGGACGGCCGCAGCCCGGGCGTCCCAACCGGCACCTCCCAGCAGGCGCCGGGCTTCGAGGAGCCGCCGCCCGTCGATGACCTCACGCACCCCCTTGCAGCCTCACCGGACACCTCACGTGCATCACCGACGCCACCCGCCCGTCCCTGTCCGCTGCCCCGCCATCCCGCACCCATTCCGACTATATCGAACACGCATTCGAAACGAGGGATGCCGACAGGCACCCGATGTACGGCGGCCGCAGGCTGATGGTGTGGAGTGGCCCGTAGACGTCGCCCTGGCCCGGGAGTGTCAAACGAGCGTGTGACACTCCCAGCCGTCGCGGCTCCAGCTGCCTCGCTTCGCCAGGCGGGTGGTGGTCCAGCAGGCGATGGCCCTCGCTCACATCGACGGCTGGGTCGCGGCGGAAGAGCGGCGCGAGGCAGAACGGCGATGGGGTAAGGAGATGCGGCCGCCCCCTCCCGAGTCGCTGATCCGGCACGGGCTCACCGGTGCACGGCTGGGCAGCGGCCAGGAGCGGCCGGTGCCGCCCGGTCACACGGCAGCAGGCGGAGGGATTGCGGCAGCATGTGCCCGCCGGCGTCCACTGCCGACCGGACACGGCCCTCGGCATCTCGACTAGTAGCTGTCGTAACTGGGCCTACCATTCGGCCGGTAGACACCGACGATGGTGCCGCCCTTCGTCGTCGAGACGCTGACCGGCTCCAGCGTGGTGGGGATCGCTCCGTCGGCGAACAGCCGCTTGCCGGTGCCGATGATCACTGGATGGATGGTCAGCCGGTACTCGTCGACGAGGCCGTGCCCCATGAGGGTCTGGGCGAGGTCGCCGCTGCCGACGACGTTGATCTTGCCGCCGTCGGACGCCTTAAGCTTGCGGACGGCAGCGACGATGTCGCCCTCCAGCAGCGTGGAGTTCTGCCACTCGACGGACGTCAGGGTCCGAGACGCCACGTACTTGTGCATGCTGTTCATCCGATTGGTGAACGGATTGTCGGGATCCGCAGTCGGCCAGTACGCCGCGAAGATCTCGTACGTCTTGCGGCCGAGCAGCATCGCGTCGGAGTGCTCGTACCAACCGGCGATGGCCGTGCCGACCTCGTCGTCGGTCACCGGTTTCTGCCAGCCACCGTGCTCGAAGCCGCTCTCAGCGTCCTCGTCCGGGCCGCCCGGCGCCTGCATGACGCCGTCCAGCGTCAGAAATGTGCAAACGATGATCTCGCGCATGGTGCGCTCCCTTCGTCGACAGGTAGACCGCACAACCGCCGGAAACTCATCGGCGGACCTTCCGCGGCCCCGGGCTGCGGTGACTGGCTGCCAGCGACTGCTCCCTGCTCGACGGGCTGCCCGTGGTCGGCGTGGAAGGCATCACGGCATGACGTGGTCCTTGCCCGAACCGATGCTGACCGCTGCTGGGGCCGTCGAGAGCCCTGCCCTGCGCACCGGGTGGGCGGCGAAGTCAAAATTGTGGAAGGTGTTTGATGCTGTCCCTCGTCCACGGCTGAACGCGCTTGGCCCTCCGTGTGGAGCGCCGTTGTCAACTACCGCCTCGGGGCCCTCGGTTTCCTCGCGCACAGCGCTCTGCCCGGCTCCGGCACCTTCGGCCTGGCCGACCAGCAGGCCGCGCTGCGCTGGGTCCGCGCCGAGATCGGCGCCTTCGGCGGCGACGCGCACAACGTGACCCTGGCCGGCGAGTCGGCGGGCGGCTACAGCGTCTGCGCCCTGCTCGCCTCGCCCGCCGCCGCGAGGCTCTTCGACCGGGCCGTCATCGAGAGCGGCCCGTGCACAGGCCGTCCCGACCGGCCGTTCGCCCCGTCCTCCGTCCCCTTGTCCGAGGCGCGCGCGGCGGGCGCGGAACTCGCGGCGAAGGTCGGCTGCGGCTCTGCCCCCGACGTGATGGCCTGCCTACGGCGTGTGGACGTCTCGCGTCTGCTCGCGTTTCAGGACACCGATCAACAGCCCGCTTACACCACGCCGTTGCTGCCCCGCGACCCGGCAGCGGCCATCGCCGCCGGCCGCTTCCACCACGTCCCCGTGCTCATCGGCAACAACCACGACGAGGCGGAACGGTTCCTCGCCCACCTGATGCAAAGTCGCCGCCTGGTGCGCGACTTCGAGCGCCGCACCGGCAGCGCCGAGGCGATGATCTACGGGTCGATGACCCTGTTCATGACCCGCCGCCTTGCCCGGCCACGGTCTGCGAGAGCGAGAACCTACCCGGCACCGGCTCGACCAGCCACCCCCGGGCCACCATCCGCTTCGCCTTCGACCGCAACGCTTCCGCCTTTGCCGACACCACCTCCAGGCCGAAGCAGACGGCCATCTCCTGGCAGGAGAATGGACCTTGACCAGGTCGGTGGCGGTCGGCAAGGACTCGCAGGATGCGTAGGTCCAGGCCAGAAAGGTGCGGCAAATTCGCTGCGGCGGACACTGTGGCCGCCGCAGCGCCATGCCCTTCCGGTCAGCCCGCGTCGAGGATCCGTAGGCCGAGCGGCGTAGCGGTGTGGACGACGTATTTCCCCGTGCGGTGGCTGCTGACCAGACCGCTCTCGCGCAGGACCGCGATTTGATACGAGGTGCTGGACGGCGCGACACCCACGGCGTGAGCGACGTCCGAGGATGTGCGGCCGTCCCGGCGGGCGACGGCGGACAGGATGGCGGCACGGGTGCGTCCGAGCAGGCGGGCGGCTCCCGTTCCCCATGTCTGGGCAAGGTCCCAGGGCTGCTTGGCCACCGGATAGACGAGGACGGGCGGGAGTGCCGGGTCGGCCGGGGCGGTAGGACGCCGCCAGCAGAAGAAGGACGGGACGAGGAGAAGGCCGCGGCCGTTCAGGAACACGTCACGGTCGACCGGGTAGTCCACTTCGAGGACCGGGTCCCGCCACCGGGCGAGCGGAGCCAGACCGTCGAGGAGTTTCTGGACGCCGCCGTCGAGCAAAGCTCTGGTGCGTGCGTCGACATCCGCTCCCACCAGGGCTCGCATGCGCGGCCAATGCGGCCGTAGCGTCGTCTCGAAGTACGTTTCCAGGGCCCCGGCGATCGCAGAGAGGTTGGTGTCGTCCGGGCGGGGTGCCATGCTCGGTCTGCCGATTCTGCGCTGAGCCCCATCCAGCCTGGTCAGCTGGCGTATGACGTCGCGGCGTGAAGTGCTGCGAATCGTGTCCAGCGCTGCCGGCAGTCCGTCGGTGGCGGTGGCTGCGGGAGTCAGGAAGTCAGGGATGTAGCCGGCGCTGGGTACCAGCCCGCGCAGGGGAGACAGGGCGGCGCGCAGTCTCTCGTCATGGAGCAGCCTGTTGCGTGTCGAGGCGCGCCATGAGCCGAACGCCGTCTGCCCCTCGTCGGTCTTTAATCGGCACATACTGCAGATGATTTCCCACGTGGGGTCAGGGTTTTGCAGGAGCCGGATCTTCTTGAGGTCGTCGGCGGTGAAGTGCAAGCGGAGCAAGGGTGCCTCCTTCGCGATGGGCGACGCGGTGGTCCACCTTCGGCTCGACGATGGTGTCGAGCGCGTGGTCTGTGCCGATGGCGTGACCGTCAGCTCCTGGGCACGCACGGCGATGTGCGCAGGGCGGGCCGTTGGGGGGGGGGACGGCTGGAGGGGTACTCGGGGCGCAGGCCCGTGCCGCTTCTATTGCGAGCTTCTCCACCACAACGGACGTGTGGGGTGCAGCGCATGGAACTTCCCCCTGTTTCTTTCGCAGTAGGTCGGACTGCGAAGGAGTGCTGGTCTCGCCCCGCCATGCTGTCCCGGAACAGGGTGGCCATGCCAGAGAGCCATCGCGGAGGAGAAGTCGATGGTTCGATAACCTGGTCTCTATGGTTGCCGGGTACAGGCGTCGGCGTAGCCTGCGCGAGCCGAGCGTTCACCAATTGCGCCTGCTGCTGGCCGTGGCAGAGGAACTGCACTTCGGGCGGGCGGCCGCCCGTATGTTCATCTCCCAGCCCGCGCTCAGTCAGCAGATCCGCGTACTGGAAGAACGCGTGGGCGTCACGTTGGTCGAGCGCGGGGCAGGAGGCGTACGGCTGACACCCGCGGGACGTGCGGTTGCCGAGGAGTCCCGGGCGGTCGTCGAAGGGCTGGATCGGTTGCTGCAGGTGGCCGACTCACACGCCGGGGTGATGACCGGACGACTACGGATCGGGTCGCTCGGTGCCGAGGCCTCCCTGCCGCACGCCAGCAGGGTGCTCGATCACCTGCGTGTCCACCACCCCCACCTTGAGATCGAGGTGCGCAACCTCGGCTTCATCCAGCAGTTCGACTCTCTCGCCGACAGAGAGGTCGACGCGGCCTTCCTGCGTGGTCCGATGCCCTCAGGGTTCCAGTGCTTTCAACTGGCCACGGAATCGCGCGTGGTGTGCCTGGTGGCCGATGACCCCTTGGCCGGTGAGAAGACGCTGACGCTGGCTCAGCTCGCGGACCGCCTGGTCGTCGACATGCCACGAGAAGTGCCCCGGAATTGGTGGGATCACCTCACCGTCAATCCTCGGCCCGACGGAACCGCGGTGCGCTTCGGACCCGTGGTCCGGGACACCGAAACCATGGTCCTGGCGGTGCTGCAGAAGCGGGCCATCACCTTCCTTCCGGCTTCGGCACGCCGCCTCTACCCACGCCCGGGGCTCGTCTACGTGGACGTCCCTGAGCTCGGTGAGTCCGTCTCCCTACTCGCCTGGCTCCCGGCGAACCGTGACCTGCCCGCCGTGCGTGCCCTGCGGGCGGCGGCTCGTTCGGCGCGACAACCTGAGTGACCCGGAGCACGTGGGCAAGGGCTGATGAGGTCGGTCGCTGCGGCAACGCCTACTGATCCCGGCGGGTCGGCTTCTTGCGGCGTTCTCGCACACGAGGTTCACACACGAGGTTCAGGCTACGAGAAAGCGGTGGCCAGGCCGAGCTCTGCCGCGGCGAGGGCACGCGATCACGGTCAACCGTACTCCGGTCGGCTGCCTCCTCCAGCACGTTTCGACGGTGCTCGAAATCTTGGCGCTCTCCTCTGTGCGGAGCCTACGTTGATGCGCATGGGATCGACCGCCGGGACGGACCGCGTCGCGGTGGCACGACTCCGGAAGGGCACGGAGAGAAGACCCATGCCTGCAGGTGGCATGGACCTTGCGCGACGTCAGAAGAAGAACGGGCGAGACAGGACGGGCTGCACGCCGATGACTGACAGGGGGGTAGTCATGTTTCACAGGAAGGCCGTCGTCAGCTGTGCGCTGATGACCATGCCGGCCTCTGGGATAGGTGTCGCCACGGCCCAGGACCAGTCTCCGGAAATTATTCGCGGCCTGGACCGGGACTTCCACTTGCCCGCGGATTCTGCGCAGGTGGAAGGCGCGGTGAGAACCGGTCAGCGGGTCGGATACGTGGTCAAGATCCAAAGCCGCTACGGTTCCGGCGGCCAGCGCCTCGACGCGGACACCAACGGCGGCGGCAACAGCACGAAAGCCCAGGTCTGGGGGTTCAACAACACGGCCCAGCAGAGCTGGTTCCACCCCTCAGGGGATCTGGCCATCTACAACGGCGCCTTCTACAACGGCGGCAATACGGTCCTGGACCGGAACACCAACGTGCCCGGCGACGGCGCGCCGGTACAGCTGTGGGGTAAGAACTTCCAGCCTCAGCAGCCGTCGGCGCGGAGTACTTGATCATGCACAGCAGAGGACCCCGACCACATACGGCCGGTGTCCTCGTAAGAGCTTGCGTGATCACCACAATCGTCGCCCTCGCCACGGTCGGCGT
Organism: Streptomyces kryoterrae; assembly: GCF_054072135.1. NCBI lineage: Bacteria > Bacillati > Actinomycetota > Actinomycetes > Kitasatosporales > Streptomycetaceae > Streptomyces > Streptomyces kryoterrae. Next base: position 9,980,099 of record NZ_CM133358.1, on the reverse strand, counting down.
GATCCTCCCAGCCTCCAACGCATCGTCAACCATGGCCAATTGCCCCTCAGGAGCACATATCAGGGGTACATACACGTCTGGAACTGGGACGACCACAGTGGCCGCCAGCAGGCGTTCCGGACAATCCGGAGGTGGCCGCCTTCACGCTACGGGGAACCTGCGCTGACCACGCATGCGCTTTGGGCGCTCCCGCTTCGGAACATGTCTCCGTACATGTCATGACATATAGCTCAATCACGACTAGCAGGGGGAAACACCACATGCGTCATCTCAAGATCGCCACCACGGCACTGGCCTGCGCCTTCGCCCTCATCCCGGTCGGGGTCGCCACCGCCGGGACCGGCCCGGCGCCCGCACCCACCGCACGCACCACCTCCACTGCGGCTGCCTCCACCGTGCCGTCTGCCGACGGCAACCCGGCGAGCCTGCGGGCCCGGGCGGCCGCGGTATGCGAGGACGCCTACCAGATCGGCTCCACCGGGTACATCACGCGCGCCGGCAAGACCGTCGCCTCCGTCAAGCAGTTCTACTCGCCGTCCTGCGGCCAGAACTACGGCTACGTCTGGATCTGGCAGAGCTTCCGCGACGCCGTCGGAGACTACGACGTGACCTCCGCCGTCTACAGCGCCTCTCGGGACGAGGTCCTGGGCAAGCGCTCCTGGACCAACACCACTGCCCAGGAGTTCTGGTCCAGCGGCACCAGCACCGTGAACGAATGCACGGCCGGGTCGGGCACCGTACGGGCCGCCGGCGACCCCGCACCGGTGGGAGGTTACTCCAGCACGCGCTGCTGACCCCCTACCTCCGGCAGGGGCGGCAACCAACGACTTCCCCCGCCGGAGGGACAGCGCCGCACCGGTATCGCTCTTCTCGACGAAATCCCGCCCCTCGCCGGCTTTCACTGACGGAGCACCAGCTCCGACATCATGGCCGGCGAGCCTGGGCCATCGCGGTCTCCTTCGCCATGGACTTCCGGTACTCCAAGGTGCTGAACGCTTTCCAACGTCCCGATGCTGACCGCACGTTGGACGCGCCTGCACGACGACGAAGCTCCTGGCAAACGGGTTCTCGACCAAGATCACCCGTGCCCGCCAGGAGCTTCCCGCGCTCGTCCACCGCAACGGGCACGGTGCGGCTGTCGGCCGGGCTCGCCGTGCCGCTCCTGGGAACCCTCGCCGCCTCCGGCCTGGTGCTGCACTTCACGCCGCGGTCGTCGCCCACCTGCGGATGGCTCACGCGACATCGCGGGCAGGATCGTCTTCCTCTCCCGCTGCGGCAGCCGTCCTGGTTCTGGGCCGGCTCGACCACGGCCCGCCGAACACGGTGCCGGGCGGAGGGCGGTCGCCTCTCGGTGGCTCGCTCCAGGGCTCGTTGCTGGACTCGCTGTCGCAGCGCCGTCCGTCCAGGCCGACGGGGACGGCGGGGTCGGGTGCTGTGGTCATCGCGGCCTCGGGATTCTCCGGTGGTAGGAGGCCGAATCGGATCCCGCGTCGGCTACTGGACCGCTACAGGTCACTATCTGTACGAGGAACACCCCGGACCGAACCTTCCGGCACATCGAACAATGGATGACAAGGTATGGCGGTATACAGGCTGGGTCCTGGTCGGCCTTGGAACAGTTCGAGGCTGCGGAGCCTGTGAGAGGCCCGAGGATCCCACTCCCAGGCTCTGCACTCCCGAAGCCGGCGCATAGTGACAAGTAGCTCTCGGTAGCCAAACTGACGCCCTGCTGTCAGGGCCTCCTGCGTTCTGCCCTTGGTCAACCGTGTGGTGCAGTACTGGGTCAGGAGTAGAAGCCCCGGCCGTAGTCCTCGCGTGACATCGTGAAGTCGCCCGGGCGATTCCGACGGAGCTCTTCGTAGCGCTCGGCGAACACGTCCAGCGCCTCGTGGAGCGTGCATACACGTGCCTCACGGATCGCCTTGATGGCGAAGATGATCCGGTGGTTCACGATGTCGCGATCGACGCTCTCGGGCAACTGTTCCATAAGCCCGACAGGGTACCTCCGCGACCCGGAGTCAGCGGCTGCGATCTCCCGTCGGGCAGCATCCCAGACTTCCTCGAATTCTTGGGAGGTCAGCTGATCGGCTTCGTAACCCTCCCCCTAAGACACCGGGAGTCCTGCGGCAACTCCGAGTTTCCTCTCGTACTCACTCAGACCGCCTGTCTGCTGGGCGCGCTGGCATTCGTCCAGGGAGGCAGCCGCGAGTGGGGTCAACTCAAAACCGTGGAGTTCGATTTGCGGGGTTACGCAGCCATCGGCGTCGACCTCGAAGTAGAACCACGTGACTTCCTCGTCCCAGTAACAGCGCATCCACGTCGTCACTGGTCAGCCTGCCTCTGTGACAGGGCAATACGGCGGCGCCCGAGATCGACATCCATGATTTTCACCCTGAGAGCGACGCCGACCTCGACAACATCTCCGGGCGATTCATCGAGCTCGCTGGTGGGCACGAGCCCTTGCAAGCCGTCCTCTCGGTCTTCGACGCGGACGAAGACGCCGAACGGCATGATCTTGGTGATCGGCCCGGTGACCACCTGTCCGAGCCGTTGCACGACCTGCGGCCACGGGTCCTCCTGTACCGCTCGCAGCGACAGCGGTACCCGTTCCCAGACCATGTCGACGTCGAGGACTTCGGCGGTGATCTCCTGGCCGACGCTGACGACGTCGGACGGGTTGTTGAAGGGTCGCCAGGACAGCTCCGGAATGTTGATCATCGCGGTGAAGCCGCCGATGTCCACGAAGGTGACGCCGAAGCCGGCGATGGACGTCACCGTGCCGGTGACGAGCTGGCCGCGCCGCAGGGTCTTCAGGAACGCCCAGTCCCGGTCGCTGGGTGTCGGCTCGGTCTGCCAGCGGGCGCGCAGGACACCGTCGCTGTCGGGCAGTACAGCGGTGAGCAGGGGGAGATCTTCACCGGCATGCATGGATACGACGCCGGCGGCACGCACGCCGGCGAGCCGGGAGGTCACTGCCTGGAACTGGGTCTCGTCCACGACCGTGCTCGTGATCTGTCCGTCCCGGTCCTCCCAGACGACCTCCACCAGGCCTTCGCCGGGTAGAGCGGCCAGGGCCGTGTCGACGTCGGTGAGCAGGTCCGGCCAGACAGCCAACTGGGAGCGTGGGGCCAGCTCGGAGCGCACGGTCTCGATGGTGTCGCGGGTCAGGCGGTGCCACCGGGAGGCGTTGACGGCGAAGACTTCCTCCAGGAACACGGCGCGGTGGGCGCTGATGGTCCAGTGAAGGCGGGCCCAGAAGTCGGCGTCGGCCGGGCGCTGCACATACGCGGGGTCGTCGGGGGCGAAGTCGTACGGCGATGCGTCCAGGCGTTCTGGGAACAGGCCGAGCGCGCGGGTGCGGGTCAGTGCCGCTTCGCAGGGCCGGCTGCTGCCGAGGTAGAGGTACTGGTCCCAGCCGACGTGCACCGTGAACGCTCCCTCTGCCTCCAGGCGGCACCAGGCGCCGTTGTCGCGGAGCATGGCCCGGACGAGTTCCAGGCCGACACTGATCGGCACCAGTGCGCCGTCGTGGAACCCGGCGGGGCCGGCGGGAAAAAGGTCGGCCAGGCCGTATCCATCGACCGGTGGTTCCAGGCCGAAGTGGGCGAAGCCTCCGAGCTGCGGCTCGCGGATGGCCAGCTGGTCGACGCCGGTGTCCTCGGCGAAGGCGGCGATGGCCTGCAGGTAGGCGGCTTCGACCGGTCCGTGGTCGCTGGTCGTGGGCTCAGTGCCGGCGTAGTGGCCGTTCTGGTCGCGGTCGGCGGGGTTGTACTTGGTGACCTGGTAGACGTAGGGCAGCACGTCACTGCCCGCTGGAGGTCGACGGCGTGGCTGCGTTCTGGTGCCGTTCGAGGACGCGGTAGACGGTGGCGCGGCTGACGGGGAAGAACTCGGCGAGGTCGGCGATGGTGTGCTCGCCGGACTGGTGCTGCTGGACCAGGCGGGTCTGCCGGCGGGCAGTGAGCTTGGGCTGCTTCCCCTTGAGCTTGTCCTTGGCCCGCGCTACCGCCATGCCTTCGCGCATGCGCAGGAGGTCGACCTTGAACTCGGCGAAGGTGGCCAGAATGTTGAAGAGCATCTTTCCCATCGGGTCGGCCGGGTCGGCCGGGTCGTAGAGGGTGCCGCCGAGCGCGAGCTTGACGCTGCGGGCGGTGAGGGAGTCGCCGACATCGCGGGCGTCGGGTACCGAGCGTGCGAGGCGGTCGAACTGGGGGACGATGAAAGTGTCACCGGCGCGCACCGCCGCGAGGGCCTGGGCCAGGCCGGTCGCGGTTGGTTCCGGTCAGCCCGTGGTCCAGGTGGATCCGGTCCTCCGGGACGTCCAGGCTGATCAGGATCTCGTGCTGGGTGTGAGGTCCTGCTTGTCCAGACTGCATCTCGCGTAGCCGACGCGTTCGCTCATGCCCGGAGCGTACGGTAAGCCCTCGCTGAGCGTACAGATCACCGGACACCCTGAATGAGACGCCGCCAGCGCAGGTCGATCTCTCACGCCGGGGCAAGATCACGATTGTTCGGTGGGGATCCTCGTACGGACACAAGAAGAGGCCAGGTGCTGACGCTTGACGTTCAGGCTGGACGATCTGGTGCTGCCTGCTGCGGCTGACTCCATGACGATCACGCAGGCCATTGCGCCCAGGCGGGCCTCTGGCTCTGCGTAGGGTGCCTGCATGACGGAGACAGCGAAGAGCATGAGAGCGCCTCGGAAGCCGAATGAGCTACGTGCCGTCTACGAGTTCCCGGAGTAGGCGCGGCTTCGTCCAGGTATACGGGTCCGCCATAGCTCGCTGCAGCATCTGGACTCCGTACTGGTCGGCTACAGGGTCGCTTCGGAGATCCACGGCATCGATGAGAGTTTTGAGTTCCCTGGGGCCCGTGAGCCACCGGCATCACCGTGGAGGTTGTGCAGCGCCGAGACGGAGGATCCGATCTGCCTGGGCGAGGGTAGCGACACCCCCTCCGGCAGCGCCTCGGTTCGCGGTGAGCCCGCGTCGTAGGGCGGTGGAGCGGATATTCGGCCGCGCCCATCGACCGGGTGACCCCGAGCTGGTCGCAGAAGCCGGCGAAGGACCGGAAGCCGTACTGGGTCCCGGGGCCGGAGTCGACACGGCGCCGTCCAGGCAGCCACGGGTCGAGGCCGCCATCAGCCGTGCGTCGGCGATCAGGCCGATGCGCATGTGGTCGGCGATGGACCAGCCGAGGACCTTGCGGCTGAAGCAGTCCAGCACGGTGCCAGTTGTAGAAGAACACCCCGCCTGCGAAAGGGAGATACGTGATGTCGCCATGCACCTCCGCCACGGCTCGGTGGCGGTGAAGTCCCGCTGGAAATGGTCCGGGACCGGTGAGGTGGCCGGGTCCGGGACGGTGGTGCGCACGCGTCTGCGCAGGCGGATGTCGGCAATGGAGAATGTCCGCATGATCCGGGCGACCCGCTTCTCGTTGACCGCCGCCCTTCTCGCGGAGCTCGGCGGTCACGCGCGGGGAGGCGTAAGCGCCGCCGGACTCGCCGTGGACCTCGCGGATCTCCTCGGCCAGGACACGGTCCCTGTGCTGCCGGCGGCCCGGTCCTCGGCGCCGGCGCGCCACTTGTAGTAGCTGGACCGGTTCACGTCCAGGACCTGGCAGAGCCGCTTCACCTCGTAGGTGTCCCGGTGGTCGTCAACGAACTGGAAGCGGCTGATCACCAGTTCGCCTCGCCGACGACATACTTGGCCGCCTTGCGGAGGATGTCCCGCTCGGTGGCGAGCTTGCGCTCACTCGCCTTGAACTCGGCCAACCGGGCCTCCAACTGCCGCACCCGCTCGTCCGGATCAGCGGACGGCGCCGCCTCCCGAGGGCTGGGCGGCCGGCTGCGCCGCCGCGGCATCCGCGGTCCCGCAGCACCCACTCGCGCAGGGTCGCCCGGTGGACACCGAGGTCAGCGGCGATGCTCTTGTGGGTCGCCCTGGGGGTGGACTCGTACTCGTACAGGGCCACGGCATCGGCCTTGCACTTGTCCGAGTTGTCCTTCAACACCGTCGGTGGTCTTCTCGCTTTCTCCGGATCCGGGAGATCCGGTATCAGCGCGTCCACCGCTCAGGGGGAGGCCCCGTCCTCTTGGTCGACGCCGAACACCGGGGAGGGAATCTGGCCCCGAGTCCGTCCGCGCGCTCCTTGCCAAGGTCGCCCCAAGCCCGTATGTCCTGTTGCTTCCTGACAGGCCGACGGCTCCCGGCCTGCGAACAGGGGGAGCCGTCCAGTGTGTCGTACACCTGTTGCTTTCAGCGGGTCAGGCGTGACGGCTCGAATGCCGGTTGCCGGTGACGACGCGGTAGAGGGCGAGCAGGATGAAGGAGCCGACGATCGCGGCGATCCAGGTCGAGATGTCGAAGAACCCGTCGATCGAGTCGACGCCGAAGATCACCTTGCCGAGCCAGCCGCCGAGCAGACCGCCGGCGATGCCGATGAGCATGGTGATGATGATGCCGCCCGGGTCCTTGCCCGGCATGAGGGCCTTGGCGATGACGCCGGCGAGCAAGCCAATGACGATCCACGCGATGATGCCCATGGTTTCCTCCGCCTCCTCAGATAAAGAATGTGTCAGCTCATCGTCTGTACCGATTCCGCCAGAACAAACGTCTTCTCCGTATCCCAGTCTCCATGGCCCTCTCTTGCCGATGACCCGGCGTCGCTGGGTGGTGGAGCGGGACGTTTGCCCGGCTGTGACGATGCCGCCCACCTGTCACACGGCTACGAAATACCCGCGCGCCGGCTCGGAGAACGCCATCTGCCTCACCATGGCCATGCTTCTCGTGCGCCAGCTCTCAAGACCAGCCCGCTGTCAGGCCTGCCAGAAGCCCAAGAGCGCCGAGCGAGCCGAGACAACGGGCCAGCAGAAAACCAGCTGTCCTCCGAACAGCGGACAGGCTCACCCACCGCGCTTCCAGCCGTCGGATCGGAGGTCGCCGCACATCCAGCAGCCACGACCACCAACCCGGTGAACCCCCCGCGGTCAGAGCACTCGGTTTGGGTGGCAGGGATGTGACAGTCGCCATCGGGTTTTCGTGCCCCGCGAACGGGGACTCGGCCGCAGCAACGAGGAAGCGCGAGCAGGCTGACGAACCGGTCGTCGAGGGACTGACGGCGGCAAGAAGTGAAGCGCCCAGGACTGCGGACGGCAAGCAAGGTGAATGTGGGACGGCCCACGTGGGCGGGAGCGGATCGCCGTCCGGCTGTCGGACGGAGCACCGCCGATAGGGCAAGATCGAAGCGAACCGATGGTGAATGGGCCCGTGGGGAGGTGAGGGCGGTGGCCGATCATGACGAGTTCGGCAGCGGGGACGCTGAGCAGGAGACACTTGCCCGACGGGCCCGGATCACCCGCGAGCTCGTCGAGAACGTGCGCGGGCTGCCCCCTGCCGAGGTACCCGAGGCGCTGTGCCGTGCCTGTGTGAAGCTCCTGCCGGATGCCTCGGGGCTGTCGGTGTCGGTTCAGGGCAACGGCGCGGACTCAGCGGTGGTGCTCTGTGCGAGTGACGACGTGGCCGCGCAGCTTGCGGAAATCCAGTACACGCTTGGCGAAGGTCCGGGCACGGAGGCGGTCCGACTGCGTGCCCCGGTGTTCGCGACGGATCTGACCCGCGCCCCGGATACCCGCCGCTGGCCACTGTTCTGTGTTCAGGCGGCCAAAGCAGGCGCGCAAGCCGTCTTCTCCGTTCCGCTGGCCGGCGTCGGACGGCCGCTGGGCACCCTTGACCTGTACCGCGATACAGCCGGCTCACTGAGCAGGGATCATGTCCGCACGTCGCTGCTGGTCGCCGACGCCATCACGCTGGCCGTGACAGCACTCGACCACACTTCTACCGGCCCGCAAGGAGTCGTAACGTGGCTGGAGGGAGTCGAGTCCGATCGGGACGAGATCCACCAGGCCACTGGAATGATCATGGTGCAACTCGGAGTGGCTGCCGAAGAGGCCGTCCTGCGTATCCGCGCGCGGGCCTTCGCGCAGGGCCGCACCTCGACCGAGATCGCGCGGGCCGTCATCGATCGCACCCTGGACATGCGCCGTGAATGAACCAGAAGGCAGTACGTGTGTGAGGACAGCGCCGGGGAGGCGAGCATGAACCGCGAACGGCAGTTGGCGAAGGCATTCGTCGACCTGGCGGACACCTACGCGTCGGAGTTCGATCCGCTGCACCTTTTCAACCGCCTGGTACGCGCGTGCACAGAACTGCTGGAGGTGGACGCCGCGGCAGTGATGGTCGCCGACGCGCGGGGCAGCCTGAGGACGATGGCCGCCACCAGCGAAGAGGCCGCGTTCATGGAGTTGCTGCAGATGCAGACCGGCAGCGGACCCTGCATGGACTGCTACCGCACCGGCGTGGCCCACAGCGTCCCCGACATCACCACCGAGAGCGAACACTGGCCGGAACTGGCCACCGCCATGACCGACGCCGGATACCGGTCGTTGCAGACCGTTCCGGTCCGTCTCCATGAGCGTCCTCTGGGCGGCCTCACCCTGTTGAACAACCACGCCGGAGCTCTTGCCGACAACGACGTGGACCTCGCGCAGGCGCTGGCGGACTGCGCCGCGCTGGCCCTGATGCACTGGTCCACCGAACCGGCCCGAAGCGACGACGTCCTCACCCGCGTACAGAGCGCCATCTCCGTCAAGGCCATCCTGGAGATCGCCAAGGGCATGATCGCCGAGTACGCGGACGTGTCCATCGCCCAGGCCGGGCAGCTCCTGACCGAATACGCGAGCCGCCATCGGGTCAGTTTGGCCGAAACCGTCCACGCACTGGTCAGCCACAGCATGAAACCGACCGTTATCGTCCCCGTGCGCAGGCCTCACTGAACATCAGCCCAACGGCGCCACCGGCACACAGCAGACCGGTGTGCCGGCTGACATCCGGCCTGTCCCCCGAAGCTGTTCAAGGCTGGGGCCCGAGGCCGGTTCCTACCGGAAGCGCCAGGGTTCCCTTGCCGGCACCGGTATCGGCCCCGGCCTGACCGGACGCGTACTCGCGCAAAGACCGGCGATGCGACCAGCCGTTTGTTCAGAGCGTGAGAGATACCCGGACATGCGGGTGGGGGCGCGCCAGTGATCGGTGCACCCCCACCCGGGTGTGGCGTCCTGTCAACGCTGCTTACCAGCGATACCAGCGGCCACGCTTCCCGCCTGCTCCGGTGGAGCGGGCGAGGAATCCGGCGAGCCAGATCACCAGGACGATCACGGCGATCCACCACAGGGCCTTCAGGGCGAACCCGGCACCGAAGAGGATCAGGGCGAGCAGCAGAACCAGTATCAGGGGAACCATAGTTATCAACCTCCGTCCCGCCGTCTGCCCGGACTTGATCTCCGTACACGCCCCAGATTTATCTGTTTCTTATCCGTCTCTCGGGGCACCCGATGGGCCGCCTGCGGCCTTCCCCGCCGCACTCCGAAACTGGCCGCAGTGCTGTAGATGCGCACTTCGGCGAGCATCTGGCTTCACCGATGAGTCGTGGCCCCACCCAACAACGAGTTCTGGCCCCACTTCCTGATCTTCAAGGCCGGAAGTAACAACGCGAGTTGGCCCCATCTTCAGGCCGCTCTGCCGCCTCTCTCGCGCTGGTCTGACGTGAGAGTCTTGGCCGTTGACGAAGGGGTGGCGGTATGGCGGAGACGGCAGACCAAGGTGGCTGGACGGTCCTGGAGACGCTGGAGCGGGGCCAGGTCTGCAAAGGGGTGGTGTCGTCCATCGAGAGGTTCGGCGCGTTCGTCGACATCGGAGGCTTCCACGGACTGGTGAACGTAGCCGAGTTGACCTGGGCTCATCACTTCGAGGCGGTGTCGGACATCGTGGAGGTCGGGCAGGAGGTCACCATCGTGGTCCTGGACGTCGATGTCGAGCGGGAACGGGCTTCCTTCTCGCTGAAGGCGCTTTATCCGGATCCGCTTGAGGAGTTCGCTCGCGTTCAGCTCGGTCGCGTGATTCCGGGCCGGGTGGAGAGGGTCGTGAGGATCGGAGCGTTCGTGCAAGTCCACGAGAATTTCGCGGGACTGGTTCCGATCCATGAGCTCGCGGAGCGGGATGCGGATCGGCCTGAGAGCGTCTTGCAGATTGATGATGAGGTCATGGTCGAAGTCGCTGGCATCAACCTGCATAGACGCCAGATCCTGCTGTCCCTCCGCTCGTGATGGGGGTTGTCGTCTCACGGCTGGGTAATCGGTGTGAAGCCGCAGGTCATCCTGTGTTCGTCGCCGCCTGCTGGGCGCGGGTGTGGGAGAGCCGGTAGGAGTCGGTTCCGGTCTCGATGAAGTTGCTGCCGAAGGTCAGCCGGTCCACGATGGCCGCGCAGAGCCGGGGATCAGTGAATGTCTTTGTCCAGCCGGAGAACGATTCGTTGGACGCGATGGCGACACTGTTCTTTTCCTCTCGTTCAGTCAAAACCTGGAAGAGGAGTTCAGCCCCGCGTTTGTCGAGTTCCATGTAGCCGAGTTCGTCGATGCATAAAAGGTCGACGGGCCGTAGCGGGCGATGGTCTTCGTGAGTTGCTTCTCGTCAGCCGCCTCGACGAGTTCGTTGACGAGTTTCGCGGCGAGTGTGTAGCGGACCCTGAAGCCTGCCATGGCTGCCGCGGTGCCCAGCGCGATCAGCAGGTGGGACTTGCCGGTTCCCGAGTCGCCGATCAGGCAGAGCGGCTGGCCGTTGCGGACCCAGTCGCAGGTGGCGAGGGTGTGGATGGTGGCGGGTTGGACGTTGGGGTTGGCGTCGAAGTCGAAGTCGGAGAGCCACTTGCTGCGGGGAAAACCGGCGGCTTTGATCCGTCGTTCCGATCGGCGGCGGTCGCGGTCTTCGCACTCGGCCATCAGCAGTTCGGCGAGGAAGCCGAGATAGGAGAGGTGTTCCCGCTCGGCCGATTCGGCGGTGGCAGCGAACTGGGCCCGGATCGTGGGCAGCCGGAGCATCCGGCAGGACTGCAGGATGGCGGCGTCGGCGGCCTGGTCGGTCACTCCGTGATGGCTCTTCGTGGTCATGGGGCTTGTCCCTGGTGCTGCGGCGGGTTCGCGGCGGGTGCCGCAGGAGTTGGTCGTAGGCGTCGACGGTGGGCAGGGGGCGGGTGTCGGGCGGTAGCTCGCCCAGCAGACGCCGCTCGGTCAGTGAGGTCACCGTCGTCCGCGGCCGGGGCGGTGGGGCTGCTGCGGGCGGCAGGGTCTGAGTGGTGCCGCGGAGGCCGGCGGCCTTGCGGGCTTCCAGCGCGACCGCGTCCGCGGTCAGTGCGCCGACCGAGACCGCTGCGGTGATGCCGGCGACCACGTCCTGGTGGGCGAGGCGGCGGTGCAGCAACAGGACCTCGATCAGTGCGCGAGTTCCGTCCGCGTCCCCGTATGCCCTGCGGGCCGCTGCCCACCAGGCTTCATGCGCGGGGGTGAATGCTCCCGAGGCCCTGGCCTGTTCGAGCGCGGTCGCCCCGGGCAGGGCACCGGGCTTGCGGGCGAGGGCCTCAAGGTAGTGATCCAGGACGAGCCTTGATCCGTAGCGGGTGGTCAGCCGCTCGTGCCGGGCGACCTCGTCGGAGCCGTCGAAGACGACCACTTCCGAGGCGTGCAGGAACACCCGGACCTGGTGGCCGACCAATCGGATCGGAACCGAGTAGTGGCACTGGCGGACGGTGACCTGTCCGTAGCGGTCCACCCGCGGGTGCAGCACCCGCGCGGTCTCGAACACTTCGTCCGGAAGCGGTTTGAGCAACGGCTGTTCGGTGGCGAAGTAGACGCCGACGGTGTGGGTGCGCCGGCCGATCCGCCGTTCGTCGTCGGCGAGGCAGGCGGCATTGAGGCGGGCGTTGAGCTCGGCGAGTGAGTCGACCTCGGGCACCGGCACAAAGTGATTGCGGCGAAAACGGCCCACTTCACCTTCGACGCCGCCCTTCTCATGGGCCCCTTCCAGGCCTGGGCGGCAGTAGAAAGCGTCCAGTCCGTAGTGCGAACGGAACGCAACCCATCGTTCGTTCTCCACCCGGGTGCGGGCGAATCCGAGCACCTGGCTGACCGCGGATCGCAGATTGTCGTAACGGACCTTGCCGGTAGGGATCCCTCTAATATGCGGGTCTCGATGTCAATCCTTCGGTTGTATTTGAGAAGCTGCCAAGACACCCTTTGACCACGACGCGTCGAACTGAGGGAGCACGTGGAGGTTGTTGAGCGGGAGCTGAACCATCCCTGGGAAGGCGTCCTGGCCGCTCCTGCCCAAGGCAGTGACGTCGGCGTCCTGGTCCTTGCCGGTTCCAGCGGACGTATCGACCGCGAGAGAGCACGCATCCTCGCTCAGCAGGGCATCGCGGCTCTGTCCATCCGTTGGTTCGGCGGGCCAGGACAGTCCCCGGGAATTTGTGAGATCCCCTTGGAGACCTTCACCGCCGCGGTCGACTTCCTCACAGCGAGCGGGGCACGACGCATCGGCATCCTCGGTGTCTCCAAAGGGGCTGAAGCAGCTCTGCTCACAGCCGTGCACGACCCTCGCGTGGACGTTGTCGTCGCGCTGTCACCCACGTCGCGAGTCTGGTGCAATGTGGGCCCGGGCCACGATGGGGAACAGCGCCCGTATCGCTCGTCCTGGACCTGGCGGGGGAAGCCCCTGCCGTTTGTCCCGCTGGATGACTCCTGGACCCCGGTCAACCCGGGCAACGGTCCGGTCGCCATCCGCGGATGGTACGAACTCAGCGAGGAGAGCTTCACTCACCTGCTCCCTCCGGCAGAGATCCCCGTCGACAGGGCCCGGGCCGACCTGATACTCGTCGCCGGCGGCGACGACGCGATGTGGCCTTCTCTCCGCTTCGCCGAACAACTGGCACAACGCCGACGCTCGGCCGGAACCACCGCGCATCTGATCGCCCGCCAGGATGCCGGCCACCGACCGCGCTTTCCCGGCGAGAGCCCGGCGTCAGGGTCTCCGCACTTCCTGTATGGAGGCACGCCCGAAGCTGACGCGCTCCTGGGAGAGGCGGCGTGGCCGCACATCCTCGACAGGCTCGGCAGCACGGCACCCCTCAGTTTCTGACGCTTGTCACGAGGCTTCTCCGTCGAGTCGGCTGAGGAGTCCGTCGAAGATCTGCTCGCGTGCCACCTGGCCCTTGGCTGCCGCGGCGTCCCGCTGGCGTTCGAGGGTGGGCCGGAACTCGATCGTGGTGACGAAGAAGGTGCAGGATTCGCAGATCGACTCGAAGTGGCAGTCCATCTCGATGGGGCGAGCACAGTAGCCGTTGCCGAGCATCCGGCGGTGCATCTCCCGGCGGAGCTTGGCCATCTCTGTTCCCTCGGCCTCGGCGGGTAGCTGGCGCGGGGCGTCGTAGAGTGCCTCCACCTTCTCCGAGACTGCGAAGTACTCGTCCGCGACAGTCCGGTCAGCGATCCGGGCGTAAACACGTGTCATGGACAGAGACCTGTGGCCAAGTAGTGCCGCGATGGCCTCCAGGTACATACCCCGGTTGATCGCCTGGGTGGCCAGAGTGTGTCTGAGCTGGTGCGGGGTGACCCGGCCGAGGTCGGCCTGCCGGGCGGCGTTGCGGACCGCGGCTTCGATGCGGGAGGCGTTGACCGGGCGGCCGTGGTCGGTGAACAACAGGTTCGAGCGCAGGCCCTCGGGCCGATGCAGCAGCCAGTCGTCCAGCAGTGTCTTGAGCTGCGGGTGCAGAGGAACGTATCGGTCGGTGTGCATCTTGCCGACCGGGACACGGAGCCAGTAGGCAGAGCCGATCTGGACCACCGCGTCGACGGTGAGGCCGAGCATTTCGCTGCGGCGCATCCCAGTGCGGGCGAGGATCTCGATGGCCAGCCGGGCGAACGGATCAGGATCCTTGCGGGCGGCGGCCAGCAGCTTGGCGGCCGCCGCGTCGTCGAGGAAGCGTGGCAGCGGCTCGTCCGCGATCGGGAAGTCGCTGTCGAACACCAGCTGGCGAGGCGGCCGGTCGGCGGCGTCCCACTCGTCCAGGCGGCGGAAAAAGCCCCGGAGTTTGCTGAGGCGGTCGCGGACGGTGTGCCGGTGCAACGGCCCGCCGCGGGCGGCTGGCCGTTCCAGCAGCCACTGCCGATAGCGTTCGACATGCCGTCGTCTGAGCTCCGCGACACAGGTCACGACCGGGTCGACGGCGGCGACCAGCAGGGCGAACTCCCTCAGTGTCAGCTCGGCGTTCTTCACCGTGCCCGGTCGCAGCGTTCCGGCGATCTGCTGCAGGTAGTGCTGCATCGTGTCGGCCATCCCGAGCGGGACAGGGACCATTCCCGGGCCCTCATGTCGGCGTGGTCCGGGGAGCGCCGGCGCGGGAGCTGGTCCGTCAACTCGCAGTGGAACAGCGTCGCTTCCAGGTTGAACAGGGCGGTCGACAGGGCCTTGACGCTGCGGTTGGGGATGCGGCGGGCCGCTTCCAGAAGCAGGCGGCGGCCCTCGTCCCAGTCGTCCTGTTGCAGATGCTCAGGCTGTTTGCCGAACAGCGCGATGAAGTGGGCCAGCAGGTTGAACTGGGTCATAGCCACCGTGTCGCGGAAGCCGAGCGCGCGAGCGGTCTCCATGAACTGCAGGTGTAGTGCCGGGTCTGTGCGAGCGAGGACGATGCCCAGTCGCGGGCACCGGGCGACCAGGTAGTCCGCCCCGGGCTGCAGGCGTCCGGTGACCGAGAGCCAGCTGATGAACCGGTGGGTCTCGTGATTGAAGGCGAGTTGACGTTCCATCGGCAGGCGGCAGAAGTGGGCCAGGTCGGGGACTTGGGCGAGCAGAGCACGGGCGCCCCAGCGGACCTTGTGGTCGGTGTTCCTGCCCTGCGCGGTCCGGTGGGCGAGGTAGGACTCGATGAGGTCTGGGCGCACGATCGGCAGGGCCGTGGCGCGGGCCCGGCGCATCAGGCGTCTGCCCGGTCGGCGTCGATGGCGGCGCTGGCCTTCAGGTACTGCTCGGCGAGCCAGCTGTTCGCCAGGTGGATGTAGATGCGGGTCGATTCGATGGAGCCGTGTCCGGCCTGCACCTGTACCGCTTCCAGGGCCATGCCCGCCTCCCGCAGCCGGGTCAAGCAGGTGTGCCGTAGTTGATGGCACGTCAATTTCGGTAGTCCGGTCCGTTTCCGGACTCCGTCGAGGATCTCGTCCAGGCCGTCGGCGGACAGCGGTCGGCCCGCGGGTCGGCCCACGCAGCACCACGAACAGCCGGTCGTGGTCGACGGGTGGACGCTCACCGTCCAGGTAGTCGCCGACCGCGCTGAAGAACTGCGCGGAGATGGGTATCAGGCGCTGGTGGCCGCCCTTGCCCTCGCTGATGAAGACCCGACGCTCACCCGGTGAGAGGTCGCCCAGTCGCAGTCCAAGGACCTCGCAGCGACGCAGTCCGCCCAGCAGCATCGCGAGGACCATGGCTCTGTCCCGGGCGGTGTTCATCGCGCCAAGGACCGTCTCGACCTCGGCCGGTCCAAGGACGCGCGGGAGGGTGCGGGGCGTGCGCAGGAGTGGGGCCCCGCGGTTGCCGCCGCCGCGGCGGCGGTTGGCCAGTCCCGTCGGCACAGGGTTGCGGTCGATGCCGAGGTCGTCGCGGGTCATCAAGTAGCCGAACAGCTCGGAGATGCTGGCGAGGCGGCGCTTGATGGTACGTGCGGATAGCCCCGCCTCACCGTCCTCAAGCCGGACCACCTTCGGCCCACGGCGTGGCTTCTTCTGCGCGGTGATGAACGCGAAGACGTCTGCGGTGACGACGTCGGCCGGTTCCTTGGGCACCACCGAGAAGAAGACCTTCAGGTCGTAGGCGGTGGCCAGCAGGGTGTTCGGCCGACAGCGGGCCGCCACGAACTCCAGGTAGTCGTCGACCAGGGCGTGCCCGAGCGATGCTGCGGGGTTCCCCGCGGCATCGACACGTCGTGCCAACTGCGGCTGCCAGGCCATCCGAGCTCCTCGACGGGAGCGACCATCCTGACCGGCAACACGGGACCGCGGAAGAGTTGGTCACCCACATAACCGCCCAGGACGCTGAAGGCATGCAGGTGGCCTTCGAGAAACGCCTCCTGGCCGCAGGAGGCGAACACCCGGTGGACCGCTTTGCCGGAGTACGACATCCGGAACGTGAACAGGTAGCAGCGGGTCCTCTCGCCTCGCAGCAGCACGATCACGTCGCCGAAGTCGACCTCGGCATCGACCCCGGGCCGGTGCGTCTGCGGGATGAACATCCTGGACGGAGCCCTGCCCGCCGCCACCCGGATCTCCGGGCGCCGCAGCCGCACGTAGTCACACACCGTGGAGTAGGAGATGCCCTCCATCTCATGCTCCGCCACCAACCGGTCGAAGATCCGCCTCACCGAATGGCGCTGCTTGAGAGGCGCATCCAGATCCACCCGCAACATCGCGTCAATCGCAGACTTGTAGGGATCCAAGCGCGAGCCCCGCGGCTTCATTTTCTTCCGCGGCTCGGGAAAAACAGACTGAAGCGCCTTACGGACCTCACGCCGGTGAACTCCGTACCGCTCCGCCAGCAGACGGATCGACAGGTCCTCGATCCGGTGATCCCGTCGGATCGCGGCGTACAGCTGAACTTTGGACTTCGATGCTCGCATCCGTGCCCCCTCAGCGCGAGGAGCACAACGAGCGTCCCACAACAACCCCGGTGGGGCCAGAATCCGTCGTTACACCATCTCGGATCCGCCGGGTGGGGCCAACCGAGCCTCACAGACGGGGCCAGTACCCACTGTTAGAGCCAAGCATCGTCTTGCCGGTACAGCAGCCGGTCACCCCGGAAACGCCGCGGGAGAGGTGGAGCTTCCGCCCGACCAGCGTGCGCATCCTCGCGGTTGTCCAGACCTGCTCATCACTCCAGCCATGCGCGGCAGGCCCCTCCCCCAGCCACGTCGCGGCCGCCGAACACCCCCAACAGGACGCGGGTTCTGCAGGTCGTTGCAGCACCGGTCCTGAGGGATGTTGCGCCACCCGTGACTCAGCCGAGGTCGCTTCGCCGTCTCCCGTCGCCCCTTCGTCAGGGGCGGGTTCAGCGAGTCGAACGCTGGATCAGCTCGTACTGGGCGGAGGTGGACTCTCCGGTGATCAGTCCATAGGTGCCGACGGACCAGAACTGTCCGGTGCGGCCGGTGGGCGCGAGGGCCTCGATGTCGTAGGCCTGGGTCTGGCCGCCGGGGACGGCGTCACCCTCTACGGAGGTCCAGACGCCGTCCCGCAGACGCCAGTAGAGGGCGGTGCCCTCGTAGCCGTAGGGGTCGCCCGAGACCCAGACGGTGCCCTTGCCGTCGCCGGTGATGGCATCGGCCCACAGCCCGTCGACCGGCCCGGTGACGTCGCGCCATGTGCGGCCGTTCCAGTGCAGCACCCTGGTCTGCTGGGGTTCGTCTTCGACGTACGGGGTGAGAGCGGTGACCCATACGCTGCGGGCGGACTCCTGGTACACGGCCGTGATCGCGAGATCACTGCCGGCCGGCGCGGTTTCGGTCCACGAACGGCCGTCCCAGTGCAGCAGCACGGATCGGCCCGGCTGGCCGGCGTACGCGAACTGCCCGACCGCCCAGGCATCGTGGGCGGTCCGCGCCTCGATGGCGTTGATGAAGACGCCACTCGGGAGGGGTGTGCTCTGCCAGACGCCATGGGCATAGCAGTTGATCGCGGTGTCACTCACCAGCCAGGTCTTGCCGGGGACGGCGGCGAGCTTCGCGAAGCCGTAGCCCTTCTCCTCAGGCAGTGGCATCTGCGTCCACCGCTTGCCGTCGTAGTGGCCCAGGGTCTCGCCCTGCTGATCCCAGCCGTACGCCCAGACGTCGTGCGCGGACACCCCGTCCACGGCGTGCCACACGCCGGTCTCCGGCACGGCGGGGGTGGACTGCTGCTGCCAGGTCCTGCCGTTCCAGCGCAGGATGACGCCCTGGCTGACGCCATCGACGTACTGGACCCCCACCGCCCAGGCGGCGTCCGGGCCGACCGACGCGATGTCGAAGAGCGCGGAGTTGTCCGTGAGCGTCCCCGCCAGAGAGGTACGCCAGGCCGGGGTCCGGCCCGGGGTCGACGATGCGGGAGCCGCACCGTCCGCCGCTGAGACTGCGGCTGGGGCGACGGTCACGGTAGCCGCGGTGAACGCCGCGATGATCGCGACCTTGAAGTACATGCCTGTCTTCATGACTGCTCCCCGTTGTCTACGGGGAGCTTGCGTGGGTCCTGCACGTTCGCCCCCGTAATTGTTTGCTCACTCATGAGACCGTTCGCCCCGCCGGATGGTTGTGCCAGCAGCGGCAAGAGCACGGACCATGGCCTGGGACCGTGTTCCTCTCCGCCCCAAGGCGCGGTCGGCCTGGATCGGCCATGGCGGTCACCTCTCCACTGAAATCCTCTGTGCGGTCTGGCACTCATTCGTTCGGTACTCGCTCTGGTACCTAACGAGGTACCTTGGGTCTATGCCTGCACTCAATGTGGAATTCAGCGAGGAAGAGATGGCGCGGCTGCGCGATCGGGCGGCTCTGACGGGACGGAGCCTGAAGCAGCACGTGCACGATGTGACGGTGGAGGAAGCCGACCGGCTGGCCTTCGTGGAGGGGGCGGTCGCGGAAGCTGCCCGGGTGCTGCCTGGCGTAGAAGCCCGCTTCCCCGCAGGACAGCGGTGAGCCCGATCATCCGTGTCGACGTCGGCTGGGTCCTGCAGGTCCAGTCGGCGATCTCCCCGCTGAACGTGCCCATCGCGGACTGGGGTGCGCTGGGGTTCATGGCCAACCGGCACACGTTCGAGCGGGAGCGCGGCGTCCTGTACTACGAGGAGCCCGCTTCCCGGGCCGCGACCTTCCTGCACACCGCGCTGCTGCTGCGCCCCTTCACCGACTACAACCTGGTCATCGGATGGGCCTGCACCAGCCAGTACATGCACGTCTCCGGCCAGCCCCTCCAGGCCAAGGACGACGATCTCTACGAACTCGCTCAAGCGGTCCGTGCTCAGGAAGCCGATCTGCGCACCGTCGCACAGCACTTGGAGTCCTGGCGCGCTGGATGACGCCATCGGGTTGTCCCGGGAACCGTTTCCGCCCCGAGAACGCCTCTGTGTACGGGTCTTCCCCATGGCACGCATACATCGACGGCAAACCTGTGCCTGGGTACCGGACGCAAGCTCGGGAGCACGACGGGTCATTCGTGCCTGGCGAGCTTGGCCGCGGAGACGAGGAGGATCACCGCGAGCGCGGGGATCAGCACCAGGTCCGAGAACACACCGACGAGAAACCCGCCCACCAAGGCGCCGGCGATCGAGCCTGCGGCCATGACCAGGATGAAGCGGCGGTTGGCGCCCAGCACCGCGAAGCTGCCGTCACGGCTGTAGCGGGCGAAAGCCACCAGCATGGTCGGCAGAGACACCAGCAGAGAGAGGCTGCCCGCGGTCTTGATGTCCACCGCGAACAGCAGCACGATCGTCGGGATCAGCAACTCTCCCCCGGCCACACCCATGATCGCCGCGACCACCCCGATGCCGAACCCGGCCACGGCCCCGCACGGCACCTGGGCCCACAACGGCAGCGCGAGCGTCCCCACCGTGGAGACGTGCGTGACCAGCAGAGCCGCAGCCATGAGCACCATCAGCGCCGCAAGCACGTTGTAGAGGGTGGAGCTGCGCATCCGCACCGCCCAGGACGCTCCGGCCCAGGCGCCCACCAGGCTCCCGGCCAGTAGGTTGACAGCGACCGACCAGTGCGCCGCCACCTCAGAAGCCGGGACCGCCGCCAGGCGGGCGGGCAGCGCAACCAGCACCACGACCAGACTCATCGCCTTGTTCAGGATGACCGCGGAGAGGCGGCGAACCCGAACAGGCTGATCAACAGCGGCAGACGGAACTCCGCGCCGCCCAAACCGATCATCCCGCCCAGCACGCCGATGACCGCTCCCGCACCGAACACCGGATACGTCGAGTGCCTCGGCCGGATGGGAGCGAGGTCCTTTCCCATGGCCATGGCGGGCATCCTCGCTGCTCGCGGCCCCCGCCCGCTACGGCACGCCCACAGATGCCCACGCCGTGCTGACCGGCCGTGTTCGGGGCTTGACGCGGAGCAGCCTCATGGTCAGGGCATCGCGGGGCACCATGCCCCCTCCACGTCGAAAGCTCTGCACGGCCATCGTCCGCCGCCTCATCACGGCGGGAACACCTCGGGGAACCTGCGGCCCTACCGACTCGATGGCACCAGGGCGGCCGGGCCCGGTGCGCCGCAGGCTGAACCTTTCGGGTAGCCACCCCTACCTGCCCCTGCCGTCACCGCGGGCGGAAGAATCCCCCGCATGGGAGCACTGCAGGTCATCTCCGTCATCGTCGCCGCCTTCGGTACCTCGGTCCTCTCCGCGGTCGCCGGGTTCGGTGGCGGGGTGCTGCTGCTCCCGGTGTTCGTCGCCGCCTTCGGCACCCGGGACGCGGTCGCCGTCCTCACCGTCGCCCAACTGGCCGGCAACGGCGGCCGGGTGTGGTTCAACCGCCACGACGTCGACCGGCACCTGGTGGGTGTCTTCGCCCTCGGCGCCGTCCCGGCCGCGGTCGTCGGCGCGCTGCTGTTCGCCACCGTACCCATGCCCACTCTCACTCGCCTCGTCGGCGTGTTCCTGCTGGTCATGGTCGTCTGGCGGCGCTTCAAGCCGCACGCCGCCCGGCTGGACGACGCCGCGTTCGCCGCCGTCGGCGCCGCATCCGGCTTCGGCTCCGCCCTGATCGGCTCGGTCGGCCCGATGGTCGCCCCGTTCTTCCTCGCCCGCGGCCTGCTCAAAGGCGCCTACATCGGCACCGAAGCCGCCTCCGCCGTGGTGATGCACCTGACCAAGCTGGTCGTCTTCGGCGCCGCAGCCGTGCTGACCGCCTCCAACGCCGCCATCGGCCTCGCCCTCGCACCCGCCAGCACCGCGGGCGCCTGGACCGGCAAGAGAATCGTCGACCGGCTCCCCGCCCACGTCTTCGTCATCGTGGTCGAGATCGGCCTGATCACCTCCGGTCTCCTGCTGGCCATCACCGGCGGCTGAGCCCCTCCTCACCCTCATCAGAGGCACCAGCGGCAGGACCTCGGCTCTCGACTCCCCAGTGGCCGTGGGACGGTGAGAGCACGAGGGCTGTCTCTCCAACCCCTCTCGGCCGTGTCACCCTCGCATCGTCGCCCACACCAGAACCACCCAGAGACGGAAAACACCGCGTCCCTGCCCCGCGAGGGGCGCGGTGCCGGTCCCGGTGGCGTCGCCGGGACCACCCGCATCAAAAGGGAGCACTCACTCGTGAGCCTCGGCATCATCGGGCAGGCGACCGGGCTGTTCGCCGTCACCAACATCGACGACATCCTGATCCTGGCGCTGTTCTTCGCTCAGGGCGCAGGGCACGGCGGCTCCAGCCACCGCATCGTGCTTGGCCAGTACCTGGGCTTCACAGCGATCCTGACGGTGGCGGTGGCCACAGCGTTCGGCGCCACGTTCCTGCCCGAGGCCGCCGTCCCCTACCTCGGCCTGCTACCGCTCACGCTGGGTCTCAAGGCAGCCTGGCAGGCCTGGAAGGACCACTGCGACGGCGGGAACGCGGAGGAGCCACAGGCCGGGGAGGGCGCTCCCAGCCCGCTGGAGGTCGCCGCGGTCACCTTCGCCAACGGCGGCGACAACATCGGCGTCTACGTGCCCGTCTTCGCCACCGCCGGAGTCGGCGGGATGAGCGTGTACGCCGTGGTGTTCCTTGTGCTGGTGGCCGTGTGGTGCTTCGCGGGCCGGTTCCTCGCCACCCGCCCGGTCATCGCCAAGGCCCTCGCCCGCTGGGGCCACATCCTGCTGCCCCTGGTCCTGATCGCCGTCGGCCTGCTCATCCTCATCGAGGGCGGCGCCTTCGGCCTGTGACTCGGTGGGCACACACCAGGACCAGTTCGCGTTCCTCACGGCACCGGGCACCTCCCCTGGCAAAACAGGTCGTCCGGTTCGCCACCAGTCCTCCGGGGGACGTCAACGGCCCCGGGAATCCGCCTTGTAGAGCAGGGCCGGAGAGTCAACAGCAGCAGACCGGCAGGCCGCCAGTCTGTCGCAATGCCATGAGCCGACTGTGCCCTGTACACGAAGCGACAGGTTCTGGTCAAAGACTGTCCAAATGCGGGCCGCCCCTTCCTGCGCCCGTGATCGGGTCCCTGCGACGGCTGTTACGGCTGTCTCAACGCCCGTTCTGGGAGGACCCGGTGTCATCACCAACCCGTAGAAGACGATGGTTCACGATCTGCGCCATCACCGCCTCCGCCGCTCTCGTCGCGATACCCGCCGGCGCCGCGCCCGGCGGGGGCGGCAGCCCCTTCGGCCCCCGCGTCCTCGGCCAACTCGCCGCAGAGCGGCAGGAGTCGGTCGGCGCGCTCACCCCCGCCCTGAAGGGCGATGACGGCGACGGTGACGACGGCAACGAGGCCGACGAGATCGCCGAGGGCGCGGACCAGTACGCCGAGGCCCGTACCTCACCCGGCGTCGTCGCACCGGGCGCGTACGGCGCCGCCTGGCAGAGTCTGAACAACCTGCCCAACAGCGGAGGCAGTTGGCGGAACGTCACCGATCTTCCCTACAACTCCGACGATCCGCGCTACCGGGACGTCGACTCCAACTCCAGTGGCGGCTCGGGCAACGTCACCGGCCGGATGGCCGCGATGGCCGCCGACGACGACGGGTACGTGTACGCCGGCAGCGCGGGCGGCGGGGTGTGGCGGTCCAGGTCCGGCGGCGGGCACTGGCAGCCCATCAGCGACCGGCTGCCCGCCCAGTCCACCGGCGCGCTCGCCCTCGACGCGGCCGGCCGGCTGTGGCTGGGCACCGGCGAGGCGACGACCAACGCGGACGCCTACCTCGGCAGCGGCGTCTACGTCCTGGCCGACCCGCACCACGGCACGTTCTCCTCCCGTGCCCGGGTCGGCGGTGACGAGTTGGAGAGCACCACCGTCCACCAGTTGCGCTTCGGTGGCGGCAGGGTGTGGGCAGCGACCAGCAAGGGTGTGTGGAGCCACTCCGCAAAGACGCTGAAGGGCGCCTGGAAGCTGGAGTTCGCTCCCAACCCCGAGTTCCTGCCGGGTGGTTCGGAGGCGGCCGACCCCGACGCCCCGTACAAGAACATCGCCAACGACATCGCCGTCGACCCGAAGAACCCGAACAAGGTGGTCCTCGCGGTCGGCTGGCGCAGCGGTGACGACTACAACGGCTTCTACACCAAGGGCGCGGACGGCACCTGGACCCGGATCACCAGCGGCCTGGGTGACCTGCCGGCCGACCCGGACGGCGTCGGTAACGTCACCTTCGCCCGCTCCGCCGACGGTTCCCGCTACTACGCCATCGACCAGTCACCGGAGCAGCTCAACACCAACCCGGACAGCGGCCTGGAGGGCTTCTACGTCTCCAAGTCCGGCTCCCCGACGGGCCCTTGGACGAAGATCGCCGACTACCAGGGCCTGGCCGCCTCCGGTTCGGCACTGACGTCCAGCGGCTACATGCCCGGTGTCCAGGCCTGGTACAACCAGTTCCTGACCGTCGACCCGAGCGACCCGCAGCACGTGTACGCGGGGCTTGAGGAGGTCTACGAGTCCAAGGACGGCGGTGGCACCTGGTCGACCGTCGGCCCGTACTGGAACTTCGGGTTCTCCTGCTGGAGCATCGACCCGGCCAAGCAGACCGGCGACTGCGACCAGACCACCCACTCCGACCAGCACGGCGTCGCGATCGGCCGCTACCACGGCAGGAGCTTCGTGTACGTCGGCAACGACGGCGGCGTCTACAAGCGACCGCTCCACGGCCGGCAGGACGCCTCCGGGCACGCCACCGACTGGACCTCTCTCAACGACGGGACCATCGACACCCTGCAGTACTACTCGGTCGGCATCGGCAAGGACCTCGACCACGGGGGCGTCTCCGTCACCGGCGGCCTCCAGGACAACGGCCAGTCCGTCCTGCGCAGCAACGACCGCGTGATGGGCTCCAACTTCGGCGGCGACGGCGGTGACACCCTCACCGACCCGGCCAACGGGTGCAACATCGCCGAGGAGTACGTCTACCTCTCCATCCAGGTGACCCAGAACTGCGCCGTGAACGACGGCAGTTGGATCGACGACGCCTCCAAGGTCACGTCCTACAACGTCGCCCCGGCCGACAACGCCACCGGCGAGGCGCGCTTCATCGCCCCGCTCGCGGCCGACGCGAAGAGCCCCTCGACGTGGATCGCGGGCGGCCGTCACGTGTGGGTGCAGACCCACGGGTACGCCATCCGCAGCGGCGACGAGTGGACCAGCGTGTACGACCTCGGCGCCGGCCACACCGCGACGGCCGTCGCGGCCTCCGGCGGCAAGGTCTACGCGGCCTGGTGCGGCCCCTGCAACAACCAGGGCTTTACGCGCGGCATCTCAGTGGGCAACGCGGACGGCACCGGCTGGCACGACCTCACGCTTCCCGTCGACGGGACCGTGCCCAACCGCTACCTCAGCGGCTTCGCCGTCGACCCGAAGAACGCCGACCACGTGTTCCTCACGGTCAACGGCTTCTCCCGGAAGTGGACCGAGGGGCCGGGTGCGGGCGTCGGCCATGTCTTCGAGTCCAAGGACGGCGGCACCACCTGGAAGGACGTCTCGAAGAACTTCCCCGACGTGCCCGCCGACTCCGCCGTGGTCACACCGCACGGCGGCCTCGCCGTGAGCACCGACCTCGGCGTCGTCTACCGCGCGCCGGGCCGGACGACATGGCAGCGCGTCGGCGACCTCCCGGCCGTCTCCGTGCTCCAGCTGAAGCTCGGCCCCGACGGCCGCACCCTGTACGCGGCAACGCACGGCCGCGGCATCTACTCGATCAAGGTGCCGGATCGCGGCTGAGGATGACAGCGGGGAGGGGTGGCCGGGCTGATCGCCGCGGCCACCCCTCCTTCGCGTACGGTACGACACTCCCGTACAGCGTGAACGCGGCGCGGGCTGCCCTTGCCACGTCCGGCGTGAGTGAGTCACACAGACCAGTGGCTCGTCCATCCAGAACCAGTCGTCGACCGAGCAGGGTCGGGCCCTTGAGCAGCGTCGTCCGCTGGGGATGTTCGCCAGGGCGCGGATCGGAGCGCGTGGCAGAGCGGTGGCGGTTGGCCCAGGGCTCTCCGCCGTCCGTGTCACCCGCAGGTTGCCCCTGCTCGTATCCGCCGAAGGCGACGCAGGCGGGCGGTGTCAGGGTCCGTCGGGTGCACGGTGACGCAGGTGCATGAGCCCCGTGGTGGCAGCCGACTCGGGCCGGTCTCGCCGACGTGTCCCCAAGTGGGCTACCGCTGTCGCCGTGCCTCATCCGGACCTCAGGGTGTCGTGGCCATGTTTTTCGGCCATCGGGTTTCCCCGGTCACCGCCCACGCCCGAAGGGGTGGACCAGTCCTCCCTTCGAATGCCTGGATGGGGCTGTTACACCGCGGTGCGGAGACGCACCAGGGTCGGGCCGGTGCCCGGGAGGCAGTCCCGGCCCGGGCGACACGGCTGAGGACACCGTGCGCGCGGCTGGTGCCGGGCGGCACCACGTGCAGCGCCGATGACCGTCCGGCTCGCGGGCAGGGCGAAATGCTTTAGTCGGAAATGTGTGGTTTTGACGTCTTTGGCGGGGTACCCGTCGCTCAATGGGCCGCACAGCGCGCGGGCCCCTGACGCGGGAGGCCAGCATGACCGACCAGACCCACACCCCTATGGATTCACACCCGGACATTGTGGAGATGCGGGAACGCCACGCCCGGGCCGAGCGAGCGGCGTCGACCCGAAAAGGCCAGGCCGTCGAGGCGTTGGCCATGGTGACCGGCCTGTACCTGGCCGCATCGCCCTGGATCGCGGGCTTCAACGGTTTCAGCACCTTGGCCGTGAACAACCTCATCGCCGGTATCGCGTACGCGTTCCTGCTGAGCGGCTTCGGCCACGCCTATGAGCGCACGCACGCCCGGGCGTGGGCAGCGGCGCTGCTCGGAGCGTGGACCATCGTCGCGCCGTGGGTGGTGGCAGGGAACGTGGACACCACGCGCAGCGTCGTCAACAACGTCATCGTCGGCATCATCGGACTGCTGCTCGCACTGGCTGCCGCTGCGGCGGCGAAGGAAACCGACAGGAGCAGGGGGACCCGGTCCGCCCGGATGCCCCGCTGACGTGCGTTTCCGGAACCTGAACCGGCTCAGTCCCCGTAGGTAGGGCCACGGCCGCTTGGACCAGGCGCCGCTGTAGTACATCGAGGACCCCACGGTCACCTCGGTGTCCAGGGTCCAGGTATCTCGATCCGACCCTGTCGGCCAGGGCCATCACCTCGCCATCGGCGGTCGCGGTGACCATGTCCGAGTCGGACCAGCGGCCCTGGTGCTGCGGCTTGCGTGATCTCTCTCAGGCTGCGGACGCCCGGAGGCGCGGACGTCACGAAGCTCCGGCGTTCGCGCGGCGCCCGCCGCAACGGGGGGCGTGCCAATCCAGACAAAGGACGGTGGCATCGTCTCGCAGCTGCCGGGGGGGGAAGGCGCCGGCAACCAGTGTGCGCACGACCTCGCGGGGATGCTCGATGGCCCTCTCGCGGATGAGGCTTGGCAGGTCGGCCGTCTCCGGTTCGCGTTCCTGCATTCCGTCGGAACGGAGCTCCATGGCGTCACCGGTGCGCGGGCCGAGATCCTGCACCTGGTGAGGGTCCCGGCCCGGCGACACCGAAGGACAGGTTCACGGTCAGGTGCGGTTCGTCGTTGACGAGTTGGGCGCTGGTTCCGTCCAGGGCGATACGGCAGCAGTTGGCCGGTGTCGGCCAGGTCCGCAGACCTTGTCCGAGAAGGGTCAGACAGGCCTTGCGAGCTCCTCGGGAGGCAGTGACCAGGAAGGTGGCCACGGCGAGGCATCCACGTCTTGACTCATGGCACCGGTGACCCGTGGAACGCGCACCAGGGCGACCTCGCCGGGCGGCCTCGGCCGACTGTTGATCCACATCGACAACGGGTAGATGGTTCGGCATGGCTGAAGTGGTAGAGGCTGGACTGTGGGGGTTGGTGGCGGGCTCGGCGCTGCTGCTCGGTGCTGCGCTGGGGTACGGGCTACGGGTACCGCAGAAGGTGATCGCGAGCGTGATGGCCTTCGGGGCCGGGGTGCTGATCTCGGCGGTGTCCTTCGAGCTGGTGGGAGAAGCGTACGACCAGGCGGGGCTCGCTCCCACTGTCGTCGGCACCCTCATCGGCGCCTTCGCCTACACCGGGGGCAACGTGTGGCTGGCCTGTCGGGGAGCGCGCCACCGCAAGCGCTCCGGTCACGAACCGGCGGAGGCGCAGCCCTCGGAGTCCGAGCAGGGCGGGTCCGGGAGCGCGCTCGCGCTCGGCGCGCTGCTCGACGGTGTGCCGGAGTCCGCGGTCATCGGCGTCAGCCTGCTGGATGGCGGCGCGGTCAGTCTGGTGACGGTGGCGGCGGTGTTCATCAGCAACGTTCCCGAGGGGTTGTCCAGTTCGGCGGGTATGAGGAAGGCCGGCCGCAGCCGGGGCTACGTCTTCGGTGTCTGGGCCGCGATCACGGCCGCGAGCACGGTGTCGGCCGTCCTCGGTTACACGGTGGTCGGCTCCTTCTCCCCCGCCGTGATCGCCGCGGTGACCGCAGTGGCGGCCGGGGCGATCCTCGCCATGATCGCCGACACTATGATCCCCGAGGCGTTCAACGACGCCCACCTGGCGATCGGGCTGATCACCGTCAGCGGCTTCCTCGTCTCGTTCGCTCTCTCCCATAGCTGATCGCCGACCCTTTCCCCTGCACTGCGACGCCGTAGAGGCCGGTGATGACCCGGGCGACGGGTGGGCCCAACGGCCACACGCAGCCCACCATGCCCAGTTGTCCGGGCCGGTCTGCGGGCGCTTGAGCGGACCGGCCCGGCGGTCGGCCATGCCCCGCCCGCGGGCGGTGCAGACAAGCTGAGAGGTCTGTGCTGGACCAAGACGGGAAGAATTGCGTGATGGGGCAAGGGTGCGTTCCCGGCCGCGTCTTCGCGACCGGACCACCGACGCCACGTCGCTTCCGGCGAGAAGGGGGGCGGCGATCAGGGAACGGGAGAGGTTTTGGTTAGCGCAGATCCGCCGGACGCGGACAGCATCATCGGTCCTCGGTGTGCCTCGGGCAACGAGGAGCGCCCGCGGACGTTGGGGCTGGGCGGGGCGTTGGCCGCGGCGGAGACCGCACCGCCGGTGGA
The DNA here is from genome assembly GCF_054072135.1 of Streptomyces kryoterrae. Classification (NCBI taxonomy): domain Bacteria; kingdom Bacillati; phylum Actinomycetota; class Actinomycetes; order Kitasatosporales; family Streptomycetaceae; genus Streptomyces; species Streptomyces kryoterrae. The sequence goes on along the minus strand of NZ_CM133358.1, from coordinate 9,951,970 downwards.
GTCGCTCGACGTCGTCGCCCACATGCTCAGGCAGAGCCTCGACGCGAGCAGGGTCTCCTTCCTCATCACGGACTTCACCGGAACGTCAGTGGTGCGCCTCGGCGCCGCCGGGGACGTGGAGACCGACGAACCGGCCCGCCGCATCGGCCTGCCGGGCACCGTGTACGACGAGGTGATCCGGACCCAGCAGCCGGCCACGGAGGCCATCCCCGGCACCAGCTCGGTGCGGGTCGTCGCTCCGGTCACCAACCGGGGTGACGCCATCGGTCTGCTGGAACTCTTCCTGCCCAAGGCCCCCGACGAGACGGCGATGCGGGAGATCGGCGAGACGGCGCACGCCCTGGCCTACATCGTCATCGCGAACCGCTCGTACACCGACGTGTACCAGTGGGGCCGGCGCACCAGACCGCTGAGCCTGGCCGCAGAAATCCAGCACCGGCTGCTTCCCTCGTCCCTCGCCTGCGAAGCCGCACAGTTCACGGTCGCCGGAGCACTTGAGCCCGCCGACCATGTCGGAGGCGACACCTTCGACTACACCATCGACCGCGACACCGTACAGCTCTCCGTCACCGACGCCATGGGCCATGATGTCGCCGCCGCACTGCTCGCCACCCTCGCCATCGGAGCCCTGCGCGGGGCCAGACGGGCGGGCGCCGATCTGGCAGAACAGGCCCGGCAGACGCATCGGACGATGCTCGACCACGGCGGGCAGGGATACGTCACCGGTCAGCTCCTGCGCATCAACCTGCTCAACGGCGACACCGAGTTCGTCAACGCGGGCCACCCCTGGCCACTGCGGTTGCGCGACGGGAAGGTGGAGCAGCTCAAGGTCGAGGTGGACATGCCGTTCGGCTTCCGCTTTCCGCATGCCTACCGGGTCCAGCAACTGGACCTGCGGGCCGACGACCGGCTGTTCCTGCTCACCGACGGCATGCTCGAACGCGGTGCCGCCACCGTGGACCTGGAGGACCTGATCGTGGGCACCGCCGACCTGCATCCGCGTGAAGCCGCCCGCACGGTGATCGCGAACGTCGTCGCCGCCAACAACGGTCACCTCCGGGACGACGCCACCATCATGTGCCTGGACTGGCACGGTGTCAGGCACACCCGACGCAACGCGGACACCGGCGCAGACCTCCCCAGTGCCTCGCAGCCGGAGCACCGGTCAAAGGGATGTCCTGCAATTCCCGTGACCTGAAGCGGCACGAACGAGACCCTGCGGAGTGCCGTCACCGCCGCCGAGAGGGTCGGTGCCCGGGACGTCGCTGTGGGGCTGCGCGAGTGAGCGGCCGAGGAACAACCTCGCAGGAACTGGCGGCGGCCACAGGCTGCGGCATCCCCTGGGTGGCGGCCTGGCCGGGGCCTCGATGAGCCTTGGCCGGACCGAGGCCTGCCGTCCACGCGGCGGGTGAGACCACGGAAACGAGCCGTTCACGCCACGCGGACCCTTCGGGAAACACGCGATTTCTAGCGTGTCCGCTCATGGATTCGGAGCTGTGTACGCACTCGGACACCAGGCCGAATGCGGCTGCACCACCCACTCCCCCGCTGCGTGAGACGGTCCACACGAAGCTCCGCGCGGCCGCAGTCGACGGCGGGTCCGGCCCGCGCGGGAGGCTGACCGACACGCGGCCGGCCGCTCGGGGCAGGGTGTCACGGACCCCGGTACGCGGGGCACTGGCGCGGCAGGCCTCCGACGACCTGATCGAGCGCGGTGGCGGCGGATTCTGCGTCCCGATCCCCAGCCCCAGCCTCACTCGGCTCAAGGACTACTACGAACTTCGGATCACCCTCGAACTGCGCGGGATCGCCCGCGCGGTCGAGGGCCCCTCCGTGCACCACGATCCGACCGTCACCGAAGCCGGACCGCACCGTTGGTACGCGATGCGCGAGCAGCCGCAGACACCGGACCCGCGCTTCGTCGTCCAGGACGAGCGCTGCCACACCGAACTCTCCCGAGGCGCCGGCAACCCCGCCCTCACGCCCGCGCTCGTGGCGCCCGGCGAGCGCGGACGGCGGGTGCGGACGTACGGCTTCCTCACCCGGGGCCGCCTCGCGACGAACGTCACCGAGCACATCCAGATCACGGGGTTCGTCCGCGCCGGCCGTCTCGATGCCACCCACCACGCCCGGCACGCCCGCGTCGGCGCCTCGATGGCCGTGGTCCTGGAACGCGCCCGGCATGCCATGACGCAGACGGCTCTGCACGCCGACAACTTCTGAAAACCCGGAAGCTACGCCCGGGCCCCCACAACTCCCTGGCTGCCGACGCCGCCTGCCGGGGGCGCACCACCGCTCACCGCACCCGCAGGAAGCATCCCCACATCCCCGAAGGGCTGCCCATGAGCACCACTGAGTCACCTCAGACCGCCGCAGCACCGGACTCCCCGACCAGCCAGGCGACCAAGGAGACCCTGGAGGACTACACACTCCGCTTCGCTCCCCGCAGCTACCGCCGGTGGACTCCGATGGTGGTAGCCACCACGGCGCTCGGCGGCATCGCCTACATGGCCGACTTCTCCATCGGCGCCGGCATCGGCCTGGCCCACGGAACCGGCAACGCGCTCGTGGCGATCGCCGTCGCCGCCGTCGTCATCTTCGTCACCGGTTTCCCCCTCGCCTACTACGGCGCCCGTTACAACATCGACCTGGACCTGATCACCCGCGGCTCCGGCTTCGGCTACTACGGCTCGGTCCTCACGAGCGTCATCTTCGCGAGCTTCACCTTCATCTTCTTCGCCCTCGAAGGCTCGATCATGGCCCAGGGCCTGAAACTGGGCCTCGGGCTGCCGCTCTGGCTGGGCTACGCCCTCTCCACGCTGATGGTGATCCCGCTGGTCATCTACGGCATGAAGGCGCTCAGCAAGCTCCAGGTGTGGACGACCCCCGTCTGGCTGGTCCTGATGGTCGCCCCGCTCGTCTACCTCGTCTCCACCGACCCCAGCACCATCGACCGTTTCCTCTCCTACGCCGGCACCGACGGCGAAGGCGGCGTCAACACCGCGTCCGTGCTCCTGGGCGCGGGGGTGTGTCTGTCGCTGATCGCGCAGATCGGCGAGCAGATCGACTACCTGCGCTTCATGCCGCCCAAGACCGAGGCGAACAAGCGCACGTGGTGGACGGCCGTGGTCATGGCCGGTCCCGGCTGGGTGGTGCTCGGCGCGCTGAAGCAGACCATCGGTGTGTTTCTCGCCGTCTACATCCTCGCCAAGGTCGGCGCGGACGCCGCCCCCGAGCCGATCCAGCAGTTCCGCGGCGCCTTCGACGCGATGATGCCGTCCTGGATGGTGCTACCGCTGGCCGTGGCTCTGGTCGTCATCAGCCAGATCAAGATCAACGTGACGAACGCCTACTCCGGCTCCCTCGCCTGGACCAACTCCTTCACCCGCGTCACCAAGCACTACCCCGGCCGCATGATCTTCGTCCTGGTCAACCTCGGTTTCGCGCTCGCCCTGATGGAAGCCGACATGTTCAGCTTCCTCAACGACATTCTCGGCTTCTACTCGAACTGCGCCATCGCCTGGGTCGTCACCGTCGCCACCGACATCGGCGTCAACAAGTACCTCCTCAAGTTGTCGCCGCTCCAGCCCGAGTTCCGCCGGGGCATGCTCTACGCGGTCAACCCGGTGGGTGTGGTGGCCTTCGTCGCCGCGTCCGGGCTGTCCATCGCCATGTACTTCCACGCCCTCGGCGACACCCTCCAGCCGTACTCCCCCGTGGCCGCGGCCGTCATCGCCTTCGTCCTCACTCCGCTCATGGCGGTCGTCACCAAGGGCAAGTACTACCTGCGCCGCACCGATGACGGCATCGACGCGCCGCTCCTCGACGGGGACGGCAACCCCAGCGCCGTGACGTACGAGTGCCACGTGTGCCGACAGGAGTTCGAGCGCCCCGACGTGGCCGCCTGCCGAACGCACGACGCCGCCGTCTGCTCCCTCTGCCTGAGTACTGACAAGGTCGGCGACCACGTCCTCTCGCCGACACCCGCTGTCTGAAACCCCTGTTACGCCCAGGAGAAGCCGAAGGGCTCCCGCACGTCACGTCCCTCGCGGGAGCCCTTCGTCATACCGCCCGGCAGGTGAGGTTGAGAAGACGACCACGAACGGGACTTCTGGGCGCGCCCCCGGCGCCGTCACGACGCCAGGAGCAGGCTGTCGCCGGGCTCCTCGTCTCCGCGCTCCTTGACGTCGGCGTAACGCCGGTCCACGTCCTGCCAGTTGACGACGGCCCACATGACGTCGGTGAAGTCGCCTGTCTGGTTCTTGTGCTGCAGGGAGAAGGCGTGCTCCCGGGCGTCGAAGACCAGGATCCGGGTCGAGCCCTCGCCGACGCCGCTCTGGTGACCGTAGAACTGCTCGACGATCAGGTGACCGCTGAGCGATCCGTGGGCGAGGGTCCTCAGCCCGAACCCTGTGGTCGCGGCGGGCTTGGTGAGCTGCGTTTCGAGGCCCGCGAACGAACCGAAGGATTCGGGGATGGCGACCGCGAGCTCGCCGCCGCCATGCCTGTGGCTCGCCGCCGTCGCCTGTCGCAGTCGCCCACGCCGTACCCGGCCCCGGCCCGACGCGGTACAAAGGATCGCTGCCCGCTCACGGCCGATGTGCCCGTTGCAGCGGTGAGCGGTGGGAGGGGTCAGGCAGCGCGACCAGGGAGGTGGATGCCGAACGGGGAAAGCCTTCGGGGGACAAGGTCCGCTGGGCTCAGCCGACGAGGCGGGGGCGGCCGACCGGAGTGGGAGCCACGCCGAGGTGTTCGAGCAATAGCCCTTCCCGTGTGGACCAGGGGCAGATCTCGACGCTCTTGGCCCCGCAGGCTTCCATGAGGGACTGGGCGATCAAGGCTCCGGCCAGGGACTGCTCGGCGCGGTGGCGGGAGATGCCCGGCAGCTTGGCCCGGTGGGACGGTGTCGCGTCGGCCAGCAGAGAGACCGACGTGCGCAGTTGGGCCAGCGTCAGCCGCCGTCTTGCGCGCGGTGTCCTGCCCTGGGCAGCGGCGAGCCGGGCAAGCTGTTCGAAGGTCTTGGAGCAGGCCAGTACCCGCCCTCCCAGCTCGGCCTGCGGCAGGCCGGGGACGGCTTCCAGGGACTGGCGGAGGTGCTGTCGCATCTCTGCCAGAGAACGTCGGGACGGCACTGTGCCGCCGGGAAGCCAGTCCCGGGTGATCCTGCGGGCGCCCAGCGGCAGCGAGTGGACGACGCGGGGTTGGTCTCCGGTGCCGGAGGCGATCTCCACGGTGCCGCCGCCGATGTCCAGGACCAGCAACCGCCCAGCCTTCGGGCCGGCCCACTGGCGGGCCGCCACATAGGCCAACCGCGCCTCTTCCTCGCCGGTCAGCACGCGCAGGCGGGTACCGGTAGTGCGTGCCACTCGCGCGATGATCTCGTCACGGTTGGGCGCGTCCCGGATGACGGAGGTCGCGAACGCGAACACTTCCGGTCCACGCGGACGCGGATCGGCGGCGACGGCCTCGGCCACAGCCCGCTCGACACTCTTCATGCCGATCTTGTCCAGACGCCCCTTGCGGTCGAGGGTCTCGTGCAGACTCAGCCGCACCTTTCGGGAGAACACCGGCTCCAGCACCGCACCCGGGCGCCGCCGCACCACCGTCAGCAGAGCACTGTGACATCCGACATCGAGCACACCTGCCTGCCGCATCCCATTGCCTCCCTCTCGCCTCCGCGTTTGACTCAACCGGCTCCTACTCCCGTACTCCGGCCCCCTCGACGACAGCACGGGGAATCCGGTCCAGCGTGTAAGCATATCGTCACCACAGGTGTGCGCTCCGCGCGGACCCACAGTGCTGGAGCGGAGAGCAGGGATACGTGAGCTCCAAAACGAAGAGCGGGGGCACACCGCCGCCGTCATCGGGGCGTTGAACATTTCACGAGGGAAGCACTGCCACGTGACTGCGTGACCTCCCACGACCGCTTCGCGAAAGCCCCCGCAGCGCCGACTACGCGGAACGACAGCTGGGCCGACTCGTCGCCGCCGCACCCGCCACCCGCACGGATCTCCTGCCGACCGTGCGCCGGTACCTGGACTCGGCCGGCAACAAGACCATCGCCGCTCGCTCCCGTAGAAGGTTGTCCGAAAGCGTGACAGTTCCTCGACCACCTTCCGCTCGCCCGCCGGCACCAGCACGCTCAATCCCACGGCCTCCTTCGTGAACTGCCCGATCTCGTCGCAGAGTTCAGGATCACGAGGAAGGCCTCCCATCCCCTTGCTCCACCAGGTATCTTGCATCGCATGGAACCAGGTGATTCGACCAAGCAGGCCCGGGCAGCCGCCCAGCTGCGCAAGGGTGTCCTGGAGTACTGCGTCCTCGCCCTGATGCGCGACCGTCCCCGTTACGGCGTGGAACTCCTCCACGCCCTGGAGGACTCCGGCGCGCTGGCCACCGGCCAGGGCACGGTCTACCCGCTGCTCTCCCGGCTCCGCCGCGACCACCTGGTCACCACCACCTGGCAGGAGTCCGCCTCCGGACCACCCCGTCGCTACTACGCGCTCACCGACAGCGGCCGGGCCGCACTCGACGAGTTCACCCGCGTCTGGCCCGGCTTCCGCAACGCCGTCGACGCCTTCCTGACCACCCCGCACCCCTCCACCGGAGACCTCTCATGAAGACCTCTGCCAATCCTGTACGCGACTATCTCTCCGCCGTCGAGCGCGAGGCCTCCGCGCTTCCCGCAGACCGTCGCCAGGAACTCCTCGCCGACCTCGCCGAACACATCGACGTGACACGCGCCGAACGCCCCGACGCCACGATCGGCAAGGTCCTGGCGGAGCTGGGAGACCCCCGCACGATCGCGGCGACGGCGCTGGCCGAGGCAGGCAACGGGGCCGAGGGGGCCCCGGCCCGGAGCAATGCCGGTGCACCCGCCCGGCGCGGCAGGGTGCACCCCCTGGTGCCGCTCCTGATGCTCACCCTCTCGATGCCCTTCATGATGGTCTTCCCCGACCACCCCGGGCAGCTCTTCGGCGTCCTGTTCCGCATCACCGGCGCGGTCCTTCTCTGCACCTCACTGCACTGGACCGCCGTCCAGAAGACCACTGGCGTACTGCTCGCAGCCGTCCTGCCGAGTGTCATCATCAGCACCTGGAACCTGTCCACCGGCGGCCCGGAGGCCGGCACCCCGGCTCTCCTGGCAAACCTGGCGATGCTCGCCCTGATGGCCGGCACGGCAGCATGGCTCTGGCGGGTCCGCTCCGTCTGAGACGCTGTCTCCGGTCCACGGGTTCGCCATGAGCCGTTGGCCGACCGGTGCGGTGACGGAGGGTTGCCGGTCAGCGGGTGAGGCGACGGGTCATGAGGGTGATGGATGCCCCATGTCCTCGTAGTGGTCCAGGCGGGAGGCGTCGCCGGTCACGACCTGGACCTGGACCTGGTACGCACCGGCCGGTCCGGCAACCAGGCACTCTTCCTCGCGCGCCACGCGTCTGCCTAGCGTGCTCTCATGGATCACCGTCAGCAGTCGTCCGAACGCTCCTCCGACCGCTTCGACCACTGCCCCTGGCTGTTCGAGAAGGAGGCCACGGAGGAGCGGCGAGCCGCGCAGTGGGAGCGGCAACGGTCCCTCGGCGGGGACAGCGAGGTGGGCGAGCGGTGCTACGTGGCCGAGTCGGCGGCGGTGTTCCCCGACCTCCTGCGACTGGGCGACGACTCGTACATCGCCGCCCACGCCTACGTCACCGGCACCCTGACCACGGGCACGGACTGCACCCTGAACCCGTTCACCGTGGTCCGCGGCACCGTCTCCCTGGGCACCGGCGTACGCATCGGCGCCCACACGTCGCTTCTGGGCTTCAACCACTCGATGGCCCCCGACCAGCCGGTCTTCCGGCAACCCCAGACCAGCCGCGGCATCACCGTCGGCGACGACGTCTGGATCGGCTCCCAGGTGGTTGTCGTTGACGGAGTCACGATCGGCGACCACTGTGTGATCGGCGCCGGTGCGGTGGTGACGAAGGACCTTCCGGCGTGGACGGTGGCGGCGGGGAATCCGGCGCGGCGGATTCGGGACCGCCGCGAGACGGGAGGCCGGGAGCGGCCGAGCGCCCCGCGCGGCGATGACGGTGACGGCGCTGCTCTGGCCCGGTTCGCCGACACCGCCCGTTCCCAGGCCGCCGGCATCCTGGCCCGCTGCTGGAACGGCGACCGCTACACCGACCGCCCCGGCGCCGCACCCACCGTGCGGGCACACTGCGACGCGGTGGAGATCGCCGATCTGCTGCTGTCGTCCGCACCCGAGCAGTTGGACAGGACGCAACACATCGAGCGCCTGGCGTCCCTCCAGGACCGGGCAACCGGACTCATACCCGAACTCGGCGAGCAGCCGCCCTCCAGGGACGTCGACGGCTTCATCGGCGAGGGCCCGGCCCTGTACCACGTCCTGTCGGTGGGCTACGCGCTGGATCTCCTGGGCGCTTCGCTCCCCCAACCGATCTGTGGTGTGAGCGACATGACGGCAAGTCAACTCGTCACACGCCTGCAGGGGTTGCCCTGGCGGGACAGCGCCTGGGGCGCGGGCGCCTGGATCGACTCCTGGGCCACAGCCGCCCGTTGGAACCTCCGGCACCCCGCCACCGCCCACCTCACTCCGGGCACGCTCGAAGCCCTTTTCGGTTGGCTCCTCACCCGGGCCGACCCCTGGACCGGCATGTGGGGCAGCCCCTCGACCACCGCCGGCCGCCTCCAGGTGGTGAACGGTTACTACCGGCTCACACGAGGCTCCTTCGCGCAGTTCGGGATGCCCGTTCCACATCCGGAGCGAGTCGTGGACGCGGTGCTGGACCACAGCCGGGACGCCCGCTACTTCGGCGCGGGCCGCGGGAACGCCTGCAACGTACTGGACGTCGCGCACCCGTTGTGGCTGTGCACAAGGCAGTTGGGCGGCAGGGACCGCGGCGACGACAGCTACCGGGCGGCCGAGATCCGGACCTGGGCCGAACGCCGACTCACCGCGGCTCTGGCGGCCTGGCAGGACGGGAATGGCTTCGGATTCGGACCGGGTACGGCGGGGCCTGGCCCGGAACCAGGCCTGCAGGGAACGGAGATGTGGCTGGCCATCATCTGGCTCCTCGCAGATCTGGTGGGGCGGTCGGACCACCTCGGGTATCGGCCACGCGGGGTGCATCGCCCCGAACCGGTCGACGGGCTACGGCCCTTGCACATCCCCTGAGGGTCCCGCCGGTCCACAGGCCCTGACCGTTCAGTTCGTGCCGTTGCAGCTGCTGGGGGTGACGGTGGTGATCGAGTGTCCGGGGTGCCGTCGTGCTGCTGCCTCACGAGCTGGTCCGGGCTGTTGCCGACGACGATCAGGGAGTCGGGGGCCGGGAGCGCCGCCTTGCCGACCGTACCGACGCCGTGGACGAAGTCGCGGCCGGGTGGCGTGGAGGAGCGTGCTGGGGCCGGTGAGGCGTAGTACTCGCCGAGTTCGGGAAGACGGGAAAGGCCCGGTGGAAGCGGAGAGTTCGGGCAGGTGGTGGCGACGTCGACACGCCCGGTGATCTCGCCGTCGATCTCCGCCAGGGACTGACGGTGGTTGTCGTCTGCGGTTCGTGGATCTTCGGTGTTTTCCCGGACGCGGGCCTGTTCATGTTCTTCGACGTGGGCGTGAACAGCCCGCCGTGGGCAGCCGCGTTGTTCTCGGGGGTGGCCCTCATGATGGCCTGCACAGCGGGCGGGATCACCGCGACGGTCGTCTCCGACAAGGTGAGAACACGGCTCCGCGAAGCGGCCGGGCCGCCGGGTATCTCCGACGGGGGACAGCGGAGACAGCGCCGACGTGGACTCGGGCGGCTTCGACGGCAACTGAGCGGCGACGCCGAGCGCGATCCGATCCCCGGCTGGGGCTCGAGCTCGCTAGCGCCAGCCGTCGAATGCCGCCCGCCCCGCCATCCGTCCGCGAGAGCCGCACATCCCAACAGCTGGGAGGGCTGAGTCGCCCCACAAGGGGTAGCCGAATCGGGGAAAGCACTCGCCAGTACGGAGGGATGGATTTCGCATGTCAAGCATGATGGAACGTATCAAGCAGTTCGCAAAGAGCCCTCAAGGGCGTCGTACGGCCGAGCAGGCGCGGCGGGCCGCAGCCGACCCCCGTCGCCGGAGCCAGGCAAAGAGCCTGCTGAGCAAATTCCGCGGCCGCCGCTGACCGCATCACCCCGCACAAAGCGTGTTGCGGTAAACACGCGAACAGACAGCTTGAGTGTCTTGGGGCGATTCATAGATCAGCGGCCAGCCGCTGATCGTCGAGATGTCGATGCGCTGAAAGGGATCAGCACGATGACCGCACCTGACGGTGCGGTCTTTGCATCCCCTCACCGAGGACCATCTCGCTGTGGCCTGTCCGGATCCGCCGGGCGTTGTGGTCAAGACATTCGCCGACGCGTTCATGTCCACGGAGGCCGATACCCCCTGCAACGCCGAGTCCGGGCAGGCCAGCGACGAGCGCGTAGCCACCGCAACGACCACCGCCCACGCGAGTGGGACACCCGCGCCGTCACGGGCCAAGGCCCTGCGCGATGTCGCGCTGGGCGGGATTTGTCCAGCGGATGCGGCGATGCTGTGGACCGAGCCCGAGATGTTGGCCCCGTTGCCTTCGATCCGGCCATCTCCCGCCTCATCGGCGCTCTGGCCGCAACCGCCCCGAGGGTGCTCGCCGCGAGCTCCACCTGGCTCGGACCGCAGTACGGGCCAGTGTCCGGGCACCGGCGCTGGCTGAAGTGGCTGAAGCCGACGCTCCGGCTGCCGACAAGCAGGTGATCGTGGACAGTGACGGCGTGCTGGTCCTCGCCCACTCGGAGAGGCAGGACGCCCCTGCAGACGCCTCACGAGACAACAAGACGTCGCCAGGCCAAGCCGTAGGGCTGTTGCTGTTGCTCCCTGACAGACCGACGGCTCCCGTCCTGTGAACAGGAGGGAGCCGTCCGGCGCGTCGCACGTGCAGTGCTTTCAGCGGGTCAGGCGTGACGGCTCGAATGCCGGTTGCCGGTGACGACGCGGTAGAGGGCGAGCAGGATGAAGGAGCCGACGATCGCGGCGATCCAGGTCGAGATGTCGAAGAACCCGTCGATCGAGTCGACGCCGAAGATCACCTTGCCGAGCCAGCCGCCGAGCAGACCGCCGGCGATGCCGATGAGCATGGTGATGATGATGCCGCCCGGGTCCTTGCCCGGCATGAGGGCCTTGGCGATGATGCCGGCGAGCAGGCCGATGACGATCCACGCGATGATGCCCATGGTCTTCTCCGCTTCCTGGATAAAGGCTGTGTCAGCTCATCGTCTGTACCGATTCCGCGCGAACAAACGTCCATTTTCGCATCGCAGCCCTGTCAGCCCTTGATCCATGAGTGCCGGCAACACATAGGCCTCACGGTTCACCGCGCTCAGCCAGAAGCTGTCTTCAAATGTCACGTCGGCATCAGCAGCGATGTGAGGGTGACCGCCGCCGGGTAGCGCCACTGCCTGAGCCGACGAAGCAGCTTTCCACCACGCTGGGCCACCTGCCGCCTGCCGCCTGCCGCCTGCCGCCTGCCGCCTGCCGCCTGCCGCCTGCCGCCTGGGGAGCTTCGCGCCGATGGTGATCGGCGTCCGCCGCGGCTGCCGCGCTCCAGCTGGTTGCGGACTGGTCGGCCCGCTCGGGATGGTGTGCCCGACAGCCCGCCGCCTGAGCCAGGTGTGAATGGCCTGCAGTCGTAGCCCTGTCGCCGAGAAGGCGGGCCGGCCGTACCCTGTCGGACGTATCCCCACCGGCGGCGGCCGGCGCATGCACGGCGTGGGAACCCAGGCCGCCCGCACCTCCAAACGCGCTGGTCCCGGCCCCGAGGAGATCGGCTACCCCTATCTCCCCCTCCGCGCTCGTCGACCACGCGCGACTCGCCTGTACCGAGGCCCTGGACGACGAGAAGGCCGTGACCGCGGACGCCTTCTGGCACCGGGCCGTGGCGTTCTTCGCTGCCCATGGCATCACGCCGATCCGCCGCGTCCTGACCGACAACGGGCTCGCCACCGCTCCCGGGCCTGACCCGATGCGCTCGCGGCGACCGACCCGAACCACGCATGGTTCAGATGAACAGGGGCCTGGCTCTCGACGACCTGGTGTCCTTCGGCCACGGCGGTGCCTTTGCTGACGCGGACCGCGATACGCCCGACCACGCGGCCGAGTCCGCGGAAACCTCGCCTCACGGGGTGGGTGCCCCAGGTCACATGACGCCCGGGAGCAACTGCGGAACAAGCAGGGACAGTTGGCTGTTCATCTGTATGTGGCTGCGGAGGGGACAGTGTCCCCGGGCCTCACCCATAGCCCATGGGGAAGATCGTTCGGCTGAAGCCCCATGGAGCCTTTCGCCGCGAGGCGACCGCCCTCCGCACGCCACCACACCGCCCCGGCTGGTCTCCCCCGTCCAGCCGGGGCTTTCACGTTCCCCGAGGGCACCGAAGTCATGAGGACAACGGGACGGGGTACTCCTCCGAGCGGGTCCGCTCGGGCCGAACGGGCGGTGCTGCGCGGTGTGTTCGGGTGCCATCCTCGTCACCCTGCTCAACCAGTTGACGGGCCTGGCCGTCCACCCGGGTGAGTTGGCGATTCACTGGGGGTCGGAGTGCCTTCCGAGGGTATTGGCATCACGTTCGTGTTCAAGTCTTCTGCGAGAAGGTGGTGCCACAACCATGGCCGATGATGCCTTGTTGTTCGTTCTCCCCGAGCGTCATCCGCGTCTGGGCGCGGCCCTGGCCGCTGTCGGCGAGTTGGAGTGTGCCGAGACGCCTGCGGTGTCGGGATGGCTGCACGCGCACGGCGTCCCCGCCTCCTCCGAGTGCGTCAGGATCGTCCCGTCCGGGGCCGAGGTGCTCATTCCCGACGACGCGGAGCGTCTGCCGGTCCCCCTGAGCGAGGAGGAGACGGTGCGGGTGGAGCAGGCCTGCGCGCCGCGTTCCGTGACGGACATGGAGTCGGAACTGCTCAGCTTCCGGGACACCACCCAGGACTGGCAGTCACTCGTCCACCGGGCGCTCACCTCCGGGATTCCCGCGCAGCGCATCGCGCAACTCACCGGTCTGGACCCGCAGGACATTGTCCAGGCTGTCGACGGCTGACCCTCGCGGGCCTCACGGAACTCGGGGCCCACGCCGTACTGGGCGATGACCCGCTGGCTGCCGGAGAAGAGGGCTGTGAACGCCGATTTCATGATCCGGACGGTGCCACGGCCCGGCTCCCCCGGTAATGATGTTCCCGTCGCACTCCGCGACACCTACACAAAGGTGGTTGACTCCTTGAGACTGTCCCGCGCGACTCTCGCCGTGGCCGCCGGTGCCCTCGCTCCGGCCCTGCTGCTCTCCACTCCCTCCTTAGCCACCGCCGCAACGCCGTCGACCGCCGCCGTGGCCGCGGCGATCACGGTCTCCCCTTACGACGAGATGGACGCGGACGACCTGCGCATCGCGATCCTCCGCATCCTGGCCGACCCCGACAGCGGCAAGCGCGTCACCCGAGAGGCGAACAAGCTCCTCGACAACGGATCCGTGGAGGAGATGCGCGCCTGGCTCGAGACCGGCTACCGCCTCGCTCAGGCCGAGGACGACCGATTCGCCATCGCCCGGATCCTCGCCAACCCCGCCAGCGGCAAAGCCGTCGTCCGTGAGGCCAACAAGGCCCTCAACAACGGCAGCCCCGAGGTCGTGCGCGCATTCCTCGAAACCGGCCTCCGCCTCGCCCAGGCCGAGGACGACCGTGTCACCATCGCGCGGATGCTGGCCGATCCCACCATCAGCCCCACCCTGCGTACGGCGGCGAACGCGGCCCTGAACGACAACACCCCAGAAGCGCTGCGCTACTTCCTTGAGGTCGGCCAGTACGAGGTCGACCGCTAGGGCCAGTCGTTCGGACGGGCACGACCGGAGCCCGGGGGCCTGGCACAGACAGCTGCGAGGCGGGGACGGCGCCAACGAAATACGGTCCCAGGCGCGAGGTTGTTCGAGCGTGAGGGCGTTGGCGACTGATGACAACGCCGCAGAAATGCGTGCCAGGCCCCCGAACCCGGCATGGCCGAGAGGGCAGTTCCTGGCCGCAGACCGCTCCCTCGGTGCCCGCGTCCGTAATCGCGGATGACCGTCGTGAGGAGGCGCCGGAGAGGATGAGCCCGGTCGCGGCGGCGACCAGGGGCCAGGGTCCCGTCATGGTTCCGTCGGTGACTGAGCGAATCTCCGGGGCGCCGCGTCCACGCTCTTGCCTCGTCAGGGTCGAAACGGACGGCTGCCACCAGGATGCAAACCCGGCGCCACCGGGTGCGTCCGCAGGCGGGAGGGCGCCTCCACCGCGGTCCGCGTCTGCCAGCCGACCCACGGCCTTCGGCGCGACGTCGATGAGCGAGCGCCCAGCGTGCCGGCACCAAGTCGCACGCTGGGCGCCTCAGTTGGCCGTTCGAGCGTTCTGGCCGGCCGCAGGACACTGGCCCCGATCGAGGTCTGTTATTCCGACACGATGAAGTCCAGGGCATAGCCGGAGGCCGTCGTCCAGTGGGCGACAAGTTGACCGTCGTCTGCGTACAGCGTGTCGACGGGCATGGGGACGTCGATCGGCTCGCCGGCCTTGGTGCCGAGTTTGCTGGCGTGGAGGGTGAGGCTGTGCTCTTCGCCTCGTACTCGTCCCTGGCGCCGCCGGCGAGGAGCAGAGCGGCGTGCGCCTCCTCACCCGGAGCGATGACCGTAAGGGCAGACGCCACGGCGGCGGTCAGGGGCGAGGTGTGCCGCCGAACCGTTCGTCCGGAGGCTGCGCGGGGAGAACGAGACGGAAGGTGCACCCCTTGCCCGGCGCGGTGTCGAGCTCCAGCCGGCCGCCGTGGCCCTCGGCGATCGCGGCGGCGATGGAGAGGCCGAGGCCGCTGCCGCCGTGGGCGCGGGAGCGGGAGGGGTCGGCGCGGTAGAAGCGCTCGAAGACGTGCTCGGCGTTCCGGGCGGTGAGTCCGGGTCCTTCGTCCGCCACCTCGACGACGCCGACCGGCGTGCCGTGCGGCAGGGGTGGTGACGCGCTGGTCCGTCCCGGGCGGTCCGCTCCGCAGGTGTCCGCGCTCACCCGGGTCTCGCCCACCCTGACATGGACCGGAGTGCCGGACGGGGTGTGCAGGCGGGCGTTGGAGAGCAGGTTCTCGACGATCTGCCTCAGCCGGTGGGGGTCGCCGGTGGCCTCGACCATGTCCAGTTCACCGCCGCCCACCGGGTCCGGCAGCGGTCCCAGGTCGACCGGATGGCCCGCCCCGTGCAGGGCGGCGGTCCGTACGGCGTCCGCCGCCAGGGAGAGCAGGTCCACCGGTGCGCTCTCGTACGACGGTTCCCTGTCCAGCACGGCGAGGAGTTGGAGGTCGTCCACGAGAAGGCCCATGCGCTCCGCGTTCTGCGCGATGAGCTGGTAGGCCTCGCTCTGTTCCTCGGCCGACAGACGCTCGCGGCGCAGGGTGAGCTGTGCGTAGCCCTGGATGGCGGTGAGCGGGGTGCGCAGTTCGTGTCCGGCGTCGGCGACGAAGCGCCGCATGCGGGCCTCGGACGCCTCCCGCTCCCCGAGCGCCTGGCGCAGCCGCTCCAGCATGGAGTTCAGAACCCGGCCGAGCCGGCCGATCTCGGTCCGCGGATCGGTGTCGGGAAGGCGCAGATCGAGCTGCCCCGCGCTGATGCGCTCGGCGGTGTGTTCCATGCGCGTCAGCGGGAGCAGGCCGAGCCGTACGACCCAGCGGCCCAGTGCGAGCAGGGCGGCGACGGTCACGGCGAGCAGTACGGCGTTGAGCCAGAGGATCTTGGAGGTGGCGCCGTCGACCGTGTCCAGCGGCAGGGCCACGACGGCGTGCATGTCGTTCGGGCCGGAACTCAGCAGCACCCTCCACCGGTTGTCGCCGCTGACCGCGTCGACGGTCGCCGGGTGACCGTCCCGCAGGCCGAGCCCCGCCACCGAGTCCGCGATCCGCGGCCCCGGCGTGTCATCGGCACCGAGCGACGCGTCCACCCGGCGGCCGGCGGCATCGTAGAAATAGACGCGGAAGTCCGAGGGCAGGATGCCGGGCCGGGCGCCGGGAATGCCCCCCTTGCTCGCGTCGAAGTAGGCAGGGTCAGGGGCGTGGAAGTCGTTGAGCTGCTGGTCGACGCGGTCCAGGAGCCACGAGCGCAGTACCGCGAAGCCGAAGACCTGGGAGACGACGACGGCGACCGTCGCCAGCGTGGTGACGCCCAGGATCAGACGTCGACGCAGGGATCCGGACGGCCGGGGAAGCGACGGTTTCACTGGTCCGCCGCCCCGCGCGGCAGCCGCAGGCAGTAGCCGACGCCGCGCACGGTATGGATGAGTGGCGGCTCGAAGCGGTCGATCTTCCTGCGCAGGTATCTGACGTATGTCTCGACGATGCGGGCGTCCCCGGAGAAGTCGTAGCTCCACACGTGATCGAGGATCTGGGCCCTGCTCACCACCCGGCCCGGGTTGGCCAGCAGATAGGCGAGCAGTTTGAACTCGGTCGGCGACAGCGGAACGTAGTGCCCGGCGCGGTGCACCTCGTGCGCCCCCTCGTCGAGTTCGAGGTCGGCGTAGCGCATCACGGTCTCCGGAAGGAGCAGTTCCGTTCCCTGGGCGGCCGTGCGGCGCAGTATGGCCTCGACGCGAAGGAGCACCTCCTCGATGTGGAACGGCTTCGTCACGTAGTCGTCGCCACCCGAGCTCAGACCCTTGATCCGGTCGTCGACGTCGATCCGGGCGGTCAGGAACAGCACGGGTACGCCGTTCCCGGCCGCCCGCAGCCGCTGTGTGACCTCGAACCCGTCCAGGTCGGGGAGCATCACGTCGAGCAGCACCAGGTGCGGTTCCCGCCGTTCGATCTCGACGAGGGCGGACTGACCGTCCTCCGCCCCGCTCACCTCGTACCCGGTGAGCCGGAGGGTGGACTCCAACAGGGTGCGGATACTGGGCTCGTCCTCGACCACGAGGAGCCTGTACCGCTGCCTGTCGGAGGGCTGCTCGTTCATCGTGCTGCGCGGTCCGTTCTGTCGTGGTTCACCGTGCGGCGCAGTCGTACAGAACGGTGCTGCCGCCGAAGAGCGCCGCGCCGCCGGCGTTCTGCTGGGACGTCGTAGCGCCTCCGTAGACCGACGCGGGCACCTTGGCGCAGTTCTCGGAGATCCACTCGGAGCGCTGCTTGCTCGGGCCTTCCGACGTGCCGCCCGGGAGCCGCATGCCGCCGCCACCGGAGTCGTCCGATCCAAGGATGTACCGCAGTTCGCCGTCCTTGGTCCACTTCTTGAGCTGGTCGACGGACGGCGCGTCGTCGGAGTTGGTGAAGCCGCCCATGCCGATCACCGTCTCGTCGCTGTTCAGGATGAACGGGTTGGTGGCGTTGGCCCCGCCCGACACAGCGAGCTTGATCCGCGCCTTCGGTGCGTGCTGCACGGCGTAGTCGAGGATCCTGCGCTGGTCGGAGGTGAGTTCCGAGCCGCTGGAGCCGCCGAGTCCGCGCGGGATCCCGCCGGAGCCGCCCGGGAAGGAGGGCATCTCCTGATCGCCGGAAGTCGAGCCGGAACCACCGGACGTGCCGGGCATGCCGCTGGGGAAACCGCTCGGTATTCCCCCCTGACCACCGCTCGGCAGACCACCCGCACCGGAGCCGGGCATACCGGAGGGCATTCCCGAGGGCGTCCCGGACGGCATCCCGCCCTGTGCCGAGCCGGTGTCCCCACCGGGGAAGCCCTGCGTGTCCGTCGGGATCCCGGAGGGCAGGCCCGATGAGCCCTGGCCTCCGGCGGAGCCCTGGCTCGGCATGCCGCGGCCTCCGAAGCCCGGCGCGACCGCCGGACCGGCTGACGGATTGGCGCCACCCATCAGATTCGACGAGCCCGAGGAGGCCGGCGCGCTGAGCGCCCACGCTCCTGGCACCACCAGCATCGACACCACCGCGGCGGCCGCCCCCGCCAGGAGGAGCCTTCCGCCGCGCCGGGCCGACAACAGCGCGATCGCCGCGCAGCCGGTCAGCAGCACGGGCCAGACCAGCCACCCGTTCCAGTCCGGAGTACGACGGACGAGGACCACCGCCCAGCCGACCGTCACCGTCACGGCCGCCGCGCCGACCCAGAGAGCCCACGGCAGGCCCGCCCGGTGGACACGGATCAGGGCTGCGAGCATGCCACCGCACAGTGCGGCGATCGCCGGGGCCAACTGGGTGGTGTAGTAGGGATGGAAGATGCCCTTCTGTGTGGAGAACACCGCCATGCACACGATCAACCAGGACCCCCACAGCAGCCACCCCGAGTCGGGCAGCACGCCGGACGGGTCCAGCCGCCCACGGCGGCGCAGCACCGCGCATGCCACCCCGAGAGCCAGGGCCACGGCACAGGCCGGCAGCAACCAGCTGATCTGCCCGCCGATCTGCGAGTTGAACATCCGGCCGAAACCGGCCTCGCCACCGAAGATGCCGGTCATGCCGGCCATGGTCTGCGACGATCCTCCGCTGGAGCCGAAGACCCGGCCGAGCCCGTTGTAGCCGATCACCAGGTCCCACGCCGAACCGTCCTCGCTGCCGCCGATGTACGGCCGATCACCTGGCCACAGCGCCACCATCGCGACCCACCAGAACGAGGACGCCACCAGGACGGCTCCCGCGCCCAGCAACCGCCCCACCCGGGGGGCCCAGGCACCGCTTCCCGCCACGAGCCAGGCGAGGGCGAACGAGGGGAGCACCATCCAGGCGGCCAGCATCTTGGTGAGGAACCCGCATCCGATCAGGAACCCGCTCGCGCACAGCCACCAGGTCGCCGCCCGGCCCTCGGCCCGCAGGGCGCGGGTGAGCGCGTACGCCGCCGACACCAGCAGCAGGACGAGCAGCGTGTCCGGGTTGTTGTCCCGGTTGATGGCCACGGTGATGGGCGTGAGGGTGAACACCAGGGCCGCGAGCAGTGCGGCCCCCTCCCCCGCCCAGCGGCGCACGGTGCGGTGCAGCACGAACACCGCGGCCACGCCCTCGATCACCTGCGGGAGGATCAGCGCCCACCCGTGCAGCCCGAAGAGCTTGCTGCTGACGACCTGGGGCCACAGAGCGGCCGGCGGTTTGTCGACGGTGACGACTCCGGCCGGGTCGTAGGCGCCGAAGAGGAAGTTGGTCCAGCTCTTCCCCATCGACTTCACCGCCGCGGAGTAGTAGCCGTTGCCCCAGCCCAACGACCCGAGCGCCCAGCCGTACAAGGCGGTGGCCACCAGCAGGATCAAGCCGAGCGCGGCCGGTGCGGCCCAGGCGGGCAGGGAGCGGGCAGGAGGATCCGAGGGATCGCTGGGCGCCGACGCCACCGACAGGACCCGGTATGACTCGTTCATGGAAGGAAATCAGCTCTCGTCAGACGTCGTGGTGGCGGGCTTGGTACCGGCGGCCGTGCTGCGGAAGACGGCCATCCGCAGCACGGCGAAGCGGACGCCGGTGACCGCGACGGACGCGATGGCCAGCACCGCGGTTTCGGCAGCCGCCGAGGCACCGGGATCGGCCTTCTTGAACCACAGCACCGCGCCGGAGGTGACCAGGTAGCCGAGCAGGAACAGGCCGCCCGCGCCCAGGTGGGCGCGCGTGGGCCGGGCGTCCGCGTGCCGGAACGTGAGGCGGCGGTTCGCCTCGGTGTTCAGCACCGTCAGCACCAGCAGTGACACCAGATTGGCGACCGCCGGCTGCCACCAGCCGCGCAGCAGCCAGTACAGCAGTGCCTGCCCGACGGTGGAGACGATGCCGATCGCGATGAAGCAGCCCACCTCCCACGACAGCACGCCGCGCTGCGTGGGCGAGGCCAGGACGGCGTCCGGATGCTCGGCAGCCGGTGCGGGGCGGCGGGGCAGCTCGACGCGAGCGTCGCCGGACGCCTTCAGCCGCGCCATCCGCCACAGCCCCTTGAGGTCGTCGGTGGCCGTGCCCACCACGTCCACCCGGGTGTCGATGTCCTCCACCCAGTCGACCGGCACCTCGTGGACGCGCAGTCCGTTGTGCTCGGCGAGCAACAGCAGTTCGGTGTCGAAGAACCAGGCGTCGTCCCGGGTGACCTCCAGCAAAGGTCGCAGCACTTCCGTGCGGGCGGCCTTGAATCCGCACTGGGCGTCGGTGAAACGCACCCCGTGGGTGAGCCGGATGATCCCGTTGTAGCAGCGGGATACGAACTCGCGGCGCGGCCCGCGCACGGTGCGTGCACCCGGTGCCAGTCGGCTGCCGATCGCGATGTCCGAGTGTCCGGTGGCCAGGGGGGCGACGAGCGGCAGCAGCCCGTCGAGGCCGGTGGACAGGTCCACGTCCATGTAGGCCACGACGTCCGCGTCGCTGCGACTCCACACGACGCGCAGGGCGAGGCCCCGGCCCTTGCGGTCAAGGTGCACGACGTCGACGCCGGGCAGTTCTTCCGCCAGGCCGTGAGCCACGGAAAGCGTCGCGTCCGTGCTGGCGTTGTCGGCGACAGTGATGCGCCAGGGAAACGGAAACTCCTCGGTCAGCCGCGCGTGCAGGGTACGCAGACAGCCGGGCAGGGCGCGTTCCTCGTTGTAGACCGGAACGACGATCTCCACGGTCGCCGTGCCGGAGTCGGCGCGCGCGGGCCCGCCCGGAAGCTGGAAGGCGACGGTTCGGCCGGGGTGATGGGTGAGGGCCGTGCTGTGGGGGGTGGGCGACATGGCTTCCTCAGGCGAGTAGGGACACGGGAGGCGGCTCCATTGCCTTGATCACGAACTGGTCGCCACTCTCACCCACGCGCCTGGGAGACCTGGGAGAGAAAAGCGAGAACTGACGGAGAGTCAGATGTTCATGGCCTGATCACAGCTACGGCCCGGAGTCACCATCCCGGCCCGCACCCGCCGCTCCCCCTCGCCGTCCCACTTGGTCAGCCGCACCCCACGGCACGGAGCCCGACAACCAGTGGCTGATTCCTTCCACCTGATCGTTGCTCTGCGGGTGGCGCGGGGGGGCTGGTGAAGGTGGTGTAGGGGCGGCAGCGGATGCCGACTTGATCTTCGTGCTCGGCCATCTTGCCGGTGGCCCGCAGGGTGCGAAGCAGCTCGCCTGTCCGGCGGCCTGGGACGCCGACGCGAACGACTACGCGGTCGAGGCGGCGAAACAGCACCCCGGGCGATTCGCGACCCTCGGGTGGTTCCCCCTCGACGAGGCCGCGGACGACTCCCTCGTCGACGCGTGGCTGGACAAGCCCGGCGGCATGCTGGGCCTGCGCATCATGCCGGCGGCGCCGGGAGTTGGCCGACCGTCTCGCGTCGGGCGGGCTCCACTGGCTGTAGCCGCGCAGGCAGGTACGCCCGCGCGTTCATCGACGACTCCGGATCCCTCCCCGGCCTGATGGCCTGATGGCCTGACCGCTTTGGCGCGGGCTGTCGCCTCAGCAGCCACTGCCGGAGCGGCTCCGGCAGTGGCTCGGGGCAGCGTTCACAGTCGGCGCCAGCGGGCCGAGGCGAAGGAGAAGACGCCGAACAGGATCAGCCCTACCGCGACGGCGACGAGGAGCCAGGGTCCCGCCGGTGTCTGCGCGAAACTCCGGAGCGTCGCGTCCACCCCCTTGGCCTCGTCCGGGTCGAAGCGGACGGCTGCCACCAGGATGAAGACCCCGGCCGCGGCGAACACGACGCCACGCGCCACGCCTCCGCCGACACCCAGAGCGGTGACGACCTGCTTCGTACGACGGCTCATGGTGGCGGTGTCCAGCTGCCGCAGGAAGCTACGCATGGCCGCCCGGACGGCGAGAACCGCGCCGATGCCGATCAGGAGACAGCCCGCGGCCCCCACCAGCACCTGGCCGTACGAGAGTTCGAGCGCCGATGCCGTCCAGTCCTGCGACTGCTCGTTGCTGCTGGAGCCCTGGCCGCCGCCGGCGGCGTACACCGCCGTGGCCCAGCAGACGGAGGCGTAGAAGACCGCCCGGCCACCGTCGAGGAGCCGCGAACCCGCCTTCCGCCGGGGTCCCCTGGTCAGCACGGCGCGAGATCCCCGCCAGAGCGCCATGGCCCCGAAACCGACCACCAGGGCCCACAGCATCACTTTCCCGAAGGGCTGTGTCGCGATCTCGCGCAGCGCGCCCTGCCGGTCCGCCTGGCCGCCGCCGCTCCCGACGGCGATCCGGATCGACAGCATGCCGATCAGTACGTACACGACGCCGCGTGCGACGAATCCCGCCCGCCCTGCGGCGGTCAGCGTCTCGCGCTCCGTGGAACGGGCCGCGGACTTCGCGGCCAGGCCGCGCCCTTGCGTGTTGGACGAAGTCACGATGTCCTCCCCATGGGGTGGGCGCTCGATATGCGCCCACAGCCCCAAGTGCCCCGGGCCGGTGTCTTGATGCGCGCCCTCGGCGAGCGACGGCCCAGCGGTACCGGAGGGATTGATCCTGCGGGCGAGTTCGGCGAAGCGCCGACCCCTGGTCGTTCCTCGACCATGCGAGTGGAACCTGGGCCACGCCAGGCGCTTCGGGATCGAGTGCTCACCGAGCCGCGAGGCCCGAGTCCCGTACGACTCCAACCGCACGGCGTTCTCGCCGACTGGCAGATCACCGGGCAGCGGCTCGTCCTTGGGGGCAGGCGACGGCCGGTGCAACGGTGAAAGCCTGTGGTAGGTGCAGGTTTTTGTTTGTTTCGGGGTCATAAATATCTAATCACGCACTGTGGTTTCATGGAAGTGCGCACGTCGTGGCGCACACCGTCGACAGGGAGTTGTGAGACATGGCGGCACCGCAGGTCCGGTGGAGCGCGCTGCTGGAGATGCTGACGCGTGACGGGCGGATCGAAGTAGAGGGGGCTGCCGCCGAGTTGGGGGTCTCGGCCGCGACGATCAGGCGGGACCTCGACGAGCTGGCCCGCCAGCAGATGGTCACCCGCACGCACGGCGGAGCCGCGCTCAACGCGATCGCCTACGATCTGCCCCTGCGCTACAAGGCCGCGCGCAACGCTCCGGAGAAGGAGCGGATCGCGCACGCTGCCGCGGGACTGGTGAAGGCCGGCGCGGTGGTGGGGCTGAACGGCGGCACCACGACAACCGAGGTGGCGCGGGCCCTGGCCACCCGCGCCGACCTGGGTTCCGGTGGTTCGGAGACGGCGCTCACCGTGGTGACCAACGCGCTGAACATCGCCAACGAGTTGGTTGTGCGGCGCCACGTCAAGCTCGTGGTGACCGGTGGAGTGGCCCGGCCTGCGTCCTACGAGCTGATCGGGCCACTGGCCACCGAACTGCTCGCGGAGATCGCACTGGACCAGGTCTTCCTGGGGGTCGATGCCATCGACGTGGCCCACGGGGCGACCGCCCACCACGAGGGCGAGGCCAGCATCAACCGGGCGCTGGCCCGCCGCGCGCAGCAGGTCGTCGCGGTCGCCGACTCCACCAAGCTGGACCGGCGGACCTTCGCCCGTATCTGCCCGGTGGAGGACATCGACGTCCTGGTGACCGACAAGGCCGCCTCGGACGAACTGACCAGGTCGTTCACGGCAGCCGGCGTGGAGGTCATCCGCGCCTGACAGGCGCAGGCCGCTCCGGTGCCGGATCCGTCGCGCATCCCGGCTTCCCCGGACGCCGCCCGCGGTCAGGCCGGAGACGGAGTAGCGGTCCACGGAACCGAACAACACCACCACGCGCCCGATCGGGACGAGCGAAGCGGCGAACGGGTACTGCCACTGCTCATGGTGTGAGGTGACGAAGCCGGATTCACCCTGGTCGGGCTGTCCTGTTGGCGGGCGACGGGGATTCCGGCAACCCTGCCGTCCGGTCTGGCCAACGAGATCGACCGCGGCGGGGGCAGTTGATGGCGCTCGGCCAAGACCCTCTGTCCGCCCGGTCGTGATGCAACCGGCTGGCCGCCGCCCTCACCTCGGCACGCGGCCCCGGCCCGGACAATCCGCGGCATCTGACCCGTTCCGTGATCCTCGCCTCGCGGAAATTTACCCGTCCGTTACGAACCGTTTCCGGGCTCGCCGGGGCTTCTCGACGGGGCTCGGGACCGACCGCCACCAGGTACAAGAGCTGTTCCAGAAGCCTCGCCCCGTCCCTTGAGAGGCCACATGTCCCGCCTGTTGACAGGTGGCGGCTGGCGCAAGAACATGAGCGAAATCGCTTGAATCTTGCATCTACACGCAGAATCAAGCAGACCGCATGCCATCGGCACCCCGCATCACCAGCTCCTGAGTCACCGTCACCGTCCTGTCCGAGGAGGACACGAGTGCACGCCCGACTGAGCAGTCCCGGCGGTCTGTTACTCGCTGCCGCCCTGACCGGCGCCATGCTGATGGCGCCCGTCACCGGCTCTGCCCCGGCAACAGCCGCCGCTCACCCAACCCCCGCCCCCGCCAAGAACGGGCCGAAGGTGGCCCGCACCGCGCACGCTGTCACGGTCACCGTGCCGGCCTCGGCCGGTACCCCCGGCTACACCCTCGACGTGGCCACCGGCGAACTCGCCCTGACCACACGGCGCGCAGGGAAGACCGTGCTCGCCACCGCCTCGGGCAACACCGGCGCCCTGCGCTTCACCGCGGTTGACGGCACCTGGCAGCACGCGACCGGCGTCACCGGCTGGACGTGGAAGCAGGGCATCCTGACCGTGACCGCCGACAGCACCCTCGACGGCGCGACGGTGGAGGCCCGGATCACCCCGGGTGCCGACCGTTACCAGCTCGACTGGGACGTCCACGGCGGCGCACCCACACAGCTGGGCCTCTCGTACGACCTTTCGTCGGCGGGCCACTGGTACGGCCACGGTGAGGCGGAGACCCCGCAGGGTGGTCCCGGCGTCAACCAGCCCTGGCCGCTGGACGCCGGCGAGGTGGACCACAAGACCTTCGGCCCGGCGTCCTACCACATGATCGACCCGTTCTGGTACACCTCCAGGTCGACCGGTCTGCGCGTCGACACCGGCGACGTCATGGACGTGGCGCTCAACAAGGGCAAGGACGGCCTCGGCACCTTCACCGTCGAGTCGCCCGGCACCTACAAGGCGACCGTGTTCGTCGAGTCGACGCCGCTGGAGGTCTACCGCGACTACATAGGCATCGTCGGCAAACCGCTCAAGAGCGACGCCCCGTACGAGCAGTTCGCCAAGCCGCTGTGGAACTCCTGGGCGCAGTTCTACACCAAGGTCGACCAGGAGAAACTGCTCGACTACGCCACCGACCTCCACGACAACGGCCTGGACGGGCACACCATCCAGCTCGACGACAAGTGGGAGTCGAACTACGGCAATCTGACCTGGGATCCCCAGACCTTCCCCGATCCCGAGGGCCTGTCCGACAAGATCCACGACATGGGGTTCGACTTCGGTATCTGGGTCACCCTGTGGATCAACCTGGACTCCGACAACTACCAGTACGCGGTCGACCACGACTATCTGCTCAAGGACGCCAAGGACACGAGCAAGCCGTGCGAAGTGACCTGGTGGAACGGCCAGGCCGGGATCATCGACCTGGCCAACCCCGACGCCAAGTCCTGGTACGAGGGCAACCTCAAGAAGCTGATGGACACGTACGACATCGACGGGCTGAAGTTCGACACCCGCTTCTTCGACGAGAAGTGCGCCCCCCGCGAGGGCCACCAGGCCACCGACTACCAGAAGCTCGGCACCCAGCTCGCCGACGAGTTCGATCTCCAGGGCGCCGGCATCCGGGTGCACTGGAACCGGACGGCCCATGAGGCCGGCTTCGTCACCCGCCAGGTCGACAAGGGCACCGGCTGGGACTCCCTGCGCGCCTCCGCCAGCCAGAACCTGGCCATCTCCACCATCGGCTACCCGTTCGTCGAGTCCGACATGATCGGCGGCTCCGGTGGCCAGCCGGCACCGTCGAAGGACGTGCTGGTGCGGTGGGCGCAGTCCGCCTCGCTGATGCCGCTGATGTACGCCTCGACGTCGCCGGTCGACACCTTCGACACCACCACCGGCCAGAAGGTGGACTACGACCAGGAGACCGTCGACCTCTACCGGCGGGCGATCACCACGCACGGAAAGCTCGCCCCTTACATCTGGGACCAGGTACAGAGCACCCTGAAGACCGGCGATCCGATCATGCGGCCGCTGTTCTTCGACTTCCCGAAGGACGAGGCGAGTTACACGGTCACCGACGAGTGGATGCTCGGCCCGGCCGTGCTGGCCGCGCCCAAGCTGAGCGCCGGCGCCACCCGCTCCGTCCATCTCCCGCCGGGCACCTGGTACGACGTCAACCAGGGCACCGTGATCCGCGGCCCGAAGACCCTCAAGGGGTACGCGGCGCCGCTCGGTGTCACCCCGGCCTTCGTGAACCTCAAGGCCAGGGGCGCGGGCAAGGCCGTCAAGGCACTCAAGCGCGACGACGCCCCGGCCGCCTCCGTCCTGATCACCCCCGACGACCCGTCCACCGACTCCGGTACCCCGTTCGAGGTGACCACCGAGGTGACCAACTGGGGCTCCCGGACCCTCGGCAACGCCAAGGCCGCGCTGGCCCTGCCCGACGGCTGGAGCGCCAGGGCAACCGGCCCGACCGCCGCGAAGTCCCTCAGGAACGGCGCAACCCTCACCACCACCTGGACGGTGACCCCGGCCGACGACGCCCGTTGGGGCAGCCACGACCTCACCGGCATCGCCACCTACCACGCGTACAACGGGTCACAGAAGGTGTCCGACACCGTGCAGGCACGGGTGAAGGCCGCCCCTGGCAGTGTCCAGGAGCCCTATCTGACGGCCGACACCACCTCCGGGGGTGCCCGATTCGCCCAGGGCGGAGACCAGTTCGCCATCTGGGCGGGCGGCCAGGACCTGTCCGGCTGGAAGGACGAGAAGGGCCTCGTCTATCGCGACGACGCGGCCGGCGAAAAGGCCACCGTGCAGGCCCGGTTGGTCTCCCAGAACAGCGCCTCGCCGGTCGGCAAGGCGGGCATCGCCGTCGCCAACGACCTGACAGCGCCGGAGAAGGGCGGCTACGCGGTGCTGGTCATGACCCAGAGTTACGGCCTGGAGTTCATGACCGACAGCGACGGCGACGGCAGGCTCGACACCTGGGCCGGCGGTGGCTCCACCTATCACCCGGCGTATCTCAAGCTGACCCGGGACGGCGCCACCTACACCGCGTACGCCAGCAAGGACGGCGTGACCTGGTCGCGGGTCGGCGCCGCCCAGGTGCCGTCGGCCACCGGTAGCGGCGACGCCGGGATGGTCGCCAGCGCCGCCAACGTCAACTATCCCGGCCAGGACATCGAGGCCGTCTTCAGCGGATTCTCCGTCACGTCCTGACACCCCGGGCGCCCCTGCTTCACGGCCGGCGCCCCTGGCAACACCCCCGGTTCTCCGGCAGGCCCCCGATCCCGTGGAGGCCTGCCGGGGACCACTCCCCCGCACGCCCGTGAGAGAGGGAACCCACCCCCATGGCACGTACGTCCTCAGCTGTCGCCGGCTTCGTCGCGGGCGTGGTCGTGGCCGCGAGCACCGCCGCGATCGCCGTCACCGGTACGACAGCCACCGGCACCGACCTCAACTCCAAGGCCACCACCACCTGGCTGACCGTCAAGGTCGCCGACGCCATGGGCACCAGGGACACCCTCACCTGGGTTCCCACCGGCTCCTTCGCCGGCTCGGCGGAGGAACGGGTCCCGCGCTACCCGATGACCGCCATCCAGGGCAAGGGCACCAAGGAGCTGCGGCTCTCCGCCGTGCGCAACGAGCAGGTCTCCGCGCAGCTGGCGATCGCCTCCGGCCACGACCTCGACGACGTCAAGGCCGTGGTCGGCGACCTCACCGGGCCCGGCGGCGCGAAGCTGGCCGGTGCCGACACCCAGGTCCGGTTCGTCACGTACGTGCCCGTGCAGCGCTCCAAGAGCGAGGTCGACTGGTCCGCCACGATCGACCAGGTCAGCTCCGGCAAGGAGGTGTCCGGCGACCGCGATCCCGACGTGGTCGGCGACGCCCTGGAGGAGCGGTCCGCCGTGGACGTACCCGCGTACGCGGCGCAGCCACTGTGGTTCACCTTCCACATCCCGAAGAAGGCGAGACCCGGCACCTACACCGGCACGGTCAGGGTCAACGCCGACGGGCGCACCCAGGCCAGCTATCCGCTGACCATCGAGGTGGCGGACGCGAGCGTGCCCGACCCGAAGGACTACGACTTCTTCCTCGACGTTTGGGCGCAGCCGGAGACGATCGCCAAGAACCACGGCGTCGAACTCTGGTCCGACAGGCACTGGAAGCTGATCGAGAAGTACGACCGCGACCTGGCCTCGCGCGGCCAGAAGGTCATCAACACCACCATCGTCGACAACCCGTGGCATCACCAGTGGTCGCTCGGCACCCGGGAGTCACAGACCGCGACGCCGTACAGCAGCATGGTGGGCTGGAAGTGGAACGGGAAGTCGTTCGCCTTCGACTTCGGCCGCCTGGACAAGTACGTCCAGACCGCCAGACGTTCCGGTCTCGGGCCCGACATCGGCGCATTCTCCATGCTGGCGTTCCAGGACCAGGAACACCTCACCTACGCCGACACCAGCACCGGCAAGACCGTCTACGAGAACGTCGATCTGGGCGGCAGTCGCTGGCGTGAGGCGTGGGGAGCGTTCCTCCCCGCCTTCGAGAAGCACCTGAAGGCGAAGGGCTGGCTGCAGGACACCTGGCTGTCCTTCGACGAGCGGCCCATCAGCACCATGACGGTCGTCAAGGACTTCGTCCACGAGGTCGCGCCGGTCTTCGACGACCGTATCTCCGTGGCCGGTTCGATCAGCACCGAGGGCGTCGCCTCCAACCTGTCCGTGGACTGGGGCGGCATCGACGCCATGACGAAGGAGAAGGTGGCCGAGCGGCGCAAGGCCGGCAAGATCACGACCTTCTACGTGTACGGGGCGCCGGCCCACCCCAACACGCTGTCGTTCTCTCCCGCCGTCGAGTCGCGGATGCTGCCCTGGATCTCCGCCCAGCGCAACCTGGACGGCTTCCTGCGCTGGTCGTACAACAGCTGGACCAGCGACCCCTTCAAGCAGCCGGTGCACATCTTCACGCAGGGCGACGAGTACCTGGTCTACCCGGGCAAGGACGGCCCGATGTCCAGCATCCGCTGGGAGCAGCTGAAGGAGGGCGTCGAGGACTACGAACTCGTCGCCGAGCTGCGGAAGAAGGACGGCGGCGCCGACAGCGCCGCGCTGACCGAGGCCATGACCACCGCGACGCGGAACCTCGACGGCCGGACGAAGGACGTGGGCGACATCGAGACCGCACGGGCGGCCGTCGTGAAGGGGCTGACGTCATGAAGGCGAAGTGGAAGTCCCTGCTGCTCGCCACGGCCCTGACTGTCATGCCCCTGACCAGCATGCATGCCGTCGCGGCACCGGTCCGGGCGGAGCCCATCGGCACCCCGCACACCGTCACCTACGACCAGTACTCCGTGCGGGTCGACGGCAAGCCCCTGTACCTGTGGGGCGCCGAGTTCCACTACTTCCGGCTGCCCAGCCCCGACGCGTGGCGCGACGTACTCCAGAAGATCAAGGCGGGCGGATTCAACGCGGTCTCGCTCTACTTCGACTGGGGCTACCACTCCCCCAGGCCCGGCTCGTACGACTTCACCGGCATCCGCGATGTGGAGCGGCTGCTCGACGAGGCCGAGCGCGCGGGCCTGTATGTGATCGCCCGCCCGGGCCCCTACATCAACGCGGAGGTCTCCGGCGGCGGCATGCCCGCCTGGCGGTCGGCGCAGGCCGGTGTGAACCGTACCTCCGAGCCGGAGTACCTGCAGGCGGCCCGGGAGTGGATGAGCCGGATCAACCCGATCATCGCGCGCCACCAACTCACCCGTGGCACCGGATCGGTGATCCTCTACCAGGTCGAGAACGAGTACCAGGGCGGCCGGCACGACGCCGACTACATGCAGACCCTCATCGACTGGGCGAAGGACGACGGCATCGACGTGCCGACCTTCGTCAACGACGGCGGCGCCAACAAGAACTGGGTCAGCGGCAAGGGCGCCCCGGACATCTACGGCTTCGACGCCTACCCGCAGGGCTTCGACTGCAAGGACCCGGACAACTGGAAGAACCTGCCCGACTATTCGTACGTCAACGAGTGGAAGCCCGAGTCCCCGCTGCTCATCCCCGAGGCACAGGGCGGCGCCTTCGACCCCTGGGGCGGCACCGGATACCAGGACTGCGCGAAACTCACCGGCACCGACTTCACCCGGGTGTTCAGCAAGATGAACATCGCCGCCGGGGTGAGCGGCCAGTCCTTCTACATGACGTACGGCGGCACCAACTGGGGTTGGCTCGCCGACCCCAACGCGGTCTACACGTCGTACGACTACGGCGCCCCGATCAACGAGTCCCGCCAACTGACCGACAAGTACCAGGAGTTCAAGCGTCTCGGGTACATGGTCAACGCGGTGACCTCACTGGCGCGCACCGGCAAGGCCGAGGCGCCCGCCCCGTCCGACGACGCCCTGCGCATCGACCGGCGCGTCAATCCCGACGACGGCACCCAGTTCTTCACCGTCCGGCACGCGGACACCCGGGTGAAGGACAAGGACGAGACCACCCTGTCGCTGAAGGGCGCGGACGGCGACTACCCGCGTGTGCCGCAGCAGGGAATGATCACTGTCGACGGCCGTGACGCCAAACTCCTTGTCGCCGGCTACGACTTGGGCGAGAGCCAGCGGCTCGTCTACTCCACCTCGGAGATCATGACGCACGCCCGGATCGGTGACCGGGACGTGGCGCTGCTGTACGGGCGTGCGGGTGAGGCCGGCGAGACCGTGCTGCGGTACGCCGAGCGGCCCGAGGTCACCGTCCTGGCCGGCGATGTCACCACCACCTGGGACGCCGGACGCGGCGACCTGCGCCTGAACTACACGCACAAGGGCCTGGCGCGCGTACTGGTGAACGGCCTGGAGCTGCTGATCGCCGACACCGCCGAGACCGCCCACTGGTGGCGGCAGGACACCACCGGGGGCCCGGTTCTCGTACGCGGCCCGTCCCTCGTCCGTACGGCCGAACTGGCGCACGGCACACTGAAGTTGACCGGCGACTCCACCAAGGCGGTGAAGATCGAGGTCATCGCGGACGCCGGGAAGGTGACCTGGAACGGCCGCAAGGTCGCCGTCACCCAGGCTCCGCGTCCGGTCCGGCTGCCTGCGCTGACGACGTGGAAGTACAAGGAGGAGGCGCCGGAGTCCGCCCCGGGCTTCGACGACTCCGTCTGGACCGTCGCCGACCACCTCACCGCCAACAACCCGGATCTGGCGGGGTCGTTGCCGGTCCTCGCGATGGACGAGTACGGCTACCACCACGGCAACGTCTGGTACCGGGGCCGGTTCAGGACGACCGGCCGCGCGACCGCGCTCGCACTCGACGCCAAGACGGGTGCGACCGGACAGTACGCGGTCTGGCTCAACGGTCACCACCTCGGCAGCTCCGGCAACGGCGCGCACACCTTCGACATCCCGGCGGAGGCGCTGAAGGCCGGCGGGTCCAGCGGGGACAACGTCCTGTCCGTCCTCGTGGAGAACGCGGGCCACAACGAGGAATGGGGCCACGACTACTCCAAGGAGCCGCGCGGTCTGCTCGGCGCCGAGGTGATCGGCGGGGCCTCCACCCTTACCTGGAGGATCCAGGGCAACCGGGGCGGCGAGAACCCGGCCGACACCGCGCGAGGCCCGTACAACAACGGCGGGCTGTACGGGGAACGGGCCGGCTATTCGCTGCCGGGCTACTCCGACGGCAAGTGGAAGCCGACCTCCCTCTCTCAGCAGTCCCCGAAGACCGCGCCCGGCGTGCGCTGGTACCGCACCTCCGCCCGGCTCGACCTGCCGCAGGGCCAGGACAACACGATCGCGCTGGATCTGGCGGAAGCCGCAGGCGGCAGCACCGGCTACCGAGCCCAGATCTTCGTCAACGGCTGGCTGATCGGCCGCTATCTGCCGGACACCGGGCCCCAGACCCGCTTCGTGATCCCCAAGGGCATCCTGCGCGAGCAGGGCAGCAACACCATCGCCCTGGCCGTGTGGTCCACCGAGGCCGGCGCGGGCCCGGGTTCGGCGAAGCTCGTCGACCTCGGCGCCACGGCGGGCGGCATCAAGGTCGGAACGGTGGCCGCGCCCTCGTACGACGCGAAGACATACGCCATGACGGCCTCCGGAGCCCGTGTCGAGGTCGACGCCGAGCCGTTCCTGAGCACCTCCACCGCCGCCGAGGTCCCCGTCACCCTCAGCGTGCCGAAGGACGCGCCGACCGCCCGGAACGTCGAGCTGGCGCTGAAGGTCCCGGACGGCTGGACCGCGACCACCGACGACACCACCCGTTTCGCCCGGGTCCGGCCGGGCGGCACGGTGACCGCCGTCTACACCGTGACCCCTCCCGCCGATCCGGTCCACTACGCCGTCCTGTCCGCGACCGCCAGGCTCACCCAGCCCGGCCGTCCGAGCACCGTCACCGGTGTGCGGGCCGTACAGGTGCCGCCACCAGGGCTGTCCTCCGACGCCTATCTGAGCGACCTGACCCTGGTGAAGGCGGTCAACGGCTGGGGTCCGGTGGAGAAGGACGCCTCGAACGGGGAGTCGGCGGCCGGCGACGGACGCCCCCTGAGCATCGGCGGCACCGGCTACGCCAAGGGCCTCGGCGTGCACGCGAACAGCCAGATCCGGGTCTACCTGGGCGGTGGCTGCACCCGCTTCACCGCGACGGCCGGGGTGGACGACGAGGTCGGCGACAACGGCAGCGTCTCCTTCCAGGTGATCGCCGACGGCCGCCCCCTCACCACGACCCCGGTGGTGCGCGGCTCCGACGGCGGCACCGACATCGACGTGGACGTGACCGACGCCCGCTGGCTGGACCTGCTGGTCGACGGGGACGGCGATGTCTCCTCGGACCACGCCGACTGGGCCGACGCCAGGCTGACCTGTACGGGAGGCACCGCGTGAGCCTTGCCCGAGTCGGACGAGTACGTACCGCGCTGGCCGGAGCGTTGGCCGCCGTACTGCTCGCGGTCCTGACCGCGGCGCTGCCCGCCCACGCCATGGCCCCGGCTACCGTGACGGCTGCCGAACCCACGCCCCACACGGTCAGTTACGACAAGTACTCCGTCAAGGTCGACGGCGAGCGGCTCTTCGTCTGGTCCGGAGAGTTCCACTACTGGCGGCTCCCCAGCCCCGACCTGTGGCGCGACGTGCTCCAGAAGATCAAGGCGAGCGGCATGAACGCCGTCTCGATCTACTTCGACTGGGGCTTCCACTCCCCCGCGAAGGGCCGTTACGACTTCACCGGCGTCCGTGACGTCGACAAGCTCCTCGACATGGCCGAGGAGGCCGGGCTCTATGTCATCGCCCGCCCGGGCCCCTACATCAACGCCGAGACCGACGGCGGTGGTTTCCCCGGCTGGCTGATGACCCAGAAGGGACAGGCCCGCTCCACCGACCCCGCATACCTGGACGCCGCCCGTGAGTGGCTCAGGGAGATCGACAGGATCCTCGCCCGCCGCCAGGTCACCGACGGCACCGGACCGGTGCTGCTCTACCAGGTCGAGAACGAGCTGTACGACCCGCAGGGCCGCGACTACATCGTCGAGCTGAGCAAGCGGGTACGAGCCGACGGCATCACCGTGCCCCTGGTCGGCAACGAGCCGATGCCGCAGTACGCGGGCGGCGAAGGCCTGGACTTCGTCGGGGAGCTGGACCAGTACAACTCCTTCTGCAAGGGCGAGTGGTGGCTGCCCACCCTCAAGCGACAGCAGGACGACGCCCCGCTGGCGATCTTCGAGGCGGGCACCGGCTGGTTCCAGACCTGGGGCGACACCGGTTACGAGAAGTGCCCGCAGAAGATGGGCCCCGCCTACCAGAAGATCGTCAACAAGCACGAGGTCATGCAGGGCACGACGATCCAGAACCTGTACATGACGTATGGCGGCACCAACTGGGGCTGGCTCGCCGACCCGCGCCAGGTCTACACCTCGTACGACTACGGGGCACCGATCAGCGAGCCCCGTCAGACCGGCGCCGACTACGACGAGATGAAGCGGCAGGGCCTCTTCTACACCACCACCGCTCCGCTCACGGCCACCGATCCGGCCAACGCCCCCGCCTCCTCCAACGCCGCCGTGCACATCGAGGCCCGCGCCAACCCGGACACCGACACCCAGTTCCTCTACCTCCGCCACGGCGACCCGATGGCCGACGCCGACGCCACCACCACCTTCGACTGGAAGACCCCGGACGGCACCTATCCGGTCACGGCTCGGCTGAACGGCAGGACCGGCAAGATCCTCGTCGCCGGCCACGACCTCGGCGGTGGCCGGCGCCTCGTCTACTCCACCAGCGAGCTGCTGACCAGCGCGCGCACCGGTGACCGCGTGCAAGCCGTGCTGTACGGCGGCGAGGGCGACCCCGGGCAGACCATGCTCCGCTACTCCGCCAAGCCGAAGGTCACCGTGCTGGACGGCAAGGCGGACGCGACCTGGGACGCCGAGCGCGGCGACCTGAAGCTGGACTACACCCACTCCGGCCTCACCCGGGTCCTTGTCCAGAGCGGCGGACACCCCGATCTGCTGCTGCTCATCGGCACCGACGACGAGGCCGCCGGCTTCTGGCGGCAGGACACGGCAGCCGGTCCGGTCCTGGAACGCGGCACCGAGCTGGTCCGTACGGCGTCCGTCACCGGCCGGACGCTCGCGCTCACCGGCGATGCGAGGAAGGCGGGCCCGCTGGAGGTCTTCGCCCCGAGCGGCGTACGGAACGTCAGCTGGAACGGCGTACCCCTGAAGGTGCGACGGACACCCTCGGGCAGCCTGCTGGGCACCGTGCCCGGTCCGAAGGACGTCAGGCTCCCCGAGCTGACCGGCTGGAAGACGTCCGCCGAAACCCCCGAGGCCGCCCCCGGCTTCGACGACTCCTCCTGGACGTACGCCGACAAGCTGACCACCGACAACCCGACCAAGCCCGGGACTCTGCCGGTGCTCCACCAGGACGAGTACGGCTACCACTACGGCTACGTCTGGTATCGCGGCCGCTTCAGGGCCACCGGCACCGAGAAGTCACTCTCCCTGACCGCCTACGCCACCAACCCGGACACCGGATCGGCAGCGGTGGGCGCGTACTCGGTGTGGATCAACGGGAAGTTCGCCGGGACGAGCCAGACCGGCCGCAAGACCTTTCCCCTCGCCGACGGGCTGTTGCGCAAGGGCAAGGAGAACGTGGTCTCGGTCCTGGTCGGCAACATGGGCCACAACGAGGACTTCACCTGGAACAGCGACGACCACAAGCAGCCGCGCGGCCTGACCACGGCGTATCTCGCGGGCTCCGACGCGCAGATCACCTGGCGCGTCCAGGGTGCCCGGGGCGGTGAGCGGCCCGTCGACACCGTACGCGGGCACATGAACAACGGCGGTCTGTACGGGGAGCGTTCGGGCTGGACCCTGCCCGGTTACCCGGACCGGTCGTGGGACGACGCCACGCTGCCGGTCAGTGACACCGCTCCCGGGATCGCCTGGTACAGGACCACCTTCAACCCCAAGCTGCCCAAGGGCCAGGACGTCTCCGTCGGCGTCACCGTCACCGACGCCCCTGACCGCAACTACCGCGCCCTCATCTACGTCAACGGCTGGCTGCTGGGCAACTACGTCAACGACACCGGCCCTCAGCACACCTTCCCCATCCCCAACGGCATTCTGCGCGCCGACGGCAGGAACACCATCGCCATCGCCTCCTGGAGCGAGGACACGAAGAGCGGCGGCCTCGGGAAGGTCGGCCTCACCACGCTCGGCAACGTCGCTTCCTCGCTGCGGGTCGGCAAGGTGACCGCCCCGGCCTACGACGCCGCCACCTACGCGGACCCGACCGCCCCGGTGCGGGTGACCCTCGACTCCCCCGACACCGTCGAGCCGGGCAACAGCTACCAGGTCACGGCGACGGCCTCCGTGCCGGACGACGGGAGGACGCTCAGCGATCTCGCCCTGCGCCCGGAACTGCCGGACGGCTGGAGCGCGACCCCGGCCGACCCGGTGCGGCTCGGCACCCTCGAACCGGGAGCCTCGGCGACTGCCCGGTGGACCGTCACCGTGCCCGCCGACCAGAAGACCGGCACTGTCGCCATCCTGCGCGTCACCGCCGACTTCACCCGCGCGGGCAGGCCCGGTTCGGTGACCGGGGAACAGGTGGTGGCGGCGCAGCCACCACCGCTGACGGCCGGCGAACACTACGTCAGCGATCTGCCGTTCGTCTCCAGCAGCAACGGCTGGGGGCCGGTCGAACGCGACCAGTCCGTGGGCGAGAACGCCGAGGGCGACGGCCTGGCGCTCACTCTCCACGACACCGTCTACGACAAGGGCCTCGGCACGCACGCCACCAGCAGCGTGCAGGTGTGGCTCGGCGGCACCTGCTCCGCCTTCCACGCCGCGCTCGGCCTCGACCAGGAGACGTACGGCCGCTCCGACGGCCCGGCCACCGTCGCCTACACCGTCCTCGCCGACGGAACCCCCGTATACGAGAGCGGCACCGTCGACCGGGACACCGCGACGAAGAAGATCGACGTCGATGTGGCAGGCGCGCGGCGGCTCGAACTCGTCGTCTCGGACGCCGGGGACGGCAACGCCCTCGACCACGCCGACTGGGCCGACGCCAAGCTGACCTGCGGCGGCGGTGCCTGATGTCCACGCTGAGACGAACCGTCCGCAGCAGCTCGGCGGCACTGATCCTGGCCGCCCCGCTGCTCGGCACGGCCCCGGGGGCTGCCGGCTCAGGGCCGATCACCGCCGCGACATCCGCCTACGAACTGCGCGTCGCCACAGACCGGTTGGCTGTCACCACCGTGCGGCAGGGCCGGACCGTCCTGGCCACCGCGCCCGCGGCGTTCCGGTTCCGGATCGGCGGCGCCTGGCACATCGTCCGGGAGGTCACCGGCAGCACCCGTGACCGGAACACCTTGCGCGTCACCGCCGCCACCGACCTGCCGGGTGCCACCGTCGATCTGCGGATCACCCTTCGCGCCGACCGGTACGACATGAGCTGGTCCCTGTCGGGCGTCCGGGCCGACGCGCTCAGCACGGCGTACGACCTCGGCAGCGCCGGGCACTGGTACGGCCACGGCGAGAACAGTGACCAGACCGTCCAGCCGTGGCCGCTGGACTCCGGGCAACTGGTGGACACCGGCTTCAGCCCAACCTCCTACCAGGTGGTCTCCCCCTTCTGGTACACCTCCAGCGCCACCGGTCTGCGGGCGGACACGAACGACCCGATGGACGTGCGGATCAACTCCGGCGGCAACGGGCTCGGCGAGTTCACCGTGACCGGAGACCGGCCCGCCGCCTCCACGGTGTTCGTCGAGGACACTCCCGCCGAGGTGTACCGCGACCACATCGCACTCGTCGGCAGGCCCGAACGCTCCGACACCCCCTACGAGCAGTACGCCACCCCGCTGTGGAACTCCTGGGCCCAGCTCTACGGCGAGCAGAACCAGGAGAACGTCCTCGCCTGGGCCCGCGCGCTGGCCGGCGCCGGGCTCGGCGGGCACGCGGTGCAGATCGAGGAGAGCGTGATCGCCGCCGACTTCGGCGAACGGTTTCCCGATCTGCCCGCCCTGTCCAGGCAGCTCGGCCGCCTCGGCTTCGACCTCGGCATGTGGACGGGCCTGTACATGCCCGAGACCGCCGCCAACTTCTCCGAAGCCGTCGACAAGGGCTATCTGCTGAAGGACCCGTCCGACGCGACCGAACCCTGCCTGTTCACCTGGTGGAACGGCCGCCGGACCGGGCTGATCGACCTGGCGAACCCGGCCGCCCGGCAGTGGTACACCGACGATCTCAAGGCGCAGACAAGCGAGTTGGGGGTCGCCGGGTTCAAGTTCGACACCGCCTTCTTCGACGACCGGTGCGCCACCTACCCGGGGGCCACCCGCGCCGACTACGTCACGTACGGCGCCGAGCTGGCCGACACGTTCGACCAGCAGGGAGCCGGGCTACGGGTCGCCTGGAACGCCGCGCAGGCCAAGGGCTTCGCCACCCGCACGGCCGACAAGCCGACCACCTTCGCGGGGCTGCGCGCCGCGGTCTCGGCCAACCTGTCGGTCTCCACGATCGGTTACCCCTTCGTGGAGACCGACATGATCGGCGGCTCGCTCAGCTACCCGCCGCCCAGCAAGCAGGTCCTGGCCCGCTGGGCGCAGGCGGCGTCCCTGATGCCGCTGATGTACGCCTCGACCTCACCCACCGGCGTACGGGACGCGACGACCGGCAAGTGGGTCGGCTACGACCGCGAGACGGTCGGCCTCTACCGGCAGGCGATCAAGACGCACGAGAAGCTCGCCCCCTACGTCTGGGACCAGGTGCAGAGCACCCTGAAGACCGGCGATCCGATCATGCGGCCACTGTTCTTCGACTTCCCGACGGACGAGGCGAGTTACACGGTCACCGACGAGTGGATGCTCGGCCCGGCCGTGCTGGCCGCACCGAAGCTCGACGAGGGCACCACCCGGGACGTCTTCCTGCCGACCGGAACGTGGCGTGACGTCACCGACGGCAAGGTCGTCCGCGGCCCGGTGACGCTCAAGGGATACGCGGCCCCGCTCGGGGTGACCCCGGCGTTCGTGAACCTCACGGCCGAGGGCGCGGCCAAGGCACTCAAGGCGTTCCGGCAGAACAACTCGACGCGATGAGGGACAGGATGCGTTCACTGTGCAGCGGGTTCACGGCCCTGATGCTGGCACTCGCCGCCGTCGTCACGGGGCCGGTGGCGACCGCCGGGGCCGGCCAGCAGGCCGGCGGAAGTGGCTGGACCGGGACATGGGCCACGGCTCCGAGCGAGCACTACGAGGTCTCGGGGATGTCCGAGGTGACGGTACGGATGCCGGTGCACACCAGCGTCGGCGGTTCAGCCGTACGCATCCGGCTGACCAACGCCTATGCCACCCAGCCGGTGACGATCGGGCACGCGACCGTCGGGCCGCGCGACGCCGGCTCCGCCGTCACCAGGCCGTTCGAGCTGCGGTTCGGCGGAAAGCGGCAGGTGACCGTCCCGGCGGGCGGGGAAACGGTCAGCGACCCGGTCCGGTTCACCGTGCCCGCCCAGGCCGACCTGGCGGTCAGCCTCTATCTGTCCGGCCAGGTCACGCACATCACCGATCACTGGTGGGCGCAGCAGACCGTGTACTGGACGGACTACGGGGCCGGCGACCACGCCGCCGACACCGCCGGTGACGCCTTCACCTGGACGACCAGCAGCTGGCCGTTCCTCAGCGGCGTCGACGTGACCGCCCCGCGAGCGAGGGCGGTCGTGGCCCTCGGCGACTCGATCACCGACGGGTCCTTCTCGACGGCCGACACCAACCAGCGCTGGCCCGACCTGCTTTCGGCCCGGCTGAACTCCTGCCGGCCCGGCGCCGGGGTGCTCAACGCGGGCATCACCAGCAACCGGATCACCGCCGGGACCGGGACCAACCCGTCGGCACTCGACCGCCTCGAACGGGATGTCCTCTCCCAGCCGGGTGCCAGGGCCCTGATCCTCTTCGAGGGGATCAACGACCTCGGCGGGGCGAGTGCCGAGCAGATCATCGCCGGGATGACGGAGATCGCCGACCGGGCGCACCAGCGAGGCATGCGGGTCGTGGGCGCCACGATCACCCCGTACAAGGACTTCACCTGGGGCGGTTGGACCGAGCAGACGGAGGCGCGGCGACAGCGGGTCAACACGTTCGTCAGAGACTCCGGCGGGGTCTTCGACGACTACGCCGACTTCGACCGGGCGGTGCGCGACCCGGCGGACCCGCAGCGGCTCGGCCAGGCGTACGACTCCGGTGACCATCTGCACCCCGACGACGCCGGCATGAGTGCCTTCGCCGACTCCATCGACCTGACGTCGCTCGGCCTCGGCCGCGGCTGTTCCAGAGGAGGACAGTAGTGCTCGGACTTCGAAGACTCGCGGCGCCGGCCACGGCCATGGCGGCCGTACTGGCCGGGTTGCTGCTTCCGTCGGCCCCACCCGCCGAGGCGGCACAGCGGACGTGGACGGGGACCTGGGCGACCGCCCAGCACGCCGCGTACGACCCTGGCACCTCCGAGGTGACGGTACGGATTCCGGTGCGGGTGAGCGCGGGCGGGTCGAGCGTGCGCATCCGTCTGACCAACGGCTTCACCAGCGAGCCGGTGACGATCGGGCATGCGACCGTCGGGCTTCGTGATGGCGGTTCCGCCGTCGCGAAGCCGCGGAAGCTGCGGTTCGGCGGGAAGAGCGAGGTGACGATCCCGGCCGGCGCGCAGGCGGCCAGCGATCAGGTCCGGCTCACCGTGCCTGCCCGCAGCGACCTGGTGGTCAGCCTCTACTTCCCCGGCAGGCTGACCCACATCAGCCAGCACTGGATGGGCCTCCAGACCGTCTACTGGACGCCCGACGGCGGCGGCGACCACGCCGGGGACGCCGGTGGCGACGCGTTCACCAAGACCGACTCCACCTTCCCGTTCCTCACCGGTGTCGATGTGCGGGGCGGGCCGGCGCGGGGCTCGGTTGTCGCGCTCGGTGACTCCATCACCGACGGGGCCGCCTCGACCTCGGACACCAACCGTCGCTGGCCCGACTATCTGGCGGCCCGGCTGTCGGCCTGCACCACTCCCGCCGGCGTGCTCAACGAGGGCATCAGCGGCAACCGCATCACGGCCGGGACCGACGGCAACCCCTCGGCGCTGGAGCGGCTGGAGCGCGATGTGCTGTCCCAGCCGGGCGCCCGTACGGTGATCCTCTTCGAGGGCGTCAACGACCTCAGCTGGGGCGGCGCCACCGGCGACCAGGTGATCGACGGGATGAAGGAGATCGCGCGCCGGGCCCACGCCCGTGGGCTGCGGGTGATCGGCGCGACCGTGGTCCCGTACCGGGGGTGGGGCGACTGGTGGTC
This sequence comes from Streptomyces kryoterrae, assembly GCF_054072135.1. Classification (NCBI taxonomy): domain Bacteria; kingdom Bacillati; phylum Actinomycetota; class Actinomycetes; order Kitasatosporales; family Streptomycetaceae; genus Streptomyces; species Streptomyces kryoterrae. Next base: position 9,911,151 of record NZ_CM133358.1, on the reverse strand, counting down.
CGAGGCCAAGGAAGCCGACCGGCAGAAGGTCAACACCTTCGTGCGCGACGGGGGCGTCTTCGACGGCTTCGCCGACTTCGACAAGGCGGTCCGGGATCCCGCCGATCCCACCCGCTACGGCGTCGCGTTCGACTCCGGTGACCATCTGCACCCCAACGACACCGGGATGAAGGCGTTCGCCGACGCGGTCGACCTCGCCGGCCTCGGGACGGCCCGCGGCTGCCCTTCGGCCCGGGTCCGGCTCACCCCGTACCACCCGGGCCTGCCGGCCGGCCGCGCCACGGAGATCACCGCGACCGTCACCAACACCGGCCGCAAAGCTGTCACCCGGGTCACCACCGCACTGCGTCTGCCGGCCGGCTGGACCGCCGTAGCGGAGGGGAGGACGAGCGTCGACTCCCTTGCCCCCGGCGGGAGTTCCACCGTCACCTGGCGCGTCACCCCGTCCGCCGACGCGGCCTGGGGTCCGTACGACATCGGGGTACGCACCTCCTACCGGCAGGACGGCCGGACGCGCCACGACACCGACAGCGTGAGCGCCGACGTCACCCCCGTACCGTCCTCCGTCCAGCCCCCGTACCGGACGTTCGCCACCACCGACGACGCCCAATACGCCCAGAACGACGGCCAGTTCGCGATCTGGGCGGGCGGCCAGGACCTGGCCGGCTGGAAGGACGAGAAGGCCGCCATCCATCTGCCGGACGCCGTACCCGCTTCGGGCAGCGTCACCGCCCGCCTCGTCGGCCAAACAGGCGGCGGGCCCTCCGCCAAGGCCGGGATCGCCGTCGCGAACGATCTGACCGCCCCGGAGAAGGGCGGCTACGCCGTGCTCACCATGTCGAGGTCGTACGGCGTGGAGTTCATGACCGACAGCAACGGCGACGGCCGGCTCGACACCTGGGCGGGCGGCGGTTCCTCGTACCACCCGGCCTGGCTGAGACTCACCCGCGACGGCAACGCCTACACCGCGTACGCCAGTACCGACGGCACCGCCTGGCAGCGGATCGGCACCGCGGCCATGTCCTCCGCCACCGACGGGGGCCTCGACGCCGGAATGGTCGCGAGCGCCGTCAACCTCAACTCCCCCGGCCAGAGCACCACAGCCGTCTTCGACTCCTTCTCGACCACCGACTGAGTGACCACCGCTCGCGTGACCATCGACTGAGAGGTTTTTCGTGAACGTCAGCCGTAGGCGCTTCCTGACCACGGCCACTGCTCTCGGCTCAGCAGTGCTCCTGGCTCCACCCGGTGCCGCCCAAGCGATCAGCGGCGGCATCCCCGACTACGCGCCCACCAAGGCGTCCCTCGACACCCACCCCGTACCGCGCTGGTACAAGGACGCCAAGTTCGGCATCTTCGTCCACTGGGGCATCTACTCGGTCCCGGCCGGCTCCGCCCGGCAGATGGCCTCCGAGTGGTACCTCTGGTACCAGAGCTTCAACACCGATCCCACGTGGAAGTACCACCGCGACACCTACGGCCAGGACTTCCTGTACGACGACTTCATCCCCCGGTTCACGGCCGAGAACTACGATCCGGACGCCTGGGTCCGGCTGTTCGAGCAGGCGGGGGCCGAGTACTTCGCGCTGACCAGCAAGCACCATGACGGATTCGCCCTGTGGCCCAGCGAGGTGACGGACCGTCATGCCGGGAAGTACGGTCCGAAGCGCGACCTCGTCGGCGAGCTGATGACGGCCGCCCGCAGGCGCGGCAAGGTACGGCCCGGCCTCTACTACTCGCTCGGCGAGTTCTTCAACCCGTCGATCGGCCGCCCGATGAAGAACTTCTACACCGGTCAAGAGGTCCCGATGACCGGCTACCGGCCGGTCGACGACTACATCGGCGACTACGAACTGAAACAGCTGAACGAGATCATCGACCGCTACGACCCGGAACTGCTGTGGGCGGACGGCCAGTGGTTCCGGCCGCCCGGCGCGCCGCCGTGGCGCAGCGAGGAGCCCATCTCCCACTACTACAACCAGGCCAAGAACCGCAGAAAGCCGAAGGGTGTCGTGGTCAACGACCGCTTCGACACGCACTTCGACTTCGCCACCTACGAGCAGCGCACCAACCCCACGATGGACCCCCAGAAATGGGAGTGCTGCATCACGATGGGCTACTCCTGGGGCTACAACAAGTTCGAGGTGGAGGAGGACTACAAGACCTCCGAGTTCCTCGTCCATCTGCTCGCCGACGTCACCAGCAAGAACGGCAACCTGCTGCTGAACATCGGGCCGAGGCCGGACGGCACCATCCCGGACGTCATGCAGCGGCGGCTGCGGGACATCGGCGCCTGGCTGGACATCAACGGCTCCGCGATCTACGGCTCGACGCCCTGGGTGCGGGCTGAGGAAGAGGGCAGTCCGCTCGGCATCCGGTACACGGTCAGCCCGGGCAAGTTCAACATCATCGTGCTGGGCTCCCCCAGCGGCACCCTCTCCGTACCCGCGGACATCCCCCTGTCCGCGACCTCGCGGATCCGGCTGCTCGGCCACAACGGGTCGCTGAAATGGACTCGTTCGGACGGCAAGGTCCACATCAGCGTCCCCGAGACGCTGCCCAGCGAACTCGCCAACACCTTCACCGTCGACTGGGAGCGACGGTGAACAGTGCGAGCGGCGTGAGCGACGTGAGAACCCGTACGGACACCCTCGGTCCCACCCTCACCGTCACCACCGAACCCACCGAACCGGCCGCCGGCGACACCGTCACCGCCACCGCGCTCGTCGTCAACGACTGCCCGTTCCCACTGCGCGGCGCCGTTCTGTATCTGGTGGACCCGGGCACGACGACCGCCGCGCGCACCATCCCGCTCGGCGAGCTGCGCCGCGGCGCGAAGGTCACCCGTACCTGGCGCACGTCGATGCCGCGCGACGTCGCCGGGGACGTCGCGTTCACCGCGCACCTCCTCTTCGACGTGGACGGACGCAGCGCCGACTGCGCGCGGGCCGCGAAGACCGTCAGCGTGCCCTACGAGCCGAACGGGGTGCGGGAGCCGTACCAGACGTTCGCCACCACCGACGACGCCCAGTTCGGCCAGTACGGCAGCCAGTTGGTGATCTGGTCCGGTGGCGGCGACCTGTCCGGCGGCCGTGACGAGAAGGGCGGCATCGTTCTGCCCGGTTCCGCCTCCGCGTCGAGCGTGGTGCAGGTCAAGACGGTCAGCCTCACGGGGAGCGACAACCCCACCGCCAAGTACGGGATCGCCGTGGCCAACGACCTGACAGCCCCGGAGAAAGGCGGCTACGCCGTGCTCACCATGTCGAAGTCGTACGGCCTGGAGTTCATGACCGACAGCGACGGCGACGGGCACCTCGACACCTGGGCCGGCGGCGGTGCGTCCACCCACCCCGCGTGGCTGCGGCTGGTCCGCTCCGGCACCACCTACACCGCGTACAGCAGCACCAACAACGGCCTCGCCTGGAACGAGATCGCGAGCGTGACCGTGCCCTCCGCGACCGGCGCCCTGGACGCCGGTGTGGTGGCGAGCGCCGTGAACCTCAACTTTCCCGGCACGACGGTCCGGGCCGTGTTCGACCACTTCACCGTGGAGGCGTCATGAGCACCCACCGCACCAAGAACTCCTACCGCCCCGAGGAGGACTTCCTCCCGCCGCCCGTCTCGCTCACCGTCACCCCGCCCGCACCCGAACCGGGCACGACCGTGACCCTGACCGCCACGCTCACCAACACCACCGGGATCCCGCTGCGTGGCACCGTGCTCTACCTCGCCGTGGACGACACCGGGAAACCGGACAACCTGGGCAGCCTCGCCCCCGGACGGTCGGTGACCCGGACCTGGCGGACCCGGCTCGCCGACGACGCCGAGGGCCGGATCGTGTTCACCGCGCACGCCCTCTTCGACGTCCACCGCCACGGCTCCGACTGCACCCGCGCCAGCTCCTCCGTCACGATGCCGTCCCGCTCACTGCCCGGGGCGTTCGACAACGCGGGGATCGCCTCCGACGACGCCCTCACCGTCGCGAACATCGACGGCTCCAACTCCAGTCTGTCCGCCGAGGCGTTGGCGTCGGCGGGACTGACCCCGGGTGCCACGGTCACGTACGACGGGGTGCCGTTCACCTGGCCGGACACCCGGCCCGGGAGCAAGGACAACGCCATCTCCTCCGGCCAGCGCGTGCTGCTGTCCGGCTCCGGTTCCCGGCTGTCCTTCCTCGGCACCAGCACCTGGGGCGAGGGCAGGGGCGACGGCCAGATCGTCTACGCCGACGGCACCGAGCAGGCGTTCTCGGTCGCCGTGCCCGACTGGTACGGGGCGAGTTCCTCCGCCGCGGTGGTGCTGCCCTACCGCCACATCGCCACCGGCCGGGACGACAACCCCGTCAGTCTCTTCACCTTCGGCATCGATCTGGTGGCCGGCAAGGAGCTGCGCTACCTGGTCCTGCCCAAGGTCAGCGACGGCCTCCAGGCGGGCACCCCCGCCCTGCACCTCTTCGCCATGACGATCACGACGAGTGCGTCGACCTCGACGACCAACTGAGCTCTACCGAAAGGACGTTCATGCACGACGACCGAGGCGACCTCGGCATCACAGGTGTCACAGGTGTCACTCGCAGACGTGTCCTCACGGGTACGGTCGCGCTGGGCGGCGCCGCACTGCTGGCCCGTCCGCAGGGCGCGTACGCGGCCGGCGGCGCCCTGTTCGACACCGCTCCCGCCGCAGCCGCGCTGAAGCGGCTGCTTCCCGACCACCACCGGCAGGTCACCCTTCGGGCCGTCGACGACGACACCGACCGCTTCCGGATCACCGGCCGGGCCGGCCGCATCACCGTCGAGGGCACCAGCCCCGCCGTGCTGCTCACCGGCCTGCACACCTACCTGCGGCGGACCGCGCACGCCTCCGTCTCCTGGACCGGCGAGCAGCTGAACCTGCCGCGTACCCTCCCCGCACCCACCGAGGAGATCACGGGAACGGCCGGCGTACCGCACCGCTTCGCCTTCAACGACACCAACGAGGGCTACACCGGCGCCTACCGCGACTGGGACGCCTGGCAGCACGAGCTGGACGTGCTGGCCGTACACGGAGTCAACCGGGTCCTGGTCTACATCGGCGGCGACGCGGTGTACTACGACACCTTCCGCCGCTTCGGCTACTCCGACGCCGAGCTGCGCGCCTGGATCCCGGCCCCCGCCCACCAGCCCTGGTGGCTGCTGCAGAACATGTCCGGCTTCGGCGGGCCGGTCTCCAGGCAGCTCATCGAGCGACGTGCCGCGCTCGCCGAGAAGATCGTCGACCGGATCCGGGACCTGGGTATGACGCCGGTCCTGCCGGGCTACTACGGCAGCGTCCCGGACGGCTTCCCCGCCAAGCACGGCGGAGACGCGGCGGTGGTGGCGCAGGGCAACTGGGGCGCGTTCAAACGCCCCGACTGGCTCGACCCACGCACCTCGGCCTTCGACGAGGTGGCCGCCGCCTTCTACCGGGCCCAGACGGAGCGGTTCGGCGAGAGCACGATGTACAAGATGGACCTGCTGCACGAGGGCGGCAACCCCGGTGACGTGCCGGTGGGCGAGGCCGCCGGGGCCGTCGAGGCAGCGCTGCAGAAGGCCCACCCGGGGGCCGTCTGGGCGATCATCGGCTGGCAGACCAACCCGTCCAGGGCGCTGCTCGACGGCGTCGACAAGAGCCGGATGCTGATCGTGGACGGTCTGTCGGACCGTTACACCACCGTCACCGACCGGGAGAGCGACTGGGGCGGCACCCCGTACGCCTTCGGCAGTATCTGGAACTTCGGCGGCCACACCCCGATGGGTGCCAACGCCCCCGACTGGGTGGAGCAGTACCCCAAGTGGCGTGACAAGGACGGCAGTTCGCTCGCCGGTATCGCGGCGATGCCGGAGGCCGCCGACAACAACGCGCCCGCGCTCGCCCTCCTGACCGACCTGGCGTGGACGCCCGGTGCCATCGACCTGGACGACTGGTTCGCCGCGTACGCCCTCTCCCGCTACGGCGGCCCCGACCGGCATGCCGCCGCGGCCTGGCAGACGATCCGCGACACCGCGTACAACATGTCCCGCGCGGACGCCTGGAGCGAGGCACCCGACGGGCTGTTCGGCGCCCGCCCGAGCCTCACCGCGAACAAGGCCGCCGCCTGGGGCCCCGAGAAGGACCGCTACGACACCACGGTCTTCGACACCGCACTCACCGAACTCCTCGCCGTGCGAACCGAGTTGAGGAACAGCTCGGCCTACCGGTACGACGTCGTCGACGTGGCCCGGCAGGTCCTGTCCAACCGCAGCCGTGTCCTGTTGCCGCAGATCAGGGCCGCGCACGAGGCAGGTGACAGGGCCCTGTTCGGCAAGCTGACCCGGACCTGGCTGGACTGGATGGACCTCCTCGACGATCTGCTGGCGTCCTCCGGCCCGCACCTGCTCGGGCGATGGCTCGCCGACGCACGCTCCTGGGGCGCCGACCGGGCCGAGAAGGACCGCCTGGAGTACGACGTCCGCTCCCTCATCACCACCTGGGGCGGACGCGCCAGCAGCGAGGAAGGGCTGCACGACTACGCGAACCGGGAGTGGGCGGGGCTGGTCGGCGGCCTGTACCGGACCCGCTGGAGGACGTACTTCGACGCGCTCGCCAGGAGTCTCGCCACGGGAGAGGCCCCGGCGACGATCGACTGGTTCACCCTGGAGGACCGCTGGGCGCACGCCCACGAGACGCACCCGACCCAGCCCCACGGCTCCCCTTACGCCCTGGCCCGGCGTGTGCGCGACCTGCTCGCCGCCGCTCCCCATCAGGCGGCCCTCACCGCGGGGGCCGACCGGGGAGCGGTGGCCGAAGGCAGGCCCGCGACGGTGACGGTCACCTTCACCAACAGGAACGGGTTCGCGGCGGCACGCGGCGTGACCCTCTCCGTCACCGCCCCCGAGGGCCTGGCGGTGACGCCGCTCGATCCGGTGCGCACGGCGTCGGTGGCTTCCGGCGAGACGTTCACCGCCCGCTTCGAGGTCTCGCTGGCGGGTGAGCCGACACACCTGGTCGGCCGGGTCGTCGCGGCGGCGGCGTACGCGGGCGGCGGGAAGGCGGTAGCGCCGGTACGGCTGATGGCCGGGGCCGGGGTCGGGGACTCGTACCGCACGGTCTCCTACAACGACGCCGTGTTCGGCCAGGCCGGTGACGAGATCGCCGTCGAGGGCGCCGGGGCCGACCTGTGGGGTGCCACCAACGAGTTCGGGGCGGTGTACCGGGCGGGCGCGTACGGCGCCGCGACGGTGGCCGAGGTGACGGTCACGTCCCAGGACGCGACCGGGGGCTGGGCACGGGCGGGCCTCGTCGTCCGCAACGACCTGGCCACTCAGGGAAGCGCGGGCTATGTGAACCTGGCGGTCACGCCGTCCAACGGCTGCGCGCTGAGCTGGGACGCCGACGGTGACGGCCGCTTCGACTCGATCGCGCTGTCGGGCTCCTTCACCGCGCCGGTGCGGCTGCGGCTGACCAGGTCCGGTGCCGCGTACCTCGGGGAGGTCAGCACGGACGGTGCCACCTGGACGACGGTGGGCACGGCCACACCGGCAGGAGCGGGCGCCGCACAGGACGTCGGGGTCTTCATGACCGCGGCCAACGGCTGGACCGACACACGCGGCATCGCCTCGTTCGAGGGGTTCACGGTGGCTTGATCTCGTTGACCGCACAGGTGTCGGAGTCGCCGTAGCCGTGCGGTGCGCGGAGGCTGACGACGGATTCGGCACCGCCGAGGCCCCCAGCGGGCGCCGGAGGTGTCGAGATTCGGGTCGGTGATGAGATGTCGGCGTGCGCCTTGGCGTACGCCGACCACGAACGGGCGCCGGCAGCCGGCCGGCGCCCGTTCGTGGCCGCGTCGTTCGCTGGGTGGCGTGAACGGACCGTAGCGACCGGAAGTGCGCTCGGGTGAACCGTCAGCCGTGGCCGCCGAGCCCCGCGTCGCGGGCCAGCAGGGCGGCCTGGACGCGGTTCCCGGAGCCCAGAGCGTTGAGGATCCGGCTGACGTGTGCCTTGACGGTGCTTTCGCGCATCCCCAGCGCCGCCGCGATCTCCGCGTTGGAATCACCTTGCGCGAGCCGGGCGAGGACGTCCGTCTCGCGGGGCGTCAGCCTCCCGATGCGGGTGCGCGCCTCGAGTATCCCGGGGCGGGCGGCGCGGTGGAAATGGTCGATCAGGTGACGGGCGGCTGCCGGGTGCAGCATGCCGTGGCCGGCCGCCACGACGTGGACCGCGCGGATGATCTCGCGCGGTTCGGTGTCCTTGAGGAGGAAGCCGTCGGCGCCCGCGGCGAGCGCGTCGTACACGTACTCGTCCAGGTCGAAGGTGGTCAGGGTGATCACTCGCGGCGGGTCCGGGAGCGCGCGCAGCCGGCGGGTCGCGGCGATGCCGTCCATACGGGGCATCCGTACGTCGACCAGGGCGACGTCGACCCGGTGCAGGCTCGCCAGTTCCACTGCGGCCAGACCGTCCGACGCCTCGGCGACGACGGACAGTCCCGGGTCGGTGGACAGCAGATCGACGAGACCGAGCCGGACCAGGGCGTCGTCGTCGACCACCAGAACACTGATCATGAGACCGCCGACGACGGAGGGACGGGGGACGGCGTCGGCAGCCGGGCGGAAAGCCGCCAACCGGCACCGGAGGCACCGGCGTGCAGATGACCGCCGAGTGCCGCGACCCGCTCCGCCAGACCGATCAGGCCGTAGCCGCCCGGGGCCGCGGGGCCTTCGGAGACCGCGGGCCGGCCGGCGGCGCCGTTGACGACTTCCACCGTGGTGACCGGTGGACCGTAGTGGACGCTGACCGCGACGGGTGCGTCATGGGCGTGCCTGCGGGCGTTGGTCAGGGCCTCTCGTACGAGGCGGTGGACCGCCAGCCGGTGACTGGTGGACGTGCTGTCCACATCACCCGACACCACCGACTCGATCACCTGCCCGGCGGCCCTGGCCTCGGCGAGCAGCTCTTCCAGGCCGCCCAGGGCCGGCGCCGGGACGGGTGGCGCGGATTCGGCCCCGTGGGTCCGGTCGGACCGCAGTACCCCCAGCACCTCGCGCAGATCGTCCAGCGCCTGTCCGGCCGTGCCGCGTAACAGAGCCAGTCGTTCCAGACCGGCCGGTGACATCCCCTCCTCGCGCAGCTGAAGCACTCCTGCGTGCAGCGTCAGCAGGCTCAGCCGGTGGGCGAGTACGTCGTGCATCTCACGGGCGATCCGGGCCCGCTCCGCCAACCGTGCCTGCTCGGCGCGCAGTTCGCGCTCCACCCGCAGCTGTTCGACCTGGTCCCGCAGCGCGCCCAGCAGTTTGCGCCGGCTGCCCGCCCACATGCCGAGAGCCAGGGCGAGGGCCACCAGGACGGCGTTGCCGACCCCGGAGCCGGTCCAGGTGCTCAGCCGTCCCCAGGAGAGCGGGCGTCCCAGCGCCAGTGCGAGAGCCAGCCACGGCAGCCCGGCGCCCGCCGCGATCCCCAGGCACACCCACACCGCCCGCAGCCGGCCCCGCGAGGCGAAGTGATAGAGGGTCACCAACAACGGGAACACCGAGCCCAGGGCTACCGCCGCCAAGGCCAGAGCCGCCGCCGTCCGCGGATACCGGTGGCGGCCGAGCGCCCCGGCCGACGCGGCTGCCGCGACCCACGGCGCGGGGTCGGCCAGGGTGTCACCGGCCGAGCGAAAGCCCTCCAGCGTGGACAGCAGGACGAGCAGCACCGCCGCCGGCGCCTCCACCCACAACGGCACCTCGCGCTCCGCACCGGACATCACCTTGCCCATCCTAGGGACGGCCCTGTCCCCGGCGCCTCCGACGAACGGGGATCGCCACCCCCGACTTTCGTCGGGGGCCGTCGCCGCACATCGGCCAATTCCCCGGCCGGAAGCGGCGTCACCCATGTCCTCGACACTTTCCAGCAGCCCCATGGCGCCGACTGCCGCACCGTGCGGCAACGTTCCAGGGTGTACTGTCTGGGCACTCGAAGTAAAAACGTGTGTTCACTGCTGGGCATCGACGCCGGTTGATGGAGCAGGGGCCACGCGCGCGTACGCGGCATCGGACGAGCCGCCACTTCTTCACATCGAAGGAGTGCGCAGTGATTGTCCGCCGCAACGGGGCTGTCAAGAACGCCCCGCCCGAAGCCTCTCGTTCGCCGCGATCCCTCCGCGAAGCGGGGGTAGCCCTCGCTGGGCTGTCAGCGGTGTTTCTGTTCGAGATGCTCGACAACTCGATCCTCATCGTCGCCCTGCCGACCATCGGCCGCGAACTGTCGGCGTCGACGACTGTGCTGCAGTGGGTCACCGGCGTGTACGCCGTCGTGTTCGGCGGGCTGATGCTGGCCCTCGGCGCGCTGGCCGACCGCGTTGGCCGCCGCAGGGTCATGCTGGTCGGGCTGGTGCTGCTGGGTGTGGCAAGTCTGGCGACCGTATTCGTCACCACGGCTGAGCAACTCGTCGCGATACGTGCGGCGATGGGTGTCGCGGCCGCGATGACGACGCCGGGTTCCCTCGCCCTGGCGTTCCGCCTCTTCGACGACGACAGGCTCCGCGTCCGTGCGACGACGTTGATCTCCACCGTCGGCCTGGTCGGACTCGGGACAGGGCCCGTGGCGGGTGGCTTCGCGCTCGCGTTCGCGCCGTGGCAGGCGCTGCTGCTGGTGAACGTACCGATCGCCGCCCTCGCGTTCATCGGTGTTCGACGCGGCATCCCCGCCGACAAGGCGGACGATCTGCACCGCGACCCGATCGATGGCGCGGGTGCCCTGCTCGGCACGGCCACGATCGTGCTCGCGCTGGTCGCACCGACGCTGTTCGTCGACGCGGGCGCCGCATCGCCTCTCCCGTGGCTGACCACGGCAGCGGCCGTCGTGACGGCGGTGCTCTTCGTCGTCCGTGAGCGTTCTGCCCGCCATCCGCTGCTCGACCTCGAACTCGTCGCACGCCCCCTCGTGTCGAGCGGCCTGGCGTTCAAGGCCGCCGCGGGCCTCGCCACCGCCGGCCTTGGCTACCTCGTGACCCTGCAGCTCCAGCTCGACTGGGGCTGGACGCCCGCCCAAGCGGCCATGGGCATGTTGCCGCAGGTCGTCGTGCTCATCGCCGGCGGTGCTCTCATCGGTCCGCTGGTCACGCGCGTCGGTCTCGACAAGGCCGCCTGGCTCAGCGCCGGAGCTGTCGTGTGCGGGCTCGCCGTCTACGCGCTGCTCGGCCGCTTCGGGTACGTGTGGGTCGCCCTCGCGCTCGTGCTCGTCGCCGCCGGTATGCGCGTCGTGGGTGTCGTCGCCGGGACCAATGTGATGCGCGGCCTCCCGGCCGACCGCACCACCATCGGAGCGGCGCTGGTGGACACCGCGAGCGAAGTCACCACAGGAATCGGCATCGCTGTCAGCGGGACCATCCTCGCGGCGCTCTTCACCGGCGACATCGCCACATCGAGCTGGAGCACACACCAGACCACGGAGTTCCGCGAGGCGGCCACCTGGGCCGGCCTGACGCTCACGGTCCTTGCCGCGGCGCTGGTGGGATGGGGCGTCACCCGCGCTTGTCGCGGCGTGGACGGCACGTAGGCGCGAGGAACGAGCTCCTGGCGAGTGGCCCCGCCTTCATGCGCGTCCGGCGCCGGATCACCCCGCCAGGAGCTCCGTTCGGCTTGTTCCAGGATCGGTCGGGAGTCGGCTGCCTACGCCTGCGCCAGGAGTGCTCGTATCTCGGCCGCCGAAGCAGGGCCGGCCTTGAGGGAGAGGAAGTCGGCCGGGGCGGTGCCGGCCGCCAGGGAACCGAACGACCCGATGGGCAACTCCGTGTAGGGAGCGCCGTATGCGGGCGTGCCCGGCGCGAACAGCCTGCCCTGTGCGAGTCGTCCCGCGTCGACGGTGTCGTACCCGAGGGTGTCGAGCAGTTCGGTCACGTGCCGCTTGGCCTCTGCTCTGTCACCGGCAACAGGCAGCGCGGTGCGGTCCCCGGCGCCCGCCGGCCGGCTCAGGACGGCGAGGTGGGTGTGGTGGATGTTGTTGAACGCCTTCACGACATGCGCCGACTCACCCAGGTACTGCTGGAGCAGTTCGCTGCTCGTGGTCGAGCCGTCGTCCAGGACCTCGACCCTGCCGTCGCGCTGCGGAGAGTAGTTGCCGGTGTCTATGACCGTCCTGCCCGCGAGGGACTCTCGCGGCAGCGACTCGTACGCCTTGAGCGGCACGGCCACCACCACCCAGTCGCCTGCCGCCGCAGCCTCCGCCGCGCTCGCCGCCCGGGCCCGGGGGCCGAGTTCCGCGACCAGGTCGACCAGCGTCTCGGGGCCTCGCGAGTTGCTGAGCACGATCTCGAGTCCGCCGTCCACGGCCAGCCGCGCGAGAGTGCCGCCGATCCGTCCACTGCCGATGATTCCCAAAGTAGCCACGCCGGGCCAACCTCTGCGGATCTGCGCGTATTCCGTCGGCGCTCTGCCGCCGACGGAATCGAGGCGGCTGGAGTGAGAGGGCTTCGAGGCGTGGACCGACTCGGAGTGCCGGACCGGCCGGTGCTCGGGCCTGCTCGGGTTCACGAGCGGCATGGGCGCGCCGCAACTCTCGGGCATCCAAGACCGACCGGCAAATGGGGGGTGGGAGAAGGAGCGGGGCTGGGTGCGTGCGGCTGCAAGGCGGAGGATTGAGGCATGGCGGAGCCATGGTGATTGACGACAACGCCGCAGATGCGCGTGCCCAGCCCCGCGACGCCGCCCCCCATTTGCCGGTCGGTCTAAGGCAGGTTCATCGAAGAAGGCGCCGGAAAGGACCAGTGGTCGGATCTGCTCGCGTGCGGTCGCTTCAGCGCTCATCTCAGTCGGCTGCGTACGTTGCCTTTCCCGCGGTCTTCTCCGCCGTCTTCTCGGCGGTCTTTTCCGCGAGGTACGAGGACTCGATCGCGTCCAGGTCTCCGCGCAGTTCCTTCGGGGTGCCCGTCATGGTGATGCGACCTCGGTGCAGGACGTACACGCGGTCCGCGATGTCCAGCGCCTTGCGCACGTGCTGTTCGACCAGCAGTGCGCCCAGGCCGTGGTCGGCCGCCTCGCGGACCGCGCGCAGGAGGCGGTCGACCACGAGGGGGGCGAGGCCGAGTGACAGTTCGTCCGCGAGGAGCAGTTTGGGCGCCCTGCACAGGGCGCGGGCCAGCGACAGCATCTGCTGCTCGCCGCCGGACAGCATGCCCCCGCCGACGTTCAGGCGTTTCTCGAGTTCCGGGAAGAGCTCGACGGCCCGGTCCGGCGACACCCGACCGACCCGTAGGTTGTCGGTCGTGTCGAGCCGGGTGAAGACGGCCCGTTCACCGACGTAGGCGAGGCCCTCGCGGGCGCGCCGGTGCAGGGGCGCGTGGCCGGGGGTGCCCAGCCAGCTCACCTCTCCGCTCATCGGGGCCAGGTCGCCGGACAGCGCCCTGAGTGTCGTGGTCTTGCCCGCGCCGTTGGGACCGAGCAGAGCGACGACCTCACCGGGACGGACCTCTATGTCGAGGTCGCGTACGACAGGTCGGGTGCCGTATCCGGCGGACAGGGCGCGGGTCGCGATCAGGGGCGCGTCGATGTCGTGCACGGGCTGTCTCCTCAGCGTGCTGAACTGGATCGGCCCGATCAGCCCGACGACATGGCTGTCAGCATCTTGCGGACGTCGACGAAGGTCGATCCGGGCTTGGCCCACTCGATCCCGCCGTCACGGATGGTCAGTTCGGTGGCCGTGGTGTTGTGGATGCGGTCGAGGCCCTTGATGGGCAGGGCCGTCGACGTCTTCCAGGTCAGTGGCGGGGTCAGGCCGCCGGTGTCGATGCCCGAGGTGGTGTCGAGCTCCTGCACCAGCGCCTTGGCCGAGATGGCCGGGAGCTTCTTGACCGCCTCGGTGAAGACCTTGAACGCCACCCAGGTCGTGCCGTTGGCGCCGTTGGTGGGGTCGATGTCCTTGTCGCCCTTGGTGGCCGCGAGGAAGTCCTTCCAGGCGGGGTCGGAAGTCGGCGGGTAGTAGCCGGTGATCGCGGAGCCCTCCAGCGGGCTGCCGGCACCGCCGGTGCTCTCGGCAAGTTGCGGGGTGAGGTTTCCGACGACGCTGGCGAGCTTCGTCTTGGCGCCGGACTGCACGTACGACTTCACGAACAGGCCAGAGGCGGTACCCATGATGACGCTCACGCAGTCGCTGCCCTTGGTGGCGGCGGCGACTTGCGGAGCGAGGTCGGTGGCGGTGAGCGGCACCTTGATGTCCTTGGGCGCCGACCCTCCGGCGGAGACCGCTCCGAGGGTGAGGAACTGCGAGACGACGGCTGCGGCGGCCACGTCGTAGCGCACGCCGGAGATCTTCTTGCAGCCGTCCTGTACCAGTTGCTGCCCGTGTGCCGCGAACACCACCGGGGTGCCGCCGTTCACCGGGAAAGACAGCGGGTTGGAGAACTCCGCGGCCGAGACGCCGGTTCCGCCGAGGTAGGGGATGCCGGCCTTCTGCAGGATGGGCATGTAGCGGTCACCCGCGAGGCTGTACGAGCCGACGACCGCGACCACCTTCTCGGCGACCGCCTGCTGGGCGCACTTCTCGGCCTCGTTGGGGTCGCCCTTCTCGTTGCAGGTGAGCACCTTCAACGGGCCGCCCTTGATCCCGCCGTTGGCGTTGATCCACTTCTCGTAGGCCTGGGCGGTGAGCCGGACTCCGGGCTGGGCGCTGCCCTGGATGTCCTCCGGCGCCCAGACCATCACCTTGACCGGTGCGCCCTTCAGGGCGGTGCTCTCCGTTGAGCTGCTGGAGGCCTCTCCGCCGCAGCCCGCGGCGAGCAGGGTTCCGGCCACCGCGAGACAGCTCGCTGCGGCTGTTCTGCGTCTGCGTGCGTCGTTCATGGTTCCTCCGCGGTGCTCGTCGTCGAGATGCGAACAGCATGGGGTGCGTTTTCGAGTTAGTGAAGTACTCTCGGCACAATTATTTAACTGAATGTGCTGTCTCGTTCCACTCTCGTCCTGACTCTGGGAGGTTCCCCGATGGACGACATCCTCAGGTTCGCGCTGCTCGGTCTGGGTCTGGGCGCGCTCTACACGCTCACCGCGCACGGCATCGTGCTGGTCTACCGGGGCTCCGGCGTCCTCAACTTCGCGCACGGCGCGATCGGGATGGCCGGTGCATACGTCCAGTGGGAACTGGCCGTTCAGCACGGCGTGCCGTACTGGCCGGCCGTCGTCTGCGGGGTGCTCGCCTCCGCGCTGCTGGGGGTGCTCACCCATCTGCTGGTGCTCCGCCCGCTGCGCCGGGCGTCCACGCTGGCCCGGCTCGTCGGCACCCTGGCGGTGTTCATCGTGCTCACCGCGATCGCGGTCAAGCGCTACGGCGACAGCCTGCAGTTGGTGCCGGGCAAGCTGCCCACCAAGCTGCTGACGATCGCCGGGGCCACGGTGACCGAGGACCGGGTCTGGCTGCTCGCCATCGCGGTCGCCGTGACCGCGCTCCTCCATCTCCTCTACAAGCACACCCTGTTCGGCCTGGGCACCACCGCGGTCGCGGAGAACGAGGGCGCCGCCGCCTCGCTCGGCTGGTCCCCGGACCTGATCGCCACCGGCAACTGGGCGCTGGGCTCGGCGCTCGCGGGACTGACGGGCATCCTGATCGTGCCGGTCATCGGTCTGTCGGTGACCGGTCTGACCACCCTTCTGCTGAGCGCGCTGGCCGCCGCCCTGGTCGGCAGGTTCTCCTCGTTCCCCGTCACTCTGGCGGGCGGCCTCGTCATCGGTGTCGTCCAGTCCGAGCTGACCCGCTTCGGCTCCGACGTCACCGGGCTCGCCTCGTCGGTGCCGTTCCTCTTCATCGCGCTGGTGCTGGTCGCCCGCGGCAGGGCGCTGCCGTTGCGCGGCACGTTCCTGGACCGGTTGCCCGCTCTCGGCTCCGGCCGGGTACGCCCGGCGCCGCTGGCTCTCGCCGTCGCCGTGGGGCTGCTGCTGGTGAGCCTGTCTACTCCGCTGTGGGCCGACGCGATCACCACCACCCTGGTGATGGCGTTGATCATCCTGTCGATCGTCGTGGTCACCGGTTACGCGGGGCAGGTCTCCCTCGCCGCCTACGCCCTCGCCGGGACCGGCGCGTTCATCGCCGGGCACGCGGCGGCCGACTGGGGCTGGCCCTTCGAACTCGCCCTGTTGGCAGGTGTGTTGGGCACGGTGCCGATCGGCCTTCTGTTCGCGCTCCCGGCGGTCCGCACCCGCGGCGTCAACCTCGCCATCATCACGCTCGGGCTCGGCACCACCCTGGAGGCGATGGTCTTCCAGAACACCGACCTGTCGACGACGCCCGGCAGCGACGGCATCTCCGTGGGCAAGCAGACCCTCTTCGGCATCAGCATCTCGGGGGTCGACCATCCACAGCGGTACGCCGGCGTGGTGCTCGTGATGTTCGTCGCCGCCACGCTCGTGGTCGCCAACGTGCGGCGCAGCCGAACCGGTCGCCGCCTGATCGCCGTACGGGCGAACGAGCGTGCCGCCGCAGCCCTCGGCATCGACGTCCGCGCGGCCAAGCTCTACGCCTTCGGCCTGTCGGCTGCCATCGCCGCGCTCGCCGGAGTCCTCACCGGCTTCCGCTCGACCTCCGTGGTCTTCTCCGACTTCGCCAGCTTCGAGTCCATCACCGCACTGGGGCTCGCGGTCATCGGCGGGGTCGGCTTCCTCGTCGGCCCGCTGTTCGGCGCGACCTTCGCGGCGGGCACGGTGGGTGCCCGCTTCGGGGACCTGGTGCTGCCCGGCCTGAGCGAGTGGATGCCGCTGATCGGCGGGCTCATCCTGGTGCTGACGCTGGTGGGCAACCAGGACGGTATCGGCAGGGAGCTCGGCAGACAGGCGGCGGGCGTGCAACGCAGGCTGTCCGCCAGGCGCGGTGCGAGCGTGCCGGAGACCGCACGCGGGGAGGCGGTGGAAGCGGTGCGCCGCGCGACGCCACTCCCCCTCCACGTGCGGGATCTGACCGTGCGATACGGCGGTGTCGTCGCCGTCGACGGGCTCTCGCTGGACGTGGAGCCGGGCCGGGTCGTCGGTCTCATCGGGCCCAACGGTGCCGGCAAGACCTCCGCGATCGACGCCGTCACCGGCTTCACCCGGGCCGCGTCCGGCAGTGTGCGCCTCGGCGACCGGGACGCTACCCGCCTGCCGGTGCACCGACGGGCCGCCGCCGGGCTCAGCCGGTCCTTCCAGTCGCTGGAGCTGTTCGAGGACATGACCGTCCTGGACAACCTGTACGCGGCCTGCGACCGGCCCGGCCGGTGGACGTACCTCACGGACCTGATCCGCCCCGGCAGCCGTCCGCTGCCCGCCCATGTGCTGGTCGCCGTACGGGAGTTCGGCCTCCAGGAGAGCCTGGACCGGCCGGTGGGCGACCTGTCGTACGGGGAGCGGCGGCTGCTGGCCATCGCCCGCGCGGTGGCCGCCTCGCCGTCCGTGCTGCTCCTCGACGAACCTGCGGCGGGGCTGTCGGACGACGAGACACGGGAGCTGGCCCACCTGGTGCGGCGGCTCGCCGAGGACTGGGGAATGGGGGTGCTGCTCGTCGAGCACGACGTCGACATGGTGATGAGCGTCTGCGACCAGGTCGTCGTCCTGGACTTCGGACGCCGGATCTGCGCCGGTACGCCGGAGGAGGTGCGCCGCGATCCGGCGGTACGGGCGGCCTACCTGGGCGCTCTGGAGCCGGAGACGTCGGCCTGAAACGGATCGGAGGCGCTTCCCCGGTACGGGAAGCGCCTCCGGCCTCGCTGCTTCAGGCGTCGCGCAGATCCGCGACGTACGGCTGATGCGACAGCAGCCCGCCGTCCACGCGCAGGGTGTGGCCGGTGATGAAGGCTGACTCGTCGGAGGCGAGGAAGACGACCGCCGAGGCGACGTCCTCCGGGAGCCCCAGGCGCGGTGTGAGGTGATGGCGCAGCATCGCCTCCCGGATCGCCCCGTGTGCCGAGCCGGAGCTGGCCGGTGTGACGATGAATCCCGGGGCGATGGCGTTGCAGCGCACGCCCTGTTTGCCGTACTGGGTGGCGACGTACTGCGTGAGGTTGATGAGGGCGGCCTTGGAGGCGCCGTAGGCGGGGTTGCGCAGATCGCCCGCGAGGCCGGCCCCGGACGAGGTGTTGATGATGGAGCCCCCGCCCCGCGCGATCATGTGCGGTACGGCGGCCTGGACGGCGACCATGGTTCCGCGCAGGTTGATGCGCATGGTGTCGTCCCAGACCGCCGGGTCGGCGTCCAGGACGGCCAGGTCCTGGCGGGCGGCGAGGTGGGTGGCCGCCGCGTTGTTGTGCAGGACGTCGAGGCCGCCGTATGTCTCGACCGTCGCGGCCACCATGGCTCGTACGCTCGCCACGTCACCCAGGTCGACCGGGACCGCCGTCGCGGAGCCGTCGGCGGTGCGGATCTCCTCCGTCACCGCCTTGGCGCCGTCGAGGTTCAGGTCGGCGACCACCGTGTGCGCGCCCTCTGCCGCCAGGCGCCGGGCGGTGGCCGCGCCGATGCCGGACGCGGCGCCGGTGACGATCGCGATCTTGCCGTCGAGTCGTCCCATGACCGAACTACCTTTCCTGGTCGGTGAGCTGGCTGCCGACGATCGACACGAAGGAGACACATTCGCCGGGACCGCCGCCGAGGTTGTGCGTCAGGGCGAGCGAGCGCCCCTCGGCCACGGACGCGGCCGTCCGCTCGGGGGGTGCCTCGCCGCGCAGTTGGAGCCAGGCCTCGAACATCATGCGCAGGCCCGAGGCACCGATGGGGTGGCCGAAGGCCTTCAGGCCGCCGTCGGGGTTGACCGGCAGCGAGCCGTCGAGGTCGAACGCCCCGCTGGTGACGTCCTTCCAGCCCTGTCCGCGCTCGGAGAAGCCCAGGTCCTCCATCAGCACCAACTCGGTGGGCGTGAAGCAGTCGTGGACCTCGGCGAGGGCGAGTTCGGCGCGCGGGTCGGTGATGCCCGCCTGGCGGTAGGCCTCCTGGGCGGAGGCGACGACCTCCGGGAAGGTGGTGAAGTCGTACGCCGGGTCGAGGAGTCCGTCCGCCGGACCGGCGACGAAGGACAGCGCCTTCACGAAGATCGGCTTGTCGGTGTACTTGTAGGCGTCCTCGGCGCGGACGACGATCGCCGCCGCCGAGCCGTCCGAGACGCCCGAGCAGTCGAACACGCCGAGCATGCCCGCGATGATCGGGGCGGCCCGGATGCGTTCCAGCGGCACTTCCTTGCGGAACTGGGCGCGGGGGTTGCGGGCGCCGTTGACGTGGTTCTTCCAGGCGATGCGGGTGATGACGTCCTTCATCTCCTCCTCCCCCAGGCCGTACTTGGCGGCGTAGGCGGGGGCGAGGAGGGAGAAGTTGGCGGGGGCGGTGATCTCGCCGCGGCTGTCGTCGCCCGCGCCGGGGATGGCGGTGCCGGACAGCCCGGACATGCCGGAGTCCTTGAGTTTCTCCACGCCGACCGCCATCGCCATGTCGTACGCACCGGAGGCGACGGCGTAGCAGGCGTTGCGCAGGGCCTCGGAGCCGGTCGCGCACATGTTCTCGACTCGGGTGACCGGTTTGTTGGGCAGGTGGAGCGCCCGGCTCAGGGTGAGCCCGGACACTCCGGAGGCCTGGGTGCCGAACCAATAGGCGTCGATGTCGTCGAGGGTGACGCCGGCCGAGGTGACCGCTTCTCCGACGGCGTCGATCAGGAGGTCGTCGGCCGAGCGGGTCCAGTGCTCGCCGAAGGGCGTGCAGCCCATGCCGACGATCGCGACCCGGTCCCGGATTCCGTGCGAGCTCATCGGCCTGTCCCCTCGGTCTCGCCCGTACGCACCGGCCGGGCTTTCCAGAAGTAGTTGTGCACGCCGGCGGCGGTGACCGTGCGGCGGAACGTCATCTCCACGCGGGCGCCGATGACGGCGTCCGCCTCCGTCGCGTCGGTGAGCTGGCAGCGGAACCGGCCACCGCCGTCGTAGTCGACGACCACGACGAGCATCGGCGGACTCGGCGTGTGGGCCAGCCGGTCGACGGTGAACGTGGCGACCGTGCCGCGTACGTGTTCCATCGGCTCGTCGGTCATGGCGTCGATGCTGTGGCAGGAGGTGCACACCCGGTCCGGCGGCAGATGCCGGGTGCCGCACTTCTCGCAACGGGAGGCGACGAAGCCGTACTTCCAGGCGGTGCGGCGGTGTGCGGGCGGCGCGTAGGGCGGCTCGGGGTCCGGGCGGCGGGGCGGTTCACGGTCCAGGAGGCCGCGCCAGGTGAGGTAGGTGGCGTACGGGATCGGGGCGCTCCCGGCGACGACCTGCCCGGCGACCGGGCGGGCGCTGCGGTGTGCGGGGAGTGCGTCGGTGGCGCGCAGGAGGATGACTCCGGCGCCGTCACCGAGGACGACCAGCGCGATGATTTCGCCGGGGCGGGCGCGGTCGAGTACGTCGGCGAGGAGCAGGCCGGGCTGGGCGGTGCCGGCGTTTCCGATCGCCGCGGCGAGGTCCGGGGTGGCCGCCTCGGGTCGTACGCCCGCTGTCCGCCGTACGGACGCGCACGCGCGTGCGTGCAGGCCCGAGACCACGAAGTGGTCGATCGCCCCGATGTCGAGGGCCGCGTGGTCGAGGGCCGCGATGAGCGCCTTGTCGGCCAGGGAGACGTAGATCTCCTCGGCGAAGCGCTCCTCCCAGACGCGGGAGGTGGGCGCGCCGGGCAGCCGCCAGCGGTCGAGGAGTTCGTCGCTGACCGTGTCGTGGGCGAGCAGTTCCGCGATGACGGGCGCGCCGTTGCGGTGGCCGCCGAAGACGAAGGCCGCCGCGCCGTCGCCGCCCGCGGTCTCGTCGGCGCCGCCGGGCAGGCCGGTGCGCAGGTCGGAGAGGACCGCGAGGGTCGGGACCGGGGAGCGGGCGGCGGTGACCAGCGCGCCGAGGCCGGAGCGGACCGAGCCGGCCATGTCGGTGGCGAGGACGTGCTCGTCCAGGCCCAGTGCCGCGTGGACGGCGGTCGCGTTCGTCTTGTCGAGGTAGGCGGGTGCGGCGGTGGCCAGGAAGAGCTGGCCTATGCGGGCACGCAGGCCCTCTCGGGCGAGGGCCACGCGGGACGCCTCGACGGCCAGGGAGGTGGTGTCCTCGTCGTAGCCCGCGACCGCGCGGGTTCCCCTGCCCCCTCCGGTGCCGAGTACGGCGGCCACGTCCGCGCGGGCCAGGCGGTGGTACGGGACGTAGGCGCCGTAGGCGATCAGTCCGGCCATGTCAGCGTCCTCCAGGGGTGTTCGTGAGGTCGGTCGGCCGTTCGAAGACGGCGGCCAGGCCCTGGCCGCCGCCGAGGCACATGGTCTCCAGGCCGTAGCGGGCCTGGCGGCGGTCCAGTTCGCGCAGCAGGGTGGCGAGGATGCGTCCGCCGGTGGCGCCGACGGGGTGGCCCAGCGAGATGCCGGAGCCGTTGACGTTGAACCGCTCGAAGTCGGTCTCGGTCAGGCCCCATTCGCGGGTGCAGGCCAGGACCTGGGCGGCGAAGGCCTCGTTGAGTTCGATCAGGTCGATGTCGGCGAGCTTGAGCCCGGCCCGCTCCAGGGCCCTGGCGGTGGCGGGCACCGGCCCGATACCCATCGTCTCGGGCGGCACACCGACGACGGCCCAGGACACCAGACGGCCCAGCGGGCGCAGGCCGAGTTCGGCGGCGCGCTCGGGGTGGGTCACGACGCAGAGGGCGGCGCCGTCGTTCTGTCCGCTGGCGTTGCCCGCCGTGACGGTCGCGTCGGGGTCGTGGCGGCCGAGAATGGGGCGCAGCTTCCCCAGTTTCTCCAACGAGGAGTCGGGGCGCGGGTGTTCGTCGGTGTCGACGACGGTCTCGCCCTTCCGTGTGCGCACGGTGACGGGCACGATCTCGTCGGCGAACCGGCCCTCCCGTTGGGCCGCGAGGGCCTTCTCGTGCGAGCGCAGGGCGAGTCGGTCCTGTTCCTCGCGGGGGATGGCGTACGTGCGCCGCAGGTTCTCGGCGGTCTCCAACATGCCCCCGGCGATCGGGTGGTTGACGCCTCCCGACGTCACCCGGCCACGGGCCAGCCGGTCGTGCAGGGTGGTGCCGGCGCCTCGCACTCCCCAGCGCACGTCGGTCGTGTAGAACTCGGCCTGGCTCATGGACTCGACGCCGCCTGCCAGGACGAGGTCGCTCGCGCCGGTCTGCACCTGCATCGCCGCGGTGATGACCGCCTGGAGCCCGGAGCCGCAACGGCGGTCGATCTGGAGTCCCGGCACCTCCACGGGCAGCCCGGCGTCCAGGGCGGCGACGCGGCCGATGGCGGGGGCCTCGCCGTTGGGGTAGCACTGGCCCAGAAGTATGTCGTCGACAGCGGCGGGCGGTACACCGGTGCGGTCCAGTAGGGCGCGTACGACCGTGGCGGCGAGCTCCGTCGCCGGCACATCGCGGAAGACACCTCCGTAGCCACCGACAGGTGTACGCACGGGTTCGCAGATCACCGCGTCACGCAGGAGGGCGGGCATCAGTCATGCCTTTCGTGAGGGGTCACATGTACCGGCCGCCGGTGACCTCGACCACGGCTCCGGTGACGTATCCGGCCAGGTCGGAGGCGAGGAAGAGGACGACACTGGCGACCTCGGCGGGTTCGCCGGCGCGGCCCATCGGGATCTCCGCGAGCTTGGCGTCCCAGGCGGCCGGGGGCATCGCCTCGGTCATGGCGGTGCGGATCAGGCCGGGCTGTACGGCGTTGACGCGGATGCCCGCCTTCGCGAGCTCCTTGGCGGAGGCCTTGGTGAGGCCGACGAGTCCGGCCTTGGCGGCGCTGTAGTTCGTCTGGCCGAAGTTGCCGACCTTGCCGGCGATGGAGGAGATGTTGACGATGCTGCCGCCCCGGCCGTGCGCGCGCATCGCCTCGGCGGCGTACCGGGTGCCGTTCCAGGCACCGGTGAGGTGGACGTCGACGACGGCGCGGAAGTCGGCGAGGGCCATCTTGCGCAGGGTCGCGTCCCGGGTGATCCCGGCGTTGTTGACCATGACGCCGACGGGTCCGAAGGTGTCGGTGCAGTGGGCGACGAGTGCGGCGACCTCGTCCTCGTCGGTGACGTCGCAGCGCAGTGAGGTGGCGGCCACGCCGTTCTTGGCCAGGCGTTCGGCGGCCTCGGCCGCCGCGTCCTCGTTGATGTCGCCGAGAACGATGGACGCCCCCTCGGCCCCGAGTACTGCGGCGATCTCGAAGCCGATGCCCTGTGCGCCACCGGTGATCACCGCGTTGCGGCCGTCCAGCAGTCCCATGTCAGCCCGCCCCTGGCTCGACGCTATTCCTCTCAAATAGATAACCTATTATGCTGAAACAATCAATACAGCGATGAGCTGTGCGAGCGGGGTCGGACGAGGAGAGAAGCCAGGTGGACATCAGCTATCCCCCGGAGACCGAGGCGTTCCGCACCGAGGTCAGGGAGTTCCTCGCCGAGACCCTGCCGCCGGACTGGAAGGGCATCGGCGCCCTCGACGAGGAGCCGGCCTGGGCCTTCGCCCGGGACTGGCGCCGGCTGCTCGCCGAGCGCCGGTATCTCTCCCTCACCTGGCCCGAGCAGTACGGCGGACGCGGGCTGTCCAAGCTCCACCAGGTCGTCCTGATGGAGGAACTCGCCCTGGCCGGGGTGCCGTTCGGGCTCCCGCAGGACACCTTCGGCGTGAAGATGCTGGCGAACACGCTGCTGCGCTGGGGCACGGAGGAGCAGAAGGCGCACTTCCTCCCCCGCATCCTCGGCGGCGAGGACACCTGGTGCCAGGGGTACTCGGAACCGGACGCGGGCTCGGACCTGGCGTCACTCACGACGCGCGCCGTACGGGACGGCGAGGACTGGGTGATCGACGGACAGAAGGTGTGGACCTCCGGCGCCCACCACAGTGACTGGATCTTCGTCCTGGCCCGCACGAACCGGGAGGCGTCCCGGCACCGCGGTATCTCCTTCCTCCTCGTCCCGCTGGACCAGCCCGGCGTCGAGGTGCGGCCGTTCCGCATGATGAGCGGGCAGCTGCACTTCAACGAGGTGTTCTTCAGCGGCGCCCGGACCCGCGCCGATCTCGTCGTCGGCGGCGTCGACAACGGCTGGACCGTCGCCCAGAGCCTGCTGGGCGTGGAGCGCGGTGAGGAGGCGGCGACGAATCCCGTCCTCTTCAAGGCGGAGGTCGAGCGTCTCGTCGAGCTGGCCCGTCTGTACGGCAAGGACACCGACCCGGTGATCCGGCAGCGGATCGCCTGGTGCTGGTCCAAGGTCGAGATCATGCGCTACCTCGGCTACCGGATCCTCACCGGCTGGCTCAAGGGCGCCGAGCCGGGCCCCGAGTCGTCGATCGCCAAGCTGTACTGGAGCGAGTACCACACCAAGGTCACCGACCTGGCGATGGACATCATGGGACTGCACGGCCAGGTACCGGTGGGCCGGCCGCCCCTGCGCACCTACCGCGCCGACGACCCGGGCGCCGCGAACTCCTCGGCGTCCTGGTCGACGACGTACCTCATCGCCCGCTCGGGCACGATCTACGCGGGAACCTCCCAGGTGCAGCGGAACATTCTCGCGGAGAAGGTGCTGGGGCTGCCGCGCGAGCCGCGAGCCTGATCACCGGCCGTCGGCCGGCAACTGCCGTCAGCGCAGGGCCCCCTTGGTGGCGTCGGCGATGAACCCGCGGGCGAAGAAGGTGAACACCAGCACCAGCGGGATGACCGAGAGCAGTACCCCGGACATCACCATGCTGTAGTCGGTGGAGTGTCCGGCGTACAGCTGGGCCAGCGCCACCTGGAGGGTGAGGCGGTCCGGGTTGACCAGCATCACCAGCGGCAGGATGTAGTCGTTCCAGGCGGCGATGAAGGTGTAGATGCCGAGGAACGCCAGGGCCGGGCGGACGCAGGGCAGCACCACGTGCCAGTACAGCCGGAGGAAGCCGGCGCCCTCGATGCGGGCGGCGTCCAGCAGCTCGTCGGGGACGCTGGTGGTGGTGTACTGGCGCATCCAGAAGATGCCGAAGGCGTTGGCGGCGGCCGGCACGATGAGCGCCTTGAGGGTGCCCAGCCAGCCCAGCTGCACCATGATCTCGTACTGCGGGATGATCGCCAGCTGGGTCGGCAGAAGGTACATCGACAGCAGCACGCCGAAGAAGAACTTCTTGCCGGGGAAGTCGTACTTGGCGAAGGCGAACGCGGCCAGCGAGTCGAAGAACAGCACCAGCACCGTCGTACCGACCGCGACGGTCACCGTGTTGAACAGTGACCCGAAGAAGTCCATCCTGTCGAACAGGTGCTGGATGTTGGTCAGCAGGTTGCCGCCGAACCACAGCTTCGGCGGGTAGCTGTAGATGTCCTGCGAGGTGTTCGTCGCCATGACGACGATCCAGTAGAACGGGAACACCGAGATGACCACGCCGAGCATCAGGATCACATGGACGCTCAGCCCACGGACGCGCTTGCGGTTCATGCCGTTCACGGCCGTCGCTCCTTACGCTGCACCAGACGCCAGTTGACGAGGACGATGAGCAGGATCACCAGGAAGAAGGCCCAGACGATGGCGGCGCCGTAGCCGAAGTCGTTGTTGTCGAAGGCCTGGTGGTAGAAGTACAGCAACGTGGTCAGACCGGCCTGGCCCGGGCCGCCGGAGTTGGGGTTGGTGGCCGCCTCGCTGCCGAACAGCACCTGGGGTTCGGTGAAGCTCTGCAGGCCGGTGACGGTGGAGACCACCACGGTGAACAGGATGATGGGCCGCAGCAGCGGGATCGTGATGGAGAAGAAGATCCGGGCCGGGCCGGCCCCGTCCATCCGAGCGGCCTCGTAGACCTCCGAGGGGATCGCCTGGAGGCCGGCCAGATAGATGATCGCGTTGTAGCCGGTCCACTGCCAGGTCATCAGCGCGGCGATCACCAGCTTGATCGTCCACTCGTTGCTCATCCAGGGCACGGCCGACACGTGCAGCGACTTCAGGATGGCGTTGATCAGACCGAAGTTGTTGCTGAAGATCGCGCCGAAGAAGATCGCGATGGCCACCAGCGAGGTGATGCTGGGGATGAACAGGGCGACCCGGTAGAAGGCCGTGAAGCGCTTGGTGGAGTTCACCAGCACCGCGAGCACCAGCGCGAGGCAGAGCATGGGCACGGTCGACAGCACCCAGATGACGAGGGTGTTGCGCACCGACAGCCAGAAGATCGGGTCGTCCCACAGAAAGCGGAACTGCTGGAACCCGACGAACTGCATGTCCCCGATGCCGTCCCACTTCTGGAACGCCAGGAACACGGTGTAGAGCACCGGGAAGAGCATGAAGACCGAGAAGATCAGGTAGTAGGGCGAGATGGCCAGGTACTGCGGCCAGTGCCTGGCGACCCGCCGCCGCGGCCCTGGCCGGGTCCCGGCCGACACCGGCCGGATCCGGCGGCCGGGCCGGCCCGGACCGCCGCGCGGGCGGTCCGCAGCCGGTCGGCCGGCGAGGCCGGTGTCGGGTCCGGAGGTCGGTCCGGTGGGCGCCGGGCCGGCTACCGGGGTTGACGACATGTCACTTCACTCCCTGGCGTTCGGCGATCTGCTTGGCCTGGCTGACCGCGTCCTTCCATGCCTCGTCGGGGTCCTTGCCCTTGGCCTCGATGCTGGTCAGCTCGCTGTAGAAGGGCGCGGCGACCGCCGCGTCGGCCGGTGCCTCGTAGGCCGTGGGGATCTTCTCGGCCGCCGGGCCGAAGATCTCGATGGTCTTCTGGCCGCCGAAGAAGGCGTCGCCGCCGGTGAGTGCCGGCAGTTTGTACGCGGCCGGGGCGGTGGGGAACAGGGCCGCGTCGGTGAAGCCGCGGGCCTGGTTCTCCGGGCTGAGGATCCAGCTGATGATTTTGAAGGCCTCTTCGGGGTTGCCGCTGGTCGCGGGGATCGCCAGGAAGGACCCGCCGAGGTTGGACGGCCCTCCCGGCAGGCTCGCCACCCGCCAGTCGCCCTTGGTGCCCGGGGCCGCGTTGCTGATGTCCAGCGCGTGCCAGGCGGCCCCGATCTCGGTGCCCAGGGCGCCGTTGCTGATCGCGGCGTTCCAGGTGTTGTCGTTGATCTTGGCGTCGATGCCGAGGGTGTAGGGCTTCACGGCGGTGGTCCAGGCGGTGCGGATGTGGTCCTGGTCTCCGATGAACTTGTTGTCCTCGTCGATGAACCGCTGGGTGCCCTGGCCGATGATCATCGTGAACACCGAGCCGATGTTGTTGACCAGGAAGGTCTTCGGAACCGCCTTGTGCAGTTCGACGCCGGCCTTGAAGTAGTCGTCCCAGGTGGACAGTTCGGCGGAGACCTTGGCCGGGTCGGTGGGCAGCCCCGCCTTCGCGAAGAGGTCCTCGCGGTAGAAGGTGGCGCACGGGCCGATGTCGATCGGGAAGCCGATGAGCTTGCCGTCCTGTGTGGTGGCCTGCTTCAGCTTCCACGCCAGGTACTGCGGGACCAGCTTGTCCGCGCCGACGGTCTTCAGGTCGACGAAGCGGTCGGCGTTGGGCAGGAAGGAGGCGATGTCCTCGCCCTTGATGCCCGTGATGTCCGGGGCGGACTGGGCGGCCCGCAGACCGGTCAGCAGCTTGGTCTTGAAGTCACCGCCGACCTCGGAGGTCTTGAGGGTGATGTCGGAGAAGTGGGTCTTGGCATCCGCGACGACCTTGTCGCTCAGGCCTCCCGACCAGTACCAGAGGGCCAGGTTCTTGCTGTCCTTGCTGCCGCTCGATCCGGAGCCGCCGCCGCACGCTGCGGTGGCTCCGGCAGCGGCGGCCGTCAGTACGGCGGCCTGAAGGAACCGTCTGCGGGAAAGGTCCACGTTCTTCTCCTGGATTTCGGTGGGTTGGGCGTGTCCGGCATGTCCGGCAGGACCTGTGGGGCGCGGCAGGAGGCCGGGTGGCTGAAGAGCATCGGCGTAGGTGGGAACCCTTCAGCCACCCGGGGTCGTGCGACCCGGTCCTCTCAGACGGTGCCGACGCGTCCGTGACGGCGGAATATGCCGTTCGTCCGCTTCGGTCGACCGGAGTGGGGTCCGGACCTGGGCTCTGAATTACGCAAGAGAGTGCACCCGGTGCGCGAGTTTGACAAGGGTCAAGCGAGTATCGAGACATTCATGCGCGACTTTGCTTGAGTTTGGAGAGTTCGCGAGTATGGTCTGCCGCATGCTCCCTGACCGAAGACATCAGCTGATCCTGCGCGTCCTGCGCACGGACGGGCCCACGTCGGTGGTCGCCCTGGCCGAGAAGGTCGGGGCGAGTGAGGCCACGATCCGCCGTGACCTCGCGCAACTCGAGGACGAGGGACTGCTCAAGAGGGTCTACGGCGGTGCTGCCCCCGTCGTGGGCGAGGACGACCCGTTCGCCGACGTGGCCGGCGAACGGGTCGAGGCGAAGGACGCCCTGGCCGCCTGGTGCGCAAACCTCGTCAGGGACGGCGAGGCCGTGCTGCTCGACATTGGCACCACCGCTCATCGGGTGGCCCGCCATCTGCACGGCCGGTCCCTGACCGTGATCACCAGCAACCTGGCCGTCTACGAGGAGCTGCAGGACGACAAGGACGTGCAGTTGATCCTGCTGGGCGGCGTGGTGCGGCGCGACTACCGTTCGCTGGTCGGATTCCTCACCGAGGACAATCTCCGGCAGGTCCATGCCGACCGGCTGTTCCTCGGCACCAGCGGAATCCGCCCCGACGGCCAGGTGCTGGACACCACCGCCGTCGAGGTGCCCGTCAAGCGGGCGATGATCGCGGCCAGCGCCCAGGTCGTCCTGGTCGCGGACGCGGGCAAGTTCCCCGGCACCGGAATGGCCCGGGTGTGCGGTCCGGAGGAACTCGACGTCGTGGTGACCAACGCCCCGGGGGACGAGAAGACCTGCGATCGACTGCGTGAGGCGGGAGTCGAGGTGGTCGAGGTGTGAGCTCGCGTTCCTGGGCGGCGGGGACTTCCGGGTCCCGTTGGCCTACCGCGCGCTCCGGTGCGGCCACGACGAAGGGCGTGTCATCGCCGTCACCCGGTACGACCTGCGCGCCCCCCGAATGCCGACATCCGCAAGTTCCCGGCCGACCAGGCGGCCGGGCATCCCGACCCACCGACCGTCACCGCGGCCACCACCGGCGATCGCGCGCACGCCGTCAGGACCCTGACCGCCCGCCCATTGGTCGACTCGTACGCGCGGCACTCCCCCGAGCTCGCCTACCTGGGCCGCCGACGTTCGAGGGTCTCGAGCGGGGGCACCGGACGTGGCCCGGTTCCCGGGCGCCAGCCCGCGTCGAGTTTGCGCAGGCCCACCCCGTCCGGCGCCCAGATGTGGCAGCTGTTCAGCACGCCCGCGGTGGGGCTCGGGCCGACGGAGGGGTCACCGCCGTCACGGCGTCGTACGTAGGCGGAAAGGGACGCCTGGACGACCGCGGGGCCGAGGACGCGTGCCAGTTCGTACAGGTGGGTGCACCCGGAGACGCCCCGGAACCGCTCCTGGATCGCCCGGTTGTACCCGGCGGCGACGCCGAGCCCGACGAGACCGTCGAAGACCGGCGCGATCAGCGGGCACTCGGCGTGCGGAAAGCTCCGCATGTCCGCGTCGGCGGCCACGATCACCATGTCCGGGAGACGTACGCGCACCGCCAGCGCCATCCGGTGCACCACGGCGACCGACGGCTTCGCCCACGGCCGCTCGTCGCACAGCTCCGCCTCGACCGAGATCTCGTCGCCGCCTTCCTCCGCGTAGGCGTTGACGGTGACGGTGCGGCGGTGCAGCGGGAGTTCGGTGCGGGTCATGACGAGGACTCCTCCAGCTTCGGCAGGCCCTCGCCCAGCCCCGCGAACGCGGGCTGCCGGCGCTCGATGAAGCTGAGTACGCCCTCACGGTAGTCCGGGGCGCGCTTCGCCGTGGCCAGGAGGGCGGCGGCGTGGTCGCGGCTGTCGGTGAAGGTTCTCGCCTGGTCGTCGGCGAGCTGCCGCTTGATGAGGGAGATCGCGTAAGGGCTGGCCGAGCGGGCCAGTTCGGTCGCGTACGCGAGGGCCGCGGGCAGCAGGTCCTCCGGCTCGGCCAGGCGGTTGACCAGGCCCATCGACAGGGCCTCCGTCCCGGTGATCCGGCGCGAGGAGAGCAGCAGATCGGCGGCGTTGCCGTAGCCGACCAGCCGGGGCAGGAGCCAGGACACCCCGTCCTCGGCCACCAGGCCGCGTGCGCTGAACGCGGCGGCGAACTTGGCGCCCGGCACGGCGAACCGGACGTCGCACATCAGCGCCTGGTTGAACCCGATGCCCGCGCACGCCCCGTTGACGGCCGCCACGACGGGCTTCGGGAAGGACATGGGACGCGTACGCGGGGGCAGCTGGTCCGTCGGCCACGGACGGGCGCCGGACGACGCCCCGTCCAGCACGCTCATGTCCATCCCCGGGCAGAAGCCGCGTCCGGCGCCGGTGAGCACCACGGCCCGGACCCGCGGGTCCTCCTCCGCCCGGTCGAACAGCTCGTTGTAGAGCAGCTCCATCTCCAGTGTCCAGGCGTTGTGCCGCTCGGGCCGGTTCAGGGTGAGCAGCATGACTCCGTCGTCGGTGAGCTCGGTGAGGATCACCGGGGTCGGATTCTCGGTCATCGAGGTCGCTCCCACGGGCCCGTTGGCCTTGCAGCCAAGCTTTATAGATAGATGAATCATCTATATACCAACGGCGCCTCCGGCACCAGATCGGCTGCCGCGAAGGAAAGATCATCCAGCCCTTGACCTGGTACCCTCGATACACTAAGACGATTCATTTTGCTATATCCCGGAGAAGGAGTGCCCACCGTGGCCGAGGCAGCCCGAGCAACAGAGGCGGCGACCGCGCCCGTCCCGTCCCGCCACCGCGTCGGACGCCAGGTGCGAGTCCCGAAGACCGCCGAACTGGTCGCCGCGCACCTGCGCCGCCAGATCGTACGGGGCGAGATCAACCCCGGCGACGCGCTGCCGCCGGAGTCGGGCCTGATGGAGCAGTTCGGCATCTCGCGGCCCACCCTGCGTGAGGCGTTCCGCGTACTGGAGTCGGAGTCCCTGATCACGGTGCGCCGCGGCGCCCACGGTGGCGCCCGGGTGAGCGCGCCGGACTCCGATGTGGCGGCCCGCTACGCCGGCCTGATCCTCGAGTACCGCGGCGCCACCCTGGGAGACGTCTACCGCGCGGCGGCCCTCATCGAGCCGCCCTGCGCCCGCCAGCTCGCCATCAAGCACACGGCGGACGACATCACGCGGCTGCGTGACGCCGTGGCGGCCGAGAAGGCCGCCCTGGACGACCCGCTCACCCTGGTTGACGCACAGGACGCCTTCCACGCACTCCTGATCGAACTCACCGGCAACCAGACCCTGATCCTGCTGTGCAGCATGCTCCGCAACATCATCGACCGCGCCAACGCCGCGTACACCGTGGGCGCCACCGACGCCAAGGCCCAGAAGGCCCAGGCCGTCAAGGGGCACCGGGCGCACGTCCGGCTGGTCGGACTGATCGAGTCCGGCAAGGCCGACGAGGCCGAGAAACTCTGGCAGCGGCACATCGCCGGCGCCGACGACGTCGTCAACGCCGCCGGGCCCAAGACCGTGCTCGAACTCATCGACTGACCAGCATTCCCGTCATCATTCCGGGCTCCCCCCTTGCCTCCTGGAAACAGTTAGATAATTATAGGAGGCGTACTGAATAGATCCTGGGGTCCGGAGGCGACGGCCATGGCCGAACAGCGCAAGCGCATCTTCGACTGCGACCAGCACATGTACGAGGAGCGGGACTCTTTCACCCGCTACCTTCCGAAGGAGTTCCTCGGTACGGCGGTCGCACCGGTGACGCTGCCGGACGGGCGGGAGGTGATCCTCGCCGGGGACCGGATCGTCGTCTGTCTGGAACCGGAGTTCGGGCAGGTCTACCGTCCCGGCTCGCTGAAGGAGATGCTCAAGGCGATGGCCTCGGGCAATCCGGACGAGACCTACCAGTTCGAGCCGATGCACGAGTCGTACCAGAACCGCGAGGCCCGGCTGCGGGTGATGGACGAGCAGGGTCTGGACCAGACGATCATGTACCCGGGCGGCTGGGCGCTGGTCGCCGAGGAGTACGTGAAAGGCGTCGAGCCGCTCTACGCCAACTACCACTCGTTCAACCGCTACATGAACGAGGTGTGGGGCTTCAACCACCAGGACCGCATCTACGCCCCCGCCCTGCTCTCGCTGCGTGATCTGCCCAGCGCCGTCAAGGAGTTGGAGTACGTCCTGGACCAGGGCGCCCGCTTCATCCTGCTGCCCACCGGCCCGGTGTACGGCCGCTCGCCGGGCGACCCGTACTTCGACCCGTTCTGGAAACTGGTCAACGAGGCCAAGGCGAGCGTCTGCTACCACATCAGCGAGTTCTACTACAACTCGCAGGTGGCGCCCTCCTGGGGCTTCGACCCCCACCCCATCCACTTCCGGATGTCGGCCTGGCAGTGGCAGAACACCTACGGCCAGCGGCCCGTCGAGGAGACGCTGTCCGCGCTGATCTTCGACAACCTCTTCGGGCGGTTCCCCGACATCAACGTCCTGGTGTCCGAGTTCGGCGCCGAGTGGGTGCCGCACTTCGTCCGTCACATGGACAAGAGCCGGGGCATGGGCCGCAACGGCCCCTGGATCGGCGGGCAGTTGGACGAGCGCCCCAGCCAGGTCTTCCGTAAGCACGTCCGCGTGGTGCCCTACCCCGAGGACGACACCGTGGCCCTGGTCAAGCGCCTCGGCTACCACGAGTCCATCGTCATGGGATCCGACTTCCCGCACGCGGAGGGCCTGGCCAACCCGGCGGACTTCCGCAAGCTCATCTCGGAGCTCGACGAGTCGGTCCAGGACGACATCATGTACAACAACGCTCAGCAGCTGATCAGCCGCTGAGCGTCGCATCCCCCGCCTGGCGGCGGGCCCGGTCAGGGGACCAGGCCCGCCGCCAGGTTCGCGATGTCGGAGAGCAGAGCGGTCCCGCGCGGTGAGTGATCGTAGCCGGCGAGCGGGTAGCCGTTGCTCAGACAGGCGAACGACAGGCCCGACTCCGGGTCCATGAAGCCCAGTTGGTAGGCGGCTCCGGCACTGCCGAAGAGCGCCGGCGAACCGGTGGACGGCAGGTTGCTGCCCGCGTCGGGCCCGGCCACGGTGACGAACAGGCCCATGCTGGTACGGCGGTTGCCGCCACCGCCGTAGATCTGCTCGCCGTAGGGGTACTCCGTGAACCGGATCCGGGTGCCCTCCGCCACCGCGCCCGGCTTCCACAGACCCGAGTGCTCCAGCGCCTGGAAGTACAGCGCGACGTCGGCGGCGGTGGCGACCAGGGCGTGGCTGGGCTCTCCGGCCGCCAGGACCTTCGGGTCCGACAGATACCAAGGTCCCCACGGGTCGGGTTCCTGCTCGGCGCTGGTGCGGTCGGTGGCGAGCATCGGGGCGACGCTGCCCGTCTGACGGTCCACCGGCACCCCGAGTTCGATCGAGGACAGTCCCAGCGGCCCTACGACCTTCTCGTGCAGATAGTCGGCGAAGGCCAGGCCCGTGCGCCGCTCGACGATCTCGGCGATCAGCCAGGCGGCCGAGGTGAGGTGGTACTGGAAGCGGCTGCCGGGCGGGTGGTCGAGCCGCCAGCGGCCGAACGCGGCGAGACGCTGCTCGCGGTCCAGCATCTTCGGGTGGCCGAGGGGTGCGAAGGGGAACCCGGCGGTGTGCGTGAGCACCTGCTCGACCGTCACCGTCTCCTTCCCGTTCGGCGCGAACTCCGGGATGATCGCGGCGACGTGCTCCCCGATGTCCAGGAGCCCCTCTCCGATCAGCTTCCACACCACGCCCGCGACGATCGACCGCCCGACGGACTGCAGCACGTACCGGGTGTCGGGGCCGGCGTCACCGTAGGTCTCGAAGGCCACCAGCCGGCCGCCCTGCGCGACGGCGACCTGCGCGGACGGCAGGGGGCCGT
The DNA here is from genome assembly GCF_054072135.1 of Streptomyces kryoterrae. Lineage (NCBI taxonomy): Bacteria > Bacillati > Actinomycetota > Actinomycetes > Kitasatosporales > Streptomycetaceae > Streptomyces > Streptomyces kryoterrae. The sequence goes on along the minus strand of NZ_CM133358.1, from coordinate 9,877,328 downwards.
GTTCGACCTCCCGGCGGATCCGGCGCAGGAGGACGTCGAGTCGCCGCGGGTCCACTTCGTCGACGTGGTCAGGCACTTGTTCCTCCTTCGTACGGCTCCCGAAGCCGGCGGCGTACGACCTTGCCGTTCGCGTTGCGCGGCAGGTCGTCCACGAACCACCAGCGGACGGGGACCTTGAACCCGGACAGCCGGGCGCGGGTGTAGTGCCGGAGCGCCTCCGGCCGGGGCGGGGCGGCGGGGTCGGCCGGCACGACGAAGGCGACCACGGTCTGGCCGAGTCGCTCGTCCGGAACACCGGTCACCGCCACGTCCGCCACGCCGGGGTGGGCCGCGAGGAGCGTCTCGACCTCCAGCGGGTGGACGTTCTCACCACCCCGGATGATCATGTCGGTGTGCCGGCCGAGGAGGTAGAGATACCCGTCCTCCGCCACCCGCCCCAGGTCCCCGCTGTGCAGCCAGCCTTCGGCGTCGATCCTGAAGAGATGGTCGGCGCGGGCGTGGATCTCGCCGATGCCGTCGGGGCCCACGCCGTGGACCCTGACCTCGACCCCGGGGGCGGGCCGTCCCACCGACCGCAGCAGTTCGGCGCGTCCCGCGACCGCCTCCCGGTGGTCCTCGGGGGTGAGCACGCTGATCGGCGAGCCCTCGGTCTGGCCGAACATGTTGAGCATGCGGACGCCGGGCATCGCCTCGTACGTCCGGCGCAGGGTGGCGGGGCGGACGGGTGCGCCGCCGTACTGGAGGGTGCGCAGCGTTTCGTGACGGGCCTGTCCGGCCGCCAGCAGGGTCTCCAGCATCGCCGGGACCATGCTGGTGTGCGTGGTGCCGAGGTCCCTCAGCAGGCCCCAGCCGTCGACGGTGAACCGGGGCAGTCCGGTGACCAGCGCGCCCGCGGCCAGGGCGACGGCGATGTTGCCGAGGCCGGCGATGTGATGGAAGGGCGCGCTGCCGCCGTAGAAGCTGTCGGGGCCGAGCGCGCACAGCCGCCCGTTGACGCGTGCCCGGGCGGCCAGGCGTTGTTGGGTCATGGAGACGGGTTTGGGCAGACCGGTGGTCCCGGAGGTGTGGAGTACCGCCGCGAGTTCTTCGGGTGCGGCGGCCAACTCCCGTGTGCTGTCGTGCGGTTCGGGGACGATGGCGACCCGTCGGCCGGACAGTTCGGCGACCTGCCTGCCGAGGCCGGCGAACTCCGGCTGCGCCAGCAGGACTTCGGAGCTCGTGGCCCTGACCACCGCCGCGATCTCGTGCGATGTCATCCGGACGCCGAGCGGCGCGAGCGGATGCCCGGACCCGGCGCCGCCGATCACCAGCGCGAGCGCGTCGGCGGAGGTGGCGGCCAACACCGGGACCGGTGTGCCTGGTTCGAGGCCGAGCGTGTCCAGCCAGTCGGCGGCGCCGGCCGCCCGGTCGAGGAGTTCGCGGCCGGTCCAGGTCAGGTCGCCGAACCGGACGGCGGGGCGGGCATGGTCGTAGGCGTGGCTCACCATGGCGGTCCAGGTGGCCGCCTGCGCTCCTTCCTGCGTGGCGGCCATCCGCTCAGGGCTCCAGGCGGGCCGCCGCGGTGCCGGTGACCACCTCGGCGCCGTCCTGGTTGAGGGTGCGCAGGGAGAAGTGGGCGACCGGGCCGGCCGGTGTCTCCTCGATCGACTCGACGGTGGCCGTGGCGGTGAGGGTGTCGCCGGGCCAGACCTGGGCCTTGAAGCGCACGCCGAAGCGGAGCAGCGACTCGGTGCCGACCCAGTCGGTCAGGACCCGGCCGGTCATCCCCATCGTCAGCATCCCGTGGGCGAAGACCCCGGGATAACCGGCGGCGTCGACGGCGAACCGCTCGTCGGTGTGCAGCGGGTTGAAGTCCCCGGACGCGCCCGCGTACTGGACGATCCGGGTGCGCTTGAGGTCGTCGACGAGGACGCTCTCGCGGGTCTCGCCGACCTTGACGTCGTCCGCGCTCAGGCTCATCGGACGTCCTCCTTTCGGGTGGCGGGGCCCTCGGGTACGACGGCGACGGTCTTGGCACTGACGACCGGTTGGCCGTCCGCGTCCCGGTACTCGGTGATCCGCTCACTGAAGAGCAGCCGGCCGCTACGGCCCTGCTTCTCCCAGCTGCGGCCGAGGACGCTGTGCGCCTGGAGGGTCTCGCCGGCCCGCACCGGGCGGTGGTACTCGAAGTGCTGCTCGGCGTGCAGCCCGCCGGCGCCCTCGGCCATCTCGCCGGGGCCCGCGCCGGACCCGAACCACTCCTCACCGGGCTTGGGCCGCAGATGGTACTCAGGGTCGTAGTGGGCGCTCGCCATCGTGAAGGTGGGCGGTGCGAGCGCGGTCTCGCCCTGGTAGGCGGGGTTCTCGTCGCCGATGGCGCGGGCGAACATCATGATGTGCCCGGCCTCTACGGGGAACGGCTGCCCTGTCATGTTCGTGTGCTCCTCGGTCAGTACGGCAGGAACGCGTCGCGGGTGGCCTCGTCCGGGTCGAAGTCCGGAGGCAGTCCCTCGAACTTCGGCTCCCGCTTCTCCACGAAACTCGCCACGCCCTCGCGGAAGTCCGGCGAGCCCGCGAAGAACTCCATGGCGGAGTAGGAGCGGGCGAGGGCGTCGGTGAAGGTGCGGTCGAGATCGCCGTAGATCTGGTGGCGTACGACGGCCATGGCGCGCGGGGAGCAGTTGCGGGCGATGTCCCGGGCGTAGGCGCGGGCGGCGTCGAGCAGGTCCTCCGGTTCGACGACGCGGCTGACCAGGCCGAGGTCTTTGGCCTCGTCGGCGTCGAAGACACGGCCGGACAGCAGCAGGTCGAGCGCGTTCTCCAGGCCGATGACGCGCGGCAGCACGTACGGCAGGTTGTACTCGCCGGCCAGGCCGCGCCGGGTGAAGGCGGTGGTGAAACGGGCCCCGCGGGCGGCGAAGCGGACGTCACAGATGAGCGCCTGGACCAGGCCGATGCCCGCGCAGGCACCGTTGACGGCGGCGATCATCGGCTTCGGCATGTCGCGCCTGCTGTACATGGGCACGCGGGCCTGGAGGTTGAGGGACTGGCCGGGCTGGGCGTTCTGCTCAAGGCGCTGGACGTCCATCCCGGGACAGAAGGCCCGGCCCGCGCCCGTGACGACCACGACGCGGACGGCCGGATCGTGCGCGGCCTCGTCCAGGAGCGCGAAGAAGCGGCGCTCCATGGGGAGGCTCCAGGCGTTCTTGCGCTCGGGCCGGTTGAGGGTGACGGTGGCGACGCCGTCCTCGTCCACCTCGTACAGCACCAGATCCAGATCCGGGTCCAGGTCCTGCGGAGGGACCAGGGGCTTTCCGGGCATCACGTCACTCCTCGTCCAGCGGTTCGATGGGGTCGCCGACGCCCGGCCGCTCCCCGGAGATGGTCACCACTACCTGCCCGCGCGCGCAGATGCGTCCGTCGGTCATCACGTCGACGTCGGCGAAGTGCAGCCGGCCCCCACGCCGCACACAGCGTGCGTAGGCGACGGCCTCCCGTCCCCGGGCAGGCGCGAGGAACTGCACCGACATCGACACCGTGCTGAGCAGACTCCCCTTCGCGAAGTCGTGCCCGGCGATGACGGCTCCGGCGCCCGCGGTGTCGATGAGCGCCGAGATGACTCCACCGTGGAAGACGCCCTCGTGGGCGGAGAGGGACTCGGCGTAGGGAAGCTCGATCTCGACGGCGTCCGGGTCCCAGCGCGTCACGCGGATGCGGCAGAGGCGGTTGAAGGCGACCCCGCGCTCCCAGCGGGCCCTGAACCACGTCCGGCGTTCACGCTGCTCCTGGTCGGTGAGGGTCCTCGCCGCGACGGTCATCAGCACGCCCTCCGGTCTCGGCCTGTCAGCCGATCGATATAGTTACATGAATCAGCTAGTTAGGGCAATCGTACGGACCAGAGAGGAGCGATGGATGTATGATTTATCTAACTCATTCTACTGTTAGTCACACAGGGAGGCTCGCCTCGATGCCGTCGACCGCACTGGCCGGGATCCGTGTCCTCGATCTGTCCCGCATCCTCGCCGCGCCGCTGGCCACCCAGCTGCTGGCCGACCTGGGGGCCGAGGTGATCAAGGTCGAGCGGCCCGGAACGGGGGACGACTCACGCACGTACGGCCCGCCCTTCGCGCCCGGGCCCGAGGGCGTCCGGACGGACACCGCAGCCTTCTACCTCGCCTGCAACCGCAACAAGCGGTCGGTCACGGTCAATCACGCCACCGCCGAGGGGCAGGAACTGATCCGCGCGCTCGCCGCGCGGTCGGACGTGCTGGTCGAGAACTTCCGGGCGGGGACACTGGCGAAGTACGGGCTCGACCAGGAGAGTCTGCGCGAGCTCAACCCGCGGCTGGTGTACCTGTCGGTGACGGGCTTCGGCCAGACCGGGCCGTATGCCGCACGCCCCGGCTATGACGGCATCTTCCAGGCCATGTCCGGGATGATGAGCGTCTCCGGGCACCCCGAGGAGCCGATGAAGGTCGGCGTCAGCATGGTCGACATCCTCACAGGGCTGTACGCCTCCACGGCCGTGCTCGCGGCCCTGCGGCACCGGGACGCGACCGGCGAGGGCCAGTACATCGACCTGTCCCTGCTGGACTGCGGTCTGGCCTCGCTGTCGCACTTCGCGATGAACTACCTGGTCTCCGGAGAGGTTCCGGAGCGGCGTGGCAACGGCGGGTACGGCGGGATCCCGTCCCAGGCGTTCCAGTGCGCGGACAAACCGCTCTTCCTTGTCGCGGGCAACGACAAGCAGTTCGCCGCGTTCTGTGCGGCGGCCGGCCGCACCGATCTGCTCCAGGACGCGCGGTTCGCCACGACGTCCGCGCGGATCACCCACCGCACGGAGATTCTGCCCGTGCTGGCGGCTGTCCTGCGGACCCGGACGCGGGACGAATGGCTCGCCGTGCTGGACGAACACGACGTCCCCGCAGGCCCGTTCAACGAGATGCCCGAGGTTTTCGCCGACCCGCAGATACAGCATCGGGGGATGCTGGTCGAGGTCGAGGATCCGGTGTCCGGGCGGCTGCCGATGCTGGCGAATCCGATTCGGTTCACGGCGACTCCCGTTGGGGGCTATGCCGCGGCGCCTGCGCTGGGTGAGCACACGGCCGAGGTGCTTCTCGGGCTGGCCGGGGTGACGGAGGAACAGTTGACGGGGCTGCGGGGCCGGGGGGTGGTGTGAGTTTCTCGCCCCCGCCGCCCCTACCCGTCCCTCCCCCCAGAGGGGGGACCCCCATCGGCGGCGCTGCCCCCGAACCCCCGCTCCTCAAACGCCGGAGAGGCTGATTTTCAGCCCGTTGGGGGTCCCCCCTCTGGGGGAGATTGAGGACGAGGCCCCTTCAGGGCCGAAGCGGGGGTCTGGGGGCGCAGCCCCCAGGGACGGGACTGGGCGCCGGGGGCGAGACTCAGCCGAGCAGTGTTCGCCCGCCCTCCAGCATCAGCGTCGCCCCCGTCAGATACGCCATGTCGTCGCTGACAAGCGCGGCCACCGCACGGCCGATGTCCGCCTCCGGATCGCCCATCCGCCCCAGCGGGATGCCGGCGAGTACACTCGCCGCCTTCTCCGGGTGATCGGCGAAGTACATCTCCGCCGCCGGGCTCAGCGCCGCCGGGCAGACGACGTTCACACGGATTCCGTACACCCCCCACTCCCGCGCGGCCACCTTCGTCAGACCCCGGACCGCCTCCTTGGCCATCGCGTACGCCGCGAAGGTCACCTCTCCCTGCACCGCGGCCGACGACCCGAGGTTCACGACACTGCCGCGGCTCGCCCTCAGATGCGGCAGGGCCGCCTGCATCGCGTGGAACGTGGCCAACGGGCCGCTTCGGTAGGTGAGTTCGATGTCGTCGTACGACGTCCGCTCCAGTCGGCGCTGGACGGAGGACTGGGCGTTGTTGACGAGTACGTCCAGGCCGCCGAACTCCCGTACCGTCTCGGCCACCATGCGGTCGACGTCGTCCCGCTCCCCCACGTCCCCGACAACGATGTGCGCTCGTCCGCCGCGCCCGGTGATCTCGCCGGCCGTGTCCTTCAGCTTGCTCTCGGTGCGGCCGGTGATCACCACGGACGCGCCCTCGGCGGCCAGGGCGAGCGCGATGCCGCGTCCCACTCCCTGTCCTCCCCCGGTGACCAGTGCCGTCTTCCCGGACAACCGTGTCATCACGTCTCCTTCCAGAAGGGCGCCCAGGAGGGGAAGGCCTCGGGCAGCGCCGGTTCTCCTGATCCCTCCCAGCCGTTGAAGCCCACCGTCTGGGGGCGCTCCGTCACGTCCGCCGCGTACCAGTGCTGCTCACGGCGCCGGGAGAAGTACCACTCGCCGTCCACGCGCGCGTAGTCGTCCCGGTAACAGATCGCCATCACGATCCACCGGTCCCCGACCTCGTGCTCGGCCCGGCAGTAGACCGCGCCGGTCGCCGTGTCACGGCCGGTGAACTCGACACGGTGGCCGCAGATCTGGTGGACGGAACGGTGGAAGCCGCGCACCAGGGGATCGATGTGCCGGCGCAGGACCTGCCGTCCGCGGCCGTGCCGGCCCATGTCCACGTCGGGCCGGAAGCAGTCGACCCAGGCGTCGAGGTCCCGGGCGTCGACGGCGAGCGCGTAGCGGATGGGCAGTTGCTGGATCGCCAACTGCGACTCGATGCGGTCGATGCGCTCCTCGACGGGCGTCATGGGCGGGGCTCCTTCGGCAGACCGAGGAGCTGTTCGCCGATGATGTTGCGCTGGATCTCGCTCGACCCGCCGTAGATCGTCTCCGCGAGGGAGAGCAGGAAGGACCGCTGCCGTGTGTCCAGGCCGTAGTCCTCGCCGACGATCTGTCCGGCGGGCCCGGCCAACTCCAGCGCCAGGTGGCCGAGTTGCTGATGCCGGGTCGAGGCGTAGAGTTTCGCGGTCGTGGCCTGCGCGCCCGGAGTCCGGCCGGTGGTCAGTTCGGCGAGGGTCCGCAGGTTGGTGGTGCGCATGATGCGTACGGAGATCCAGGCGTCCACGATCCGGCGGCGCAGCATGGGGTCGTCGAGCGCGCCCCGGTCGCGGGCGAGATCGATCAGCGCCTCGGCCTCCCGTTCGAAGGTGAGCTGCTGGGGCAGGAGCGTGGTGCCGCGTTCGATGCCGAGGGTGGCCATCGCGGTGCGCCATCCCTGGCCGACCTCGCCCACGACCATGTCGGCTCCGGTGCGCGCGTCGGAGAGGAACACCTCGGCGAACTCGTCCTGGCCGGCCAGGTTGCGGATGGGGCGGATCTCGACGCCCGGCTGGTCCGTGGGCAGGAGCAGCAGCGTCAGGCCCTTGTGGCGGACCGATTCCGGATCGGTGCGGGTGAGGACGTACAGCCAGTCCGCGTGGACGCCGAACGAGGTCCACACCTTCTGTCCGCCGACCACCCACTGGTCACCGTCCCGTTCGGCGCGGGTGCGTATCGAAGCGAGGTCGGAGCCCGCGCCCGGCTCGCTGAAGCCCTGGCCCCACATCTCCTCGACGGCGAGGATCGGTGGCAGGAAGCGTTTCCGCTGTGCCTCGCTGCCCATCCTGAGCAGCATCGGGCCGAGCAGGTCGAGGGCGTTGACGGTCGCGCGGTAGGGGGCGTTCGCGCGGGCGTACTCGTACTCGAAGACGATCTCCTCCAGGAGCCCGAGCCCTCTGCCCCCGTATTCCCGAGGCCAGCCGACGCCCAGCCACCGCCCTGCGGACAGCTCACGGTCCCAGGCGAGGCGGACCTCCCAGGCCTCGCCGTCGGTGGGGCCGCCCACGCCCCGGTGCGCGGCGAACTCCCCCACCAGGTGTGCGGCGAGCCAGTCCCGCAGTTCGTCGCGGAAGTCGCGTACAGCGGGGCCGAAGTCCAGTTCCATCTCCGCTTCTCCCTTTCTCCCTGATCTCCGTGGGGTCTCAGATGCCGAGTCGGGCGGCGAGCAGCTCCCGGTGGTACGACGGTGTGCCGAGCAGCACCTCGCAGCTCTTGGCCCGCTTGAGGTACAGGTGCGCGGGGTGCTCCCAGGTGAAGCCGATTCCGCCGTGGACCTGGATGTTGTCGGCGGCCACCCTGGTGAACGCCTCCGAGCAGAAGGTCTGCGCGAGGGCCGCCGTGATCGCGATCTCCGTCTCGTCGCCGCCGTCCAGGGCCCACAGTCCGCCGTACGCGGCCGAGCGGGCGGACTCGATCTCCATGAGCATGTCGGCACACTTGTGCTTGATCCCCTGGAACGAGCCGATGGGACGCCCGTACTGCTCGCGGATCTTCGCGTACTCCACGGCCGCGTCCAGGGCGGCCGACGCTCCCCCGACCTGTTCGGCGGCCAGCAGGACGGAGGCCGTGGCGAGGGTGCGTTCGAGGCCCGGCCATGCCGCGCCCTCGGTGCCCAGCAGACGGGCCGGGGTGTCCGCGAACTCCACCCTGGCCTGTTTGCGGGTCTGGTCCAGGGTGGGGAGAGGGGTGCGTGTGAGACCCTGCGCGCCGGCTGTCCCGACGGCGAAGAGGCTGATGCCGGAGGCGGTGCGGGCGGGGACCAGGAGCAGGTCGGCGAGGTGTCCGTCGGGGACGTATGTCTTCGCGCCGGTCAGCCGCCACCCGTCCGCCGTCTCACCCGCGGTGAGCCTGATGCCCTGCTCGTCCCAGCGACCGCTGTCCTCGGTGAGCGCGAGCGTGGCCACTGTGTCGCCCGAGGCGATGCCCGGGAGCAGATCGGTACGGGCGGCCTCGTCGTCGCAGCGCAGGAGTGCCTCGGCGGCCAGGGCGACGGTGGCGAGGTACGGCCCGCACAACAGGGCCCGGCCCGCCTCCTCGAAGACGATGCCGAGGTCGACGTAGCCGAAGCCGGAGCCGCCGTACTCCTCCGGCACGGTGAGCCCCTGCAGCCCGAGTTCGCCGGCCATCCGCCGCCACACGACGGGGTCGTGGCCCCGCGGGTCGGCGGCCAGGCGGCGCACCGCCGCCTCGTCGGAGTGCTTGGCGAGGAACGACCGTACGACCTTGCGCAGTTCGTCCTGCTCCTCGCTGAAGGTGAGATCCATGCCGGGCTTCCCGTCCTCGGTGCGAAGTTCGTCGGTGTTCCTGGGTGGGGCGTCACGTGCGGCCTGCTTGCCGCCCACCCCTCGATACAGTTAGATAATTATAGTATCCGCACTGAATACACCAGGAGCGCGACGTGACCGATCTCTACGCCCCGTTCACGAGCCTGACCTTCGAGCGGCCCGCGCCCGGCGTGCTCCGTATCGTGCTCGACGCACCGAACCTGAATGCCGTGGATCCTCGGATGCACGGCGAGCTGGCCGACATCTGGCCGGTCGTCGACCGGGACGAACAGACCCGAGCGGTGCTGGTCCAGGGGGCGGGCAGGGCGTTCTCGGCGGGCGGCACCTTCGACTCCATCGAGGCCATGACCGAGGACTACGCGGTGCGCGCCCGGGTGATGCGCGAGGCCCGGGACATGGTCTACGGCGTGATCAACTGTTCCAAGCCGGTGGTCTCCGCGATCCACGGCCCGGCGGTGGGTGCGGGGCTGGTCATCGGCATGCTGGCGGACGTTTCCGTCGCCGCCCGCACGGCGAAGATCGTCGACGGGCACACCCGCCTCGGGGTGGCGGCCGGCGACCATGCCGCCATCTGCTGGCCGTTGCTGTGCGGCATGGCCAAGGCCAAGTACTACCTGCTCACCTGCGAGACGCTCACCGGGGAGGAGGCCGAGCGGATCGGGCTGGTCTCGAAATGCGTGGACGACGAGAACGTGCACGCCGAGGCCCTGCGCGTCGCGACCGCCCTGGCGGCCGGACCGGCCAGCGCCATCAGCTGGACCAAGCGGTCCCTCAACCACTGGTACCGCACCGCGCAGCCGCTCTTCGAGGCCTCGCTCGGGCTGGAGTTCTTCGGCTTCGGGGGGCATGAGGTCGTCGAGGGGCTGGCGGCTCACCGCGACAAGCGCACCCCGGACTTCGCGGGCGTGGCCGACAAGAACCCGCTCGACCTGTGAACACCTGCGACTGAACACCTGCGCCCACCCGTGACCGTCCGTGACTTCCGTACGAGAGGAACCGAGCATGTCACCGCAGCAGACCACCACCGAAGTCGCCCCGCTGGTACGGGGGTTGACCTACGAGGAGATGCCGGTGGGCCAGGTCTTCCGGACCGCCCGCCGCACCGTCACCGAGACCGATCTCGTCAACTTCGTCACCTGGGGCGGCTTCAACGAGCCCCTCTTCTGGGACGCCTCGCACGCCGCGGACGGCGGGTACACCGGGCGACTCGTGCCGGGGGCCCTGACGTACTGCATCGCCGAAGGGCTCGTCCTGCAGACGAACGTGCTGCACGGCACGGGCCTCGCCTTCCTGCACATGGAACTCACGGTCCAGGGGCCGGTGTACGTCGGCGACACCCTGTACGCCGTCGTGGAGACCACAGAATCGCGGCCCTCCGGCAAGCCCGGCCGGGGCGTGGTGACCAGCCGGATCACCGTCCGCAACCAGCGGGACGAGGACGTGCTCGTCTACACCCCGGTCCGGCTGATCCGCGGCAAGGACTACGAGGCCCCGGCGCCGTGAGCCCGCGGCTCGGCCGGCACCAGGCGCAGACCGGTGGCGCGACCCGCTTCGGGTGCGTTCGTGTCGGCGAAGGCGCCACAGTGCAGCCAGTCGGCGGGAATCGGGGGGCGCGGCTCGGGCTCGTGGTCCGGGACCGCCATCGCGTACAGGCGGGTGTAGCGGAACTTGGCCTCCAGGTTGTCGAGGACCGACCAGTACTCGTAGCCGCAGACGTCCACGCCGGCCGCGACGAGTCCCGCCAGCCAGGAGAGCCGGGCGCGCAGCAGGGCCAGGCGCCGGGTGTCGTCGCTGTGGCCCGTGTCGTCGACCAGGTCCAGATCGCCCATGCCGTTGTCCACGACGGACAGCGGTGGCAGTAGCGCCCCGTACAGCTCGTACAGGCCGGCGACGGCGTCGGCGAGGCCTTCGGGGATGATCGGCCAGCCGAAGGCGGTGGTCTCCACGTCCTCGAAGGGGACGATCGCGAAACCGAGGCCCACGAGAAGGCGGTTGACCTCGTTGAGGGCGCTCTGACAGTGCGCGGTCGGCAGCACGCGGGGCAGGTTCTCCGGTGCGGTGACGCGGAACGGCGTGTGCCAGGACAGACACAGCAGGTCCTGGGCGGTGGCGATGGTCTCCAGGTCGCCCGGGCGTACGCAGCCGGTGGCCTCCACCGGTGAGACGTCGTCCTCGGTCACCATGTGCCCGCCGAGCAGCAGGGGGTCGAGGAAGAGGCGGTTGGTCCAGCTCTCCAGGCGTTCCAGGGCCAGGCGGTCGTAGGGGTCGTCGGTGGCCGCGTAGCCGCCGACGAGGGTGACCGTGGTGCCGATCCGGCCGCTCACGCCGACGGCCCCGAGAGCCTGGGTCGCGAGTGCGTTGGCGAGCAGGATGTGGTGGACGGTGGGCAGTCCCGCCCGGCCGGTGCCCCGGCCCGGTGAGTACATTCCCGCCACGTGGTCGGCGAGTGTGGGACCGGCCAGATCGGTCGAGGTGATCCAGCGTTCCACCCGGTCGCCGAAGCGCCGGCCCAACTCGGCGGCGTACTCGGCGAAGCGTTCGGCGGTGTCGCGGGCGAGCCAGCCCCCCGCCGCGTCCAGCCATGGCGGCAGTGACCGGTCGAAGAGCGTGAGGCTCGGACGTGTCCCGTGCGCGAGCAGGGAGTCGAGCGCGCGGTCACAGCGGTCCAGGGCAGCCTGGTCCCAGCTGCCGGGAGCGTCGGGCTGGAGCTGCGGCCATCCGGCGACCATGCGATGTGTGTCCGCGGTGACGCCGGTCAGCTGCCGGAGGTCGTCGGTCCACTGCCGGAAGTGTCCGCCGCGCTCGGGCGGCGGCGGCAGCGGAGTCGCGACGGTGTCGGCGGTGGCGACCCCCCAGTCGACACCACGGAGGGATTCGTGCAGGAAACCATCGCTCATGGCTACCGCCCAGCGGTGAAATGGTTCAGCGCATTCAACTGAATGCCCGCCGACCGGACGCTAACACTTCGAAGAAACTACGACAATGTTTCGGCCAGATCTCGACGCCTACGACCCGAGTGGCCGGAACTCCTCCTCCTGCCACCAGGGGTAGACGGGCGGCATGTCCTTGCTGACCCTTCCCGGGAAGGCGGGCGGCCTCTTGGCCAGGAACGACTGGACGCCCTCCACGGGGTCGGGGCCGCCGCCGATCTGGCTCATGATCCGCGAGTCGAGACGGTGTGCGGCCATCGGGTGGGGTTCGCCGAGCATCCGCCACATCATCTGGCGCGAGAGGGCGACCGAGATCGCCGAGGTGTTCTCGGCGATCTCCCGGGCGAGCGCGTACGCGGCGGGCAGCAGCTCCTCCGGCGGGTGGACGGAGCGAACCAGTCCGGCCGCCAGTGCCTCGTCGGGGCCGAAGACGCGGCCGGTCGCCACCCATTCCATGGCCCGTTGCATACCCACGGCCCGCGGCAAAAACCAGCCGGCCGCGGACTCCGGCACGATGCCGCGGCGCGCGAAGACGAAGCCGAACTTCGCCGAGGTCGACGCCAGCCGGATGTCCATGGGCAGGGTCATGCTGGCCCCGACACCCGCCGCCGGGCCGTTGATCGCCGCGATGACCGGCTTGGTGGAGGAGAAGATCCGCAGCGCGACCCGGCCGCCGGTGTCCCGGTGCCATTCACCCGCCTTGCGGTGGTCGAAGGACGAACCGCCGGAGCTGACGTCGGCCCCCGCACAGAACCCGCGCCCGGCACCGGTCACCACGATCACCCGTACGTCGTCGTCGGCGTCGGCCGCGTCCAGGACGTCGAGCAGGTCGGCCATCATCCGGGGGTTGAAGGCGTTGAGTTTCTCGGGCCGGTTCAGCGTGACGGTGAGGATCCGGTCCGCCACCTCGGCCCGCACGGTCTCGTACTCCTGCTCCGGCATACATGCCCTCCCTCGGCCTCGCCGCATCTGCGGGCGGTTCCCTGCAGACGTTCCCCGCACGCTTAATTAGTTATACCATTCAACTCTACTGACTCTTTCTGGATTGCGGCGGTGAGTGTGGACATGGCGGATCTGGTGGTGACGTCCCGTGGTCCGGTCCGGCTGATCGAGCTGAACCGGCCCGACCAGCTCAACTCGATGAGCGAGGAGCTGCACTCCGGTCTCGCGTCGGTCTGGGAGGAGGTCGCCGACGATCCCGAGGCGCGGGTGGTGGTGCTCACCGGGCGCGGCCGGGCGTTCAGCGCGGGGGGCGACTTCGGCATCATGACCCGGGTCCAGCGCGAGAGCGCCTTCCGGCAGCAGAACGTCGACGAGGCCCGGCGGATCATCACCGGCATGGTCCGCTGCCCGCTGCCGGTGATCGCGGCGGTCAACGGCCCCGCCGTCGGCCTCGGCTGCAGCCTGGCCCTGCTCAGCGACCTCGTACTGATCGCCGACGACGCCTACGTGGCCGATCCGCACGTCCAGGTGGGGCTGGTCGCGGGCGACGGCGGGGCTCTTGTGCTGCCTCTGCTGGTCGGCCTGACCCGGGCGAAGGAACTGCTGTTCCTCGGCGACCGGGTGAGCGCCGAGGACGCGGTCCGGCTCGGCATCGCCAACCGCGCCGTGCCGAAGGACAAGCTCCTGGACGAGGCCATGGACCTCGCCGGACGGCTGGCCGCGCTGCCCGCGCAGGCGCTGCGCGAGACCAAGCGCGCGGTGAACCTGCATCTGGAGCAGGCGCTCGCGACGGTGCTGGAACCGGCCCTGCTCGCCGAGCGGGACAGCATGCGCTCACCGGACCACATCGCCCTCGTCGAGAAGATCATCGCGTCTCGCGAGAGCCGCCGAGCCGGTGGGGAGGGCTGAGGCATGGACTTCGCGTTCAGCGAGGAGCAGGAGGAACTGGGGCGCACGGTACGGGCGTTCCTCGCGGCCACCTCGCCGGAGACCGAGGTGCGGCGGCTGATGGAGACCCCGGAGGGCTTCGACCCGGCGCTGTGGCGCAGGATGGGCTCGGAACTCGGTCTTCAGGGGCTGGCCGTTCCGGAGGAGTACGGCGGTGCCGGGTGCGGGCCCGTCGAAGTGGGCGTGGTCATGGAGGAGATGGGCCGTGCGCTGCTGTGCGCGCCGTTCCTGTCCTCGGCCGTGCTCGCGACGACCACGCTGCTGCGCAGCGCCGACGAGGACGCCCGCAAAAGCCTGCTGCCGGGCCTGGCCTCCGGCGAACTCGTCGGGACGCTGGCCCTGACCGAGGACTCCGCCCGCTGGGATACGGCGGGGATCCGCCTCACCGCCCGGGAAAGCAACGGGAGTTGGCGGCTCACCGGGCACAAGGTGTTCGTCCTCGACGGCGCCACCGCCGATGTCGTCCTCACCGTCGCCCGTACCGACGACGGTATCGGGGTCTTCTGCGTGGACGGCGACGCGGCCGGCCTGGCCCGTGAGCCGCTGCCCACGATGGACCCGACCCGCAGGCAGGCGCGCCTCGACTACCACGACGTGCCGGCCACCCGGCTGCGTACCCACACCGGCGGCTGGGACCTGGTGGCCGAGGTGCTCGACCGGGCCGCGGTGGCGCTCGCCGCCGAGCAGGTCGGGGTGGCCTCCCGGGCGCTGGACATGGCGGTCGAGTACGCCAAGGTGCGGCACCAGTTCGGGCGGCCCATCGGCTCCTTCCAGGCCGTGAAGCACCTGCTGGCCGACGTCCTCCTGGAGGTGGAGTCGGCTCGGGCCGCCGCGCACTACGCACTGCTCGCCGCCGGGAACGAGGACCCTGGGCTGTCCGCCGCCGCGAGCCTCGCCAAGGCGTTCTGTTCCGACGCCTGTGTGCAGGCGGCGGAGCAGAACATCCAGGTCCACGGCGGTATCGGCTTCACCTGGGAGCACCCGGCCCACCTGTATCTGAAGCGGGCCAGGACATCACACTTGCTGTTCGGCGATCCGGCGTATCACCGAGAGCTGCTGGCGCGACGCATCGGCATGAGCACGGGAGAAGGAGCGGCATGAAGATCGACGGCAAGCTCGGTGTCTGGGGCATCGCCGAGGTGGTCGAGGAGGCCCGGCACCACGAGAAGGCCGGCTACGACGGCCTGTGGGCGTCGGAGTCCAAGCACGACCCCTTCCTGCCGCTGCTGCTCGCTGCCGAGCACACCGACCGGCTGGAGGTCGGCACGGCCATCGCGGTGGCGTTCGCCCGCTCCCCCATGCAACTCGCGTACACCGCCCACGACTTGCAGACCTACGCGGGAGGGCGGTTCTCGCTCGGCCTCGGCAGCCAGATCAAACCGCACATCGAGCGGCGCTTCGACATGCCGTGGAGCCGGCCCGCGGCCCGTATGCGGGAGTACGTGAGCGCGCTGCACGCGATCTGGGCGGCCTGGAACGAGGGCGAGAGACTCAATTTCCGGGGCGACTTCTACTCGCACACGCTGATGTCCCCGTTCTTCTCTCCCCCGCCCGCGCCCGGCGGCCCGCCCAAGGTGTTCGTGGCCGCGGTCGGCGAGGCGATGACCCGGGTGGCGGGCGAGGTCGCCGACGGGCTCCTGGCGCACGGCTTCACCACCGAGCGGTATCTGCGGGAGGTGACCCTGCCGACCGTCGAGGCGGGGCTGGCCGCCTCCGGCCGTACACGCGGCGACTTCTCCGTCTCCCATCTGCTGTTGACCGCGACCGGCCGCACGGAGGAGGAGATGGCCCGGGCGATCGACGGCACCCGTGCCCAGATCGCCTTCTACGGCAGCACGCCCGCCTATCGCGGGGTGCTGGAGCTGCACGGCTGGGGTGAACTCGGCGACGAGCTGCACGCTTTGTCGACGTCCCGGCGCGAGGACAAGTGGGAGGCGATGAGCGGACTCGTCGACGACGAGGTGCTGCACACCTTCGCGGTGGTGGCGGAGCCGGATCGCGTGGCGGGCGAGATCCGGCGCAGGTACGGGTCGTTGGTCGACCGGGTGTCCTTCTACGCCGCGTACGAGACCGACCCCGAGGTGTGGGAGCCGATCGTGCGGGAGCTGCGCGACAGCTGAACCCTCGTACCGCCGCATGCGGCCTCGTACAGCGTCGTGCGGCCTTGTGAATTGCCTGCGTTCATCGGTGATCTCCGTCGTACGCTGACGTCCGACGTCCGCCGAGGAAGGACCACGCATGGGGATCCGTAGCCTGACCCGTACCGAAGCCGAGCGCCGGGCCGGGCCACTGGCGGTCGAGCGGTACGACGTGGACATCGATCTCACCGGTCTGTCCGAAGGGCCGGAGGTCCGGTGCGTGTCCACGGTGACGTTCACGTGTCGTGAGCCGGGCGCGGAGACCTTCGTGGACTGCGCGGCCGAGATCCGCAGCGCCACGCTGAACGGCGTCGCCCTCGCCTCCACCGGAGAGGGCGGCCGTATTCCCCTGCCCGGCCTGGCCGAGCACAACGTGCTGCGCGTGGAGAGCGTGCAGGCCGACACGGCCACGGGCGAGGGCGTGCACAAGGCGATCGACCCCGCGGACGGCGAGGTCTACGTGTGGATGAGCTTCGAACCGGACGAGGCCCGGTTCGTGTGGGCGTGTTTCGACCAGCCCGACCTGAAGGCTCCGCACGCCATCACCGTCACGGCCCCGACCGCGTGGACCGTCACCAGCAACTCCGGTGACGCGCGCGTCGAGGAGCTGGACTCGGCCCGCCGCTGGACCTTCCCGGACACCCCGCCCCTGTCGGTGTACAACACCGTCGTCAACGCGGGCCCCTTCCACGAGGTCCGCCGCGAGGCCGACGGTCACGACCTCGGCCTGTACGCCCGCCGCTCGCTCGCCGAGGTCCTCGACCGCGACGCCGACGAGATCTTCACCCTCACCCGCCAGGGCCTCGCCTTCTACGGCGAGGTCTTCGCGATGCCGTTCCCGCAGCGCGGGTACGACCAGGTGTTCATGCCCGAGTTCGGCGGGGCGATGGAGAACTACGGCTGCGTGACCTGGTCCGACGCGTACCTGCGGCGGGCCACGCCGACGCCCGCCGAGCGCGAGCTGTTCGCCAAGGTGCTGCTGCACGAGATGGCGCACATGTGGTTCGGCAACATCGTCACGATGCGCTGGTGGGACGACCTCTGGCTGAACGAGGCGTTCGCGGAGTTCGCCTGCCACTGGGCCGCCGAGCGCGCCACCCGGTACACCGACGCCTGGGCGAGCCACCTGGTGGGCAACAAGCTCTCCGCGTATCTGTCCGACCAGGGCCCGGTGTCCCACCCGATCCACCAGCCCATCCACGATGTCGCCCAGGCAGCGTCGATCTTCGACAACATCACCTACCCCAAGGGCGCCTCCGTCCTCCAACAGCTCATGACGTACGTCGGCGAAGACAGCTTCAGGGCCGGCATGGCCGACTACTTCGCCCGCCACGCATGGGGCAACACCACTCTGCAGGACCTGATCGTCGCCCTCTCCGAGGCGAGTGGACGCGATCTGGACGCCTGGCGGACGGCCTGGCTGGAGACGGCGGGCACCGACCGCTTCCTGCTGGAGCATGACGGCGAGTCCGTCACCCTGGTGGCGGTCGGCACGCCGCGTCCGCAGGTACTCGCGGTGGGCGCCTATGACAGGAACGGCGAGGCACTGGAACGCAGCGCGCTCGTGCGGGTCGAGGTGACGCAGGCCCGCACCCCGGTCGGCGGCCTCCCGCCGACGGCGGACGTCCTGCTGGTCAACGACGAGGACCTGACCTTCGCCACGACCCGACCGGACCCCACGACCAGGGACGCGCTGCTGCGTGCGGCCTCGGAGCTGCCCACGGCCATCTCGCGGGGCGTGGCCGCGGCCACCGTGTGGGACATGCTGATGACCGGTGAGGCCACTGCGGCCGAAGCCGGGCGGTGTATGACCGCTGTCCTGGCGATCGAGACGTCCGACGCCGTCATCGAGCCGTATGTGAACCTCGCCGCGAACATCGCCGAACTGTGGGCGCCGCCCGCCGAACGCGCCGGCCTGACGGACGCGGTGGCGGCGGCCTGCCGTCGTCTCGCCGCGAACCCCGGACGCCGTCAGGTCGCGCTGCGCGGGCTGGCCCGTACCGCGACGGACGCGGACGACCTGGCCTGGCTCCGTGAACAGGCGGGCGACGACGTGGACCTGCGCTGGCGTGCGCTGGTCCGTGAGGCGGAACTGGGCGGGGACGTCTCGGCCGAGGCCGCCCGCCTGCTCGAAAGCGACCCGGACCCGGACGCCTGGGTCCGCGCCCTCACCGTACGAGCCGCCCTGCCCGACGCCGCGACGAAGGCGGAGGTCTGGCAGCAACTGGCCCTGGACCGCGTTCTCCCCGTCAGCTCGGTCCACCATGTGGCCGCGGCCTTCTGGCGCCCCGACCAGGAGACCCTGCTGGCGCCCTACGCGCAGGAATACCTGGGGTTGATCGCCGAGATGGACCGGGGCGGAATGATCCAGGCAATGGTGTACACCAGCCACCTCTTCCCACCGCACGCCATCGACCACGCGTACATCGAAAGGGCCCAGAAGGCGTCCCAGGAGGCCGCCCCCGTGGTCCGCGCCACGCTGCTGGAACGGTCTGACGCGATCAGCCGCATGCTCCGCGCCCGCACCCGGAGTTCCTGACCGGCGGCCGCGCGCCGAGGGGTCGGGTCAGCCGAGCAGGTCCAGGACGGTGGTCATGGACCTGTTCTGCAGCAGGTAGTCCTCCGCCTCCTGGAGGTGCAGGCGCCAGAGCTCCTCGGCGGCCTCGGTCCGGCGCGCGGCCACCAGGTCGACGAGCGCGCCGTGGGCGCGGAACCCCCGGCGGTTGGCCCGTACGTTCTCGGGGCTGCCGGCGTCGAGGTCGACGTGGGACCAGTTCGCCTGGTCGATGATGTGCCGGACCATGCCGTTGAGAACGCCGAGCGTCTCGTTGCCCGCCAGTTCGACGACGAGGGCGTGGAACTCCATGTGGGCCCGGATGAACGCCGACGGATCGTCCATGAGAGCCTCGGCCTCGGCGACGGCGGCCCGCAGCCGCTCCAGGTCCCCGTCCGTGCGCCGCCCGGCCAGCAGACCGGCGCACGGGGCCTCGATGACCGTACGGGCGTCGTACACGTCCTTGAGGGTGGTGCCCCGGTATTCGAGGACCACCCCGGCGTAGCGTGCCGCGACCGTGCCTTCCGGGGTCTGCACCCGCGCCCCGCCCCGGGCGCCCCTGCGCACGCTGATCAGCGACTCCGACTCCAGGACCCGGAACGCCTCGCGCAGTGTCGGCCGGGACACGGCGAACTCCGCCATCAGCGCGGTCTCGGCCGGCAGCGCCTCCCCCTCGGCCAGTTCCCCGCGCACGATCTTGCGGCGCAGCTGTGCCGCCACCAGCTCGGCCATCTTGGGGACCCGTACCGGCGTGTTCGCCACGGCGTCCATCTCCTTCAGTCGCCCGCGTCCGGTACGAAGTACGGCAGGGTGATCTCGTCGGTGAGCGTCCGGAAGTCCACGCGGACCCGCAGGCCGATGGCCACACCGTCCGGCTCACCCGCGTCGACATGGGACAGCAGAGTGCCGCCGTCGTCCAGATCGATCACCGCCAGCGCGAAAGGCGTGTCGAACCCGGGCCCCGGCGCACGGTGGACGACGGTCACCGAGTAGACGGTTCCCCGGCCCGCGCTCGGCACATAGCGCCAGTCCCTCGACATGCATCCGGGGCAGGCGGGCTCGGGCACGAAGAAGCGCAGGTCGCAGGTCGGGCAGTACGGGACGACCAGGTCGCCGCGCCGGGCCGCGTCCCAGAAGGGCCGGGACAGCTCGGTGGGGGCGGGTACGGGTCGGCTCATCGCATCCTCCCGAGCAGGCTCATCTCGTAGTGCTGCGCCCCGGATCCGGCGTTGCCGACGACCGCCAGCTCCGCGCCCTCGACCTGGTGCACGGCGGTGCCACGCAACTGCCGTACCGCCTCCACGACTTTGAGCGTCATCTGCTGGGTCCCGTTCCACGCGTACGCCAGACAGCCGCCGTCCGGGTTGACGGGATGCTTGCCGCCGACGGCGATGGCGCCGCTCGCCGCCAGAGGTCCGCCCTCGCCCTCGCCGCACAGGCCGAGGATCTCCAACTGCCGGATGATCTCGAACGAGTTGGGGTCGTAGAGGGAGAAGACGTCCACGTCGTGGGGGCCGGCCCCGGCCATGGCGTAGGCGCGGGTCGCCGCGTCCCGGCCGAGTTGCCCGACCTCCCGGTGCAGCGCCGGGTTGGCGTACGCGGCCTGGTGGTACTCCATGCCGCCGCCGAGTACGGCGACGGGCGGGTGCGGCAGGTCCCGGGCGCGTTCGGCGGTCGTCACCACGAGGGCGGCGCCGCCCTCGCCGACGATGCAGCAGTCCAGCAGATGGAACGGCGTGGCCACCATGCGGGAGGCGAGCACGTCGTCGGCGGTGTACGGGCCGCGGCCGTACATCATCGCCTCCGGGTTGGTGGTGCCGTTGTTTCGGATGGTGGCGGCGACCTCCGCGAGCTGGCGGGAGGTCGTCCCGTACTCGTGCATGTGCCGTGCGGCGACCAGTGCGAACTGGGCGACGACATAGCTGCCCCAGACGTCCGCGAACTCCAGCGGCACCCCGGCGCCGACCGGGCCGGCCCCGCGCGAGACCAGTTTGCAGCCGCCGACGACGACGGTGTCCGCGTATCCGGCGCTGATCGCGGCAGCCGCCTTCAGCAGCCCCCGGGAGCCGGCGTTGTCGAGCATCGAGTCGCTGGTCCAGCGCAGGTTCCGGCCGAGCATGCGCGCCCAGGAGCTGCCCTCGCCGGGGACGCCGCCCGGGCCTGGCCAGTCGACCTGGGCGCCGTCGACGTCCGCCGGGGTGAGTCCGGCGTCGGCGATCGCGCCGCTCACCGCTTCGAGGGCGAGGTCCATCGCGTCACGGTCGGGGAGCCTGAGCGCCTGTTCGGTGGCGTGGACGCCGACGATCACGGGCCGGCGGCCGTTCACGGCGTCACCGTCCCGCGCCGAGTGTGTCGCCGCCGGGATACCCGCCACCGCCGAAGCGCTCGTCGAGCGCCTCGTAGTCCTTGGCGAAGTCCTTGGTGCGGGGCAGCGCCTCGACGAACTCCACCGTCTTCGGCTTCTTGTACGAGGCGATCCGCGCCCGGCAGTGCTCGACGACGTCCTCGGCCGTGACCGGCTCGGCGCCCGCCCGGAGCACGACGACGGCCTTGACGTCCTGGGCCCAGCGCTCGTTGGGCACACCGATCACAGCGGCCTCCTTCACCGCCGGGTGCGACTCGATGCAGTTCTCCACCTCGGCGGGGAAGATGTTCTCGGCGGCCGACTTGAGCATGCGGGTCGTCGTCCCGAGGAAGCTGATCGTGCCGTCGCTCTCGCGCCGCCCGAGGTCGGTGGTGTGCCACCAGCCGAAGCGGAAGCGCTCCTCGTTGGTCTCGGGCCGGTTCCAGTAGCCGAGGTGGACGAGGTCGCCGCGGACGCAGATCTCGCCGGCCTCGCCGACCGCGCACTCCTCGCCGGTGCTGTCGAGGACGCGTACGGCGGTGGAGGGCCCCGGGCGTCCCGCGTTGCCTGCGCCGCTGCCGCCGTAGGCGCCGGTCACGGCGAAGCCGGTCACCTCGGTCTGCCCGTAGCCGCGGCCCTCGCCGCCGCCGTTGCGGGTGAAGCGGCTGGTGTCGGTGGGCACCGTGCCCTGCCACAGCGGGGCGGCGACACTGGCGCGCAGGTGGGAGAGGTCGTGACCCGCTTCCCTGTTGAGGGCGACGAGCTGGGCGATGGTCGGCGGCATCAGATAGGCGTGGGTGCATTGTTCCTCGGCCAGCAGCGGGAGCAGTTCCTCGGCGACCACACGGCGCACGATCACGTTCTTGCCGCCGTGGACGAAGGCGGGGACACCCCAGAACTGGTAGTTGCCGATGTGGAACATCGGTCCGGCACCGAGGAAGGAGGTCTCCGTGCCGATGTCACCCATCCAGGCGGCACCCGCACCCATGGCGAGCAGGTTGCGGTGGGAGAGCATCGAGCCGGACTGGCGTCCGCTCATCGCGGCGGTGTAGATGACCAGGAGGGCGGAGTCCGGGTCGACGTCGGCTGCCGGGTCCTCGGGGGAGCCGGCCGCCAGGAAGGCTTCGTACGAGTCCGCGCCCTCGCCGTCGTGTCGCAGCCACATCGCCCGTTGGCCGCTGCCCAGTTCGGCCCAGGCCTTGCCGACCGTGTCCCCGATCTCCTCGTCCTGCCAGACGACGACCTTGGGGTCGAAGTCCTCGACCGCGAAGGCCATTTCGGGGGCGGCCCAGCGCCAGTAGCCCGGGCAGACCATGGCGCCGATCTTCGCTGCGGCGCCGAGCAGCTCCCAGATCCGGAAGGAGTTCTGCCCCAGCCACAGGACACGGTCACCGGCGCCGACGCCCGCGTCCGTGAGGGCGTGGGCCAGCCGGTTGGTGCGCTCGTCCAACTGCGGCCAGGTCAGGCGGACTTCGCCGTCGACGAGGGCGACACGATCGGGGAAGGACCTGCGGTGCTCACGGATGAGGTCGCCGAACGTCAGCCGGCGGGCGGGATGCATGCTCTTGGCTCCAAAGGCTTCGGGAGGGCTTTGGCAGGGATTCAGCGAGGCTTCGGAGGTACCGGTCAGACGCGGCCGATGCCGACACCCTTGACGCTGACGAACTCGTCCAGGCCGGCCCTGCCGCCCTCCCGTCCGAACCCGCTCATCCCGACACCACCGAAGGGCGTGGCAGGTGAGGTGATCGGATTCGGCCCGGGGTTGACGTAGACCGTCCCGGCCTTCAGCCGCGGCACCAGGCGGTTGACGCGCGTGATGTCACGGGTCTGGACGTAGGCGGACAGGCCGTACTCGGTGTCGTTGGCGAGGGCGACGGCCTCGTCCTCCGTGTCGAACGGGGTGATGGCCAGGACCGGGCCGAAGATCTCCTGCTGGGCGAGGTCACTGCGGTTGTCGACGTCCGCGAAGACGGTCGGGGACACGAAGTAGCCGTCGGCGTCGATGCGTTCACCGCCGTGGACGAGCCGTCCCGCGCCACCCTCGACCGCCTTGTCGATCACGCCCTGGACGCGGTCGCGGGCGGCTTCGTTGATGAGGGGGCCGATGTACGTCGCCGGGTCGAGCGGATCACCGACGGGCAGGTGGGCCACCACTCCGGCGACTCGCCCGACGACCTCGTCGTAGATCGGGCGCTCGACCAGCAGCCGCGTGGGCAGTGCACAGCCCTGCCCGGTGTTGCTCATGGCGAAGGCCGCGCAGTACGGGACGACGGTGTCCAGGTCGGTGTCGGCGAAGAGCAGGTTGGCGGACTTGCCGCCCAGTTCGAACACGACGGGTTTGAGGCTCAGTGCCGCGACGGCCATGATGCGGCGTGCGGTGGCGGGGCCGCCGGTGAAGGAGATCTTGTCGACGCCGGGGTGGGTGACCAGGGCCGATCCGGCGTCCCCGAGTCCGGTGACGACGTTGACGACACCCTCGGGGATGCCCGCCTCGCGGGCCAGGTCGGCGAAGAGCAGCGCGGAGAACGGCGTGGACTCGGCCGGTTTGATGACCACGGTGTTCCCGGCGGCGAGCGACGGCGGGACCTTCATCGCCAGCGACAGGGCGGGCGAGTTCCAGGTGATGATGTGGCCGATGACGCCGTACGGCTCGGCGATCGTGTACTCGACGTTCTCGTGCGGGCTGTAGGCCGCGCCGACCATGCCCTCGATCTTGTCGGCCCAGCCCGCGTAGTACTCGGTCCACTCGGCGACGTGGGGTCCGACGTTCTCGGCCCAGCCGCCGATGCAGACGCCGTTCTCCAGCGGGCAGATCGCCGCGAAGTCGGTGATGTGGTCGCGGAGGAGCTGGGCGAAGCGGGTGAGCAGCCGGCGGCGCTCGGCGGGGCGCATGGTGCCCCACACCTCGAAGGCCTGGCGGGCCGCTGCCACGGCCCGGTCGACCTCGGTGGGTCCCGCGAGCGGGATGTACGCCTGGACCAGGCCGGTCGCCGGATTGCGGTGCTCGTAGAGTCCGCCGCTCGTGTCGGTGACGTCCTTGCCGCCGATGACCAGCCGCGGCTGCGGCAGGTCGTGCTCGGCTCTGTCCTGGTGCAGCTTCACATCGACCGTGACCACGGTGCCTCCTGGAGCCCACTGTCACCACATCCGTACAGCTTAAATAGATAACCTATTCAGCCGAATCAATCAATGCCTGTCACGGACCCCGCGCCACAGCCCCCTGTCAGAGCCCCAGCGACCGCCCGACGATCTCCAGCATGATCTCCGAGGTCCCGCCGAACACCCGCTGCACCCGGCTGTCGCGCCAGATGCGCGCGATCTCGTACTCGTTGACATAGCCGTAGCCACCGAAGAGCTGCATGCAGCGGTCGATGACCTCCCAGCCGGTCTCCGAGGTCCAGTACTTGGCCGCCGCGGCCTCCTCGGCCGTCAACTCGCCCTGGAACAGGGCCATGATGCAGCCGTCGACATAGACCCTGGCGGCGTTCAGCTTCGCCCTGATGTCGGCGAGGGCGAACCTGTTGGCCTGGAACTGGCCGATCGGCTGACCGAAAGCGGTACGGGTCCTGGCGTACTCCAGCGCCAGCTCGTAGGCGCGCTCGGCCGCCGCCAGCGAGGAGACGGCGATGGCCAGGCGCTCGGTCGGGAGGTTGCCCATCATGTGGTAGAAACCGCGCCCCTCCTGCCCGATGAGGTTCTCGGCGGGGACGCGGACCTCGTGGAAGAAGAGTTCGGCGGTGTCCTGGGCCTTCATCCCGACCTTGTCGAGCTTGCGTCCGCGCTCGAAGCCCACGGCGTCGCGCTCGACGACGATCAGACTGATGCCCCTGTGGCCGGCGTCCGGGTCGGTCTTGCACGCGACGATGACCAGGTCGGCCAGGATGCCGTTGGTGATGAAGGTCTTGGAGCCGTCGATCACCCACTCGTCGCCGTCCCGCCGGGCGGTGGTGCGGATGCCCTTGAGATCGGACCCGGCGGAGGGTTCCGACAGCGCGAGCGCGCAGATCGTCTCGCCGCTGATCACTCCGGGCAGCCAACGGGCCTTCTGTTCAAGGGTGGTGAGGGTCGCCAGATAGGGCGGGACGACGTCGTTCTGCAGCCCGAGCCCGATGCCGACCGAGCTGGTGGCCGCCATCTCCTCCGCCATGATCGCGTTGTAGCGGAAGTCCCAGATCCCCTGACCTCCGTACTCCTCGGGGAACTGCCAGCCGATGAGTCCGGCCTTGCCCGCCGCCGCCCAGGCGTCGCGGCTCACCTGTCCGTCCCGCTCCCACTCCTCGGTGTGCGGGGCGCATTCCCGCAGGTAGTAGGCGCGGGCGGTCTCGCGGAACAGGTCGTGCTCCGCGGTGAAGATCGTACGGCGCATGCTCGACTCCACTCAGGCATCTCGCTTATTAAGCTGAAGTAGTTATACGATAGCGCTGTATCGAGGGCTGGGCGAGGGAGGGCGCGTGAGCGTACGGGACAAGGTGGCACTCGTCACCGGAGCGGGACGCGGCATCGGCGAGGCGATCGCCGACGCCCTGGCCGCCGCCGGAGCCTCGGTCGCGGTCTGCGACCTGGACGCCGAGGCCGCCGGAAAGGTCGCGGCCCGGCTCGCCGAGCGGTACGGGGTGCGAGCCACCGGAGTCGGCGCGGACATCTCCGACAGTACGGCCGTCCGGGCCGCCGTGGAGCGGGTGCACGCCGAGCTCGGTCCCGTGGACGTCCTGGTCAACAACGCGGCCGTCGACGTCCTCGGCCGGTTCGTCGACAGCACCGAGGACACCTGGGACCGGATCATCGCCGTCAATCTGCGCGGCACGATCACGGTGACCCGGGCGGTGCTCGACCCGATGATCGAACGCGGCGGCGGCCGGATCGTCCACATCGCCTCGGACGCCGGCCGGGTCGGCTCCTCCGGCGAGGTCGTGTACTCCGCGACCAAGGGCGGCGTGATCGCCTTCGGCAAGGCCCTCGCCCGCGAGGTCGCCCGGCACGGCATCACGGTGAACAGCGTCTGCCCGGGGCCGACCGAGACCGCGCTGCTCGGGCAGGTCGCCGAGTACAGCCAGAAGATGTACGACGCGACCGTGCGGGCGATCCCGCTGCGCCGTGTCGCCCAGCCGGCGGAGATCGCCGGTGTGGTGGCCTTCCTCGCGTCCGACGACGCCGCCTACATGACCGGGCAGACGCTCTCGGTCAGCGGCGGCCTCACGATGGTCTGAGGTGAGCACCGTGCTGCGCGTCGAACTCCGGGACAGAATCGCCGTGTTGACACTCGACCGACCCGGGCAGCTCAATGCCGTCGGCTCCGAGACCGTGGACCGGCTCACCTGGGCGCTGAACGAGATCCGCGACAACGACGACGTACGCGCCCTGGTCGTGACCGGCGCGGGCCGCGCCTTCTCGGCCGGCGCCGACCTCGGGGAGATCGAGTCGTTCACGACTCCCGGGCAGTTCCGGGCCTTCGTGGGGCGACTGACGCAGGCGTACGCACTCCTGGAGGACTTCCCCAAGCCCTCGGTCGCCGCCGTCCACGGGTTCGCCTTCGGAGGCGGTCTGGAGCTGGCGCTCGCCTGTGACCTGCGGGTGGCGGAGCGGGGCGCTCGGCTCGGCCTGCCCGAGATGAGACTCGGCGTGCTGCCGGGCGCGGGCGGCACGCAGCGGCTGCCGCGTCTCCTACCGCCGGCGATCGCCAAGCAGATGATCCTCACCGGCGAGCCGATCGACGCGGAGCGGGCTCACGCGCTCGGGCTGGTCAATGAACTGGCCGCACCCGGTGAGGCGTTGCTTGTCGCCGAGGCACTCGCCGCCGCGCTGGCGGCCGGGGCCCCGCGCGCGCTCGCCGCGGGCAAGCGGCTGATCGACTACGGGCTCGGCATGGACCTGGAGGCGGCGATCGCGTACGAGCGCGAGACCGTCTCGGTGCTGTTCTCCACCGAGGACCGGGCCGAGGGGCTGAAGGCTTTCCGTGAGCGCCGCCCGGGCGACTTCCGCGGTGTGTAGCAGGCGTCCCGACAGACATGGAGGTGGGCCGTGCGGCCGTTGGAAGGCATTGCCGTCGTGGAGCTGGGTATGTGGGTGGCGGCTCCGGCCGCGGCCACCATGCTCGCTGACTGGGGCGCCGACGTGGTGAAGGTGGAGGCGCCGACCGGGGATCCCAACCGGTACACGCTCAAGCACGTCGGTCAGGACATCGACAGTGCGCCCCCGTTCGAGAGCGACAACCGAGGCAAGCGCGGGATCGTCCTCGACCTGCGCTCGGAGGGCGGCAAGGACGTACTGGAGCGGCTGCTGGAGCGGGCCGACGTGTTCGTCACCAACCTCCGTCCCGGCGCCCTGGAGCGGCTGGGCCTGGCGCCGGACGAGCTGCGTGCCCGTCATCCCCGCCTGGTCGTCGGCACGTTGACCGGCTACGGCTGGACGGGCGCCGAGCGCGACCGGGCCGGGTACGACGTCTCCGCCTTCTGGGCCCGCCCCGGCATCGCCGCCATGCTCAACCCCGCCGGGGAACCCCCGCCCGGCATCCGGCCCGGCCTCGGTGACCGCACCGCCGCGTCCAACCTGGTGGCAGGGGTGCTGGCGGCGCTGCTGCGCCGGGAACGCACCGGCGAGGGCGGTGTGGTCGACGTATCGCTGCTGCGTTCCGGGACGTACGCCAACGGCAACGACCTCGCCCTGCAGAACTACTTCGGCAAACGGGGCCGTACCCGTCACCGTACCGAACACGAGTCCCCGCTCTACAACAGCTACCGGGCCGCGGACGACCGCTGGTTCTGGCTCGTCGGCCTGGAGGGCAACCGGCACTGGCCCGGTGTCGTCAAGGCACTCGGCCGCGAGGACCTGGCGACGGACGAGCGGTTCGCGACCGGCAAGGCCCGGCGGGGCCACGTACGCGAACTGATCGCCGAGTTCGACCAGGAGTTCGCCCAGCGCACGCTGGACGAGTGGGCGGCACGGTTCGACGCCGAGGGCGTGTGGTGGGCGCCCGTACAGACTCTGGCGGAGGTGGCGGCCGATCCGCAGGCGGAGGCCGTCGGGGCGTTCGTCGAGCAGCCCGGCATGGGTGACGCGCCGCCACTGCGGGCGGTCGCGACCCCCGTCAGTTTCTGGGGAGTCGACGACAAACCGCGCACCGGCGCGCCGACCCTCGGCGAGCACACGGACGACGTACTCCGCGAACTCGACCGGACATACCCATAACAGGAGGCAGGACGTGGGCATCCTCGACGACAAAATCGCCATCGTCACCGGTGGTGGCAGAGGTTTGGGCCGGGCGCACTGTCTGGCCCTCGCCGAGGCGGGCGCGACCGTGGTCGTGAACGACCTCGGCTCGGGCGTGCACGGCGAGAGCACGGGCGACTCCCCCGCCGACGACGTGGTCACCGAGATCACCAAGCTCGGCGGCCGGGCGGTCGCCAACCACGCCTCGGTGACGGACTGGGCGGCCACCGAGGCGATGGTGGCGGACACGGTCACGGAGTTCGGGCGCCTCGACATCGTCGTGAACAACGCGGGGATCGTGCGCGACCGGATGCTGTTCTCGATGAGCGAGGCCGAGTTCGACGCCGTGATCGCGGTGCATCTGAAGGGCACGTTCGCGCTGACCCGGCACGCGTGCGCGTACTGGCGAGAGGCGTCGAAGCGGGGTGAGCGGGTCGCCGGCCGCGTGATCAACACGACGTCCGGGACAGGCCTGTTCGGCAACCAGGGGCAGGCCAACTACGGTGCCGCGAAGGCCGGGACAGCCGCGCTCACCGTCCTGACCGCACTGGAGATGCGCCGGTACGGCGTCACCGCGAACGCCATATCGCCGATCGCGGCCACCCGGATGACGGACGGGCTCGACGTCGGCGCCTCGCTCCGGGCCGTCGACGGCTTCGACCCGCGCGATCCCGCCAACGCCTCCGGTGTCGTGGTCTACCTGGCCTCCGACAGCTCGGCCTGGCTGACCGGCCAGGTCCTGCGCATCGAGGGCAACCGGCTGAACCGGCTGCAGGGCTGGACGGTCGCAGGGGTCCACCCCAGCGAGTCCGGCGAGGCCCTCACGTACGACGAACTCGTCGACGCCGTACCGCGGTTGTACGGCGTGGCGCCCGCAGGCCGGGCCACGGGGGTCGGCCAGTGAAGGGCCACGACGTCGCGGCCCTGGTACTGCGCGCGACGCTCGGCCCGATGCTCTTCGCGCACGGCTGGAACAAGGTCGCCGGACCGGGCGGGCTGGTGGGCACGACGGGCTGGTTCGAGGCGCTCGGTCTCAAGCCGGCCGAGGTGCACGCCCGGATGGCCGCCGGCACCGAACTGGCGGCGGGCGTGGGCATCACCCTCGGCGCGGCGGGCCCCCTGCCCGCGGCGGCGGCCGTCGGACTCATGACCGTGGCGGCCCGCACCGACCACCGAGGCAAGGGCTTCTTCGTCTTCAAGGGCGGCTGGGAGTACGTCGGTGTCGTGGGCGGCGCGGCCGTCGCGCTGGCGGCACTGGGCAACGGCCGGTACTCGATCGACGGGCTGCTGCGGCGCCAACGAGCGGGCGCGGGGACCGCCTTGCTGGCCGCGGGCATCGGTACGGCGAGCGCGGCGGCGTTGCTGGCGGTGTGCTACCGGCCTGACGTGAAACCGAGCGGGACAGACGAGTGACTTGCAAGGGAGACCACATGGACGCGGAGGACTTCGCAGCGGTGCTCTCGGAGGTCCGGCGTTTCGTCCGGGAACGCGTCGTGCCGCTGGAAGCGGAGATCGACGAGAAGGACGAGATGCCGCCGGACATCCGCGAGGCGGCGAAGAAGATGGGCCTCTTCGGCTTCGCGCTGCCCGAGGAGTACGGCGGCCTCGGCCTGTCGATGTACGAAGAGGCCCGGTTGATGTTCGAACTGGGCTACACGACCCCGTCGCTGCGGTCGATGTTCGGCACCAACAACGGCATCGCCGGACATGTCCTCATGGTCGGCGGCACGCAGGAGCAGAAGGCCTCGTGGCTGCCCCGGATCGCCTCCGGCGAGGTGCTGGCGTCGTTCGCGCTCACCGAGCCGGACGCCGGTTCCGACCCCTCGACGCTGACCACGCGGGCACACCGGGAGGGGGACACCTGGGTGATCAACGGCGCCAAGCGGTACATCACCAACGCCCCGCTCGCCGACGTCTTCATGGTCTTCGCCCGCACCGACCCGGACGCCCCGCGCACGCGCGGCATCTCCACCTTCCTGGTCCCGGCCGGCACCCCGGGCCTCACCGTGGCTCCCAAGGACCACAAGATGGGCCAGTTCGGCGCCTGGACCGCGGACGTGTACTTCGACGACGTACGCGTGCCGGTCTCCGCCCTCGTCGGCGGCGAGGCCGGTCTCAACCGGGGCTTCTCCACGGCGATGGGTTGCATCGCGCACGGACGGGTCCACATCTCCGCGCTGATGGTCGGCATGGCCGAGCGTCTGGTGGACGAGTCGGTCGTGTACGCGAGCACCCGCAAGCAGTCCGGGAAACTCATCGGCTCCTTCCAGCTCGTCCAGGGCCTGATCGCCGACTCGATGACCGACTACTACGCCGGACGCGCCACGGTCCTGGAGGCCGCCCGCGCCTTCGACGCCGGTTCGGACACGAAGGTCGGCCCGTCCTGCACGAAGTACTTCGCCAGCGAGATGGTGTGGCGGGTCGCGGACCGCGCGGTGCAGATCCACGGCGGCGCGGGCTATATGCGCGGAGTCGCCGTCGAGCGCTTCTACCGCGACGCCCGCCTGTTCCGCATCTACGAGGGCACCAGCCAGATCCAGCAGGTCATCATCGCGAAAGCACTGCTGGGGGAGGCGGCGCGCGGCTGAACGGGCACGGCAAGGAGGACCCGGGATTCTCCCCGGGGTCCTCCTTGCCGTCTGCCGCCGTCAGGTCAGATACCGAGCCTGTCCAGCAGTCGCTCGTGGTACACGGCCGGGCCCCCGAACAGCAGCTGCGAGGACTTGGCGCGCCGGAAGTACAGATGGGCCGGGTGCTCCCAGGTGAAGCCGATGCCGCCGTGGACCTGGATGTTCTCCATGGCGGCGAACATGTACGCCCGTGAGCAGCAGGCGTGCGCCACCGCCGCGGCGACCGGGAACCCGGCGGCGCCCTCGGCTGCCAGCCGCGCCGCCTCTCTCGACGCGGCCTCCGCCAGTTCCACCTGGACGAGCATGTCGGCGCACTTGTGCTTGACCGCCTGGAAGGAGCCGATCGGCCGCCCGAACTGGTGCCGGACGCGGGCGTATTCGGCGCTCGTCTCCAGGCACCGGCGCGCCCCGCCCGCCTGCTCGGCGGCCAGTCCCACCGTGGCGATGTCCAGGACCTTGGCCATGATCCGGCCGCCCGCCCCGTCCGCGCCGACGAGTGTCGCCGGCACGGCGTCGAACGTCAGCCGGGCCATGGCCCGGGTGGCGTCAAGGGTCTCCATCGGTTCCGCCGCGAGCCCGGTGGCTTCCCGGTCCACGGTGAAGAGCGCGGGGCCGGCGACCGTCCGGGCGACGACGAGGATCAGGTCGGCCGTCGTACCGTCGATGACGAACGACTTCCGGCCGCGCAGTTTCCACCCGCCGTCCCCGTCCGGCACGGCACGCGTCGAGACCAGGGCGGGGTCCCAGGAGCCGTTGTCCTCGGCCACGGCGAGGGCGGCCGTGGTCCGCCCGGCCGCGATGCCGGGGAGGTGTCGTGCGCAGGCCTCGCCGTCGCCCGAGGCGAGCAGGGCCTGGGCCGCCAGGACCACGGTGGCGAAGAAGGGCGCACACCACAGTGCGCGGCCCATCTCCTCCAGTACGACGCCGAGTTCGACCGGTCCGAAGCCGTCGCCGCCGTACTCCTCGGGGATCGCCAGGCCCGGCAGGCGCAGCTGGTCGGCGGCCTGCGCCCACACCGCCGGGTCGAAGCGCGGCTCGCTCTCCATGAGCTTGCGCACGGCTTCCTCGGACGACTTGGCCTCCATGAACTCCCTTACGGAGGCTCGGAGTTCACGCAGTTCGCTCTCGTCCGCGGTCATGACCGCGCCTCCTTGGGCAGGCCGAGGACCCGTTCCGCGAGGATGTTCTTCATGATCTCCTCCGTGCCGCCGAGGATCCGCAACGCCGGTGTGGCCAGGAGCAGTTCGGTCCACGCGTACGTGCCCCACCTGCCGGTGTCGGCGATGATCCGGGGCCCGAGCACGTCGGACACGAAGTGCGCCGCTCGGGTGAGGTTCTGGCCGTACATCAGCTTCGAGACGGACATCTCGGGTCCCGGTGCCGTCCCGGCCCGGAGCTTGCGCAGGGCACGGGTGTTGAGGTGTTCGGTGGCCATGGCGTCCACGAGGAGTTCGGCGAGGCGGGCGCGCAGTGCGCGGTCGTCCCAGGTCCAGGTGGCGCGCATGAGTGCGGAGAGGTGGTCCGGGGACAGGGCGGCGGCCACCGGGCCCGCGCCCTCGCTGCCGACAGTGGCGCGCTCGTTCATCAGGGTGGTCAGGGCGACCGTCCAGCCGCCGTCGACCTCACCGAGGCGGTGGTCGTCGGGGACGCGCACGTCGGTGAGGAAGACCTCGTTGAAGTCGGCGCCGCCGGTCATCTGCCGCAGGGGCCGGACCTCGACGCCGGGGGCGTCCATGGGGACCAGGAAGGCGGTGATGCCCCGGTGCTTGGGCGCGTCCGGGTTCGTGCGGGTCAGCGCGAGGCCGATCTGGCTGTGCTGGGCGACCGAGGTCCACACCTTCTGCCCGTTCAGCACCCAGTCTCCCCCACTCTCGGCTGCGCTCGAGCGGGAGGTGCCCCCACCTTCCCGGACGGCCTTCGTCGCCACGCTCGCCAGGTCGGAGCCGGCCCCGGGCTCGCTGAACAGCTGGCAGGCGATGGCGTCCCCCCGGTACATCGCGGGCAACCAGCGCTCCCTGATGTGGGGTTGGGCGTGGGTCAGGATCGTCGGTCCGATCATGCCGAGGCCGATCACGCTGAGGACGCCGGTGTCGGCGACGTCGTACTCCGACTCGATGGCGTCGTAGAGCAGGTCGTGGACGGGGGTCAGGCCCCGGCCGCCGTACTCCACCGGGCCGGTGATCCAGCCGAAGCCGTTCTCGTGGCGGAGGCGCTGCCACTCCCGCGCCCGCTGCACGAACTCCCGTTCCCTGTCCGGCGGAAGGCTGCTGAAGTACGCCATCGAGTCGTCGCCCTCGCCCCAGGTGCGGGCGGTGCGGTCGGCCTTCGCCGCGTGTGCGTCGAGGAAGCGGCGCACCTCGGTGGCGAAGGCCTGCATGTCCTGGTCCTGGTCCATGAGCCTGTTCCCTCAGGTCGAGAGGATCGTCACCGCCGACGCGCCGGGCGCGCCGTACAGGTGGGTGAAGCCGACGCGGGGCGTGCCGGGGACCTGGCGGGGGCCCGCCGTACCACGCAGCTGGAGCACGATCTCGTGGATCTGCCGCAGCCCGGAGGCCCCGATCGGCTCCCCGTTGCCGAGCAGACCGCCGTCGGTGTTGACCGGGAGCCGGCCGCCGATCTCGGTGGCACCCTCGGCGATCAGTCGCTCCTGCTCGCCGTCCTTGCAGAGGCCGCTCTCCGCCATGTGGATGATCTCCGACCCGGCGTCGGTGTCCTGGAGCTGCGCGACGTCGACGTCCTCCGGGCCGATGCCCGCCAGGTCGTACGCCGCCCGGAAGGCGTCCACGGTCGGGCTCTCGACGGGATCCCCTACGGGGAAAGACGGGCTCTGCACCTCGAAGGCGCCGAGCCTGCGGCTGCGCAGGGCGGTGGCCCGGACGCGCACGGGGGTCGACGTGTACTTGTGGGCCTGGTCGGCCCGGCACATCACGACGGCCGCCGCGCCCTCGTTCGGGCCGCAGTACATGTACTGGCGCAGGGGGTAGTTCAGGACGGGGGAGGCGAGAACCTCTTCGGGCGACAGCGGGGTGCGGCGCCAGGCCTTCTCGTTCCCGGCCGCGTTGCGGAAGTTCTTCGAGGCCACGCGGGCGAGCGTCTCGTGCGAGATGCCATGGTCGTGCATATAGCGGTTGATCTTCATGCCGAAGAAGTGGGTGGTGAGGAAGAGCCCCGTCTGCCCGTACCAGGAGGGGATGCCCGCCACGGACGGATCGGCGGCGAACGCACCGCGCGGGTGTTTGTCGAGGCCGATCGCGATCGTCAGGTCGTGCTCGCCGGTCTCGATCGCGCGGGCGGCCAGCGCGACGGCGGTGCCTGCTGTGGCACAGCCGTTGAAGACTCCGCGCAGGGGTACACCGGTGAGGCCGAGCCGGCCGACGATGGCGTCCGGGTTGGCGACCTCGTAGCTGCCGATGTAACCGCCCTGGATCTGCGGCCAGTTGACGCCCGCGTCGGCGAGCGCGAGCCGTACCGCGTCCGCGCCCATGTCCAGGGCGGGCTTTGCGCCGAACCGGCCGAAGGGGTGGAGCCCCACGCCGATGATGACAGCCTCGGTCATGATGTCTCCTCCTCCGACTGGGCGGACTCTTCCGCCGGGGCGAACGCGAACGTCATGACCTCGGTCCCGTCGTCGAGCACGCTGTAGGGCACGAGCGTCAGCCGCATGTCCTGTCCGATGCGGAGCTTCTCCGGGTCGGGCTCGGTGAGACGGGCCTCGACCAGCAGCTCGCCGGGAAGCTCGATGTATCCGACGGTGTAGGGCTCGAAGGCCACCGGTCCGTCGTACGGCGGGGACGGCGGCCGGAAGTTCTGGGTCGTGTACGTCCACAGCGTGCCGCGGTCGGCCAGGAGCCGTTCCTTCGACTCGGTGCTCGCGCACCTGACACAGTCCGGGGCGGCCGGGAAGCTCACCAGGCCGCAGTCCGCGCACTCGGATCCGATGAGACGCGGGGGTGAGGACGGTTCGGCAGGCCAGGTGAACAGGCCTTCGACCACCGGTTTCTGAGTAATCGTCATTCCCTCACGCACCCTTCCGCTCGCCCAGCGCGTCCGCGTTCGGAGCCGCCTTGGCCACCAGGTTCGGGACGACGGAGGACAGCTCCTCCGGTGTCCACCGCGACTCGGCGCTCGCGCCGGGGCCGTTGACCCAGCCCTCCAGTACGGTGATCCGGTTGCCGACGACGCCGAACACCCGGCCGGTGACCTCGCGCGAGGCTGCCGAGCCGAGCCACACCACGAGCGGCGAGATGGCCTCGGGGGTGAGGTCCTGGGCCTCGGCGGCCCGCTTCATCATCTCGATGTCCTCGGTCAGCCGGGTGAGCGCGGTCGGCGCGATGGCGTTCACCGTCACGCCGTAGCGGGCGAGTTCGGCGGCGGCGATGAGGGTGAGGCTCGCGATGCCGGCCTTGGCGGAACCGTAGTTGGACTGTCCGGGGTTGCCGAAGATGCCGGACGGAGAGGTCGTGTTGATGACCCGGGCGTCGTTGTCGTGACCGGACTTGGCGCGCTCCCTCCAGTACGCGGCGGCGTGGTGCAGGGTGGCGAAGCCGCCCTTGAGGTGGACGGCGAGCACGCTGTCCCAGTCCTGCTCGGTCATCGACACGATCATCCGGTCGCGCAGGATGCCGGCGTTGTTGACCAGCACGTCCAGGCCGCCGTACGTCTCCACGGCCTGCCGGACGAGGTGGCCCGCGCCGGCCCAGGTGGAGATGTCGTCCGTGTTGGCCACGGCCTCCCCGCCCGCCGCGACGATCTCGTCCACCACGCTCTGGGCGGGTCCGGCCGAGGCACCCGCCCCGTCGCGCGAGCCGCCCAGGTCGTTGACCACAACCTTCGCACCGTGCGCGGCGAACGCCTGGGCGTGCGCCCGGCCGATCCCGTTTCCGGCGCCGGTGACGATCACGACGCGGCCGTCGACCACTCCTTCGGACATCCTCAACTCCTCGTCGACTCCTTGTTGATGGCGGTCAGTTCGCTTCGTCGAGCAGCACCCGGGGGTTCTCGCTGCCGCAGGCGCACCGGCCGGTGACGACACGGCCCGCGATGCGGAGCGTCGTCTCGGGCAGCGGCGAGCCGCGCCCCTCCCCCGCCGCCACGGTCAGCTGTCCGTCCCGCTCGCCGACCCGCCATTCGGCGGCGTTGACGTGCGCGCCGGCCCGCTCGGGACACTCCAGCGCGAGGGCCGGTCCCACGGTCGAGATCAGGGCGGCGGACACACCCGCTCCGCGCAGGAGTGGTACGGCGGCGGGCCGGGCCAGGACGACGGACGTCGGCCGGAACAGCTCGCCGATGTCGGCGCCGCCGGCCAGCCCCTCCAGGGTCTCGGCGGACAGCCCGATGACCGCGTGCGGGTCGAGCTCACGGTGGAAGACGGCGGTACGGCGGTGGTCCCAGCCCATCGCCTCGGCGATGCCGTAGGTCACCTTCAGCGTGCGCAGGGCGCCGATCACCGCGTGCCCCCAGAAGCCCTCGAAGCCGGAGGTGGTCAGCAGCGCCCGCTGACCGGCGGCGAGGCCGTGCTCCCGCAGCCGTTCGGTGACCCACTCGGTGTCGCGGGCGAGTTCCGCCCAGGTCAGCTCCATGTCGGTCATGCCGTCGGCGGCGGGGAAGCGCACCAGGTAGGCGAGTTCGGGGCGGTCCAGCTTCCTGGCGCGGGCCAGGGTGTCGGCGCGGGCCATCAGTTCTTCACCACCCGGGGGAACTTGGCGACGCTGGTCATGGTCTTCAACAGGTCCTCCTCGGTGCGCATGTCGAGCACCGGTTTGACCCCGGTCCGCTCGCGCACTGCCTCGCTCAGCCGCCCTGCCAGGGCGTCGACGTCGCCGGTGATTGCGGGGTCGTAGCCGACGCGCAGCCGCAGTTCGTCGACCTCGCGACCGCCCCGGACGATCTGGAACACCCCGGCCACCGTCTCCGGCTGGTCCTCCACGGCCTGCCAGATGTCCCGCAGGACCACGGAACGCCCCTGGACCAGCGTCTCGTCGCCGCGCCGGCCGGCCACCCACATCCGGGCGTGCGTACGTCCGCAGCCGCAGGTGTCCCCGGAGAGGCGGACGAGGTCCTCGCTGCGGTAACGGATCAGGGGTGCGGCCCTGTTGTCCAGGTCGGTGGCGACCAGTTCACCGAGGTCGCCCTCCGGGGCGTCGCGCCATCCGCCGTGCTCGTCGACCTCGACGCACTCGGCGAAGACGGTGTCCTCCCAGAGGTGGAAGCCGTCGTGCTCACGGCACTCCCAGGCGGTGCCGGTGTCGGCGGCGCTGGTGTACTCGTAGACGTCGATGCCCCAGTCGTCGCGGATCCGCTCGCGCATCTTCCGGCTGAGCGGCTGCCCGGCGCAGGAGGCACCCTTGAGGGAGGAGAACGCCTCCCTCAGGTCGGTCCGCTCGGCCAGGTGCTCCAGCTCCACCATCTGCGGATACATCATCTGCAGATAGGCGGGCCGGTAGGTGCGCAGGGCGTCGACGACCTCGTGCATCTTCCCGATCCAGGTGTCCACCTCGATGACCACCGCGCCCAGCGCCTGATAGCCGGGGTCCATGAGGTTGCGGAAGGTGCCGGGCGGGCTCAGCACCCGGTCGCCCGGCCGCAGGCCCAGCTCCCACAGGTCACGCACCTGCGCGGTCACCAGGGGCGGGGCGTCCTGCCAGATCTCGGGGAAGAACTCCGGGTCGCCGGTGGTGCCCGAGCTGGAGGAGACCGAGGTCAGCTCCTCTACCGGGACGCAGAGCAGTCCGCCGAAGGGATCGCCCGTGCGCAGCCGGTAGGCGCGCACCATGTCCTTGGTGATGAACGGCACCCGTGCCCGGAAGTCCTCCAGGGACCGGATGTCGCGCGGATGCGCCCCGTGCGCGTCCCAGAGTTCGCGGTAGAAGGCCGAGTTGCCGTAGGCGTACTCGACGAGCTCCAGGAGCCGTTCCTCCTGCCGCGCCCGCAACTGTTCGCGGGGCATGGTCTCCACCTGGGGCTCGAAGTACCTGTCATCGGTGTCCGTGTCACCCACCATGGCGCCTCCTCGCGGCTCGGTGCCCAGATCTTCCAGCTATCAGCGCAATCAGTCAACCAATTCGACGGATTCAAGGCCAGACCTCGCGATCCGCCGACCTATATAGTTAACTATTAACACTCATTCAACCAACAGAACGACCTGGGAGGGCGCCGTGAAGATCATTGTCTGTGTGAAGCACGTGCCGGACGCCACGGCGGACCGCACCTTCACCCAGGACGGCACCACCGACCGCGCGTCGGTCGACTCACTGCTGTCCGAACTCGACGAGTACGCGGTCGAACAGGCCCTGCGGATCGCCGAGTCGGACGTCGACGCCGAGATCGGTTACCTCACCGTCGGCCCCGACGACGCCAAGGACGCGCTGCGCAAGGCGCTGGCCATGGGCGGCGACTCGGCGATCCACGTCAACGACGACGACATCGCGGGCAGCGACGCGTTCGGGACGTCACTCGTCCTGGCCAGGGCGATCGAGCGGCACGGCTTCGATCTCGTCCTGTGCGGGATGGCCTCGACGGACGGGACCATGGGCGTCGTACCGGCGCTGCTGGCCGAGCGGCTCGGCGTCCGGGCCGTCACCCACCTCGAAGAGGTCGCGGTCGAGAACGGAACGGTGACGGGCCGCCGTGAGGGTGACGGCGCGACCGTACGGGTCCAGGGCGCCCTTCCGGCCGTCGTGTCGGTGACCGACCGTTCGGGGGATGCCCGTTACCCGTCCTTCAAGGGGATCATGGCCGCGAAGAAGAAGCCGCTGGAGACCCTTGACCTCGCCGGCCTCGGGATCGAGGCCGCGCAGGTAGGAGCGGCCGGCGCACGGTCGGCCGTGGACACCGCGACCAGGCGCCCGCCGCGCACCAAGGGCGAGATCGTCGTCGACGAGGGCGCGGGCGGCGAGCAACTGGCCGCGTTCCTCACCACCAGGAAGTTCATCTGACCTGCCCCTGATCCGTTTCCGACCCGCCCCTGCCCCGTTCCGACCCGTTTCCCGGCAAGAGGAGTGCATCACCGTGGCCGAAATCCTCGTCCTCGTCGACCACACCGACGGCGTCGTACGCAAGCCGACCCTCGAACTGCTCACCCTGGCCCGCCGGTTGGGAGACCCCTCGGCCGTCTTCCTGGGACCGGGCGCGGACACCGCGGCCGAGGCCCTCGGCCGGTTCGGGGCGCGGAAGATCTACGTCGTGGACGTCCCCGAGGTCGACGAGTACCTCGTCACCCCCGCAGTCGACGCCCTCACACAGATCGCCGGGCACACCGGCCCCGCGGCGATCCTGCTGCCGTCCGGCCCGGACGGCAACGAGATCGCCGCACGGGTCGCGCTCCGGCTCGACTCCGGGCTGATCACCGACGCCGTGGACGTCGTCGCCGGGCCGGACGGCCCGGTGACCGAGCAGTCGGCGTTCGCGGCGACGCACCAGGTCACCGCGCATGTCACCCGAGGCGTGCCGGTGATCACGGTCAAGCCGAACGCCACCGCCCCCGAGCCCGCCCCCGCGGACCCCGTCGTCGAGAAGCAGGACATCGCCTTCGCTCCGGCCTCCGCCGGCGTCCGGATCCTGTCCCGCACGCGGCGGGAGCGCGGCGACCGTCCCGAGCTGACCGAGGCGGACATCGTGGTCTCCGGCGGCCGGGGCGTGAACGGGGCCGAGAACTTCGCCCTTGTCGAACGCGTCGCCGACGCGCTGGGCGGGGCAGTCGGGGCCTCCCGTGCCGCCGTGGACGCGGGCTGGTACCCGCACAGCCACCAGGTCGGCCAGACGGGCACACAGGTCTCCCCGCAGCTCTACCTCGCCGCCGGAATCTCCGGCGCGATCCAGCACCGGGCCGGCATGCAGACGTCCAGGACCATCGTCGCCGTCAACAAGGACCCCGACGCGCCCATCTTCGAGCTCGCCGACCACGGCGTCGTCGGAGACCTCTTCGAGGTCCTGCCCCGGCTGCTGGACGAGATCGAGCGACGCCGGAGCTGATCTCACACCCGACCGGCCTTCCCTTCCACCACCCATACAACTAAA
This sequence comes from Streptomyces kryoterrae, assembly GCF_054072135.1. Lineage (NCBI taxonomy): Bacteria > Bacillati > Actinomycetota > Actinomycetes > Kitasatosporales > Streptomycetaceae > Streptomyces > Streptomyces kryoterrae. The sequence continues at coordinate 9,837,617 of NZ_CM133358.1, read as the reverse complement.
ATCGCTAACTGATTACATGCATTGACCCGAAGGAGCGTCATGTCGAAGATCTGGGTCAACTCGGGCGACTCCCATGTGATGGAGCCCGCCGACGTGTGGACCGAGCGGCTGCCCGCGCGGCTCGGCGCCCGCGCCCCGCGCAGCGAGCGCGGCGAGAAGTACGAAATGCTCTACATCGACGGCGAACGCATCGACCGCCAGCTCGGCGACTTCATGGACGCCATGCGACCGCCGGGCGCCTGGGACCTGAAGGTCCGCCTCAAGGACCTCGACCAGGAAGGGGTCTGGTCCCAACTGGCCTTCCCCTCCATGGGGTTCTGGCTCGTCTCGATCACCGACCGGGAACTCGCCCGGGAGACCGTCCGGGCCTGGAACGACTGGGCGCACGAGGAGATCCTCAGCAAGAACAAGCGCGTCATCACCACCGCCTGCGTCTCGACGGCCGACATCGGTGACGCCGTCGCCGAGCTGGAGCGGGCGGCGGAGCTGGGCTTCAAGACGATCTTCCTGCCGTGTTCGACACGGGAGGGCGAGGAGTACGCCCTCGACCGCTGGGAGCCCCTGTGGACCGCGGCCGAGCGGGCCGGCATGGTGCTCGGCTTCCACATCGGCACGGGCGGCCAGAACGTCGTCTTCCGCGGGCCCGGCGGCGCGGTCGTCAACTACATGGAGACGACCTACCCCGGCATGCGCGTGGTGTCCCACATGGTCGCGGGCGGTGCCCTGGACCGTCACCCGGACCTGCGGATCCTCATCGCGGAAGGCGGCGCGGGCTGGATGCCGGCCATCGGCGACCGCATGGACGAGGCGTACCGCCAGCACGGCATGTTCGTCCGGCCGAAACTGAGCCGGCTGCCCAGCGAGATCATCCGGCAGCAGGTGTACGCCTCCTTCCAGCACGACAGGAGCTCGGTGGAGATCGTCGAGTCGACCGGCTACCGGAACGTCATGTGGGGCGACGACTACCCCCACCTGGAGGGCACCTACGGTCACACCCAGGCCACGCTCCACGACCTGTTCGACGGCGTGTCCGACGAGATCCGCGACCGCGTCACACGGGGCACCTTCAACGAGCTCTTCGGCCTCCCGGAGCAGACTCCCCAGGAGGCGGCCGTCTGAGCGGCGACGCCGACGGCGGAACTCCGGTGACCACTCCCCCGTACCCCGAAGACCCGGCCCCGGAGGATCCGTACCCCGAGGACCTCGAACGGCCCGGACTCGTCAGGACCGGGCGGTCGACCTTCGTCCGGCCGATCCGGCCGGAGGACGCCGACCGCCTGGTGGCGTTCGTCGGCGGTCTGTCCCGGGCCACCCTCGCCTACCGCTCGCTCGGCCCGGTGGTCCGCGCCCGCGACGACGTCATCCGGCGCGGCGCGCACGTGGACTATCTCAACGAGCTGGCGCTCGTCGCCCTCTCCGGTGACGAGATCGCCGGTCTGGTGCGCTACGTCCGCGATCCGGCGGAACCGGAGCACGCCGAGGTCACCTTCACGATCAGGGACGACCACCAGAGCGAGGGGTTCGGCCGGCTGCTCCTGGAGCACATCGCCGCCGCCGCCCGCACCCGGGGCATCCGCGTGCTGGAGGCCGACGTGCTCGCCGACAACACCCGGATGATCAACGTGTTCCTCGGCTCCGGCTACCGGATCGAGGCCGGGCCGCCCGGTCAGATCATCCACTTCGAGATCGCCATCGACCCGCAGGCCCAGGCCGTGGCCCGGGCCGAGCGCCGCGAGCACACGGCCGTGCGGCGGTCACTCAGGCCCCTGCTCGAACCGCGGTCGGTCGCCGTGATCGGCGCCAACCGCGACCCGCTGACGATCGGCCACGAGATCGTGGCCAACCTGCTGCGGGGCGGCTTCGGCGGCAGCGTGTTCCCGGTCAACCCGCGTGCGGAACAGATCGCGGGGGTGCGGGCGTACGCGAGCGTCCGGGACCTTCCCGAGCCGCCGGACCTGGCGCTGGTGGCCGTACGGGCGGGGGCGGTGCCCGAGGCAGTACGGGAGTGTGCGGACGCCGGCGTCAAGGCGGTGGTCGTCGTCTCGACCGGCTTCGGCGAAACCGGGGCCGACGGGCGGGCGACCGAGCTGGAGCTGGCCCGGTTCGCCCGCGCTTCCGGCATGCGGCTGGTCGGCCCGAACTGCATGGGCGTGGTCAACACCACCCCCGCGGCACGGCTGGCCGCGACCTTCTCGCCCGCCCTGCCGATGCCCGGCCGGGTGGCGATGTCCAGCCAGTCCGGGCCGCTGGGGCTCGCGGTGCTCGACTTCGCCAAGCGGCTGCGGCTCGGTTTCTCCGGCTTCGTGTCGGTGGGCCACGCCGTGGACGTGTCCACCAACGACCTGCTCCAGTGGTGGGAGGAGGATCCGGGCACGTCGGTGATCCTGCTGCACGTCGAGACCTTCGGCAATCCGCGCCGGTTCGCCCGTGTCGCCCGCCGGATCGCTCCGCGCAAGCCGATCGTCGCGGTCCATCCGGGCCACGCGGACTCGGCGGTCAGCTCCCTGTTCGCACAGTCCGGCGTGATCCGCACCCGCGGTCTCCAGGAGCTGTTCGACGTCGCCCTGCTGCTCGCCCACCAGCCGCCCCCGCCAGGCAACCGGGTCGCCGTGATCACCAACGCGGGTGGCCCCGCGGCACTCACGGTCGGGGCGTGTGCGGCGAGCGGTCTGCGCGTACCCGCGCTCGCCGAGCGCACGCGACAGACACTCCGTACGGCCCTGGCGCCCCGCGCGGACACGGCGAACCCGGTGGACCTGACCCCGACGGCCACCGCCGCGCACTACCGGCGGGCATTGGACGCGGTCCTGGCCGACGACGGCATCGACGCGGCCGTCGTGCTGTTCATGCCGCCGCTGGCCGACAAACCCGACGAGGTGGCGTCGGCGATCCTCGACGCGGCGGCGGCCCGGCCCGACAAACCGGTGCTGGCCAGTTTCCTGGGCGGCGCGGGCGTCGCCGATCTCCTGCACCGGGGCGACCTGGTGGTGCCGACGTACACGTTCCCCGAGGCGGCTGCCGTCTCGCTCGGACACGCGGCGGCCTACCAGGCCTGGCGCAGCACCCCCGCGGGCGTCGTACCGGACCTCGCGGGCGTCGACGCCGAGCGCGCCCGGTCGCTGATCGCCGCCGGCGCTCCCGGCCCGGTCCCGGCAGCGGTCGCCGCCGAACTCCTCGACTCCTACGGAATCGCCGTACGCGACACCGACCCGCACGCCGCCCCGCACACCGGCCCGGACGCGTTCCTCTCCGTCCGCGCCGACCCGGTCTTCGGCCCGGTGGTCGCCTTCGGGCTCACCGGGGACTACGCAGACCTCATGGCGGACGTCGCGCACCGCGTCACCCCGCTCAGCGACCGCGACGCCCGGGAGATGGTCCGCTCGCTGCGGGCGGCCCCGCTGCTGGACGGCCGGGCGGGCGGCCGGGGAGTGGATCTGGCGGCACTCGAGGAGACCGTCCTGCGCATCTCGGCGATGGTCGAGGACCTGCCCGAGATCGAGGCGCTGGAACTGCGCCCGGTACGCCTGCTGCCGCCGGGGGACGGAGTGGCCGTCGCCCACGCGACGGTCCGACTGGCCGACAACACCAAGGGAGGTGGCCGCTCGTGAGAGTCGGCATCTACTTCGACCTGCGCAATCCCCCGCCCTGGCGGCAGAGTTGGTCGCGGCTGTACGGCTTCACCCTGGAGATGTGCGAGGAGGCGGACCGACTGGGCCTCGACTCGGTCTGGTTCTCCGAACACCACGGCTTCGAGGACGGCTATCTTCCCCAGCCGCTCACCATGGCTGCCGCGGCGGCGGCCCGTACCCGCCAGGTGCGCCTGGGCACCGCCGTCATCCCCGCCCCGTTGCACGCGGCCCCCGAGATCGCCGAGCAGGCAGCGATCGTGGACATCATCAGCGACGGCCGGCTCGACCTGGGGCTCGGCACCGGTTACCGGGTCCCGGAATACCGGCTGTACGGCGGCGACCTCACCAAGCGCTACACCACGACCGACCAGCGCGTACGGGAGATCCGCGGTCTGTGGGCCGAGTCCCTGGTCACTCCGGGTCCGGTCCAGGACCCGCTGCCGATCTGGCTCGGCTACCAGGGCCCGCAGGGTGCCCGGCGGGCCGGCCGGCTCGGCACGGGGCTGCTGTCGCTCAACCCGGCGCTGCTGACGCCGTACCGGGAAGGGCTCGCCGAGAGCGGGTACGACGGGTCGGCGGGCCGGATGCAGGGCTCGTTCACCACGTTCGTCACGGAGGACCCCGACGGCGACTGGCCGGTGGTGCGTGAACACCTCGCGTACCAGTGGGACAGCTACCGCCGGTACATGGTGGAGGGGACCGACCAGCCCGCCCCCCGGCCGATCGACCCCGAGCGGTGGCGGGAAACGGGGCTGAGCGCCACCGGCGTCGGCCAGTTCCTGTACGGCACTCCGCAGACGGTCGCGGACGCCATCAGGGAGTACGTGCGGGGGCTGCCCGTCGAGGGTGTGTTCCTGTGGGCCTCCCTGGCCGGCATGCCCGAGGAGATGATCGCCCGCCAAGTGCAGCTGATCGCGGGGAAGTTGCGTCCGCTGCTCGCCGACGCCTGAAGACGCCTGAACGGACACCGAGGAGGACATCATGTCGACGACGGGAACCGGCGAGACCGCAGCGGCCGCAGTGACGGCACCGAACGGGCACTGGGCGGGCACAGGCATGCCGGAGCCACCCCGCACCGCCGGGGGCGTGACCCTCTGCGGTGGGTGCCGCGTCCTCGGGGCCTGCCGGCTGGGGGTGGAGCGCGAACGGCTCGACCAAGAAGGGGTGGCGTGGTTCGAGCTGAGCTGCCCGCGCTCCCACGAGGGCGGGCCCGATGTCGCGCACGGTGGGTGGACGGCAGCCGTCCTGGACGACTGCCTCGGCCATCTCCCGCTGCTGCACGGCGTGATGAGCGTGACGGCCGAGCTGACGGTGAGCTTCGTGAAGCCGGTGCCGGTGGAACGGCCGCTGCAACTGAGGGTGTGGGCCGACCGGCGGGAGGGATCGCGCTGGTACATCGCGGGCGAGATGACGCTCGCACCGGGCGGGGCCGTACTGGCCCGGGCCTCCGGAATCTGGGTGACCCGCGACCAGAGCCACTACGCGCGGCACGCGAAGTGGCTGGCCGGGCAGCCGGAGGACTCCGAAGGCCGGTAGGAGCTCCGGGTCAGTAGGAACGCAGCCCCATGCTCCGGGCGATCCCGTTGCGCTGGATCTGGCTGGTCCCCCCGGAGATGGTGGCGACGATCGACTCGCGATAGCGGAAGCTCATCACGCTCTCCGTCGAGAACCCGTGCCCCGCGCAGACCTGCATGCCGAGCCGGGCGGCAGCCACGTACGTCTCCGACCCCTTGAGCTTCGCCATCGATCCCTCCCGCGTGCACGGCTTGCCCTGGGCGAGCAGCCAGGCGGCGCGGTAGGCGAGCAGCCGGGCGGAGTCGATCTCGGTCTGCAGGTCGGCCATGGCGTGGGCGAGTGCCTGGAAGTTGCCGATCGGACGGCCGAAGGCGTGCCGCGTGCGGGAGTATGCGAGCATCTCGTCGAGCGTGGCCTGAGCGGCTCCCAGATAGCCGCCGCTGATGATCACCTTCTCCAGTTCGATGTTGGAGAGCATCACCTTCCAGCCCTCGTCGCGTGGGCCCACGAGATTCTCCTTCGCCACCAGGGCGTCGTTGAAGAACACCTCGTTCGTGCCCAGGATGTGCCGGGCCAGTGTCGGCGTCCGGCGCACCTCGACGCCCTCCGTCGACGGATCGACGAGCAGCAGACTGATGCCGCCGTGCTTGGGCTCGCGCGGTCCCGTGCGCACGTAGGTGGCGATGGTCGTGTCGGGCAGTCCGCCTCCCGTGCACCACGCCTTCTGTCCGCGGACGAGGAAGTGGTCCCCGTGGTCCTCGGCGGTGGTACGCAGCGCCGCGGCGTCGGACCCGCTGTCCGGCTCGCTGAGGGCGACGGCGAGCCGGTGGCGTCCCGACATCACCTGGTCCCGGATGAAGTCGCGCTGCGCCTCGCTGCCCCAGCGGAACACCGTGATCCCGGGGATGAGCACCCCGATGTAGCACATGGCGACGTCGAAGCTGGCCCGTCCCAACTCCTCGGCGATCAGGATGAGTTCGAGCGGACCTCCGCCGTCGCCGCCCTCTTCCTCACCGAACGGCAGCGAGAACCACCCCAGCTCGGCCATCCCGCGGAACAGTTCGGGCGGTACGGCACTCTCCTCGTCCCACTGTTTGGCCTTCTCGGCCGGGCACACGTCGGCGACGAACTGCCGTGCCGTCGCGCGCAACAGGTCCTGCTCGTCGGTCAGCCCGAAGTCCACGGCCACTCCTCGCCAGCATCAGCCTATTCATCTACCTATTTATTCTATGCTAGCGGATAGGTACAGGGAGCCATACATGTTCTCCCGCGGCTCTGTGGGGATGATCGAGCCCGTGGGCGACGCGGCACGGTGCGCGGCCGTCCACCGAGCTCACCGTCGCCGACGAGACGGTAGCGGTCGGATACGGTCCAGAGCGGCGCGGCGTCAGGGTCTCCGCGCCGCCACCGGCCGACGGACACCGTCTGCGGCGCGCTCTCGCGCCGGTGAACCGGAGCGGGTTCACCGAACTCCGGCTGTCTGTCGCGACGATCGCCCAGAGGGCCACGCCGGCGTCCCGTTCTTCCTCGCACCTCGACCGGTGAGCACGCCGCGGTGGGCGGCGGCCGGTCCGGACTCCAGGTCACCGCGGACGTGACAGTGCTCGGCTTCAGCGCGATGACCAACCCGGTGCAGGGACGCCGGCCGCGCCGAGCGCCCGGCGGCACGCGGTTCGAGGCCAAGCAGCGTCCGGTCGTCTCCGTCAGCGCCGCGGGCTCACTGCTCAACCCGGTCCACGCCACCGGCTGAGCCGCCCCCGCTCGTCCACCTGGAGAGCGGTGACCTGCTCCGGGTGGGGACGAGGAGTGGATCCACTCCGAGCGGGAGCCGCTGCGCCAACTCCGCCTGCACGCGCTCGAATCACCGAGCGTCCGATTCACCCGGAGCGGCTGCCACGCACTCGCGCCGCAGGCCGGCCTCGCCCGCGTCGCGATCGACGCCCCCCGTGAGGGGCCCCACTGCGCGGCGGTAGCCGTTCACCTGGCCGAGAACAACCTGGCGGAGGCGATTCGGCACTTCGGGGCATTCCGGCGGCTGCTCCACGAGGAGTGGGCCTCGGCGCCCGAAAGTCACGACCGCCCCGAGTCACGCGGTGCTGGGCGTTCCGGTCGGCGCGGGACGAGGCGACCCGCAGGTGGTCACCGCTCAGCTTCCGCCCTGCCGGTCGGCGCCGGCCGGGCGGAAGCACGCCGACACTGTCTTGCCGTGCCGCTGACACTTCACCTGCAACCCGTCGGCGAGCATCCGCACGATCCCCACCCCGCGGCCGGAGGTCTCACCGGCCTGCGGGTTGCGCTGGCGTGGCAGCGTCGGATCCTCGTCATGGACGCTCACGTGGAGGCAGTCGCCGTCCCAGGTAAGGATCAGTTGCGCGTCGCTGTGCGCGTGGACATGTGCGTTGGTGAGCAGTTCGGACACTGTCAGGACGACAGCGTCCACTGTCTCGGGCTCGGCTGCGGTCCACGGAAGGGACTCCAACTGCCTTCGCGTCCACCGCCGGCCGGCGCGCACGCCTCCTGACACGGGAAACGGGTGCGCCCAGCCCATCGCCTTGATCGCCACGACTTCCCCTTCCTGCCGTCGGAAACCAACTCGTACACATCGTGTGCCCACCGGCCGCGATCGCAGACGTCCCGGCGACCGGTTCTCGCCGGGTCCCCTCCGCTGAAGCAGCGCCCAAGCGCCCAGGTCCTGTCGTCTGGATCACGCCGTCTTCAGGCTGCGGCGCCATTGCCTGCCGCTGAGCGGGGCGACGGGGGTCCCCCTCCGGGGAGTGCAGGCCTCAGGTCACCTGGACGCCCACGATGCAGGTGTCGTCGTCCGTGTCGGACTTGCTGTAGGTGAGCAGGCGGTCCAACTGCTGGTCGAGCGTGGGCGGTACCGTGCGCGCTGCCAGCAGCAGCTGGGCCAGCGACTCCTCCACGGACCGGTCACGGCGTTCGATCAGACCATCCGTGTACATCAACAGGGTGTCTTCGACGGCCAGTTGAACCTCATGTTCCTCGAACGTCGCCTCGGGCAGGGCACCGAGCAGCAGGCCCGCGATCAAGGGCAGCGCCGTGGCTTCGTTGCCGCGCACCAGGACGGGCGGAAGATGGCCCGCCCTGGCCCAGCGCAGGGTGTGGCGGTCGGGGTCGTACAGGCCGCAGACGGCCGTGGCGGTGACGACTCCGGTCAGGTGGTGGGCGACCATGTTGAGCCAGGACAGCAACTGGCCCGGTCCGGCGCCTGTCACGGCGAGACCGCGCAGCGCGTTGCGCAGGACGACCATGCTGGTGGCCGCCTCTATGCCGTGTCCGGCGACGTCTCCCACACACAGCAGCACCAGCCCGGACGGCAGCACCACGGCGTCGTACCAGTCGCCGCCGACCAGGTGCTGGGTCTCCGCGGGCCGGTAGCGAACGGCCACGCGCAGTCCGGGGGCCTCCAGCGGGGCCTGCGACGGAGGCATGATCGCGTGCTGGAGCTGGAGGGTGAGCCGGTTGCGTTCGCTCGCCTGCTGCTCGGAGTGGGCGAGTTGGTCGCGGGTGGCGGCGAGGGCGACCTCCGTCCAGTGGTGGGCGGAGATGTCCTGGTAGGCGCCCCGGACGACGAACAGCCGGCCGTCGGAGTCGAGGACCGGCTCGGCCACCACGCGGATGTGCCGGGTCACGCCGTCGGGCCGCTGGAGCCGGAAGGCCGCGGACGCGGGGCGCCGGTGGTGCAGGAGGGTGCGCAGGAACCTGCCGATGGCGACGGCGTCGTCGGGGTGGGCGTGGGCGGACAGATCCTCCAGCGGGACCGGGCCGCTGGCGGAGGGCTTGCCGTAGAGGCTGAAGAGCTGGCCGTTCCAGGTGATCTCGCCGGTGAGGAGGTTCTCCTCGAAACCGCCGATGCGGCCGAGGCGCTGGGCGTGCTGCAGCAGATTCGCCAGCCGTGCGGTCTCGTCCTCCATGCGCCAGACGAGGAGGACACTGCCACCGTTCCGGCTGGCGCTGATGTCCGCGACCGTGGCCAGCGGGACGTCGTCCACCAGTGCCGTGAGCCGCATACGGCGGGCACGGAACGGCTCGCCCGTGGCGTAGACACGTTCGATCTGCTCGAACAGCTCGCTCTCGCCGGCGGCCATCGGGTAGGTCTCCAGGAGCAGGCCTCCGTTGACGACGCCTCGCGGGCGACCGGCCGGGTCGAGGAAGGCGGTGTTGACGTGGTGGATACGGAAGTCGACCAGCTCCCCGGTGGCGTCCAGGTGCGGAACGAGCACCAGCGCGGGGTCGTGGAGGCCGTCGGCCAGGTCCATCAGTTCGGCGACGTCCGGCAGGATCCCGGATCGCGCGTCGCCGTCGGGATGGTCCGGGGCGTAGGTCTCCAGGGTGTGCGCGCACAGCTCGGCCAGGGCCTCGACCTGCCGGACGATCTGCGGCGGCTGGACTCCCAGGCGTGTGGGCCAGACGATTTCCAGCACTCCGTGGATCCTGCCGCCGGTGCCCGCGGGTACGGCGACCCGGCCACCGTCGGGGTGGTGGTACCCGCCGATGGAGGGCAGGCCGGTCTCCGACAGACAGCCGATCCACTGGCCCGTTCGCTCGCCGAGCCCGCGACGGGCCACCGTCGCCACGCCCGGCGGCACGTACCGCCAGCGTGCCGCCTCCGCGGCCGGGAATCCGGCGCTGCCCGCCAGCGTGAGGGAGCCGTCGGCGCCCAGCACCCAGATGGCCACGGCTTCCGCGCCGAGCGGCGTCAGAGCGTGTTCCAGCAGGGAGTCGGCCACGGCCTGGGTGTCGTGGGCGGCCAGCGCGCCGCTCTCGGCGGTCCGAAGCCGTACGGCGAAGGAGCCGAAGGAGCCCTTCTCCGGCGGGTCGGTGGCGTCGCTGTGGTCCGCCGTGGTGGCGAGGAAGGCGGTCGTCACGTCGGAGAGCCGGTCACGCGCGGCCTGGTTGATGACCTCGACGGCGAATTCGAGGGGTGTCGCGCCCGCCTGCTCGGTCAGCTCGGCGAGCTGTCGTGCCGCCTGTGACGGCCCGCACCCGAGCCGCTCGACGAGGATGCCCTTGGCCAGTTCGATCAGGGCGCGTCCGTCCGCTTCCGCCTGGGCCATCTGTACCTCGCGGCGCAGTCGCTCCACGGTAGCCGCGAGTCTCCCGACGGGGGAAGGCTGCCTCTGCCCGCCTTCCCCGTCTTCCTCATCTGCCTCATCTGCCTCATCTGCCTCCTCCGTACCGGAAGCGGCCTGACCGTCGGCGCGGGCGAGGGGTGTCGAGTCCGATGGGTTGTCGGACAGCGTGTCGATGTCCGCCGTCGGGTCCTCGGCGGGCGACCCACCTGTCGAAGCCCCGACGTCCTGCGGCTCCGCCGGCGGATGGAGGTTGCTCACGGTTGACCTGTTCCTCGGCTCGGGCGTCCAGGGACACCACGTGGACGGCTGATACGCACGGCGGCGTGGCTCCCCGTCATACGGACAGCCAGCGTCGGACGCGGCCGATGAGGTCGTTGGTGTCGACCGGCTTGGTGACGTAGTCGTTCGCGCCCGACGCGAGGCTCTTCTCCTGGTCGCCGGGCATGGCCTTCGCGGTGACGGCGATGATGGGCAGATCGGCGTACTGGGGCATCGACCGGATCTCCGCGGTGGCGCTGTAGCCGTCCATCTCCGGCATCATCACATCCATCAGGACCACCGAGATGTCGGGATGGGCGAGAAGCATCTCGATGCCCTTGCGGCCGTTGTCGGCGTGCAGGACGTGGAAGCCGTGGAGCTCCAGCATCCCGCTCAGCGCGAAGAGGTTGCGCGCGTCGTCGTCGACCACGAGCACCGTACGGCCGAGGAAGGCGCCGTCGACGACCTGCGCGGCCGGGCGCTGGGACTCCTCGGCACGGACCAGTGACAGCACGTCCCCCGGCTCCTCGGCGGACAGGTGCAGGGTGATCCGTTCGCGCAGTTCGTCCAGGCTGGAGAGGAAGTCCAGCGGGCGGCCGTCCGCGCGGGAGCGCAAGGTCTGCTCGTGCGCCAGGTCCACGCGATGACCGGTGTGCACCAGTACGGGCACGCTGGCCAGCGCCGAGTCACCTTCCATGGCCGCCAGCAGACGCGCGCCCGCGTCGTCGGGCATGCCGAGTTCCAGGACGACGCAGTGGCAGGGCTCGGCGGCCAGTGTGCTCGCCGCCTCCTGCGCCCCGATCGCCGTGATGATGTCGACCGCCCCGAGCCGGTCGTCGGGCGCGAGGTCTGCGACCGCGCGTTCGGCGACGAGGGTCAGCAGCCCGCGCGGGCGCTCCTCGACGACGAGCAGGCGGCGCCGGCGCTGTTCGGGTGCCGCGGGGGAAGAATCCGGCCGCGAGGTCGGCGGAAGCTCCCGGCCGGTGGTCTGGGAGTGCTCCGCCGGCGAGCCGCCGCCGTCGAGCAGCTCCTCGAAGTCGGCGCGTGCCACGGGGAGGTAGAGGGTGAAGGTACTGCCCTGGCCGGGCGTGCTGTCCACTGTGACGGCGCCGCCCAGCAGATGGGCGATCTCCCGGGTGATCGACAGGCCGAGACCGGTGCCGCCGTACTTGCGGCTGGTGGTGCCGTCCGCCTGCTGGAAGGCTCCGAAGATCGTCTCCAGCTGCTGCTGGGGGATGCCGATACCGGAGTCCTTCACCCTGAAGGCCACAACGGGACCGCCGCGGAGAACGCCCGTGGGCACCTCCCGGTCCGCCGCGGGTTCGATACGCAGGGCCACGCCGCCCTGTTCGGTGAACTTCACCGCGTTCGACAGGAGGTTGCGCAGGATCTGGCGCAGCCGGGAGTCGTCGGTGAGCAGGTCGGCGGGCGTGCCCGGAGCGGTGGCCACCGTGAAGTCCAGACTCTTCTGGGACGTCATCGGCCGGAACGTCGCCTCGACGTACTCCAGCAGCTTGCGCAGCGGGACACGCTCGGGAGTGACGTCCATCTTGCCCGCCTCGACCTTGGACAGGTCGAGGATGTCGTTGATCAGCTGCAGCAGGTCCGAGCCCGCCGAGTGGATGATGCCCGCGTACTCGACCTGCTTGGGCGTGAGGTTGCGCGAGGGGTTCTGGGCCAGCAACTGGGCCAGGATCAGCAGGCTGTTGAGCGGGGTGCGCAGCTCGTGGCTCATGTTCGCCAGGAACTCCGACTTGTACTTCGACGCCAGGGCCAGCTGCTGTGCGCGTGTCTCCAGCTCCTGCCGGGCCTGCTCGATCTCCAGGTTCTTGGCCTCGATGTCGCTGTTCTGGGAGGCCAGCAGGGAGGCCTTCTCCTCCAGTTCGGCGTTGGAACGCTGGAGTTCGTCCTGCTGCACCTGCAACTCCTCCGACCGTGCCTGGAGTTCGGCGGTGAGCCGCTGGGACTCCCCCAGCAGTTCGTCGGTGCGCGCGTTGGCCACGATGGTGTTGAGGTTGACGCCGATGCTCGGCATCAACTGGGCGAGGAAGTCCTGGTGGATCTGGGTGAAGGGGGTGACGGAGCCCAACTCGATGACACCGAGGACCTGGTCCTCGACCACGATGGGCAACACCACCAGGGCGCTGGGCACGGCCTGCCCGAGACCGGAGGAGATGGTCACGTAGCCCGGCGGCAGCTCCTCCACGCTGATGGGGCGGCGGTTGCGCGCGGCCTGCCCGACGAGCGAGCGCCCGACGGGGATGCGGTCGGGCCGGTCGGTGTCGTCGGGATAGCCGTACGAGCCCACCAGCCGCAGCTCGTGACCGCGCTCGGTGTCCTCGGCGAGGTAGAAGGCGCCGTACTGCGCCGAGGCCAGCGGCGCGAGCTCGTCCATGATGAGCTCGGCGACGACGGGCAGGTCACGGTGACCCTGCATCAGGCCGGAGATCCGGGCGAGGTTGGTCTTCAGCCAGTCCTGCTCCTGGTTGGCCCGTGTGGTCTCCCGCAGGGACTCCACCATGGAGTTGATGTTGTCCTTGAGGTCGGCGACCTCGCCCGAGGCCTCCACGGTGATGGAGCGGGTCAGGTCGCCCTCGGCGACGGCGCTGGTCACCTCGGCGATCGCGCGGACCTGGCGGGTGAGGTTGCCGGCGAGTCCGTTGACGTTCTCCGTCAGCCGCTTCCAGGTGCCCTCGACGCCCTCCACCTCCGCCTGTCCGCCGAGCCGGCCCTCGCTGCCGACCTCGCGGGCGACACGGGTGACCTCGGCGGCGAACGACGACAGCTGGTCGACCATCGTGTTGATGGTGGTCTTCAGCTCCAGGATCTCGCCACGGGCGTCGACGTCGATCTTCTTCGACAGGTCGCCGTTGGCCACCGCCGTCGTCACCAGGGCGATGTTGCGGACCTGGCCGGTGAGGTTGTTGGCCATCGAGTTGACGTTGTCCGTCAGGTCCTTCCAGGTGCCCGCGACGTTCGGCACGTGCGCCTGGCCCCCGAGGCGTCCCTCGGTGCCGACCTCGCGGGCGACACGGGTGACCTCGTCGGCGAACGCGGAGAGCGTGTCGACCATCGTGTTGATGACGTCCGCCAGGGCCGCGACCTCGCCCTTGGCCTCGACCGTGATCTTCTGGGACAGGTCACCGCGCGCGACGGCCGTGGCGACCTGGGCGATCGAGCGGACCTGGCCGGTCAGGTTCGACGCCATCACGTTGACGTTGTCCGTCAGGTCCTTCCAGGTCCCGGACGCGCCCCGGACGATCGCCTGACCGCCCAGATTGCCCTCGGTGCCGACCTCACGCGCGACGCGGGTGACCTCGTCCGCGAAACCGGACAACTGATCCACCATCGTGTTGATGGTGTTCTTCAGCTCCAGGATCTCACCCCGGGCATCCACCGTGATCTTCTGAGAAAGATCACCCTGAGCGACCGCCGTGGCCACCTGCGCGACATTGCGGACCTGCGCGGTCAGGTTGCCCCCCATGAAGTTCACGGAGTCCGTGAGGTCGCGCCAGGTGCCCTTCACACCCTTGACGTCCGCCTGTCCGCCGAGCCGTCCCTCGGTGCCGACCTCACGCGCGACGCGGGTGACCTCGTCCGCGAAACCGGACAACTGATCCACCATCGTGTTGATGGTGTTCTTCAGCTCCAGGATCTCACCCCGGGCATCCACCGTGATCTTCTGCGAGAGATCACCCTGAGCGACCGCCGTGGTCACCTGGGCGACATTGCGGACCTGGGAGGTGAGGTTGCCCGCCATGAAGTTGACCGAGTCGGTCAGGTCGCGCCAGACGCCGCCGACGCCGGGCACCTGGGCCTGTCCGCCGAGCCGGCCCTCGCTGCCGACCTCGCGGGCGACGCGGGTGACCTCGTCGGCGAACGCGGAGAGCTGGTCGACCATCGTGTTGACGGTCTCCTTCAGCTGCAGGATCTCGCCACGCGCGGGGACGTCGATCTTCTGCGACAGATCACCCTTGGCGACCGCGGTCGCCACCTGCGCGATGTCGCGCACCTGCGTGGTCAGATTGCCCGCCATGGCGTTGACCGAGTCGGTCAGGTCGGCCCAGGTGCCCGAGACCCCCGGCACCTCGGCCTGACCACCGAGCGTGCCCTCGGTGCCCACCTCGCGCGCCACCCGCGTCACTTCGGAGGTGAACACGGACAGCTGGTCCACCATGCCGTTGAAAACCGTGGCGATGTCGCCGAGCAGGCCCTCGCCGTCGGACGGCAGCCTGGTGCCGAAGTCGCCGTCCCGTACGGCGGTCAGTCCGGCCAGGAGCTGCCGAAGCTCCTGCTCGCCCGGGGCCCGGTCGACGGGCTCGATCGTCTTGCTGCTCATGCGCACCCTCGTTCCGCTCCCCAAGAGCCCTCACCCCGAGGACTCGGAACCCGCGCCGGGCCCGTGAAAGGCCCTCTCACCGACCGCGTTTCCGCAGTTCACCAGTCGGCCGGATGAGAAAATCCGGTGAAGATTAACGCAGGTCCCGTCCGAGAGCCAAAGCCTTGCGCGGAGATCTCGGTCGCCGCGAAAAGACCCGTGCGGGATGGAATACATGGACGAACCCGGGGCACTCGGAAAAGTTGGGTACCACCGCTCCGCACTGACCGGAGGACATCCTCGGCTGCTTGCCCCGGCCGCGGCGGAAACCCCTGGTTCGGCCGAGGCGGCACCCTTCGGGGTCGTCCTGACCGCCGACCTCAACGGGGTGTCGACGGCATTGTCCAAGAGGGCCCGGAGGGTTGCCGCCGGGGACCGCGCCAGAAGGCCTAAGGACGGCGTACGGCTACGGCCGCCTCAAGGCCGCCGCTCGTATGCGCTGAACCGCCGTCCGCGTCCTCGACAAGGCCGGCGACCCCCGACGAGACGTGGACGGCGTCGTCGCTCACAGCCGTCCCCCGGACAGCAGGCGGTCCCGTGCGGCCCCTTCCCCGCCCGGGACCGCCGTGAAGGCGCCGTTGTCGGACTTGGCGAGCCAAAAGGGTTCCGGCGCCTGCCTGGCGCCCGTCCTCTCGCTGCGCGAGGCCCCGCACCACCCGCACCTGGCCGCCCGCGGCACCTTCACCGGCCACGGCGACGCAGCACCGCTTCCCGGCCGCCCTGCATCACCATGCTCGACCCGGAGATCTGGAGGCTGAGGAACAAGCTGGGTTCCGGGTCGTCGCGTACCAGCAACGGGGTGCGCCGGATGACGGTCGCGTTGGACCTCGGCCCGTCGGTCGGCGGTACCTGGTTCGTGTCAAACGTGATGCTCAAAAGCCCCCCTTGTTCGGCGCCGTCCAAGGCCGTCCACCGGCGAGACGGCTGAGGCTGGTCAGAGCCTGCCCGGTCTGACGTCCTCCCGCACTCAGGGAGACGTCTTCGCGGGCTCAGATCAGCACTGCTGCCGGACAAACCTACGACCTGGGCGGGCGGCGAGCGATTCCGGCGCTGCGGGGTGCCCCAGCTCACACAGTGCGCGGCATCAAAGGCGGAACAGGCAGCGGCAGTTGACGGTTCGGGGCTCCTTGCTGTCCACGCGAATGCGGACCGACGGCGGCGGCAAGGTCCGCCAGGCGCTGCTTCCGGTACAGCGTGCGAAGGCGCTGTCAGTGGCTCATGAGACAGTCGGACCCATGTCGGGCACTGTGGGAGGGGAAGCATGAAAGCGATGCCTGGAATTGTCGGGCGTGATGAATTCGACGCTCTGGTCGTCAGGACCGACTACGAGGACGAAGCCGCATGGCAGGCGGTGGCGGCGGAACTGGCACAGGCGTGGGGAGACGACGGCGAGTACGAAGCCTCCGTCCACCTCATCGACGATCCCGCTTGGGCCGGTCTGAAGCCTGATGAGGTCCTCGACCAGGCGAGGCGGGACGAGAACCTGAGCGTGGTGTTCGTCGCCGACCGGGTGACGATGGAGTCTCCCCATCGTGCGCTGCTGGCCCTCGACATCGCCGGGGATGAGGACGAGGACCTCGACCCGTTGTACTACCAGGTGATCGTCGATTCTCCGCCACCTCGCGAATTCCGGACCGTCCCGGCCGGTGTCCACGACGTGCACGCGAATCTGTCGATCGCCAACATGGACTTCGCGGAGTTCGCAGAGGCGGCGTCCGCCGATCCCGACCGGACCTACCGGTCCTTCTGAGCGCTGCAAGTGCGGGATGTATCCGCACATGGCCCGTACCGCGCTGCGCATCGCGGCAGAAGAACTGCGCAAGGCCGGGATACGGCAAGCACACCTGTACACCCGTTCCGCACCGCACCCCTGAGACGGCGAGCGACGACCCGTGACGGAGCGGGGCGCCGCTGGACGATCATCGCCGTTGGGTGCGGCTCCGAAGCGGCCGTGCGCGGATGAGCCGGCGCGGTGGCCCGGGGCTCACCAGCGCACGTGCCAGGGGACCCGGGCCACTCCGTCCGCCGGCAGCCGCTGGAGCACAGGGGTGAAGGGCCGTTCGTATCCGTGGTCCTGCGTCAGTTGCAGCTCCCGCAGCCGGGGCGCCTCCAGCAGGGGCGTCCAGTCCTCCACCCGGTCGCAGCCCAAGAGGCCGAGCCGCTCCAGTTCCGGGAAAGCGCCGGTCCCGCCGATGTCGGTCAGGTCGCTGTACCGCAGGTCCAGCGTGGTCAGGGCGGTGAGCCGCTTCAGAGGGGAGAGATCCGGCCAGGGGAGACCGTTCACCTCCAAGTGGGTCAGTTGGGCGGGCAGATCCGTCACCCGGGGGCAGCGCCAACGAGGATCGAGATGTGCTGGGTGAGCCGGTGGGTCGTGGCGGGGGTTGGGCGTTGTGCCCGCAGGGCGGGATTGTTGATGGCGGGGCGGCCCCTTCTCAGGACGGCGGTGGCTTCTGTGTCTGGACCAGGGCGTCCAGGGCCGCTCTTGTTCACCCATTACGCCACTGTCGGGTAGGCAAGTGCTGACGGCACTGGATGTGGCCGAGCTCGTCGTGTTCGACGGTTTGACGGCCCGACGGCATGTCAGTGGCCCATGGCACGATCGCGGCCATGACATCGATCGACGAGCGGCTCGTCCACGAGACAGCCGCCGAGTACGGCGTTCCCGGCCCCGTCGCACAGGAGTTGATGGCCCGGTCCCGGCCATGCCTGTACCTGGTGCAGCACGAGGAAGTGCCTCCGTCCGTGCGGCAGAACGCCCGCCCCGCCGCACGAACGGGCGGGCTCCCCGCACTGCCGGACGGCGTGGACTGGCCTGAGGGGAGAGAACCGCTCGTGCTGAGCGTCGACTGCGCGGCCCTGCCCCACGACGTCCTGGACATCGAACTGCCCGCCGACGGCCACTTGTTGTTCTTCACCGGGATCGAGTACCCGCCAGAGTCGTCCGTGCTGCTCCACATCCCTGCCGGAGCACGCACCACGGAGCGCTCCGCGACGTACGAATTCAACGGCGAGGCCACCCAGGTCACGGTCTACGAACCACGCACCCTGTATCCCGTTGCCGGACTGACCTTCGACGGCGACAGACAACAAGGCCCGCAGACCCGCGCGTTCCTGGACGGTGGCGGGGACGAGGACGCACTGGACGGTTTCGAGAACGGCGTCCTCGACGCGGCCTCCGGCGGACATCGCCCCGGCGTCTGCGTGCAGATCGGCGGATTCTCCGACCCGTGGGACATGCCACCGGACGAGGGCGATCTCGTACTCCTCGCGCAAATGGCCGGGCAGGCGATCGACTACAACGTGTTCACCATGAACTTGATCGTTGGCACCCGGGAGGACATCGCCGCGCGACGGTTTGCCGGCCTCCGGTACGAGCAGCAGTACTGAGCCCGTTCCTCAACCTGGTGACCGGTGCACTGCGGTTCCGAGGGTGCTGCCGTCCTCCTCTCGTACGCCCGGGTCCGGCCGCGCGCAGCGGTCGTTCCGTCACACTGCCTGGCGCAGTCGTGTGTTCAGGGCGAGGCGGTTGTCGGTGAGGTGGTTGCCTTCGGGGCTGAAGGGCGGCACGGAGGCGGGAACACAGTCGGCGATCAGCAGACAGTCGTCCTGACGGTCCTCGGGGGTCGCGGCGACTAGGGGTTCGCCGTCGGGTCCCCAGATGCCGGAGTTGCCGCGGTACTGCCAGGCGCCGGCCGGGACCTGTTCCCAGCCGCGGCGGTTGGCATAGGCGATGAACAGGCGCCAGACACTGGCCATGGCGGGGATGATGTGCCGGGTGGCGTCCTGGTAGGGGACCCGCGTCATACGGCCGTCGGCGAGCCGGAAGTGGAAGTCGGCGGCCGTCGGTCCGAGCACGACCTTCGCGCCCTGTTCGGCGAGGTACTGGTACAGCGGTGGGAACTCGCACTCGTAACAGTTCAGGATCCCCACCTTGATGCCGTTGACGTCCACGACCGGCGGCAGTTCCTCCCCGGCGGAGTAGTTACGGCGCTCGGCCGCCCCGTAGAGGTGGGTCTTGCGGTAGTTCGCCGTCACCTGCCCGTCCGCTGCGATCACCGAGATCGCGTCGTAGAACCTCTCGCCGTCCCGCTCCGGATAGGGCAGCACCACCGCCAGGTTGTTCTCCTTCGCCGACAGTCGGGCCTGCTCCACCGAAGGGCCCTGCGCGTGCTCTGCCAACCGCCGGCACTGCTGAGCGTCGATCGCGTAGCCGGTGGTGTACTTCTCCGGGAAGACGCACACCTGAGCCCCGTAGGCCGCGGCGAGGGCCGCCACCTCGTCCAGACGCTCAAGGTTCTTGCTGACCGCCTGCTCGCTGCCCACCGCGCCCTGCCCCTGGTAAAGAGCGATCCTCAGCCCGTGCCCTGCGGCGGGAGCTTCCTCGAGAGCGGAGCGGAAGACGACGCGAATCGGATGCTTCATCAGCTGAGGCCCTCTGTGTCTGGCGACCCCGTCGGCCACCGCCTCCTCGGTAACGACACATCAGCGCATCGGGTGCGACGGCGATGGTCAGACACGTGTGGACGGCCGGGCGTGTTCCCGCCATTCGCTGGGTGACATTCCGTAGGCGGCGCGGAAGGCACGGCTGAAGTGCGCGGCGTCGCCGAATCCGTAACGGGCCGCGATGGAGTGCACGGTACGTGGGCGCAGCAGGGGGTCGGTCAGGTCGTGGCGGCAGCGGGCCAGGCGCTGTCGCCGGATCCACGCCGCCACGGACGTGCCCTGCTGCTGGAAGATCCGGTAGAGCTGGCGGACGGAGACCTGATGGGCGGCAGCTATCACACCGGGAGACAGGTCGGGATCGGCCAAGTGCTGTTCGATGTAGGCCAGCACGCGCAGGCTCAGCGCGTGCTGATGGGTTTCCGGCGGTACGTCAGCGTCGGCGTCGAGTTCCTGGGCGAGGGTCACGGCCAGCAGGTCGATCAGGATGCCGGCCACCCGGCAGGAGTCCGACGGCCGGTGGCCGACGGTGCCGTCAGCCAGGCCGATGAGGATCTGCGCCAGCACGGCGCCCACGCCCTCCCGCCCGGACAGCCGTGCGCCGAGCAACCGGTCGAAAACGCGCGGCGGCAGCAAGGACTTGGAGAACTGCGCCACGACCGTCCGGGCCGGGGTGGGCACCCCGGATGCCACCAGTGCGTCACAGGGGTGCGAGGAGTCGTAGAAGACCAGATCGTAGGCGCCCGCCACGCTCTCGTGGCCGGCCTGGCGGATGTACTGCTCGCCGCCAAGGACCAGCGCGACGCTGTACTTCTCGGGGTCGTTGCTGCGGATCATCCTCGAGGTACGTGAGGACCGCAGCGGGGACAGGGCCATCGAGGCCAGCTGCACGGTACCCAGGTCCAGGTGGCTCATCGTCGCCCGGAAGCCGTCCGGGTCGTCGACGCTGACGACTGTCGGCACCAGCGAAAGCCTTACTGTGTCCCGCCAACGGTCGAAGCGCTCCCCGACCGGGAAGTCAGTGCTGTCGAAGACCGTCCGTATCATCGCCCCACCCGCCGTCATCCATCCCTGCCTGTCCGCGTCGACAAGCCCTGCCCCGCCCCGTGCAGGCGCGGCCCTCGTCGTCGGAAGTCTGCATGTATCCAGCACGAACAAGCGTCCACCCTGCGGTTGAACAGGGGTAAACCTTCGCCGTAGTGGGACTCCACGGACCAGCAGCGCAGCCGCACGCTGCGAGCGGGAAACCGGACTCGCCGCGTTGATCTACAGCCGCCGAGACGCAGCAGCCGACGGCCCTGAGCCGCCCGCGTTCGAGGCCGGCAGCCCTGCCCCCTCCCCCGCGCCGGAAGGAGGCCCGCGCATGATCCGGCCGGGCAGAACGCGCGGTGACCGGAGACGGAAGCGTCGGTCAGGGGCGGACTGTCAGCCAGTCGAGTGCTGCGACCCGGACCCCTGCCCCTCCCTTCGCCACGAGGTACAGGTCGTGGGTGCCGGTGACCTCGCGGCGCAGGGCCACGGACTGCTCCCGCCATTCGCCGCCGGTGCCCGTGAGGGGTAGCACCGCGGCCACCGGACCGTCCGGTGAGTCCAGGCGCAACTGGAGCGAGCAGCCCTGTGCGCAGGTGGAGGCGAGACGTACGGTGAGGTGCCTGCCGCGGATGTTCACCCTGGCGAAGCCCAGCCTGTCGCCCGAGCCGAGGACGCCGGTGGCCGCGGTGCCGCGCTCCGCTCCCCGTACGGAGGTGGCCTGTTCGGCCTGGAGCGTCGAGGCGGCGTCGGGCCCGTCGCCGTACAGCCTGATGTCGTTGACGACCCAGGGCGTGGGCCCGTTCGCGGTCAGCGTGATGCGCGCGTAGCGGGCGGTTGTCCGGTGCGGGAACACCGCGTCCTGGGTGAAGGAGCGGCCGGAGACCCGGGCGAGCGGTTCACCCCAGTGCGTGCCGTCGCGGCTCACGGAGACCGTGAAGCCGTACGGCTGCCCGCTGGTGTCGCGGCCGGCGTCGAGGGAGAGCCGGCCGAAGGTCTTGCTCTCGCCGAGGTCGACGGTCAGGGACTGGCCGACGGCCTGCGGGACGGCGCCCGTCCAGCGGGTGTTGATGTCGCCGTCGACGGTGGAGGAGGCGGAGGTGCCGTCGCTCGCGGTGGCGGTCCAGTTGCCGTGGCGAACCCGCTGGACGCAGCCGGGCAGATCGCAGCCGGTCGACCAGACGGGCGCGCCGTACTCGTAGGCTCCCTGGTCGGGTGCCGTGCCCAGGACGTCGTTGGTGATGCCGTCGACCACCTCGCCCGCGTCGACGGCGGGCGATCCGGGCGTCAGCCACAGCTCACCGTTGACGGCGTCCGTGTAGCCGGGCTTCTCGCTGATCAGGTTGGAGCGGACGACGGGCAGCGGGTCTCCGGTCTTCGTCGCCGTGACCGGTTTGGGTCCGACGATGTTGCTGAAGTACGAGCCTGACGCGTCCGTGGCGCCGCCGAGGGCGACCGAGGCGACGTTGATGCCCACCCCGTAGCTGGAGTTGTGGTCCTCGTTGGCGATGCTGGGGCCGGTGTGGCCGTTGAAGTAGACGCCCCGGCTTCCGGTGTTCCAGGCGACGTTGTGGTGCAGCCGGAAGTGGTGGGAGTAGTTGTCGACGTAGTAGCCGTTCTGGCCGTCGGCGTCGTGGGCGGTGTTGTGGTCGATGGAGGTGCCGGAGCCGTTGAGGCTGCAGCACACGTAGAAGGGTGAGCCGTCGCGGGAGGTGCGCATCGCCTCGGAGATGTCGTTGTAGGCGATGCGGTTGTCGTGGAACTCGGTGCCGTTGAGCTGCCAGGCGGTGTCGATGGCCGCTCGTCCGGTGCGCCGGACGGTGTTGTGGGTGACCGTGTGGCCGTTGCCGTTGATCTCGATGCCGGGGGTGTAGCTGCCCATCCAGCCGACGTCGTGGATGTGGTTGTTGGTGACGGTGTTGCCGGTGCCTCGGACCAGGACCCCGTCGCCGGCCGACTGTGCGATCTCGCTGTTCTTCAGGGTGTTGCCGGTGCCGAGGATCTGCACGCCCGAGTCGAGGATGCGGGAGGCGACGATGTTGCCTTCGAACGGCTCGACCGCGAGGTCGCTGTCCGGTGGCATGGGCAGCGTGGAGAACTCGGAGATGTACGTGGCGCGCAGCCCGTCGACCACAACTCCCTTACTGGACTTGCCCGTTCGCAGGGAGGTTCCCCACAGGTTCAGGCCGCGCACGGTGACGTACGAGCTGCCGCTGAGGTCGACGCCCCAGAGGCGGTGCTTGGCGGTCACCGTGTGGCCGGCGATACCGCCCTTCGGGGGGACGAGGTACAGGCGGTGCGCGGTCTTGTCGTAGTACCACTCCCCCGGCTGGTCGAGGGCGGCCCTCGATCCGACGAGGTAGTAGTTGCGGTACGTCTGGTTGCCCATGCACAGCGGCGGGCAGCGGTAGTTGCCGCCCTTGAAGTCCAGTTTGCCCGCTGAGGCGGCGGTGACCGTGCCGGTCTGCTGGGCCCAGGGGTTGGAACCGGCCCACAGGTGCACGGTGGCGCCGGTCCAGTCGGCGTCGGGCAGGTCGGTGTCGTCGATGTGCTGGTCGGTGGAGGTGGTGTCGGCCTCGGCCCAGGTGGTGTTGAGTGGATCGGCACCGGAGTTGGGCCAACGGCCTTCAGCCGCACGGCCGTTGTCGAGGAACACCGCGTTGAAGTCCGGGTCGGGCGGCAGGTCGGTGTCGGTGGCGATCAGTCCGCCGCCGGCGTCCTTCCAGCCGGTCACCAGCTCCGTTCCGTCGACGGTCACCGGACCGTCGCCGTACGCGGCGATCGTGATCGGAGCACCCTCGGCGCCGGAGGGAGGGGTGAGCTGCTCACGGTAGGTGCCCTGGTGGATCAGGCAGGTGTCGCCGGGGCGGACCCGTTCGAGGCAGGTGCCGATGGTGCGCAGCGGGCTTGCCTGCGTGCCGTGTGCGTGGTCGCTGCCCCTGGGTGCGACGTGGTACGTGTGGCCGGACTGCGCCGCCTGCGCCTGGACCGGGAAGGTCAGCAGTGCGGTCACGGCGGCCAGTGCGGACAGATGTCGAAGTCTCATGCCCTGTCTCCAGTCGTCGGAAGTGCGGTGGTCGGTGGGAGTGGAAGTGGGTGTCCCGTGGACGGGGGTTCCCGCCAGGCCGTCTCGGCTTCGGGTCCGCCGGGGGCGCCGAGTACGGCGCACCTCAACCAGTGCTCGCCAGGCGGTAGTTGGTCCACGAGTACGGGCAGGGTGGTGCGGCGTGCGAGGACGTTCGTGCCGGGCAGGCAGTCGACGACCTCGCCGTCGCGTCGGCCGTCGAGGTCTCGCAGTCCGGTGAGTCCCGCCGGCGCCGACACCCGTGCGTGTCCGGGTCCGCTCTCGCGGTCCGTGCCCGCGTCCCGGTCGACGGCGAAGCCGCCCTCGGCGGTGTCCAGGGCGCGGGCGGTGCGGATGCGGTGAGTGCGTAGGTGCCAGGGCGGGGCGGCCGTCAGCCAGGTGGTGATCTCCACGTCGGGCCAGGGGTGCCAGGTGCTGCGGACCGTGTCCGCCGTGACCTCGGGATCGGCCGGCTCCTCGCGCACCCGGTAGTGCGCCCCGCCGTCGTCGCTCAGCGCCAGCATCGAGTCGTACGCGCCCTGTTCGAGGCCGAGTGCGCCGTTCGGCAGGCTGAATCCGAAGCGGGTCGAGTAGGCGAACTTGGCGTACTTCTCGGCTCCGTGGCGCACCCACGGGTGGTGCTGGCGCCCGGCGAGCAGGGTCACGTCGCCGGACGCACGCATCAACACCGCCCCGGCGTGCGGCTGGGCGCCGATGGCGGGCAGGTCGGGAGGGGGCTCCTCCTTGGCGGTCCAGAACGCGTGCTGGGCCGGCAGTGCGAGCGGCAGATACGCCTTGAGTGACCAGTAGGGCGAGCCCGGCGCGTTGTACTGCTCGGCCAGCGCGGGCTGCGGATAGCCGTACCCGATGGACAGCAGCCCGTCGGGTCCGGTCACCGGCCGCCCGTGCCACCAGCGCAGATGCCGCAGCAGATAGCCCTTGACCTCACCCCACGGCAGTACGTCGACGCCCGCGAACGGCAGCGCGCCCCAGAACGCGGCCTGCGCCCAGCGGTAGGTGAGGCTTCGGCCGTACGGGACGGCGGCGCCGTCGTCGGCGAACCAGTGGCGGAAGTCGCCGGCGAACCGGGCCGCCCGTTCCTTGAAGCGGTCGCCGCCCGTGAGTGAGTCGTACAGCAGGCCGTAGAAGTGCATCGCCCACGGAACGTAGTAGTCGCGCCGTTCGGTGGGGCCGTCCGCGTACCAGCCGTCGCCGAGCCAGAAGGACTCCAGGCGGTCGAGGCGGGCGGTGATCAGCGAGCGGTCGTAGGGCACACCCACCCGGTCGAGGCCGAGACTGACCAACACCGGGAAGAAGAGCCAGTTGTTGTCGGTGGTCTCCCGGTCCAGCGCGCTGAGCAGCCAGCGTGCGAGCCGGTCGCGTTCGGGGCCGCTCAGCGGGTCCCACCACTCCTGGGGGGCGATGGCCAGCGCGAAGCCGATGGCGGCCATCTCGACGATGCGTTGGTCGTGGTCGACCGGCTCGCCCCAGTACTCGGGGTGCGCGGGGTCGCTGCCGTGGGCGAGTCCCTCGGCCCACAACTCGGCGTGCGGCACGGTCTGTCCACCCGCCGCGAGAGGTGCGAGTCCCCACAACGGGCGGGCGAACGACTCCAGTTCGGCGGCCGTGTCGTCGTGGATCGCGGTGTTCACGCCGAGTCGTACGCGCGCCCGGCCCGCACTGAAGCGGGACACCACGGGTACGACCAACTCCCTTAATCGGCCCGCTAGTTCGGTACGCGTGTCGCCCATCGGCCCTGCTCCGTCCATCAGCCCTTCTCCGCCCCGGCCAGCAGCCCGGTGCGCAGGAAGCGCTGGGCGAGGACGAATCCGATCAGCAGCGGCGCGCAGGCCACGAGCCCGGCCAGGGCCGCCTCCGGCTGGTGGATGTCGAGGTCGGCGAAGCCGCTGGAGTTGTTGACCGCGCCGGTGGACTGCAGCAGGGACATCAGGCCGAGCTGAAGGGTGAAGGTGCGGTCGTCGGAGAGCATCACGAAGGGCAGGAAGAAGTCGGTCCAGCAGCGGACGAAGCCGAAGAAGGCGATCAGCGCGATGGCGGGGCGGGCCAGTGGCACCGCGACCGACCAGAACAGCCGCAGCTCGCTCGCCCCGTCAACGCGTCCGGCGTCCAGCAGGCTGTCGGGCAGGTTCGCCTGGAAGTGCAGGAAAGCCAGGTAGACACCGAAGGGATAGAAGGACAGCGGCAGGATCACCGACCAGACGGTGCCGGTGAGGTTGATCGCCGACATCTCCAGGTACAGCGGGAGCACCAGCGCGGCCGGGGGCAGGATCATCGTCACGATCGACAGGGTGAGCAGTGCCCGGCGGCCGGCGAAGTCGTGCTTGGCGAGCGCGTAGCCCGCCGGCACGCACAGCAGCAGGGCGAGGGCCACGCTGGCCGCCGCGTAGACGATCGAGTTGCCGATCCACAGGGTGATCTCGCCGTCGTTGTACGACGTCAGGTGCGACCAGGCCTCGCCCACGTTGCCCAGCGAGCCGAAGCCGAGCGGGGAGCCGGTGGTCAGGTCGTCGGCCGTGCGGGTCGGGGCAAGCAGCAGCCAGAGCAGGGGTAGTCCGAAGAAGACGGCCGCGCCGAGCAGGAACAGGACGCGGGCGCCGCGTGACAGAGCGGTCATCGCCTCACTCACCGGGAGTCGGAGGAGTCGGTGGCGTACATACGAGTACGGGTGATCACGATCCAGGCGGCCAGCACACCGACCGAGAGCATGGCCAGCGACAGCGCGGCGGCCTTGCCGAAGTCGCCGTCCTGGGTGGCGTAGACGTAGGCGAGCTGGTTGACGGACCAGGTGGGGCTGATCTGGCCGGGGGCACCGGTGGACAGCACCGTGGGCTCGACGAACACCTGGCTGCCGGAGGCGAAACTGGAGATCAGCACGAAGGCGACGTAGGTGCGGACCATCGGCAGCTTGATGTGCCACATCGTCCGCCAGGCCGAGGCGCCGTCGACCTGCGCGGCCTCCAGGACGTCTTTCGGGAGGGCGTTGAGGGCCCCGTACAGGACCACGATCCAGCCGCCGGCGTGCACCGCGACGCCCATCACGGTGAGGACGGCGATGACGCTGCCGCCGGACAGCGCGTCCGTGGCGCTCTTGACGTCCATCAGCCTGAGCAACGGGGAGAACGGGCTGCTGCCCGGGCTGACCATGAACAGCCACAGCAGGGCCGCGGCCGATCCGGTGACCGCGCCGGGCAGGTAGTAGACGAGCTGGAGCACGCTCGTCGTGCGGCCGGGGCGGGCGTGCAGGGTGAAGGCGAGAGAAAGGACGACCAGCAGCAGGATCGGCAGCCACAGCAGCAGATACGTCGCCACATGGGCGGCCGCGTCGCCGAGCCGGTAGTCCTGGAGGACCGCCGCCCAGTCGCGCCCGCCGGAGAAGGAGCCGTTGTCGACGAACGAGGTCCACAGGGCGTATCCGGCGGGCGCGAGCCCGAAGACCGCGAGGAACACCGTGTAGGGGCCGACGAGGATCCAGACGGCGGCGGTACGGCCGGGGCGGCGCCGACGGCGGGATGGCACCGGCCGCGTGACGGCGACCACGGGCGGACGGGCCTGCGTGAGTGTCTTCATCCGACCGTGTATCCGCTGGTCTTGGCCGCCGACTCCAGCTTGTCCTGCCAACTCCCCAGGGAGCCGCGGAGGTTGCCACCGGAGTCGACCGCCTTGACGAAGGTGTCGTTGAAGCTGCTCTGCCAGTCGGCCTCGAAGCGGACCGCGCCGAAACCGGGGCGCAGCGCGTTCGCCGCCGCGCTGAGGGCGGGCATCGGGTCGGCGGCGTAGTAGGGGTCCTTCGACTTCGCCTCGCCCCACTTCGTCGCCGCTGCCGTGAAGGCGGGGTAAGTGGGCTGCTTCGCCTGGAGGTTCACGTCGGTGGTCAGCCAGCGCACCAGGTCCGCGGCCTGCCTGGTGCGCCCGCCGGCGTGTGCGGAGACGAGGAACGCGCCGCCGCCGACCTGTCCCGCGTACGGCTTGCTCTCGCCGGGCCAGGTGGGCATGGGAGCGGCGGCGACGCGGCCCCCCGGCACCTTGAAGGCGGGGCCGAACATGAAGTCGCCGAACCAGGCCGGGGCGGGCAGCATCAGGATCCTGTCGCCCTTGCCGAACTTCGCGAAGCCCGGGTCGATGGGCAGGACGGTGGTGACGGCCTTCGCCCGGGCGAGCGGCTGCAGCAGGTCGGCGACCCGGGTACAGTCCGGCCGGCCGAGGTCGATGTGGACCTCGGTGAGGCTGAGGGTGTCGCGGGTGGGGCAGCCGCTGCTGCCGAAGTAGATGCCGGCGCCGTATTTGCCGTTGACGGCTCCGACGATGGTGCCGGGGTGCTCCTCGGCCGCCTTCAGACCGGTCCGCTGGTACTCGGCCCAGGTCTTGGGAACCTGGTAGCCGTATCGCTTCATCAACTTGGCGTCGTACCAGAGGACGGTGGGGGCGATGTCGTTGCGCAGGCAGTACGTCTTGCCGCCGAAGGTGCAGGTCTCGAGCGAGCCGGGGGTGAAACCGTCACGGACCTTCTTCGGGACGAGGCCGTCGAGCGGGGCCGCGTAGCCGAACTTCTCGCTCGCGAGCGTCGCCGCCTCGGCCGGGTTGGCCAGGAAGACGACGTCGGGCCAGCCGCTCTCGGTGCGGTTGGCCAGCGAGATCTTGGTGGGCACGTAGCCGGCGTCGGGCGGGATGGTGACGATGCGCATCTTCAGGTCGGGGTGGGCCTTCTCGTACTGCTGGGCCGCGGGCATACGGGTGTTGTCCACCCACACCAGTAACTCGCCCTTCGCGGCGGCCGAACCGCCGCCACCACCGGTTCCTCCGCAGCCGGAGAGCAGCAGAGCCGCGGCCGCGGCCAGGGAGACCGCGCACCATCTCTTCATGGGGGGCTTCATGGGGACCACCTTTTCGCCGAGGAGCCATACTGCGGGAACGAGATTGCGATAGTTTTCGCAATCCGCGATCGCCCCGGCAACGTAGGAGATTCATCCGATGACGTCAACGGTTCGAGCGGGATCCAGTCAGGGAAGACAGCGCACCCTTGCCCAAATCGCCGCGCAGGCAGGCGTATCGGTGTCTACGGTCTCCAAGGTGCTGCACAACAGATCCGATGTCTCGGCGGAGACGCGAGCCAAGGTGCAGCGGCTGCTGGAACAGCACGGCTATCTGGCGAAACATCACCCGGCGGCGACCGCGGCGCCGGTCGGCGGACTGATCGACTTCGTCATCAACGAACTGGACAGCCCCTGGGCGGTCGAGCTGATCCGGGGCGCGGAGGACGTCCTGCACGACGCGGGCATGGGGTTGGTGGTCTCCTCCACGCACGGCCGGACCAGACGCGCCCGTCAGTGGCTGGACTCGCTGGCCACCCGCTCCACACGCGGAGCGATTCTCGTGGTGCCCGAACTGACACCCGAACAGCACGAGGAGCTGAGCCGGCTCGGCATCCCCTACGCGCTGGTGATGCCGATCGACGAACCCGCGCCGGGAACACCATGGGTGGGCGCGACCAACTGGCCCGGCGGACTGGCCGCGACCCGACACCTCATCGAGCTCGGCCATCGGCGCATCGCGATCATCAGCGGCCCGGAGCGCCGGCTCACTTCCCGGGCACGGGTCGACGGCTACCGTTCAGCTCTGGCGGAGGCCGATCTGCCCTTCGATCCCGAGCTGGTCCGCTACGGCGACTTCACCCACGGCCTCGCGCACGAACACGCCCTGGACATCCTGTCGCTGCCCGACCGTCCGACGGCGATCTTCGCCGGCAGCGACCACCAGGCCCTGGGCACCTACCGGGCCGCCGCCGAACTGGGCCTGCGCATCCCGGCCGACGTCAGCGTGGTCGGCTTCGACGACCTGCCCTTCGCGGACTGGGTCACCCCGCGCCTGACGACGGTCCGCACCCCGCTGGCCGACATGACCGCGCTCGCGGCCCGGATGGTGCTGCGACTGCTGTCCGGGGAACAGCCGGAAACGACACGGGTGGAGGTGGCGACCGAACTGGTGGTACGGGAGAGCAGCGGACCCCCGCCGGCACTTTGAGTCCCCTTAAAGGTCCAAACCAATAAAGGCTGCACTACCTCTTTCGCACGCAAGCGTGTCATGCCATGCTCACCGCTCGGCACACATCTGAACGTCGTTCACATCCATGAAAGACCATGGGAAGGGCGAACGGGCATGAGAGATGCACACACAGCCGTCACCGATGATCAAAATGTCATGAGCATGTCCATCGGCATGACCAGGCGCGCTGTCCTGGGCAGCGCCATCGCCGTGGCGGCGGCCGGTACCGGCACCGCCGTGGCGGCCGGCTCGGGAACACGGCCGACCGGCACCCCGCTCCTCTGGCGGGAGTTCACCCGCACACCCTTCACGCACCCGCAGATCCCGTACATCGGCCGGGCGGGTTGCCGCGGCGGGGCGGCCCGCCTCCCCCGCCGCCCCGCTGTCGCCGACGTACGCGCCTTCGGCGCCGTGGCGGACGGCACGACCGACTCCGCCCCCGCGATCAACCGTGCCATCGCCGCTGCCGGCAGGGCCGGCGGTGGCACGGTCATCATCCCGCCCGGCACGTTCCGCATCGACGACGTGATCCGCCTGGACCAGTCGAACGTGATCCTCAAGGGTGCCGGCAGCGGCCGTACGACCCTGTACGCGACGAGGAGCCTCACCGAACTGATCGGGCCGTACGGCTCCCGCTACGGCGGCGACAAGTCGGGCTGGTCCTGGGCGGGCGGCCTGATCTGGCTGGCCCCCAAGGCCCGCTGGGCCTCGCTCGTCGCCGCGATCAGGGCGAAGGCGTGGCCCTTCGAGGGCTGGACGGGCAACCGGCGCGACGAGTGGCGCCCTCTCACGGCGGTCGCTCCGGCCCGGCAGGGCTCATGGACGATCACGGTGACGAACCCGGCGTCACTGCGCCCCGGCGCCCTGGTTCTCCTCCGGCTGTCCGACGACGCGGACCACACACTCCTGGAGCACATGTGCGGCGGCGGCCCCGGGCCGGAGGCCTACTCCTGGGACGACAAGACGAAGCTGACCTCCTACGTCCCCTACGAGTGGCCCGTCCGCATCGCCCGGGTCCGGGGCCGCGAGGTCACCCTCGAACGCCCGCTCCCCCTCGACGTACGCCCGGAGTGGAACCCTCAACTGACCACGCACGTAGCGGAGTTGACAGGTTCCGGGGTCGAGGGACTGACTCTCGAGGCGCTGGAGACCCCACAACAGCCGCATCTGTTGGACAAGGGGCACAACGGGGTCGTCCTGCAGTGCGCGTACGACTGCTGGGTGGACGACGTGACGGTCCGCCACGTCGACAACGGCTTCGGCCTCGTGTCCGCCTCCGCGTGCACCCTGCGACGGACACGTGTCACGGGCCGCGGCTCCCACCACCCCTACTTCTGCCGTGAGGGCTCGCACGACAACCTCGTCGAGGACTTCACGATCGAGGAGCGCACCGTCCCCGCCCCCTCGAACACCCAACTGCACGGCATCAACGTCGAAGGGCTGTCGTCGTACAACGTGTGGTCCCGCGGCGACATGCGGATGGGCACCTTCGACAGCCACCGCGGACTGCCCTTCGCCAACGTCCGCACCGACATCACCCTGAACAACAACGGCCGCCACGGCGGTGACGCGAGCGCCGGACCCCTGTTCGGCGCCCGCTTCACCCACTGGAACATCCGCGTCACCAACGCCCGCGCTGGACTCGTCAGGATCGACGGCCTGGCACCGTACTCCGCCACCGTCGGCATCGCCGCGGTCAGTGAGTTCGACCAGATCGACGTCCCCGACTTCACGGGTGACCTGCATACCCGCCTGGAGCTGTACGGCAGCCCGGACGCGGTGCGGCCGCGGAATCTGCACGCGGCACAGCGCGCGCTGTAGCACGCGCATCACCACCCCCACGTTCGCCTACCTGAACGGAGTGGATCGATGAGCGCACTCTCGGCACTGTCACGACTGAGCATCCTCCTGGTGGCCTTCGCAGCGTTCGCCGCCGGCGCCGCCGTCCCCACCGCATCGGCCCGGGGAATGGCGGGGGCCACAGCCAAGGTCCCGCACACGGCCGTACTGGACGGCGCCCGGCTCCATCAGACCAAGCAACGCCTGGATCGAGGCGACCGTCAACTGCGCCGGACCGTACAGGCGTTGACGGTCCGCGCCGACAAATGGCTGGGCCAGGGCCCCTGGACGGTCGTCGACAAGCCACGGCCCGCGCCCGGCGGCGATGTCCACGACTACCTGAGCCAGGCTCCCTACTGGTGGCCCTCCAAGCCCCCCACCACCGACAACCCCTGGGGCTGCCCGTACGTGCAACGCGACGGCGAGCGCAACCCCGAGGTCGACACCGGCACCGACCGACAGGACGTCGAGAAGACCTTCGACGCCGCGTACGACCTCTCCCTCGCCTGGTACTACACGGGCCGGAAGCGGTACGCCGAGAAGGCCGGGCAGGTACTGCGCACCTGGTTCCTCGACCCGGCCACGAGGATGAACCCGAACCTGAACCACGCGCAGTTCATTCCCTGCAAGTACGACGGTCGCGCCATCGGCATCATCGACTTCTCGCAGTCCTTCACCAGCGTCCTCGACGCGCTCGCCCTGCTGGACACCGGCGCCCCGGGCTGGACCGGGAAGGACCGCACCGGCATGACGAAGTGGAACAGCGACTTCCTCGGCTGGCTCAGGGACAGCGGCTTCGGCAAGGAGGAGGCCGCCGCGACCAACAACCACGGCACCTTCTACGACATGCAGCTCGCCGCACTCGCCTACGCGACCGGCGACAAGGACCTGGCCCGCCGAACCGTCCTGAACGTCCGGAGCACGCGCATCGCGCCGCAGATCGCGTCCGACGGCAGCCAGCCGCAGGAGCTGGCGCGGACCAGGAGCTGGCACTACTCGACCTTCGCCCTGGTCGCCCACACCCGGCTCGCGGCCATCGGCCGGCACGTCGGAGTGAACCTCTGGGCGTACCGGGGCCCGGACGGACAGAGTCTGTTCAACGCGGTCGACTACCTGCTGCCCGCGGCGACGGCATCCGCCGCCTGGCCGCATCCGGAGCTCGGCTTCCTCCGGTACGCCGCGGACGACATCGTCCACGCTGCCGCCGACGCCGGTGATGTACGGGCGCGGCGGGCGGTCTCGCTCCTGGAGGAGCCGCCGGGCGGCGACCTGTGGGCCCTGCGTCCGGCGGCGGAACAGCTGGACTCCATCGCGGGCTGATCGGCAGCCGCCCGGTCCGGGAACGTCCACGCGGGCGGAGTTCCTCGTCGGACAGGTCTCCGCCGGCGCGGGCCGCACATACCGGGGAAGGGCATGGGAACCGCCCGACGCGGCTCCGGTTCCCGTGCTCTCAGGCGTTGGCCTGACGATGCCAGCCCGTCCTGCGCGGAGCGGCGTGGTGCACGGAACCAGCGGCCCGGGCAGTCTGCTGGCGCCACAGCAACAAGGACGTCACCGACCACAGGCCGGCGAAGACCACCAGGAAGAGCACCGCCACCCACATCTGCCTGCTTCCGGGATCGTCCCATCCCACCAGTGCGGCCGACACGGCCCACAAGAGGGCACCCCCGGCGTAGAAGAGGCGGATTCGGCGGAGTTGCCGCAGGGCTCGTACGGATTCAGCGTGATCGGTTTCCGGTGCCATGCCGACGCGGATACCCCGATACGCACTGCCTACCGGCCTCCGGCAGACTTTGTGAGGCGGTGCCAGGTGGCTGCCCTCACTGACGGGGGCGGATCGCGGCGCCGGGTCGCACGTCGTCGTCATGGCTGGTCCGACGAGCCGCTGTGCCGCAGGTTCGGCTCAGCGGCGGGACGTGTCGCTGCTGGGTGTGTCGGAGAGGGCGATGCGGGCCGTGATGCGTTTGCCGACCGGTTCCTGCTCGGTGAACAGTTCCTCGGTGACGGCCTTGACGATCTCCAGTCCGTGCTGGCCGATCCTGCCGGGATCGGCGGCCCGGGCCGCGGGTGCGGTGGGGTCGCTGTCCCATACGACGACGTCCACGGCGCGGGCGTTGATGCGCAGTTCCATCAGGACGGGGCCGGGGGCGTACTTGAGGGCGTTGGTGACCAGCTCGCTGACCACCAGCTGGGTGAGGTCCCTCGCACGCGCGGACACCGGCAGGTGATGGTCGGCGCGGGCCTGGTCGAGAAAGTCGACAGCGTGGTGGCGGGCGTCGGCGATGCAGCCGTCGCCCCCGTCCAGGGCGTAGCCGGCGCGCATCAGGTGCTCGTTCTTCGGCCCGGTACAGCCGTCGACATCGGTATGGGATCCCACGTGTCGCCCTCACTCCCCCCTTCACGCACGCCAGTACCCGCGAGGGCACCATGCATGCCACAGGGGGTTTCGTTCGTCACCGCCAACCAGTGTGCATCCCATCGTGGCGGTGGGGCAGAATCATCCAGGTACGCTCTGCCCTGGCAAGCCTAAGCGCAGTTGAGGAGACGGTGGCTGACAACCAGAAGGCCCGCCGGCCCGACCGGCTCTCCGTCGAGTGCGAAATGATCGACGGCGTCCGTGTTGTGACGGTACAGGGCGAGATCGACCACGATGTCAAGGACGTCCTCAGCCGTGCCCTGCTGTCCGAAGCGGGCGCGGTGCCGCCGCAGCGGATCGTCGTGGACCTCAGCGGTGTGACCTTCATGGACTCCAGCGGCATCAACGTCTTCGTGGCCGGCTACCAGCAGGCGAGTGATGCGCAGGGGTGGCTGCGCATAGCAGGCGCCCAGGAATCCATCCTCCGTGTGCTGACGCTGGTCGGCGTCGACGCCTTCATCCCGTGCCACCCCACCGTCGAGCAGGCCCTGAACGCCTGACCGCTTCACTCGGGCTGATCTTCGGCCGGCCGGGTGAGATCCAGGCCGGCCACTGCGCACCCCAGGCGGCCGACAGCCGGGGTCCGGGTGACCTGATGCCGTCTTGCACGGACCCGTGGGGCTCCGTCACTGTCGTGGGGCACGGCCCGCCCACCCGATGACGGCCACCATCGGAGACTCCCATGCTGCGGGTGCACTTCACCGCCGAAGACCTCGCACGCGTTCGCGTCGCCGCCGCTCCCGACCCGTTGTGGGAGCTCACCGGCAGCGTCCAGGTTCTGGCCACCGACGCGTGCGCTCCGCGTACGCCGAGTGGCGACGGCTCGTCCGGCCGGGGCGGGGCCCGGTCGACGTGCTGCTCGCCGGGCTGATGCCGTCACGCGGCTACGCACGGCTTCCTCACCCCCGCGCTGAGCGGCCCTCCCGCCCTCGACTGCGCGATCGACACGGTCCTGAGCACGCCCCGGACGGTCCTGCGTGACGATCTGGCCAGTCTTGCCTCCTCCACCGAGCGCTCACACCCGCTGCCGGCCGCGACCCGCGCCCTGGCCGACGGCGACCCGGACGCCCTGCGTCGCCTCGGCACCGCCCTGCACGCGTACCACCGGCGGGCACTCGCCCCGCACTGGCCGCACATCCGGGCGCAGGTGGACGCCGATGTCGCCGTACGCACCCGGGCGGTCCTCGACGGCGGCGCCGACGGGCTCCTCGCGAGCTTCGCTCACCTGCTGCGCTGGCGGCCCCCCGTCCTGGAGGCCGACTACCCGGTCGACCGCGACGTGCGGCTCGACGGGCGCGGACTGCTGCTCCAGCCGTCCTCCTTCTGCCACCAGCGGCCCGTCATGCTCGCCGAACTGCAGGACGACCTGACACCGGTCCTCGTCCATCCGATCCAGCACACGCCTGGCTGGGCGGGGGCTCACGGTGCGTGCGGACAGGGCGCGGAGCTGGGCGCGGACCGTGTCGTACAGCCGGTCCAGGTCGGCCAGGTCGGCGATGTCACCCACCACCGCGGTGGCCCCGGCCGGGCCGATGGTCTCGACGGCCGCCTCCAGCACGTCCTTACGCCGGCCGGTGATGAACACGTGCGCCCCCTCGGCTGCCAGCCGAACAGCGGCGGCCAGACCGATGCCGCTCCCGCCGCCGGTGACGAGGGCGGTCTTGCCTTCAAGCTGTCCCATGCGAATGACCCTCGCAAACTTCAGTACCGATCGATACCGAACGAGACCGTAACACATCTGTACCGATCAGTACGGAAGAGGTATGATCGATCGCATGGAGCAGCGGCAGAGGGCACCGATCGGCCGACCGAGGGGTTTCGACGCCGACGAGGCCCTGGAGAACGCCATGCGGGTCTTTTGGGGACAGGGCTACGAAGGCGCCAGCCTCACCGATCTGACCAACGCCATGGGCATCACCCGCACCAGCATGTACGCGGCCTTCGGCAACAAGGAGGACCTGTTCCGCAAGGCTCTGGAGCGCTACGCCGAAGGTCCCGCCTCGTACGGGCCCCGGGCCCTGCAGGAACCGACCGCCAGGCAGGTGGCCACGGCGTTCCTCAACGGCTCCGTCCGGGCCACCACCCGGCCCGGCTGCCCGGCCGGGTGCCTCGGCGTCCAGGGATCCCTTGCCGCCGGCGACCCGGGCAGCAGTGCCCGCGACGCCCTCACCGTCTGGCGCAACGAGCACACCGCCCTCCTGCGCGACCGGTTCCGGCAAGCCGTCGACGAAGGCGACCTGCCCCCGGAAACCGATCCCGGACTACTCGCCCGCTACCTCATGACCGTGTCCAACGGCATCGCCGTCCAAGCCGCGGGCGGCACCCCCCGCGACGAACTCCAGCAGGTGGCCGACCTGGCTCTGCGAAGCTGGCCACCTGCCTGACGGTCCCCGGCAAGCCGCTCCTGTTCCCGCTCGTCCCGTCACTCCTCAGGGTGCCGCCCAGGGCGGCACCCTGAACCGGACCGATCCGGGCCTCCCCGGCCACACCGCTCGACGCCTCCGCCCTGTCCCGGCCACGTGCAGTCGATCGTCCGATGTGAGCCAGGCCACATACCAGGGGTGCATAGCAGGGTGGGGGCCAGTGTCTTTATTGCAGGTGTAGGGGCGTGCTGAAGCAAGGGACGACGCTGATGGGGCAGTTGCGGACCGACGAGTTCGACCGGTTCGTTGCGGCCCGGTGGTCGGCGTTGCTTCATCTGGCGCGGCTGCTCACCGGCGGAGACCGGCACCGGGCCGAGGATCTGCTGCAGGAGGCGCTGGTCAAGCTGTGGTTCGCGTGGCCGAAGGTGGCCGAGCAGGCGCCCGAGGCATACGTGCGCAAGGTACTGGCCCGTGCCGCGGCTCGCTCCTCACGGCGTCGCTGGTGGGGCGAGCACCCCGTGGACCGGCTGCCCGACCCGCCGGAGGTGAGGGACGAGAGCGCCGCCGTGGACGAACGGACCCGGTTGGAGGCGACGCTGGCGTTGCTGCCTGCGCGGCAGCGGGCCGCGGTGGTGCTGCGCTACTACCAGGACCTGCCCGAGCGGCACGTCGCGGAGGTGCTGGGGTGTCCGATCGGTACCGCCCGCTCGCTCACGACACGCGGCGTCGCACGGTTGCGGCTGCTTCTGGCGGAGACAGTCGAGCCGGTGGAGTGAGAGAGGGAGCCATGGATCACTTCGAGCAGGAGCTGGCACGGATGATGCGTGACAGCCAGGAGGACACACCCTATGAGGACCGGCACCGACGTCGGCTCCAAGCCGGCGTTCGCGCCCGCCGAGGGGCCCGGGTGGTCTGGACCGCCACCGGATCCTTGCTGGCCATCGCCGCACTCGGAGTCGGACTGACGGTCCTGCCGAACTCTCTCACCCAGCGCGGACCCACCAGCCCTCGGCCCCGACCCGTCACCTCTGCCGAGTCGGTTCCGATGCCGGCCACGGCCCGCCCCGCCTCCAGCGCCCAGGAGGTGCCGATGCCGGGCGACACGTCAGCCACCGCGTCGGCGCCGATGCCGTACCGCTCCCCAAGCCTCGACCCGGTCCACATGCCGACACGGACGTCAACGGCCCACTAGCGCCTTGGCCTGCTAGGTCCGAGCTGTCCCGTTCCGTCCTCGACGAGTTGAAAGACGACCACGTGATCCGTGAGAACGCGAGCGCGCATGCCGACCAGCCGCGCAGGGCGGCGAATCCCGGGCCGGCCTCCTGGGAGCGGCGACTGCGCCTCTTCGGACACGCAGGCCGGCCGCGTACATCCACGCGCGACCGCCTGGTGCCGCCGTTCCCCGAACCGGGGCCGGGACTGTGGCGCGCGTTCGGGCTGTCTCCTGTGGTGTCGGGCCGGGCGGCGCGCTGGTCGGGGTGGGGCGGTCCGCTGCTGGTGACACTCCTTGGCGGGCTGCCCCGCTTCTGGCGTCTGGGCAACCCGCGCACTGTTCTGTTCGACGAGACGTACTACGCCAAGGACGCCTGGTCCCTGCTGCGGTTCGGCTACGAGGGCACCTGGCCGAACAGAAAGGTCTCCGACCCGCAGATCCTGGCCGACCCTCAGGTGATCCCGCTCTCCGACGCGGGGACCTATGTCGCGCATCCGCCGACGGGCAAGTGGGTGATCGCCGTCGGCGAGTGGATGTTCGGCCTCGCCCCGTTCGGCTGGCGCTTCATGACGGCGGTCCTGGGCACGCTGTCGGTGCTGATGCTGTGCCGCACAGGACGGCGCCTGTTCCGGTCGACGGTGCTGGGCTGCCTGGCCGGAGCGTTGATGGCGGTGGACGGTCTGCACTACGTGATGAGCCGTACCGCTCTGCTCGACGTCGTCGTCATGTTCTTCGTCCTGGCGGCGTTCGGCTGCCTGCTCATCGACCGGGACCGGGCGCGGGACCGGCTCGCGGCAGCCCTGCCGATGGGCGACGACGGCCACGCGCGCCCGGACCAGGACACCGGCGACCACGCCGGGACGGGAACACGCCCCTGGCGGCTCGCGGCCGGTCTCTTTCTGGGCCTGGCGGCCTCGACCAAGTGGAACGGACTGTACTTCCTGGCGTCCTTCCTCGTCCTGACCCTGCTGTGGGACGTCGGCGCCCGCCGCGTCGCGGGGGCACGCCACCCGTACCGTGCCGTGCTGCGCACGGATTTCGGCTGGGCGGTGGTGTCACTCGTTCCGGTTGCCGTGGTGACGTACCTGGTGACGTGGACAGGCTGGTTCCTGTCCGACAACGGATACGGCCGCCACTGGGCGGACGACCGCGGCGGCACGTGGTCATGGGTCCCGGCCCCGCTGCGCAGCCTGTGGCACTACGAGTACAGCGTCTACCAGTTCAACGTGGGACTGCACATCCCGCACAGATACGAGTCGAACCCGTGGAGCTGGCTCGTGCTTGGCCGCCCTGTGCTGTTCGACTACCAGTCGCCGAAACCCGGTGAGGACGGCTGCCACGCGGCGGCCGACTGCTCACAGGCGATCCTCGCCCTGGGTACGCCGCTGCTCTGGTGGTCGGCATGCTGCGCACTGGTGTATCTGCTCTTTCGCTGGGCGCTGCGCCGCGACTGGCGCGCGGGCGCCGTCCTGTGCGCGGTGGGTGCCGGTTACCTTCCCTGGTTCCTGTACCAGGACCGGACGATCTTCTCCTTCTACGCCGTCGTCTTCGTGCCCTACCTGTGCCTGGCCGTGACGATGATGCTGGGCGCGTTGCTGGGGCCACCGGGCGCGGACGCCGCACGCCGAACACGGGGTGCGGTGGCCGCGGGCACGCTGACGCTGCTCATCATCTGGAACTTCGTCTACTTCTTCCCGATCTATACGGGACTGACGATTCCGTATTCCGGCTGGCACACCCGTATGTGGCTCGACACCTGGATCTGAGGTCGTCCTCACGCCCGTACCGTCGGGCCGGCCTCCCTTGTTCGTGTCGCGCCGGGTCGGTCCTACTGGTGGTCGCGCAGACGGGCGCGCAGGAGATTGGGGTCGGTGGCCGTGATGTAGGCGGCGCTGAGGACGTACACGTCGTGACCGCGCAGCGCGACGGAGGTGGGGTTCTGAAGTCCGTCGGTGGCGTCCAGAACGGTGGTGACGGTGCCGTCGGGCCGGATGCGTACGACCGTGTTGGGGGCGTTGAGGGCGGCCAGGATCTCGTCTCCGCGGCCGGTGAAGACGAAGTCGTCGATACCGGCCACTCCCGATGCCCTGGTCTGCGGTGCTCCCGCGCGGTTTCCCGAGCGGATCGGAATGCGCAGGACGATGCCCTGGTCCAGGTTGGTCACCCACAGTGCGCCGCCGTGCACCTTCGCCCCGTTGGCTCCGAGGAAGCCGGTCGAGGCGAGTCCGGGAGCGGTGGACCATGCGCGGGGTGTGCCGCCGGTGACGGGGACGGTCCATACGGTGCCGAGCACCGAGTCGGTGATGTAGAGCTGTTCGCTGTGCTCGTCCAGTGCCAGCCCGTTGGGCAGGCCGGTGGCGGGCAGTGCGGCGATACGCCGCGGCGCCTGTCCGGGGCGCAGCCGCCACAGGCCCGTCAGGTCGGCCGTGCCGGTCGCGTACAGCACGTACACGGTGCCGTCCGAGCTGTGGACGATGCCGGTGGTCAGGGGGAAGCCGAGGACCGGCGTGTTGACTCCGCCGTCGGCGGGTGCGGGCAGCGTCGCCAGGACGCGGGTGGTGCCTCGGGGGCTGACCTGGGCCACCTGTCGACCGGCGGCGAAGGTGACGACGGCCGTGCCGTCGGGCAGCAGGGTGACGTTCTCCGGCATCTGGCCGGCGGACAGGTCGAAGTGGGTGGCGACCCGCACATGCGTCAGCGGTCCTCCCGTGGAGGTCGCGTCGGCGGGCGCAGCCGCTGTGAGGGTGGCCGCGGCCACCACGACTGCCGACATGATCAGTTCGATGCTTCGCTTGGACATGGTTCCTTCACAGTTTTCGGGCATGCGGCAGCCGCGGTGCGGTGCCGTGGATGAGAGGTGCTCAGGGGGTGCGGGTTACGGCGCCGGGGTGCGGCTGGGTCGACTCCCGCGGTGCGATGGTGTGGGCGAGCAGGGTCAGGGCTGACGCGGACGGGGAACCGGCGGCGGCCGTAGCCACCACCAGGGACGGTCCGGACCCCCGCGGGCTCTGCAGTGTCTGCTGGGTGACCGCCAGTGTCCCGACCAGCGGGTGGCGCATTTCGTAGTCGGCGACATCGCAGGCCAGGATCCGGTGATCGGCCCACATCGTGGCGAACTCCGAGCTGCGCATGGTCAGTTCACCGATCAGGCCGGCAAGCAGTGGATCATCCGGGAAGCGGCCGGCCGTCAGGCGCAGATTGCCCACCACCGCCCGGGCCTTGGCGGGCCAGTCGCTGTACAGGTCACGGGTGTGCGCGTCGAGGAACACCAGCCTGGCCATGTTCGGCCGT
Organism: Streptomyces kryoterrae; assembly: GCF_054072135.1. Lineage (NCBI taxonomy): Bacteria > Bacillati > Actinomycetota > Actinomycetes > Kitasatosporales > Streptomycetaceae > Streptomyces > Streptomyces kryoterrae. The sequence continues at coordinate 9,797,026 of NZ_CM133358.1, read as the reverse complement.
CGGCCCGGGTCGTCGGGACCGTCGGGATCGAGATGACCCGCGAACAGCCCGTGTCCCGGCCGGTTCCAGGCCAGGACATCGCCCCGGCGGCCGACGACGACAGCGGGTGTGCCGTCAACGGCCGCCAGCAAGGCGGTCATTGCCGGGGTGACGCGTTCGGCAGGCGGCCGGACGACAGCCCTGGACCTTCTCGGCGCACGGGCCAGAGTGTGCAGATGGGCACGCTCGGACTCGTCCAGTCGCAGGGCGTTCGCCACGGCGTCGAGCACCTCGCGCGAGGCGTTGCGTGACTGGCCCTGCTCCAGGCGGGTGTAGTAGGGCGCGCTGATGCCCGCGAGCATCGCGAGCTCCTCCCGCCGCAGGCCGGGCACCCGTCGCCGTTCGCCGTAGGTCTCCAACCCGACGTCTTCGGGCCGCAGTTGGCTACGGCGTACCTGGAGGAAGTCGGCGAGGCGCCCCTGCTTGTTCATGGAACCGAGTATGCGCAGCGCCGACGACCCGTGCCTCACCCCGCTGGGGTAGGGATCGGCTTCGGCGGTGAAGACCGCGGTAGGCGGGGGTGTGCCATGGCGAAGGGTGCCGGTCCGACCGGGCACACCTCAGGGGTTCCAGAAGACCGAGGTGAACGCACGGTCGAAGCGCCGCGCGGCCAGGTCCTCTCGCTGGATCGCCCAGTGGACGGTGGCGCTCTCCCAGCCCTGTACGTCCACGCCGGCATACCAGTCGGCCAGGAGCACCCAGTCCGAGACGTCACCCGAAACCGGTCCTCCCCACCGGCCCGCTTCCGCCGCTTTCACGGCACTGGACGCGGCAGCGGCGATCGGATCGGTGTATATGGCCTCCTCCCAGGCGTATCCGCCGATCTGCAGCGGCCCCTCGGGGGCGATGACGTCATGAGTGTTCTCCCAGACCTCGACGAGTTCCTCGGCGCGGGGATGCCCCGGAAGCGGCCCGCTTCCCGGCTTGTCGAGGTATTCGACCGCGTGGTGGTAGGGCAGCGACACGCCGGCCGTCGCCCGCAGCGGGCCCTGGGGGAACTCCTCGAACATCGCCTCGTAGTCCTCGATGTCGTACGGGTTCCAGGCGTTCCTGTCCCGTTCCGTCACGGCCGTGCCGGCGGGAACGTACACCACGCTGCCCATGGTGCCGTAGTCGTCGGCGGCCTCGGGGAAGGCGAACAGCAGCAGATGGCCGTCGGGAGGCAGGGGCAGGTCCGTCGCGTCCGCGGGCAGGGCAGCGAGGTCGATGGAGGCGACGAAGGGGTAGGCGGGGTCGGGGACATCGGCCGGAAGCAGGAGCGGACCGCCGAACCGGCCCACGACCGGGCCGTCGCCGTTCCCGTCCCGTGTCATTACCGCGCAACGTCGGGCGGTGCCCAGCCATCGCTCGACGTCGTCGACGGGTATGTCACGCGCCGTCGCCTCGTCACGGAACGGACGTAACAGGTCCCGCGTCTCAGGAGTCATGAGTAGACCGTAGAGGAAGGGTCTGACACAGCGGCGTCGATGCCGTGAGCGGGCCTCCGTCGTTCCGGCCGGCCCCGTCCGAACGGGGGCGCCCGGCAACCGAGTTGCGGATCGCACCCTGGCCTGTGGTGACGCCAGAGGTGCGGCGGTTACCGCCGGGCTGCTTTGTCGCTCGTGCGGAACAAGAAGACCGTGGCAGCCGGCGCACGGGACGCGTCGGCACGGCTGGTCGCCCGGTCGATGCGGTAGAACTGCTGGACGCTCGCCGAGCGCGCCGGCCGCCACTCCCCCGCACCGGTTGCACCACCTGCTCGGTCGGGCGGTATGGACACGGACGGCGCGCGGAGCTTCAGTCGTTGCGGCCGACACCGCGATCGGGTGCGCTCATGTCCCCCGTCCCGGGCGTGCCGTCGGCGAGCCCGTAGCGCAAGTACACGGTGCCCTTCGGACCGGCTGTCGGCGGTTCGAGGAGTGTGACGTTCGAGGGCACCGCGCCGCCGTCGAACACCTTCTTCCCGACGCCGAGCACGACCGGGTGCACCCAGAGGTCGAGACGGTCGAGGAGCTTCTCGCGCAGGAGCGTCTGCACCAGGTCCAGGCTCCCGACGACCTTCACATGCTCGTGCCGGTCGCGGATCTCGCGCACCGCGCCCGCCAGATCCGGGCCGAGCTGCGTGGACCCGGCCCACGAGAGGTCGGGCCTGCCACGGGACGCCACGTACTTCGGGACGCTGTTGAAGAGCGTGGCGATCTTGTTGTCCTCGCCACCCTCCTGGTGCGGCCAGTAGGCGGCGAAGATGTCGTACGTCCGTCGGCCGAGCAGGAGGGCGTCCGTGCCCTCGTACGCGGCTGCGATCTGCGCCCCGGTGACCTCGTCCAGCAGGGGCGCCTGCCAGCCGCCGAACGGGAACCCCACCGGGTCCTCGTCGGGGCCGCCGGGCGCCTGCCCGACGAGGTCGAGGGTCGCGAACAGTTCGATGTGGATGAGGCCCATGTCGTACTCCCGATGAGTTGGTTGTCCCGGTCGGAAGGTAGACCTGTGGGCGCCGGCAGACTCATCGCTGCGACGGCGCCCGGTTTCGTGGTCGTCGACCGCCTCGCCCGGTGCATCGGTCACCACCTTGTCCCGCGGTCAGCGTCCCCGCGACTCAGGAGCAGCTCGGCAGGTCCGAGAGAGGCCTTCCTCGAGGCCTTCAGGCAGGCGCGCCAGACCGGCTGACGTCTTCAGGTAATGGCTGACGCTTCCGCCTGTCACGGTCAGAAGCGCATGGGGAGACCCAGCAGGCCGCGGGCTCGCGTCGACGGCCGCCGGCGCTCTTCGTCCGGCAGAACGTCGAGCGTCAGGTCGGGGAAACGGTCGCGGAGGGCGGCGAGGGCGATTTCGGTTTCCATACGGGCCAGGGGCGCACGAAGGCAGTAGTGGCTGCCGTGGCCGAGGGCGGGGTGACCGGTCGCGTCGCGGCCGATGTCGAGCCGGTCGGGGTCGGTGAAATGGTGCGGGTCGTGGTGGGCGGCGGCCAGGGAGAGAGGGACGGTCTCGCCTGCGGGACGGTGACTCCGCCGATGGTGACGTCCTCGGTCAGGAAGCGGCGGATGGCCAGGGATACGGGGCCGTCGTAGCGGCCGACTTCTCGACCGCGCCGCCCGGCCGCGTCGCTGATGAAGGAGTTACGGGCAAGGTCACCTCCGCTCGTGCGAGGGTGACCCGTCGCCGGGGCCCACGGACCCCGTCTGCCGGGGTGTTCGGCCCGCTTGGGCCGAAGTCCCGCCGTCCGGTGCCTACTTGCGAGGGAGCGAGAGGTTGATGATCGGGAGTCGCTTGGTCGTGCCCGCCACGTAGAGGTCCGTCGGAGCCGTGCGCAGCACGAACCTGTCGTCGTCGCCCCGCACGCGCAAGGACATCACGAAGAAACCGTCGTCCTCGGTGGTCGTCTTTACGCGGTACTCGTTCTCCCAGTCCGCCTGCAGGAAGACCTCGTTGCCCGCGATCTCGACGCCCCTGGGGACAGTGACCTTGCCCTGGACGGTGAGGATGGTGCCCTTCTTCACCTTCTTCTTGTTGACCGTGTAACTGAGTGAGCTGGCCTTGGCCTTGGTGGTCACGGCGGTCTGCGTGTAGTAGCCGTCCTGCGGGGTGTTGGGGTTGCCGTCCTCGTCGTAGTAGGCCGTGATGGCCACCTTGCGCTGGACGTTGAGGAGGCTGCTGCCGCCCACGTGGTCGATGTCGACGTCAGGGATGGTGAACTTCCCCTTGGCGTCGGTGACCGGCTTGCCCAGGTCACGCGGCTCGTACTCGGTGGGGTCGATCGGGTCACCCCACGGATTCCAGGTGGTGAAGCGGACGACCTCCTGGATGGTGACGGGGATGTTGGGCGCCGGGGTGCCGTCGGCCTTGGTGAGGGTGCCGCTGACGTCGACGTGGCGGTTGTTGTAGTCGGTGCTGGTCGGGTTGGTGCTCACCTTCAGCACATAGGCACGGCTGGGGGCGGCGTCGGAGGGCTTCGCCGAGGCGGAGGGCACAGCCACGGCGCCTGCGGCGAGCAGGAGCGCGGCGGTGGTGGCAACACGCTTCGACAGCAACTTCTTGGGCACGGTCAACTCCAAGTTCGGTCGGGACTAGAGGAGTTGCGCCGAGCGGTACCGGTTCCGCCGACGCAGGTGTGCGACACATCAGGTTCGACCGGCGGGGCGGGATGAGAGTTGTACCCGTACGGCCGCTGTTACACGGCTGTAGCGGGACGCGTTTCGTACGGGTTGCGCGCTCTGCCCGTGAGCGGCGGCGTTTCGGTGGCGCGTCCCGAGCCGATCGTGGCGCCGACACCCAAGGTGACGACGTCGTGGACTTGGCCGCCGCGACGAACACACGCTCAGATATCGGTACTTGGCCGCATCGGGTGCCGTCTCCGGCCGGTAACGTCAGGCTCCATGGAGGATGTGAAAATCGTCGTTGAGCGTCGGTATGCCCCGGCCCCGATCGACTACGAGCGCCTCGTGTCGCTGGTCGAGTCCACCGGCGAGCGCGTCGTGCTCACTGATGCCGACGTGCCGGTGAGTGTGCTGTTCCCGGCGGGGGCGGTGGCCGAGCTGGAGCACTGGGCGCGCGCCGACTACCCCGTGCCCGCGCCGACGCCGCAGGAGGAGGAAGACGCGGACGAGATGGCGGCGGACGTCGGGCGGCTCGGAGCCGAGTCGTTGTCCGGCCCGCAGGAGTACGGAACGTACACCCGGTACGTGCGCGCGGATGGCAGGCGGGTGAGCTTCGCCCGGGGCGGGATGGTGGTGGCGGTGCAGCTCACCGCCGACGAGGCGGCGTGGCTCAAGGACAAAGCCATGTACACGCGCCAGGGATACATGGACCCCGAGCAGGCAGCGGCATTCGAAGAGTTTTTGGCCCGACAACCCCCGGTCGGCGACCGGTGAACCGTTCCGGGATCGGTCATCGGCCCGGGAGCGGTTCAGGGCGCTGCGCGGGAGGGCGCCATGACTTCCCTGTATACGGGGCGCGGTCTCCGGGGCGCCTGACCGCGACCACAGCCAGGCATGCTCGCTGTGCCATCAAGACCACACAACCCTTCTCCCGCCGAATGGCCCTCACCTTAAAGGGAGTCAGGAGTACGCCGTTTCGGCCCGTCTGTCGCGATTGCCGTGCCAGTCCAGTATCAGGACCGTGGCGTCGTCCTTGAGGCTGCCGTGGCAGGCCTCGAGCACCGCGGCGGTCAGGCTTCGGACGGCTTCGCGCGGGTGCAGCACGCGGGTGTCGTGGACGAGCGCGGCCAGGTCGACGGCCGCCGCACCGCGCTCCTGCATTCCGTCGGTGAGCAGGACCAGACGGTCTCCCGGAAGCAGTTGCACTTCCTGCAGGTGGTAGGAGCTGGGTGCCGCCACACCGAAGGGCAGGTTGACCGCGAGTTTCAGCTCTTCGACGGCGCCGCCGCGCAGCCGCAGCGGCCGGGGATGGCCGGCGTTGACCAGTTCGCACAGGCCCGTGCCGAGGTCGACGCACAGCAACTGTCCGGTGGCCAGGCCGCGGCTGTGGCTCAACAGAACCTCGTGGGCGTGCCGGGCCTGCTTGAGGGCGTCGCAGCCGCTGCGGCGGGCCCGCCGCAGCGCGCCGACCAGCAAGGTGGCCAGCAGAGCGGAGTCCGTGTCGTGGCCCATGGCATCGGTGATCGACAGGTGCAGGGTGCCACGGTCGAGCGTGTAGTCGTAGGTGTCGCCACCGATGTCGTCGGCCGGGACCAGTCCGGCGGCAAGAGTGAACTGCTCCGCCTCGCAGCAGGGGGCCGAGGGAAGCAGCTGGTGCTGGATCTCCGCGGCCAGACTGGGCTTGGTGGTGCGCCGGCCCAGGTGGTACAGATCGGTGAAGCGGCGGTCGGTGACGATGATGTAGGCCAACGCGTGTGCGGCGTTGCGAACTTGGCGCAGTACGGCGTCGTCGGCCGACTGGAGGTTCACTTCCAGAACGCCGATGCAGTCACCGCGGTTGGTGACCGGCGTGATGACGTTTCGTCCGCCCTGGCCGTCCGGTTCCACATGCTGGCGTTGGCTCCGCAGAACTCCGTCGTAGACGCTGCCCTGCAGGGGGATCGGCCCGGCATCGTCGACGGCCTCTTCACCGACCGCGGTGAGCCGGATCAGCCGCTGGCCGATCAGGTCGACGAACAGGAACGACGCACGTTCGGCACCGAACCGCTTCTGCAGGTCGTGTGCCACCACGTCGACGGACTCACCGGGCGGGGCCGCTTCCGCGGCGGCCAGCAACTCGCCCAGTTCCAGATCTTCACCCTTCACGACAACCTCCTGTCTGCTGCCGCAACTTCTTCCCCGAGTCTGCGCAACGTCACCTGATCCGTTTGTCTTGGCTGGTCATCGAGCTGGAAAGATCGGCACGAGCAGGTCCCGGGTCCGTCAGGCTGCGTCCGTGGGCAGCCTGACGGAGCCCCAGCCCACACGGCAGACGTGCCGGCGCGGGGTGCCGATCGCGTAGTCCCCGACGGTGTGAGCGGCATCCTCATCGTCCGGCCGGGTCGCAGCGCACTACTCCGCGTTGGTGGCCGACGGGACCGTGCCGTCGCCTGGCGAGGAGCCATGGCGGTAGGTCGTGGCGGAGAGGAGACGTACCTCGTCCCCGATGCTCGGGGAGGCGGCCGGGGAAGACGACCGGGCGTTTCCGTCACGCCTTCCTGTCGCGCGGCACCGGTTCACCCGCTGGGTGAAACCCACGTTCGGCGCGCGCGACGTCCGGAACAAGCCCGACCTGTCGGTCCCCGGAAAAGGTGACACCGAGCCTGGCCGCACCGACAACAGGCCGGCACCACGAAGGTCGCCCCCCTCTCCCCGCAGCCACAGTGGGACCAAGCCGCGGAACACCCGGACCGCTGCCGGTTGTCGTTACCGGCTGATGGTTGCCGGCGGCGGGGTCCAGCGGCTCTTGGGCGGGATGCTGCTGCTGACTCCGAAGTCGTTCTTGAGCTGTTCGGGGATGGCGTAGTGCATGACACGGCCACGGGTGAGAGAGGACAGTTCCAGGATGCTGGTCAGATGGCCGAGTCGGTCCAGGGCCCAGCCCGCCAGGGGTGAGCTGTCCTCGATGGTCTCCAGCACGCCCAGCAGGGCGGGGGCGGCCTTGACGACGGTGTCCCAGGTGGTACGGGGGACTTGCAGCCAGTCGGCGCAGGTGTCGCCGATCAGGTAGCGGATCAGGGCGGACACGATCGGGTCGAAGAAGGTGCCGGGCACGACTTCCTCGTAGAGGTCGATGAGCTGGCGCGTGAGCTGGGCGCCTTCCTCGCTGGGGCCCATGTGGCGGGTCATGTACAGGTCGGAGAACTCGCGGGCTGCCCGCAGGTCCTGGGGGACGTGGTCCTGGTCGATGCCGAGCATGGCGCCCACCACCCGCCAGGCGTAGTAGTAGGCCTCGGCGCCCTCGTCGCTCATGTGGATGCCAAGGCGGTGCAATGCGTCGAGGACCTGGATGGAGAACATCATCTGCCCGCCGATCATGTCCTCCTGACAGATCGGCGTGCCGAGGACTGCGGTGTCCCAGCGGTCCTCACGCTTGAGGTGGTGGCGGATGGAGGCGTGCAGCAGCCGCACCTTCTGGGCCGCGGGAACGAAACGGCTGCCGGCTTCGAAGGCGTCGGGCCGCATGAGGTAGACGGTGAACTGGCCCGTCTCCGCCATCCGCTTGGAGGGGTATTTCAGTGAGTGGGTGGAGGACAGCAGCTTGGCCACATGGGGCAGGACGTAGCAGGCGGGCATCGATGCGAACGACAGGGCGGTGGAGATGTGCACGTTGTTGTCGATGAAGAACAGCCGTGCCTTCTCCGTCTCGCCCCAGTCCACCCAGGCGGGCGGTGTGCCGGTGACGTTCAGGTACTCGCGGGCGACGTCGGGCAGCCCTTCGGGAAGTTCCTGTCCGACGGTGGAGACGTAGCGCATGAGCGTGTTGAACTTCCCGACCTCTCCGCGCTCGAACAGGGTCGCCACGGTGGCGTCGGCGAGTTCGTCCCCTTGGGTGCGCAGGGCGTCCATGGACGCTTCGGTGTAGGTCATGGTGCTCCTCCGGTGGGGGTGGCCGGTCAGTGCGTGCGGATGACCGAGATGGTCACCAGGTCCGACAGTGCGCGGCGCGCTTCGGTGGTCAGGTCGGCGTCGGCCAGGGCGTCGTGTGCTGCACTCAGCCGGGCGGTGATCATGTCCTCGACGCGGGCGACGGCGCCGGTGCGATGAGCGATCTCCCGCACTCGTTCCACCTGATTCTCGCTGAGGTTCGTCTGCCCGAGCAGGTGGTGCAGCTCGGCGTGTTCCGCTTTGGTGGCGCCGGTGAGCGTGTGGGCCATCAGGGCGGTGGGCCGGTTCCCGGCCAGGTCGTCGGACGGATCCTTGCCGGTCTGCTCAGGATCGCCGAACAGGCCCAGCAGGTCGTCGCGCAGCTGGAACGCCTCGCCCAGGGGGAGCCCGTACTCGCTGTACGCCTGCAGCAGCCGTGGTGGGGCACCGGCGAGGAGGCCACCGATCTGCAAAGGGTGTTCGACGGTGTACTTGGCGGTCTTGTAGCGGATCACCTTCACCGATGCGTCCGGGTCCGGCGCGGCTCCCGTGCGGAGGACTTCCAGGCACTCACCGGCCACCAGTTCACGGGCCAGAACCGCCCACAGGGGCCGGGCCCTGTTCAAGTAGGCGCCGGGCAGGCCAGAGGTGGCGAACAGCTGCCCGGCCATCGACATCAGCAGATCACCCACCAGCATGGCCAGGGCCCGGGCGCCCGCCTTCGGTCGCGCATGACCGGTGAGGATCTCGCGCAGGGCGATGTGCCCGGTGGGCCGACCGTGCCGGGTTCGGCTGTGGTCGATCAGATCGTCGTGCGCGACGGCAGCCGCGTGCACCAGCTCGATCGCGCCGGCGGCCCGTACAAGCGCCTCGCTGTCGGGCTGGCCGGCCCCACGCCAGCCCCAGTAGCAGAACGCCGCCCTGAGCCGCTTGCCGTGCTCGGTCGCGGCATGAAGCTGCTCCGCGACCGGCGCCAGGCAGCCGTCGATGTCGGCCAGCGCCTGTGCTTCCGTGGCGACGAACACACTGAGGACCTGGTCGATGCGCTGCTTCAGCAGGATGTGCTCGTCCCGTTCACTCACCGCCACTCTCCCCTTGACCGCGCGCGGTGACGGTACGGGCGAGCACCTCCAGGTGGGCCGGCGGCGAGGCCCCGTGCCTGTCCAGGAGCAGGCGGCCCCGCGCCTTGGTCTCTTCCTGGCCGTCAGCCAGAAGGTCCCCCAGATCGGCACGGCGGAGCAGGCCACCGATGCTTCCCAGTGCGCTGCTCACCCCGCATACCGCCAGATCGGCAAGGCCGGCCACCAGGGCCACCGTGTCCTCGGTCAGGCCCGGCTTGCGACCGTCATGGTGTGTCACAGCATGTCTCCCTGCACGGCAAGGCCCGCCCCGGCTCCGGCCGGTCGGCACAGAGCAGCGCGTAGCGGTGTTCGGCACGACGCGCTTCGAGTCTGGCCGTCGAAGACACTCCAGGCAGCCCCAATGCACCATCGAGTGATCTTCTTCAAAGATCCGGACAGGGAGCAGGAGGCACCTGTACGGGACAGGTATCTCCCGGCGTTCGGATCAGGCGTCAGAGGCCGCCCGACAAGGCATACGGCCTTCCGGCGACAGGCCGGCGCCGACTCGCCAAGCGGTCGGAGCCGACCGACTCTGTCGAGGCGCCTCGGGCTTCGAAGAGATCAACGGCCGGGGGGAGGAAGCCGGCTTCGTCGTGCCGGGAACGGGGACGCACAGGACCGGGCGAAGATCCCCCATGCTCAGCTGCCGTGCTCGGCCGGGGGGGGAAGGCGCCCGCAGTACCTGGGTGGGCATAGGGGTGGGGTGAGGCGTCGTCATGGCCTCACCCCACCCCGGGCTTTGCTGTGTCAGCGCCTGCGGCCGGACCAGCCGCTCCCGATTCCCGCGACGTGCAGGGCGAGGAGCATCAGACCGAGGAGCATGACGTTCGTGGAAGAGAAGACATCGTTCGTCGCGATGTCGGCAGCGTTGATCAGAAACGCGATGAAAAACAGTACTGCCGCAGCTATACCAAGCATGGAGCGGTTCCTCTCGAAAGGGTGAGATCCGTGTGCCCCGGTATCCCCTTCGTAGACCTCTGGCGATGGTGTCCTTCCGAGTGGTGAAGCCGGTCAAGGTGGGCGAACGCGTGGGACCAATGGTCGTTCGCCGAGCATGAGCGGTCACAGGTATAACATCATCCGACTTTTCGGAGACCCTCTCGGCCAGTACAGGAACAACAAGGCTGCCGGCCGCCGGCCCTACGTAAGGTCCGGGCATTGACGAGGAAGGCGACGCCCGAGCCTCGCGGTCACCAGAAGGAGATGCCGGTATGAGCAATGTGGAGATTTGCCTCAAGGAGATCATGGCCTCGATCGAGGGCTCGTTGGGGACTGCTCTGGTCGACTACACCAGCGGTATGGCGCTGGGCACTCTCGGGGGCAGTAAGGACCTCGACCTGACGGTTGCGGCGGCGGGCAACACGGACGTGATCCGAGCCAAGACCCGCACCATGGAACACCTCGGGCTCAAGGGCGAGATCGAGGACATCCTGATCACACTCGCCGGCCAGTACCACATCCTCCGGCCGCTCAAGGGCCGCAGCGGCAACGGCTTGTTCCTCTACCTCGTGCTCGACGCGAAGAAGTCGAACCTCGCGATGGCCCGCCACCAGCTCAAGAGTGTCGAAGGCCAACTGGACGTGTAGAACGCCGCGTTCTCCATGGCCTCGCACGCCCACGACTTGAAGATTTCTTCAACTGGGCACATCCGGATCAGCTCAATCCCGTGGGCGTGCGAGGCCGGATGCACGAGGATCGGTCCGCAGGACCGCCTGCGGTGGCACGCACAGGGCCACCGAGCCCGGATGCAGCCAGTCGAACGCGGCAGGGAGCGAGCGATTCACCATGCAGGTCCCCCTCTACCAGGCCAAGGCCGAGTTCTTCCGGATGCTCGGCCACCCGGTACGCATCCGGGTCCTGGAACTCCTACAGAACGGCCCCGTCCCCGTACGCGACCTGCTCGGCGAGATCGAGATCGAGCCCTCCAACCTCTCCCAGCAACTGGCCGTACTACGCCGCTCGGGGATCGTGGTGTCCATCCGGGAGGGCTCCACCGTCAGTTACGCCCTGGCCGGCGGCGATGTGGCCGAGCTCCTGCGCGCGGCCCGCCGGATCCTGACCGAACTGATCACCGGTCAGGGCGAGTTGCTCGCCGAACTCCAACAGGCAGACCCCTTGCCCGCCCTCACCCCGGGCGGAGCCGGCCAACACCGCTGACGCCCTGGGACCTTGTCGCAGCGCGGCCGGCCAGGAAAGTCCGAGGCGCCGGTCATGGAAGGCCGGCGCCCCGGGGTCGGTGCAGGGAACGTCAGTTCACGGAGCCGATACGCTCGACACGCTCGTCGACGCCGTTACGGAGTTCACTGAGCGTCGTACCGGGCGGGGCCGTCTTCGGTGGGGAGGAAGGCGGCTGCGTCTCGTCCGCGCAGGTCGTGCCCGAGGACGGGACCTTGAGGTCCACCAGGTAGCCGACGACCGCGTCCGTCGCACAGGCACTGCGGCCGAACGCGGTGTGCCCCTCGGCCCGGAAGGTGAGCAGCGAGGCGTTGTCGAGCTGCCGGGACAGCGCCACCGCGTCCTGGTACGGGGTGTCCGGGTCGCCGGTGGTGCCGAGGACGAGGATCGGCGCCGAGCCCTTCGCCCGGTACGAGCCGTCGTAGCGGCTGACGTGCTCGCCGGGCCACTGGACGCAGGCGGTGGCGTGCTGGTGGTCGTACGTGGGAGGACCGTACGCCATCGCCGGTCCGAGCAGCGGCGCCGCGTTCGCGAAGGCCGTGACGTTCCGCTTCAGCAGACGCAGGTCGCGCGGGTAGTCCCGGTCGACGCACTCGACAGCCACGTTCGGGCCCAGGAAGTCGAAGCTGGCCGGGGACGGCGGCCGCAGCAGGAACGACGTGTTGTCCCGCAGCTGGGCCTTGCGCAGTGCCGCGCCGAACTCGGGCCAGATGACCTTGCCCTCGTTGATGTTGAACATCAGCCGGTAGACCAGTGTGTAGCCGTTGGCCTGGCCGCCGTTCGCGGTCGTCACGGGGTTGGCGTCCAGGTCGGCCTTCAGCTTCTCGAACGCCGCCCGCGGGTCGCCGTCGCCGAACCCGCAGGTGGCCTGATCAGTGGCGCACCAGTCCAGGAAGCGGCCCATCGCGCCGTCCAGCGCCAGATACTGCGGCCGGTCGTAGGCGTAGGGGCGGTTGGCGTAGTGCACCGGGTCGTACGCGCCGTCGAGGGTCAGGGCCCGCACCCGCTTCGGGAACATGGCAGCGTAGACGGTCCCGATGTACGACCCGAACGACCGCCCGTAGTAGGTGAGTTGCTTCTCCCCGAGCGCCTCCCGCAGCAGGTCGATGTCCCGGGCGACGTACTCGGTGCCGATATAGGGCAGCAGCTCTCCCGTGTTGTCCACGCAGGCCTGGTCGAATTCGGCGGCCTGGCGCAGCGCCGGCCCGAAGGCGTCCGGGCCGGGCACGCCCTTCGCCTCCGTGACGGCGCGTGTGTACCTCGCGTCGTCGAAGCAGGTCAGCGGTGAACTGCGGCCGACGCCACGGACGTCGTAGCCGAAGACGTCGAAGGAGTCGCGCAGTGCGGCCGGCAGGTCCGCGTAGTTGTTGCGCACGAAGTCCACACCGGAGTTGCCGGGCCCGCCCGGCTGCATGAACAGTGTGCCCTTGCGCTTCGTCTGGTCCGCGGCCTTCTTCCGGACCACCGCGAGGGTGATGGTCCTGCCGTTCGGCTTGCGGTAGTCGAGCGGAACGTCGGCGTTCGCACACTCGAAGCCGCCCTGGCAGTCGGTCCAGGCGAGCGACGGCACGGGCGGCTTCGCGGGCGTCTTAGACGAGGCCGCCACCTGGGTCGCCGTGCCGGTCACGGCGGCCATGAGCGCTGTCAGCGCGACTCCGACGGCTGTGAGCCGTCCGAAGCGTCTCGGTTTGCGACGTGGAGTGGTCATGTTTTTCCCCCTGGGTCAATACTCAGCCAAGCACTCACCATGTGTGCTGAGTTCGGCTAACTGATAGACGAAGAAGAAGCGAGAACGGTGCCACACCGATCACCTTTTTCTTCACCTTCCACCCCACTGGAGGCAACACATGGCATCAGACGACCCACAGCCCCGAATCGAACCGCTGCCCGTGGAGAGGTGGGCCCCCGAGGTCCGTGCCGTCTGGACGGCGGACAGCCTGAAAGACAGGGAAGGCCGGCTGCCCGCTCACCTGACGCACATGCCGGACACGCTCAACCTCACTCGGATCCTTGCCCACCATCCCGACCTTGCCGTCGCCCTCTACCCGCTGTCCATCCTGGTCAACGCCGGTCTGCTGTCACCCCGGGACCGCGAACTGGTGACACTGCGCGTCGCTTTGCGCAGCAGGTCCGGGTACCTGTGGTCCCATCACTACGAAACCGCGCAGGCCGGCGGTGTCACGGAGGCGGAGGTGCTCCGCATCGCGGACGATCCGTCGACCGTCGGCTGGAGCCCGCACGAGGCCGCGCTGATCACGGCCGTCGACGAGATCTGCGACACCTCCGTCATCCGCCCCGTCACCTGGAAGCAGCTGCGGCACACGTACGACGACGCGCAGGTGCTGCAACTGCTGGCGCTCATCGGCACGTACCAGCTCCTGGCGACCGTGCTCAACACCGCCGGGGCCGCGCTCGACGAGTGGCGTCCCGAACGCCCCCTGCCGACCGCGACCGTCACAGGGGGACCGCGCACAGCGCGATGAACAAGGCCCGCAGCAAGGGCTCATGCCGCCAGTACCCGCGGCGTCGGGGCATCCGACACACGATCCCGCGGTAGACGTCTCCTGCCTCCGCTCGTACGGCCGGACGGAGATCGCGCTATTGCCCCGTCGGCAGATCCGTACCGCCGGACGACTGCGGCGGTCGGGGCGTCACGGGGATTCGGGGTGACTGCCAGGCCCGCTGGTACGGGAGGCCAGCGGGGTGGGCGAAAGAGTGGCGTCCTCCTCGCCGGGCTCCAGGAGGGTGTTGGCGGCGCCGACGATGAGCGGATCGGGAGTACCGACCGCCTCAGGGTCCTTGCTGGTGTAGTCGACGCGGGACAGCAGACTGCGCATGGCTTCCAGCCTGGCACGGCGTTTGTCGTTGCTCTTGACGACGGTCCAGGGGGCGCGTTCGGTGTCGGTGGCGCGGAACATGTCGACCTTGGCCTCGGTGTAGTCGTCCCACTGGTCGAGCGAGGCGAGATCGGTGGGCGACAGTTTCCACTGGCGCACCGGGTCGACCTGCCGGATGGCGAAACGGGTGCGCTGCTCGGCGCGGGACACGGAGAACCAGAACTTGACCAGCAGGACGCCGTCGTCGACGAGCATCCGCTCGAAGGCCGGGCACTGCCCGAGGAACAGCTCGTACTGGTCCTTCGAGCAGTAGCCCATCACGCGCTCCACGCCGGCCCGGTTGTACCAGGAGCGGTCGAAGAAGACGATCTCCCCCGCTGTCGGCAGGTGTTGGATGTACCGCTGGAAGTACCACTGCCCCGACTCCTGCTCGGTGGGCTTGTCCAGGGCCACTACCCGTGCGCCGCGGGGGTTGAGCCGCTCGGTGAGGCGTTGGATGGTGCCGCCCTTGCCCGCCGCGTCACGCCCTTCACACACGACGATCACGCGTGCGCCGGTGTCCTTGACCCACCGCTGGAGCTTGAGCAGCTCGATCTGCAGGACGCGCTTGAGCCGCTCGTACTCGGCGCGATCGACCTTGCGGTCGTAGGGGTGGTTCTCGCGCCAGGTCTTGAGGGGGCGGCCTGTCCCGTCCAGCAGGATCGGTCGCTCTTCCTGGCTGGTGTCCACGGTCAGCCCGTCCAGCAGCCTGTCGGCCTGTTCACCGTTCATGACACCACTCCCCCATCAGCCTGTGTACTGAGTACCGGTGTACGCACGCGATTGGACTGTCCGGGGCAGGATCCGGCACCAACCGTGGATGCCTCACCCGCCCCGGACAGCCATGCCGATCGGCATCGCCTCGGCCAGGTCAGAAGGGCATGCGGCGGCGGGTGCGACGACCGGCCGAGCCGCTACGCCCCACGGCGCGGGAACTCGTGTGGAACGGCTTGCTGAAAATCCGGCCCAGGATGCCGGGCGCCTTGCCGCCGGCCCGCGCGCCGGCGCCGAGCGTACGCTGCGTGCCGCGTTCGGGGTGGCGGGAGAGGCGCGGGACGAAGAAGGCCAGCACGGCCAGGAGCACACACACTCCAACAACTGCGGCAATGATCATGAGTCGGCTCCTCTTGTTGGTCGGGAGAACACGAGTGCCCCGTCACGATCCCTCTATGTATCCGGGCACCCCTGGCGGCTTCCGCGTCGACCGACGGCGGCTCGGGCGAGCCGCTCGGCAGGGCACCTCAACCGGCTCGCACACCTGAGCGCAGCAATTGATTGCCAAATCATTGTTTAAGCTACAAAGCATTGGATACTCGCATAAAGAGTAAGATATAGGGCGCAGGTTAGGCGGTCTGCCGATGTCAACAGGGACACTTCTAGCGATCATCATTCCCATCGTGGTGCTGATCGTCATGGCTGCCGGGGCGGCCTGGTTGCTCATGCGCCGCCAGAAGCTGCGCGAGCGTTTCGGCCCGGAGTACGGACGAACGGTGGACGATGCCGACAGCCGTATGGCCGGGGAGCGCGAACTCAGGGCCCGCGAGAAGCGGCACGACTCGCTGGACATCAAGCCGCTCGACGGCAGGGTCAGGGATCGGTACACCCAGGACTGGACCAGCGTGCAGGACGAGTTCGTGGACCGTCCGGAGGATGCCGTGCACGACGCGGACCGTCTGGTGACTTCCCTGATGCACGAGCGCGGCTACCCGACCCAGGACTTCGAGCAACAGCTCAAGGACCTGTCGGTCGAGCACGGCCGCACACTGGAGCACTACCAGGCCGCCCACGACGTCAATGTGCTGAGCACCCGTCATGAGGCGACCACCGAACAGTTGCGGGGTGCCATGGTGCACTACCGGACCCTGTTCGACGAGCTGCTCTCCGATGGCGGCGAGCCCCGCCACGCCCCGGCCTGAACGGATCGGTGACAGCCCGTCGTCCCGATCCGGCAAGCCCAGGCGTCCAGGAACGGAGAAGTGATGCAACGCGAAGACGCACCGGACACCGCCGCTGTGGGCGGCCTGTCCACCGAAGACCTCGCCCACCCTCGCGACACATACACACCGCGGGACACGGCGAACACGTCGGCCGAAGTGCCGACCTTCCCCGGCGAGAGCACGGACACACCCAGCGAGGCCGGCGAGGACGAGCCAACGGGAGCCGGCCCGAGCACTCAGGACGAGGTCCCCCAGCTCCTGACCCCGGAGGACGAGGAGGGGTTCCGCACGCGCTGGCAGGAGGTGCAGAACGAGTTCGTGGACGACCCACGCGACGCCGTGCACACCGCCGACGCCCTCGTCGCCGAGGTGATGCAGAAGCTGGCCGCGACGTTCGCCGACCACAGACAGGAACTGGAAGGACAGTGGAACCGGGGCGAAGAGGCGGACACCGAGGACCTGCGCCTGGCACTGCGCCACTACCGTTCGTTCTTCAACCGCCTGCTCGTCACCTGACACATACGGCGGCGCGGCGGACACCGGACACGACCGGCTCTCGCCGCGCCCGTCCAGGCGTGGGAACCGTACACGGACGGTCGACGCCGATCGGGGTATGCCCTCGGCGGGCCGCCCGCGTGGGCGCCACCAGGCCTACCACGCCCATCTGCGGGCGACGACCGACACCGACACCCCGGACGACCTGCTCGACGGCGGCTTCACCCTCACCCTCAGCGCCGGGTAACGGCAACCCAAGGCCGAACGTCGCCATCGACACCGCGAAACCCTCGTCGCGGGGGTTCATGTCCGGTGGCAGGGCGGTGTAGTGCCGGTGGTGGCGCAGGACGTCCTCGTCGTCGTCCCCCTCTCTCGTACGCGCCCTGTGTCACGGACGGGACGGCGATGGCTGTGCGCGAGGTCATCCGCGACTTCGGGGTGAGCGCGGTCGGTCACTTCCTCGACGAGATCCGCAACCTCCCCGACCTCCGCGAACGCTTCGAGTGGCTACTGCACGAGGGCCCCGGGGTACTGAGCCTGCCGAGCGTCTCAGTGGCGCTCCTCCCGCCGCGGCAGGAGGGGGCCGAGTGGGCCGAGGTCGAGGTTCAGGTCTTCGGGGCTCAGGCCGTAGCGCTCGCGCAGTTCGGTCATACGGTCGTCGAGGATCATGAGCGTCATGCCGATGCGTTCCTCCTGTTCCTCGGTCAGGTTGTTCCTCTCCACGCGGCGGATGGCCTGGCGTTCCATGAGCTGACGCAGCAACTCCACGACGGTGAGCACCAGTCGGACGAGGTCGCGTTCGACCGTGTCCTTGTCCAGGTCGAGGCGTCGGGCCGGGGACTGTCCGGGATCGCCGTGTGATGTCACGTCAGGATTCCTTCCGTGGCTCCCTCGACCGAGGTGAGCAGGGCGCGCAGGGAGATCCGGACCAGTTCCACGTCCGCGATGCAGAGGCTGAGGTCCCCCGTGATGACCACACCGCCGGCCAGGAGCCGGTCGAGGAGATCGACCAGGGCGACCTCCCCATGGGGCGGACCACCGGCCGTCACGGCGTGGTCCGCGGGATCGCGGGGTCCGCCGGTTCGGCCTGTTCCGGTGGGGGCGAGGCGAAGGAGTACGGGGCCCAGGGTCCGGTGATCTCGAGTTGGACGCCGGCAGTCCCCGCGGCGAGCAGCTCCACGCGGTCCTGGAAGCTCCGCGTGTGCTGTCGCGGGACCAGATAGGCCGCGTTGACGACGTTCTCCCCCGGCTTCGCCGACAGGGCGCCAGACTGGGGACGATGGTGCCGTACGTCGGTGGCCAGCCTCGCTTCCGCGAGCGTACGGTCCACCAGCGCGCCGAGGTCGGCGGCGGCCTGGAGGGCGAGGGCGTGGCCGTCCCTGCTTGTGCGGCGCACGCGCAGGTAGTCACGTCCGGAGCGTGGCCGGTCCGCCGGGGACGGGGCAGTGGCCGGTGGGCGGGCGTAGATCTTGACGCCCCATTCGTCGTGGCCCTCCAGCTGGTTCAGGGTGGTGCGGAAGTGGCCGGCGTCGGCGTGCAGACGCCGCAGCAGGCTGTCGTCGTCGAGGTACACCGTGGCCAACCGGAGGGGCAGTACCGCAGTCCGCCCGGCCAGTGCGGCGATCACCTGGTGATGGTCGCGGGCCAGGCGTTCCAGGTCGGCGATGTCGTCGAGCCGCCGCGCGATGGCCTCTTCGGTGAAGGCGTCGGCGGGTACGTCGCTGACGACTGCGGCGGTGTCGCCACCGCGCAGGATCCGTACCGGCAGCCCGTCGACGCCGCGCAGCTCCCGGGCGGCCCGCTCGGCCGCCTCGTTCCGCAGCAGTACCGCGTACGCGTAGACCGCTTCGGTGAGGTCTGCCGGGGGTGCGGTGTCGTACTCAGAGATCATCTGGTTCCTTCAACCGGGCGTTGAGCGACTGGAGTTCGGCGCGAAGGCGGGCGTTCTCGGCGGCGAGTTCCGCCGTGCGGGCGGGGTCGGGCGACGGAGCGGGGCGTATGGCGCGAGAGGACAGCGTCGGGTCGTGCTCCCACCAGTCGATGCCCATCTCGCGCGCGGTGTCGACGGAGACGACGAGCAACCGCAGTTTGATGGTGAGGAGTTCGATGTCGAGCAGGTTGATTTTGATGTCCCCTGCGATCACGACCCCTTTGTCGAGGACGCGTTCCAGAATGTCGGCCAGACTGCCCGCGCCGCCCGGTTGGGGCGACAGGGCACCTGACCGCCGAGTGAGAGCGTCGGTCATGGGGGGCCTTCCTGTAGTGCCGGACCGCCGGGGTCGGCCGGATCCTCGCCGCTGTCGGCCGTGATCTGCTCCAGACGATCCAGGAGTTCGTCCTCCCGGAGGCTGAACTCCTCCTCGGTGATCCGGCCGGCCAGCAGATCGGTCTCCAGTTCGGCCAGCTCACGGTGAATGGGGGCCGGGTCGGCGTACTGCCGTTCCGCTTCCTGCACCACCTGTTCCAGCACCCAGCCGACCCCGCGCAGCGGAGCCAGCGGCAGACCGAGCAGGCCGCTCAGCAGACCCATACGGGGCTCTCCTTACAGTCGGGAGGTGGTAGTGGTGGGGGGAAGGTTCGGTCACACGGTCAGACAAAGCTGTAGGGCGGAAGAGGCCCGGTCACGCGGAGTTCGAGCCCGTGACCGAGGCTCTCGGCAACCCTGCCCACGGACGCGGCGAACGCGTCGGCCTGCCCGCGTTCGATCAGCAGGCTCAGGTTCAGGAAGACCTCGCCCGCCGGATCACCCGCGGCGGTGCGGTGCGCCAGCGGCTCCAGTCGGCGGGCGATGTCCTGGGCGTGCTGCGCCTGGAGCGCCTCGACCCCGGCGGCGACGACCGTGCCGAGGGCCACCTGGTCGTCGTGCGAGCCCGCGCCGTCCCGTGTGAGGGCGCTCAGACGCCGGGCTTCGGCGCTGCCCCGCAGGACATCGCGCAGGGCGGTGTCCTCGTCCTGCAGGGCCTTCACATTGAACTCGACGCGGTCCTCGACGTCTCGGAGCCGCTCGGTGAACAACGACTCCTGGTCCGCCAGCGCGCGGCGGACCGCGCTGTCGTCGGGGGCAAGTGTGCCGAAGCGCAGGGGTAACACGGCACCGGCGGCGCCGAGCATCAGCAGCACATTCTGATGGGCCATCAGATCTCTTCGTTTGGCGCGTAGTTGCGCCGGCGCCTCGCTGACGACGGCGGCCACCCGGGCGGCGCGCACGGCCCTCAGGGGCGCGGGCGAGGCCCCGATTCCGGTGGCACCGTCGACGGGCAGCGGATGGTCCGCGTCCGTGACCGCGTAGAGGTAGAGCGGCATCCGTCAGGCCTCCCCGCCCGGCTGTCCCTTGCCGCCCCGGGTCCTGCCGCGTGCGGCGGTGGGAGCTTGCTCCTGGCCGGCTGCCGTGGGACCCGAGGCGTCGACCACTTCCTGCGCGGTGCGCGCCGTCGCCTGTTCCACAGCACCGATCTCGTCGACGCCGTGTGCCGCGAGATCCGTCACCAGGGCCGCGGTACCGGCCGCCGGGACGACGGTGCTCACTCCGGTCACCGTTGCCGGGGCGACAGCGCCCACCACGGTGCCGGCCGTCTGACCCACCGTGCCGACCAGCCCTCCGACCGTCGGCGCCACACCGCCGACCAGCCCTCCGACCGTCGGCGCCACACTGCCGACCAGCCCTCCGACGGTTGGTGTGACGGCGCCGACGACGCCGCCGACAGTCTGTCCGACCGTCCCGAGTGCCTGTCCCACCGCCTGTCCCAGGTTCCCGACGCCCGGGACCGCGGCACCGGTTCCGGACGGCCAGGCGGTGACGGGCTGCCCCTGCCTGACGACACCGCCGGGAGCGGGAGCCACCGCGACGCCCGGCAACACAGCCGCCTGCCCTCCGTATGCCGCGGCGGTGGGCAGGCCCGGCGTGAGCACCGCGGGCGCCGCGGCCACCACCGGCGTACCGCGGTTCTCCAGGTCGAGGCGATTGGTCGCCGCCGCGAAGCGCAGGTAGGTGTCGACGCTGGCGATCACGATGCGGATGTCGACACGCAGGACCTCGATGCCGATCACCGACACTCGGATGAAGACATCGATCACGAGTCCGCGGTCAAGGATCAGGTCGAGGATGTCGTAGAGGCCTCCGTCGGTCTTCTGGGCACGGGGGGCGGCGGTCTGGGTGAGCACGGTCATCGGTGAGGTTCCCTCTCGGAGATGGGGGGCGAGGGTGTGCGGGGCGAACGTCGGCGGTGGACTGTCGTGCGGTCGGCGTACGACAGCCGGTCCGGGATCCCGGACCGGCTCAGCCGGGTCAGGGATACGAGGGCGTCGCAGACACACGGACGTCGCGACAGCGGGCGGGGCAGTCGTGCACAGGGGGCCACGTCACACGGAGGGAGGCGATGGACCGGCGTCGCGCGGGCCGCCTCGTACGCCCTCACTGCCGGTCGACCTGGCCTCGGGTGTAGCGGCGGCTGCGGGCGTAGCCGAGAAGGAGGCCGTCGGCGTCCAGCCTCACCCGGTAGACGGCAAGGACACTGGTGGAATCGGGGATGCGCTCCAGCTCCACCACCTCGACGTCGACCTGCCAGCCCGTCCCGTCGCGGCTGATGGCCGAGACCGACTCCGGTGTACGGCCCAGGAGTTCGGCAAGTTGGGCGCGCGCGTTGCGCATCGCGCCCACGGCATCCCCGACCACCGGGGTCCCAGCGGCGGGTGGCGGCGGCGCCGAGTTCGGCGCGGGGTCGGGTAAGTCGCTCGTACTCATAGTTCGTCCGGTCCGTCCAACTGGAAGGTACGCCCGACAGATGACGACGTGTCGGCAGGCCTTTGGCGCGTCCCCCGAGCGCGACGTCCGACATGCCGCCACTCACCAAGTGTCGTGCGCATGATCTCAACACATCTTGCCCACGCGGTACCCACAAGTTCGCCACATTAAGCACATGAATTTTCGCGATCCCACCCGCCACACGCGCCAACTGCACCCACAGGGGCCCAGCGAAGGACAATCCGGGCCACACCCGCGCGCCAACAGACATCAGTGCGCCGCCGAACAAGTCGCCGTCGCCCTGATCCGGTCGTCGGCCCCGTCAACTGTCTCGTGGGCATGACGGTGGCCGGCGCCTCCCCCAAGGCCGTCGACCGAGCCGGTCGCAGGTACAGCCGCCGCCGGGGCGGCCGTTCGTACGGAGGTCAGCAGCCGCCCGCCCCCGTTCGCAGGAGGGCCGCTCCCAGCGGAGTCAGGGGGTGCGGGACCGTGTTGGCGTGGCGGTGGCTGGTGATCAAGGCCGGCGTCGCGCAGTACGGCGGTGTGATGGCTACCGTCGTGGGTGTCACGCCGGCCCGGCGGGCGGCCTCGGTGGTGGTGGAGCCGGTCGCGCAGGCTCTCGGAATGGCGGGGCGGGTCGTGCCGAGCAGCACGTGCAGCGGAGGAGATTCGGCGTGCGGAATCGTCGCCGGCAGGTGGTGGAGGGGGTCGAGCAGAACGGGCGGGAGCCCGGAGTCGGCCACGGCGATGGGCGCGTGCCAGCAGAAGCAGGAGGGGATCAGGAGCAGCCCCTGCCCGTCGAGGCGGACGTCGCGGTGCTCCGGATGCGGATCGATCTCCAGGACCGGTGGCCGCCAGTGGATCGTGGGGCCCGGCCCGGCGAGCATGCCGTCGGTCCGGGCATGGAAGAGGGTGTGGGCGTGGCGGACCCGCTCGGCGTGCAGGCGCTCCTGGATGCGCTCCTCGTGCGGGGCGATCACGGCACAGTAGGAGGCACGCAGGGCGCACACGAGTTTTCGCGCATGTCCGGCTCGGCGAGCCGGGATGCCCGGACCGGGACACCGACGGCCCGGGTGAGCGCGTCGGTCTCCCTGACGACCCGCTCGTACGGCGTCGCCAGAACGGCCTTCAGCCCGGCGTCCAGTCCTTGGGCGCCTTCCGGTGGCGTCAGGAAGTCGGGGAAGCAGCCGGCGCGCGGGAAGAGGGGCAACAGGAAGGTCCTCACCGCCGGTTCGAGCCCGGCCCAGCGCAACGAGGCACGGGCGGTGCGGAACCAGGGGGCGTAGGCCCAGCGGCCTTCGCGGATCTGGAGCCGGTGCAGACTGACCGCGATCTCCCAGAGCGCGTGTGGTTCGGTCGCGACTCTGACCTTGGTGAGGTCCTCGGACGTGAAGTGAAAGCGGAGCATCCGTCTCTCCGCGGGCCACCGTTGCCGACCTGCGAAGTGTCACCACACGCACATGAGCATGAGCATGAGCATGACACCAGGATGTCGGGTCGGGACCATGAATTCCCGCCAGCCGTAGGCCCGTTGGCACCGTCCACGAGAAAGGCACGGCATGTCCTCGTACGAGCAGGAGCACGACCGGAAGTCCAGCCGCTCACCCCGCAGGGCCCTCGTCGCCGCGTCGCTCACCTTCGCCACGGCCACCCTGGGCCTGATCGCCCCGGGTTCCGCGAGTGCCACGTCGCAGGCGTGGGAGTGCGCCAGCGGCAGTCTGTGCATCCACACCGGCGCCTACGGCACGGGCAGCCGGTGTTCGTGGAGCAACGCCGACCCGGACTGGTACAGCGGTTCCGTCCAGTGTTCGTGGTCCGACACCCGGAACGTCGGGTCGGCCTACAACCCCGCGGCACGTCGTCCGCGGACGAGCGGACGCAGGTCGGCGGGTCCCGGAGTGCCGGGACCCGCCGATGCGTGCCGTTCGCCGCCTCGGGGCCGAGCCGAGGGCGGCCATCAGAACGTCAGGCGCGCCCTGTCCGGTTCCTGAGCCAGTCGTGCAGGGTCCGCGCGGTGGTCTCTCCGTGTTGCTCGATCATGGAGTGGTGGTCGCCGGGGACGTCCACCACGTCCAGCGGTACCGGCCACACGGTCTGCCACTCGTCGGGGACAATGCGCGGCTGGCCGGAGTCGGCGGGGATCAGTTCGGAGGCGCGGAGCAGGAGTACCGGGGTGTCGACGGGCCGTGGCCGCCAGGTCTCGAAGAGGGCGAAGTACGAGGCCATCGCGGTGAGCCGCATACCGGTCATGCGTCCGAACTCGGTCTCCCGTTCGAGGGAACGCTCCTCCATGACATGGACGATGTAGTCGGTCTGCGGGGTGCCTGCCAGGTAGGTGTCCAGCATGACCACGCCGGTGGCGGGGGTTCCGAGTTCCTCCAGACGGGTGGCGACCGCGTAGGCGAGTGACCCTCCGGAGGAGCGGCCGGCCAGGGCGAACGGAGCACCGTCCAGGTCCCGGAGGATCGTGCGGGCCGCATGCTCGACGACCGCCTCGACGCTGCCGGCGACGAGTTCGTCGGCGGTGAATCCCGGCATCATCAGGGAGTAGGTGCTTCGCAGGCCGCGCAACGGCCGGGCGAGGCTGACGAACTCCTGATCGCTGGCCCACACGGAGGTCGACGGCAGGCCGACGAGGGCCGGGTACTGGTCTCCGTCGCCGAGTTTGACCAGCCCCGGGGCGCTGCCGACCTGGTCGGCCGAGGTGAACGCGGGGCGCAGGCCCGCCGAGTTCATCAGGACCTTGCCCGCCTGGTCGTAGCGGCCGACGGTGAGGGCATGCCGGTAGAGGGCCTCGACGGCGCCCGCGACGGCGGTGGCCGGGTCGGTCGGGGCAGCGGCGCGCCCGGGCTCGTCGGCGGGGGCGGTGAACTGCCGGTTGAGGGCCTTGACCAGCGCCGTAGGGGTCGGATGGTCGAAGACGAGGGTGGGCTGGAGCCGCAGTCCGGTGACGGCGGCGAGCCGGTTGCGCAGCTCGACGGAGGTGAGGGAGTCGAATCCCAGCTCGCCGAAGGCCCGGTCGGCGTCGATGCCGCTGTGCCCCAGCACCCGGGCGGCCTCGGCGCGCACGAGTTCCAGCAGCGCCTCCTCGCGAATGGCGGGGTCGAGACCGGCGAGCCCCGTGGCCCCCGTCCGGTCACCGCCGTGGTTGCCGGCGCGGACGGAGGCCCGGCGGGGAGCGGCGGCACGGACAAGGCCGCGCAGGACGGCCGGAATCCGTTCCGCGGGCATCGCTTCGGCGGACCTGAGCGCGAGACGGAGAGGAACGAGCAGCGGCTCGTCCGGTTCCGCCATGGCCCGGTCCAGGGCCTCCAGTCCGAACTCGGCGGTGAAGGGCAGCAGCCCGCTGCCGCCGAGCCGGACGCGTGCGGACGCGTCGAGTGCGTCGGCCATGCCGCCGGTGCCCTGCCAGGGGCCCCAGGCGAGGGAGAGCGCGGGCCGCCCCGCGGCCCGGCGGTGCTGGGCCAGGGCGTCGAGGAAGGCGTTGGCCGCCGCGTAGTTGGCCTGGCCGGGGCTGCCCAGCACTCCCGCGGCGGAGGAGAACAGCACGAAGGCCGTCAGTTCGTGTCCTGCGGTGGCGTCGTGCAGGTGCCAGGCCGCGTCGGCCTTGGGACGCAGGACGCTGTCGAGTCGCGCGGAAGTCAGGTCGGTGACGAGACCGTCGTCCACCACTCCGGCGAGATGGACGACTCCGGTGAGGGGATGTTCGGCGGGGATCCCGGCGAGGAGCCGGTCGAGCGCCTCACGGTCGGCGACGTCGCACGCGGCGAACGTGACCCGGGCGCCGGCGTCGGTGAGTTCGGCGGTCAGGGTGTCCGCTCCGGGCGCGGCCGACCCGCGCCTGCCGGCCAGCAGCAGGTGCCGTACACCGTGTCGGGTGACGAGGTGCCGGGCCACGAGGGCGCCGAGGGCTCCGGTCGCGCCGGTGACCAGGACGGTGCCGTGTGCGTCGAACCGCGTCGGCCGCCCGCCCGGGGGAACGGCCGGTTCCGCGGGCGTCGCGGGGAGTCGGGTCAGCCGAGGCAGGTGGGCGGTGCCGGCACGCAGGGCCAGTTGCGGTTCGCCCGTCGCGAGTGCGCCCGGCAGGGCGGCGAGCGAGGTGTCGTCCTCGTCCAGGTCGACCAGGACGATCCGGCCCGGATGCTCGGCCTGGGCCGCTCGGGCCAGGCCCCACACGGCGGCGGAGGACGGTCGTGGCCCCCGGTCGTGCGGGCCGACGGCGACCGCGCCGTGGGTGACGAGCACCAGTCGGATGCCGGCCAGCCGGTCGTCGGCGAGCCACGGGCCCAGGGTGGCGAGCACCTCCCGGGTGGCGTCGCGGGCTGCGGTGGCCGCGTTGTCGGTCTCCGGCGCGTCGCAGAAGACGACGACTGCGGTGGGGGCCGGCGCACCACTGTCGAGCGACTCGGTGAGGGACTGGCGGTCGAGGTAGGGGACGACGTCCAGACCGGTGGCGGTGGCCAGGCGGGGCCGCAGTTCGCGCGGATCGAGGCCGAGCGTGCCCCATGCTCCGGGAGCCTGGCCGGTCGCGGATGCGGGCACCGCGGTCGGCCACTCCAGCCGGTACAGCGGCTCGTTCTCGTGTGCGGTGACGCGCTCCGGGACGGCCGAGGGAGTGCGCAGGGTCAGGGAATCGACGGTCAGGACGGGACGGCCGTCGGGGGTGGTCAGGTGGACGCGGACCGCGCCGTCCCCGGTGGGCGAGAGCCGGACGTACAGTTCGTCCGCGCCGGTCGCGTACAGCCGTACGCCCGACCAGGCGAAGGGCAGTCCGGCCGGGACCGCGGTGCCTCCGGGACCGTCCGCGCCCAGGATGCCGAGGGCCAGGGGCTGGAGTGCCGCGTCCAGGAGCGCCGGGTGGACTGCGTACCCGTCGGTGGTGTGCGTGCCGTCGTCGGGATCCGTACGGGAGTCGGTCCCTGCGTCGTCGGGCAGGACCACCCGGGCGTGGAGTGTGCCCGCCGCCTGCCAGAGATCGGTGAGGCCGTGGAAGGCCGGGCCGTATTCGAGGCCCGCTGCGGCGGTCCTGTCGTAGAAGTCGTCCAGCGGTACCCGGCGGGCGTCGGCCGGCGGGTGAGCGGTGGTGTCCGTGTCGGGTTCGGCTGTCGGGGTGTCCTGGGCAAGGAGACCGGTGGCGTGCCGGGTCCACGGCAGGTCGGAATTCTCCTCGGACCTGGCGTGGACGGTGAAGGGCCGTCGGCCGCTGTCGTCCGCGGCCTCGACCGTCAACTGGAGGGCGAATCCGGCGCGTTCGGCCGACGGCAGCGGCAGGGGCGCGTGGATGACGAGTTCGTCGAGCCGGTCGCAGCCCACGTGCTCGCCGGCGTGCAGGGCCAGTTCGACGAAGGCCGTGCCGGGCAGCAGCGGGGTGCCGGCCAGCGCGTGGTCGGCCAGCCAGGGGTGTCCGGCGAGGTCGAGCCGACCGGTGAGCAGCACTCCACCGGAGGCGGGCAGCGCGGTGACGGCACCGAGCATCGGATGGTCCACCGCGGCCAGACCGACGGCCGACGCGTCCCGGCCGACGCCACCGCCACCCAGTACGCGGAGCCAGAAGCGGCGGTGCTGGAAGGCGTACGTCGGCAGCGGGACCGTACGGGCGCCCGTGCCCGCGAAGTACGCGTCCCAGTCGACCGGGGTGCCCTCGACGGCGAGCCGCGCGACCGCCGCGACCAGGGCGTCGGCCTCTTCGAGGTCTCCTCCGCGCAGGGCGGCCAGGCAGGTCACGGCGGACGGGGCGTGGTCGGCCGCGGTCTCCTCGGCCATCGCGGTCAGGGCGCCGCCCGGGCCCACCTCCAGGAAGGTGCGGACCCCCCGGTCGAGCAGCGTGTGCAGCCCGCCGGCGAACCGGACCGTGTCGCGCACGTGCCTGACCCAGTAGCCGGGTGCGCACAGTTCGGCCGCGGAGGCCGCGGTTCCGGTGATGTTGGAGATGACGGTCAGTTCGGGCTCGTGGAAGGTGACCCGCGCCAGTTCCGAGGCGAAGTCCGCGAGCATGGGCTCCATGAGCGAGGAGTGGAAGGCGTGGCTCACCGCGAGCGTCTTGGTCCGGTAGCCACGCCCGACGAACTCGGCCGCGACCCCGAGGATCTCGCTCTGTGGGCCGGAGACGACCACCGAGGAGGGGCCGTTGACCGCGGCGATGCCGACACTGCGGTCCGAGTGGGAGGCCAGTACCCCGACCACCTCGGTCTCGGGCGCCTGGACGGCCAGCATGACTCCGCCGGGCGGCAGCGCCTGCATCAGCCGGCCACGCGCGGCGACCACACGGCAGGCGTCGGCGAGTGACCAGACTCCGGCGACGTGGGCGGCGGCGAGTTCTCCGACGGAGTGGCCGATCAGCACGTCGGGACGGATGCCCCAGCTCTCCAGAAGCCGGTACAGCGCCACCTCCACGGCGAAGAGGGCGGGCTGGGTGAACTCGGTCCGGTCCAGTTCCCCTGGCCGTCCGGGGTCGGCGGCGAGAACGACGTCGCGCAGCGGGCGGGGCAGCAGCCCGTCGAACTCCGCGCAGATCGCGTCGAAGACGACGGCGAAGACGGGGTGACGCTCGTACAACTCACGGCCCATGCCCACCCGTTGGGATCCCTGACCGGGGAAGACGACGGCGAGCGGGGTTTCGCGCACGACGCCCCGGATCACCTCGGCGGTGGTGGCCGGCGTGCCGGCGGCGAGCGACTCCAGGCCCTCGACCAGCGCGGGGAGGTCGTCGGCGACGACGGCCGCGCGGTGGGCGAGAGCGCTGCGCGTGGTGGCGAGCGAGCGGGCGACGTCCAGCGGGGTGGTGCCGGGGCGTGCCCTCAGATCGGCGAGGAGACGTGCGGCCTGGTCGCGCAGGGCGGCTTCGGTGTGGCCGGAGACCAGCCAGGGCACGACGCCCGCGGGACGCGGCGCTTCCGGGGTTGCTTCCGGCCCTGTCGCCGGCTCCGGTCCCTGCCCGGGTTCCTGCTCGGGTGCCTGTTCGAGGACGAGATGGGCGTTGGTGCCACTGATGCCGAACGACGACACGGCGGCCCGGCGCGGGCGCCCGGTCTCCGGCCAGGGCTGATGCTCCGTCAGCAGCCGTACCGTACCGGCGGACCAGTCCACCTGCCGCGTCGGCTCGTCCACGTGCAGCGTGCGTGGCAGCACACCCTCCCGCATCGCCAGCACGGTCTTGATGACCCCGGCGACACCGGCGGCGTACTGGGTGTGGCCGATGTTGGACTTGATGGAGCCGAGCCACAGGGGCCGGTCCTCGGGGCGGTCGCGGCCGTACGTCGCCAGCAGGGCCTGCGCCTCGATCGGATCCCCCAGCCGGGTCCCCGTGCCGTGCGCCTCCACCGCGTCCACATCAGCGGTCGTCAGCCCCGCACTCGCCAACGCCGCCCGGATCACCCGCTGTTGGGAAGGACCGTTGGGCGCGGTCAGCCCGTTCGACGCGCCGTCCTGGTTCACCGCCGAACCCCGGATCACCGCCAGCACCCGATGGCCGTTGCGTCGCGCGTCCGACAGCCGCTCCACCACCAGCATCCCCACGCCCTCGCCCCAGCCGGTGCCGTCGGCCGCGTCCGCGAACGCCTTGCACCGACCGTCGGAGGACAGCCCGCCCTGGTTGGCGAACTCGGCGAACGCCCCGGGCGTCGCCATGACGGTGACGCCGCCGGCGAGGGCGAGGTCGCACTCCCCCGCCCGCAGCGCCTGCCCCGCCAGATGCAACGCCACCAACGACGACGAACACGCCGTGTCCACCGTCACCGCCGGACCCTCAAGACCCAGCACATACGACACCCGGCCGGACATGACACTGCCGGACGAGCTGGTCAGTGCGTAACCGCTCGCCAGGGAAGGGGAGTTCATCAGCAGGGCGCCGTACTCCTGCGGGGTGCCGCCGACGAACACGCCGGTGCGGCTGCCGCGCAGGGACAGCGGGTCGATGCCGGTCCGTTCGACGGCCTCCCACGACGCTTCGAGCAGCAGTCGCTGCTGCGGGTCCATGGAGAGCGCCTCACGGGGCGAGATACCGAAGAACTCCGCGTCGAAGTCGCCCGCGTCGTGGAGGAAGGCGCCCTGTCCGGAGAGGGTGGTCTGGCGTCCGGGATCGTAGAGGGCCAGCGCGTCCCAGCCCCGGTCCACGGGGAAGTCCGCCATCTCGTCCCGGCCTTCGGTGACCAGACGCCACAGATCCTCGGGGCCGGTGACACCACCCGGGTAGCGGCAGGCCATCCCGACGACGGCGAGCGGGTCGTCGTCCACGGGCAGGCGGGCGGGCGGCAGCGCGGGACCCGCTGCTTCCGCGCCGCCCAGCAGTTCCTGGTGCAGGAGGGTGGCGAGGGCGGTGGGGGTGGGATGGTCGAAGACCAGGGTGGCGGGCAGCCGCAGACCGGTCGCGGCGTTGAGGCGGTTACGCAGTTCGGTCGCCGTCAGCGAGTCGAACCCCAGATCCTTGAACGGCCGGCCGGCCGCGATCTCCGCCACCTCCGCATGGCCCAGCACCGCCGCCGCCCGGGTACGCACCAGGTCAAGCAGTACGGCACGCCTGTCCGGCTCGGTGAGTCCGGCGAGGCGCTCGCGCAGTCGGCCGGCGGCGGTGCCGTCATCGCTGGAAGCGCGGTCGGCGTCGGATTCGCCGCGCAACGCGCGTGCCGCCTCGGGGATCTCCTCGATCAGCGGGCGGCGCCGGGACAGGGCGTAGACGGGCGCGAACCGCGCCCAGTCCATGTCACTGACCGTCAGCGCGGTCTCGCCGTGTTCGACGGCCTCCCGCATCACCTCGATCGCCGACTCGGGCCGCATCTGCCGTACGCCCATACGGTCCAGTTGGTCGGCGAGCGCTCCGAAGCCTTCCAGCATGCCGCCATCGGCCCAGCCGCCCCAGGCGAGCGAGGTCGCCGTCAGCCCGCGTGCCCGCCGCTCGTAAGCGAGCCCGTCGAGGTAGGCGTTGGCGGCGGCGTAGGTCGCGTTGCCGGCGCTGCCCCAGACGGCGGCGCCGGACGAGAAGAGCACGAACGCGTCGAGGTCGAGACCGGCGGTGAGTTCGTCCAGGTGGCGGGCGCCCTCCGCCTTGGCGGCCATGCCGTCCGTCAGCTCCTGCGGTTCGACGGCGAGGGCAGGACCGTAACTCGTGGAACTGGCGGCGTGGATGACGGCGCTCAGGGGCCACGACGGCGGTATGTCGTCCGCCAGTACGGCGGCCAGGGCGTCCCGGTCGGCCACGTCGCAGGCCGCGAACGTCACCTCGGCGCCGAGCGCCCGCAGTTCCTGGGCGAGTTCGTCGGCCCCGGGCGCGGAGGCGCCCCGGCGGCTGACGAGCAGGAGGTGCTCCGCGCCCTCGGCGGCCAGCCAGCGGGCCAGATGGGCGGCGATTCCGCCGGTGCCGCCCGTGATCAGTACCGTGCCGCGCGGTTTCCAGGGCCGTACCGGCCCACGGTCGGCGAGCGGAGCCCGCACCAGCCGCCGCGCGTAGGCCGCGGGGCCACGGATGGCCAGCTGGTCCTCCCCCGCGGCGGCACCCGAGAGCAGGGACGGCAGCAGCGTGGCGACGCTCTCGCTCCAGTCGCGCGGCAGGTCGAGGAGACCACCCCACCAGTCGGGATGTTCGAGGCCCAGCACCTGGCCGAGCCCCCACAGCCGGGTCGCCTCCGACCGTACGGCGTCACTGGTGGCCACGGCCGCGGCCCCCCGGGTCAGCCACCACAGCGGCGCGTTCACGTCCGCCGCGCGCAGGGCGCGGGTCAGGGCGAGGGCGTCACCGGCCGTCTCCGGAAGGGAGACGACACCGGCGTACGTACCGCCGTGGTCCGCGATGTCCGTACCGAGGGTCGCGTTGGTGGAGACGTCCAGGTCGGCACCCGCCGCGCGCAGCGCCGCCGCGATCTCTGCCCCGTCGCCGCCCTGGGGGACGACCAGCAGCCAGCGTCCCGACAGGGGTGTTCCCTCTGCGGCGCGGGCGGAGGCACTGACGCGTCGCCAGGTCACGCGGTAACGCCAGTCGTCGATCGCCCGGCCGGCCGTGGCGCGTGCTCCGACACCGTCCGGCAGCTCCATCCAGAAGCGGCGGTGCTGGAAGGCGTAGGTGGGCAGGTCCACCGGCCTGGCGCCGCTCCCCGCGAACCACTCCTGCCAGACGACACCGGCGCCCCGGACGTACGCCTCGCCCAACGACAGCAGCAGCCGCTCGGACCCGCCCTCGCCGCGGCGGAGTGTTCCGGTGACAGCCACGTCCCGGCCGGCCGACTCGGCCGTCTCCTGCACAGCGGCCGTGAGTACGGGGTGGGGGCTCACCTCGACGAAGACGTCGTGCCCCTGCTCCAGGAGCAGCCGTGTCACCCGCTCGAACTCCACCGGCTGCCGCAGATTCCGGAACCAGTAGTCCCCGTCCAGGCTCTCCGTGTCGACCCGCTCTCCGGTCACCGCCGAGTAGAAGGCCACCTGCGAGGACACCGGCGTCACGTCGGCCAGCAGTTCGGCCAACTCCGCCCGCAGGCCCTCCACTTGGAAGGAGTGCGAGGCGTAGTCGACGGCGATTCGACGTGCCCGAACGCCCTGTTCCTGCGCCCAGGCCAGCAGTTCGTCCAGCGCTCCGGTCTCGCCCGCGACGACTACCGAGGCCGGGCCGTTGACCGCCGCCAGATCGATCCGGCCGCCCCAACGGGCCAACTCCTCCCGCACGTTGTCCGCGGGCAGCTGCACGGAGACCATCCCGCCTTTGCCCGACAGGGCGAGGATCGCCCGCGAACGGAGGGCCACCACACGGGCACCGTCCTCCAACGACAAGGCACCCGCCACCACAGCGGCGGCGATCTCACCCTGCGAGTGGCCCACGACGGCCGCCGGCTCCACACCGTACGACCGCCACACCTCCGCCAGTGACACCATCACCGCCCACAACACCGGCTGAACCACATCCACCCGGCCCAACTCGGCCTCATCACCCAGGACATCGGGCAGCGACCAGTCCACAAACCCCGACAGTGCCTCCGCACACTCCGCCATCCGCGCCGCGAACACCGGCGAGGAACCCAGCAGTTCCACCGCCATCCCCACCCACTGCGACCCCTGACCCGGAAACACGAACACCGTCTTGGCCTTGGTGCCGGCCCCCGTGACCAGGCCCGGTATCTCGGTGTCCTCGGCCAGAGCGCGCAGCCGGTTCAGAAAGCCGTCCCGGTCGTCGGCGACGAGTACCGCCCGGTGTTCGAGAGCGGCTCGGGTGGTGGCGAGGGCGTGTCCGACGTCGGTGGTGGTGAGGTCAGGGTGCTCGTTCAGGTGGTCGTGGAGACGGCGGGCCTGACCACGCAAAGCCGCCTCGGTGGCCGCGGACACCGTCCAAGGCACAGGGCCCGAAACAGGCCCCACCTCAACCTCAGACTCCCCAACCCCTCCAGACCCTTCAGCCTCATCAGCCTCTTCGAGGATCACATGCACATTCGTCCCACTGATCCCGAACGACGACACACCCACACGCCGCGGACGCCCCGTCACCGGCCACACCCGCTCCTCCCGCAACAACTCCACCGCACCCGACGACCAGTCCACCTCCGACGACGCCTCACCCACATGCAACGTCCGCGGCAACACCCCCGCCCGCAACGCCATCACCGACTTCACCACACCAGCCACACCAGAAACCGCCTGCGTATGACCAATATTCGACTTCAACGACCCCACAAACAACGGCCGCTCACGCCCACCCCCAAACACCCCCAACAACGCCTGCGCCTCAATCGGATCACCCAACCGCGTCCCCGTCCCATGCGCCTCCACCACATCCACATCCGACGCCGACAACCCCCCACTCGCCAACGCCTGCCGAATCACCCGCTGCTGCGCCGGACCACTCGGCGCACTCAACCCATTCGACGCACCATCCTGATTAACCGCCGAACCCCGCACCACCGCCAACACCCGCCGCCCATGACGCCGAGCATCCGACAACCGCTCCAGCAGGACGACAGCCGCGCCCTCGCCCCAGCCGATTCCGTCGGCCGCGTCCGAGAACGCCTTGCACCGGCCGTCCACAGCCAGCCCGCGCTGCCGGGCGAAGACGACGAACCCGGCCGGAGTCGCGAGGATGCCCGCGCCGCCCGCCAGCGCCAGGGAGCAGTCCCCCTGCCGCAGTGACTGGGCGGCGAGGTGCAGCGAGACGAGCGAGGACGAGCACGCGGTGTCGACGGTGACCGCCGGGCCCTGGAGCCCGAGGGCGTACGAGACGCGCCCGGACATGACGCTGCCCGTGCCACCGGTCAGCGCGTACCCCTGGTCCTCGGCCGAGTCGAGGAGCATCGCCCCGTAGCCGGTCGGCAGACCACCGATGAAGACACCGGTGCGGCTGCCACGCAACGACAACGGGTCGATGCGGGCCCGTTCCACCGCCTCCCAGGAGGTTTCCAGCAGCAGCCGCTGTTGCGGATCCATCGCCAGCGCCTCACGCGGCGAGATACCGAAGAGCGCGGGGTCGAAGTCCCCGGCCTCGTAGACGAACGCGCCTTCCTGCGTGTACGTCGTCCCGGGTTTGTCAGGGTCGGGGTCGTAGAGGGCGTCCAGGTCCCAGCCCCGATCGGTCGGCAGCCCACCGACGGCGTCGACGCCGTCCGCGACGAGCCGCCACAGCCGGTCCGGCGAGTCGGCGCCACCGGGCAGCCGGCATGCCATCCCGATGATCGCGAGCGGTTCACGGCGCTTGTCCTCGGACTCGCGGAGCCGCTCTCGGGTCTGCTGCAGTTCCGCCGTGACCCGCCGCAGATAGGTACGGAGCTTGTCCTCGGTCATGGTCGACTCCAGTTCGGTGTGGTGGGGCGCCCGGGACGGAAGCGGAGCGCGGACGTGAACGTGGACACGGGTGTGGTCAGGAGCATGGGTGTGGCGGGGAAGGGATGCGGCAGAGCCGACAACGCCCCTGGGAGCGGCGGGACCGGACCACCGGTCAGGAGACGCCCAGATCACGGTCGATGAGGTCGAAGATCTCGTCGTCGGTGGCGGAGTCCAGCGAATCCGGTGCTGTCGGAGCGGCCTCGGAGCCGTTCGGCGCACTGAGCGAGGTGGCGAGGTCACGAAGTCGTTGCGCGATGTCGGCGCGGGTGTCGGAGTCCATGTCGGGTGCGGCGACCGCCCGGAACAGGGCTTTCTCCATCCGGTCGAGTTCCTGCTGGACGTGCAGTGCGTCCATGACGCTGTCGGACGCGTCCGTCAGCAGTTCGCCGCGCAGGAGGGTGGCGAGGGCTGTGGGGGTGGGATGGTCGAAGACCAGGGTGGCGGGCAGCCGGAGACCGGTCGCGGCGTTCAGACGGTTGCGCAGCTCGGTCGCCGTCAGCGAGTCGAACCCCAGATCCTTGAACGGCCGGTCCGGGGTGAGGGTGTCCGGCGTCGCGTGCCCGAGAACCGCGGCGGCGTGGTCCCGTACGAGGTCCACCAGCGCGTCCTGCCGCTCGACCTCCGTGAGCCGGCCGAGGCTGTCCCGCAGCCGCTCGGCGGTCTCGTCGCCCTCTGCCCCGCCCACCGGCGGACCCTGGCTGCCGCTCCGTAGGGCGTCAGCGGCCTCGGGGATCTCCTCGATCAGCGGGCGGCGCCGGGACAGGGCGTAGACGGGCGCGAACCGCTGCCAGTCCATGTCGGTGACGGCGAGGGTGGTCTCGTCGTGCCCGATCGCGTCCCGCATGACCTCGATGGCCAGCTCGGGCTGCATCTGGCGCACTCCCATCCGCGCCAACTGGCCCGCGACCGCCTCGGAGCCCTCCAGCATGCCTCCGCCGGCCCAGCCGCCCCAGGCGAGCGAGGTGGCCGGCAGCCCGCGTGCGCGGCGCTGGTGGGCCAGGGCATCGAGGAACGCGTTGGCTGCGGCGTATGTGCCGTTGCCGGCGCTGCCCCAGACGGCGGCGCCGGACGAGAAGAGCACGAACGCGTCGAGGTCGAGACCGGCGGTGAGTTCGTCCAGGTGCCGGGCGCCGTCCACCTTGGCCGTGGTGCCGCCTGTCAGTTCCTCCGGTTCGATGGACAGTACGTCGGAGAAGGTCGCGAGCCCGGCGGCGTGGACGACGGCGGTCAGCGGGGTCTCCTCCGGTATGTCCGCCAGTACGGCGGCCAGCGCGTCCCGGTCGGCCACATCGCAGGCCGCGAACGTCACGCGCGCCCCCAACTCCTCCAGTTCCCGGCCCAGTTCGGATGCGCCCGGGGCGGTGGCGCCGCGACGGCTCGTCAGCACCAGATGCCGCGCCCCCTCCGCGGCCAGCCAGCGGGCGACATGCGCACCGACACCACCGGTACCACCCGTGACCAGAACCGTCCCCCGGGGCCGCCACGCACGGACCGGTTCACGGCCGGTCGACGCGGCTCGCACCATACGTCGCACGAAGACGCCCGACTCACGTACGGCGACCTGGTCCTCGCCGCCGGCCGCAGCGCCGAGAACCGTGGCGAGCGACTTGCCCGTGCCGTCGCTCCAGTCGGCGGGCAGATCGACGAGACCGCCCCACCAGTTCGGCTCCTCCAGGCCCACGACCTGCCCAAGTGCCCACAGCTGTGCGGCTTCCGCACGTACCGCGTCGTCGGGGGTGACAGCGGCGGCGCCCTGGGTGAGCCACCACAGGGGTGCCTTCACGTCGGCCGCGTGCAGCTCCTTCAGGAGAGCGACGGCCTCGTCGAGGGAGGCTGGAGCGGCGATCACGCCCGTGTAGTCGCCGGGGACGGCGCCTGCGGCGACCTCGGTCTCCGCCCCGGCTTTCCGCAGCGCTTCGGCGACCTCGGCCGCGGTGGAGATCAGCAACCAGCGTCCGGACAACGGCTGGTTGTCGGCAAGGGCGCTCCGACGCCAGACGACGCGATACCGCCAGGTGTCCGAGGCTCGGCCGGTGGTACCTGCGGCCATGGTGAACTCGGGCCAGTAGCGCTGGTGTTGGAAGGCATACGTCGGCAGGTCCACACGCCTCGCGTCGCTCCCCGCGAACCACTCCGCCCAGTCGACCGGCACCCCGTGCACATACGCCTCACCCAACGACAACAACAACCGCTCCAGACCACCCTCCCCCCGCCGCAACGTCCCCGTGACCACAACCTCCCGACCCACCGCCTCCGCCGTCTCCTGCACCGCCGCCACCAACACCGGATGCGGACTCACCTCGACGAACACCCGATACCCCGCCTCCACGAGACCCGTGACGGTGTCTTCGAGACGCACCGTGGAACGAAGGTTGCGATACCAGTACCCGGCATCCAGACCAGCCGTGTCCAACCGCTCCCCGCTCACCGTCGAATAGAACGGCACATGAGCAGTGACGGGCGACACCTCACCCAGCACAGCGTGGAGTTCCTCCCGGATACCCTCCACCTGAACAGAGTGCGAGGCATAGTCCACCTCGACCCGCCTCGCACGCGCCCCCAGGCCGGTCGCCTCCGCGATCACCTCATCCAGATCCACCGGCGCACCGGCCACCACGACCGAGGAAGGCCCGTTCACCGCCGCCACCTCAACCCGGCCCTCCAGCACCGGAGTCAGAGCCCGCACCTCGGCGACGGGCAACTGGACGGACGCCATCCCACCCCTGCCCGACAGGGCGAGGATCGCCCGCGACCGCAGCGCCACCACCCGGGCACCGTCCTCCAACGACAACGCACCCGCCACCACAGCAGCCGCGATCTCACCCTGCGAGTGGCCCACGACGGCCGCCGGCTCCACACCGTAGGACCGCCACACCTCCGCCAGTGACACCATCACCGCCCACAACACCGGCTGAACCACATCCACCCGGCCCAACTCGGCCTCATCACCCAGGACATCGGGCAGCGACCAGTCCACAAACCCCGACAACGCCCGCTCACACTCCGCCATCCGCGCCGCGAACACCGGCGAGGAACCCAGCAGTTCCACCGCCATCCCCACCCACTGCGACCCCTGACCCGGAAACACGAACACCACGCCACCATCACCCGCACGACCCCGCACCACACCCGCGTCCGGCCGCCCCTCCGCCAACGCCGACACACCCCGCAACAAGCCCCCACGCCCACCACCAACCACCACCGCCCGATGCCCCAACACCGCCCGCGACGACGCCAAGGAGAGGGCAACGGAGGCATGGGACAGGTCAGGGTTCTCGATCAGGTGGTCGTGGAGACGGCGGGCCTGACCACGCAAAGCCGCCTCGGTGGCCGCGGACACCGTCCAAGGCACAGGGCCCGAAACAGGCCCCACCTCAACCTCAGACTCCCCAACCTCCCCGGTCTCTCCAAGGTCTTCAGCCTCTTCGAGGATCACATGCACATTCGTCCCACTGATCCCGAACGACGACACACCCACACGCCGCGGACGCCCCGTCACCGGCCACACCCGCTCCTCCCGCAACAACTCCACCGCACCCGACGACCAGTCCACCTCCGACGACGCCTCACCCACATGCAACGTCCGCGGCAACACCCCCGCCCGCAACGCCATCACCGACTTCACCACACCAGCCACACCAGAAACCGCCTGCGTATGACCAATATTCGACTTCAACGACCCCACAAACAACGGCCGCTCACGCCCACCCCCAAACACCCCCAACAACGCCTGCGCCTCAATCGGATCACCCAACCGCGTCCCCGTCCCATGCGCCTCCACCACATCCACATCCGACGCCGACAACCCCCCACTCGCCAACGCCTGCCGAATCACCCGCTGCTGCGCCGGACCACTCGGCGCACTCAACCCATTCGACGCACCATCCTGATTAACCGCCGAACCCCGCACCACCGCCAACACCCGCCGCCCATGACGCCGAGCATCCGACAACCGCTCCACGACCAGGAACGCGGCTCCCTCGGACCAGCCGGTGCCGTCGGCCGCGTCCGAGAACGCCTTGCACCGGCCGTCGGAGGCCAGCCCGCCCTGGCGGGCGAACTCGTCGAAGGCTCCCGGTGTGGGCATGACGGCGACGCCGCCGACGAGCGCGAGGTCGCACTCCCCGCCCCTCAGCGCCTGTCCGGCGAGATGAAGGGAGACCAGAGAGGAGGAGCAGGCGGTGTCGACGGTCAGCGCCGGCCCTTCCAGGCCCAGGACATAGGAGATGCGGCCGGACATGACGCTTCCGCTGTTGCCCGTGAGCAGATAGCCGCCTGCGGCGGCGTCGGCGTCGCCCAGAAGTGATCCGTAGCCGGTGGGGGTGCCGCCGACGAAGACGCCGGTGCGGCTGCCACGCAACGACAACGGATCCACACCCGCCCGCTCCACCGCCTCCCACGACACCTCAAGCAACAACCGCTGCTGCGGATCCATCGCCAACGCCTCACGCGGCGAGATACCGAAGAACTCCGCGTCGAACCCGGCAACTCCGTCGAGGAATCCGCCCTGTTGGTCACCGGAGGCTCCCCAGGCGTCCCAGCCCCGGTCGTCCGGCGAGCCGGAGATCTCGTCGCGGCCCTCGGCGACGAGCCGCCACAGGTCCTCGGGGCCGGTGACACCGCCGGGGAAACGGCAGGCCATGCCGACGATCACCAGGGGGTCGTCGGCGTCGACCTGTCGTACGACGACCGTGGGCGCGCCGGTCCCCGGGACGCCCAGGAGTTCCTGGTGCAGGAGGCCGGCGAGGGCGGTGGGGGTGGGATGGTCGAAGACGAGGGTGGCGGGCAGGCGCAGACCCGTCGCGGCGTTGAGACGGTTGCGCAGTTCGGTCGCCGTCAGCGAGTCGAACCCCAGGTCCTTGAACGGCCGGCCGGCCGCGATCTCCGCCAAGTCGGAGTGGCCGAGTACCGCCGCCGCCCGGGTACGCACCAGGTCGAGCAGCGCGGCACGTTGTTCTCCGCCGGTGAGGTCCGCAAGCCTGCGCCGCAGCGCGTCGGCGGGTGTGTCGCCGTCGGCGGGCTCGTCGTCCTCCGTGCGGGTCAGCGCCCGGGCGGCCTCCGGGATGTCCTCGATCAGTGGGCGACGGCGTGCGCCGGTGTAGACGGGGGTGAACCGGGACCAGTCCGTGTCGGTGACCGTGAGGGCGGTCTCGCCGTGTTCGACGGCCTCACGCATGACGGACAGGGCGAGCGCCGGGTCCATCAGGGAGAGACCCATCCGGGCCAGGGACTGTTCGTCGAGGTCACCGGCCATTCCCTCGGAGCGCCAGGTGCCCCAGGCCAGTGAGGTGGCGGGCAGGCCGCGGGTCCGGCGGTCGTGGGCGAGCCCGTCGAGGCAGGCGTTCGCGGCGGCGTAGGCGCCCTGTGATCCGCCGCCCCAGGTGGCGGCCCCGGAGGAGAACAGGACGAAGGCGTCCAGGTCGAGGTGGGCGGTCAGTTCGTCGAGGTGCCGAGCACCCTCCGCCTTGCCGGAGATCACCTCGTCGAGTTCTTCGGGAGTCAGGTCCCGCACTTTGGTGTAGCGCACGATGCCGGCGGCGTGGACGACGGCGGTCAGCGGCGTCTCCTCCGGCAGGTCCGCCAGTACGGCGGCCAGCGCGTCCCGGTCGGCCGCATCACAGGCCGCGAACGTCACCTCGGCACCGAGCGCCCGCAGTTCCCCGGCGAGCACGTCGGCCCCCGGCGCCGCGGCACCGCGACGGCTCGTCAGCACCAGATGCCGCGCCCCCTCCGCGGCCAGCCAGCGGGCGACATGCGCACCGACACCACCGGTACCACCCGTCACCAGAACCGTCCCCCGCGGCTGCCACGCACGGACCGGATCGCGGCCGACCAGCGGCGCCCGTACCAGTCGGCGGGCGAACACTCCTGTCCCGCGCACGGCGAGCTGGTCCTCACCGCCCGGCGCGGCCCCGAGGATCGAGGCGAGGGCGTCGCCCGTACCGTCGTCCCAGACGGCGGGCAGGTCCACGAGACCGCCCCACCAGGAGGGCTCCTCCAGGCCCACCACCTGTCCCAGTCCCCACAGTTGGGTGGCGTCGGGACGCACGACGTCGTCTCCGGCGACCGCGACCGCGTTCTCCGTCAGCCACCACAGCGGCACCTTGAGGTCCGCCGTGCGCAGGTCCTGTACGAGGGTGACGGCGTCCGCGACGGAGTCAGGCAGCGCGACGACTCCTGTGAAGTCCCCGGGGACGACGCCCGTCGCGATCTCGACCTCGGCGCCCGCGGCCCGCAGGGCTTCGGCCACCTTGGCGCCGGCGTCTTCGCGGGCCGTCACCAGCAGCCACCGACCGGCCGGTCCCCCGGTCCGTTCCGGGACGCTGCGGCTCCAGGTGAGGCGGTACCGCCAGTCGTCGACCACACGTCCACGGCCCGCGCCCGAGCCGGCCCGGGGCCAGTAGCGGCGACGCTGGAAGGGGTACGTCGGCAGATCCACCCGCCGTGCCCCGGTCCCGGCGAACAGCGCAGGCCAGTCCAGTCCGGCGCCGAGTACATGGGCCTGTGCGAGAGCGGACAGCAGCGCGCCCGACTCGTCGCGGTCACCGCGCAGCACCGGCAGCCCGGCCAGGTCGGGCTCGGTCGCCTCCACCATCGACACCAGCGAACCGTCGGGGCCCAGTTCCAGGACCGTACCCACGCCCTGGGCCCGCACCGCACGTACCCCGGCGGCGAAACGGACCGTCTCCCGGACGTGCCGCACCCAGTACTCGGGCGAGCACAGCTCCTCCCCCGCGACCTCGCCCGTCACGTTCGACACCACCGGGATCACCGGATCCGAGAACTCGACCTCGGACAACACCGCCGCGAAGTCGTCCAGCATCGGATCCATCAGACCCGAGTGGAAGGCGTGGCTCACCGCCAGCCGCTTCACCCGGCGACCGTCCGCGGCGAACCGGTCCGCCACCTCCCGTACGGCCGCCTCCGGGCCCGAAAGCACCAGCGACGACGGCCCGTTGACGGCGGCGACCCAGACGTCCGCGTCTTCCGGCACCTCCGTCTCCGTCGCCTCGACGGCCCACATCGCGCCGCCCGAGGGCAGCGCCTGCATCAGCCGCCCGCGCGCCGAGACGACCCGGCACGCGTCGCCGAGCGACCACACGCCTGCCACATGAGCCGCGACCACTTCGCCCAGTGAATGCCCGAACACCACATCAGCCCGTACTCCCCACGACTCGGCCAACCGGTACAGCGCCACTTCCAGCGCGAACAACGCGGGCTGCGCCCAGCCCGTGGACCGCAGCAGTTCCGCGGGACCGGCGAACGCCGTCTCCTTGAGCTGCCCCGGCAGCAGCCCCTCGAAGGCAGCACACACCTCGTCGAAGGCAGCGGCGAACACCGGGAACTGGGCGTACAACTCCCTTCCCATGCCGACCCGTTGGGATCCCTGGCCGGAGAACACCATTGCCAGGCCACCCTCGGCCCCGGTGCCGTGGACCAGCCCGGGGGCGTCCTCGCCGACGGCGAGGGCGCGCAGGCCGGCGGTCAGACCGGGCAGGTCCGTGGCGATGACGGCCGCGCGGTGGTCCATGTGGCCACGGGTGGTGGCGAGTGAGTACGCGAGGTCCGGCAGCGCCAGGTCGGGCCGGCGGTCGAGGTACCCGAGGAGACGGGTGGCCTGTTCGCGCAGGGCCGCCTCGCTGCGGGCGCTGAACGCGACGGGTACGACGGGGAGGGGGCGGCCGGTGTCCGGGGCGGTCTCCGGTGCGTCCTCAGGGGCCTGTTCGAGGATGACGTGGGCGTTGGTGCCGCTGATCCCGAACGACGACACACCCGCCCGGCGCGGCCGTCCCGTCTCGGGCCAGGCCTGTTCCTCGGTCAGTACCTCGACAGCGCCGGCCGACCAGTCGACCTGCCGGGTGGGAGCGGTCACGTGCAGGGTGCGGGGCAGCACTCCCTGCTGGAGTGCCATGACCGTCTTGATGACTCCCGCCACTCCGGCGGCGAACTGGGTGTGCCCGATGTTGGACTTGACGGAGCCGACCCACAACGGACGCTCCGGCGGCCTCCCCTGGCCGTATGTCGCCAGCAGGGCCTGCGCCTCGATCGGATCACCCAACCGGGTCCCCGTACCGTGCGCCTCCACCGCGTCCACATCAGCGGCGGTCAGCCCCGCACTCGCCAACGCCTCCCGGATCACCCGCTGTTGGGACGGACCGTTCGGCGCC
This sequence comes from Streptomyces kryoterrae, assembly GCF_054072135.1. NCBI lineage: Bacteria > Bacillati > Actinomycetota > Actinomycetes > Kitasatosporales > Streptomycetaceae > Streptomyces > Streptomyces kryoterrae. The sequence continues at coordinate 9,754,706 of NZ_CM133358.1, read as the reverse complement.
GTCAGCCCGTTGGAGGCGCCGTCCTGGTTCACGGCGGTGCCCCGCACCACGGCCAGCACCCGATGGCCGTTCCTGCGCGCGTCCGAGAGCCGCTCCACCACCAGCACCCCCGCGCCCTCGCCCCAGCCGGTGCCGTCGGCCGCGTCCGCGAACGCCTTGCACCGGCCGTCCGAGGCGGATCCGCCCTGGCTGTCGAACTCCCCGTAGATGGCGGGGGTCGTCATGACGAGGACTCCGCCGACGAGGGCGAGGTCGCATTCGCCGGCGCGCAGGGAACGGCCCGCGAGGTGGAGGGCGACAAGGGACGAGGAGCAGGCGGTGTCGATGGTCAGGGCCGGGCCTTCCAGGCCCAGCAGGTAGGCGATCCGACCGGACATGATACTGGCGGGCAGGCCGGTGATGGCATAGCCGTCGGTGTCCTCGGGCGAGTCGGCGAGGAGGGCACCGTATTCCTGGGGGGCGCCGCCGACGAAGACCCCGGTGCGGCTGCCGCGCAACGACAACGGATCCACACCCGCCCGCTCCACCGCCTCCCACGACACCTCAAGCAACAACCGCTGCTGCGGATCCATCGCCAACGCCTCACGCGGCGAGATGCGGAAGAACCCGGCGTCGAAGTCTCCCGCCGTGTCGAGGAAGGCGCCCTGATGGCGGGGGTCGAAGGAGGCTCGCTGCTCCCAGCCGCGGCCGACGGGCGGACCGGTCATGGCGTCGCGGCCCTGGGCGACCAGCTGCCACAGCTCCTCGGGGCTGTTGGCGCCGTCGGGAAAGCGGCAGCCGATGCCGACGATCGCCAGGGGCTCGGTCGCGGCGGAGGTGAGCCGGTGGTTCTGCCGGCGCAGCCGGTCGTTCTCCACCAAGGAGGCGCGCAGTGCGTCGATGACCTCGTCGAGGGATGTGTTCATGCCTCTGGCTCCCACTGGTTCTGCCGCTGGTTTCTGCCTGCCGCGCCGGGCACGGGCGGAGGGGAAGGGCTTCTCCGCCTGCCTCCGGGCGTTCGGGCGCTCCGCTGCGGGCCTGGTTGTTGACGCTATGGGGCGGGTGGGGGGCTGTAACCCCCAGAAGGGGTCAGCCGTCCCCCTAGAGTTCGGGCGGCCCTCTAGGGGGCGGCTGCGCTCACCGGATGCCGAACTCGTCCCCGATGAGGCTGAGCAGTTCTTCCGTGCTCGCGGCGCCGAGGTCGTCGGTGTCGTCCGGGCCGGTGGCCCCTGGGGTGCCGGGTGTCTCTTCGAGCTTGGCGAGAAGCACGCGCAGCCGCACGGCGAGCGAGGCCTCGCGGCCGGGGTCGTCGGAGGGTGTCCGGAGGGCTGTTTCGAGGGACTGGAGGGCGAGCAGGGCCGGGTCGGGTGCCTGTACGGGGGTCAGGTCGAGCCCCTCGTGGAGGAGTTCGGCGAGGTCCCTGGGCGTTGGATGGTCGAAGATCAGCGTCGCCGGCAGGCGCAGGCCGGTGAGGACGGAGAGCCTGTTGCGCAGGTCGACGGCCATGAGGGAGTCGAAGCCGAGGCTCTTGAAGGGCTTGGCCTGGGGTACGGCCTCCGCGGTGGGCAGACCGGCGGCGGTGGCGGTCTCGGCCCGTACCAGTTCCACCAGGGCGGTGGTGCGGTCGGTCGCGGAGAGCGGCAGCAGCCGTTCGCGCAGACCGGCCGCCGAGGAAGCGGCCGGCCGGGCGCCGGTGCGGGGTCCCGCGGCGTCTGCGGCGAGTCCGCGCAGCAGTACGGGGGTGGTCGGCGAGTCCGCGTCCAGGGCCGAGGTGTCGAGCCGTACGGGGACGGCGACGCTCTCGCCGGCGGCGACGGCGGCGTCGAACAGGGCCATGCCCTCGCGGGGGTCGAGCTGGCGCAGTCCCGCGCGGGCGATGCGCTTCAGGTCGCTCTCGGCGACACCCGCGGTCATGCCCTCACCACGCTGCCAGGGGCCCCAGCCGAGGGAGAGGGCAGGCAGTCCGTCGGCCGCCCGGCGTTGGCACAGGGCGTCCGCGAAGGCGTTGGCGGCGGCGTAGTTGGCCTGGCCCGCGCCGCCCATGGTGCCTGCCAGGGAGGAGAAGACGACGAACGCGTCCAGGCCGAGCGGGGCGGTCAGTTCGTGCAGGTGCTCGACCGCCTCGGTTTTGACCGGCAGGACCGCGTCGACCTGTCCGGGGGTGAGGGCGGTGAGCGTGCCGTCGTCGACCGTGCCCGCGGTGTGGACGACCGCCCGCAGGTCGTCGACGGTGTCCAGGAGTGCGGCGAGCGCGGCGCGGTCGGTGACGTCGCAGGCCACGGCGCGCGCCGTCGCGCCCAGTTCGGCGAGTTCGGTGATCAGTTCCGCGGTGCCGGGGGCGTGCGGGCCGCGTCGGGCGGCGAGCACCAGGTCGCGTACGCCGTGCCGGGCGACCAGGTGCCGGGCGACGAGGCGGCCGAGGGTGCCGGTGGCGCCGGTGACCAGGACGGTGCCGGTGGTGGGCCAGGGGTCGGCCGCTGCTTCCGTGGCCGGGGTCAGGCGGGCGAGGCGCGGCACCAGGAACGTGTCGCCGCGCAGGGCCAGTTGAGGCTCACCGGTGGCCAGTGCGGTGGCGACGGCCAGGGGCAGCGGGGTGGTGGCGCCGGGCAGGTGGTCGACGAGCAGGACGCTGCCGGGGTTCTCCAGCTGGGCGGAGCGCGCCAGTCCCCAGACGGCGGCGCCCGCCGGGTCACGGACCGTGTCGTCCGTGCCGGTCCGCACGGCGCCCGAGGTGCACAGCACCAGCTGTGTTCCGGCCAGGGCGTCGTCCGCCGTCCACTGCTGGAGCAGTGACAGGACGCGGTGAACGGCGTCGCGGGCGGCGGCTGCCGTCGGTTCGGCGGGTGGCAGCGGGACGACGACCACGTCGGGCAGCGTGGTGCCGGCGCGCAGCGCCGTGAGGTCGGGGTGGTACTCGACGGTCTCGGCGGTCAGCAGGAGTGGCTCCGCCTGGACGCGGGCGGCGAGGTCGCCGAGGACCGCGAAGCGGCCCGGGACCTGCCCGGCGGGGGTGGCGGGGGCGTCCTCGATGCCGGTCCACTCGGTGCGCAGCAGCCATTCGGGGCGGATGCGCACGGTCTCCAGCCGGTCGCTGGAGGTGGGCCGCATGTGCAGGGCGGCCACGGAGGCGACGGGCCGGCCGGACGGGTCGGTGAGTTCGACGGCCACCCGGTCCTCGGCGAGGTCCCGGACGTGGACCCGCAGCAGGGTGGCGTCCTGCCCGTAGGTGGTGACACCCCGCCAGGCGAACGGCAGCAGCGGGCCGCCGGTGGTGGGTGCCGAGGGGCGGAAGGCCAGGGAGTGCATGGCCGCGTCGAGGAGGGCCGGGTGGACGGCGAATCCGCCGCCCGCCGGCTCGGGCAGTGCCACCTCGGCGAACACCTCGGTGCCGCGTCGCCAGACGGCTGTCAGGCCGCGGAAGGCGGGCCCGTAGGTGAAGCCGTGGTCGACGAGGTCGTCGTAGAAGGTGTCGAGGGCGACCGGTTCGGCGTCCTGCGGGGGCCAGGCGGTGAGCGGCGGCGGGGTGGGGGCGGCGGGCGGGGTGGGGGCCAGTGTTCCCTCGGCGTGGGTGGTCCACGGGTCGTCGGGGGCGGTGCGGGCGTGGACGGACAGGGTGTGGTGGCCGGTGTCGTCGGCCGGGCCGACGCTGAGCTGGAGCTGGACCGGTGCGTCGGCGGGCACCAGCAGCGGGGCGGCCAGCGTGAGTTCGTCGAGGTGGTGGCAGCCGACCTCGCCGCCGGCCCACAGGGCGAGTTCGACGAAGCCGGTGCCGGGGAAGAGGACGGTGTCCAGTACGGCGTGGTCGGTGAGCCAGGGCTGCGCCGACGTGGACAGTTCGCCGGTGAACAGGGTGGTGCCGTCGGTGGCCGACGCGATGCGGGCGCCGAGCAGTGGGTGTCCGGCGGGGCCCAGGCCGAGCGCGGCGAGGTCACCGGTGGCGGCCGGCCGGGGATCGGGCCAGTAGCGGCTGCGCTGGAAGGCGTAGGTCGGCAGGTCGAGGCGGTCGGCTCCGCTGCCCGCGAAGAAGGCGGACCAGTCGACGTCGGCTCCGGCGAGGTGGACGTGGGTGAGGGCGGTGGTCAGGGCCTCGTCCTCCGGGACGTTCCCGCGCTGTGCGGGCACACACACGGGCGGTTCGGCGGTCGCGGCCGTGTGCGCGTCGAGGCAGTTCTGTGCCATGCCGGTGAGCACACCGTCCGGGCCGGCCTCCAGGAGGACGGTGACGCCTTCGGCGGCCAGGGTGCGCACCCCGTCGGCGAAGCGGACCGTCTCCCGGACGTGCCGGACCCAGTAGTCGGGCGAACAGGCCTGCTCGGGAGTGAGGAGGGCGCCGGTCACGTCGGAGATCATGGGGATGGTGGGCGGGCGCAGGTCGAGGCCTGCGACGACCTGGGCGAACTCGTCGAGCATCGGTTCCATCAGCGGCGAGTGGAAGGCGTGACTGACCGTCAGGTTGCGGGTGCGCAGGCCTTGTCCGGTGAACTCCTCCTCAAGTGCTGCCAGTTCCCCGGCCGGTCCGGACAGTACGACGGAGCCCGGTGCGTTGACCGCCGCCACCGCGACCGACGGGGGCAGCGTTCCGGTCACCCGGGCCTCGTCGACGGAGACGGCCAGCATGCCGCCGCCGGTGGGCAGTTGCTGCATCAGACGGCCCCGGGCGGTGATCAGCCGGCAGGCGTCGGGCAGGGTCAGCACATCGGCGATGTGGGCGGCGGTGATCTCACCGACGGAGTGGCCGAGGAGGTAGTCGGCTCGCACGCCCCAGCTCTCCAGCAGTCGGTAGAGGGCTGTTTCGAAGGCGAACAGGGCGGGCTGGGTGTACTCGGTGCGGTGGACGGCCTCGCTGTCGGGGACGTCGGTGCCCGTGCCGAGGACGATCTCGGCGAGCGGGCGCGGCAGTTCCGGGTCGAGGTGCAGACAGACGGCGTCGAAGGTCTCGGCGAAGACCGGGTGGGCGTCGTACAACTCCCTTCCCATGCCGAACCGTTGGGCTCCCTGCCCGGTGAAGAGCACCGCGAGCGCCCCTTCGCGGGCGGTGCCGCGCAGCACTCCGGGCGGCAGTTCCCCGGCCGCGAGGGCGGTGAGAGCGGCGGTCGCACCGGCGAGGTCGTGGACCGTGGCTGCGGCGCGGTGTTCGAGGGCGGCCCGGGTGGTGGCGAGAGCCCGGGTGAGATCGGCGGCCTCGGGGGCGTCCGTCACCCGGTCGAGGAGCCGGGCGGCCTGGGCGCGCAGGGCGGGTTCGTCGTGGGCGGAGAGCAGCAGGGGCCAGGGGCGGGGCTTGGGCACCGTGCGCTGTCCGGCGGTGTCCTCGGCCGGTGCCTGTTCGAGGATGACGTGGGCGTTGGTGCCGCTGATCCCGAAGGACGACACACCCGCCCGGCGTGGACGGCCCGTCTCCGGCCACGCCCGTTCCCGCGTCAGCAGTTCCACCGCGCCGGCGGACCAGTCGATCTGGGGTGACGGCTCGTCCACGTGCAGGGTCTTCGGCAGCACGCCGTTGCGCATCGCCAGTACCGTCTTGATGATGCCGCCGACGCCCGCCGCCGACATGGTGTGGCCGATGTTCGACTTCAACGACCCCAGGTAAAGGGGCTGTTCGCGGTCCTGCCCGTACGTCGCCAGCAGGGCGTGCGCCTCGATGGGGTCGCCGAGCCGGGTGCCGGTGCCGTGCGCCTCCACCGCGTCGACGTCGGCGGCCCGCAGGCCCGCGGCCTCCAGCGCGTCGCGGATCACCCGCTGCTGCGCCAGCCCGTTCGGCGCCGTCAGCCCGTTGGAGGCACCGTCCTGGTTGACCGCCGACCCGCGTACGACGGCGAGCACCCGGTGTCCGTTCCTGCGCGCGTCGGACAGCCGTTCCACCAGCAGTACACCCGCGCCCTCCGACCAGCCGGTTCCGTCCGCGGACGCCGCGAAGGCCTTGCAGCGGCCGTCTTCCGCGAGTCCGCCCTGGCGTTCGAAGTCGGCGAAGAGCGAGGCGTCGGGCATGACGCAGACGCCGCCGGCCAGGGCGAGGTCGCACTCGCCGGAGTTCAGTGCCTGGGCGGCGGTGTGCAGGGCGACCAGGGAGGAGGAGCAGGCCGTGTCGACGGTGACCGCCGGGCCCTCCAGGCCGAGGACGTAGGAGACCCGGCCGGAGACCACGCTGGTGGCGGTGCCGGTGACGGCGTATCCCGCCATCTGTTCCGAGCCGGGCGGGAAGAGCAGCGAGTAGCCGAGTCCGGCGGCGCCGACGTAGACGCCCGTGCGGGTGCCGCGCAGTGTCGTCGGGTCGATGCCGGCGCGTTCGATCGCCTCCCAGGAGGTCTCCAGGAGGAGCCGCTGCTGCGGGTCCATGGTGAGGGCCTCGCGGGGGGTGATGCCGAAGAATCCGGCGTCGAAACCGGCGACGTCGTCGAGGAAGCCGCCCCGTGCGGCGTCCTGGGCGCGCCAGCCCCGGTCGCGGGGGAATCCGGTGATGCCGTCGCGGCCCTCGGTGAGCAGGCGCCACAGGTCGTCGGGGTCGGTGACGCCGCCGGGGAAACGGCAGGCCATCCCGACGATCGCGAGGGGTTCGCCGTCGGCGGCGCGGCGGCGGGCGAGGGTGGTGGCCGTGGGGGCCGGGGTGGTCGCCACGGCCCGGGTGCCGAACAGTTCGGCGTACAGGGCCTGCACCATGCGCCGTGGCGAGGGGTGGTCGAAGACGACCGAGACGGGCAGGCGCAGGCCGGTGGACGTGGCGAGCCGGTTGCGGAAGTCCACGGAGGTCAGCGAGTCGAAGCCGAGTTCCTTGAACGGCCGGGTGGCCTGCACGGCGTCGGGGTCGTCGTGTCCGAGAGCCGCGGCGGCGGTGTCGCGGACGAGGCGCAGGAGGACGCCGGTGCGTTCGGTCTCCGTGAGGGGCGTGAGGCGTCCACGCAGTGATCCGTCGTCGCCCGACGGCTCGGTGACGACGGTTCGGCGGGGCCGGGCGGGCCGGACCGCTGGGGCTGATCCGGCCTGGGCCCGGCCGTCGGCGGCGGCCGGGGTGAGGAGTCCGGCGGGACCGGTGGGACGCAGCAGCAGGGCGTCGGCGGTGGCCACCGGGGCGCCGGTGCTGTCGGCGAACAGTACCGAGACGGTGGTGTCCCCGGTGCGGGTCAGCCGGACGCGCAGCCGGGTGGCGCCGGTGGCGTGGAGTTCGACGCCGCTCCAGGAGAAGGGGACGGCCGTTTCCCGCCGGTCGCCGCCGAGTGCGTACAGCGCGTGCAGGGCGGCCTCGGAGAGGGCCGGGTGGAGGCCGAAGCGGGCGGCCTCTCCTGTGTGCCCGGCGGGCAGCCGCACTTCGGCGTGGACCTCGCCGTCCGTGCGCCACAGCTCGGTCAGCAGGTGCTGCTGGTAGGAGAAGCCGTCGGCGGCGAGCCGTTCGTGCAGTTCGGCGACCGGTACGGGCTCGGCGTCGGCCGGTGGCCACACCGTCAGGTCGGCGGCGGGGGCACCCGCTTCGGGGACGAGGGTGCCGGAGGCGTGCAGGGTCCAGTCGGACGCGTCGGTCCCGTCGGCCGAGGAGTGGACGGCGAGGGTACGGCGACCGCCGGCGTCGGCGCCGATCCTCACCTGAAGCCCGACGGAACCCTCGGGCGGCAGCAACAGCGGTGTGTGGAGGGTGAGTTCCTCGATTCGCGCGCAGCCGAACCGGTCGCCGGCCAGCACCGCGAGTTCGACGAACGCGGTTCCGGGCAGCACCGCACGGCCGCCGAGCGAGTAACCGGCGAGCCAGGGGTGGTCGTGCGGGGAGATCCGGCCGGTGAGGACCGCTCCCCCGTCCTCGGCGAGCCGCGTCATGGCACCCAGCAGGGGGTGGCGCAGCGGGTCGAGCCCTACGGCGCTCACGTCGCCGCCCCGGCGCGGCCCTTCGGGCCAGTGGCGGCGGCGTTGGAAGGAGTACGTGGGCAGTTCGACGCGGCGGGCGCCGGCGCCGGCGAAGACGCTTTCCCAGTCGACCGGTGCGCCGCCGGTCCAGGCCTGGGCGAGGGCGGTGCGCAGTCGGCCGGGGCCGCCCTCGCCACGGCGGAGGGTGCCGGTCACGGCGGCCTCGTGGTCGTCGTTCTCGGCACACTGCTGGACGGAGGTGACGAGGACGGGGTGCGGGCTCGGCTCGACGAACAGCCGGTGGCCGTCGGCCAGCAGTGCCCGTACGGCGGACTCGAACCGGACCGGTTCGCGCATGTTGCGGCACCAGTAGGCGGCGTCGAGACCGGCGGTGTCGTGGGGCCTGCCCGTCACGGTGGAGTAGAAGGGCAGCCGGCCGGGAAGCGGGCGCAGTCCTGCGAGGTCCGCCATGAGCTGTTCGCGAAGGGGTTCGACGTGCGGGGAGTGGCCGGGGCTGGCCGCGCCGGGAATGCGGCGGGCCTGTACCCCGTCGTCCGTGCAGGCGGTGACGAACGCGTCGCAGGCGTCGGGGTCGCCGGTGAGCGCGACGGAGGCGGGTCCGTTGACGGCGGCGATCCACAGCCGGTCGGCCCAGGGGGCGAGCCGCTCCTGGACCTGTTCCTCGGGCAGGAGGACGGAGGCCATGCCGCCGCGTACGGTCAGGGTCCGCAGCGCGCGGCTGCGCACGACGACGACACGTACCGCGTCCTCCAGGGTCAGGCCGCCGGCGATGTGGGCGGCGGCGATCTCGCCCTGCGAGTGTCCGACCACGGCGTCGGGCTCCACGCCGTACGCCCGCCAGGTCGCCGCCAGCGACACCATGACGGTGAACAGGACGGGCTGGATGACGTCGATGCGGTCGGCGTCCACCGGGCCGGGTTCGCCGCGCAGCACATCGAGGACGGGCCAGTCGACGAGTTCCTGCACGGCGGCGGCACACGCGTGGGCCTTCTCGGTGAACACCGGTTCGGTGTCGAGGAGTTCACGGGCCATGCCGAGCCACTGGGAGCCCTGGCCGGGCAGCACGAACGCCGTCCCGCCGGTGAGCGCGGAGGCGTCGGTGAGGGTGTCGTGCGGGCGCCCTTCGGCGAGCGCGGCCAGGCCGGTGAGCAACGTGTCACGGTCGGCGGCGAGGACCGCGGCCCGCTGGTCGAGGGGGGTGCGGGTGGTCGCCAGCGAGTAGGCCACGTCGGCGACCGGGAGGCCGGGGTGCTCGGTGAGGTGTTCCGCGAGGCGCCGGGCCTGGGACCGCAGGGCGGTGGCGCCCCGGGCGGAGAGTACGACGGGCAGGGGGCCCGGGAGCGGTGTGCCGGTTTCGGGTTCCGCGACGGCGGGCGCCTGTTCCAGGATGACGTGCGCGTTGGTGCCGCTCACACCGAAGGCGGAGACGCCGGCCCGGCGCGGGGTGTCGCCGTCCGGCCACGCACGGGCCCGGTCGAGGAGCCGTACGGTGCCGGTGGACCAGTCGACGAACGGTGTCGGCTCGTCCGCGTGCAGGGTCCGGGGCAGGGTGCGTTCACGCAGTGCGAGCACCATTTTGATGATGCCGCCCACGCCTGCGGCGGCCTGGGTGTGGCCGATGTTGGACTTCAGCGAACCCAGCCAGAGCGGCCGTCCCTCGGGCCGGGCAGCCCCGTAGGTGCCCAGCAGCGCGTCCGCCTCGATGGGGTCGCCGAGCCGGGTGCCGGTGCCGTGTGCCTCGACGGCGTCGATCTCGGCCGCGGTCAGTCCGGCGTCGGAGAGCGCGTCCCTGATGACGCGTTGCTGCGAGGGCCCGTTGGGGGCGCTCAGTCCGTTGGACGCGCCGTCCTGGTTCACGGCCGACCCCCGTACGACGGCCAGCACCGGATGCCCGTTGCGCCGCGCGTCCGACAACCGCTCCACCACCAGAACCCCGGCGCCCTCGCTCCAGCCGGCTCCGTCGGCGGAGGCACCGAACGCCTTGCAGCGGCCGTCGGGGGCGAGCGACCGCTGCTGGGAGAGCATCACGTGCACGTCCGGTGTGGACATCACGGTGACACCGCCCGCCAGCGCCAGATCGCACTCGCCCGCCCGCAGCGCCCGTACGGCCAGGTGGAGGGCCACCAGCGAGGACGAGCAGGCGGTGTCCACGGTGAGCGCCGGTCCTTCGAGGCCCAGGACGTAGGAGATGCGGCCCGAGAGCACGCTGTTGGAGACGCCGGTGGAGCCGTGGCCGTCGATGCCGCCCTCGGTGGCGGCCAGCAGGCTGGCGTAGTCCTGCTGGGAGACGCCCGCGAAGACGCCGGTACGGCTGCCCTTCAGCGTGCGGATGTCGAGGCCGGCGCGTTCCAGTGCCTCCCAGGAGGCCTCCAGCAGCAGGCGTTGCTGCGGGTCCATGGAGTGCGCCTCGCGCGGCGATATCCCGAAGAACGCCGCGTCGAAGGAGGCGATGTCGTCGAGGAAGCCGCCCTCGCGGACGTAGCAGGTGCCGTCCTTCGAGGAGTCGGGGTCGTAGAGGGCGGTCAGGTCCCAGCCGCGGTCGTCGGGGAAGGCGCCCACGGCGTCGCGGCCTTCGGCGACGAGCCGCCACAGGTCGTCGGGCGACTCCACACCGCCGGGATACCGGCAGGCCATGCCGACGACGGCTATCGGTTCCCGGGCCGCCGACTCCAGCTCGCTCAGGCGCCTGCGCGTCCTGTGCAGGTCTGCGGCGACCTGCTTGAGGTAGTCGCGGAGTTCGTTGTCATCAGCCATGTGAACCGTTCACTCCTTGCCGAGTTCCGAGCGGATGAAGTCGAGCAGCTCGTCGTCCGAGGCCGTGGCGAGCCGCGTGTCGACATCGCGTCCTTCGCCCCCGTCGGTCACCGGGGTGTCCGCGACGGCCAGGGTGCGCAGCCGGGCGGCGATCGCCGGGCGCCCCGGGTCCTCCACCGCCAACTCCGCGAGGGCTGCCTCCAGTTGGTCGAGGAGGTCGGGGACGGCCAGGCGTCGCTGTGGGCCCGTCGGGCCCGCGTGGTCGAGAAGGCGGTGTTCCAGCTGCTCGGCCAGGGTCGCGGGGGTGGGGTAGTCGAAGACGAGGGCGGCGGGCAGTGGCAGGCCGGTCGCGGCGGCGAGGCTGTTGCGCAGCTCCACCGCGGTCAGTGAGTCGAACCCGACCTCCCGGAACGACCTGCGCGGGTCGAGGCTCTGGGCCGAGGGGTAGTCGAGAACCACCGCGGCCCGCGCCCGGACCAGGTCCAGCAGGGTCCGGGCGCGCTCGGCGGCGGGCAGTGCCGCCAGCCGCTCGGCGTTCCCGGGCCCGAAGCCGTCGCCGGTCTCGGCGGCGGGGCGCTCCTGGGGTGCCGGGACCAGGGTGCGCAGTATCGCGGGCAGTGTGCCGGCCGCTGCCCGGCCGCGCAGCACACCGGAGTCGGTGCGCAGCGGAACGAGGGCGGCCTCGTCGCCCGCCCAGGCCCGGTCGAGGAGATCGAGGCCCTGCCCGGCGTCCAGCGGCAGCACGCCCGCCCGGGCCATACGGCGCAGGTCCACGTCGGCGAGTCGGCCTCCCATGCCGCCGCCGGTTCCCCACAGCCCCCAGGCCAGCGAGGTGGCGGGCAGCCCGTGCGCGCGTCGGTGACGGGCCAGGGCGTCCAGGTAGGCGTTGGCGGCGGCGTAGTTGGCCTGGCCCGCGCCGCCGAGGGTGCCCACGGCGGAGGAGAAGAGGACGAAGTGCGTCAGGTCCAGGTGCCGGGTGAGTTCGTGCAGATGGTGGGCGGCGTCCGCCTTGGGGCCGAGGACGGTGTCGACCCGTTCCGGCGTGAGTGCCGTGACGACGCCGTCGTCGACCACGCCCGCGGTGTGGACCACGCCGGTGAGCGGCCGGTCGGCCGGTATCGCGGCGAGGACCGCGGCGAGCGCGTCGCGGTCACCGACGTCGCAGGCGGCGAAGACGACCCGGGCACCGGCGCGTTCCAGGTCGGCGGCCAGCTCACCGGCTCCCGGGGCGTCGCCGCCGCGTCGGCTGACCAGCAGCAGGTCCCGTACGCCGTGGTCGGTGGCCAGGTGCCGGGCGACGAGCCCGCCGAGTTCGCCGGTCCCACCGGTGACCAGGACGGTGCCATGTTGCGCGCGCGGGGTCGGGCCGAGCGGCGCGACCGGCGCCGGTATCAGTCGCGGGACGAACAACTGGCCGTCACGTACCGCGATTTGAGGCTCTCCGGTGCTCAACGCGGTGGCCATGGCGGCCGTCAGGGCGGGTGCGTCGGTGGCGTCGTCGGCCAGGTCGACCAGGACGAAGCGGTCGGGATGTTCGGCCTGGAGTGACAGCAGCAGCCCCTGCACCGCCGCCTGTGCCGGGTCGCCGGTGGTGGCCCGGCTCGTCACGAGGGCGACCCGAGAGCCCGACAGCCGGTCCTGGGCGAGGAGTTCCTGCACGCGGGTGAGCGTGTGGTGGGTCAGGTGCCGTACGGCGGCGGGGTCGTCGGCCGCCGCGTCCTGCTCGTCCGGCTCGGTGTCCACCGGCAGGACGATCAGGTCGGTGGCCTCGTCGACGGTCTGGGGCGCGGAGTGGACCTGGGCGGTGTCGGCCGCGTCGGGGAACGCCTTGGCCAGGGCGCCGGCGCGGCCCTCCGGACGGCCGAGAACAACCCTGTTCAGGTGGGACGCCGACTCCGTGACCGCCTCGACCGGCTGCCATGACAGGGCGTACAGATCCTGCTCGGCGGTGTCGCGGGCGTCCTGGTGGCGGGTCGTCTCCAGCCAGTAGGACTCGTGCTGGAAGGCGTATGTCGGCAGGTCCGTCCGGCGCGCTCCGGTGAGGTACGCCGGCCAGTCCACGGGCACGGAGTTGATGTGCAGGCGGCCGACAGCCGCGGCCAGGGTGCGTGTCTCGTCGCGCCCCCTGCGCAGGGCACCGAGGGCGACGAGGTCGGGGGCGTTCTCCCGGACCATGGCGGCGAGGGAGCCGTCGGGGCCCAGTTCCAGTACGGTGCCCACGTCCTGGGCCTGGACCGCGCGGACTCCGTCGGCGAAGCGGACGGTCGCCCGGACGTGCCGCACCCAGTACTCGGGGGTGAGCAGTTCCTCGCCCGCGATCCCGCCGGTCACGTTCGACACGAGGGGGACTGTCGGTTCGTGGAAGGTGACCGAGGAGAGCGCCTCTGCGAACTCGTCGAGCATCGGCTCCATCAGGCCGGAGTGGAAGGCGTGGCTGACGGCGAGCCGTTTGACCCGGCGGCCGTCGGCGGCGAACCGGTCCGCCAGCGCCCGGACGGCCTCCTCGGCCCCGGAAAGCACCACCGACGAGGGGCCGTTCACCGCGGCGACCGACACGTCCGCCGTGTCGGGGATCTCCTGCTCAGCCGCCTCGACCGCCCACATGGCTCCGCCCGGGGGCAGCGCCTGCATCAGCCGCCCGCGCGCCGCGACCACGTGGCACGCGTCGGCGAGCGACCACACTCCCGCCACATGTGCGGCGACCAGTTCGCCCAGGGAGTGCCCGAACACGACGTCCGGCCGCACGCCCCAGGACTCCATGAGCCGGAACAGCGCCACTTCCACGGCGAACAGGGCGGGTTGGGCCAGACCGGTACCCTCCAGACGGTCCGCCGGCCCGTCGAAGACCGACTCCCTCAACGGGTCCGGCAGCAGCCCGTCGAAGGCCGCGCACACCTCGTCGAAGGCCGCCGCGAACACCGGGAACGCCTCGTACAACTCCCGCCCCATACCGACCCGTTGCGACCCCTGACCCGAGAACACCAGGCCGAGGCCGCCGGTTGAGGGCTCGTCGGGGGTGGTGGCGTCGATTGCGGCGAGCGCCCGCCGGAGTTCCTCGTGGTCGGCGGCCACCAGGACGGTGGCACTGGGCAGGACGGCCCGGGTGGTGGCGAGGGAGAACGCCAGGTCGTCCAACCGCATCCCCGGTTCCCGGGACACGAGTTCGGCGTACCGGTCCGCCTGGGCCCGCAGTGCTGCCGGGTTGTGCGCGGAGACGACGAACGGCACGGCGACCGGCACGGAGACCAGGCCGACGGCATCGCCGCCTGGCTCCGTCAACTGCGCTTCGCCCTCTGGTTGTTCGAGGATGACGTGGGCGTTGGTGCCGCTGATCCCGAAGGACGAGACGCCCGCCCGACGCGGACGCCCCGTCTCGGGCCACCCACGCGCCTCGGTCAACAACTCCACCGAACCCGCCGACCAGTCCACCTCACCCGTCGGCTCATCCACATGCAGCGTCGCAGGCAACACACCCGCCTGAAGTGCCAACACCGTCTTGATGACACCACCCACACCCGCCGCCGCCTGCGTATGGCCAACATTCGACTTCAACGACCCGAGATACAAAGGCCGTTCACGGTCCTGCCCATACGTCGCCAGCAGAGCCTGCGCCTCGATCGGATCCCCCAACCGGGTCCCCGTCCCATGCGCCTCCACCGCATCCACATCCGAGGGCGACAACCCCGCACTCGCCAACGCCGCACGAATCACCCGCTGCTGCGACGGACCATTGGGCGCCGTCAGCCCGTTCGACGCCCCGTCCTGATTCACCGCCGAACCCCGCACCACCGCCAGCACCGGATGCCCATTGCGCCGCGCATCCGACAACCGCTCCACCACCACAACCCCGGCACCCTCGGCGAGGGCGAAGCCGTCGGCCGCGGCGGCGAAGGACTTGCTGCGTCCGTCGCGGGCCAACGCCTGCTGACGGCTGAAACCGACGAAGGACGCGGGCTCGGACATCACGGTGGCGCCGCCCGCGAGCGCGAGGTCGCACTCACCGGCCCGCAGCGCCTGAACGGCGAGGTGCAGGGCGACCAGCGAGGACGAGCAGGCCGTGTCGACGGTGACCGCCGGTCCCTCCAGGCCGAGGGTGTACGAGATCCGCCCCGAGGCGACGCTGGCGGCGGCCCCCGTGGCGAAGTAGCCCTCGACGTCGCCTGCCGCGTCCAGCAACCGGGCGGTGTGCCCCTGTTCACTCAGGCCGACATACACGCCGGTGCGACTGCCGCGCAGCCCCGACGGATCGATACCGGCCCGTTCCAGGGCCTCCCAGGAGGTCTCCAGCAGGAGCCGCTGCTGCGGGTCCATGGCCTGCGCCTCGCGCGGCGAGATGCCGAAGAACGCCGGGTCGAAGAGGGCCGCGTCGCTGAGAAAGCCTCCGTGGTCGACGTAACTGGACTCGGCGGTGGTGCCGTCGGGGTCGTACAGCCGGTGCAGCGGCCAGCCGCGGTCGGTGGGGAAGGCGGTGATGAGATCCGCCTCCTCGCTGACGGCCCGCCAGAGGTCCTCGGGGGACCCGATGCCACCGGGGAAACGGCAGCCCATCGCGACGACGGCGACGGGGTCCTCACGGTCGGCGACGCTGACCACCGCCGGTGCCGCGCGGTCCGGTGCGCCGAACAGCCGGTCGCCGAGGAAACCGGCCAGCGCGGTCGGGGTCGGGTGGTCGAAGACGAGCGTGCTGGGCAGCCGTACGCCGGTGGCGGCGGCGAGCCGGTTGCGCAGGTCCACCGCGGTGAGCGAGTCGAAGCCCAGTTCCTTGAAGGCGCGTCTGGCGTCGACGGCGTCCGCGCCGGGGTGGCCCAGGACCGCGGCGGCGTGTTCGCGCACCAGGTCGCGCAGGGCGCGGGTGCGGGCCGCCGGGTCCAGGCCGGTCAGGCGGCCGGCGAGTGCGGACGCCGGGGCGTCGGAGGTCTGTTCGGCCGCGGCCGGACGGGCTTCGGGGATGTCGTCCAGCAGGTGGCTGGTCCGGCCGCTGGTGAAGACCTCGGTGAACCTCTCCCAGTCGACGTCGGCGAGGATCACCGAGGTCTCGCCGTCGGCGAGGACGGTGCGCAGGCCCGCGATCGCGGTCTGCGGGTCGATGACGGGCAGACCGGTCAGGCGGAGCTGGTCGTAGATGGTGTCGGAGACCATGCCGCCGCCCGCCCAGGGCCCCCAGGCGACGGAGAGGGTGGGGACGCCGTCGGCACTGCGCCGTTCGGCCCGGGCGTCGAGCACGGCGTTGCCGGCGGCGTACACGCCGTGGTCACCGGCGCCCCAGACCGCGGTGATGGAGGAGAAGTAGACGACGGCGTCGAGCTGTTCGGGGTCGAGCACGGCTTCGAGGTTCTCGATGCCGGCGACCTTGGCGGCCAGCACGGTGGCCAGGTCCTCGAACGGGGCCTCGGCGACAGGGCCGAGGACACCGACGCCCGCCGCGTGCACGACGGCACGGATCCGGTCGCCGTCGCGTTCGACGTCGGCGAGGGCGGTGGCGAGGGCGGCACGGTCGTTGGCGTCACAGGCGACCAGGGTGACGCGTACGCCCGACTCCCCCAGTTCGGCGAGGAGTTCGGCGGCTCCCGGGGCGGTCGCGCCCCGCCTGCTGAGCAGGACCAGATGCTCGGCGCCGCCACGGGCGAGCCAGCGGGCGACATGTGTGCCGAGGGCTCCGGTGCCTCCGGTGACCAGGACGGTGCCGCGTGGGCTCCAGCCTCCCGCCGGAAACGCCGGTGCGGTGGCGTGGACGAGCCTGCGGGCGAGCACCCCGGTGGGCCGCAGCGCGACCTGGTCCTCCCCGTCACCTCCGGCCACGACGGCGATCAACCGCTCGTGGACAGCCGAGTCGACGGTGCCCGGCAGATCGATCAACCCACCCCAGTGTTGAGGCAGTTCTACGGCGGCGCACCGCCCGAGCGCCCAGACGGCGGCCTGGGCCGGGTCGGTGGGACCGGCGTCGTCGGCGGTGCTCACGGCCCCGCGGGTGAGGCACCACAGCGGGGCGGCCGTGCCTGTCCCGACGAGCGCCTGGAAGAGCGCCAGGGTGGTGGCAAGGCCGGTCGGCACCACCGGGTCGGCCGGGTGCGGGGTGGTGTCGGCGCCGGTGAGGGCGATCACGCCGGTCGGCGCGGCAGCCCGGACATGCCCGGCGAGGGTGTCGGCGTCGTCGTCCGCGCCCACGGTCACCAGCACACCGTGTTCGGCGCGCTCCAGCACGGCTGCGGCCACCCCGGCGAGCGCCGGATCGTCACGCAGCGCCGCCGGTACGGCGACCAGCCAGGTGCCGGGCAGGACGGCGGGGGCGGGCGGCGGTGTCAGGGGGCGCCAGTCGACGGTGTACCGCCAGGCGTCGACAGCGGTGCGCTCGCGCCGTCCCCGGCGCCAGGACGAGAGCGCCGGCAGGACGGTACGCAGGGCCGGTTCGTCAACGGGCAGGTCGAGTGCGGTGGCCACGGCACCGACGTCCTGTTTCTCGACGGCCTGCCAGAACTCCTCGTGTGCGGGGTCGGCCAGGGGGACGCCCGGGAGCGTCTGCGGCCAGATGCGACGCCGCTGGAACGGGTAGGTCGGCAACTCGACCGGGGTACTGGGCGCCTCGGGACGGTCACCGGCACCGTAGGCCGAACTCCAGTCCACCCGCACACCGCTCACGGCGAGTTCGGCGATCGAGGCGACCATGCGAGCGAGACCACCCTCGCCCCGGCGCAGAGTACCCACGACGAGCGGCTCGACGTCGGCGTGCTCGGCGGTCTCCGCGATGGGGGCGGTCAGCACGGGGTGGGGGCTGATCTCGACGAACACCCGGTGTCCGGCCTCGACGAGACCGGTGACGGTGTCTTCGAGACGCACTGTGGAGCGGAGGTTGCGATACCAGTACTCGGCGTCCAGACCAGCCGTGTCGAGGCGTTCGGCAACGACCGTCGAATGGAACGGCACATGAGCGGTGGCGGGCGACACCTCACCCAGCACAGCGTGGAGTTCCTCCCGGATACCCTCCACCTGAACAGAGTGCGAGGCATAGTCCACCTCGACCCGCCTCGCACGCGCCCCCAGGCCGGTCGCCTCCGCGATCACCTCATCCAGATCCACCGGCGCACCGGCCACCACGACCGAGGAAGGCCCGTTCACCGCCGCCACCTCAACGCGGCCCTCCAGCACCGGAGTCAGAGCCCGCACCTCGGCGACGGGCAACTGGACGGACGCCATCCCGCCTTTGCCCGACAGAGCGAGGATCGCCCGCGACCGCAGCGCCACCACCCGGGCACCGTCCTCCAACGACAACGCACCCGCCACCACAGCAGCCGCGATCTCACCCTGCGAGTGGCCGACGACGGCCGCCGGCTCCACACCGTAGGACCGCCACACCTCCGCCAACGACACCATCACCGCCCACAACACCGGCTGAATGACATCCACCCGGCCCAACTCGGCCTCATCACCCAGGACATCGGGCAGCGACCAGTCCACAAACCCGGACAGTGCCTCCGCACACTCCGCCATCCGCGCCGCGAACACCGGCGAGGAACCCAGCAGTTCCACCGCCATCCCCACCCACTGCGACCCCTGACCCGGAAACACGAACACCGGGCCGCGGCCGACCGGTCCGGCAGCACCGGTGATCACCGCCGGAGCGGTGGCCGTGCCGTCCGCGAGGGCGTGCAGACCGGTCAGCAGCTCGGTTCGGTCGCGCCCGATGACCACCGCACGGTGCTCGAAGAGCGAGCGGCTGTGCAGCAGCGCCTTGCCGACGGAGGACACGGTGACGTCGGCGTCGGCCCCGTCGAGTCGGTCCGCGAGGCGGGCGGCCTGGGCGCGGAGAGCCTCCGGGGCGCGGGCGGAGAGAATCCAGGGGCGAACAGCGGGTTCGTCGTCCGCGTCCGCGTGGACCACGGTTTCGGGGTCGTGTTCGAGGATGACGTGGGCGTTGGTGCCGCTCATCCCGAACGCCGACACGGCGGCCCGGCGCGGACGTCCGGTCTCCGGCCAGGGCTGATGCTCCGTCAGCAGCCGTACCGTACCGGCGGACCAGTCCACCTGCCGCGTCGGCTCGTCCACGTGCAGCGTGCGCGGCAGCACACCCTCACGCAACGCCAGCACCGTCTTGATGACCCCGGCCACCCCTGCGGCGGCCATGCTGTGGCCGATGTTGGACTTCAGTGAACCGAGCCACAGGGGTTGGTCCTCCGAGTGGTCGCGGCCGTACGTCGCCAGCAGGGCCTGCGCCTCGATCGGATCCCCCAGCCGGGTCCCCGTGCCGTGCGCCTCCACCGCGTCCACATCGGCGGTGGTCAGTCCCGCACTCGCCAACGCCGCCCGGATCACCCGCTGTTGGGACGGACCGTTGGGCGCGGTCAGCCCGTTCGACGCGCCGTCCTGGTTCACCGCCGAACCCCGGATCACCGCCAGCACCCGATGGCCGTTGCGTCGCGCGTCGGAGAGCCGTTCCACGACCAGGACGCCGACGCCTTCGGCCCAGCCGGTGCCGTCGGCCGTGTCCGAGAACGCCTTGCACCGACCGTCGGCGGCGAGGCCGCCCTGGCGGGCGAACTCCAGGAACCCACCGAGGGTGTTCATGACGGTGACGCCGCCGGCGAGCGCGAGGTCGCACTCCCCCGCCCGCAGCGCCTGCCCCGCCAGATGCAACGCCACCAACGACGACGAACACGCCGTGTCCACCGTCACCGCCGGACCCTCAAGACCCAGCACATACGACACCCGGCCGGAGACGACACTGCCGGCGGTACCGGTCATGACGTGGCCCTCGGCCTCGGGGGTGGCGGCGAGCACCTCGGCGTAGTCGGAGCCCGCGATGCCCGCGAAGACTCCGGTGCGGGTGCCCCGCAGCGAGGCCGGATCGAGACCCGTGTGTTCCAGGGCCTCCCAGGAGGTCTCCAGCAGCAGGCGCTGCTGCGGATCCATCGCCAGCGCCTCGCGCGGGGAGATACCGAAGAACTCCGCGTCGAACTCGGCCGCGTCGTGCAGGAATCCGCCGGTCGTCGGGGAACTGCCGTCGATCTGACGCAGCGCCGCGAGGTCCCAGCCCCGGTCACGGGGGAACGCGGTCACGGCGTCGCCCGCCGAGGCGACCAGCCGCCAGAGGTCGGCGGGCCCGGTGACGCCGCCCGGATAGCGGCAGGCCATGCCGACCAGGGCCAGCGGTTCGTCCGAGGCGCGGGCCCGCGCGGACACCGGCGGCGCGTCGACGCGTTCGCCGTTCAGGTGGGAGACGACCGCCTCGGGCGTCGGATGGTCGAAGACCAGGGTTGCGGGCAGTGTCAGTCCGCTCTCCTCGGCGAGCCGGTCGCGGAACCGGACGGCGGAGAGCGAGTCGAAGCCGAGTTCCTTGAAGGTGCGGTCCGGCGGGACGGCGTCCGGGGAGGAGTGTCCGAGTACGGCGGCCGTGACACTCCGGACGAGTTCGAGATCGAGCACCGGGTCTGTTCCGGTGGGGCGTTCGGCAGCCGTGGGCCGTGGTTCGGCGGCGGGCCGTGCGGGGTCGAGCAGGGGGGCGCCGGTGCCGGCGGTCGCGGGCAGCCAGAAGCGGTCACGTCGGAACGGGTACGTCGGCAGGTCGACCCGGGGCCCGTCGGCGGGCCCGAGCACGGCGGTCCAGTCGACGGCGACCGACCGGACGTGGAGCTCGCCGAGGGCGGTCAGCAGGGCGGTCGGTTCGTGCTGGTCGCGTGGCAGGGAGGCGACCAGGGCGGGGGCGGTCGCCGCGTCCGGGAGGCAGTCGCGGGCCAGCACGCTGAGGACTCCGCCGGGGCCGAGCTCCAGGCAGGCGGCGACGCCGAGTTCACCGAGCGCGCGGACGCCGTCGTGGAACCGTACGGTCTCGCGGACGTGCCGCACCCAGTAGTCGGGTGAGCGGAGTTGTTCCTCGGTGGCGAGGGCGCCGGTGACGTTGGAGACGACGGGGATGCGCGGCGCGTGGAACGTCAGGCTCCCGGCGATCTCACGGAACCGGTCCAGCATCGGTTCCATCAGCGGGGAGTGGAAGGCGTGGCTGACCTGGAGGCGGCGGGTGCGCAGCCCGCGTTCCGCGCAGAGCGCGGCCACGGCGTCGACGGCGTCGGCCGGGCCGGAGAGCACGGTGGCGCGGGGACCGTTGACCGCGGCGACGGCGAGGAGACCGGCGGTTCCGCTCCCGTCGAGGAGGGCGGGCACGTCGTCCTCGGCTGCCTCGACGGCGAGCATGGCGCCGCCTTCGGGGAGCGCCTGCATGAGGGTGGCGCGGGCGCCGACCAGGGTGCACGCGTCGTCGAGGGAGAGCACTCCGGCGACGTGCGCGGCGGCCAGTTCGCCGATGGAGTGGCCGAGCAGGTAGTCCGGGGTCAGACCCCAGTGTTCGAGCAGCCGGTAGAGGGCGACCTCGAAGGCGAACAGTGCGGTCTGTGTGTACGCGGTCCGGCCGAGCAGTTCGTCGGAGGCGAGGGCTTCGTCGAGCGGCAGGTCCAGGTGCGGGTCCAGGCGGCTGCGTACGGCGTCGAACGCTTCGGCGAACACCGGGTGCGCGGCGTACAGTCCCCGCCCCATGCCGGCCCGCTGGGCGCCCTGGCCGGTGAAGAGGAAGGCGAGCGGTCCGGCGGGGGCCTCGGTGCCGCGCACCACGCGGGCGTCGGGGCGGCCGTGCGCGAGGGCGTCGAGGCCGGCACGGAGTTCCTCGCGTCCGGTGCCCACGACGACGGCCCGGTGGGTGAACCGGGTCCGCGCGGCGGCGAGGGCCCGCGCGACCGGCAGGGGTGCGGGAGCCTGAGGGGGCTCGACGAAGTCGCGCAGCCCTCCGGCCCGGGCGCGCAGCGCTTCGAGGTCGCGGGCGAAGAGGAGCAGGGCCACGGGGGTGTCCGCGCTGGAAGGACCGGACGTACCGGAAGTACTGGCGGGGCCGGAAGGCAGGGAGTCCTCGGCAGGAACGCCGCCATCGGGTGCCTGTTCCAGGATCACGTGCGCGTTGGTTCCGCTGATCCCGAAGGACGACACGCCCGCCCGACGCGGACGCCCGGTCTCGGGCCACGCCCGTTCCCGCGTCAGCAGTTCCACCGCACCGGACGACCAGTCCACCTCCGGCGTCGGCCGTGCCACGTGCAGCGTGCGCGGGAGTATCCCTTCCCGCAGCGCCATCACCGTCTTGATGACACCGCCCGCGCCCGCCGCGGCCTGCGTATGACCGATGTTGGACTTGAGGGAGCCCAGCCACAGCGGCTGCCCCTCGGGCCGGTCCTGGCCGTATGCCGCGAGCAGGGCCTGCGCCTCGACGGGGTCGCCGAGCCGGGTGCCCGTGCCATGGGCCTCGACGGCGTCGATCTGGGCGGGGCTGAGTCCCGCGTCGGCGAGGGCCGCGCGGATGACGCGTTGCTGGGCCGGCCCGTTGGGGGCGGTGAGGCCGTTGGAGGCGCCGTCCTGGTTGACGGCGGTGCCGCGCACCACGGCGAGGACGGGCTGGTTCTCCCGCCGTGCGTCGGACAGCCTCCGCAGGACGAGGACGGCTACGCCCTCGCCCCAGCCGGTGCCGTCGGCCGTGTCCGCGAAGGACTTGCAGCGGCCGTCACCGGCGAGGCCGCCCTGGAGCAGGAACTCCTCGTACAGCCCGGGGTTGGCCATCACGGCCGCGCCGCCCACCAGGGCGAGGGAGCACTCCCCGGCGCGCAGCGCGCGGGTGGCGAGGTGCAGGGCGACCAGGGAGGACGAGCAGGCCGTGTCGACGGTCAGCGCCGGGCCTTCGAGGCCGTAGAAGTAGGAGAGGCGGCCGGAGGCGACGCTGCTGGTGGTGCCGGTAAGGACATGGCCCTCGACCTCGCGCAGCGCCTCGTCGTCCCGCGGTCCGTACTTCTGGTCGGCCATGCCGACGAAGACACCGCCGTCGGTGCCCTTGAGGGCGGCCGGGTCGAGGCCGGAGCGTTCGACGGCCTCCCAGGACGTTTCGAGGAGCAGCCGCTGCTGCGGGTCCATCGCCAGCGCCTCGCGCGGTGAGACACCGAAGAACTCGGCGTCGAACTCGGCGGCGCCGGACAGGAATCCCCCTTCGAGGCGGACTCCGGCGGACGCCAGCCCATCGGTGCGCCAACCTCGGTCGCCGGGGAACGCGCCGACAGCGTCCCGGCCCTCACGGACCAGGTCCCACAGGTCCTCGGGGGCGTTCACCCCGCCGGGGAAGCGGCAGGCCATCGACACGATCGCCACGGGCTCCCGGTGCCCCGCCTCCAGTTCCCGCAGCCGCTTGCGGGTGCGCTGAAGGTCGGCGGTCACCCGCTTGAGGTAGTCAACAACCTTGTCGTCGTTCGCCACAGGTACTCCGATTCGACCGAACGGTACGGGGGTCAGGTGAGGTCGCCGAACTGGCTGTCGATATAGGCGAGGAGCTCGTCGGCGCCGGCCGCGCCGAGCGTGGCGTCGTCGTCGGGGTCGTCCGCGGCGGTCGTCGTCGCCGCGTCGAGCCGGTGCAGGATCCTGCGCAGGCGGTCGGCCACCTCGGCGTGTGCCGGGTGGTCGGGCAGCAGCGCTTCCGCGGCGGTCTCCAGCCGGTCGAGGTCGCGCCGCAGCAGTTCCTCGGGGCCGGGTCCGGCGGGTACCGCCTGCCGGAGCAGATGCTCGGCGAGGGCCACCGGCGAAGGGTGGTCGAAGATGAGTGTCGCCTGGGCGGCGAGCCCGGTCGCCGCCCGGAGCTGGTTGCGCAGTTCGACGGCGGTGAGGGAGTCGAAGCCCTGGTCCTTGAACGCCTGGTCGGGGTCGACCTCGGCGGCGTCGGCATGCCCCAGGACCTGGGCGGTACGGTCCAGGACCAGGCCGAGGACGTGGAGGTGGCGTTCCTCCTCGGGCAGCGCGGCGAGCCGGGCGGCGAAGTCGGCGCCGGGTTCGGGGAGTTGGCGTACGGCGGCTGCCGCGCGGCGCGGTACCGGACCGGCGAGTTCCCGCAGGAGCGCGGGGAGCGGCTGTTCCCGGTACCGGGCGCGCAGGGCCGCCGGGTCGAGCGGGGCGGCCGTCACGGTGGCCGCCGCGGCGGTGAGCGCGGTGTCGAACAGGGCGAGGGCACGTGCGGTGGGGAGCGCGGCGGTACCGGTACGGCGCAGCCGCTCCCGGTCGCGTTCGCCGAGTGCCGCGGTCATGCCGCTGGTCTCCTCCCACAGTCCCCAGGCGATGGAGACGGCGGGCAGTCCGTCGGCCCTGCGCTGTTCGGCGAGGGCGTCGAGGTAGGCGTTGGCGGCACAGTAGTTGGCCTGTCCGGGGGCGCCGAAGGTGGCGGAGGCCGAGGAGAAGAGCACGAAGTGGTGCAGGTCCAGGCCTCGGGTGAGTTCGTGCAGGTGCCGGGCACCGTGGGCCTTGGCGTGCAGGACGGGGTCGAGGCGGTCGGGAGTGAGGGAGGTCAGGACGCCGTCGTCGACCGTGCCGGCGCAGTGCACGACGCCGGTGAGCCGGTGGCCGTCGGCGGTGAGCCGGTCCAGCAGGGCGGACACGGCCGTCCGGTCGCCGATGTCGCAGGCGGCGACCTGCGCTGTGGCCCCGTCCGCCGCGAGGCCGGCGAGCAGTTCGGGGACCCCGGGAGCGTCCGCACCGGATCGTGAGGTGAGCACGAGGCGGCGTACGCCGTGCCGGCCGGCCAGATGGCGGGCGACGCGGGCGCCCAGGGTGCCGGTACCGCCGGTGACGAGGACGGTCCCGTCGTGGGCGGGCGGCGGGGTGAGTACGAGGACCGCCTTGCCGACCAGCCGGGCCTGGGCGACGGCGCGGAAGGCTTCGGGCGCCCTGCGGATGTCCCAGGTGGTGACGGGGGGCGGGGCCAGAACGCCGGCGGCGAACAGTCCGGTCAGTTCGCCGAGCATCTCCTGGATGCGGTCGGGTCCCGCGTCGCCGAGGTCGAAGGCGCGGTAGCGCACGCCGGGGCGGTCGGCGGCGACCCGGTCGGGGTCCCGTACGTCGGTCTTGCCGATCTCGACGAACCGGCCGCCGTGCGGCAGCAGTTCGAGGGAGGCGTCGGTGAACTCGCCGGCGAGCGAGTTGAGGACCACGTCCATGCCCCGGCCGCCGGTGGACGACAGGAACCGCTCGCGGAATCCGGTGTCGCGGGAGTCGGCGATGTGTGCGGCGTCGAGGCCGGCCGCGTGCAGCGCGGACTGTTTGGCCGCGCTCGCGGTGGCGAAGACCTCGGCGCCCAGATGCCGGGCGAGCTGGACGGCGGCGCTGCCGACCCCGCCTGCCCCGGCGTGTACCAGGACCCGTCGGCCGGGCTCCACCGCGCCGAGGTCGCGAAGCCCGTACCAGGCGGTCAGGCAGGCGACGGGGGCGGCGGCGGCCGTGGCGAACGTCCAGCCGTCGGGCACGGGGGCGAGAAGCCGGTGGTCGGTGACGGCCGTGGGTGAGAAGGCGCCGTCGAGCAGGCCCATCACGCGGTCTCCGGGGGCGAACCGGGTGACGCCCGGCCCTGCCTCCAGGACGACTCCCGCGCCCTCGATGCCCAGTTCGGCCTCCCCGGGATACATGTCGAGGGCGATCAGGGTGTCCCGGAAGTTGACTCCGGCGGCACGGACGGCGATCCGCACCTCGCCGGGCGCCAACTCCCGCTCCCCCGAACGGTCGTTCACCAGCGTGAGGTCGCTGATCGAGCCACGTCGGGCGACGTCCAGACGCCATGGGCCGGCCGGCACCTCAAGCGGCCGACCGTCCGTCGCCCGCACCAGCCGTCGGCCGTGGAATCGTCCGGCCCGCACGGCGAGATCGGGTTCGCCGTACGCCAGAACCCTTGCGGGGGACGGCAGTTCGCCGTCGGTGTCCACCAGGACGAAGCGGCCGGGGTGCTCGGCCTGGGCCGCGCGGACCAGTCCGGCCGCGGCGGCGTGGGCGAGCGCGTGGCGCGGGTCACCGACGTACCGCCGGGTCTCGGTCAGCAGGCCCGGTTCGCGCACTGTCGCGGCCCGGTGGGTGACGACCACGAGGGGGGTGTCGGCGTACCGCTCGTCGGCCAGCCACTCCTGGAGCACCCGCAGCACGAAGGCGGTGACGTCCGCGACATCGCCGGGCGGGCAGCGGACCAGCACCGCGTCGGGGGTGGCGTCCAGCCGGAGGAGGTCGGGGTGTCCGTCGGCATCGAGCGGCAGCAGGACCGGCTCGGCGTGTGCCGCTTCCCCGGTTGCCCCGGTTGCCCCGGTCTCCCCGGCTTCCCCGGCGAGCGGCAGGGCCGTCCACTCGATCCGGAAGAGGGCGTCGCGGTCGGGGGCGGTGCCGCCCGGCATACGGTCCGCCGTCACCTCGCGCAGCACCAGGCCGTCGACGGTGACGACGGGATCCCCTTCGACGTCCACGGCGGTGAGGGCGACAGCCCCGTCCGCGCCCCGGCTCAGGCGGACGCGCAGAGCGTCCGCGCCGGTCGCGTGGACCCGTACGCCGGTCCAGGTGAACGGCAGCCGGGCCGGGGTGCCGGCCGGCAGGTCCACGCCCAGCGCGTGCAGGGCGGCGTCCAGCAGAGCGGGGTGCACGGTGTAGGCGCCGGCCGACGCCCGCTCCTCCTCGGGCAGCTCCACCTCGGCGAACAGCACCTCCGGCGTTTCCTCGGAGCGCAGCACCGAGCGCAGGCCCTGGAAGGAGGGTCCGTAGTCGAAGCCGGCCTCGATCAGGCCGGGATAGAAACCGTCGAGCGGAACCCGAGTACCCGCGGCCGGAGGCCACGGCCCGAGCGGAACGGCGTCCGCCTGCTCCTCGGGCGCGAGCGTGCCCTCGGCGTGCCGGGTCCACGAGGGGTCGTCGTCCGGCGAAGCATCGGTGGCGGGACGGGAGTAGACGGCGACGGTACGCCGTCCCGTCCCGTCGGGCGCGCCGACGACGAGTTGGAGATCGGCCGCCGTGTCACCCTCGATCGCCAGGGGCGTGTACAGGGTCAGTTCGGCCAGCTCGGGGCAGCCGAGCCGTTGTCCGGCCCAGCAGGCCAGGTCCACGAAGGCGGTGCCGGGCAGCAGAACGGTGCCGAGCACGGTGTGGTCCGCCAGCCAGGGATGCGTGGCCGAGGCGAGCCTGCCGGTGGCGATCGCCTCGCCGCCCGAGGCCGCGACGAGCCAGGTGTTCAGCAGCGGATGGCCGGCCGCCCCGAGCCCGACGGCGGCCAGCGCCTCGGCGGCGGGCGCACCGGTGGTCGCCGGCCAGTAGCGGCGGCGCTGGAAGGCGTACGTCGGCAGGCCGACGCAGCGGGCGCCGGTGCCGGCGAACACGGCCGACCAGTCCACCCGTACGCCCCGGACATGCGCCTGCGCGAGAGCGGTCAGCGCCGTGCTCGGCTCGGGCCTGTCCCGCCGTAGCACCGGCACGCCCACGAGGTCCGGCTCGGTCGTCTCGACCATCGGCACCAGCGAACCCTCGGGTCCCAACTCCAGGACCGTACCGACGCCCTGGGCGCGCAGGGTACGCACGCTGTCGGCGAACCGGACCGTGGCGCGGACGTGCCGCACCCAGTACTCCGGGGAGCACAGCTCCTCCCCCGCGATCTCGCCGGTCACGTTCGACACGACGGGGACGACGGGTGCCGCGAACTCCACCTGTGCCAGGACCTCGGCGAACTCGGCGAGCATCGGCTCCATCAGAGGGGAGTGGAAGGCGTGACTGACGGCAAGGCGTTTCACCCGGCGGCCCTCGGCGGCGAACCGGTCCGCCACCTCCCGTACCGCCTGCTCGGCGCCGGACAGCACCAGTGACGACGGACCGTTGACCGCGGCCACCGACACCTCCGGCAGGTGCCCGATGCCGATCCCGTCCTCCGGCACCTCGACCGCCCACATGGCTCCGCCCGGGGGCAGCGCCTGCATCAGCCGCCCGCGCGCCGCGACGACGTGGCACGCGTCGGTGAGCGACCACACTCCCGCCACATGTGCGGCGACCAGTTCGCCCAGGGAGTGCCCGAACACGACGTCCGGCCGCACGCCCCAGGACTCCATGAGCCGGAACAGCGCCACTTCCACGGCGAACAGGGCGGGTTGGGCCAGACCGGTACCCTCCAGACGGTCCGCCGGCCCGTCGAAGACCGACTCCCTCAACGGGTCCGGCAGCAGCCCGTCGAAGGCCGCGCACACCTCGTCGAAGGCCGCCGCGAACACCGGGAACGCCTCGTACAACTCCCGCCCCATACCAACCCGTTGCGACCCCTGACCCGAGAACACCACCGCCAGGTCGCCGTGTGTGGCCAACCCCGTGACGATTCCCGGGTGTTGGCGGTCCTCGGCCAGCGCGTCGAGGGCGGCGCGGAGAGTCTCCTCGTCCGTGACCACCACGGCGGCACGGTGATCGAGGGCGGCGCGGTGGGCCGCCAGCGTCAGGCCGATGTCATGGAGGACGGGAACGTCCGTCGCACCGTCGAGGAAGTCCCGCAGGCGCCCCGCCTGTGCGCGCAGGGCCGCCGGGCCCCGGGCGGAGAGCAGCAACGGGACGGCGGGCAGGGGCAGTTCGTCGTCCGTGAGCGGCAGATCCTGTTGGTCCTGCGGGGCCTGTTCGAGGATGACGTGGGCGTTGGTGCCGCTGATCCCGAACGCCGAGACACCCGCCCGACGCGGCCTCCCCGTCTCGGGCCACTCCCGCACCTCGGTCAGCAATTCGATGGAACCCGCCGACCAGTCCACCTCACCCGTGGGCTCATCCACATGGAGCGTCGGAGGCAACACACCCGCCTGAAGTGCCAACACCGTCTTGATGACACCGCCCACACCCGCCGCCGCCTGCGTATGGCCCACATTCGACTTCAACGACCCGAGATACAAAGGCCGTTCACGGTCCTGCCCATACGTCGCCAGCAGAGCCTGCGCCTCGATCGGATCCCCCAACCGGGTCCCCGTCCCATGCGCCTCCACCGCATCCACATCAGCGGGCGACAACCCCGCACTCGCCAACGCCGCACGAATCACCCGCTGCTGCGACGGACCATTGGGCGCCGTCAGCCCGTTCGACGCCCCGTCCTGATTCACCGCCGAACCCCGCACCACCGCCAGCACCGGATGCCCATTGCGCCGCGCATCCGACAACCGCTCCACCACCACAACCCCGGCACCCTCACCCCAACCCGTGCCATCGGCACTGTCTGCAAACGCCTTGCACCGTCCGTCGGCGGCGAGACCGCCCTGCCGGGCGAAGGACTCGTACGCGGTGGTGGTGGCCATGACGGCGACGCCGCCCACCAGGGCGAGGCCGCACTCGCCGTCGCGCAGGGCGCGGGCGGCCGAGTGGAGGGCGACGAGCGAGGACGAGCAGGCCGTGTCGACGGTGACCGCCGGTCCCTCCAGGCCCAGGGTGTACGAGATCCGCCCGGAGGCCACGCTGCCCACCGAGCCGGTGAGGGCGTAGTCCTTGCCCTCCTCGGTGGCGATGGCCACCGTGCCGTAGTCGAAGTTGCCCGCGCCGACGAAGACACCCGTGCGACTGCCGCGCAGGGACAGCGGATCGATGCCGGCGCGTTCCAGGGCCTCCCAGGACGTTTCCAGCAGCAGTCGCTGCTGCGGGTCCATCGCCAGTGCCTCGCGCGGCGAGATGCCGAAGAACGCGGCGTCGAAGTCGGCGAGGTCGTGGAGGAACCCGCCCTCCGCCGTGGGTACGGAGTCGGTGGCACGCCAGCCCCGGTCGGCCGGGAAGCCGGTGATGCCGTCGCGGCCCTCGGCGACCAGCCGCCACAGGTCGTCGGGCGAACGCACGTCGCCGGGATACCGGCAGGCCATGGCGACGACGACCACCGGGTCGTCGACGGGCCGCACGGCGGCCGGTGCCGGGTCTGCCACGGTGGCGGGCGGCCCGGTGAGCAGGCGGGTGCGCAGTTCGGCGGCGACCGCGGCCGGGGTGGGGTGGTCGAAGGCGAGGGTGGTCGGCAGCCGCAGACCGGTGTCGGCGGCCAGCCGGTTGCGCAGGTCCACGGCGGTGACCGAGTCCAGGCCGAGGTCACGGAAGGCGTCCGTGGTGCCGACCGCGTCGGGGCTCTCGTGACCGAGGGCGGTGGCGGCGGCGGATCGTACGAGGTTCAGCAGGAGTCGGTCGCGGTCCCGGTCGGTGAGCCCGTTCAGGCGCTCGGCGAGCGGGGAGACGGCTCTCGGCACCGTTTCGGCGGGCTGCGTCGGGAGGGCGGCTTCGGGGATGTCGTCGAGGAGCGGGCGACGGCGGGCGAGTGTGAACCCGGTCGCGAACGCCCGCCAGTCCATGTCGCTGACGGTGAGCTGGGGTTCGCCCGCGCCCACGGCGTCGAACAGGGCGGTGAGCGCGGTCCGCGGAGCCATGGCGCGTACGCCGATCCGGTCGAACACGCGCTGCACCCGGGCGTCGACCATGCCGCCGTCGGCCCAACTGCCCCAGGACACACAGGTGGCGGGCAGGCCGCGGGTGCGGCGCCGGGCGGCCAGTGCGTCGAGGTGGGCGTTGGCCGCCGCGTAGGCGCCCTGGCGGGCGCCGCCCCAGACGGCGGCAGCGGAGGAGAACAGCACGAAGGCGTCGAGGTCGTGGTCGCCGAGGAGTTCGTCGAGGTGGCGGGCGCCCTCCACCTTGCCCGCGGCGGTCGCGGCGAGGTCGGCGGGCGTGAGGGCGGAGAACCGGTCGAGGCTGCTGACGCCTGCCGCGTGCACGACGGCGGTGAGTGGATGTGCGGCGGGGATCGCGGCAAGAACGGCCGCGAGTGCCTCGCGGTCGGCCACGTCGCAGGCGGCGAGGGTCACCTCGGCACCGGACTGCCGTAGTTCGGCGGCGAGTTCGGCGGCCCCAGGGGCGTCCGGGCCGCGTCGTCCGGTCAGCACGAGATGGCGGGCGCCCTCGCGGGCCAGGCGACGCGCGACATGGGCGCCCAACGCGCCCGTGCCGCCGGTGATCAGGACCGTGCCGCCGGGTTTCCAGCCGGTTCCGCCGACGCGTGGGGCGCGGGTGAGGCGGCGGACGCGGGGGCCTGTCTCGCGCAGCGCCCACTCCTGCTCGTCGCCGGGAGCGGCCAGTACGGCGCACAGGGCGTCGGCGTCGGCCGGGGCGAGCCGCGGGGGCAGGTCGATGAGGCCGCCCCACCTCGCCGGGGTCTCCATGCCGACCACACGGCCGAGCCCCCACACCTGGGCCTGTTCGGGGCTGGGACCGTTCGGATCGTCGAAGCCGTCATGGGCGGCGACCGCGCCCCGGGTCAGGCACCACAGTGTGGCGGTGCCGTCAGTGTCGGCCACCGCCTGGGCGGCGGTCAGGGTGGCGGCGACGCCCGCGGGCACGGTGGGGTGGCCGGGGTGGGGGCGGGTGTCGGTGCCGAGGACGGAGACGATTCCGGCGGCCGACGCGTGCTCGGCCAGCAGGACGGCGAGTTCCGCGCGCCCGGTGTCGGGCCCGACGCCGACCCGGTGGACGTGGGCGGCGCCGTGCGCGGTCAGGGCGTCGGCCACCCAGTCGCCGAGGTCACCGGGGGTTTCCGGTTCCAGCAGCGCCCAGTCGCCGGTGAGCGGGGCCTGCCCGGACACGGGGGCGGGGACCGGTTTCCAGGTGACGCGGTAGCGGTTGCGGTCCGCCGCGACGCCGTCGCGGGCACGCTCGCGCCAGCCGGCCAGGGCGCGCACGGTCGTGTCGAGCGCCTCGTCCGCCCGTACGCCGATCTGGTCGGCCACCGATGCCGTGTCACCCCGTCCGACGGCCTCCCACAGGGCGGTCGACGCCGGGTCCTCGGTGGCGGTCGGGGCCGGCCTGTCCAGCCAGTGGCGCGTGCGCCGGAAGGCGTACGTGGGCAGTTCGACGCGGCGGGCGCCGCAGCCGGCGAGGAACCGGCTCCAGTCGACGGTGGCACCGTGCGCGTACGCCTCGGCCAGTGCCTCGGCGAACCGTTCGGGCCGGCCGCCCGGGCCGCGCCGCAGCGTGCCGAGGACGGTGGCCGCCGGCGCGCCCGGTGTCTCGGCGTCGGCGGCGGAGTCGAGGGTGTCCTGGATGGCGTGGACGAGTACGGGGTGCGGGCTGACCTCGATGAAGAGGGTGTGCCCGTCGTCGAGCAGGGCCCGGGTGGTCTCCTCGAAGCGGACGGTGTGGCGCAGGTTGCGGTACCAGTAGTCGGCGTCGAGCCCGGTGGTGTCGAGGCGGCCGGCGGTGAGCGCCGAGTAGAAGGCGGTCGGGGCGGGGCGCGGGCGGACGGGCGCCAGGTGCCCGGCGAGTTCGTGCTCGATCGCGGTCACCTGCGAGGAGTGCGACGCGTAGTCGACGGTGACGCGTTTGGCGCGGACACCGTCGCGTTCGCAGTCCGCCAACAGCTCGTCGAGGGCGTCGGGTGCACCGGCGACGACGACGGAGGCGGGTCCGTTGACCGCCGCGAGGTCGCCCTGGCCGGCCAGGGCCGCGAGACGTTCCCGTACGGCGGTCGCGGGTTCGGCGACCGACACCATGCCGCCCCGGCCGGACAGGGCGGTCAGTGCCCGGGAGCGCAGCGCGACGACCCGGGCGCCGTCCTCGAGGCTCAGCCCGCCGGCCACCACGGCGGCGGCGATCTCCCCCTGGGAGTGGCCCACGACGGCGTCGGGACGCACCCCGCAGGAGGCCCACAGTTCGGCGAGCGACACCATGACCGCCCACAGCACCGGCTGGACCACGTCGACGCGGGTCAGCGCGCCGGCGGCGTCCGGAGCGCGCAGGACGTCGGTGAGCGTCCAGTCGACGAACGGCGCGAGGGCGGCCTCGCACTCGGCCATGCGGCGGGCGAATACCGGCGAGGCGTCCAGCAGGTCCACGGCCATGCCGGGCCACTGGGAGCCCTGGCCGGGGAAGACGAGGACGGTACGCGGGGCGCCCTGGGCGGTGCCTCGCAGGACACCCTGCGGGGCGGCGCCGTCGGCGGTCCGCGCCAGGAGGGCGAGCAGCTCGTCGCGGTCGGGTGCGAGGGCCACCGCGCGATGTTCCATCGCCGTCCGGGTGGTCGTCAGCGTCCACGCGACATCGGCCGCCGAGGTGTCGGGCGCGGTGGACGTGAGGTGCCGGTGCAGGGTGTCGGCCTGGGCCCGCAGGGCGGGTTCGGAGCGGGCGGTGAGCGGCCAGGGCAGCAGGGGCGGGGTGGTGAAGGGCAATACGTCGCCGGCTGTCTCCGGTTCTCCGGGGGTGTCGTCGGCCGACGGGGCTTCGATGATGACGTGGGCGTTGGTGCCGCTGATCCCGAACGACGACACGCCGGCCCGGCGTGGACGCCCCGTCTCCGGCCACCGCTCGTCCGCCGCCAGCAGCCGGACGGCACCGGAGGACCAGTCGACCTCGTGGGTGGGTTCGGACACGTGCAGGGTCCTGGGCAGGATGCCGTGCCGCATCGCCATGACCGTCTTGATGATCCCGGCGACGCCCGCGGCGGCCTGCGTGTGACCGATGTTCGACTTCAACGAGCCGAGGTACAGCGGCTGTTCGCGCTCCTGTCCGTACACCGCGAGCAGTGCCTCGGCCTCGATGGGGTCGCCGAGGCGGGTGCCGGTGCCGTGCGCCTCGACCGCGTCCACCTCGGCGGCCGTCAGTCCGGCGTCGGCGAGCGCGGCCCGGATGACCCGCTCCTGGGCGGGGCCGCTGGGCGCGGTGAGGCCGTTGGAGGCGCCGTCCTGGTTGACCGCCGTACCCCGTACGACCGCCAGCACCGGATGCCCGTTGCGCCGGGCGTCGGACAGTCGCTCGACGAGCAGCAGTCCCGCGCCCTCGGACCAGCCCGTGCCGTCCGCGCCGGCGCCGAAGGCCTTGCAGCGGCCGTCCGCCGCGAGTCCGCCCTGTCGTTCGAAGCTGAGGAACATCCCGGGCGTGGGCAGCACGGCCACCCCGCCCGCCAGGGCCAGGTCGCAGTCGCCGCGCCGCAGTGCGCCCGCGGCCAGGTGCAGGGCGACCAGGGAGGACGAGCAGGCGGTGTCCACGGTCACCGCCGGGCCCTCGAAGTCGAAGGTGTAGGCGACGCGGCCGGTGGCGACGCTCGCGGTCGTGCCGGTCAGAACGTGTCCGCCAATGTCGTCGGCCGCCTCGTCGAGCCGTGGGCCGTAGTCCTGGGTGACGAGTCCGGCGAACACGCCGGTCCGTCTGGCCGCGGGCGACCGCGGGTCGATCCCGGCGCGTTCGAAGGCCTCCCAGGCCGTCTCCAGGAGCAGCCGCTGCTGCGGGTCCATGGCGGCGGCCTCGCGCGGCGAGATACCGAAGAACGCGGCGTCGAACCCGGCCACGTCGGACAGGAAGCCGCCGGGATAGGTGACGTCCCAGCCCCGGTCGGCGGGTACCTCGCCGACGGCGTCCCGGCCCGCGGCCACCAGGTCCCACAGCAGCTGGGGCGAGTCCGCGCCGCCGGGCAGCCGGCAGCCGATGCCGACGACGGCCACGGGCTCGTGCGCGCTCGCCTCCGAGCGCTGCAACCGCCCCCGGGTCTCGTGCAGTTCGGCCGTGACACGCTTGAGGTACTCGACCAGCTTCTCTGTTTCAGCCATGCCCCGTCACTCCCCGCGCTCTTGCCGGCCGGTGCCGAATTCCTGGTCGATGAAGGAGAGGACCTCGTCGACGCTCGCCGTCCGGAGCGCCGCGCGTACGCCGTCGCTCCGGGCGGGTTCTCCACCGGCGGTCGCGCCCGCCGGCGAATGGACGGTGAGGTTCGCGGCCGAGGCGGCGTACCGCTCCTCGCACCGGGCGAGCAGGGCCCGCAGCCGCTCCGCCGTACGGTCCAGATCCGACCGCCCGGCGGTCGTGCTCGACACCAGCTCCTCCAGGCGGCCGATCTCCTCGTCGAGGGTCCTGGGCGTGGGTACGTCCGGTGGGCCGATCCGGGTGCGCAGGTAGCGGGCGACCGCCAGCGGGGTGGGCTGGTTGAACAGCAGCCCGGCCGGCATGCG
Source organism: Streptomyces kryoterrae (assembly GCF_054072135.1). Classification (NCBI taxonomy): domain Bacteria; kingdom Bacillati; phylum Actinomycetota; class Actinomycetes; order Kitasatosporales; family Streptomycetaceae; genus Streptomyces; species Streptomyces kryoterrae. Next base: position 9,720,354 of record NZ_CM133358.1, on the reverse strand, counting down.
CACTCCGCCCGCCGTGCTCAGCCGGTTGCGCAGCTCGACGGCCATCAGTGAGTCGAACCCCAGTTCCTTGAAGGTGCGGGCCGGTTCGACCCGTCTGCCGTCGCGGTGCCCCAGCACGGCGGACGCGTGGGCGCGGACCTGTTCGAGCAGCAGGTCCTCCTGCTCCTGGGCGGTCCGTCCGGTGAGAAGCTGGTCGAGTGTGCTTTCCCCGGCGACGGAATCGCCGGTTCTCGTCGTCTCGGTACGGGTCGCGGCGGATTCCCGCCAGGCGGAGCCGGCCAGTTCGCGGTGGAGCGAGGAGGCCCGGCCCTCGTGTGCCGCGCGGCGCACGACCGGCAGGTTCAGCGCGAGTGGCAGCCGCAGCGCGGGCCCCGGCCGTCGCAGGGCGGTGTCGAAGAGCGCCAGGCCGTGTTCCGCGTCGAGGGGCAGCAGCCCGGTGTCCCGCATCCGGCGCAGGTCGGTCCCCGCGAGCCCGGCGGTCATGCCGCCGGTCGGGGCCCAGGGACCCCAGGCGAGCGACAGGGCGGGCAGCCCCCGGACTCTGCGCAGCTGGGCCAGCGCGTCGAGGAAGGTGTTGGCTGCCGCGTAACCGCCCTGCCCCGCAGCCCCGTTGACACCGGAGACGGAGGAGAACAGGACGAAGGCGGACAGGTCTGCGGTGGCGGTCAGTTCGTGCAGGTTCCAGGCTGCGTCGATCTTGGGCCGCAGCACCAGGTCGAGGTCGTCCGCAGCGATGGCTTCGACCACCGCGTCCCGGACGACACCGGCGGTGTGGACGACCGCCGTCAGCGGATGCTCCGGGGGAACGTCCGCGAGCACGGCGGCCAGCGCCTCCCGGTCCGCCACGTCGCAGGCGGCGACGGTGACCCGTACCCCCGGATCCGTTGTGAGCCCGGCGAGCGTTTCCCGGGCCTCCGGGGCGTCGAGGCCACGGCGGCTGACCAGCAGCAGGTGCCTCACTCCGTGCCGGGCGACGAGATGCCCCGCGACCAGTCGCCCGAGGGCACCGGTGCCACCGGTGACCAGCACCGTGCCGTCGGGGTCGAAGGCCCGCTCGTGACCTGCGCCGCCACTCCCCCCGGGCCCCCGACGGGCGGCCGACGGTTCCGGGCGTACGAGGCGCGGCGCGTGCAGCCGGCCGTCCCGCACGGCGAGTTGGGGCTCACCGCAGGCCGGCACGGCGGGCAGAGCGGCTGCCGACGCCGGCTTGTCGTCCAGGTCGACGAGCAGGAAGCGGCCGGGATGTTCGGTCTGCGCGGAGCGGAACAGCCCCCAGACAGGCGCCTGTTCGGGGTCGCAGGAATCTTCGCCGATCGCGATCGCCCTTCGGGTGACGACGATCAGCCTCGTGTCGGCGAGCCGGTCCTCGGCGAGCCAGGTCCCGGCCAGGTCGACGGCCCGGTGTGCGGCGCGGCGCGCGGCGGCTGCGACGTCCTTCGCCTCGTCCGCCGTCCGCACGGCTTCCGGGTCCGTGTCACAGCCGAACACGACCACGTCGGGTGGGGTGCCGTCGGTGAGCAGCGAGGCCAGGTCCTGGTGGCGTTCGGCGTCGGGCAGGGCCGCAGCGGGCACGAGTGCCGAGTCGCCGAGTACCGCCCAGCGCAGGCCGGGTGCGGAGAACGCCGGTTCCACGGGCCGCCAGGCCAGTTCGAAGGGGGCGTCCCCCTCGTGCGAACCCCGTGCGGTCACGCCGGTGGGCAACGGCAGTGGCCGTGGGGTGAGTGCTCCGAGGGTCGCCACGGGACGTCCCGCGGAGTCGGTGATCCGGACACTGACTGTGTCGCCGTCGCCGGGGGCGATCCGGGCCCGCAGCGGGCCGCCGGCCGCGGGACCGGACACGATGACGCGGTCGTACTGGACCGCGAGCCAGGTCTCGGCGGCGTCCGGCCGAGCGAGCCGGAGGGCGTGCAGCACGCTCTCCAGCAGTCCCGGGTGCAGAGCGAAGTCGCCGGGTTCGGTGCCGTCCGCCTCGGGCGGCGCGAGTTCGGCCCAGATCTCGCCGCCGCGCCGCCACACCCCACGCGGCGCGCCGAACGCGGGCCCGTACGCGACGGCCCGGTCGTGATGCCCGATGGTCGGCCGGTCCTCGACCGGTTCGGCGTCCGTCGGCGGCCAGGGCTGCTCCGACCCGCCGGTGGCCACAGTCGCCGGCGGGGCGGGTGCGAGTATGCCCTCGGCGTGCCGGGTCCACGCGACGTCACTGCCCTCGGGCCGGGTGTGTACGGACACCGGGCGGCGGCCGTCGGCACCGAGCCCGACCATGACCTGTGTCTCGACCGCTCCCGTCACCGGCATCACGAGCGGTACGACAGGCCGTAGTTCGAGCACCTGTCCGGCTCCGGTCTCCCGCGCCGCCGTGACCGCCAGGTCCAGCAGGACGGCGTCCGGCACGAGTGCGGTGCCGTGCACGGTGCGGTCGGCGAGCCAGGGGTGGGTGGTCGCGGAGATCCGGCCGCTGAGGAGGGTGTGCCCGGTGTCGGCGAGGGTGACGGCGGAGGTGAGCACCGGGTGGGCGAGCACGGTCGTGCCGGGCGCCGCGGTGGGGCGTGTCGCGCCGGGGGCGATCCAGTAGCGGCGGCGCTGGAAGGCGTACGTGGGCAGGATGTCGGGAGGCGCGCACGGGTGTGCGGCGAACACCGAGTCCCAGTCGGGGGTGTGACCGGTGAGGTGCAGCCGGGCCGGCACGGCGGCGGCACTCGCCGTCTCGGGGTGGTCCCGGCGCAGCACCGGCAGGATCAGTGGTGGGGTCCGGGTCGGTTCGCCCTCCGCTTCGGCGAGGGACTCCAGGGATTCCTGGACCGTCGCGGACAGCACTCCGTCGGGTCCCAGCTCCACGTACCGGGTCACGCCCAGGGCGCGCAGTCGGCGTACGCCGTCGTGGAAGCGGACGGTGTGGCGGACATGGCGCACCCAGTGGCCCGGCGAGCGGAGGTCGTCGCCGGTCGCCGCCTCTCCGGTGAGGTCGCTGATCACGGAGAGGGCCGATGGGTGGTAGGCGACAGAACGGGCGACCTCCTCGAACTCGGCGAGCATCGCGTCCATGTGGGGCGAGTGGAAGGCGTGGGAGACCCGGAGTTGTCGGGTCCGGCGACCCCGGTCCGCCCAGGCGCGTGCCATCTCGCGCACCGCGTCGGCGTCCCCGGAGACCACCACCGCCGAAGGCCCGTTGACGGCGGCGAGCGCGACCTCGTGCTCGCGTCCGGCGAGGCCGGGCAGGATCTCCTCCTCGGTGGCCTCGACGGCCGCCATGGCACCGGTCGCGGGTAGCGCCTGCATCAGCCGGCCGCGTGCGGCGACGAGCGCGCAGGCGTCGGGCAGCGACAGGACACCGGCCGCGTGGGCTGCCGCGAGCCCGCCGACGGAGTGCCCCAGCAGGTGGTCGGGGACGATCCCCCAGTGCTCCAGCATCCGGAACAGGGCCACTTCGAGGGCGAACAGGGCGGGTTGGGCGTATTCGGTGCGGTCGAGCAGTCCTGAGTCGTCGGCCAGGAGTTTCAGCAGGGGGTGTGCCAGGTGCTCGTCGAGGTGTACGGCGATGTCGTCCAGGGCACTGCGGAAGGCGGGCTGGGCGGCGTACAACTCCAGTCCCATGCGGGGCCGTTGGCTGCCCTGGCCGGTGAAGAGGAACGCGGTGCGCCCCGTTCGGGCGAGGCCCCGGAACGCCGTGGGTGTCCCGGGGCCAGCGCCCAGGGCACCGAGGCCGGCCAGCGCCTCGTCCCGGTCGGCGGCCAGCACGGCGGCCCGGTGCGGCAGCGCGCTGCGGGTGACGGCCAGCGTGCGGCCGATCCCGGCGAGCACGGCGTGTTCCGGGCTCGCGGCCAGCCGGTCGCGCAGCCGGCGCGCCTGGGCCGACAGCGCTTCCCCGGTCGCGGCCGAGAGGACCAGTGGTACCGGCAGGGCGGGCGTCGCGTCGGCATCGACGGGCACCGCTGGAGTCAACTCCGCGCCCTTGGGCGCCTGTTCGAGGATCACGTGGGCGTTGGTGCCGCTGATCCCGAAGGACGACACACCCGCCCTACGCGGACGCCCCGTCTCCGGCCACGCCCGTTCCCGCGTCAGCAGTTCCACCGCACCGGCCGACCAGTCCACATGCGGCGACGGTTCGTCCACGTGCAGGGTCCTGGGCAGCACTCCGTGCCGCATCGCCAGCACCGTCTTGACGACGCCCGCCACGCCGGCCGCCGCCTGGGCATGGCCGATGTTGGACTTCAACGACCCCAGGTACAGGGGCTGTTCGCGATCCTGCCCGTACGTCGCCAGCAGTGCCCGCGCCTCGATCGGATCCCCCAGCCGGGTCCCCGTGCCGTGCGCCTCCACCGCGTCGACGTCGGCGGCCGTCAGTCCCGCGCTCGCCAACGCCGCCCGGATCACCCGCTGCTGCGCCAGCCCGTTGGGCGCCGTCAGGCCGTTCGACGCGCCGTCCTGGTTCACCGCCGAACCCCGCACCACGGCCAGCACCCGATGGCCGTTCCTGCGCGCGTCCGACAGCCGCTCCACCACCAGGACGCCCACGCCCTCGGACCAGCCCGTGCCGTCGGCGTCGGCGGCGAACGCCCTGCACCGGCCGTCGGCGGACAGTCCGTCCTGCCGGGAGAACTCGCTGAACAGACCGGGCGTCGCCATGACCGCCACGCCCGCGGCGAGCGCCAGCGTGCACTCCCCGCGCCGCAGCGACTCGGTGGCGAGGTGGAGGGCGACCAGGGAGGAGGAGCAGGCGGTGTCCACGGTGACGGCCGGTCCTTCGCAGCCGAAGACGTAGGAGAGGCGCCCGGAGAGGACTCCGGCGGTGTTCCCGGTGAGCAGGTGTCCGCGCAGTTCCTCGGGGGCCTCGTGCATACGGGGGCCGTACTCCTGCGACATGGCGCCGACGTAGACGCCCGTGCGGGTGCCGCGCAGCGCGGAGGGGGCGACGCCGGCCCGTTCCACGGCCTCCCACGCTGTCTCCAGAAGGAGCCGCTGCTGGGGGTCCATCGCCAGTGCCTCGCGCGGTGCGATGCCGAAGAGATCCGCGTCGAAGTCGGCGGCCCCGGCGAGGAAGCCGCCAGGATGGCCCCCTTCGTCCCAGCCCCGGTCGGCCGGCGCCGCGGAGATCGCGTCGGTCCCGTCGAGGACGGCCTGCCACAGCTCCTCCGGGGTGTCGATGCCTCCGGGCAGGCGGCACGCCATGCCGACGATCGCGATCGACTCGTCGACGGCGGCCCGGCCGGTCACGTCCCCGGCCGGGGGCACGGACTCGGAGGCGGGCCCCGCGCTCAGATGGCGGGCCAGGTCGGTGGGCGTGGGGTGTTCGAACAGCAGGGTGGTGGGCAGCCGTCTGCCGGTCGCCATGCTCAGCCGGTTGCGCAGTTCGAGGGCGAGGTGCGAGTCGACGCCGAGATCCTTGAAGGTCAGCCCGGGTGCGACGGCGGCCGGGTCCTGGTGGCCGAGCACCACGGCCGCCTCGGCCCGTACGAGGTCCAGCAGTTCGGCCCGCGTGGCGGTGGCGGACGGCACCGGCCGTGCCGCTTCCGCCGGGGTCTCGGACGGCACGGTGGGCAGGGTGCGGGCGAGGTGCCTCGTCCCGCTCCCGGTGACCGGGGCCAGCCAGTGGCGCAGCCGCTGGAAGGGGTAGGTGGGCAACTCGGCGCGGGAGACGGGGTGGTGGCCGGCGCAGGCGGCTGTCCAGTCGACCTCGGTGCCGTGGACGAACGCCTGCGCCAGGGCGGTCGCGAGCTGGGCGGGGCCGCCGTGGTTGCGGCGCAGGGTCGGCACCACCGCCGGTGCGGTGCCCGCCAGTTCGGCCGCGGCGGCGAGGGCGGCGGTGAGGACGGGGTGCGGACTGATCTCGATGAAGACGCGGTGCCCGGCCTGTGCCAGCGCGGTGACGGCGGGTGCGAAGGCGACCGTCTCCCGGAGGTTGCGGTACCAGTAGGCGCCGTCCAGCACGGGCTCCGTCCCGTCCTGTACGACGGTGGAGTGGAAGGGGACCTGGGCGGGGCCCGGGGTGACGTCGGCGAGGGCGTCGAGGAGTTCCTCGCGGACGGTCTCGACGCCGGAGGAGTGGGAGGCGTAGTCGACGGCGACGCGCCGGGCCCGTACGTCGTCGGCGGCGCACGACGCGAGCAGTTCCTCCAGCGCGTCGGACGGGCCGGCCACCACCACGGCACCGGGGCCGTTGACGACGGCGAGTTCCAGTCGGCCGTCCAGGGCGGACAGCCGGGCCCGGACGCCCGCCTCGGACTCGGGGACGGCCACCATCCCGCCGTGCCCGGAGAGCCGGCGCCCGATCAGTTCGGCCCGGCGTACGGAGATCCGCGCGCCGTCCTCCAGCGAGAGCGCGCCCGCGACACAGGCGGCGGCGACCTCGCCCTGCGAGTGGCCGACGACTGCCGCGGGCTGTACCCCGTGCGCACGCCACACTTCGGCGAGGCTGACCATGACGGCCCACAGCACGGGCTGGAGCACCTCGACCCGGTCGAGGTACGGTGCGCCGGGGACCTGCCGCACGACGTCGGTCGGCGACCAGTCGACACAGGTCGCCAGGGCCCGTTCGCACGCGGCCCAGCGGGTGGCGAACGCCGGTTGCGCGTCGAGGAGTTCACTCGCCATGCCCGCCCACTGGGAGCCCTGGCCGGGGAACACGAAGACGGGGCCGGGTCCGGCGGGGGACGCGTCGGGGGCCGGGGCGGTGACGACGTCGGGGGTGGACTCGCCCCGGGCGAGCGCCGACAGGGCCCGCAGCCGGGCGGGGTGGTCGTTGCCGAGGACGACCGCGCGATGGGGGAAGACGGTCCGTGTGGACAACAGGGCGTGTCCGACGTCGGCCGGGGAGGCGTCGAGGTCGGCCTCGAGCAGCGACCGCGCCCGGTCGGCCAGGGCCTGCGGGGTACGGGCGGACAGCACCCAGGGGACGCAGCCGGGCTCCGGTGCCCCGGCCGTGGGCCCGTCGTCGTCGGTGGTCTCCTCCGTCGGGTCCGCTTCCCAGGACGACAGCACGACATGGCAGTTGGTGCCGCCGAGGCCGAAGGCGCTGACGCCCGCGACCCGGGGTCCGGGGCCGGCCGGCCAGGGCTCCGCGGTGCGCTGGACGGTCAACCCGAGGTCGGCCAGCGGGATGCGGGGGTTGGGGGTCTCATGGTGGAGGGTGGGCACCAGTCGCGCGTCACGCAGGCACAGTGCGGTCTTGATGAGACCGGCGATGCCGGCGGCGCCTTCCAGGTGACCGATGTTGGTCTTGACCGAGCCGACCCGCAGGGGCTGCCCCGTGGGGCGGGCCGTCCCCAGGGCGGCGCCGAGCGCGGCGGCCTCGACCGGGTCGCCCTCGGGTGTGCCGGTGCCGTGCAGCTCGACGTACTGGACTTCGGCCGGGTCCGTGTCCGCCCGGGCGCACGCGAGGAGAACGGCCTCCGCCTGCGCCTCGGGGTCGGGGGTGGTGAGGCCGTTGCCGCCGCCGTCGTTGTTGACCGCGCTGCCCCGGATCAGACAGTGGACACGGTCCCCGTCGGCGAGGGCCGCCGCCAACGGTTTCAGGACGACCAGACCACCGCCCTCACCCCGTACGTAGCCGTTGGCGCGAGCGTCGAAGGTGTGGCAGCGGCCGTCCGGGGAGAGCGCGCCGAGCCGGGCCACGGCGAGGGTGCTGTCGGGGGACAGCACCAGGTTGACACCGCCGGCGAGCGCCACCGTGCATTCGCCCCTGCGCAGGCTCTCGACGGCCAGATGGACCGCGACCAGCGAGGAGGACTGGCCGGTGTCGACCGTGAGGCTCGGGCCGCGCAGTCCCAGGGTGTACGAGACACGGTTGGCGAGCAGCGAGCGCTGCACTCCGGTGAAGGTGTGGGGGGTGACACCGTCGGGGCCGTGCTCCTGGACGAGCCGCGCCCAGTCGTCGGCGAGCGCGCCGACGAAGACACCGGTGCGGCTGCCACCGAGCGTGGCGGGGACGGTGCCGGCGTGTTCCAGTGCCTCCCAGCCGAGTTCGAGGAGCAGCCGCTGCTGCGGGTCCATGGCGGCGGCCTCGCGCGGGGAGACCCCGAAGAACGCGGCGTCGAACCGGTCCACGTCACTCAGGAAGCCGCCCCTGGCGGGGACCCCCGGCAGATCCGGAACGACGCCACGGCGTTCGTCCGGCACCTCGGCCACGGCGTCCCCGCCGCGGGCGAGCAGCGCGGCGAACTCCGCCGGACTGCCCGCGCCCGGCAGCCGGCACGCCATACCGACGACGGCGATCGGCTCGGACTCAGCCGGCATCCGCTTCCCTCCACCTGGTCGACAACGTACGGGGACGGACGGGAAGGCCCGTGCCGTCGGCTGTTCAGATCCGGTAGCAGTGCATGCGGTCCCCGGCGATCAGGTCGTCGCCCACGGCGATGAAGCCGTGCTTCACGAAGTGGTCGGCGTCGACCACCGTGAAGTCGTCCACGAAGGAGTGGCGCCCGCCGAAGACGGCACTCTCGCCGGAGATGCGGAAGTGGCCGTCGGAAGTCCAGCCGGGACTGGTGAACGTGCCGTGGTGGCCCCAGTCGTCGTAGTAGAAGCAGGCGAAGGAGGCGTCCACCGCACTCCAGCCGATCAGCCAGGTGGCGACGATGCCGGGCACCGGGACGTGCTGGGTCATCTCGTAGAACCGGCCGTCGGCCACCGGACGCGTGGAGAATTTCGCCTCGCCCGTGGTGACCTTCTCCGTCGTCAGGTTCGTGTATTCGACGCGGAAGTCACCGAGCAGGAAGTCGAGCTGTCGCATTTCCCCGGCCACTTCACCCTGCGTCGGAAAGACGACTTCGCCGCTGTCGGCGGGAACGGAGTCCCGCAATTCCTCGTCCGAGGACTGTATGGGCTGCGCACTCATGGCCAACTCCGGAAGATGGGGACACCGTTCCTTGCCGAAGCGAAGTTATGGAACGGGAACGGCCGCGCACAAGCCCGTACGGACCGGTTAGGGGTGCCTGTGAATTGTTCGGGGGCGGTGGGGCCCGGCTAGGGGTGTTTCACTGTACGGAAGCGCCATTAGGCTCCCGCCGACGGGACCGGCGCACCGTCCGGATCCCTCCAGAAGGAGCGAGACGATGACGACCGAACAGCAGTCACCGATACCTGGGACACAGGACGACTTTCCGTCCCTGCTCGCCTGGCTGACGAAGCACCGGCAGGAAAGTCCGGTGCTTCCCGACGCTTTTCCGGGCCTGTGGCACGTTTTCCGTCACGCCGATGTCTCCCGGGTGCTGTCGGACACGGCGACCTATTCGAACGACATGTCGGCCGTCATCCCGACACATCCGGACACCGCGTGGATGGCGAAGGGGAACGTGGTCGGAATGGACCCCCCGATGCACCGCAGGCTGCGGTCGCTCGTCAGCAAGGCGTTCACCCCCCGGCTCGTGGCCGGACTCGAGCCGCGCATCACCGAACTGGCCGCAGGGCTTCTCGACGAGGTGGCGGGGCGCGACCGGTTCGACCTGGTGGAGGCCGTCACCCACCCCCTGCCGGTGTTCGTGATCGCGGAGCTCCTCGGGATCCCGGTGTCGGACCGGCCGCTGTTCGAGAAGTGGGCGCTGGCCTTCATCTCGGCCAACGGCGGCGGCGAGAGCGCCCTGCCGAGCGAGGAGAACGTGCTCGCCTTCGTGGAGACCGCCCGGGAGATGCGGGCCTACATGCTGGAGTACGTCGGCCGCCGTCGCGCCGAGCCGCAGGACGACCTGATCAGCCAGCTGGCGACCGCGCACACCGAGGACGGGCAGCTCGACGACGACGAGATCATCGGCTTCGCGGGCACCCTGCTGATGGCCGGTCACATCACCACCACGGCGGTACTGGGCAGCACGGTGCTGTGCCTGGACGAGAACCCCTCCGCCCTGGCCGAGATACGGCGGAACCGCTCGCTGGTGCCCGCCGCGATCGAGGAGGCGGTGCGGCTGCGCCCCGCCTTCTCGCGGCTGGTGCGGATGACGACCCGGGAGTCGGAGCTGGGCGGCGAGAAGATCCCCGCCGGCCAGGTGCTCACGCTGTGGACGGTGTCGGCCAACCGGGACCCCGAACGGTTCGAGGCCCCGGACACCTTCGATCTGCACCGGGACCAGGGCCGCCACCTCGGCTTCGGCCAGGGGCTGCACTTCTGCATGGGGGCCCCGCTGGCCCGCCTTGAGGCACGGATCGTACTCGACCTGCTGCTGGACCGGTTCCCGGAGCTGCGGGTGGCCGCGGGGGACGACGCGGTGGCGTACCACCACCCGAAGAACGTGGTCGGCCCGCACCGCCTGACCGTCGAGGTGGCCACGGCCTGATGCCGCCCGGCCGTGGAACACGTACAGAACACGGAGGAGACGTATGAATACGGCACTCGAAGGCAACCGCGTCGTCGTGGTCGGCGGCACGAAGGGGATCGGTCTGGGGGTGGCCGAGGCCGCCGCGGCGGCGGGAGCATCGGTGGTGGTCGCCTCAAGCCGCCGGGCCAGCGTGGACAAGGCACTGACCGCCCTCCCCACCGGTTGTGAGGGCCACACCGTCGACGTCACGGACGAGAAGGACGTCGCCCGGTTCTTCGAGGACGTCGGCGCCTTCGACCACCTGGTCTTCACCGCCGGGGACAGTGTGATGCTCCAGGCGCTGAAGGACGTGGACATCGCGTCGGCGCACCAGTTCTTCGCCGTACGGTTCTGGGGCGCGCTGGCCACCGCCAAGCACGGCTTCCCGCACATCCGTGCGGGCGGCTCCATGGTGTTCACCACCGGCACCAGCGGCCGGCGCCCCTATATCCCGGTCGGCACCGCCGTAGGGGGTCCGCTGTACGCGGGGATCGAGGCGATGACCCGGTCACTGGCACTGGAGCTGGCGCCGATCCGCGTCAACACGGTGGCCGCCGGCGTGGTCAGGACACCGCTGACGACGGAGGCCGACCCCGAGGCGGCGGAGCGGTTCTTCGCCGAGCACGGGCCGAGGCTGCCGGTCGGGCGCGTGGCCGACCCCTCCGACGTCGCCAAGGCGTACGTCTATCTGATGTCCGACGGCTTCTGCACCGGTCATGTCCTGGTGTCGGACGGCGGTCAGCTGCTCATCTGACCGCCGTCCGGCTCCCAGCCGAAAGCGGTCGCCGCCCCCGGGAAGGGGCGGCGACCGCTTTCACTGTGCCCTGCCTCACCACGAGACCGGCAGCCGCTGCACCTCCGGGTGCCAGCCCGGCCTGTCGTACACCTCGTCCATCGGTGCGTCCAGCCGCAGGCCCGGCAGCCGCCGGAAGAGAGTGCCGTACGCGATTTCGAGGCCTACCCGGGTCAGATTGGCGCCCAGGCAGTGGTGAACGCCGGAACCGAAGGCGAGGTGTCCGCGGGCCGCGCGGCGCACGTCCAGTCGCTCGGGATCCGGGAACTCCGCCGGATCGTGGTTGGCGCCGCCGTTGGTGACGACGACGCCCTCACCCTTGCGGATCAGCCGCCCGCCCACCTCGACGTCCTCCAGGGCGACGCGCGGCATCAGGTCGAGCGGGCTGACCATGCGCATCATCTCGTCGACGGTGCCCGGCAGACTCCCGGGGTCGTCCCGGACCACGGCCACCTGGTCGGGCCGCTCCAGCAGCAGCGCCACCCCTACGGTCAGCATGGCCTGGACCGGCGTCTGGCCCGCGATGAAGATCAGGAAGCAGAGGTTGGCGAGTTCGGTCCTGCTGAGGCTGCCCGTGGTGACGTGCTGGGCGATCACCCGGCTCATCGGGTCGTCGCCCGGGTTCTCCTCCTTCGCCTCGATGAACCTCAGGAAGTACTCCTGCAGCGCCATCATGCGCAGGCTCACCTCGGCGGCCACCTGTTCGGTGTCGAGCACCGACTGGGCCTTCTCCCGGACTTCACGGTTGTCCGCGAGCCAGGTCTGCATATCGGTGTATTCCATGCCCAGGGCCCAGCAGGTGATGGTGCCCGAGAACGGTCCGGCGAACTTCTCGACCAGGTCCGCCGAATTACCCTCCGCGACCATGGCGTCGATCAGTTCGTCGGCCTTCAGCTGCATCTCCGCCCGCAGGTCCTCCGCCCGGCGCAGGGTGAATTCCCGGATGACCGCCTTGCGCTGCACGGTGTGCTGCGGCGGGTCCATCGTGAAGAGCATGGGGAATGCCCGGGAGCCCTCGAAGGCCTCGGCGTATATGGGATATCCGGGATTGGTGATGTCTGAGCTGAAGCGTTCGTCGCCGAGAATGGCGCGCACCTGCTCGTAGCGGGTGACGAGCCAGACCCGCGTGCCGTTGTAGAGCCGTCCGGGAGTGGGTTCTTCGGAGGCCCGGAAGGCCGCGTACTCCTCGGGCGGCGTGTACGGACACTTTCTCATGAGGGGAAAGGCGATTTCTTCACGCTCGGGTGCTTCGGTCACGGCATGCGCTCCTTGAATGGTGAATCGCTGAGAAAGGCTCGCTGGCGGGAAGGCGAGGACAGCAGGGACACCGGCCGGGAATTCAGGCCTGCCAGCGCAGCAGACAGAGCCCCGCCGCCATTCCGGCGCCGAAGCCGGCGAGCAGCAGCAGTTCGCCGTCACCCAGCAGCTGGGCGCGGGACGCCTCGTCGAGCGCGACGGGGACGGAAGCGGCGCCCATGTTCCCGTACTTGACGAGCGGGGTGTGGGTGCGGGCGCCGGTGAGGCCGCAGCGTTCGACCAGTTCTCCGAGGAGGACTCCGTTGGCCTGGTGCGGCACGAAGTGCGCCACCTCGTCGAGGGTCGTACCCGTGCGCTCCAGCAGGGGCGTGATCATCGGGGGGACGTTCGCCATGACGAAGTCCGCGACACCGCGTCCGATCATCCGCAGATAGTGCCCGCCGCCCGCGACGGTCTCGGCGGAGGCCGGGACACGGCTGCCGCCGCCCTCGATCCAGATCAGCTCATGGACGTCGCCCCGGCCGACGAGTTCGACGTCGAGGATGCCGTACGGCTCGGGCACGGCGCCCACCACGGCGGCGCCGGCGGCGTCGCCGAGGAGGACGGCGGTGCCCCGGTCGCCGTAGTCGAGGAACCGTGAGTACAGGTCGGCGCCGATGACCAGGGCGAGGGAGCCGGGGCGCTGGGCGACCAGGGCGCGGGCGATGTCGAGGGCGTAGACGAAGCCGGCGCAGGCGATGTTGATGTCGAAGCAGGCCGCGCGATGGGCGCCGAGCGCGCTCTGCACCAGGGAGGAGGTGGGCGGCAGGGGTGCGTCACCGGTGGAGGTGGCGACGATGAGGTGGTCGATACGGTCGGCCGTGACGCCGGCGTCGTCGAGGGCGGCGGTGGCGGCGTGCCGGGCCAGGTCGGAGGTGGCCTCGTCCGGTGCGGCGTACCGGCGTCCGGTGATCAGTGTGCGGCGGCCGATCCACTCGGCGGTGATGTCGGGGACGCGGCGGGCGATCTCCTCGTTGGTGATCTCCTCCTTGGGGAGATAGGAGCCGGTGCCGAGGATGCCTATATGGGTCGTCATCGCGTCACCGCCAGGGCGCCGGGCACGTCGGCGGCGAAGGGCCGCAACGGGTTGAGCCGGTCGGCGCCGATGCGGGACCGCAGTGCGGGGTCGGTGACACCGAGTCCGGGTTCCGGGGCCAGGCAGAGGACGCCGACCTTGCCTATGTGTTCGTTGCGCTGCACCAGCCGGGTGGCCTCGCCGACCTCGTGCAGCGGGAACAGCGACGACAGCGCCGGCATGATGCGGCCCTGGCCGAACAGCCGGGCGCATTCCCACTGTTCGTGGAGGTTGGCCACATGACTGCCGATGACCCGCTTCAGCTTCATCCACAGATAGCGGTTGTCGTACTGGTGCCGGTATCCGGTGCTGGAGCCGCAGGTGATGACCGTGCCGCCGCGGCGGGCCAGGAAGACGGAGAGGCCGAAGGTGGCCTGGCCGACGTGTTCGAAGACGATGTGCGGGTCCTCTCCGGCCTCCCGGCGGATGACCGCGCCCAGCCGTTTGCCGTCGACGATGGCCTGTTCGAAGTCGTCGCCCGCCGACTCACCGATGCCGATCTCCGACCGGTCGATCACGATGTCGCAGCCCAGGGCCCGCAGCGCTGCCGCCTTCTCCGGGGAGCCGACCACGCCGACCGGGATGCCGCCGCCGTTCTTCACGAACTGCACGGCGTACGCGCCGACTCCGCCCGTGGCACCCCAGATCAGCACCACGTCCCCCTGCTTCATCCGGGCGCCCCGGTCCGAGACGAGCATCCGGTACGAGGTGCCGGCGCACGCGGGCACGCACGCGGCCTCCTCCCAGGTGAGGTGGGCGGGCTTGGGGATGAGCTGACTGGCCCGGGCCAGGCAGTAGTGGGCGAGGCCGCCGAAGTTGGTCTCGTAGCCCCAGGCGAGCTGGTGTTCGCCGAGCATGCCGTCGGACTGGGTGATGGCCTCCTGCTCGTCGACGCAGGCGGCGTTGACGAGGACGTGGTCGCCGACGCGCCAGCGCCGGACCGCCGAGCCGACCCGGACGATGACTCCGGCCGCGTCCGAGCCCAGGACGTGGTACGGCTGGTCGTGGCGGGCCGCCCAGTGCCCCTGCTTCCCGTAGGCGGCCAGGAACCTGAAGGTCGACAGGGGTTCGAAGATGGCGGACCAGACGGTGTTGTAGTTGATCGAACTGGCCATGACGGCGATCAGGACCTCGTCGGGGGCAGGCTCCGGCATCGGCACGGGCCCGACGCGCAGTGTCTTGCGTACGTCCTTGTCGACCACGTCCCGGAAGATGTCCACGTCCTCGACCCGCAGATGGGCTGCCGTGAACTCCTCCGGCAGGACCGCACGTTCAAGGTCCTGCGGACTTGCGCCCGCCAGCACCGCATCAGTCACCGAACCCATGACGGCCTTTCCTCGTACGGCTGTTGATGTCGATGACGCTAGGTGAGGCCCTGCCCCCTAACGCCACCCCTCAGAATCGGGGAGGTCCCCTGTCCGGCTGTTCCGTGCGGAGCGCGGGGCGCTCATTCGGCGATGGCGGTCCGGGTCGTCCAGCGGAAGACCGCGACCTGTTCGCCCTCGATCACGGTGAATTCCCCGTCGTGGACGAAGTGCTCGTATCCCGCACCGAATCGGTGCTTGATCTTCTCCGTCAGTGAGGTCGCGAACTGTATGCGTTCCTCCTGCGGAAGGTGCGCCGGGCCGTCACAGAGCAGCGCCTTGTAGTTCTCCATGTCCAGACCTCCGGTAATCGTGGATGCACGAACGAATCTGGCAGGTGCCGCGCACGTGAACCACCCCTATCGGACCCGGAATACCTACGGGCTGGACGAGACAGGGGTCACGCGGATTCGGGAAGTCCCAGCTCTATTCTCAGCGGAAGTTCCTGCCGCGAGGTGATGTCGAGTTTCTTGTAGACCCGGGTGAGATGCTGCTCGACCGTACTGACGGTAATGAAGAGTTCAGCCGAAATTTCCCGGTTCGTCAGACCCTGGGCCGCCAGTACTGCCACGCGGCGTTCCGACTCGCTGAGTTTCGCCGCCGGGTCCGGCCTGTGCAGGACGCCGCGCACGGACCTCCTGGGTGGCCTGCCGCCGAGCTCCAGGGACACGATCCGCTCGTGCAGCGGGCCGGCCCCGCACTCGTCCGCGAGTTGTCGGGCCTTGCGCAGTGTGAGGTCGGCGCGGGCCGACTGACCGAGGTCCTGGTAGGCCTCGGCGAGGTCGGCGAGGACCCTGGCCAGCTCCCAGGTGTTGCCCGACACCTGGAGCTGCTCGGCGGACCTGGTGAGCAGCCCCGGCCGCTCGTGGGGCTCGGCGAGCTGCGCGCGCACCCGCAGCCACGACCCGGAGTCCGAGACCCGGTCGGTGTCGGCACGGTACGCGGTGAGCAGCTGTTCCGCCTCGTGGTGGTTGCCGAGCCGCAGCCAGGCCTCCGCCGCGTCGATCTGCCAGGGCGGGCACGCACCGGAGGGCAGGTCCCAGCGTTCGGCGCGGCGGCCCACCGTCAGGAAGTCCGACAGGGCCAGGTGCGGCCGGCCGACGGTGAGCAGGAGGTGACCGCGGGCCCTGAGGTAGGCCAGCCCGTGGACCGAGTGGAGGAAGGACTCGGGGAGCGGCCGGCCCAGCAGCCGGGCTGCCTCCTCGTACCGCCCGGTCGCGGTGCACACGGTCACGAGGATGGTGAGCGGTCCCCCGCACAGCCAGTAGGCCGGCACCTCCCCGCCCAGCTCGACGGCCTCCTGGGCCAAGGCCTCCGCATCCGTCAGACTGCCCAGCGCGAGCGCGATCTCGGCCCGCAGCGCGGTCAGCAGTTGGCGCCATCCCTCGACGCCACGCTCGGCGGCCTGACGTGCGAAGTGGGCGCACCACTCGTCCGCCAGGTCGGGCCGGCCCATGGTCATCAGGTTCCGCAGCTCAGGCATGACCAGCGCGATGGTGGTGTCGCCGAGCCGCAACGACCTGAGCTGGTCGTCGATCTCCCGCACATCGCGTATCCCCACGCGAAACAGACCGAGGCAGAAGTCGAACCCGGGGGCGCCGGAACGCGCCGCGGCACCGCCGCCGTCCGCCTCGCCCGGTACGGCACCCTCGGCCGGCATCCAGGCGGCCGCCGTACCCGCGGTGTCGCAGAGAAGCCAGTGCCAGTCCTCGTAGAACGGGCCGGAATGCGGCCCGCCGACCGGGGCGTCCGCGGGCCGGGCCTGGGCGTGGAGCAGCGCCATGCCCTCTTCCAGCCGACCGCAGCCGAGCAGCAGCCGTGCTTTCAGCACGGTCCACGCCTCGCAGTGTTCGGCCCCGCACACGCACTCCGTCCGGGCCATCTGTTCCAGATAGTGTTGTTCGGCACGCCAGGGGTCGGTCCGCATCATCACGACTGAGCGCCTGAGCACCAGGCGGGCCCGTTCCCAGCAGTCGGCCGAGGCCTCGTGGGCGAGTGCGAGGCAGGCGTCGGCGAACTGCGCGTCGTCGATGTCCAGCGCCTCGTCCGCGGCCCGTTGGAGGGTGGCCGTCTGCCAGGGCTCGGTCACCCCGCCGAACTCCAGCAGATAGCGGGCTGTCGCGCGGGCGCCGGACCCGCGCTCGCGCAGGAACTCCGCCACGCGGAGCAGAATCTCGTCGCGCCGCCCGAATTCCGGGTGTTCCAGGACCGTCGACTCGATCACCGGGTGGCGCAGCCGCCAGGACTCGACGAGACCGGCCGCTTGCAGCAGGTACTTCCCTCGGGTGACCTCCGCGGGGTCGAGGCGCAGCACGGCGGCCAGGCTCTCGGGGCTGGAGAATTCGCGCAGCGCGGCCATGCCGACGGCCACGGAGGTCGCCAGTGGCCCGCTGGCCCGCACGCAGTCCAGGGACGCCTGGGCGAACAGGCCGCCCGGGCACGGCCAGGAGTCCGGCCGCGCGATGCGGCCGTGCATGCCCATCTCCTCGGCCAGGGCCCGTACGAGCAGCGGGTTGCCGCCGCTCGCCGTGTGCAGTTCCTCCGCCTGGTCGGAGGGCGGCCCGCCGTTCAGCTCCTCCCACAGCGCGATGGTCTGCGCGCGCTCCAGCGGACGCAGCCTGATCCGATGGAGGTTGGTCTGGCGCAGCAGGTCGCAGTGGATGCCCAGGCCGCTGGAGCCGCCGAACGGCAGCAGGGTGAAGACCAGCATGACGCGGCTGTTGCGCAGCCGGCGCCGGGTGGCTTCCAGGAGCCAACGCCATGTCGGCTCCTCATCACCCTGCGGGTCGTCCACGCAGACGACCACGGGGGACCGCGCGGCCAGTGCGGCGAGCCGGTCGCTGGACTCCTGGAAGCCCGCAGAGGACCTGCCGGACATGTCGTCGGCCCAGGATCCGAGGGGGCGACCGGCGTCACGGGGGCTGAGAACGATCGCCCCCGATTCTGTGGCGTACTGCGCGAAGCCCTCCATGAGGTCGCTCTTCCCGCAGCCCGCCCCACCTTCCAGCATCACGGTCATCGCTCGACCGCGCACACACTCGCCGAGCAGTGACTCCAGGTGGCGCAGTTTCTCGTCCTGACCGGAAAGCAACATATCTGTAACCCCAATCACATCCCGCCTTGTTCCGGTAGTTCTGCGGGTTCTGCGGGTTCTTCGGGATCACCTCAGATAGGCCGCAGACAACGTCCGACCCCCCTTGGAGCAACGCGATTCGTTCACAACCGTCGTGAACGTCCCGGCGCCAGGGGCCCGTTCCAGTTAATGGACCGCCCTATACCGCATCCTCCACGATCCACCTTCCTCCGGCGAAACGACCCCCACAAGTCACCTTGTTGGAGCTCGTAAGCGGCACCTCGCGAACAACATAGCCAACGGATCACCGCCACGGAAGGGAGCATTCCGTGACCAGATGGTCATGACAAGTTGAAATCTTTTTGCCCTTCAACAGGCCAACCGACTATGCATCAGCTATTTCCACTCCGTGGAAAGACTTTTGGCCATTTCCACCAGCTCTGCGGCGTCCATCTCACCGATCTCACTATGCTGTGCGCCCACTGCGTCCACCGGGGCCTGCGCGCTCACACCCCCCGCGAGAGCCAGCAGTTGGTCCAGCAGACCGTTCTCGCGCAGTCTGGCCAGCGGAACGGAAAGGATCAGGCTGCGGATCTCCGCCTCTCGCCCACCGCCCTCCGCGGCTCCGTCGGTCCCGTCGGTGGTCGGTACGAGAACCGTGCCCACATGCTCGGCAAGCGCGTCCAGCCGCGGATGGTCGAAGACCAATGTGGCGGGAAACCGCAGTCCGGTCGCGGTGTTCAACCGGTTGCGCAGTTCGACCGCGGTCAGTGAGTCGAACCCCATCTCACGGAACGACCGTTCCGTGTCGACCAGTCCCGGGGCCGTGTGTCCGAGTACGGCCGCGACCTGGCTGCGGACCAGGCCGATCAGCACGGACCTGCGCCGGTCCGCGGGCAGTCCGGCCAGACGCCGGCGCAGCACAGTTCCTGGTTCATGCGTCTCCTGGGCGGCCCGGCGCCGGGTACGAGGGGCGACCGGTCCCAGAAGGCCGTGCAGGACGGGAGGCAGTGGTTCGCGCGCGTGCAGGGCCCGCAGCGCCGGGAGTTCGAACGGCGCCGCCACCACCGCGGGGCCGCCCACTCTGCCGAGCAGCGCCGCGTCGAGGAGTTCGAGCGCCTCGCCGGTCGGCAGAGCCCGGAATCCGCCGGCTCGCAAGCGCCGGTGGTCGGTGGCCCCAAGACCGGCCGTCAGAGCACTGGTCTCCTCCCACAGCCCCCACCCGACGGACATCGCGGGCAGGCCCAGCGCCCGGCGCCGGTGGGCGAAGGCGTCAAGGTAGGCGTTGGCAGCCGCGTAGTTGGCCTGCCCCGGCGAGCCGAGCGTCGCGGCGGCCGACGAGAAGAGCAGGAACTGCCGCACGTGCGGATGGAGTTCGGTGAGCCGGTGCAGGTTCACTACGCCGTGCGCCTTGGGCCGGAGTACGGCGGTGAGCCGGTCCTGGGTCAGGGAGCCGATCGCGCCGTCGTCGGTGGTTCCCGCGCAGTGGACGACGCCGGCCAGCCGTCGGCCCAGGGCTGTGACGGCCTTGTGCAGCCGGGCCGGCGCATCGGGGTTTCCGATGTCGCCGGCCACGACCTCGACGTCGGCGCCCGCGGTGGCGAGTTCGACGCACAGCGCACGGGCCCCGGCTGATTCCGGGCCGGTGCGGGACAGGAGGATCAGGTGGCGGGCGCCGTGGCGCTCCACGAGGTGGCGGGCCACGAGGGCGCCCAGGGTGCCGGTGCCACCGGTGATGAGCACGGTCTCGCCCGGTGCGAATCCCGCGGGTGGCAGGGTGAGGACGGCCTTGCCGACGAGTGTCGCCCGGGCGAGCGCCCGGAACGCCTCCGGGGCGTGATGGATGTCCCAGGTGGTCGCCGGGGGCGGGGTGAGCTCGCCGTCGGCGAACAGGGTGCCCAGCTCTCCCAGGATCTCCTGGATCCGCTCCGGACCGGGGTCGGCCAGATCGAACGGCCGGTAGGCGACGCCGGGATGGTCAACGGCGAGCCGATCGGGGTCCCGCAGGTCGGTCTTGCCCATCTCGACGAATCGGCCGCCGCGCGCCGTCAGCCGCAGCGAGGCGTCGGTGAACTCACCGGCCAGACAGTTCAGTACGACGTCCATGCCGCGACCGCCGGTGCCGTCGAGGAAGGCGTCGTGGAAGTCCAGGGTGCGCGAGTCCGCGATGTGCGCGTCATCCAGACCGGCCGCCCTCAGAGCCGCCCACTTGGGCCGGGACGCGGTCGCGAACACCTCCGCGCCCAGTCTGCGGGCGAGTTGTACCGCGGCGGAGCCGACACCGCCCGCTCCGGCATGGATCAGGACCCGCTGTCCCGCGCGCAGTCCACCGAGGTCGGTCAGGCCGTGGTAGGCGGTCAGGAAGGCGACGGTGGCCGACGCGCCCTGGACGTCGGTCCAGTCGTCGGGAACCGGTGCGAGCAGCCGGGCGTCGGCCACCGAGCGGGGCGCGAAGGGGGTGTCGAACGTACCCATGACCCGGTCGCCGGGCACGGGCCACTCGACACCCGGCCCCACTTCGGTGACCACCCCGCATCCCTCGCTGCCGAGTTGGGCCCGGTCCGGGTACATGCCGAGCGCGATGAGGGTGTCGCGGAAGTTGAGTCCGGCGGCCCGTACGGCGACACGCACCTGGCCGGCGGCGAGTACGCCGGTGGTCCCGGCGTCGGGGACGAGCGCGAGGTTGCCGAACGATCCGGGCTCGGTCACATCGAGCCGCCACCGGTCACAGCCGGCCGGTTCGGCCAGCACATCGGGTCCTGCGACGGCCCTGCCGAGCCGTCGGCCGTACACCTTGCCGTGGCGCACCGCGACTTCGGGTTCCGCGGCGGCGAGTGCCAGGTCGAGCACAGCCGGATCGAGCACACCCGGGGCCGGGGGCTGCGACGCGTCGTCGGCCACGACGTCGACAAGGACCAGTCGCCCCGGGTCCTCGGCCTGGGCCGAGCGCAGCAGACCGACCAGCGCGGCATGGGCCGTCCCGGTGGCATCGGCCGGGGTGCCGGGCACAGGCGCGGCGCCCCTGGTGACGATTACCAGCGGCACGTCCGCGAGCCGGGTACCGCCCGCCCAGTCCCGCACCAGTTCCAGTCCCCAGAGCACGGCTCGCTCGGCGGCTTCGGCCGAGGTGCCGTCGTTGTCCGCGAGGACGGGACAGCAGGCGACGGCGGCGCCGGGAACCGGGTTGCCCGCGCCGAGCCACGCGTCCAGTTCGGCGGGGGTGCCGAAGCCGGGCCGGTCACCGGCGGTCTCCGGGCCGAGCCACACATAGGTGCCGGGGAGCGGGGTGGGGACCGGCAGCTCGGGCCAGTCGACGCGCAGCAGTGCGTCCGGGGCCGCGGCGCTCGGCGGGGCCAACTGGTCGGCGGACACCGGCCGGAGGACGAGTTGCTCGACGGCGAGGACGGGCGAGCCGATGGCGTCCACCGCGTGCAGGGACAGCCCTCCGTCACCGGTCGTGGAGAGACGGACCCGAAGCGAGGTCGCGCCGGTCGCATAGGCCGTGACACCGGACCAGGAGAACGGCAGCCGTACGCCTCCGTCCTGTGTACCCGGCAGCAGCCCGGCACCGTGCAGAGCCGCGTCCAGCAGCGCGGGATGCGCCATGAAGCCGTCGCTGCGGGCTCCGTCGGCGGCATCCGTCTCGACCTCGGTGAACACCTCGTCCCCGCGCCGCCACGCGGCACGCAGCCCACGGAAGGCGGGGCCGTACCCGAATCCGGCGGCTGCCATCTTCTCGTAGGCGCCGTCCAGTTCGACCGGTTCGGCGCCGACCGGCGGCCACGCCCCCAGGTCGAACTCCGGCTGCGGGGCGCCGCCGAGCACGGCGGTGCCGTGGCGCGTCCACTCCGCCTCGTCCGGCTCTTCCGCCCGGGAGAAGAAGCGTACGGTCCGCCGGCCCTGCTCGTCGGCGTCGTCCACCACGACCTGGAGACGCACGGGTGCGGTGTCGGACAGCAACAGGGGTGACTCCAGGACGAGTTCGTCGACCCGGGGAGTCCCCAGCCGCTCCCCCACCCACAGGGCCAGCTCCACGAACGCGGTGCCCGGCAACAGTGGGGTGCCGAACACCGCATGGTCGGCGGTCCAGGGCTGGCCCTTCAGCGACAGCCGGCCGGTGAACACCGTACGGTCGCCGTCGGCCAGCTCCACGGCGGCACCGAGCAGCGGATGTTCGGCACGGCCGAGCCCGGCGAGGACCGCGTCACCGAGCCTCGCTCCGGGCATCTCCGTCCAGTAGCGCTGGTGTTGGAAGGCATACGTCGGCAGGTCCACACGCCTCGCGTCGCTCCCCGCGAACCACTCCGCCCAGTCGACCGGCACCCCGTGCACATACGCCTCACCCAACGACAACAACAACCGCTCCAGACCACCCTCCCCCCGCCGCAACGTCCCCGTGACCACAACCTCCCGACCCACCGCCTCCGCCGTCTCCTGCACCGCCGCCACCAACACCGGATGCGGACTCACCTCGACGAACACCCGATACCCCGCCTCCACGAGACCCGTGACGGTGTCTTCGAGACGCACCGTGGAACGAAGGTTGCGATACCAGTACCCGGCATCCAGACCAGCCGTGTCCAACCGCTCCCCGCTCACCGTCGAATAGAACGGCACATGAGCGGTGGCGGGCGACACCTCACCCAGCACAGCGTGGAGTTCCTCCCGGATACCCTCCACCTGAACAGAGTGCGAGGCATAGTCCACCTCGACCCGCCTCGCACGCGCCCCCAGGCCGGTCGCCTCCGCGATCACCTCATCCAGATCCACCGGCGCACCAGCCACCACGACCGAGGAAGGCCCGTTCACCGCCGCCACCTCAACCCGGCCCTCCAACACCGCAGCCAGAGCCCGCACATCGGCGACGGGCAACTGGACGGACGCCATCCCGCCTTTGCCCGACAGAGCGAGAATCGCCCGCGACCGCAGCGCCACCACCCGGGCACCGTCCTCCAACGACAACGCACCCGCCACCACAGCAGCCGCGATCTCACCCTGCGAGTGGCCCACGACGGCCGCCGGCACCACACCGAACGACCGCCACACCTCCGCCAGTGACACCATCACCGCCCACAACACCGGCTGAACCACATCCACCCGGCCCAACTCGGCCTCATCACCCAGGACATCGGGCAGCGACCAGTCCACAAACCCCGACAACGCCTCCCCACACTCCGCCATCCGCGCCGCGAACACCGGCGAGGAACCCAGCAGTTCCACCGCCATCCCCACCCACTGCGACCCCTGACCCGGAAACACGAACACCACGCCACCATCACCCGCACGACCCCGCACCACACCCGCGTCCGGCCGCCCCTCCGCCAACGCCGACACACCCCGCAACAAGCCCCCACGCCCACCACCAACCACCACCGCCCGATGCCCCAACACCGCCCGCGACGACGCCAAGGAGTAGCCGATGTCGCGCAGGGGGACGTCCGGGTGCCGGGTGAGATGGGTGAGGAGCTTCGCCGCCTGAGCGGGCAGGGCTGTCGCGTCGCGTGCCGAGAGAACCCAGGGAACCGGGCCTTGGTCATCGCCTCTGGTCGGGGAGTCGTCGTCGCCCTGCTCCAGAATGATGTGGGCGTTGGTCCCGCTGATCCCGAACGACGACACACCCGCACGCCGCGGACGCCCCGACTCCGGCCACACCCGCTCCTCCCGCAACAACTCCACCGCGCCCGCGGCCCAGTCGACCTGCCGTGTGGGTTCGTCCACGTGCAGTGTCCGCGGCAGGACGCCGTGCCGAAGTGCCATCACCGTCTTGATCACACCGCCCACGCCCGCCGCGGCGACCGTGTGGCCGATGTTGGACTTGATGGAGCCGACCCACAACGGGCTCTCGGGCGGCCTCCCCTGGCCGTATGTCGCCAGCAGGGCCTGCGCCTCGATCGGATCACCCAACCGGGTCCCCGTACCGTGCGCCTCCACCGCGTCCACATCAGCGGCGGTCAGCCCCGCGCTCGCCAACGCTTCCCGGATCACCCGCTGTTGGGACGGACCGTTGGGAGCCGTCATTCCGTTGGAGGCGCCGTCCTGGTTCACGGCGGAGGCGCGGACGAGGGCCAGTACGGGATGTCCGTTGCGACGGGCGTCCGAGAGCCGCTCCACCATCAGCACGCCGACGCCCTCGCCCCAGCCGGTGCCGTCGGCCGCGTCCGCGAACGCCTTGCACCGGCCGTCGGAGGCCAGCCCGCCCTGGCGGGCGAACTCGGGGAAGATGCCCGGGGTCGACATCACCGTCACCCCGCCCGCGAGTGCGAGGTCACACTCTCCGGACCGCAGCGCCTGCACGGCGAGATGGAGGGTGACCAGAGAGGAGGAGCAGGCGGTGTCGACGGTCAGCGCCGGGCCCTCCAGGCCCAGGGTGTACGCCACCCGGCCGGACATGACACTGCTGGTCATGCCGGTGAGGGACGGGCTCTCCTCGGAGTCGTGGCCCATGGCGAGCAGCCCGACGAAATCCTCCGATCCGCCGCCGAAGAAGACGCCGGTGCGGCTGCCGCGCAACGACAACGGATCCACACCCGCCCGCTCCACCGCCTCCCACGACACCTCAAGCAACAACCGCTGCTGCGGATCCATCGCCAACGCCTCACGCGGCGAGATACCGAAGAACTCCGCGTCGAACCCGGCGGCGTCACGGAGGAACCCGCCTTCCAGGGTGGCCGAGGAGCCGATGCCACCGGCCTCCTCGTACAGTTCCTCGATCGGCCAGCCCCGGTCCTCGGGAAATCCGGAGATGGCGTCCACCCCGTCGGCCACCATGCGCCACAGGTCTTCGGGGGATTCGACCCCGCCGGGGAAGCGGCACGCCATGCCGGTGACGGCGATCGGCTCGCGGGCCCGCTCCTCCGTCTCCCGCAGCCGCTCACGCAGTTCGCGGGCGTCGGCGATGGCGCGCCTGAGGTAGTCGCGGAGTTTGCTCTCCATGGCCGTACCGGGCGTGGCGGATGTGCTCGACATGCGTGCGTCACTTCCTCGGGGGGTCGTACCGGGTCTCCGGCCGGCTGGGAAGGCCGGGGCGAGGGAGCCGGTCAGGAAGGCCGGGGTGGAAAGCAGGGGTCAGGAAGGACGGAATCCGTCGTCGACCATGGCGAAGAGGTCGTCGTCGGTGGCCCGTGCGAGATCGTCGACGGTGTCCGCGTCCTGCGGCGTGCGCCAGGTGTCCAGCAGCGACCGCAGCCGGTCGTCGAGGTGTCGGCGGTCGGGGTCGTCCGCGGGGACGTCGGCGAGCGAGCGGGCCAGTCCGTCGACGATGGCCAGGGCATCCTGGGCCGGTGAGGTCTCGGGCGGGGCGAGTTCCGTGCGCAACAGCGCCGCCACCGCCTGGGGTGTGGGGTGGTCGAAGACGAGGGTGGCGGGCAGCCGCAGACCGGTGGCGGCGCCGAGGCCATTGCGCAGTTCCACGGCGGTGAGGGAGTCGAAGCCCAGTTCACGGAAGGTGCGTTGGGCGCCGAGGGAGTCCGCCGAGCCGTGCCCGAGGACGGTCGCGGTGTGGCTGTGTACGAGGTCCAGCAGCAGGCGGTCGCGTTCCGTGTCGGTGAGTCCGGCCAGCCGTTCGGCGAGGCCGGGGGTGCCGGAGCCGCCCGGGGTGGCCGGGGCGGCGCGGCGCAGGACGGGCGCCTGTACCAGGCCCCGGAAGACGGGCGCGAGGGTGCCTGCCTCGGCCTGCTTGCGCAGCACGCCGGTGTCCAGGGCGATGGGTGCCACGGCGTGGGTGTCCGCGCCGATGGCCGTGTCGAACAGGGCGAGCCCTTGTTCCGGGCTCAGGGCGAGCAGTCCGGAGCGGGCCATCCGGCGCTGGTCGGTGTCACTGAGCCCGGCTGTCATGCCGCCGGACTGTTCCCAGGCTCCCCAGAGCAGTGAGGTGCCCGCGAGGCCGCCGGCCCTGCGGTGGGCGGCGAGGGCGTCCAAGTAGGTGTTGGCGGCGGCGTAGTTGGCCTGGCCGGGGTTTCCGGTGAAGCCGGAGGCGGAGGAGAAGAGGACGAACAGGGCGGGGTCGTGGCCGAGTTCGCGGGTGAGCGCGTCCAGGTGGGCGGCGCTGTCGGTCTTGGGCCGTAGAACGCTGTGCAGTTGGTCGTCGGTGAGGCCTGCCGCCAGCCCGTCGTCGAGGACTCCCGCAGCGTGCACGATCACGGTCGGCGGCCGGTCGAGCCCGGCGAGTACGGCGCGCAGGGCGTCGCGGTCCGCGGTGTCGCAGGCTACGGTGTCGACGCCGACGGCGCCCGACGCCCGCAGGTCGGCGGCGAGTTCGGTGGCTCCCGGCGCTGCGGGTCCACGTCGGCCGAGGAGCAGCAGATGCCGGGCCCCGTACCGGGTGACGAGGTGCCGGGCGACGAGTCCGCCGAGGTTGCCGCCGGCGCCGGTGACGACGAAGGTGGCTTCGGGGTCGGGGCGCCGGGGGACGCTGAGAACCGCCTTGCCGATCAGTTTGGCCTGGCTGAGCGCACGGAAGGCGTCACGGGCCTGTCGTACGTCCCAGACGGTGGGCGGCGGCGGAGTAAGGGCCCCCCGGTCGAAGAGGTCGAGGAGCGCGGTGAGCATTTCGCGCATCCGGTCGGGCGAGGCCTCCTGGAGGTCGTACGCCTGGTAGGTGACGCCGGGCCGGTCGGCGGCGACGGCGGCCGGGTCGCGGATGTCGGTCTTGCCCATCTCCAGGAAGTGCCCGCCACGGGGCAGCAGTCGTAGGCCCGCGTCGACGAACTCCCCAGCCAGGCAGTCCAGTACGACGTCCATGCCCTGTCCGCCGGTGGTCCCGAGGAAGTGGTCCGCGAAGTCGAGGGTGCGGGAGTCGGCGGTGTGACCGTCGTCGAGTCCGGCTTCGCGCAGCACGTGCCGTTTGGCAGTGCTGGCGGTGGCGTAGACCTCGGCGCCGAGGTGCTGGGCGAGTTGGACGGCGGCGGTGCCGACCCCGCCCGCGCCGGCGTGCACGAGCACCTTCTGTCCGGGACGTACTCCGGCGAGGTCCACCAGGCCGTAGTAGGCGGTGAGATAGGCGATGGGTACGGCGGCGGCCTGCTCGAAGCTCCAGCCGTCGGGCATCGGCGCCAGCCAGCGGTGGTCGGTGACGGCGACCGGGCCGAAGGCGGCGGGCGCGAGCCCGAGTACCCGGTCCCCGGCCCGCAGACCGCTCACGTCCGGCCCCACGGCACTCACCACACCGGCGAGTTCGCCGCCGAGGCCGCGCAGGCCGGGCACCAGGCCGAGGGCGACGACGACGTCGCGGAAGTTCACTCCGGCGGCGCGTACGTCGACCCGCACCTGGCCGCCTCCGAGCGGTTCGGTGAGGCTGTCGGGGGCCGGTACGAGCGCCAGGTCGTCGATGGTTCCGCTCTCCCCGACCCGGTCCAGTACCCATGGGGCGGGCCCCGGCGGCGGAAGCAGCGAGGGGTGGCCGGCCAGAGGTGTCAGGCGGGGCGCGTGGGCGGTGCCGGAGCGCAGTGCCAGCCGGGGTTCGGGGCCCGCCACAGCCGCCGGGAGGGCGGCGGCGGACCGGTCGTCGCCGTCCCAGTCCAGCACGGTGATGCGGTCGGGGTTCTCGTGCGCGGCGGAGCCGAGGAGCCCCCACACGGCGGCGGCGACCGGATCCGGGAGCGCGTCCCCGTCGGTGACCTGGACGGCTCCGCGCAGCAGGACGACCAGCCGGGCGGCGGCGAAGGTGCCGTCGGCGAGCCAGCGCCGTACGGTACCGAGTGCCCGTTCGGTGGCGGCGTGCACCTCGGCCACCGCGGCGGGGTCACCCGGTTCGGCTCCTTGCGGCAGGGCTGCGTCCAGGTGTACGACGACGAAGTCGGTGTCCGTGGCGTCGGCTGCGGCCGGATCGGACCGGCGCGCGGCTCCTGGGAGGGCGGGCAGCGACTGGGGGTCTCCGGCCAGGACCCAGCGTTCCGGGGCGTCGGCGGGCCCGGCCGACAGGGGAACCACCTCCCAGCCAGGCAGGTGAAGACCGTCGGCGGGACCTGTGTCGGCGCCGGTGGTGGCGGGTAGCACCGCAGGGGCGGCGCGGACGGTCAGTGAGCGGATGGTGGCCACCGGCGTGCCGGTGGGGTCGGCGAGGGTGAGGGCGAGGCTGTCGGGTCCGGTAGGGGTGAGCCGGACGCGGAGTGCGGTGGCGCCGGTGGCGCGGAGGGTCACCCCGTCCCAGACGAAGGGCAGCCGGCCCTCGCCGGGCGCGGCGGAGAAGGGGCCGCCCGCGAAGACGGCGGCGTGGAGGGCCGCGTCGGCGAGCGCGGGGTGCAGAGCGAAGGCCGCACCGTCGGCCACGACCGTCTCCGGGAGGGCGACCTCGGCGTACACGTCGTCGCCGTGCCGCCATGCCCGGCGGACGCCTTGGAAGGCGGGGCCGTAGGAGAAGCCCGCGGTCGCGAACTCGTCGTACAGGGAGCCCGTTTCGAGCGGTGTGGCGTCCGTCGGCGGCCACGGTCCCGGTTCCGGCAGGTCTGCGGCCGGTTCGCCGCCGAGGACTCCGTCGGCGTGCGCGGTCCACCCGTCGTCGGCGTCCGCGGTCTCCGGCTGGGAGGCGACGGCGACGGTCCGCCGGCCGTCCGCGTCGGGCTCACCGACGACCACCTGGATCCGTACGCCGCCCGTGCCGGGCAGGACCAGCGGGGCCCGCAGGACGAGTTCGCCGATCGTCAGTGTGGTGCGGTCCGCGGTGCCGAGCCGGGCGGCGGCGTGCAGGGCGAGTTCCACGAAGGCCGTGCCCGGGACGAGGACGGTGCCGCCGACCGCGTGGTCGGCCAGCCAGGGATGGGTGTCGATCCCGAGGCGCCCGGTGAGCAGCAGTGTCCCGGTGCCGGCCACCGTGACCGCCGCCGCCAGCAGCGGGTGCCCGGCGGCGGGCAGTCCGGCCGCCCCCGTGGCCGCCGCGCCCGGCTTGGGGCGCAGCCAGTAGCGCCGTCGCTGGAAGGCGTACGTCGGCAGCGGTACCGGCCGTGTGTCCCGGTCGGCGTAGAAGGCCTCCCAGTCCACCCGGACGCCATGGGTGTGCAGGCGTCCGAGGGCGGTGACCAGTGCCCTCGGTTCGGGCTGGTCACGGCGCTGTGCGGCCACCCGGAGCGGATCGGCGGGTGTCGCGGCGCCGTCCGGGCCACCGGCCGAACCGCTGTCGGCCATCGCGGTGAGGGCCGCGTCCGGTCCCAGTTCGAGCAGGACGGTGACACCCGCCTCTCGCAGGGTGGCGGTCACGTCGTGGAATCGGACGGTGTCGCGGACCTGGCGGGCCCAGTAGTCGGGTGAGGCCCACTGGTCGTCGGACTGGACGGCGCCGGTCACGCTGGAGACGAGCGGAATGGCCGGCGGGTGGAACTCCAGTTTCCGTACGACGTCTCGGAAATCGTCCAGCATGGGGTCCATCAGCGGCGAGTGGAAGGCGTGCGAGACCCGCAGGTTCCGGGTGCGCCGGCCCAGAGCGGCGAAGTGCGCCGCGACCGACGCGACCGCTGCCGCGGTGCCCGAGGCGACGACGGACCTCTCTCCGTTGACCGCGGCCAGGGCGACGGCGTCCTCCTGCCCTGCGAGCAGCGGGGTCACCTCCTCCTCGGCGGCCTCCAGGGCGACCATCGCACCGCCGGCCGGCAGCGCCTGCATCAGCCGGCCGCGGGCGGCCACCAGCGCACAGGCGTCCGGGAGTGTCAGCATGCCGGAGACATGAGCGGCGGCGAGTTCGCCGATCGAGTGGCCCGCGAGGTGTCGGGGCCGCACGCCCCAGCTCTCGACCAGCCGGAACAGCGCGACCTCCATCGCGAAGGTCGCCGCCTGGGTGTACCGGGTCTCGTCCAGCAGCGCGGCGGCGGCGGAGCCTGGTGCGGCCGACAGCAGCTCGCGCAGCGGCTGGTCGAGGTGTCCGTCGAGTTCCGCGCACACGGCGTCCAGGGCTCGCGCGAAGACGGGAAACGCCGCGTACAACTCCTCCCCCATGCCGGGGCGTTGAGCCCCCTGGCCGGTGAACAGGAAGGCGCAGACCTGGTCCCCCGCCGGGCCGGTCAACAGTCCCGGCGCGGGCTCGGCCGAGGCAAGTGCCTTGAGGGCGCTCGCCAGTTCGTCGTGGTCGGCCGCGACGACCACGGCCCGCTGTTCCAGGGCGGCACGGCTGGTGGCGGTGGCTCGGCCGAGGTCCGTCAGGCGGGGCGTGTCGGGCCCGGTGATGTGGTCGTGCAGCCGGGCCGCCTGCTCGCGCAGCGCGTCGTCGTCGCGGGCGGAGAGGAGAACCGGCACGGCCGGCAGCGGCACGGACTGCACGGCCGGCGTGTCCTCGGTGGACGGTCGCCCGGCCGGACCGGGCTCTGCGGTCTCCTCGAACTCCCCTTCCGCCGGAGCCTGTTCGAGGATCACGTGGGCGTTGGTGCCGCTCACTCCGAACGACGAGACAGCGGCCCGGCGGGGCCTGCCGAGGTCGGGCCAGTCGCGGGGCTCGGCGAGCAGTCGCACCGCCCCCGTGTCCCAGTCCACCTCGGGTGTCGCTTCGTCGACGTGGAGGGTACGGGGCAGCCGCCCGTGGCGTATCGCCATCACCATCTTGATGACACCGGCCGCTCCGGCGGCGGCCTGGGTGTGGGCCAGGTTGGACTTGACCGAGCCCAGCCACAGCGGCACGCCGTCGGTCCGCTCCTTGCCGTAGGTGGCCAGCAGTGCCTGTGCCTCGACGGGATCACCGAGCCTGGTGCCGGTGCCATGGGCCTCGACCGCGTCCACGTCGGCCGCGGTCAGCCGGGCGTTGGCCAGCGCCCGCCGGATGACCCGTTGCTGGGAGGGGCCGTTGGGCGCGGTCAGGCCGTTGCTCGCGCCGTCCTGGTTCACGGCGGTGCCCCGGATCACGGCGAGCACCTGATGTCCGTGGCGCCGGGCGTCCGAGAGCCGCTCCACGACCAGCAGGGCCGCGCCCTCGCCCCAGCCGGTGCCGTCGGCGGCGCCCGCGAAGGACTTGCACCGGCCGTCGGCCGCCAGCCCGCCCTGCCGGGAGTTCTCGACGAACGTGGACGGGGTGGCCATGACCGTGACCCCGCCGGCCAGTGCCAGATCGCACTCGCCCGCCCGCAGCGCCTGCGCCGCGAGGTGGAGCGTCACGAGGGAGGACGAACAGGCGGTGTCCACGGTGACCGCCGGGCCCTCGAAGCCGAAGGCGTAGGCGACACGGCCGGACACCACACTGCCCGCGACACCGGTGCTGAGGAAGCCCTGGACCTCGTCGGGCATGGTCGACAGCTCGCCCGCGTAGTCGTGGTACATGAGCCCGGCGTAGACGCCGGTGGGGCTGCCGGTCAGCGTGCCGGGGTCGATCCCGGCGTGCTCCAGCGCCTCCCACGCCACTTCCAGCAGCAGTCGCTGCTGGGGGTCCATGGCGAGTGCCTCGCGCGGGGAGATTCCGAAGAAGCCCGCGTCGAAGTCGGCGGCGTCGTGCAGGAACGCGCCCTCGCGGGCGTGGCTGGTGCCCAACTGGTCCGGATCGGGGGCGAACAGGGCGTCGAAGTCCCAGCCCCGGTCGTCGGGCATGGCGCCCACGGCGTCCCGGTCCTCGTCCACCAGCCGCCACAGATCGTCGGGCCCGGTGACTCCGCCGGGGAAGCGGCAGCCGATGCCGACGACGGCGACGGGTTCGCTGCCCGCGTCCTCCAGCTGTTTGAGCCGTCTGTGGGCCTTGCGCAGATCGCTCGTCATACGGCGGATGTAGTCGACGAGCCGTGCTTCGTCCGTCACTGAAACCCCCGGGGGTCGGAGCCGTGCGGATACCGCCAGGGAACGGCGTCAACCGCCTGGGGAGGCGTGCCAAGCAGCCCTGGGTACTGAGGACTTCAAGTAGACGAGGTTCCCGCCGCGTCGCGACACCCCTGACCTGGACCCGTGCTCATAGGGGTTGGTTCAGGGGCCCACCGGGGCCCTGACGGCACCCGCCTGCTGTTAGCTTCCGGAAACAGTCGGCCCTCGACAGACCCGGAGACTGATGTGACCGCGCACCGTGGCGACGCGGATCTGTGGATCCGCCGCTACCACCCCGCCCAGCACAGCGAGGTACGCCTGCTGTGCCTCCCGCACGCCGGAGGTTCGGCCAGTTTCTACTTTCCGGTCTCGCAGGCCCTCGCACCGCACGTCGAGGTCCTCGCGGTGCAGTATCCGGGGCGCCAGGACCGGCGGCTGGAACCGTGTGTCGAGAGCATCCCCGAACTGGCCGACCACCTGCTGCCGTTGCTCCTCGACGAGTGGACCGACCGGCCGCTGGCCCTGTTCGGGCACAGCATGGGCGCGTCCCTGGCCTTCGAGCTGGCAGGTCTGTTGGAGCAGCGGGCCGGGGTGGTGCCGGTGATGCTGTTCGCGTCCGGCAGGCGGGCGCCGTCCCGGTTCCGGGTGGAGGAGGACGTGCACGGGCGCGGTGACGAGGCCCTGCTCGCCGAGATCAAGCGGCTGGCCGGCACCGACAGCCGGATCCTGGGCGACGACGAGGTGCTGCGCATGGTGCTGCCCGCGATCCGCAGCGACTACCGGGCTGCCGAGCTGTACCGCCCGCAGCGGGTGCACCAGGTGAGCTGCCCGGTGACGGCCCTGGTGGGCGATACGGACCCGAAGGCCCCGCTGGACGACGTGCGGGCCTGGCAGGAGCACACCACCGGCGGTTTCGCCATGGAGGTGTACCCCGGCGGCCACTTCTACCTCACCGAGCAGGCGCCCCGGCTGATCCGGCGGATCGCGGACACCCTGAGCGGTGCGGCGGCGGACCACTGACATGGGGAGGGCGCCGAGGCTGCTGGCAGTCAGCGACCTGCACATCTCCTACGAGGAGAACCGGCGGTTCCTGGACCAGCTCCGTCCCACCTCCGACGAGGACTGGCTCATCGTCGCCGGCGACGTCGCCGAAACGGCCACGGACCTCTCGTACGCGCTCGGCACGCTCGCCCGCCGGTTCGCGAAGGTGATCTGGGTGCCCGGCAACCACGAACTGTGGACGACCGACGACGATCCGGTCCAGCTGCGCGGCGAGGCCCGCTACCGGCACCTCGTCGACATGTGCCGCTCTCTCGACGTGATCACACCGGAGGATCCCTTTCCGGTGTGGCACGGCTCCGGCGGGCCGGTGGTCGTGGCACCGCTGTTCCTGCTCTACGACTACACCTTCCGGCCCGAGGGCACCGCCACCAAGGCGCAGGCGCTTGAACGGGCGTACGACGCCGGCGTGGTGTGCACCGACGAGTTCCGGCTCTTCCCCGACCCCTACCCGGACCGTGAGACCTGGTGCCGGGCCCGGGTCGTGGAGAGCGAACGCCGGCTGTCCGCGCTCGACCCCGCGGCCACCACGGTGCTGGTCAACCACTGGCCGTTGCTGCGGGATCCCACCCGGGTGCTGTGGTACCCGGAGTTCGCTCTGTGGTGCGGTACGGAACTCACGTCCGACTGGCATCTCCGCTTCCGCGCGACGGCTGTCGTCTACGGTCATCTGCACATTCCCCGGACGACGGTGCACGACGGTGTGCGCTTCGAGGAGGTGTCCATCGGCTACCCCCGCGAATGGCGGCGGCGCGGCCTGCCGCGAGGCATCCTGCGTGACGTACTGCCGGCCGCGAAGCCCGCGCCGGCGGTGCCGTGAGAGCAATCCCCGGCGGGCCGGACCGTTCTTTCCCTGTGGGCAACACAAAAAGCCCGTCCGATGTACGGACGGGCCCTTCGACGGAGCGCCGGGCAGGCCTTGCACCTGCATTTCCCCGCGGGAAGCGGGGCGTCTTTCCTTGGACCACCGACGCGCGACCAGCCACCCGGAGTTGCGGCGACCAGCTCAAGATCAACCCTAGCGCATCTGTCCGCCAGGGGGTCACCAGCCCTGATTCGTACGCGCTCAGCATGATGCGGTTGAGGTGGGTCTTGACCGTGGCCTCACTGACGTAGAGGCGGCCGGCGATCTCCAGGGCACCTCGGTGGAGGAGAACGACGACGGCCGGATCATCTTCCACTGTGGCTGGGTGCCGCGCCGACCCAGCGGTGATAGGCGTCCACGTCGACGTTGCTTCCGCACACGATGGTGACCACGTGCCGGCCCGCGAAGCGGTCACGGTCCTCGATGACGGCCGCGATACCGAGCGCGGCCGACGGCTCGACGACGAGGCCGGCGTGGTCGAGGAGCATCCGCATACCGGCGATGATCGACGCCTCCTGGACAAGGACGGCATCGTCGGCGACCAGGAGGAGGTCGTCCAGGACGGCCGGGATCGGACGTCGCCCGGCGACGCCGTCAGCGATGGTGTCGGTCGAGTCGGTGGTGACGACACATCGTCCGTGCCACGAGCGTGTCATCGCCGGTGCGCCCAGCGGCTGGACGCAGATCACCTCGACCTCGGGCGTCAGGGCCTTCAGCACGTGGCCCACACCAGTGGCCAGTGCCCCGCCGCCGAGAGCGATCAGGACCGCGTCGAACGACGGCACCGCGTCCACCAGTTCCAGGCCGATGGTCGCCGCACCCTCGCAGGTCCCGATGTCCAGGCTGTCCTCGACCAGCCGGACACCGTCGTACCGCGCGATGGCCGACGCCCGCTCGCGCGCCAGCTCGTGGTCGCCGTCCACCAGCTCCAACCTGGCGCCCAACGCGCGAATGCGATCAAGCTTGGCCGCCGTCGCGAAACGGGATGCGACGACAGTCACGTCGAGCCCCCGGCCACGACCGGACCACGCGAGGGCTTGGCCAAGATTGCCCGCGCTGGCACACACCGCGGCTCGCGCGCCTTTGTCGGCGAGCAGAGTCGTGACCACCTCGGTGCCACGGCCCTTGAAGCTGCGGACCGGATTCGCCGTTTCGAGCTTGATGCTCACCGCGCACCCGAGACCGGGCTCCAACGCCTCACAGCGGTACAGCGGGGTATCGAGGAAAACCGGGTCGATCACCCGGCGGGCCGCCCGGATCCCAGCGGTGTCGAGGCGCGTCTCCTGCATGACACCGCAGCGTAGCCGCGCCGGAGTTGTTCCCTCAGGTATGTGTTCCTCCTCTGCGAAACTTCGGTGACCGAGGCCGAGGGAGGGGTCATGGGGATTGAACTGGAGCTGCACGCGGGGCGGCCCATGCGCAAGGGGAGATCCCGGGAGACGTTGCTGCGAGGCTCATATGAGCACGGTGAAGCGTTGGTGAGGGCGCTGAGGACCCTCGACCGGCACAATTCGGGCAAGCTGGGCTGGGTGGACCCCTACGGCGACACCCTGTTCAATGAGCAGGAAGCCCAGGTCCCCCGTCAGGAAGCCGACGCTCTGAAACAGCGTTGCACCGACGAGGAGGAGAAGGCGGCCCTTCGTGACCTCGCTGAGCTTCTTGAGGCGTGTGCGGCGACGCCGGGCAGCTACTTGTGGTTTGTCGGTGACTGACCGCTGGTTCGCCATGGCCGCGTCATCGGCGTGCCGTGCCGGCATTCTCAGACCGCCGGTGCCAGGGTGCGCCTCCTCATTCCCGATGGCTCCCGTGACGACGATCCTGCCGCCGGATTGACCGCTCACCGTCGGCCTGAGCAGGGACGACGGCGGCGCATGGCAGGACGACCCGGGCGGTGGCCGCGAGCTCCTGCGGTGCGGGCAGGCCGTGCGCCGGCGCTCCGGCCGTGGGCGTCGGTTTGCCATCCGCGGACCGGGGCGAGGCTGAATGCGCCGACACCGGGGCAGTCGGAAAGGCAGATACCGTCGAGCGGGCGCGCCGCAAGTCAGCTAGGGAGATCAGGGCATGGAAGGACCAGAGCATACGGAGAACCACGGGAAAGGGCCCCTGCCGAAACATGCCGCCGGACTCACCGAGACGCTGGAAGCCCTCGGAACCGGGGCTTACCTCGTCGACGAGCAGGGCCGCATCCTGGCCGTCAACTCCCGCGCCGAGCAGTTTCTGGACCAGCCGACCGAAGATCTTCTCGGCCATGACGCGCACGACCTGCTGCACCGGGACGCCCACGGCCACCCCTTGCCACGGACCCAATGCCGTATGCGGCAGGCTTTCCACGCTCGACGCACCGCTCAGGCCGACGAGGACTACTTCATACGCGGGGACGGCTCGCTGTTGCCCATCTCGTGGCTGATAACTCCCTTCGACCTCGGCGACCATGAGCACAGCACGCTGGTCCTCTTCCAACCGCGGCATCTGCGGGGACCCGACGCGCACCCGCAGCCCGCGACCACACTGCTGCCGGAACTCGAACGGCTCGCCCTGCTGGCCGCGACGACCACACAACTGACCTCCACCCTCGATGTCGAAGAGGCGCTGCGACGGCTGGTGACCCTGGTGGTGCCCCGGCTGGCCGACTGGGCCATCATCGACCTGATCACTGAACGTGACGAGGTGTGGCGCACTGTCGTCGCCGAGATGGACGGTGAGGCCCTGGTGCACCACGAGGAGCTGCAGGGACCGATGCCACCGGTCCCCCAGGAGTCCCCGATGCCCTTGTCCCGGGCCCTGCGCGGGGTCGCTTCGACTCTGGCCGGTCCGCAGACCTACCAGGGCCCACCGGATTCCGGCATCGCGGTCGAACAGCGCCGTCTGTTCGACGCCACCGGCATTCACTCCGCGGCCATCGCCCCCATCCGCAGCACCCGAGCAGTCCTCGGCGCCCTCACGCTGGGCCGTGCCAAGCAGCCGGGAGACTTCAACGCCCTTGATCTCCCCCTGATCGAGGACATCGCCCGCCGCGCCGGCCTCGCGCTGGACAACGCGCGCCTCTACCAGCGCCAGCGCAAGGTCGCCGAGACCATGCAGAACCATCTGCTGCCCCAGATGCCACGCGTGCCCGGGTTGCAGATGACGGTCCGTTACCTGCCGGCGCCCGACGCCTCACAGGTCGGGGGTGACTGGTACGACGCCTTCTCCCTGGCCGACGGCGCCACCGCGCTGGCCATCGGTGACGTCGTCGGCCACGACCTGGAGGCCGCGGCCGGCATGGCGCAGGTGCGCAACATGCTCCGCGCCTACGCCTGGGCCCTGCGACAGCCCCCCAGCCAGATCGTCGAACGCCTCGACGAGGCGGTCCTGCACATCACCGACGTCGCCATGGCCACCATGATCCTCGCCCGGCTCGAAGAGACCCACGACGGCCAGTGGAAGCTGTCCTGGACCAACGCCGGCCACCCACCGCCGCTGCTGATCAGCCATGACGGCCTGGCCGACTACCTCACCGAGGGGCACGGCATTCTGCTGGGCACCGGATCCCACAAGCCCCGCACCGACGCCAGCGCCATGCTGCCGCCGGGCTCCACCCTCCTGCTGTACACCGACGGTCTGATCGAGGAATCCGGCCACACCCTCGACGAGGGCCTGCACCGGCTGCGCCAGCACGCCGCCGCCCTCGCCCACCGTCCGTTGGCCTCCTTCACGGACCAGTTGCT
Organism: Streptomyces kryoterrae; assembly: GCF_054072135.1. NCBI lineage: Bacteria > Bacillati > Actinomycetota > Actinomycetes > Kitasatosporales > Streptomycetaceae > Streptomyces > Streptomyces kryoterrae. Next base: position 9,683,144 of record NZ_CM133358.1, on the reverse strand, counting down.
GCGCCGGGTCCGCCCCCTCGCCAACGACGACGACGTCGCCCTCCTCGCCTTGCGGGTACCCACCCTGACGTGACCCCCGCATGCCTGGCGGCCATCGCGGCGGCTTCGACCAGCGACTCCGGCTCTCACGGAACCGATGGGTTCGGCCGCGTCGGGAGTGTGCCTGTCGACCGCACACCACAGTGAGCGGACCGAGGACCGACCTGCATGACACTCCGCGGAGCCTTGTGGGCAGCGGATCGCGGCCGGGTGCTGTGGGCCTGGTGGCTCGCGGCGACCGCATCGAGGTTACGACCGAGCGACCACACCTCCGAGGCCCAACGCGAGATCGGCAACCTGTTCCTGGAGGGCCAGGGGTGGGCATTCGGTGGCACCGGTACGTCGGCGCACATCGTTCCGTCCACCGGCACGGTCACCGTCCTGCTCACTCGAAGAGCGGCCGACGGCCCGGTCCCGCCCCCGTGGATGCGAGACTTCTGGCTGTACGACGCCGATGTCCGACCGAGTGCTCGGCCGTTGACTCGTGATGGGTCCCGGGCCGGTTCCCGGGTTGGGTTCCGCGCCGGTTCACTTTCACTCGGCTTGGTGAGGGCACCAGCCGCGACGCGGCCACCCAATGCCCGTGTGGGCACGCGGCACACTCTCCCACCGGCATGACACTGGCCTCCTGGCAGGCCGACGGCCCACGATCCTCCGCCCCAACCAGAACTCCGCCGAACAACCAGCTCCGCCCGCCCGTACTATCTCTACACCGGGGACAACCTGCACCAGGTGCGACCCCGCACGGGACTCGGTCAAGCCCTGCGGACTCACCGCCCAGCCCAGGCGCCTGCTCTGCGAGTTACTTCACAACCCGCGGACTCGCTACGAGGAAAGGCCAGCATCATGCCCGACAGCAAGACACCCACCACCGAACTGACATCGCAGTACATGGCCCAGGTGGGCAACGACCTTGAGCGCAACGCCAAGGAACAGGACCGCATCGGCGCGGAAATCGACGCGCTGCAGGAACAACTGCGCGCCCTGCAACACGACCACACCGTGCTGACGAACATGCGCAACGCGCTCGGCGTCACCGACACCACGACTCAGTCGGCCCCCGCAGCGGACGCAACCCCCTCAGCGACCCGGCAGAAGACCACCTCGCAGTCCGGTGCGGGCAAGGGGGCGCGGGCGAAGAAGACCGTCACCGCGCAAGGCAGCGAGGTGCTCAAGAAGCCTGCTGCCAAGAAGCCCGAGGCCGCAGCCAGCGCGACGGCCGCGAAGACGACGCAGCCCACTCTCGTCGAACTGATCCGCCGCCACCTCACCGATCAGAGCGAGCCCCGATCCGCGGCCGAAATCGCCACGGCACTCGGCCAGGCCCACCCCGACCGCACCATCAAGACCACCGTCGTACGCACCACGGTCGAAGGACTCGTCGCCAAGAGCCATGCCCAGCGCAGCAAGCAGGGCAGCTCCGTCTACTACACCACCGGCGACACCCAGGCCGCGACCTCGCCGACCGCAGCCCCGGCCGCCGACGACCAGGCCGAGGTGGGCTGATCACCAAGTCACCGTCCCTGGGCGCGCCATGACCCTGCCGTCGGTCAACGGCGCATCCAGCCCGGTGAGTTCCTCTGCAGCGTCGCCGTCCGGCGTGACCTGGCAGCGCAGGTCGCCTGACGCCGGGCCAGGCGCACGGGTTCACACGCACGGCCGCGATGAGTTCCGGTCGCGTCAGGAGTCTGTTCTGGTGACCGTCGTACGGCGTCGTACGACACCGCCCGGCACGGGACACCACGGAGGACACCATGACGGCCACGCCCCACAACCCCGCCACCGCGCTGCCCGGCAGCCCGCCCGTCGTTGACCTGGCCACCTGGCAGGCCGCCCGTGACGACCTCCTGGTCCGCGAGAAGTCCCACACCCGCGCGGGTGACGCCCTGGTCAACGGGGCCCGGTCGGCTCGACATGACGCCCTACGGCCGCGGCGAGGCCTGGGAGGAAACCCCTCGGGCCGGCCCGAGGGGCGCCACTCGTGCTGGTCCTGGCGCTCGGACGCGGACGGGAACGCCGACTGGGGGCCCACCGGCCGACCCGTACCGCAGTGGACCCGCCCCGGCGCGACCCCCGTCGAGACCCTCGGTCGGCGCGGCCACCACCACTGACGTCCCGAAGGGCGGCCTGTGAGGTCACCCGCTGTGCGGGTTCGCCTCGGCAGCCCCGAAGGTGAAGCGGGCATGGAGTGCGGTGCACAGGATGGTCGAGGCGCCCGTGATCAGCGCGTTCGCCAACGCCCAGGCATCGTCGCGGCGAGGCGAGGCCAGGCGCGCCACGACGCCGCTGGACAGCAGTCCGACGCCACCGCCGCACAGGACGAACCGCGCGAAGGAGTCGAGCGGTCCGGGAGCGGCGGTGGAGATCGGGCGGAGGATCCAGCAGGCGTGGAGGTCACGTTCCGTTCTGGCGACGGCTGCCGCTGTGCCGGCGGAGTCGGTCGGTGTGGCGGGCGATGTCATCGACGCGCGCCGCGAGGTCGGGGTGGCCGGACGCCAGATATGGCTGCGTGACCGACAGGGGGCCGACGAGGGCGGCGGTGTCGTTGTCGGCGAGGGCGGCGGTGAGTTCGGCGAGAGGCGTGCGAGCCGCGGTGGGGAGGTCGGTGAGCGCGGTGATCTGGCCGGCGAGCCGGCGCAGGTCGGCGGCGTTGGCCCGGGCCCAGGTGGTGACGGTGCGGTCGGCGGCGCGGCGGTCACGGGTGGCGCGTACCCGCTGCTCGCCCGTGGAGCCCGGGCTCCCGGGTCGTACGCGCAGGTAGCGGCGTTCGGCGGCCTGACGGCTGGAGACGCCGAGCGGCTGGGCGAGGTCGGCCCAGCTGGCGCCCGCCTCCCGGGCCTCCTCGATCAGACCCGGCTCCCACTCGGCGAGCTGGTCGCGCACCTCGCGGAGCATGAGCAGCGCGGTGAGCGCCTGCTCCGAGCCGGTCGGGCCGGGCTCGGCGTGCTCTCCGTCCCGCGCTGTTCCGGCGGTGCGCAGGGCCTCGTTGATCGTGTTCAGCGCCGCGGCGGCGGCGAGGAACGACGTGGGGGTGGGGCCGGACGCCCGGGGGGCGGGCTGATCCTCGATGCTCACTGACGCCTCCAACACGCTCTGTCGTCGCATCAACGACGTTTTACTTGTCATCACTACGATGACATGTTACAACAGTGGTGGGTGAACGCATTGGCAGCAACTGCCTGACCTGAACAATGGAGGTGTTCCACAGTGTTGATGCGCACTGACCCCTTCCGTGAGCTTGATCGGCTCACCCAGCAGCTCCTGAACACGACCGGCACCTGGTCACGGCCGTCGGCGATGCCGATGGACGCCTACCGTGAGGGCGAGGAGTACGTGATCGCCCTCGACCTGCCCGGTGTCTCGACCGACGCGATCGACATCGACGTCGAGCGGAACATGCTGACCGTCAAGGCCGAGCGGCGGCCTGTCGCCAAGGCGGACGACGTACAGATGGAACTCTCCGAGCGGCCTCTGGGCGTCTTCTCCCGCCAGCTCGTACTGGCCGACACCCTGGACACCGAGCGCATCAAGGCGCACTACGACGCGGGTGTACTGACCCTGCGTATCCCGATCGCCGAGCGCGCCAAGCCCCGCAAGGTCGCCATCGGCGGCGGCTCCGCGCACCAGGAGATCAGGGGCTGAGCCCTCTCCCAGCCACGGTGGAGACGGGGAGGCGGCCTTCTCCGGGGCCACTTCCCCGTCCTCCACCGGCGCCGGCGGGCTGCGGCCTGTCGTTCGGCCGCACCCAACCGGTACGGCCCGCAGTCACCGACACCCCTTCCCTATCGGGCGACGTCGGTGGCCGGGAGAGGAGCTCTCAGCCACCGACCCACCGTCACTCCGCACTCCGCACTCCGGACGAGAAAGGCAGCCGCGTCACCGATGATTTCCCAGCAGGAACTGTGCCGATCCACTGCGGCCATGTCGTTCGAGCAGATGCTGGAAAGAGTGCGCTACGAAGGCGCGTACCCCACCCGCGCACAGGCCGCGGAGTCCGTGCGTGCCGTGCTGGCCGCCCTCGGGCGCCAGCTCACGGGCGACGAGCGCGCGGAACTGGCGGCCAGACTGCCGTTCGAGGCCGCCGTCACCTTGACAGCGGAGATCCCCGCCACCGAAGCCCTCACCGGCTGGGGCTTCGTCAAGGACCTCGCTGCCCGCACCGGCGGCACGGCGGCCACCACCCGCTGGGACACCGGCACCGTCTTCCGCGTCGTGGGCCAGCTCGCCGGCGAGGAACTCCTCAGCCGCATCCTCACCCAACTCCCGTGCGGCTAGGCCCTGCTGTTCGGCCGCGCCGAACTGACTCAGGCTGCCTGACGCACGAGGACGAGGGGGCACACACGAAACCTGGGAGGCGCCACATGGGCGCCTCCCAGGGGAGTTCGAGGGCGAGGAAAGCGAAAGGACTTGGGTCATTGAGAGTGAATGAGAAGGAAGCCCCTTCATGGCCTCGCCAAGGGCGACGCTAGCACTCAAGCCGGGATCAAGTCGCGCAGATTTTCGAGGGTGATGACTCGGGAGTCCGGGTGCAGCCCCTCGGGACGTTCGAGACCGATGTACGTCACCGGCTCGTCCGGGACCTGCCCGCCGTCCCACAGGTCCACGTCCAGCGCCGTGGTGCCGCTCGACATCAGGTCGATCAGGTACCCCACCGTCAGCTGCTCGCGCTCGACGACGGCGCGCACCAGTTTGGCCACCGACACCTGGTTCTCCTCGACCTGATTGGCCGACGAGATGCCCTTCAGGTAGAGGTGCAGCCACTTCGCACGCCACCGGCCGTCGTCCTCGCGCCGGAACACCAGCGGCAGTGCGACTCGACCCACGCCGCGCAGCTCCGACTTCATCCGCACCGTGCGCGGCTCGAACGGCCGGCCCTTCCGCTCACCGTCGCGCAGCATGAAACCGAAGAACGACTCCTCGACCTCCTCGAAACCCTCCCCCGCGTAGATGTTGACCTGCGGAACGATGAACGTACTGCGTACCCGGTCCAGGGACAGGTTGATGAACTCCGAGGCCCCGTCGGGTGCCTCGGTGACATCGCCCGAGTGCCGGCCCCCGACAGCCCTGAGCGCGGTGTAGGAGAGCCAGGAGTCGGTGCTGTAGTCGGCGTGCAGGAGCAGCGCCGACAGGTCGTAGTCGGTCCGCGCCGCGGCCTCCTTCCAGTACACGAAGAAGCGCAGCTGGTCACCGTCGACCGACGAGACCGAGCCTCGCGGCAGCACGCCGAACCCGGACGCGGTCGCCCTGCCGCTGAGCGGGAGCGCCACGTCGCGGACGTCGGGGTCGATCAGCAGTCGGCCCGGCGTCGGGAGCCGACGACGCGTCTCGGCGTCGAGGGCGGCGATCAGGCGGTCGCGGTCCGGGGCCGGCACGGGCGGCCGGTGATCGGCGCAGACCCAGCCGCGACCTCGGCGGTTGACGAAGACGCGGGGTTCGTCGGTCTCCCGGCCCCGGTTGTGGAAGTGCTCGCGGAGCGAGAGGACGACCCTGCCGGAGACCTCGGGAGCGACCTGCACCGCGGCGGCGACCACCGCGTCCCGCTCCTCCTGGTCGGCGGCGACACGCAGCAGGAAGTCCAGGGCGCGGAACAGCTTGCCGGGAGCGGCCTTCAGCAGCCGCACCGCACCGAGTACGTCGGACTCGTCGAGCAGCTTCTCCACCCGGCTGTCGAAGGACCGCGCCTCCTTCTCGCCCCGCGCCACGGCGAACACATCGGCGGCGTGCGGCCAGCGCGGGTACTCGTGCGGGTGGAGACGCTCACCGAGCCGCTTGAAGGGTTCGCGGTGCGCGTGCACATCGGCCAGTTTCGCGGGGTTCGCCGCGACCACGGCGTCGAGGCCCGCGAGCAGCGCACGGCGGGCCGGCCGCGAGAGCGCCCGGAACCGGGTCGGCTCCTGCAGCGTCACGTCGCCGCCCGACAGCGCGCAGGCCAGTCGCAGCACATCGGTGACGGTGTCCAACAGGAGGTCCGCGCCGACGGCCAGCCGGGCCTCGTTGACGACCGCCCGGTTCTCCCGGACAGGGATCGACTCCGGCTGGGGTCCGAGCGCGCACTGCTCGGCGAGGGTCCCGAGGTCGCGCAGGTGGTCCTCGCCCAGTGGCGTCCTGCTGCCCGCCAAGGCCAGGTACAGGTCCGTGAGTTCGTCGGCCAGGTCCCGCCCGAGGTGCAGGACGGTCACCCGGTCGGCCGCCGAGGCGATCAGCTCGTCCTGCGCCGCCAGCATCTCCTCGTAGGTGTGCTGACAGCGGCCGTACGTCGGGAGGCTGAGGAGGTCCAGCACCCCGTGGGCCAGCTGTGTCAGCACGTTCTCGCGCGATGCGTCGTCGTCGAGCGCCTTCGCCACGCACCGCGTCCAGAACTCCTCGGTGTCCGGCACGTTCGCCGGGAAGTCGATGAAGTACGAGTTGTGCCGGACGTGGTCACCCACCATCTCGCTCACGGTGCGCAGCGTCCGCCTGGCGGTGTGCACGACGGCGGCCTCGGACAGCCTCGACAGCCGCTCGAGCAGCTCCGCCGAGAGCTTGAAGCCCACGGATGTCAGCGCCGCGTCGAACTGCCGCGCGGCGGTGGCTCCTTCACCGGCGGAGCCCTTGGGAGAGGGAAGGCGGTGGGTGTGCCGGATGACCAGCGATTCGAGACTGTGCGCCATTCGGGGATGATCGCAGAGGTGTGCGAACCGGCGCACGGGAGATTTTTGTGTGCACCTCTGCGATGAAAACAATGCAAGTCACAGCGACACCATGGGCGCTGAAGGGGATTCCAGGTCGCGCCCAGCCCGACGGCCTGTGGAAAGACGGTCGCCTCGCCGAGCCAGGACACACCGTGCAGCGCCTCCGTGCCGGTGCGGAACGTGGCGAGGCCGAGGCGCTCGACGGCCGGCGCCTACTGGTGCAGCAGCGCGATCCGCTCGTCGAGCGTGAGCCGTCCGAGCAGGTCGTGGACACGCTTGTCGACCGGCAGCGCCGGGTCACGGAACGGAGGGCGGTGGGCGGCGGACCGGGACGGAGAACCCACGAGGCAGACCCCTAAGCAGGCTGGGTGCGGATTGTTGAAGCGCTTCGACGCTGCCACTGGCCCCACGGACTGTCGATGACACGTAGATCAGAAAGTTTCCCGGCTTTCAGCCCCTTGTTTCGCGAGAAACATGTCATTAACGTACGCCGCCAGGTGAAGCGCTTCGACACTCAGAGGGAGAAGGGCCGCCGCCATGACCAATGAGTTGAACCGCAGAAGCCTCACCGGCGGAGACGGTGGACGCTGTCCGCCCGCGGGGACAGCGAACCGCCGCCGACCGGCTCGCCGGACCACGACAACCGCGCCCCCGGAAGGACTTGCCCGAGTGTCAGAGACGCAGCAGGCGGCCGTCACCTTCGCCAATCCCGTCATCCCCGGCTTCCACCCCGACCCCAGCATCTGCCGTGTGGGCGACGACTACTACATCGTCTGCTCCAGCTTCGAGTACTTCCCCGGCATCCCCGTCTTCCACAGCCGCGACCTGCTGCACTGGACGCAGATCGGCAACGCCCTCGACCGGCCGAGCCAGCTCCGTCTGACGGGCACACCGTCGTCCGGCGGCATCTACGCCCCCACCCTGCGCCACCGCGACGGCCGCTTCTGGCTGATCGTCACCCATGTGACCGAGGGCGGCGGCAACATGCTGTTCACCGCCACCGACCCCGCCGGGCCCTGGTCCGACCCGGTCCGTCTGCCCGGGGTCCCCGGCATCGACCCGGACCTGGCCTGGGACGAGGACGGCACGTGCTGGTGCACGATCGCCGGGGTCTCGCAGGTCCGCATCGACCCGTACACCGGGAAGACGTTCGGACCACCGCACACGCTCTGGTCCGGCGCCCCCGGCGCCAAGGCCCCGGAAGCACCGCACCTGTACCGGATCGGCGACTACTGGTACCTGCTCATCGCCGAGGGCGGCACCGAACGCTGCCACGGCGTCTCGATCGCCCGCGGACGGACGCCCACGGGCCCGTTCGAGCCATGCCCCGACAATCCGGTCCTCACCCATCGCGGCACCGACCACCCCGTCCAGAACACCGGCCACGCGGACCTCGTCCAGCGGCCCGACGGCTCGTGGTGGATGGTGTTCCTGGGCGTCCGGCCGCGCGGCGGCAGCCCGGGCTGGCACGTGCTGGGCCGTGAGACCTTCCTGGCGCCGGTCGAGTGGGTGGACGGCTGGCCCGTCGTCGGCGAGGTGACACCCGAACTGCCCGCGCCCTCCTGGCCGCTCGTCCCCGGCCCCGTCGAGGCGGTCCGGGACGACTTCGATCTCGGCGAACTGCGGCCGCACTGGATCTCCGTGCGCGACCGTCCGGCGGAACACTGCACCACCAGGGAACAGTCGAGCCGGCTGACCCTGCGCGCCCGGGGCGGCTCCCTGGACGAGCCGGACGTCGTGTTCGTCGGCCGCCGCCAGCAGCACCTGACGTGCGAGGCGCGCACCCGGGTCGACCCGGCGCAAGGGCGCGGCGGCCTCGCCGTGCGCCTGGACGAGGAGCACCACTACGAGATCGAGGCGTCGTCCGAAGGAGAGGTGCGCGTCCTCAGCCGTATCGGACCGCTGCGCACCGTCGTGGGATTTCGGTCCGTGCCCGCCGGGCCGGTGGTCCTCGGCGTCCGCGTGACCGCCACTCCTCCCCGGGACGCGCGCACCGGGCCCGACACCCTCACGCTCGGCTTCGAGGAGCCGGACGGCACGTTCAGCGAGCTCGCCACGCTCGACGGCCGCTATCTGTCGACCGAGGTGGCCGGTGGCTTCACCGGTCGGGTCATCGGCATGTACGCCTCGTCCGGGACGGTCCACTTCGACTGGTTCGACTACGAGCCGCTCGCCCCCTGAGCCGACGCCGCGCGCCCCCGTCGACCACGTGCCGCGCCATCCCCCCACACCCACGAGCGGACCTCCGCTCGGCCAACAGAGAAGGATCAAGGATGAAGGGAACGCAACACCCCACCTGGTGCTTCCGCCGCAGTCGCGGCCCCGGCCGTCTGTTCGGCCTCCTCCTGGCACTGGTCGCCGCGATCGGGCTGACCGCCACCACCGCGTTCGCCGTACCGAGCCACAAGGACGCGTCCCGCACAGGGCTTCCGCTGGTCAAGCTCGCCGCCGCCCCGGTGGACACGGTGGCCGCGATGCAGCCCAGCTGGAACCTGGGCAACACCCTCGACGCCATCCCCGACGAGACCTCGTGGGGCAACCCGCTGGTCACCAAGGCCCTGTTCGACACCATCAAGGCCCAGGGCTTCCGGAGTGTCCGGCTCCCCGTCACCTGGGGCGGCCACCAGTCCGCCACCGCCCCCTACACGATCGACGCGACGTGGATGAACCGCGTCAAGCAGGTGGTCGACTGGGCGCTGGCCGACGGTCTCCATGTCGTGCTCAACGTCCACCACGACTCGTGGCAGTGGATCGCCACCATGCCCACCGACCACGACAACGTCCTGGCCCGCTTCAAGGCCACCTGGGCCCAGATCGCGGACAGGTTCCGTGACTCCCCGCAGGCGTTGCTCTTCGAGAGCAACAACGAGCCGCAGTTCAACAACACCACCGACGCCCAGGGCAACCAGTACAACAACGAACTCAACACCGCGTTCCACGCCCTGGTACGCCAGTCGGGCGGCAACAACGCGACCCGGCTGCTCATGCTGCCCACCCTCCACACCAACGCCGCCCAGGACTTCCTGGACATCCTGGCCACCGAGATGAAGTCGCTGAACGACCCCAACCTGGTGGCCACCGTGCACTTCTACGGCTGGTACCCGTTCAGCGTGAACATCGCCGGCGGCACACAGTTCGACGCCACCGCGCAGAAGGACATGACCGACACCTTCTCCCGGATCCGCAACACCCTCACCTCCAAGGGCATCCCCGTCTACCTGGGCGAGTACGGCCTGCTGAACTACCCCGACCACAACCATCCCGACCGCGTCGAACTGGGCGAGGCGCTCAAGTACTTCGAGCAGTTCGGCTACGAAGCCCGCACGGCCGGAGTGACCACGGCCCTGTGGGACGCCTTCAACTTCCTGAACCGCACCACGTTCCAGTGGCGCGACCCCGCCCTCATCAACCAGATCAAGTCGAGCTGGGCCACCCGCTCGGGAACCGCCTCCTCGGACCGGGTCTTCCTCGCGAAGTCGAGTGCGATCACCGCCGGGACGCTCACCCTGAACCCGAACGGCGTCAGCTTCCAGGGGCTTTGGCAGGGCAACACCAGGCTCGCCCAGGGCCGGGACTACACCGTCTCCGGCAACCGGCTCACGCTCACGGCCACCGCTCTCACCCGGCTGACCGGCGACCGCGCCTACGGAGTGAACGCGACCGTCGAGGCCCGGTTCAACCGGGGTCTGCCCTGGAAGATCCACGTGACCACGTACGACAGGCCGACCCTCTCGAACGCGACCGGCAACACCAACGGTGTCACCATCCCCACCCGGTTCCGTGGTGACCTGCTGGCGACCATGGAGGCCACGTACGCGGACGGCGGCAACGCCGGCCCGACGGACTGGACTCCGTACCAGGAGTTCAACGAAGCCTTCTCCCCCGACTACCCGGGCAACGCTCTCCTGCTCACCTCGAAGTTCGTCAACTCACTGCGGGACAACGCGCAGGCGACGCTCGTCTTCCATTTCTGGAGCGGTGCCACCGTGACGTACCGCGTGACGAAGTCCGGAGGTTCGGTGACCGGCACCGTCGGCTGACGGACGGCCGCTCGCCCCGGGTGCCCAGCCGGCACCCGGGGTTCTGCCCCGGTCCGCTCAGCTCTTCGGTGGGGCCGTGCTCTCGCGGATGGTGAGGGTGGTGGCGATCTCCACGCCCGCCTGGGGCACGTCCTCACCGCGGCCCAGTGCCAGTGCCAGTTCCGTGGCGGCCACCGCCATCTCGGCCAGGGGCTGGTGAACGGTGGTCAGAGGCGGGTCCACCCAGGCGACAGCCGGTACGTCGTCGAAGCCCACCGCGCTCAGGTCCTGCGGGATGCTCAGCCCGATCTCACGCGCGGCCTTGTAGACGCCCATGGCCTGCATGTCGTTGGCGGTGAAGACGGCAGTGGGACGCTCAAGCCGGGAGAGCAGATCGCGTGCCGCCGTGTAGCCGTCCTCGCGGGTGAGGAGGGTCTTGACCACCAGATCCGGATCCATCGGCAGGCCGGCTTCCGTGAGTGCGGAGGTGTAGCCGGCCAGCCGCGCGAGACAGAAAGGATGATCAGGTCCGCTGATCATGGCGATGCGCCGGTGCCCCAGCCCGACGAGGTGGCGGGTCGCGGCGTGGCCGCCCCTCCAGTTGGTGGCTCCCACGAACGGTACGTCGTCGGGGAGCTCTCCGTTCGGGTCGAAGACGACGAACGGGATGCCCTTCGCCTTCAGTTGGGCCCGTTCCACCTCCGAAAGCTGCGCCACCGACAGGACGCACTGCGGACGGCGTTCCAGGGTGTCGTCGATGGTCCTCGCCGGAGTGTCCTGGAGACCGAACTCCGGCACCAGGACACCGACCCTGTTCCTCCGGGCCACCCGTTCGACACCGCGGATGATCTCCACGGCCCACATGCTCTCCATCTCGCGGAAAACCAGCTCGACGAGTCTGCTGCGGTTCTTCGGCGGCTTGCGGTAGCCGTACCGGTGGATCAGCTCCTCGATGCGGGCCCGCGTCTCCTCCGACACCCCGGACCGGCCGTTGAGCACCTTCGACACGGTGGGCACCGAGACGCCGGCGGACTCGGCGATGTACGCGATGGTGACCACCGCTGGTCCTTCACCGCTCGTGCGCTGCTCTTCTGTGCGGCCCGTGTCGCCCGTGGATGGTGTCTCTGATCGGCTGTCCGGCACGGTGGTCGGTCCCCATCCCCTAGCCTCACTTTCGCACAACATACTTTCCGGGTCGGTCAACAACGATACTTTCGCGCAGCGAAGGAGTCGCATGTCTCCGCTGGGCGGTGACTGGACCTTCAGGTTGTCGCCCAGGGGCGGTGGAACCAGCGCCGCCGATGCTTCTCTCCCGCTCATGAACTCCGCCGGAACCCTGAGCCAAATGGTCACCAATCCTGCGACCGTCCGGCAGCTTTTTGAGGGTCACCCCCGCCGTTGACACCGCTGCCGAGGCTCCTGGCCCAGACCACTCGGTCAAGTTTCGATCTCCCCCGCCCCAGCCCGCGACAGAAGCGCGTTACCGGCGGTAGGTTCCGGCTGCCACTCCCCACTTCACAGGAGTTCCGCTTCATGCGCCGTCTTCTCACCTGCCTCACGGCCGCGGCCGTCACCTGCGGCGGGTTCGCCGCGACCGCGTCCCCAGCAGCGGCAGCGGACCCGGCCTCCGGGTCCTTCAGCACCCTCACCTACAACGTCGCGGGCCTGCCCTCGATACTCTCCAGCGCGTCCACACCGCGCGACACCAGCACCACGGCCATCGGCCGGCGCATCGCGCCGTACGACATCGTGCACGTCGAGGAGGACTTCAACTACCACGCCTACCTCTACGCCGCGGACACGGCGCACGCCTACCGCACACCCACCAGCGGTGGCGCCGCCATCGGCAGCGGCCTCAACACCCTGTCCGAACTCCCCTACGACGAGGACGACTTCGAGCGGGTGCACTGGAACTCCTGTCAGTGGGATTCCGGTGACTGCCTGACGCCCAAGGGGTTCACCTTCATGCGTGAGCGCCTCGCCGAGGGCGTCTACGTCGACTTCTACAACCTGCACACCAACGCCGGCACCAACGACGGCGACGAGGCCTCACGCGCCGACAACCTCAGCCAGCTGACCGCCTTCATCAAGACCCACTCCGTCGGCAACGCGGTCGTGGTCATGGGTGACACCAACACCCGGTACACCCGCTCCGCGGACACCATCGCCGAGTTCGGTGCCGCCAACGGGCTGACCGACGCCTGGGTCCAGCTGATCCGCGGCGGCATCCCGCCCACCAAGGGCGCCGACGCCCTGGTCTGCGACCAGACCGGAACCACTGTCCCCAACACCTGCGAGATCGTCGACAAGGTCCTGTACCGGGGCAGCAGACTCGTCTCGCTCAACGCCACGTCCTACAACAACGAGCACGCCAAGTTCCTCACGGACGCCGGGCTGATGCTTTCCGACCACGACCCGGTCTCGGTCGGCTTCACCTGGGCGCGCAACGCCGCCTTCCAGCTCAGCGACCAGTTCGGCGGCCCGCACGGCGACTACTACAACGACATCGACGCCGTACCGGCGGGCGCCCGCCCCGTCAGCCTCACGCTGCGCAGCGGCTCCCGCGTCGACAGCGTCGCCCTGACCCTCGACAACGGCCGGACCCTGACCCACGGCGGCACCGGTGGCACGGCGTCGTCGCTGACGCTGGGCAGCGGCGAATACGTCACCTCCGCCCAGCTGTGCCAGGCGGAGAAGGACGGCCACACCCGGATCTTCTACGCCAAGTTCGCCACGAACCTCGGCCGCACCCTGGCCGGCGGCAGCACCACGTCCGACTGTGTGACGCGCACCGCGCCGTCGGGATGGCAGCTCGCCGGGTTCCACGGGCGCTCCGGTGACGAGATCGACAAGCTCGGCTTCATCTACACGAAGCGCTGACCCGCGCCACTGCACCGAACATGCGGCGGCGGCCTCAGGGCCGTCGCCGCATTCGCGACATCCCCTACGAGCCCGCCTCACCCGGCATCGACACGGTCACCGTCGGACGGGCGCGGGCCGGCCGACCGGCGGGTCACCGGACGGCGTCCTCCTCGCCGGTGGCTCTGACGCGCGTGACGGAAAGCGCCCGGGGTGACTCCGGTGCGGCAGGTGAAGAACCTGCCGAAGGTGGCGGCTTCGCGGAAGCAGAGACGGCGGGCGACGGTCGCGACCGGTTCGTCGGTGTGGGCGAGCAACCGCCGGGCCTCCAGGGCGACACGGCCGTCGATGACGTGCTTGACGGGTTGGCCGGTGGCGGCCGTGCAGGCGCGCGTGAAGGTCTTGACGGTGTGGCCGAGGTGGTCGGCGTGGTCGGCGGCGCGTCGGGTGGTGGCGTAGGAGCGTTCCCGCTCGGCGCGGAAACGGGCGTAGACCTCGCCGCCCGCGAGGAGCAACACCGGCCAGGGGACGCCGTGGCGGTCCACGGCTCCACCGTCCACGTCACCGGCGCCGCCTGCCTCATCACCACCGACTCCGACCTCCTCACCGCGCACCTCGACCGCTGATCCCGTCGACGCCTCGCGCTGTCTCGGCTCTCACCCGAGCCGTGCCGGCCGTGGCAGGCCGAGGTGCTCTCGCAGGGTGGTGCCCGTGTAGTGGGTGCGGAAGAGGCCCCGGCGGCGCAGCTCGGGGACGACCAGCTCGGCGAAGTCGGACAGGGTGCCGGGCAGATACGGGAAGGTCACGTTGAAACCGTCGGCGGCGCGGCCGTGGAACCATTCCTCGATGTGGTCGGCGATCTGCTGGGTACGGCATCGATCCAGCCGCCGCCGTCGCGCTGGACCTGGAGCCCGCCGACGTCGTCCTGCTGAAGCAGGGCGAGACAGCCGTAGTCCTTGTGTGCGCCCACGCCCTGGTCGGCGTCGGCGGCGGGGCGCGGCGGATAGTGCACGATCTTCACGTGCACGGCCGCCTCGTCGTCGAACCACTGGTCGAAGTAGCCCTCGTCCTGGCCGAGCGCGGCTGCCAGCGCCCGCAGCACCTCCCGGCTCACCCGCAGTGCCTCCGCCTGCCAGCGCAGCACGACGTCGCGCAACTCCGGTAGTGCGGACGGCCATTGGTTGGGCCCGACGAGACGGAGGTAGTCGGGATCACCGGCGCCGACGTCCACGACCGCGCGCTCCGGACCGATGTCGATCTGCTCGCGCCAGTCGGCGCTGCCGGCCGTGTACTCGGTGCCGGTGCGCGTACACCCGCGGAACTGGTGTGAGTTGAGGTTCTCGATCTCCAGCCGCTGTTCTTCCGGAAGAGCGAAGAAGGCACGGGCCGCACGCAGGACATCGTCCCGCACGGACACGGGAACGCCGTGTCCGATGACGTAGAAGAACCCCACTTCGTGGGCGGCGACACGGAGTTCGGCCAGGAAGGCGTCGCGGTCGGTGCCGGGATCACGGAGCCGGGAGATGTCTATGAGGGGAAGGGCGGTGGGCTGTGCCATAGGTGTCCTTCGCGGCGGCAGCGGACCCATACGCGGCGGCGCGCGTGGCAACAGCCGTACGGGAACGGCCGTTTGACGACAGAGCGGAGGAGGTGCGCCGGGAGCGGGTCGGAGAAAAACGGGGGAAGCCGAGGGAAAAGGGGAGGGGCGAGATCGCGAACCGTCAGACGGCGGTCAACGACATATCTCGTCGAACTGGTCGGCGCGGCGGCTCACCCAGAACGGGTCGAGCAGCACCGTGTGTGCCTGGCCAGTGGTCTCCATGGGCGGATCAAAGCACACGCTCGCGGGTGCGGCCAACAACTGTCCCGACGGGTGAGACGGCCACCGGGTCGGCCCGACACCTGCCCGGACACCCGAAGTCCGGCCTCCCTCGAAGTGCTGGTGCGGCGTCACCATGTGTGGTTGTCTGAGCCCATGACCGTGCTTGTGACCCGCCGCCACGTTGACTACGTGCGTGTCACCACCACGAGTTGTTCGGCCCTGAGCTGACCTCGCGCTCCGGCACCTGATCCCCCCTCTTCACCCGCGCACCGCGCTGCCCCCGCCCTGTCGTCTTCCGGCGCGGGCAGCCGTCGCGCGGCTTCTTCACGCATCCCGCACGCCCCGCACAAGGGAGAACCATGAGCCAGCCGATCGACGCCGTCACCGCCGGCCACACCCCCGAGGACGAGCCAGCCCGCCCCGACACCTCGGCCTGGTCGTTCGAGACCAAGCAGATCCACGCCGGTGCCGCGCCGGACCCGACGACCGGGGCAAGGGCGACGCCGATCTACCAGACGACGTCGTTCGTCTTCCGCGACACCCAGCACGCCGCCGACCTGTTCTCACTCGCCGAGCCGGGCAACATCTACACCCGTATCCACAACCCGACGCAGGACGTCTTCGAGCAGCGGATCGCCGCGCTGGAAGGCGGCGTCGCCGCGGTGGCCCTGGCCTCCGGGCAGGCCGCGGAGACCCTCACCATCCTGACGCTGGCGAGCGCGGGCGACCACATCGTGTCCAGCACATCCCTGTACGGCGGCACGTACAACCTGTTCCGCCACACCCTGCCCAAGTTCGGCATCGAGGTGTCCTTCGTCGACGACCCGGACGACTTCGAGGCCTGGCGAGCGGCGATCCGGCCCAACACGAAGGCCCTGTTCGCCGAGACCCTCGGCAACCCGCGCGGCAACGTGCTCGACGTACGGGCTGTCGCCGACGTCGCGCACGAGGCGGGCGTCCCGCTGATCGTGGACAACACCGTGCCGACCCCGTATCTGCTGCGGCCCCTCGAACACGGCGCCGACATCGTCGTTCACTCCGCGACCAAGTTCCTCGGCGGCCACGGCACCACCATCGCCGGTGTCGTCGTCGACGGCGGCACCTTCGACTTCGGCGCGCACGCCGAGCGCTTCCCCGACTTCACCGAGCCGGACCCCAGCTATCACGGACTGCGGTACTGGCCCGCGCTCGGCCCGGGCGCCTTCGCCATCAAGCTCCGCGTCCAGCTGCTCCGCGACATCGGCCCCGCGCTCTCCCCGCACTCGGCGTTCCTGCTGCTGCAGGGCGTGGAGACGCTCAGCCTGCGCATCGAACGGCACTCCGCCAACGCCCAAGCCCTCGCCGAGTGGTTGGAGCAGCGCGACGAGGTCGCCGCCGTCCACTACCCGGGTCTGGAGTCCAACCGGTGGTATGAGGCGGGGCAGCGCTATCTGCCGCGCGGCGCCGGCGCGATCCTGGCCTTCGAGCTGCGGGACGGGGTCGAGGCCGGCAAGCGGTTCGTCGACGCCGTCGAGCTGTTCAGCCATCTCGCCAACATCGGCGACGTACGCAGCCTCATCATCCACCCGGCCTCCACCACCCACAGCCAGCTGGACGAGGCTCAGTTGGCGGCCGCCGGCACCTCGCCCGGCCTGGTCCGGCTGTCGGTCGGCATCGAGAACCTCGCCGATCTGAAGGCGGATCTGGAGTCCGGCTTCCGGGCGGCGAAGGGCGCGTCCTGAACACCGTACCGACGACCTCCGAGGTCCCCCTCCCGCCGGCCTCCGGGGCCTGGCGGGAGGGGGATCCGCCGGGCCGCCGCCAATGGCATGTGCGGGAGAAGCCGCTGCCGTTGGAGGCGGGAGGTGAACTGCCCGGCGCACGGCTGTCGTTCGAGACCTGGGGGCGGCTCGCACCCGACCGCTCCAACGCCGTACTGGTACTCCACGCGCTCACCGGTGACAGCCATGTCTCCGGACCGGCCGGACCCGGACACCCCACCCCTGGCTGGTGGGACGGGCTCATCGGGCCCGGGCTGGCACTGGACACGGACCGCTGGTTCGTCGTCGCCCCGAACGTGCTGGGCGGCTGCCAGGGCAGTACCGGCCCGTCCTCGACGCGTCCCGACGGACGCCACTGGGGCGGTACCTTCCCCGTACTCACCCAACGCGACCAGGTGGCAGCCGAGTTGGGCCTTGCCGACGCGCTCGGCATCGACCACTGGGCCCTGGTGGTCGGCGGCTCCATGGGCGGGATGCGTGCCGTGGAGTGGGCCGTGTCGTACCCGGAACGCACGAGCGCGCTCCTCCTGCTGGCCACCACGGCGGCGGCGAGCGCGGAGCAGATCGCCTGGGCCGGCATCCAGCTCCACGCCATCCGCAGCGACCCTAACTGGCGCGGCGGCGACTACCACGACACGGGCCACGGCCCGCATGCCGGGCTCGGCCTGGCGCGCCGTCTCGCCCATGTCACCTACCGCAGCGAGCCGGAGTTGCAGGTCCGCTTCGGCCGCACGCCCCAGGGTGCGGAGGACCCCTGGAACGGCGGCCGGTACCAGGTCCAGTCCTACCTCGACCACCACGCCGCCAAGCTGGTGCGCCGCTTCGACGCGGGCAGCTATGTCGTGCTGGCCGACGCCATGAACACACATGACATCGGCCGCGGTCGCGGCGGTACACGCGCGGCGCTGCGCCGCGTGACCGCCAGGACGCTGGTCGCCGGAGTGAGCTCGGACCGGCTGTATCCCCTCGCCCAGCAGGCCGAGTTGGCTGCCGGGATCACCACAGCGGAGTACCCCCGGGTGATCGAATCCCCCTACGGCAACTGGCCTGCCTCAAAAGGCGGTTGACGCGGACGTCAGGAAGCGCGCGATCAGCCGGTCGTCCGACACAGCGCGGCGGCGACGCGGACGAGGTCCACGGCGCGGCGGCGGGTCAGGGGCTCCGACAACGGCATGGCGGGATGCAAACACGTAGGGCCGGTGGTGTCAACGGAGCGTTCGCGCTACTTGCCCCTGACGCGCACGTCAGGGGTTAGCGTCTGCGCGCCGACGGCCGGACCGGTCCCCACTGTCACGTCACAGCCCGCGCTCACCCTCGAATCCATTCAGGAGCCCCCGACATGGCAACAGTCCTGCCCTCCACGACCCGCGAGATCCTGCTGGCCGACAACCCCGCTGGGCTCCCAGGGCCTGAGCACTTCACGATGGCGCGGAAGCCGGTGCCGGTCCCCGGTCCGGGGCAAGTCGTCGTCCGCAACCGGTACTTCCTCGTGTTTCCCGGGCTGCGCACGCTGATCGGCGGTCAGGCCGACGGCGTACCGCTGCCACGCGTCCACGTCGGCGACACGCTGTTCGGGCCCGCTGTCGGAGAGGTCGTCGCCGCCCCGCCCGGGGGTCCGTTGCGCCCGGGAGACACGGTCATGCATCTGCTCGGGTGGCGCGAGCACGCACTCCTGGCGGCAGCCGACTGCACTCCGCTGGGCGATGTCCTGCCCGACCCGGTGGCCCACCTGTCGTCCGGGTCGGCCGCCTACGGAGCACTGACCCGGCTCGCTCAAGTCCGCCCCGGCGACACCGTGTTCGTCACGGGCGCGGCAGGAGCCGTGGGAACACTCGCGGGCCCCGTCGCACGTCTGCTGGGCGCCTCTGTGGTCATCGGGAGCACCCGTTCACCGGCCAAGGCGGAGCGACTGCGGGCCGAACTGGGCTACGACGCGGTAGTGGTGCCGGGGTCCTGGTCGATCGACGAGCAGTTGGCCGCGGCTGTGCGCGCCGCGCGGCGGGGGGCCCGTTTCGCCCTGGTCGGCGCGCTGGCAGGCCAGTTGTCGCCGGACGGGGACGGTGGCAGCGCGTCTGCGGAGATCGACACCTTCCGGCTCGTCAACCAGGGCGTCTCACTGTGCGGCTACAGCGGCCAGGACCATCCCGAGGCGGTCGCGGAGTGGACCAAGCCCTTCGGGGAGTGGCTGCGCTCCGGTGAGATCACTTTCCCGCATGTACGGATCCCGGGCATGGATCAGGCACCGCGGGCGTTGCAGGAACTGTTCGAGGGGCGGCACTTCGGAACCGTCGTCGTGGAGTTGCCGCCGACGTGACGCGCCGTCGCGCCCGGTCACGACGACGGAGACTGAGGTGCGGGGGCAGGAATGCGGATCGGGGATGCGGCGGCAGCGGCGGGGACCACCCCACGGGCACTGCGGTTCTACGAGGAGCGCGGCCTGCTGCCATCACCGCGGCGCACCGCCACCGGGCAACGCGAGTACGGGCCGGACGAGGTCGCCCGGGTCCGCGTCATCCGTGAACTGCTGGCGCTCGGGCTCACCGTCGCGGATCTGCGCGGTTTCGCCGACCGGCTCGGCCTGCTGGTCGACAATCCGCAACGCCGGTGCGGGTACCCCGACTCCGACGTTCCCGGCGCCGGGGTGGTCGACCGCAGGATCGCGGCCCTCGACGCCGAGATCGACCGCCTGACCCGGCTGTGCGCCGGCCTGGCACAGCGCACACACCGGCAGTCGTGACGCCGCCGGCGCCTCACCTCTTGCGCCACTCCTCGGCCAGCAACTCGTAGGACCGCACCCGGTCCGCGTGGCCGTGGGTGATCGTGGTGATCAGCAACTCGTCGGCGCCGGTGGCCTCTCGGAGCTGTTCCAGTTGGTCGGCGACCCGGCCCGGGGAACCGACGAACCGGGTGTCCAGTCGATCCTGGACCAGGGCCCGGTCCCCGTCGGACCATACGTGGGCGCGCGCCTCGTCGGGCGTCGGAAACTGGATCGCACCCTCGGCGGTACGGATGCTGCGGACCCAGAGGCCGTAGCCGGTGGCGAGTTCGCGGGCGGTCTCGTCGTCCTCGGCGACCACGACGTCCGCGGACACGCTGACGTACGGCTTGTCCAGGACGTCGGAGGACTGGAACGCGGCCCGGTAGCCCTCCGCGGCCTCCAGCACCGAAGCCGGACTGACGTGGTAGTTCGCCGCGAACCGCAGACCGTTGCGGCCCGCGACCTCGGCGCTCTCGCCGCCGCTGCTGCCCAGGATCCAGATCTCGACGTCGGCACCCTCGCCCGGCACGACATGGGCCTCGACGCCGTCCGCCGAGCGGTACGTGCCCGCCAGCAGCGCCAGGATGTCGCCGATCTGCTCGCCGTAGTCCTGCGACTCGGCTTTCGGCAGCAGGAGCAGCTTGCGCTGCAGCGCGATACGCGGTGAGCCGAGCAGATGCTCGAAGGAGAACCGGGGCGGGATGCGCAGGCCGTTGGGGGCACGGCCGTCGACCACCTCGGTCGCGTTCGGAACCGGGGTGGCGGGCCCGCCGGGCGGGCGTCCGCCGGAGCGGCCGAGGCCCAGATCCAGACGCCCGGGGTGCAGTGCGTCGATCAGGCCGAACTCCTCGACCGTGGACAGGGCTGTGCGGTGACCCAGCTGTACGGCACCGGAGCCGAGCCGGATGGTCGAGGTCGCGGACGCGGTCAGGGCGAGGACGACCGCGGGCGAGGTGCCGGCGACGCCCGGGTTGAGGTGGTGCTCGGCGTACCAGTAACGGGCGTACCCGAAGCTCTCGGCCTGCCGGGCCAGGTCGATGGAGTTGCGCAGCGCCTCGGTGGCGGTGGAACCGGACGAGATCGGGACCAGGTCGAGGACGCCGAGGGGGATGTCGGACATGGGTGGAGGACTCCTCAGTGGTCGGCTCGGTGATCGGCGGACACGGGGCTGGGCGCAGGCTCGGCGAGGACCGGGCCCCAGTCGAACGGCGGGTCGGGGATCTCGCGGCGCAGTACCGGCGCGATGTCCGACTGGAAGAGTTCGAGGGAGTCCCGGTGCTGACGGTCCGTCAATCCCCCTGCGTCCGCGTGCAGATGCAGCACGGTGTGCCCGAACTGTTCGTGGTAGCGGTGCACCTTCTCGATGATCTGCTGGGGGCTGCCGATCAGCGCCGAGCTGCGCTCCACGAAGTCTTCCAGGGTCGAGAACACCGGCTCCAGGCCCAGCCGTTTCTGGAACTCCAGGTTCCCCTCGAACACGGGCCGGTAGGCGTCGATCGCCTCCTGGGAGGTGCGGGCCGTGTACAGGCCCGCCGTCCCCGCGCCGACCGCGATGTCGGCCGGATCGTGGCCGTAGTGCTCCCAGCGCTCACGGTAGTAACGGATCAACTCGGCATACGGCTCTATGGGGTTGGTGACGTTGGCGGAGAAGAGCGGGTCGCCGTAGCGGGCTGCGAGGTCGACCGACTCCTTGCTCGTCGCGCTGCCGTGCCACACCCGGATCGGCTGCTGGAGAGGACGCGGCCACACTTCCGCGTCCTTGAGTTCCGGGCGGAAGCGGGTCGAGGCGGTCACCTTGTCCTGGCGCCAGATCTTGCGGAACACCTCGTAGCTCTCGGCGTTGCGCTCCCACTGGTCGTCGGGAGTGACCTGGAACAGGTCCCGCTGGGCGGCCCCGTTGCCCTTGCCGATGATGAGCTCGAGGCGTCCGCCGGAGAGATGGTCGAGGGTCGCGTAGTCCTCGTACGCCCGCACCGGGTCGAGGAGGCTGAGCGTGGTGACGGCGGTGAAAAGCCTGATCCGGGAGGTGAGGGCGGCGATATGACTGAGGACGACGGGTGGCGAGGAGGAGATGAAGGGCCGCTCGTGCCGCTCCCCCACGCCGAAGCCGTCGAAGCCCAACTCCTCGGCGAGGAGCGCGTTGTCGAGCACCTCGCGGAAGCGGTCCTGAGTGGACTTCCGCACGCCGGTCACCGGGTGCGGGGCGTGCACGATCAGTGTGATGGACAGGAACTTCATGACGCCGCACGCTTGTTGCGCACCTCGTCGGGGTGGGCGAGGCCGAGGTGGTCGCGGAGGGTGGTGCCTTCGTACTCGGTGCGGAAGACGCCGCGTTCCTGGAGGAGCGGGACGACGGTGTCGGCGAAGGTGTCGAGGCCGGTCGGGGTGATGTGCGGGACCAGGATGTAGCCGTCGCCGGCGTCGGCCTGGACGAAGTCGTTGATGGTGGCGGCGACCGTCTCCGGGGAGCCGACGAAGTTCTGGCGGTTGCCGGTCTCGATGACGAGGTCGCGGATGGACCAGTTGTTGGCCTGTGCCTTCTCGCGCCATTCGCGGGCGGTGGCCAGGGGATCGCGGTACATCCTCACCTGGGCCCGGCCGCGGGCGATGGTGTGTTCGCCGAGGTCGGGGTCGATGTCGGGGAGGGGGCCGTCGGGGTCGTAGGCGGACAGGTCCCGGTTCCAGACGAACTCCAGGTGCTTGATCGCGGTGGCCCCGCTGACCTGCTGGCGGCGCACTACGCGGGCGAGTTCCTCCGCCTCGGCGTCCGTGTCGCCCAGCACGAAGCTCGCGGCGGGCAGGATCTTGAGCTCGTCCGGGCGGCGGCCGTACTTGGCGAGGCGGTTCTTGACGTCGGTGTAAAACTCCTGGCCCTCGGTGAGGGTGGCGTAGCGGCTGAAGATGGCGTCGGCGGTGGAGGCGGCGAACTCGCGGCCCTCGTCGGAGTCGCCGGCCTGGAAGATGACCGGGCGGCCCTGCGGGGAGCGGGGCACGTTGAACTGGCCCTCGATGTCGAAGTGCTGCCCCTGGTGCACGAACGCACCCGCCTTCGCGTCCCGCAGGAAGGTGCCACTCGACTGGTCGGCGAGGATCTCCTCGCCGTGCCAGGAGTCGAAGAGCTCGCCCGCGGTCTGCAGGAACTCCTTCGCCCGTGCGTAGCGCTCCTGCTGGGGCAGGAAGCCGCCGCGGCGGAAGTTCTCGCCGGTGAAGGCGTCCCAGGAGGTGACCACGTTCCAGGCGGCGCGGCCGTCGGAGAGATGGTCGAGGCTGGCGAACTGGCGGGCCACCTCGTAGGGCTCGTTGAACGTGGAGTTGATCGTCCCGGTCAGACCCAACCGGTCGGTGACGGCCGCGAGCGCGGTCAGGACGGTGAAGGTGTCGGGCCGTCCCACGACGTCCAGGTCATAGATTCTGCCGCCCTGTTCACGCAGCCGCAGGCCTTCGGCGAGGAAGAGGAAGTCGAACTTCGCGCGTTCGGCCGTCTGCGCGAAGTGGGCGAAGGAGCTGAACTCGATGTGGCTGCCGGCCTGCGGGTCGCTCCACACGGTGGTGTTGTTGACACCGGGGAAATGCGCGGCCAGATGGATCTGCTTCAGCGGCTTGCTCATGGTCGTACGGTCCTTCCAGTTCAGGCGCTGACAGCAGCGGAAGCAGTGGCCGTGGTCGCGTAGCGGTTGGCGGGGCGGGAAAGCCCCAGCAGTCCGCGCAGGGTGTCGGCCTCGTAGGCCTGGCGGAACAGGCCACGGCGCTGGAGTTCGGGAACCAGGCCCTGGGTGATCGCCGGGAGGTCGTGCCCGGCGACGGCCGGCCGCAGCCGGAACCCGGACAGCCCCGCCGACGCCAACTCCTCCAGCAGATCCGCGAGTTGCGCGGGCGTACCGGCAAAGATCCGGGCATCACTCGTGTACGCGTATCCGGCGAGGCCGTCCAGGCGTTCCCGGCGGGATGTCGCGGCGGCCTCGGTGTCGTCGAGGAAGACGACCAAGTCCCCGAAGATGTGCAGGAGTTCACCGGCGCGGCCGGCCGCCGACTGCTCGGTGCGGATCTCCTCGACGATCGCCCGGGCCTGGCCGGCGTCGTGCGGGGTGACGTAGCCGACGTCGGCCGAGCGGGCCACCAGCCGGTAGGGAACCGTCGCGTGGGCCAGAGCCGTGACGACCGGCTGGCCCTGCGGCGGGCGAGGCGTGATCGAGGGACCCTTGACGCTGAAGTGCGGGCTCTCGAAGTCGACGTAGTGCAGCTTGTCCCGGTCGATGAAACGGCCGGTGGCGGTGTCACGGATCTCCGCGTCGTCCTCCCAGCTGTCCCAGAGCCGACGCACCACCTCCACATAGTCGACAGCCTCGTCGAAGAGGGCCGCGACCAGTTCCTGCACGGCGGGCGTGTTGTAGTCCTCCAGGCGGAACGGCGGGAAGGCACGGCGGCCGAAGTGCGCGGCCTCGTTCTGGCGGGCGGTGATCTGCACGCGCAGACCCGCACGGCCGGTGCTCACATAGTCGAGGGTGGCGATCGCCTTCGAAAGGTGGAACGGCTCCGTATGGGTGGCCACGACCGTCGGGACGATGCCGATGTGCCGGGTCAGCGGGGCCACCCGCGCCGCGATCAGGACGGCGTCCAGACGGCCCCGGACCTGGTCGGTGCGGCCGTCCGGCTCGGTGAGGTGCGAGGACTGGAGACCGAGACCGTCCTCGACGGTCACGAAGTCGAGCAGCCCCCGCTCGGCCTCCGCGACCAGATCGGCCCAGTACCGGGCAGTGAACAGCTCACGCGGCCGGGCCACGGGCTCACGCCAGGCGGCCGGATGCCAGCCGGCACCGTCCAGGGCGACAGCGAGATGCAGAGGAGAGGATGACAAGGACACGAGAGTGACGCCTTCCTGATCGACCGTACGAAAGGACGAGAGAGCCGGCCCTCGTACGTGAAGGGTGCGGCTGTGAGAACTCCAGGTCAGGAGCGACAGAGCGCGCCGGCCACGCGCAACAGGTCGATGTGCGCCCGGGAGTACAGGTACAGGCGGCGGGGCGGGACGGGTTTAACGGCGCGGTGACGCGACACTGGACGCATCCGACTCACCTCCGTCATTCCGGCCCGGTGAACCCGGGTTCTTTCTCGACCTGGCGCTCGCGGGACCCGTAGGGCTGCCGTTCACGCGTCAGCAGTCACAACCGCACGGCCATGCCTTTTCTTCCGGTTGTCCGGTGTCCTGCTCTTCCTACTCCGCCCTGCCCGGCGTGCGTACGAGCGCGAACCGGGTGCGGCGGCGCAGGGTGAACCCGATCGACTCGTAGAGCCGGATCGCGTTGGTGTTGGCGGCGGCAGCGTGGAGGAAGGGGGTTTCGCCGCGTTCCCTGATGCCCGCCGCGACCGCGCGGACCAGTCGGGTGGCCAGGCCCCGGCCTCGATGGTCGGGGTGGGTGCAGACCGCGCTGATCTCGGTCCAGCCCGGTGGGTGCAGGCGTTCGCCGGCCAGGGCGATCAGCCGCCCGTGGTCCCGGATTCCGAGGTAGGTGCCGAGCTCGACGGTCCGGGGCAGGAAGGGACCCGGCTGGGTGAGGGCGACCAGGTCGAGCATCTCGGGTACGTCGGCGGGGCCGAGCCGTACGGCCTCGGGTGCGGGTTCGGCGTACAGGGCGGTGTCGACCAGCTGGACGCCGTCGCCGATCTGCTCGACCTCCCAGCCGTCGGGTACGGCCTGGACCGCGGTGACCGGGATGACGTTGCCGGGTCCCACCAGTGCGGCCAGGTCGTCCCAGGCGCGGGGGTCGGCGGGGTCCTCCAGCGCGGCGAACGGGGACACGTCGATAGGGTAGCGGGCGGCCCGGCCGACGCGCTCGGCGAGATGGGCGTGCGGGCCCGTCAGCGCGGCCCAGGCGGCGTTGTCCAGGATGTGCGGTTCCGTCGGGCTCGGGGACGTGGCGTGGTGGACGCTGATGGACATGTCGGTGCGAGTCTCCGTATCTGGAACGCATATCTGGAACGCAGGTCTGGAACATGTACTTGGAACGCGGTCGGGCGCGGCCGGGACTCCGCCGTGGCACGGCGGAGTCCCTGTGACGGGTGACGGTCAGGAGTTGTCGAGCGGCAGCCCGGGCGGGTTGATCTGGGAGGTGCTGACGGCCTCGTTGGACAGGTTCCAGGCGGCGAGCCACTTGGCGTACTGGCCGTCCTTGATCAGCTGGTTGATCGCGTCCGCGACCGGCTTGGCCAGCCCGCTGTCCTTCTTCGCGGTGGCCGCGATGAGACCCTGGAGAGTCTCTCCCGCACCGGAGAACTTGCCCGCGTTGCGGGTCGGGTTGGGCGTCTTGGCGACCTGGGTGATGTGGTATGCGATACCGGGGTTGGGGCCGAAGTAGGCGTCGATCTTCCCGCTGGACAGCGCCAGGTAGACGCTGTTGTTGTCCTGGAAGTACTTGACGGTGAGCTTCTTGCCCTCCTTCGCCAGCTTCGCCTTCCACTCCAGCAGGATCTTCTCCTGGTTGGTGCCGGCGCCGACGGAGACGGTCTGGCCGGCGAGGTTCTCGTAGTTGCCGTCGAAGTTCCAGGTGCTCTTGTTCAGCACCTCGAAGGCGAGGTTGTCCTGCCGGTAGGAGGCGAACTCGTACTTCTTCTTGCGCTCCTCGGTGTCGGTGACGTTCGAGAACGCCACGTCGACCTTGCCGCTGTCGATCCCGACGAACAGGTTCTCCCAGGTCGAGTTCTTCACCTCCGGCTTCAGTCCGAGAACCGCCGCGACCAGTCGGCCGAGGTCGGGCTCGGCACCGGTGAGGGTCTTCTGGTCGTCGCCCACATACGCCAGCGGCGGGAACCCGGCGGGCAGCGCGCCGACACCGATGACCAGCTTGCCGCTGTCGGCGACCGCCTTGGGCAGCTCGGCGCTGATCGACTTCACCTCGGTGACCTTCAGCTGGGTCTCCTTGGCGGCACCGTTGGAGAGGGCGCCGACGGTGACCGTCCCGGCCGGCGCGCTGTCGGTCTTGGTGGCGGCGTCGCTGTCGCCCCCGCACGCGGCGAGTCCCGCGGCGAGGGAGACGACGGCTGCGGAAGCGGAGACGCCGCGGAGGAATCTGCTGCGGAGGCTGAGGGTGCGCATGGTTGTCCTTGGTTTCCTTGTCGGTTGTGCGGTGAGGGTGTGGGGGCGGTCCGGGCGGACCGCGAGCTTGGGGAGGAGCACCCTGTCGGGTCAGAGGACCTTGCTCAGGAAGTCCCTGGTCCGCTCCTGTGTCGGGTGGTCCAACACCTCGGCGGTCGGGCCCTGTTCGACGATCAGGCCGCCGTCCATGAAGACGACCCGGTCGGCGATCTCACGAGCGAAGCCGATCTCGTGGGTGACGATGACGAGGGTGGTGCCACTGCCGGCCAGGTCCTTGATGACGGCCTGCACCTCGCCGACCAGTTCGGGGTCGAGGGCGGAGGTCGGCTCGTCGAAGAGGATGACTCCGGGGCGCAGGGCGAGGGCACGGGCGATGGCCACGCGCTGCTGCTGGCCACCCGACAACTGCCGTGGGTAGGCGGCCACCTTGTCGGCCAGGCCGACGCGGTCCAGGAGTTCCCGGGCGAGTTCGGCGGCCTGCGCCCTGCCGAGCTTCCCGGTAGCCACCGGGGCCGCGGCCACGTTGTCCAGCACGGTCAGGTGCGGGAAGAGGTTGAAGTTCTGGAAGACGAAGCCGATACGGCTGCGCTGGGTGAGGATCGCCCGCTCGCTGAGCTCCTTCAGACGGTCGCCGTGCCTGCGTACGCCGATCAGCTCGCCGTTCACGCTGACATGGCCGATCTCGGGCTTCTCCAGGTGGTTGATCACCCTGAGCAGGGTGGACTTGCCCGAGCCGGACGGGCCGAGGATCACGGTCACCTCGCCGGGCCGCACGGTCAGGTCCACGCCGTTCAGCACCCGGTGAGCGCCGTACCACTTGTGCACATCGTGCACCTCGACGGTGGCGGCCGTGTCGTCGAGTGTCCCGGCGGTCATACGGCGGCCTCCTTGCGGATGCGGGCCCGGAGGTCGGTGACCCCGGTCCGCAGCTTCTGCAACGGCGTCGGCGGCAGGGTGCGGGTGGCGCCCCGGGCGTAGTACCGCTCGAC
Organism: Streptomyces kryoterrae; assembly: GCF_054072135.1. Taxonomy (NCBI): domain Bacteria; kingdom Bacillati; phylum Actinomycetota; class Actinomycetes; order Kitasatosporales; family Streptomycetaceae; genus Streptomyces; species Streptomyces kryoterrae. The sequence continues at coordinate 9,655,137 of NZ_CM133358.1, read as the reverse complement.
GTAGAACTGGACGACGGACACGATGCTGGTCAGGATCAGGTACCAGACGGTGGCGACCAGCAGCAGCGGCACGATGTCGCCGGGGTAGGTGCTGCCCATGCTCTGCACGCTGCCGAAGAGGTCGAGCAGGGACACGTAGAAGACCAGCGAGGTGCCCTTGATCAGGCCGATCAGCTGGTTGACGTAGTTCGGGGTGATGGAGCGCAGCGCCTGCGGGAAGACGATCTTCGCGAACTGGTAGCGCTTCGGCAGTCCGAGGGCGGAGGCAGCCTCGTGCTGGCCCTGGTCGACGGAGAGAATGCCGCCGCGGACGACCTCTGCCGCGTACGCCGCCTCGTTGAGGCTGAGGCCGACGACGGCGACGACCATGTCGGTGGCGAGCCGCGACTCGTCGAAGGTGAAGAACGCCGGGCCGAAGGGGACGCCCAGGCTCAGCGTCTGGTACAGCGCGCTGAAGTTGTAGAGGAAGAGCAGGACGACGATGAGCGGCACCGAGCGGAACAGCCAGATGTAGATCCAGCTGACGGCGCGCAGTACGGGGCTCCTGGAAAGCCGTGCCAGGGCGAGGAAGATGCCGCCCAGCAGGCCCAACACCGCGCTGTAGAGCGTTACTTCGAGGGTGATGAGCAGGCCGTCGAGGATCGTCGGGCGCAGGAACCAGTACTGGAACCGGTCCCACTGGTAGAAGGGGTTGGTCGCCAGCCCATGGACGATCTGGGCGACCAGTACGAGGACGACGGCCGTGAGGATCCAGCGGCCGGGACGCCGGATCGGGAGGACTCGCTGCGCGGCCGGCGGCCCTGGTGCGGCGGGGCTGTCGGAGGTGTCTCGGGGCTCTGGGGTGTCGGGGCGGGGTATCGCCTCGGCGGGCGGCGCTGATCCGGAGGACACAGCGACGCCGGGAGTTTCGCTCATGGAGGGCTCCAGCGGTTTTGGACACCCAGGACCGCGGAGGGCGGCAGCACCGCGCCGCCCGGGAGCGGCTCGGGGCACGAGACGACACACGGGTACACGCGGAACGGAGGCTGGGCAGGGAGAGGGCACACCGCGAACGCGGTGGTCGTCAGTCAGCGAAAGCCCGGGACTCGGAGGCTCGCAGATTCAGAAACAGGGACTCAGGAAACCGTCAGCCTCGACAGAGGGTGCGGCAAGTGGCCGTACAGAGCGCGCTGTTGACACGGAGCAGGTCGACGGAGCGGTCCGTGCACAGCAGGACGTGGCTGAGGCGCCGCTGTGCGGCCGTCCCATCAGCTGCGTACATCGCTGTCACCATCACTTCTCCGGCCCTGAGGCATCTCGGTCTGCGCCGCAAGTTAGGCATGTCCCGACAAGGGATGTCAATGCGAGTGACCATCAGGTGAGACGACAACTCGGCCACCCTGACCACGAGGTATCGGTATCCGGTGGACCACCCCATGATTCACGATCGGCGTCGGACTGCGGCTTCTCGACCGAGTGCGGTGACGAGCCGCGATTCCGCACAGGTGATTCGCCGCCGCGCGTTGTCAGCCCGCCTCATGACATTGACGAGTCGCGGCGGCGATAGGTAAAATTTCAACTGGCATTGAGTGTCAGCGTCAAGCCCTGGCTAGCTGACCGGCAACCCTCCGACGCGGTGGGGTGCTCCAGGTGAAAGCCCGGCCGGGTCGCCGACCCGGCAAGCGCGTGGCCCCTGGCAGGGGCCCGGGACATGGAGGAATGAGCGTGCGCCACAGCAGCGTCTCGACCCCCTCCGTCGCTGCCGTGGCGGCGCTTTCCCGGTTCTCCCGGCGACGCCACATCGACCTGCAGCGCATCTCCAGTTGTCTGTGTCGCGGCTGACCACGTCCCACAGCTGACTGTCGGCATTCACCGCCGGCACCTCCGGGTTCGAGCCCGCAGCGGACTTTCCCACTTTCCCTTCTGGACCTCTTCCTTCGCCTCTTCACGCGGTGTCGCTGTTTCCTGGGCGCGACTCCGTCTACGCATCTCCATTGGTCCGCACATGCCCGTGCGCGCCGACTTTCGAGTAGGAGAAACCTTTCCGTGACAGCGCATCCGGATTCCCGCCCCGGCCCCGGCCCCCGATGGGCCGCGTTGACCGCACTCCTCACCACCAGCGTGCTGCTGACCTCGTGCTCGTCCGGCGGCGGCAGCAGTTCGAGCGGCGACAGCGGCCGGCCGACGTCCGGCGGCACCCTGTCCTTCGCGGTGGGTTCCGACTCCGGCTGCGTCGATCCCCAGCAGGTCGCCAGCAACGAGACCATCTACTCGCTGCGTCAGATCGTCGACTCCCTGACCGACCAGGACCCGAAGACCGGCAAGATCGTGCCGTGGCTGGCCAAGAGCTGGGACGTCAGCCCGGACACGACGACCTTCACCTTCCACCTGAGATCGGGTGTCACCTTCAGCGACGGGACACCCCTGACGGCGCAGGCGGTCAAGGACAACTTCGACGCGGTGCCGAAGCTCGGCGCCCTGGGGACCCTCGCCCAGGGATACCTGAGCGGCCTGGAGAGCACGACCGTCGTCGACCCGCTCACCGTGCGGGTGAAGTTCGCACAGCCCAACGCCCAGTTCCTGCAGGCCACTTCGACGTTCTCGCTGGGCATCGAGTCCTCGGCGAGCGCGAAGAGGTCCCCGCAGCAGAAGTGCAGCGAGGGAATCGTCGGCAGCGGCCCGTTCACGCTGAAGCAGTACGTGCAGAACCAGTCGATCACCCTGGCCAAGCGCGCCAAGTACGCCTGGGGTTCCTCGCAGTGGAGCAAGGAGGGCGAGGCCTACCTCGACAAGGTGGTGTTCAAGGTCGTACCCGAGGCCGGGGTGCGCACCGGCAGTCTGCAGTCCGGGCAGGTCGACGCGATCAGCAGCGTCGCCAAGGCCAACGAGGCGGCGCTGCAGGGCGGCCAGGTGAACCTGTTGCGACGGGCCAACCCGGGCAACGTGTTCAACCTGGGGCTGAACAACTCCCGCCCCGTGCTGAAGGACGTGAAGGTGCGTCAGGCGATCCTGTTCGCCATCGACCGGCAGCAGATCGTCGACGCCGTGTTCCCGACCGGCACCCAGCCGGCCACCAGCATCCTCGCGCACACCACACCGGACTACACGAACCTCGGTGCGGATCTCACCCACGACGCGGCGAAGGCGAAGTCCCTGCTGGACGCGGCCGGTTGGAAGGCCGGCAGCGACGGCATCCGGACGAGGAACGGCACCAGGCTGAGCCTGAACGTCACCTGGTTCGCCAACGCGGCCACGAACCAGCCCGCACTGGAGCTGATCCAGCAGCAGCTCAAGGACGTCGGCATCGAGATCGTGCTCAAGGAACGGCAGATCACCCAGTTCGCCACGACGCTGCAGGCCGGTGACTTCGACGCGGTGTGGGGCAACATCACCCGCGCCGACCCGGACATCCTGCGCAGCCAGTTCTCCACGAAGCTGGCCAACTTCTACCACCTGCCGGCGAGCCCGCTGGACTCACTGCTGACCCAGCAGGCGGCGACCACCGACGCGGCCAAGCGTGAGCAACTGGTCGACCAGGCACAGCAGTTGATTGTCCAGAACGCCTATGTGGTGCCGGTGGTGGAGCTGCAGACCCAGCTCGGGGTGTCGAAGAAGGTGCACAACCTCGACTTCGAGGCCTCCAGCCGGATCCAGTTGCACGACACCTGGGTCGGATAGGGCATGCGCCGCTATGTGATCAAGCGCGTCGCGCAGGCGCTCGGGGTGCTGTGGGCGGCCTACACGGTCTCGTTCCTGGTGCTGGACCTCCTGCCCGGTGACCCGGTGTCGGCGATGGCCGGCGCCGGGGCGGACTCCGGGCAGGTCGATCCGGCACAGCTCGCCAGGCTCCGGCACGAGTACGGCTTCGACAAGCCGGTGCTGGTGCAGTACGCCGACTATCTCGGCAAGGCGGTGCGCGGGGACTTCGGCGACTCGGTCTCCACCGGCCGTCCGGTGACCTCGACCCTGGGCGACGCGCTGCCGCAGACCCTGGCCCTGACCGGTACGGCGCTGTTGCTCGCGGTGCTCCTCGGCGGCGGTCTCGCGGTGCTGGCGACCTACACCTCACGGCGGTGGCTGCGGCAACTGCTGCTGTCGTTGCCGCCGTTGGGTGTGTCGGTGCCGACCTTCTGGGTGGGACTGCTGCTCGTCGAACTGTTCTCGTTCCGGTTGCGCTGGTTCCCGGCGTTCGGCAACGACGGGTTGCGGGGACTGGTCCTGCCGGCGCTGACGCTGGCGATCCCGACCGGCGCGCTGGTCGCACAGGTGCTGGCCAAGAGCCTGCTCACGGCCCTGGACCAGGCGTATGTGGAGACCGCGCGGGCCAAGGGCTCCGGACCCTGGCGGATTCACCTGCGGCACGCGCTGCGCAACGCGTCACTGCCGGCGCTGACGGTCGTCGGGCTGCTGGCCGGGCAGCTGATCGCCGGTTCGGTGGTCGTGGAGACCGTGTTCTCCCGCGACGGCATCGGCCGGGTGACGGCCGCCGCGGTCACGGCCCAGGACCTCCCGCTGGTGCAGGGGGTCGTGGTGTTCGGGGCGCTCATCTTCGTACTGGCCAATCTGATCGTCGACCTCGTCTATCCGCTTCTCGACCCGCGGATCGTCGTGGCCTCCGGCGGCAAGGGGAGGTTCGCATGAGTCAACAGCCCCTCGTCGACGATGTCGCCACCGGCACCGCGCTCGGCCTGGCGCGTCCGGTCGAGCCCGGCATCGGCCCGAAGACCGGGCGAGGTCGCGAACCTCGGCGCGTCCTGCGGTTCCTCGTGCGCCGGCCCGGTCTGCTGGTGTCGGTTCTCGTGGTGGTCCTCGTGGTGCTGGCCGCTTTCCGGCCGGGTCTGTTCACCTCGCAGGACCCGTTGCGCGGGGTGCCGTCGCAGAACTTCAGCGGCCCGAGCGGCGCACACTGGTTCGGCACCGACGAGCTGGGACGCGATCTGTTCTCGCGGGTGGTGCACGGTGCCCAGCTGTCGTTGAAGGCCACTCTGATAGCGGTGGCGGTCGCCTTCGTGGTCGGCGGTCTGATCGGTCTGGTCGCCGGGTTCGTCGGCCGCTGGGTCGACGACGTGCTGATGCGCTTCGTCGACGTACTGCTGTCGATCCCGGCGCTGTTCCTGTCCCTGGCGCTGGTCACCGCGCTGGGCTACGGGACGGTGAAGGTCGCGGTCGCGGTCGGGGCCGCCAGCGTCGCCGCCTTCGCCCGGGTGACACGCGCGGAGGTGCTGCGGGTGCGGCAGGCGGTCTTCGTGGAGGCGTCCCGCTCGTGCGGGTCCCGCTGGTACTCGGTCCTCGGCCGGCATGTGCTGCCCAACGCGGCGGGCCCGGTGATCGTCCTGGCCACCCTCGACTTCGGCACCTCCGTCCTGGCCGTGTCGTCGCTGAGCTTCCTCGGCTACGGGGCGCCGCCCCCCGCGCCGGAGTGGGGCACGCTGATCGCCGACGGGCGCAACTACCTGGGCAACGCCTGGTGGCTCACCGCACTGCCCGGTCTGGCGATCGCCGCGACCGTGCTGGCAACCAACCGCATCGCGCGAGCGCTGGACGGCGAATGGTCCCGACAGCGATGACCGGCTCCACGAGTGACGACCCCGGAACGGGTGGCAACGTGACGAACGCACGGGAACCGCTGCTGGAGGTGCGAGGCCTGACGGTGTCGTACCGGACCAGAGGCGGCACCGTACCGGCCGTGCGGGGCGTCGACCTCGACGTGTGGCCGGGCCAGGTGACCGCGGTGGTCGGCGAGTCCGGATCCGGCAAGAGCACGACCGCGCACGCGATCGTCCGGCTCCTGGCGGCGAACGGCGGAATCGAGGCCGGGACGGTCCGCTTCGGGCGGCACGACCTCGCCGCGCTGTCGGAGCCGGAGCTGCGGACCGTACGCGGTGCGCAGATCGGCCTGGTGCCCCAGGACCCCACGGTGTCGCTCAACCCGGTCAAACGCATCGGTGAACAGGTCGCCGAGGTGCTGCGCATCCACGGGCTGGCGACCCGCCGCTCCGCCCCGGCGGACGCGATCGCGATCCTGGACCGGGCCGGGCTGCCCGACGCCGCCACCCGTGCCCGGCAGTACCCGCACGAACTGTCCGGGGGGATGCGGCAACGCGCCCTGATCGCCGTCGCCATCGCGGGCAGGCCCAAGCTGATCATCGCGGACGAGCCGACGAGCGCGCTGGACGTCACCGTGCAGCGGGTCATCCTCGACCATCTCCAGCACCTCACCGAGGAGTTGGGCACGGCGGTGCTGCTGGTGACGCACGATCTCGGCGTCGCCGCCGACCGGGCGCAGCGGATCGTCGTCATGTCCGAGGGACGGGTCGTCGAGGCCGGTCCGACCCGTGACATCCTCGGCAGTCCGCAGCACGAGTACACCCGGCGGCTGCTGGCGAGCGCGCCGAGTCTGGCCACCGCACGCCCCCGGGTCACGGTCACGGCCCCGTCCGTTCCCGGGACGGCGCCGCTGGTCGAGGTGCGCAACGCGGTCAAGGAGTTCCGGCTCCCCCGCGCCGCCGGCTCGGCCCGCACGCTGCGCGCGGTCGACGACGTCAGCTTCACCCTCCACCGGGGCCGCACGCTGGCCCTGGTCGGCGAGTCCGGTTCCGGGAAGTCGACCACCGCCCGGCTGGTGCTCCGGCTGACCGACGCGACCTCCGGCCGCATCGTGTTCGACGGCGCCGACGTCACGACCGCGGGCGGGGCGCAGGCAAGGCAGCTGCGCCGCCGGGCCCAGCTCGTCTACCAGAACCCGTACGCCTCGCTGGACCCCCGGTTCTCCATCGGCGAGGTGATCACCGAGCCGCTGCGCGCGTTCAAGGTCGGCGACCGTGCCTCCCGGCTCGCCCGGGCGGGCGAGCTGCTCGAACGGGTCGCGCTGCCCAAGTCGACGCTGGAGCGCCGCCCGGCGGAACTGTCCGGCGGCCAGCGGCAGCGCGTCGCGATCGCCCGGGCCCTGGCGCTCTCCCCCGACCTGGTGGTGTGCGACGAACCGGTGTCCGCGCTCGACGTGTCCGTCCAGTCCCAGGTGCTCGAACTGCTCGCCGAACTGCAGGCCGACACCGGGGTGGCGTACCTGTTCATCTCGCACGACCTGGCCGTCGTCCGCCAGATCGCGCACCACGTCGCCGTGATGCGCTCCGGCCGGGTCGTCGAGACGGGGACCGCCGAGGAGCTCTTCACCCGCCCGCGCCACGAGTACACCCGCGAGCTGCTCGCGGCGATCCCCGGCGGCCGTCACACGACGGCCGCGACCGAACCACTCGAAGAGGAAGAGAAGGAAAACGCATGACCGTTCAGGACACCACCGCAGACCTGTCCGTCTTCACCCACGACTGGCAGGAGTGGCACACCGGGCAGGAGGCGCGGCTCGCCGACCCGCACGGGTTCCTCGCCGTCACCGGCCTGCACTGGCTCGCAGACGAGCCGCAGCGCTTCCCGGACGCGCCGGGCGCATGGTCGACCGGCGCCGACGGGGTCGTCGTGGTCCTCGACGACGGTGAGGAACTGGTCGTCGACGGCGCTCCCGTGCACGGCGAGCACCGCTTCGGGGTGCTCCCGGAGCGCGGCGGGGTCAACGCCGTCTGGGGTGACGCCGTCATCGAGGTGGCCAAGCGCGGTGGACACGACATCGTCCGTCCCCGGCACCCGGACAATCCGCTGCGCACCGCGTTCACTGGCACGCCCGCCTACGCGCCGCACCCCCGCTGGGCCGTGACCGGCCGTTACACGGCCTTCGACGAGCCGCGGCCGACGACCGTGGGCGCGGCGGTCGAGGGTCTTGAGCATGTGTACGACGCACCGGGCCGGGTCGAGTTCGAACTGGACGGACGGCCGCTGGCCCTGACGGCGTTCCCCGGACACGGCCCGGGCAGTCTGCTGGTGCTGTTCACCGACGCGACCTCCGGGGTCACCACCTACGCGGCCAACCGGGCCCTCTCCCTCGGGGCGCCCGCCGCCGACGGCACGGTCGTCCTGGACTTCAACCGGGCGACCAACCTGCCCTGCGCCTACACCGACCTGGCCACCTGCCCGCTGCCGCCGGCCGAGAACCGGCTGCCCGTGGCGATCGAGGCCGGGGAGAAGCTCCCCCGCGAGCGCGGCGGGTCCTGAGCACCCGGCGCCACCGAGACGACCCCGCCCCGACCAGGACCGGACCAGGACGGAAGAACGCCGTATGAGCACCCCCGCGATCAGTTCGCTGGCCTTTCTCACCCCGGGCAACTTCGCCGACGACGACCCGTACACGGGTCTGGAGGAGACGCTGCAGCTGTTCGAGTACGGCGAACGGCTCGGTTTCGACGGCGCGTGGATCAGACAACGCCATCTCGAACACGGTGTCGGTTCGGCCGCGGTCTTCCTCGCCGCGGCCGGTCAGCGCACCGAGCGGGTCGAGCTGGGGACCGCCGTCATCCCGATCGGGTACGAGAGCCCGTTCCGGCTCGCCGAGGATCTGGCGCTGGCCGATGTCCTGTCCCGCGGGCGGCTCCAGGTCGGTCTGAGCACCGGCATGCCGCACGCCGAACTCCTCGGCGACCTGGTGTACGACGGGGACTGGCGTGCCTTCGACCTGTCGTACGGCAGGATCGCCCGCGTCCTCGACCATCTGCGCGGCGACTACCTCGGCGGCCCGGACACGGTCATCCAGTCCCCGGGCAACACCCAGCGGCCACGCCTTCAGCCGCACAACCCGGGCCTGGTGGACCGGGTCTGGTACGGCGGCGGCAGTCTGCGTTCGGTCCGGTGGGCCGGCGAGCACGGTCTGAACCTGCTCAGCGGCAACATCGTCACCGGCGAAGGCACCGACGACTTCACCACGGCCCAGCTCGCCCTGCTCTCCGAGTACCGGCGCACCCTCTCCGGGGAGCGCCCGACACGGGTGGCGCTGGGCCGGGTGATCGTGCCCTTCGACAGCGCGGACACGTCCGCCCGGGCCCGCTACCGGGAGTACGCGGCGAGTCGGCACGCGCGAACCCTGGCACCGCAGGGCCCGAAGCGGATCCTCTTCGCCCCGGACGTGGTCGGGACGGCGGAGCAGATCCTGGAGCAGCTGGCGGCGGATCCCGTGGTCGCGGCCGTCCCGGAGCTGCGGCTGGAGCTGCCGTACGAGTTCCACCGGGCCGACTACGAACAGATCCTGCACGACGTACGACACCTGATCGCACCCGAACTGGGCTGGCGGCACGACTCCGCGCTGCTGCACGAGGCGAGCCGATGAGGGCCGTTCCGCAGGAGCCGCCCGTGCGGCTGGAGATACACGCCCGTGAGCCGTGCGCCGACGGTCATCGCTTCGCCGGGGGTGGGGCGTACGAAGTGATCACCGCCAAGGCCCACTACTCGGTCGATCCGGACGCGCCCGCCCACGGCTCGGTCACCGACCTCGCGCTCGCGCCTCGTGACAGCGCGGGCAGGGTGCGGTTCAGGGGGGACGTCGAGATCCTCCGGCCGGTCGACGGAGGGCGGCGGCGCCTGTTCTTCGACTGGGGCAACCGTGGCAACAAGCGGGCCGTGCAGTACTTCTGCGACGCCCCGCACACCAATCGCCCGCGCACGCTCGGCGACGCCGGCAACGGCCATCTGATGCGGCGCGGGTACACGGTGGTCTTCGGCGCGTGGCAGGGCGGCCTGCTGCCCGGCGACGGCCGCCTGCTGCTCGACCTCCCGGTGGCGACGGACGACGGAGAACCCGTACGGGGCCTGACAACAGCCGAGTTCATCGTGCAGGAGCGGACACTGTCGCTTCCGCTGTCGCGCTGGACGAGTACGCGGGCCGCCCCGGTCAGCGAGGCGGGCGAGCCCACCGCGCGGCTCGCCCGGCGGCGCTACCCGCGCAGCCGGCCGGCGTCCGTGAGCACGCCGTCGGCGGTCGGATACACGCACGGCACGCCCGCCGCGTGCGCCAACGGGAGTCCGTCCACCGGCCGGACGAAGGCCGCGTCGCTCACCGCGAACTCGGCGTACCCTCCGAACGCCGGAAGGTAGGCGGCGACCCGCTCGCCGACGGCCGGCCGGCTCGCCCCGCTGCCGAGGGCGATCACCGTGCCGGAGACCTCGAGGCCGGGCACGTCGTAGCCGCCGGGACCGTCGGGCCCGCCGAACTCACCGCGCCGATGCTGCACTTCGGCGAAGTTCACCCCGGCGTACGCGACCTCGATGAGTACCTGGCCGGGTCCGGGCGCGGGTCTCGGCACCTGGATCTCGTCCTGGACCTCCGGTCCGCCGTTCGCCCTGAATCCGTATGCACGCATGTGTCACCTCTTCCCCTTCATGTCCTCAGAGCAGGTCGAGGGCGTCGAAGCCGTAGCTGGGACTGAGGTAGCCCCCGCCGCCCGCCGAACCGCTGGCGGCGTCTACGCGCAGGGTGTTGGTGCCGGTCAGCAACTGGGCGGCGGGGATGACGTATTCGTACGTGTGGTTGTTGCCGCGGTAGCTGCCGACGGTCAGGGTCCGGGTGGACGGCTCGGTGGCGGCTGCCGGGATCGCGGAGGTCCACGTGTTGTTGACGGTGATCTGGGGGCGACCGCCCGCCTTGGCGGTGGTGATGCCGATGCGCAGGGTGCGGTCGGCGGCGGCCTGGGCGGCGGTGAGGGTGAAGGAGATGAGCAGGCCCTGGTTGATCTCCTTGAACTGGTAGGCGGGCCAGGCCGAGGCCGTCGAGCTGCCGATGACGTAGGTGCCGGCGGTCCAGGGGGCGGCGCGGGAGTCGGAGGGGTGGGCGTAGGTGACGAGGGACGCGTTCTTGAAACCGGCCGGGGTGCCGTTCCAGTCGCCGACGCGCCAGATGGCGGTGTCGGCGGCGGGGTCGCCGGTGATGGTGATGGTGTGCAGGGTCGTGGCGGCGCCCGCGGTGACCGTCACGTCCTGGGTGTGGACGGCGAGTTCACCCTTGTGGACGGTCAGGGTGTAGGTGCCGGGAAGAACACCCTTGACCGTGTACTTGCCGGTGGCCGCGTCCACCTTCCCCCAGTACTGGGCCTCGGAGTTGGCCACGCCCACGACGTAGGGGTACGAGGTGTCCCGCCCCGCGAGCCCGTTGCCGACGATCCGCCCGCGACCGCTCGCGCCGGTCCAGCCGGTGAGGCCGAGGGCGTCCACCCAGGCGGTGTTGTCGCGCCCGGACACGGCGGCGGTCGGCGCCGACCCGTCGGTGAAGGCGAGGACGTACGGGCCGTGCAAACCGAAGCGCTCGGGCTCCGTCTGGCCTTCCGCGTAGTAGAGGTGCTCGTAGAGTCCGGCGCCCGACTCGTTGCCGTGGCGCAGGAGTTGGCGGACGAAGGGGCCGCCGGAGTCCTTCTCCTTGTTGGAGCGCACGACCCAGATGGAGGCGGCGGAGGCACTGAAGCCGAAGTAGTCGTAGTCGATGGTGCGCAGGTTGGCGAAGTGCTTGGACCGGGTGGTGCCGTCGGCCTTGGCGAAGACGTCGGCGGACTCGATGACGGTGTCGGAGTTGGACCAGGTGTCCGGGTAGGTGGTGGGGAAGACGCCGGGCTTGAGGCGCGCGATGTAGCGGCTGGCGGTGACGGAGGTGTCGGGCTTGTAGGTGAACAGGTAGATGTTGTTCTCGCCGCTGCGCGCCGCGTAGTAGTGGATCAGGGCGCCGTGGACGACCTTGACGAGGACGACTCCGGTGGCGGGCGTGGAGATGGTGACCGTCGAGGCGCCGAGGCCGCTCTCGATGTGGGAGTTCTTGCCGTCGTAGCCCTGGTACTGGGTGCCGTTGTAGGCGAAGGACGAGAGGTCGCCGTTGCTGTGGTTGACCTTGAAGACCAGGCCGGCTCCGGTGTCGACGACGTAGTTGGTTCCGTCGTCGGTGTAGCCGAAGCTCGCGGCCCTGGCGGTGACGGGGGTGGCGAGGGCCAGGGCGAGTCCGGCCGCCGAGGCGAGGACGGTACGGCGGGAGATCGGGCTGTCGAAAGACATGCGGACAACTCCTGTGGCGCGAGGGGGGTTTGGGGAGGGGTGCGCCCCAGCCTGCCCGTCCGAGCGGCTCCGCACGAAGATCGACGGCCGATGATCATGAAGTTGTAACAGCACGTCACACTGGGTCCCAACATGCGGGATTCGACGGCGAATCGGCTTGATCGTGAACGCTTCTTTTCACTTCTGTGGCATTCACTGATGGGAAGGGTTTGTTTCCGTACGCTTCCGGTCGTCCACAGAAAGGGATCTTCCGATGCGCTACACCTGGGCCACCGTCGTGGTGAGCCTCGCCGCCGCGTTCACCACCGCCCTGTCCACCGGTGCCGCCGCCACACCGAGCGGTCAAGGCCCTTACCACCACCGCCAGTTGCTGGCCGGCGACGACTTCCGGCACGGCACCGGCCAGTGGGCGGCCGAGCTGGAGAAGGGCGGTAGCGTCACGGCGAAGCACGGCGTGCTGGACGTCGACGTGCCCGCCGGGGCGTCGGTGTGGTTCAAGCGGCCGTTCTCGGGCCGGTACGAGATCGACTTCACGGCGACCCCCGTCTCGGCGGGCGGCGTCAACGACCGGGTGAGCGACCTCAACTCCTTCTGGAACGCCCGGGATCCGAAATCCCCGGAGAGCCTGTTCGCCACGACCCGCAGCGGCGCCCTGGCCGACTACGACCAGCTCACCACGTACTACGCGGGCCTCGGCGCGAACTCCAACACCACCACCCGGCTTCGCCGTTACGTCGGCGTGCCGGGCTCCCGGCCGCTGATCTACGACTACACCTCGCCGCTGCTCACCGCGAACGAGCCCAACCGCGTCCGGCTGGTCTCCGACGGCAAGCACATCCAGTACTGGGACAACGGCGAGCTGGTCTTCGACTACACCGACGAAGACCCCTACACCAGCGGCTGGTTCGCCTTCCGTACCACCTGGAGCCACTTCCACATCACCGACTTCCGCGTCTGGCGCCTCCAGGGCGGTCACCGTGGCTGAGATGTCGCGCAGAGACGCCCTCAAGGCGGCAGCGGTCACCGTCGCGGCGACCCAGCTCTCCTGGGCGCTCGCCGCCGACCCGGCCGCGGCAGCCCCGGCCGGAGCCACCGCCGTCGACCCGGTGAAGCTCACCTGGCTGGAGGGCGGCACCCCCGCCGGGACACCCGGCACCACCTTCGGCGTGGCCTGGCCCCAGGGCGCGCTCCGCGCCGACCAGCCCTTCGCCCTCACCGCCGCCGACGGGACGGCCGTCCCCGTGCAGTCCTGGCCCACCGCCCACTGGCCCGACGGCACCCTGAAGTGGACCGCCCACGCGGTCGGCACCACCACCGGGCCCGCCGAGAGCTACACCCTGGCCCCGGGCACGCCCGCCGAGGCCGACACCGCGCTCACCGTGGACACCAAGGGCGGCACGATCGACGTCGACACCGGCGTCATCCAGGTCAGCATCGCCAAGTCCGGCGCCCACGACGTCATACGCGGCATCAAGCGCGGCGACGCCAGGATCGCGAACAAGGCCGAACTGGTCGTGCTGCGCCAGCCGGAGATCGACGACGACCTCGACGGCAGTGGCGCCGGCGCCCGCTGGGAGCGCTTCACCGGCCGCGTCCACTCCGTCACCGTCGAGCAGTCGGGACCGGTACGCGCCGTCATCCGTATCGAGGGCGAGCACGAGCGCGGACGCCGCTCCTGGCTGCCCTTCGTCGTCCGCCTCTACCTGTACGCCGGGTCCGAGGCGATCCGTGTCGTCCACACCATCACGTACGACGGCACACAACAGGCCGGCAAGGCCGGCGGCGACTTCATCAAGGGCCTGGGTCTGCGCATCCGCGTCCCCCTCTCCGACGAGCTCTACAACCGGCACGTCCGCCTCGCCGGCGCCGACGACGGCTTCCTCACCGAGGCCGTCCAGGGCATCACCGGTCTGCGCCGCGACCCGGGCGCGGCCGTGCGCACCGCGCAGGTCAAGGGCGAGAGGCTGCCGGACATCTCCACCTGGGACACCCGGGTCTCCTCCGCCCTCCAGTACGTCCCGGCCTGGGGCGACTACTCCCTCGCCCAGCTGTCGGCCGACGGCTTCACCGTCCGCAAGCGCACCAGGGCCGGCCACGGCTGGATCCATACCACCGGCGGCACCCGGGCCCCCGGCTTCGGCTACGTCGGCGGGATCAGCGGCGGACTCTCCTTCGGCCTGCGGGACTTCTGGCAGAAGCACCCCGCCCAGCTCGACATCCGCGGAGCCGCCTCCGACGAGGCGACCGTCACCCTCTGGCTCTGGTCGCCGGAGGCCCAGCCGCTCGACCTGCGCTTCTACCACGACGGCCTCGGCCAGGACACCTACGACGAGCAGACCGCCGGGCTCAACATCACCTACGAGGACTACGAACCCGGGTTCGCCACCCCGTACGGCATCGCCCGCACCTCCGAGCTCTACCTGTGGGCCAACGCCGCCACCCCGACGGCCGGCACGCTGGTCGCCCAGAAGGACGCGCTGACCGCCCCGCCGCAGCTCGTCGCCGCCCCCGAGACCCTGCACAAGGCGGGCGTCTTCGCCGGACTCTGGTCCCCGGTGGACCGCTCGACCACCGCCAGGAAGACCGTCGAGGACCGCCTCGACCTGCTCTTCGCCTACTACCGGGACCAGCGCGAACAGCGCCGCTGGTACGGCTTCCTGGACTACGGCGACGTCCAGCACACCTACGACCCGGCCCGCCACACCTGGTGCTACGACGTCGGCGGCTACGCCTGGGACAACTCCGAGCTCTCCACCGACCTGTGGCTCTGGCTGGCCTATCTGCGCTCCGGGCGGGCCGACATCTACCGTTTCGCCGAGGCCATGACCCGCCACACCGGCGAGGTCGACGTCTACCACATCGGGAAGTGGGCGGGCCTGGGCACCCGGCACGGGGTCCAGCACTTCGGCGACAGTGCCAAGCAGGTCCGTATCTCGACGCCCGTCTACCGCCGCCTCTTCTACTACCTCACCGCCGACGAGCGCACCGGCGACCTGATGCACGCCCAGGTCGACGCGGACGAGACCTTCCTGAGGCTCGATCCCAACCGCAAGGTCCGCACCGACGGCTACAGCCCAGGGGACCGCCACGCCCTGTCCATCGGCTTCGGCACCGACTGGAGCGGCCTCGGCTGGGCCTGGTGGACGGAGTGGGAGCGGCGCGGCCCCAAATGGCAGACGGCGAGGAAGAAACTGCTGGCCAGCGCCTCGACGATCGCCGCACAGCCCAACGGCTTCGTGCAGGGCAGCGGTCTGTACGACCTCGACACGGGAGCCTTCGCCATCCAGACCGCCCCCGTCATCGCCGTCTCCCATCTCTCCGCGAGCTTCGGCCTGCCCGAGCTGGCGGCCGAGCTGATCGGCGCTCTCGACGAGAGCGACATCCCGGGCTTCCGGGCCGCCTGGCTGGACTACTGCCGCTACTTCAACGCCACCTCCGCCGAGCAGAAGGCCCGCTACGGCGCGAGTTTCAAGGTGAGCCTGGTCCAGGGCCACTCCCGGCTGGACGCGTACGCGGCGAGCCGGACCGGCGAGGCCGCGCTGGCCACCCGGGCCTGGAACAAGTTCACGACGGGCGACGGCTATCCGGACGCGAGCACCTCATGGGCGACCACGAGGATCGACGGCCCCACCGTGCTCAACGCCGGCACCGACGCCCCCTGGATCAGCACCAACTCCACGGCGCTGTACGGTCTCGCGGCCATCGAGAACCTGGCCCTGGTCGGTGACACGCCGAACTGAGCCAGGGCCGGCGCAGGGGGTGTGCCGAGGGTTACCCGCCGGGCACCGGCATCAGCGCCGCCACCCACCCGTACACCGGGGTGCCGCCGCGTTCGGCCCGCGAGGGTCAGCCGCCGAGGTGCCGTTCCAGCCAGTCGGCGGCGGCCCGGCGGAACAGTCGCCGGCTGTCCGCGCGCAGGAAGTCGTGACCCTCGTCGCGCAGGGTCAGGAGTTCGGCGGGGACGCCGCGCTCCCGCGCGGCCCGTACGAACTGCTCGGACTCCCCCGGCGGCACGTTGGTGTCGTGTTCGCCGTGGACGGCGAGCAGCGGGACCCGCAGCGCGTCGACGCGGCTCATCGGGGAGAGGGCGTGCAGCAGCGCGCGGTCGTGCTCCGGATGTCCGTACTTGTGTACCGCGGAGTCCGCGATCCATGGCTCCGTACCGGCGAAGAAGGTCAGGAGGTCGGACATGCCGCAGACGGCGACCCCGGTGCGGAAGAGGTCCGGATGCCGCACGAGGGAGGCGAACGTCAGATAGCCGCCGTACGAGCGCCCCATGACGGCGAGCCGGGTCGGGTCGGCGGGGCCCGCCGTCACCGCGTGGGCGGTGCAGTCCGCGACGTCGTCCAGGGCGGCGAAGCGGCCGGTGCCCAGGTCGGCGTCGACGAAGGACCTGCCGTGTCCCGAGGAGCCGCGCACGTCGGGGGCGAAGACGTCCAGCCCGCGGCCGAGCAGCTCGTGGTACAGCGGGTTGAACACGGGGCGTTCCTGCTCCTCCGGGCCGCCGTGCAGATGGATCACGCAGGGGGCCGGCTCGCCCGGGGCACGTCCCGGCGCCCTGTAGTACCAGCCGCTCAGGGGCAGCCCGTCCCGTGCCGCGAGGCGCAGGGGGACGGGGCGCACGGGTGGGCGGCCCGGCGGAACGGCGTCCTCGTCGCGGGAGGACCACGGGGTGCGCAGCAGGGACACGCCCTCATGCGCCCACCACACCCCCGGGCGGCGTTGCGAGCCGGACAGCGCGAGCAGCATGCGGCCCGGGCCGGCGGCCACCACCCGGGTGACGACCTCGTGCGGCAGGGAGACGGGCCTCGGCGGTCCCGCGCTGTCCGGGAGGTGGCGCGCCGGGGAGGTCTCGACGAGTTCGAGTTCCCCGGCGCCCTGCGCGTTCCACACCAGCACGGCTGTGCGGCCGTCGTGGGCCATGGCCAGCAGTTCCAGTTCCTGGTCCTCGCGCTGGACCACGACCGCCCTCTCGCGCGGCTCGCCGTCGGCGTCGAGGGCGACCGCGAACAGCGCGGCGTGCTCCCGGTCGGCGTCGCTGCGCAGCCAGAGCGTCAGCCCGTCCGGGGAGAACCGGCCGATCCACGGATCCCCGTCGGCGACCGGCACCGTGCACGTCGTCACCGAGTCGGCCGTGCGCCGTACGACCGCCTCGCGCCGTCCGCGCGGCCCCCGGCGCAGCAAGGCGAGCTTTCCGTCTCGGCTGAGGTCGCACACGCGCAGGGTGGCGGCGTGCGTCTCCGTGGCGAGAAGCACCGGTGACGCCAGACCGTCGGGGTCGATCAGGTACGCCGACAGCCCGCCGCCGGGCCGGACAGCCGGCGCCTCCGGTGCCCTGAGGTCGACCGGCGCCGGTGCCGTCCGCTGCCCGGAGTCGTACCGGGCCCCGCCCAGCAGTGTCGCGCGGCCGTCCCGGTCGGCCCAGTCGGGTGGGAGCGGGGCACCGACGGGATCGAGGTCCGTCGAGGCGTGTCCCAAGCCCTGCAGGTGTGTGTGGGCGGTCGCGGTGACGGCGACGGCCGAGCCGTCGTGCGTCCAGCACCCCAGATAGGCGGAGCCACCGGGGCCGGCTCCGGCCAGGATGCGGCGGCCGGTGCCGTCGGGCCGTACGCACAGCACACGTGTGTGCTCGCCGCCCCCGGGTGCTGTGGTGTACGCGATCCAGCGGCCGTCCGGTGCCCAGGACACCTCCTTGACGGGATCGGGGGAGGAGTCGAGCAGCCGCACCTCGGAGCCGTCCACCGGCCCGGCCCACAGCTGCGGGACTCCGCCCCGGTCGCAGATGAAGGCCGCCTGGGTGCCGTCGGCGGTGGTGGAGGGATACCAGCAGCCGTGCGCGTGCAGCCTGGTGACGGCGTCCCGCGGGCCGCCCGCCCCGGGCAACGGCACCGGAACGGGGGCGGCGGCGCAGTCGGGCTCGTGCGCGTCCGCCGGCCGGGCGTCCGACAACAGGGGAGCCAGTGCCGCGAGGCCGGGTGCCCCGGGGTGGGCCGCGACTGACGGCCGGGCGGTCGCCGCTGCCTCCGGCGCCCGCGTACCCGGCTCGTGGGTCACGTGATTCCGTGCGTCTGCAGCCATGTCTCCAGCAGCGCCACCTGCCACAGGGCGTTGGCTCCACGCCTGGTCCGGTGCTCGTCGGGCGCGGCCAGGAGTTCCGCCACGTACGACTCCTGGAACACGCCGCGCTTCTTCGCCTCGGGCGCGTCGAGCGCCTCACGTACCCGGTCGAGGACGGGGCCCGCCATGTGCTTGATGGCCGGGACGGGGAAGTAGCCCTTGGGCCGGTCGACGATCTCGCGGGGCAGGAGCTTCCGGCCGGCCTCCTTCAGTACGCCCTTGCCGCCGTCGGCCAGTTTGAGCTCCGGCGGGCAGGCCGCGGCCAGTTCCACCAGTTCGTGGTCGAGGAACGGCACCCTGGCCTCCAGACCCCAGGCCATGGTCATGTTGTCGACGCGCTTGACGGGGTCGTCGACGAGCATGACGTGGGTGTCCAGCCGGAGCGCCGCGTCCAGGGCCGTCTCCGCCCCGGGCACGGCCATGTGGTCCTTGACGAAGCGGCCCGAGACGTCGTCGTCGGGCAGCATGTGGGGCTGCAGGATGCGGGTGAGGTCGGCGTGCGGGCGGTCGAAGTACGTCTCGGCGTACCGCTCCGGCTCCTCCTCACGGGTGACCTCGGCCAGCTCCGGGTACCAGTGGTAGCCGGCGAACACCTCGTCCGCGCCCTGGCCGCTCTGCACGACCTTCACCTCCTTCGCGACCTGCTCGGACAGCAGGTAGAAGGCGACGGCGTCATGGCTGGTCATCGGTTCGCTCATCGCCGCGACGGCCCCGTCCAGGGCCCCCGACACCCGGCCGGAGGGGATCATCAGCCGGTGGTGGTCGGTGCGGAACTCCCGGGCGACCCGGTCCGAGTACCCGAACTCGTCCCCCTCCTCGCCCCCTTCCGCCTCGAACCCGACGCTGAACGTCCGCAGGTCGCGCTGGCCCTCGTCGGCCAGCAGCGCGACGACCAGGCTGGAGTCCAGTCCGCCGGAGAGGAGGACACCCACCGGCACGTCGGCCACCATCCGACGGCGTACGCCGGTACGCAGCGCTTCCAGCACCGCGTCGCGCCATTCGGCCGGGGCCATGTCTGCGTACTCGGGCCGCCGGGTGTAGGACGGCTGCCAGTAGCGGTGGTCGCGCTGGCTGCCGTCCGGTTCGACGACGCGCACGGTGGCCGGCGGGAGTTTGCGGACGCCGCTCAGGACGGTGCGCGGCGCCGCCACCGTGGCGTGCCAGCTCAGGTACTGGTGGACGGCCACCGGATCGAGGGAGGTGTCGACGTCCCCGGCGGCGAGAAGGGCCGGCAGCGTGGAGGCGAACCGCAGCCGGCCCGGCGTCCGCGCCAGATACAGGGGCTTGATCCCGAGCCGGTCGCGGCCCAGCACCACCCGGCCGGTGCGGTGTTCGACGAGGGCGAAGGCGAACATGCCGTAGAAGTGCTCGACGCAGGCGGTTCCCCACTGCTGGTAGCCCTTCAGTACCACCTCGGTGTCGGACGTCGAATCGAAGCGGTGGCCCAGCCCCTGGAGCTCCTCGCGCAGCTCCCGGTAGTTGTACACGCAGCCGTTGAAGACGCCGGTGATCTCGCCCCGGACATCGGTCATCGGCTGCGCTCCGAGTTCCGACAGATCGATGATCTTCAGGCGGCGATGCCCCAGGGCGACCGCGTCCCGCGTCCACGTTCCCCGTCCGTCGGGGCCACGGGCGGCAAGCCGGTCGCTCATGCGCTCGACAGCGGCGAGGTCGGGGCGTCGGCCGTCGAAACGGATCTCCCCACTCAGGCCGCACATGGCCTACCTCCTTCTTCCTTCCGCACGCCGTCGACGGCTGGGACGCGTCTTCGTGGCACGATCCGGGCGGTGTCGCTGGACATGACGAAGCATCTCCTGAGCAGGTGGGTGAGGGACGGGACGCGGCACGGCCGCAGCAGCACCCCCGGGCCGGGCCGGCCTCATGACGTTCGCCGCCATGTCAGCGGCCGATGGCCTCCGCCGCACCGGAGCCGAACGGCGGACCTGTCGCGTCCACGCCGGAGTACGGCAGGTCGACCCGGCCGAGCGAGGTCGATCTGTGGTTTCGGCGTTCGCCGCGGGTCTCCGCGATCAAGAGGTCGACGCAGGCCAGCAGATCCTCTTCCCGCGCCGTACGGCGGATGCGCTCGGCGGCACTGCCCTCGGCGAGTGCCTCGTCCGTCAGCGCCCTGACGGTGCTCCAGTCGCCGTGGGACTCGAGTGCGGGGCGCAGCCGGGCGAGCAGCTTGCGGACGACCTGCGGCGCCGACGCGTCCTTGTGCGTACCGGGGTCCACGAGGGTGCCCTCCAGACCGGATCGGGCGGCCCGCCAGGACGCGCCGCGCAGCCACTCGTGTCGGCCCTGGCAGGGCGGCGCGTCGTCCTGCCCCAGCCGCTCGAGGGCCTCGGTCACCAGTGCGCGGAACAGTCCGGCGATGAGGACGACGGTCTCCGCGCGCGGGCAGGCGTCGCAGATCCGCAGTTCCAGGGTCGACAGATGGTCGGAGGGGCGTATGTCGTAGTAGATCATCCCGGCGTCGCTGATGATCCCGGCCCGGACCAGGTCGCGTACCGAGGCGTCGTACTCGGCCGCGCTGGGGAAGCAGCCGATCGGGCCGGCGGTGGGCCAGCGCTGCCAGAGCATCGTGCGCCAGCTGGCGTAGCCGGTGTCGGAGCCCTGCCAGAACGGTGAGCTGGCGGACAGCGCCAGGAGTACGGGCAGCCAGGGCGACACCTCGCACATCACCCGGACCGCCGTGTCGCGGTCGGGGATGTCCACGTGGACCTGGGCGCCGCAGATGAGCTGCTCGTCCGCGACCTGGCGGTACTCCTCGACCATGTGGTGATAGCGGGCGTCGGCGGTGGGCTGCCCGGAGGAGGTGGGGGCGAGGGGTGCGGTGCCGGCGGCCACCGCGGCGAGACCCAGCGAGGCGGCGGCCGTGTCGAGCCGCCGCCTCGTTGCGGCCAGGTCGGTGTACAGGTCGTGCAGCGATGCGTGCACTCCGCTGTTCGACTCCACGGCGGACTGGTGCAGTTCACTGGTGAAGGTCCGCTGGGGAAGCCGTCGCAGGACCTGATCGGCACGTGGCACGAGCAGGCCGCTCTCCACCTCAAGAATGTGGAACTCTTCTTCCACTCCGATGCGCATGCTCACGGTCACTCCTTGAGGACGCGACGGCTGTTACCAGCACCGGGTTCCCCGGACGCCGACGTATAAGCTCAAATTTGGACCTTTGGCCTGCCATCCTCGCAGATGAGCGCACAACCGCATCTCGTACAGAGCGGGCGGGGCGTACGGGGCGAGCAGGGTCTCGGCTCAGCCGTTCGGGCGGATGACCGCGCGGACGCAGCCGTCCGCCTTCCTCCGGGCGCCGCGCTGACGCGCGTCTCGATCCGGTCTCCGTACTCCCGCAGCGGTGACGGCGGTTTTGTCGGCCCGTACGTCACTCGACAGGCGGTTGATCGTCACGGTTTCCGTCGGTTGTGGTGCGGGGGCGGATGAACAGCGCGCCCAGCGTGATCATGCCGATACCGAGGCCGAAGTGCAGCCTGTTGTCGGCCGTGTTCAGCGGCACGAAGTTGGCCGCGCTGTCATGGCCGACGAACAGGCCGTACAGCCAGAGCACCAGATAGATGGCACCGCCGGCCAGCAGGAACGTGCGCGCGCCGGAAGCGGTGCGGGCCATGGCCACTCCCGCCACGCCGAAGGCCAGGTGGACGAGGTTGTGCAGGACGGAGACCTGGAAGATCCCGAGCAGATGGGCGCCGGAGTCGTGCGAGGCGAACTCCATCGTGTCGTAGTCCGTGGTGATCCCTGGGACGAACCCCAGGATCCCCACCAGCAGGAAGACCACGCCCACCAGCAACGAGGCCTGTTGTACGGGAGAACGAGAAGTGGTTGCAGTACGCGCATGCGTGGTCATGAGAGACCGGACCTTCCCTCGGGACGCCCGGGTGGACGCCGTTGCGCGGCGAGTACCCCGGTACCGGCACGCAATCCTGGCGCTGTCGGACAACTCCGGGCAGGTTCCCGGACGTTGTCCGACACTGTCTGCGCCGGCGCCGCCGGCGTCACCGGTCCACCCGGACCTACCGGGTCACGACGTGCCGCTCGTCGGGTACGCAGTGCGTCATGGTGAGTCCCTGGACGTCACGCGGCGGATTCTCGCCCAGGTTGGCGAGCCGCTTGCGGTCCTCGTCGGTCAGGTCCTGACGCGCCAGCGGCTCCAGGCCCGCCACGTCCTTCGCGCTGATGCCCAGACCCTCGCCGATCCGGCTGCCGAGGTCGTTCTCGGCGAGCAGGAAGTGCCACACCATACGTTCCTGTACCGACCGGTCGCACTGCGTGAGCGCGGTGGTGAGGTTCCTGACCAGGTCGTCGCGCTCCCACTGTTCCATCAGCAGATAGCGCTGGCCGGCCTGCACGTAGTCGTTGGTGCGGGGGATGCGCTTGCGCGTCAGCCTGCCGTGGATCTCGGGGCCCTGCTCGTCATGCGAGGGGTACTGCGCCTCGCGCAGCCCGCCGGTGATCGACGGCTCGTAGTTGACAGTCGGGTTCTCGCCTCCGCCGTCCTGGTGGTAGGCCATCTGCCCGTCGCGCTGGTTGGTGTGCACCTCGGCGTTCTTGGCCTGGTTGACGGGCAGCTGGAGGTAGTTGGGGCCGACCCGGTAGCGCTGGGTGTCGCTGTAGGAGAAGGTGCGGCCGACCAGCATCTTGTCGTCGGAGAAGTCCAGGCCGTCGACGAGCACACCGGTTCCGAAGGAGATCTGCTCGTTCTCCGCGAAGAAGTTCTCAGGCATGCGGTCGAGCACCATCCGGCCGACCGGCCGGGGCGGGAAGTCCTGCTCCGGCCACGTCTTGGTGTCGTCCAGCGGATCGAAGTCCAGCTCCGGGTGGTCGTGGTCGTCCATCATCTGTACGACGAGTTCCCACTCCGGGAAGTCGCCCCGGGCCACGGCCTCGTAGAGGTCCTTGGTCGCATGGCCGAGCGTCTCGGCCTGGACGTTCGCGGCGTCCTCCTCGGTCATGCTGCGCACGCCCTGCTTGGGCATCCAGTGGTACTTCACCAGTACGGTGCGGCCCTCGTCGTTGACCCACTTGTAGGTGTTGACGCCGAAGCCCTGCATGTGGCGGTAGTCCGCCGGGATGCCGCGCGGGCTGAACAGGTTGACCAGCATGTGCATCGCCTCGGGC
Organism: Streptomyces kryoterrae; assembly: GCF_054072135.1. Lineage (NCBI taxonomy): Bacteria > Bacillati > Actinomycetota > Actinomycetes > Kitasatosporales > Streptomycetaceae > Streptomyces > Streptomyces kryoterrae. The sequence continues at coordinate 9,631,998 of NZ_CM133358.1, read as the reverse complement.
GTCTGCGACATGAAGTCGAAGATGCGCCGCGGCTGCTGCTCGAAGGTCACCGGATCGGGCTTGAGGGCGTGGATGACGTCCGGGAACTTGATCGCGTCCCGGATGAAGAAGACACCCAGGTTGTTCCCGACCAGGTCCCAGTTGCCGTCCTCGGTGTAGAACTTCACCGCGAATCCCCGGGGGTCACGTGCGGACTCGGAGGAGTCGCGGCCCCCGATCACGGTGGAGAAGCGGACAGCCAGGTCGGTGCGCCTGCCGCGCTCCTGGAAGAGCTTGGCGCGGGTGTAACGGCTGATCGGCTCGTCGCCCCAGCTGCCGTAGGCCTCGAAATAGCCGTACGCCAGGACACCGCGCGCGTGCACGACACGCTCCGGGATGCGCTCCCGGTCGAAGTGGCTGATCTTCTCCAGGAACTGGTAGTTCTCCAGGGTGGCGGGGCCCCGGGCGCCGACCGTGCGCTGGTTCTGGTTGTCGTGGACCGGGTGGCCCTGCCGGTTGGTGAGCACCTTCCGGTCGTCACCGGGAGCTGGGCCGGTGCTGGATACGTCCGTCATGATCATGGGCTCCTTCTGGCTCGTCCCCGCGTTCGCCGGTAGGGGGTGGGGCTCCGGGTACCCGAGACCTCCGCGGAGTCACCTCGATCGGTGATCTCGTGCGGAACGGCCAGAAGTGACGGCCGCAGACGTGACTCAAAGTAATGACCCGATTGAGGTGTCAGTGCCGGACGAACAGTTACCCGGTGTTGGAGCGAATGCATGACCGAGAGGCCCGGGACACCATCGCGGTTCGCCGCGGAGCGGTCCGGCGGACTCATTCGACAACGATCTAGTCCGGTGAGGGTGACAATGACTGAGTACGAGGAAGACCGGGCCGGGAGGCTCAGGCAGACCGGCGAGACGGCCAAGGCCGAGGCCACGACCACGGCCGACCAGGCCAGGCAGGCTGCCGGCCAGGTCACGGGAACCGTCGCGGAGCAGACCAGGGCCGTGGCCGGGGAGGCGCGGCAGCAAGCCGGCGTGGCCGTCGAAGAACTGCGCAGCCGCGCTGTGAACGAGGTCGAGGAACAGGCCCGACGCGCGACGGGAATGCTGCGTCAGTGGTCCGACGACATAGGCGGCCTGGCTGACAACGCGCCGGGCGATTCACCCGCCCGCAGCCTCGCCTCCCAGATGTCCGACAGCGGACACCGGGCCGCCGACTACCTCGAGAAGCAGGGAGTCGACGGCGCACTGTCCGATCTCCGCCGCTTCGCCCGCCGGCGTCCCGGCGCGTTCCTCGGAGGCGCCCTGGTGGCCGGTGTGGTGGTCGGACGACTGGCCAAGGCAGCGGGAAAGGCCGGGCACTCGTCGCAGTCGAGGTCGGGTCAGCACGGCTACAGCGACACCTCACAGCTGGGCGCGGACCACGAGCCGGTTCCGTCGCCGCTGCCGTCCGGTTCCGTGCGGGAGGCCCCTGCGGTGCCGCCCGTACCGTCGGCCGCTCCGAGGTCGGAGCCCTTCGGGGCACCGCAGACCCCGGTGGCGCCCGTGGACCCGCCGGCCGAGACGCCGTACCGGCCCTACCCGGAGGTGTGAGGTGTCCTCGTTTCCCCCGAGCCCGGCACAGCACGGGCAGGACCAGTCGGTGGGCGAGCTGCTGTCAGTGGTGACGTCCGACATCCAGACCCTGTTCCGCCAGGAGATCGAGCTGGCCAGGGCCGAGGTGCGGCTGGAGGCGACCAAGGCGGGCAAGGCCGCCGGTTTGTACGGCGGCGCGGGGCTCGCCGGCTGGATGGTGCTGCTGTTCCTGTCCCTGGCGGCCGTTCTCGGTCTGGCCAACGTCATGGACGGCGGCTGGGCCTCCCTGATCGTCACCGCGGTGTGGGGCGTCGTCGCAGCCGTCCTCTACCAGCGGGGCCGCAAGCAGATGCGCACTGTCTCGCCCAGGCCCGAGCAGACCGTCGAATCGATGAAGGAGAATGCGGAATGGGCACGTCACCCGACCAAATAAGGGCCGAGATCGACGCCACCCGGGGCCGGCTGTCGGCGGACGTGGACCAGCTGACCGACCGGACCAGTCCTCGTCGTATGGTGCAGCGCCGTACCGAGCGGGCCAAGGGCGCGGTCACGGGCCTGCGTGAGCGGGTCATGGGATCCGGTTCGCAGGCCGCTCACGGCGTCGGCGACAGGGCCCAGTCCGCGGCGGGCTCGCTGCGGGAGGGCGCCGCGCACACGACCGACACCGTGCGCGAGACAGCGGGGCAGGCAGGCGACGCCGTCATGCGGGCGCCCGAGCAGGCCGTGCGCCAGACCCAGGGAAACCCGCTGACCGCGGGTCTGATCGCCTTCGGCGTCGGCGTCCTCGCCTCCTCGATGCTGCCTGCCTCGCAGGCGGAGGAAGAGGTGGCCTCCGGCCTCATGGAACACGGTGGTGAGGCGCTGGAGCCGGTCAAGAAGGCAGCCATGGAGTCCGCCGAGCACCTCAAGGAGGACGCCAGGGAGGTCTCGCAGAAGGCCACGGAGGAGGTCAAGGACACGGCCGCCGAGGCTGCCCGCACCACCCAGGAGGAGATACGCGACCAGGGTGCGCGTACGGCCGAACAGGCACGTGAGTCCGGCCGGCACATCACCCACGAGGGCCGCCGGCAGCCTTGAGCGGGTCGGCCCTCCGGCCACCGGGATCCGATGTGTACGGCCTCCGGCCCGCCGCCTCTACGGGCGTCGGGCCGGGGGCCGTACTGACGACCGCGAAGGACGGGCTTGCGCGGGGCGCAGTCCCGTCAGCGGCTCCGGCGGGCGTTGAGCCGGGCGGCCTGGCGTGTCAGGTGGTCGCGTTCGGCGAGGTCGGGTGCTTTCCGGGCCGCCTCGGCGTAGAGCCGTGCCGCTGTCGCCAGGTCGCCGTCGCGCTCGTGGAGGTGCGCCGCCACCGCGGTGTGGCGGGGCAGTGACCCGTCCAGCGCCGCCAGTGCCGCCAGCCCGGCGCGCGGCCCGTCGGCCTCGCCGACTGCCACCGCGCGGTTGAGGCGGACGACGGGACTGTCGGTCAGACGCGCGAGTTCGTCGTACCACTCGACGATCTGCACCCAGTCGGTCTCCTCGGCGGTGAGGGCGTCGGCGTGCAGGGCGGCGATGGCCGCCTGGGCCTGGAACTCGCCCAGCCGGTCGCGGGCGAGGGCCCCCTGCAGGATCTTGACGCCCTCGGCGATCGCCCCGGTGTCCCATCGGCCGCGGTCCTGCTCGGCGAGCGGCACCAGGCTCCCGTCGGGCGCGGTACGGGCGGCGCGCCGGGCGTGGTGGAGGAGCATGAGGGCGAGCAGCCCCGCCACCTCGGGGTGGTCGACCTGGGCCGCGAGCTGCCTGGTGAGCCGGATGGCCTCGGCCGCGAGGTCGACGTCGCCGGAGTAGCCCTCGTTGAAGACCAGGTAGAGGACGCGCAGGACGGTGGCGACGTCGCCGGGCTGGTCGAACCGTATGCCGGAGACGGTGCGTTTGGCCCGGCTGATGCGCTGGGCCATGGTCGCCTCGGGCACCAGATAGGCCTGGGCGATCTGGCGGGTGGTCAGCCCGCCGACGGCACGCAGCGTGAGCGCGACCGCGGACGAGGGTGTCAGTGACGGCTGGGCGCACAGGAAGTACAGCTGGAGGGTGTCGTCCGTCGCGGGCATGGGCCCGGGTGCCGGCTCCTCGTCGACGCGGTTCTCACGCCGGCGGCGCGCGGTGTCGGCGCGGGTGGAGTCGAGGAACCGGCGCCACGCCACGGTGACCAGCCAGCCCTTCGCGTCCCGCGGCGGGTCGGCCGGCCAGACGCGGACCGCCTCGACCAGTGCGTCCTGGACGGCGTCCTCGGCCGCCGCGAAGTCGGCTCCGCGGCGGACAAGGACGGCGAGCACGCTCGGAGTGAGGCTCCGGAGCAGTGCCTCGTTCATCTCAGGGGTCACTCCGTGATGGTGGGCGGCGCGGCCATGAACGGGCGCAGCTCCAGCCACTCGTGGATCGGCTTGCCGCCCGCCCCCGGGGCGGCCGAGAGCTCTCCGGCCAGCTCGACGGCGCGCTCGTAGCTGTCGACGTCGATCACCATCCAGCCGGCGATGAGATCCTTGGTCTCGGCGAACGGGCCGTCGGTGATCGGCGGGCGGCCCTCGCCGTCGTACCGGACGTAGGTTCCCTCGGGGGCGAGCCCCTGGGCGTCGACGAACTCGCCGGTCTTCTCCAGCCGGGCGGCGAAGTCGGTCATGTACTGCATGTGGTCCGAGATCTCCTGCGGCGTCCACTGGTCCATGGGGATGCAGTTCACCGGAGCCGGGGCGCCGCGGTAGTGCTTGAGCAGCAGGTACTTGGCCATCGTGGTTCTCCTCGGTGCTGGTGCGACCCATTGTGGCCGCCTTCACAGCCAGGACGGAGCCAGGCACGGGTTCTCGACATCGTCGCCCGGATTGCCTTGATCTTCTCCGTACGACGATGTCGAGGTCCCGGAGTCACGCCGTCCCCGGCGTGGAGGTAGGCGCCAGGGCGGGCGGGGTATGCGCGGCTCGGAGACGATGGCCCGGAGGGTGAACCGGTCGGCGGCGCCGGGCGGTTGGAGGACCAGGGCGGGTAGGGTCGGCGCCACGGCGGCGAGCAACTGCTGTAGGTCGAGGCCCGAGTGTCCGCGCCGATCGACCGCTGAACCTTGTCGAAGTCCGACTGGCCGAGGAACGCGAGCGTGGTCCGTCCGTAGAACCCCTTGCCGCTCACCACCTTGCCCACGATCTCGGCGGCCCGCTCCACGCGGCCCTTGCGGCGCCCGAAGACTCCCACGGCGATCTCCCCTTCTGACGATTCCGACGATGCCGGTCGCACTGTCGGGCTGCCTGACGACGTGGACGCCAGGCAGCCCGGGGCGCCTCGACGGCCACGGTGCCCGCGCCGCTGGACCGCACGCTCTTCGAGCGGCTGTTCACCGTGCTGCGTCCGTCGGCCCACCGGGAGGAGTTGGCGACGGTGGCGGAACACGTCGCACGGGAGACCGGCCCCAGTTGTGCCCCGCTCGGCCTGCACGACGAGAGCCTGCGCGTCGCCGTGGTCCTCGGCGGGCGGCTCGCGGCCGGACTCGATCCGCTGGGCACCGGGGAAGGCCCGCCGGGGCGGACGGCCGCGCACCGGGCGGTCAACGGCCGCTGACTCGGCCGCCGGCGGGCCGACGGCCGGACCGAGCACTCGCCCCCGCTGTGGGCGGCCCTCATCTCCGTCACCGTCCGCCGCGAAGGCGGGGAGGGGCGAGCTGTCAGCCGTTGGCCGCGGGCGCGGGCCCGGTGCTGGCGCGCAGGGAGATGGGCGGTGCGAGGAGGTGGTGCCGTGGCGCCGCGTCGGGGTGGTCGAGGCGCTCGACGAGCAGTTCGACGGCGAGCCGGCCGAGCTGCTCGGCCGGTACGTCCGCCGCGGTGAGCTGCGGGGTCACGGTCTCCGCCCACCGGCCGGCGACGACGCCGGTGAGGGAGAAGTCGCGCGGTACGTGCCGGCCTGCCACGGCCAGGCCCCGGTAGAGGCCGCCGAGCGCGGCCTCGTTCAGGGTGACCAGCGCCGTGGTGTCCGGGTCCTCGTGGAGGATCCGCTCCAGGCACTCCTGCCCGGAGGGGGCGTCGTCGCCGCAGCAGTACGTCCGTACCGTGAGTCCGCGCTCGGCGGCGGCCTTGGTGAAGCCGTCGAGGCCGCGGTGCGCCGACTCGTAGCCGGCCCGCAGCAGGTGTTCGGGCCGGTTCACGAAGGCGATCCGGCGGTGTCCCAGGTCGGCGAGGTGATTGACGCAGGCCGCCGCGAGCGCGAGGTGGTCGAGACCGACCCACCAGTCCCGGTCGGAGCGGGCCGTGCGGCCGATGCATACGGCGGGGAAGTTCTCCTCGCCCAGGTGGTCGACCCGGTCGTCCTGGAGCCTGATCTCCATGAGGATCGCGCCGTCGACCCGCCGTTCGGCCAGCAGCCGCTGGAACGAGCGGTCGCTGTCCACACCGCTCGGGGAGAGCAGCACGTCGTAGTCGTACGCCGCCGCGGCCTCCACCACGCTGCCGATGAAGTCGAGTTGCATGCCGGTGTAGTGGTTTCCGGCCGGCGGGAAGACCAGACCGATGGTGCTGGTCCGGCCGTTGGCCAGGGCGCGTGCGCTGGCGTTGGGCCGATAGCCCAGCTCGTCGATCACCTGCTGGATCCTGCGCCGGGTCTCCTCCGACACGGAGCGTTTGCCGCTCAGCGCGTAGGACACGGTGCTCCGCGAGACACCGGCCCGCTTGGCGATCTCACCGATGTTCACGCCACTCCTTCGTCGAACCGGTTCGCGTGAAGGCAAGTTAAGAGCGGCGACAGCCGATGTCAATGACCGACGCGGATCTGCAAGTACCCGTCACCTTATCCGCGTTGCAGGTATTGCTCACCGCTTTTCGGCGGTGCTAACTTCCGGCACGCATTCTTCGAACCGGTTCGACAGCCATGACGGATCACCTCACGGAGCCTCAGTGCGACGCACCCGCAGCAGAACCACAGCCGGCGCCACCGCCGTCACCGCCCTCGCCGCCCTGCTCGCCGTACCCGCCACCGGCGGCACGGCCCGCGCGGCGGAACCCGAACAGCTCACCATCGATCTCGCCACCGACACCGGCGCCTTCCACGGCGGCGCCTCCGGCTCGCTCTACGGCGTCTACGGCGACGGCGTGCCCAGCCGCAACGTCCTTGAGGGCATGCACGTCCGGACGGTGTCGACGAAGGCCCAGGACGGGCCCCAGCACCCGGGCGCGGACGCCCTGGAGATGCTGCCGCCGTTCGTCGACTCGGGCGGCAAGGACGTCTACGTCTACATGACCGACATCTACCGCGGCTTCCCCTACCAGTGGCCGGGGGCGGACGGTCCGGCGCGGCTGGCCGACTTCAAGGAGAAGATCAGGAAGCAGGTCCGACAGGTCCTGACCCTGGACAGCACGTACAAGGACCATGTCGTCTACGTCCCCTTCAACGAGCCCGAAGGGAACATGTTCGGCACCGGCGACTGGAGCTACAACAAGGTCTCGTGGCTGAACGACCCGCAGTACTACTTCGCGGCCTGGAAAGAGGTCTACCACCTCATCAGGGATCTCGACCCGGACGCCCGCATCGCAGGCCCCAACACCAGCGTCCTCTACGACCAGGTCAAGGGCTTCCTGCGGTACGCCAAGGCCAATGACGTCGTGCCGGACGTGATGACCTGGCACGAGCTGTCCTCGCCCGCCGCGGTCCGTACCAACGTGGCGAAGTACCGGCAGATGGAGAAGGACGTCGGCGTCGGCCCGCTGCCGGTCAACGTGAACGAGTACGGCCACAACTACCACCTCTCCGTGCCCGGTCAGATCGTCCAGTGGGTCTCCGCGATCGAGGATTCGAAGATCGACGCGGACCTCGCGTACTGGAACATCGACGGCAACCTCAACGACTCGGCCGTGGAGGCCAACAGGGGCAACGGCCAGTGGTGGCTGTTCAACGCCTACGGGCAGTTGTCCGGCCACACGGTCGAGGTGACCGCCCCGCATCCCAACCAGCAGTACACCCTCCAGGGCGTCGCCACCCTCGACGAGGACAAGAAGCAGTCGCGGGCGATCTTCGGTGGCAGGAGCGGGGACGCCGACGTCGTCTTCCGGAACATCGATCCCGCGCTGTTCGGCAGGACCGTGCACGCCACGGTGCAGGAGATCCCCTGGACCGGCCAGGTCGGCGACTCGGCCCAGCCCCTGCGACTGGCCGACGGAGAGCTGGCGGTCGGCGCGGACGGCACCGTCACCCTGCCCATGACCGGCATGAACGAGATGTCGGCCTACCAGGTCATCCTCTCCCCCGGCGGCCACGGCGCAGTACCGGCCGGGCCCTCGGTGAGCTGGCGCAGGACGTACGAGGCGGAGAACGCCACCTACACCGGTGGCGGTTACTCGAAGAACGGCCCCGAGGGCACGCCGTCGAACGTCGGCGGATTCGCCACCTCCGGGACCTACAACGTCGGCGGACTGCGCACCGGTTCCGACGGGGTCCTCGGCTTCGACGTGGACGTCCCGCGGGACGGCACGTACGACCTGGGCGTGTTCGCCAACTCCTACAACCTGTACGACCTGGTGAAGGAGCAGGGGCCCACCAACGTCTTCCTGCGTGTCGACGGCGCCGATCCGCAGGAGCTGCGGCTGCCGCTCGGTTACAAGTGGGTGGTCTGGGGCCACACGGACACCACGGTGAGGCTCAGCGCCGGAAAGCACCGCATCACCCTCGCCGCCAAGGACCCGGACCTGGGTGTCACCAAGGGCGACGCCATCATCGACAAGGTCGACCTGGCACTGCGGGACGCGCACGTGACCGCACCGGCGGTCTACGAGGCCGAGTACGCCACCCTCTCCGGAACGCGGCCCACCTACACCCGCCCCGGCGCCTCCGGTCCCGGCGCGGTGCCGCTGGCCAAGGGCGACTCCGCGACCTTCTGGGTGCACTCCCCCACCGACGGCGAATCGACCCTGTACATCGACCACCTGGGCGGCGGCAGAGCGAGCCTCTCCCTCAACGGCGAGAAACTCGACGTGCCCAAGTCCGGGGGTGACAAGAAGGGCACCGACCGGGTGCGGGTGTTCCTGTCCGGCGGCATCAACAAGATCACCGTCACCGGCGCCTCAGGCGCCCTGCTCCTCGACCGGCTGCGGGTCACCCCGTCCAGCGGCACATTGACAACCGCGGTCTACCAGGCGGAGGACGGCCGGCTGAGCGGCGCCGCACTGGTCACCGACGCCTACACCTTCGCCTCGGGCGGCAAGGCGGTCACCGGCATCGGCGACGGCAGGGCCAACGCCCTCACCCTCGACGTCGTCGCCGGCAAGGCGGGACGACACGCCGTGACCATCCGCTACTCCAACGCCGAACAGCCGCCCGCCACGCACTACAACCCCGACCCGATCGCCCGCCACGCCGACCTCTCCGTCAACGGCGGACCGGCCCACCGGGTGCTGTTCCCGACGACCTTCCACTTCAACAACTTCTGGGAGCTGACCGTCCCCCTCACGCTGAAGAAGGGCAGCAACCGGCTCACCTTCACCGCCGAGGAGCTGCCCGACTTCAACGGCGACACCTACAACCAGTACGACCAGCGATCCCCGTACGCGCCGGTCATCGACCGCGTCGCCGTCACCCCCCTCGCGAAGTAACAACCCGCATGACGGCCCGGGCCTTCCTCGGCCCGGGCCCTCTGCCGTCAGCGAATCTGCTGCGGGCCGAGAAACCCCTCGTTGGCGTCGAGTCGGACCGAGAGTGGGAAGCGCGGAGCCATCCGCCGCACGACATCCACCACCCACGATCGACGACACACGTTCGACGACTCGACGAGGAGCCCCGATGTCCCTGCTCACCGCCGCCGGTCCCTGGCCGGCGCCGCTGCCCCGGGCCGAGGAGGGCGACACCCCGCCCTCCCGGTTCGACGACCATCTCGCCGCCCAACTGCTCGCCCAGCGCATCGTGTTCCTCGGTACGCAGGTCGACGAGGTCTCGGCGAACCGGATCTGCGTCCAGCTGCTCCTGCTGTCGGCGGAGGACCCCCGCACCGACATCAGCCTGTACATCAACAGCCCCGGCGGTTCGGTGACGGCGGGCCTCGCCATCTACGACACCATGCAGCTGATCCCGAACGACGTGTCCACGCTCACCATGGGATTCGCGGCCAGCATGGGCCAGTTCCTGCTCAGCGTGGGCGCGCCCGGCAAGCGGTACGCGCTGCCGAACGCGCGGATCATGATGCACCAGCCCTCGGCCGGTATCGGCGGCACCACCTCCGACATCGAGATCCAGGCGGAGAACCTGGAGTTCACGAAGCGGACCGTCGAGCGGATCACCGCCCAGCACACCGGTCAGAGCGAGGAGACCATCTCGCGGGACGGCGACCGGGACCGCTGGTTCACGGCCGAACAGGCCAAGGAGTACGGCATGGTGGACCAGGTGGTCGGCTCGCTGGCCGACGTACGCCCCGCCGCCTCACGACGACGGATGGGGCTCTGACATGGGGACGTACACGATTCCGAACGTCGTCGAGCGCACCCCGCAGGGCGAGCGGTCGTACGACGTGTTCAGCCGGCTGCTGTCCGAGCGGATCATCTTCCTCGGCACCGAGATCGACGACGGCGTGGCCAACGTCGTGATCGCGCAACTCCTGCATCTGGAGTCGTCGTCACCGGAGCAGGAGATCGCGATCTACATCAACTCGCCCGGCGGCTCGTTCACTTCACTCATGGCGATCTACGACACCATGACCTACGTACAGGCGCCGATCTCGACGTTCTGCGTCGGCCAGGCGGCCTCGACGGCGGCGGTACTGCTCGCCGGGGGTGATCCCGGGCGCCGGTTCGTCCTCGAACACGCGCGGGTGCTGCTCGGGCAGCCGGCCAGCAGTGGTCACCGGGGCATGGTCTCGGACCTGGCCGTGCAGGCCAGGGAGATGGTCCGTATCCGCGCGCAGGTCGAGGAGGTGCTCTCCCGGCACACGCACCACGACGTGACGACACTGCGCGCGGACATGGACCGCGACAAGGTGTTCACCGCGGCGGAGGCGGTGGCGTACGGCCTGGCCGACGAGGTGGTGAGCCGACGCCTCGTCGGCGCCTGACGCGCCCGGGTCCGGCCTCCTAGGCGACCAGGCAGAGCCCGTTGTACGGCGTGGAGGTCGTCGTACGCGCTCGGTTACGGCTTCGGGTGTGCCGTGTCAGCTCGCTCTGGGCCAGGGACAGCAGGTCTCCCAGGCCCAGGCCGAGAGCTTGGGCGGCTGCCGCGAGGACCTCCGAGGAGGCTTCCTTGCGGCCCCGCTCCAGCTCGGACAGGTACGGCATGGAGATCCTGGCCGCGTCGGCGACATCCTTGAGCGTCCGTTCCTGGGCGAGCCGTTCGCGGCGCAGGACGTCGCCGACCAGATCGCGGAGGAGCGGTTCCCTGGGTGCGGGCCGCGCCGGGGTCACCGGGGCGGCGGGAGCCGGTGCCGGCATGGTCTTCGGACGCAGCGGGATCACGCGGGCCTGGTTCGGCGCTTGGTTGCTCACCCCCTCAGCCTAAAAGCCGTCGCTTCCCAGGGAAGGGGTCGGCATTCTGCCCTGGGTGGAATCACCACGGCGGAGCGGACAGGTCGAGGGGCGAACATGCTGCGTGACACATTCGACGAGGCGGCGGAACTGTACGACCGGGCCCGCCCCCGCTATCCCCGGACCCTGGTGGACGACCTGGCCCGCGCGGCCGGCCTCGGCCCGGGCAGCCGCGTCCTGGAGATCGCCCCGGGTACGGGCCAGCTCACCGTCCCGCTGGCCGCAACGGGATGCCGGCTCACGGCCGTCGAGCTGGGCCCGTCCCTCGCGGCCGTGACCCGGCACAACCTGCGGGCGTTCCCGCTGGCGGAGGTGACGGTCGCCGACTTCGAGCACTGGCCGCTGCCGCCCGAACCGTTCGACCTGGTCGCCTGCGCGACCGCGTTCCACTGGCTCGACCCGGCGGTACGCCTGCCCAGGACGGCTCAGGCACTCCGGCCGGGCGGGCTGCTCGCGATCATCGCCACGCACCATGTCAAGGGCGGCACCGTCGACTTCTTCGAGCGGGTGCAGCGGTGCTACGAGCAGTGGGACCCGGCCACGCCGCCCGACCTCCAGCAGGTCGACGAGGCCGACACGGCGACAGACACCGGGGAGTGGGAACGGTCCGAGCACTTCGACCGGGTCACCGTCCGGCGCCATGCCCAGGACATCGCGTACTCCGTCGACGAGTACGTCGACGTCCTGCTCACCTACTCCAACCACCGCGCGCTGGACGCGCCCTCGCGCCACGGCCTGCTCACCGGCATCCGGGACCTGATCGAGACGCGGTACGGCGGCCGGATCACCAAGCGCTACCTGCATGAGCTGGTCATGGCGACACGGGTCTCCTGAGCCAACCGCGAAGCGCCCCTCACCCCTCACCCCTCACCCCTCACCCCTCACCCCTCACCCCTCACCCGGGTCCCTACGCTGATCATCAGAGCTGCGTACACCGCGATCGGCCCATAATGTCTACGCCGACGCCACGACCGGCCCCGCGATCCCTTACTGCCAGGTCAGCCCCGCGGTTCTGCGGGCTTTCCGCACCTCACGTCCACCGGTTTCTTGCAGAGAGCAATATTTGTTGCATGCTCTGAGCCCGACTGGGTACGCGCAGTCAGGAACCGTTCCATCGTCCGCAGCTCGCAGCTCAATTTTTTCGTGGGAGAGGTACAGGTAATGGACACCGCCATGATCCGGTCGAAGGCAGAGGTCGTCGTGGACACCGCCGGAGCCAGGACGGGTGACGCCCTGCCCGGAATCCTGGAACCGCGAAAGGTGGCTCCTCGTGACGCGCGGGAGCTGTCCCGTCAGTTCTTCAGGCGTATGAACGAACTCGAAGAGGGCACGCACGAGCACCAGTACGCGCGCAACACCCTTATCGAGATGAACATGTCGCTCGTGCGATTCGCCGCGGGGCGTTTCCGGGGCCGCGGCGACGACATGGAGGACATCGTCCAGGTCGGGATGATCGGCCTGATCAAGGCCATCGACCGGTTCGAGCTGTCCCGCGAGGTGGAGTTCACGTCGTTCGCGGTGCCGTACATCGTCGGTGAGATCAAGCGGTTCTTCCGCGACACCACCTGGGCGGTGCACGTCCCGCGCCGCCTTCAGGAGCTGCGCGTCGAGCTGGCCAAGGCCCGCGAGGAACTGTCGAGCAGGCTGGACCGCGATCCGACGGTCGCCGAACTCGCCACGCTGATGAACCTGTCCGAGGCAGAGGTGGTCGAGGGCCAGATCGCCTCCAACGGCTACAACTCCGCCTCCCTCGACGCCGCGTTGACCGGTGACGGTGCCGACGACGGCGAGGCGGTGCTGGCCGACTTCATCGGGGTCGAGGAGCACGGGATGCGGCTGGTCGAGGACTTCCAGTCGCTTGCCCCGCTGCTCACCGAACTCAGTGACCGGGACCGGCAGATCATCCATCTGCGGTTCGTCGAGGAGGCCACCCAGGCGGAGATCGGCGAGCTGCTCGGCTGCTCGCAGATGCATGTCTCCCGGCTGATCAAGCGCATCATCGCGCAACTGCGCGAGGGCATGCTCGGCGAACTGGACTACGCCTGACAAACGGGTTGGCCTGACCGCCCGGACCGACCGGTGAGCCGAGACCAGTAGATCCGGTCTCGGCTCACCGGTCGGTCCGGGCTCATTGGCCGGTCCGGCTGAGCGGCAGCACGGCCCGCACGTACTTGCCGACCGGCACCTGCCGGGCGGTCACCTCGGATGCGAGTGCGTGGACGATCTCGAGGCCGTGCCGGCCGATCCGTTCCGGGTCCCGGGCATAGCGCAGGGGCAGCGCGGGACTGCTGTCGTACACGGACACCATCACCGAGGTGTCCGTGCCCTCCAGCTCCAGGACGTACGGGCCGTGACTGTGCCGGTCCGCGTTGGTGACCAACTCGCTGACCACCAGCACCAGTTCACCGTCGATACGCTCGTCCGTCGGGGCACACAGCTCCTTCCTCAGCTGTTCGAGGAAGTTCTCGGCGAAGGCGCGTGCCGCCGCGATGCAGCCCGGCTCGCCGGTGAACTGCGTCGCACGGCGCAACGGTTCGACGGGGACGCCGAAACCAGTCGGTATCACTGCTCCGCCCAGATGTTCGATCATGTGGTGCTCTCTCGGTGGCCGATCCGGCCTGATCCGGTCGCATCAATGCTCGTACCCCGAGTCACGCTCCGCAGTCCCCCCGTCCCCGGGGGCCTCCCCCGGACCTCAGGTGGACGGCGAGCTGACCGCCGGCTGGGGCGTCGTGTCGGAGAGGCCGTCGTCGGGCGGCGACTGAGGCGACGCGGGCGCCGAGGACGGTGGCAGGACGGCCGGGGGCGCGGAGGAAGGCGCGCTCGATGTCGGCGGGCAGGGCGTGGCCGACGGGCTCGCGGGGCCCGGTGTGGGAGGTGACGCGGGCGGGGCCGGTGGACCGGTCGAGGTGCCGGGTGAGGACACGCAGGGCAGCGGTGACTGCGGCGGCAGCAGGCCGGGCGACGCGGAGGTCGGATCCGAGGACGCCGCCGAGGGCGCCGACGAGCTCACCGAGGGGGTCGGCCGGTCGACCGGCGGATCGGTTTTCTGGTCGTGCCGACCCGTGTCGCCCTGGTGGCGGTGGAACCAGTCGCCGCGCTCGGGGTCGTAGACGACGAAGATGTTGATGACCGTGGTGGCGGGCGCCACGACGACCACGTTCGAGGGGCGGTACGAGGGCCACGCGTCGCCCTTCGGGTGCGGGGTGCTCCGCTGTCGTACCGGGTCGGTGAGCGGGTTGCCGCAGGCGCAGCGCACGCGCGGCCGGCCGCGGTCGTCGACGAGGACGGCCGTGCCGGTCTGGAGGACGGCCTGGTAGCTGGTGGCGGCGGCGTCGCGGTAGCCGTGGTTGGTGACGCGGGTGTCCATGCGCAGTTGTACGGGAGTGAGTGAGCGCAGGTAGGCGGGGACTCCGGCGGGCTGGAGGCCGAGGACCGAGGCGAACGCGCCGTTCTTCGCGGGGGCCGTCCCGAGCACCCGGATCTGCTTCTCCACGTCGCAGCTGGCGACCTTGCGGGTGCCGCCGTACAGACCGGGTGCGCCGCCGTCCACGCCCCGTACGGCGTTGGAGGTGGCTGTCGCCGAGAGCGTGGCGGTGGGGGTCGTGGCCGGCGGGGCGGAGCTGTCCCTGGCCGTGGACTCGGTGAAGGGGTCGGGGCCCGACTTGTCGGCGGCCTGAAGGAAGACCTCGCCGCTCGCCTGGTCGGTGGTGCCCTCGGACCGGGTGAGGACGACGATCAGGGCGACGGCGGCCACGACCGAGGTGACGAGCAACGCGATGCGGGGTACCGACCTCCACCAGGGCCGGTCGCGCCCGGGACCCGGCCCGGTTCCGGGCCCGCCGCCCGCGCCTCCGTCACCGCCGCCTCCGCCGTCGGCGGGCGGCTGGGACGGTGGTCCCGGGGGTGGCTGGGAGGGGCCCGACAAGGGACCGGAGGGCGGTCCTGTGGGGCGGCCGGAGGACGGCTGTTCGACGCTCACGGGCTCTTCTTCCGACGTGGGCTCCTGCGGCACTCACACCGTTTTACGCCGCTTTCTTCCACAACATTCCCATTGTGCGCCCTGGTCCCGGGTCACCCGCAAGCGGACGCCTTCGCTCCTCCCGACAGGCGCACCGCCCGGGAGGTGCTTAGCGTGGCAGGGTGAGCACGCGAACCCCCGCTCCCGTGCCGGTGCTCGCCGAGGAGCGGACCGTCTCCCGGCACGGCTGGGCACAGGCCCTGGCCGCGGTGCTGACCGGACTGGGCGCCATGGTGCTGACCGCCGGTCTGGGGCTGTGGGCTGCGGGTGCGGGTGATCTGCCGGACGGCGCGTTCCCCCGGGTCGTCGCGGCCACCGTCGTGACAGCGGTCGGCGGCACCGTCGAACTCACGGGTGACGCCGGAGACCTCGCCGAGACAGCGGGCGGCCTGACCGTGATGCCGCTGTCGGTGACGCTGGTCGGGGCGCTGGTGACCGGCGCGGGTTTTTTGCGCCCGCTGCGGCACCGGGCCGTCGCCGGGGCTCGCGAGCTGGCCGGCTGGGCGGCGCGCGTCACCGTCCTGTGGCTGCTGGGCCTGGGCGGTCTGGCGTTCGCGGCCCGCCAGACCTTCGCGGTCTCGCTGGGCGACGGAACGCTCGCCGACGTCGGCGACGTCTTCGGTGCCTCACCGAGGATCGGCTTCACGACCGACGTACCGCTGACGCTCCTCGCCGGCCTGTTGTGGCTGGTGGGCGTACTGGCGCTGGCCCTGCTGGTCTCGCGCGGGGCCCCGCTGCCGGCGCGTCTGCTGCGTTTCCAGGAGTCGGTACGTCCGGCCGCGTACGCCATGGTCGTGCTGCTGCTCGCCTTCGTGGCCCTGGGGACCGTGACCGGGCTCGTGGTGGCGGTGACTCGCGGACAGCCCGCGCAGTCGCTCGCGCTGGTCCTGCTGGGCATGCCGAACCTGGTCTGGCTCGCGCTCACCACCGGCCTGGGTGCCACCTGGGAGGGGCGCGTCGACGGTCCCTTCGGGCTGCCGATGCCGCACGTCCTCGACGAGGTACTGCGCACTCCGGACACCGCGACCCTCAACCTGGACACCCTCTCGGGCTTCGACGGCAGGGTGTGGTGGCTGGTGGCCGTCGACGCGGTGCTGCTGCTGGCCGCGGCGTTCCTGATGGCGGCGCGTTCACCGGCCCGGACCCGGGCCTGGCAGCACGCCGTGCACATGGCGGTCGCGCTCGCGCTGACAGTCATGATGATCTGTCTGATCGGCCGGATCTCCGCCCACTACGGCCTGTCCGTACTCGGCATCGGCGACCTCGGCGGCAACCTCTCCGGCAGCCTGTTCCTGCGCCCGCAACTGTGGGGCGCGCTCGGCCTCGCCCTGCTCTGGGGGCTGGTGACCGGGTTCCTGGGGGCGCTGTTGGCCCGACGGGTACACCGGCGGGGCGAGGTCGAAAACCGTTAGGCGGGGTTCCGGCGGCTGTGGGCGCGTGGCTCCCACAGCGTTGACTGTCGAAGACCGGCCGACCGTCACGGAGTTGATCACGCTGCACGGTCACCTCGTCGACGAAGGACACCTCGACCGCACGGCGGAGGTGTTCACCACGGACGTGGTGGACGACGTCTCCGAGTTCGGCCAGGACCTCGTCACCGGTCTCGCCGCGCTCACGGACGGGGCGCTCGCCCTCGGCCCGGCGAACCCCGTCGCCCACCACGTCACGAACGTGGTCATCACCCAGACGCCCGCCGGCCGGGTCCACGCCCGCTCCAAGGGTCTGGGCGTCATGGCGGGCGGCACCTGCGGTTCGGTGACGTACGTACGACGACACCCTGGTGCGGGTGAACGAGAGCTGGCGGATCTCGTACCGGAAGGTGTCCGCGCGGCGGGTGCCGTGGGGTGGGCTGGGGCAGAGCCGAGGCCCGCCGCATCCGCCGAAGTCCGTTTACCCCGACCGTCGGTGGCCCTGTCGGGTGAAGACCGGGCGGGCCCAGGCCGGTGGCCTCGGTGGTCGTTCCTCGGCGGTCTCGGGCAGCCGGACCACCTGTGTGGGCGCGTGATCCACGTGCACAGGTCCGGTCGAGGCCGTGCGGAGGGCGGCGACGAAGTCGAGGCAGGAGTCGTAGCGGTCGTCGGGGCTCTTGGCGAGGGCCTTCGCGAACACCGGGTCGACGGCGGCCGGGAGTTCGGGGCGCTGCTCGGTCAGCGGTGGCGGCTGGTCGTACTGGTGGGCCCACAACAGGGCCATGTCGTCGTCGCGTTGGAAGGGCGGGCGGCCCGCCAGGATCTCGTGGACGACGCACGCGAAGCCGTAGACGTCACAGCGGCCGTCGACCGGGCGCCCCGAGATCTGCTCGGGCGACACGTAGTCGAGCGTGCCGACGAACTGGCCGACGGTCGTGAAGCCGGTGAGCGACAGCGACTTCTTCGTCAGGCCGAAGTCGGTGAGGTAGACATGCTCGGGATGCTCGGTGTCGGTACCCCGGGCGACCAGGATGTTGCCGGGTTTGACGTCCCGGTGGACCAGGCCGTGCTCGTGGGCGGCGTCGAGCGCCGAGGCGACCTGAGCGGCGATACGGATGGCGGCGGGGAGCGGCAACGGGCCCTTGCGGTCGAGGAGATGACGCAGGTCACTGCCTTCGACGTACCGCATGGCGATGTAGAGGATGCCGTCCGTCTCGTCGGCCTCGAAGACCGGGACGATGTGCGGATGGTCGATCGCGGCGGCCACCCGGGACTCGTGGGTGAAGCGTTTGCGGAAGGTGTCGTTGCGGGCGAGTTCCGGGGCGAGGAGTTTCAGGGCGACGGTCCGGTCGAGCCGCAGGTCCCTGGCCCGGTAGACGACGGCCATGCCACCGCGGCCGATCTCCTCCTCGACGCGGTAGCCGGCGATCTGCTTCCCGAGGAGGTCGGAGGGGCGTCCCGCGTGCGACCGCGTGTCGTGGTCGGGATCGCGCGCCATCAGCCGCTGCCGAATCCGCCGCCGTCGTCCCTGACGACCTGGGTGGGCGCGTGCCCCAGGTCGGGCACCACCTGGGTCGGCTCCCGCGCGGGGGCCGCGGGTTCCCGGTCGTTGGCGTAGGTGCTCAGCCGGGTGCCGTCGGTGTACACCCAGCGCTCGTGCTCGGCGTCGTACAGCCACACGGACTCGCCGTCGACGACGATCCCGATCCGCTGTCCGTGCGTACGGCCCCGGAACGACTCCCGGTCGAGTGCGCCCCCGGTCAGCTCCTCCACGGCGCCGCGGTAGCGGGCCAGCGCCTGTTCGGCGCGGGCCAGCAGAGGGCGTGGGTCGGCGGTGCGGGCCAGCGGGGCGCCCGCGGCGGGCGGGTCCTGCGGTACGGCGACCAGGAGCCGTCCGTCGACCCAGGCGGACCAGCCGTTCGCGCACCGGACGTGCCCCCAGTCGCCGCGCCGCTCGACCAGCTCGACCGGCAGCAACGCGTCGAGGGGCACGGTGGGCCGGGACGGGTCGGGCGCGTCCCAGGCGGCGAGGCCGTCCTGCGGGACGACGTGCGTGGGCCGGAATCCGGAGATCCGGTAGCCGGGAGACGTCATCTCACCCACCCCCTCTACTTCCGCATGACAGCCGGTTCGTGCCGCCGCAGCAGGCGCAGGACCACGTATCCGAACACCACCGAGAGGACGATCAGCATGCCCGCGTTGAGCAGCCAGACCCCGGCCGAGTGTTCGAACAGCGGGTCGCCGGTCAGTTCGCCGGGGACGATCCGCGACAGTCCGATCGTGCCCGCCATCGCGCCGAGCGCCCACCGCGAGGGCACCAGCCAGGCGAGTTGCTCGATGCCCGGGACGCCGTCGAGTTTCAGCAGGGCCCCGCAGAACACCACCTGGACGATGGCCAGCAGCACGAGCAGCGGCATCGTCACCTCCTCCTTGCGGACCAGCGCCGAGACCAGCAGGCCGAGCATCATCGCCGTGAAGGAGAGCAGCGCGACAGCGACCGTGATCTCCACCAGGGGTGGCATCAACACGCCTTTTCCGCCGGGTGTGTTGAGGTCGACGCCGAGCAGGGCGACGAGGGTCAGCACGACGGCCTGGGCGACGGTGATCGCCCCGAGGACCACGACCTTCGACATCAAGTACGCCGATCTGGACAGGCCGACGGCCCGTTCGCGCTGGTAGATCACGCGTTCCTTCACCAGTTCGCGCACGGCGTTGGCCGCACCGGTCAGGACACCGCCGACGCACAGGATGAGCAGCGCGTTCATCGCCGTCTCCTGGGTGAGCCGGCTGCCGGCCAGCGCCCGGGCCATCGCGCCCATCACGAACGGCAGCGCGATCATGATGGCGAGGAAGGTGCGGTCGGCGCTCAGCGCGGCCGTGTAGCGACGGACCAGGGTGCTCAGCTGGGCGCCCCAGCTCTGCGGCTTGGGCGGGTGCGGGGTGGCGTCGACCGGGCCCGAACTCGGCAGCCGGGGCTGGGCGGACGAGTTGACGATGTACTGCCCGTGGAACGGTGAGGCGCGGAACTCCCCCGCCCAGTCCCGTTCCTGGTCGCGCTCGAAGGCCTCGAACGCCTCGGGCCACTGCTCGTACCCGAAGAAGGCGAGGGTGTCCTCGGGGGGCCCGTAGTAGGCGACCTTGCCGCCGGGGGCGAGTACGAGCAGCCGGTCACAGACGTCGAGGCTGAGCACGCTGTGGGTGACGACGATGACGGTCCGGCCGTCGTCGGCGAGGCCGCGCAGCATGTGCATCACCGAGCGGTCCATCCCCGGATCGAGGCCCGAGGTCGGTTCGTCGAGGAAGAGCAGCGACGGCTTGGTGAGCAGTTCCAGGGCCACACTGACCCGCTTGCGCTGGCCGCCGGAGAGGCTGTGCACGGGCTGGTGGAGGCGCTGTTCCAGGCCGAGTTCGCGCACCACCTCGTCGACGCGGGCCCGTCGCTCCGCCTTCGCGGTGTCCTGCGGGAAGCGGAGTTCGGCGGCGTAGGTGAGGGCTCCGCGCACGGTCAGCTGGGCGTGCAGGATGTCGTCCTGCGGAACCAGCCCGATGCGCTGGCGCAGTTCGGCGTAGTCGCGGTAGAGGTCACGCCCGTCGTAGAGGACCGTGCCGCGGTCGGCGGGGCGCAGGCCGGTGAGGGCGTTGAGGAGGGTGGACTTGCCGGCGCCGCTGGGCCCGACGACCGCGAGCAGGCACTTCTCCCCCACCGGGAAGGACACGCCCTCCAGGAGGGTCCTGCGGCCGTGGTCGACGGCGACGGTGAGGTCCTGGACGTCGAGGGAGACCTCGCCGGTGTCGACGTACTCCTGGAGCTGGTCGCCGACCAGGCAGAACGCGGAGTGGCCGACGCCGACGATGTCACCGGGAGTGACGATCGCCCGGGCGACGGGCATGCCGTTGAGGAACGTGCCGTTGTGGCTGCCGAGGTCGACGATCTCGTACGTCCCGTCCGGGTGGGCGCGCAGTTCGGCGTGCCGGCGGGAGACGACGAGGTCGTCGACGACCAGGTCGTTGTCGGCGCCGCGGCCGATGCGGACGGTGCGGGCGGACAGTGGCCGGACGGTGGTGGGCTGCCGGAAGGTGCCGGTCAGGGCGGGCATGGAGACCGCCGAGGGCCGTTCGCGGGCCGGTGGGGGCGGGCTGACGAGGACGGCGCGCGGTCCGTCGCCGGGACTGCCGAAGCGCAGGACGCTGCCGGGTCCGACGTCCCGTTCGTGGATGCGCAGGCCGTCGGCGTAGGTGCCGTTGGTGCTGTGCTCGTCCTCGACCGTCCAGTGGTCGGCCTCGGGCCGCAGCACCGCGTGGTGCCACGAGACCCGGGCGTCGTCGATGACGATCTCGCTGAGCGGGTCGCGTCCGACGTGATAGTCGTGGCCCGGACTCATCACCGTGGAGCCCGTCTCCGTCTCCAGGACGAGTTCGGGCGCGGTCGGCACGACCGAGCGGTCTACCATGCCCAGAATTCTAGCTATTCGTCCGCATATACGCCCGGCCAGCCTCGGGACGCCGGGGGTCTCGGCGGCTAGGCGACCGGTACGACCAGTGCCGGGTTGGTCCGCTGCATCCGGAGCGCGTCCACGGACTCGGCCAGCAGTTCGTACTCGGCGGTCTCGTCGTACGTGGCGATCCGGACGAGCCGGCCGGCCGCCAACTCATTGGCGACCAGCTCCTGTTGGTACGGGTCCATGGACCAGGTGCGCAGCAGGCGGGGCACGTCGGGCACGGTGGCGGCCACCGGGATGAGCGCATTCGGGGGGAAGTACGGTTCGTCGGGCTGCGGATCGAGCCGTTCGGCGATCCAGTTCGCGCGGTCCCGCAACCACCACAGGGCCAGCGCGAGGGTGGGAGCGCGGTAGGTACCCAGCGGTACGCCGATACGCCGGCCCGCACAGACTCCGTACGCCGTGACATGGCAAAGGAACTCGTCGTGCACGATCTTTCCCCCGATCGCCTGCCGGCCGTGCCTCGCTTTCCCTGCGACTCGCTCGCTGTACGTGTTGGTGCTGGTCACTCGATGTCACTCAGTGGTGCAGTGTTCTACCACTTGAGTATCTTCACTATTGACACTCTGTCACCACACCTTTCCAGCCAGTTTCCAGGCATTCTTCTGGCATATTCCTGGCAGGTATGGACCGGAATCCGACGGGACGGCCTCCTCTCCCGTCGGAAGATCTCCGGAGATTCGCGAAGATCCGGGGATTCGCGATGAGTTTTCCGGTTCCCAGTGGTCTCTTTAGTGAAGACCACTGGAAATGGAGGGCCCCATGGCCACCAGCGGAAAAGTCGACATCATCGACGAGGAATTCACAGCCGTACTGCGCAAAAGCACGGCACCCGGGGGCTGGACCTACCTGGTCTGGCCGGAATCCGTCAGGTTCTTCGGTACCCGCGGCCTGGTCAAGGTCCTCGGGACCATCGACGGGCACCCTTTCCGCAGCTCGTTCATGGCGCTGGGCGACGGCACCCACAAACTTCCCGTGAAGGCCGAGATCCGGAAAGCCATCGGAAAGAATGAGGGCGACACCGTGACAGTACGGCTGGCGGAGCGGCTCCGTTCATAAGGGTCGGAGAAAGATCAGGCCTTGATGACCGCGTCGATCCGGGCCAGCTCCTCGTCGGAGAACTCCAGGTTGTCGATGGCCGCGACGCTGTCCTCCAGCTGCCGCGGGCTGCTCGCGCCGACCAGGGCGGAGGTCACCCGGCCGCCGCGCAGGACCCAGGCCAGGGCCAGCTGGGCCAGGCTCTGGCCGCGGGACTTGGCGATGCCGTCGAGGGCGCGCAGCTGCTGCACGAGGTCCTCGGTGATCCGGTCGGAGTTGAGGAAGGGACTGTCGCTCGCCGCCCGCGAGTCCGCCGGGATGCCGTCGAGGTAGCGGCCGGTGAGCAGGCCCTGCTCCAGCGGGGAGAAGACGATGGAGCCGACCTGGAGCTCGTCCAGCGCGTCCAGCAGACCCTCGTCCTCCGGACGGCGGTCGAGCATCGAGTAGCGGGGCTGGTGGATCAGGAGCGGGGTGCCCAGCTCGGCCAGGATGCGGGCGGCCTCCCGGGTCTGCTCCGCCGAGTAGTTCGAGATGCCGACGTAGAGCGCCTTGCCCTGCTGGACCGCCGTGTGCAGGGCGCCCATCGTCTCCTCCAGCGGAGTCTCCGGGTCGGGGCGGTGCGAGTAGAAGATGTCGACGTGGTCCAGGCCCATGCGGGTCAGGCTCTGGTCGAGGGAGGACAGCAGGTACTTGCGCGAGCCCCATTCGCCGTACGGGCCCGGCCACATGAGGTAGCCCGCCTTGGTGGAGATCACGAGTTCGTCGCGGTACGGGGCGAAGTCGGCCTTGAGCGCCTCACCCAGCGCGGACTCGGCGGCGCCGGGCGGCGGGCCGTAGTTGTTGGCCAGGTCGAAGTGGGTGACGCCGAGGTCGAAGGCGCGGCGCAGGATGGCCCGCTGGGTGTCGACCGGACGGTCGGGGCCGAAGTTGTGCCACAGGCCGAGCGACAGCGCGGGGAGCTTCAGGCCGCTGCGTCCGGTGCGCCGGTAGGGCATGTCCGCGTAACGGTCGGTGTGTGCGGTGTACAACGCGACTCCAGAGGGGTTGGCACGACGGATGTGATCAGTCTGGACCCACTCTTCCCCCGGAGACGGGCAGTGGTCCAACAGGAGAATCCGATGGAATTCAGCGGATAGGCTTCTCAATCATGGAACTACGCCACCTCCAGCACTTCGTCGCGGTCGCGGAGGACCATCACTTCACCCGGGCCGCCGAACGGCTGATGGTGTCCCAGTCGGGGCTGTCGGCCTCGATCCGCGCACTGGAGCGGGAGCTGCAGACCCCGCTGTTCGTGCGTACCACCCGCCGGGTGACGCTCACCGAGGCGGGGCGGGCGCTGCTGGGCGAGGCCGAGCGCATTCTGGCAGGGGTGCGGGCGGCGCACGACGCCGTGGCCGCCGTGCAGGGCGTGCTGCGCGGGACGCTCTCGCTGGGCGCGGAGCAGTGCATCGGCGGGGTGGATGTCGCCGGGCTGCTCGCCGCGTTCCGGCGGCGTCATCCCGATGTGGAGATCCGGCTGCGCCAGGCGGGTTCCGAGGCGGTCGCGGACGAGGTCGCCGCCGGGCGGCTCGACCTGGCCTTCGCCATCCGCACCCGTAGGGACTCCGACCAGCTGCGGTCCGTACCGCTGAGCAGTGAGCCGATGACCGTGCTGTGCCATCCGAGCCATCCGCTCGCCCTCGCGGGCGCGGTGACGCCGGAGGAGCTGGGCGGGGAGGCGTTCGTCGACTTCCATCCGGACTGGGGGCCGCGCCGGATCACGGACGAGGTGTTCGCCGCCGCGTGCGTACGGCGGACCGTGGCGCTGGAGGTCAACGACGTGCACAGTCTCCTGGACCTGGTCGGGGAGGGGCTCGGCGTCGCGGTGGTGCCCCGGCACTTCGCGCACAAGCGCGCCGCGCTCACCGCGCTGCCCGTGAAGGGCACCGGTGAGACGGTGTACGAGACGGTCGCGATGCTGCCGCCGCCGCAGGCCACGAGTCCGGCGGCCCGGGCGCTGATGGAGCTGCTGGAGCGGCCGGACCGGCAGCACTGATGCCGGTGTCCGGGTCCTGATGCCATGGGCACCGCGGTGCCTATGGTGGGGACATGGATGCCAAGGACGTTCTCATCGACGCGTACGGCCGGATCCAGGAAGAGGTCCACGCCGCCGTGGACGGCCTGTCACCCGAGGACCTGGGCGCCCGGCCCGCCCCCGACGCCAACTCCGTCGCCTGGCTGGTCTGGCATCTGACCCGGGTCCAGGACGACCACGTCGCCGGGGCGGCCGGCTTCGAGCAGGTCTGGCTGAGCGAGGGCTGGGAGAAACGGTTCGGGCTGGGACTGGAGGCCGGCGACATCGGCTACGGCCACAGCGCACGCCAGGTCGCCCGGGTGCGGGTCGAGTCGGGCGACCTGCTGCTCGGCTACTACGACGCGGTGCACGCGCAGAGCCTCACGTTCCTGCGGGGCCTGGCCGCGGGCGACTTCGGACGCGTCGTCGACGAGCGCTGGGACCCGCCGGTCACTCTCGGCGTACGGCTGGTGAGTGTCCTGGCCGACGATCTTCAGCACGTCGGCCAGGCCGCGTATCTGCGGGGACTGCTTCAGAGCGCCGAGGCGTAGCCCGGCAGGACGACGTCCTCGATGAGGGCGTTGCGCTCGTCGAAGGGGATGAACGCGCTCTTCACCGCGTTCACGGTGACCGTGCGCAGGTCCTCGACCGTCCAGCCGGCCTCCTCGACGAGCAGGGACATCTCGCGGGTCATCGTCGTGCCGGAGACCAGCCGGTTGTCGGTGTTGAGGGTGACGCGGAAGCCCAGGTCGCGCAGGGCGGTGATGGGGTGCTCGGCGATCGACGTGGCCGCGCCCGTCTGGAGGTTGGAGGTCGGGCACATCTCCAGGGCGATCCGGCGGTCGCGCACCCAGCCCGCGAGACGGCCGAGCTTGCCGTCCACGATGTCGTCGGTGATGCGGACGCCGTGGCCGATGCGCTGGGCGCCGCAGACCTGCAAGGCCTGGTGGATGCTGGGCAGGCCGTGCGCCTCCCCGGCGTGGATGGTGAACGGCACACTCTCGCTGCGCAGGTGTTCGAAGGCGGCGAGGTGGTCGGCGGGCGGGAAGCCGTCCTCGGCGCCGGCGATGTCGAAGCCGACGACACCCGCGTCCCGGAAGGCGACGGCCAGGTCGGCGGCCTCACGGACGCGGTCGAACATACGCATCCCGCACAGCAGCGTCCCGACCCGGACCGGGGTGCCCGCGGCGGCGGCCTTCGCCATACCCGCCGCCAGGCCCTCCTGGACGGTCTCGACGACCTCGGGGAGGGTCAGACCGCCGTTCACGTTGAGTTCGGGGGCGTAGCGCACCTCGGCGTAGACGACACCGTCCTCGGCGAGGTCGAGGACGTACTCCTCGGCGGTGCGCAGCAGGCCCTCGCGGGTCTGCAGCACGGCGAGGGTGTGCTCGAAAGTGGCTATGTAGCGCACCAGGTCACCGGAGTTGGCGGCCTCGTAGTACCAGGCGGCCAGCTCGTCCGGGTCGGTGGTGGGCAGGGTGTGGCCGATCTCGGCGGCGAGCTCGACCAGGGTGGCGGGGCGCAGGCCTCCGTCGAGGTGGTCGTGCAGCACGGCCTTGGGGAGGCGGCGGAGGGTGGCGGTGTCGACGGGGGACGCGGTCATGTGCGGTGTTTCCTCGGCAGGTGGTGGTGCGGCGGGATGGGGGTCAGTCGGTGGCGGGCTGGAGGAGGTCCCAGCGGTTGCCGTACAGGTCCTGGAAGACGGCCACCGAGCCGTACGGCTCATGGCGCGGCTCCTCCAGGAAGGTCACGCCGGCGGCGACCATCCGCGCGTGGTCGCGGGCGAAGTCGTCGGTGTGCAGAAAGAAGCCGACACGCCCGCCGGTCTGGTCGCCGATCCGGGTGCGCTGGCCCTCGTCCTTGGCCCGGGCGAGCACCAGACCGGTGCCGCTGTCTCCGGCGCCCGGCTCGACGACGACCCAGCGGGATCCGTCGGGGCGCGGGCTGTCTTCGGCAAGCCGGAAGCCGAGTGCGTCGGTGTAGAAGCGGATCGCCTCGTCGTAGTCGCCGACGACGAGGGTGACCAGGGCGATGCGTCTCATGGGCTCTCCTCTGCCTGTCGGGGGTGGCGGCGCGGTGGCCTGTCCGGCCGACCGGTTGAATCACGTGCGGTTGACGGGTGAGGTTATACGTAACACCCCTGGTGTGTCACCTCCGTACCCGCATGTGTGATCTCCTCCGCAGCCGCGGGTCCCGGGAACGATCGCCGGGGCGTGATCGTCGAGCAGATGTGAACCGTGACCGTGCCGTGGCGAGGGCCGGTCTCCCCGCGCTGGGGAGCCTGGTCGCTCTTGTGCTGCTGGCGCTGCTCGCCGTCACGGTCGTGGCGCGGGGCGGCGGCACCCTCTTCGGTGACCGCGGTCTGCTAGAGTGGTCGCTCGCCCACCGCCCGGACCCGGCCGTCACCCTGGCCCGCGTGGTCACCCACACCGGCACGGGCTTCGTTCCGTACGTCCTGGTGGCCCTGGCCGGCTACCTGCTCGGCCGGACCGCACGCCGGCGGATCCAGGCAGCCGCCGTCTGTCTCGTCTGTCTGGTCGCCGCCCAGGCGGTGCGGTTCTCGGTGATGGCGCTGCTGTCCCGGCCCCGGCCCGCCACGGCGCTCTGGGCGACGGACGCCGGCCACTGGTCGTTCCCCTCGGGCCACACCACCACGTCGGCCGTCACCGCCGGGCTGCTCGTCCTGGCCGTTCGGGCACGGGCGCCGCGCGGCCGGCACCTGATCGCCGCCGCGGTCGGCTGCTGGGGCGTGCTGGTCGGGCTGACCAGGGTCTATCTGGGCGTCCACTGGTTCTCGGACGTCATCGGCGGCTGGTTGTTCGCCGTGTGGTGGCTGGGCCTTGTGTCGTACGGGGTGACGCGCTTCGCGCCGGACGGCTGGGCAGAGGTGCTGCGCGGCGACAGGCCCCTGCGACCTGGGGTGATGCCGTTGCCCGGCATACCGGGGCCGGGATCAGAGGTCCGACTGCTCCGTGGCAGGGTGGGGATCGCGTCGGAGTCCGACTGCGGCGCATCCCCACCGAGCGCTGCCCTTCCAGGAGTTGAGTGCCATGTCCGAGCTGCCGAAGACGACCGGATCCCCCTCCCGCCAGAACGTGACGTTTCCCAGCGCTGACACCACCGCGCACGGCTATCTGGCTCTGCCGCCGTCCGGCAGCGGGCCCGGCGTCATCGTCATCCAGGAGTGGTGGGGCCTGACCGACCACATCGCGGACGTCACCGACCGGCTCGCGCGGGAGGGCTTCGTCGCCCTCGCCCCCGACCTCTTCGGCGGGAACGTCGCGCACGACAGCGAGGAGGCGCTGCGCATGATGCTGGCCCTGCCGGTGCCGAAGGGCGTCGAGCTCCTCTCCGGCGCGGTCGACTACCTGCTGGCGCGGCCGGAGGTCACCTCGGCGACGGTCGGCTCGGTCGGTTTCTGCATGGGCGGTGGCTTCGTGCTCTACCAGGCGGCGGCCGACCCGCGCGTCAGCGCCGCCGTGCCGTTCTACGGCGTGATCCAGGGCGAGCTGCCCGACTTCTCCGGCCTCAGGGCCGAGGTGCTGGGCCACTACGGCGAACGCGACGAGAACATCCCGGTGGAGAGCCTGGACCCGCTGCGCGAGACCATCAAGGAACAGTCCGGCATCACCCCGGACCTGCGCGTCTACCCGGCCGGCCACGCCTTCTTCAACGACTCCCGCCCGGTGCACGACGCCGAGTCGGCGGCCCGGGCGTGGAAGAGCACAGTGCCGTTCCTCAAGGAACAGGTGCGCTGAACGCGGGCGCGCCGAGTATGGGGGCCGACGCGAGGGAGGGCGGGCCCGGGGTGGTTTCCCCGGGCCCGCCCTGACCTTTCCGGTCTTGTACGTCGGTTCGGTTCGGTTCCGCTCCGCTGCGTCAGCTGCTCGCGCCCGAGAGCCACGCCGTGGCGTTGAGGGCGAGGGGTGCGTTGGTGGCGCCGGTGTCGTTCCAGCCGTCGTACAGGGTGTTGCCGGACTGGCCGGTGCCGTCGTCGATCGGGGAGCTGTCGCCCCAGAACGCGATCCGGCCGCTGCCGAAGGTACTGGTCAGGAAGAAGGCGCCGGTGTTGCCCGAGTAACCGGAGCGGTAGAGCAGGCCCTTCACGGCGGAGTTGTCGGCGGGCTTGAGCGTGGCCGTCGTACCGCTGGCGATGAGGCTCTTGGTGACCGTGCCGAAGGTGCCGTGCAGGACGGGGTTCGACGCGGCGGTGATCGCGGCCGGGTAGCCGGAGCTGATGCTCAGGGAGTCGATGGAGAAGCCGAAGGGGTCGGTGGAGTCGACGCTGTTGTTGGTCATCAGGTCGTTGAGGATCTCGACGGCGTCCTCACCGTCGTTGTTGCGGTCGGCCCCGGTGTGGTCGGAGATCATGAAGAGGCCGCCACCGTTCTGGACGAACTTCATGATCGCGGTCTTCTCGGCCGTGGTGAAGAGTGTGTTGGGCTCGGGGAGCACCAGCGTGTCGAAGTTCGACAGGTCGGTCGCCGTGGAGCCGCCGTAGGCGAGGCTGGAGCCCGAGGCCAGCGTCTTGAGGCTGTAGGCGCCGGTCTTCTGGAGTGCGACGCCCCAGGAGGAGAGCGCGCCGGTCCAGTCGGTCTCGGCGGAGGGGGCGGAGTCCTCGGAGAGCGGGTTGGGCTGGCTCTTGGAGATGATCCAGTCGGCGTTGCCGGCCGTCTCGGCGTGGGCGTTGTCGAAGAGGATGCGATGGGGGGTGGCCGCGGTCGCGGTGGTCGCGGTGGCGGTGGCCTGCACGGCGACGCCGGTGGCGATCAGGCCGAGCACGGCCAGGGCCGAGGTGAATCTGTGACGGGACCCGGTGATGGCGTACATCTGGCATTCCTCCATGGGTGGGGGGAGAGCTGGGGGAAAGCGGTGCGGGTGTCGAATCTGCGCGCGTAGACCGGACGTTGACGACCTCCCGGTGCACACAACGCAGGACCGTACCGACAAGATCCAGGCCACCGGGAGGCCCGGCCGGGGTTTCACGTAAAGCTCTTACGCACGTGCAACCACCGGTCAGGAATGGGTGTTTGAGGGCGACTACGGGCGATGTGACGCGCCGAGCCGGGCCAGCTCGTCGTCCGTCAGCCGCAGTCCGCCTGCCGCCACGTTGTCCACGACGTGCTCCGGGTTGCCCGTGCCCGGGATGGCGAGCACATGCGCCCCCTGGTGCAGGCTCCACGCGAGCCGGATCTGGGCGGGGCTCGCGCCGTGCGCGCGGGCGACGGCGAGCACCGCGTCGTCGTGGGTGTCGGCGGCGCCCCGGGCTCCGCCGCTGCCGGCAACGGCGAAGAAGGGCACGAAGGCGATGCCCGACTCCCCGCACAGCCGCAGGAGTTCGTCGCCCTCGGGGTCGGGGTGATCCAGCGCGTACCGGTTCTGTACGCACACCACCGGGGCGATCTCCAACGCCTCGGCGAGGTGCTTCGGCTCGATGCTGGAGATGCCGAGGTGGCGTATCAGGCCGGCCGCGCGCAGGTCGGCGAGCGCTCCGAAGTGCTCGGCGATGGAGTCCTGGCTCATCCTGCGCAGGTTGACCACGTCGAGGTGGTCGCGGCCGAGCTGGCGCAGGTTCTCCTCTACGTGGCCGCGCAGTTCCTCGGGGCGGGCCGAGGTGGCCCACTCCCCCGAGCAGTCGCGGAACGGCCCGACTTTGGTGACGATGACGAGGTCGTCCCCGTACGGCGCCAGCGCGCTGTTGATCAGCTCGTTGGCGGAGCGCAGCGCGGAGAAGTAGAAGGCGGCGGTGTCGATGTGGTTGACGCCGAGTTCGACGGCCTTGCGCAGCACGCCCAGCGACCGTTCACGGTCGCTGGGCGTGCCGAGGTGGAAGGCCGCGCTGCCGGTCAGCCGCATGGCTCCGAATCCGAGCCGGTTGACGGTGAGATCGCCGAGTTTCCAGGTGCCCGCGGCGTCGGCGGTGATCGTTTCCGAGGTCATCGGCGGAGTTTCGCATGCGCCTCGGACACCGGCAGGCGTCCGAGGCGGTCTTTGGGCGTCCTTTACGGATAGACGTAGGTGTTCAGCGTGGCCACCGCCGAGGCGGGACTGCCGAGGTCGTAGCGGTCCACGGCAAGGAAGTTGGGCTTCTTGCGCGCGGCCGGCTGACAGAACCGCTGGGCCCGGTCGGCGAGTTTGGTGTTGTCGGTCGTCGCCGTGGAGGCGATCGCCACGTCCCGGAAGTGGTTCATGACGAAGAGGGGCTTGAAGGCGCCCTCGGTGCGGGTCAGCGGGGTGTTGGAGTCGGCGCCGTACCAGCGGCTGTAGCAGGACCAGTCGGAGGTGCCGAGGCCGCCGCCCATGGACCAGTAGTTCTCCACGGTCCACTCGCGCTGGTACATCACGCCGAAGGTGTCCCGGGTGAGTCCGGCGGTCTGGTCGGCGGAGCGGCTGTGGTCGGTGAAGATCAGCAGCCGGTCGTTGGCGGCGATGAGATCGGCGATCTTCGGCCAGCCGTTCTGCCGTACGCCGGTCTGGTCGGGCCGGTAGAGGACGTCCGACAGGCCGCTGACGCGGGCGAGTTCACCGCGCAGGACGCCCGGATCGACGTAGTCCTCCAGGAAGACGGTGACGACCTGGGTGGGGTTCTGCTTGAGGAAGTCGACCATCCGCTGGAGATCGACCCACAGGGCGACCGGGCTGCCGACCAGGGTGCAGCTGTTGTGGCAGAGGATCGCGCCGTCGGAGGTCTGGTGGATGTCCAGCATGAACCCCCTTACGCCATCGGTGAGTTGCTGGTTGATGCCGCGTGCCTGGTTCGGGACGAGGTTGACGAAGGGCGGGGCGAAACCGCCGTCGACGCCGTTGGCGTAGGCGTTGTGGGCGGTGAGGAACGTGACCTGGTCCAGGGTCCGTTGGTCGGCGGACGGCATCGCGGCGACGGTGGGCGCGACCGGCGTGAGATACCAGGCGGCCAGGCCGCCCGGGTCGCCGATGGCCAGCTGGTCGGGGTAGTTGGCGCCGGACGGCTTGGCGGCGACCGTCAGATAGCGGGTGGTTCCCGGGGCCTTGAGGGTGTACTGGTCGGTCCCGGACGGGCTGATCTCCCAGGCCGCGTCGGTGCTCGTACAGGCGACGGTCCTGGCCTGGTCGCCGGAGCGGCCGAGACAGGAGCCCGCGGTGTCGGCGCTCTCCAGAAGGTACGAGGTTCCGCTCGCGCGCAGCGTCCACTGCTGGCGGTCCTCGTTGCCCTTGGGCCTGTGCTGTTCGACTGCTCCGGCGTCGTCGGCGGCGTTGAGCCCGGTGGTGGCGCTCTGGACGTAGTAGGCGCCGGCGGCCGGTACGGGCGCGGCCAGGGCGGGTGGCGCGGGGGCGGCAACCACCGTCGCCAGTGCGGCTGTTGCGGTGAGCAGAGCGGTGCGGGGGGTCGGCATCTACGAGGGCCCTTCATCGACTCGGCGGCTCGACGACTAGGTCGGCAGGGGCATGACATCACGAAGCCCGGCATGAAGTCAGCACACCCGTCACACCCGCACCTCAACCATCAGCGCCCGTCTGCCACTTCGGTCTGACCTTTGATATGTTTCGACGCCACCGAGGCTGCGGGAGGCGTTCGAACTGTGGACTTCGAGCTGACCGAGGACCAGGAAACGATCCGCAAGGCCGTTGCCGGCCTGCTGCGCGACTTCGACGACCGGTACTGGATGGAGAAGGACCGGGATCACGAGTTCCCGGCCGAGTTCTATGACACCGTCGCGCGCGGCGGCTGGCTGGGGCTCACGATCCCCGAGGAGTACGGCGGCCACGGCCTCGGCATCACCGAGGCCACGCTGCTGCTGGAGGAGGTCGCGCGGTCCGGCGGCGGGATGAACGCGGCGAGCGCGATCCATCTGTCGATCTTCGGGATGCATCCCGTCGTGGTGCACGGCTCCGCGGAGCTCAAGCGCCGGACCCTCCCCCGTGTCGCCACCGGCGACCTCCATGTCTGTTTCGGCGTGACCGAGCCGGGGGCGGGGCTGGACACGACGAGCATCACGACGTACGCGCGCCGGGACGGCGGCCACTATGTGGTGAACGGCCGCAAGGTGTGGATCTCCAAGGCGATGGAGTCGGAGAAGATCCTGCTGCTGACGCGGACGTCGAAGATCGGCGAGGTCGCGAAGAAGACCGACGGGATGACCCTCTTCCTGACCGATCTCGACCGCGCCCGGGTCGACATCCGCCCCATCCCGAAGATGGGCCGCAACGCCGTCACCTCGAACGAACTGTTCATCGACGATCTGCGGGTGCCGGTGGAGGACCGGGTCGGCGAGGAGGGCCAGGGGTTCCGGTACCTCCTCGACGGGCTCAATCCGGAGCGGATGCTGATCGCCGCCGAGGCGCTGGGAATCGGCCGGGTGGCGCTCGACAAGGCTGTTCGGTACGGCAGGGAGCGGGTCGTGTTCGACCGGCCCATCGGCATGAACCAGGGGGTGCAGTTCCCGCTCGCGGACTCGCTGGCCCGGCTGGACGCGGCCGAGCTGGTGCTGCGCAAGGCGACCTGGCTGTACGACCACGGCCGTCCGTGCGGGCGCGAGGCCAACACCGCCAAGTACCTGTGTGCGGACGCCGGGTTCACGGCGGCGGACCGCGCGCTCCAGACGCACGGCGGGATGGGCTACTCCGAGGAGTACCACGTGGCCCGCTACTTCCGTGAGGCGCGGCTGATGCGGATCGCGCCGATCAGCCAGGAAATGATCCTGAACTATCTCGGCTCCCATGTGCTGGGGCTGCCGAGGAGTTACTGACCGTACGAGCGGGTGCTGCCGGTGGAGGGTCTGGTCATGTGACGGGCGGGCGGACACGTCATGTGACAGGCAGCGCGAGTCACGTATTGAATGGTCCGGCCGAAGTGGTGTCGTCGACGAGAGGCCTGACCCGTGCAGAGCGCCGGACATTCCGCCAGTGATCCGCGCTTCGACGTGGTGAGGGTGCCCAAGGCGTCGGACGTGCTGGCCGCCGAGGTACGCGAGCGGATCCTTTCCGGCGAGTTCACCGAGGGCATGGCCCTGCCGCCGGAACGCGCGCTGGTCGACCAGACGGGGCTGAGCCGGGCGACGGTGCGCGAGGCGCTGCGTATCCTCGAGGTCGAACGGCTGGTGCGGATCAGGCCGGGGCGCGGCGGTGGCGCCTTCGTGCACCGGCCGGGCCACGAGTCGGTGACGAACACGGTACGGCTGGTCATCCGGGGCCGGCAGATCCGGCTGGAGGCGCTGCACGAGACGCGCGAGGCGATCGAGCCGACGTGCGCCGCGCTGGCCGCGAAGCGGCGTACGTCGGCCGATCTCGCCGAACTCGACGCGGCACACGCCGAGTTGATGGCCGCCGACAGCAACGACGATGTCCCGCGCTTTCTGCGGGCCAACGTCCGCTGGCACACCGCCGTGGCGAAGGCCGGCGACAACGAGCTGCTGATCGGTTTCATGACGGCGCTCGCCCAGTCGATCTACGCCGCCACGGACATCGACCGGTTCATGGACGCGGAGATCCGCGAGGTCACCGCCCACGCCCACGCCCGGATCACCGAGGCGATCAGGGCACAGGACGGGCCCGCGGCGATGCGGCGGATGACCCGGCACGTGTGCGGGTTCGCCCGCGCGGCGGCCGAGGCGGACCAGCGGCAGCGGGTGGGGCTGCCCGAACCGGGCGGCGACTGACAGGGCGCTCCCGCCCCCTCCCGAGCCGAACCCCGCCTGTGCGAGAATGGGATTTCCATTCAGCGTGAACAATCCTCTTCACTTTCGGTCTGACCTTTACTAGCATCCGAGGTCGACCGACCAGTGGCACCAGCGGCAAGGGAGAGGGTGCGCATGGGCGAGGCCGACTCCGTCCTGACCGTGACCGCCGACGGCGATGTCCGTGTCGTCACCCTGAACAGGCCCGGCAGGCTCAACGGCGTATCCGAGGAGCTGCATCGTCGACTCGCCGCTGTGTGGCGGGAGTTGGCGGACGATCCCACGGCGCGGGCCGTCGTGCTCACCGGCGCGGGACGGGCGTTCAGCGCGGGCGGCGACTTCGACCATCTGCGCCGCCATCACACCGACCCCGAGCTGCGGGAGCGGTCGATCCGTCTCGACCGGACGATCCAGACGGAGATGATCCGCTTTCCGCTGCCCGTCGTGGCGGCGGTCAACGGCCCGGCGGTGGGCCTCGGTTGCAGCCTCGCGCTGGGCTGCGATCTGGTGCTGATGGCCGACGACTCCTACCTCGCGGACCCGCACATCTCGGTGGGCCTGGTGGCCGGTGACGGCGGTGTGACCCTCTGGCCGCTGCTCACGAGTCTGCTCCGGGTGAAGGAGTACCTCTTCACCGGGGACCGCATTCCCGCCGAGACGGCGGTCCAACTCGGCCTGGCCAACCGGGTCGTGCCGGCCGCCGCCCTCCACCAGGAGGCGCTGGCGCTGGCCCACCGGCTGGCGGCGCAGCCCCCGGAGGCGCTGCGTGCCACGAAGGCGGCGTTGGCCGTCGTGGTGGAACAGGCGACGCGGGGTGGCATGGAGGCGGCCCTGATGGCGGAACGGGCCACGATGACCAGCCCGGACCACATCCGGATCGTCGACGAACTGGCGTCGCGGGCGGAGCGCCGGTCCAGGGGCGGGGAGGGATAGCCCGTGGAGACCGAGGAGTTCGTGCTCGTACGCGACCTGCTGCGTTCGTTCGCCGCCCGGTTCCGCGTGGGCTCCGCCGACGACGTCAAGCCCTCGGCCGGCGCCGCCGCGCAGGAGGCACTGGACGAGCTGGGCCTCGCCGGACTGCGCCGGTCCACTCCCCCGGCGGCCACTGTCCAGGAGTGCGCGCTGCTCGCCGAGGAACACGGCAGCCTGCCGCTGCCCACCTCCCTGCTCGGTACGGTCCTGCTCGCCCCGGAGCTGCTCCGCCTGCTGCGGACACCGGCGGCGCCCGGCAGGACCCCGACGATCGCCCTCGCCCGCGACCTTCGCTTCCCCGCCGAGAGCTCCTCGCCGCTCGTCGCCTGGGACAGCGAGGGCGCGGACGAGGCGCTGTGCGTGCTCTCCGACGGGACGGTGACCGCTGCCGGTCTGGGCCCGGCGGCACCGAGCGTGGACCTGTTGCGCGCGATCCGTACGGCGGAGCCCTCGCGGCGCGTGGTGGGAGTGCTCGACCCCGCCGCGCACCGGCACTGGCAGGCGTACGCGCTGATCGTCGTCGCCTCCGAACTCGTGGGCGCGGTTCGGTCGTTCGTCGCACAGAGTGTGGAGTACGCCCGGGAGCGCACCCAGTACGGCCGGCCGATCGGGTCGTTCCAGGCGGTGCAGCATCTGCTCGCCGACGCGACCGTGCTCGTGGAGGCCTGTGCGAGCGCGACCCGGTATGCCGCCTGGTGTCTGGACCACGAGTCGCCGCAGCGGGCACTGGCCGCCGCGCGGGTGGCGAAGGCGGAGGTGAACAGGTCGGCGGTGGAGGCGGTGTACGCCGGTATGCAGGTGTTCGGCGGGATCGCGCAGACGTGGGAGCACATCGCGCATCTGTATCTGCGCAAGGTCCGCGTGGGCGCCACAGTGCTGGCCACGACGGCCGACCTGCTGACGGTGCTGGCCGGACCGGAGGCGGCGCGGTGACCGACACCCCGCTGGACTTCGGCGACCCGGGCGACCTGAACCGGCTCCGCACGGAGTTCCGCGCATGGCTGGCCGAACACCCGCTGCCTGAAAGACACTTGGACGAGCCGGTGCCCGCCTTCCTGCATCGCTGGCACCGACTGCTGCACTCCGGCGGCTGGGTGGGTCTCGATGTTCCGGAGCGGTACGGCGGTCGCGGGCTGACGGCTCTTCACCAGGTGGCCATCAGTGACGAGTTGGGCGCTTGCCGGGCCCCTGGCGTCCCCCGGATCGGCTATCTCGCCCATGCCCTGCTGGAGTTCGCCTCCGAGGAGCAGCGGCTGCGCATGCTGCCGAGGATGCTGGCGGGCGACGAGGTGTGGTGCCAGGGGTTCAGCGAGCCCGGCGCGGGCTCGGACCTCGCCGGGATGAGCACCTTCGCTCAGCGCAGGGGCGATCACTACGTGGTCCGGGGCCAGAAGCTCTGGACCAGCTACGCCCAGTACTCCGACCTGTGCCTGCTCCTGGCCCGCACGGACCGCGAGGGCTCGCCGCACCGCTCGATCACGGCGTTCGCACTGCCCCTGGACCGCGCGGGCGTGACCGTACGGCCGCTGCGGGCGGCCAACGGGGACGACGAGTTCTGTGAGCTGTTCCTCGACGACGTCCGCCTGGAGGTGTCCGAACGGGTCGGCACCGAGGGCGACGGCTGGCCGCTGGCGATGACGACGGTGTCGTACGAGCGCAACGCCCTGGACACCGGCCATCTGTCGAAGTACGGCCTGCTCGTCGAACGCCTGCGGTCCACCGTCCGGGAGCGGGCCGACTCGCTCCCGGACGGACTGCGCTCCGAGATCGGGCGGTGCTGCGTGGACTACGAGGTCCTGGTGGCGCATGCCCGGCGCCGGACCGCCGAACGCCTGAGCGGGCAGGTCACCGGCCCCGAGTCGTCCATCGACAAGCTCCTGATGACGAGGGCCGAACAACGCCTGTACGAGACGGCCCTCAAGGTCTTCCCGGAGCAACTGGCCGAGGACGGCGGCGAGATCTTCGGCGAATACCTCTATTCGCGGGCCGCGTCGGTGTACGGCGGTACCTCACAGATCCAGCGGAACATCATCGCGAAACGGGTCCTGCATCTGCCTTCGTCCGGCCGGCCTTGAGCACTGGAGCCTTCCCGATGCGATACGACGACGAATTCCTGACCATTCCCCACGCCATCAGGCTGGCCGCCGAGCGCTTCGGCGACGACACCGCACTGATCGACGGGGACCGCCGGTGGAGTTTCCGAGATCTGGAACAGCGAATGGTGGACGCGGTGAGAGCCACTGTCACGCTGGGCATCGGGCAAGGGGACCGTGTCGGGCTCTGCGCACCCAATTCCGCGGAATGGATCTTCGCGGCACTCGGCATTCAGGGCGCGGGAGGTGTCGTCGTCCCGCTCAACACGCGCTTCAAGGCGGGCGAGATCTCCTACATTCTCCGCAGGTCGGGAGCGCGGGCGGTTTTCGCTTCCCCATTCCTCGAAAGCGACTACATCGCCGAGCTGCTGAAGTACGACCCCGGTCTTCCGGCGCTCCGCAGGACGGTGTCGGTGCTCGGCGCGAAGGGTGCCGCGGATCAGTCGTGGACGGAATTCCTGCGCGCCGGTGAGGCAGTCTCCGCCGCCACGGCCGAGGAGAGGATCGGGCGGCTCACCCCGGACGACATCTCCGACGTGATGTTCACGTCCGGCACGACGGGCCGTCCCAAGGGCGTCATCCTCACCCACGGCCAGTCGCTGCGGGCGTACGGCTGGATGGCCGAGGAGTACACGTTCCGGCGCGGCGACAGCTTTCTCGTCATCCCGCCGTTCTTCCACTGTTTCGGCTACAAGGCGGGCTGGCTGGCCTCCTTCCTGCATGGTGTGACGGTCATTCCGATGCCGGTGTTCCACCCCGGAAAGGCACTGGAGATCATCGACAGGGAACGCGTGAGCATTCTCCTGGGCCCACCCACGATCTTCCACGACCTGATCAACCACCCCGACCGCTCCGGATACGAACTCTCTTCACTCCGGGTTTCCATGACGGGCGGCACCACCGTTCCGGAGTCGCTGATCCGCGCCATGAAGTCGGAGTTGTCCTTCGACATCGTGATGAGCGCGTACGGACTGACCGAGTCGTCCGCGTTGGTGACGACCACCCGTATAGGGGATTCCGAGGAGACGGTGGCCCGCACGACCGGGCGTGTCATTCCGGACGTCGAGGTACGGATCGTCGACGAGGCTGGTCGGGAAATCGCCGCGGAACAGGACGGGGAAATCCTCGTACGGGGTTACAACGTCACCCGAGGTTACTGGGACGACCCCGAGGCGACCGCCGTCACGATCGACGGCGAGGGCTGGCTGCACACCGGGGACATAGGGCGGCTCGACGAGAACGGGAATATCTCGATCGTCGACCGGAAGAAGGAGATGTACATCGTCGGCGGATTCAACGCCTATCCGGCGGAGATCGAGAATCTGCTGTTGGCCTACGAGCCCGTCGCACAGGTCGCCGTGATCGGGGTGCCCGACGAGCGGCTCGGCGAGGTCGGCTGTGCCTTCGTGGTCCCTAAGCCGGGGTCCGAGATCGGAGAGAAGGACATCGTCGAGTGGTCCCGCGAGCACATGGCCAACTTCAAGGTGCCGCGCCACGTCCGCCTCACCGACCGACTCCCGCGCAACGCGAGCCAGAAGGTCCTCAAGGACGAGTTGCGCACCCGCTTCGAAGGGAAGGCCTGACATGGCCGGTGAAGCCAGCCCGGCCGGGGCCGTCGGGCCGCTCGACGGCATCACGGTGGTGACGTTGGAGCAGGCCGTGTCCGCACCCATGTGCACCCGCACCCTCGGCGACTTCGGCGCCCGGGTGATCAAGGTGGAGAACCCGCAGGGCGGCGACTTCGCCCGGCACTACGACGACGTGGTGAACGGCCTCGCGGCGCACTTCGTGTGGATCAACCGGGGCAAGGAGTCGGTGGCCCTGGATCTCAAGTCACCGTCGGGAATGGCGGTGCTGCACCGGCTGCTCGACCGCGCCGACGTCCTCGTCTCCAACCTCACCCCCGGTACCACGGCCAAGCTGGGCATCGCCCCCGCCGACCTGGCCGTACGGCATCCGGATGTGATCGCCGTCGAGATCGACGGGTACGGGCCGGGCGGACCCCTCTCCCACAAGCGGGCCTACGACCTGCTCGTCCAGGCCGAGGCGGGGGCGTGTGCGGTCACGGGTCTGCCCGGGGCTCCGGCCAAACCCGGGCCGCCGATGGCCGATGTGTGCGCCGGGCTGTACGCGGCCCTGTCCATCATGGCGTTGCTGTACGAGCGGGGGCGTGAACGGCACCGCGGACCGGCGTCGGTCGCGGTGAGTCTGTTCGACACCATGACGGAGTTGATGGGCTATCCGCTCACGTACACCCAGCACTCGGGCGTCGACCAGCAGCCCTGGGGCATGGGATCGCCGGCCGTGGCACCGTACGGGGCGTACGCCACCGCGGACGGTCACACCGTTGTCCTCGGGACGACCAACGACCGTGAATGGCAGCGCTTCGCACGGGACTTGCTGGGCCGGCCCGACCTGGCGGACGACGAGCGGTTCGCCACCACGCCCGGCCGGGTCGCCCACCGGGCCGTCCTGGACGCCGAGATCAGCGCCTGGTGTGCCCGCCACGAGCTAGCATACGTGCAGAACAGCGCGGACGCCGCCGGGATCGGCAACTCGCGCTTCAACAAGCCGAGCGAGGTGGTCGCGCATCCGCATCTGAAGGCGCGTGACCGGTGGCGGGAGGTCGAGACACCGTACGGGCCGATCTCCGCGCTGCTTCCGCCGCCGGTGATCTCGGGCTACGAGCAGCCGATGGGCGCGATCCCGGCGCTCGGTGAGCATACGGCGTCCGTGCTCGCCGAGTTGGGCATCGACGGCGAGAGGACCGGCGGGGGCGAGGCGCCGTGAGTGGCGCCGAGCAGCCCGTACTGCTGTGCGACGACCGGGACGGCGTACGGACGCTGACGCTGAACCGACCGCGCCGGAAGAACGCGATCGACGCGGAGCTGTGGGCAGCGTTGCGGGACGCGTTGACGGATGCCGGGCGTGATCGCGACGTGCGGGCGCTGGTGGTCACGGGAGCCGGGGGCGCGTTCTGCTCGGGGGCCGACATCTCGGGCGGGGTCAGCGGCGTCCATCCCCTGTACCGGATGCGGACGTTGAGCGAAGTCGCCCTGGCACTGCACGAGTTGCCGGTGCCGACCATCGCCAAGGTGACCGGTGTCGCGGTCGGGGCCGGGTGGAATCTCGCACTCGGGTGCGATCTGGTCGTGGCCACACCGGAGGCACGGTTCTCGCAGATCTTCGCGCGGCGCGGGCTCTCCTTGGACCTGGGGGGTTCCTGGCTGCTGCCGAAGCTGGTCGGGTTGCAGCAGGCCAAGCGGCTCGCCCTGCTCGCCGAGACGGTCGGTGCCGAGGAGGCGCGGGCGCTCGGGCTGGTGACGTGGGTGGTGGCGGCGGACGAGGTGGATTCCTTCGTGGACGGTCTCGGGGCACGGCTGGTGGCGGGTGCGCCCGTCGCGCTCGCGCAGACCAAAGCACTGCTGGACGAAGGTGCCGACCGCACCCTGCGGGACGCGCTGGCGAACGAGGCCCGCGCCCAGGGGGTGAACTTCGCGACGGCGGACGCGTCGGAGGCGTTCACCGCGTTCATGGAGAAGCGGGAGCCATCCTTCGACGGGCGGTGGGCGGTGCCCGGGACCGGCCCGCATACAACCAGGACGACAGCCGACTCGGCGGCGCCAGGCACCCCTTCGGTCCGGAGGCCGTAGTGCGTGAAGCAGTGACCGCGGTGGCGGTGCGCAACCCCGTCGGGAGGCGCGACGGGGGCCTCGCGGGCGTTCACCCGGCCGTCCTGTCCGCCCTCGTCCTGTGCACGCCGGCCGAGAAGGCGCGCGAGCTGGGTCTGGCGCCGCTCGTACACCACCGGGCAGGCGTGGTCGTCGGCGCCGGCCCGGTGCTCATGCTGACGGGGGCGATCCCCGCGACCGAAGGGGTGCTACGGAAGACGGGCGCCGACCCGAAGCTGCTCAACCCGCCGGGCGGGGCCGTCGCCCTCGGGCATCCAGTCGGGGCATCCGGCGCTGTCCTGATGACCCGCACGATCCACGACACGCGGGAGCGCGGCCTGCGCTACTGCCAGCAGACCATGTGCGAGGGCGGCGGCACCGCGAATGCCACCCTCGTCGAACTCGCCTTCTGACGGGAGCAGTTGTGCGTCGAGACATCTTCACGCCCGACCACGAGGCGTTCCGGGGGCTCGTCCGGGACTTCGTGGCGAACGAGGTGGTCCCGTACTACGCCGACTGGGAGGAGGCCGGGCGGCTGCCCCGCGAACTCTTCGAACAGCTCGGCTCGCTGGGCCTGTTGGGCATGTCCGTCCCCGAGGAGTTCGGCGGGGCGGGCCTGGCCGACTACCGCTACAACGTGGTCCTCCAGGAGGAAGCGGCCCGCGCACTGGTCACCCTGGGTACGGTACGCACCCAACTCGACGTCGTCCTCCCCTACTTCCTCACCTACGCCGACCAGGAGCAGCGCGCCCGCTGGTTCCCCGGCCTCGCCGCGGGCAAGCTGCTCACGGCCGTCGCCATGACGGAACCCGGCACGGGATCCGACCTCGCGGGCATCCGGACGACCGCCGTGCGGGACGGTGACTCGTACGTCCTGAACGGGGCGAAGACGTTCATCACCGGCGGGCTGCTCGCCGATCTGGTGGTCGTGGTGGCCCGGACGAACACCGATCCGGACAACCGGCGCGCGGGACTGACCCTGCTGGTCGTCGAGGACGGTATGCCGGGGTTCACGCGGGGCCGGGTGCTGAAGAAGATGGGCATCAGAGTGCAGGACACGGTCGAGCTGGCCTTCGACGACGTACGGGTCCCGGTCACCAACCGGCTCGGCGAGGAGGGCGCCGCCTTCTCCTACCTCGGCCACAACCTGCCGCAGGAGCGGATGACGGTGGCGGTCGGCTCGGTCGCGCAGGCACAGGCAGCCCTCGACGCGACGGTCGAGTACGTCAAGGAGCGCCGGGTCTTCGGGAAACCGGTCGCCGGCTTCCAGAACACCAAGTTCGAACTCGCCGCTGTGGCAGCCGAGTTGGAGGCGGCGCAGATGATGCTCGACCGGGCTGTCCTCGAACTCGTCGACGGCAGGCTGTCCGGCGCCGACGCGGCGAAGGTCAAGCTTTTCTGCACGGAGATGCAGGCCCGGGCCGTCGACCGCTGCCTTCAACTCTTCGGCGGATACGGGTATATGCAGGAGTACCCCATCGCCCGGCTCTACACGGACGCGCGGATCACCCGCATCTACGCCGGGACGAGTGAGGTCATGAAGGTCATCATCGCCAAGTCGTTGGGACTGTGATGCCGGATGTCCGGGACAGCTGATTTCGAAGGACGGCCAGGCGCCGCGTTCGTCGCGGGCGGAACCGGTGGCATCGGTGCGGAGATCGTACGGATGCTGGCCGAGCGGGGCAGCGACGTGGCGTTCACCTACCGCGCCAACGAGACCGCGGCGGAGTCGATCGCCGGTGAGGTGAAGGCGTACGGCCGCCAGGTTCTGCCCCTGCGGCTGGACCTGGAGGACGAGGTGGCCACGGCGGAGGCGGTGGCCGAGGCCGACGGGGCGTTCGGAGGGCTGCACACGGTCGTCTACGCGGCCGGTCCCCATGTACCGATGCGGCATCTCAGCACGGTGACTCCGAGCGAGTACCGTGCCCAACTCGACGCGGACGCCGTGGCGTTCTTCAACCTGGTCCATCCCGCGCTGCCGAGACTGCGGGAGACCCGGGGCAGCATCGTCGCCGTGACGACGGTGGCCACCCGCCGCTATCCGGTCCGGGACGGGCTGTCGGCGGGCACGAAGGGCGCAGTCGAGGCGGTCGCCCGGGCGCTCGCGGCGGAGGAGGGGCGGTACGGGGTCCGGGTGAACTGTGTAGCGCCCGGCATGCTCAACGACGGGATCGCCGGCCGCCTGATCGCCTCCGGGGAGCTGGACGAGGCCGCACTCGCGATCACCCGGCGCAACATCCCGCTGCGCCGTTTCGGGGCCGCGACGGACATCGCGGAGGCGGTGGCGTTCCTGGCCTCCGGGCGCGCGGGGTTCATCACCGGGCAGGCGTTGGGGGTGGACGGCGGGTACAGCGTCTGAGTCGCCTGCTCACTCGGGGGCGGTGATGCGTTCTCCGGCCACGAACGCCGCCCTCACGGTGTCGGCTGCCAGTACGTCGAGTGCTTCTCGCCGGGGTACGTGGAGCAGACACATGTCGGCGATCGCGCCGACCGTCAATCGC
Source organism: Streptomyces kryoterrae (assembly GCF_054072135.1). Taxonomy (NCBI): domain Bacteria; kingdom Bacillati; phylum Actinomycetota; class Actinomycetes; order Kitasatosporales; family Streptomycetaceae; genus Streptomyces; species Streptomyces kryoterrae. Next base: position 9,589,023 of record NZ_CM133358.1, on the reverse strand, counting down.
CGTGCCGTCGCGGGGTGTTGAGGCTCTCCGGTGAACAGGTTCAGGGCCGCTGCCGCGTCCAGTGCCTCTCCCCCAGTACGTTCGACGGTGGCCCGCATGACCGCCCAGGGGTCGTGGGTTCCGTACGGGGCGTCGGTGCCGGCGGCGAGCGGGATGCCCGCGTCGGCCAGGGACCGGCAGCGGTAGAGGTGGGGGCGGTCGTCGGGGTCCACGTCGGTGGCGTAGGCCTGTCCGCGCTCCGCGGGGAAGTGCGGCTGGGTCACGACCGTCACGCCGAGCTGCTTGATCCAGGGGATCGTCTCGGCCGGGACGATCGACGCGTGCTCGATGCGGTCGCCGTCGGCCGGGCCGGCCTCGTCCAGGGCGAGCAGGGTCACGAGCAGCTGCACCCGGGTCACGCAGTGGACGGCTACCGGGCGAGGCCGGAGCGATGCGATTCCGCTGGCGAGTTCGGCCGGGGCGGGCAGGGTGGCGTCGTCGAGCATCAGCTTCACGGGCGCGTCGACCGTCATGACGAGCAGCCGCTGCGGCAGTACCGACAGCAGGTCGAGGAGGCCGTCCGCCGGGTGCGGATCGGCGTTGGTGAACCCTGTGACGCCGAGCGCCGCCGCCCTGCGCCCCACGCCCTCCAGGTCCAGGCGCACGTGCGGTACGTGTCCGCGCAGCCGTTCGTCCTCCCGCCAGAACCGTCCGTCGCCCGCTTCCGTCTCCAGCCCGGCCGCCCGCAGCGCGGCACCGTTCCAGACCCACAGCGCGCCGGTCCGGTGCTGGACGCGAACGGGCCGGTCCGGCACGAGGGCGTCGAGGGTCCATCGGTCGAGGTCGCCCGCGACGCTCTCGTGGTAGCCGACGGCCCGCACCCACTCCTTGGGCGCCCCACCACGCAGGGCCGCGGCGAGTCCGTCCGGGCCGGTGACGTCAGCCGGGCCGACCCGGACGGACGCGGCGTCGGCGGCAAGGGCCGCGAGGTGGATGTGGTGGTCGTGGAGGCCGGGGAGCAGGGCGCCGCCGCGCCCGTCGATGAAGTCGGGCTCGTCCCTCCCTCCTTGCCCGTCTGTCCCGTCCAGCCGATCACCGATCTCGGCGACACGCCCGTCCCGGACACGTACGTCCACCGGCCCGGCGCCCTGGATCTCGACGTTCCTGATCAGCACGGCGACGGCACCAAGGAGGCGGCGCAGGCCGACATGGCGACGCTCAGCAGCTCGCCGCCCCCGGTGGCGAGGGAGTGGGCCGTGGCATGGGCGGCGTAGATGCCGGTGACCGGGTCGGCGAGCGCGTCGCCCAGGAATACGGGGTCGCCGTGGCTGTCGCGGCCGGTCAGGCCACCCGCGACTGCCGCGTCGTCGCCGAACGCGATGCGGTCGTCGTCCCGGCCGTACCCGGTGATGCTCACCCAGACCCGGCCCGGACGGGCGGCGAGGAACTCCTCGGCGTGGATTGCGAGCCGGCGCAGTGCCCGCGCCCGGGACGCCTCGATGACGACGTCGGCCCCCGCGATGACCTCGGCGAGCGCACCCGAGGCGAAGTCCAGCACCAGGCTGTCGTGCCCCTCGTGCAGCCAGCGGTAGAAGGCGGGCGATCCGGCGCGGGCACCGTCCGGGCGGGTCGTGCTCTCCACCTTCACCACCTGGGCGCCCGCGAGCCCCAGAAGGCGTGCGCACAGGGGGCCCGCCCAGAGGGCCGACAGGTCGACGACGCGGAGGGCGCCTGTGCCGCGTACGCGCTGCTCACCGAGACGCTCGGTGCGTACCGGGGGCCCGCTCGCGGAAGCGTGCTCCGAGGCCGCGATCCCCAGCAGTTGCGCGTTCGCTGCCACTTCTGAGCCCATGGCCCGGCGCACCACCTCCTGAAGAGGCTCGCCCTCCGCCCCGTTCAGAAGGGCGACGAGAGCCGGTACGGCGGCCAGGTCGTCGGGGCGGGCGAGGTTCACCGCGGTCCAGCCGTCGGCCGCTTCGAGAAGGTGACAGGAGCCGCCGGCCGACGTCCGGCCCGGGAGGGCGTGGCTCGTCAGTTGGGCACGGAGAAAGAGGGCTGTGGGCAGGTCCATGGGCACGCCCGTGAGAGCGGTGAACTCCTTCGCGACCGAGGCCAGCGGAGGCAGGTACGGCTCGACCGAGTTCATCCAGTCGTCGAGAGCGTCATTCTCCAATGGCCAAACGCCCTTCTCCTACGAGGTAGCCCCAAATTACACTCCGGTCGTGACCTTGCCCTCCCCCTTCGCCCTCGTCGACCTCGACCGTGGACCGAGTCCCGGCCTCGGCCCGGGAGCGATTGGAGCGACTGGGCGGGTGCTCGTAGGCATCGCAGAGAAACCCACCGGGACCGACGGCGGTTTCGACGTCCTCCTCACCAGCGAGCCCGATCCACCGCGCCCCTGGGTGAGCTGCGCCGACCCGTGCGCCACGGCCCGGCATCTGGCGGAGATCGTCACGGACCGTCCCGCCGCCTCCGTCGCCCTGACGCAGGTGCTGCGGATGGGCCCGGCGCTGGCGCCACCCGACCGTCTCGTTGCCGAGTCGCTCGCCTATTCGACGCTCCAGGCGTCGGCCGTCTTCCGCGCCTGGCTGGACTCGGCGCCCGCTCGTACGCCGCGACCCTCTGCCGAGCCTGTAGCCCTGGCCCGGGACGGTGACAGGCTCTCCATCACCCTCGACCGGCCGGAGGCCCGCAACGCCATGGACGCCGGTACGCGGGACGCCCTGTGCGAGGCGCTCGAAGTCGCCGTACTGGACCCGTCGATCACCCGCGTCGACCTCTACGGCAACGGGCCGGCCTTCTGCGCCGGCGGGGACCTGAGCGAGTTCGGCACGGCCGGTGATCCGGCGCAGGCCCATCTGGTGCGCGTCCACCGCAGTCCGGCCGCCCTGCTCCAGCGGTGCGGTGCGCGGGTCACGGCGCATCTGCACGGCGCCTGTGTCGGGGCGGGCATCGAGCTGACGGCGTTCGCGGGGTGGGTGCGGGCGGCGCCGGATACGGTGATCCGGCTGCCGGAGGTGGGGATGGGGCTCATCCCGGGCGCCGGCGGCACGGCCAGCTTGCCGCTGCGGATCGGGAGGGAGCGTACGGCCTATTTGGCGTTGTCGGGGGAGTCGTTGGGGGCCAAGGATGCACTTCGGTGGGGATTGATCGACGAGGTTGTTCAGGGGGACTGAGCGTTCCTCGCGATGTGCGGTTCTGAGTCTGCGGGCCGTCTGTGGCTGGTCGCGCAGTTCCCCGCGCCCCTGAAGGGGCGCTCTACCGCTCGGCGGATTCAGTCGCCTCGCCCCGTCACTTCCCTGTCCACACCGGAGGCCTGCGCTCGGCGAACGCCCTCGCTCCCTCCGTCGCGTCGGCGCTGCGGAACACCGACTCGATCTCCGATGGTTCGGCCCAACGGCGTTCCCGCATCAGCTTCTTGGTCATGGTGACGCCCAACGGGCCGTTCCGCGCGATCCGTTCGGCGAGGGCCAGTGCCTCCGCGCGGACGGCGTCGGCCGGGACCACCCGGTTCACCAGGCCGATCTCCCGGGCTCTGGCCGCCGTGACGAGTTCACCGGTGAGGCCCATTTCCAGGGCGACGGCAAGCGGGATGCGGTCGGCGAGGGTGGTGGCGCCGCCCGCCGCGAAGAGGCCGCGTTTGACCTCTGCGACTCCGAGGGACGCGGTGTCGGCGGCAACCACCAGGTCGCAGGCCAGGGCGAGTTCGAAGCCGCCGGCCACCGCCGACCCGTTGAGGGCCGCGACGACCGGGGTGGCGACGCCCTCGCGGTAGAACCAGAGCAGGCCGTCGAAGCGGGCGCCACGCGCGAACGCCTTCAGGTCCATGCCGGCGCAGAAGGCCGGGCCCGTCCCGGTGAGGACGATCGCCCGGACGGCGGGGTCTGCGTCCGCCTCCTTGAGGACGGTCGACAGTTCGTGAAGGAGCTCTGGGTTCAGGGCGTTTCGCGCCTCGGGCCGGTTCATCGTGGCCACCAGGACGTTGCCCACCCGTTCGGTCAGGACCAGGTCGCCCTGGTTGTTCTGGTGGTTCTGGTGGTTCTGGTGGTTCTGGTGGTCCTCGCTGTTCTGCGGCACAACCACTCCTCGGTTCCGCTCGGTTCAGTCGGACGCGGGCAGTGGCTTGGCCGCCTTGATGGTCATCGGGGCGCCGTCACAGGCCAGTCCACCCGCTCCGGAGGCGGTGCAGAGCAGTTCGAGAGTGCCCGTGGCGTCCACGTACCGCTTCCCGATCAGGGTGCCCGAGCCAATGTCCTCGACCTGCGGGGCGGAGGTTGCGGGCACCATGGGCACGCCCGCGCAGGTGAGTTGGGGCTGTGCGTCGACGGGGGCCCGGATCACGACCACGCGGGTGCCGCAGGCGGTGCTGGCGAGCTGGTTGCCGGGGCGCAGCATCGATGCCGGAGTGGTCATGGCCAGGGTCCCTTCCGAGCGGACGGTCGAGGTCACGCGGGTGGTCGCGGGGCCGGAGTCACTCCGGGTCGTGCAGCCGGTCCGGGTCGCGCAGTCGTTCGGCGAGGAGGCTGACGTCGTACGACTGGCGGGCCATCCAGAAGCGCAGGAAGCCGGTGAGGGAGTAGCGCAGGAACAGCGTCGAGCCCACCACGCCGGCGGTGATTCCGGCGAGGCCGAGAGCGAGTCCGTCGTTCTGGACGAGGGGGTCGAGGGTGTTGTGGGCGACGAGGTAGCCGGAGGCGCCGAGGATCAGGCCGAGCGCCATCAGGGCTCCGCCGAGGCGCAGCCAGAGCCCGGAGCGGGCGGCGGCCGGGTCGGGGATCTTCAGGTCGGTCAGTTCGCGGACGAAGCGGTCCGCACGTGGCTCGGTGGACGTCATGCGGAACTCCCGAGGTAGAGAGCGGACAGTTCGGCGCGCAACCCGTCGTCGGGGTGGCCCTGCCGTTGGATCCGGCCGCGCACGAGGACTGCGGCGCGGTCGGCGATGTCGAGGACGGCGGCGGCGAACTGCTCGACGACGAGGACGGCCACGCCCTGCCTGGCGATCTCGGCGACCTGTTCGTAGAGGCGGGAGACCACCAACGGGGCGAGCCCCATGGAGAGTTCGTCGAGAAGCAGGACGGCCGGGTCGGTGGCGAGCCCTCGTGCCAGGGCGAGCATCTGCTGTTCGCCGCCGGACATGGTGCCGGCCGGCTGCGAGGCACGCCGGGCGAGGGCCGGGAAGCGGTTGAACGCGATCTCCTCGACCTCGGCCCGGGTGCGGCCGGTGTAGGTCATCATCAGGAGGTTGTCGCGCACCGAGAGGTTGGGGAACACCCCGCGCCCCTCGGGGATCAGGCAGACTCCGGCGCGGGCCAGGTCGCGCGGGGCGACGCCCGTCATGTCACGCCCGCCAAGGAGCAGTTGGCCGGACTCCGGCGGGTGGATGCCCGCCGCGACGCTCAACGCGGTCGTCTTTCCAGCGCCGTTGGGGCCGAGCAGCGCCACCACCTCGCCGGCGGCGACACTCAGGTCGACTCCGTGCAGGACGGTGATCCGTTCGTGGGCGGCGCGGATGCCGCGCAGTTCGATCAGCGCGTTCACGCGTCCCCCAGATAGGCGGCAAGGACCGTCTCGTCGTTGCGGACCACCTCGGGCGGGCCGACGGCGATGACCTTCCCCAGGTCGAGGACGTACACGTCGTCGCAGACGCTCATGACGAGGCTCATGTCGTGTTCGACGAGGACGACCGCGGTGCCGTCGTCGGCGAGGGCCCGCAGGAGGGCGGCGAAGCGTTCGGTCTCCTCGGCGTCCTGTCCGGCCGCGGGTTCGTCGAGGAGGAGCACCTTGGGGCGCAGGGCCAGCGCCCGGCCGACCTCGACGAGGCGGCCGACACCGGTCGGCAGGGTGTCGGGCGCGGTGTCGGCGATGCCGGTGAGGCCCAGCCGGTCGAGGATCTCCGTGACCACGGCGACCGCGCGCGGCCGCTCGGGGCCGAGTTCGGCAGCGACGAGCAGGTTGTCGCGGACGCTGAGCCGGCCGAACAGCTCCAGCCGCTGGAACGTACGGGCGAGTCCGCAGTGGGCGCGGGCGGAGGGACGCATCCGGGTGATGTCCCGGTCGCCGAGAAAAACGCGCCCCGAGGACGGTCTGCGCAGCCCGGACGCGACGTCGAACAGGGTGCTTTTCCCTGCCCCGTTGGGCCCGATGAGCCCGGTGACACGGCCGGGCTCGGCGGTCATACCGACCGCGTCCAGCGCCCGGTTCCCACCGAAGGAAACCGTCACTCCACTAACTCGCAGCGACGCCACGGGCCAGCACCTCCCCGTCCTCCGGACGCCAGTCACGCCGTACGCCCCACCACTCGACCGGTATCTCCGGCTCGGCCGCCGGGGCCTGTCGGACGCTCGCCCATGTGCGTAGTGCCACTGCCACGACGACGGCACCGCCGAGGAAGGTCCAGCCGTTGATGATGTCGCCGAGGCGCAGCAGCCAGGCCGTGGCCAGCCAGGCGACGAGTGCCGTGAGGGCGATGCGGTCGCGGCCGAGCGGCTCCCACTGGCGCCGGAAGTGGGCCGAGACGCCGTCGGGGCTCTTGCCGAGGCCCATGCCCGCGAGAGCCGGCAGCAGGGCGACCGGGTTCTGCAGCGAGGGCGCCACGGCGATCAGGGCGTTGGTCGGTCCGATGAGCGCCGTACCGGTGAACAGGCCGTTGCCGACCGCGCCGAGTCCGCCGATCACCGCGACCAGGAAGATCGGCAGCCCGGCCACCAGGTTGAACTGGTCGGGTGTGATAGCTCGTTGCTGCATTCCGTACAGCGCGCCACCGAGGCCCGCGATCCCCGAGGCCAGTGCGAACACCAGCACCTTGGCGACGAGCAGGTTGCCACCGAGCGTGGCGTAGGCCGCCTCGCTGTCGCGCAGGGCGATCAGCCGCCGCCCGAACCGGCCCCGCCGCAGCGCCGCCACGCCGATCGACGCGAGGGCGAGACAGACCGCGGCGAGCACCATCAACTCCTCCCCGCTGTCCAGTCGTAGCCCGAACAGCGAGGGCCCGGTCACTTCCACCGAGCCCTGGTCGAACAGCGCGACCTCGATCCCGAAGACGTGGAAGGCGGGGAGGGTGAAGATCCAGCGGTCGAGTACGACGGCGAATGCGGCGGTCCCGAGCGCCAGGTACACGCCGGACAGCCGCAGCGCCGGGAGCGCGATCAGCGCCCCGGCGACCGCCGAGACCAGCACCGCCAGGCCCAGCGCCCACAGTTCTCCATGGGCACCGAAGTGCGCCCAGACGACCGCGCCGACCCCGGCCATGCTCAGCTGGCACAGGGAGATCTGGCCCGCGTAACCGGTCAGGGGGACGTACGAGAGGGCCACCACGCCGAGCGAGAAGACCGGTCCGTAGGTGATGAGGTCTGCCTCGCCGAGCATCGATGCCAGCACGATGCCGAACGCGACGGTCGCCGCCGCGAAGACCAGCGTGCCGCGTGCCGTGGGCACCGGGACCGGGGCCAGCCGCCGGTCGCGTCCGCGCAGCCGCCGGTGCGGGAACACAAGGAGAGCGATGAACAGGAGCAGGGCGGGGGCGGCGAGGCGCAGGCCGGGCAGGTAGTCGTTCTGCGGCAGGTAGCCGGTCAGATAGCTCTCCGTGCAGCCGATGACGACGGCGCCGATGAAGGTGAGCGGCACACTGCGCAGTCGGCCGAAGACCGCGGCGGTATAGGCGCTGACGATCAGGAGGGAGAGCTGCGCCGCGTCGAGGGTGACGCTCGGTGCGATCAATATGCCACCGAGCGCGGCGAGTTGGGTGCCCATGATCCAGGCGGCCTTGTTGGCCCGTACGGGATCGGCGCCGGTGAGTCCGACGAGTGCGCGATCGTCGACGGTGGCGCGCATCTCCGCGCCGGCGCGAGTGCGGTAGAGCAGGACGCGCAGTCCGGCGGCGACCGCGAGGGCCACGCCCATGGTGATGGCCTGGTGCCAGGTGACGGCGGCCGGGCCGATGTGGAAGGGGGCCCGGTCGGCGAAGAAGGCGGGCAGCGGCCGGGCCACGTTCGGGTCCCAGATCCAGCGGGCCACCCCGATGAGTCCGCTGAGCAGCGCGACCGTCATCACCAGCCGTTCCGCTTCGCCGAGCGCCTGCACGGGTCGCAGGATGAACCGTTCGACGAGGAGTCCGAACGCCGGAGCGAGCAGAAGCAGTACGACGGCCACTGCGACCGGAACCGGCCAGCCCCAGCCGACGGTGAGCTGCCAGTAGGTGAACGCCGAGAGCATGCCCGCGGCGCCGTGCGCGAAGTTGAACACGCCGGTGGTGGTGTAGGTGAGCACGAGGCCGCTGCCGATGACCGCGTAGATCGCGGCGGTGCTGAGGCCGACGATGCCGAAGGTGAGGAACTGGTCCATGACGCGCCGTCACTCGATGTCGGGGTCGGCCGACCGAGTGATCCCCTCTCTGAGGGTGGAAACTAGCTTCTCAGTGGGAGAGAATCAAGCATTCGAACAAGGCTGGGAGAAACGATGACCGGACAGCGCAGGGGAACCGCGATCGCCATGACCGAGCCGGAGCGGGACGCGTTTCTGCGTACGCAGCCCGTGTGCCGGGTGGCGACTGTCGGGGCGGGTGGCGACCCCCATGTCAGCGCCCTGTGGTTCGTGTGGGACGGGACGTCCCTGTGGCTCAACTCCCTGGTCCGCAGTCGGCGCTGGACCGACCTGGACCGCGATCCGCGGACCGCCGTGATCGTCGACGACGGGAGCTCCGACTTCATGCAACTGCGCGGCGTGGAGCTTCGGGGCCGCGTGGAGGTGGTCGGCGAGACGCCTCGGAAAGGAGCGCCCGTGGAGGAACTCCGGGAGCCTGAAAGGCTGTTCGCGGACAAGTACGCGGACGGCCGGGACTTCCCGTACGACGGGCGGCACGCCTGGCTACGGGTGACAGCGGAGAAGGTGGTGAGCTGGGACTTCGCCAAACTGCGGCAGGACCGTTGACGCCTCCATGACCTCCGTGAGAACCTTCCGCTCTCTTTTAGAGAATGGAATTCTCAGTGTCCACTGACGACCTGATGGAGATCCAGCAACTGCTGGCCCGGTACGCGGTGTACATCACCCAGGGCAAACTGGACGGCGTGCTCGCGGTCTTCACTCCCGACGGGACCTACAGCGCCTTCGGTGACACCTACGTCCTCGACGAGTTCCCGGCGCTGGTCGCGGCGGCCCCCAAGGGACTGTTCCTCACCGCGACGGCCGTCGTCGAGCCGGGCGCGGACGAGGACTCCGCGTCCGGCACCCAGCCCCTGTGCTTCGTCGACCACACCACCCACGACCTGCGCATCGGCTACTACAACGACACCTACGTGCGGACAGCCGACGGCTGGCGGCTGCGCACCCGCGCCATGACGTTCATCCGCCGCAGCGGCGCGCACGACTCGGGCCGCCCGCACGCCTACCAGCGTCCGGGGACATGAACGTCACCGGGTTCCGCACGGACCTGCGGCGCTGGCTCGACGCCAACGACCTCTCCCCCGGCCCCGACGACTCGCTCGACGCGCAGGTCGCACAGCTCGCCCGGGTCCGGCGCGCGCTGTACGGGGCGGGGTGGATGCGGTACGGATGGCCCGCCGAGGTGAGGGGGCTCGGCGGGCCCGCCGTACTGCGCGCGGTGCTCGGCGAAGAGGTCGCGACCCGGGGCCTGGCCGAGCCCGGGATCTACTCCATGGTCGAGGTGCTGGCCCCGACGATGATCTCGTACGCGCGTCCGGAGCAGGCCGCCGAGATGGTCCCGCTGCTGCTCGGCGGCCGGGAACAGTGGTGCCAGGGTTTCTCCGAACCGGGCTCCGGCAGCGACCTGGCCTCGCTCACCACCAGGGCCGTCCCCCGGGGCGACGACTGGGTGGTGACGGGCCAGAAGGTGTGGACGAGCCTCGCCCAGTACTCCGCCCGCTGCGTCCTGCTCACGCGCACGGCCCCTGGCCATACGGGCATCACCGCGTTCTTCGTCGACATGGACGCCCCCGGGATCACTGTCCGGCCGCTGCGCACGATGCACGGGGTGGACGAGTTCGCGGAGGTGTTCTTCGACGACGTGGTCGTCCCCGGCGACCGGATGCTGGGCCGCCCCGGCGACGGCTGGCAGTTGGCGATGGACCTGCTTCCGCACGAACGCTCCACGTGCTTCTGGCACCGGATCGCCCATCTCTACACCCGACTTGATCGCCTGCTGGTACAGGCGCCCGCACCCGACTCCGCCCAGGACGACGACGCCCTCGGCGCCGCCTATCTCGCCCTCCACACGGCCCGCTGCCGCTCCCACGCGACGCAGCGGCGCCTGGCGGACGGGGAGCACCTGGGCCCGGAGACCTCGGTCGACAAGGTCCTGCTGGCCACGGCGGAGCAACAACTCTTCGACACCGTACGGGACTTGCTGCCCGGCGTGCTGGAGCTGACGGAGACGGCCTGGCGGTCGGAGTACCTGTACTCGCGCGCGGCGACCATCTACGGCGGTACCGCCGAGATCCAGCGGAACATCATCGCCCGCCGGCTGCTGAAGCTCGGGAGGGAGTAGCCATGGACGCCGCCGAACGGGACCTGCTCGCCGGGACGCTCCGCAAGACGATGACGACGGCCACGGGTCCGGCGCTCGACGCCGCGCTGACCGACCTCGGGTGGGCCGATCTACTGACGGAGGTGCCCGAGGTCGCGGTCCCGCTCACATTCCGGCTGCTCGGGGAGACCGGCGCCCACGCCCCGCTCCTCAACGACGTGGTGCTGCACGCGGCCGGCCGCACCCTCGGGGGCGCCTTGCCGCTGCCGTACACGGGCGGCTCGTGGGTGGTGTGGGAGCGGGGTGGGAGCAGGACTCTGGGTGTCTGTCTTGACGGTGAACTGCCCCTACGGGCCAGCTCTGTTGGGGAACCGGCTCCGCTCGGGGCGGGTCGGCGGGCGCTCGGCTGGTGGCTGCTGGGCACCGGGCGGGCGATGCTAGCTCTGGCCCGGTCGCATGTGCTGGACCGCACCCAGTTCGGCCGGCCCCTCGCTTCCTTCCAGGCAGTACGGCACCGGCTCGCGGAGACACTCGTCGCTCTCGAAGGGGCCGAGGCGACCCTCGTGGCCGCCGCCGACGATCTCGGCGCACTGCTGGCCAAGGCCTCGGCCGGGAGGGCCGCGCTGACTGCGGCCCGGCACTGTCAGCAGGTGCTGGGCGGGATCGGCTTCACCGCCGAGCATGATCTGCACCGGCATGTCCGACGGGCGCTCGTGCTGGACGGACTGCTGGGCAGCACACGGGAGTTGACGCGGGAGGCAGGGGCGCTCGTACGGGAGGGGCGGTCGACTCCCCGGCTGATCCAGCTCTGACAGTCCCTTTCTCACCTTGGGAGCCCCTGTGACCGATCTCTGGAGTGACCTGCTCGCCTGTCTCGAACTCCAGCCCCGACCAGCCGACGGAGACGCGGAGTTCGAGGGGACCAACCAACGCCTCGGCCATCACCGGCTGTTCGGCGGACAGCTGCTCGCCCAGTTCGTCCGGGCGGCCGCACTGGCCTGCCCGGACAAGTCGGTGAAGTCCGTCCACGCCCTCTTCGCCCGCGCGGGGCGGCCCGACGAGCCCGTCCGGTACGAGGTGTCGCGTCATCACGAGGGCGGAACCTTCGCGACGCTGGGCATCGTCGCCCGCCAGTCCCCCGGCGTCATGGCCACCGCCGCGGTGTCCATGCACGTCGCCGAGGACGGCCCCGAGCATCAAACGCCGTTCCATGTCCCCGCCGTACCCGGTGAGGAGCACTCCATGGACCTGGATCTGCTGCCGTGGGACACCCGGGCCGTCACCGGCCTCGACACCCCCAGGTCCGAGACGCCCGAGTACGAACTCTGGATGCGCACCCCGGCCGTCGCGCCCGGACTGGCCCCGGCCCTCACGGCGTACGCCACCGATCTGAGCCTCATCGGGACCGCGCTGCGCCAGGTCGAAGGGGTCGGCCAGCAGGACGCGAACACGCTGTTCACATCGGCCGTGACGGCGCACACCGTGCGCTTCCACCGGCCCTTGCGGACCGACTCCTGGCTGCTCCTGCGCCAGCACAGCCCTCTTGTGGCGCACGGCCGTTGCTACGGCCGCGGTGACGTCCTCACCGAGGGGGGCTCCCTGGTCGCCTCGTTCGCCCAGGAAGCCCTGCTCCGTTTCAGACGCTGACGTTCAGTCACATCACCTCAAGGCGCCGGTACTTCGATGACTGTGGCCGAGCCCATCCCCCCGCCCGCGCACATGGCGGCGACGCCGATCCCGCCGCCGCGCCGGCGCAGTTCGTGCACGAGGGTGACCAGCATCCGGGCGCCCGTGGCGGCGACCGGGTGGCCGAGCGAGCAGCCGCTGCCGTTGACGTTGACGAGGTCGGCGTCGAGGCAGAGTTGTTTGACGGCGGCCACGGGTACGACGGCGAAGGCCTCGTTGATCTCGTAGAGGTCGACGTCGGAGAGCGAAAGCCCGGCGCGCTTCAGGGCCTTGGGGATCGCGGTCACCGGTGCGAGGCCCATGTCGGCGGGGTCGACACCCACGGACGCCCAGGACCGGACCGTGCCGAGAGCCGGGAGGCCGAGGCGGTCGCTGGCGATGACCAGGGCCGCCGCGCCGTCGTTCGCGCCGCCCGCGTTGCCGGCCGTGATGCTGAATCCCTCGATCTCCGGGTGGAGCGGCTTGAGCGCGGCCAGTCTCTCCGCGCTCGTGTCGCGGCGCGGGTGCTCGTCGACGGAAAACAGACCGTGCGGGGTGTCGATCGGGGCGAGTTCGGCGTCGAAGCGGCCCTCGTCGATGGCGCGTACGGCGTTGCGGTGCGAGCGCAGCGCCCAGTCGTCCATCTCGGCGCGGCTGATGCCTGCCCGGACTGCGGTGTTCCAGCCGACGGTGATCGACATGTCGGTGTTGGGGGCGTCCGGTCGGGCCGGGTGGGTCGGGGACATCCAGGGTTCCCACTCGCCGTCGACCTTCGTCACCGAACGCGGTGAGGTGGAGGCCGAGTTGACGCCGCCCGCGATGACGAGCTCGTCCATTCCGGCGCGGATGCTCGCCGCCGCGCTCTGGACGGCCGCCTGACCGGCCGCGCAGTGCCGGTTGTGGGCAAGCCCGGGCACCCAGGTGAGGCCGGTGGTCACGGCGGCGTGCCGGGCGATGACTCCGCCGCCGTACAGCCCCTCGCCGAGGACGATGTCGTCGATGAGGGACGCGTCCACGCCGTCCGTGGCGGCTGCCGCGGCGACGATGTGGTGGGCGAGGTCGAAGGCCGTGGTGTCGCGCAGCGTGCCCTTGAAGGCGGTGCCGACGGGAGTGCGCAGGGCGGACACGATGACTGCTTCAGGCATGGGGGGTCTCCAGGTCGGCGAGCAGGGTGCGGCGCAGCAGCTTTCCGGTGTCGGACTTGGGCAGTTCGGCGCGGAAGACGACGGTGTCGGGCGTCTTGGCGGAGCGCAGACGTTCCCGGACCCAGGCGCGGATCTCGTCCGGGTCGCCCTCCCCGACGAGCACGGCGACGATCCGCTGCCCCCACTCGGGGTCGGGCAGCCCGAGCACCGCCGCCTCGACGATGCCGGGATGGGTGAGGAGGACGTCCTCGATCTCGGCCGGAGCGATGTTCTCGCCGCCCCGGATGATGGTGTCGTCGGCGCGCCCCTCGATGAACAGATAGCCGTCGGCGTCGAGCCGCCCCCGGTCCCGGGTGGCGAACCAGCCGTCACCGTCCAGCGCGGCACCGCGTCCGCCGTACTCGCCGGAGATCTGCTCCCCGCGCACGAACACCAGCCCGGTGCGGCCGACTTGGACAACCTCGCCGGCCTCCTCGCCGCGGATCTGGATCTCGACGCCGGGCAGCGCGCGCCCCACCGAACCGAGCCGGTCGCGCACCGCCGGTTCGTCGGACGCCAGCGCCTCGCGGTGGTCGTCGGGGCCGAGGACGGCGATCGAGGACGTGGTCTCGGTCAGGCCGTACGCGTTCACGAAACCTGTGTCCGGGAAGGCCCGCAGCGCCCGTTCGACGACGGGTCGCGGGGCGCGGGCGCCGCCGTACGCGAGGCTGCGCAGCGTCGGTGCCTGGGCGGTGGTGCCGTCGGGGACCTCGGCGACGATGCGGGCGAGCATCGTCGGGACGACCAGCGCGTGGGTGACGCGTTCGCGTCGGACCGTCGCCAGCCACTCGGGCGCCCCGAAGGCGGACTGGTACACGATCCGGCGCCCGGAGTAGAGGTTCGTGAGCAGGTTCATCAGACCGGCCACGTGGTACGGGGGCACCGCCACGAGCGTCGCGGCGTCGGGCCCGGCCGAGGCGAACTCCTGGGTGTTGAACACGTAGGCCAGCAGGTGGCGGTGGCGCAGGAGGGCAGCCTTGGGCTCGGCCGTCGTCCCGCTGGTGTAGAGCACGACGGCGACGGCGTCCTGGTCCTGCGGGGCCGGTTCGTCGCCGCCAACCTCACCCGTCTCCCACCCGGCTTCCAGTAGTTCACCGAGGTCGGCGGGGTTCAGTACGAGGGCGCCCGGGTGGCGGTCCAGCATTCGGGTCAACTGGTGTTCGCCGAGGCGGTAGTTGAGGGGGATGAAGGGGACTCCCGCCAGGGCCGCGCCGAACAGGGCCACGGGGTAGGCGAGATGGTTGGCGCCCAGGTAGAGGACGGCCGAACGGCGCCGGAAGCGGTGCGCTGCGGCCCGGGCGCGGTCCAGCAACTCCGAGGCGGTCAGGGAACGGCCGTCCGCCGTCGCCACCACCCGGTCTCCGGCCGAGCTCGCCATCTCCAGCAGCATGGTGATATTCATGAGAATGCTATTCTCATCTGACTAGAGCCCTGCTTGCAAGAGAGGAAAACCTTGATGCAGATCAGTGGCAGCTCGGCAGTCGTCGTCGGTGGGGCGGGGGGCCTGGGCGAGGCCACCGTCCGCCGGCTGCACACGGCCGGGGCGAAGGTGGTCGTCGCCGATCTCGCCGACGAGAAGGGCAAGGCGCTGGAGCAGGAGCTCGGCGTGCGCTACGTCCGGACGGACGCCACCAGCGAGGACGATGTCCTGGCGGCGCTGGCCGAGGCGGAGTCGGCGGGCCCGCTGCGGATCTCGGTGGACTGCCACGGCGGCCCGGCGAGCGGCGGTCGGCTGATCGGCAAGGACGGCACTCCGATCGGCCTCGATGGCTTCAGGACGACCATCGAGGTCTATCTGACCGGAGTCTTCAACGTGCTGCGCCTGGCCGCCGCCGCCATCGCCAGGCAGGAGCCGCACGAGGACGGAGGCCGAGGAGTCATCGTCAACACCGCTTCGATCGCGGCGTACGAGGGCCAGATCGGCCAACTCCCCTACGCGGCGGCCAAGGGCGGGGTCGTGAGCATGACGCTGGTGGCCGCCCGTGACCTGTCCCCGCTCGGCATCCGGGTCGTCACCATCGCCCCGGGGACCTTCCTCACTCCGGCCTACGGCAAGGCGGGTGACCAGTTGGAGGCCTACTGGGGTCCCCAGGTTCCGCATCCCCGGCGGATGGGCCGCTCCCCCGAGTACGCGGGGCTCGTCGAGCACATCTGCGAGAACGGCTATCTCAACGGCGAGGTCATCCGCCTCGACGGAGCGCTCAGGTTCCCGCCCAAGTGAGCGACGTCAGTGGGTCGTTGAAGGGGAGGGTCGCGTTCGTCGCCGGGGCCAGCCGGGGCATCGGACGGGCGGTCGCCGTGGCGCTGGCGGAGGCGGGGGCGTCGGTGGCGGTGGCCGCGCGGTCCGAGGAGACGGGCCGGCTGCCGGGGACGATCCACTCGGTCGCCGACGGGATCACGAAGGCGGGCGGCCGGGCGCTCGCGGTGCCCTGCGACGTCAGCAGCGAGCAGTCGGTGGAGGCGGCCGTGGCGGCGACCGTCGCCGAGTTCGGCGGCATCGACATCCTGATCGCCAACGCCGGGGTGCTGTGGCTCGGCCCCGTCGAGTCCACGCCGCTCAAACGCTGGCAGCTGTGCCTGGACGTGAATCTGACGGGGGTCTTCCTCGTCACCAAGGCCGTGATCCCGTACGTCCGGGAGCGCGGCGGAGGCTCGCTGGTGGCCGTGACGACCAGCGGGGTCGGGATGACCGACCGGGGTGCCAACGCGTACTGGGTGTCCAAGGCGGCCGTCGAGCGGCTCTACCTCGGGCTCGCCACCGACCTGCGGGCCGACAACATCGCCGTCAACTGCCTGGCCCCGTCCCGGATCGTCCTGACGGAGGGGTGGCAGGCGGCGGGTGGTGGCCGCGAGATCCCGCCGGAGATGGTGGAGCCGCCGGAGGCGATGGGCCGGGCCGCGGTACGGCTGGCCGGGCAGGACGCGGGCGGGATCACGGGGACCGTGCAGCGCTCGGAGCCGGTCGGTTGAGGAGGGGATCCAGATACCCGAAAGCGAATGCCGACTGCCGCACAGACAGCATGTGTTGGCATCCGGATTTCAGGGATGTGTCCTACCGCCCAGCCCGTCCCCGTACCGCCGCACAAGCGCCGCCGTCGATCAGAAGGTCGACGCCCGTGATGAAGCTCGCCTCGGCCGAGAGCAGGAAGGCGACCCCGGCTGCGACCTCCTCGGCGTGTCCCGGGCGGCCGGTCGCGGACCGGCGTACGAGCGCGTCCATGGTCGGCTGGTTCGCGGCTTCCTGCCTGCCCTGCGGGGTGTCGATGACTCCGGGCGACACCGAGCAGATACGGGCGCCGAGCGGTCCGAGCCGGAGCGCCTCACGCCGTACGAGACGGTGGACCCCGTGCTTGGCCCAGGCGTAGGCGGCGCCGCTGTCCTCGACGCCCGGTCCCAGCGCGTCGTGGAGCCGGTTGAGGAAGGCGTCGTCGAGCGGGTCGTCCAGGACGGCTGCGACGGCCGGGGCGGCTTCGAGGTTGCCGAGCAGCGGGGCCATCGAGGCGAAGCACACCAGCGCCGTGCCGTCCGTGGCGAGGGGGCGCAGAGCCTCGGCGAGCCGCGCGGTGCCCACCAGGTCGACCGCGAAGATCGTCCGCCAGTCGGCCATCATGGGCGAGATTCCGGCGGCGTGGGCCACGGCGCGCAGGGTCCCCCGTTCGGCGGAGCGCGCGGCGAGCCGGGCCAGGCCGACCCGGTCGGTGATGTCGAGGACGAACGGCTCGACGGCCGCGCCCCCTCCGGCAGCTGCCAGTTCCTTCGCCGCCGCCGTCACGGTCGCCTCGTCCCGGTCGACGAGCAGCAGCGTGTCCACCGTGTCGACCAGCCGTCGTGCGCACGCCAGCCCCATTCCGCGCCCGGCGCCCGTGGCGATACCTACGGTGGTCATACCCTGTCCCCTCCGTCGGCCCAGAACTTCTCCAGCATCGGCTGTGCCGCCCGGTCGACGAGTTCGACGAGCACACCGTCGGAGCCGCGCAGGAAGGCGAAGGCGGACCCGGCGGAGCCGATGCGGGAGGCCTCGACCGTGTATCCGAGGTCGGTGAGGCCGGCGCAGTCCGCGCCGACGTCGTCGGACCAGTAGCCGACGTGGTGGACGCCCCCGCCGGGCCCCGCTTCCCAGAGGGTGCCGGGGATGCTCCGCAGGATCTCCAGGCGGGGTGCGGTCCGCGAGTACACGCAGCTGAGCCGTACCTCAGCCTCGCCGGTCTGCAGCGTCACGGTCAGCGGGCCGGTGATCTCCGCGCACCACTCGTAACCGAACGCCGCCGACAGACCGGCCAGGGTCCCCTCGAAGTCCTGGGCGACGATGCCGAGGTGGAACTGGTCCTCGCCCCTCATGACTCGACCACCTCACTCTCACCGGAACCGTGCGGGGCAGGACGGTTGTGCTCGCCCAGCCGGGGCGGCGGCCGGTAGTCGGGCTCGTGGCCGGCGATCCGTACCGGGCTGCGGACCAGCCGGTAGTCACCCGCCGTCACCACTGCCTGAGGTGTGGCTGCGAGTGCCTCCGGCAGCGTGCGTACGGCGGCGGCCGGTACGCCCAGGGGCCGCAACCGGGCTTCCCAGGCAACGGCGGTGTCGCCCGCCAGGGCCGCCGTGACCGCCTCCAGGACCTCTCCCCGCCGGGCCGCCCGCTCGGACATGGTCGGAAAACCCCCGACGCCCGCCTCGGCCGCGAACGACTTCCAGAAGCCGTCGTGGGTGATGAACAGCGCCAAGTGACCCTCGGCGGTGGGGAAGAGCTGCGCCGGTACGTAGTAGGAGTGCGCGCCGAGCGGCAGGCGCCGTGGCTCGGTGCCCTCGTTGAGGTAGGCGGAGGCACGGTAGTTGAGCTGGGACAGCATCACGTCCCGCAGGCAGACGTCGACTTGGCCGCCACGGCCCGAGACGATCTGCGCGAGCAGGCCCAACGCCGCTGTGAGGCCGGTCGAGTTGTCGGCGGCGGAGTAGCCGGGCAGTGTCGGCGGGCCGTCGGGATCGCCGGTGAGCGCGGCGACTCCGGTGGCGGCCTGGACGACGTAGTCGAAGGCGGGTTCGTCGCCCGTGGTCAGCCCGAAGCCGGTCAGCGCGACACACACGATCCGCTCGTTCCACTTCCGCAGCGCCTCGTAGGTGAGCCCCAGCCGATGGATGGCCGAGGGCTTGAGGTTGACGAGCAACGCGTGGGCGTCGGCAGCGAGTTCGCCGAGTCGGTCCTGGCCCTCCACGGTCGTCAGGTCCAGGCGGACGCTGCGCTTGCCCCGGTTGAGGCTGGCGAAGTAGGCGTCGCTCACCTGCCGCGAGATGTCCCCGCCCGGCGGCTCGATCTTCGTGACCTCGGCGCCCAGGTCCGCGAGCATCATCGTGGCGTAGGGGCCCGCCAGCATGTGGCCGACCTCCAGGACCCGGATGCCCGCCAGTGGCCCGGCCGTCGGCCCGGGGTTCATCGCACTTCCGCCGCGAGGGCGGCCAGCATGTCCCGCGTACGGCGTTTGGAGGCGACCAGTTCTTCCCTGCCCTCGCCGATCGGCAGCAGCCGTACCGACAGGTCGGTGACTCCGGCGTCGGCGAAGCGGCGGAACCGGGCCAGGATGGCCGTCTCGTCGCCGGCCGCGCACAGGTCTCCGATGCCGCGGGCGTCGCCGTAGTCCAGCAGTCGCTGGTAGTTGGGCGAGATCTCGGCCTCCCCGAGGATGCGGCTGGCGCGTTCGCGAGCCGCGTCGACCTCTGTCGGGCGGCACAGACAGACCGGGATGCCCGCGACGACCCTGGGTGCCGGGCGGCCCGCGCCTGAGGCCGCCTTGGTGATGCGCGGGACGACGTGGTCGGCGACCGCGCGTTCGTCGGCCATCCAGAGGACGGTTCCGTCTGCGCGCTCCCCCGCGAGGGCCAGCATGACCGGGCCGAGCGCGGCGATCAGGACGGGCAGCGGGCCGACCGGGCCGAGGTCGAGCGGGTTGTGCACGGTGAAGGTGGCGTTCTCGACGTCGACCGGGCCGGGGCCGCGCAGGGCCGCGTCCAGGACGTCGAGGCAGTCGCGGGTGAACGCGGCCGGCCGCTCGTAGGGCAGCCCGAGCATGTCCCGGACGATCCAGTGGTGCGAGGGCCCGACGCCCAGCGCCAGCCGTCCCCCGGTCGCCGCCTGCGCGGACAGTGCCTGCCGGGCGAGGGCGATCGGATGCTGGGCCTGGAGCGGTACGACCGCCGTCCCGATCTCGATCCGCCCGGTCCGCGCGCCCATCAGCGCGACGGCCGTCAACGCGTCGAAGTCCGTGGGTATCTGGGGCACCCACGCGGCGTCGAGGCCCGCCTGCTCGGCCCACGTCACGTCGTCGATCATCCGCGCGACCTTGCGCGCGGAGTCCCCACGCTCCGGCCCGATCATCACACCGACCCGCACTGTGCCTCCAGATGTCCGACAGGATTCCGAGCTGACTTTGAGCTGAGTTCGAGCTGAGAGCTGTGGTCGAGCAGGTCCTACGAGCCCGTGGCCGAACTCCCCGCGCTCCCCGTCAGCGCCCGCATCTCCGCCACGAGCACGTCGAGCGGCGTGCCGGTCGGGAAGACCGCCGCCGCGCCCGCCGCCCGCATCCGGGGTACGTCGGCCGGCGGGATGGTGCCGCCCACGACGACGGCGATGTCGTCGGCCCCGGCGGCCCGCAGCGCCTCGACCACCTTGGTGGTCAGGGCGAGATGCGCGCCGGAGAGGATGCTGAGCCCGACCACGGCCACGTCCTCCTGGACGGCGGTCGCCACGATGGTGTCGACGCGCTGGCGGATGCCGGTGAACACGACCTCGAAGCCGGCGTCGCGCAGTGTCCGCGCGACGATCTTGGCCCCCCGGTCGTGACCGTCCAGGCCGGGCTTGGCTACCAGGATCCGGGTGGCGGCGGCCATCAGAACACCACCGGCTGCTGGAACTCGCCCCAGACCGCCTTCAGCGCGGCGACCATCTCCCCCACCGTGCAGTAGGCGTTGGCGCAGTCGATCAGTACGGGCATCAGGTTCTCCGTCCCGTCCGCCGCGCGCGCCAGCCGGAACAGCTGCTCCCGTACAAGGGCGGCGTCTCGCGTGGCCTTCACGTCGGCGAGGCGTTTCAGCTGCCGGTCGCGGCCCTCCGCGTCCAGTTCGTACGTCGCCAGATCCGGCGGCGGCTCATCCGAGACGAACCGGTTGACGCCGACGACCGGGCGCGTGCCGGCCTCGACGTCCAGGTGCAGCTGGTAGGCCTCGTCGGCGATGAGTCCTTGCAGGTAGCCGTCCTCGATGGCACGGACCATGCCCCCGTACCGCTCCAGGTCGTCCATGATCTCGACGATCCGTGCCTCGGTCGTGTCGGTGAGCGCCTCGACGAAGTACGAGCCGCCGAGCGGGTCCGCGACCCGGGTCACGCCGGTCTCGTGGGCGAGGATCTGCTGGGTGCGCAGGGCCAGGGTCGCCGATTCCTCGCTGGGCAGCGCGAACGGTTCGTCCCAGGCGGCCGTGAACATCGACTGGACGCCGCCGAGTACGGAGGCCAGCGCCTCGTACGCCACCCGGACGGTGTTGTTCTGCGCCTGGGGCGCGTAGAGGGAGGCCCCGCCGGCCACGCAACCGAAGCGGAACATCGACGCCTTGTCGGTCGTGGCACCGTACCGCTCCCGGACGATGGTTGCCCAACGCCTGCGTCCAGCACGGTACTTGGCGATCTCCTCGAAGAAATCGCCGTGGGTGTAGAAGAAGAAGGAGATCTGCGGGGCGAACTGATCGACCGTCATCCGACCGCGTTCCAGCACCGTGTCGACGTACGTCATCCCGTCGGCGAGTGTGAACGCCATCTCCTGCACGGCGTTGGCGCCCGCGTCGCGAAAGTGCGAGCCGGCCACCGAGATCGCGTTGAACCTGGGCACCTCGGCGGCGCAGAACTCGATGGTGTCGGCGATCAGCCGCAGGGACGGCTGGGCGGGCCAGATCCACGTCCCCCTGGACGCGTACTCCTTGAGGATGTCGTTCTGGATCGTGCCGGTGAGTTTCGCGCGCGGCACGCCCCCCCGTTCGGCGGCGGCGACGTAGAAGGCGAGGAGGATCGCCGCGGTGCCGTTGATGGTGAAGCTGGTGCTGATCCTGTCGAGGGGGATGTCCTCGAAGAGGATCTCGGCGTCGGCGAGGGTGTCGAGGGCGACGCCGACGCGGCCGACCTCCTCGGTCACCTCGGGGTCGTCGGAGTCGTAGCCGCACTGCGTGGGCAGGTCCAGGGCGACCGACAGGCCCGTGCCGCCCTGGTCGAGCAGATAGCGGTAGCGGCGGTTGGACTCCTCGGCCGTGCCGAAGCCCGAGTACTGGCGCAGTGTCCACAGCCGTCCCCGGTAGCCGGTCGCGTAGTTGCCGCGTGTGAAGGGGTAGTTGCCGGGCTCGGGCGGGTCGGCACCCCGGTCGGCGGGTCCGTAGACCGCCTGGAGCGGGATGCCTGAAGCGGTCTCGTCCGGTCGCGTCATCTCAGCTGGTCCTTCATCACCTTGCCGGTGGCGTTCAACGGCAGTTCTTCGAGGAACTCCACGAACCGGGGTGCCTTGAACCCGGCCATCCGTTCACGGCTCCAGGCGATCAGCTCGTCCGCCGAGGCGGGTGCGCTACGGACGACGAACGCCTTGCCGACCTGTCCGAGCCGCTCGTCCGGTACGCCGATCACGGCGGCCTGCGCGACGGCCGGGTGTTCGAGGAGGAAGCCCTCGATCTCCGCCGGGTAGGCGTTGAAGCCGCCCACGATGAACATGTCCTTCTTACGGCCGACGATCCTCAGGTGCCCCCGGTCGTCGAGGGTGCCGAGGTCTCCGGTGTGCAGCCAGCCGTCCGCGTCGATCGCCTCGGCGGTGGCGGCGGGATCGTCGAGGTAGCCGCGCATGACGCTGTAGCCGCGGATCAGGACCTCGCCGTCGTCCGCGACGCTCACCTCGACGCCCTCGCAGGGGGTGCCGACCGTCGTCGCGATGTCCTCGAAGGAGTCACCGGGGCGGGAGGCGGTGGCCGTGCCCGCCTCCGTCAGGCCGTACCCGGTCATGATGTGCTGGAAGGGCAGGTCGCTGATGATCCGGCGGATCAGCTCGACGGGGATGTCGGCGGAGCCGGTCACCGCCACCCGCAGGGAGGACAGGTCGTGCCGGTCCCCCGCCGCCAGGAGCGAGTGGTAGAGCGTGGGCGGGCCGGGCAGGACCGTCACCTTCTCGCGCTCCACCAGATCGAGGACGCGGTCCACGTCGAAGACGGGCACGGGCAGGATGGTCGCGCCCCGGATCAGGGAGGCGATCAGGCCCGCCTTGTAGCCGAAGATGTGGAAGAACGGGTTGACGATCAGATAGCGGTCGCCCTCACGCAAGGTGGCCAGGTCGCACCACTCCCCGTACAGGCGGAGCGTCTGCGCGTGGGTCATCAGGACGCCCTTGGGCCGCCCGGTGGTCCCGGACGTGAACGTGATGTCGCTGACGTCGTCGCCGCTCACCGCCCGCTCGAACGGCGAACCGCTGGCCAGGAAGCCCGACTTGAGGTCGATCACCGGCACTCCCGGCGGGCCCTCGAAGTCCAGGCCGAGAAAGCCCGCCTCGACCAGGACGAGCTTGGCCCCGCTGCGCCGGACGATGTCGTGGGCCTCGGCCGCCTTGAACCGGGTGTTGACCGGGACGAGTACCCCGCCGGCGGTGAGCAGCCCGAAAACAGCGACGATCCACTCGGCCGAGTTGGGTGCCCAGATCGCGACCCGGTCGCCCCTCTCGATCCCGGCCGCGGCGAAGGCGCCCGCGGCCGTGCGCACCCGGTCGACCAACTCGGTGAAGGTGAGCCTGAGTTCGCCGTCGACGACCGCTTCGGCGTCACCGAATCGGTCGGCTGCGCTCAGCACCATCCGCGGGATGGTCTCCCACTTCATCCCGGGATCAGCCTGGAGAGGTTGCCGCCCATGATCTTGGCCTGGTCCGTGACGCTCAGATGCTGGATGGCCTCGACGTAACTCTGCGGCTGGGCCAGGCCCTCGGGGTGCGGGTAGTCCGAGCCGAACAGCACCCGGTCCACGCCCATCAGGTCGATGAGGTCGCTGAGGTCGTCCTCGTAGAACGGGCTGACGTGGATGCTGTCCTTGACCGCCTGTACCGGGTCGCCCAGGAACTCGTTCGGCATCTTCTTGTAGACGTCCCGGAGTTGGTCGAGCAAGGGCGCCACCCAGGAGGAGCCGTTCTCGATCAGCGCGATCTTCAGCCCCGGGACCCGGAACAGGGCGCCGTGGCACACCCACGCGGCCACCGCGTCCTGGATCGGCCGCCACTCGGACACCGTACGGAAGGCGTTGGGCTTGAACGGGAGCATCTCGTTGGTCCCGCCCTCCCAGTCGCTGGTGTACCGGGCGTAGCCACTGTCCGAAGAGTGCATCGCGACCAGGACGCCGGTCTCGACGGCGCGCTTCCAGAACGGGTCGAACTCGGGCGCCGCGAAGGAGCGCGAGCCGCCGTAGCCGGGCACCGGGGCGGGGCGCACCAGGATCGCCCTGGCGCCGCGCTCGACCGCCCAGTTCAGCTCCGCGATCGCCTTGTCGACGATGGGCAGGGTGATGACCGGTGTGGTGAGAATGCGGTCCTTGTGGTTGAAGCCCCATGTCTCGTGCAGCCACTCGTTGAGCGAGTGGATCACCGCGTGGATCAGTTCGGGATCGTCCCGCATCCGCTCCTCGATGAGGCTGGCGAGCGTCGGGAACATCAGCGTCTTCTGCACTCCGAGCTCGTCCAGCAGCTCCAGCCGGGCCCCGGGTTCACGGAAGGCGGGGATGGAGCGCATCGGCTCGCCGAAGATCTCCCGGCGGCTCTTCCCGTCCGGGTTGCCGAACTTGAAGTAGTCCTCCATCGCCCCGGGGCGGGCGACCACCTCGAAGGTGGGGTTGGGGATGTACTCGCTGATCTGCCCCCGGATCGCGATCTTCGTACGGCCGTTCACCTGCACGTACTGGATCGCGCCTTCGTACTGCTTGGGGAGGTGCCTGGTCAGCGCCTCTTCGGTCTCGTACAGGTGGTTGTCCGCGTCGAAAAGCGGATACGGCAGCTCGCGCGACGGCATTGAGATCCTCCTTCGCAGATTGTGAGAATGATATTCTCACTTCTTGCGGCTCGCAATGCCCTTGCGAAGAACGAACTTCTGGACCTTGCCGCTCGCGGTGCGCGGGAACTCGTCGACGACATGCAGTTCCTCCGGCCACTTCTGCCGAGCGAGGCCCACGCGGTCGAGGTGGGCGCGCATCTCGTCGAGCGTGGGCGCCGGGCGACCGGGTTTCAGGCGCAGTACGGCCGCCGCGTGTTCGCCGAGCCGCTCGTCGGGTACGGCCACCACAGCGGCCTCCGCGACACCCGGCAGGGCGAGGAGCACCTCCTCGACCTCCAGCGCGCCGATGTTCTCGCCGCCCCGGATGATGATGTCGGCCTTGCGGTCGGTGATCGTGAGATAGCCGTCGTCGTCGAGGACCCCGATGTCTCCGGTGCGGTACCAGCCGTCGGCGTCGAAGGCCCGGCCGGTCAGCGCGGGGTCGGTATAGCCGAGGCAGAGATCCGGTCCCCGACTGAGGATCTCGCCGTCCTCGGCGAGCCTGACCTCGACGCCGGGCAGGGTGCCGCCGTCGGTGTAGAGGCGCTTGGCCTCGGGCGCGGTGTGGCGGGAGCCGGTGATCGACGGGTGCTCCGTGCTGCCGTACGAGCGGAAGACGGTGATCCCTAGGCGCGCCAGCCTGTCGGTGACGGCGGCCGGGACCGCGGAGCCGCCGAGGCCCGCGTACTTCATGCCGGCGAGGTGGGCGGGCGTGAAGTCGGGATGGTCGAGGAGGCTCGTCAGGTAGTACGCGGCGCCGCCGCCGACCGTCAGCCGGTCCCTCTTCATCAGGTCGAGGGCCGTGCCGGGGTCCCAGACGTCGGCGAGGTCCACCGGGGTGCCGTCCAGGACGGGGATGAGGAAGGCGTTGACCATGCCGATGAAGTGGCCGACAGGTGCCGAGGTGAGCTGGCGGCCCCGGTCGGGCGGGTAGAGCCCGGCCAGTTGGCGGGTCTCGAAGCCGAGGGTCTGGTGGCTGTGCACAACTCCCTTGGGGTCACGGGTCGTTCCGGAGGTGAAGGCGATCAGCGCCGCGCCCGCCGGGTCCGTCGCGAGGACCCCGGACAGGGGTTCGCCGGCGAGCAGGTCCTCGAAGTCCCGCCCGACGACGCCGACCACGGGCACGTCCGCGCTCAGGTCCGGCTGGTGTTCCAGGTGGCCGAAGCGGGCGGCGGTGACGAAGACACGCGGTCGGACGGCGTCCAGGATGTAGCCGACCTCCTTGCGCCCGTAGAAGTGGACGACCGGCACGACGACCGCGCCGAGGAACGCCGACGCCCAGAAGACCGCCGCCGCCTCCATCCAGTTGGGCAGCTGGAACGCGACCACGTCGCCGGGGCCCACCCCGCGGGCCCTGAGACCGGCCGCCAGTCGGCGTGCGACCCGCTCGACGTCGGCGAAGGTTCCCGTCCACGGCCGCACCACCGAGTGCACGCGAAACTCCGTGTCGGGGGCGGCCGTCAGCCCGTGCGCGAGCAGGTCTCCGAGCGTGTCGCGGGTCCACCAGCCCTCCGCCTCATAGCGCTTGGCGAGCTCGGCGGGGACTGTGCGCGTGGGGATCGTTCGCATCGCGGGAACTCCCTCCCTTGTAGCGAGAATTGCACTCTCGCAGAGAGAGAAGGTAAATTCCACACATGGTACGAGACCACGGTTTCCACCCGGTCCGGATCAAGCGGATCGTCCAGGAGACAGCCGACACGCGCACATACGTACTCGACGCTCCCTTCCCCTATCGCGCCGGGCAGTTCCTGACGGTGCGCGCGTGCGGCGCCCTGCGCAGCTACTCGATGTCGAGTTCCCCGGACACCGACAGCGAGTTGATGACCACGGTGAAGCGGGTTCCGGGCGGTCTGGTGTCGAACTGGATGCACGACCACCTCGCGCCCGGCGACCTCATCGAGACCACGTCCCCGGCAGGCGTGTTCTGTCTGCGCGAGGGCACGGCGCCACTGGTCGCGCTCTGCGGAGGCAGCGGGGTCACGCCGATCCTCTCCCTCGTGAAGACCGCGCTGGCCACCACCGGACGGCGGGTACGGGTCCTGGCCGCCAACCGGGACGAGGACTCGGTCATCTTCGGCGACACGCTGGCCGACCTGGTGAAACGGCACCCTGACCGCTTCGAGGTCCGCCACCACCTCGATGACCGACAAGGCCTCGTGAGCGGGGCCGAGGTAAGCGAGTTCGTAGGCGGCGACCTGGGCGCGGACTTCTATCTCTGCGGGCCGGCGCCCTTCATGGCACTCTCCGAGAACACGCTTCTCGCGGACGGTGTCCAGTCCGGGCAGATCGTCGTCGAGCGCTTCTCGGTGCCGGCTCCGACGGTCGAGGTGTCAGCCACCACGCTCTTGCCCGGTGGCGGCACGGTCACCGTCGCTCTCGCCGGGAAGCGCCGCACGGTCGACCAGCATCCCCGCGAGTCGCTGCTGGAGAGCGCCCGCCGGGCCGGTCTCATGCCGCCGTTCTCCTGCGAGATGGGCAACTGCGGCACCTGCATCGCCCGCCTCACCGAGGGCGAGGCCAAGATGCGCGTCAACCACGCGCTGGACGACGACGAGGTCGCCGAGGGCTGGGTGCTTACTTGCCAGGGCGAACCGGTGACCCCGCACGTCACGGTCGAGTACGAGAGCTGAGCCCCCCGGGAACCGAAGTCCGCGCCCCACCGACCGAAGAGGCACACATGGTTGATCTCGAACTCGAACTGGACGAGGGCCTGGCGGTCATCACCATCAACCGTCCGCACGCCCGCAACGCCATCGCGCCGGCCACCATGGACGAGCTGGACCAGGCCCTCGACGCGGCGGCGGACGCCCGGGCCCTGGTCATCACGGGCGCGGGCGACAGGGCGTTCGTGTCCGGCGGGGACCTCAAGGAACTCGCCGCGATCCGTACCGAGGACGAGGCGCTGGCGATGGCCCTGCGGATGCGCGGCGTCTGCGACCGGCTGGCCGCCTTCCCCGGGCCGGTGATCGCCGCCCTCAACGGGCACGCCTTCGGCGGCGGCGCCG
This sequence comes from Streptomyces kryoterrae, assembly GCF_054072135.1. Taxonomy (NCBI): domain Bacteria; kingdom Bacillati; phylum Actinomycetota; class Actinomycetes; order Kitasatosporales; family Streptomycetaceae; genus Streptomyces; species Streptomyces kryoterrae. The sequence continues at coordinate 9,561,640 of NZ_CM133358.1, read as the reverse complement.
AGGTCGCGGTGGCCGCCGACATCCGGATCGCGGCCGACGACATCAGGATCGGCTTCAACCAGACGGCCCTGGCGATCATGCCCGCGTGGGGCGGCGCCGAACGCCTCGCCGCGCTGGTCGGCAGGGGCCGGGCACTCCTGCTCGCCGGCACCGCGCAGATACTCGACGCGCCGGAGGCCGAACGCCTCGGCCTGGTGGACCGGGTACTGCCCAGGGCCGCCTTCGAGGAGGGCTGGCGCACCCTGGCCCGCCAGCTCGCCACCCGCCCCGCACAGGAGATCAAGCGGGTGGTGTCGGGGAACCTGACGCCGAACGAGGCGGCCCACGCCTTCGCCCGCCTGTGGGTGTCCGAGGAGCACTGGCAGGCAGCGGAAAGGGTGATGTCCCGTGGATGACACACGAGTTGGGACCGCAGGCGGAGAATCCGTCGGCGCCGGCCTCCTGGCACAAGCCGGAGCCGACCGCCCCGTGCCGCCGGCCGAACCCGCCCACGTACGGCCCGAGTCGACCGACGTACGCGTGGAGGCACCCGACACGGTGGTCGACACAAGTACGGCCCACCCCACGCAGGCCCGAATCGCCACCACAGGCCAACACAGCGGCCCCGGGCGCCTGGCACAGGCCGGGACCGACCGTCCGCGCCCGTCGCCCGAACCCGCCCACACGCAGCCCGACCTGACCGACGTACGACCTGTCCGGCCGGGTGATGCGGCAGCCGATGCGGGTCAAGTCGGCCCTGTACGGGTCGAGTCGAGCCCGATCGGGCCGGTCGTGACTCCGCCTGACCCCACCGGTCTCGTGATCCTCCATCTGCACGGCGACCGGCATCTCGCCGGCACCCCGGAGTCGGCCCTCGACCTGGCCGGGCGGCTCGCGCTGCGCACCGGAGCGGTGGTCGTCTGTCCGCGCTACCGCTCCTCGTTCCCGGGCGCCCTCGACGACGTGCACGCGGTGTACGACTCCTGCCGGGCCCTGGGGCCGGTGGCGCTGGCCGGGGAGCGGCTCGGCGCCGGGCTCGCGGCCTCCCTGCTGGTGCGGCTGCGGGACATGGGGGCCGCGGCGCCGCAGTGTGCGGTGCTCGGCTCGGCACTGCTCGATCTCACCCTGGACGCGCCCAGCCTGTTGTTCAACGCGGCGGCCGAGCCAGCCTTCGACCTCGACGAACTCCGGTTGCGCGCCGCCCTTTACACGGCCGGCACCGAGCCGGCCAACCCGCTGCTCAGTCCCCTGCACGCGAATCTGCACGGGCTGCCGCCGGTCCAACTGCTGGTGGCGGGAACCGATCCGCTGCTGGACGACTCACTGGGCTTCGCCTCCCGCGCGGCCCGTTCCGGGGTCGCCGTGGATCTGCGGGTGTGGGAGGACGCCGAGCGGTTGCGGTCCGGGACGGTGACGGCCATGGCCGGGTTCATCCGGGCGTGGACCCGATCAGAAGGGTCATCACGTCCCGCATGATGTCGGGGTAGTCGGACTGCTCGTCGTCGAGCAGCCACTGCAACTGCATCCCGTCGAGCATCGCGACCAGGGCACTCGCCGCGGCGCGAGGAGTGAGGCCGCTGGGCAGGCGGTCGCCGTAGATCTCGGTCAGCTGGGCGACGGTGTTGTCCTGGATCGAGCGGTAGTGGTCGTGGAAGAACGCGTCGGAGGGATCACCGCCGATGATCCCCTCCGCCACCAGCACGCTGTGGATCTGGACGAGCCCGGCGTTCTGATGGTCGTAGGCGACGACCTCGGCGACCAGGCTCGGCAGGTCCTTGTCCGCGTGGCCGGCGGCCAGATGCTCCCGGGCCAGGTCCTCCCGGCGCTGCAGGAGCGCGCGCAACAGGCGCTTCTTGCTGGGGAAGTAGTGCAGGACGCCCTGCCGGGTCAGCCCCGCCCGCTCGGCGACCGCGTCGATGGAGGCCCGTCTGTAGCCACGCTCGGCGAACACTTCCAGGGCGGCACCCAGGATTTCCTCACGCCGGGCCGTCGTCTCCACGCGTCACCTTCTCCGCCACCGGCACACCGATGTGCCGGTACGGTCACCACACCACACAAGTGCCTCCTGCGGCCACTGCCGCACGCCTGCCAGTTCCGGGGCCGGGCAACGCACGGCACGGCACGCCAACGCCCGCCTGCGCGGCGGGCGTTGGCGTGCCGTGAAGACCCGGTCGCGGTGACAGGGCGGCGTCAGCCGTTCCCGGCGGGCGGCTCGAAACCGGCGACGATCACCATGTTGCTGTCGGCCGCCGCGTGCCGCAGGGGCTTGGCCTTCTCGTACTCGGCGGACTCGTACCAGGCACGGGCCACCTCCACCGACTCGAACTCGAGGACGATGGTCCGGTCGCCGTGCCACTCGCCCTCCAGTTGCTGCGGCCCGTCGTCGACGGCCAGGATCGACGCGCCGCTCGCGGCCAGCGTCGCCCCGGCGGCGCGGGCGTAGGCCTCCATACCCACCGGATCCTTGATGGCCTCGGTGACGATGACATATCCCTTGGGCATCTGCCTGTCCTCTCGGTTCACTGTGCGGGCCGGCCTCAGCTCAGCACGATGGCCCGCTCGGGGCAACTGCCGACGGCGGTCCGCACCGCGTTCTCGTGCTCGGCGGGAATCTCGGGCACCAGCACCTCGGCGTACCCGTCGTCGGTGAGGTCGAAGACCTCGGGGCACAGCGTCCAGCACACGCCGTGCCCCCGGCAGCGGTCCTCGTCCACGGTGGCCTTCATCGGGCGCGCTCCCCTGCCGGCGTGAACTCCAGGCCGAGGTCGGTCAGTCCGCGCAGGATGTACGTCGGCAGGTACCGGTACCGGCGGGCGTCGGCGGGGCCGTGCACCTCCTCGGAGATCCTGATGTCGGCCGTACGGTCGAGGACGCGCTCGATGGCCACGCGGCCCTCGGCCCGGGCGAGGGGCGCGCCGGGGCAGGTGTGGACGCCGCGGCCGAACGCAAGATGGTGGCGGGCGTTGGCCCGTGTGGCGTCGAAGGTCTGCGGGTCCTCGAAGTGGCGCGGGTCGCGGTTCGCGGCGCCGTTCAGGACCATGAGCGTGGTGCCGGCCGGGATGTCGACCCCGCCCACCGTGGCCGGTACGCGGGAGAGCCGGAAGTCGCCCTTGATGGGGCTCTCCATCCGCAGCACCTCTTCGACGAAGTTCGGGATGCGGTCGCGTTCCGCCCGCAACAGGGCCTGGATCTCGGGCTGTTCGGCGATGATCTGGAGCGCGTTGCCCAGCAGCCGGACGGTGGTCTCCTGGCCGGCCGCGAAGAGGTTGGTGGCGACGCGGGCGACGTCGGCGACGTCGGGGGTCGAGCCGTCGGGGAAGGTGGCGATGGCGAGGCCGGTGATCACGTCGTCGCGGGGTTCGCGGCGGCGGTCCTCGACGTACTCCGCGAACCGTTCGTACAGGTACTCCAGGGGCGTGTGCGTCATCTCGCCCTTGGTGCTGCCGACGCCCGCGTCGGAGTGCGGCCGGTTGAGTTTCTCGGCGAACTCGTCCCGGTCGGCCTCGGGGATGCCGAGCAGGTCGGTGATGACCCGCAGGGTGAAGGGGCCGGCGAAGCCGCCGATGAAGTCGCCCTCGCCCGCGGCCAGATACTCGTCCAGCTGGGCGTCGGCGAGGTGCCACATGGACGCCTCGTTCTCCTTGAGACGCCTCGGCGTGATGAGCCGCATCAGCAGCCCGCGATGAGCCGTGTGCAGGGGAGGATCGAAGGTCGGCAGCTGGTCGCTCATGGGGAGTTCGTCCCGGTGGCGCTCGATCAGCTCGCTGATGTCGTCGCCCTCCAGCGGCACCGGGAACCCCGGGAAGGGCCCGGTCACCGACACGCACGAGGAGAACGTCTCGGAGTCGCTGAAGACCTGCACGGCCTCGTCGTAGCCCGTCACCATCATCACGTCGTGATGGTTCTCGCGCTGGACGGGGCACTGGCCGCGCAGGGCCTCGAAGTACGGATACGGGTCCGCGACGGCCCCCTCGTCCCGGAAGAAGTCGATCGCCTCGAAGTCGTTCACGGCCTGTACCGCTCCCTTCGTCACCCTGACGACAGACGATAGCAACGCTCGCAAATAATGAGAAGGACATTTCCATTCAGGGGAACTATCCTGGGACCCGCCTGGCGGAGACCAGCGGCCGGTCGATTGCCGCCATGACGGCGAGGGCGTCGTCGGCCGTCCGCATCACGGTCACGCCCGCCGGAGTGCCGGCCTCCGCGGCGAGGTCTGCCAGCAGCCGGGCGTCCTTGCGCAGCAGCGGTCCGCCATGGGTGGCGATCCGGTCGAGGGTGCCGCCGGCCGCGGCGACCCGGCCGAGCGCGAAACTCGCCCCGCTGCCGTGCGCGAGGACGTCGGCGAGACCGGCGGGGTCCACGTCGAGGGTGCGCCCGAGGGCGAGCACGTCGGCGGAGGTCGCCAGATTCGCCGTGAACAGGGCGTTGTTGAGCAGCTTGGCGACCTGCCCCGAGCCCAGCGGACCCATGTGGACGACCGGATCGCCGTACGTCTCGAACACCCGTCGGCAGAACGCGACGGTCCCGGACTCGCCCCCGACCATCACCAGCAGCCGCCCCTCGGCCGCCGCCGCGCCGCCACCGCTGACCGGCGCGTCGACCAGAGCGACCCCGCGCAGCCGGGCCCTGTCGGCGAGCCGACGGCAGGTGTCGGGGTGGACGGTGCTGTGCACGGCGATCACCCCGCCCTGCCGGAGCCCGGCGAGCACACCCTCGTCGCCGACGACGACCTCCTCGACGTCCGCGTCGTCACCGACACAGACGCACACCAGGTCACTGGCGGACGCCAACTCGGCAGCGGACACAGCACGTTGGGCGGCAGTGCCGGCGAACGGGGTCAGCGAGGCGGGTCTTCTCGCCCACAGCGTCGTCGTGAAACCGGCGTCGACGATCCGCCGTGCCATGGGCCCGCCCTGGCTTCCGAGCCCGATGAACCCCACACGCATCAGCCGGTCTCCTGCCCTGCCACTCCGCTGACAGCCGGGTCCTCCGTCTTCACGGCCCGTTCGGGACGCTCGGGCCGCCAGAACGTCGCCAGCAGGCCCGCCGTCGCCACCACGGCCACCCCGAGTGCGATGCCGCCCCCGGCCCAACCGGTGACCTCGATGTCGGCAGCGTGGTCCACGGAGACCGTGCCGGGTCCCAGCACGCCGAGCGCCAGGGAGATCGCGGCCAGCATCAGGACGTACTCGTAGCCGTCCTTGAACACGAAGAACCCGTTGGGCCGGTGGGCGAGCAGCCCCGCGACCAGCATCACCGAGACCACCGCCGCGCAGGCCAGCGGGGTGAACAGGCCGAGGACCAACAGCGCGCCCGCGCCGACCTCGGTGATCACGCTCATCCACGCCTGCAGCGTCCCGTGCCGCAGCCCGAGCCCGCCGAACCAGCGGGCCGTGCCCTCGATCTTTCCGCCGCCCCGCCAGTGGTTGAGCCCGTGCGCGATCATGATGACGCCCAGGACCACTCTGACGACCAGCACCGCGACCGCTTCCGCGTTCGTCAACTCGCCCTCCCCTGCTGCCGTTCGGCGACGTCCGCCGCCGCTTCTGCTTCCTCGCGTGCGAGCACGCACTCCTCAACGAACGAGAGCACCTTGAGGTGATAGGCCAAAGACGTCAACCCAATGCTCAAGTTGTGTCCGCCGCCCGCCTGTTCGTCGACGGCGACCCGGGGCGACGCGGTGAACAGGGAGGCGATGTCGGCGAGCGCCGAGGGCCCCGAGCTCCAGACCCGCTCGTGTTCACCGAGCGTGTAGTGGACGGGGACGCGGATCAGGGGGGCGAGCTGGGGAAACGTGTCGATCCAGCTCCGGGCCACGGCACCCTCGTACGCGGGTGAGCGCGAGGAGATGCGGGCGCCGCCGACCACGTCGTCGGCGTACAGGCGGGACGGCTGCCACAGCAGGTCGCGTACCCCGCTGTTCGGCGGCCGGTGCCGCCAGTCGCCGAGGATTCCGGCCGCGTCGTCGTGGTGGCGGCGTCCGGTGCCGGCGAGTTCCAGGCCGAGCAGGTCCGGTCCGCGCCGTTCGTCGGCCGCCATGCGGACACCGAGTTCGCTGCCGATGGAGTGGGCCCACACGAAGACGCCGGCCCCGCGCGGGCGGGCCGCGAGGAGTCGCTCCACGGCCCGGTAGGCGACGTCGACGCGCCGCTCCGCGCACGTGAACTCGTCGGCGTACGGGGCCGAACTGCCGTATCCCGGGCGGTCGATGGCGATGACGGTGAAGCCGAGGGCCTCGCCGGTGCGCAGCAGGGACAGCCGGGGCCGGTCCGGGTAGTCGAAGTAGCCGGAGAAAGCGGCCCCGCCGTGCAGCGCGAGGACGACGGCGCGCGGTTGCCGTACCTCGCGCAGCAGGGCCGATACGGGGATGCCGTCCACGTCGACGACGACGCGTGAGGCACCGGTCATGTGTCGGCTCATGTATCGGACCGGAAGAGGATCGCACCGCTGGGGGTGAGTCCTCCGGTGCTGACCACGGCGATCCGGGCGCCCGGCACCTGACGTGCGTCGGCCTCGCCGCGCAGTTGGGTGATCGCCTCGTGGACCAGGCCCAGGCCGTGGGTGCGACCGTGGGACAGCTGTCCGCCGTGGGTGTTCAGGGGCAGCAGGCCGTCACGGGCGATGTTCTTGCCGCCGTCCAGGAAGTCCTTGGCCTCACCGATCCCGCAGAAGCCCAACGCCTCGATCCAGGAAAGGCAGTTGAAGGTGAAGCCGTCGTAGAGCTGTGCGACGTCGACGTCCGTCGGCCGCAGCGAGGTGCGGGTCCACAGGTGGGCGGACTGGCCGAGCACCTGGGGTTCGTGGGTGAGGGTGCTCTGGTCCCACTCGATGCGTTCGAGGATCTGCGTGCCGACCGCCTCGACGAGGACGGGCGGTCTGGCGAGGTCCCGGGCCGCGTCCACGGCGGACACGATCACGGCGACCGATCCGTCGCAGGGCACGTCGCAGTCGTACAGCCCGAAGGGGGTGGTGACCGTTCTGGCCTGGAGGTAGTCGTCCATGGTCAGCGGGTCGCGGTAGATCGCTGTGGGGTTGAGCGCGGCGTTCGCCCGCTGGTTGAGGGCGATCCAGCCGAGGGTCTCGCGGGTGGTGCCGTAGCGGTGGAAGTGGCGTTGCGCGTTCATGGCGAGGGTGTGCGAGGCCGAGATCGCGCCGAAGGGCTTCATCCAGCCCGCCGCCGCCGGGCCGCCGGGCGGGGTGATCCGGCCGCGTTTGACCAGTTCGCCGTACGACGACTCCCACACCGTACGGAAGCACAGCACATGCCGGGCCAGCCCGCCCGCGACCGCGAGCATCGCCGCGACCAGTGAGCCGCCGGGGCCGAAGGTCTCGCTGCCGCCGTTGTACCAGGTGGGCCGGACACCCAACGCGGCCTCCAGCGCGAGGACTCCGCCCTCGGCGAAGCCTCCGTACGCCCCGGCGCCCGGGTAGGCCGCCAGACCGTCGATGTCGGCGATGGTCAACCCGGCGTCGGCGACGGCCCGTTCACAGGCCTGCACCGTCAGCGACAGGGGCGGTACGAGGAGGCGGCGCCCGATCTCCGAGGCGCCGACACCGGTGATCGCGACCTTGTCCTCGAATTTCTCCGGGGTCACCATCGGGCGTACGTGGGAACGGAATTGGCTGGGTTCGATGGCGTCCATGGGGAAGGGCGCCGGGGTCTTCTGGTCGGCCGCCGGGCGGAACAAGGGGAGCCACGCGTCCTCGGTTGCCCGTTCGAAGACGACCTCCATGCGCATGCCCAACCTCAGCTGGTCGGGCTCGCATTGGACGGTGTTCGTGGTGAGGCGGACCCGGGGGTCCTCCTCGATGGCGACCTGGGCGACGACGAACGGCGTCGGCAACCCGGGTGCGGGGAAACGGTGGTTGACGGTGAAGCCGATCAGGGTCGCGAAGCCGGAGACGGCCCGCACGCCGGTCTCGTGCCCGTGGCAGTAGCGGCACACCGGCTGCGGCGGATGGATGAGGGCCGCGCAGGACCCGCACTCCGTCAGGCGCAGTCGGCCGTCCGCGCCGGAGGTCCAGAAGAAGGCGTTCTCCTCCGTGATCTCCGGCGCGGCCCGCCCCGGCGTGTCGGGTGTCTCGTCGGTCATTCGGCGATCTGCGCCTTCGCCCTGCGAACCGTCACCGGCTCGGCGATCCGCTGCTCGTCGCAGACCCGCTGCAGCTTCTCCAGGGTCTCGTCGAGCCCGGCGCCGAGCCGGGGGCCCGGGGTGAAGGTCGCCGGGAGGTGGCGCATGCCCTGGATGGTGCCGATGGTCTCGTAGTGCACTGTGCCCTCCGGGTCGCACCGGTAGTCGGGCATACGGTCGAACACCTGGGTGACCATGCGTTTGAAGACCGTACGGGCGACGTTGGATCCGATGCAGCGGTGGATGCCGAGGCCGAAGCTGCTGTGCCGGTTGGCCGGGCGTTCCAGATGGATGGTGTCGGGGTCGGGGAAGACGGAGGGGTCGCGGTTGGCCATCGCCCAGGACAGCCAGAGCCGTTCTCCCTCCTTGAACCGTGTTCCGGCGATCTCGCAGTCGGCGGAGAACGTGCGTCCGTCGCCCGGCGCGGGCGCGAAGAACCGCAGGAACTCTTCCGTGGCAGAGTCCAGCAGGGTGTCCCGGTCGCGGCTGAGGCGGTCCCGCTCAGCGGGATTCTCCCCGAGCCACTCCAGCGCGTGCGCGGTGAGCGCGGTCGTGGTGTCGAAGCCGCCGCCGATCAACAGGGCAAGTACGCCCACGAGTTCGCTGTCCGGCGGGTTTTCGCCGTTGATGTCCGCGTGGATCAGTGCGTCCACCAGTCCGGGCCTGGGGTTGGCGCGGATCTCCGCGATGGCCCTGGCCAGGCCGACGGCCATGTTGCGGCCCATCTCGGCGACCCGCTTCATGTCGGGCGAGTCCGGCGGTGTGTAGACGGAGGCATGCGCCGGCTCGTTGTAGACGGTCCAGTCCTTGAGCGGGATGCCCATCATCGCCAGGGTGAGGACGGCCGGGACGACGTTGGCGAGGTCGTCGACGAAGTCGATCCGGCCGGACTCGATCTTCTCGTCGATGGCGGCCCGCACCACCTCGTCGATGACCGGGATCCAGCGGCTCATGGCGGCCGGGGAGAGGTAGGGGTTGAGCGACTGGCGGTAGTGGCGCTGCCCGGGCGGGTCCATCTCCAGGAACCCGCCCTGGATCTGCCTCGCTTTCTCCGACGGTGGCGGGATGGTGACGCCCAGGTATCCGCGCCGTTCTCCCTCCACGTCGTGGTCGTTGGAGATGAACTCGGCGGCCCGGGCCAGTTCGAAGACCTCGCGGTTGCCGCTGGCGACCCAGTGGCCGCCGTGCGTCTCGGTCCAGGCGATCGGGCACCTGGACTGCAACTCGTGGGTGGTCTCGGTGAACTGGTGGCGGTACTCGGGGGTGTGCCGGTCGAAGTGGACCGTGTGTTTCTTGCGGTCGGCGTCGTCGTCCGTGGTCATGGTGTGGTTGTTCTCCCCTCAGGAAACGAAGATCGCGCGTTCCGGGCAGGACCTGACCGCCTCGATGACCTGGTCCTGCTGGTCGTCCGGAACCTCCTCGTCGGTCGCCGACGAGTGACCGTCGATCTCGCTGAGCTCGAACACCTTCGGAGCTCTCATGGCGCAGAGCGTGTGGCCCTGACAGCGCTCCGGGTCGACCCGTACCTTCACGACCTGATTCCTTCCTGCCGCAACTTCGGGCTTCCTGCCGCCATTTGGGGCTTTCTGGCACAACTTCGCATTCGCTGCCGCTACTTCAGGTCCGCCATCGACTTGCCGACATCGGCGAGCGTCATCGGTTTCCCGTAGGAACCCTTGTACTTGTACGCCGGGATGTCGCAACGGTAGGAGCCCTGATCCGGCTTGAAATCGGCGACGGTCCAGCCCTTGTCGGTCGCCTGCACCACGTTGAAGCACTTGGGCGGGTTGGTGACCTTCGTCAGGTCCATAGGGGCCTGGAGACCACCCGCGGTCCACTCCGTCTGCTTCATCGCGTTCTCGTACACACACTTGCGGGTCAGGTCGTCGCACTCGCCGGCCGCGGTGGCGAACAGCAGCCAGGCCGTGAAGGAACGCAGCGCGGGCAGGGTGACCTGGGCGTCGGGCGCGTACTTGGCGAACAGGTCCTGGACCTGCTTGGTCGCCGGGTTGTCGGCGGCCTGCTCCAGCGGGGCGACGCCGCTGAGGTCGGCGTAGTTGTTCTGCTTGGCGAGGGAGCTTTTGGCCAGCTGGAGGAAGGCGGGGCCATAGGCGTTGTTGTTGGTGTCGATCCAGTCGAGTTTGTAGCCGGTGTTGGTCAGTGCCTGTTCGAGTTTGGCCAGTTCGTTGAAGGAACCGTTGAAGATGAGGCCCTTGACCTTCTTGCTCTTGATGGTCTGCGCGTAGGGCGTCCAGTCGGAGACCCCGGCCGCCGGGTAGACGTCCGCGTAGGCCACCTTGCCGCCGATCGCGGGAATCAGTTCCTTGACCTGAGCGGCGATGACCTTGGTGATCGGAACGTCGCCGGAGATGACGCCGACATGCTGGGCGGAGTCCGGGTGGGCCTCCTTGAGGAGCCACGTGTAGTAGCCGGTATAGGGGGCGTAGCCGACTCCGGCGCCCTGGGCGAGCACCTGGAGGTCCGCGCCGAGGGCGTTCAGCGTGCCGGACTGCGCGGGGAAGTCGGGCAGCAGACAGCTCAGCCGTGCCTTGACGCCGAGCCCGTCGAAGGCGGCGCCGCCACCGACGAGGGCGAAGTCGTCCCGGCAGGCCTCGATCATCCGCTGCTGGACCTCCATGAGCTTGGAGTCGCGGGTGACGGGGACGATCTTGCGCCCGTTGATGCCGCCCGCGGCGTTGCACCACGAGGTGAACACCTTGGCCGCGTTGACGAACTCCGGGTTCTTGGTGAACCCGATGTCGCTGAACACCCCGACCTTGATCTCGCTGTCGGTGACTCCCTGTTCGGTGACGGCCTTGGGGCTGCCGGAGTGGCAGACGTTCTTGAGTGTGCCGAAGTCCGCGTTCGCGGTGGCACCGGACGCGGATGTGGACGGCTCGCCGGCACTGGACGTGTTCGTGGAGCGATCGGAACACCCGGCCAGGGCCAGGACGAGCGCGGTCGCGATGAGCAGTCGTCTCATCGGTCCTCCCGGTGAAATCGGTTCTGGAACTGCGGTGACCACCCGGTTGCGGTGATCAGGTGACCGCGCCCGCCTCTTTCAGTTCGAGGATGCGGGCCCAGTCCAGGCCCAGTTCGAGGAGGATCTCCTCGGTCTGGGCGGCGAACTCGGGCGCGGGCCCGAGTGGTTGGGTAGTGGTGACGTCGAACTGCACCGGACTGGCCGCGAGTTGTAGCTCACCGGCCTTCACCAGGTACTCGTTGGCCCGTACCTGGGCGTCCTCGCCGACCTGGAGGGTGTCCTGTACGGGGGCCCAGGGTCCGGCGAGGGTGGCGAAGCGCTTCGTCCAGTCGGCGAGCGTGCGGCCCGCGAGCACCTCGCGCAGGATCTTGACGGCCTGCTCGGTGTTGGCGGCGATGAGGTCGGCAGTGGCGAAGCGGGGATCGTCGGCGAGGTCGGGGCGGTCAATGTGCCGGCACACGTCGGCCCAGAACTTGCCGGGTTGCATCATCACGAAGGCCAGGTGGTGGCCGTCGGCGGTGACGTACAGCCCGGACAGGGGGTTGGCCACGGAGCCGTGGGAGCCCGCCGACGGCGCGGCCCAGGGCCTGCCGAGGTGGAGGGAGAGCGCGGTGGCGTGTCCCATGGCCCAGACGCCGCTGCCGAGCAGGGAGACGTCGACGACCGAGGCTTCGCCGGTGCGTTCGCGCCGCAGCAGCGCCGCCGCGATACCCCCGGCGAGGTTCGTCCCCGAGATGGTGTCCCCGTAGGCGGGCCCGGGCGGGTTGATCAGGCCTTCGCTGCCGGCCGGGGTGATACTGGCGGCGGTGCCGGCCCGGCACCAGAAGGCGGTCATGTCGTAGCCGCCCTTGCCGGCCTCGGGGCCGCGTGGTCCGAGGGCGCTCCCCCGGGCGTAGACGATGTCCGGGTTGACGGCTCGGATGTCGTCCACGTCGATGCCGAACCGTTCGCGGTGTCCGGGCAGGAAGCTGGTGAGGAACACATCCGCGCGTCTGGCCAGGTCGTACAGCACCTCGCGGCCCTCGGGCTTTGCGATGTCCAGGCCCAGGCTGCGTTTGCCCCGGTTGGCGTGTTCGACGTTGGGGTTGGGGTCGCCCTCGACGACGAACGTGCCGGTCCGCCTGAGACCTCGTTGCGGGTCGCCGTTGACGGCGTGCTCGACCTTGACGACGTCGGCGCCCCAGTCGGCGAGAACGGCGCCGGCCGAGGGGACGAAGCCGTACATGGCGACTTCGAGGACGCGGATTCCCTCCAGGGGCCTCACCGGACGACCGCCGCGAAGGACTTGTACTCCAGGAACTCCTCGAGTCCCGGCACACCGCTCTCGCGGCCGGTGCCGGACTGCTTGTAGCCGCCGAACGGGACGTCCGCGGCGAAGTAGTTGCCCCCGTTGATGCTGAACGTGCCGGTGCGGATGCGGCGGGCCAGCGCGATGGCCCGCTCCTCGTCGGCGCTCTGGATCCCGCCCGAGAGGCCGTAGACCGAGTTGTTGGCGATGCGGACCGCGTCGTCATCGTCGTCGTACGGGATGACCGCGAGCACCGGTCCGAAGACCTCGTCCTGGGCGATCTCGCTGTCCGGGTCGACGTCGGTGAGCAGGGTGGGCGTGAAGTAGAAGCCGGGGTCGATCCTCGTGCCGCCGGTGACGAGTTTCGCGCCCGCGGCGACGGCCCGCTGGACCATGCCGTCGACCTTGTCGCGCTGTTTGGCGCTGATGAGCGGGCCGGCGAAGGTCTTGGGGTCGGTGGGGTCGCCGAGGCGCATCCGGGCGAGGCCCGCGGCGACCTTCTCCACGATCTCGTCGTGGTGGGCCCGGGGCACGAGCAGCCGGGTGGTGAGCGCGCAGCCCTGTCCCGAGTGGGAGCAGATGGTGCCGGCCGCGAACATGGCGGCGGTGGTGAAGTCGGCGTCGTCGAGGATGATCATCGCGGACTTGCCGCCGAGTTCCAGGAAGACCTTCTTCACGGTGCGGCCGGCGACCTCCATGATCCGGCGGCCGGTGGCGGTGGAGCCGGTGAAGGAGACCATGTCGACGTCGGCGTGGCTGGTGAGCACCTCGGCGGCCTCGACGGAGGTGGAGGTCAGCACGTTGACCACGCCGGGCGGGATGTCCGTGTGCCCGGCGATCAGTTCACCCAGGAACAGTGTGGTCAGGGGGGTGTCCGGGGCGCCCTTGAGGACGACCGTGCAGCCCGCGGCGAGCGAGGGGGCGAGCTTGGCCAGGGCGAGCTGGTTGGGGTAGTTGTACGCGATGATCGCGGAGACGACCCCGACAGCCTCCTTCTCCACCCAGCGGCGGTGGCGCTGCCCGCGGATCTCGACCTCGCCGAGGTTCTCGGTCAGGGGGTACTTGCGCAGCAGGTCGGCGTAGTAGCGGACCAGCTTGACCGGGTCGTCGAGCTGGGGGCCGTAGGTGAGCATGCGGGGCGCGCCGACCTCGGCGATCGTCAGCTCGCGCAGCTCCTCCAGGTGGTCGATCAGTGCCTGATGGAGCTGGTCGAGACAGCGGATGCGGAACGGGGCGTCGGTCGGCCAGCTCGTGGTGTCGAAGGCGCGGCGGGCTGCGGCCACGGCGGCCTCGGTCTGGGCGACCGTGGCATCGGGGGCCTGGCCGAGGACCTCGCCGGTGGCGGGGTTGAGCGAGGGGAAGGTGTTCTCGGACCCGACGAGCGATCCGTCGATGAGCAGCCGCTTCACCGCGAACTCCCCTGTACGTCGCTGACCTGCCGCCTCACAGCCGGACCCCCTGGCCGCCGTCCACGGCGATGACCTGGCCGGTCAGCCAGCCCGCGGCATCGGAGAGCAGGAACAGCACGGTCGGGGTGAGATCGCCCGGTTGCCCCATCCGGCCGAGCGCCAGCCGCTGCGCCATCGCGGCCTGATGCTCCTTCGGCAGGACGGTGCCGGTGGCCTCGGTGTCCGTCGGTCCCGGGGCGATGCCGTTCACCCGGATGCCTCGGCCGCCGAGTTCGGCGGCGAGCGAGGCGGTGAGGTGGTTGATGCCGGCCTTGGCGAGCCCGTAGTACCCGGTGGCCATGTAGGAGGCGGTGGACGACTGGTTGACGATCGCGCCGCCCTCGGTCATGTGCGGGACGACGGCCCTGGTGCAGTAGATCGCGCCCATCAGGTTCACCTGGATGAAGCGGTTGAGGTAGTCCAGGTCGACGGTGGTGATGCCGTCGCGCTTCATGCTGTGGTAGATCGCGGCGTTGTTGACCAGGTAGTCGATCCGGCCGAACTCCGCGACCGTGGCCGCGGCCAGCGCCTCGGCCGACTCGGGGTCCCCGACGTCGACCTTGACGAAGATCGCCCCGTCGATGTCCTTGGCGACCCGCTGCCCCTGCTCCTCGTTGATCTCGGCGACGACGACGCGGGCACCCTCGGCGGCCAGCGCCCGAGCATAATCCTCGCCGATTCCCTGTCCGGCACCGGTGACGATCGCCACCTTGTCCTGGAACCGCATCCTGTCTCCTCGCTCGGATGGGCGGCCTTGCTCCAACCTGGCGGAAACTACATTCTCACTTTCGGCAAATCAACCATCCGAACACGAGAATGTCCCGCATCACAGTGAGTTGCAACGTGAACGGAGGACCCAGGCCCGCCCCCTTCGACCCCGCGACCCCGACCCGAGACCTGCACGGCACTTCCCGGCGAACACCAGTGAGAATATCATTCTCGCTCAGGGAAGGGATATTTCCATGATCGATAACAGGGTGTCGAGTCAGGCCGCGGACCCCAACCGGCAGACCGGCGACCGCACCACGCGGGAGACCGCATGAAGACCGCGGTTGTCACCGGAGGCAGCTCCGGAATCGGGCTGGCCGTCGCCGAGCGACTGACGGCCGACGGCTATCACGTCGCGACCCTCGACCTGAACCCCTCCGACTCGGCCCCGGCACAGTCACAGATCGCCGATGTCACCGACCGGGCCCAGGTGGAGCAGGCGCTGGCCGCCGTCCGGGAGCGGCTCGGGCCGTGCACCATCCTGGTCAACGCGGCCGGGGTGGCGGGCTACAAGCGCTTCCAGGATCTGACGTTCGCCGCCTGGCAGCGGGTTGTCGACATCAACCTCAACAGCGTCTTCCACTGCGTCCAGGCGGTACTGCCCGACATGCTGGAGGCCGGATGGGGGCGCATCGTCAACATCTCCTCCTCCAGCGCACAGTCCGGGCAGCAGTTCATGACGCACTACGTCGCGGCCAAGTCGGCGGTCAACGGCCTCACCAAGTCACTCGCGCTCGAACTGGGCCCGGCCGGCATCACCGTCAACGCGGTGCCGCCCGGCTTCATCGACACGCCCATGCTGCGCAGGGCGGAGTCGCGCGAGCTGCTCGGCGGGACGGTCGAGGAACACATCCAGCGCACTCCCGTACGGCGGGTCGGACGCCCCGAGGACATCGCCGCGGCCTGCGCGTTCCTCGTCTCGGAGGAGGCCGGGTACATCACCGGACAGATCCTGGGCGTGAACGGCGGGCGCAACACATGAACCGCACGCGCCGCATCGCACCCCTCCCGCACGCCGAGTACCTGAAGGCGCTGGGCGCGTCGGCCCCCGATCCGCGGAAACCGCCCTCGAACGCGCTCGGACTGCTCGCCCGGCACCCCGAACTCGCCAAGGCGTTCCTCGCCTTCAACAAGTACCTGCTCGTCGACTCGACCCTGCCGAAGCGCACCCGTGAGCTGGTCATCCTGCGGGTGGCCTGGCGGCGGCAGTGCCGGTACGAGTGGGCGCAGCACGTCCTGATCGCCCGGCACGCCGGGATCACCGACGAGGAGACCGACCTGGTCCGGACCGGCGCCCCGACGCTCCTCAACCGGGCGGTGGACGAGCTGGAGACGGACTCGCGGCTGTCCGACGCGACCTACCGGGAGCTCGGTGCGGACCTGGACGACCAGCAGCTCCTGGATCTGGTGTTCACGGTCGGCACGTACGGCGCGCTGGCCGCGGCCTTCAACACCTTCGAGGTGGAGCTGGATCCAGGAATCCCCGACGAGAACTTCAATAGGCAGACATGAGAATGATATTCTCACTCTAGAGAAGGGAGTGCTCATGCCACACTTCGCCAAGCCGTCGGCCGGCAGCTGGACCGAGCAGTACCCCGAGTTGGGTACGAGTCCCGTGAACTACGAGGACTCGATCGACCCCGCGTACTACGAGGCCGAGCGGGAGGCCGTCTTCAAGCGGACCTGGCTGAACGTCGGGCGCGTGGAGCAGGTGCCGAAGACCGGCAGCTACTTCACGAAGGAGCTCGCGGTCGCGGACACCTCGCTGATCGTCGTGCGGGGCAGGGACAAGGAGATCCGCGCCTTCCACAACATCTGCCGGCACCGCGGCAACAAGCTGGTGTGGAACGACTTCCCTGGCGAGGAGGTCAAGGGCACCTGTCGTCAGTTCACCTGCAAGTACCACGCCTGGCGCTACAGCCTCGACGGCGATCTGACCTTCGTCCAGCAGGAGCAGGAGTTCTTCGACCTGGACAAGTCCGACTACGGCCTCAAGCAGGTCCGCTGCGAGGTCTGGGAAGGCTTCGTCTTCGTCAACCTGGATCCGAACGCGCTGCCGCTGCGGGAGTACCTCGGCGACCTGGCCAAGGGCCTGGAGGGCTATCCCTTCCACGAGATGACCGAGGTCTTCACGTACAAGGCCGAGATCGGCAGCAACTGGAAACTGTTCATCGACGCGTTCGCGGAGTTCTACCACGCTCCCGTCCTGCACATGAAGCAGGCCGTCAAGGACGAGGCCGACAAGCTCTTCAACGTCGGGTACGAAGCGCTGCACTACGAGATCCACAGCCCGCACTCGATGATCTCGTCCTGGGGAGGCATGTCCCCGCCGAAGGACCTGAGCATCGTCAAGCCCATCGAACGCGTCCTGCGCAGCGGCCTGTTCGGCCCCTGGGAGGCACCCGACATCGAGGGACTCGATCCCCTTCCCCCGGGTCTCAACCCGGGCGCGCACCGGGCCTGGGGAAACGATTCCTTCGAGTTCTTCCCCAACATGACGCTGCTGATCTGGAAGCCCGGCTGGTATCTGACGTACCACTACTGGCCGACGGCGGTGGACAGGCACATCTTCGAGGCCAACCTGTACTTCGTGCCCGCCAGGACTGCCCGGGAGCGGCTGAAGCAGGAGCTCGCGGCGGTGACGTTCAAGGAGTACGCCCTCCAGGACGGCAACACCCTGGAGGCCACGCAGACCATGCTCAAGAGCCGGGTGGTGACCGACTTCCCGCTCTGCGACCAGGAGTTGCTGCTCCGCCATCTGCACAAGACGGTCGCCGACCACGTGAAGGAGCACACCGATGCTGCCCAGTGAGTTCGCGGCGCTCGAACCGTTCACCCCGTGGGTCCTGGAGACGGAGCGGGAGCGCTACGGCAAGCGGCTGGCCAGCTCCATGGAGGAGATGCAGGCCTTCTACGACGTGGCGTTCCCGCTCCTCGATCAGGCGTCCGACCACCTGGACAAGTACCCGCTCGACGAACTGCCGGAGCCCGAGCGCAATCTGCTCCTGCTGATGTTCTCCCTGGTGAACGTCTCGTTCCCGGTCGAGGTGTGGAAGCAGGCCCGGGTGCCGGACAGCGGGGCCGCCTACATGGACCTCGTCGTCGAACCCAGGGTCTGACCGGCCGTGGTCACGCTCAGGGCGGCGCGCGTACTGCACGTCGAGACCGGGGAGTTCGAGGAACCCGGTCTCGTCCATGTCGACGGCGACCGCATCACGCGGACCGGCGCCGATGTCGATGCCGGGGGTGACGTACTGGATCTCGGAGACGTCACCCTGCTGCCCGGCCTGATGGACATGGAGGTCAACCTCCTCATGGGCGGCCGGGGGGAGACCCCGGTCCTGTCCATGGTCCAGGACGATCCGCCGCTGCGCATGCTGCGGGCCGTGGGCAACGCCCGGCGCACCCTCAGGTCGGGCTTCACCACGGTCAGGAACCTCGGGCTGTTCGTGAAGACCGGCGGCTATCTGCTGGACGTCGCCCTCGCCAGGGCCGTCGACGCCGGCTGGATCGAGGGGCCCCGGATCGTCCCCGCGGGGCACGCCATCACCCCGACCGGCGGTCATCTGGACCCGAGCGTCTTCGGCGCGCTGGCCCCCGGCATCATGCCGCTCTCCGTGGAGGAGGGCGTCGCCAACGGGGTCGACGAGGTGCGCAAGGCCGTGCGGTACCAGATCAAGCACGGGGCGCGGCTCATCAAGGTCTGCGCGTCCGGGGGTGTCATGTCCCACACGGGCACCCCCGGCGCGCAGCACTACTCCGACGCGGAGTTGCGGGCCATCGTCGACGAGGCCCACCGGCGCGGGCTCAAGGTGGCCGCGCACACCCACGGGGCCGACGCGGTGCGCTCGGCGGTCGAGGCGGGCATCGACTGCATCGAGCACGGCTTCCTGGTGGACGACGAGACCATCGCGCTGATGGCGGAGCGCGGCACCTTCCTCGTCCCGACCACCGCGCTGATCGACGGCATGGACGTGTCCCGGGCCGCGCCCGAACTGCGCGCCAAGGCCGCCGAGGTGTTCCCGCACGCCCGGTCCGTCGTCGCCAGGGCCGCCAAGGCGGGCGTCCGTATCGCCGTGGGCACGGACGCGCCGGCCATCCCGCACGGGCGGGGCGCCCAGGAGATGGTCGCGCTCGTCGAGCGGGGCATGGAGCCGCTGGAGGTGCTGCGGGCGGCGACGGTCAACGCGGCCGAACTGATCGACGCGGACGACCGCGGTCGCGTCGCGGAGGGACTGCTCGCGGACCTGATCGCCGTACCGGGCAATCCACTTGAGGACATGTCGGTACTGGCCGACGTGCGGTTCGTGATGAAGGGGGGCAAGGTCTTCCGCAACGAGCCGCGGTGACAAGCCGGTTGAGCCGTACGAACAGGGCCGTTCGGCGGGATGCGCCCACCCCCGCCGAACGGCCCTGTCGTGTGCCGGTATCACTGGTCCTTGATGTGCTCCTTCATGCCCTCCAGCCGGGTCAGCACCGGATACCCGCTCACGCTCAGCGCGTTCCCGTGCCCCGTCTCGTGGATGTCGAACACCGACTGGACGGCCGCGTAGAAGCCCTGCACATCCAGGGTCTGGTTGACGGCCCGCTTGGCCTGGCGCAGCCCGAAGGGCGGCATCCGGGCGATGCGGTCGGCCAGCTCCATGGTGGCCGCGTCGAGTTGGTCGAGCGGGACGACCTGGTTGACCATGCCGACCCTCTCCGCCTCGGCCGCCGTGACGGCCCGCCCGGTGAAGAGGATCTCCTTGGCCTTGCGAGCACCCAACTCCCAGGTGTGACCGTGGTATTCGACGCCCCCGATGCCCATGTGGACGACAGGGTCGGAGAATTCGGCGTTCTCGGCGGCCACGATGAGATCGCACGGCCAGCAGAGCATGAGTCCGCCCGCGATGCACTTGCCCTGCACCGCGGCGATCGACGGTTTGGGGATGTTGCGCCAGCGCAGGGTGTACTCCAGGTACCGGCGGGTCTCCGCGTTGTAGATCCACTCCAGGGTGATCTCCTTCGGGGCCGGCCAGCGGTCCTTCAGGTCGTGCCCGGCGGAGAAGTGCCGCCCGTTGCCGCGCAGCACGATGACGTGTACGTTCTCGTCGGCCGCCGCCCGGCTCCACGCGGCGTCCAGATCGTCGAGGAGCGACATCGTCTGGGCGTTGGCGACCTCGGGCCGGTTGAGCGTGATGACCGCGACCCGGTCCTTGACCTCGTACAGAATCTGGTCCATGCGCGTGCTCCTTGTCGGTCCCGGCGGCTATCTGGGCAGGCCGAGGATGCGCTCGGCGATGATGTTGCGCTGGATCTCGGAGGTGCCGCCGGCGATGGTCCCGCCGAAGCTGCGCGCGTACCGTTCGAACCAGCTGGAGGAGAACACCTCCATGTTCATGTGGAAGTGCGGGGCCGTCGACACGGGGTGACGCAGGGCCTCCGTTCCGTGCGCCTCCAGAGCGCGCAGAGTGGCGTTCTGCACGGCCTCCGAACCGAACAGCTTGAGGACGGACACCTCGGCCGGGTTCCGGTCGGTGCCGAGCTGGCGGTAGCCCAGCAGCTTCAGCGCCTGGAAGTCCATGAGGAGTGTGGCGTACCACTCCTCATCGCTCGGCGCGTCCCGGATCAGGTCCTCCAGCCGCTCGGCGTAGCTCAGCCACAGCAGGGTCCGTTCGTGCCCGAGCGAACCGTTCGCCACCTTCCAGCCCTCGTTGAGCGGGCCGATCAGGTTCTCCCTGGGCACCCGGACGTCGGTGAAGAACACCTCGTTGAAGTCGAGGTCGTCGGGAGCGGCGATGGACCCGAAGGGCCGCCTGACCACGCCCTCCGTGTCGGTGGGGACGATCAGCACGCTGATTCCCCTGTGCTTGGGCGCGTCCGGATCGGTCCGTACGAACGTCAGCAGCACATCCGCGTCATGGGCCCCGGAGGTCCACACCTTCTGCCCGTTGACGACGAAGTGGTCACCCTCCAGGACCGCGCGGGTACGCAGTCCGGCGAGGTCGGAGCCGGCACCCGGCTCACTCATCCCGAGGGCGGCCGTCAGCTCCGCGCGCAGGATGCGCGCGGCCCAGCGCCGTTTCTGCTCGTCGGTGCCGAAGCTCAGGATCGAGGCCGCGATGATGCCGACGCCCTGCGGGTTGAAGCTGTGGTAGATCCGGCGCCTGGACATCTCCTCTGCGTGGGCGAGCAGTTGGGGCAGGGTGGCGTCGCGCCCGCCGTACTCGGGCGGATTGCCGGGCACAAGCCAGCCCGCGTCGAACAGATTCCGCTGCCACTTCCGGGCCCATGGAGGCACGTCCGCGCTCGACTTCGCTCGGGGTACGGCCTCCTCCTCCGTGGGCAGGTTGGCGTCGAGGAAGGCTGCGAACTCGGCCCGGAACTCCTCGATCCCGGGGTCGGCGGCGAGTCTCATACCAGCAACGCCCTCCTGTGCACGGCGGCCGTCCCCAGCAGCAGGTCACCGGCCTTGGCCCGTTTGAGGTGGATCTGGAGTTCGTTCTCCCAGGTGTAGCCCATGGCACCGAACAGCTGGAACCCGCTCTGGAAGCAGAGCCGTTGACACTCCCCCGCTGCCGCCTTGGCCATCGCGGCGGCCCTGGCCCGTTCCTGGTCGTCCTCGGCGATGGTGAGGGCGGAGTAGAGGGCGAGCGCCCGGGCCCGCTCGATCGCGACGTACATGTCGGCGGCCTTGTGCTTGACCGCCTGGAAGGACCCGATGGGCACCCCGAACTGCTGCCGCTGCTTCACATGCGCGACCACCAGGTCGAGGATGCGCCGACAACTGCCGACAGTGGAGATCGCCAGACCCATCAGCGCCAATTCCGGTACTCCGGGTATCAGTTCGGGCTCATCGACCCGAGCGACATGGATGGTCGGGTCGAAGGCGGCGACCCGCTCGGCACGCACGTCGGCACCGTTGCGGACGACCACACCCTTCGACGTAAGGAGGGCGATCTCGTCCGCCCGGTCCGCGTCGAGGACGAACTCGCCGACGCCGTCGAAGACCGCCGTCCCCGAGCCGTTCGGCAGCCGTCCGGCCAGCGGTGCGAACCAGGTGGCCGTGGCCAGGAAGGGCGTGGGATCAGCGGCGTACCCCAGCTCCTCCAGAATGATCGCCAGCTCCACCGGGGGAGCCTCAAGCCAGCCCAACTCCAGGTAGGTGGACCAGAGTTGTTTCTCAGGCAGTGCCCGCGACCTGGCCACCGTCTCGCGGACCATCCGTTGCAGCAGTCGCTGGTCCTCGTCGAATTCAAACTCCACGGGCGACCTCCAGAAGGACCTTGCCGATGGCACCGCGGCCCACGCGCAACGCGGCGCCCACCTCGTCGAGCGGGTGGACGGCGTGGATACGGGGGTGAACGGCCCCCTCGGCGAAAAGTCGGTGCAGTTCGGTGCGGGCGGCGGTCAGCTTCTCCCGGTCATGGCGGGCCCAGCCGCCGAAGTCGAAGCCGTGAATCGTGACGCCCTTGAGCATCGCGAGGTTCAGCGGAACGGCCGGTATCTCGCCGCTCGCGAACCCGACGCTGACGAACCGGCCGCCCCAGCGCATCCCGCGCAGCGCCTGCTCGGAGTGCGGCCCGCCGACCGGGTCGACGACGACATCGGCGCCGCCCGCCTCCCGCAGCGCCCGTTTCAGGTTCTCGTACGGCAGGACGGTGTGGGCGCCGAGTTCGGCGCAGGCGGCGCGTTTCTCCTCGCTCGACGCGACGGCGATCACCTCGGTGCCCAGCAGCAGAGCGAGTTCGACGGCGGCGAGGCCGACCGCGCCGGCGGCGCCGAGCACCGCGACCCGCTCCCCCTTACGCACGTCGGCGACCAGGCGCAGGGCGTTGAAGGCGGTGGCGTGGGAGACGCCGAAAGCCGCAGCACGCTCCATGGGCACGGCGGCCGGGATGCGGTGGAGGCTGGTGGCGGGGACGGCGACGCGTTCGGCGAAGGCGCCGACGAAAGCGGAGCCGAAGACCCGGTCGCCGGCGCGGAAGCCGTGCCCGTCCCGGGCGACCACGCCCGCGAACTCGCTCCCGGGGGTGAAGGGCACCTCGGCCTTCACCTGGTAGGCGCCCTCGATCACCAGCACGTCGGCGAAGTTGACCGCCGCGAAGTGCACGTCGACCGGCACGTCGCCCCGCGGTTCGGGGACCTCCTCGACGACCAGCGGGCCGCCGAGGGTGTGACAGCGGGCGGCCCTCACAGCCGGGTCGTCGCGGCCAGTTCCGCGGCCTGGGCGGCCATCGTCAGGACCGTGTCGCCGTAGAAGGCCATCTTGGGGTTGCCGCCCTCGCCCTTGACGTGCCGGGCGTAGCCGCCTTCGAGGACGATGGCCATCTTGAAGCGGGCCAGCACCACGTAGTAGTCGATCTCGGCGACGTCCCGGCCGCTGACCTTGGCGTAGTGCTCCAGGAGGTCGGCCCGGTCGGGCATGCCCTCGTAGCTGACGTACCCCTTCTGTGAGCGGTCCTCGTCGGCGTTCGGCCAGCCCATGATCACCCAGGCGAGGTCGAGGAGCGGGTCGCCCACGGTGGCCATCTCGAAGTCGACGAGGGCGGCGAGGCGGGCGGGGGCGCCGCGCTGGAACATCACGTTGGCGAACTGGTAGTCGCCGTGCATGATGCCCGGGGTCCAGTGGCTCGGCCGGTGTGCGCGCAGCCAGGCGGCGGCGGTGTCGAGGCCAGGTATCTCGCGGAACGCGAACTTGGCCAAGTGCGCCTGCCAGCGGTCCACTTGGCGGTCGTGGAAGCCGTCGGGCCGGCCGAAGCCCTCAAGTCCCTGCGCCCGCCAGTCGACGTTGCCGAGCCGGGCGATGCCCTCCACGAGCTCGTGGGCGAGGCCTGGACGCAGGGAGAGGTCGCTCCTGAAGGGTTCGGGCCAGCCGCCCTCGACGTTCATCGGCGACCAGCCGTCGACATGGCCCATGAGGTAGAAACAGGAGCCGATGACGTCGGTGTCCTCGCACACCTCGACGGCCTCCGGATGCGGAACGTCCGTCCCGTTCAGGGCGTTCAGCACCCGGAACTCGCGCAGCATGGTCTCGTTGCGGCCCGGCGGAACCTTCTCGGGCGGCTTGCGCAGGACCAACTGGCGTTCGCCGCGCCGGACTTCGTAGATGTCGTTGGAGGTGCCCCCGGAGATGAGAGACACCTCGACGGGTTCACCGGGGGCGATGCCCCGGCCGTCCAGCCAGCGGGCGAGCGACTCGGTGTTCACATGTCCTCCAGCTGCTTACGGGCCCACTCCCGGCGTGCGGGCAGATGCTGGGTGGGCCAGAGTCCGGGGGCGGCCTCGTAGCCGCGCAGGAGGTCGCGGGCCACGGTGATCTTGTGGACCTCCGTCGGTCCGTCGACGACGGCCATGACGGCGGCGCCGGTCCACATGCCGGCGAAGGGCATCTCGTTCGATACGCCCAGGGCGCCGTGCAGATGCATCGAGCGGTAGACGACGTCGTGCAGCACCTTCGGCGTCAGGAACTTGATCGTGGCGATGTCCTTGCGGACCCGCTTGTAGTCGTTGTACTGATCGATCTGCCAGGCCGTGTAGAGGACCATCAGCCGGAACTGGGTCAACTGCGCGTAGGAGTCGGCGAGATCGGCCTGTACGAGCTGCTTGTCGGCGAGCCGGCCGCCCTGTGTCTCGCGCGACAGCGCGCGCTCGGCCATCATGTCCAGCGCCCGCCGGCACTGCCCCACGACCCGCATCGCGTGATGGACGCGTCCGCCGCCCAGCCTGGTCTGCGCGATGGCGAACGCCTGGCCCTCCCCGCCGAGCAGCGCGTCACCGGGGACACGGACCCCGTCGTAGGCGATCAGCGCGTGCATACCGTCCTCCGGGCCCTCGCCGAGCAGCCCGACGTTGCGCTCCATCCGGATGCCCGGGGTGTCGCTCGGCACCAGGAACATCGACATGCCCTTGTACGGGCTGACGTCCGGGTCGGTCACCGCCATCACGATGACGAACGTGGAGGTGCGTGCGTTGGAGGAGAAGTACTTGCGGCCGGTGATGACCCAGCTGTCGCCCTCCCGCACGGCCCGGGTGGTGAACATCGTCGGGTCGGCGCCGGCCTGCGGCTCGGTCATCGAGAAGCAGGAGAAGCACTCGCCTTCGAGCAGCGGCCGAAGGTAGCGCTCCTTCTGTTCCTCGGTGCCGTAGCGGGCGATGATCTCCGCGTTGCCGGTGTCGGGGGCCGCCGTACCGAAGATGACGGGTGCCCAGCTCGACGCACCGAGGATCTCGTTGATGAGAGCGAGTTTGACCTGCCCGAAGCCGCGTCCGCCGAGTTCGGGGCCGAGATGCGGGGCCCACAGTCCCTGGTCGCGCACCTGTTGCTTGAGGGCCCGGACGACCGGGCCGGTCTCGTCGTCCAGGGGATGGTAGGCCCGGTCGGGGTGGAGGAGGTCCAGTGGGTCCACGCGCTCGGCGCGGAACCGCCTGATCCACTCCAGCTTCTCCTCGAACTCGGGCTCGGTGGAAAAGTCCCATGCCATGTCGGACGACCCTCGTTTCGACAGCTCGACGCCGCGCGGACACCGCTCCGGACGTCCGCGATGCAGGCGAGAATAACATTCTCATTCCATGCAAGTAAGGGTCTCGAATGCTGCGCTGCGTGATTCGGTAGGGAGCTTCGGCTGATTACCGCTGACGTGCAGTATCGTTCTACGCGTGACCGCCATCCCCGAAGAGCCCGCCTGGCGCCAGCGCGCCGTAGAGCGATCCACCCGCGCCGCGAAACAGCGCGCCGAGCAGCGCGTTCAGCGCTTCCTGGACGCCGCGCAGGAACTCATCGCGGAGAAGGGGACGACCGACTTCACCGTCCAGGAGGTCGTCGACCGCTCGAAGCAGTCGCTGCGCAGCTTCTACCAGCACTTCGACGGCAAGCACGAGTTGCTGCTCGCCCTGTTCGAGGACGCCCTGTCCACGTCGGCGATCGAGATCCGCGAGGCCACCTCGGGCGGCGGCGAGCCGCTGCCCCGGCTGCGGATCGCGGTGGAGATGCTGTTCGAGCAGTCGCTGCCCAACCCCGGTGTCCAGCGCCCCCTGTTCAGTGACTTCGCGCTGCAACTGCTGGTCAAGCACCCGGCCCAGGTGGCCACCGCGCACCTGCCGCTGCTGAACCTGTTCACCGAGTTGCTGGAGCAGGCCGCCGAGGCGGGCAGTGTCCACGCGGACAAGCCCCGCAGGCTGGCGGCTCTCCTCATGCAGACCGTCATGTTCTCCGCCCAGGCCAACAGCGTCCCCTCGGACAGCCAGGCACACCCGGTGACCGCCGACGAGGTGTGGCAGTTCTGCCTCGGTGGCATCTCGGGCGCCTGAGCCACTCCGCACCCATCACGCGCACCTGAAACCGATCGCCCGTCTTACCGAGAATGACGTTCTCGGTAAGACGGGCGATCGGGGTTCCGGCCCGCCGGCCTCAGGCCGGCGTCCTCAGCTCAGGGGCTTCGCCAGCACCGCCTTGCGGTGGCTGAACGTCTCGATCGAATAGCGGCCGTGGTAGCTGCCCATCCCGCTCTCCCCCACCCCGCCGAACGGCAGGTCGGAGACGGTGAGATGGGCGAGCGGCAGGCCGTAGCCGACAGCGCCGGAGGACGTCTCGGCGGCGATCCGCTCCCTGGTCGTGCCGGACTCGGTGAACACGTACAGCGCGAGCGGCTTGTCGCGGTCGTTGATGAAGCCGATCGCGTCGTCCAGTCCGGGCACCGTGACGATCGGCAGGATCGGGCCGAAGATCTCCTCCCGCATCACGGGCGAGGCGGGGTCGACGTCGGCGAGGACGGTCGGCGCGATGTACTTCGTCGTACGGTCCTTGACGCCGCCGGTGACGACCCGGCCCGAGTCGAGCAGGCCGCCGAGGCGGTCGAAGTGACGCTCGTTGACGATCCGGCCGAACTCGGTGGAGGTGGCCGGGTCGGCGCCGAACAGGTTCTCGACGGCCTTGGCGAGCGCGGGCTCCAGCGCGGCGGCGGTCTCCGGATCGGTGAGGACGTAGTCGGGGGCGACGCAGGTCTGGCCGGCGTTGAGGAACTTGCCCCGCACCAGCCGGTCGGCGACGACGTCCACATCGACGCCGGTGTCGACGAACGCCGGGGACTTCCCGCCGAGTTCGAGGGCGACCGGGGTGAGGTGCTCGGCGGCGGCGCGCATCACGATACGGCCGACGGTGCCGTTGCCGGTGTAGAAGATGTGGTCGAAGCGCTCGGCCAGCAGGGCCGTGGTCTCCGGGACGCCGCCCTCGACGACGGCGACCGCGTCCGTGTCCAGGTACTGAGGCAGCAGCCGGGCCACGATGTCGGAGGTGGCGGGGGCCAGTTCGCTCGGCTTGACCACCACGGCGTTCCCGGCGGCCAGCGCGCCGACGACCGGGGTCAGCAGCAGCTGGACCGGATAGTTCCAGGGGGCGATGACGAGGACGACGCCCAGCGGGTCGTACTGCGTCCAGGCCGTGGCGTCGGCGCCGAGGCGCTCGGGGACCGGCGCGGCCTCGGGGCGCAGCCAGCCGTCGAGGTGTTCGAGGGTGTGGTCGATCTCCCGGATCGTGAAGTCGATCTCCGTGCGGTAGGCCTCGGTCGAGCTCTTGCCGAGGTCCGCGTGGAGCGCGGCGGCCACGTCCTTGCCGTGCTCCGTGAGCAGTTCGCGAAGCCGGCCGAGCTGGGCCTTGCGCCACTCGACGGGCTTGGTGCGGCCCGTACGGAAGGTGGCGCGCAGGCGCGCCACGATGTTGGCGGGCGGCTCGGGGGGCGTGGGGTGGTTCACGGTGCCTCGCTCACGATGGTCTGATGCGGTGGTCTCGGGCGCGGAAGGCCGGCTCGATGTTCTCGACTCATATCCCAACCCCTCGCGCGGCAAAACATATTCCACATACACGAAGATGACCGTGAGCAACCGGCCGTCGCCTTGCGTGTCAGACCTGGGCCGTCGTCCCGTCGAGTGTCACGGCCAGCCGGTCCAGGAGGGCTCTCAGCAGTTCGTCGTCCCCGTCGCTGAGCAGCGGCCAGTCGGCGCGGACCTCACGGTCGAGGCGGCGCCAGTACTCCTGGCCGCGCGGGGTGAGGTGGACGAGGATACGGCGGCGGTCGTGCGGATCGACCCGCCGGTGCACGAGGTTCTGGTCGACGAGGTGGTCGACCAGCCGGGTCAGCGTCGGCGGCGGCAGGAAGACGACCTCGGCTATCGCGGTCATGTGGTGACCGGCACCGTCGGAGAGCAGGGCGAGTACCCGCCAGGCGTCGAGGGAGCAGCCGTGCTCGTCCAGGACGGGCTGGAGGCGGCGGGCGGCCAGTCGCTCGGCCCGCGTCAGGAGCCGCAGAAGGTCCTGGGGCCGGCGCTGCGACGGTGTGGGCATCCTGCTCCTCGATCCCGGGGATACGTACATCGTATGAGACGTCTGAAAGTTCGCCGGACCGCCCCGGCGCCACGACGCCGTTCCGTCAGTCGTCGACCTGGCCCAGGAAGGGCCGGACCTCGACCGGCATGGTCGTCGCCAGGGCCGCCTTGCGGCCCCACTCCAGGGCGACGTCCAGGTCGGGTGCCATGAGGAGGCAGATCCCGCCCAGGAACTCCTTGTTCTCGGCGTAGGCACCTTCGGTCTCCTCGACCTCGTCACCCAGGGGCCGCAGCACGGTCGCGGCGTCCGGGCGGTGCAGTCCGCCCGCGAAGACCCAGGCCCCGGCCTCGCGCAGCTCTTCGTGGAAGACGCTCAGCCTGTGGTTGATCTCCACCATCGACGCGGGCGCGGACGGCTCCCCGACCGGCTTCATGGCACTGAGCAGGTAGTACTTCATCGCGTCCTCCTGGGCATCACGGCTCTGCCCCATCTCCTACACGAAGGGAGCACCTCCGCAGAGGCACAACGCACCGCGACACCGGGAGAATCCTGTCCATGACCGCCATCGCGCACCCGCTCGTCACCGTCGCCCGCCGGCTCGCCGCCGATGTCCTGGCCCCGCAGGCCGGCCGGGTCGACCAGGAGGGCGTGCCCGCGAGCAGCATCAAGGCCATCAAGCATTCGGGGCTGCTCGGGGTGAGCGCGCCGAAGGAGTACGGGGGTGCGGGCGCGCCCGCCTCGGTGGCCCGGGAGGTCGCCGAGATCCTGGCCGGGGCCTGCTGCTCGACCTGGTTCGTGCAGACGCAGCACCACACACCGGTGAAATTGCTGACGGAGTCTCAGTTGCCGGTACGGGAACGCCTGTTGGAACCGTTGTCGACGGGTGCGCTGCTGTCCGGGATCGCGTACGCGCACCTGCGTTCCTTCCCTCGCGTCCCGGTGCGGGTCGGGTACGAGCGGGGCGGCTGGCGCTTCGACGGGACGGTCCCCTGGTACACGGGCTGGGGGCTGAACGACGTCATGCTGCTCGCGGGGCTGTCCGACACGGACGAGGTGGTGTTCGCCTTCGCCGACGCCCGCGAGCAGTCGGGGCTGCGCGCCTCGCCGCCCATGCGCCTGGCGGCACTCACGGCCGCCCGGACGGTCTCCCTGGAGCTCAGGGGCCTGCGGCTGCCGGAGGAGGCGGTCGTCCTGCGCACCCCGCGCGAGAAGTTCGCCCTCGTCGACCTGCCCCGGGCCGCCAACACGAACCCGGCCGTGTTCGGGGTGGCGTACGCGGCCCTCGATCTCCTCGCCGCCCACCCGGACGCCACCGCGACCGCGCGCTCACTGCGCACCCGCCTCGACGCCGTACGCCGCAACGCGTACGCCCTCGCGGACCACCACCGGCCCCAGGAGCACATCGTGGACCGGCTGGCGCTCAAGACCCGTGCGTACGACCTGATGCGTTCCGCGACGACCGCGGCGATCGTCGCCGGCGGCGGCCGGTCCCTGGACCTCAACAGCCCTGCCCAACGCCTGGCCCGCGAGAGCATGTTCCTCCTGGTGCAGGCCCAGACGACGGACGTACGCAGCGCACACCTCGCCTCACTGGCCGACTAGCGGCTGACGCCCTCGGGGGCGCGACGAGCCCTCACCGGGCCCGCGGGCGAAGAACCGCCTGACCGCCGAACGGCACCTGCGCCGCCGGTGCCGCGACCGCCCCGGCGAACGGATGCCGCCACAGACCCCGCGCGGCCAGCCGGGGCAGCACACCCTCGCCGAACCAGTACGCCTCCTCCAGGTGCGGATAGCCGGAGAGGACGAACTCGTCGATGCCCAGGGCGTGGTACTCGGCGATACGGTCGGCGACCTCGTCGTGGCTGCCGACGAGCGCGGTGCCCGCCCCGCCGCGCACCAGGCCGATGCCGGCCCACAGATTGGGGTGGATCTCCAGGCCGTCCCGGTTGCCGCCACCGTGCAGGGCGAGCATCCGCTGCTGTCCCTCCGACTCGCTGCGGGCGAGCCCGGCCTGGATGTCCCGTACGGTCTTCGCGTCGAAGCCCGCGAGGATCCGGTCCGCCTCCGTCCACGCCGCCTCGGCGGTGTCGCGGGTGATGACGTGCAGCCGGATGCCGAACCGCAGGGTGCGCCCCTGTTTCGCGGCCAGCCCCCGGACCCAGGCGATCTTCTCGGCGACCTGCGCCGGCGGTTCGCCCCAGGTGAGGTAGACGTCGACATGCCGGGCGGCGACCTCACCGGCGATGGGTGAGGAGCCTCCGAAGTACACCTCGGGGATCGGATCGGGCACGCGGGCCAGCTTGGCGTCCTCGACCCGGAGGTGTTCGCCGGTCAGGCTGACCGTCTTGCCCTCCCACAACTCCCGTATGACTTCGAGGAATTCGCCGGTACGACGGTATCGGGCGTCCTTGTCGAGGAAGTCGCCGTAGGCCTTCTGCTCGTGGCTCTCGCCGCCCGTGACCACGTTGAGGAGGAGCCGCCCGCCGGTCTGGCGCTGGAAGGTGGACGCCATCTGCGCGGCGAGGGTCGGCGAGACGAAGCCGGGCCGGAAGGCGACCAGGAACTTCAGGCGCTCGGTGTGCTGGCTGACCATGGCGGTGGTCAGCCAGGCGTCCTCGCACCAGGCACCGGTGGGGGTGAGCACGCCGACGAAACCCAGGTCCTCGGCGGCGCGGGCGATCTGGCTCAGATAGGCGACCGTCGGCGGCCGGTTCTGCCCGAACGCGGTGGCCGGGGTGCCGTGGCCGCCGCCGACGACATCGCGGCTGTCGCCGTTGGTGGGGAGGAACCAGTGGAAGGTGAGGGACACCGCAGATCTCCGATCGGGAACGTGGCGTTCGTGGCGTTACAGCAGGCCGTGGCAGGGCGGTTTCGTGCCGTTCAGCACGTAGCGGCCGATGTGCTGGACCTTCCAGCGGGCCGGGTCGTGCAATCGAGAAGGTGCGGCGCGAAGCGCCTCGTTGAGGGGCGGTGGTCGGGCGACGGGTGGGCGGGTACGGGCGTCACGCCAATGCCGGTGCAGGTTCAGGGAGTTGAGTGCCGAGCGGGTGCCGGCGACCTCGAAGAGGGCCCCGGTGACCTCCACCGCGGTGGTAGTCGCGTGCGCCTTGGCGACGGCCACCGCGAAGGACGCCTCGGCCGCCGAGTCGTCGGTGAGGTCGGCGCGGGCCGCGTCCACGGTGCGGGCCGCCTCGCGCAGCAGTGCCTCGGACGCCCGCAGCTGGACGGCGAGTTCACCGAACCGCTGGATCAGCAGCGGGTCGTCGTCGGCGGTCTCGGTGCCGCTCTCGAACCAGGGCCGGCTCCTGCTCCGGACGAACTCCGCGGCCTCGGCGAGCGCACCCCCGGCGATGCCCACGTCGATGGCCGTGTGCAGCAACTGGGCCACGGACCCGTGAAGTTGGGGTCCCCGGAAGGTGAGGAGGTGCGGGAGGACGCGGTCGGCCGGGACGCGGACCGCGTCGAGCCGGACGGTGCCGCCGGCCGTTCGTCCGCTGGCCCATGCCGTCCCAGTCGTCCACGACCATGAGGCCGGGCGCGTCGTGCGGGACGTACGCCACGTGCAGGTTGCCGTCCTCCGCGCGGGCGAGGACCGGGATCCAGTCGGCGAACAGGGCGCCGGTGGAGTAGTGCTTGACGCCGGTCAGTGTGAACGAGCCGTCGGGCTGCCGGTCCAGGCGGGTGCGGATGTCCTGGACGTTCTTCGTGCCCGCCTCCGACTGGACGTTGCCGAACCGCCTCCCCGCGAGGATCTCGCTGAAGAAGAACTCCCGTTGCTCTGCCGTGCCCTGACGGTGGATCACATTGACGTACACGAAGTGGTTCTGCGGGATCTGCGCGAGGCTGGCGTCGGCCGAGGCGAGCAGCCGGAAGATCTCGGCCAGGGTCTCCTGGCGTACGCCCGCTCCCCCGTACTCGGCGGGCACGGTGACCGCGAGCAGTCCCGAGGCCGAGAGGCGGTCCAACTCGGCCCGTGGGAGCCGTCGTTCGGCGTCCCTGGCGGCCCCGGGCCGGAGCTCGTCTGCCAGGGCCGCCGCCACGGTCAGGGCCTCCACGTCGTCGGCGATGACTTTCGCGGTCATGGGAGTCAGACCGCCGCGGCGAGGAACGGGGAGCGGCTGAGCGCCGCCGAGAACTGGTCGAGGACCTGGGTGAGGGCCTCGGCGGTGCCCGGGGCGACCGCGATGGAGCCGTCCTCGTGTGCGGTGATGTCCTTGTCGAGGGTGAACCAGCCCTGGACGATGTGGGCGGCGCCCATGGAGTTGAGGACCGGCCGCAGGGCGTAGTCGATGGCCAGGACGTGGGCGGTGGTGCCACCGGTGGCCAGCGGCAGCACGGTCTTGCCGGTGAGGGCGTACTGCGGGAGCAGATCGAGGAGCGCCTTGAGGACACCGGAGTAGGACGCCTTGTAGACCGGGGTGGCGACGACGACGCCGTCGGCGCGTGCGAACAGCTCGGTGGCCTCGACGATCGCCGGGTGCCGGAAGTCGGCCCCGAGCAGGGCCTCGGCGGGGATGGTGCGTACGTCGAGCGGGATCACCTCGTGTCCCTGGGCGACCAGCCTGGCGTCCAGGTGGCGCAGGAGCTTTCCGGTGCGGGAGGAGACGGAGGGGCTGCCGGAGACGGACAGGACGGTGGCCATGGGTCCTCTTTCGGGAGGCTTGCCGGGATCCGGGGCGCCTGTGCGTGGCAGGCGTCCCGGTCGAGCGGGCGGTCAGGGCTGTCGGGCGGCGGGCGGCGGGCGAGACGGTGCTCAGAGTGAGTCTCTGCCGCGGCGGCGGTGTGAACGGGACGGGCGTCAGGCGTGGCGGACCTGGCTGAGCGCGTACTCGAAGCCGTTGTTCTCGGCGAGGACGGCGAGTTCGCGGTTGTAGTCGTAGCCCCAGTCGGTGCGCTGCTCGATCCGGCTGGTGACGAGTCCGCCACTGACGTTGGGGACCCAGTAGGCGAATTTCACGGGCTCTGCTGACATACGGAACTCCTGTTGCGGAATACGTTTTCGGGCACGCCAATTCCGGCCGGAGTGACATCCGGCAAAATCTCAGGCGGTTGCGGAAACGGAACGGGCGCGGCGGATCGGGACGGGGATCAGGCCGCGAGGCAACAGGAGGCACTGGAGACGCGCGCGAGGTCGACGTGCCGTCGCCGCGTGAGGTCCAGTCGCATCTTCATGTCATCGATCGTGACAGTCGCCGAAGAAGGCAGTCAAGGAAAACCCGACCGGTCTCGTATCCCGGACCACCTGATTTCACGAAGGCGTGACAGGGAAACCCTTGAACCGGTCGCTCGGACGCCCGCATTCTGCTGCGGTGCGTATTGAACAGCTGGAATACATCGCGGCGGTCACCCGGCTCGGTTCGCTGCGCCGCGCGGCCGACGAACTCCGCCTGTCGCAGCCCGCGTTGAGCGAGACCGTGCGCAATCTGGAGCGGGAACTCGGGGTCGACCTGCTGGAGCGGAAACGGTCCGGCGCGACGATGAGCGCGGAGGGCCGGGAACTGCTGCCGCACATCATCGACGTCCTCGACGCGGTGGACCGGCTGCGGGGCGCCGCGGGCGAACAGCACCGCATCAGCCGCATGGTGCGCGTCGGCACGGTGAACGCGGCGACCGTGCCGCTGCTCATCCCCGCCGTACGGGAGTTCCGCGCGACGCACGAGCTGACGCAGGTGGAGGTGGTGGACGTACAGCAGGCGGAGATCCACCGAGGGCTCACAGAGGGCGGTTTCGACCTCGGGCTGGTTAACCAGCTGGAGGGCGACGACGTACCCGCCGGCTTCGAGAGCACCGAACTGCTGCGCGGACGGCCCGTGGTGTGCGTACGTCCGGACAGTCCCCTCGCGGGCCGGCCGGCGGTGTCGGTGGCCGACCTGCTCGCCGGGCCGCTGATCGCGATGCGCTCCGGTTACGTCATGCACCGCTATCTGCACCGGCTGCTGGAGGGGCTCGGCGCGGCCTTCGCGTACTCCACGGACGGTGCCGAGATGGGCAAGCTGATGGTCGCGGAGGGGCTCGGGGCGACGGTGCTGCCCGACTTCAGCGTGATCGGCGACCCGCTGGAACGGCGCGGCATCCTCACCTACCGGCCGATCGCGGAGGACGACACCACCCAGGTGCTGCTGACCCTCCAGCGCCGCCGCGCCGAGTCCGTACCCCTGGCCGCGCGGGATCTGCACGAGGTGTTCGTGCACCGGGCCAGGGAGCTGGGCGGGACACTCACTGTGCGGGGTGGGTCACCCAGCATCACCGGACTGCACATAAGGGATAAATAAGAGCACAATGTGCGTACGCGGCGTTCACCGCACACCGCATCTCAAGCGGTCAGGCCTGCACAGTCGAAGGAGACGAGTCATGGCCAATGTCTCGCACACCAGAGGTGACATCCACAGTCACCCTGATGTAACCGAAATGCGGGCACGCTACGCCCGTATGCTCGGCGGTCGCGATGTGGCGCTCGTGGACGGACCGGTGTTCCTCGTCGGTCTGTACTGCGCGGCATCCCCCTGGATCCTCCACTACACGACAAGCCAGCCCCCGCTCGTGACCCACAACCTGATCATGGGCATCGCGATCGGCCTGCTGGCCCTCGGGTTCACCAACACTCCGGAACGCATGTACGGCCTCAGCGGGGCCCTGTGCGCCATGGGCATCTGGATGATCGTCTCGCCGTGGATCGTCGGCGACAGTCCTGATGCGGGTGTCGTGCTGAACAACGTCATCATCGGCGTCCTGGCCCTGTTCCTGGGGCTGTTGAGCGCGGGCGCCACAGCGAGAAGTGCCCCCAGGGCATAGGTGGAAGCGGCCCGGCCCCTCTATGGACCGGGCCGCTCGCCGTTCAGCGGACTGTCCCGGGCCGCAGTGGGCAAATACAGAGAGGTAGCCAACACCGGCGAAGTGGGGCGGAAATGACGATCTCGAGCATCATCGGCGCCATCATCATCGGCACCGTCATCGGCATCCTGGGCCGGCTCGTCATCCCGGGGCGCCAGCGCATCGGAATCCTCTGGACGATCGTCGTCGGCATCGTGGCCGCGCTCGTCGGATCGGCGATCGCCGCCGGGTTGGACGTGGCCGACACGGACGGCATCGACTGGGTCGAGTGGCTCATCCAGATCGGGCTGGCAGCCGTCGGTGTGGCCGCACTGGACCGGGCGAAGGCGCCGCGACGCGCACGCAGCAGGCGGCGGTGACAGAGCGCGTGTGAGCATCGGAGGCCGGAGCCGCCCTGCGGGGCCAGGCACCCCGGCCACCGAATTCCCGTTGCGGGCGGTGGCCCGCCGAAGTTAGCTTCGGCGGGCCACCGCCCGCACGCATGTCCCGGCGCGGTGCGGCCGTCGTACTGCTCTGTACGGCCCGCTCAGCGTCACGGAGACCTCTTGCCCCCGCGCATCACCGCACTCACCGATCCCGAACCCGGCGCGTCGAGCCGACGGCTCGTCTGGCTGGCCGCCGACTCGGGCGGTGCACCGCTCGGTTCCGCCTTCCTGCGTCTGTTCACCAGGGAGGGCCAGGAGCATCTCGCCGAGCTGGAGATCTCGGTACATCGCGCCGAACGCCGGCAGGGGGTCGGCACCCGGCTCCTGGAAGCCGCCGTCGCCGCGGCCCGGAGTGACGGACGACGTTCGGTCGTGGCGCAGGCCGAGGAGGGCTCCCCCGGCGACCGTTTCCTTGCGGACCGGGGTTTTCGCCGGGTGCTGGCACTGACGTACGCCCGGCTGGTGCTCGCCGACGCGGACCTCGCGGAGGTCACCCGGCTCGCCGAACTCCCGCACCCCGGCTACCGGTTGACGGACTGGGAAGGCGCAGTCCCACCCGAACTGGCGCGGAGCTACGCCGACTCGCGCCGCGCCATGGACGACATGCCGATGGAGGACACCGACTACGGCACGGTCGTATGGGACGTCGACCGTGTCCTGGCGGCGGCCGAGGCGGTCGCGGGGCGCGGGGACCTGATGCACACCGTGGCCGTGCTGAACACGGCGGACGGTTCGGTCGTCGGCTTCTCCGAGCTGGTGGTGCCGGGCGACGGGCAGGGGGACGGACAGCACTACGGAACGGCGGTACTGCCCGAGCACCGCGGACGCGGCCTCGGCCGCTGGATGAAGGCCGAGTCGATCCGCCGGGCCCGCCGCCACCACCCCGGACTCACCGGACTGCTCACCGACACCGCGGCCGGCAACGCGCCGATGCTCGGCATCAACGACGAGCTGGGGTACGTACCCACGCACAGGGCGGTGGAGTACCAGCTCGGACTGTGAGACCGGCGCGGCCCGGCGACCCGGCCGCCACGGGTCAGGACTCGTACACGTACGGCGTCGTGGTGGTGAGCGGTTCGAAGCCGAGGCGTTCCAGGACGGGCCTGCTCTGGTGGGAGGCGTCGACCTGGAGGTAGCGGTAGCCGCGCTTCACGGCGTCGCGGGCGCGGTGGGCGACCAGGGCCCGGTAGATGCCCTTGCCGCGCCAGGCCTCGACGGTGCCGCCGCCCCACAGCCCGGCGAACCGGGTACCGGGTACGAGTTCCATACGGGCCGCGCTCACCGGCTCGTCGCCGGCCAGCGCCACGACGGCCGTGACCGTGTCCGGGTCGTCGGTGAGCCGGGCGAGCAGCTGGTGGCGCATCCGGGAGCTGTCGGTGCCGAACGCCTTCTCGTGCACGTCCGCCACGAGTTCGACACCGGCCCGGTCGGTCACCGGGACGAGGCGGATTCCCTCGGGCGGCTCGGTATCGAAGGTCAGGCGGGCGACCTCGCCGATCATCAGCGTCTCCTCGGGTTCGGGCGTGAACCCCGCCGTCCGCAGCCGTTGCCCCAGGTCGATGGGGAGGTCGTGGCCGTAGAGCTTCCACTCGAACGTCCGCCCGAGGTCGCCGTAGTAGCGGATCTGTTCGGCGATCGCCTCGTCGACCCGCTCGGCGTCGAGGTCGGACCAGACGACCCCGTTCCACCCCTGGGCGTCGGCGACCTGGCGCACCACCCCGCCCACCCGTTCGATCCGAGCGCCTGGCCCGTCGGGCTGCGCCCCTTCACGCATGTCCCGGTCGTAAAGGGCGAGCACTCCTACATGATCCATGCCGTTACTCCAGCATCCCCATGCGGCAAGCGCAACGGTATTGGCGCTCACAATACGTCACCCTTTGATCTATTCGCACATGTGAATTACTGTTCGGCGCCGCCACGGTGCCGTCCAGCCGGGCGTTCGCCGCTACCCGAGTTCGAGCGTGGTCACCCCGAAGATCCGCTCCCGCGCGAACTCCCGCACCGGGCCCGTGTACATGCGTGCCGTCTCGAAGGACGACGTGAAACCCGCCTCCGCCACCATCGCGACGGCAGCCGCGTTCGGCTCGGGGACGTCGATCGCGACCTCCGTCCCACCCGTGCCTGCCGTCAGCGCGACGAACAGCGCCCGGGCGTCGTCGGCGGTGTCGGCGAACAGCGGGCCGATACGGTGCGCGTCCCGGCCGGGGCGGACGACTCCGTAGCCGGTGACGGCACGGCTCGCGAGGCCACCCCCGGGGCCACTCTCGCGCACGAAAGCCCGATGGCCGGGGGCCGTCAGCCAGTACTCCAGGAAACGGGGCCGGTCGGCGGGGCCGCAGAGGGCGTCGTACGCCGTGATCGCCGCCAGATCTTCCTGCCGTACGGGACGCACCCGTGCCGGGGTGTCGGCAGCGAGGGCGGTTCCGGTGAACCGGACGGTGCGACAGTCGGGTTCGAAGCCCGAGCGACGGTAGTTGTGCTGCTGGGCGACCACTCCCTCGAGGCCGACGGTACGGGTGCCGGCGTGGGCCAGCGCGGTCTTCCAGGTGGTGATCCCGTAGCCGCGTCCGCGCAGATCGGGACGGACGAGATAGAAACCCAGAAAGGCGTACGCGTCCCCGTGGTTGACGACCGAGATCGCGGAGACCGGCTCCCCGCCGACCCTGCCGATGAAGAAGCCCTCGGGGTCCTGGGCGAAGAACCCCGCGGTGTCCGACAGCCCCGGGTTCCAGCCCTCGTCGGCCGCCCATCCGGTGACCACGAGCCAGTCCCCGGGCGTGGCCCGGGTGACGACGAGGTCTTCGGGAGCCGGGGAGAGGGGGCCGGCGGAGGAGGTCATGGAGGGGCTCCGTTCCGTTCAGTGGGGGGATGCGGCCCCATCCGACCATGGATCCGGAAGGGGCCGCGACCACCCGACGCCCCAGCCCGCACACGGGTCCGACCGCCGGGAGGCGAGGCCCGGTGGGCCCGCTTATCGTGTTCGAGGGCGCCGTCCCGGACCGCAGCCGGGCCCGCCCCTGGAGGCATTCATGCGGTCCGCGTACCGACGCCGGGCGCTCGCCTCGGCCGTGACCCTCGCCCTGCTGGGGACAGGTGCGCCGACGGTGGCCGCGGCGGACGACGAGCCCAGCCTGTCCCGGTTCTACCACCAGAAGATCAAGTGGTCGGCCTGCGCCGACGAGATGGCGATGGACGACGTGCCGACGGACGACCTCCAGTGCGGCAAGGTCACCGTCCCGCTCGACTACGCCAGACCCGGCGGCGGCACACTCGACCTGGCGATGGCCCGCTACCGGGCGACCGGGAGGTCCCGGGGTTCCGTGCTGCTGAACTTCGGCGGGCCCGGTGGCGCGGGAGTAAGTCAACTCGCCTACGACGGCGAGGACTTCATGGGCCTGACGAACGGCTACGACGTCGTCACCTTCGACCCGCGCGGCGTCGGCAGGTCCTCCCCCGTCAGCTGCGGCGAGGGCACGGACGCGGACGCCGAAGTGACCGGCGGCGAGGCCGCGGACGATCCGGGTGCCGTCCTCGAACAACTGCGCAGGGCGGCCCAGGCCTGTGTGCGGCACTCCGGGCCCGTCCTGCGGCACATCGGCACCGTCGACGCCTCCCGCGACCTCGACGTGATGCGCCAGGCCCTCGGCGACAAGAAGCTCAACTACCTCGGATTCTCGTACGGGACCCGGCTCGGCGCTGTCTACGCGGCCCAATTCCCCAAGAAGGTGGGCCGGTTCGTCCTCGACGGCGTCGACACCCTCACCGAGTCGCTCGCCGAGCAGGGGCTCGCGGGCGCGGCCGGGCAGCAGACCGCGCTGGAGGGCTTCATCGACTGGTGCGTGACCGACCTCGCCTGCCCGTTCGGGCAGGACGCGCGCATCGCCCGTCGGCAGGTCGTCGACCTGGTCGAGTCGCTCGACAGGGACCCGGTGCCGACCGGCTTCGGTGACCGCTTCTCCGGCCGGGACCTCGTGGGCGCCATCGGCCAGGGGCTCTACAGCAAGCGGATGTGGTCGCCCCTGGAGCGGGCCCTCGCCTCCTTGGTCGAGGACGGGGACGCGCGAGGGGTCATGGGGTTCGGCGGCGGAGGCGCCGCCGTCCCCGCCCTGCCGAGACAGAGCCCCGTGCGGCAGAGCGCCGTACGGCAGAGCCCCTCCCCGGACTCCGACGGCGGGCTCGTCGACGAGGTGGAGGTGCCCATCGACAACCTCCCCGCCGCGCTGATGGCGGTCAACTGCGCGGACGACCCCGACCGGCCCGGCGCGGCCCGCATCACCAAGGATTTCGCCGCCCTGCGCGCCGCGTACGAGAAGGCCTCCCCGGTGTTCGGCCGCTACCGTCTCACCGAGGTCCTGACGTGTTACGGCCGCCCCAGGGGCACCGACTTCATCCGCACGCGGGTACGAGACGTCGACACGCCGAAGATGCTCCTGGTGGGCACGCGCGGCGACCCGGCCACGCCGTACCGCTGGACCACGGAGACGGCCGAGCGGCTGGGCTCGTCGGCCGTCGTCCTCGACAACAAGGGCGAGGGGCACACCGGCTACGCCTCCTCGAAGTGCGTGCACCGGACGGTCGACGCTTTCCTGCTGTACGGCTCCCTCCCGGCCGACGGCAGCTCCTGCGGCGCGGACGACACCGACTGAGGGCCGCGTCCGGTGCCGGGCTTAACCTCCTGCGCTCCTCCGCACCCCGCTGTCCGCTTCCCCCGATTACTCCGAATGCCTGACGCCCGAATCCGGCCTATCGTGCACATATGGAGCAAGCCCTCAGTCCTGCCACGCTCACCGAACTGCGGCGCCCGCGTCCCTACCCCGCGGTCTCCGTACTGACGCCGACCCACCGCCGCGAACCCGACAACGCACAGGATCCGGTCCGGCTGCGCAACGCCGTGGCCGAGGCCAAGAAGCGGCTGGAGGCCGATCCGGCCGTCACCCGCGAGCGGCGCGTCGACGTCGCCGGCCAGCTCGACCGGGCCCTCGCCGAGGTGGACCTCGCCCACGCCGCGGACGGTCTGGTGATCTTCGCGGCGCCCGGGGAGCACCAGGTGTGGTCCCTGGACCGGCCGGTGCCCGAGCGTGTGATGCTCTCCGACACCTTCCTGAC
This sequence comes from Streptomyces kryoterrae, assembly GCF_054072135.1. Classification (NCBI taxonomy): domain Bacteria; kingdom Bacillati; phylum Actinomycetota; class Actinomycetes; order Kitasatosporales; family Streptomycetaceae; genus Streptomyces; species Streptomyces kryoterrae. The sequence continues at coordinate 9,521,377 of NZ_CM133358.1, read as the reverse complement.
CCGGAACCTGGTCTCCGCACAGGCCGCCGAACAGGCGTTCTGGGTGCTGGCGGTCGCCGCCGACCGTGTCTCCCTGTGGAACGGCCGCACGGACCGCGTCGTCGAGGAGAACACCGGCGGCTTTCCGCTGAGCCGGAGCCTGGAGGACCCGGACGCCGAGCGTCAGGAGCGCGTCGGTGATCTGCCGAGCACCTTCCGGGACGAGCACACGCGCCGGTTCCTGCGGGATGCGGACCTCGCGCTGGGCGGCGTACTGCGCTCGCACCCGCGCCCGCTGTACGTGACCGGTGAAGCGGCGGCCCTGGCCGCTCTCGCCGAGGTCGGCACCGCCGCCAGGGACGCGACGCACGTCCCGCACGGCGGCCTCGGGCACGCCCGTGCCGAGACGGTGTGGCAGGCCGTCCGCCCCCTGGTCACGGACCGGCAGCGGGTACAGGCCGACGCGGTCCACAAGGACCTCGAAACCGCGCGTGGCCGACGGGAGTTCGCCGCCGGCGTGGACGAGGTGCGGCAGAGCGCCGCCGAGGGACGCATCCGGCTGCTCGTCGTCGAGGAGAACTACCGCGTGACGGTGCGGGACGACGGCGGCGACCATCTCGTGCCCGCCGGGAGCGGTGACCTCGACGCCCGCGAGGACATCGTGGACGAGATCGTGGAGCGGTGCCTGAGCACCGGGGCGGAGGTCCGCTTCGTACCGGACGGGACGCTGGCCGAGGCGACGGGGATCGCCGGCGTGCTGCGCTACTGACCGCCGCGCCACCGCCCCCCACACGCCCGGTTTCCACGCAGTACCCTCACTGCTCCCTGCCCTCGCTCCCCGCCGAAGGGGCGCCGAGGAGGTCGGCCAGGCCGCGGTCGACGGCGTCACCGAGGTCTTCCCTCCCGGCCGCCACGACGGCGAACGTACGGAGCAGGAACCGGCGCAGGGCCGGTGTCCCGAACTGGAGCAGGGCCAGGCCGTGCGGGGAGTGGAGTTCCAGGACCGTGTGTGCGGGGCCGCACGGCCAGATGTGGACGTCACCGCCCCCGGCGGGCCGCCGTACCCCTTCCTCCAGCAGGCTCCGGGCGAAGGTCCAGCTCACCCCCTCGCCGTCCAGGGCGACCTCGGCCGGGAAGTCGATGTGCACGGCCAGCGGATCCGTCGAGGCGTAGCGGAGCGTGGCGTGCACGGGGAGCTCCTGCTCCTCCGAGGCGATCAGGCGTGCACGCGCAGGCTGTTCGAGGGTGACATCCATGGCAGTCTCCGCTCCGGTTCGGGCCGACGATGGTGATGCCGACGCGTTGTGCCGACGTGGTGTTACGACCCCGAAATGGCCTCTCCGATTACGCGGAATCCGTAGCTTTTAATGTGAGCTGCATCACTAAGGCGCGCGGTTTTCCGTAAGGATCACGGGCCGCTGGGCGATTCGGGGGCAACCTGACGATGCGCCCCGGCAACACATCCCCACGCATCGCACAAATGGCCGTCGAACGCGCGCGTGAATGAGTTGCCACTCATCTCCATCGCTCCACCAAGTCGCGTACCCCGTCTACGACTTGACACACCGGACGCGTACCGTTCTCGCATCAGGAAATCCGCCCAAGAAGACTGTGGCATATGCCAGAAGCATCACCGTCTCGTGTGTTGCCAAATCCCTTACAGGGCGTCGCAGGCTGTGCAACAGTCGTAACCGGTCCTTCCGTAAGCCTTGGTCGAACCGTCCCTTCATCGGAGTGCGTCATGCCGCCCCATCTCTCCGCGGACCGCCCAGCCGCCCAGCCGCCCGCGCGCGGCTCGGTCGAGGCGCTCATCACGCAGACCCGACAGCTCAAGGGTGACGTGGACGCCGTACGACGGGACGCACCTGCCGACGGTTCGGACCCCGAGGGACGCTGGCAGCGCGCCCTGTACGAACTGGCGCTGCATCAGCTCAGTGACCTCGACGAACACCTGGCCCAGTTGCGGGACGGCCCGCAGCGCCTCCCCGAGGCTCCCGTCGCGGAGGCGGTCTCCGCCGCCCGAGCCGCGCCGAGCGCTCCCCGGCGCGGCTCGCTCCTCAGCCGGGTCGGCAGCGCGGAGTGGAATCTCCTTACCGACGAGGCCAGTTGGTCCGGCGAGCTGTTCCAGATCCTCGGCCGGGACCCTGCCGCGGACCCGCTCACCCTCGACGAGCTGCCCTCCCTGGTCCTCGACGAGGACCGGCCCAGGCTCACCAGGATGGTCACGGACTGCCTCATCGACGCCAAGCCCATCGACGGCGAGTTCCGCATCCTGCGTCCCGACGGCGGCGTACGCACCGTGCACATGATGGGTGAGCCCGTGCTCGACGCCGACGGCAGCACCGCCTCCATGTGGGCCGTGCTGCGGGACGTCAGTGAACTGCGCCGCAGCCAGCGGACGGTGAGCGAGACCCATGACTCGTTGCAGCGTCACCGGCACCACGCGCAGTCCGAGCGCCGGCTCGCGGTCGAGCTGCAGGAGGCTGTGCTGCCGCCGTGGCGCGGCTCCCTGCGGCTCCCGCGCCAGGGACCGCAGGCTCTGGATCTGGCCGCCCACTACCTCCCCTCCTCGACGAGCGCGCTGATCGGCGGCGACTGGTACGACGCGCTCGAACTGGCCGACGGCGACACGCTGTTGAGCGTCGGCGACCTCACCGGCCACGGGGTGACCGTGACCTCGGGCATGGCGATGCTGCTGGGCGCGCTGCGCGGCATGGCCGTCGCGGGCACCCAGCCGGGTCAACTCATGACCTGGCTCAACCAGTTGCTCGACGCGTCCGTCCAGCCGGCCCTGGGCAGCGCGGTCTGCTGCCGCTACCGGCCCGAGTCCCGCACCCTCACCTGGGCCCAGGCAGGACACCCCGCCCCGTTGCTGTTCCGCGACGGGACGGGACGCGTGCTGAACCCACCGGACGGCGTCCTGCTCGGCGCGACCTCGGGCGCCGTCTACGGACAGGCCGAGGAGACCCTCGAACCCGGCGACGTACTCCTCCTGCACACCGACGGACTGGTGCCCGGACGCCGGGAAGGCACCGCCGCCGCACAACGCCTGCTCGAACTGGCCCCGCGCTTCGGCGAGGCGCGGACCGCGCAGGAGTGTGTACGGGCGGTGGTGGAGGAGTTCGGCGAGGCCGAGCGCGAGGACGACGCCTGCGTACTGATCGCCAGGGTGGCCCCGTAACAGCCAGGGCCAAGGCCCCGTGACAGAGTCAGGACCAGGCCCCGCAGGGCGGCCTATACCCGTGTGTTGTTGCCGCTTCCGCCCCTCACCTGCTTCGGCAGCGACAGTTTGATCTCCTCGCGGAGTTCGTTGATCTTCGGAAAGCTGGAGTACTCGGCGGTGAGCCGGTACATCTCGCGCAGCCGGTCCCAGGTGCGGTGGGACGAGTTCGAGCCCATCGACACCAGGGCCAACCGCGCGTATCCGGCGGCCTGTTCGGGGTCGTCCGCGATGAAGCACGCGGAGGCCATGGACAGGAAGTCGAAGATCTTCGACCGCTGACGGCCGTCGACCCGCAGCTCCAGGGCCTTCTCCGCGTAGTACTGGGCCTGCACGGCCGCTGCCGGTTCGTGCTCGGCCAGGGTGCGGTAGGCCAGCGCCTGCATGCCGTACAGGTCCTCCGCCTTGAACATCTGCATCCAGCTCGGCGGCGGTACATCGCCCTTGTCGGAGACGAAGAGGTCCTCCGCCTGCCCGAGGGTTCGGCGCATGGCCTGACCGCGCCCCATCGACGCCTGTGCCCAGGCCTCGACGGTGTACAGCATGGCCTGGGTGCGGGGCAGGGTCTCCTCGCCCGAGCCGGAGTTGGCGAGCTTCATGAGGTCGAGCGCGTCGTCGGGCCGGCCCAGGTGCACCATCTGGCGAGCCGCCCGGGAGAGCGCCTCCCCGGCACGCGGCCGGTCGCCGCCCTCCCGGGCCGCGTGGGCGGCGATGACGAAGTACTTCTGGGCCGTGGGTTCCAGGCCGACGTCGTGCGACATCCAGCCGGCGAGGACGGCGAGGTTGGCGGCGACGCCCCACAGGCGCCGCTGAAGGGGTTCGGGATGTCGGTAGGCGAGCATGCCGCCCACCTCGTTGAGCTGACCCACCACTGCCTTGCGCTGGAGCCCGCCGCCGCGGGCGGCGTCCCAGGCCCTGAACACCTCGACGGCGCGTTCCAGTTCCTCGATCTCCTGCCACCCGATGGGCGCGGCCTCGTACCGGTCGAAACCGGCGGGGTCGGCGTGCAGGGGATCGTCGAGGTCGGGTGCGTCGGCGGAGAGAGTCGGGTCGGTGTGCAGCCAGTCGTACATGGCACTGCTGAGTGCGGAGCCTGCGGTGAGCGCGACGCCCGCACCCACCAAGCCGCGTCGGTTGAGCATGAGGTCCATTCCCGTGAATTCGGTGAGGACCGCGGCAGTCCGTTCGGGCGCCCACGGCACACCGTCGGGAGCTTCAGCACTCCCGGCGCCCGGCCGTTTCCCCACACGCCCGTGCCGGACCAGACCTAAGTCCTCTATGGTCACGACACGGCCGAGACGCTCGGTGAACAGGGCAGCCAGTACGCGTGGCACCGGATCTCGCGGGATCTCTCCCGTGTCGATCCACCGACGCACCCGCGAGGTGTCGGTCGCCAGCTGGGGGTGGCCCATGGCCGCCGCCTGCCGGTTGACCAGCCGCGCGAGTTCGCCCTTGGACCAGCCGGCCAGGCCGAACAGGTCCGTCAGACGAGTGTTGGGTTGTCCGCTCACGTCAAGCCCCCAGGTTCTCGGCTGAGTTGACAGTAACCGTCTGTCAGTTGCTGAGCGACTATTCGCCAGGGTTCGCCAGGGTTCGCCAGATGGTGTGCCACTGGTCGACGGGTGTCAGGTAGGAACGCGCCACCCCGACCCGGTCACCGAGGAACACTCCCCAGGGTGCACCTGGGAGGCCGGGCCGGGTAGCGCATGACCGTCGCCGGCACACGAAGGGATCTGTTTCTCCCATGTACGCAGCATCGTCCTCCGTGTCCGCCCCTCCACGGCTCCTGCACCCCCGCCCGGGTGGCAGCGGCCCCTATCTCGACCCCGCGCGTCCAGGGGCCCCCGTGCTCGGTGCCGGTGCCGGCCGGGCACGACGGCTCCCGGGGATCGGCACCCAGCCGCTCAGCGGCAGACTCGACCTGTCCGGACCCCAGGGCGCCCAACTGCGCACGGCCATCGCCTCGGTGCACCGGATCTGCCCGGAGTTCGCCCCGGTACAGGTGCTGCGCCGCAGCGGACGCTCCGTGCTCCTGGTCGGGACGACAGGGCGCAGCACGGCCGTCGCGAAGTGTTTACTGGACCAGTCGCCCGCGTGGGCCGAGCGCATCCGGCACGAAATAGCCGCGTACCGTTCGTTCGTGCGGCACCGTCCTCCGGTGCGGGTGCCCCGGCTGATCGCGGCGGACCCGGACAACTGCACGCTGGTCATCGAGCGGATGCCGGGCCGGGCCGCGGCCCTGCAGAGGCACCCGGCCGAGGCGCCGCCGCGAGCGGACATCAGGGCGGCCCTCAGCGCGATCTGCCGGCTCAACGCCTGGCGTCCGCCGGCCGGCACGTTCGACGCCCCGCTGGACTACGCGGCACGTATCGCCCGGTACCACGAGCTGGGGCTGCTCACCGACCGGGACATGGGCGACCTCCAGAAGCTGGTGCACGGCATCGCGCACTCGGCGGGCCGCCAGGGAATGGGCCAGTTCTGCCACGGCGACGCACTCCTGTCCAACATCCTCCTCTCACCGGCCGGTCCAGTGCTGGTGGACTGGGAGCACGCGGGCTGGTACCTGCCGGGGTACGACCTGGCGACGCTGTGGGCCGTGCTCGGTGACGCGCCGGTGGCCCGGCGACAGATCAGCCAGCTCGCACAGGCGGCGGGACCGATGGCACGGGACGCCTTCCTGGTGAACCTGATGCTGGTACTGACGCGCGAGATCCGTACGTACGAACTGGCTGTGCAGCGTTCGATGCACGAGCCGACCCCGGCGGCAGCGGGACCGGCTCAGCCGGGTGCCGTGCCGTCGGGCGAGGAACAGCGGCTGCTGCTGAGGCGGCTGCACGACGACTGCCAGCTGGCCCGACGGGCCGTGCGCGCGGCGGTCGGCACTCGCTGACGGGGGACGTGGGCCCGCGATGCGCCTGAACAGCGGCGCAGCGCGGGCCTTCGCCATGCCTGGGCACAGGTCGCCACGAAAGTTGCCGCACCGCTATTGACATGGGAAGTCTCCGTTCTCCGGGCATGATTGACGGACCGTCGGGCAGCCGAGCCACTAATGTGCTCGACGGCTCCGCACGTCCGCCGCTCCCCCCACGTTCCGCCCGACCACGGAGGCCGCATTGCGAGGACACGCCACCGCCACCGCCCGCCCCACCGATCCCGGACACAGACGCCTGCGCAGAACCGCCGGTGCGCTCGCCTCGGCGACCCTGCTGCTGCCGCTGCTCGGCGCGGCCCCTGCCGACAGCGGCGCCTCGGCCACCCGCCTGCAGCGCGCCTTCGCCTCGGCGTCGGACGAGTATCACGTGCCGCAGAGTCTCCTGCTCGCCGTCTCCTACCTCCAGTCCCGCTGGGACACACACGCCGGGGCGCCCAGCGTCACCGGTGGCTACGGCCCGATGCACCTCACGGACGCCCGTACCGCCCTCGCCGACGCCCCGCACCACAGCGAGGGCGCGGAGGACGCGCGCGGCGACAGCGCCCGGCCGGCCCTGCACCCCACCACCGAGGTGCCGACACAGGCCGAACTCCCCTCCCGTCTGCGGACGTTGACGAAAGCGGCCGAGCTGACCGGCCTGCCCGCGCAGCAGCTCCGCACCGACCCCGCCGCGAACGTGGCCGGCGGCGCGGCGCTGTTGGCCGCCGCCCAGCGGGACCTGGCCGAGCCGCTGAGCGCCGACCCGGCGGACTGGTACGGAGCGGTGGCCCGTTTCTCCGGCGCCGACGACACCGTGACGGCGGCGGCGTACGCCGCTGACGTGTACGACGTGCTGCGCACCGGCGAGGAGCGCACGACCGACGAGGGGCAACTGGTCGCCCTCGCCGCACGCCCCGAACTGGCTCCCGACACGGCCCAGTTGAAGCGGACCGGGCTGCGGAAGGGGTCCGCGGCGGGCACCGAGTGCCCGGTGACGGTGTCCTGCGAGTGGATTCCGGCGCCGTACGAGGAGTTCGGCGAGGGCGACTACGGCAACCACGACCTGGGCAACCGGCCGGCCGCCCAGAGCATCCGGTACATCGTCGTCCATGACACCGAGGGCGCCTGGGAAGGCGTACTGAACATGGTCCAGGACCCGACCTATGTGTCCTGGAACTACACGCTGCGCTCCACGGACGGGCACATCGCGCAGCATGTGAAGGCGAAGGACGTGGCCTGGCACGCGGGCAACTGGTACATCAACGCCAAGTCGATCGGGCTGGAGCACGAGGGGTTCCTGGCGAACCCGGACGCCTGGTACACGGAGGCTATGTACCGGACGTCGGCCCGCCTGGTGAAGTACCTGGCCGCCAAGTACGGCATTCCGCTGGACCGGCAGCACATCCTCGGCCACGACAACGTACCCGGTCCGACCACCTCGACGGTTTCCGGTATGCACACCGACCCGGGCCCCTACTGGGACTGGCAGCACTACTTCACGCTGCTGGGCCGCCCCTTCGCGCGCACGGCCCAGGTGCGGGGCGACAGCTCAGTGGTGACGATCCGGCCGGACTACGCGTCGAACCGGCCGACGTACACGGGCTGTGTCACGTCGGGTCAGGCGTGCGCGGCGCACGGGTCGAGCGAGGTGCGGCTGTACTCGCAGCCGGACACCGCGTCGGCGCTCGTCAAGGACATCGGGACGCATCCCTCGGGCGACGGCACCTCGTCGATCGGCGTCAACGACATCGGGTCGCGGGCGTCCACCGGCCAGCAGTACGCCGTCGCCGAGCGCCGGGGCGACTGGACGGCGATCTGGTACCTGGGCCAGAAGGCCTGGTTCCAGAACCCGGCCACCAACCCGACAGCGGTGAGTGCCGTCGGCGCGGTCGTGACACCGAAGGACGGTCTGACGGAGATCCCGGTGTACGGGAGGGCGTACCCGGAGGCCTCGGCCTATCCGGCGGGCGTGCCCGCCCAGGCGGTCTCGCCACTGCCGTACAAGCTGCCCGCGGGCCAGAAGTACGTGGCCGGGGAGAAGGTGCCGGGCGAGTACTACTACGCCGTCACGTTCGACACGGCCTCGCACCGGGTCGTGGTCGGCAAGGATCAGTACTACGAGATCCAGTTCGGCCACCGGGTGGCGTTCGTCCGGGCGGCGGACGTACGGCTCACGCTGTCCTGAGCCATCGCCGACAGCGGTGGGGGCGTCATTTCAGGTCGTCGTCTGGAAGAGCTCCGCGGGCAGCGGCTTCAGCAGGGCGTACAGGTCGTCGGTGATCGGACGGTCCCAGGCGGCGATGGTCACCAGGACGTTGTCGCTGCGGTCGAACTGCACGCAGGCGATCCGGCTCTCGGAGAGCTTGAGGCGGCGCACGATCAGGAGGTTGTCGCCCTGCATCACCGGCATGTCCTCGGTGCCGACGACGGTGACCTCCTCCTCGTTCTCCAGGGCCACCAACAGCTGGGCCACCTCGAACGGGACCTCGTCCTCGGCGACGTCGCGCGCCGGAGAGCCTTCGGGCAGGTTGCCGATGACCATCGCGGGGCCTCGGCCGCCGAACAGGTCGTAGCGCAGGAACACGCCCTGGCAGCTGCCATCGGGGGCGGGCAGCAGGCCCGCGCCGAGATTGCCGGGCCAGTCGCCCGGATCCATGGCCAGAACATCGAAGTCGGGGCCGGCGGGAGTGGCGCTGCGGCGGCGGAGGAACGACATAGGGCCATGGTACGGGCTCGGCCGAACCGCCGGTCCCGCGGGCGCCGCACAAGTACGCCGTACCGCTAACCCGCCTGCTTGTGCCGCTGGTGGTGGCGGGCGACGCGGGCCCGGTTGCCGCAGGCCGGTCTGCACCACTCCTGACGCGGATGTTCCTTGAGGAAGTAGCGCACACAGCGCGGCCCGTGGCAGGCCCGCAGCCGTTCCCGGTCCGCACCGGCGAGAAAGGCGACGACGGCCCGCGCGAGCACGGCCACGACCTCCCCCTCACCTCGTACGCCCTGGTGACGTACGACGGGTTCGGCGTCGTCGGCCCAGTCGAGCACGGGGACGGTGGGCGTACGGGCGGCAGCGTCGTTGAGCCGGCGCAGCGCCTCGGCCAGGGGCAGCAGCCGTGCCGCGTCCACCGGGCTCGGTTCCCCGGGCCGCACCGCGCGGGCGAAGAGGGTCCGCACGGCGGCACGCAGCTCTCGTACGGCGGTCAGCTCGGCCTCGTCGGCGACGAAGCCGTCCGTGCCGGGCAGGGTGTCGCGGTGGGCGCGTACCCAGGTGGTGAGGCCGGCGGTGTCGGTGAGGTCGTCGGCGATGCCGCCCTCCCCGTCGTGGCGGACGGTGAGAGCGAGGTCGAGGGCGAGCCGCGCGTCGCCGGTGATGTCGCTGGTGATCAGGTCCCGCATGAGGCTAATGCTAAGTGCCGGGGCATCCATTAGCACCGCAGGGGCAGCCCTGTCGTTCGCGGGGCAGCCCCTGTCGCGGCTTCGTCTCAAGGTCAACGCGGTCTCGGGTCGGAACGCGGTCTCAGGTCAGGTCGAACTCCCCTTCCCGTGCCCCCGACACGAACGCGCCCCATTCCGCGGGCGTGAAAATCAGGGAAGGGCTGTGCGGGCGGCCACTGTTGCGCATCGCGATGAACCCCTCGACAAAGGCGATCTGGACATCCCCCCGCCCACTGCTGCTGGACTGCCAGTCGGCGTTGCTGAGGTCCAGCTCCGGCTTGTCCCAGCCCGCGAGCGGGTGCTCCTGGATCGTGCTCTCGGCCACGTCCGTGCTCCTCCCGGTTACGTCGTCCGCCGTCAGCCTAGCCATCGGTTCCTGCTGCCGACAGGCCACGTGAGGGGGACGCTTCAGGAGGTGGGCGGTTCGCTGCCGACGAGCCACATGGAAAAGAACTGGGAGCCGCCTCCGTAAGCGTGCCCGAGAACCCTGCGGGCCCCGTCCACCTGGTGTTCTCCGGCCAGCCCGCGCACCTGAAGGGCTGCTTCCGCGAAGCGGATCATGCCCGAGGCGCCGATCGGATTGCTCGACAGAACGCCGCCCGACATGTTGACGGGCAGGTCGCCGTCGAGTTCGGTGACCCCGGCCTCGGTGAGTTTCCAGCCCTCGCCCTCGGCGGCGAAGCCGAGGTTCTCCAGCCACATGGGTTCGTACCAGGAGAAGGGGACGTACATCTCCACGGCGTCGATGTCCCGGCGCGGGTCGGCGATCCCGGCCTGCCGGTACACGTCGGCAGCGCAGTCCTGGCCCGCCTTCGGTGACACGGCGTCCTTGCCCGCGAAGAGCGTGGGTTCGCTGCGCATCGCGCCGCCGTGCAGCCAGGCGGGCGGGCGCGGTGAGCGGGCGGCTCCGGCGCGGTCGGTGAGGACCATCGCGACGGCGCCGTCGGAGGAGGGGCAGGTCTCGGAGTAGCGGATCGGGTCCCACAGCATGGGCGAGGCCTGGACCTTCTCCAGCGTGATGTCGTGCTCGTGCAGATGCGCGTACGGATTCTTGAGCGCGTTGCGCCGGTCCTTGTACGCGACCAGCGAGCCGACGGTGTCGGGGGCGCCGCTGCGTCGCATGTACGCGCGGACGTGCGGGGCGAAGAAGCCGCCGGCGCCGGCCAGCAGCGGCTGCTGGAAGGGGATCGGCAGGGACAGTCCCCACATGGCGTTCGACTCGGACTGTTTCTCGTAGGCCAGGGTGAGGACGGTGGCGTGGACGCGGGACCTGACGAGGTTGGTGGCGACGAGGGCCGTGGACCCGCCGACCGAGCCTGCCGTGTGGACGCGCAGCATCGGTTTGCCGACCGCGCCGAGTGCGTCGGCGAGATACAGCTCGGGCATCATGACGCCCTCGAAGAAGTCGGGCGCCTTGCCGATGACGACGGCGTCAATGTCGGCCCACGTCAACTCGGCGTCCTCGAGGGCCCGTTGGGCCGCCTCCCGCACCAAACCGGCCATGGATACGTCCCGACGGGCGGCGACATGCCTGGTCTGGCCGATTCCGACGACCGCCACTGGCTCACTGGGCATGACGGGGCTCCCCTTCGAGTACGGCGACCAGGTTCTGTTGGAGACAGGGCCCGGAGGTGGCGTGGGCGAGGGCCCGGTCGGACTCGCCCCGGTGGATACGAGCGGCGGCCTCGCCGATACGGACGAGGCCGGCGGCCATGATCGGGTTGGCGGCGAGGGCACCGCCGGACGGGTTCACGCGGACGTGGTCACCCAGCCGAAGGGCCTTCCTGAGGACCACCTCCTGGGAGGTGAACGGTGCGTGCAACTCGGCGGTGTCGACGGGCCGTTCGAAGGCGCCGGCCTTCTCTGCGGCGAGCCGCGTCGACGGTGAGTCGGTCAGCTCGCGGACGCCGAGCGAGTGTGCCTCGATGCGGTGGTCGATGCCCCGGATCCAGGCGGGCCGCTCGCACAGTTCCCGGGCGCGGTCACCGGCCGCGAGGATCACGGCGGCGGCCCCGTCGCCGATCGGCGGACAGTCTCCGGTACGCAGCGGATGCACGACGTACTCCCCGTGTGGCACCGAACCCCGCAGCTGGGCATGGGAGTTGGTCTGGGCGTCCGCCCGGCTGCGGGCGGCGACGGCGGCGAGCGCCGGCTCGTCGGTGTCACCCGCGTCGATGAGTGCCTGCGCCTGGAGTGCGGCGAGCGCCACGGAGTCCGGCCACAGGGGAGCCACGTAGTACGGATCGAGCTGCCGGGTCAGGACGTCACGCACCGGGCCCGGCGAGGATTTTCCGTACGCGTACACGAGTGCCGTGTCGACGTCACCCGTCAGCAGTTTGGTCCACGCCTCGTACAGCGCCCACGCCCCGTCCATCTCCACGTGCGACTCGGAGATCGGCGGCCAGGCGCCCACGCCGTCGAGCGCCAGGGTGAAGGAGAAGGCGCGGCCGGCCAGGTAGTCGGACGAGCCGGAGCAGGTGAAGCCGATGTCGCTGGTCTTCAGCCCGGTCCGGTCGAGCACCTCGTGCAGCACGGGCATGAGCATCTCGACTTCGGAGACCTCGTCACTGGTGCGCCGGTGATCGGTCTGTGCGAAGGCGACGACGGCGATATCGCGTGTCACAGGGACTCCTTGAACGTCTCGTAGTCCGCGTCGGGTTCGCCGGTGGGCCGGTAGTGGTCGGGGTAGCGGCCCCCTTCCGTCCACACCGGCTCCACCCGCAGCCCCATGCGGACCTGGTCGTAGGGGATCCCCCCGATCCGGCCGTGCAGGGCGAGGTCGGCGCCGTCGAGGGCGATGTGCGCGTAGACGTAGGGCACTTCGATGTCGAGGTTGCGCGCCTTGATGTTGACGATGCAGAAGGTGGTGACCGTGCCCCCGGGGCCCACCTCGACCTGCTCGGCCGTGGCGACACCGCAGGTGGGACACGCGCCCCTGGGCGGGACGTACACCTTCCGGCAGGACGGGCAGCGCTCGCCGACGATCCGCCGGTCGGCGAGGGCGTTGATGTAGGCGGTCTGGGCCCGGCCGGGCGAGTAGGTGTAGTCGAGACGGGCCTGGGCGACGATGCCGGTCACCATGGATTCGAACTGGCCGTCGTGGTCGGCGACTTCATCGCCGCTCGCGCCGTCGTACGGTTCGAAGCAGGCGATGTCCGTGATCGCGCCGGAGCGTTCCGCCGCCCAACGGACGCGGACCCGCATCCCGGTGTGCACGGCGTCGGGGCCGGGTGCGTCGAGCGCGTGCAGCAGGGCCGTGTCGGCGCCGTCGAGCCGGACCAGGACCCAGGCGAAGGGCGTGTCCAGGGGCTGGCCACGACGCGGGACGTGGTTCCAGGCCCAGGTGGTGACGGTGCCGGTGGGGGCGACCTGCACGAGGTCGCGTATCTCGTCGGCGGTCACCGGGTCGTACTCGACGGGCGGTACGAGGATGCGACCGTCGGCGGCGCGGACACCGAGGACGACCTGTTCGCGCAGGCCGGTCAGGAAGGCGCTCTGGACGGGGCCCAGGGAACGGGTGAAGGGGAATTCGACGACCAGGGGGGCTTTGAGGACTTCGGTGGTCATCCTGGATTACTCCTTCGCGGGGTCAGGGCCTGTCCGGCGGATCAGGCCGCAGGGAATCAACGGTGCGTTATCGACACAGGTGAGCGGGTCTTGGCGCGTCTGGCTGCAAGGCGGAGGAGGGAGTCGACGCGGAGCGATGGGGGTCCCCCCGATCGAGCGAAGTCGAGAGTGGGGGAGAGTGACGACAACGCCGCAGACGGGCGTGCCAAGACCCGCGTCTGCGGCATGATCTGCCGGACAGGCCCTAGGCCCGCCGGTAGACGGGTGGGCGCTTCTCGGCGAAGGCACGGGTGCCTTCCTTGGCGTCGGCGGTGTCGAAGACGGGCCAGCCGCGCTTGAGTTCGGCGGCGAGACCCTCGGTCTCGGTCAACTCGGCGGTCTCGTAGACCGAGGCCTTGACGGCCTCCACGGCGAGCGGGCCGCAGGCGTTGACGCGTTCGGCGATCTCCAGGGCCTTGTCCAGGGCGGTCCCGTCGGGCACGACGTGTCCGATCAGGCCGATGGCGGCGGCCTCCTGGGCGCTGTACGGGCGCCCGGTGAGCAGCATCTCCAGGGCGTGGGTGCGCGGGATCTGCCGTTGGAGGCGGACCGTGGAGCCGCCGATCGGGAAGAGGCCGCGTTTGACCTCGAAGAGTCCGAAGGTCGCCGACTCGCCCGCGACCCGGATGTCGGTGCCCTGGATGATCTCGGTCCCGCCGGCGACGCAGTACCCCTCGATCGCGGCGATCACCGGTTTGCGGGGTCGGTGGTGGCGCAGCATCGCCTTCCAGTGCAGATCCGGGTCGGCCTTGAGCCGGTGGCGGTACTCCTCCCCCTCCAGACCACTCCCGGCCAGGGCCTTCAGGTCCATCCCGGCGCAGAAGGCGCCCCCCGCCCCGGTGAGCACGATCGAGCGGACGGCGTCGTCCTCGTCCGCCTCGACCCAGCCGTCGTACAGACCGACGAGCATCGGCAGCGAGAGCGCGTTCTTGGCTTCCGGCCGGTTGAGTGTGAGCACCAGTGTGGCGTTCTCACGCCGAACGGTCAGGTGTTCCGTGCCACCCATCGCCCATCTCCCCTCTGAAAGAACGAGAACAGGTGAAAGAACGAGAACAGGTTGCAGGAGCGGAGGAAGCACTTCAAGGGTTTTCTGACAGGTAGTCAGATTTCTTCGGCGCCGCCCCTTCACAGTTGCCGCGCCCTTTGCTCTGATGACGGCGAGCCGACAACCGCCAGGGATGCCCAGGGTCAGGAGGAGCGGTGGAGTACAACCTTGCCGACCTGTTCGAGTCGGTCGTGGACGTGGTGCCGGATCGTGCGGCACTCGTGTACCTCGACCATCCCGGTACGGGCGCGGAACGCCGCCTGACCTACGCGGAGCTGGACGCCGCCGCCAACCGGGTCGCCCATCATCTGATCGACAGCGGGATACGCCCCGGCGAGCATCTGGGCCTGCATCTCTACAACGGGGTCGAGTACCTCCAGACGGTGCTGGGGTGCCTGAAGGCGCGGATCGTGCCGGTCAACGTCAACTACCGCTATGTGGAAGAGGAGTTGGTGTACCTCTACCGGGACGCAGCCCTCGCCGCCCTGGTCTTCGACGCGGAGTTCACGGAGCGGGTGGCGGCGGCACAGCCCAAGGCCGCAGCCTTGCGGCACCTGATCCGCGTGGGCGAACCGGCAGCGGACTCACCCGAGTTGGGGGCTGTGCCCTTCACCGAGGCGGAGGCCGCCGGGTCCCCGGAGCGGGGCTTCCCGGCCCGCTCGGGCGACGACCAGTTCATCATCTACACCGGCGGCACCACCGGCATGCCCAAGGGCGTGATGTGGCGCCAGGAGGACCTGTTCTTCGCGGGACTGGGCGGTGGCGCCCCCACCGGCGAGCCGGTCAAGTCCCCGCAGGAGCTGGCCGAGCGGGTCGCGGCCGGCGGCGAGGGGATCACCTTCTTCCCCACTCCCCCGCTGATGCACGGCACCTCGACCCTCACCGCCTTCATCGGCTTCAACTTCGGCCAACGGGTGGTGATCCACCGTAAGTTCACCGCCGAGGACGTGCTGCGCACGATCGAGAAGGAGAAGGTCACCAGCGTGTCCCTGGTGGGCGACGCGATGCTGCGTCCACTGATCGACGCCCTCAACGGGCCCATGAAGGGCACGGACTGCTCAGCCCTGTTCAGCGTCTCGTCGTCCGGCGCGATCATGTCGGAGACGGTGCGCGCCGAGTTCCAGGCCCTGGTCCCGAAAGTCATGCTGCTCAACAACTTCGGGTCGTCGGAGTCCGGCTTCAACGGCACGGCGACCCCGGACTCGGGCCCCGGGCGCGGTTTCCGGATCCGCGTCAACTCCCGCACCCAGGTGGTGGATCCGGCCACCCACGAGCCGGTGCCGGCGGGCGAGGTGGGCCGGATCGCCCAGTGCGGCCACGTACCGCTCGGCTACTTCAACGACCCGCGGAAGACGGCGGACACCTTCTTCGAGCGGGAAGGCGAGCGGTGGGTGCTGCTCGGTGACATGGCGACGGTCGACGAGGAGGGCGTCGTCACCGTCCTCGGCCGGGGCTCGCAGTGCATCAACACCGGCGGCGAGAAGGTGTATCCGGAGGAGGTCGAGCAGGCGCTCAAGTCCCATCCTGACGTGTACGACGCGCTCGTGGCCGGCGTCCCGGACCCGAGGTGGGGAAACCATGTGGCGGCGGTGGTGCAGTTGCGGAAGGGGGCGCCACGGCCCTCGCTGGCGGACGTCCAGTCCTACTGCCGTACGCATCTGGCCGGTTACAAGATCCCTCGGCAGCTGGTGATCACCGAGACGATACAGCGGTCACCCAGCGGCAAGGCGGACTACCGGTGGGCCCAGGAGGTGGCGGTCGGGGCGGACCGGTAGGCGGGAGGCCGTGACCCGCCGGTGGGTCGGCCGGGGACGACGGGCGTACTCTGTGCGCGCGGTTGACCCGGTTTGAACGGAGGGTGACGCAGGGCCGTACGCGAGGTTGGCGGCCCTGCCCTGCGGGCCCGGGCCGCCGTGCCATCAGCAGCTTCGCACGGAAGGACCCACGGGTGTCGCACCACACGCCCCCTCGTCAACTGCCGGATACGGACGCGGACGCGCCGGACGGGCCCACAGCCGAGGAGGCCTCGACCGCTCCCGCGGTGAACGACACCGAGCCCGGCGCCCCGGCGGACGTGGATTCGGCCGGCACGACGGACGAAGCGACCGGGCCGGCGACGACCGCGGAGGCGGACGAGCCGGGCGCCCACTCCGCGGTGGAGGAGTCGGCCGACGGCGCGGAGGACGGGAAGGCGCCCGACCAGGCCGCCGTCCCCCGCACGGCTTCCGCCGGCGACGCATCCGCCGACGCGGCGGCCTCCGATTCCACGTCCACCGACGAACCCGACCCGAGCAGCGCCGCCGCCTCCTCTTCCGCCCGCTCCGGCTGGTTCGGCTGGCGCCGTCGTTTCCCCCGCGCCGCACGTGCCGTGCGGGTGGGCACGAGTGTCCTGGCCGGTGCGCTGGTGCTCGGCGTGCTCCTCATACCCAACCGCCTGGACCGGATCACCCTCGAGTCGTTCCTCCGCCTGCCTGTCGAGGCGATCTTCCTCGCGGCTGTGCTGCTCGTACTGCCGTCGAGGGCACGGCGGATCACGGCCGTCGTCCTGGGGGCGTTCCTCGGGCTGTCCACCGTCCTGAAGTGTCTCGACATGGGCTTCTACCAGACCCTGGCCCGCCCGTTCGACCTGGTCTTCGACTGGGTTCTGCTGAACGACGCGGCGGACTTCCTGAAGGACTCGCTCGGTCGCTCGGGTGAGGTGCTCGCGGTGATCGGCGTGATCGTCCTGCTGATCGCCGTTCTCGTGGTGAGCGCGCTGGCGGTGGTGCGGCTGGCCGACCTGATGGCCCGGCACCGCCCCGTGGCCGTGCGCGGCACGCTGGCCCTCGGCACCGCGTGGATCGTCTGCTTCACCATGGGCGTGCAGTCAGGCGGTGTGACGATCGCCACCAAGGGCTACAGCCAGTACCTGACCAACCGTGTGCAGTACGTCCGCGACGGCCTCGGGGACGCCGAGGTCTTCGACAAGCAGCTCAGGGTCGACGCCTTCGCCCACACCCCGTCCGACCAGCTGCTGACCGGACTGCGCGGCAAGGACGTGCTGTTCACCTTCGTCGAGAGCTACGGCCGGGTGGCGATAGACGATCCGGCGATGGCACCGGAGATCGACGCGACACTCAAGGAGGGCGACGCCAGGCTCAAGTCGGCCGGCTTCGCGGCGCGCAGCGGCTGGCTCACCTCACCCGTGACGGGCGCCGGCAGCTGGCTCGCCCACACGACGTTCCTGTCCGGCCTGTGGATCAAGAACCAGCAGCGGTACCGGACCGTGACCACCAGTGACCGCGCCACCCTCACCAGCTACTTCCAGAAAACCGGAGCCTGGCGCACGGTCGGCATCGTCCCCGGGGTCCGGAAGTCCTGGCCCGAGGGGACGTACTTCGGCCTCGACCACATCTACGACTCCACGCACCTCGGCTACCAGGGTCCGTACTTCAGCTGGACACCGGTGCCGGACCAGTTCAGCCTGGAGGCCTTCCAGAAGCTGGAACACGGAAAGAAGGACCGCGACCCGATCATGGCGGAGATCATCCTGGCCTCCAGCCACAACCCCTGGTCCCCCATCGCCCACATGATCGACTGGAAGGACCTCGGGGACGGTTCGGTCTTCTACAAGATCAAGAAGGAGGGCACGAACCCCACGGAGGTCTGGAAGAGCGCCAAGCGCGTGCGGACCGAGTACCGCAAGGCCGTCCAGTACTCCCTGGACAGCCTGACCCAGTGGGTCCAGCGCTACGGCGACGACAACACCGTCCTCGTCTTCCTCGGCGACCACCAGCCCGTCCCGACGGTCACCGGGGGCAGCACCAGCAGGGACGTGCCGGTCACGATCGTCGCCCGCGACCCGAAGGTGCTGGACCGCGTCGCCGACTGGGGCTGGACGGACGGACTCAAGCCCGCGGCCAACGCCCCGGAGTGGACCATGGACAAGTTCCGGGACCGCTTCATGACGGCGTACGGGCCGGAGAAGAAGTAGCGCCGTCCGCACCGGACCAGGGAACGGCTTGACGACCACCGGAAACTCCTCCGGCCACTTCTCGTGGACCAGGTGCACGGCGTCCACGGTCACCATTCGGGCGCCCGGGATGCGTGGGATCGTCGAGCCCCGGGCGCTGGAGCGGTCGGTGGGGAGGATCGGGCGGGTGGTGGACCTGAGGTCGCGCTGAGACCTGGCCTGGCACGGAAACTGCCAGGTCAGGCGCCGTTGTCAGTGGTCGGTTCTAGTGTGGGTGGCGAGATCGGTATCCGCGCCGAGGAGACGAAGAGGTTCCCATGACGACCCTGCCCGACCGCCCGAACAGCGCGCTGCTCGTCATCGACGTACAGAACGGCGTGGTGGACAGCTCCCACAACCGCGACGAGGTGATCGCGAACATCAACACCCTCGTCGACAAGGCTCGCGCGGAGGACGTTCCCGTGGTCTGGGTGCAGCACTCCAGCGACGAGCTGAAGACGGGCAGCGAAAGCTGGGAGTACGTGCCGGAGCTGGTCCGCCGCGACACCGAGCCCCTCGTCCACAAGAAGTACGGCGACTCCTTCGAGGCCACCGAACTGGAGGACGTCCTCGCCGAGCGCGGGGTCGGCCGGCTGGTCGTCACGGGCGCCCAGACCGACGCGTGCATCCGCTCGACCCTGCACGGCGGCATCGTTCGCGGATACGACGTGACGCTCGTCGGCGACGCCCACACAACGGAGGACCTCACGCAGTACGGCGCTCCGACGCCGGCCGAGGTGATCGCGCACACCAACCTCTACTGGCAGTTCCAGACCGCCCCCGGGCGCGCTGCCGGGACGATCAGTACCTCGGAGGCGACCTTCACCGCCGCCGCCGGCGACGAGGACTGACGGTCAGGAACCCGCGAAACGGTCCCGCAGCTCCCGCTTGAGGATCTTGCCGCTCGCGTTGCGCGGCAGCTCGTCCACGAACAGGACCCTCTTCGGCGCCTTGAAGTGGGCGAGCTTCTCGCGGGCGTGGGCGATGAGTTCGGCCTCCGTCACCTCACCGCGCGGGACGACGACCGCCGTGACCGCCTCGATCCAGCGCTCGTCGGGAAGGCCGACGACGGCCGCCTCGGCGACCGCCTCGTGGGTGTACAGGGCGTCCTCGACCTGCCGTGAGGCGATCAGTACGCCACCGGAGTTGATGACGTCCTTCACCCGGTCGACGACGGTGTAGAAACCGTCGGCGTCCCGGACGACCAGGTCACCGGAGTGGAACCAGCCGTCGCGGAAGGCGGCGGTCGTCTCCTCGGGCTTGTCCCAGTAGCCCTCGCACAGCTGCGGGGACCGGTAGACGACCTCGCCGGCCGTGCCGTCGGCCACCTCCTCGCCGTCCTCGTCGACCACCCGCGCGTCCACGAACAGCACCGGGCGCCCGCAGGAGTCCAGCCGGCCCTTGTGCTCGTAGGGCCCGAGAACCATGGAGAGAGGGCCGATCTCGCTCTGGCCGAAGCAGTTGTAGAAGGCGAGTTTCGGGAGTCGTTCGCGCAGCCGCTCCAGGACGGGGACCGGCATGATCGACGCCCCGTAGTACGCCTTGCGCAGTCCGCTCAGATCGCGGGTCGCGAAGTCGGGGCGGTTCGCGAGGCCGATCCACACGGTCGGCGGCGCGAACAGGCTGTCCGCCCGGCCGGCCTCGACGAGGTCGAGGATCACGTCGCCGTCCGGTGCGTCGAGGATGACGTTCGGGGCGCCGACCGCGAGATACGGCAGCAGGAACACATGCATCTGCGCCGAGTGGTAGAGGGGCAGCGAGTGCACGGGCCGGTCACCGGGGCTCAGGTCGAGGGCGGCGATCGCGCTCAGGTACTCGTGCACCAGGGAGCGGTGGGTCATCATCGCGCCCTTGGGCAGCGCGGTGGTCCCGGACGTGTACAGCAGCTGCACCAGGTCCTCGGTGCGCGACTCGGGACCGTCGTAGGGCGCGGTGTCGGCCAGCCGGGCGAGCAGTGAGCCGTCGGCGTCGCGCAGCGCCAGGGTCCGTACGCCGTCGGGTAGGCGGGCGGCGAGGTCCGGGTCGGCCAGGACGAGGGTGCTGCCTGACTGGTCCACGATGTAGGTGAGGTCGTCGCCGGTCAGGTTCTGGTTGACGGGGACGTGCACGAGTCCGGCACGGGCGCAGGCGAGGAAGGCGATCAGATAGGCGTCCGAGTTGTGGCCGTAGGCGCCGACCCGGTCGCCGGGGGCCAGGCCCTCGGCACGCAGAACACCCGCCGCACGGGAGACGGCCTCGTCGAGTTCCTGGTACGTCCAGACCCGCTCGCGGTACTCGACCGCCGTCCGCGCCGGAACGCGCTGGGCGCTGCGCCGCAGCACCCCGTCAACCGTGCTCCCGTATTGCTGCGTCATAGCTCATGATCCTCGTTCCGGCACCGAACAAGGTCAAGCACCGGAGGGGGCCGGGGAACATACCCGTTGGTACGCTCAACCGCTTCTTCCCTCAATGACGTTGGGAGACACGATGCGCACCCGCTTGAGACGGCTCGTCGTCACGGCCGCCGCATTACTCACCGCCACGACAGCACTGCCCGCCGCCACGGCGCAGAGCAGGCAACCGCAGGCATCACAGGCATCACAGCAACATCCCTCCCACGGTGGTCTGTCCGCCGTGATCCGCTACACCGAGTACGGCATCCCGCACATCGTCGCGAAGGACTACGCGAACCTCGGCTTCGGCAGCGGCTGGGCACAGGCCGCCGACCAGGTGTGTGTGCTCGCCGACGGTTTCGTGACCCTGCGGGGCGACCGCTCACGCTGGTTCGGGCCCGCCGCCGAGACCGACTTCTCGCTCTCCGACGCCTCCGACAACCTCTCCAGCGACCTGTACTTCCGTGGAGTGCGCGACACCGGCACGGTCGAGCGACTGATCGCCCAGCCGGCGCCACAGGGCCCGAGCAGGGCCGTCAAGGACCTGATGAACGGCTGGGCGGCGGGCTACAACGCCTGGCTGAAGCAGCACCGGGTCAAGGACCCGGCCTGCGCGGGCGCCGCCTGGGTCCGGCCCGTGACGGGTGTCGACGTGGCCACCCGCGCCTACGCCCTCGCGGTGCTCGGCGGACAGGGCGGCCTCGTGGACGCGATCACCGCCGCGCAGCCGCCGGCCGCGTCCACCACGGCCGCGAAGTCGGCGCTCCCGAACGCCTCGGCCGCCGCCAAGGGTGCGCGCGAGTTGTTCGACCTCTCCGACATGGGCTCCAACGCCGTGGCGTTCAACGGCAGTACGACCGCGGGCGGCCGCGGCCTGCTGCTCGGCAACCCGCACTACCCGTGGCAGGGCGGACGCCGGTTCTGGCAGTCCCAGCAGACGATCCCGGGTGAACTGAACGTCGCGGGCGGTTCGTTGCTCGGCTCACCGACGATCTCGATCGGGTACAACGCGAACGTGGCGTGGAGCCACACCGTCGCCACCGGGGTGCCGCTCAGCCTGCACCAGCTGAAGCTGGACCCCGCCGACCCGACGACCTACCTGGTCGACGGCAAGCCGGAGCGGATGACACGCCGGTCGGTGACCGTCCCGGTGAAGGACGGCACGCCGGTGACCCGCACGCAATGGTGGACCCGGTACGGCCCCGTCGTCCTCTCCCCCGGCGGCGATCTCCCGTTGCCCTGGACCACGACAACCGCGTTCGCGCTGGGCGACCCGAACGCGGCGAACATGCGCTTCTACGACACCTCGCTCGGCTTCAGCAAGGCACGCGGTACCGCCGACGTCCTCAACTCCCTCGACAGGCACCAGGGCATACCCTGGGTGAACACCGTCGCCGCCGACTCCTCGGGGCACTCCCTGTTCGCCCAGTCGCAGGTACTCCCCCGGATCACCGACGAGTTGGCCGCGGCCTGCTCGACGCCGCTCGGCAAGGTCCTCTATCCGGCGGCGGGGGTCGCGGTCCTCGACGGCTCACGCGCCGAATGCGCCATCGGCGACGACCCGGACGCCGTGGTGCCCGGGATCTTCGGGCCCGCACGGATGCCGACACTGAAGGACACGCCGTACGTCGAGAACTCCAACGACAGTGCGTGGCTGACGAACCTCGACAAGCCGATCACCGGGTACGAGCGGATCTTCGGTCCGGTGCGCACAGCCGCCTCACCGCGTACCCGGGGTGCTGTCGCCGATGTGGCGGCGCTGGCCGCGAAGGGCAACCTGACGGTCGCGGATCTCCAGGAGCAGCAGTTCGCGAACCGTTCGACGTCGGGCGCGCTGGCCGCCGGCGACGCGGCCCGCGCGTGCGCGGCCCTGCCGGGCGGTACGGCAACAGGCTCCGCCGGTACGGCAGTCGACGTCAGTCAGGCGTGCGGTGTGCTGGCGTCCTGGGACCGCACCATGAACAGCGACAGCCGGGGTGCACTGCTCTTCGACCGGTTCTGGCGGAAGCTGCTGGGCGCCGTGCCGTCCGCGCAGCGCTGGAAGGTGCCGTTCTCGGCGGCGGACCCGGTCGGCACCCCCAACACGCTCAACACGGACGCGCCGGGCTTCGCCAAGGCCCTCGCCGACGCGGTGACGGAGCTGCGCGCGGCGGGCATCCCGCTGGACGCCCGGCTCGGGGACCACCAGTACGTCGTACGGAAGGGTCAGCGCCTGCCGGTCGGCGGCGGCACGGAGTCCCTGGGCGTGTGGAACAAGATCGAGCCCGTGTGGGACACCGTGAACGGCGGCTACCGGGACAACGCGTTCGGGTCCAGCCACATCCAGGCCGTGGGCTGGGACGGCAGCCGCTGCCCGGTGGCCCGCACGCTGCTGACGTACTCCCAGTCGTCGAATCCGAACTCGCCGCACTTCGCGGACCAGACGCGGCTGTTCTCGGCCGAGAAGTGGGTCAGGGCGAGGTTCTGCGAGAAGGACATCCTGTCGTCGCCCGGGCTGCGGGTGATCCGGGTGCACGGCTGACGGAGCTGTGCACAGTCGGCCCGGGGTGGTCCCGTCCCCTTGTCGGGGCGGGACCACATCCACGGTTCACACCGCACCTCACACGGCCCGCGTGCGGCCCTCCCAGTACGGGTCGCGCAACCGCCGCTTGTACAGCTTGCCGTTGGGGTCGCGCGGCATCCGCTCGATGAAGTCGACGCTCTTGGGCCGCTTGTACCCGGCGAGTTGGCGTGCGCAGTGGCCGAGGATCTCGGTGGCGAGGTCGGGCCCCGGCACATGTCCGGGCGCCGCTTCCACGACCGCCTTGACCTCCTCGCCCCAGTCGTCGTGGGGGATGCCGAAGGCGGCGGCGTCGGCGACGGAGGGGTGGGCGAGCAGGGCGGACTCGATCTCGGCGGGGTAGATGTTGACCCCGCCCGAGATGATCATGTCGATCTTCCGGTCCCGCAGGAAGAGGTAGCCGTCCTCGTCCAGGACGCCCAGGTCGCCCACGGTGAAGAAGTCGCCGATGCGGTTCTTCCGTGTCTTGCTCTCGTCCTTGTGGTAGGCGAAGCCGCCGGTGCTCATCTTCATGTAGACGGTGCCGAGTTCGCCGGGCGGCAGCCGGTTGCCGTCGTCGTCGAAGATCGCGAGTTCGCTGATCGGCCAGGCCTTGCCGACCGTGCCGGGCTTCTTCAGCCAGTCCTCTGCGGTCGCGAACGCCCCGCCGCCCTCGCTGGCCGCGTAGTACTCCTCCACACAGTCGCCCCACCAGTCGATCATGGCCCGTTTCACATGGTCGGGGCACGGCGCGGCCCCATGGATGGCGTGCCGCATGGACGACACGTCGTACGCCCGCCGCACCCGCTCCGGCAGCGCCAACAGCCGGTGGAACTGGGTCGGCACCATGTGGGTGTGCGTGCACTTGTGGTCGTCGATGACGCGGAGCATCTCCTCCGGCATCCACTTGTCCATCAGCACCAGTCGGTGCCCGATGTGCAGGGACGCGCCCGCGAACTGCAGCACGGCGGTGTGGTAGAGCGGCGAGCAGACGAGGTGGACGTTCCCGCCGAACGGCTTGACGCCGAAGATGCCGAGGAACCCGCCGAGGTACGCCTCCTCGGGCGGCTTGCCCTGCAACGGGCGCCGGATGCCGCGCGGGCGGCCCGTGGTGCCCGAGGTGTAGTTCATGACCCAGCCGAGAGTGCGCTCGTCGGGCGGCGACTCGGGCTGTCCGTCGAGGAGTTCGGTGTACGACCGGAATCCGTCGACCTCGCCGACCGCGTACCGCCGCTCCGCCGGGAGCTGGGCCTCGTCGGCGGCGGCGCGTGCCGCGTCGGCGAACCGCTCGTGCGCGATGAGCACCTTGGCGCCGGAGTCGGAGACGATCCAGGCGATCTCGGGCCCGACGAGGTGGTGGTTGACGGGGACGAGGTAGAACCCGGCCTGGGAGGCGGCCAGATACGTCACGAGGAACTCGACACCGTTGGGCAGGACCACGGCGAAGGCGTCACCGCGTTCGAGTCCGGCGGCGCGCAGCCCGTGGACCAGCTGGTTGGTGGCGGCGTGCAGTCGTCCGGCGGTCCACTGCTCACCGTCGGGCGCGATGAGGACCATACGCTCGGGGTCGGCGGTGGCCTGCGCCCAGAATCCGTTGGGGGTCTCGCTCACTGTCCCGCTCACGACCGGTCGTCCCTTCCGTCGGCGTTCCTTCCGTCTGCGTTCCGTCCCGCGATCCGGTTGACTCGGTTCACAGCCTCTTCGAAGCCGCTGGTCAGGTCGTCGAAGACGGCCTGGACACTTCGCTCGCTGTTCATCCGGCCGACGATCTGACCGACCGGTGTACCGAGAAGCGGGTCGACCTCGTACTTCTGGATGCGCGAAACCGCCTCGGCGACGAGCAGACCCTGCAGCGGCATGGGGAGGGTGCCGGGTCCGTCGGTGGAGTCCCAGGCGTCGGTCCATTCGGTGCGCAGCTGGCGTGCGGGTTTGCCGGTCAGGGCGCGGGATCGGACGGTGTCGCCGGAGCCGGCCGCGAGCAGCTTCCGCGTGAGCGCGGCCGAGTGCATGTCGGCCTCGGTGACGGTCAGCCACAGGGAGCCCAGCCAGACCCCCTGGGCGCCGAGGGCCAGCGCGGCGGCCACCTGCCGGCCGCTGCCGATACCGCCGGCGGCGAGCACCGGCAACGGGTCGACGGCGTCGACGACTTCGGGAGTCAGCACCATGGAGGCGATCTCGCCGGTGTGGCCGCCCGCCTCGTAGCCCTGTGCGACGACGATGTCGATACCGCCCTCGGCGTGCTTGCGCGCGTGCCGGGCGCTGCCCGCGAGGGCGGCGACAAGCACATCCTGATCATGCGCGCGGGCCACGACATCGGCGGGCGGCGAACCCAGCGCGTTCGCCAGGAGTTTGATCGGGTAGTCGAAGGCCACGTCGAGCTGACTACGGGCGACCTGCTCCATCCACCCCGTGATGCGCCACCCGGACTCCTCGCCCTCGGCCAGCTCGGGCACGCCGTACTTGGCCAGGGTGTCCCGGACGAACTGGCGGTGCCCCTCGGGGATCATCGCCTCGACCTCGGCCTCGGTCACCCCCTCGACCTTCCGGGCCGGCATGACGACGTCCAGGCCGTACGGCCGGCCGTCGACATGCGCCTCGATCCAGTCCAGGTCGCGTTTGAGGTCGTCCGGTGCCGTGTAGCGGACCGCTCCGAGCACCCCGAAACCCCCGGCCCGGCTGATGGCCGCGGCGACGGCGGGGAACGGCGTGAAGCCGAAGACGGCGTGCTCGATTCCCAGTTTCTTGCTCAGCTCCGTCTGCATGGCCGCAGGATGCCGCAGTCCTCCGGACGAGGGAAGACCTTTTCTGATACACCGTCAGATTCTTGGCCGTGAACCCGTGTGGCCGACAACGTGGTTGACACCCATCTCGGGTGACACGAAGGTTTCACTCCGCAGGGCGGTCCCGAAAGTATTTTCAGGCAGTGCGGGTGG
Organism: Streptomyces kryoterrae; assembly: GCF_054072135.1. NCBI lineage: Bacteria > Bacillati > Actinomycetota > Actinomycetes > Kitasatosporales > Streptomycetaceae > Streptomyces > Streptomyces kryoterrae. The sequence continues at coordinate 9,495,349 of NZ_CM133358.1, read as the reverse complement.
GAGGCTCCTCGATGACGCAGGACGCGACGAGCGGCGGACTGACGCGACGGCAGCTGGGCAGACGCACGCTGGCGTTGGGCGGCGCCCTGACCTTCGCCTCCTTCCCCGCAGGACCGGCCGAGGCCACCCCCAGGACAACGGGCCACCGCCCGATCCTGCACCCCGGCTCACCCGAACGGGCCGGGCTCCTCCCCCAGCACCTGGACCAACTGGTCACGGATGCCGCGGCGTTCCTCGGCCCCTCCCCCAACCACCCCTGGTACGCGGGCGCGGTGCTGCTGGCCGGGCGTGGCTCCACCGTGGCACTGCACCGGCCGATCGGCATGGCGGTGCGCTATGCGGCGTACGACGAGAAGACGGACACCGGCGTCGAGTTCCCGGCCTCGGAGCAGATCCCGATGGCCGAGGACACGGTGTTCGACCTCGCGTCGGTCTCCAAGCTGTTCACGTCGATCCTGGCCGTGCAGCAACTGGAGCGGGGTGCGCTGGAGCTGGAGGGAAAGGTCGCCGCGTATCTGCCGGAGTTCGCGCGGGCCGGCAAGCAGGACGTGACGATCCGTCAACTCCTGACCCACACCTCAGGATTCCGCGCCTGGATCCCGCTCTACAACGCCCCGACCCACGAGCAGAAGCTCGAACTCGTCTGGAACCAGGCTCCCCTGAACCCGCCGGGCACCAAGTACCTCTACTCGGACCTCAATCTGATCTCGCTCCAGCTGGTCCTGGAGAAGATCACCGGTCGCCCGCTGGACACCCAGCTCCACGACGAGATCACCGCTCCGCTCGGTATGCGCCGCACGCGCTACAACCCGCCCGCCTCCTGGAAACCGACGATCGCCGCCACCGAGGACTCCCGCAAACCCTGGTCCGGGCTCGAACGGGGCCTGGTGTGGGGCGAGGTGCACGACGAGAACGCCTACAGTCTCGGCGGAGTGGCCGGCCACGCAGGCGTCTTCTCGTCGGCCTGGGACCTCGCCGTTCTCGGCCGTACGCTGCTCAACGGCGGCACTTACGGCAGGGCGCGCATCCTGTCGCCCGCGTCGGTCGACCTGATGTTCACCGACTTCAACACGGCCTTCCCCGGGGACGAGCACGGTCTCGGCTTCGAGCTCTACCAGCACTGGTACATGGGCGCGATGGCCACGCCCCGCACCGCAGGGCACACCGGCTTCACCGGCACCTCGATCGTCCTCGACCCGACAACCGACTCCTTCCTCGTCGTGCTCGGCAACTCCGTGCACCCGGTGCGCAATTGGCGCTCCGGCTCCGCACCCCGGGTCGCCGCCGCGAACAACCTGGCCCGCGCGGTGCCGGTCCGCCCACGCCACGGACGTACAGCCTGGTTCTCCGGCATGGCGAGCGCGACGACGGCGACACTCACCCTCCCGCCCCTCACCATCACTGCCGACGCCCGCCTGCGGTGCGCCCTGTGGTGGGACACCGAGCCGCAGTCGGACGCCCTGTTCCTGGAGGCGTGGGCCGACGGCGGCGTGACCTGGCAGCCGGTCCCGTTCACGACCGCCCCCGCCGACGGCACCCCGCAGGAACATCCGACGGGTGCGGTCACCGGCTGGACGGGGCGCGTCTGGCACCGCCTCTCGGCGGCCCTTCCCGCCGCTCCGGCTCTCGTTCTGCGCTGGCGGTACACGACCGACCGGCTGTACGTCGGCCGTGGAGCGTACGTGGACGGGCTGGCCGTACGCGGCGCCGACGGCACCGTGTTCGACGAGACGCGCCCGGCGGACACGGCGCGCATCGAGGCGGTGGGCTGGACGGTATCCGCTGACTGACCCCCGTTGCACCAGAGTTGGCCGGCCTCAGCCGGACACATCCATGCGCTGCGTGCCGACGACCGCCAGCAGCCGCAGTGCCTCCTCCGACGACGAACCTGGGGTGGCGGTGTAGATGACGACGCGTTGGTCCCGGTCGGTGATGTCGAGGACGTCGCAGTTGACGGTGACCGGGCCGACGAGGGGGTGCTGGAAGGTCTTTTGGAGCGTCGGGAGGGCGGTCACGTCGTGCTCGGCCCACAGACGGGCGAACTCCGTGCTTCCGGTGAGGAGTTCGTCGACCAACGCGGTCACTTCGGGGTCGTCGGGATAGCGGGCGGCAGCGGCGCGCAGGTGGTGGGCCGAGGTCCGCGCGAACTCGTCGGCGTCCGACACGCCGTACAGTGCCCGTCCGTCCGCACGGAACGGTCCCAGGAATACGCGCCGGACGAGGTTCCGGTCACGGTGCGACAGCGCGGAGAAGTCCTCCATGAGGGCGGCGGCCAGGTCGTTCCAGGCGATGACCTCGTTCGTCGCCGAGAGCACGATCGCCGCAGCCTGCGGCAGCCGGTGCAGCAGGTCGACGATGCTCTGCCGGACCGTCCGCTCGGGTCCCGGCGGCGGGCCGGGCGGGGCCCCGGCGAGGTGGTGCAGGTGGTCGCGTTCGGCGTCCGAGAGTCGCAGGGCGCGGGCGAGTCCGCCCAGCACCTCGCGGGACGGGCGGGGGCCCCGGGCCTGCTCCAGGCGCGTGTAGTACTCGATCGAGATGTACGCCAGCTGCGCCACCTCTTCGCGGCGCAGCCCCGGCGTGCGGCGGCGCGGCCCGGCCGGCAGCCCCACGTCGGAGGGGGTGATGCGCTCGCGCCTGCCGCGCAGGAAGTCCGCCAGTTCTCGTCGGTTCACGTGCCCAGTGTGCGCGGGAGACAAGGCGCCCATCCAGGTACCGCTGGTGCCTGGATAGGCCGTACGGCCGCCAGCAGGCTCGTAGCCATGGAGAACACACGCAACACAGAAGAGAACACGCGGCAGACGATCGCCTCTCTCGGTCTGCTCGCCGACAAGGTCGCCTTCATCACCGGTGCCGGCCGTGGCATCGGCGCCGCCGCGGCGCGGCTGTTCGCCCGGGAGGGTGCCCGGGTGCTCCTCGCGGCCCGCACGGAGTCGCAGCTCAAGGCCGTGACCGAGGAGATCCGGGCGGTCGGCGGCACGGCCGAGTACGTCATCTGCGATCTGGCCGACGCGGCGAGTGTCCGGGCCGCCGTCGACCGGGCCGTAGAGCTGTACGGCCGCCTCGACGTCGCCTTCAACAACGGTGCCGTGAACCAGCGGCCGGGCCCGATGGAGCAAATGCCGGAGGCCGACTTCGACGCGATCTACACGGTCAACCTGAAGGGTCCGTGGCTGGCGATGTCCGCCGAGGTCGCCGCGATCCGCGCCACCGCCGGCCGCGGGGCCATCGTGAACACGTCCAGCGTGGGCAGCCTGATGGGCAACCCCTGGCTGCCCGCGTACGGCGCGGCCAAGCGGGCGGTGAACAGCCTCACCGCGTCGGCGGCGGTGACGTACGGCCCGGAGGACATCCGCGTCAACGCGATCGCGCCCGGCACGACGCTCACCGAGATGATGCTCGCCTGGGACGCGGAGTCCCCCGGCACCCTTGAGCAGTTCAGCGCGCAGACCCCGCTCGGCCGGGCCGCCGCCCCGGAGGAGGTCGCCGAGGCCGCCGCCTGGCTGCTCAGCGACCGCGCGTCGTACGTCACCGGCACGGTCCTGAGGGTCGACGGCGGCATGCGCGCCTGACAGGTACTGGCGGGGTCAGCCTTTGTCGGCCTCCAGCACGGCCATGGCGGCGTTGTGCCCCGGCACCCCGCTCACCCCGCCCCCGCGCACCGCGCCCGCCCCGCAGAGCAGGACGTTCGCGTGCCCGGTCTCCACGCCCCAGCGCCCGCTGTCCTCCTGGGCGTACGGCCAGGTGAGGTCGCGGTGGAAGATGTTGCCGCCGGGCAGTCGCAGGTCGCGTTCCAGGTCGAGCGGGGTCTTCGCCTCGATGCAGGGGCGGCCGTCGGCGTCGGTGGCCAGGCAGTCCGCGAGGGGGTCGGCGAGGTGGGCGTCGAGCTGGGCGAGGGTGGACTTCAGGAGCTCGTCCCGGACGGCGTCGTTGTCGCTCGCGAACAGCCGTGCGGGCGTGTGCAGGCCGAAGAGGGTCAGCGTCTGGTAGCCCTGCTCGACGAGGTCCGGGCCGAGGATCGTCGGGTCGGTGAGCGAGTGGCAGTAGATCTCGGACGGCGGCGCGGCGGGCAGTTCACCGGCCGTCGCCTGGGCATGAGCGGCGGCCAGCTGCTCGTACCCCTCGGCGATGTGGAAGGTCCCGGCGAACGCCTCGCGCGGGTCGACGGACGTGTCCTTGAGCCTCGGCAGCCGGGTGAGCAGCATGTTCACCTTGAGCTGGGCACCCTCGGCGGGGCTCGGCGGGGCCTCCCCCGTCAGTGCGGCCAGTTCCTGCGGCGAGGCGTTCACCAGGACGTGCCGGGCGCCCACCGTGCCCTCTCCGTCGGCTGTCCGGTAGGTCACCTCGGCGGCGTGGCCGTCCGTGTCCACCCGTACGACCTCGTGGCCGGTGGCGAGCACGGCGCCCGCGTTCCGGGCGGCGCCGGCCAGCGCGTCCGTGAGGGCGCCCATGCCGCCCACGGGCACGTCCCAGGCGCCGGTGCCGCCGCCGATGACGTGGTAGAGGAAGCAGCGGTTCTGCCGCAGGGAGGGGTCGTGGGCGTCGGCGAAGGTGCCGATCAGCGCGTCGGTGAGGACGACGCCGCGTACGAGGTCATCGGCGAAGTTCGCCTCGACGGCGGTGCCGATCGGCTCCTCGAAGAGGGTGCGCCAGGCGTCCTCGTCGTCGACACGGCGGCGGAGTTCGTCGCGGGTGGGCAGGGGCCCGGTGAGGGTGGGGAACACCCGTTCGGCGACGCGGCCGGTCATGGCGTAGAAACGTCGCCAGGACTCGTACTCGCGTTCCCCTCCGGTGAGGCGAGCGAAGGCCTCGCGGGTGCGGCGCTCACCGCCGCCGACGAGCAGCCCGGTGGGCCGGCCGTCCCGTTCCACGGGGGTGTACGAGGAGACGGTGCGCCCGCGTACCCGGAAGTCCAGGTCGAGATCGCGCACGATCTTGCGCGGCAACAGGCTGACCAGGTAGGAGTAGCGCGACAGCCGGGCGTCGACCCCGGCGAACGGGCGGGTCGACACGGCGGCGCCGCCGGTGCCGGCCAGCCGTTCCAGGACCAGCACGGACTTCCCGGCGCGGGCCAGGTAGGCGGCGGCGACGAGGCCGTTGTGGCCACCGCCGACGATCACCGCGTCGTATCGGTCGTGCCGGTGGGGCCGGCCGGATCGGTCGGGGCGCTCGTGTGCGGGCATGGTTCTTCGTAACACGTGATGATCCACCCGGGCCAGAGCTGTTCGGCCGAGGAGCCCAGGGACACTCAGCGGCCGGATGCCCGCTGCTGCCGCAGCACCGCCACCCGCCGGTACAGCTCGACGGCTTCGGCGCCCCGGCCGAGCTGCTCCAGACAGTGGGCCTCGTCGTTGCGGCTGGCGAGGGTGTCGGGGTGGTCGGCGCCGAGTACCTGCTCGCGGGCGGCGGCGACCCGCCGGTACTCGGCCAGGGCGTCGGGCCAGCGGCCGAGCCAGCCCAGGCCGACGGCCACCTCGCGGCGGCTGACCAGCGTGTCCGGGTGGTCGGCGCCCAGTATCCGTTCGCGGATCGCGCACACGTCGCGCGACTCGGCGAGTGCCTCCTCCCAGCGGTCGAGGCGGCCCAGGTTGACGCCGAGACCGTGCCGGGCGCGCAGGGTCTCGGGATGTGCGAGGCCGTTGACACGGGTGCGGTCCTCGATCAGCTCGCGGTACAGCTTGAGGGCCTCCGCGCTGCGGCCGAGCCGCCCGAGGCTGATGCCGACCTCGTAGCGGGCGGCGAGCGTGTCGGGGTGGTCGGGACCGAGCGCCTCGGCGCGCGCCGCGGCGACCTCCCGATACGTCTGGAGGGCCTCGGGCCAGCGCCCCAACTGGCCGAGCGCGTAAGCGACTTCGTACTGCGTGACCAGCGTGTCGGGATGGGCGGCACCGAGCACCCGGGCACGCGCCGTCGCCACCTCGCAGGCCATGCGGTACGAGTCCTCCAGGCGTCCCAGACGGCTCAGGTTGAAGGCGAGGTTGTGACGGCAGCGCAGGGTGTCCGGATGGTCGGGGCCCATCGTGCGCTCCCGGGCGGCCAGGACGGTCGTGTAGGCCTGGTGCGCGTCGAAGTGACGGCCCAACTGCCCCAGGACGTATGCCATTTCCTGCCGGGCGGCCAGCGTGTCCGGGTGGTCGGCGCCGAGCACCCGCTCCCGTTCCCCGGCCACATGGGTGTACTCGCGCAGGGCGTCGGCGGCACGGCCGGTGCGGCTGAGGGTGAAGCCGATCTCGTAGCGGCTGGCGAGGGTCTCCGGGTGGGCCGGTCCGAGGATGTGCTCGCGTTCGGCGGCGACCGCGCGGTGCACCTCGCCCGCCTCCGCCCAGCGACCGAGGCGCCCCAGGCTCAGGCCCGCGTTGTGCCGCCCGGCCAGCGCGTCGAGCGCCTGCGACGAGGGCGCGGGCGGCAGTTGCGGCAGGGGTTCCTCGGGGCGGCCGGTAACCGGGCGGGCGATCCAGTCGCCGGTGAGGCCGGCCGACGGGTCCGGGGGCGCGGTGCCGATCCCGGCGCCGGTCGCCTTGTGGCCGGTGGTCATGCCCCGGGTCCAGGAAGGCAGCCGGGGTTCGCGGGCGGCGGGCTCGGGGGACCGGAACCGGGGCTGCGGGGAGACGACGGTCGGCACGTACAACGGGGTGGCCCGGCCCGCGCTGATCCGGCGGGCCAACTCCCGCGCGTCGCTCGGGCGTTCATCCGGAAGCTTGGCAAGGAGAGCGAGGATGACCCGTTCCAGGAACTCGGGGATCTCGGACCGGTGGCTGCGCGGCGGCTCGGGCGGGGTGTCACGGTGTCCGATGAGCACCGCCCAGGCGTCGTCCAGGTCGAACGGCGGTACCCCGGTGGACAGTTCGTAGAGAACGCAGCCGAAGGAGTACAGGTCGCTGCGCTGGTCGACCTCGCCGCCGCCGATCTGCTCCGGCGACATGTAGTGCGGGGTGCCCATCGCGATTCCGGTGCCGGTCAGCCGGGAGGTGAAGCCGATGTCGTGGCCGAGGCGCGCTATGCCGAAGTCGCAGATCTTCACCGTACCGTCGGTCAGCCGCATGATGTTCGCGGGCTTCAGGTCACGGTGGACGATGCCCTGTTGGTGGGTGTAGGCGAGGGCGGCGGCGACCTGGTCGGCGATGTCGACGACGTCCGGGACGGGCAGCGGATGATGCTTGTTGTCCTCCAGGAGCTGGCTCAGATTGCGCCCGTCCAGCAACTCCATGACGAGATAGAGCACCCCGTCGGACTCACCGAAGTCGTGCACGACGGTCACGCCGCGGTGCTGCAACGCGGCGGCCACCCGCGCCTCCCGCCGGAACCGCTCCCGCAGGACCCGCGTGAAGGATTGGTCGTGGTGCGGCCCGAGCGGCTTCAGACACTTCACGGCGACCTGCCGCCCCAGCGACTCGTCGCGGGCACGCCACACTTCCCCCATGCCGCCGCGCCCGATCTGATCGATCAGCCGGTACCGGCCCTGGATCAGTCTGGTGTCCGCCATCTCGTGCTGCCGCCCCCGGTCCTGTTCGCCCTCCCCCGGCCCGTCCAGTATGGCGAGCTATCCTCCGAGTTTGTACGGCGCGGGCCGCGAGCCGGGGCCGAGCCGCGACATGGCCCGCAGGACGTGTTTGGGCGGAAGTTGCCAGCGAAGACGTGCGGGAATACGGCGCAGCAGGGTGCCGGTGGCACGCAACTGCCGGGTGACGACGGCCGGTTCGGCTGCGGCTCTGCCGTACAACTCGTGGGCGTACGGCGGCAGGGAGGCGTACGCCAGCCGCGATACGCGCCGCCACAGCACCTCACGCGCCGGGACGAGCAGCGGATGCGTCGGCGGCCGGCGAAGGAAGTCGTCCACTTCGCGCGCGTCGGCTCCGACGGCCAGTTCGGGCCGGACCTTGTCGAAGTAGGCGCGCATCTCGGCCTGGTTGGCCGGTACGCCGTCGGGGTCGAGGCCCACCAGGCGGGCACTGACCAGGTGTTCACGGATGTACCGGTCGGCGTGGACGTCGGTGATCGGGTATCCGGAGCGGCGCATGATGTGCAGATAGGAGTCGATCTCGGCGCAGTGCACCCACAGCAGCAGTCCGGGTTCGTCGACGCCGTAGCGCTCTCCTGTGTCCGGGTCGACGGCGGACATCATGCGGTGGATCTTCCGGACCCTGGCGCCCGCCTTCTCGGCCGCGTCCTTGGTTCCGTAGGTCGTGGTGCCGACGAAGTTCGCGATGCTCATCAGCCGACCCCAGGCTTCCTTCCGGAATTCCGAGTTCTGGATGACCCCGCGCACCGCGCGCGGATGCAGCGCCTGGAAGTACAGGGCGCGGATGCCGGCGACCCACATCATGGGATCGCTGTGCAACTGCCATGTCACGGACCGGGGGCCGAACAGTCCCGGGTCGCCTGCGCGTATGCCGTCCACTCGACGCCTCCCTTGTCGGGCAGCATGTAAAGGCACGCCCTCCACCACGACGTCACCCCGGATCCTTCCCCGGCACCTCCGGGCCATTCCCGCAACGGGCCGTGATGCTACCGGCCCCGGGTTCGGCCGCCCTTCCCGGGTTCGGGTGCGGTGACCTCGGCGGGGGCGTTGCGGAGCATCGCCCGGTAGAGGGCGTCGTGTGCGGGAAACTGGGTGATGAACCTGCACAAGGAACTGGCCGACGCCGACACCGGCATCCAGGCCGCCCACATCGCCATCGACTCCTCGATCGGCGTCTCCGTCATCCCGGGCGTCGAGGCGGCCCAGCCCGAACAGATCGCCCCGCTGTACTGGGAGCTGCACACCACCAGGCGCGACGAGGCCGAAGCCGTATTCCGCCTCGACGGCGTGGAATTCCCCCGCGGTTGACACCGCATCTGCGGTTGTCCCCACCTGTTACCAGGACTGTTGGCCAGGACAGGACCGCTCAGGTCCGGGCGAGGACGGCAACGGAAGGCCGTCGCGGGGGCACCGTCTCTCTTCGACTGGAGCATCGCCGGCCGCCGGGCTGCGAGGAGGACAGGGCGTAGTACCGCAGTACCAACGGGCTCCGCCTGATTCGGTTCCGCGGTACCGGATGGTCGCCCGGTACCGCTCCTAGGTTGAGATCGCGGGTCAGTCAGGACCGGCTCACCCAAAGATCTCTTCTCCTGGTGGGAGTAATTCCGTGGCCACCTTCCTCTATCGGCTCGGCCGGCTGTCGTTCAGGCGACGACGCATCGTCGTGATGCTGTGGGTCGCCGTCCTGGCCGCCATCGGCATCGGCGCCATGAGTGCGCCCGGCACATCCTCCGGGGCCCTGAGCGTTCCGGGCACGCAGTCGCAGCGGGCGATCGACCTGCTGCGGAAGGAGTTCCCGCAGGCCTCCGCCGACGGCGCCACCGCGCGTGTGGTGTTCGAGGCGCCCAGCGGGCAGAAGCTCACCTCCGCCGCCAACAGGGCGGAGGTCGAGTCCCTGGTGGCGAAACTGGAGAAGTCGCCGCAGGTGTCGGGCGTCACCGATCCCTTCGCCAGCGGTCTGGTCAGCGGGTCCGGCACCATCGCCTACGCCCAGGTGTCCTACAAGGTCCCCCAGACCGACGTCAGCGACGCGGCCCACGCCGTGCAGAGCGACGTCGTCGAGCGGGGCGAGAAGGCCGGCCTGAAAGTGAGCCTGGGCGGCAACGCCGTCAAGGCCAAGGCCGCGAGCAAGGCGGCCGAGCTGATCGGCGTCGGGGTCGCCGCCATTGTTCTGGCGATCACCTTCGGCTCGATGATCGCGGCCGGGCTGCCCCTGCTCACCGCGATCCTCGGGGTGGCCGCGGCCGTCCTGTCGGTCACGCTCGCCACACACTTCTTCGACCTGGCCTCGTCCTCCACGACCCTGGCACTGATGCTGGGGCTGGCCGTCGCCATCGACTACGCGCTGTTCATCGTCTCCCGCTACCGCAACGAGATCCGCGACGGCCACGATCCCGAGGAAGCGTGCGGACGTGCCGTGGGCACCGCCGGGTCCGCGGTCGTCTTCGCCGGTCTGACCGTGATCGTCGCGTTGAGTGGCCTGAGCGTCATCGGCATCGCCGTGCTCACCGCCATGGGCCTGGCCTCCGCCTTCGCCGTAGCCGTCGCCGTGGTCATCGCGCTGACCCTGCTGCCCGCCCTGCTCGGCTTCGCCGGTATGCGGATCATGAAGGGCAGGATGCTGACCCGCCGTATGAAGGCGCTGGAGCGCGGCGAGGGCGAGTCGATGGGCGTGCGCTGGGCGAAGTTCGTCACCCGCAACCCGGTCAAGGTGCTCGCGGTCTCGGTGGCCGCCCTGGCCGTGCTGGCCATCCCCGCGATGTCCCTGCGGATGGCCCTGAACGACGACTCCGGAAAGCCTCCCGGCAGCACCCAGCGCATCGCCTACGACACCCTCAGCAAGGGCTTCGGGCCGGGCTTCAACGGACCGCTCACCGTGGTCGTCGACGCCCGGGACAGCGACAGTCCCAAGACAGCCGCCCAGGACGCGTACACCATGCTGAGCAAGCTGGACGATGTCGCCGCTGTCCGTCCGGCCTCCTTCAACCAGGCCGGCGACGTGGCCCTGCTGGGCGTCGTCCCCAGGAGCGCCGCCACCAGTGAGGCCACCAAGGACCTCGTGGGCGAGATGCGCGACCACGGCGCCGCCCTGCACCGGGACACCGGCGCCGAGCTGATGGTCACCGGCCTGACCGCCGTCAACATCGACGTCAGCACCAAGCTCTCCGCCGCTCTCATCCCCTATCTGGCCATCGTCGTCGGCCTGGCCCTGGTCCTGCTCCTGCTGGTCTTCCGGTCGATCGTGATCCCGCTCAAGGCCGCCCTGGGCTTCCTGCTCAGCGTGGTCTCGACCCTCGGTGTCCTGGTCGCGGTCTTCCAGTGGGGCTGGCTGAAGGACCTCTTCGGCGTCGACCAGACCGGACCCATCGTCAGCCTGCTGCCCATCGTGCTGATCGGCGTGGTGTTCGGACTCGCCATGGACTACGAGGTCTTCCTCGTCTCCCGCATGCGGGAGGAGTACGTCCACGGTGCCGAACCCGCAGAGGCCGTCGTGCAGGGTTTCCGGCACAGCGGCCGGGTGGTCACCGCCGCCGCCATCATCATGGTCTCCGTCTTCTCCGGATTCCTCCTCGACGACGAGGCGCTGATCAAGTCCATCGGCCTGGGGCTCGCCGCCGCCGTGTTCTTCGACGCCTTCGTCGTCCGGATGACCATCGTCCCCGCGGTGATGGCCCTGCTCGGCCACCGCTCCTGGACCCTGCCGAAGTGGCTCGACCGGATCCTCCCGAACGTGGACGTCGAGGGCGAGAAACTGCGCCACGCGCTCGAAACCGAACAGACGGACTCCGCGCCCGCGTCCGTACCCGTGCTCGCCGGTGTCGCCGCGGGAGCCCACACGGGCTCGGACGACCACAGCGCCCCCCGCGCCTTCACCGACGGCCGCATCTCCGTCGGGCCGGACACGCCGGCACCTGCCCAGCAGGGTCCCGGGAAGGCACGCGGACTGTCCAGGCTCAAGCAGCGCCTCGCACGGGGCGGCGACGCCACCACCCCTACCGACCCGCCGGAGGCACCGGCACGCAGGAAGCTGCTGAAGAACCCGATCCGCAGGAGCTGACGCACCGAGCCGCAGCACCGGCCTCCGCACGGCTCCTGACCTGGCGGCCGACTCTCACCGGCCGGCACCCCTGCCCCGTCCCCCGGCCCGATCCCCCCGGGCCGGCGGACGGCCCGACATCGCGAAGGGCCTCCCCCGTGACCGCACCGAGCCGCCCCCGCTCCCGAATCACGCACGGACGAAGGCCTGTTCCTTCAGGCCCTGACGAGCGATCCCGAGCAGCGGGTGATCGCGTCGGTCATCTCCCGGCTCGCCTCGTGGCGGCGGGCCGACCGGGCCCGTCCCCGGGCCCGGCGGTGGGGGGTCCCGGTCCTCCGCCTCGCGGTCGGCAGCGACGCCTGGCCCCCACGCGCGCCCCGGCCGGACGGGCAGCGGCCGGGGCCTGGTCGGTATGGTCCATCGCCCCGACCACCGTCACGTCGTACGCCTGCCGCGTCCTCGCCAAGATCGGCGCCCGCAGTCGCGCCCAGGCCGTTGCCTTCGCCTACGAGTCGGGCCCGACCGCGCCGCACACCACTCGCCCGGCGCAGCCGTGAGGAGGACGAACTCTGGTACCCCGGTACTAGTCGGCGCCGCGGGATTCCCTCCCGCGGTGCCATGGCATCGGTCGATCCCGCTTCTAGGTTGAAGCCCGGAACTGGTCAGGCCCGTCCAGGCAATGACGTCCTTTCCCGGCGGGAGCAACTTCGTGGCCAATGGTCCGCACCGACTCGAGCCGGTCGGCGTTTCACCCACCACCACCGGTCGTCCACTCGTGGATCCTCCTCCTGGCATCCACGTTCGTGGGCTCGGTGCCGCCGCCCCGGCCGGCCGGCGTCAGCATCCTGGGACTCGCCGTGGCAGCGGACTCCGACTCGCCTCCGACGTGTCCGAGGGCCGGAAACCGCGTCACGCCCTCGAAGCCCGTCAGGCCGCCCGCCCCACGGCGGCCTTCTCCCGCGGTTCGGCCCCGGCTTCGCCGGTGTGGGCAGGGGCGAGGGCGCTGACCAGGTCAGAACGGCCGCCGCCCCCGAACCGTTGTCAGCCGTACGATCGCGAAAGAGCGGTCGGCCCCGGTCGGCGCTCGCCCCCAGTCGCCGCCCGTCCGTCCACTCCCCCGGGACCGGCGGGCGGCTCGCCTGCACCGCGAAGGGCCCAGATCTTGACCCCCACGACCCCACAGGACTCCCGGTCCGGTCGACCCTTCCCCGGTCGGCCCGAACTGCCCGAGGCACTGACGGCCGATGCCGAGCAGCGGGTGATCGTGTCCATCATCACCCGGCTGTCTTCCTGGGCCTGGGCGGACCGGACCCACCCCTGGGTCCGGCGGTGGGGTGTCCCGCTGGTCTGCGCCGCCCTGGGCCTGCCGTCCGTCCTCGCCTCCGCCGGTGGAGGCGGAGGCGGAGGCGGAGGCGGAATCGCCGAGGAGCTGGCCCTCACCGTCGCCATGGCCGTTCCCCTGCTGTGGCGGGAGCGCAGGCCCATGCTGGTCTTCGCGCTCACCACTGCCACCGCTGTGCTGGCCCACGCAGGGGCACTCCAGGGTGCCAACGCCGGCGCCGACGTCGCACGCATCGTGGCCCTGTTCAACGTGGGCCGCTTCGCCGCCCCCGGCCAACTGCTCATCGCCCTGGCCATCTCCCTGACGCAGCTGGTCGTCTGGGCCGCCGGGCTGTGGGGCGACGGTCAGCCGGACTACTCCGCACGCCCGGAACCCCTCATCCTGCTGGGGATGGTGACGGTGACGGCCATCGCCGGCCTCGGCCTCGCCCACCGCCTGGTGAACGTCGTCATCGCCGCCCTGCAGAAGGAGAAGGACCAGCAGGCCCGCCTCGCCGTCGCCCAGGAACGCGCCCGCGTCTCGAAGGAGATGCACGACATCCTCGGCAACACCCTCGCCGTCATCGTCGGCCTCGCCGACGGCGCCGCCGGCCTGACCGAGACCAAGCCCCAGCGCGGTGCCGAGACCCTGCGGATCATCGCCGACAGCGGCCGGGGCGCCCTCGCAGAACTGCGCCGGCTCCTCGCCGTCATCGGCGACGACAACGACCGGCCGCACGATGCCCCGCTCGCCCCGCAACCCGGCCTCGCCGACCTCGACCCGCTGATCGAACGCGTCCGCGCCGCCGGCCCCACCGTCACCCTCGGCACCGACGGCGACCTCACCGCGCTGGCCCCCGGCCTCCAGCTCGCCGTCTACCGCATCGTCCAGGAAGCTCTCACCAACACCCTCAAGTACGCCGCCGCCGAAACCTCCAGCAGCGTCCGGGTAACCGTCGGGCACGGCACGGTCCACGTCGACGTCGAGGACACCGGCCCCCTCCGCGCACCCCTCTCCCGGAGACGGGGCACCGGAAACGGCCGCGGCCTGATCGGCATACGCGAACGTGCGGCCATCTACCAGGGCCAGGTCACCGCCGGACCCAACCGTGCAGGCGGCTGGAGCGTCCACGCCAGCCTCCTGACCACCCCGCCCTCCCCCTAGCCCTCGGCTCCTCCCCTCCCCATGAACAGGGAGATACCCCCATCCACGACCGGAACGGAGAAACCCCGCCACATGACCACCGTGCTCATCGTCGACGACCAGGCCCTGCAACGCCTCGGCTTCAGCATGCTCCTGGAACAGCACCCCGACCTCACCCTCATCGGTGAGGCCACCCACGGTGCCGAAGCCGTCCGCAAGGCCGCCGAGCTGAAGCCCGATGTCGTCCTCATGGACGTCCGCATGCCCGGCATGGACGGCATCGAGGCCACCAGACGCATCATCAAGTCCGGCGGCCGCTCCCGCGTCCTGGTCCTGACCACCTTCGACCTCGACGAGTACGCCTACGACGCCCTGCGCGCCGGCGCGTCCGGGTTCCTGCTCAAAGACGCCATGCCCGACGAACTCGTCGCCGGCATCCGCGCGGTGGCCGCCGGCGACGCCGTCATCTCACCCGGTCTGACCCGCAAGCTCATCGACGCGTTCGGCAGCCGTCTGCCGGGCCACACGCCCGAACAGCAACGGCAGCTGGCCCGCCTCACCAACCGCGAACGCGAGGTACTCACCGCCATCGCGACCGGCTGGAGCAACACCGAGATCGGTGAACGCCTCTCCCTCGCCGAGTCCACCGTCAAGTCACACGTGAGCAGCATCCTCACCAAGATCGGGGTCCGGGACCGGGTCCAGGCCGTGATCTTCGCCTACGACGCCGGCCTCGTCAGGCCTGCCTGAGCATGGCCGGAGGACTTCGTGGCGGGCTAGGACGCCGGTTCCTGGGCCGGCGGAGACGGGCGGCGCCCTCTTCGCCACAGGAGCGAGCCCCCGATCGCCGTCAGAGCGACCAGGGCGAGGGCGGGGCCGCCCAGCGTGAGGACGCGCTGGAGAGAGGTCGCGGCGGCGTATCCGACGCCCGCTTCCGCCGTGGCCCACACACAGGCGGCGACGACACTGTACGGAGCGATGCGCCGGTAGGGCAGGCGGGTGGCACCCGCGGAGTGCGGGGCGAGGGTGCGCACCACCGGCACGAAGCGGGCCACGAAGACCGCCCGGCCGCCGTGGCGCGTCATCAGCGTCTCGGCCCGGCCCCACGCGGCATCCGGAACTCGACGGCCCATGGAGCCGCCGCGGAGCCGGTCACCGAGGTACCTGCCGGTGCGGTGGGCGAGGAAGTCACCCGCCACCACGGCTCCGGCCGCGGCCGCGATGACGAGAGGAAGGCTGACCTGGCCGCTGCGGGCCAGCGCGCCGGCGGTCAGGAGCAGGGTCAGCGTCGGGACGAAAGCGCCGACGAGAAGGACCGACTCGGCCAGGACCGCGGCGGCCACCACCGTGTACGCCGCAACCGGCGAGAGGTGGCCGAGGATGTCGGAGAGCGCGTTCACCGACTCGCCCTGTCCAACCGCGGCACGAGCTGGTCCGTTTTCGCGGGGACGAGAGGGCGTCGCAGATGCCAGACGTAGGCGGGGGGAAGGTTGGCCCACACCGTCCAGCGGCCCGTGGCGTAGGTGCGCTGGTAGGTGGCCATGATCTCGTCCACGGCGGCGTGGCGGCGGGCTTCGGCCCGCGATGCCGTCAGGGCGCGGGCCCTGCGGGTGCCGAGGTAGGCGAAGTAGGTCAGCGTTCCGCCGGGGTGGAGGAGCTCCAGGTAGCGGGCCATGATGCGCTCGACCTGCGCGGGCGTGAAGTTGGTCAGGGGCAGCCCGGAGACGATGACGTCGTACCGCTGGTCGGTGTCGAGCTGCTCGACGTAGGTCTGATAGATGTTCACCTGCGCGGACGTGGCTGTCAGGTGCGGGTGCGTGGCGACGAGGGTGCGCAGTCGCGCGGCGAAACGCGGGTTGGCCTCGACGATGTCCAGGCGGCTGCCCCGGGACAGCCGCGGTATCAGGGCCCGGGTGACCGGGCCGGTGCCGGCGCCGGCTTCCAGGACTGCCAGCGGGTGGGGCGCCTGAGCCCGTACGGGGTCGGTGAGCACACGGGCCAGGGCCTTGCCGCTGGGGGCTATGGCACCCGTGGTGCGCAGATCACGGGCCGCTTCGATCAGGAACATGCAGCCTTCGGTGTTGCGCTGCGTAAGGAAACGGTCGTGGGAGGTGGTCCGGTGGTTCATGGAATCGACGCTAGATTCCCGCGCCAGCCATGGGATCCGTCGTACGGCGACGACTTCCCCCTACGAAAGTAGGGGGTGGATACCATCGATCGTCGGACGGAACAGCGCACCGGTCTGCCTAGGATGGCGCAGGTGAGCAGCAGAGAAAGCCGCAGATGGGCGGCCTGCGCGCGTGGGGCTCTCGTGGCCCTGTGCGTACTGGCCGCCGTGCTGAACGACGCGGCGGTCCAAGGGCGCTACCTGGCCCCTCTCATGGCCACAGCGCTGGTGTGCGGAGCAGCCCTGCTCGTGCCCCGGCTGCGATGGCCCGCCGCGCCGTTGCTGGTCACCGTGGCCACGGCGTGGTGGGGATCGTTGCTGCTGCCCATGCTCGCAGTCGTCCTGTACGACCTGGCCGTGGACCGCCGGGCGCGGACGGCGGTGGGCTGTGCTGTCGCCGCGCTGGGCGCCAACCTGTTCAGTTACCGGGCCACCTCCCTCTGGACGGGCCAGTCGTACGCGGCCACCGTGCTCCTGCCCGTCCTGGCCGTGCTCGTCGGGCTGTGGCTGGGCAGCCGGCGCCGCCTGCTCCTGGCGCTGGCGGCCGACGTCGAGCACCTGAGTGTCGAGGCACAGCTGCGCGAGGAGACGGCCCGCATCACGGAACGGTCCCGTATCGCCGCCGAGATGCACGACGTCCTGGCTCACCGTCTGAGCCTGATCGCCCTGCACACCGGTGTCCTGGCCAGCAGGAGCGACACACTGCCCGCACCCGTCGCCGAACGCCTCGGCCTGCTGCGCACGACGTCCGTCGAGGCCCTCACCGATCTGCGCGACGTTCTCGGTGTGCTGCGCGACCCCGACGCGACGCCGGCCGGCGTCGCCCTCACGCCGATGATGAGGGAAGTAGGGGAACTGGCCGACGAGGCCCGCGCCGCCGGCCAGCACATCGAGCTGACCACCGACGGCCTTCCCGACCAGGCGCCCACCACCCACCGTCTGGCCGTGTACCGCATCGTCCAGGAAGCACTGACCAATGCCCGCAAGCACGCCGACGGCGCTGCGGTGACCGTACGCATCGACTACGGGCCGCCCACCACACTCGTCGAGGTCACCAACCCTCCTGGCACTCCCCGCACGGACACGGTCGGCAGCGGGTACGGGCTCATCGGCCTGCGTGAACGCGTCACCGCCCTCGGCGGGCACCTGGACTCCGGACCGGCGGGCGCGGGCGCCTGGCGGCTGGCCG
The DNA here is from genome assembly GCF_054072135.1 of Streptomyces kryoterrae. NCBI lineage: Bacteria > Bacillati > Actinomycetota > Actinomycetes > Kitasatosporales > Streptomycetaceae > Streptomyces > Streptomyces kryoterrae. Next base: position 9,477,977 of record NZ_CM133358.1, on the reverse strand, counting down.
CACGCATCCCCCACCCCGCCGGCATCGAACAGAACGGCACCCGCACATGATCCGCACCATGATCGTCGACGACGACGCCCTGGTCCGCCTCGGCCTGGCCGACCTGCTCGACGGCGACCCCGGCATCGAGGTCGTCGCCCAGGCCCCCGACGGCCTGAAGGCCATCGAACAGGCCACCGCCCACCGCATCGACGTCGCCCTCGTCGACGTACGCATGCCCCGCATGGACGGCATCACCGCCACCGCCCGTCTGCGAGCCCTTCCCCACCCGCCCAACGTGATCATCCTGACCACCTTCGACCTCGACGAGTACGTCTACGACGCCCTCGCCGCAGGAGCCGACGGATTCCTGCTCAAGGACACCGACCCCGCCGAAATACTGCGCGCCGTCCACCTGGTGGCCGCCGGCTCGGCCATGCTCCACCCCACCGCGGCCCGCCGCCTCATCGACCGTTACCACGCGGCCAACCAGCCCGAAACAACCGCCGCCAAAGCCCGGCTGGACCGGCTCACCCCCCGTGAACGCGACGTGCTCACCCTCCTCGCCCACGGCGACACCAACGCCGACATCGCCACTCGCCTCGCGATGCGCGAGAGCACCGTCAAGGCCCACGTCAGCCGTGTCCTGACCGCGCTGGAAGTCACCAACCGCGTCCAGGCCGCCCTGCTGGCCCGCGACGCGGGACTCACAACCTGACGAGCGGCGGCCGGGACCACGGAAGACGAGGTCCGACACCGCGCCGAAACCGTCGATTCGCCGCTGGGCGCTCGCCCCGGGACAGGAGCCGGGCCAGGGTGAGTTGGGAGACTGTGGCACCCTTGGCCGCCGCGAGCTCGGCGAGCCGGTCGACGGCTTCGACGTTCTTCCCGAATTGCCCGGCTGCCGGCGCGGGTCGACGTTGCGCATGGCGCGCCCACCGAGGTCTTCACACTGGTCACCGGGTCACAGTGCGCGGAGAGGCGGCCGAGCGGGGGCGTACCCGTGGGGGTCGTGCCCGGGTCACCGGCGCCGTTCGCGGCGTCCGGCGTCACCTCGCCGGTGTTCAGGTCGATGAAGACCGAGGTGACGTCCTGGAACGGCCGGCCCGAGGTCGGACCTGGAGGCATCACCCGTCCGTCAGGGCGCACGGTGATGCGGTTGCAATCCACAGAAACCGGCCGAACAGGACGCACAGCCACGCCAACCGACTTGTCATCCTATGAATTTCTCCAACTCCCCTCTCTGCGTACACCGTTGACAGCGTCGCGACTCCCATCGATCATCAGACATCCGATGAATTGGAGCCGCTCATGGGTACGTATCCGAGACGCCAGGTCCTGGGCGCCGCGGCCGGAGTCGCCGCAGCAGCAACCCTTCCCCTCACGTCAGCCGCCGCGCACGCCGCCGAACCACTCACCGAGCACGCCGGTCCGTGGGCTCCCGTCCCCGACCCCGTCCCGGTCCCACTCGACTCCCTCTACGACAACGACGGGGTCGACACGGCCTCCGCGCGCGGCGGTGACTTCGACGGCTCGGGCTACACGTTCCCGGGCGAGGAACTGCCCACGGGCCGTGTCGAGGTCGACGGCACACCCTTCGTCTTCCCGACCTCGAATGCCGGCGCGAAGAACAACGTCGTCGCACTCGGGCAGCGCGTCGAACTGCCCGAAGGCCGCTACCTCTCGGCCGCCTTCCTCACCTCGGGCAGCTATGGCAACGCCTCCGGCAAAGCCACGGTCCACTACACGGACGGCTCGACCACGACCGCCACCCTCGGCGGATCCGACTGGTACGCCGCGGGCGGATCCCTGTCGGTGCCGTACCGCTATGCACCGGACGGCACCAAGGACGAACACCGTGTGGGGATCGGCACGTCCGAGCTGTGGCTCGACCCACAGCGGGACGCCGTGGCGATCACGCTCCCGGTGACCAACCCGGCGCAGGCGAACAAGGCGTCGCTCCACGTGTTCGCGCTGTCCCTCCAACCTGCCGCTCAGGGACGCGCGCTGGTCCTGCGCGGGGCCCGGTCCACGGACTCGCTCCTGGAATCGTCCGGCGCCCAGAGCGTCGAGGCCACCGTCGTCAACGCGGGAACCGTCGCCGTCCTGGCCGGAGACGGCGTGTCGGTGCACGTCGACGTCCCGGGAGCGCGCACCGTCGAGGCCGCTCGTGTCCGCCGCCTGGACCCCGGCGAGCAGGCCCGCATCCGCGTGGGTATCCGCAACCGTGCGGGCACCGCCCCCGGCACGGCTCGGGACGGCTCGGTGACCGTCACCGGACGCGGAGCCCAAGTCGCCTCGCAGAAAAGCCGGTTGACCCTCGGTGTCGCCGACTACCAGCCCACTGCCTCTTCTCTCTCCGGCCACCAGGCGCCGTACTGGTTCCAGGGCGCCAAGTTCGGCATCTTCATCCACTGGGGCGTCTACTCGGTGCCCGCCTGGTCGCCGGTCGGCAAGCAGTACGCCGAGTGGTACTGGAACCACATGCAGGATCCCCAGAACGCCGTCTTCGCGTACCACCGCGAGAAGTACGGCGAGGATTTCGCCTACGACGACTTCATTCCGCTGTTCACGGCGGAGAAATTCGATCCGCGCGCCTGGGTGGAACTGTTCCGGGACGCGGGCGCCGAATACCACGTGCTGACCTCCAAGCACCACGAAGGCTTCGCCCTGTGGGACACGAAAGTCTCCGATCGCAGCTCCGTGAAGATGGGCCCGAAACGCGACCTCGTCAAGGAACTCTTCGACGCGTCCCGCCGCTACACACCCGAACTCCACCGCGGGCTCTACTTCTCCATGCCCGAGTGGTTCAACCCGGACAATCCCTGGATGGGCCACGCCCCGCGCAATCCGTACACCCAGAAGCCGGTGCCGTACACGGGCTACACCGCAGGCAAGGACTTCGTGAGGGACTACCAGGCCCCACAGATGCTGGAGCTGATCCAGGGCTACGACCCGGAGCTCATCTGGTGCGACATCGGCGGTGCCAACGACAGCCTCCATGTCCTGGCCGAGTACTTCAACCACGCGAAGAACCGCGCCCGGCCCATCGAGGTCACCGTCAACGACCGTTCGGGCATCGGCTTCCACGACTTCACGACGCCCGAGTACACGACGTACGACAACACGGTCGTCGCCAAGTGGGAATCCAGCCGCGGCCTGGACCCGTTCAGCTACGGCTACAACCAGGCGACCCCGGACGACGCCTACATGACGACCGAAGCGGTGGTGCACAGCCTCGTCGACATCGTCTCCAAGAACGGCAACTTCCTCCTCGACATCGGCCCGCGTGCCGACGGCACCATCCCCGAGATCATGCAGACCCGGCTGCGTGAGACAGGCCGCTGGCTGCGCACCAACGGAGAGGCGATCTACGACACCACGTACTGGTCCCGGATGGCCGAACTGGGCGAGGACCTGCGGTTCACCGTCCGCCCGGACGACGCCTTCTACATCCACTCCCTGGCCAAGCCGGGCGCCAAACTCACCGTCCAGGCGCCGATCCCGATCCGCAACGGCGACAAAGTGACGATGCTCGGCCACGGCCGCCCCCTGACATGGACGCTCAGCAACGGGGCGCTGGTGATCGACGTCCCCGAAGCCGCACGCAAGGCGGGGCAGCACGCGTGGGTCTTCAAAGTGCACTGGCGTGCTCAGTGACAGTAGGCGGTGGATTCGGACCGGCCGACGATCCTCACCGGTCGTCGCGGTAGCCCATCGGGTCGGTCGGTCCCACACCGAGCGCGGGACCGACCGACCTTCACGTGCCGGCCGGCCGGATGTCGGCTGGAAGACACGTCCTACTCCGCACCCGCGGGATTCACGGCGCCCGACTCCACCGGGACGGTGACATCCCTCGGGGGTCTGCGGGGATGAGACTCGCGAAGGCGAGGATGAGGGCACCGGCGCCGACGCCCAGGGCGATACAGCCAGGGCCAGGACAGCACGCAGGCCGTTCGCCGTCGGGATGTGCACGCCATGGAAGTCGCTGCGCGAAGGTGTCGATCTTGTCGAGGCGGCCGAACGGCTGCGGCTCGTCGTGGACCGAGTCCTGCCGTGCCCCAGCGCGCTGGAACCTCAGAACGCACTCGCAACCGGTCGGCACCTCGGCAAGATCGTCCTCAAGGTCGGCTGAAGGCTCTGGCCGCAACGCGACACGCGCCGTGCGAAGAGGGAACCAGCCCCACCTCTCCCCACGGCGCGTGTCTCGTCAGGCCCTGCTCAATTCGGCTGCGGCAGCAGCACGTACCTTCAGACGGCTGTCCGTTCGGCGAATGCCCGCAGAACGTTCGCCGCGTCGTCGAGCCATCTTGGTCGCTTCGCCGGCCAGTACCGGGAGCTCTACGGGGACTCCCCGTCACAGACCATGCGCCATTCCGGCGAGCCTCGCCCCCCTCGCACGGGGGTCTGCCCGGCGGGACCCCCAGGAGCCGGGCGTCCCGCCGGAGGTACTCCGCCCGCGCTGCGCCCGTGCTCCGGCGAGCGCGACCTCAGTCGGCTGCGACGTTCGACGTCAGCAGGCGGAGCAGCCGCTTGGCCAGGGCGTCCTGTTCCGGCGTGAGGCCCATGGCGGCGCCGATGGCGAGGGGCACCGTGCCCGCCCGTTCCCGCAGTCGCGCCCCCGCCTCGCTCAGCCGGATCGACACGGACCGCTCGTCGTCCGCCCGCCGCTCACGGTGCAGCAACCCGCTCGCCTCCAGGCGCTTCAGCAACGGCGACAACGTGCTGGACTCCAGCTGGAGAGCGGCGCCCAGCTCGCGCACCGAGATCTCGTCCTGCTCCCACAGCACGAGCATGACCAGGTACTGCGGATACGTCAGCCCCAGCTCGTCCAGCAGCGGCCGGTAGCGCGCCGTCACCGCACGGGAGGCGGCGTACAGGGCGAAACACAGCTGGTCGTCCAGGAGCAGTGACCCCTCGGCCGGTTCGGCGGCTGGACCCACAGTGCGACTCCCGGTTTCCGTGCTCATCATGGACGTACACCACCCTATCGTTCGAGTCCTCTCGATTCTATCGCTCCCACATCAGTTGCGCACGACTTAATCGCGCGCTACTGTCCATGGTGTGTCGCTCCTCCGGTCCGGAATCCCCGCCGGAGCCCGCCCGCGGCACCCGACCCGAGGAGAGAGCCATGACCGGCACCCGTCCCGTTCTGGAACCAGCCGCCCAGTCCTTCGCCGAGGCCACAGCGAACCCGCCCTACCTGTTCGACCTCGGCCCGGTCGACGGTCGTACGACCGTCGACGAGGTGCAGTCCGGCGAGATCGTCAAGCCGGACGTCGACGAAGAATGGGTCACGGTGCCCGGCGGCCCCACGGGCAGCGTCCGCGCCCGCATCGTCAGGCCGGCCGGCGTCGAAGGCACCCTGCCGGTGATCGTGTACATCCACGGCGCGGGCTGGGTCTTTGGCAACGCTCACACCCACGACCGCCTGGTGCGCGAACTGGCCGTCGGCGCCGGCGCGGCCGTCGTCTTCCCCGAGTACGACCTCTCGCCCGAGGCCCGCTACCCCGTGGCCATCGAGCAGAGCTACGCCGTCGCCCGCTGGATCGTCACCGACGGAGCCGGGCACGGGCTGGACGCCTCCCACATCGCCGTGGCCGGCGACTCGGTCGGCGGCAACATGAGCGCGGCCCTGACGCTCATGGCCAAGGAGCGCGGCGACGTGTCCTTCGTCCAGCAGGTGCTCTTCTACCCGGTGACGGACGCCGCCTTCGACACCGGCTCCTACCAGCAGTTCGCCGAGGGCTACTTCCTGCGCCGGGACGCCATGCAGTGGTTCTGGGACCAGTACACGACCGACGAGAAGCAGCGCGACGAGATCACCGCCTCCCCACTGCGGGCCACCACCGAGCAGCTCACCGGCCTGCCCCCGGCGCTCGTCATCACCGCCGAGGCCGACGTCCTGCGCGACGAGGGCGAGGCCTACGCCAACAAGCTGCGCGAGGCCGGCGTCCCCGTCACCGCCGTCCGTTACCAGGGCGTCATCCACGACTTCGTGATGCTCAACGCCCTACGTGAGACCCATGCCGCCGAAGCGGCGATCAACCAGGCGATCAGCACGCTGCGCACGGCACTGGCCACTGCCTGACGCCGCGTCCGAGGTCTCCCGGCTCATGAGCCCGGGAGACCCGTGTCGTCGAGTGCGCGGATGACCGGAAGGGCGAGCCCCCGTGTTCATCCGCTCTCTGGAGACGGGTTTTGCAGGTGGGCAGACTGAAACGTGCCGTCCATGGTCTCAGCGGTTCGGCCGCGGGTCGGGCTTGGGCGCCGGATGGGCAGCCTGCTCGCTGTCGATGGTGGCCGCCCAGCCGGCGAGGAGTCCGAGCGCGTCCTCGGAGGGCGAGCCGGGTTCGGGGCTGTAGGAGAGGAGGGTCAGGCCGGTGTCGGCCTCGATGGACATCAACTCGTAGGCCAGGGAGAGGCCACCGACGACGGGGTGGTGGAACTCCTTGACGCCGTTGCGGTGCACGTGCACGTTGTGTGCCGCCCAGCGGGTGCGGAAGAACTCGCTGCGGGTGGACAGCTCGCCGACCAGGTCGGTCAGTGCCCTGTCATAGGGATTGCGGCCGGCTTCCCAGCGCAGGACGGCGACGGTGTCGTTGGCGACGTCCTCCCAGTTGGCGAAGAACTCCTGGGCTTTCGGGTCGAGGAAGACGAACCGGGCGTTGCTGACGGGCAGGGGTCGGTCCTGGAGCACTGGTGAGAACAAAGCCCGGCCCAGGCGGTTGGCGGCCAGGGTGTCGGAGCGTGCGGTCCACACGAGGGCCGGAATGGCCAGGGCGTCCAGGACGCGCTGGACGGCGGGACGTACCTGAGCTCTGGCGGCCCGCCGGGGGCGGACGGTGGCGTTCGCGGCGCGGACCAGGTCGTTGGGTGCGTTCGGCGTCGGTGAGCCTGAGCGCTCGGGCGAGGTTGTCCAGGACACTGTGGGAGACCCCGCGGCCGTGGCCTGGACGCAGACCCTCGCGGTGAATGTCGCCGGGGCCGTGGTCGCAGCCCAGACGGTCCTTCCCCACCTGCGGGACGGCCAGGGCAGTCTGCTCTTCACCGGCGGTGGCCTCGCCCTCCAGCCGTCACCCGCATACGCCACCCTGTCGGTCGGCAAAGCCGCACTGCGCGCCTACGTCCAGATCCTCCACGACGACCAGCGTGACTCGGGCGTGCACGCCTCCACGGTCACCGTCCGCGGCTTCATCGGCGGCGAGGACCCCCGCTTCGCCCCCGACGTCCTGGCCGCGGCCTACCTCGACCTGCACCACCAGCCGAAGGACCAGTGGCAGGCAGAGCTCGTCTACGCCTGACCGACCGCTCCTGTGAGGGTTGAAGCGGTTCATGCCGTCACGCCGCTTCAACCCCGTACGCCCGGGATACCCACCTGATCCGCGTCGGCCAACCGATACCCGTCGACCGGCTGGACGCGCCCTCGCGCCGGTCGAAACGGCGGACGCCTTCCCCGGGGGCAGCAGGCTCACTCGTGAGCCGGGCGGCCAGGTGGAACCGAGCTCCCCGTCGGCCCTCTCCCTCACCGAGTGCGTCGAGGCGATGGCCGCCGACCTCGCCGTCCTGCGCGAGCCCGTCGAGCGGGCCGGCCTGACACTCGTCGGACTGGGCCTCGACCCGTACCGCGAACCGCCTCGCGTACTCGACCACCCCCGTTACCAGGCCATGGAGAGCTTCTTCGACCGCGGTGCTCCTGGGGCCGCGCCATGATGCGACGCACCGCGTCCGTGCAGATCAACCTGGACAGCGGCGACGACTCCCACAGCGTCCGCGGCTTTCGCTCCCACCGGGAACTCGCCCACCGGATCGGCCCCGTCCTCGTCGCCGCTGTCGCCAACTCCCCGCTGCAGAACGGCCCTCCCACCGGATGGCTGTCCACCCGGCAGGCCGTCTGGTCCCGGATGGACGTCGGCCGCACGCACCAACCCCGCTACCACCCGGACCTCCGTGTCGCCTGGACGCACTCACGCGCTCGACGTCAAGGTGATGTGCATCCCGGGTAACGACGTGGTCCGCCTTACCAACGTGGAGTCTTCCTTGACACAGGCTGCGGTAACCCGCGCTCGTGTGGGCTCGCGTGACGCAGAGCGACCACCTGCGCAGCCCATCGGTGGAGGCACTCCGCGAAGCGCAGCGAAGTACCAAGGCCTTGGTCGCCGCCATCGGGCAGGTGCAGACCCCCAGCAACCGTAAAGGCACCAGACTCCGCTTCCTTCAGCGCATCAACCAATGACCGATGACCTCGCCCATGCGCTCGATGAGGGGCCGAGTGTCGGCGTACATGTGAACGTGGCCCTGGAAAGATTTCCGTGAAGCCGGGATGTGCCCCCGTGCGCCTGTAACACTCCGTCACGGATAGGGGCAGTGTCGGCGAGCGCCCTGACAGCGGTCCGACTCAGTGATCCTCGACGATCAAGCAGGCCCGCTCGTAGAGTCCGTCGAACCTGATTGCCTCGACGTCCGGATGGATGTCCGGTACAGCTCGATGGAGCTCATCTTCTCCGGGTTCACGGCGCCGTAGGCGTCCTTGAGGGCCTGGTTCGGACCGGGCACTTCACAGCCAGGCGGCCCAGCCCCTCCTCGCTCACCCGATTCGCACGTACAAGCGGGGACGACGGCGTCGACCTGGGGAATTACGCGACCGCTCACTGTCGCGGTCGAGGGGCCCCGACGGCTCGTACTTCCAGCACGAGCACTACGAGAACGAGGAGGCCGTCTGGAAGCACATGGAGCTCACCGCCGACGGCCAGAAGGACTGGGCCGAGGCCGCCGAGATGATCCAGCTCACGATGGTCGGCAACCTCACCCAGAAGTTCCGCGACACGTTCCTCGGCGGCAAGGGCACCGACTTCAAGCCCTTCCGCAGCCTCAGCCGCTGATACCCGGGCCGCCGGCCCATCGCCACGTACCCGCCGCAGAACCGGTCCGAACAGGCCGTCGGCGCCGGGTTCGTGGCCGTTCTGCGTTCCGGATCGCCCGCCCCCGGAGAGAAGGTCTGACTGCATGGCCGACAAACCGAACTGTTTGGTCGCCTATCGTGTCCCTATGCCTCGCCCCGCCGTCTCCCCTAAGACCTCGAACTCCTCCAGCGCCGATACCCGGCAGCGGATCCTCGCCGCGGCGAAGGATGAGTTTGCCCGGTACGGCATCGCCGGCGCCCGAGTGGACCGCCTCGCCAAGCAGGCGCGGACCAGCAAGGAACGGGTCTACGCCTACTTCAGCAGCAAAGAGGCCCTCTACCACCACATCGCCGAGAACCAAACGGCCGCGCTCATCGAGGCCACCCGCATGGACCCGGCGGACCTGCCCGGCTACGCCGGCATCCTCTTCGATCACTTCACAGCCCACCCGGACCACTATCGGCTCATCACCTGGGGCCGCCTCGAACTCGCCGACGGCGAAGCCGACAGCGAGACGGTTGACCCCATGCTGACCACCATCACCGGCAAGGTCGAACAGCTCCGCGACGCGCAGCGCGCCGGCCTGATCGATCCCGCCTGGGACCCGGTCGACGTGCTCGCCCTGATCAACCAGATCGCCACCACCTGGGCAGGTCAGCCGGAGATCGGCGCCGCCGCGGCCACGCTGGCCGCGGACACCTCCGTCGGCGCACGCCGCGCGGCCCTGGTCACCGCCGTCGAGCGCCTGTTCCCCCGCCCACGCTGAGCCTCAGACCGCCGAACTCCGAAGAATCTGGATCGTGCCCCAGCACCACTACAGCAGCCCCGCGAGCCAGGCGCCACCACCGAGGGTGAGTGCGGAGCAGGTGGCCGCTCCCATGAAGACGATCAGCGGCAGCGTGCCGTCCCCGGCTTTCCCGTGCTTCCCCGACGATGCGCAGCGTGCGCGCTTGAGCATGCGCCTCCCCAATTAGGAGCGACCGAGGATAGGGCCCGCGGGTTGCGCGAGCCCAGGGGTCTCATTTCGATGGAATTGCCCTACTGGTCATCGCCTGTCACGTCGGAGGTTGCCCTCTCCGGCATCCCGCGCGGGTGCACCCCGTCGATGACGAGTGTCAGCAGGCGGTCAGCTTCGGCTGCGCCATCATGGTCGTGTTCGGTGGCCAACGCGATGGCTCCGACGAGTTTGAGCAGCTGGGTGATGGTGACGTCGGGGCGTACGGCCTGAGCCTGGTGAGCGCGCGCGAGTAGTTCGCTGCCGGCGTTCACGATCATCGTGTGGCAGGTGTCCCCAGAGCCGGATCTCCGGCACCGGGCATAAGGGATGCCCCCAGACCCCTGTTGGTCACGGCGTGGGCGCCGACGGCCTGGAGCCAGGTGACGAGCGCGGCGCCCGGATCGGGCGCATCGGGATCCGGGCAGGCGAACTCGGCCTTGGCGGCGCTCACGATGCGTCACGGACTGACTCTGCGCGGGTTGAGGGGCTCAGGCTTCCACGCTACCCGACCAAACCGTTTGGTTTGACGCCGGGCGGTGGTCGACGTAAGCTTCAAACCGAACTGTTTGGTTTCACATCAGGAGATCCTCATGCAGCACAGGACACTCGGCACACAGGGCCTGACCGTCTCGGCGATCGGCTACGGCTCGATGGGCCTGACCATGGCCTACGGCCCCGGAGACGAGGAGGCGGGTATCGCCGCCATCCGCCGGGCCCACGACCTGGGCGTCACCTTCTTCGACACCGCCGAGCTCTACGGCTTGGGCACCGGCTCCAACGAGATCCTGGTCGGCAAGGCGGTCAAGGACTTCCGCGACGAGGTGGTCCTGGCCACCAAGTTCGGCTTCGACCTGTCCGACCTGTCCCAGGGGTTCGGCCTCAACAGCCGCCCCGACAACATCCGCAAGGTCGCCGACAACAGCCTGCGCTACCTGGGCGTCGACCGGATCGACGTCTTCTACCAGCACCGCGTCGACCCGGACGTGCCGATCGAGGACGTCGCGGGGACGGTGAAGGAGCTGATCGACGGGGGCAAGGTGAAGTACTTCGGCCTGAGCGAGGCGGGCCCGGAGACCATCCGCAAGGCGCACGCCGTCCAGCCGGTCTCGGTCCTGCAGACCGAGTACTCGCTGTTCGAGCGCGAGGTCGAGCAGCTCTTCCCGCTCCTCCAGGAGCTCGGCATCGGCTTCGTCCCCTACTCGCCCCTCGGCCGCGGCTTCATCACCGGTACGGCGAAGCCCGCGGGCCAGTACGACGCCACCGACATGCGCAACACCGACCCGCGCTGGCAGCCCGGCAACTTCGAGAAGAACGTCGAAGCCGTGGACCGACTCGACAAGCTGGCCACCGCCAAGGGCATCACCGTCTCCCAGCTGGCCCTGGCCTGGCTGCTCGCCCAGGGCGAGCACATCGTCCCGATCCCGGGCACCCGGAGCGCGGCCCGCATGGAGGAGAACGCCCACGCGGCCGACGTCACCCTCACCGAGGCCGATCTCGCCGCGATCCACGAAATCCTCCCGACCGGCGGATTCGGCGCCCGCTACGCCGAAGAGCATGCCCCCAACTGGGTCTGACCCCAACGCAACCTGACCTACGAATCGACCGCTGGTCCCGCCGCATGAACATCCGGAGCCCGGCCGCCGTCACAGGTGGGCCGTGGCGTCGCGGGCCGCGAAGGCGGCCGGGGTGAGACCCGTGCGGTCGCGGAAGAACCGGCCGACGTTCGCGGGATCGGTGAAGCCAAGGTGGTCGGCCACGGACCGGGCCTCCCATCGGGCACTTCCCAGCAGGCGCCGGGCTTCGAGCAGGCGCCGCTCGTCGATGAGCTCACGCACTCCCTTGCCGGTGGTGTCCCGGGCGGCGCGGCTGAGGGTGCGCGCCGAGCAGCCGAGCAACTCGGCATAGTCCGCGGCCCGGTGCAGTTCGCGGAAGTGCAGCTCCAGGGCTCACGCGTGTCTACCGTTGGCCATCTGCAGGTGCTCGGAGCGCCCCGTTCGCAGTACCAACGCTGCTGCTCCCATCAGCCACTGCCTTGATGCCCGCCAGAAGTCGGCATTCGGCAGTAACCCAGAACACCAGACCTGGCCTGCGAAGACGCCTGAGTAGCTGTTGTCTTTCCGGACGTGATCGGTGGGTTTCTGCTGGTCGGGCATGAACTCCGTGGTGCCGAGGAAGAGTCGGGCGTCGGGTTGATCGGGGATGACACGGAGGTGGCCGGTGGCGTCGGTGATGGGTTTGCCGGAGGCCCGCGAGACGGCTTCGCGGGTGCAGGTCGAAGAGCTCCGCGCGGCGGCGGACCGGGTGCCGGCCGAACTGGCGGAGGCAGAAGCCGGAGACGAGACAGAGGTCTCTACGAGAGCGCAACTCGGCAGGTTCTGTGACCAGAACCTGCCGCTCGGCACCTTTGTGGCCTCCATCATCGCCGAGGAGACAAACGCACACCACTTCAGCACGATGGACAGTCCACCGAAAGCAGCAGGTCAGATTCGGTAGGCGCGCACGGAGAGACTCGGCGCCGATCAGACCGAGCCACCATCAGCAGTGCCAACTCCCCCTCTTTTGCAGCAACGAAAAATCCTCGTCACAAGAATCCGGTGCCAACTATCCCCGGTATGTGACAACTGGCGTCGGTGGTCACAAAGCCCTAACGCCGCACCCTGGGCATCCCCAGCCCGATCCACGAGATGATCTCCCGTTGGATCTCGTTGTTGCCGCCGCCGAAGGTGAAGATCACCGCTGAGCGGTAGCCGCGTTCCAGTTCACCGTGGAGGATCTCGCCGGCCGAGCCCTCCTTCAGCGCGCCCGGGGCGGCGACGATCTCCAGGAGCCAGGCGTAGGCCTCGCGGCGGGCCTCGGAGCCGTACACCTTGACCGCGGAGGCGTCCTGGGGGGTGAGGGTGCCTTCCTGGACGGCGTTCACCATCTGCCAGTTGAGAAGTTTCATCGCGTCGAGCCTGGTGTGGATCTGGGCCAGGCGACGGCGCACCCACGGAAGGTCGACGACGCGGCGGCCGTCGGCGAGCTTGGTCTCCATCGCCCAGCGCTGGACGTCGTGCAGGGAGCGGATGGCCATCGTGCCGTGGGCGGCGAGGGTGACGCGCTCGTGGTTGAGCTGGTTGGTGATCAGCCGCCAGCCCTGGTTCTCCTCGCCGACGCGGTGGGCGACGGGGACGCGGACGTTCTCGTAGTAGCTGGCGGTGGTGTCGTGCGAGGCGAGGGTGCGGATGAGGGTGCAGGAGTAGCCGGGGTCGGTGGTCGGCATGAGGAGCATGGTGATGCCCTTGTGCGGCGGGGCGTCCGGGTCCGTGCGCACGGCCAGCCACACCCAGTCCGCCGTGTCACCGTTCGTCGTCCAGATCTTCTGCCCGTTGACCACGTACTCGTCGCCGTCGCGTACCGCCCGCGTCTTCAGGGCAGCCAGGTCGGTGCCCGCCTCCGGCTCGCTGTAGCCGATCGCGAAGTCGATCTCACCGGCGAGGATCTTCGGCAGGAAGTACGCCTTCTGCTCCTCGCTGCCGTACCGCATGATCGTCGGGCCGACGGTGTTGAGCGCCATCAGCGGCAGCGGAACACCCGCCTGGGCTGCCTCGTCGAAGAAGATGAACTGTTCCATCGGGGACAGCCCGCGCCCCCCGTACTCCTGCGGCCAGCCGACGCCGAGCCAGCGGTCTGCGCCGAGGCGGCGGATGGTCTCGCGGTAGAAACGCTTCTGGGCAACATGGTCACTGAAGCGCGAGTAGGCCCGCTCCGGCACCAACTCGGCGAAGTAGGCTCGCAGTTCGGTGCGCAGCTCTTGCTGCTCGGGCGTGTATTCGAGATGCACGGCGCCTCCTGCTGGCTCCCCAAGGCCGGACCTGTCGGCGCACACGGTAGAACGTGTTCCAGAAATTGGGAATGGCGGTGCGTGTACCGGTGCACACACGCCCGAGGGGGTCCCGGCTGTCCGGGACCCCCTCGGGGCAGTGCGGCGAACCGCTCAGTGCGCCACGGGTGTCACCCGCGGCTCGGTGTCACTCGCACCGACGGCCGCTGCCGCCCTCGGAACCAGCAGCCGTTCCGCCAGCAGTCCGAAGACCAGGCCGAACGTGGTCCACATGGTCGCCTGGATGGCGAGCGTGGCCACCCGGTACTTCCACAGCAGGCTCGCGGAGAAGCCCTGCGGAACCTCGTTGGTGAACGACGGCAGGAACGCGTACGCGAGTCCGACGGCCAGGACGAAGAAGGCGACCGCGGCGAGGGTCGCGTTCCAGTTGCCCAGGCGCGGGGCGAGGCGCTTGCCCAGGATCACCGCGCCGACGGCCAGCAGCACGCTCAGCGCGACCATCAGGAAGAACAGCGCGGTGCGCTGGTCGAGAGTGTCGGGGTCGCCGACGGCGGGCGGGTTGGCCGGGTACTTGAGGAACGGCACGACGTACACGGCGAGCAGTCCGGCCCCCGCGAGGAGCAGCGCGGTCGCGCGCGGCCCGAAGCGGCCGATCCGGCCGAGCGCGAAGCAGTACGCGAGGGCCGCGATACCGCCGAACGCGACGCCGTACACGAGGACACCGGTCCCCAGACCGACGGTGGACTGCAACGCGCGGGAGACGAGAGCCTGTTCGGCGTGCCCGTGGGCCTCGTGCATCTCCTCGAACGCGATGGCGTCGTCGACGAGCGGCTCGGCGAAGAGATACGCGACGACCCAGACGAGCACACCCGCGACGAGGCCCGCGAGCATGCCGCGGACCAGGAGGTTTCGAACAGTGGTGGAGTTCATGAGCTCGTACGTTTCCCCGCCTTCGTCAGTGGCAGGGGAAGCCGAGCAGGTGACGGGCGTCGTGCACCCATTCGTGCACGCCCTCGCCGGAGACCACGGAGGTGGCGCCCTGTTCGGCGCCGACGAAGTAGAGCAGCACCAGCATCAGTACGCCGAAGAAGACCGCCCAGGGGGCGATCGCGCCGATCGGCAGCTTCTCGGGTACGGCGGTGGGAACGGCGGTCGGCTGGACTGCGGACTGGGCCATGACAGGACCTCCTGGGGGAACTCGCGTCCCGTATCGGTGGTGCAGAGGACGACAGTCACGGGTCTGACTTGCCCCCGGACCGCACCAGGCGGGTGCGTACGGGGCTTACAGTGGCGCGACCGTGCCGGATTCCCACCGGCTTCCGTCGAACCGTCGTCAATATCGACGAGAACGTACCGCGAAGCGGGGGTCCGGCCAAGAGCGCATGGGAGGGCGTACGGCGCGCCGGTGCGCCGTACGCCGCCTCAAGTGCCGTACATGACAACGATATTGGGGCGGAATGAGAGCGGGAGCGACCGGATGACAAGCCGAGTGATGTTGATCTCACCGGCGATCAGCGCGGCCCTGCGGGAGGCGCGTTTCGACGACGACTGTCCTCTGGACGCGGCGGGCCTGCGGCTCGCGCGGGCGGCGGCGGGGGCGCTGCCGCCGGTCTCCCGGGTCTGGGTCTCCCCCACCGCACGGTGCCGTGAGACGGCTCGGGCGCTGGGCCTCGACGCCGGTCCGGTGCCGGGCCCGGCCGGCCTGGACGTGGGGCGCTGGCGCGGGGCGACCCTGACCGAGGTGACGGAGAAGGAACCGGAGGCGCTCGCCCAGTGGCTGACGGATCCTCAGTCGGCCCCGCACGGAGGTGAGTCGGTCCGCGCGGTCTGTGACCGGGTCGCCCGTTGGCTGGACGACACGGCGGCGCAGGTCACGGGCCGGTCCGTCGCGGTCGTCGAGCCGGAGGTCGTACGCGCGGCGGCGGTACGGGCGCTGGGGGCGCCCGAGTCGGCGTTCTGGCGGATCGATGTTCCGCCGTTGACGGCAACGGAGTTGAGCGGCCGGGCGGGACGCTGGAACGTACGGGTGGGCAGGCAGCTCGGAGCGCCGCACGAGGAGTCGGCCGGGGCGCCGCACAACGACTAGGGAGCGGCACGGACGCGAACCCACCGGTTCACGGAACGCCGTGTCCTACCCGCCGTCGCGCCCGGAGCCCGGCGCCTGGAGCGTCCATGCGAAGTCCGTGCACGCCTGTGCGCACTCGCGGCATGCCTTCGCCGCGTCCTCGCCACCGGGGTATTCGTCGAAGACCTGGGCGGTTTCCAGGCAGACCGTGCTGCACCACTCCAGTTGGACGCGGAGGGCGGCCTCGTCCAGGTCCACCTGTTGGGAAAGCAGCCGGCACGTCGTGTCGCACACCTCCGCGCACAGAATGCCCTTGCGGCGCGCGAGGGCCTCGGCGGCGGGTCCGTCCGGGTCCGCGAGACTCGCACGGAGTGCGCACGCCCGCGCGCACTCGGTGCACGCCTGGGCACAGACGAAACGGTCCTCCAAGAACCGGAAGAGTTCCTGTTGCGTAGTTGTAGGGGTCACGCCGATCGAGTTGCCGAAGCGGCGCCCGCCAAACCCTTTGTCGTCAGCTGTCGTAGTCGACCGTCAGCGTCTCCGAGACCGGGAACGACTGGCAGGTCAGGACGTAGCCCGCGGTGACCTCCGCGGGTTCGAGGGCGTAGTTGCGGCGCATGTCCACCTCTCCCGAGGTGACCAGCGCCCGGCAGGTGCCGCAGACGCCGCCCTTGCAGGCGAACGGCAGGTCCGGTCGGGTCCGCGCGGCCCCGTCCAGGACGGTCGCCTCCCGGGACAGCGCGGTGGTGGTGGAGCGGCCGTCGAGGGTGATGGTGACCCGGCTCACCGGGCCCTCGGCCACCGCGTCCGTGTGCTGGACCTGGCGGACCGGCTGGTCGTCGGCGTAGAAGAGTTCCTGGTGGACCCGGTCCGCGGGCACGCCCAGCTCCACCAGCAACCGCTGGGCGTCGCGGACCATGCCGTGCGGTCCGCACAGCCACCAGTGGTCGGTGCCCGGCACGTCGACGAGGCCCGCGAGCAGTGCGGCGAGCCGTTCGGCGTCCAGCCGCCCCGACAGCAGCTCGGCCTCGCGCGGCTCACGCGACAGTACGTGCGCCAGCTGGAAGCGCGTACGGTACAGGTCCTTCAGGTCCGCCAGCTCGTCGGCGAACATCACGGTGTCCGTACGCCGGTTGCCGTACAGGAGGGTGACCTGTGAGTGGTCGTCGGCGGCCAGGACCGACTCGGCGATCGACATCATCGGGGTGATGCCGGAGCCCGCGGCGATCAGGACGTGGCGGCCGGACGCGGCCAGGTCGGGGGTGAAGGCGCCGGCCGGGGTCATCACGTCGAGCACGTCACCCGGGCGCACCTCGTCGACCAGCCAGGACGAGAACAGGCCGCCGGGCACCACCCGTACGCCGATGCGGGGTTGTTCGCCGGCCGGGGCGCAGATCGAGTACGACCGCCGCTCCTCGCGCCCCTCGAACTCCCGGCGCAGGGTGAGCGACTGCCCCGGCGTGAAGGCGTACTCGGCGGCCAGGTCCGGCGGCACCTCGAAGCCGACGGCGACGGCGTCCGAGCACAGCCGTCGTACGTCGGCGATCTTCAGGGCGTGGAAGACCGGGCGGCGGCGCACGGGGGCCGTGGGCAGGGTGGTGGGCGCGGCCATCAGATCTCCTTGACGTACTCGAACGGCTCGCGGCAGGCGTGGCAGCGCCACAGTGCCTTGCAGGACGTGGCGGCGAAACGGGAGGTCTCCTCGGTGTCCGCCGAGCCGCAGCGGGGGCAGGCCACCGTGCGCCGGACGGGCAGCAGCGAGAGGGCGACCGGGCCTCGTGGTGCGGCGCCGGGCGGGGCGATGCCGTGCTCGGTGAGCTTGCGGCGACCGGATTCGGTGATCCAGTCGCTGGTCCACGGCGGGTTCAGCACCGTACGGATCTCCACGCGCGTGTACCCCGCCGCCCGCAGCCGGGCGGCGACGGCGGCCCGCATCTCGGCCATGGCCGGGCAGCCCGAGTAGGTCGGGGTCAGGCTCGCCACCACCGTCCCGTCCCCGGTCACCTCCACACCGCGCAGGACGCCGAGGTCGGCCAGCGTCAGCATGGGCAGCTCGGGGTCCGGCACGTGCTCGGCGATGCTCCGGGCCCGCTGGACGTCCTCGATCCGGGGCGCGGTCACCATGTCGCCTCCGGGTGGGCGCGGGCCACGCTCTGCAACTCGGCGAGCAGCGGGGCGAGATGCTCGGTGTGCTGTCCGGCGCGCCCGGCGCCGTGCGCCGCCGGAATCCGCGGCATGGGCAGCCCGGCGGCTTCGGTGACCTGCCGCAGCACCCCGACGACTTCGCCCTCGACGTTGTACGCCGTGAGCAACTCACCGACATACGAGGCGACTTGGACCAGGGCCGCACGCATCCGACGGTGCGACTCGTCGGTGCCGTCGCCGAGCCGGACCGCCCATTCGGCCGCGTACTGCCGGTGGTACGTCAGCTCCTTGACGCCCTTCGCGGCGATCGCGGCGAGCACCGGATCGCGGTGGGCGGCGAGCCGTTCGAAGTGCGCGAGCCGCCAGCTGGACAGCACCAGCAGCCGCACGATCGAGAACGCGAAGTCCCCGATGGGCAGTTCGGCCAGGGTCACGTTGCGGAAGTCACCGGCGTCCCGGAAGTAGGCGTACGCGTCCTCGTCGCGCCCGGTGCCGTCGACCTGGCCCGCGCGCGCGTACAGCAGACGGGCCTGGCCGAGCAGGTCGAGGCCGATGTTGGCGAGCGCGACCTCCTCCTCCAGCTCGGGGGCGCGGGTGCACCACTGGGCCAGCCGCTGGGCCGACACCAGCGCGTCGTCGGCGAGTTCGACGCAGGCCACGGCCAGCTCACCGGCGTCGACGCCGTCGGGCACGGTGGTGTCGACGCCGTACAGCGGGTCCTCGAACCCCGTGCCGAAGGCCCAGCGGGCGTCACTGCCGTCGTCGTGCCCCTCGGCGAGGGAGAGATAGACGTGCTCGTCGTCGTGGTCGCTGTCACTGGCGCTCATGTCCGCTGCTCCTCTCCCAGGGGTGGACGCGCTAGATGTGGGGGACATCGTCGGGGATGTCGTAGAAGGTCGGATGCCGGTAGACCTTGTCGGCGCTCGGTGCGAAGAAGGGGTCCTTCTCGTCGCGTGAGGAGGCGGCGATGTGCTCGGAGCGCACCACCCAGATGCTCACGCCCTCGTTGCGCCGCGTGTACAGGTCGCGTGCGTGGGTGAGCGCCATCCGGTCGTCGGCGGCGTGCAGCGAGCCCACGTGGACGTGGTTCAGGCCGCGTTTGCCGCGCACGAACACCTCGTACAGCGGCCACTCGTTGGACAGGTCGTTGCTCATGCCACTGACTCCTTCGCTTTCGCGGTCCGTGCGCGCCGCTTGGCGGCGTGCGCCATGGCTGCCTCGCGCACCCAGGCGCCGTCCTCGTGGGCTGTCCGGCGCCGTGCGACCCGTTCGGCGTTGCAGGGTCCGCCGCCCTTGATCACGCGCATCAGCTCGTCCCAGTCGGGGGTGCCGAAGTCGTGGTGGCCGCGCTCCTCGTTCCAGCGCAGCTCCGGGTCCGGCAGGGTCACGCCGAGCTTGTCGGCCTGCGGGACGGTCATGTCGACGAAGCGCCCGCGCAGTTCGTCGTTGGTGTGCCGCTTGATCTTCCAGGCCATGGACTGCGCGGAGTTGGGCGAGGCGTCGTCGGGCGGGCCGAACATCATCAGGGAGGGCCACCACCAGCGGTCGACGGCGTCCTGGACCATGGCGCGCTGTTCCTCCGTGCCGCGCATCATCGTCATCAGCAGCTCGTACCCCTGCCGCTGGTGAAAGGACTCCTCCTTGCAGATGCGCACCATCGCGCGCGCGTACGGCCCGTACGAACTCCGGCACAGGGGCACCTGGTTGCAGATCGCCGCGCCGTCCACGAACCAGCCGATCACGCCGACGTCCGCGAAGCTCGGCGTCGGGTAGTTGAAGATCGACGAGTACTTCTGGCGGCCCTCGATGAGCCGCTCGGTGAGGTCCGCGCGGTCGGCGCCGAGCGTCTCGGCGGCGGAGTACAGATACAGCCCGTGACCGGCCTCGTCCTGGACCTTGGCGAAGAGGATGGCCTTGCGGCGCAGCGAGGGCGCGCGCGTGATCCACTCGCCCTCCGGCTGCATGCCGATGATCTCCGAGTGCGCGTGCTGGGCGATCTGCCGGATCAGCGTCTTGCGGTAGCCCTCGGGCATCCAGTCGCGCGGCTCGATCCGCCGGTCCCGCGCGATCGTCGCCTCGAAGTGCTCGGCAAGCGGCCCCTCGGAGGCCTGCCCGGCGCCGCCCGTGTCCGAGGCGGCGGAGTGTGTCGTCGTCATCGATACCCGCTCCCCAACCGACCATTCGTTCGGTACCAGTGTGACGACTTTTCCGCGCCCGCACAAGCCGTTGCCGGGAGCGTCAGTAGGTGGCGCGTCCGCCGCTGATGTCGTAGACCGCACCGGTGGAGAAGCTGACCCGGTCGGAGGCCGGGAAGGCGACCGGTTCGGCCACCGCCTCCGGGCGGCCGGTCCGGCCCATCGGGATGAGCACGTTGAGGCGCTCCAGTACCTCGGAGGCCGAGTTCTCGTTCATGGGCGTGGCGATGACGGCGGGTGCGACGACGTCGACCAGGGCGCCGCTGGTGGCCAGTTCCCTGCCGGCCGACTCGGCCAGGGCGATCACCGCGGCCCTGGACGCCGAGTAGACGGACAGCTGGGCGTTACCGCCCCTTCCGGCGTTGCTCGCCAGATTCACCACCCGGCCCGAGCCGCCTTCCCCCTACCGGTACGAAGATCCGCATGGTGTTCACGGTGGGGTCGTCCCGGTGAGCGGCTTGCCGGGTCCGACGATGCCGGCCGGGTTCACCAGGATGTCCACGGGGGTCGATCTCGGCGCCGTCGGGGGCGAGGTCGAGCGGCGTCACCTGCACTCCGCCGACCCGGAGCCGTTCGGCCGTGGCCGCGCCGAGCCCACCCGCCCCCGGTGACCAGGGCCGACCTGACGGTTGCACCGACCCTCTTGTCAGTGCGACTCACGGCTCACCTCCGAGCCGCTGGAGCCGATGAGGAAGTCCAGGTCGGCGCCCGTGTCGGCCTGCAGGACGTGGTCGACGTACAGGCGCTCCCAGCCGCGCCGGGGGTTGGCGTAGCCGCTGACGGTGGCCTCGTCGGGGGTCCTGCGGGCGAGTTCGTCGGCGGGTACGTCGACGTCGAGGCGCCGGGCCGCCACGTCCAGGTCGATGACGTCGCCGGTGCGGACGAGGGCGAGGGGGCCGCCGGCCGCCGCCTCGGGGGCCACGTGCAGGACGACGGTGCCGTAGGCGGTACCGCTCATCCGGCCGTCGCAGACCCGGACCATGTCACGGACGCCCTGTTCCAGCAGCTTCTTCGGCAGCGGCATGTTGGACACCTCGGGCATGCCGGGGTAGCCCCTGGGGCCGCAGCCACGCAGGACGAGCACGGAGTCGGCGTCCACGTCGAGGTCCGGGTCGTCGATGCGGGCGTGGAAGTCCTCGATCGAGTCGAAGACGACCGCCCGGCCCCGGTGCCGCAGCAGGTGCGGGGAGGCCGCCGCCGGCTTGACGAGCGCTCCGTCGGGGGCCAGGTTGCCGCGCAGGACGGCGATTCCGCCCTCGGCGACCAGCGGCTTCGCGCGCGTGCGGATGACCTCCGCGTCCCAGACGGTCGCGTCGTCGAGGTGGTTCACCAGCGGTTCTCCGGTGACCGTGAGCGCGTCGGGATCGAGCAGGTCACGCACCTCGCGCAGTACGGCGGACAGGCCTCCGGCGCGGTGGAAGTCCTCCATGAGGAAGCGGCCGGCCGGCTGGAGATCCACCAGGACCGGGACGCGGGAGCCGATCCGGTCGAAGTCGTCGAGCGTCAGGGGGATGCCCAGGCGTCCGGCGATCGCCAGCAGGTGCACGACGGCGTTGGTCGATCCGCCGATGGCGGCCAGGGCGACGATCGCGTTGTGGAAGGAGGCCTTGGTAAGGAAGGTGCCAGGGCGGCGGTCGGCGGCGACCATGTCCACCGCCAGCCTGCCGGTGCCGTGAGCGGCTTCCAGCAGCCGGCTGTCGGGCGCCGGGATTCCGGCCACCCCCGGCACGATCGTGCCCAGGGCCTCGGCCACCAGGGCCATCGTCGAAGCGGTGCCCATGGTGTTGCAGTGCCCGCGGCTGCGGATCATCGACGACTCGGAGCGGGTGAACTGTTCCTCGGAGAGGGTGCCTGCCCGTACCTCCTCCGACAGCCGCCACACGTCGGTGCCACAGCCCAGCGGCGTGCCCCGGAAGGTCCCGTTCAGCATCGGCCCGCCGGGCACGACGACCGCGGGCAGGTCCACCGACGCGGCGGCCATGAGCAGCGAGGGGATCGTCTTGTCGCAGCCGCCCAGCAGCACGACACCGTCGATCGGATTGGCCCGCAGCATCTCCTCCGTGGCCATCGCCGCCATGTTCCGCCAGAGCATGGCGGTGGGCCGCACCTGTGTCTCGCCCAGCGACACCACCGGCAGGTCGAGGGGGATGCCCCCGGCCTCGTACACCCCGTTGCGGACCGAGGCCGCCACCTCGTTCAGATGCGCGTTGCAGGGAGTCAGGTCAGAGGCGGTGTTCGCGATGGCGATCTGCGGTCGGCCGGTGAAGGCGTCGTCCGGTGTGCCCCGGCGCATCCAGGCCCGGTGGATGTAGGCGTTGCGCCCCTGCCCCTCGTACCACTGTGCGCTGCGAAGCTTCACCGTCGACTCTTTCCAATAATCGGTATGGTGGTCTACCCTTCGGAACCTCATGGAGCATAGACAGATGACCGAGGGCGCGTCAGCCCCCGTGAGTGAGGAAGTCGCCGGAGGCGACGGTGACGCCGCGCGTCTCGTGGGATCCGACCGGGTGCTCGCCGTCCTCAAGGAGCTGGCCCGGTATCCCGACGGCGTGGGCCTGGAGGAGCTGACCCGCGTGATGGGCAGCCCCAAGCCGACCGTGCACCGGGCCCTGGGGGCCCTGCGCCGGGCCGGGCTGGCCGACCAGGGCGCCCGTGGTCGTTACGTTCTCGGCGACGAGTTCCTGCGGATGGCCTTCGCCCACCACGAGGACCGCCCCGAGCATGTCCGGGTACGTCCCGTGCTGGAGGCGCTGGCCGATCGGTTCGGCGAGACGGCGCACTACGCGGTCCTCGACGGCCGTGAGGTCGTCTACCGCGCCAAGGTCGACCCGCCCAGCGGCGCCGTCCGGCTGACGTCGACCGTCGGCGGCCGGAACCCCGCCCACGCCACCGGCGTCGGAAAGACGTTGCTCGCCCACCAGTTGGACACCGTGGCGGCGGTCGCGGCGTGGATCGGTGACGCCCCCCTGGAACGCCGCACGCCCCGGACCCTGTGCACGGCCGCCGACCTGTACCGCGAGCTGCGGGCCACCCTCGACCGGGGGTACGCCGTGGACGACCAGGAGAACGAGTCCGGCGTCAACTGCCTCTCCCTGCCCGTCTACGCGACCTCGCCGACGACTCCCTCCGGCGCCGTGAGCATCAGCGCGCTCACCTACCGCACTCCGCTGCACATCCTGGTCGACGCGGTCGGTGAGATCCGGGAGTTGCTCGGTCCCCTGGGCCGGACCCGTCAATGACCCACCGCTGAGCCGTCGGCAGAACCTCGGCCGGCCCGCTCCCCCGCTCTCCCTCTCCCTCAACCGCCCCGCCGTTCGAACTGGAGACTGACCCGTGTTCCTCATGCGCATCGGTGCCGCAGGCGCCGAAAAGCCTGTCGTCCGCGTCGACGACGAGACGTACGTCGACCTCTCCGACACCGTCACGGACTTCGACGAGGCGTTCTTCGGGTCGGGCGGTCTCGACCGTGTCCGGCCCGTCGTGGCCGAGCGGACGGCCGCCGGTCAGGTGTCCCGCTTCGCCGGGGAGCGGATCGGCGCGCCGATCGCCCGCCCGCACCAGATCCTGTGCATCGGGCTCAACTACCGTGACCACGCGGCCGAGAGCGGGATGGCCGTGCCGGACGAGCCGATCCTGTTCACCAAGTCGCCCAACACCCTCGTCGGCCCGAACGACGACGTACGCATCCCGCGCGGTGCCACCAAGCCCGACTGGGCGGTGGAGCTCGGTATCGTGATCGGCCGCCGCACCAGCTATCTCGACTCGGTCGAGGAGGCACACGACGCCATCGCCGGGTACGTGGTCGTCAACGACGTGAGCGAGCGCGGCTTCCAGTTGGAGCGGGGCGGGCAGTGGTCGAAGGGCAAGTCCGCCGAGACGTTCAACCCGGCGGGCCCCTGGCTGGCCACCACCGACGAGATCGACGACGTCCTCGCGCTCGACATGTGGCTCGACGTCAACGGTGTCCGCCGTCAGACCGGCAGCACCAAGACCATGGTCTTCGACCCGTACTTCATCGTGCACCACCTCAGCCAGTTCCTCGTCCTGGAACCCGGCGACCTGATCAACACCGGCACCCCGCCCGGCGTCGGCATGGGCTTCACCCCGCCGGTGTGGCTCCGGCCCGGTGACGTGATGGAGCTGGGCATCACCCGCCTCGGCAGCCAGCGCCAGCACGTGCTCGGCCCACGGTGACCGCCCGCCGCCTCATGCGCGCGTTCGTCCTGACGGCCCCCGGGAAGTACGAGGTCCAGGAGGTCCCCGCCCCGGTGGCGGCTCCCGGCGAGGTCGTCGTCGACGTGGAGCGGGTCGGCGTGTGCGGCACCGACATGGAGTTCCACACCGGCGCGATGGCCTACCTCCACCAGGGCCACTCCGCCTACCCGATGCGTCTCGGCCACGAGTGGTCGGGGCGCGTGGCGGGGGTCGGTGACGGCGTCGACCCCGGGTGGATCGGCCGCCGGGTGATGGGCGACACCATGCTCGGCTGTGGCTCCTGCCGTCGTTGCCGACGGGGCCATCAGCATGTGTGCGAGAGGCGGCAGGAGGTCGGTATCCGCGGGGAGCGGGCCGGCGCCCTCGCCGAGCAACTCGCGGTACCCGCCTCCTCGTTGCACGTTCTGCCCGACTCCGTCGACGCGGTACTGGGTGCACTGGTCGAGCCCGGGGGAAACGCCCTGCGCGCCGCCCGGGCTGCCGAACCGCGTCCCGGGGACCGGGTGTTGGTCCTCGGGCCGGGAACGATCGGTCTGCTGGTCGCGATGTTCGCGCGTGCCGCCGGTGCGGAGGTCCACCTGATGGGCGCGACGGACGGCTCGCTCGCCTTCGCCCGCGAGCTGGGCTTCGAGCACGCCTGGCGGGAGGACTCCGTCCCGGATCTGCCGTACGACGCTGTCGTCGACGCCTCCAACGCGGCCCATCTCCCGGATCTGGCACTGCAGTTGGTCGAACCGGCGGGCCATGTCGTCTACATCGGCCTGGCCGGAGTGCCGAGCCGCGTCGACACCCGCACCCTCGTCCTCAAGGACGTCACCGCGGTCGGAGTCCTGTCCGCCTCCCCCGGTCTCGACGCCACCATCCGGGCGTACGCCGAGGGTTCGGTGGATCCGCGACCACTGGTCGCCGCGACGGTCGGCCTGGACGAGGTCGGAGCCATCCTGGCGGGGGAACGCCCGCCGGGCGCGGGTCCCGGGCCGAAGTTCCATGTCGACCCGCGTCTGGGCTGAGGCGGGAGGACACCGGCGCTTTCGCCATCGAGCGCACCCGCGGAACCTCTTCCGGAGCGGCGCCACGGTGATGTACCACGTCACCAGGACCGGCACCTCGGTGACAGGCACGAGGCTGACCGCACCCTCGGCCTTCGTCCACAGCCCTCACGGGGTGTCCGCGTCACGGTACTGCCCGGCTTGGCGGCCAGGGTGAACGACCTGTGGAGGGCCACCCATTGGTTCGGGGCGGTCCGGGCAGGGCGGGGGCTGTCGCGGAGGTCAGTCCTGTACGTCGCCGCCCAGCAGCGCCTCCAGGTCGGCGGTGGCGCCGGCGCCGCCGTCCTCGAAGAGGACCTTGTTGGCCAGCGTGGGCAACTCACGTGCCGCCACGTCCAGATACGGTTCCAGTCGCCGGGCCAGCCGGGCGGGGTCCGTGCCCAGGCCGTGCCGGACCAGGACACCGACCGTGCGCTCCCACAGACCGGGGTCGTCCATCAGGTCCCGTACGGTCGACACCGCGGTCGAGGCCGGGGCGAGGCAGGGATCCTCGGTCGTCCAGAAGTGGTTGCCGTGTGTCGCGGTCAGGGTCGGCCAGCCCTCGCCGGGCAGGTGGACGGTGGCCCGGGTCCCCACCGGGACGGTCACCTCCAGATGGAAGCGCCCGTTGTCGCGCCGCCAGCTCACCGACGCCTCCCCGTAGGGAGTGATGTGCCGGGCGGAGGCATGGGTCAGTGTCCGGTCCGGCAGCGGACGTACGGTGAACTCCCGGTATCCGGGGGCCGCGGGGGCGAGTCCGGCGACCGTGCGGTGCATCCAGTCGGCGACCGCTCCGAGCGCGTAGTGGTTGAACGACGTCATCTGGCCGGGGTTGACGGTGCCGTCGGGCAGCATGCTGTCCCAGCGTTCCCAGACGGTGGTGGCGCCCATCGTCACCGGATACAGCCAGGAGGGGCAGCCCTTCTCCAGCAGCAGGCGGTGCGCGAGGTCGGGGCGGCCGGCGGTGGTGAGGGCGTCGGTCATCAGCGGGGTGCCGACGAATCCGGTGGCGATCCGGAAGCCGCCCGTGCGGACCAGGTCGGCGAGCCTGCATCCGGCGTTCTCGCGCTGCCCGGGGAGGGACAGCAGCTCCCACTGAAGTGCCATGGCGTACGCGGTCGGTGAGTCGCCCACGATCCGGCCGGCCGGCGTGACGAACGCGCGGGCGAACGCCTCCCGCGTCCGGGCGGCGAGCGCGCGGTACTCCCCCGCCTCCTCCGGCCGGCCCAGCACCTCGGCGGTACGGGCGACGACGTCCGCGCAGCGGACCAGGCACGCGGTGGCGACGACGTCCGCGGGCGTGCGGGCGGCGAACGGGTCGTCCGGCGGTGCGGCCGGGTCGAGCCAGTCACCGAACTGGAAGCCGCCCGCCCACACCCCGTCGGTGGTCAGCGAGGCGGCCTTGTCGACCCAGGCGCGCGCACTGGCGAACTGCCGCCGCAGGACGCCGAGGTCGCCGTACCGCTCGTGCAGCACCCAGGGCACCACCGCTGCCGCGTCGCCCCAGGCCGCCGCGGTCGGCGTCTCGATGTCCAGGACGTCGGGGATCACCCAGGGCACCGCGCCGTCGGAGTGCTGGTCGGCGGCGAGGTCGGCGAGCCAGGAGGAGAGGAAGCCGGCGGAGTCGAAGAGGAAGGCGGCGGTGGGTGAGAAGACCTGGGTGTCTCCGGTCCAGCCGAGGCGTTCGTCGCGCTGCGGGCAGTCGGTCGGTACGTCGAGGAAGTTGCCGCGTGTGCCCCGGACGACGTTCTCGTGGAACTGTTCGAGATCCGGGTCGGAGCAGGAGAACCAGCCGGTGCGGCGCAGGTCGGTCCCCACGACCATGGCGTGCAGGTCCTCGGCCGTCAGGTCCGGCACGCCGCTGATCTCGGCGTAGCGGAACCCGTGGAAGGTGAGCGAGGGTTCGAGGACGGTCTCCTGGGCTTCCGCCAGGAGGTAGGTGTCGGTGGCGTCGGCCGTGCGCAGGGGCCTGGTGCACAGCTCCTCGTCCTCCAGGATCTCGGCGTGCCGGACGGTGACCTCCCGGCCGTCCGTGGCACCGCGTACCCGCAACCGGACCCAGCCGACGACGTTCTGCCCGAAGTCGGCGAGCGTACGGCCGGACGGCGACTGCCAGACCTTCAGCGCCGGCAGCACCTCGGTGACCCGTACGGGAGGTCCCTCCGGGGCGACGAGTCGCGCCAGGTCCGCGTCCTCGTCGGGCAGTACCTCCACCGGGCCGGTCGCTTCGCCGGGCGTGAACCGCAGATCGGTGCGCTGGCCCTTGTAGAGGTCGTCGGCGAGGATGCCGGTGTCCCGGGCCCGCCACTCCCCGTCGGTGCCGAACGTCTCCACCGACCCGTCGGCGTAGCGGACTTCCAGCTGGGCGAGCAGGGCGAGGCGGTCGCCGTACAGGGCGCGGGCGCCCCACCAGCCTAGATGTCCCCGGTACCAGCCGTTGCCGAGCAGGACGGAGAGGGTGTTCTCGCCCTCCGCCAGGAGCGTGGTGACGTCGTGGGTCTGGTAGCGCAGCCGGTGACGGTAGCTGGTCCAGCCGGGTGCGAGGACCTCGTCACCGATCCGGTTGCCGTTGAGGGAGGCGGTGTAGACGCCGTGGGCGGTGGCGTACAGCCGCGCGCTCACCATGCCGGGGCGCAGGACGACCGTCCGGAGGAGTTCCGGGGCGGGCGCGTCCAGGGCGCCGTGGTCGCGGGGGGTGATGAACCGGGCGCTCCAGTCCTGCGGACGCAGCAGTCCCGTCTCCACGGTGGTGGGCGCGCTCCAGTCGCTGAGGTCTTCCTGGGAGGCCACCCGTATCCGGACGGTCGCCCGGGTACGGGATGGCAGGGGCTCGAACGGCCAGGGCACCAGGACCTGCTGGGCCGACTCGACCCGTACGACGGTGGCGCCGTCCAGCTCCACCTCGTACGCCGTCTGCCGCCACCTGGGGTCGTTCGTGCGCACCTGCCAGGAGAGGCGTGGTGTGGAGGTCCCCACACCGAACGGATCGTCCCGGTGTTCGAAGCGGATCGTTACAACGGTGGTGTTGGGCTCCGGATGTTCCAGGATCATGCCGTCCCCTCCCTCAAGTGTGGAACGTTCCACGTTTGAAACGACTCAACCATGAGCCGGGGAGATCGGGACGTCAAGAGGGAGCGGGAAAGAAATCCGTGCGTTCGCTCTGCTCAGTGGCGCACGGACGCGGTGCTGCCGCGCACCACGAGGTGCGGTGTCGAGGCCATGACGACGGCGCGGTCACGGCGGTTCTCGATCCGCTCCACCAGGAGCCGGGCCGCCGTCTCGCCCATCATGGCGCCCGCCTGGTCCACGCTGGTCAGGTTCACCGGAGCGAGGGCGGCCACGGAGGTGTTGTTGTATCCGGTGAGCGAGAGATCCTCGGGGATGCGCAGGCCGAGTTCGGCGGCGGCCCGGAAGACGCCGGTCGCGGCGACATCGGCGCCGGCGAAGATCGCGGTGGGCGGGCGCGTGGAGGTGAGCAGTTCCATGGCGCCGCGGTAGCCGCCCTCGTCCGAGTACCCCGAGTTCACGACCCGGGCCAGATCGGTCAGACCGTGCCGGGCCATCGCCTCGCCGTAGGCGGCCCGGACATGGTGTTCCGGCCGCTGCTGCCACTGGGTGCCGCGCACCGTCGGGTGCGACAGGTGGGCGATGTCCCGGTGCCCCAGCCCGACCAGGTGGTCCACCACGAGATCGACGCCCAGCCCGTCCTGGTTGACCACGCAGTCGTACGCCGGTGAGGGGTCGTGGTGGCCGAGCACCACCGTCGGCACGTCGGCGGCGATGCGCACCACCTCCGCGCGGGGAACGGCGGGGGCGATCAGGATCAGGCCGTCCATCTGCCGGTCCACCATGGCGTGGATGAGCTTCGTCTGGTCGTCCATCTCGGCGGAGCCGCTGGAGCCGATGAACACCGCGTACTCGCTGTCCCGCAGCAGCGCGTCGACCCCTTCCAGGAGGTCGGCGTAGAAGGCGTTGCGGATGCTCGCGAGCAGAATGCCGATCGTGTAGGTACGGCCCCGCATGCCACGCGCGGCGGCATGCGGACGGTAGCCCAGCTCGGTCATCGCGGCCCGTACCCGCTCGCGCATCGCGGGGCTCACCCCGTAGGCGTTGGTCAGCACCTTCGACACGGCGGAGGTCGACACGCCCGCGCTGCGCGCGACGTCGGCGATCGTCGCTCTCTTAGCGCCGCCCGTTGATCTCATGGGGGTCCCCACCTCCGTCGTCCCGTGCCGCTCCGCCCCACGTCGGCGTTTCCGGAACGTTACTCGCAGATGGCTTGACGGCTCCGGGTGGTGCGCCTCAATCTTTGGGGCATTCCCTTTGTGGCACGTTACACGAAAGGCCTGACGCGACAGGCCCAGCCGACAGCCACATCGCAGCACACCGCACCCGGGGCCGATGAACGGCCGCGACGGAAGACCGGCCGATCCGGCAGCGAGCCGCACCGCTCCCGCCACCCGCCCGACCAAATCCACACTGAAACGATTCACCCACGCTCGAACGAAGGAACATCCATGAGGTCAAGCACTCTCGCCAAGAGAAGGGCCGTGGTGGCCGCGGCCGCCGTTCTGCCGCTCGTGCTGAGCGCCTGCAGCGCCGGCTCTCTCGGCTCGTCCAGCGAGGACGGGGCCGCGACATCGATCAAGCTGCTTGTCGACAACGCGCCCGACAACCTCCAGTCCGCCCAGCAGCTGGCCAAGGCCTTCGAGGCGAAGAACCCGAAGATCAAGGTGAGCGTGGAGACGCGTCCCGGCGGGACAGAGGGCGACAACCTCATCAAGACGCGGCTGCAGACGGACAGCATGGACGACCTGTTCGTCTACAACGTGGGTTCCCTGTTCCAGCAGATCGACCCGACGAAGACGCTCACACCGATCACGAAGGACGCGTACGTCAAGAATCTCGACGAGTCCTTCGTCCCGCAGGTCACGGTCGGCGGCCAGACCTACGGCGTCCCGTTGGGCTCGGCTCTGGGCGGCGGTGTCCTCTACAACAAGAAGGTCTACGACAGGCTCGGCCTGACGGTGCCCAGGACCTGGGCGGACTTCATCGCCAACAGCGAGAAGATCAAGGCCGCCGGCGTCACCCCGGTCATCCAGACCTACCAGGACACCTGGACCTCCCAGCTCCTGGTCCTGGGCGACTTCCACAACGTGGCGGCGGCACAACCGGGCTTCGTCAAGGACTACACCGCGAACAAGGCGAAGTTCGCCTCCGATGCGAACGCGGTGAAGGGCTTCCAGCACCTGCAGCAGATCCACGACCTGAAGCTGCAGAACTCCGACTACGCGTCGGCCACGCTGGTCAAGGGCCTGCAGATGCTGGCCACCGGCAAGGGCGCCCAGTACCCGATGCTCTCCACCGTCATCAGCGGCATCAGGACGAGCAACCCGGATCAGCTCAACGACATCGGCTTCTTCGCGCTGCCGGGTGACGCCGCCGCCGCCAACGGCCTGACGGCGTGGTTCCCGAACGCCCTCTACGTCCCGAAGACGACCACGGGCGACAAGCTCGCCGCGGTGAAAAAACTCCTCGCGTTCGCCGCGAGCCCGGCCGGCTGCACGGCCCAGGCCAAGGCGTCGACGCCTACGGGGCCGTACCTGGTCAAGGGCTGCACCCTGCCGACGGACGTGCCGACGATCACCAAGGACGTCGCCGCCTACTTCACCAACGGCGCCCAGAGCCCGGCACTGGAGTTCCTGTCCCCGGTGAAGGGCCCGAGCCTCGACCAGATCAGCGTCCAGGTCGGTTCCGGCATCACCGACGCGAAGACGGGTGCGACCCAGTACGACAAGGACACGAAGAAGCAGGCTCAGCAGCTCGGTCTGCCGGGCTGGTAGGCACGCACGTCAGTGCCTCCCCGCCTTCGCAGAGCGGTGCGGGGAGGCACCCGAGAGAGGTCGAACGATGACCACAGTTGCACCGACCCCGCCGAAGACGACCGAGCGGACACCAACGCCGGTCCGGGCGCGCCGGTCCCCCGGAACACACAGTTCCTATCCCACCTGGTTCTACCTGCCCGCGGCGGCCGTCTACGGGGCGCTGTTCCTGGTCCCCACCCTCGCGTCGTTCTACTTCAGCCTGACCAGGTGGACGATCTTCAAGTCGACCTTCATCGGCCTGGACAACTACACCGAGTTCTTCCAGGAGCCCGCCCTCGTCAAGGGCTTCGTCAACACGTTCCTCTACGCGGTCGTCACCTCGGGCCTCAAGGTCGTCCTCGGCCTCTTCCTCGGGATCCTGCTGACCAGCCAGATCCGCGCCCGGGGCTATCTGCGCTCGGCGGTGTTCTTCCCCGTACTGGTCAGCACCGTGGGCGTCGGCATCACCTTCACCGCCTTCATGGACCCCTCCACCGGCGCCATCAACAAGGCGCTCGCCACGATCGGCATCGACGGTCCGGGATGGCTGACCGAGCCGTCGCTCGCGCTGTTCTCGGTGGCCCTCGTCGACGTGTGGAAGGGCGTCGGCCTGGCGACCGTCATCTACATCGCCGGCATCGTGTCCATCCCGCAGGACTACTACGAGGCGGCGAAACTCGACGGCGCGAACGCCTGGCAGCTGCTGCGCAACGTCGTTCTGCCGCTGAGCCGGCCCGCGACCTCCACCGTCGTCATCCTGTCGCTCATCGGCGGCCTGCGCTCCTTCGACCTCATCTGGGCGATGACACGCGGCGGACCGGGCTTCAGCTCCGACGTGGTCGCCTCCGTCATCTACAAGCAGTACCAGGCGGGCTTCTACGGCCTGTCGACAGCCGGCAACGTCATCCTCTTCCTGGTCGTGACGGCGGTCGTCGTCCCGCTGTCCCGCTTCCTGGCCCGCAAGGAGGTACAGCGATGAGGAGCTTCACCCGTACCTGGCTGGGCGTCCTGTCGGTCACCGTCAGCATCGTCGTCTTCGTCGTCCCGTTCGCGTTCATCGTGCTCACAGCCGTCAAGGATCCGCAGCAGGCCGCCCAGCTCGACTTCTCCTGGCCACGCCACTTCCAGCTGGTCGACAACCTCGTCGCGGTGGTGCAGGCGCGGGACTACATCCTCGTCATCGCGTTCGTCAACAGCGTGATCCTGACCGTCGCCAGTGTGACGGCGATGGTCGTCCTCGGCGCGATGGTCGCCTTCGTTCTGCAGCGCCGGGTCACCCGGTGGACGGGTCTGATCAACTTCCTGGTCCTGTCCGGGCTGATCATCCCGCCGGCGGTCGTGCCGACGATCTGGGTCCTGCAGAAGGCCGGCCTGTTCGGCACGCTCGCCGGGCTGATCCTGGTGGAGATCGCCTTCGGACTCTCCTTCTCGATCCTGCTGTTCCGCGCCTTCATCGCCACCATCCCGCGCGAACTCGACGAGGCCGCGATCATCGACGGCGCCTCCCCACTGCAGCTCTTCTTCCGGGTGATCCTGCCGATGCTGCGCTCGGTCGTCGTGACCGTGATCGTCGTCCAGTCGGTGGCCGTCTTCAACGACTTCACCAACCCGCTGTACTTCCTGCCGGGCGAGCAGAACGCCACCGTCCAGCTGACCCTGTTCAACTTCCAGAGCCAGTACAGCACCAGCTACAACCTGCTCTTCATGGACATCCTGCTCATCACGATCCCGCCGCTGATCATGTTCCTGTTCTTCAACCGGCAGATCGTGGCGGGCATGACCGCAGGGGCCGTCAAGGGCTGAGTCCTGCCCGTACCAACACCAACAAGGAAACCAACACCTCACCGATACAAAGGAGTTTCGTGTGACCAGCCCCCATGCCGAAGGCATCCTCCTGCGGATGCACAGACGGCGTCGTCGTCCCGTCCTCGCCGCTCTGCTGGCCGCCGTCCTGGCCGTTCTCGGTCTGGTCGCGACCGGCCGGGCACAGGCGCTCAGCGGTGACGTCCGTATGCACGACCCGTCCGTCATCAAGGTCGGCAGCTGCTACTACGGTTTCTCGACGGGGTTCGAGAACGACTCGCTCAATCCCAGCGGGTCCATCACCGAGCGCAGGACATGTGACGCCACGGCGGCGACCGGCTGGACGAAGATCGGCAACGTCTGGGAGTCGACGCCGTCCTGGATCACCGCCAAGCTCGGTGCGACGCCGCCGAACATCTGGGCCCCCGACATCAAGTACTTCAACGGCAAGTACCACCTGTACTACGCCGGTTCACGCTGGGGCACCTCGTACGCGGTGATGGGTCTCGCCACCGCCACCAGCATCGAGGGTCCCTGGACCGACCAGGGCATGGTCACCGACGTCAACTACCCCATCGACCCCAACGTCGACTGGGGACCGGACGGCCGACTCTACGTCTCCTGGGGCTCCTGGACCGGATCCGGCACCTATATGCACGTCCTGGACCAGGCCACGGGCAAGCTGTCCACGAGCGACAACAACCTCTGGCACATCTCCGTCGACATCGAGAACCCGACGATCATCCTCAACGGCGGCTACTACTACCTCTTCGGTTCGAAGGGCCTCTGCTGCAGCGGGACCAACAGCACCTACTACACGGTGGTCGGACGGTCCACCAGCATCACCGGCCCCTACCTCGACCAGAACGGTACGAACATGGCGTCCGGCGGCGGAACACCGGTGCTCGCGGGCGCGTACCCCAAGGTGGCGGCCGGGGGCGCGGACGCCTTTGACGACGGCGCGTCGAAGTTCCTCGCCTACCACTACTACGACGGCGACAACAACGGCCGGGAGTCCCTGGACATCCGCCAGGTCACCTTCGCCGGTGGCTGGCCCGTCCTCGCCGCCCCGCTGGGCTCCGCCAACAACCGCCTGCTGAACCGCAACAGCGCCAAGTGCGCGGACGTCTGGTTCGCGAGCACCGCCGACGGGGCAGCCGTCAACTCCGGGAACTGCAACGGCGGAACCAACCAACAGTGGGTGCCGACCCCTTCCGGTGCGAACTACCGCCTGGTCAACGCCAACAGCGGCAAGTGCCTCGAAATCCCCGGTGGCTCCACTGCCGACGGTACGACGGCCGACCAGTGGACCTGTGACGGCGGCACGCACCAGCTCTGGCGCAGGACGTCGGTGATCGGCGCCTACGTCACCTTCACCAACGTCAACAGCGGGCTGTGCCTTCAGGTCACCGGAGGGTCGACCACCAACGGGGCCGCCCTGAACCAGTCGAGCTGCGACACCGGCACGAACCAGCAGTGGCTCGTGGTCTGATGCCGCGTACGCGTCTGCGGCGCCGACCGGCACCGCAGACGCGTCCCCCCTGCTAGTCCCGTATTTCGCGGGTCGCTGATTCGTATGGTGTGACCGGTCCGGGGGTGTCCCGGGCCGGGTGGCGGCGTTAGGCGGGGTGTGCCGATGACTTCCCGGTCCCCGCGGCCGCGGTCTCAGCGTCAGCGCCTTGAAGTGGCGGTGACGTCCGTGGTGGAGAAGCGTCTGGGCGCTCTGCCTGTCGCTGCCGAGTTTCTGCGTCGGCCGGATGTCGCCGGGATCATCGACGAGGTATGTCCTGGTGGCGCGAGTGCGCTGGTGACGCACGGGCAGGTGATCGAGGCGTTGGTGGCCAACCGGCTGACTTCGCCCGCGCCGCTGGTACGGGTGGAGGACTGGGCCAGGTGCTGGGCGGTGGAAGAGGTCTTCGGGATCGAGCCCGGTCTGCTCAACGATGATCGTCTGGCCCGGGCACTGGATGCGATCGCTCCGCACCTGGAGCACATCGCGGGCACGGTCGGGGCACGGGCGATCGGTGTGTTCGGGATCGATGTGGCCCGGATGCACTGGGACATGACCAGCATGTCCGTGCGCGAGGCCTTCCCGGTTGAGGGTCAGGACGAGGACTTCCCCGTCATCGGCTACGGGCATCCCAAGGACCGGCGCTTCGATCTGAAGCAGGTCCAGGCCGGGCTCGCGGTGTCGGCCGACGACGGCATCCCGCTCCATGCCCGGGTCTTCGGCGGTGGTGCGGCCGAGGTCAGCCAGGTCGTCGGCGCGATGAAGGACCTGCGGGCCATGGCCGGCGAGCGCGACTTCCTGATGGTCGCCGACTCCAAGCTGGTGTCCTACTCCAACGTCTGCGCACTGCCGGCTTTCGGGGTTCAGTTCATCGCCCCGGCCCCGGCCGCGCAGGTCAAGGACGAGGTCTATGCCGCCCTCGATCTCGCGCAGGCCACCGTCGTGGACTGGACGCCGGACCGGGACGCGGGCAAGCCCACCGAGCGGCGCGGGGCCTACCGCGTGCTGGAGGACACCACACCCTGACCGGGCCCCGCAAGAGCGATCCGGCGTTCACCGTGCGCCGGATCCTGGTCCACTCCACCGCGAACGCCGCCGGCCAGCAAGCCGCCCGGGACAAACGCCAGACCAAGGCCGCAGAGGACCTCAACAAGCTCACCACCGCGGCCGGCGGACGCCACTACACGACCCGGGAGAAGATCGTCGCCCGGATCGGTGTCATCGCCGCCAAGCGCCGTGTCACCTCTTGTCTGCGCTGGACCGTCACCGATAACGAGGACGGCACCCCGGTCCTGGCCTGGCACTTCGACACTGGCGTGCTGAAGGCCGAAGACGCTGTCGACGGCTGGTACGCACTGCTGACGTCCGTCCCCGCCGACCAGGCAGACGCCGGACAGACCCTGATCCACTACAAGGGTCAGGGCGCGGTCGAGCGCAGATACCACGGCTTCAAGGGCCCGCTCGCGGTCGCGCCGGTCTTCGTGCAGCACAACCGGCGCGTCGCCGCCCTGATCCAGGTCATCTGCCTGGCCCTGCTGGTCTTCTGCCTGATCGAGCGGCAGGCCAGACGGTCGCTCGGCCCCGAGCAGACCATGAGCGGCCTCTACCCCGACAACCGCCGCGTCCGCCCCACCGGGCGCATGATCTTCTACCACCTCAGCGAACTCACCCTGCGGATCAGCAACGTCACCGACCCGCCCACCGTCCAGATCACCCGCGGCGTCCAACTCCACCTCCTCGACACCGATATCGGACAAACCCGCTGGCCACAGACCTGTGACTGAGCCCTTCCATCGGCCAGTCGAGCGCTGGTCGGCCAAGGTACCGACTGGCTCCTGCGCAGGCTCCGCCAAGCGACGCCCCTGCTTGTAGCATCCTGACTTGCTGTGCTGAATGCAGACGCACACCAGGGGCTGCGTGTACACCTGACAGAGTGGGTGGGGACCGACTCAGGGCGGGGCCAGTGAGCGCATGGCAAAGGCGGTCAACGGTACGGCCGGTTTGTCCGGCCTCCGAGGGGAGGGCCACATGACGGTTCTCCGACACTCCGTATCCGTCCTCGCCCTGGAACCCGACCGGCTCCAGGAGCTCACCAAGCTGATCTTCGATTTCGCCGAATCCACCCGGGCCCAGGGAGAAGAGATCGTCCTGGAAGACGGGCGGCCGGTCGCGGACGTGCGACTGGTCAAGGGGCGGCATTTGCGGCCCGGCGCGCGGTACGAGCTCTCGGAGGCCGGTGCCATGGATCAGGTGGCTGTGCTCGTACGTGAGTGGCAGCGCCGCAGCGCGATCGCCGTGGAACAGCTACTGGTCTCGGACGATGTGGATATGACGGTGCGGATGGCTCTGCGACTGCGCACCCCCGACCGACCGCAGCTGCTGGAGGTCGAAGGACGGGTGCGGGGTCCCGAGGGATCGGGGGCGCTGCGCCGGGGGTCGGGAAAGGCGCGGCTCGACCTGGCCGCATGGTGGGCGGCGACCGACCTCGCGCCCGGGGCCCCGCCGACGGCGCGCGCCCCGGCGACGGCACGGCTGAAGCACCGGCTGGGCAAGGCGCATCTGTATCTGCGGCCGCGGCGGGCGGACGACGGACGGTGGCAGGTGGACGTCGCAGTCACCGTGCGTGGGCGGTGGCTGTTGCGGCCGGTCGCCGCTATCGCCCTGATGGTGGCGGGGCGCCCGGTGCGGCGAGGCTTCCGGTCCGAGGTGGAGCAGGCGGCCGACGCATGGAACCGGTCGATCGGCGAACTGCTGGCGCTCACCCCGGACGACCTCCGGGCCGAGCTGACGAGGCAGGCCACCGAGCGGCCCCCGGAGGAGCCGATGGGCGCTCCGGCCCCCTGAGCCCCCATGGGACAGCTTCCTGGTTCCCTGCTGCCTGCATGGCCAACTCGAACGCCAACTGGCCAATTGAAGCGCTGAGTCACAAGACCTGAAACGGTGACCCGCGAAGTCCGGGGCTAGTCAGCACAGGCCCATCAACGCAGCCGGGCGCTCACTCGGTACCGGCCGGACGCCAACCGGCAGACCTACACCCCGTCGGTGCAGCCGATGAAGCACACGCCCTCCGCGCACGCCAGTGGTACACGGCCTTCGCGGACCGAATCGGCCGACACCACCGGAAGCCGCAGGGTCGCCTCGCTGTTCGCGGGCACCACCACGTCGTACCCGAGGGCCCTGCCGCCGTCCGTCACCTGCCACTCGCTCCGGATATCCCCGTACGGCGACTCGTACGTTTCCGTGATGGACAAGGCGATCAGCAGGGTGTGCCAGATGGCCTGCGTGGCGTCGGGGTCGCGGAGCAGTT
This sequence comes from Streptomyces kryoterrae, assembly GCF_054072135.1. Lineage (NCBI taxonomy): Bacteria > Bacillati > Actinomycetota > Actinomycetes > Kitasatosporales > Streptomycetaceae > Streptomyces > Streptomyces kryoterrae. The sequence goes on along the minus strand of NZ_CM133358.1, from coordinate 9,440,143 downwards.
CGGAGAAGTTGGCGAGGCCCACCAAGGAGAAGTGGGGATCCACGTCCCAGTCGGTGAAGGCGTAGTAGACACCACGGACGCTCGGCACCAGGACGACGAAGGCGAACAGCACCACCGCGGGCAACGCGAACCACCAGGGCGGGGTGGTTCGCGCCCGCCCCCGGACGCGCGGAACCGGTTCCGTGTCCGGAAGCCGGGCATGGTCCGGAAGCTGTTCGCGCGGGGCCGTGGTCACCGGCACACCTCCCTTCCCGAATCCTTCTTGAATCGATTCAATGCGATAGCCCGGTAGATGCCGTGGTCAGCGGGGCGCATGGAGAGCGGCCGTCGCCGCCGACCGCGGGACGGCGAGGTCCGACGCCGGGTCGATGGTGCCGTGAGCCCGATGGGTAACGTTGCCCATCGGATGTGGCCAGACCCTAGAGAGCGTCTCGCGTGACGTCAAGATGCCGCGCACGCTGCACGATTTTTACGACGGCGGCCCCGCGCGGCCGCCACGAGGCGTCCGCCGGGCCACAGCCCCGTCCGTAGACTCGGCGGCAGCCGTCCCAGGGAAAAGGAATCGAATGGAGCCGCCAGCACGACGCCGTCGCGTCACGATCGTCGACGTCGCACGCCACGCCCAGGTGTCCACCACCGCGGTGTCCAAGGTGCTGCGCAACGCGTACGGCGCCAGCCCCGAGATGCGCGCGAAGGTGCGCCGCGCGATCGACGAACTCGGCTACCGGCCGCACGCGGGAGCCAGAGGCCTCCGAGGGCAGACGTACACCATCGGCGTGATGCTCCCCGACATCCGAAATCCCTTTTTCCCCGACGTCCTGGACGGCATCACCGGTTGGCTGGGGGACACGGAGTACCAGGTGCTCCTGGGCCCCGGCTGCAACGGCGAGAGGGAGGAAGCGCGGGTCACCGAGGCGATGCTGGACCGCGGCATGGACGGTCTCGTCCTGGTCGCGCCCGTCTCGCCCCGCACCCACCTCGAACACGTCGCGTCCTCCGTGCCGACCGTCGTCGTCGGCCGGCACGGGTCATCGCCGCTGTACGACACGGTGGTCGACGACGATGTCGAGGGCGCGTCCCTGGCCGTCGGTCATCTCGCCGGCCTCGGGCATCGCCGCATCGCCCACATCGAGCATCACGAGACCGACCCGACACGCCTCGTGGAGATGCCCAACGCCCGCCGCGCCGACGGATACCGGCAGGCCATGCGGGCGCTCGGGCTCGCGGAGTGCATCGACGTGGTATCCACCAGCTACACCCAGGAAGGCGGCTACCAGGGCGCGCGGGAACTGCTGGCCCGCCCCCGGGTTCCCACGGCCATATTCGCCGGCGCGGACATCGTGGCCATGGGTGTCCTGGAGGCGGTCGACGAAGCGGGCCTCGCTGTTCCCGGCGACATCTCGGTGGCCGGCTACGACAACACCACCTTCGCCGCGCTCGGCCCGATCTCGCTGACCAGCGTCGACCAGGCGGGCCACGAGATCGGCGGGAACGCCGCCCGGCTGCTCCTGGAACGGCTCGCCGACCGGCACAAACCCACGGACCAGGTCCGTCTGTCCCCCACCCTGGTGGCGCGCCGGACCACGGACAGACCACCCGAGTAGGGCGCCGGCACGAGCCGCGCGGGCCATTCAACCGTTCGATTGAATGTGGCATTCCACCTGTGGAAAACGTTGCCCATCCATGGACGGCGGCGCAGGATGGAGGCCGCCCGACATCCCTGACCATCACTCGGGTGCCGGGTTGCCTCACCACGCCACCCCCCATCAGAGAGGCTCAATCAGCGTGTCCAGCTTCCTCAGCAGACGACGTGTCCTCGCCACCGGAGCGGGCGCCGCCCTCGGTGTCGGCGCGGTCGCCGCGAACGCCGCCCCGGCCGCGGCCTCCACCGCCACCTCCCGCGGCACCACCCGGGGCGAGGAGACCAGGACCCTCGACGAGCTCTACCGGACCGCTCTCGCCGAGGGCGGCAAGCTCGTCGTCTACGCCGGCGGCGACACCCCCACCCAGCAGGACGGCACCAAGGCGGCCTTCAAGGCCCGCTTCCCGGACCTCGACCTGACGCTGATCGTCGACTACAGCAAGTACCACGACGTGCGTGTCGACAACCAGTTCGCCACCGACACCCTCGTACCGGACGTCGTGCAGTTCCAGACCCTGCAGGACTTCGACCGCTGGAAGGGGCAGGGCCGGCTGCTGCACTACAAGCCCGCCGGCTTCTCGAAGGTCTACGACAGGTTCAAGGACCCGCAGGGCGCGTGGGTGGCCACCGGAGCGATCGCCTTCAGCTTCCTGTACGACACGGCGGCGGTCGGTTCGAAGACGCCGCTCACCCCGCTCGACCTGGTCGACCCGAAATGGAAGGGCCGGATCGCCTCCGCCTTCCCGCACGACGACGACGCGGTGCTCTACCTCTTCACGCTGTACGCGCGGAAGTACGGCTGGGACTGGGTGGCGAGGTTCGCCGCCCAGGACGTGCGGTTCGCACGCGGCAGCAACTCCCCGGGCGAGGCCGTCTTCGGCGGGCAGAAGGTCATCGGTGTCGGCACCGCGGGGTCCGCGGTCAGTACTTCTCCCGTGACGTTCGCCATCGGCGCCGGACATCCGTTCATGGCCTGGGGTCAGCGCATGGCCGTCCTCAAGCAGGCGAAGAACTCCACGGCCGCCAAGCTGTTCCTCAACTGGCAGTTGTCCAAGGAGATGCAGAACGGCTCCTTCAACGGCTGGTCCGTCCGTACCGACGTCACTCCCCCGGCGGGTCTCAAGCCGATCTGGGAGTACCCCGACGCCCATGTGGACGGCTTCCCCCGTTTCATGTCCGACCGCGCAGAGGTGGAGCGCTGGAAGCAGACCTTCGCCCTGTACTTCGGCGAGGTCAAGGGCGACCCGACACCCGGCTGGCTCGGGCTGCACCCCGGGGCGTAGAGGTAGGCGGGCGGGAGCGTCGGCCGATGCCGCGACAGCGGCCACGGGTGGACCGGCGCCCCGCTCTCTCGGGGCATCGGCGCCCGCCGTTCCCCTTCGCCCAGGGGGAAGCTGGGCGCTCTTCGCGATCAGACCTCGGCCAGGGGAAGAGTCACTTCGAAGCGACAGCCGCCGGGCACATTGCGTACGGCGGCCTGTCCGCGGTGCGCCTCGACGATGCCGCGGACGATGGCGAGACCCAGGCCGGCCCCGGCCGGAGGGGTGCGGGCATGCGTGCCGCGCCACCCGGTGTCGAAGACACGCGGCAGGTCTTCGTCCGGGATGCCACCGCAGCCGTCGGTGACGGACACGACGACACCGTCGGGGGAACGCTCGGCGGCGACCGCGACCGTACCGTCGGAGGGTGTCCGGCGGATCGCGTTGACCAGCAGATTGCTCAGCACCCGGCTCATCTCCTTGCCGTCGACCTCGACCGGCACCGGTTCGATGCGGTCGCCGATCAGCCACACACCGTGCTCTCGGGCGAGAGCGTCCGCTCCCGCGAGGGCGTCGCCGACAAGGTCGTACATGGAGATGCGCGAAGGAGTCAGGGCGAGTGCCCCGGCGTGGATGCGGGAGAGCTCGAAGAGGTCCCCCACCATGTCGTTGAGACGTTCGACCTCCGTGCGTATCTGGCGGAGGTAGCGGTCGGGTTCGGCGGCGACGCCGTCCTCCAGGGCCTCGGACATGGCGCGCAGTCCGGCGAGTGGGGTGCGCAGGTCGTGCGAGATCCACGCGACCAGTTCGCGTCTCGATGTCTCCAGGGCGCGTTCACGGTCGCGGGACGTGGCGAGCTTCGCACTGGTGCTGGCCAACTCCCGGCTCAGTGCGGCGAGTTCGGCGTTTGCCGAGCCGTCGGGAGCCGCGAAGTGGCCGCCGTCACCGAAGGAACGGGCGGCCGCGGTGAGCGCCCTGCTGCCGGCGACGACCCAACGGCCGAGCAGCAGGGCGACGGCCAGGGAGACGACCGCCGCCATCGCGACGACCATGGTGACGACGGTCAGATCGTGCGAGGACAGGAACATCGCCCTCGCCACTGCCATCGTGCCCGCGAGCATGGCCGTCACGGCCACGGCCGCGACCACGGCGAGGGACGTGGTCAGCGAGCGGCGCCGGATCAGCCACAGCACACCGGCACCGAGCAGCCCGGCCGCGACGGCGCCGAGAAAGGCGAACAGGGCGATCAGCAGGAAGTCGCGCGTGGTCACACTGCCTCCTCGAACGGTGTGGCGTCGAAGCGGTAGCCCACTCCCCATACCGTCTGGATGAGCCGCGGCCTGGCCGGGTCGTCCTCCACCTTGCCCCGCAGCCGGCGTACATGGACGGTGACGGTGGACAGGTCGCCGAAGTCCCAGCCCCACACCTCACGCATCAGTTCTTCGCGGCTGTAGGCGCGGCCGTGGTTGCGCAGGAGGAAGGCGAGGAGATCGAACTCGCGGAGCGTGAGACCGAGTTCGGCGCCGTTCTTGGTGGCGCGTCGGGCGGCCGGGTCGACGGTGATGCCTGCCCCGTGCACGGGGTGGGTCACCGCGGCGGGCCGCGACCGGCGCAGTACCGACTCGACCCGCAGCACCAGCTCACGAGGGCTGAAGGGCTTCGTGACGTAGTCGTCGGCGCCCACTTCGAGGCCCAGGATCCGGTCGCCCTCGTCGCCGCGGGCGGTGAGCATGATGACCGGCACGGGTCCACGGGCCCGGATCCGGCGGCACACCTCCAAGCCGTCCATGCCGGGCAGCATCAGGTCGAGCACCACCAGGTCAGGCCGGTGCACGGCGGCCCGCACGAGTGCGGAGGGCCCGTCACCGGCTCGTTCCACCTCGTACCCGGCTCGGTCGAGATAGCCGGAGACGACCTCGGCGACCGTTGGGTCGTCGTCCACGACGAGGACGCGCATCGCGCCTCCCCGCCCACGGGGAGCAAGCTCGGAACCTGCGGATTCATGCGGCTGCTGCATGAACCCCAGCTTCCCACCAGCCTCACTTCGGTGCGGCACGGCCAACCCGGCCGTCCGCGTTTCGTAAGAACCTGGCGCCCCTGTCCGTCCGTGGCGGCTCGAAGCGGAGCCCTGTCGTCGGTCGTCACCACCCCGTCAGCAGCAGGTGGTTGAGGAGCAGGGCGAGAGCGGCCTGTGCGGTGAGCCAGGCGCGGGGCCGGGTCAGGAACGCGCAGGCCGGGAGCAGCCACAGGGCGAACGGCAGCCAGATGCGCTCTGTCTCCGCCTTGCTCATGCCCGAGAGGTCGGCGGTGAGCAGGGCGAGCAGCGCGGCGAACACGAGCAGGGCGAGCCGGGATTCCGGGGCGTCGGCGATCGTGCGCAGGCGACCACGGAAGCCCTCGCGGACCGGAGCCGCGCCGGCCCGCCGCAGGCCCGCGACCGTCGCCGGACCCACCAGCAGGACCGTGCACGTGAGGTTCGCCCACACCCAGTAGCCGTACGGGCGGACACCGCCGGCTCCCTGGTAGTAGCGGGTGACGAGCAGGTGGTACGCCTCCCACCAGCTGAAACCCGCGAGCGTGAACGCGGCCGGGACGACCACGCATCCGGCGAGGACGTACGGCAGTGGGCGCAGCCGTCGGGAGCCGAGCAGCACGACGCCGCCGGCGATCACCGCGAACAGTGTCAGCCCGTAGGAGAGATACGCGGTGAGCCCGAAGAGGAGCCCGGCGGCCAGGCCCGACGACCGTGGCCGGTGTCCGGTGACCGCGAGGGCGAGGAAGGCGACGGCCCAGGCTGCGACCGCCGCGAAGTACCCGTCCGCCGAGGTGCCCATCCACACGGCCGCCGGGGCCAGGACCAGGAAGGGCGCGGCCCGGCGGGCGAGCGCCTCCCCGCACAGCAGGCGCACGGTGACGAGGACCGCCGCTGCCGCTGTCGCCCCGACGGTGATGCACCAGACGCCCGCCCAGGCCCCGCCGCCCAGCCCGATCCGGTCGAGGAGGACGAACGTGAGGGTGGCCCCAGGGGGATGCCCGGCGACGTGCGCGGGCCAGGCGTCGGGTGAGCGGATCAGGATGTGGTGGGTGAAGTCCCGCAGGGCGGCGGGGATGTCGTGGAAGCGGTTGACGGGGTCGATGACCTGGAGGTACTCGTACCTGGTCGTCAGCCGCCGGGCGATGCCGCGCTGCCATCCGTCGACCAGGGCGAGCGAGAACGTCCACGCCGTGGCAGTACCGCAAGCGGTGACAAGCAGCGCGCGCCAGGGCAGCCGGGCGGCGAGGAGCGGCCCGTACCCGACGACGGTGACGGCGACGACGATCGCGGCGGGGGTGCCGGGACCGACGTGCGGCTCCCAGTGGCCGTACAAGGGCGGCCAACTGACATGAAGGGTGCCGTGACGGTGCTCGATGGCGGTGCCGAGCACAGCGGCCGTCGTGACGAGCAGCGCTGCGGCCAGGGCCGCGGACAGGTCGCGGAGATGATCGCGGTTCACACCGGCACGCTAGGCCGGTGAGGGCCGGACAGGGCTCCGGCGAGCCAGGACGTCAGCGTTTCGTCATGAGTCGCGGGCCCTGTACCCCGCCCGTCCCGGCCTACGGTCGGACCATGCCCGACCAACTCCTCCCCACCTCCCCCGGTTTCTGGCGCAGTCCGTTGCGCGGCCCCTGGTTCACGTCCGTGCTCGGCATCGTGCTGCTCGGCGGGATCACGGTGCTCTTCGTGACGGGCCTGGTGTCGTACGCCGCCTACAACCCGGGGCTGTCACCGGTGAACGACAAGACCCCGGACAAGGGCCTGCTGGGCTTCTACCTCTTCGCCTGGCCGACCGACCCGCCCTGGCTCTACCGGCTCACCCAGGGCGTCCACGTCACCCTCGGCATCGCGCTGATCCCCGTACTGCTGGCGAAGCTGTGGTCGGTCCTGCCGCGGCTGTTCACCCTGCCGCCCGTGCGGTCGCTCGCGCACGCGCTGGAGCGGATCTCGCTGCTTCTGCTGGTCGGGGGCGCGCTGTTCGAGTTCACCACAGGCGTGCTGAACGTCCAGCTCGACTACCTCTTCCCGGGCTCCTTCTATCCGCTGCACTTCTACGGGGCCTGGGTGTTCTTCGCGTCGTTCGTGACGCACGCGGTGCTGCGGGTTCCGGCGGCGCTGCGCAATCTGCGCCACCTGCGCGACGAGGAGAGCGAACTCGTCTCCCCGACCCCGGCCCCGCCCACCTTCTCCCGTCGCGGCGCCCTCGGTCTCGTCGGCGGCGGCTCCCTGCTCCTGTTCGCTACGACGGCGGGCCGGAGCTTCGACGGACCGCTGCGGGAAACGGCTCTGCTCGCGCCGCACGGCGGACCCGAGCCGGGTTCGGGCCCGGGCGGCTTCCAGATCAACAAGACGGCCGCGTCGCGTGGGATCAGCACGACGGAGACGAGTGACGAGGCGTGGCGGCTGGTTGTCGAGGGGCCCGGCCGGACGGTCCGGCTCAGCCGGGCGGAGCTGCTGCAACTCCCTCTGCACAGCGCCACGTTGCCCATCGCCTGCGTGGAGGGCTGGTCGACCTCCGACCAGTCGTGGCGGGGCGTACGCCTACGGGATCTGGCGGCGCTCGTCGGCTACGAGAGCGACGCGCCGCCCGACGTACTCGTGGAGTCGCTCCAACGGCACGGGTCGTTCCGCCGGGCCGCCCTGCGCGACAACCAAGTACGCGACCCGCGTGCCCTGCTGGCCCTCTTCGTCAACGGCGCGCCCCTGACCCCGGACCACGGCTACCCGGCGCGGATCATCGTGCCCGCGGCGCCCGGGGTGCTCAACACCAAGTGGGTGGCACGGATGACGTTCGGAGACCTGTGATGCGACGACCTGTGCTGCGACGGCTTCCGGAACGCCTGCACGTGGGGAGCCCATACGTGGGGAGCCCCTTCCAACTCCTGCTTCTCGCCTGCTCGTTCGCACTGGCCGGGTACGCGGGCGTGCGGCTGTTCGCGGACGACTGGTTCTCGGTCGCGTTGTGGTTCGTGGGCGCGGCACTGACGCACGACCTGGTGCTGGTGCCCCTGTACGCAGGCGCGGACCGGATCGTCACACGGGCGCTGGGTGTGCTCGGCCGCCGGGAGTGGACTGTGTTCGTACGCGTCCCGGCGGCGTTCTCCGGCCTACTGCTGCTGATCTGGTTTCCGCTGGTCAGCGGACAGGTGGCGGACCACTACCGGTCTGCCACCACCCTGTCCGGCGACGTGTTCCTGGCCCGCTGGCTGCTGATCACGGCGGCGCTGTTCGGCGGCTCGGCGGTGGCCCTCGTGCTGCGGTCGGCGCGGTTGCGCAGGGCGACGAAGGAGCGGCCACCGGTCGTCCACTGATGCGCCGGGCGCCAGTCGGCGTCCGTCGCGAGCCGGAGCAGAGCCGGGGTACCGAGGCGGGCCCAGGGGAAGGGCGGGCCGGCGGACGCGTGAGCGTCGGCGGCGAGGCGGACGACGTGGACGGTGACGCGTTCGTCGACCTCGCCGTCGGGGACGGTCTCGGTGATCAGGAGACCGCCGTGACGGAGGAGTTGGGACATCCTTCGCAGCAGGGCGCCCGGGTCGCCGCCGATACCGATGTTGCCGTCGATGAGAAGGACGGTGTCCCAGCGCCCTTCGGCGGGGAGCGGTTCGAAGACGGAGCGTTGCAGCGCCTGGCCGCCGAGCCGCACAGTGCGGGCTACGGCGGCTTCGCTGACGTCGACGCCGAGCGCGGGCAGGCCCCGGGACGCGAGTTCGGCGACGAGCCGCCCGGGCCCGCACCCCACATCGAGCACGGCCCCTTCACAGCGCTCCAGAACGTCCATGTCCGCCGCGTCGGCCCTGGCGCACCAGCGTTCCACTTCCAGCGGCAGCAGCCAGCCGTCGGCGCGACGGAGGAAGAGTGGCCCGCCACCGGTGGCCAGTGCCTCGGAGTACGGGTCGGCAGCCCAGGGGCGCGGAACACCGAGGGACGCGACGGACGCGGGACGGTCCGAGCCGATCGTCCTCGGCGACGTGATCTCGTGTGCGGTGCTCATCGACCGGCGACCGCTCCCAGGCGCCCCAGCTCAGCGGCGAACCGGCTCCCCGGGGCCGATGCGGCGACCGCCGCCGCGTCGCCGGCGGTGTCCACGTCCCGGAGGCACGGCAGCATGCGCACCCGCAGGCCCGCCCCGACGAGCCGCTCGTGCTGCACGGCACCCGTCGTGGGCGTCGACATCGGCACACCGCGCAGCAGTTCGGGGTCGGGGCGGGCGAGACCCAACGCCCAGAAACCGCCGTCCTCGGCCGGGCCGACATACGCGTCGCAGTTGCCGAAGTCCACGGTGAGCAGCTCGGACGTCACCTGGGGGGTGTCCATGCCGATGAGCAGCGCGGGTCCGTCACAGCCGGCGAAGGCGGCGGCCAGCCGCTCGTCCAGACCCCCCGCGCACTGCGGGACGACGTCGAAGCCGGGCGGCAGCCAGGGTCCTGGGGCGCCGTCGAGCACCAGCACACGCCGCCTGGCGGGGGTCGCCGCCACGGTCCGCAGGGTGTCCACGAGCGCCGCCTCGGCGAGCGCCGCCGCTTCCCGGGGCGTGAACGGCGGGGTGAGCCGGGTCTTGACCCGGCCCGGCCGCGGTTCCTTGGCGATGACGAGAAGTGTGGTCACTGAGCGGTTCCTCCAGGGAGTACGGAGAGCGAGCCGGCGCCGGTACCGTCCCGGGGCACCGGCGGTTCGGACAGGACCCGGCCCATGTCCCGTACCGCCTGCCAGGTGCCACGCCAGGTGCCGGTGACCTTGGAGGCACCGGTACGCGGCAGGTACGGCACGTCGTGCTCGACGACGCGCCAGCCGGAGTCGGCGGCGCGGACAACCATCTGCAGCGGGTAGCCGCTGCGGCGGTCCGTGAGTCCGAGGTCGAGCAGCTGTTCGCGGCGGCCGGCGCGGAGCGGGCCGAGGTCGTGCAGACGCAGCCCGGTGCGACGACGCAGCATCCGTGCCAGCACGAGGTTGCCCATCCGGGCGTGCGCGGGCCAGGCGCCTCGGCCCTGCGGGCGGCGCCGCCCCAGCACGAGGTCGGCCTCGCCCTGGCGTACCTCGCGCACGAAGGGCTCGAGCTGGGCCGGGTCGAGTGACGCGTCGCAGTCGCAGAAGCACACGATCTCCGCGGTGGCCGCCGTCAGCCCGGCGTGGCAGGCGGCGCCGAAGCCGCGGCGGGTCTCGTGCACGACGGTCGCGCCGAGGGCGCGGGCCAACTCCGGCGAGCCGTCCGTGGATCCGTTGTCCACCACCAGCGCGCGCCAGGTGGGCGGGATGCGGGCGAGCACCCAGGGCAGAGCCTCGGCCTCGTTCAGGCAGGGGAGCACCACGTCGACGGTCGCCGCAACCGTCGCCGCCTCCGCTTCTGATGCTGAAGCTGAAGCTGACTCTGATGCTGATGCTGATTCAGGAGGGGTCATCACGACTTTCACCCTACGAAGACAAAAGGGAGATAGCAGACTCGCGCTCCTTACGAAACGCGGACGTCGATTGGGGGGCACGCGAGCGAGCCGAGGGCTACTCCCCACGCAACTTTGCCCTCGCGAATTCCCGCATGCCGTCACCGAACCCGACCTCGGCCTTCCAGCCCAGCTCGGCCCGCAGCCGGGACGAGTCCGCCGTGATGTGGCGTACGTCCCCCAGGCGGTACTCCCCGGTCACCACGGGCTCGGGCCCGCCGTACGCGGAGGCCAGCGCCTGCGCCATCTCCCCCACCGTGTGGGGCTCTCCGCTGCCGGTGTTGTACGCGACCAGCGCCCCGGCCCGGGCCTCGGCCTCCAGCGCCGCCACGTTGGCTGCGGCCACGTCACGCACATGTACGAAGTCCCGCCGCTGCCCGCCGTCCTCGAACACGCGTGGAGCCTCGCCCCGGGCGAGCGCGGACCGGAAGAAGGACGCGACCCCGGCGTACGGGGTGTCTCGCGGCATGCCCGGCCCGTACACGTTGTGGTAGCGCAGCGAAACCGCCGAGCCACCCGTCGACCGGGCCCACGCCGCCGCCAGATGCTCCTGGGTCAGTTTGGTCGTCGCGTACACATTGCGGGGGTCGACCGGAGCGTCCTCGCCGACCGTTCCCGGTGTCAGGCCTTCCCCGCACCGTGGGCACCGTGGTTCGAACCGTCCCGCGTCCAGATCGGCCACGGTCCGGGGGCCGGGTCGTACCGCACCGTGTCGCTCGCAGGTGTACGAGCCCTCGCCGTACACGACCATCGACCCGGCCAGCACAAGGTGGCGCACCCCCGCGTCGGCCATGGCGGAGAGCAGTACGGCCGTACCGAGGCCGTTGTGCGACACGTACTCGGCCGCGTCACCGAAGTCCTTCCCGAGTCCCACCATCGCGGCCTGATGGCAGACGGCGTCCACACCCGGCAGTGCGGCGGCGACCGACTCGGCGTCGCGCACGTCCGGGCCGTCACACAGGTCGAAGACGACCGCCTCGTGCCCCCGCGCGGTCAGCGCCTCGACGACATGACTCCCGATGAACCCGGCTCCGCCGGTGACCAGTACTCGCATGACCGGAACGCTAGGAGCAGGGACGCACCGCAGGGCAGCCCCACGCCCATGCCGTCACAGCTCCGTAAGACCTGAGCGGAGGCGACAGCCCCTCCTACCGCGCCCCGGGGCACCCCGGTCCGGACGCTCGCCTCACGCCCGCTTCGTCGCCCTGCCGACCGCTCTGACCCTGCGGTCGAACCTCCGGTTCAGCAGCGGCAGCAGCACACCGCCGAACCGCGCCAGCGCTCGCGTGCCCGTGTCCGGGCAGATCACGAAGCGCCGCCGGTCGATGCCGGCGACGATCGCCGCCGCGACCTGGTCCGCGGCGAGGGGTTTGATCGTTCCACCGACCGCCCGGGTCTCCGCCGGCTTCCACCGGTTCTCCTCGGCGAGCTGTGGGGTGTCCACGTCCGGCGGGAAGACCACGCCGACATGGACCCCGCGCGGTGCGAGTTCCGCCCGTAGCGACTCCATGAGTCCGCGTACGGCGAACTTGGCCGGCCCGTACGCGCTGTAGCCGAAGATCCCGATCAGACCGGCGGCCGAGGACACCGCGACCACGCTGCCCCGCCCGCGCTCCACCATGCCGGGCACCACGGCCCGCAGGGCGTACAGCGTGCCGAAGTAGTCCACCTCGATCATCTCCCGGAAGACCTCGTCCGCCAGCTCCAGGAAGTGCCCCGGCCGCGCGAGCCCCGCCGACGTGACGAGGATGTCGCAGGGCTGCCCCCGCTCCTCCTCCAGCTCCGTGATCGCCCGGGTCAGGGCCGCCTGGTCAGCCACGTCCGCCGTTCTCGCGGCGGCCGACAGCTCCTTCGCCGCCGCCTCCAGACGCTCTCGCCCCCGCGCGATCAGCGATATCCGGGCGCCCCGCTCCGCGAGCAGCCGGGCCGTGGCCAGCCCGATGCCACTCGACCCGCCGGTCACGATCACATGGGCCGAACCGATGTGCGGAGGACGCGCTCTTCGCAGGGACATGACATGGAGGGTAGTGGCCGCTCACCGCACCCTCGACGGGCGCGCATGACCTTCGCTGTCTCAAGGTCGATACTTCTGTGCGCAGTGCACAGAGTGGGGCTTGCCGCGCCGGGTCTCAGCAATCCCCAGCACCTCGACCGGTTGGCCATCCGTACGTCATTCGGACATTCGGACACTGCGACTTGGTTACGGATCTCCCGCGTTCTGGTGGCTGTGCGGTGAGCTGGTCATGATGGGCGCATGACGTTGGCCGCGCGGGCGTTCACACAACTGGCGACTTGGCCCGATCTCGCCGAGGTGGAGCCGAGCTGCGGCATCGGTCGCGCACTCGCCTCAGCCCATGGCGAGATTGCGCACTTCCATTCCGACATGGACGTTGACCTGTACCTCACGGCCAGGGCCATCCGGCGGTTCGAGGAGCACCTCACGGGCGCCTCCGCCGTCCGGCTCGTGCCGGGCTCGCACTGGGTGACGCTCCACCTGGATGTCTCCGGGGACATCGACCTGCTCATGACCTTGGTCAGCCTTGCCTTGCAAGCTCACCAGGCATGGCCGGTTCCGGGCGACGGCCCACGCGCACGGTGCAATGATCAACACAGCGGGACACTTCCGCACGAGAATCTCAGCGGAAGCTGAGCAGCGCCCTTCCAGACAGGTGGCACCGTGGCGGACAAGGCACGCGAAGAAGACGCCATTCACGGAATCGTGGAGCGCCTGAAGAACGCCTTCAGCGCGACCTACAGCCCGGCCGAGGTCGAAGCGGCCGTAGCCAAAGCTCACGCCTCGTTCACTGACCGGCCTGTACGCGAGTTCGTCCCCGTGCTGGTCGAACGCCAGGCGCGGAGCGTCCTCAACAACCATCCAGCTGCCGACGCATAGCCAGGAACGAGGGCGCCCTCCGACTTCAGGCTCCTTGCGCACCCGCCGGCCAGCCGCGAGCGAGCGCCGGCAGCCACACCAGCCGTGCTGGAACCCGGCCCGGCCAACGTTCGGCTGGCCAGCCGTCAGGCGCTGTCGCCGGACCGGTGGTAGCGGCCCGGCTCGCCGGGGCACGAGTCGTACAAGGCCCGGCCTCCCGGGCCGAACGGCCCCAGCTCGGTCTGCAGGAGACGCCTGTGTCGATCTCATCTGGCGTCCAGCCGGTGATGTCGAGAATCCCGTCCAGCGGTCCGCCGGCGCTGCCGGATGAGCCACCGCTTACCGATTGGCCTGAGACCTGGGCACGGCGGCCCTGAGAGACTGCATCGCCGTGTTGTGTTTGTGAGGAGATGCCATGCAGGTAGCCGTGGTCACCTTTGACGGATTCAACGAGCTCGACAGCTTCATCGCCTCCGCGCTGATCAACCGGTGCCGTAAGAACGGCCTGGAGGCGTTCGTCACGACGCCGACGCCGGTGGTCATCTCGATGAACGGCGTCGAGGTGAGCGGGCAGCGCCCGATGGAGTTCGTGACCGAGGCCGACGTCGTACTTATCGGCAGCGGGGTCAAGGCACGAGAGGTGGTGGCCGACGACAAGCTGATCTCCAGGCTGCCGCTGGACCCCTCGCGACAGCTGATCGGCGCGCAGTGCTCCGGCGCGCTGGTGCTCGCCCGGCTCGGTCTGCTGGACGGCATGCCTGCTTGCACAGACATGACGAGCCGGCCCTTCGTGGAAGCCTCGGGCGTCACCGTGCTGGAGGCTCCGTTCCACGCCGAGGGGAACATCGCCACGGCGGGCGGCTGCCTGGCCTCGCAGTACCTCGCCACGTGGGTGATCACCCGGACACTCGGAGAGGACGCGGCGCGCGGTGTCCTCGACTACGTGGCTCCGGTCGGCGAGAACCAGGAGACCGTCGAGCGCGCCCTGCACGCCGTGCAGGCCGGGGCAGCCGCCCTGCGCTGACGCCCGGCCGATCCCCCGGACTGCCGTTGCACCACCGGGCATTACGGTCATCGAGCCCATGCGGTTGCAGGTTCCCGGGTCATGCGGATGGTCGTGGCGGCTCCTGGGCCGCGTTGGGGGCGGGCTGCGGGGCGTGGTCCCGTCCAGACACCGCTGCCGATTGTTGTTCACGGGGCTCGGTAGGTCAGCACAGTGCGTGCTGCGGCGGCTTTGTCGTTCTCGTCGGTGAGAGCGAACAGACTCATCAGTCCGCTGGCGGCGGCGATATGGCCCACCTGGTCGATGAGGGCGCCGTAGTACTGGGTGAGGGCGTCCCGCAGCGGGGCGTCGGTATCGTCCACGGCCTGCCTGCCGGCCTTCAGGCCCGCCAGGACGAACGGCAGCGAGGGCGCCGGGATCCAGGGCGGGGTGAGGATCTGCCGGGAAAGGACATCGAGGTTGCTCGACCGGTGCGAGGTGAGCGTTGCCCGACACAGGCCGGCGTATGCGGCGGTGAGCCATGCCGCGGCCTCGTGCGGCCGCGAGCCGATGATCCGGAGGCAGCGTGGAAGGCGAATGCTGCTGCGGCTCGTGCGTCGGCCCATACACCCGGCCGTGCCGGCGGACTTCGTGCCGGCCCGGGTGCGTGCGGGAGATCCGGGGCGTGATCGCCGTATTGACGCCTGCGGTCAGCCGCCGTCTGCTGGGCCACGGCCCGCGCCAGGTGGTGGAAGTCGGTGCCGGACTCGATGATGTTGCCGCCGAAGGTGAGCCGGCCCCGATGACCGCGCACGCAACGCAAAGAGTTGCTGCGGTCTTGACCTCACGCCGACGAACGGGCGAGCTCGGACGGTGTTCCATCCCACGGTGTAGACGATCAAGGCGTGGGATCACACGGGCACGTGCCCGGGGGGGCGCACCATCGTGCGCCGGCGTGATCGGCGATCGCCGACCGGTCGACGGCGTCACGGAGCGTGCCTCACTCGAGGGTGCCTCACTCGCTGACATCATGGTTCTCCGCATGAGACGGACGGCGCGGACAGGGCGCGGACTCACGTGGTGGGGCGGGAGTGCACGCTGACGGAATAGCCGCAGCCCTGGTAGTAGGGATCGCCGCTCCAGGTGGCATAGCGCTGCCGCAGGGTCAGTCCGGCCTGGGTGCACCAGTGGTCGAACTCCGTAAGGGTCACCGGCGGTTCCGGCAGGGGCAGGTGTGCCGCGTCCAGGCCCATGCCTGTGACCAGCAGACCGCCGGGACGCAGTACGGCGGCCAGCTGCCGGACGACGGCTGGTTCGGTGCCGGGGGCCAGCAGGGGGATGACGTTTCCGGCGGCGAGCGCCAGGTCGAAGCCCGGATTCAGGCCGAGTGTGTCCAGACGGGCCAGGTCACCGAGGAGCCACTCTTGTGTGGGGGCGTCGCGGCGGGCGACGGCTAGCATCGATGGGTCGATGTCCACGCCGGTGCAGTGGTGGCCCAGGGCGGCGAGCCGGATCGCGATCCGGCCGGTGCCGCAGCCGGCGTCGAGTATCCGGGTGGCGGGCTTCAGCAGCGCGGCGCAGAAGGCGGCCTCGCCATGGATGTCGTGGCCGGACTCGGCGAGCCGCGCGAAACGCTGAGCGTATTCCTCTCCGGCCTGTCCGCCGGTCAGTTCCGTCCAACGGTCGCCTTGCCCGGTCATGTTCAGCATGCCTTCCGGTCAGCCTCGCCCAGCAGGGGCGCGGACGGTGCCATCGCACTTCTACGCTCGTAGGTGTGGACCTCGCGGCCTGCTACGAAGGTACACAGAGCGAGGCTCGAACAGCAGCCGGCCGTACGCCACCTCAGCACCCGTACCTGACCATCCGCCTGCCGTGGCCGTCGTGCACCCAGTGGTGTGAAGAGACCCGGGTGTTCGCGTACTCCCTGCGGTGGGACGGGTTCAGCGCTCTGGTCTCCGTCGACACGGCCACGCACTACAAGGCGGCGACAGCCAGCGATCGGCTTGACCAGTCCCGTGAGGATGCCCAGGGCAAGAGACGCGGGCAGGCCGTACGACCGTCAGAGCGGGTGTCGGACGGCCGGGCCACGCGCAGCATGGACGCCACCACCGGGGTCAGCGTGTGAAGCACGGTCGCACCCAGCCGGGTGGTGGTCATCAGCCCTGCGTTGCGCAGCGCCGTCGCGTGCCGGCCGGCCGAGGACGCGGAGACACCCGCGACCCGGGCGATCCCCCCGGTGGGGCCGGCCGCCGCGGTGTACAAGGCGACGGCCCGGGGCCGCCCCCAACAGGTCGGCCAGGGGCCCGAAAGGGACGTCCAGGCTTCCCCGACGGGGGCGGCACTCGTGGAACACCGGACAGCCCGGACCGGGGATCCGACGGCCCGCCGGCGCAGCAGCAGGCCCATATCCTGTCGGACTGCCGTCCGGACTGCCGCCCACCGGCTGCGGTGGTGTGCGGAAGTACGCCGGCCCATCCCCGCCGGTGCCGCAGGCAGACGTCCGGGTCCGTCCGTCACGCTCGATGGATCCGGACGCTTCGCTGTACGAAGCGGACCCAGGTGTACATCTTCTTCGGCGTCCACACTTCGAACGACATCAAAATGATTGCGGGCATGGACCCGATTCGCAGATGCTTTCTCCACCGCCGACACTTCGCTGCTCACGGAGGAACTGTGCGACTTTTGCGAAAATGGCCATCCCTTCGGTCTGCGGGCGTTCTTCTGATCCTGGCAACGGTGACCTGTTCATGCGGACAGACGCTTTCCGCAAAGGGAGACAGAGAATCCGAGCGCTCCGCGCGGAGTCTCACGACGGCGGAACGGGAGACGCTGGACCGCGCCGAGTTGTATCTGACGGGGGCCTGCATGAAAGCGCATGGTTTCTGGTACGACACAGCAGTTTCCTCTCGCACCGATCGTGAAACCGCGAAAGACGAGGATCAGGCACGCCGAAGGTTTCCCTACGGTATCGACGACGTCGACTGGGCCCTCGAGTACGGGTTCGGGGATACGGACCACGGCGAGTCCCCGCCCTCCCGTTACAACCGAAACCTTCGCTACTTCCAGAGCCTCTCCGCGAGTCGCCAGCGGTTGTACCAGTCAGCGCTCGGTGGATCCGGCACCCACACGGTGGCCGTGCGCCTCACCAACGGCTACACGCTGAAGACCAATACAGACGGCTGCATGTCCGAGGCGCAGGGGAAGCTCTACGGAGATTTCTTCGCCTGGTACAGGTCCGACACCATTGTTGGCAATTTGAATTCCGAGAGAGATCCGAAGGTATTCAGGGACCCGGCGTACAAGAAAAAACTCTCCCTGTGGTCTCGCTGTATGTCCGAAAAGGGGCATCGGGTCGAAAGTCCCCAGCAGTTGCGCGAACAGTACGTCAATGATTCCAAGAAACTCGGCGCGACACTCAAGAAGTCCACGCAACGGAAGCTCGCCGTAACCGAAGCCATCTGCGTGCGTTCCAGTCGGCTCGCCCGGACGGGGCAGCAACTCGCCGATGACTATGGCGCCAAAGAGCGGGCATTCCGTAAACCGGAGATCGAAATGCAGCGCAGGTTGAGCGTCGACGCACTGGCACGCGCCCAAAGCCTTCTCACCGACGGCGGGTAGTCCAAGAAGCCGTCACGTTTCCCAAGGGTTCACACTCCAAGGAGATCATGTATGCGTAAGAAACTGCCCCTGCTCGCCGGCGTCGCTTTCGCGGCGACTGTTGGCCTCACCGCTCCCCAGACGGCTTCGGCGGCCCCCAAGGCGGCTCCGGTCTGCCCCGTCAGCTACTTCTGCGTGACGACGGACGACAACTTCAACGGGCTGCAGATCAACTGGTACGGCGACGACGGGTACTGGGAGAGCAACATCAACAACCAGGACTCCTCCTGGGCGAACCGAGGCACCACGGGACCCGGAATCCCCGCCTCGGTGCAGGTGTACGACGGCTTCTGGCAGCTGGGCGCGAGGACCATCTGCGTCAATCCGGGCTCGTACGTCTTCCACAACGACGACGCCAACGACCGTGGCAGCTCGCACGAATGGACCAGGGGCTGCTGACATCGGCCGACGCACCAGCAGAAAAGGCGCTGCCACCGACGGCGTCGGTCCGACCGGGGCAACTGGACGAAAGGTCTCACCTGAGATGAACAAGACGAGGACGGCACGGCTGGTGGCCTTGGTGCTCGTGGCGGCCGGCTTTGCGGCGGCCCCCGGGGTCGCCTATGCCGGAGATCCCAACAACTGCCGAAGCGGCTACTTCTGCGTGACCACCGACCGGGACTACAACGGACAGTGGATCAGCTGGTACGGCGACGACGGGTACTGGGAGAGCAACATCAACAACCAGGACTCCTCCTGGATCAACCGCGGCATCACGGGCCCGGGAATTCCTGCCCATGTGCAGGTGTACGACGGATTCTGGCAGTTGGGCGCCGAGACGATCTGTGTCAGCCCGAACCAGTCCTACTCCTACAGCTCGGCGGACAACGACCGCGGCAGCTCGCACGAATGGACCAGCGGCTGCTGATCCTGGCACCAGGCTCACCACCGAACATCCCGCCGGCATCTCGGTGGTCCGCTGTGTTCTCCCGCAGCGGACCACCCAAGGTGCCGGCACCTCACTGTGACCGGCTGGTTGAACCGAGGAACCCGTCCCAGGCTCTCGGCTGCCTTCGCGTCGCCTCTTCCGTCCTGAAATCACTCGGTCCCGAGCAGGCGCATCCCTAAAGGCGTCGAGGCATGCAGAACGTACTTGCCGTCCCGGTGACTGCTCACGAACCCTCCTTCGCGCAGAACCCCAACTGGTAACTGACGCTTGCAGGACTGATCCCGACCGCTTCGGCGACATCTGACGAGGTTCCGTCATGCATGTGGGCGAATTCGGCGAGCACAGCGGCTCTGGTTCGGCCGAGCAGCAGTGCGACTCCATCGTCGGTTGCCCGGACACCGTCCAACGGAGTCCTCGGCACTGGACAGACGAGCACCGGGGGAAGCGCGGGGTCGGCGATGGCCGTGGGCCGACGCCAGCAGAAGAAGGAAGGAACCAGAAGGAGCCCTCGCCCGTCGAGATGCGGCTCGCGGTCGACGGGATACGCCACCTCCAGCACCGGCGAGTCCCAGCGGGCCGGCGGACAGAAACCGTTCAGCAACGCTTGGACACCGCCGCCGAGCATGGCACGGACGCGCAACTCGACGTCGCGGCGCACGACATCCCGGATGCGGGGCCAGTGCGGCCGCAACAGCTCACCGAAGCACGCATCCAGGGCGCGCGTCACTGGAGGAGTTCACTGCCTCCCCGTGTGACCAGCCCCGCAGCCCGAGGGGGCAGCTCCTGCGTCGCGCACTTCTGGAACAGCGACCGCGCTGGGAGCCACCGGAGTGTCCTCGAAGCGAGACACTCCGGCCAGAACCCGCCACCACCGGAAGTAGCGGACAAGCGGTCCGGGTCCGCCCGGGAGGCAGGCTTCCCGTGCACCGGTCAGACGGCGTTGACGGCGTCGAGGAAGCGTGCGGCGAGCTCGGCGTCGCCGGTGACCGTCACGTCGCTGTCGCGCCAGGACGACCGCTGCGTGCCCCAGTCGGGGAGGGGCAGCGCGGGGGCGGTGACTGGGGAGGCCGGGCCGCCCCTGGGGAGAATCTGGCGAGCACCGGCGGTGCTGGAGAGCGCTTGGTCAGAATCCGAGTCCCTCCTTTCCGATCCGATCCGACATTCGCGCAGGTCACAAGCGCGTGTCTGCCATACCACCAACACCCGCAGAACCTTCTGGCGGGCTCCCTACCCTGTGTCTACCTTCCACGACACCACCCGCCCTTGCCGACCGCGAGCCACAAGCCGACCTGGCGCCCCAGCGGTGCCTCAGGGAAACCAATGACCATGCGACCCTCACACTCCCGTTAGCGTTCGCACACGTGCCCCCCGCTCACTCAGCGTTGATACTTTTCGAGAGAGACGGCTCCCAAAGCCACCTAACTACACGTAAGCCATTTCTGACGAGCCGTCATCAAAGTCGGCATTGAGTCACCATCGATACCACCAGAGCCCGCTTCCGACCACCATGAACCGCCAAGATCAATAACTGAACGACCCTAGCTCTGACCTGCAAGAACATAGGCCAGAGGCTCGTCTGTCAATCTCACCAGGAGGTACCCATGAAGATGCTCATCAACGTTCCGGAGACCGTGGTCGCGGACGCGCTGCGGGGCATGGCAGCCGCCCATCCCGAGCTGACCGTCGACGTGGAGAACCGGGTGATCGTACGGCGGGACGCGCCCGTAGCCGGGAAGGTGGCCCTCGTCTCCGGTGGCGGGTCGGGGCACGAGCCACTGCACGGCGGGTTCGTGGGGCCCGGGATGCTGTCGGCGGCCTGTCCGGGTGAGGTGTTCACGTCTCCCGTGCCCGATCAGATGGTGCGGGCCGCGGCCGCCGTGGACAGCGGGGCGGGCGTCCTGTTCGTGGTGAAGAACTACACCGGCGACGTCCTCAACTTCGACATGGCGGCCGAACTCGCCGAGGACGAGGGCATCCAGGTCGCGAAGGTCCTCGTCAACGACGACGTCGCCGTCACCGACAGCCTCTACACGGCCGGGCGGCGCGGTACGGGCGGCACCCTGTTCGTGGAGAAGATCGCCGGTGCGGCGGCTGACGAGGGGCGCCCCCTGGAACAGGTGCGCTCCATCGCCCAGCAGGTCAACGACAGTTCCCGCAGCTTCGGCGTCGCACTCGGCGCCTGCACCACCCCGGCGAAGGGCAGCCCCACCTTCGAACTGCCGCCGGGCGAGCTGGAGTTGGGCGTCGGCATCCACGGCGAACCGGGCCGGGAGCGGCGGCGGATGATGACCTCGGGCGAGATCGCCGACTTCGCGGTGGAGGCCGTGCTGGAGGATCTCGACCCGCGCAATCCCGTGCTGGTCCTGGTCAACGGGATGGGTGCGACGCCGCTGCTGGAGTTGTACGGGTTCAACGCCGAGGTGCAGCGGGTGTTGAGCGGTCGCGGGATCGCCGTGGCCCGCACACTCGTCGGCAACTACGTCACCTCGCTCGACATGGCCGGCGCCTCGGTGACCCTGTGCGAGATCGACGAGGAACTGCTGCGACTGTGGGACGCGCCGGTGCGTACGGCGGGTCTGCGCTGGGGCATGTGATCCCCGCCGGACGCGCGGGGCAGTCATCGCCCGGGGCGGCGGACCGCTCTCCGGGAGAGACAGCGACCAACGTACCTACCACGCAAGGAGATCCAGTGCTCGACGCCGACTTCTTTTGCCGCTGGATGACGGCGATGTCCGTGTCCGTAGGCCGCGAGGCGGAGCGGCTCACCGCCCTGGACTCGCCGATCGGCGACGCCGACCACGGCAGCAACCTACGACGCGGCTTCGACGCCGTGGCCGATGTCGTGGCGGAGAAGGTGCCGGACACTCCCGGCGCCGTTCTCGTTCTCGCCGGAAGCCGGCTCATCTCGACGGTCGGCGGAGCCTCGGGCCCCCTGTACGGCACGTTGCTGCGCCGGACGGGCAAGGCGCTCGGCGAGGCGGCCGAGGTGAGCGCGGAGCAGTTCGCGGACGCGCTGCGCGTCGGGGTCGACGCGGTGATGGCGCTCGGCGGGGCGACGCCCGGCGACAAGACGATGATCGACGCTCTCGTGCCCGCCGTTGACGCCCTCACCGAGTCGTTCGCCGCCGCACGCACCGCCGCCGAACAGGGCGCCCTCGCGACCACTCCCCTGCAGGCCCGGAAGGGCAGAGCGAGTTATCTCGGCGAGCGCAGCATCGGTCACCAGGACCCGGGGGCCACCTCGGCGGCCCTGCTGATCGCGACGCTCGCGGAGACCGCCGGTGAGTGACGGGACCGGCCTGGACGGCGAGAAGGGCGAGCGACTGGTCGGGGTGGTGCTGGTGTCGCACAGCGCGGCGGTGGCCGCCTCGGTGGCGGAGCTGGCCCGGGCACTCGTCGGCGGCGGGGCCAACGTTCCCGTCGCGGCGGCAGGCGGCACCAAGTCCGGCGGGCTGGGCACGAGCTCCGAACTGATCACCGCGGCGGCCCGTTCCGTGGACCGGGGTGCCGGGGTCGCCGTCCTGGCGGACCTGGGCAGCGCGGTCCTCACGGTGAAGGCCCTCCTGGCGGAGGGCGACGAACTCCCGGACGGCACCCGGCTGGTGGACGCCCCGTTCGTCGAGGGTGCGGTCGCCGCGGTCGTCACGGCGTCGACGGGAGCCGGCCTCGCGGCGGTCGAGGCGGCGGCCTCGGAGGCGTACACGTACCGGAAGGTGTGAGCGAGCGCGGGGGAGGAAGCAGCGGGGAACGGTTCTCGGACCGGCCCGCCACCCCCTCCCCCGCACAGGCCGGCTCAGTCGCCGGCCACGGTCTCGTCGCTCGCGGTGCCCTCGGCGGTCGGGCCGACGAACTGCTTCGCCAGCCGCTCCCCCGCCTCCACCGCCGCCGCGTGGTTCTCGATCGGCGACACCCTGGAGTTCTTGAAGACGATGTACGTGACGCCGGAGGCCGTTCCGCCGCCGTGCGGGTCAGGGTTGATGCCCAGCGCCGCGGCGGTCGCGTAGGACGCCTCACCGATGATGTCCTGCGGGCCGGTGTCGCCGACGACCGCGTACTGCACACGGTCCTTGTAGATGACGGCGGCGACCGAGCCGCCCCGGATGCCGTGGTCGCGGTAGTTCCAGATGCCGCTGGCCATCGGGACGACGATGAACGGCAGGCGTTCGGGGTCCAGATAGCGGCCGTCGGACTGCTGGAAGGCGGTGGAGTCGGCGAAGTACGGGTCGGTGCGTCCGTTGCACCGTGGACCGGGCCGGCCGTCACAGTCGATGTCCATGTCGGCCTTCCAGAAGACGGCGTCCTCGGTGCCGCAGACGGGGATGTCCGCGCGGGCTCCGGAGTCGCTGCGGTAGTGGCCGTTGGACACGGGAGCGCAGTCACGCACCCTGGCCAGCAGGTCGGAGGCCCGGACGCTGCCCTCGTACCGCACCGGCTCGTTCGGGCGGACGGCGGCGGGCAGCGTGGTCGGGGCGAGCAGGGCGGCGCCGGCCACGGCGAGCGTCAGCGTCTGGACACGCACGATAGGGGCCTCTCCTGGGGGATCTGACGGACACTCGGTCCAATCTGGTGCCGGTCCGATCACGCGGCCACCGTTAGGGGGCCGTACGGTGCATGCCCCGAACTCCCGACAGGGATTGGGCACCTGAGTACGTGTCGGCTCGGGTCCGGCGACGACAGTTGTTCCGCACCCCTCTTGATGCACACGCCCCACCAGGTCCATATTGGTCCGGACCAATGCCGCGCAGGGAGGTCGGAGGGGGGAGCAGCTGTGCGACGCGTCGCCCGGTACGTCACGTCCGGCTGCGGGGCACTGCTGCTCACCGTCTCCTGCGCCTGGAGCGGGGACGGGAGCGGCACGGACGGCCGACTCCCGCCCGCCCCGGCCGGGGTCACGGCCGCCGCGGGCAGCGCCACGAGCGTGCACGTGATGTGGAACCGGGCGCCGGACGGGCCCGAGGCCGCCGCGTACGAGGTGTATGGCGGCTCGGTGAAGGTCAAGGAGGTACCCGGCTCGGAGTACATGGTGGACGTCGTCGGCCTCGCCCCGTCCACCGCGTACGTCTTCACCGTGCGGGCGCGGAACACCGACGGGCGCTTCGGGCCACGCAGCGAGGGTGTCCGGGCGACGACCCCCGCCTCGTCCGCCACGGACACCACCGCCCCCACCCGCCCCGGCAGCACGCGGGGCACACCCGCCGGCAGCCGGTCGGTCCAGCTGTCCTGGGGCGCGTCGACGGACGAGCGAGGTGTGGTCTCGTACGACATCCACCAGGGCGGGTCGAGAATCCACACCGTCGGCGGGGACCGGACGACGGCCATGGTCACCGGGCTGCGGCCGGGCACCCGCTACACCTTCACCGTCCGCGCCCGCGACGCCGCCGACAACGTCTCCCCCGCAGGCGCACCCGTACGGCTCACCACCGCCCCCGGCACCGACGACGGTCGCGCCACCGCCCCCACCGCCTTCCGTACGGCGACCCGTCGCACGGACGGGGCGTACTACCTCGACCTGTCCTGGACTCCGCCGCGTACCGACGGTCTGATCACGGAGTACGAGATCCAGCTCGACGGGCGTTCGGCCACGTCCCTCGTGTGGGGCGGGCCCGCCCCGCGCGAACGGGCGTCGTACAGCTTCTACGTGGGCCGGGAGACGGGGGCCGCGTACCGGGTGCGGATCAGGGCGCGGCTGCCGGACGGGACGTGGGGCGGGTTCTCGGCGGAGCGGACGGCGGTGACGGCGCCGTAGGGCGTGCGGGCGACGCAGTCGGGCCGGGGCCCGGATCGTCTTGACAGCCCATCAGCGGTGCGCCGTACGAACGAATCCGTCACCTGCCCGGTGGCTGTCCAGGTGCGGGCCGGGCCGGGAGCACTTTGGCTGGCTCCGAGGCGGCACGGGCGATCCCCGACCCTCGGCGGCGCATGGGACGTACCGCCAACCGTGCCACCGAAGGGCAGTCCACATGCGAACCGTTCCCCTCCTCCTCCGATCCGGCCCGACCGTGTCAGCCGCCTTGCTCACGCTCGCCCTGACCGCCCAGACGGCTTCGGCGGCCGGGATCTCCGTGAGCACCAGCGGCTCCACGGTCTCGGTGACCACCAGCGCGTGCCCCACCAGCAGCGGCAGCGGCTACGGCAGCGCCTCGCTCCTCGACAGCAGCCAGCGGTCCTTCGCCGACGGGCGTGTCGTCACGCTCTCGGGGACGAGCACCAGCCAGTCCGCCGTCTGGTCCAACGTGGGAACCGGCACCTACACCGTCACCGTGCGGTGCGCGAACGGCGCCACCGCCGGTTCCCAGGCCGTCATCGTCAGTACCGCCTCGACGCCCACCATCTCCGCCACGGCCTCCCCCACCCGGGGCGTCATGGGCGGTCTCGGGGGCGCCGCCGAGGACTACGGCACCCTCACCTTCGCGGCGGGCGGCGCGCTGGTCGCGTGCGGGCTCGTGGCGACGGCGTGGGTACTGCGCCGGCGTTCGAAGCCCTACCGGCTCTGAGCCCGGACCACACACGGCCGGTGGCCGTCCGCGCGAGCACCCTCGCGCGGACGGCCACCGGCCGTTGCGCGCCTAGGGCCGGACTCCGACCACCACATGCGCGTACATCTCCTCGGACACCGCGAGCCGTGTGACCAGGCGGCCGGCCTCGAAGGCCGCGACCGCCGCCGGCGCCTGGCGTTCACTCGTCTCGACCAGGAGGCAGCCGCCGGGAGCCAGCCAATGCCGTGCCCCGACAGCGACCCGGCGCAGCACGTCGAGGCCGTCGCCGCCGCCGTCCAGGGCGACCAGGGGTTCGTGGTCGCGCGCTTCCGGGGGCAGCAGGCCGACCTCCTCGGTGGGCACGTAGGGCACGTTGGCCGCGAGGATGCCGACCCGGCCCCGCAGGTCGGCGGGCAGGGCGTCGAACAGGTCGCCCTCGTGGGCATGGCCGTCGTACGCGGCGACATTGCGGTGGGCGCAGCGCACGGCCACGGGGTCGATGTCGGCGGCGTGCAGTTCGACTCCGGTGAGTACGGCGGCCAGCGCGGCGCCGACCGCGCCCGAGCCGCAGCACAGGTCCACGACGACGGACGCGTCCGGGGCCTGGGCGAGGGCCTCGGCGACCAGGAACTCGGTACGTCGGCGCGGCACGAAGACACCGGGCTCCACGGCGATGCGCAGGCCGCTGAAATCGGCCCAGCCGAGGACGTGTTCGAGCGGCAGGCCCGAGGCGCGGCGGGCGACCATGGCGGCCACCTCCGCCGGATCGTGGGCGGCGGAGAGTATCAACCGTGCCTCGTCCTCGGCGAAGACACAGCCGGCCGCGCGCAGGGCGGCGGCGACGGAGGCCGGGGAGGAGTCGAACGAAGAGGAACTGGAAGAACCTGAAGAACTGGAAGATCTGGGTGGCATGAAGCCGAGAGCCTTTCGGAAGCCGAAGGGCGCTCTCGCGGTCGCCTAGCGGAGGCGGTCCGTGCTGCCTTGAGGTGAGAGCACCCGAGCTGACACAGCGGTAATGGGTCTCACCTCCCAGGTGATGTCCGGCTGGGGCGTTCCACAGCCGGACGGCAACAGTACCCGAACAGTTCGGTCCGGGCGCCCCAACTCCAGTCGCACCGGCTACGGCACCGCCAACTCCCGCTCGTCGCCCAGGCGTTCGGGTACACGGGCGCCCATGAACGCGGTGGTGCGGCGCAGCCGGAAGCCGAGGGACTCGTACAGCCGGATGGCGTTGGTGTTCTCGGCGGCGGTGTGCAGGAACGGGGTCTCACCGCGGGTGCGGATGCCGTGGGCGACGGCGAGGATCAGCCGGGTCGCGAGGCCCTCGCCGCGCGCGGCCGGGTCGGTGCAGACCGCGCTGATCTCGGTCCAGCCCGGCGGATGCAGCCGCTCCCCCGCCATCGCGACGAGCGCCCCGCCCCGGCGGATCCCGAGGTAGGTACCGAGTTCGATGGTGCGGGGCAGGAAGGGGCCGGGCCTGGTGCGGTCGACCAGGTCCAGCATCTCGGGCACGTCGGCCGGGCCCAGCTCCACGGCCTCCGGGTCCGGGGCGGCGGCCAGTCCGTCGTCCACGAACTGCACGCCCTCAGCGTGGAACGTGATCTCCCAGCCGTCCGGGACCTGCCCTTGGAAACCCAGCAGCGGGACATCGGCGCCGGGGCCGGCGAACGCGGCGAGGTCCGCCCAGTCCCGGTCGTCCAGTTCGGCGGGCAGGGCCAGCCAGGGCGTCACATCGACCGGGTAGCGGACGATCCGGCCCCGCCATTCGGCGAAGTGGGCGTGCGGGCCCGTAAGGGCGGCGAGCGCGGGCTGATCGAGAGGGTGTGGCGTGCTCATGCGCCGGCCTCGGTTTCCGCCGCCGCCCCGACCACGAGGACCGTCTTCCCGCGCGCGTGGCCCTCCTCGACCGTACGCAGCGCCTCGCCGGCCCGGTCGAGCGGGAAGGTGCGGGTCACGTGCGGTGTGAGGTCGCCGCGTACGACGAGGTCCGCGACCGCTTGGAGGACTGAGGCGTCGCGGGCACGGGCGACCCGGGCACCGCCGAGCCGCTCCGCGACGTCCGCGGGCGCGCCCGCCGTGATCAGTTTCGTGCGGTCGGTCAGCAGGGTCGCCGCCTCGGCGAGCACCTCACCGCCGACCAGGTCGTAGACGCCGTCGACACCCTCCGGGGCCGCCGCCCGCACCCGGGCGGCGAAATCGGGGCCGGAGGGGACGTGCACCGCGCCCAGCGACTCGACGAAGTCCTTCTTGCCGTCGCTCGCGACCCCGACGACGCGCAGTCCCCGGGTCCGGGCGATCTGGAGGATCGCGGCGCCGACCCCGCCGCCCGCGCCGGTGACCACCAGGGTCGCGCCCTCCGGCAGGGCGAGCTGGTCGACCCCGTCGTACGCGGTGGCCGCCGCGACGGGCAGGGCCGCCGCGTCCGTGAAGGACAGCGAGCCGGGCTTGGGCGCGGTCACCGTGACGGGCAGCAGCGCGTACTCGGCGTAGCCGCCGGCGACCGGGTTGCCGAAGACCGCGTCCCCGACGGCGAAGCCGATGACGTCCTCGCCGATCTCCGCGACCACCCCGGCGACCTCGTTGCCGAAGACTGCGGGCAGCTCGCGCGCCGCGCCGCCCGCACGGGCGTAGCCGGTGCGCTGCTTCCAGTCGACGGGGTTCACGCCGGCCGCGCGCACCGCCACGAGCAGCTGTCCGGGACCGGGGCGCGGCCGGTCCACGTCGACGAACGCCTCGGTCTCCGGACCGCCGAACCGTGTGAAGACGTACGCCTTGGGCATCTGCTCCCACTCTCCATAGCCAACAGACCGGCCGGCGCCGATCACCACAACCCGCACTCACGGCAAGGCCGATCGCGGGAGTGCTATTCCCGGGGTTGCAGAGACCTGGGGAGAGTTCATACGCCCGCAATGATCACCGCGGGCCCGGGGTCAGGGGCAGGCGCGGCGACCCCGTACGGTGGTACGCGTACCCACTGACCAGGCCTGACCGTGAGGCGCCCACCCTATGAACGTCACCCGAGGCTTCACCGGACGCCCGCGCGTCCAGAACGCCGGGTTGCCGCCCGGCCAGTACGACGCGGGCGACGACTGGCCCGTCCTGTCCGCCGAGGTCACCCCCGATCTGACGCCCGCGGACTGGTCCTTCCGGATCGACGGCCTGGTGGCCGCGCCGCACACCTGGGACTGGGCCGAGGCCCACGCGCTGCCCGCGTCGGCGTACGAGGGCGACATCCACTGTGTGACGAGCTGGTCGAAGTTCGGGGTGCGGTTCGGGGGCGTGTCCCTGGACGCGTTCCTCGACGCGGCGCGGCCCGACGCGTCCGCCACCCATGCCGTCGCCTACTCGCACACCGGGTACACCACGAACCTCCCGCTCGCCGACCTCACGGGCGGCCGGGCCTGGATCGCCTGGGAGTACGACGGGCGGCCACTGGCCGCCGAACACGGCGGCCCGGCACGGCTGCTGGTGCCGCATCTGTACTTCTGGAAGAGCGCCAAGTGGATCGCCGGCCTGCGGCTCCTCGACCACGACGAGCCGGGGTTCTGGGAGCAGAACGGCTATCACGCGCGCGGGAACCCGTGGGAGGAGCAGAGGTACTCCGGTGACTAGGAACACCTCCGACACCACGTCGGCCGACACCTTCGTGCCCCCGACCCGGTTCGCCGTGCCCGGCCGCATCGCCGTCAGCAACCGCGAGGCGGCCCGCTGGCAGACGGCCACACTCACCGAGGTCCGGCGGGAGACGCCCCACGCGTCCACCTTCCGGTTCGCGGTGCCCGGCTGGGCGGGTCATCTGCCCGGCCAGCACCTGATGCTGCGGCTGAGGGCCGACGACGGTTACACGGCCCAGCGGCACTACTCGATCGCCTCGCCCCCGGAAGACGCCGGGCACGTCGAACTGACCCTGGACCATGTCGAGGGCGGCGAGGTGTCCGGCTGGTTCCACACGCTGGCCAAGCCCGGCGACGAGGTGGAGGTACGGGGTCCGCTCAGCGGCTTCTTCGCCTGGCCGGGCGACCGTCCCGCGCTGCTGATCGGCGCCGGCTCCGGGGTCGTACCGCTGATGTCGATGATCCGGCACCACCGCAAGCGCGGACTGACCGTGCCGCTGCGGCTGCTGGTGTCGGCGCACAGTCCCGAGGAGCTGATCTACGCGCGGGAGTACGGGGCCGAGACCACGCCCGTCTTCACCCGCCGGGCGCCCGAAGGTCTGCCGGTCGGGCGGCTGGCGGCCTCCCAGGTGGCGCCGTTGCTGGCCGCCGAGCAGCCGCCGGGCGGGTGGGAGGCGTACGTGTGCGGCTCCAACGCGTTCGCCGAGCACGCCTCGCGGCTGCTGGTGGCGGCGGGCCAGCCCGTGGACCGGATCCGGATCGAACGCTTCGGCTGAGGACGCAGCCCACGGTGGTGCGCCGGACCCACGGGGGCGCGGGCGGGTCGCACGGGCCGACCCTCGTGCGCGGCTCCCGTCGGGCCGGTGTCGCGCGCGACGATGGACGGGTGGCGGTCCGAGGGCGAACGCGGGTGTACGGCTGGCGCTGGCGGCGGAATCCGCTGCGCCGCCGGTCGGACGTGGTGGAGGCGTGGGCGGTGCTCGCCGTCGCCGTGGTGCTGTGCGTCGGCGCGCCCCTGGTCGGCGTGGTCACGGCCCGGTGGGCGTACGACGAGGCGCGGGCGACGGCCACCGTTCAGCGGGCCGAGCGTCATCGCGTCCATGCGGTGGCGGTCGGCGGAGCCGGGGCAGCGGCGCCCTCGGCGGTGGCCGGCAGACAGCACCTGTACCGGGTGCGGGTGCTGTGGACGGAGCCGGGTGCGGGGGCGCGTACGGCTACGGCGCACGTGCCGCCCGGTACGCGGCGCGGTGACACCGTCGTCCTGTGGCTCGACGCGCTCGGGCGACCCGTCGCGCCGCCGCCCAGCGCCGTCGCGGTCCGGCAGCACACGGTGGCGGTGGGCATCTGTGCCGCGGGCCTGGCCGCCGGGGTCGTCCTCCTCGCCCGAACCGCCGTACGCCGTACGGTCGTTCAGCGCCGGCTCGTGGAGTGGGAACGCGCGTGGGCGCGTACGGAGCCGAAGTGGACGGGACGGCGGGCGTGACGGTGGTCCCTACACCATCTCCTGCATCCGGCGGGCGATCCGGCGATGGTCGGTGAGCGCGTCCCGCAGGCCCGGCAGGACGGGCTCGCCCCGGTCGACCAGGACACGGCCGGCGACGACCGTCGTCCACGCGCGGGCCGGTCCGCAGCGCAGCCACGCCTCCACGGGGTCGCTGAGCGCACCGGCGAGCGCGACCTCGTGCAGGTCCCACACGACGAGGTCGGCGCAGGCGCCGGGCCGCAGATGCCCGATCTCGTCGGCGCGACCCAGGCAGCGCGCCGAGCCCCGGGTGGCGATGTCGAGGGCGTCGCGCGCGGTCATCGCACCGGGCCCGCCCCGGTAACGGCCGAGGAGCAGGGCGCCGCGTGTCTCCATCCAGAGCGAGGCGTGGTCGGTGGAGGCGGAGCCGTCGCAGCCGATGCCGACGGGCAGACCCAGTTCGCGCATCTCCTTCACGCGGGCGGTGCCCCCGCCGATGAGCATGTTGGAGCTGGGGCAGTGCGCGACACCGACGCCCGCGGCGGCCAGTCGGCGCAGTTCGGCGTCGTTGGGATAGATGCAGTGCGCGACCCAGGTGCGGTCGCTCATCCAGCCGGCCTCCTCGAAGTACTCGACGGGCCGGCAGCCGTAGGTCTCCAGGCAGTACGTGTCCTCGTCGTGGTCCTCCGCGAGGTGCGTGTGGAGGCGTACGTCGTACCGCTCGGCGAGTTCGGCGGTGGCCGTCATCAGCTCCCTGGTCACCGAGAAGGGCGAGCAGGGCGCGAGGGCGACCCGGATCAGCGCGCCCGGCTCCGGGTCGTGATGGGCCTTGATGAGGCGCTCGCTGTCGGCGAGGACCTCGTCCTCGGTCTGCGTGACGCTCCGGGGCGGCAGTCCGCCGTCCTCCACGGACCGGGTCATCGAGCCACGCGTGGCGTGGAAGCGGAAGCCGATGTCGCGGGCGGCGCGGATCTCTGCGTCGACGAGTCCGGGGCGCGGATGGACGTAGAGGTGGTCGGAGGAGGTGGTGCAGCCGCCCATGAGGAGTTCGGCCATGCCGACGTACGCGGACACGTACGCCGCCTCCTCGTCGAGTGCCGCCCACAGCGGGTAGAGCGTGGTCAGCCAGTCGAAGAGGCTGCCGTTGACGGCGGGCGCGTAGGAGCGGGTGAGGTTCTGGTAGATGTGGTGGTGCGTGTTGATCAGGCCCGGGGTGACGAGCCGCCCGGCCGCCGACACGGTCGTCCGGGCCTCGGGCTCGGTCCCGGCGGCGCCCACGGCGGTGACGCGCCCGCCGTCGACGGCCACCCACCCGCCGGGAATCTCGCGCACGCCGTCCACGACAAGCAGCTCGGCGTCCCTGACCAGGAGTTCCACAGCAGTCGGCATGGCGTCATCGTAGAGGTGAGCGGTCCTCGCGGGGGCCTTGCCCGGGGTATGAGGCCTGGCGGGTCGCCGACCCGCCCACGTACGGTGTGATCATCCGCAAGCGCTTGCCACCACCCCGCAAAGGCGGTCCGACATGGCCCGGTTCGACCTCCCTCTCGACGAACTCCAGGAGTACCGCAGCGCGTCCGTCGAGCCCGAGGACTTCGACGCCTTCTGGTCCAAGACCCTCCAGGAGACGCGGGAACACGAGCTGGACGCCCGTTTCGAGCTGGTGGACACGGGCCTGACCACCGTCGACGTGTACGACGTGACGTTCGCCGGATTCGGCGGTCACCCGGTGAAGGGCTGGCTGCGGCTGCCCGCCGGTGCCTCGGAGCCGCTGCCGGTGGTCGTGGAGTTCATCGGCTACGGCGGCGGGCGTGGTCTGCCGCACGAACACCTGCTGTGGGCGTCGACCGGCCGCGCCCACTTCGCCATGGACACGCGCGGCCAGGGCAGCGCCTGGGGCGGCGGCGGTGGTACGGCCGACCCGGTGGGCAACTCGCCCTCGTACCCCGGATTCATGACCCGTGGCATCGACGCCCCCGAGAACTACTACTACCGGCGGGTGTACACGGACGCGGTGCGCGCGGTGGAGGCGGCCCGCTCGCATCCGCTGGTCGACGCGGCGCGCACGGTGGCCCTCGGTTCCAGTCAGGGCGGCGGGATCACGCTCGCGGTCGGCGGACTGGTCCCCGACCTGGTCGCGGTCGCGCCGGACGTGCCGTTCCTGTGCGACTTCCCGCGCGCTGCGACCCTCACGGACCGTCACCCCTACCGCGAGATCGGCAGCTACCTCAAGACCCACCGGGGCCGCACCGCCGACGCGCTGAACACACTCGCCTACTTCGACGGCGTGCACTTCGCGGCCCGCGGCCGGGCCCCGGCACTCTTCTCGACGGCCCTGGAGGACCAGACCTGCCCGCCGTCCACGGTCTTCGCGGCCTTCAACGCCTGGGCGAACGACGACAAGAAGATCGAGGTCTACGACTTCAACGACCACGAGGGCGGCGGGCCGTTCCAGGAGGCGACGAAGGTGAGCTGGCTGCGCTCGTACGCCTGACGCGCTTGTAACCCGGAACTGGTCGTTTCCGACACCTTCCACGCGATCCGACCAGTCGGTATGTTCATCGGTGCCGGGTCACAGCGTCGTGGCCCGGTGTTCCGGCGGACCACGGAGGGCCCATGTCCGAGCACGTGCCACACGCTCACGGCGACTGCGACGCACGCTTCTCGGCGGTGCGCACGGCGTTCGAGGAGAACTTCCGTGACCGTGGGGAGCTCGGCGCGGCGGTGAGCGTCACGGTCGGCGGCGAGACGGTGGTCGACCTGTGGGGCGGCTGGGCCGACGCGGGGCACACACGCGCGTGGGAGCGCGACACGCTCGTCAACGTGTGGTCGACGTCCAAAGGCCCGGTGGCGCTGTGCGCGCACATCCTCGCCGACCGGGGGCTGCTCGACCTCGACGCCCCGGTGGCCGCGTACTGGCCTGAGTTCGCTGCGGCCGGCAAGGAGGGCGTGCTGGTACGCCACCTGCTGTCGCACCGGGCGGGCCTGTCCGGCCTGCGGGAGCCGCACTCGCTCGCCGACCTCTACGACTGGGAGCTGACGACCCGCCGACTGGCGGCGACGGAGCCCTGGTGGGAGCCGGGGACGCGGTCCGGCTATCACGCGCTGACGTACGGCTTCCTGGTCGGTGAGGTGGTCCGCCGGGTGTCGGGACTGCTGCCGGGCGCCTTCCTGGAGCGGGAGGTGACCGGGCCGTTGGGCATCGACTTCACCATCGGGCTGCCGGAGAAGGAGGCCGGGCGGGCCGCCGAGCTGGTGCGACCACCGGCCGCCTCGACCAGCGAACAGGCCGCGATCTTCGCCCAGTTGACGCCCACGGCGATCGCCGCACTGGCCAATCCCCTCACGGGCCCCGTGGAGGCGAACAGCCCCGAGTGGCGGGCCGCCGAGATACCGGCGGCCAACGGCCACGGCACGGCACGCGCGATCGCCGCGCTGTACGGCGTCTTCGCCGGCCAGGGCTCGTACGGCGGCCTGCGCGTCCTCTCCGCCGAGGCGGCCGAGCGGGTGCGCGAGGGGCAGGGCAGCTGCCGGGACCTGGTGCTCGGCGCCGGTTTCGACCACGAGACGGAGATCGCGCTCGGGCTGTGGCTGAGCGGTACCAACGGCTCGTACGGGCCCAACCCGAGGGCGTACGGCCATGACGGGTTCGGTGGTTCCTGCGGGCTGGCCGACCCGGACGGCGGAGTGTCGATGGGCTATGTGATGAACCGTATGGGTCCTCGTATCGCCGACGACCCGCGGAAGATGGCGCTGATCGACGCCGTGTACAGCGCACTCTGACGCGAGTAAGGACTGAAAATGAGCATTGGGTCGTACAGGGTGAGTGGCAGGTGCAGTCAGATGACAGATTCAGTGGAGGTCGTGGGCGCATAGCGTCGGGGTATGACCGGACGGCGCGCGGCAGATCGTGTGCCTGTCCGATTACGCCCTACCTTTCGAAAGGCACACCCCCATGAGTACGTTCACCACCTCCGACGGCACCGAGATCTTCTTCAAGGACTGGGGCACCGGGCAGCCGGTGGTGTTCAGCCACGGCTGGCCGCTGAACGCGGACGCGTGGGAGGGCCAGTCCCGTCTGGTCGCCGAGCACGGCTTCCGGGCCATCGCGCACGACCGGCGCGGGCACGGCCGTTCCGCACAGCCGTGGCAGGGCAACCACATGGACCAGTACGCGGACGACCTGGCCGAACTGATCGAGTCGCTCGACCTCGACAACGTCATCCTCGTCGGTCACTCGACCGGCGGCGGCGAGGTGACCCGCTACATCGGCCGGCACGGCACGGGTCGCGTCGCCAAGGTCGTGCTGCTGGGCGCGGTGCCGCCGCTGATGCTGAAGACCGACACCAACCCCGAGGGCACGCCCATCGAGGCCTTCGACGGTATCCGCGCGGGCGTCGAGGCGGACCGTTCGCAGTTCTACTGGGACCTCAGCGAGGCCTTCTTCGGCTTCAACCGGCCGGACGCCACCCCGTCCGAGGGCATGCGCCGCGCGTTCTGGCTGTGGAGCATGCAGGTCGGGCTCAAGGCGGCCTACGACTGCGTCAAGCAGTTCTCGGAGACCGACTTCACCGAGGACCTGGGCCGCATCGACGTACCGACGCTGATCGCGCACGGCGCCGATGACCAGATCGTGCCCATCGCCGCGTCGGCGGAGAAGACGGCCCAGCTGGTCAAGGACTCGACGCTGAAGGTCTACCCGGGTGCCCCGCACGGCCTGGTGGGCGACTTCGAGAAGGCGTTCAACGCCGACCTGCTGGAGTTCATCAAGAGCTGACAGGTTGTCACCCGACGGGTGTCCGCGTCGCCACCACCATCCGGCAGCGCGGACTGCCGTCGGGCCTGCGCCCGAACTCGGGCAGGGCACGGGTCTCCACGTCGAAGCCGGCGTTCGTCAACTCCCGTCGTACGTCGCCGAGTCGGAAGGCCCGGTAGTACATGACGAACGGCGGCTTCCACACGGCGTTGCGGACCCTCATCACGGCGTCGAAGCCGAGCAGCGCCCAGTACACGCGCGTTCCCGGCCGGGCCGGCGCCACTACGGGGAACGCGAAGCGCCCGCCCGGCCGCAGTACGGAGTGGACCTGGGCGAACAGCCCCGGCAACTCGCCCGGCAGGAAATGTCCGAACGCCCCGAAGCTGACGACCAGATCGAAGGCGGGGGCGGACGCGAAGGGCAGGGCTCGGGCGTCGCCGCGCACCAGGGTGACGCGCGGACCGCCGGGGCGTTCGCCCGCCCGCCGCCGGGCAACCTCCAGCATGCCCGCACTGATGTCGATGCCGGTGACACTCCCCCGGCACACCTCCTCCAGTACCGCCAGACCGGCGCCGGTACCGCAGCACAGGTCGAGGCCGTCACCGAAGGGCCCGAGGGGCCGAAGCGCCGACGCCACCGCGTCGAGAATCGTGTCCGGCGTACGGAACGGAGTCCGGTCGAACTTCGGCGCCAGCAGGTCGTAGCCACGCTCGACGGACGACAGCGCCTGCACGGCGAGTTCACGGAGGGTGGGTCCTTCGGGGCTGAACATCGGCCCAGTTTAGAAGGAGACCGTGGGTCGCCACCTCGGACACCCGCTGGGGACATTCACCCCTTGGGGTGAGCGGATGCGCGCATTTCGTGAGGCAGTAGAGGCCGGGGATCTCGACGCCGTCGAGAAGCTGCTGGCGGAGAACGTCGTGTTCACCAGTCCGGTCGCGTTCCGGCCGTACCCGGGAAAGGCGATCACCGCGGCGATCCTGCGCGGTGTGTCCCGGGTTTTCGAGGACTTCCGGTACGAGCGGGAGATCGGCGCGTCCGACAGCCGCGACCACGCGCTGGTGTTCACCGCGCGGGTCGGCGAGCGCGAGATTCAGGGCTGCGACTTCCTGCACCTCGACGAGGACGGTCTGATCGACGAGTTGACGGTCATGGTCCGTCCGCTGTCGGCCGCGCAGGCGCTGTCGGCGGCCATGGGCGACCAGTTCGAGCGGATCGCACAGGAGGCGCAGGCCGCCGGGTCCGCCTGAGCGGAGGCGGCCGGCGGGCGCGTTTTGGTTGGATGGCCTCATGACCACAGACGAGCACGCGCGGATGATGCGGGCCAACGAGGCCAACTGGGACGCCCGCACCCCCGTCCATCTCGCCAGCCGTTTCTACGGCCTGGGCGAGAGCCTCGACCCGTCGCGCTGGTTCGCCTCCTGGGAGTGGGAGGACCTCGGCGAACTGGCCGACCGCGATGTGCTCCACCTCCAGTGCCACCTCGGCACGGAGACCCTCGCCTTCGCCGAGCGCGGGGCGCGGGCCGTCGGCCTCGACATTTCCGAGGCGTCCGTGACGGCCGCGCGCGGCATCGCCGCGAAGGCAGGCCTCGACGTGACATACGTACGGGCGAACGTGTACCACGCCGTGGAAGCCCTGGAGCAGCGGGTGTTCGACGTCGTGTACACCGGGAAGGGCGCCCTGTGCTACCTGCCCGACCTGGACCGCTGGGCGGAGACGGTCGTCCAACTCCTGCGCCCCGGCGGCCTGTTGTACATCGTGGAGTTCCATCCGCTGCTCAACTCGCTCGGCCCGAAGCCCGCGCCGGACGACACCGGTGAACTCCTGCTGCGGCACGACTACTTGGGCGCGCCGGGCGTCGCCGTGCACCGCGACGCGACGTTCACGTACACCGACGGGCCGGCCGTGGCCGGGGCCACCGACAGTTTCGAGTGGATGCACGGAATGGACGAGGCGGTCAACGCGTTGATCGGGGCGGGACTGACCATCCGTCGGTTGCGTGAGAGCGACGAACTGCCCTGGCCACGCTGGCCCCGTATGGAACGTACGCAGTCTGGCTGGTGGCGGTTGCCCGAGCCGCGCATCCCGCTCCTGTACGGGCTCCTCGCGAGCCGCTGAGTCACCGTTCACCGCCATACCCGCGCCTCGTGTGGTACGGTGCTGTCAGCACTTGTGTACGCCCCGTTTCGGGCGCCGGTGCAGTTCTTCCTCAGTTCGCTGACCCGCCCGTCGGATTCCGATCGGCGCATCGGCTCTCCCGGTACCACCTCACCAGCTGCGACGTAGTTCTGTCGTACCCGAGGTGTTGCTGTCTCCCGCCGCCCGTCAGCGCGTCCAGCGCGCTCGGTTCTCGCGGCTCTCCCCCTTCCTGTTTCCTCCGCGTGCCTCATGCGGCATGCGTCTTCCGTCCTTGAAAGGACTCCCGACCATGACCACCACACTCGAACACCCCCCAGTAGAACAACTGCCCCCGACCCGGATCGCGACCGGTGTCCTCGACATCGACGGCAACGGGAAGGGGTACCTGCGGGCCGCCGGCAGCTTCCTGCCCACGCCCACCGACCTCCAGGTCTCCCCGGCGCTGATCCGCCGCCACGGTCTGCGCAAGGGCGACCTCGTCGTCGGCGCGCACGGCGGCCAGCGTGCCCTGACCGAGATCGGACTGGTCAACGGCCGTGCGCCCGAAGAGCTGCGCGGCCGTCGCCACTTCCGTGACCTCACCCCGCTGCACCCACGCGACCGCCTGCGTCTCGAACACCCGGCGGCCGGACTCACCGGGCGCGTCACCGATCTGATCGCACCTGTCGGCAAGGGCCAGCGCGGACTGATCGTGGCCCCGCCCAAGACCGGCAAGACCGTACTGCTCCAGCAGGTCGCGGCGGCCGTCGCCGGCAACCACCCCGAGTGCCGCCTGATGGTGGTGCTGCTCGACGAGCGACCCGAGGAGGTCACCGACATGCGGCGCTCCGTGCGCGGCGAGGTGTACGCCTCGACCTTCGACAAGACGCCCAAGCAGCACATCGCGCTCGCCGAACTCGTCGTCGAGCGGGCCAAGCGGCTCGTCGAGGCGGGCGAGGACGTCGTCATCCTCCTGGACTCCCTGACCCGGCTGTGCAGGGCCCACAACAACGCGGCGGCCTCCGGTGGCCGCACCCTCAGCGGCGGGGTCGACGCCGCCGCGATTCTCGGGCCGAAGCGGCTGTTCGGGGCCGCGCGCCTGGCCGAGGAGGGCGGTTCGCTCACGATCCTCGCCACGGCCCTGGTGGAGACCGGCTCCCGTGCCGACGACTTCTTCTTCGAGGAGCTGAAGGGCACGGGCAACATGGAGCTGCGGCTGAGCCGCGAGCTCGCCTCCCGGCGGGTCTATCCGGCCGTCGACATCAACCCGTCCGGCACCCGTCGCGAGGAACTCCTGCTGTCCCCGGCCGAGTTGACGACCGTACAGGGCCTGCGGCGGGCCCTGCAGACGCGGGACGGCCAGGCGAGCCTGGAGACCCTCCTGGAGCGGCTCCGCGACACCCCGGACAACGCGACCTTCCTACGCCGCATCCAGCCGACACTGCCCGCCGAGTAGCCACACCTTTGGGCGCCTGTGTGCTCCCCGGTGTGGCATCCGGGTGTTCGGGGCCGGTCTTCGGCCCCGGCAGCGCCTCGTGCGGCACGTCCATTCTTACGTTTGCGGTATGACCATCAGATTCTCTTCCCGGATCGCCGCCTCCTGCTGTGCGCTGTGCGTGACGGGCGTGCTGGCGCTCACGCCCGTCACGGCGTCCGCCCGCACCGGTGCCGACCCGGTCACGCCGACGGCGGCGGGCGCGCGGCTGCTGTACCGCTCCGGCACCCAGGCCCGGCTCCGCCCCGGAGCGCCCCGCCTTCCCCGGGACGTGTCCGCGCTGTCGTGGCTGGTGGCCGACGCCGGCACCGGTGAGGTGCTCGCCGCGCACAACGCGCACCGCAAACTGCCACCGGCCAGCACGCTCAAGACACTCTTCGCCCTCACCGTGCTGCCCACCCTGCCCGCGGGCCTGCGGCACAAGGTCACCGAGGCCGATCTGGCGGGCATCGGGGCCGGCAGCAGTCTGGTCGGGGTCGCGGCGGGGCGTACGTACCGTGTCTCCGACCTGTGGCGGGGGGTGTTCCTCAACTCCGGGAACGACGCCGTGCACGTCCTATCCGCCATGAGCGGGGGCTGGCGCGACACCGCCGTCCGGATGCAGGCCAAGGCCCGCTCGCTGGGCGCCCGCGACACCCACGTGCGTTCGCCCGACGGCTACGACACGTCGGGGCAGGTGTCGTCGGCGTACGACCTCGCGGTGTTCGGCCGGACCGGGCTGCGCAACGCCGACTTCGCCGCGTACTGCGGCACGGCCTACGCGAGGTTCCCGGGCGGGGGCGGCTGGTCGTACGAGATCCAGAACACCAACCGGCTGCTGACCGGCGCCAACGGCGTCGAGCGCTACCGGGGGGTGATCGGCGTCAAGAACGGCTACACCAGCAAGGCCGGCAACACACTGGTCGCCGCCGCGCGCCGGGGCGGGCGCACCCTGGTCGTCACGGTGATGAACCCTCAGGACGGCGGTGGGTTCGCCGTCTACGAGGAGGCCCGCTCGCTGCTCGACTGGGGCTTCGGGGCCGCCGGACGCGTGACTCCCGTCGGCTCGCTGGTCGCCGCGCGGCCTGTGGCGCAGGCGGGCCCGGAGGCATCGGTGCCGGTGCCGGTGCCGGTCCCCGCCACCGTGGCGTCCGACAGCGGGCCGGGCTGGCCGGAGACCTGGACGATCCTCGGAGCGGCCGTGGTCGGTGCCGGAGCGGTGTCGCTGGTGTTGCGGATCGTGGTCCCGAAGCGGGTCTGAACGGCGTCGTCCACCGGCAGCCACAGCAGCAGCCCGAGGGTGACCCAGACGTACGCGCTGCCGCCGACGAAGCCGTCGACACCGGACGCGTCGTCGAACCACAGCCACACGACACTCGTACACAGCACCGCGTACACAGCGCCCGCCACGCGCGCGTGCCCGGTGCGCAGCAGGACGGCGAACGACGGGAGCAGCCAGACGAGATGGTGGACCCAGGTGATCGGGCTGACCAGACACGCGGTCAGCCCGGTGAGGGCGAACGCGGCCCACCAGTCCCCCACGGCGACGGCCCGGCGAGCCCGCCACGTCCAGACAGCGAGGACGACCACCACCAACACCAGCCACACGGCACGGCTGGGTTCACCCGGTGCCGCCAGCCGCGCCAGCACACCCTGGAGCGACTGGTTGGAGACGTACGCCGCCTTCCCGATGCGCTCGGTGTCCCACAACGCATCGCTCCAGTAGAAGCGCGAGGCGTCCGGCGCGACCCACACCGCGAGCGCGGTGGCCGCCGCGGCGACGGCCGTCGCGACCCCGGCGGCCCGCCGCCGCCCGGCGAGCAGCAGCAACCCGATGAAGAGCGCGGGAGTCAGCTTGATGGCAGCGGCGAGCCCGATCCCGATCCCCGCCCAGCGGGTCCGCCCGGTCGTCAGCAGCCAGGCGTCGGTGAGGACGAGGGCCAGCAGGACGAGGTTCACCTGGCCGAAGCTGACGGTGTCGCGGACGGGTTCGAACAGTGCCAGCACACAGCCGGTCAGGGCCCAGCCGTACCAGCCGTACGGGCGCAGCACGGGTCCGGCGGTCATCCACACCACCGCGCCGAGCGCCGCCAGGTTGAGGAGCAACGCGGCGGTGATCGCGGCGCGCAGCCCGAGCAGCGCCATCGGCAGCATGCTGACGGCCGCGAACGGCGGATAGGTGAAGCCGTACGTCGTGCCGGGCACCCGGTAGTCGTAGATCCGGCCGCCGTGGTGGACCCAGGTGTCGACGGTCCCGTAGTAGACCCGCAGGTCGAACCAGCCGCGCAGCAGCGGCACGGTCGCCGTGAACACGGTCACCGTGACGACGAGGACGAGCACCAGGAGCAGCCGTTCCCGGTCGGTGCGGGGCAGTCTCACCGGGCTCATACCGTGCTCTCCCTCAGAGGTGTCCTGGCCGTCTGGTGGGCCTGCCAGAGGACGACCACGGCCAGCGCGCCACCGGAGACGGCAAGGATCAGTTCCTCGGTCCCGGCGGGCGCACCGCTCGGCATGGCCAGGAGCGCGACGACCCCGGTGACGGCGGCGAGGCGGTGGCGTACGGAGGTGCTGGGCGCCGCGGCGGCGATGAGGAACAGGGCCCACAGGGCGTACCAGGGCCGGATCGCCGGGCCGAGGACGACCACGACGGCCAGGCTGAGGCCGAGGGCGTAGAGCGGGCTGAGTCGTGGGCGGCGCAGCCATATGAAGGCGACGGCGAGGACCGTGACGGCGATGCCGAGCAGATGCCAGGCCGGGACGGCGAGCGGTGCCAGATCGCTGCCGATCTTCGTGAGCGCGGCGGCCGTCGCGCGCCCGAGAAGACTGGTGAGAGCCCAGTTCTGGGGTGACACCGGGGTTTTCAGGGCGCCTATCCAGCCGTAGCCGGTTCCGGCCAGCGCGGTGACGCCGACGGTGGTGGCGGCTGCCGCGCCCGCGGTGGTCAGTACCGCCCGCACCGGGCTGCGGCCCGCGCGGATCTGGAGCGCCACGACCGCGGCGAGGCCGAGAACGGCGGGTGCCTTGACGAGGGCGGCGAGCGTGACGAGTACGGCGCCGAGTACCGGCCACCGGCCCAGCGCGGCCACCAGGCCGACGCCGAGCAGCCCGAGCATGATCGCGTCGTTGTGGGCGCCTGCCACCAGGTGCAGCAGGACCAGCGGGTTGAGGGCACCGAGCCAGAGCGCGGCGGCCGGGTCGGCGCCGCTGTGCCGGGCGAGACGGGGCAGGGCCGCCGCCATCAGCGCCACGCCGAGCAACGCGACCAGCCGCAGGCCGAACAGGCCGGCGGGGATCTCGCCCCGGGTCAGTCCGGAGAGCCCGGACGCGACGGCGAGGAACACCGGGCCGTAGGGGGCGCCGGTCTGCTGCCACACCGGGGCGACCTCGGCGGCGAGCGGCCCGCCGAGCAGGGCGGGGCCTTGCGTGTACACATCCATGTGCGCGTCGACCATCGCGCCCTGGGCCAGATAGCTGTAGACGTCCCGGCTGAACAGGGGTGGGGCGAGGAGGAGCGGGGCCGCCCAGACGACGAGGACGAGCATCAGGGACCGTACGGTGGGCGGCTCCGGGCCCCGGACGAGTCTGCCGAGCAGGATCCAGGCGGC
Organism: Streptomyces kryoterrae; assembly: GCF_054072135.1. NCBI lineage: Bacteria > Bacillati > Actinomycetota > Actinomycetes > Kitasatosporales > Streptomycetaceae > Streptomyces > Streptomyces kryoterrae. Next base: position 9,397,867 of record NZ_CM133358.1, on the reverse strand, counting down.
TATCAGCAGGACGACGCCGAAGTAGACGCCTACCAGGCCCAGTGCGGCGCGGCCGGTGGAGGGTGCGATGAGTTCCCGTACGGGGAGGGCTCCGGCGGTCTCGCCGCCGAGGGCGAGGCATGCGGTGCCGATCAGGCCCATGGCCTGGCATCGGGAGAGGGTTGTCGGGGGAGCCTTCACCTGTGCAGCGTGGCAAGGGTTGGTGGACGGAGGGCTACGGGGTGCCTTCCGGGTGGGGGCCTGTGCGTTACCGCTGGGTGGGTGTGGTCGGCTGCCGGCCGGTGGGGCTTGTCACTCCCCCACTCTCGGCGGTAGCCGCATCACGCACAGCCCCGCGCCCCTGGGGGCGCGCCCCTCATCAGAAGACCGATACTCCCGTCAGTGTCGTGAAGCGGTCCAGGGCTGCCACCCCAGCCACCGAGTTGCCCCGCTCGTCCAGCCCTGGGCTCCACACGCACAGCGTGCAGCGGCCCGGGACGATCGCGATGATGCCGCCGCCCACTCCGCTCTTGCCGGGGAGGCCCACGCGGTAGGCGAAGTCGCCTGCCGCGTCGTAGGTGCCGCAGGTCAGCATGATGGCGTTGATCTGTTTGGACTGGCTCTGGGTAAGGAGTCGGGTGCCGTCGGCCCGGACACCGTGGCGGGCCAGGAAGGCCGATGCGAGGGCGAGGTCGGCGCAGGACGCCTCGACCGAGCACTGACGGAAGTACTGCTCCAGCAGCTCGGGGACGGGGTTGTCGATGTTGCCGTACGAGGCCATGAAGTGGGCGAGGGCGGCGTTGCGGTGACCGCGTCCGGCCTCGGAGGCGGCCACCTCCTTGTCGAAGGTGAGCCCGGGGTTGCCGGACTCCGTGCGCAAAAAGTCGAGGAGCGTGCCGGCCGCGTCCCCGGTACGGGTGTGCAGGCGGTCGGTGACGACGAGGGCGCCCGCGTTGATGAACGGGTTGCGCGGGATGCCGCTCTCGTACTCCAGCTGGATCAGGGAGTTGAAGGGATTGCCGGACGGTTCGCGGCCGACGTGCTCCCAGAGTTCGTCGCCCTCGCGGGCCAGGTCGAGGGCGAGGGTGAAGACCTTGGTGACGGACTGCGCGGAGAACGGTTCCCGCCAGTCCCCCACCCCGTACACCGTGCCGTCGAGTTCGGCGACGGCCATGCCGAAGCTGCGTGGGTCGCGGGCGGCGAGCGCCGGGATGTAGTCGGCGGGGCGCCCGCGGCCGGGAGTGCGTTCGATCTCCTCGGCGATGCGCTCCAGGACCGGCAGGAAGGTCGGGGGCGAGGACGAGGGCGAAGGAGCTGGTGCCATGATCGCCATTCTCCCTTCGTACCGGTCCTGGTGCGCGTTCGTGCCTGAGCGGTCCTGGTGAAGTCGCGTGCGCGACAACGCCCCGACAGGGGCGCGGGGCTGTGTCGATATGCGGCTCCGCCACACGGGCACGACCGGCCCCCGCCGGCCCGCAGCGGAGCGCTATGCGCCGTTGCCCGCCAGGATCTCGGGGCGCAGCAGGTCGGCGAGTCGTTCGGCGGGCAACAGACCCTTTTCCAGGACGAGTTCGGCGACGCCCCGGCCGCTGACGAGCGCCTCCTTGGCGATGTCGGTGGCCGCCGTGTACCCGATGTAAGGGTTGAGAGCGGTGACCAGGCCGATGGAGTTCTCCACGCTTGCGCGCAGCGCCTCGGTGTTGGCGGTGATGCCGTCGACGCAGCGTTCGGCGAGCGTGAGGCAGGCGGCGCGCAGGTGGGTGATGGACTCCGAGAGGGAGTGCAGGATGATCGGCTCGAAGGCGTTGAGCTGGAGCTGTCCGGCCTCCGCGGCCATGGTGATGGTGACGTCGTTGCCGATCACCTCGAACGCGACCTGGTTGACGACCTCGGGGATCACCGGGTTCACCTTGCCGGGCATGATCGACGAACCCGCCTGCACCGGCGGCAGGTTGATCTCGCCGAGCCCGGCGCGCGGCCCGGAGGACAGCAGGCGCAGGTCGTTGCAGCTCTTGGAGAGCTTGACGGCGACCCTCTTGAGCACCCCCGACATCTGGACGAACGCCCCGCAGTCCTGGGTGGCTTCGACCAGGTTGGCGGCCGTGACGAGCGGCAGTCCGGTGATCGCGGAGAGGTGACGGCGGGCCGACTCGGCATATCCGGCGGGGGCGTTGAGGCCCGTGCCGATGGCGGTGGCGCCGAGGTTGATCTCGTGGATCAGCTCGACCGCCTCCGCGAGACGGCTGCGGTCCTCCTCGATCATCACGGCGTACGCCGAGAACTCCTGCCCGAGTGTCATCGGAACGGCGTCCTGGAGCTGCGTACGCCCCATCTTCAGCACGTCGTGGAACTCGACCGCCTTGCGGGCGAAGGCGTCCTGGAGCACGGTCATCGCCTTGAGCAGTTCCCGCACCGCGAAGACGGTCGCGACCTTGACGGCGGTCGGGTAGACGTCGTTGGTGGACTGTCCGAGGTTGACGTCCTCGTTGGGGTGCAGGTGCTGGTACTGGCCCTTCTCGTGGCCCAGCAGCTCCAACGCCCGGTTGGCGACCACCTCGTTGGCGTTCATGTTCGTCGAGGTGCCCGCCCCGCCCTGGATGACGTCCACCACGAACTGGTCGTGCAGCCCGCCGCCCCGGATCTCCCGGCACGCCTCGGCTATCGCGGCGGCCTTCCTCGGCTCCAGCAGCCCGAGTTCCTCGTTGGCGAGGGCGGCGGCCTCCTTGACGGCGGCGAGGGCGTCGATGAGGTGCGGGTAGGCGGAGATGGTCATGCCGGTGATGGGAAAGTTCTCCGTGGCGCGCAGGGTGTGGACACCCCAGTACGCCTCGGCGGGAACGTCACGGTCGCCGAGCAGGTCGTGTTCGCTGCGGGTGGCTGCGGCGGTCATGGCTGGGTGGGCCTGCTTTCGTGAAGGGGGCTGGCGATTCAGCCCGTCTGGGGGTACCCCCCTCTGGGGGAGTTCGAGAACGAGGCCCGCCTATCCAGCCCGTCCGGCGTTTGAGGACGAAGCCCACCTATCCAGCCCGTCCGGCGTTTGAGGACGAGGCCCCTTCAGGGCCGAAGGGGGGTCTGGGGGCGCAGCCCCCAGGAACGGGATGGGCCGGGCAGGGCAGGGGCGGCGGGGGCGAAGAAATCCGCGCGGATCCCCCTACCGCCGCGGTACCGGATCGAGCGCACGGGCAGGTCGGACCCGTCCGACCTCACGGCCGCCGCCCAGCAGAGCCTCACCCGCGAACTCGGTGAGCAACTCCGGGTCCACGCCGACCCGGGCAAGTGCCGCCGCCGTCACCGGAACGCGGGCCCGGTTCGCGCCGTCGGCGATCTTCACCGCGACAGCCCGGCCGTCCGGGAGGGCGGCGACCTGGACGCCCTCGAAGCCGTCCTTGCTGAGCAGCCCGGGTACGGCCCGCATCAGCGCGGCCACGTCCCGGCCGGAACCGGAGGCCATCTCGGCGTGGTCGCGCATCGCGTCGGCGACCAGCGCCTCCGGGGTGCCCGGGGCGGCGGTGGTGATCCGGGCCGCGGCGCGGGCAAGGCCATGCAGGGAGATGGAGAAGAGGGGTGCTCCGCAGCCGTCGACGGTCACCCGGGCGATGCGCTGGCCGGTGAGGTCCTCGACGATCTCGGCGATCGCCTGCTGGAGGGGGTGGCCCGGGTCGAGGTAGCTGTCGAGGGGCCAGCCGCCCAGCTCGCAGGTGTAGAGCATGGCCGCGTGCTTGCCGGAGCAGTTCTGGGCGAGACGGGAGGGCAGCCGGCCCTCGCGTATCCAGGTGTCCCGGACGACCGGGTCGAACGGCAGGTCCGGCACGTTGCGCAGATCGTCCTCGGCCAGGCCGGCCAGCTCCAGGATGCGGCGCGAGCCTGCCAGGTGGCGTTCCTCGCCGGAGTGGCTGGCGGCGGCCAGGGAGAGCAGTTCGCCGTCGAGGGGCAGTCCTGCCCTGAGCATGGCCACCGCCTGCACCGGCTTCAGGGCCGAGCGCGGATAGAAGGCCGCCTCGATGTCGCCCACCTGCAGCTCCACCTGGCCGTCGGCGCCGAGGACGACGACGGAACCGTAGTGGATGCCCTCGGTGACCCCGCCGCGCACCAGGTGCGCGACGGGCGAGTGGAGGGGTTCGCGGATCGCGGGGGCGTCCGCCAGAGAACTGCCGTACATGGCTGTCTGCGCTGCTTCCTGCATTACTTCATCCTGCATCACCGCGTGGTTCACGCGTCGGCTCCGGCCGACCCGCCGGCTTGGGTGGATTCGCCGGCCGCGTTCGCTTCGGCGGCCTTGCGGGCCACCTGTCCGCGGACGCCGTACCAGCCGGCGACCAGTACCCCGGCGATCAGCGGGAGACACAGCACGGTGGTGCGGCCGGCGCCGCCGTCGGCGTACATCAGGACGAGGACCGAGGCGAGGAAGGCCAGCGTCACGAGTTCGGTCCACGGGGAGCCGGGGAGGCGGTAGCTCGGGCGGGTCAGCTCGCCGTTCTCGGTCTTCCGCCAGAACACCAGGTGGCAGACCATGATCATGCCCCAGGTGGCGAGGATGCCGATCGCGGCGAAGTTCAGCACGATCTCGAACGCGTCGGCGGGGACGACGAAGTTCAGGCCGACACCGAGTACGCAGAAACCGCTGGTGAGCAGGATGCCGCCGTACGGGACCTGGCTGCGGCTCATGTTGCCGGTGAACTTCGGCGCGGAGCCGGACATCGCCATCGAGCGCAGGATGCGGCCGGTGGAGTACAGGCCCGAGTTGAGGGACGACATGGCCGCCGTGAGGACGACCAGGTTCATCACGCCGCCCGCTGCCGGGATGCCGATGTTGGACAGGACGGTCACGAAGGGGCTCTCGCCCGACGTGTACTTGTTCCACGGCAGCAGCATCGAGAGGAGGACGACCGAGCCGACGTAGAAGAGACCGACACGCCACATGATCGAGTTGATCGCCTTCGGCATGATCTTCTCGGGGTTCTCGGTCTCGCCCGCCGCGACACCCACGAGTTCGACGGAGGCGTAGGCGAAGACGACGCCCTGGATGATCAGCAGCATGGGCAGCAGGCCGTTGGGGAAGACGCCGCCGTTGTCGGTGATCAGGGACGGGCCGGGGGTGGTGCCGTCGACCTCGTGCTGGGTGACCAGCAGGAAGATGCCGATCAGCATGAAGACGACGAGGGCGCTGACCTTGATGATGGCGAACCAGAACTCCATCTCGCCGAACATCCTCACCGAGATCAGGTTCACGGTGAGGACGACCGCCAGGGCGATCAGCGCGAGCACCCACTGCGGGATGTCGGAGAACAGGCCCCAGTAGTGGGTGTAGAGGGCCACCGCGGTGATGTCGGCGATGCCGGTGGTGGCCCAGTTCAGGAAGTACATCCAGCCTGCGATGTAGGCGCCCTTCTCGCCCAGGAACTCACGGGCGTACGACACGAAGGCGCCGGACGAGGGCCGGTACAGGACGAGCTCGCCCAGTGCCCGGACGACGAGGAAGGCGAAGACGCCGCAGACCGCGTAGGCGATGAAGAGGGACGGGCCGGCGTCGGCCAGCCGGCCGCCGGCGCCGAGGAACAGGCCGGTGCCGATGGCTCCGCCGATGGCGATCATGTTGACGTGCCGGGCCTTCAGCGACTTGCTGTAGCCCGCGTCCCCGGCGTCGACGTGTACGGCCTTCTTCTGCGCCGTACCGTTCGCCGCACTGTTCTTCGTGCCGTCCTGCAGGGATTGCTCGCTCACGCCTCGGGTCCGCCTTCCGGGGATGTCTCGTGGGGGGTGTCCGTGTGCGCGGCGCGCACGATGTCGGTGAGGGTCGTGGAGACCCGGTCGAGGTGATGGGACATGGCCGCGACCGCGTCGTCCTCGCTGCGGTCGATCAGCGCCTCGACGATCGCCCGGTGCTCGCGGTTGGACTGCTCGCGTCGGCCGCCCAGTTCGTTCAGGAAGGCCGACTGACGGGCCAGCGCGTCCCGGATCTCCTCGATCACCCGGCGGAACACCGGGTTCTGGGCGGCCTGCGCCACGGCCAGATGGAAGAGGGTGTCCATGGCGACCCACGCGGTGGTGTCGGTCTCGTGCTCCATGCGGTCCAGCAGGTGCGCGAGGTGGTCGAGGTCCTCGGGGGTCCGCCGCAGGGCCGCGTAGCCGGCGACCGGGATCTCGACGTGCCGGCGGACTTCGAGGAGGTCGCTGGCCGCGTAGTCGCCGAAGGTGGGGTCCTCGACGGTGCTGGACACCACGAAGGTGCCCTTGCCGGTCCTGGAGACGGTCAGGCCCATGGTCTGCAGGGCCCGCAGGGCCTCCCGCAGCACGGGCCGGCTCACCTCCAGGCGTCGGCACAGCTCGGCCTCGGAGGGGAGCTTGTCCCCGACGGCGTAATCTCCGCGCTCGATGGCGCTGCGCAGATGACCGAGGACCGCTTCCATCGCGCTGACGCGCCGCGGCACCGAGCCACCTGTCTGGCTGTCTGACAGGTTCACGGGGGTGATCCTGCGGGTGAAGGGACGGCACTGTCAAGGGTGTGAGGCCGGGGACCGCCTTTCGCCCCGGCCTCGGACCCCGGCCGGCTCAGTTCAGTACACCCGCGCCCAGCAGCCCGAACAGCAGTACGCCCACGACGATCCGGTAGATCACGAAGGCGTTGAAGGAGTGCTTGGCGACGAACTTCAGCAGCCAGGCGATGGAGCCGTAGGCGACGACGAAGGACACCGCCGTGCCGACGGCCAGCGGCGCGACGCCCACGCCCGCACCCAGGGCGTCCTTCAGCTCGTACAGCCCGGCGCCGGTCAGGGCGGGAATGCCGAGGAAGAAGGAGAGCCGGGTGGCGGCGACCCGGTCGAGGTCGAGGATCAGCGCCGTCGACATGGTGGCGCCGGAGCGGGAGAAGCCGGGGAACAGCAGGGCGAGGATCTGTGAACTGCCCACCAGCATCGCGTCCTTGAAGGTGGTGTCGTCCTCGCCGCGCTTGTGCCGGCCCATCTGGTCCGCGGCCCACATCACCCCGCTCCCGACGATCAGCGAGGCGGCGACCACCCACAGCGAGGCCAGCGGGCCCTCGATCAGCGGCTTGGCGGCGAGGCCCACGACGACGATCGGGATGGTGGCGTAGATGACCCACCAGGCGAACTTGTAGTCGTGGTGGTCACGCTCGTCGCGGTTCCGCAGGCCCCTCCCCCAGGCGGAGACGATCCGGACGATGTCCTTGAAGAAGTACACGAACACGGCGGCGATCGCGCCGACCTGGATGACGGCCGAGAACCCGACCACGGCGTCGTCGTCGACGGGGATACTCATCAGCCCCTCGACGATCTTCAGATGGCCGGTCGAGGAGACCGGCAGGAACTCGGTCACCCCCTCGACGGCTCCGAGGACGACGGCCTGACCGACGGAGATGGCGCTCATGGAATCCAGTTCTGCTGGGGAGGGACGGGCAGCGGCGGGGTCAGTCCTACTACACACCGGCAAGGCCCGGACGCCCCCTGTCTACAGCGCCCCGCCCACCCACACGCCCGCGAAAGCCGCCCCGAGACCGGCCACCACGCTCACCATGACGTTGGCGACGGCGAAGAGACCGGCCCCGTCCTCGGCCAGCCGCAGCGTCTCGTACGAGAAGGTCGAGTACGTGGTCAGCGCGCCGCACAGTCCCGTACCCAGGAGCAGCTGGAGGTTCGGGCCCGGGGCGGCGCCGGTGAGCAGGCCGAGGATCAGGCAACCGGTGACGTTGACGGCGAGGGTGCCCCAGGGGAGGACCGTGTCGTGGCGGGACCGGACGATCCTGTCGGTGAGATAGCGGAGGGGCGCGCCGACCATTCCGCCCGCGATCACGAGCAGCCAGTTCACAACGAGTTCTTACCTTTCCCATCCGTTTTGCCCGGTTCGGCCTTGGTCCGGCGGACATTCCGGATGACCTCGCCGTCGATGAGGAGGGTCACACACGGGGCGCCGCCGGTCAGCCTTGTCATCGTCGCCTCCGCTTCAGGACCCGGCGGGTCGCGGTCGCGGCGAGCGTCACGGCGGCGAGGGCCGCGAGCAGGGTCGTGGCGAGGTACGCGAGCCCGGTGCCGGGGTGGCCGTGGTCGACCAGTTTCTGGATGTCGACGGCGTACGTCGAGAAGGTGGTGAAGCCGCCGAGCACTCCGGTGCCGAAGAAGGGGCGTACGAGGCGGCGGGCGGTCCAGATCTCCGTGACGGCCACCATGAACACGCCGATCACGGCACAGCCGACGACGTTGACCCAGAAAGTGGTCCAGGGGAAGCCGCCGGTCCGCGCGGGCCACGCCAACGAGGCCGCGTACCGGGCGCAGGCGCCGATCGCGCCGCCGATCGCGACCACCGCGACGACGGGTGCCTGCCCGAGGAGGACGGATGGGCGCGGCTGGGCGGCGGCGGTCCCGGTCGGGATGTCGGGGGCTGTCATGGCCGTACGTCTCCTACGCGCCTGTATGCGCAAGCAGGGACTCGGTTCGGATACGGCGGGCCCCACCGCCGCGCCGCGCGCGGGGATCGCGGCCGGTCAACAGGGTAATGCGGGGGGTACGGGGGCCGCGTCCCGACAGGGGCGCCGGGCCGTACCGATCTGCGGCTCCGCGCGATGGGGGTCCCCCAGGCCCTTGAGGCGCTGAGGGAGAAGCCCTGAGCGAGGGGGCGACAAGCCCCCGCCGGCCCGCAGAACACTCCGCCGACGGACAGCCCTCTACTACCAACCCTTCTCGAACATGCGGGCCACCTCCGCGATGCGCACCTCGTCGGGCCGATAGAAGGTGCGCCAGCGGATCCGTTTCGTCCGGACCGCGCCGATGCCCGCCAGAAGGCCCAGATGGGTCGTGGCGACGGAGAGGGGGACGCCGAGTTTCGCGGCGACGGCCGCCGCCGTCACGCCGTCCTCGACGGGATCGCCGTGTCGTTGGGGCGGGAAGTGCGCGCCCGGGTCCTTCAGCCACTCCAGGATCTCCAGGCGTTGCCCGCCTACCGGTCTCTTCAGCATCGCGCCTCCTCGTCCCGGTCACCGCGTGCCGTGTCTCCCAATGTCCCGCAGTCGGGGCCGCCGCGTCCGGGGCTTCGCTCCTCTTGGCCGAGGTCGAACTCTTTCCGTCACGCACGTGAGTTCGAACAAGCCCTTGCATCCCCACGCGCAGAGGCCCGGCCACCCCCCTCAGGCAGCCGGGCCCCGGTCACTTCCGGCTCAGCGGTGGCTGAACCACGTCATCGCGGGGAGCGCCTTGTCGTCGTAGCCGAACAGGGCCTGGTTCTCCCAGCCGTTGCCGGAGGAGGCGTCCGTGGGGTCCCAGCCGTTGCCGGTGACCGCGGTCCAGGTCGCCTCCCAGTAGAAGACCCCGAGGCCGCGGCCGTTCGGAACGGCCTCCACGATGTTCAGGATGTCCCGGAACCAGGCCGACTGCCCGGCCGTGGACGCCGCGTACCCGGAGACGAGCTCACCAGTCGTGTCGATGATGTTCTCGTGCGCGTCCTTGCTGTCCAGCCGGAACGGGTAGGCCGTCTCGGCGACGAACACCGGCTTGCCGTAGCGGGAGGCCGCGTCGTCCAGAGTGGTCTGGAAGTCGTAGAGCGAACCGTGCCAGTAGCCGTAGTACGACAGGCCGATGGCGTCGAACTTCACGCCGTTGGAGACCGCGCTGTCGAACCACCAGCGGGTGCCCGACAGATCGCCGCCCTTGGCCAGGTGCAGCGCCACGGCCGTGCCGGAGTTGACCGCCTTGACCGCGTTGTAGCCGGAGTTGAGCAGCCCGGCGAGCTGCGACCAGTTGTCGGTCGAGCCCTCGGACCACAGCATGCCGCCGTTGATCTCGTTGCCGACCTGGACCATGTCGGCGGTGGTGCCCTGGGACTTGAGGGCGCCCAGAACGTCGTACGTGTGGTTGTAGACGTCGGTCTTCAGCTGGCTGTACGAGTGTCCGGCCCACGCGGACGGCTTGGTCTGGGCACCCGGGTCGGCCCAGATGTCCGAGTAGTGGAAGTCGACCAGCAGCTTCATGCCCTGCGCCTTGATGCGCTTGGCGAGGGCGAGAACGCGCGCCTTGTTGTTGTAGTTGTCGGCCGGGTTGACCCAGACCTTGACCCGCGCGTAGTTCATGCCCGAGTTCTTCAGGACGGTGAGCGCGTCCGAGGTCGTACCGGAGCTGGTCTTGTAAGTGCCGCCCAGCGCCTCGCTCTTGGGAAGGGAGGAGATGTCGGCGCCCTTGACGGACAGCCCGCCCGTGCCGGAGGCGAAGGCCAGGTCGTCGACGTTGATCCAGTTGCCCGCGTTGGCATCGGAGTTGACGCTGATCGTGCACTGGTTGTTCGTCACCGCGATCGGCACGACGATGCGGATCCAGCCGCTGGCGGAGACGGGCAGGTCGGTGCGCTGCTCGGCGCTGCCGCAGTTCTTCAGCGCTATGTAGGCCGACTTCTGGCCGCCACCCGAGCGCACCCACGCGGTGAGCTTGTAGTTGCCGTTGGTCAGCCCGGACAGGTACTGGTAGGTCTCCACCTTGTAGGCGGAGGCGGAGTAGTGGGACAGGCGGTAACTGCCGCCGTGGCCACCGGACTCCACGTAGGAGGCAGCCGTGTCGCCGTACTCCGACCAGCCGCCCGGGACGGCCGCGCCCGAACCGTCGGCCTCGAAGCCGCCGTTGGTGAGCGTACTGGCCGCCTGGGCCGAGGTGGCGGGGAGCGCGGTGAGGGCGAGGCCCGCGGCGAGCGGGAGCAGCAGGGCCCTGAGTGTGCGCCTGGGTGTGCGTCTGGGATGGAACATCGTCGTCCGTCGTCCCTTCGACGTGATGGGTTGGGGGTGTCCCTCCCGAGGGGTAGGAGGGGCCCCTCCGCCCGCGGCTCTCGTGGCACGCACGGGCGGAGGGGAACTTGCGGCTCAGCCGTCGAGTTCAGCCGTCGAGTCGTACGACCCGGACGGCCCCGGCGGGCAGCGCGAGGCGGCCCGCGGCTCGTTCGCCCGTCAGCAGTTCGGTGCCGGGTGCCTCCAGGGGCACCTTGGCGTCCGACGCGGTGTGGTTGACGGCGAACAGGTAGGTGCCCGACTCGCCGGTACGGCGGACGAGTTCGACGTCGTGCGGGAGGTCGGCGCGGGCTGCGATGCCGGCCTCCTCGGCGGCCCGGCCGAGCAGGGCGTCCAGGCCGTGCGCGTCGAGGCGGGTCGACACGTACCAGGCGGTGCCCTCGCCGAGGCGGTGGCGGGTGACGGCAGGTTGGCCGGCGGTGAGTCCGTCGGCGTACGTCCAGACGGTCTCGGCGCCGCGCGGCACGACGAACTCGGTCCACACGTCGCCGGTCAGCTCGGAGCCGTCGGGGCCGGTGATGCGCACGGAGTCGCCCTGGAGCAACGGCGAGAACTCCTCGACGGTCAGGCCGAGTACGTCGCGCAGGGCACCCGGGTAGGGGCCCTCGTGCACGGCGTCGTGCTCGTCGACGATGCCGGAGAAGTACGAGACGACGAGGGTGCCGCCGTTCTCGACGTACTCCCTGAGGTTGTTCCCGGCGGCCTCCGTCATCAGGTACAGGGCGGGAACGACGACAAGGGGACAGGCCGACAAGTCGGCTTCCGGGTGGGCGAAGTCGACGGTGAGGTGGCGGTCGTACAGGGCCTCGTAGAAGGCGTCGGCGCGCTCGCGCGGGTCGTGGTCCTCGCTGGGGCGCCACTGGAGGTTCTGCGCCCACCAGGAGTGCCAGTCCCACAGGACGGCGACGTCGGCGACCGTACGGGTGGCGCGGATGGAGGCCAACGAGTCGAGGGAGGCGCCGAGCTCGACGACCTCGCGCCAGACGCGGGTCTCGGTGCCGCCGTGCGGGAGCATCGCCGAGTGGAACTTCTCGGCGCCGCGCCGGGACTGGCGCCACTGGAAGAACATCGCGCCCTCGGAGCCCCGGGCCACATGGGCGAGGGAGTTGCGGGCCATCTGGCCCGGTGCCTTCGCGGGGTTGCGGGCCTGCCAGTTGACGCCCGAGGTGGAGTGCTCCAGCAGGATCCAGGGGGCGCCGCCGCCGACGGAGCGGGTGAGGTCGGCGGCCATCGCCAGGTTGACGTGGGTGCGGCGGCCGTCGGTGATCAGGTAGTGGTCGTTGGTGACGATGTCGACCTCGCGGCCCCAGGCCCAGTAGTCGACGGAGTCGCACTGGCTGAGCGCGGTCATGAAGTTGGTGGTGACCGGGATGCCGGGCGCCAGACGGTGCAGGATGTCCCGCTCCATCACGAAGTTCTCACGCATGGTGGCGTCGGCGAACCGCTTGTAGTCGAGGGCCTGGCCCGGGTTGCCGACCGTGGGTGCGGCGCGCGGCGGGTTGATCTGTTCGAAGGTGGTGTACCGCTGGCCCCAGAAGGCCGTTCCCCAGGCCTCGTTGACGCCGTCGACCGTCCCGTACGCCGTCTCCAGCCAGCGGCGGAAGTGGGCCGCGCAGGAGTCGCAGTAGCAGGCGGAGACGGGGACGCCGTACTCGTTGTGCACGTGCCACATGGCGAGCGCCGGGTGGGCGCCGTAGCGCTCGGCGAGCCGCGTGGTGATGTCGGCGGCGGCGGCGCGGTAGTCGGCGTTGCTGTGACAGATCGCGGCGCGGGAGCCGAACTCGTAGCGCACGCCCTCGGGCGTGACGGGCAGCGCGTCCGGGTGCTCGCGGTAGAACCAGGCCGGCGGGGCCACCGTGGGCGTACCGAGGTCGGCGCGGATGCCGTTCTCGTGGAGCAGGTCCAGCAGACGGTCGAGCCAGCCGAAGTCGTACACCCCGGGCGCGGTCTCCAGCAGGGCCCACGAGAAGATTCCGACGCTGACCATCGTGACGCCGGCCTCACGCATCAGCCGGACGTCCTCCGGCCAGACGCTTTCCGGCCACTGCTCGGGGTTGTAGTCCCCGCCGAAGGCAAGCCCGGTGAGGCCTGTGGGGGTGGTCTCCGGCATGGAATGTCTCCCGGTTGGTGGGTCACTGTGGAACATATCTTGGGAACGTGCACACACAGCTTTCGCGGTGCGGGCCCTAGATAACCGCACTGAAACAACCATTGACAAGTGTCCGGTGTGTTTCTCTACTGTGAACGCTCACAGAAGGATGGCGGGTCTTCGCAACAGGCGAGGACCCCACCAGGTCAGGGGAGAACGTTCCATGCCGAACACGAAGCAGTGGCGCCTCGTGGCAACCGCAGTCGCCGTCACGCTCGGCGCCACCACACTCGCCGCTTGCGGGTCGGACGACGACAGCGAAGCCCAGTCGGGCCCGGTGTCGCTGACGTACTGGACCTGGACGCCCGGCATGGACAAGGTCGTCGACCTGTGGAACAAGGGGCCGGGCAAGGAGCAGCAGATCACCGTCACGGTGAAGAAGCAGGCCTCCGGCGACACCCTGGTCACCAAGATCCTCACCGCGCACAAGGCCAAGAAGGCGCCGGACCTGGTGCAGGCCGAGTACCAGGCGCTGCCGACCCTGGTCAGCAATGACGCGCTCGCGGACATCTCGGGCGAGGTCGGCGACGTGAAGAAGGACTTCGCCGACGGTGTCTGGCAGCAGACGACGCTGGGCACGGACGCGGTGTACGCGGTGCCGCAGGACATCGGGCCGATGATGTTCTACTACCGCGAGGACCTCTTCAAGGAGTACGGCCTGAAGGTCCCGACCACCTGGGCCGAGTTCGCCCAGACCGCCCGGGACCTGAAGAAGAAGGCCCCGGACAAGGACCTCACCACCTTCTCCGCCAACGACTCCGGTCTCTTCGCGGGTCTGGCCCAGCAGGCCGGCGCCAAGTGGTGGACGACCTCCGGCGAGAAGTGGAAGGTCGGCATCGACGACGCGGCGACCGAGAAGGTCGCCAAGTTCTGGGGCGACCTCGTCAAGGAGGACGCCATCGACAACCAGCCGATGTACACCCCGGCCTGGAACAAGGCGCTCGACACCGGCAAGCAGATCGCGTGGGTCAGCGCGGTGTGGGCGCCGGGCACGCTGACGACGGCCGCCCCGGACACCAAGGGCAAGTGGGCCATGGCCCCGCTCCCCCAGTGGTCGGCGAGCGAGGACGTGACGGGCAGCTGGGGCGGCTCCTCCACCGCCGTCACCACCGACTCGGGCCACAAGTCGGCCGCCGCGAAGTTCGCCGCCTGGCTGAACACCGACCGTGCCGCGCTGGCCGCGCTCGCCAAGGAGGGCGGGATCTACCCGGCCGCCACGGGCGCCCAGCTCAGCGGCGCGTTCGTCAAGTCGCCCGACTTCTTCTCCAACCAGGCGGACTTCTACACCCAGGCCGCCGAGATCGCGAAGACCACGGCGCCCTCCGCGTGGGGCCCGAACGTGAACGTGGCGTACACCTCGTTCAAGGACGCGTTCGCCTCGGCCGCGAAGAACAAGTCGGACTTCGGTGCCGCCCTGAAGACGATGCAGGACGACACGGTCGCCGACCTGAAGAAGCAGGGCTTCGGGGTCGCGGAGTGACCAACGCACGCCGGAGGTCGTACGGGGTCAGGTCGGCCCCGTACGCCTTCCTCCTTCCCGCGGTGATCCTGTTCGCCCTCTTCTTCGCGCTGCCCATCGGTTACGCGCTCTGGCTGAGCCTGCACAAGGTGAAGGTCTCCGGCCTGGGCCTCGGTGCCGGGGCGCGCAAGGAGGTCTGGGCGGGCATCGGCAACTACACCGACGCCCTCACCGACAGCGAGCTGCTCAGCGGCGCCCTTCGCGTGGTCGGCTACGGCGCGATCGTGGTCCCGGTGATGCTGGGGCTCGCCCTCGTCTTCGCGCTGATGCTCGACGCGGAAAAGGTGCGGCTCACCCCCTTCACCCGGCTCGCGATCTTCCTGCCGTACGCCGTTCCGGGTGTCGTCGCCGCGCTGCTCTGGGGCTTCCTGTACCTGCCGGACGTCAGCCCGTTCTACTTCGTCCTCGACAAACTGGGGATGCCGCAGCCGGACCTGTTGGACGGCGGTCCGCTGTACATCGCCCTCTCCAACATCGCGGTGTGGGGCGGTACCGGCTTCAACATGATCGTCATCTACACCTCGTTGCGGTCCATCCCGGCCGAGGTGTACGAGGCGGCGAAGCTGGACGGCGCCACCCCGCTGCAGATCGCGCTGCGGATCAAGATCCCGATGGTGGCGCCCTCGCTGGTGCTGACATTCTTCTTCTCGATCATCGCGACGCTCCAGGTGTTCAGCGAGCCGACCACCCTCAAGCCGCTCACCAACTCCGTGTCCACGACGTGGAGTCCGCTGATGAAGGTGTACCAGGACGCCTTCGGCAGGGGCGACATCTACTCGGCCGCGGCCGAGGCGACGATCATCGCGATCGTCACGCTGGTCCTCTCGTTCGGCTTCCTGCGAACCGCGAACTCCCGTAACAAGCAGGAGGCAGCACGATGAGTTCTCTTGCCGTGGGCAAGGCCGAGACGGCGGCGGGCACCAGGCCGGGCACCACGCAGCGCCCACCACTGCGCAGCCGGATCGCCCTCGTCCCGACGATCACCCTGCTGCTGGGCGCCCTGTACTGCCTGCTGCCGGTGGCGTGGGTGGTGATCGCGGCGACGAAGTCGGGCAGTGAGCTGTTCTCCACGTTCACGTTCCTGCCCGGCAGCGGCTTCACGGACAACGTGAAGGAGCTTAGCGCCTACCGCGACGGCGTCTACTGGAAGTGGATGGGCAACTCCGCCCTCTACGCCGGCCTCGGCGCCCTCCTCTCGGCGGCCGTCTCGGCGGTCAGCGGCTACGCGCTGGCGATCTACCGCTTCCGGGGCCGGGAGACGGTGTTCAGCGTCCTGATGGCGGGTGTGCTGATGCCGCCGGTGATCCTCGCGATCCCCCAGTACCTGCTGCTGGCGAAGGCCGACATCACGGACTCCTACGCGTCCGTGCTGCTGCCGCTGATCCTCTCCCCGTACGGCATCTACCTCGCGCGGATCTACGCCGCCGCGGCGGTGCCTGCCGACGTGGTCGAGGCCGGGCGGATGGACGGCGCGAGCGAGTGGCGCATCTTCACCAGGGTCGCGCTGCCGATGATGATCCCTGGCCTCGTGACGGTGTTCCTGTTCCAGTTCGTGGCCGTGTGGAACAACTTCCTGCTCCCTTACATCATGCTCAGCGACGACGAGAAGTTCCCGATCACCCTGGGTCTGTTCACGCTTCTGGAACAGGGAGCGAACACCCCGGCCCTCTACACACTGGTGATCACGGGCGCGCTCCTGGCGATCATCCCGCTCATCGCTCTATTCCTGGTCATCCAGCGGTTCTGGAGCCTCGACCTGCTCTCCGGAGCCGTAAAGTCATGACCATGAGCAATACCGCGGGCCGGCGCAAACCGCCGACGATCCACGACGTGGCACGCGAGGCGGGAGTGTCCCGAGGCACCGTCTCGCGCGTGCTCAACGGCGGGCACTACGTCAGCCCGACCGCCCACGAGGCGGTGAACGCCGCCATCCGCAAGACGGGTTACGTGGTGAACCGCCACGCCCGTTCGCTCATCACCGGACGTTCCGACTCGATCGGCTTCCTGCTGACGGAGCCTCAGGAACGCTTCTTCGAGGACCCCAACTTCAATGTCCTGCTGCGGGGTTGCACCCAGGCACTGGCGGCGCACGACATCCCGCTGCTGCTGATGCTGGCGGGCACGGACGACGAACGGCGGCGCATCACGCGGTACATCACCGCCGGCCATGTCGACGGGGTACTGCTGGTCTCCAGCCACTCCGGTGACCCGGTCGCGCAGGAGCTGTGCGAGGCGGGCGTACCGCTGGTCGCGTGCGGCAAGCCGATCGGCCTCGGCTCCAAGGTGAGCTACGTGGCGGCGGACGACCGGGACGGCGCCCGGGACATGGTCCGCCATCTCCTGTCGCTGGGCCGCCGCCGCATCGGCGTGGTGACCGGCCCGCTCGACACCCCGGGCGGTGTGGAACGCCTCGCCGGTTACCGCGAGGTTCTCGCCGAGGAGGGCATCGACTACGACGACCGCCTCGTCGTCTCCGGCGACTACAGCCGGGCCAGCGGCGAGGCCGGCGCGGAACAGCTGCTGGCCCGGGCCCCGGACCTGGACGCCGTGTTCGTCGCGTCCGACCTGATGGCACAGGGTGTGCTCACGGCACTGGAGCGGGCGGGACGCAGCGTCCCAGGGGATGTGTCGGTGGGCGGCTTCGACGACTCCTCCGCCGCCCTGGCCGCCCGGCCCCAGCTGACGACCATCCGGCAGCCCTACGACCGGATCAGCGCCGAGATGGTCCGGGTACTGCTCGCCCAGATCGGCGGCGAGGACCCGGCGGCGGTCATCCTGCCCACCGAGCTGATCAAGCGGGGATCCGCCTGAGCCGCCGGTCACATATCACCTCGGCCACGTCGTTTTTTATGCATACGCATTAACATGGGGTGCATGGCAACGAACAAGGCCGGTGCGGGGCTGGCGGACCAGTGGCGGGACATCCTGGCGGCGCACGCCCGCACGATGTGCGAGATCGACCGCGCACTGCATCCGCACGGTCTGGGCGCCAGTGACTTCGAGGTGCTCGACGTCCTAGTCGCCGAGGCGGCCTGTGCGGCGGACGCCTCCGACCCGGGCGAGCAGTGCCGGGTGCAGGACATCGCCGGGCGGGTCCATCTCAGCCAGAGCGCCCTGTCGCGGCTCATCGGGCGGCTGGAGAAGGACGGGCTGGTTGAGCGGAGCATGTGTGTGGAGGACCGGCGGGGGGTCCGGGTCGCTCTGACCGCTCGGGGGCGTGAGCTGCACGAGGAGGTTCTGCCGCTGCAACGTGCCGCTCTGGCGCGGACGTTGGGAAGCTGAGCCGATAGGTAGCTCGTTTGCTGCGGGCCGGGTGAGGGCCTTTCGCGCAGTTCCCCGCGCCCCTATCGGGGCGCTGTACCGCACCCCTGATTCATCGATCCGAGCACTCAGCTCAACAATTGTCGTACTGCCGCGAAAGCCGCCTCCACCGTCGCCGGGTCCGCTCCCGGGCGGGCCAGGGCGCTCATCGGAATCGGAGGCACCGGCGGCAGGCCCTCGTACGGGGTGAGGCCGTCGGGGGCCGGGCCCACCGTGGCCAGGAGGGCCACGCCCCGGCCGGTGCGGGCCAGGTCGAGGACGCCCGCCAGATAGCCCGCGTCGCCGACCACCGATGCCGCGACGCCCTGCTCGGCGAGGGTCGCGATGGCCCGGCGGCGGATGGCGCAGGGGTCCTCGATCGCGACCAGCGGAACAGGCGCCGGGGCGGCCGGGGGCGCCCAGCCGGGCGGAGCGTGCCAGGTCAGCGGCAGGCCACCGACCGACGTGCCCTCCGTCGCGGCGGCCTCCGTGACGTACACGGCGACATCGACGCTGCCGCGCTCCACCGCCTCCACCAGCCGCGCCGACCGGTCGATACGGAACCGCACCCGACAGCCGGGACGCACCGCCTCGACGGCCGCCGTCAGCAGGGGCAAAAACTGGTCGGCGGCGTGCTCGGTGGAGCCGAGGGTGATGGTGTCGCCGTCGACGTCGAGCAGGGTGCGTACGGCCTCGTCGTGGACGGCGAGGACACGGCGTGCCTGTTCGAGCAGCAGCCGGCCCTCGGGGGTGAACCGCGTGCCCCGGCCCTCGCGCTCGACGACGGGCTTGCCCAGCATCTTCTCCAGGCGGCGGACATGCTGGCTGACCGCGGACTGGCTGAGGGCGAGCGCCTGGGCCGCGCGATGGAAGCCGCCGTGGTCGGCGATCGCGGTCAGGCTGCGCAACGCCACGATGTCGAGCACTGGTTGGGGCATAGGGCGACCGTAGCCCGCACGGATCTCCGATCGCCATTCCCGATCGATCACGGATTCCGATCGATTTCGATGCGGAATCGTCGTTGGACGTGGCGCACCGGTGCCGGTCATGATGAGCGCATGGCGTATCCGACCGCATTTGCTGCTCTTCTCACGCAGCGCCGAGTCATTGACTTCGGCGTGGCGTGCACAGCGCGCTGTCGTTGATCCCACGCCGCCTCCCGGCGTTTCCGTACGGCCTCCACTGATCGGCTTCCCGCTGCTCACGTGCCGGTAGGCCGTCCCCCCGCTCCCCCCTTCCTCTCCGTTCTCTCTCTCCATTCCTTCTCCCCATCCCCTCTCTCCGCGCGCCCTTTTGCCTGCCCTGAAACGGGAGTTGCCCCCTCATGTCCTCTTCCTCGCCCTCCTCCGCACCCACCTCCTGGGACGAACCCGAAGGTCTCGCCGCGCGCGGCACGCTGATCGTGCTGCCGGGCCGGGGCGAACACGGCGGTGTGTACGAGCGGTTCGGCCGCCGTCTCGCCTTCGACGCCTACCGTGTAAGGGCGTTGGGCGACCCCTCCGCCGATCCGTCCGTGCTCGACGAAGCGGCCAAGCTCCTCGCCGACGAGTCGCTGCCGGGCCCGAAGGTACTCGTCGGCTCGGACACGGGTGCCCGGTACGCCCTTCAGGTCGCCGCCGAGCACCCGGCGGGCGTCGACGCGCTGATTCTCGTGGGCCTGCCCACCGGCCCCTGGGAGTCCGGGAGTTGGGACGACGAGCTGGCGGCGCGAACCGCCTGCCCGACCCACCGGGCCCGCCTCGCCAACGATCCCGCCTTCCGGCGCGGCGCGATCGAGGCGGCCGTCGACCTGCCGGAGCCGCACCTCGACCGGATCCAGCTGCCCATACTCGCCCTGCACGGCAAGGACGACCCGGTCAGCCCGCTCGACCGGGCGCTGAGCGTCTACGAAGGCCACGGACACGTCCGGGCCGTGACCTTCGACGGTGGCCGCCACGACGTGCTCAACGACGCGCTGCATCGCACCGCCGCCGCCACGGTCGTCCTCTTCCTCGAACGGCTGCGCCTCTCCCCCGAGCTGCCCGCGATCGCGGAGGGTCTCGCATGAGCCGGTCACGTGTGACGACGACCGTCGCCGAGTTGCGCGACGCCCTCACCTCCGAGAACCCGCCCCTCGTCCTCGACGTCCGCTGGGCACTCGGCGACCCGTACGGCCGCGACCACTACGCGGACGCGCACATCCCGGGTGCGGTGTACGTCGACCTGGACACCGAGTTGGCCGGGCCGCCCAGCCCGGAGGGCGGCCGGCATCCGCTGCCGGAGCTGGCGGAGTTGCAGGCGGCAGCCCGCAGTTGGGGGCTCGGGCAAGGCCAACCGGTGGTCGTGTACGACGACTTGGGCAACACCGCCGCCGCTCGGGCCTGGTGGCTGCTCCGGTACGCCGGAGTGACCGACGTGACGCTGCTGGACGGGGCGTTGGGTGCCTGGCGGTCGGCGGGACTGCCGCAGGAGTCCGGGATTCCCGCCGATCGGGAACACGGCGACGTCGTTCTGAGCCCGGGCGGACTGCCGCTCACCGATGCGGACGGTGCCGTCGAACTCGCCCGCGACGGGCTCCTGTTGGACGCCCGCGCCGGCGAACGGTACCGGGGCGAGGTGGAACCGGTCGACCCACGCGCGGGACACATCCCGGGCGCGGTCTCCGCACCCACCGGGGAGAACCTCGCGGCCGACGGGACCTTCCTGTCGCCCGAGCTGCTGCGTAAGCGGTTCGAGGACCTGGGTGCCGGGGACGCGTCGTGCATCGGCGTGTACTGCGGTTCCGGTGTCACCGCCGCCCACCAGATCGTCGCGCTCACCCTAGCCGGTTTCGACGCGACCCTCTTCGCCGGTTCCTGGTCCGCCTGGTCCGCCGATCCCACCCGCCCGGCCGCGACCGGACCCGCCTCCTCCTGACCCCTGGGCCCACAGCTGCCCCCGGGCTCCAGGGCCCCGCGAGAGGAACCCCACCATGACGACCAAACCGCTCGACGCGGCGCCCCTGGCCCCGCCGCCGCCTCCCGACACTCCCCCGGACCGGGCACCCCGGGTCACGATCCGCGGCGCCGCCCGCACCACACTCCGCTTCCAGCTGCCGCGTTCGGTGCGCCGGGCCGCCGGACCCGTGGGCCTCGTACTCCTCTGGTTCCTGACCTCGGCCACCGGTGTGCTGCCCGAGTCGGTGCTCGCCTCCCCCGTGGACGTCCTGAAACAGGCCGTCGACCTGACGAAGAACGGTGAACTGCCCAGCGCCATCGCCGCGTCGGGCCGCCGGGCCGCCGTCGGCTTCCTCATCGGGGCGACCGTCGCGCTCGTTCTCTCCCTGCTCGCCGGGCTGTTCCGGCTCGGCGAGGACGTCATCGACTCCTCGATGGGCATGTTCCGGGCGATCCCCTGGGTGGGTCTGATCCCGCTGTTCATCGTCTGGTTCGGCATCGAGGAGACCCCGAAGATCGCGCTGGTCGCCCTCGGCGTCACCTACCCGCTGTACTTCAACATCTACGGCGGGATCAGGTCCACCGACGCCCAACTCGTCGAAGCCGCGCGGATGATGGGACTCGGCCGGTTCGGGCTGATCAAGTACGTCATCCTGCCGAGCGCACTGCCCGGAGCACTCGTGGGGCTCCGGTACGCACTCTCCACCGCCTGGCTCGCCCTTGTCTTCGCCGAGCAGATCAACGCGGACGCGGGGCTCGGCTATCTGATGAGCAACGCCCAGCAGTACTTCCGTACCGACATCATCGTGCTCTGCCTCGCCGTGTACGCACTGCTCGGCCTCGCCTGCGACTTCGCCGTACGGGTCCTGTCCCGCCGCCTGCTGACCTGGCGGGCCAACTTCGAGGGCGAGGCGTGATCGCCATGGCCAACAGCGTGGAAATACGGGGGCTTTCGCGGGCCTTCGACGGCAACACCGTGCTGCACGAGCTCGATCTCGACATCAAGGAGGGCGAGTTCGTGGCCCTGCTCGGGCACAGCGGCTGCGGCAAGTCGACGCTGCTGCGCGTCCTCGCCGGGCTCGACGACGAGATCGGCGGTGAGGTGACGGTGCCCGCGCGGCGCAGCGCGGCCTTCCAGTCGCCACGGCTGCTGCCCTGGCTGAAGGTGTGGCGCAACGTCGTCCTCGGACTGCCCGGGCGGCCCGACCGGGCACTCGCCGCGAAGGCGCTGGACGAGGTCGGTATCGCCGACCGCGCGACCGTCTGGCCCAAGACGCTGTCCGGCGGCCAGGCCCAGCGGGTATCGCTGGCCCGCGCCCTGGTCCGCGAACCCGAACTCCTGCTCCTCGACGAGCCGTTCGGGGCGCTCGACGCGCTGACGCGCGGCAAGGTGCAGCAGCTGGTCGCCGAGCTGTGGCAGCGCCACGGCTGCGCGATCCTCCTGGTCACCCATGACGTGGAGGAGGCACTGCTGCTCGCCGACCGCGTCCTGGTGATGGACGAGGGCCGTATCGCCCACGACCTCACCGTCGACCTGCCCCGCCCGCGCGATCTCACCTCACCCGAGTTCGTCACCCTCCGCGCCCGCCTCCTCGGCTGGCTCGGCGTCACCGCACACACCCTCGAAGGGACCCCCTCGTGATACGCAGACTCGCCACCGCCGCGCTGAGCGTCACCGCCCTGCTGGCGCTGACCGCCTGCGGCGCGGACTCCTCGGCCGACGCCGCCGGGAGCAGCTCCCGGGTGACCCTCACCCTCGGCGACCAGGCCAAGACACTCCAGACGCTCGTCAACGCGTCCGGCGCTCTCAAGGGCGCCAAGTACAAGGTGAAGTGGGCCGAGTTCGAGGGCGCTGCCCCGCTGTTCCAGGCCGTGCAGGCGGGCGCCGCCGACACCACCTTCTCCGCCGATCTGCCCGCGTTGCAGGCACTCAGCGGTGGCGTGAAGTTCAAGAACGTGGCCGCGCTGAAGAACGACGGCCACCACACCGGGATCATCGTCCGCAAGGACTCTGACGTGCGAAGCGTCAAGGACCTCAAGGGCAGGAAGGTCGTCGTGTCCTCGGCCAAGGGCAGCATCGCCGAGTACCTGCTCGCCAACGTGCTGCGGCAGAACGGCCTCAAGTACTCCGATGTGAAGGTGCAGTACCTGCTGCCCACGGACGCACAGGCCGCGTTCTCCTCCGGGAAGATCGACGTCTGGGCCACCTTCGGCGTCTACCAGGCGGTCGGACTCCAGCAGGGCGGCCGGCTGCTGATCGACGGCGCGGACGGCAGGATCAGCGGCTACGGCTTCATCGGCGCCTCCGAGAAGGCCCTCGCCGACCCCGCGAAGAAGGCCGCGCTCGGTGACTTCCTGAAGCGGCTCGGTACGGCACTGACGTGGACGAGCACCCACCGGGACGCGTACGCCGACGCCATCGTCGAGCGCAACGGCGCCGACCCGGCGATCGCGAAGACGCTCGCCTCGGCCGTGTACAGCAAGGTCCTGCCGATCACGCCGGAGGTCAGCTCGACCGTCCAGGACGTGGCCGACCTCATGAACGGCATCGGAGTCCTCGATCCGAACGTCGACGTGGCGAAGTCGGCCGACACCTCCGTCCTCAAGTAACCGATACCGCAAGGGAGTTCATCATGACTGTCGAGTTCATCAGTGCCGTGCACACCGACTCCGGGGCCTCCGGCCCTGCCGCGGCCGGCCGCACCGGGTTCGACCCCGACCACCTCCGCAAGTACGCCCGCGCCCTCGACGACGGCGGCTTCGACCACACCCTGGTCGCCTACCACTCGGCCTCGCCGGACGCCTTCCAGGTGGCCCAGTTCGTCGCCACGCACACCGAGCGGGTACGGCCGATCCTGGCCCACCGGCCCGGCGTGATCTTCCCGACGCACGCGGCCCGGGCGCTGGCCACGCTGGACCGGATCAGCGACGGCCGGCTGACGCTGCACATCATCTCCGGGGGCAGCGACGAGGAGCAGCGCCGTGAGGGCGACTACCTCGACAAGCGGGAGCGGTACGAGCGTTCGGACGAGTACATCCAGATCCTGCGCAAGGTGTGGCAGGCCGAGGGGCCGGTCTCGCACGAGGGCAAGTACTTCCGCTTCGAGGGCTACTACTCCGATGTGAAGCCGGTGAACGGGCTGGTGCCGATCTCCGTCGGCGGGTCGTCCCAGGACGCCTACCGGGTCGGCGGTCAGCAGGGCGACATCTTCGGGCTGTGGGGCGAGCCGCTCAAGGAGACGGCCGAGCAGATCGCCGCCGTCAACGCGGTCGCCAGGGCCGCCGGACGCCCTGACCCCCGTATCTGGGTGTCGTTCCGCCCGATCATCGCGCCCACCGACGAACTGGCCTGGGAGAAGGCGCACCGCACGCTCGGCGTGCTCAAGGACCAGTCGTCGAACACCGAGATACTGCGCCACTACCGGACCAACGGCCGCCCCGCGAACGTCGGTTCGCAGCGGTTGCTGGACATCGCCGAGCGGGGCGAGGTCCACGACCGGTGCCTGTGGACCGCCCCGGCCGTCGCGACCAACGCGGCCGGCGCCTCGACCGCACTGGTCGGCTCACCCGAGACCGTAGCCAAGGCGCTCCTCGACTACGTCGACATCGGCTGCGACCTGCTGTCCATCCGCGGCTACGACCCGCTCAACGACGCGATCGACTACGCCCGTTACGTCCTTCCGCTGGTCCGCCAGGAACTCGCCCACCGCGCGGCGACGACCGCCCGGGCCGCCTGACCCCACCAACTTCCCACCCCGTCCCGTTTGTGAACACCCCTATGGAGACCCCGTGTTCCGCCGCTCACGTTCACTACGCACGTCCGCCGCCGTCCTGCTGCTCGCCCTCACCGCGGCCTGCGGGAGCCAGGCCCAGGCCGAATCGCCGTCCGACCAGTCCGCCGTCACCCTGAAGGTCGGCACTACCGGCTGGAAGGTCGAGGAGGCGATTCTGAAGTTCGCCCACCTCGACGACACCCCCTACAAGGTCAAGTGGAACGTCTTCCAGGGAGGTGACCTCCAGCTCCAGGCGATCCGCGCCGGCGCCCTCGACGTCGCCACCTCCAGCGAGATCCCGCCGATCTTCGCCGCCGCCGACGGAAACCCGAACTTCAAGGTCGTCGCCGTGCAGCGCGCCGCCACGCTCAATCAGGAGGTCGTCGTCCCCAAGGGCTCGAAGGTGACCGACATCGCAGGCCTGAAGGGCAAGAAGGTCGGCTACGTCCAGAACACCACCGCCCACTACTTCCTCTACCAACTGCTGAAGCAGGCGGGCCTGAAGTGGTCCGATGTCGACGCCAAGCCTCTTCTGCCCAACGACGGCCTCGCGGCGCTGAACGGCGGTGGCATCGACGCCTTCGCCTCCTACGGCACGTCGATCATCACCGCCCACCAGCAGGGCGCCACCACGGTCGGCTCGGGCAAGGACATCCTGTCGGGCAACTTCCTCTGGACAGCCCGCGACAGCGTCCTGAAGAACCCCGCCCAGCAGGCGGCGACGGCCGATCTGATCGCCCGGATCAACCAGGCGTACGCGTACGTCAGGGACGGCCGCGAGGCCGAGTTCGCGAAGATCGTGTCGTCCAACACCCACCAGCCCCTGGCCCAGGCCAAGCAGGACCTGGTCGCCCAGCAGGCCCAGCGCCCGACACAGGCCCGCACGGTCGGCGACGACACCATCGCCTCGCAGCAGAAGGTGGCGGACGTCTTCACCGAACTCGGCGCGCTCAAGGAGCACTTGGACGTGAAGTCGTTCTGGTCCACCAAGCTCAACACCGATCTCGCCGCCGACCTGAAGAAGACACTGTGACCGCCCGCATCGCCGAACTGGCCGCCGACCACGACCGGTCGGGCGCCTTCCCCGCCGAGTCCCTGAAGGTCGCCCACGAGGCCGGCCTGCTCACCGCCACCATCGGTGAGCGGTACGGCGGCCAGGGCGCCGGCGTCGAGGAGACCGCGCGCATCCTGCACACCCTCGGCCAGGGCGACCCGTCCGTCGCCCTGATCGCCGCGATGACCCTCACCACCCACGGCCGGCAGTCCGTCCAGCCGCACTGGCCCGAAGAGCTGTACGCGTGGGTCGTCAAGGAGTCGTTCGTACGACCTGTGCTCATCAACCACGCCCGCGTGGAACCCGAGTTGGGCTCCCCCGCCCGGGGCGGGCTGCCTGCCACCCGGGCCCGGCGCACCGGGGACGGCTGGTCGGTCAGCGGGACGAAGCGCTTCGTCACCGGCGCCGAGGGCCTGGACTGGTTCCTGGTGTGGGCCACCACCGACGAGCCGGAGCCGCGCGTGGGCACCTTTCTGGTGCCCGGCGACTCCCCCGGCATCGAAGTCACCGGCCACTGGGACCAGTTGGGGCTGCGGGCGAGCGGCAGCCACGACGTGACGTTCCGGGACGTGGAGGTGCCGTACGAGCACGTCATCGGGCTCGCGCCGTACGGTCCGGCCGCCGAGCAGGACAACCGTGCGGGCGCCTCCCTCCATCTGCCGCTCGCCGCCCTGTACTTGGGGGTCGCACGGGCCGCGCAGGCGTACTTCCACACGTTCGCGCAGACCCGGGTGCCCGCCAACCTCGGGCATCCCGTGGCGCGTACGGAACGGTTCCGGCGGACAGCCGGGGAGATCGAGGTGCTCCTCAACGGAGCCGAGCAGCTCGTCTTCGGCGGTGCGGCCCGGGTCGACGCCGCCGACACCTCGTACACCCCCGAACAGGCCCTGGGGGCACGGGTGTTGGCGGACCGCCACGGCGTACAGGCGGTCGGGCTGGCCGTGCGGCTGCTCGGCAATCCGGGGCTGGCCCGGGGCAACCCGCTGGAACGGCACTTCCGTGACATCCAGTGCGCGCCCGTGCACGCGCCGCAGGAGGACATCTCCGTACTCGCGATCGGCACCAAGGTCTTGGAGGCGAAGACGTCGGCCGCAGCGGACGGGGCCCGGTGACCGCCCCGACGACGACCGCGTCCGCCCAGCTCCTGGGCCTCCTGGCTCGCGACCTGCCGCCCGACCGGCTGGCCACCGACCCGGTGACGCTGGCCGCGCACGCCACCGACCGCTCCGGCACCAGGGCGTACGGCGGTCCGCTCGCCGTCGTGCACGCCCGGCGGACCGAGGACGTGACCGTCACCCTCCGGCACGCGCACGCCCTGCGCGTACCGGTGGTGCCGCGCGGCGCGGGCACCGGTCTGTCGGGCGGTGCGACGGCCGGCGAAGGCACCCTTGTACTCGACCTTTCCGGCATGAACCGCATTCTGGAACTGTCGGCGGACGACCAGCTCGCCGTCGTCGAACCCGGCGTCATCACGGCCGAGTTGGACCGGGCGGCGGGCGCGCACGGCCTGCGGTACGCACCCGATCCGGCGAGCGCGGCCCTGTCGACGATCGGCGGGAACATCGCGACCAACGCGGGCGGACTGCGCTGCGCCAAGTACGGGGTGACGCGGGACAGTGTGCTCGGTCTGGAGGCGGTCCTCGCGGACGGCACGGTGGTGCGCACCGGCCGCCGTACCGTCAAGGGCGTCACCGGCTACGACCTGACCGCGCTGCTCACCGGCTCGGAAGGCACCCTCGCGGTGATCACTTCGGCGACGCTTCGGCTGCGCCCGCTGCCGGTTGCCACGGCCACCCTCGCCGCCTACTTCCCGTCCTTCGAGGCAGCCGCCGAGGCCTCGTACGCGATCGGCAGGGCCGGGGTCGTACCGGCGCTGGCCGAGCTGGTCGACGGGCCGGTGCTGCACGCCGTCGACCCGGCGCTGCGGGAGCGGGGCGCGGCGCTGCTGCTGGTGCAGTGCGACGGGGCCGGTGCCGGGGTGGAGGCGGCGGCGGTCGCCGAGGTCCTCGCCGGGACGGGGGCGACGTCGGTCGAGCGGACCGAGGACCCGGCCGAGGCCGAGGCTCTGCTCGCCGCCCGCCGGGGCGCCCTGCCCGCGCTGGAACGGCTGGGCCGCCCGCTGATCGAGGACATCGCGGTACCCCGCTCCCGGCTCGCGGAGGCGGCCCGGGAGATCCGGGCCATCTCACGGCGCCACGACGTCCCGGTGTTCACCATCGCCCACGCGGCGGACGGGAACCTGCACCCGATCATCGTCGTCGACCCGGTCCTGGACGGGCTGCCGGACGCGGCCTGGGAGGCGGCGGGCGAGATCTTCGCCCTGGCGCTGCGGCTCGGCGGGACGCTGACCGGCGAGCACGGCGTGGGAGTGCTGAAGCGGCAGTGGGTCGCCGACGAACTGGGGCCCGCCGCCCATGCGTTGCAGCGGCGCATCAAGGACGCGTTCGATCCGCGGGGCATCCTCAACCCGGGCAAGTCCCTCTAGCCGGGCGGGGTTCAGTACTCGAACGGCCTGGCCAGCAGGTTGCGTACGCCCTCGGAGGTGATCGTCAGACCGTGTGGGGAGGCCGCGTCGATGGTGAGCGCGAGGTCGCCGGCGGGCCACTGGTCGGCGAGTGCGCCCAGCGGGATCAGACGGTAGCGGGAGACGGCCGGCAGCAGCCCGGCCAGCTCCGGCTCCGAGGTGAACACGGGCACGGCCTCCCGCCCGTCCCGCTCCTCCAGGACGGGCAGTGCCACGGTCGAGGGGTTGCCGGCGTCCACGTCACTGACGTCGTCCGGTACGGGCACCAGCACGTCGCTCATCGCGAGGACGTCCAACGCGGTCGGGTCCTGGTTGTCGTCGGCCAGGGCGTCGAGTGCCCGACGGGCCGATGTGGCGGTGTGATGGTGTGCGGGCGTCTCCATGGTGGGTCCCCTGGTAGCTCTACGGTTGTACGGGCCGCCCGGGACACGGTCGGCCCCGGGCATGGTGCCAGGCGCCTACCCGGCCGGGTCCAGGGCATGCAGGACCCGGCGCGTCAGCGAAACCGCCGCCCTCGCCGTCACGCGAACCGATCGCACAGCGATCGCCGCGATGGTGAAAACGGACCAGTGATGGTGACCGGCGCCCACGCGCGCGCCGACAGCCCGTGCCTAGCGTGGGCGTATGCCGATGCAACCCTGGTTCCCCGATGCCAAGCTGGGCATCTTCATCCACTACGGCATCTACGCCGTGGACGGCTGGGCCGAGTCGTGGTCCTTCTTCACGGGTGAGGTCACGCACGAGGAGTACATGAAACAGCTCGACCGTTTCACCGCCTCGCGCTACGACCCGCAGGCCTGGGCGGAGCTGTTCGCCCGCGTCGGCGCCCAGTACGCCGTCCTCACCACCAAGCACCACGACGGCGTGGCCCTGTGGGACACCGGCCACCGCGGTCTGGACGTGGTCCGGGACACCCCGGCCGGCCGCGACCTGGTCACCGGCTTCGTCGACGCCCTGCGCGAGCGGAACCTGAAGGTCGGCCTCTACTACTCGCACTCCGACTGGAACCACCCCGACTACGCGAGCGAACGCCACCCCGGCCCCCACATCGTCGAGCCCAACGACTACTCCCACGCCCGCCCCGGCGAGGAGGACCCGGAGGCCTGGGCGCGCTATCTCGCCTACCGCGACGGCCAGGTGGGCGAGCTGGTCGAGCGCTTCCGCCCCGACGTCCTCTGGTTCGACGGCGAGTGGGAGCGCACGGAGGAGCAGTGGCGGATGCGGGAGCTGTCCGAGCTGATCCTCGCGGGCAACCCGGACACCATCCTCAACGCCCGGATGCTCGGCTACGGCGACTACGCCACCCCCGAGCAGGGCGTTCCGCTGATCGCCCCGGACGGCCCGTGGGAGCTGTGCCTGACGATCAACGACTCGTGGAGCTACCGGGCCAAGGACCGCGACTTCAAGTCGGTCCGCCAGCTCGTGCGCTACTTCACGGAGACGATCGGCATGGGGGGCAACCTGCTGCTGGGGGCCGGTCCGATGGAGGACGGCACGATTCCGCCGGAGCAGGTCGAGCGCCTGGAGGGCCTCGGCACCTGGGTCACGAAGCACGCCGACGCCGTGTACGGCACGATCGCGGGGCTGCCTGCCGGGCACCACTACGGTCCGAGCACGCTCTCCGCCGACCGGCGCACCCTGTACCTGGTCTGCTTCGACGCGCCCCGCGAGGCCGTGTCGATCCGGGGCCTGCGCAACGCGGTCCGGCGCGTCTCGGTGGTCGGCACGGGCACCGAGCTGGGCCACCACGTCACCGGGGGCCTGGACAAGGTGCCGGGCGTGACCTGGATCGACGCGCCCGGGGCGGCCGACCTCGACGAGTACGCGACCGTCCTGGCCGTGGAACTCGACGGCGAGCTGGACCTCTACCGGGGCACGGGCCGGGACTGACGGGCGAACGCGCGCAGGACGGCTCACGGCCGTCCTGCCGCCGGCCCCGGAACGAGAAACGGTCAGGTCATTCGAAACTCGCGAAACCCGTGGCGTCGAACCAGGTGGGCGCCTCGCCGTCGGACATCGCCTGCTTGATCCGGAACAGCGCGAACTCGTTCAGTTCCGGCAGCGCGTCCACCGCGAACCAGCCGACGTCCAGCGACTCGTCGTCATTGACCCGCGCCTCCCCGCCGACGGCCCGGCAGCGGAAGGTGATGTCCATGTACTGGCAGACGTCCCCGTTCTCGTACGTCACCGGGTCCAGGGCCTGGACGAGCACGACCCGTTCGGGTACGCACCGGACCGCCGTCTCCTCGTAGACCTCCCGCACCGCGCAGGCCGCCGGCTGCTCGCCCGGGTCCGGGATGCCGCCGACCACCGACCACTCGCGGGTGTCGGTGCGCCGGCCCAGGAGCACTCTGCCCTCGTCGTCGAAGACGAGGGCGGTGACACCCGGGAGCCAGAGCAACTGGCGTCCGGCGGAGGCACGGAGAGCGCTGATGAAGTCAGGAGTAGCCATGCCCCGACCCTAACCGGGCGGCCCTGTCACTCCTGTTGATCACGGGGGCGGGCACCCGGCGTACGGCTACACGCCACCGGCGCGCCGCCCGCGCACACCGGCGCCGATCGCCCAGCCGAGACCGCCGGCGGCGACCAGGACGAGGAGCATCTCGGGCAGGATGCCGAGCCTGGTGGCGGGCGTCTCGGAGGAGCGCAGGGGCACCTTCTGGACGAGGGAGTCGGCGACGAACATGCTCGTCTTCTGGCTGATCCTCCCGTCCGGCATGATGATCGCGCTGACGCCGCTGGTCACCGGGACCGTGACGGTCCGGCTGTGCTCGACGGCGCGGACACGGGACATCGCGAGCTGCTGGTAGGTCATCTCGCTGCGGTCGAAGGTGGCGTTGTTGCTCGGCACGGAGATCAGCTGGGCGCCGTGGGTGACGGTGTCGCGCACCGCCCAGTCGAAGGCGGCCTCGTAGCAGGTGGCCAGGCCGACCTTGGCGCCGTCCATGGTGAACACACCCGGCTCGGTGCCCCGGCTGAAGTCCTGGCGGACCATGGTGGTCCAGTTCTTGTTGATGTGTCCGAGCATCGAGCGCAGCGGGAGGTACTCGCCGAAGGGCTGCACCTGCCGCTTGTCGTACGTGTCGGTCGGGCCCTTCGCCGGGTCCCACAGGATCTGCTCGTTGTAGAGCTTGCCGTCCCGTTCGACGACACCGCCCACCGAGATGGGCGCGCCGATCGCCTTGGCCGCGTCCTCGATGACCGCGGCGGCGTCGGGGTTGGCGAAGGGGTCGATGTCGGAGGAGTTCTCCGGCCACAGCACGAAGTCGGGCCGGGCGACCTTGCCCGCCCTGACCTGGGCGGCCAGCCGCAGGGTCTCACGCGCGTGGTAGTCGAGCACGGCACGCCGCTGGGCGTTGAAGTCGAGGCCCGCGCGGGGCACGTTGCCCTGGATGACGGCGACGGTCGCGGTGCCGTCCTCGGCCTTGTCGCTCACCAGTGTCCGCGCGGCCAGGGCGCCCACCACGGGGACGGCCACGCTCAGCGCGGCGACGATCGCGGTGACGCGCGGTACGGCACCGGTACGGCGCCACTCGATCACCCTGCGCACGGCCTCGTACAGCCCGAATCCGCACAGGACGACGGCGAAGCCGAGCACCGGGGTGCCGCCCAGCGCGGCGAGCGGCAGGAAGACGCCGTCCGCCTGGCCGAAGGCGATCTTGCCCCAGGGGAAGCCGCGGAACGGCACGCGCGCGCGTGCCGCCTCGCCCGCGATCCACACGGCCGCAGCCCACAGCGGCCACCCGGGCAGCTTCGACACGGCGGCGATGCCCGCGCCGACCAGCGCGACGAAGACCGCCTCGATGACGACCAGTGCCAGCCAGGGCCCGGCGCCGACCTCCACACCGGTCCACACCAGCAGTGGCAG
Organism: Streptomyces kryoterrae; assembly: GCF_054072135.1. Classification (NCBI taxonomy): domain Bacteria; kingdom Bacillati; phylum Actinomycetota; class Actinomycetes; order Kitasatosporales; family Streptomycetaceae; genus Streptomyces; species Streptomyces kryoterrae. The sequence goes on along the minus strand of NZ_CM133358.1, from coordinate 9,366,012 downwards.
CAGGAAACCGAGACCGAACAGGTAGCCGAGACCGAGCCCCGCCTTCCAGGACCGGCCGCGCAGCACCCAGCCGAAGAGCCCGAAGGCCGGCAGGGCGAGCCACCACAGGGTGCGGGGCGGGAAGCTGACGTACAGCAGCACTCCGGCGAGCGCGGCGGTGGCGGCCGGCCAGAGGCGCAGCAGCCGCGCACGGCGCGAAGCGGGCGCGAGCTGCGGTTCGAGCTGGTCGGGCTCGTCTATGGAAGGAGCGGTGGCGGTCACTCCGGGAGTGTACGGCGCCTCCCCCCGGCGCCGACAGCACGGTCGAGCCCGTACAGGTAGGCCCGCCACCGCCCGTCCGCTCCATCGTTTCTGCGCGACTCGTCCACAAATGCCACATCAGCCGTTACGGTGTGCCGGAGCCTCTGACGTGCGCGCCTTGACGGCCCCGTGCGTCAGGGCCCGTCACAGGTCGGGGGGCGGCGGGGTGGGGTCCACGGGGATGGCGTCTGCGGCCGGTGCGCCGCCGGACGGTGAGCGACGAAACGTTTCCGACGCGGCGGGTGTCGTCGTGCTGGGCGCCTGTGCGGCCTGGTCGCTGATCACAGCGGCCACCCATGACGGCCGTCCCGAGGGTGTACTGCTGGCAGTCCTCGCGGTGGCCGCCGGTTACGCGGCCGGACGGATCTGCGGGGCGCTGCTGCCGGTCGCCGCTCCCGGTGCGGCGGCGCTGGCCGGGCTGGGCCTCGCGGTCGCCGCGCCGCACACGCTGCCGGGGCCGCAGACCACCGCCCCGCCCGGGCACCTCGGGGGCATGGCCGCGCTGCTGGTCCTGGCGACCGGCGCCGTCTGCTGCGCCGCCTGGGAGGCCCGCCCGCCGTTGCGACTGGCGCTGCGCGCCCTGGCCGTGGTGATCACGGTGGCGTCGGCGGTTCTCGGCCCGCTCGCCGGATTCGTCCTCTGCTCCGCAGTCCTGCTCTGCTCGCTCGCCGCCGGCCACATGCCGCGCCGGGGCGTGGGCCTCGCCGGGCTGGCGCTGACGACGGCCCTGGTGACCGGGACGGCGTGGGCGGTCGCCGAGGACGTACTGCCGACCGGACTCGCCGATTCCCTGGAGGGGCAGGTCGGCGGTCACCGGCTCGACCTGTGGCACGACGCCCTGCTGCTGGCCCACAGGGATCCTGCGACGGGGGTGGGACCGGGCAGGTTCGGGGAACTCGGCCTGACGGCCTCCCAGTCGCTGCCGGTCGAGGCCAGACCGCACTCCGCGCCCCTTCAGCAGGCCGCCGAGCAGGGCGTGGTGGGCGTGGCCCTGCTCGCGGCGGTCTTCTGCTGGGTGCTGTACGCCCTGTGGCACAGTCCGCGTTCCACTTCCGTCGCACTGACCGCGGGCGCGGCCCTGACCGGTCTGGCGGCGCTCGCGACGGTCGGCAACGTGCTGAGCTTCACCACGGTGACCGTGGGCGCGGGCCTCCTCGCGGGCCTGGCGACGGCCCGTCCGTTCGGCTACGAGACACCGGACACGGCGCCGACACGCGCGCGGGAACAACGGGAACACCGGTAGGGCGCCGGGAGAACGGCCGGCACGTCAGTGCGCGGCCCCCGCCGCACCCGACCGCAGCCGGTCCCTGATGACGCGTACGGCCACCTCGGCGTTGTCCACCGTGATCGTGAACGTGTGCCCGTCGCCGAGGCGCAGCACCACGCCCTCACCCCGGCGGACGACGACCGCGGTGCCCTGCTGGGGCCGCCAGCGGTAGCCCCATCCGCCCCACTGGCGCGGGGTGACCCTTGCCACGAACTCGGCGCCGACGATCTGGGACAGCGGAATACGGCGGCGCGGCACACCGATGTGGCCGCAGCGCACCTCGAGGGAGTCCTTGTCCACCTTCACGGCGACATGCACGAACGCGATGGTGCCGAAGAGGACGAGCAGCCCGGCCGCGATGCAGCCCACGACGGACATGGCGAGCGGTGCGACGCCGGACGTCCACGCCGAGTCGACCGCCAGTTCGATACCGAGCGCCATGAAGGCGCAGCCACCGAGCGCCAGCAGCCACTGGGCACGGTTGGTCGCCCGGCCGGTCCAGATCTCGGTCGGCACGGTTTCGTCGTGGGAGGTGTCCCTCATGCCTACGAGACTACTCAGGTTCCGCTGCGCGGGCACCGGCTTGCGGAGGGTGACTGCTCCGCCCGGCCGCCCCGCGCCCCTCGCTCAGCGGACGGGGGTGGCCGCCTGCAGCAGCCGGCCTTCCTCGTAGGTCAGCGCGGCGGCGGGCAGCGGGCCCGCGGTGCCGTTCAGCAGGGCGGTGAGGGTGCCGTCCGCCGGCGCCCCGGGGGCGGCGTGCGCGCCGAGCCTGCGGAGCGTCTGCGCGGCCACCGCGTCGGCCGAGCCGTGCAGGACGAGCGGCGGGCGGCCGGGCTGCTGGACGGCCTCGCGGATGCGTTCGGCGACGAGTTCGTAATGGGTGCAGCCCAGGACGACGGTCGTTACCTCGTCGGGGGTGAGGGCAGCCGCGGCGGCGATGGCGGCTTCGATCGCCGACTCGTCCGCGTGTTCGACGGCCTCCGCCAGTCCCCAGCAGGGCACCTCGGTGACCGCGACACCCTCGGCGAAGTCCCGGATGAGGCCGCGCTGGTAGGGGCTGCCGGTGGTGGCGGGGGTGGCCCAGATCGCGAAGGGCCCGCCTCCCGCGGCGGCGGGTTTGATCGCCGGGACCGTACCGATGACGGGAAGCTCCGGTTCGAGGCGGGCGCGCAGGGCGGTCAGAGCGTGCACGGTCGCGGTGTTGCAGCCGACGATCAGGGCGTCGGGCCGCTGCGCGGCGGCGGCCTCGGCGACGGCGAGCGCGCGCTCGGTGAGATCCTGCGGGGTGCGCGGGCCCCAGGGCATGCCCGCGGGGTCCAGGGAGAGCACGAGATCCGCGTCGGGCCGCAGCCGCCGTACCGCCGCGGCCGCCGGCAGAAGTCCGATTCCGGAGTCCATCAGCGCGATCTTCACCCGGTCACTATAAACGGGGTCCCCCTACGGGCCTCCGGGGTGGGGCAGACTGCGGCGGGTGAGCGCCGTTGTGTGGATCGCCGTCGGATCACTCGCCGCCTGGCTGTGGCTGCTGCTGTGCCAGGGTTTCTTCTGGCGTACGGACGTCAGACTGCCGTCCTACGCCCGGGAGCCGGAGTCCTGGCCCGCCGTCTGTGTCGTCGTGCCGGCGCGCGACGAGGCCGCCGTACTGCCCGCGAGCCTGCCGTCGCTGCTCGCGCAGGACTATCCGGGGCGGGCCGAGGTCTTCCTGGTCGACGACGGCAGTTCGGACGGCACCGGGGAACTGGCCCGGGAGCTGGCACGGCGCCACGGTGGACTGCCGCTCACCGTGGACTCGCCCGGTGAACCGCCCGCGGGCTGGACGGGCAAGCTGTGGGCCGTACGCCATGGCATCGGCCTGGCACGCGCGCGTGGACCCGAGTTCCTGCTGCTGACGGACGCGGACATCGCCCACACGCCGGACAGTCTGCGGGAGCTGGTGGCGGCGGCGCTGGGCGGCGGCTTCGACGCCGTGTCGCTGATGGCCAGGCTGCGGGTGGAGAGCGTCTGGGAGCGGCTCGTCGTGCCGGCCTTCGTGTACTTCTTCGCGCAGCTCTATCCCTTCCGCCGGATCGGCAGAAAGGGGACCCGGACGGCGGCTGCCGCCGGCGGGTGCGTGCTGCTGCGCACGGAGGCGGCCGAGCGGGCGCGGATCCCGGACGCCATCCGCCACGCCGTCATCGACGACGTGGCGCTCGCGCGGGCCGTCAAGGGCGGCGGGGGCCACATCTGGCTGGGGCTCGCCGAGCGGGTGGACAGTGTGCGGCCCTACCCGCGGCTGGACGACCTGTGGCGGATGGTCTCGCGCAGCGCGTACGCGCAGTTGCGCCACAGCCCGCCGCTCCTGCTCGGCACGGTGCTCGGCCTCGCCCTGGTGTACCTGGTGCCCCCGTTCGCCGTGCTGGCCGGGCTCGCCACCGGGACGACGGTCGCGGCGGTGTGCGGCGGCCTCGCGTGGCTCGTGATGGCGGGGACGTACGCCCCGATGCTGCGCTACTACCGGCAGCCGCTGTGGCTCGCTCCCCTGCTGCCGTTCACCGCGTTCCTGTACCTCCTCATGACGGTCGACTCGGCGGTGCAGCACTACCGGGGGCGCGGCGCCGCCTGGAAGGGACGGACGTACGCGCGTCCGGAAACCGCAGCGGACGAGAGCTGAGCCGCGTGGGTCACTTGCGGCCGGGGGTCCAGTTCATGCCCCAGCCGTAGACGTGGTCGACGGTCCGCTGCGGGCTCACCCCGCGGTCGGGCACCAGATAGCGGGCCTCGCGCTGGACGATCAGATCGCCGCCGTTGTTAGTGATCAGGGCGAGCGCGCACACCGTGGAGGGCACCGTGCACTCGTCGAGCGAGAAGTCGACCGCCGCTCCGTTCGCCGGGGTCAGGGTGACCGTGGCGTGCAGGTCGGCGAAGGAACGCGCCCCCGCGTAGATGGTCACGAAGATGAGGATGCGCCGGAAGGCCTGCTTGTGGTCCAGGTTGACGGTGAGGTTCTCGCCGCTGGACACGGCTCCGGTGCGGTCGTCGCCGTCGAGGTGGATGTACGGCGGCTGGTGCAGCGCGCCGAAGGCGTTGCCGAGGGACTGCACGACGCCCTTGCTGCCGTCGGAGAGTTCGAAGAGGGCGCACAGGTCGAGGTCGAGATCGGAGTGCTGGGCGACCGCGCGGCCGAGTTTGCTGCCCCACCCGGAGAACTGCTTGTGGACCTGCCAGTTGAGGTTGACGCGCAGGGCGCCCGAGGTGCCGCCCTGCTTGGTGAGCGAGACGGACGGGGCCTCCTTGGTGAGCGTCACCTTGGTCAGGCGTACCGGCGTCGCGGGAGGCGCGGTCACGGGCCGTGCGGGCGGCGGGGGCATGGTCACCGGAGGTGCGACGGGCGGCATGGCCTGCGGGGCGGGCGGCGCGGGCCGGGGCTCGTCCACGGTGATGCCGTAGTCCGTGGCCAGGCCTGCCAGTCCGCTGCTGTAGCCCTGTCCGACCGCGCGGAACTTCCAGGCGCCCTGGCGACGGTAGAACTCGCCGAGCACGAACGCGGTCTCGACACTCGCGCCCGCGTTGTCGAAGCGGGCGACCACCGTGCCCTGAGCCGCGTCGCGGACCTCGATGTACAGATCGGGGACCTGCCCGAACGTTCCTCCGTCGGCGGAGGCGGCGACGACCACGGTCTCGACGGCCGGCTCCACGCGCGCGAGGTCGACGAGAAGGGTGTCCGTCACCCGGCCTCCGCCGTCCCGCTTGCCCTCGTGCCGGACCGCCTCGGAGGAGTGCACGGGCTGGTTGTAGAAGACGAAGTCGCTGTCGGAACGGACCTTTCCGGCCACCAGCAGCAACGCGGAGGCGTCCGCGTCGGGCACGCCCGGCCCGGAGCGCCAGCCCAGCTCGACCCGGAGCGCCGCCGTGGGCACCGGAGCATTCGATCCCTTAGCCATGGACATGACCGCCCCCATCTCTGCTGGACTCGCGACCAAACCTATTCTCCCGGGCCTGTGAACTCCTGTTGAACTGACCTGCCGAACGCGGGAAGAACGCGGGGCGACCCGTCGGTAACCCGCCCGGAACCTGGCCTTTACCTGATGTCGGCATGACCCGATGCCCCTTTTTGGCGAGTTCGCTCGCATTGGGGGTCCCACGTCGCTGCCGACACGGAAAACAACCCTCTTATCGGTCTCCCCAACCAGCTCATGTGGGTTTAACTTATGTGCCATGACCTCCCCCCGCTCCACCTACGGCGGCGGCTACTACTCCGCCTTCCCGGACACTCCGATCTACGACTCGCTCGTCGCCGAGCGGGGGGCCCCACAGATCGCACCGATCCGGGTCCCCGCCGCGTACGACACGGGCAACAACCTGCCCGCGCTGCCGTCTGGGCTTCCCGCACTGCCGGCCGGCCCGTCCCAGCAGGCCCCCTCCTACGGCTACCAGCAGGCGCAGCAGCCCTCGCCGCTCCAGCAGGCCCCGGCGGCGTACATCCCGCAGCAGGCACCGCAGCGCGGTTATCCCGGCGGCGGCCAGCCGGTGCAGCAGCAGCGTCCGGCGGCGGCCACCGGTTACGAGGCGATGCGTCCCGCCGCTCCCCGGCCCGCGCAGCCGCAGTACCAGGACCCGTACAACAACCAGCAGTACCGCGGGTACTGATCTCACCCCGGAGTGTCCGTGCCTGCTGGCACGATGGCGGTATGGGGAATGCGGAGCTGCACTCGATTCACATTCATCCGGTCAAGGCGTTCCGGGGCCAGGCACCCCGGCAGGCCGTGGTGGAGCCCTGGGGGCTGGCCGGAGACCGGCGCTGGGTACTGACTGACGCCGGGGGAAAGGTCGTCACTCAGCGCCAGCAGCCGCGTCTGGCGCAGGCAGCCGCCGAACTGCTGCCCGGCGGCGGAGTCCGTCTGTCCGCACCCGGTCGCGCGCCCCTGACCGTGCCCGTCCCGGAGGTGACGGGCACGACGACGGTGGACATCTTCGGCACCAAGGTGCAGGCGGTCCTCGCGGGCGACGACGCGCACGACTGGTGCGGCGGGTACCTGGGCGAGGACGTGCGTCTCCTGCACATGGACGACCCCGCCACGCGCCGCGCGATCGACCCGGAGTTCGCGCGGCCCGGCGAGACCGTGAGCTTCGCCGACGGCTACCCGCTGCTCCTCACCGCACTCACGTCGCTCGACGCCCTCAACTCCCTGATCGCACAAGGCGATCAGCCGCAGGAGGGCCCGCTGCCCATGAACCGCTTCCGGCCCAACGTGGTCGTGTCGGGGACGGCCGCCTGGGCCGAGGACGGCTGGTCCCGGATCGCCATCGGCGAGGTCTCCTTCCGGGTCGCCAAGATGTGCGGGCGGTGCGTGGTGACCACCACCGACCAGGACACCTCCGAACGCGGGCGGGAACCGCTGCGCACGCTCGGGCGCCATCGTCGTTTCGGCAACCAGCTGGTCTTCGGCCAGAACCTGGTGCCCGAAAATCCCGGCACGATCAGCGTCGGCGATCCGTTCAGGATTCTCGAATAGGCGGGCACGATCCTCCGATTGGTCCCGGGGGGCGGGAACACCGGCACAGGGCCTGGCCGTTGGGTTCGTGAGAAGTTCACGAGACGGCCGGTGGGATCCGGTGAGGGGTGATTTCACTCTCTCTTCGACCGGCATCGTGCGTGAACTGCTCCGACCGGGGTTATCACGGAGCGGGAAGGGGGTGCGGCTGTGCGGGCGATCGTCGGACTCTGGCGCTGGCGCCACAATCCGCTGCGCCGCGCGACCGACCTCGCGGAGGCCTGGCTGGCGCTGGCGGCCCTCCTGCTGATCCTGCTGGCGGCGCCCCTGCTCGGCGTCCTCGTCGGCGGTGCCGCCCAGGGCGCGCTGCAACAGGCCGTACGGGACCAGCGCGAGGCCCGCCATCTCGTGACGGCCACCGTGGTCAAGAAGCTGGCCCGCTCCCCGCTGGAGCCCGACCCCGAGTCGGCGTCCCCCCGGGAGGCGCAAAGCCGCGTGGAGGCGGACTGGGCGGGGCCGGACGGCACGGAGCAGCACGGCACGGTCATGGCGAGCCTCAAGTCCCCGCATCCCGGCGACCACTTCACGCTGTGGACGGACGCACACGGGCGAATAGCCGCCCGACCCCTGGACACCGCCACCGCGACGACGCACGCGGTCCTCGCCGGGTTCGGTGCGACCGTCCTGTCGGCCGGGTTCGTGGAGGGCGGTCGGCGCCTGATCCTCTGGCGCATGGTCCGTCGCCGGCACGCCCGTTGGGACCGGGCCTGGGACCGGGCCGGACCCGACTGGGGCCGGACCGGGACAGGCAGTTGACCGCCTTCCGGCTCTGGTCAACCCACCGTGCCCGCGCACGCTACGGTGGACCGGCCGACATCGTGCGGCACCTTCCGCTACATCCCGCGTTCCACGAGGTGGGGGCACAGCAGCGCCATGGCACAGGGCACGGTCCAGGTGACGCACACCGGTACATCGAGGTGGCGGCGCCGCACGGGTGAGTACACGTCGCTCGCCGCGGCCCTGGAGGCCGCGGCGGACGGTGACGTCCTCATCGTCGCGCCCGGCACCTACCGGGAGAACCTCGTCGTCGAGCGGGCGGTGACGCTGCGCGGCCCGGAGGGCTCCCCGGGCTCGGTGCGCATCGCGCCCGTGGACGGCGTGCCGCTCACCGTGCGCGCCTCGGCGGTGGTCCAGGACCTGCATGTGGAGGGCCAGGACTCGACGGCGGCGGCGGTGCTCGTCGAGGAGGGCACACCGGAGCTGCTGGACCTGCGGATCGTCACGCGCTCCGCCGCGGGCATCGAGGTGCGCGGCGGCGCCCGACCGACGGTACGGCGCTGCACGATCGACAACCCGGCGGGCGCCGGCATCGCCGTACTGGACGACGCGGGCGGGGTCTTCGAGGAGTGCGAGGTCGTCGCGGCCGGCCAGGCGGGTGTGACCGTGCGCGACGGCGGCCATCCGCGTCTGGAGCGCTGCCGGGTGCACCACGCCTCGGGCGTCGGCCTGTCCGTCTCGGGCGAGAACTCGGCGCTGGAAGCGGTCGGTTGTGAGATCTACGAGGTCAAGGGCAGCGGCGTCCAGATCACCGGCCGGGCCACCGCCCACCTCACCGACTGCGATGTGCACCGCACGTCGGCGGACGGCGTGACGCTCGACACCGACGCCGTGCTGACACTCGCCGACTGCCGCATCCACGACATCCCGGAGAACGCGGTCGACCTGCGCTCCCGCTCGGTCCTCACCCTGACCCGCACGACGGTGCGTCAGTTCGGGCGCAACGGGCTGTCGGTGTGGGACCCGGGCACGCGCGTGGACGCCAACCAGTGCGAGATCTTCGACAGCACCGGCGACTATCCGGCGGTGTGGATCAGCGACGGCGCCACGGCGGTTCTCGAGTCCTGCCGGGTGCACGACGTGCCGGACGCCCTGTTCGTGCTCGACCGGGGCTCCCGCGCGGACGTCATCGACAGCGACCTCTCCCAGGTCCGCAACACGGCCGTGTCGGTCAGTGACGGCGCGACGGCGCAGCTCGACGACTGCCGGATCCGGGACGCGGCGACGGGCGCCTGGTTCCGCGACCACGGCAGCGGCGGCACGCTCAACGGCTGCACCGTGGTCGGCACCCAGACGGGCGTGATCGTCACCAAGGGCGCCGATCCCACCATCGAGCGCTGCACGGTCGACTCCCCCGCCGAGGCGGGCTTCTATGTGTCGGCGGGCGGCCGGGGCAGCTTCCTGCAGTGCCGGGTGACGGGCAGTGAGGGCTACGGCTTCCATGTGATAGACGGCTGCCGTTCGACGCTCACGAAGTGCCGTACGGAGCGGTGCGCGCGCGGTGGTTACGAGTTCGCCGACGGCGGGTCCGGCGCGGCCTCCGGTGGCGGGCCGCTCGTCGAGGACTGCACCAGCGACGAGAGCGCGGCACTGCGGACCCCCTCGCCGCCGGAGACGGCGGTCCAAGCGGCGGTGGCTCAGTCGTCGGGGCTGCTGGGCTCCATCCCGGGCCGGCGCACCGCCGAGCCGGAGCCGGTGGTCACCGGCCCGGAGTCGGAGGTGGCCGCGCGGTCCCCCAAGGACGTCCTCGGCGAACTCGACGCGCTGGTGGGCCTGGAGAGCGTCAAGCGCGAGGTGCGGGCCCTCACCGACATGATCGAGGTCGGCCGACGCCGGCAGCAGGCGGGCCTCAAGGCGGCCTCCGCCCGACGCCATCTGGTCTTCACGGGCTCCCCCGGTACCGGCAAGACGACGGTCGCCCGGCTCTACGGCGAGATCCTGGCCGCGCTCGGCGTCCTGGAGAAGGGCCATCTCGTCGAGGTGTCCCGGGTGGACCTGGTCGGCGAGCACATCGGTTCGACGGCGATCCGCACCCAGGAGGCCTTCGACCGGGCGCGCGGCGGGGTGCTGTTCATCGACGAGGCGTACGCGCTGTCCCCGGAGGACTCCGGCCGTGACTTCGGCAAGGAGGCCATCGACACGCTGGTGAAGCTGATGGAGGACCACCGGGAGGCGGTGGTGGTGATCGTCGCGGGCTACACGGCCGAGATGGAGCGCTTCCTGTCGGTCAACCCCGGTGTCGCGTCCCGTTTCTCGCGGACCATCACCTTCGGTGACTACGGCCCCGAGGAACTGCTGCGGATCGTGGAACAGCAGGCGGAGGAGCACGAGTACCGGCTCGGCCCGGGCGCCTCCGACGCCCTGCTGAAGTACTTCGAGGAGATCCCCAAGGGGGCCACGTTCGGCAACGGCCGCACGTCACGGCAGACGTTCGAGGCGATGGTCGAGCGGCACGCGGGCCGGGTCGCCCAGCACGTCGAGCCGAGCACGGACGACCTGACCCTGCTCTACCCGGAGGACCTGCCGGAACTGCCCTGAGCCCCGCCCTCGGGCCGCGGCCCGGGCAGCGACTCGCGGGGCAGCAGCCGCCCGAGCAGCTCTTCGCGCTCCTCGGCGAATGCGGGGTCGGCCTGGTAGTCGGAGTGGCCGAGGATCGGCGAGGGCAGCGGATGCTCCTTGTTGCGGCCGTAGGAGAGCGGGTCCCTGAGCGGCGCGCGGTCCACCTCGGGGCCGCAGTCGCCGGGCAGGTGTACGGGGCCGCCGATGGGGTCGGTGAGCCGGTACAGGTTGCGCCAGCAGGCCACGTCGTGATGCAGCGAGGTGAGCGCGGCCGGCCCGAAGTGGGCCGGGAACCAGCGTCCGTACAGGCGCTCCAGCGGTGAGCCGTACGTCAGCAGAGCGACGCGCGCCCGCACGGCGGGTTTCAGCTGCCAGGCGGCGGCTGCCGCGAGGACGCTGCCCTGGGAGTGCCCGGAGATGACCAGGCGCCCGCCGGTGGCCTCGGTCCAGGTAGCCATCCGCCAGGTCAGGTCGGGCACGGCGCGCTCGGCGTAGCAGGGCGGTGCGAAGGGGTGGGAGGCGCGCGGCCAGAAGGTGCCGACGTCCCACAGGATGCCGATGGTGCGCCGCGCCGCCGGGTCCTTGTAGGCGCGCCGCCCCCAGGTGACGAACAGCAGGAAACCGAATCCGATCAGCCAGGACCCGAGGGCCTGGGCGGTCTCGGCGGCGCCCTGGACGACCCCGTACGCGCCGTGCGAGGCCTCTCCCGGCGTGTCGTCCGTGGTCCGGGCGCCGACCAGTGCGGCGGCGCCCAGGAACAGCGTCACCGTGGAGGTGATGCCGACGATGCGGGGAGCCCGGTCGGTGAGCGCGGCCATCGCGCGCATGCCGGCGATCCGGCGGGTGCGGGTGACGTCCATGGGCTCCCCGGAACCGTCGTCGTAGTCCTGCTCCACGGCGTCCAGCTCGGTCCGGCGCAGTTGCAGGGTGCGCCGGGCAAGCCAGCCGACGAGGCCCAGGACGACCAGGAGGACGGCCGGGATCACGGATGCCTGCCAGGTCAGCAGGACGGGCGGGCCCGCGATGGTGCCGCCGGTGCCGTCCAGCCAGTCGGCGACGCGCTGGGACACGCCGCCGGACATCACGCCGCCCAGCGCGCAGGCGAGCGTCGTGACGGCGGGTCCGCCGAGGCCGCGCATGGCGGACCGCGGGTCGGGGTGGGCGCTGTAGAGCAGGTGGGCGACGAGGGCCAGGACGATGACGACGATGCCCTGGAGCAGGGTGAGGGCGCCGAAGGTCGTGTCGCCGGGCAGCCGCCCCGCCGACCGCCACCCGGGGCGCGACCAGCCGGCGTACACGGCCGTCAGGAGCAGCAGGGCCAGCGCGCCGCCCGGGAGGAGGCGGACGAGCCGGGCGTCGAGTTCCTGGTCCAGGCGTCTCTCGCTGCGTCCTCTGCGGCACACCACCCACACCACGGCGACGGCCCCGGCGACCAGCGCCATGTACAGGAGCCCGGCCAGGGTCGCCAGGGCCGCCGGGCCGCCGGGCTCGCGGTCGTGACGGGCGGCGGTGGAGCCCAGGGCGGCGGCGACCGTCAGCAGGCCGGCCGCGGTGTGCGCGGCGCGCAGCCGGGCGACCAGCCGCCGTCCGTACCAGAACCCGGGCCGCCCCAGCGCGGTACGGATGTTCTCGTCGGCGGGCTCGGAGGCGCGGGCCATCGGCCGCTGGGACTCGTACGCGCTCCAGGTGCGGCGCGACAGGAACCACAGCAGGCCGGTGAGCGCGGCGGGCACCACGGCGGCCAGGGCCAGGCGGCGGCCCGGCGCGCTCCACCAGCCGCCGCCCGACTCGGTCGGGGAGAGGAAACCGAGCCAGGAGTGCGCCTCGGCGCACGCACGCGTGCCCGCGCACTGCCAGGCCGTGAGATCAAGGGCCACCTCGCAGGCGGCGGCGACCAGGAGCACGGTGAGGCTCAGACCGGCGAGGCGCACCAGGAGGCCGTAGAGACGGACCGTGCCCTGCCGGTTGCGGGCGGTCGGGCGCATCCAGTGGGCGAGGTTGACCACCATGAAAGGCAGCAGCAACAGCCACAGGGCGCGTGTGCCGTTGCCGGAGGTCAGGTTGCACCAGACGTACGCCTCGCGGACCGGTGCGCCGTGCGGGTCGGCCGGCCCGTCCTCCGCCCCGGCGTCGTCCGCGCGCCGGAAGACGGCGGCCGTTTCGTCGCCGGTGATGCGGACGGTCCGCGGATCGTTGAGCATCTTCTCGGGCGTGGCACCGCCCACGCCGTGGACCAGTAATTCCAGGGCGATGCCGGTGGTCGTCCCCGCCCCGGTCCGCTCGGCCCCTCCGCGCGGCTCGGCCGCGCCGTTCACCCCGGTCGTCGAGGCCCCTTCCTGTGCACGCTCCACTGTTCGCCCTTCCCCCGTTGTTCGTGCTTCCCCCGTGCCACACGGGCGGCCCGCGCCCTGTCCGCGGCGATGCCGCGCGGGACTGGAGGATCTCCGCCCGGTGGGCTCCGTACACCTGTCGGCACGGAATCTCCCTGATCCGTGTGACGAACGGGGAGCCGGTGTTGCCAGAGTGACATGTTCGCGTCGTGACGGGCAGTGGCGCGACGAGTACCGGCCCATGCGAGTATGGGACGTCCGCCGGGCCGCTAGCAGGAGGAAAGTCCTTGTCGGAGCGGGTTCGCAGCAGGTTCGCAGCGGGTGTGCGGGACGTGTCGGAGATGGTGGGGGCGAGTGGACCGACAGGCCCGAAAGAACCCCGGAAGGACGTGGAGCGGTCGTGAATGACAACCAGAACCTCCTCGCGGAGCAGCGCCGCGCCCTGATCCTGGACGAGGTACGACGCCGTGGGGGCGTGCGCGTCAACGAACTGACCCGCAAGCTCGGCGTGTCCGACATGACGGTCCGCCGTGACCTCGACGCGCTGGCCCGCCAGGGCGTCCTGGAGAAGGTGCACGGCGGTGCGGTGCCGGTGGTCGAGGCAAGCACCCACGAGCCGGGGTTCGAGGCGAAGTCCGGCATGGAACTGACGGCCAAGGAGGACATCGCCCGGGCCGCGGCGGAGCTGGTCGCGCCGGGCTCGGCGATCGCCCTGTCGGGTGGTACGACGACGTACGCGCTGGCGCATCAGCTGCTGGACGTGCCGGATCTGACCGTGGTGACCAACTCGGTGCGCGTGGCCGATGTCTTCCACACCGCGCAGCGCGTGTCGGGGCAGCGGCAGGGGGCGGCGACGGTGGTGCTGACCGGTGGGGTGCGGACGCCGTCCGACTCGCTGGTGGGGCCGGTGGCCGACCAGGCCATCGCGTCGCTCCACTTCGACGTGCTGTTCCTGGGTGTGCACGGGATATCGGTCGAGGCGGGGCTGTCCACGCCGAACCTCGCGGAGGCGGAGACGAATCGGCGGCTCGTGCAGTCCGCTCGGCGGGTCGTGGTGGTTGCCGACCACACCAAGTGGGGGACGGTGGGGCTCAGTTCGTTCGCGGCGTTGGAGCAGGTGGATACGTTGGTGACGGACTCGGGACTGGTGCCTGAGGCTCGGAGTGAGGTTTCGGAGCATCTGCGGCGGCTGGTCGTCGCCGGTGAGGCTGCCTGAGAGGGCGCGTCGGCAGGTGCGTTCACGGGTGCGGGTCCGCTGTGGCTTGTCGCCCACGCGGTGGAGCCGCACATGTCACCGCCCCGCGCCCCTGGGGGAGCCGGTCCACACGCCCGATTCCAGCAGAGCCTCGATGGCGCTCAGGTATGGGGCGATGTCCAAACCCTGCTCGGCCAGCCATGCGTCCGAGTAGTACTTGTCCAGGTAGCGGTTGCCGTGGTCGCACAGAAGGGTGACGACGCTGCCCCGCCGGCCCTCCGCGATCATCTCCGCGACGATCTTGAGGGCGCTCCACAGGCCTGTGCCCGTGGAGGCGCCCGCCTTGCGGCCGATGGCTCGGTCCAGGGCTCTCACCGCGGCGATGCTGGCCGCGTCCGGGACCTTCATCATGCGGTCCACCGCGCCGGGGACGAAACTGGGTTCCATGCGGGGGCGGCCGATGCCCTCGATACGGGAGCCGCAGTCACAGGTGACGTCCGGATCGCCGGTGGTCCAGCCCTCGAAGAAGCAGGAGTTCTCCGGATCGGCGACACAGATCCGGGTGTCGCGCTGCGTGTAGTGCACGTAGCGGGCGAGCGTCGCCGAGGTGCCGCCGGTGCCGGCCGTGGCGACGATCCATACCGGCTCCGGAAAACGTTCCGACTCCAGCTGCCGGAAGATGGATTCGGCGATGTTGTTGTTTCCGCGCCAGTCCGTGGCCCGTTCCGCGTAGGTGAACTGGTCCATGTAGTGGCCGCCCGTCTCCGCGGCTAGGGCTGCCGAGGCCTCGTACATCTTCCGGGAGTCGTCCACGAAGTGGCACCGACCGCCGTGGAACTCGATGAGGCGGCACTTCTCGGCGCTGGTCGTACGGGGCATCACCGCGATGAAGGGCACCCCGATCAGTTTCGCGAAGTACGCCTCCGAGACGGCGGTGGAGCCGCTGGACGCCTCGATCACCGGGCGGCCGGGGCGGATCCAGCCATTGCACAGACCGTAGAGGAAGAGCGAGCGGGCGAGGCGGTGTTTGAGGCTTCCGGTGGGGTGGGTCGACTCGTCCTTCAGGTACAGGTCGACACCCCACTCCTCGGGCAGCGGAAAGCGCAGCAGGTGCGTGTCGGCCGAGCGGTTGGCGTCGGCCTGGACCTTGCGGACGGCCTCTTTGAGCCAGGCGCGGTAGTCGGCGTCGCTTCGGTCCACGTCGAGCGTGTCCGGGGTTTCGGCGGTCCCGGTGGGGTCGGGGTTGCTCACGTCAGGCTCCTTGCGCTGCACGGCACCGGCGGCTTCTCCGGCGGCCGGACACAACCGATCATAGACACCTTCCGCACGCTCCTCACCTGCATAAACATCCCTTTGGGCGGCTCAAAGGCCGGCCTGGGGTGAGGGGGCGGGGGCAGCCGGGCAGCGGCCGGAAGGGCCCGGGGCGCATCCCGGTGAGTGCTTCCACCGGTTGCCGGAGAGCGCCGTACGCACTGGTGCTCGACGCCGGGGGCGGGCAGACTGCTCGGCACGGGGGCGCACACTGGATCACGTTCCACGGGATCACCACGCATCTCGGCGGAAGCCGACAAGGGGGCGGAGCATCATGGCGGAGCCGGAGTTCACGGCCACGGGCGTGCGGATCGGGAAGAGGCTGCGCTCCCTCACCCGGGCCGGGCAGGTCCGGATCAGCGGCGGCAGGCTGGAGTTGCTCACCAGTTACGGCAGCGAGATCGACAGCGCTCCCGTGCAGGCGGTGCGCGCATCGAAGCCCTGGTTCGCGGCCGACGACCGGGCACTGGCGGACCTCAACGGCAAGCGTTACCAGCTGACGCTGGGGGAACACGACCCCGCGCCGGGCCGGCCCGGGCCACCCGCGGCGCGCCGGTTCATCGAGGCCGTGCGCAGGGCGGCGGGGCACTGAACCGGGCGGGGACGGTGGGGCCGTACCTCGCGTGACACCGGGCGTGCCGGGAGAACCGTGCCGCGAGTTGCGGGTTTCCGTCCCCTGAGCCACGCTTGTCACACATCACTCTGGGTTTACCGGCGATAACGCTGCGAACCAGCCCGCCGGCCATCGACAGCAGGCGGCCCATGCACTCAGGCACTCTGCTGGATCGGATCTCGTGTCTTCTTCCGGACCTCAATTCGGGGAGTCGCAAGCCGTGATCAGTCACCCAAGCAGGCAATGCACGGTGGAGCTCCAAGCCCTGCCGTCGCGGATCGGCCAGGTCCGCAGAATCGTCTCTGCACAATTGCGCTACTGGCATCTGGATCCCTTGATAGACCGGGCCTCGCTCGGTGTGACCGAACTGCTCACCAACGTCCACCGGCACGCGCAGCCCGACAAGATGTGCACCGTGGACATCGAGGTCCTGCTCGACCGGCTCACGGTCTCGGTGCACGACCACGACCCGCGCATTCCCGAGCTGCGGGACGCGGATCCCACCGCCACCTGTGGCCGCGGCCTCGCGATGGTCGCCGCCGTCAGCGAGAGCTGGGGAGTGCGGCCGGACGGCGAGTCGGGCAAGGTCGTGTGGTTCACCCTGCCGACGCTCACGCCGGTGGTGGCGACCCCGGAGACCAGGCCCGCGACCGCGGCGCCCGCACTCCGGCCGTTCGACGAGCAGCTGTGCGACGGTCCCGGGTACGACGAACCGCCGTACGACAAGGGACACAAGCCGGGGGTACTCCGGCGCAGGCCGGAACACGCTCCCGCCCGGTCGGCCGTTGGCGGCTGACCGGGCGGTGACCAGCGGTGTCCCTCCCCCGCCCGCGTCCGTACGTCACTCGGTCGCGATGGCACGCAGTACGTCCAGACGTGCCGCCCGCCGGGCCGGGCGCAGACCCGCGAGCGCGCCGGCCGCGACGCCCACCAGGGCCACGATCACGAGCTGTGCGGGCGGCAGCGCGAAGGTGAACACACTGTCGCTCGCGCCGTCCGAGGCCCTCACCAGCACCCAGCCGAGAAAGCCGCCGAGGGCGAGCCCGCCCACCGTGCCGAACGCGGCGACGAGGACCGACTCCCAGCGGACCATGGCGCGCAGTTGGCCGCGGGTCTGACCGACCGCCCTCAACAGGTCCAGTTCGCGGGTGCGTTCATGGATCGCGAGGGTCATCGTGTTGGCGATGCCGAGGAGTGCGATGAGCACCGCGAGGGCGAGCAGCGCGTAGACGAGGGTCAGCATCATGTCGATGCCTCCGGCCGACGACCGGGCGTACTCGTCGCGGGTCTGCACCTCGGGGTCGCCGTACCGTGCGGCGACCCGCTCCACGACGGCCTTGCCCGCGTCCGTGCTCACGCCGTCCTTGAAGGAGACGGCGACCAGCGTGTCGGAGTCCTGGGTGCGGTGCGGGGCCCAGGCGGCGCGGGTGATGACGTACTCGCCGGCGAGTTCCGGCCGGCCGTAGACCGCGCGGACGGTGAAGTGCTCCTTCCGGCCGTCGGTGAAGGTGAGCCGGGTCGTGTCGCCGGCCTTCAGACCCTGTCGGTCGGCCTCCGCCTCGGTGACGGCGATGCCGTCGGTGCCGAGGTCGTCAAGCGAGCCGCGGATGTCGCCGAGGTCGAAGACCCTGCCGGGGGTGACGAGGCCGGTGACGGTCGCCCTCCCCTTGCCGTCGACTTCGGCGACTCCTCTGCCGAGCCCGACCGCGTCCGCCACCTCGGGGCGCTGGGCGATCGCGGGCGCGAGGGCGGGGCTGAGGCCGCTGCCGCCCGCCCCGAACGACGGGGTGCTCACGGCCACATCGCCCGCGAAGGACCGCGACACGGTCTGGTTCATGGTGGCCTTCAGCCAGGCGCCGAACACGGTGAACAGGGAGACGACGGCAACGCCGATCATCAGTGCGCTCGCCGTGGCGGCGGTCCGCTTCGGGCTGCGCAGGGCGTTGCGCCGGGCGAGGCCGCCGGTGACTCCGCGCAGCCGGTCGAGGGGGCCGCCGAGGACCCGTACCACCGTCGTCGACGCCACCGGGCCCAGGACCACGAAGGCCGCGAGGGCCAGTACGGCGCCAAGTCCCGCCAGCCACAAGGACGGTGAGATGAGGACGCCGGTCAGCGTCATGGCGAGCGCGGGGGCGCAGAGGCCGACGCCGGTGACCGCCCGGACGAGGCGCCCGACCGGTCGACGGCTGCCTCACGGAGGGCGGCCAGCGGTACGGTGCGTCCGGCGCGGACTGCGGGCAGCAGGACGGAGCCCAGACAGACCGCGATGCCGACCGCCAGTGGCAGCAGCATGGACAGCCGGCTGATCACCAAGTCGCCTTCGGGGAAAGGGAATCCGATGGCCGGGAACAGTGCCTGGAGGCCTGCGGCGATGCCGATGCCGCCCGCGAGGCCCGCGATCGACGCCGTCACGGCGACCGCGATCGCCTCGGTGAGGGTGGCCGCGGTGACCTGTCGGCGGGAGGCCCCCAGCGCCCGCAACCGGGCGTTCTCGCGGGGGCGTTGGGCGACGACGATCGCGAAGGTGTCGTGGATGGAGAAGGTCGCGACCAGGATCGCCACGCCCGAGAAGACCAGGAGGAAGAGGGTGAAGATGGTCAGGAACCGGCTGGAGATCATCTCGGTGTTCTCCTCGGCCGAAGCCTGACCGGTGATCGCCTCAACTCCCTTGGGCAGCACGGACGTCAGCCGGTCGGCCAGTTCCTGCTGACCGACCCGGGGCCTGCCCTCACCTGGATGCTCGCCGCCTCACCGGGCTTCGCGGTCAGGAAGCCCATCCGGTCGCGGCGCAGGAGCGTGAGGCGGCGGTCGTCGAGCGCGCCCAGTTCGGTGTCGCCGATGAACGCTGCTCCGGAGGTGAGGGTGTCCAGGCCTGCCACGCAGTGCATCAGGGTGGACTTGCCGGAGCCAGACGGCCCCGTGATCGCGGTGAACCGCCCGGCCGGAAAGCCGACACTCACCCCGTCGAGGGCCCGTACGACGGTGTCGCCACCCCCGTACACCTTCACCGCGTCGACGACCCGGGCCGCCGTACGGGTCGTGGTGGAGGTGGTGGTCATACCGCACCGCCCTTGCCCGCACGGCCGCCCGCGCCACCGAACTGCTCGTCCAGGACGGAGAGCCGCCGCCAGTACTCGTCCTCGTCGATCTCGCCGGAGGCGAAGCGCCGGCCCAGCACGGCGAGGGGCGCGTCGCCCGCGAGGCGGTCCTGGGCGTCGTGGCGGCCGTCCATGGCACGCCACGGGCCACGGGGACCGCGCCCGGCCGTGCGGCGCAGGACGGTGACGACGCCGATCACGACGGCCGCCCAGATCAGCGGGAAGAACAGGATCCACGGGCCGGGGCCGCCGTTCCAGTTCGCGAGGGTCTGCATGTCGAGTCATCTCCCGGGTCGGGTTTTCGGTTGATGACCCGAGGTTCGCGCCGGGAGGGGGTCCGGGTCGTCGTACGGCCGGCGGCAGTGGGCGTACGTCCCCGGGAGTACGTGGGGCTCCTGCGGCTGCTTCCCGGGGGTGTCGGGCCACGGGGATGTCCACGGGCGGCGGCGGGACCGGTGGCGACTGCCGGGTCAGCCCGGCGGCGCTCACCCGGTACGGGCAACGGCTGGAGTCGGCCACCGGCTGTTGGGCCGGGGGCCACGTGAGGTGTGCCGCGTGACCGCCCAATCCGACAGTCACGAAGCGTTGTTGACGCTGGTCGCCCTGGACAGCGGGACGGGGATCGTGCCCGTCCCGTTCAAGGGCGCAGGGCCGGGCCCGGTTTCGATCGGGCTGTGCGTGCGGCGGGCCCCGACGGCGACTACGCCAGTGCCCCGAGGGGATCGTCCAGCACCGGCTGCCACGCCAACTCGGCTGCTCCGACCAGGCTGTTGTGGTCCAGTGTGCAGGCGAGGATGGGGACGCTGCCGCTGCGGCCCCACAGGCTGCGGTCGGCGACCACCGCGCGCAGGCGGTCCGGGTCGGCGTCGAGGAGGGTGCGATGCAGGCCACCGAGGATGACGCGGTCCGGGTTGAGGATGTTCACGAGACCTGCCAGGCCCAGGCCAAGGCGGTCGATGAGGGTCTCGGTGGCCGTACGGATCGCCGGGTCGGTGTACTGGTCGCGGATCAGGTCGTTGGCCTGCTGGAGCAGGGACACCTCGGGGCCTGGGTCGCGGCCCGCCACCGTGAGGAAGGCGAGCGGGTCGGCCTCGACGTCCAGGCAGCCCCGGCCGCCGCAGTGGCAGGGACGCCCCTCGGGGTTGACGGTGAGGTGACCGACTTCGAGCGCGAGGCCCGAACTGCCCGTGTGCAGACGCCCGTCGAGGACCAGCGCGCCGCCGACACCCCGGTGCCCGGTGGCCACGCACAGCAGGTCGCGGGCGCCGCGTCCGGCGCCGTGCCGGTGTTCGGCGAGCGCGGCGAGGTTGACGTCGTTGCCAGCGAAGGCCGGTCCGGCGATGCCCGCCGCCCGTACCCGCTCGGCGAAGATCTCCCGTACCGCCGCGCCGGCCGGCCAGGCGAGGTGCAGCGGGTTCAGGGCCAGGCCCTCGGGTTCGGCGACGGCCGACGGCACGGCGAGACCGGCGCCCGCGCACCGGCGCCCGGTTTCGTGCAGCAGGTCGGCGCCCGCCTCGACGACGGAGCCGAGCACCTTCGCCGGGTCGGCGTCGACCGTCTCGCAGCCGGGCGCGGTGGCGACGATACGCCCGCCGAGCCCGACCAGCGCGGCCCGGAACCCGTCGGCGTGCACCTGTGCGGCCAGCACGACCGGCCCGTCCTCGGCGATGTCGAGCCGGTGCGAGGGGCGCCCCTGTGAACCGGCCGCCGCCCCGGGCCGCGCGTCCACGCTGATCAGCCCGAGCGCCTCCAGCTCGGCGGCGACCGCACCGGCCGTCGCCCGGGTGACCCCCAGCTCGGCGGTGAGCACGGCCCGGGTGGGCGCCCGCCCGGTGTGCACGAGCTCCAGGGCGGGCCCGAGTGCGCCGCGCCCCCGGTCCAACCGCGTCCTTGAGGTGGTCCCCTCGCCCTTGCCGCTCATGAGGGCGAGTCTCCCATGATCCGTACGGGCGCCGACCGCGGCGTCGGCCTAGAAACCGCTGGCCCGAAGCGTGATGTTCAACCGGCCGGTCAGCCCCAACTCGGGCGGCGCCGTGTCCTCGTACACCCGCGGTACCCCGTGGTACGCGAGCCGGGACGCGCCGCCGAACACGAAAAGGTCACCGCTGCGCAGCTCGACGTCGGTGTACGGCCGGGTTCGCGTCGCCGTGTTCCCGAAGCGGAAGAGGCAGGTGTCGCCGAGACTCAGGGACACCACGGGCGCGTCCGACTTCTCGTCGCTGTCGCGGTGCATGCCCATGCGAGCGTCGGCGTCGTAGAAGTTGATCAGCGCGATGTCGTAGTCGACGTCACCGTCGTACGCCGCTGCCGTGGCCGCCTTCCTCCCCAGCTCGCCCAGCCACTCGGGGAACGGCTTCACGGGCGAGCCGTCGCCGTCGACGACCGTGCTCGCATAGCCGTACGGGTACCAGTGGCGGCCGAGACAGACCTGCCGGGCGGTCATCGTGCCGCCGCCGGGCGTCCGGACCGTGCGCAGACCGGCGGGCGGGCGCGCCCAGTCGCGGCACGCGTCCAGCAGCTCGCGCTGACGCCCCGCGTCCAGCCAGTCCGGCACGTGCACCGCGCCCGGCGCGATCTCCGTACGGGCTCTGGGAAACAGCTCGCCGTCCATGGTTCCCATCCTGCCCGACCGGGCCGACGGGGCGTGAGCTGCGGATCGGTAGGGTGGGACCACGATGACCGACCGTATGGCGACTCCCTGGTCCGAGCTGACCCTGACCCGTTTCCCCGCCGACCCGCGTGAGCGGATGCGCGCCTGGGACGCCTCCGACGACTACCTCCTCGGGCATCTCGCGGAGTCCGGGACCGATCTGTCCGGCACGGTCGTGGTCGTCGGCGACCGCTGGGGCGCGCTCACCACGGCGCTCGCGGCGCACCGGCCGACGCAGATCACCGACTCGTTCCTGGCCCAGGAGGCGACGCGGGCGAACCTGCGGCGAGCCGGCGCGGACGAGGATTCCGTACGGCTGCTCACCACCCAGGACCCGCCGCCCGAGCGGGTCGACGTGCTGCTCGTCCGGATTCCGAAGAGCCTGGCGCTGCTCGAGGACCAGCTGCTGCGGCTGGCGCCCGCGCTGCACGAGGGCACGGTCGTCGTCGGCGCCGGCATGGTCAAGGAGATCCACACCTCGACGCTGAAGCTGTTCGACCGGATCATCGGCCCCACCCGGACCTCCCTCGCGGAGAGGAAGGCCCGGCTCGTCCACGCCACCGTCGATCCGTCGGCCGACCGGGGTGCCAGTCCCTGGCCGTACCGCTATGAGCTGCCCGACGGCATCGGCCCGGCGTCGGGGCGCCCTGTCGTCAACCACGCGGGCGTCTTCTGCGCCGAGCGCCTCGACATCGGCACCCGGTTCTTCCTCCAGCATCTGCCGGAACCGTCGGGCGCCGCCCGGGTGGTGGACCTGGGCTGCGGGAACGGTGTGGTCGGTACGGCGGTGGCACTGGCCGCGCCGGAGGCCGAGCTGCTGTTCGTCGACGAGTCGTTCCAGGCGGTGGCCTCGGCGGAGGAGACGTACCGGGGCAACGGGCTGCCGGACGGGCGCGCCGAGTTCCGGGTCGGGGACGGGCTGGCCGGGATCGCGGACGAGAGCGTCGACCTCGTGCTCAACAATCCGCCGTTCCACACCCACCAGGCGACGTCGGACGCCACGGCCTGGCGGATGTTCACGGGCGCGCGGCGGGCGCTTCGGCCGGGCGGTGAGCTGTATGTGATCGGCAACCGGCATCTCGGCTATCACCTCAAGCTGCGGAAGCTGTTCGGCAACAGCCGGCTCGTCGCGAGCGACGCCAAGTTCGTGGTCCTGAAGGCCGTGAAGCAGTGAGGTGGTCGGGTGGTCGGCCAGGTAGTCGGGTAGGCGGGTAATCGAGTAGTGAATTTGGACCACTTCACGGAATGGTCGGGGCTGTCTCTCCCCTGAGGGCGCGGGGTGACGCGCCGAGTTCGCGGCGGCAGGCCTTGTTGAAGGCCTGCAGGTCGGGGATGCCCACGGAGGCGGCCACGGCGGGGATGGAGAGGGTCGAGGCGCGCAGCAGGTGGCGGGCGCGGTCGAGTCTGCGGCGGCGGACGTAGCCGACCACGGTGTCGCCGGTCGCGGCCTTGAACAGCCTGGTCAGATGGTTGTGCGAGACGCCCGCCGCCTGGGCGACGGCGGGCACGGTGAGCGGGGCGGCCAGCCTGCCCTCGATGTACGCGATGGCGGCACCGACCGCCGGATGCGGGCCGGGACCGGGGCGTTCGGTGTCCGGGGTGAGGTGGGCGATGCGCCACAGCGCGGTCCAGATCTCGGCTCTGGTGTGCTCGGGTGCGCGCGGCACGGCGGCGATCGCCGCGAGCAACAGACCGGTGAGGTTGGGGAGTTCGGGGCCGGCGTCCTGGACGACGGGCACCGTGCGGGACGGGCCGACGGCCGGGACGCGCAGGTGCGCGTAGAGGTGCTCGGAGCGGCCCTGGTAGCGGTAGCGGACCGTGCTGCCGGGTGGTACGAGGCTGACCCGGCCCGGGCGGACCGCGTGCACGGTGCCGTCGACGGTGAGTTCGGCCTCGTACTGGTAGAGGTGCAGCTGCCACAGCTCCGGCAGCCGGAAGACGTCGGTGCGGCTCGCGACGCCGTGCACGCCGACGCCGGCGTTCGCCACATGGGGCGGCTCACCGAGGTACAGCTCAGTTTCACGCATGGTGAAAAACTACCAGCGTTTCCCTCTGTCAGCTCAGCACGCCGATGATCTGTGTCACCGCACGGGCCATCGCCTCCCGGCCCACGCTGAGGTACCTGCGCGAGTCGACCGCCTCGGGGTGGGCGTCAAGGAACTCCCTGATGGCGCCGGTCATGGCGATGTTGAGGGCCGTACCGACATTGACCTTGGTGATGCCGGCCGCGACAGCGGCCACGAGCTGGTCGTCCGGTACGCCCGACGAGCCGTGCAGGACGAGCGGGACGTCCAGGGTGGCGGACAGCCGCTTCAGCAGGTCCTGGTCGAGGGCTGCCGTACGGGTGGTCATGGCGTGCGAGCTGCCGACCGCCACGGCCAGGGCGTCTACCCCCGACTCGGTGACGAAGGCACGGGCCTCGGCGGGGTCGGTACGGGCACCGGGTTCGTGCGCGTCCAGCGGGGCCCGTCCGTCTTTGCCGCCGACCTGTCCCAACTCGGCCTCGATCCAGAGCCCTTGGGCATGCGCCCAGTCGGCGGCGGCCCGCGTCGCGGCGAGGTTCTCGGCGTACGGCAGCCGGGCCGCGTCGTACATCACGGAGCTGAACCCGGCGCCGGGTGCCTGCCGCAGCAGGTCGTCGCTCTGTACGTGGTCCAGGTGCAACGCGACGGGTACGGCGGCACGTTCGGCGGCCGAGACTGCGGCACGGGCCAGCGGGAGGAGCCGTCCGTAGCGGAATCTGACGGCGTTCTCGCTGACCTGGAGGACGACGGGTGAACCCGCCTTCTCGGCACCGGCGATGACGGCCTCGACATGCTCCAGGGTGATGACGTTGAACGCGGCGACCGCCGAGCGCGCGGTGGCGGCCCGGGTGATGAGCTCGCCGGTGGTGACGATCGGCACCTGTCACTCCTTTCGGTCAACAACTGCGTGCGAACTGGATGTCGACGGGTCCTCAGGGCGTGAGGATCACCGAGCGGGTGAGGTGACGCGGGCGGTCCGGATCGAGGCCCCGCGCCGCCGCCACCGCGACCGCGAGGCGCTGCGCGCGCACGAGTTCGGCGAGCGGATCGAGAGTCCCGGCCACCCACAACGCCCCGGTGTCCCGCACCTGTTGGGCCAGCCCTTCCGGTGCCTCGCCGAACATCCAGGTCGCCGTACCCCGGGTGGTGACGCTGATGGGACCGTGCCGGTACTCCATCGCCGGGTACGCCTCGGTCCAGGACAGGGACGCCTCACGCATCTTCAGTCCGGCCTCGTTGGCGAGCCCCACCGTCCAGCCCTTGCCGAGGAAGGTGAACTGCGCGCACTCGACGAGCCCTTCGGGCAACGGAGTCGCCAGTGCCGTACGGCAGTCGTCGACCACGCCCTCGTCGTGCAGTCCCAGGTGGGCGCGGAGAAGCGTGAGGGCGGTGGTCGCGAACCGCGTCTGCACGACGGACCGTTCGTCCGCGTAGCCGAGGACGACGAGGTCATCGGCAGCTTCCCGTACGGGAGTTCGCGGGTCGGCGGTTATGGCGGTCGTCCGCGTCCGCGCACCCGCGGGCGCGGCGCCCCGCAGTCGTCCGAGCAGTTCGAGCACCTCGGTGGTGGTGCCGGAGCGAGTGAGGGCGACCACCCGGTCGTACGGGCGGCCGTACGGGAACTCGGAGGCGGCGAAGGCGTCCGTCTCGCCCTGGCCCGCGCCTTCCCGCAGGGCCGCGGCGGCCTGCGCCATGAAGTACGAGGTGCCGCAGCCCACGATCGCGACCCGCTCCCCCGCCTCCGGCAGCGCACCGGCGTGTCCGGCCGCCTCCGTTGCGGCGCGGGTCCAGCACTCGGGCTGGCTGTTCAGCTCGTCCTCTACATGGGTCATGCCCTGCTCCTCCCCCAGAGAGTCAATGTGATGCTCTTTTCTGCAAGATATAGCTAGCTTTCGAGCAAAATCAAGCATTCAGATGAAGGAGTGATGAGAACTTTCGGTGCGCTAAGGTCGCCGAAGATCGAGGAACGGAGAGTCCGGATGTCCCAGGACGCCCGCTGGAAGTCCCTGCTGGAGCTGCTCGTCGAGCGGGACCGGCTGGAGGTCGAGGAGGCGGCGGCCGAGCTCGGGGTGTCGGCCGCGACGATCCGCCGCGACTTCGACCAGCTCGCCGAGCAGCAGATGCTCGTGCGCACCAGGGGCGGCGCGGTCGTGCACGGCGTGTCCTACGAACTGCCGCTCCGCTACAAGACCGCTCGCCGCGCCTCCGAGAAACAGCGCATCGCGAGAGCGGTCGCGGGCCTGGTCACCCCCGGTGAGGCGGTGGGCCTGACGGGTGGCACGACCACGACGGAGGTGGCGCGCGCGTTGGCCGTACGCGGCGATCTGACCGCCGGGTCGCCCGCGCTGACGATCGTCACGAACGCGCTGAACGTCGCCAATGAGCTCGCCGTACGACCCCAGTTCAAGATCGTGGTGACGGGCGGGGTCGCTCGCCCGCAGTCGTACGAACTCGTCGGGCCGCTCGCCGACGGGGTGCTGGGCCAGATCACGGTCGACCTGGCCGTGCTGGGCGTGGTCGCCTTCGACGTCAGGCACGGAGCGGCGGCGAACGACGAGGCGGAGGCCGCGATCAACCGGCTGCTGTGTGAGCGCGCCGAGCGCGTGGTGGTCGCCGCCGACTCCAGCAAGCTGGGGCGGCGGGCGTTCGCCCGGATCTGCGCGGTGGAGGCCGTGGACACACTGGTCACGGACACGGCGGCGGACGAGGAGACGGTGGGACGGTTCGAGGAGGCCGGACTCAGGGTCATCACGGTCTGAGCGGCGCACCGTCGCCCGGTACCGGCCCGCTCAACTCCCTTGATTCACTCGGCACTTCTGCCGTTGTCCAGTCGTTCGACCCGGGCCACGTTCTCCCGGTCCGCGGTGTCCCCGCTCGCCTCGGCGGCGAACCAGGCGTCGAGGATCTCCTTGAGCAGCGGCTCCGACGTCAGACGCAGGCTGAGCGCGAGCACATTGGCGTCGTTCCAGCGGCGCGCGCCGTCCGCCGTGTAGGCGTCCGTGCACAGGGCCGCGCGTACACCGGGCACCTTGTTCGCGGCGATGGCCGCGCCCGTACCGGTCCAGCAGCACACGACGGCCTGGTCGGCGCTTCCGGCGGCGACCTCGCGGGCCGCCGCCGCCGAGCAGGCGGCCCACTGCGGATCGTCGCCGGGGCTCAGCGCCCCGTACGTCACCACTTCGTGGCCGCGGTCGCGCAGTTGCCCGAGGAGCGCGCGAGCCACGGGTTCGTCCATGTCCGAGGAGACGGAGATCCGCATGCCCTGAGACTACCCAGCCGAGGGACGGCCGACGGCCTCGGTCACCCCCCGCTCTCGGGGGAGCAGCAGCCCTCCCGTCGCATCTGGCGGCTGACCTCCAGCCAGTCCTCGGCCGAGGCCGACCGCCGTGGGTCGAGGTCACGCGTGGAGGTGGACTCGAAGGCGTCGACCAGATCCGCCTGCTCGAAGGGGATGCCGCCGCGCAGGACCGTCACGGTGCGGATCAGGGTGGCGAAGTCGGTGAACGGGTCGCCGTCCACGACCGTCAGGTCGGCGAGCTTGCCCTCCTCCAGCGTGCCCAGATCGGCGTCGGCGCCGAAGACCCGTGCGGGCAGGAGGGTGGCGGTGCGCAGCGCCTCCGCCGGTGACAGGCCGGCGCGGTGCAGTGCGCGCAGGGCCAGGTGCAGGTGCAGGCCCACCGGGACGAGCGGCTGGTCCGTGCCGAGCGCGACCAGGCCGCCCGCCCCGAGGATCCGTAGGTAGACGGCCAATTCCCGGTCCAGAGTGGCCAGTTGGGCCTCGGTGGGCGGCACCGCGGCCTGCTGCCGGACGAGGGCGGTGTCCCACGGTGGCATGAGTGTGGTGACGCGTGGGTCGTCCGCGAGCGCGGGGTCGGCGCCGAGCAGCGGAAACGCCGTGAACGGGGTGGCGACGAGGTGGAAGTCGGTACGGGTGTAGATCTCCTCCACGTCCTGGTAGGCGCGCCCGGTGGCCGTGGTCGCGTGCCCGAACTCCAGTCGCTGGGTGGCCTGCAGATGGGTCGTCAGATCCTGGGCCAGCTGTACGCCAGGGCTGCACAGATGGCTGCCGCTGCGTACACCGAGCCGGTCGTGGGCGAAGTCGGCGGCCTCCTTCATCACCCAGCCGGGGGCTCGTACGTACGTCTTCACGAAGTCCCACTCCAGCGCCTCCGCACGCGCCAGCGAGCGGCGCAGGCCCTCGGGGGTGCGATGGGCGCGGGCCATGCTGTAGGCGACGCGATCCCCGTCGAGCAGTTCGCCGGTGGACAGCAGCCGGGGTCCGGCGAGTGCGCCCGCGGCGACCGCCTCCCGGATGCGGGCCTGCTCGTAGGCGAAGCCGCCGAGGGAGACGGCCGTCGTGATGCCGTACGCGACCTGCAGCGCGGTCTGACGGCCGCCGTACGTCGACTGCCAGGGGTGGGTGTGCGCGTCCCACAGGCCCGGGATCACGGTGCGTTCGCTCGCGTCGATCCGGCGCACGGCCGGGCGGCCGGCCCGGTGCGGGGCGACCTCCGCGATCCGGCCGCCCCGGACCACGACGTCGACGTCCTCACGGACGTCGGGCCCCGTGCCGTCCCAGAAGCGGCCCGCGTGCACGACCGTGTCGGCCGGACGGGGCCTGCGGTAGTCAAGCGGGACGCGGAAGGTACGAGTACTGCCGTCGGTGATGTCGATCAGGCGCGGGGTGCCCGCCGAGAGGTAGAGGATGGTCCGGGCGTCGGCGGACCAGGACGGATGATCGGCCGGTTCGGTGGTGAGCCTGCGGGGCTCCCCGTCCGGGGTGCCGTCGGCGCGGACCGGCAGCAGCCAGAGCGCCGACTCGACGACGACCGCCATCCAGCGGCCGTCCGGGGACCAGACGGGGCCACAGGCGTAGCGGTCGGCGATCGAGGTGTGCGGGGCGACGGCGTGCAGGGCGGCGGTGCCGGTGGCGGTGTCGACGACCCGGATGAGGTTGTGGCCCTCACGGAATCGCTGGTTGACACGGTTCCGGTCGCACAGGGCGACGTACCGGCCGTCGGGCGACCAACTGGGCCTGCCGGGCAGGCCGCCGGCGCCGAGCGCTGCGGCGAGGATCCGTTCGGCGCCGTCGGGCAGGTCCCGCACCACGAGGTTGCCCGACATGTCCAGGCAGGCCAGCCGTGTCCCGTCGGGCGAGAGGGCGGGGAAGACGCGTCCGCCCTCCGCGAGCACCGTTTCCGCGCCGGAGCCGAGGTCGCGGCGCCGTACGGTGAACAGGCCGTCGCGGTCGTCGGCGTACACCAGCGCTGTGCCGTCGGGGGTCCAGGTCGGCGCCAACACGTAGCGTGTGGCGGGGACTTGGAGAATCCTGCGGGGCGGACGCCCACCCTTGGTGCCGACGGTCCACAGCGCGTTGAGCGCGGCGAAGGCGACGGAGCGGCCGTCCGGGGAGAGGGTGGGCAGATGGAGGGCGCGGACGGGACGCACGCCGGCACCTTCGAAGTCGTACGCCTTGGTGCGGTAGTCGGGCCGGTGCACGGGCAGCGTGGCCGTGAACGGGATCTCCTCGCCGTCGTCCGGCGCGTCCGGGTCGACCAGGCGGAAGTGGCCGTCGATGTTCAGCAGCAGCCGCTCACCGTCCGCCCAGCGGGGCGGCGCCGGGAGAAGGTCGCCCTCGACGGCGACCGGCGTGCCGTCCACGACGAGGGTGCAGGAGGCGGCCGGCGCGGCCGTGGTGCGGAGGTGGACGAGGCGTCCGGCGGGCGAGACGGCGGGGGTCATGAGCTGGGCGCCGGAGCCGTCGGTGTGCTCCGTGGTGACCGGGCCCGAGCCGTCGGCGGCCACCGACGCGATGGTGGCCGCGCGCAGGGTGCCCGGCACGGGGACGGTCGCGCGCACAAACAGCACCCGCTCACCGTCGGGCGACCACGTGGGATCGAAGTCCTCCCAGGCGGTGTCCTGACCGGGACCCTGCTGGCCGGGGCGCCCGGTGAGCCGGGTCGGCGCGCCGGTACGCACGTCCACGATCCAGACTCGGTACGGGGCGCCGGTCACGGTGTCGCCCCCGCGCTCGGAGGCGAACACGATCCGGGTGCCGTCCGGGGACCAGGCGGGCCCTCGGTCGTCCCACGGCCCGTCGGTGAGCTGCCGCAGCCCGCTGCCGTCGGGACGCAGCGTCCAGAGGTGGAAGCCTCCGCCTCGGTAGGCGCATACGACGAGACGGCTGCCGTCGGGCGAGAACTGCGGGCGTGTGGGTTCGAGACCGGGCGAGGTCAGCGCGACGGCGGTTCCTCCGGTGCGCGGCACGGACCACAGCACGTTCTGGACCTCGGCGATCAGCCGGTCACCGGAGGGGTCGAGGGTCGCGGAGCCGCCAGTGGCGGCGGTGAAGGTGAGGCTGGTCGCCGCAGGGGGCGTGGCGGACGCGACCGGCGTACCGGCGGTGGCGAGCGCGGTGGCCGTCGCGGTGGCCTGGAGGAATCTGCGGCGGGAGAGCGGGTCGAACCCGGTGTCGTCGTCCGAGGTGCCTGAGGTGTCTTCGGTGGCCAAGGGAGCTCCCGGTGGGCGGAGTTGGCATGTCGGACAGGTCGGACAGGTCGGACAGCAGCGACCAGTGGGGAAACCGTACGGGGTGGAGCCCGTTCCCGGACGCCGCCCCGATGCTTCTCGGCCGGTCGCCACCAGATCCCGGAGACTGCGGGCCAGGAGTCAGCAGCGGCTCCGGGGGTGGGTCTCCCGGTGCGGGGTGCGCAGTACGGCGACTCGTCGTCGGGAGCGGAACGGGCGAACGCACGGCTCGTACGCCCACCACGGCCGCGTTGGCGATGACCACCGGGACCAACAACTGAACAGGGCGGTCAGGACACCGTCGACCGTGGGGTCGGTGACCACGGTGTGCGTGTCGTCGAGGTCTTGGCGGGCGGCAGGGCCTGACCGGCGTCGATGACGTCGGCGTACTTGGCGCGCTGGGCGGAGAAGCCGATGGGCTTCCGGACGTTGCCCGGCATGTCCTGGAGCATGAAGCGTCCGGCCCTGGTGCCCGCGTCGACCGTCGCGAGGACGAACAACGCCTCGAACATGATGGCGAAGAGGTACCAGAAGGCCTTCAGGGCCACCCCGCCGAAGACTGCGGGTCCGGCCTCGCCCAAAACCCGGTTGCCCGGTCGGAACTCCGCTGCGACAGTCATGGCCATGTCTGTCTTCTCCGCGTACGACGGAACCAAGCTGGCCTGTCGCGAACTCGGGGAGGGGCCGCCGCTGGTCTGTCTGCCCGGCGGCCCGATGCAGGACTCCGTCTATCTCGGGGACCTCGGCGGCCTGTCCGCGCACCGGCGGCTGATCATGCTCGACCTCCGCGGCACCGGTCGCTCGGCGGTCCCGGAGGACCCGGCGTCCTACCGCTGCGACCGCCTCGTAGAGGACGTCGAGGCCCTGCGCGAGCACCTCGGCCTGGACCGGCTTGACCTGCTCGGCCACTCCGCGGGCACCAACCTGGCCGTGCTGTACGCGGCCCGGCACCCCGAACGCGTGGGCAGGCTCGCGCTGATCACCCCCAGCGTGGCGGCCCTCGGCATCACCGTCACCGGCGACACGCGGATCGGGACGGCACGGTCGCGCCGGGACGAGCCGTGGTTCCCGGAGGCGTTCGCGGCCCTGGAGAAGCTCGTCGCCGGCCAGGCCGGCGACGACACCTTTCAGGCCATCGCCCCTTTCTGGTACGGCCGTTGGGACGAGAGCGCCCGGGCTCACCGGGCCGCGGAGGACGGGCAGCGCAACGCCGAGGCCGCTGCGGTGTTCGCCGCCGAGGGCGCCTTCGACCCGACCGGCACCAGGGCGGCACTCGCCCGCCTCCCCTCACCGGTCCTCGTACTGGCCGGGGAGGTCGACCTCAACTCCCCGCCGCCCGCGATGGCCGAGCTGTCGGGGCTGTTCCCGCGCGCCCGGCTGGTCGTCCAGGACGGGGCCGGACACTTTCCGTGGCTCGACGACGCGAAGCGGTTCGCGGCAACCACCGAAACGTTCCTGAGACAGGGAACCACCTCGATCCCACAATGGAGAATGCCTTGATGGAGACCGCGCGCTTCGTGGAAATCCTGGACGTGGAGGGCCAGTTGCTGGCCGCTGCGGCCGAGCAGGCGGGGACCGACGCCAAGGTGCCCACCTGCCCGGACTGGCAGGTCCGCGACCTGGTGCGGCACATGGGCGCGGTGCACCGCTGGGCCACGTCGTACGTCGCCGAGGGTCACACCGCGCCTCAGCGCCTCGGCGTCCTGCCCGACCTCGACGGCGGCGCGCTGCTCACCTGGTTCCGGGAGGGCCATCGCACCCTCGTCGACACCCTCGCCTCAGCTCCGTCCGACGTCGAGTGCTGGAGTTTCCTGCCCGCCCCCTCACCGCTCGCGTTCTGGGCCAGGCGGCAGGCCCATGAGACCGCCGTCCACCGGGTGGACGCCCAGTCCGCCCTCGGCACCGCGCCCTCCCCGCTCGACCCGGACTTCGCCACCGACGGCATCGACGAACTCCTGCTCGGTTTCCACGCCCGCGCCAAGAGCCGGGCCCGCACGGACGAGCCCCGGGTACTGCGGGTCCGGGCGACCGACAGGGACGACGCGGTGTGGACCGTACGGCTCTCGTCGGAGCCACCGGCGGCCGAGCGGACCTCGGAGCAAGCCGATCAGGCGGCCCAGGAAGCCGACTGCGAGGTGACCGGCCCCGCCGCCGCTCTCTACCTGGCGCTGTGGAACCGGCAGCCGTTCCCCGGCGTGCACGGCGATCCCGCGCTCGCCGCCCTGTGGCAGGCGAGGTCCGCCGTCTGAAGCCGACCTCCTCATGTGACGCGCCGGCTGGTCGCGCTCATCTGCCGTACGAGCATTACATGCACTTGCATTCGATGTATGCCCGCGACCAGGAACCGCTCCGACGTGTGTGCCCGGCCGGGATCGCTTGCCCGGCCGGGCACCCGCCTGTTTCACTCGGCGGATGGACAACCACGGGGGACACATGGGCCAGGGCCGCGCTCGGGGCACCCAGGCGCGGCGGGACGCGGTCACCGTGGAGATCGGATACGCCCTGTGCAGCGCCCTGCTCCTGGCGGCCCTCGTCTTCGGGGTGGTGGCCGGACCTGCGTGGGTCTTCGCACTGTCCGATTCCGTGCGGGACACGCTCGTCGCCTCGGGGGCGACACTGGGCGCCGTCCTGTTCACCGTGCGGGTGGTGAGCGTACTGAACCGCTTCGCCCGCGAGGACGACGGCACCGGCGGGGCTCAGCCCAGCCAGCCCGGCCGCACCAACCCCGACTCGTAGGCCAGCACGACCAGTTGAGCCCGGTCGCGGACCCCCAGCTTCACCATCGTGCGGCTCACATGGGTCTTCGCGGTGAGCGGGCTGACGACCAGGCGCCGGGCGATCTCCCCGTTGGACAGGCCGAGTCCGACCAGGGCCATCACCTCCCGCTCCCGCTCGGTGAGCCGGGCAAGGACGTCAGCGGCGACCGGTTCCTTCGAACGGGCGGCGAACTCGCCGATCAGGCGCCGGGTGACCCCGGGCGAGAGCAGCGCGTCACCCGCGACCACCGCCCTTACGGCGCGCAGGAGTTCGTCCGGTTCGGTGTCCTTCACCAGAAAGCCGGAGGCACCGCAGCGGATCGCCTCGAAGACGTACTCGTCGAGTTCGAAGGTGGTCAGCATGACCACCCGGACATCGTTCAGCGCCACGTCACCGGTGATCCGGCGGGTCGCGGCCAGCCCGTCCAGCGCGGGCATCCGGATGTCCATCAGGACGACGTCGGGGCGCAGTTCACGTACCCCGCGCAGCGCCTCCTCGCCGTCGGCGGCCTCCCCGGCCACCTCGATGTCGGGCTGCGCGTCGAGCAGCGCCCTGAACCCGGCGCGGACCAACGACTGGTCATCGGCGAGCAGTACACGGATCACCGGTCCTCCTTCACCCTGAGCGGCAGCACCGCCAGCACCCGGAATCCACCGTCCGCGCGCGGCCCCGCCTCGATCGTGCCACCGAGCGCGGCGGCCCGCTCCCGCATCCCCGCCAGGCCGTTCCCGCTGCCACCCGCGTCGGCGCCGGTCGCGGGCCCGTCGTCGTCGACGCACAACCGCAGGGCGCCGTCCGCCTCGTCGACCCGCACACGCGCGTGCCGTGAACCCGAATGCCGTACGACATTGGTGAGGGCCTCCTGGACGATCCGGAAGGCGGCCAGACCGGTGCCCGGCGAAAGCTTCGGGGCCGTGCCCCGCACCTCGACGTTCAGTCCCGCTCCCGCCGCCTGCTCCACCAGCTCGGACAGCCGGTCGAGCCCAGGCGCCGGAGCGCGCGGCGCGTCCCCCGGCGTACGCAGCGTGTCGAGCACCTGACGCACCTCCCCGAGCGCCTCCTTGCTCGCCGCCTTGATGGTGGTGAGCGCGCTCCGGGCCTGCTCGGGGTCGGAGTCGAGCAGCGCGAGACCGACCCCGGCCTGCACGTTGATGACCGAAATGCTGTGCGCGAGTACGTCGTGCAGCTCGCGCGCGATCCGCAGCCGCTCCTCGTCGGCGCGCCGCCGGGCGGCCCGGGCGCGCTCGGCGCGCTCCCGGTCCCACTGCTCCCGCCGTACCCGGACCAGCTCGGCCACCGCCACGACGGCCATCACCCAGGCGGCGGCGACGACCTCCTGGCCCCAGGGGGCAGCCTGGTCGCCGGACGGCGGCAGCCACCGGTACAGCCGGTGGGCGATCAGGACATGCCCGGCCCAGAGCATCCCGACGGCCGTCCAGGCCGCCTTGCGGTGCCCGGCGACGACAGCGCCGAAGCAGCCGAGGGCCACGGTCAGGAAGACCGGCCCGTACGGGTACCCGGCGCCGAGATAGACCATGGCGGCCGTGGCCGTGCCGAAGACGACGAGCACCGGGTACCGCTGCCGCCACAGCAGCAGCCCCGAGCCGGCGACGAGCAGGAGCCGTGCGAAGAGGTCCAGGTGGGCGCGCCCGCCCACCTGTTGGTCGGCGGCGAACTTCGAGCCGGCGAGCACGAAGGCGGTCAGCAGGACGGTGGAACGCCAGGGCCAACGGCCGACGCCCCTGTCCGTCCCGGGCCGGCCCTCCCCGTACCGGCGCTCCCGCCACGGGGGCCCGTGCCCCCACCACCGAGGCGGGCCTCCCCCGCTTTCGCGCACCCGCTGCTCGTCCATGTCCGCCACGCTAGACGGCCCCACCCGGCGACGGCGTCCGCCGGGCGAGGTGATCACCCGTACTCCCCGGGGAGTACGGGGCCCGTGGCAGCTCGCGCCTGCGCCCTCCCCTGTTCCCGCCCCCTAGTCCTTCTCGGGGAAGACCAGTCCC
Organism: Streptomyces kryoterrae; assembly: GCF_054072135.1. NCBI lineage: Bacteria > Bacillati > Actinomycetota > Actinomycetes > Kitasatosporales > Streptomycetaceae > Streptomyces > Streptomyces kryoterrae. Next base: position 9,331,069 of record NZ_CM133358.1, on the reverse strand, counting down.
ACCCCGTGGGCGATCCGGCTGACCGCATACCGGAAGAACCTCTCCCGGTCCTCCACCACGCGGTTGAACTGGCCGAACAGCTCGAACCCGACCAGCCCGTACACCTGCGCCCAGGCCGCGACGAGCGCCATCGCCACCTCCGGCGGGAGGTCGGGGGCGAGGTCGGCGGTCAACCGCTCGGCCTCGGGGCGCAGTTCGGCGGGGATCGGGGTACGCGCCACCCCGACGCCTCGGTGGGCGTCACGCACGATGCCGGTCAGCAGCAGGCCGACCCGGGAAGCGGCCGGCACGGTCGTGTCGGGCGCCTTGTAGCCGGGGACCGGCGAGCCGTAGATCAGCGCGTACTCGTGGGGGTGGCCCAGCGCCCAGCCTCGCACCGCCTCGCACACCGCGACCCAGCGCCGCAGCGGGCCGGTGTCCTCGGCGGCGGTGTGGGCGGCCTCGGCGGCCTCGCCCAGGGAGTCGTAGGCGTCGATGATGAGAGCGGTCAGCAGGTCGTCGCGGCTGGGGAAGTAGCGGTACAGCGCGGAGGAGACCATGCCGAGCTCGCGGGCGACGGCCCGCAGTGAGAGCTTGGCGGCGCCTTCCGCCGCGAGTTGTCTGCGCGCCTCGTCCTTGATCGCCGAGGTGACTTCGATCCGGGCGCGGGCGCGGGCTCCTTGTGCGGTGCTCATGGATGCGAGTGTTCCATGTTTTCAGAGCAGTGCACACAAACAAGAGCACTGAACTAAAAAGAGAGCAGTGCTCTTGCGTTGGATCACCGATCTCCGACAGACTGTTCTCAAGCGAGAGCAGTGCTCTCGCAAGCAAGGCTCCAGCGCTCCGGCATTGTCTGATGCCACGTTTCGCCAGGTCCCCAGGAGGACACCATGCCGTCACCGTCGACCCACTACGTGAAGCCCAAGGGCTTCGACAAGGTCATGAACGGGTTCATCGGCTGGCTCGCTCGCCACGGCGTGAGCCTCATGGGCACAGCCGAACTCTCCGTGCTCGGCCGCAAGAGCGGCGAGTGGCGCCAGGTGCCCGTCAACCCGCTGCCCTACGAGGGCGGCCCGTACCTCGTCTCGGCGCGCGGCCACTCCGAATGGGTCCGGAACATGCGCGCCGCCGGCGGCGGACAGCTCAAGGTCGGCCGCCGGGTGCAGGAGTTCACCGCGGTCGAGCTGCCCGACGCGGAGAAGCCGGTCGTGCTGCGCACCTACCTCAAGAAGTGGGGCTGGGAAGTGGGGCGCTTCTTCGGCGACGTCGACGTGAACTCCACCGACGAGGAACTGCTCGCCGCCGCTCCCAAGCACCCCGTCTTCCGGATCACCGTCAAACCGTGACCGCCCCGCCGGACCCGTACGAGGCGAGGCCTCAGGGCCGGTCGAGCACGGTCAGGGCGCGGCCCGCCATGGGGTGGCTGCGCACCAGCTCGCCCAGTGAGGTGGAGCCGCGGGTGATGTCCCGGAAAGCGTTCCACGCGGGGCGGAAGCCGGTCAGAGCGGCGTGGAACATTCCGGGGCGCCGCTCGAACGCCTTCAGCATGCTCCGGCCGACGGCCATCTCGACGCCGAGCCCCGCCTTGATCGCGAACGCGTAGTTCAGGGCCTGGCGGCGCGTGTCCACGGCGTCGTGGGCCTCCGCGATCCGTACCGCCCACTCCCCCGCGAGCCGCCCCGACCGCAGCGCGAACGAGATGCCCTCGCGGGTCCACGGCTCCAGCAGGCCCGCCGCGTCACCGCAGACCAGCACCCGGCCCCGGGAGAGCGGCGAGTCGTCGGCGCGGCAGCGCGTCAGGTGGCCCGAGGAGATGCTCGGTTCGAAGCCGGCCAGCCCCAGCCGGGCGATGAAGTCCTCCAGGTACCGCTTGGTGGCCGCGCCCTCACCACGCGCGGAGATCACACCCACCGTCAGCGTGTCCCCCTTGGGGAACACCCAGCCGTAACTGCCGGGCATCGGGCCCCAGTCGATGAGCACCCGCCCCTGCCAGTCCTCCGCGACGGTCTCCGGCACCGGGATCTCCGCCTCCAGGCCGAGATCCACCTGGTCGAGTTTCACCCCGACGTGTGCTCCTATGCGGCTGGCGCTGCCGTCCGCGCCCACGACGGCGCGGGCGAGCACGGTCTCGCCGCCCTGCAGGACCACGGCGACCGTCCGCCGGTCCGGCACCGCAGAACCGTGCTGCTCGACCCGCGACACCGTGACACCCGTACGCAGCTCGGCGCCCGCCTTCTGGGCGTGCTCGACGAGCTGCTGGTCGAACTCGGGCCGGTTGATGAGGCCGAACAGCATCTGCTTGGAGCGGCGGGTGCGGGTGAAGCGGCCGTTGTTGGAGAACGTGACCGCGTGCACCCGGTCCCGGAAGGGCAGTTCGAATCCGGGCGGCAGGGAGTCCCGCGAGGGGCCGATGATCCCGCCGCCGCACGTCTTGTAGCGCGGCAGTTCCGCCTTCTCCAGCAACAGCACACTGCGGCCCGCGACCGCCGTGGCGTACGCGGCCGAAGCCCCCGCGGGTCCCGCGCCCACCACAACGACGTCCCACACCTGCGCCACGTCGTCCGCCGAAGAGTTCTCGCTGCTCACGATGGTCTGCTGCTCCTGATCCATCCGCCTGCCGCACCTGTTCCTCCGCATCCTACGGCGGGCTTCGCCGCAGTCCGCTGTGGGAGGATCACAGGACTTCCCTCGTACAACGTCGCACCCACAAGGAGCGTGCCCATGTCCTCGAATCCGGTCGCCGAGACCGTCGCCTCCCTCATGCCGAGGGCACGGGCGGAGCTCACCGAACTGGTGGCGTTCAAGTCGGTGGCGGACTTCGAGCAGTTCCCGAGGAGCGAGAGCGAGGCCGCCGCGAACTGGGTCGCCGACGCGCTGCGCGCCGACGGCTTCCAGGACGTGGCCCTGCTCGACACCCCGGACGGCACGCAGTCGGTGTACGGCTTCCTGCCCGGCCCCGAGGGCGCGAAGACGGTCCTCCTCTACGCCCACTACGACGTGCAGCCGCCGCTCGACGAAGCGGGCTGGGCGACCCCGCCGTTCGAGCTGACCGAGCGCGACGGCCGCTGGTACGGGCGCGGCGCCGCCGACTGCAAGGGCGGCCTCATCATGCACCTGCTCGCGCTGCGCGCCCTGAAGGCGAACGGCGGCGTCCCGGTCAACGTCAAGGTGATCGCCGAGGGTTCGGAGGAGATGGGCACGGGCGGTCTGCAGCGGTACGCCGAGCAACACCCGGAGCTGCTCGCCGCCGACACGATCGTCATCGGCGACTCCGGCAACTTCCGGTTGGGTCTGCCGACGGTCACCGCGACGCTGCGCGGCATGGCTCTTGTACGCATCCGCATCGACACTCTCGAGGGCAACCTCCACTCGGGCCAGTTCGGCGGGGCCGCGCCCGACGCGCTGGGCGCGCTGATCCGCGTACTCGACTCGCTGCGGGCCGAGGACGGTTCGACGACGGTCGACGGGCTGACGGACGAGGCGTCGTGGGACGGGCTCCAGTACGACGAGGAGCAGTTCCGTACGGACGCCAAGGTGCTCGACGGTGTGGAGCTGATCGGCTCCGGCACGGTCGCCGACCGGATCTGGGCGCGTCCGGCGGTCACGGTCCTCGGCATCGACTGCCCGCCGGTGGTCGGCGCCACCCCGTCCGTGCAGGCGAGCGCCCGCGCGCTGGTCAGCCTGCGGGTGCCGCCGGGCGTGGACGCGGCGGCGGCGACCAAGCTCCTGGAGGCGCATCTGACAGCGCACACGCCGTGGGGCGCGCGGGTGAGCATGGAGCAGATCGGCGAGGGCCAGCCCTTCCGAGCCGACACCGCCAGCCCGGCGTACGCGGCGATGGCCGAGGCCATGGCGGTCGCGTACCCGGGCCAGGAGATGCAGTACGCGGGCCAGGGAGGCTCGATCCCCCTCTGCAGCACCCTCGCGTCGCTCTACCCGCGGGCCGAGATCCTGCTGATCGGCCTGAGCGAGCCGGAGGCACAGATCCACGCGGTGAACGAGAGCGTGTCCCCGGAGGAACTGGAGCGCCTGTCGGTGACAGAGGCCCTGTTCCTCCGGAACTACGCCGCGTCCTGAGCCCGCCGGGAAACCTGCCCTACTCCACCTCGGCCTGTCCCACCGCCACCCCCGCCTCCAGATAGAGCGCGGCGCCCCGTTCGCGGGCCCGCAGCGCCCCGCGCAGACGCTCGTAGCGGACGGGAGGGAGCAGGCCGGCGGCCTCCTCCTCGGTGACGAAGCGCCAGTCACGCAGTTCGGGGCCGGGCAGCAGCAGCCGCCCGGCCTCGGCGCTGTCGAGCCGCCCGCCGTCGAAGAGCAGGCGCAGTCCGCCGTATCCGGGTGGTGCGGGCGGCTCCCAGTCGATGACGAGGAGCCGGGGTACGTCGGTGAGGTGGATGCCCGTCTCCTCGGCGACCTCGCGGATGCCCGCGCGCGCGGGTGCCTCGCCCCGCTCGACGACCCCGCCGGGGAACTCCCAGCCGGCCTTGTAGGTCGGGTCGACGAGCAGGACCCGGTCGTGCTCGTCGAAGAGCAGGACCCCGGAGGCCACCGTCTCGCCGGTGGGTTCCGGGGTCTGCACGATGTCGCACACGGGCGCGGTCCCGGTGCTGACGGCTTCGGCGATCCGTACGGCCGTCTCGTACGGGGTGAGGGCACTGGTGTCGACCGGGTGGGCGTCGGCGGTGAGCCAGGAGGCGAGCGCCGTCCGGTACGGCTCAATCTGGTCGTACGACCACTGCCGTACGCGTATCTCGCCGTCCGGGAGGTCCGGTGGGATCTCCCGGGTGGCTATTCGCTCGCGCAGGATCGTTTCCGCCGGAGCGAGGAGCACATGCCGGACCGCGATCCGGCGGGCGGCGAGACCGCCGAAGATCTCGTCGCGGTACTCCTGGCGGAGCAGCGTCATGGGCACCACCAGGGTGCCTCCGAGCTCGGCGAGCATCGCAGCCGCGGTGTCCACGACGAGCCGCCGCCAGATCGGCAGGTCCTGGAAGTCGCCGACCTCGGCGAGGCGCTTGGGCGGGAGCAGGTGCGCGAGTGCGCCGCCGATGACCTCGGGGTCGAAGAGCGTGCTGTTCGGGATCAGTTCGTTCAGTTCCCGTGCGGTGGTGGTCTTCCCCGCGCCGAACGCGCCGTTGACCCAGACGACGATCACGTTTCCCCCTCTTCTGTTGGACCCCTGAGGCTTGCCCGCTCCACCCTGCCACGGAAACCAGATCCAGTTGAGGCCGCCGACACAGTGGCGCCGGTGCCCCGTCACACGGGTGCACCGGCGCCACTTCGACCACATTTGGGCTCGTCAGCCGGTGGTGCTGTCGCCTCCCAGCGGGTTCTGGTCCACGGCCAGGCTGTCGCTGGCGACGGTGTGGTCGAGGGCGCTGAGCGTGTCGTCCACGCTCAGATCACCGAGGGCGTCGGCCCCGAGACCGTGGGAGGGGGTGATCGCCGCGACGACGAACCCGGTGGCGAGGGAGGCGATGGCGAGCATGCTGCGCTTCTTCATGCCCGGTTCAACTGTTGAACCGGGGCCGGGGTCACGGCGTTCGCGCATCGCGTCACATTTCCGGTGGCCGCACCGTCCTACTACTGAGGCACACTCCACGGATCGCGGATGTCGACGCCCCGGATCGCCGGGATCCAGGGCGTCGTCAACGCCCTCTCACAGCCGCGCCGGCCCGGCACCCAGCCGACCCGACACCGCACGGCACGGCAGAACCCCCCGGCACAGCCGGACGCCGCCAACACCCCTGCTGCTGCCAGGAGGTCCCTGTCGTTCGCGTCACTTCACCGGCTTCCACCGGCTCCCCACCCGGATCGGGCGAGTCGGCTCGTGGTTCTCAGACGCTCGCCTCGGCCGTGTCGTCCGCCCTGCGTGTCAGAGCCGCCGCTGCCGCGCCGACCAGGCCCGCGTCCGTGCCCATCTGCGCCGGTACGATCTCCAGGCGCTGGACGAACGAGAGCGTGGCGTAGGTCTTCAGGGCCGCGCGCAGGGGCGTGAACAGGACGTCGCCGGCCTTGCCCACGCCGCCGCCGATCACGGCGACGTCGATCTCCACGAGGGTCGCGGTGGCGGCGATGCCCGCCGCGAGCGCCTGGGCCGCCCGCTCGAAGGAGGCGACCGCGACCGGGTCGCCGGCCCGCGCCGCCTCGGCCACGGCTGCGGCCGAGATGTCGCCGCCGGGGCCCGGCTGCCAGCCGTTCGCCAGTGCGCGGCGCGCGATGTTCGGACCGCTGGCGATGCGTTCCACGCAGCCCCGGGAGCCGCAGGCGCAGAGCTCACCGTCGAGTTCGACGCTGATGTGCCCGATGTGGCCGGCGTTGCCGGTGGGCCCGGGGTGCAGCCGTCCGCCCAGGACCAGGCCACCGCCGACGCCGGTCGAGACGACCATGCACAGCGCGTTGTCGTGGCCTCGGGCGGCGCCCTGCCAGTGTTCGGCCGCCGTGATCGCCACGCCGTCGCCGATCAGTTCGACGGGCAGGCCACCGGTCACGGCCCTGACGCGTTCGACGAGCGGAAAGCCGCGCCAGCCGGGTACGTTCACCGGGCTCACCGTGCCCGCGGAGGCGTCCACCGGCCCCGCGCTGCCGATACCGACGGCCGTCGCGCGTACCCACAGCGGCGATCCGGTCAGCTCGGCGACAACCTCCTCGACGGCCCGCATCACGCTCTCGCCGGCCTCCAGCGCGGGCGTCGGGCGCTGTGCGCGCAGCAGGATCCGGCCGTGGCCGTCCACCAGCGCTCCGGCGATCTTGGTGCCGCCGATGTCGAGCGCGGCCACGAGGTCGGTGTGCATCAGTGTCTGATCTCCCTGTCAACCATGGCAAAAGCGGGCAGGCCGGTCTGATGGTGGGGGCCCAGGCCGGAGTTGGCGGTGGACAGTGTCTCCTGCATCTGACAACGTTGTCCAGGCTCTATGCTCGACGCCACATCCTCATACACAACCTGGGACGACGCATCCCCCGTACGCATCACGGTCCGGAGCATCGCAGTGATCGCCGCGGACCGGCCGTCATCCCGTGGACGACAGGACAGGACAGCGCATCGTGGCCGACATTGCCCGCCGCCCGGAGAACCGCTACGGCAACCGTCCGACCATGAAGGACGTGGCCGCACGCGCCGGGGTCGGTCTGAAGACGGTCTCGCGGGTCGTCAACGCCGAGCCGGGGGTCACCCCGGAGACCGAGCGGCGCGTCCAGGAGGCCATCGACGCGCTGGGGTTCCGCCGCAACGACAGTGCGCGGGTGCTGCGCAAGGGCAGTACGGCGAGCATCGGCCTCGTCCTCGAGGACCTCGCCGACCCGTTCTACGGCCCCCTGAGCCGGGCGGTCGAGGAGATCGCCCGGGCACACGGCGCCCTGCTGATCAACGGGTCGAGCGCCGAGGACCCGGACCGTGAGCAGGAGCTGGTGCTGGCGCTGTGCGCACGGCGCGTGGACGGGCTGGTGATCATTCCGGCCGGTGACGACCACCGGTACCTGGAGCCCGAGCTGAAGGCGGGCGTCGCCACGGTGTTCGTGGACCGGCCGGCCGGGCAGATCGACGCCGACGTCGTCCTGTCGGACAGTTTCGGCGGCGCCCGCGACGGGGTGGCCCATCTGATCGCGCACGGCCACCGCCGGATCGGCTTCATCGGCGACATGCCCCGCATCCACACCTCCGTCGAGCGGCTTCGCGGCTACCGCGCGGCGATGGAGGACGCGGGCATACCGGTCGAGGACGCGTGGATGTCGCTCGGCGTCACCGACCCGGAGCGGGTGCGCCGCGCGGCCGAGGAGATGCTCACCGCGCCGTCCCCGGTCACGGCGGTCTTCGCGGGGAACAACCGGGTGACGGTGACGGTCGTCCGGGTCCTCAACGAACAGCGCCGTCCCGTCGCCCTCGTGGGTTTCGACGACTTCGAACTCGCCGACCTGCTCCGGCCGGGCGTCACCGTCGTCGCCCAGGACGCGGCCCAACTCGGCCGCACGGCCGCCGAACGCCTCTTCCGCCAGCTGGACGGCACGCTGCTCACCCCGGAGCGCATCGAACTCCCGACCCGCCTGATCACCCGGGGGTCGGGAGAACTGCCCCCGGCGGACTGATCCCGGGGATGCCCACACTCGAGTCCCTCGGCCTCGCCGAGGCGCCGCGCGAGCATCCGCTCACCTATCCGGGCGTGTGGCCGAGCGAGTCGGGGATCCTGGACGGCGACCGGTTCCTCCCCCTCCCCGTCGGCCCGCCGCCCGACCTCCCCGGCCTCTTTCCCGACCGTGTGCCCGTCCTCGCCGTCGGCTCCAACGCCTGTCCGGGTCAACTGCGGCACAAGATGGCGGAGTTCGACATCCGCGAGCCGCTCCCGATGACCCGGGCCCTGGTCACCGGGATCGAGGTCGGCGTCTCGGCCCATGTGAGCCGACTGGGGTATGTCTCCGCGTCACCCTTCAACGCCCCGGGGAACGCAAGGGAGTTGTTCGTCACCTGGCTCGACGCGGACCAGCTGGCCGTCATCGACGCCAGCGAGGGAGTGCCGGTCCCGACAGGCCCGTACGACCGTGCCTGGCTGCCCTCCCCCGAGGTGGGCGTCGAGTTGGAGTCGGGCGAACGGCTCTCCGGCGTGTACGCCTACGTCAACCGGCGCGGGGTGCTGCACGACGGGTCCGGAACTCCACGCCCACATCCGGGAGAACGCCGGCTGCTCACCGAACTCCTCGGCCAGTCACCGGGGTTGAGGGACCTGTTCGGCGGCACGCCCGAGGAGTTCTGCGCCCGGGCCCGCTTCGACCGGGACCGGTGCGATCGCGGTACCCGGCTGTTCGCGGCGGAGGGGCTGGTGGTCGCGTCCGGTCTGGAGGCGTATGTGCGGGCTCAGCAGACCGGGAGTCCGGGCACGGGGGCGTCGTTGTCGCCGCCCTTGAGGTAGACGTCGCTGACGTAGACACCGGCGTTGCCGCTGTCGTCGTCGGTCTTCGCCCACCAGACGTTGGTCCACTCGCCGTATGTCTCGCGCCGGCCCAGATTCTGCTGGCAGGAGAGTCACCGCACCGCTATCACCTGCGTAGCCATGCAGATTGCCCCCCTCCATGGCTACCTTGATGGCTACTTAAGCTCCCAACCCTGCTTCATGCCTGCGCAGTTGCGCTTCCGGCGCGGCACCAGCGATGGCCCCCGAGTCCATCGGCTTTCTAGAGAACAGCGAGAGGGCATCGGTCTGCGGCCCAGCCAAGGGGCGTCCAGCATGTGGACACCATCCGTGATGCACGTCACATGGCCGTAGGGATCTGTACAGCAGATGTGCATTTCCGGCGCAGGTGCCTCGTGAACTCAGAAAACCCAGGCTGGAACAGACCATAAATATCCTCGAACGGGTTACCTCCCGGCATTGACTTGCTCTGACCAAGGCAGACGGATTGGTTGCAGTCCGACCCCCGACAGAGGCCGACGACTCTGCTCTGAGGCATGCCCGACGACGGGGCTCGGCCCAAATTTACGGGCCGGCGACCAGCCTCGAAGACCGGAGACACGCCCCTGGTGAAGACTGATAGGCAGAACTGGAGGGCTACATAAGAGGGCTTCTGAGAAGACTCGTTCAGAGGACAGCTTTACACTCCGGTGCAGCAGGAGCATGCCCGTTCACGTGCACTGGTTGCTTCAGTGCCGGGTGGGCGAGGTCAGCGTTTTACACGGTTGCGGATGGCTAGGACCGCGAGGGCCAGGAGGACGGGCTCGGTCAGGCGGGAGGTCATCTCGATGTAGGTGCCAGCGGTGGTCAGGTCCTGCTCGGCGGAGCGGAAGACCACCGAGTTGAGGGTGACGTTCAGAGCCTTCTCGAAGCGCTCGCCGGTGAACCGGTTCCCGGTGGGGTTGCGCGGATCGTCCTTGTCGATCTCGAAGGTCACTCGCCCGCCGCCAGACGGCACGGTGCCGGTCGCTTCCTGCTTCGGATCGTCCTTGGGGAGTCCGAAGCCCATCAGCAGCAGGATGGTGACGAGCATGGCGGCGGCGAGCCAGCCTAGCGCCCGGGAAGCGCGCAGGCCGTAGCCGGACAGCAGCCAGTAGCTGTGCAGCAGTCCACGTTCGGCGCGGGTGGTGCCGGTGTGGTCGTGGCGGCGCATCTCCATCTCGCCGTAGTAGAAATCTGCCGCACCCGGCTCGTTCTTGCTGTCCTCCAAGGCCTTGCGCAGCGCCCGGTACACCGGTGCCAGCTGTGCTGGTCCGACTTGCCCAGCTCCAAATACGGCTACGTTCCAGCCCGGGACGGTTGTCGGCTGACTTGCGCGCCAGTGGTGCTCTTCAGCGAGCGTGCGGCGCTGAGTGAACCGCACCAGGCGCCCGGCTTGCCAGTGTGTACCGGGTGGGACCGTGTCGAAGGAGCAGGTGCCTTCCAGGCGGAGCTGGTCGAGGTGCACAGTCCCGGTGAACAGGCATCCCGCGAGTCCGACGTCGGCGAGGACCAGGTGGGCCGCGTCCACTCCGCGCAGCGAGGCGATGCGCGCCTTGGCGTCGGGCGCGCCAGTGAAGGGCACTTCTGCCATCTGCTGGCCGTCGGAGAGCACGAACGGATCTGGCTCTGCCGCAATGGTCAGGGGATATTCGAAGACCGCATGGGCGAAATCCACCGTGGCGTAGCGCAAACGCAACTCCGCCGTCGACGACCAGCGGGTCCGCCGGCACTCCAGGCGGCGCGCAGCAAACGAGAGGGTTACCGGGCCGCCGAACACCGCCCCGGACAACGTGACCCGCCCGGCGCACACAAACGGCCCGAGACTCAATGCCCTCTCGAAGGTCGCCGACCTGAACAACGCGTCGCTCTCGAAGGTTGCCGACTCGAACCAGGCGTCGCTCTCGAAGGTCGCCGACACGAACCAGGCGTTGCCCTTGACGGTCACCGACTCGAACCTGGCGACGCCCTCGAAGGCCGCCGACCCGAACCAGGCGTCGCTCTCGAAGGTCGCCGACACGAACCAGGCGTTGCCCTTGACGGTCACCGACTCGAACCTGGCGTTGCCCTCGAAGGTCGCCGACACGAACCAGGCGTTGCCCTTGACGATCACCGACTCGAACCTGGCGACGCCCTCGAAGGCCGCCGACACGAACCTGGCGGCGCCCTCGAAGGCCGCCGAATCGAACCACGCGTTGCCCTCGAAGGTCGCCGAATCGAACCACGCGCCGCCCTTGAAGGTCGCCGACCGGAACCAGGCGTCACCCTTGACAGTCACCGAATCGAACCACGCGTCGCTCTCGAAGGACACCGACTCGAACCCGGCGACGCCCTTGAAGGTCGCCGACTCGAACCAGGCGACGCCCTCGAAGGCCGCCGAATCGAACCACGCGTCGCTCTCGAAGGACACCGAGCGAAACCAGGCGTCGCTCTCGAAGGTCGCCGACTCGAACCTGGCGACGCTCTCGAAGGTCGCCGACTCAAACCTGGCGTCACTCTCGAAGGTCGCCGAATCGAACCACGCGTCGCCCTTGAAGGTCGCCGACCGGAACCTGGCGATGCCCTCGAAGGTCGCCGACCGGAACTCGGCGGCGCCAAGGCGGGGGTGTCCGGTGGAAGGGTCGCGGAGAACGCTGAGGAGGGCATCGAGAAGTGGTTCGGTGAAGGGGGTGCCGCGGTGGTCGATGTCGGCGCCGGGGGTCAGGCTGGCCAGATAGACGTCACGGTCGGAGTCATCCAGGTGGGCAAGGCATGACGTGTGGCCGGCAACGTGGATGCCTCGGCAACCGACTGGGTCAGTCGGGCTGCTGCGGCCGCAGTGTGGCCACGAAGGCGGAGTTGGGGACGGTGCAGGGCTTGGGTGCGGCATACCCGAAGGACGGCTGAGTACGGGCCAGCGGTTGCCTGCGTCCAGATCACGCGTTCTGCCACCTACATCGATTCGTGCTGAAGACGCGAGCGCCGTCGACGGTTCTTCGCGTTCCGGCCGTCACTGCCATCGGGATGGGTGACACTGCCGATGTGTTGAGGATCGGTCTTTCAATCGTGGTCAATCTGGTGATCTGGGTCGCGATCCCTCTGCTCGTCTTTCCTGGGCCGGTTCAGCGCTGGTCGTCGCGGCTTTTGGAGGACTTTGAGCGACTGCGGGTCGCCTCGGGGGTGCGTCGAGCTGCTCCGCTTCTGATGCAGATGATGCTGCTGCCGCCTCGAATACGAGATCGGGTCGACGGCCACGGATTGGCCCCGCTGTATGTCATGCGGTGGTGGCGCGCTTTGCCCCTGGCCACGGCGATCAAGACACTCCAGTTCCTCTTACTGCTGTTCGTCGCGGCGAACGTCGACGACATGGCCGACTGGGAGCATCTGCGGTTGAGCGCGGATCCTGGGCCGCAGCCCGGCGTGGTGCAAGCACTGCTGAGCAGCATCGTGGCTTTACCAACGATGGTGCGGCTCTGGGACTTTGGCGCGATCGGCAAAGTCCCGCCCTTCCTGTTCTGGGCCCTGATCTTGATCGTTGAAGTACGGCTCGCCAACCGCATAAACCTGACCAGTTCTGGCAACCGAGGGACGGTTGCCGCCTATGACCTGGAGTACCTCACTGGACTCCGGGACAAGGAGAGCGCGCGAATGGAGTACCGGCGCTGTTGGGCTGTCGTTGCGCTACTGACGGTCGCAGCCCAGTGCGCCACAGTTCTCCGGCGTTGGGAGGAGACCCAACCGGACTGCCAGATCCCGCGCGTTTCCATGCAACCGGTTGAGCATGCCATCTGGAGGGCCCATCGCACCCGCCGCGCTAGAGCTAGACGGCACAATGAGCGGCAGTTCAAGGCGCATGCGGCACTAGTAGGACTCCGTTAGGTCTTTCTGTCGGTGGTGTTCAGCGGCATGGTGGGTGTGTGGACGCACATGAAGTGAACCGTGCTCGGGCGAAGTTGGCGTTGTTCGTGGCTGATGTGTTCTCCTCGGTGCCGCGCAAGGACCAGCGGGCCAAGGGCGACTGCTATCTGCGGGGGCTGATGGTGGACGGGCGGCGCAAGTCCATCCAGGCCATGGCTGCGCGGCTGCCGGACGGCAACGAGCAGAACCTGCAGCAGTTCGTGAACCAGTCGCCGTGGGATCCGGTGCCGGTGCGGCGGCGGATCGCGGAACGGATGGTGCCGCTGATCGGCCCGGATGCCTGGGCCATCGACGACGTGTCGTTTCCCAAGGACGGGAGGATGTCGGTCGCCGTGGCTCACCAGTACTGCGGGGCCCTGGGCAAGCAGGCGAACTGTCAGGTGGCGGTCAGCGTGCACGCGGTCACCGATGCCGCCTCCGTCCCGCTTCAGTGGCGGCTGTTCCTGCCCAGGGAGTGGGACAGCGACGCCGAACGCCGGCTTCGCTGCCAGGTGCCCGATGAGGTCGGGCACCGGGAGAAGTGGCGCCTGGCCCTGGACACCCTCGACGAACTGGCCGGGTGGGGGCTGGTGCCGCCGGTGGTGGTGGCCGACGCCGGCTACGGGCAGAACGCCGACTTCCGCGACGGCCTGACCGGCCGGGGCATCGGATATGTCGTAGCGGTCCGTTCGGATGTGACCGTGCACCCGCACCATGCGCAGCCCGCCGCCCCGGCCTGGTCCGGGAACGGCCGCAAACCGCAGGCCCGTTACCGGGACAAGCCGTCCTCCGTGTCCGTTCTGGCCGTTGGTCACGGGCGACAGGCATTCACCGAGGTCACCTGGCGTGAAGGCTCCCGCGGGCCGATGCGCTCGCGCTTCCTGGCACTGCGGGTGCGGCCGGCCGGGGTCCGGGCCCGCCGCCTGGCCCGGGCCGCCGCGACCGCGCAGGAGGGCTTGTGGGACGGTGTCCTGCCCGAGGTCACGCTGCTGGCCGAGTGGCCCGAAGGCGCCGAAGCACCCACCGACTACTGGCTGTCGAACCTGCCCGCCGGCACCCCGCTGGCCGAACTGGTCCGCCTGGCCAAGATCCGCTGGCGCATCGAGCACGACTACCGGGAACTCAAGCACGGCCTCGGCCTGGACCACTTCGAGGGACGTTCCTGGGCGGGGTGGCATCACCACGTCACCCTGGTCACCGCCGCCCACGCCTTCCTCACCGAACAGCGCCTGGCCCCAAAAGCCGATACGGCGGACTCACCCTCTACCAGATCCTCGACACCATCCAGGACCTGCTGAACTGCTGGACCGGCACCTGCACCACCTGCCACCGCCCCCTGCCCAGAACCTCCGCCACCAGACCAAACCCAAGAGCCAAAGCAACCTAACGGAGTCCTACTAGTGGTGGGCGCGTTAAGACGGGCCGAAGCGCGGCAGGACTCCGAGCCGGGTCGCGCCCTTGAAGACCTCATCGTGATGCTGCTGACAATCGCCGAACGCTACGCCGAGGGCCGCATCGACGACCTTCTCGACGCCGATCAACTAACCGGTGTGGATCCGGCCACACCGAGGGAGCGATTGCGAATGGTCGTGGTGGGGGTCGCGGTCGTGCTGGTCATGGCTTGTGCGGCCGTCCTCGGGTTGCCCGAAGCTGCGCTCGTTCCTTTGCTGCCGGTGGTGGTGCTGTTTGTCGCGGTTGTCTTCAACCGCGGTCGGATGCCAACGGCGGGGCAGCTCAGCGAGCTGATCATCCCTCGGTGAGGTTGAACAGCCCGTATTGAAGCCCCAGCCGCCTCACCTCATAGAACACCGCCTAAACCTTCGACCGAACTGGAATGGACGCCCAGGTCGCGAACCCGTTGTCATCGCCGCGGTGTTGGCCGATGTCGTCGGCCAGGCGGTGCACGAGGAACAAGCCCGGCTCCTCGTGCGGGCCAGGCAACGGGCGGCTCATCTCTCCGACGGTGATCAGGACGTGCTCACCGTCGTACGAAATCCGCCCACTCAGATCGGTGCTGGCACGGTGCCGGGCGGTGACGTCGACGAGTTCGGTCAGCACCGAGAGGACCGCTTCGTCAACGACTTCGGCGTTGGGCGCTGCGACGAGCAGTGCGGGGAGCACCTTCGTGACGAAGCCGCGCGCTCGGCGCATGCTCTCGATGGGTGTGTACTGGGGGCCGAGACGGAACTCGACTGAGTTCTCTACGTTGAGAACCCTCGGCACGGCAGGGGCTTTGTCGGCCGCGGGTTTCCGCAGGCTGGATGCCCAGAGCTGTGGCATGGCGTCGGAGATCGTCACGGTGCTGTCCGTCCCGTCGACTACGTCGTGCGAATGCTGGTTCGA
This sequence comes from Streptomyces kryoterrae, assembly GCF_054072135.1. NCBI lineage: Bacteria > Bacillati > Actinomycetota > Actinomycetes > Kitasatosporales > Streptomycetaceae > Streptomyces > Streptomyces kryoterrae. Next base: position 9,315,953 of record NZ_CM133358.1, on the reverse strand, counting down.
AGCTTTCTCGAGGTTCGGCTGGTGTTGCTGTTTCGTGTGCTTCCATGCACCGGCTTAGCCCTCCGTGAGGTGTTGCGTCGCTGGGTCGCGTCGCGAGTCGTTGCCGGATACGGGGTGTGCTGATACCCGTCGGTAGCGTAGACACGGATCTTGCTACGACTCATGACACCTGTCAACGATCGTTTTCAGGCGGGAAACGATCGTTGGCTCTAGGGTGGGTCTCCACGTAGTGTTCGAGCCCCCAACGACTCACCCACACCAGGAGCGCAATCGGTGGAGCCACATCTCCCCGAGACTCTTCGGCGCCTCAACGCGCGCATCGAGGAGCAGGGCCTTGCAAGATCGGAACTACTCGACCCTCGTGAACTGGCTGCTCAGACTGCCCTTTCGGAGGAAGACGTCAGTGCCCTCTTGCGCGGCGAAACTCCGTCGCCCGGCACCGTTGAGCAACGGGTTTGCGCACGTATCAGGACGTTGGCCGACGGCCGTTTGGTTCGCACCAACATCCGCATGTCGGAGCTCGCAGCGGACGTGGCTGAGCGGCTGGCTATCTCTCAGGTGTGGGCGCGCAAGCTCCTCGCCGGCGAGAAGGTTCCCAACGTCACCCTCCTGCACGGTCTCGCAGAGTTCTTTGACGTAGAGGGTGGCGAAGCGTTCTTCACCGCGCCGCCCGACGAGGCCCTCAACCGGGTTCTCCTGCCCCGGTTGTTGAAGTACGAGAATCCGGTGCAGGACCCTCTCCAGGCACTTATGGAGAAGCACGGCGTGGTCGGTGTCGACCTGCGCCTCCATGGCTCGCTGACGTCCGACCAGATCGAGGAGCTTCTGGTGAACGTCCTCCGGTCTATCGTCCCGCCGACGGGAGACGCCCCACGATGAGCATCAAAGAGATGAAGTCCTTACTTGCCGTCCTTGGCCGGGAGGCGGGCAAGGTGATTACGCGGCCGGCCGACCCCCAGGCCGTCATGGCTGAGTTTTGCAAGGCCATGAGCGTGCGCGTCAACCGGCCCATCCAGCTTGTGTTCAACGCTTTTCCCGAGGACATTGCTGTTTCCGGCGTACGCCTCGACCTCGGTGATTCCTCGGTGATCGTCGTCGAAGAACGGGCTGTCCCGGAATCCCAACTGGTCATCCTTGGACATGAGTTATGGCACGAGGAGAAAGGCGATTGTGGCCACCACGTGGACGGGAACATCCCCGCAGCCGCCCGCAGCCTCACGGCTGATCAGGCTCCCGACGCAGTCCATCGTGCCGTGCAGCAGATCATCGTGGCCCAGCAGATCCCACGTGAAGCACTCCTGACCGTGGCGGCACGCGCCGACTCCCACGACGACCACGAGGTCGACGCTGAGACATTCGGCCTGTTGTTCGGCCGCGAGGTACGTACCTGGATTCCTGGACGGTACGCAGAGGGCCCGGTGAACCCCGACACGGTGGAGGGCCGGATCAATCTGTCGCTGAGCAACCGCGGCGGGCGCATCCTCTGATGGAACTCAGCGACTTCCACATCCCCTACGCCCTTCCCACCCTGCTGCTGGCGATAGCCCTCATTTTCAAGCTTCCCACGCTCGCACGCGCCTGGCGTGACCCCGACGTACGCGCAACAGCCCTGCTCCTGGCCCTGGCTACGGCCGTCTTCGTCTCGGTCACTCCGGCCAACATCCACCGGATCAACGTGATGACGGGCGTCCCGAACATCGCCGCGCCCTGGACCTATTCACTTTTGACCGCCTTCTGCGCCACCTGTCTGAACATGATCAGGCGGTGGCGAGAGGGGCCCTCCGCCAAGCGCCAACGGAAGATGAAGCGGGTCTACTTCATCTACACCGGGATCATCGTCGCGCTGTGGGTCACTTTCTTCCTCGCCGACGTGTCCAGGGAACGGGTCTACGACCTCGATACCTACTACGCCAATACGCCGTGGATGCGTGAGCACGTGCTCTTGTACCTGGTCGCCCACATGGTCTCGGCCATGGTCGCCGCGTACATGATCGGCACCTGGTTCTCCAAGGTCGGGAACCGCTGGCTGAAGACGGGACTCGTCTGTCTGCAGGCGGGCTATGCATCCGGCCTGGTCTTTGACGTCGCCAAGATCGTCGCTATGGGTGCTCGCTGGTCCGGCACCAACTGGGACTTCCTCAGCACCCAAGTGGCACCGCCCTTCGCGCTCCTGGACGCGGTCCTGGTCGCGATCGGATTCATCATTCCCCAGGCCGGCCCGGCAATCAGGAGATGGATCCAAGAACGCGCCGAGTACCGCCGTCTTCAACCGCTCTGGCGAGCGCTGCGAGTCATCCAAAGGTCCTCCGCACAGGCCAGGGTGAGCCGCTGGGCGCCGCTCGACCTGCGCCTACTCCAACGCCAGCAGAGCATCCATGACGCACTGCTCCGTCTCGCCCCTTACTTCGATCACGGCCGGTACTACCAGACGTACGAAAAGGTCCGCGCTGACGACAACGAGACCACGGCTCGTGGAGCTGCCGGTGCCGCTGCCATCCGGGCAGCCATCGACGCTCTCCGTGAAGGAGCGCCCTACGCCTCCAACGACCAACCCGCCCAGATCGGAACCGATGTCACCGACCACATCATCGCCATCTCCGATGCCTTCCGCCGCCACCGCCTCGTCGACACCATCCGCCAGCGGGCGACCACAAGAGAGAGCGTTAGCCATGTCTGACAGCCTGACAACCCGTCGGCCCACCGCCATCGTCATAGGCGCCAGCGCTGCCGGCCTCTTCGCCGCCGCCGCGCTCAGCGAGTTCGCCAACGTCACCATCGTCGAACGCGACTCCCTCCCCAGCGGCCCCCAGGCCCGCCGAGGCGTCCCTCAAGCCCGCCATGCCCACCTCGTATGGAGCGGCGGGGTCAAGGCCTTCAACGAACTGCTCCCCGGCATCGTCGGGGACGTCGTGGCCAGCGGCGCCCGCCTCGTCCACATCATGGGCGACATGGTCTCCAGGGCCCCCAACGAGGTCTGGTTCCGGCGTTTCATGACAACCCACCACCGCAACCTGGTCTGTTCCCGCGACCTGCTCGACTGGCAACTCCGAGAACGCGTCCTCAGCATCGAGCACATCTCCGTTATGCAGGACACCACCGTCCTCGGCCTGGATGGCAGCGCCACGCGCGTCACCGGGGTCCGCGTTCGTGACGGTGCCGACAACGAGCTCACGCTGGACGCCGACATGGTCGTCGACGCATCCGGCCGCGGCTCCCATGCTCCCCAGTGGCTCACAGCCCTACGACTGCCACAGGTCACGGAGCGCAAAGTCGACGCCGGCGTCGCGTACGCCACCCGGCTCTTCCGGGCCCCCGGCACCGCGGGCGACATCAACTTCCCGCTGGTCAACGTACAGGCCAACCCCGACAAGGCTCCCGGACAGGGCGGCATCATCCTGCCCGTCGAAGACCGCCAATGGGTCGTCACCCTCTCCGGCACCCGGGGCGGCGAACCCACCAAGGACCCAGACGCCTTCGTCGACTTCGCACTCGGCCTCGGCGACCCCATCATCGGCGAACTATTGCAGGACGCCGAACCCCTCGGCGACGTCGCCACCACTCGCAGCACCGCCAACATTCGCCGCTACTACGAGAAAATGGCCTCCTGGCCCGACGGCTTCATCGTCCTCGGCGATGCCATCGCCGGCTACAACCCCGTCTACGGGCACGGCCTCACGGTCGCGGCACAGTGCGCCATCGCAGTCCGCGACATCCTGCGCACCACCAGCATCACCGTTCCCGGCACTGCGCGGCGTCTCCAGCAGGCCGCAGCCCGCCCCGTCGCCGCATCGTGGGATCTGGCCGTCGGTCAAGACATCTTCTACCCGGGGGCAACCGACACCCCGCCCACCAGTACCGAGAAGTTCCTCGCCCGGTTCATCGACCGCGCCGTTAAGACCGGAGCCCGCAACCCCAGAGCCCTTGGCGCACTGTTGGACGTGATGAGCCTGGAAGCGCCCCCTACACGCCTACTTTCCCCGGACATGCTCATTCCGATGCTCTTCGGCCCGAAACGCTCGTTCCTTCACGGCCCGCCTCTGACGGAGCGAGAGCGGAAGACCGTCATCCGCTAAGCAAGATCATTTTTGCCCAACCAGGAGACACCGCGCCCGGACGGGTGACCGTACGGGGCCCTCCCACACAGATCTGGCGTACCGAAACGGGCATCACCAAAGATGGCCCCGGACTTCAGAGGGCGATACGGGAGTCTTCCTGCGTCAACGGCAGCCCTGACTGCCTCCCTGTCGAAGGAGAGCCCGAGGCGCTGAGCGTGGTTCGAGGGTCGTGCCGACGGACCACTCCATCTGACGGGCGATCTCGTTGCGGCTGACACCGTCAGCGTGGAGCTGACGGAGGGTCTCCTCGTCCTCGGGGCAGAAGGTGCGGGCCACGGCCGGCTCACCCCCTCACACGCGTGTGGTGTCGGGTGACCGGTCAGGGCGAAATCCCCCGAAGAAGCTGGTGCCACTGACAGGATCAAGGGGTGGATACAGGCGTTGTAGCACTTGTCGGGTCGTTGGCCGGAGCCGTAGCTACGGGGCTTTCGGCCTTCGTGACGAACAGGTTCGGGAAGGCTGTCGACCGAGAACGGGCTGCGCTGACCGAGGAACTCCTGCCGGAGAGCGTTGCGCCTGAGCACCCGACGCCAGAGGAGAAGGACAGCGCCAAGTTCACCAAGCTCCTGATCCGCTACTACAGCTATGGGCTGACCCAAGCGCGGGCGAGCTTCTACGTGAGCCTGTTCGCTTCGATCATCGGCGGTGGGGTCCTGATCACCGGAGTTGGTCTGGCGATTTTCCGTGCGGACACCATCGGTGATCAGTACGCCTCGATCGTCTCCAGCGTGGCGGGACTGCTGACGGTGGCGATCGGCACCTTGTTCCACAAGCGCGCTGATGCCGCCCTGCGTCATATGGAATCCCAGAGCAGGGGGCTCCGTGAGGACATGAAGGTAGAGAGGGATACGGACCAGGCCATTCAGCTACTCCAAGAGGTGAATGAAGACCATCTGAAGTCCCATCTCCAAGCTGCGTTGATCCTCAAGTTTTCGGGCTCCGAGATGCCGGACCTCAGCAAGGTGGTAACACGGGTCGACCTGTTCGAGAGGCTGCGTATCTCGGGTGTGGTCACGCCCATCGAACTGGCCGAAATCCGCAGGCACCTGACAGCGCCGCTGTTCGTTGGAGATGACACTCCCTCTCCGCCCCCGCTTGCGTAGTGACGGGCGGCTGGTCAGGCGCTGACGGGCGTGAGAGGCCTAGGATCCGCGCATGACAGACGAGCCTGAGTCCGAGGATGGCATTCCCGTCACGTTCACCGTGCCGATCACCGAGCCTTTCGCGCGGGCTGCTGCCACAGTGCTGAAGGACATGCGGGAGTTGGCTGCGAATGCCTTTCCGGACGAGATCGGCGGTCCTGATACACCGTTCAGACGTGAAGCGGCGGCCTTCGATGCTCTCCCCGAGCCGACGCGAGAAGCCCGGCGGTCGATGCACGCCATGATCTTGGACGTGGGACCGCTGTCGTGGTCCAACGCTCTCGATCACGTGAGGGCTCTCGAACAGGATGTGGTGATGCAGCCGCCTCCTGTCTGGTCGCCGTTGACCCTGAGCCGAGCGGTGATGGAGAACTGCCTCTTTCTCCACTACCTGATGGACCCCGGGATCTCGGGTGCAAAGCGGTTGGCGCGTTGTGCGGGCTTGTGGCGAACCGACGTTGACCATATGGAAAAGGCGGCTCGCGCGTTCGGTCCGGCTCAGGTCGCGGAGATCGCCAAGACCAAGGACTACGTACTGACGGCTCTCAGCGACGTTGGAGCTGTGGAGCGGATAAACGCCCAGGGCCGACTGATCGGTTACGAAGTCGATGGTGAAAAGGCCAGCCTCGATATCAACATCACCGAGGAGGCGAAGGCCATGCCCCCCAGCATGCCAGCGCCATACCGCATTCTGTCTGGGGCCGCGCACGGGCGTCCGTGGATGACTGGCCGAGCGCGGGAACTCGCACGAGACACAGAGGAAGATCTAGTAGGCGAGGCGGCGACCGTCATGACGGCCGTCATGGTTGTTGGAGGGGCTCTTGAGACAGCGCTGAAGACGTGGCGGGACTACCTCGGCCTTGATCTTGGTGACACGCTGGAGCATCTGGATGGGCTCTACAGGATGTTCTTCATCGACGCTGTCAACCTGATCGTCGGAGATGCAGAGTAGGTTCAGGCAGCAGGGACCAGCACGCGTTTGGCCTTGATCCGGGTGGCCAACTCGGCCTGGGCGACGTCCGCATGACGGAAGCGCTTCTGGCCCCGGTGGTCCAGGCCCTCGACCTTCAGGCGCCCCTCGGAGGTCCAGCGGTAGATCGTCTTGTTGCTGACACCGAAGTGAAGGGCGGCCTCGTTGGCCGTCATCCAGATTGCGTCCTCCGTCATGACGGCCTCCTGAACGCACGAAAGGCCCCGGATCTCCGGAGGAGTCGGGGACTGTTCGGGAAGACAAGGGTGATGCTGGCATGCATTCTCGCATGCGCTAGCCGTCGTGTGCTAGCTCCCACTTCCGCGAGCTTCATTCACACTTTCGGTGTGCATATAGTCGTCCTCAGTCACGATCTCGTCATTTGAGGCGAAACGGCTGATGGGCGGAGGCAACTCTTCCTCGCGAAGGTGCGCGGACGTACACCGGACGCCTTCTCGTACGGCCGCATGCAGCCACATCAGGTTGTAGTAGTAGGTGGGGCCCGCGAGGTGTTCACGGCCCGCGACGTAGACCACCCGCTGGAGCCGCTCGCGGACTTGAGCTTCGGGAATCCTGTGCAGGAGTGCCTCTATCCGTTCGAGGTGCTCCTTCACGGGGCTTTCCCACTCCCACTCCAGCTCCTCTTCCTGTTGTGGGGTCAAGCGCTGGCGTATGTACTGATCGATGATCTTCCCAAGTGCCTGCCATTCGAGGAGCGTCGCATCCAGGGCAGCTCTCGCAAGCTCGAACAGTCGCTGCTCTTTGGCGTCAGCGACCTCATGCTCGCGGGTGAGCAGAGCCTGTTGAGCCGCATGCTTCTGGCTGTTCCTGGTTGCCCATATCGAGGCCATCGCGCCGACTGACGCGCCTCCGAGCCCCGCCAGACCACCGATCCACCCCGCTGCCACTGTCGCGTCCATGGACAGATCATGCCGACGGGACCAACCCTCATGGGGCTGATCCCATCAAGTCCTCGGCGGCCGGCTCCGTTCTGGGCCGGTCATCTCTCTGTCGTTCTAAGCCTCAAGCACATCGCTGAGGGGCGTCATGACGAGGTCGGTGCGTCCGGAAAATAAAGGCCTGAAGGAAACGATTGCCGCCGCAGCACGGTGCCCATGACTGTCCGAACGTCGTCACACAAAAGCTGGTACAGAGGGACGGGTATTCCCTCCTCGCCTTCACGGAGTCTCACCCCACGATGGTCGATCCTGGCGTGAATCCACTCCAGGAAGTGCCGCACCTCGGGATCCGCGAACCTGAGGGCCTGCTGTTCCAGGAGACGATTCAGCTCGCGTAGACGGGAGGACCAGCCCGCGAACTCGCTGCTGAAGGGGTCCACCTCTACGTCTTCTTCGCAGTGGTCCTGGAGTTCGTAGCTCAGTCGGATGACCTCACAGCCGCTTCGGCAAGCCCCAACAGGTGTGTTCGTTCGGCCTCATGGGCGGTCTTCCTCTGCTGCCAGATCACGGCCCCCGTCGAGACGGCTGCACCCACCACGGCACCGGCGAGACCCATGAGGCCCGCCAACGTCTCTGCCTGCACTGTCGCCAACCTCCCAGGGCGTCCCTGCTCTGACGGGCGTCATGACAGGGTGCCCGAGCCTCCTTCCGGAGCCTCCGGTGGGTGTGACTGCCCCAGGTACTCCTCAAGTTCTCGTGCCCGCTGCATGCTCTCCTCGCTGAGCCCCGTGCCGTACTCGCCCTCGTTGTTCAGGGCCTCCAGCTCCCGGTGGGCCTCCTGCCGCCGGTAGTGCTCGATATCCCGGGTGATGACCTCGGTCATGTCGCGCTTCTCTGGGACGTCCGAGCCCCGGACGAAGAGGCCGAGGAACTTCAGCGCCTCGGAGAGGAGGAGGCTGGTCCCCAGCTTGTACTCGGGCCAGGGGGGCAGACCTTCCCAGCGCTTGATCGTGCGAAGCAGCATCAAAACCTGGTTGCGCGTCTCCTTGTACTCGTCCGGCAGCAGCATGACGGCGCTGTTGGCCGTGGTGGTCAGGGTCTCGCACTCCCGGTTCCAGGTCGCCCGACTCTCCCCGCTGCCGATGCCCTGGAAGGTCTGCGCCTCCAGATGCACCTTGAGCTGGGTCAGGAAGTCGAAACCGCGCTGGGCGTTCGCCTTGGCCTGCGTCAGTGCAGCCGCCTTGTTGCTGCTCCGGGCCTGAAGCCACGACCCGAGGATGGTGAACGCGCCACCGGCCAGGGCACCCAGCAATGCCGCGCCGAACTCCATCGAAATGACCTTGTCCCAGAAGTCGTTCATGGCGGTCATCATGCCGACGGGATCAACCCCGTGGGGCTGATCCCGTCAAGTCCATGCTGGCCGGTCCCCTACTGATCGGGGAAGTCCTCCAGGAAGTCGTCCGAGTACTTCAGGAGGTACCGGTACGCGGCCTCGGGGTTCTCGTGCTTCCGGGACAACTCCCGAAGCCGTACGCCATAGTGGGCCGTGAAGCCCACGTACTCGTTGAACCCGAGGACCTGGGCCTCCGTCAGCTCCCGCTCGATCGTCGACTCGTCCTCGGCGTACCGGTCTTCGTCTTCCATGCCGTGCCCCTCGTCCTCTCAGTCTGCGGACATCGTGCGTCACGGGTACGGCTCGACGTCACCGCGCCTCGTGGTACTGCCGGGCGGGCGCACCGGGGTGTTTGTGACAGGTTCAGTTGGCCCCACTTTGGCCATGATCGGCATTCGTTCTGGCCCCACCCCCGGCGGAGAGCCAGCAGCGGACCGAGGAACGAGACGGCCGCCTCTAACTGCGTCTTTGTCTGTGACGCCCTCCCCAGCAGCGCCCGGCATTCGAACGTCTGGTGGGGCTAACTTCCGCGCCGGAGTGGGCCCAATTCACTTGCCACAAACACTGGGGCGTCGGACCTCGCGTCGTAGCAATCCCCCTCGCAGGCCAGGCCGAGGTACGCGACCATCCAGCCAGCCGGAGCCGACGTCGTCCCGCAGTGGTCGCCGTGCTTCGCCCGGCCGGCCGGGCAGGTGGAGGAGGGCCTCGGCTCGTTCTTGTACCGGTCCAACGTTTCCTCCCGGTCGAGGTGGAGCTGCGTGTGCCGCCACGACGCCTCGCCGAGGAGGCGCCGCCAGTCGACGGCCACGGCGACCCGCTTGAGGATCGCGGCCAGCGCGTCCGTAACGGCGTCGTACGCGTCGTACGCGTCGGGGGGGCGATCTCGCCGAACGAGTAGTTGTGGTGGGGGCCGATGACGTCCTAGCGGAGCGACCAGACGACGGCGAGCTGATTGGGCATGGGCGTTCCGTTCTCGGGGCGAGCGGTCAGACACTACGGGACGGACCGGCTCGGGAGCTCGAGCGGCCACAGCCGACGGCGGGCGTACTCAGTGCGGTCGGCCCTCCAGCGGCCGGAGTTCGGCTTGCGGCGGCGGGGCGTGACGTTCCAGCGCATGACAGTGCCTCTCTGGGCGTGTGGGGTCAAGCGGCTTCGGTGCCAGGACGGCCGTCCTGGGCCGGGGGCGGGACAAGCCAGAGGTGCTGGCGCAGGTCCGCGGTCTGGCGCGCGTGAGCGCGGTTGTACTCGCGCTTGCGGTCCGCGGCCGGGGACTTCTCCTGCCAGGTCGACAGGGCAGCCTCGAGGTCGGCGAGGTGCTGCGTCTGCTCCTCCGGCGTCCAGGGCCGTATCGGGCGGCGCTCCGGCGGGCGTTCGGGCAGGGGCGGCAGGGAGCGGCGCTGTACGGGCTCGGCGCGGCCGAACTTGCCGGTGGGCCACTGCTCGGCCATGAGGCGTTCGTACGGCGTCATCTCGCATCTCCTGCCGGGGTGGGACGGGGGCCGGGCGCGTGGGACGCCCGGCCTGAGCGGCTATCGGCTAACGGGCCCGCGCTGTTCGCGTCCGTCTTCGGGGTGCCGCAGTAGATGCAGGCGATCGGCGAGTCGGAGAGGGCACCCTTCTTGAAGAAGTGGCCGCCGACGTCTCCGTCGATCACGTTGCGGGGGCATCCCTTCGGCCCGGCGAGAGCTGCATTCAGCTCGGCGTCAGCAAGTTCCTTCCGGGCGAGCGTCTTGACGCAGGCCTGGCACGACACGGCGGTGCCCGAGTCATCGAGGCTGCTCTCCATGTCCCGCGGGAAGTACATGCCGCACACGCCGATGTCGCCGATGCCGTCGTCGGTCTGCCTGGTGGCGTGCACCGCGCGACCGCGGTTCGCCTTCTTCCGGCCCGGGTAGCCGTCGGGGTCGGCCGCCCGGTCCAGGCGGGCCAGAGCCTCGCGCACGGCCTGGGCGTCGGCGTCGGCGTCGCTGATGATTCCCGCGGCACGGAGCGTCCGGCACGGCCAGGGCACTTGACCGCCGATCGTGTGCTCACTGCTCCGGCACTCCGGCCGGTGGTCCCTACAGAGCTTCGACGTCGCGCAGCACCCGTGCCGGGGGTTCGCGGTCTTCGGGTGCAGGGCGAGCAACGCTCCCTGGAAGCGCACCACGCCCTCCTCGGCGGCGGCCCGGACCGCGTCCTCGTGGGCATCGAGCATCGCCTTCGCCTCGTCGTGGAGTACGAGCCCGCCGGCGCCCAAGGCGACGAGCTGGTTGAAGATCGGGCGCCGGGTCTCGCGCAGCGTCAGGGCCGCGGCCGTGCCCTGGTTGTCGGCCTGCTCGTCGAGCGCCAGAGCGGCCGTCAGTACGCCCTCGCGGGTCTTGCGGGGCGCAGCGCCCGGCATGCGCTGCTCCATGCGACGCAGGAACCGGACGGCTCGGCGCAACGTCGGGGTGTCCTGCGAGGTGAAGACGACGGGGTCCATCGGTGTCCTTCCAGGGATGTGTGTTGCGGAAGATGCCGGGCGCATGGGGGAACGTCGCGCCGCGGCGGGTTGTGTCAGAACAGGCCGGACTGCCCGGCGGCCTCGAGCTCCTGGCGGTGTTCCTCGGCGTCCTGGACGGCCTGCTGCTCGCGGAGCTGCCTGCGGAGCGGGGCCGTGCGCTGCGCCTCCGCCGACTTGTGGGCCTGCAGCTCCTCGGACGTCGCCCAGCGCACGGCCACCTCGTGGTCGCCGAGTCCGTCGACCTGGCCGCGAGCCGTGCACTTCACGTGGGGGCTCTCGAGCCGTCCGACGATCTCGGAGAGGGTGCGGAGCCAGTTCGGGCCGTACGCGCCGGTGGCGACGACGAGGGTGTCCCCCTCGTGGTGCTGCCGAACGGAGAACCCGTCGACGTCGTGTCCGTCGGGTCCGAGTTGCTGCGTGTACACGTCCAGCTCGAGGTCGATGAGCCCTCCGTCGACCAGGTGGCCGCGGATCGTGTGGGAACGCGTCGTACGCGACATGGGAGTGTTCCTCTGCTTCGTGGTTGGGCCGGTTGCTCTCCGGCCCAGGTGGGGATGGTGGGGGCGCCGCAGTGGGCGCCCCCGGGGAGCTGCCGAGATCAGGCCGTGAGCCTGAACTGCTCGCGCAGCAGGGCCAGACGGCCCCGATACAGGGCGGTCGACGACCTGCCGACGTAGCCGGCCATCGCGGTACCCATCGGCGGCCGGGCCGCGGGACCCTCCTCCTGCTCCAGGACCTGGGCGCGGCGGATGATCTCCCGCATCGACAGGCCCTTCTTGAAGTCGGTCCCGACCGTGACTTCGGTCCGTGCGTAGTCGGCGGCCATCTCCGGCACGCGACGCGCGGCGTTCACCAGGTCGCCGACACACCCGAGGACACAGAACATGCAGCTCAGGCGCATGTTCCCCCAGTCGTACGCCTTGTGGTAAGGCAGGCCCGATTCGGCGATCTCCCGCCAGACGCGGGTGTCGCTCCACCCGTGAATCGGCCGCCACGTCGTGATGTGCCTCTTGCCGTTGCTCGCGGACCGGTCGATCTCGACGGGCGCCAGCTTCGCGCGACTGTCGCTCTCCGCAGCCCGCTGCCCAATGCACGCGAGGATCCGCACGGGGCGGCCCAGGTGCGACAGCTCCCCCGTGAGCTTGGTGTAAAGGGTCCGAATAGGTGTGCGCTTCTTGTCCGAGGTGCACCAGCGTGCCGAGGAGGACGGCCAGGCCGGCGGGACCGTCACCATGGCCGGGTCCTCGCCCTTGTCCCGAGCCTCCTTCTCCACCTTGGCCTTGAGCTTCTGGAAGCGGAGCACGACCTGATCAAGGAGATCCGCGCCCGTTGCCCGGACCACCTCGAACCGGCGGACCCCGGCAAGGCGCGCCTGCTCCTCGGCGAGCTCCCGGGTGCCGCTCCACTCGATGCGACCCAGGTCCGCGTGTACGACGACGACCTTGTCGAGCATCCCCAAGGCCTTCGCTCGCCCGACGACATACGAGAGCATCGCCTGACTGTCCTTGCCACCCGAGCTCGAGACGACCACCCAGTCAGCGTCCCGGATCAGCTCATCGGGAACCGTCGTCGACGGCTCGAACGGCACCGACGCGTGCACGGTCCGCTTCTTCCGCTTCGGCTCCGTCGGCGCGGCGGCCACGGGGGCTTCCCGCAGGGTCTGAATGTCGGGGAGGTCGAACAGGGTCGCGGTCTGCATGGCGGGGTCCTCGAGGACGTGGAGCGGGAGGAGAGGGGCGACGTGGGCCGGGGCGCAGCGTGGGCCGCGCCCCAACCGGAGGGGCGGTCAGTTCAGGAACATGTCTGCGGCCTGACCGGGGGTGAGCTCCTGGCCGTTGGGGAGGACCCAGCGCAGGGCGCCCGCCGCGTTGCTGTACTTCATCTGGCCGGGGGCGCCGGACTCGCGCAGACGGGTCGGGATGGACTTCCTGGTGAACCCGGTGGTGACCGTGACGGTGCGGCGGGTGTGGACCGTGGGGGTGCAGAACCGGGCCGGGGTGGCAGGCAGAGCCGTCCGGGCGGGCTTCTCGGTGGAGTCCAGAGGCATGTAGACCAGCCCGCCCGAACCGGGCTCCGCGGCGCGCACCTTCGGGTCCTCGTCGGCCACCTGGACGGCGTGGTTGTAGCTGGTCGCCTCGACCTGCGCGATCAGGTTGCCCGCGCGGTCTTTGACGGCCCACCAGGTGACCCGTGCGGCCGGGTCCGGGGCGATACGGGGGAGACCGCGCAACTCTCCGAGGGGCACCGACAGTTCGGAGGTACGCAGCCGGCGGACGGCGAATCCCTTGTCCCGGCGGACCGCCGCGGCGACCGCCGCGTGACGCATGGCCGCCTTGCGCGCCCCAGGGTCGTCCTCGGCTTCCACGCGGGCAATCTCCGCGCCCTCAGCGTCTGTGATCGTCCACCAGCCGGTGATCTCGCCCTCGGGCTCCGGGGGCAGCGCGGGGAGCTGCCGGAGTCCGACCATGGGCACACGGACGGGCCCGTTGTGCTTCACGCTGTGCACCTTGACCGTGCCGTCCGCGGCGGGCTCGGACATCACGACGACGATGTCCCGGTGCGAATTGCCCTCCTCGGGCACGTAGACGGCCGGAGTGGCAACGGGGTACTGCTCGGCGAGCTGAGTGATGCGCAACCCGTTGGCCGCGTTCACGCCGTGGTGGGTGAGCACGTGGTCCTTGCCCCCGGGCTGAGTGACGAGCTGACGGGTCCGGATCCACTGACGCTCGAGCATGATGCCGACCGTCCGGCTCTTGGCGTCGGACGGGATGCGGTGCTGTGAGGCGGCGAGCGCGGCGAGCAGGAGACGGGCCTGGTAGTCGGTCGGGGTGGCGTCCCAAGCGGCACGGGTCATGACGGAGTTCTCCTCGGTGTGAAGTCTGGCGAGTTGGGGGGAGGGTGCCGGGGCGCGGCCCCTACGGTCGCGCCCCGGCGAGCGCGTCTCAGGCGTCGGGGAGGGGGTGCAGGTCCTTCACGGGTACGCGTATCTGCCTGCGGTGGAGGGCGCTGTACGCCAAGAGGGTTCCGTCCTCGTCCGGCCTGCCCTCCGGAACTACGACGGACCGATGACCCGTCTCGTTGGCGGGCACGTAGACGGCGATGTCGGGCAGGTGCGGGCCGTGTGGGGTGCTCGTGGACATGGCGGAGTTCTCCTCGGTGAGGTGCGGCGAGCTGGGGAGGGGCCGGGGCGCGGCACATACGGTCGCGCCCCGGCGAGAGAGGGACCGGACCGGTCAGACGACGTCGGTGACGTCGTAGTAGGTGGCCGGACCGCAACCGACGCGCTCGGCGGGTGCTGAGATGGTCGGGCTCTGTGCCTCAGCGCGGACGACGGAGTCGTACAGGGCCTCGATCACCGCGAGGGTGTCGTGGTCGGCCGTGCGCCACTTGGCCAGGGACCAGAAGTCGAGGGCGTACCGGACCGTCAGGGTGACGGGCTCGATGTACTCGACGACTCGGATGGTCAGGGCCCAGCTCTTGCCGGTCGCGTCCCTCACGCCCGACTCGCGCAGCACCTTGCCGCCCGCGATGTTGAAGGCGTACGCCTCGTGCTGTTCGCGGGGGACGGAGGTCCGAGAGGCGTAGTGCAGGACCGTGCGCGGCTCGCCGTACTGCCTGGCCAACTCCCACCAGGGCTTCATCGCCGCTTCTACGGTGGCAACGCTCATAGGGGTGTTCCTCCTTCGTTGGTTCGGCGGGTTGCTCTCCCGCCAACACGAAGAATAGTACACCCAGGGCAATCGTGGGTAGCGTTGCCCCAGGAAAAATCATGAAACAAGGTCAAGGTATTTACTCGGGCTGTGCGTTCCTAGGTAATCAGGGTGACATCCCCGATGGTCTTTGCCCGCAGGATGCGCGGCGCCCCGCCTGTCAGGCGGCGCGGCTTCACCTCCGGCAGCTCCCGCACGGGCACGCCCACCGTGCCGACCTGGCCCGTGAGTCAAGGGCGGGGAGCTGCGCGAGATGCAGGGGCCGGCTCAGCGGCGGAGGAGGCGAGCCCAGAGGGAAGGGCGACGCCCGGGACGCCCACGGCGCGCGTACGCACGGACCATCGCGGCCACCACCTCCGGGTCCGGCGACTGGTGCCACTGGAGGCTCACGGTCACGCCCTCCCGGAACTCCCCGAACGGGCGTTCCAGGAACAGCGACGTCCCGCCGTCCTTGTACCGCCACACCATCCAGACGTGGTCCGTGTCGTACCGCCGCACGTACACCTCACCGGAGGGAGCGGGCGGCAACTCCAACAACCGGGCCACCTCGTCCGTGAACGAAACGAACGTGCAGGTGGACGGCTTGCTAGCGAGCTGAGAACGAAGCCAGGGGGAAGCATGACGAGCCGTGAGCCTTCCGGAGAGCGGCGCGCGGCATCCGGACACACCGAACGCCAGAGGGCGCCTGCAGGGCTGGGAGAGCGGGGTTTCTGGACTTTCTGGACCGTCCACACGCGCGCGGGCGCGTAAGGGGTGATCGAGGGCGCCGCCCGACCCGTTGCCGGGCGGCGCGGGTCGAGATCAGCGCTGGGCGTGCTCGGAGAGCGCCTGGCCGTGCGCGGTGGCCACGCTGCGGCGTTGGCCCTCCATGACGAGGGCACCGGCATCGCCCGGCGGGATGATGGACACGCCGAAGCTCCGTGAGGTCTCGGTGAGCCATCCGTAGTGCTCAAGGTGGAGTCGCAGCGCCTCCGTGAGAAGCGGCCAGTCGTCGCCCTCGGAGGTGACACCGCGCAGCCACGCGCCCCGGGGGTTGATGCGGAAGACGAACCCTGCCTTCCCTGCCCCGGCTTCCTCGTGCATGACGGCGGCGAGCGACTCGCGGGCGCGCTCCTCGATCACCTGGTTTGTGCCGAGCTGCTGCGCCTCGTGCCGGACACCCCACGCGTACGCCTCGCGGGAGGCCTGGGCGCGGATGCGGTCGCTGTTCGCTTGGACGCTCGCGGTCGTGACGGGGATCGGGTCGGCGGCGAGCACCTCGGCGGCCGGACGGACGGCGGAGGCGAAGCCCTCGGCGATGGTGCGGGCTTGGGCGGCCGTGAGTGGTCGACTGCGGGCCCCGTCGGGGATCAGCAGGGCGGCCACGCTGCGGATCAGTTCCTCGTTGGCACGGCCCCACGTGTCGGCGGCCTCACGGCCGTTCTCACGGAGGATGCGCACCCATTCGGTTTCGGTGGTGCCCCGTACCTTCTCGACGGCCTGCCCAATCAGGTAGTCGATCATGGAGAGGGGGACGCCGGCCTGTGCCTGGGCGTCTTGGGCCAGCAGGTCGACGGTCGCGCGGAGCACGGCGTGGAGTGCATCGCGGTCGGGCTCAGCCTGCGGGGTCGCGTGGGCCTGTTCGGCGAGTGCATCCGGGGCGGTGGCGTCCCGTACGGACGTGCCCGAGGCGAGATCCTCGGCCGTGGCGGGGCGCAGCTCCACGGTGCCGCGCTCGGGGTTCTTGTAGGCGATGTGGGCGGTCGAGCGGGCGGCGGACATCTCGCGGACCGCGCGTGTGCCCGGCTGCATCATCGCGGTGTTGATCTCGTGCAGGGCCGCGCGGGTATCGATGATCTCGGGGGTGCCGCCGTTGATGATGCGGACGTGCTTCCGCTCGTCGGCGGGCGCGTCCTCGGCGGGGGCCGGCTGCACCGGGACGAAGCGGCGATCGTCGGAGCAGATGGCGTTCTCGTCGTCCTGGTGGACGAGCCAGCCCCGGAAGCGTCGGTTCTTCACGATGGTGCGGACGTGCGCGGCGGGGAGGCCCTCGCGCCTCAGCTCGCCGTCGATGTAGAGGGCGTGCGGGGCGTCGATGACGTCTTCCGGGAGGGGGGCGGTTTCCCGGGCGTAGCGGTTGGAGTCGCGGCCCATGGTCTCGACGCGGGCGGTGGCCAGGCGCAGGGTTCGCACCTTGCGGGAGTCGGTGGCGCTCCAGGCGGTGGCGTCTTCCAGTCGGCCCCGGGCGCCCTTGCTGGTGCCCTTGGTCCACAGCATGGTCACGGAGTCGGCGGCGATGGTGCGGCCCAGTTCAGTACCGGCGTAGGCGACGGGGACCGGGATGCAGATGCGGACGGTGTGGCTGGTCAGCGTGTCGCGCTGCTTGGTCTCCACGGTGACGTTCAGCCCGTAGGCGAGTGCCAGGGTGATGATCTCGTCCGCGTTGGGGATGCCTGTGCTGGCCTGGTCCGCCATTGGGTGCTCCTCGGTTTGTTGGTTCGGCCGGAGATGCTCGCCCCGACCCCGCCTTAGTGGCGCGCCCTGAACGTACAGCCCACCTCAATAATAGTCAACCAAGGTAAATTTAGAGGGGAGTTCGCCATGGGCCTTTTGGTGTTTCACCTTCATATTTTCGCGTTTTTCGCCGCCTGAGTGTTGCGTTGAATTTCCCTTGGTGTACTGTTCCTCTCGTGACCCCGGAGAGCACCGGGGCCAACCAACGAAGCGAGGAACACACCATGGCCGTCACCCTTGCCAAGCCCACCGACCCCCACGAGCGCCTCATCGCCTCCTACGTCCGGCGCGGCCTGAGCGACTACCTCGCACGCCAGCAGTGCCGGGATGCCCGACGGTGGGCCGAAAACCTCAGCGCCAAGGAACGCGCCCGGCTGCTCACCCTCCCGGCAATCAAGCGGTCGGCCATGAGCGTGTACGTCCTGAACGAGGTCACGGCCGAGCAGCGCAACGCGCACTGACCCGCCGCACCGCCCACGGTCCCGGAGAGCAACCGGGGCCGGACCAACCAGCGAAGAGGAACACCCCATGCAGCGCTTCCCCCGTCTCGGCCGCATCCCGGCCCGCCCCCGCACGGCGTCCCTGCTCGCCGCCTGCACCGCCGTGCTCATCCTGGGCGGCCTGGGCGCCATCACCGCGTCCGACGCCACCCCGGACGACTTCCGGCCCCACACGGACCGCAGCGCGGACGCGGCGACCGCGTACAACGCGGGATGGGTGGCAGGTGTGCGCGACCTCGGCGACGGGACCACACCGACATACCCCAACGTCACCGGCGACGCGAACAACCCGGGCACCGTCGCGTGGGCTGACGGCTGGATCGACGGGCAGGCCGACGCGCTTGGCGACGACAACCGTGACGGTCGGATCGAAGAGGACGAGTCCGGGTGGGACTGCCACGCTATGGGCAACCGCGTGTGCGGCGCGGACGTCCCGCCGGAGTGCCAGGGCGCCGGGGAGGCCGTGCAGCTCTGCGTGACGGTAGCCAGCCGCGCGCCGTACGGCTGGACCAACCCGGGCGGCTCCCAGGTCGCCAACCCCGGCGGGCGCGCCCAGGTGCGCGACATCGAGGAGAAGCCCGGCACCCCCGGCTTCACGGCCGCGCTGCGCGCCCTCGATGCCGAGTACCGCGAGCACGCCCCGCGCCACTGAGCCGGCCCATCCCCGCCGGGGCGCAGCACCGCGCCCCGGCCCCGCACAGCACACGAGAGGACCCACCCCATGGCCCGGAAGATGAGCCCCACCGAGCGAGCCGCCCGCGACGTCGTGAACAAGTACGTGCGCGAGGGCCTGATGGAGCGCGGGCAGGCCAACCGCGCGATCCGCGACGGGCTGCACATCGCGGAGACGACCGTTCGCACGGAGTACGTGAAGAACGGTTGGGGCTCCGCCCTGTACTACGGCCAGAAGGTCGCAGCGGCCCGCGAGGAGTTCGACGCCGCCCGGCCCGGCTCAGTCGCCCAGCGCATCAAGGGAACGCGCCTGTTGGCCACGGAGATATACGCGGCCGTGTTCGCGGTCGTGGAGGCCGAGGAGGGCCCGCGCGAGGGCGCCGAGCGGCTCACGCCCGGCCAGGCCGAGGAGGTCATGGCGACCGTGCGCGACACCGCCCGCGAGGTACGCAAGGCAGCGGCCAACCCCCGCGCCGCGCTCACCGTCGCCGCCTGACAGCTCCCCTCCCCGCCGGGCGTGCCCCTCAGCGCGCCCGGCCCCGCCCGCACCACCCCGAGACAGGAGAGACCCCCGTGAGCACTGCCGCCGACGCCCAGGGCATCGACTGGTCCGCCATGCAGCGCGCCGACTTCGACCCGACCGAGCCGCTCGCCCTGGTGGACGCCCGCGCCGTCGCCCGCCGCGTGGAGGCCGTGGCGCACACGAACGGCACGGGCGCCCTGTTCGGGGACGAGCCGCCCGCCCGCCGCGCCACCCGCACCCGGGGGCCGGCTGTCACGTCCGCCCCGCAGGACGACGCCCTATTCTGAGAGTCAGGAACAGTAAGCCAGAGGCAGTGTGCCCGACCCCGTGACGAGGGGTCGAGTACGCTCTCATCTGCGTAAATGTGGATCCGATCGGATCATGTGTTCCCTCATGGTTTCCCTTGGTGTACTATTTCCTTGTTGGTGGAGAGCAACCGCCGACGAACCAACGAAGGAACCGAGGAACACCACATGGCCAGTGCCCGCAGCCACCGCGCAGCTTCCGCCCTCCGGACCCGCGTCCGCGCCCGGCGCGAGATCCGCAACGCCGCCAAGGCCGTTGCCGCCGGTCCCGCCGCCGCCTCCGCCCACCTGATGGCCGGTGGCGTCGCCCCGCTCGTCGCCCACAACTACGCGGCCACCATCACGAAGAAGGCGAACGGCCTCAACCGCGAGGCGGGCAAGGGCACCACCACGAAGAAGCGCCCCGGCAAGAAGGGCCTGACCGTCCCCCGCACCGGTGACCTCGCCCGCAAGAAGCGGCACCGCGTCGTCCCGGTCGCCCTGTGGACCCGCGAGGACATCCGAGCCGTCGCCCTCTCCGGCTACGAGCCGAAGAGCGAGCAGGTGGCCGACTTCCTCGCCGCGCTCCGCCTCGGCCGTCCGGCCGCCGCCCGCGCCGCCGCCTGACCCTCCCTCATCTGTACGGCCGGGCGGGGGTGTCACAGGATCCCCCCGCCCGGCGTACTACCCGGCGAGAGCACGCCGGGCCAACCACGAACCGGAGGAACACCGCTGATGAACACCGTCCCCCCTGCGGCCCCGCTCTTCGACGACCAGGGCAACTACACGCCCTCACCCGGCACGGTCGTGAAGCTCCTCGCCATGCACACCCACGCTGCCGGTACCGGCGGGCAGCCGAAGGGCTGCAAGTGCCCGCGTGCCGCGTGCGGCGGCGCCGAGTCCGGGCCCGGCATCCCGTGGGCCGACTGCACCGCCCACGGCACGATCACGATCCGGCACCACCGTGCGTTCGACTGCCCGCAGCTCCCCGCCGACACCGACCTGTCCCGCCTGTGGCTGGTCGTGTCCACGTGGACGGACGACGGACCTCTCCTCGACCACGCCGCGCCGTTCACCCGCAACCGCCTGCGCGAGCTGCGCGCAAACTCCGCCATGTGGGACGCGTCCTTGGGTGACACCCTCGACGACGCCGTCCGCACCTGGCAGGACCGCATCGACGCCATGCGTGCCGCCTCCGCCCGCCACCAGGCCGCCCAGGTCGCCGAGGCCCAGGAACGCGCCCGCACCCGCGAGGCCGCTATCGCCGCCCTCCGCGACTCGGGCGTGCGCACCACCGGACGCATGATTGCCGCCCCCGGCGACCTGTAGGTCCGTCGTGCCCCGGGGCCGGACGTATGAGCCGCCCCGGGCGCGACGCAAGCCACACCCACCCCGCCCAATGTCCGGGCGAGAGCACGCCGGACCCAACCACGAACCGAAGGAACACCCCATGAGCGACACGACCGACACCACCAGCCCCGAGACGGACACCCCGGACACGGAGCCCGAGATCACGAACTTCCTCCCCCACATTGCCTGTGCCGTTACCCAGCGCCTTGGCGACGGCTGGTCCTGGAAGCTCCCCAGCCTCGGCACCAACGTGCTGATCTCAGGCCCGTACGTCGCCTCGTTCGACCTGCACGTCGACGAGGACGAGGACCTGGCCATCGGGTACAGCGAAGACCCGTCCGACGGGTTCCCCGAGCTGGACGAGGACGAGGTGCCGATCGGCTTCGGCACCTATCCGGGCGGGGTGTATCTGGTCGACCCCGACATCTCCGAGGGCCTGGAAGTGCTCGCCGACCGCGTCGCGAACGCCATCCGCTTCGTCATCGGCCACCCGCTCATCTAGACGGTCGCGCCCCGGGGCCGGACGTACGAGCCAGCCCCGGGGCGCGACGCAAGTACCGCCCGCATGACCCCCTGCCCCGGCCGGAGAGCACCGCGCCGGAATGACCAACGAACCGGAGGAACCCCCGCTGTGACCACTCTGCCCGCCGTTACTCACGCGACCGCCGCCGCCCCGCTCGCCGCTCTCCTGCCCACCCGCGACGGGCGCAAGCCGTGGACGGTCGGCCCGGCCCCGTACGGCATCCGCAACAACGCTGCCACCTCCCGAATCACCGACGGCCGCCGGGCGCTGCTCGTCGTCGAGGAGGGCAACCGCGTGGAGCTGTACGCCGACCGGCCCGGCCGGTTCCCCGTCACCCCGGATGCCGTTGTCGACTCCACCGACCCGGCCTCCATCGCCGCGCTCGCCGCCCGCGCCCTGCGCTGGATTCTGCCCCGGCTCGACGCCGAAGCGACCGGAGCCATGGCCCGGGAACTTGAGAAGGGCGGCGACGGCTTGAAGTCGTGGGAGTGGGTCATGCGGCACAAGGGCGCCGCCCTGATCGAGGTGGGCTTTGACCTCCTCGACCACGGCGCGTACCCCGTGCCCACGGACCGCCCCGCCCGTATGGCGCGGAAGGCCGACAGCCAGGAGGAATGGGGCCACCCCTTGGCCATGGAGCGCCCCGACGGTCCCGGCCTGGCGTGGACGACCACAAGCGGCAACGAGTGGGGCGTGTGGTCGTACGGACTGGGCGGGACCTTCACCCTGACCTACGAGGGCACCACGGACGGCCTGTTCGGAGCTCTGCCGGTGCTGTTGCCCCCGCTAGGCGGCCACGTCCCCCCGGACGCCGGAAGTCTCTTCACGCGCCATCTGACCGACCGGTTCCCGCAGCTCCGCCCGGTCGATGTCGACGAGGTCGGGTTCGGCGGTCGCCATGACCTGCACGGCTGGATCGCGCTTCCCTCCCGTGCCGAGTTGGGCGACCCCGCCGCCGACGACACCCGCATCTGGGCCGAGTTCGTCCCGGTCGGCATCGACTTCCTGCTCGCCGCCGCCGCGCACCTGGTCTGACCCTCACCCGCCCGGCCGCGCCCCCGCCTCTTCCGCCGGGGGCGCGGCCCCCTCGAAAGGCCCCGCGCCATGACCCCGCCCGTCACTGCCCCGACCCGCCCTGCCTGCCCCGCGCGCACCCTCGCCGAGCACGTCGCCGCGCTGCTGCCCGCGCGGGCCGGCTCACCCTGGACCGTCGAGCTGTACTCCCCGTGGTGGACCGCCCGGCACCCCGGCGTCCGCCTGGTCCAGGGGGAGCGCGCCCTGATCCTGGTCGCCAACGGCTACGCCTGGACCACCGAGATTGGGTGGCAGCTCCCCGGCCGCGAGCCGACCCGCCCGGACTTCACACTCAAGACCAGCCGCCCGGACGCCGTCGCCCGCGAAATCCTGCGCCTGGTACTGCCCGTTCTCGACGACGAGGCCGCCGCCCGCGAGGACGTCTCCCGCGCGCGCCTGGAGCTGCTCTACGAGATCGGCAACGCGGTACGCGCCCAGGGCGCAGCGACGTACGAGCGGGGCGGCCTGCTAGTGAACACGTCCACCGTCACCTGGTCCTCAAGCGGTCTGCGCTACTCGGCCACCCTGCACGGCTTCAGCCCGGCGTGCGACGTGCAGATTGAGGGCCCGGTGCGTGCCGTCGAGCGGGCCGTGGCCCGGTTCCTGCCCGGCAAGCCGCCCGAGCCGAAGACGTGGCCCATGCGGGACGTCCGGGGACGGCTGCCGTGCCGCATGGCCGCGTTCCTCGCGCAGTACGTGGACGTCGAGCAGACCGACCAGGGCGGCATCGCGTTCGGGTCCCGGCCCGGCGTGTACGCGACTCGGCCGCCCCGGTCCGGGACACCACCCCGGCCTCCATCGAGATCCCCGCCGTCGGCGTCGACTTCATCGTCTACCTCGCCCGCTGACCCTCCCCCTGGAAGGACTACGCCTCTGATGCCCGCCGCCAACCTGACCCCGGTCTCCGCCATCGACGACGCCCTGGCCAAGGCGCACGCGGCGACGTTCGCCTGACAATCTGAGGCTGTAGCACCTGCCCAATCATACGCAACCTAGTCTTTGAAACGACCCTGCCGCCTCATCCGCGTCAGCCGTCGCAGCTTGTATATGTTGAGACGTCATCCTCACTCGGCTTGTAATTGCTCTCGAAATCTTGGTCCTTCCTGACGAGGTTGGGGAAGCGCGGTTTGAAGTTCAGATACCACTCGGTCTCCAAGAACTTCTTTAGCTGCACCACTAGGGCCTTGCACTGCTCCGGATGACCCTTGGCAATTCCGATTCCGTAGAGCTGTTCTTTCCCCACTTCGATGTCCTCGACGACCTGCACATCGTTTCCTTCGGTGAATCCGTATAGAATCGCCTTGTCGGTCCAGACAGCGTCGACGTTGTGGGCTATTAGACTGTCGACGCAGGCTTTATAGTCCTTCTTATATTTGAAATTAGCATCCTTGTGCAGTGGATTTTTATTCTCGTTGTCTTCATCTGGCATAGAGGTCGACCCCTGCACCGTGCAGATATCCTTGCCAGCCGCGTCCTCCTTCTTCTTGATCCTGCTGTCGCCGTCGCGAACTAGCAGTCCCTGTTCGGTCTTGAGATAGGGCCCGACGAAGTCGATCATTTTCAGACGTTCAGGGGTGATGGAGTAGGTTGCGATCACCAGTTGAACGGAACCCTTCATCAGTTTTTTCTCGCGGTCGGCGGTCAGAATATCTACGAGCTCCGGCGAGAAGTTAAGGTTCCTACCAAGGAAGTCAGCCAGTTGCTTCTCAAATCCGGCGTATCCGTGTGCCTTTGCGTTCAGGACATTGAACCCGGGCTGGTCGATCTTTACGCCGATGTAAACGGTCGACGGGAAGAGGGGAGCCTTCGGGGCAGCGGCCGTCGGTTCTTTGGTCGTTGGCGACGCCGAGGTTTCGACGGTTTTTCCGCTGGTGGTGGAAGAGCATGCCGTGCCGCTGAGGGCGGCGACGGCCAAGACCGCGCCGGATAGCCGTACTGAGTGGTTCATTGTTCCTCCAGAGAAGCCCTGGTGCGGGTACGTATCACGCGATGACAGCGCGGGCTGGCGTGATACGGATACGACATTCCGATCCGCTCTCGATTCGAGCTTGGAGACGGACGCTGTTTCGAAAGCCTTCGATTGATATCGTTGCCGTTCCGTCGGAGTGCACGCGCAGTTCGCCTTCCCCGATCCCGGCACCGGTTAGATAGAGCCAACTGTCTGGCACACAGTCCGCGCCGGTGGCCGGGTCGAGATCCTCCGCGTCCATACGCAGCGTCAGTGTGTCGCGGCTCTCCGGAAGCTTGATGGTGATGTCAAAGGAGTCACCTGGTTTGGTGTCCACCGCATCCTTGCCATCGGATATTTTCACACCGTCAGTGATATCGAGGGGCTGGCTGCTCTTACTGATGGCGATTCGCCAAGCCAGCACAGTGAGAACTATGACAAGCATAATGGTTACAACGGTATTGGTGGTTACCGACAGGCCCGCGTAGTGCTGAACGAGCGCCCCTAGCATAACCCCGCCGATGCCGATACTGGCCGTGCTGTACAAGGCCTGGTCGTCCTGATTACTCCAGTCAATAAGGAATAGTGAAGTGAAGCAGAAACAGGATGTGACCAGCAGTCCGAGAAAGAGCCACACCGGAGCTGATTTCTTGCCGGCCGTACCTGATGGGGCCTGGATGGCAGAATCGGCACCGGCCCCCGAGGACTGCGAAGATGGCGAAGATGGCGAAGATGGCGAAGATGCACGATTCCTGCGACGTGGACGTCTAAACACTGTGCTCGTGCCCGTCTGTGGAGGATGAGACAGGTGTCCAACCGGAGGAGGCCGTTGCCGAAGTTGCGGCCTTCCCAACGGGTCCTCAGGCGCCGGCGACATGCGGCTAGGAGAGGTCCGCGACTTCGCCACGCCATTACCCAATTCATAAGCGGGCGTGTCCCGCGTCGTTACTGGTAAGTTGAGCTGACCGCCCGTGGCAGCGCGGTTTGACACAGGAGACCGTGTGGACTTCTTGAGATGAACAGAGTGGGCCATGTTGAACTTGCCCAGCTTTTCTACACTTCTTTGACGACTTGCCGTACGAGCCGTTCTTCGAAGTCAATTCTTCGGCCACGCTTTCCTCGGCTACTGACTTTGACCCTACTGGCACTATTGGCTCATTGTCATCGGCGCACTCCGCCGCCCAAGCGCGCTCAGCGCACGCCCCCGGCAGATGCTTACGCTCTTGCGCCGATCGGTGTGGGTCCGACGGCACCTTCCGCGGGAACACCTCCAAGATCCGCACCGGCCACGGGCCCAGACAAAGAAGAGTTCGGCCGCATGGTCGCAACAACTGATGGTCCTTTGGCGGCGCTCAAGCTGCCGAGGGACCGGCCGTGGACGCCGACGCGCCGCCGGAGCGAGCAGGCAGGTCCTCTTCCAGTGGTATCGGCCCGTATGACTGCACGAGGATCATGATGGAGTTTCAGGATTTTCGAAGATCCATCATGATCCACACGGGCTCGTCGCCTCGTCTGCCCGGTTGACCTGCTGCAACGGAGGAAAGAAGCCCAGCTGAACCCACGAGTTATTGCACACCCGAGTTCCGCGGCTGAAAGAGACAGGGCACGGCGCTCGCAGGGGATTCGAACCCCTCGGGGCACCGGAGGCGGTGATCGTGGCGGCCCGCAGGCTCACCCCGCCTCACTCCAGTGGTGCGCAGCGCCGTGCCCGGCACAGCCTGGCCGGCTGGGACCCCGGCGGGCAACCCGATTCGGCACCGCGCGACGCAAGACGTCCCCGGCCTCCACGATCCGCGGCCTCACACCTCCGCCTGGAAGGCCCCGCCGTGAAGACCCAGTTCCCGCAGCCGCCGAACGACCGCCGCTCCCGCCTGATCATTGCCGTCGCGGTCGGCGTGTTCGTGTGCGCCCTGGTCGTGCTGTTTGCGTTCCTGGTCGCCGACGTCGCCGACGACAGCGACAGCAGCTCCCGCCACTGCCCTGGCGTCGCGGGCACCGTCGACCCCGTGACGTGCCTGCCGTACGGCTCTGCGGGCGCGGCGCCCGCTGGTACCAACCATTCCGGGAGCGGCTCGAGCACCGCACGTAAGCCCGCCGCTCAGCCGAAGGCGCCCGCCGTGAAGGTCCCGGCCGCGCCGAAGGCTCCGGCCGCGCCGCCCCGTGTCTCCCTGGGCAAGCGGTGACGGCCCCCGAGGACGGCAGCACGCGACGTAAGGCGCCCGGGGCCGGCACGGTCCGGTCGCCCAGTCCCCGTACCGGAGGATCACCTGTGTCCGACCCTGACTCCTGTCCCAAGCCCGCTCCCTGCTCTCGAGAGACCCCCTGCTCGCGGTGCGAGCGCCTGCTGCGCGTGATGGTCGTCTGCTGGGGCCTCGCCCTGGTCCTGGCCCTCGTCCTGCTCGCGGTCGTCGTCGTGCAGAACCGCGACTCCTCGAGCGGCCCGAAGCCCGCCCCGTCGACCACGGCGCCCGCGGACCCGTCGCCCAGCGCTCCGCCCACCAGCGAACCGCCGCGGCCGACCCCGTCGCCGACTGCGCCCATGCCGTCGGACCGGCCCGGCGGCGAATGCAACATCTTCGACCCCGAGTGCTCGAGCACCGGTGGCACCACCCGCGGCATCGAGGCCTGACTCATCCCGCGCGCTGTGCCCCGGCTGGACGACTCCCCGGCCGGGGCGCAGCCGTATCCCGCGCGCGCCCGAGTCGTTTGGACGGGTCACCGCCCCGGCCAGGCGCGCAGTGACGGGCCAGTAACGCCGCAGCGGACACAAAACCTCCACGCCGTGCAGGGTGCGCCCCTTGCCCGCGGCACGCTCCGCGGCCGCCGCCTGGTGGCCCCGTGCCCCGGGTGGAAGGGAGCATCGTGCAACCGCACGTCATGAAGGCCATGCACGACTGGCGAATCTCCTGGGACACCCAGCAGTCCGCCGCTCAGGAGGCGTTCACCACAGCGTTCCCCGCCCTCACCCCCGCCCAGAAATGCCAGTGCTTCGGCCCCACCCTGCACTGGGAGAAGCAGGGCGAGGGGCAGGGGAAGGTGTGCCTCGACGACCACGGCCGCGCCACGATCGAGTTCGACCACGTCCCGAAGGAGGTCCTCGGCCAGGCCATGGCCGAGGTCTGGGGCGCCGACTGGTTCGACGAGGGGCCCGGCGGGTTCGCCCAGGCCGAGCCCGGCCAGTACAGCTACGAGGACGAGTCCACGTACGCCGAGTACTACGTCGACGTCCTCAAGGGCGGCCTCACCTCGTTCGCGATCTCCTACGTGAAGATCGAGGACATCGTGACGATCCTCGACGCCCTCGAGCGGGCACTCACCGAGCACCGCAAGGCCTGACCCGGCAGGAGGAGAGGTGACGTGGTGCCCCGGATCCGTATCGCGTCACCTCACCTACTCGGCGTGGCGCCGACCCGACGTCCACGACGTCATGTTCTGCATGAGAGGCGCCGCCTGTCGTGGGGCGTGGGTCGGGGCCCCCGCTTCACCTCTCACGTCCGCGCGCCCCCCGCTTCTATCAATATGAAAGATTTCCCGAAGGTCCACCGTGTGTTCTTAGGTGAGGACGGGACGTACCCGCACATCACCCGAACACAAGGAGTCCTTCGTGTCCCTGAAACACCGAACGGTTCTCGGCGCGGCCGGCGCCGCCCTGTCTCTCGCCGGAGTCCTCGGCACAGCGGTCACGGCGGAGGCATCCACCACCCGGTACAGCACGCACAAGGCGGCGGTGGCGGCGCTGACGAAGAACGGCATGTCCTTCAGGATCGTCTCCAGCGGCAACTGCTCCCTCCACAAGAAGGGCTACACCCGCTGCACCTCCCTCGACGAGGTGCGCAAGGCGAGCATCACCGGCATCCGGGCCTTCAAGAGCAAGAGCAAGTGCGCCATCACGATCACGGGCGGCACCGAGGACGGCCACGCCGGCGGCACCACGTCCAGGGGCAAAACCCACTGGATGGGCTGGAAGCTGGACGTGTCCCCGACCGCCTGCGTGAACAAGTACGTCACCAGCAAATTCAAGTACGCCGGCAAGCGCAGCGACGGCGCCAAGCTCTACAAGTCGCCCAGCGGCAACATCTACGCCCGCGAGAGCGACCACTGGGACATCCTCTTCAACAAGGCCGCCGCCTGACGGGTACGACTACCCACTCGATCTCCCGTCCGCCGCGGTGATCGGGCGGGAGCAGGCGGAGGAGTTGGCGATGGTCCTGCACACCACGCCCGGCCCTGTCCTTGGGGATCTCCTCCCGAAGTCGAGCCGCCGCGCGCTCCACCGTGCGACGTAAGGCCCAGCCGCCGTCCACTCTCCCCACCTCGTCTCGGGCGCGCCCACCAGGGCCGTGACCACTGCGGCCCGGCGCCCGGGGCAGGCGAGGAGACCAGTGCTGTGAAGGCACGACGGCGAACCGGGCCCACCGACGTGGTGAAGGCGATCGTCCGCGACCGCGACGGCGGCGCGTGCGTCCGCTGCGGGACCCTGGAGTCCCTGACGATCCACCACCGCGTGAACCGCGGCATGGGCGGCGCACGGGAGGAGTGGATCAACCAGGCCCACAACCTGCTTCTCGTGTGCACCGTGTGCAACGGCTGGTTCGAGGACAATCCGCGGGAGTCCTACGCGGCCGGTTGGAAGGTGCGCCGGCCGCAGCTCCCCGGCGAGGTCCTGGTGATGTACGCCGATGGCCGCGAGTATCGGCTTACCCCGGACGGCGTCCGTTCCACGACCGTGGCGGCCGCCCGATGAGCCCGCGCATCACGCTGCAGCGCCGCATCCGCGCACCGCGGCATCTGCGCCTGGGACCGTTCCGGCTGTGGACCACTCGGATTCCGCAGGGCCCGAACCTCGGCTTCGGCCGGATCGCGACGACCGACACCCCCGGTAACCCAGCTCTCGGGCAGAAGTACGTCAACGACGGGAGCGGCTACGTCCTCGTCCTGGGTGGTGTCGCGTTCGCCGCGCTCCGCTGCAGGTCAGTGCCCGTGCGGCCACGGCATCCCTGACAAGGGAATTTCCCTTGGTGTACTGTTCTTTCGATGTGGCGGCATGGGACTGTCCCAGTCACCGCGCATGGCGCACGAGTCGCGCCGAAGTTGGACGGAGAACAGTCACCATGCCCAAGGCTGGGATCAACTACAGACCGCGCATCAAGGCCCCGGACTACGCCAAGATCGCCGAGGACGCCGAGAAGCAGGTCCTCGAGGAGCTCGGCCTGCACCGGCCCGAGGACCTGGTGGCCAGCGCCCGGCCCGACACCCTGATCGTGAAAGCCTCCCGCATCCTCGAGCAGGCCGACGCGGAGATCGCCTTGCACCTGGACGAGCGGGATCAGGCGCTCGCGCACCTGTGGTTCTACGAGCAATACCTTGGCCTGTCCAAGACCGCAGGGCTCACAAACATGGGTTACCGGAACGCGCTCGCCCGCCTGCTGTTCGGCGACAAGCGGCACCCGCTGCCGGACGCCAAGTCGAACGACGAGCTCGTCCAGGCCGCCGAGCAGGCAGGCATCCCGCGTATCCCCAACCCCGAGGCGAAGCTCCTCGAAACGGCTCCGATCGTGTACGCGGCGCGGCACCGCCGCGACGTCGCCGTGCGCTACATGCAGGAGGCAGTGCTCGCCCTGTCGCAGAAGCCCTACGACTGGAAGCCCGAGCAGATCGCCGAACACGCCGGCGTCGAGCGGAACCTGATCTACAAGCAGCGGGCAACGGCCCGAAAACGCCACGGCCTGTAAGGCACCGCCCGCCCGACAATGACCGGCCCCAGTTCCATCAGGGGCCGGTCTTCTTGTTGCCCCACCGCTGGTCAGACCGGAGACGGGTTTCCGGTCCCCGGTCGCCGGAGACGGGTTTCCGGTCGCCGGTTTACGGGGCGCCGGAGTTCCGGCTTCCGGAAGGCTGGGCCCCTTTAGTAACAAGATCAAGTATCACCATTACGTAAGGTTCCGATGCCTTCGCTTCGCTCAGGCATCGGCGCGTACCGGTGATCGCTAAGCCTCGAGCAAGACCTGGTGCAGAAGCAGCGGCAGAGGGGTGTCACAGATCCCGGCCGTCTGACGTTCCCCCGGCCATGACAACGCGATCTTCCATGCCCAGACGCACGATGCTCCCACCGAACCTGACACGCCACCTCTACGAGACCCGGCGCCTGATCGCCGAGAGCGGGGGCCGCGAGCTTCCGCCCTGGTTCCGGCTCACCGCAGACGAACGGGCCGCCATCGAGGGGGACATGGAGGTCTTCCGCCGGGCGATATCCCGGGCGGAGGAGGAACAGGACATCATCACCGCCTACAACGCCTCCGCCGCTGAACAGCCCCAGCCCACCGGCGAGTCCACTGCGCCGACGGCCGGGAGGTGCGAGTGCCCCGACTGCTCCACCGTCGCCGCACTGATCGAGCTCATCCGGCAGGCCCGGCGCATCGAGGCCACCCTCGGTTGGGACACCGACAGCAGCGGCAAGGGGTCCAGCGTGTTCGCGTTCACCTCCCCGGCTCTGAGTGCCGAGGACCTCGCCCGAGCTAGGAAGGCCGCCCGAGAGGCCATCGACAAGTGGGTCGCCGCAGGTAAGCCGTTCGAGGAGATCACGCCCGAGACCGTGTGGCCGTTCGAGGGCGGCCCTCCGAGGCCGCCCCTCTCGCGCGACTACCTCCGACGCCTCCAGGAGCAGATCCTGTGTACCCCGTATCAGCCCGGTTTCCCGCTCCTGATCACGGACTTCTGGACCACGCAGCCCCCGACCGTCGACAAGGCGTAACAGAATCCGGTCCCTGACGTACTACACAGTGCAGCTGGCTAGCTGACCCCGATCTCTCCCGGGGAAAGCACTCCAGCCACACCCCCTGAGACCGGGGGCGGCCTGCTCCACCTCCCCGGAGCAGGCCGCCCCCGGCAAGACTTCCGGCACGCACACCGACGATCCCGTTCCCCGGGTGGCGTCTCCTGTAGGACAGTGCCGGATCCGCGGCCTGGCCGACGGTCTGGGCATGGACTGTTCGGCCAGGCCGCGACAATAGATCCCCGCGGACTGCACCTTTCCCGGCATGTCCCGCACGCAGCCCTCATCTCACCTTCGCGTGGCCCCCTCACGCCAGGAGCTGCAGCGCGCCCGCCAGCCCGGCGTCATCTCCCGCGACGCCTCCAACGTCGCCGACATACTGCTCCGTGCCCCGGTCGCCGCCCGACGCCGCGCCTTCAAGCAAGACATCAGCGCCCGCGAACGGTCGTACGTCATGCGGGAGGTCGAGCGAGTCACCGGCTCCTTGTACGGCCTGTGGCGGGACAGCCCTTCGGGTTTCGTGGAGGACGTCCTCGGCGAGTCCATATGGAGCCTGCAGCGCGACGTCCTGGACGCGCTCGTCGACCACAAGCGCGTCGCCGTCCCAGCCGGCTTCGGCGTCGGCAAGACCCACCTTGCCGCGCGTGCCGCCGTGTGGTTCGTCAACGTCTACCCGGTCGGCACCGCCCTGTGCATCACCACCGCGACCCGCTTCCGTCAGGTACAGCGGCTGCTCTGGCCCCACATCCGCAAGGTCGTCCCCCGCGCAGGCCTGCCCGGCTCCTGCGACACGGTCCAGTACAAGATGCCCACCCCCCAGGGGCACGACTTCGTCGCCGCATACGGCTTCTCAGCACCAGCGAACGATGAAGCGGCCATGCAGGGCATCCACATGGCCCACATCCTGCTGATCGTCGACGAGGCCGGCGGTATCGCGCCGAGCATTGGTCACGGCACGAACAACCTCCTGACCGGCGGACACGCTGCGATGTTGGCGATCGGCAACCCCGCCATGGATGACCCGGCGAGCTGGTTCGAGGAACTATGCACCGAGGGCGACGACCCTGAGGAACCGACCACCGTCACTATCCCGATCTCCTCCCTCACCTCCCCGGCGATCACGGGCGAGCGAGTGCCGTACTGCACGGACTGCCCGCCCAACCCGAACGACATGCACACCCTGAGCCGGCACATGCCGGACCAGGACTGGGTCGACCGCACGATCCGCGCCTACGGCCCCGATCACCCGTACGTCGTCGCCAAGGTCTACGCAAAGTTCCCGAAGGGAGGCGGAGGCCTCGTCATCCCACCCACCTGGATCGAAGACGCCACCAACGCCGAAGACCCCACCGGGCCCGGCTGGCACCGCCTCTGCGACCTCGGCCTGGACGACGAGACCGCCACCCACACCGTGAAAGAAGGCGCCTGGGTCCGCTTGGGTGCCGACGTCGCCGCCGACGGTGGCGACGAATTCGCCATCGCCCGTTCCATCGGCAACGTCATCGAGAACCGGCACGCGAGCGCCGGCGCCGCCAACGACAACCAGGTCAAGGTCGCGGAGAAGGTCCTCGATGAGATCCACGCAGCACAGCGTCTCGCGGACGCCCTGCGCTCCCCGCACCCCGTCCGCGTCAAGGTCGACAAGAACGGCATCGGCCACGGCGTGGTGTCCATGCTCGAACGCTGGGGCGAGAACGGACGACACAAGGCGCAGATCGTCGGCGTGATGGTGTCCGAGAATCCCACCCAGGACGACCCGGGCGCCGTCATGCGGCCCTACCGCAAGCGTGACGAGATGTGGCTCGCCACCCGCAGTCTCCTGCAGCCCGACCCGTCCACCGGCCACGGCCGCCTGCGCTACCGGATCGACAAGAAGTCAACGGCGCAGCTCTCCACGCCGAAGCTCCTGTCGAACGCGGGCGGCTACTCCGTCATCGAGTCTAAGAAGCAGATGACAGGGCGCGGCATGAAGTCCCCCGACCGTGCCGAGGCGATCCTCCTGGCCCTGTACGAGCCCGAGCCGATCAACCAACCGCGCCGCCGCGGACTGCTCAACTAGTCGGTCCACGTCACGGGAATGGTGGGCCACCTCCAAGATCAGCCCCGAGAAGCGTCTGACAGTCTCCAGGGCGCTGGTACGGTCCCCACATGGACGTCGCCCAGACCCAAGTCCTCACAGTGCCTCTGACGGACACCGAGCAGAACCAGGTGCAGATCGCCGCGGCGGCCGCGGGTAAGTCCGTCGACGACTTCCTGCGAGACGCGGTCCTCAGCGCGGCGTACGACCCGTTCTTCATCGCCCTGGAAAAGGCCGCCGACACCATCGCCGGCCATGTCGACCGAATCCAGCATGACTACGCCACCGGCTGACGGCACGTGAAAGACCCCGGTACCGACGGGGGATGCAGTACCGGGGCTAACGACCACCATATTCGACGACGCCGCCCGTGTTAGGACTCCTCCAAAACCAGAGCTCCTCTCACCCGGGCACAGCTACGCGTGGAGCCCGAACGAACAGGCAGGTCCGTCACATCTGGTCACGCCAGGCAAAGCCGCGGGGCCGACGGAAGAAGCTCCATCGACCCTGCGGTACAGGTGGGATCAGGCCGTCGGGTACGAACCGGTGGGCGGTGATGATCTCTGCGTTGGTGGCGCCCTCGGAGTAAACGTAGAGGTGCTCGATGAGTATCCCGCCGCCAAGTGGTAGGTGACGGGACGTTCCCGATGGCGAGGATGCCCGTTACTCAGTCACCGCTCCTCCAGGAGGATGTGGAGCAGAGTGATGGTTGCGATTCCGACCACGAGGGCCGTCCCGAAGGTGGGGTACCGGAAGGCCATGTAGGTTGTCCCGCAGCCCGCGAGCAGCATCACCGCTGTACGGAGGTCGATCGGCCCGTTCATGCGGCTCACCGCGGAATCGGTTGGACCGGTACCTGACCGCCAACTCGGCGCAGTTGCTGCCGGCGACGTTGCTCATCGGCCAGCCGCTGGGCTTTACGGCGGACCCGTTCGCCGAAGGCCGTCGGGTCGGTGGCACCGGCGACGGCTGCGGATTCCGTCCAAGTCTCTCCCTCACCCGAGGCGAGCGCAAAGACGGTCTTGAGTTCGGCCTCGTCCAAGCCGCGCAGGACAGCGTTGAGCCGCTCGTCTTCGAACACGCCACCAGCCACTCGCCCCAGCAGATCGAGGTCAGCCCCGACCAAGTCATACAGCGCCAGACCGTCGCCGAGTGCGGCATCGAGGGACAGCACACGCCCATACCGCGTGCCACGCCGCCACAGCGGCACCAACTGCCGGTGCACAGATCGAGCTTCCGCCTTGAGAGCGCCCAACGCTGACGCCGACAGCCTTCCTGTTTCCCACAGCGGGTCATTCCAGTTGCCCAGTAGTGCCGTATCCATGGCCTCGTCCCATCGCTCGCTGCGCGGGAGCACAAGGCGGCGGGAGACCATTGAGGCCTCCACCGGGAACAACTGGGTCTGCATGAGAACGAAGTGCATTAGAGCTGTTGAACTGCTCGACGGGTTTGAGAGATCCGTCTGATCCCCGTGAGGGGTGATTCGGATACCCTCACCTTCCGGCTCAAGAGGCATGCTGCGGTACTTCAGGAGCACTGACGCACCACGTGTGATGTCGGACGATCTACGCTGCTGCATGTCGGAACTCACGGGGCCTTTCTGCCAGGAGTGATGGACGTTCTCCTCTCGGTCACGGCAGGCGGACCTAACAGCAAAGAATCTCAGCCAGTGGCGCGTGACCTCGGTCACACCCCTAGGGGTCAGGGGACGTCTCCGGGGCCCATACGTGTCGGCGACGGGTGAATCGTGACCCTCTGACGGCGGATCAAAACTGACCCACTTCGTGGTCTTCTGACCAACCTGATCTTGATCGAAGGTCAGGAGAAGAGGGTGATTTCCGTGGAGGACTGGGCAGAGATCCGCAGGCTGCACCGGGCCGAGCAGATGCCGATCAGGGCGATCGCCCGGCAGCTGGGCATCTCGAAGAACACTGTGAAGCGGGCCCTGGCCACCGACCGGCCGCCGGTCTACTCCCGGCCGGCGAAGGGCTCGGCGGTCGACACGGTCGAGCCACAGATCCGGGAGCTGTTGAAGCAGACCCCGACGATGCCCGCGACCGTGATCGCCGAGCGGATCGGCTGGGACCGCGGGATGACCGTCTTCAAGGAACGCGTACGCGAGCTGCGGCCCGCCTATCTGCCCGTCGACCCGGTCTCACGCACCACCTATCAGCCCGGCGAGCTGGCCCAGTGCGACCTGTGGTTCCCACCCGTCGACGTCCCGCTCGGTTACGGGCAGTCCGGCCGTCCTCCGGTGCTGGTGATGGTGTCCGGCTACTCGCGGATCATCGCCGCGCGGATGCTGCCCACCCGCACCACCGGAGACCTGATCGACGGGCACTGGAAGCTGCTGACCGGCTGGAACGCTGTCCCGCGGATGCTGGTCTGGGACAACGAGGCCGGCATCGGCCGCGGCAAGGTGACCGGCGACTTCGCCGCCTTCGCGGGCCTGCTCGCCACCCGGATCCACCTCTGCAGACCCCGCGATCCAGAAGCGAAAGGGCTCGTGGAGAGGGCCAACGGATACCTGGAGACCAGCTTCCTGCCCGGCCGCACCTTCACCGGCCCCGACGACTTCACCACCCAGCTGACCACCTGGCTGGCCATCGCCAACCGGCGCCAGCACCGCACCCTGGGCGCCCGCCCCGTCGACCGGTGGGAAGCCGACCGGGCCCAGATGCTCACCCTGCCGCCGGTCGACCCACCGCGCTGGTGGCGTTTCGCCACCCGCATCGGCCGCGACCACTACATCCGCGTCGACACCTGCGACTACTCCGTGCACCCCCTGGCCATCGGCAAGAAAGTCCAGGTCCGCACCGACACCGACGAGGTCGTCGTGACCCTCGCCCCCGGCGGGGCTGAGGTCGCCCGCCATCCACGGTGCTGGGCCAAGCAGCAGACCATCACCGACCCGGTCCATGCCCGCGCCGCCGCCGTTCTGCGCGGCGACTACCGCCACCACCACGCCTCCCGGGCCCAGGCCGCCCGCCGGCACAACGCCGCCACCGCAGCCGATGTCGTCGAGGTCGAACAACGCCAGCTCGACTCCTATGACCGCATGTTCACCCTCATCGAGGGCGGCGGCCAGGCCGATGATCCGGAGGTCTCCTGATGCCCGCCACCACCAAGACCCCCGCCGCGGCGGCGTCCCGGACCGGCCGTCAGACCGCAGCCGACCTGTCCTTCCTGGCCCGGGCGATGAAGGCCCCGGCCCTGCTGGACGCCGCTGAACGCCTGGCCGAACGCGCCCTGAAGGAGACCTGGACGCACACCGAGTTCCTCGTCGCCTGCCTCCAGCGGGAGGTCTCCGCCCGTGAGTCCCACGGCGGCGAGGCCCGCATCCGCACCGCCCGCTTCCCCGCGATCAAGACGATCGAGGAACTCGACATCACCCATCTGCGCGGCATAACGCGCCAACAGCTCGCACATCTGGGCACGTTGGACTTCATCACCGGCAAGGAGAACGCCGTTTTTCTGGGACCGCCGGGAACCGGGAAGACACACCTGGCGATCGGACTCGCGGTCCGCGCCTGCCAGGCCGGCCACCGGGTCGCGTTCGCCACCGCCGCCGAATGGGTCGACCGCCTGGCCGCCGCCCACCACGCCGGACACCTCCAGGCCGAGCTCACCAAACTGTCCCGCTATCCGCTGATCGTGATCGACGAGGTCGGCTACATCCCCTTCGAATCCGAGGCCGCGAACCTGTTCTTCCAGCTCATCTCGAACAGATACGAACGCGCGTCCGTGATCGTCACGAGCAACAAACCCTTCGGACGCTGGGGCGAGGTCTTCGGCGACGAGACCGTGGCCGCCGCCATGATCGACCGCCTCGTCCACCACGCCGAGGTCCACTCCCTCAAAGGCGACTCCTACCGCATGCGCGGACGCCAACTCGGACGCGTCCCCACCGCCACACACGACACCGACTGAACACCAGCAACCAGACCCGGTGGGTCAGAACTCGACCGCCCACACCGGGTCAGGATTCAACCGCCGCCGACAATACGCGCCGTACGGACCCCGGCGGCGCCTGCGGGATCAACTCCCCGGCGGGTTAACCCTGTTAGCCCAGGAACCGCTACGCGACGGGGTTCTTGTCGAGCCATTCCGACAGGTCGTGGGCGGAACCGAGGACGTCCGGCCGGTTCGTACCAACGGCCGTGGCTCCCTTGTCTTTCCCCACCGCGATGCCGTCCTCCATGGTGTCGATCAGGGCGTACGCCTCCGACCAGAACTCCACCCCCGTGTCCTTGTCCGTGTTCGCCAACTTCCGCAGGTCGCGTGCCGACTTCATCAGCGCCTGCATCTGCTCCCAACACGTCCCCGGTGCCTTTTCGAGGCAGCCGCCTTCCTCGTCGAACTTAGTCACCGCGGCCTGGAACGTGATGGCGGCTTCCCCCAGGTCCACTACCTTCGCCTTCGCGGCCAGCTTCGTCGTATCCTCGCCGCTCGAGCTGTTGCAGCCGCTCATGGCCGCCATGGTCGCGGCCAAGAACAGCGCGCCGACCGTCTTCCCTAAGATGTGTCTCCCCATGACGCGGGATCATCGCACGAACCTACGACACGGACACGACAAGGGCCCCGGCCGACGGCCAGGGCCCTCCGATCCAGCAGGCTCACGCGCGTACGAAGCAAGCCCTCTGCCAGGGCCGCCCGATTCCGTTCGCGAAGTTCACTCGCGGACAGGGCGTTGAGTGCTGGTCGACGTCATGACGTCCGTCACCCTCCTACGCCTTGGCAACGTTCGGCCTCATACGATCAGGCGCTCGGCGCGGTACCCACTACTGTTCGGAGCTTTGTTCATCCTGTCCCTGCAGGAGAAGCGCGAGAAGCGTCACCCCCACGGTGATGGGCGTCGCCAGTTCCTTCCATTTATAGGCCTCGTAAGCAGTTGATTGCCGCCTCGCACCGGCGCGCGACCGAGCAGGATGATCGCTCTGGGGTTTTCCATAGGCTTCCGAGCGCCTGGTTATGGCCTAAACTCGACACTTTGCTGACGAAGACACAGGCTGCGAACTACTGCCCAGGGACTCGGGCGATCCAAATATCCTTGAGCCTTGCCAACAAATGATTGCAGGGATCGCCCACAGCTCAACCGGGCATCCTTCATTTCAACCTTCAGCGCCGCCAGCTTCGCCGAGGGGATTGGAGCCTGGCGTTCAAGCGATTCCGTGCCCAGGGTCTCAAGGTTAAGCACGGCCCCTTCGTCAGTCTCACGGATCCAGCGTTCAACCGTGGCTACCGTGCCCTCAGTTCGGTGAGCGAGCAAGTTGGTACCTACACCCATGACGGCCAAGTAATATTTCATGGTCTCCACGTGCGTATCACGGCACACAACTGCAAGTTTCGGAGGCCCCTCCAGCCGAACCGCAGCCTCCGAGAACCTTAGCTGTGTGTCATCGGCGAATTGCAACTGCTCCTGACCCTTTTCCAGATCACCATTCCCGAAGGATGTCCTGACTAGGTCGAGCTGATCAATGTATTTCTGCACACACACAACGAAGGATGCGTAGGCATCACGCCGAACTTGATTGCGCCACAACCGATACGTCCCTCGCCCTTGAACTACACCAGCTGCCATGCCGATCACTGCACCCAGGCATGTCCCAATGACGCTGATCCATTCCCCGCTCATAGGTGGCCGCCACCCTTCGACGTTGAATGAAAATGTTGTGGAGCCAGTTGCATTTCACCGAGCCTTGATTTAAACAGAGACCCTGTAAACATGGCCACGATCTCAATTCCACACTCTCGCTTACCGTTTTCCCTAGGATTCCCGATTGTCACTCAGTGGTGTTCACCTTGAACGCAGCTGAGGTCAGACCATTGTCGTCATAGACGATCAAGTCCACCGTAGCGTTCGGTCTGATTCCAGCAGCACCTTGCCCTGGGCGAATGCGCGCCGTCACACTAGTAGCAGTCCATTGACTTGCCTCCAGCGGCACACTGTCTAGAAGGATGCTGTGCGCAGTTCCCTCACTGCTTTCAGAATTAAACCCGGAGAGGCCCGTACCAGTGATGACAATTGGCCGTTCCCAACCGACCGGGATGACATTTGGGCTCACTGCACTGATCACGGGTCCTGGATGGGACTCCAACGCTTTCTTGAAAGCATAAGTTGCGGCCGAGGCGCCAGACAGTGCTAGGAGCGTTTCGGGGAGCGAAGGCAAACCCTCCAGTTCAGGCTCTGGTACACCATTTTTGAAGCTGGTGAAGAAGCTGATGAAGAAATACGCCAGAGTAACGAGGTTGAACAGGAAGTACTGGAAGTCCAGCAGATCGGTTTGGCCCTTATCGTTGGCCACTATTTCTCGGAGTCCCTGGCCAAACCCTGCTTTGTCGGAGTCAGATTTAACCAAGTCGCCATCAGCCACCTTTGCGCTCGTCAGAGCCTTGGCGGCTAGGGCAGCCACGAGTGGAAATCCGAGCAGTACAAAGTACTGCGGTTGCAGCTGACTGCTGATCACGGTGTCGAAGAGGTCGTTGGCCTCGCCCGGAGCTCTGCTAGCGTCAGACTTAGAGCTATTCACCCAGGTATTTCCATAGAACAGGAGGAACACCAAAACAAAGAGGACTGAGTAAGTCCACAGCACAACCTGGACTTTTGAAGTCGAAGCACGACCATCCGTGCCGATCACGAGGCCCTTCAACCCCAGTCTACGAACCCTGGCTGGATTGGTTTCTACGAGGTTCTGAAGGTCCCCGACATCCCAACGCAGTAGTAGATCTATTGCCCAAGTCACCAGGCCGACACTCACCGCAGCGGCTTGCACAGACCAGACTTCGGTGAACCAAAATCCGCGGTCCCTTGAAGCGCCAACGATGACTCCTACGATGGCGATCCCCGTCAATGCCCAGATCGCGAAGGTCCACACCTTCCACCATCGACCGAATACATCCGCCGTCGGTTGCATACTCAGATTTTAGGACGACGCTACTTGATCGGCCACTTGTAGCTGAGCCGATATTAGTTGCTCGCATACACTAATCTACCGGCCTGACTCTCGGTAGCGATGAACAATGAGCCTCAGTGCATGGAGCAGTTGAGCCGGATGAGATGGATCGGCCGCTCGAGGAACGGCACAGTCAGGGAGTCGTGCGGCGTCGCCGCGTGGGCCTTGTCGTTCCATCAAGCCCGGGTCCCCTCACGGCGGGCAGCAGTCTGGTGCCACCCGCTTATGTCGGAGGAGAACGGCTCGTCCGCCTTGGGCGTAGGCCGATCCTCCTCGACGTAGTGCCCGGCCGGAAGGGCGCAGCGCAGCACACTGTGGAGGGCGTGAAGGGCGGTTGCCCTGCACGTGGTGCACTCCGGCAGGGCACGGGCTTCGGCTCTCCGTAGTGTGCGGATTCCACTGGTTGAAGTCGGGGACGATCTTCCGTCCACGGCACCGCTTGCACGGCGGATCGGGCGCGGCTGAGGGGAACGAGACGTCGAGCTTCACCAGGTCCTGATGTCGGTCGGACGGGCCGATCACGTCGACCTGGCAGTGCAGCGTCAGCGTGTGCCAGCCCTCGATCGGCAGTGTGGACGGCAACTCGCCCCCGAGCAGCTTGGACAGTTCCTCGGGGGCGAGTTCGTGGTTCTCTGGACGCGTCACGCGACGTCACCCCAGTAGCCGGGCAGCGGTATGACTTCGATGCCTTCCTGTTCCGACAGGCGGTTCACGCTCGGGTCGGCGCTCCACGCGGTGAGGTTGCCGAACTGGCGGTGGGCGGCGCGCAGTTGTTCCCGCTTCACTATGGCGCCGGGCCGGTAGTCGCCGCGGCCCCTCATCAGGACCAGGGTCGCGGGCACGCCGTTCCGCCCCAGCCACGTGGCCACGAGTTGCTCCAGGCGCCGGTCCCCGCCCGTCATGACAAGGACGGCTTTCCCGTTCTCGTATGCCCACCGGGCCGCGTTCACGACTTCGCGGTTGGGCGGGCAGCCGAGGCTCGCCCGGTGGAACCTGAAGGCGTCGTTCGCCAGGGCGTGGATGCGGGAGACGTCGATGAGACCGCCCTCGAGGTCGAATACGACTGCTTCGTGTGGAACCCCTTCGTTGTAGACGCGGATGATCTCGAGCGCCTTGGCGCTGCATGGCTCGCATTTCCCCTTGTGGCCGCATATCGCCGCGGCGAGGGCGTCGGCGGCGCCCTCGGCAGCGATGGTGAGCAGGGCGCGGGCCTGGTGGCGGTGGCGGTCGCAGGCCTGGGTTGTCCCAGATCTGGAGTTCTCGCCGCAAGCGATCAGGGAAATGTGCTGTTCCAGTGCGGTGGTGTCGGAAACTGTGTTGGCCATGGCGGCGAGGGTGGGGCTCATCGGTTGCAGTCCTTCGGGGCGCGCGACTTGTGGTGGGCGATGGTCTGAAGGTCGCTGCCGACCTGCTCGTACGCGGTCATCTCCTGGCACGCGGTGCACCGGCGCGCGAGGAACAGCCGCAGGGGGACGGTCTGGGACGAAGGGTGTCCCTGGGTCCCACGGACCATCTCGCTGTGCGCGGGGTCGCCGCACCACTCACACGAGGGGTCGTAGTGAGTGATGACGGGGATCAGCCGCCACGGCAACGACCACTTGATCGGGCGTCGCGCGTGTTCGGTCGGTAGGGGTGCCTCGGCGTACGTCACCGGGTCCGGGACGGCCCAGAGGCGGCGGCCGCGGCGGTCTGGGTCGGGTTCCGGCAGTTCCTCGGCGAAGCCGGCGGGGACTGGCCGCGGCTGCTCGGGCTCCGGCTCCCCGCGCAGCGAGCACAGGCAAGTCGGGCAGATGCTCGGCTCGGTCACGGGCCCGTCCCACGGCCTTACGCCTGGCGCCCGTTCGGCGTCCGGCTCGCACTCCAGGGGCACGGTGAACACCGGCATCGCGGGGGCCATGACGCCTACCGTCGCGATGTGGAGCAGGGGGCGGCCCGCGGCGCGGACGACGAGGCGGCCGAACCACTGGGGCGCGGCCGGGACCTCAACGGCTAGAGCGGTCAAGACCGTTCACCTTGCTCGGCCAGGTGGAGGACTCCGGCGATGCTGGCCCACATGTTCGCCATGGCCACGGCCTTGTCGCGGGTCCGCTCGTAGGACTCGGCCCGCTCGTACCAGTCAACGGAGTTGCCCAGTCCGCCGCGCTGGGACGCCCACTGATCGCCCTTCTGGCGGCGGTCACCCGCGGCCTTGTCGGCGTTTTCAGCGGATGTCGCCCAAGAGACGGCTCTCCTTGCGGCCTGCGCCGCTGTGGTGATTGCCGTCATCGGGCACGTCCCACGAGGAACGGCACCAGGCCGGGGGACTTCGGACTCTGCAGATACAGACATCGGCGGGCAGCGTGCACGTTGCGCGGGGCGTGGCAGAGCACTCCGGCCGGGACGTGACACTCCGGGCACTGCACCGAGTAGGCACCGTGCTGAAACCAGGCCGCGGTCTCGTGCGCAGCGTCGTGTGCGGCGTCCGCGGCCGGGGACGAGATGATGGCGGAGGGGAGGGATATCACGCGCGGCCGCCCTGGTCGGGCGTGATGGGGAGCATGTGCGGGCGCGAGCCTTCCGCCGGGAACTCGTGGCTGCGGTCGAGCCAGAATTCCCACTGCCCGCTGTTGAGGTTGGGCCTCTTGAGCCGGGAGTAGAAGGCGGTGTCGTGCTCCAAGGTCACGCTGTCGCCGTGCACGATCGGTAATTCCAGGGTCAGCGGCGGGCCCGGCAGCGCGTCGGTGGCCTGACTTTCCTTCGGCCCCCACAGTGCGAGTGCGACGCCCCGGTGCGGGCCCTCGACGATGCTGACCTCGTGCAGGTCCGCCGGAACGCCCCTGACCGCCTCGTGGGAGATGTCGCGCAGGGCACGGGCCCAGTCATGGACATCCCGAGCCGTCGGCGTCGGCGCGTAGCCAAGAAGACTCCGCAGGGCGGCGATTGCCGAGAGGAGCTCCGAGTACGCAGCGACCGGGAAGCCGTCTTTCCACTGGTCCCTCAGCAAGGAACACGCCGCCTTGTCGACGGCCTCGGCGAGGTGAAGGTCGACGACATCGGGGGCGAGCTCGGTGCCGTTGAACGCGTATGCGTTGATGACCTTGTCCACCAGATGGGCACGGTCCCAGGTCGGCGCAACAGGCATGCCGCGGTTGTCGTACCACTGCAGGGACACGGGCCGTGGGGTGCTCATGGAGGGGCATCTCCTGTTGCTGGGGGCGAGAGCGGGCCAGCCCTCATGACATGTACGTCGGGGCCTCGATTCCTGTTACGTTTTCAGCGTTTCCACTGGTCAGCGGGTCCGTAAGTTCAAAAACGACAGGTGGCATCCGGGCGAATTCAGAGTCCACGGGCTCACCCATGACGGGCCGAGCAGATACTCGTGGCCGTCGTCCGGCAGCAAATGTCAGAGGCGGGACTGCTTCAGGGTGGAAGTCACCAGGCCATCGACGTACGCCTCATCGGTCGGCTCCCTCATCCTTGGAACATGCAGCCGGTTGGCAGGCCTCGGGGTGCAGCTCATGGTGTACGGCGGCGCGCTCCACGCCCAGCAGGCTCCGGCATCGCAGGGTAGTTGGGGTTAGCTTCCTGTGGTCAGCCCTGTGATCCAAACGAAGCCCCCTAGGTCGGGCTCGTTCAGTGCGCCCCGCGGTACTGCTGGCGCCGACAGGACTACTGACACATGATCTCCAACTTGCCGTACGGCACTTGTGATTCAGGGTGGCTGAGGATGAACGGGACGTTTTAGAGTGACGGGTACCGCCCGTTGGGCGTGACTGCTGCGGCCGACGCAAAGGCGTCGGAAGGTGAGGTGTGCGTGTCACTTGTCCCGGATGACGTCCCTGAGCCCCATCCCTCCTTCGGCGAGCATAAGCCAGTTCCGGTGAACTGGAAGGAGAAGGGCAGCAAGTGGCTAAGTCAATTGTCAAAGAGCGCAGCAGAGCTCCTAGGCGAAGCCCATGTAAATCTGAGCTCGACGGGAAGCTACGGCGAGCAGTGCATCGAGGCTAAGCTATTCGCTGAAGGCAGGGCCTTCGATGCCAAATTGGTCATTCGCACCCAGGACGGAGAGGCTGCCGAATACACAATCTCCGGAACTGCTGGAGATGGGCAAGACGAGCATGAGGTTGCAATTTGGGACGACGTGATCACAAAAGCCAGCTCGGATGCAGGCCGTTCTTCTCACTCGTTCCCGTGGGTCGCCGTGATTGGGCAAACGCCCGGGATCATACGAGACAATAACCCAATCCTGCTAGATAGAGCCGTGAAGTTGGACGGGCTGCGCATCTCGCCCGGAGCCAAGCAATTGCGAGAGGCGCGACCAGTTCCGGGATCACTCATCGACTGGCAGCCCTGGGTCTCCAATCCGAT
This sequence comes from Streptomyces kryoterrae, assembly GCF_054072135.1. Taxonomy (NCBI): domain Bacteria; kingdom Bacillati; phylum Actinomycetota; class Actinomycetes; order Kitasatosporales; family Streptomycetaceae; genus Streptomyces; species Streptomyces kryoterrae. Next base: position 9,271,723 of record NZ_CM133358.1, on the reverse strand, counting down.
TACGGTTCACGGAAAGACTCAAGGGTACGATTGGTGGGACGCGCGTGAGCGGGCTTCGCAAGAGCTGAACAGGCTGGTAGGCCTGCTCTCGGTTGCCTGGAAAACATGCATGGATATCCGCGAAGTCCCGTTTCCCCTTGAGTTTGGTACCTTCGAGCTGCCTGATGCGATTCCTTGGATTGCCGATCCGATATTTCCTACAGGCCAAGCAAGTCCACCAACCGGCAGGGAAAGGCCTCTGCCGGACTGGTTCAACACTGCTTGGATGCTAGCCAAGAAGCGAAAAAAGATTAGCTCCGCCGTATCTATGTATGCTGAAGGGCTACGTCTTAGGCAGGATCATCCAAGTCTAGGACTCGTTGCATTCGTCTCGGCCATCGAAACCATCTACCTTGAACTTTCAGGCCAGGACCAAAATGATGCACTCGCAGATTCATTCAAGAACGCACTGAAGCTCGCCGTGGGCTCCGAAACAGCAGCGCAGATGTCTGCCGCATATGCTCGCCGTTGCAGTACATTGCACTCCGGCCGCCTGCATGGAAGTGAGTTCATTCCCGGTGCGCACTTGATTGACCTCTCAAACCCTGTCAATAAGGAGTTTGAATGGATTCTTCACATGACCCTAGAAGCGTCGCATAGACTTCTCTTGCGGCGGCTCCGCGACGATATTTCCCCGGAAAAATACAAGAGTGGCGCACTGACCGAGCCCACCGCAAAGCCTCCCAGGATGACCACTGCCACAGCCTCGTTCACGGGCTGATCGGTTCAAGGCGGTTGTCTTGGTAGTCGGGCACTCCTACGTCGCTGTCAGCCGCCCCCCTCGGTTGGTCTGTTCCACACCCAGCAGTTGCGCGCGGATGCGCTCGTAGGTTGGGCTCCTTCACTGCGTCCCTTGGGCGCAGTGTGGGTCCAGCCGTTCCAAGGTCCCCGCCGGCCGCGCGGTAGTAGACCCATTCAAGCCAACCCGTGAGCGTTCGGTAGATCACGCCAGGCTCCAGCCCGCTGATCGGGCCAGCGCAGGATGACCCGGTTCAGCTGTTTTGCCGCCTGCCCTGCTGCGAGTCCGTAGAATCTGGGGTCCATGCCGCCCAGCGGTTGTCCTTGATTGTCTAGAGGTGCGGTGCCATGCCGGGGATATCGTTCGCCGAGTTTATTGAGACCACGAAGGCGATCATCGAAAAGCACTTCGCCATCGTTGACCGTCTCATGGCGAGCGGGCAGATGAAGGCAAGCGATGGTGGGATCTTTCTGTTCCCGAGCACAATTCTCTACACCGAGACCAATACGCACTACTCTTTCGAGCTAATCGGCGCTATGCGTAAGCGCCAGGGGTTTCACATCAAGGAGCGTCACACCGACTCTCTCAATCAGGTGGTTAATAACTTCACTCCAACTGCGGACACGCTCTACATCATGGGGACCCCGAACGGGGAGTCGACCAATGTATTTATGTGGTACAAGGACGCCAACCTGATGAGTGAGCATCCTGATGGTCCACTGAATAAGCGTTTCCCAGGGGTGCAAGCGTTTGCCGCTCAGTCTACGCTGCTCGGCATGAGCGACCGAGTCAGCCATCTAGCAATTAATGCCGAATGCCTGAAGGCAGTGGCGTTTGAAAACTGCATGCTGGCCAGTCGGAGCGGCGGATTGGCCCGCCCGAAGCTCATCAACTTCATGTATGCCTCCTCTATCGAGCAGGATAGTGCGGAGGTCACCTCAGATCTGGCGCGAATCGCACCCGCAAAGGGAGTGCGAGTTGTAGGCGTGCAGGCTGTTTCATCTGGCCACGCCGCTGCTGTACGTGCTGCCGCAGGTTTCGCCACTCTCTATCTCCAGGGTGCCGGGGAGACCACGATCACGACTCTTCTTGAGAAGCACAGCGACATGATCGAGAAGGTCTTTGACGCTGACTTGGTTTTTTACCAGCCCGTTCTTCCTTGGGTGGAGGGGAATCCAGACCCAGGTGAAGTCTCGATCCAGCCGGATGTCCTGCTCCGAACCATGGGCGGTGATTGGAAGATCATCGAATTCAAGCTCCCACTGCTTGATAAGAAGTCCCTCACTGCCAAGGGACACAAGCGTAGGCGTCTCATTTTCAGCGTGGATGACGGCGTGCGCCAGTTGGCTAACTACGAGGAGTATTTTGCCTTTACAGGCAACCTTGCTGCGGCACAGAAAGCGCTCGGGGTTCTCCCGGACATCCCTCAGTTGGCGTTGGTCGTTGGCAGCGACGAGAACTTCGATGGCGAGGAGGTGCGTCAGGCCACGCGTCTAATGCGCCCCTTCGACATCATCGACTACGACTCCTTCATTCGCATGTACTTGGACGCGCAGGTCTGAGCGCATGGCTTGACTCGGTTCGCAGCGCGACCCCGTCGGTTTGATCGCCACGACCCAAGTCACGCCGGCCACGACCCAGGGGTTACTCGCCCTTGGGGAGCCCTCCAGCGAGGCGAGGACCGATCCGCGCGCAGCGTGCGACGTACTCCACGAGGTGCCGTGCTTGGAAGCCCTCGGCGTCCCAGTCGTCTTCCTGGACGTCGTCGCCTCGCCAGATGTACGCCCATCCCGACTTGCCCGTGAAGAGGGCGACTTCTCGCAGTTCGTAGCGGAGATCCTCGAATGCGTCGAGGATCTCCCATTCCTCATAGCTGAGGTCAGTCAGCAGCAGGCCTGAGGCCGCGCCGCGGCGCGCCGAGCCCACGAGGCCGGGGTACACCCGTCCTTCCAGTGCGGCGGCGCGCCACCCGGGCGCGGAGGCTGACGTGCGGGCAGGTACTCGCCCTAACAGGGCTTCAAGGACGACATCGAACCTCAGCGTGCCGTAGACGAAGAGTTCGTTCGGGCCGTCGGGAAGCAGATGTCGTCGGCTCGAGGTCACCGACACAACGCTCTCCACTCGTCATCGAGCATCGCGTGCACGACCGAGTCACGCCATCGGCCAGCTTTCTTGATGTGAGCGCGAATAGTGCCCTCCTCGACCATGCCCGCTGCCGTCATGGTCTTCGCCGAAGCCTCGTTGAGTGGGGACCGTGCGCCCCAGATGCGATGCAGGTCAAGGTCCTCGAACCCGAATCCTAGGAGAAGGCGGACGGTCTCGAGGCCGTAGCCAACTCCCCATACGTCCGGACGCAGCGCGAAGCCGAACGTGGCTGCACGCTGCTGGTGTGGGTCCAACGCGAGGCGGCCGAACCCGATCAGTTTCCTCGCATGCCGCTCGATGAGAACGAGCGCGTACTCGCTGCGCGGCTCCGTGGTGGCCAAGGCGATAGATCGGGCCACGATCTGGTCGACTTGGTCGCGAGTCCGCGGCTCGAACGACAAGTGCTCTGTGGCTTCGGGGCTGCCGTAGATGGCGAGCACCGCGTCGACGTCCTCGGGAACTAGTTCGCGCAGCTCGAGGCGCGAGCTGGAGCGCTTGACCGGGTACATGCTCGGACTCTATCCATCGCGCTGTTGGGAGTGGGTTCGGACCGTGTCCGTACGTCAGGGAGGCTGTCTGCGTCGAACCTGTACGACGCCCTATGCGCGAAGCACTCACCTGTGCGGTGCGGGGCCTCGAAGCTCCAAAGTGGGCTGCAAGACCCCGCTCGGCAGCGGAACTTCAGCCCAGAGGTACCTTCGCAAAGGGTTCCCACTCGTACATCTGATTGTCCCGGTGGATCACGATGAGCTCTGCGGTGGGGATGCGAGCCTGCGCCGGCGTGAGGTTGAGGTCGGCGAGAATCCGCGCGACCGGCTCAGCGGGCCCGTCTCCGGCGCTGTAGGCCACCGAGACATGTGGTGTGAAGCCCTCGGCCTTCTCGGGGACCTCACCGAGAACGTCCCCAATGGCCTCCCGGATGGCGTTTCTGACAGCTCGGGCAGGGCCGTCGGGGTGGACATGCAGGAGCACCGCCTCGGGGTCCAGTACGGCTGGCCCGATCTGGACGTCGAAAGCCGGAACGGCGGCAAGACGAGTGTGGGCTGCATCCACGATGCTGTGGACATCCTGTTCCTTGGCCTCACCGACGAAGCTGATGCCCTGCATGGTCAGGTGCAGCCACTGGTCGGGGATTGCAGTCAGCGTGTCTCCGAGAGGGGCGAGTGCGGAACGATACTCGGCGGCGAGCCGGTGCACATCGTCCTGGCCTTCGAATGTTAGGTGCCAGGTATAGAAACGGCGGCCCACGCTCCAGCCCGGCCGCCACCACCAGTGGTTCCGCATGGTCTCGGGTTGAGTCGTCATGTCTGAAATCAAATCAGGCAGAGCCTTCCCCTGGCGAGAGGGCCAGATGCCGTGGAGCGGAGTCCACACAGAACTCTTCGACAGCTTGACGCAGCCCGACAGCAGTGGTGCCGCTGGTGCAGGGGCGCCCGATACTCACGCACAGTTCATTGAGGCGGCGGGTGACGGGCTCCAGGCGGTGGTCCGGCGGAAGTGCGAGGACAGGTACGAGGGCTTCGAGGGCGCCGTCCGCTTCGCCATTCGCGAGGTGGGCCGCGGCTCGGCTGATGTGGATCTGCGCCTCGGTGCCGTACGCCCTAACTGGCTGTACAGCCAAGAGTGCGAGGGCGTTATCTGCAGATCTCAGGGCATCGGCGGGGCGCCCGATTCGCAGCTGGACGGCGGCGGCATAGTTCTCTTGCCGTGCGGGCTGACAGGCGAAGATGCCCCCGATCTCGTCTCCGCCGCTCATAGCGGCGCGCGCCTGTTCGGCATGGGAAAGTGCCGCCAAGGCCTCGTCCTGGGCACCCAGTTCGGACCAGGCATCAGCTTCTTGGCAGGCGAGGAGCACTGCCACCGAGCCAGTTGTGCGGTAGGTGGCGCCGTGACGGGCGAAGTTGATCGCTTCCCGTAGACGTCCGTCCCAGAAGGCCACCTTCGAGCGCGTCGAAAGCACCCAAGCGCGTAGGTCGTTGTGCCCTCCGAGCTCAGCGCACAGCCACGCCGTGCGGCCTTGAGTATCCGCATCGCGCAACTGTCCCAAGTCGGAGGACATCCATGCCAGGAGCCCGCAGAGGTAACCGGCCGCGACGTACAGGTCAGTCGACTGGCGGGGGTACTGGTGGCCTTCGAGAAGCGCGAAGACGCGATCGCGTAATGCTCGGGTTCGGACGAAGAGCGCGATGGGCTCGGACGTGAGGTAGTCCGAGGCGAGCGCCCGTGCTTCGGCCATCAGTTGCTCAAGGGCGATGTCGCCGACGTTTGTCGCCTCCGCCCATTGCGCCCACGTGGCGGACTCATCGGCGGCGAGACGGACGAGGTCGGTCCCGGTCGGGGCAGGCGGGGGAACGGCAGACGACAGGGCCGGCGTCTCGACGGTTGCTGGACGATGGGCGAGCAGGTGCAAGTCCCCTTTGGGGAGCGCGTGCCGGTCCTCCAGGTCCAACAAATCCGCCACGCGGCACGAGAAGGCTTCTGCCATGGCGAAGAGGACCGGGAGACTAGGACGGCGTGAGGAAGGGCCTGGCCACTTCTCCCACTTGCCCACAAGGGATGCGTCAGCGGCGACGGATTCACCGGGGCGTCCGATACTCGCCTGAGTGATTCGATCCGCTGCCTCCTGAAGCGTCCAGCCGTGGGAATGCCGCCACGCTTCTCTGGGACGCATCCTGAAGCGGGTGCGCATCTCGATAGCGATATCCGCGAGGGGGCATCCGACGGCAACCATGCCTTGCCGGAGGGCCTCCCGGTCTGCCTTGGAACCGGGCTTCAAAGGGGAGTTCATGGGCGTGCTCCCTGTGCAGTGTGGTGGCCTAACGGTAACTGCGGCATCGCTCGATTTGGTGGGCGTGACCTGGAACATCAGGTAGAGACAGCCCAACTGGTCGTCCAGAAAGTGGGATTGTCCCTGGTCGGTGCAGGGGCGCGTGTCCAGAAAAGTTGGTCACGGGCGCCCGTGACGCCAACTGCCGTGATTGGAACGGTAGGGGTACCGCATTCGAGGCGCTCAAGGACACGGATGGCAACACCTCAAGGTGAGGCCCGATGCCTGTTTTCTCGGCCCAAGCGTTGACGGATTCGGAATAGCAGGTCCGCACCTACGTCGTGTCCGCCGAACCAAGGAGCTCCCTCCCGTGAAGCCGGAGAAGCAGCGCATCGCAGTCTTCCTCGTCAAGGGACGGGGGATGGAACGGTTGATCCCCGCCGTCGTGGCTTGCCACGTCGAGCGAGTGGTGACGTGTCCGGCGTCCGGAGCCTCCGGACATACGGAGGGTTCGGCATGACACCGACTGCGACCATTGTCCGGACGGACCCCCGAATCCCTCCTAGCCTCCGCGTGTATACCGGATTTGATATGTCCTTTGCCCGCGGAAGTGGCTCCACGGCCGGCGCCATCGCGATAGCTGACAGAGCTGTGCCATCTCGGGTCCGCCTCATCATCCGGGCCGGGCTGAAGTACTGGCGCCTGCCCGACCTCGCTGAGTCTGCCGAGCTACTGGCTACCGAACTGGTCACCAACGCGTTCAAGCACGGCTGCGGTGATGTCGGGGTACGCCTGTACCTCACGGCTAGTCACCTCCTGATCGAGGTGAGGGATGGGTCTCACGAACTTCCCGTGCTGGGCGACGCCGCTCTCGACGATGAGGACGGCCGTGGCCTGTTCCTCGTTGCCTCCATCGCCGACGACTGGGGCGTCAGCCTCGACGGTACGACGACCTGGTGCTCCCTCCCCTTCTGAGGAGGAGCGAGCCGACCGCTTGTCCCTCTTCTTCTTGCCCTCTGCCGGAACGCATCATTGAGGAACCCCCATGCCTGACCGCGTGCCCTCTGCCCCCACGGTCACCCGTCACCGCAGACGAAGCTGCCGCCCCCGTGTGGATCGCTACATCCTCGACGAGGTCGGTGGTGTGCTGGTCGCGCCTCTGGTGTGCATCGTTGGCGTGTGGAGCATGTCCGTTCTGGCCGCGTGGGTGTTCCGGTTCACCTTCACCCAGTTTGCGAGCGCCCTGGGTGGCGGCGTGCTCGTCGCGGTGCTCGTCGGCGTCATCCGGGTACAGGCGGTGGCTGCCTCCCTCCAGGGCCATCGCGACGCCGAGTTCCAGCGGGTCGCGGAGGCCGCACATGCCGCTGAGCAGACCATGGTCTGGACTGCAAATGAGCTGTGCCGGGGTGCCCGGCCCCCGCTCCCGGAGGATCCGCAGGCGGCGGGCAGAGACATGCTCGACAAGGTCATCGAGCTGATCGGGAACCTGAAGACGCAGGGTGCGGGCTCCCTGATACGAGTGCATGACGAGTCCCAGGCGGCGGTGCTGGTGGAGATGCACCGGACTTTGTCCCGGCGCCAGCACAGCCTGATCGGCGAGATGCTGGAGAATCTGAGCGGCCTACAGAACGCGACCGAGGACCCGGAACTCCTTGACTGGAGCTTCAAGATCGACCATCTCGCGATGCGGCTGCGCCGCATGGTGGAGAGCGTCTCCGTGGTGCTGGGCAGTCAGTACCTTCGCGAGATGCGAGCTCCCGTCGAGGTCGTCACGGTGCTGCGCGGCACGAAGTCCGAGGTGGTCAGGTATCCGCGCGTCAAGATCGCGGTGGGTGAAGTCGGTGACGCGTTCGCGCTGCCGGCGCATGTGCATCCCGATGTGGCCCATCTGCTCGCCGAGCTGATCGACAACGGCCTGGAGCACTCCGATCCGGCGACCCATGTCGTCGTCCGTGCGCAGCAGGTGGCGCACGGACTGCTGATCGAGGTCGAGGACAAGGCGACTTTGCTGATGGAGCCGGAGCAGCGGGAGATGCTGAATCGTCTCCTGGCGCACCCCGAGCAGGCCGACGTCGCGGGCCAGGTCCGGGCAGGGCGCCTCGGTCTGATCACCAGCGCGAAGATCGCCGAGAAGTACGGCCTGTCCGTGTGGCTGACGATGAACCCGATGGGCGGGACCACCGCCAACGTCTTGGTCCCGGCCCGCTACCTCGTCCCGGTCACCCCCGCTGTCGCCACCGTCACGATCTCTGCGACGGCGGAGCCTGTTGCCACTTCGCAGCCCGAGCGCACGGGCGCCGTACAGCAGCTCGTCCGTCCGGCGCCGAGCAGCCCTCCCACGAACGCGGGCGTCGCAGGCGCCACGGCCCCGCTGCCGAAGCGCAGGCGTGTGCACAGACCCGTTGCCGGCACCGCTGCGCAGGCTGACGTTCCGGCCCAGGCCGCGAATCCCCGTGCCAGCGGCGACTGGCGGACGGGCCTGCGCGCCGGGCTGGGCGCCGAGCCCGCCCCTGGCGCGCCCCCGATCAGCCAGCCCTGACCCCGTACTTCCCCGCAACTTCGCATGGAGCGAATCGACGATGACTTACGACATGACCGGTGCAGTGGCCTCCACGGCTTCCCCCGATGCGGTCAAGGGGCAGATGACGCGCCTGCTCGACGACTTCGTGGCGAGCACGGTCGGTGTCAGCCACGCCTTGCTGGGCTCACGCGACGGCTTGAAGCAGGTGTTCTCCTCTCACATGGACCCCGACTGGGCCGACGAACTGGCCGCCACGTTCTCGGGAATGTCGGGGCTGGCCAAGGGCGTCACCGGGCCCACGGGCAAGCAGCTGCCGGCGCAGCAGATCCTGCTGGAACGGGAAGACGTCATGTTCCTCGTCACCAACGCCGGCGTCGGCAGCACGTTCAACCAGAGCGGGAAGACCGTCGCCACCGTACTGGTCGTGCTGGTCGCCACGGACGCGAACATCGGCGCCGTCGCGTTCGAAATCGGGCGGCTGGTGTCACGGTTCGCGCCCTTCATGACCACTCTCATCCGTGACCGCGATGCCGACGGTGAGGCTGCGTCATGACCTCCCGGCCACGGCAGGAGCCCTTACCCAGGGCCGGAGACGACACATCGAGCATCGTCCGGCTCTACACACTGACCGACGGCCGCACCCGTCCCCGACACCACCTGAACCTCCAGACCGTGCTCGGACCCGGCCGCCGTCAGCCCGCCCCCGGACTCTCGCCGGAAAGCGCACAGATCATCGCACTGTGCCGCCAACGGCAGCGTCCCCTCGCGGAAGTGGCCGGCACCACCGGTCTGCACGTCACCGCGGTGAAGATTCTCGTCTCCGACCTGATCGACACGGGCGCCCTGATGGTGCCCGTCCCGCAGACGCCGGGCGACCGCTCCGACATCCAGCTCCTGGAATCCCTCAGCGCCTTCCTCAAAACCAAGTTCCCCGACGCGGTAGCGAAGGCCGGGTGACACCTGTGACGCAGTTCCCTCAGCCCGCCGGGCGGACGGCCCTGAAACTGGTCGTCGCCGGAGGATTCGGCGTCGGCAAGACCACCGCGATCGGCGCCATCAGCGACATCAAGCCGCTGAGAACCGAAGAAGTCCTCACCGCACACAGCGCGGCCACCGACAGCCTGGACGGCGTCGAGGCCAAGACGACCACGACGGTCGCCTTCGACTTCGGCCGCGTCGGCTGGGACGACCCCGAACCCCTGGAGCTGTACCTCTTCGGCACGCCGGGACAACCCCGGTTCTGGAACCTGTGGCACGACCTGTCCCAGGGCGCCTTCGGCGCCGTGGTCCTGGCCGACACCCGCAGGCTGGAGAGCAGCTACCCGGCGGCTGACTTCTTCGAACAGCTCGGCCTGCCCTTCGTCATCGCCGTCAACCGCTTCCCCGGGGCTGCCCCGCGCACCCTGGTCGAGATCGGCGAAGCCTTCGACGTAGGCGACAACATCCCCGTGATGTTCTGCGATGCCCGCAATCCCCATTCCGTGGCCGGCGTCCTGCTCACCCTGATCAGACACGCAGTGGCCCTGGCCTCCGACGACTCAGCCCTCTTGGACGCGAGATGACCTCCATTCCCCGCCGGACGAGCCCCGCTCTGCACGTCCCGGCGCTCCACGCCGTGCACCACCGGATCGAGACCTTCACCGACGATCCGCAGACCGAAGCCGCCCAGATGGCCACCCGCCTGACCAGGTTCGAGCAACTGGGCATCGGGATGGAGGGCGTAGAGATACTCGATGACATCGCAAACGACATGGGCGAGCGTGCCGACTTCCTCTACGCCATGGTGAACGCGTTCGGTGCGGAGCAGACCTTTCTCGGCCTGCGCAACCCGCCTCGCGACGCCGGTTATCCCATCGTGGGCCGCACCATGAGCCGCAGTCACGGATGGTGCCCCGAGGTCATCCGGCGCAAGCTGTCGCTGCCCCTGCCGAATGTGGCTGCCTCCCCGCGGTTCGCCAGCAACCTCGTCGTCGACGCCATCGGCATCCAGAGCTACTTCGGCAGCCCCATCATCGACGCGCAGACAGGCCTCGCCCTGCTCACGGTCTGCATCATCGACCCCGAACCGCGCACCCTCCGTGACGCGAGACGGGTCCTGGCCATCGTCAAGGACACCGCGCGCACCGCCGCCGACGCGCTCCAGATCGTCACCCCGCCTGCCCCCTGACGAACCCCCAGGCGCAACCGGCCTCAGCCGTCATGTGAGCCCATCAGGGAGAGGGACGCCCATGTCCGCATCCAGCACACCCCGCGTACTCGACACGTTCCTCACCCCCCGCCACCAGGCCCTGTGGCAGGACGTCGACGCCTTCGCCGACCAGGAGATCCGCCCCCGGGTCACCCACATGGAAACCGCCCGCTATGTCGACCGGAAGGTGGCACGGTTCCTGGCCGCCCGCGGCTGGTTCGGCGTCACCGTCCCCGAGGCGTACGGCGGGATGCAGGCCGGCCATGTGGCCAAGTCCATCCTCATCCACCGCCTCGCCCGGGTATCCGCCGCCGCCGCGGCGATCCTCCAGGCCAGCCTGATCCCCGTCGCCGCCCTGCTCCACTTCGGCACCGAGCGACAGCGAGCGAATCTCCTCCCGGGCGTCGCCGACGGCAGCGTGCTGCTGTCGATCGCGGTCACCGAACCGGACCAGGGCGGCCACATCGGCGGCATGACCACCGCAGCCGAGTGGGACGGCAAAGCATGGATCCTCACCGGCACGAAGGCACACATCGGCAACAGCCAGATCGCCGACCTCCATATCGTGGTCGCCCGTACCGCACCGCCCGGGACCCGCACCTCCCAAGCCCTGACCGCCTTCCTCGTCTCCAGCGAGCGAAGAGGAGTCTCCGCCAACCGGTACGTCGGCGCGTTCGGCCTGCGCGGCTTCGGCTTCGGCGGCCTCGGATTCGACCGCGTACGCCTCCCCGCAGAGAGCGTTCTGGGCGAGGTCGGCCAGGGCCTGGCCGTCGCCCAGTCCAGCAGCATCCTCTACGGACGCCCCAACCTCACGGCCGTCTCCCTCGGCCTGCACGAAGCCGCCCTCGACCTCACCACCCAGTACGTCGGCAGCCGGCCCCGCTACCAGGGAACCCTCTCCGACATCGGCGTCGTGCGCGACCGTCTCGGCGCGATGGCGGCACGCCTGCACACGGCCCGGGTCCTCACTTACCACGCCGTCGACATGCTCGACCACGGCGCGGACTGCGACGACCAGCTCATCACCGCCAAGACATTCGGGCACGAAGCGGCCGTCGACTCCGGCCGGGACGCGATGGAACTGCACGGCGCGAACAGCCTCGACACCTCCGGCGAGATCTCCCGGGTGTGGCGTGACATGCAGACCACCTACGCGCCCGCCGGCACCGGCGAAGTCCAACGCCTGCGCCTGGCCCAAACCGCCCTGCGAGAACACAGACCCAGACCCACCCCCGAGGACGAGGCGGAGCACCACATCCCGTGGTCCGTGCGCTTCGCCGACCACCTACGGCACGTCGAGCCCGACCCGACAGCCGTCTGAAGACCCCCGCGCACGGCACCCCCGTGAAATCCGCATCGCCGTGCGCGGGATCAGCCCGCCGCCGAGCTCGTCGCCCATCTCCCGCTCGGCGGCGGGCGCCAGGTCCACACCGGACAGAACATGAAGGAGGACATGCCATGCGCTCCTCGGCCTACGGTGAGCCCGTCGTGACGATCGCCAGTCTGAACGTGGAGAGGGACGGAGGCGAGGACACCCCCGACGGAGGGATACCCCAGCGTTGGCTGGACGCCCACCACCAGCTCCTGATGCCCCTGCAAGCCGACGTCGTGCTCAGGCAGGAGGCCACCTACAGCCACCTGCACGACAATCGGCGGCTCAAGGCGGCCGGTGAACTGCTGGGCATGAAGGGCTTCTTGTCGGGCAACGGTGCCGGCCGCAACCCGACTGCCCTGTTCGTCCGGCCGGAGACCTTCCCGGTCTTCGAGCGCATGACGTACGACGCGATGTTCTGGCGGACCCCGCCGACCATCGTGTCGGCGCGCTTCGCAGACGTCCCCGAGGCCGAGCTGCTGCTCATGTCTTGGCACGCCGCGTTCAACAGCCCCCGGGGCCGCGAACGCGAGGCCGACGAGATCACGGCCTTGGTCGACCGGATGGAGCGGCGCGGAGGCTTCATCGGCGGGGGCGACTGCAACGAGTACCCGATCGAGGACGGCGAGAGCGTCCCTCCGATCGCCTGGTCGACCGTCACCGACCGGGCGCACATCCACCACCGGACCAACCTCGCCCCGGACGGGTCCCGCGTCAGCTGTACGTACCTGGACCAGGCGCTGCTGACCAGCGGTCTGCACGACGCTGCACGCTACGCCGCCCACACACTCGGACAGCCCCAGGCCATCGGTCCGACCGCGGGCTACGCCCGGCCCGATCAGGGCGGACCACGCCGGATCGACCGCGTCTACGTGGACGGCCGGATCGCGCACGCCGTGCTGGCCGTCAACGTGCTGGACACCACCGGCATCAGTGACCATCACGGCGTCGTGGTCGTACTGTCCCGCCGCGGCGTGGCCGAAGCACTGCGACGCGAACACCAGGCCGCCCCACCCGTCCAGGCCGTGGCCTGACACAGCTCCCGCGCACGGCACCCCTGTGAAATCCGCATCACCGTGCGCGGGCCCCTGTCGTCGAGCGGGGAATTGGGGTTCCCCGCTCGACGACAGGAACCCAGCCCCCTTCACTCCCCGGGCAGGACGGTGACCCGGGGAGTGAAGGGCCAAACCGATACCTCTGAAGGAAGATCTTTGAACGCGGAGAAGCTCATCGGTCAGGAGCGGGGCACGACCCGCCGCGCGGAACCGGGCACGCGTCCAGCGCAGACAGGTCCGCAGCTGACCGCACGACAGTGGCAGATCATCACTGTCATCCGGGAGGCGACCGAGCGGAACGGATTCGCACCCTCCCAGCGAGAGATCGCCCAGGCCATCGGGCTAAGCAGCGTCCAGCACCAGATCGAGAATCTGGAAAAGCTGGGGGTTCTCACACGCGATCCGCGCTCTCCTCGGAGCTGCGAGATCGTGGACGGCTTCGAGCTCCCCGCCCCGGCGGACGCCCCGCCGAGTTCCCTGTGCAGCCTGCCCGGCAACGGCGCTGAGGCGTCCGGGACCGTATTCGTGCTCCAGGTCGTGGTGGGCTCCGCCATCGGTGCCGCTGTGCTCGACGGCGCACTGGTGACCGTGCGCAGTGCCCATGCAGGATCGGACGCCCCGCCGGGGTCCACCGTCCTCGGCCAGGTGGTCGCCGTCACGCACCCCCAGGTCGAGCGGGGGTCTGGTCGTGCGTGACCGTCTCTCCCTCCTGGCGCCGATCCCTTCTCCCAGCTCCGCGACGACGGCGCGATTCCCCGCTGCTTCGACCCGCCGAGTCGTCCTCCACGTCGCCGGGTTGCTGCTGCTCGGCTGCTACTGGTCTCTGGCCAAGGCGGTGGTGGCCGTCGGCGCCCTGTACGGCGTGCGGTGGTCAGCGCAGGACATCCTCCGGTTCGGCCTTGGCCAGATCGCACTCTCCACGGTCCTGTTCTTCTGGCTCATGTGGAAGGTCATTTCCCGGACCTGCCTCAGCCAGGGGGTCTCCAACCGATCGCGACTGCTCCAGCGGTCGGCCGCTGCCGCCTGCGGCATGGCAGCCATGTACTCGACCATCCCCACCTCCAGTACGCTCGCGCGCTTCGCGGGACAGATGGTCTTCGCCTGTGTGCTCGTGTGGCTGACCGTGGAGGTGACCCGAGCCCACGGAGTTCTCCTCGGCGGCAAGCTCCCTGCCACGGCTGCCCAACGGCTGCGTGACTGGAAGGTCAGCGGGATGGCCTTCGCCGTATGTGCCGCATCAGGAGCGGCGACTGCACTGCTGGCCAGCCTCATCCCCTGGGCCGGAATAGACGGCATACCCGTCATGCAGGGCAACCAGTTGTCCGTCCTCGGCATCGACGGCTTCGGGAAACTCGGCCTCGGGCTCGTGAGGACGGTGGCGATCGAGGACGTGGTGGTGGTCGCGGCCACCACCACGCTGCTGACAGCCATCCGGCGACCGGCATGGGAGATCTACACCCTGGTCAGCGTGATCGAAGTCCTCCTGCACGCCTACTCCGGGCTCCCCGCGATCGGGGCCGTCCTCTTCGCCGTCGGCCGTGTCTGGCTGTACCGGCGCCATCGGAGTCTGCTGCCGCTGATGGCCGGCCATGCCCTTTTCGATCTCAACGTCGGCGGGCTTCAACTGCTGGCCGTCCGCGACGTGTACCGGATCGTGCTGGTGCTTCTTACCTGGGCCACGTTCATGTGGATCAGCCACCGGCTGGTGTGTGCCACAGCCGCTGCCGAACCCCCGTCGCCACCCGCCGAGTTGGTTCCGGCCTCGCCGACCACGCTTCCTTGATCTGGAGAAGGCATGCCTGAATCGTCCAACGAGACGCACGTATCCGAGCCCGCGTGGGTGCAGGAGCTGGAGCCCCTGCCCATCCCCTATGCGCCCCACACAAAGCTCAAGGGCGACGCCGCCACTCTGTTCACGAAGTGCGCGACACGTGCGTACGACAGGGGCGGCTCGATCCGCGACATCGCCGGCCGCACGAACCGCTCGTTCGGAGCCGTCCGCCACAGCCTCTTGGAAGCCGGCGTGACGTTGCGTGGGCAAGGCGGAGCACACCCCCGCATACGCCAGGCCGTCGCGTAAAACCAACGGCCGGAGGGCCAGTCCATCCGGCCGCTTCCCGTGGGCAGGCATGCCCGCTCTCTGCGCCGGACCTCTATGCATCCACATCGTCTTCTGGAGGATCAGATGCTCAGCCCCCCTACCTTCGGTAGCGTCGAAGACGCCTACCTGGAACTGCTCCATCTGGCGACCGAGCAGCACGAGCACCGTATTGACGCACGCGGAAACGCGGCTCGCGAGGTGATCGGCGTGGCCTTCCGCCTCTGCGACCCCCGGCAGCGTCTGCCGTTCCTGGCCCGGCGCAAGGCCAACCCGGTGTTCCACTACGCCGAAGCCCTCTGGTATCTGGCCGGGCGCCGGGACTTGGAGATGATCGGCTACTACGCGCCGTCCATGCGCTCCAGTTCCCCGGACGGCGTCCACCTCGGCGGCTCCGCCTACGGCTACATCTTGTTCACTCCCGCTGCCGGGGACACCGTCTCGCCGTTCGACCGTGTCATCGACCTGCTGCGCACGGAGACCGACAGCAAGCGCGGCTTCCTCCCTGTCTTCGCAGCCGGCGAATTGGCCGCTAACGACAACCCCGACGTGGCGTGTCTGTCCGGGTTACATCTGCTCGCTCGGGATGGTCGCCTGCACATGGTGTGCCACATGCGGGCCAACGATCTGGACTGCGGGCTGCTTTCCGACGTGTTCAGCTTCACGATGATCCAGGAGTACGCGGCCATCCAGCTCGGCCTTGAGCTGGGCACGTACACCCACTTCATCGGTTCGGCGCACGTCTGCGACCGGAACACCGAACGCGTCCGGCAGGTGCGGAACGAGGCGGCAACCCGTTCCGCGCCGCGCACTTTCCTGTTCCCGGCGATGCCGGGGAACACCACCGCGGCCACCGTGGCACGAGTCCTCGAACACGAAAAAGCCCTGCGTACCAACACGGTGCAGTACACGGCCGCAGAGATCAGGGCGACGGGCCTGGAACCGTACTGGCAGCAGCCCTTGCTTCTGTTCGAGGTCTACCGGCAGCTCCAGCACGACAAGCCCGAACGGGTCGACCCCGGTGTTCTGGACGCGTTGGAGCCGGGCCTGCGGTGGCTGGTGGCGCAGAAGTGGCCGGCCTGCTCCGACACGACAGGGAGCGTGCGATGAACCGCGGCGAAGTGATCCCCGGCGTCGACTTCGGCCGACGGGCCGTCATCCTGTGCAAGCCGGACTGTGTGGAACGGGGCCTGGTCGACGAAGTCCTCGACCGGATCGCCGACTCCGGCGTCACGGTCTCCGGCCGCAGGGATCTGGTCGCACAGCCGTGGCAGGCCCACGTCGCCTACCGTGACATGCTCGCGGACGCCCGGATTCCCGCCCTCGACATCCCGGCCTGCCTGGACGCCACGTATGCGGGCCGCCCCGTCACGGTTGCTCTCGCGCACGGCGAGCCGGGCGTTCATCAGCGCCTGCGTCATCTCCTGGGACACACGGATCCCACCCGGTCTCCGGCGGGCACGATCCGCGGCGACCTCGCCGACGACAGCGTCGCGGCGGCACGCGCCGAGGGGCGGTTCGTCCGCAACCTGGTCCACACCTCCGACGACCCGAACGCCGCCCGCCGCGACTTCGGCACCTGGTATCGCACCCCGCACCACGGCGCGCATGCCCTCGACTTCGACCGTTGCGTGGTCATCCTGTGCAAGCCGGACTGTGCGGAACGGGGCCTGGTCGAGGAGGTCCTCGACCGGATCGCCGCCGCCGGCGCGATGATCTCCGACCGCGTCGACCTGACGGCGCAGGCGTGGCAGGCGCACGTCCACTACTGGGATCTCCTCGTCGACGCGGACTCGTTCCCCGACCGCGACGTCCCGGCCTGCCTGGACGCCACGTATGCGGACCGTCCCGTCACGGTCGCTCTGGCGCACGGCGAACGGGGCCTGCACGACCGGCTGCGCCGCCTCCTGGGCCACTTCGACCCCACCCACGCAGCACAAGGCACGATCCGCGGCGACCTCGGAAACGACAGCCTCACAGCCGCGCTCGCCGAGCGGCGGTTCGTCCGCAACCTCGTCCACACCTCCGACGACCCGGACGCAGCCCGCCGCGACTTCGGCACCTGGTACGGCGCCGCCCACGGAGCCCTGCTCATCCCACCGCAGGCCGTACTGCACCCGCTCACCACCGCCGACCACTGACCCCGCATATATCGGAGGCACTCATGAGCATCCCTGCGGTCACCCGCCGCCCCCTGCCGCTGCTCACCCCCGACCAGACCAGCGGCATGAACCCCGACCTCACCAACCCGGTCGCCTACCGCAAGTCCGGCATCTCCCTCAACCACGTCATCGGCTGCCCCCTGAACTGCGGGTACTGCGTACGCCACCTCTTCCAGAACTTCGAGATGAAGGCACCACGCGCCCTGATGAGCGACGAGGAAGCGGTCGCGCACCTGCTGGCACATCCCTTCTTCCACCCGCACACCACACCGATCCAGCTCTTCAACCGGGCCACCGACCCGATGCTGCCCGTCGTCAAGCCCCACACGTTCAACGTGCTGCGCCTGCTCAACGAACAGGGCCTGAGCAACCACGTCCTGATCATCACCCGCTGGCGGGTGACGCCCGAGGACTGCGCGGTCCTCAACTCCTTCACCCACCTCCGGCTGACAATCCTGGTCACGCACTCGGGCATAGACCACCCCAAGATCGAACCGGTGGATTCCCGTATCGCGGAGAGCAGCCTGCGCACCCTGTTCGAGCACGCGGAGCACTACCGCACCGTCCTGTACTGGCGGCCGATCGTCCATGGCCTCAACGACACCGACGAACACCTCGCGCGCGCCCGCGAGCTGTCCCGGTACGCACACGCGACCGTGTTCACCGGCCTGTTCTTCAAGGACGAAATTGCCGCCTACTACGAGGCGCACGGCCTGCCGGTGTCGTACGGCGACACCGCCCGCCGCAAGATCACACCGGAGATCGCCGAGCAGCGCATCCTCGATGTCTTCCGTAACCCCCAAGACCCTCAGGCGCCGTACGGGTACTTGTTCCGCAAGACCAGCTGTGGCGTGGCCTTCGCTCATGCAGAGGCCGACTACAACGGCCACTACGGCATCCGAGAGGTGTGCAGTATCTGTCCCTCGGCACAGGTCACGTTGTGCCGGCAGGCGTGGGTCAGGCCCGATTTGAACGAGGTCACCCGCAAGGCGCGCGACCTGGGCGCGACGGGGCCCGTTGAGATCGACGAACGCGCCATCATCGTGGAGGGCCTGGACGGACCGACCCGCAACTACCTCCAGCAGTTGTTCGGTTTCCAGTGCCACGACCGCGACAGCCCCCACCTTTACCGCCAGCACGGCCGGGCCCCCATCGGCTGGGAGGCGGAGAATGGAACGCCGACACCATGAACTTCCAGTCCTGGCCGCAGCGTGTACTCGTCGTCGACGTCGAAGGCAACGGCACCAACCCGCCCGACCTCGTTGAGATCGCCGCGCTGCCCTTGCGCACCGGCCAGCCGGACACCAGTACCGCAGGGGCGTGGCTGATCCGCCCAGAGCGCCCGGTCACCGCGCGCGCGGCCGGCATCCACGGCCTGACCAATGAACTCCTTGCAGGCAAGCCCGCATGGGAACAACTCGCCGATCAGGTCCACGGCTTCCTCGGCGTTGACTGGATCTGCGCCCACAACGCCCATGTCGACTACCGGGAGTTGCGCCGTCACCTGCCGACGTGGGAGCCGGCCGGGGTCATCGACACCCTCCGGCTGGCCAGGGCGACCTACAAAGGACTGCCCTCGTACAGCCTCGACGCTCTGCTCAAGCATGTGAACCCGGTCCTGACGCAGGCCCCTCCCGTGGGCCGGCACCGCGCGGTCTACGACGCCTACGCCACGGCGCAACTCCTGCTCGCCATGGCCGGCCACTACGAGAGCTGGGACCAGCTCATCACCGTGGCAGTCCCGCCCAGCCTCCCCGGCGCCCCCGAACCAGAAACGGAGCCAACCCTGTGGTGACAGACCCCATCAGCATCGGCGTGCTCGGCACGTACTCGACCGGCAAGACCCTCCTGCTCAAGCGGATCGAGATGGAACTGCGCGGCCACGGCCTCACCGTGGCCCGCACCGGCGGACTCGGCAAACGCGCCGCTGCGACCGGACTGCTCACAATGCAGCACCACACCGCGGCGTCCACCGAGTGGATCATCGCGCAGGGCATCGCCGACGAGATCACCGCCGCACACGGCGCCGACGTCGTCCTCGCCGATCGTGCAGCCCTTGACGCCGTCGCGTACTTCAACGCCGCCATGGAGTACCGCGGCGAGCACCCCCACCGGTGGGAGAAGGAGCGCCTGCGCCTGATGGCCTCGACACGCACACCCACCTACGACCTGCTCCTGGCCACCGTGCTCGACGAGTCCGAACCGGTCGAACACAAGCACGCTCACGACGCCCGCTACCGGCGCCTGGTCGACGAACACGTCCACGGCCTCCTGGCAGACGACACGGTCCCTCACCAGCGGGTCACGAGTGCACCCGACAACCAAGAGCGCGCTGTCGAACTCGCCATCCAGCTCTGCCTCAAGAAGGAGGCGGCACGATGAGCGTCGAACCCCCCGCCGGCACCATCACCATCGCCGACAAGACCGTCTCCCGGCTCGGCTTCGGCACTATGCGCCTGACCGGCCCCGGCACCTGGGGCCACCCCGACAACTTCGAGACCGCGGTCTCCGTCCTGCGCCAAGCGGTCCACACCTACGGCATCACGCACATCGACACTGCCGACGCCTACGGCCCGCACACCGCCGAAAACCTCGTCCGCCACGCCCTGTACCCGTACCCGAAGGACGTCCTGGTCGCCACGAAGGTCGGCATGCTCCGACCCGCACCCGACGTCTGGGCTCCACACGGCCATCCGACCTATCTCCGGTCCTGCGTCGAAGCGAGCCTGCGCCGCCTGAGCGTGGAACGGCTGGAGCTCTGCTACCTGCACCGCATCGACCCCGAAATCGCGATCGACGAGCAACTCGGCACGCTTCAAGCCCTCCAGGACGAAGGCAAGATCGGGCACATCGGCCTGTCCAAGGTCACACCCGAGCAGATTCGCCTCGCGAGCAAACACGTTGCCGTCGCCGCCGTGCAGAACGCCCTCAACATGACGGAACACTTCGACCCGGCTCTGGACCTCTGCGGCGAACTCGGCATCCCGTACGTGGCGTACCGGCCACTGGGCGCCGGCACTCTCACGACGGCGCGCGGTGTCGAGGAACCGCTCCACTGGTTACTCAACCGCGGCTCACACGTGGCACCCATCCCCGGCACTAGCCAACCGCAGCACCTCGAACAGATCGTGGCCGCTGTATCGGGCGGAGCTGTCTGATGCCCACAATCACGGCAGCCGTCCATCCCGCCGCGCGGAGCGCCGAACCCACCCTCGTACCGACGACAGCCCGTTACGAGAACTGGCGGCCACCGGCTATCGGAGTGTCGCTCCTCATCCCCGTGGGGACGGACGAGTTGGTGGTCGCGGACCTCCTCGGCAGCATCACGCTGCCGACCGGAGCCGTGCACTACGGGCACAAGACACTGGAACAGGCCACACAGGATGTTCTCTGGGGCGTTCCGGACGGTCTGCCCCTCCTGCGGCGCGTCGCCCTGGCCTGGGTCCAGGCGCGCCGCAGGCAGGTCATCACCCACGTGATGGCAACTGAGCCTATGACCCCAGAGACAGTCGGCCACTTGATCTACCGTGACCCGCGAGCAGACGTACGCGTGCTACCCATCACGCGCATCCTCGACAGCCACCCGGTGCATGGGCGAATACGGATCTCGGCCGCTCTCCAGTCGCTGGCGACCGGCGAGACTGCCTACATCGAAGGAGGCGTTGTACGTCCCTCGGCGCCCGCAGAGCTCATCCCGGACTTTCCAATCCGGCTCGGGTCGTAGCGCCAGCGCGGTCTACACCCACTGGTGATACGCGTGAAAGTGTCCGCTGCCGGGTTGGCGACGGGCGTCAGCCCACCCAGCCGACACACACGATGTCGATCCCATCGAGGGCCGCGCTGAATGTGATCCACGACCGGGGCCGAAGCGCTCGGAGATTTCCCAGCCTCCGGGCGTCGGCCACGCGTCCCGCGCGATTAGGGATGCCGCGATCAGCTCCATCACTTCGCGTCGCCCCTCCTCCGGCAATTCGGCCAGCGTTTCCTCAACCTGGAGCCAGAGCTCCACTCTGTACAACACCGCGCGCCCCCGTGTTCGTGACCAACGGAGAGAGCACCGTACGACGGTCGCGAAGATCACGAGCGTGCCTGTGGATAACTCGGCCGCCGGCTGTAAGTAGCCCCCAGACACTGGCTCATCAGGGCCCAGCGGCCTCAATTGTGCTGTGCGGTGCGAAGAACCCCTCACTGACGACGCTCCCTCATACATGGCTGTCCCACCCCTGGCCAGCGCTGCGGAAGTGACCGAGGTGTGACTGTCCCCATCCTGAGCTAGATTGGATTAAGCAGATTGAGTGCCTGCTCGGTTTTCAGAGCAGGTAAGACTGGCTAGGACTACGGTGCGGCAGTTACAAGACCCACCGATGGCACGAGACTTCAGATCTCGCATCCTCTATAGACATTGTTCGAATTCGCCTCGCGTACGGCGCCAGACGCAGCTGAATCCTGCACCAAGGGGCTGCCGATATGACTGTCAACAATTTTGAAAATCTGCTTCCGAAGGACAGAACCGCGCAGGGGATAAAGGCAGAGCTGGATCGCTACCTGGTCGGGCAAGAGTCCGCGAAGCGAGAGCTGTCGGTCCTACTGTCCATGCATCTATCTTGGTGGATCTCGCAAGACCTCCGCCATAAACCACCTAACGGAATAGTCATCGGGGGCACAGGGGTGGGAAAAACACATAGCATGCAAACAGCTTCCAGCCATCTCCGCCTACCCTACGCGATCGTTGACTCCACATCGCTGGTTAAAGCAGGGATTGTGGGCCTGCAAGTGGAAGACATAATGGAGAGCCTTGTGGGGATGGCCGATGGAATCCTAGGAGAGAATTCAGAGATAACTCGCAAGCGTGACGACGATCTAGAGTTCGCACGTCACGGAATAGTGTTCCTGGACGAGTTCGATAAGCTTCGGCTTACGCATCGCTCGGACGATAACAATGAGGCGATTCAGCGGCGGATCTTGAAAATGGCGGAAGGGAGTCGCATTGCGGTTGGCGAGAAACAAGTCGCGAATCCGACTCGCTTCATTGACACGACAGGAATGCTCTTTATTCTGGGTGGAACCTTTGCCGGCCTCGGCAACAAGAAACTGCGCGACCAGCGATCAGCATCCATACGTCGCGGCCTGACAGACAGCGACTTGGTTCTTTCTCAGGACCTAATTACGTATGGGTTCCTGACCGAACTCGTTGCAAGGTTTCAAATATTGATTCGCTACGAAGACCTAACAGAAGACCACTTTAGGCAAATCTTGGAGAATAGGGAGATAAGCCCTATAGGGATTTGGGATAATCATTTTTCTGGCATGCGGAAAAAATTGACAGTGACACCCGAGGCCATGAGCGCCGTCGCCAAGTTGGCTTCCCACCTGAACCTCGGAGCGCGTGGTGTTCAGCAGATACTTTTCTCTCTATTGGCGCCTGCGGCCTATGAATTTGAGGTATCGAGTGAAGACGAGTTCGTTCTGACAGACGATCGAGTGATGAAGGGATGGGTGCTATGACCAGCACCGCAACTCCGCGGAGCCTCGTACCTGCCTGGGAAGACTTTCGTAGTCCTCCAATCTTCGAGAATCTCGAAAACGTAAATGCGTTTGACCTTACAGTGGAACTTCCAAAAGTGCTCAGGATGGCTAGTCGAGACCAGTTGTTTATCGTTACAGACTTGATCTATGCGGAAGTATTCAAGATCCTCAAAGAAGCACACTTCCACGCTCGCGACCGGCTTACCCTAGTCAACTCAGAATCACAGGTGGGGTGCTCTTATGATGATGACGAGTTTGGCTTCGAGGTGTTCATTGATTCGGATGGTGATCTCCGAATAACCCGCCAAGGGTCATCTTTCTCTAGATTCCACCAGTGGTATGTAGGGCTGATGCCTTCAGTTGAGACCTTGGTGAGTCGAATTGTTGATCAACTCGGCCAGCTGGCTGCGTCAAAATATACGAGCACAGTACTTCAAGCAGCACTTCAAGAAGATCAGAGTGAAGGTGAAGAGGGGCTGCTGAAGCCATTGCGTGTCCAGTTCACCTACCGCTTCATCGCCTACGATTTTATGATTGCTCCGGCCAAGACGGCCTTGCCAAATTATGCGGTAATGAAGAAACTGCTAGGGGTATTGCCTCGGCCAGACGGAAGCCTTAGAGAAACGAAGGATGATCAAGAGTCGCCAGAACAGTTTGGGCGCCTCGATTACAGAGCCAGTAGATGGACGAAAGACAGCGGCGAAGCCTGGGGTCGGCAGGCATACTCTATAGAAGCGCCAGGGAACAGAAGGTTCTCAACTGTATGGGCTAGCTTCTCTTACGTAGGTGAAACGAAAGTCGATGGCGCAAGCCGGAGTGAGTTTGACGCGACGAACTTCCTGAAGCGCTATCAGGTGCCGTATGTAGAATTTCTAAGGGAGCGTGCTCTCGATAATTTTCTCGGTAATCTCACTGCGGGCATGACGTTCCAAACAGCGACAGGGCGTCTGCCGTGACCCTTGGCGGTTCGTGATGGTAACGACAATCAGCACTGTTATTCTGACCATAGTTACGGCAGTCTATGTAATTCTCACGAACCGAATTGCCAACTTTGGAAAAAGATCTGCGGAGGCGGCAGAAGCTGCTGCTGTCGCCGCCGGGCAGAGTGTTGGTGAAATTAGAGAACAACGCCTAGCAGCAATACTTCCTTTCCCTGTGGTTGAAAACGTTGAACTGGGATGGAGAGGGGATCGGATTGTCACTATTTCTGTCAAGATGCGAAATGTGAGCGTCGGGACGGCTGTAGGTATCGCATGCAGCGTGAGAGAACACGAAGGGAACTCCGGCCCGACTTCCTCAATCAAGTCTTCGGGCAGCCCTCTACTTCCTAACCAGGATAGGAGCATCAAATTCAGTGAAAAGGACCTTGACCCTGTGTTGTCATCGGAAGCCGATGTGCGGCATCTCTGGATCACTCTAGAGTTCACGGATGTCATAGGAACGCAATACAGTACGACTCAAAGAGTCAGTTGTGCGTCAAGTACGGCAGGCCGAGCAGTCCTTGAGCCGCCTCACCTTCAGAAAACTCAGTAATGGAGATCAGCACAGATTTCAGCGAAGGTGCGTCCGGTCAACGGTTCATGAGCCAGTCGTTTTCATCCGTATCAAGCGGAGCGACTGCTGGTGCCTCAGCGGGAATCGCGGACTCGCTGTTCCGCGCTCAGCGGCTGATCCGGCTGGGCGTCTACCAGCTCGCGTAGCGGCGGAGGCAGTGGCGGAGGACCGTTCAAGTTGCCCCAGCCTTGCCACTCAGGACTTCCCGGCATCAAGACCACCCCACTCTCCAGGGCCACCACCACGCCAGTCGATCCACGGCACCGTCGGCACCTCGGCCGGGTCGACTTCGAGTCCGGCCCGCCGCAGGAACTCGGCGACGTCGGAGATGTTGTGCGCCAGGCCGAGGATCTCGCCGTCCACGCGCACTCGCCGGCCGCCCGTCGGCGACGGCGGATGCACGACCACACGAATCGGTCCAGCCATGTCTTCAGGATCATCCGGGCAGTACGCACCCGCACTCTGGCCGGTCATTCGAGGATCCCCAGGGCTGTGTCCGGTCGGCAGAACTCGCAGGGGTGGAAGAACTGCACGTCCTTGGTGAGCGCCCTCCGTGCTTCCCCGGCGCTGAGGCCGGTGACGGGCCGAGTCACCATGGCGCAGCCGCCGACGTGGATGGTGCAGCCGAGCGGATGCCCTTTGTCGATCTCCTGCTCGGAGATGTACGCGCTCTTTGGCCTCGGGGGTGATTGGGGGCGTTGCTGCGGGGTGGGAGCGGGCTCGGCCGCGGTGAGGGCGCGGTGTACGGCGTCGCGCTGGAGTCGCAGGTAGGTAGCGATCGTCTCGCTCTGGGCGAGCTGCTGGTCGAGGTGCGCCAGGATCGCCAGGAGGCGCGGCGGATCCGGAGGCAGATCGTTCATATGTTCGATTCAAGCATCCGGCCCCCGCCCCGTCGAGACGAGGACCGAACCCAGGGCTACGCGGCCAACACCTCGGGGTGCCGCACAGCCTTCTTCACCGCCTGCTCCAGCTCATACCGCGACAGGCCCACATCACCACGCTCCGCGCACTCGGTCACCGCGGCCTGGAAGGCCCCAGCCGCGCCACGCCACGCCCTCCATTGGACCTGGTGTTCCTTCCAGCGAGGCCTGCGAGCTTGCCCGCTCCCCTTCGGAGGAACGTTCCAGCTTGATCAATTCATTCGGGATGTCTGCCACGACCGGATCCTAAGCTGACGCTCCCGTGACGCCCGTCAACCTGATCACCACGAAACCAGCAGACGACCTCCGCCTTCCGTCACACTCCACTCATGGATGCAGGTTTGGCAGCTTTGCTTGGTGCTTTGGCGGGTGCCGTCAGCGCCACAGCGGCGGGAGTCTCTACGGGCTGGGCTACGCGCGAGCAAGCCAAGATCTCCGCTCGTGCAGAGCATTACCGCCAACGGATCGAGCCACGAGAGGCCGCCTACCGCGCCTTCATCACGGCCAACAATGCTCTCGTCGAACACATGGGCCGGAAGTATGGCTTTCCTTCGGATTCCGCCTACCTCTCTTCAGCCCCCAGTCGAGAGTTCGCCGGCGAGGGAAGAGAACTTGCCAAAACCATCCGAAACTGCTGGCAAGACATCGCCCTACTCGGGCCCCCAGCTGTCGCTGAAGCAGCCACCAGCGCCGAGGCCGAGGCGTTCCAACTTGCAAGCCAGTGCCTGATGCACGCTCTCTCGGAAACCTTCGAGGTATCGGCAGAGAAAATGACGCACACCGCCAACAGGGCTCACACTCGGTACAACAATCTCAAGCAGTCGATCATCACTTTCACGAGTGCCGCGCAGCAGGCGCTGGACAGCGACGGCATCTCGTGACGCCCGTCAACGTCCTCGCTCGTTGACCCTGTAACGCCGCCCGCGCCTCGCGCGGTACGGACAGGGCCAATTGCGTGCCTGTGCCCTGGCAACAGGACACGTCCTACAGGGCGTGGCAGGGGGTTGGTGTAACAGAACGCGGTCGTTGACGTTTCGACAGGGACGGGGATTCAACCTATACATCGACCCCGCAGCAACGCTCCGGAGGAACGGTGACGACCGCGACAGCCCCCCTCTCGCCCGAGACCGGCCGCTCCCATTTGCAGGAGAGCTTGTTCGTCTGGCTCGATCCCGAAACACCACCCGCACCCGTCAAGGCTCCCAGCCCTGCTCCCGTACTCGCGGCCGCTGCTGCGGCCGCGGTCGAGTCGCAAACGCTGTGGGAGTCCGACCCGGAAGGTCCCCCGGTTGCACCCGCGCCGGAGGAGAAGGCCAACCTCTCCCACGTCTGGGTCGTTGCTGCCACGATCGGGGTCACGCCGAAGATCGCGAGCGTCGCTGACTACCGGGGCAGCTTCAAGGCCTCCGAGGGCCAGCGCATCGAGGCGCTCGACGTGTATTGCGACGGCTGCCGCCGCCCGTACGACGAGGTCAAGGGTGACGACTGCGCGGCCAAGGTCGACAACACGCACTTGATCGGCGGGGACCAGACCAAGCGGGCCAAGCGGAAGTTCCCCACCCCGCCCGCGAACGCGCGGATCATCTCTGCCGGGACCATGAACCGGCGCGGTATCGGCGCCTACATGTCTGGGGTGTCCCGGCCGCCGCGATGAGCGGGCGACGTTAACGCCGCCCGCTGTTCATGGTGCGCGGCGTGACTACTCAGCGAACTCAGCCGTCGAACGACGACCCCGTTGTCGCCACCACCGACATCACTGGGTCGGTGCTCTCCGACAAGGTCGGCCGGGAGGCTCTCGGGCTTTTCCTGCTCTCGTTCGGTGTGCTCGGCGGACTTGGTGCGCTGGGAGCCCTGCACTGGACCGCCGGCCTGTCCGCTGCCCTCATCGGCCTGTGTGCCAGCGGCGTTCTCGTCCGCCGCAACTCCACGCGCCGATGGCAGCAAGACGCCGGGGCCATCGCCGCATTCAGCGGCTACGCAGGACAGACAGCCGTCCTGTTCTACCTGCTGCCCCCGCTGGGATGGCTGGCAGTCAGCGTCCTCGTGGCCGCCGCGGGCCTCTGGGTCTCCAGCGCTGAGGGGGCCTGATGCCCCGCCAACTCTTCCCCGCCCTCCGTGGGCTCCTCGTCCCCAGAGGAGCCGTGGAGCCAGCACCGCGGCCCACAGAGACGAAGGACCTTCTGGCCGGAGGCGTCTACACGTCCATGACGCTCGCCGGCGTCACGAATGTATGGGGCACCCCTGGCCGCGCGGACGGCTGGGACCTCGAGCGCGTCATCGTCGAGGGTTACGAGCGCAGCATCTGGACCTTCAAGAGCATCGAGGCCATCAGCAAGCACGCCTCTACCCTCCCGGTACAGATCGGCCGCGGCGGCGACGAGCGCGAGTTCGCGGAGACCCTCGACGACCACCCGCTCCTTCGTCTGCTGAACAAGAAGGCCAACCCGCTCGAGACCGGCGATGTTTTCAAGAAGCGCCTCAGCGCCCAGTTGCTCCTGAGCAAGAAGGGCGTGTTTATCGAGAAGACCAAGAGCCGGGGCGGAGTCCTCACCCGGCTCGATCTGCTTCCGCCGGACCGCGTCGAGGTCATACCGGACGACGAGAACGCCGCGTACGTCAAGCACTTCCAGTTCACGGACTACCGCGGGCACATCCGCGAGCTCAAGCCGGAAAAAGTCATCTGGATCAGGGACCCGCACCCCACCGATCCCTTCTGCGGCGTGACCCCGCTCGAGGCCGCCGGCCTGTCGATCGACCTGGACGTGAAGGCGCGCACCTACAACATCTCGTTCATCGACAACGACGGCCGCCCCGGCGGCATCGTCGGTATCGACCTGGACGGCGTCGACTCGGGCGAGGTCGACCGGATCCAGCGGCGCCTCGCCCCGGGCGCGCACAACGCCGGACAGCTCACCCTCGTCGGCACCGGCCCCGGCGGCGTCACCTACGTCGACACCTCCGCCCGCCCCCGGGAGATGGCCTACGAGACCCTCGCCACCACCTCGAAGAACGAGATCCTCTCCGCGTTCGGCGTGTACGAGAGCATCATCGGCAACGCCTCGGAGCGGACGTTCAACAACGCAGACCGGGAAGAATGGAACTTCTGGTCGCACACGGAGCTCCCCCACCTCAACCTGATCGCGTCAGCCTTCGACCCGGACCTGTCCGACGACTGGGTAATCCGGTTCGACACCTCCCGCGTCCAGGCGCTCGAGTTCCCCCGCCGCCAGGCCCGAGAAGAGGCCCGCGAGGAGTTCGATTCGGGCCTGATCACAATCGACGAGTACCGAAAGATCGCCGGGCGTCCTGCCTTCAACACCCCGCAGTCCCGCGCCCTGTGGATCAGCCCGCAGAAGGCGCCCGTACCCGCCAACGACCAGGACGCGGCCGCGCTGGGCCTGGCCCCCGAGCCGGGAGCCGGCGGCGAACCCGGCGCCGACCCGAACGCGGCACTGCCCCTGGCCGGTGGAGATCAGTCCGCCGCCGCGGCGGTCGCTGAGGCCCGTGAGCTCGAGGCGGCCCCGACCGCCGCTGACGACGTCGCCCTGGCCCGCGGGGAGGCACCCCTCGAACTGCCCGCCGGAGGGGGAGGCACCGCGGCCGACGTGGTCGCCGCAGCCCGTGCCCAGACCACTGAGGCCGCCCCGGGAGACGCCGCTGACGACGTCGCCCGCGCCCGCACCACCGTCACGCAGCCCGAGGACGGGCCCGCCGCCGAGGACGTCGCCGCAGCGCGCGCCCAGCTCGAGACCAAGACCCTCGCCGCCCAGGGGTTCGAGGTCACCGACGCCGACTTCGACGCCCTGTCCATGGCCATACAGGCGGCGCTCACCGCGCTTCTGGCGCGCCAGAAGGGCGTCATCGTCGCCAGGCTCCGCGCCCCGAAGAGCCGCAAGCACACACGGTTCTGGGAGCCGGAGGACGAGAACGACACCCGCGGCGGGGACGCGAACATCGACGAGTACCGCGTCGTCAGTGCTGCCCGCTGGGCGGAGGAGACGACGAACACCCTCGCCCCGATCCTGCAGCAGGCCGCGACCGCCACCGCCCGCAAGCTGGGCCAGGCCGTCGCCGGTACCAACACAGTGCCCCCGGCCGCCGTCGCTGCCGCTCTCGTCACCGCGATGTACGCCGGCGAGGCCGTGACCGCGCTGCTCGTCGACCTGGCCGAGGAACTGCACAGCCTCCAGACCATCCCGGAGGCAGAGCTCAAGCTGGAGGACCTGGAGCGAGCCGTCATCAGGTTCTACGAGGCGGCCTCGCCCGCGCTGGCGGCACGCGTCGCCGAGACGTGCGCCGTGTCAACCATCAACGGGGCCGCGGACGCAGCGGCGGAGAACGCCGGACCCGGAGTCGTACGGACGTGGATCACGCGCCAGGACGACCGCGTACGGCCCGCCCACAAGGCGCTGCACGGCACGACCCTGCCCGCCGGTACCCCGTACGAGATCAACGGCGCCCAGCTCCGCTACCCCGGCGACCCGTTCGCCCCGATCGCCCTGACCGTGAACTGCCGCTGCCGCCTGCACTACGACACCGACCCCAAGGAGTAACCCACCATGTGGCCCGCCATCTGGATCCTCTGGACCGCCATCTTCGCCATCGCCGAGGGAATCGCCCTGGCGAACAAGCGCGAGAACGACACGCTCTCCGAGAACTTCCGACGCCTGTTCCGCACCCGCACCAGCAAGGTCGGCAGAGCCATATTCGCCGTCAGCTGGTTCGGATTCTCCGCATGGTTCGCCATCCACATCCTCACCGAAACCATGTAGGCCCGGGTCCCCGCATCACGCCCGCGCGGGAGGACGCGACGTTAACCACCCACGGTGTGCATGGTCCGCGGCATGCTGAATCGCCCCGCCGCTGAGCACGCTGAGTTGCAGGACCCGAGCGCCGTCCTCGAGGTCAAGGCCGCCCGCCGTAAGTGGAACCCCGCCCTGCACCCGCGGGACAGCAAGGGGCGCTTTATCGAGACCGGCGGCACCGTCCGCTTGTGGGGCGGCAAGCTCGCGCGCGTCGTCCGCGCCCTTCCCAACGACCGCATCCTCGTCCAGGACCAGACGGCGCCGAACGTGTTCAACGGCCGCAGGCACACCACCAGCGCCAAGTGGGTGTCCATGGTCGCCCGCCCGGACGGCTCCGCGCCCACCGACAACGAGGACAAGGTCCAGGCGGAGGACGAGAAGCGGACCATCGACCCGCGCCGCGGCAACGGCGTGGCCCGGGACGACGACGGCGACCCCGACACCCCCAACGACCCCCACGACGCCGACGACCGCGGCCGCCCCATCGGCGAAGACGACGACCCTGTAGGCCCCCGCGAGAACGACGACCAGGACGAGCCTGCGGACGGCAATCTGCCCGTACGAGTTGACGCTCTGCCCAACCGGAACCACGGGGCCGGCGCCCGTTTCAGGGACACCGCGGCAGTCCGTCAGCACTTCCTCGACCTCGCCGATCGGCCGGGCCGGAAGCCGAAGATGGCGCAGTTCCTGCGGTCCGTCGCGGGCGATGACCACCTCGAGACCTCGCTCAACGGCAAAGTTGTCGCACTCCGCGATGACTCCACCGGCCGCTGGTATCTGACAGCGACCGGCACCGGACAGCGAATCGACACGGCCGGTGAGTTCGCCACCCCGGACGACGCCCTCGAGTTCGCGCGACTCCTCGACCGCAGCACAACCCCGCCCGGCCAGAACTCGATGGGCCGGGGCGGATTCGACTTCTCCGATCCAGACCTCGACCAGGCCGCCGGCACCTGGCGCTCGGCTCAGGGCGAGAACATCCAGGCCGCCATCAAGCGAACCCGCCAGGAGTTCGACGCTGCCCGGCCCGCCCCGCCCGCCAACAGCAACACCGCGGCGACGGTCGGCCGTGAGGAGCTGCGGCCCGGTGACCGCATCAAGGTCACCGTGAGCGGCAGCGACATCGAGTGGCCGGCGAGCACTCGGGACCAGGACAAGCCGGAGACGGTCACCGTCGAGGGCACTCTCGCCCCCACCTACACCTACGACAGGATGAAGTGGGCGCCTCTGCTGGACGCCACCTTGACCGCCCCGGACGGCACGGTGATGACGTCCGGCGACAGCGTGCGCCTGATGCGGATGCCGAACCAGGTGGCAGTGTCTGGGCACGCCGACGGACACATCCCTGAGGAGGTCCGTGCCGACCGCGTCCGTGTCGGTGACGTCGTCGCGGGCGGCGAGTTCGGCCACGTCGTCACGGCCGTCCGCCGGTACCCGGGGGGCCGTACCTTCACCACCCGCCATCTCGGCGGCCGCCGTGAGACCCACCAGTTCGGTGCGGACACCGGCGACATGATGAACGTCATCCCGAGGGCCCGCCGCCGCCCCGAGGACGTGCAGCGCGACACCCCGGGCCGCACGCAGCAGCACCCCAACAGCGGTGACGCCAAGCGCGTGGCCGCGGCCATTCTCAAGGACTGGGCCGCAGCCAACGAAATCGCCGAGAAGCAGTGGCCGGACGGGACGCCGGAGCAATTCCGTGCCCTGGCCCAGCACATGCAGAACGTCACGGACGAGCCCAAGGGCGCCGAGGGATACCACCAGAACGGCGAGGCCATGCACGGCGCCCTCGCCGCCCTCGACGAGCTGGACACCAACGGCCTGGACGACGGCATGGTGCGGGCGCTGCACCGGCTCGAGGAGCGACTGGACGACAACGCCGACCGATTCGAGGCCGACTCCCGCGCCATCACGGAGGACAAGCGGAAGCGTGAGGCCGAGGCCAGCCCCCCGCAGCCGGACGCCCCGGAGGCCACCGCCACCCCAGAGGGCGAGCGCGAGCCCTACGACCCGAGCTTCCAGCAGCAGACCGACGAGAACGGCAGCATCACGCACTACCGCACGCCGCAGGGCGTCAGTCGCGACATCGGCGGCCGCTTCGGTGTCGGCGAGCCGGTCAGCACCCGCCAAGGCGAGACGTACATCGTCGTCAGCGGCAACGACGACGGCACGGTCAACGTGCGCAAGGAGCCGCTGCGCGACGACGAGCCGCTCGGACGGTCCGCGAATTTCCAGGCCGACGAGTTGCGGACCATGGACGGATTCCGCCCCTGGCGACCGGACGCAGCCCAGGCCGCGCCCGACGAGAGCGCCCCAGCCCCGGACGGCCCGGACAAGGTCACGCTGAGCCCCGACGAGGTCAACGCACCCGCGGCCACCGCGCGTGCC
Organism: Streptomyces kryoterrae; assembly: GCF_054072135.1. Classification (NCBI taxonomy): domain Bacteria; kingdom Bacillati; phylum Actinomycetota; class Actinomycetes; order Kitasatosporales; family Streptomycetaceae; genus Streptomyces; species Streptomyces kryoterrae. The sequence goes on along the minus strand of NZ_CM133358.1, from coordinate 9,239,444 downwards.
GCCAAGGCCCCGTCCGCGATGGACGACGGCGAAATCCGCGACGAGATCGTCTCCCTGATGGAGGCGGAGATGGCCAACGGCGGGGAGCTGTCGGGCGTCGACCGCACCCGTCTGCGGGTCCTCGAGGCGGAGGAAGCCCGCCGCGCCGGCCGTAAGCCTCGGGAGGACCCGAAGCCGAAGGCGAAGCCCGTGGCGGAGCCTGACGCCATGTTCGACGTCGGCCAGGAGGAGGAGCAGCGCCAGGCCGCCGACTTCAACAACCCGGATGACCAGCCGGCCGACGCGCTCGGCACGCCCGACATGTTCGCTGACGCCGAGGGACGCGACACCAGCAAACTTCGGCCGCCGCAGATGCGCGCTCCCATCGACCTGCAGCAAGGGGACCGGTTCGTCGACGCCGACAGGCGCACGCACACCGTGGCGCAGAAGCCGGTGCGTACAGGCCGCGGCCGCGTCCTGGTCGTCACGGAGGACGGGCGGCAGCACTTCCTCAGCCCGGACACCGAGATGCGGGTGCTGTACCCGGACGAGGCCGCCCCCGAGGTGCCGGAGACAAGCGGCCCCGAAGGCAACACCACGAGCACGGACGCGCCGGAGGGCGGCGCCCCGTCCCCGGACGCCCCGGAAGGCGAGACGTCGCCGGCCGCCGACGAGGAGACCGCCGCACCGGAGGAGACCCCTGCTCCGGACGATGCAGACGCCTCGAGCAACACCGACGCTCCGGCAGGCGACGGGCCCGCCGCGGCTGCGGACACCCCCGGCGACGAGACAGAGATGGCCCGCACGGTCCTCGACCGGCTGCCTGACCTCCCGCCATTGCCGAACCTCACCGGCCTGTCCCGGCAGGACAAGGACGACGTCCGCCGGATCCGCGGCGACCACGCCAAGATCCGTGAGTCCCTCGACGGCATCCTCGCCGGGGACCCGCCGACCGGCGACGCCCGCGAGGACCTGCGGCGCGTCCGCGAGCAGCTCGACTACGTCGCAGGGCGACTGCGCGGGGACCACCTGCCCGACGCCGACGCGGCGCAGTCCGCACGGGCCAGCCTGCTCGAGCTGGGCCAGGACCTCGACCGCACGCTCGCCGCGCTGCCCGAGCGAACCCCGGAGCCCCAGGGCGACGGCCCCAACGGCGGCACCCTGTTCCACCCGTGGAACGTTCAGGACGGCGACCTGGTCAGCTTCGTCGCGGAGAACCCCGCCGACCGTGACCGCAGCCTCGCCGCGTACTACGGCATCTTCCGCGGCCGCGCATCCTCGGCGTCCGGGGACCAGGGCCGAACACTGGTGACGTACCAGAGCCGACGATGGAACGCCGACCGGCAGCAGTGGGAACCAGACGGCGTCCAGCACACCGTCACCATGCCGCCCCTTCGACTCGTGGAGCGGTTCACCCCTGAGCAGTGGGACGCCTGGCAGCGCCCCGGGCAGTCCGACGATGCGGACACGGCCGACACCGCCACGGCGCCCGACGCACCGGTCCGGGCCACGTCACCGGCGGACATGACCGACGAGGACATCGAGGCAGAGCTCGAGGAGCTGCAGGCGTGGCAGGACCGGCACGTCGCGAGCACCGGGGAAGGCCCGCGCGTTCAGGACAGTGCCATGCTCGCGCTCTCTCCTGTCGCCAACCGTCGGCGCCACCTGAACGAGGAACAACGCAAGCGCGCAGGCGCCCGCCGGGACCGGGAGAGGCGGGAGAAGGAGAAGCAAGAGCGGGCCGAAGCGCTCACGCGTGCCGAGATCGGCACGCGGAACGATGACGGCTCGTATCCGGTGACTGTCGACGGCGAGGACGCCGGCACCGTCAGCCAGCTTGCCCGCAAGTGGCGGTACACCCACGCCGAGGGCCACACGGCTCCTGCCGAGCACACGAGTCGGGCCAATGCGGTAGCTGCACTCGTCCGCAACCGCGACAGCCGCCAGCAGCAGGCCGTGGACGCCGACCGGCAGGAGCAGGCCCGCAGCGAGGCACCCGAGGGATGGGTGCTGGGAGACCGCGCGGATGTTGCCGAGAACGACATCATCCGCGTGCCGATCACCCGGCAGGACGCCGACGGCCGCCCGTACCCCGTGGGCTGGAGGGAGCCGGTCCGCGTCAACAGCGTGAACCGGAACGACAACGGGACGATGGTCCTGTCCGTCTCGAACCTCGACGGCTCGCGCTCGGAGAACAGCCCCGTCTTCCTGAGCCGCCCCGACGACACTTTCGCCTGGGCCAGCGACCGCACACGGCCGGAGCCGACCCCGGCGTGGAGGCACGAACTCCGTGCCCGCATGGCCGACATCGGCGACGACATCGCCACTCTGCAGCGCAAGGAAGGCCTGCAGGACCCGGAGCGCATACAGCGTCTGCAGGACCTCATCCAGCGCGTCAGCCGGGGCGAGACAGACGACCTGCAGGGCGACCTTCGCCAGATCCGTGACGAGGCCGCGTGGCTGGCGAGCCAGTTCACCGACCCGGACCTGGATCTGCCGTACGAGACCCGTATGTACAAGTCGTGGGCCACCGCAGCCCGGATGAAGGCCGAGCGAGACCTTCGGTATCCGGACTTCCAGAGCACCGGCGCCGACGAGCCCGACAACAGCCCGAGCGGCGACGACGACCGGGCCGCGCGTATGCAGAGTCTGTTCGGTGAGGGCATGAACGCCGTGGGTGGCGACTCGCTGCCGGAGATGCAGGAGCTCGACGACCGTCTCGACCGCGCCGACTCCGCTGACGACCGGGATGCGGAGCTCCGTGACATCGCAGACCGCATGGACGCGCTCGCCGAGCAGTATGAGCTCGCAGGCCCGCAGGGTGAACTCGCCGCCGACCGGTTCCGTCGCGCGGCACGCGTCGCCCGCGGCGAACAGGACGACCGCGACGAACGCCGCGGCGACGGCCAGGCCGACGCCGAGTCCACCGACGGCCAGAACGACACCACCGGCGAGGACACCCCGGAGAGCGAGGACGACAAGCAGCAGACCGACCAGGACGACGAAGACGAGCAGCGCCAGGACGACGAGGCGAACCGCCAGCAGCGCCGCGACGCCAACCCCGACGGCGGAGCGGCCGACCCCGACGGTGGGCCAGCCGGCGGGGGCGCGGGCGCGCCCGACCCACCCGACGGCGGCGACACCTCGAACGACGACGGCGAGAGCGACGGCCCGGAGAACGAGGACGACGACCAGGACGCCCCGGAGGGCGACGAGGACGACGAGAAGCGCCGCCGGCGTCGGCGCCGCCGCAACCGTGGGGACGGCAACGGAGGCCCCGGCGAGGGCGGACCGGGCGGGCCCGGCCTGCCTGACTTCGACGTCCCGACCGCGACCGGTGACGGTGGCGACGGCGGTGCGGGCGACCGCGGCCGATCCCGTCGGCCCCCTCACCGCGATGCGGACTCCCTGCGAAACGCCTGGCGTACCGGCGACGGCCTCACCCCGGCCGAGGACACCCCCGAGCGTCGTGCCCTCCTGGCCGGACTGGCGGACCGGGAAGGGCTCGCCCTGTCGCCCGAGGGCGGCCTGGCGACGTACCCGGAGCCGCAGGACAACGGCACCACCGTGTGGCGCTTCGCCCAGGCCCGTAACGGAACCAACCTGCCCGGCATCACCCTGACTTCCGATGACCCCGAGGAGGCGCGGGCGCTCGCCGGACGGTTCGAGGAGATCAGCGACAGCAACGGCGACCCCTTCGACTGGCACGAGGCGTGGGGCCCGGCCGGCGTCGCCGCCTGGCGAGACGGGGAAGGCCGCAACCTTCCCCAGACGCTCCGCGCGGTGCAGGACGACTACGAGCAGGAGCGCACCGGCGCCTTCCCCCTGCCCGAGGACCTGACCACCCTGAGCGACCCCGAGTTGGAGGCCGCCGCCCTGCACGGCCTGGGCCCGGAGGACACGCTGCGCGTCATGGCAGAGATGGACCGCCGCGACGGCTACGTCGACGAGCGGATCCGCGCCGCGGTGCCGGAGACGCCTCCGGTGAACGCCGACGAGGCGGAACACGAGGGCCGCCTCATGGACGAGGCTCTCCGCTTCGGTGACACGGATGTCACGCAGCCTGCCCCTGCCACTCCCGGACGTCTGCGCCGAGAGTTCGACGCTCTCGACGAGGAGCGATTCCAGGCAGCGGTGCAGGCCACCGGCGGCCGTCTCTTCAATGACGATTCCGAGGACTCTGGCGTCGACCCCCGCGACCTTTTCTCTGGCCGCAAGGTGACCGCCGTGCGGGCCAGGGAGCTCGCGTCGCAGGAGCTGCGCGACTGGTGGGAGGCGAACGGCGGCCGGCTCACGTACTCCACGTACAGCCAGCGTGAGCAGGACCGTGTACTGCGCGATGAGTTCGCCCTCATCGACGAGGCTCGTTACCGCGCTGCGGTCGACTTTTCGAACGGGTACTTCTTCAAGCGCGAGTACAAGTTCGGCGGCACCAACTTCGACGAGCGAGAGCTGTTCTCGGGCGGAACCCTGTCGTCGCGTGAGCGTTGGAAGCAGTACGCCAGCGAGGAACTGCAGGAGTGGTTCGACGCCAACGGCGGGCGCCTGACCTTCGCCCAGTTCAAGCAGCAGCGCCGCGACGGCGAGCGCAGGGACTTCGACCAGTTCGAGGAGGAGCAGCGCCGCGCGGCCGAGGCCGGGGACGCCGAAAGCACGACCTTCACGGCCGATGACGTCACCCCCGCGCCGCCGGCCTCAATGAGCGGTGAGAGCGAAGGAGACGCCGCATTCCGTTTCGGCGGACACGACCGGATGAAGGAGTTCGCCGACATGGCTGAGCTCCGTCCGGACGAGATCGCCCAGGGCGAGTCTGTGTGGCTGAACGGTCAGCGGATCGGCACCATCGTGAACCTGAACCGGTCGTACCCAGACCGCGGCCCGGTGTGGAAGGCTCAGCCGTTCTTTGGCCTGGACGACGACCGCCAGAGCCGTTCCCAGTCACGTGACACGGCTATCGCCAACCTCGTTGGTCGTGCACTGCAGGACGGCCCCACGGATTCGGCAAACCCGAACGAAGACGTGTGGGACAGCGTGACCTTGCGCCTGGCGAGCGTGAGGCGGACGCTGCCGGAGCTGCCGGAATCTCTCGGCAACGACCCGGAGGCACGCGCCCGGTACGAGCGTCTGTCCTCCCTGGTCGACGCCTTCCGTGATCAGCGCTCGCCAAGCGGGAACCTCCGGGAGGACCTGGCGCAGGCGCGCGACGACTTCGCATGGCTGCACGACACCTTGAGCGGCTCCAAGCAGAACAGTCAGCAGCGCGAGGCACTGTCCACCCTGGACAGCCGCGCCTACTGGGCAGGCCAGTTCCTCGATGCCCTCGGCGGCCCGGAGAGCGACCTGGAGCGGCCCCGCCGCAACGACGAACCGGAGGACGACAGCGACACGTCCCGCGCGGTCCCGACGCCGGACGAACCCGTCAGCATCCCGGAGGACACCGTCCGTCCGCCTGCGGAGCCGGAAGAGGAGCCGCTGCCGGACCCGATCAGCGGCCAGCCCGCGCACTGGGCCCGCGTCGAGGACCTGGTGCCCGGCGACATGGTCCGCATGAACGGCACCACGAAGAAGGGCCGGCCGGTCCAGCGGGCCGGGTACGTCTACACCGTGCCCGTGCGGGTGGAGGTGACCCGCCGCGGCCGCACCCAGCAGGAGTGGCGTACCTGGGTCACCGAGAACCCTGATGGCACCGGCGCGGCCGGGAACGTCTACACGTCCAGCAAGGCCACCGCGGCGCGCGCAGAAGCGCCGGACGACGTCGTGCCCGGGTCTCCGGCCAGCGGCGCCCAGGCCGCGCTCCGCTCCGGCGACCTGCCCGGCCAGATTCCGGCAGATCGCAGTGGCCGCGGCGTGTTCCCCGGAAGCACCGTTACCGGCTCCAACGACCGTGAGGGCACGGTCACCGGCGCCACCAGCACCACCGTCACGGTGCGCTGGTCCGAAGGCAACGACGAGGAAGCCATCTCGCCGACCGCGCTCACCGTCACCGACAGCCGGCGCCCCGACGGATGGACCGCATCCGGGCAGCGCGTAACGACGCAACACATCGTCAGCGACGCCAACGGCGCACTCCTCGGGCCCGTCGACGACGTCGACGGCGACAGCGTCACCATCACCACGGCCGACGGATCCGTCACCCGCAGCGCCGGAGACCTCCGCGTCACCGGTGAAGTCCGCGACGAAGTCCCCACAGCGGCGCCGGTGACCGGCACTGACGATCCGACGGCCGCGGACCTCAAGGACGGCGACGTTGTCATCCTGGGCCTCGACGGCGCGTTCACCACCGTCGCAATCACCAGCCCGCCCAGCCGGGACGGAGACCGCGTCACCCTGCAGTACGCCGACACCACCACGGGCGAGTTGGGCGAGATCGACGTCGACGCCCGCACGGTTCTCCCCCGTGCCCAAGGCGCAGACGGTGGGCCCCCCGCCCTTGGACCGGACGACGCCCCCGAGCCGGACGACGACCTCATCGTGCACCCGACGCCTCACGTCGTGGACCCGGTGAACAGCCCGACCGTCGACCCGGACCTCGACTCGAGCGACCGGAACATCATCGGCGACCACGCCGACGGCCCGGACGACAACCCCGACGCCCACCAGGCCGCGGTCCGCATCACCGCAGACCTGCCCGTCACCCCGGAGCAGGCCGCGGCCCTCGCCACGCAGCTCCGCGCGTCTGCCGACCCATCCACCACGGAGGGCCGAGCCGCTATAAGGGCAGCCGACCGCCTGGACCGAGCCGTCGGCCGGACCGCACCCACAGGTCTTGACCGACCGCGGCCGTCGAATGTGGCACAGCTCGGTGAGGGCGACTGGGTAGCGATGCCGGTAGAGCGAGGGCGGGTAGGCGTCTACCGCGTCGTTAACGTCGTCGACGCCCCTGGCGGCATTCGAACGATGCTGCTGGAGGACGAGAGTGGACGGCAGCGGTACCGCATCGAGCACGGGGCCATGCCTGTGTGGCATCTCCCCGAGGCCGAGCCGGACCCTGTCACCCCGCCCGACGTCGACGACGCCGACAACACCCCGGACGCCCCGACTACTCCGGCCACACCGGACTCCTCGAGCACGCCGGACGAGCCCACAGTGCCCGTCGCCCGGGTACGCCCGGGAAGCCTGCGCGTCGGCGACGTCATCGACGCGCCCGTGAGCCGGGCGGGGTACCAGTTCAACGGCCACCGCAGGCTGACGATCATCAGCGAGCCGCAGCGCAACGGCTGGTGGATGCAGCTCACCGGTGTCGACGAGGACGGCAACGTGCACGACTTCGGTCTGCACAGCGGCCGCGCCGTGAACGTGTACGACCGGAACCGGCCCACTCCGGCCCTGCCGCCGGCCGGCACACCCCGCGACCCCAACCAGGTGACGCAGGCCGACGTCGACCGAATCGTCAGCGACCACGCCCGCAGCCTCGCCGCACGCATCATCGACGAGGCCATCACAGGCACGGAGCCGCCCGGAGACATCCACGCCCTGCGCGAGCAGATCGCCCAGCGCCTCACCGCCGAGGCCCTGCGTGACGCACGCCAGTCGACCCGCCAAGGCGGATCCGCTGCGCTCGACGCCGCAGGTATCACCGGCCGGGACAGGGAAGCCGCCCAGCGCCGACTCCGCGACACCCGCGACCAGACCCACACCGACACCGTGCGGGCAGCCCTGCGCACCATCAACGACCTCGAGCCCCTCGACGACGAGAGCAACGAGGACCTGGCGGCCCGCGCACGGGACCTGCTGCGCCTCATCCCGGACCAGATCGCGGGCCGACCGTCGGCTACCCCGGACACCGACCCGGACGTCACCCAGGCGGTCACGGGGCACGCGGACGACGCGGTGAACGCGCTTCTGCAGCAGCTCCAGGCCGCAGGCGTGGACCCGGGCGACGCCGAGCGGATCGCCCGCATCCTCACGCAGCAGATGGCGGGGTCCCGACAGGCGACTGCCCGCCGGATCGCGGCACGGGTCGCCGCGGCCAATGCGGACGCCGGCCGACAGCCGGGCCTCATGGCCTGGATCGTCGCTCTCCTGATCCGCATGGCCAAGCGCCTCGCGGAGCTGGTGAAGTCGGGCGCCCGGACGATCGCCGAGAAGTACCGGAGCTCGCGCGAACGCCTGCGCCGCCTGCGCGCCTTCCTGGGCCGCATGGTCCGCCGGGTCCGGCAGTGGCCGGAGTCCCGCCGCCTGGCGCGCCTGCACCGTGCGGTGAACCTGCCCGACGCGGACGGCAACTCGCTGGCAGCGCGGATCTCTCACTGGGCCGCACTCATGCCGGAACCGGGGCGGTTCGGGCAGTCGCAGCGGCGCGTCACCTTCTGGCGCCCGACGACGTGGGGGCAGCTCGCAGCCGGACGTCTCCCGGACCGGTCGGACCGCATCCAGTGGACGCCGGACCGGGCGGCCGACGGCGGCCCCGGCCTGACGACGCTCCGCCACATGGCAGCCCTGCGGGCGGCCGGCGACGACGTCGACCAGGACGTGACCCGTCGTCTGTCCGCCGCTCTCGGCGACGACTTCGGCGACGACCCGCACGCCACGCTGCAGCACGCCGACGACTACGTGGCCAGCAGCGAGCGCCGACTGGTCAACCTGCAGGCGGCCCGCAGCAGCGCGACGATCCCGGACGACCCGGACCTTGAAGTCGAGATCACGGCGGCCCGCGCCGAGTGGTCGACTGCCCGTCGGGAGTACGCGGACATGCGTACTCGGTACGCCGACGCCGTGCCCTTCGCAGTTGCCGCGGCCCTGGCCGACATCCGCGACATGGGCCCCGAAGGCAATGCCGCCCTCGTATTCGGCCCGGACACCACCCCGGACGCCGAGCGGGCCGTACGAGGCGTACAGCGCTTCATCCCGCGATCGTGGCTCAGCACCCCCCAGGTGCGCCGGATAACGGCCGTGGACGGAGTGCAGGGCCGCTACGAGCCTGACGGGCAGCGGATCACGGTTGCCGACCTGGCCGACGAGGGACTGGGCACCGCCGGGCACGGCCTGGCGCAGCATTTCGCCCGGCACCTCGGCGACCTGGACGCCGCACAGAGGGCGTTCTGGTTCAGCCGGACCCACACCGGCCGGCCCGGCGCCCGCCGTATGCGGCCGAGCGCCCTGGACCGGCTCCTGCGGCGGCAGCAGACGCAACCGGAGACCGGTGACAGTCTCGCCCGGTCCGTACAGGCGATGTTCAGCGGCGATTGGTACCAGGACGACGACTTGCGTGCGTTCCTCCTGGGCCTGATGGCCACCAGGTAAGGAGACAGACAGTGTTCACCGTCACCGGCTCGTTCGACGACGGTGCGACCTACACCGTGCAGATCACCGGGCGGGCAGACCGCCCGGTGATCGGGTCGTACCGGGCCGCGGCCCTGGTGGAGCTCCACCAGGGCGAGACCATCACCCTGTCACCGACCGGCCCCATGAAGGCCGTTACCGGGGACGACGACGCGTCCGTCCTCGCGGTGCTCCGCGAGTACACCAACGTCATCGAGGAGAGCGGGGCCGTGCCGCGGCAGGCACGCGTGCCTGGGAGCTGATCCGGGCCGCTTGCCCAATTGGGCAAGAATGATCTTGATCGGGTTGGCGTGCGACGGTGGCGGTGACACAAGCCGCCCCGCGTGCGCATCCTCCGCCCGTGACCAGATACGGATTCGCCATCAAGGCTCTCCCCCAGGGCGGCAAGCCCTTCGGGGAGGAAGACGACGAGAACGAGGAGACCGCGGGCACCGAAGAGGCTCCGCTCGGCAAGGCCAGCCCCGGCGTCTCCGACCCCGAGCTGGCCGAAGACCTCGAGGAGGACCTACCCGAGGATCCGACGGCAGCCCCGGCCGCACCCGAGGAAGACCCCTCTGCACCAGCGGAGGACCCCGCGGCGCCCCCAGCCCCAGACGCCCCAGCAGAGGGCGACGCTGTCGGCGAAGACCCGAACGCCGCCCCGGAGCCGCCCGCCGACGACTCCCGTCCCTGGGCCGGAGACGAGTACAACGAGGGCGACGAAACCGACCCCGACGGGCCCGACGCCTGGTGCGCCTACACCGGCAGCGGCGGCGAACAGGCTTGGCTCGACAAGGCCCCAGACGGCACACTGACCGGATGGGTCAGGGACAGCGACAGCCGGATATGGCGCTACACAGACCCGGATGCGTGGTCGACCGACGTTGACGGCGCGCAGATGGCGCAGACGCACCACAACGGTGAGGACCGAGCGGGAGCGACAGGGGACGCGGCGCCGAGCACACCGCCCCAGACAGCCGACCGCGGCGTCCAAGACTCAATGTTCGCGGGCCAGTAAGGAGATCCGACCGTGCCAATCCAGCTCGACCGGCAGACCTGCCAGGACCGACTCAACGAGGGCAAGGCCGCGCACGCCAACGGCGACCCCTCCGACGCCTGCCCGTACGACATGTACGGCAGCCTCGAGGACCGGTTCGGATACCGCTACTGGAACCGCGGGTGGTCCATGGCCCGCTCCCAGGCCGAGACCCAACAGCCAGCAGAGGCCAGCGCAGGACAGTAGCTCTACACGAACGGCACGGTGCCCGGCGGCCCACTGTCCACCGCCGGAGGTTCCCCGCCGTGCCGACCGCTGCTCCACCCACCAGACCCGCACGTCCCAGCACCACCCAGCGAGGCACCAGCCGGGCAATCTATGCCGTCACCGGCGTCGTCGACGACGTCGAGGACTTCATCGTTCCCGGCGCCTTCGCCCGCACCCTGGCCATACGGCCCGTCAAAACCGTGTGGCACCACGGGTGGAAAGACCCCATCGGCGTCGTCGCCGAGGTCGAGGAGTGGCTCCCGGGAGACCCCCGATTCGCCGACGTCCCCGGCTGGCCGTCCGAGGCCGGCGCCCTCGTCGCGACCGTGATCTACAACCTGCGCACTCGACAGGGCCGTGACGCCTACGAGCAGGTCAAGCAGTGGCACGAGCACAAGCAGGCCGCGTTCTCCATCGGCTACCGCGTCCCCGACACCGGCGCGAGCAAGCGTGGTGACGGAGTCCGCGTCATCCACCACCTGGACCTCTTCGAGGTCTCGCCCGTCCTGCACGGCGCGCACCCGCTGACGCGCAGCCTGGAAGTGAAGTCCGCCACCGGGCACGACGGTCTCGAGTACAAGTCCACGCCCTCCCACGTGGAGATCGACGTCGTCACCGCCCCGAAGGACGACGACATCAAGGTCGCGGGCCTGGCGGTGAAGGCCGCCGACACCGGCCGCCTGCTGATGATCCAGCGTGCCCTCGACGACGACGACCCCGCATCGGGCACCTGGGAAATCCCCGGAGGGCACCGCGAGAACGGCGAGGACCCCCTCGAGGCCGCCCTGCGCGAGTGGCTTGAGGAGACCGGCTCGACCCTGCCCGGCACGGCCAGCGTGGTCGGCTCCTGGACCGCCCCGAACGGCATCTACCGCGGCTACGTGGCCGTAGTCCCGACCGAGAACTCCGTGCCGATCAACACGCCGCACGACGAACGCCGCGTCGCCAACCCCGACGACCCCAAGGGCGACGCAACCGAGGTCACCGCCTGGTGGCCGATCACAGCGCTCCCCGACATGCCCCTCCTGCGGCCGGAGTGCCGAGACACACCGTGGGCACTCCTGGCCGGCGCCGCCCTCCCCCACGCCCCCGCGCCGAAGACGGCCACACCCGTACCCCCGAACGTCCTGGAGGCCATCATCGACGCCACCCGGGACGGAGCGACCGGCACAGAGAAGAAGTCCGCGCACGCCGCAGTGAAGGCCGCCCGCGCCCTGCCGCGCATCGAGCACAAGTCCGCCCGCTCCATGGTCGCCGAGGCCAAGAGCATCCCCGTCCCGCTGGAGACCCCCATGATGTCGTCCGCTCCGCTGACCGAGTCGCAGGAACAGTTCCGATCCCGCCTTGCCGACGCCGTCCGTGAACTCCTCGACCAGGACGGCGGCACCTGGACGTGCATCGAGGGGACCTACCCGGACCGCGTCATCGTGTCCACGCACAGCGAGGACGAGCGGCGCAGCAGCCACTACGCGATTCCGTACACGGTCACGGCCGGTGAGATCACGCTCGACAAGCCGCAGCCCGTAGAGCTCGCCACGATCGTCGTGCCCGAAGGGACCGCTGCGGCCCGCACCGCCACCGAGGACGAGGACGTCGACGCCCGCGTCGCACAGCCGACGGTGGGCGCACTCTCCGATGCCGCCGCCCGGGTCAACAGCAGCACCGCGGGGCCCGAGCAGCTCGAGGACATTGGCGACAAGGTGCGCGACCTGATCTCCGCACTGTCCGCGAAGGGACTCGACGTCGACGACCAGGAGTCCGCGCCCGCGCCCGCACCCCGGCCGGTCCCGGGCACTCAGCCCGGCCTGGACCTGTGGGACGACGAAACCTTCGACGACGAGAACGACGTCGAGGACGAGGAGGGCGACGAACCGGCCGCGGAGCCGGAGGACACCGTCCGCCTGGACCCCGACGAAGTGAAGGCCGCACTCGCCCTGATGCGGAGCTGAGTTACAACTCCGGACCCGAACGCCTGCCCTGTCCCCTTCACCGCCACCGACAACAAAACAGCAGTTCAAACCCCATGTGCTGCCCGCTCTCAACGTCTCGAGCGGGCAGCACGCGACGTTAGCAACCCTCTCCCTCTTTCATTCCGCCTGGCGTTGAGGCGTCCCGGTGCTGGCCGGGCGAGCGACGCACGTCAACCGCACCCAGCACAGGGAGAGCACCTCAAATGCCCACCGCACGTATCGAGGAACTGCAGAAGGCGCTCCAGCTCAAGTCCGCCGAGGCCGAGCGCATCAGCCAGACCTTCAAGGTCGAGGACGGCGGCCAGTTCGTTGTCTCCACCGACCAGGCCCAGGCCTTCCGGAAAATCTCCGGCGAGGCGCAGGAGATCAAGTCGCTCATCGACGCCGAGCAGGGCCTCGTCGAGATCAAGCAGTACCTCGAAGCCCCGGAGGCACCGCCCGCCGCAGCCAGCCACTACGGCCAGCGCCCCGGCATCGAGGAGAAGTCCCTCGGTGAGCTGTTCGTCGAGTCGGGCTCCTACCAGAGCGCCACCGCCCAGCACTTCCGTGACAAGCCGTACATCCGCGCCGACATCGAGGGCAAGAGCATCTTTTCCCTGTCCGCGGGCACGGTGACCCACCAGGTCCTCGGCTCCGCCCAGAACCTGGGCATCGCGGAGCGTCCGTTCCGGAAGTTCCACATCCGCGACCTGTTCCCCAAGAGCACCACCAAGAACGCCGTCCTGTACGGCGCGCGTGAGACCGGCTGGACGAACGCCGCCCGCCAGATCAAGGAGCGGTACGCCGCGGACGGCACGTCGCCGGCCACCGGAGCCGACACCGACACCTGGGGCCGCGCCCCGCGGTCGAAGCTCACGCTGACCCCGGTCATGTACCCGGTCGCCGAGGTCGCGCACCTGCTCGACTCGCACAAGAACATCCTGGCCGACGAGCCGCGCCTGAAGACCTTCATCAACACGAGGATGGTCGAGGGTGTGAAGTATTCGGAGGACTGGGACCTCCTGCACTCCGTGGGCGACGGCCAGTCTCTGACCGGGATCTACAACACCCCGGGGGTCCAGCAGTACACCGGTCTCGCAAGCGACCAGTACAGCGTCCAGATCCGGCGCAGCATCACGAAGGCCCTGCTCGCCGAGTACGACCCGACCGGCATCGTCCTGTCGCCCACGATGTGGGAGCACGTCGAGGTCGAGGAGGACAAGAACGGCGCCTTCCGCGTCGCCATCGCCGTCGCCATCGGCGCCGAGAAGAAGGTGTGGCGCCTCAACGTCGTCGAGACGACCGCGATGAGTGACAACGACTTCCTCATCGGCGCGTTCGGTCTCGGCGCGCAGCTCCACGACCGCGAGTCAGTCTCCGTGACCGTCTCGTCGGAGAACGCGGAGAACTACGAGAAGGGCCTGATCACGTTCCGTGCCGACGAGCGCCTGGCGCTCGAGATCCCGCGGCCGGAGTCCTTCGTGATCGGCACCTGGACCGACCCGACTCCCTGATCGAGGCCGGAGTGAGGGGGTGCACCCTGGCCACGGGTGTGCCCCTTCCCACGTACCACCATCACGACGACGGAGGACGCTCGGTGATCGAGAAACAACCCATAGGCCTCGCCCAGGAGCTGGACGCCCTCACAGGCATGCCCGCAGCTCACAGGGGCCCCCGCTGCAGCGTCGGTGCCCTCCTGGGAGCCGCAGATGCCGACGTGGCCGCATCGCTCCGTGCGGTGCTGGACACGACCAGCGTCTCCGCCACGGTCATCGCCGAGACGCTCAGCCGCTACGGCGACCCCGTGACGGCCTACACCGTCAACCGGCACAGGCGCTGCGGAAAGCCCAACGGATGCCGGTGCGAGTGATGACCCTGAACAACGAGCTGCAGGCGCTCCTCGAGCCTGTCTCCCACGACCAGAGCCAGGCCCCCAGGTGGAGCGCGCCTACCCGGTCACGCCGCGCGGCTGGGAGTCCGGCGTGCGCTACGAGCCCGGCGGCACCATGGTCGTCACCGCCCCGCCCGCCGACAAGCCGCCCGTGGGAGAGGCTGACTGGCGCAAGCGCGTCGAGGAGATGGGCCTCGCCACCCCCGACGGCTTCCGGGTCCGCCTCGTCGAGGCAAAGCACGACCCGGCCGCATGGCACCGCGACAACCAGGGCGACGACGCCGTCACCCGCGCGGTGTGGCGCTGCCGGTACGTCATCGAGCCCGGCGCTCCCGCGTGGCTGTCCGCCTGCGACGTCGGCGCCCTCGTCCGCGACGCGATGTGCCGCCGTCGGCAGCAAGGTGAAATAGGACCGGTCCACCCGCCTGACGGCGGGTGGACCGGTCCTTCATTCATTCGTCATCGCTCGACTCAGGCCCCTCGTTCGGAGGGGTGTCGGCAGCCTCGTCGACGTCCTTCTTCCGACGCATGTCGGTGATCTGGAGCACCAGCGCGCTGAGCGCGGCAAGAGCCGAGATTCCATCAATGATAGAGTTCATGTCCAAAATCGGTCCTTTGAGTCATGCAGGACCAGCATGCCGAGCTAGACGGTGAGGCGCCCTCCGCGCCCTCCGCGGTGATGCAGCCGACTGCGGACC
This sequence comes from Streptomyces kryoterrae, assembly GCF_054072135.1. Taxonomy (NCBI): domain Bacteria; kingdom Bacillati; phylum Actinomycetota; class Actinomycetes; order Kitasatosporales; family Streptomycetaceae; genus Streptomyces; species Streptomyces kryoterrae. Next base: position 9,224,402 of record NZ_CM133358.1, on the reverse strand, counting down.
CCGTGACGGTTACGTCGAGGGACCGCACACCCCGGCGCTCTGGGCACCCGAGGCTCCGCCATTACGAGCTCACCCGGCGGACGACATGGTCGGGGGGGAACATCAAATTCCACCACCCGCGACGCCTCGACCGTGTCGTCGACTTCGAGACGCGCAGCGAGCCTGGAAAGGAACTCGTTCCAGCTCGTCGGCTCTATCCCGATCACGGTCAGAACACGCAGAAGCGCCAACACAGCCTCTGCTTCATACAACAACCGCGTCTCATCCGAACCGCGGGCAGCCAGCGCCGGTCCGGCAATCCCACGACCCGACAGTTCCAGAAGCTTCTCCGGCGTCATGGTCTTCAGGCCGTCTTCCGACATGCCCCCCAGTGCGTTCAACGCCCACAGAGGGATCTCAGCTGCCTTCAGTACACGCAGACGACGATGGTGGCCTCCTCCCAACGCCGCCTGCTCACCCTGCAGCTTCTCGATCTGCTCGGCGAAGCGCCACAGTCGAGCAACGTACTCAACGGCCTGGTTGGTCAGCAGCAGAGACCCCACGCGAGGCATGCTCGCCTCATTGGCCTCTGGCGTCTCGCTCACCTTCGCGGCGAGGACCAGGAGCTCATCCGCCCTGCGCTCACACAGCTGAGCGAACGGAGTTTCCGGGGCGACGCACTTCGCCAGCTCCCGCAGCAGCACAATCTGATCCGCGACCCCGAGGTCCGCGAGGGAATGCTCCTGGATGTCGACGGATCGGCCATGCGCAAAGCAGTTCCGCGCATAGTCGATATCCTGCGCCGCGTCTGCCGAGACAGTCGCCATGAGGCGCTGGGCCTGACGGAGGGAGAAAGCTCCCACCCATGCCCGGCCCCAATAGTCGAATTCCACACGGCGATCATACCAACCTCCGCTCAACTCGGTTCGCTGATACGGGTGATAGCGCGAAACGCTCCTTGGACATCAGGAGCATGTTCGCTCTGTTTCTCCGCAGGTCACAGAGCAACTGCGTGCACGCCTGGCCGGAAAAGTCCAGAAGCAGAGCCCTCACCGATGGAGTGACCTGCAGCGCGCCCAGGACGAGCGCCGCCGCGGCCCCGGCAAGCAGCACGACAGCGGACGACCGTAGTCGCACGGAGCACACCAAGATCATTCTTGCCCAATTGGGCAAGCGCCTCCTTCCCCCGGTAGCGCGCGACCCAAGCCGGCGCCGTACTCCATCCTTCGCCGGCCACCCGACCCAGAAGGGAACAACCCCCATGCTCTACAAGGAAGACGGGACGCTGATCAAGAAGTCGGCGTTCCCCGCGTCCGCCGTACCGGACGCGCCGATGCGGATCACCGAGGACGTGTACGAGACGAAGGCCTATGGGCCCGGCGACGGCCGCCCCGAAGGTTCCCGGCACCACCTGCTCTACCAGGTCGGGACGATCGTCCCCCAGTCCGAGATCGACCGCCTCTTCGCTCCGGCCGCGACCGTCGTAACCGTCAGCCCGGCAACCGGTCCGGCTGTGGGTGGGACCACCGTCACTATCAAGGGCACCCGCCTCGCCGGCGTCACCGCGGTCAACTTCGGCGCCACCGCGGGCACCGAACTCAAGCGCATCTCCGACACCGAACTGCGCGTGAAGACGCCCGCGGGATCGGCGGGTGCCGCCAACGTCGTCGTCGCAGCCGACTCCGGCACCGTCACGAAGACCGGCGGCTTCGCCTACGCCTGATCCGCCTGACCCGGGCGGCCCCTCCGCACCAACCAGGGGCCGCCCGGGTCACCTCGCCCGCTCCCGCTCGCTCGAGGCAGGGCGCGACACAAGCAGCGTCCGGTGTGCAGGGTGCGCGCCGTCCGGACAATCACCCCCGAGAGGGAGCCACTCATGGCAGGCACCGCCCGTACCCGTAAGACCGCGACCGCGAATCTCGCGGCGGCCTCCGGCTCCACCACCGAGGCCGCGGAGTCGGCCAGCACCGCGGCGGCGGACGAGTCCGCGCCCGCTGGAGACGCCAACACCACGGCGGCGGCAGCCGAGGAGACGGCCCCGGCCGACAGTGCCGCGAAGGCGCCCGAAGCCGCACCGCTCGAGCCCCCGGCCGTCCAGGAGCCCCCGGCGGCACCCGCGGCACCCGTGTACGCCACCCCCACCGAGGTCATCCCCGACGAGGAGAACCTCGCCGAGGTCATCATCGACGACGCCACGAAGCAGCCCCCGGCCGACGTCGACTCCGTATTCGTCCCGCTCACCGAGTACGGCTCCGTCCTCGTCTGCACTGTGCGCCTGATCGAAAAGACGTTCCTCGGGCCGCACCGAAACCCCGTGCACCGGCTCCTGCAGCCCGCGGGCGCTCACGTCTCCGAGGGCGTCGCCGCGCGCATCAAGGAGCGACTGCAGCTCCAGGCCGACCGGCTCGCCGACCAGGCCGAGAAGTAAGGAGCCCGGGGTGTACGACTATCGGCCCATGTACGGCGGGGCGCACTACGACCCCGAACCGGCGGGAGGACATGTCACCAGCGTGTCCCTCTACGACGGCCCGGACCGCACCACCTTCGTGGCGGGCGCCGGACCGGCCGCCCGGCTGCGCGCCGGCGTCTACCGGTTCGCGCTCCCGGATGTGCCTCCCGGCCGCTACTGGGCCACCGTCACCTTCACCCCGAGCGAGGGAGCCCGGCCCGTCAAGGACGAGTCCGTACGCCTGGACTTGCCCCTCGGGCTGGGCCTCGTCACCTCCCCCGAAGCAGTCGCCAAGGAACTCGGCGTCCCGCTCCCTCTCACTGCCGAGCAGCGCGACGACCTGCTCACCGCCATCCGCAGGGCACAGTCCGACGTCGTCGGATACCTGGGTCAGCCCGTCATCCCCCAGCTCGTCACCCGTACCGCACTAACACCCCACTGGGGCAGGGGCGACAGACTCGAGGACCCCGCCTCGTGGCCGTTCGAGGTCGACGACCCGGTCCAGGTCTCCGCCTACCGCAACCGCGGAGATGGCACCTACGACGTCGACTTCCTGGTCGGATTCGACGGCGCCGCCAACGACCCCGTCGTCCGGTACGTCACCACTCACGCCGCGGAGTCCGAGCGCCTGCGCCCCGGCGACGTCGGCTCCCAGGGCCGCCGCGTGTCCTCCGTCAGCGCGGAGGGACAGTCGATCTCCTACGAGTCGGCCCCGACCGCCGGCCAGGCCGGCGCACTGCCCGAGCTCAGCGGCCTCTCCCGTTGGAAGCGCCGCCTGTTCCAGCCCCTCAACCGGCCCGTACGCCCACCGTGGCCGTACTCCTCCACCCGCGGCCGCTGACGAAGGGAGCTGCCGACCATGGCCGTCGTGCTGCCGAACGCCATGCTCACGGTGTACGTGCTCGCCCACCCCTGGGCGCGCGACGCCAATGGCGTGCCCGTACCACCGAACCCGAACCAGAAGCCGGCCGCGCGCGGCACCTGGCCCGGATCGGTCCTCGAGCAGCCCGACGGCTCGTGGACGGTACGGCTCGACCCGCAGGCCTGGCCGGTCAAGGAGGGCGACACCATCTCCGACGAGACCGGCCGGTCATGGACGCTGTCGAGCACCCGCGAGCACGCCGTCCCAGGCGTCCCTGATGTCGACTACGTCCAGGCCACCGCCACGCTCAACCCGCCAGAGGTGCCGTGATGGCCGGTGCGAAGTTCACGCCCGCGCAGGGCCTGGAGGCGCAGCTCGCCCGCATGCTGGCCCCTGCGGTGCAGCGCATCGCCCACCAGGTCGAGATCGAGGCGAAGCGCCTGGCCCCGCCCACCAAGCGATGGGTGACCATGGGCGACGACAAGGTCCGCCCCACCCACGTCTCCGCCAACGGGCAGGAAGTCCCCGGGAATCTGCGCTTCGCGATCGACTCCATGCGCTGGGACATGGTGCACCGCGGCGTCGGCCCCACGACGTACATGCTCGAGCCGCTCGACAAGAGCTCCCGGGCCGTCGCCAACCTCAAGAACTGCCGCTGCCGCGCCCACAAGGACCCGGAGGGCATCGCCCGGCACATCAACACCGGTCAGCTGGTCGTCGCCGGGAAGCGGGTCACGGTCACCGTCTCCGTCCAGGCCCCTCTGGTCGTCGAGGCCGAGGTGGGCACCGTCTACCCGGGCAACCTGCGCGCCGACGGCACACACTTCATGTCCCGCGCGGCCGCGATCGTCGCCGCCCGCCGCTGACGACGCGACACAAGCGGCCCGCGCCCGCACAGTGCGCGCCATGGCTACGAACTCCACCACCAAGAAGCCCGCCGCGGACGCCGCGGCGGAGGAATCCGTCGAGGCAGTCACCGAGACCGCCCCGGCCTGCTCCGCCCGCACGGTGGCCGTCGACCCGGACGTCGTCGGCCCCGCGCTGCCCGCCGCCGTCGACCCGGTCACCGTCACTCTGGCGCACCATCACACCATCGACGGCACCGACTACCCGCCGGGCGCCAAGCTCCTCGTCTCCCCGGACTACGCCCAACGGCTGCGCGGCCAGGGCTACGCCACCCAGGTCTGATGAGCGAGCTCACCGTGGCGGACGCGGATCCCGTCTCCGCGCTCCTCACCTGGCTGCAGACACACCCGGAGGTCGCCGACGCGCTCGGCGGCCCCGGCCGTGTGTCCGGAGTCGAAGAGGCGCCCTGGCCGCACCTGCGTATCGACCACGGGCCCGGCGGAGACCTGCGGGACCTGAACTGGGCCACCTCACCGGAGGTGACGCTCGAGGCGTACGGCGACCCGGGCGGATGGCCTGGCAAGGCCGAACTGCGGCGGATCCTGCTGCGCTGCGCCCAGGCCGCCCAGGAACTCGCAGAGGCGCCCCACGTCGCCGGCCAACCGGTCCTCAGCGGCATCAAACCGTCCGGACTGCTCGTGTGGTCGCCGCTCGTCGACGGCCAACCCAGGTGGGTCATGAACCTCTCCGTCACCGTGCATCCGTGACGACGCGACGTTAACCACCCCGGCTCTCCAAGGTGTCCGCGCCCCACCACCGGACACCAAGGAGAAGCCCGCCATGGCTGGCGAGACCACGAACAACAACGAGATCCTCATCCCTCAGCTCAGCCGCATGTGGCTGGCTCCCGTCGGGACCGTCGCCCCGGCCGACGCCACCGTGGCCATGCCCGAAGGCTGGTACACGGTCGGCCTGTTCACCGAGGACTCCCTCAAGTTCAACTCCGAACCGAACTTCGAGCAGGTCCGATCCGCGCAGTCCTCCTACCCCACCCGCACGTTCCAGACGACCGACGCGGCAACCGTCGAGGTGGACCTCCAGCAGTGGTCCGTCCGCAACTTCAAGGCGGTGTACGGCGGCGGCAGCATCACGGCCGTCTCCCCGGCCGCGGGAGGCGGGAAGCACTTCCGTTTCGCCCCGCCCCGCATCGGCGGCCGCACCGAGATCGCCGGCTGCATCGAGGTCATCGACGGTGGCAAGCACTACCGCTACGTCATCCCCCGCACGATGCAGATGGAGGGCGTTTCCAAGGAGCTCGCCAAGACCAAGGAGAGCGTCCTGCCACTGCGCCTGGCCGTCCAAGGCGGCGACGACACGGATGCCTGGTACGTACTCACCGACGACCCGGCGTTCCAGCCCCCGACGCCGACGATCGCCACCATCACGCCGTCGGGCGGCCCGGCCGCGGGCGGCACCGCCGTCACGATCACCGGCACGGACCTCGGCAGCGTGACCGCAATCAAGTTCGGCACCGTGACCGGCACCGGTCTGATCCTCAAGAACGACACCGAGCTGTCCGTGATCTCCCCGGTCGGGACCACCGGCGCGAAGGACGTCGTGGTCGTGTCCGCGGGCGGCGACGTCACCAAGACCGGCGGCTTCACCTACGCGTGAACCCACCCTGCGGCCGCCCCTCTTTGCCCTGATCAAGCGGGGCGGCCGCACGGCGCGACATAAGCCGCGCAGCGCTGCCACTGTCCGCGCGCTGCCGAAACCGGCAACCCAGCACCACACTCATGAAGAGGTCACGCACATGTCGTACGTCATCGACCTGGACGCCGAGCGCCGCGAGGTTCAGTACCCCGACGGCATCCCCGTGAAGTTCCGCGGCGAACAGTTCATCTTTCCGGCGGAGCTGCCGGCCGCGGCTCTCGACCCGATCCTTTCCGACGAGCTGGACCTGGTGGGTCTCCTCGGCGACGTCATCAACTCCAACGACGGCGACGCAGGCATCAAGGAAGTGGTCGCCGCCCTCTTCCGGCGCCCGTCCCTGCCCCGCAAGTTCCTCGAGGCAGTCCGCGAGACGTACGAGGTCCTCCTCGACAAGGAGCAGCACGAGGCGTTCCTCGAACGGAAGCCGTCCGTCCCGGACTACATCCGCCTCACGACCGGCCTGGCCAGGGTCTACGGAGTTGAGTTGGGAAAGCTCTTTCGGTCGGCCGACTCCTCCGAAACCGATGGAGCGACGTCGAGTCCGACCTCTCCCGATTCCACGGAATCGACGCCCGACGCGTCTGGCTTCGTCCCGGACAGCCCGGATTCCTCGGACTCCGTCGACTGACCTCCCTCCTCGACGGCCTGCCAGACGACTCCCGGGTCCGTTCAGCCCCCCTCGGTGGCTGGACCAAGGTCCTCGAGCTCATGGCGCTGATCGTCGAGGAGATCGGGCTCCTGGCCGCAGACAAGCGGCGCGAGGAGCCGACCACCATCGTTCGCCCGCCGCGCTCCGACGCCACGACGCGCAGCGGCCCCGGCATCCCGCCCCGGCCGTCGCAGTCCGCCCAGGAACGGCAGGCGCCCCGCATGAGCGGCCATCGGCAGATGCTCGCCGCCGCCGTGCAGAGAGGAATGGTCCGTAGTGGGTGAGGGCCTGCAGGCCGGTCGCCTCGACGTGCCGGTCGTCGCTGATCTTTCAGGGTTTGCGGAGCGGCTGCGCACTGCCGTCGAGACGGCCGCCGAGGGCCTGGCCGCCAAGGTCAAGGTCGAGGTCGACGGCAAGGGGCTCAAGCGCCGCTTGAACGAGGTCGTCAAGGAGGCGTCCAAGGGCGTCACCGCGAAGATCCGTGTCGAGATCGACGAGGACCGTTTCCGTGCCTCCCTCGACGGCATCCGTCGCCGCATCGGCGACGCCGACCTGGACCTTCCCGTCCGGCCCGACGGGGACGGCTCGTCGAGCGGCGGTCTCCTCGGCCAGCTCCGCAGGCTCATCACCGGCGCCCAGGGCGAGGCCGACCGAAACCCGGTCAACGTTCCGGTGAACATGCGGATGCCGGGGTCGGGCCGCCGCGGTCTGCGGATGCTCGGCATCGGGGCCATCGTCTCCCTGTTGCAGCCTGCGGTCGCTCTCATCGGCCAGTACGGCGCGGGCCTGACCGCCCTCGTCTCCGCGGCCGCGCCCGCGGTCGGTGTCCTCGGCGCGATCCCCGGGCTGATCACCGCGGCGGGCACCGCGGCGGTCGGCACGAAAATCGCGTTCAACGGCTTCGGTGAAGCGCTCAAGCAGTCGAACGCGGCGCAGCAGATGCTCGCCGCGGACGGCAAGGTCACCGAGGCGCAGCAGAAGAAGCTCAAGGAGTCGCTGGACAAGCTCTCGCCGTCGGCCCGGGACGCGGTCAAGTCCGTCTCCTCGCTGCAAGGGGCGTGGAGCAAGGTCCGCATGTCCGTCAGCGACCGCTTCTTTTCCAAGGTCTCCGACGACATCAAGCCCTTGGCGAAGGCCGTTTTCCCGCTCCTGGAGGACGCCCTCGGAGACTCCGCGGCCCAGATGGGAAACCTCGCGGAACGCGGCGCCAAGGCCATGCAGACCGGCCCGTTCCGCAAGGACTTCAAGACCGTCGCATCTTCGAACTCGCGGGTCCTCGGCCACCTGACCGACGGCCTCGCCAACATGGCCGCCGCCACCGGGGACTTCCTCGTGACCAGCGGTCCGTTCGCCGAACGGGTCTCGCGCGGCGGCGAGCGCCTGACGCAATGGTTCCGGGCCTCCGTGAAGGCGGGGCGGGAAACCGGCAGCCTCGCCAAGTTCCTGGATCACGCCGGCGACAAAGCCGCGCAGCTCGGCCGGACCACCGGCAGCCTCATCTCGGGGCTCGGCGGTGTCGGCCGTGCGGCCATGGATACCGGCAACGCGCTGCTCAACGGCCTCGAGGGCAGCATGCTGCGGTTCGAGCGCTGGGCGAACTCCGGCGTCGGCCAGCGGGTGATGCAGCAGTTCTTTTCGGACGCTGCGCCCGTATTCCATGAGGTCAACGCGCTGTTCGGCGACATGATGCGCGGGATGGGCCGGTCCATGAGGGACGGCGGCATCCTCGACCTGGTCCGGCAGATCCGCACCGAGCTCATGCCGGCCTTGGGTACGTTCTTCAACGCCCTCGGCCAGACCGTCGGCCCCGCGATCATCTCGGTGATCTCGAACATCGCCACGGCGATCGGCAACGTGTCGGCGGCCGGCTCCGGCCTCGGCGTACTGCTCGTGGCGTTCAGTGGCCTGCTGCAGATCTTCAACGGAATCATGGGAGTTGTCCCCGGGGCGAACGTGGCCCTGGCGACCTTCCTGGGCGTGATGCTCGCCCTCAAGGTGGTCAGCGGCGTCGCCAACATGCTGCGTTCCTTTGGGACCTCCGTGACTGCTGCGGGAACCTCCGCGCGCACGCTCGGCACCACGATGCGCGGCAGTCTGGGCCCTGGAGTCCTCGGCCCACAGGTCACCATGTGGCAGCGCATGGGGCTCGCCTACCGGGGCGCCGCCACACAGGGGAACCGCTTCACCGGAGCGATGCGCGGGATCGGCGCGGCCAACCAGGTCGCGTCCCGCGCCATCGGCGGCATCACCTCAGCCCTCGGTGGCCCGCTGGGCATCGCTCTCATCGGCGTCACTATCGGCCTCGGCCTCCTCGCCTCCTGGCAGGAGGAGGCCGCCCGCGCCACTCAGGCCCACCAGGAGCGCGTGACGTCCCTGACGGACGCCCTGATCGCCTCGGGCGGCGCGATCGACGCCAACGTCCGTGCCCAGGCCGCGCAGCTCCTGCAGGACACCGAGCTCGCCGACGGCAAGGGCAAGCTGGTCGACAGTGTCCGCGAGGCAGGTGTCAGCCTCGGCGACCTGACGAACGCCTACCTCGGGCAGGGCACGACCCTCGACGATCTACAGAAAAAGCTCCAGGAGACGGCCGACTCCCACAAGGTGTGGATCACCACCGCGGCCGGCGCCGCACAAGCGTGGGATGACGAGGGCCTCGCCGCGATCCGGGCGAAGGACGCCATCGGCACCGTGAAGGGCGAACTCGAGGACAGCCAGAAGAGGCACAAGGAACTCGGCGACGCGATCAACCAGTCGGGCACCACCGGCACCGATGCGTACGGCCGTCTCCAGTCCGCCGTGACCACGTTCGGTGACAAAACGAAGTCGGCGGACGAGCGAGTCGACGCCCTCAAGCGGGCGCTGGACGCGCTGAACGGCAACACGCAGAGCTTCCACGACGCTGAGACCCAGCTCAACGCCGTGATGCTCCAGATCGACGACACGATGAAGTCGAACATCGAGAAGGCCGACGGCTGGGGCAAGTCGCTCGTCGCGAACGACGGTCTGGTCAACACCGCGACGAAGAACGGGCAGACCCTCAACGGCCAGCTCACGGAGCTGCGCGACGGCATGCTCGGCGTGGCCACCCGGGCGCAGGAAGCCGCGGAACAGGGCCTCATGCCTATGTCCGAAGCGATGGACAAGAGCCAGGATGCGATGGACAGGGCCCGCGCGAAGGCCCTCCAGCTCGCTGCGGACATGGGCATCCCGAAGGCCGAGGCCAAGGCGCTCGCGGATCAGATGGGGTTCGTCCCGGACACCATCAACACGCTCGTCACTGCGACCGGCATTCCCCAGGCGATGGCCGAGGTCCTCGCCCTGCGCGGGAAGCTAGAGAGCATCAAGCCAGGCAAGGCCATCCAGATCACAGCGCCCACGATCGGAGCGCGGCAACAGCTCGAGGCGCTCGGCTTTACCGTGCAGCGGATCCCCGGCAGTAAGAAGGTGTCGGTCACCGCTCCGACGGGTGGGGCGCGCGTGAACATCGCCGCTCTGGCCCAGGACATCGCCAACGCGCCGGACAAGAAGAAGGTCACCGTCCAGGCGATCATCCAGAAAGCCACCGGCGACCTCAAGAACGTCCAGGAGAAGGTGGCGGGCCTGCCCAAGGGCAAGTCCATCGACATCAAGGCGCCGACGAAGACGGCCCAGGCCGCGCTCAAGGATCTCGGATACAAGATCACGACCGTCGACGGATCGAACGGCAAGACGGTCCGGATCACCGCCCCCACCAAGACGGCTCTCGCCAACGTGCAGGCCATTCAGAGCAAGATCAACGGCCTCACCGGCAAGACCGTCCACGTCACCGTCCAGTACAGCGAGTCAGGCAAACCGGCCGTCGTCCGGACCCACGCGGACGGCGGGATCGTCCAGTACGCCAACGGCGGCATCCGTGCGGCCACCAACCGCATCAAGACATTCGCGGCCGGCGCTGAGCGGCACATCGCGCAGATCGGACGACCGGGCGAGATCCGCGTATGGAATGAGCCGGAGACCAAGGGCGAGGCATACGTCCCCTTGGCCCCCAGCAAGCGCAAGCGCAGCAAGGCCATCCTCGAGCGCGTGGCGGAGATGTTCGGCGGCCAGGTCGTGTACTTCGCCCAGGGAGCCCTCCGTCAGTACGCGAACGGCGCCGTGCGCAGCACCACGGCGAGCAGGCCCCGCTCCCGGACGACCACTTCAACGGCCGCCGGGGCGCTCGTCGGCGGTGACCTCAACCTGAACATCGGTGCGGTCGAATCGACTGGAAATGCTTTGGAGGACGCCATGTTCGAGCTGCGCCGCATCCGTCTGGGAGGGGGCGCCAATGCGTGACGGTGACTGGCACCTCGGCTACAACGCGGCTGACAACCTGCCGGGCGCTGCGCTGACCTTCGGCCGTCGGGCCTCAGGCATCTACTGCCTGGCCGAGCCGGATGTTTCCTTCTCCGACCCGCAGGTGGGCGATGCGGCGTTGCCGGGCGAGGACGGCATCCGTCTCGGCCGGGACTATCAACGACAGACCACCGTCACGTTCGAGCTGGGTGTCGACGGCGTGGACGGCCCCGTGGACCGGCACTGGCCGATGCGTCCATGGGCGCGCGGCGCGCGGATCGGTGACTGGAGTGACAGCGAGTTGGTGATGGCGTACGCGCACAAGCGGGGCGGGCCGTGGGACTGGGGATCGGAGGGTGTTGACCTGTTGCGGCAGGTGTGGCGGGCCGATGCGATCCGTATGAAGTCGACCCGGGTCTCGTGGCTTCTGCACAGGACGGCGGGCCGTACGCGGCGGATGTACGGGCGTCCCCGGAAGCTGGCGGTCTCCCATTCCCGGCTGACGAGGCAGGGTTACACGCCGGTGGTGGCCGAGTTCGTGGCGGTCGATGACCGGTTCTACGACGAGACGGAGAAGTCCGAGGAGTTGTGGGACTTCTACCTGGGGGGCCGGCCGTCGCGTCCGTGGAGGCCTGTTCTCAATGACGGGCAGGCGTATTTCAACACGTCGCGGAAGACGGCGTCGGTGAAGCAGTTGGGCCGGCTGCCGACCTATCCGGTGATCGTGATCCACGGGCCGTGCAAGAACCCGAGGGTCATGCTGACGCCGAATTTGTGGGCGGTTCAGCTGGCGATGACGATCGGGGCCGACGATCACGTGACGATCGATCCGCGCCCGTTCGCGCGCACGGTGATCCACACCAGGGGTTCGGCTACGGCGTCGGTGGCCGACAAGCTGACGCGGGCGAGTCCGAGGATGGGCGCGATGGCGATCCCGCCCGGGTACTGGACTGCGGTCCTGGGTTACACCCGGTCCTCCGCGAAGTATTTGGACGGTCCGCGGGTGGAGATCAAATGGCGTGACGCCTACGGCTGGTGGTGAGTGGGCGACAGTAGGCGTACGAGCCGTTCAGCCTCTCTTCTCCGGTACGGACAAGGAGCGGTGAGAGATGACGTGGGACGGCATTCCGTGGTTTATCGAGGGCACGACGGCGAGTGAGGAGACGCTGCGCCTGGTCGTCGAGGCGGCCGTGTGCGGTGGTGAGGGCATCGTGGGCCCGGCGGATCTCCTGGTGACCGCGCTGGAGGCCCCGGCGGGCGCGGTTCAGGTCGGCGCGGGGGCGTTGGTCGCCCGGCGGCGGGCGGCTGCGGGCGGTGGCGCCCAGTCGTACGCGGCGCGGTTGCCGACGGCTGAGCAGGTGGTGATCGAGGCGACCGGGGTCGACGGGCCCCGTACGGACCTGATCGTCGCCCGGGTGGAGGACCCGTACGGCGGGGAGACGTGGCCGGAGCCCGAGGATCCCACCGTCGGACCGTACGTGTTCACCCGGGTCATCTCGGATGTGCCGCCGGGTACCACGAGCGTCCTCGACATCGCGCCCGACTCGACCGCGATCACGCTGGCCCGCGTCGACGTGCCGGCGTCGACGAGCGCGGTGACCGCGGGCATGGTCACGGACCTGCGGCAGATGGCCCGGCCCCGTACGCAGACCGTGCGCCGCTACCTGTTCGGGGCGTGGACACCGCCGGACGACGTCGGCCCGGTCACGGATGTGTGGGAGGTCTTCCCGCTCGGGGCGACGTGGGCGGAGAGGGTCCCGCCGTGGGCGACGCATGTGAGCGTGCACGCCCACATCGCGGGACTGCTGCACCCGGATACGGCGGAGGCGTACGGGCAGGTGCGGGTGGCGTTCGGTGAGCAGCGGGGGGTGGGGATGCCGTACGCGGCGGCGGTACAGGTGGGCCGCCTCGCGGTGCAGTGCGGCCATCGCTTCACGCTCGCTCCGGCGGACCGGGGGGAGGTGCTGACGCTGGCGGTCGAGGGCATCGGTACGAGTGGCGTCACCGGTGTGGTGCGGGCCGACGCATACACCGTGCTGTCGGTGGAGGTCGCCTACGAGCAGGCGCCGGTGAGTGCCTGATGGCGTGGCGGTACATCGCCCAGCGGGTCACGACGGGGGACTTTCTGGACTGGGACGTCCCGTTCGTGCCGGACAGCCCTCCGCGGCGGGAGCTGAACGGGCCCGGTCTGATGCAGGGGACGATCGAGCCGGAGTACATGCGGCTGATGTCGAAGCCGGACGGGATGCCGGTCATCTCCGAGTGGGCCACCGCCCTGTACGCGGAGTTCGAGGGCAACATCCGGTGGGGCGGCATCGTGACCAACGTGTCGTACGAGGGGCAGGCCATGAAGGTGGTGTGCGCCGGCTACACCGCCTACCCCCACGCGATGCCGTATCTCGGATCGGTGATCCGCTCGGGTGCGAAGGTCCCCCAGAAATATGCGTGGGAGGGGCGGGACAAAAATCATGACGGCTACATCGACGGAACCCGTCCGAAGCGGAAGATGCCGCCAAGGCCGAAGGACAAGATCACCACCCGGTGGGACGCATACGACGTCGTACGGCACGTCTGGGCTCACCTCCAGTCCTTCCAGCGCGGCAAGCTGGCGGTGACGCTCGATTCGCACGACTCGGGTTACAAGCTGGGTGCGGCGTCCGGTGCCGATCCGTGGGAGCTGTTGTGGTGGGACAGCCCCGACTGCGGCAACACGATCACTGAGGTGATGAATCTGGCGCAGGCGGACTTTCTGGAGCGGCATTTCTGGGACGGGTCGAAGGAGGTGATCCGGCATCACGTCGACCTGGGCACTCGGCGGCTGGGCAGGGTCCGCGGCGATCTGCGGTTCGCCTCCAGCGAGAACATCATCGAGTACGCCACCGCCCAGGGGCAGGGCGACTATTTCGCCAACCAGATCTACGTGCTGGGCAAGGGCTCGGGGCAGAAAACACCCCGGGTCCGTGTCCTTCTGGACGACAAGCGGGTGCGCCGGGCCAGGGTCCTCGCCCGTAAGAACACCGCGAACCTCTCGGCGTTGACCCAGGTCGGACGGCAGGAACGGGCGAGGCACGGTCAGCAGCTCACGATCCCGTCCGTCGCCATCAAGCATCACCCCAACGCTGCGCTCGGCTCCTGGGCGCTCGGCGACCGCATCCTCCTCCAGGTCGACGTGCCGTGGATCGGTGAACTCGCTATCTGGCACCGCATCGTGGCCGAGGAGATCGACCCGGCCGCCGGCACCGCGGTCCTCTCGCTGACCCGCAGCGACTTCTACGGCTGACCAGGCCGCGACGTTAACCCCTTCCCCCTTCCACTCTCCCGCCTGTCCCGGAGATCCCGGTGGCCGTGGAGAGACGGAGGGGGAGACGGGTGTCGTCCTTCCACCTGGACGAGCGGGAGAAGGCCAAGCAATTCGCCTCCTACTTCAAGGAGATCGAGGACCGGCTGGCCGCGCTCGAACGTTCCAATCAGCTCAACAGCGCCAGCATCGAGGGCGGTTCCCTCGACATTTATGACGACGAGGGCGTCCTCAAGGGCAGTGTCGGCGTGCAGCCGGACGGGGCCGTCGCCCTCGTCCCGGTCAACACCATCCCGCCGCCCACGCCGTCCCCGCCCACCGTCGCGTCCGTGCTCGCCGGTCTCGTGATCGGCTGGGACGGCCTGTGGGACGACTCGTCCGAGACCCCGACCGACTTCGCCCTGGTCCAGGTCCACGTCGGCAACACCGCGGACTTCACTCCCGGCCTGGCGACGCAGGTGGCCACGATCACCGCCCAGCTCGGCGGTACGGCCACAGTCCATGTCTCGGGCTACGACGTCGTGTGGGTGCGCCTGGTCGCGCAGAACACCGCGGCGCTCACCGGTCAGCCGTCGACGACCGTCCAGGGGCAGCCCCGGCAGGCCGTGGAGCAGGACCTGGTCGACGGCATGGTCACGGAGGTCAAGCTCGCTCAGAACGCGGTCACCGCGGCGAAGCTCGCGCTCGGGGCCGTGGGGACCACCGCGCTTGCTGAGGGCGCGGTCCTTGAGGAGAAGCTCGCCAAAGCCGCCGTCACCCTGGGGAAGATCGCCAACGGCGCGGTCAACACCGCGGCGCTCGCCACCGACGCGGTCACGGCCGGAAAAGTTGCCGCTGACGCGATCAGCGCGCGGGAGCTGCAAGCCAACTCGGTTACCGCGCTTGAGCTGGCCGCGGGGTCCGTTACCGCGAACGCCGTGGCGGCCGGCGCCATCACGACGGACAAGCTCACCGTCACCGGCGGATCGAACATCTTGCCGGACCCGAGTTTTGAAGGCGCGGTCACGGCCGCGCTGATCCTCGGCCTGTCCTACGCGACGCAGGACAAGACCAAGGGCAACGGCTCGGCCAGCTCCTTGAAGGTCGACAGCCGGTCGGCCACCGCCGTGTACCGGGATGTCCCGCTGACGCTGATCCCGGCGCTGCCGGGGGATCAGTTCTACCTGGCCGCGGACTGCTTCGTGTCCGCGGACTGGGTGGGCACCTCGGTCAACATGCACGCGCGGTGGGAGGACGCCGCCGGCGTGATCCTCGGGTACGGCGTCGTCGGCACGACCGGCGCACCGGTACCGGATGCGTGGTCGCGGGTGTCGGGCACCGTCACGGCGCCGGCGGGAACGGTCCGTGCGGCCATCCGTATGCAGGTCGTGCTGGCGACCGCGGGTGACGCCTGGTTCGACAACGCGGCGGTCCGCCCGGTCGTCCCGGGGGTGCAGATCGCTGACGGGGCGATCACCGCGCCGAAGATCCTTGCTGGGGCGGTCACCACTGACAAGCTCATCGCTCTGGGCGTCACCGCGGAGAAGATCGCTTCACTGGCGATCACGACGGACAAGTTGAACGCGCTCGCTGTCACGGCCGACAAGCTCGCTGTCAACTCGGTCACCGCGACGAAGATCGCGGCAGGGGCCGTTGAAGCCACGCACATCAAGGCCGGAGCCATCACGGCGGACAAACTCGACGCCAACGCCATCAACGGAAAGACGATCACGGGTGCCACGGTGCAGACGGCTGCCTCGGGCCCTCGCATCGTGATGAACTCCTCCAGTTTCATCGGGTACGGCACGGGCGGAAACAAGATCGGCATCGAGCCCAACCACGCCTACCCGTTCATCTATTGGACGTCCGACGACGGCACGAACAAGGCGGTCGTCAACGTCACTGGCGGCGCTGCGGATGCCAACCTCGGACTCAACAGCGGAACATTCGTCGACTCCGCCGACAGCGCCACCTACAAGTGGCGCACCTACTTCGGCAACGACTTTTGGGTCGCTGAACGGCTCAATGCCTCCACGTCGGTGCAGCACGGCGGTCGTCTTTTCCTGGGGAAGAGCACGGCGATTCTCAGCGCGGGACCGAGCGGGAACATGACGCTGACGGGGGACGCCGGTATCCGCGCCGCTGGAGTATTGCGTGCCGACAACATCAGCGTGGGTGTCGTCACGATCACCCCCGTGGCCAATACCCCCACGTCTGTCACGCTCTCCGGCGGCGCCATCAAGGGAACCAACTTCCGGGGATTTTTGACAGCCAATACGGCCGCACCCGGAACGCAGGTTCTCGGGGTCGGCTGCTCCAGCGTGAGCTCCAGCGGCATGACGATCTGGCTCACACGTACCAACGCGGCTGCAACCAACATCTACTGGATGATCATCGGAGAGGACTAGCTCATGGCTTCTCAAATCGACGACGACGAGCCCCAGGCGGTCCCCCTCACCGCCACATGCCGCACCCCCGACTGCCTCGTGGAAGGAGAGCCGTTCCACGGCGACTACTACCCCAACGCAGAAGCACCGATCTACCGCGGCCTGTGCATGCGCTGCGGTCAGCCGATCGAAGATCTCGTGCCGTACGAGGCACCCGCGGTGTAGGCGTCTCAAGCACACGACGTAAGGCACGCCGGTCGTGCAGCGTTCGGGCCGCGGGGAGCCGCGGGCCTTCGAGCCCCGGCTCCCGCGCACCCCATCTGACGACCGATGCCCGAGGAGGCCCCCTGTGGAGTGGCTCGCCTCTCTGGCGCCTGTCCTCAGCCCGGTGTTCGGCATGGCTGGTGTGCTGGGCGGGGCGTGGCTGGTGTACCGAGGGAATCAACGCAAGACCGACACTGTGGATTCGGTGCAGGCCATGGCCCAAGGCTTCACCCAGCTTCTGGAGCAGCACCGCGCGACGAACGTGCAGATGCTCGATCGGGTGACCACGCTGGAGAACCGGGTCGAGCGGCTGGAGGAGGAGCAACGGCAGTGGAGGCGCTGGAAGGCCGCGGCCATCGACTACATCCACCAGCTCCGCGCCCTGGTCGTCACGCTCTACGAGCGTCCCGCCCCACCCCCGCCGCGAGAGATCGCCGAGGACCTGGACAACAGGCCCGGCGGCTGAGCCAGCACGCGACGCAAGGGCCCAGCCGCGCGCACAGTCCGCCCGTCACGCAACTCCGCATGAAGGGCAACCCATGTCTGCAACACTCGAATCCCTGTCAACCAGCGTCCAGGTAGGCGCCGTGCTCCCGCTGCTCACCGCGATCGTGCAGCGCCCCGCCTGGTCGGCGAGCTACAAGAAGGTCGTCGCCGTCGTGGCCGCGCTCGTCGCCGGCGTCGTCGCTGTGGCGGCGGACGGCGGATGGGACCAGTTCCACCACGGCAAGCTGACCACGGTCACCATCCTCGGCGCACTGGCGGCCTCCCAGACGAGCTACGACCTCGTGTGGAAGCCCACCAAGCTCGCTCCGATGATCGAGGTCCTGACCACCAGGAAGACGCCTCAGCAGGCCGAATAGGGTCTGCGAGGCGCGTCTGGCCCCCGGCCGGCGGGTACCATCTGCAACGAGGTGGCCGTATCGCTGCCGCGAAGAACGCGTTTGAGATTCCGGTCCAGGGTTCAGTGGCGCAAGACCACACCGCTCGCAAGAGTGGGGGTGTTCCTCCCGCCCGTTGGGTCCCTTGGCCAATTGGGATCGAGTCACCGGGTGCGTGTAGAGCACTCGGGGCCGGGGAGTGGTTGCTCCTGCGAGGATCCGGCACACGCTGTTCGCGACCGTGCGGCCACCCCGCTCTATGCCAGCGGACACCGCCCGAACAACGGCCCGAGAGCACGGGTCACACCCAAAGTGGAGGAACTCACCTATGGCTGATGCGCAGCGCGTCGCGGCCGAGATCAAGCGCCTGTCGCAGATGAGTGAAGACGCGTTCATGGGCACGGTCGTCGAGTACGTCATGGGCGGGAGGGACAAGCGCGCACCGCGGGAGATCCAGGGCCCAGCCTTCCACGATCCCCGCCTCGCCCCCCGCACGCTCGAGGCGCTCAAGACGGCCGTCCGCCGGGCGAAGTTCTTCAACCCCATCCAGGAGGGGGAGAGCAAAAAACGGCAGAAGGCCCGCATCGCGCCGTGGCAGGAGACGATCAAGGCCGCGATGCGGCCTGTCGAGGACGTCGTCGACGACCTGGCCCACGAGCACGCGAAGGAGTTGGCGGTCCTCGACGACGACTCCTTCGTCGACCGGTGGACGGGGTTCGTCCTCAACGAGCCGGTCCTGGCGCCGACGTCTCCCTGGGTCGAAGCACTCGCCTTCCGCTCACCGAGAGTAGCTGTAAGGGCTGCGGACATCTGTCGGCAGATGCTCGAGGAGCCGGCCCGCTTCATGCCCGAGCCGCCCCCCGGAGAAAGCGGCAACGCGCAGGAACGACGCACCGGCGGCTTCCGTCGCCGAGTGGAGTCCGAGGCCCGTTTCCTGCGCTACGGCGTGCAGTACGGGGAGGCCCGCGAGGGGCGGATGCCGAGCGAGCCCAACGTCCGGCTGCAGGCGCTCAAGCTCCTCGGTGAGCGACACCCCGAGGAGCTGATGAAGCTACTGCGGCAGGAGCGCGGAGGGGAGCTCGAGCAAGCTGCGGAGGCACGGAGGAGGAGGCGCGCCCTCCGGCGCGCGGCCAGGCAGGGCGCGCAGTAGTCGCAACCGACTGATCGTCCACGACTCGAGGGCGCGCCCGATGGCGCGCCCATCACCATGCCCGGGGCGCGCTCGAGGCGCGGCCTCGCGCGGGGCGGGCGCGGCCCTCGACGCGCGGCCACCCGACCGACGCGCCCCCGCGCGGCCATCCGCGCCGCAGGGCACGCGCACTCGAGCAGCGATCACCGCGCCGCTGGGCGCGCCACCAGGGCCGCGCGTAGTCGACGAGGTCTAGGAGGCCCGCGCCTGCCGTGACGCGCGGGGGTGGACGCGCGGCGCGATCCGGAAATTGGCAGGTCAAAGGCGCGCTCCACGGCGCGCTGCCCAGTGCGCTCCTCCGCGTAGATATCTCGGCGCGGGCCGTCGGTCCGGCCAATCCGCGCGCGATCTTCGGCAGGCGCGCGCCGCGCCGCGCGGCGCGGGTGGGGCGTGTACCCGCCCGATGGGCACCCCTGGGCACGCGCGTGGAAGTGCGCTCGGGTCGGCGCGGGGCGCGCCCAGTCTCGGGGCGCGCCCGAGCGCGCGTGGGTCGGCGCGCCAGGAGGACGGCGCGGGTGCGGGTCGGCGCGGTCGGAACGCGCAAGGGATCGGCGCACGGTCACCTGGGCGCGCCTGCAGAGAGGGTGAGGCGCGCGAGCGCGCCGGGCTGAGGTGACGTGAGGTGATGAGATCGAGATGGGCGCGGCACGCCGGAGGAGCGCGCCCGAGGGGGCCGGGCGCGCATCGCCTCACGTCACTTCACTGCCCCGCAGGCACGCCCGCGAAGTACGAGGCGAACCGCTGCTGAATCTGCGGGTCGACGGTCACGTCCCGGTAGTAGGCGGCGAGCTCCGTCTGCCCCTCCTGGTCGAGCTGGGCGATGATCGCTGGCCGGTGCTTCTGGAGGTAGTCCCGGAGAACGGTCATGGTCGGGTCGCCCTCCTCGGAGATCGGCCCGAGGTGCTCACCCACAGTCATCATCCTGATCCGGGCCTGGACGTCAGCCTCAGCGTTGAGCGCCTTAAGTGCACGGCCCTCGTTCGGCCTCTTGCGGATCTTCCGGGCCGCGGGCCGGGGAGTAGCGGGGACATCCTGCGGCTCCTCGGCGGCGCTGGTGTCCTCCGGAGATTCGCCCGGCGGCGGATCCTGGGTCTCCGGGTCCGGTGGCGGGGGCGGGTCGACTTCCGCTTCCTCAGGAGGTTCCGAGGACACCGGTATATCGCTGTCTTTGGGCGAAGGGTCCAGTTCTTCGTTCTCCTGGTGCGTACGTGCTTGATCCTGGTGCTCGGGTTCGGCCGACTGGGCAGAGCTGGGAGCGGTCTGCTCAGACCCGCTCCCTTCGGCCTGCTTGCGCTTACTGGCCTCTTCCTTGACGTACTCCAGGGACCTGGTGATCAGGGCGTCCGCGTCTATTTCGCCCCACAACTTGGTCGTGGTGCGAACTTGCGACAGAGTGCGCTTGCCCCAGTATTCGCGGACGTCGTGCAGGCACGCTTCGGGGTCGCTCTTATTGGTGAGGGCCTGGTGGATCAGCTCCACGGCCTGTGGTCCCGTCAAGCCAGGGTGCTGCGCGGGAGCGGGCGGGACTGGCTGCTGCTGGAGGCGCTGTTCGTTGAGGTACGCCCAAGGCCGAGACTCAGTCGATTGGCGAGTGGCGGCGGAATTCTCGTAGCCCATCTTCCTCAGCAGGTGGTCGATCCCGGCGAACCGGTACTGTCGGCCCGCCTCCAGCGTGTACTCCATGGTGTGCACGCCCGTGACGTAGCCTTCGTCGATCCCATGGAGTTCAACGACTGCGTCGACGGCCGCTGAGAGGTTCTTCTCGGCCTTGAGCCGGCGTGTGGTCTGTCGGGTGGGCTTGTCGTTCGCATAGGCGGTGACGACCTCCTGGCGTGCCACCATGACGACCGGGCCAGGGTGCTGGCGCAGGAGCCACAGCACCTCGCCCCACCGGTCTTTCGCGTTGACCCACAGGTCTCGGTCCTCGT
Organism: Streptomyces kryoterrae; assembly: GCF_054072135.1. Lineage (NCBI taxonomy): Bacteria > Bacillati > Actinomycetota > Actinomycetes > Kitasatosporales > Streptomycetaceae > Streptomyces > Streptomyces kryoterrae. The sequence continues at coordinate 9,203,664 of NZ_CM133358.1, read as the reverse complement.
CGACGTAAGGGTCGTCAAGTCGGGCGCTGCGACGGCCGTTGACCTGGGCCCGGCGCTCGGCGCGCTTGCGGGAGACCAGAGCGACCTCGTCACTGAGCATGTCCCACAGGGCACTGCCGTCGTCGAAGACGATCATGTTGCGCTTGCCGTTGTGCAGTGGCTGGGTGGACGCCCAGCGAATCGCGCCGCAGATGTCCGCGTGCGATCCGTCGTGCTCCACGATCTCGTAGCGAGCGCCGGGGATACGGCCGTAGTAGTCGGCAGTGTTGGACGAGCCACCCACCTGGATCCAGTACGACATGCCGACCAGATCGGATGCTGTGCCCGCTGCTGCCTCGTGGCTGCGACCGCTCTTGTCCGTACCGGCGATGAGGATCATGGGCGGGCTCGGTTTGCCCGTCGGCTTCCGGGATCTGCGGTCATGCAAAGGCGTGGTGGTACCAGGCATCTGGGTGTTCCCTCACTTCGTGGTTCCCCGGGTTGCTCTCCCGCGGAGGATGCAACAGCAGAGGGCTTAACCTCTCACCATTGCCATCGGCTTACTATTCTACCCGTCTGGTCGGGTCGCTCAATGCCTGTTCAGCAGATCCGCGACAGGAGTTGAGAGCTCCGGGTCCTGGTCTTCGCGGTGACGGCCGTACCACTCGTCAAGGGCCGAGTGCCCCTCGGCCGCCCGTTCCAGTTCCTTTTCGGACTTGGCGCTCCACTCGGCGACGTCCTCGGCGAACTCCCGCTCCACGGTGCCCGGGTCCCGTCGGCCGAGGGCTTCGGTGATCTCCCCCCAGGACACACCCTCCAGCGCCTCGGCGAGCACGACCAGGTCGACGACCTCGTTGGCCACCTGCCGCAAGCGGCGGGCCTTCTCGATGCGCTCCGTCGGGCTGGTGGTCGTCGCTGTCTCCGCGAGCAGGAGCCGGGCGAGGTCGGACAGGTCGCGGGCAGCACGGGCGGTGGCGATCCGAGCCAGGATCTCCGGTGTCATAAAGAAGCGTCCGATCATGCAGGTGGCGGGCACCCCAGGAAGGGGGCCCGCCACTTCGGTACGGGTAGGGGCAGGATGCCTTACGGGCCGGCTGGCGTCAGCGCCTGGTTGAACAGGACGTAGACGTCGTCGAGAGTGGCCTTGTCCGGGATGATGATGCCCTTCGTGGCGGCGTAGGTCTCGATGAGCCGGCCGCGGACCTTACGGCCTTCCCCTTGGGACTTACCGAGAACCAGCCCGATTGCCCTGCCAGTCAGAGGCCCGTTGAACACCTCCCGACGCCCGTTGTCGATGACGTCCTTGATGATCTCGTACAGCTCACTCTCGGTGCTCCACTGCGGGATGCCGCCCTGTGTCTGCGGGGGCACGGCGAGCGTGACGTGGCGTGGCCTTCTGATGGCAGGCAGAACGGACGGAGTCGGGGGCGCGGCCGGGGTAGGCACGGCGGTCAGTGTCGGGACGGGAGCGGCCGGGGGTGTGAGCGCGGGCGGCTCGGGCATCGAGGCGAAGACGCCCGTGGGCTCGATGCCCGCCGCACGCAGACCAGCGGGGGCCGTCTCGGCGAGCGGGACGCCAGCGCCTACGAGTCGCAGCGGCAGCAGCGACGCCACAGGCGCCTTCCTGCGCCACGCCCGCCCGAACCGGCCATGGAGCTGCGCCTGGTAGACGATTCGCCCCCGCTCGAGCAGGAGGGCCGTTTCGTACGACCGTTCCTCCCACAACTGCATGCGACGCCAGAGCAGGAAGGTGGGCAGCGGGGAAAGCATCCAGCGGGCCCACCGAACCTTTTCCATCCGGCGGCCGCGCCCAGTGGCCGCGCCGATCCGGACGGCGTAGATGTGCGCGGCGATCTCGGAGACCGCGACCCAGAGCAGGGACATGGCGGCGTGGGAGACCCTGGACCACAAGGAGTCGCCGGACGCGACGTTCAGCGCGCAGGTGATCAGGCTCAGGGCCCAGGGGACGAGCCGCGCCCACCACAGCGGCATGTCCATACGGATGAGAAAGAGGTACGCCCCGGTGAAGACGGGGATGGCCGAGTCGATGGCGGTGGGCAGGACCCAGGGTTCGGTGAAGCCCCAGGACGCGGCAGCCTTGGATACGGCATCGAACGATGCGTAGAAGCCGAGGCCTCCGACGGCGACCCCGCCCAGCGCGGTCAGGCCGGCGCCGAAGCGCTCCCATCCACTGAGCGGCGGTACGCCGGAGTCGTCGAGAACCTTCGGTTTCCCGTCCGTGTCGGAGCCGGGGGACAGACGTTTCAAGACACCTTTCCTCTCGTTCGGGTCTCCCCGGTCGGCGTATGCTCATAGCCTTCCGGGTCGATTAAACGATATAACGTCTTTCGCCTCTTGCGGCGCTGTTAGCAACTCACGCCCCGTCAGCAACTGGGACACACAGGGATATCCGCCCCCTGATCACCAGTCCAGTGGCTGCGCCGGCTTCCGCCTGTCTGGACCGACGATCTTCGCCACGTATGCCGAGGACTCGAGTCGGGACAGCAATCGTTCCCCCAGGATGTCCACCACGCCCATTGCCTGGCTTCCCGGCTTCCTGCGGCTGCGCAGGTTCGTGGTGTACGCCGTGGGTCGTCCGGCCGCGATCCGTGCGTCGATCAGGTCGATGGTCTCCTTCCGAGCGAACTCGGTGGCTGTCACGTCCATTTCGCCGCACAACTCGTCGAGGACCAGCAGGTCGCACTCGACGAACCTCTTCCGGACCTCCCACGCCTTCATGTTGTGCGGCGCCGAATCCGGGCGACGCCACGTCAGGTACGTTGCGTGCTTCACGAACAGGGTCCATAGCCCGCGCTCCGCGGCCTCGTTCCCCAGTGAGATCGCCGCAGCGGTCTTCCCGCTGCCGATGTTCCCCGGGAGGATCATGTTCAGGGTCTCCGGCCGGGCGTCTAGCTTCTTCGCCTCGACCAGGGAGTCGAGCCAGTGCTGCAACGTCTTCGGCTTCTGCGCCTCGTCGAGGTGATCGAAGCGGAATGCCAGATAGTCGTCGTGGGCGGCGTCGATGATGCTGTTGCGCCACATGCTCCGTCGCGCGCGAGCCTGCGGCACGGCCACGTCCTCCCATAGTCCGTCTTCTGGTTTCGGCTGGGGCGGCACACCGAGTTGGGACATGTCCGCGCCGTTGTTCTCCAATACGCGCACGAGGTGCGCACTCAGATCGCCGAGCGCGTTCATACCGCGGGCCGGCGCGGTCGGCGGGGTAGCCGCGGTGACCGACATCGTGGCGCTCCTTACGGTCGTACGAGAACACCGAAGGTGGCGTCGTCAGAGTCGTTGGTGCCGATGGGCGTGGTGGACGACGGATTCGTGTCGTCGCCCCAGGTGTTCGCGTCGTTGTACGGCACGCTGCGGGCACCGTTGAACCTGGGCCGGTCGATGTGGACCCCAGCCGCCGCGGCGCACGCGTCCTCGAACTGCTGCTGACTCGGGAACGCACGCTTCGTGGTCTCGAGGGCGGTAGCGATCGTGCCGCGGTCGTAACCCGCCATGAGAGCGTTGCGGACCAGAGCCCGGACACCGTGGTAGGCGCGGCCTTTGTTGCCGACGAACCGCGGGATCTTCCCCTCGTCGATCAGCTCGTACACGCGGCCCTTCTTGACCGGCTGCCCGTCCTTCTCCGGGGTGCCCCACCACCATTGCGCCCCTGCCGTCGCCCCCTCGTCGAGAGCGGCCTTCTCCTTGGCCTTCTCGTCGGCGGCGGCCTCCTTCTCCTCCGCCTCGGCCGCCTTCTCCTCGGGGGTCTTGCGGGGCTTGCGAGTGCGGACAGGCTTCTCCGGCGGTTCGATCGCGGGCTCCTCGTCGACCGTGGGCTTCACCGCCGGCTCGAACTCCGGGTCGGCCGGGGGCTCCTCGCCGTAGGGGTCGGTCTCGAACCCGTCGCTGCCGCGACTGCCGTCGGGGTACTCGACGAAGAACGTGCCGTCCTCCTGCTCGACCACCGGGACGGCCGGATCCTTCTGGGTGCTGAAGATCTCGTGATCCTTGATCCACTGGTCCACGGGAAACTCAGACACAGCCGTGCCCATGACGACCTTGCCGTTGAGCAGTCGGCGCCGCTCGAGGCGGTAGTGGCCCTCAGCGGCAAGCAGGCGCAGCGAGGTCCGTATCGCTTCACGCCCCTCGCGCCCTTCACCCTTGGAGAGTTGATCGGACCGGACCTGCCACCCCTCCTTCTGATCAAGTAGGAAGGTCAGCAGCCCAAGTGCGCGGTAGCTCAGGCGCGTGTTGCGGACGGTCGTCGACTCCACGTGAACGTAGTAGGGGCGACGCCGGTTGTGACGAACCGCCGTGGGACTGGGCAGGCGGCTCATGCAGCGGCCTCGCTGGTGGTGTCGTCCGTCAGCCGGAAGTAAGTGTGGTGCGTCCGGCGGCTGGTGGTCCGGCTGCGGGCCATGCACCGCCTCCTCTCCGTCATGCCCGCGGTGCGCAGTTCGGTGAGGGCGCTGCGCACTTCATGGGAATTCAGTCCGAGGCTGGTGCAGACGGACGTCACGTCGACCCACGCACCGTCGGGGTGCAGGGCGAGTTCGAAGAGGACGCGGTGCGCGCGGTCGGAGAGCTTCTGAGTGTGGGCGGGCGCGGTGGTGGTCATGGTCTTGATCCCTGAGGAGAAGGGTCCGGCCGCAGGGGGCCGGGCGGCCGTCGTCACTCGCTCGCGCCGGGTTGCGCTTTGGGCAGCAACTCCGGTGTCTCTCGCAGCAGTTCGTTGAGCCGACCGCGCTTGTACGCCGCCAAGAGCACGCCCTTGCCGATCGGCTGCCCCTTGAACTTCTTCCAGGTCCAGGTGACGGTGCCGGTGGGCTTCCCGCCCGGCATGTACTTGATCCCCGGGATTTCCTCGCCGGTCCGCGAGTCGAAGACGGTGCCCGTCTCCGGGTTCCGGTGGGCGTGGGCGAGGACCGCATCCACGAACGCGGGCTTCGCCGTGATGACGATGTCGATCTCGCCCTTGTCCTCCGCGTATTCGTCGAACTTGGCCCGGTCCTCGATCTCGAACCGGTCTCCCGTGAGGTTGACCTTGTAGTGGCCGACCTCCTCGCCGTCGATCTCCACGACGAGACTCGGCTGTTTCGTCGCCTCGAATCCCTGGATGAGAGGGTCGCGCGGGGCGTCCTTCCGCGGCTTGATGACTTCTCTCTGGTGATCTTCCATAGCGCGGGCGAGCGCGCCGATCAGCGCGAGAGACGTCAAAGGGAGGCCTACGGTCTCCTCGCCCTGGTTGCCGTCGTCGGCGACGTCATTTGACATCGGGGTGTTCCTCTCTGCCCCCGGACGCCGTGGCCCAGGGTGTTGGTCCTCCCGGGCGGGGTGTCTCGGGACGTCGCATGGAGGTACGTCGCCGGCCGATTCTTGTTACACCTAGGCCCAGGTAGCTGGGTTGCTCTCCCAGCCGATCCGAATAGTACACCCAGGCAAATCACTTGGTAGGACGCGACGTTAACGGTGCGCCCTCCTACGTTCCTTGCGGCTCTGCGGCATTCGGCGACGTCACCGAAAGCGGCTGGGCTCCGGCTCCGCCCCATCCGGAACGAGGGCGGAACCGGCCCGGCGGCGGGCGAGGGTCGGCCATGACGGCATCGCCCTGCTTGCGAGGCGGGGCGCCGCGGTTGAAGTCCGCGGGCTCGCAGCTCTCCCCGCTGCCGGACACCAACGCACGGGAGAGGACCGCACCAGCCGTGACCGAGACGATCGCCAGGCCCCCGCGCTTCACCACCTACGTGCCGCTCACCGACCTGACACCAGCGGCTCGTAACCCCAAGCGGCATGAACTCGAACTCATCATCGCGTCAATCGACATGCACGGCCTGGTGGAGATCCCGGTCATCGACGAACGCACCCAGCAGACCCTCCACGGCCACGGCCGCCGTGAATCCCTGATCGAAATGCAGTCACGCGGTATGCGTGCGCCGAGCGGCATCGTCATCGACGAGGACGGCGGCTGGCTCGTCCCCGTCCTGCGCGGCTGGTCGTCGAGGAACGACGCCGAAGCCGAGGCCCTCGCCATCAAGCTGAACAGGCTCCCCGGCGAGGGCGGATGGGATCCGCGCGAACTCGCCGAGGTCCTCGAGGACCTCGCCACGAACGAGGCGGAGCTGTTCGACTCCCTGGCCATCCCCCACGAGGAGATCGACAAGATGCTCCGCCAGGTCGACCCCGAGACCCTGCCCGGCAGCGGCCGCGAGGACGAGACGCCCCTGCTGCACCTGCCCGACGACAGAGAGCGCGACGACGAACTCAGTCCCGACGACGAGGGCCGCGCCCCGCACACGACCTGCCCAGCCTGCGGGCACATGTTCATGTCCAACCGCTGACCCGCTCTCCGAGGAACACCATGTCCACCCGACGCAAGGCACGCCGGCCACAGAGCCACAGCGGTCGCCCACGCCTGCTCTCCGACGAGGTCGAGGCACGCCTCGTCGGCGCGTCGCGCACGGGCGTTGCTGTCGAGCTGGCCGCCGAGATGGCCGGGGTCTCCCGCTCGAGCTTCCTGGCGTGGATGGCCCGCGGCCGCGCCGAGATCGAGGACCGCGAGGCAGGCGAGAAGCCGAACCCGGACGAGGAGGAGTACGCGGCCCTGTACGAGAAGGTCCGCACGGCCCGCGCCACGGCGGCCGCGCGCGCCATGATGAACATCCGCCGGGTCGCCGACGGCGGCATCGTCACCAAGGTCACCACCCGACGGTTCCGGGACTCCGTCACTGGCGACATCGTCGAGGAGACCGTGGAGGACCGCACGTCGCCCGACTGGCGCGCCGATGCCTGGTACCTCGAGCGGCAGCACCGCGAGCACTACGGCAAGGACGCGATTGTCGCCGTCGAGATCACCGGCCTGGGCGACATCGCGGCCGGCCCGGACGACCAGGCCGTCGACCTGTCCGCGCTCGCCGAGCGCCTCGACCGCAGCCTGTTCTCAGTCGAGTACCCGCCGGAGCTCGAGGACGGCAGCGTCGTGGACGCCGAGGTCCTCGACGAATAGGCCGCAGGGCAGCACGCGACGTTAACCACCCACGCCCTGCACGGTGCCCTCCACTGATCACCCGAAGCGGAGGGCACCACCCCCATGACCACGATCATTTCCCGCGCCACCTGGGGCGCGAAGCTGTGGAACGGCACCCCGGCGTCCGTCTCCCTGAGCAAGCGCACCGAGTTCTTCGTGCACTACGACGGCGGCGCGCACATCACCCGCACCGGCTACGCGATCATGCGCGCCATCGAGGCGCAGCACCTGGGCAACGGCTGGAGCGGCGTCGGCTACAACTTCGTCGTCGACCAGGCCGGCAACATCTACGAGGGCCGCGGCTGGGGCCTGCAGGGCGCCCACTGCCCCGACCACAACATCAGCGGCATCGGCGTCCAGATCGCCATCGGCGGCGACCAAGAGCCCAGCACGAAGGCCCTGGCCGCGTGCCGCGCACTGTACGAGGAGGCGTGCAAGAAGACCGGCCGGACCCTGGCCAAGCGCGGCCACCGGGACGGCTTGGCAACCGCCTGCCCCGGCACCAAGCTGTACGCCTGGGTGAAGGCGGGCATGCCCGCAGGCGACTACGCGCCCGCCCCGAACCCGGGCGGCTCCCTCCCCGGCAGCGGCTCGAGCTCCGAGGTCTCCTGCGCCCAGGCCACCATCAACGGCCTGGTCTACGGCTACGGAGCCAAGGGCGACCACATCACCAAGGTCGGCCAGGCCCTGGTGAAGAAGGGGTTCGGCAAGCACTACACCTCGGGCCCCGGCCCCACCTGGACAGACGCCGACACCAAGAACTACCAGGCCTTCCAGGAGTCCCTCGGCTACACCAGCGCGGACGCGGACGGCGTCCCCGGCGAGACCTCCCTCAAGGAGCTGCTGGGCACCCTGCCCAGCAAGGTCACCGCCAAGCCCGCCCCGCCATTCCCCGGCGTCGACAAGTTCGGCCCCAGCAAGAACAACGCGTCCATCACCCTGCTCGGGCAGCAACTCGTCCGGAAGGGCTACAGCAAGCACTACACCTCGGGTCCTGGCCCGAAGTGGTCGGAGGCGGACCGCCTGAACGTGCGCGACTTCCAGCGCGCGCACCAGGAACTCGCGGGCGACGCCGACGGCATCCCCGGCCCGAAGACCTGGACGATCCTGTTCTCCTGACCCCTCGGCCGGCCCGCACCCGCGCGGGCCGGCTCCGTCATGAAAGGCCCTGTCCGTGGCAGGCGAGACCGTCATCACCGTCGTCGGGAACCTGGTCGACGACCCCGAACTCCGTTTCACCCCCTCCGGCGCCGCGGTGGCCAAGTTCCGCGTTGCCTCCACGCCCCGCACCTTCGACCGGCAGACCAACGAATGGAAAAACGGCGAGAGCCTGTTCCTGACCTGCGCCGTGTGGCGACAGGCGGCCGAGAACGCCGCCGAGTCCCTCCAGCGGGGCATGCGCGTCATCGTCCAGGGCCGCCTCAAGCAGCGGTCCTACGAGGACCGTGAGGGCGTCAAGCGCACCGTGTACGAGCTGGACATCGAGGAGGTGGGCGCCAGCCTCGAGAACGCCACGGCGAAGGTCACCAAATGCACCGGGTCCAGCACGCAGCACCAGGCCGCAGCCCAGGGCCACCCTGCAACCAACGATCCATGGTCCGCGCCGCACGGGGACGAGCCTCCGTTCTGACCCATGCACGCAGGAGGAAGCCCGGACTTTGGTCCGGGCCCCTCCTGGTTGTTCAAGCAGCCGCGGTGCTGTCCCGCAACTGGTTCGGCTGGTTAGCCGCGGATGCTTTGGTCTACGGACTGCCCGCCGAAAGTTCCTGTCACGGTGTTCGAGTTCCCATCGCCTGAGAACTGCTGGTTGTTACCCGCGGACACGTTGTCGTTTTGGCTGGAGTCCTCATTACTGTTGCCGTTGCCGAGAACGCCCACTGCGTCGATGAGTCCCGTTGTCTGGGTGAGTTCCTCTCCGGTGCCGGGGTCGGGGTCCGCCACCGCATTGGTTCCGGACAGGACGAGAGCGGCCCCGGCAAGGGCGAGACCAGCAGCTACACGCTTCATGTTGTTCATGCCAGGCAAACGATCTTGAGTCCGTCCGGGTTACGTCCACCACGGAGTTCCGGGACGGTCTCTAGGCCGAGTCCCGCGCGGTCGGCGACTGGCGGGCCTTCTCTGAATGGAGCAAGTCCGCATACTTCGACAACCCTTGTTCGTCCGTGCCCCACAGTACGTACCGGCCGGAGCGTGAGAGGTTGGGGTACAACTCGGCCGTGCCGTCCTGTCGCGCCCAGGTCTCGGCGTAGTGCACGTCACCGAAGATCCTCAGTCCAATGCGCTCGGAGCCGTACGAGAACGTGAAGATCGTGCTGTCCGGCCCGATAGCCGCCTTGCTCGCCATCACCATGCCGTCCGCGTCGGTGCACTCCGCTTCCAGGTTGGCGATCGGCTTGCAGTCGATCTGCCCGGCCTCGGAGAAGTCTAGGAACTCCCCGTCGATGAACGGCTTCGCTGCGGACTGCACGCCCGACGGACTTGCGTCCGCACTCGCCAGAATGTCGACCGGACTTCCAGCGGTGAAGTAGCCCAACGCCCAACTCCCTGCGAGCGCAGGCGCCAGCGCAGCGGCGACCATCCACCGCTTCGCACGGCCGTGCAGACGCGCGGACTGGACAGGTTCATCTGACAACGGCGTGATGTCCAGGAACGGAGGAGGCTCGATCGAGCCCAGCAGATCGTCAAAGTCCTTGAAGTCCGCGGGGTGCTCACGCAGTAGGCGCTCGACGTGTTCCAGTGGCAGATCCGGCATCGCCGAACTCACCTGCCGTACGACCGAGTCGAAGCGCTGAGGCTTCAGGAACAGGTGGCGCTCGCCTCCGAGGTTGGCCAAGCCCACGTCGGTGAGTTCTTCATAGCCCTCGTCCCCCGGGCGCACGATGTGGATCTGAACAGGCGGCAGTGAATCGGTCACGGCCGCACCTCGATGTGGGGGCCGCCAAGTATCGCGCTGCTCACCTCTGCCGGTCTCTTTCCCTGCTCTCCAGGATGCGCGCGATGCGGGCAGCCGTCGACTCCGCACGCTCGGGCGAGATGTTCTCAATGTCCGTGAGGACGAGCTGGCCACCGTCGGGCAGCTCGATCTCCTCGCGATGGATCGCGGGCTCGTCCAGGCCGTCACCCGATCCGGCGTCTTCTCGGGTCTCCGGTGGGTTCTGAGCGTGTGCGAACTCGCGGAGCATCGCGTCCTTGGCGGCGCGCACCTGCGCAGGGTTGCGTCGGAATCCAGGCTTCAGCGCGCCCGCGGCAGCCAGCATCTGGCGGGTGTCCTCATCGTGAGGTAGGGGCCCGCCATCGAGCGCCCGCTCCAAGCTCTCGCTCTGGTCAGCGCGTCGCGACATGCGCCCTCGCTTCTCGTGTCTCTGCCTGTGTTCCGACCACTCTATTTCTGCCCACTGCCACCGACAGCAGCTCCTCGATCAATTCGGAGGACGACTCTCCCGTCGGCATGACCGCGGCGAGCCTTCGCAGGGCTCGTACCGTGAGGGTACGCACAGCGCCGTTCGTTTTACCCATGATCTGCGCAGTCTGCCCCGGGCTGAGCCCATCGAAAAACCGCAGAATCAGAACCTGCCGTTGCTCAGGGCGCAACTTTTGCATGTGCGAGGCAACGGCTTGGGCCAGCGCACGCCGTACAGCGACCTCTTCAGGGTCCTGGTCGAGGCGCGGCTGGTCGAGTTCAAGATGGTCGGCGTACAGCGCTTCCGAGGGGCGCCGCTGCACCGCGCGTAGATAGTCGAGCGCGGTGTTCTTCGTGATCGTGCGCAGCCAGCCCATCAGGCTCGTACCCGCGCGGTACTTGCCGATGTTCTGAGCGACCTTCAGCCAAACCTCCTGGCACAGATCTTCCGCGACATGCCGATCCCGGATGTAGAACCGCACCCAGTGGTACACGGTGTCATTCAGTTCGTCATATAACGCCCCAATAGCGTCCGCTCCGTCTTCCCCGCCCGCTGAAGCGCGTGCAACCAGAGCCTCAAAAATTTCGGTCACGCCGTGATGCCCCCCAAGCCAGTGCTGCAGTGATCAGCGACAGTGCCGCATCCGGGCGCACCATCACGGTCTCCCCACCAATGGACGATCACGTTCCGACGCGGCGTTGGGGCAGCATAACCAATCCTTTACGGAAAGCATCGAACAGTTCAGCGATTCCGCACAGGGCCCGCACAGCAGATGTCGGCGAACACGAGCAGGCGCCAAGGGCGCCCGCGACGATCGGACCTGGTGCCGCAGTCTCGATGACCTGACCGACGAACACCACCATCCAGCTGCAATCAGCCCTCGTCGCCGACGCCGGATCTCGACGCCCTGTGGGTCCATCGACGAGAGAGTGCGGCCAGGGAGCCGTTACGCGTGGGGCTGAACTCTCGGTCGGGGCACCGGACTTCGTCAACGAGGCCGCCGACCCCCACCCCCGAGGGCAGGGCCGAGTGCCTCCGACACCTCGGCCGCCGGCCCACCCGACATTCCCCGAGCATCCCCAGCATGCGGCAGAAGAGCTGACCCTCCGCCGGGTGTAACAGATTTCGCCGATCCACGTACTTGTCCATGCCAGCCCGTACGCAACCGGCTCCATCCGGCCGGATCGGTCCGCCCGGGGGCGCCTACGAACGAACAGGGACAGCTATGCCTCGCGGTGGTTCAAATGCGTTGCTGAGTTTCGAGACGATTGCCGAGCGGATGGAAGTCCCAAAGCGCACCGTGGTCGACAACTACAGGAGTTGGGATATGCCCATCGTACGCGTCAGCGATCGAATTCTTCGGGTCCGGGAGCGTGATTTCGAGGCATGGCTCGACGAACGTACGGAATGAAAATCAGGCGCGGGCACGAGAGTTATAGCTGCGCATACAGGGGCCTCACCGACTGCACGGCCCCTCACGCGACGACTTGACCAACGATGGCTACGCCTACGTACAGTCAAACTCCCCTGGCCAGGGAGTCACCCGCGAACCCACTGAAATCTCGAGAGGTATCCCGTGGCACGCAAGCCCACTGTCTACAAGCGGTGCGACTGCTCCGACCAGAACCGCCCCAAGAAGGGCGGCTGCGGCCATAGCTGGTCCTACAACCTCACGAACGACGAGGGTAACCGCACACGAGCCACTATCCCCGAGTCAGTTGGCATAACCCAAGCTCAGGCGCAAGCCGTTCTGGACAACATGGCTAGCGGCGTAGCTCCGGAGCCCGCCGAAGCATCCCTGACCTTCAAAGAGTGGGCTGCCGACTGGCTCAGCAGACGCCGCGCGAAGGAAGGCACCCTCGTGAACTATGAGGTGTCTATTCGCCTACACCTCAACCCTCGCTGGGGAAGCAAGCGCCTGCGGACCATCAAGCGGGCCCAAGTAGAGGTCTGGGTCCAGGAGATGGAGGCCAACAAGAACCTCGCCAACCGCACGGCCGAAGGCCACTGGAAGGTCTTCAAGATGATTATCAGAGACGCCCTCCAGAACGGAAGGATCGCCGCCAACCCAACCTACGAGGTCCCCGGACCCTACGTAAGCGCGACGGAGGCGTACGTCTTCACCCCAGACGAGTGCTGGGCAATCTATGACGAGTTTCCCGAGCCTTACCGTCCCATCCCGATGCTCGGCTTCGCCTGCGGCGTACGGCAAGCAGAGGCGCTAGCCGTGTGCACGGACGTGATCGACACAGACAGAAGGCTGCTCACCGTTCACCGCCAAGTGCTCAAGACCAAGGAGACTCGTCACAAGTCCACTCTCATAGACCGACTCAAGACGAGCCCGCGCCTCACCACGAAAGACGTTCCGATCCCCCCGCATCTCCAAGAAGCCCTCAACGAACACATGAACCGCCACCCTCCGCGGGCCGCACAAAACGTCCTGTGGCAGCACAAGCAGAAGATCGATGACTGCCAGCGTGGCTCGGTACAGGCCCTCTTCTGGGGGCCACACAACACCCTCCTCTGCAAGAACCACTTCAACGAATGTCTGTGGAAGCCCACGCTGCGGAAGCTAGGGATCAAGGATGAGAAGGGGAACCTTCCAACCTTCCATGACCTCCGGCACACCTTCATCTCCACGTGCCTCCAGAACAGAATCCCCGAGCACACCGTGGCCGCGTGGGTAGGCGACTCAGTCGAGATGCTGCGCAGTACGTACAGCCACCTTTTGAAGGACCACGCCGACACTCATGGAGCCTTCGCCGCCAGTCTGACCTCACGGCCCGAGCCATCGCCCATGCGCGACGCGGCGTGACCGCCCAACCGCTGCCCCTCGTAGGTGTAGCGGCGAGAAGGAAAACTCAGCGGGGCTGAGGCTGATCAACAGCCGCAGCCCCGCTTCACGTGGCTCGGCACGTTTGGCGCTACCTCCCCTACTGCGACGTCAGATGGCGCGACCGGGCCGCCGGCCTCAGCCGCGAATAGCTGTGTAGCCGAGCGGGGCTATTGAAGAGGTACAAGCTCGCCAGGCGTCGGCACCACCTCGACTGGTGCAGCAAGCCCTCCGGATAGTCCAGCAGAGGCCCCAAGTCGCAGGCCCAGGCACCTCAGTCATCACTGGCTTGCCCTGAGCAACATGGCTACTTCGATGGCTACGTACGTAGCCGTGCACCTCAGTTCGAACCGGTGTGGAACGGGGTCTAATCAAGCCGCTAGTCCAACGAAAGAGGGCTCCTGTGCGTGGTGCGGCGGCTCGTCGTTGGGACGTCCGCGGCCAGGTCGAAGCCTCACTCCGTCCGCCGCAGCCGATACTCCGCGCCCCGTCCGCGACACGATCAGGGCTGGTCAGCAGGTGGGCAGGCCCGGCACCGGCTCGTCGTTGTCGCCGCCCTTGAGGTAGACGTCACTGACGTAGACACCGGCGTTGCCGCTGTCGTCGTCGGTCTTCGCCCACCACACGTTCGTCCACTCGCCGTAGGTCTCACGACGGCCCAGGTTCTGCTGGCAGTAGAAGTAGTTGGTGCCCGAGTTGAGGACGCCGACCTCGGTGCCGGACGCGGTGTACGACGTGGCGGTTCGCCAGACCGTGCAGTTGTACTTGCCGTCGCCGATCGACACGCACGCGGGGTCGGGGGTGGAGGTCGCGCCACCGCTCGTGGTGCTCCCGCCGGTGGTGCCGGTTCCTCCGGTCGTGCCCGAACCGCCGGTCGTGCCGGTTCCGGGGTCACCCGAGGTACCGCCCGAGGTGCCGCCGCCCGTCGTGCCGCTTCCCGAGGTCTTCGACGCGGCCGGGGTGGTCGTGTCGCTCCCGGGCTCGGCGGGACTTGCCTTGCCGGGCGCCGTCGGGGACGAGTGCTTCTCGGTGCCCTTTCCGGTGGGCGTGGGATCGGAAAGGTCCAGGTCCGCACGGCCGCTGCCCGTCGAGGACGCGGCAGAGCTGTCCTCCGACGCCACCGGCCGGGTGCTCGCCTCGCTGTCGTCCTCACCGCCGAGCAGCGCCACGGTGACTCCGGCGGCGGCGAGGACCACGGTGACGGCCGCGGCGGCGAGCAACGCGCGTCCCCTGCGGCGGGGTTGGGCGGACGCGGTATCCGGGGTGGAGAACGTGGTCGGGGCCGCGAGGTGGCCGAGGTCCGGGGCCGCCAGAGGCCCGGCGGGACCGAAACCGGGCGTATTGAACGTCATTGGCTCCGGCGGGCCGAAGCCGGGGGATGCCTTCGGCGCGGCTTCGGAGGCGGGCGACGCCTGCTCGGCGGGTCCGAACCCCGGGGGCACCGGCGCCGCACCGGGCTCCGCCGCCTCCCCCGCTTCTTCGTCCGCGCGTGCCTCGGGTATACCGGCCGCAGCCGCCCCGTACGGTCGCAGGCCCGTGGTCGGCGTGTCCGTGGCACCGCTCGTGGCCGACGCCACCGCCTCCAGCAGGCCGCGCGCCGTCTCCGCGTCCGGACGGTCCTGCGGCCCCTTGGCCATCAGCTGCCGCAGGACCGGGCCCAGAGCACCGGCCTGGCGGGGGTCCGGAAGGGGTTCGGCGACGATCGCGGTGAGCGTGGACCAGGTCGACGTACGGCGGAAGGGCGAGGTGCCCTCGACCGCCGCGTACAGCGTGGCGCCCAGGGCCCAGATGTCGGAGGCGGGGCCGGGGTCGTTGCCCTGGGCCCGCTCGGGCGCCAGATAGTCCAGGGAGCCCACGAGTTCGCCGCTGCGGGTGCGGTTCGTGGCCGAGCCGTCGCCCGGATTCTCCATCGTGGCGATGCCGAAGTCCGTCAGGACGACCCGGCCCGAGGTCTCCAGCAGGATGTTGCCGGGCTTCACGTCCCGGTGCAGGACACCGACACGGTGGGCGGCGGCCAGCGCGTCCATCACCTGGGCGCCGATCCGGGCGGCCTCGTGCGGGTCCAGGGTGCCGCGCTCGCTCAGGACGTCGTCCAGCGAGCGGCCGTCGACCAGCTCCATGACGATCAGGGGGCGGCCGTCGACCTCCGTGACATCGTGCACGGCGACCACTCCGGGGTGGCGTATTCGGGCCGCCGCGCGGGCTTCGCGCTGCATCCGCAGCCGCAGGGCGGCCAGTTCGGGCGCTGCGGCGTCCGTGAACGTGCGCAGTTCCTTGACGGCGACCTCACGGCCGAGCACCTCGTCGACCGCACGCCAGACGACGCCCATGCCACCGCGCCCGAGCCGGTCCACGACCCGGTATCGGCCGGCCAGCAGACGACCGGTCCCGGCCGCCTCCTCCACCGCCCGCTCCTCCGGCTGCCCGGCCGCCTGCCCGTGTTCCCCCGAAGACACCACTGCCCCGTTCGTGTGCGCCACTCGTACGTCCGTACAGATTACGGGGCGGGTGTGACACCGGGAGACCATGGCCGCGGTTGTGACAAGGGCGCTACCTGGGCGACGCCGTGAGGTCGGCCCGTCGCGGGCGCGCGAAGGCGTCCAGGTCGGTCCGGGTCAGGCCGTGCGTCGCCCGGGTCACCTCCGCGACGTCGAGGGCGCCGCAGTCCAGGCCGCGCAGCAGATAGCCGCTGAGGGCCTTGGCGGTGGCGGGCTCGTCCATGACGTCGCCACCGGCGCGGTTGGCGTAGCGGGAGAGGCGGGCCGCGGCCTGTTCGTAGCCCTCGCGGTAGAAGGCGAAGACGGCCGCGTACCGGGTCGGGATGTGCCGGGGGTGCATGTCCCAGCCCTGGTAGTAGGCGCGGGCCAGGGCGCGGCGGGTGAGGCCGTAGTGCAGCCGCCAGGCCGCGTGGACCTGCTCGGTCGGGCCGACCGGCAGGACGTTGGTGGAGCCGTCCGACACGCGTACGCCGGTTCCCGCCGCCGCGACCTGCATGATCGCCTTGGCGTGGTCGGCGGCCGGGTGGTCGCTGGCCTGGTGGGCGGCGGAGACGCCGAGGCAGGCGCTGTAGTCGAAGGTGCCGTAGTGCAGCCCGGTGGCGCGGCCCTCGGCGGCCTGGATCATCCGGGCGACCGTGGCCGTGCCGTCGGTGGCGAGGATGGACTGGCTGGTCTCGATCTGGATCTCGAAGCCGATCCGGCCGGGCGTGAGGCCACGCGCCTTCTCGAACTCCTCCAGCAGCCTCACCATGGCGGTGACCTGCTCGGCGTACGTCACCTTGGGCAGGGTGAGGACCAGCCCCTCGGGGAGTCCGCCGGCCTCCATCAGGCCGCTCAGGAAGATGTCGAGGGTGCGGATGCCCCGGTCGCGCACCGGCGCCTCCAGGCACTTCATCCGGATGCCCATGTACGGGGCGGCCGTGCCCTTCTCGTACGCCTCGGCGATCAGACGGGCCGCGCGGGCCGCCGCCCCGTCCTCCTCGCCGTCCGGGCGCGGGCCGTAGCCGTCCTCGAAGTCGACGCGCAGGTCCTCGATCGGCTCGTGCCCGAGTTTGGCGCGGACCCGGTCATGGACGGATTCGGCGAGGTCGCCGGGCAGGCCGAGGACGGCGGCGAAGGAGGCGGCGTCCGGGGCGTGTTCGTCGAGGGCGGCCAGGGCCTGGTCGCCCCAGGAGCGGATGGTGTCGGCCGCGAACGCGTCGCCGGGGACGTACACGGTGTGCACAGGCTGGCGGGTGCCCGGGTCTCCGGGGTAGCGGCGCTCCAGCTCCGCGTCGACCGGGGCCAGGGAGGCGCTGATCCCCTCGCTGACGGCACCCGCGAGGCTCGTCACGACCTTCTCCTGCTTGCCCTGCCCCATTCCATGCCCTCCATTTTCCGCATTACGGAATCAATAATCCGTGTAACGAAGCTAACTGTCGATCTTCACCTCGGTCAACACCGTCCCGGAGTGGGATTCCCCATGACCCTTCCCTGGTCACCGCTGACCCGGCACCTTCTTCCGTATTCAGTGGGCAAGGTCCATCCTGACTCCGAAGGGGAGGAGATCGCGTGCCGAAAGAGGTCGGAGTGACGCGTCGCCAAGGACTCAAGTCCGTGGCTGTCGCCGCCATAGCCGTGCCGTTTCTGACCACGGCGGGCTCGTCGAAACCGGCATCCGCCGGCGAGCAAGCGGGCGCCCTGAACGTCATGACGTTCAATGTGCGCTTCGCGACCGTGATCGACAAGACACCGCGCTGGACCGTGCGCCGACCGGTGATGCGGGAGCTGCTGCGCCGCGAGCGCCCGCACATCATCGGTACCCAGGAGGGGCTCTACCAGCAGGTTCGCATGATCGAGAAGGATCTCGGCGGGCACTACGACTGGATCGGCACCGGCCGGGGCGGTGGCAGCAAGGACGAGTTCATGGCGATCTTCTACGACACCCGAAGACTCGAGCCGCTCGAGTTCGATCACTTCTGGCTGTCCGACACCCCGTACACGATCGCTTCCAACACCTGGAAGGCGGACTGGCTGCGCATGGTGACCTGGGTGAAATTCGCCGATCTCGCCGACGGGGGGCGGGAGTTCTACGTCCTCAACACCCATCTGGACAACGTCAGCCAGTACGCCCGGGAGCGCTCCGCGGCTCTCATCGGCAAGACGATCGCCGGGTGGGACCCGTCGGCGCCGGTGATCGTCACCGGCGACTTCAACTCGGCCGCCCACGAGAACCGGGTGTACGACCTGATGCTGGCGAACGGGCTCGTGGACACCTGGGACGCGGCGGCCTCCCGCAGCCCTCAGTACGGGACGCTCAACTCGTACCGGGCACCCAAACCCGGCGGCCGGCGCATCGACTGGATCCTGACCTCACCCGGGGTGACCACACACTCGGCGGAGATCAACACCTTCTCCGTGGACGGGCTGTACCCGAGCGACCATCTGCCGGTGCAGGCCTCACTGACCCTGGGATGAACCGAGGCCCCCGCGACCGGTCGTACGGTCGCGGGGGCCTCGGACGGCTCAGGAGGATCAGCCCTTGCGGGTGTTGATCTCCTCGGTGAGCTGCGGGACGACGTCGAAGAGGTCGCCGACGACGCCGTAGTCGACGAGGTCGAAGATCGGGGCCTCGGCGTCCTTGTTGACGGCCACGATGGTCTTCGAGGTCTGCATGCCGGCGCGGTGCTGGATGGCGCCGGAGATGCCGTTGGCGATGTAGAGCTGCGGCGAGACGGACTTGCCGGTCTGGCCGACCTGGTTGGTGTGCGGGTACCAGCCGGCGTCCACCGCGGCGCGCGAGGCGCCGACGGCCGCGCCGAGGGAGTCGGCGAGGGACTCGATGATCGCGAAGTTCTCCGAGCCGTTGACGCCACGGCCGCCGGAGACGACGATCGCGGCCTCGGTGAGCTCCGGGCGGCCGGTCGACTCGCGCGGGGTGCGCGCGGTGACCTTGGTGCCCGTGGCCTGGGCGGAGAAGGTGACGGCGAGGGCCTCGACCGTGCCGGCGGCCGGGGCCGCCTCCACCGGGGCGGAGTTCGGCTTGACCGTGATGACCGGGGTGCCCTTGGCGACACGGGTCTTGGTGGTGAACGACGCGGCGAACGCGGACTGCGTGGCCACCGGGCCCTCGTCACCGGCCTCGATGTCGGTGGCGTCGGTGATGATGCCGGAGCCGATGCGCAGCGCGAGGCGGGCGGCGATCTCCTTGCCCTCTGCCGAGGAGGGGACCAGTACGGCGGCCGGGGAGACGGCGGTGTACGCGGCCTGGAGGGCGTCGACCTTCGGGACGACCAGGTAGTCGGCGTACTCGGCGGCCTCGTGGGTGAGGACCTTGACGGCGCCGTGCTCGGCGAGCGCGCCGGCGGTGGCGGCGGCGCCGTTGCCCAGGGCGACGGCGACGGGCTCGCCGATGCGGCGGGCGAGGGTCAGCAGCTCCAGGGTGGGCTTGCGGACGGCGCCGTCCACGTGATCGACGTAGACGAGAACTTCAGCCATGGGACTTCTACTCTCCTGCTTGCGGAAGATGAGGGGCGGTCTGCGGGGCGGGGCTCAACGAGCCTCGAACGGGGCCTAGATGAACTTCTGGCCCGCGAGGAACTCGGCGAGCTGCTTGCCACCCTCGCCCTCGTCCTTGACGATCGTGCCGGCCGTGCGCGCCGGGCGCTGGGTCGCGGAGTCGACCACGGAGTACGCGCCCTCCAGACCGACCTCCCCGGCCTCCAGGCCGAGGTCGGACAGGCCCCAGGCCGCCACCGGCTTCTTCTTGGCGGCCATGATGCCCTTGAAGGACGGGTAACGCGCCTCACCGGACTGGTCGGTGACCGACACGACGGCCGGGAGGGAGGCCTCGAGCTGCTCGGAGGCGGAGTCGCCGTCGCGGCGGCCCTTGACGACACCGTCCTCGACGGAGACGTCGGAGAGCAGGGTGACCTGCGGGACGCCCAGACGCTCGGCGAGCAGCGCGGGCACGACGCCCATGGTGCCGTCGGTGGAGGCCATGCCGGAGATGACCAGGTCGAAGCCGGCCTTCTCGATCGCCTTGGCCAGCACCAGCGAGGTGCCGATGGCGTCGGTGCCGTGCAGGTCGTCGTCCTCGACGTGGATCGCCTTGTCGGCGCCCATCGACAGAGCCTTGCGCAGCGCGTCCTTGGCGTCCTCGGGGCCGACGGTCAGGACCGTGATCTCCGCGTCGTCGGCATCGTCGGCGATCTGCAGCGCCTGCTCGACCGCGTACTCGTCGAGCTCCGAGAGCAGACCGTCCACGTCGTCACGGTCGACGGTCAGGTCATCGGCGAAGTGCCGGTCGCCAGTGGCGTCGGGCACGTACTTCACAGTGACAACGATCCTCAAGCTCACGCCGGCTCTCCTACTGCATCGTCTGTTCCGGGCTGCCTTCCTGCAGGCAGCATAGGCGCCTCAAAGCGGCAGATCCCGATGGGGGCGACCCGCGCTCCGAACGAAATATTACTCGCCAGTACATCCACTTCGCGCCCACTGAGCAAGCGCTTTGACGTGTGACCTTCGCAACGCAGCGTAACCGGAACCCGGCGACCCCGCAGCATCGCCAAAATCACATTGTACCGATCGGTCGAACACCGTCGGTCAGTCTCTGAGCCCGTTGAAGCGGCCCTGGTGATAGAGGAGCGGCCGTCCAGTACCCGTGGGATCGCCCAGCACGACCTCGGCCAGCACGATCCTGTGGTCCCCGGCCGGCACACGCGCGACGGTCCGGCACACCAGCCAGGCCAGGACACCGTCGAGGACGGGTACCCCGTCGGGACCCTCGCGCCAGACGGTGGGCGCGCCGAACCGGTCGGCACCGCTGCGGGCGAAGGTCGCGGCCAGCTCGTGCTGGTGCTCGCCGAGTATGTGGACGCCGACATGGTCGGCCCCGGATATCGCGGGCCAGCTGGAGGCGCCCGTGCTGATGCCGAAGGAGACGAGCGGGGGTTCGGCGGAGACGGAGGCGAGGGAGGTCGCGGTGAAGCCGACGGGACCGCCACTCCCCCGGGCGGTGATCACCGCGACTCCTGCCGCGTGCTGCCGGAAGACGGAGCGCAGGAGATCGGGAGAGGCGGGAACGACGGAGGCGGGAGTACCGAGGGCGGGCGTGGCCGTCATGGACTTGTCCTTCTGCGGGAGGCGGTGAGCTGGGCGATGGCTGCTCAACGGCCCGGACAGCGCGCGCTCGCGGTGCGCACGAGGTCCACGTGGACGCGCGCGTGGAGAAGGAGTTCCGGAGGCATAGGGTCAGGCTGACGATAGATGGTGGGCGCAGTCAAGTGGCTTCCGGCATCTGGGAGATGCGTCACCGAACACACCATCAGCGGCCGTATCGGATACCCCGCCAGTCTCAAACGGCCTCCCCCAGCGCCGCGATGACCTCTTCCTTGCGCGGCTGCCCGGTCGCCCGCCGCACGATCCGCCCGTCGGCGTCGAGCACCAGCACGGTGGGCGTCTTGAGGATGTCGAGCCTGCGTACGAGATCCAGATGCGCCTCGGCGTCGATCTCGACGTGGGTGACACCGGGGACGAGGCCGGCCACCTCACCGAGGACGCGGCGGGTGGCCCGGCAGGGCGCGCAGAAGGCGCTGGAGAACTGGACGAGCGTCGCCCGCGCGCCGAGGTTCTCGCCCAACTCGGCGGCGCCGAGCCGTTTTCCGTCGTCGCGCACGCGCACGCGTACTCTCCCGCTCCGCCGCCGATGCAGCACTCCGAAGGCGCTCGCCGCCGCGAGCACCGCCACGCACATCACGATTCCGGTCATCCTCGACTCCAGCGTTCATCAGACTGCAAAGATTCCCGACTGCTCGAATCCTTGCTTGTTGCGGAATGATCCCTTCATGGACATCGATGTGAGGGGGCCGCGCTTCGGGGCGGCCGTGACGACCGTCGTACTGGCGGTCGTACTGGTCACCGGGAGCGCGTGGCTGCTGGCCTGGCAGACGCTGGCGTTCGCGCTGGGCGCGGCGGGCGGGGTCGGGCGCTCCCCGTACGGCTGGCTGTTCCGCAAGGCCGTCCGTCCGCGACTCGGCCCGCCGACGGAGTTCGAGGCGCCCGAGCCGCCGCGGTTCGCGCAGGCGGTCGGACTCGTCTTCGCGGGCGTGGGGCTCGCCGGGTACGCGCTGGGTGTGGAGTGGCTGGGGCTCGCGGCGACCGGCGCGGCGCTGGCGGCGGCGTTTTTGAACGCCACGTTCGGGTACTGCCTGGGATGCGAGATGTACCTCGTCGTACGACGGGTGACGGTACGCGCGGAGTAAAGGCGGTTTAAAAGCACGAGGTGGATCGAGGGAAGACGTGACAAGAATCTCGCCCTTCCCAGGCACGAGGGCTGGCCACTCATCCGTTCTTGGGGCACGATCTGCGCAAAGCCGTAAAACCTACGGCCGCGTAACTTCCCGCCGGGAACCGCCTACCCGGGCAGAGCAGAGAGAAGGGTCATCCCCGTCCATGGCTGAGCTTGTCTACCGTCCCGTCATCGGTCTCGCCCAGACATTGTTCAAGGCCTGGGACCTGAAGATCGACCTCAAGGGATCGGAGAACATCCCGCGCTCGGGCGGTGCGGTACTGGTGAGCAACCACATCGGCTACCTGGACTTCATCTTCGACGGTCTCGCGGCTCTCCCGCAGAAGCGTCTGGTGCGTTTCATGGCCAAGGAGTCGGTGTTCCGGCACAAGGTCTCCGGCCCGCTGATGCGCAGCATGAAGCACATCCCGGTGGACCGCAAGAACGGCGAGCTGGCATACGCCCACGCTCTGGAGGCGCTGCGCTCCGGCGAGATCGTCGGCGTGTTCCCCGAGGCCACGATCTCGCAGTCGTTCACGCTGAAGAGCTTCAAGTCCGGCGCCGCGCGGATGGCCCAGGAGGCGGGCGTCCCGCTGATCCCGATCGCCGTGTGGGGCACGCAGCGCCTGTGGACCAAGGGGCACCCGCGCAACTTCAGGCGCAGCCACATCCCGGTCACGATCCGGGTCGGCGAGGCCATCGAGGCGTCCCGCGACAAGTACGCGGGGGCGATCACCCGCCAGGTGCGCGAGCGTGTCAACGAGCTCCTGGAAGCCGCCCAGCGCGCGTACCCCGTGCGCCCCAAGGGCCCGGACGACACATGGTGGATGCCTGCCCACCTCGGTGGCACGGCCCCGACACCCGAGCAGGTCCGCGAGGCCGAGGCGCGTTGAGTTCTGTTTCGGCAGGGGTGCCCCGCGCCCCTACCGGGCTTTCCTGACCGTGATCCGCGCCCCGGGGCTGAACTTCTCCAGCAGTTCGGCGAGTTCCGCGCCGGCCGCCTCCGCCTCGGCGGTCGTCATCGGGGGCAGGCACTCCAGGAGGAAGACCGCCGACGTGGTCTGTTCGGTGAGCCGGGTGCGCGGGCCCTGGCGCCAGTTCCAGCGGCGGCAGGTCACACCCGCGTCGTCGCACCACACGACCTCGCCGGCGTCGGGGTGCTCGACGGTCTCCTCGCCCCCGGCCACGGTCACGAACTCCTCGGCGCCGGTGGCGCGCACGAGACGCATCCCGCCCCGGATGCGGTCGAGGTCCTCGCCCCCGACCGGGACCAGGTGCGCCACGCTGATGGCGTTGTAGAGGTCGACGAGGACGTTGATACGGGGCAGGCCGGCATCCGTCAGGGCCCGCTTGGCGAGCGCCTCGGCCGAGTTGCGGGTGCGCGACGGCTTGGAGCCGAACGCCGTGTACGTGTCCCGCCAGGCGGCCATGTGCGGGTCCTCGTGCGGGGCCCGGCCGTCCAGGCGTGCGGCGAGCCGGCGGGCGGCGTCGTCCAGGAGTGCCGAACTGGCGTCGGTGCTGGGTCCGTTGACGAGTCCGTGGGCCTCGATCGCGACGTGGGTGAAGCCGGGTGCGAGCGTGCGCACCTCGTCGGACACGGTCAGGGTGAGTGTCATCGCCTGCCTCAGAGTGCGGTGGGGAGCGTCTTCCAGAGATACGGCCTGTCGGGTGCGGCCTTCAGCACGCTCAACACGACCGGATGAGGTTCAGCGTACAGTACCGGATAGTCCACCTCATTGGACTTCCCCTCCGGGATCCACGCCAGCCGCTCACCATCGAGGGAGAACCGCGCGTCCACCCCCGCCTTGTTGCCCCGCGGGTCCTGACGATGCCAGGCGCCGTGGAACCGGACGGCGATCAGGCCGTGCACCACATGACCGCTCCCGTCGTCGTGCGCCAGCCGCTGATAGCAGAGCGCCGTGGGGATGTCCTCGGCGCGCAGCAGCGCGGTCAGCGCGTGGGCCTTGGCGTGACAGATGCCGGTGCGTTGCTCCAGGACGGTGGAGGCCCGCCAGGTGACCCGCGGGTCCCCGCTGTCGGCGGAGTGCGGGATGGTGTCGCGCACGAACTCATACGCCGCCCGCGCATAGGCATACGAGTCCGCCGCGCCCTTGGCGAGCTGCGCGGCGGTCTCCCGCACCAGCGGGTGATGGTGGTCGATGACCTCGTCGGCCGCCAGATACGCGGAGAGGTCAGGGGTGTTCTGGATCAGCTCCATGGGCCCAGAGCATAGAAAGGCGATCACCCAACAGTCAATGACTTTTCAGGTGACCGCATATCTATGCATCGGAGCGGGTGTCAGCGCGCCATCTCCTCCTTGAGCGACGCCACGAACGCGTCCACGTCGTCCTCGGTCGTGTCGAAGGCGCACATCCAGCGGACGTCGCCCGCGGGCTCGTCCCAGAAGTAGAAGCGGAAGCGCTTCTGCAGGCGTTCGCTCACGTCGTGCGGAAGGCGGGCGAAGACCGCGTTCGCCTGGACCGGGTAGAGGATCTCGACGCCGTGCACGGCCCGCACGCCCTCCGCCAGCCGCTGCGCCATCGCGTTGGAGTGGCGGGCGTTGCGCAGCCACAGGTCCTTGGCGAGCAGCGCCTCCAACTGCACCGAGACGAAACGCATCTTGGAGGCGAGCTGCATGGACAGCTTGCGCAGATGCTTCATGTGACTGACGGCGTCCTGGTTGATCACGACGACCGCCTCACCGAACAGCGCGCCGTTCTTCGTCGCGCCGAGGGAGAGGATGTCGACGCCGGCCGCGTTGGTGAACGTCCGCATCGGGACGTCGAGCGAGGCCGCCGCGTTGGCTATGCGCGAGCCGTCCAGGTGGACCTTCATGCCGTGCGCGTGGGCGTGGTCGCAGATCGCGCGGATCTCGTCCGGGGTGTAGAGGGTGCCCAGCTCCGTGCTCTGGGTGATCGAGACGACCTGCGGCATCGCGCGGTGCTCGTCGTCCCAGCCGTACGCCTGCCGGTCGATGAGGTCGGGGGTCAGCTTGCCGTCGGGGGTGGGCACGGTGAGCAGCTTGAGGCCGCCCATGCGTTCGGGGGCACCGCCCTCGTCGACGTTGATGTGCGCGCTCTCGGCGCAGATCACGGCGCCCCAGCGGTCGGTGACCGCCTGGAGTGCGACGACGTTGGCCCCGGTGCCGTTGAAGACGGGGAACGCCTCCGCCGTGGCCCCGAAGTGGCTGCGGACGAGCCGCTGGAGGTTCTCCGTGTAGTCGTCCTCGCCGTACGCGACCTGGTGCCCGCCGTTGGCCAGGGCCAGGGCGGCGAGCACCTCGGGGTGGACCCCCGCGTAGTTGTCGCTGGCGAAGCCTCGGGCCTCCGGGTCGTGATGACGGCGTGCGTCGGTCTTCGGAGGGTTCACGGCTTCTCGGTCAGCCACAGGCGTTTCCCGTTCACTTCGGCGGCGGGCCGCTCCCAGACGCCGACGATGGCCTCGGCCAGCTCCTTGACGTCGGTGAAGCCCGCGAACTTCGCGTTGGGCCGCTCGGCGCGCATCGCGTCGTGCACCAACGCCTTCACGACCAGGATCGCAGCCGCCGAGGTCGGCCCCTCGGCGCCCTCGGCCACCCCGGCCTTGCGGAAGTAGTCGCCCATGGCCAGCGTCCATGCCTCGGCGGCGGCCTTCGCGGCGGCGTACGCGGCGTTGCCCGCGGTGGGACTGCTCGCGCCGGCGGCGCTGGTCAGGACGTACCGGCCGCGGTCGCTGCGCTGGAGCGCCTCGTGGAAGGCGAGGGAGGTGTGCTGCACGGTGCGGATGAGCAGCAGTTCCAGCAGGTCCCAGTCGTCGAGGACCGTCTTGGTGAAGGTCTCGCTGCCGCGCCAGCCGCCGACGAGGTGGACCAGGCCGTCGACACGCCCGAAGTCCTTCTCGATACGGGTGGCCCAGTCCCGGGTCGACTGGAGGTCGAGCAGATCCACGGTGTCGCCGACGACGGTGGCGCCGCCGTGCGCGTAGCTCGCGGCGTCCACGGCCTCCGCGAGCCGCTCCGGGTCGTTGTCCGAGCCGACGACGGTCGCACCCGCCTCGGCCAGCCTGAGCAGTGTCGCCCGGCCGGCCGGTCCGCCGGCGCCCGCGACCGCGATCACCGCACCGCTGAGAGCACCGTTCCGCATGTTCATCGCCTCCTGAGCAGTGTCTTCTGTGGCGCGGTCGCTCACGCGGCGATCCGCTCGGCGCTCTCCGCGGTGATCCCCCTGGTGGAGGCGATCACGTTCTTCAGCTTCTTGGAGAGGGCCTCATAGAACATGCTCAGCGGAAACTCGTCCGGAAGCACGTCGTCCACGAGTTTGCGCGGCGGCTGGCTCAGGTCGAGGGCGTCGGGGCCCTTGGCCCAGCGGGAGCCCGGGTGCGGGGCGAGGTGGGCGGAGACCAGCTCGTACGCCTTGAACCAGTGGACGAGCTTGGGCCGGTCGATGCCCTCGCGGTACAGGGTCTCGATCTCGGCGCAGAGCTGGTTGGTGACCTGCGGGGCGCGCTGCCAGTCGATGTGCAGCTTGTTGTCGGTCCAGCGGATCACGTCGTGCTGGTGCAGGTACGCGAAGAGGAGCTGGCCGCCGAGGCCGTCGTAGTTGCGGACGCGCTCGCCGGTGACCGGGAAGCGGAACATCCGGTCGAACAGCACCGCGAACTGCACGTCACGGGCCTGCGGGACGCCTTCCGCCTCCAGCTTCACGGCCTCTTTGAAGGCGGTGAGGTCGCAGCGCAGCTCCTCCAGGCCGTACATCCAGAACGGCTGGCGCTGCTTGATCATGAAGGGGTCGAAGGGCAGGTCGCCGTGGCTGTGGGTGCGGTCGTGGACCATGTCCCACAGGACGAACGCCTCCTCGCAGCGCTTCTGGTCGTGGACCATCGCGGCGACGTCCGCGGGCAGTTCGAGGCCGAGGATGTCGACGGCGGCGTCGGTGACACGGCGGAAGCGGGCGGCCTCGCGGTCGCAGAAGATACCGCCCCAGGTGAATCGTTCCGGCGCCTCGCGCACGGCGATGGTCTCCGGGAAGAGAACGGCCGAGTTGGTGTCGTACCCGGCTGTGAAGTCCTCGAAGGTGATGCCGCAGAACAGCGGGTTGTCGTAGCGGGTGCGCTCCAGCTCGGCCAGCCAGTCGGGCCAGACCATGCGCAGGACGACCGCTTCGAGGTTGCGGTCGGGGTTGCCGTTCTGCGTGTACATCGGGAAGACGACCAGATGCTGGAGGCCGTCCGCGCGGCTCGCGGCGGGCTGGAAGGCCAGCAGCGAGTCGAGGAAGTCCGGCACCCGGAAACCGCTGTCGGACCAGCGGCGGAGATCCTTGGCGAGGGCCTCGTGATAGTCGCTGTCGTGCGGGAGCAGCGGGGAGAGTTCCGCGACCGCGTCCACGATCCGGCGTACGGCGAGATCGACGTCCGCGTGGTCCGGGGCGTCCTCCCGGTCGAAGTCGATCGACCCGTCCTTGGCCTGCCATGGCCGGATCTGCTCCACGGCATCCTTGAGCACGGGCCATGCCGGGTGCTCCACCACCCTGCCGAGCGCGGCAAAGCGCTCGTCCGGAACCGCCTGCACAAGAATTTCCGTCATTTCCCATCCTCCACGGGAGAACCTCGCGTCAAGACACCGTATGTGTACGAGGTTCCCGAACACAAGGCGGGATAGGAGAGATTATCCTGCACACTCCCATGGTCACCGCGTTTTTTCCTGCCGGAAACCTTGAGGACGGTGACTTTCATACCCGGTGGCGACCCGTTCACACCCCTTCCCGGTCGACTGCTTCCGGCCACCTGTTCCGGCGCGTCCGTACGGGTTCGATGAAGGGCCGGGCGGTTAGGCTGCGGCAGCCGAGCCGCCAGTCGACGGAAGCGAGTTGACCTTGAACTTCCTGACCATCGGGCACCGCGGGATCATGGGCGTGGAACCGGAGAACACCCTGCGTTCGTTCGTCGCCGCCGAGCAGGCGGGCCTCGACATGATCGAACTCGATCTGCGTCTCAGCAGGGACGGCGCCCTCGTCGTCATGCACGACGCCGACCTGGACCGAACGACGGACGGCACCGGGCCCGTCGCCGAGAAGACCCTCGCCGAACTGCGCGCCCTGGACGCGGGCCGCGACGAGCGCGTCCCGCTCTTCGAGGAGGTCCTGGACGCCGTCGGCGTACCGCTCCAGGCCGAGATCAAGGACACTGCGGCGGCCCGGGCGCTGGCCGAGGTGATGGAACGCCGGGAGCTGACCGCCCGGGTCGAGGTGTCCTCGTTCCACGAGGACGCGATCGCCGAGATCACCCGCCTGGTGCCCGGAGTACGCACGGCGCTGATCGCCGGCCGCTACGGCACCGACGTCGTGGACCGCGCCACCCGCGCCGGTGCCTCGACCGTGTGCCTCGACATCCGCCGCCTCACCCTGGAGATCGTCGAACTGGCCAGGAAGTCGGAACTGCGGATCATCGGCTGGGTGGTGAACACCCAGGACCACCTGCGCCTCGTACGCGCCCTGCAACTGGACGGCGCGACCACCGACTACCCACAGATCAAACGCACGGGCCGTTTCACCGCGTAGCGAGCCATGTCGGAGATCAGGCCAGTTCCTTGACCAGCAGCTCGAACTGAAGGTCGTCGCGCTGCGGCACGCCGAACCGCTCGTCGCCGTACGGGAAGGGGCTCATCTCTCCCGTACGGCGGTAGCCGCGCCGCTCGTACCAGGCGATCAGGTCGTCGCGTACGGAGATCACGGTCATGTGCATCGCCCGCGCGCCCCAGGTCTCGCTCGCCGCGCGCTCCGCCTCGGCGATGATCACCTTGCCGAGGCCCGCGCCCTGGAGGGCCGGGCTGACCGCGAACATCCCGAAGTAGGCGTGGTCGCCGCGGTGTTCGAGCTGGCAGCAGGCGATCACCCGGCCGTCCTGTTCGACGGTCAGCAGTCGGCTGTCGGCCGACTTGATGACGTCGAGTACGCCCTGCGCGTCGCTCCGCTGCCCTTCGAGGATGTCCGCCTCGGTGGTCCAGCCGGCCCGGCTGGCGTCTCCCCGGTAGGCCGACTCGATGAGCGCGACGAGAGTGTCGACGTCGGCCTCGGTGGCGTCGCGGAAGGTGGGTCCGGTGGCTGCGGTGTCCATGGCGGCGGTTCTCCGGGTGCTCGGGTTGCTTCTGCGGCGCGGGCACCGACGATCGTAACGCCCCTCGTGGGTCGGCCCGCTAGGCTCCGGTTGCATGGTGCATGTACTGAGCAGCCGGGTTCTCCTCCACCCCCTCGACCCGGAGCGCTCCCGGGTCTTCTACGGCGAGCACCTGGGGCTCGCCGTGCACCGCGAGTTCGGTACGGGGCCGGAGCGGGGCACGGTCTACTTCCTCGGCGGAGGGTTCCTGGAACTCTCGGGGCGGGCCGAGGAGCCCCCGTCGCCGTCCCTACGGCTGTGGCTGCAGGTGGCGGACGTGACGGCCGCGCACGACGAGCTCGCGGCCCGGGGCGTCGAGATCCTCCGACCGCCGGTGAAGGAGCCGTGGGGGCTCGTCGAGATGTCGATCGCGGACCCGGACGGCACCCGGATCGTGCTGGTGGAGGTACCGGCGGACCATCCGCTGCGGTACCGGCCCGGTATCTGACGCCCACCCGGTGCCGAGGCCGGGACGAACGGCCTCACCTGCGGTGCTCCGGCATACGCTCCCCCCGCGTACACCCTTGCGCTCGTATGCGCACCGCCCGGCGCGGGCATCCCTCCAGCGGAGGTCTCGGGGATCCAGGGGGAGGTGCGTGTGCACGGTCCGGTTTCGCCCGGGTGGCTGCTGGTCGCGCTGTGCACGGCGACCGGGGCGTACTGCCTGCTGCGGATGCGCAGCACCGTGGAGGAGCAGCGCCGGGCCGCGGGCGGCGAGGCGCTGATGGGCTTCGGCATGGCCGCGATGGCCGTACCCGCCGCCGTGCTCACCCCGCCGCGCTGGGCCTGGCTGGTGTACACGGCCGTGTTCGGTGCGGCGGCGCTGCGCGCCCTGTGGGCGGCCCGCACCGGGCCGCACCATCTGCACCATCTGATGGGCGCGTCCGCCATGGCCTACATGGCGGCCGTGATGGCCGCCGCCCCCGGTCACCACCACGGGTCCGGCAACTCCGGAGTCCCCCTGCTCACGACAACGCTGCTCGTCTACTTCACCGGGTACGTGCTCCTGTCCGGCGCCCGACTGGTGTCCGTCCCCGTCCCGGCCGTCGGCGGCGGAGTCCGGACGGGCTCGCTCGGCTGGGGCGACCGGCCCGAACTGGCGCGTGCCTGCCGACTGTCGATGGGCATCGCGACGGTCGCCATGCTGATCACGCTCTGACTCTCCGCTCTCGGGCTCTCTGACTGTACGAAACCGTGGTCTGCGTCACTTTGCCGCGACGGGCCGTAGGTCCGAGCGCCGCCCCGCTCATAGGCTGCACCCATGATGGTCCCCGCGGCACTGCTGCTGCTCGGCGCGCTGACCGCCGTCGTCGCCCCGCGGCTGCTCGCCCGCGCGGACTGGCCGGACCGCGAGCCGGTGGTCGCCCTGTGGGTGTGGCAGTGCGTGGTGGCCGCCGTACTGATGTGCTGCGCGCTGTCGATGACACTGAGCGCGGCGGCTGCCTGGCAGGCCGTCCGCGGCCATGTGTTCGCCCCGGCCCCGCACGAGGTCGTGGAGGCCTACGTCCTGGGCGCCTCCCGGCCCTGGGCCGCGACGACGGCCGTGGCGCTCGCCTGCGGCGGGCTGTGGACCGCGGCGATGCTCGTCCGTGAGGTCGTACGGGCGCGCGGGCGGCGCAGGCTGCGGCGTACCGAACTCCTGGTCCGCGCACCGCTGTTGCCCGGCGAGGAGCCGAGCCCGGACCGGCTCGTGGTGCTGGAGGGCGAGCGCGCCGACGCCTGGTGGCTGCCCGGCACCGCACCCGGGCTCGTCGTCACCACGGCCGCGCTGCGCCGCCTCGAGGGACGTCAGCTGGACGCCGTGCGGGCCCACGAGCAGGGGCACGCGCGGGCCCGCCACGACTGGCTGCTGCACTGCTCGGGCGCGCTGGCCGGCGGGTTTCCGCGGGTGCCGGTCTTCACCTCGTTCCGGGACGAGATGCACCGGCTGGTGGAACTCGCCGCCGACGACATGGCCTCCCGCCGCTTCGGCCGTCTGACGACCGCTCTCGCCCTGGTCGAACTCAACGAGGACCGGGGCGTGTTCGGCCCGTCCCCGACCCCGCAGGCCCATGTCCCGCTGCGCGTGCACCGGTTGCTGGCCGCGCCGGACCGGCTGTCGCCGGGCCGAAGGCTTCGGCTGACGGCGGCTGCGGCCCTCGTGCCGGTGGTCCCGGTGCTGGTGGCGTTCATGCCGGGGCTGCGGGCTCTCGGGTAGCGCGCCGCCGTACGCCTCGGTTGGCCTCCCGCCCGGGGCGTCGGCGAGGATCGCCTCATGCGCACCTCCCGCCTCGTCCCCCGGCTCCGGCGCCCGGTCCCGTACCCGGCCGTCCGGGTCGTCGGCGCCCTGGCCCTCGCCTCCGTGCTGCTGCTGACCCTTGTCGCGGTGGACTGGCACCCGCTGATCACCCTCGACGGCGACATCGCGCGCGCCACCCATCGCTGGGCGGTCGACGAACCCGGGCTCACGCACACCTTCCGGATCCTGACGGACTGGGTGTGGGACCCGCTGACGCTGCGCCTGCTGGTCGCGGCCGTGGCGGTGTGGCTGGTGTGGCGGCACTCGGCGTGGCCGCTCGCACTGTGGCTGGTGGTCGCCTGTGCGCTGGGCACGGTGCTCCAGCAGGGTCTGAAGGCGGCGGTCGGCCGCGCCCGTCCCGTCTGGCCCGACCCCGTCGACTCCGCCCACTACGCGGCCTTCCCGTCCGGCCACGCCATGACCGCCACGGTGGTGGGCGGCCTCCTGCTGTGGCTGCTGCGCCGGTACGGCGCCGGACGCGTCGTGTGGCGTACGGCGGTCACCGTGACGCTGGTCTCGATCGTGGGCGTCGGTCTGACCCGGGTCTGGCTCGGCGTCCACTGGCCGTCGGACGTGCTGGGCGGATGGCTCCTCGGGGCACTCGTGGTGGCGCTGGCGGTGGTGTCCTACGAGCGGTTCGAGTTGGCGTCCGAACGGCGCTGACCTCGCTGTTCACGTCTCCACTTGCGGATGATTCCATTCAGCCCCGTTCACCCCGGACCCGTACATACGATCGGCGACGGCTGCGGGAGACACCCGTCTGTGCCCTTGAGGGAAGTCGAAAACGGGGGAAGGCTTGTCCAGTATTTCGAGACGTTCGCTGCTGGGTTACTCGGGGACGGCCGCGGCCGGCGCGGCCCTGGGGACGGCGACACAGGCGGAGGCGGACGACCCCACCGCCATGCCCGAGTTCCCGGACAACACCGAGTTCAGCGGCAACTCCACCATCCGCAACGCCGAGTACAGCGAGCCCGACGGGTATGTGGGCCTCTCGTTCAGGCTGAACTGCTCGACGAACGGTGCTGCCCGCCCGAACCACATCGACCTCATCGACATCGCGAACGTGCTCAACGAATACATCGAGTCGCGCGGTTGGCCGCCCATGACCTTCTACGGCACCCCGGTGCCGGCGCCCTTGAACTGACGTTCCTCGCGGCGGCCTCGCGCTGGACGGCCCCGGGTAGGGTCCAGCGCATGGCTGCCGTGCTGTTCGACTTCTCCGGGACCCTCTTCCGTATCGAGTCCACCGAGTCCTGGCTGCGCGCCGTGCTCGCCGAGCGCGGTCTCGCCCTGTCCGCGCCGGAGTTGGCGGTGTCGGCACGAGCGCTGGAGGCGGCCGGCGCGCTGCCGGGCGGGGCCTCTCCGCAGCGGCTGCCGGAGGAGCTGGCCGCCGTGTGGAGGATCCGCGACGAGAGCGCCGAGTTTCACCGGGCCGCGTACACCGGGGTCGCCCGGCAGGTGCCGCTTCCCGACCCGGGGTTGTACGACGCGCTGTACGCGCGTCACATGACGCCGGCCGCGTGGACCCCGTACACCGATGCCGTCGAGGTGCTGGGCGCGTTGCGGGAGCGCGGGATCCCCGTCGGGGTGGTGAGCAACATCGGCTGGGACCTGCGTCCCGTCTTCCGGGAGCACGGGTTGGATCCGTACGTCGACGCCTACGTCCTGTCGTACGAGCATGGCGTCCAGAAGCCGGACCCGCGCCTGTTCAAGGTGGCCTGCGACGCGCTCGGCGTCCTCCCGCACGACGTTCTCATGGTCGGCGACGACCGGCGCGCGGACGGGGGCGCGGTGGCCCTGGGATGCGCGGTGCACTTCGTGGACCATCTGCCGGTGTCGCAGCGGCCGGACGGACTGCGGCCGGTGCTGGACCTGATCGGCTGAAACCGCCCTGTGGGACGGGCACGCCGGCCTGAGGTGATCCCCCGCGTCACCCCAGACAGGCGGGCCGCCCGAAACCGCCCGCACGGGGCGGCTCCGGCCGCGTCGACCATCGCCAACTGACAAATTGTCAACGCAGAGGTAACAGCATGTCCCCACGCGGCGCCTCGGTCAATGAGGAATCACCGCGGTGTTGCCCGGACAGGGGCGTCCCGCCGGGCACCGAGGTGCCCAGCGGGACGCGCGTCAAGGGTTGGTGGGCGACTTCAGTCGAAGTAGTCCGGCTGCGTCTGGACGTTCAGCTCGCGCACGCGGACCTTCTTGGCCGGATCCGTGCGCCGGTCGTCGAGCTTCAGGACGTCGAAGCCCTTGGCGATGTCGTTCGAATAGATGTAGCCGTTGTAGTAGTACGCCGACCAGGGGCCGGCGGTCGTGACGCGGTCGGTGGTCACCGGGCCGCGCTCGAAGTAGGCGATCTCCTTGGGCTGCGCGGAGTTGGTGAAGTCCCAGACGGAGACACCGCCCTGGTACCAGGCCTGGACCATGATGTCCTTGCCCTTGACCGGGATCAGCGAGCCGTTGTGGGCCACGCAGACCTCGGTGTCCGCCTGGTAGCGGGGGATCTTGAAGTAGCTCTTGAAGACGAGCTTGCGCTTGTCGCCCTTGCCAACGATGTCGTAGATGCCGTCGGCCCCGCGGTTCGGGCCGATCTGCGCGTTGCAGGTGGCCGCGCCGCCGCCGCCCAACTCGTCGGTGAAGACGACCTTGTTGGCCTTCTGGTTGAAGGTCGCCGAGTGCCAGAACGCGAAGTTGACGTTGTCCTGGACCTGGTCGATGACCTTCGGGTGCTCCGGGTCCTTGATGGAGAACAGGATGCCGTCGCCCATGCAGGCGCCCGCCGCGAGGTCCTTGGAGGGCAGCACGGTGATGTCGTGGCAGCCGGTGGTCTTGGAGACGCCCGGGTTGGTGGGCGAGCCGGGGTTGCCGCCGCCGTCGGGGCCCTCACCGGGGAACAGCACCGGGAAGCCGACAACCGCCGCCTTCTCGGGGGTGTTTCGCGGCACCTTGATGATCGAGATGCCGTCGTGCGGCGGCTGGCAGTCGGGGAAGGCGGCGCTCGGCGAGTACGAGGAGACGTAGATGTAGACGTTCTTGCGCTCGGGCACCAGCGTGTGGGTGTGCGAGCCGCACGCGGTCTCCACAGCGGCGACGTACTTCGGGTTCGCCTTGTCCGTGATGTCGAAGATCTTCATGCCCTCCCACGACGACTTCTCGGTCGCGGGCTGCGAGACACTGTTGCAACTACTGTCGCTGCGCGAGGAGTCGGTGGACAGGAAGAGCAGGTTCCCGGAGACCGTGATGTCGTTCTGGCCGCCGGGGCACAGCACCTGGGCGACGGTTCTGGGGGCCTTCGGGTTGCTGATGTCGAAGACGCGGAAGCCGTCGTAGTTGCCGGAGAAGGCGTACTTCCCCTGGAAGGCGAGGTCCGAGTTGGTACCGGGCAGCGCGTCCTTGGGGACGTTGGTGAGGTGCGTGATGTTGTCGGAGTGGACGATCTCGTCCACCCCGGGTATCTCACCCTCGGCCAGGGCTTCCCTCACCTGGGTCTGCACACTCTTGGAGATCTTCTCCGACACCGTCGGACCGTCCCCCGGGTCGGGGGTCGCGGCTGCGGGGCCCGCGGTCAGCAGCGCGGCCAGGAGTCCGGCCGCTGCGGCGGCAACTCCCAGGCTTCTGTGCCGCGTTCGGGGATCGTTTAACAGGGTCACTGCTTCCTCCCTGGTGGCCGTTCGGGTCAGAACGGTTCACGGTCCTCAGAAGTATCGTCTTCATCATGCACCGATCAACAGTAGGCAACGCACTCGTAATGAAAGTTTCTGATCACCGGCGAATGGAAGCGTGCTAGGACGGACACAGCACTCACGAGGTGCGCCCGTACTCACGAGGTGTCCGTCAACCCATCTGACACTGGAGGTCGTTGTGCCCGTCCGCCGCACGTCCCGTACCTTTCGCCCGGTCCTGGCCGTGCTCGCGCTCACCCTCGCGCTCGGTGCCTGCGACTCGGACTCGTCCCCCGACGCGGACGCCAGGTCCGTGAAGGCGACCGGGCCTTCGGTGATCGCGCCAGGCCTGCCCGGCGAGGCGGCCCGGACGCTCTCCCCGGAGGAGGCCAAGGCACAACTGCCGGACGACTCGCCCAACTCGGCGGACATCTCGTACGCCCGCAGGATGATCGAGCACCACGCGCAGGCGATCGAGATCACCGAACTCGTGCCGAAACGCGCCCAGTCGGCGCCCGTGAAGCTGCTGGCCGAACGCATCGCCGCCGCGCAGGGTCCCGAAATCGCCGCGATGCAGGGCTGGTTGAAGGACAACGGCAGCGACGAGAAGTCCAGTGGGCACACCCACGAGGCGATGCCCGGCATGGCGACCGAGGCCCAGCTCACCAAGTTGCGCGCGGCGAAGGGGAAGGCGTTCGACGAACTGTTCCTGACGTTGATGATCACACACCACGAGGGCGCGGTCACCATGGCCACCGAGGTGAAGGGGCAGGGCAACAACGTCCGGATCGAGGAGATGGCCGACGACGTGATCGCGCAGCAGACGGCCGAGATCAACAGGATGCGCGGAATGTAGCCGGCACACGCCGAGTTGCGCGGGCCTGCCCCGGAAACCCCCTGCTCAGCGCCGGACATGACGAGGCGTCAGGAACCCCGCGTCGCGGGCCTGCGAGATCAGTCTGAGGGATCGGCGTCGGCTGTACCCGGTCGCGCACATCACGGCGAGAACGGGGTCGACACCCTCCCCCTGGGCCGCCCGGTACTCCTCCGCGACCAGCCACCGCCCCTCGACGCCACGCGGCCAGGCGGGCCGGGCGCGACGAGACCGCAGGCCCGCCCCGGCCTCCTCGGCGGTCGTGGGCCCGTCGCCGCACGCCTCGAAGAGCGGCCCCTCGATCCAGTCCGCGAGCGCCGCCAGATCGTCGAGCGACAGCGCCGGCTGCGCCCGTACGTCCTCGATGGAGACGCCCGCCTCACCGACCACGGCGAGTACGTCGACGTGAGCACCGTCGGCGAAGGCGAGCCGGACGTCGAACCATGCCGTCGGCGCCGAGCCCTCGTACTCCCGCACTTCCCAGGCGGGCCGCACCGACACCGCGCCCTCCGTCGGGCAGCGACCGGAAAGATTAAGAAAGGATGCTTCTAGCACATACGGAACGTAACCGCATCATCACATTCCCTACGAACGGACACGCGTGCCCGTCCCGCCCCGCACCCTGTCAGCTCAGCTCCGGGAGTGCGATCCTGAAGGTGTCAGCAACAGGGAGTTCCGCAGCGTCCCGCAGTGAGGGGTTCCGCCGTGTTGCGTGTCGCCGTCGTGGGTTCGGGTCCGAGCGGGGTCTACACCGCACAGAGCCTGGTCCAGCAGGATCCGGAGGTACTGGTCGACGTCCTCGACCGGCTGCCGACGCCGTACGGGCTGGTGCGGTACGGCGTGGCGCCGGACCACGAGAAGATCAAGTCGCTGCAGAACAACCTGCGCGCGGTCCTGGAGCATGACCGGGTGCGTTTCCTGGGCGGCGTCCGGATCGGCCGCGGTCCCGGCGAGCTGCCGGGCGCCCGGTTGCGGGAGCTGTACCACGCGGTGGTGTACTGCGTGGGCGCCGCCACCGACCGCCACCTGGGGATTCCCGGCGAGGAGCTGCCGGGCAGCTGGTCGGCGACACAGTTCGTGTCCTGGTACAGCGCCCATCCGGACGCCGTCGACGACGGCTTCGTCCGCGGGGCGCGCTCCGCCGTGGTCATCGGCGTCGGGAACGTGGCGGTGGACGTGGCCCGGATGCTGGCGCGCGGCCCGGCCGAGCTGAGCCCCACCGACATCCCGCAGGCGGCGCTCAGCGTACTGGCCGCGAGCCGGGTGACCGACATCCACATGGTGGGCCGGCGCGGCCCCTCGCAGGCCCGCTTCACGACCAAGGAGCTGCGCGAGCTGGGCTCCTTGCCGGACACCCAGGTCGTCGTGGACGAGGCCGAGTTGGCGCTCGATCCGGCGTATACCGACCCGTCCGCCCTGCCCGCCCCGCAACGCCGCAACGTGGAGGCACTGCGCGGCTGGGCAGCCGCGCCTCCCTCAGGTGCCGCCCGGCGCATCCGGCTGCGCTTCTTCCGCCGTCCGGTCGAGCTGCTCGCCGCCGGGGGCCGGGTGGGTGCGGTGCGTTTCGAGCGGACGGTGCCGGACGGAACCGGCGGCGTGGGAGGCACAGGGCAGTACGAGGACATCGAGGCGCAGCTCGTGCTCCGCTCGGTCGGCTATCGCGGTGTCCCGCTCGACGGGCTGCCGTTCGACGCGGCCCATGGCACCGTGCCGCATCTCGGGGGCCGCGTCCTGCGCGACGGCAGCCCCTCCCTGGGCGAGTACGTGGCCGGCTGGATCAAGCGCGGCCCGACCGGCGTCATCGGCACCAATCGCCCCTGTGCCAAGGAAACGGCGACCTCTTTGCTCGCGGACGCCGCAGAACTCGTACGGCGGGAACGGCCCGCGGACCCGCTGACGGCACTGCGCGCGGAGGGTTTCCGGCCGGTCGAGTGGGCGGGCTGGCAGGCGATCGAACGGGCGGAGGCAGAACTGGGCGCCGCGCTGGGGCGGAGCGTCGTGAAGCTGCCGGACTGGGACTCACTGCTGACAGCGGCACGGGCCGCGGACGCCTGACCTGGTCCCCAGCAGCGTCGGCGGGGGCCGTGGCCGTACCCCTGATCGTCGGCGGGGCGATGAAGCTGTCGCCCACCGATCTCGCGTACCGCGGACAGGACGCTGTCGAGAGGTCCCGGGAAGAGGTCGTCCCGGCGCAGGCCGTTCATCTTGGCCGTGCACCCGGTGGACCTGCAGGATCACACCGCTCTCGCGCAGCACCCGGACGTGGTGCGTGGTCGCGGACTTTTCCCCTTCGCCGCCCGGGTGAAGGCCGAGACCTCGCTGCCCGTCGCCGCCGTGGAGATGATCACCGACGTCGAGCAGGCGGACAGGATCCTGTCCAACGGCGAGGCCGACGCGGTGCTGCTCGGCCGTGAGTTGCCGCGCGACCCGTCCTGGGCCCGGCATGCCGCCCATGGACTGGGTGGCGAGGTGCAGGTGCCGGACCAATACCACCGGTCCGGCTGAGCAACGTAAGTCCTTTGCGGGCTCAAGGAGTTGGCGGCAGCGCCTGTTCCGCCCAGATGGTCTTGCCCGTGCCCGTCGGTCGGGTGCCCCAGCGGTCGGTGAGCTGGGCGACCAGGAGGAGGCCGCGTCCGCCCTCGTCGAAGATGCGGGCCCGCCGCAGATGCGGCGAGGTGCTGCTGGCGTCGGAGACCTCGCAGATGAGGGTGCGGTCGCGGATCAGCCGGAGCTGGATGGGGTCGCCGCCGTAGCGGATGGCGTTGGTGACCAGTTCGCTCACCACCAGCTCGGTGACGAAGGCGGCCTCGTCGATGCCCCAGCGGGTCAGCTGGTCGGTGGCGTGTTTGCGGGCGGTGGCGACCACGGCCGGGTCGGCGGGCAGGTCCCAGACCGCGACCTGTTCGGCGTCCAGGGCACGGGTGCGGGCGACCAGCAGGGCGACGTCGTCGCCCGGTGTCTTCGGGAGCAGAGAGCCGATCACCCTGTCGCAGACGTCCTCCAGACTGTCGGCCGGTGCCGCGAGTGCCGTGCACAGAGCGGCCGTTCCGGCGTCGAGGTCACGATCGCGGGCCTCTACCAGACCGTCCGTGTAGAGGGCGAGCACGGCGCCCTCGGGCAGTTCCAGCTCGGTCGCCTCGAAGGGGAGCCCGCCGACGCCGAGCATGGGTCCCGCGCTCACCTCCACCACCTCGACCCTGCCGTCGGGGTACCGGACGACCGGCGGTGGATGCCCGGCGGCGGCGAGCGTGCAGCGCCGGGACACCGGGTCGTAGACCGCGTACAGGCAGGTCGCGCCGATCTCGCCGGACTCGCCGCTCTCGTCGGTCCCGAGGTGGCCGACCAGGTCGTCGAGGTGGGTGAGCAGCTCGTCGGGCGGCAGATCCACGTCCGCCAGGGTCCAGACCGCCGTACGGAGCCTGCCCATGGTCACCGAGGCGTGCAGGCCGTGGCCGACGACGTCCCCGACGACCAGCGCCACCCGGGTCCCGGAGAGCGGGATCACGTCGAACCAGTCGCCGCCTACGCCCGCCTGGGAAAGCGCGGGCAGATAGCGGGAGGCGGACTCGACGGCCGCCTGGCCGGCCACCGTCTGGGGCAGCAGGCTGCGCTGGAGGGCCAGGGCGGTGGTGCGCTCGCGGGTGTAGCGGCGGGCGTTGTCCACGCACACGGCCGCGCGGCTGCCCAGTTCGCGGGCCAGCGACACATCGTCGTCGTCGAAGACGTCGGGCTTCTCGGGGGTCAGCAGCCGCACGAACACGGCCACCCCCAGCGTCGTCCCGCGCGCCATGAGCGGTACGGCCATCAGCGCGAGGTCGTGGGTGTCCGTGCCGCCGTTGGTGCGCAGCTTCGCGGAGCGTGCCGTGTGCCGGCCGAGCCAGCGGTCGAGGTCCGGGTCGCCGGTGCGGGCACGGACGGGCAGGCCTGTGGTGAGTGCGCGGACGGGCGGCGAGTACGGCGGGTAGAGGTCCGCCGCGCCGAGGCCGATCGCCGCCTCCGGCACCCCGGCCGTGAGCGAGTGGTGGGCCACCCGGCGCAGCTCCACACCGGCATCCACCGGTCCGAGAGCCGGTTCGTCGCCCTGGAGCACCGAGTCCAGCAGGTCCACG
Organism: Streptomyces kryoterrae; assembly: GCF_054072135.1. NCBI lineage: Bacteria > Bacillati > Actinomycetota > Actinomycetes > Kitasatosporales > Streptomycetaceae > Streptomyces > Streptomyces kryoterrae. The sequence continues at coordinate 9,163,616 of NZ_CM133358.1, read as the reverse complement.
CTCGCGAAGTCGGCGAGCCGGGGCACCACCAGTTCGGCGAGTTCCCGGGCGGTCCGGACGACGTCGAGCCGGGTTCCGATACCGGCGGCGGCCTCGTTCAGCATGGCCAGCCGCTGCCTCGCCGCGTACTGCTCGCTGCTGTCGAAGGCGGCGAGCGCGACGCCGAGCACCTCGTCGGCCGGATCCCGCAGCGGCCACATCTCGGTGGTCCAGGCATGCATGCGCCGACCCGAGGGTGACCGGGTCCAGCTCTCGTAGTGAACCGGCCGACCGGTCTCCGCGACGATCTCCAGATGGCGCAGAAAGCCCCGGCTGTGTTCGGCGTCCTCGACGGTGTCGGGGAAGTACCGGTGCAGGAACTCGGCCTCGGGCTGCCCCATGACGGCACAGGCGACGTCGTTCATCCGCAGATACCGCTGCCCGGCGTCGAAGACGGACATGGACACGGAGGCCTGCCGGAACGCCAGTTCGCCCAGGTCACGCCCCGCGTCGTCGGGCGTCACGGTGACGACGTACGCCCGCCGCTCCCCCAGCGTCACCGGACACAGGTGCAGCGCCAGTTCCAGGTGCCGCCCGTCCCGGTGTCGTACGGCCACAACGGCGGTGCCCGCCGTGCGCAGGTCCCGCCAGGACGTACGCGGGTCGCCGGACACCAGTTCCGCCGCCGGGCGGCCGGTGGCCTCGGCGGCGGTGTACCCGGTGAGCCGGCGGGCGCCCTCGCTCCAGCCCGTGAGAATGCCGCGCGCGTCGATCACCGCCAGGGCGTCACCGGCCGGGACCACCCGCTCTTCCTCGCGCGGCCCATTCGCCATATGCCCAAGAATGAGGGCATTGACGACTGTCATCAACCCGGGATCAGCTCTTCCTGAACCAGGACGCGGGAACGGCGGCGGCCAGCGTCCGGTATCCCTCGGGGTTCAGATGCAGCCAGTCCCCGTCATGGAGGTCCGCGCGCAGGCGGCCCGGATCGGCCGGATCGCGGACCGCCCGGTCGAAGTCGACGACGGCGTCGAAGCCGCCACCGGTGCGGATCCAGCCGTTCACGGCCTGCCGGGCCGTCTCGCGCAGGCCCGCCGGATCGTCGTACGGCATGTTTCCGCGGAAGGGCGTCAGGGTGGCGCCGTAGACGCGGATGCCCTGGGCGTGCGCGCGGACGACGATCTGCCGGTAGGCGGCGATGAGGTCGTCGGTGACGCGCTGCTGCGCGGCCGGGGTGGCCTCGGCGGTGCCGATGTCGTTGACACCCTCGAAGACGATCAGCCAGGAGACCCCGCTGTGCGCCAGGACGTCCCGGTCGAGCCGGGCGAGGGCGTTGGGGCCGAGGCCGTCGTTGAGAACCCGGTTGCCGCCCGCGGCCTGGTTGAGCGCGGCGATCCTGCCGCCGCCGGGGAGGCCCCGGAGCCGGTCCAGGAGCTGGTCGGGCCAGCGGTTGTTGCCGTTGGTGGTGGAGCCCCGGCCGTCGGAGAGCGAGTCGCCCAGCACGGTGACCGCACGCGTGTCCCGTCCGGAGAGCACCTCGACGTCGCTGAGGAGGTACCAGTGGTTGACCGGGGTGGCCCCGCTCAGATCCTGCTCCGCCGTGCCGTCTCCGGTGCGCAGGTACGAGGTGGTGCGCGAGCCCGGGTGCGAGGTGAGCGCGAGCGAGGCCTGGCCGTCGGCGAGGTACGTCGTCACGGTCAGGTCGGTCGCGGGGCGCAGCCCGAAGTCCAGCGGGTCGGAGACGACCTGGGCCCCGGCGGGGACGGTGGTGGACCGGCGCCCGGCGAACGTCACCTCGCGCAGGGTGCCGGGTTCGACGGCGCTCGCCCCGGCCCGATTGTCCAGCGGGAGGGCGACCGTGACCGCGGTCAGCGGGAGCGGGGTGGTGCCGAAGGCGTTGGAGAAGCGCAGCCGGACGCGCTCGCCACCGACGGAGACGCGCACGGTCTGGCGCAGGGTGGTGTCGACCAGGACGGCACGCTCCCCGGTGAAGGGCGCGGGCGGCATGTTGCCGGGCTCGGTGAGCTGCGGCATCGACGTCCAGGTGTCGACCCAGTGCGGGGCGGTCCCGGCCGGGTCGGCGACCGTCGGCTCCGGGCTTCTGACCAGGGCCACCACGGCGGAGGACGCCACGGCCAGGGTCAGCACGAACACGCAGGTGGCGACCAGGTGGGCGAGCGCTGTTCTGCTGGACGGCCGCTGGGGCCGGGGCGACTGCGTACGGCGGAGCGACTTCACGGGCCGGGTGCCTTCCTCTGTCCGGATCCGGACGTCGTCCGCGGATCCGTCGGGCGTCTTCGTCAGATCCGTCGGCGCCTGCGTCCGAGCCGCTCGGCGACTGCTTCGGATCACGTGGAGCGGGAGGTGACCGGGTGCGCGCTCGTGGCACGCACCCGGCACAGCGGGGCTCAACCGGCCGTGCAGGCCGTTCCGTTGAGCGTGAAGCCGGACGGCGCCGCACTGTTGCCTGTGTGGCTCGCCTGGTATCCGAAGCCGACACTCGCGCCGGGCGCGATGGCCGCGTTGTAGGTGGCGTTGGTGGCCGTCACCGCGCCGGAGACCGGGGCGAAGGTGGCGCTCCAGCCGGAGGTGATGGTCTGGCCCGAGGGCAGGGTGAAGCCCAGTTTCCAGCCGTTCACCGCTGTCGTACTGGTGTTGGTGATGGTCACGGACGCGGTCAGCCCGGTGTTCCAGGCGTTCGTCGTGACCGCCACCTTGCAGGGACCGGCCGGCGGTTGGGGCACGGTGCCGCCGCTGTCCAGGCCGAAGAAGGTGATCACGCGGGCGGCCATGCCGGTGGTGATCAGGTTGTGGCCGACACCCTGGAGGCTGAGGGCCTCGACGGGCGCCTTGTCACCGGTGGCGCCGTAGCGGGTGCGGGTCCAGCCGGACTGGGGCGAGTCGGTCGCGGACGGTGTCTGGCCGAGACCCTGCACGTTGGTCCACTGCTTGATCTCCTCCCCGAAGTTGGGGTAGCGCAGGGTGTCGTCCTCGGTGCCGTGCCAGAGCTGCATGCGCGGTCGGGGCCCGGTGTAGCCGGGGTAGGCGCCCCGCACCAGGTTGCCCCACTCCTGCGGGGTGTGGATCACTGTCCCGCCCGCGCAGTCGCTGTTCCACTCCGAGCCGTTGGTGGTGGCGAAGCAGCCGAACGGCACGCCCGCGAAGGCGGAACCGCCCGCGAAGACGTCCGGGTAGTCGCCGAGCAGGACGTTGGTCATCATCGCGCCGGAGGAGACCCCGGTGGCGAAGACCCTGCTGGTGTCCGCGTCGTAGGTGCGGGTCACCCAGTCGACCATGGATCTGATGCCCACCGGGTCGCTGCCGCCGCCCCGGGTGAGCGCCTGCGGCGAGGAGACGTCGAAGCACTTGCTGCTACGGGTGACGGAGGGGTAGATCACGATGAAGCCGTAGCGGTCGGCCAGCGAGGCGTACTCGGTGTTGGAGTAGAACACGGGGCCGGAGCCGGTGCACCAGTGCACGGCCACCAGAACGGCCGGGTGCGCGGTGACGCCGTCCGGCACGTACACGTACATCTGCAGGTTGCTGGGGTTGGTCCCGAAGTTCGTCACCTCGGTGAGCGCTGCGGCGGCGACGGGGGCCGCCGCGGGCGGCTCCGTACGGGCCGCCGCCGGCGGCGCGGCGAGGAATGTCGCCGCGAGTAGCGGCAGCAGGCCCGCGAGAAGCGTGACGAGCACCGAACGCAGTGGTCTTTTCGCGATGTTGCCGACAGTGGTGGACACGTCCTTGTCCCTTCCTGATCACGGCTCGTGGGGTACGCGTGGCGGAAGTCGAAGTCCCGCTCCGCGGGGCTGCCCGCCCGCATCGTGGCATGAGCATGGCCCCCATGGAAGCGCTCCCACACGTCGAAAACATTCGCTGACCAGCGGTTGCGGACCCGGTCGGCACACATTGCGCGCAAAGCGTTGACCAGAAAGCGCTTACCCCATACCTTCCGTTCAGCGATGTGACCCATCGATGTCGATCCGCGTTCGACGAGACGGCCCCGATCCAAGCACCTCCAGGGACAGTGCACTCCTTGGAGCGCCAAAGCCCCCCACGCTTCGGGCCCACCGTCATCGCTTCACCGCTCCACCGGCTCGCGCGCAGCACGCAACATGGCGCACAACATGGTGAATGAAGTTCACATGACTGATCACCCCCTCGATCAGTCAGCCCTTCCGAAGGGACGCACCCGCATGCGTACACACCCCCCACGTACACAGAAGCAAAGACCCGCTGCGGCGGCAACCGTGGCCATCGCTCTCGCGGCCGTCGCCGTCGTGGCGGTCCCCCAGCCGGCCGGAGCGGCCGAGAACGCACCCGTCGGATTCGGTGCCGGAACGACCGGCGGCGGCAGCGCCACCCCGGTCACCGTGACCACGCTCGCCGCCTTCAGGACGGCCGTCACAGGCAACGCGGCCAAGGTCGTGCGGGTGAACGGCCTGATCACACTGAGCGGTCAGGTCGACCTCGGCTCCAACACCACGGTCCTCGGCGTCGGTTCGTCCTCCGGGTTCACCGGCGGTGGCCTGAGGATCAAGGAGGAGACGAACGTCGTCGTCCGCAACCTCAACATCAGCAAGCCGCTCGCACCGTCCGACGGCGTGACCGTCCAGGAGTCCACGAAGGTGTGGATCGACCACAACTCCTTCTCCGCGGACCGCACCCACGACAAGGACTACTACGACGGCCTGCTGGACATCAATCACGGCTCCGACAACGTGACGGTGTCCTGGAACACCTTCAAGGACCACTTCAAGGGCTCGCTCGTCGGCCACAGCGACAACAACGCGTCCGAGGACACCGGTCACCTGAAGGTGACGTACCACCACAACCACTTCAACAACGTCTACTCGCGCATCCCCAGCCTGCGGTTCGGCACCGGTCACTTCTACGACAACTACGTCCAGGGCGCCGAGACCGCCGTGCACTCCCGCATGGGCGCCCAGATGCTCGTCGAGAACAACGTCTTCCGTTCGACGCCGGTCGCGGTCACCACGAACCGCAGCAGCGACGTCGACGGATACGCCAACCTGCGCGGCAACGACCTCGGCGGAGCCGCCACGGAGGTCTCGCGGGTCGGCACGTTCACCACCGCTCCGTACAGCTACACCGCGGAGCCGGCCTCGACCGTCGTCGCCTCGGTGACGTCGGGCGCGGGCGCCGGAAAGCTCTGAAGCAACCCCCAATCCCCAACTCCCCACACAGCACGACCGACCGGAAGAAGGCATCGGGACATGACTTCTGCAGTAAGTCCACGCGCGCGCGGGCGCGCTCTGACAGGCACCCTGGCCACCCTCGGCCTCTCACTTGGCATGATCATGACTAGCGGTGCGCTCACCCCGGCGAGCGCCGCGACCTGGCCGACCGCCAACGGCAGCCAGGGCGTCTCCGCGACCATCGCGGTGTCCGGCACCAAGGACTACGCGATGAAGCGTCTCTACGGCACCGGGGACCTCGGCTCCGACAACCAGGACGAGGACCAGGGGCCCATCCTCGAGCTGGCGGCGGGCGCCGTCCTCAAGAACGTCATCATCGGCGCCCCGGCGGCCGACGGCATCCACTGCAAGGGCAGCTGCACCCTGCAGAACGTGTGGTGGGAGGACGTCGGCGAGGACGCCGCCACCTTCCGGGGCAGCTCCTCGTCGAACGTCTACACCGTGTCCGGCGGCGGCGCCAAGGAAGCCAGCGACAAGGTGTTCCAGTTCAACGGCGCCGGGACGCTCAACATCTCCAACTTCGCGGCGCAGAACTTCGGCACCTTCGTCAGGTCCTGCGGCAACTGCTCCACGCAGTACAAGCGGACCATCAACCTCACCAACATCGAGGCGACCTGGAAGGGCGGCAAGCTCGCCGGCATCAACACCAACTACGGCGACAGCGCGACCCTGAGGGGCATCACGATCGTCGGGGACTCCAGCAAGAAGATCGTCCCCTGCCAGAAGTACATCGGCAACAACACCGGCAAGGAGCCGACGACGAACGGCTCCAACCCCGACGGCACGTACTGCAAGTTCGCGACCGGCGACATCACGTACAAGTAACCCCTTCGCAGGTGAAGGCGAGCAATGAGCCGAGCCACAGAGAGCAACTCGCCCTCTGACTTGCAAAAACCATTGCTGAGTCGCTGAATTGCGGAGCAGCGCAGAGGGCCACCATCCCTGTGTGGATGGTGGCCCTTGTCGATCCAGGGGGGTTCTCAGGGGGTTTCAGCGGGAGTTCACGAAACTCCCGCTCGGGGCACCACCAGGAATCGTGCGCGAATCTGGAAGGGCCTCAGTTCGGAGGGGAACTGATCGCTCAGGTTCTCGGCCTGGGTGACGGCCAGTCCACTGCTCTCACAGTACTCCTCGACCCACGCGAGGACAGAGGCCAACGCACGGTCCGGTTCGCTGCTCACCTCGGTGCGGATCTCCCCCAGGAGCACGCCTCCGAGTTCGAGCTGGACGCCGACCGCCCACGCATCGCCATACCGGGCGCCGGAGACCAGCAGCTCCGTGGACTTCTGCGCACTGTCGGCAGGAAGGTCCAGCTTCGTGAACGCGCTGAAGCCCAGCGGATCCACGGCACGCAGGTCCGCTCCCGTTCTCTCCGGGGCGCCGCCATCGAGCCAGGCGTCCACCGCGGTACGCCCCCGCTGGCCGTTGTCCGGCATGGAGTCTAATGGTGACGTCGGGTATTGGAACTGTCGGAATGCCTCTGGGGCGAGGGTCTTCTGAGGCGGATCGAGGCCGCTGGCGGGCGAGTCGTGGTAGGCAGGGTTGGTGATCAGCCGACTTCCTCTCGATGAGCAACTTGACTCCCTGCGTGCGGTGCTGTCGCGTAACGATGTGCTGACGGAGGTGTTGGCGCGGACTGCGACGTTGGATCTGCCTGGGTGGTATGTGACGGCAGGGTGCTTGTTCCAGACCGTGTGGAACGTGGTCACGGATAGGCCGCCGACCAGCGGTATCAAGGATTACGACGTCTTCTACTTCGACGAGGGCGATCTGTCCTGGGAGGCGGAGAACGCCGTGATCAAGGCCGGGCAGAAGGTCTTCGCCGGCCTGCCTGCAGAGGTCGAGATCCGGAACGAGGCACGGGTTCATCTCTGGTATGAGGACAAGTTCGGAGTGGCGTGTCCGCCGTATGACTCCGCCGAGGCGGCAATCGACAGCTTCGCTGCGACGACGTGCTGTCTGGGGGTTCGTGTGGAGGCCGACGGCCGGTGGCGTGTGTATGCGCCGCACGGGCTTTCGGATGTGTTCAACCTCGTCGTTCGTCCGAATCCGGTGCTCGCTCCGCGGTCGGTCTATGAGAGCAAGGCGGTGCGGTGGCGTGAGCAGTGGCCCGAGCTGACGGTCCTGGAGTGGCCGTCCGGGAGCGTCACGTCGGCCTCGCCCGCTGGCTGATCTCGGCGGCGTAGGTGGCCCAGTCGCCTGCGGAGAGTCGCTGCCAGGCGACGGCGACGTCGGTGTGGATGCCCAGGGTGCGGGCGAGGATCGCGGCGGGGATCTCGGTGGCGAGTTGGAAGAGCGCCGTGCTGCGGGCCTGATTGGGACGGAGCCCGAGCCGGTTGAGCCGCTGTGTCAGCTGTGTGGTGTTGATCGGCCGTCCGGGCTGTCCGCCGGGGAAGAGCCATCGAGACGGTGTCAGGGCGCCGATGGTCGCGTGGCCCTTGCGGTTCGCCGCGACGGTGCGGGCGAGGTGGGCGACGGGCTCGGGCAACTGGACGGGGGCGTCGCCGAGGTGGAGACGTACTTCCTGGACGCCGACCTCGACGTCCTCGGTGGTCAACCGGTGGATCGCCGACGGCCCTTGGGCAAAAAGGAGGAGAAGCAGTCGGGCGAGGCGGTCTTCGGGCTTGAGGGTGTTGTCGCCGTACGTGGAACGCGGTCGGGTGGCCCCGGGCATCTCAGCCCGGGGCTCCCACAGATCCGTACGTGACAGTCTCCCGTCATACGGCTCTTGTCGCTCTGGTCACTTGACGGCCGGTTTCACCCAGATCCAATGTGCGAAGTACCGGGGGGCTCCGGGCGGCGGCTTGTGCCATCGCCTGGCGGGCCTTTCGCAAGGTCCCCGATCTCCTGTACTTCTTCATGATCCACCGCAACAGATAGGTGTTGATGCGGTCGAGTACGGGCGTCAACTCGGTGTGGAAGAAGGCCCCGTAGTAGGCCATCCATCCCCGCACGATCGGATTGATCTCCCGTGCGAGCTCCGCCTCCGTGCTGTTCACGCGCCGATGCAGCCGCCAGGACCGCACCGTCGCGCTCATTTTCTTCAGGGCGTCCCTGCTGACCGCAGGAAGGAAGGCCGTGAACACCACGCCGTCCCGCCGCTGGGCCGACCTCGGCCGGAAGGTGTACCCCAGGAACGTGAACGACACCTGCTCGAACGAGCCATGCCGGTTGCTGTCCTTGCAGTACACGATCTTCGTCTTGTCCGGGTGCAGCTCCAGCCCGACCTCGGCCATCCGTTCATGCAGTGCAGCCAGGACCCTGCGGGCCTGGAACTCAGTGGCGCAGTGCACCACCGCGTCGTCCGCGTAGCGTTCGAAGGTGACTCCGGGGAACTCCCGGGCCAGCCACGTGTCGAACGCATAGTGCATGAACAGGTTCGCAAGGACGGGCGAGACCGATGATCCCTGTGGGGTTCCCCGGTCCCTGGCCAGCAAAGTCCCGTCGGGCAACTGCAGTTCAGCGGCCAGCCACCGCTTTACATACAGCACCACCCAGCGGGCGTCGGTGTGCGCTTCGACTGCCTTGATCACAAGGTCCCACCGCACGCTGTCGAAGAACTTCCGGATGTCGAGATCGATCACCCAGTCGTACTTCCAGCAGCGCCTGCGGCAGGTACCAACCGCGTCCAGGGCCGAACGGTTCGGGCGATAGCCGTAGGAGTCGGAATGGAACACCGGTTCCACCCGCTCCCCCAGATGCGCGGCCACCACCGTCTGCGCGATCCGATCAGCGACAGTGGGCACCCCTAGCACACGCATACCAGCGGCACCGTGCGACTTGGGGATCTCCACCGCCATCACCGGCGGCGGGAAGTAGGTGCCCGAGGACATCCGGTTCCAGATCTTGTACAGGTTGCCCCGCAGATCCTTCTCGAACTCCTCGATGGACACCCCGTCCACCCCCGGCGCTCCCTGATTGCCCTTCACCTTGATCCAGGCGTCCCACACCTCCTGCTTGGAGATGTCGAACGGCTTGCCAGATGCTGTCAGCTGGTCCATCAGGCTCCTCCCAGAGCTCTGGTTGACGCGACGAAACAGCCACGAACGACCCGGCCCCTTCGCTCCACCCCCGTTACAGGGGCTTCGGCACTACTACGAGCCGGTCCGCCGGCGCGCCCAGCCCGGTACTCGAAGTCCCTACGGGGAACTCCCGACTCGGGCACTCCCGGTTGACCGCGCTGCTGCACGCGGCCATGCCGAACACGCCTTCCCACGTTCCGTACGAGAGCGGCAGACAGGTCTCACGTCACCTCTACGCCGGACGCCGCCCGGCCAGTCGACGGGCTCCCGCCGGGCTCCTCCCGGGATCAAGAGCTTCATCCCGGTTCTGACGCCATCTGACTATTTTCGACGCCTCATCAGTGATCGTCTTCCCTGTCCCCACCTGACGCCATCGCGGGCGCCTTTTCCCTCATCGCTCACCACGACGGTCTTCAGCCAACGCAGCATGAGGGCGGTTTGGAGCCTCCCCCCGCAGGGCGGCTCCGAAGGGCCAGACCTTCATCTCCCGTACAGCACCACGAGATTGGTGCACTTCACCACCTACATGTCGTTCACCCTTCTTGTGTTCGTGGCACACACTCTGGCAAGATTTTCGTAGGTGGAGATCATCTGGGTGCCGTGGTCGGCCGGTCCGCGTAACGGCGGCGGAGGTGGGCGATCAGGACGACGCGGTGGCGCAGGAGCGGAACGCCGGCGCGTCCTGCCATCAGGCGTTTTTGGAGTTTGACGTCGGTGATGCGGCCTTCGTTGACGCCGGAGTTGTAGGTGGTGGAGATCCCCTGGGCGACGGCGTGCTGGTCTTCGCGTAGGGCTCCGGCGATGCCGGCAAGTGGTGACAGTCCGCTGTGGGAGAGCTCGTCGAGCCAGGACGGCAGGGGTGCGGCGTCACGGTTGTCGAGCATGGCGGCGAACCGGCGGACCAGGTCGTGGGTGTGCTTGAGTTCCGGACAGTGCTCCAGGAGCCGGTGCAGGCGGTGGGTGACGTGTAGGCCGCGGCGGTCCGGGTGGGTGGCGATCCAGCGGGCGGTCTCACGTGGGGATGGCGGGCGCTCGCGGGGCTGGTCCAGCGGCAGCCCGCGTCGCAGGGGCGCGATGGCCATCTTCACGCGCTGGTAGTGCCCGAGGTAGCCCTTGGTGCGGAGTTCCTGATGGAGGGCCATCGCGTTGTGTTCGCCCTCGTCCCAGCGTTGTTGCAGGTAGTCGCGGTAGGGGTCCAGGGTGGAGGGCTTGCGGGGCGGGCGGCGCACGACCTCCTGCCGGCGGTCCAGGCCGAGCTCCCGGGCCACGGCGCTGTAGCTCCGACCAGATCCGGTCAGGGCGTGCACGGCCTGGAACAGTCTTCTGGCGTGCTGCCCGGCTCGTGTGTCCGCTGCGGCGTCCCCAGTGACTGCCTCGGCCAGCGCTGGAGCGGCTTCTTCGGCCTGCGGGAGGGCAGCGGGCAGGCAGCCCCGGTGGGCGGAAGCGATGTCCTCAACGCGACGTGACAGCCCCTGCCACAGGTGGAAGCGGTCGCTGACCTGCATGGCCTCGGGGGCGCCGGCGGTGATGCCCTGCCGGTAGGTCAGTGAGCCGTCGCGGCAGACGGTCTCGACGCCGGGATGCTCACGAAGCCAGCGGCTGAGCTGTTCGGCGTCCCGTCCCTCCCAGAGCGTGAGGGGCAGACGGGTCGTGGCATCGACCAGGAGGGTTGCGTAGGTGTCGCGGTAGAGGGCGAAGTCGTCCACGCCCAACACCCGGGGCGTGATCAGGGGCGGGAGCGGCATCCGCATCAGCTGCGACAAGACCGTGCACCGCGAGAGCGTGACGTTCAGGACCCGCAGCATGCGGGCGCCGCCCCGGCCCGCCAGCAGCACCCCCGCTGCCTCAACCACCTGCTGCAGAAGCGGCGTGCGGCGTTGATAACGCACGGTCAGACCCGGTATCTGCTCGGCGAACGTCACCTTTTCGCAAGCGGTGTTCTCGCAGTACAGACGGCGCACGCTCAGCTCGATCAGCACCGGGCGGCCGCCCAGCGACGCATCACCGAGCCGTCTGACGTAGCGGCTGTGACACCACCCACTCGGCGTCCCGCAGCCCGTACACGGCGCGGGAGCAAGCGACCGCGTACGCGCACGGACAACCACCACAGGTCCGGAGCCGTCGGCCGAAAGAACCGACACGCCCGCCAAGTGCGTTAACAGGTAAGGAAGTTCAACTGAGCACACCCAAAGGCTGCCCAGTACGCGGACCGGCCGACCACGGCACCCAGATGATCTCCACCTACGAAAATCTTGCCAGAGCCGGCTGCGAAGTAAGTCGGCCCAGGTCGTGTTCTGTCGTTCGGGTGCGGGCAGGATGCCGTGCGCGCGGAGGATCTCCCAGACGGTGGAGGCGGCGACCTTGACGCCGAGAGCCGCGAGTTCACCGTGGATCCGGCGATATCCCCATGAGAGATTCTCCCGGGCGAGGCGCAGGACGAGGGTGCGGATCGAGCGGACGGTGGGCGGGCGGCCGCGGCGCTTGGGCGCGCAGGCCGCAGCATGGCGTCGCTTGAGAAGGTCACGGTGCCATCGCAGGATGGTGTCTGGACGTACCAAGCAGCAAGAGCTGCCGCAGCTTGTCCATCGGGAGGTGGTGGAGCAGGCCGGCGAGGACGGCGCGGTCGGCGGCGGTGAACGTGGGTTTGCCAACCTGACGCTGCAGGACCAGCAGCTGGTGGCGCAGCGCCAGGATCTCGATGTCCTTGTCGCGGTCGCTCATCGGCAGAAGGCGCAGGAGTGCCAGGGTGTTGGTCGCCGCGAGATAGGCCAAGCGCAGCAGCACGAAAGAATCATGATGGTGTACACGCCTGTGCACGTGAAGAGACTGGGTGGGCTGGGGCACGGCCAGAGATCGGCGGTCAAGGCCGCGACCTGGGCGGATGTTTTCTCGGCACCCGCAGTGCCCCTGACGGCGCTGACATGACCACCGTCACCGCCAAGCGGTGATGAGCTCCTCGGGCCCCACCGCCCGCACCCCGTCCACCGAGACCCCGCTCCGCGCCACCGCGAGGAGCGGGGTCTGCTCGTTCGCCCCGGGCAGTTGCGAGCGGTGAACCAGCAGGCGGGCCAGGTCGTGGGCGTCGAAGGGGCGGTTCTCCAGCCATTTCACGGAGCCGACCGCCGTGATGCGCTTGGCGATCGGGCCCCGGTCGGCCGCGACGATGTCGATCTCGGGGTCGTTGCTGCGGGTCCAGTAGCCGCCCACCGCGCCCGTCTCCTCGGGCAGACCGTCCGCGCGCATCCTGAACAGGGCGTCCCGCACCACCGGCTCGACGGCCCGCCCGCGCCAGGCCGTCCACGACCGGCGCAGCCGCTCAAGAGTCAGGTCGCCCCTGCCGCGCTCGATCTCGGACAGATACGGCCCCAGGAAGGCCAGCCAGAAGCGCAGATGCGGATCGGCTACGTAGTAGCGGGTCTCCTTCGAAGGGCGTGTGGACAGCGGCGTGACGGCCTCCACCACCCGCTTCGCACCCAGGAGCTGCAGGGAGCGCCGCAGGGTGGTGGCGGGCAGGCCGCCCGCAGCCCGGCCGATCAGCGTGTGTGTCCGCTCCCCGGAGCCGATCGCCCCGAGCACCAGGCGTGCCTGGGCGTCGGCCGGGAACTCCGCGGCCAGGGACCGCTCCGCGCTGACGATGAGGGCCGAGGTCGGATCGGTCACCACGTCGGCCAGGTAGTCGAAGACCCCCGCGCCGCGTGGCCACTCCTCCAGGACCAGAGGCAGCCCGCCACAGACGAGAAAGGCATCGAACGCGTCGGCCGGCGGGAGTCCAAGCATGTCCGCCACATCGGCCGGGCTGAGCGGCGGCACCACCATTTCCGTACCGCGCTGGTGGAAGGGCCGGTCGTAGTCGTTGAGCCGCTCCATCATCGCCAGGTCGGATCCGACACAGAGCAGCAGCACCGGCCGCCTGGCCAGTTCCCGGTCGAAGAACTTCTGCAAGGTGCCCTCGAAGCCCGGATCGTTCTTGATCAGATAGGGCATCTCGTCGAATACAACGACACTCGGCCGGTCGTCCGGCAGCGCGGCGACAAGAAGGTGAAAGGCCGCGTCCCAGGTACCGGGCGACTGCCCGCCCACCGCCTCGGCGCCGGGCAGGTCAGACTCGGCCGCCGCCTCGACGAACAGCCGCAGATCCGCCTCCGCTCCGGCCTGGGCCGAGGCCGTGAAGAACAGACTGGGCAGCCCAGAGCGCTCGATGAACTCCTCGACGAGCCGGGACTTCCCCACCCGCCGCCGCCCGCGGATCAGCATCGCCTTGCCCGGCCGCCCACCGCGGCCACCCGCCTCGACCCGCTTGAGCATCCGGTCCAGAGCCGCGAGCTCCCGATCCCGCCCGATGAAATCGTCCACGTCCAGCCACCCACCCAATACAGTCAATTCTGGTGCGTCCAAAAATGAACATACCAAAGTTGGCCCTATCAAGTTCGGTCACCGGCGGTTCCACCATCGAGGCAGGGCCTTGAAGGTGGCCTTGAACAGGCCGCTGGAAGACACGGCTGTACCGGAACAGCCCGACGTGGCCGACGTTGACCACGCTGACGCCGTGCTCGTTGAAGGGCATGCCCAGGACGGCAGCGAGAGCGGGCAGGAAGATCGCCTCGGCGTCGCCCTCGACCATCGCCAGCCCCCGGGCGAAGAACATGGTGGCCTTGGTGACGTCCAGGAACCGGGTCAGGAACGCGTAATCCTCGCCGGTCAGGCGCGTGATACCGCGCCGCAGCGGGAAAGTGCGTCCCGGACGACGAGGGTCAGGCACTCGACGGACGTAGACGCGGCAAGGTTGGGGCTGTGGGTGGTGAGGATGACCTGGACCGGGGCCCTGCCACCTTCCTGCGTCCCCTGGGCCTTGTCGCGGAGCAAGTCCATGATCCGGGTCTGGAGCTGGGGATGGAGGTGCGCCTCGGGCTCCTCGATCAGCAGCTCGACTCCGGGGTGGTCGGTCAGCCACGCCGCGAACGTCGCCGACTCCCGGTCGGGCAGCAGGTCGATGGGAGCGTGGGTCTCGCAGTCGACCAGCACAGTGCCGTACTTGTGTCCCTTGCGGGTGGCGAACTCATCGACCCCGAGTACCCGGGGCGTCTCGGCGTACGGATCGGGCAGGGCCATGACCAGGGAGAGCAGGGTGGTGCGGCTGACCGGCACCGGCAGCCGGGCCGCGAGGCGTTCTCCGGCCCGGCCGGCCAGGGCCACCGCGATCGCGCTCAACAAGCACCGGAGTTGCGGCGTCCGACGGCCGTAGCGCACGGTCAGCCCGTCGATCTGCTCAGCAAAGGTCACCCGTGCACAGCCCTGGTCATCGCAGAACAGGCGGCGGATGGTCAGCTCGATGGACACCTGTTGGCCGCCGACCGCGCCGTCAGCGAGACGGCGCTGGTATCCGCTGTGCCGTCGCATCGAGGGGGTTGCGCAGTCCGGGCACGGCACCGAAACCGACTCCGCTGTTCTCGCCACAATGCGCAGCATCCCGCCCTCGCGGCTCACTTCTTCCACCAGCACCCCTTCGAGGTGCGGAAACACGGTCTTCAGCAGCGCCTCACACTCGGCGAGTATCACGCCGCCGATGACGGAGCGTCACCGGCGCACAGGGGCACGATCGGCTTCACGGAAATCTTGACTGAGCCCAAGTTCAGGCGCCCCCGACAGGTGGGCTTCCCGGACGGCCGATCAGCTCCCCACACCTCACGAAGCGGCTCGGAAGGCTCGGAGTTCCCACCCGAGCCGGCCGAGCCACCGCTCTCATGGATCTTGCCGGACAGCTTCCCTCTGTAGTCCTCAGCCGACTCCTCGGCCTCAACATCAATACCGCGACCCTCTGGTCTCAGGAAGCTGGAAACACTCGCCCGGGCTACGCGGCAGAGGTTGCCCTCAGGGCACACCGCAAGGACTGACAGCCGAGGCTAGAGCACCTGAGAATCCCCACCCAGCTACCGGCAGCGGCCGCTGCGTAACTGCCGTGAGCTGGCTCAAAAGCCGTCACCGCCTAAACGCCGTTCGACTGTCAGTCCCACCCCTCATACTGGACAACATGGTCCGCAGAATGACTCCCGCACAGTTCCGGGCTGCTGCGCAGAAGGCCCAGCGTGAACAAAAACGTGCCATCGACAACTACAACCGCCAGGTGCGCAACCACAACGCCGCGGTGAAGAAGGCGGTCAACGACTACAACCGCGAAGTGCGCAGCTACAACTCGAAGGTGCGCGCTCACAACCGCCAGGTCGAGAACCAGCGACGGCGGATCAACCAGGAGATTGCGCGCCTCAACGCTCGTCCCACCAGTACGACTTTCAGCACTTACCGGGCTTCGACCGCCACTCTCGTTCAGACATACAGCACGGTAGAGTCCAGCCTGGCATCGCGTGCCGTTTCGCCAACTGCTCAGCGGTTCGTGGACCTTGCCAGCAACGAGACAGCGAACAGTGTGTACCTGGTCAACGCGCTCGACGGCGACGGGGCCCCCGAGGATGACCCCACCGAGGATGAGCTCCGAGCCCCCTCAATGGCCACCGAACTCGCGACCTTCGGGCCAGACCTCGTCAACCGGTGGACAGGGGCCCTCTATGCACTCAGTCCGCACAACCCGGACGCCGCTCGACACTTCTGCACCAGTGCGCGCGAAGTGATCATCACCATGCTGGACAGCTCGGCCCCTGACGCGGAAGTCAAGCAAGAGGACCCGACCTGTGAGGTGACCGACAGGGGTGCACCGACCCGCAAAGCCAAGATCAGTTACCTCCTCCGCCGACACGGCGTGGCTGACGACGGCATCACGAACCTCGTCGACGAGGACGTCAAGAACTTGCTGTCGCTGTTCCGGACCTTCAATGACGGCACGCATGGACACGCGGGGCGCTTCACCATCACGGAACTGTCGGGAATTCGCACTCGCGTCGAGTCGGCGATCGGGTTCGTCCACCAAGTCGTCACGGTCTCAGTAGGTTAGCTTCGCCCCGCTCACAGAGATCCCGGACTGACCACCCTCACGGGGCTGAGCTATAAAGCAGGTCGTATCACTGTCCCGGCAAGCCTAGAGTCCACTCCATGCATGCCGAACAGCTCAAGCTCTCTTCACAGAGGTGGATGAACGCGGCGCTCACGGCGTTCTCGCAGGGGGCCGACTCCTACGACTTCGCGGTTCACCACGCCGGGATCGCCGCCGAGCACCTCCTCAAGGCTTACCTCGCATCCCTGCACCCGGCGCTGATAGTCGAGGCCAAGGACTTCGACTCACTGCTCCACGCCACCGGCCACGGCACGCACGCGTCCGCCCCAGCAAGCCGGGCGAAAACAATCGGCCTAATGGAAGCGTATGCCCGAGTACACAAGATCTTGCGCAAGCAGATCCCGATCGATCAGCGAGCTTTCATACCGGTCACGAATGCCCGCAACGGCGTCGCGCACAGTGGTATCCACGACCTTGCCGAGGTCCAAATCGTTTTCACCACCTGCCTGCGGCTGGCAGATCCCATTCTCGAAGAACTGAAGATCGATCCCGAAACCTACTGGGGGCCCTACCGTACTCTGCACGACAGGCTGATCGAAGAGCAGGTCAAGCAAACCCGCGTCGACGTGGAGACCATGCTTGTCAATGCGCGATCGATCTTCTGGCATCGCTTCGGGCACCTGTCCGACAGCGAACGAAAAGTCGTCCTCGCCACGATCACCAGTCACCCAGCCGTCGGCATGGCACGAGAAGTGCCCCAACAGTGCCCCGCGTGTGACTCACAGGGCTGGTTGGCTGGCGAGGTGGAAGTGGGCAGAGAGGGCGCCTACCTCGTTACCCATGCCTTCGCCTGCTCTGCCTGCGATCTTGAGGTGGAAGGCGAGATGCTCTGGCACCTGGGAGACATGGCTGGCGACGTTCCCCTGGACGACAACCCCGAGGACTACCTCAGCCCGTATGAAGACGACGACGGGGACATGCGCCTCGGACGATGAGCCATTCCCGACCCGCAGCCACATTCCGCAAGTTCGGACAGCCACAGTTACCAGTAAAACCGGGCTCATGGAGAGGAAGTCGATTCAGGATCTACGGGTGACTCGTCTTCGTCGATGATCCTCCACGTCATCTCGCTACGCCTTTGCCTCATACGATCGCTGGTGAAGCTGGCCTCGGGCAGTCGGTCGCCCCGGAGATAGGCGCCTAACATCTCTAGCCCCTCGCGGGCCGCCGCCTGGATTCGGATCTCCTGTTCGTGCGCAGT
Organism: Streptomyces kryoterrae; assembly: GCF_054072135.1. Lineage (NCBI taxonomy): Bacteria > Bacillati > Actinomycetota > Actinomycetes > Kitasatosporales > Streptomycetaceae > Streptomyces > Streptomyces kryoterrae. The sequence goes on along the minus strand of NZ_CM133358.1, from coordinate 9,146,192 downwards.
TTCACCGGCAGCGTCCCAGCCAGCCATCAGGGCTAGAACGTTCTCCAGCCTCGTTCGGACTTCCGAGTCTGGAATTCTCATAGACGCGAGCCTGACTCGATTCCGTCTGGGTTGCAAAATTCTACGAGTACCTCCGTCCAGCCCTCCGCCTGTCCTTCAAGAAGCCTGTTCTGAGCGAAGCAAAAAATCTCGTTCAATTCCGTCATAGCGATATCGACGGCGCTTCGAGCTAACTCTGTCTGACGCTGCTCTAGAGCAACCTTTGCCCCATGCCGCTGACTAGCAAGCGTTGCCCAGATTGAAGCTGCCGCGCCTACCGCAGCTCCGACGACGCCCGCTACCGCCGCCACCCATACAGAAGCATCCACAGGACCATCGTCCCCGAACCTCCCTGTCGCTTCTGCCAGAAGTTGCAACCTGGCAGGAGCCACCTGTGTCGCGTCGCTACTCCGCAAGTTTCAATAGCCGGGATTACCAATAAACCCCGGTCATGCACCTGCAGCTGGAGTCGATACTCGCCTTCGATACCGAGGACGAGCACGGCGAGACGGACCAGACGAAGGATCTGAACGGCCTGTTCACCCGGCTGGCCCGGGAATCTTCCGGGATCCAGGACATCGAGGTGCTGTTCGATTCCCTCCCCGTCGCGGAGGCATCGTGAGCGGGCGGGGCCGCAAGGCCGTCCTGCCGCCGGCGGACTTCCAGGCGACCCACCGCATCGCCGACGACGGACTACAGGCCACCGTGGTGAATAAGGAAGGCTTCGAGCACGTCTTCGACTTCGCCGCGATCACCGTGCCCCAGCCGATGCGCTGCTCTCTTGCACGAGCGTTCGCCGAACAGTCCATGGGGTGGAACAGCCACTCGAGCGGTGAGTCGTATTGGCGGTCCGTGGAGGCCTTCGCCCGGTTCCTCAAGGACCAGGGGCACCCGGCCGAGGATCTCGGCGACCTTACCTCGGCCACGCTCCGGCTCTGGCGTAACAACCACAAGGACAGCCCTGGTGGGCGCGAGGCCCTGGCCAAGATGACGCGTGCGACGTGACCCTCGACCTGGCCTGAGCTCCAGGAGGTGGAAAAGGCCACGGTGACGGCGTCGATGTCGCGGCCTGGCAGTACATCGAGCGGTCGGCAGGTCTCCAGGTCGATGAGGATGGTGGCGCACGAATTGCAACGTAAGGCGAAATCGTCCACGCCCAGCACTCCGGCCTGGGCCGGAGGCGGTTCGGGGACGGCTCGAAGGAGATGCAGGAGAGTGTCCTTCGCGACGCGGATGCTCAGCGCGCCGGCAAGCCGCGCCCCAGGACGGCCCGCCAGTGTCAGGGCGATCTAGTACTGCAACGGTGCTTGCCGTGACTGCTGGGCAGATCAGTCGTTGGTGTGGTCATGGGTGGGGACCTTGCTGATGTCAGGCTGTGGGCCGGTCAACTGGACGCTCTGCATGAGCGGTTCGTGCACCGGTTCAACCGGGAGGAACCACGTCAGTCGGCGCTGGCTTACATGCGAGGGCTGGTTGCGCCGCTGGAGCGCAAGAACGGCTGGACGCTGGCGGAAGAAGCCGGGCATGCGGGCCCTGACCGCATCCATCGGCTGCTGAACCGGATCGAGTGGGACGCCGACGAGGTCCTGAACGACGTACGTGACTACGTCGTGGAACACCTCGGCGACAGCGAAGCTGTCCTGATCGTCGATGACACCGGCTTCCTGAAGAAGGGCGTCCGTTCGGCCGGCGTGCAACGGCAGTACTCCGGCACCGCGGGGGCCCGTAGTTCAATAAGTGCTCGACAGAAGGGTGTTGGTGGGAGTCTGAGATATGACCCCGTGTCTGTCAGGCCGCGTTGCCGCTCGTGCTCTGCGGGCCAAGTTCGATCAGATCCTGCCGCACTTCGATGAGCGTCGCCGTCGGCTGTACCTGGCCAGTGAGGCGAGGGCCCTTGGCCGCGCCGGGATCGTCCGGGTGGCCGCCGCCTCCGGCACCAGCACTGCAACCATCGCGCGAGGTATGGCCGAGTTGGCCGGTGGCTCCTCACCGACCCTGCGGGTCCGGGCTCCAGGTGCCGGCCGCAAGCGGCTGACCGACACCGACCCTGGTCTGCTGCCCGCGCTGGAATCGCTGATCGAGCCGCACACCCGAGGCGACCCCGTCTCCCCGTTGCGGTGGACCACGCTGTCGTTACGGGCCCTGGCCTCGACCCTCACCACACAGGGCCACCCGGTCAGCGCTTCAACCGTCGGACACCTGCTGCACACCTTGGGCTACAGCCTGCAGGGAACCGCGAAGACGACGGAGGGCATCAGCCATCCGGACCGCGATGCCCAGTTCACCCACCTGAATGCCACCGCCGCCGCGTTCCTCGACGATGCCCAGCCGGTGATCAGCGTTGACACCAAGGCCAAGGAGTGGCTCGGCAACCGGGACCGGCCTGGTCGCACCTGGCGGCCGGGCAAAGACGCGATCAAGGTGGACTGCCACACGTTCACCACCAACGACCAGCCCATGGCGATCCCCTACGGGATCTACGACATTGCCAACAACAGCGGATGGGTCAACGTCGGCACCGACCACGACACCGCCCAGTTCGCGGTGGAGTCCATCCGACGCTGGTGGCAGCACCGCGGACGGGCGGACCACCCGAATGCCGGCAGGCTCCTGATCACCGCCGACTCCGGCGGCTCAAACGACCCCCGCCGCTGGACCTGGAAAAGCAGCCTTGCCGCCTTCGCACGAGAGAGCGGCCTGGAGATCACGGTCTGTCACCTACCGCCAGGGACTTCGAAGTGGAACAAAATAGAACACCGGATGTTCTGTCACATCACCGCGAACTGGCGAGGACGACCGCTGACCAGCTACCAGGTCGTCCTCGAGACCATCGCCGCCACAACAACCAAAACCGGCCTGACCATCGGGGCCGAACTGGACACAGGCAACTACGACCTCGGCATCAGCGTCACGCCCGCCGAGTTCCACGCCCTTCCCATCACACCCAACGTCTTCCACGGCGACTGGAACTACACACTGGCTCCCGTTCCACCGCGAGCGCCAGACGCGCCGGCTGAGCTTGTTCCGCTTTGACGGACACCATCGGTGTGGTGGTCAGGCTGCGAGTGCGGCCTCGTAGTCGGCGGGACTGCGGTAGCCGAGGCTGCTGTGCAGTCGGTGCAAGTTGTACCAGCCCTCGATGACCCCGTTGCCCAATTGGTTATGCGGCAAGGTCGAGGGCAGCGAGGTGTGATGTCCGAGTGGGGGCGAGTGGTTGCCCAGTCCACCAGGCGTCGAGTCGGAGCAGGTTGACAGCGGTGGCTGTGAGGATGTGCGCGAGGGCGGTCTTCCCCAGTCCTGCGTAGCGGGTTCTGCGCGCGCCGGTGGCTGTGACCGCCTGGTGGATTGTGCCCTCAATACCGGAGCGGATCGCGTAGACGGCCTTCCATTCCTCTGTGGACTGCTCGGCACGGGCGTGTTCGAGAACGGCGTCTTGATCTTGCGGGCGGACGGTGAGCTGCCGCCCGTAGCGTGTCGAGTTGGTGCACTGTCCGCGGGAGGGGCAGGGCGCGCAGGTCTCGGTGGCGAAGCGGATGCGGATCGCGGGTCGCTGGTTGTTGTCGAGGCCCTCGGTCCAGTAGCGGCTATGGGAGCCGTCGGGGCAGATTGCCCGATGAGCGTCCCAGTCGATGGTGAAGGATGCTTTGTCGTAGCCGCTTGCTTGGACGGTGCGGCGGGTCATGGGTCGGACTGGACCGATAACGCGGACGCCTCGCTGGCCGGGCGCCGTGAGCAGGAGTTCCGCGGAGATGTAGCCAGCGTCCATGAGGTGTTCGCCCGGCAGCAGGTCCTTGGCGTCGAGCCGGTCGTGGATCTCGTCGACGACCACGGGGTCGCCGACCGTGGCGTCCGTGGTCACCACGTGGGTGATCAGGTGCGGTCGGTTGGTCTCCCGGGCGTCGCAGGTCTCGGTGAAGTGGACCTTGTAGCCGTCCCAGGCCGATCCGCGCTTGACGGAGTTACGGGCGTCGGGGTCGTAGGGCGAGGTGATCCGTGCTCTGCTGGGCGGGAGATTGTCCTTCCCCCGCCAGGCCACCTCCTGCCCTGCGTCCGTGATCGTGCGTTGGAACTGCTGGAGCCATACCGTCCGCAGGATGCCAACGGCAGGGACCTGCCGCAGCCAGGCGGGAGCACTGGCGGCGAAGGCCGCTTCGAGGAACTGGTAGCCGTCGGCCGCGACGCGCCAGGTCAGTTGGGTTCGCTCGTTTTCGTCGCTGGGCAGTCGGTAGGAGTCGACCCGGGCTCCGTACCTTTCTTGCCAGCCTCGGGGAATCCAGGAGGTGAGCCACTGGGGTGCGGTGACGGCGACCGCCTCCAGCGCGGCCCGCAGCGTCTCGCCGACGAACTCCAGGCGGTTGAGGTCCCTCACCGCGGCAAGCACGTGAGTAGAGTCAGTGCGCTGTCGGCCCCGGCCGGACACGAGCCCCAGCTCGTTGAGCCGTTTCAGCAGCAAGTCCAGGATCTTCTCTTCCAGCCCGTGGGCCAGGAGTCGGTCACGGAAACCCGTCAGCACGGTGAAGTCGAAGCCAGGATCGGCCAGTTCGAGGCCGAGCAAGTACTTCCAGTCGATTCTCGCGCGTACCGCGTGGGCCGCCTGGCGGTCAGTCAGGTTTTCCGCGAACTGCAGCACGCTGACCAACGCCAGCCGCCCCGGAGCGACACCGGGGCGGCCACGCACGCCGAACGCCGACCTGAAGACCTCGTCGTCGAACAGCGGACCGAGCGCGTCCCGCACCCGCATCGCCAGACACCCCCTGGGAAACGCTGCCCAAGCCACCACCCGCGTTCCCTCAGGCACCTCCCGACCCGAGTCAGCCCGCATCGACACCCAACCCCTCCGTCCCGAGTCCGAGGCGGGCTCTCGACCCAAGCCCCCGACCTGAGGCTCCACCCCTAAACCACTCACCAAGGCGGAGATCAGAGGCATTCACCCAATTGGGCAACGGGGTCCCTCGATGAAGTCGAAGATCGCGGTGCGGGCGGTGGCCCGGCTGGGCCAGGTCCTTGTGTCGAGCAACTCCCGTTTGATGGTGGCGAAGAACGACTCGGCGAGCGCGTTGTCCCAGCACTGCCCGGTGCGGCCGACGGACAGACGGATGCCCAACTCCGTTGCCAGGGTGGCGAATTGCTGACTGGTGTACTGACAGCCGCGATCTGAGTGAAAGATCACCGGACAGGTGGGACGACGCTGGTGGCAGGCGGATCGGAGGGCGTCTGCGACCAGTTCGGTCCGCAGGTGGTCGGCGGTGGACCAGCCGACCACGCGGCGGGAGGCGATGTCGATGACGGTGGCCAGATAGAGCCAGCCCTCGTAGGTGGCAACGTAGGTGATGTCACCGCACCAGCGGGTGTCGAGGCCGTCCGGGTCGGGAGCGAAGTTGCGGGCGACAAGGTCGGGCCGGACGGCGGCCCTCGGGTCGGGGATCGTCGTCAGCTGCCGTCGCCTGCGGTGGCCCCGCAGCCCGGCGGTGCGCATCAGTCGGGCGATGCGGCGCCGTCCGCAGTCCTCGCCCTGCCGTTGCAGGACGGCGTGAACCCGCGGGGCTCCGTAGGTTCCACGGGAGTCCTCGTGGACTTCGGTGATCTTCTCGGTCAGCTCGGCGTCGCGGACCGCTCGCGGGCCGGGCCTGCCGCTGCGGCGGGCGTAGAAGGCGGTTCGGGAGACCTGCAGCAGTTCACACGCGCGCTTGACGCTGTGGCCGCTCTGCTTCTCCGCCTCGATGAACGGGTGCACCGTCACCGGGTCTCCTTCGCGAGAAAGCCGTCGCACGCTTGAGGACCTCCACGTCCTCCCGTAGTCGGCGGTTCTCCCGCCGCAACGCGGCCAATTCCTCACGCTCACTGCTGGTCAGGCCGTCGCGCTCGCCCGCGTCAGTCTCGGCCTGGCTGACCCACAGCCGCACCGCGGTCTCGGTCAGATCGAAATCCTTGGCGATCTGACCGACCGAGCGGTCACCACGCCGGCACAGCTCGACGATCTCGGCCTTGAACTCCGGCGTGAACGAACGGCGAGGCCGAGGCTTCTTCTTCCCCATGCTCTCCATGATGGACATCCTCCCGGGGACGAACCCCTGATCTCAGATGTCCGTCAAAGCGGATCAAGCCCACGGCAACGACACACCGGACCGACCCGGCCCTGACCGCGATGCTCACCGATCCGGCCCTGACCGGCATGTCACGAACCGCCTTCGAGTATCTGGTGGCGGTCTCGGAGCCTTTCTGGGACGCCATGGCCGAGGCAGCATTCCAGCGACGCTTCCACCGCCCGCGCAGCTACCGCCATCCACAGACCAGCAGCGTGGACCACACCCACCGGCTCCTGGCAGCCATCTTGCGCCGCCGCAGAGCGGTGACCATGACGTTCCTGGCCCAACTACTGGGCGTCAACCGCACCAACCTGTCCATCCAGTACCAGGACGCAAAACGGCTCCTGGACCTGCACCGAATCCTCGTCACGCCGATACCCGGATCGCCCGCCCGCACGTTGGAACAACTACACGCCCGAACAACCCCCACGGAAACCCGTCGCTGACAGTTATTGAAATACGGGCCCCGGGACGCACCGAGAACTGCCAGATCGGCGTGTTCCTCGCTTACGCTTCCGACCGCGGACGCACGCTGATTGACCGCCGCCTGTATCTGCCCGCGTCCTGGACGGACGACCGGGACCGATGCCGGCGGGCCGGCATCGACGACCACGTCGCCTTCGAGACGAAGGTGGCCATGGCCAAGACGATGGTCCGCCGGGCCATCGCCGACCGCATCCCGTTCAGGTGGGTTACGGCAGACGCCGCTTACGGCTACAGCAAGGGCTGGCGGTTCGAGCTGGAGCAGGCCGACGTTTTCCACGTCATGGCCACCACCCGGCACGACACGGTCGTCACCCGCTGGTCCATCGATCACCCCGTCCACGACCTGTTTCCCGGCCTGCCGAGGCAGAAGTGGAAACGCCGTTCCTGCGGTGAAGGAGCCCACGGCCGACGGATCTATGACTGGGCCCGCGTCGAAGTGAGGCCCTGGCACCGCGAAGACCGCCGGCACTGGGTCATCGCCCGCCGCAGCGTCCGCCGGCCCGAGGAGATCTCCTACTACATCGCCTACTGCCCCGCGGACACTACCCTGGACCAGCTGATCCGCATCGCGGGCAGCCGCTGGGCCGTCGAGGAATGCTTCCAGACCGCGAAACAGGAATGCGGCCTGGACGACTACCAGGTCCGCCGCTACCCCGGCTGGCACCGCCACATGACCCCTGGCCATGGCAGCCCACGCCTGCCTGACCGTCCTGCGGGCCCGAGCGCTGGACACGGACAAAGCAGAAACGGATCCTCCCAGCTCATCCACCTCAGCCTCGCCGAAATCCGGCGCCTGATCACCCGTCTCACCAACCGCCGCCCCACCCCGATCGGCCGCATCCTGCACTGGTCGACATGGCGCCGCAGACGGCAACACCAGGCCCGCATCAGCCACTACAAACGACGCGGACACAGCCCCTGAAAACTGCCCAGCACTCAGAGCAAGCACCGTTGCAGTACTAGGTGAGAACCGTTCGAAGCAGCGGGGTGTAGCGGGTATGAGGGCTGGTCAGTCCTTGAATCTGCTCGGCGAACGTCACCGCCGGGCAACGGGAGTTGAGGCACTTGAAGTGCCGCATCAAGAACTCGATCACGAGGGGGGCCGCACCGAGGGGCGTGTCAGCGAGGCAACGCAGGTACCGGCCGTGCACCCGCCAGGACGGCATCGCGCACGACGTACATCTCACCGGGAGTGTCCGGCACGACGTACGAAACGTGCTCGGACGGAAGGTCGGCGAGCATGACGGAAAAGTCGCGGTACGCCGGCTGTCCTGTCACCGCTTCCTGCAAGACGGCTCCCAGAGCCCACAGGTCCGATGCCTCGGTGTAGCTTCCCCCAGGCCTCGCCGCCTCGGGCGCCCGGTACCCCAGAGTCGGGGACCCGAGTTCGGGACCGTGCGGCCCCAAGCGCGCGATTCCGAAGTCAGTGAGCAGAGCCCTGTCACCCTCCAGCATGGTGTTGGAGGGCTTCAGATCACGATGGAGAACTCCGTTGCCGTGAGCCGCTTCTAAGGGCCGTTTCGGCCGCGCGCCCCGAGGGCAGGTTTCCCTCGCTCACGGGGGTGCGCGCGGCGGACCTCGCAGGGGCCCGGGCACGAGGGGGAAGCATGGAGCTACGACTGTCCGTCGTCGGAGACGAAGCCGACGACGCGTACACCGCGAAGGAATCCGCGTCGCTCTACCGGTGGCTCACGCAGGATCCCCAGTTGCGCGGGACGACCCGGATCACCCGGCTCCCCAAGGAGTCCCCGTCCGGCGCGATGGGAGTGGACCTGGATTCGGTGAACGTGGTCCTGTCCAACTCGCTCGCGGCCGTCAACCTGCTCGTCACCTCGGTGGTTGGCTGGCGCAGCACCCGCTCGCGCCCCGCGCCCGTGCGCATCGACCAGGCCGGTTCCACCGTGACCACCGTGGACGGCACCTCGGACGGGCTCCGGGAATTGCCGGAGGGCCTCGACCACGGCCCGGGGCCGGACTCGCCCCGGGGGGACGGTCCGACGGGCTCGGCGTGACACCGGGCCCGCCGGAGCGCCGGCCTCGCCTGGCGGACCCGGCGGCCTCGCGCGCGGTGCTCGTGGGCGCGCACGCGTACGCGCACCTGGAGGACCTCCCCGGGGTACAGAACAACCTGACGGCGCTGGCCGACGCGTTCGCGGACGAACGGATCTGGGGCTTGCCCCGGGAGCACCTCACCGTGCTGGACCAGCCGGCCGACGCCGGGGAGATCCTCGACGCGGTGATCGACGCCGCCGAGCGGGCCACCGACACCCTCGTCGTCTACTACGCCGGCCACGGGCTGGCGGATGAGCACACCGACGACCTGTACCTCGCCCTGCCCCGCACCCGGCCCTTCCGGCCGGACACCGCCTGCCGGTACGAGTTCCTGCGCCGCCGGCTAACCGGCCACGAGGTGAACGCCCGCCACGTGGCCGTCATCCTCGACTGCTGCTGGAGCGGTCGCGCCCTGCTGGGCGGCATGGCCACCGGTACCGACCTGGCGGACGAGGCGGCGGTGCCCGGGCGCTGCGTGCTCGCCGCGTCCTCGGCGACGCGCCATGCGCTGGCCCTCCCGGGGGAGACGTACACCGTCTTCACCGGCGAACTGATCCGCACACTCACCGAGGGCGTGCCCGGACAGCCCGGCGTCCTGAGCATGCAGACCGTGTACACGCACATCCGGTCCCGGCTTCGCCGAGACCCGCTCCTCCCGCCGCCCGAGCTCGGCAGCCGGGGTGTCGCAGACACGATTTGCCCGGCCCGCAACCTCTCCCCGGACCGCCTGCCCGATCCGCCGGCGGGGCCGCCCGAGCGGACGTCCGTACCGACGGTGCCCGCCACCGGAGGTCCGGCGCCGCGCCGGCTGCCCGCGCGAATGCCCGCCCTGATCCGCGAACGCCTGCTGCGCTCACCGCAGCCGACCGGGGTCTTCGTCGTCCCGCAGGGAGCCGCGTACGGCAAACTCGCGGGAAAGGTCCACCGGCACCTCGGCCTCGACGGCCTCAAGGAGGAACTCGTCGCCGCGTGGATGTGCAACACGGCGATCTTCGGGCCGCCGAAGGGCCTCTTCTTCACCACCCGGGCCCTGCGGTTCGACTACGGCAGGGACAAGCTGGTGGTCCCGTACGAGGACCTCCACCTCTACACCTTCGGGTACATGGAGGACCGGTTGGCCATAACTTCGTACGCCAAGGCGTGGACCCTGACCGTCGAGGGGCCGGACAAAGCCTGGCGGACGCCCTATGACAGCGCCCAGCGGGCGGACTGGATGGCGGACGACCTGAATGACATCAAGGCACTGACCCTCGGATAGCGGTCACCCACCGTCAGCACTCCCTCGGGTCGGTGGGGCTGCGGCGGAAGGACTTCTGCGCGGGGGCTTCGGCAGCGCCCACGGTGATGGAGCCAGCGCTCCACCTGCCCGTCCCTTCGGCGGTGTCGTGTCTCACGGGTTTGAGGACGTAGAACTCGTTGTCGACGCGGAGGGCGATCCACAGGCGGTGGCCGGTGGGGCCAGCCCTGGCCCGAGACGCTGATGCAGCGGGGCATCGTGCCGCCGCCGGGCCTGTCGATCGTCACGGCGGGACCGGGCGTCACGGCCGGATCGGGTGCGGCCGATCCGGCGGTCCGAGGCGGGACGGCATCCTTCGCCTGGTTCACCCAGACCGTCTTCACGGTCCCCGCGACGATGCCGATGGCCGTCAGGACGAGCCCGTACTTGTGTTCCGCGGCGAGCCTGTGCCATCCCGCAGGCCCGCGCCACCACGACCTGCCGGGCGGCTGCGCGGAGGGCGGTACGTCGGCGGTGTCGCTCTCGTGCGGTGACTCCGTCGCCCGCGGGTTCCTCGAGCCGACGGCCTGCCTTGGTTCTGTCGTCAAAGTGATCTTGCGTTGTGGATCATGTTGGGGTGATACGTCGCCATGAACTGTCGGACGCTGAGTAGGAACTCGTGCAGCCGTTGCTGCCTCGGCCCGTGCTGGGGCGGCCGCGGCTGGGCGGCCGGACGATTCTGAACGGGATCGTGTGGAAGTTCCGGACCGGGGTCGCCTGGCGGGACGTGCCCGACCGGTACGGGTCGTGGGCCAGCCTCCACACCCGTTTCCGCAGGTGGGCTGCGGACGGAACCTTCGAGCGGATGTAAGCCGCCGTACATCGCTCCGTGCCCACGACGATGCTCGGGCAGTAACGTCAAGTCCACCGGGGACTTCACCGCCCCGTGCGGCTGGGGCAGCTATCCGGGCCGGACTTCGACGAGTTCCACGTCAGCGCAACCGGCATCCTCCAGGCGCTGCTTCTGTCTCTCCCCGCTCGCCGCGTCGTAAGCGACGGCCGATGCGCGATGCACTCCCTCAGGATCGGTCCAGGTGAGCCCAAAGTTGATCATGTTAATGGTCATGGGCTCATCATTGCCGCTGGCACTGACAGTACCTATTTCCGGCCGGGATCTATCCCGGTGGCCGGTTTGTCGTGCATGGTGTGCGAACGGCCCCTCACCCCCAGGTGGAGGCCCCTCGGACCCCGCCGCTTCCACCCGTGGCGGCGGGGCCCGCCGCGCCTCCCGGCTCCCCACGGGAGGCCTCGCGGCTGCCCGCGCGCGCCAGCTTCTCGGGGGTACGGGGCCACGGCGTCACAGGTCGTCGGTATCCAGCCCGAGGTCGGCCATGGGCTGGGTCGTGGTGACAACGTCGACAGGGTGGGCGCGGGAGTAGGCGGCGAGCGCCAGGGACAGCTTCGGCTCGGCCACGGAACCCACCTTGGCTGAGCGGAGACCACTCAGCAGTTGCCGTGTGATGCGCATGCGGCCCTGCACCGCAGGGAGCAGGCGCTGTGCTCGGCGAGTAGCTGACACGCCTCAGTGCGGCCGGGCTTCTCGACGAGCCCGCGCATCCTCTGCACCGGCCCCGCGCCCACGCAGATGATCACGCCGTAGGAGCTGGCCGTGTTCACGTCGAACGGGGAGGCCAGCACCGCGGGTACGTCGGGCGTCACCGCGGCGGCGAGCAGGGGCAGCGCCGTGCCCTGCCGGACGTGCCTGGCTGTCGCCCGGGGCGAGCCGCCCAACTCTCCGGCGGCGGCTGAGGCGTTGCCTGCCAGCGAGCCCGTTCTGCCCGAGCGCCCCGCTGCCGTCCATCTGCCGCAGGAGCACCGAGGGCGAGCGGTGGTGTAAGGAAGGCGACATCCTCTCCCACGGCATGGCCCTTCTCGACTCGCACACCACCGTCCTCCCTGTCGGCCCCCACCGCATGCTGGCACTGGGGCCGACTCCCCTCTACGGCCGCCTCGCCAAGTCTGAGGTCGACAAGATGAACGTGCTGCAGATCAAAGCCGCCCGCGAATACGTGTACACCCGCCCGAACAGCTCCCTCGCCGCGACAGTCCGAGAAGAAGCCACCTCAAGATTACCGAGGCTATAGATCAGGCACCTGTTCCTCGAGCGCCTGGCGGTCGATGTCCGCGTACGCAGTGCCCTCCTGCGCGCTCTGCCGGCATGGTCGGTTCAGCCTCTGTGTGGCCGCAGTTGGCTGGTCACGTGCTGGGCGGGAAGATGACGGGCTGCCACACTCGCCCGGTTGAACTGATCACTGCACGGCCGTGGCGCCGTATGCAGAAGTCCAGGGGGTTCCTTGCCGAGCGCACGCACAACCGGCGGCCGCTACCGCAGAACAAGCTCCCCGCCGTCCCTTCTCCCTTTGTTGAGCGTTGCGGCTGCGGTGATCCTGGCCATCGGCAATGGCGGCGTGGACGCGTGCCGTTATGGCTGTGGATCCTGATAGGCGTCACAGTGACTGCGGTCTCGGGGGTCGCGATCTACCTGCTGGTCAAACAGATCCGCCGGGAAGATCTCCAATTGCAGGCGGCCGAAGAGGCGACCGAGCCGCAGAAGGAGATCGACGCGCAGAAGCTCGCGGACCTCAAGACCGTCACGCCCCTGGCCACGCTTCTGGAGCTCAACCAGTCCCAGATCGACGAATACCACCGGATCGCCACCGATCAAGCCGACCGGTCCTTCCTGTCCTCGCAACGGGCGATGGCGTTGGGCCTGCTGGTGATCGTGGGCTGCTTCGCAGCCGGCCTGTACTTCGCCAACGGCCAGACCAAGGTCTTCGTCGCCGCCATCGCAGGGGTCGCCGCGGCGCTCTCCGCCTTCCTCAACCGCACCTATCTGCAGATGTACGGGCAGACCCTGAGCCAGCTCAACCGCTACTTCGAGCAGCCGGTCCTGACCGGCTACTACCTGACCGCGGAGCGCCTGGCCCAGAACCTGGGCGAGGACCCCGAGAGCGAAATGCGCCGCCGCATCATCGACCAGGTCCTGGAAGCCAGTGCCCGGATGAACAACGGCGCCTCCGTCGAAGAACCACCACCGGCCAAGCGGCAGAAGAAGAAGAGCGCCGCAGCGACCGAGTAGGCCGCATCACCCACCTCGCCTCCGGCGTCGTCGACACCGAGTTCCGGGCCGCCAACAGGGATGACCTCCGACATGAGACCCCGGGCCGTCGCGGCCGGACACCAAGGTGCAGAGCCACGTGGAACACGTCCAGGAGCGCCGCCAGGGTGCCCGGCGAGGCGGTCGTGACCACGACGGGGTCGGCGCCGTCGCAGCTGGTGAGAGCGGCATGCACGTGCGTGTTACGCACCGTCGTCGATGTGCAGCGTCCAGCGAGACGTGAAGCCGCTGTGAGATCCGAGCCGGGTGGCAAGTCCGCGCAGCGCCGCGTAGCCGTCGTCGCGTTCATCAGTGATGCTTGCGCAGAGCAGTTGTTCGCAGGGATCGACGAGGTGGGCTCGGACAAGGGCAGGTCCATCGCGGTCCACCGTGCTTGCCCACCAGTCACAGCCAGTCCGGGTGAGTGTGACGAGCTGAGCTGCGTCTTCTCCTGCATGCTGGCCGGTGTCGCGGGCGTGGTGGATGGCCAGGCCGGCGCGACGCAGTTCCCGCGCGAGAATGCCGAAGCTGTGGGCCGGGGTGTCGGCGAGCCGGTCGCGTGCTGCGCGGGCCAGCTCGGAGAAGGCATAGGACTTGAAGTCAGAGAGGCTGGTGGCAAGGAGGCTTCGGACTTCGTCCGTGCCGAAGAGTTCCGCGACCCGATCAGTGCTCGATCTCATGGTGCTCTTTCTTATCGGCCCCGCGCCGGTCACCACCGTCCTCCGCGACCAGCCCTCGCACAACACTGAGTGATGTGACCGTAGCCACAGCACGGGGAGGGAGGGCGTTGAGCCGGCCGTCAGGCTGCGCACATCGGGTCCGCCGTCGATGAATGGCTGGACGGGCGGGCCCGGTTGGACCGCACCCACTCATTCGGCTTATCCGTACGGTTCTTCCACCTCGGTCGACGGGGTCCGCCGCAGCCCCCGAATGCATGCCAACTGGAAGTTGTGCCGGGCGATGGCGGCACGTCCCAGTTCCGTCTCCCAGGTCTCCCACACCACAACAGACGGCTCGCGCCGGGCCTGTTCCTCCATCACCTGACGCAACCGGCGGAAGGCTTCGTACAGGCCCTCAACCAGGAGTGATGCGAGGGTGACGGCGGCTTGGTAGGACTCGGCGGTCTTGTCGTAGCGGGTCGCGATGCCGCGCCACTGCTTCAGGCGGTTGAAGCACCGTTCCACCACGTTGCGGCGCTTGTAGAGCTGCTTGCCGAAGACCGGCGGGCGCCCGCCCCGGCTGCCGCGTCGGAGCCGGTTGCGGACCTGGTCGGCCCGCTCGGGAATGGTGTGGCCGATGTTGCGCCGCCGCAGCCAGGTGCGGATGGCCCGGGACGCCCAGGCCGTGTGCGGGGCCGTCCCGGGCCGGTGCGGGGCACCCGTATCGCTTCCATCACGGCGGTGAACTGGGTGCAGTCGTTGGTGTTGCCGCCCGTGAGTGTGAAGGCGAGCGGGCGGCCGGCACCGTCGCAGGCCAGGTGGATTTTGCTGGTCAGTCCGCCTCGGGAGCGTCCGAGGCCGGGACTGCGGGCCCCCCTTTTCGGGCCCCGGCGGCGTGCTGGTGGGCGCGGACGATGGTGGAGTCGACCGACACCAGCCAGTCGATGTCCCCGGACGCGTCGGCGTGCGCCTGGGCGGCCCGGAGCATGCGCTCGAAGGTGCGTCCAGCGCCCACCGGTGAAAGCGGGTGTGCAGGGTGGCCCACGGGCCGTACCGCTCGGGCACGTCCCGCCAGGCCGTCCCGGTACGGAACTTCCACACGATCCCGTTCAGCACCCTGCGGTCGTCCAGCCGCTTACGGTCCCGCAGCGACACCGGCAGCAGCGGCCCGACGAACTCCCACTCGGCATCGGACAGTTCATGGCGGCGTATCACCCCACCATGATCCACCACTCAAGATCTTTCGAAGACACGGCCTAGGGGCCACACAGAGCGGCTGGAAGACGGCGCAGAAGTCCGACTCGGGGTGTGGATCATGAACCAGAAGATCCGCCGCGCCAAGCTCACCACCGACAAACTCAAGCAGCTCGCCAACCTCGGACTCAACTGGGTGTAGCCGCAAAAGCCGCGCGGTTCCCACCCCTTTTTGGAAGAATGCCGGAGATGGAAATCCGAGGTGGCTCCCCTTGCGAGTATTGAGTGTCGGCTGTCGCGACTTCTTGTCGTGCGGCGATCTGCGTCTGGACTTGGCTGGTCAGCCCATTGTCGTCACTGGCCCAAACGGCGCGGGTAAGTCCAACCTCGGCAGGGTGGTGGACCTGATCAGTACGGTCGTCGGGCACTACAGCGGCCACCCAGCAGCCGATCGGCTGGACCTGTACACCCAGGCAGGACGCTTCGGCGCCACATCCTTCCAGGCTGCCGTAAAGATCGAGCTTGATCAGTCCTGGGAACAAGAACTGGTTGCCGCCTTCGTCAAGGCTGCTTTCGTATGCGGGGCAGACAGCGCGTCCTCCCCCAGCCTGCCAACCCGAGCTCAACTGGACGCTGCCATACGCGACCAGCTCGATCCCGCATCGTTGTTCCCGCTGTGGACCGGCACCCTGCATGTGAACTACGACGCAGCCTGGAGCCAGCCGTGGTTCGCGGCCTGGGAGTTCACCCACGCCGACGCCACATGGCACATCCAGCTCGTAGGCGGGTCCAGCTTCCTGCGCCTGGGCCCGGCCGAAGCCCGAGGAAGGGTGCCTGCCCAGACCCGAAACTTCAGCCAATGGTGGCAGCAACGCCCCGCAGGCCTAGGAGACTTCACCAAGGTTCTTCCGCCGTCCCAAGTCGAGGCTCTGTCCTTTAGCGTGACACCACCGAATGACGGATCCAGCCCGCTGCCCGTCACACTGCTGGACCTGGCCGGCAGGCTGGGCACGCGCGACATCGACAACCGGTCCTTCGACTTCATCCACGTACTGGCCGCGATCCTGCGCCAAGGCATCGTGATCACCGACAACCGCCGTCTCCCGTTGGAACGACGCTTTTCCCACCAGGCCCTTCAGCGTCCTTTCGACTTGCGGGACGGCAGTGGAGCGGCCGGCGAGCTGTACCGGTGCAAGAACGGTCCTCTGGCGCTGCGTCAGCGTTATGCGCAGGCCAAGGAGTTGTTCACTGATCTGACCGGGCATGCGTTGGGTGTGCAGGCATCCCCGGATCCCGAGGAACCGGGCACGATGCTCATCGATGTCACCGTCGTCGACGGTGACCATGAAGTACCTATCGCCTTTGCCGGGGCCGGCATCCAGGAAGCGCTCCTGCTGAGCACCCTGCTCACCGGTAAGTCCGGCCGTGTCATCGTCCTCGATGAGCCCGCCGTTAACCTGGAGCCGACCCTCCAGCGCCGCCTCATGCCGGTACTCAGCTCCCGTGCCCAGTGCATCGTGATCACTCACAGCGCCGATCTGGTGCCCGCCAGCACCCCTGCGGATCTTTCCCGCATCGTGCGGTTGGCCCCTCACCCGTCAGGTACGCGGGTCTTTCGCACACCCCAGGATCTGTCTGTACAGGAGCGGACCAGATGGCTGCAGCGTCTGGGTACAACGGAGGCCCGGGCTCTGCTGTTCGGCGCCGGAGTCATCCTGTGTGAAGGCGCCACCGAAACCGGCGCTCTGGGCCTGTGGTGGGACAGCACCCACTGTCCCGAATGGGGCCCCCTCAGTGCCGCCAACATCTGCCTGATGAAGGTCGACGGGGACACGGCCTTCCACGGCTACATCGACTATCTCGAAGCCTTCGGCATCCCCTGGGCAATCGTCGCAGACGGTCCCGCACTCAGCCACGGCAGCCGCCTGTACGAACACCTCACAGCCAAGAACCTTCTCCCAGACGGCCAGCCGGACCCCAGCGACACATTCACCCACTGGAAGGACTACTGGGAGGAAGCAGGCGTGTTCACCTTCGCCCACGAATTCGGCACCGACGGCAACAAGGGCGGCGAATTCGAAGCCCTGCTCACCGAGCTCGATCCCGAACTGTACGAACAGGCCAGAAAGGAGCACGGCCGCAGCAAGCCACGCGTCGGCTCCCACTTCGCAGCCCACCACTCCAACCCACCAACCCCCGTCACCGACCTCTACCGACAGATCCGGGAACATCTGGATCCCGGGACTGGCAGACAGTGACCAGTCGCCTGTCGTAGCAGGAGCCGCAGGCCGGGCAGCGTGAACGCCCGGAGCAGCACCTCGTCGGGCATCATGGGCGCGGGAGCCTCCACAGCTCGGTACACGCGCGGGCCTGGTCTGCGGGGATCTCACGGACCAGGTGGTAGAGGTTCTCGAAGTACTCCTGCCAGCGGTTCGGATCCGGCATGGCGTTGCCCGCCCTCTTGGCCCGCTCCGCTTCCACCAGCGGCCGCATCCCTTCCCACACCGAGACCACCGACCCGCCCAGGTACCCGGAGACAGGCTCGATGTCGACCACACCATGCGCGACCAGGGGGCCTCCCCCTGAGTGGTGGACACGCTGATACTGGATCTGCTTGATCCGGAGGAAGCGAGAAGACCGCCGATGGCGATGAAGGACTATTCGGACGAGTTCAAGGCCGATGCCGTGGCCCTGTACGAGTCGACACCCGGGGCGATCTACAAGAGCATCGCCGCTGACCTGGGCGTCAACGGGCCACTCTGCGGGAGTGGGTGCTGCGGGACCGCGAACGACGTGGGATCACCGCCGCGGCTGCAAAGCCGACCGCCCAACGTGAGGAGGCGGTGCCGTCCGCTGATCCGGACGAGCGGGTGCGGCAGTTGGAGGCCCGGGTTGCCGAGCTCGAGGCAAGTGAGCGCAAGCTCGCCACCGAGCGGGACATCCTCCGCAAGGCGGCCAAGTATTTCGCCGGAGAGACGAACTGGTGATCAGCCGCTTCCAGTTCGTTGACGACCACCGGGACACCTACGAGGTGAAGCGGCTCTGCCAGGTCCTGGACGTGAACCGGTCCAGCTACTACAAGTGGCTCGCCGGCGCCGATGCCCGGGCCACCCGGCAGCACAAGGACCGGGTCCTGGCCGAGGAGATCCGTGAGGTCCACGGCGAGTCCGGCGGCGCCTACGGCTCCCCACGCGTGACCGCCGAGCTCCGCGCGAAAGGGCGGCGGGTCAACGAAAAGCGGGTCGCCCGGATCATGCGGACGTTCTTCATCACCGGTATCCGCCTGCGCAGACGCGTGCGCACCACCGTCGCGGACCCGGCAGCCTCACCGGTTGCGGACCTGTTCCAGCGGGACTTCACCGCCACCGAACCCGGCCTGAAATACATGGGCGACATCACGTATCTCCCGCTCGCAGGCGGGGAGTTCCTCTATCTCGCGACCGTGCTGGACTGCTTCAGCCGCAAGATCGTCGGCTGGTCCATCGCCGGCCACATGCGCACCGACCTGGTCGCCGACGCGCTGCGGATGGCGGCCTCTACCCGCGGCGGCCTGGACGCCGCCGTGTTCCACTCCGACCACGGGGCCCAGTACGGCTCCCGGGCCTTCAGGGATCTCTGCGACCAGCTCGGGGTCACCCGGTCGATGGGCGCGGTCGGCACCAGCGCGGACAACGCGGCCTGCGAAAGTTTCCACGCGTCCCTGAAGCGCGAGACCCTCCAGGGCGCCCGCGACTACGGTGACGCCGGCACCTGCAGAAAGACGGTATTTGCCTGGCTGACCCGCTACAACACCCGCCGTCGGCACTCCGCCAACGGCCACCTCAGCCCCAACGAATACGAACACCGACACCGCACCGCTAAACTCACGCTCGCCGCGTGATCAATAACCGCGTGCCCACCTTCACGGGGGAAGGCCCAACCTGATGCCGCCGCAACGCCGGTGGCGGGTGAAGTCGCGGATGCTGAAGAGATACAGCAAGTACCCCTTCAACCGGAACCGCCACCCGCGAACGGCTCAGAAGTACACCCTCCACACCGAAGTGATCCCTGACGGATGGGCCCCTTGACAACAACGCCGCCCGGCAAAAGCAACGGTGTTGCCTTGACGTGGTGTAGCCGATCAAGGTGAGGGAGTGCGCCGGGGGCGTATGCCAATGGGTTTTCGCTCCCTGCCCGCAAGGTGGGCCATCGTGCAACTCTCCGTAGTGAACGGGCAGTTCAACGCGGGAGGTGCAGGATGGCCCTGTCTCAGCATGACTTACTCCGGCTGCTTGAGTCACTACGTTCGGCGGACGGGCTCGAACTCGTCCGCCATGTGTCCGAGCGGATGCTCCAGGAGCTGATCGAGGCCGAGGTCACGATCCGGATCGGCGCAGAGTGGAACGAGCACACCGACACACGCACCGCGCTTCGCAACGGCCACCGCGACAAGACGCTCAGCACCCAGGCCGGCGACCTGGACCTCGCCATCCCCAAACTGCGGTCGGGCAGCTTCTTCCCCGCTCTGCTGGAGCGGCGCCGCCGCATCGACCAGGCCCTGTATGCCGTCATCATGGAGGCTTACGTCCACGGCGTGTCCACGCGGTCGGTCGACGACCTGGTCAAGGCACTCGGCGCGGACACCGGGATCTCCAAAAGCGAGGTCTCCCGGATCTGCCAGGACCTGGACGGCCAGTTGACCGCGTTCCGCGGCCGGCCCCTGGATCATGTCCGGTTCCCGTACGTGTATCTGGACGCGACCTACTGCAAGGCGAGGGTCGAGCACCAGATCGTCTCGCGGGCCGTGGTGATCGCCACCGGGATCACCGAGGACGGCGGCCGCGAGGTGCTGGGAGTGATGGTCGGCGACAGCGAGACCGAGGTGTTCTGGACCGAGTTCCTGCGTCACCTGCGCGAACGCGGTCTGACCGGGGTCCGGCTCGTCATCGGCGACCACCACCTGGGGCTGGTCAAAGCCATCCGCAAGGTCATGCTCGGGGCCGCCTACCAGCGCTGTCGCGTTCGCTTCCTGCGCAACGTGTTCAGCGTGATCAACAAGGAAGCGGCCGAGATGGCCGCCGCCACGATCCGCACGATCTTCGCCCAGCCCACCACCGACGCGGTCCGAACCCAGCTCGGCACCGTCGCCGACATGCTCGGCACACAGTTTCCCAAGGTCAAAGACATGCTGCTGGAGGCGAAGGACGACCTCACTGCCTTCGCTGCCTTCCCCGAGCGACATTGGAAGAAGATCCAGTCCACGAACCCGCTGGAGCGGATCAACCGCGAGGTCAAGCGCCGCACCGACGTCGTCCAGGTCTTCCCCAACGACGACGCGCTCCTGCGGCTGGTCACCGCCGTGCTCTTCGAACTGCACGACGAGTGGATCGCCTTCCCCCGCCGCTACCTGCCCGAGGGAAGCATGGATCAGCTCTACCCCGCCGAGCGACCCGAAAGCGCCCCCGCACTACCCAACACCACCAACACGACCGCCGGATGATCGGCTACACCACGACAAGGGACACGACCTCGACGGCGGCTTGTTCGTCGTCGGCCAGCGGGATCGCTGCCCGCATGCGTTGGAGATTGTCCTTCGCCTCGATGAGCTGGGCTTTGCTGAGTGTTTCGGCGTGTAGAGGTAGCAGCGGGCGCAGGCCGTGCGGTACGGACATTGCTCGAAGCAGGTGTAGTTGCACCAGCCGTGGCCGAGGTCAAAGTACTGCCAGGACTCACCCGGCGCGGCGGCGCTGGAGGTGACCGCGTCGCGGTCGACAAGGGCCTCGATCGTGCGGACGGCACTGGTGAAGTACCCGCGTCGTCGGGCTGATCTTCGCGTAAAAATGAACTGCGTGTTCTGCGGCGAGCAGTGGCCGAGCCAGGCTTACAGTTCGAACAGAGCCATCGGCTCCTTCGCGTTGTAGACCTGGCTGGCGATCGTGGACCGGGCCCGGCAGCTGGTGATGTTCCCACGCACGTCGGCGGCGGGGGCGCCAGCCTTGCGGCAGAGCATGGGGATGACGGTGTTGTTGGTGTAGGCGGAGGAAAACCTTCCGGGCCCGGGTGGCGAACAGCAGGTCCACCAGGTCGCCGGTGCGGCGGTCGGTGAGCTTCGGCTGCTCCGGACGGATCGCCTGCCACGCACCGAGAGCCTGACCGAGGATCGGATCGACCGGCTTGGTGAACGCGGTGCCGGTCTTGTACGTCGGCACGTCCAGCAGGCAGACCGCGTCGCGGGCCGGGACCTGGTCAGGGGCATCGGAAGTCCCCCTGCGTCGTCAGCTGGCGCAGGGGGGGCTGCTATTTTTCCAGCTCACAGCCTCTTACACGAGGCCTACACCCCCTCTTACGGGGCTCAATCTCAGGGAGTTCAGAGGGGGTTCGAAGCCCTTCAGGGAGTTCCCAGGGGGGTGCTGAACGACACATCGCGAAACACCGAGAAAGAACCAGAAAGACTAGATGGCCAGGTCACGGCCCAGATCCAGATCACAGCGAGGGCGCCAGAGCGATGCACGTTCGATACTGCAAGTACGCGACGAGCGACATCACGTACCGCTGATCCATCCCCCCTCCGGCGGCTGTACGAGGCGGCCCGCATCCGCCTCGTACAGCCGCCGTCGTCCTGCCGTGAGCCGCGCGCTCAACGGCCCGGCCCGCACGGGGGACGCACGGACGGTACCCGTGGTGGCGGAGCCGCCGGCCGACTCCGCCGAACCGGACGACCCGGGCCACTCGGTCTCGCACCTGGGCCCGGCCGCAGCCTCATCGGCCCCGGCCCCGCGCCGCAGACCCGTGAGCGGCGGCGTCCTCCGGGCCTGCCCAACGCGTACGGACGCGCCCCGCATCCGCTGTCGGCGCTCACGCACTGGGGGCGACGGGCCGCCGTCCTCCCGCTCCCCGTTCCCCGCTTCCCTCGGCACGGGTCAGCGTGTGTTGCGCCCCCACATCGGGTCGAACCGCTCCCACGCCTCGTCCCACTCCTCCATCCGCCGTCGCTCCAGACGGCCACGGAGGAGACGCCAGGCGACGTACGGCACGGTCGCCCCGCTCGCGCCCGCCAGGGCGCCGACCAGCGCGGCCCTGAGGCGGGCCTCGGACTCGGTGGCCGGCTTCGACACCAGGCGGCCCTGCGGATCCGTCCAGACCGTCGCCGGGCTGCCCGCGGTGCTGCCCGAGTCGACCCGGGCCTGACCGGTATGCCGGGTGCCGTCGGCGGCGCTCCAGCGGACCTTCGCCCACACCTTCTCGCTGCCGACGGTGCCGGGCGCGTCCTCCACGACCAGTGCCGTCACGGGACGCCACTCGGCGCGCTCCGTCGCCAGCCCCTGTTCGACGGAGTGGGTCGACACCAGGCCGACGAGGACTCCGGTGAGCACGATGAGTGCCCAGGTGGCCAGTACGGCCCAGCCCTCCACGGCATCCACCCGGCGCCTCAGCGGATTCCGCCGCCAACGCCACAGCCACACCCTGGGACCACGGAATGCCGCCATCGAAGGCATCCTCCTCACGCGCACACGGACATGCCCTGCCGTCCTCCCATACGCGCGATGTCCCGCCGCTGCTCACGGCCGGCCCGAGGTCTCCGTCACATCCCGCCGACAAACCGCTCCGACCTGCGACAACGCCGCTTCCAGAGGTGACTGTCAGTGGTGGGGTGCAGACTGGCCGATGACTGGACAAAGACGTCCCCGGAGGTGATCGGCATGACCGAGGTACTGCTCACGGTCGGCACGCGCAAAGGCCTGTTCATCGGGCACCGGCGCGGTGGCACGTGGGAGTTCGACGACAGCCCTTGTTTCAACGCGCAGGCCGTGTACTCGGTCGCGATCGACACCCGGCGTGAGACCCCGAGGCTGCTGGTCGGCGGTGACAGCGCCCACTGGGGGCCGTCGGTCTTCCACTCGGACGACCTGGGCCGGACGTGGACCGAACCGGCGCAGCCGGCGGTCAAGTTCCCGAAGGAGACGGGCGCCTCGCTGGAGCGTGTCTGGCAGCTCCACCCGTCGACGGCGGAAGCGGACGTGGTGTACGCGGGCACGGAGCCGGCGGCGCTGTACCGCTCCGAGGACCGCGGCGAGTCCTTCGAGTTGGTCCGCCCGCTGTGGGAACACCCCACCCGCTCCCGGTGGGTACCGGGCGGCGGCGGGGAGGGCCTGCACACGATCGTCACCGACGGGCGCGACCCGCGCGCGGTGACGGTCGCCGTCTCGACCGCCGGTGTGTTCCGCACGACCGACGGCGGCGCGAGCTGGGTCCCGTCCAACTCCGGTGTCTCCGCGGTGTTCCTGCCGGATCCGAACCCGGAGTTCGGCCAGTGCGTGCACAAGATCGCGAAGGACTCGGCCAACCCTGACCGGTTCTACCTCCAGAACCACTGGGGTGTGTACAGGAGCGACGACGCGGGCGGGCACTGGACGGACATCGGGGCCGGCCTCCCCTCGACGTTCGGTTTCGCGGTGGCGGCCCATCCACACCGCGGCGACACGGCGTATGTCTTCCCGATCAACGCCGACGCGGACCGTGTCCCCGCCGACCACCGGTGCCGGGTCTTCCGTACGGCGGACGCGGGCAAGAACTGGGAGCCCCTGTCGGCTGGCCTGCCCCAGGAGGACCACTACGGCACGGTGCTGCGCGACGCCCTGTGCACGGACGACGCGGACCCGGCGGGCGTCTACTTCGGCAACCGCAACGGCGAGGTGTACGCGTCGGCGGACGACGGCGACAGCTGGCAGCAGTTGGCGTCCCATCTGCCGGACGTGCTGTGCGTACGGGCCGCGGTGATCGACTGAGGCTCCGTCAAGGGAAGAAGCTGAAGCCCAACTGGCAGACCTGCAGGGGGTGGTGAGCGCGAGCGGGGTCGGCTCGCGCCTCGATCCGGCAACCGCGCAAGGAGCGAGGGCCGACCCTGGTGCGGCTCGCCGAGCGCGCCGGACTCCCGCATCCGTTCCGCAGCCGGCTTGAGCGCGGTCTGACCAGGCCGAGCATGCCCTCGTTGCACCGGATCGCCCGCGCCCTCGGCACCACCCGGCAAGCCCTCATGGCCACCGCGGCGGTGCCACGCCCCGGCACCCCGGCCGGGCCGGATCCGCGCACCTGGTGCGCTTCGGCGAGGGCCTGCCGGTGGTCGATCCCGGAGGCGCGGAGCGGATGCTGGGGGCCGCCCAATCCGCTACCCGGGCGGAACCGCCCACCGCCGGCGCGCCGTTGGCGACGCGGAGTCGATACGTCTTCTCACGGTCCAGAGCGCGTCAGAGGGCGCCGACCCGCACCACTCGTGAACCGGGGGATCACCTACGACGGGGTCGCAAGGTCCTGACGCCGCGACCCGGCCCGCTGCCGGTATGGCGTCGCCCGCACCCCGCGTTCCCGCAGGTGAACCGGCAGACCCGCGCGGAGAGTACAACGCTTCGTCCCGCTGTACGGATCAGCGGGAAACCGCGGGCGTGAGCTGTGAACCCGGCTGGAACATGTCCCGCACCCCGGGCACGAGTCGCCCGTCACAGTGCACCACGGGTACCGCCTTGTTGATCACGGCCACCGGCAACACCACGACGTCCGCGCCGTTCCGCGACTGACGAAGGCGGAAACCCGCTCGCGGCGGAAACGGCAGAGAGCGCCGTCATCGCGTCAGCACTCCAGCATCTTCAGCGTCTGTCGGTGCCAGACGAGCGGGTTGTGGTCGTCGTCCGTCAGCATGGTGAGCACGCGCAGCACGATGATGTCGTGGTCGCCGGCCGGGTAGCGGTGTTCGATGGCGCACTCCAGCCAGACCGGCGCACCCTGGAGGAAGATCGCGCCGGATTCCGCCTGGACCGTCTCGACGCCGGCGAACCGGTTCTCCTTGCTGGGGGACGCGAGTTGGCGGGTCTTGTCGCTGTGCTCCTCTCCCAGGACGGAGACCCCGATCGTGTCCGCGCGGGACAGCACCGGCCAGGTCGTCGAGGTGTGCTGCACCGCGAAGGAGACCATGGGCGGGTTGAGTGAGACTCCGACGGTGAACGACGAGACGATGATGACGGTGGGTTCGCCGTGGACGCGTGCCGAAACGGCCGCGACTCCGGAGGGGAATCCGGCGAACGCCTTCTTGACCTCGGCGTGATCCGAGGTGAAACCCTTCAGTGCGGTCATCGGACTGCTCCCGTTTTCGCGGCGTCGAGGACGATCGGACCCCACTGTCCGGCCCAGCGGGCGAGTGAGTCATCCGTCGTGCAGGTGGAGTCGAGCTGGTAGAGACCCTGTGCGGGACATGTCGCACCGAGTTCCACGAGCACTGGTTCGAGGGTGAGTTCGGGGGCGAGCGCGTGCCCAGGTCCGGCGCCGAGCATGAGGGGCGGCGCCACCTGGCCGGCGAGGCCGGTCGCTGTGGGGAACTGGTCGAGGAACAGCTTGAGCAGGCCGGTGCAGGTGCCCTTGTAGGTGGGGGATGCCGCGATCACGATGTCGGCGGACCCGACCCGCGCGACGGCCGCGGTGACGTCCGGGTCGCCCCAGCCGAGCAAGCCGGCTCCGAGGGAGGTGACTTCGACGATCTCGCAGTCGAGCCCGAGGGTTGTGGCGAGGCGTTCGGCGGCATCGCGGGTGCACGAACCTGCCTTGGGGTTTCCGACGACGGCGAAAGCCTTCATCCGGCGACTCCTGTGGGTAGCGCGGGCGATGCGGCGGACGCCGCGGAGAACCCGTCTCCGGGACGGTCGACCCGCAGGAGGACGGATGCGAGGAGACAGAGCAGTCCTACTGCGGCGAGGCCGCCGAGGGTCGCCGCGTAGCCGGTTGCGGCCAGGAGAACGGCGCAGACCGCGCTGCCCAGCACCGCGCCGAGTTGCTTGACGGCGTTGAAGGTTCCCGACGCCGCTCCGGCCTCGTCGGGAGCGACCGCGGTCATCGCCGCGATCGACAGAGGGGACCAGACGAACGAGTTGGCCACCCCGTACACCGCGAAGACGGCGGTCAGAACGGGGACCGGCGCGTCGGCGGCGACGAGCAGGGCCGACGCCCCGATGGACAGGACGAGCGCCACCGAGCCGATCACGGCGACCGCACGCGAGCCGATGCCGTTGTTGAGCCGGGCCGAGACCGGCGCGCCGAGCAGGCACACCACGCCCATCGGTACGAGGGTGAGAGCCGCCGCGCCGGGAGTCAGCCCGCGCTCCTGCTGGAGGTAGAGCATCAGGGGGATCATCGCCGAGCCGGAGCAGAAGGCCGCCGCGCCGCCACCCCAGGCAGCGGTGACGAACCCGCGGCTGTGCAGCAGGGCGACCGGCACGAGCGCGCGCTGTCCGTCGCGACGCTGCAGCCAGACCACGGCCACGACGACCAGCGCGCCGAAGGAAGCCAGCAGCCAGCGTGGCAGGCCCAGCACGTCGGCGCTCGCGGCATCCGTCCCCTGGATACCGAGCGCGAGTGCGCCGACGCCGGCCGCGTTGGCACAGATGGCCCACACCGGGATGCGCGCCTTCTGACGGGGGAGGGAGGGCACGAACGCCAGCACGGCGGCCATCGTGGCGACACCGACCGGGACGTTGACCCAGAACACGGCGGGCCAGCCGCCGACGGCGACGAGCAGGCCACCGACCAGCGGTCCGGCGGCCACCGCGGCTCCGCCGACCGCGCCCCAGGTGCCGAGCGCGGTGGCGAGGCGCGGCGGCTGGAACAGTGCCTTGATGATGGTGAGGCTCTGCGGTGTCATCAGCGCGGCACCGACGCCCTGGACCACCCGCCATCCGATGAGTGCCTCGACGCCGGGGGCCAGCGCACACAGCAGCGACCCGAGTGTGAAGGCCGCCAGACCGACCAGGAGGACGCGCCGGTGGCCGTAGCGGTCGCCCAGCCGGCCGGCGATGATCAGGGGTACCGCGCAGGCGATGAGGTAGCTGCTGTTGACCCAGATCGCGAGGGTCTCGCTGGTGTGCAGGCCGGTGATCAGCGCGGGCAGCGCGACCGAGGTGACGGTGCTGTCCAGCAGCAGCATGAAGAACCCCGCGCACAGACTGCCCAGGGCGAGCCAGTCGCGTCGCTCGCTCCCTGTGGTCATCTCACACCGCCAGGTTCTCGCGCAGCGTGGCACCCGGGTAGGCCGGTGCGAGGGCACCGCGGCGGCGCAGTTCGGGGAGCAGCAGTTCGCTGATCGCGCCGAAGCCCGAGGGCATGGCCGCCGGGCAGGAGAACATGTAGCCGCCGAGCGATCCGGTGGCGGCGAAGTTCTCCTCCAGTGCGTCGGCGATGGTGGCGGGGTCACCGACGATGCCGTGGTCGAGACCCGTGGCCCGTTCGCGGCCGTGCTCGAAGAACTCGCCGCGGCTCATCGTGTGGTCCTCGCCGAACTCCGCGACGAGTGAGCCGACGAGACCCGCGGGGCTCGCGTTGGCCGCGACGATCTCGTCGCGCAGCTCCGCCAGACGGAAGGACTCCGGCAGCGTCGAGAAGTCGTAACCGGCGTTGTGCGACAGGTAGGTGGCGACGGCTTCCTCGTGCCAGAACTCGTGCACCGAGTCCCGCTGGGCCCGTGCCTCGGCCGTCGTACGGCCGACGATCACCTGCGTGGCCCAGAGGATGCCCACGCGCGCGGGATCCCGTCCCTCGGCGAGGAGCGCCTCGTCGAGCAGTTTGCGGTGGCGCTGCTGGGCCGTGAGGTCGCCGCCGAAGCCGAAGACGAGATCGGCGAGCCGTGCCGACGCGGTGATGCCGCGGGGCGAGTTGCCTGCCTGGACGACGAGCGGGTGGTGCTGCGGACCGGGTACGGACGCCAGCGGGCCCTTGACGGTGAAGAACCGTCCCCGGTGGTCGATCGGGTGCACCTTCGCGGGGTCGGCGAACCGGCCTGTGCTCCGGTCGCGCACGATGGCGTCGGGTGCCACCGAGTCCCACAGTGCCCGGCAGACCTTGACGAACTCCTCCATCCGCTCGTAGCGCAGGCCGTGGTCCATCAGCTCGTTGAACCCGTAGTTCGCCGCGTCCGCGCCGCGCGTCGAGGCGACCACGTTGAAGGCGATGCGTCCGCCCGTGACGTGGTCGAGCGAGTTCAGCAGCCGGGCGACGTAGAAGGGGTGCATGAACGTCGAGGAGTACGTCAGACCGAAGCCGATCCTCTCGGTCACGGTGGACATCGCCGCGATGACCGGTGACATGTCGTGGCGCGGCCACTGGATGCCCCACTCGACGGCCGGTTCGATGCTCCCCCGCCAGGTGCTGGGGATACCGCTTCCGTCGCCGAAGAACAGCAGGTCCACGCCGGCTCGCTCGGCGGTCCGCGCCAGCTCCATGTACATGCGTACGTCCGGGAAGTCGTGCCCGGCCCAGGAGCCCGGCCGTGCCCACGCACCCTCGGTGTGGGTGAAGGAGAGGTCGTAGCCGATGTGCATGCCGGTCATCGCGCTGCCTTCTTCCACATCTCGACGACCTCGTCGGCGTCGCCGAGCACGGCCACGTTGAGCCCCAGCTGGACGAGGGCGGCGGCGTTGACGTCGAGGTCGTAGGCGGCCGTGGCATCCCGGGGGACGACGACGGGCCAGTCCAGTTGCAGGGCGTCCTGGGCGGTCGCGTGGACGCAGCACTCGCTGGTCAGGCCCACGACGGTGAGCCAGTCGCAGCCGGCCTGATGAAGCCGCGCGGCGAGATCGGTGTCGAGGAAGCCGCTGTAACCGCGCTTGACGACGCGCTGTTCGCCCTCGGCGGGCCGTACGCGGTACCACTCGGCTCCCGGCGTACCGAGGACGCACGGTTCGGCCGGGCTCATGGGCGCGTCGTAGTCGCCGCCGCGCAGCCAGTTGCCCGCTCGCCACGGACGGGCCGGGTCACTGCCCAACTCGACCCAGAAGACGGGTACTTCGGCGGCACGCGCGGCGTCGACGAGGTCCCCCACGCGGGTGACCGCCTGGTCGAGCGCCGCCAGTGCGGCGTCCGTCAGGCCGTATGCCGCCAGGCGTTCGGGATCGGCGAAGTCGCGCTGTACGTCGACCACGACCAGCGCGGGCCTGCTGCCGGGCCGGGTGAGGTGGGCGAGTTGGGTGTCGCGCAGATCGGGCATCAGGCCGCCACCTCGTCGCGGGCGCGCAGGGCGGGCAGTACGGTCTCGCCGAACAGCAGCATGTCCTCGTCGTACTCCGGGAAGATCAGCATGAGTCCGTCGAGGTCGGCCTCGCGCACGATGTACTCGATGTGATCGGTGATGGTCCGCGTCGAGCCCGCGACGTACGGCGTCTGGAACGCGGCCTCGCCGTCGGCGCCGTCGGCCCACGCGCGGGCCTGGTCCTCGGGGATGCCCCAGGTGCGGCGCATGCGGGCGAGCGCCTCGCGGTCGAGACCCGCGCCCCACTCCTTCACCTTCTTGGCGGCCAGCTCGTCGGTCTCGTCCTGGACGACGGTGAGCATCGAGTACGTCTTGCAGACGCGGCCGTGGGCCTTCGCCCGGTCGTGGACGTCCGCCGAGAGCACCCGCATCTCGTCGAGGCTCTCGGCGGAGAGGAAGGCGCCGTCGGCGTACTTGGCCTGGAAGCGCCGCGCGTCCTCCGACCTGCCCGCGTTGATGAGGGTGGGGCGGGTGGCCGGATGCGGGCGGGACTCGCAGTCGACGAGGTCGAAGTACGGCGTGTGCATGGTGACGGAGTCCTCGGTCCACAGGCGGGTGACCGCCTCCGTCCACAGCTCCGTCATCCGGTAGCGGTCCGCGTGGCTGAGCCGCGGGTCCCACTCGCCGAACTGCTCGAACTCGCCCGCGTAGGAGCCGTTGACGATGTTCATGCCGGCTCGGCCGCCGGAGATGTCCTGGAGGGTGGCGTACATCTTCGCCGCGAGGGCGGGGTTGTGGACGTTCGCGTGCAGCGTCGCCCAGATCTTGACCCGGCTGGTCGCCTCGGCGAGAGCCGCCATCATCGTCATCGATTCGAGCGAGCGGCCCCAGTGGTCGGTGCTGCCGCCGAAGCCGCGCCACTTCGCCATCGACATGACGAAGTCGAGGCCGATGGTCTCCGCGTGCATGGCCGCACGCTTGTTCCACGCGTAGGTCGCCTCGGGGTGTGGCGCGGTCGTGGACAGCATCCATCCCCCGTTCCCGATGGGGAGGAAGATTCCGTACTCTTTCGCGGGCATGCGGGTGAGTCCTTCTGTGAGATCGCCGGCGCCGTGCGGGGAGCCGGGAGCCGTGCGGGCTGCTGGGGGCGCGGGGCGGATGCGGCTACGGTGCGGGCCAGACGAGCTTGCCGGCGGCGTACACGTTCTTGGCGAAGGAAGCGTCGAACCATCCCCGGGCCTGGTCGGCCGTCACGCTACCGGGCACGATCTTGAACTGGTGCAGCATGCCGACGAGCCCCGTGACGTTGCCGAGGTCGATGCCGCCCAGGGGCTGTCCGGGTGTCGGGTTGTCCTTGACGACCTGCGTCTCGGTCTTCCAGATGGCCGTGTTCAGCTTCTTGTCGTAGGTCGGTCCGGACAGCTGTGCCGCGTATCCCACGCATTCGGCGATGTGCTTGTCGTCGGCGCCGCAGTAGTCGTAGGCGTGCAGCGCGGCGCGCACGATGTCCTGGACGGCCTGCGGGTGCGCCTTGGCGAACGCCGGGTTCACCGCCATCGCGCCGAGCGAACTCGGGACGCCGTAGTCGACCGGCTTCCACACCGTGATGTCGACGCCGGCCGCCTTGAGCTGGTTGGGCTCGTTGGAGACGAATCCGGTGAGCGCTTCCAGGCCGCCCTGCCTGCGGGGCAGTACGGAGGGGTCGTAGCCCTGCTTGACCAGCTTGAGCGAGTCCCACTTGACGCCGGCCTTGACCATCATCGCCTGGACGGTGGCGGGTACGTAGCCCTTGTGGCCGACGACCTTGCCGTCGAGCTGGGGCAGCTTGGTGATGTCCTTGTTCGTCATCAGGATTTCGAGGCCGGCGTTCGAGTACGAGGAGATGCCGGTGATGTCGATGCCGTTGGCCCGGGCCTGGATGACGTCCTGCTCGGCGACCGGACTCACGGTGGCCTGTCCGCTGGCGAGGAGCTTGGTGTTCTGCGCCGTGTCGCCGGTGCCGGGCTTGAGGGCGACGTCGAGGCAGAGGTCCTTGAAGTAGCCGAGCTTGGCGGCGGCGATGTACTCGAGGATCGACACCGACGACTGGTACTGGTAGCCCGACAGGTAGGTGATCCTGCCGGCGGCCTTGTTCTCGGCGCACCGCGCGGCGGAGATCGCGGAACCCTCCGAGCCCGCCGAGGTGCTGCCGGAGGAGTCCGAGCCGCATCCCGCGACACCGGCCGTCAGTGCGACGGCGGCGAGGGAGGCGAGGCCGGATCTGATGAGGCGGGACTGCATGGGTGACTCCGAACTGGCGAGGGCCGCCGGGGAAGGGGTGACTGAGGAGAGGCGCCCGCGAAGGGGTGCCGACGGCGCGGATCAGGGCATGGGGCGCCGAGTGCCCCGCCATCGCGGGCCACCGGGGACAGAGATGTGAGGGCGGGTCAGTTGTGCGCGCTGTCGTGCCAGTGGAGGACACGGCGTTCCACCAGCGTCACGACGAGCAGCAGCAGCACGCCCAGGACCGCGAGGACGAGGATCGAGGCGTATACGACCGGCAGTTGGTTCATCGACGAGGCCACACTGATCGCGGTGCCGAGGCCGCGGGTCGATCCGGATGCCGACATCTCGGCCACCACGGCGCCGACGATCGACAGCGGGAAGACGATGCGCAGCGCCGCGAACAGGAATGGCAGCGCGTTGGGGAAGCGCACGTGCAGCAGGAGCTCGAAGCGGCTCGCGTCCATCGTCCGGTACACCTGCAGCACCTGCTGCGGCACGGACCGCAGACCGGCCGCGGTGTTGATGAGGATCGGGAAGAAGCAGATCAGGCCGGCGATGACGAGCTTGGGCAGCGGGCCGAAGCCGAAGGCCACGACGAGCGCCGGCGCGATCGCCACGAGCGGAGTGACGTTGAGGACGACCGCGATCGGCATGACCGCCCGGCGCACCACGGGAAGCTCGGTCGTCAGCACCGCCAGGACGACCGCGGCGACGAACCCCAGCGCGAGGCCGGCCGTCGCCTCGCCCAGGGTGACCAGGGCGTTGTCGACGTAGTAGCCGAACTCCGTGGTGAGCGAGTCGCCGATCTTCGGCAGCGGTGGCAGCAGGTAGGGCAGTTCCTTCGCTCCCCACTGCCACAGGACGGCGAGGACGGCCAGCATCACGGTGAGGGGCAGCCACACGGAGGGACGGATCCACGCGATCCGGGACCTCGGATGGCTGAGGCTGAAGCGCGACGGTTCGACGGGCGTCTCCGGCTCGGCCGCCGGAGACGCAGCGATGCCGGTGCGTTCGTCGGCCACGGTCATCTCCCGCACCCCCTTCACGCGGCCGCGCCGTGCCAGGCATGGCGCAGGCGGTCTCGGATCAGGTCCTCGTACTCGTGGAAGCCGCGTTCCCGGAAGAGGTTCTCGCCGCGCGGCCGGGGCAGGCCGATGTCGATGGTGTCCACGATGCGGCCCGGCCGCGGCGCCATGACGACCACGGTGTCGGAGAGCCGGACGGCCTCGGAGACGGAGTGGGTGACGAACAGCACCGTTGTCTTCAACTCGTCCCACAGGTCGAGCAGTTGGTCCTGCAGACTCTCGCGGGTGAACTCGTCGAGGGCCGAGAAGGGCTCGTCCATGACGAGCACGTCGGGCCGCAGGCCGAAGGCGCGCACGATCGCGGCACGCTGCTGCATGCCACCGGACAGCTGCGCCGGGAGCTTGTGCATGGCCTCGCCGAGACCCGCCTTGACGAGGAGGTCCCGCATGTCCGGGGCCGCCTGCCGCTTCTCGAAGCCGCCGATGCGCTCGCGGCGCCCGGCAGCACCCCTGTTGATCTTCTGCGGCAGTGTGACGTTCCGCAGCACGGACAGCCACGGCAGCAACGCCGGGCTCTGCGGCACGAGTCCGATCATCTTGGCGGCGCACGCTTTCGCCGGCGTCACGCCATGCACCCGGACCTCGCCGCGGTCGGGCTGCTCAAGGCCGGCCACCATGCGCAACAGCGTCGACTTGCCGCAGCCGCTGGGCCCGATGAGGCTGACGAAGCGGCCGGGTGACACCGTCAGGTGAACGTCGTCGAGGGCGTTCGTGGCGGACGGCCCGAATCCATAGACCCGGTGTACGGATCGCAACTCAAGTGCTGGCGTACCAGTCACCTTCACGCTCCCATCCATGTCGCGAGCACGAAGGCCCGATCCTGGAAGTCGGAGAGCGTGCGTAGCGAGTGCGAGAGACTGCGACGCGGAAATCCGCTTAGGTGTGTCCGACCGTAGGAGCCCTGTGTTTCGCTCCGTCACCGGTTCTTGTTTCATGGACATTACGTTCACTGCCTCAGCGTTACGGCCGTGCTGCCGTCGAAGACGTAGATCTCGATCCCGAGGTCCGCCGCCGCGCCTCCCACCCAGCCGCCGAGCGCCTGCACGATCAGCTCGGAGACAAGGAGCACCGCACGCTCGGCGGTGGGCACCGCGTCACGCAACCAGAGCAGCTTGAACATGTCCGCCATGACCTTGTTGCGGTAGGCGGGCTTGTACGTGCCCTGATTGCCGACGAGCTGGACGAGCACCCGGCCGTCGGCGTCGATCCCCTCGACCTCGACACGGTTGCCGTCCGGCAGCATGAGCGGCTTCGGACGCAGCGTGACACCGAGCCGGTCGCCGAGGGCGATCAGCATTCGGCGTTCGACGGAACCTTCGGTGAACCGGCTCCACTCGGTGGGGGCTTCAAGGACAGTCAGGTGGCGCATCTGCCTCAGCGTAGGAAGCGTCCGTTTCCCGCATGTTTCACATGGGCCCGATACCGGCGTCCTGCTCGACGCTGCCCCCGGTCGATGCTGCTCATGCGACGAGGGCCGGCGGTGGCGGGTTCCGGCAGGCCCTCAGTCGGGATCGCGCGGTGAAGCGGTCCAAGCGCACGCCAAGCGATTTCCAAGTCGGACAGTGAAGCATCTGGTCACCGCCGGACAAGCGGTTCGAACGAGGAGTGCGTGCTTGCCCACTGCCGACATCGCCATCGCCATCGCCATCGCCATCGAGCGGGCAATGACCCCCGCTGAAGGCCGAGGGGATTCGCGTGTTTCCGATCGGACTTCGGCCCGTTGACGCATGCGGCGAGTCACAGATCCATGGATCCGGTATGGCGCACGCGATACCCGTTCGTTCTTCAGGGCGCTGAATTCCGCCTGCGGGGACCCGCCGACCACTTCCCCTGCACACCTTGTTTCGAGCGAACCGATGCCCGCACGGCGCTTGAACGATCAGAACACGGAGTCTGCCGTGCCCAATCCCTTCGACGACGAGCGGCTGGATTTTCTTGTGCTCGCCAATGCAGAGGGCCAGTACTCTCTCTGGCCGGCACCGGTCGTCGTACCCGCCGGTTGGTCGGTGCGCCACGCGGAGGACACCCGCGCCAACTGCCTGGCTCACATCGCTGAGCACTGGTGCGACATGCGCCCGGCGAGCCTGGTCGAGGCGACGCAGGCTGATCACGTCCCGGGAGGCCGAGGCGCATGAACATCCGCAGCCCCCACGTACCGTCCTCCTCCTCCTCCGGCCCCCGGCCCTTGATGGCAGGCCAACTCGGAATCTGGTACGCCCAACAGTTGGACCCGGAGAACACCGTCTTCAACGCCGGCGAATACGTGGAGATCCGCGGAGCGCTGGACGTTTCCACCTTCACAGCGGCGCTGCGGCGTACGGTCGAGGAGGTTCAGGCCGTACACGCACGCTTCACCATGGAGGGTGACGCCGTCCGGCAGAGCTTCGACCGGCCGCCCGACTGGACGTTGCACCGGATCGACGTGAGCGCGGAGCCGGACCCCCGGGCCGCCGCCGAACGCTGGATGTGGGCGGACATGAAGCGCCCGGTCGACCTGCTCGGCGGTTCCGGCGGCGGGGCGCTTTTCACCCACGCGCTCTTCACCGAGGCACCCGACCGGTTCCTGTGGTACTCCCGCTGCCATCACATCGTCCTGGACGGATTCAGCAGCCCGCTGCTGCTCGCCCGTACCGCCGCTGTCCACAACGCGCTGCTGCGGGGGGAATCACCCGACGCCGGCACGCTGCAGCCCGTCGACGTGCTCATCGAGGCCGAGTCCGCCTACCGCGCGTCCGCCTCCTTCGCCGCGGACCGGCGGTTCTGGTCGGAGGTCTTCGCGGACGGAATCCAGCCGGTGAGTCTGAGCGGCCCGGCGGTACGGGAGAAACCGAAGGGGTTCCGACGCCATGTGGAGGAGGTCTCCCCGGCGCGGGCCAACGGCCTGCGGGCGGCGGCCGGACGGATGGAGACGAGCCTGGCCGGCCTGCTGATCTCCGCCACCGCGATCTATCTGCACCGGGCGACCGGCGCGGACGACATCGTCCTCGGTGTACCCGCCCTGGGCCGGACGGGCGTGGCGCAGCGCCGGATTCCCGCGATGATGGCCAACATCCTGCCGCTCCGGCTCTCGCTGCGGCCGGAGATGACGCTCGCCGACCTGATCCGGCACACCTCGCGCGGGCTGCGCGAGACACTGCGCCATCACCGCTACCGGTACGAGGACATCGGCCGGGACCTCAAACTCGTCAACTCGGGAACGCTGTTCGGCCCGTCGGTCAATGTCATGTCCTTCGACTTCGACGTCAGATTCGGCGACATTCCCGTGGTTCCGCACAACCTCTCGAACGGACCGGTCGACGACCTGACCATCTCGGTGTACGACCGCGCTGCGGACGGCGGCATGCAGGTCGCGTTCGACGCCAATCCCGCCTCGTACACGGAGGAGACCAACCGGGCCCACGCCGTCCGTTTCCAGGCACTGCTCGACTCGGTCGCGGACCCGTCGGCCACGGACACACCGATCGGCCGGATCGAGCTCCTCACCCCCGCCGAACGGCACAGGGTGCTGGCGGACTGGAACAGCACCGGCACCAGTGAGGCACCGGTTCCCCTGCCGGAGTTGTTCGAACGACAGGTCCGCGCGACCCCGCACGCCACGGCGGTCTCCCAGTACGACGCGGAGCACGGATCCGACCGGCTCAGCTATGCCCAACTCAACACCCGGGCCAACCGGCTGGCCCGACGTCTCGTCGCGCTGGGGGCCGGCCCGGAGACGCCCGTCACCGTGCTGATGCACCGCACCTGCGACCTCGTCGTCGCGCTCCTGGCCGTGCTGAAGGCGGGCGCCCCCTACCTGCCCCTCGATCCGACTCACCCTCCCGCCCGCCTGGCCCACACCATCCGGGACGCCGGATCGGCCATCGTCGTCACGGACCACGCTCCGGATCCCGCGCTCAAGCGACAACTCGACGGCGCGCGGACGCTGCGACTGGACGACCTCGCCGAAGCGGCGAAGACCGCCGCCCAGGCCGGCCACGATCTCGCAGACACCGAGCGGCACGGCGTACCGCACCCGGCACATCCCGCCTACCTGATCTACACCTCCGGATCCACCGGCAGCCCCAAGGGTGTGGTGGTCACGCGCGAAGCCCTGGCCAATCTGCTCGCTTCCGCCCGGAACTTCCTGGCCCTCACCGCCGCCGACCGCCTCCTGGCGGTGACGACGATCGCCTTCGACATCTCCCAACTGGAGCTGTACGCACCACTGGCCGCCGGCGCGCAGATCGTCCTCGCCGACTCGGGATGCGTTCGGGACCCGCGACGGCTCGCCGCCCTGATCAACCGCTCGGGCGCGTCGGCCATGCAAGCCACCCCGTCCGCCTGGCAAGCACTGGCCAAGACCGCTCCCGACGCGATGAGCGGGCTGCGGAAGCTGCTTGTGGGAGGAGAGATGCTGTCCGCCACCCTGGCCCGGCAGTTGCACGGCTCCGGCGGGGCGGTCGTCAACGTCTACGGTCCGACCGAGACCACGATCTGGTCGACCTGCCAGCCCCTGGACGAGACATCCCTCGGCGCACCGCCGATCGGCACCCCGATCGACAACACGTCCGTCTACGTCCTGGACGAAGCCCTCCAACCGGTACCACCGGGCGTCCTCGGCGAGCTGTACATCGCCGGCCTCGGCCTGGCCCGGGGATACCACGGTCGGCCCGGCATGACGGCCGAGCGGTTCGTCGCCGATCCCTTCGGCCGGCCGGGCAGCCGTATGTACCGCACCGGCGACACCGCCCGCTGGAACATCGACGGGACCCTGCACTGCGTCGGGCGGGCGGACCATCAGATCAAACTCCGCGGCCATCGCATCGAACCGGGCGAGATCGAGAACACGCTCCTGCGGCACGCCCATGTCGCACAGGCGGTGGTGACGGTTCATGAACCCCGCCCCGGCGACCGGCAGCTCGTCGCGTACGTCACCCTCACGGCAGGGCGGTCACTCGATTCCACCGAGCTCGACGAGCATGCGGCCGCCGAACTGCCCGGCTACATGGTGCCCCGCCCCATCACGGTGCTCGACACGATCCCGCTGACCCCCAACGGGAAGCTGGACCGCAAGGCGTTGCCTGCGCCACTGCCCCCGACCGACCCCTCGCGCACCCCCCGCACCCCGGAGGAGGAGCTGATCTGCCGGGTGTACGCCGAGACACTCGCTCTTCCCCGGGTCGGCATCGACGACGACTTCTTCGCGCTCGGTGGCCACTCGCTGCTGGCCACCCGGCTCGTCAACCGGGTACGTTCCGCCCTCGGCGTCGATCTCACCATCCGCGACCTGTTCGACAGCCCGACACCCGCAGCCCTCGCCGGGCGCCTGCGGGACTCCGTACCTTCCCGCACACCGCTGCGGATCCGCCCCAGACCGCGCGCACTCCCCCTGTCGGCAGCTCAGCGGGGCCTGTGGTTTCTGACCGAGTTCGAGGGTCCGCGCGCCACCCACAACATTCCGCTGGCGCTCCACGTGTCCGGCCCGCTGGACCGGGCGGCCCTGCGCCGGGCCCTGTTGGATGTGACGACCCGTCACGAAGCGCTGCGAACCGTGTTTCCCTCGGCCGACGGTGAACCCGAGCAGCTGATCATGTCGGTCGAGCGGGTCACGGGCCTGACGGTGGTCGGACCGGACGGGGCGGCCACCCTGGCCGCGGAGGCGGACCGCCCCTTCCACCTGGCCACGGAACCTCCCCTGCGGGCAACCCTGTTCGTGCGAGGTGAGGACGAACACGTCCTGAGCCTCGTGCTGCATCACATCGCCGGTGACGGCTGGTCGCTGAGTGTTCTCGCGGACGAGTTGTCGGCGGCGTACGAGGCACGCAGGGCAGGCCGACAACCGGACTGGACGCCGCTGCCGGTCCAGTACGCCGACTACGCGCTGTGGCAGGCGGAATCGCTGGAATCGGCTGCGGATCCGGGCAGCGTGCCGGCCAGGCAGCTGGTGTTCTGGCGCGGGGCGCTGGCCGGCCTTCCGGAGCGGCTGGAACTGCCCACCGACCGGCCACACCCGGTCCGGCCCAGCCACCGGGGCGACGCGGTGCCGCTGGCCGTGGACGCCGGACTGCACCGGCGGCTCGTGGAGACCGCGCAGCGGCACGACGTCAGCCTGTTCATGCTGCTCCACACGGCGCTGGCGATCCTGCTCAGCCGGGTCAGCGGGGCAACCGACATCCCGGTCGGGTCACCGATCGCCGGACGCACCGACGCGGCGCTGGAGAATCTGATCGGGTTCTTCGCCAACACCCTCGTCCTGCGTACCGACACCTCCGGCAACCCCACCTTCGCCGGCCTGCTGGCACGGGTACGACAGACCTGTCTGTCCGCGTACGCCCATCAGGAGGTGCCCTTCGAGCGTCTGGTGGAGGAACTCGCACCGGTCAGGTCGACGTCGCACCATCCGCTGTTCCAGGTCATGCTCTCCGTGGAGAACGCGCGACCCGGCCTCGCGCTCGCCGGTCTCGCCGTCCGCCCGCTGGAGGGCGGCCCCCGGCCGGCCAAGTTCGACCTGTCGGTCACCCTGACCGAGCAGCACGACGCGGACGGCGCGCCCCTCGGCCTGACCGGACTGATCAACTTCGCGACGGATCTGTTCGACCGGACGACGGTCACCCGTTTCGCCGACATGCTGGTCAACATCCTTGATTCAGGCGCCGCAGCCCCGTCGACGCCCATCGGCCGGCTCCGCGTCCTCAGCCCGGACGAACGGCACCGTGTCCTCGTCGAGTGGAACGACACCGGCGAGGACACCGCCCACACCCCGGCCGCCACGCTCGCGGACCTCTTCCAGCGCCAGGTCCGCGATCGGCCCGAGGACACCGCGGTGGTGCACGAGCAGGGTCGGCTGTCCTACGCGGAGCTGAACGCGCGGGCGAACAGGCTGGCACGGACACTCGTCGCCGCGGGAGCCGGACCGGAGCGGATCGTCGCGCTGGCCCTGCCCCGGTCGCCCGAGATGATCGTCGCGCTCCTGGCGGTCGTCAAGGCCGGCGCGGCCTACCTGCCGATCGACACCGCCTATCCCGCCGAGCGGATCGCACTCATGCTGGCCGACGCACGACCGTCGGCGGTACTCACCACCAGCGCCCTCCTCGGCAGCCTGCCGGCCGCGGACCGAACACCGCGAGTGGTGCTCGACGCCCCCACGACCGTCAAGGAACTGAGCCGCCGGTGCGACTGCGACCTCACCGACGAGGACCGGATCTCCCCGTTGCACCCCGCGCACCCGGCCTACGTCATCTACACCTCCGGGTCGACCGGCCGCCCGAAGGGTGTCCAGATCACTCACGCCGGAATCACCGGGGTGGTGCTGACCCAGATCGAGCACCTGGCCGTCGACCGGTTCAGCAGGGTGCTGCAGTTCGCCTCGCTGAGCTTCGACGCCGCCTCCGGGGAGATACTCCGGACGCTGCTCGCCGGGGCGGCTCTCGTCGTCCCGGCGACCGTGCCGGCCCCGGACGGCCTGGCACGCCTCGTCCGGGAGGAGCGGATCACCCACTGCTTCGTTCCTCCGGCTGTCCTGTCCGTGTTGCCCGACGACACACTCGACGGGGTGCGCACCCTGACGGTCGGCGGTGAGGCCGGTGCGGTGTCGCTCGCCCGGCCCTGGTCGGCAGGGCGTCGGATGCTCAACGGCTACGGCCCCACCGAGACCACCATCGTCGCCACCTACCACCGGGTCCGTCCTCAGGACGGGGACGCCTCGCGGCCGTGGCTGCCGATCGGCCGGCCGATCCGGAACACCCGGGCCTACGTCCTCGACACGGGGCTGGAGCCCGTCCCACCCGGTGTCGTGGGTGAGCTCTACCTCGTCGGCGCCGGGCTGGCGCGGGGTTACCTCGACCGCCCCGGCCTCACCGCCCAACGGTTTGTCGCCTGCCCCCACGGGGCTCCGGGCGAACGGATGTACCGGACCGGCGACCTGGTGCGGTGGAGCTCCGCCGGGGAGCTGGAGTTCATCGGCCGCACGGACGACCAGGTGAAGATACGCGGCCACCGGATCGAACCCGGCGAGGTCGAAGCCGTGCTGAGGCGACACCCGTCCGTCGGTGGGGCCGCCGTGGTGGTGAGAGAAGCCCGGCCCGATGACCCGCGACTGGTGGCGTACGTGGTGCCGGCCGCCGAGAGCGGGGTGGACACCGCGGAGCTGCGGGCCTTCGTGTCCGGCGCCGTACCGGACCACCTGGTGCCCGCCGTGGTCGTGGTGCTGAACGCGCTGCCGCTGACGCCGAACGGCAAGGTGGACCGCCGAGCCCTGCCGCGGCCCGACTTCTCGGCGGCGGCGGTGTTCCGGGGCCCCCGTAGCGCCCGTGAAGAGGTGCTGTGCGGGCTGTTCGCGGAGGTACTCGGCCAGGAGCGGGTCGGAATCGACGATTCGTTCTTCGAGCGGGGCGGCCACTCGTTGATGGCGACCCGGCTGGTGAGCCGGATCCGTTCGGTGCTCGGCGAGGACGTATCGCTGCGGACCCTCTTCGAGGCGCCCACCGTGGCCCGGCTGAACGACCGGATCGGCGCCGCCGGGGCCGGCGGAACGGGACTGGACGTCGTACTGCCCCTCAATGTGGCCGGAGACGGGCCGCCCCTCTTCTGTTTCCGTCCGGCAGGCGGCCTGGCCTGGGTGTATGCCCGCCTGGTACAGCACCTTCCGGCGGATCAGAGGCTCTACGGCCTCCAGGCGCGGGGGCTCACCGGCGTCGAGGACATCCCGGCCACGGTCGAGGAGATGGCCGCGGACTACGCACGCGAGATCCGGTCGGTGCGCCCACGCGGTCCCTACCGGCTCCTCGGCTGGTCGTTCGGCGGCGTCCTCGCCCACGCGACGGCGGCGCTGCTGCAGCGGCAGGGCGAGCCGGTCGATTTCCTGGCCCTGCTCGACTCGTATCCCACCGCACGCCAGGGCGAACCCGAAGCCGAGCCGCGACGGCTGCTGGATGTCGCCGGGGCGCTCGGTGTACCGCTCGACCTGTCAGCGTTCGATGGCCACGACCCCCGGGAACTGCTGAATCTCCTCAAAGCGGCCGACCACCCGCTGCGGGACCTGGACGAGGCATCGCTCCTGGCCATGTACGAGGACCACGCGACGGCGCGGGCGTCCCGGCTCACCTACGTCCCGACGGTCTTCCGCGGCGATGTGCTGGCCTTCACCGCGGCGTCCGACAGCGGCGCATCGGCGGTCGACACCTGGTCGGCCCACGTGGACGGGCACATCGCGGAGCACCGAGTCCCGTGCCGCCACGAGGAGATGATGCAGCCCGGCCCGCTCAGCCGCATCGCCGGGACACTCCGGGACGCCCTGTCCGACCTGCCCAGGTTCCAGTGACACCGACCGAAAGAGCCGAAACATGTCCCACCCCCTCATCTTCCTCTGGGCCCACTGCCGTTCCCGCTCGACGGCGTTCCTTCGCACGATGCTCGAACGCGGCGATCTGCTCGTACTGCATGAGCCGTTCTCCAGCATCGTCGTACAGGGGTACGCGGAGGTCGGCGAGGAGAAGGCCGGCACTTTCGCCGAACTTCTCCGGCTGATCGAACTCGCGGCACAGCGGGCCCCCGTGTTCGTCAAAGAGACGACCGAGTACCGGTACGGGATTCTGGACGACCCCCGCCTGCCGCACCTGGGCACCCACACCTTCATCGTCCGTGACCCCGAACCCACGCTGGCCTCCCACTACGCGATGAACCAGGACGTCACCTGCGCCGAGGTCGGCTACGAGCACCAGTTCGAGATATTCGACCTGGTCAGGCGGAGCACCGGCCGGCCACCGGTGGTCATCGAGGCCGAACGTCTCGTCGCCGACCCCGACGAAGTCGTCCGGTACTACTGCCAGGAAACCGGAATCCCGTTCATGCCGTCCGCCCTGTCATGGCGGCCCGGCGAGCAGACGGTGTGGAAGCGCACGCCCGAATGGCACCAGGACACCGCCCGGAGCAGCGGATTCACGCAATCCGGTGGCCACTACCCGACCGGCGTGCACAACAGTGCGAAGCTGGCCCGGTATCACGCCTACCACCTGCCGTTCTACGAGCGGCTGCGGGCTCACGCGGCACTCGGTCGGCATGACCGGGCCGACTGAGGTTCGCCGCCGCGGCGTTCGAGCCTGCGCCGGTCACACCCGGCGAAGCGATCACGCCTGGTTCGGGGCCGCTGCAGAACCCGGGGCGGCACGCTCGTCCGGGAAGTCGGTGTGAAGATCGGTGCGGCTCGACCCGAGAAGCCCGCCTACGACAACATCACCGCGGTCCAGAGACCCACAAGCGCTGTACCACCAGCTGACGATGAAGCTGCTGGGACTTCGGCAGGAGACCTGTAGGCCGCAGCCGCCATGCCCTACGGCAGTCGCCAGTCCACCGGGGCGGCGCCCTGCTTGACGAGCAGGTCGTTGGCCCGGCTGAACGGCC
This sequence comes from Streptomyces kryoterrae, assembly GCF_054072135.1. Classification (NCBI taxonomy): domain Bacteria; kingdom Bacillati; phylum Actinomycetota; class Actinomycetes; order Kitasatosporales; family Streptomycetaceae; genus Streptomyces; species Streptomyces kryoterrae. Next base: position 9,103,595 of record NZ_CM133358.1, on the reverse strand, counting down.
GCGACCCGAAGAAACCCCGGTCCGCCGACATCGGAGACGGGTGTGCGGACTCGATCGCCGGAAGTTCCCCCAGCAGCGGCCGCAGATTACGCGCGTCACGCCCCCACAGAACGGACACCAGCGGCTTACCACGCGCCACCAGCGCCCGGATCGCCTGCTCGGTGACCTCCTCCCACCCCTTGCCCCGGTGTGCCGCGGGACTGCGCGGAGCCGTCGTCAGCGCCCTGTTCAGCAACAGCACCCCCTGCTCCGTCCACGGCGTCAGATCACCGTTCGACGGCCTGGGCAACCCCAAGTCCGCGTTCAGCTCCCGGAAGATGTTCTCCAGACTGCCCGGCAACGAACGCACCTCGGGCGACACCGCGAAACTCAGCCCGATCGCCATCCCCGGCGTGGGATAGGGATCCTGACCGACGATCAGAACGCGGACGTCGTCGAACGGCTGCTGGAAGGCCCGCAGGACGTTCGCCCCAGCCGGCAGGTACGTCCGGCCCGCCGCTATCTCGGCCCGGAGGAAGTCGCCCATCGCGGCAATGCGTTCGGCCGCAGGTTCCAGAGCCTTCGCCCAGCCCGCTTCGACAAGTTCATGCAAGGGTCGTGGTGCCACAGCCCGTCACCCTACTGGCACACACCGAGGCCCGCACAAACAGGGAAGCCCCCGCCCACGGCCACCGCCCCCGGCGCTACTCTTCCTCCTCGTCAAGGTCGTCGAGCCGGTCCGACAGATCACGCAGCCGGTCACCGGGAAGCAAAGGAGGCGAGCCCGTCGCATCCGATGATCAAGCCATTCCGCCACGGTCATCACGCCTCGCCGACCCCTCGTCGCCGATACCTGCGCCTCGGAACTCCCGCACACGCGGTGGGGTTGTCGTTCTCGGTCGCGCCCGAGGTGCGTTCGCCGCCCGGCAGCCGCATCAGCATCTTCCGGGAGTTCAACACCGGCCTGGGGGTGACTGGCGCCTGCCCTGACCGGGCGGAGGACGCGGACGATCGAACACCGCCTGTAATGACCGACCCGCGAGCCCGGATGACCGGCATATGAGTTTCATGCCCTATCGCCGGACAGGAGGCGACTCGTTCCCCTGGTGCGCAAGTCCGCCCAGCGCACCGGGACATGGCGACCGCACACGGTTGACCAGCACCGGAACACCGTGGCGACCGAATCCGACCCTCCCGCCCCGCACAAAAATGTCACGAACTGATCGCTTCTGATCCGTACGTAACTCATCAGACAAAAGCGGACGGATACCGCTCACCTGCCCCCTCCCCGAACAGGGGAGCCCAATAAGCCAGTAACATGCGGCGCCATGAGCTCCCCCACTGGGCCCGCCGGCCTGCCAGTACGAATGCCGCGCCCCCGCCAGCCGGGCCGGCACCGCCGCCCCGAGCCGCTGGCGGCTCCCGAGGGTGCGCCCGCGCTCGTCCTCGCGGTGCCGGGCGCGCCCAGCGCCGCCACGCGGAGCCTCGCCGAGGAGGTCGTGAGCATCGCCCGCTCCGAGCTCCCCGGTCTCGACGCCCGCATCGGGTACCTCGACGGTGACGACGCGGAGTTCCCCACGCTCCAGTTCGTGCTCACGCACACCGCGCAGGAGCGCACCGCCCGCTACGAGCAGGCCCTCGCCGCCGGTGCGGACGTCAAGCAGCCCGAAGGGCCCGTGGCGGTCGTTGTGCCGCTGCTCGCCGGTCCGGACAACGCGCTGTTGCGCCAGGTACGCCAGGCCGTCATGGAGAGCCGTATCGCGGCCGACCTGACCGACGTCCTCGGCCCGCACCCGCTGCTCGCCGAGGGACTGCACGTACGGCTGTCGGAGGCGGGCCTCGCACGCGCCGACCGGGCCCGTCTGTTCACTGTGGCGACCGCCGCGGACGGCATCATCCTGGCCTCCGTGGGCGGCGAGGAGGCCGTGCAGGCGGCCGGGATCACGGGCATGCTGCTCGCCGCGCGCCTCGCCGTGCCGGTGATGGCGGCGGCCCTCGACCAGGACGGCTCGATCGCGGCCATCGCCGAGCAGCTGCGCGCCTCGGGCTCGCACAACCTCGCGCTGGCCCCGTATCTGATCGGCCCGGAGATCGAGGCCGGTCTGCTGGAGGCCGCGGCCCAGGAGGCGGGCTGCGCCTCCTCCGACGCGCTCGGCCCCTACCCGGCCATCGGCAAGCTGGCGCTGGCCAAGTACACGACGGCTCTGGGCATCGCCCCGCAACAGCAGCAGGGCGCCCCGGTCCGCTGACCCGGACAGCACCCCCCGTACGGCGAAGTACGACGGCCGGAACCTGGTACGCCGAAGGGCCCGCTCCTCTCCTGGAGCGGGCCCTCGGCGTGTCCGGGCCATGGGCGGGCAATCAGCCGAAGATCACACAGGACACCGCCGGGACCGCGATCGAGCCGACGCGACGGGGAACGCCGGTGCCGGGGTCGAGGGCGAACCAGGTGACGTCCCCGGAGCGCTCGTTCGCGACGTACAGGTATCCGCCCGAGGCGGCCAGCTCGCGGGGCCAGTGGCCGCCGCACGGCACCGTGCCCACCAGCCGCAGGGCGGCTCCGGCGTCGTCGACGGCGAGCACGGACACGACGTCCTGACCTCTCGTCGCCGTCCACACGAAGCGGCCGTCGGGCGAGACGACGATGCCCGACGGGTAGGCGTCGCCGGCCGGGGCGCCGTCCAGCACCGGTGTCTCGCGCAGGGGCGTCAGCAGGCCTTCGACGGCGTCCCAGCGGCAGACGGTGACGGTCGGGGCGAGTTCGTTCAGCAGGTACGCGTACGAGCCGTCCGGGTGGAAGGCCAGGTGGCGCGGTCCGGAACCGGGACGCAGGGCGCTCTCGTGGTGCGGTTCGAGGCGGCCGTCGTGCAGTGCGTACACGTGGACGGAGTCCGTGCCGAGGTCGACCGCGACGGCCCATCGGCCGCTCGGGTCGGGTTGCACCTGGTGGGCGTGCGGCTCGCGCTGACGCTGCGGGTGCGGGCCCGAGCCGGTGTGCCGGCGTACGTCGGACGCGACGGCACCGAGGGTGCCGTCCGCGCGGACGGGCACCGCGGTGACGCTGCCGGAGCCGTAGTTGGCGGTGAGCACGTGCCCGGCGAAGAGGCCGAGGTGCGTGGGTGCGCTGCCACCCACCGGCACGGGTGGCCCGGCGAGTTCGGGCGTGTCACCGCTCACCCGGTAGGCGGCCACGGCGCCCTCCGTCGTCTCGCTGACCGCGTAGAGCGTGTGGCCGTCGGCGGCGAGGGCCAGATACGACGGGTCGGGCACGTCGTCCGCCGCGCCGAGCACGGTCAGCGCGCCGCTGTCGTCGTCCACGGCGGCGACCAGGACACCCGGGCCTCCCGCCGCTGTGAACGAGCCGATGAACGCTCGTCGTCGCTCCACTGTCATCCCCTCTCGGTCTCCTGATCGGTCGGGGCGACCGTACCCCATCGGTCTAGACCAAAGGTGCGGGTGTGACGAGAGAACCTCAGGCCCCGACCAGCGGTGAACCGGCAGGGCGGCGCAGCGGAGCGGCCAGCTCGGCCAGGGCCCGTTCCAGGCCGTGCAGGTGGGCGAGGGCGGGCTCGGTGACGTGGGACCGGTGCGCAGGGGCCGTGACGCTGTCCGCGCGGCCCTCCGTGAGCGCCTCCACCGCGGTCTCCACGCGCCGGCAGGCGGCGGCGAGCCGGGCGTCGTGGGAGGCCTCCGGGTCGGCGGTCACGGCGGTCAGGCCGCGGATCTCACGGGCGCAGTCGTCGAGGAGCGCCAGTACCCGGCGGGCGCGGCGCTTACGGGCGCGCACGGGGTTGAGCGGGTGCACGAGCGGCGCGACCGAGAGCCGGACACGCCCCAGCAGCAGCTCCAGTTCGGCCACGCGCGGTGCCGGGTCGGCGCCCGGTGCACCGGCGAGCCGGGCGGTGGCCTCGGCGGTGCAGGCGTGGACGCAGCGCAGAGCGCGCCGGATCCAGGCGTCGGTGGTGGCGTGCGTGGTGATCGGCAGCACGAGGGCCACGGCCAGCAGGGCACCCAGGGCGCCGATACCGGTCTCCGCGAGCCGTACGCCGAGCAGTGCCGGGTCGAGGACGCCCAGAAGTCCGTACAGGAGCTCGGCGAGCAGGGTGACCGAGAGCATCATCCACGTGTACGACACGGCCGCCGAGTAGAAGATGCCGAACACGCATACGGCGACGAGCACGGCGGTGGGGACGACCGCTCCCGCCACCGGTACGGCGACAGCGAGGCCGAGCGCGATGCCCAGCACCGTGCCGAGGACGCGGCGGAAGCCGCGGACCAGGGTCTCGCCGCGCGAGGTGGTGTTGACGAAGATCCACCAGGTGGCGCCGACGGCCCAGTACCAGCGGTCCCCGGACACCAGGTGGCCCACGACCAGCGCGAAGCCGGCGGCGACCGTCGCCTGGACGGCCTGACGTGTGGTGGCGCGGGCCAGGCCGCGTTCGGCGGCCGGAACGACGGGGGCCGGCGGCGGGGGCGTACGGCGCTCGTAGCACCACAGCCCGAAGCGCACCGTCGAGGCGGTGAGCAGGGACAGGACGACGGCGGCGTACAGCTCGGGCAGTTGCTCCGGTCCCGTACGCAGGAACTGGGCGACGAAGAAGGTCATGAACGCGAAGACGCCCAGGCTGTGGCCGCGCGGGCCCCAGCGGCGCACGTAGACGCCCGCGCCGACGACGGTGAGGAGCGCGAGCCCGCGAGCGACCGGGCGGTCGTGCAGCTCGGCCGCGACGGCGAGGACCGGGAGGCCGACGGCGGGCAGCAGCGCGGTGGTGACCGCCTGCCCGCGCACGGTGGCGTCGGTGACCGTGAACAGGGCGAGCAGCGCGGCGAGTCCGCCGGTCACGGCCCCGGTGAGCGAGTGCCCGGCGAGGCCGCTGACGGTGACGGCCGGACCGATGCCGAGCACGGCCCGCGCGGCGAACCGCAGCCGGGCACGGCCCGGGTCCGGCGCCATGAACACCCTCTTCAGCACTGCTGCCCCGCCCCACTGGATTCGGCATGGAAAAGGCGCCGCGGAGTCCGCAGCGCCATCGACAGGAGCATTCCAGCACTACCGCCGCTACTGGCTCAAGTGGGGTCGCATACGCTGAGCCGTTGGCACAGACATACCGGACTGCCGGCGTCCACCGCCGCGCCAACGGACCAATGACGAGGAGGCCGGACGACATGGCCGTGGACGAGCTGGACACCCGGATCCTGCGGCTGCTGCTGGAGCGGCCCCGCACCAGCGTCCGCGAGTACGCCCGTGTCCTCGGCGTCGCGCGCGGCACCCTGCAGGCCCGTCTGGACCGCCTCGAACGGGACGGCGTGATCACCGGCACGGGTCCCTCCCTGTCCCCCGCCGCACTCGGTCACCCCGTGCTGGCGTTCGTGCACATCGAGGTCACCCAGGGCCACCTCGACGAGGTCGGGGACGCGCTGGCGGCCGTGCCGGAGATCGTCGAGGCGTTCTCCATCGCCGGCGGCGGTGATCTCCTCGCGCGGGTCGTGGCCCGCGACAACGCCCACCTGGAGGACGTGATCCAGGCACTGATCAGCGTGCCGGGTGTGGTCCGCACCCGCACGGAAGTGGCCCTGCGCGAGCGGGTCCCGCACCGGCTGCTCCCCCTGGTCGAGTCGATCGGCCGTACGGCCACCGGCTGATCCTGCGCTCCGCCCGGCACCTCCGGCCCTCGGCAGTGCGGTTCTTCCGCCGCGGGCCGGCGTGGGCCAGGGCCCGTCGTCACGTTCCCGCCGTCTGCCCGAAGCACGGGCCTCGCGCCCGCCGCGGCAGCGGCTGACGTCCGGGTAGGCCGGTGCCCGGTGCCCGGTGCGGTGGGTGGGAGAGCGCGCATGGCGCCGCGCGGCGGGCGGGAAGGTGCCGGTTGGCCCTAGGACTTACGGCGCGGCTTGCCCTGGCGGGTGCCGCCGGTCTTGCCGGAGCCGCGGGCGCCTCGGCCCGTGGACCTTCCCGCGGCGGGCTTGCGGGCCGCGCCCTCCGTACCGGCACGCTTCCTGGGCTTCGGCTGCTCGGCCTTCGGCTCCTCCCGGCGTCCGCGCGAGCTGTTGACGGTGCGGCCCCGCACGATACCGATGAAGTCCTCGACCAGATCGGTCGTGCGGTCCTCCGGCCAGGACAGCGCGACCTGGGACTCGGGCGCGTCCGTGACCGGGCGGTAGGTGAGGTCCTTGCGGTGGTGGAGGCGGGCCAGGGACTGGGGCACGACGAGGACGCCGATCCCGGCCGCGACCAGCTCGATGGCGTCCTCGGTGGTCGCGGGGCGCTCGAGCGCGGGGCGGCCGGGGAGGCGCGCCCAGTCGAGGGCGTCGTCGAGGGGGTGCAGCACGATGTCGTCGGCGAGGTCTTCGGCGGTCACCTCGTCGACGGCGGACACGACATGGTCCCTGGGGACCACGACGACCGAGGTCTCGGTGTAGAGGGGGATCGCGCTGAGCACCGTACGGTCGACCGGCAGGCGTACGAGGGCCGCGTCGGCGTCGCCGGCCAGCATCAGGCCACCCACCTCGGCGGCGGACACCTGGAGCAGGGTCAGGGGGACGTCGGTTCGCCGCTCGTTCCAGATCCGCACCCACTTGGCGGGGATCACTCCCGGGACGTACGCGAGCCGGAACGCGGGGGAATCTTCCGAGCCAGTCACCGCGCCAGGCTACCTTCCGTACTCCTCCCGTCGCGCTGCCGCCCTGCTCCCCCCTGCCGCCCGGTTCGCCGTGGTCGGCGCTGGTTCATACGCTCGATACCCTTGACACCATGACGACGCAGCAGACCTCCCAGACCATGAAGCCCGCGACCGCGGCGAAGAAGCTGGGTGTGTACCTCCAGGCCACCCCCGCAGAGTTCCAGGAGGGTGTCGTCACGCGCGCCGAGCTGACCGCGTTGCAGGCCGACCCGCCGGCCTGGCTGCGCGACCTGCGCCGCGACGGCCCGCACCCCCGTCCGGTGGTCGCGTCGAAGCTGGGCGTCTCCATCGCGGGGCTCGCCCGCGGCGGGGTCACCGAGGCCCTCACCACGGAGCAGATCGACGCCCTGAAGCAGGACGACCCCGAGTGGCTCCGGCACGAGCGCTCCGTGCAGGCCGATGTCCGCAGGGAAACGGCCCGCATCAAGGAACTGCACCAGGAACAGCAGGAGAAGCGCGAGAACCAGAGCAGGTAGGCGCACCGGGCCGGGATCGGCCCGGATCGCGCTCGTGACCGGCTCCTCCATGCCTCTCCACGGACAGCCCGGCGTCCGCGAAACGCCCGGTCCCGACATGCGCGCGACCCCCGTGTCGCCGATCATTGTCTCTGCCGTGCGGCAAGCGATATGCCGACGAGAACTGAGAGGTGCGGTGGTCATGGACGCCTTCCGGCCGCTGCTCTTCGAGGACGTCGAGGCGCTGCTCGCCGGGCCGACCGCCGGGGACCTGCCGCGGTTGGTCGAGGAGTACGGCCTGCTGCGCCAGCTCGTCGAGGGCACGGCCGCCGGGGTGGTCGTCCTGGACACGGAACTGCGTTTTCTGTACGTCAACCCGCACATGGTCCGGATCAGCGGTCTGTCGGCGGCGGAGCTCCTGGGGCGGACCCTGGCCGAGGTGTCGCCGGAGGTGGAGCGGCCCGAGAGCGTGCTGCGGCAGGTGCTGCACGACGGGCAGCCCCGTGAGCTCGTGGGAACAGGGCACACGCGCGCGGACATGCCCTTCACCCGCCGCGCCTGGCACGCCACCTATCACCGGCTCCAGGGCGAGCGGGGCCGGGTACTCGGTCTCGCCGGGATCTTCCTGGAGATCAGCGCCCCGGAGCAGCACGTCGACGAGCTGGAGCGCGCGCACCGCCGGATGACACTGCTGGACACCGCCACCGCGCGCATCGGCACCACCTCGGACGTGCAGGCGACCTGCGCCGAGCTGGCCCAGTTCATGGTGCCGGACCTGGCGGACGCCGCCGGTGTCGAACTGAACCTCGATGTGAAGGCCGGTCCGCACCGACCGCCTCCGGGGGTGCTGCGACTGCGCCGGGCGGCCCTCGCCGCGGTCCCCGGCATCAAGGACGCGGTGCTCGCCCTGGCCGGTCTCGGCGACACCCTGGACTATCCGCCGGGCACGGAGATCCGCGCGTGCCTGGACGCCGGGCTCCCCTGGCTGAGCAACGGCATCTCCGAACAGGAGTGGCAGTCCGGGACGGAGCACACGGACCGGTCCACCTCCTACCGGAACATCGGTGTCCACTCGGTCCTCGTCCTGCCCCTGATCGCGGGCAGACGCCCCCTGGGCACCCTGTCACTCGTACGCGCGTTCAACTCCCAGGGCTTCACTGCCGACGACGTGACGGTGGCCCTGGAACTGGCGCACCGGGCCGCCCGCGCCCTGGAGCGCGCCGCCCTGCACACCCGCGAGCACAGCATGGCTCTGGAGCTCCAGCACGCGCTGCTCACCGACGCGGGCGCGCCGCCCAACCCACGCGCGCCGACCGCGTTCCGCTATCTGCCCGCCGACGACGTGGCCCTCATCGGGGGCGACTGGTTCGACTCCCTGCCGCTGCCCGACGGCCGGAATCTGCTGGTCATCGGGGACGTCATGGGGCACGGGGTCGAGGCCGCCGTCGCGATGAGCCACTACCGCTCCGCGCTGCGCGCCCTGGCCATGGCGGGCCTCCCCCCGCACCTGCTGCTCACCCACGCCGACCGCACGGTCGCCGACTCCGGGTTCGACCGGGTCGCCACCTGTCTGCTGGCCCTGGAGGATCCCGTCCGGCAGACGGTGTCCTACGCGAACGCCGGCCATCTCCCGCCCGCCTTCCTCTCCCCGGACGGCACGGTCGGTCTCGTCGAGATCCCGACCGGCCCGCCCCTGGGCACCGGATTCGGCAGCTATACGACGCTCACCCGCCCGACGGTCCCGGACGGCGTCCTCCTGCTCTACACGGACGGGCTGGTGGAGCGGCGCGGCGAGGACATCGACGTGTCGCTGCGCCGCCTCACCCGGCTCCGGCTCTCGCCGCGTGCCTCCCTGGACGTCATCCTCGACGACGTCCTGGCCCAGCTCGCGGACGCTCCCGCCGAGGACGACATCGCCGTACTGGCGGCCCGTTCACGGTAGGCCGGCGCTGGGGCCCACATCTTTCGGCGGAGAGGGCAGGATTCGAACCTGCGTGAGCCTTCCGACTCGACCTCGAACACTTCTCTCGGTCCCCGATCAGCCACTCCGGGCACCTCTCCTGGCAACGGCCACACAAATCGACCGTCAGCGCGGAGAGGGCAGGATTCGAACCTGCGTGGGCCTTTCGACCCGACCTCGAGACAAGCTCTACGATCCCCGATCAACCACTCCGGGCACCTCTCCAGACAACGGCCACACACACCGACCGTCAGCGCGGAGAGGGCAGGATTCGAACCTGCGTGGGCCTTCCGACCCGACCTCGAGACAAGCTCTACGATCCCCGATCAACCACTCCGGGCACCTCTCCAGACAACGGCCACACACACCGACCGTCAGCGCGGAGAGGGCAGGATTCGAACCTGCGTGGGCCTTCCGACCCGACCTCGAGACAAGCTCTACGATCCCCGATCAACCACTCCGGGCACCTCTCCATGTTCCCGGCTTCCGGTTTCCCGTGCCGTTCACAAGAACAACAGTGCCAGGGGGCGCTGACACACCTCTGATGCCTTCCTGACGGGCTCCGCGACGGGGATGAACCCGTCGCGGAGCCGGAATCAGGCCCTCGCTTTCGGCGCTCAGCACACCGCAGGCGAGAGGGTGCCGTCCGGGGCGACCATGAGGGGGTGGCCTACGGACCTGAGCATGGGACGGTCGGACGGGTGGTCCCCGTACGCGTAGCAGTCCGCGGGGTCGATGTGCGGGTACCGGGCGAGGAGTTCGCGCACCATGACGCGCTTGCCCTCGCCGATCGCCGGCGGGCCTTCGAGCCGCCCGGTCAGGACCCGGCCGCAGCGCTCGAGCCGGCCACAGAGCACGAACCGCGCACCGACCGCCTCGGCGACCGGACCGAGCAGAGGCGGGAACGACCCGGAGACCAGGGCGACGGCCGCGCCCTCTGCCTGGTGGCGGCGCAGTTCGGCGGTGGTACTGGCGATGTAGAAGTCCGCCGCCGCGCTGCGTTCCGCGTACCACTTGCGCGCCCAGACCTCCAGCTCCGCGAGCTGATGGCCGCGCCAGATCCGGTGGTAGGCCCGGTTGGCCTCCTCTCGTGGCAGACCCCGGGCGATCTGCCCGTACAGGTCCGCCAGGAACTCGTCGGCCCGCAGCGCTCCGTCGCGTCCGTGGCGGGCCGCCAGGTAGTAGCGGAGGAACTCGGTCGCGCTGGTGCACCTGATGACGGTGTCGTCCACATCGCAGAACACCAGCCGCTCGAAGGTCGGTTCAGTACTCACCGGCGGTCACCTCCCGGAGCGTGGTGGACCCGGCGCGGACAAGCTGCTCCTCGGCGAGGGCGGAGAAGACGGACGTCGCGTACGCCATCCCCGCCGACTCGCGGCGCAGGAGCTGGTGGGCGGCGGCCATGTGGACGTCACGCCAGCTTCGGTCCAGCACGCCCGCGCAGGCATGGACTCCGGCCGTACGGAAGAGCCGTTCGACCCCGTCCACCAGCAGGTCCGCGCCGGCGGCCGTCACTCGCCGGTTCCTGAGTACGTCCCGCTCGGCACGGGTGCCCGAGTCGGCGCGCTGGGCCGCGTCCTCCAGGAGCAGCTGGGCGGTGTCGATGTCGTCGGCCGAGCGTGCCAGGGCCTGGTGCAGTCGGCTGCCGTCCTGGTCGGGACGGCCCGGGGTCTGGGTTCGGGCAGCCCAGGACGACCATTCGCCCAGTGCCCGGCGGGCCGCGCCGAGTGCTGGGGCGCAGAACAGGAGACCGCCCGCGAGATGTGCCGGGACGGTGTGGCATCTGCCCCGCCCGGGGCCCGGCCGGCCGGACACGAGATCGGCCATGAGAAAGGTGCGGTGGTCGGGTACGAACGCGGGGTCCATGACCGCGGTGTGACTGCCGGTGCCGCGCAGCCCGGTGCTGTTCCAGGAGTCCCGGACACGGACGTCGTCCCGGGGTACGGCGAAGAGCCGGCACCGCGCGCCGTCCCCGCCGGGCTCCAGCGCCGCCAGGAGGAGCCAGTGGGCGAACTCCACTCCGCTGACGAACTCCCACTCCCCGCTCAGCAGCCAGCCCGACGGGAGGCGCCTGGCCTCACCGGACGGTTTGACCGAGGCGGAGATCCGTACGTCGGGGCCGGACGCCCACAGCTCGCGCTGGCCGTCGTCCGGTAAATAGGCCGCGTACCGGGCGTGGGCCGCCCACAGGGCCGCGCACCACGCCGCGGAGGCGCAGCCCTCGCCGACGGCGGCCACAGCCGCCAGCAGGTCCATGAACGTACCCTCCGTTCCGCCCCGGGCCAGGGGGACGAAGTGGCGGGCGAAGCCGGCGCTGGTCAGCCGGGCTACGGTCTCGTGGTTCAACCGGCGTTCGGCGTCGGCGGCCAAGGCATGGGCCGCCGCCGATTCGGCGGCCCTCAGGACGGCGACCGACCGCGGTCCGAGAGCCTCTCGCGTTCCGTTCACAGGGTTTTGACATTGCGTCATCTCTGGTACCCACCTCACCTGGTGATTAGAATTCGTTCGTGAACGTATTTTTCCTGACCGTCCCCCGTCGCTGCTCTCAGCAGAGGAGGTGAGCTTCATGGCCAAACAGGCGCGGGCCTTGCGCACCTACGATCGCGTACTCGATGCAGCGGCCGAGGAGTTCGCCCGTTACGGATACGCGAACACGAATCTGCAACGGATCGCCGACCGCATCGGCCTGACCAAGGGAGCGCTCTACGGGCACTTCACCAACAAGGAGGAGCTGGCCACCGCTCTCACCGACCAGCTGGCCGGCACGACGGGCACCCTCCTGGACGATGCCCGTAAGCCGTCCGCCCCCGTACGGAACCGGCTGCGGGCCCTGGTGCTCGCCCTGGGCCGGCTCTTCCAGACCGACACCCGGGCCCTGGCGGCCCTCCGGCTGGAAGCCGAGGCCGCCTGGGCGGGCGCCGCGCCGATACCCCTGCTGGTGCACACGCACGAGGTCGTGCTCCAACTGGTGGACGACACGCAGCGGGAGGAGAACCTGAACTCCGCGCTGCAGCCCAGGCCCCTCGCGGACCTGATCGTTGCGACGGTTTTCGGGATGATCTGGACGAGGTACGGCGCCAGGCGCGGCGAACCGGGCGACCTCGTCGACGCGATGTGGAACGCGCTGGCGCGCACCCTGGACGAGAACACCCCGCCACGCTGAGCACCGGCCCGCGAGGAAGCGGGAGGCGCCTAGCGGGAGGCGGCGGACAGCGGCGGGGCCTCCGTAAGGCGTTCGAGGCGCCGGGGATCACACCGGCCCACGTTCCACCAGAGCGTCTCCGCGACAGCCAGCCGTTTGCCGCCCTGCTCCGCCTCGAAGCGAAGCCGACGACCTCCGTCCCGCAGGGGGTCGGGCACGTCCTCCACCACCGCCAGCTGGACCGGTGCGCCCAACTCACCGAAGGCGGCACAGTCGAGAGCCAGTCCGGACAGTACGAACTCCTCGCCGGCCGCCGCCCCCTGGGCACTTTCGTGGACGGTGAGGTGCCCGAGCTGCCGGAAGCCCTCCAGCATGACCATCAGGGGGACGTGATCGGTGGGGTGGTCGAAGAGGATCGCGTGATCCTGGTCGCTCCGCAGCCGCCACTGACGGTCCGGAGCACCCGTCGCCACTCGCTCCAGCACACAGTCCTTCCGGCGCTGCCGACCGACCCGGTGCGGCGGCACGAGCGCGGTGTCGGCGACCGCTTCGGGACCGTGGCCGACCGGGGCCTCCCCCACCCCGGCGGCCTCGGCGGCCCGCCTGCGCAGCAGACCGTACCTGCGCTCGTCCACGATCAGGCCGCGCGCGTGACCGCGTCCGCACACCCGGCCGTCCACCACGAGCGAGACGTCCATACGGGCACCGGCCCGGCGCGCGGGCGTGCCCCCCTGCCACTCCCACGTCCCGTCGAGCAGCACCGCAAGGGGCGCGGCACCGACGCGCAGCGCGGCGGGGTCCGTGATCTCGAAGCTGAGGTCCTGCCCGACGAAGCGGTGCCCGAGCGGCACACCGAAGAACGTGTGGGCCGCGTAGAAGTGAGCCTGGCGGAGCGTCTCGGCAAACAGGAGCGGATCGTACCGACCGTTCTCGTCCGGGTGGTAGAGGGCGTGGTCGCGCGGCCACTGGGCCGCGACCACGAACTCGGCTCCACCCGTGTGCAGGCCGTCGGTGACGAACACCTCGGACACGGAACTGCGGTGCACCAGTTCACGCGTCACGGGCTGAAGGAAACGGAGCGTCTCCTTCACCGACACCATTGCTCGGTCCTGCGTACACCTGGAATCATTGAACCTGGAGCCACCGAGTGTGGCCTCGTCGCGCACAACGGACATCTGCACCTTCGCCTCCCCGTACTGGAGTCAACCCATGCAAGCGAACAGACGTGCTGCGCCTTCCGGCGAGTCATTAATATACCTACGCGAAGGTATATTACAAGGATTGCTGTCATAGCCTTTCATGGTCAACTCTCTTTGCTAGCAAAGCGCTTGGTCCGAGGGTATGAACTCGGCCACAGCAGATCAGCCTGGCAAGATTTGGATCTCATGAGTAACGAGCACAGCACGCAGGCGGCCCAGCTCCCCGCGGGAGCGCCCTTCGACGACACCTCACACCTCAAACAGCAGCGCGCCATCAGAACCCGTTCGACGATCCTTCACGCCGCCGCCGCGGCCTTCGCCCAGGACGGATTTCCGCAGGTCACCATCAAGGACATCGCGGACCGCGCCGAGATGACCAAGGGCGCGGTCTACTTCCACTTCGCCAACAAGGAGCTGCTCGCGGTCGCCGTCACGGACGAGTTCTACCGGCGAATGCAGAAAGTGATCGACGGTGCACTGGAGACAGGAGACCCTTCCTCGCCCTCGACGGTCGTGGACATGGTGAGGCGGCTTGCGCACGCCTTCCACGACGACACCTTTGTCCACGCGGGAGCCCGCCTGCAGATCGAACAGCCCTACATCAAGGCCGAGTTGCCCATCCCCTACGTCGGAACGCTGGCCGTCTTCACCGAACTGCTGGAGCGGTGCAGCGAGGCGGGACGCCTTCCCGCGGGCAGCAATCCCGCGGCCCTGGCCCGCGCCCTGGGCGCCGCGGTGTTCGGCGCCCAGCACATGTCCTGGGTCCTCAACGACCGCGAGGACATCCTGGAGCGGTTGGAGGAGGTCGTCGAGGCCTTCGTTCCCCTGCACGGGGAACACCCCGTGACGCACTGAAAAGCCGCCCGGCCCATCAGGGCCGGGCGGCTCGGCGCACGAGCACCGTCATCCCTTGGCGAACGCCAGCAGATCCTGGTTGAGACGTTCGGCATGGGTGGCGAACAGTCCGTGCGCGGCGTCCTCGTACCGTACGAACGTACTGCCGGGGATGAGCCGGGCCGTCCGGCTGCCGCACAGGGCGTACGGCGCCGCGAGGTCGGCGGCCCCGTGGATCACCAGCGTGGGCACCCCGACCGCGGCCGTCTCGGCACGCTGGTCGGTGCAGAACAGGGTGCGGTAGATCTCCAGCCCAGCCCTCGGCGAGGCGTCCAGGCAGGTGCCGACCAGCCATCGCGCGAGTTCCGGCGAGACCGGTGGGTTGTCCGGATCGACATCCGCACCGCCGAAGAACGGCATGGTGAACTCGCTGAGCCACCGCGCCCGGTCCCGCCGGATGGCCTCCGCCATCTCCTCGAACAACGCCGGGTCCAGCCCGTCGGGGTTGTCCGGCGCCTTCCGCATGAACGGTGTCGTCGAGGAGAGCAGGACGAGTTTCGCCACCCGCCCGGCGCCGTGACGGGACAGATACCGTACGGCTTCCCCGCCGCCGACCGCGTAGCCGACCAGGACCGCGTCCCTCAGGTCGAGCCGGTCGAGGAGGTCGGCGAGGTCGTCCGCGAGGGTGTCGTAGTCGTAGCCCTCCCACGGCCTGTCCGAGCCTCCGCAGCCGCGCCGGTCGTAGGTGACACAGCGCAGGCCGTTCTCGGCCAGGAAGGGCGCCTGGAACTCCCACATGCGCGAGTCCATCATGGCCGCGCCCAGCAGCACGACGGGCCGTCCGTCGCCCCAGTCGGTGTAGTGCAGTCGTGTCCCGTCCCTCGTCGTGACGTACGGCATGGTCATTCCCTCCTTGTCGGTCGCCGGTCAGTGCCGGGCGGCCCTGCCGGGTGCCAGCAGCACCGTGGCGGAGGCGGCGACACAGAAGGCGATGAGCGGGATCAGGGTGACGGCGAACGCGTGCGGGTAGGAGGCGGCGGAGCCCGCGTCGGCGAGCGCCGGGAAGAAGACCGTGCCGGCGATCGCCACCCCGACGGCGGCCCCGCCCTCCTGCGCGGTGTTGAGCAGCCCGGACGCCGAAGCGGCGTGCTCCGGTACGGCGGCGCCCAGCACGAGGTTGGTCAGCGGTCCGGTCGTCAGGCCCATGCCGAGGCCGGCCAGCAGCAGCGGAGGCAGCAGCCACAGGACGGACCCGGTCGTGCCGAGTCCGGTGGCCGTCCAGGCGGTCAGGGCGTAGCCGACGGCGAGAGTCAGCGGGCCTGCGGCCACCGTGCGGGCGGTGACCTTGGCCGCGAACCGGGCCGAGACGATCGAGGCCCCGAAGTAGCCCACGCCCACCGCCAGGAAGACCAGCCCGGACTCCAGCGGCGACAGGGCCCGCCCGGTCTGCAGGTACAGGGCCAGGACGAAGAAGAACGAACCCATGGCGAGGAAGTAGAGGACGGTCGCGACGAGCCCCACCGAGAAGGTCCGCACCCGGAACAGCGACGGCTCGATCAGCGGTCCCCGGCCGGCCGCGGCCCGCCTGCGCAGGTGCAGGACGGTCAGCGCCAGCAGTACGGCGGCCAGCGCGAGGCACTCCCAGACCCACACCGGCCAGTCGCGCGACTGGCCCTCCACGAGCGCGTACACGATGAGCCCGAGAGCCGCCGTGATCAGGAGGGCTCCGGTCAGGTCGAGACGCGTGCCCCCGGCGGCTCCGCGCGACTCGGGGACCGAGCGGCGGGCGACGGCGAGACAGACCAGACAGAGCGGCACATTGATCAGGAAGATCGTGCGCCAGCTCAGTCCGGCCACGTCGACCGTGATCAGGGCGCCTCCGATGAACTGCCCGAAGACACCGGCGAGACCGATGACCAGGCCGTAGACGGTGAAGGCACGGTCACGGGCGGCCCCGGTGTACATGGTCCCGATGATGCCGAGCACCTGGGGAACCATCAGCGCCGCGGAGGCGCCCTGCGCGATGCGGGCGACGATGAGGACGTCGACGTTCTGCGCCGTGGCACACCAGGCGGAGGCGAGCATGAACAGGGTCATGCCCAGGACGTACATCCGCCGCCGGCCGTAGAGGTCGCCCAGTCGGCCGCCGGTGATCAGACCCGCCGTGAAGGCGACTCCGTACCCGGCGACGATGAGCTGGGCCTGCGCCGAACCGGCGTGCAGATCCGCCTGGATCGCCGGGACGGAGACATTGGCGATGAAGAAGTCGAGGACGGAGATGAAGGTTCCCACCAGGACCACCGCGAGAGCTCCGCGTGCGGGCGCTCCGTGCGGCGCCGGGGGCCCCGCCTCACTCTCCTCGACGGCGGGGCGCGTGCTTGCTTCAGACGTCATCCGACTGCTCTCCTGTGTCGTTCTTCGTTTTCATGGGTGTCACCAGGTCACCGGCAGCTGTGTCACGCCGTGGAAGACGGTCCCGCTGCGGAAGACCGTGGTCGGGTCGGCCGCCAGCCGAAGGTCCGGGAAGCGCCGCAGCAGGGTGCGCAGCGACAGTTCCATCTCCAGGCGCGCGAGCGGGGCGCCCTGGCAGTAGTGCGGCCCGTATCCCCACTGGAGGTGCCCACTGGTGTCCCGGTGCGGGTCGATCGTCCGCGGACAGGCGAACACCGACTCGTCGTGATTGCCCGCGGGCACCGAGATGACCACCGCGTCGCCCTTGGCCACGGCCACGCCGCCGAGGTCCATGTCCTCGAGTGCCAGCCGCACCATCGCGTCCTGGGAGATCGACCAGTAGCGCATCGACTCCTCGATGTACTGGGGTATGAGCGCTCCGTCGTCGGCGGCCACCTCGGCGCGCAGTCCGTCGTCCCGCAACAGGCCCAGAACGTTGAGGGCGATCTGGTTGGTGGTCGTCTCGTGCCCGGCGACGAGCACCAGCCGGGCCATGCCGACCAGTTCGTCCAGGGAGATCATGCCGGTGGCCCAGTGGTTGACGGCGAGCCGGCTGATCAGATCGTCTCCGGGGGACACGCGCTTTCGGCCCGCCAGTTCGGCGAGGTAGTCCGACATCTCCACGAAGGCGGCATAGGACTCCGCCGGGTCCTCCTGGGAGATGGTCACGCGGGTCTTCTCGACGAAGAACGGGGAGTCGTCGTCGGGCACACCCAGCAGCCGGGCGATCACCAGGGTCGGAAGGGTGCGCGAGAAGACCGCGTGCAGGTCGGCCGGCTGCGGTAAGGAGGCCAGTTCGTCCAGCAGTTGGTCGATCAGCCGCTGGATCGGTGCCCGCAGCCGCCGTACCCGGCGCGCCGTGAACTCGGTCTGGATGAGTCCGCGCAGCCTGGCGTGCTCGGGGTCGTCGAGGCGCAGGAACGAACTCGGGTTCTGGCCGGGCGGCAGCTGAATGCGTACGGGGGCGCCGGGCAGTGTCTCGTCCGCGCTGAGCCGGGGGTCCGCGAGTGCCTGGCGCACATCCGCGTATCGGGTCACCAGCCAGGCCGGACGCGACTCGGCCGCGCCCTCCGGGATACGGACCACACAGGGGGGTAACTTCCGTAACTCGCCCAGGACGAGGGCGGGTTCGCCGTCCTTCGTACGGGGGAACGGCCAGTCCAGGATGTCGGTCCGATCACCGAGCGACATGTGAACTCTCCAGAAACTAGAGGGATTTGACCTTCCCTTTACTATCCCAAGGTGCGCTGATACGGCGCTGATCTCGGGCTGACCAGCCCTCGGGGCTCAGTCCAGGAAAGCTGCCTCTATCCACCGTCGTACGCCCCGCGGCCGCATGCGGTGCAGTCTGCCGACGGTGTCGGCGACCTGCCGGGCGCCGCCGACGGACAGGAACTTCTCGCGCACCAGGTCGGAGTGGCGGGCCCGGGTGTCCGGCCCTGCGGCGCCCACGGGGATGAGCCGGGTCCGGGAGACCGTACGCCCGTCGGCCAGGTGGACGGTGACCCGGGCGCCGGTGGACTTGGTGGCGCCGGAGAAGTCCCGGCCGCCCGGCTCGATCGGGCCGAGCAGATCCACCAGCTCCTCGCCGCCGAAGCCGCGCAGCCAGGGAAGGGCCAGCGGGCCCGCCTCACGCACCGCCTCGCCGAACGGCGCGTCGGACAGGAAGAGTTCGCGGGTCATCCGGGTGTCGTGCACCAGCCGCACCCGGCTCGCGAGCGACCAGCGCCCCGGGTCGTCCAGGTGTGGTGAGGAGAAGTCGTCCACCGAGAAGTCCCCGGTCAGCAGGGTGGTGGCGACCGGGTAGGGCACGTCGAGCACCAGCGCGCCGAGCGGCGAGCCGGGGCCGTTGACGTACTGGGCGGCCCGCTCCCCCGCGAACAGCGTGTACAGGGAGGCCTCCACGACGATCTCGGTGACGTCCTGCGGACGGATCGGGCCCAGCTCCCGGTGGATCTCGGCGGCGCAGTCCACCGCCGCGTCGATTCCGGGGCCGCCGGGATGCATCTTGAAGGAGAGGGTGTCGGTGTGCCAGCGGGTGCCGAGCCCCTTCGCCACCGCCTGCGGCAGCGGCACCGTCGCGAACCGGCTCAGGAAGCCGTCGGGGTGCTCAAGGATGTCGGGCGCGCCCCGCAGTCCCGCGGCGGCGGCGTCGCAGGCGTCCATCGCGGTGCGTACCGGCGTGAAGGTGTTGAACAGGCGGGCGTCACTGGCCAGGAAGGCGCGCATCAGCGGCCAGTTGGGCATGGCGAAGGCCAGCCCGAGGGCGTTCTCCCACTGGTCGGCGGGCGCACGGTCGCTGTGCAGCCGGCCGGCCACCGCGCCGGCGAGATGGGTGTGCACCGCGCTCTGTCCGCGCAGCGGGCCCAGGGTGGCCGAGGCGGTGATGCGCGCGGCGCACTCGTTGGCCGCCACGACGGCGGTCAGGAAGGAGAGTCCGTCGAGCTTGCGGGCGTACGCGAAGGCGAGGGGCACCGCGACCGTGGAGTTGGACAGGTGTCCGGCGTAGGCGGTGTCGTCGAGGTTGAGCCAGGAGCCGAGGGCTGCGAAGACACCGGCCGCGGCCCTCGGGTCACGCTGCATGGGGTGCCCGAACGCGGCCACCAGCCTGCGGCCCAGCGGGTGTGCGAGGCCGGCGCGGATGGAGGCGATCTGGGACAGCACCTGACTGGCCGCGAGTTTCAGCACCCGGCACGGGACGTCCTCGGGGCGCAGGTTCGCGGCCCACTGGGACAGTTCGCGCAATGGTGTGTCGGAGGGGGCGCGGGAGCGCGTCGGCCGTGCCGGTTCCCATCCCTCGCACAGGGCTCGGGCCACGCTCTCGGCGAGTACAGCCGTCATGGTGCGTCGCACCTTGCCTTTCCGTACCGGTGTCGCGTACCGGTGTGTGTGCCTTGTCGGTGCGTTTCCGTACCGGCGGACGGGGACGGCGGGGGCACCGGTCGCCCTCGGTGGTGCCCCCGCCGTCCGCGCGGATCAGGCGGCGGGAACCTTGTCGAGGAAGCCGTAGACGCCCGTGATGCGGCCGTCGTCGCCGGTGACCAGGACGTCGAAGCCGATCGCGATGGGCTCGGCGCCCGGCTCGGTGACCAGGCCCCACTGGAAACGGGCCAGGTTGTGGTGGGTGTCGACCGCGCCGTGCAGCTCGAAGAGGAGTCCCTTGAACTGCTCGCGGGCGCCCGTGAGGACGGCTCCGATGCCCTCGTGGCCCTCGACCGCGGCGAGGGGATCGATGTACGGGGCGGTCGCGGTGAAGAGCTCGGCGATGGCCGCCGCGCGCTTGTCCGCGTCCGCCTCGTTCCAGATGGCGAGGTACTGGGTGACGGTGTTGGTCAGGTCGCTCACGGTGTTCTCCTTGGTTGTCCGTTGCGGGTGGGCCGGCATGCCGTCAGGTCGGTTCGGCGCGCCGGGGATCAGGGGGTCGGGGGGTCAGGCGGGGGCCCAGACGGTGAGCGCCGCGGGCTGGACCTCGAAGGTCGCCGAGGAGCCGATGCCGTGCTGGTACTCGCCGTCGTGCTCCAGGGGCAGGCGCCGGCCGTCGGTGCGCTCGACGGTGATGGTGCGGCCTCGCGCGTACACGGTCGCGGGATGCCCTATGTGGCCGGCGGTCAGCGTCAGTTCCGGCACCTCGGTGGCGGGCAGGCCGCCGCCGATGACACAGACGTCGAGCAGCCCGTCGTCGAGCAGCGACTCGGGCAGGACGAGGAACCGGCCACCGCGGTATCGCCCGCCGCCGACGTTGGCGAGAACGGTCGGGCCCTCGTGCACCACACGGCCGTCGACCGTGACGCGGCCCGGGTAGGGCACGTATCCGGCCGCTGTGTCGGCGAAGGCGCGGGCATACCGTTCCCGGCCGGTCAGCGGCAGGTCCTGGGCCGTGATGAGCGCGTCCGCGATCACGCCCGAGCAGGCGCCGAGGTACACGTACTGCCGGGTCTCCGCGAGGCGGGCCAGGTCCAGCCGGCGCGGCCGGGCGGTGCCGCTCACACCGGAGTCGGTGAGCACCGCCTTGAGCGACTCGGTCCAGGGGCGCTCGCCCCAGAGCATCTTGTAGCCGGAGTTCCCGGTGCCGCCCGGCACCACGGCGAGGGCCGCGCGCTCCGGGGCGCCGGCCAGGCCCTGGATCGCCTCACGGACGGTGCCGTCGCCTCCGATGACCACGATCAGGTCGGGGGTGCGGCCGGGCCGTTCGAGGGCGCGGCGCACGGCGACGGTGGCGTCGCCCGGTGCCGTGGTCAGGTGGACCTCGGCGTCCTCAAGGTGGCCGGCACACAACTCGCTTACTTCTCTGACCAGTTGGGGGCTGTGACTGCCGGAGGCGGGGTTGGCCAGGACGAGGGCGCGAGTGGGGCCGGGTAATGCGGCGCTGTCTGCCATGGCAGGCGAACTCCTCGTTTCGGGGCGGCGCCGGGCGGTTGCGGAACGGGCTCGGACACGAACGGGACAGCGCCCGGACGCGGCCGGACCGACACGGTGACGGCACGGCACTCACGACTTTGGCAGGACGTACTGACGTGCCGCTGACATGCGGCTGACGCTGTTGGGGGGGGGCGGCGCGGTGCCGCTCCCGCAGGGCGCCGGCGCGGGGTGCGGCCCACAGACCACGGTCGTGAGGCGGTGGGCGCAGGATCGGCGCCTCCGGGTGGGCAAGGGGCCGGGCTGCCCACCCGGAGGCGAAGAGCGAGGGCGACCGGCGCGGGCGGGCAGCGAACACCCCGGAGCCCGGAACACCCCGCACACCCCGTCCGGCAGGTCGCACGGCTCGGGCACGGGTCCACCGGCGCTCACCGGACCAGCCAACCGCCAGAGGGCGGACCCACGGACCCGGCTCACCCCGCACCACCACCACGACCCCCGGCGAAGGCCGCACTGGTGGCCAGGTCGCCCGCCACCCGCCCGAAGGCGAAGAGCAAAGGCGACCAGCACGGACGGGGCACGAGACCCCCGGAGCCCGGAAACCCCGTCAGGAAGATCGCACGGGTCCGGGCACGGGCCCAGCGGCGTCCACCGGCCCGGTGGGGATCGCGTCGCGCCGGTGGTCAGTGGGCGGCGGGTGTCTGGACCAGGCGTTGGAGGCGTTGGGCGAAGTGGGTGGTCACGGACGGGGCGTGGCTGTCGATGTAGAAGTGGCCGCCGGGGTACTCGCTGTGACCCAGGTACCCGGCGCTGCGTCCGGCCCAGTGCGTCATGGCGTCCGGGTGCTCCTGGAGCGGGTCGGACCTGCCGCCGTAGGAGGCGAGCGGGCAGCGGACCCCGGCCCCGTCGTCGACGTACTGCGCGGCGACCCTCAGGTCCGCGCGCAGCGCCGGCACGACCAGGGCGAGCATCTCCGGGTTGTCGTAGATCTCGGCGGGGAACGAGCCCAACTTCTTGATCCAGTCGACCATTTCGGGCTCGGGCATCTGGCTCTGCTCCTCCGTCGGCTGGAAGAAACCCTCGGGCGACCAGCCGGACATGCCGACCATGACCGGGGAGGGACCGCCCTCCTCCTCCAGCCGGATGGTCAGCCGGAAGGCCAGCTGGGCCCCGAGGCAGTGCCCGAAGAACGCGAACGGGCGGTCGTCGAGGTCGGCGAGCACGGCGTCGTGGAGGGCGTCGAGCAGCGGGTCCCACTCCTCGTACGTCTCCTCGTCCCGGCGGTTGTGGCGGCCCGGCAGGGTGACGGCCTGGGCGGCGATGTCCGCCGGGAGCAACTTCTCCCAGTCGCGGTAGATGATGGCGCCGCTGCCCGCGTGCGGCAGCATGAACAGCCGTACGGATGCGTCCGGAGAGGGCTCCGCGGGGTGGAACCACTGTCCGGCGCGGGACATGTCCGGGCCGATGGCACTGACACTGGGGCTGGTCACGACTGGACTCCTCCGACGGTGGCGGCAAGGGCGGTGGTCTCGCCGAGTGCGCGCAGCGCGGGGAGCAGCACCTCGGCGATTTCCTTCAACTGCGGTTGCGGGTCGAGCGATCCGACCCGGATGACGAGGTGCCGGGCGCCGGCGCGGACATAGCCGCCGAGCCATTCGGCACAGCTCTCGGCGCTGCCCCAGCCGTAGGCCTGGATGGCCGACATCTGTTCCAGGGTGCGCCCGTAGTAGTGGGTGATGTAGTGCTCCAGCTCGGCCTTGGCCGTGGCGCGGTCGCTGTTGACGGTGAGCGTCGCGTACAGCGCGGGGGTCACCGCGTCCGCGCCCCGGCCCGCTGCCTCGGCGAGTTCGGCGATCCGGCGCCGGGCCCTGCCGTACGCCTCTGCGTCGGGCAGGAACGGCAGCCAGCCGTCGTACCGGGTGGCCACGCGTTCGAGCACCTTCGGAGTGTCACTGCCGGCCAGCCACAGCGGCGGACCGCCCGCCGTGGCGGGTGCGGGCAGCCGGTCGAGTCGCTCGGCCTGCCAGAACCTCCCCTGGAACTCCGTGGGCCGGCCTTCCTCCCCCGCCCGCCACGCCGTGCGCCACAGGGCGGCGATCTCGTCGAGGCGGCCGACGCGTCCGGCGAAGGAGGCGCCGACCGAGGCGAACTCCTCCTCCGTCTCGGGCATCGGGAAGCCGGAGCCGAGGCCGAGGACCAGCCGGTCCGCGGCGACATGGCCGAGGCTCGCGACCATGTTGGCGCCGATCAGCGGATGGCGCAGGGCAGGGGTGAGTGCGGCGGTGCCGACGGTGATCCGCTCGGTGGCGGCGGCAGCGGCGGCGAGGACGACCAGCGGGTCGAGGCGGGGACGGGCGGTCAGTGAATCGCCCGCCCAGAGGGAGTCGAACCCCAGTGTCTCGGCCTCCCGCGCGAACTCCAGGAGCGGGGCTGCCGCGTAGGTCCCGGTGATGGCCTGCTCCCTGGTGGGGAGCAGGACACCGATACGGAGGTGAGGGGTCGACTGCGGATTGCTGGTGGCTGGTCGGGCGGTTGGTCCCGTCGGCCGGCGTGACATGGGGTGCTCCTCAGACAGGGCGGGTCAACTGTTCGCGTACCGCGCGGCGCAGGATCTTTCCGGTGGGGTTGCGGGGCAGCGTGTCCACGAAGTGGTACGCGCCCGGGATCTTGTAGTCGGCGAGGTGGCCGCGCAGCGACATGAGGAGTTCGCGCGGGGTGACGCGGGCGCCGGGCCGCAGGACGACGCAGGCGTGCACGGCCTCGCCCCAGTTCTGGTCCGGTACGCCCACGACGGCGGCGTCCACGACGTCCGGGTGGGCGGCGAGAGCCTTCTCGACCTCGGCCGGGTAGATGTTCTGCCCGGCCACGATGATCGTGTCGTTCATGCGGTCGCACAGGTGGAGATAGCCGTCCTCGTCGAGGTATCCGGCGTCGCCCATGTGCAGCCACTCCCCCACCAGGGTCTGTTCGGTGGCCTCGGGCAGGTTCCAGTACCCGAGCATCAGGGAGGGCGCGCGTACGCAGATCTGGCCGATGCTGCCGGGCGGCAGGCGGTCGCCTTCCGGGCCGATCACCTTGACCTCGTTGCCGGGACAGGGCAGCCCGACCGATTCCAGGACCGGGCTGCCCGGGTGGTGCGCCTCGGGCGGCAGGCACACGGCGACGCTTCCGGTCTCCGTGCTGGCGTAGATCTGCGCGAACTCGCAGGCGAACGTTTCCAGGCACTGCTTCAGCAGCGTCTCGGACATCGGTGCCGCCCCGTACGCGATCTTGCGCAGGGAGGTGAAGGCCTCCGGCCCGGCGCCGCGTTCGGCCGCCATCGCCTGCAGCATGGCGGGTGCGGCGAAGGTGGTCGTGACACCGTAGGTACGGATCAGGCGCACCGCCTCCTGCGGGTCGAACTGCGGCATGACGACACTGGTCCCGCCCGCGTTGAAGGTGTGCATGAACCAGCCGATGCCCGCGATTCCGAAGCCCGGCAGCGAGATGAGGCTGGTGTCGTCGGGCAGCCAGTCGATCCACGCGACACCGTGCTCACGCATGGCCGCCGGCAGGGTGAAGAAGCTGCGGTGGGCGAGTACCGCGCCCTTGGGCAGCCCGGTCGTACCGCTGGTGTAGATCTGCACGACCGCGTCGTCGGGCCCGGAGACCTGCTCCAGGTCGGTGGCCGGCCGGTCCGCGCACCAGCCGCGCAGACCGGTGCCGCGAGCCGGCTCGCCGTCGATGTCCATGCCGTCGATCCGGACCACCGTGTGCAGGGCGGGCAGTTGGGGGCGGACCTTTTCGAGGGTGTCCCAGAACTCGTCGTCGACGAAGACCAGTGACGCGCCCGAGTCGCGCAGGATGTGGTCCACCTCGTCCGGGGTGAGCCGCCAGTTGACCGGGACCAGGACCGCGCCCACCTTGGCGCAGGCGAGGATCACGAGGTAGTAGTTCTCCGACTCGCGGCCCAGGTAGGCGACCCGGTCACCACGGCGCACGTTCTGGGCGCGCAGGGCGTGCGCGGCCCGGTTGCTCGCCCGGTGCAGTTTCGCGTAGGTGAGGACTCGGTCCTCGCAGATGATCGCCGGGTGGTCGGGGCGGCCCCCGGCGTGTGCCCGGGAGGTGTAAGTGAGCGTCCAGTTCGCGTTCGGTGGGTGGGTCATGTCGTCCTCCCCTTCGTGTCCGTCGTGTCCGTCGTGTCCGTGGTGTCCGTGGTGCTTGTCGTGCTTGTTCTGGGGCTCGGCTGCGGCCGTCATGCCGCGGGCGTGGGGCAGAGCCGGCCGTCCAGGAAATCGGTGAGCCTGCGTACGGTCGGGTGATCGAAGGTGAGCGAGGCCGGCAGGGGCAGCCGGAAGACCCGCTCCAGACCGGACTTGACGTTCATCGCCATGAGCGAGTCCAGGCCCAGCGAGACGAACTCGGCCGTCGGGTCCAGTTCGTCGTCGGCCGCCAAATGCAGCGCGGCGGCGACCGTGTCCCGGACCAGGCCGGTGATCAGGGCCGTACGCTCCGGTTTCGGCAGGCCGGTCAGCGCGACGAGGTCGAGGCCTCCGTCGTCCGTCTGCTCACGCCGGGCAAGGCGGTCGTAGAAGTGGTCGCCGGTCGCGTTGCCGGCGACATAGCGGTCCCAGTCGAACTCCCCCACCACCCGCTGGTTGCGGGGCTTCCCCCACAGCCTGGCCAGGGTGTCCAGGGCCCGGGTGGGTGAGAAGAAGTGGACGCCGCTGCGTTCGATCTCCCGGCTGAGGTACTCCTCCAGCCGGGCCGACATGCCGACCCTGGCCCAGGCGCCCCAGTTGACCGAGAGCCCGGGAAGTCCCTGGCGGGTGCGCCATTCGGCGAGGCTGTCGAGCGCGGCGCTGGCCGCGGCGTAGTGCCCCTGGGTCGCGCCGCCCAGGACGGAGGCGATCGACGAGTACGTCACGAAGAACTCCAGCTCCGGGAAGGAGTCCTGGGACGCCTCGTGCAGCAGCCAGCCGCCGTAGGCCTTCGCGCCGAGCTGGGCGTCGATGGACTCCCAGGTGAGCTCGGATATCAGCTTCTTGTCGTAGGACCCGGCCGCGTGCACGATCCCGCCCAGCGGATACGGTCCCGCCGCCACGGCCCGCATCAGCCGGGCCACGTCCCCGGCATCGCTCACATCGGCGCGCAGGAGGGCCAGTTCGGCGTCCTGGGCCAGGTCGGCGAGGACCGCTCCGGCCTCCGCGGTGGGCCGTCCGCTACGGCTGACCAGCGTCAGGTGCCGGGCGCCGAGTGCCACCAGCTTGCGCGCGGTGACCAGTCCGAGTCCGCCGAGACCACCGGTGATCAGGTAGGTGCGGTCGGCCCGTACACCGGCGCCGACGTCGTCGGCGGCCGGTTCGGCCGCGTGCTCGCCGGACAGGTCGACCCAGACCTCAGGTGCCGTTCCGGCGGCGGCCGTGCGCAGGGCCTCGCCCGCCTCGTCGAGGCGGAAGTGCCGGGCGCCGTCGGCCGGTTGTGGCAGCGGAGCGAGAGT
Organism: Streptomyces kryoterrae; assembly: GCF_054072135.1. Classification (NCBI taxonomy): domain Bacteria; kingdom Bacillati; phylum Actinomycetota; class Actinomycetes; order Kitasatosporales; family Streptomycetaceae; genus Streptomyces; species Streptomyces kryoterrae. Next base: position 9,077,063 of record NZ_CM133358.1, on the reverse strand, counting down.
CACCGAGGCCGCCGGGACGGTGAGGGTGGAGCGCAGGGCGCCCTCGTGGCGTACGAGGACCTCGTCCCCGGCGGTGAAGCCGGACCGCGCACCGGCCTCGGCGACCGTCCCGGTGGCCAGCGCGCCGAGTACCGGCGGGGGCTCCTCCTCCTCGCGCCCGGCACGGCCGGTGTCCAGGGCGGTGGCGGCGTCGGCCGCCGTCAGGGCGACGGCGTGTACCCGCACCTGGACCTCGTCGCCGCGTGGCGTCAGGTGCCGGGCGGGGACGAGGGCGAGGTCGGAGAGGTCACCGGAGTCGGGGGCCCGCAGCTCGAAGCCGCCGGGCCAGGTGAGCGTGGCGTCGCCGGCCAGCAGCCTGCGTACATGGCGTCCGTCCGGCCGGAAGGCGACCTGGTACTCACCGGGGACCTCGGCGTGCCACTCGTCGGGCAGGGCCGCGAGGCCGGTGCCCGGGGCAACGTCCACGAGCGTCGCCCGGTACTGGGGGTACTCGGTGAGCAGGACCCGCCCGAAGCCCCACAGGGTGGCGGCGGCGAGGTGTGCCCCGTCGCCGGGCGGGTCGCCCGGCAGCCACTGGGCACCCTCCGTGACCAGCCACAGCCGGGGTGGCCGGGAGGGATCGGCGGCGTCCAGCGCGGCCACCAGGGCGAGCAGTTCACGGTAGTTGTCCTCGCACTCGGCGCGCAGCCGGGCCACGGACGCCGGGCCGTCGTGCCGGTGCCAGACACGGCAGATGTCGGTGACCGTCGGGTCGTCCAGGGCGGCCTTCAGATCGGCGGCCTCCGCGATCCGGGTCACCTTGACACCGTGCGAGGGGCCGAGCGTGTCGGTGCCGACGTGGTCCGGGGCGAGCAGGAGGACGTGCCGGGATCCGGCGTCCGGCGCCGTGTCGGCGGGGGCCGGCAGGGCTCGGCGTACCCAGCCCGGGCGGTGCAGGAACTGGCGCCGGCCCAGGCGGCCTTCGGGACGGGCGAGTTCGACGCCGAGGAGTTCGGTGACGGGGCTGCCGTCCTCCAGGAGGAGCAGGTCGGCGACGCGGCGGTCCTGGTCGCTGTGGACGCGGGCGAGGACCCGAAGGCGCTCACCGCGCGGCTTCCTGAAGTGCCGTACGGAGGCGATCGACCTGACCTCGAACACCGGGCCCTCGGGGTCGAGCACGATGGCGGCCTGTACGGCGGCCTCCAGGAGCTCCGGCGGCACATGCTCGACCGAGGTGGCGTCGCGGCCGGTCAGCTCGCCGGTGACCAGGCCGCCCTCATGGCGGGCGGCACGCTGCAGCAGCCGCATGCGCGGCCCGTGCGGGCGGCCGACCGAGGCCAGGTCGGTGTAGATGTCCTCGTCGTCGATCTCCTGCCCCGCGGGCGCCAGAGCGGCGTCCAGTTCCGCCAGCTCGGAGACGGGCACGACCGGTTCGCGTTCGGCGGCGAACCGGGCGGTGGCATGGGTGTCCTCCTCACCGCCGACCAGGGTGAAGACCTCCACGTCGGCTCCACCCCCGGCGCGGGGCCGCAACCGGGTGGTCAGGACCACGGCCGGCTCGGCGGGCACCCGCAGCGGCGACGGCAGGCGTACGTCGTGGATCGCGGACCGGGTGTGTCCCCAGGCCGCGTCCTGGAGAGCGAGCAGCAGGTCGACGTACGCGCCGGCGGGCAGTGTCGTCGTGCCTTCGTCGTCTCCGAGGTCGACGAGCGCCCCCAGGTCCTCGGCGGTGAACTCGGCGGTGAACTCCCGTACCCCGCTGGCGAACCGTTCCTCGGTACCCAGCAGCAGATGGCGGGCGGTGCCGCCCGTCGAGCCGGTCCGCCGGGGACTGACGGAGGGCAGCCAGTACCGCTTGCGCTGGAAGGCGTAGGTGGGCACAACCGTGGTGGCCGGGGTGATCCGGCCCTCGTGGTAGGCCGTCCAGGACACCGGCAGTCCGGCGGCGTAGTACGCGGCGAGCGCGGACAGCGTGGTGTCACCGGCACGGTCGCGACGGCGCAGACTCGCCAGCCACAGGTGGTCCTCGGTGTTCAGGCACCGCTGGGCGAGCGCTGTCAGCGCGGTGGAGGGGCCGATCTCGATCAGGGCGTGCCGGCCGCGCCGGGCCACCGCCCGGATGCCGGCCAGGAACTGCACGGGCTCGCCGATGTGGCGTACCCAGTAGTCGGGGTTGCCGATCTCCGCGAACCGGGCGAGCCTTCCGGTGACGTTGGAGATCAGGCTGATGGCCGGCTCGGTGAAGGTGATGCCGTCGAGGGCGGCGCGGAAGTCGTCGTACACCTCGGCCATGAGCGGGGAGTGGAAGGCGTGCGAGACGGCCAGCCGGTCGACCCTGACACCCCGCTCGCGGAGCTCGGCGGTGACCTGGTCCAGGGCGGCCGTGGCACCCGAGATCACCACCTGGTCGGGGGCGTTGATCCCCGCCAGGGTGAGGTCGGGGTGGTCGGCCAGCAGTGGTTCGACCTCCTCGGCGGGGGCGGCGACGGCGGCCATCCCGCCCTCCGCCCGGACCGCCTGCATCAGCCGGGCGCGGGCCGCGACCAGAGTCACGGCGTCCGAGAGGCCGAACAGACCGGCCACGGCGGCGGCCACGACCTCGCCGATGCTGTGCCCGATGAGCACGTTCGGGCGGATTCCCCAGGACATCCACAGCCGGGCGAGCGCGTACTCCAGGGTGAACAGGGCGGGCTGGGTGTACTCGGTGCGGTGGATGGCGTCCGGGTCGGCGGCGGTGCCGAGCACCAGGTCGCGGACCGAGCGGCCGAGATGGGGGGCGAACAACCGGTCGCACTCGTCGACCTGGTCCCTGAAGAGGGGGAACGCCTCGTAGAGCGCGGCGCCCATGCCGGCGTACTGGGAGCCCTGGCCGCTGAACATGAACGCGGTCTTGCGGATGCCGGAGGGGCCCTCGTGGCCGCCCTCCTCCGCCTGTGCCAGGAGCCGCTCCAGGGCGGCACGGTCGGGCACCGGTCCGGCGATCCGGTACGAGTGGTGGGCGCGGGCGACGTTGCCGGTGTAGGCGAGCCGGTCCACCGCCGCGTCGGGCCGCTCGGCCAGGAACTCCCGGTAGTGCTTGGCCTGTTCACTCAGCGCGGCGGCGCTCTTCGCGGAGAGCGTGAGCATCGGGACGGCTGGCGCCTCGTCGGTGGCGGGTGGTTCGGGGAGGTCCCGCACCGGGGCCTGCTCCAGGACGACCGCGCCGATGGTGCCCGCGAAGCCGAAGCTGTTGACCACCGCGCGCCTGGTACCGGCCGGCCACGGCTCGCAGGCGGTGGGCACGCGGACCGGATACAGGTCCCAGGGGATGCGCCCCGAGGGCGTGTTGAGGTTGAGGTGCGGGTAGACGGTCGCGGACCTGAGCTGAAGCACCGTCTTGATGACTCCGACGATGCCGGACGCCGGCTCCATGTGGCCCAGATTGGTCTTCACCGAGCCGACGAGCAGCGGGGCGTCCTTGGTGTGGGAGGTGGCGAAGGCGTCACCGATGGCGCCGAACTCGATGGGGTCACCGAGCGGGGTGCCGGTTCCGTGCGCCTCCACGTACTGGATGTCCTCGGGCGCGAGGCGGGCCACGGCGAGCGCGCTGCGGATCACCTTCTCCTGGGCCGGTCCGTTGGGCACGGTCAGGCCCGCGCTGTCGCCGTCCTGACCGACGGCGGTGCCCCGGACGAGCGCGAGGACGGTGTCGCCGTCCCGGTCGGCGTCGCTCAGCCGCTTGAGTACGAGGACTCCGCAGCCCTCGGCGCGCGCGTAGCCGTCGGCGGACTCGTCGAAGGTCTTGCACTGTCCGTCGGGGGCCAGCATCTGCGCGTTGGAGAACATGACGGGGATGCGGGGATGGTGCAGGGCGTTGACGCCGCCGCACAGGGCGATGTCGCTCTCGCCGGCGCGCAGTCCCTGTACGGCGAGGTGCAGGGCGACCAGCGAGGACGAGCACGCTGTGTCGACACTCATGCTGGGACCGCGCCAGCCCAGGAAGTAGGAGAGCCGGCCCGACAGCGGGAACATGGTGATGCCGGAGGCGAGATGGCCGTCGAGTTCCTCGTACGGCAGTGAGTCCAGTTCCAGCGCGTAGTCGATGGAACTGGCCCCGACGTACACACCGCCGTTGCCGCGGCGCAGCGGGGTCGGGTCGATGTTCGCGTGTTCCAGCGCCTGCCACGCGGTCTCCAGCAGCATCCGCTGCTGGGGGTCCATGTACTGGGCCTCTTTCGGGGAGATGTTGAAGAAAGAGGCGTCGAACAGGTCTATTCGGTCGAGGAATCCGCCGCCCGACGCGTGGATCTTCCCTTTGTCGTCGGGGCTCTGTGGGGTGAATGCGGCGACATCCCACCGGTCTTCGGGTATCGGGCCGATTCCGCTGCGTCCGTCGCGCAGGAATGCGTCGAACTCGTCGGCCGAGTCGCTGCCGCCCGGGAATCGCAGACCGATTCCGACGATCGCGATCGGCTCGGGGGCCGGGTCCGTCCCGGATTCCGTACGCGGCATGGAGCAACTCCTTCTGTCCTGGGCCTGGTTGATCGGTGTTCAGCGGGAGGAGGGGGTGGCCAGGGCGTCGGCCAGGTGGTCCACGAGGTGCGCGATCGTCGGCTGGTTGAAGAGCACGTTCGCGTTGATGGACAGATCGAGGAGCTGCTCCAGGCTCTGCCTTATCTCGGTCAGCCGCAGTGAGGTGAGGCCGAGATCGAAATAGCTGATGTCGAGGGGGAGGTCCTCCGACTCGTCGATGAGGAGAACGGTCTTGAACCTCCTCAGGACGAGTGTCTCGATTTCCTCGGCGAGTTCGGCCCGCGGCAGCTCGCGCAGCCGGTGCGGCGTCGTGTCGGTGGATGACATGGCTGCCATGCAAACAGCAACGGCTGACGCTCCGCTGACGGCCGGCGGCCGGAGTGCGGCCCTCCTCTGGATCAGTCCGGCGTCAGCCGCGAGTCAGATTTGAGTCAGATTCAGCTGCCACGATCGGATTGCTTCGAAAAGCAGTTGACCGAAAATTCCCCACGGAAGCTCGGAAGGGCTGATGATGCTTCACGGAGCTGGGCAGGAAGAAAGTGTTCCGGCACATTCCGGATTCAGGAGTTACGACCTCTACATCGCGGGCAAGGATGTCGCCGGGGACGGTTGGGTCTACACCGTCAGCGGACGATCCCTGCTGGAAGACGTGTTCACCAGTGTCAGCCTCAAGCGGCAGCTGGAGCAGGACCCCGAGTCCGACGCCGCCCAGCACCCCTATGTCGTGGGCCGCTGTGCGATAGCCGACGACAACTCCATCGACCTGGCCACGCAGGCGGCCGCGGCGGCCGCCTCGGACTGGGCGGCCGTGCCGCTCGAGCGGCGGATGCGGCTGGGTACGCGGTTCAGGGAGGAACTCCTCAAGCACCAGGACGAGTTCCTCGACATGCTGGTCGCCGAGTCGCACCCGGTGAAGCTGGCCCGCTGGGAACTCAGCTGTCTGCTGCAGATCTACGCGCCGGGCAGTCTGCGCTGGTACACGAAGCAGATGCGGGTCGAGAAGGAGTACGCGGGCCGCAAGCTGATCCTGCACCGCCAGCCCGACGGGGTGGTGGCGTTCAACCCGCCGCAGAACGCCCCGCTGCCCAGCGCCGCGCTCGCCGTCCTGGCGCTGATGGCCGGCAACGCCGTCATCGTCAGAGCGCCGCGCAGTATCGCGCTGAGCACCATGTGGCTGCTGCGTGACATCGTGGCTCCGCTGCTGGAGGAGCTGGACGCGCCGCCCGGTGTGCTCAACGCGGTGTGCAGCAATCCGAAGCAGACCATGGACCGCTGGATCGCGGACCCGCTGATCGACGACATCTTCTACATCGGCGGCAGCCAGGAGGGCCTGCGCTTCGAGCAGCAGTGCGTCGCGCACGGCAAGAAGCCCATCCTGGAACTGGCCGGCAACGACGGCATCGTGGTGTGGAAGGACGCCGACATCACCTGGGCCGCCGAGGCCGTCACCGAGTCGTTCTTCGGCTCCGGCCAGATCTGCATGGTGCCCAACTACGTGCTGGTCCACCCCGAGATCGCCGACGCCCTCATCGCCGAGGTGAGGGAGCAGGTCAAGGCGATCCGGCCCGGGCTGCCCGAGGAGGAGGACGTCCTGCTGTCGCCGGTGCGGCGCAGTGAGCGGTTCTTCCGGCTGCTGCGCCAGGCCCTCGACAACGGCGCGACGCTCGTCACCGGCGGGAACCGCACCGAGGTCGACGGTACGCCCTCGGAAACCGGTGTCTTCCTCCAGCCCACCGTTCTCCGGGTGGACGGCCTGGACCGGGCCCGCACCTATGACGTCGTGCGCGAGGAGACCTTCTTCCCGCTCATCCCCGTCATCGTGCCGGAGGCGGACAACGACGACGCGCTGCTGGAGGCGTTCCTCCGGTTCGTCAACTCCAACGAGTACGGGCTGCGCAACTCCCTCTGGTCGCGCTCCGACCACGTCATCGAGACCTTCGTGCGACGGGTCGTCAACGGCGGTCTGCTGAAGGTCAACGACTCGCACATCGGCTTCCTGCCGTATCTGCCCAGCCACGGCGGCACCGGCCGCACCGGCGGCGCCTTCGGCGAGGCCAACTACCCGATGCTCAAGACCTCGCACGTGCAGGGAGTCAGCATCGCCCGCGACATCAGTCCCTACGACGCGGTCTTCGGCGTCTGAACGCCCACCGCTCTGTCCCCACCGGAGGTTTCCCGTGCGTTCCCTCGATGCTGCTCGGGCTGTCTGCGAGCGCTTCCATCCCGGTCTGATCAAGGAACTGAAGGAGATCCCGTACGCCGAGCGGGAGCGGTCGGGCAGCCCGGTGATCGACCTGTTCCGCATCCACGGCGGCGTCGGTCTGCTCATTCCCGCGGAGTACGGCGGCCACGGCGCCACCCCGCTCGAAGCACTGCGGGTACAGCTGGCGCTGGGGGCCGAGTCCCCGTCGCTGGTGGCGGCCGTCTCCATGCACCACTTCACCGCCGCGATGCTCTACTCCCTCGCCGGCAACGCCGGACGGCTCACCGGCGCCCAGACCGATCTGCTGCACCGGATCGTCCCCGAGCAGCAGGTGATGGCCTCCGGCTGGGCCGAAGGCCGTACCGCGCAGAACATCCTCACTCCCGGGGTGACGGCCCGTCCCGTTCAGGGCGGTTACCTGCTGTCCGGCGCGAAGAAGCCGTGCAGTCTGTCGCACTCGATGAGCCTGCTCACGGCGAGCATCGCCATCCACGACGGGGATGCCCCCGAGCTGGCACTCGCCCTGGTCCCGGCCGGCGCGCCCGGGCTGTCGGTCCACCCGTTCTGGGGCAACGACCTGCTGGCGGGCGCGGAGAGCGACGAAGTGCGCCTCGACAACGTCTTCGTACCGACGGACATGGTCGTCAGGGCCGGGGCGGACGACCCGCAGCGCCTGGACGACCTGCAGACGGCCGGGTTCGTCTGGTTCGAGATGCTCATCGCGGCCGGCTACGCGGGCGGTGCCGCGGCACTGGTCGAGCAGGTGCTGGACCGCGAGCGCGGGGGCGTCCGGGAACGGGCCTCGCTCGCCGTCGACCTGGAGGCCGCGCTGGCACTCCTGGAGGGTGTCGCGCGGGCGGTCGGGGCCGAGCCGGGTGACGAGGAGTCGGTGGCGCGTGTCCTGGTCGCGCGCTACGCCGTGCAGAACGCGCTGCCGTCCATCGCCGCCCGGGCGCTGGAGCTGCTCGGCGGACTGGACTTCATCCGCGACTCCGCGCACGCCCAGGCGGCGGCCGCCGTGCGCGCGCTCGCCTTCCATCCGCCGGCCCAGGGTGCCGCCGCCGAGCCGCTGCTGCACTACTTCGGCGGCGGCCCCCTGGTCCTGGCCTGAACACCCGCCCGCCGCCCCGCCGCCCTGCCCCGGGAGACCGCTGTGCCGCCCGGCGGCACCAGAACCGTCCATTGGAGTGAGAGATCCATGACCGTGATCCAGGAGGCCGCCTCGGACACCGAGGCACGGATCCTCGGCCTGTACCGGGCCCATCTGAGCAAGGGCCGGGCCACCCTCGCCGAACTCTTCGGCAGCCACATGGAGGTGGCGTCCGAAGGCGCCTGGCTCACCGCGAGCGACGGTGAGCGCTTCCTCAACGCGGGCGGCTACGGCGTGTTCATCATGGGCGCCCGCCATCCCATCGTGATGGAGGAGGTGGAGCGCCAGCTGCGTACCCACCCCACCGCCACCCGCATCCTGCTCGAACCCACCGTGGCCCTCGCCGCCGAGGCCCTCGTCTCCGTGCTGCCCGAGGGCCTGGACCGCGTGCACTTCGCGCTGAGCGGGGCGGAGGCGGTCGAGACCGGCCTCAAGCTGGCCCGCGCGGGCGGTTACAAGCGGACCGTCTCGATGAACGGCGGCTACCACGGCAAGACGCTGGGCGCGTTGTCCGCCACCGCGAAGGAGGTCTACCAGCGGCCGTTCCGGCCCCTGATACCCGACTTCCTGCACCTGCCGTTCGGCGACGCGGACGCACTGGAGGCGGAGCTCTCCGCCCACCCCGGCGAGGTCTGCGTCATCCTCGAACCCGTCCAGGGCGAGGGCGGCGTCATCATTCCGCCCAAGGGCTACCTCAAGCGCGTCGAGGAACTGGTCCGCGCCCACGACGGGTTCCTGATCCTCGACGAGGTCCAGTCCGGTTTCGGCCGGCTCGGTGAGTGGTGGGGTGCGGACATCGAGGGTGTGGTGCCCGACGTGCTGCTCGCGGGCAAGGCACTCGGCGGCGGTGTGCTGCCGGTCTCCGCGGCCGTGGCGACCCGCAAGGCCTTCCGCCCCTTCGACAAGGACCCGTACGTCCACACGGCGACCTTCTCCGGCCAGCCGGTGCTGATGGCCGCGGTGCGCGGCGCGATCCGGGCGGTCAAGGAGGAACGGCTGATCACCCGGGCCGCCGACCTGGGGGCGGCGCTGCTGCCCCGGATCTCGGAGATCGCGTACCGCAACATCCCCGAACTGGTGGTGGAGGTGCGCGGCCAGGGCCTGCTCATCGGGATCGAGCTGGTCGAGGCCGGTCTCGCCGGCGAGCTGCTGATCGAGCTCTTCAACCACGGAGTGGTCGCCAACCACTCCATGAACGGCAGCTCGGTGGTGCGGTTCACGCCGCCCGCCGTGCTGAGCGACACCGATGTGGAGTTCCTCCTCAACTCCTTCGACCTGGCCACCCGCGATCTGGTGCGGGGCGCGGCCACCATGCCGGAAGGCGGTAACTGATCGTGCGGCACGTCGAACTGGATGCACTGATACCCGCGGAGCAGGCCGAAGCGGTCTACGACTCCGTACGGCGCTGGGAGCGGTACCCGGACCTGGCGCCCCATGTGAACGCGACCACCGTGCACGCCACCTACCCCGACGAGAACGCCAGTTCCAGCTGGGAACTGCACTTCCGCAGCGGTCTGCTCCGCTGGACCGAGTCCGACGTCTTCGTGCCGGAGCGGGGTGAGATCCGCTTCGAGCAGACCGACGGCGACTTCGACTCCTTCACCGGCACCTGGACCCTGGTCCAGCAGGGCGCCGATGTCTCCGTGCGGTTCGCGGCCGACTTCGACTTCGGTATCCCGAGCCTGGAGGGAATCCTCGACCCGATCGCCGAGCGGGTCATCAAGGAGACCGTCGCCTGGGCGCTGGCCGGGCTGTTCCCCGCCGTACGGCTGTCGGGCGGCGTGGAGCTCATCACGCCCGCCGCCGTGGGGAGCTGACCGGCCATGGACCAGGCGAACCCCTTCGAGACACCACGGACGTACTCGCTGCACCGGGCCGAGTACCTGGTGGGCCTCGCCGTCACCACGGGGCTGATCATCGCCCACTTCGGGGAGATCCGCTGGCTGCCGGCCATCGCGCTCTTCCTCTACATCGACCTCATCGGCTACATCCCGGGCGCCATCGCCTTCAAGCGGGCCGGCGGCCGGCCGATCCACAAGGCGTACTACGTCCTCTACAACACGATGCACAGTCTCATCACGCAGGGCGCGGTGGCCGCGCTGTGGTGCTGGCTGGTCAAGCCCGAGTGGGCGCTGCTGGTGCTGCCCTTCCATCTCTTCGGTGACCGCGGGCTGTTCGGCAACTTCATGAAATCGTTCGCGCTGCCCTTCGAGCCGGTGCGCCAGCCCGGCTACCTGCGGCTCCTCGACGACCTGGGGATCGCCCACCCCAAGCCGGCCGGGCACGTCGTGGACCCGGTTCCGGTCGGTCACGTTCCCGGGCCCCGGGTCCGTCAGGAGCGCCAGGAGCGCCAGGAGCGCCAGGAGGCCGTGCGATGAGCACCGTCACCCAGGTGCGGAGCGCACGCCGTCCGGTGCGGCAGGACCCGGCGGAGCGACGCCGGGCGCTGTACCACCTGGCGTCACCCGTCTCCGTGCTGACCGTGGGCCACGAGGGCACCGCGCACGGCACGACGGCGAGCACGGTCACCCTGGTGTCCCGGGAGCCCCTGCTGGTCGGGGTGGTCCTCGGGGCCGACTCGTCCTTCGCCCGGCTCGCGGCGGCCGAGGGCCGGTTCGCGATCAACGTACTCGGCGGTGAACAGGCCGATGTGGCAAGGCACTTCGCGAACCGAGCGCGCCTCGCGGGTGACGGGCAGTTCGCGGGACTCGCGTGGACGGCCGACTCGTACGCCCACGCTCCGCTGATCGCCGGCGCGCTCGCGCACTACACCTGCCGGTTCCACTCCACGCACTCGACGGGTGACAGCGAGCTGCTGCTCGGTTACGTCGTCCGCGCGACCGCCGGTGACGGGCCGCCCCTGCTCAGCCATGCCGGCGGTCTGTTCACCGGTTCCCTGCACCCCGCGAAGGAGACATCGGCGTCATGACCGGTTCTGTGGCCCCCGAGGCCGACTGGGACAAGGCTCCCGGCCTGCTCGACGGCGCGAAGGAGCTCACGCTCGGCCCCGAGGAGTGCAACCTCGCCTACTGGTTCACCTCGGTGGCGCAGGGCACGCTGCGCGACCGGGGCGAGACAGGTCACCACGTGGACGCCACCGTGCCCGAGTTCCTGCGGGAGCCCGGTCCGCTGCGCGACGCGCTGGTCCTGGAGTTCGGTTTCCGCGGCCTGTCCGAGGAGATCGCGACCCGGCTGCTCGGTCACTACGTGGCCATTGCGCCAGGTGTACCCGAACTGGAGTTCTATGCAACGCAGTTGATCGACGAGGCACGGCACGCCCGCGTCTTCCGCAACCATCTGGTCGAGCTGGGCATCCCCGCGGACACCCTGCTCGCGGACATCGACGAGATGGCCCGGGACTACCGCAAGCGGGTCCTGGACCCGGTGGTCGACTTCACCCTCGACATCGTCCGTGACCAGGCCGACTTCCCGGGCGGGGTCGCCGTGTTCGCCATCGTCATCGAGGGCGTGCTCGCCCCGGCCGCCGAACTGAGCGAGCGCAAGTGGACTCCCCTCTCCCCCGCCACCGGTGAGATCTCCCGCGGCACCGCCATCGACGAGATCCGCCACCTCACCGTGGCCAGCACGATCCTGCGCGACCACGTGGCCCGTTTCCCCGAGTACCGCCCGCGCCTCCTGGAGATCCTGCGGGCCGGGGTGCGGCTCTGGGACGAGATCCCCGACCGCGAGTTCGTCATCCACCGTGAGGAACTCTTCCAGCAGGGCATGGCCCAGCACGCCGAGCGCATCGGCGACTACGAGATCTGGCCCGGCGTACGGATGCTCGACACCACCCCGGAGCAGCGCTACGACATGGCCGAGCAGTGGACCGACGAGATGGCCGAGTCCCGTATGGCGTACATGGGCCTGCCCCTGGGGGTCCTGAGCAGTCCCGGGGCCGACAGGTGAGCGGTGGCGCGGCGGTGCTCGGGCGGGCGGCCGTGGTCGACGGGATCGGGGGGTACGTGCCCCCCGATCTGGTGACCAACGACGATCTGGCACAGCGTCTGGACACCTCCGACGCCTGGATCCGGTCGCGCACCGGCATCGCCGAGCGGTACATGGTGTCGCCCGGCACCGCCACCTCGGACCTGGCCGTGGAGGCCGGCCTGCGCGCGCTGAAGTCGGCGGGCGACGGCCGGGTGGACGCGGTCGTCCTGGCCACCACCACACCCGACCAGCCCTGTCCCGGAACCGCCCCGCAGGTGGCGGCCCGGCTCGGCCTCGGTCAGGTCGCCGCGTTCGACGTGGCCGCTGTCTGCTCCGGCTTCCTGTACGGCCTGGCCGCCGCTTCCGGGCTGATCGCCGCCAACATCGCCGACCGTGTCCTGCTCATCGCGGCCGACGCGTTCACCACGATCGTCAACCCGGCCGACCGCACCACCGCGGTGATCTTCGCGGACGGGGCGGGCGCGGTGGTCCTGCGGGCCGGCGCGGCGTCCGAGCCGGGTGCGCTCGGACCACTGGTCCTCGGCAGCGACGGCGAGCTGAGCCATCTCATCGAGGTGCCGGCCGGCGGTTCGCGGCAGCGCTCGGCCGGTCCCCCGGCCGATCCGGACGACCAGTACTTCCGGATGCTGGGCCGCGACACCTACCGGCACGCCGTGGAACGGATGACCAGCGCGTCGACGCAGGCGGCGGAGCTGGCCGGCTGGCGCCTCGACGACGTCGACCGGTTCGCGGCACACCAGGCGAACGCCCGCATCCTCACCTCGGTCGCGGAGCGTCTCGCCATCCCGGCCGAGCGGCAGCTCAGCAACATCGAGCAGGTCGGCAACACCGGCGCCGCCTCGATCCCGCTGCTGCTGGCGCAGGCGGCCTCCGACGGCAGGCTGAGCGCGGGACACCGGGTGCTGCTCACCGCGTTCGGCGGCGGGCTGTCATGGGGTGCGACCACCCTGGTCTGGCCCGAGGTGCACTCGGTCTGACCTCCCGTCACCGCCCGCCGCACCCCCGCCGGTCCACCTTCCCGACCCTCTCGTCACCCGCATCACCCAACCGAAAGGAACCGTCATGCTGGAGCAGCTCAAGGACATCCTGTCCAACAAGCTCAAGGTGTCGCCGGAGTCCATCACCCCGGAGGCCACCCGCGAGGACATCGAGCTGGATTCGCTGGCCGTGGTGGAACTCTCGTTGCTGCTCAAGTCCGAACTGGACCTGGACATCAGCGACGACGACCTCCTGGAGGCCGAGACCGTGGCCGACATGGTCCGGCTCATGGAGGAGCGGAGCGCGAAGGTCTGATGGCCGGCATCGACATCGCCGTCACCGGACTCGGTCTGGTCACGCCGGGCGGCGTCGGGGTCGAGGCGAGCTGGGCGGCGGTCTGTGACGGCAGGCCCGCCGCCCGGCTCGATCCCACGCTGGCGGACAACCCGGTACGCATCTCCTGTCGGGTACCGGGTTTCGACCCGGAACGCCTGCTGAGCGCCCGCCGGGCCCACCGCCTGGACCGGTTCGTACAGTTCGCGCTGGTCGCCGCGCACGAGGCGGTGGCCGACGCGGGCCTCGATCCGCAGACCTGGGACGGGGCACGCGTCGGAGTGGTCCTCGGCTGCGCCGACGGAGGTCCCGGCACGGTCGAGGAACAGCACCATGTGCTGCGGGAGCAGGGCGCCCACCGGGTGTCCCCGCTGCTGCTGCCCATGCAGCTGCCGAACATGCTGGCCGGTCAGACGGCCATCGAGTTCGGGGCCACCGGGCCCAACCTGGTGGTGGCCACGGCCTGCGCGTCGGGCGCCACCGCGATCGGAACGGCCCGGGACCTGCTCGCCCTGGGGCGCTGCGACATCGTCCTGGCGGGCGGCAGCGAGGCCATGATCACTCCCCTGGTCATGGCGGGCTTCGCCCAGATGGGCGCGCTGTCCCGCAGGGAGGACGACCCGGCCACCGCGTCGCGGCCGTTCGACATCGACCGGGACGGGTTCGTCGCCGGGGAGGGCGCCGGGATCCTCGTCATGGAACGCGTCGAGGACGCCCGGGCCCGGGGTGCGCACATCCACGGCCGGATCGTCGGTTACGGAGCCACCGCGGACGCCCACCACATGACGTCGCCGCATCCGGACGGCGCCGGTGTCGAGGCGGCGGTCCGCGCGGCCCTCGCCGACGCCGGCGCCGACCCGGACGACGTCCAGCACGTGAACGCCCACGGCACCTCGACTCCGCTGAACGATCTCGCCGAGGGCCGCATGATCCGCCGCACCCTCCAGGGAGACCCCCTGGTCACCTCCACGAAGGGAGTCACCGGCCATCTGCTGGGCGCGGCGGGCGCGGTGGAGGCGGCGTTCACGCTGCTGAGCATCGAGCGCGAAATGGTGCCGCCGGTCGCCAACCTGTCCATCCCCGACCCCCGGATCGAAGTGAAACTGGCCCTCAACGCGACCTCCATGCCCATCGACCTGGCCCTCAGCAACTCGTGCGGCTTCGGTGGCCAGAACACCGTCCTGGCCGTCGCCCCCGCCTGACATCCCGCGTACGGCGCACAGCACCTGACCGGCCACCGGGAGGCGGCCGGTCCGCACGGACGGGGCGAACGGGCCCGTCCGGCGGGCCGGCCGGACCGGCCGGGCGTGTCCTGACCGCACCCGCTTCCTCCTGTTCTCCGCGCGCTCCGTTCTCGCGCGCGCTTTCCGCTTCCCCCGTCCGTCCTGTCCCCACCTGGAGTCACCATGCCCGAGAGCAGTTCTCCTCCGACGGAAGACCGGCCGGGGCAGCTCGGCACCCGTCACATCCTCTTCCTGATCGTCGCGGCGGCCGCTCCGCTGTCCGCGATGGTCGGCACGGTGCCGCTCGCCTTCGCGTTCGGCAACGGCGCGGGCGTCCCGGCCGCCTTCGTCCTCGCCGGGGTCATCCTGTTCTGCTTCTCCGTCGGGTTCGCCGTCAGCGCCCGCCGCACCGGCGGCTCCGGCGGCTTCTACGCCTCGACGGCGGACGGACTGGGCCGCCCGCCCGCCGTCGCCGCGGGCTACCTCGCCCTGCTCGCCTACAACTGCGCCACCATCGGCCTCGCCGGAGCGCTGGGCTACTTCACCCAACTGGTGCTGGCGGCTCACGACATCACCGTGTCCTGGCAGTGGTGCGCAGCCGTGGGTCTGGCCGGGGTCGCCGTGCTCGGCTACCGGGAGATCGCGATCAGTGTCCGGGTGCTGGCCCTCCTGATGGCGGGCGAGATCGGCGTGCTCCTCGCCCTGGACGTGGCGATCCTCGCCCGGCACGGTCTGTCGGCGCTGCCCACGGCCTCGTTCGCGCCGCACGTGTTCACCGGTCCCGGGCTGGGCGTGGCACTGATGTTCGCGTTCGTCTCCTACATCGGCTTCGAGTCGGCCGCCCTGTACGGCAAGGAGGCACGGGATCCGGCGCGCAGTGTCCCCCGGGCCACCTGGGCCGCCGTCGTACTGATCACCGTGTTCTACGCGCTCACCAGTTGGCTCACGGTCGGTGCGCTCGGTGCCGGCAAGGTGCGTGAGGTGGCGAGCGCGCAGATGGGCGACCTGTTCTTCGTGCTCGGCGACGACCTCCTCGGCACCGCGGGGAGCACCGGCCTCCAGATCCTGCTCTGCACCAGCCTGTTCGCCGCGACCCTCGCCCTGCACGGCGCCGCCAACCGGTACGCCCAGGTGCTCGCCGAGGACGGGCTGCTGCCCTCGGCCCTGGGCGCCGTGCACCCCCGGCACCGCTCCCCGCACCGGGCGAGCCTGGCCCAGAGCGCGCTGACGGCCCTGGTGGTCGGGGGCTTCGCGGTCGCCGGCCTGGACCCGTACGCGGATCTCACCACCAGCATGCTGGGCCTCGGCACGCTGGGCATCGTCGTCCTCCAGGCGCTGGCCGCGGCGGCCGTCCTCGGGCTGCGGCTGCGGCACCGGCACCAACTGCCGAAGGCGCACCTGTGGCGGGAGATCGTCGCACCGGTGCTCGGCCTCGCCGGCCTCGTGGCCTCCGTGTGGCTGGTGACCGGCAATTTCGCCATGCTCACCGGTTCGCCCGATCCCCTGATCGCCAAGCTGCCGTGGCTGCTGGTGGCGACGGCGGTATGCGGTCTGGCGTACGCGGCCCGGCTGCGCCGGACCCACCCCGACCGCTACCAACGGCTCGGCACCCGTCACCTCACCACCACCGGCCCCGTCGCCCCGACCGTTGCCACGGTCGGACCCGACACGGCGGCCGGCACACCGGTATCCGCCGTCCGCCTCCTCGAACCCTCCCCGGGAGACCGCCATGCATGATCCACGTGAGCTGCTCGACGACGGGCCGGCCGCCGTGCGGCGGCTGGCCCGTCGTCGCCACGTCCTCGATCTGGACGCCCTGTCCGAGGCCCTGAGCCGCCGGACCGGGGCCCAGGCCGAGGTGACCCGGCTGCGGACCGAGCTGAACCGGGCCTCGCGCGGTGGCGCCCGGTCCGGTCCGCCCTCCGAGGAGGCCAAGGAGCGGGCGCGCACGCTGCGCGCCGAGGTCCAGCGGGCCGAGGCGACGGCCAGAACCACGAGCCAGGACCTCACCGACCTGCTGCTCACCGTGCCCAACATCCCTCTGGACACGGTCCCGGACGGCGACTCCGAGAAGGAGGCGGTGGAGATACGCCGGGGCGGCCCGCCCCCGCGCGACTCCGCCGGCGCCCGCCACCACTCCGACCTCGGCGAGTCGCTCGCCGTCCTGGACTCCCCGGCCGCGGCCCGGCTCTCCGGTGCCCGCTTCAGCGTCGCCCGGGGTGCCGGGGCCCGTCTGGAGCGTGCCCTGGCCGACTTCTTCCTCGATCTGCACACGCGGGAGCACGGCTACACGGAGCACTCCGTGCCGTTCCTCGTCAGCCGGGACACCATGACGGGAACCGGCCAACTGCCCAAATTCGAGGAGGACCTGTTCCGCACCCAGGTCGGCGATCGTGAACTGTTCCTGATCCCCACCGCCGAGGTCCCGCTCACCAACCTGCTCGCGGGACAGCTTGTCGACGCCCGAGAACTGCCTTACGCCTTCACCGCCCGCACGCCCTGTTTCCGCGCGGAGGCCGGGGCGTACGGCCGGGACACCCGGGGCATTCTGCGCCTGCACCAGTTCGAGAAGGTGGAGCTGGTGCGCGTGTGCGCCCCCGAGGACGCCCAGGCCGAGCTCGAACTGATGGTGGAGCACGCCGAGACGTGTCTGCGGCTCCTGGAACTCTCGTACCGTGTCGTCCTGTTGCCGGCCGGCGATCTGGGTTTCTCGGCACGGATGACGTACGACATCGAGGTGTGGCTGCCGGGCATCGACGCCTACCGCGAGATCTCCTCGGTGTCCGACTGCGGCACCTTCCAGGCGCGTCGGGCCGACATCCGGCACCGCACGCCGGACGGGCGCAAGCGCCCGGTGGCCACCCTCAACGGCTCGGCGCTGCCCGTCGGGCGCACCGTCGCGGCGCTCCTGGAACAGGGCCAGCAGCCGGACGGTTCGGTCCTGCTCCCCCGCGCCCTCACGCCGTACACCGGCTTCCGCCGCATTCTGCCGGGCGGGAGGACCAGCCCCGACTAGGACGACAGGGTCGACGCCCAGGGGCACAGACAGCGACATGTGACAGGGGCGGGAGCCGGGGTCCACACCCCGGCTCCCGCCCCTGTCACATGTCTCGTGGACCGGGCTCACGCGCCGGTCATGTGCACCCCTCCGTCCACATGGACGATCTCCCCGGTGGTGCGCGGGAAGAAGTCCGACAGGAGTGCGGCCACACCGCGCGCCGCGGGCTCCGGGTCCGTGAGGTCCCAGCCGATGGGGGCCCGGTCGGGCCAGAGGTCCGCGAGCTCCGAGAAGCCCGGGATGGACTTGGCCGCCATGGAGCGCAGCGGCCCGGCGGCGACGAGGTTGCAGCGGATGCCGGACGGCCCCAGGTCGCGGGCGAGGTAGCGGCTGGTCGACTCCAGGGCGGCCTTGGCCACGCCCATCCAGTCGTAGTGCGGCCAGGCGACCTTCGCGTCGAAGGTGAGCCCGACCACCGAGCCACCGCGCCGCTCCATGAGCGGAAGGCAGGCGGTGGTGAGCGACTTGAGGGAGTACGCGGACACGTGTACGGCGGTCGAGACGTCCGCCCAGTCACCGTCGAGGAAGCTGAAGGCGCCCCGCGGCCCGTACGCGATGGAGTGCACGATCCCGTCGAGGCCGTCGACATGGTCGCGCACCTGGTCGGCCAGCCGGTCCAGGTGCTCCTGGTCGGTGACGTCCAGCTCGATCACCGGGGCCGGCTTGGGCAGCCGGGCGGCGACGCGTTCGATGAGGGAGAGCCTGCCGAAACCGGTCAGCACGATCTCGGCGCCCTCCTCCTGCGCGATCCGCGCGACGTGGAAGGCGATGGACGACTCCGTGACCACGCCGGTCACCAGAACACGCTTGCCCGCGAGCAGTCCGCTCATGACCGGGTCACCGCCTGCGGCAGCGCACGGACCAGCGGTGAGTCGTGGTCGAGGGCGCCGAGTGCGGTGGCGCCGCCCGGCGAACCGAGCTCGGCGAAGAAGTCGGCGTTGGACGCACGGTGGTCACCCCACTCCGCGGGGATGTCGTCCTCGAAGCAGATGGCCTCGACGGGACACACGGGTTCACAGGCTCCGCAGTCCACGCATTCGTCGGGCTGGATGTAGAGGGCGCGCCGGCCCTCGTAGATGCAGTCCACGGGGCATTCGTCGATGCAGGACCTGTCCTGCACATCGACACACGGCAGGGCTATGACATAGGTCATCCGAAACTCCTTGGTCCTGTCGGGGGTTCAGGAATCCGTTCGTGGCTCTTCACCGCGACCGCGCACCGTCGACCGAGGTGCCGGTGGTGCGGTCCCCCAGTGCGAGGACCGTGACGGTGAGTACGGCCATCGCGGCGGCGATGACGGCGAACAGGGCGCCGGGACCGTACGCCTGCAGGACGGGCAGCAGCACGAACGGCAGTGCGGCGGCACTGAGTTTGGAGAGCGAGTACGCGGCACCCGACGCGGTGGCGCGGATGGCGGTCGGGTACTGCTCGGAGAGGTAGACGTGCGACACGCTGGAGAAGATGTTGCTGCACAGGGTGTAGACGCAGCCGAACACCACGACGAGGGCGGCGGAGCCGGCGTGGGCGAAGCCCAGGCCGGCCCCCGCCATCGCGGCGGCCGAGACCGCGACCAGCGTCTTGCGTTCGACCCGGTCGATCACGGGGATCGACAGCGCCGAGCCGATGGGGTAACCGAGAAACGACAGGGCGGTGTAGCCCAGGCCCGCGACGATGCCGTACCCCTTGGCGGCGAGGATCTGCGGCGCGAGTGCGCCGAAGCCGTAGTAGCCGACGACGGAGAGCGCACAGAAGATCCACAGCATCAGCGTCCGGCGCCGCAGCCCGGGTTTCAGCACATCGCGCAACCGGGCTCGGGAGGCGTCCCCGGCTTCTCCGGGTGCGTAGCCGCCCGCCAGGGCCGCCGGTGTGCCGGCCGGCACCTCGGCCTCCATCCGGGACACCAGCAGCTCGGCCTCCGCCCCGCGGCCGGCCGACGCCAGCCAGCGCGGCGACTCGATCAGCCGCCGACGCAGAATCCACACCACCGCGGACCCCAGCGAGCCGGCGACGAAGAGCCACCGCCAGCCGTCCACGCCCAGCGGTGACAACGGTACGAGCCACAGGGCCGCGAAGCCCACGGCGGGCACCCCGCAGAAGGCGAGGGTGTAGGCCCAGGCGATGAACCGGCCTCGCCTGGCGGCGGGCAGCACGTCGGCCAGATAGGTGTCGGAGAGGGTCTGTTCGGCGCCGATACCGACGCCGGCCAGGAAGCGGGTCGCGATCAGCCAGGCCGCGTTGGGCGAGAAGGCGCCGAGCAGCGAGAAGGCCGAGTAGATCGCCAGGTTGACCAGGAAGGCCCGGCGGCGACCGTACCGGTCGGCGATCCTGCCGAGCAGCAGCGACCCGAAGAACTGGCCGATGAACGCGGAGGCCAGCACCAGTTTGAGCTCGCTGGTGCCGAAGCCGAAGTCGCTCTGCAGCACCTTGGCGATGGTGCCCGACAGGTTGTTCTCGAAGGTGTCGAAGAGCAGACCGACCCCGACGACCAGGGTGAGTCTGCGATGGGTCGGGGTGATCGGCATACGGTCGAGGCGGGCCCCGATCGAGGCGGGAGCGGAGACTCCTCCGCTCACCGCCTTGGCGGTCTCCAACATGGGCGAGCTCCTAGGAAGGGGAACCGCCCGGGGCACCGGTGGACCCGGGCGTGCGGCCCGGGGGCCGGGGCTGTCGTACGGGAAGGGGATTACGGGTCGGTGCGGGGTCAGGCCGCGCTGCCGGACTCCTGCCGGATGCGTTCGTCCACGTCACCACGCCGTGCGGGCGCGCTGACCTCGTGCAGGAACGAGGCGACCTCTCGGTACGAGGCCCAGAAGCCGACCTCGTGGTAGGGCACCCCGCGCTCGGCGCAGTAGTCGCGGGTGAGTTCGCGGGCCCGGGGCAGGTTCTTCTGCGGCATGGCCGGGAAGAGATGGTGCTCGACCTGGTAGTTGAGACCGCCGTAGAGGAAGTCGATGAGCAGGGACGGGCGGATGTTGCGGGAGGTGAGGACCTGTCGCTCCAGCCAGTCGAGGGTCTCCTCCTCGCCGTCGCGGACCTCCATGCCCTTGTGGTTCGGTGCGAAGATCATCCCGAAGTAGACGCCCAGGGTGGCCTGTTGGACCAGGACGAAGGCGATCGCGAGCGCCGGGGACAGCACGGTGAACACAAGGGTCAGATAGATCGCGGCGCGCAGCACGAGCAGGAACGACTCCAGCACGGGCCGCTTGGTCTCGCCCCGGGCGATCGACTGGACCGCCTGCTTGTGCATCTTGTAGGACTCCAGGACCAGCAGCACGAAGAACAGCACGCTCTGGTGACGCACCACGAACTTCTGTACGGCGGTGCGGCTGGGGTACTGCCTGATGGCGAAGATCGCGGTGCGCCGGCCGATGTCCGGGTCCATGTCCAGGTGGTTGGGGTTGCTGTGGTGCCGGTTGTGGTGGTTGACCCACCAGCCGAAGCTGACCCCGTTGACGAAATCGGCGTGGAAGTAGCCGACGGCCGAGGCGGCCTTCTTGTTGCGGAACATGGCCTTGTGCCCGGCGTCGTGCCACATGAAGGCGGACTGCCCCCCGCACAGGCCCATCCACAGGGCCGTCAGGAGCTGCCACCACGAGTCGCCCAGGGCGAAGAACGCGGCGAATCCGATCAGCAGCAGCGTGGTGTTGAGTACCAGCCGGCCTGTGTAGTAGCGGGGGTCGAGATCGAGGAGGCCCTCCGCCTTGACTCGTTTGAGCAGCTCGGAGAAGGTCGCCGAGGCGCCGGTGCGCCGCTGGTCGGCGACGGTGGCTTCGGCTTCTTGGACGTGCGGACGCTGCATACGTTGCTCTCCTTGGGAGAAGTGCCCGGAGCGGGCGGCGTCGCTGCCCGGCAGACATGCGGGCACCACGGGTCGACGGGTGCTCCCGCGGGCGGTCCCGGCGCGGGGTGGTGTCCGCCCGGCGGGCCCGGACCACTGGAGCACCGTGCGGTACCTCACCGCCCGGGGCCCTGGGCGAACATGTGTCCAGAGTTCCGTGCCACGCTGATGTGGCACTGATACTGGGCTGATCGGTCACCTGGCCGATCGGTCCCGCTCCGTGGCGGACCGATCGGTCGGGCCGGCCGGCCGGTCAGGCCGGGGCCGGTGCTTCCCGCAGACGGACGTCCAGCGCCCGGACCACGTCGTCGGCGGCCCGGGCGACATCCTCGTCGTCGGGGGCGCCGATGACGGCCATGAGCTGCTCGACCATCGCGTGCTGGAGGGTGGCGGTCTCTTCGCTGTCACTCACTGCTCTCAACTCCCTTTCAGGAACGATGTGTTGACGGCTCGTCAGAAGGCGTTGCAGGCACGGAAGATGTGCGCGAAGCCGGGCAGCGAGGCCTGTGGGCCGTCGAAGGCGACGTATTCCGGGATCGTCTCGTCGGGGGCCCACTTCTGCTTGTACGAGAGCTGGGTCTGCGCCGGGTAGAGCGCCGCGCCCTCGGCCCACAGGGCGTGCATCAGCCACTGGAACGCCGGGCTGTGGCCTTCGAGTTCGTGCCCCCCGTCCAGCCCCGTGAAGGGGGTGAATCCGAAGTGCAGCCACTCGACGCCCTCGGCCCGGAACACCTCGATGGCGTGCGCGTTGATGGCCTCCATCAGCCCCGGCGAGCCGTCCGGTATCCGCCGGCTCAGGTCGTGCATCCAGCCGGCCCGGCCGCCGTAGACGGGCGAGTACGAGATGTACGCGACCGGCGCTCCCTCGATGGTCCCGGCGAACAGCCGGCGCTCGGACTGCACCTGCCCGCCGATCTGCCCCACCAGGAACTCCAGGGCCTGCGCACCTCCCTTGGCGCCGAGCCAGGCCTCGTCGATCGCCGCGATCGCGTCCTGCCAGTCCTCGGCCGCCACCTCCTGGATCCGCAGGCCGTTGCGGTGCGCCCGCGAGATCTTGTTGCGCAGCTGCATGAAGCGGCTGCCGCGCAGCGAGAAGTCGGGCAGCCGGACGGCCCACGAGGCGCCGATCTGGTTGACGGTGAACCCGCGCCGCGCGTACCGCTCGGCGTCGGCGCGCTGAAGTTGCACGCCGACGAGGTTCAGCCCCTCGTCCCGCACGTACCGGCGGAAGCCGTCGAGGAGCCCGTCGTAGTCCTCCTCGGCGGCGAAGGGGCCGCCGAGCTGGACGGCGTACCGGCCGGTACGGCGGTAGACGACGACACCGTCCCGGCCGGGCAGGGTGAAAGCGCTGTTTCCGCTGTTGAGCGCCAGAAACGCACTGGGATTCTCGCTCTGTGTGTGACTTCGGACCGCCCTGAGAATCGGGTTGTCCGTAACGGTCGCGGGCATGCCCGTACCCCTTTCGGAAGCTGTTTCGGTCGTTGCGAGTACAGCACCCACGTACCGTCAAGGGGAAGAGCAGAAGTGAATTCCTCTCCACCGTCAGAGACATGTCAGCGCTTTATCAGCGCCCCCTGGCAATGTTGTTCTCGTGAACGGCACGGGAAACCGGAAGCCGGGAACATGGAGAGGTGCCCGGAGTGGTTGATCGGGGATCGTAGAGCTTGTCTCGAGGTCGGGTCTTCATTGGCCCACGCAGGTTCGAATCCTGCCCTCTCCGCGTCGATGGCCGGTTGGTGCGGCCGTTGTCTGGAGAGGTGCCCGGAGTGGTTGATCGGGGACCGAGAGAAGTGTTCGAGGTCGAGTCGGAAGGCTCACGCAGGTTCGAATCCTGCCCTCTCCGCGAAAGTCATTCCGATGACAGCTGTTCATCGGATCCGCCGGGCAGCCCCCCTCCCCGGCGGAGCGAGCACCCCGGCGGCCGCCAAGGGACGTGGCCCGCCGGGGTGCGACGTGTGCCCACCCCAGGTCACGGCACCTCCCGCTTGCACCACGCGCCACTTCGAGAAAAAATACCTTCTCAAACGAATTATTTTGTGAGAGGATCCAGCACGGGAGGAAGCTCCGAGACCGCGCCGCACGACGCGCCCCGGAGATCGCCAACTGCCGCCCCCGCCCACGGCACCCCGCGGGGCGACGGCCCGACGACCCCCCGCTGCGATCCGCCGTTCACACCGCACCGGCCACCAAGGGGGAAACGGCATGTTGAGCTTCTCTATTCTCGGCGCACTGCAGATCCGTACCGTGTCGGGCCCTGCGGAGATCTCCGGCGATCTCCAAAGAACACTGGTCCAGACCCTGCTGGTCAACGAGGGGCAGTCCATCTCCGGCGAGAGTCTCGTCGAGGAGATGTGGGGCGACTCCGCACCCGACAACCAGGCCAACGCGTTACAGGCCCACATCAGCCGGCTTCGCCGCAAACTGAAGAACCTGGAACCCGACCGGACCGTGCCCCGGGTGACCATTCACCCCTCCGGCTACCGGCTCACCCTCCACGAGGGCGAACTCGACGGCGCCGAGTTCATCAAGGCGGTCCGCCAGGCCGAGGTCACTTCCGAGACGGATCCGGCGGCCACCGCGAAGCTCCTCGGCACCGCCCTGGCCATGTGGCGCGGCCCGGTGTTCGGCGACTTCACCGGCGGCACGCTCTGCCAGCTGGCCTGCGCCCGCTACGAGGAGTACCGCATGCGCGCCATGGAGCTTCGCTTCGACGCCGAGCTGCGCCTGGGCCACCACTCCGCCATCCTCGCCGAACTCCACGAGGCGCACGGCAACCACCCTCTCCGGGAACGCTTCTGCGAACAGCTGATGATCGCCCTCTACCGTTCCGGCCGCCAGGCGGACGCCCTGCATGTCTATCGCCTCATGTGGCAGCACCTCGCGGACGAACTCGGAATCGAGCCGTCGCCCGCGCTGCGCCGAGTGGAACACGCGATCCTTTCCCACGACCCGTTACTGGGGTCCGGAGAAACATCTTCGTTCGCTCTCCAAATGGCCTGAGCGTTCCACCTTCCGCTCCATAATGCGGCCCGTGACACACAAACCCGTTCACAGGCCTTTACGAGCTTTTGCGACCCCTCTTGTTCTCCGGCCTTCATCCGTATAAGCCCGCCGTCAGTGTCAGGTCAGCCCGGATTGCGACGATGGCAAGGGAAGCAGTCAATGACTTCCCACATCCACCGGGAGATTCCATGACCACGAGCCAGACCTCGGCACCCTCCACTGTCGCGGCCGGCCGCACGGCCGCGGCCCGCCCCCTGCGTGTCTTCCTCGCGCTCGACGCCGCCGTCACCGCCGTGAACGGCCTGATCTACCTGGTCGCCGCCGGCCCGGTCGGCGATCTGCTCGACCTCTCCCCCGGCCTCCTGCGCGGCATCGGCGTGTTCCTCACCGTGTACGGCGGTCTCGTAGCCCTCCTCGCGTCCCGCCCGGTCCCGTCGGCCACCGCCACCAAGGTGGTCATCGAGGCCAACCTGCTGTGGGCGGTCGCGAGCGTCGTCACCGTCCTGTTCGGCTGGTTCGACCCGAACACGGTCGGCACGGTGTGGATCCCCCTCCAGGCGGCCGTCGTCGCCGGGTTCGCGTTCCTGCAGATCAACAGCTTGCGCGCACTCGGCCGCTGACACCGCATCGTATGAGCCGGTCAGCCCCTCCTACGGCGGACCGGTGACGCCAACCGTCAGGGAGAGAGATGAAGTCCCAAGTCGCGGAGCTGGCCGGGTTACGGCAGCGGGTCCTCGCCGGCCCCAGTGAGAAGGCCACCGCCGCACAGAAGGCCAAGGGCAAGCTGACCGCCCGGGAGCGCGTCGGCCTGCTCCTCGACGAGGGCTCGTTCAACGAGGTCGAGCAGTTGCGCCGGCATCGGGCGACCGGGTTCGGTCTGGAGGCCAAGCGGCCGTTCACCGACGGTGTGATCACCGGCTGGGGCACGGTGGAGGGCCGTACGGTCTTCGTGTACGCCCATGACTTCCGTATCTTCGGCGGCGCGCTGGGCGAGGCCCACGCCACGAAGATCCACAAGATCATGGACATGGCCATCGCGGCCGGGGCCCCGCTGGTGTCGCTCAACGACGGCGCCGGCGCCCGTATCCAGGAGGGCGTCAGCGCCCTGGCCGGATACGGCGGCATCTTCCAGCGCAACACCAGGGCCTCCGGCGTCATCCCGCAGATCAGCGTGATGCTCGGCCCGTGCGCCGGCGGCGCGGCCTACAGCCCCGCCCTCACCGACTTCGTCTTCATGGTCCGCGAGACCTCACAGATGTTCATCACCGGCCCCGACGTCGTCAAGGCGGTCACCGGCGAGGAGATCACCCAGAACGGCCTCGGCGGCGCCGACGTCCACGCCGAGACCAGCGGCGTCGCCCACTTCGCCTACGACGACGAGGAGACCTGCATCGCCGAGGTCCGCTACCTCCTCGCGATGCTCCCCCAGAACAACCGCGAGAACCCCCCGCGCGTCGACTCCGAGGACCCCGCCGACCGCCGCGGCGACATCCTGCTCGACCTCGTCCCCGCCGACGGCAACCGCCCCTACGACATGACCAAGGTCATCGAGGAACTCGTCGACGACGGCGACTACCTCGAGATCCACGAACGCTGGGCCCGCAACATCATCTGCGCACTCGGCCGCCTCGGCGGCCAGGTCGTCGGCATCGTCGCCAACCAGCCCCAGACCCTCGCCGGCGTCCTCGACATCGAAGCATCGGAAAAGGGCGCACGTTTCGTCCAGCTCTGCGACGCGTTCAGTATTCCGATCGTCACGCTGCTGGATGTCCCCGGCTTCCTGCCGGGCGTCGACCAGGAGCACGGCGGAATCATCCGGCACGGCGCGAAGCTGCTCTACGCCTACTGCAACGCGACCGTTCCGAGGATCTCGCTGATCCTGCGCAAGGCGTACGGAGGCGCGTACATCGTCATGGACAGCCAGTCCATCGGCGCCGACCTCACCTACGCCTGGCCGACGAACGAGATCGCCGTGATGGGCGCCGAAGGTGCCGCCAACGTCATCTTCCGACGCCAGATCGCGGACGCAGACGACCCCGAGGCCACCCGTACCGAGCTGGTCAAGGCCTACAAGTCCGAGCTGATGCACCCCTACTACGCCGCCGAGCGCGGTCTGGTCGACGACGTCATCGACCCGGCCGAGACCCGCTCGGTGCTCATCAGGTCGCTCGCGATGCTGCAGACCAAGCACGCCGATCGCCCTGCCCGCAAACACGGCAACCCCCCTCAGTGACGGAGGTTCACATGACCACTCCCGGACTGCGCATCGAAAAGGGCAAGGCCACGGTCGAGGAACTGGCCGCCCTCACCGTCCTGCTCCTCAGCCGCAGCGCCCTCGCACTTCGCGTCGGCGGGCCCGACAGCTCGCACCCCACCTCCTCCTGGCACCCCCAGCCCTTCGACGCCCCCCACAGCTGGCGAAAGCGGTGACAAGGGTTCCGGTTCGGTGGCGGGGGCCAGGGTGACGTCGAGCATGCCGTGACCGGTGGCCGCGAAGGCGTTGTCGTACCCGGGGAGTCGGTCGATCACCGGGAAGTCCGACGCCAGGACTCGGACAGCCGGCGGTCAGGACGTCGAGCCGGATGCCCGCCGAGGCCAGGCCGAAGCAGCTGAGGAAGATGACGGCCGGCAGGGGATGTTCCTGAGAGCAGCCTGCGGGCCCGGCCCGACTGACCGGTGCCGCGCGACACGATCACTATGGCCCGGTACCTCGCCTGTCCGGCCGAAGAACCGGGCGAGGGCGCCACCCCGACGAAGGGTGACGCCCTCGCGACCATGCTCCCGCTGTTATCCGGCGGACTCCCCGGCCGTGGGCCGCCGCGAGGCCGCCATCGCCTCGTCGACGTCCGTCAGGGGGCGCAGCCGGTAGCTGTACGCGTAGTCGCGGTTGGCGAACAGCTTGTACTCGTCGTGGGTGTGCGCGCCCCAGCTGTTGTCGCCGCCGACGCCCATCTGGCGGTGGCTCAGGCGCAGGACGACCTCGTCGCGCGGGGTGAGCTGGTAGTCGTGGCGGGCCCCGACGGACAGGTCCTCCGGCGTGAAGTGCGAGGCGTTGACCTCCAGCAGCGGTTCGGCGGAGACCAGCAGGCCGGCGCCCCGGCGGTCAGTGAGGGCGATCCAGCGGACGTCGGTCTTGTTGCCGTTCTCCTGCGGGCGCAGGTAGCCGCTCCACTGCTCGTCGACGGTGCCGGAGTAGAGGCCCACGTCGGTGGAGTTGTTGCGGTCCCAGTGGTTCTCCTCGGGGCCGCGGCCGTAGTAGTGCAGCCGGTCCAGGCGGCCGGGCAGCAGGAGCAGGTTGCCGACCTCCGGGATGTACGGCAGTGAACTCGCCCCCGGGTGCAGGGTGTTGTCGACCCTGATCTCACCGTTGCCGAAGACGGTGTAGGTGGTGGTGTACGTCGATACCGGCGTCGTCGGCAGTGTGCCGGCGACCTCGATCTCGACGGCCCGGTCCCGCAGGGCACGGACGCTCACGCCGGTCACCGCCCGCCGCGTGCCCGCGTCGCGCCAGGTCTGGTTGCGGGTGTGCTGGCCGTTGCCCCGGTCGTTGTCGGTGGGCGCCCGCCAGAAGTTCGGGGTGGGCCCGGAGGCGATCAGCTGGGCACCGCCCGCCCTGTACGAGGTGATGGCGCCGGTCGCCTTGTCGACGGTGACCGAGAAGCCCTTGCCCTTGACGGTGACCGACGCGTCGCCGTCCTCGTGGCGGAGCGCCGGGACGCTGCTCAGCGGCGTGGGCGTGACGGCGGGGCTGCCCGCGTCGAGGGCGAGTTGCTGCCGGGCCACCTCGAAGCCGGCCTTGGCCCACTTCGTGCTCTCCCTGGTGGTGAAGGACAGTTGGAGGAAGTACTCCGCGCCCGGCGCCGGGTCGTCCGGCAGTTCGAAGGGCACGGTGATGTCCTTCGTGGACAGCGGCGGCACGTCCAGCTGGGCGCGGGTCAGCTTGCCGCGCCGGACCACCCTTCCGTCGGCGACCAGTTCCCAACGTCCGGCGAGTTCACGGAGGTTGGTGAAGAGGTACTCGTTGGTGAGGGTGACCGCGCCCGGCGTCGTACCCGAAGTGACCTGCACCGCCTGGTAGATCCGCTTGACCTCGGCGGACTTGCCGGTCAGTCCGCGGTCGGCGGTGATGATGCCGTCCCCGGAGAAGGCCCCGTCGTTGGGGTTGTCGCCCCAGTCGCCGCCGTAGGCGTAGAACGTCCGGTCGCGGGGCCGCTTCTCGGTGAGTCCGACGGTGCCGGCGTCGAACCAGAACCGTACGCCGTCGTCGCCGGGGCCACGGCTCTCGGAGGCCAGCTCGGTGGCGCTCAGCGCTCGGGCGTAGACACGGGCCCGGCGGATGCTGCCGCTGAACTCCCGGGTGGGGTTGTCGATGTCGGTGGCCAGGGAGAGGGACGCGGTGTTGTTGTCGGGCCGCCGGGTGGTGGTCCTGGTGGCTCGCGCCACGCCGTCGACGTGGAGGGTGAGTGTGCCCGCCGTCGCGTCGAAGACACCGGCGATGTGGTGCTCCGTACCGGTCCAGTCGTCGGGCAGCGACCAGTACGCGCTGATCCACTGGCCGCCGCCGTAGATGAAGAACTCCAGGCCCCTGTCCGACTGCTTCAGGGCGTACTGGGTGTCGCCCTTGGCGATGACGGGCTGGTGGTAGCCGAGGAAGTGCGGGGTGATCCACGCCTCCAGCGTCAGGGAGCCGGTGAGGTCGAGGCTCTCGTCGCGGGCGAAGACGGTGCCACCGGAAAGGCCCTTGTCGCGGGTGAAGGTGCCGGCGGGGGCGATGATCTCGCCCTGGAGCGCGGTGGGCCCGGTCTCGGTGAGCAGCTTGCGCGTCGGGGTGGGCCAGGCGAGGGCCTGGTCGACGAAGTCCCAGATCCAGCCGCCCTGCAGGACGGGGTAGCGGCGGACGAGATCCCAGTACTTCTTGAAGTTCCCGTTGGAGTTCCCCATGCCGTGGGAGTACTCGATCATCACGTACGGCCGGGTGTCGTTGGTGTCCTTGGCCCGTTGCTCGACGCGGGCGGGACTGTCGTACATCTCGGAGCGGATGTCGCTGATCCCGGGGCGGTCGTCGCCCTCGTACTGGATGACCCGGGTGGTGTCGTAGGAGCGGATCCAGTCGTGCATGGCGTTGAACGTGCTGCCGCCACCCGCCTCGTTGCCGAGCGACCAGATGACGACGGAGGCGTGGTTCTTGTCGCGGTGGACCATGTTCTGGGCGCGGGCCACGCACGCCGTGGTCCACTCGGAGTGGTTTCCGGGGTACTCGCCCCGGACGCCGTGGGTTTCGAGGTTGGTCTCGTCCACGAGGTACAGGCCGTACTCGTCGGCGAGTTCCAGCCACAGCGGGTTGTTCGGGTAGTGCGAGGTGCGGACGGTGTTGATGTTGAGCCGTTTGATGATGCCGATGTCCTCGACCATGTCCGCGCGGGTGAGGGCCGAGCCGTGGACGGGGTGCATCTCGTGCCGGTTGGTGCCCCGGAGGGAGACCGGCTTGCCGTTGATGCGCATCAGCCCGTCCTTGAGGGCGAACTCGCGCAGGCCGACCCGGTGGGAGAGGGTCTCGATCACCTTGCCTGCGGGGTCGCGCAGGCGGAGCACGGCGGTGTAGAGGTCGGGGTGTTCGGCCGACCACAGACGCGGCGCGGGCACGGCCTTCGCGGCCTGTACGGACTTCTCCTCGCCGGCGCCGAGTGCGACGGTCTGCTGGAGCGGACGCGACCACACCGGGTGCCCGCCCGCGTCGTACAGCTGGGTCTCGACGGAGTACTGACCGGCGCCCTTGCCGCCGTAGTCGCGCACGTTCGCGGTGACCGACAGTTCGGCCGCCGAGTAGTCGTCGCTCAGCGGGGTGTCGAGCCGGAAGTCGCGCAGGCGCACGGCCGGGGTGGAGTAGAGGTAGACCGAGCGGAAGATGCCGCTCAGCCGGATCATGTCCTGGTCCTCCAGCCAGTCGCCGTCGGAGTAGCGGTAGACCTCCACGGCTATCTGGTTGGTGCCCGGCTTCAGGTGCGGGGTGATGTCGTACTCGGAGGGGTCGTAGGAGTCCTCGTGGTAGCCGACCAGCGTGCCGTTGATCCATACGTAGTGGGCCGACTTGACGCCCTCGAAGTGGAGGAACGTCCGGCGTCCCGACCAGTCGCGCGGAAGGGTGAAGGTGCGGCGGTACTGGCCCACGGGGTTGTGGACCGTCGGGGCGGCCGGCGGCTGTGCCTCCTCGCCCCGGCCGTTGGCGCCCCACCAGGGGTAGTCGCTGTTGATGTAGATCGGGCTGTCGTACCCGTGCAGCTGCCAGGCGGAGGGGACGGGGATGGTGTCCCAGGCGCGGTCGTCGAGGTCGGTGCGGTAGAAGTCGGTGTCCCGGTCGTCGGGGCGGTCGACGTACGCGAACCTCCAGGTGCCGTCGAGGCTCTGCCGGTACGGGGAGCGGGTGCGGTCGGCGGCGAGGGCCTGGGCGAGGGTCGCGTACGGCATCAGCGTGGTGTGCGCGGGTTCGGTGCCGACGCGGAAGACGTCGATGTGGCCGTTCCACTCGGGGGTGGCGTCCGACGCGTCCGCGGCGGCGGCCCGGTGGGCGGCGGCCGGTCCGGACAGGGCGAGCGCGCCGAGGACGGCGGCTCCGCCCTCCAGAAGACGGCGGCGGCTGACGGCGAACTCGTGGGGGTGCGGCATGACCGTGGCCTTCCTCGGTACGACAGTGCGCTGCACGGACCGAGGGTGCGTCAGATCGTGTTCGTTACTGTTGACAATCGACCCGGAATCCGGCAGCGCTTTGGTCATCGGTGACGGCTCAACTCACCGAGGCGGTGCAGGAGTTGGTATTGATTCAGCACACAACTGCTGGTGACAGTGGGAGCTGCCGAGCCAGGCTCACCCTAGGACTTCGAACACAGCCGAAGCAAGATTCTTGTCGGACTCTGTTGGATCCTGATGGCCGGCCCGGCTACTCCCCCGGCCGGTGACCACAGAACACCCCTCGTCAGGCGGGAGCGTCCCACAGCACACGCACAGCTGACGGCTTGCGGAAGACCAGGCCCCGCACAGTGGCGGGGTGGTCCGGGTCGAGGCGCAGGCCGGGCAGGCGTTCGAGGAGGCGGTGGAGGGCGATGCGGGTCTCCAGGCGGGCGAGGTGCGCGGCGAGGCAGTGGTGGGGGCCGTGGGCGAAGGCCAGTTGGAGGCGGGCGTTCTCACGGCGGACGTCGAACCGGTCGGGGTCGGGGAAGACTGCGGGGTCGCGGTTGGCGCCGGTCAGGGAGACGGTGACCAGGTCGCCGCGGCGGATCGCGGCCGGGCCGAGGACGGTGTCCCGGGTGGCGTAGCGGTCCACGACCGCGGCGCCGGGTTCGAGGCGCAGGGACTCCTCGATCGCGCCGTCCAGGAGGTCGAAGTCGTCCCGGACGAGGGCAAGTTGGGCGGGGTGCCGGAACAGGTGCAGCAGCGCGTTGGTGATCATCGCCTCGGTGGTCTCGATGCCCCCGAACATCAGGACGGCGACATTGGACGCCACCTCGGGCACGGTCAGCCGTCCGGCGGCGGCGACGAGGAGCGAGGCGTTGTCCCGGTCGGCGACGGTGGTTTCCACGGCGGACCTCAGTCGCGCGTAGGCGTCGGTGCCCGCGGGGCCCGCCGTATGTCCGGCGGTGATGTCGGAGACCGACCGCACGATGGCGTCGTACCAGGCGAGCACCGTGTCAGCGGTGGTGCCGGTGAGGCCGAGCGCCTCGGTCACCACGGCGACCGCGAGCGGTCCGGCGAAGGCGCGCCGCAGGTCGGCGGCGCCGGTCGACGGGAGCGCGGTGATCAGCCGGTCGGTCTCGCGTTCGATGCAGACGGTGAAGCCCTCACGTACCGCCCTCGGGCGGAAGGGAGCGTTGAAGGGTTCACGGTGGCGGGTGTGCTGGTCGCCGTCGAGGGAGAGCATGCTGGGGCCGACGACCTGGGCGGTGGAGAAGCGGGGGTCGTCGACGGTGAAGGTCGCGGCGTCGCGCATCACGGTCAGAGCGAGATCGCGCCGGGTCACCAGCCAGCCGTTCAACTCCGGCAGCCAGGAGACGGGTTCAAGGGCGCGGAGCAGCGCGAGTCGCGGATGCGGGTCGCCGGCGAGTTCGGCGAGGGTGGTGGCGGCGCCGAGCGGGCTGGAGTCGACAGTGCGGGGTGTCATCCGGTGCGAACCTTCTCTTGGTGGCCGGTCAGGGGACAGGGGGGCGGGCTCACTCGACGAACAGCCCCCGCGCCGCGGCCCGCGCGTCGAACTCCTCCAGGTGGGCCTGCGCGTCCGGCAGGGCGTCGCACATGGCCTCCAGCAGAACCTGCCCCAGCAGCATCGGAGCGCTCACGGTGTCGAACACCAGGCCGGTGCCCACGGCCGCCGGCAGCAGCAGATCGCTGTGCGCGGCCACCGGGGCGAACGTGCCGTCGGCGATCGTCACCACCGTCAGCCCCGCGTCACGGGCATGGTCGAGGGCATCGAGGACCTCACGCGGGTGGCGCGGCAGCGCGAAGCACAGGAGCGCGCTCGCACCGGCCTGCCGGGCCGCGT
This sequence comes from Streptomyces kryoterrae, assembly GCF_054072135.1. Lineage (NCBI taxonomy): Bacteria > Bacillati > Actinomycetota > Actinomycetes > Kitasatosporales > Streptomycetaceae > Streptomyces > Streptomyces kryoterrae. The sequence continues at coordinate 9,044,305 of NZ_CM133358.1, read as the reverse complement.
CGATCCGGTCGGCGAGCAGCGAGCCGCCCTCGTCGAGCAGCCGTACGTCGGGATGGACCTTGGCCGTGAAGTAGGCGAACCCCCGCGCCTGGGCGGCGGAGGCGCGCAGCCCGAGCACCGGCAGGGGCCGGGAGGCGGCCAGCAGCCGCCCCGCGCGTTCCACGGGTCCGGGGTCCGCGAGCAGGGACGCCAGTTGCCGCAGGTTGTCGATCTCGGTCTGTACGGCCTGCTGGTACGGGTTGGCCGACTGCTCCTCCGGCTCCGTACCGGCGGGGGCGACCTCCCGCAGATGTCTGCGCAGCGCCGGGTACCCGTCGAAGCCGAGGGCGACCGCGAACCGGGTCACCGACGGCTGGCTGACGCCTGCCAGATGGGCCAGTTGCACGCTCGACAGGAAGGGCACGTCCGCCGCCTGACGGACCAGACAGTGTGCGATGCGGCGCTGTGTCGGGGTGAGCCGGCGTCCCTCGAAGAGCTGGTGCAGCCGTGCGGAGGAACCGGCCTGGGCGGCCGTGCCGGTGCCGGCGCCGTCACTCATCTGCTCCCCGGGACGGTCGTGTTCGGTCCCCCCTCCCCTGCCCGGCGTGCCGGGCGGGAGAGAGGGCGGACGGTGTGTGCGCGGAACCGGGTCAGCTCACGAGACCGGTGCTCGTCAGCCACTCCTTGGCGACGGCGCTGGAGTCCTCCTTGTCGTTGACGAGCTTCTTCATCATCTCCAGCAGGTCCTCGGTGGTGAGCTTCGCCGAGAGGGCGTTGAGCGCCGCCTTGGCCGTGTCGTCGACCGCCGACTTGTAGACCAGGGGCGTGATGTTCTGCGAGGAGAAGAGGTTCTTCGGGTCCTCCAGCACCACCAGCTTGTCCTCGACGATGGCGGGGTCGGTGGTGTAGAGGTTGGCGGCCTGCACGTCGTTCGACTTGAGCAGCTTCACCAGGGTGGTCTGGGCGCCCGCGTCCAGCGGCTGGAACTTGCCGAACTCGACGCCGTAGACCGTCTTCAGGCCGACCCCGCCCTGGGTGCGGGTCTTGAACTCGGAACCGGCCCCGATCGTCATGTCCTTGGCGACCGGCTTGAGGTCGGCGAGGGTCTTGAGGCTGTACTTGGCGGCGGTCTCGGAGGTGACGGTCACCGAGTCCTTGTCCTCGGCCGCGGCGGAGTCGAGGATCTCCACCGAGGAGGGGAGCTTCGCCTTGAGCTCGGCGTTGACCTGCTCCGTGCTGGTGGCGGTGCTGTTCTTGTCGACCGCCACCGACAGCAGGGCGCCGTTGTACTCCGGGAAGACACCGATGCCGCCCTTGACGACCTGGTCGTAGTAGACCTCGCGGGCGCCGATGTCGAACTTTCTGGTCACCTTCAGGCCCTTGGCCTCCAGCGCCTGGGCGTAGATCTCGGCGAGCAGCTGGTTCTCGGGGAAGTTCGCCGAACCGACGACAATGGATTTCCCGCTGCCGCTGCCGGCACTGTCGCCCGTCAGCGGGTTGCTGTCGCTGTCGTCGCCCCCGCCGCAGGCGGTGAGCGAGAGCGCGGCGATCAGACCGAACGCGGCGCCGCGGTGGACGCCTCGGGTGGTGCTCATGGGTGTTTCCTTTCTCGGAGCCCGGAAGCTCGGAAGTTCAAGGGATCAGAGGGATCAGAGGGATCAAAAGGTTCAGGTGACTCAATGGACTCAGGACTTCGACGGCGAGACGCGAAGGCCCGGCGAGACGACGACGCGCCGCAGCCCGGTGAAGGCGACCTGGACGACGAGTGCCAGTACGACGACGACGGTCGAGCCGCCGATGACCAGCTCGTAGTCGTTGCGGGAGAGTCCGTCGACGATGAAGCGGCCGAGGCCACCGAGACCGGGGTAGGCGGCCACGGTCGCGGTGGCCACGACCTGGATCGCGGCGACCCTGAGGCCGAGCAGGATCAGCGGCAGCGCCATCGGCACCTCCACGCGTGCCAGGACCTCCCACTCGGTCATGCCGACCCCGCGGGCCGCGTCCCTGGTGGCGGGGTCCACGCCGCGGACGCCCTCGTAGGTGTTGATGAGGATGGGCGGGACCGCGAGCGCGACCAGGGCGACGAGTACGGGTGTCGTGCTGAGCCCGGCGAGGGTGACGACCAGGACCACCAGGCCGAAGGTGGGGATCGCCCGCGCCAGGTTCGCCACGCTGGCCACGGCGAACGCCCCGCGGCCGGTGTGTCCGACGAGCAGCCCGAGGGTCAGCCCGATGAGGGCCGCGAACAGCAGGGACACACCGCTGTAGGTGAGGTGTTCGAGGAGCCGGTGGGGGATGCCGTCGTCGCCGTGCCACTGCTTCGAGGACGTCAGCCAGTCCCCCACGAGCCGCATCTGGTTCAGGAAGTCGTTCATCGCGCCGTCACCTTGTTCCGGGACCACGGGGTCAGCAGCCGCTGTGCGAGGACGAGGATCGCGTCGGTGGCGAGCGCGAGCAGCATGATCAGCACGATGGCGGTGATGATCGGAGTCGGGAAGTCGAGTTGGAGACCACGGGTGATGTAGTACCCGAGTCCGCCCTGTCCGATCAGTTGTCCCACCGCGACCAGGCTGATGGACGACACGGCCGCGACACGTACACCGGCGATGACGACGGGTACCGCGATCGGCAGTTCGACCTGGACGACCCGCCGTATGGTGCCGAACCCCATCGCGGTGGCCGCGAGCCGGACCGGTTCGGGGACCGAGGCCAGCCCGTCCACGACGTTGGGCACCAGCACCGACAGCGTGTAGATCGTCAGCGGGATCATCACCGTGCGTTCGGTGAGCCCCGTGTACCGGACAAAGATCATGAACAGGGCCAGCGACGGGATCGAGTACAGGATGTTGGCCACGGTCAGCACCGGTGGGTACAGCCAGCGATAGCGGTGGCAGAGGATGCCGAGGGGTACCGAGATGATCAGCCCGAACAGCACCGGCAGCAGACCGAGTCTCAGATGGGTTCCGGTGTAGTCGGCCAGTTCACCGGCGTGATCGCCGATCCACTGCCACCGGATGAGCGGCTCGCCGTCACTCATCGTTTCTCACCGCCCGCCCCGGCGGTGTCGGCCGTCCCCGCGGACAGTTCGTGGGCGTCCGCGACTCCGACCACGGCGCCGTGCGCGTCCACACCCACCGCGAGGCGGGCGGGCGACAGGAGCGCCGAGTCGAGGGCGGCCCGTGCCGAGTCGCCGACGAGGCTGAAGGTGTGGCCGAGGGGTGCCAGCGGGACGTCCGCGAGGGTGCCGCTCGCCGGCAGGTCGGCGACCGCCGCCCAGCCGAGCGGCCGACGGCCGTCGTCGACGACCAGCACCCAGGGCTCGTCGCCCGACCGTGCCGACGCCACCGGCGAGGTCGCCGGCAGCACCGGACCGTCGCGCAGCGGTACGTCGGCCGCGTTCACGAAGGACAGCCGGCGAATGCCCCGGTCGTGCCCCACGAAGCCGGCGACGAAGTCGTCGGCGGGATCGGCGAGCAGCCGTTCGGGGGTGTCGAACTGTGCCAGCTTGCCGCCGGTGCGGAACACGGCGATCTTGTCGCCGAGTTTGATCGCCTCGTCGATGTCGTGGGTGACGAACACGATCGTCTTGTGCAGTTCCTTCTGGAGCCGGATGAACTCCGCCTGCAGCTCCGCCCGGACAATGGGGTCGACCGCGCTGAACGGCTCGTCCATCAGCAGTACGGGCGGGTCGGCGCCCAGCGCCCTGGCCACCCCGACGCGCTGCTGCTGCCCGCCGGAGAGCTGGTTCGGATAGCGCTTGGCCATCTCGCTCGGCAGCCCCACCAGTTCCAGCAGTTCCGCCGCCCGCGCGCGGGCCTTCTTCCGGCTCCAGCCGAGCAGCAGCGGAACGGTGGCGATGTTGTCGAGGATGGTGCGGTGCGGGAACAGTCCCGCGTGCTGGATCACGTATCCGATGCCGCGGCGCAGCTCGGGGGCGTTGACCTCCCGGATGTCCTTGCCACGCAGGCTCACCGTCCCGGCCGTGGGCTCCACCATGCGGTTGACCATGCGCAGGGTGGTGGTCTTGCCGCAGCCGGAGGGACCGACCAGGACCGTGAGTCCACCCTCGGCCAACTCCAGCGACAGTCCGTCCACCGCTGTCGTCCCGTTTGGATAATTTTTGCTCACTGCATCGAATCTGATCAAGGCTGCCCCTTACCTGACTGCATATAGTCATGCAGAGTGATCCGTGACTGAATGAAACGTCAATGCCCGGCTGTAAACGGCACGTTACAATCACACGAAATCAGGCCAGGACGTCCGAATTATGGGGAGACACCGGCATGAAACCGGCCTGGTTCACCTTTTTGAACGGCTCGGACATCGAGCAGCTGGAACTGACCGACTCCGAGATCCTCGACGCCGTCGAGGAGGCGAACAGCGCGGTCGAGCTGAGCCTCACGGACATCATGGACAAGATCGTCGTCGACGACTGGGGCCAGGCCCACGCCGGACCGTTCGGCGCCCTGCGCGCCCACGTGGACTCCGGCCGGCTCAACAAGGCCAATCTGCCCGGCGAGCTGGGCGAGATCGTCGTGGGCCGCCGGCCCGGCCGGGAGAGCCCCGAGGAGACGAACCTGTTCTGGCACCGCGGCCTCTCCCTCTCCGACATCGCGCTGGGCGCCGCCATGCTGCGGAAGGCCGAGGAACACGGCCTCGGCCAGAAACTCCGCTTCTCATGACCGGCGATGGCATCGGGACCGGCATCGTGGAGGTCGTCGTCGACGGGCGGACACTGTCGTACGACGATGTCGTCGCCGTCGCCCACCTTGGCGCCCGGGTCGACCTCGCGGACGAGGTGTCGCCGCGGCTGGAGCGTGAGCGGGCCGTCGTCGAGGACATCGTCGACCGCCAGGTACCGACGTACGGCCTGACAACAGGACTCGGCACCCGCTCCTCCTACGCCCTGCCGCGCGCCGAACTGGAGGAGTTCAGCGTCCGTACGGTTCGGGGACGGGCGAACGCGGTCGGCGATCCGCTGCCCGTCCCTGTCGTACGCGCCGCCCTCCTCGCCCGGGTGAACGGCATCGCGGGCGGCGGCAGCGGGGTGCGGCCGGAGATCCCGCGGCTGCTGGTGGCGATGCTCAACGCGCGGGTGCATCCCGTGATCCCCGAGGTGGGGTCGATCGGCGCCTCCGACCTGTGCCAGCTCGCTCATGTCGGCCTGGTCGTCATCGGCGAGGGCAGTGCCGAGTTCGACGGGGAGGTGCTCGACGGCGCCACGGCTCTGCGGCGGGCCGGTCTCACACCGGCCGTGCTCGGCCCCAAGGACGGGCACGTGCTGTGCAGCGCGAGCCCGCTGGCGGCCGGGCAGGGCGCGCTCGTCCTGCACGAGGCCACCGCGGTCCTCGCCCTGGCCCAGGCGGTCACGGCACTGACCTACGAGGGTTTCCGGGCGAACACGAGTCCGCTCGACGCGCGCGTACTGGGCCTGCGCCCCGCCCCCGGCCAGTCCCGCGCCGCGCGCGAACTGCTCGCCCTGCTGGACGGCGGTGAGCTGGGCGATCCGCGCAACGCACGGCGGGTCCAGGACCCCGTCAGCCTGCGCTGCGCAGCCCAGGTGCACGGCGCCGGGTACGCGGCCCTGGACTTCGCCGGCGCGGCCCTGGATCCGGAGCTGAACGGCTGCGGCGACAACCCGGTGGTGCTGCCCGACACCGGCGAGATCCTCTCCGCCGGCAACTTCCACACCCCGGCGCTGGCACTCGCCCTCGACACCCTCGCCCTGTCGCTGACGCAGACGGCAGCGGTCTCCGCCGAACGTACGCGCCGCCTGCTCGATCCCACGGTCAGCGGACTGCCTGCGAACCTCTCGCCGTACGGACCGGAGCGCTCGGGCTTCGCGCCCCTGACCAAGACCGCGCAGGCTCTCGTCGCCGAGATCCGCATGCTGTCCGCACCGGTGTCCACCGATCCCCGGCACGGCGCGGACGCCGTCGAGGACGACTCGACCAACGCGTCGCTCGGAGCACGACGGCTGGTCACGATCCTCGCCCGGCTGCGGCTGCTGCTCGCCCTGGAGGCCGTGGTCGCCGCGCAGGCGGTGGACCTGGCGGCGCCGGCCGCCCTGGGGCGTGGACCCCGGTTTCTGCACCGGGCGATCCGGGCGGCCGTGCCCCGCCTCGACGACGACCGGCCCTGCGGGGTGGACGTGGAGGCGGTGAGTCGGGGCATCCTGGGGTCCGACGACGTCCGGGGCGCGCTGCGCGCGATCCTGGAAGAATCGTCACCCCCGGCGGGAGGAACGTCATGACCAGCGTCGACGTGCACCAGCATCTGTGGACCCCGTCGCTGGTGACAGCCCTGCGCTCGCGCCGCGAACCACCGTTCCTCGACGGCTGGACCCTGTACCTGCACGGTGAGCCGCCCTACGAGATCCCGCCCGCCGACCACGACATGGCCGGCCGTGCGGAACTCGCCGCCGCCGACGGTCTCGGCCAGGTGCTCGTCTCGCTGTCCGCCCCGATCGGCGTGGAGTGGCTGCCCGCCGCCGAGGCCCGGCCCCTGCTGGACGCGTATCACGACGGATCGGCCGCACTCCCGAAACCTTTCGACGCCTGGGCCGCCGCCTGCGTGCGGGACATCGACGCGAACGCGACGGCCAAGGACCTCGACCGGGGGTTCGCCGGCCTCCAGCTCCCGGCGAACGCCCTTGCCGACGCCTCCGGTTACGCGCGGTGCGCCCCGCTGCTCGACCTGCTCGAAGAACGCGACCTGCCGCTGTTCGTCCACCCGGGACCGGCGGCCGGCGAGCCGCAGGGGCCCGGCTGGTGGCCGGCGATGGTCCCGTACGTCCAGCAGATGCACGCCGCCTGGTTCGCCTTCCGCGCCTTCGGCCGGCCCCGCCATCCGCACCTGCGCGTGTGCTTCGCCCTGCTGGCCGGGCTCGCCCCGCTGCACGGGGAGCGTTTCGCGGCCCGCGGCGGCGGCTCGGAGGGGAACGCGGACCCGGGCGTCTTCGTCGACACGTCGTCGTACGGTCCTCGCGCCGTCGACGCGATCGTCCGCGCCCTCGGCGCCGGCGCCGTCGTCCAGGGCTCGGACCGGCCCTACGCCCAGCCGCCGCTGCACCCCGGATTCGGTCTGGGCGGAGCGGCGGCGTACGCCTTCCGTATCGCCAATCCGCGGCGACTGCTCACAGGCGAGAAGCAGCGAAACCTTTCGACGTGAAAAGCGAATGATGCGAGGGGTATTGACGCGCGCCACGCGCCTTCTAGTATCCAAGATGCCCGAAGACACGGCCAACGTTCGACATCTCGAACAATAAGAGCCCGGTTCCTCACCACCGCCCGACTTCGCACACCTCTTAGCCCCCAGACAAGAGGAGCGCTCACATGTCATGGCTACATCAACCCCGCACGCGCCGGAACGCACTGTCGGCGGCGACCGGTCTGGTCGTGGGAGCGGCCCTGCCCGGAACAGCGGCCGCGTCCGCACAGACAGTCCCGGCAGCCGCGCGGTACACGAACCCCGTGCTCTGGCAGGACTTCGCGGACATCGACATCATCCGCGTCGGCGACACGTACTACTACTCGGCGTCGACGATGCACTACTCACCCGGAGCGCCGATCCTCCGCTCGTACGACCTGGTGAACTGGGAGTTCGCCGGTCACTCCGTGCCCGTCCTGGACTTCGGGTCCAAGTACGACCTGAACGGCGCCCGCGGCTACGTACGCGGCATCTGGGCGTCGTCGCTCGCCTACCGCCCGAGCAACCGCACCTTCTACTGGCTCGGCCAGATCGACTTCGCCCGCACCTACGTCTACACCGCCACCGGCGTCGAGGGCCCCTGGAACCGGCTCACGACGCTCAACACGGCCTACTACGACGCGGGTCTGCTGGTCGACACCGACGACACCCTGTACGTGGCGTACGGCAACAGCACCATCAGCGTGGCCCAGCTCTCGGCGGACGGCCGCACACAGGTCCGGGCGCAGCAGGTGTTCAGCACGCCGTCGAGCATCGGCACCCTGGAGGGCTCGCGCTTCTACCGGATCAACGGGAACCACTACATCTTCCTGACCCGCCCGGCCAACGGCCAGTACATCCTGAGGTCGACGAGCGGCCCCTTCGGCCCGTACACCCTGCGGCAGGTCCTCCTCGACCTGCCCGGGCCGATCTCCGGCGGCGGTGTCCCGCACCAGGGCGGGCTCGTGCAGACGCAGAACGGGGCCTGGTACTACCTGGCCTTCGTGGACGCCTTCCCCGGCGGCCGGGTCCCCGTGCTGGCGCCGGTCACCTGGACCGCGGACGGCTGGCCCGTCGTACAACTCGTGAACGGCGGGTGGGGCGCGTCGTATCCCGGCCCCGTCGTTCCGTCGCCACCCCGGCAGGTCGCCCCGATGACGGGCGTCGACACGTTCGACGGTACGACGCTCAAGCCGAAGTGGGAGTGGAACCACAACCCGGACAACACCAAGTGGTCGGTCGGCAACGGCCTCACCCTGCGGACCGCGACCGTCACCAACGACCTGTACTGGGCCCGCAACACCCTCACCCACCGCGTCCAGGGCCCCACCTCGACCGCCACCGTCCAGCTCGACTTCTCGGCGATGCGGGACGGCGACCGCGCCGGACTGGCGCTCCTGCGTGACTCCTCCGCGTGGATCGGTATCAAGCGCGACGGCGGCGCGACCCGGGTGGTGATGGTCAACGGGCTCACCATGGACGGCAGTTGGAACACCACCGGCACGGGGAACGAGGCCGCGAGCGCCGGCGTCTCCGGTGGCCGGGTCTGGTTGCGCGCCACGGCCGACATCCGGCCCGGATCGTCACGCCCGGGGACGTTCTCCTACAGCACCGACGGCGTCAACTTCGTCCGGCTGGGGCCCGCTTTCACCATGGGCAACAGCTGGCAGTTCTTCATGGGTTACCGCTTCGCCCTCTTCAACCACGCCACACAGGCGCTCGGCGGGGCGGTCCGCATCGCCCGCTTCGAGCTGTCCACCCCCTGATCGCACCACCCGCACCACCCGCACATGGCAATGGGCACACATCCGCACCCGCATCCCGCACATGACCGTACGAGGAGAGCAGATGACCCTTCTGAAACGAGCAGGCCGGCGCCGGGCACCGGCACTCGGTCTGTTGGCCGCGACCGCTCTGCTGGCGACCGGTACGGCCTCGGCCGTGCCCGCGGCCGGGACCGGGGCGGACGTCCGCGCCACCACTCTGGGCGCCCAGGCGGCCCAGTCCGGGCGGTACTTCGGGACCGCGGTGGCCGCCGGCAAGCTCGGCGACACCACCTACGCGACCATCCTGAACCGTGAGTTCAACATGGTCACGCCCGAGAACGAGCTGAAGTGGGACACCACCGAGCGCACGCGCGGCTCGTTCAACTTCGGTCCCGGCGACCAGATCGCCAACCAGGCCTCGTCGCACGGGCAGCGTCTGCGCGGCCACACCCTGGTCTGGCACTCCCAACTGCCCAGCTGGGTCAGCTCGATCACCGACGCGAACACGCTGCGCAGCGTGATGAACAACCACATCACCACCGTGGCGAACCACTACAAGGGCAAGGTCTACGCCTGGGACGTCGTCAACGAGGCGTTCGCCGACGGCGGGAGCGGCGCACACCGTTCCTCGGTGTTCCAGAACCTGCTGGGCGACGGCTTCATCGAGCAGGCCTTCCGCACCGCGCGGACGGCCGACCCGGCAGCCAAGCTCTGTTACAACGACTACAACATCGAGAACTGGACCGACGCCAAGACCCAGGGCGTCTACCGCATGGTGCGCGACTTCAAGGCGCGCGGGGTGCCCATCGACTGCGTGGGCTTCCAGGCGCACTTCGGCACCGGCGGCCCGCCGTCGAACTTCCAGACCACGCTGTCGAGCTTCGCGGCGCTCGGTGTGGACGTACAGATCACCGAACTCGACATCGCGCAGGCGCCGTCGGCCGCGTACACGAACACCGTCCGGGCGTGCATGAACGTGGCGCGCTGTACCGGGATCACGGTGTGGGGCATCCGGGACAGCGACTCGTGGCGCAGCGGGGACAACCCGCTGCTGTTCGACCGCAACGGCAACAAGAAGGCGGCCTACCAGGCGACACTGACCGCGCTGGGCGGTAGCGCGGTCGCGGTGGCGGCGCAGACGGCGAACACCCGCTCGGGCGCCTCGGCGGCTGCCCTGCCCACCAGCTTCAAGTGGAGCTCCAGTGGCGCGCTGATCGGGCCGAAACCGGACGCCACCCACAACATCGCGGCGCTCAAGGACCCGACGGTCGTCTACTACAACGGCAAGTACCACGTGTTCGCCAGCACGGCGAGCGCCTCCGGGTACAACCTCGTCTACCTCAGCTTCACCGACTGGTCGCAGGCGGGTTCGGCCACGCACTACTACCTGGACCGCACCGCGATCGGCACGGGATACCGGGCCGCGCCCCAGGTGTTCTACAACGCCCCGCAGAAGCTGTGGTACCTCGTCTACCAGACCGGCAACGCCTCGTACTCCACCAACTCCGACATCAGCAACCCCAACGGGTGGAGCGCGCCCCGCAACTTCTACTCGGCGATGCCGGACATCATCAAGCAGAACATCGGCAACGGCTACTGGGTCGACATGTGGGTGATCTGCGACAGCGCCAACTGCTACCTGTTCTCCTCCGACGACAACGGCCACCTGTACCGCTCGCAGACGACCGTCGGTCAGTTCCCGAACGGCTTCACCAACACCGTCGTCGTGGCCCAGGACTCCAACAAGTACGCCCTGTGGGAAGCGAGCAACATCTACAAGGTGCAGGGCTCCAACCAGTATCTGATGCTCGTCGAGGCCATCGGCTCGGACGGCAGGCGCTGGTTCCGCTCCTGGACCGCCGGCAGCATCGCCGGATCGTGGACGCCCCTGGCCGCCTCCGAGAGCAACCCCTTCGCCCGGGCGAACAACACCACCTTCCCCGCCGGCGCCTGGACCAAGGACATCAGCCACGGCGAGATGATCCGCGCGGGCTACGACCAGACACTCACCATCCCCGCCTGCAAACTCCAGTACCTCTACCAGGGCATGAACCCCAGCGCCACCGGCGACTACAACACGCTGCCATGGCGCCTCGGTCTGCTCACCCAGACCAACTCCCCCTGCTGACCGCCCGATTGTCCCGATGACGAGCCGGGGTGCCGGGTCCTACGACCCGGCGCCCCGGCTCACCTCGCGCTCGCGCAGGCCGCGCGGGTCGACGACCTCGCGGATGAGCCGCAGTTCGGTCTCGTCGGGCAGGCGGGTCTCGGGAGCGCCGGTCGCGTCGAGTGCGAAGCCGGTGTTCGCGTGGACCTCGTCCGCGGTGACGCCGGGATGCAGGGAACGCACGCGCAGCCGTCCGTCGTCCCCGTAGTCGAGGACCGCGAGGTTGGTGATCACCACGCCGAGGTCGTGGAATCCGAGCCCCTTGGCGCCGCGCGCACGGTCGTTGCCCACGCCGCAGACCACGTCGACCTTCTCGACGAAGACCTTCGGGGTGTGCCGGGCCACCCAGTAGTCGGTGCGGTGGTTGGCCGTGTTGCCCGGAGCGCCGCGCACGCCGATGAGCTGCCGCGTGGGCCGGCGCCAGTCGCCGATGAGGGAGATGTTCTGGTTGCCGTAGCGGTCGATCTGGCTGGCCCCCATCATGCTCTGACGACGGCCGCTGGCCACGATGTCGAAGACCCGCCGGTAGGGCACCCAGCCCTCGACGACGCCGCCGTCCGCGGCGGTTTTGCCGAGCGGCGGCGGATCGCTCATGAAGTAGGCCTCGCCGTCGGTCAGCACCAGGTCCGGGCTGGTCGTCAGGCGGGCGAGCCGTGCTCCGACCGAGGGCAGCACACCGGCCGTGTGCGCGAGCACCTCCCCGGCATCGCGCCATGCGTCGGCGCAGGCGGCGGCGCACACCTCGGCCCGGGTGATCTCCGTCATCGCCCCTCCTCCTGTCCCTCGCGGTGGGCGTGGAACTCCGCCACGGCCTCGTGGTACGCCTGCTCGTCGCCGTCGAGGAACGTCTTACGGAACAGCTGCCAGGAGTCTGCGTCCCGCGCCGCCGACGCGTAGTGCGCCTGGAAGGCCTCGTCCCGCTCGTAGTCGGGATCGCACGAGGTGAAGTGGGCGCCACGAGGTGTCTCGACGACCCCGTTGACGAAGAGCCGGCTGATCAGCAGTGACTGCGCGGGCCCGGCGGCGAGCAGGTCCTGCGGCTCCACGATCCGCTCGGTGCTCACATAACAGCGGTCGGCCGCCATCGCGAACAGGTCGTCGAAGTACGGGTCCGGGCCCAGATACTGGGCGTTGCCCGCCCGGTCGGCCCGGTTGACGTGCACCAGGGCGACATCGAGCCGCAGGGCCCTCATCGCGACGTACTCCTCGTCGGCGTACGGGGAGGCGATCGTCACCAGGTCCGGGTTCATCGTGAGGACGTCGGAGCCGAGGCCCGCGCGCGTGGGCAGGAAGGACAGGCGACTCGCGGCGGCCCGCAGGCCGGTGACGAACATGCCCTCGTCGTACTCGGCGGTCTCCACACCGCCCCGCTCCCGTACGGCGCGGAAGTGCGGGTCGAGGGCGATGCTGTCCAGCGACACGAAGCCGTAGACGAGCTTGCGGACCCTCCCCGCCGCGCACAACAGCCCCACGTCCGGGCCGCCGAACGTGACGACGGTCAGATCGCGCACGCCGGAACGCAGCAGTTCACGCACGAGTGCCATCGGTTTGCGTCGCGATCCCCACCCGCCGATACCGATCGTCATCCCCGACTCGACGGTGCCGGCGAAGTCCTCCAGGGACATCGACTTGTCACCCATGGACTGATCCCTCCCACGCTCTCACCCTTACGGAGTCTTACCTATCAAACACTTGTTAGGTTACGTTGACCAGACCGACAACCCCTCGGAAGCCGGGCCCGAGGATTCGTCCCCGCCCCGGCGCGCGAAGGAGACCGGTATGAGCGCCCCCATCGCCCCTGTCCATCCCGCCCTGCACACCGTGCTGTGCGATCTGGTCGGCGTCCGCTACCCCATCGTGCAGACCGGCATGGGGTATGTGTCAGGCCCCGAACTGACTGCGGCCACCGCGGCGGCCGGCGGGCTCGGCATCCTGGCCAGTGCGACGCTCTCCCTCGACGAGACCCGGGACGCCGTCCGCGCCGTCCGGGAACGCACCGACGCGCCGTTCGGCGTGAACATGCGCGGCGACTCCCCCGACGTCCTGGAACGCGGTGACCTGTTGGTGCGCGAGGGCGTGAAGATCGCGTCCTTCGCGCTCGCGCCCCACGAACGCGTCATCCGGAAGCTGAAGGACTCCGGGCTGGTCGTCATCCCGTCCATCGGCGCCCGCCGCCACGCCGAGAAGGTCCAGGCGTGGGGTGTGGACGCGGTCGTCGTGCAGGGCAGCGAGGGCGGCGGCCACACCGGGGGCGTCCCCACCTCGATCCTGCTCCCGCAGGTCGTGGACGCCGTCGACATCCCGGTCATCGCGGCCGGCGGCTTCCGCGACGGGCGGGGGCTGGTGGCCGCGCTCGCCCAGGGTGCCGTGGGCATCGCGATGGGCACGCGGTTCCTGCTGACCAGCGACAGCACCGTGCGCGGCTCGGTCAAGGCCGAGTACCTCGGGCGGGGCGTCACCGACACCGTCGTCACCCCGGTCCTCGACGGCATCCCCCAGCGCGTACTGCGGACCGAGGCGGTGGAACGGCTGCTGCGGGAACGGGCGCCCGCGCGGCTCGTCCGTTCGCTGCGGCACGCCGTCGCGTTCCGGAAGATATCCGGCACCTCGTGGTCCGACCTGGTCCGCGAGGGACTGGCGATGCGCCGCGGCCATGAACTGGGCTGGTCCCAGATCGTGATGGCGGCCAACACCCCGATGATGCTCCGCGCCAGCATGGTCGACGGCCGGACGGACCTGGGCACCCTCGCCTCCGGCCAGGTCGCCGGCGTCATCGACGACCTGCCCAGCTGCGCCGAACTCGTCGAACGCATCGTCGCGGAGGCCGACGCCGTCCTCACCCGTCTGACCACGGCCGGAGCGAAGCAGTGACCGGTGACCACGGTCGGCCGCGCCGCGATCCGGCCCGCGACACAGGGAGAGAGCCCATGGGCACTGACATCATCAAGGCCGCCGTCGACGAGCGCGGCATCGCCGAGGTCGTCGTCGACTGTCCGCCGGTCAACGCCCTGCCGGTGGCGGGCTGGTACCAGCTGGCGGCGACGGTCGAACAGCTCGGCCGCGACCCGGACGTGCGGGTCGTGCTGCTGCGTGCCGAGGGCCGCGGTTTCAACGCGGGCGTGGACATCAAGGAGTTGCAGGCCGACCCCGGCCACACCGCCGTCATCGGGGTGAACCGGGGCTGCTTCGCCGCTTTCGCCGCGGTCTACGACTGTGCGGTGCCGGTCGTCACCGCGGTCCACGGCTTCTGTCTGGGCGGCGGAATCGGTCTGGTCGGCAACTCGGACGTGATCGTCGCGGCCGAGGACGCCTACTTCGGGCTGCCCGAGGTGGAGCGGGGCGCGCTGGGCGCCGCGACGCACCTGTCGCGTCTCGTCCCGCAGCACAGGGCCCGGGCCATGATGTACACCTGCGCCACCGCGTCCGCCGCCGAGTTGCACGCCTTCGGTTCGGTGTTCGATGTCGTCCCGGCCGACCGGCTGCGGGACCGGGCCCTGGAGGTCGCCGCCGACATCGCCGCGAAGAACCCGATGGTGATCCGCGCCGCCAAGGAGGCCTTCAACGGCATCGACCTGTGGGACGTCAAGCGCAGTTACCGCTACGAACAGGGCTTCACCTTCGAGATCAACCTGTCGGGCGTCGCCGCCGAGGTCCGCGACACCTTCGGCGGCCGTACGGACGGGGAGGGGTGAGCCGTGGATCTCACCTGGAGTGCCGAGGAGGACGCGTTCCGGCAGGAGGCGCGGGAGTGGCTCGCGGCGAACGTGCCGGCGGACCCGCTGCCGTCCGGTGACACCCGCGAGGGGTTCGCCGCCCATCTGGAGTGGGAGCGCGCCCTGTTCGAGGCCCGCTGGTCGGTCGTGTCCTGGCCCGAGGCGTACGGCGGCCGGGACGCGTCCCTGTGGGAGTGGCTGGTCTTCGAGGACGAGTACCACCGGGCCGGGGCGCCCGCGCGGGTCACGCAGAACGGCATCTTCCTGCTGGCCCCGACCGTCTTCGCGTTCGGTACGCAGGAGCAGCAGCGGCGCGTTCTGCCGAGGATGGCCGCCGCCCAGGACCTGTGGGCGCAGGGCTGGTCCGAGCCCGGCGCGGGCAGTGACCTCGCAGGCATCCGCAGCCGGGCGGTCCGCGACGAGGGGGCCGGTGGCTGGCGGCTGACCGGCCAGAAGACCTGGACGACCCGTGGCGCCTTCTGCACCCACCTGTTCGGCCTCTTCCGTACGGACCCGGCGGCAGAACGCCACCGCGGCCTCACGTACTTCCTCGTTCCGCTGGACGCGCCCGGTGTCACGGTCCGCGGATTCGAACGCCTCGACGGCGACGAGGGGTTCGCCGAGGTCTTCCTCGACGACGTCCTCGTGCCGGACGCCGATGTGCTCGGCGGGGTCGGGGAGGGTTGGCGGGTGGCGATGGCGACGACCGGGTCCGAGCGCGGGCTGACCCTGCGCTCCCCCGGCCGTTTCCTGCACACGGCCGACCGGCTGCTCGACCTGGCGCGGGCGAAGGGGCCGGGGGCGCATCGGGAGCGAGTCGTGCAGTCGTGGATCGAGGCCCAGGCCTACGAGTTGTTCACCCTGGAACAGGTCACCTCGATCGTCGAAGGGCGGCAGGTCGGCGCCGAGTCCAGCCTGAACAAGTTGTTCTGGTCCCAGCTCGACATCGCCCTGCACGAGACGGCGGCGGAACTCCTCGGGCCCGAGGCGGAGGTCGACGGGCCCTGGAGCCGAGGTTTCCTCTTCTCACTGGCCGGCCCCATCTACGCCGGTACCAACGAGATCCAGCGCAACATCGTCGCCGAGCGGCTGCTCGGCCTGCCGAGGAGGTGACCGGACGCGATGCGCTTCGCCGTAACCGAACGGGACGCGGCTCTCGCCGACGCCGCCGGTGAGGTACTGGCCAAGCAGGCCGGCGCCGAACAGATACGGGCCGGGTGGCCGGGTGGCCGCACCGAGAGCGTCGACGCCGTGTGGCGCACGCTGGCCGGGGTCGGTGTCACCGGCGCCCTGGTCCCCGAGAACGCCGACGGCTTGGGCCTCGGCCTCGACGAGAACGCGCTTCCGCCCCTGATGGAGACGCTCGGCCGCAGCGGCCTACCGGTCCCCGCCGCCGAGACGGTGGCCGTCGGCGCTCCCCTGCTGGCCGCCGCGGGCGCACCCCAACTCCCGTCCGTACTAAGGGGATCGGCGCTGCTCACCGTCTCCCTCACCCCCGATGCCCCGGTCCCGTTCGCCGCACGCGCCGACCTGATCGCCGTACTCCAGGGTGACGGGTTGCGCCTGTACACGCGCGACGAGGTGGACACCGAGCCGGTCGGCTCGGTGGACGGCTCACGGTGGTTGGCCCGGGTGCACGCTCCGGTCGACGGTGGGCTGCTGCTGGCCGAGGGGCCCGCCGAACTGGCGATTGCACACCGACGCGGGGTGCTGGCCACGGCCGCTCTGCTGGTCGGGCTCGTCGGCCGGATGCTCGAACTGACCGTGGCCCATGTCCGGGAGCGGCACCAGTTCGGCGTACCGGTCGGTTCGTTCCAGGCGGTCAAACACGCCCTGGCCGATGTGGAGTTGGCGGTACGGTTCGCCCGGCCGGCGGTCCTCGCGGCGGGCTGGGCGCAGGCGGCCGGGGATCCGGAGGCCGCCGTACGGACGTCGATGGCCAAGGTGCTCGCCTCGGAAGCGGCCCGGAAGGCGGCCCGCACGGCGATCCAGTGCCACGGCGCCATGGGCTACACCACCGAGTACGACCTCCATCTGTACGCCAAACGGGCCTGGGCACTGGCCGCGGACTGGGGCGGCCCGACGGAGCACCGCGAGTCCATCGCGCGGCGGCTGGGCCTCACCGGGGCGGCAGGCATCGACAGCGAAGGAGCAGGCACGTGAGCGGAATCCCTCCGGATCGAGTCGTCGTCACCGGAGCGACGCAGGCCTGCGGTCGTGAGTACGCCCTCGCACTGGTCGGCGAAAGGGCCCAGGTCTTGGTCAACGACCCGACCGAGGCTGCGAAAGCGGTGCCCCAGGACACCAGGGCGAACGACGACACGACTGCGGCCGACCTGGGCAACGGCAGCGAAGGAGCAGGCACATGAGCGGAATCTGCCAGGACCGGGTCGTCGTCGTCACCGGAGCAGGACAGGGCCTGGGGCGCGAGCACGCCCTTGCCCTGGCGGCCGAGGGAGCCCGGGTCGTGGTCAATGACCTGGGTGAGGCCGCGAAGGTGGTGGCCGAGGAGATCGGGGCCGCCGGTGGCAGCGCTGTCGCCGATCTGGGCGACGTCAGTGACTGGGGGTACGCGGAGCGTCTGATCGGGCGGGCCGTCGACGAGTTCGGCGCGCTGCACGCGCTGGTGAACAACGCGGGTATCAATCGCGACCGGATGCTGGTGTCCATGACCGAGGCGGACTGGGACCTGGTCCTGAAGGTCGACCTCAAGGGGCATGCGGCGCCGCTGCGGCACGCTGCCGCGTACTGGCGGGAGATGAGCAAGCAGGGCCGGCCGGTCGACGCCCGGGTCGTCAACACCAGTTCGGGCGCCGGGTTGTCGGGCAGTGTCGGGCAGGGCAACTACGGCGCCGCGAAAGCGGGCATCGCGGCGCTCACGGTGATCGCCGCCGCCGAACTGGCCCGGTACGGCGTCACCGTGAACGCGATCGCTCCCTCCGCCCGCACCCCGATGACGGAGGCGGTCGAGGCGTTCGCCGAGAAGATGCGCGCACCGGAGTCCGGCTTCGACGCACCGCATCCCGGCAACGTCTCGCCGCTGGTGGTGTGGCTGGCGTCGGCCGGGTCGGGCGACGTCACCGGACGGGTCTTCGAGGCCGAGGGCGGCACGATCGGCCTCGCCGACGGCTGGCAGCACGGACCCCAGCGGGTACGCGACCGCCGCTGGACCCCTGACGAGATCGGTCCGGCGGTACACGGACTGCTCACCGAAGCGCCCCCGCCCGCACCGGTGTACGGCACGTGAGCGCGGTCTGCGGGTGCGCGCGGACCGGGCGCAGCGCCCAGCAGGCCCGAACCGGCGCCCCGACGCGCACACGGTCGGTCGCCGGTGACCCGGTGGCCGAGCCACCGAGCCACCGTCGCGCAATACTCGGCGCGCCCAACAGGGCGGCCGGAGGCGGCGTTTGCGTCAGCGGGCGGTGCGGATCAGCCCCGTGAGATAGCGCCACAGCGAGGAGCGCTGCCGCGCCGACGGGTCCGGCAGTTCCGTCTCGGCGGACTGCGTCACCGGGTCGTACGCCAACCGTCGCTCGGGCACCGGGGCGAGCTCGTACCGGACGGGCAGCGACCGCAGGCCGCGCATGAACGGCGAGGAACGCCAAGGCAGTTGGTCGACGGGGAGGGCCAGGTCCAGGTGCGAGAACCGCTCGAACAGCCGGCCCACTCCGACCGACGCGACCGTCGAGGCGAGCTCGCGCGCCGGGCACTGACGCGGTCCGGCGCCCCAGGACAGGTGTGCCCGGGTACTGACCGTGGTACTCGGGCACACGTTCTCGGCGAAGAGGGGGTCGGCGTGCGCCGCCGCGGAGGAGACCCACACCGGGTCGCCCGCGCGGATCGTGTATTTGCCCAGCGCCATGTCCTTGGCCGCGAAGCGGGGGACGAAGTTGACGAGCGGCGGCTTGCGCATGACCACCCGGTTCATGGTCTCCCTGACCATCCCGGCGGACAGGCTGGCCCGTACGCCGCCCTCGCCCGAGATGACCTCGACCACCGTGTTGGAGATGAGGATGCCGACGTGGTCGGAGGTCATGCCCAGCAGCATGAACAGCTCGCGGGCCAACTCGTCGAGCGAGAGTTCGGGGTGCGCGGCTATCAGGTACGACGGGAAGTCGTCCCCGGGCTTGTCCAGTTTCAGAGCCGCCAGTTCGGCCAGCGTCGCCAGCAGTCGCTCCAGGGCGGGCTCCGCGTCCGGGCCCGCGTCCAGTACCCGCCACATGTCCATCAGCGCGTCGTCGCCCTGTGAGCCGGGGAAGCCGAGCAGACGGCTGGCCACCATCAGCGGCAGAGGCCGGGAGAACTGGGCGGACAGGTCCGCCAGGCCCGTGCTGCCGCCCTGGCCCATCAGACTGATCAGTTCGTCCGCGTATGCGGTGACGGCCCTCTTCAGCCGCCTCGCCTGGGGGTGGCCCGGATCCTGGAACGGTTTCAGCGCCACGTCCCAGGCAGCCCGCAACGGCCGGTATCCGGGGCCGCCCTGGATCAGCACATGGTTGACTTCCAGGGACGGTCCGAGCGGCCAGTCGGCGGGTACTCGGCCCTCCGAGCGGGCCCGCCAGTTCTCCAGCCCCTTCGGCCACCCGTCGTCGTCCTGGAGGACCTGGAGCGACTCCCGGTAGCCCAGGACCAGCCAGGCGGGTACGCCCAGCAGGTCGACCGGTGCGACCGGGCCGTGCCGCTGCCGCAGCCGTTCGTACACGAGTGCGGGACGCGTCTCGTAGTCCCTGGTCAGCAGCGGTTCAGGGGTCAGCTCCTCCAACCGTGTGCCGTCCAGGTCCACGGATCCGCCGTCGCCCCACTGGGAATTCATCGTCGCGCCGCCCCTCCAACACTCCCCGTACCGGCCTACGTTCAGCCGGTAGTTGGAAACGGAGGGACCCTACCGCAGGGCGTACGGCGGAGTAACAACGGGGGCGCGACCCACAGTTGAGGACCCGGTGAAGACGGCCTCCACGCGGCCCCCACGGGGTCTTCATACTGCCTCCACGCGAGGGGGCTCAGGCCGCCGTGTATCCGAGTTGGCGCCTCATGTAGGGGGTCATCAGGGTCTTGGCCTTGGCCATGGTGGCGGTGCGGCCCCCGAGGACCGCGGTCTCGCCGCCGGGCACGGGCACCATGGTCACCCCGTCGGCGGGGCCGAACGGCACGACGAGCGGGGTGCGGTGGATCGGGCGGTAGAAGCGCGGCTGCCGCCGGTGCTTGCCCGAACCCTGGAGGTAGGCACGGATGTTGTGGAAGGCGAGGTCCGCCTGGGCGAGCGCGACGGGGGTGATCTTGAGTTCGCTGACGTCGTTCACGTCGCCGACCGCGAACACGTCCGGCCGGCCCTCGACCCGGAGCGTCCGGTCGACCTTCACATGCCCGGAGGGGTTCAGCCAGTCACTGTGCCCGGCCATGCGCAGCCAGAAGGTGTTGGGGGTGGTGCCCGTGGCCCAGAAGGAAAGGTCGGCGTCGATGACGTTGCCGTGGGCGTCGCGGTAGGTGCCAAAGTCGTTGCCGGGCGACATGAAGGAGTCGAGCCGGACCTCCACGTCGTGGGCTTCCAGCCAGGAACGGGCCCTGTTCCCGGCCCGTTCGCTGCCCGTGGCGTGGAGCAGTATCGGCCCGGAGTGGGCGAGGGTGACCCGGGCGTCCGGCCGGGCCAGGCGGATCTCGGCGCCGAGTTCGACGCCGGAGGGCCCGCCACCGACGACGAGGACATGCTCCGCGGCGGCGATGTTCCGCTGGTGCCCGGCGAACGACTGGGCCGCCTCCTCGACGGTGGTGCCGGTGAAGCGGGCCGGTTCCGGGTAGTCGGCGCCGGTGGCGATCACCACCACGTCGTACGGGAGGCACTCGCCCGTGGCCAGCACCACCTGCCGCTCGACGGTGTCGACGCGGACCGCCTTGCCCACGGCAACCCGGCCGTTCCTCAGCAGTCGGTCGTACGGAATGAACGGTGTGACCGTCCATTCCGGGTGCACGCCGGCGCGCAGGGAGGCAATACGGTGGAAGAAGACCTCCTTGCGGTCCACCAGGGTGACGTTCGCCGTCTCGTCCAGTCGTTTCGCCAGCCGCACGCCGGCATAGCCGCCGCCGATCACTACTACGTCGCCGTCGTCACGCACACCGAGTCTCCTGTGCCTGTGGGGGGAGCGAGCACCGGGGCGTGTGGGCGCCGTCGGCCACTCGACTGCCGTCGAGCCTAGCGCTTGAAACTTAAAGAGCTGAAGAACTTCGGTGTGCATTCTGTGAAGCGACGGCACGGACACCCGACCATCGGCCGCCCGTCCAGGGCAAGCCTGCTGGAACGCCGGGCCGACCCGCGCGGGCGCAGCCCGCTGTGTACCGAGCCTCACAGGGCCCCACCGCTGACGTCCTGCGCATCGGTGGACTCCCCGAGCCCGGCTGCGGCGTGGCAGGTCAGCCCCTCGATGCCGAGCCCCCGTGTGATGCCGCACAGCGAACCTCGGCATCCCCGGAATCACCGCCCACCGCACGGAGTTCGCCGACAGCCCGGTCGACGTCCGGCTCGCGCTCGTGCACGGGTCGCTCGGCGACGCCGGCTCCCTGGCGGCCCGACCCTCCCGCGGGGGCGGACCCACCGCGCCCTGTACCGTCCGCGGCGGCGATCCGGACGGCGTCGACCTCGCCGTCGTCCCCCACGCCGACCGCACGGAACTGCCTTCCCGGCCCCCGCTGTTCAACAACGTCACCCTGCGCCCGCCCGGCAGCGACGACTTCCCCGCCGACGCGGAATGCCAGGCCGCCCGCGATCTCACGGCGACAGCCGCGACCGGCGACCTCGCGGTCGACGACGGTGACCGTCACCCGCCGGAGGCCATCTCCAGGCCCGTCGACCGGGTCGACGCGGGCCGACGTGGACGGGTGCCGGTCACCGTCACCCCTTGATCCGGCGTACGTATGGTGATCTCGTGAAGGCACTGTTGTTGCCCCGCGAGAAGAAAGGTTCCACCAGGTGAGTTCCAGGATCCAGCCGACCGCCCAGGTCGACGAAACGGCCACGATCGGCGACGGGACGACGGTCTGGGATCTGGCCCAGATACGGGAGGACGCCCAACTGGGCAGCGGGTGCATCGTGGGCCGGGGAGCGTATGTCGGCCCGGGGGTGCGGATCGGCGACAACGTGAAGCTCCAGAACTACGCGCTGGTCTACGAACCCGCGGTGCTCGGCGACGGGGTGTTCGTCGGCCCGGCCGCGGTTTTCACCAACGATCACTTCCCCCGCTCGGTGGACCCGGAGGGCCGGCTGAAGCGCGGCGGCGACTGGGAGGCCGTGGCGGTGGTCGTCGGCGAGGGCGCGTCGGTGGGGGCCCGCTCGGTGTGTGTGGCGCCGGTGCGCATCGGCCGTTGGGCGCTCGTCGCCGCCGGCGCCGTGGTGACCCGGGACGTGCCGGACTTCGCGCTCGTGGTCGGCGTCCCCGCGCGCCGGATCGGCTGGGTCGGCCGGGCCGGCGTACGACTCACCGAGCGGGCGGGCGAGTCGGGCGTATGGGAGTGCCCCGAGACGGGCGCGCTGCACGAGGAGAAGGACGGCGAACTCGTCGAGCGCGCGTAACTTCCGCGCCCCACAAAACGCAAATCTTCGAACATCTACAGGCATAACATGTGTGCGAAGCATGCAGACCACGCACAATGAGCACACTGACCAGTGCCCAGGGGGGGTTACCGGGTGGATACGCCTGTGCCAAAAGCGAGGAGCGACAGCCGCTCCGGCGCTTTACGTCCGACACCGGACGTCTGATGTCTGATTCCTGACGTCCGATACACGATGTCTGACGTTTGATTCCGCCGCGTGCCCATTTCGTGCCGCGGCGGTTACCAGTCTGTTCACCACAGGACCCACAGGGGGGTTGGTGTGCCCAAAACATGACCACCACACGTCTGACAGCGCTCGGCCGTGCGGAACCACCGCTGCTCGCGCTCGCCCAACGGCTCCTCACGGTCGCCGAGTCGGGGCTGCCGTCGATGCTGCTCCCCGGCGGTGAGACCTTCGTCTTCACCATGATCGGCCGGGAGGCCACCGGCGGTTCCTGGACCTTGGAGCGGCGCGGGACCAGCACCCGGTACGCGGCCATCACCGTGCTGGGCGCCCAGTACCTCCCCGAGGACCGCCAGCGCGCGGTGCTCGGTGGTCACACGGCGCAGGAGTTCACGGGTCTGCTGGTCCAGTCGCTGCCCACGGTGACCAACCTCGGTGACGCGGCGCTGATCGCGTGGGCCGCCGCCGAGACCGACCACCCCAAGTTGTCCGACGCCCTCGCGCAGGTGGACGCCCTGGACGACGAGGGCCGGCCGCAGTACACCGTCGAAGCGGCGTGGGTGCTGTCCGCCCTCGCTGCGGCGCGCGGCACGGTCGACGTGGAGAGACGTTTCACCGCAGCTCGGGACCGCCTTCTGCGGGCCCGGATCGGGGACAGCCCGCTGTTCCCGCACGCCACCGGGCCCGGCCTGGTGCCCTGGTACAGGTCGCATGTGAGCTGCTTCGCCGACCAGACGTATCCGCTCCAGGCCCTGGCCCGGGCACACGCCAGCGACAGCGGCGATCCGGAGGCGCTGGCCGCGTCCGAGGCGTGCGCGGCGCGCATCTGTGAACTGCAGGGCGACGGTGGGCAGTGGTGGTGGCACTACGACGCGCGCACCGGCGGTGTCGTGGAGGGCTACCCGGTCTACAGCGTCCACCAGCACGCGATGGCGCCGACCGCCCTGTTCGATCTGACCGACGCGGGCGGCAGCGACTTCGGCCCGTCGATCCGCAAGGGCCTGCGCTGGATGACGGACGTGCCCGAACTGGCCGCAGGGAACGAGGAGCCGATGATCCTCGACGAGCTCGGCGTCACCTGGCGCAAGGTCTACCGGGGCGACCCGAAGAAGGCGGTACGCGCCGCCCGGGGACTCGGCACCCGAGTCGCTCCGAACCTCCGGCTGAAGTCCCTGGACCGGGTGTACCGCCCGGTTTCCGTGGACCGCGAATGCCGGCCGTACGAATTCGGCTGGATGCTGCACGCCTGGCTTGGGGGACGAATATGAGCGAGCGCCAGACCCTGTTCGGGGTCGAGCTGGACCCGCTGACCATGGACGAGACCGTGCGGCGCTGCCTCGAAGCGGTCCGTGACGGAAGACAGCTGGAGATCGGGGTGGTCAACGCCGCGAAGCTGGTGAACATGCGGCGTGATCCGCGGCTCGCCGACGCGGTGGCCGGCTGCGATCTCGTTGTCGCCGACGGACAGGCCGTGGTCTGGGCCGGCCGGCTGCTGCGCGCCCCGCTGCCGGAACGGGTGGCCGGTATCGACCTGTTCATGCGGCTGCTGGCAGAGTCCGAGTCGGCGGGCATCTCCGTGTACTTCCTGGGCGCCAAGGAAGAGGTGCTGGAGGAGATGCTGCGCCGGGTGGCCGACCGCTTCCCCGGCCTGAAGGTGGCCGGCAGCCGCAACGGCTACTTCGACGACTCCCAGCAGGAATCCATCGCCGGCGCGATCGCCGACAGCGGCGCCCAGATGCTGTTCCTCGGCATGACCTCGCCGAAGAAGGAGATCTTCACCGCCGCCTACGGCGAACGCACCGGCGCCCGCGTCGTGCACGGCGTCGGCGGCTCCTTCGACATCCTGGCCGGAATCACCAGGCGGGCCCCAGTGGTCTGGCAGCGGCTGGGAGTCGAGTGGCTCTACCGCGCACTGCAGGAGCCGCGCCGCCTCGGCCGGCGCTACGTCACCACCAATGCCGCCTTCCTCCTCATGACGGCGCGGGAGCTCATCCGGCTCACCCCGTCATCCGCCTCCGCGAACAGGAGCAACTGATGCGTGTCGTCGTGGTCGGACAGGGATACGTCGGTCTGCCGCTGGCCATCCGCGCCGCCGAGGTCGGACACGAGGTGATCGGCTACGACGTCGACTCCCGGCGGATCAAGACCCTCGCCGCCGGTGAGTCCTTCGTCGAGGACGTCTCCTCCGAGCGGATCCGCGCGGCCCTGGACAACGGCTCGTACCGCCCGAGCGAGTCGGCCCGCGACTGCGGCGGTTTCGACATCGCCGTGGTGACCGTGCCGACCCCGCTGCACGAGGGCACTCCCGACCTCCGGTACATCAGGGAGTCGGCGGTCACCCTCGCCCGGTACCTGCGCCCGGGAGCCACCGTCGTCCTGGAGTCGACGACCTATCCCGGCACCACCCAGGAGCTGTTCGCGCCGATCCTGGAGGACGGCTCGGGCCTCGCCGCGGGCGCCGACTTCCACCTCGGGTACAGCCCGGAGCGGATCGACCCCGGAAACGCCGTCTGGGGGTTCAAGGAGACCCCGAAGGTCGTGTCCGGGGTCAACGAGGCCTCACTCAAGGCCGTTCAGGACTTCTACGCGCAGCTCGTCGACACCACCGTGCCGGTGAGCTCACCCAAGGAGGCCGAGCTCGCCAAGCTGCTGGAGAACACCTTCCGGCATGTGAACATCGCGCTGGTCAACGAGATCGCGATGTTCGCCCACCACCTGGACATCGACGTCTGGCAGGCCATCGACGCGGCCTCCACCAAGCCCTTCGGCTTCATGAAGTTCACGCCCGGACCGGGTGTCGGCGGCCACTGCCTGCCGATCGACCCCTCGTACCTGTCCTGGCGGGTGCAGCGCGAACTCGGCCAGAGCTTCCGCTTCGTGGAGCTCGCCAACGACATCAACAACCACATGCCCGAGTACGTGACGCGCCGTATCAGCGACCTGTTCAACGACAGACGTCGTTCGGTGAACGGCTCACGCGTCCTGCTGCTCGGGCTGGCGTACAAGAAGAACACCAGCGACGCCCGTGAGTCGCCCGCCCTGCGGATCTCCCAGCTGCTGCTCGACATGGGGGCCCAGGTCAGGGCGGCGGACCCGCACGTGGTCGAGAGTCTGCCGGTGGACAGCCGGCTGGTGCGGGTCGAACCGACCCCGGAGGAGCTGACGGCCGCCGACGTGGTGGTCCTGCTCACCGACCACGACAGCTTCGACTACGAACTCATCACCGAACACGCCCCCTTTGTCCTCGACTGCCGCCGCCGGCTGTCGGCGGGCCCCACGATCGAGGTGCTCTGAACATGACGCGAGTCGTCTGCGTCGCCGGGGCGCGCCCCAACTACATGAAGATCAAACCGGTGATGGACGCCCTGGAAAGCCGGGGCGCCGAGGTGATCCTCGTCCACACCGGCCAGCACTACGACCCGGCCATGAACGACGTGTTCTTCGCCGACCTCGGCATCCGGCCGCCCGACCGCTTCCTCGGGGTCGGCTCCGGCAGCCACGCCGAGCAGACCGGACGCGTGATGACCGCGTTCGAACCGCTCCTCGACGAGGTGTCCCCGGACATCGTCGTGGTGGTCGGCGACATCAACTCCACCCTGGCCTGCGCCCTGGTCACCGCGAAGGCCGGGCCGCTGCTGGCCCACGTCGAGGCCGGTCTGCGCAGCCGCGACTGGAGCATGCCGGAGGAGGTCAACCGCGTCGCCACCGACCGGGTCAGCGACTATCTGCTGGCCCCGTCGCCCGACGCCGTCGACAACCTGCGCGCGGAGGGGTACCGGGACGACCAGATCCACCTGGTCGGCAACGTCATGATCGACACTTTGCTGGCCAACCTGGAGCGGGCCAGGGCCTCGGACGTTCTCGACCGGTACGGCCTGTCCAAGGGCGAGTACGGCCTGGTCACCCTGCACCGTCCCGCCAACGTGGACGACCCGGAGGTCCTGGCCGCGCTGCTGAAGGCCCTGGGCGAGATCGCCGGCCGCTGCCCGCTCCTGCTGCCCGTGCACCCGCGCGCCTCGCAGCGGCTGGCCGAGATCGGCGTCCCCGGGGGCATCCGGCTCGTACCGCCCGCCGGATACCTGGACTTCATCGCCCTGCAGGACTCCGCCCGCATCGTGCTGACGGACTCCGGTGGCATCCAGGAGGAGACCACCGCGCTGGGCGTGCCGTGTGTGACCCTGCGGGACAACACCGAGCGGCCCATCACCGTCGAACAGGGCACCAATGTGCTGGCCGGCCGGGATCCGGCGCGGATCGTGTCCACCGTGAACCGGGTACTGGACGCTCCGCCCGCACCGCGCAGGCCCGACCTGTGGGACGGCCGCGCGAGCGACCGGATCGCCGATGTGCTGCTGGAGGGGGGCACCGCGAGCACCCGGCAGAGACCGACCGACCAGCCGGGAGCCAGGGACCGCACGTTCCCCATATGATCCGCTTGAAACACATGCTCGTAGAACATTTGGCCGCAATGGGGGACCGCCATGGATCTCGCTGAGATCTTCCGTGTCACGCGCAGGCGCTGGTACGTCCTGTTGCCCGGACTGCTGCTGACCGCCGGTCTGGTGGCCGCCGTGGTGATGCTGGTTCCGGTCACCTATCAGTCGCAGAGCACGGTGCAACTTCTCAACTCGCAGAAGGCCACCGTGGCCTACGGCGGCAACCCCTTCCTCAGCACGCAGACCTCGCTCACCGGCATGGCCGACAGTCTGGCCCGTAACCTCAACTCGGACAGTTCCGTCCGGGAGCTCAAGTCCCGTGGTGCCACGGGTACGTTCGAGGCCAAGATCGCCGACAACGCGCAGGGGCCGCTCATGTGGCTCACGGTCACCGGCACCGACAGGGACTCGGTCCTGGCCTCGGACCGCATTCTGACCGCGTATGCGGGGGACCGGCTGAAGCAGTTCCAGGAACAGCAGTCGGTCGAGCCGCAGGCCATGATCCGGCTGTGGCCGATCGTGAACCCGCAGCCGCCGGTGGCGCAGACCAAGACCAGGCTCGAGTACATGATCATGGCCGGCGGTATGGGCCTGGTGCTGAGCCTGATCGCCGTCTTCTACGTGGAGGCGCGCCGCCGGACGCACCCGGTGGCGAACCCGGAGGAAGTCGCACAGCAGGCCGCGCAGCCGGTCGACGCCCCCGAGGCGGCGCCGGCGGCCGAGTCCCGCGCGACCGCCCCCCGGCCGGCGGCCGAGGAGTCGGTCGCGGAACAGACGATCGCTCTGCGCACCCCGCCCGCCTGGGCGCGGTCCGCCAACAGGCCTGCCGCGGAGCCGAGAGCGGGGCGGGCCGCCACGGTCGTGGCACCCGCCGCCGAGCCGCTCGACGAGGAGTCGACTCATGGACAGCGTTCGCACACCGGACAGCGGGACCGCTGAACCCAGCGACACCCCCGCTCCGCCCGCTGCCCCCTCCCTGGGCGGGAAGGTCCGTTCGGCTGCCCGCTGGAGCCTGATCAACACCGTCGTCATGCGGCTGGGCAACTTCGCGACCGGCATCCTGCTGGCGCGCTTCGCCCTCGGACCGGCGGAGTGGGGTGTCTACGGCATCGCCCAGACGGTGCTGCTGGTCCTGCTGTCCGCGAACGAGCTGGGCGTGGGCCTGGCCATCGTGCGCTGGGAGGGCGACGCCCGGCGGTTCGCACCGACCGTACTGACCCTCAGCGCCCTCTCCAGCGGCCTGCTGTACGTGGCGCTGTTCGCGGCGGCGCCGACGGTGGCGGGCCTGCTCGGCTCGCCGGACGCCGCGGGCGTACTGCGGGTGATGTGCCTGTGTGTGGTGATCGACGGGGTGGCGCAGGTGCCGGCCGGTTTCCTCACCCGGGAGTTCGCCCAGGGCAAGCGGATGATCGTCGACGCCCTCAACTTCGTGGTCAGCACCTCGGTGACGCTGCTGCTGGCCTTCGAGGGCTGGGGCGCGATGAGCTTCGCCTGGGGAG
This sequence comes from Streptomyces kryoterrae, assembly GCF_054072135.1. Classification (NCBI taxonomy): domain Bacteria; kingdom Bacillati; phylum Actinomycetota; class Actinomycetes; order Kitasatosporales; family Streptomycetaceae; genus Streptomyces; species Streptomyces kryoterrae. The sequence goes on along the minus strand of NZ_CM133358.1, from coordinate 9,015,792 downwards.
CCGTGGCGGGGAACGTCGTGACGCTGTTCGGCTGCTGGCTGGCGGCGCCGGGCACCCTGAAGTTCGGCTGGGACCCCGATCAGGCCCGGGCGCTGCTCAGGTTCGGACTGCCGCTGGCGGGGGCGAGCATGCTGGCCCTGGCGGTGGTCAACGTCGACACCATGGTGGTGGGCGCGACGCTGGGCAATGTGTCGCTGGGCTTCTACGTGCTCGCCTTCAACATGTCGGGCTGGCCCGTGCGGATCATCTCCGAGGCCGCCCGCCGGGTCTCCTTCGCCGGCTTCTCCCGCCTGGCCGACTCACCGCAGGCGCTCGCCCAGGGCTTCAGCCGGGCCCTGGGTGTGGTGATCACCGGCACCGTCCCGCTGTGCGTCCTGCTGGCCTGTCTCGCGGAGCCGGCCATCGTGACGATCTACGGAGACCGGTGGGGCCCCGCCGCCGCGGCACTGCCCTGGCTGATGGTTCTCGGCCTGATCCGCATCGGCAGCGAACTCGCCTACGACTGTCTGGTCGCGATCGGCCAGCGCCGCTCGCTCTTCCTGGTGCAGGGCCTGTGGCTCGCGGCCCTGGTCCCGGTGCTGCTCGTCGCCGCCCGTATGAACGGCATCGTCGGGGTCTCGCAGGCCCATGTCCTGGTCGCCGGCGGCCTGGTGGTGCCCGTGTTCCTGGTCGCCCTCAGCCGTGGTGGCATCGGCTTCGGCCGGATCGCCAGGGCCTGCTCGTGGCCCTTCATGGGCGGGGCCGTGATGGCCGCGATCGTCCTCGGCCTGCAGCGGCTGTTCGGCGACGGCCGGCTCGCGCTTCTCGCCATCAGCACGATCGCCCTGGCCGGCTACACGCTGTGCGTACTGCCCAGCCGTGACTTCCTGCGCGGTGTCGACCGCGGCGACCGGCCCCACCACGGCCGGCACCGGTCCTCCGCATCGGTCCGGCCTCCCCAAGAGGACATGAGGTGAACCCGATGTCACGGCGCATCAGCCGGAACTCGCTCGTGGGACTGCTGCTCGCGGCGCTGCTGGCGGTCCTCGGCGCGGCCTGCTCGGGATCGGGATCGGACCGGTCCCTGTCGCAGGACTGCCAGGACGACGGGCCGACCTGCCGTACGAGCGGGGCCCCGGCGTCACCGAGCCCGGATCCGTCGGCCAGTGTCGGCGAGGCGACGAGCAGCCCCACCGCGTCGCCGTCCCCGACGAAGAAGCCCACCCCGACCACCAGGCCCACTCCGTCCCGGAAACCGACCGCGACGCCAGGCACCGGCAAGGCGTCCGGCGCCCCGGCGGCCAGGACCGACTGCGCCTCGCCCGGCGACTGCGGCTTCCCCGACGCCGACACCACCGGACCGCGGACCGCCCTCAAGCCCCACAGGACCGGGTACTGGGCCGTCCGTACCAACGGGCTCGTCATCCGGGGCCAGGACATCACCGGCACGCTCGACATCTACGCGAACAACGTCACCGTCATCGACACCAGGATCACGTCGGACAGCTGGTGGGGCATCAACCTGCGCCCCGGATTCAGCGGCCTGAAGGTCCTGCACTCCACCATCACGGCCGTGCCCGGCAAGGGGCCGGACAACGGGGGCGTGGACTACGCGGTGTCGAACATGGGGGTCAGCTCCATCGAGGTCGGCTGGTGCGACGTCTCGGTGTACGGCGACGCCCTGTCCATGGGGCAGGGGAACCTGCACGACAACTACGTGCACGACATCGAGCCGTTCATCAACCTGGGCGGCGAGTGGCAGCACACCAACACGGTGATCAGCGGCGGCGGCAACACCGGCCACCTGATCATCCGCCACAACACCCTGCTGAACCCGACCAGCCTCAAGCAGGGTGCCTCGGGCAGCATCGGCCTGTTCGCGGACACCGGCGTGGTCCGCAACGTCACCGTGGACGACAACTGGATCGCCGGCGGCGCGTACGCCCTGTACGGCGGTGACACGGGCGCCACCGGGATCAGGGTCACCGACAACATCTTCTCGACGGAGTACCACCCCGGCTCCGGCGGCTACGGCGTGGTCGCCCACTGGAACGCGGGCGGCGCCGGAAACATGTGGCGGAACAACCGGATGTCCGACGGCCGCCTCGTCCAGCCCGAGCCGTCGTCGTGAGCGGCGTCATGCGCCGTGTCGCACGGGCGCCCTGGACACTCCTCAAGGCGCTGTTCGGCTGGCTGGTGCTCTTCGAGGCCAGGAACAAGGTCCTGCTGGCACCCACCGCGGTGCGGCTGCGCCGGATCGAGAACGCCGAGACCCGACGGCTGGGCGCCGGCCTGCCGGCGCCGCCCTCGGCGCTCGTCGCCACGGTGATCGCCACCCACCGACGACCGGAGGCGCTGCGAGCCGCGGTGCGCTCGGCTCTGGACCAGACCATGCGCGACCAGGTCGTGATCGTGGTCGACGACGGCGCCGGACTGCCCGAACTCCCTGACGATCCAAGGCTGTTCGCCGTCTCGCTGGCTCACAACACCGGCGTGGCGGGGGTCGTGCGCAACGTGGGCATCCGCCTCAGCCGGTCGCGGTACGTGGCGTTCCTGGACGACGACAACCTGTGGGAACCCGACCATCTGGAACGGACGCTGGCGGTCCTGGAGTCCCCCGACGGGCCCGACGGCGTCTACACGGCGCTGCGCCGCGTCCTGGCCGACGGAAGCGAGCGGGACGTCCTTTCGGTGCCCTACGACCGGCGCCGGGCCGCCCGCGAATCCTTCCTGGACACCAACGCCTTCGTCGGCCGCCGCAATCGCTCCCTGCGCTTCAGCCGTCTGCGCCGGACACCGGAGGTGATGCCCCGGGAGGACTGGGAGCTGATCCACCGGTACGCCCGTAGGCACCGGGTGCTCCATGTGCCGCACCCCACCGTCCGCTATCTGGTGAACCCGGCCAGCTTCTACACCCGGTGGTGACGTCCGGATGAAGCCGCCCTGCTCCTCCGACCGTTGCTCCTCCCCCGCTGCTCCCCTCCCGTTCCGAACACAGGTGGTTGATCCCATGCCCCGCTCCCGCGCCCTCAGGAACAAGTTCGTCGACGCACCCGGCTCACTGGGCGAACGTATGCGCGTCGCCCGCTGGGAGCGGTTTCGACGGTGCTTCCCCGGCATCGAGAACATGAGCGTCGTGGACCTGGGCGGGACGGCCGACATGTGGCTGCGCGCACCCCTGCGCGCCAAGCACGTCCACCTGATCAACCTGGCGGAGCATCCCGCCGAACTCCCCGACTGGATCACCGCGGAGGTCGCCGACGTCACCGACGAGGCGGTCGCCGCCGAGCTGAGCGCCAAGGGCGGCTACGACCTGGTGTTCTCCAACTCGACCATCGAGCACGTGGGCGGCCACAGCCAGCGCCGGAAGTTCGTCTCGGCCGTCGAGTCACTGGCGCCGCTGCACTGGATCCAGACGCCGTACCGGTACTTCCCCGTCGAGCCCCACTTCGTGGCGCCCGGCTTCCAGTTCCTGCCGCTCGCCGCCAGGGCGCGTCTCGTACGCCGCTGGCCGCTTGTCCACAGCCGCCCCGACAGCCCGGAGTCGGCGATGGACGCGGTGATCAACATCGAGCTGCTGACCCGCACCGAAATGCGCTATCTGTTCCCTGGTTCGGTGCTCCTCAGCGAGCGGGTGCTCGGTGCCCCGAAGTCACTCATAGCCGTCAGAACGGAGCCCGTATGCTGAACAACCTGGTCAACAGACATGACGCGGACCGGTTACTGCGCAAGGTTCGGCGATGGGAACTCGACCCGGTGCTGGCCAAGTTACGGGTGCGGGGCGGTGCGCGAGTGGTCCAGCACTGGTCCCAGGTGGACCCGTCGCTGACCGAGTGGTGGGCGATACCGGCGGTCGTCAAACGCTGGAACCTGCTGATGACCGGCGACCCCGACACCTCCTTTCCCGAGTACGTGGCCGCCGAGCACTTCGCGCCGCGCACCGGTCTGCGCGGCCTGTCGCTGGGGTGCGGCACCGGCGGCAACGAACTGCTCTGGGCGAAGACCGGCGCGTTCGGCCTCCTGGAGGGCGTGGACGTGGCGCAGCAGCGGATCGACTTCGCCACCCGCGCCGCCGCCGAGCACGGCCTCTCCGACGTCCTGCGCTTCCGGGTCAGTGACGTCAACCGGATGGCCGGCGACGGGGAACGCTTCGACGTACTGCTCGGCCTGCAGTCGCTGCACCATTTCGACGACCTCGACGAGACCCTGCCCCGGCTCTCCCAACTGATCGAACCCGGTGGGACGTTCGTGGTCGACGAGTTCGTCGGCCCCACCCGGTTCCAGTGGACCGACGGCCAACTGGAGGCGGCGAACGACCTCCTGGCCCGGCTGCCCGAGGAGCGTCGGCGCCTGGCCGACGGCCGGACCAAACACCGTGTCGTGCGGCCCAGCAGGCTGTCGATGGTGCTGGACGACCCCTCGGAGGCGGTCGACGCGGCGGCGCTGCTGCCGGGCCTGCGGCGCGAGTTCGACGTCGTCGAGGAACGGCCGTACGGGGGTACGGTGCTGCACATCGCGTTCTCGGGGATCGCGCACAACTTCCTTGACCAGGAGCCTGCGACGCTGGCGCTGCTGGAACGGTGCTTTGCTTTGGAGGACGCGGTCCTCCCCGACGTGGGGCACGATTTCGTTGCCATGGTGTGCCGGCCACGGAGTACTGGCTGAGGGGGTACCGCTATCTGTTGTCGGCCTTCTGCGGCGCCGTCGTGGCTTGTCGCGCAGTTCCCCGCGCCCCTATAGGGCGCCCCTGTGGACGCTCGCTGTTATGGGCCCGGCGTGTTGCGCAGGGCGCCCGGTCGGGCCAGCGCGGCTGCCGCCGCGCGGGCGGCCGGGCGGCCCAGCGCCGCCCGCGAGGTCTCCCGGAGCAGGACCGCCGTACGGAAGGCCGCTGTGGGCAGGGCACCGTGGCGTTGGCGGTACAGGCGGACGCGGTTGAGGGTGAGCAGGGTCCACAGGCGGGGTGACACCTGGGAGTCGCCGCCCAGGTGAACGGCCTCGGCTGTGGGCTCCAACTGGGTGGCGTAGCCGCGGTCGCGGGCGCGCAGGCAGTACTCGGTCTCCTCCGAGTAGAGGAAGAAGGACTCGTCCCACAGGCCGCAAGCGGCCAGGCAGTCCGCCGAGATGGCCATGAGCGCGCCGGTCGCCCAGTCCGCGCGCGTGGGCCGCCGGTACGCGGCGGGGTCGGTGACCAGCTCGCTCAGGCGCGGGAACCGTCCGGCCCTGGTGTTCCCGATGAGGGCTTCGCCGAGCGCCCGGGTCACACTCGACTCGCGGCGCAGCGAGCGGTGGGGTGTGTCGCTGCCCTCTTCGTACAGAAGGGGTACGGCGATGCCGACACCTTCGCCGAGACTGTCGACGAGGCGTTTGGCGCAGCCCTCCCGCATCCGGATGTCGGGGTTGCAGATGAGGACGGTCCCGTACTCACCGGCCGCACCCAGCGCCGCGTTGACCCCGGCCGCGTACCCGGCGTTGCGGCCGGTCTGGACGACGGTGGCGTCGGGGGCCAGTGTCCGGAGAACCTCGACGGTGTCGTCGGCGGAGTCGTTGTCGGCGACGACGAGGCGCCAGTCGAGGCCGGCCATGCCGTCGGGAAGCGCGGCGAGGAACCCGGGAAGCACCGAGGCACTGTTCCAGGTGACGACGATGACGGCGACGGGGCTCATCGGGACTCCACGAGTTGGGGGAGCTCGGCTTCGGATGCCTCAGGGAGAGCTGGGGCCTTCGCGGTTGCCTCGGCCTCGGCCGCCTCGCGGCGGATGAAGCCGAGGTAGCTGCCGCCGGCCCCCAGGGTCAGGAAGAACATCCCGGCGTACATGGGGAAGCTGAGCGCGTCGAAGGTGGCGCTGATGACCAGGGCGACCAGCGCCGAGGCGAGGAACGCCTGCCCGAGTTCCCGGTCCGACTCGGTGCGGGCGAGCCGGCGGATGGCGCCGCCGGTGTGTATCCCGGTGACGAACAGGGCGAGCAGCGCGATCAGCCCCACGATGCCCATCTCGGCGAGGGTCAGCATGTACTGGTTGTCGGTGAAGAAGTACAGGTCGGGGGTGAAGGTGCCGAACCCCCTTCCGAACCAGGGGTGTTCGTCGAGATAGGGGACAATCGCGCTGTACTTCACGGTGCGCGCCTGGGTGCTGCTGTCGGAACCGGCGAAAAAGGTGGCGAACAGGTTGGTGATGGTTCCGATCAGCCCGGGAATGATCACCTTGAAGCCGGCCACCGAGGCCACCACGATGCCGATCGCGGCCCAGCGACGCTCCGGCTTCCAGCGGGGCACCATCACCAGGATCACGATGGCGGCGCCGATGATCGACGTCCTGGACACCGTCAGCGGAAGCGCACCCGCCATGATCGCCACCGGGGCCCAGCGGCGCAGCGCGCCGGCGTGACGGCGTACCGGATCGAACGCCTGGTGGACGGCGAAGGGAACGAGGATGGCCAGCATCCCGCCGAACTCCAGCGGATGCGCCGTGGTGGAGCGCGGCCGGGTGAACGAGCCGCGGTCCATGGCACTGATCCCGGCGGTGCTCGACTGCAGACCGGGGATGTGGATGGAGTCGGCGATGTTGGTCGCCGCGAAGAAGTCGTAGTAGCCGATCAGGGCGACCACCGTGCCCAGGACGACGAGCCGGCGCATCAGGGTCTCCAGCCTGCCGCGATCCTGGATGCCGGCCGAGGTCAGCACCACCAGCGCCACCCACACGCCGAGCCCGATGAGCCCCCGGTCGGCTCCGAGGACCTCCTCGTGCGAGCTGTCGCGGCTCGCGTCCGCGAGGTACGACAGCAGCACCGCCACGGCGAGCAGGCACATCGCCACGCGCGGCAGCCTGGTGCCCTCGGCGGGACGGATACGGCCGCCGAGCCAGGTCGCGAGGTACCAGAGAAGCCCCAGCAGTGCGAAGACGTTGGCCGGGGTGCCGACGCCGCCCAGCGCGGGCAGGGTCAGGTTGGACGGGACGAAGAAGGCCAGCGCCAGATAGCCGGTGAGGATCGTCGTGGCGTCCAGCCTCCGCACCAGCAGGCCCCTGGGCTCCCGCTCGGGCGGCTGGGCGCGATGGCGCCTGGGCACGTATCCGGCCGTGGCGCGTCCCCGGCGGCGGACCACCGCGACACCCTCGGCCAGGATGGACAGCAGGAACGCGCTGACGATCCCGACGATGAGGACGGACGCGATGTTCTGGTACCGGGCCTTCGACTGTGAGACCGGTGTCTGCGGCAGCACGACCGGTGCGGCCTGCACGGAGTACTTCGCCGGCACCTTGGAGGCGGCCTGCAGGGCCTTCAGCTGCTCCCCGGTGAACTTGGTGAGGATGGTGGTCTCCCGCAGCACCTTCGCCCGGTCGGTGCCGGTGACGCTCAGGGTGAGCAGCGGGCTGTCGGCCTCCGGCGCGAACCCGGCCGTGTACCGGTCGGTGACCCCGCGGGAGTGCAGTTCCTTGGCCGAGTCGCTCGACTGGAGGGTCCTGATCAGTACGTCGGCCGTGACGACCAGTGAACCGCCCGCGTTCGATATGGGGTTGCCGAAGGTCGGCGCCAGATCGGCGACCGCGGTGGAGTCGAGGAGCGTGACGGAACTCTGCGACTCGTAGGACACCGGGATCGTCCGGTACAGATAGCCGCCCGCGAAAAGGCTGAGCAGGGTGAGGGGCACCATGAAGTACCAACGCCTGCACATGATCGCCCAGATGTCGCCAAGGCTCATGTTTTCTCCCCCCGGCCCGGTGCCGCGTGACCGGACGTCCGGGCTCTGGCACAGCATAGGCCCCGTGATCTGGTGGCGATCTGCCCCCGCGCCTGCGAGGATCGGTGCCGACGGAAGGAATCCCCGTGTCGCCCCGTGACGTCGCCGAAGCGCTGCTCCGCCGCTGGTACGTGCTTGTGCTCGCGCTCCTGCTGACGGCCGTCGGCGCCTACCCGGTGATCCGCCCCGCTCCGCGGTATGTGAGTTCGGCGGTGGTCGTCCTCAAGCCGCCGGTGACGGGGAACCAGCCGAACCAGCTGACGAATCTGCAACCGCCGCTCGCCACGCTTTCGTACGGCGTCATCCAGCAGCTCGAATCGCCTGCCGGGCGCAGGGAGCTGAGTTCCGCGGGCGTCCACGGGACGTACCAGTTGATCCCGCGCAACAGCGGCACCAGCGCTACGCCCGCCTATCTGATCCCGTCGCTGCAGATCCAGGCGCGGGCGTCCGACCCGGTCGAGGCCGACACGGCGGTCCGCAGGATCATCGACGTGTACTCGGGGCATGTGGCGGACGTCCAGGAGGCGCAGGGGATCTCGGCGGCGGCGCGCATCAACGCCTCCGTCCTGGTCGCCCCGAGCGCCGCCCAGGTGCTGGGCACCAAGAGCCGCGCGGTGGCCGGTACGGCACTGCTGGGCGTCACCGCCGCGCTCCTGAGCGCGCTGTGGTTCGACCGGTACGCACTGCGCCGCAGGAGCAGGAAGGACGCCTCGCCGGACCCGCGCCGCCGCGCGAGTACGGTACCCGTGGCCAACTGAGCCGGGCACCGTCACCGCGTACTGAACGGAGCGTTCGCGCATCAGATGCCGCGGCGCTTCCAGGACTGCCACCACAGCCACTCCCGCCCGCGATCGACCACTGCCGACCACACCAGCGGCTGGAGGTACGGCATCAGCCCGGCACCGACGCGCTGGCGCCGGTACAGCGCCTGGTACTCGGGAAGGGCGGTGAAACCGGGGCGGCACTCCGCGGCGAAGGCGACGAGGTCGTCGACCGGGACGATGTCGGTGCGCCCCCGGTCGTAGGCGCGGTACGCGCGCCGCAGGGCATAGCGGGCGAGCCGGGTGTGCACCGTGTCGGCCAGCCGCTCGGCCTGCGGGAGCTGGTCGGCGCATTTGGCGAGGACGGAGTCGAAGGCGACGAGGCGTTGGCGGAGGTCGTCGAGCTGGCCGCCGAAGTCGGTGGTGGACATGTTGTTGCCGTGGACGCGGTAGAAGGCCTGGTCGGCGCCGCGTATGTAGCCGACGTCGGCGCGGGCGGCGAGCCGCATCCACATCTCGATGTCGCCGGCGTGCGGAAGTTCGGGGTCGTAGCCGCCCACCTCGCGCTGCAGGCTGGTGCGGACGACGACCTCGGGCGAGGTGATGCAGCCGGTGCCTTCGCGGAACCGGCGCTCCAGCCACCAGTGCCCGGGATAGACGACCGAACCGGTGCTCTGCGTACGGGCCTTGGGCAGCGGGCCGCCGTGCTGGAAGCGCAGGGGACGGCCGTAGGCGAACCCCGCCTCGGGATGGGCGTCCAGCAGGGCGGCGGCGCGCACCAGGGCGCCGGGGACCAGCCGGTCGTCGGCGGAGAGGAGCGCGACGTAGTCACCGTCGGCCCACTCGAGGAGGCCCTCGTTGTAGGTGGCGATGTGTCCCTTGTTGCTTTCGTGGACGCGGACCTGGATGCGTGGGTCGGCGGCGGCCAGCTTGAGAGCGGTCTCCGCCGAGTCGTCGGGGGAGGCGTCGTCGATGATGAGTACCCGGACGTCAACGCCGTCCTGCTCGTCCAGGACACTGCTCACGCAGTCGGCGAGGAAATGGCCGTACTTGTAGCAGGGGATGACAACACTGACGGTACTCATCTGTTGGGGAAGCCAATCCCCGGCGGTGGCCTCCCGCGAGTGTGCGGGAGGCCACCGCCGGTGGGTTGTGATCGGTCAGTTCTTCTTGCGGACGGTCTTGCTGGTGAGGGTCCAGACCCGGGACGTCACCGTGTGGTGCTGCTTGTCCTGGGCCGTGACCGTGATCCTGAACCGCGTGCCGTCCGGCAGCGGGGTGGACAGATGGACGGACACCTTGTGGGTGGCCCGGTTGTAGGAGAGGACGGCCTTGGCCTTGAGCTTCCCGGCGGCAGCGGCCTTCGCACCCGGCAGGACGGTCACCGTCGCCTTCACCGTGGACAGCTTGGCGGTGCTGGGCAGCGAGGTGACCAGGGGGTTCGCCGCGTCGGCGGTGTGTGCCAGCGCGGAGGTGCCAACTTCCGAGGAAGTGCCCGACGTCAGTGACGCGGACGGGTCGTCGGCGGTGAAGACCGGACCGACCCAGTAGTTCGCGGATCCGTAGGAACCGTTGGGGAAGGCCACGTCACTGCCGTACCGGTACAGCCCGTTGTGGGCCGTGCTGATGTCGGCGGTGGCGGTCAGCGGATAGGACTTGTGGGCCGACGCGAAGTAGCCGCCGTCGACCGCGTAGTTGCCGTTCGGCGCGTGGTAGGAGACGACGTACGCGGTGTCGGCGCTGATCGCCACCGGGGTCGCGAAGGTCATCGTCTGCCAGCCGGAGGCGGACTCGGTGGTGAAGGTGCCGGAGGCGAGGAGCGTGCCGTCGGCGGACCAGAGGCTGCCGGTGTGGGTGCCGGTGTTCGTGGCGCCCTTGTAGAAGGTGACACCGGTGACCCAGCCGCTCGCCGAGGACTGGAACCTGGTGCCCAGTTCGAGGGAGTTGGGGTCGTCGGTGACGGCGGTCCTGGCCGGCACGGTGCTGGTGGTCCACAGCGTGCAGGGGCAGGTGACCGCGGGCGGGGTGGAGCTGGTGGTGAACGACCACGTCACCGGGGCGGTCATGGCGTTGCCCCACAGGTCCTCGGCCTGGACGGACGCGGTGTACGTGGTGTGCAGTTCCAGTTCCGTCGACGGGGTGAAGGTCGCCTTGTTCGACGCGGGGAGGGTGATGGCCCCCGGCACGGTGTTGCCGTTCGGGTCCTTCACGGTGAACGTCAGCGTGTCGGCGTCGATGGCGTGGTCGAAGACGGCCGACACCGGTGCCGTGATCGACGCGCCGGTCGCCCCCGACGTCGGTGAGGTCGAGGTGACGACGGGCGGGGTCGTACTGGCCGTCGAGGTGTCCAGCACCACGTCCACCCAGTAGTTGCTGCCCGAGGACGCCGAGGACGGGAAGGCGCTGGTCGAGCTGTAGCGGTAGACGCCGTTGCCGCCGTCGGTGCCCGACTGGAGTGCGGTGAGCGGGGCCAGGCCGGCCGCGCTGTTGGAGAAGTAGCCGCCGTCGTAGGAGTATCCGCCGTTCGGGGCGAAGTACGAGGCGACGTAGGTGGTGTTGGCCTTGACGGTCACCGGGGTGGCGAAGTTCAGCTGCTGCCAGCCGGAGGCCGTCTCGTTGGTGAAGGTGCCGGTGGCCAGGCGGGTGCCGGAGGCGCTCCACAGGCTGCCGGTGTGGGTGCCGGTGTTGGCGGGTGACTTGTAGAAGCGGACACCGGTGATCGAACCGGCCACCGTGGTACGGACCTTGACGCCGAGCTCCAGCGGACCGTTGTCGCCCGCGTTGAGGGTGCCGGGCACCGAGGTGGCGGGCCAGACGGTGCAGGGGCACGCCTGGGGGCCGACGGTCACCGGGATGGTGGTGACGGCGCCGATGTTGACGCTGTCGTCCACGGCACGGACCTTGACGGACGCGGTGCCCGGGGCAGTCGGTGTCCAGCTGTAGGTCCAGGACGTCAGTCCGGTGGCGGCGTTCCAGGTCGTTCCGCCGTCGGTGGACACCTCCACGCGGGCCACCACGCCCCCGGAGTCACTGGCGGTGCCACTGATCGTGACCGGCTTCAGTGCCGGGACGGTGACCCCGGAGGCCGGGCTCGTCACGGTGACGGCCGGGCCGGTGGTGTCGGTGGTGGCCGTGGCGGAGACGAGGTTGCTCTGCAGGGTCAGCGGCTGGACGCCCATGTCGGCGAGGATGTTCACCGTCGCCTGCTGCATCCGGGCGTCCTCGGTGACCACCACGTCGTCGGGGTCATAGGTGGGGAGGTTGGTGAGACCCCACGACCACTGCACGGTCCCCGACCCGAACACCAGTGCACCGGAGTCCTGGTCGCGGAACTCGACGAGACTGTGCGTCGCGGTGCCGTTGCCGTACATGTTGCCCCAGTCGAGGCGGTACTTGCCGTCGGTGATGTCCACTGTCGTGGACGACACGTCGATCGCACCGGCGGGTCTGGTGCTGTTGGTGAGGTCGCTGTCCCACTCGTAGCCGAGCGTGCCGGTCGGGAAGGTGGCCGTCTGGCTCGACGTGAGGTTGGCGATGGAGGTGTTGCGCCAGATCCGGTTCCTGCCGTACGAGCCGGGGACCGTGATCGCGTCGTCGCGGGAGCCGTTCACCTGGAACATGGAGCCGGTGAGGATGTTCGGCGGCTGGTAGGTCTGACCGTAGGAGGTGCTGGTCGGGTCCATCCAGGTGCCGGTCCAGGTGCCGCTGGGGTCGGCGATGCCGTTGCCCTGCGCCATCTTGGTCATCTTGTAGCAGACCAGGGTCCGGTTCGCCGTGCTCGTGCCGTCGTTGCTCGCGGCGAGCCGGGTCTTCCAGAACACCTCGTTGCCGCTGAAGAAGGCCTGCCGGACGCCGGCCTTCCTGGCCGCCAGGACGTTGGAGTACTGGCTCTGCGTCCAGTACTCGTCGTGGCCGGAGGACAGGTACACCTTGTGCTTCGGCAGCAGGGTGGCGCCGTTGGCCGACACGTCCACGCCCGACAGATAGCTGACGTCGTAGCCGTTGCGCTCCAGCCAGGACAGCATCATGAACTCGGAGCCGTAGATGCCGTTGTCACCGCCGATGTCCAGCGGCCGGTTGTAGCTGACCTCGTAGGCACGGCCGTCCGGCGCAGGGCCGGCGCCTCCGTAGAGGTCCTGGCCGCCGTAGTCGTTGTAGGCCTGCCAGGTCTGGTCGCTGGTCTGCACGACGATGTTGGAGGTGCTGGAGTCCTTGCGGACGACGAACGGGTACGGCATGAGGCCGTCGCCGTCGTTCTGTGTCAGGTTCGCGATGTACAGGCCGGACACCGCGTCGCTGGGCACCGTCCAGTTCACCGTCACGGGCCAGCTGCCGCAGTCCACCAGGCCGGTGCTGCTCTTGGTGGTGCAACTGGCGGGGTTGGAGGTGTAGTTGGCCGGATAGTTCACGGCCACCTGGGCCGCGGTCGAGATCAGGCGCGCGCCGTCGCCGCCGTACCAGCCGAGTCGGTAGATCTCCACGTGGTACGAGACCGGCGACTGGATCTTGAACTGGACGGTGTCACCGGCCTGGACGCTCTCCTTGGTGGAGAACCCCTTGATGCCACCGTAGGCGTTCGGCGCGTACCAGTCGGACATCGGGCTGCCCGACTTGGAGTTCTCGCAGACGATCGCGTTCGAAGCCGTTCCGCACGGATCGGATGCCGCCTGTGCGGGCAGGGCCTGCGGGAGCACCGCCCATATCAATGCTGCTACGACGGCGAGGCGCCCGCCCCGGATCCGTCTGCTCCATCTGTTCATGTGTACCTCTCAGCGGTGCTGTGCACTGTGCAGGGGCCGACCCATGCAGTCGGGGTGGAGCGTGAATGTGGGGGCCGGTCAGCTTTGGAGCGCCCTGGCGAGCGTGTCCACGACGCGCTGCTGCTGATCGGGGCTTATTTGGGGGAAGAGCGGCAGCGACAGGATGCGGTCCGCCGCCTTCTCGGCGTGGGGGAAGTCGCCGCGGGCGTGGCCGAGATGTCGGTATGCCTCGGTGAGGTGGACGGGGGCGGGGTAGTGCACGCCCGCGCCGATGCCTTCCGCGTTGAGCTTGCCTACGACGTCGTCGCGGTCGGTGCCGGCGACCTGGACGACGTACAGGTGCCATACGTGGACGTTGCCGACGTCCGTCGTGGGGAGCACGAGCCGCCCGGCGGACGCCAGGTCGGCGAGCAGTGTGTCGTAGCGGGCCGCGGCGGCCCGCCGGGACGCGTTGCCGTCCGCCAGCCGGGCCAGCTTCGCCCGCAGGACGACGGCCTGCAGACCGTCCAGGCGGCTGTTGAACCCGGGTACGTCGTGGCGGTACTTGGCGACGCCGCCGTGGTTGGCGATCGCGCGCACCAGGCCGGCCGACTCCTCGTCGTCGGTGAGCACCGCGCCCGCGTCGCCGTAGGCGCCCAGGTTCTTGCCCGGGTAGAAGCTGGTCGCCGCGATCCCGCCGTTGCCCGGCGACCGTCCGTCGCGGGTGGCGCCCTGGCACTGGGCGGCGTCCTCGACGACCCGTACGTGGTCGGGCAGCCGACCGGCCAGCCCCGTCACCTCGGCCATCTGCCCGTACAGGTGCACCGGCACCACCGCGCGGGTGGCCGGGCCGACCGCGTCCAGCGCGGCCTGCGGGTCGAGCAGGTAGGTGTCGGGCAGGCAGTCGGCCAGGACCGGTCGCGCGCCGATCCGGGCCACCGCGCCCGCGGTGGCGATGAAGGTGTTGGCGGGTATGACGACCTCGTCGCCGGGCCCCACCCCGCTCGCTCGCAGGGCGAGTTCGACCGCGTCGGTGCCGTTGGCGACGCCCACGCAGTGCGCGACACGGCCGAACTCGGCGTACTCGCGCTCGAAGGCCCCCACCTCGTCGCCGCCGATGAAGGCGGTGTTGGCCAGGACTCGTTCGAATCCGGCCCGTACCTCGTCGGCGACCTCCTCGTGGGCCGCCTTGAGGTCCACCAACGGAATCTGGTTCATGCGACTGGTCCCCCCAGTTGCTGTGTCAACAGTTCGTCCTGCGCGGGCGCCGCCGCCGCGCGCAACCGCCGGGCCGGGCTCCCCACCCAGACCTCGCCCGGCGGCACATCACCGAGCACGGCACTGCCCATCCCGACCAGCGACCAGGCGCCGACCACCGTGCCCTCCCTGACCAGGGCCCCGGAGCCCACATAGGCGCCCCGCTCCAGCCGCGCTCCCCCGCCCAGCCGGACGCCGGAGGCGATCGTGGCGAAGTCCTCGACCACGTCGTCATGGGTGAGGACGGCCTGCGGCATCACCGCGACATGCGCGCCCACCCGCACGGCGGCGGTCAGGACGCAGTGCGCGAGCAGCACCGAGCCGGGGCCGACCTCCGAGGTCGCCGACACCGACGCCGTCGGGTGGATCACGGTGGCGTAGCGGTCCGTGGACAGGCCGAGCCTGCGGACCAGGCGGGCCCGGGCCGCGTAGTCCCGGGGGTTGCCCACACAGATCACGACCCGCGCCCCGGGCAGGTCCTGGACCAGGTCGCAGCCGCCGAGTACGGGCACGCCGTCCACCTCGGTACCGTGCAGGGCGGAGTTGTCGTCGAGGTGCCCGAGCATCTCTATGTCACCCGCGTCCCGTACGGCCTGTGCGGTCTCCCGGGCGAAGCCGCCCGCGCCGATGATCAGGAGTCCGCTCATCTTCGGGCCTGTTCGCGCAGCGCCGCCACGACGCGGTCCTGCTGGGCCTCGGTCAGCGTGTGGAACAGCGGCAGGATCAGCGAGTCGCGGCTGATCCGCTCGGTGACCGGCAGCGGCGCGCTGGGGTGGCCCTCGTAGGCGGGTTCGAGGTGCGAGGCCATGATCCCGCGCCGGGCGGAGACGCCGGCCTCGGCGAGCGCGGCGAGCAGGTCGTCCCGGCCGACGGGGAAGTCCTCGTCCAGCAGCACCCAGTAGGACTGGAAGTTGCTCTGCCCGTGCTCGGGGTCGCGTACCGGGGTGAGGCCGGGGACGTCCCGCAGCAACACGTCGTAGCGGGACGCCAGTTCGCGGCGGCGGGCGATCATCGCGTCGAGTTTGCCGAGCTGGACCAGGCCGATCGCGGCCTGGACGTCCGTCATCCGGTAGTTGTAGCCGACCTCGAGGTAGCTCTCCAGGACCGGCTTGCTGCTCGAATGGCGTTCGGCGGCCGAGGCGTTCATCCCGTGCTCGCGCAGCCGGCGCAGGCGTGCCGCCCACTCGGCGTCGTCGGTGGTGATCATGCCGCCCTCGCCGGTGGTGACGAGCTTGCGGGGGTGGAAGGACCAGGCGGCGATCAGCGCGCCCTGTCCGACGGGCTTGCCGCCGACGGTCGAGCCGATGGCGCAGGCCGCGTCCTCGACGAGGGGCAGGTCCCAGTCGGCGCAGGCGGCGCGCAGGCTGTGCACCTCGGCCGGTACGCCGCCCTGGTGGACGGCGAGGACGGCCCTGGTGCGGGGGGTGCGGACCGCGTCCACGGTGGCCGGGGTCAGGTTGCCGGTGGCGAGGTCGACATCGGCGAACACGGGTTCGGCGCCGACGTAGCGCACGGCGTTGGCGGTGGCGATGAACGACAGCGAGGGCACCACGACCTCGTCGCCGGGCCCGAGACCGAGCGCGACGAGCGCCAGGTGCAGGGCGGTGGTGCAGGAGCTGACGGCGATGCCGTGTTCGGCGCCCACCCGCTCGGCGAAGGCCTGTTCGAAGGCGGCGACCCGGGGGCCCTGGGCGACCCACCCGGACAGCACGGCGTCGGAGGCGGCCTTGGCCTCCTCCTCGCCGAGCCAGGGGATCATCACCGGGATGCGGTCGGTGCTCACTTCGCGGCCTCCGCTGCGGCGGCGTCGGCGACGCGCTCGGCACGCCACCACTCCACCAGGTCCCTGAGCCCCGTACGCAGGTCGATCCGCGCCGTGAAGCCGAGCCGCTCGGCGGCCTGGGTGGTGTCGGCGAGCCGCCGGACCACGCCGTTCACCGCGCGGGCGGGCCCGTGCTCCGGCTCCAGGCCGGACGCGCCCATGGCCTCCAGCAGACCGTCGGCGAGTTCGCGCAGCGAGGTCTCCGTACCGCTGGCGACGTTGAACACCTCGTCGGTGAGGTCCGACTCGGCGGCCAGCACATTGGCTCTGGCGATGTCCCGGACGTCGACGAAGTCCATGGTCTGGGTGCCGTCGCCGAGGATCAGCGGCGGCTCGCCCGCCTCGATGCGCTCCATCCAGCGGATGAGCACCTCGGTGTAGAGGCCGTGGATGTCCATCCGGGGGCCGTAGACGTTGAAGTAGCGCAGCGCCACGTAGTCCAGTCCGTACATGGCGTGGAAGCTGCGCAGCATGCCCTCGTTGAAGGCCTTCGCCGCGCCGTAGAACGTGTCGTTGTTGTACGCGTGGTGGCGCTCGGTCGTCGGGAAGGTCTCGGCCATGCCGTAGACGGACGCCGAGGACGAGGCGATCACCTTGCCCACCCCGGCCTCGGCCGCCGCCTCCAGGACGTTGAAGGTGCCGTCGACCATGACCTCGTTGGCCAGCCGGGGTTCCTGCGCGCACTGGGTGATGCGTATCGCGGCGAGGTGGAACACCAGGTCGGCGCCCTCGGTGACCTTCCGTACGGTGGCGGCGTCCCGGATGTCGCCCTCGACGACCTCGACGACGCCGCTGGGCATGGCCTTGGCGAGGTTGGCCCGCCGTCCGCGCACGAAGTTGTCCAGCACCACGATCTCGCGGGCGCCGCCCTCGGCCAGGAGGTCGACGAGATTGGAGCCGATGGTGCCCGCTCCCCCGGTGACCAGGATCTTCTTGCCTCGTACGCTGCTCAACTGCCCTGCCCTCTCAGTGAATGGGAACGTCAACGTCCGGCACGCAGACCGACGACCGCGCCCTTGAATTCCAGACTCCGGGACGCCGCCTCGAGAATGTCGAGCACCCGCAGGCCGGCCCGGCCGTCGGTCAGCGGCGCCCGGCGCTGTCTGATCGCGTCGCCGAACTCGTCGACCATGCTGCGCAGCGCCTCCTTCTCGCCGATGGCGGGCGCGACCATGTCTCCGGAGCGGTAGGACACGAGCATGTCCCGGCGCTCGTCGGCGCCGATCTCCTGCGGCGCGGCGAGGTCCACTCCCCGGTCGTAGACGGCCACGCGCTGGAGGGGGTTGAGGTCGTCCCAGACCAGGGTCCGTTTGGCGCCGCCCACCATGGTGGTGCGGACCTTGGTCGGCGACAGCCAGTTGACGTGCACGTGGGCGATGGCCCCCGTGTTGAGCTGAAGCGTCAGATAGGCCACGCAGGCCTGTCCCGCGCCGATCGGGTCGGCCCCGTGGGCGGCGACCGCGACCGGCTCGACGTTGTCCGGGAGGATGAAGTCCAGGATCGACAGGTCGTGCGGGGCGAGGTCCCACATGACGTCGATGTCCTTCTGGACGAGCCCGAGGTTGATCCGGACCGAGTCGACGAAGTGGATCTCGCCGAGTTCCCCGGAACGGACCAGCTCCCGGATGCGGCCCACGGCGGGCGTGTAGCAGTAGGTGTGGTCGCACATCAGGGTGAGCCCACGCTCCTCCGCCTCGGTCACCAGGCGCATCCCGTCGGCGTAGGTCGACGCGAGCGGCTTCTCCACGAGGACGTGCTTGCCGGCGCGCAGGGCGGCCAGCGCGATGTCGAGGTGGGTCCCGGCGGGCGTGGCCACGGCGATGGCGTCGACGGTCGGATCGGCGAGGACGGCCGCGTAGTCCGAGGTGGCCTGGACGGTCGAGTAGCCGCCGAGGACCCGCTGGGCCCGGTCCACGTCGAGGTCGCACAGCCAGCGCAGCCTGAACTGCTCGCTGGCCTGGAAGTTGCGTACGAGGTTGGGACCCCAGTAGCCGGCCCCGACGACCGCGATCCCCAACGGTTGTGCGCCCTGCGTCACTTGGTTCCTCTTCCGTCGGTCCATCAGTAGGCCCCCGTTCCGCGCACCACCGCGGACCCGGTGCGCGCCAGGATCTCCAGGTCGAGACCCATCGACCAGTTGTCCACGTATCCGAGATCGAGCCGGACGGCCTCGTCCCAGGGCAGGTCGGAGCGTCCGCTGACCTGCCACAGCCCGGTGAGGCCGGGCTTGACGAGCAGGCGGCGCTTGACCTCCGGCGTGTACTCCTCCACCTCCTCGGGCAGCGGCGGACGAGGGCCGACGAGCGACATGTGGCCGCTGATCACGTTGATCAGCTGCGGCAGTTCGTCGAGCGACGTGCGGCGCAGCACCGAGCCGACCCGGGTGATCCGCGGGTCCTCCTTCACCTTGAACAGCAGACCGTCGCTGTTCTCGTTGAGGTGCTCCAGCTCCGCCCGGAGGGCCTCCGAGTCCGGCCGCATGGTGCGGAACTTGAACATGGTGAAGTGGTCGCCGTACCGGCCCACCCGCTGCTGCCTGAACAGCGTCTGCCCGGAGCTGTCCAGCCGGACGATCAGGGCGATCAGCAGCATGGGCAGCGCGAGGAACGCCAGGAGCGCCGCCGCGAGCGACCGGTCGAGCAGTTCCTTGGGCAGCCGGGAGATCCGGGTGAGGTTCGGGGCCTGTATCCGGACCAGCGGCACCCCGTTGGTGGGGCGTACCGCCAGCCGGGAGGCGGACACGTCGGTCAGTACGGGGGCCAACAGGAAGTCGACGCCCTGCACGGCCGCTGTCCAGGACATCCGGCGCAGGACGGAGGCATCGGCCTCGGGGATCGGCACTGCCACCACGGTGCTGATGCCCATGACCCGGACCACGTCGTCCATGTCGCCGACGCCGCCGAGTACGGGGAGTCCCAGCTTGTGGATCTCCGACCGGTTCTTCGGATCGCTCAGGCAGACTCCGGCGACGTGCAGTTCCTGTGTGCCGCCTCGGCGGAGTACGGCGACCAGTTCCACGATGCCGCGTGACGGCCCGACCAGGAGCGTCGTGCTCCGGTCCCGGCCGCGGGCCCATCTTCGGTGCAGTCGGCGGCGGAGCGCGTAACGGCCGGGGAGGGCGATCACGACAGCCGGCACTGTGGCCATGATCATGTCATGAAGAAGTCCCTCGTCGTGCGCGACCAGATAGTGCGTGCCCGCGGCCAGCGCCGGCAGCACAAGGGCGCCGCGGAGCACCCGTCGATACTCCTCGGTTCCCAGACCCAGAGCGGTGCGGTCGTAGGAACGATGGGCGACCATGACCACGATCCACATCGGGGGCAGCACCAGGGCCACCGCCCAGCGGCCGTACACCGCGTGGATCAGGAAGGCCGCGGCGACGGCCGCGAAGCCGTCCGCGACCAACAGGGCGATCCGGTATTTGCGATCCCAACGTCTTCGGCGAGCTTCCGGAGTCCTGCGTTCCACAACCGGTTGCTCATGCGTGACCTCAATGGCCATGCTCCCCCCACCACATGCGCGGCTACCCCCCGATCGAAGTGCCCTCCACACAGCGACACTGGAAAGCCAGGGAGCGTCAGCGGTTCCCCAACCGCTTCATGCCCCCCAGCATGCATTTCCTGCAAGTTCAAATTCGTGCAAAAAGCCGCACCATGACATCAAGTCAAGGACAGTTCCCCACCCAAACCGGTCCGGCGGCACTCAATCTAGACCACAGAACGCAATGACGGGAACGGTTGAACGAAACACACATCGCATTAGTGACACTGACGGCATACTGCCCACGTGACGAGCATCGTGATCCCGGCCCACAACGAGGCGCAAGTCATCGGCCGACTCCTCGATTCGCTGATGGTCGACTCCGCCGACTCCGCGGACTCCGCCGACGGCGAGACCGACATCGTGGTCGTATGCAACGGTTGTACGGACGACACCGCGCGGATCGCCGCCGCCCGCGGACCGCGCGTCCGCGTGGTCGAGATCCCCACCCCCTCGAAGCACGCCGCCCTGCGCGCGGGAGACGACCACGCGCGTGGCTTCCCCCGCCTCTACGTGGACGCCGACGTCGTGATCACGGGCGCGGACGTACGGGCACTGGTCGAGCCGCTGAACGACGACACCTCGGGCATCCTGGCCACCGCCCCCGAGCGGCGGATCCCGCTGACCGGCTGCGGCTGGCGGGTGCGCGCCTACTACCGGGTGTGGCAGCGCCTCCCCGCCGTACGCGAAGGGCTGTTCGGCCGGGGCGTCATCGCGCTCTCCAAGGCCGGGCACGCCCGGATCGCCGTGCTGCCCCCGCTGATGGCGGACGACCTGGCCGCGTCCCTGGCGTTCGCTCCTGGGGAGCGGCTCGTGGTCGGCGGGGCCGGTGTCGTGGTCCACCCGCCGCGCACCTGGCGGGATCTGATGAGACGGCGGGTCCGGGCCGCCGTGTCCACCGCCCAGGTGGAGCAGCATCAGGGGCCGGAGGACGCCTCGGCACGCACGAGCGTGGCGGATCTGAAAGCCCTGGTCCGCAGGGATCCGAAGCTCCTGCCGAGTGTCGTAGTCTTCCTCGCGGCGGCGGTCGCCGCCCGGCGGGCATCCAGAAAGGCCATCCGGGCTCAGGACTTCGGTACCTGGCTACGGGACGAGAGCAGCCGGCAGAACTGATCGCACCGCACCTGGAGTTCCCGATCATGTATCTCACCGACCGTTCCGCCCCCGGACAGGCGGACACCGAACAGGGCCGAAGACGCGGCCCGGGGCACAAGGTCGCCCCGGTCGTGCTCGTGCTGGGCTCGGTCAGTCTGATAACCGACATCTCCTCGGAGATGGTCACCGCCGTTCTGCCGCTCTACCTCGTCACCACGCTCGGTTTCACCCCGCTGGTGTTCGGCACCCTCGACGGTGTCTACAACGGCGTCAGCGCGCTGGTGCAGCTCACCGGCGGCCACCTCGCCGACCGGGTGCGCAACCACAAGCTGATGGCCGGGCTCGGGTACGGCCTGTCCGCGCTGTGCAAGCCGCTGCTCCTGCTCGTGAGCAGCATCGGCGCGCTCGGCACGGTCCTCGCCCTGGACCGGACCGGCAAGGGCCTGCGCACCGCGCCGCGCGACGCGATGATCTCCCTGTCCACACCGTCCGAGAGACAGGGCCGCGCCTTCGGCGTGCACCGGGCGATGGACACCACGGGCGCGATGCTCGGCCCACTGGCCGCCTTCTTCATCCTGCGCGCGGCGACCGACGGTTACGACGCCGTGTTCGGCGTGAGCGCGTGCGTCGCCGTGCTCGGCGTGCTGGTGCTGGTGCTGTTCGTACCGGGCAGACGGCAGGGCGCACGGCCGGACGAAACGGGCGCGACGGACACCAAGCCGCCCGTGCGCGTACGCGAAGCGCTGGCGCTGCTGCGGCTGCCGCGGCTGCGGGCACTCGCGATCTGCGCCGCGCTGCTCGGCCTGACGACGGTCAGCGACGCCTTCGTCTATCTCCTCCTCCAACGGCGTGCGGGCATCGCCGACGAGTGGTTCCCGCTGCTGCCGCTGGGCACCGCCGCGGTGTTCCTGCTGCTGGCCGTGCCCCTCGGCACACTGGCCGACCGGATCGGGCGGCGCACCGTGTTCCTCGCCGGGCACGCCAGTCTGCTCACCGCCTACGCCCTCCTGCTGTGGGCCCCGGCCACGCCGGCCCTGCCCTTCCTCGTCCTCGCCCTGCACGGCGTGTTCTACGCGGCCACCGACGGCGTACTCCCGGCCGCCCTGGCCGACATCGTGCCCGAGCAACTGCGCGCCAGCGGCCTCGCCATCGTCGGGACGAGCCAGGCGCTGGCCCGGTTCTGCTGCTCGCTGGCCTTCGGCGCCGCCTGGACGGTGTGGGGCGACGGCCCGGCACTGGCCGGATCGGCGGTCGGTCTGCTGTGCTGCGCGGCCGTCGCGGGCATGTTGCTGCGGCCGAGCGGTGAAACCCGATGACCACCACAGTCACCACGCCCCAGGGATCCCCATGACATCGCTGCGCCGCCGCCTGCTCATACTCGTCACGGGGGTGCTGATCCTCGCGGGCGTGGCAACCGGCGTGGTCCTGCACGCCGCCGACCGCGCGGACCGGGCGAACCGGGCGCAGCCGGGCGGTCCCTCCGTCAGCACGGGCAGGCTGACGCTCGACCAGAAGAGCCGCCTGACGTTCGTCAACGCCGCCTCCGGCCCGCATCGCACCGCGGTCGCCTCGGTCCCGTCCACCGACCCCGGGGCCGGCCGGACCGCCTCCGACCTGAAGTGCGCGCGCTTCTACGCGGCGGCCGGCACCGGCGTCTGCCTCCAGTCCGTCCCCGGTGTCCTCAAGCAGAGCAACCGCGCCCTCCTCCTGGACGCGAACCTCCGCACCCTGCGCACCTATCCGCTCGCGGGCGCTCCGAGCCGGGCCCGGGTCTCGCCCAGTGGCCGCTTCGTCGCCTGGACCGTCTTCGTCTCCGGCGAGTCCTACGCGTCCGCCTTCTTCTCCACCCGGACGTCGATCCTGGACACCCGCACGATGAAGCTGACGCCCAGCCTGGAGACGTTCTCCATCGTCCTCGACGGCAAGCCCTACCGCGCCTCGGACGTCAACTTCTGGGGTGTCACCTTCGCCTCCGACGACGACACCTTCTACGCCACCCTCAACACAGGCAGCAAGACCTACCTGGTCCGCGGTTCGCTGTCCGAGCACAAGGTCACCACCCTGCTGGAGAACGTGGAGTGCCCCTCGCTCTCCCCGGACGGGACGCGCGTCGCCTTCAAGAAGCGGGTCCTGTCCCGTACCGCCCTCTGGCACGAGTACGTCCTCGACCTGGGCACCCTGAAGGGGACGGCGCTCGCCGAACGCCACAGCGTCGACGACCAGGCCACCTGGCTCGACAACAACACCGTCGCCTACGCCCTCCCCACCGACGGCAAGGTCGGCAGCAGCGACCTGTGGACCGTACCCGCGAACGGCACGGGCAGCCCCCGCCTGCTGATCGCGGGGGCTTCTTCCCCGGCGCCGCTGTAGACGGCGGCGGACGGGCCCGCCCGCGTCGAGGTGAACGCGGGCGGGCTCGTCGCGGTCAGGGGGCGCCGCGATCGCAGGAGAGGTCTCGCAGCCGCACCGCGTCGGCCATCGCCTGCATACCGGTGTCGTTGGGGTGGAGGTGATCGCCGTTGTCGAAGAACGGCAGGATCCGCTCGTGGTCGTAGGGGCTGCGCAGGATGTGGTCGAAGTCGGCCACGGCGTCGAACTCGCCGCCGGTGCGGATGAATTCGTTGACCTCCCGCCGGACCGCCTCGGCCGCCGCGTCCCACTCGGACCAGCCCTTGAAAGGCCCGACCGTCGCCCCGACGACACACATGCCGGCCGTGTGCGCACGGTCGATGATCCGGCGGTAGCCGCCGATCAGGTCCTCGGCCGTGACACCGGTGTGGGCCTTGATGTCGTTGACGCCCTCGAAGAGAAGGACCGTGCGTACGCCCGGGTGGGAGAGCACGTCCCGTCGCAACCTGTTGAGGGCGCTCTGCCCGGCTCCGTCGGCGAGGACCTTGTTGCCGGAGATCCCCTCGTTGGCCACCCCCTCGATGTCGGTGTCGTCGGCGGCCCGAAGGCGGCGGGCCAGGTAGTCGGGCCAGCGGCGGTCGTGATCGGCGGTGGACTGCCAGCCGTCGGTGATGGAGTCGCCCAGGGCGACGACCGCACCGACGTCCGGGCCCGTCCGTACGGTGACGGCGTCCAGGTAGAACCAGGAGCCGGTGGTCCCGGTCCAGTTGGCCGCGCCCTCCTCCGCCACGTGGTCGCCCGCGCTCGTGTAGGACGTCCGCATCGCCATGCCGTGACCCGTGGCCGGGCCGCCGGCCTCGGCCGCGTACAGGCTGACCACCAGCGAGGTCGCCGCCGGCAGCCGTCCGGGCAGCGGATCACTGAGCACGGTCTCACCGGCGGGTACGGTGACGGACCGCTCCCCGCCGAACGTCAGCGGCCGGTTGCTCCCCCGGACCAGGGCGGCGCCCTCCTTCTGCACGCCCGCGTATGCCCGGCCGAGGGTCAGGGGCCGGTCGCCGAAGGCGTTGGACAGGCGGACGCGCAGGTGGGTGCCGCCTGCGCTGGTCCGTACGACGAGCCGGTATCCGCGGTTCGAGCCGGCCTCGCCCATTCGGTCGGCGCTCGCACCCCAGGTGACTGTCTCGTGCGCCGAGGCATGCGCGGGAGTCGTGGCATGGGCGGGAGTCGTGGCATGGGCTGCCGTGGCCGACGCCGTCAGCAGCTGTGCGGCAGCGGTCCATGCGACGACCGGAAGGGCGAGTCGCCGAAGCAAGCCCGGGAGGCGGACGGTGTGTCGACGCACCGCTTCACCGCCCCAGGTCGCGCAGCGTCACGGACCGGCCGGGTGACAGGGTGAGTTCCCGTCTCCTCGCCCCGTACGCCAGCGTGGTCGTGCGGCCTCCGACACTCGTCACCGTGGCCTCGGTCGGCCTGCCGTCCTTCCAGCTCAGATCCACGGTGAAGCCGCCGCGTACGCCCACTCCCGTGATCGATCCGGACGCGGCCCAGGCGTCGGGCAGCGCGGGCAGCAGTTCGACATGGCCGGGGCGTGAGTACACGAGCATCTCGATCATCGCGGCGGGCGTGCCGAAGTTGGCGTCGATCTGGAAGATGCCGCGGCCCTGCTCGACCTGGTAGATGTCGAACAGGTTGGGCGCGGTGCCGTTGCTGCCGTCGGCGGAGGGCCGCAGGTTGTTCACGACGAGCTGGTAGGCCTTCTCGGCGTCCTTCAGACGGGCCCAGCACAGACTGCGCCAGGCGTTCGCCCAGCCGAAGCTCTCCATGCCGCGCGCGGTGAGCAGCGCCGTCGCGCCCTCGACGATCTCTTCGGGCGTTGATCCGTCCGGGCGGATCCGGTCGCCGGGGAACAACTGGACGAGTGGGGAAAGGTGCCGGTGGGTGCTCTCCCCCAGGTTGTCGGGGGACATCCACTCCTCCAGCCAGCCCGTCTTCGGGCTCACCTGAGGCAGGTAGAGCCGTCTCTGCAGGCCGGCGACGGTCCGGGCGTACGCACTGTCCTTGCCCAACACCTCACATGCCTTGCGGTAGTTGGCGAACAGTGACCAGACCAGTTCCTGGGCGTACGTGATGCCCTTGGCGTCGAGCGGGCCGTGCTCGGGCGACCAGTCACTGTCGGCGACGAGGACCTCCCGTTCCCCGCCGGTGACCGGGTCCGTGACGGTCGTCGTCAGCAGCCTCGCCTCCCAGAACTCACAGGCGCCCTTGAGCATCGGGTGGATACGGGCGAGGTGGGCGCGGTCCTGGGTGAACTCGTAGTGTTCGTAGAGGGAGTTGCACAGCCAGGCGTTGCCGGCCGGGTGCCACCACCAGCCCATGCCGCCGTGGATGTTGGTGGAGATGCCGACGGTCCAGCCGGCGATCCTCCCGGTGGAGTTGCGGTAGCGGTTGCGGGGGTCGTTGAAGTGGGTGCGGGTGAGTTCGGTCCACGAGGGCAACTGGGCCAGGCAGTAGTCGGTGAAGGCGTCGAAACAGTCGGACAGGGCGGCCCGGTCGGCCATCCAGTAGTTCATCTGGAGGTTGATGTCGGTGTGGTAATCGCCCATCCAGTCGGGGTCGTTGCCGTCCAGCCACAGGCCCTGGAGGTTCAGCGGCAGACTGCCGCGTGAGCCGGCGATCATGAGGTAGCGACCGAACTGGAGGTAGGACGCCTCCAGTTCGGGATCGGGCGTGTCATCCGTGTGGCGTGCCCTGATCCGCTCCCAGGTGTCCATGCCCCGTTGCGGCGCGGTGGAGGTGCCGAGCGACACGTCCATGCGCTCGAACAGCCTCCGGTGGTCGGCGACATGGGTGTGCAGCAGGGTGGTCGCGGAGTGCCCGGCGGCGCCGAGGACCTTGGTGCGCGCGAGCTTTCGGGGGTCGAGCGACGGATCGCGGTAGTCCTTGGCCGCGTCGGGCGCGTAGTCGGTGCCGCCGGTGACGATCACCGTGACGCTCCCGCAGTTCCGGAAGGAGATCCGCGCCCCGTCGACGGCGACGGTTCCCCCGCTGCCGTACGCGGTGACGGCCGCCCCGTACCGCAGCCGGTTGGGCAACTGCGCGCCGAAGGAGGCGTAACGGCCCGCCGGTACACCCGTGGTGGTCTCACCGTGGGTGCCCTCCAGGCTGATGTCACCGGTGTAGCGCCCGCCGCCGTCCTGGGTCAAGTGCAGGACGATGACGTCGTCGGGGGCGCTGGCGAACACCTGCCGCCGGTACGTCACACCGGAGCGCACGTAGGAGGCGGTGACCAGGCCCTGACGGAGGTCGAGGGCGCGCCGGTAGCCGGAGACGGCCGAGAGGTCGTGGTCGGGTATGTCGACGGTCAGCTTGCCCAGCAGGGTGAACGAGCCGAAGTTGTCGCGGGCGTAGGGGAACTGGCCGTCGTTGTCGAGGGTGCCGTTGCGTTCCCCGGTCCACATGGTGGCGTCGGTGATGAACAGCCGTTCCCGGCCCGGGTCGTTGCTCACGAGCGCCCCGAGGCGGCCGTTGCCGACCGGGAGGCCCTGGGTGATCATCGAGCCGTCGTCGGCGGGTGCCTGCCACCACAGTTCGGTGGAGGTGCCCTTGGGCAGCATCGGGGAGTCGGCGGGTCTCGCGGGTGCGGCGGAGGCGGTGAATGCGGGCCCGCCCAGGGCGGCGAGGGCTCCGGAAGCGGCGGCGAAGGAGAGAAGGCCGCGTCGGCCGGGGAGGGGTCGCGGCGAATCGGGGCGTGGGGTGTCCATGGATGCGCTCCCTTGCGAATCGGCCGTCAGGACAGGTTCGGTACGTCGACCCGGTCGATGTCCGGGGCGTAGCCGTCGCCGCTGTCGAAGGTGATGGTGTTGGCGCCGGCCTTCAGGTTGAGCGGCACGCTCACCGTCTCGACGGTCCCCCAGTCGCCGGTGGAGGGGAACTTGTGGCTGGTGGCACCGCCGCCGTTGGCGGAGATCCGCACGGACCGCGCGTCGCCGCTGACGTAGGCGATGTCGACGACGTACCGTCCCGCCTTCGCGACCGAGACGCCGTTCACCGTGAGCTTCCCGCCGACGTAGAGGTTGCCGACCTTCTTGCCTCCGGAGCAGGCCCCGCAGCCGGCCACCGAGGCGTTGCCGCTGAGGGTGTTGGTCCCCGACTCCGCCTCGTAGGCCGTCTTGGCCAGTGCCGGGCCCTGCTGGGTGACGGTGAACAGCCGCGAGCCGTGCGTGGGCAGCGCCTGCGTGACCTTGTCCGTGTACGTGCCGAGGTTCTCGTGGTTCCACAGGTCGCGGACCTTCGCCTTGCCGGAGAAGCCGAGGGTGGACCAGTCGGCGGTCACGGACGCGGGCGCGTTCCCGAGGTTGAACAGGGCGACGGTGAAGCTGCCGTCGGGGTTCTCGGCCGCCCAGACCTGCTGGTCGTCGGAGGGGGTGAGGGGCCTGGCGGGCGGGGTGGCGCCCTGGTTGACCGCGATGACCTCCTTGTTGGTGAGCAGGGAGAGCCCGTAGGAGTCGAGGCGCGTCAGGTCGTCACCGGTGTAGAGGGGCGACTTGGCGACGGCCCACAGGGTGGCGTAGCTCTGCCGTTCGGCCTTGGTGAGCCCGTCCATCTCGCCGTTGCCGACGTTGAGGGAGTCCAGGTCGTTCCAGCCGCCGGGGCCGGCGTGGCGGGTCCAGGCGGGGGTGTCGTCCCACCGGTCCTCGACGGAGTTCTCCCAGGTGACCAGCGTGTTGCAGTAGCACTCGACGTCGGTGTCGACGCGCCAGCCGTTGGAGTAACGCTTCCAGTCGGCGGCATGGCCGATGTCGAGGGACCAGGACAGTTCGAGGTGGATCGGCCGGCCGGTGGCGGCGATCGCCTTCTGCCATGCGGCGACATCGGCAACGTTGTCGTAGTTCTCCCCGCTCTTGAACGAGCCCGGACCGACACCGTCCAGTTTGAGGAAGTCGTAGCCCCAGTCGGCGAACAACCGGGCCTGGGAGTCGATGTACTTCTGGGCACACGGCCGGGAGAAGTCGATCTTGTACGCGCTGTCCCACCCGTTGGTGGTGCGCAGGTCGCCGTGGACGATGTCGGCGGTCGTGCAGTCCCCGGCGTTCCAGACGGGAACCCGGCCCTCGCCGTACGCCTCCTTCTCCAGGCCGACCGGCAGATAGATGCCGGCCTTGAGCCCCTTGGCGTGGAGGTCGTCGGCGACGGCCTTCATTCCGCGGGGGAAGCGCCCGGGGTCGGCGGCCTGTCTGCCGTATCCGTCGAAGCGGGGCTTCCAACTCATGTCCCGCCACCAGCCGGCGTCGATGTTGACGTACTCGTAGCCGTACGGCCTGAGCTTGGCGGCGAGGGCGTCGGCCTGCTTCAGGACGTTCTTCTCGGTCAGATAGCTGTAGTCGCCGTCCGGGTTGAGCCCCGGATACCTGGACGACTGCATGCTCCAGCTCGTCCAGCCCATGTACGGCCGGTCCGTCGGCGCCGGGGCGGCGTCCGCGGCCGGGGTGGCCGTGGCGGCGGGGGTGAGCGCCGCGAGGCCGGCGGTCAGGGCGAGGACGAGCAGAGCTCTGCCGGTGCGGCGGGCTCGGTAGGGGGACAACCGCATGACTGTGACCTCCGGGTCGGTGAAGGACGTACGGGTTCGCGGGTGCGGTGCTGGTCCGGTTGCGGGCGCGCCGAATCGCGCGTCCTGGGCGGCGGGGTGGAACGGACGGGCCTCGGCGGTCCGCGTCACTGCTCCTTGGGCGTGTCCGATCTGATGAAGGACTGGATGGCGGTGGCCGCCGCGCCACGTGCCCACTCCTCGAAGGGCAGCGGACGCGTCCTGACGTCGCAGCGCGCGGCGGCGCCGAAGGCGGAGGCGGCGAAGGTCTCCCTGATCCGCTCGGCGAACAGGTCGTAGGCGGCGAGTCCTTCGCCGGAGATGATCACTCGTTCGGGTCCGAGCAGATTGACCACGGACCCGATGGCCCGTCCGATGGCCGCGCCCGCACGCGCGTACACCTCGCGGGCTCCGGGGTCGCCGCGGTGGGCGAGTTCCAGAGCCTCGGCCGCGTCGGCCACGTCGATCCCGGTCTCCGCCCGTACGTCGCGCACGATCGCCGAGTCGGAGGCGATGGCCTCCACACAGCCCCGGTTGCCGCAGTGGCACCGCGGGCCCGCCGGGTCGAGGGAGAGATGCCCGATCTCACCGGCGACACCGTGCGCGCCGGACACCACCCGGCCACCCACGACAAGACCGCAGCCGATACCGGCACCCACCGTGACCAGGGCGAAGTCGGACAGGCCCACGCCCGCGCCGAACCACTGCTCGGCGACGGTGAGCGCGCGGACGTCGTTGTCGACGGTGACCGGCAGCCCGACGGTCATGGCGGCGAGGTTCGCGAGCGGCACGTCACGCCAGTCGAGAAACGGGGAGTACCGCACCATGCCCTCCGCGCGGTCCACCTCGCCGGAGACGGCGACTCCCACGCCCCTGACCGGTACCCCGAACCCTTCGGCGTCGGTGAGCAGTTCGAGGACGAGGCCGCTGAGGGTGGCGAGCACTCCCCCGGGGCGCCGGTCGCCGAGCGGGGTGTGGCGGGCGACCCTGATGCGGCAGCACAGATCCGTCAGCACGGCGATGATCTCGTCGCCCGTCACCTTGACCCCGATGAACAACGCACGGTCGCCGTCGACCCGCACCGGGTTGGCGGGGCGGCCGAGCGCCCGCCGGTGCTCCTCGTCGACGTCCTCGATCAGGTATCCCGTCTCGATCAGAGGCCGGACGGCCTTGGTCACCGCGGCGGGAGACAGGGCGGCCCGCCGTGCGATCTCCGCCCGGGTGAGCGGGCCGTGGGAGAGCACGATGGTGAAGATCTGGGCGGCGGCGGGCGTATGGGCCGGGAACGTCTCGGAAGGGGGCGACGAGAGCATGGCCGGAACGTACGGTTCATTCTTTTCTGTTGTCAATAAAAGAAGCACGATTACTGTGAAGTCGCTGTCCCTCCTTCTCGTACTCGCGCGTCAGCCAAGGAACGACAACCGCGTCCAAGAGCTCGCGGCGAGGGCGGAGCCGACGGTTCACCGACACGGCGGTTACGACGATCAACAGGAGAGAATGATATGTGAGGGGAATGTAAAGACAAGGGGGCAACTGTGGTAGCGGACAAGGTAGTTGGGGACAGCGGGGACGGGGCCCCGTTGCTGGGCCGCTCCGTCGAACTGGCCCGGTTCGACGCGCTGCTCGACCGTGCCGCAGACGGCGCGCGCGGCACGGCACGGGGCGAGGATCTCCGTGACAGCGGCCGTTCCCGGCTCGTCGACATCACCGGTGAGGCCGGCATCGGCAAGAGCCGGCTGCTCGGCGAGGTCTGCGCGCGGGCGCGCCGACGCGGAATGACGGTACTGCGCGGCAGAGCCACGGAGTACGAGCGGCAGGTGCCGTTCCAGGTGTTCACCGACGCGCTCGCCCACCTCGACCCGCACGCCCTGGACGGCTTCCAGGAGACCGACGCGGTGGCGCCCCTTCTCCAGCGGAGCGGCGCGGTCGACCGTTTCGGACTGCACCGGTCCACGGCCGCCCTGCTCGCCCGGCTCGCCGCCCCGTCCGGGCTGCTGCTGGCCCTCGACGACCTGCACTGGGCGGACCCGGCGTCACTGGAGCTGCTGGACCATCTCGTACGCCATCCCGTGCACGCCCCCGTCGTCCTGGCCGTGACACGCCGTGACCGCCAGAGTCCCGAGTCCCTCGCCGCCAGGCTCACCCGAGAACTCGACACCGGCACGGTCGTCAGACTCGGTCTGAGACCGCTGAGCGCACGCGACTGCGCCGAACTGGCCGGCCCCGGCCTGCCGCCCTCCGAGTCCGCCGCGCTGTACGCCACGAGCGAGGGCAACCCGTTCTACTTCCTGACCCTCCTTCAGGCCCACCGCGGGGGTACGTCGTCCGAGTCCTCGGCGCCGCCCGGACTCGGCACCCTGCTGCTGGACGAACTGACCGCGCTCGCCCCCTCCCGGCGCGGCATCGTCGACGCCGTGGCGGTACTGGGCGAGCACGCCACCCCGGCGATGGTCAGCCGGGTGACCGGCCGCTCCGGCACCGAGTTCACCGCCGACGTCCACGCCCTCACCCGACGCGACCTGTTGCGCTCCGCCCCGCAGGGCCTGCTGACCCTGCGTCATCCGGTCGTGCGAACCCTCGTCCACGAAAGCACGCCTTTCTTGAGGCGCGTCGAGATCCACCGGCTCGCAGCGCAGGAACTGGCCCGCGCGGGTGCCTCCGCCGCCGAGCGGGCCCACCATGTGGAACAGTCGCTGACCGCCTGGGACCCGGCAGCGGTGGCCGTGCTCGACGAGGCCGCCGCACGAACCGCCCGAACGGCCCCGGCGAGCTGCGCCCACTGGCTCGATGTGGCACTCCGCCACCTTCCGCACACTCCCGAACACACCGCCCGGCGGCGTGAGTTGATCCTGAGGCGGGCCCGCGCCCTGGCCGCGTGCGGTGGTCTTCGCGAGAGCCGCGACCTGCTCCAAGAGCTGATCGCCACCCCGCGGCGGTCACCCGGTGGCCCGGCCACCGGCGAGAACCAGGGCCGCCTCAGAGCGCGCGCGGTCGTCCTGTGCGCGCTGGTGGAGCGTCATCTGGGGCGCTGCACCGAGGCAGTCGCGCTGTTGCGCCGCGAGCTGGCTCGCGGCCCCGCCCCGGCCGACGTCGTCCGGCTCGGCCTGGAGCTGGGCTCGGCCGCGCCCCAGGACAGCGACACCTCGTACGCCCAGGTGCGCACCGAGGTCGAGGTGGCGCTCGCGGCGGCCCGGTCCATGGGGGACGAGGTCGGGGAGGCGGGCGTCCTCGCCGTCGCCGCCCTGGGAGAAGCGTACGAGGGCAACATGACCGCCGCGCATGGATTCGCCCGGCAGGCCGCCGCCCTGGTCGACTCCCTGCCCGACAACGATCTCACCGCGCTGTGCGAACCACTGGCCCGGCTCGGCTGGGCGGAGGCCTTCCTGGAGCACTACCCGGACGCGGAGCGGCACGCGCAGCGCGGCCTCGACATCGCCCGCCGCAGCGGCCAGCTCTATGTCGTGCCCCATCTGCTGCTGTGCCTGTCCCATGTCCGGGTCCAGACCTGCCGGATCTCCTCGGCGCTGGAACTCGCCGACCAGGCCGAGGACATCGCCCGCGGGATCGGCAGCGACCAGTTGCTCGCGTTCGTACTGGCGAGCAAGGCCGCGGCACTCGTCGCCGCCTGCCCGCCGGGCGATCCGCGCCCTCTCGCCGTCGCCGAGGAGGCGGTGGCCGCGGCCGGTACCGGGGTCGACTGGTGGGCCTCCACGGCCTGGTGCATCTTCGGTTGGGCCGCGCTCATGGCCGGCGATCCGGTCCGCGCCCGGGACGCGATGCTCCGGGCGGGCGGCCCCGAACTGCAGCGGATCCAGCCCTCGATGCGGCCGCTCTACCTGGAGATCCTGGTCACGTCCGCACTGGTGACGGGCAGGGCCGAGGAGGCCTGCGGCTGGGCCGAGCGGGCGCGTAAGGAGGCGGAACAACTGGGGCTGCCGATGCTGCGGGCGTCCGCGCTGCGCAGCGCCGCCCATCTGCCGCTTGCGCAGGGGGACACGGCAGCGGCGGCGGACCTGTTCGCGGAGGCCGCGGCGGAGAGTGCCCGCTGCGGCGCGGTCTTCTGGGAGGCCCACTCCCTGCTGCTCGGCGCCCCGCTGGAAGCGGCGGCGGGCCATGGCCGGGACGGCACGCGCGCCTGGCTCAGGGGGCGCCGGCTCGCCGAGGCGGGCGGCAGCGGAATGCTGGTCGGTCTCGCCGACGCCACCCGTCCGCCCGGTGACGGCTCCGAGGCTCCGTACGCTTCCCCGGACCGCGCCGAACTCACCCAGCGGCTGGCCACCCTGACCGCCCGGGAGCTGGAGATAGCCGAACTGGTGGCGCAGGGGCTCACCAGCCAGGCCATCGCGGACCGGCTCTACCTCAGCCGGCGTACCGTCGAGACCCATGTCTCCCGCGCCTTCCGCAAGACCGGGGTCTCCTCACGTACCGCCCTGGCCACGCTGATGACCCGCCGCCGCACCGGGAGCCGTTTCGGGGACGCCCGCGCGGAGCAGGACTGAACCTGGTCCAGGTGCCCTCGGCGGTGACCGGTGAGCTCTGCGAACCGGCCACCGCGGTCTCGGCCGGGAAGCCGCCTACCTGACGTCGACGAAGTCGCCGGGCGCCGTCGCGGAGCCGGTCGTGGCGGTGCCGGCGAAGACGAAGCGGTAGTCGCCGTCGACGCCCGCCTTGGTGGTGGTGCTCAGGGCACCGGTGCGGCTGGTCTTGACCGTCTTGAGGGTGGTGTAGGTGCTGCTGCCCTTCTTGCGGAACTGCAGCTTCACCGGCTGGGTCGCGTATCCCGTGGTCTTGCCCGTGCTCCAGTCGGCGCGGGTCAGCTTGCCGGTGACCGTGATGGTCTTGCCCTTCTTCACCGGCTCCGGGGAGGCGTTGACGGTCAGCTTGGCGGCACGCTTGATGCTGGTCCTGGCGACGTCGTCGTCGTAACTGGCGTTCGCGTAGAGGTCGTAGGCGCCCAGGAAGAGTTTCCAGGTCCCCGCGATGCCGTTGCCGTCCTTGAAGTCGACCGCGGGGTCGATGGTGAAGACCGTCTTGCAGCTGTAGCTGTAGCCGCCCTCGACCGTCGTCTCCGTGCAGACGGGGTTGTCGTCCGTCCCCAGGGCGCCGGTGATGGTGTCCGTGCTCGAACTGTCGGTGCCCTGCCACAGGAACGCCATGGTGAGCGCTACGCCTTCCTCGTCGAAGGCGGTGAACGTGACGGGAACGGCCTTCTTGCCCGTTACGCCGAGCACGATGTCCTTGCCGTTGTTGACGACTCCGTCCTTGAAGGTGGTGCCGCCCAGCGAGTCCTTCGGCTGAACGCTCCACGAGGCGAGGGCTCTGAGATCCGTCGCCGCCCCAGGGCGCTCCGCTGCCTGGGCGGCGCCCGGAAGAACGAGCGCCGAGAGTACGACGGCGCAGGAAAGGACGGTGGTCGCAGTGTGCATACGCATGTGATTCCCCCAGGTGAGGTCGGGCGGTCCTGCCGAACTGACCTTATGGCAGGGCCCGTTGATGTGGTGAAGAGAGGTCGGTGCGCGCCCGGATCCCGCAGAACGGAAGGGGCTCAGGGCGTGGGAGAGCGGAGGACGTCGTCGAGGTCGAAGCTGTGGTCGGGCGTCGGGTAGATGCTTGTCGGGTAGCGGCTCGTCGGGTGGAAGTCCGTCGGCCGGGAGCCCGGTGTGGGTACGTCGGCCGGGTCGGCGGTGGGCTTGCCGTCCGGGCTGCACACCTGCGGTGCCGAGGGCTCGGACAGTTCGTGGTCGGCGACCCGCTGCGACCGGAAGTCCACATGTGCGCGACCCCAGGCGTCCTCTTCGCCGCCGACCTCGACTTCCTTGACAGGCACGACGGAGTCTGTCCGCCCGTCCAAGCGTCTCGGTACGTACCTCATCGGTCGAACCAGTTCCTGGCTTCCACGGTGCTGAAGCCCCGCAGCACGAGGAGGGCGAAGGCGATGCCCGGGAGAACCGAGACGCCGGCTCCCTGGAGCAGGCCCAGCACACCGCTCAACAGGCTCAGCGCCTCGATGACGATGACCGTGACACGTATCCCGTTCAACCGCCTGTCCGCGAAAACGCCGCACAGCAGAAGCGCCCCGGCGATCAGCAGCGACAACACCGCCAGGAACCGGAGCAGCCCGGCCCCCTCGTCCTGACCGTGATCCGCCGCGTCGTTCACCACGGCCAGCAGCAGGGCGCCGGCCGCCAGGTTCAGCACGGCCTGGACCCATACCCCCACCAACGCCAGCCTGACGTTCTTCGGCAGCTGCGCTTTCACGCTCGGTGTCGTCATGGAGGCAAGAAAACGGCACGCGTGTCAGGGACACCTCGGTAGGAGTACGTATTCCATGTACGTATGTGCCATCGCCGCTGGCCGCCGCGGCTCGTACCGGTCGAAGGACGGTTTCGCGCACAGCCGGAGAGATCCGCCGGCGTCGAACCATCCCCGCGTCCCACGTCGACCTCACGCGGAACCACCAGGGGCACGCCTCAATCGGGCCAGCGGCGAGCTCCTGTCGAGCCACACCGCACTGGACCTCTCGAACCCGCCCGCGGCGGATTCCCCTACCGACGGGCGAGGCTCCACCACATGTGCGGGCGTGGAGTCTCGTGCCCGTTCCCCCGGTGCCGATGTCCAGGGCCTGTCCGGCGGATCATGCCGGAGACGCGGGGCTTGGCACGCCCTCCCCCAGAGGGGGGACCCCTGCGGCGTTGTCGTCGGTTGCCGACTCCCCCACGCTCGAACAACCTCGCGCGGGGGACCCCCATTCGCCCCGCTCACCTTCGTTTATCCGGCGCCGCAGCGCCCGTGGATCGGGTCACCTAGGGGTGTTGCCGCACCTGAGCGGAGTGCGGGTGGAGCAAGTGAGCCCAGAGGGCGGGGTGTTGCGCATTGTGGCCGCAGCCCCGGAGTGGGCTCCGGTACCGGTCGGCACGTGAGGCCCTTCGGTTGGATCTTTCTGTCGCAAGATCGTTCCTACCAGAGGCCAGCTCATTGGAGACGAAGAGTGCGCTCGTTACCTTTCGTCAGCGCGGGCGCGGATCCCTTCATTCGAACAGTATCCGGTTCCGTCTCGCTTCAGGCATAGCAGCCCCAGCAGTCGACCGAAATCATCGACCACCGCCAACCGGCGTCGCGCCTCGAATCTCATCACTGTTGCAGCAGCATCAAGTGGGTACGACGCCTGCACCGTTCTCCCGACGAGAGTTCCGAACTCCGTGACGGCCGCGGAATTGGAGGCGTCTTCGGGGATGTCCGGTCGCTCGATCGTCGTTATGAGCCGTCCGTCCGAGTTGACGACCAGGGCCATGTGGACGTGATCGTCGCTGAAAAGAGCTCGGAGGTCGTCCACCCTGGAGAGCGGTCCCAGGGTCTTGGGACAGGTGACCATGACATCTGCAACACGATTCCGCACAGTGGATCCATAGGTCATGGATCCGCCCGTGACGCTGCTCATTACAGGTACCAGTCCTTTATCTTCGATTTTTCACCTCACGGTATTGCTCCGAAACTGAAATGCCTTCTTGCGCGACACCCGCAACGGTGTGGGCGCGGGCCCGAACTCGGCGGATCCGAGGACGGTTTCGCGACCCAGCACCGGCTCACCGACTTGACCAGTGGTCGGGTGATCGTCTTCGGTCAGGACCAGTCCGCGCATGGTTATGGCGGCCGGGCGACTCGGGGTCGCCGGCCGGGTAGCGCCGTCAGCGCGGCGCGGAAACCGT
Source organism: Streptomyces kryoterrae (assembly GCF_054072135.1). Taxonomy (NCBI): domain Bacteria; kingdom Bacillati; phylum Actinomycetota; class Actinomycetes; order Kitasatosporales; family Streptomycetaceae; genus Streptomyces; species Streptomyces kryoterrae. The sequence continues at coordinate 8,979,219 of NZ_CM133358.1, read as the reverse complement.
CGACGGAGAGCAGGACCACGGGTGATCATCCGCCACTGATCGGTGGCAGCACAGCGATCTCGTCGCCGTCCTCGCATGGGGCGCCGCGCATCTCGTCGTACAGCATCTCTCCGTTGAGCCACACCCGGGAGTTCGCCAGCACGTGGGCGAACCCGCCGCCGTAGCGCCGGCGTGCCTCGTCGAGCACCTCGCCGAGCGTGCTGCCGGGAATCACGTCGCGAGCTCGGCCTGCCGCCTCCCGCGCGGCCGCGAACAGCAGCATTGTGGGCATGAGCCACTCTCCCCTTCGTTCCAGGTCACCCGCCGATGTAAGACATCTCCACCCGATCGCCGCGTGATGGTGTGCGGCGTCCGCGCAACTCCGAATAGCGGTCCTCCCGGGCGCCCCAGAGTGCGCGGATGGCGGAGCGCAGTTCCTCGTCGGAGGCGCCCGCTCGCAGCAACGCCCGCAGGTCGGTCCCGCCGGAGGAGAACAGGCAGGTGTGCACCTTCCCTTCGGCGGACAGCCGGGCTCGCGTGCAGTCCCCGCAGAACGGCCGCGTCACCGAGCCGATGACACCGATCTCCCCGACGCCGTCCCGGAAACGGTAGCGGGTGGCCACCTCGCCGACGTCGGTCGCACCGAGCGGTTCGAGCGGGTAACGGACGTCGATCAGGCGCACGATCTCGGCGGCGGGCAGCACCTCACCGAGCTGCCACTCGTTCGTGGCTCCTACGTCCATGTACTCGATGAAGCGCAATATGTGGCCGCTGCCCCGGAATCGCTCGACCATCGGCAGCACGCACCCGTCGTTGACTCCCCGCTTCACCACCATGTTCACCTTGACGGGGGTGAGGCCGGCGCGTGCGGCGGCGTCGATCCCGTCGAGGACCCGGCGCACCGGAACCGCGGTGTCGGCGAGTGCCCGGAACACGGCGTCGTCGAGCGCGTCCAGGCTCACCGTCACCCGGCGCAGACCGGCCTCCGCGAGGCGTTCCGCGTATGTCGGCAGCAGCAACCCGTTGGTCGTCATCGCGAGATCGAGCCCGGGGACCGCGGCGAGCAGCGCCACGAGGTCCGCGACGCCGCGTCGCAGCAGCGGCTCGCCCCCCGTGAGCCGGATCTTGCGCACGCCGAGGGAGGCGAACACCCGCGCCAGGCGCGCGATCTCGTCGAAGGTCAGCAGATCGGCGGGGCCGAGGTAATGGTGCCCCGGGCCGAAATGCTCGCGCGGCATGCAGTACCGGCATCGGAGGTTGCACCGGTCGGTGATGGAGATCCGCAGGTCGCGAAGGTGACGGTACCGGCGGTCGGCGACGGGCGTCATCGTCACGCCGCCGGTTCCGGGTTCCGGGCGAGGCACCAGCGGTGTGCCGCGGCGGTGACGTCGTCGATCTGGTTCCCGGTCGCCACCCAGCCGCTCGTACCGTCCCCGCCGTATTCGCGTTTCCATACCGGAACGGAGTCCTCGAGGACGTCGATGCAGAAGCGGGCCGCGGTGAACGCCTCGCCGCGGTGGGGTGCGGAGACCACGACCAGGACGCTCGCCTCGGTGACCGCCACCGGCCCGATGCGGTGGAACAACGCCACACGCCCGAGGGCGGGCCACCGGTCCCGGGCGGCTTGGGCGATCTGGCGGAGTCGCGGCTCCACGTGCCGGTCGAACGCCTCGTAGTCGATCCCGACGATCCCGGTGTGGTGCCCCGCGAGGTCGTCGTTGTTGTCGCGCACCGTGCCGGTGAAAGTGACGACCGCGCCACAGTGCGGCACGGTCGCCCATTCGATCGCCTCGGCAACCGGGACGCGGTCCCGAGTCAGGGCCACTCGGACTTCCTCGACCGATTCTTCCGGACAGCGGATCTGATCATTCACGACGGCTATCACGATGCGTTCCCTCGGGTTCTGGATCGGCACTGGCGTTCATCTTCACCGGTCTGGGCCGGCCGCACAGGACTCCGCGCGACAGGCTTTTGACCAGCGGCGACGGGAACGCGTAGGTGAAGCGGGATTTTCCGGCTGTTTACATTGCGACAACGATCCGCCTATGGACAGGGCCGAGTATTTCGCCGAGGAGGACTATTCCGACGCCGGGTGGGCACAGAACACGATCGAGGTAGGGCCATGACAGCGGCGGGGTCGAACGAGACGAACACCAGCAGACGTGAGGTCTGGCGGGACCTTCTTCGGGACCATTTCGTCAGCCTCGACGTGGACGTCGAACGGGGCTGCGGCACGTTCGACGGTGCCGTACGCAGCGACTTGCTCGGCCACCTCCAGGTGTCGGGAGTTCGCTCGGTGGACCAGGACGTCATCCGCACAAAGGAACTGCTGCGACGCGACAGCGAACGCTACTTCCAGGTCTGCCTGGTCCGCCGGGGTGAGGCGCGTGCCGTGCAGGACGGGCACGAGGCGACTCTTCGACCCGGCGACTTCGTCATCTACGAGACAGAACGCCCCTTCCACTGGTGGCTTCGTTCGGGTGTCGCCTCCCCCTACTGGGATCTCGCCGTCTTCACCTGGCCCCGCGACACGATCCAGCTCAGCGACAGCGAGTCGGCCTCGCTCACCTGCCGGGCTCTGGACGGCGGCAGCGGCATCACCGGGGTGCTGAGCAGGATGCTGACCGACCTGCTCGTCGCGAAGCCGACCGTCAGCGAGGGCGGCGCCGTCCGGATCGCCGATGAGATCGGCGACCTGGTGGCGACCATCGCGACCGAGGCACATGGGCCCGCTGCCGACACCGACCGGCACGCGGGCCTGCTGCGGCGGATCGACACCTACATCGAAGAGCATCTCGGCGATCCGGAACTGTCCCCGGAACGCGTCGCGCAGGCGCACTTCGTGTCAACGCGCCAGCTCCAGCGGATGTTCGCCCGCCGGGGACAGACGGTGTCCCAAGTGATCCGGCGCCAGCGACTGGAGCGGTGCCGACGTGACCTGCTGACCCGCCGGGGAGGCGAAGCCAGACTCACCGAGATCTGCGTCCGCTGGGGGTTCACCGATCTCGCCGTGTTCAGCCGGGCGTTCCGCGAGGTCTACGGCACGTCGCCCACCGCCTACCGCGCTCATGCCCGGGCGTAAGGACTGTCACTGGCCAGGTGCGCCATCGCTGGAGTGCCCCGGCACCGTGCCCAGCGCGGGATCGATCATGGGGACGAGGTTGTTCACCGCGAGTGCGGCCTCGCCGAAACCGACTGAGATCAACGCGACCTTGCCGTCGTAGTCGGCGATGTCGCCTGCGGCGTACACGCACGGCCGGCTCGTGCGCATGCTCCGGTCGACCGCGATGTGCCGCCCCCGCATCTCAAGCCCCCACCTGGCGAGCGGGCCGAGGTTCGCGGCGAAGCCGAGCGCGGCCACCACCGCGTCCGCCCGCAGGCTCTCGGTCGCCCCGGTCTCGAGGTCGCGCAACTCCACCTGTTCGACGCGGGTGTCGCCGCTGATCCGGTGCACCTCGTGCGGGGTGTACAGCCGCACGGACGAGGCGCGCAGCAGCCGGACGCTGTGCTCGTGCGCGCGGAACCGGGGCCGGCGGTGGACGAGCGAGACCGTGCGGGCGAGCGGTTCGAGCGCCAGCGCCCAGTCCACCGCTGAGTCCCCTCCACCGACGACCACCACATCGGCGCCGGTGAGTTCGGCCGGCTTCGGTACGAAGTAGCGCAGGCCACGGTTCTCGTACTCGGAGCCTGTAGGCAGCGGGCGCGGCGTGAAACTGCCGATCCCGCCGGTGACCAGCACTGCTTTCGCCGTGACCACCGTGCCCCGGTGGGTGGTCACGGCGATGCCGCCCGACGTGTCCTCAAGGGTCTGCGCGGTGTGCCCGAGCAGGTACCGGGGCTTCGCCTGGGACGCCTGCTCGACCAGGGCGTCGACGAGGTCCTGCGCCTTCACGGCGGGGAAGCCGGCGACGTCGTAGACCTTCTTCTCGGGATACAGCGCCGCCATCTGGCCACCGGGCCGGCCGAGAGCGTCGATGACCGTGACCGACATGCCCCGGAACCCGGCGTAGTAGGCCGCGTAGAGGCCAACCGGCCCGGCGCCGACGAGCAGGAGGTCGCTGTCGTACGTGTCAGCGCCAAAACCGGTCTCGTGCTCAGCCCTCACCGGTGCCACGCCTTTCCCGCAGCAGCGGGTGGTCCACGCCGACCGGTCCGCGCGACGACGCACCGCCGGCCGCATCCTCGTGCGCTTCGAAGAACTCGACAGCGGCCGCGGTGAACGGGGCCAGGTCCACGGGGATCCTGTGTTCCCAGTGGATCGCGTCGCTCGGGCAGGCGGGCATGCACTTCCCGCAGTCGACGCATTCGTCGGGGTGGATGTACATCATCCGGTCCCCCTGATAGATGCAGTCCACCGGGCATTCCTCGACGCAGGACTGGTCGAGGATGTCCACGCAGGCGTCGGTCACGACGTAAGCCATGGGTCAGGCCTTCTCTATCTGGACGAGTGTGTCGGAGAACGTGGGCGCGTTGCCCAGGTCGGCGAAGGCGGTGGGGTTCAGGGACGCCATCGTGGACAGCGACTTCGTGTGCATGCGCCAGCCGCCGTACGCCGACACGGCGACGCCCGCCAGGACGGACTTGTCCGCCTTCGCCTTCACCACGAACGAGCCGCGGTCGTTGAACACCCGCACGTCGTCGCCGTTGGCGATGCCACGCTCGGCGGCGTCGTCGGGGTGGATGAGGACGGTGGGCTCCCCTTGCACGCGCCGGTGCAGCGGCAGGTTGGCGCTGCTGGAGTTCAGGTAGGCGTGCGCCTTCGGGGTGATGAGGCTGAGCGGGTGCCGTTCGGCCAGTTCTGGATTGGTGCGCGCCGACTCGCGAGGCGGTACGTAGTGCGGCAGCGGATCGACCGGGGTGCCCGGCTGGTGGTCGTTGGAGCCCTGCCGGAACAGCGGCACCACGAAGTTCCCGACGGCTTCCGCGATGGAGGACTTGAGCTCCACCTTGCCGGACGGGGTGGGGAAGTCGCCCTCCGCGTACGGTGCGTACTGGTCGGCGGGCGGCACGCTCAGCCGCTGCCAGCCCTTCTCCTTCAGCGACTCGACGGTGATGCCCTGCATGGCGGGCGCCGACCAGTCGAACGCCTCGGCGATCATCTCGTCGTCCGTACGCCGGAACACCGGCTCGGTGAAGCACATCCGTGCCGCCAGCCGCCGGAACATCTCTGTGTTGGGCACCGCTTCGCCGAGCGGCTCGATCGAGCGGTGGTTGTAGGTGACGTAGAGGTGGCCCCAGGAGAACATGATGTCGTCCTGCTCCAGCTGGGTGGTGGCGGGCAGCACGATGTCGGCGAACTGGGCGGTGTCGGTCATGAACTGCTCACTGACGACGGTGAACAGGTCCTCCCGCATCAGTCCCTCGATCAGCTTGTCCTGATCAGGGCAGACGACCACGGGGTTGGAGTTGTAGACCATCAACGCATTGATCGGCGGGTCCAGTTCGAGCCCACCCGTGAGCGCCTGCCCCAGCAGGTACTGGTTCACGACCCGCTTGCCGGGCTGGAGCATGTCCGGACGCATCATCGCGCCCCAGTTGACCGGGAACGCCCACAACGGCAGCTGCAGAATCCCGCCACCGGGGTTGCGCCACGCACCGACCAGCGCGGGCAGACAGGCCAGCGTCCGCACCGTCTGGCCACCGCCGGCATGCCGCTCCACCGCCACCCCGATACGGATCACCGACGGCTGCGCGGAGGCGTAGCCGCGGGCGAGCCGGCGGATGTCCTCGGCGGGGATCCCGGTCTCCTCCGCTGCCCATTCGGGGGTGTACTGCTGCACCCGGTCGACCAGTTCCGCATAACCCACCGTGTAGCGGGCGATGTAGTCGTCGTCGGTCAGGCCCTCATTGATGATCACGTGCATCATCGCAAGTGCCAGCGCGCCGTCGGTGCCCGGCCGGATCGGGATGTGCCAGTCTGCGGCCCTCGCGGTACGGGTCTTCACCGGGTCCACCACGACCACGGTGGCGCCCCGCTTACGGGCTTCCGCGATGAACGGCCACAGGTGCAGGTTGGTGCTCATCACGTTGCAGGCCCAGATCAGGATGAACTTCGAGTGGACCAGGCTCTCCGGATCCACTCCGGCGCAGTCGCCGATCGTCATCGTGTAGGCCGTGCACGCACCGGAGTCGCAGTAGGTGCGCTCGGCGACAGTGGCGCCGAGCCTGGCGAAGAACGGATCGCCGACGTTGAGCCCGTTCAGGATTCCCTGAGTGCCCAGGTAGCTGCACGGCATGATGGCCTCGGGCCCGAACTCCGCGGAGATCGCCCGGAACCGGTCCGCGATCTCGCCCAGCGCCTGGTCCCAGGTGATCCGCTCGAACCGACCGCTGCCCTTCGGCCCCGTTCGCCGCATCGGGTACAGCACACGGTCCGGGCTGTACACCCGGTCCAGGTAGTTGTCGACCTTCACACACAAGCCACCGCGAGTGTACGGATGCTCCCGGTCACCGGTCACGCTCACGGCTTTGCCGTCCGTGACGGTGATCCTCATCGCGCAGGTATCGGGGCAGTCGTGCGGACACGCACCGCGCACCTCGACGGTACCGGTCGCTGCTGTTGCGCTCATCTGTCTTCCCCTCGGATCGCGTCTGTCTCGATCGTCGAAGTTCCGGCAGCCGACGGGTAGGCAACAGGCGACAGGCTTTTGACCAGGCGCGACAGACCCGGGTCACACGCCTGTGCGCTGACGGTGCGTCCGCGGGAAGCGTCGCCACGTCTGGGCCGTGGTTCCCGGGGTGTTCAGTCACTGGCCTCACGAAACCGAGACCGTCTTCGTCGCCTTCGTCGCGCCGCGAAACTCGATCGCGGCACCCCGCTGTGCGCCGATCAGCTCGGTTTCGAGTCCGGTGCTCAGGCTGGTCGGCTTCGGCGCGGCAGAAGCCGCGGCGGGCGAAGACCACGCGAACATTGCCGCCGGACTCTCCCACCCCGCCGGCGACGCTTTCCGCCGCCTCGCCACCCTCCGCGTCACGTGATCAAACCGGCCCCCTTGCGTACCGGTCCTGCGGCGAGCAGGCTCCGCCGAGACCCCCGCCGCAGGTCTTGCAGCGGCGGACGGCGGCGCGCTCGAGCAGCAGCGTGGCAGCCGTCCTCGGCGGCGGCGCCGGCCCGGCCTGCCCCGACGACGATCACGTCCCAGACGCCGGGCGCACGGACCGGGGCGGAAGACGACGGCATGCGGCGGTCACCTCCCGGCTGGTCGAACGGGTGGGCGCAGGCCGCCAGCAGCCGACGGCCGACCAGGCGACGGCAGGATCGCTCCCGCACGGAGCGTCGGGCAGGCCCACACCACCGTGGCGGGGACGTCCAAGGCCGGTTCGCGCTGGAGGCGGAGCGCAGGGCGACGGCCAGGAGAGAGCCCGTTCGGCGTCGGGGCCGCCGCAGTCCTGCGGGTCACCGTCGACGACGGCACCGGCTTCCCCACCGCCGCTCACCTCGCCTCCCACGCCGGGCTCGCCCCACCACGAGGAGGCCCCCTCGCGACTGATGCGGCGCGAGGGGGCTGCGGAGAACGGCCCGACGATTGTCGGATGGCGGTTTGTCAGCGCACGGTCATCCGCACCGGCACCACCGGGTACGTGTACGGCGTGTCCGTGCTGACCGCGAGCGCGGCCGTGTAGGTCCCGGCCATGTCCACCGCCGTCGCGCCCGCGTCCAGCCGGACGGTGACGGTCAGGCGCTGGCCGGGGGCGAGCGTATGGGTGGTGGACGTAGTGGAGAGCCAGCGGACGTCGGCTGCCGGGACGCAGCTGTCGAGGCCCGGCAACTGCTCGACATTCGCACGGGCGTCGAAGACGCTCGGCGCACCGCCGACCCGGTAGAACCCGCAGGCGCCACCGGCCCGGTAGAGCGGCGTGGAGGCGGCGGGCAGGGCCGTCCAGGTGCGGGCGGCCGGATCGTAGGCGTAGCCGGCGCTGGTGACGGCGCCGAGCAGGTTGCTGACCCCGCCGGAGAGGAGGAAGCGGCCGTCGGCGGTGGTGGCGGCCGAGGCCCACAGGTCGATGGGAAGGTCGGTGATCGGAGTCCAGGCGGTGGTGGCCGGGTCGTAGGCGTAGCCGTGCCGCGTACCCTCCACCACGGTGGTGCCGCCCGCGCAGTACAGGGTGCCCGAGACGGCGCCGCAGCCGAGCCAGGAGATGGCCTCGGGGTAGGGGGTGGTGGCGGCCCAGGTGTCGGTGGCCGGGTCGTAGACCTGCACTGCGGTGGCGCCGGTGCAGTATCCCTGGCCGCATCCGCCGACCAGGTACCACTTGCCGTCGAGTGTGGCGGAAGCCGCTGCCGCGTACCCGGCGGGCACCGGGGCGGCGGTGGACCAGGTGCGGTGCTGCGGGTCGTAGACCTCGGTGGTGGTCACGGTGCCGCCGTCCGCTGTCCAGCCGCCGGTGACGTACAACTTGCCGTTCAGGAAGGCGGACTGGGGTGACTCGCGGGGGGTGGGGTGGCCGCCGGGGATCGCCGTCCAAGCGGCGGCGACGGGGTCGTAGACGTAGCCGCCGGACAGAACGGAGGCGCCGTCGGTGCCGCCGACCGAGTAGACGCGACCGTCCGGGCCGGTGGCGACGGCGTTGTCGATGACGGGGGTGGGGTAGTCGGCCAGGGAGGTCCAGGCCGAGGCGGCGGGGGTCACGTCCGTGGACGTGGACGTGGTCTTCGGCTTCGTCTTCGTCAGCCGGTCGGGGGTGAAGTCACCGGGAACGTACTGCGGAGCTGCCGCGCGGGCCGTCGTCGCCGTCGGGATGTCCCCGGACCGCTCGGTGAGGCTGACGGTGAGCGGGGCCGAGCCGGTGTTGCGCAGGGTGACCTGGGCGGTGGTGGCTTTCCCCTTGCGTACGGTCTTGTCGACCGCCGCCGGGCTGATCGCCAGCTGTCCGGCGAGCAGCACCGCGTCGAGGCGGGTGGCGTGGTCGGCCTTGACGTTCACCTTCTTCGTTGCCGTGGTGTAGTGCTCGGCGCTGAACGCGACCTGCTGACGACCCGTCCGCGGCGCGAAGCGTACGTACGAACCGTCGCCCGCCGTGGTCGCCTTGACGCCGGTCCTGCCGCTCACCGTCGCACCGCTCAGCTGCCGGCCGGTGTTGCGGTCCGTCACCGTCCCGTACAGCAGCCCACCCGGCACCGGCTTGCAGGTCATGCCGCCGAAGGCGACGTCGTCGACCTGCCAGTAGTAGGCGTAGTCGCCGTTGTAGCGGAACCGCACCTGGACGGCGGACTTCCCCGCCGCGTCCGGGAGGGCGATGCTCTGCGTCCCGGGGCCCGCGGAGTCGGTGTCACGGTGCCAGACCGTGGACCAGGTCGTGCCGCCGTCGACGCTGAGGTCGATGTCGGCCTTGGAGTCGTCGTCGAACGGCTTGTAGAAGGTGCCGAAGCGGACCGCGGGCGTGTCGTAGCCGGTCAGGTCGAGGACCGGGGAGAGGAGGGAGGTGTTCTGCCGGTCGCCGGAGTAGCCGCTGTCGGCGATGGCGAAGTCGCCCGACCCGCCGGTGAGGTTGCCGCGCCCGGCCGGGTCGTCGAAGCGCCAGGTGTGGCCGCTGCCGGTGACGCTCCACCCGGCGGGCGCCTGCGTGCCGTCGAAGGTCTCGGTGGCCTCGCTGAACGTCTGCTTGTAGCCGGGCGCCACGCAGGCGGCGGCGTCGACCGGGATGCCGAAGTCCTTGCGGCCGGCCTTGGCACCCACCGTCAGGTCGGCCGTCGTGACCTGGTAACCGGTGTAGACCGGGTCGACCTGCAGGGTGTAGGTGCTGTTGGCGGGCAGTTCGAGGGTGTAGCGGCCGGTCGCCGGGTCGGTGTACGTCCGAGTGGACGGCTCGTTGGTGACCTGGATGCCCGCAGAGAGCGGCCAGCCGTGCCCGGAGCCGTCCTGGATCCGCCCGCTGACGGTGACCAGGGGCTGGGCGGAGAGCGTGAAGTCCCGGGCCACGGTCGCGTCGTCGCCGACCTCGACGGCGGCCGGCGTGGTGGTGCCGTAGCCGAACTTGGCGGCTGTCACGTGGTACGTGCCCGCCGGGAGCGTCATGTCGTACGTGCCGTCGGCGCCGGTCGTCGTGGCGTTCGCGCCGGCCGTGATCCGCACCCCGGCCACCGGGCCGCCGGCGGACGGGTCGGTGACCTTGCCGGTCAACCTGCCGTACGGGCCGGTGGTGAAGGCGACGGTGCCGTTCGGGGTGCCGAGGCCGGTGGGGCCGTCCCAGCCGGGGCCGGCGGTGCACAGATAGGCGATGGCACAGGTGCCGTTGGTGCCGCTGGTCACGTCGTTCAGAGCGCCGTTCGGCGCGCCGTCGCGGGCGCCGGAGTGGGCGTACGGGTAGGCGTTGGGGTAGGTCTTCGCGCCCGGCTTCCCGGCGAGCGCGTAGGTGGCGGCGATGATCGGGGCGGACGCGCTGGTGCCGCCGTAGACGCCCCAACCGCGGTCCTCGTACGTGTTGTAGACGCTGACCCCGGTCGCCGGGTCGGCGACGGCAGACACGTCCGCGACGGCGCGGTTGGCGCAGCCCCGGTCGGTCTGGAAGGACGGCTTGGAGGAGTAGGCCGAGCAGCCGCTGCCCGCCCCGGTCCACGCGGACTCGTTCCAGCCCCGGGGTGTCCCGCTGTCCCGGCTCAGCGAGGTCCCGCCGACCGCCGTGACGTACGGCAGTGTGGCCGGGTAGCTGTTGCCGTAGCCGTTGTCGCCGGTGCTGAAGGTGATCGCCACGCCCAGGTGCTTGTAGTAGTCGTCACCGGGCAGGTCGCCGAACGCGCTCTCGCTCCCGCCCCAGCTGTTGGAGACGTACGCGGCGCCGAGCGCGACCGCCGTGTTCTCCGCCTCGCCGAGGCCGTCGATGGACGGCTCGTCGGCCTCGACCAGCAGGATGTGACAGAGCGGGCAGGCGGCGCTGACCATGTCGAGGTCGAGGGCTATCTCGCCGGCCCAGCCCTGGTCGGGCTGTGGGTACTCGGTGCCGCCGCGCTGGTCGGTCTTACGGAAGCAGCCGCCTGCGGTGGTGCAGGGCGGCAGGCCGAACTGGGAGCGGTAGACGGCCAGGTCGGCCTCGGCGTTCGGGTTGTCGTAGGCGTCGACGATGGCCACCGTGACCCCCGCCCCGGCCACGTCGGACGGCAGGTCGTAGGCGCTCTGGAGGTCGGAGGGGCCCAACCCGGCGGGGGCCAGCAGGGGTTGGAAGCCTTTGCCGGTCTGCCGGACATCGTCGCGGGCGACCGCGAAGCAGGCCATCTGGTTGGGTTTGTCGGGTCTCGCGCAGAGGGGGTGCGTCGGCACGGTCGGGGCCGTCGAGGCGGTGTCGGCGGTCGCCTCGGTGGTGGCGGTGGCGGTGGCGGTCTGGGGAAGTGCCCAGATCAGTGTCATCAGGATGCTGAACAGGGCGGTTAACGCCGCCAGTCGGGTACGGAACAGTCCCACCTTGATCATCCGAGTCCTCCCAGATATTCACGGGCATAAGGGAAACGATCAGGCGGCAGCGTATTCCTTGTACATGTCACGTGTGTGAAGTTGTGCGCTCCTGTTTGATCGATTGGGCGGTAGGCTGCTGCCGCCGGGCGCCCCGCCGCGCGAGGCAATGCGCCGCCTGCCCCGGTCAAGCCGCACGCCGCCGAATCACCCCACCAAATATCCCGCCCGCTGAAGCCATCTCCCGTCACGCGAGCAAGCTGCTCGCCGCAGCCGGCCTGCACCGGCCACACATACGCCCTCAACGCCCTGGTGGCTGCCCCGCACTCACCGCACCCGTTCCGGTAACCGTCTTGACCTCGGACCCCGAGGACCTCCTCATGCTGTGCGGTCCTGGCATCCGCGTGGTGAAATTCTGAACCGCGCCGCAACCATGGCCTGGAGATCTGCCCGGACAACAGCACGCTTCATCAGAGTCTGACGGGCCGGATCTTCACCCGTTCTCGACGGCCTCGCCCGCGCCGCCGCCGAGGCCGTCGTCAAGCTGACGCCCCGTACCCGTACGCGAGGCCGCTCACACGGGGAGGGCCAGGCCAAGCTTCCTGCCAAGCGCAGACCCACCACGCCACGTCGCGCACGGGCTGAAGGAACCGGCGAAGAGCACACCGCCCGGCCACCCCGGAGGGGAGCCCTCCCTCAGCACGCCACGGCCAGAGCTCCCCTCACCTGTCGTGGTGCCGGGTCACCGGCGCCCCGCATACCGCTCTCGCGGAACTGGGCGTGGAAGCGGAACTGCGCGTGGAATGGGCGCAGTTGCCCGCAAGTGCAACGCCGTCGCGGGCCGCTGACGCTGGTTGCGGAACTGCCGCATCAGCTCAGCCCACACCAGCAGGATCGTCGCGGGCGCGGCGGCGGCGAACAGCATGTGCGCGCTGTCCTCACGCGCGCTGCGCGACGCCCACAGGCTCCAGGCGAGGGCCGTGGGGGGCTCTTCGTCGGGCAGACACAGGAGTGTCCTGCGGGTGATCGTGATGTGTTCGGCGGCCTGGCCGAGTCCGGCCAGTAGCACGCTCAGGTGCGCGATCTGCCCATGAGCGGCCTCCGCTTCCACAGCGATCTGCCGCTGACACCATCGGCCAGGCCACCATCGCGACGGCGGCAAACATCCCCACACCGCACAGCACGAGCAGCAGCGGGACGGTGGATCCCCGCGGGGCGCGCTCCGGGCGCGTGGTGTGCGGCATCACGGCTTCTTCCTCATCTTGGACGATCCCCGGACGTCGTAGTCCCTGGCGAGTCCGACGGTGTGCAGATGGGCGACCTCCGGCTGGGCGATGTCGTAGTCGAGCAATCCGGGGATGCGGATCTTCAGGTTCGCCTTGTGCTCACGGGGGACACCCCAGTCGTAGCGCTTCTTGATCTTCAGCGTGTAGGTGAACCCGTACTTGGTCCGCAACGAGCCAGATGCCCGCCACTGGAGGTGGTAGAGAGCGTAGTACCAGTCCGAGGACTTGTACCGGCCACTGGGATCGGCCTGGGTCCCCTTCCAGCCCGAGTCGAACACTCCGCGCATTTTGCCGTCGAGGTAATGGCGTACGGCAAGCCGGAAACGGGGGATTTCCTTGAGCATGCTGTCGGGGTGCAGCTTGAAGGTGGTCCCGACGTTGTACCTAACCGAGGAAGCTCAACCGGACCAGACGGTCCGTGTTCTGGGTGTTCGTGTCCACCAGGCAGACCGACTGCCATGTCCCCAACTCGAGTCGCCCGCCCAGCACCGGCAGCGTTGCGTGCGGCGGGACGAGGGCCGGGAGTACGTGGTCGCGGCCGTGGCCGGGGGTGCCGTGACGGTGCCGCCAGCGGTCGTCGGAGGGAAGCAGCGCGTGCAGCGCGGCGAGGAGGTCGCTGTCACTGCCAGCCCCCGTTTCGATGACCGCGACTCCGGCGGTGGCGTGCGGGACGAAGACGTTGAGGAGGCCGTCCCGGCCGTCCGCCACCTCCCTCAGGAAGGTCTCGCAGTCATGGGTGAGGTCGACGACCGCCTCCTCGGTGCCGGAGACGATGTTCAGGACGCGCGTGGTGAAGGCATTGGACATGTCCCCCATCATCACCCGGCCACCGGGAGCCACTCCTGACCTCTCTCCCACCCCTTGATACGAGTGGTCCATTCCGCGAGACACCATTGACCGTGGTCACGTCACCTGGCTACTTTCAGCGGCATGTTGTGTTCAGCCATGCTCACCACGCGCGGTCACATCGACCTGCTGCGGGTGGCCTCCGCCGCGTGTCGCCGCGGCTGCTGACGCCCTTTTCCGCTCCCTTCCCGCCCGTCTGGGCACCGCCCCACCCGCACGTCCGCGATCTGCCCTGATCCGCTTCGGACGCGGCGGCGCCGTGGGACACCTCCTCCCCGGCCGCTCCTCCCCTCTCCTCGTGGAGCACTCATGAGCATCAGCCATGCCCCACCCGGCTCCCCCAAGCCCGATATGCCGACCCAAACCGTCCGGGTACGCCCGAAGCCGCCTCCGGTGACGCCGAACGTGCCCTCCCCGACCTCGAACCCATCGTCCCCAGCTCCACGCGCCGCACCCACGTCCCCCGCTGGCTGCGCCGTACCTCGGGCCCGCTCCTGCTCCTCGCGCTCTGGCAACTCCTCAGCGGTACGGGCGCGCTGACGGCCGACATCCTTGCCTCACCCGGGCGCATCGCCCAGGTCGGCAGCGATCTCATCGCCGACGGTTCACTGGGCAACGCGATGGGCACCTCGCTCCAGCGGGTCGCCCTCGGGCTGCTCCTCGGTACCGTCATCGGCACCGGACTCGCCCTGGTCTCGGGCCTGTTCCGGGTCGGCGAGGACCTCGTCGACGCACCTGTGCAGATGCTGCGGACCGTGCCGTTCGTCGGTCTGATCCCCCTGTTCATCATCTGGTTCGGCATCGGCGAGGCCCCGAAGATCGCGATCATCACCCTCGGTGTGACCTTCCCGCTCTACCTCAACGTCTACGCCGGGATCCGTGGTGTGGACGCCCAGTTGATCGAGGCCGGGGAGTCGCTGGGGCTGTCCCGCCGACGCCCTGGCCGCGTACACCAGCGGCAGCGTCGACGCGTGGGCGGTGTGGGACCCATACACCTCTCAGGTGCTCAAAGGTGGACAGGGGCGCGTCCTGGCCGACGGAGAGGGTGTCGTCAACGGGCTCAACTTCCAGGTGGCGGCGCCCTCCGCACTGGGGGACAGCAAGAAGGCGGCCGCCATCAAGGACTTCGTGGAGCGGCTGCGGCGCGCCCAGGACTGGGTGTACGCGCACCCCGACGCGTGGGCCAAGGTGTGGGCGAAGGACACCGGGCTGCCGTACGACGTGCCGCTCGCCTCGGTGAACCGGTCCAACGCGACCCGTGTCCCGGTGGCGATCGACGACGCGCTCGTCGCCTCGGAGCAGAGCATCGCGGACACGTTCACCAGCCTCAAGCTCATCCCGAACAAGGTCGACTTCGCGAAGTACGTGGACCGGCGCTTCAACGACGACCTGCCCCCGTCCACCACCGCTCCCCGTCCCAGCAAGGAGTCGTGACCACCGCCGCACCCTCGTGGACCGGCGTGCGTACGCCTTCAACACCGATGGAGTGAACCGCCCCGTCACGTGCGTACGACCGCCGGACAACGAGGAACTCACCCAAATCGCCAAGCAGGCCGAGCAGTTGGGCTTCACAGGTGTACTGACGCCGACCGGCACCTGGTGCGAGGACGCCTCGCTGACGACCATGGCACTCGCCCAGCACACCGAACGGCTGAAGTTCCTGGGGGCGACCTGCCGGCGCTTCACCCACGGGCGGTTGCTGCTGAACGTCGTCACCGGTGGCGACGCCTCCGAGCAACGGCGCTTCGGCGACCGCCTCGACCACGACCGGCGGCACGCCCGTACCGACGAGTTCCTGCCCGTCGTACGACAGGCGCCCGACCCGTTGCCGCCACTCCTCTTCGGCGGGTCCTCCCCGCCGCGAGGCCCGTCGCGGCACGGCACGCGGATGTGTTTCCGACCTGGGGCGAGCCGCCAGCGCAGGTGAGGCAGAAGATCGACTGGATTGCCCGAGGGGTAGAGACGGTCCGCTTCGGGGTCCAGTTGCACACCATCTCGCGGGACTCGTCGGCCGAAACCTGGTCGACCGCGTACCGGCAGCTCAGCCGCCTCGACGGGGAGACGATCGCGGCGGCACAGGCGGCACTCGGCCGCAGTGATTCGGCGAGGCAGCAGCCCATGATCGCCCTGCACGGCGGCTCCCGCGGCAGACTGGAGATCTCTACGAACCTGTGCGCGGGCCCCGCGCTCGCCGGCAGCCACACCGAAGTCGCGGACCTCATCGAGGAGTACCACGCACTGGGCGTCGAGCACCTCTTGCTCTCCGGGTATCCGCATCCGGAGGAGGCGTACTGGTACGGCGAGAGCGTGATTCCCGAGCCGGCGGCTCGCGGGCTGCTGGAGCGTACGCCAGGGGCAGCCGGGGGTTCGCCGATGCTCGTGGCGAGCGGTCGCTGAACGCGCGACGGCCGTCGCGGGAAGATCCTCGACCCTCCCCCGGTTAGTAGAAGCGTGAACGATACCGGGATAGCTGATGGCGTACGAGAAGTCGATGTCGTCGTCATAGGCGCCGGCCAGGCCGGTCTGGCCGGCGCCTATCACCTGCAGCGCACCGGCTTCGTGCCGGAGCGCGACTTCGTCGTGTTCGATCACGCGCCGCGTCCCGGTGGCGCCTGGCAGTTCCGCTGGCCGTCGCTCACCTACGGCAAGGTGCACGGGATGCACGCGCTGCCCGGCATGGAACTGACGGACTCCGATCCGGCGCGGCCGTCCGCCCAGGTCATCGGCGAGTACTTCGACACCTACGAGCGCACGTTCGATCTGAAGGTGCGCCGTCCGGTGGAGGTACGGGCCGTGCGTGAGGGCGACGGAGACGCGCGACTGCTCGTCGAGACCTCGGACGGTGACTGGTCCGCGCGGGCGCTGATCAACGCCACCGGCACCTGGGACCGGCCGTTCTGGCCGCGTTACCCGGGCCAGGAGACCTTCCGGGGGCGCCAGTTGCACACCGCGCAGTACCCCGGGCCCGAGGAGTTCGCCGGGCAGCGGGTGGTCGTGGTGGGCGGGGGCGCGTCCGGTACCCAGCATCTGATGGAGATCGCTCCGTACGCCGCCGGGACCACGTGGGTGACCAGGCGTCCGCCGGTCTTCCGCGAGGGGCCCTTCACCGAGGAGTTCGGGCGGGAGGCCGTCGCCCTCGTCGAGGAGCGGGTACGGCAGGGGCTGCCGCCGAAGAGTGTCGTGTCGGTCACCGGACTGCCCCTCAACGACGCGATCCGGCAGGCACTCGCCGACGGGGTCCTCGACCGGCGGCCCATGTTCGACCGGATCACCCCCGACGGGGTCGAGTGGGCCGACGGCGAGCGCGTCGACGCCGACGTGATCCTCTGGGCGACCGGATTCCGGGCCGCTATCGACCATCTCGCCCCGCTCAGGCTGCGCGAGCCCGGCGGCGGCATCCGCGTCGAGGGCACGCGTGCGGTCGCCGATCCGCGCGTCCATCTGGTCGGCTACGGACCGTCCGCCAGCACGATCGGCGCCAACCGGGCCGGGCGGGCCGCCGTACGGGACATCAGGCGGCTGCTCGACCAGGAGCCGGCCGCTGTCTGACGTCCCGTAGGGCCGCGCGACCCGTCAGGTCACTTGGCAGGCTGCCCGCTCTGCCGCCCCTGAGCAGGGCTCTTCTGGTTTTTCAAATTTTTCTGGTTCTGGTTGAACTCGGCCACGTTGCGCTGGTGTTGGGCGTAGTCGGCCGTGAAGCGCGTGTCGCCGGGCTTGACGGTGACGAAGTACAGCCAGTCGCCCGGGGTCGGGTTGATGGCGGCGCGCATCGCCTCCTCGCCGGGGTTGGCGATCGGCGTGGGCGGCAGGCCCATGCGCTGGTAGGAGTTGTACGGGCTGTTGAGACGGGTATCGTCGGCCGTCGTTTTCAGCGTGGACCTGTTCAGCGCGTAGTTGATGGTCGAGTCCATCTGCAGCGGCATCCCGCGTTCGAGCCGGTTGAAGATGACCCGGGCCACCTTGCCCATGTCCTGCTTGCCTGCGGCCTCGGCCTGGACGATGCTCGCGATGGTGACGGCCTGGTAGACGTTCATGGCGTTGCGCTGTGCCCCGGCGGTGACCGGCGGGCCGCCGAACTTCTGGTTGGCGGTGTCGACCATGAACGACAGCAGGGATTCCGGGGTGGCCTTCTCCTTCAGCGGATAGGTCGCCGGGAAGAGATAGCCCTCGGGGTTGCCCTCGGCGTCGGTGGGGAGTTTCAGCCGGGCCTTGCCGAGCGACTTCCTCGTACTCCCGGCCGGCAGGGCGAGGGCCTTGTCGACCGCCTCGTACACCTGGATGGAGCGCCAGCCCTCCGGGATCAGGAGGGAGGTGGGCCGGGGGTCCCCTTCGCTGTCGACGCTCAGCAGCGGCACCGCCACGGCGGTGGCCGCGACGACTGCACCGGTCGCGATGAGGACGGCCCGGCCACGGCGCGTCAGGCGAATCGTTCTCCGTGACGGAGTGTTCATCTGCATGCGGGCACGGTAACCCGCAAAACCTTATAAACCCGACATATCTTCATCTTGTCCGATCGCACATGTCACCCGGTCGGCTCCAGCTGGGCGTCCCGGCGTACGAGGGCCGCATACCGCCCGTCCTGCCGCAGCAGTTCCTCGTGCGTGCCCCGTTCGACCGCGCGCCCGGAGTCCAGTACCACGATCTGGTCGGCGCCCCGGACCGTGGACAGGCGGTGCGCGATGGTGAGCGTGGTCCGGTTGGCCGACAGGGCGTCGATGGCTTCCTGGACGGCGTGTTCGGTACGTGTGTCCAGGGCGCTGGTCGCCTCGTCCAGGATGAGGACGGGCGGGTCGCGCAGGATCGTACGGGCGATGGCGAGGCGCTGTTTCTCGCCGCCGGAGAAGCGGTGGCCGCGCTCGCCGACGACCGTGTCGTACCCGTCGGCCAGGGACGAGATGTGGTCGTGGATCTGGGCCGCCCGCGCCGCCGCGTGCAGTTCCTCGTCGGTGGCGTCGGGTTTGGCGAAGCGCAGGTTGTCGGCGACCGTGGCGTGGAAGAGGTACGTCTCCTGGGAGACGACGCCAACCGCGCGGGCGAGCGTGTCGAAGTCGAGGTCGCGGACATCGACGCCGTCGATGGTGACCCGGCCGCCCGTCACGTCGTACAGCCGGGGCACGAGGTGGCCCAGCGTGGACTTGCCGGCGCCGGTCGGTCCGACGATCGCCAGGCTGCCGCCCGCCGGGACGGTGATGTCGACGCCGTCGAGGATCGGGCGGCTCTTGTCGTCGTAGCGGAACTCGACGTCCTCCAGCCGGACTTCACCCTTGATTGTGTCGAGGTGGACCGGGTTCTCGGGCTCGGTGATGTCGATGGGCAGGTCGAGGTACTCGAAGATGCGCTGGAAGAGCGCGAGCGAGGCCTGGATCTGGACGCCGGTGCTCAGCAGGCTGACGGCGGGCCGGAACAGTCCCTGCTGGAGCGAGACGAAGGCGACGAGTGTGCCGATCGAGACGGTCGGGCCGCCGAACTGGAAGGCGAGACCCGCGGCCCAGTATATGACGGCGGGCATGGCGGACATGACGATGCCGATGACGGCCATCCGCCAGCGGCCGGCCATGCTGGCGCGCACTTCGAGGTCGACCAGGCTTTCGGACTCCGCGGCGAAGGACTGCGTGAGCGAATCTGAGCGGCCCATCGTGCGGCCGAGCAGGATGCCGCTGACCGACAGTGACTCGGTGACCGTGGCGGCCATCGCGGCCATCTGCTTCTGTCGCTGGGTGGTGATCCGCTTGCGTTCGTTGCCGACGCGGCGGCTGATCCAGACGAACACCGGCAGCAGGAGCAGCGAGACGACGGTCAGGCGCCAGTCGAGGGCGACCATCGCGACGATCGTGGCGACGACGCTGGTGAAGTTGGAGACGAGAGAGGTCGCGGTGGAGGTGACGGTGGCCTGCATACCGCCGATGTCGTTGGCGATGCGCGACTGGACCTCGCCCGTGCGGGTGCGGGTGAAGAAGGCGAGCGACATGTTCTGCAGCCGGCCGTAGACGGCGGTGCGCAGGTCGTGCATGACGCGCTGGCCGACGGTCGTGGAGATCAGGGTCTGCAGCACACCGAGGACGCCACCGAGGACGGCGCTGACGATCATGCCGAGGGCGAGCAGACTGAGCAGTCCGGTGCGGCCCTCGGGAATCGCGACGTCGAGGATCTCCTTCAGGAGGAAGGGCGTCGCGACGGAGACGAGGGACGCCGCGGCGACGAGCAGACCGACGACGGCGAGCCGGCCGCGGTAGGGGCGGAAGAGTTTCAGGATGCGGCGGACCTGGCGCGGCTGGTCCGCCGAGTCGACGGACGGGGTCCAGGCAGGTTGGCGGTCGGGTTTCATGGGCTCCTTCGGGAGACTTGGTGATGACGATTGGCGGAGCATAGCTCATTGTTACCTATACTCACAATGAACTGCATCCTGATATTGTTCCCGCATGAGTTCCCCCGACGCCGACGGTCCGCTCGCCGACCAGTTGCTGAGTCTGACCCGCCGTCTGCACCGCAGCCACAAACACCAGCTGGAAGAGCGCGGAGTCGGTATCACCCCGGCCCAGTCCCGGCTGCTGCGCACCCTCTCGCACCACCTCCAGCACCACGGTTCCCCGCCGCGGATGGCCGATCTGGCGGAGCGCCTGGAGGTGGTGCCCCGGGCGGTGACGACGCTGGTGGACGCGCTGGAGGCGAGCGGCAAGGTGCGCCGGGTGCCCGACCCCGACAACCGCCGGGTCATCCACATCGAACTCACGGACGACGGACACAAGGCACTGGGCGAACTGCGCGGAGCGCGCAGGGCGGCGGCGGAGGAGATTCTCGCGCCACTGACGGACTTGGAGCGCGATGTACTGGGCAAGCTGCTGGACACGCTGATGGACGGGGGCGGGGCGCCGCCCGAGCGGCGCTGCTGAACCGGAGCGCCACCGGTCCTCCCAGACCGACGGGCCGTGGATCCGCCTCCCGGACTGCTGGAGGCGGACCCACGGCCCGTTTCGAACATCAGGGGTACGCAGGTCAGCTCGCGGGCTCCTTGGCTGCTGCCACCTGCGCCGGAACCGCCGCCTCCGCGGGTTCCTCAGCGTCCGCCGCGTCGTCCTCTTCCGAGATCACGATCTCCCGGTCCAGCACCTTCTTCGCGCGCTCCAGGTCCAGTGCGCCCTCCCAGCGGGAGACCGCGAAGACGGCGACGCAGTTGCCGAGCAGGTTCGTGACGACGCGCATCGAGTCCATGATGCGGTCCACACCGAGCAGCAGGGCGACGGCCCCGGCCGGGATGGCACCGAGCGAGGAAGCGGTCGCGGACAGGGCGAGGAAGGCCGAACCGGGGATGCCGGCCATGCCCTTACTGGTGAGCATGAGCACCAGGACCACGGTGATCTGCTGGCCGAGGCTGAGGTCCACGCCCACGGCCTGGGCGATGAACAGGGTGCCGATGGAGAGATAGAGCGACGCGCCGTCGAGGTTGAAGGAGTACCCCGTGGGCAGCACCAGACCCACGGCGTCGTCGCGCGCTCCGGCCTTGCGCAGCTTCAGCATCACGCGCGGCATCACGGACTCGGTGGAGGCTGTGCCGAGCGCCAGGAGCATCTCCTCACGGATGTAGCGGAGGAACTTCCAGAGGCTGAGCCCGGTGACCATCTTGAGAGCGACGGCGAGCAGCACGACGAAGAGCGCGGCAGCCGCGTAGCAGAGGATGATCAGCTTGGCGTACGTCTCGATCACGCCGAGTCCGTACTGGCCGATGAGGACCGCCATCGCGCCGAACACCGCGATCGGGGCGAGTCGCATGATGAAGCCGACGACCGCGAAGATGATCTCCTGGGCCTGCTCGATGGCGGGCAGCACCTTCGGCACCCTGGTGTGGCCGAGGTGGAGCAGGGCGGCGCCCACCAGGCAGGCCAGGATCAGCACCTGGAGGAGTTCGTTCTCGGCGAAGGCGCCGACGAAACTGGTGGGAATCGCGTTGACGACGAACTCGGTCGTCGAGGGCAGCGAGCCGCCACCCGTCTTCGCGTCGATCGCCGAGGTGTCGAGCGTCGACGGGTCGACGTTCATGCCCGAGCCCGGCTGGACGATGTTGGCGGCGAGGAGCCCGATGACCAGGGCGAGCGTGCTCGCCACCTCGAACCAGATCAGGGCCTTGAGCCCGATCCGGCCGAACGCCTTGAGATCTCCGGCCTTGGCGATGCCGACGACGACCACGCAGAACACGAGCGGCGAGATGATCGTCTTGATGAGCCGGGTGAAACCGTCGCCGAGCGGCTTGAGATCCGTGGCCACTCCGGGCCACAGCTTGCCGACGACGATGCCGAGCACAAGCGCGACGGCAACCTGCGCGAACAGTGAGGTACGCAGTATGCGTACGACGCGTCGCGGCAGGGACGGTACGGACTGCGGCACGAGCACTCCTCCAGGAAGTTTCTGGGATGCGGAAAAATGATTCCGCGTCGCACACTATTGAGGAGCCATGGATCCCGTCTGCAACCTCGGTATTTCAGCGGTGTAAATCATCGACCGTCCCCACCGCGCGCACAGCGTTCTCAGCAACCGCCGCGGTCCTCCGTGAGCACCCCCTGCACGCTCACCAACGAGCGGTCGTGGCATCCGGCCGAGCCGTACAGCCGGTAGCGCTCGCTCGTCGTCCCGACGGCGTGGCGCTGGTCGCGCGGCACGTTCGCCGTATACGTCGCGTCGCCCGTGTACGCGTCGTCGAGCCACGACCACGCCGTGCGCCGGCCCGCGAACGTCTCGGTGACGGCCTCCCGGTCGCCGAGTGTCAGCACGGTCCGCAGTCGGTCGCCCGCACCGAGCGTGGTCGTGCCGTCCATCGTGTACGTCCGCTGCGTACGGGTCGTCCTGGCCGGGCCGCGTCCGTCGACGGTGACGTTCTCGGCGTCCGTCCAGGTGGCGGTGAGTGCGTCGGTGTTCTCGCCGTCGGTCCAGCGGTGCTCGGAGGTGTTGGCGAGGGCGCGGCTGACGGTGGTGACGACCCGGCCGTGCGAGGTGTCGACGTACCCGGCGACGGTCAGCCGGTGACCGCCGTCGGTGTCGAGGCGGTGCTGCTGGTCGGCCGAACCAGGTGTGTACGTCGAGGAGTTGGCGAGGTCCCCCGCGTGGTGGGCGGTGAGCCTGCCGGTGACCCGCGCGCGCTCGGCGTCCTGCCAGACGAGGACGTTGACGGGGGTGCTCCAGCCGGCCTGTCCTTCCGGGACGCCGACGACGGAGACCTCCACGTCGTGCGGCCGGCCGTCGTTGAGGAGTCCGGCGAAGGGGGTCAGATCGTATTCGATCGGTTTGATGTCGAAGGCGCGTGGTCCCGGCACCACGTACCAGAGAAAGGGGTTGGACCAGCCGCCGGTCCACACGGTCGGGAACGGGGCTGCTATTCCGGCCAGTTGACCGTCGACCTTGATCTGCACCTCGCGGTACGGGCCGTCCGTGGCCTTGCAGGAGTAGGGGGCCGCATCGGGGACGGTGAGGTACCAGTACTCCTCACAGCCGCCGCCGGAACCGGTCGCGTACACCTCGGCGACGATGCGTTCGCTGTTGCGTGGAGTGGTGAGCGTGCCGTCCTGGAGGGTGAGGACGCGGTCGGGAGTGTCCTTCGCGGCGGGTGTGCCCGCGTAGAACGTCAGCGTGACCTTGACGTCGAAGATGCCGGTGTAGGTGTCGTTGACAACGTTTCCGATGAGCATCTCGACTGGCTGGGCCCTGCTCAGGGTGTCGCTGTAGCGCGTGACGTCCTTCTCGACGGACCAGGAGATGCCGTCGGGCGAGGGCTGCGGAGTGGAGGTACGGAGTACTTCGACGCCGCCGATGTGCAGGTAGCCGAGGCGGTCGTACTGACGCCCCTTGACCTTGCCCTCCATCCGCAGCACGACCTTGCTCCAGCTCGAGCCGCAGCCACTCGGGGGCTTGTACGTGCCCTCGTAGGGGGTGAAGTCCTGGAACCGGGCCTCGGCGACGGTGACTTCGCAGGACCTGGAACCGACCGGCCGCTTGACCGCGGGCGCCGCGGTGACCGGGTCGTGCCAGTCGGTGCCGAACTCGGCGGGTACGTCGAGGGGCTGGGCCGCAGTCTCGGCCGACCGAGCAGGCTCCGCTCCTAGGAGGGTGCTCGCCAGGAGGGTCGCTCCGGCAAGCATGGACATGATGATCCGGCTTCTCATGGCCGGTGTTCTACGGGCAGTCGGCCCCGCGCGGCAATGAGGCGAACAACCGCCAATCGGGCCGAAACCACGCCTCTCGCCGGAAAACCGTTTGCCTCCGACCACACGGTGACGCGAACCTTTCACGGCCCGTTGTCGGCCTTTCCGGCCCTTCCCTCCCCCACATCCACCCCCTCACGCGAGATGCGAGCCACTGGGACGTCATGAAGATCCAAGACCTTCCGTACCGAGACCCGGGTGTACCGGACGCACGCTCGGGCCCCAGATTTCTGTGGTGGCTCTTCCGCAACCAGCTCGGCGGGCAGCTCACCGCCCTCGCCTGGGGACTGGTGCACTTCGTGGCCGTGTCCGGGCTGCCGTTCGGCGTCGGGTTCGCCGTCCAGGCCGTCGTCGACCGCTCGGGCGAGCGGCTGGCCCTCGCCGGCGGGCTGATGGTGCTGTGCGGCGTCGCCATCGCACTCGGCGACAGCATGCTGCACCGGGCGGCGGTCACCAACTGGATCACGGCGGCGGCCCGCGTCCAGCAGCTGCTGGCCCGCAGGACCGCCCAGCTGGGCTCGGCCTTGACGCGGCGGGTCGCGGCCGGTGAGATCGTCGCGGTCTCCACGGGGGACGTGGAGAAGATCGGCTGGTTCGTGGAGGCCTTCTCCCGGTTCACCGCCGCCGCGCTGACCGTCGTACTGGTCTGCGTCGGTCTGTACGTCTACCAGCCGGCGCTCGGCATCGTCGTCGCCGTGGGCATCCCGGTCCTGGCCATCGCCGTACTGCCGCTGCTGCCGCGAGCCACCCGGCGGGCCGACTTCCAGCGTGAGAAGGCGGGCCGCGCGACCGAACTGGCCTCGGACACCGTCGCGGGACTGCGGGTGCTGCGTGGCATCGGCGGTGAGGAACTCTTCCTCGACCGCTATCGCCGGGCCTCGCAGGAAGTGCGGCACGCGGCCGTGCGCAGTGCCCGTATGTGGGCGCTGATCTCGGCGATCCAGGTGCTGCTGCCGGGGCTGCTGATGATCGCGGTCGTCTGGCACGGTGTGCACCTGGCCAGGCAGGGCCGGATCACCGTCGGCGAGCTGGTCACCGTGTACAGCGCGGTCATGCTGCTGACGTATCCGCTGCGACACTTCGAGGAGATCGCCATGGCGTACTCCTTCTCCCGGCCGTCGGCGAAACGGGCCGCTCGGGTGCTGTCCCTGGAACGCGCCACGGACACGGCGGGCTCGCGTGAGGCGGTGGTGCCGGCCGGGGATCTGTACGACCCCGCGACCGGGCTGCTGGCACCCGCCGGCTGTCTGACCGCGGTGGTGTGCGGCGATCCGGACGCGGCGGGTCTGCTGGCGGAACGGCTCGGCGGCCATCCTTCCGAGAAGGGCACGTCGGCACTCCTCGGTGGCGTACCGCTGGACGAGCTGCCGCTCTCCAGCACCCGCACGGCCGTCCTCGTCCAGGACAAGGACCCGGTACTGCTCTCCGGTTCGCTGCGCGAGCTGCTCGACGTGCCCGCCTCGGGTGCGGTGAGCGCCGCCGAGGCGCTGTCCGCCGCACAGTGCGGCGACGTGCTGGAGGCGCTTGTGCAGGGGTCGCTCGACGCCGAGGACCCGTTGGACGCGCGGATCACCGAGCGCGGGCGGTCGTTGTCGGGCGGGCAGCGCCAGCGGCTGGCGCTGGCCCGGTCACTGATCACGGATCCCGAGGTGCTCGTGCTCGACGAACCGACGTCGGCCGTCGACTCGCACACCGAGGCCCGGATCGCGGACGGGGTACGGGAGTTGCGCGCCGGCCGGACGACGGTGGTGTTCACCTCCTCGCCGCTGCTCCTGGACCACGCGGACCGGGTCGTGCTGATCCACGAGGGCGAGGTCGCGGCCGTCGGTGTGCACCGTGAACTGGTGCACAAGGAACCGCGGTACCGGGCCGTGGTGACCCGGGAGACCGAGGACGAGGAAGCCGTCGGCCGCGGCCTGGACGACCTCGATGACCTGGAAGAGCTGGCAGAACTCAAGGAAATCGGAGAGACGGCATGATCGGCGTGGCGCCACCGGCGTACGACCCGGCGGCCCCGACAACGGCGAGCACCCTGCCGGTCGGCGCCCCCGCGACCGTACGCGCCTACGTGGCCGAACTGTTCCGCAGGCACCGGCGTGCCTTCCTGCTTCTGGTCACCGTCAACACGGTCTCCGTGGTGGCCTCCATGGCCGGCCCGTACCTGCTGGGCGACCTCGTCGAGCGGGTCTCGGACGACGCCCGTGAACTCCATCTGGAGCTCGTCGTCGGACTGTTTGCCGTCGCGCTGGTCGTGCAGGCCGTGTTCGTACGGCAGGTGCGGCTGCGCGGCGCGATGCTCGGCGAGCGGATGCTGGCCGACCTGCGCGAGGACTTCCTGGTCAGGGCGGTCGGGCTGCCGCCGGGTGTCCTGGAGCGGGCGGGCACGGGTGATCTCCTCTCCCGCATCACGACCGACATCGACCGGCTCGCCAACGCGATGCGCGAGGCAGTACCACAGCTCGCCATCGGCGTGGTGTGGGCGTCGCTGCTGCTCGGCGGTCTCGTCGTCACGGCACCGCCGCTGGCGCCGGCCGTGCTCCTCGCGGTGCCGCTGCTGGTGGTCGGCTGCCGCTGGTACTTCCGGCGCGCACCCTCCGCCTACCGCTCGGAGGCCGCCGGGTACGCCGCTGTCGCCGCCGTGCTCGCGGAGACCGTGGACGCAGGACGGACCATCGAGGCCCACCGCCTGGGAGACCGCCGGATCGAACTGTCCGACCGGCGGGTCAGCGAGTGGACGGCCTGGGAGCGCTACACGCTGTGGCTGCGGTGCGTGCTCTTCCCGGTCATCAACGCCACCCATGTGACCGTGCTGTGCTCGGTTTTGATGGTCGGCGGGGTCTTCGTGCTCCAGGGCTGGATCGGCGTCGGCCAGCTGACCACGAGCGCACTGCTGGCCCAGATGCTCGTCGACCCGGTGGGGATCATCCTGCGCTGGTACGACGAGCTCCAGGTGGCCCAGGTGTCGCTGGCCCGGCTGGTCGGCGTCCGGGACATCGAGCCGGACGCCGGTGACCCCACGCTGGCCCCGGACGGGCGCGACGTGCAGGCGGACCAGGTGCACTTCGGCTACCGGGAGGGCGTGGACGTGCTGCGCAAGGTGTCCCTGGAGGTCGCGCCCGGCACCCGGCTGGCCCTGGTGGGCCCCTCGGGCGCGGGCAAGTCCACACTGGGCAGGCTGCTCGCCGGGATCTACGCACCCCGGACCGGCCGCATCACCCTGGGCGGCGCGGAGCTGTCCAGGATGCCCGCCGAGGAGGTCCGCTCGCACGTCGCGCTGGTCAACCAGGAGCACCACGTCTTCGTCGGCTCCCTGCGCGACAACCTGCTGCTCGCCCGTACGGACGCCGGGGACGCCGAGCTGTGGGCGGCGCTGGGCTCGGTCGACGCGGACGGCTGGGCCCGGGCCCTGGACGAGGGCCTGGACACCGAGGTCGGCTCGGGCGGGTTCGCGCTCACCCCGGCGCAGGCCCAGCAGATCGCGCTGGCCCGGCTGGTCCTGGCCGACCCGCACACGCTGGTCCTGGACGAGGCGACCTCGCTCCTCGACCCGCGTGCGGCCCGCCATCTGGAACGGTCCCTGGCCCGGGTCCTGGACGGCCGTACGGTCGTCGCCATCGCCCACCGGCTGCACACGGCCCATGACGCGGATGTCATCGCCGTCGTGGAGAACGGCCGGATCAGCGAGCTGGGCAGCCACGACGAGCTGGTCGCGGCGGACGGGGCGTACGCGGCGCTGTGGCGGTCGTGGCACGGGTGACACACCGGTGATCGGACAGCGGGGCGGGGCCGGGTCGGCTTCGTCCCGTTGCGCGGTCCCGGCAGGGGGTGGAACGCTGGAGGCGGCTGCCCGCCCGTCCGGGCGGCGCCGGGGCCGGTCCCGACCCACCTGGAGGTACCCGTGGACAGTGACGAGGGATGGGGAGACGACGTCTACCAGCCCGACGGATCCGAGGTTCAGGACGACGCGGGCCTCCTGGACGCCGAGGACACCCTGGTCACCGACGGGGTCGATGATCCCCTCGACCGTGGCTGGTCGCCTCCGGACCGGGCCTGGGCGGTGGAGCGCAGCGGTGTGACGGCGGCGGAGCGCCGACAGGGCGAGACCCTGGACCAGCGCCTGGCCGAGGAACTGCCGGACGTCACGGCACCGGACGGCGACGGCATCGGCGACTGTGCGGGCACGGACGGCGAGCCCCTGGACAACGAGGTGGGCGCCGCCCGCTCCGGTCGTCTGGTGGCCCCCAACGAGGGCGCGCACGAGGACGGGGAGAGCGGGCTGATCGCCACCGACGTGGGGATCGACGGCGCTGCGGCCTCTGCCGAGGAGGCCGCGATGCACATCGTCGACGAGGACGCCCTGTCCGGCTGACCGCCCCCCTGACGCAAGGGCCCCGCAGGGCCGACAGCCCGAGCCAGGAGTACACGCATGCAGCAGGACAAGCAGCCCGCCTACCAGCCGGTCGTCTTCCGCGACCGGACCGCCGGGTACGCCTTCCTGACCCGGTCCACCGCGACGAGCGAGCAGACCATCGAGTGGGACGACGGCGAGACGTACCCGGTCGTGGACGTGGAGATCTCCTCGGAGAGCCACCCGTTCTACACCGGCAAGGCCCGGACGGTGGACACCGAGGGTCGCGTCGCGGCCTTCGAACGGCGGTACGGCGGCGGGGACGGCCAGGACTGAGAAGGCCGTCTCAGCCGCCGGCGTCAGATGAAGTTGAGCGCCGCCGCGCAGCCCACTCCCCCGAGCAGCATGAACGCCGGCATGAGCACCTTCAGCTCGACCCAGCTGCCCGCCCGGAACCGCAGCGCCTTCGGCGGGCCGATGGGGTACCAGCGCTTGCGGCCGATCGGGACGGGCCACAGGACCGGGCAGCCGGACACCGTCAGCGCGTCCCCGATGTCGTGCACCAGCCCGCCGAGCACGATCGGCAGCCCGAGCCACAGATACGTCTGTCCCGGGTCCGTGAACAGCCAGTCCGCGCCGTTGCCCGGCTTGTCCAGGACGCCGGCCAGGATCCAGGCGCTGGTCGCTGCCAGCAGCCAGACCAGGACGTCGGCGCTGGAGCCGCGCGTCGCCCGCCACAGCAGGCCTTCGATGGCGAGCACGATGTGCACGAAGAGGATCGCCAGCACCGCCCAGCGGCCCCCGGTGATCGCCGCCGCGGAGGCGCCCCCAGCGATCAGGACCGCCCACAGCCAGGTGTGCGTCAGCGTCCGGTGCCCGCCCGAGCGGCGCGGGTCGCCCTGCTTCTTCGTCGCCTTGTAGACGGCGTAGGAGAGCTTGTCGACGATCTCGCACAGACCGCGCGAGACCGGACCGAAGGCGCGCGAGATGGTCGCCGCCTTGTGGTCGAGGTCCGGGCCGAGTGCGGCACCGGCACAGATCAGGGCACCGACCAGGACCACCGGCCAGGGCATCGGCTTGCCGGCCGCGGCCGCGGCGGCTCCGACCCCGAGCCAGGCTGCGGCCCCCGAGAGTGAGTGTGCTGGTCCCATCATGGCCGTGTCCCGCCCTATTCCTCGTACGCCGCTGTCCAGTTGACCGGGTGCGCTGACGCCCCGTCGGCGACACAGCGTAGCGGTCATGATCTTCGGACTGGCATCCGATTCCCCCTTCACCTGGGATCACAGGCAAGATGGGGGCGTGACCCTCATCGATCAGCTGCCGCAGACCGCAGACCCCGACGCCCTCTACGAAGCCTTCGAGTCGTGGTCCCAGGAGCGCGGTCTCACGCTGTACCCGCATCAGGAGGAGGCGCTGATCGAGGCGGTCTCGGGTGCGAACGTGATCGTGTCGACGCCCACCGGCTCCGGCAAGAGCATGATCGCGGCGGGCGCGCACTTCGCCGCGCTGGCCCGGGACGAGGTCACCTTCTACACCGCTCCGATCAAGGCCCTGGTCTCGGAGAAGTTCTTCGAGCTGTGCAAGATCTTCGGCACGGAGAACGTCGGGATGCTGACCGGCGACGCCTCGGTCAACTCCGATGCCCCCGTCATCTGCTGCACGGCCGAGGTTCTGGCGTCGATCGCGCTGCGCGACGGCAAGCAGGCGGATGTCGGCCAGGTCGTGATGGACGAGTTCCATTTCTACGCCGAGGCCGACCGCGGCTGGGCCTGGCAGATCCCGATCCTGGAGCTGCCGCAGGCGCAGTTCATCCTGATGTCGGCGACGCTGGGCGACGTCTCGATGTTCGAGCAGGACCTCACCCGCCGCACCGGCCGGCCGACCTCGGTGGTCCGCTCGGCGATCCGCCCGGTCCCGCTGTCGTACGAGTACAAGCTGACCCCGATGACCGAGACCCTGACGGAGCTGCTGGAGACCCGGCAGGCGCCCGTGTACATCGTGCACTTCACGCAGGCGCAGGCGGTGGAGCGGGCGCAGGCCCTGATGAGCATCAACATGTGCACGCGCGAGGAGAAGGACAAGATCGCCGAGCTGATCGGCAACTTCCGCTTCACCACCAAGTTCGGCCAGAACCTTTCCCGTTACGTCCGGCACGGCATCGGCGTCCACCATGCCGGCATGCTCCCCAAGTACCGCCGTCTGGTCGAGAAGCTGGCCCAGGCAGGCCTGTTGAAGGTCATCTGCGGCACGGACACCCTCGGCGTCGGCGTCAACGTGCCCATCCGTACGGTGCTGTTCACGGCGCTGACGAAGTACGACGGCAATCGTGTGCGGAACCTGCGTGCGCGTGAGTTCCACCAGATCGCCGGCCGGGCGGGCCGCGCGGGCTTCGACACGGCGGGCTTCGTCGTCGCGCAGGCGCCCGAGCACGTCATCGAGAACGAGAAGTCGCTCGCCAAGGCGGGCGACGACCCGAAGAAGCGCCGCAAGGTGGTCCGCAAGAAGGCGCCCGATGGTTTTGTCGGCTGGACGGACAACACTTTCGAGAAGCTGATCACCTCCGATCCGGAGCCGCTGACGTCCCGCTTCCGGGTGACCCACACGATGCTGCTGTCGGTGATCGCCCGCCCCGGCAATGCCTTCGACGCGATGCGGCACCTGCTGGAGGACAACCACGAGCCGCGCAAGCAGCAGTTGCGGCACATCCGGCGCGCGATCGCCATCTACCGCTCGCTGCTGGACGGCGGCGTCGTCGAGAAGCTGGACCAGCCGGACGCGACCGGCCGCATCGTGCGCCTGACCGTGGACCTCCAGCAGGACTTCGCGCTCAACCAGCCGCTGTCCACCTTCGCGCTGGCCGCGTTCGAGCTCCTGGACCCGGAATCGCCTTCGTACGCGCTGGACATGGTGTCGGTGGTCGAGTCCACGCTGGACGACCCGCGCCAGATTCTCGCGGCCCAGCAGAACAAGGCGCGCGGTGAGGCCGTCGGGGCGATGAAGGCGGACGGCGTCGAGTACGAGGAGCGCATGGAGCGCCTCCAGGACGTCTCGTACCCGAAGCCGTTGGAAGAGCTGCTCTTCCACGCCTACAACACGTACCGCAAGAGCCACCCGTGGGTCGGCGATCATCCTCTCTCCCCCAAATCCGTCATCCGTGACATGTACGAACGGGCCATGTCCTTCACCGAGTTGGTGTCCTACTACGATCTGGCCCGTACCGAGGGCATCGTGCTGCGCTATCTCGCCGGCGCTTTCAAGGCCCTCGACCACACCGTCCCCGACGACCTCAAGTCGGAGGACCTGCAGGATCTGATCGCCTGGCTGGGCGAGATGGTGCGCCAGGTCGACTCCAGCCTGCTGGACGAGTGGGAGCAGCTCGCCAACCCGGAGGTGATGACCGCCGAGGAGGCCCAGGAGAAGGCGGACCAGGTCAAGCCGGTCACGGCCAACGCGCGTGCCTTCCGTGTCCTCGTCCGCAACGCGATGTTCCGCCGCGTCGAGCTTGCCGCGCTCGACCAGGTGGGGGCCCTGGGCGAGTTGGACGCGGAGGCCGGCTGGGACGCCGACGCGTGGGGCGAGGCGATGGACAAGTACTGGGACGAGTACGAGGACCTCGGCACCGGCCCCGACGCCCGCGGCCCCCGGCTGCTGATGATCGAGGAAGAGCCGCAGAACAGGCTGTGGCGCGTCCGGCAGGCCTTCGCCGACCCGAACGGTGACCATGACTGGGGCATCAGCGCGGAGGTCGACCTCGTGGCCTCCGACACTGAGGGCCGGGCAGTCATCAAGGTCACTGCCGTCGGCCAGCTGTGAGCACAGGAGAATCGCACCCATGACGAACGCAGCCGAGAGACTCGTCGACCTGCTCGACCTGGAGCAGATCGAGGTCAACATCTTCCGTGGCCGCAGCCCCGACGAATCCCTCCAGCGGGTCTTCGGCGGCCAGGTGGCGGGCCAGGCGCTGGTCGCCGCCGGACGCACCACGGACGGCGAGCGGCCGGTCCACTCGCTGCACGCGTACTTTTTGCGCCCGGGCCGCCCGGGCGTGCCGATCGTGTACCAGGTCGAACGGGTCCGTGACGGCCGGTCCTTCACGACCCGGCGGGTCACGGCCGTGCAGCAGGGCCGCACGATCTTCAATCTCACCGCCTCCTTTCACAAGCCCGAGGAAGGCAGCTTCGAACACCAGCTGCCGCCGGCCCGGAAGGTCCCCGACCCGGAGTCCCTGCCGAACGTCACCCAGGAGATCAAGGAGCATCTCGGCGCGCTGCCCGAGCAGTTCGAGCGAATGGCGCGCCGTCAGCCCTTCGACATCCGTTATGTGGACCGATTGCTCTGGACCGCCGAGGAGGTCCAGCAGTTGGAACCGCGCAGCGCGGTGTGGATGCGCACGGTCGGCCCGCTGGGGGACGACCCGCTCGTCCACACGTGCGCGCTGACGTACGCCAGCGACATGACGCTGCTCGACGCCGTCCGCCTCCCGGTCGAGCCCCTGTTCGGCCCGCGGACCTTCGACATGGCCTCGCTCGACCACGCCATGTGGTTCCACCGGCCGTTCCGCGCGGACGAGTGGTTCCTGTACGACCAGGAGTCCCCCATCGCCACGGGCGGGCGCGGGCTGGCCCGCGGACGGATCTACGACGTCGAGGGCAGGCTGCTCGTCTCCGTCGTCCAGGAGGGGCTGTTCCGGAAGCTGAGCTGAGGAGTCCTGTCCTGTTCAGACCCGCGCGGCCCGCTTCCGGTCCCGGGCGGGGCGTGGGTTTCTGCCGCGCAGTCGGCTCAACAGGCCACGGGTTCGCTCGGGTGCCCCGGGTCGGCTGTCCTGTTGCGGGGGCACGGACCGGGCAGCCTCCTGCCCGAGCTCTTCGTACAGAGGCGGGACCTGTTCCGGCATCGGGCGCGGTGCGGGTCGGTGGTCGCGGGCCTCGGCCAGGGTTCCGGTCAGTTCTGCGCGGAGCCAGGCGATCTCGTCCGGGTCGTCCGCCGTCATGATCCGCTCCGCGATACGGGCGGCCGGCGAACCGGGCACCCCGTTGGCCGGCCGCTCCGGCCGGAAGCGGTTCAAGTGAGCGCGTTCGTACGGGTCGTCGATGATTTCCGTGACCTGGGCGGCATCGAGGAAGGACGCCACGACGGCGGCCCGCGCCCACGGGTCGTCGGCCGGCCGGAGCAGGAATCCCAGTTGTCGTCCCCGCCAGTTGCGAGGCCTCAGGTCAAGGCCTGCTTCGAGTTGGTCCCGCAGGCTTCGAGAAGTGCGGCCGGTCAGCAGCAGGGCGGAGTCCTTGCCTGCGGCGAACTGCCGTAGTTCGTCGGCGAGATAGAGCCAGACCACGGCCCTGTAGCGGTTGAGGTAGAAGTTCACGGGCGTCACCAGTCCCAGCCGCGCAAGGCGGGTGAACCGGGTGGTCGTCACATCCATGAGCTTCGCGCCATCTGCCGTGCCCACCGCCCGGACGCGTTCGCGCAGCGTCTCGGGGAAGTGGGCGTCGTTGCGCAGCCGGTCGATCTCGTCACGGCCGACGCGTCGGCCGCCGCCCCCTTCGTCAGGAACGGTACGGACACACCCGAGATGGACCGCGAGGTCGAACTCGCGGCGTTTCAACCCCAGTTCGCGTGCGGCACGGCTGGGCGCGAAGGGCGTTGCGGAGGTGTGGAGCGTGCCTGCGGCCGGTGCGGTGGCCGTCTGAGTGGGTTGTGTGGTGCTGACGCCGGACATGGTCGGTCTCCCCCGTGGAGTGGATGGCCCGCGCCGTGTGCGCCGGCCTCGGGAAAAACCGTAGCCGGTTCGGTGTCCGGAGCGGCGAGCCTGTGGACAACTCTCCCCGCAAGGACATATCCACAGGTCAGAGATCTGACGCCGGAGTCTGCTCGGGTGTCCTGGCATCCACGTCGAGGTGCTCGCCGACCCGGTTGACGAGCAGTGTCATCTCGTAGGCGATCTGGCCGATGTCGGCCTCGGCGCCACTGAGTACGCACAGACAGCTGCCGGTGCCGGCCGCCGTGACGAACAGCACCGCGTCATCGAACTCGATCATCGTCTGGCGTACCTTGCCCGCGCCGAAGTGACGTCCCGAGCCTTTCGCCAGGCTGTGCAGGCCCGAGGACACGGCGGCGAGATGCTCGGCGTCCTCGCGTCGAAGTCCTGTGCTGGCGCCTGTCACCAGCCCGTCGTTCGACAGGACCAGCGCATGTCGTATGTGTTCGACACGCTCGGTCAGATCGTCGAGCAGCCAGCCAAGTCCTTGGTTCTGCGCCATGTTTCTGATCTCCCCCTGCGGCAGGTCCTCCAAGCCGAAGGATCCGGTCAGTCAGCCTTCCCCACGGCCGCCCTCCGAGCAAGGAGGATGGGTGCATGGCACAGAAGATGACTGACGAGGAATGGCGGGCCTTCGTCTCGCACGGCACCCGCACCGGAAAACTGTCGACCGTCCGCGCCGACGGGAGCCCCCACGTGGCCCCGATCTGGTTTCTGCTCGACGGTGACGACCTAGTGTTCAACACGGGGAAGGACACGGTGAAGGGGCGCAACCTGGCCCGTGACGGCCGGGTCGCCCTGTGCGTCGACGACGACCGGCCGCCGTTCGACTATGTGGTGATTCAGGGCCGGGCGACGCTGTCGGAGGAACTCGACGACGTCCGGCACTGGGCCGCGCGCATCGGCGCGCGCTACATGGGCGAGGAGCGGGCCGAGGAGTTCGGCGCCCGCAACGGCGTTCCGGGGGAACTGCTCGTCCGCGTGCACATCGCGAAGGTGTTGGCGCAGACCGCCGTTGCCCACTGAGGGAGGACGCGGCTGAGCCGCGTCCTCCTCGTTTCAGCTCACGGAGTCGAGCAGCCGGGCGGTGTGCATCCGCCCGGCGTACTCGACCAGCCGGATCAGCACTTCCTTGCCCGAGTCGCGGTTGCGGGCGTCGCAGAGCACCACGGGCGTGCCCTGGTCGAGGTCGAGGGCGCGCGACACGTCCTGGACGCCGTAGGAGCGGGCGCCCGCGAAGCAGTTGACGGCCACCACGAAGGGGATGTGCCGGTGCTCGAAGTAGTCCACGGCGGGGAAGCAGTCCTCCAGTCTGCGGGTGTCGGCGAGGACGACGGCGCCGAGGGCGCCCTGCGACAGTTCGTCCCACAGAAACCAGAAACGGTCCTGGCCCGGCGTGCCGAACAGGTACAGCGAAAGGCCTGAGCGGATGGTGATGCGGCCGAAGTCCATGGCGACGGTCGTCGTGACCTTCTGGTCCACGCCGTCGGTGTCGTCCACCAACTGGCCGGCCTCACTCAGCAGTTCCTCGGTACGCAGCGGCCTGATCTCACTGACCGCGCCCACCATGGTGGTCTTGCCCACGCCGAACCCGCCGGCGACCAGTATCTTCAACGCCAGGGCGGACGTCTCGTCGTCCGTGGCGTCGGAGTGCTCGGAGACCATCGATCACTTCTCTCGGGAGGGCCGGCAACGGTCGAAGTCCATAGGTGCGTGCCACGCCCTCGCGGAGGGTCCGCGCGCGGCGTCGCCGCGTGTGGGCGAGGTCAGCATCATGACAACTGCCGCTCCCCGCCGGGGAATTGGACCGGTATTAGACCGATGTGACCGGCTCGCAGCCGTTCGGTGTCCGGAAGGGCGCACAACTCGGCGTGGTCCGGACGGTTCCGTGTCTGGCATCTACAGCGCCCTCAGTCCTTCGATCACCTCACGCAGAATGCGTTCGTCGGGCAGCTGCGCGGGCGGCACCGGACGGCTGACGGTGACGCAGCCCAGCTCCAGCAGGTCGCCGAGCAACACCCTCACCACACCTACGGGGAGGTCGGCGTCAGCGGCGAGTTCGGCGACGGACTGTGTCTCCGTACGGCACAGGTCGATGAGCGCCCGATGCTCGGGCCCGAGCGCGGTGTCGTCGTTCATGCCGGGCGCGCCCGTGTCGAGCGTGACGAGTGCGATCAGGTCGAAGCGCACCCCCGTGGGGCCGGGTCTGGTGCGTCCGCCCGTCATCGCGTACGGGCGGACGAGGGGCCCGGCCTCGTTGTCGTACCACTGGCTGCCCGGCTCCTGCAGGGTGCCTGTCGTGTCCTCGGTCATCCGCGCGGGCCGCCCTCTCGCCTCATCCGGCGGCGGGCGGGCGGCCCGCTGCCCGCGGCGCCGTGTGGAGGTGCTCGCCCACGCGTTTCACCAGCCGTGCCATCTCGTACGCCACGAGGCCCATGTCGGCGGTCGCCGCGGTGAGCACCGCGAGGCAGGAGCCGTCGCCCGCGGCGGCGACGAACAGGAAGCCGTCATCCATCTCGACCATGGTCTGCCGCACGCCGCCGGCGCCGAAGTGCCGTCCCGCGCCCTTGGCCAGGCTGTGGAAGCCGGAGGCGACCGCGGCGAGGTGCTCCGCGTCCTCGCGTTTGAGATCGGTGGAGGCGCCCACCGCGAGTCCGTCGTTGGACAGCACCACCGCGTGCCGTACCTCGCTGACGCGCAATACCAGGTCGTCCAGCAGCCAGTCGAGTTCGCCGGACCGCCGATCCGCCCTCGTGCTCGGGTCCTTGATCATGCGCGGTCTCCTTCGCTGCTGTCTCTGCCGGTTTCGGGGCCTCGGGTGGCTCCGCGGCGGGGTGAACTGCCGCCGCCGCGC
This sequence comes from Streptomyces kryoterrae, assembly GCF_054072135.1. Lineage (NCBI taxonomy): Bacteria > Bacillati > Actinomycetota > Actinomycetes > Kitasatosporales > Streptomycetaceae > Streptomyces > Streptomyces kryoterrae. The sequence goes on along the minus strand of NZ_CM133358.1, from coordinate 8,942,580 downwards.
ACCCAGCCGTCGCGGTAGGCCACCATGCGGTCCCGTACGGCCTCGGGGGTGCGCTTCTCCTCACTCCGGGAACCCTGCGTGCGGGTCGGCTCCTCGGGGCGCTGTTCGCGCAGTTGCGGGGCGAGGTGCGCCTGCCGGACGCGGCGTGGGAGGTCGTCGGACTCCTCCGCGTCGCCGGGTTCCTCGGGCGTCCGGTGCAGTCGCAGGGCGGTCACTCCTGGTGGTGGGGTTTCGGGGGCGGTCTCCGCCGGGGCCTGTGCGGTCGCCACCAGTGCGGGGCGGTCCGAGGACGCCCGGACCGGTTCCTGGTGCGGGGCGGCGGCAGCGGGCACGCGCGCGTACTCTCGTTCGACGGCCGGCTCCCGGTCCACAGCTGCGCGGGGGGCGCGTTCCGCCGCGCCACCGTGCAGCAGGGCCGTGGGCAGCAGGACGACCGCGGTGGTGCCGCCATAGGGCGAGGTCCGCAGGTGCACCTTGATGCTGTGTCGCGCGGCGAGTCTGCTGACCACGAAGAGGCCGAGCCGGTCGCTGTCGAACAGGTCGAGTGTCTCGGACTGTTCGATGCGGCGGTTCGCCTCGGCAAGGGTCTCCTTGCCCATCCCGAGTCCCCGGTCCTCGACCTCCACGGCATAGCCGTTGCCGACCGGTTCGCCGGTGATGCGCACCCTGGTGTGCGGGGGTGAGAACTGGGCGGCGTTCTCGACGAGTTCGGCCAGGAGGTGCGTGAGGTCGGCGACCGCGGCGCCGGTGACGGACGCCTCGGGGAACTGACGTACCTCCACGCGCGCGTAGTCCTCGACTTCGGAGACGGCGGCGCGGACCACGTTCGTCAGGGAGACCGGCAGCCGCCAGGCCCGTCCGGGTGCCGCTCCGGAGAGGATGATCAGGCTCTCCGCGTGGCGCCGCATACGGGTGGTGAGGTGGTCGAGCCGGAACAGGTCGCTGAGCTCGTTCGGGTCGTCTGACCTGCGCTCCATGCTGTCGAGGAGGCTCAGTTGACGGTGTACGAGTACCTGGCTGCGGCGCGCGAGGTTGACGAAGACCCCGGAGATGCCGCTGGCCAGTTCCGCGCGTTCCACGGCGGCGCGCAGGGCCGCGCGGTGCACGGTGCCGAGGGCCTCCGCGACCTGTTCGGTCTCGTCCTCGGCGGGCGGTCCGGGGGGCGCCTCGGCCCGGATGTCGATCTCCTCTCCGGCGCGCAGCCTCAGCATGGCCTGCGGGAGTTTGTGCCGGGCGATCTCCAGGGCGGTGTTGCGCAGACTCACCAGCTCGACGACGAGGCCGCGTCCGATGCGTACGGAGATCACCAGGGACGCGACGACGGAGGCCAGGCCGAACAGCACCGCGGCGCCGGCCGGGGTGAGCAGGCCCCGGGTTAAGGGGTCCGCCCGGTCCGCGACGTCGTGGCCCGCGTCCGCCTCGATGGCACGCATGCCACCCTGCACGCGTGCGTGTGCCTTGGTCCAGGTGGCGTCGGGCGCGGCAGCGATCGCCCTGGCGCCCGGGCGGGCGCCGAGCACCTTGTCCTCGACGACGGCCAGTGTGGCGTACGCGGTGCCTGCCGCGACGCTCTGCCAGGTGGCTCGTTCGGGGCCGCGCAGGTCCGAGGCGGTGGCTTCGAGGAGGGTACGGCGGGTGTCGACGGCTCCCGTGAACAGCCGCAGCCGCGGTCCATCGAGGCGCCCCGCGAGCCGCGCCCCGGCGAGAACGGCGTCCTCCTGGGCCAACGCCTCTCCCGCGCGGGAGAATTCGAGCAGTACGCGCGCGTCGGAGCCGAGTTCGGCGTCCTGGATGCCGGTGAGCGCGCCGCCCACGGCGAAGGCCGCCGAGATGCTCCTGGTGTACTGCGCGTATGTCTCGGCCCAGCCGGTACGGCGGTCGAGCACCGAGGCCCGCAGTGTGCGCAGTTGTTCGACGCCGGCGACGAAGGTCTCCAGGCGCTCCGCGACTCCGGCGGGCAGTTCCTCGCCGTCGGCGACGGTGTTGCGGGCTCCGAGGCGCAGCTTCGCCACGGTCCGGTCGGTGCGCTCGCCGAGCGCCCTGAGGTCGCCGCCGGGGACGGCCGCCGGATCGGTGGCGTGGCGTACGGCGGCCGTGCGTTCGGCCTGGAGTGCGGCGACGGCGGCGGCGACCGGCGCACGCACCTGGGAGTCGACGCGCTGCAACTGCCGCAGCCGGGCGACGTCCTGGGCTGTGGTGACGGTGGCGTACGCCCACAGCGCGAGCAGGGACACAACCGGCACCATCAAGAGACAAACGATCTTCGCGCGGACGGATCCTGGCCGCACGCGCCAGCGTCCCGGACGCGTGGGCACCTCGTCGGGCAGGGCTCCGAAGGATTCCTCGGAGTCTTCGTCGGCCGGCGGACCGGCGTGCGCGCGGCGTCCGCGCGGCGGGGGCGCCGTCCCGGCGCCGGGTATCGGGGTCCTACGGGGTGTGCGCATGGCCTCCTCGCTCGTAGTGGTTCGGGGCGCGCTTGCGGGCGTCGTCGACCCGGTGCGCGCGCCTACCGGGCAGCGGCGCTGTCGACCGGTCGCTGGGCGGACGCGGATGCCTCGCGTTCCCCGGCCGTCGGCGACAACGCGACGAACGCCGAGGTCAGGAAGAGGTAGGACCCGAGGCCGACGGCGAGGGGGAAGATGAACTGCATCGCCGTGGCCCCGGGCAGCGTCTCGCCGGAGGGCGTGACGTCCACGTGCACCGCGAACATCCCGGTGTAGTGCATGCTGCTGACGGCCGCCCCCATGACGAGCGAGGCGACGGTCACCGCGATCGGTGACTTGATGTTCAGCGCCGCCCACAAAGCCGCGGTGGCCGCTACGACGGCGATCACCACGGAGAGCGCGACGAGCGCCGGGTCGTACTTCACGTCTCCGTGCAGCCGTACCGCGGCCATGCCGAGGTAGTGCATGCTCGCCACGCCCAGCCCGGTGGTGAGTCCACCGACGAAGAGCGCGCGGGCGCGGTCGTGTCCGTAGCCGACGGCGAAGACCCCGGTGGAGACGACGGCCATGGCGACGAGGAGGCTGAGGATGGTCAGCGGCACGTCGTAGCGGATGTCGGTGCCGCGGACGCTGAAGCCGAGCATGGCCACGAAGTGCATGGTCCAGATGCCGGTGCCGAGCGCGGAGGCCGCGGTGACGAGCCAGTTGCGGCGCGAGCGGCCGGTCGCGCCGAGCGCACGGACGGTGCAGCGCAGCCCGAGGGCGGCGCCTATGCAGGCCATCACGTATGACAGTACGGGGGTCAGCCAGCCGAAGGCGGCGTGGTCCAGGTGTCCCATGACCACGGGACGCTAGTGGGGGCACGGGAGCACAAAGGGGGCGCATTTCGAAAGGTATTGAAATATGGCAGGGAATTGCGCCTGAACGATCGCATCCCGCTCGAACGTGTGCGCCGTAGGGTACTTCTCGTCCGTGCGGGATCATGCGGAACATGAGCGACGACCACACACACGTCCAGGAGTTCTTCGCCGCCCGCGCGGCCGACTGGGACAGCAGGTTCCCGGACGACGGGCCCGCCTACGCCGCCGCGGTCGCCGAGTTGCGGCTGCGAGCGGGAGCCCGCGTGCTGGACGCGGGCTGTGGCACCGGGCGAGCTCTGGCGCCGCTGCGTGACGCCGTGGGACCCTCGGGAGTGGTCCTGGGAGTGGATCTGACCCCGGCGATGCTGGAGGCCGCGGTACGCGCCGGACGAGGCCTCGACGGGCAGCTGCTGCTCGCCGACGCGGCCGCTCTTCCGCTGCGTTCGGGGTCCCTCGACGCCGTGTTCGCGGCGGGCCTGATCGCGCATCTGCCGCAGCCCGGCGAGAATCTGCGGGAACTCGCGCGCGTGGTACGCCCCGGCGGCATCCTGGCGCTGTTCCACCCGATCGGCAGGGCCGCCCTGGCCGCCCGGCAGGGCCGACGGATCACCCCTGAGGACCTGCGCGCGGAGGCCAGTCTCGGCCCGCTGCTGGCCGGTTCCGGGTGGCACATGACCTCGTACATGGACGAGGACGCACGGTTTCTGGCGCTGGCCGTGCGACCCGCCTGACCCGGGCGGTCGTCGGCGACCGAGGCCCCTCACCGCACCTGCCCTCTTCTGCCGCCGGAACTCCGTCTCTACGTTGGACAGCAGCAGATGAACGATCAACCGGTACAACCACACAGGGGGAAGGTGGTCCGCATGTTCGGCGGTATCCAGAAATCGTTCACCAGTTTTCTCCGTTCCTGGCGCTCGGAAGCGGGCGCGGGACGGGAGAAGCGCACGCACAATCTCTTCGAGGCCGCTGCTGTGTATGTGTCGGCGTGTGCGGAGGACGACCAGGATCAGATGGACGAGGCCGTGACCTGGGTGTCGCCGGAGGCGCTGTCGTTCGGGGTGAACGAGCTGGCGTGCCGTGCCGTCATCGCCCTGGCCAGAGAGCGCGAGGCGTCGCCGCGGACGGTCGCCAGAGAACTCCTCGGCCTGCCGATGACCTGACCTAAGCGGGTACATCCGGTCGATTTCCCCCTGGCCGGCGGGAAAACAGCAGCTCCGGGTGGGGTGGGAGTCGTGACAGCGGCCTTCCGATCGGATTAGGGTGCGCGCCGATGGACGAACAGATGGGGAGACTGGGATGGCAGAGACGGACGAGGACGCCGTCGCCACCGCGGACGACGCGCTCTTTGTGCTCACGGCGGCGCTGCTGACGCCCGCGCAGTTCCCGAGCGTGCTGGGCGACGACTATCCGGAGGCGTGTGCGGCGCTCGGCCTCGCGCCTCTCGCCGACGGGTACGGGCTGGTGCTCGGCCAGGACGGCGACGGCGCGCGGTGGACGGTGGCCATCGACGACGTCTCCCTGGTCGCGGTCGCGATCGCGTCGTGGGACTGCGGCATGGAGTACGACCTGTCGCCCGAGGAGCACACGGTCGTCGCGGCCCTGCCCGGCTGGCCTCTCGCGGTCGCCGTCGCAGCTCCCGACGTGCCCGCGCCGCACGACCCGGGCCCCGAACTCACGGACCGGCCACCACTCGCTCCGCCGGACACCACCTCGTGGGGCCCGGCACAACGGCGTCTGGGCGCCGACGAGATCGCACGCCAGTGGGCGATCTGGCGGGAACAGCTCAGCGACGACGACTTCACCCCTCCGGGCGACAGATCAGCGGCGCCCGAGAACGAGCCGGCCGGGGCCGAACCGGACACGGACCGGGCTGCGGACACCACAGACCCGGCCGAGGACGCCACGACCCCGACCGATGACACCCTGGGCCGGGCCGAGGGGACCGTGAACCGGCCCCGTGGCGGCATCCGGCGCGTCCTCGCGGAGGCACGCGCGTACGTGGAGACCCCTCCACCCCTCGGCCGTGTCCGCTCCTCCTTCGCTCCGGGGGACGCGAGGACACTGCGCGCCGACGGTCCCGGCTGGTCGCTGGTGGCCAGGACCGACGACATCGCCTTCGTCCTGCTCGACGAGGAGCCCGGCGAGGTGATGCCGGTGGGCCGGGGCCCGGAGCTGCCCGGCCTCCTCGAAGCGCTCGACAAGATGGCCGTACGCCCCAGCTGAGCCCACCGACCGATGCCGTCCGGATCCGTGTGGTTCCGGACGGCGTTCGGCCCGTCGACGCACTCCGTGGGCCACACGGGGTGTCAGCGGGAGTGAGGCACGCGCGCCATCGAATGGCGCCGACTCAGCGGCCGATCTCCTTACGTGTGACGCGGCGCAACCTGCGCCGCTGCGCGGGGTCCAGCGCGAGATAGGCGGCCGCCGGGACTCCCAGCACTATCAGTAGCGCGGCCCACCAGGGCAACCAGATCCACAGGATGATCCCGGCTGCCACGCCCCCTGCGGCGATCTTCGCGTTCCTCGACATGACTGTCGCCTCCTCCGCGGCCAGTGCCGCTCTCTGCCATGAAAACGGGTCCGCGCCTCCCACAGTTCCGGACCGCGACCCTGAGACGTCCCTGAGACTCGACCCCTACTCGCCCCTGAGGGGCTCTCCTGCCTCGTACATGTGCAGCAGGGCCTGCCGGTACGAATCGACGAGCCCCGTCTCCGTATAGGGGATACCCACCTCCCGGCAGTAGGCGCGCACCATCGGTTGGGCGAGCCGCAGCTGCGGGCTGGGCATGCTCGGGAAAAGGTGATGCTCGACCTGGTAGTTGAGGCCGCCGAGGAACCAGTCGGTCAGGGCGCTGCCGCGGACGTTGCGCGAGGTGAGCACCTGGCCGCGCAGATGTCCCCAGCGCTCACCCTCGGGGTCGGGCATCTCCATGCCCTTGTGGTTGAGGGCGAAGGCCATGCCCAGATGAAGGCCGGCCAAGGCCTGGTGGAGGGAGGCGGAGGCGGGTGCCCGGCCCGGCGAAAGGGAGTCCAGCGGCAGCGGCGCGTACGCGGCGACTTGAGTCATCAGGAGCAGGTCTTCCGCCCGTTCGTAGTACGACCGGCCGTAGGCAGCCCTTCGGAGGCCTTAGGCCATTTGTGCCTGGCGGTCCGGTGGCTCGGCAGCGTTGCCGGTCCTGGCGGAGGAGTGGGCGGTCGAGGGCGAAGTGCTCGCACGCGCGCGTGCCGCGCTCGACTCGGCCTGGGACGAGGACGAGCGGCCGGTGCTGCGGGCGGCGCACAACCGGTGGACGGTGATCTGCGCGGGCAGCCAGCTGCGACTGGCCGGCCACCGCTGGTGGCCGCACCGGAAGCAGAGCGGCCCTCGGGCGCCCGCCGGACGGGCGGCTCCGGACCCGGGGACCGTGCCGGCGTCGATGAAGCAGCCAGCCGTGGAGGACTCTCAGGTCCCCGATGGGGACGAGGGCGACGGGTCGGAGCCCCGGTGTCCCGCGGGTTCCGGCCGGGGCGCAGGACAGGTCGATGGGGCGGCACGCACGCGTGGACCACGGTCCGCCGGGACGTCAGATCAGTGGTGTGGTGAGTTTCCGGGTGTCGGAGCCGAGGTCGGCGGCCAGACTGCACGCGACGTTGTCGATGCCCAACCGATAGCCCGCGGTGTCCGGATACTGCACCAGGCTGCCCTTCACGCTACCCGCTGGCTGTTCGGCCGCCTCGCGTTCCAGGACCGGCCGGCACAGGGCGGCGGCGGCGTTCTTCAGCGCATCGTCCGTCGCGTAACCGCCTGCGAGTTCGGCCACCTTCACGACCTCGGCGTCATGCGGATCCTCGCATGCGCGCTTCGCGGCCTGTCCGGGATGGGCGGCATCGGTGTTGAAGCAGTCGCCGGTTCGCAGCAGGTAGTACGGCACTTCGTCGTCGGCAAGCGGGATGAGCGACTCCAGGTCGCTCGGGAACTCGCTCGGCACGTCGGTGGGGAACTCGGTCGGAAGCTCGGTGGGGAGTCCGGACGGCAACGTGGGCAGCTTCGTGGGAAGTCCGGTGGGCAGTTCGGTCGGGATACTGAACGACGGCTCGGGGGTTCGGCTCGGGCTTCGGCTGCTCCCGGGCGGGCTCTTGTCCGGAGTGTCGTCACTTCCGGAGAACATGAGCACCACCGCGACGATGGCTCCGACCACGACGATCGCTGCGAGCAGGATGAACAGAGTGCTCGGACGCCTGCCGGGGCCTCGGGGACCGCCCGGGCCGTCGGGCGGTTCGGGCGGCAGCGGCGGCGGCAGCCAGCCCCCGCCGCCCTGTACAGGCGGTACGTCGCCTCCCGGAGGAGGTCCGTACCCGCCTTTGCCGTTGCCGTCATAGGGAGGGCCGTAGCCTCCCCCGGCGGGCGGGCCGAAGCCACCGGGAGGTGGGCCGAAGCCACCGCCCGGAGGCGGACTGCTCCCCGGCGGCCCGGGCGGCTGGGGCGGTACGGGCGGCATGGCCATACCGTCAAGACTCGCCGCGAACCGGTCAGCACGCCACCCCCACGCGGAAGTTGATACCGGCTCATGCCATGGGCCGCATGATTCCGGAGCAATCCGCGGAAGGACCGCTCACAGGGGATCAACCGGAGCACAGTTGTATGCGTCAGTGACCAGGGACGCCCATCGGTGGACAGGCGTCCCCGGCGCGCGACTCAGCCTCGGGCGCCCAGCAGATGGTCCATGGCCAGCTGGTCGAGCTGCTCGAAGGCCATCCCGCGCGCGGCCGTCGCCTCCACGTCGAACTCCTCGAAGGCCGAGCGGTCCGCGAGCAGGCCCGCCAGACCGTCCGCCGCCGTCTGCTGTGCCAGCTCGTCCAGACGCGAGGCGCGCAGCGCCGCCTGGACCTCCGGGTCGGCGCGGAAGGCGGCCGTACGCTCCTTGAGGATGAGGTAGTTGCGCATGCATCCGGCCGCCGAAGCCCACACGCCGTCGAGGTCCTCGGTCCTCGGCGGCTTGAAGTCGAAGTGCTTCGGACCCGCGTAACCGGCGGTCTCCAGAAGGTCGACCAGCCAGAAGGCGGCACGCAGGTCACCGGCGCCGAAGCGCAGGTCCTGGTCGTACTTGATGCCGGACTGGCCGTTGAGGTCGATGTGGAAGAGCTTGCCCGCCCACAGCGCCTGGGCGATGCCGTGCGGGAAGTTCAGCCCGGCCATCTGCTCGTGCCCGACCTCGGGGTTGACGCCGTACATCTCCGGGCGCTCCAGGCGCTCGATGAAGGCCAGGGCGTGGCCGACCGTCGGCAGCAGGATGTCGCCGCGCGGCTCGTTCGGCTTGGGCTCGATCGCGAACTTCAGGTCGTAGCCCTGGGAGATCACGTACTCGCCGAGGAGGTCGAAGGCCTCCTTCATCCGGTCGAGTGCGACCCGTACGTCCTTGGCGGCGCCGGACTCGGCGCCTTCCCGGCCGCCCCAGGCGACGTACGTCTCCGCGCCGAGTTCGACCGCGAGGTCGATGTTGCGGATCGTCTTGCGCAGTGCGTAGCGGCGCACTTCGCGGTCGTTGGCGGTGAACGCGCCGTCCTTGAAGACGGGGTGCGTGAAGAGGTTGGTGGTGGCCATCGGCACCTTCATGCCGGTCGCGTCGAGGGCCTGGCGGAAGCGCTTGATGTGCGACTCACGCTCGGTGTCCGAGGACCCGAAGGGGATCAGGTCGTCGTCGTGAAAGGTCACTCCGTGGGCACCGAGCTCGGACAGACGCTGGACCGTCTCGACCGGGTCGAGCGCACGGCGGGTGGCATCGCCGAACGGGTCTCGTCCCTGCCAGCCGACGGTCCACAGGCCGAAGGTGAACCTGTCCTCGGGGGTGGGCTGGTAGTTCATGCCGCGGCTCCTTGCTTGCTCCGACTATTTCGTCATGGCAGTTTACAAATTAGTATGCGGAAGCATCTCTGGGAAGAGACAACGTGTCCCTGAAACGTTTCCCTGAGCAGAGACTGAAGGTGGGGACGGGTCACCGCGACCCGGACAAGCACCGGAAAACACCAGGCCAGATCCCGCGGAGCCGCGGAAGAGGGAGAAACGCGATGTCAGCAGCCGAGGGTCCGCTCGTTGTCGGCGTGGACACGTCGACCCAGTCCACCAAGGCGCTGGTCGTCGACGCGGCCACCGGCCAGGTCGTGGCGAGCGGCCAGGCAGCGCACACCGTCACCACCGGGGCGGGGCGCGAGAGCGACCCACGGCAGTGGTGGAACGCCCTGTGCGAGGCACTGAGCCAATGCGGTGACGCGGCTCGCGAGGCCGCCGCCGTGTCGATCGGCGGCCAGCAGCACGGGCTCGTCACCCTGGATGCCCGGGGCGAGCCGGTCCGTCCGGCGCTGCTGTGGAACGACGTGCGCTCGGCGCCCCAGGCCCGCCGACTGGTCGAGGAACTCGGCGGTGCGAAGAGCTGGGCGGAGCGCACCGGAAGCGTGCCGGGAGCCTCCTTCACGGTCACGAAGTGGGCCTGGCTGGCGGAGCACGAGCCGGAGGCGGTTCGCGCCGTCAAGGCCGTACGGCTCCCCCACGACTACCTCACCGAGCGCCTCACGGGCCAGGGCACCACCGACCGCGGCGATGCCTCCGGCACGGGCTGGTGGGCGTCCGGGACGGAGGCGTACGACGCGGAGGTGCTCGCGCACGTGGGGCTCGACCCCGCGCTGCTGCCCCGGGTGGTCCGGCCGGGTGAGGTCGCCGGTACCGTCCGTGACGGCCACGACCTGCCCTTCTCCAAGGGCACCCTGGTCGCCGCGGGCACCGGGGACAACGCCGCCGCCGCGCTGGGCCTCGGGCTGCGCCCCGGCACTCCGGTACTGAGCCTCGGCACGTCGGGCACGGTGTACGCGGTTTCGACGCACCGGCCCACCGACCCGACCGGCACCGTCGCGGGCTTCGCCGACGCACGGGGCGACTGGCTGCCGCTGGCCTGCACCCTCAACTGCACGCTCGCCGTCGACCGCGTCGCGGCCCTGCTCGGCCTGGACCGCGAGGCCGTCGAACCCGGTACGGCCGTCACCCTCCTGCCCTACCTGGACGGCGAGCGCACCCCGAACCTGCCGGACGCCTCGGGGCTTCTGCACGGGCTGCGTCACGACACGACCGGCGGACAACTGCTCCAGGCCGCGTACGACGGGGCGGTGCACTCGCTGCTCGGCGCCCTCGATCTGGTGCTCGACGCGGAGGCGGACCGCTCGGCGCCGCTGCTGCTGATCGGCGGCGGCGCGCGCGGTACGGCCTGGCAGGAGACCGTACGACGGCTGTCCGGGCGGCCCGTCCAGGTGCCCGAGGCCAAGGAACTGGTCGCGCTCGGCGCCGCGGCACAGGCGGCGGGCCTGCTGACCGGCGAGGATCCGGCCGCGGTGGCCCGCCGCTGGGACACGGCCCGGGGGCCGGTACTGGACGCGGTGGAGCGGGACCAGGCGACGCTGGACCGGATCGCCGGGGTACTCTCCGACGCATCGCCGCTGCTCGAGCGGGGGACGGATGCCGTCTGACGGTCCCAGGCACGAACACGGATCGACGGAGCCGAACCGACATCCGCTGAAGGACGCCGACCGCCCCTGACGCCGACGTACGTACGCCCGTCCGCGAACGTCGGCTCACGGACACCGACCGAGGACTGACGGAGGCATGACCGCACCGCTGCACGAGGCCCGTCCGCCCGGCGCCGGCGCCCGGCTGCCCGACACGCAGCAGGGCATGCGCCGCCGCAACCTCGCGCGCGTGATGCACACCGTCAGCGCGGAGGGGCCGCTGTCCCGTGCCGGGGTCTCCTCACGCATCGGGCTGACCCGGGCGGCGGTGTCGACGCTCGTGGACGAGCTGATCCGCTCGGGGCTGCTCGAAGAGCTGGGCCCCGAGCGGCCCGGCCGGGTCGGGCGGCCCGGGTCGGCGCTCGCCGTGAGCGGGCGTGGTCCGGCCGGGATCGGCGCGGAGGTCGGTGTCGACCATCTCGCGGTCTGCGCGGTCGATCTGCGGGGCGCGGTGCGGGCGCGCGCCGTGCGACACGGCGCCAACCGCGGGCGCTCCCCCGAACCGGTGATCGAGGAACTGACCGGGTTGGTGCGGGAGGTGATCGCCGAGGTGGAGCGCGAAGGCCTGTGGCCGGCCGGTCTCGCGGTCGCCGTGCCGGGGCTCGTGGCCCGTGACGGGCGCACGGTCGTCCGCGCCCCCAACCTCGACTGGCACGACACGGATCTCGGCGCGCTCCTGCCCCCCGGGTTCCCACTGACCGTGGACAACGAGGCCAATCTCGGCGCGCTGGCGGAACTCTGGCTCGGAGACGGCACTCCGCCCGACTTCCTGCATGTGTCGGCCGAGATCGGCATCGGCGCGGCGGTGGTCGTGGACGGGCGGCTGCTGCGCGGAACGCGTGGGTTCGCGGGCGAGCTGGGGCATGTGCCGGTCCGCCCGGATGGGCCGGAGTGCGCGTGCGGCGGGCGCGGGTGTCTGGAGCAGTACGCGGGTGAGGAGGCGGTCCTGCGGGCGGCGGGGATCGAGCCGGGCGAGGACCGCGTCGGGCTGCTCGCGGAGCGCGCCGCGCAGGGCGACACAGATGTACGACGGGCTCTGGAGGGAGCCGGCACGGCACTCGGTATCGCACTGACCGGGGCGGTCAATCTGCTGGACCCCGAGACTGTCGTCCTGGGCGGTGCGCTGTCCGGGCTCGCGCCGTGGCTGCTGCCGTCGCTGGAGGCGGAACTGGCCCGGCGTACGGCGGGACCCGCCTGTGCGGTGTCGGTGTCGCGGCTGGGCCCCGAGGGTCCACTGCTGGGCGCCGCACACTCGGTGGTGCGGGCGGTGCTGGACGATCCGGGGGCCGTGGCGGGGCGGGGCTGAGCTGCCCCGACCGCGGCTTCGATCCCCGGCGCAGCACGGCACCGTCACCCGTTGGAGTGGCCGAGTTATCCACAATCACTCGGTCATCCACCGAAATTCATGGGCTCTTCCTGCCCGACCGCGAAGCCCCGTAGCGTGATCCACGTGAGGCGCCCGTCACGTTGCCGGTTGGTGCGCCCCTCCGCCGACCTTCCGCAGAACGGAGCTGTGCAGCGATGACCGACCCCAGGATCTTGACCGTGCGCCCCGAACCGGGCGAGTACGCCTGGACGTTCGGCGGCGCGCCGCCCGTCGCGCGGATCGCGCCGGGCACTGTCCTTGACCTGTACACGGAGGACTGCTTCGCCGGACGGGTGCGTTCCGAGAAGGATCTGATGTCCGAGGTGTGCGAGTTCCCGTTCCTGAACCCGCAGACGGGTCCCTTCCATGTGGAGGGCGCGGAACCGGGTGACACGGTCGCGGTGCACTTCGTGTCCATCGAACCGGCCCGGGACTGGGCGGCGTCGACAACGGTCCCGTTGTTCGGGGCGCTCACGTCCACGCACACCACGGCCACGCTGCAGCCGGCGCTGCCGGAGACGGTCTGGATCTGGCAGCTCGACCGGACGCGGCGCACGGCGCTGTTCCGCGCGCGGGAAGGCGACATCGAGATCGAGCTGCCCATGGATCCGATGCACGGCACGGTGGGCGTGGCGCCCGCCAACCTGGAGGTGCGGTCCGCGCTGGTGCCCGACGCGCACGGCGGGAACATGGATACGCCGGAGATGCGCGCCGGTGTCACCTGCTATCTCGGGGTGAACGTCGAGGGCGCGCTGCTCAGCCTCGGCGACGGTCACGCCCGCCAGGGCGAGGGCGAGACCTGCGGGGTCGCCGTCGAGTGTGCGATGAACACCGTGGTGATCGTCGAGTTGCTCAAGGGAGTTGCCACCCCCTGGCCGCGTATCGAGTCCGACACGCACATCATCTCGACGGGCTCGGCACGGCCGTTGGAGGACGCGTTCCGGATATCCCAGCTCGACCTGGTGCGATGGCTGGTGCGGGACTACGGGTTCAGTGAGCTGGACGCGTACCAGTTCGCGACGCAGGCCGTCGAGTCGCCACTGGCCAACGTCTGCGACACCAACTACACCTGCGTGGCGAAGATCCGCAAGGAGTGGCTGCCCGCCCGCGAGACCCATCGCGGGCTGCACGCACAGCTGCGCGAGACGGCGACGGCACTTCAGCGCTGAGCCGAGCACTTCTCAGGCATCCGCATCCTCCGGGCACGCCGACGCGTCTCATCAGCAGTACTTGCCATTCCCCCGCAGTCCCCGGTCTCCCGCCCTCTATCGAAAGGCATTTCACGTATGGAGCGGACCAGGTCGTTCCCCAGCAGACGGCGCGTGTTGAAGAGCTCAGCGCTCGCCGCCGGCACCTACGCCCTGCTCCCCGCTCCCCGGGTCGGGGCCCCGACCCGGTCCCTGGACTACCCGCTCGCCACGTGGGAGCCGGCGACCGCCGCCAACTACACGCGGTCCGGTCGCCCGGTGACCGAGGTCCCCGGCCTCGTCGTCATTCATGTCACCCAGGCCTCCTACGCCAACACTCTCGCCGTCTTCCAGCACCCGCGGAAGAAGGTGTCCGCGCACTACGTCGTGCGGTCCGGCGACGGACACGTGGCGCAGTGCGTACGGGAGCGCGACATCGCCTGGCACGCCGGCGACTGGAACCACAACCTGCGCAGCATCGGCATCGAACACGAAGGGTGGGTGGACCGCCCCGGCTATTTCACGGACGCCCTGTACGAGAAGTCGGCGGAGCTCACCGCGACGATCTGCACGCGCTACGGCATAGCGAAGGACCGTACGCACATCATCGGGCACTACGAAGTGCCTGGCACAGATCACACCGATCCGGGGCCCGACTGGGACTGGGCGCGTTACATACGCCTCGTCAACGCCGCCTGAGCGAAGCGGCGGTACCGTCGGTCGGTCTCCTGGCGTCGAAACGGTTGTCCCTGTCCATCCCCCGAGTGACGATGTCACCAGCCGCATCGCCTTCCGGGAGGCCCAGTTGACCGATCCATGGGTGGCCCTGGAACAGGGAGCCGACCCCGTCGAACGGGGACGGGTGCTACGTCGCGCGCACGAGACGTTCACCGAGGCGGGGACGGTGACAATGCCGGTGCGTTCCGTGGTGGCGGACTCCTGGAGACGTTCCGCCCGGGCGGGGGTGGGGCCGGACGGCACGGCGAGCGTGGAGCTGGTCGACGGCGACCTCGGCGCCTACCGTGCGGAGCATCCGCTGGCCCGGGTGATGCCCCTGTTCCGTGAGCTCATGGGCACCTTCGCCGCCGACGGCGAGCATCTGCTGGCGGTGTGCGACGCACAGGGCAGGCTGATGTGGGTCGAGGGGCATCCGGGCACCAGGCGGCTGGCGGGGCGGATCAACTTCGTACCGGGGGCGCGCTGGGCGGAGTCGGCGGTCGGTACGAACGCGCCGGGTACGGCGGTCGCCGTGGACCGGCCGGTGCAGGTGTTCGCGGCCGAGCACTTCATCCGGCAGGTGCAGCCGTGGACGTGCGCGGCGGCTCCGGTGCACGATCCGCGCACGGGACGGGTGTTGGGCGCCGTGGACATCACCGGCCGGGACGGGCTGGCGCATCCGCACAGCCTCGGGTTCGTGCAGGCGGTGGCGCGGGCCGCCGAGTCCCAGCTGGCGCTGCTCGTGCCGGCCGGCCCCGCCAGGGACACGGTCGAGCTGACCGCGCTGGGCCGTGACGAGGCTCATCTGCTCGTCGCGGGGCGCGCGTTGCGGCTCAGTCGTCGGCACAGCGAACTCCTCGTCCTGCTCGCCCGCCATCCGGAAGGGCTGACCGGGGACGAGTTGCTGTGCGCGCTGTACGAGGACGAGTCGGTCACACCGGTGACGCTGCGCGCCGAACTGGCCCGGCTGCGCCGTGTCCTGGCGCCGGGGTTGCTGGCGTCGCGCCCGTACCGGCTGACGGTGCCGGTCGAGTCGGACATCGACGTCGTGGAACGCTCGATGGAGACGGGTGCGGTCACGACGGCGGCGCGGGCGTACAGCGGTCCACTGCTGCCCGGTTCACGGGCACCGGCGGTGGCTCGGCTGCGGCGCAGGCTCGCCGACGGCCTGCGCACCGCGCTGGTCGCCCGCCGGGACCCGGATCTGCTGGCCGACTGGGCGCACGCGCCGTGGGGCGAGGACGACCTCGACGTATGGCGTGCGCTCGCGGCAGTGCGACCGACGGCGGCCGTACGGGCACGCCTGAACGAGCTGGAGGCGGAACAGGCGGCGCCGCGGGGTTGGGCACATCAGGCGGCCCGGCGCTGACGGAACGCCGGCAACGAAGGCCCGGGCGGCAGGTCCTGTGGCTCACGCGGGTGTCCGGCACCTGTCGATCCACGCCGCGGCGCCCTCGTAGGCATCACGTGCCGTGGCTGACCCCGCACGCATCCCATCCGGCCCCACCCCCAGGCGACCCGTACGCAACCTGTCTGCAACCTCGCCGCTTCTAGCCTCGCGGCGAGAGCGGCCCAACGGCGGGCGGCTCTGCTGAAGGAGGCAGGCCAGCATGACCCGTTACGCGGCGCCCGGTACCGACGGCGCGATCGTCTCCTACCAGGCGCGCTACGACCACTTCATCGGCGGCGAGTACGTGCCGCCGACCCGGGGGCAGTACTTCGAGAACCCGAGTCCGGTGAACGGGCAGCCGTTCACGGAGATCGCGCGGGGCACCGCCGAGGATGTGGAGCTCGCGCTCGACGCGGCGCACGCGGCGGCACCGGCCTGGGGCCGTACGTCGGTGACCCAACGGTCCGACATCCTGCTGAAGATCGCCGACCGGATGGAGGCGAACCTCGAAGCGCTGGCGGTCGCCGAGACCTGGGAGAACGGCAAGCCGGTACGGGAGACGCTCGCCGCCGACATCCCGCTCGCCATCGACCACTTCCGCTACTTCGCGGGCGCGATCCGTGCGCAGGAGGGGTCGCTCGGCGAGCTCGACGACGACACGGTGGCGTACCACTTCCATGAGCCGCTCGGTGTGGTCGCGCAGATCATTCCGTGGAACTTCCCCATCCTGATGGCGGTCTGGAAGCTGGCGCCGGCGCTCGCGGCGGGCAACGCGGTCGTGATCAAGCCCGCCGAGCAGACACCGGCATCCCTCCACTACTGGATGAGCCTGGTCTCGGACCTGCTGCCGGCGGGTGTGGTGAACATCGTCAACGGCTTCGGGGTGGAGGCGGGCAAGCCCCTCGCGTCCAGTGCGCGGGTGGCGAAGGTGGCGTTCACGGGTGAGACCACGACGGGGCGGCTGATCATGCAGTACGCCTCGGAGAACATCAAGCCGGTCACACTGGAGCTGGGCGGCAAGTCGCCGAACATCTTCTTCGACGACGTGTGGGCGGCGGACGACGACTTCCGCGACAAGGCGCTCGAAGGCTTCACCATGTTCGCGCTCAACCAGGGCGAGGTGTGCACCTGCCCGTCCCGCGCACTGGTCCAGCGCGGCAACTACGCCGAATTCCTCCAGGCCGCGGTCGCCCGCACCGAGCTCATCAAACCGGGACACCCGCTCGACACGGACACGATGATCGGCGCGCAGGCCTCCAACGACCAGTTGGAGAAGATCCTCTCGTATCTGGACATCGGCCGCCAGGAGGGTGCCAGGATCCTCACGGGTGGCGAACGCATCGAGTACGACGGAGAGTTGAAGGGCGGGTACTACGTCCAGCCGACGATCTTCGAGGGCGACAACCGGATGCGGATCTTCCAGGAGGAGATCTTCGGGCCCGTGGTGTCCGTGACCTCGTTCGACGACTTCGACGACGCGATCAAGACCGCCAACGACACGCTGTACGGTCTCGGAGCGGGTGTGTGGACCCGGGACATGAACACCGCGTACCGTGCGGGCCGCGCGATCCAGGCGGGCCGGGTGTGGACGAACTGCTATCACGCCTATCCGGCGCACGCGGCGTTCGGCGGCTACAAGCAGTCCGGGATCGGGCGTGAGAACCACAAGATGATGCTGGAGCACTACCAGCAGACGAAGAATCTGCTGGTGAGCTACTCGCCGAAGAAGCTGGGCTTCTTCTAGGCACACGAAAAAAGGCGCCTGACCTGGACTTTCACCCGTCAGGCGCCTCTCGCTCAGCCCGCTCTCGACCGAGCCCGGCTTGCGTGCTAACTCCCAATTCCTCCCACAGCCCTACCCCTCCTGACCAGTACTTCCGGACCAGTCACGGACCAAAGCCCCGGTTCAGCCCTCTGGTGCGTCGCCTTGGCTGACGCGCTGCCACTCGTTCATGGACTTCTCGATGAGTCGGTTCGCCTGCTCTCGAAGGCCGTCGAGGAACTTGGCGTTGTGGCGGAAGAGAACCTCGATGCTCTGGCCGGCGCGGCGGGCGCATTCCGCCGGGTCCACTCCGGAGTAGAGCCAGAACGAGATCCCGGCGTGCCGGAGAGCGTAAGGTCGCTTGGCCAGGCGAGAAGTGCGCTCAGTACGAGTCAGGGCGTACTCCCGGGCCCGCGCCCACGTGATGCCGTATGCGGCAGCGTCCACGTAGTTGCCAGCCTGGTTCCGGAAGAGTCGGCCGTCGGGTGCCATGTCGTACCGTTTCACATGGGCACGCAGCATGCGTACGAATTGCGGCGGGATGGGAACAGGCCGCGTCGCGCCTGCCGCGCGACGCTTGAGCGACTGCACCTCGTGCACCTCACCGTCGTCGGTCCACTCCTTTCCAGACGTGACAACTCCGCCCGAGAGGTTGAGCATCCCCCATCCAGTCTTCGGCAAGTGGCACTGATCGATCCGAAGATGGATGACCTCAGCTGGCCGCATAGCCGCGAAGTACATGCAGCCGAAGAACGCTTCAAGATGAGGACCCCGCCCCCGCTGGCGAGCAACGGCCTCAAGCAGTCGAAGCACCTGGGCCGGATTGGGAACGGCGGCCGGATCCACCTCCTCATTGACTGCTGGCGCTTTCCACCTGAGCCCGTTGAGGGGGTTTTCCGCGAAGTACCCTTTCTCCACCGCAGTGTTGAGAGCTTCGTTGAACGCAGCCCTCTTGCGTCGGGCTGTCTTGGCCGCAGCCGCCTTGCCGTCCAGTTTGCGGCACATCGCATCGCGGGCCCGCCTCAGAACGTGGGCTTCCGCGAGAGCGCTGACCGGCAGAGAGTTCCGCTTCATCCAGTCCAGCGCGTGGAGCCACTCCTCGCTGGGCTCGCGCTGCCAGGCTTTCTTGTTGAATGCCCACGAGTACAGGGCACGCCGTAGTATCCGCGGATCGGAAATCGTTGCGCCGGGGCGTACCAGGGCGGGCGTGATTGTAGCGAAGGCATCAGCCAGGGTACGACGGGTGTTGCCCGGCGTGCGCTCCCATCTTTCCTCGATGTATTCGTGCGCCAGGTCATACCACGTAGTCCGCTGCTTGATGGCCCGCAACTCGGATGCCGGCAAGCCGGTGTGCTCATCAAACGGCTCACCGGGGCCTCCCCCTGAGTGGTGGTCACGCTGATACTGGATCTGCTTGATCCGGAGGAAGCGAGAAGACGGCCGATGGCGATGAAGGACTATTCGGACGAGTTCAAGGCCGATGCCGTGGCCCTGTACGAGTCCACACCCGGGGCGATCTACAAGAGCATCGCCGCTGACCTGGGCGTCAACGGGCCACTCTGCGGGAGTGGGTGCTGCGGGACCGCGAACGCCGTGGCGTCACCGCCGCGGCTGCGAAGCCGGGCTCCACGCCCCCAGCGGCGGTGCCGTCCGCTGATCCGGACGAGCGGGTGCGGCAGTTGGAGGCCCGGGTTGCCGAGCTCGAGGCAAGTGAGCGCAAGCTCGCCACCGAGCGGGACATCCTCCGCAAGGCGGCCAAGTATTTCGCCGGAGAGACGAACTGGTGATCAGCCGCTTCCAGTTCGTTGACGACCACCGGGACACCTACGAGGTGAAGCGGCTCTGCCAGGTCCTGGACGTGAACCGGTCCAGCTACTACAAGTGGCTCGCCGGCGCCGATGCCAGGGCCACCCGGCAGCACAAGGACCGGGTCCTGGCCGAGGAGATCCGTGAGGTCCACGGCGAGTCCGGCGGCGCCTACGGCTCCCCACGCGTGACCGCCGAGCTCCGCGCGAAAGGGCGGCGGGTCAACGAAAAGCGGGTCGCCCGGATCATGCGGACGTTCTTCATCACCGGTATCCGCCTGCGCAGACGCGTGCGCACCACCGTCGCGGACCCGGCCACCTCACCGGTCCCGGACCTGTTCCAGCGGGACTTCACCGCCACCGAACCCGGCCTGAAATACATGGGCGACATCACGTATCTTCCGCTCTCAGGCGGGGAGTTCCTCTATCTCGCGACGGTGCTGGACTGCTTCAGCCGCAAGGTCGTCGGCTGGTCCATCGCCGGCCACATGCGCACCAGCCTGGTCGCCGACGCGCTGCGGATGGCGGCCTCGACCCGTGGCAGCCTGGACGGCGCCGTGTTCCACTCCGACCACGGAGCGCAATACGGATCCCGCGCCTTCGCTGATCTTTGCGCCCAGTTCGGGGTGATCCGGTCGATGGGCGCGGTCGGCACCAGCGCGGACAACGCGGCCTGCGAGAGTTTCCACGCGTCCCTGAAGCGCGAGACCCTCCAGGGCGCCCGCGACTACGGTGACGCCGGCACCTGCAGAAAGACGGTATTTGCCTGGCTGACCCGCTACAACACCCGCCGCCGGCACTCCGCCAACGGCCACCTCAGCCCCAACGAATACGAACACCGACACCGCACCGCTAAACTCACGCTCGCCGCGTGATCAATAACCGCGTGCCCACCTTCACGGGGGAAGGCCCAAGAGCGGCTCTGTCTGGAATGACAACCCGACACTGCCGTCGGGCGGTGCGATCTCAACCCAACCCGGTTCTTCCTTCTGTATCGGCCACCCGAGCAGGTCCTGGTAGAACAGCGCCAGCTCGTGGGCGTTTGGTGCATCAAGAGTGGTCGCGGCCAACGTGAAAAGCGGTTGGACCTTCATGCAGTGCTGCTGCCCGGTTTCGCTTTTGAAAGGCCGGACGTCACTCCTTCGACCGCTTACCGGCACCTCGCGATGCCGCCGTCTGCGACGCCTCGCTCCGCCCCGTAGGTCTTCGACCCGCACTGAGCGCGAACTTCACCCTTCTGTGTCTCCCCAGAATTTGCGCAGGGCGGTGACGAGCGCCGCGGGTGCCTCTTCGGCGATGTGGTGTCCGGATTCGATCGGGGCGCCGTCCAGGTGGTCGCCGGCCCAGTCACGCCAGACGCTCAGCACGTCGCCGTAGAGACCGACCATGTCGTCACGGGTGGCCCACAGCACCTGCAGAGGACAGCCGATGCGCCGGCCGGCCTGCCGGTCGGTGTCGTCGTGCTCCCGGTCGACACCGAGGCCGGCACGGTAGTCCTCACACATTGCGTGCACGGTGGCCGGATCATGGATGGCGCGCCGGTAGTCCTCGTACGCTTCGGCGCCCATGTGCTCAGAGGTCGCCTTGTACCAGGCGTCGGGGTCGGCGTTAATAATACGTTCGGCGGGCTTGTCGGTCTGTCCGAGGAAGAACCAGTGCCACCAGCTGGCCGCGAAGGTCGCGTCGCATTGCCGCAGCGCCTCCCCGATGGGAACGGCGTCCAGCACGCTGACGGCGGACACAGCTTCCGGGTGGTCCAAGGCAAGACGCGTAGCCACGTACGCACCCCGGTCGTGTCCGACGACGGCGAACCGCTCATGCCCGAGGCGGCGCATGACCTCCAGGCAGTCACCGGCCATGGCGCGCTTGGAGTACGGGCTGTGATCCGGGTCGCTCGGGGGCTTTTCGGACTCACCGTAGCCACGCAGGTCGGGGCAGACCACCGTGTAACCGGCAGTGGCCAGCAACGGGGCGACGCGGTGCCATGTCGCGTGCGTGCGCGGGTGCCCGTGCAGAAGCAGCACCGCAGGACCACTGCCGCCGTAACGCACCCGCAGCTGAGCCCCATCCCCTTCGCAACGAGCCAGCTCGAAGCCGTCGAACATGGTGGAACCTCCTGTCCTCACGACATCACGGCTCGCCTGCCCCGGCGCGCTCCGTACACACGGTCGTCGTCGGGTCGACCGCATGCGCAGGCCTCAGATGAATGAGGCGCACCATCGGTGGGACGGCCTCCACCACCGAGGGGATCAGCAGCATCGCGTCGGCATGGACGTACTGACCATGTCGATCACGATGACGGCGCTCTTCCCACGGCTCATGCGTTCATGATCCCGCTGTTCCGTTTCGTTCGCGGTTTCCGCCTGCTGCTCACGGTGATGTTCCAGCGGGTGAACCTCCGGCGCGGGCGGGTGTGCGGCTGGGTTGGGATCACCGAAAGGGGTACCCAGCTCCTGCGGATCACGCGGCTCGCCCTCTGGACGGAGAAAACCGTCCCGCCCTCCCTCAACGATCGGACCCCTGTGAGCGCCAAGAAGAAGAACCCCGTGACGGCAGTCACCGACAAGGTCGCCGACAAGGTACGAGAGGTCGTCGACCCCCACAACAAGATCCCGGGCGCACCCAGCCCGGTGCCGCCGACGGTCGATGAACCGACCGAGCCGACAGGTCCACTGCCGCCCAAGCCCGACCAGCGCGGCCCGGACACGTACAGCCCCACCGGACAGGCGACCGGCGTCGCGCAGGACGAGGTCGCGCAGGGCGGCGAGTTCCTGACCACGGCGCAGGGTTCGCGGCTGAACGACACCGACCATTCGCTGAAGGCGGGTCCGCGCGGGCCGGTGCTGCTCCAGGACCATCACCTGCGCGAGAAGATCACCCACTTCGACCATGAGCGCATCCCGGAGAGGGTGGTGCACGCGCGCGGCGCCGCCGCCCACGGTGTCTTCCAGGGTTACGGCACCGCGGAGAAGATCACCAAGGCCGCGTTCCTCGGCAAGGACGTCGAAACCCCGGTGTTCGTGCGCTTCTCCACGGTGCTGGGCTCACGCGGCTCCGCCGACACCGTGCGGGACACCCGTGGATTCGCGACGAAGTTCTACACCACTGAGGGCATCTACGACCTGGTCGGCAACAACATCCCGGTGTTCTTCATCCAGGACGCGATCAAGTTCCCTGACGTCATCCACGCGGGCAAGCCGCACCCGGACCGCGAGATCCCCCAGGCCCAGAGCGCCCACGACACCTTCTGGGACTTCGTCACCCTGCACACCGAGGCCACCCACCACACCCTGTGGAACATGTCCGACCGCGGCATTCCCCGCTCGTACCGGATGATGGAGGGCTTCGGCGTCCACACCTTCCGGTTCGTGAACGCCAAGGGTGCGACCACGCTGGTGAAGTTCCACTGGAAGCCGAAACTCGGCGTGCACTCCCTGGTCTGGGAGGAAGCCCAGATCGCCGCCGGTGTGGATCCCGACTTCCACCGCCGGGACCTGGCCGACGCGATCGAGTCCGGCGTCCACCCCCAGTGGGAACTCGGCGTCCAGACCTTCCCCGACACCGAAGACCAGATGTTCGAGGGCATCGACCTGCTGGACCCGACCAAGATCGTCCCCGAGGAGGTGGCACCAGTCCAGCCGATCGGCCTGCTCACCCTCAACGCCAACCCCTCGAACTACTTCGCCGAGACCGAACAGGTCGCCTTCCACCTCGGCAACCTCGTCCCCGGCATCGACGTCACCAACGACCCCCTGCTCCAGGGCCGCCTGTTCTCCTACCTCGACACCCAGCTCACCCGACTCGGCGGCCCCAACTTCAACCAACTGCCCATCAACCGGACCCACGCGCCCGTCAACGACATGCTCCGCGACGGCATGCACCAGACAGCCGTCCACCGCGGGGTGGCGCCCTACCACCCCAACTCCCTCGACGGCGGGTGTCCGTTCCTCGCCGGCGCGGACACGGGTGCCTACATCGAGGTTCCCGAGCAGGTGCCCGCGTCCCGCAAGGTCCGCGAAGCTGCGGCCTCCTTCGACGACCACTACAGCCAACCCCGGCTGTTCTGGCTGAGCATGACGCCGACCGAACGTGAACACATCGTCGCGGCCTACACGTTCGAACTGAGCAAGTGCTGGGAAACGGCGATCAAGGAACGGGCCCTGAAGGTACTCGCCAACATCGACACCGAGCTGTGCGCACAGGTCGCCACCGGACTCGGCCTCCCCGCACCCGCGCCGACCGTGACGCTGACCGACCCGGCCCCCAGCCCGGCGCTCTCCCAGCTCGGCGGCACCTGGCCGCTGGACGGACGGATCGTCGGCATCGTCACCGCCGGGGACCAGGAACTGTCCGGCGTACGGTCGGTCCGGGAAGCCGCTCTGGCCGCCGGCCTGGTGCCGCTGGTGATCGCCTCGACCGGCGGCGTGCTCGACGGTGACGGCGAGCCCGTGACCGTACAGCGGACCTTCGCCACCGCCCGCTCCACCGAGTTCGACGCCGTCCTCGTGGCCGGCGCGCCCGCACCGGGTGCCGATGCCTACGGGGCCCGCGACGCCAAGGTGGACGACGACATCGCCGTGACGGCGGGCATCGATCCGCGTGTGCTGCTTCTGCTCACCGAGGCTTACCGCCACGGAAAGGCGGTCGGGGCGTGGGCCGATGGAACCGAAGCACTGGAGGTCGCCGGTATCGCTCCTGACGCCCCGGGCGTGGTGGTCGCCGAAACCGCCGACGCGGGACTGCAACAACTCGTCGGCCTGCTGGCCCGCCACCGTGCCTGGGACCGCTTCACCCCTGCGCTCTGACCTCCGCCTGCGGCTCCCACCTCTCCCAGGGGGAGCCGCAGGACGTCCGCGCCTCCGCCAACCTGATCGGCCGCGATCCGGACGCCACCCCCGATACGTCCGGAATCTATTGTTCCGCCCTTTATGAATCAGTTGGGCCCCAGGGGTACTCGTCAGAGGCGCCTCCCGTCCGGGACGACGCGGATGGCAAGGGCGGCGGAACCGAGACTGGCCCGAGGGGCCGGGGTGCGCAGCGACGGAGGAGGACGCATGAGGGCGTTGACGTGGCACCGCAGAAGGGACGTACGGGTGGACACCGTCCCCGATCCCACGATCCAGGATCCGACCGACGTGATCATCAAGGTGACGACCGACGTTAACGGTGGAGCGCACCATTGAGGTCGCCCGGCACGGCCTTAAGTCGACAGTTCAGCAAGCCGGGCGACCCCTGCCCACACCTGCTCATCAGAAGGCACACCACCCCATCCAGCCGCTCTGGCAGTCGCCGCTGTGACGGCGAGCGCCGGTGGTGCTTCGGCCTACGACCAGCACGCCGAGTACTCCCAGCAGGAGGTGCTGGACGTGCAGTGTAACGATGTCACCAGCCAGTTCGGCGCCGTCAACGTCAATCAGGGCCCAGTGTGCATCGACTTCGGCTCCGACAACGGTGAGTACCAGGAGTCAAGCAAGGACGAGACGGGTATCACGTGCGACTCAGCCGTCACGCAGGTTGGCCTGGTCAACGTCAATCAGGGCCCGGTGTGCATCCGCTTCTGAGCCGCCGTTGAGCGCCTCCCCCGAGGCGTGACGGCTGTGGCGAGGCTGTGTGCGGTGTCCCGGCTCAACGTGGCCGGGCGTTGATCGCACGCGCACGGCCGGCTGGAGCCGTTTCACGCCTGCGGGGCGAGGTGTGCCCGCCGGGACCTGGTCCTCGGTAAGGAGACCGGCGCTCAGGGCGTCGGTACCGGTGAAGTAGTCACTGAAGGGCCACCGATCGGGGGACAGGTCGCCATTCCGCTGTGGGCTGACACCGCGCCCTCAACGCGCCGATGGACTCGTTAGTCCGGCTACTGGCGGTGCCGGCGGGCGGCCTGCCGCGGTGGCAGGGTCAGGGTGATTTGCCGGACGAGTTGCTGGAAGCATGCGAGGGATGCGAGGACGGGCAGAGCAGCTCCGGAGGTAGCGGTGAAGGTTTTGTCTGCCTGTGCCACGCATAGCATTATCGCGATGGAAGAGAACAGCAGAACGATGAACCATGAGTGCACGGCTCGGCGCCGATGCAGGGCAGTGCGGAGGATGGAGAGAGAGGCCACCATCCAGGGGCCGTACACGAGTAGGGGCCATGACGGGACCGTTCCGCGTCCGGTGCCGGGCGTGATGTTCTGCAGAGGCCGGTAGGCCACCATGCCGCCGAAGACGCTGACCATCGCCACGATGACGGCAACGAGCGCGACGATGACGAAGCTGCCGGTCTGCAACCACTTGAGCCGGGCTTTTCGGACTTGGATTTTCCGGTGCCCGGCGGAGGAGTGTCGGGTGGGCGGCAGTTGAGCGGTGATCTGCGCCAGGCTCTCCATCGAGTCGGTGAAGTCGGCGCCGGACGAGGGCTCGCTGCATGGTGGCGGCACCCTGGCCGTCTGCTGCGGGGGGACAGCCTCTTGCAGGAGGTAAGGGCTCGCAGAGAATCAACATGCGGGTTTGATCTCCTTCAGGGAGTGGGTTCCGTACTGGTCGAGGTGGGCGGCCACGTCAGTCGGGGTGCGGAATCTGGCGGTTGAGGGGTGGATGGCGTGATCGTGTTCGGCCAGTAGCGGGCGTGCTTCCTGGACGGCCCGTGTGAGAGTGCTTCCGGTGACGCCGAAGAGCCGGGCGAGCAGGTCGTGGGTGCCGATCTTGCGGAGGCAGAGCACGGTGGCCAGGATGCGGTCTGTGTCGGAGAGCTTGTCCTTGGCGCCGGCACCTCGCCTCCGTCGGCGCTCGCCGCCCCGGTGCTCGTGGCGGGTTTGCTCGCGTCGTTGCGCGAGCGCGGGGAGCAACGCATGCACCAGAGTGTCGAGTTGGGCAGCGGTCATGCCGGTCAGCTCCGGGTCGCGGAGAGATTGGGCGTCAACGCCGTCCGGGGGCGCGGCCGGGCGGGCGGTTGGGGCGATGGCGGCATCCGGTTCTGTCTCATGGCGTGGGGCTGGGAGAGAACCGGCGGGGCGGAGCGTGTAGTTCCAGTCGCCGTGGAAGCGGTGCCGGTTCATTGCCAGTGCGTCGATCTCGGCGTCGGTGACCTTCACGCCGGTGTCGTAGGTGCCGGGGTCGAGCTCGGCTTCGATTTTGAGACCGGTGCGGGTGGTGGTCGCCGCGATGCTGTCCACGATGACTTCATGGCTGGTCAGTGGTCTGCCGCGCCAGTTCATGGTGATGTGGGAGAACAGCCGGTGCTCGATCTTGTTCCACTTCGAGGTCCCGGGCGGTAGGTGACAGACAGTGATCTGCAGGCCCGTCCCGGAGGCGAGAGCGGCCAGTTCACTCTTCCAGGCCCGGGTGCGGTAGCCGTTGGAGCCGCCCGCGTCCGCGGTGATCAGAACACGGGTGGCGTGCGGGTAGTCGTGTCGGCCACGGGCCTGCCACCAGCGCCGGATCGAGGCGACAGCGAATTCGGCGGTGTCGTGGTCGGTGCCGACGTTGACCCAGCCGGTGTTCGCCGCGAGGTCGTAGATGCCGTAGGGGATCGCCTTGCCCGGTCCCTGCCGGTCCAGGAAGTCATGCGTTTTGACCAGCACGGGTTCGCCCGCGGGCCGCCACTGACGCCCGGCGTTCTTGTAGTCGCCGACCAACTCCTTCTTCTTGGTGTCCACGCTGATCACCGGGTCCCCGGCACGCATGTGTTCCCGGGCCTGGTCGTTGATGTAGTGGAACTGGGCATCACGGTCCGGGTGTTGTGCGCCCTCGATGGTCTTCGCGTTGGCCTGCAGGCTGAAGCCCTCCTCCCGGAGCAGGTCCCCGACCGTGTCCGCGCTCACCTTGTGCCCCTGGCGGGTGAGTTCGGCGGCAAGCTTCCTCGTCGACTTGGTTGTCCAGCGCAGTGGCGATATCGGATCCCCGCGTACGTCCGGCTCGACCAGTGCGAGCAGGGCCGGCCGCAGCCCCGGGTCCACCTCGGCGGCCTTCTTGCGCCCGCCGCCGGGACGGCGAACCCGCCCCAGCGGTCCCTCACCCGCCTCCAACTCGTCCACGCCCTTGCGAACCGTGGTCTCGCTGACCTGAGCCGCCTGCGCGACCACTCGGACACCACCGTGCCCCAGGACCCGGGCCTCGGCTCCCATCAGCAGCCGGCGCTGCCGCTCGTCCAGATGCGGGAACAACACCCTGAACTTGACAGCCAGTTGATCACGCGTCGCGTCAGGGATGCCCATACCAGGTGAACGAGCCCGGATGCGTGAAGCAACACGTTGATTCTCTGCGAGCCCTTAGGTAGCCGATAGATCACCTCGCCTCGCCCATCCGGGCTCACGCGTCACGCCACGACACAGCTCGGAGACCCCGTGCCTGGAGCCACGCGAGGCACCCAGGGTCCTGGAGGCCCGCACCCTTGGAGAACACCACCAGATCGTGATCGCTACAGGACGGTGCCGAAAATCTCATCCCGCCCCTTGCAGCGACGACGGCTTTCCCGCCGACCGTGCGGGCGGGCGGGCGGATGCACGACGATCGTCGCGCCGTGCACGCTTCCCAGGGGCCCCCGCCCGCTCGGCGAACATGCCGCAGCGGCCAGGCAACTGCCGTAGCAGTAGAAGCGGACGTCACGCGAGAGCCCGGGGTGCACAGTCCGCCGGGGCGCCGCGCAAACGCGGTTGCGGCGCGACTGCCGACCGCAACCAGGGCAAGACGGGAGCGCCCGGGCATCGCTCGTAGGGGAAGCTGGTGTGCAAGCCAGGGTTCGCCTGTCAGTTGAGGGTCAGATGCAGGCGGCCGGTGGTGCCGGCCTGTTGGGCTTGGACTTCCAACAGGTCGCACAGCTGGCGCACGGCCCACAGGCCGTGACGTGGCGGTTGTGTGGGGCTGGGCGGCAGGTAGCCGAGGTACCAGTCGGTGGTTGTTTGACCACTGTCGGTGACATCGCAGACAATCCGGCCTCCGTCGCGCCAGAGCGTGACCCGTCCGGTGCCGCCACCATGCTGGACAGCGTTGGTAGCGACCTCGTTGACAGCGAACGACCACGTAGTTCGGCGTGCGGCTGACAAGAGGGCTGACCTGCCGTCGCGTACGTGCACAGGATCGCGGAGGCTCGCCGACTGCCGCGCTTTAACACAAGCTGCGCCACCGTGCACGACATGCGCACTACGCCATTCGGATCCACGCTGAGAAGCGGCACCACCGGCTGCAAAGCCCGACCACCCCTCGGGAGGTCCTGTGATCCTGCTCGCTCTGCTCATGCCCGCCCTGATGATGGCGCTTCTCTTTGGCATGGACGCTCTGGAGAATCGCCTCTTCCCCTGCCCCGCAGCGGCAGATGACGTGAGGACCCCAGCCGCCTACACAGCCGCGCGCTTCCCCTGACAGCAACACACGGATGGTCGGCCAGGAGGTGCTGAGCTCCGCGGACGCCCTGCCTGGATACGTGGCCCATCGGCGCCATCTGAAAGAGTCCGGCTTTCAGACGGCGCCGATGGGGCCACGGCGACCTTGATAGGGGGATCCGCTCCCAGGCTCCCAGGCTCCCTTCGAGACCGGACAGCGTGCTTCGGGTGCCGACGTGAAAGGTCCCCGCTGCCCGAGGCGCGGGGACCATCTGCGTGGTGCAGCTCTCTGGGACTCCGTGGCGCAGAGCAGGTGCTCAATCGCCGTAAGGGTCGCGGCTGCCGGACTTCGCCAGGCCTCGGCTGATCATGTAGCCGACGGTGAGGATCACGATGTACATCCATGCCTTGTCGGCGCGGAAGTAGTCAGCGTGGCCGTCGTCGTCTCCGACGACCATGGAGGCGATTAGCACCGCCACCACCGAGGCGAGATAGACGAAGAGCTCGGTGGTCTTGAAGGCCGCCTTCGTCTCCGTCGACAGTCGACGCGGCCGGTGATCGACCGCACCTTCACGCGTGTGGGGGCTGGCGTTGCCAACCGGGTTCGCAGTGCTCATGAGAAGGCACCTTTTCTTGTCGTGGGGAGCACCTCGTGCTCTCCTCGGGCTGGGAAAGCGTCAAGATCGTCTGCACCCACCGAGTGCCCATATGTGGTGATATAAACAAGGCGTCAAGGCGCAGCCACGACAATCAGTGACGCCGGCCTGGCGACGGGCGCCCTGTACCCATCGGCAAACGAGTGAACAGGACCGCCATGCTCGTCCCCCGCGGCACATGGGGAACGTGCGAGGTAAACGCGGATCCTCTGCAAGCCCACGGCAGCCCGCCCCCGGCCGGCCCCGCCACCGCGGGGTCAGACGGGGGCGGCAAAGCCAGACAGGCGGCTCCTGGCAGGGCGGGGCCGGCTGTCAGTCCTTCGCGATCGCCATGCCGAGGAAGATCCCGACCAGCAGGGCGACACTGCCGGTAGCCATCACCGCCCACGTCCCGGTCTGCGTCGCGGCGAACGTGGTGGTCATTCCCGCCTGCGCCGCCGCCTGCGTGGCCTGCGCCCCGGCCATGGACGCTTCCTGGACGGCCAGACCCGTCTCCAGCGCCTGAACCTTGCTCTCCAGCTCCGACTGCTCCATCGTGCGATTCCTCTCTCACAATGTGCCGACCGATTCCGGCATCACCGACCATCGATTCCCCGCCGCAGTGGAACAGCCCTCATGGCCAGCTTCGGAACACCCGTTTGCCAACGACGGGCGCCCTCGCCGAGAGCCGGCGGCCACGCGGCGGGATCGGCAGGGTGCCAGCGGGCTCGGTGTCGATGCCGAAGGCAGGGGCCAACGGGCCGCAAGGCCTGCGCGTAGAAGACGGTCAGTACATGTACTCAGGCCGCCACGTGTCGTGCGTGGCGCGGAGGCCGGTTCCCAGTGAGGTGATCTGTCGTCATGACAGGCACGATGGCACGAGGTTCGGCGGTTGCCCCAGCCCCCTTTGCCAGAGCTTTGGCGCTACCGGTGCCCGGGTTGTCCAAGGCCCGTCCGAGCCTGAACACAACCTGAACACGGTGGCCGATGGGCTGGTCAACGGCGCGCGGCCGGTGATATTGGCGATCTCCCGACGTAGCCACACCAGCCGAGAAGCAGGAACGCAACAGCCGACCACCCGAATGCTCAGTGGGCCGGGCAACCCTGTAGCGGCGTTCGGACTGGCCGGGTGGTGATGTGGAGCCTTTCGTCGCCCGGGTGGATCGGCGTTGCTCGCTCCCAAGTCACCGTCCGCCTCGCCGTTCCGGCTGATAGGGGCTCCACCCCTTCAGATGTGGTTCGAGCTCCTCCGGTGTCGGTTCACGCGTGTTCGGCATCCCCGGAAGCGGGTCACCGGATCGAGCGCCCGCGCGTAGCCGTACGCCCACTCCAACCAGCGCCGGGCCGAGTCCAGAACCGCCTCGTCCATGGCACCGCCCAGCTCACCGAGACGACGTTCCAGCGCCGTGCAGTACTCACCGAGCACAGCAGCCTCCCGCCAGCGTTCGGCCTCTTCGCGAAGCACCTCGGCGAGTTGATCCCGAACTGCTCGCTCCTTCGCCTTCTCCACAGCCGCTCGCCAGCAAACCGCGCGCTCCGCTGCGGCCCGCTCCTCGTCCTTCCTGCGCTGAGCGTCCTCCAGCACTCGTACTTCGATCTCCCCCAGAATCAAGCCCAGAGCATCCTCAAGCACCCGGTCCTTCCGGTCCCGCCATCGAACCGGCCGGCCTGACTGGCCGGACCGGCCATGGTCAAGCTCGACAACGAGACGCGCGGAGCGCTCCGGATTAGTGGACTGCGGAAACTCCTGCCTGACAGTGACCGCGTGCCCGAAGCCGTCGACGACCACGTCCACTCCGCCCTCGCGCCGCGAATAGTACGACCGGCTCGGCCGGACCTCGTACCCTCGCCGTACCGCCTCAGCAGCCCTCCTGCCCGTACGAGCAGTCGCACCATCCGGAGATGCCGGTGTCCCCCCGAGGCTGAGCTCCACCTCGTAGATGTCCGTGCCGTGCACCACGGCGGTGACCGAGCCCTCCTCCACTTCCAGACCGGTCACTGCGTCCAGGTACCCCAGCCCCCGATCGAAGGACCGGACCCCGGCCAGCGCCCGCAGGTCGTCCTCGCCGAATCCCACCACTGTCCGTGCCACACCGGTATTCAACCGCTCCCGCGGGCTGAGAGACGCAAGATCCGCCGGCCTCACCGGAGCACCAGAGTGCTACAGGGTGGCACTCTGTAGCACCAGGCGGCTACCGTGAAGCCATGACCGCCCAGCCCGAGATCACCCAGCGCGATCTGCGCACCAAATCCAAAGAGATCATGGACGCCGTCCAAAGCGGCCAGTCCTTCACCGTCACCCGCGACGGTCACCGCATCGGCGAGCTGATCCCCCTGCGCCGCCGTCGGCGCTTCGTCCCGCGCGGCGAGTTCGCCGCCATGTCCCGCACCGCCTGCGACGTCTCCCTGGACGCCTTCCGCGCCGACCAGGACGCCACCGCCGAACAGGAGCAGGACGACCTCTATGCCCGGTGAGCATCAGCCCGTCGCATACCAGCAAGGGCTCCTCGACACCAACGTCATGATCCTGCGCAAGTGGATCGACCCCGGAGAGCTGCCCGCCGAACTTGCCATCACCGCCGTCACCCTGGCCGAGCTCTCCGCGGGCCCCCACCAGGTGCGCGGCAACGCCGAGCAGAACGACTACGACGAACACGCCGAGCGCGCCCGCCGCACGGACATTCTCCAGCGCGCCGAGAACGAGTTCGACCCCATCCCCTTCGACGCGGAAGCCGCCCGCATCTACGGCCGCGTCTGCGCCGCCGTCATCAGCGCCGGACGCCAACCTCGGCGCCGCATCGCCGACCTGATGATCGCCTCCATCGCCGTCGCGGAAGACCTGCCCCTGTTCACCACCAACCCGGACGACTTCAAGGGCCTGGACGACCTGCTCACCGTCGTCCCCGTCACCCGCCCGAAGGTGCTGCACGACCGGTAGGCCGCCACGGCACCAACCGCACACGCCCTCCGTGAGCCGGAGTGGGCGGCATGCCCGGCATCCCAGACCTCAGCACGGAGCCGCCCCCGGCACGGCACGTCCATGCCCCGCCCGCGAGCCCAGGCCCGCACCTCGGCCACGCCCGGACGGCCAGGGCGACGAAGCAGGCGACCCGACGGGCAAGTTCGCCGAACGGGGCCGCGCCCACCATGCCCGGGTCCACGAACTCCACGACCAGGACATGGGCCTGCGCCACATCGCCCGCCATCTGCGCTGGGACCAGCACACCGTTCAGCGGTACGCCCGCGCCGACCGCTGGCAGGACATGGTCAAGGGGTGCAAGCAGCAACTCCCCAGCAAACTAGACCCGTTCAAGCCCTACCTGGCACAACGCCGGGTCGAGACCGATGGGAGGGTGTCGATCCTCGACCTCTACCGGGAGATCACCGCTCACGGCTTCCGCGGCCACTACTCCACCGTCCGCGACTGGGCCCGTCACGGCCTGCCCCGACCCGAAGGTTTCACTTCCGCCCCGCCACTGCCGCCGGTACAGCAGGTTACCGGCTGGCTCACCCGGCGCCCGGCCACCCTCGCCGAGGAGGAGAAGGTACACCGCAAGGTCGTGCTCGACCACTACCCAGAGCTGGCATCCGCCGCCTAGCTGACCAGCTCCTTCGCGGAAATGCCCACCACGCTGAGCGACACCCGGCTGCCCGACTGGATCACCGAGGCTACCAACGCCAACCTGCCCGGCGCAGACCACACACCACACGCCGTTCACTGCCGCGTGGCCGAAGCGCTTCAAGGTGTCTGCTGCGGAGTCCTGCCATCCCGCAGAGAACCCTTCGCCCACGGGGCCGCACCCATGAACACCGACGCTGACTCTGTCGGGGATCTTGGCGGTCTGCTCAGTCTCTGGCGGACCGCCAAGACCTCGGCCGGGTGGTTCCGTGCTGGTCCAGGTGGTTCTGGAAGGCGGTCGGCGGCCGGGGCGGAGGTGCTTCTCCGCTCGGCGACCGTCGGCTGAGGCGCTCGATGTTTGCGGCGATGGCTGTGAACACGTGCTGTAAGTGGGCCTTGTGCTGTCCCCGGTAGCGGCAGCGGCGCATGCCGTGCCCGTGGGCGAGCTGGTTGACGGTGCCTTCCACTCCGGAGCGGACCGCATAGCGGGCCCGCCATTCGGGTGTCTGTTGCTCGGCGCGCACGCGGAGTTGCAGGTCACGGAGGTCTCGCGGGGGGAAGCCCACGCTCCGGGCGCTGTCGGCGGTGGTCGTGCAGCGGGTGCGGAACGGGCAGGGGCGGCACTGGCTCTTGGTGAACCGTGCCACGATCAGAGGCGCCGCGGTGGGCGAGGAGGTCGGATAGGGACCGTGCCATCCCGCGCTGGTCTCGCCCTGCGGGCAGGTGACCTGCCGGCGGTCGAAGTCGATGTGGAAGTCGTCGCGGCCGAAACCGTTGTTCCTGCGGTTCTGGCGGGTGGTGTTGACCGGCAGTGGTCCGGTGACCGTGACCTGGTGTTCGCGGGCCGCCTGTTCCAGATGGACCAGGGAGGTGTAGCCGCCGTCGACCAGGTGCTCGGCGGGCAGCAGCCCGCGGCGCTTGAGCCGGGAGTGGATGCCGGGCAGAGCCTTCGCGTCGTAGCCGGTGGCGTCGGTGGTGGCCACATCCGTGATCACGTTGACGCCGTCGGGATCGCAGGTCTCGGTGAGATGCGCGACGAACCCTGTCCAGCGGGTGACGTGTCCGCGGCGCGCGTAGCGGGCCGTCGGATCGTAGGGCGAGACGACTGCGACGGCCGAGGGCGGCAGGCCGCCGTCCTCGGCGATGTGCCAGCGCAAGCGGCCGGCCCCGTCGCGGTAGTAGTTCTGCACCATGATCTGCCGCAGGGCCTGGACGCGGGGACCGGACAGGCGTTCCGGCCCGTGCTGCCCGAGATGCTCGATCAGCCGGACGGCGTCACCTCCGGTGGCGAGGATCCTGGTCTCGGGCGGGTGGGGTTCTTGCCCAGACGGACCGGGCGGCCGTAGCGGCGCCCCCACTCTTCGTCGACCAGGCCTTCCAGCAGGTGCGGAGCTGTGCCGGCCAGTTCTTCCAGCGCGGCGCGGACGGCCTCAGTGACCTCGATCCGGAGACGGGCGACTCCCGCTGGTCGGTGCGGACCGCCGCCAGGGGAAACCGGGGCTACGTCCGCTCGGGCACCGTCGTCGGCCTCCTCGACGACAAGGTGCTGCGCGGCCTCGACATCCGCACCGGCAGGGCGCGCTGGGAAGCCGGCTCGACACTCGCCGGGCTCCGACTGCTGGCACCGCAAGGGGCCTGTTCCTGTGCGCGGCCCGAAAGGGCCTGTACGCCTTCGACGCGGGCACCGGCGAACAACTCTGGTTCCACGAGGTCATCGGAGCCTCGGGCGACTGGGGCGGTACGGTCGTCGGCCACGATGTCTTCGCCACCGTGGCCACCACCCTCTTCTGCTTCACGCTGGCCGAGCGCGGCTGAGCAGCCCGTCGAAAGTGCCCAGAATCTGGAACGCCAGCCCGGCTGATGGGTGTCTGAGCCGCACCCATCCCCACGGCGGTCAAGTACGTCCGGGCCGCTCACGCCGAGAAGTTCATCGCCGAGCCCACCATGGCCCGACCATCGGTGCGGTGTCCCCCGGCAGCGGCCACCGGGTCTCTTCACACCTGCTCGGTGGCCCAGGCGAATATGCGGGGGTAGAAGTTGTCCAACACGGCGTTGGCCACGGTCCGGGCGCCGGTCGAGCACGGCTTCGCGCACCTGAAGACAGCGGGTCCTCGGAAAGGTCCGCGTAGAGGCATCCGCACCTCCGATCTCGACCGATCCGGACCAGCACGGGTCTCGCCACTACGGTTCCGATCGACCAGTGATCGGCTATGACCGCTTGATCTTCATGATCGGGTGGGCCTTCCCCCGTGAAGGTGGGCACGCGGTTATTGATCACGCGGCGAGCGTGAGTTTAGCGGTGCGGTGTCGGTGTTCGTATTCGTTGGGGCTGAGGTGGCCGTTGGCGGAGTGCCGACGGCGGGTGTTGTAGCGGGTCAGCCAGGCAAATACCGTCTTTCTGCAGGTGCCGGCGTCACCGTAGTCGCGGGCGCCCTGGAGGGTCTCGCGCTTCAGGGACGCGTGGAAACTTTCGCAGGCCGCGTTGTCCGCGCTGGTGCCGACCGCGCCCATCGACCGGGTGACCCCGAGCTGGTCGCAGAGATCCCTGAAGGCCCGGGAGCCGTACTGGGCCCCGTGGTCGGAGTGGAACACGGCGGCGTCCAGGCCGCCGCGGGTAGAGGCCGCCATCCGCAGCGCGTCGGCGACCAGGTCGGTGCGCATGTGGCCGGCGATGGACCAGCCGACGATCTTGCGGCTGAAGCAGTCCAGCACGGTCGCGAGATAGAGGAACTCCCCGCCTGCGAGCGGGAGATACGTGATGTCGCCCATGTATTTCAGGCCGGGTTCGGTGGCGGTGAAGTCCCGCTGGAACAGGTCCGCAACCGGTGAGGCTGCCGGGTCCGCGACGGTGGTGCGCACGCGTCTGCGCAGGCGGATACCGGTGATGAAGAACGTCCGCATGATCCGGGCGACCCGCTTTTCGTTGACCCGCCGCCCTTTCGCGCGGAGCTCGGCGGTCACGCGTGGGGAGCCGTAGGCGCCGCCGGACTCGCCGTGGACCTCACGGATCTCCTCGGCCAGGACCCGGTCCTTGTGCTGCCGGGTGGCCCGGGCATCGGCGCCGGCGAGCCACTTGTAGTAGCTGGACCGGTTCACGTCCAGGACCTGGCAGAGCCGCTTCACCTCGTAGGTGTCCCGGTGGTCGTCAACGAACTGGAAGCGGCTGATCACCAGTTCGTCTCTCCGGCGAAATACTTGGCCGCCTTGCGGAGGATGTCCCGCTCGGTGGCGAGCTTGCGCTCACTTGCCTCGAGCTCGGCAACCCGGGCCTCCAACTGCCGCACCCGCTCGTCCGGATCAGCGGACGGCACCGCCTCCTCACGTTGGGCGGTCGGCTTTGCAGCCGCGGCGGTGATCCCACGTCGTTCGCGGTCCCGCAGCACCCACTCCCGCAGAGTGGCCCGTTGACGCCCAGGTCAGCGGCGATGCTCTTGTAGATCGCCCCGGGTGTCGACTCGTACAGGGCCACGGCATCGGCCTTGAACTCGTCCGAATAGTCCTTCATCGCCATCGGCGGTCTTCTCGCTTCCTCCGGATCAAGCAGATCCAGTATCAGCGTGTCCACCACTCAGGGGGAGGCCCCGGTGACCTGAGAAGTACGAGGCTAGGCGGTTACTTCCGGACGGATCAAGGCTCCCCCATGCTTCCACGATGAGTAGTTGACCTGTGTCGCCGAAGGTGGATCATGCACACACTGCGATGTTCGAGTGCCTGCTTTGGCAGTTCAAAGCCACCCTGGGCGGGGCCGGCCCTCGCTTCTCCGGAAACCCTCGACAGAATCGGGGCATGAGAGAGATCAGTGATTGCGGGGCCCTGAAGGCTCACTGCGCAGGCGACACGCTGTGCATGTGGGCAGCTCAGGGCCTGGACGGACGCAGCCGAGCCTGGGTGAGCGAGGACCGGCGCGCGGTTGCCATTGCTGGACCGGTTCTCTCGGCGCGGGACCGGCTGGCGGTTTGGGGAGCCCCCGATGCCGCGGTCCAGTTGGTGAGTCAAGTGCTGGCCCAAGTGGGTCCTACCTATAGGCCGCTTGGTCGTAGCGCCCTGATTGACATGCTCGTCCACGAGGTCCCAGGACTGACACCGGTCGGCACCTTCGGCTGGATGGACCGCCAGGGCCTCACAGGTGACGGATCGCTCACCGACGGCGCCGCCGAATGGCTCCCGGCGAGCGCACTGGCGGAGATTGAAGCACTTGTCGAAATCAGCTTCCCGAACTCCTACGCGAAGCCGGGGGTACCCGGAGTGGAGCGGTGGGCGGGAGTACGGGACCACGCCGGCCGACTGGCAGCTGTGGGCGCGTTCGCCTGGTGTGCACCGACCGTTGGCTTCTTGTCCGGCGTCGCCGTACATCCGAGGGCCCGCAAGCGCGGATTCGGGCGGCAGGTCTGCGACTTGCTCGTCACTGAGGCGCTGATGGTGCACGGGACAGTGGCACTGATGGTGAACGACTGGAACCGCGCCGCCATTCGCCTCTACGAAGGCATGGGCCTGCAATACAGCCCCCTGAGCGCCGCGGCGGTCCGCACGCGATAGAGATCACGTTTAGTCACAGTCTTTGTGTGCGCTGTGAGTGTCTTGTTGGCCGAAAAGAGCACTACAGCTGATCGCGCATCCCGCATAAGTTTCCAGCTCGATGCATGACGCAAGAGAGTCGGCCGGCGGCCGAGGGGCTGAGTCATCAGCTTGATGGTTCCGCCGTGTCAAGGAAGCGGGGGACATGCTTGAGATCTGGTGTGGGTTGCCACGGGAGCCTGACGGGTCGCGCGTAGCGGACCGTCCATGACCGAGGGGTTGAAACGACGCGTCCGGTCAGGACTGAATCTCACGGTGCAGTACGCGCCTGGCGAATCTGCGTCCGCTGCACTGACCGATCACTTGCGCATCGTCGAGGCGGTACGGGACGCCGGCTGGGATTCCGTCTTCGTCGCTCAGCACTATCTGGGTGAGGAGATGGCTCATCTACAGCCCCTTCCCCTCCTGGGGCTCCTGTCCTCTGTCGCAGGGGACATGAGGCTGGGCGCGGGCATCTGCCTGCTGGCGCTGCAGAATCCTGTGGATGTGGCCGAGACATACGCCACGGCGGACGTCATCAGCGGAGGACGGTTGGTCTTCGGCGCGGGACTTGGCTACCGAGAGGTGGAGTACGAGGCGTTCGGCGTGGCCGCCGGCAGTCGGGTCGAGCGGTTCGTCCGCAATCTGGATCTTGTCACGCGGCTGTGGGCAGGCGAGGTGGTCGACGCGGATCTGTCCTGGTGCCAGTTGGACAATGCCCGGTTGTCCACGTTGCCCATGCAGCGGCCCCGCCCGCCGATCTGGCTGGCGGCCAACAACGACAGCGCGGTCCGCAGGGCCGCACGCCTCGGTGACGCCTGGATGATCAACCCGCACGCGGCGATGACCACGGTGGAACGGCAGATGGAGCTCTTCCGGACCACTCGTGCCGAGGCGGGAATGTCTCCTCCGGTCGACGTGCCCCTCATGAGGGAGATCATCTGTGCGACCGACCGGCGTACCGCCACGGCTCGTGCGCATCGTCATCTCGCTGACAAGTACGCCGTTTACCGGAGTTGGGGACAGGACGCCGTGCTCCCCCCGGGCGACCGCTTCGACGCCGGGCTCACCGAGCTGTCCCGCGATCGTTTCGTCATCGGGGATCCGAATGACTGTCTCCTCACCTTGCGTGAGTGGATCAAACGCGTCGGTGCTTCGGAGATCATCCTCCGCGTGCACTGGGCGGGAGCACCAGTCGAGGAAGCCCTGGAATCGGTCGAACTGCTCAGCACCGAAGTGCTGCCGTACCTGTGAGCGGCAGCGGAGGAGATACGCACCATGTCACACACCCCTCGAGTCCTGGTGATACGTCCCGCGAAGGAGCGTGAGTCGGCGCTGCGCACGCTGGCCCGCACCGGGGCCGAGATCGTCGTAGCCGATCATCCCGACAACGATCTCTCCGGTTTCGCCGATGTCCAACTTCCGCTGCCGAGCCTGCCGGGCGCCTTCCGGTCAGGCCGGGTGACGGAGTTGGAGGCGCGCATCTGTGATTTCCACGCCAGATTCCCGCTGACAGCGGTGATGGCGGACTTCGACTACCTATTGCCTCTCGTCGGTCGGCTCAACGAGCGGCTGGAACTGCGTGGCCATACCGAGCGGTCCGGTCTGCTGTGCTCCAACAAGCGGCTTCAACGGGCCGCGCTGGAGGAGGCGGGCGTACCTCAGCCTCGGTGGGCACCTTGCCCGGACACGACGACGGCCCAGGACTTCGCCAAGTCGGTCGGCTGGCCGGTCGTCGTCAAACCCGCGGATCGCTCGGCCAGTTGCGCGGTGTTCGTGGTGCGGGGGAAGGACGAGCTGAACTCGGCGGTGGACGAGGCACTCGCCGAGTCCTGGGGCGCGGACGTGGTTATCGAGGAGTACCTCGACGGCCCCGAGTTCAGCGTGGAAGCCGTCGTCGCGGAGGGCGAAGTGACCACGGTGGCGGTCACCGGCAAGGGAATCGGCGGTCGTACCGGAGTCCTGAAACTGGACGCGGAGATTCCCGCGCGTCTGGAAAGCGGTGACCGGACGGCGGTGGAACGGGTCGCGGCCGAGGCGGTGCTCGCCTGCGGGCTGCTGAACGGCCCGGCGCACACGGAGATCCGCCTGACGACCGCGGGCCCGCGCGTCGTGGAGGTCAACGGGCGTATCGGGGGCGTCTTCATTAGCCATATGGTCCGGGCGGTCACCGGAGTGGACCTGTACCGAGCCTGGTACGACGTACTGCACGGCATATACCCGGAACTCTGCGTGGAGCAGCGGGGATTCGCGGTCCGCCGCTGCCTGTCCGAGGCGGAAGGTCTGGTTGAATCCGTGGACGTCGGCACGCCGTCGCCCGAGGTGATGGAGCGGCATCTCCTCACCCGCTGCTTCGTGCACCCGGGTGACCGGCTGACCGCGATCACCAACGGCAACGAGATGCGGGCTGCGGTCGTCGCCTTCGCCGAGGAGCGGGAGGACGCGGTGGCAGCCGCCGATGTCCTCGCCGCCCAACTGACCATCCACACCAGCCCGTTGACGGAGGCGACCGCGCGATGAGCCGAGTGCTGATCCTCAACCGCTACCGCCTGCAGTCCGCCGCATTCCACCACTGGATGGCCGCCGAGCACGAGCTGTTCCTGCTCAACTGCGCCACCCGTGCCGTCGACCGGCATCCCGAGGCCGACGCGATCCGCTCCCGCTACCGCGACATCGCGGAGTTCGACGACTACACCACCAACCCGGCGGTCGTGGAAACCGCCAGGGACTGGATCCGCTCGTACGGCATCGACACCGTCATCGCCTTCTCCGAGTACGACGTCTTGCGCGCGGCCCTGCTGCGTGACGAGTTCGGCATCGAAGGCCAAGGAGTCGCCAGCGCCGAGGCCTACCGCGACAAGCTGGTCATGAAGAGGCTGCTGGACAAGGCCGGGCTGCCGATCGTCCCGTATCGCCCGCTCGAACGTCCCGGCGATCTGGGGCGATTCGCCGCCGACGTGGGCTATCCCGTGCTGGTCAAGCCTCGCGCGGGGACCGGGTCCCGGGGCATCCGACGGATCGAGGACGAGCAGGAAGCCGCCGCCTTCGACGCGGAGCAGGGGACGAGCCTTGCCGACCACCTCGCCGAGACCTTCACTCCGCACGAACTCCTGCACTGCGACGGCGTGTTCGTCGAGGGACGGGTCGTGTTCAGTGAGGTCTGGTCCTGGTCCACGACGTTTCTCGACATAGTGGAGGGCCCGGTGCCCACCATGGCCATCACCCTGGACCGGGACGACCCGCGTCGGGAGACCGTGGTGCGCTTCGCCGAGGAGACGCTGCGCGGACTTCCCACTCCCGCGGTCACCGCCTTCCACATCGAGTTCTTCGACACCGGGAAGGGGATCGTCGTCAACGAGGCGGCCAGTCGCATCGGCGGAGGACGCATCCAGCCGACGCTGCGACGACTGCACGGCATCGATCTCGTGGAGCTGGCAGCCCGCCACCAGACCGGCTCTTCCCCCGAGTCCCTGGTGCCCCAGGCCGCCGCACCCACCGGCGGCTTCCTGATCGCCTACGACCACGGCGACATACGCGGCACGGCCCCCGAAGTCTGTCCGCTGCCCGGCATCAGTCACTACGAGACCGCTCTGCCCCGCTCCTCGGGCGGCACGGCCGACCTCGCCTCCTCCTCGTATCTGATCAGCGGGGTGGCCCTCGGCGACGACCGCAGGCGGACCGCGGAGCGGCTGCTGGCCATGCACCAGTGGTTCCTCGACAGCGTCACCAGCACCCACTGACCTCACCCCCACCCGCACAGCCTGTTGCCTGCGAAGGGATCTGTTGCCATGCCCGGATACGACCCGAACACCTACCGAATGGGCATCGAGTTCGAGTACCAGCTCGTCACCGCCGACGGCCGGCCCCAGCACTGGAAGGAACTCTCCTTCCCCCTGCTGAAGGACGTCATCGCCAAGTCCAACGCGCCCTCCAACGACTACATGGCGGTCAAGTACCCCGGCTCCGACCAGCGCAGCTTCTACCTCGAGGGCTATGACCTCGCCGACGACGCCGGCGAGGTCCTGGACCTGCACGTCAAGGGCATAGAGATCAGCACCCCGATCGCCGCCGACGTGTACGAGCAGCAGGAGTACCTCGTACAGCACTACGAGGAGATGCAGGGCCTGCTCGCCGAGGCTGGACTGCGCGGCAGCGCCTACGGGGCGCACCAGAGCCAGGAGGAGTACGAGGGCCCGCGCGGGGGCCGCGGGGTCGAGGGCTGGGCCGCCGCCGAGACGGCGATGATGACCTGGGGCATCCACATCAACGTGAGCTTTCCCGACGCCGTCGAAGCCCGGCTCGACCGGGACTACCTGCACGCGAAGTTCGACTGGTTCGGCCCGGCTCTCATCCTGCTGAGCGCCAATACTCCGGTGCGGGGCGAGGGCCCCTGGACGGTGGACGGAGTGGTCGGCAAGTCCGAGCGTTCCTACCGACGCAGCTTCACCCGGCGGCCGATGTACTTCCGCGACGACCAGCATCACCGCAAGGAGGTCACCTGCTTCGACATCACCAACCGGCTCGACCTGATCCGGGGCTACTCCGCTCTGGTCGCCGGCCTGATGCTGGAAGAAGGCGAGATCGAGTACGTGGCAAGTCCGTTCGCCGACCACAACATGCGGCTGACCAGTCTGCACGGCTACCAGGCGCCGCTGCTGAACCGGCACTTCCAACCGGTCGACACCGGCGCATTGGTCGACGACGCCCTGGACCGGGCCGCCAAGGGCCTTGCCAGTCAGGGGCTGGACGGCGTCGCGCTCGACGCCCTGAGGCACCTTGCCGCGAAGCGGCGCTGCCCCGCCGACGACACCCTCGACACCTGGTATGCCGAGCCGGATTGGGCCGCCTTCCTCGCCCGGTACAGCGAACTCACCGGCCACTGACCTTCGGACAGGACGGATCCCCCGCCCATGTGCCGTGTATTCGGCCTGCTCGACTCCCGTCTGAGCCACGAGGAACTGCACCATCACGGTCACGAACTGGCCGGGATGCTGCACCACGGCGGTCCGGACGGGCATGCACACCGAGTCTTCGACGGAGTCCTTGTCGGCGGCACCAGGCTGGCGATCTCCGATCCGGAGCAGGGGTGGCAGCCGTTCACCGCCGAAGGCCTCACGGTCTTCTACAACGGCGAGATCTACAACGCACCCGAACTGCGCCGCTCCCTCGCCGCGGACGGTGCGCGCTTTCGCACCCGCTGCGACGGAGAGGTCCTGGCACCGCTTCTGGCCCGGCACGGAGTCGCCGCCGGCCACCTGTTGGACGGCATGTTCACGATCGTCGCGTACGAGCATCGCACCCGACGGATTACCCTGCTCCGGGACCGGTCGGGGATCAAACCGCTCTATTTCTTCCATGAGGGCGGCCGGTTCGGTTTCGCCTCCGAGATTCCGGCGCTGCTGGCGCTGCGCGGCGGGCAGGTCCGGCCCGACCTGGACGGGCTGGACCGCTATCTGCGTCTCAAGGCGGTCTACGGCGCCGTGCCCGAGCCGGGAGCACTGGGCGACCCCACCCTCGTCGAAGGCGTGCGCTCTCTCCCACCGGGCCACGCGCTCGAGATCTCGCCCGAGACGCCACCCACGGTGACCGCTCTGGCCGAGGCGCCCGCACAACGCCGGGACACCGACCCGGCGGAGGACCTCGCCGAGCGATTCCCGCAGCTGATCGCGGAGATGCTTCCGGCGGACGTGCCGTACTGCGCCGTGCTCTCCGGAGGACTCGACTCCTCGGTGGTCACCACACTGGCCGCACGGGCGGGCGGGCCGCTGACAGCCTTTACCGTCGTCCCTCGCCACCCGTCGGCCTACGACGAACTGCCCTTCGCCCAGCAGGTTGCCAAGGCCACCGGGTCCCGGTTGGAGCAGGTCGTCGTGGGCGGATCCGATCTGCCGGAGCTGCTGCCCGACGTCGTGCGCGCCCTCGGCCAGCCCAACTCCGATCCGATCATCGTCAGTACCTACCGGCTGTTCCAGGCCGTGCGGGCGGCCGGCTACCCGGTGGCGCTCACCGGTGACGCCAGCGACGAGATCTTCGGCGGGTACGACCGGTTCCGATCACTGGCACGCACCGGCGATCTGAACGCCTACCGCCGAGCCCTGTCCGGCATTCCCGCCGAATGGCGCCGACGTCTCTACACGGAGGACGCCCTGCACACTCTGCGCGAGCGCCGACGGCCCGACGACGCGCCATGGGCCCTTCCGTCGTCCGATCCCGACGTCACCGAGTCGGTGACCGCCTTCGAGATCAGACATCGGCTGCCGGTCTACCACTTGCAGCGGGTGGACCACCTCAGCGCCGCTCACTCCGTCGAAGCACGCGTCCCCTTCTGCCGCGACGATGTCACAGCTCTGAGCCGTTCGCTGCGTACGGCCGACAAGTTGGGACCGGGCGGAGCCGTGAAGGTACCCCTGGCCACCGCAGCCATCCGCCACGGCTGGGCACCGGAGTCCGTCGTGAACCGGCCCAAGCAGCCCTTCACCTTCCGGCTGTCCGAACACCTGCTGGAGGACGGGGGCGCGGCCCTGGAGTGGGCACGCCAGGTGCTCACGGATCCCGGCGCCCAGCGCGGCCTGTTCGACCAGAAGCAGGTGGAGAAGGCGCTCGCGGAGCTCGAGGAACGACGCAGTGAGCCACTGGCACACACCGTATGGTCCCTGCTCGTCCTGGAGCTGTGGCTGCGGCAGACCACCGGAGGCCGTCGATGACGACGCTGACCCACGAGTCGGTCCGGGCGATCGGTGTCGACATCGGTCTGTGGAGCGTCGCCGGAGCCGCCGCGCCCACGCTGGTCGTCGCCAGCGCCCGCCGCCTGGGCGACCCGCTTCCCGTTCTGGAGACCGCTGTCGCGACGATCGGCCGGCAGGTGAGCAAGGTCGCCCTGGCTCACCCGGCAGCCGACGATCCTTCGGTGGATGCCGAGTACGTCTTCGCACAGGTCGTGG
This sequence comes from Streptomyces kryoterrae, assembly GCF_054072135.1. Taxonomy (NCBI): domain Bacteria; kingdom Bacillati; phylum Actinomycetota; class Actinomycetes; order Kitasatosporales; family Streptomycetaceae; genus Streptomyces; species Streptomyces kryoterrae. The sequence goes on along the minus strand of NZ_CM133358.1, from coordinate 8,898,478 downwards.
AACGGGCCAGCGGCCAGGTGCTCGATCTCACCCCGGAGTGCGGGCACTCCATGCTTGCCACCGCCACTCACCTGTGGGCCTGCAACCGTGTCCGGCCCGAGGGCGGACCGCTGAGGCTGCTCACCCACCGTTCGGGATCGCCGCGGGTCGTGGAGTGCCGGATCGCACCGCTCGACGGGCGCGGCGGCGTCTACACGGCGGGGCTCGCCTTCCCGCTCAACGCCACCGTGGCAGACGACGGAGCCGGTCCGGCCGACGAGGACTTTCCGCTGGGTCGGACGCCACTGTCGCTGCATGTCACGGGCCGGTGCGTGCCGGTGCCTGTCACGGTGGTGCAGAGCGGCAACCCATATGCCTTCGTGGAGGCGTCGGCCCTCGGAATCACCAGCCGGGACGCGCTCATGGCAGCAGGGGAGGGCGTCCGCCAGGTCCTGCGCGACGTCCGGGCCCAGTTGGCGCCCCGGCTCGGCGTCGGGGAGTCTGAGGTGCTGCCGAAGCCGGCTCTGCTGGTCCGTACCGAGCAGGGTGCGATGCATGCCCGCGCGCTGTCCACCGACCACTGGCATCCGGGACTCGCGCTCACCGGCCTGGTCGCACTGGCGACGTTGACGGCCGATACGACGATGGACGATACCGACCTCGTGATCGGGCATCCCGGAGGTACCTCGGCGATCGCTCTGCGCACCCGGCCGGACGGCCGCCGCGTGGTGGTGGTCGCAGACCGTCAGGTGACCCGGCTCACTCAACTGCCCCTGAAAGCATAACTATGCGTCTCATACCCGAGGATCGAACACAGCGTTGGCTGGCGCTCGGCAATCTCGTCAACATGGTGGGTACGGGAGCCACTCTTTCGGCCCTCGTGATCTTCCTCGCTCAGGTCAGACACCTGTCCCTGGCGCAAGCGGCCTCACTGCTCACCATCACCGGCCTGGTCGGCATCCTGGGAGCCGTACCGCTGGGTCAGCTCAGCGACCGGTGCGGGCCCCGGGCTGTGGCCATCGGAGCGGAACTGGTCTGCGCGGCCGCCACCTGCGCCCTGCTCTTGGCCGGGAACGTATGGATGTGTGCCCTGGCGCTTGCCGTCAAACAGCTGGCGACCAGTGGAAACACGGCCGCCCGCGCGACGTTGATGGGCAAGCTGGTGCCCCCCGAACGGCGCGCGGCTCTGCGTGCCTACCAGCGCAGCGTCACCAATGTCGGCTTCGCTGTCGGCGCGCTGGCATCCGGGCTGGCCCTGGCCTCGGACAGCACCGCGGCGATCTACGCACTGCTCGGCGTGGACGCGACGACCTTCTGCTTCAGCGCCTTCGCCACGGCCAGGCTGCCGAAAGTAGACCGCGGTGCACGAGGACGTGGAATCGCCGCCGACGCTCTGAGCGACCCCGGCTATCTGTCGGTGGCGGCGCTCAACGCGGTGCACACACTGAACCGGGCCGTGGTGTCCGTGGGCATCCCGCTGTGGGTGGTCTACGGCTCCTCGCTCCCGCGCTGGGCGGTGTCCGCCGCCATGATTCTCAATACGACCGCCATCGTCGTGCTCCAGGTCCCGCTCAGTAAACAGGCCAAGGACGTCCACCGGTCGCGCCGCGCTCTGCTCGCCGCGGGCCTCTGCACCGCGGTCGGCTGCGCCGTGCTTGCCATCGGCAGAGCCTCGCCGACAGCCGTCGTCTGGTTGCTGTTCGTCGTGGCATGCCTGGCACTCGCTCTCGGCGAGATCCTCGGTGCCGCCGCGGGCTGGACGCTCTCGTACGACCTGGCTCCCGATGAGCTGCTGGGGCAGTACCAAGGACTGTGGCAACTCGTCGCGGACGGCTCGTCGAAGGGGGCAGGCCCTGCCGTCATCGGCTGGGCGATCGCGGTCGGCTCTCTCGGCTGGATCGCGCTGGCAGGAGGATTTGCATTGCTGGCCGTATCCAGCCCCGCAATCGTTGGCTGGGCACCGACGCGGACACGCAGACATCGCGCAGCTCAACAGCTGGGTCCCGCTGCCATCACCAACAGTTCCACCACTGGAACGCCACCCCGCTAAACATGCTGGCAGGGCACCGCTCTGGCCTCAGAACCGTACCGCGATCACGTCCGCCGAGGTGGTGTGGTGACGGCCACTCGGCGACCTCCTTCTGAGGCCATGCGGTGAGTTCGGGGGTGTGCTTGCCGGAAACCTCATCCATGCAGGTGAGGGTCTGTCTGGGGGGCAGGGTACTCGCGCGGCTGGTGGTCGCCCCGGCATGATGGCCGGTCGTGCTGCTTCGACCTGCCTGTCTGGGTGTGGCGAACGTGTTCGCCCTGCTGGGCTGCTGCCGGTGAGCAACCAGGACAAGGACGCGGAGATCCTCGCGCTGCGTCATCAGATCACGATGCTGGAACGCCAACTCGGCCGGGATCGGGTGCGGTTCGCCCCGAGTGACCGGGTGTTCCTGGCCGCGCTGCTGCACCGGCTCCCGCGCGGTGTGCTGCGCCGGGCACGGCTGCTGGCGCGCCCGGACACTGTGCTGCGCCTTGCTGCGCCGGCACCGTGACCTGGTCTCGCGCCGCCACGCGGCCCGTTCCCGGCCGGGGCATGCGGGTCGGGCGCGTAACGTGCGCACGATCCGCGTTCTCGTGCTGCGTCTGGCGCGGGAGAATCCCGGCTGGGGCTACCGGCGCATCCACGGCGAGCTGCTGGTTGTGGGCGTGCAGGTGGCCGCCTCCACGGTCTGGGAGATCCTGAAGGAGGCGGGGATCGCACCGGCACCGGAGCGGGGTTCCAGCACCTGGACGGACTTCCTGCGCTCCCAGGGCGATGCCCTGCTGGCATGTGACTTCTTCGAAGCGGTCACCCTGTCCGGGGCGCGGCTGTACGTGTTCACGATGATCGGGCACGCCGGCCGGCGCATCCGCATCCCGGGCGCGACGGCGCCTGGGTGGCACAGGCCGCCAGGAACCTCGTCATGGATCTCCAGGATGCCGGCTGCCGGGCCCGGTTCATGATCCGCGACCGCGACGGGAAGTACCCCACCCTGTTCGACACCGTCCTTGAGGATGCGGGGATCGAGGTCGTACTCAGCGGGATCCGGATGCCGCGGATGAACGCGCTCATGGAACGCTGGATGCAGACCTGCCGACGCGAACTGCTGGACCGCACCCTGGTCCGGAACCAGCGCCACCTGCTCCACGCCCTGCGCGAGTTCGAACAGCACGACAACTCCCACCGGCCCCACCAAGGCATCACAGACGCCCGCCCGCTGCACCCCTGGCACCGCCGATCACCGACCCGGACGCCATCGCCCACCTCGACATACGACGACGCGACCGCCTCGGCGGCACCCTCCACGAGTACCGGCATGCGGCCTGACCTGCACGGACGAGCTTCTCGACAGAGACAGGGCCGGTCGGGCTCAGACCCTCCGGCGGCGTTCAGACACTCGCGCGCCGACTGACTCGCCCTCTGCGACCGGCTATGTTCCGCGCCGCGTCAGAACGGGTAACTTGGGTGCACTGGGGGGGCGCATGCGGTGGATCGTGATCGTGCGGGCGGGGCACTGCTGGTCGGCATCGCCGCGATTGTCTAAGCGGTCGTGGCGTCGGTGGCGCCGTACCGGGACACCATGGCGTTCCGCCCCGCGCACCTGTGCTCCGGAGGCGTACCGACCCCTGTCTCCGCCACCCATGGCTGCATCGCACGCGAGATCGGCAGCGTGACGGGCCGGGACACCCATGTGGAGACGACCACCGATGAGTCCGGGACCACCAAGCAGACCCACGACGACGTGACGTACCGGCGCGCGTCCGGCACGCAGGAGACCAAAGAGGTTGTCTCCTCCGTCTACGATGCCGCCAAGTCCGGGGAGCGGGCGGACCTGGAGACGTGGCGGGGCGAGGTGGTCTGGATCACCGTGGCGGGCCAGAGCGACGGATTCGACCCGTCCACCGAGGGCGCGCTGACAAGCACTGCGGTGCTGGCCTGGGTCGGGCTGGGCCTGCTTCTATGGTTCCTGCTGGGGGACGGCACGCTCCGCCACCTCCTCGGAAACTTCGGCTTCCGGCCCATCGGGTGGGTCCGTTTCGGGTTCTGGACCGTCAGCATGATCCATGACGCCCTGACCTACCAAATGGGCACATCGGACTATGTGTTCCTGGGGGTGCTCTGGTCCTTGTCCCTGGCGCTCTGTGGATACGGAGTGTTCGGCGGCCTTGGGGAGTACCACGGGGAGGACTCCCTGGTGCAGGTGCTGCGCAGGCGCGGGATCCGCGGCAAAGTGCTGCGGAGGGAGGACACGTGACGACCGGCATCGGGAGTATCGGCCTGGCGTCCTTGAACGTCTGCTGCGGGTTGTCCAATCCTCTGCCGCCGGTGAAGGAGCGAGCGGCCGAGTTCTGCCGCCGTCTTGAGCGGGCGGACGTGGACATCGTGAACTTTCAGGAGGTCTGGACATCGGGACTGCGCGGGTTCCTGCGCCGGCACCTGCCGTCCTTCCCGTTTGTCGCCCGCAGGACCGGAGCGCTCGGCCAGCCGGCCGGAGGCCTGGTCTCCTTTTCCAGGACGCCCCTGCGGGCGGTTGGATACGTCTCGTTCCGCGGCACGAAGCCGCAGGCCGGCGGCCCGTTGTTCCGCGCTTCACTGGCGCTGAGCAGCCGCTTGCAGGGGGTGCTGACCTTCGAGGTGTCCGGTCGCCGAACGGTGGTGGGCAATGTGCATCTGACCGCGAACAGGGATGGGGACTGGTCGGCGGGAAATCGGCATGAAGCCCTGCAGGCTGCGCAGTTGAGGAGGGTGCAGCAGGTGTTGCGGGAGGCGCGGGGCGGCGACACGGAACTGGTGATCGTCAGCGGCGACTTCAATCTCTCCAGCGGTTCTGCTCTGTACCAGGAGGTGCTGGACACGGGCACATGGCGGGACCCGTTCGCTGCGGCGGACCTGCCCACCTTCCACGCCGAGTTGCTGCCCGCCGGTGCATCGGCGTACCGGGTCGACTACCTGCTGGTCCAGGGCGACCCCGATCGCTACCCGGTCATCGGAACCGACCGGCTGTTCACGGAGCCGGTCGCGCTGCGGTCGGGCGGCACGACGTTCCTCTCGGACCACGTGGCGCAGGTCGCCAGGGTCGCAGTCCCCCGAGGCTGACAGTTCTGCTCGCTCAGGTCGGGGTTGCTGGGGCTGGGGTGACGAAGAGGGTTTGGGCGGCGCTGCCGATCATGGACTTCTCGTCCATCAGCAGGGTGCCGGTCAGGCCGATGCGGAGTGGTCGAGGTTGGTGCGGGGCCAGGGGGACTCTGCTGCGCAATTGCAGAGCGTCACCGGCGTGTGCCTGGCCTGGCTCGTCGGCTGGGTGGGCAGCACCGCGCGCAGCGGGCATATCGGCAGCGCCGGATGCCCGCTGCGACCGACCCGGGAATTGCGCAGCAGAGTCCAGGGGTGTTTCAAAGTCGGGTTGATCATGTGGGTGGGCTGGTCACGGCGGTGTGACGATGTGCTGGTGGGGCGCTACGAACGCAACGAAGCTCCCGTCGAGAGGGGTGACCTTGCCAAGTCGCCCTGTTCAACCGGAGATGCTCCTATCTCTTGTCAAGCGGCCTGCGCGAGGTCGATTGTTGTGACGTTCGCGCAGGTCAGTGCCCTGAAGACCTCGCGGGCTATGTACCGTTTGAGGCAGCGGACGATGTCCTTCTTCTGGAGCCCCCGCGCGGTGCGGCGGGCGACGTAATCGGGTGCGGCGGTCGTGCTGCATCCGGACCACAGCGATGCGGGAGAGAGCGGCTTTGGCGGATCGGGTTCCGCCGTGGTTGAGCCGGTGACGGTCGCGGCGCCCGGAGGAGGCGGGGATCGGAGCGGCGCCGCACAGGCGGGCGAAGGCGGCTTCGGAGCGCAGTCGTTCGGGGTTGTCACCAACAGCGGCGAGGATGCGGGCGGCGGTTTCGGGCCCAACGCCGTTCACGGCCAGGAGGTCCGGGGCCGCCTCGGGGGTCGGGCTGACGGTGTCCCGGACCGGGCCGCGACCGCCACGGGGCCGGGCGCGACGGCCGTCAGCGGCAGCATGACAGTGGTGCAGCAGCGCCGTGGACCGCAGGAGCCGGCGGCTGCCTGGCCGCACCAGATCGGCGTCATCCCGCCCTCGGCGGACCCCTTCCAGCACCGTGCCGAGGCGGAGAAGCTTCGGACGGCGATCGACGGTGGCGGGATCGCCGTGCTGCACCAAGTCCAGGCGGGCGGGGGCGTGCCGGGCCAGGTCCTGACCGGTATGGGCGGGGTGGGCAAGACCCAGCTTGCCGTCGACTACGCCCGCGCCGCCTGGGTGGACGGCACTCTGGACGTCCTGGTCTGGATTACTGCCAGTACCCGCTTGGCGGTCGTGACCGGATACGCGCAGGCCGGCATCGAGCTGTGCCGGGCTGACCCCGAAGGCCGCAGCGCAGCCGTGCCGGTGGCTGATCGTTTTGGACGACGTAGCCGACCCCGACGACCTGCGCGGCCTGTGGCCGCCCGCCAGCGAACACGGCCGGACCCTGGTCACCACACGACGCCGGGATGCCACCCTGACCGGAGATGGCCGCCGCGCCCTGGTCGAGGTCGGCCTGTTCACGAAGGATGAGACCCTCGCCTACCTCACCGCTTCCCTGGCCGCGCACGGCCGCACCGAGCCCGAAGCCCAGCTCGCCGCGCTCGCCGCCGACCTCGGTCACCTGCCCTTGGCCCTGGCCCAGGCCGCCGCCTACCTGGTTGACCCCGGCGACGACGTGGCCGCCTACCGCGCCCTGCTGACCGACCGCACCACCACCCTCGCCGATGCCGCCCCCGACGCGCTACCCGACGAACAGGCCCTGCCGCTGGCCGCCGCCTGGTCCCTGTCCATCGGCCGCGCCGACACCCTCCGCCCCGCCGGCCTGGCCCGTCCCCTGCTCCACCTGGCCGCCCTGCTCGATGCCAACGGCATCCCCCAGGATGTGCTGACCAGTACCCCCGCTCACCCACCTCACCGCACACCGCACCCGGACCACCCCCACACCCTGGCCGTTCGACACGTACTCGCTCGATGACGGGAGAAGTTCTGGCCAGGGACGACGGCCAGAGCGCCGAGTAGCGATCGTTCGTGAGACGCGGAGATCTACACGGCGTTCCCGCCTGCCTCGATTCTCCTCGTGCCCACACCCCGGGACACGGAATTCCCCGCAGACCCCCAGAGGGGCGACGCAGTAAGAGCTCCCTACGTTGTTCTGCGACAGCCCTGCCCGTCACCTTGCCGGTGGCCCACCGCATCTTCAGTGCGCATCTACACTCATCAGCCCACGCCGCGAGGGCTCAGCTGCGAAATTGCTGGCGGGCAAGTTCGCACAGTAGGGGGTCAGGTGCCGCGCCAGTTGAACGAGCGTCAACTGCAGGTGCTGCGGCGGGTCGGGCAAGGCTGCCCTGAGGGTATATGGCAGGGAGAGGCGCACAAGCTCAGCTGCCAGGCCCTACAGAGCCGAGGACTGGTCAAAGTCTCCAGAGGGAAAGGGTCATGGTCCGCGACGCTCACGACCGCCGGCCAGCATTTCCTCGACCACGGCAGCCGTCCCCACGACAAATCTCGTGCCACCGGTACCGCTCCCGTGCGGAAAACTGCAGCGCAGCCGACAGTCGCCTCCGGCAGGCAGAAAGCCGGCAACCCGAACAGCACGGCCGCCACGAGGCCGACGGCCATCATCACCCAGCCCGGGTCAGGCCCGCGTCGCCCTGAGCGTCGTAATCCTCCGCGCCTCGAAGGGCACGGTGTTTCATTGCCCGCTCGTCTCTCCGGTCGTCGTATGACGGAGCGCTCGGGGACACCTGTGTTCCGTAGGCGATCGGCCGATCGGACCGGGAGTGTGGCCGATCGGCCGATGCCGTGGTGGGCGGGGTGCGCCTAGCGTCGTATCGAGCAGGACACCGCACTTCGAGGGGAACGTTCGATGGACCAGCGAGGGATGATCGCAGCACACGCCGACGCCACGGCCGTGGTCGGAGCGACCACGGAGTTCGAGCCGGACGTCATGGACCTGCTCGTGGAGACACTGCGTCGTGCCGTCAGGTTCGCGTTGCCGGCCGCGGGGACGGACACTTTGCTCGGCGCGCTCGTGATGGGGGACACGGACGCCGGTGCGGCGATCGCCCCGGGGATGCGGAGAGCTGGTTCGCTCAGCGGCGTGATCTCCGGCCGGGCGGGCGGTGGTTGGGTGAGCGACGACGAGGCGTACGGTGCGCCGGTCGCGGCCGGTGCGGAAACCGATGGAGCCGAGGTCGACGCCGCGTGGGGTGAGGCACAGTGGCGCTTCGGCCTCGGTTCGCGTGGATCCGCTTCGGAGAGCGGCCAGGTGCTGCCCGGGATGACCGGGGCGATGCGCGCGTGCCTGCTGCTCGCGCTCAGGTCGGCCCGCGCCGAGGGGACGATCTCGGTGCGCTGCCGCCATGTGGCCCGAGCCCTGCTGGATCTGCCGGACAGCCGGGCACGGGAAGCCCTGCTGCTGCAGAGGTTGGATCCGGCCGCCGCGGCGACCACGCTCGACGGACTGGACGCGAGCGCCCCGGCGGAGACCGAGGGACCGGAATCCCGCGGCGTCACCCTTCTTCGGCGGGCCGGAACGCTGGGCAAGGACGGCAACCGCCTGACCCGCGCGCTGACTTCGTGGACCTCCGGGACCGCCGTGAACGGCTCACCGGTGCTGTTCGCGGTGTCCGTCGAGGCCGTCCGGCAAGCGGTACGGTGCGGGCGCTCGGCGGCGGAGCCGGTGGATCTTCTGCTGGGGGTACTGGCCCTGGACCGGGCGCTGTTCGTTGCCGGGCGCGCGCTTCCCGGGAGTCTGAGGACCGCCAACGCCGCCGCGGCCCTGATGCGTCGGCACGGCATACGGCAGGATTTCCTGGTCTTCTCGGCTTCGGCGGTCCCGTCCCCCGCTCCCGACAGCGACGGGAACGGGGACGGTGGCAGCGTGCGGCTGTCCGCCGCCGCGGACCGGATCATGGCGGTCGCACGACTGTCCGCCGCCGAGCATGGTTCGCCCACGGTCGGTACGGTCCACCTGTTGTCCGCGTTGCTCGACGCGTCGGCGACGGGTGTGGACGCCGGGGGCGGTGGTGCGGTCGTACGGTTGCTGACCGCCGGTCAGGTGGACGTGGCCGCGTTGCGGGCAGAGTTGAGCCTCCGGCTGGGCGCATGACACCCGAGGCCCGCCGTGCGTTGACCGCCGCCGCCACAGCTACCGTTCCTCCCGGGAGATACGAGGGCGGAACAGGGGTGATCATGAGTCAGGTGGCCGAAGACGCAGTGCCGCCGCGCCCGTTCGTACGGCTGGGGCGCACGCTTGCCGGTGTACCTCGGTGGGTGGGCCGCGAGACGTCCGAGGGCTGGGCCGGGGTACGTGCCGCCGAGCGCCGTACGGTCGTCGTCGAAGTGCTGGTCTGTGCCCTGGTGGCAGCCTTCTGTCTGTTGCCGCTGCTGTTTGCGCCCCCGGAACGGCCGGTGTCCGCGGTGCTGGAGGGGGTGTGGGCGGCGCTGGTCGTCCCCGCTCGGCGCGGTCGGCCGGTCGCCGCCGTGGTGTGCGCCTCCTTTCTGGTCGTGGGCGCCAACATATGGACGCTGGCGGTGGTGCCGCTGATCGTGCTGTCCGCCACCCGCCGCATCGCACCGCCACGGCGTGTGTGGCAGGTCGCCGGGGTGGCCTGCGCCGCCGTCGGTGTCCTGACCGTCGCCTCCGCCCTGGTCCACTCCGATGCCCTGCTGTGGGAACTGGCCGGCAACGCGGTCTCGGCGATGCTGCTCGTGCTGCTCCCCGCCCTGGCAGGGAGCCTGCTGGGACGGCGGCGCCCCCTGGTCAGCCTGCTGCGTGAACGCAACGCCTATCTGGAACAGACCCGTACGCTGACCGCCGAGGCCGCCCGAGCGGAGGAACGGACCAGGATCGCGGGAGAGATGCACGATCTCCTGGGCCACCGGCTGAGCCTGATCTCCGTACACGCCGGGGCACTTGAACTCGCCACCGCGCGACAGGCACCCACCTTGGTCGGACAGGCCGAGCTGCTGCGTACGACCGCGGGTACGGCCATGGGAGAACTGCGCGAGATCCTCGGTGTCCTGCGGCACGTGGACGTCTTGGACTCGACGGAGAGAACAGGGGACGAGCGGGGAACGCGGGGGGACATCACCGCTCTGGTGACGGAGTCCCGCCGGACAGGTAGCACCGTCGAACTGGACTGGTCCGTTCCGGACACGGCCGAAGTGGGCCTCGCCACGCGTCAGGCGATCCACCGCGTGGTGCGCGAAGGGCTCACGAACGTCCTGAAGCACGCGTCCGGCGCACCCACCAAAGTGGAGGTCAAAGGCACGGACAGGGGGATCGAGGTGTCCGTCACCAACGAGGCACCACGCGCGGCGGGCCGCTCCCAAGGAGGAAGCCACAGCGGACTGGCCGGGTGCCATGAACGGATCTCGTTGCTCGGCGGCACGTTCGCAGCGGGCGCCTTGGCGAACGGCGGTTTCCGCATGACGACCTGGCTGCCCACCCATGGGAACGGACCCCGTGAATTCGCCGCGCCCGAGAGGGCCTTGGCCGAAACCGCTCCGGACACGGCCCGCCTTCCCTCCGGCGGCATCGGGCAGGAAGGGTCCCGTGCCCCGTTGTCGGACGAGATCCTGACCTGGCCTCGGGTCCTGGGATCGGGCTGTGTGGCGCTGCTGGTGATCCTGCCGACCGTGGGCTTCCTCGTCGTACTGCTGACGACGGCGGTCCTAAGATGAGCTGATGATCCGAGTCCTGATCGCCGACGACGAGGCACTGATGCGTGCGGGAATCCGGATGATTCTGGAGAACGCCGAGGACATCGAGGTGGTCGCCGAGGCGGGCGACGGCCGGGAAGCCGCGGCGGCCTGCCGCGCCCAGGACGTCGACGTCGCCCTCCTGGACATCCAGATGCCTGACCGGGACGGAATCGCGGCCGCCGAGGACATCGCCAGGCTCTCGCCCCGCACCTGTGTCGTGATGCTGACGGCGTTCGGCGAGGAAGCGAGCGTGACACGCGCCCTGCGGGCCGGGGCGAGCGGATTCCTCCTCAAGGACACCGGTCCGGTCGAACTGATCCGCGCCGTGCAACTCGCCGCGAGAGGTGAACCGGTCCTGGCACCCAGGATCACCCGACAGCTACTGGAACGGCACGTACGGTCCGGCCGGGACACCGAGGCCGCTCTGCGCAGGACCGAAGAACTGACCCCGGCCGAACGGGATGTCCTGCGACTGCTCGGCACGGGCCTGTCCAACGCGGAGATCGCCGAACAGCTGTATCTGAGCGCCGGCACGGTCAAGGCGCACATCAGCCGGATCCTCATCCGCACGGGCTGCGCCAACCGCGTGCAGGCCGCCGTCCTCGCCCACGACGCCGGGCTGCTCACCGATCGTTGAGCCGGCCCTCCGTCTCCCCGCACGAGCGTGCGGGGCGGCAGTGCCGCGGGACATCGGCGGGCGCCGAGTCGTCACCGGACGGGCAGGCAGACAGCCCGGAGAGGGCCGGTCGGCGGGTGTCCGCACCACGCGTTGCCCGACCGTCGTCGAACCGGAACCTCACAGCCCGGCGGACACCGCGATCACGTGCTTGCCCACGCTGCCGCCGCGCTCGAAAGCCTGGTGCGCGGCGGTGATGTCCGCGAGCGGGTGGATCCCGTCGACCACCGCGCGCAGTGCACCCGACGTGACATGGTCGGCCAGATCGCGCAGCATGGCGGTATCGGGATTGGCGCTGAAGGTACGGATGCGGCGGGCGCCGTAGACGCTGGATGCCGCGATCGCGGCCAGGGCGGGGGCCGACAGGCCGACGGTGACCATCCGGCCTCCCTTCGCCAACCGTCCTCGGTAGCAATGCAGTTCCGAACCCACGGTGTCGACAATGACGTCGAACGGCCCGATCCGGTCCGAGGTGGTGGAGCCGTAGTCGAGGACCTCGTCGGCACCCAGACCGGTGAGGACCTGGGCGTGGCGGTCGCGGGCCAGCGCGGTCACATGGCAGCCCAACGCGTGGGCCAGTTGTACGGCGGCCGTGCCGACTCCGCCCGCCGCGCCGCGTATCAGGACCCGTTCCCCGCTCGCCAGGTGCACGCTGTCGCGCAGCGCCGTCAGCGCGGTCGTGCCCGCGACCACGAGTGAGGCCGCGTCGACCGATGAGAGGCCGTCCGGAACGGGCGCGACGCGGTCCACGGGAACCACGACGTACTCGGCCGCCCCACCGACGGTGTGCCGCTGCCTCGGGTGCACCGTGCCCCACACACGTTCACCGACCCGGACCCCCTCCGCACCGACGCCGGTCGCGGCGACGGTGCCCGCGAAGTCCAGACCCACCCCGATCGGGAAGCGGCGCCCCGACATGAACTTCAACTCCCCGGCGCGGACGATCACATCGTGCCCGTTCACACTGGACGCCTCGACCGACACCAGGACCTCACCCGCACCCGGAGTCGGGCGGTCCACATCGTTGACCCGCAGAACGTCCGGGGCACCGTAACTCGTGATCTGGGCGGCCTTCATGTCGCTGTTCCTCTCGTGGACGGCTGTCGTAGGTCCGATCATGGACCCCGTCGGCGGTTTCACGGTCGTTCGCCTTTTCCTGGGACTGCCAGACCCACCCTCGCAAGGCGCGCCCCGGGCATACTGCTGCCGTGACCGACGACCTCCTCGCACTGACCGAACACCCCGACCCCCGACGTGAACTCGCCGAGTTCCTACGGACCCGCCGTACCCGGCTGCGGCCGCAGGACGTCGGCCTGGAACCCGGCCCGAGACGGCGCGTCGCCGGGCTGCGGCGTGAGGAACTGGCCCTGCTGGCCGGGGTGAGCGCGGACTACTACCAGCGCATGGAGCAGGGACGCGACGTACGGCCTTCCGAGCAGGTCCTGGACGCCCTCGCGCGCGCCCTCAACTTCTCCGCGGAGGAGTCCCGGCACCTGCACAGCCTCGCCGCCGCCGCACGCACCCCCGCTCGCCGGCCTCGCCACCACGTGCCGGAAGAGGTACCGCCCACGACGTTGCGACTGTTGCGCACCATGACCTCGCCCGCCGTGGTCATCGGCCGTTTCCTGGATGTGCTGGCCTGGAACCCGCTGGCCGGTGCCCTGTTGGGCGAGTTCACCCAGCGGCCTCGAACCGAGCGGAACCTGCTGGCCCTGCTGCTGCACCCCGAGGCCGACCAGGCCTGCCCGGAACGGGCGGCCACCGTCGGCGAGTTGACCGCGATGCTGCGCGCGCAGGTCGCCGCCGACCCGGGGCACCCGCGCGCCGTGCAGCTGGTCGGTGAACTCGCGGTGCACAGCGCCGAGTTCGCCACGATATGGGCTCGCCACGACGTGGCGGACACCACGCGCGGCCGGATGCGCGTCAACCATCCGCTGGTCGGGGAACTGAATCTGGACTGGGACGCCTACCCGATGCCCGGCGCGCCCGGCCCCGTGGTGATCGTCTATACCGCCGAGGAGGGCGGACCCGACGACGAGCGCCTCCAGCTGCTCGCCGGCCTGCTCAACAGCACTGACCCGTCCTCGACCTCCGCCTCGCGGCGCACGGAATCCGGACCGATGTGATCAGCGCAGCACCCCGGCTTCCCCACACGAGCTTCCTACCGGGCGGGTTCAGGGCCGTGGAATGTTGCGCAGGTTGGCCCTGGCCAGGTCGAGCATCTTGCCGACACCTCCGTTGAGTACCGTCCTGCCTGCACCAGACACGGCCCGTCGTACGCCAGCGCCTCCCGCAGGCCTTCGCGGACCTGGTCGGGCTTCTCGATGCGGATCGAGTCGATTCCGACCCCCGCGGGCGATGGCGGCGTAGTCCACCGGCTCGTGGTCGGTCGCGTAGTCGGGCATGCCGTCGACCATCATCTGCAGCTTGACCATGCCGAGGGAGGAGTTGTTGAAGACAATCGTCTTCACCGGCCGGTTGTGCAGTTTGACGGTGAGCAGCTCACCCATGAGCATGCCGAGGCCGCCGTCGCCCGACATCGAGATCACCTGTCGGCCGGGGTGGGCGAACTGGGCGCCGATGGCGTGCGGGAGAGCGTTGGCCATGGTGCCGTGCCGGAACGAACCGATCACCCGGCGGCGGCCGTTGGGTGTGAGGTAGCGGGCCGCCCACACGTTGCACATACCCGTGTCGATGGTGAACACCGCGTCGTCGTCGCCGAGTTCGTCGAGGACCGACGCAGGGTACTCGGGGTGGATCGGCACCTGGTGCTCGACGTCACGGGTGTAGGCGGAGACCACGCTCTCCAGGGACTTGGCATGGTGGCGCGGGGTCCGGTCCAGGTATGAGAGGTCGCGCTTCACCTCGACCAGCGGCAGCACGGCGCGCAGCGTCTCCCCCACGTCGCCGCGCACGCCGGTTCCAGTGTGGTCCGGCGCCCGATCCGCCCCGCGTCGTGGTCGATCTGCACGGTGTTGGCCTGCGGCAGGAAGTCGTCGTACTCCAGTCGCCGCCGGCCAGTCGGAGCGCCTGGGGCGCGCTCTCGCGGAGCACCCCGAGGTCCACTTCGCCGCGGTCGCCACCGGCCACGCCAACCTCGTCGCGTCCGTCGGCGGCCCCAGCACGGGTCACCCGCACTCGCCTACGAACCGACGCCCTGACCAGCGGAGCCCCAGGGCACCGGAGTGCCGGAGCAGCGCGTCAAGTGTTGGCAATGGTTTTCATATGGATCGGGATCAGCGATGTTTTTGACATTCATTTCCATCTACTGTGACGCACGCACCCTTGCTGACCCCCTGTCGTGGAGGATCCATGTCCCCGTCCCCGTCCCGGCGCCTCGCCCTGATCACCGGCGCCTCGCTGGCCCTCCTGACGGGGTGCGGCAGTTCGTCGGACTCCGGCGGTGACGGGAGCGGTGCGCAGGATCCGGTCGCCTCGTCCCAGGTCGCCGTGGTCGCGTCCACCAACGTCTACGGTGACATCGTCGAGCAGATAGGTGGCGCGAAGGTCGACGTCACGTCGGTCATCAGCGACCCCGACCAGGACCCGCACTCCTACGAAGCCAACACCCAGAACCAGCTGGCGCTCTCGAAGGCGAAGGTCGTCGTCGAGAACGGCGGCGGCTACGACGACTTCGTCGACCGGATGCTGAAGAGCGGCGGCTCCTCGGCCGAGGTCATCAACGCCGTCAAGGTCTCCGGGAAGACCGCCCCGAAGGGCGGCGAGCTCAATGAGCACGTCTGGTACGACTTCCCGACCGTCGCGAAGATCGCCGACCGTATCGCCGCCGCCCTGGGCAAGGCCGACGCCGCCGACTCCGCCCTCTTCACCAAGAACGCCGAGGCCTTCAAGGCGAAGCTCACGGTGCTGGAGGCGAAGGAAGCGCAGATCAAGAAGGAGCACGCCGGCGAGGGCATCGCCATCACCGAACCCGTGCCGCTCTACCTGACCACCGCGAGCGGGCTGGTGAACAAGACGCCCGAGCAGTTCAGCGAGGCCATCGAGGAGGGCGACGACGTCTCCCCCCGGGTCCTGCAGGCCACACTGGCGGTGTTCGGCGACAAGCAGGTCGAGGCGCTGGTCTACAACGAGCAGACCTCCGGCCCGCAGACCGAGAAGTCCAAGGCCGCGGCCAAGGCGGCCGGTATCCCCGTCGTACCGGTGACGGAGACCCTGCCGGCCGGCAAGAACTACCTCGGCTGGATGACCTCCAACGTGGACGCGCTCGCGAGCGCGCTCGCCAAGTGAGGCAGCCGGCCCCGGCCGTCGTACCCCGCGCCCGCCGGGGTGAGGGGCGGGCCGGGGGCAGCGACTCGGGTGCGGTGGTCAGCCTGCGCGGCGCCGAACTGTCGTACGGCGCACGGGTGGTGTGGCAGGGCCTCGACCTGGATGTGCGGCCGGGCGAGTTCCTGGCCGTGCTCGGGCCGAACGGTTCGGGCAAGACCAGTTTCGTCCGGGCCCTGCTGGGCCGGCAGCCCCTGTCCGCCGGCACCCTGACCGTCCTCGGCGGGCCCCCGCGCGAGGCCGGCCGGCACCTCGGGTACGTCCCTCAGCAGGCGGAACTGTCCGCGCAGGCGATGCTGCGCGCCCGCGATCTCGTACGATTCGGCATCGACGGGCACCGCTTCGGACCCCGGCTGCGTACGGGCGCCGTCCGCCGCCGGGTCGACGAGGTCCTCGCCTCCGTCGGCGCCTCGGCGTACGCCGATGTCCCCCTCGGCATGCTGTCCGGCGGCGAACGGCAGCGCGTCCGTATCGGGCAGGCCCTGGCGACCGACCCGCGCATCCTGCTCTGCGACGAGCCCCTGCTCTCCCTCGACCTGAACCACCAGCGGGCCGTCACCGAACTCGTGGACGCCCGCCGCCGGTCCCACGGCACGTCCGTGGTCTTCGTGACCCATGAGATCAACCCGGTGCTCGGCCTGGTCGACCGCGTGCTGTACCTCGCGCCGGGCGGTCACCGGATCGGGACACCGGAGGAGGTGCTGACCTCTCGGTCCCTGTCGCAGCTGTACGGCACACAGGTCGACGTCCTCCGTGTCCAGGGGCGGGTCGTGGTCGTCGGCGCCCCCGACGGACCGGCCGCACCCCCGCATCACGCCCATGACACCTCCCACGACACATCCCACGAGGCCGCCCGTCAGGCTGTCCTTCAGACCGAGGAAGTACGCCGATGACGCTCGCCGAGGGGGTCTGGCACCAGATCTTCAGCTTCGAGAACTACGGCGAGCTCCTGGCGCTGGTCCGCAACTCCCTCATCGCGGGTGCGGCGCTCGGCCTCGTCGGCGGTCTGGCCGGGGTCTTCGTCACCATGCGCGACCTGCCCTTCGCGGTGCACGGCATCAGCGAGCTGTCCTTCGCGGGCGCGTCGGCGGCGCTGCTGCTGGGGGCGAACATCGTGGCGGGCTCGATCGTGGGGTCGCTCCTGGCGGCCGGCGCGATCGGCCTTCTGGGCGCGCGGGCCCGTGACCGCAACTCGGCCATCGGGATCCTCATGCCGTTCGGTCTCGGGCTCGGCGTGCTCTTCCTCGCCCTCTACAAGGGCCGGGCAGCCAACAAGTTCGGTCTGCTCACCGGGCAGATCGTCGCCGTCGACACCCCGCAGATGACCTGGCTCCTGGGCACCTCCGCGCTGGTCCTGGTCGCCCTGGCCGTCATCTGGCGGCCGTTGACCTTCGCCAGCGCCGACCCGGACGTCGCCGCCGCCCGTGGCGTGCCGGTACGCGCACTGTCCTTCGCCTTCATGATCGTGCTCGGCCTCACCGTCGCCCTGTCGGTCCAGGTCGTCGGGGCTCTGCTGGTCCTGACCCTCGTCGTCACGCCCGCCGCGGCTGCCGCCCGCGTCACCGCGTCCCCGGTGCTGCTGCCGCTGCTCAGCGTGGTCTTCGCCGTGCTCTCCATCGAGGGCGGCATCCTGCTGGCCCTGGGCAGCTCCATCCCCATCAGCCCGTACGTCACGACGATCTCGTTCACGATCTACGCGCTGTGCCGCCTGGCCGGCACCTACCGCACCCGGCGGTGGGGAGGCAGGAGGACAGCCCCGCAGCCCGCCTGACACAGGCCCCTCTCACATCGGGCGGTCCCGCACCACCCCTTGTCACCCACGGACGAACTCCGGTCCCGTGGGACTCACCTCGCGCACACAGAACGGTGATTGCCCCGGTCTCCTCCTTTGGCGCTGCCATATTCGAAAGCCACTTCGGAGGTGGCTGTGACGCTAGAGGCGACAACATCCTGGGCCACACGCCTGCCCGACCGCACCGCCGACCGCATCACCGTTCTGGAGAGCCGTCGGTCGCGGGCGCTGGCGGAGAGCGGGCCGAGAAGACGCGGGGAGTTCGGCGCCCGGGAGCGGATCGACCTGCTGCTGGACGAGGGCTCGTTCACCGAGACCGGGATGTTCGTCCGGGCGCGGCCCACCGGCGACGGCGCCCGCCGCCCGTACGGGGACGGGGTGGTGACCGGGCACGGCATGGTCGACGGTCGTCCCGTCTGTGTGTTCGCCCAGGATTCGACGGTCTTCGGCGGGAGCATGGGCGAGGCCTTCGGGGAGAAGACGATCGCCCTGATGGACCTGGCGATGAAGACCGGCTGTCCGGTGATCGGGCTCAACGACGGTGGCGGCGCCCGGATCCAGGAGGGTGTCGCCTCGCTCGCCCTCTACGCCGAGCTGGTGCGCCGCAACGTGCAGGCGTCCGGGGTGATCCCCCAGCTCTCGGTCGTGCTCGGGCCGTGTGCGGGCGGGGCCGCGTACTCGCCGGCCATCACCGACTTCACCGTGATGGTGGACGGTGCCTCGCACATGTTCGTCACCGGGCCCGACGTCATCGAGGCGGTCACCGGGGAGCGGACCAGCGCCGAGGATCTGGGCGGTGCCCGCACCAGCAACTCCGTCAACGGCAACGCCCATTTCCTCGCCGCCGACGAGGTGGAGGCCCTCGACACCGTACGGGACCTGCTGTCGTATCTGCCCGCCAACAACCTGGAGCGGCCCCCGCAGTACGCGCCCACGGCGCCCCCCGACGACGTGTGTCTCGACGAGGTCGTGCCGGACCGGCTCGGGCAGGCCTACGACATGCGGGACATCCTGCGCGCGGTCGTCGACGGCGGTGAACTGCTGGAGATCCAGGAGCTGTTCGCGCCGAACATCATCTGCGCGCTGGCCCTCGTCGAGGGCACCTCCGTCGGTGTCGTCGCCAACCAGCCGTTGCACAGTGCCGGAGTGCTCGACATCGACGCCTCCGAGAAGGCCGCGCGCTTCGTGCGGTTCTGCGACGCGTTCGGCATCCCGCTGCTGACCTTCACCGACGTCCCCGGCTATCTGTCCGGCGTCCGCCAGGAGCAGGCCGGGATCATCCGGCGCGGCGCCAAACTGCTGTACGCGTACGCCGAGGCGACCGTCCCGAAGGTCACGGTGGTGGTGCGCAAGGCGTACGGCGGCGGGTACGCGGTGATGGGCTCCAAGCATCTGGGCGCCGACATCAACCTCGCCTGGCCCACCGCGCGTATCGCCGTCATGGGCGCCGAGGGTGCCGTGGGCGTCCTGCACCGGCGTGAACTGGCCGCCGCCGCCGACCCGGAGGCGCTGCGGGCCGGTCTGATCGCCGCATACGAGAGCACGCACGGGACGCCCTACCTGGCCGCCGAACGCGGGTACGTCGACGCCGTCATCGCCCCGCGCGACACCCGCGGCCACATCTGCCGTGCCCTGCGCGCACTGCGCGGCAAGCGTGCCCCGATGCCGACGCGCAGGCACGGCAACATCCCCCTCTGAGCCCCGAGTCCCTGAGCCGCCCGAGCCGCCTGAGTTCCTGCGTTCCCGCCGTTCCCGCGCTGTGAGGAGCCATGCCCGATGGACAGCCGCCGCCCCCCGCTCGCCCCCGCCCACCGGAGTCTGCCGGAGTACGTACGGCACTGGGCCGAAACGATTCCCGACCGCCGGGCGTTCACCTTCGTCGACCATCCCGCCCCGCACTCGCGCGGCGTCCACCGCACTCTGACCTGGCGCCGACTGGACCTGCGGGTACGGGCGTTGGCGGGCCGCCTCGCCGAAGAGGCCGAGCCCGGCACCCGGGTCGCGCTGCTGTGCCCGCAGGGTACGGAGTACGTCACCGCCTTTCTGGCCGCGCTCACTGCCGGGCTGGTCGCCGTACCGCTGTATCCGCCCAGTCTGCCCGGGCACGGCGACCGCCTCGCGGCCGTGCTGGACGACGCGTGTCCGGGGGTCGTTCTGACGACCAGTCATATCTACGAACAGGTGCGGGACTTCTGCGCCCGTCTGCCGGTCCGGATCGTCGCCGTGGACCAAGTGCCCGACACGGTGGGGGACTTGCCGCCGGTCATGCCTGACCCCGATTCGGTCGCGTACCTCCAGTACACATCCGGTTCGACCCGTTCCCCGGCGGGCGTGGAGATCAGTCACGGCAATGTCGTCGCCAACGCCCGTCAGGCGCTGGCCGCCTACGGTGTGGACGAGCGGCCGGTGACCTGTGTGGGCTGGCTGCCGCTGTACCACGACATGGGGCTCGTCCTGAGTGTCGCGGCTCCGGTCGAACGGGGGCTGCTGTCGGTGCTCATGGATCCCGCCGCGTTCCTGCACGAACCGGTGCGCTGGCTGCGGCTGCTCGCCGCGCATCCGCGCGCGCTCAGTGCCGCGCCCAACTTCGCCTACGACTACTGTGCTTCGGCCGTCACCGATGCCCAGAAGAGGGACCTGCGGCTGGACCGCGTCGTCGCGCTGCTCAACGGCAGCGAACCGGTCCGCCCCGCCACCGCCGACCGCTTCCACGCCACCTTCGCCGCCCAGGGGCTGGCGCCGGACACCCACTGTCCGTCGTACGGGCTCGCCGAGGCCACCGTCTTCGTCAGCGCCACCCGGCCCGGGGAGCCGCTCAGCCGGTTCGCGCTCGACCGCGACGCCCTCGCCACCGGGAAGGCCCTGTCCGCGCGGGCCGACGATCCCACAGCCGTGACGCTGGCCGGCTGTGGGACTCCGGCGGGCCAGCGGGTGCGTATCGCCGATCCTGTGTCCCGCGCCCGGTTGTCCGAGGGGGAGGTCGGCGAGATCTGGGTGCAGGGTCCCAACGTGGGCCGCGGCTACCGGAATCGGGCCGAGCAGACGCGGCGGGTGTTCGGCGCCACGTTCTCCGACGACACGGCCGGTACCGGTCACTGGTTGCGCACCGGTGACCTGGGGACGTTCCTGGACGGGCAGTTGATCGTCACCGGGCGGCTGAAGGACCTCATCGTCGTCGACGGCCGCAACCACTACCCGCAGGACGTGGAGGCCTCGGTCCAGGACGCGGACCGCGCCGTCCGGCCCGACCGGCTCGCCGCGTTCGGTGTGCCGGGTGACGCCGGCGAGCACGTGGTCGTCGTGGCCGAGCACGTGCGGAGCACCAGCCTCGCGGAGGTCGACCTACCGGGACTGGTCCGTGCCGTGCGCGCGGCCGTCTCGGCACGGCACGGACTGCGGCTCGCCGATGTCGTCCTCGTGCCGCCGGGCACCGTGCCCCGTACCTCCAGCGGCAAGGTGGCCCGGGCGCTGACCCGGCAACGCTATCTGGCGGGTGCCTATACGCCGGAGTCGGCGACATCGGCGGAACCCGCGGAGGCGGGCGAATGAGGGGCGTCGGCGAGGGTCCGATACGGCGGCTGGTCGCCGAGCGGGTGGCTGCCTGGAGCGGTTCGCCTGCCGCGGACGTGCCCATGGACCGCCCGCTGGCGGACCTCGGTATGTCCTCGCGGGACGCGGTCGTGCTGGCCGGGGAGCTCTCGCGGGCTACGGGTCGTGAGCTGTCGGCGACCCTGCTGTGGGAAGCGCCCACCGGGGACGCCCTGGTGGCGTATCTGTGCCGCGCGGAAACGGCGACGGGGACCGGGAACGGTGCCGGGACCCGGGCCGATCCGGTGGACAGGCCGGCCCCTCCCCCGGCTGCCTCCGACGAGCCCGTCGCGGTCATCGGGGTCGGATGTCGGCTGCCCGGGGGCGTGCACGGGCCGGACGACTACTGGCGGCTGCTGACCGGCGGCGTCGACGCCGTCCGCCGGGTGCCCGAGGACCGGTGGCGCGACTTCGGCCCGTTCCCGCCCAACGACGCCCCCCTGTACGGCGGTTACCTGGACGACATCGCGGGGTTCGACGCGGACTTCTTCCGCGTCACACCGCGCGAGGCCGCGGTGATGGACCCGCAGCAGCGGATTCTGCTGGAGGTCGTCCACGAGGCCCTCGACCATGCCGCCGTCCCTGCCGCCTCCCTCGCCGGCAGCGCCACCGGTGTCTTCGTCGGTGTCTCCGCCGCGGAGTACGGCTCGCTCACCGGCGCCGACCCGGCGGCCGTCGATCCCTGGGCGCCTGCCGGCGGGGCGTTGAGCGTGACCGCCGGGCGGCTGGCGTACGTACTGGACACCCGGGGGCCGAGCATGGCCGTCGACACCGCCTGTTCGTCCTCGCTGGTCGCCGTGCATCACGCCTGTGTCAGTCTGCGCACCGGCGAGAGTGACACAGCGATCGCCGCCGGGGTGAACCTGCTGCTCTCGCCCACCGTCAGTGTGGCGTTCCGGCGGGCCGGGGCCCTCGCACCGGACGGGCGGTGCAAGCCGTTCTCGGCGGCGGCCGACGGCATCGGACGCGGCGAGGGATGCGTGGCCGTGCTGTTGAAGCGGCTGTCCGACGCCGAGCGGGACGGCGACCGCGTCCTCGCCGTCATCCGCGCCACGGCCGTCAACTCCGACGGCCGCTCCAACGGCCTTCTGGCGCCCAACCCCGTTGCCCAGAAAGCCCTGTTGGCCACTGCCTACGCTCGCGCCGGGCTCACCCCGGCACACATCGACCACGTCGAGGCGCACGGCACCGGTACCCCGCTCGGCGACCCGATCGAGGCGGGCGCGCTCGGGGCGGTACTCGGTGCGGGCCGCGATCCCGACCAGCCGCTGCTGCTCGGCTCGGTCAAGGGCAACCTCGCCCATCTGGAGTCCGCCGCGGGCATCGCCGGGCTGGTGAAGACGGTCCTCGCACTGCACCACGACGCCATTCCGCCGTCCCTGCACTGTACGGACGGAAGCGCCCTGGACGACGAACGGCTGCGGGTGGTCACCGAGTGCGAACCATGGCCGCGCTACGGCGGTACGGCCACCGCCGGGGTGTCCGGATTCGGCTTCGGCGGCACCAACGCCCATGCGGTACTGGAGGAATGGCGGCCCGACGCCCTCCCCACGCCCCGGGAGGAGGACCCGGCCACCCGCCTCCACCTTCTCTCCGACATCGACCCCGTCCGCCTCCGGGACACCGCGACCCGGCTCGCCGACTGGCTCGGTACACCCGAGGGCGGCGCCGCCCACCCCGCCGACGTGGCGCGCACGCTGGCCGGGCGCGTCGGACGGGGTACCGTGCGTGCCGCGGTCGTCGCCCACGACGGTGCCGAACTGGCTGACGGACTGCGGGCGTTGGGGCAGGGCGACCCTCACGCGCGGGTCGTGACCGGCGAGCGGGACCTCGTCGGGCGCGGGCCGGTGTGGGTGTTCTCCGGGTACGGCAGCCAGTGGGTCGGGATGGGGCGCCGGCTGCTGGCCGAGGAACCCGCCTTCGCCGCCGCCGTGGAGAAGCTCGACGCGCAGATCGCCCCGGAGTGCAGGCTGTCCCTGTACGAGCACCTGGCGGGCGGCGGTGACCTCGACCGACTGGAGGTCGCCCAACCCGTGCTGTTCGGGCTCCAGTTGGCTCTCGCCGAGCTGTGGCGCTCGTACGGTGTCGAGCCCGCCGCCGTCATCGGCCACTCCGTGGGCGAGGTGGCCGCGGCGGTGTGCGCGGGCGCGCTGGACGTGTCGGAGGCCGCCCGGGTGGTCGCCGTACGGGCCCGGCTGCTCAGCGGACTGCGCGGCGGCGCCATGGCTGTCGTCGACCTCGACGACGGTGAACTCGGCGCGCTGGAAAGGGACTTCCCCGGTGTCTGCGTCGCCGTGCACTCATCGCCCGGACAGAAGATCGTCGCCGGGGAGGAGTTGGCGGTGACCCGGCTCGTGCGGCGGCTGGAGCAGCAGGGTCGGACCGCTCGCGCCCTGCACGTCGTCGGAGCCGGGCACTCTCCCCAGGTCGAGCCCCTGCTACCGGAGTTGGCCGTCTCCCTGGCCGACATCAGCGGCGGGCAGCCCCTCGTCCCCGTCTACTCCACCGTCCTGGACGACCCGCGCGACGACTCCCTCTTCGACGCCGCCCACTGGGCGGCGAACCTGCGGCGGCCCGTGCGTCTGGACCGGGCCGTCGCGGCGGCCTTCGCCGACGGTCACACCGCCTTCGTCGAGATCTCGCCGCACCCGGTCCTGACCCGGGCCGTCCTCGACACCGCGCCCGGCGCCCTCGCCATCGGCACCCTGCGCCGCGACGCCGACAGCTCGGCCGGGTTCCTGACCCAGGTGGGCGCCCTGTACTGCGGGGGCGGGCGCCTGCCGTCGCCCCGGGGTCATGTGATCGACCTGCCCGCGCCGCGCTGGCGGCACGTCCGGCACTGGTGGACGGACGGGCGTGCGACGGCCACGACGGCAGCGGCACCCGAAGTGGCCGGCGTACCGGACATGTCGGTCTCCGGCCGGCTGTGTCAGCACATCGCCGCCGTCACCGGCCACCCGGTGACCCGCATCACGCCCTCCACCGCTCTGGCCGACCTCGGCCTGGACTCCCTGATGGCCGTCCGCATCCGCACCGCCCTGCAGGGCGAGTTCGGGGTCGAGCTGCCCCTGCGTGAGCTGCTCGGTGCCACCAGCGTCCAGTCGGTGGCCGACCACCTCCAACAGGCGCTTCCGGCCGGCAAGCCTGCCTACCCCCTGCGTACCCTGCACGCCACCGGTTCCCGGGCCCCGCTCTTCCTCGTCCACGCCGCCGGCGGCACGACGGACGTCTACCGGGCGCTCGTCGAACGGCTCGGAGACGAGCGGCCGGTGTACGGACTGGAACGGCTCCCGGACGCCCGTACGGTGACCGAGAAGGCGCGCCGCTACGCCGATGCCGTCGCATCCGCCCACCCCAACGGGCCCTGTCTGCTGGGTGGTTGGTCCTTCGGTGGCTTCGTCGCGCAGGAGACGGCGCGCCAACTCATCGCGGCCGGGCGGGACGTGGAGCTCGTGGTGCTCATCGACTCCGTACGGCCACTCCCCCGGCCCGGCGAGAGCCCGGCCGACCGGATCCGCGCCCACTTCGAGGGCTTCGCCGGTCACGTCGCCGACGCGTACGGGGGCCGGCTGGATCTTCCGTACGACGAGTTGCTCGCGATGGACGACGACGGCGAGCGCATCGACACCGTGCTGCGGGCCCTGCGCGAGGTCGCCGACGTACCGCCCACCGCCCTGGAGCACCAGCGCTCCTCCTACCTGGACCTGAGGATCGGCGAGGCCCACCAACCCGGGCCCTACGACGGGCGGGTGGTCCTGTACCGGGCCACCGAGCCCGCTCCGCACACCGTGCGCGACCCGGCGTACGAACGGGACGACGAGGCGCTCGGCTGGGACGAGGTGTGCCCCCGGCTGACGGTCGTACCGGTCGCGGGCCACCATCTGTCGCTGCTCGACCCGCCCTACGTCGACGAGATCGCCGCCCAGCTGCGGCGCGCACTCGACGAGCAGAGCCGCTGAACCGGACGACGAGGAGCAAGTCATGGCCCAGCACAGCACCGGAGTGTCCCGACGCACCGTCACCAAAGCCGCGACGGCCATCGGCCTGACCGCGCTGTTCGGCGGCAGAGCCGCCACCGCCGAAGCCGTGACCCGGCTCTCCGCCCGCACCCTGGACGTCTCCGTGTCGTCCCCCGCCCTGGGCCGCAGCGCACCGGTACGGCTGATCCTGCCGTCGAGTTTCGGCACGCAGACCGGGCGGACCTACCCCGTGCTGTATCTGCTGCACGGCGCCCACGACGACTACACGTCCTGGACCCGGGAGACGGACATCGAGGCCTTCACCGAGGGCCGGGACCTGATCGTGGCGATGCCGGACGCGGGGCCCACCGGCATTCCCACCGCCTGGCGCGGCGGCCCCGACTACGAGACCTTCCAGCTCACGGAGGTCCCCGCGCTGCTCGCCCGCGCGTACCGGGCCTCCGGTGTCCGGGCCGTCGCCGGGGTCTCCACCGGCGGCTACGGAGCGATGGCGCACGCGGCACGCCATCCGGGCGTGTTCGCGGCGGCGGCCTCGTACAGCGGCATCCTCGACACCATGGCACCCGGTGTGCCCCCACTCGTGGACGCCATCGTGGCCCGCGAGAACCTGGCGCCCCGCTCTCTGTGGGGCAGCCCTCTCCTGAACCTCCTCACCTGGCACGACTTCAACCCGCGGTCCCGCGCCGAGGGGCTGCGCGGCACCCCCCTGTACGTCTCCAGTGGCAGCGGGGTCGTCGGCGGCACCGGTGACTGGCTGCCCGAGGCGCTGGAGAGCGCCCTGTGGCTCTCCGCGCACGCTTTCACCGACACGCTCGCACTGCTCCGTGTCCCGGTCACGACCCACTACTACACGGGAGGAGGACACGGCTGGGCCTACTGGAAGGGGGAGTTCAGCGCGTCGTGGCCGATGCTCGCCAGGGGGCTGGGGGTGCCGGAGTGAGGCCGGTACCGTCGGGGCACGGAACGGAGCGCAGGGGACATCCGTCCAACCCAGGACTCGTCCCTCACCCCGCGGGCACCAGCCCCCGGGTGAGCCGCTTCCGGGTGAAAGGAGGGCCCTTCGTGGCGACCCCCGCCCCGCGCGACGCACCGGACGGCCCCGGAGCCGCCCCTGTACCACCCGAACTGGTCAAACTGCTGCGCGACCAGTTGGCGGCCGTCGCCGACGAGGTGGAGGAGGAGGTGTACAGACAGGTCCCGGAGTACGCCGCCCGGTCGGCCGACGGAACGAACCGCGCACACCTCAGATCGGGGGTGGTGCAGGCGCTCACCCTGTTCGTCGACCACATCGCCGACCCGCGCGCCCGGGGAGACTCGATCACCGCGATCTACCACCAGCTGGGGCGCGGCGAGGCACTGGAGGGCCACAGCCTCGAGACCCTGCAGTCAGCGCTGCGGGTCGGGGGGCTGCACGCCTGGCGGCTGCTGGGCCGTACGACGGAGGAACTCGGCCTGGACTCCTCGGTCATGGCGAGGCTGGGCGAGCTCGCGTTCCGGACCGTGCACGAGGTCGCCGAGGCCGCGGCGGCGGGCTACGCGGAGGGGCAGCTGCGCGACACGCACGAGCTGGAGCGCCGCCGGGGCCGGCTGCTCGCCCTGTTGCTGGGCGAGCAGCCGACCCCGGAGGCGGTGCGGGACCTGGCGCACGGTGCCCGGTGGTCCGTACCGCCGTACGTCGCGGTCGTCGTCCTGGCGGCCTCATCGGACCAGCGGGACGAGGAGCGGCCGTTGGCGGCTGCCGGGGCGCTCGTGGACATGGAGTCCCGGCCGCCGCGGATGCTGGTGCCCGACCCGGACGGCTCGGGTGGCTTCGGCGGCCGGGCGTTCACGCTCGCGCTGCGGGGGCGGCCGGCGGCGATCGGGCCGACGGTGCCGCTCACCGAGGCCGCCAGGTCGCTGCGCTGGGCCACCCGGGCCCTCGGGCTGATGGGGCGCGGGATACTCCCCCGGCAGGGGGTGGTGCGCTGCGCCGACCACCTGTCGACCCTGCTGCTGCACAGCGACGAACCCATGCTCGACCTGCTGCAAGGACGCGCTCTCGCTCCTCTCGACGCGGTCTCGGAGCAGCAGCGCGGGAGGCTCGCGGAGACACTGCTCGCCTGGCTGCTCAGTGGCAGCAACGTGCCCGATGTCGCCGCCCGGCTGCACATCCACCCGCAGACGGTCCGCTATCGCCTGCGTCAGCTGGAGAAAGTCTTCGGCGAGGCCCTGCACGACCCCGACAGCCGTCTTGATCTGATCCTGGCACTCACTTCGGCACAAAAAAACGAGGAATTCCTGAATTCCCGTCCATAACCCTCAGTGCGTCAACGCGAATACGTTCGGGATGTCCTTTCTCATAGGCGCTTGACCGCGCCACACCCGCAAAGGATCCCCCCATGCGTATTCGCTTCTGTCTCGCCGCGTTCGCACTCGTCGGCGGAGCCGGACTCACCACCCTCTCGGCGCCCGCCGCCACCGCCGCCGCACCCGCCGCCGCCTGCACCGACATCGACGTCGTCGCAGCTCGCGGCACGTTCGAGCCGGGCACCCTCGGCGCGATCGTCGGCGACCCGGTGTATTCCGCCCTCCAGCGGAAACTGACGGGCAAAAACCTGTCCAGCTACAAGGTGAACTACCCCGCGGACCTTTCCCTCACGTCGGCCGCACAGGGCAACTCGGATCTGGTGAACCACGTCAGGAGCCAGGCGTCCGCGTGCCCGAACCAGCGTTTCATTCTGGTCGGCTATTCGCAGGGCGCGAACGTCGTCGACAACTCCATCGGGATCAGCAGCGCCGGCGCGGTGGTCGGCAGTCCGATCGTGGCCACCATTCCCGCCTCGCTGGAAGGGAAGGTCGCCGCGGTGCTGCTGTTCGGCAATCCGATCCGGGCCCTCGGCAAGAGCGTCACCGGCACCTACCAGAGCCGCACCATCGACTTCTGCGCCAAGGGCGACCCCATCTGTGAGAACGGCGGGGGTGACGTGCTGGCTCACCTCGGCTACACGGCGAACGCCGGCGCGGCGGCCGACTTCGCGGCGGGCAAGGTCTGAGCAGTCTGAACCCGCAGCCGTACGGAAAGTCGTACGGGAGGCCGTACGGGAAAGGGCCCGGGAGGAATTTCCTCCCGGGCCCTTCTTCCATGGGAGCAAGCCGAGGGAGCTACTGGGGGTCGCGGGCGAACTCCGTGAGGCTCGTGGAGACGGGCTCGGGACGGCCGTTGTTCTGCGTGGGCGCGGCGGTCAGCACGTCGAGGTGCTGGTAGCCGTCGGCGACCACGGGATCGAGGTCGGCGGGGACCCGGCCCGCCAGCAGTCCGTCGCCCGCGAGGACGGTGAGCGTCGGGTTGGCCGTGAGCCCGTCGGGATGCACGATGAGCCGCTTCACCTGCGGGGAGGTGGCCAGTTCGAGGTCGGTGACCAGTTTGGTCGGGAAGTACTGCTCGGTGAAGTCGAGCGGCTGCCCGGCGAGGCTGCGGGCCAGTTCCTGGATGTCGGTGACCTCCTTGCCCGCGCCGGTGAACGGCGTCCCGTCCGCCGACCGGTACCCGGGGTCGTCCGGATCGCCGACGCGGTCGTAGTTCCGCCAGGTGTAGAGCGGCCCGTGCGGCCGGTCCGGGATGGCCTTGTACGCGGTGCCGAACAGCCCCGGCTGCTCGTCACCGCCGTTGGCGACGGGGAAGCTCTTGTCCACGATCGGGCCGCCGTCGAAGAACCCCACGCTGCTCTGCAGGAACGCCAGTGGTACGGAGTTGTCGTCCAGCAGTGCGCCGAGCACCGTCTCGTTGGTGAGCCGGAAGTCCTTCACCGCCGGTGAGCCCGTGAGGAAGGTGCCGGCGTCCTTGGAGAACAGGAAGCGGTTCGTCGCCTCGATGTTGACGTTGGCGGGCAGATAGGACGGCAGGTCGGCCTCACCTCCCGGGTTCCGTGTCGCGCCGAGTCCGGCGATGGCCAGCAGGGTCATCGTCTCGGCGTTGAGCAGGACCGGCGCGGACAGTGAGCGCGGCAGCAGTCCGCTGTCGAGCCCGGCCTGCACGACGCCGTATCCGAGGCCGATGTCGGGCAGGTTGGTGTCGTCCGGGATGCTGCCGCTCAGGTCGGCGAGCGAGGTGGAGACGGTGGTGTCGAGGGCGAAGTACCCCGCGCACTGGCGGTGTCCGGCGTCGGCGGTGGTGGCGGGGTTGCCGTCGAAGTCGGCGACCGAGAAGTACCCGGTGATCACACCGCCCAGGGAGTGCCCGCCGCACAGCACCTTCCGCTCGCGCACCCCCTGGTCGGGCAACTCGGCGGTGAGCAGCGTGTATTGGTCGCGGACGGTCTGCTCGATGCCGAGCTTCGCCATCCACCCGAGCTGGTCGTTGCCGACGAACCCGGCGAACGTACGGCCCGCGACCTGCTTGCCCCGGTAGTAGTAGTCGACGGCCGCGTGCTGGTCGCCGGAGTCGATACCGGTGTGGTCCTCCACGCAGTTGGAGCGCCGGTCCAGGGCCCAGAACTCGATGTGCAGGCCCCGTTCGGCAGCGCGCGCCACGGTGTTGCGGGCGACGCTGTCGAAGGCCCCGGCGCCCTCCAGGATGCCCGGCTGGGCGACGAGGATCCGGTCGGCGTCGGCCGATTCCGCGGGCCCGCCGGAGGAGCGGTAGCGCAGGTACGACAGCCAGTCGCACGCCGCCGGCCGGGTCCCGAAGGACGCCGGCAGGGGTGCCTTCACCCGGACCACCGTCTCGGTCACCCCGGCGACCGCCGTGCTCGACGACGCCACGGGCGCCTCGGTGCGCGTGCTTTCGCCGTGCGCCTCCGGGGCCACCGCGGTGAGCGTCCCGGTGGTGAGCAGCACCGCCAGCGCGGTGCCGCGCAGCCCCTTCAGGGGCGTCCCTCTGCTGCGACTCGTATGCATAGCCGGACCGTAGGACCGCGTGGACCACCCGATCAGGCGGTGCTCACAAGAACGCAGCTCCCGGTGGCGCCTTTGTCATCAGGCACCAACCCAACCGTTCTCGCCGACTGCCTGCAGTCCGTCGCTCACCATGGCGGCGACGATCGGGAGCCGAGGAGTGCATACGAGCCGCTTTGGCTCGACCCGTGGTCGGCCAGGTCGCGCAGGGCAGTGTCCGACAGCGACCTCCGGCCGCGGGGGCCTCCCGGGCTCGGACCACGCACGATGCGTGTCACCGCCCCGGGTCGAGAACGCCGGCGACCGGTACGCCCAAGACCGTGGACGAGTGTCCAGATGAAGGTGGCCGCCGCGCCAAAGGACATCGCACACCATCTTGACGTGTTCATTTTTGTCATCAAGCATGCCGTCAGCGCGATTCCTTCTGTTCGGTTCTGTTCGTCTCCTTGTCGTGGAAGGGAGTGCCGTGTCCCCTCGGCACAGCCATCGCACCGTCCGGGCTCTGGCCCCGGCGATCCCCCTGGTACTCGGCGCGGGTCTGCTGGTCCCACAGCCCGCGGCGAGCGCGGAAGCGGTGGCGCAGAACACGGTCACCGTGCGGATCGATCCGTCGTACCAGCAGCAGGAGTTCGAGGGCTGGGGAACGAGCCTCGTCTGGTTCGCCAACGCGACGGGCGGTTATCCAGAGCCCATCCGAAGACGTCTCGTGGACATGCTGTTCGGCGAGGACGGGCTCGATCTCAACATCGCGCGCTACAACATCGGCGGCGGAAACGCCCCGGACGTCCGCACGAACTACATGAAGGCCGGCGCCACCATGGAGGGCTTCTGGAAGGCCCCCGAGGGCACCACCCAGAAGGACATGGACTGGTGGGACCCGAACAACCCGGACGACTGGAACTGGGACGCCGACGCGAACCAGCGCTGGTGGGTGGACCAGATCAAGGACAAGGTGACCACCTGGGAGGCGTTCAGCAACTCGCCGCCCTGGTTCCAGACGGTCAGCGGGTACGTCTCCGGGGGCTTCGACTCGAACACGGACCAGATCCGCGCGGACCGTGTCGACGCGTTCGCCGCCTATCTGGTGCGGGTGACCGAGGAGATGGAGAAGCGGCACGGCATCAGGTTCGACACCATCGATCCGCTGAACGAACCCAACACCAACTACTGGGGTACCCAGTTGGGCGCAGACGGTCAGCCCTCCGGCGGCCGTCAGGAAGGCGCGCACGCCGGGCCGGCGCTCCAGCAGAAGGTCGTCCTGGCTCTCGACAAGGCACTCGCCGGGGCGAGGACCGACGCCACCGTCTCCGCGATGGACGAGACCAACCCGACCACCTTCACCCAGAACTGGAACGCCTACGGCACCGACGCCCGGGCCGCCGTCGACCAGCTCAACGTGCACACCTACGGCACCGGAATGCGCACCAGCGCCCGGGACATCGCCAAGGGCGCCGACAAGAAGCTGTGGATGAGCGAGGTCGAGGGCACCTGGGGTACCGGGTCCGACTTCACGAGCATGGAACCGGGGCTCGGCATCGCCACCCGGATGGTCGACGACATGCGTGAACTGGAGCCCTCCGCCTGGGTGTTCTGGCAGCCGATCGAGGACTCGATCCCACAGGCGGCGGCCGGCAAG
Source organism: Streptomyces kryoterrae (assembly GCF_054072135.1). Classification (NCBI taxonomy): domain Bacteria; kingdom Bacillati; phylum Actinomycetota; class Actinomycetes; order Kitasatosporales; family Streptomycetaceae; genus Streptomyces; species Streptomyces kryoterrae. The sequence continues at coordinate 8,866,902 of NZ_CM133358.1, read as the reverse complement.
AACTGGGGCAGCATCCACGTCCCGTTCGACTGCACGGCGACGGACACCCTGGAGACGTGCCCGATCAAGGCCAACTCCAAGTTCCACACCATCCGGAACTTCACCCACTTCATCCGCCCCGGCGACCACTTCGTGAAGACCGACGACGCGTCCACCGTCGCCGCCGTGAAGGCGTCCGGTCGTGCGGCGACGGCGGTGCACGTGAACAGCGGCACGACCGCGCGCTCCGTGACCCTCGATCTCTCGCGCTTCGGCAGGATCGCGCGGAAGGCCTCCGTCACGCCCGTGGTGACGAGCGCCGACGGCGCGCTGGTACGGGGTGCACCGGTCCGGGTGACCGACCGGTCGGCAACGCTCACCGTCCCCGCGAAGTCGGTGACGACCTTCCTGGTCGAGGGCGTCAGCGGAGTGGCGAAGGACGCCGCCCTCGTACAGCCCGGGCACGTCTACCGGCTCCAGGGCGCCCAGAGCGGCAAGTCGCTGGCCTCCTCGGACGACGGCACCGGTGTCGTCATCCGCACGACCGACGCCGCCAACCCCCAACAGCTCTGGTTCGTACGGCAGTTGACGACCGGCACCGAGAACCGCGAACGCTATGCCCTCATCAGCGCCACCACCGGGGGACAGCTCGCCGTGCGCGACAACGTGGCCGTCCTGGAAAACCCGGACCCGGCGGCCGGTGAACCCGACAGCGGCGCCCAGTGGATCCTGTCGACCACCGGCGACGGCACCTGGACGTTCGTCAACGCCGCCACCGGCCGTCTGCTCGACGTCACCGGGCAGTCCACGACGGACGGCGCCAAGGTGTCGACGTACACACCCACCTCGGCGGCGAACCAGCGCTGGGCCGTGCTCGACGAGACGGTGCTGCGCACCGAGCCCACGACGACGTTCACCGTCCCCGGTCTGCGGCCCGAGCTGCCGAAGACGGTGACGCCGGTGTTCCGGGACGGCGCCCGGGGCACGCTGCCCGTGGTGTGGGACCTGCCGTCGGACCGGGCCTGGCGCAAGGCCGGGACCGTGCGGGTCAGGGGTGAGGCGACCGACGCTCTCGGTCGCACGATCCCCGCGAAGGCGGTCGTCACCGTCGACACGATCGCCTCGACCCTGCCCGGCCGTGCCAAGACCTACGTCGGCGGGCAGCCGGAGTTGCCCGCCACGGTCGCCGGTGTCGGCGCGCACGGAGGCCGGACCGGCCTTCCGGTCACCTGGGACCCGGCGACCGAGGGGGCGTTCGGCACGACCGGGACCGTCACCCTGCACGGCGTCGCCCGGATCGTCGGCGGCGGTACGGCCGACGCGACCGTACGCGTCCAGGTCACCGAACCGGTGGCGACGAACATCGCGCCGGACTCGGACGTCTCCGTCGCCGCCACGTTCACCGAGAACGGGTACTCCGCCGAGAAGCTGCGCAACGGCGACCTGACAGAGAAGGCGTGGTCCAACTGGAAGTCGGGGAACACCAAGAACGCCTCCGACACCATCACGTACACACTGCCGAAGGCCCGTGACCTGAGCAGGGTCGTCGCGCACTTCTACCGGGACGGGTCCAACGCGTCCTTCCCGGAGAGCCTCAAGGTGCAGGTGCGGGCGGCCGGCGGCGACACATGGACCGACGCGAGCGGCACCGTCCCGGTCGGGACCGAGGGCGCGCAGGTGATCGACGTACCGCTGACGGCGGGGCCCGCTGCCGGGGTGCGGGTGGTCATGACGGCCCGTCAGGGCGGTTACCTCACCATGAGCGAGCTCGAGGTGTACGCCAAGTCGCCTGGTGTCGCCTCGGATTCGGCCGCCGCGTCGATCGAGGTGGCGGGCGTTCCGGTCGCGTCGTTCGACCCGGGGACGACCGACTACCGGGTCGCGACCGGCGATCCGGCACGGGCCGAGGTCACGGCGACGGCTCGCGACCCCTATGCGAACATCACGGTCGACAAGGTCCTCGAGCACGGCCGGACGCGGGCCGTCGTCACGGTGACCGGTGAGGACGGGACGCGGACGACGACGTACCGGATCACACTCGTACGACGCTGAGTGCACGCTCGGAGGGAGGGGAACCGCTCGGTTCCCCTCCCTCCGGCCGTCAGCGCGTCAGGTTCGCCCGGACGGCAGCGGCGACGACCGCGTCCCGCTCGGTCCGGCTGAACAGGCTCTGGGACAGCCAGGTGTCGGCGAGGGCCCGGACCGCGTCCAGGAAGGCCCCCTGGGAGGCGAAGGGAGCCCGCGCCCAGAGCACGTCGAGGAAGGTCAGACCGTCCGTGCGGGCGCGGTTCGGCACCCCGGAGGTGGCCGTGCCGAACACGACGACGGGCTCGGAGCGCCTGAAGTAGGCGTGGTAGCGGGCGGTGTCCGCGATGTGGAACGGGGCCAGGGTCAGGCCGTGCGTGGTGAAGTGCAGCGGGCGGCCCTCGGGTCTGACCGAGGCGGCGAGGTCGCCCTGCAGCGTGAAGTCCTTGTAGAAGGAGAAGGTGCGGAAGGTCGTGGCCTGGCTCCGGGCGACCAGCAGGACCGGGCCGTAGAACAGCGACTGGACCGTGGGGTCGTCCAGGGCCCGTTCGACGCGCAGCCGGTACGGGGCGGCGACGGTGATCCGGTCGCCGCGCTGCCAGTTCCGGCTCAGGTTGAGGTAGCTGCCGGGAACGGCCCCGGCCTGCTGCGGAACCCCGTTGACCGTGACGGTGAAGCCTCCGGTGGCCCAGGACGGCACCCGGAGCTTCAGATCGAGGTTGCCGCCGCCCTCGCGGAACGTCAGGGTGCGCACACCCTCGGCCGGGTAGTCACTCGTCTGGTCGATGACGAGGCCCCGCTCCGGCCAGCGCAGGGTGGAGGCGAGGTAGAGGTTGACGTACAGCGCGTTGCCGTCGGCGGAGCGGAAGTACACCGAGTCCTGGTACTTGGTGTGGTTCTCCATACCCGTACCGCCGCAGCAGGTACCGGTGTTGTCGTACTCGCGCACGACTCCCGGGCCCATGCCGACGAAATAGGTGACTTCCGGACTGGTGGTACTGCGGGCGTCCCGGCGGGAGGCGAGGATGTGGTTGGTCAGGCCCCGCTCGTAGTAGTCCATGTAGGCGGGGTCGGGCGTGTGGAAGAACAGCTGCCGGCTCAGCTTCAGCATGTTGTACGTCGCACACGTCTCGGCGTTGTTGTCGGCGAGGGTCGCGGCTATCGCGTTCCGCGCCCGGAAGATCTCCCCCTGGCCGGTGCCGCCCAGGCTGTACGTCCGGGGGCCCGCGACCATGCCCCAGAAGTTGCGCGCGGCACTGGCGTACTTCGTCGTCCCCGTGTGATCGAACAGCCTTGTGTAGCCGGTGAATTGAGGGATGTGCTGGTTGGCGTGCCTGCCGTCGAGGATGTCGCGGTTGTCGGCGCAGGCGTCCAGTAACGCGGTGTTGTCGAAGCAGCGGGCGGCTGCGAGGTGCTCCGCCCGGCCGGTGAGGGCGTACAGGTCGGCCAGCACCTCGTTCATACCGCCGTACTCGCCGGCGATGTAGATCGACCACATGCGGTCCAACTGCGCCTGGGGCAGGCGGCTGAGCCTGCTGTGCACCCAGTCGCCCATCGTCGAGACGATCGTCAGGGCCTGCTGGTTGCCCGTCAGGGTGTGGGCGTCGAGGAGGCCGCGCATGATCTTGTGGCAGGTGTAGTAGGGCGCCCAGATGGTGGGGTAGGTCGTATAGCTCTCCAGCAGGATGAACTGCGTCTCCGGGTACGCGGCCAGAAACCCGGGGTGGCTGGGGCGCGGCGATCCGTGGTCCGCCAGGGCCAGTTGACACTCGCCGAGCGCGGTGACCAGGTAGTCCAGCTTCGTCTTCAGTCCGGCCTCACGGGTGTCGGCGTACGCCTGCGCCACGAGGGTGAGGAAGTGACCGGCGAAGTGGCCGCGCAGGTTGCCGTCGGCGGTCTCCCAGCCGCCGGGCGGCTGCGCGCCGCGGGTGTCCAGGCCCGCGTTGGCACGGAAGACGGCCAGGATGCGGTCCGCCGGGTAGGACCTGGCGAACTCCAGCATCAGGTCGCGCTTGCGCCGGAACACTCCGTCGCCCAGGGTCACTTGGTCCAGGGGGAAGGGTTGCACGGACCAGGCGGCGGGCGGGGCGGCGACGGCGGCGCCTGACGCCGGCGCCGCGGGGAGGGCCGCAGCCGGCACCGCGTACGCGAGTGGCGTGGCGGCCACGCTTCCCGCGGCGAGTCTCAACAGGTTTCGACGGGTTGGAGGTTGGGTCATCTCGGGCTCCGATCGTGGGGTTCGGGGGGCCTGATCCGGAGTTCGTCCGGTCTACGTCTCTGTGGTCGGCAGCCACACGCGCATCGTCGAAGGGCCGCGGTTCGCCCAGGAGTTGTAGGGAACCAGGACGATTCCCGTGCGCTCGGCGGTGGAAACGGTGGCTCGGTCGAGTGGCCGGTACGGCCATACGGGGTCGCCGGGACCGTCCGGCTCGGCGAGTTCACCCGGCGCGACAACGGTGCCGGTGCCCTCCGGCCCGTCCTCCGGCTCGGCGGACGGATCCACTCGTACGCCGTCCACCTCACGACCGTCCGGCAGGTCCACGGACTCGGCGCAGTAGACGAGCGGGCCGCGCTGGACGGCGACCGTGCCGCGTACGGCGTCGATGCGCGGGTCCGGGGCGATCCACCGTGGCGCAACGGGCAGTTCGAGCCGGATCTCGTCGCCGGGAAGGAAGACCCGGGTGACCGATGCGGTGCCCGGGCCGACCGTACGGCAGGTCCCCTCCGGGTCGACCAGGTAGGCCGTGGCGCCCTCCGTCCAGGCGGGGACGCGCAGCGACAGGGTCCAGGGGCGGGCCGGGGACGAGCGGTCGATCCGTACCGTCACGATGCCGCCGGACGGGTAGTCGGTGCGGACGCTCAGGGCGATGTCGTGGCCGCCGGTGAGGGATGTGGCGATCTCCGCGTCGGCGTACTGGTGGAGTTGGATGCCCTGGTCGTCGGCCGTGGCCAGGTGGGCGGGCAGTTGGGCCAGGGTGCGTGCCACGTTCGTCGGGCAGCAGGACACCGCGAACCAGGGCGCGCGCAGGCTCGATTCGGCGCGCGGGCTCACCGCGTCGGCGGCGGGTACGGCGCCCTGGTGGCGCCGGTGCAGGGTGTTGGCGTAGAAGAAGGACCGGCCGTCCGAGGACGGGGAGGTGGCGACCACGTTGAAGAGGGTCCGCTCGGCGAGGTCGGCGTAGCGCGGGTCGCCGGTGGCCAGGAGCAGCCGCCAGCTGAGCTGTACGGAGGCGACGCCGGCGCAGGTCTCCGAGTAGGCGCGGTCGGGCGGAAGGACGAAGTCGTCGCCGAAGGCCTCGTCCCGGTGATGGGAGCCCATGCCGCCGGTCAGATAGGTGCGCCTGGCGACCGCCGCCTCCCACTGACGCCCGACCGCCGCGAGCAGTTCCTCGTCCCCGGTCTCCACGGCCACGTCGACCGCGCCGGACGCGAGGTAGAGGGCGCGGACGGCGTGGCCTCGGAGCACGGTGGCGTCCCGCACCAGCAGGTCGTCCTGGTGGTAGACGCGGCCGAACTCGCCGTCGGCGAGCGTGCCTTGGCCCCTGCGGTCGATGAACAGGGCCGCCTGGTCGAGGTAGCGCTCCTCGCCCGTCAGCCGGGCCAGTTCCACGAGGGCCGTCTCGATCTCCGGGTGGCCGCAGACCCGCTCGATGCCACCCCGGCCGAAGGTGGCGCAGATGTGGTCGGCGGCGCGTCGGGCGATCTTCGTCAGCTCACCCTCGCCCTGTGCGCGGGCCTGGGCGACGCCCGCCTGGATCAGGTGCCCGTAGCAGTACAGTTCGTGACCCCATTCGAGGTCGCTGTAGCGGGGCTGCTGTCCGGGGTGGCCGAAGGCGGTGTTCAGGTAGCCGTCCGGATCCTGGGCGGATGCGACGGCCTCGGTGAGCGCGGCGATGTCCTGGTCGAGCGCGGCGCCGGTGCCTGTGCCTGTGCCGGATTGCCAGGCCATCGCTTCGAGGAGCTTGTAGATCTCGGAGTCCGCGAACTCCCTTCCCCGTCGGTCCCGTTGGATACGGCCCTCGGCGACGGCCCGGAAGTTGCCGGTCCAGCCGACGCGTTCCATCCAGTCCCGGCAGTGGGCGAGGGTGGCGGTGGCGTTGGTCTCCCGGCGCCGGGCCCAGAACCCGCCGGTGATCCTCACCTCGTCCAGGCCCAGCGGGCGCAGCCGCCCCCGGGTCGGTGCCACGGGCAGCACGGTCGACAACTCTCGGTCATCGCTCACCAATTGATGCCTTTCATCCGGTTGGTCAGCCCTTCAGAGCGCCCGACATGAAGCCTCGTACGTAGTGCCGTTGCAGCAGCAGGAAGAGGAGGAGACAGGGCACGGCGAGGACCACCACACCGGCTTCGGTGGCGCCGTAGTCGACGGCGCCCATGCTCTGCTGCCGGAGGTTGGCCACAGCCAGCGGCAGAGGTGCCTTCTCGCTGTCGGAGATGAGGATCAGCGGGGCGATGAAGTCGTTCCAGGCCGCGAGGAACGCGAACAGGCCGACGGTGATCAACCCCGGTCGTACGGCGGGCAGCAGCACCCGGCGCAGTGCGCCCGCCGTACCGCAGCCGTCGACGAGCGCCGACTCCTCCAGTTCACGGGGCACCGCCTCGAAGGAGATCCGCATCATGAAGGTGGCGAAAGGCAGTTGGAACATGGCCAGGACGAGGCTCAGTCCGATGAGTGAGTTCTGGAGGTGAAGTCGGCCGAGCAGGACGTAGAGGGGGATGAGGAGGGTGGCGTACGGGACCATGAGGATGGCCAGGGTGAGCAGGAACAGCAGGTTCTTTCCGGGGAAGTCGAAGCGGGCGAAGGCGTAGCCGCCCAGCAGGGACACTCCGAGTGTCAGGGCGACGGTGAGCACGGAGACGATGGTGCTGTTGAGGAAGTACTGCCACAGGCCCGCGTCGTAGTCGAGGAGCGTCCGGTAGTTGCCGAGGCCGTAGCCGGACTCCTGTGCGGTGCCGGGTTGGCCGCTGACCGACGCCCAGGCGTTCCACACCAGGGGGAAGAGGAAGATGACGGCCAGTCCTCCGGCGACGACGTAGTAGGGCGTACGGCCGAGGGCGCGGGTCAGCACCGTGGTCTCCCTTCCGCTGGCGTACGGGCTGTCATGACTCGTCTGCGTGGCGCAGGCCGCGGAACTGGAGGGCGTTGAGCAGGAGGAGCACGCCCAGCACGATCACCGAAAGGGCCGCCGCCGTACCGAGGTTCATCCGCTGGAAGGCCTCCCGGTAGATCAACTGGACGACGGTGACCGTGCTGTTGTCCGGTCCGCCCTTGGTGAGCACGAAGAACTGGTCGAAGGCGAGCAGTGATCCGGTCACGCAGAGCAGGAGTGTCAGCGCGAGGGACGGGCGCAGCAGCGGCAGCGTGATCGAGCGGAAGATCTGGCCCCGGCTCGCGCCGTCCATGCGGGCCGCCTCGAACACCTCGTGGGGGATGCGCTGGAGGCCCACGAGAAGGATCAGCATGTAGAACCCGGCGAACTTCCAGACGATGAGGAAGACGGTCGAGAGAAGGGCGGAGGTCGGGGTGCCGAGGAAGGACACCGGGTCGTCGACGAGGCCCAGGTTCTCCAGGATGCGGCTGAGAGGTCCGGTGGTGGGGCTGTACAGGCCCCAGAAGAGCAGGGACGCGGAGGCGAGTCCGAGGGCGCTGGGCAGGAAGTAGACGGTGCGGAAGAAACCCGCCGCCGGGCGGGACTCCTGCACCAGCAGGGCGAGGAGAAGGGCGAGTCCGAGGAGGACGACCGTGACGATCACCGTGTAGAGGAGCGTGAAGCGGACCGCCGGCCAGAACAGGGTGGTGTCGGTGGCGTCGGTGTAGTTCTCGGGGGCGTTGATGCCTCGGTCGCCGGCCAGGAGCGGCCAGTCGCTGAGGGACATCCGCCCTACGAGCAGCAGCGGCAGCAAGAAGAACACGGTGACGAACACGGCTGTGGGGGCGGCGTAGGCGAGGCCCTGTATTTTGCGGGACGTCCACCATCGGCGCGCCGGGGCCCGCTGGGGGTGGGCTGGGCGCTCCGGCGGGCTCCGGTGCGCTGGAGCCGTTCGGTTGGGCGCCTTCACGTGCATGGCTCTCCTCTGCCGTGCGCTGCGGGTTGTGGGGGCTGGTCGCGCCCACGCGGCGGAGCCGCACAATGTCACAGGCCCGCGCCCCTGGAGGGACAGGGGCGCGTGCTCAGTCCGCCAGTGACGCGCTCACCGCGTCGTTGTCCTCGTCCACGTCCGACCCGTCGCCGAAGGCGGCATCGCGCATCATGCTCAGCCAGGGGCCGTTGGGGTCGTTGAAGGTCTGGCCGAACTTCAACGCGTACGGGGTCCGGCCGTCCGCCACCAGTTGGTTGATGGCCACCAGCCTCGGATCCGCCTTGGAGTACTTGTTGGACGCGAGGTCGGTGCGTGCCACCACGTCCTTGTGGGCGGCGACCACGTCGACCTGTGCCTCGTCGCCAAGGGACCAGGCGAGGAAGTTCCAGGCCTGGTCGGCCGACTTGCTGGTGGCGGCGATGCCGATGGCGTCGCCGCCGACGAAGGTGGACTTGCCGCCGTCGGGTCCGGGGATGGGCGCGACGCCGAGGTCCAGGTCCTTGGGCATCAGGCCCAGGGTGGTCGAGGGCATCGGCATGACGCCGACCTTTCCCTTCGGGAAGACGCCGGTCCAGGTGGCGCCGGTCTCGTCACGGGCGCCGGGGGCGACGATGTCGTCGTCGACCCAGCCCCGGTAGGTGTCGTAGACCTTCTTCGCGGTGGCGGAGTCCAGGGTCGCCTCGGTGCCGTCCTTGTTCAGCACGTCCTCCCCCGCGGCCCAGATGGACGGCCACCAGGTGAAGACACCGCAGCCGCCGCAGTTGCCGCCGAAGAAGGTGCCGTTGACGCCCCCGCCGAGCGCGTCCACGGCGCGTGCCTGCTGGTCCCACTCGGCGAGGGTGGCGGGCGGCTTCTCCGGGTCGAGTTTCGCCTGCCGGTAGAGGTCCTTGTTGTAGAAGAGCACCGACAGGTCGAGGGTGTGCGGGACGACGTACTTCCGGTCCTCGTACGTGCCCGCCTTGATGTGCGACTGGGCGAGACCGGCAGCGAAGGGCAGGGCGTCGATGCGGTCGGTGAGGTCGGCGAAGAGCCCGCTGGAGGTGTAGTTCGGGACGAACACCACGTCGGAGGCGAAGAGGTCGGGCAGGTCCTTGGACCCGGCCGCCGCGCCGACCTTCGCCTGGTAGTCGTCGGTGGGGATGACGGTCAGGTCGATCTGGTTCTTGTGGCCCGCGTTGTACGCCTTGACCAGGGCCTCGCTCTGCGGCCTGGTCGCCGCCCGGGTCCACATCGTCAGCGTGGCTCCGTCGTCCTTGCCCGTGACGCCGGCAGCTCCCCCGCCGTCGCCTCCGCCTCCGCCGTCCGAGCCCTCGTCCCCGGAGCCGCAGGCCGTGACCAGGCTCGCGGCGGCGAGGAAGGCGACGGCACCAGTGGCAAGTCTGCGGAGGCGTCCACGTCTGTTTCCACGTGGCCCGGTCGTGCTCCCCATGACGATCCCCCTCGTGTGGGTTCTGCTGGGTTCTGCTGGGTTCTGAGCCGGAAAGACACCGAAAAGCTTTTCTGAACGTAGGGACTTGGCTCACGACCCGTCAATCCCCTTGCACAGAAGGGAAGTCGGCGACCGAGACCTGATGGCTGACGAAACCTGTGAAACCGCGCATGCCACGCCCAGGCCGAAACAACTCGCGTACGGTTTACGCACGCAGGGCGAGAGAAGGAGTTCACCCATGGCACAGGCCACCGGCCCCTCTCGTGCGCAACCCTCGACACTCAGCGACGTGGCCCGTCTGGCGGGTGTGTCCATCGCCACCGCGTCCAAGGCCCTCAACGGCCGGAGCCAGGTGCGCGCCGAGACCCGGCAGCGGGTGGTCGACGCTGCCGAGCGGCTGTCGTTCCGCCCCAACCAGCTGGCCCGCGGCCTGCTCGCCGGGCGGACGGGCACGGTCGGTCTGCTGACCAGCGACCTGGAGGGCCGGTTCAGCATCCCGATCCTGATGGGCGCCGAGGACGCCTTCGGGGCGGGCGAGGTCGCGGTGTTCCTCTGCGACGCCCGGGGAGACGCGATCCGCGAACAACACCATGTCCGGGCCCTGTTGGGCCGTCGGGTCGACGGTCTGATCGTGGTGGGCAGTCGGACCGACCCGCGTCCGTCGCTGGGCCGCGAACTCCCCGTCCCGGTGGTCTACGCGTACGCGCCCTCGAACGATCCGGCGGATCTGTCCATCGTCCCGGACAGCGTGGACGCCGGCCGGATCGCCGTGGCACACCTGTTGGCGTGCGGCCGTTCCCGGATCGCGCACATCACCGGCGACCCCGGGTATCTCGCGGCGCGGGAGCGCTCCGAGGGGGCCATGGGCGCGCTCGCCGACGCCGGTCTGAGCCCGGTCGAGGATCCGAGGTTCGGCGCCTGGTCGGAGGGCTGGGGGCGGGCGGCCACCGCGCTGCTGCTCGACCGGCACCCGGAGGTCGACGGGGTGCTGTGCGGCAACGACCAGATCGCGCGCGGCGTCATGGACGTACTGCGTGAGCGCGGCCGGCGCGTGCCGGAGGACGTGTCCGTCATGGGCTTCGACGACTGGCACGTCCTGACCTCCGGCGCCCGGCCGCCGCTGACCAGCGTCGACCTGAACCTCGAAGAGGTCGGCCGGGCGGCGGCGCACGCCCTGTTCAGCGCGATCGGCGGGGTGCGGCGCTCGGGGACGGAGGCGCTGCCCTGCCGGGTGGTCATCAGGGGTTCGACGGCTCCGCAGTCCTGAAGCCGGCGATCCACCTACTCGCTGAACTCCGCCCTCAACCAACCCTCTTGACACCTCATCAGCTCGCTCCTACGTTGCGAAAACCTTTCAGGTCAGTTTTCTGTGCTCTTCGGATCATGAACGTCGGCGCCATCGCGACCACACGTCTGTCAGGCAACGGGACAGGGAGCCTCCGATGAGAAGACCGCACTCCTTACTGGTACGACGTCGGCGCACGGGATACCTCCTCGTCGCCCTGCTGCTCACCCTCGCCTCCGTCCTCACCGCACCCCCGGCCGCCGCCGCGCAGACCATCGGGTTCCCCAGTTTCAGCGGCCCCGCGGTCCCGGCCCCGCCCGTCGCCCAGACCACCGGCGACATGATGAAGGCCATCTACGACGCGGAGAGTTCCGGCACCGACTTCTGGATGGACCGGCTGCTGGCCCGCACCGGCGACGACCCGGCCGGCCCCTGGCTGATGAGCCGTGGCCGCGGGCTCTTCATGAAGACCCACGACCCGGCGATACTCGGTTTCGGCGGCCATGTCGCCTACTGGGAGAGCGTCAACGACCAGAACGCCTACAGCATCGCGATCAGTCCGGGCACCTTCACCGAGCAGGTCTCCCAGCGCCGCCAGATGCCCAGCCACTGGAACAGCGTGCACACCAGCGGCTCGGTCACGGTGAACCAGACCAAGTTCATCACCGAGAACAACGTGGCCGTGACCAACCTGTCGATCAAGAACAACGGCAGCGGATCAACCACCCTGCAACTGCGGGCGACTTCGCCGTACGCCACGACGGGCACCGGCAGCGAGCTGACCGGCCAGGCGAGCGCCTACAACAACCTGACCACCCTCCGCCCCCGCATCACGGGCGACGGTTTCACGGTCACCAGCGGCGGCCTCAACCGCTCGGTGACGATCGCGGCCGGGGCCACGGTGACCGCCAAGGTGGTGATGGGCTTCGTCACCGACGAGATCCCCCAGTCGCTCACCGAGTACAACGCCTACGCGGGCTACTCGAACGCGACCGCCTTCGCGACACACGTCAGGGCCTACAACCTGTGGTGGGCGCAGAACGTGCCCTACATCGACGTACCCGAACCGGCGATCAAGAAGAGCGTCTACTACCGCTGGTGGCTGATGCGCTTCAACAACCTGGACGCCGACATCCCCGGGCAGACCTTCCAGTTCCCGACGTCGACCGAGGGCGTCCTCGGCTACAACAACGCGATCGCGCTGACCCAGCCGATGCACATCGACGACCTGAAGTACCTGCGCAACCCGGCCTACGCGTACGGGGACTGGCTGAGCGTCGGCCAGACCTCGAAGGGCGGGCGCTTCCTCGACAACCCGGGTGACCCGGAGAACTGGTCCAACAGCTACACCCAGTACATCGCCGAGGCGGCCTGGAAGAGCTATCAGCTCCACGGCGGCCAGCCGGCCATCGCCGCCAACCTGGCGCGCTACGCCGAGGGCGACGTCAAGGGGCAGCTCGCCACCTACGACCACGACAACAACAAGCTCATCGAGTACGACTGGGGCGCACTGACCGGCAACGACGCCGACGCGGTCTCCTTCCACTGGAAGCCCGGCAACATGGACCGCGCCGAGTCCGCCTACCAGTACAGCGGCGCGCTGGCCGCGGCGCAGGCCTACGAGGCGATCGGCAACACGGCCAAGGCGACCGAGATGCGGACGCTGGCGACCCAGATCAAGGACGCCATCGTCAGCGTGCTGTGGAACCCGAACCGGCAGTTGTTCGAGCACCGGTTGAAGTCGACGAACGAGTGGGTGCCCTGGAAGGAGATCAACAACTACTACCCGTTCTCGGTCGGCGCCGTCCCCAACACGGCGACGTACAAGCAGGCCCTGCGGCTGTTCGACGACCCGGCCCAGTACCCGGTCTTCCCCTTCTACACGGCCAACCAGGTCGACAAGAAGGCGGCGGCCGACGCCGGGGAGCCGGGGTCCAACAACTTCTCCACCATCAACTCAACGGTGCAGTTCAGGCTCTACTCCTCGGTGCTGCGCAACTACCCCAACTCCTGGATGAACGCGACCGACTACAAGAAGCTCCTGTACTGGAACGCCTGGGCGCAGTACGTCGGCGGCAACACCCAGTGGCCGGACGCCAACGAGTTCTGGGCCGACTGGAACGGCAGCAGCATCGACTACCGTTCCTGGATCCACCACAACATCCTGGGCAGCAGCAACTGGACGGTGATCGAGGACGTCGCCGGGCTCCGGCCACGCAACGACGCCAAGGTGGAGCTCTCACCGATCGACATCGGCTGGAGCCACTTCACCGTCAACAACCTCCGCTACCGCAATGCCGACCTGTCGATCGTCTGGGACGACCCGTCCGACGGGGTGGTGCGCTACCCGGGCATCCCGGAGGGCTACTCGATCTACGTCAACGGCAACCGGGCCGCCACCGTCAACTCCCTGGTGCCGTTCACCTGGGACCCGGCCACCGGTGCCGTCACCACGAGCGGCACGGTCACCTACAACACGGCGGTCACCGGACTCCAGGCACCCAACCAGGTCGTCCAGAGCAGCCCGCGCATGGTCGACATGCTCGCCAAGGCGGGCGTCGACCTCACCGCCGACCTGACCAACCTGGCCTCCGGGGCGACGACTTCGGCCTCGTACACCGGGTCCGGCAGCACTGTCTCGGGCGCGGTCGACGGCTATCCCACCAACGAGCCGTTCTGGGGCGCCGGCGGTTCCCCGAACAGCCAGGACTGGTACGAGCTGAACCTCGGCACCGCGCGCACGCTGAACGAGGTGCGCCTGTACTTCAAGGACAGCCGCCCGGCGAGTACGACCTACCGGGCGCCGTCCGCGTACAACATCCAGTACTACGACGGCAGTTCGTGGGTGAACGCGCCGAGCCAGACCAGGACCCCGGCCGCGCCGCGCGCCAACTACAACCTCGTGCAGTTCCCGGCGATCACCGCCCAGCGCATCCGCGTCCTGGCCACCAACGCCTCCGGCGCCAAGACGGGCCTGACCGAGGTCAAGGTGTTCAACCGGGGTGGTGTCCAGCCACCGCAGCCACCGGCCAACCAGGCGTCCTCCGCGACGGCGTCCGCGTCGTACACCTCCTCCTGGGAGAGCGTCGCCGCGGTCAACGACGGCGTCGATCCGCCCTCGTCCAACGACACGGTGAACCCGCGCTGGGGGACCTGGCCGGAGACGGGCCAGCAGTGGGCCGAGCTGACCTGGCCTGCCGCGAAGACCCTCAACAAGGCCGACGTGTACTTCTTCGACGACGACCAGGGCATCGACATGCCCTCCGCGTGGAAGCTCCAGTACTGGAACGGCAGCACCTACGTGGACGTACCGGGCGCCGGCGCCTACGCGCTGGCCAAGAACCAGTACAACACCGTCTCCTTCACCGCCACCAGCACCACCCGGCTACGGGTGCTGCTCACCAGCACGGGCAGCAGCTCCGTCGGACTTCTCGAAGTCAAGGCGTACGGACCCTGAAGGGATGTGCCTCACGTGACCCGATCCACCCGCTCCAGATGTACGGCCGTACTCGTCGCCGTGCTCGCCATGGTGGTCGCCCTCCTGGTGGCATCGCCGCCCGCGTCCGCCGCCGTCACGTTCAGTTCGACGGGGGTGAACCAGAACGGCGGCAACTGCCTTGACCTGCCCGGCGGTTCGACGACCAACGCCACCCAGTTGCGCGCCTTCACCTGCAGCTCCGGCGCCAACCAGAACTTCGCCTGGACCCCGGTCGCCGGGACGTCCGACACGTACACGATCACCACGCAGTCCGGTCAGTGCGTCGACGTCTACGGGGCGTCGACGGCGGACAACGCCACGATCATCCAGTGGCCCTGCCACAGCGGAACGAACCAGCAGTGGCGGCTCGTTCCGGTGACGGTCTCCGGCACCGACAGGACGTTCAACGTGGTGTCCGTCAGCTCGGGCAAGTGCGTGACGCCGAGCGGCGGTTCGTCGGCCTCGAACACCAACCTGGTACAACTCCCGTGCGCCACCGCGAACGGGAGGGTGTGGCGGCTGCCCGGCTTCACGAGCGGGGGCGGTACGGGCACGCACACGTTCACCAACCCGCTGTCCCAGCACGGGCCCGACCCCTGGCTGACGTACTACGACGGCTACTACTACCTCGCCACGACCACCTGGAACTCGACGGTCACCATGCGCAGGGCGAGCACGCTCGCCGGGCTCGCCACGGCCACCGACCAGGTGATCTTCAACCTGACCCGGCCCAACGGGGCCGGCACGATGTGGGCCCCGGAGTTCCATCTGCTCGACGGCCCGAACGGGAAGCGGTGGTACTTCTACTACACGGCCGGGCGGGAGCCGTACGACCTGGGCACCCAGCGCATCCATGTGCTGGAGAGCGCCGGCCTGGACCCGATGGGGCCCTACAGCTTCAAGGCCGACCTGCTCGACCCGACGCAGGACAACACCTGGGAACTCGACCCGGGCATCCTCCAGTTGAACGGCTCGCTCTACCTCCTGGGCACGTTCTACAACGGCTCGCAGCCCATGTTCATCCGGCCGCTGTCCAACCCGTGGACGGCGAGCGGCACCCGCCGGGTGCTGTCCACCCCGACCCTCGGCTGGGAGACGGTCGGCGGCGCGGTCAACGAGGGCGCCGAGGTGCTCCAGCGGGGCGGCAGGACGTTCATCGTCTACTCGGCGAGCCACTGTTCCACGCCCGACTACAAGCTGGGGATGCTGACGTACAACGGAACCGGCGACCCGCTCAGCTCCTCCTCCTGGGTCAAGTCACCGAACCCGGTGTTCCAGCGGTCCAACGCCAACGGCGTGTACGGCCCCGGCCACAACGGGTTCTTCAAGTCGCCCGACGGGACCGAGGACTGGATCGTCTACCACGCCAACAACTCCACCTCCGGCGGCTGCGACATGAACCGCACCACCAGAGCGCAGAAGTTCACCTGGAACGCGGACGGCACACCGAACTTCGGTACGCCGGTCGCGCTCGGGGTCACGCTGACCGCGCCTTCTGGCGAGTAACGGCGGCGTCGGAAACCGTAGTCGCAGTGATTGCCGGTCCGCACACCGACGGTTCGGGAACCACCACCTCCCGGACCGTCGGTTTGCGGATGAGGAGCAGCGCCGCGTCGTCGTCGAGCCTGCCGCCCACGTGGTTCAGCAGTTCCTCGTGGAGCGCGTCCAGCGTGCGGGCCGGCTCCTCGCATGCGTGTCGGGCCAGTCCTTCGTGGAGCGGATAGAAGGCACGCCCCCGGTCGCGGGCCTCGGTGAC
Organism: Streptomyces kryoterrae; assembly: GCF_054072135.1. NCBI lineage: Bacteria > Bacillati > Actinomycetota > Actinomycetes > Kitasatosporales > Streptomycetaceae > Streptomyces > Streptomyces kryoterrae. Next base: position 8,850,869 of record NZ_CM133358.1, on the reverse strand, counting down.
CCCGTCCGTGTACAGCAGAAGCTGGTCGCCGTCGGTGAAGGGCAGCACCTGGAGGTCGGGAGTGTGGCCCGTGAGGGCGCGCAGTCCGAGGGGCGGGGCCGGGTGCGTGGGCTCCACGGTCACGAGGGCGCCCGAGGCGCGGACCAGCAGCGGGGGCGCGTGCCCGCAGTTCACCACCTCCAGGTGGCCCGACCTCGGGTATCCGGCGACGACGGCGGTGACGAAGTCGTCCACGCCGAGGTTGCGGGCGAGACTCCGCTCGATCCGGTCGACGACGGCGAGGAGATCGGGCTCGTCGTACGCGGCCTCCCGGAAGACGCCGAGCACCAGCGCGGCGGTCCCCACGGCGGGCAGCCCCTTGCCGCGCACATCGCCGACGATCAGTCGCACCCCGTACGGCGTGGGTATCAGCGCGTACAGATCACCGCCGATCCGGGCCTCGGCCGCCGCCGCGCTGTAGCGGACGGCGGCCTGGAAGGGGCCGACCGTCGCCGGTACGGGGCTGAGCAGGGCGTGCTGGGCGGTCTCCGCGACCGAGCGGACGGCGTCGAGCACCCGTTCCCGGCGCCCGCGCAGCGCGCTGGCCAGGCCGCTCGCCAGGGTCACGGCGGCCAGGGCGGACAGTACGGCGGCCAGCTCGCGGGCCGGTACGCCGTAGCAGGTGCCGAGCGTCGCGCCGAGCGCCCCTGCGAGGAGGCCGACGCCGAGGACACCGCGCGGTCCGTTGGTGGTGGCGGCCAGCGCGGGCCCGGCGGCGAGCAGCGGCAGCCAGTTGGTCCGGGCTCCGCCGAAGAGGTCGCCGAGGACGACGGCGGAGACGATCAGTACGGGCAGGATGCGCAGGGTGGGCAGTACAGCCATGCGGTTCTTGATCGCTCGCACGAGCCGGTGGTCGCCATCATGGTGTCGGGCCTGACTCATGTTCCGTCCGCAGTCCTCACCTGTGTACGGGGCGAATCCCCGAAATGCCTGTTTCGTCCAGGCATCCAGGAAACGCGATCGGCCGGGGCGGCAACAAGGAGAGGGATTTCAGATAGTGAGCGAGAGACTCCTGGTCACACGGTCGGCGACCGGGATCAGCCGCGCCCGGATCTCCGGCAGCCGGGAGAGCCGGTCCACCGGCAGGGAGACGCCGAGCGAGCCGAGCGTGTCGCCCCGGTAGACGGGGACGGCGACACAGACCGTGCCGAGGGCGTACTCCTCCAGGTCGGTGACGGCCGGAGCCACGGGTGAGGAATCGATACGCCGGAGCAGTTCCGGTCGGCTGGTGATCGTCCTCGGGGTGAGGTCGTTGAGGTGGTGGCGGGAGAGGTAGTCCTTGCGGGCGTCCTCGTCCAGTTCCCGCAGCACGGACTTGCCCAGCGCGGTGGCGTGTCCCGCGTCCTCGAATCCCACCCAGAGGTCGACGCGGGGCGCCCGGGGGCTGTCGACGATCTCGGCGACCCGGATCTCGCCCTCCTCGTAGAAGGTGAGGTAGGCGGCGCTCGCCAGCTCGTCACGCAGCGCGGCGAGGGTGGGCCGGACCCGGCTGAGCAGCGCCTGTCCGCCGCCCATGACCTGCAACGACCGCACCTTGTCCCCCAGGATGAACCCGCCGTCGGCCAGTTTCCGCAGGTAGCCGTCGTGGACCAGCGTGCGCAGCAGGTGGTAGGCGGTGGCCAGGGGCAGCCCCGTCTCACGTGCCAGTTGCTTGGCCGGCGCTCCGTTCGCATGCGCGCTCACCGCCTCCATGAGGCGGAAGGCCCGCTGGACGGAGGTGATGAGCGTGGGGCCGTCGTGCGCAGCCATACGACCAGCGTGCGCCCGGCACCCGGCACGGGCAAGGCGTGCGGGGCCTCACGGGGAACCGGCCGGCCGCCGATCACCGTCCCCTCGCGGACGAGGCCCCGCACGAACCGGCCCGGCCGTTGGTCCAGCGGGCGGGCCGTCACCGGCATCCGTTCCTTCGTCCCCGGGTCGGTCTCGCCCCTGCCGTTGATCGTCGTCCGGCGGCTGGGTGGTCAGGCTGCTCGGTACGCGGCTCCCGCTGCCGCTTGTCACGCACACACCCGGGCCGCGGCCCCCGCCCGCGCCGCGAGCCGGATCACAGATCAGGGCAGCCCGGTGATCCGGCCGGCCGGGCCGTGGACACCCCCGTCAAGAGGTGCCCACAGGCGGTGTGAGCGCGCGGACATGCCGTCAGGACGCCGTGCAACCCCCCAGCTTCGGCGCCGTGGTGTTCCCGTTCGTCATCACCGTGAACCCGAAACTCGTCGACCCGCCCGCCGCGAGACTGCCGTTGCCGTTCGGCTTCATCGTCATGACGTTGCCGCTGCTGTCCCAGGTGGGCGTGCCGTTCCAGGTCGTGGAGATCTTCTGCGGGGAGGTCACGGTGACCGTGGTCGTCCACGTACTGATCACCGAGCTGCCCGCGGTCACGGTCACCTTGCCGTTGAAGCGGTCGCTCCACTCCTCCGCCTTGGTGTACGTCACCGTGCAGCCCGCGGTGCCACCGCCGCCCGAACCGGTGCCGCCCAGTGCGGTGAGCACGGAGGTGTACGCGGCCTTCCTGCCGTAGTTGCCGTCGAACAGCAGCGGGGTGCCGCTCGCCCGCCAGGAGTACTTGTCGGTGATGCCCCAGACGGTGATACCGGCACAGCGCGAGACGGCGAGACAGGCCTTGACCACGTTGCCGTAGCTGGTCGCCTGGGCCGAGCCCGAGCCCTCGATGTCCAGCTCGGTGATCTGCACGTCGACGCCGAGGTCGGCGAAGCGCTGGAGGTTGGCCTGGTAGTCGCCGGGCACCGGGGAGGCGCTGTTGAAGTGGGACTGGAAGCCGACGCAGTCGATCGGTACGCCGCGCGCCTTGAAGTCCTTGACCAGGTTGTATACGGCGGTGCTCTTCGCGTTGACGCCGTCGGTGTTGTAGTCGTTGTAACAGAGCTTGGCGGCCGGATCGACGGAGCGGGCCGTGCGGAACGCCTCCTCGATGAAGCCGTTGCCCAGCTTGTCCTGGAAGGGCGAGCTGCGCCGGGCACCGCTGGCGCCGTCCTGGAACGCCTCGTTGACGACGTCCCAGGAGTGGATTTTGCCTTTGTAGTGCGTCATCACCTGCGTGATGTGGTTGTTCATCGCGGTTCTCAGGTCGGCGGCGGCGAGTCCCCCCACCCAGCCGGGCAGCTGGGAGTGCCAGACGAGCGTGTGGCCGCGGACCTTCATACCGTGGCTCTGCGCGTGGCTGACGATCTGGTCGGCGGCGGTGAAGGTGAAGGAGCCCCGGGCGCTCTCGGTGGCGTCCCACTTCATCTCGTTCTCCGGGGTGACCGAGGTGAACTCGTTGTCGAGTGTGGTCACGTACGCGGATTCGCCCAGATGGTTCGCGGCGACGGCGGTTCCGAAGTAGCGGCCCTTCTCCGTCGCGGCGGCGCCCAGTGTGCTCGCGGCCCGGGCGGTCCCCGAGAGGGCGGTGACGCCGGCGGTGGCCAGCAGGGCCGCCAGGCCGAGGGTGAGTGCCCCACGAGCGCGAGAGGCGATGGACATGCGGGTATCCATGGCATTCCCTTCTTCCGACAACCATTCCGGTCCCGAAAGTTTCGGAATGGTTTCCGAATGTCCCGCAGAACGTAAAGGCGAGGCATGGGGCCGTCAACAGGCCGGGCGGCAGGAAATCAGGGATGGCTCAAGAATGCCGAAACTTCGCGAACGTCGAATGTTTCGAAGCGCCGAAACGGCCCACTCACCGCGAACGCGGCGGCGCCGTACTCTTCCGCACGACCAGCCGCGTCGGCACGAGCGTCGTCCCGTGCTCGGTGGCGTCCTGCCGCATCTGCCGCAGCACCCCCTCCACGCACAGCCGCCCCACCTCGGCGAAGTCCTGGTGCACCGTGGTCAGCGGCGGCAGGAACGAGCTCGCCTCCGGGATGTCGTCGAAGCCGATCACACTGACGTCGTCGGGCACCCTGCGCCCGCTCTCGTGCAGGGCCCGCAGCAACCCCAGTGCCATCTGGTCGTTGGCCACGAACACCGCCGTGCAGTCCGCCAGCGCCGCGATCCGCAGACCGGCGTGGTAGCCGGACTCCGCCGACCAGTCGCCGCGCACCAGGGGCGGCGCGATCCGGTCGGCCGCGAGGAGTTCGGCGCGCCAGGCGTCGGTGCGGCGCTGCGCCGCGTACGAGCCCTCGGGGCCCGCCAGATGCCAGACCGTGCGGTGTCCGAGGTCCAGGAGATGCCGTACGGCGGTCCGGGTGCCGCCCGCCTGGTCGGTGTCGACCACGGTGTAGCGGTCGCCCGCGTCGGAATCGGCCACGACCACCTGGACGTGCGGCGGCATGGACAGGGTCGACGCGTCGAGGAGGTGCACTTCGAGGATGACGATGACCGCGTCGACGGCGAGCTCACCGAGCCGCGAGAAGGCTCCGCGCACCTCGTCCTGGGTCGGCACGGCGACCGGCAGCAGGGTGACCGAGTACCCCTCCTGCGCCGCCGAGGTGGCGATCGCCTCCAGCGTGCGTACGTTGCCGGTGGTGGACAGGCCGAAGGTGATGACACCGATGGTGCGGAACTCGCCGCGCTTGAGGGCCCGGGCGGCACTGTTGGGCCGGTAGCCCAGCTCCTTCATGGCCGCGAGGACCTGCCGCCGCGTCTCCTCGTTGACGCCGGGGAAGCCGTTCGACACCCGGGAGACGGTCTGCGAGGACACTCCGGCGACCCTGGCGACGTCCGCCATGGAGGCGCTCTGCGTGCGCCGGGCGGCCCGCTTCCTGGTGCGTGCGCGCGCCCGCGCCGGCTCGGCCGAGGTGCCGTCAGCTGTGTCCACCCGTCAATCCTCGCTCCTCGGTCCACAGTTGCGCCCGACGACCCTTGACCAGCGTCGGGGGAGCGGTGTAGACATGCCGCCATCAGATGTTTACGTAAACATAACAGCCGGTGGGCCTCTCGTGGAGGTCTCGCGGCGAGAGATGTTTACGTAAACATCGGGGCGGCGGCGGACCAGCGCCGGTTCCGAGACGGACGAGCGAGGCACGGACAATGACGACCCTAGAACCACCGGTGGCCGCGAAGCGCGCCCCGGCCCGGCCCGCGGCGAAGAGGGACCGCCGCTCATGGACGGGATGGGGGTTCATAGGCCCGTTCGTGGCGGTGTTCGCCCTCGTCTTCCTGGCACCCATCGGGTACTCGATCTACCTGAGCCTCTTCAGGGACCAGCTGATCGGCGGCACGAGTTTCGTCGGCCTGGACAACTACACCCAGGCCCTGAAGGACGACCAGTTCTGGCAGTCCCTCACCCGGGTGGCACTCTTCCTGGCCGTCCAGGTGCCGATCATGCTCGGCATCGCCCTGCTGATCGCCCTGGCCCTGGACAGCGGACGCCTCTTCGGCAAGGACTTCTTCCGCATCGCGATCTTCCTGCCGTACGCGGTGCCCGCCGTGGTCGCCACCCTGATGTGGGGCTTCATGTACGGCACCAAGTACGGCCTGGTGGGTGACATCAACAGCGCGTTCGACGTCACACTGCCCGATCCGCTCTCCAGCGACCTGGTCCTGGCGTCGATCGGCAACATCGTCACGTGGGAGTTCATCGGCTACAACATGCTGATCTTCTACTCCGCGCTACGGGTCATCCCGCTCTCGCTCTACGAGGCCGCGGAGATCGACGGCGCCGGCCAGTTCCGCATCATCACGGCCATCAAGCTCCCCGCGATCCGCGGTGCCCTCGTCATCGCGACGATCTTCTCGATCATCGGCAGCTTCCAGCTCTTCAACGAGCCGGCCATCCTGCGGCCACTGGCGCGCAACGCCATCACGACCGACTTCACCCCGAACTTCTACACGTACTCGCTGTCCTTCAACGGCCAGCAGCACAACTACTCCGCGGCGGTCGCCATCATCATGGGGCTGATCACCATGGTCATCGCCTATGTCGTGCAGCTCCGCGGCATGCGCAAGGGAGCGTGAACCATGAGCAGCTCCGTCACCACCACCTCCCCGGCTGCATCCGCACAGGCCACCGGCGGCTCCAAGGGCGCGCCCCGGCTGCGCACCCGCCGCAAGCACAACCCCGGCCGTCCCAAGCGCAGCATCCTGCTGACCGTGCTCACCGGCCTGATCCTGGTCTACACGGTCGTGCCCCTGATCTGGCTGGTCATCAGCGCCACCAAGACCCAGGACGGGCTGGCCAGTTCGTCCGGAATGTGGTTCAGCAGCGACTTCGCCCTCTGGCAGAACATCCACGACACGTTCACCTACCATGACGGCATCTTCGTCCGCTGGCTGCTGAACACCCTGCTGTACGTCGTGCTCGGCGCCGGCGGCGCCACCCTGCTGGCCATCCTCGGCGGCTACGCGCTGGCGAAGTTCACCTTCCCCGGGAAGCGCGCCGTGTTCGCCGTGGTCATCGGTGCCGTCGCCGTCCCGGGTACCGCCCTGGCGGTACCCACCTTCCTGATGTTCAGCAAGATGGGTCTGACCGACACCCCGTGGGCGGTGATCATCCCCTCGCTCGTGTCGCCCTTCGGTCTGTATCTGATGTGGGTCTTCGCGACCGAGGCCATCCCCACCGAACTGATGGAGGCGGCCCGCATCGACGGAGCGGGCGAGATACGCACCTTCTTCCAGGTCGCCCTGCCCCTGCTCGCCCCCGGCACCGTGACCGTCCTGCTGTTCACCACGGTCGCGACCTGGAACAACTACTTCCTGCCGCTGATCATGCTCAAGGACCCGAACTGGTACCCGCTGACCCTGGGTCTGGACGCCTGGAACAACCAGGCCCAGACGATCGGTGGCGACGTCGTCACCAACCTGGTGATCACCGGTTCACTGCTGACCATCATCCCGCTGATCGCCGCGTTCCTGCTGCTCCAGAAGTACTGGCAGTCCGGCCTCTCCGCCGGAAGTGTCAAGGAGTGATCCACCCTCAGGCCCCACACCCCCTCGGCTTCACCGCATTTCACCCTCACACAGCATTCACCCTCACCCCGTCCCACCCACGAAGAAGTGGAAGCACCTCGATGCGTAGAACCACCGGCCGCCTGATGCGCGGCATAACCCTGCTCTCCGTTCTCGCCCTCGGCGCGACCGCCTGCGGCGGCTCCGACGACGACAGCTCGGACCAGAAGGGCGTCTCCGCCGCGGACATCCAGGCGGCTCTCAAGAAGGGCGGCACGGTCAATGTCTGGGCCTGGGAGCCCACGCTGAAGTCGGTCGCCGCGAACTTCCAGAAGAAGTACCCCAAGGTCAAGATCAACCTGGTGGCCGAGCGGTCCGGCGACAAGCACTACACCGCCCTGTCGAACGCCATCGCGGCCAAGAAGGGCGTCCCGGACGTCGCGCAGGTCGAGTACTTCGCGCTGAGCCAGTACTCCCTCACCAAGGGTCTGACCGACCTGGCCCCCTACGGTGCCGACAAGCTCAAGGCCAAGTACACGCCCGGCCCGTGGAACGCCGTGAGCGACGGCGACAAGGTCTACGGCCTGCCGATGGACTCGGGCCCGATGGCGATGTTCTACAACAAGAAGGTCTTCGACAAGTACAAGATCGCTGTCCCGACCACGTGGGACGAGTACGTCGAGGCGGCCCGCAAGCTGCACAAGGCCGACCCCAAGGTCTACATCGCCAACGACGCCGGCGACGCGGGCTTCACCACCAGCCTTCTGTGGGAGGCCGGTTCGCGCCCCTACAAGGTCGACGGCACCAAGGTGTCGGTCAACTTCGACGACGCGGGTGCCAAGAAGTACACGGACACCTGGCAGAAGCTGATCGACGAGAAGCTCGTCTCGCCGATCAACGGCTGGACCGACGACTGGTACAAGGGCCTGGGCGACGGCACCATCGCCACCCTGACCACCGGCGCCTGGATGCCCGCCAACTTCGTCAGCGGTGTCCCGCAGGCGTCCGGCCAGTGGCGCGCGGCTCCGATGCCGGCCTGGACCAAGGGTGACAAGGCGAGCGCGGAGAACGGCGGCAGCTCGCTGGCCCTGCCCGAGCTGGGCAAGAACAAGGAGCTCGCCTACGCGTTCGTCGAGTACGCGAACGCCGGTGACGGTGTGCAGACCCGTGTCGACGAGGGCGCCTTCCCGGCGACCAACGCCCAGCTCCAGGACCCGGCGTTCCTGAGCAAGAAGTTCGACTACTTCGACGGCCAGGAGGCGAACAAGATCTTCGCCGACTCCGCCGCCAACGTCGCGAGCGACTGGTCGTACCTGCCCTTCCAGCAGTACGCCAACTCGATCTTCAACGACACCGTCGGCAAGGCCTACGTCTCCAGCACGAAGCTCGCCGACGCGCTGAAGACCTGGCAGGACGCCTCCATCAAGTACGGCACGGAGCAGGGCTTCACCGTCGAGAAGTAGCAGCTGGGCAGTAGCAGCCGAGGAGCGGCCGGACAGCGTCAACGCCGGCCGCTCCTCGTACCCCCCGTACCTTGGAAGGACCACCATGACCTCCGCCTCCCCGTCCCGTCTGCCGTACGGGCCGGACGGTGACTCCGTGCCCCGTCTCGCGTACGGCGCCGACTACAACCCCGAGCAGTGGCCTCGGGAGGTGTGGGAGGAGGACGTACGGCTGATGCAGGAGGCCGGTGTCAACATCGTCTCGGTGGGGATCTTCTCCTGGGCCCGGATCCAGCCGGACGCGGACACCTGGGACTTCGGGTGGCTCGACGAGATCATGGATCTGCTGCACGAGGGCGGGATCGGCGTCGATCTGGCCACCGCGACCGCGTCCCCGCCGCCGTGGCTCACCACCGCGCACCCCGAGATCCTCCCGGTGACGGCCACCGGCGAGACGGTCTGGCCGGGCGCGCGCCAGCACTGGCGCCCCACCTCCCCGGTCTTCCGCAGCCACGCGCTCGGCCTGGTCCGCAAGATGGCGGAACGATACGCCAACCACCCCGCCCTGGTGGCCTGGCACATCTCGAACGAGCTGGGCTGCCACAACATCTACGACTTCTCGGACGACGCGGCCCACGCCTTCCGCGACTGGCTGCGCGCCCGCTACACCACCCTCGACGCCCTCAACCACGCCTGGGGCACGGCGTTCTGGTCGCAGCGCTACAGCGAGTGGGCGCAGATCCTGCCGCCCCGGCTGGCCGGCTCGCACCCGAACCCCACCCAGCAGCTGGACTTCAAGCGGTTCTCCTCGGACGCGCTGAAGGACTATCTGGTCGCGGAGCGGGACATCCTGCGCGAGTACACGCCCGAGGTTCCCATCACCACCAACTTCATGGTGATGGGCGGCACGAAGGGCATGAACTACCCGGACTGGGCGGGCGAGATCGACTTCGTCTCCAACGACCACTACGTCCACCCCGGCCCCCAGGACCGCGACGAGCTGTCCTTCTCCGCCAACCTGACCAGCGGTATCGCGGGCGGCCGTCCGTGGTTCCTGATGGAGCACTCCACCAGCGCGGTCAACTGGCAGCACGTCAACGTGGCCAAGAGACCGGGCGAACTGGCCCGTGACTCACTCCTGCACGTCGCGCACGGCGCCGACGCCGTGTGCTTCTTCCAGTGGCGTCAGTCGGCGGCCGGTGCCGAGAAGTACCACTCCGCGATGGTGCCGCACGCCGGCGCCGACAGCGAGGTCTTCCGTGCGGTGGCCGCCCTCGGCCAGACCCTGAAGGACCTGGCGCCGATCGCGGGCTCCGAGCGCGAACCGGCCCGCGTCGGGATCGTGTTCGACTGGGACTCCTGGTGGGCGAGCGAGCAGGACTCGCACCCCACGGCCCTCCTCGACTACCGCCAGGAGGGCCTGAACTGGTACTCGGCGCTGCTCTCCCTCGGTGTCCGCGCCGACATCGTCACCACGCGCACCGAGTTCAGCCGCTACGACGTGCTGATCACCCCGGTCCTGCACATGGTGCCGGCGACGCTGGCCAAGGAGCTGACGCGGTACGCGGAGACGGGCGGCCATCTGGTCACCACGTACTTCTCCGGTGTCGTCGACGAGAACGACCACATCTGGCTCGGCGGCTACCCGGGCGCCCTGCGCGACGTACTCGGCATCCGCGTCGAGGAGTTCGGCCCGCTGCTCGACGGCGAGTCGGTCGAGGTGGACGGCGGCGGTACGGGCACGGTGTGGACCGACCGGATCGATGTGACCGACCCCGAGGTCGAGGTCCTGGCCCACTACCGCTCGGGCGCGTACGCGGGCCGTCCGGCCGTCACCCGCCGTACGACGGGCGCGGGTTCGGCGTCGTACGTCTCCACGCGCCTCGGTGCCGACGGCCTCGCGGCACTGCTGCCGGGGCTGCTCGCGCCGGCCGGTGTCGACAGCGAGCTGCCCGAACCCGCCCGTGGGCGCGTCGAGTTGACCGTACGGCAGGGCGGCGGAAGCCGTTTCCTGTTCCTGGTGAACCGCAGCGAGGAGGAGGTACCGCTGCCGGGCCTCGACGGAGAGCGCCTGTCCGGCGGTACGGATGCCGACGGTGTCCTCGTCCTCGCGCCGAGGGAAGTCGCCGTACTGCGGCTGCCCGCCCACTGAGCGACACCCCGCACCACACCCGCACCATCCCTGAACTCCCTTGATCCAAGGGGCACACCGTCGTGCCCCGTGTCCGTGCGCACCCGCGTACGGTGCGGGCTCGGCGGTCCACCGCAGCGACCACATCCGAGTTGGGAGCACACGTTGGCACGCCGTACCCGCACGCGACACCTTCTGGGAGTCGTCGGCATCACCGCTCTGGCCACTTCGGCCGCCCTGGTCAGCGCGCCGTCGCCGGACGCGCAGGCGGCGGCCGAGGCAGCGGCCTCGTCCGTCACGGTCACCCCCGATCCCTCGTACAAGCAGGAGAAGTTCGAGGGCTGGGGCACCAGTCTGGTCTGGTTCGCCAACGCGACCGGCGACTATCCCCCGGCGATCCGCGAGAAGCTCGCGAAGCTGCTGTTCGGTGACGACGGCTTGGCGCTGAACATCGCCCGGTACAACATCGGCGGCGGCAACGCCCCCGACGTCAAGGACTACCTGCGGGCCGGCGGGGCCGTCGAGGGCTGGTGGAAGGCGCCCGCGGGCACCACCCGCACGGACACCGACTGGTGGAGCGCCGACGACGCGGCCGACTGGAACCCGAAGGCGGACAAGACCCAGCGCTGGTGGGTGGACCGCATCAAGAAGGACATCACCCACTGGGAGACGTTCAGCAACTCGCCGCCCTGGTTCATGACGGAGAGCGGCTATGTCTCCGGCGGCTTCAACGCCAACACCGACCAGCTGAAGGCCGATTCGGTCGACGACTTCGCCGCCTACCTGGCGGGGGCGACGAAGCGGCTGGAGAAGGCCGAGGGCATCAAGGTCGACACCGTCGACCCGTTCAACGAGCCCAACACCGGCTACTGGGGCACTCGTCTGGGCGCGGACGGCCAGCCCGTCGGCGGCCGTCAGGAGGGCGCCCACATCGGCCCCGCGCTCCAGGAGAAGGTTCTCGCCGCGCTGGCCCCCGCCCTGAGGAAGGCGAAGGTCAAGTCCGAGATCTCGGCGATGGACGAGACCAACCCGTCCATCTTCGCGAACAACTGGAACTCCTACTCGCAAGGGTCCAAGGACCTCGTGGACCAGATGAACGTCCACACCTACGGCACCGGGCAGCGCACCACCGTGCGCGACCTCGCCAAGGCGGCCGACAAGCCGCTGTGGATGAGCGAGGTCGAGGGCGACTGGGGCGACGGCCAGAGCTTCACCGACATGCGTCCGGGTCTCGGCCTCGCCCAGCAGATCGTCAACGACCTGCGCGAACTGGAGCCCCAGGCCTGGGTGTTCTGGCAGCCGGTCGAGGACTACGACAACATGAAGCCCGGCGGCGAGTCCGCCAAGGGCGGCAACTGGGGCAGCATCCAGCTGTCGTTCAGCTGCAGGTCGACGGACACGCCGGCGTCCTGCCCGATCTACACGAACACGAAGTTCGACACCGCCCGCAACTTCACGCACTTCATCAAGCCGGGCGACAAGCTGATCAAGGTGGACGACACCTCCAGCGCCGCCGCCGTGACCAAGGACGGCAAGGGCGTCTCGCTCGTCCACGTCAACAGCACCACCGCGGCGCGTGACGTCACGATCGACCTGTCCAAGTTCCGCACCATCAAGGGCGACGCGACCGTCACACCGACCGTGACCAGCGCCGACGGCAAGCTGAAGCAGCAGGCCCCGGTCAAGGTCGTCGACGGCAGGGCCACGTACACCGTCCCGGCCCAGTCCGTGACCTCCTTCGCCGTCAAGGGCGTCTCGGGTGTCGCGAAGGACGCCGGCCTGTTCAGCAAGGGCCACTCCTACACGCTGACCGGCGTGCAGAGCGGCAAGGCCGTGACCGTCGGCGCCAACGGCACGAGCCTGGTCATCGGCTCGGCCAACGGCACCGTCGCACAGCAGTGGCAGCTCGACGCCCGGCACGGCGAGAAGGGCGCCCGCCAGCGGTACGTGTTCGCCAACCCGGCCGAGGGCAAGCGGCTGGCCGTCCGCGACAACGTCCCCGTGGTGGAGCCCGACACGGGCAAGCGGGATCCGGCCACCGAGTGGATCATGTCCACCACCGGTGACGGGACGTGGACGCTGATCAACGTGGCCACCGGCCGCCTGCTGGAGGTCGGCGGCCAGGCGACCAACGAGGGTGCCGCCGTCACCACGTGGATGGCCAACTCCGGCTCCAACCAGCGCTGGAGGGTCACGGACGTGACCGACCGGAGCTGACCCGGCAGTTCGTCCACGAAGGCCGCCTCCGCGTGAGGCGGCCTTCCGTGTGTCCGGGGCACCTGGCCGGGCCCGCAACCCTGTCGCAACGTCCCGCGCGGTCCACTGGGACGGTGGAGATGCCCGAGAAGGACCCGCGCGTCGAACTGACCCCGGCCGCCGCCGAGCTGCTGCGGCGACTGCACGCGGTGCACGGCCCGCTGATGTTCCACCAGTCCGGCGGGTGCTGCGACGGCAGCGCGCCCATGTGCTTCCCCGCGGGCGAGTTCCGGACCGGCGGCTCGGACATACTGCTCGCCGAACTGGTGGTCGAGGGTGTCCTCGAACCGGTGACGTTCTGGATGTCGCGCAGCCAGTACGAGGTGTGGGCCCACACCCGGCTGATCGTGGACGTCGTACCGGGCCGGGGCAGCGGCTTCTCCCTGGAGGCGCCCGAAGGAGTGCGCTTCCTGATCCGCTCCCGGGTCGTCAACACCTAGCCCCTCGCGCACCCCCGCGCGGCTCATCGTCACCTGGTGCGCTCCCCTTGCGCCCTGCCACAGTTGACGGGACTTCAGGGGGTTCGGATGCGTCGAGGCGGACGGTTCAGAACGGGCAGGGCGGCAGTCTCCTTACTCGCGGTACTCGGAACGCTGGCCGGCGCGGCCCTGACAGGGGCGGCACCGGCCAGCGGCGCGCCGAGAGCCACTCGGATCGCGCCGGGCGTGCGCTACGCGCAGTTCGACATCGTGGCGGCCAAGGGGGTGACCCACGCCCATCTGCTGAGCGTCGACCTCGGCAACGCGCGGGTACGGGTCAACCTGCTCTACGCGGGGGCGGTGGCGGCGCGGACCGCCGTCTCCAGGCTGGCCGACACCAAGGGCGCCGTCGCGGGCGTCAACGGCGACTTCTTCAACATCAGCGAGGTCCAGCATCCCGGGGTCGCGGCCACCGGCGCGTCCGTGGGCCCCGCGATCGCGAGCGGCGTGGTGCTCAAGGCGGCGGTGCCGGACGGTCAGCGCTTCGGCCCCTCGATGCCTCCCGGCGTCACCACCAGGGCCGTCCTCGGCGTGGGCATCGACAGAAGGGCCCGGCTGGACCACCTCGCACTGTCAGGGAGCATCGGCACACCTGCGGGACGGTTCACACTCGGCGGGCTCAACCAGTACGCGCTGCCGGTGGGTTCCATCGGCGCGTTCACCCCGGCCTGGGGCAGCGTCTCCCGGGCGCGGGCGGCGTGCGGCACGGACACCGACCGGGCCGCGCCGTGCAGTGCGGACACGTACGAGGTGACGGTGCGGCACGGCAAGGTCGTCCGGACGGCGAATTCCCCCGGCGGCGGTGCCATCGCCGCCGACACCACGGTCCTGGTGGGCCGGGAGGCCGGCGCGCGGCAACTGCGGAAACTGTCCGTCGGTGCGTCGGTCACGGTCAAGAGCCGTCTCGTGGCGGCCACGACCCGCGTCCCGTACCGCTTCGCCCTCGGCGGCTACCCGGTACTGAAGGACGGCCGGCCACTGACGGGCCTCGACAACAACACCGCCGCCGTGCGCACCGCGGCGGGCATCGCGAACGGCGGGCGCAAGCTGCTGCTGCTCGCGGTGGACGGTGCGCCCGACTATCGCAGCGGACTGACGGTCGCCGAAGTCGCCGCCACCATGCGGAAGTTGGGCTCGGTCGACGCCTTCAACCTGGACGGCGGCGGCTCAACGACCCTTGTCGCCAGAGCACCGGGAGCGAGCAGGGTCACCGTCCGCAACCATCCGACCGGCGGCGCCGAACGGCCCGTCCCGAACGCCATCGGAGTCTTCATGACGCCCTGACGCCCTGAAGTCAGGGCTTGAGGCTGCTCACGATGTCCGCCGTCGCCGTGACCCCTCTGTGGATCGTCGGCGCCACGTTCGTACTGGCCAGATAGAACCCGAGCAGGACACAGACCACGGCGTGGCTGGGCTTCAGCGCGCCGTTGCGCAGGAAGGCCACCGCCAGGATCAGGAGCAGCACCACCACAGAGATGGAAACAGCCATCGTCAACCTCCTCCACCACGTCCACTTCACGGCTTTCGGCCGTAAGTGTGGCGTAGTGGAGGGTTCGTCCGTGCGGCTGACGTATCGGCCGAACGTGTGGTCTCTCGTGACCTTTACGGAGCGCTCCGGGCGTCGAGGAACGCTTCGAGCCCGGCCAGGTCGTCCGTGTTGAGGTAGTCGACGCCGGCGGCGAGGAGCTCGCCCCACAGCGCGTCCCGCGCGGGGCCGGCCACATCGGGCGTCGCCCAGAAGCGCACCTGCTGTCCGCGGGCGTGGGCCGCCGACACGATGCCGTTCAGCCTGGCGCGCTCGGCGGCCGGGAACGGGCCGACACCCAGCCAGGTGAAGTTGAGCGTCCAGTTGTCGGAGATCAGCGGCACGAAGGAGGCCGGCGCCGAGGTACCGAGGTCGGCGAGGCGCCCGTCGTAGAAGGCCCGCCGTACGCTCTGCGCCTCCATGGGCACCCGGGCGGCCCGGTCGCCGGAGATCACGGCGGTGACCGGGCCGGGGTGGACACGGCCGTGGGCGTATGTGGTGAACAGGCCCCGGTAGCGGCGGAGATGGCGGTCGAGTTCGAGATACGTCGACGAGCCCTCGGTCTTGATGTCGATGAGGAGCTGGAGCGGCCGGCGGTAACCCCGGTACACAGAGCCGTGGTTGGCCCTCACGCGGGCGGCGAGGGTGTCGAGGTAGAGCGATTCGAGGGTACGGGCCGGATCGAGGTCCGCGGGGTCGTGGGCGACGAGAAGTTGGTCGCCGACGAGGTAGATGTCGGCCTCGACGCTGCCGAAGCGGTGGTCGAGGGCGTCGAGGAGGGGGCGGGGATGCTCGTAGTCGTTGTGGGCGTGGGCGCGCCACAACGGGCGTGGACCGTACGTCGGTTCGCCCGCGAGGGCGCGCGCGGCGGGCAGGAAGACGGTGCCCGTGAGGGCGGCACCGAAGGCGGTGAGGGCTCTGCGACGGGTGGTGAGGGCCATGCGCTGCCTCCCTGGCTGGAGTTCATGTGGGGCTGACTCTGGAGCTGACCGAGGAACGACGCTCCCGCGAGTATGCGGGCCGGGCGGGGCCCAGCAGCAGGGCTCGGCACGGGAGTTGGCCGACTTGCCGCTGTGTGTTCATTGGTGCCGCTGTGCGTTCATGTCGTCCGCGCCGCGCGCACGAAAAAGCCCGCCCCTCCGACAGAGGGGCGGGCTTTCGCAGCCGTACGGGTGCTACGTCAGGGGGTGCGCAGGTCGACCAGTTCGGCGAGGGCGGCGCGGTGGCCGCCGGACGTGCCGTACGCGATCGAGTCGGCCTTGGCACGCTTCAGGCACAGATGGGTCGGGTGCTCCCAGGTCATGCCGAGGCCGCCGTGCAGCTGGAGTGCCTCCTCGGCGGCCCGGACGGCCACGGGAGCCGCGTAGGACTGGGCGACCGCGACCGCGACCGCGACGTCGGAGACCGCGCTGCCGGTGGCGAGGGCGTCCGCCGCGCTGCGGGCAGCCGCGCGCAGGCCGACGACCTCCAGCCAGAGCTGGGCCAGCCGGTGCTTGACGGCCTGGAAGCCGCCGACGGGCCGGTTGAACTGCTTGCGGTCCTTCAGATAGCGCACGGTCTCGGTCAACGCCCAGTCGGCGAGGCCGAGTTGCTCGGAGGCGAGCAGTCCGGCCCCGGCCCGCAGCGCACGTCGTACGGCGGGTTCGGCGTCGCCCAGCAGCCGGGCCGACGCTCCGTCGAAGGTGACCGTGGCGACCGGCCTGGTGAGGTCCAGGGAGACCTGCGGGGTGACGGTGACGGCGTCCGCGTCGGTGGACACCGCGTACAGCCCGCCGTCGTCGGCCGGAACGAGCAGGATGTCGGCGACCGTAGCGTCCGCGATACCGGTCAACTCGCCGTGCAGCAGGCCGCCTTCGTGGGGGACGACCTTGTAGGCGCCGCCGGGAGCCACGTTCAGCGCGACGGCGAGGGCGCCGACCGTCCGGCCCGAGGCCAGCGCGGTGAGCAGCTCGGCCGCCGCGTCGCCCGTACCGGCCAGCAGGGCCTCGGTGGCGACGACGGCACTCGTGAGGTAGGGGACGGGTGCGACGGCGCGTCCCAACTCCTCCAGCACAACAGCGACTTCGCGGTGCGAGGCACCCTGGCCGCCCTGCTCCTCCGGTACCAGGAGACCGGCCAGACCCATGCCTTCGGCGAGGGACTTCCACAGGGAGAGGTCGTGCGGGGCGTCCGTCTCCATGCGGGTGATCACACCGGCCGGATCGCAGTGGTCGGTGAGCAGGTCCCGGACGGCGGCGCGCAGCGCCTCTTCCTCCTCCGAGTACAAAAGGTCGGGCTGGGTACTCATCGGGCCAGGTCCTTCCAGGCGACGTCCTTGTCGGTGCGCGGTTCGCTGGGCAGGCCCAGGACACGTTCGGCGACGATGTTCAGCAGGACCTCGCTGGTCCCGCCCTCGATGCTGTTGCCCTTGGAGCGGAGGTAGCGGTATCCGGCGTCACGCCCGACGAAGTCCACCAGCTCGGGCCGGCGCATGGTCCAGTCCTCGTACAACAGGCCTTCCTCGCCGAGGAGTTCGACCTCCAGGCCGCTGATCTCCTGGTTGAGGCGGGCGAAGGAGAGCTTCAGTCCGGCGCCCTCCGGGCCGGGCTGGCCGGCGACGAGCTGCTGGCGTGTCCGCTCCCCCGTCAGCCGGGCGACCTCGGCCTCCACCCACAGCTTCAGCAGCCGCTGGTGCAGATCGTGGGTGCGCAGTCCGGGGCGTTCGCGCCATGCCTTGGCGACGGGCCCGATCATGCCGCCCTCGCGCGGGATGCGCATTCCGCCGATGGCCACGCGCTCGTTGTTCAGTGTGGTCTGCGCGACCCGCCAGCCGTCGCCGACCTCGCCGAGGCGATGGGCGTCCGGGATACGGACGTCGGTCAGGAACACCTCGTTGAACTCGGCCTCGCCGGTGATCTGCCGCAGCGGCCTCACCTCGACACCGGGGTCGGTCATGTCACAGAGGAAGTACGTGATGCCCTTGTGCTTGGGCACGTCCGGATCGGTGCGCGCGATGAGGATGGCCCAGCGGGCGAGATGGGCGCTGGACGTCCACACCTTCTGCCCGTTGACGATCCATCCGTCCCCCGACCGCACCGCCCGCGTCCCCAGCGCGGCCAGGTCGGACCCGGCCCCCGGCTCGGAGAACAGCTGGCACCAGACCTCCTCCCCCACCCACAACGGCCTCAGGAACTTCCGCTTCTGCTCCTCCGTGCCGAAGCCGAGGATGGTCGGCGCGGCCATTCCCAGGCCGATGCCGATGCGCCGGGGATCGTTGTCGGGAGCCCCCGCGGCCTCCAACTCCGCGTCCACGACGGCCTGGAGGGTGCGCGGCGCGCCCAGCCCGCCCAGCCCTTCCGGGTAGTGCACCCAGGCGAGCCCGGCGTCGAAGCGGGCCTTGAGGAAGTCCAGCCGGTCGGTACTGGCAGGCGGCTTCGCGGCCAGCAACTCCCGGGTCAGTCGGGTGAGTTCAGCTGCGTCGGTCATGCGGCGGCTCCGTTCTCCAGCGAGGGCAGCACCGCGACCCGGCCGGTGGTGACCCCGTCGGCGACGCGCTGCACGGCTGCCGAGGCCCCGCCCAGCGGCACGCGCTCGCTCACCAGCGGCTTGATCGCGCCCCGGGCGGCCAGCTCGGTGAGCTGCTCGTGGCAGTGCTGGACCAACTTCGGGTTCTTGGTGTTGTACAGGCCCCAGTGCAGGCCCAGGATCGAGTAGTTCTTCACCAGGGCGTGGTTGAGCCCGGGGCTGGGAATGGTCCCGCTCGCGAACCCGACGACCACGATCCGCCCCTCGAAGGCGACGACCTTGGTGGACTGGGTGTAGGCCTCCCCGCCGACGGGGTCGTAGACCACATCGACACCGCGCCCACCGGTGGCTTCCTTCACCGCCCCGACGACGTTCTCCGTGCGCCGGTCGATGACGACGTCGCAGCCCAGCTCCCGCGCCACGGAGACCTTCTCGGCCCCGCCGACGACACCGATGACGGTTGCTCCGGCGGCCTTCCCGAGCTGTACGGCGGCGCTGCCGACCCCGCCCGCCGCCGCGTGCACGAGCAGCGTCTCGCCGGCCTCAAGGGCGGCCCGCCGGTGCAGTCCGAACCAGCCCGTCTGGTAGCCGATGAGGAGGGAGGCGGCCTCGGCGTCGTCCAGCGACTCGGGGGCCGTGAACAGCCCGCGGGGGTCCGCCAGCACGTACTCGGCGAAACCGCCGTACGGCAGCACGGGGTTCCCGATCACCCGGCGGCCGTCCTCGGTCTCGCCGCAGATCTCCACCCCGGGAGTGAACGGCAGCGGCGGCCTGACCTGGTACTCCCCACGGCACATCAGGACGTCCGGGAAGTTGACGGTCGCGGCACGCACCTTCAGCAGCACCTGGCCCTCGGCGGGCACCGGCCGCTCCACCTCACCGAGGACCATCACCTCGCCCGGCTCACCGTTCTGGTGCACTTGCCATGCCTGCATGGGGGGCCTCCACGGGACTGCGCTCGTCTTGTTCGGCTGACCGGGCTCGACCGCATACTAAGCGGTCGCTTGCAGATCAGGGAACCGTCGAGGACCGGTCCGCGCCAGTCGCGTACGTCACGGTCTACCTCACGATCACGCCCCTTTCGCACGGGCGGGACGCGCCCGTACGTGCATCCGCTCCCCCTGCGGCCCGAACAGGCTGAGGAACTCCGCGGGCCCCTCCCCCACCGCCCCGAACCAGTGCGGCACCCGCGTGTCGAACTCGGCGGCCTCCCCCGGCCCGAGCACCACGTCGTGCTCCCCGAGCACCACCCGGAGCCGCCCCGACAGCACGTACAGCCACTCGTACCCCTCGTGCGTCCGCGCCTCGGGCTCCTCGTCGATCACCGGCAGGATCACCTTGAACGCCTGGAGTCCGCCCTGCTGCCGGGTGAGCGGGAGATACGTCCGCCCGTGCCGCACGATCGGCTGGGCCCGTACCCGGGGATCGTCGACGGGCGGGGCGCCGACGAGCTCATCGAGGGCCACGCGGTGCGCACGCGCGATGGGCAGCAGCAGTTCCAGGCTCGGGCGCCGCAGCCCCGCTTCGAGCCGGGACAACGTACTGACGGAGATACCGGTCGTGGCCGACAGTCCCGCGAGGGTCGTGCCGCGCTCCTTGCGAATGCGGCGCAGCCGGGGTCCCACTTCGGCAAGCACGTGGCCGGTGTCGTCGTCGCTCGTGGCATCCATGGCGTCATTGCAGTTTCGGCAAGGCCATTTGTCAATACGGCACGTATCCAGCCCGTCCGGCGTTTGAGGACGAGGCCGTTCAGGCCGAAAGCGGGGGTCCGGGGACGCAGCCCCCAGGCAAGGGACGGGTAGGGGCGCCGGGGGCGAGAAACTCCACCCCCGCCCGGATGTGCAACCGCCGCCCCCGTTGCACCATGGCTGCATGCTGCTGACCCGGCTCGCCCACGTGTCCCAGGAGGTCGCCGCCACCTCCGCCCGGTCCCGCAAGATCGCACTGCTCGCCGAACTGTTCCGGGACGCCGACGCCGACGACGTGCCGATCGTCATCCCGTATCTCGCCGGACGCCTGCCACAGGGCCGGCTGGGGATCGGCTGGAAGGTGCTGGACCAGCAGATCCCCGGCGCCGCCGACCCCTCTCTCACCGTACGGGACGTCGACGCCCGCCTCACCGCCATCGGCGCGGTCGCCGGAGCCGGCTCGCAGGCCGAACGCAGGCGACTGGTGGGCGAGTTGCTGGCGGCGGCCACCACGGACGAGCAACGGTTCCTGTTCGCGCTGATCACGGGCGAGGTACGGCAGGGCGCCCTGGACGCCGTGGCCGTGGAAGGCCTGGCGACGGCCACCGACGCACCGCCCGCGGACGTACGGCGCGCGGTGATGCTCGCGGGCGCGATCCAGCCCGTCGCGCAGGCCCTGCTGGCCGACGGACCGGCGGCCCTCGCCCGCTTCCGGCTCACCGTCGGCCGCCCCGTCCTGCCGATGCTCGCGCACAGCGCCTCCTCGGTGGCGGAGGCCGTCGAGAAGCTCGGGGCCTGCGCCGTCGAGGAGAAACTGGACGGCATCCGGGTCCAGGTCCACCGCGACGGCGACGACGTACGGCTCTACACCCGCACCCTCGACGACATCACCGACAGGCTGCCCGAACTGACCACCGCCGCGCGGGCGTTGAGAGGCGAGCGGTTCATCCTCGACGGCGAGGTGATCGCCTTCGACACTGCCGGGCGCCCGCGTTCCTTCCAGGACACCGCCGGCCGCGTCGGCTCCCGCGTGGACGTGGAGACGGCGGCCCGGGAGACACCCGTCTCCCCCGTCTTCTTCGACGCGCTGTCGGTCGACGGCCACGACCTGCTCGACCTCCCCTTCGCCGAACGGCACACGGAGCTGGCCCGTCTGGTCCCCGGGCCGATGCGGGTGCGACGCCTGCTGGCCGGTGGCGCCGCAGACCTCCCCGCCGCCGAGAGGTTCCTCGCCGACACCCTCGCGCGCGGCCACGAGGGCGTCGTGGTCAAGGCCCTGGACGCCCCCTACAGCGCGGGCCGGCGCGGTGCGGCCTGGCTGAAGGTCAAGCCCGTACACACACTCGACCTGGTGGTGCTGGCCGCCGAGTGGGGCCATGGACGCCGTACCGGCAAGCTGTCGAACCTCCACCTCGCGGCCCGCAATCCCGACGGTTCCTTCGCCATGCTCGGCAAGACCTTCAAGGGCATGACCGACGCGATGCTGACCTGGCAGACCGAGCGGCTCCAGGCGCTGGCCGTGTCGGACGACGGCTGGGTGGTGACCGTACGGCCGGAACTGGTCGTCGAGATCGCCTACGACGGTCTCCAGCGCTCCACCCGTTATCCGGCCGGCGTCACCCTCCGCTTCGCCCGCGTCGTCCGCTACCGGGAGGACAAGTCCCCGGAGGAGGCCGACACCGTAGAGACCCTGTTGGCCGCGCACCCGGAGGCGACGCGGTGACGGAAGCCGCGAAGGGGAAGCAGAGCGCGGGACTGTTGCTGTTCCGCCGCCAGGCCGCGCCCGGCCACGGGCTGGAGGTGCTGCTCGGGCACATGGGCGGGCCCTTCTTCGCCCGGCGCGATGCCGGGGCCTGGACGATTCCCAAGGGCGAGTACGGGGACGGGGAGCCTGCCTGGGACGCGGCGCGCCGGGAGTTCCGGGAGGAGCTGGGGCTGGCGCCGCCCGACGGCGAGGCCGTGCCGCTGGGCGAGGTGCGGCAGGCCGGCGGGAAGGTCGTCACGGCGTGGGCGATCGAGGCGGACCTCGATCCGGGGGCCGTGGTGCCGGGCACGTTCCGGATGGAGTGGCCCAGGGGGTCGGGGCGGGAGCGGGAGTTTCCCGAGCTGGACCGGGTGCGGTGGTTCGGCCTGGAGGAGGCCCGGGCGGTGATCGTGACGGCGCAGGCAGGGTTTCTGGACCGGCTGACGGAGCACTCGGGGCATGGAGATCGTGTCGGTGGGCGGCGTACGCGTTGCGGGGGCCACCGGCGCACGGGAAGGTCGAAGGACGGCCCTCAACCTGGAGGACAGCAATGCCCATCGCGACGGTGAACCCGGCGAACGGCGAGACCCTCAAGACGTACGACGCCATGGACGACGAGGAGATCGAGCGCAGGCTCGGGGCCGCCGAGGCCGCCTTCCGCACCTACCGCACGACCGGCTTCGCCGAGCGGGCCCGGCTGCTGGGCCGGGCCGCCGGCCTGCTGGACGAGGACCGGGACGACATCGCCCGCACCATGACGGTCGAGATGGGCAAGCCGGTCACGCAGGCCCGCGCGGAGGCCGCGAAGTGCGCGAAGGCGATGCGCTGGTACGCCGACCACGCCGAGGAACTCCTCGCCGACGAGGTGCCCGCCGAGGCGGATGTCAAGGACTCCGGCGCCTCCCGTGCCGTGGTCCGTTACCGTCCGCTGGGGCCGGTGCTCGCGGTGATGCCGTGGAACTTCCCGCTCTGGCAGGTGATCCGCTTCGCGGCGCCGGCGCTGATGGCGGGCAACGTGGGCCTGCTCAAGCACGCCTCGAACGTGCCGCAGACGGCCCTCTATCTGGAGGACCTGTTCCTTCGGGCGGGTTACCCCGAGGGCTGCTTCCAGACGCTGCTGATCGGGTCGGGCGCGGTCGAGGAGATCCTGCGTGATCCCCGGGTGCGAGCGGCGACGCTCACCGGCAGCGAGCCGGCGGGGCGCGCGGTGGCGTCCGTCGCGGGGGACGAGATCAAGAGGACGGTGCTGGAGCTGGGCGGCAGCGACCCGTTCATCGTCCTGCCGTCCGCCGATGTCGCGCGGGCCGCACAGGTCGCGGTGACTGCGCGTGTGCAGAACAACGGGCAGTCGTGCATCGCCGCCAAGCGGTTCATCGTGCACACGGACGTCTTCGACGCGTTCGCGGAACGCTTCACGACCGCCATGGCGGCGCTGAAGGTCGGCGATCCGCTGGCCGAGGACACGGAGGTCGGGCCGCTCGCGAGTGAGCAGGGACGCGAGGACCTGGAGGCGCTGGTCGACGAGGCCGTGGAGAGCGGCGCGACGGTTCTGTGCGGTGGCGAACGCCCCGAGGGCCTCACGGACGACGGCTGGTACTACGCGCCGACCGTCCTCGCCGATGTCACACCCGAGATGCGCATTCACCAGGAGGAGACGTTCGGCCCGGTCGCAACGCTGTACCGAGCGGCCGATCTGGAGGAGGCGTTGGCGATCGCCAACGACACTCCTTTCGGCCTCAGTTCGAACGTGTGGACCCGCGACGAGGCCGAGGTGGACCGTCTCGTACGGGATCTGGACGCGGGCGGGGTCTTCGTCAACGGGATGACCGCGTCCCATCCGGCGTTGCCGTTCGGCGGGGTCAAGCGGTCCGGGTACGGGCGTGAGCTGTCGGGACACGGAATCCGCGAGTTCTGCAACATCACGACGGTATGGCACGGAGCGTGAGCCTTCCGCGGCTACGATCCCCCCTGTGAACCGCGAAGTGACTCTGCCTCTGATCGTCGACGACCGCGGCACGTTGCAGGTTGCCGCCTCCGACGTCAGCAAACTGCTGCGCACGGTCGGGGGACGCTGGCTGCATCTGGTGGAGGCGGGCCAGGACGGCCTCGACGAGGACACCGTGGCCGCCCTCACCATCGAACTGGCCAAACTGGCCGACCGAATCGACGTGGCGTGCATCGCCCACAGCAGCGGGAGCGCCTCCGGGTAGGGGTGAGGTGCCCCACCCAGGGGCGCGGGGCTGTGCCATCCACGGCTCCGCCCCGGGGGAGCGACCAGCCCCCACGACCCGCAGCCGACGCACTACCGAATCGGCATCCCGGACAAGGTCCGCGCGATCACCAGCCGCTGGATCTCACTCGTGCCCTCGAAGATCGTGTAGATCGCCGCATCCCGGTGCATGCGCTCGACCGGGTACTCCCGGGTGTACCCGTTCCCCCCGAGTATCTGGATCGCCTGCCCGGTGACCTTCTTCGCCGTCTCGCTCGCGAACAGCTTCGACATCGATCCCTCCGCCGCGGTGAACGGCTTCCCGCTGATCGCCATCCACGACGCCCGCCACGTCAGCAGCCGCGCCGCGTCGATGGACGTACGCATGTCGGCGAGCTGGAAGGCGACCCCCTGGTTGTCGATGATCGGACGGCCGAACTGCTCACGGGTCTTCGCGTAGTCGAGGGCGACCTCGTACGCGGCCCGGGCCGTGCCCACCGCCATCGCGGCCACCGCGGGACGGCTCGCCTCGAACGTGGCCATGGCCGCGTTCTTGACGCGCTCGCCGCCGGACTTCGCCCGCTCGCGGGCCCGGGCGAGGCGCTCGTCGAGCTTCTGCTTGCCGCCGAGGAGGCAGGAGCCGGGGACGCGGACGTTCTCCAGGACGACCTCGGCGGTGTGCGAGGCGCGGATGCCGTGCTTCTTGAACTTCTGGCCCTGGGACAGGCCGGGCGTGTTCGGCGGGACGATGAAGGACGCGTGGCCCTTGGAGCCCAGTTCGGCGTCGACCACGGCGACGACCACGTGGACGTTGGCGATGCCGCCGTTGGTCGCCCAGGTCTTCGTGCCGTTGAGGACCCACTCGTTCTTGGCCTCGTCGTACACGGCGCGGGTGCGCATGGAGGCGACGTCCGAGCCGGCGTCCGGCTCGGAGGAGCAGAAGGCGGCGACCTTGACATCGTTGGCGTCGCCGTACATCTGGGGGATCCAGGTGCCGATCTGCTCCTCGGTGCCGTTGGCGAGGACACCCACGGCGGCGAGGCCGGTGCCGACGATGGAGAGGGCGATGCCCGCGTCACCCCAGAAGAGTTCCTCCATGGCCATCGGGATGCCGAGACCGGTGGGGTCGAAGTACTGCTGGGCGTAGAAGTCCAGGGAGTAGATGCCGATTTTCGCGGCCTCCTGGATGACCGGCCAGGGCGTCTCCTCGCGCTCGTCCCACTCGGCGGCGGCGGGACGGATCACATCGGCGGAGAACCCGTGGAGCCAGTCACGGACCTCTTTCTGTTCGTCATTGAGCTCCATGGTGAATTCGGCCATGACCCCTCCATCGCTGCACTAGCATGTTACCTAAGGTAACTGGAGTCTGTTACCCGTCGGTAGGAAAAGTCAACTCCCGGACCACGGTCGGCAACCCGTTCGATGGGCATGGACCGATCAGTGCTAGTTTGCGCAAGCGTCACCGAAATCAGCACGGGTGGGGAGACACCATGGACACCACGCAGCAGACCGATCAGCAGCGGTCCGCCGACCGCCGCCGGCGCGAGCTGCTGGAAGCCGCGGACCGGGTGGTGCTGCGCGACGGTCCCGGCGCCTCGATGAACGCCATCGCCGCCGAGGCGGGCATCACCAAACCGATTCTGTACCGGCACTTCGGCGACAAGGGCGGACTCTACGCCGCTCTGGCCAAGCGGCACACCGACGCCCTGCTCAACTCGCTGCGGGCCGCGCTGGACGCTCCGGCGGAGCGGCGGGAGCGGGTGGAGGCCACGCTGGACGCCTACCTCGCGGCGATCGAGGCACGGCCCCAGGTGTACCGGTTCCTGATGCACCCCGGGGACAGCGTGTCACCCGGCGATCCCGGGTTCGATGTGAGGAAGCACTCGCTGCCGTTGCTGCGGCTGATGGGCGAGGAGTTGGCCCAGGTGATCGAGGACCGGCTGGACCTTGGTCCCGGCAGTCAGCAGTTGGCCCGGGTGTGGGGGCACGGGATAGTCGGGATGATGCACGCGGCGGGAGACTGGTGGCTGGGTGAACGGCCGTGTTCTCGGGCCGAGTTGGTGCGGAGTTTGGCTGATTTGCTGTGGGGGCGGCTGGCTGCCGCCGGCGATCGCGTGGGGGGTCCGGGGTTCTGAGGGGTTGTGCGTCGGCTGCGGGCCGGTGGGGGCTTGTCGCTCCCCCACACTCTCGGCTTCGCTCGAGCGGGGGACTCCCATCGCGGCGGTGCCGCGAATGTCACAGCCCCGCGCCCTCAAAGTTCCCGGTGCCAGGAAGCCCGGGTTGCCTGGCGCATGAGTTTCTTGTTGCGCCAGCCTGTTACGCGGTCCGCGTACGTTCGGCCCGCCAAGTGGTCCGTCTCGTGCTGGAGGCATCTCGCGAAGAAACCCGCGCCCGCGATCCGCACCGGGTCCCCCGTCACCGTGAAGCCCTCGACCACCGCCTCGTCGTATCGCTCCGTGCCCGCCTCCAGGCCCGGGAGGGACAGGCAGCCCTCGGGGCCTCGCATCAACAGCCCGCCGGTCTCCACCAGGCGGGGGTTGACCACGTGGCCGACGTGGCGCACGTCCTCGTCGTCGGGGCAGTCGTATACGAAGACCCGCAGGGGCCTGCCGATCTGGTTCGCGGCGAGGCCCACGCCCTGGGCGGCGTACATCGTCGCGAACATGTCCTCGACGAGCCCGGCGAGTTCGGCGTCGAAGTGTGTCGCTTCCGCGCAGGGGGTGTGCAGAACGGGGTCGCCGAGCAGTGTCAGGGGGCGGACGCGCCCCCGGGTGCCCGGGATGGAGCCTGGTCGCATGGCCGCAAGGGTACGGTCACCCATGTCGCGCGGGCGCCGTGGTGGTGCCGCGATGCGGATGCGAGGAACGGATCTCGATAGGCTGAGGTCCACACCACGTGGCCGGAGGCACAGGCGCGGCGCGTACGCAAGGAGGATCGAGATCTGATGGCAGGCAACTCGGACCCGCTCACTCCGCGGGCCAAGCTGGCCGTGACGGCCGGCAAGGCCGTAGCGGCGGCATCGCGTGCGGCAGGGCGCGGCAGCGGATCGGTGATCGGCGGCAAGGTAGCCCTCAAACTCGACCCCGACCTCCTCGCCCGGCTCGCCCAGCACCTGGACGTCATCCTGGTCTCGGCCACCAACGGCAAGACCACGACCACGCGGCTCATCGCGGAGGCCCTGCGCGCCGCCGGGCCGGTCGTGTCGAACGCGCTGGGCGCCAACATGCCCGCCGGCATCACCTCGGCGCTCGCGGGCGGCTCGGACGCCAAGTTCGGGGTCATCGAGGTCGACGAGAAGTACCTCGCCGGCGTCGCCCGCGACACGGACCCCAAGTGCATCGCGCTCCTCAACCTCTCCCGCGACCAGCTCGACCGCGCCGCCGAGACCCGCATGCTCGCCGAGAACTGGCGTGAGGGGCTCGCCGGTTCGAAGGCCGTGATCGTCGCCAACGCCGACGATCCACTGATCGTGTGGGCCGCCTCCTCCTCCCCCAACGTGATCTGGGTCGCCGCCGGCCAGATGTGGAAGGACGACGCCTGGTCCTGCCCGTCCTGCGGTGGTGTGATGCAGCGCCCCGGCGACGACTGGTTCTGCGGTCAGTGCGGCTTCCGCCGCCCGACGCCGAGTTGGGCGCTGTCCGGCGACCACGTGCTCGACCCGCACGGGTCGGCCTGGCCGATCCACCTCCAGCTGCCGGGGCGCGCCAACAAGTCCAACGCGGCGGCCTCCGCCGCTGTCGCCGCCGTGTTCGGCGTACCGCCGCAGGTCGGTCTGGAGCGCATGTACCAGGTGCAGGCGGTGGCCGGGCGGTACGACGTCGTGCAGTTCATGCAGCGCGATCTGCGGCTGCTGCTCGCCAAGAACCCGGCCGGCTGGCTGGAGACGTTCTCCCTGATCGATCCGCCGCCGACCCCGGTCATCCTCTCCGTGAACGCGCGGGGCGCCGACGGCACCGACACCTCGTGGCTGTGGGACGTCGACTACACGCAGCTCACCGGGCACCCGATCTTCGTCATCGGTGACCGCAAGCTGGACCTCGCGGTGCGCCTCGAGGTGGCCAACCAGCACTTCCAGGTCTGCGAGAACGCCGACCAGGCCGTGCAGCTCGCGCCGCCCGGCCGGATCGAGGTCATCGCGAACTACACCGCCTTCCAGGATCTGCGCCGCCGCGTCGGCAACTGACCACTGCCGCCAACCGACCACTGAGGACGATCACTTCATGAGCGACAACCAGCTGCGTCTGGTGTGGATCTACCCGGACCTGCTCAGCACGTACGGCGACCAGGGCAACGCGCTCGTCGTGGAGCGCCGGGCCCGGCAGCGCGGCCTCGACGTGGCCCGGCTCGACGTGCGCAGCGACCAGCCGATCCCCACCTCCGGCGACATCTATCTGATCGGCGGCGGCGAGGACCGGCCGCAGCGGCTCGCGGCGGAACGTCTGCGCCGCGACGGGGGCCTGCACCGGGCCGTCGGCAAC
This sequence comes from Streptomyces kryoterrae, assembly GCF_054072135.1. Classification (NCBI taxonomy): domain Bacteria; kingdom Bacillati; phylum Actinomycetota; class Actinomycetes; order Kitasatosporales; family Streptomycetaceae; genus Streptomyces; species Streptomyces kryoterrae. Next base: position 8,822,549 of record NZ_CM133358.1, on the reverse strand, counting down.
GGCGCGATCGTGTTCTCCGTGTGCGCCGGCTACCAGATCCTGGGCCACGAGTTCATCAACGACCTCGGTCAGCGCGAGCCCGGCCTCGGGCTCCTCGACGTGGTCTCGGTGCGCGGCGAGGGCGAGCGGTGCGTGGGCGACGTACTCGGAGACATCGACGCGCGCCTGGGCCTGCCCCCGCTGACCGGCTTCGAGAACCACCAGGGTGTCACCCACCTCGGTCCCACCGCCCGCCCGTTCGCGAAGGTGCGGCTCGGCAAGGGCAACGGCACGGGGGACGGCACGGAGGGCGCGTACAACGACACCGTCTTCGGTACGTACATGCACGGGCCCGTGCTCGCCCGTAACCCGCTGATCGCGGACCTGCTGCTGAAGCTGGCCCTCGACGTCAACGCGCTGCCGCCGACCGACGACCGCTGGTACGACGCGCTGCGCAACGAGCGGATCACCGCGGCGCAGCAGCCCGCCTGACCTGCGCGCGCCCCCGCTCCCGCCCCGACCTGTACACCTGCCGTCCGCGTCGGCGACACCGGCCCGTCTGACGGGGCATCCGCACAGGTGAGCGCCGGTGTCCAGCACCCGGACGGGTGCTACGGCCCTGGTCCCCGCCGCCGGTATGGTGGCGGGGATCCAGCCGGACAGCGTGGTCCGGTCCCGGCCCACGTGGAGAAGGATTTCGGGCGATGCGCATTGGTGTCCTGACGTCCGGCGGCGACTGCCCCGGTCTGAACGCCGTCATCCGGTCCGTCGTGCACCGCGCCGTCGTGGACCACGGTGACGAGGTCATCGGCTTCCGGGACGGCTGGAAGGGCCTCCTGGAGTGCGACTACCTCAAGCTCGACCTCGACGCCGTGAGCGGCATCCTCGCTCGCGGCGGCACCATCCTCGGCTCCTCCCGGGTCCGCCCCGAACATCTGCGGGACGGCGTGGAGCGGGCCAAGGGCCATGTCGCCGAGCTCGGACTCGACGCGATCATCCCGATCGGCGGCGAGGGCACGCTCAAGGCGGCCCGGCTGCTGTCCGACAACGGCCTGCCGATAGTCGGCGTACCCAAGACCATCGACAACGACATCGCGGTCACCGACGTCACCTTCGGCTTCGACACGGCCGTCGGGGTCGCCACGGAGGCCCTGGACCGGCTGAAGACCACCGCCGAGTCCCACCAGCGCGTCCTGATCGTCGAGGTCATGGGCCGCCACACCGGCTGGATCGCCCTGCACTCCGGCATGGCCGCGGGCGCCCACGCCATCGTCGTACCGGAACGCCCCTTCGACATCGAGGAGTTGGCCGCACGCGTCGGCGAACGCTTCGCGGCGGGCAAGCGGTTCGCGATCGTCGTCGCCGCGGAGGGCGCGAAGCCGCGCGCGGGCTCGATGGAGTTCGACGAGGGCGCCAAGGACATGTACGGCCACGAGCGCTTCGCCGGGATCGCCCGGCAGCTCTCCCTGGAGCTGGAGGAACGGCTCGGCAAGGAGGCGCGGCCGGTGATTCTCGGGCATGTGCAGCGGGGTGGGACACCCACGGCCTATGACCGGGTGCTGGCCACGCGGTTCGGGTGGCATGCGGTGGAGGCTGTGCACCGGAGGGAGTTCGGGCGGATGACGGCGCTTCGGGGGACGGACATCGTGATGGTGTCGTTGGCCGAGGCGGTGGAGACGTTGAAGACGGTCCCTGACGCTCGGTACGCGGAAGCCGAGTGCGTGCTCTAGCCGCACATGTCACAGCGCCGCCCCCGGTCACCAGTGCCGCTGGGGGCGGTTCTAGTCTGGGTCGGGACAGACAGCACGCAATCAGCACGAAACCTGGAGCCGGCGGATGGAACACAGCGGGCACGGTACGACCATGGATCTTCTGCCCTTCACCTTGGGGCGGGGGCTCGGGTGGTCCGCCGACCCGTTCTTCCTGGTCGCCTGTCTGACGGGGCTCGGGCTCTACGGGTGGGGAGTCCTGCGGCTGGCCCGGCGCGGGGACAAGTGGTCCGTCGGACGGACCGTCTCCTTCGTGCTCGGTGTGCTGACCGTCATGCTCGTCATGTGCACCAGGCTCAACGACTACGGCATGGTCATGTTCAGCGTGCACATGGTGCAGCACATGGTGATCAGCATGGTGTCGCCGATCCTCATCCTGCTCGGCGCGCCGATCACGCTCGCGCTGCGCGCGCTGCCGGTCGCCGACCGGGGCCGGAAGGGGCCGCGTGAGCTGCTGATGGCGTTGCTGCACAGCCGGTACATGCGGATCGTCACGCACGCGGCGTTCACCATCCCGCTGTTCATCGCCAGTCTGTACGTCCTGTACTTCACGCCGCTGTTCGACTTCCTGATGAGTTCGAAGGCCGGGCACATCACGATGATGTGTCACTTTCTCGCCGTCGGGCTGATCTTCTTCTGGCCGATCATGGGCGTCGACCCCGGCCCGAACCGGCCCGGCTATCTGATGCGGATGCTGGAGCTGTTCGCGGGCATGCCGTTCCACGCGTTCTTCGGGATCGCGCTGATGATGGCGTCGGAGCCGATGGTCGACTCGTACAAGAACCCGCCCGCCTCGCTCGGCATCGACGCGCTGTCCGACCAGAACGCGGCCGGCGGGATCGCCTGGGCGTTCAGCGAGATCCCGACCGTTCTGGTGCTGCTGGCGCTGCTCTTCCAGTGGCACAGCTCCGAGCAGCGGCAGGCCAAGCGCCAGGACCGGGCCGCCGACCGCGACGGCGACAAGGAACTCGAGGCGTACAACGCCTATTTGGCCTCACTGAACGCACGTGGGAACTGAATCAAATTTTATTATCCTGCCTAAAACACTTTCGCATTCAGTAGCATGGACGTGACGTATCCGCCGGGGGGAGCGGTATGACACTTCATGCTTTCAGGAAACCTGGGCTGCAGCGGCTTGCCGTCGCACTGTTGTGCGTTCTATTAGCCAGCAGTTGCGACCGGGAGGCGCCGCCGACAGTGGTGAAGGCGGTTGCTTCGGGAGTGCCTTCCCTCGCGCCGTTCTTCGACGAGAACAGCGGCCTGGGCCATGACGCCCAGGTCCGATCTCAGCCCGCGTACGGCAGCAGCCTGCAGCAGGGGAGCACGCCCGGGCTGTACGGGGGCACGAGGAAACCGACGGTCTGTGACGTCGACCGGCTGGAACAATTCCTCACCGACCCCAAGAACAACAGGAAGACCCAGGAATGGGCACGTGTGGTCGATATTCCGCCGAGCGGGATTCCCGCCTATCTCGACCGGCTCACGCCGGTTCTCCTGCGTCACGACACCCTCGTGAAGAACCACGACTACAAGAAGGAAAAGGCGGTCCCCTACGACGCGCTGCTCCAGGCGGGAATCGCGGTTCTCGTCGACGAAGGGGGAGTTCCCGCCGTGAAGTGTTCATGCGGAAATCCGCTGAAGCCGTTCAAGGGGGCCACGGACCGTATTTCCGTCAAGTTCGAGGACGGCAACAAGAGGTGGCGCGACTACGACGTCGACGAGGTCGTGCTCGTACGACCCGCACCCAGCAAGGTCGACCGGTTCGCGCTCGTCGACGTGGACGAACCGGAGCGGGGCATCTACCGCCGGACCGGGACCAGGGGCGAGGCCGACAAGGTCTTCGACACACGCGAGCGGCACCCGGTCCCGCCCCTCGCCGGGAAGACCTTCGGCGCCGCGAGCAGCCGGCTGACGAAGCTGGGCCTGGCGACGGCGTACGACAGCGCCGGACTGCCACCGTCCGACGCCACCGTCACCGGGTCGGACCCGGGGCCCGGGACCGCGCTCCCGTTCGGCTCGTACGTGACGCTGAACGTGCGCATCAGGTCGGGGGCGCCCGACGACGGGAGCGGTGGGGGAAGCGGCGGGACCACTCCCCCGGCGTCGGGCACAGGCCCGGCGTCCGGGGCCGGGACGCCGTCGGGGCCGGGTCCCGGGTCGAGTTCGGGTCCGGGGTCCGACACGCCGGACCCCGGCGGGACCGATCCGTCGTCTCCCTCGACCGATCCCTCGACGCCTCCGCCATCCCCGTCGTCGCTGTCCCCGTCCCCGTCCCCGTCCGGTGACGAGCCCACGTCCGCGGTATCCGAGCCGTCCTCGTCCGATCCACCGTCTGCCGGCCCCGGCAGCGGCACCCCCGACACCGGAACCACGAGCGAACCGGCCTCCGCCGAGCCACCTCCACCCCCGCCTCTCCCGCCACCGAGCGACTCAGCCGGCGCACCACCGGAAACGACCAGCTCGCCTCCCGACCCACCACCCCCCGAGCCGAGCAGCCCACCTCCGACGACCGCCACAGCCTCGGACACGCCGGGCGCGCAACCGCGCCCCTCAGGGACGGGGGCCGCATCGATTCGCGGCTCCGCCACGTGGGCGCGACCGGCCCCCACCGGCCCGCAGCAAACGAACCGCACATCCAGCGGGTAGACGCGGGAGTTCACCTGATGCCACCAGGATCACCCACATCGGGAGTAGGCCGGGTCATCGCCGGCCGATACCTCCTGCTCAACCAACTCGGCAGCGGCGGCATGGGCCACGTCTGGCTCGCCCACGACCAGTCACTCGCCTGCGAGGTCGCCCTCAAGGAGATCGTGTTCCGCAACCCGGCCGAGGCCTCCGCGGAGCGCACCGCCCGGGTCGCCCGGGCCCGTGCCGAGGCCCGCCACGCGGCCGTGCTGCGCGGCAACCCGAACGTGGTGACCGTGCACGACGTACTGGAGCACGAGGGTCTGCCGTGGATCGTCATGGAGTACGTGGCGGGCGCCCTCGACCTGCGCGACCTGATCGGAATGCGCGGCCCCCTGGCACCCGCCGAGTGCGCCCGGATCGGCCTCGCCGTCCTGGACGCGCTGACCGCCGGTCACGAGCAGGGCATCATGCACCGGGACGTGAAACCGGCGAACATCCTGCTGGCGCCGGACCGCACCGGGACGCCGTACGCCCGGACCCTGCTCACCGACTACGGCATCGCGGTGCAGCCCGACGCCGGCGAGACGCGGTACACGATGACGTCCGCCCTGGTCGGCACGGCCGGCTATATGGCGCCCGAGCGTGCCACCGGCGGGCCGCCGACCGCCGCCGCCGACCTGTTCTCGCTGGGCTGCACGCTGTACTACGCCGTCGAGGGTGTCGGGCCGTTCGAACGGGACTCGCATCTCGCGGAGATCACCGCGGTGGTCATGGAGGAGCCCCGGAAGCCGGAGCGGGCGGGCGCGCTGGGGCCGGTGCTGGAGGCGATGCTCGCCAAGGACCCGGTCCAGCGGATCACGGCGGCCCACGCGGAGTCGGCCCTGGACCGGATCGTCACCCCCCAGGCCGACGCGTACGAGCACACTCGGACAGACCCGGGGTCGATGCCGCCGTGGGGCGCCCCGGAGCAGTTGAACGGGCACCGGTACGAATTTCCACCGGCCCTTCACTCGCCCACGGAGCCGGCCGCACACCCGCCTGTCCCCGTAGCGGAGCCTCCCTGGCGCCGCCGCGCGCTCCCGGCCGCCCTGAGCGCCCTGCTCGGGGTCGCGCTCGCCGGGGTCGGCCTCTGGTTCACCCTGGGCAACCCGCCGGGCGGTGGGGACGGGCAGACCGGGCGGAAGCCCTACGGCGACCCCGTCGGTCTCGCCGCGCCCCTGACGGAGGGCGACTGTGTGATCGCCGACTGGCCCGGGGGCACGCGCTTCCGGGGGACGCCACGGCTGACCGTGGACCCGACCTGCCGGGACGCGCCACCGGACGGGCAGGTGATGGCGGTCGTGGACGCCGCGTCGGCCGCCGAGGCGCGGGCGCAGGGGCCCGCCCGGTGCGAGGAGCTGACCCGGGATCTGCGGGAGAAGCTGGCGGACGTGGGCGGGTACGCCGTCGTGCCGGCCGAGGGCGGGTTCGATGCCGCCGAGGGCCGTACGGCCTGTCTGCTGCTCGGTGCGAACGGGCCGGTGTACGGGCCGCTCGGGCCGTACCGCTCGCCCGGGCAGGCGTTCCGGGACACGGCCAGCATGCAGAAGCGGGACTGTCTCCGGGCGCCCTCCAGGCGAGACACCCAGCTGATCGCCTGTACCGAGCCGCACGACGAGCAGGTCCTCGGGTTCACGCGGCTGGCCGCCGGTGTCCCCTTCGAGAAGGCGCGGGACATGTCGGACGCGGCCTGCGCGAAAGACGTACCGCCGACCGACTACGGCTTCGATCCGTCGGTCTACGAGGCCGGGTCCTGGACGAGCCGCGGAGCGTGGGACTCCGCAACGCATTTCGTCGTGTGCACCGTCCGGAAGCAGAACGGGGGCACCATGGAGGGAGAAGAGCCATGAGGAGGGTGTTGCGATGCCCGGTTCCACGAACGGTTCCACGAAGACCATGGGAGGGCTCACCGTTGGCGGGCTCGTCCTGGTGACGGCCTACACGGTGACGCTCGGCAGCAACGGCTGGCTGTGGTTCGGCTGGGTGGTGCTGGGCCTGATCACCCTCGGGATGGTGGTCAGCCGGCCCACCTGACCTCCGTACACCCGAATGGACCAATGGCGGTAGGGCTGCCACGGCGGGCCGGGTCAGTTCTCGAAGAGCCTGCCCGCCGAGTGGACGCCCGGCTGGTACTTCGGCAGCCGGGCGGTGATCTTCATGCCGGCGCCGAGCGCGGTCTCGATGACGAGGCCGTGGTCGTCGCCGTAGACCTGGCGGAGCCGGTCGTCCACGTTCGAGAGGCCGATGCCGCCCGACGGGCTGACCTCGCCGGCGAGGATGCGGCGGAGCAGCACCGGGTCCATTCCGGCGCCGTCGTCCTCGATGACGACCAGTGCCTCGGCGCCCGTGTCCTGTGCCGTGATGCTGATGTGGCTCTTGCCCGCGAACGCCGTCCTGCCCTCCAGACCGTGTTTGACGGCGTTCTCCACGAGGGGCTGGAGGCAGAGGAAGGGCAGGGCGACCGGGAGCACCTCGGGGGCGATCTGGAGGGTGACGGAGAGGCGGTCGCCGAAGCGAGCCCGGACGAGGGCCAAGTAGTGGTCGATGGCGTGCAGTTCGTCGGCGAGGGTGGTGAAGTCGCCGTGCCTGCGGAACGAGTAGCGGGTGAAGTCCGCGAACTCCAGAAGCAGTTCGCGGGCCCGCTCGGGGTCGGTGCGCACGAACGAGGCGATCACCGCGAGCGAGTTGAAGATGAAGTGCGGGGATATCTGGGCGCGAAGTGCCTTGATCTCGGCCTCGATGAGGCGGGTGCGGGACTGGTCGAGGTCCGCCAACTCCAGTTGGACCGAGACCCACCTCGCGACCTCTCCGGCGGCGCGGACGAGGACGGCGGACTCGCGGGGCGCGCACGCGACGAGGGCGCCGTGGACGCGGTCGTCGACGGTGAGGGGAGCCACGACGGCCCAGCGCAGGGGGCAGTCCGGGGCGTCACAGGTGAGGCGGAAGGCTTCGCCGCGGCCCGTTTCCAGGGGTCCGGCGAGGCGTTCCATGATCTCGGCGCGATGGTGCTCGCCGACGCCGTCCCAGACGAGGACCGACTTCTGGTCGGTGAGGCAGAGGGCGTCCGTGCCGAGCAGGGTGCGCAGCCGGTGGGCCGAGCGGCCGGCGGTCTCCTCGGTGAGGCCGGCGCGCAGCGGGGGCGCGGCGAGGGAGGCGGTGTGCAGGGTCTCGAAGGTGGCGTGCTCGACGGGGGTGCCGAGGCCGCCCAGGCGTTCGGGGCGGGCGGTGCGCCGGCCGAGCCAGAACCCGGCGGCCAGCAGCGGGAGGACGGCCACGCAGAGCCCGGCGAGGAATCCGCTCATGTCCGGGTCACCTCCGTCCGAGCCGGTCCCCCGAGGCCGTGACCGCCAGGGCCGCCGTGTGCCCCGGACAGCTCCTCCGGCAGGTGGAAGCGGGCCAGGATGGCCGCCGTGCCGGCCGGGACACGGCCCGGGGTGGTCAGGGAGACCACGACCATGGTGAGGAAGCCCAGGGGCACCGACCAGAGGGCGGGCCAGGCCAGCAGGGCGTGCAGGGCGCCCGTGCCCGGGAAGCCCGCCATGGTCGCGGCCACGGCGACGAGCGCGGAGCCCCCGCCGACCAGCATCCCGGCGGCGGCGCCCGGCGGGGTCAGGCGGCGCCACCAGATGCCGAGGACGAGCAGCGGGCAGAAGGAGGACGCGGACACGGCGAAGGCGAGCCCGACGGCGTCGGCGACCGGGAGTCCGCCCACGATGGCGCTGGCGGCGAGCGGTACCGCCATGGCGATGACCGTACCGAGCCGGAAGTGCCGTACGCCGCGCGAGGGCAGGACGTCCTGGGTGAGGACGCCGGCGACGGCCATGGTGAGCCCCGACGCGGTGGACAGGAACGCGGCGAAGGCGCCGCCGGCCACCAGCGCGCCCAGGAGGTCGCCGCCGAGGCCGCCGATCACGCGGTCGGGCAGCAGGAGGACCGCGGCGTCGGCGTCGGCGGTGAGGGCCAGTTCGGGGGCGTAGAGGCGGCCCAGGGCCCCGTAGACGGGCGGGAGGAGGTAGAAGGCGCCGATGAGGCCGAGGACGGCGACGGTGGTGCGGCGGGCGGCGACGCCGTGCGGGCTGGTGTAGAAGCGGACCACGACGTGCGGCAGGCCCATGGTCCCGAGGAAGGTGGCGAGGATCAGGCCGTACGTGGCGTACAGCGGACGTTCCTCGCGGCCCTCGGCGAGGGAGGTGGACATGCCGCCGTTGGTGCCGCGGTCGGCCTGGGGGACGGGGGCGCCCTTGGCGAAGGTGAGTCGGGTGCCGCGGTCGATGTGGTGGGTGCCGGCGGGAAGGTGGAGGACCTGCTCCTGGTGCGGGCGGCCGTCGACCGTGCCGGTCACGGTGACGGTGAGGGGTGCCTTCAGCTTCAGGTCGAGGTCGTCCTCGACGCGGACGACGCGCTGTTCGCGGAAGGTGGCGGGTTCGTCGAAGGCGTGGCGCGGGGAGCCGTCGCCCTGCCAGGCGAGGACGAGGAAGAGGGCGGGTACGAGCAGCGCGGTGAGCTTCAGCCAGTACTGGAAGGCCTGGACGAAGGTGATGCTGCGCATGCCGCCGGCGGCGACGGTGGCGACCACGACGACGGCGACGATGACCCCGCCGGCCCAGTCGGGCGCGTCGGTCAGGACCGCCAACGTCAGCCCGGCGCCCTGGAGTTGGGGCAGCAGGTAGAGCCACCCCACACCCACCACGAAGGCTCCGGCGAGCCGTCGTACGGCCTGGGAGGCGAGGCGGGCCTCGGCGAAGTCGGGGAGCGTGTAGGCGCCGGAGCGGCGCAGCGGGGCGGCGACGAAGAGGAGCAGCAGGAGGTAGCCGGCGGTGTAGCCGACGGGGTACCAGAGCATGTCGGGGCCCTGGACGAGGACGAGCCCCGCGATGCCGAGGAAGGAGGCGGCGGAGAGGTACTCGCCGCTGATCGCGGCGGCGTTGAGGCGGGGGCCGACGGTGCGGGAGGCGACGTAGAAGTCGGAGGTGGTGCGGGAGATGCGCAGGCCGAACGCGCCGACGAAGACCGTCGCCACGACGACGAGGGCGACGGCCGGGACGGCGTAGTTCTCGTTCACGCGGACGGACTCCCGTCCCGGTTCCCGTTCATGGCGTCAGCGGTCCTGGTCCTCGACCAGCCGGACGAAGTCCCGCTCGTTGCGTTCGGCGCGCCGTACGTACCAGCGGGCGAGCAGCACCAGCGGGGCGTAGAGGCCGAAGCCGAGGATCAGCCACTCCAACTGGTGGGCGTCGGGCATCGCCGCGAAGAGCAGCGGCAGCGGGGCGATGAGCAGGGCGAGTACCGCGAACACGGTGAGGGCGGCGCGGAGTTGGGAGCGCATCAGGGAGCGGACGTAGGTGTGGCCGAGGGTGGTCTGTTCGTCGATCTCGGTGCGTGGCCGGTAGTAGCCGGAGGTGCGGCGGGCACGCCGGGGTGGCCCGGTGACGACGACCCGGCGTTCGGAAGGATCCTGGGGCATGGGTGGGACTCCGCCCCTCAGCTCGCGGGCCGGCGCATCAGCAGGTCCCGCAGCTCGCGGGCGTGCCGTCGGCTGACCTGGAGTTCCTCGGCGCCGACCAGGACACTCACGGTGCCCGCGTCGAGGCGGAGTTCGCCGATGTGGCGCAGGGCGACGAGATGGCGGCGGTGGATGCGGACGAACCCGCGGGCGCGCCAGCGCTCCTCCAGGGTGGAGAGCGGGATGCGTACGAGGTGGCTGCCCCGGTCGGTGTGCAGACGGGCGTAGTCGCCCTGGGCCTCGGCGTGGGTGATGTCGTCGACGGCGACGAAGCGGGTCACGCCGCCGAGTTCGACGGGTATGTGGTCGGGGTCGGGTTCGTGCACGGGTATGGGCGCGGGGACGGGCGGGGCGCCGGTCCGCAGTTCGGCGGCTCGGCGGACGGCCTCGGCGAGGCGTTCCTTGCGTACGGGTTTCAGTACGTAGTCGACGGCCTTGAGGTCGAAGGCCTGGACGGCGAAGTCCTCGTGGGCGGTGACGAACACGACGAGCGGCGGCTTGGCGAACCCGGTGAGGAGTCGGGCCAGGTCGAGGCCGTCGAGGCCGGGCAGGTGGATGTCGAGGAACACCACGTCGATGGCCTCGGGGCCGCCGGGCCCCGACTCCAGGGCCCGGTTGATGCGGCGCAGCGCCTCCGTCGCGTCCCCGGCTCCCTCGGCGCTGTCGATCCGTGGATCCGCGTGCAGCAGATACAGCAACTCCTCCAGGGAGGGGCGTTCGTCGTCGACGGCGAGGGCGCGCAGCATGAAGGTGGAGTGTAGGTGGGATTCGTACGTGTGCCCATGCGCCGGACGTGCAAGCCGCCAACGCGCGCGGTGCCCGCCGGTCGCTGGATACAGTGCCCGGATGAACAGCAGGCCGGCGCCTTTCGACGAGCTGGACCGGAAGATCATCACCACCCTGATGGCGAACGCCCGTACGAGCTTCGCCGAGATCGGCGCGGCGGTCGGACTGTCGGCCACCGCGGTGAAGCGGCGGGTGGACAGGCTGCGCGAGACGGGCGTGATCACCGGGTTCACGGCGACGGTGGAGCCGTCGGCGCTCGGCTGGAGCACGGAGGCGTACGTGGAGGTGTACTGCGAGGGCGCGGCGCCGCCCCGGCGGCTGGCGGAGGTCGTGCGCAACCATCCGGAGATCACGGCGGCGATGACGGTGACGGGTGGCGCGGACGCGCTGCTGCATGTGCGGGCGACGGATGTGGAGCACTTCGAGAACGTGCTGGAGCGCATCCGTACCGAGCCGTTCATCCGGAAGACGATCAGCTACATGGTGCTGTCCCACCTCCTCCCGGAAAGCCCGGAGGCGGGTGCCACCCACCCCGCCCCGAACACCACTTCGGACAACGCATCAGACCTGCGCTGAGGAGGTCAAAGACGCAGCATTCCTGCGCGGACACGCAATCGTTGTCGCTTGTCGAGCGTCGGGCTCAGTTCCTACCGTGGTGTACATCCCACTGGAACAGTGCAGGAAGCGGAGGAACCCCTCTGTGCCCGAAAGCCGTGTGCCGCGCCCCCGGCGCTTTCTCGTCTGTGAACCCAGACATTTCGCCGTGCAGTACGCGATCAACCCCTGGATGAACCCCGACACCAGGGTGGACGTGGATCTGGCCCAGGAGCAGTGGCGCTCGCTGATCAGCGCCTACCGCGCCCACGGCCACACTGTGGACACCGTGGAGCCGGTCGCGGGCCTGCCCGACATGGTGTTCGCCGCGAACTCGGCGGTCGTCGTCGACGGCCGTGTCTTCGGCTCCTCCTTCCACGCCCCCGAGCGACGCCCCGAGTCGACCGCGTACGAGACGTGGTTCAAGTCGGCGGGCTTCGACGTGTACCGCCCCGAGTCGGTGTGCGAGGGCGAGGGCGACCTGGTCCCGGCCGGCCGCTGGATCCTGGCGGGCACGGGCTTCCGTACCACCCGTGAGGCCCACCACGAGGTGCAGGAGTACTTCGGCGTCCCGGTGATCGGCCTCAAGCTGACGGACCCGTACTTCTACCACCTGGACACGGCGCTGTTCGTCCTCGACGAGAGCAACATCGCGTACTACCCGGACGCGTTCTCGCCGGGCAGCCGTGAGGTGCTGGCGCGGCTCTACCCGGACGCGGTCGTCGCGACCCGCGAGGACGCGATGACGTTCGGTCTGAACTCGGTCTCGGACGGCCACCACGTCTTCATCGACCCGGGCGCCACGGCCCTCGCCGCCGAACTCACGCGCCACGGCTACCTTCCCGTCCCCGTCGACCTGTCGGAGTTCCGCAAGGCCGGCGGCGGCATCAAGTGCTGCACTCAGGAGATCCGCTCATGACCGCACTCGCGAGCACAGGCACGGGCACGCACACCTCCGCGGAACTGATCCGCGCCGAGGAACCGGTCCTCGCGCACAACTACCACCCGCTGCCCGTGGTCGTGGCGCGCGCGGAGGGCGCCTGGGTCGAGGACGTCGAGGGCCGCCGCTACCTGGACATGCTGGCCGGCTACTCGGCTCTCAACTTCGGCCACCGCCACCCGGCGCTGATCGAGGCGGCGCACCGCCAGCTGGACCGTCTCACCCTCACCTCCCGCGCCTTCCACAACGACCGCCTGGCCCAATTCGCCACCTCCCTGGCCGAGTTGACGGGCCTGGACATGGTCCTGCCGATGAACACCGGCGCGGAGGCCGTGGAGAGCGCCATCAAGGTGGCCCGCAAATGGGCGTACGACGTGAAGGGCGTCCCCGCCGACCGGGCGACGATCGTGGTGGCGGCGGACAACTTCCACGGCCGTACGACGACGATCGTCAGCTTCTCGACCGACGAGACGGCCAGGGCGGGCTTCGGTCCGTTCACGCCGGGCTTCCGGATCGTGCCCTACAACGACCTGGCGGCCCTGGAGGAGGCGATCGACGAGACGACGGCGGCGGTCCTCCTGGAACCCATCCAGGGCGAGGCGGGCGTGCTGATCCCCGACGACGGCTATCTGACCGGCGTACGCGAAGTGACCCGCCGCAAGGGCTGCCTGTTCATCGCCGACGAGATCCAGTCGGGCCTGGGCCGCACCGGCCGCACGCTGGCGGTGGACCACGAGAACGTCGTCCCGGACATGGTGCTCCTCGGCAAGGCCCTGGGCGGCGGCATCGTGCCGGTGTCGGCGGTCGTCGCGCGCCGGGACGTGCTCGGCGTGCTGCGGCCGGGCGAACACGGCTCGACGTTCGGCGGCAACCCGCTGGCGGCGGCGGTCGGCCAGGCGGTGGTCGAGCTGCTGGAGACCGGCGAATTCCAGCGCAGGGCCGAGGAGTTGGGCGTCGTCCTGCGCGACGGTCTGACCGGGCTGGTCGGCAAGGGCGTCGTCGGATTCCGGGCGCGGGGACTGTGGGCGGGGGTCGATGTCGACCCGGCCATCGGGACCGGACGGGAGATCAGTGAGCGGCTGATGCGGGAAGGGATCCTGGTCAAGGACACGCACGGCTCGACGATCCGGCTGGCGCCGCCGCTGACGGTCACCGGGGAGGAACTCAGGGCGGCTCTCGGGGTTCTGGAGAAGGTGCTGACACAGGGGACCTGATGCCGGCCGAGTGACGACAGAGCGTGACACCCGAAGGGTGACGCCCGACGACGGCCGCGCCTAGACTGATCTCCTTCAGGGGAACAGAGGAGCGCCGGAGTGTTCTATTACGTGCTCAAGTACGTGTTGCTCGGTCCGCTGCTGAGACTTGTCTTCCGGCCCCGGATCGAAGGGCTCGAACACGTACCGTCGTCGGGCGCCGCCATCGTCGCCGGCAATCACCTGTCGTTCTCGGACCACTTCCTGATGCCCGCGATCCTCAAGCGGCGCATCACCTTCCTCGCGAAGGCCGAGTACTTCACGGGCCCCGGGGTCAAGGGGCGGCTGACCGCGTACTTCTTCCGCAGTGCCGGGCAGATTCCGGTGGACCGGTCCGGCAAGGAGGCGGGGCAGGCCGCGATCCGTGAAGGGCTCGGGGTGCTGAGCAAGGACGAGCTGCTCGGCATCTATCCGGAGGGCACCAGGTCGCACGACGGGCGGCTGTACAAGGGCAAGGTCGGGGTCGCCGTCATGGCGCTCAGGGCCCAGGTGCCCGTCATTCCCTGCGCGATGATCGGCACCTTCGAGGCGCAGCCGCCGGGCAAGGTCATCCCGAACATCCATCCCGTGGGGATCCGCTTCGGCAAGCCCCTCGACTTCTCCCGCTATCTCGGGATGGAGGACGAGAAGGCGGTGCTGCGGGCCATCACCGACGAGATCATGTACGCCATCCTCAACCTCTCCGGGCAGGAGTACGTCGACCAGTACGCGGCCGTCGCCAAGAAGGAGGAGGCCGACCGGAAGGCCGCCGAGAAGAAGGCCGAGAAGACGCAGCGGGAGCGCAAGTTCCCGCGTATGCCGCTCAGTTGACCGTACGCCCTCGGCCGGCGCGGGCGATCTGCTGGTAGCAGAGCCGCGCCGGTTGTGTCGCCGGCGGCGGTTACCGTCGCTCCATGAGACGAGCTGTGGTGATCGGGGCGACCGGGCAGATCGGGCGGGTGGCCGTGGGGGCGCTTGCCCGGGACGGGTGGGAGGTGACCGCCGTCTCGCGGGGCGGCGGCCGGGACGGGAACTGGCCGGACGAGGTGCGGGTCACGGCCGCGGACCGGGCCGACGACGCGGCGCTCGCGGCTGCCGTGGGCGACGGGTGCGATGTCCTCGTGGACATGGTGGCCTACGGGCCCGAGCACGCACGGCAGTTGGCCGGTCTCGCCGGGCGGGTCGGGTCGGCGGTGGTGATCTCCAGTGTGTCCGTGTACGAGGACGACAAGGGCCGGAACTTCGACACGCAGGAGGAGCCGGACGGCTTCCCCGAGTACCCGGTGCCCATCCCCGAGGACCAGCGCACGATCCGGCCGGGCGAGAGTTCGTACAGCACCCGGAAGGCGGGCCTCGAACGCGAACTCCTCGCCGTCGGCGACCGGTTGCCGGCCACGCTGCTGCGAGCGGGCGTGATCCACGGGCCGTACTCCCGAAGCCCGCGCGAGCTGTACTTCGTCAAGCGCAACCTGGACGGGCGTCGTCGGCGCGTCCTCGCATACGGCGGCGGGAGCCGTTTCCATCCGGCGAGCGTCCACAACATCGCCGAGCTGATCCGGCTGGCCGCCGCACGGCCGGGTGCCCGGGTCCTGAACGCCGTCGATCCCGAGGCGCCCTCGGTGGTGGAGATCGCCGGGGCGATCGACGCCGTGATGGGGGTCGAGGCGGAGAACGTCCTGGTGGACGGTCCGCCCCCGGCGCCAACCGTGGGCGACACCCCATGGTCGATTCCGGTGCCCGTGGTGTGCGACATGTCCGCCGCCGAACGGGAGTTGGGCTACCGGCCCGTCGCCACCTACGCACAGAGCCTGCCGGAGACCGTGGCCTGGATCGAGGCCCGGCTGGCGGGGCGGGACTGGCGGGAGGCGTATCCCAGGATGTACGAGACGTACGGCGACCTCTTCGACTACGCGGCGGAGGATGCCTGGCCCGCGTGACGGGCAGGGGCGGCCGGAAGAGTCTCCGACCGCCCCTCACCTCGTACGACGACTGACCGCTACCGCTACCGCTACGACTACGGCTTCGGTGTGGCGTGCGGGGTGCAGGTCACGTCCGCCGCGTCCACCTTGCCGGTGAGCAGGTAGGTGTCGACCCGGGTGTTGATGCACGGGTTGACCAGTCCGGTCACGCCGTGGGAGCCCGCGTCCTTCTCGGTGATCAGGCGGGAACCCTTGAAGCGCTTGTGCAGTTCGACGCCACCGTCGTACGGGGTGGCCGCGTCACGCTCGGACTGCACGATCAGCACCGGCGGCAGGCCCTTGCCCGACTTCACGTTCACCGGGGTCTGCTGCTTGACCGGCCAGGTCGCGCACGGCAGGTTCATCCAGGCGTTGGCCCAGGTCAGGAACGGGTAGTCCTTGTTCAGCCGGGTGTTGTCGCGGTCCCACTTCTTCCAGCTGGTGGGCCACTTGGCGTCGGTGCACTCGACGGCCGTGTAGACGGCGTTGCCGTTCTCGGAGGCAGCGTTGCCCGCGGTGTCCGTGAGGTCGGGGGCCGCCGCGTCGACGAGCGCCTGGGTGTCACCCGCGAAGTACTTGCTGAACACGGTGGCGACCGGAATCCACGACGAGTCGTAGTACGGGGCGCCCTGGAAGAAGGAGATCAGTTCGGCCGGCCCGACGAGCCCGCCGATCGGGTTCTTCTTCGCGGTGGCCCGCAACTCCAGCCACTTCGCCTGCACCTGGGCGCGCGTGGTGCCGAGATGGAAGACGGCGTCGTTCTTGGCGACCCAGTCCTGCCAGTCGTTCCAGCGCGTCTCGAAGGCGACGTCCTGGTCGAGGTTGGCCTCGTACCAGATCTTCTCGCGCGACGGATTGACGACACTGTCGGCGATCATGCGGCGGACGTGCCCCGGGTAGAGCGTGCCGTAGACGGCCGCGATGTACGTCCCGTACGACACACCGAGGAAGTTGAGCTTCTCCTCCCCCAGCGCGGCACGGATGACGTCCAGGTCGCGCACGGTGTTCGGGGTGGTCATGTACGGCAACATCTCGCCGCTGCGCTCGTAGCAGCCCTCGGCGTACTCGCGGGCCGACTTGCGCTGGGCGCGCTTGTCCGCCTCCGTGTCGGGCACCGGGTCTGGCTTGGGCGCCTTCACGAACTCCTGCGGGTCGACACAGGATATGGGCGCCGAGTGGCCGACTCCGCGCGGGTCGAAGCCCACGAAGTCGTACGCCTTCGACACGTTGACCCACAGCGGGTTCTTCGTCACGACCCGGCGCGGGAAGCGCAGCCCGGAGCCGCCCGGTCCACCCGGGTTGTAGACGAGCGCGCCCTGCCGCTCCTCCTTGGTCCCCGTGTTGCCTATACGGTCGACGGCCAGCTTGATCTGCTTGCCGTACGGCTTCGCGTAGTCGAGCGGCACCGTGACATAGCCGCACTGGATCGGCTTCTCCAGACCCCAGTCGGCCGGGCAGTCCTGCCAGTCGATGCCCGCCTTCGCGGCGCGTGCGGCGGCGATGGTCGCGCCGCGCGTCTCACGGTCCTGGCCGTGGCGGGCGTCCGCGCCGGCCGAGGGCGCCGCGACGACGCCGGCTATCAGGGTCGCCGTGACGAGCGCTCCGGCGGAACCGAGCGCTGCGGCTCGCTTCGTCGGTGTGGTGCCGGTCAAGTGGGGCCTCCCCGTACGTAGTTGTGCTTGGTCGGTAAGGGGGATCCTTGCGGCTGTGTGGCATCTGTGAACAGGGGGTGGACGACCTTCTTTACCAATCCGATAAACGGTGAGAGGAGTCCCGCTCAGCGGATATCTGCTCTGGTGTACGGATTTGCCATGTTCGACGGACGGGCCCGGCGGCCCGGGTGATCAGCTGCGGTGGTCCGCCTCCAGGACCGTGAGGGCCTCGTCCAGCACCCGGCGCAGCAGCAGTGCGTCCGGCGCGACCGCGGTCACCAGCGCGGCGGGCCCGGCGAGCGGCATGAGCGCGGCACCCTCCGCGAGCAGCCGGGCTTTGACCGGCGCGTCCCCGAACTCCGGCCGTACGACGATGAGTTGCCCGAGTGCGCGATGTCCCGCCAGCACGGCGGGGCCGTCCCAGCCACCCGGCGCCCCGGGACCGCAGGCCAGCTCCTGGTCGAGGACGACGCGCCCGCCGACCCGCACCGTGAGCCGGCTGCCGAGCCGTCCGGGTTCCTCGCCGAAGCGCCCGAGCACCTGCTCCTCGCGGAACACGAGGCGGGCGCCCGGCGCGAGGTCGACGCGCGTGGACACGTACAGCTCACTGCCCTGGGCGCAGATCAACTGCTCGGGCAGCCACCGGAGTTCACCGCCGTCGGCAACGCCGATCCGTACCTCGTAGCGGGCCTCGCCCTTCGCCTGGCCCGGCAGCGCGATGGTGGCCGCGGCGGACGCCAGATGCAGTCGGGCACCCTCCGCCACCTCCGCCTCGACGGTGAAGTGGTCGCCGCCGAGGGGGCCGCTCATCGCGCCGACCAGCATGACGCGGGCCTCGTCGCCGTGCGCGCGGATGCGACGCAGTGCCAGCGGGCCGTCGCCGTCCAGCACCGGCAGAGCGGTACCGCCCCGGCCGTCCGCCCGGGCGACGATCCGCGCGGTGGCCCGTACGCCGGTGGTCATGCCGTCCACGCCGCGAGCTGCGCCCGCACCCACGCGGCGACGTCCCCGACCCCGGCCTCGCTGCGCAGCGACTGGAAGACGACGGGCATCTCCCCGCGCGCCGTCTTCGCGTCGGCGGCCATCCGGCCGAGATCGGAACCGACATACGGCGCGAGGTCGGTCTTGTTGACGACGAGCAGGTCGGCGGTGGTGACGCCGGGGCCGCCCTTGCGCGGGATGTCGTCGCCGCCCGCGACGTCGATGACGAAGATCTGCGCGTCGACGAGGCCCTTGGAGAAGGTGGCGGTGAGGTTGTCGCCGCCGGACTCGACGAACACGATGTCGAGCGGCCCGACCTCGTCCTCCAGGTCCTCGACGGCTTCGAGGTTGGCGGAGATGTCGTCGCGGATCGCGGTGTGCGGGCAGGCGCCTGTCTCGACGGCGGTGATGCGTTCGGGGGGCAGCACGGCCTCGCGCAGCAGGAACTCGGCGTCCTCGCGGGTGTAGATGTCGTTCGTGACGACCGCGAGGGACAGTTCTTCGCGCAGGGTGCGGCAGAGGGCGGCGACGGTGGCGGTCTTGCCGGATCCCACGGGCCCGCCGAGACCGATGCGAAGCGCACGACGGGTGCCGTCGGGACGGTGCGCGTCCGCGCTCACGGCTGCGCCGGCTTGGGGGTGGGTGTGGTCGAGGTGCATGAGATACGGCTCCAGTTCTGGGTCTGTGTGTCGTGGTGTGTTCCGGTGCGACTGTCCGAATGCCTTCTTCGCCGCCCCTACCCGTCCCGTCCCTGGGGGCTGCGCCCCCGGACCCCCGCTTTCGGCCCTGAAGGGGCCTCGTCCTCAAACTCCCCCAGAGGGGGACCCCCAACGGGCTGGTATGTCAGCCCCTCCGCGTTTGAGGAGCGGGGTCTGGGGCGGAGCCCCAGAAGGATGGGACGGGTAGGGGCGGCGGGGGCGAAACAACTACGAAGCGAACAACCGCACCGCCCACCCCGCATGCCCCTCCGCCCCCACCTCCAGCATCGGCGCGGAAGCCGCAGGCAACGCGTCCACCTCGCCCCCGGCCGCCGCCTGTGCAGCCTCCACCGCCCGGTCCACCACACGGTCCAACTCCGGCGCCAACCGAGCCAGCACCCCCGTCGCGTCGAACGGATCAAGGCTCAGCAACCGCACGACCGACATCGCGGGCCCGCTGACGCTCTCGTACACCGAGCAGTACGCCGCATCCTCCGGCCCCAGCCCCGCCGCCCGCGCCGTAAGCCCCAGCACCACAGGCTGATGTGCGCCCTTCGGGAACTCCCGTGCCAGTGCGTCAAGTTCGGCCGACGGCCAGGTCGCCCGCGCCGCCCGCATCAACTGCCGCCCCAGCTTGCGCGCGGCGACGCGCAACGCCGGCGACGGCGTCCGCGCGTCCGCCGCACCGTCGAGCGCCACCGGGTCGACGCCCAGCGCCGCAGCCGCGGCCAGCGAGGCCGACACCAGCCCCGTCGTGTGCAACCGCCCCCGGCAGAACTCCTCCAGGCTCGCGGCCCCGGTGACACGCCCCGCCCTGACGGCGGCCTCGGCCCCGCCGGAGTGTGCGTGCCCTCCGGCGGGAAAGCGGCCGTCGGCCAGGACGAGCAACGCTGCCCTGCTCATCGGAACCTCCCTCTCAGAACCTCCTCGTCAGAAGAGGAAGTACCGCTGAGCCATGGGCAGTTCGGCGGCCGGAGTGGCCTCGACCAGCTCCCCGTCGATGTGCACGGCGAAGCTGTCGGGGTTGATCTTCACGTCCGGACGCGCGTCGTTCTCCCGCATGTCTGCCTTGGTCACCGCACGGGTCGACTCGATCGCCACGAACCGCTTGCCGAGCTGAAGCCGCTCGGGCAGCCCATCGTCGATCGCCAACTGGGCGACGAAGTTGAACGAGTTGGAGGCCGGCGCCCGCCCGATCGCCCCGAACATCGGCCGGGGCAGGATCGGCTGCGGAGTCGGGATCGAGGCGTTCGCGTCGCCCATCTGCGCGTACGCGATCTGCCCGCCCTTGATGACGAGATGCGGCTTGACGCCGAAGAAGGCGGGCTCCCAGAGGACGAGGTCGGCGAGCTTGCCCGTCTCCACGGAGCCGATCTCCCTCGCGAGGCCCTGTGCGAGGGCCGGGTTGATCGTGTACTTGGCGACATAGCGACGTACTCGATGGTTGTCGGCGCTGCCGTCGCCGGGCAGAGCCCCCCGCCGCCGCTTCATCACATGGGCCGTCTGCCAGGTCCGCATGATGACCTCGCCGACCCGCCCCATGGCCTGCGCGTCGGACGAGATGATCGAGATCGCGCCCAGGTCGTGCAGGATGTCCTCCGCCCCGATCGTCGACGGCCGGATGCGTGACTCGGCGAACGCCAGGTCCTCCGGCACCGTCGGGTTCAGGTGGTGGCAGACCATCAGCATGTCGAGGTGTTCGTCGGCGGTGTTGACGGTGTACGGCCGCGTCGGATTGGTCGAACTCGGCAGGACGTGCGGCTCGGAGACCACGGACATGATGTCCGGCGCGTGCCCGCCGCCCGCACCCTCGGTGTGGTAGGCGTGGATACCCCGGCCCGCGATCGCCGCGAGCGTGTCGGCCACGAAACCGGCCTCGTTGAGGGTGTCCGTGTGGATGGCGACCTGGATGCCCGTGCGGTCGGCGACGGTCAGGGCCGCGTCGATGGCGGCCGGGGTCGAGCCCCAGTCCTCGTGGATCTTCAGGCCCAGGGCGCCGCCACGGATCTGGGAGAGCATCGCGTCGTGCGAGACGGTGTTGCCCTTGCCGAGCAGGCCGAAGTTGAGCGGGTACTGCTCCATCGCCTCCAGCATCCGGGCGAGGTGCCAGGGGCCGGGGGTCACCGTCGTCGCCTTCGAACCCTCGGCCGGGCCCGTACCGCCGCCGACGAGGGTCGTGATGCCCGACGCGAGCGCCTCGTCGGCGATCTGCGGGCAGATCAGGTGGACGTGCGCGTCGATGGCACCCGCCGTCACGATCCGGCCGTTGCCCGCGATGATCTCGGTCTCCGGACCGATGACGAGGTCGGGATGGATCCCGTCCATGGTGTCGGGGTTGCCCGCCTTGCCGATGCCGGTGATGCGGCCGTCGCGGATGCCGATGTCGGCCTTGACGATCCCCCAGTGGTCGACGATCACCGCGCCCGTGATGACCGTGTCCGGGGTGCCGTCCGCGCGCGTGGCGCGGGCCTGGCCCATGGATTCGCGGATGACCTTGCCGCCGCCGAACACGGCCTCGTCACCGGCGAGACCGGGACCGCCGCTGCGGTCCTCCTCGATCTCGATCAGCAGGTCGGTGTCGGCGAGCCGGATCCGGTCGCCGGTGGTGGGGCCGAACAGGTCGGCGTACGCGGCACGCGAGATCTCAGGCATCGAGGGCACCTCCGGTCTCCCCGCGCAGTCCGGGCACGATGCGCGCGCCGGCGAGCGGAACGAGTTCTACGTCGACGGGGATCCCCGGTTCGAAGCGCACGGCTGTGCCGGCGGCGATGTTGAGCCGCTTGCCGCGCGCTGCCGCGCGGTCGAACTCCAGGCCGGGGTTGGCCTCGGCGAAGTGGTAGTGGGAGCCGACCTGGACGGGCCGGTCGGCGGCGTTCAGCACGGTCATCGACGTGACCTCGCGGCCCTCGTTGTACACAACGGGTCCGTCGGCGAACAGGATCTCTCCGGGAATCACGGCAGCCCCTCCCCTCAGACGATCGGGTCGTGGACGGTGACGAGCTTGGTGCCGTCCGGGAAGGTCGCCTCGACCTGGACGTCGTGGATCATCTCGGGGATGCCCTCCATGACGTCCTCCCTGGCCAGCAGCGTCCGTCCGGAGGACATCAGCTCGGCGACCGTACGTCCGTCACGGGCTCCCTCGAGGATGTGCGAGGTGATCAGCGCGACCGCCTCGGGATGGTTCAGTCTGAGCCCACGGGCCCGGCGCTTCTCGGCCACGTCCGCCGCCACATGGATCAGCAGCCTCTCCTGCTCGTGCGGGGTCAGTTGCACGGCTTCCCACCTCACATCCTCGCTCCGGACCGTGCGGGGTCCGGTTGCCCGATGCCACCAAAACCGCTGGTGGCGAGATGGGCACGCTAGTTGGCCGGGGTTTCAAGGACGTTAACCGGCCTGTGATCCACCCGGGTCACGCGGAGCGGGCCCACCCAAGCTCATCAGACCGCGCAGACCCTCCTGAAGCACTTCCACCGGCGCGTTGCCGAAGAGGGCCATCTGCGCGATGAAGCCCTGGGCCGCAGCGATCACGGTCCGTGCGACGCTCCCGGCCGGTACGTCGGCACGCGTCATCCCGGCGTCCCGACAGCGCTCGACCAGCCGCACCCACCGCTCGCGGACCTTGGCGTAGCCCTCGTTGGGCACCTTCGACAGTTCGCCGTCGCGCAGCGTCTCGGCCCACACCTGGACGATCAGGCGGGGAAAGACGGCCGCCCCCTCGTGCGCCGGCCCGGCATCCTGCCCATCACCTCACCCACGATCACGTCCGGCGGCGGAGGCGGGTCCTGCTCACCCGCGGTCCCGAAGGCGTCCCCGGCCTCCTGCAGCATCTCGGTGACGACGGCGGCGATCAGCTCCTCCTTGCCGCTGAAGTAGCGGTAGACGGCCCCGGCGGAGAGGTCGACCTCCTTGAGCACGTCCTGCATCGAAGGATCCTTCTTTTTGGATTCGAGGGAAGCCATGTCCGCCACATCCGCCGCGAGCACCGGGGCCACTACGGTCACCGGCAGCGCCCAGAGGCACCGCCGCCACATGATCGCCGCCATCGTCCTGGTCCCCGTCCTGGTCGCGTCGGCGCTCTGGGCCTTCGCCTGGCCCGCCGCCCGCACGGCTCCCCGCCACCTGCCGCCCGGCGTGGCGGGCCCGGCCACCGCGGCCACGCAGGTGGAGCGGGGCCTCTCCGACCGCGAGGGCGCCTTCGAGATCCGCCGCTACGCCGACGAGGCCGCCGCCCGGGACGCCATCGAGAACCGGACCGTATACGGCGCCGTGGTCGTCACCGCCCAGGGCCCCGAGCTGCTCACCGCGTCGGCCGCGAGCCCCGCCGTCCCCCAACTGCTCCAGCCAGGCGGTGACCGAACAGGCGGCGCGGTCCGGTGGATCCGGCACCCGGGTCAGGACCGTCGACGTCGTCCCCGCCGCAGCGAGCTACCCGCACGGGGCCGCCTTCGGTGCGAGCGTGCTGCCGCTGCGCTCGCCGGTGCCGTGGACACCGTGCTCGGTCTACGCGGGGTGCGGGCGGCCGGAGCACTGCTCGCCGCCGCCGCGCTGGTCGGTGCCGTCGCCGCCGCGCTCTCGCACAGCCGGCTCGGCGTGCTCACCGGCGACTGGTGGGCCGACGCCGGCGCGCTGGGACCGACAACGCTCGCGGTGAGCGGCGCGGGTGCCGGACTCGCCGCGCTGCTGGGCACCGCGGGTATCGGCCTCGGCGGCCTGACCGTCGTCCTGCCGGCAACCCGTTCTCCGGCGCTCCCAGCGCCCCTCGGCTGCTGCCCGACCCGGTCGGCACGATCGGCCAGTGCTGCCGCCGGGTGCGGGCGCCTCCCTGCTCCGTTCGGTGTCGTTCTTCGACGGTGCGGCGGCCCTGGACCCCGCCCTGACCCTGACCCTGAGCTGGTGGGCGGTGCTCGGCCTCGGCGCGGTACTGCTGGGCAGTGCGCTCAAGCGCCGTACGGAGGGCGGGCACAGCGAGCCGGTGCCGGCCGCCGCCGAGCGGGAACCCGCCCTGCTGCCCTGACCGCCCGGGTGCCCCCGTCTCACCGGATGGGGGCACCCGGTCCTTCTCGCGCGGTCCCCCTCATCCCTCACCCGCAGGCCCGTCCGTCCATCCGATCAGCGCGCTCCGGACCCGCGATGCTCCGCCGCGATGCCGAACCTCTGCCGTTCGACAGGCGCGGGAGCGACCTCCCTGACGCTGGAGACCGCGCTGACGACGTGTTCCTCCGCCGCGTCCAGCTCGTCGAGGCGTTCCAGGTCGGCCGCGGAGACCAGGGCGACGAGAGGCTTGCCGTGCCGCGTCACGACGACGCGCTCACCGCCGTACACCACCTTGTTGATCAGGTCGGCGAGTTCAGCCCTGGCTTGCGTCACCGGAATCTCGTAGGCCATGTGTTCCAGCCTAGGGCCTGCCCGGCGGATCGGGCCGACCGCACTCGGCTTCGCCTCCCTGCGGCCTGCCGCGCCGGACAGACCCTGGACCGACTCGGACCTCCAGCTCACCTTCAGCCTGAAGATCCAGGCCGCCGCGCAGCACATGATCACCCCGGTCGAGATCGCGGACGCCCTCAACGAGATCGCCGTATCCCGCGGCTGGCCGGCGCTCACCTTCTACGGCAGACCGGACGAGGCCCCGCTCATCTGACCCCCACACCCGCGGACTGGACCGTAAACCCCGTGGCGCGGCGTGCTCCCCGGGGTTTTCGCTGTCAGCGAGCACCTCACGGAGTCCTCGCGCCAGACTCTGTACGTCCTGTACATTTTTTACGGAAGCCACCGAGGAGGCGCGCGCCATGAAGGACAGCGACGACCCGTCAGCCCGTTACGTGCTGCCCGAGTTCACCGAACGCACCAGCGCCGGGAGCCGGACACTGGACCCGTACTCGAAGCTCCTGGAGGAACGGATCGTCTTTCTCGGGACGCCGGTCGACGACACCTCGGCGAACGACGTGATGGCCCAGTTCATGCATCTCGAATATCTGGCGCCCGACCGGGACATCTCGCTCTACATCAACTCCCCTGGGGGCTCGTTCAGCGCGATGACGGCGATCTACGACACGATGCAGTTCGTCACCTGCGAGGTGGAGACGATCTGCCTGGGGCAGGCGGCCTCCGCTGCGGCCGTGCTGCTGGCCGCGGGCACGCCGGGCAAGCGCAGCGCGCTGCCGGGGGCTCGGGTGCTGATCCACCAGCCCTCGCTGTCCGAGCCGATCCATGGACAGGCCAGCGATCTCGCGATTCAGGCCCGGGAGTTGGGCCGGGTCCGTAACCTGCTGGAGGAACTGCTCGTACGGCACACCGGACAGAGCCCGGAACAGGTCGCCGCGGACATCGAGCGGGACAAGATTTTCGATGCCCAAGCCGCCCTGGAATACGGCCTGGTGGACCGGATCGTGCCCAGCCGCAAGTCCTCGCCCCCCGCCCCCGGCACGAGGTGAGCCGCCGATGCTTCCGCCCGAACTGCCTCCGCTGCCCGCACTGACGCGCGCGGAGGGCGAGTTGATCGACCGTTACCTCGAAGTGGCCGATCTGCTCGGCCGCATCAACCCGGCCTACCACGGCGACACGTACCGCGGCCTGCGGGCCGCGCAGGCGCTGGTCGTTAAGGCGGTGGCGTTGCGGGACGCGCTGGAGTTGATGCATCAGCGGGGCGAGGCCGAGGTGCACGCCCCTACGCTGGCGCGTGCGCTGCGTGTCCTCGACGGGGAGCGCCGCACGGCGCGTGTCACCGTTCCGCGTGAGCCCGCCAGTTGACCCACCCGGTCGACGGAGCCGCGCCGGGCGAGCCGAAGCGTCTCGGCGCCCGACCGTCCGGAACGGGGCGGGAAGTGACTGCACAGCATCCCCCGTTTGGAGTAGTCGCGGCTCCCTCGATCAACCCGTTCGGCTTGCGCGACGGGCGTAGTTCGTAACCGAAACGAGACCGCTCAAGCGCTGGTCCGAGGGTGCGCGCCCCCTTCGAAAGTCGTCCGGGGGTACGGGTGTCCACCCGAATGGGCCAGCGGTGAGTAACGCCACAAAGCCCCGATTCCATTGGGATTTTCCTACTTCCATGAGCCAAGATCCCTTCCTGACGACAAGCCCCCGCCACAAGAGGCGGGGCGATCCGGGCGGACGCCGAGTCCTGCCGCCGCCCGGATGACCGGTCGACAGATGTGCACCGGCAGGAGTGGAGGACCCAGGCACGACGGGTCGCCGGAACGGTCACGCCATGACCGGGCCGAGCAGCCCTTGGGGTGAAGCCGCGTCAGCGGCCGGGCAACTTCGCCAGCCCGAATCCGACAGGTCATCCTTCACAGGCGGCTGACGAAGGGTTACGCATGTCTGCGCTCAATCGTGTCCCGTCGCTGATGACCCGTGCCGGTACGGCCTCGGCTCTCACCCTCGCCGCCGTCGGCGGCACCCTGGTGATCCCCGGCATCGCAACCGAAGCCGCGGCGATCGCACCGTCGACGAAGGCACTTCAGATCGCGGCCTCCAAGAAGGGCTCGCCGTACAAGTACGGCGCCGCGGGACCGAAGAGGTTCGACTGCTCCGGTCTCACGCAGTATTCGTTCAAGAAGGCGGGCAAGTCCCTGCCTCGTACGGCGGCGGCTCAGTACAACAAGACCAAGCACATAGCCGCCAAGAGCCGTCGGGGCGGAGACCTGGTCTTCTTCCACTCGGGCTCGAACGTCTACCACGTGGGCATCTACGCCGGAAAGGGAAAGATCTGGCACTCCCCGAAGACCGGGGAAGTCGTGAAGCTCCAGAAGATCTGGACGAAGAGCGTCTGGTACGGCCGGGTCAGCTGACCTCCCCGGGGCGGGACGGCGGCCGTAGCCAAGCCGCCGTCCCGGCCCGGGACCCGTCTCACAGCGGCAGAAGCGACAGCAGTGGCTCCAGCAGGAGCAGCGCGCAAGGGTCTGTCCGGCGGATCAGGCGTCGAGACGGTCACCGGCACCACGATGACGGGCCAAGGGCCTGTCCGGCGGATCATGCCGCAGACACGGGGTGTCACACGCCGGTCTGCCGCGTCGTCGTCGGTTGCCGACGCTCCGCGTCGACGCCCGTCAGCCGCCTTGCAGCCCGGCGCCAGGAGCGCCACCGCCGGAAACCCCATCGGGGCCAGCGCCACGATGATCAGCGCGAGCACGAGCAACAGCGTCCGGGTCAGCGCGGGACCGTCCGCCGGCACGAACTGCGGCAGCAGACTCAGGAACGTGATGGGCGCCTCCGGATTGAGCGCGCTGGTGACGAAGCCCTGCCGCCACGAACGCATGGCGGTCCGCGCCTGGTCGGCCACCGCCGCCCCGGGCTCTCGGAGCGACCACAGCGTCCGCGCCCCGAGGCACAACACGTAAGCCCGGCCAAGGAGTTGCAGCGCGGAAGAGCGCGGGCACCGCCGTGAGTACGGCGGCCACACCGGCGACGGCCAGCGCGGTGCGCGGAAGCAGCCCGCCGGTGATCCCCAAGGCGTACGCGACCCCGGCCTGCCGGGAGAGGACCGGTCCTGCTTCCTGACCGGGGAGACTGGGCCGGCGGCGGCTCGCCGAACTGAACCGGGCCAGGAGCGTCTGGGAGCGGCACTCCGATGGGCGGAACTGAGAGTGCCCGCTTTCCGTGAGCGGATCGATCTCGGACTCTCTTGGCCGAACGACTTCAAGGAGTCGGCCTGGCCCAGTAACGCCCGTCTGGGCCTACTCCGGGCGGCGGCGACCACCGGCGGGTGCTGAGATCCCCGGAGGGAGACGGCTGAGCCCGGGCGCTGGTCGAAGGCCCGGCCGGCGCCGGGCGGCGAAAGGGTTGGTGTGCGGTGCCGACGGAACCGGGTAACGTCTTTGTCATGTTCTTCCAGGCGCCGATCTACGAGTGAGAGCGTGATGGGCCCCTGCTGACGTCCTTCGATGTCGCCGCCCGTCCCCCACCGATGAATCCGTAGATCTCTTCACATCAAAACCGGGAGAACCCGTGACCGTGAGCAAGAACATCAACAACCCCGTGGGCATGGGCGGTGGCAAGCGCAAGAAGCTGTCCCGCGCCGAACGGCAGAACAACGGTCCGCACCGCAACCTCGACCGCCAGGGTGCGGCCGACCAGAAGGCGGAGCTGGTGCGCAAGATGCGCGAGAAGACAGGCGCAGCCGAGGGCGCCGGGCAGACGGGCGACGACACCGCACAGAGCTGACGTACCGCCGCCGCAGGGCGGCACCGCACGAGGCAGGGCCCGGACCGCGACGCGCGGTCCGGGCCCTGCTGCCGTACCGGCTGCCGCCGGTCGCGCTCAGCTCTGGGCCGACCCACCCGCCTCTCGGCAGACCACCCGGGGTAGCCGCAGTTTCGGCGGCCCCGTCGCCGCCACCACCCCGAACCGCATGGACCTCGACGCCACCGCGACACCCCCCGCACCGACCGGGCCTTCCGCGACTTCCTCGCCGCACTCGGGCATCTGTCCAACGGCGACCGCTCAACCGCCTGCCGCACCCGGGAACGCGTCGGCAGCAGCACGACCAGCACCGACACGGCGTCGGGTACGTGGTGCCGCGAGCGGTCAGACCAGATCAGCCTTTTTTGGCCGGAGGCTCCCGGCAACCCCCTCACTCACACTTCGCCGGCAACGCTCAGGGTTCGATGACACGGGGCCACGGGGCCACGGGGCACGGGCACGGGTCAGCACATCCGCAGCTTGTCCCGCCTGCCGAGAAGCTCGAACTCACCAGCCCTGCTGCGGGGCGCGTTCGGCCGCGCGCACGGCAGCGGCAGCCTGGCACAGGGGCGAACCGTTACGGCTCCTGCTGGCCGAGCGCCGTCACCGGGGGCCTGGCCGGGACCGTCCACGGGAGTTCGATCGACACCGTCTTGCCGCCCTCGCGGGTGGGGTGGACGCGCAGTCTGCCGCCCGACTCCGCGGTCAGCCAGCGGATGATGACCATCCCTCGGCCGTTGTCCTGCTGCACGGCGGCGGGCAGGCGTTTGGGAAAGCGCGGGTGACTGTCGGTCACTCCGATGCGCAGGTGTTCGTCACGGTCGAGGGCGACGTCCACCGTGAAGGTGGGTGACAACCCGAAGGTGTGCTGTACGGCGTTGGTGGCGAGTTCCGAGACGATCAGACGGATGCTGTCGGCGGCTTCGGTGTCACCCGACAAGCCCCATTCCGCCAGCACGTTGGTCACATACGCGCGGGCGGCGGAGACCGAGGCGGGATCGCTCGGCAGAGTGACGGATGCTTCCAGGTGGTCTGCCATGGCGACGTCGTCCCTTTCCCACAGGACCGCGGCCCGACACGGAGCGGCTGGTTCGAGTACGGTCCCGGACTGGTGCTTCGCGCCAGACTGCCATTCCCGCGCCGGTCACGGGGTGCGATCCACCAAGATATGCATATATCTGTCGCTCGAAGCGGTGAACTCTGCGACCCCAGAGCGTATTTCGGCGGCTCATTAGGAGTAAGGAGTGGCCCATGCAGTACGGTCCCGCGGTGCGCCGCCGAAAACTGGGTGCCGAACTGCGCGCGTTGCGCGCCAGCGCCGGTCTCACGAGCGGTGAGGCGGCCCGTCTGGTGGGCTGGCACCAGTCGAAGGTGAGCCGGATCGAGACAGGCGCGAGCGGGGTGAAACCGGCGGACGTCCGGTTACTCCTGGACGCCTACGAGGTCCCGGACGGCGAGTCGCGCGAGCTGCTGCTCGTGCTGGCGGGCGGCGAGGACGGCGGTCAGCACGGCTGGTGGCACGCCTACCGTGGCGTACTGCCGCCCACCTACCGGGATTTCATCAGCCTGGAGTCGCAGGCCAGCACGATGCGCACGCTGGAGACCTCGGTGGTACCGGGGCTGCTGCAGACCCCGGAGTACGCCCGCGCGATGACCCGGGCCGCCGTGGACAGCCTGGAGGAGACACGGCTCGACGCCCTGGTCGAGGTGCGGCTGGCCCGGCAGGACGTGCTGCGTTCGGATCCGCCGCTGGCGCTGAGCGCGGTCCTCGACGAGGCGGTGCTGCGCCGTGAAGTGGGCGGACCAGAGGTGATGACGCGTCAGCTGGGGCGCCTCATGGAAGCGGCCCTGCTGCCCCAAGTGCAACTCCAGATCCTGCCGTTCGCCGCAGGGGCGTACATCGGCATCACCGGCCCTTTCGTTATCTTCTCCTTTCCGAGCACTTCTGACTTGGATGTGGTTGTTCTCGACCAGATGATGAGTAGCCTCTACCTCGAACGGAAAGAAGACCTCCAGGCCTACAGCGAGGCCTTCAACACCCTTCAGATCCACGCCCTTTCGCCCGGGGATTCGTTGGATTTCATCGCCGGTCTGAATCACGGCGTGTAAGGAGGCACCAATGTCCGCACTGCCTCGGAACGTACCGTCCGTCGTCGAACCGCCCGGTGTGCAATGGCTGCGCAGCAGCTACAGCACCGGCGCGAACAACTGTGTGGAGACGGCCCGTCCGGACACCGGAGTCCGGGCCGGACTGCTCGTACGCGACTCCAAGAACGCGGCGGGGCCCTCCCTGCTCTTCTCCCCCGAGAGCTGGGAGGGGTTCCTCACCGCGCTCCGGTGATCGCCCTACGACGCACGGCCGCGGTCCGCCGACTCATGGTCGCGTGTCACTGATCACCCGCACCACGGATCTACGGTCGGTTCTCGCCGATCACCCGTACCGCCCGCGCGATCTGTTCCTCGGTCAGGTCCGCGCGGGCGGTCAGCCGCAGCCGGGACACTCCGTCGGGCACGGACGGCGGGCGGAAGCAGCCCACGCCCACTCCCGCGGCCCGGCAGCCGGCCGCCCACCGCACGGCCCCCTCCGGTGACGGCGCGCGCACGGAGACGACGGCCGCGTCCGGCCGTACCGCCGAAAGCCCCTGAGCCGTCAGCCGGGTGTGCAGATCACGTGCCACCGCACGCGCCCGTGCGGCCCGTTCGGGCTCGCGGCGCAGCAGGGTGAGGGCCGCGAGGGCCGCGCCCGCCGCCGCGGGGGCGAGGCCGGTGTCGAAGATGAACGTGCGGGCCGCGTTGACGAGGTGCTCGATCACCGGGGCGGGTCCCAGCACCGCACCCCCCTGGCTGCCGAGCGACTTGGACAGCGTGACGGTCACGACGACGTCCGGCGCGCCCGCCAGCCCGGCCTCGTACGCCGACCCCTGCCCGCCCTCGCCCAGAACCCCCAGCCCGTGCGCGTCGTCGACCACCATCCCGGCATCGAACTCCCGGCAGACAGCGGCGAGTTCACCCAGCGGTGCCGCGTCCCCGTCGACCGAGAAGACCGCGTCGGACACAGCCACGGCGGGCCCGGTGTGCGTGCCGAGGGCCTTGCGGACGGCGTCCGGGTCTGCGTGCCCGACGACCTGGGTCGTGCCCCGGGCCAGGCGGCAGCCGTCGATCAGCGAGGCGTGGTTGCCCGCGTCCGAGACGACGAGGGAACCGTGCGGTGCGAGCGCGGTGACCGCGGCGAGGTTGGCCGCGTAGCCGGAGGAGAAGACGAGAGCCGCCTCGAACCCGCAGAAGCCGGCCAGTTCGCGTTCGAGTTCCGCGTGCAGTTCGGTACTGCCGGTGACGAGCCGCGAGCCGGTGGCCCCGCCACCCCAGCGCCGGGCGGCCCGGGCCGCGCCCTCGGTGACCTCGGGGTGGCGGGCCAGGCCCAGATAGTCGTTGCTGGCGAGGTCGAGGAGCGGGGAGTCGGCGGGGCGCGGGCGCAGGGTCCGTACGAGTCCGGCGCGCCGGCGCGCCTCGGCCTGCTCGTCGATCCAGCCGAACGCCATGAGTCCTCCGGGGCAGCGACACGTTTGTAGGCAGTGGACAGACCCTAGGGCCTGTCCGGCGGACCGTGCCGCAGACGCGGGGTCTGATGAGGCACCGGCGCTTCCCTGCGGCCTGCTCCGCCGGACAGACCCTAGCCGGACCCCCCGACACCCAGGATGTGGCAATACCCACACGTCGAAGCGCCTCTGTTGTACGAACCCTCCTTTCCCTCAGCCCGTCGGATACGTCAGGATCGGCTTCCATGGACCTGCTGACGACGCTGGTGGACAAGGGGCTGCGGCGCGAGCTGCCGACCCGCGAAGAGGCGCTGGCCGTGCTGGCCACCTCCGACGACGATCTCCTCGATGTGGTGGCCGCCGCCGGGAAGGTGCGCCGGCACTGGTTCGGGCGGCGGGTGAAGCTCAACTATCTGGTCAATCTGAAGTCGGGCCTGTGCCCCGAGGACTGCTCCTACTGTTCGCAGCGCCTCGGCTCCACCACCGGCATCCTGAAGTACACCTGGCTCAAGCCGGACGAGGCCTCGAAGGCCGCGGCGGCCGGTCTGGCCGGGGGCGCCAAGCGGGTCTGCCTGGTGGCGTCCGGGCGCGGTCCGACGGACCGGGACGTGGACCGGGTGGCCGGCACGATCAAGGCGATCAAGGACCAGAACGAGGGCGTCGAGGTGTGCGCCTGCCTGGGCCTGCTCTCCGACGGCCAGGCGGAGCGGCTGCGCGAGGCCGGGGCCGACGCCTACAACCACAACCTGAACACCTCCGAGGCCACCTACGGCGACATCACCACCACCCACACCTACGAGGACCGGGTCGACACGGTCCAGAAGGCCCACGCCGCCGGGCTGTCCGCCTGCTCGGGCCTGATCGCGGGCATGGGCGAGAGCGACGCGGACCTCGTCGACGTCGTCTTCTCCCTCCGTGACCTCGACCCGGACTCGGTTCCGGTCAACTTCCTCATCCCGGTCGAGGGCACCCCGCTGGCCAAGGAGTGGAACCTCACCCCGCAGCGTTGCCTCCGCATTCTGGCGATGGTCCGGTTCGTGTGCCCGGACGCGGAGGTGCGCATCGCCGGTGGCCGCGAGGTCCATCTGCGCACGATGCAGCCGCTCGCCCTGAACCTCGCCAACTCGATCTTTCTCGGCGACTACCTCACCACCGAGGGCCAGGCCGGTCAGGCCGACCTCGACATGATCGCCGACGCCGGCTTCGAGATCGAGGGCTCCGACCAGGTGACGCTGCCGGAGCACCGGGCGGCCGACGGCGGCTGCGGCACCGCGTCGGCGGGGTCGTGCGGCACGGAGGCGGGCGCCTGCGCCTCGGACGCGGCGACGCCGGAACCGCGTACGGACCTGGTCACCGTTCGACGCCGAGGTGCCGGAACGGACCTCGCGCCCAATGCCTGACCTGCCCCTGTCCGACCTGCTCGACCTGGACCGGCGCCACGTCTGGCATCCGTACGGGCCCATGCCGGGCCGGGTCGAACCGCTCGTCGTGGAGTCGGCGAGCGGGGTGCGGCTGCGGCTGGCCGGCGGGGTGGGTGAGCTGGTCGACGGGATGTCGTCCTGGTGGTCGGCGATCCACGGCTACAACCACCCGGTGCTCAACGAGGCGGCGCGCGAGCAGCTCTCGCGGATGAGCCACGTCATGTTCGGCGGGCTCACCCACGAGCCCGCCGTACGGCTGGCGAAGCTCCTTGTCGACTTGTCGCCGGAGGGACTCGAGCACGTCTTCCTCGCCGACTCCGGGTCGGTGTCGGTAGAGGTCGCCGTCAAGATGTGTCTGCAGTACTGGCGTTCTCTGGGCCGTCCCGCCAAGCAGCGCCTGCTGACCTGGCGCGGCGGCTACCACGGCGACACCTGGCAGCCGATGTCCGTGTGCGACCCCGACGGCGGCATGCACGAGCTGTGGCAGGGCGTCCTGCCCCGCCAGGTCTTCGCGGACGCGCCACCCACGGAGTACGAGGAGTCGTACGCCGACCACCTGCGCTCCACGATCGAGCGGCACGCCGACGAACTGGCCGCCGTGATCGTCGAACCGGTGGTGCAGGGCGCGGGCGGGATGCGGTTCCACTCCCCCGCCTATCTGCGGGTACTGCGCGAAGCGTGCGACGCGTACGGCGTGCTCCTCGTGTTCGACGAGATCGCCACCGGGTTCGGGCGGACGGGCGCGCTGTTCGCGGCGGAGCACGCGGCGGTGACGCCGGATGTGATGTGCGTGGGCAAGGCGCTGACCGGCGGCTATCTGACGATGGCGGCGACCCTGTGCACGGCACGGGTGGCCGACGGCATCTCGCGCGGCGAGGTCCCGGTGCTCGCCCACGGCCCGACCTTCATGGGCAACCCGCTGGCGGCGGCCGTGGCCTGTGCCTCGATCGGGCTGCTGCTCGACCAGGACTGGCAGGCGGAGGTCAAACGCATCGAGACCGGACTCCGGGACGGGCTCTCCGCGGCGGCGGAACTTCCCGGGGTCCGGGACGTACGCGTACTGGGCGCGATCGGGGTGGTGCAGCTCGACCACGAGGTGGACATGGCGGCGGCCACGGCGGCGGCCGTGCGCGAGGGCGTCTGGCTGCGGCCGTTCCGCGACCTCGTCTACACCATGCCGCCGTACGTCACCGGCGACGCGGACGTCGCCCGGATCGCGCGCGCGGTGTGCGCGGCGGCACAGGAGGGATGAGCATGCCGATCCTGGTGATCACGGGGACGGGCACGGAGGTCGGCAAGACGGTCACGACGGCCGCCGTCGCCGCCACGGCCCTCGCGGCGGGCCGCACGGTCGCCGTGCTCAAGCCCGCGCAGACAGGGGTACGTCCGCACGAGCGCGGGGACGCCGACGAGGTCGCGCGGCTCGCGGGCGCCGTACGGACCCTCGAACTCGCCCGCTATCCGGACCCGTTGGCCCCCGCGACGGCCGCTCGCCGGGCCTCGATGCCCCCGGTACGGCCGGCCGAGGTGGCGGAGGCCGCCGCGAAACTGGCCGCCGAGTACGACGTGGTCCTGGTGGAGGGCGCCGGCGGCCTGCTCGTACGCTTCGACGAGGAGGGCGGCACCCTGGCGGACGCGGCCCAACTGCTGGACGCCCCGGTCCTGGTCGTCGCGTCGGCGGGCCTGGGCACCCTCAACGCGACGGAACTGACGGCCCGTGAACTCGCCCGCAGAGACGTCAGCTTGACGGGCATCGTCATCGGCAGCTGGCCCGACTCCCCGGACCTGGCGGCCCGTTGCAACCTGGCCGACCTGCCGTTGGTCGCCGGGGCCCCTCTGCTCGGGGCGCTGCCAGCGGGGGCGGGGGCGCTCTTCCCGGCCAACTTCCGCACGAAGGCCGGGCATTGGCTGGCGCCGGCACTGGGCGGAACATGGGACGCGGCGGATTTCACGGGGCGCGAAGGGCCCCTTCCTTAGGGGCGCGGGGCTGAATCGATCTGCGGCTCCGCCGCGGGCGCGACCGGCCCCACCGGCGGCAGGCCAACTCACAACCGCTCCTCCCCCAACAACCGCACCAACTCGATCCGCGACCGGATCCCCAACCGCGAGAACACCCCCCGCAGATGGTGATCGATCGTCCGCGGACTCAACGCCAGCCGAACAGCGATCTCCCGATTGGTCGCACCATCCGCAGCCATCCGCGCGACCATCAGCTGTTGCGCCGTAAGGCGAGCAGTGAGATCCGCCGGCCTCGACGTGATCGTCACCGGCGCACCCAGCGCCCGCAGCTCCGCCCGTGCCTGCGTCGCACAGTGCGGCGCACCGAACGTCTCGAACGCCTCCAAGGCGCTGTGCAGCCGGTCACGGGCCTCGGTCCGCCGGCGCAGCCGGCGCAACGCGCTGCCGAACAGCAGTTCCGTGCGGGCACGTTCGAAGTCACGCGTGCCGTGGCCGTGCAGGTCGAGGGCCATGCGGTAGTGATCGACCGCTTCGGCGCCGGGGGCGAGCAGCGCGCGGCAGCGGGCGCTGAGGGCCAGGTCGTCGGGGCTGCGGACGGCGGTGGCCCAGCGGTCGTAGTCGGCGTGGGCGGCCCGGGCGACGCGGGTGTCACCGGTGCGGACGGCGGCCTCGACGTAGTGCGGGGTGGCCAGATGCCGGATGGCCCGGTGGCCGTGACCGGGGCCGAATCCGGCGAGGGCGCGCAGCCGGGCGGCGGCGCTCTCGAAGCGGCCGGTGGAGAGGTCGAGGAAGGCGAGCGCCCACAGGGCGAGCGCGGCGGGCAGACCCAGACCGTGGGCCCGGGCGTGGGTACGGGCGGCCTCGGCGCGTTCCCGGCAGACCTCGCCGTCGCCGGTCACCGCCGCGAACATGGCGAGGGCGGCCTGCAGATGACAGGCACCGTTGTCCTGACCGGTGGCGTACGCCTGCCAGAGGGCGTCGGCCGCGGCGGCCTCGGCGGCGCGTGGGCGTCCGGTCCAGAAGTCGGCGTAGGCCCGGAACTCCATGGCCTGTGGGACGGTCACCGTCTCGCCCCGGGCGCGGGCGGAGGCGGCGGCCCGTACGGTGGCGCGTTCGGCGCCGGAGTGGTCGCCGAGGAGCAGCGCGGCGATGCCGGAGTGGATGAGCAGGGTGGGGTCGCCACCGGGACCGCAACGCCCGGCGGCGGCCTTGAGGAGGTTGCGGGCGTCCTCGTACCGTCCCTCGACGGCGGCGGCGAGTCCCGCGAGGGTGCCGGGCGGGATGATGCCGAGCCGTGCGGCCACGGTGGCCGCCTCCCGGCAGCGGCGGAGGTCGCCGGTGTAGACGGCGGCCTCGGTGGCACGTGCCAACAGGTGCACGGCGACGTCCAGAGCGGGGTTCGGGACGCTGCGCGACGACTGTGAGTCCGGGTGCGGGTACCGGGTCGCGTACGGGTACGCATAGGGGTCGTCCGGTGGGCCGAATCGTTCCGGTGTGCCGGAGTGAGGCCCTTGATCCTCGGCGGAACGATTCAGCGAGCTCCCCTGCTCCAGCGCGGCCCGCGCGTGCCGGACCGCGGCCGTCAGCAGCCCGTCGAAGGCCTCGGTCGCGTTGCCCGACCGCAGGGCGAGCATCCCGTTGAGCGCGCTCTCGTCCGAGGACGCCACCAGACCGCGGGCCCGGTCCCCGTCACCGCGGTGCCAGGCGTCGGCGGCGGCCCGCGAGAGCAGCCGGGACCGTTCGCGCGGGTCGGGCGAGAGGGCGGCGGCGCGCTCGCCGAGGGCGCCGGCCAGGAGGTGGTCGCCCAGCTCACGGGCCTCGTGCGCGGCACCGCCCAGTTCGGCGGCGAGCCGTGCACTGGGACCGAGGGCGCCGGCGCCCCGGTGCCAGGAGCGCCGGGGCGTCTCGGCGTCACCGTGCAGGACACGGGCCAGCAGTTGGTGCACGTCGCGCCGGGCCGCCGAGGACCCGGACTCGTAGGCCGCGATGCGCGTCCACGCGTCGCGGAAGACGACTCCGCTCGCCGTCGCGTGGGCGATCCCGGCCGCCTCGGCGGCTTCGAGGGCGCCGGTGTCGAGGTGGGCCGCGGCGACCGCGCGCAGGAAGGCGTGGGTCGCCACCGGGTACTGGTCGGCGGCGGCGAGGAGGAGCAGCAGGCGGGTGTCGTCGGGCAGGACACGGATCGCCCGGCGGTGCGCGCGCAGCAGTTCGGGGGCGAGCGTGGCGGGTTCCGCCGGGAGCGGATCGAGTCCCGCCGCCTGCCGCTCGGTGAGGAGCGGGACGAGTTCGGCGGCGGCCCGCGGATCGCCGTACGCGGCACGCAGGACGCGCACGCGGACGCCTTCGGGAAGTGGGGGGCCGAGCTGCTGCCACGCGTCCGTGAGCTCCGGTGGCGAAGTGCGCGGCTGAGGCGGGGGGTTCACCGAGGTCACCACGCCACTCACGTTACTGGCGAGTTACAAGGCACGTAAAGACCGGCGATTTCACCGATGCGGCGCGCGTAGACCCGGCCTGACACTCCAGCCAACCCCACGCATATCAGGAGGCACCATGCAGCGCCATATGCGACGCGTCACAGCAGCCGTCTCGGCCGTCGTGTCCTCGATGCTCCTGTCCCTCTCGCTCGCCGCGACACCCGCCCAGGCCGCGACCCACAATCCGATCGTCTTCGTGCACGGCATCAGCAGCTCGTCGAGCAGCTGGAACGACTGGGTCGCCGACTTCAAGGCCGACGGCTACACGGCCTCCGAGCTGGACGCCTGGTCGTACTCCTGGTCCCAGTCCAACGTCACGACGGCCCAGCAACTGGCCACCGAGGTCAAGAGAGTTCTGGCCGCGACGGGCGCCTCGAAGGTCGACCTCGTCGTCCACTCCATGGGCGCGCTCAGCGCTCGCTACTACCTCAAGAACCTCGGCGGAACCGCGTCCGTCGACGACTTCGTCTCCACGGCCGGTACCAACCACGGCACGTCGCTCGCCTCCTTGTGCGCGTGGCTGTACACCTCTTGCTCCGAGATGAACACGGGAAGTTCGTTCCTCACCTCGCTGAACTCGGGCGACGAGACGCCGGGCAGTGTGTCGTACGCCAGTTACTGGTCCAACTGCGACGAGGCGCTCAACCCGGACACGACCGCGATCCTGAGCGGCGCCACGAACGTCGAGGTCGGCTGTGTCTCGCACGACGAGATGAACAACGACTACGGCGTCTACTCGCAGGTCCGCGACTTCATCGCCTGATCCCGCCGGATACGGCCTGATTCCGCCGGTTTCCGGCGACAGCGAGGGTGCGCGGGTCCCGTGCGGGGGACAATCGCGGTGAGGCCATTCCTCCTCAGGAGGTCCCCATGCCGCTACGGTCCACCGCAGGCTCCGGCAAGGTGCCGCGGGATCCCGTGCACCATCCGCTGTTCGCCCGTTACTACGCCCGGCTCAGCGTGGCCGCCGAGACGGGCATCGGCCTGGGCGCCCTGCGGCAGCGGCTGCTCGCCGGGCTCTCCGGACGGGTGATCGAGATCGGCGCCGGCAACGGGCTGAACTTCGCGCACTATCCGGGCACGGTCTCGGAGGTCGTCGCGATCGAACCCGAGCGCCTGCTGCGGCAGCTGGCCGTGGAAGCGGCGATGCGTGCCGAAGTGCCCGTCGATGTCGTCCCGGGCATGGCCGAGGCGCTGCCCGTGAAGGGCGAGGCCTTCGACGCGGTCGTGTTCTCGCTGGTGCTGTGCAGTGTCCGGGACGTGTCCCGGGCGCTCGGTGAGGTACGGCGGGTGCTGCGGCCCGGTGGCGAGGTGCGGTTCCTGGAGCACGGTGCCGGGGGCGGGCCCGCGATGCGGTTCACTCAGCGCGCCCTCGACCGCACGGTGTGGCCCGCGCTCGCCGGCGGCTGTCATGTGGCCCGGGACCCCATCGCCGCGCTGCGCGACGCCGGGTTCGAACTCGGCCCGTACAAGCGGCTGTCGCTGCCCGAGAAGGGGCCGCGGCTGCCCACCTCGTACTGCGTGCTGGGCAGCGCACGCCGTCCCCCTCAGCCGGGAGCGGAGCCCGGCCCGTAGACAGAGCCGGACCCCTTACAGGCTCCACTGGCGCAGTTCGTGCGCGATGTCGTGCACCGAGGCGTTGCCGGTCTTCACCAGCCGGGCCAGGTCACGCACCTGCTCGGGCGAGGTGACGACCTTGACCCCGCTGGCGATGAGGTAGGCGTAGGCGACCGCGGACGCGAACAGCGCGTTGGAGCGCTCCAACGCGGGCACGTGCAGCAGGAGTTGGAGCAGGGCGGCGGCCCGGGCGTGGGGGTTGTCGTAGACGGGGATGTCGAATATCTCGGCCTCGTGGCGGGCGACGGCGGCCACCAGGGCGCCCCAGTCGGAGACCTGGGGGTCTCCGGGCGTCTTCCGTTCCGCGATCATGAGGAGCCAGGCGAGGTCGATCCTGAGGTTGTCCAAGGGTTCAGTGACGACCTTCGCGCTTGCCTTCGCGGTCCGTGCCGAACTCCTCGGCGAAGACGGACTCGTACTGCTTCATGAAATCGGCGGCGGCCTCCACGAAGGTGTGACCCGCCTCGCCGGTGTCCTGCTGGACCAGCTCTTCTATGTAGCGGTTGACGCTCATTCCACGGGACAGGGCTTTTTCGCGCGCCGCGCGGGCGGTGCCCTCGTCCACCCGGACGTTCAGCTGAGTCTTGGCCATACCACGAAGCTAGCGCGAGAGTGCTAGCACCCGCAAGGGGGCCACCCCAGAGCGAAAAGGGATACCGGGTGTGCGCCTCGTCACACTACGCTCGGCCGGGACAAGGAACGAGGGGCGTCGGCACGACATCGGGACGGCCACGACCAGCACAAGCTACCGAAGGAGACAGCCTTGTCCACACCTGCTGCGGAGCACGCCCCCGGGCACGCGGAGGCGGACGGGACCGCGGCCCGCGCCCGCGCGCTGACCAAGGCGTACGGCTCGGGCGAGACGACCGTGCTCGCCCTCGACTCGGTCGACGTGGACATCGCGCGCGGGCGCTTCACCGCGGTCATGGGGCCCTCGGGGTCGGGCAAGTCCACGTTGATGCACTGTCTGGCGGGGCTCGACACCGTGTCGGCGGGGCAGGTGTGGCTCGGCGACACGGAGATCACGGGGCTGAAGGACCGCGACCTGACCCGGCTGCGGCGGGACCGGATCGGGTTCATGTTCCAGTCGTTCAACCTGATCCCGACCCTGAACGCCGTCGAGAACATCACCCTGCCGATGGACATCGCGGGCCAGAAGCCCGACCAGAAGTGGCTGGACCAGGTCATCGACACCCTGGGGCTGCGGGACCGGCTGAAGCACCGGCCGGCCCAGCTCTCCGGCGGGCAGCAGCAGCGCGTGGCCTGTGCCCGGGCGCTCGCCTCGCGCCCCGAGCTGATCTTCGCGGACGAGCCGACCGGCAACCTCGACTCCCGCGCCGGGCTCGAAGTCCTCGGCTTCCTGCGCGAGGCCGTCGACGACCTCGGCCAGACGGTCGTCATGGTGACCCACGACCCGGGCGCCGCCGCCCACTCCGACCTGGTGCTCTTCCTCGCCGACGGCCGGATCGTGGACGAGATGGCCCGGCCCACGGCGGAGGCGGTCCTGGAGCGCATGCGCCTCTTCTCCGGAGGACCGGGACAGCCCCAGGCCGGCTCCCCCGACGCCCCCGGCGACGCGGGCGCCCCTTCCCTCACCAAGCCCACCGACGAGGACTGACACCCCGTGCTCAAGGCAACGCTCAGGAGTTTCCTCGCCCACAAGGGCAGACTGCTGCTCTCCGCGCTGGCCGTCGTCCTGTCCGTGGCGTTCGTCGCGGGCAGCCTCATCTTCTCCGACACGGTCACCCGAACCTTCGACCGGCTCTTCGCCTCCACGTCCGCCGACGTCACGGTGAACCCCCGGAAGGACTTCGAGTCGTCGGTGCCGTCCGGCGAGGTCCTCACCCTCCCCGCCTCGCTGGCGCGGCGGGTCGCCGGTGTCGACGGCGTCGAGGAGGCCCACGCGGACGCGTCCGTCGACAACCTCACCGTGGTCGACGACCACAACGAGTCGGTCTCACCGACCTCCGGCGCCCCGACCATCGCCACCGACTGGTACCTCACCGACCGCAGCCCCGTCGAACTCACCTCCGGTCACGTCCCCCGGGGCGACGGCGAGGCGCTGCTGGACGCGGACACCGCCGACAGCAAGGACGTGGGGATCGGCGACACGCTCACCGTCCAGGCGCAGCCGGGGTCGTTCAACGTCAGGATCGTCGGGATCGCCACCTTCACCACCACCAACCCGGGCGCGGCGCTGCTCTTCCTGGACCCGAAGACCGCGCCGACCATGCTGTTGGGTGCGCCGGGCCGGGCCACGAGCATCTCGGTGACCGCCGCGAGCGGGGTGAGCGACGCCGAACTGAAGAGCCGTATCGCGCAACAGATCGGCACCAGCGACTACGAGTTGGAGACGGCCGCCGAACAGGCCGAGTCCGCCGCGGCCCAACTCGGCGGATTCCTCGACGTGATCAAGTACGTGATGCTGGGCTTCGCCGGGATCGCTGTGCTCGTCGGGGTCTTCCTGATCGTCAACACCTTCTCGATGCTGATCGCCCAACGCACCCGCGAACTGGGCCTGTTGCGGGCGCTCGGCGCCGACCGGCGGCAGGTGCGCCGGTCCGTGCTGACGGAGGCGGTACTGCTCGGCCTGGTCGGCTCGACGCTCGGCCTCGCCGCCGGGATCGGGCTCGCGGCCGGACTGATCCAGCTGATGAGCGCGTTCGGCATGAACCTCACGTCGGCCGACATGGTGGTGGGCTGGGTTACTCCCGTGTCGTCGTACGCCGTCGGGCTCGGGGTCACCTTCGTGGCGGCCTATCTGCCGGCCCGGCGAGCCGCGGTGGTCTCCCCCATGGCCGCGCTATCGGACGCCGAGATCGCGGGCGTGGGGCGGCCGTTGCGGGTACGGGCGGTGGTCGGCGCGATCGTCGGGGCACTCGGGGCCGCCGCACTCGTGGGCTGTGCCACGGCCGGTGAGACATCGACCTCCGCCTCCCTGCTGGGACTCGGTGTCGTCCTCACGCTCGTCGCGACGGTCATCGCGGGCCCGCTGCTGGTCCGGCCGGTCATCCGGGTCCTCGGCGGCGCGTTCCCGGCGATCTTCGGGCCGGTCGGCCGGATGAGCCAGCGCAACGCCCTGCGCAATCCCCGCCGTACGGGGGCCACGGCCGCCGCGCTGATGGTCGGCCTCGCCCTGGTCGGCGGAATGTCCGTGGCCAGCGCCTCGATGACCAAGTCCTTCGACCAGCAGATCGACAGGACACTGGGCGCCGACTTCGTCGTGCAGAACGACAACTTCGTGCCGTTCCCCCGGGAACTCACCGCCAAGGTGCGGGCCACGGACGGTGTCGGTCTCGTCGTACGGCAGCGGTTCGTGCCGGTCGCGGTGCGGTTCCCGGACGGCAAGCGCCTCGAAACCACGGCCGCCGGGTACGACGCGCGGCTCGACGACGTCGCCCATGTCGCCTACGCCCGGGGCGACACGGCCGCCGCGCTCGCGGACGGCCACCTGGCGATGTCCGCCGACTACGCCAAGGACCACGGCGTGCGCGTCGGCACGGTGCTGCCGGTGGAGTTCCCGGACGGGGGCCGGACCGAACTGACGGTCGGCGCCCTCACCGACCAGGACAGCGCCGAGGGGTTCGGCACGCAGGGCGGGATCTACTTCGGGATCGCCGTCGCCGAGAAGTACGTGCCGGGCGGCCAGGACTCCGCGTTGTACGTCAACGCCTCGAACGGCACGAGCGCCGACTCGCTGCGTCCCGCGCTGGAGCGGACCCTCGACCCGTATCCGCAGGTCAAGGCGCGTGACCAGGCCGACTACAAGGAACTGATCCGTAACCAGATCGCCGTACTGCTCTACCTCGTGTACGCGCTGCTGGGGCTGGCCATCGTCATCGCGGTGCTCGGCGTGGTCAACACCCTCGCCCTGTCGGTCGTGGAGCGCACGCGCGAGATCGGGCTGCTGCGGGCCATCGGACTGTCCCGGCGGCAGCTGCGCCGGATGATCCGGCTGGAGTCGGTGGTGATCGCCGTGTTCGGTGCGGTGCTCGGGCTGGGGCTGGGGCTGGTGTGGGGCGTGTGCATCCACCGGGTGCTGGCTCTGCAGGGCATGGAGGCACTGGCGATTCCCTGGGGAACGATCGTCGCGGTGGTCGTGGGTTCGGCGGTGGTCGGCATCGTGGCCGCGCTGCTGCCCGCCCTGCGTGCGTCCCGGATGAACGTACTGGCGGCGATCGCGCACGAGTGACGGGCGATACGTGCAGTCGTGTCGCCGCCGATCGGGTTGTGCGTACGGCGTGGCGCGGGCCGGGAAGTGACTGCCGGTCAGCCGATCAAATACCTGGTCAGAGCTTTGTTGCTCGCTCCGGGGACGATCGGCCGCCCGAGCCGGGTACCGCCGTGCGGGTCAGTCGGGTGGGTGGCTCGAGTGGTGCGCCGGGCCGGTCTGGCTGACGGTGGATCACGTCGGGGCCGGGTCTCGTCAGCTGACATCACGTCAGCGCCCCAGCCGCGGCGGAAGGATTTCGACCATGCGCTCTGCCCGCCTGCTCCTCGCTACCGCGACGGCCACGGCCGCTCTCGCGATCGCCGCACCCGGCGCCTTCGCCGCCGACGGCGGCGACTGGGACAACGGTGACTCTTCGTACAGCAAGGAGCACGACAAGGACAGCAAGCACGACAAGCCGAGCGGTGGAGTGCACACGGGTGGCGGTGCGCTCACCGCGGTGAACGAGGGCGGCGACTGGAGCAAGGACGACAGCGCGGACGAGAGCAAGAAGGGCGACTGGAGCAAGGACGACAACACCGACGAGGCCAAGAAGGGCGACTGGAGCAAGCACGACAAGCCGAGCGGTGGAGTGCACACGGGTGGCGGTGCGCTCACCGCGGTGAACGAGGGCGGCGACTGGAGCAAGGGCGACAGCGCGGACGAGAGCAAGAAGGGCGACTGGAGCAAGGACGACAGCACCGACGAGAGCAAGAAGGACGACTGGAGCAAGGACGACAGCAGCGACGAGGGCGGCAAGGGCGACTGGGGCTCCAAGCACGAGAAGCCCAGCGGTGGCATGCACACCGGTGGCGGCGCGCTGGCGGCCCCGAGTGTCACGGCCGGCGGGCTGGCGGCCCTGGCGGTCGTCGGCGCCGGTGCGTTCGCGATGCGTCGCAGGAACGCGGC
Organism: Streptomyces kryoterrae; assembly: GCF_054072135.1. Lineage (NCBI taxonomy): Bacteria > Bacillati > Actinomycetota > Actinomycetes > Kitasatosporales > Streptomycetaceae > Streptomyces > Streptomyces kryoterrae. The sequence goes on along the minus strand of NZ_CM133358.1, from coordinate 8,778,487 downwards.
CGACGGCGCGTCCTGACCGATGCCTGACATAGCAGCCGGGGCCGTCGCGTGCGCACATCCGCCTGTGCGCACTGCGGCGGCCCGGCCGGTTCACTCCCTCGGGTCCCTCTCGGTCCCCTACGTGCTGTGCCCGTGTTCCAGTGAGGTGGTTTTCCGATGGCAACCCGGTTGCCTTCCCCTGTTGGGTCCACATCGGTGTCGCCCCGGCGGCGCTTCGTCGTACGTCTGCTCGCGTGGACCGTCGTTCTCCTGATCCCGGCGGTCTTCCTCTTCTCCGGGAACGGCGGGTCGACCGACGACGCCCGCGCGCCGCGCGCCGCCGCGGCCCACGCCCCGTCCTCGTCGGCGGCGCCGAGGTCCTCGGCCGCGCCGCAGCCCGGAAAGCATCTGCCGCGGGCCCGGCCGACGCGCCTGCTCATCCCGGCCATCGGCGTGGACGCCCCCTTCGTCGGCCTCGCCATCGGCGACACCGGCCAGCTCGAACCCCCGCCCGCCGACGACGTGAACATGGTCGGCTGGCAGGAGAACGGCGTGTCCCCGGGCGAGGCGGGTACCGCGATCATCGCCGGGCACGTCGACACGGCGACCGCCCCCGCGGTCTTCGCGGGGCTCAGCGAACTGAAGAAGGGGAACCGCTTCTCCGTCAACCGGTCCGACAGGCGCACGGCCGTCTTCGTGGTCGACAGTGTCGAGACCTTCGCGAAGGACGACTTCCCCGACCAGCGCGTGTACGCCGACACCCCGCAGGCCCAGGTCCGGCTGATCACCTGCGCCGGTGACTACGACCACTCGGCGCGGGACTACACCGACAACCTGGTGGTCTTCGCCCACCTCGTCTGACCCGTCGGCGTCCGGCGGGGGCCCACCTGGGGGATCAGCGGTGGCGAGCCGGAACACCCGCTCCTAGCTTCGGCATATGACCAGACGACAGATCACCCACCTCGTATGCACCGCGGCAGTAGTGGCGTCGGGGCTGGGTGCCGCCGCGCCGGCGGACCACCGCACGGCGCATCAGATGCTCCGAACCCACCGGGTACAGCCCGGCGAATCGATCCAGCAGGCGGTGGACGCCGCCCGGCCGGGGGACACCGTTGTCCTCTCCCCCGGCACCTACCACGAGAGTGTCCGCATCACGGTGTCGGACCTGACGCTGCGGGGTTCCGTCGCCGGACCCGCCGTCATCGTCCCCGGCCCGGCCGCCGCCGACAACACCTGTGCCACCGCGGGCAACGGCATCTGTGTGACCGGCACCAAGAGCCACCCCGTCAAGGACGTCACCCTGCGCTCACTGACACTCCGGGGCTTCGCCAAGAACGGCCTGTGGGCGTCGTGGACCGATCGGCTGAAAGTCAAGTACGTGACCGCCGAGAAGAACGGGCAGTGGGGCATCGCCCAGGAGCGGTCCGTGCGCGGTGTGTTCAGCCACAACACCGCCGAGCGCAACGGTGACGCCGGGCTCTTCGTCGCCAACACCGTCGACCGCGAGGACGGGGCCCAGGACTCCAAGGGCACCGAAATCAATCACAACCGGCTGCTCGGCAACCGCATCGGCGTCACCGTGCGGCGCCTGCGGAACCTGACCGTCGAACACAACGAGGCGACCGGCAACTGCGCCGGGGTGTTCGTCGTCGGCGACGAGGGCAAGCCGCGCGCCGGGGCGATGTCCGTGAGCCGGAACCACATCCACGCCAACAACAAGCTGTGTCCGAAGACCCCCCGGCTGCCCTTCCTGCAGGGCTCGGGCATCGTCCTCACCGGCACCGAGAAGACGCTGGTGACGAAGAACAGGGTCGAGGACAACGTGGGCACCTCCCCGCTGTCGGGCGGCATCGTGCTGTTCAAGAGCTTCGTGGGCGCCCCCAACGAGAGCAACGAGATCCGCGACAACGTGGTGCTTCGCAACAGCACGGCCGATCTCGCCGACCGGGACACCGGCACGAACAACACCTTCCGCGACAACACCTGCGGGGTCTCCGAACCCGCGGGACTGTGCTGACCGACCGACGCCCCACCACTCCCCCCCCGCACGGCACAACCACAGAGGCGAGGATCCACATGACGACCGTTGACCCGGCACCCCCCACTTCCATGGCTCCCCCCGCTCCCCCGGCTCCCATGCGGCTGAGGGAGCTCGTGTTCGGGGCGGCCTGCGCCGCCGCCGTACGCGCCGCCGCCCGGCTGGGCGTCGCGGACGCCCTGGACGCCGACACGCCCACGACCGTGGAGGACCTGGCGGCGGCGGTGAAGACCCAGCCCCACACCCTCAGGCGGCTGCTGCGCGCGCTGTCCTGCCAGGGCGTCTTCGAGGAGCGCCCCGACGGCACCTTCGTCCACACGGAGATGTCCCGGCTGCTGCGCGAGGACGACCCGCACAGCCTGCGGTACATCGCGCTGTGGTGCACCGAGCCGTGGACGTGGAACGTCTGGCCCCAGCTCGACGAGGCGGTGCGCTCCGGGCGCAACGTCTTCGAGGACATGTACGACAGGGAGTTCTTCGCGTACCTCAACGAAGAGGCCCCCGAGTCGGCGTACGTCTTCAACCGGGCCATGACGACGTCCAGCGAGCAGTCCGCGCGGGACGTCGCGAACCTGCTGGACCTGACCGGGGTGTCCTCGGTCGCCGACATCGGCGGCGGACAGGGGCAGGTCGTGGCCAGCCTGCTGGAGAAGCACCCCGGGATGCAGGGCACGCTGCTCGACCTGCCCGGAGTGGTGGAGAACGCCGATCCGCGGCTGCGCGCCGGAGGTTCACTGGCCGCTCGGGTGAGCGTCGTGGCCGGGGACTGCCGGGAGGACATCCCCGTACAGGCGGATGTGTACATCATCAAGAACATCCTGGAGTGGGACGACGAGAGCACCCGCAGGGCGCTGGCGAACGTCCGGAAGGCGGCGCGGCCCGGTGCGCGGGTCGTCGTGATCGAGAACCTCGTGGACGACACACCGTCGATGAAGTTCACGACCGCGATGGACCTGCTGCTGCTCCTGAACGTCGGCGGTGCGAAGCACACCCGGCAGAGCATGGTCGACCGGCTGACGGACGCGGGCCTGGTCATCGGCGAGATCCGCCCGGTCAACGCGTATCTGCACGCCTTCGAGTGCACCGTCCCCAGCTGACCGCACCACAGCCGAAACCCCGAGGCCGGTACCGCGAATCTCGCGGTACCGGCCTCGGGGTTTCGGTGCTCAGGAGCTGCCGGTGCGCTCCCACTGGTAGAAGCAGCGCGCCATGGCGTCCTTGGGGCTGCGCCACGTCAGCGGGTCGTACGCGGAGACGTACGCGGACAGCTTGTCGCTGACGCTCCGGAACTCGGGGTGGCCGGCCACCTTCGCGATGGCGGGCGCCGGGTCCTGGTCGGCCTCGATGAAGTGCAGGTACACGTCGCCGTACTGGAAGAGGCTGCGGCGGGTGACACCGACGAGGTGCGGGAGTTCGCCGCTGTCGGAGGCGGCGAACAGGTCGGCGATCGCCGGCGCCGACTCGGGTGCCATGCGGGCGACGATCAGGGCGTGGTGCATCGGGGGTCCTTTCCGGGCCGGTGGCTCAGCGGGGCAGGGGCGCGTTCTGGCGGTCGCGGGCGACCTGCTCGATCCGGTCCCGGATGAGCGCCATCTGCGTGCGGGAGTTGCGGTTGATGTTGTCCGTCATCCAGTCGTCGTCGACCGGGGCGTCGGGCTTCATCGCGAAGTCCTGCGTCCAGCGCATCTGGGTGCCGCCCGGCAGCTCCGTGTACTCCCACAGGATGTTCATGTGGGCGAAGGGGCCCGTCTCCACCCGGCGGGCGCGGACGGTCCGGTTGGCGCGGTCCACGGTGCGTTCCGAGACCCAGCTCCAGACCTTGCCGTTGTCGTCCGGGTACATGGTCAGACGGAAGGCCGTCGTGTCGCCCTCGCGGGAGAGCACTTCGAGCGACGAGTACTCGGTGAAGAGCCGGGGCCAGTTCTCGATGTCGTTGGTGATGTCCCAGACGAGGTCGAGAGGGGCGTCGACGGTGATGCTGTTCTCGGTGTGTCCGGCCACTTCAGGCTCCAGCCTTGAGGGTGCTGTTGACGAGGTCGAGGAACTCCTGGGGCGTCCTGCAGCGCTCCGAGTCGGGGGGAAGCGAGCGGCCGTACTGGTTCTCCAGCTCGCCGACGATGCCGAGCAGGCCGAGCGAGTCGAGGCCGAGGATCCCGAAGGGGGTGTCCGAGGCGCGCTCCAGCTCGCCGGGGTCGACGGTGACTCCGGCTCCCCTCTTCATCAGGGCGGCCAGCTCGTCGTAGGTCACTTGGGTGGTGAGCATGCGGGTGTCTCCTTCCCGCCCGGTGGTCATCGGGCGGAGTCGTCTCCACGGCGCACTACCAGCGCCGCGTTGGAACCCATCAGTCCCCGGCTGAGGACCAGGGCCGTGCGCGGCTCGGCGGGGCGAGCGCGGGACATCACCAGGTCGAGGTCGTGGCAGATGTCGAACACGTTGGGGGTGGGCGGGATCAGGCGGTGCTCCATGGCGAGCACCGCGGCGGCGATGTCCAGCACGGGCGCCCCGCAGTAGGCGCGCCCGATGCCGGTCTTGGGCGCCGTGACCGGGACCTTGGCACCGTGCGCCCCGAGGGCGTCGGCGATGGCACCGGCCTCGGCGCGGTCCGCCTCCGGGACGCCCAGGGCGTCCGCGAACACGACGTCGATCTCCTCGGGGGCGCACCCGGCCTCGTCGAGTGCGCCCCTGATCGCGTGGGCGAGCCCCTCCCGGGACCGGTCCCAGCGGGAGGCGCCGGTGAAGGTGGCGGCGTGACCGGCCACGGTGGCCCGGACGGCCGCTCCCCGTTCCCGGGCGCGGTTCTCGTCCTCGACGACGAGCATGGCGCCGCCCTCCGCGGGCACGAACCCGCAGGCGCCCTTGGTGAAGGGACGGTAGGCGCGGGCCGGGTCCTCGACGGTGCTGAGTTCGGCGTAGCCGAGCTGGCAGACCATCGAGTAGGGGGCGAGGGGTGCCTCCGCACTGCCGACGACGACCGCGCCGGTGCCGCGCCGTACGGCCCGGGCGGCGTGCGCGACGGCGTCCAGACCGCCGGCCTCGTCGCTCGCGACCACCCCGCACGGTCCCTTGAAGCCGCCGCGGATGGAGATCTGGCCGGTGCTGGCGGCGTAGAACCAGGCGATGGACTGGTACGGGCCGACGTACCGGGATCCCTGGCCCCACAGCTTCTGGAGCTCCCGCTGCCCGAACTCGCCGCCGCCGGACCCGGCCGCGGTGACCACACCGATGTCGAAGGGCTCGGTGGGCTCGCCCCGGCCGATTCCGGCGTCGTCGAGGGCGAGTGCGGCGGCTGCCATGGCGAAGTGACTGAACGGGTCGGTCTGGACGAGGAAACGTTCCTCGATGAGGTCCGCGGCGTCGAAGCCCCGGACCTCCCCGGCCACCCGGAGCGGCAGGTGTCCGCAGCCGTCGCGGGTGATCCCGTCCAGGACGACGAGGCCTTCGCCGACGGCCTTCCAGTACGCGTCGGTCCGCAGGCCGTTGGGCGCGATCACACCGATACCGGTGATGGCCGCGCGCGGGGTGCGCCGAGTCTGCCGTGTGGTCATCGTTTCCTCCCGCCCGGCCCGGTCAGCAGTACGGCCGACTGGAAGCCGCCGAATCCGCTGCCGACGGAGAGCACGTTCCTGAGCCTGCGCTGGCGCGCGGTGCGCGGCACGTAGTCCAGGTCGCACTCGGGGTCGGGTGTCTCGTAGTTCGCCGTCGGCGGTACGACCTGGTGCTTCAGCGCCAGGACGCACGCGACGATCTCGATCGCGCCGATCGCGCCCAGTGAGTGACCCACCATGGATTTGATGGAGCTCATGGGTGTGTCGTAGGCGTGGGCGCCCAGGGACCGTTTCACCGCGGCGGTCTCGTGCCGGTCGTTCTGTTTGGTGCCCGAGCCGTGCGCGTTGACGTAGTCGATCAGCGTGGGATCGAGGCGGGCCTGGTCGAGCGTGGAGTCGATCGCCCGGGCCATCTCCAGTCCCTCGCAGGTCAGACCGGTCATGTGGTACGCGTTGCCGAACGTGGCGTAGCCGCCGACCTCGCAGTAGATGTGCGCGCCGCGGGCCCGGGCGTGCTCGTACTCCTCCAGGACGAGCACCGCCGCGCCCTCGCCCATCACGAACCCGTTGCGGCGGGCGTCGAAGGGCTTGGAGGCGTGTCCGGGGTCGTCGTTGTTGTCCGACGTCGCCTTGATGGCGTCGAAGCAGGCCATGGTGATCGGCGATATCGGCGAGTCCGCCGCCCCGGCGATGCAGATGTCGGCCCGGCCCTCCTCGATGGTGTGGAAGGCGTAGCCGACCGCGTCGATCCCGGAGGTGCAGCCGGTGGAGACGGTCTGCACCGGGCCCTGGGCGCCGAACTGCTCGGCGACGACCGAGGCGAGGGTGCTCGGCGAGAACGCCCGGTGCAGTTCCGGGTCGGCGCCGCGATGGTCCACGTCCCACCGCCGGCCGCCCTCGCTGACCTTGACGTAGTCGTGCTCGAGGCGGGTGGTGCCGCCGACGGCGCTGCCCAGGGAGACCGCGACGCGCCAGGGGTCCTGGGTGCCGGTGTCGAGGCCCGAGTCGCCGACGGCTTCGGCGGCGGCGACCATGGCGAACTGGATGTAGCGGTCCGCGTGCTGGCTCAGTTCCGGGTCCAGGCCGTGCGCGAACGGGTCGAAGTCGCATTCGGCGGCGATGCGCGAACGCAGTCCCACCGGATCGAACAGCGTGATGCCCCTGGTCGCGGTACGGCCGCCGGCGAGGAGGTCCCAGAACGCCGTCGCCCCGGTGCCGCCTGGAGCGACCACACCGATACCGGTGACAGCCACCCGCCGGGTCACCGTATGGCCCCGCTCCGCTCGGACCGCTGTCCGTGGTCCGGAGCGAGCCGGTCCGGCCCGCCGACGGCGAACTCCGTGCCGGGTACGGCGGTTTCGGTCACCTCCGTGTCGACGTGCCCGAGGCTGGGGCGGGGGGCGAGCGGGCCCAGGTGGAAGACCATGCGGGCCTCCACGTCACCGACGTTGCGGAAGCGGTGGCGCACGTCGATCGGGATCAGGAGGCCCTGGTCGGGCCTGAGGGCGTGCGTCTCGCCGTCCAGATCCACTTCGAGGCTGCCTGCGACGACGTACACGAACTCCTCGGAGTACGGGTGGTAGTGCTCCCCGATGCGCTCACCGGGCTGGACGATCGCCAGGCCCATGAAGCCGCTGGTGGAACCCACCGTGGCGGGCGTGAGCATGGCCCGCAGGTCGCCTCCGCGTCTGCGGTTGGGTTCTGTCTCGCTCAGGTCCACGATGCATGGGTGCTGCTTGTTCATGGTTGACACCTCCGGGTGGGGCTGGGAAGTCGTCCGGGCGGCGCGGAGAGCGCCGGGGCGGTCGGTCAGGAACGCGCCGAGCTGCGGTCGGTGACGGGCATCATGTCGGCGTGCGACAGGAGGCGGTTGAGGTTGCGGTCCGTCTCCAGGGAGCCCTCGACACCGATCGCGGAGCCGTCCAGGAGACGCTCCAACTCCGCTGCCTTTCCGGGGCCCTTGAGGCCGAGGGAGGCCATCGGGTCGGCGTCGAGCTCGCAGGTGATGTCGACGAGCCTGACAACGATGTCATCACGCTGGAAGACGGTGCTGCCGTACACCGGGCAGGCCGGGTCGTCCGCCGCGGCCTCGTCCTGGTGGGCGAGCAGCCGGGCCAGGTCCATCCCGCGGCCCTCCTTCGCCGGGTAGTACAGCGCGTGGCGCCGCAGTCCGGCGGGTGCCTCCTCGGCTGAGACCACGTGGTGGACCGCCGGGAGCGCCGCCCGGGTGAAGAACACCCGCGCCGAGTCGGGGTCGCTGAGGTCCCGGTCCTGTTCCAGGTACGGGTTGATGGCCTCCTCGACGGCCCGCACCTCGGGCTGGCGGGCGACGTGGCGCAGGGCGGCGAGGAGGTCGCCCTCGACCTCCACGGCCCGTACGACGCGGTTGCCGTGCATGAAGAGGGAGGTGCGGCGCAGCCGGGTGGTGTCGTCGACCTGGGCCTCGGGCGAGGTGTAGCCGGCCAGGATCTCGGCGACCTTCGACTCGGAGCCGGGCTTGACGGTGAAGGTGAGGGCGTGGCGTGCGACACCGTCGCCCACGCGGGCCGCCACCTGCATGCCGGCTGTCGACTGCTCCGGCGTGAGGGGGGCGTTGGGGGTCGTCTCCCGGACGATGCTGTAGCGCATCGAGCGGGTGTCCCGGACGCAGCTGTGCATCGGCCGGACGGTCTCGACGTGCTCCTCGCTGTTCACCCAGGCGAGGAAGGGCGGGGCGCTCTCCCACTCGCTGGTGATGAGCCACTGCGAGGGGTTCTCGATCGACTGGCAGAGCTGGTCACTGAGGTGACCGGGCACGGACGCGACCTGGTTGCGCATGAGTTCGTACGCGTCCAGGAACTGCTGCTGGGCTCCTTCGTACAGGTCGAGCAGCAGGATCACCCGCAGCCTGGAGCCGTCGAACGCCGACTGCGATATGCGTCCCGAGATGGTCATCCGGCGCACCTCTCCTCTTCGTCGTGGAAGTCCGTCATGGAACTCGTGGTGGATGTTCGCCGTGGAAGGCGGGAGCGGCCGTCGTGTCCGAAATGCCCGGTCCGCCATGAGCCGATCGTTGACGCGAGTGGCGATGTGCGCGACTCCCACGGGGTCGGGCGGGTGAATCGTGCGCCATCCGGGTGCCCCCGGCGGGCGGAACGGTCCCCGGGGAGGCACTGTGCAGGGGCATCCCCTCGCTGACCCGCGTCCGGCCTCGACCGGCAGACACTGGAGGCATTCAATGAACCGCGCGGAAGAGGCCGACGGCACAGGCGGCCACCACACACCCGTTCTGATCGTCGGCGGCTCCCTGGTAGGGCTGTCCACCTCCCTGTTCCTCGGGCGTCTGGGGGTGCCCCACACACTCGTGGAGCGTCACTCGGGCACCTCGATCCATCCACGTGGGCGCGGGAACAACGTGCGCACCATGGAGTTGTTCAGGGTGGCCGGAGTGGAGCGGCGCATCGAGGAGGCGGCGTCGGTCCTGGCGGACAACCACGGCATCCTGCAGACGCCGGGCCTGGTCGGCGACGTGGGCGAGTGGCTGTTCAAGGAGATCGACCCCGGCGGCGGGCTCGCCCGGTTCAGCCCCAGCGGTTGGTGCCTGTGCAGCCAGAACGACCTGGAGCCGGTCCTGCTGGAGAACGCGCGGGCGCTCGGCGGGGATCTGCGGTTCTCGACCGAGCTGATGTCGTTCGAGCAGGACCCCGACGGGGTGACCGCGCGGCTCAAGAGCCGGGAGACCGGTGAGCACACCACCGTCCGGGCGGACTACCTCGTCGCGGCGGACGGTCCGCGCAGCCCCGTCCGCGAGCAGCTCGGCATCGGGCAGAACGGCCCCGGCGACCTGTTCCACAACGTGAGCGTCACCTTCACCTCCCGCGGCCTCGCGGACGTGGTCGGCGACCGGCGCTTCATCGTCTGCTACCTGACCAGCCCGGACGCCGACGGGGCCCTGCTGCCGGTCGACAACCGGGAGCGCTGGGTGTTCCACGCGCCCTGGCACCCCGAACAGGGCGAGACGCTGGAGGAGTTCACCGACGAGCGGTGCCGGGAACACATCCGGCGGGCCGTCGGCGTACCGGACCTGGATGTGGAGATCACCGGCAGGGCCGCCTGGCACGCCGCCGAGCGGGTCGCCGAACGGTACGCGGACCGCCGGGTGTTCCTCGCCGGCGACTCGGCCCACGAGATGTCCCCCACCGGGGCGTTCGGCTCCAACACCGGTATCCAGGACGCCCACAACCTCGCCTGGAAGCTGGCCGCCGTGCTGGGCGGCTGGGCGGGTCCCGGTCTGCTGGGGTCGTACGACATGGAGCGCAGGCCGGTCGCGGAGGCGACGAGCGCCCGTGCCTCCGCGCGGTCGGTCGAGCACAGCCACCCCGGGTACACGCCCGCGCCCGGAGCCGCCGGCCCCGGCGGCAGGAAGGGCGGAATCCTCAACGTGGCCCTCGGTTACCGCTATCCGCGGGGCGCGGTCCTCGGCGCCGATCCGGCGGTGCCGGTCGTGCCCGAGGGCGTACGGCTGACGGGTGAGCCGGGGAGCAGGGCTCCCCACCTGTGGCTGAACCGCGCCGGCACCCGGATCTCCACGCTCGACCTGTACGAGGGTTCGCTGGTGCTCCTCAGCTCGGCGGGCGCGGACGGCGGATGGCACGACGCTGCGACCGAGGTCGCACGGCAGCTGTCGGTGCCGCTCGACGCGTACCGGATCGGCAGCGGGCCGGACGCCGAGCTGTCCCCCGCGAGCGACCTGGAGTGGGCGGAGGCGCACGGCGTCACCCCGGAGGGAGCGGTGCTGGTGCGCCCCGACGGGTTCGTCGCCTGGCGCTCCGAAGGGCCGCAGGCGGACCCGGGGGCGGTGTTGCGGGAAGCTCTGTCGGCGCTGCTTGACCGGGACTGACCACTCGGTACACGTCCGTGCACGGAAACTTCACTTCCGTGCACGGAAACGAGTTGGCCAGATAGGTCGCCGCTCTGCTTGGCTCGGCCCATGAGTGATCTGCGCATCCGCCCCGCCACCCACGCGGACATCGACTCCGTGCTGAGGTTCTGGCGCGAGGCCGCCGAGGGAACCAGCATCAGCGACGACCGCGACGGCGTGGCCCGACTCGTCGACCGGGACCCGGAGGCCCTGCTCCTCGCGGAGCGCGACGGGGTGCTGTCGGGCACCGTGATCGCCGGTTTCGACGGCTGGCGCTGCCATCTCTACCGGCTGGCGGTGCACCCGGAGCGGCGTCGGCAGGGCATCGGTTCGGCGCTGCTGGCCGCCGCTGAGGAACGGTTCGTACGACTGGGCGGGCGGCGCGCGGACGCCATGGTGCTGGAGCGCAACGAGAGCGGGCAGCATGCATGGCGTGCGGCCGGGTACGGGGCCCAGGAGCAGTGGCGGCGCTGGGTGAAACCCCTCACCGACTGAGCCACTTTGCGCATCCTTTACTATTGGTGGACCAGTTGGTTCCCGGTACTTCCCCGGTACCTCCCCGGTACTTCTCCAGGAAAGGTGTGAGCGTCCGCCCATGGGCGAGCCTCCCAGTAGCGACAGCACCACTCGACGTCGAGCGATCCCGCCGGCCCTGCCCGATCATGGGACGGAGGTGACCCGATGACAGAAGTGCTCCTCCTCCTGGTGGCGATCCTGCTCTCCCTGGCGTGCGGTGCCTTCGTCGCGGCGGAGTTCTCCCTGACCACGGTCGAGCGCGGTGAGCTGGAGCGCGCGGTGGAACGCGGTGAGCGGGGTGCCGCCGGCGCCCTGAAGGCCGTGCGGAACCTCACGTTCCAGCTCTCCGGCGCGCAGCTCGGCATCACGGTCACCAATCTCGTGGTCGGTATGCTCTCCGAGCCGTCGATCGCCGCGCTGATCGCGGGCCCGCTCGAGTCGCTCGGCGTCTCGGCCTCCATGTCCTCCACTCTGGCGCTGGTGATCGGGACGGCGCTGTCGACCGTCTTCCTGATGGTCTTCGGCGAACTGGTGCCCAAGAACTGGGCGATCTCCGCACCGCTGGCCGTGGCCAAGCGGGTGGCGACGCCGCAGCGCCTGTTCAGCGCCGCGTTCCGGCCGTTCATCACGCACCTCAACAACACGGCGAACCGCATGGTGCGCCTCTTCGGCATCGAGCCCGCCGAGGAGCTGGCCTCCGCGCGCGGCCCCCAGGAACTGGCCGCGCTGGCCCGGCACTCCGCCAAGGCGGGCGCCCTGGAGCCCGACACCGCGGAACTGTTCGTACGGACCCTGAACCTCGCCGACCTCACCGCGGAGAACGTGATGACACCGCGCGTCCAGGTCGTCGCCCTCGACGCCCAGGCGACCTGCGAGGACGTGGCGAACGCGACGCGCGCGACCGGGCTCTCCCGGTTCCCCGTCTACCGCGGCAACCTCGACTCGGTCGTCGGCGTCGCGCACATCAAGGACTGCCTCGCGGTGCCCGCGGAACGCCGCACCCGGGTGCCCGTCTCCGAACTGATGCGCGAGCCGCTGCTGGTCCCCGAGTCACTGACCGTCGACCGGCTCCTCGACCGGCTCTCCGGCAAGCGCACGATGGCCGTCGTCATCGACGAGTACGGCGGTACGGCGGGCGTGGCCACGCTGGAGGACATCGTCGAGGAGGTCGTCGGCGAGGTACGGGACGAGCACGACCCGCACGAGACGTCCGACCTCGACCCGGCCGGCGTGGACGACGAGGGCCGCACCCTCTACTCCGCGGACGGCGCCGCCCGCACCGACCAGCTCGCCCGCGTCGGCCTCCGGCTGCCCGAAGGGCCGTACGAGACGCTCGCCGGCCTGATCGCGACCGAGCTGGGCCGTATCCCGCAGGCCGGCGACACCGTCGAGATGGCCGACTGGCGCCTGGACGTACTGGACGCCTCGGGCCGCAGGGCCGCCCGCGTCCTGCTGCACGCACCGCGCGCGCACGAGGAGCCCGAGGGACCCGACGCGAGCAGGGCAGACAGGGCAGACAAGCCGGAGAAGACAGACGCGAAGGAAGGGGAGGCGAAGTGACCACCGTCCAACTGCTGATCGGTCTGGCGACGCTGGTCGTCAACGCCTTCTTCGTGGGGGCCGAGTTCGCGCTGATCTCCGTACGCCGCAGCCAGATCGAGCAGTACGTCGAGGAAGGCGCCGACGGGGACCGTGCGGACGGCGACCGGCGGGCGAAGAGCGTGCTGTGGGGCCTGGAGCACGTGTCCGCGCTGCTGGCCGCGGCCCAGCTGGGCATCACGCTGTGCACGCTGATCCTCGGTGTGGTCGCGGAACCGGCGATCGCGCATCTGCTGGAGCCGGTGTTCCACGCGGTGGGCGTCCCCGAGAGCGCGGGCCACGCGGTGTCCTTCGTGATCGCCCTCGCCCTGGCGACGTATCTGCACATGCTGCTCGGCGAGATGGTGCCGAAGAACATCGCGCTCGCCGAGCCGGTGCGCAGCGCGCTGCTGCTCGGTCCGCCCCTGGTGGCCGTGGCGCGGGCACTGAAACCGGTGATCTTCACGATCAACGCCTTCGCGAACATGCTCCTGAAGCTGCTGCGCGTCGAGGTCAAGGACGAGGTCACGGCGACCTTCTCGGACGCCGAACTGGCCCGTCTGGTCCGGGACTCCGGCGAGGCGGGGCTCATCGACGACCGCGCGCGGGAACGCCTTCACGACGCCCTGGAACTGGGCCGGCGCCCGGTGCGTGACGTCGTGCTCCATCTGGAGAGCGTCGTCTACGCGCGCGTGGGCGTCACTCCGGAGGAGTTGGAACGGCTGTCGGCCGAGTCGGGCTTCTCCCGCTTCCCGGTGGTGGACGACGAACGCCGGATCGCCGGGTACCTGCACGTCAAGGACGCGCTGGACGCCGCGCCCCGGGACCTCGCCTTCCAGGTCCGGGACATGCGGCCCATCGCGAGCGTACAGGCGGACACCCCCCTGGACGACGTCCTCACGGCGATGCGGCGCAGCCGTACGCACCTGGCGGCGGTACAGGGCGAGGACGGGCTGCTGGCGGGCATGGTGACGATGGAGGACGTGTTGCGCGAGCTGTTCGGACAGCCGGCGTAGACCGCTGCGGGACGCCTCCCACAGGTCGACCGACCGCCGGGTATGTGTACGGGTTATCATCTCTGTCGCCATGCAGACGAATGCCTCTTACACCAGCCTTGTCGCGGTCGGCGACTCCTTCACCGAGGGCATGTCGGACCGGCTGCCGGACGGTACGTACCGCGGCTGGGCCGACCTCCTCGCGGCCCGGATGGCCGCCCGCACGCCCGGCTTCCGGTACGCGAACCTCGCCGTGCGCGGCAAGCTCATCGGGCAGATCACCGCCGAGCAGGTGCCCGTGGCCGTGGCCATGGAGCCCGATGTGATCACGCTCGTGGGCGGGCTCAACGACACGCTGCGCCCCACGTGCGACATGGGGCGGGTCCGCGGGCTCCTGGAGGAGGCCGTGGAGCAACTGGCACCCGCGTGCAAGCAGCTGGTGCTGATGCACAGCCCCGGCCGCCAGGGCCCGGTCATGGAGCGCTTCCGGCCGCGCATGGAGGAGCTGTTCACCTGTATCGACGACCTCGCGTCCCGGCACGGCGCGCTCGTGGTCGACCTGTACGGGGCCGCCTCGCTCGGTGACCCCCGCCTGTGGGACGTCGACCGGCTGCACCTGACGGGCGAGGGCCACCGGAGGGTCGCCGAGGCGGTCTGGCAGACCCTCGGCTACGAGGCCGAGGACCCGGAGTGGCATACGCCGGTGCCGGCCACGTTGCCTCCCGGCTGGGCCGCCCGCCGGGTCGCGGACGCCCGCTTCACCCGGCAGTACCTACTGCCGTGGATAGGCCGCCGGCTGACGGGGCGCTCGTCGGGGGACGGCCGGACAGGCGCCCAGTTCAGCACCGAGCTGGGCAAGGCCTTCTGGATCACCCCTGCGGACCACACGGACCCCGGCCCTGTGACGGACTGGCGCCGGGTAGGACCCTGACCGGAACCCCGCCCTCGGAACGCGAGCTTGGCCTGCGCCCTCTTCATGTGCGACCACATACCTTCGACCGGTTGAACCCTCAACGGAAGGTTCTTTGATGGACAGTCACATCGTGCAGGTGAAGATCCACCCCGCCATCGGTGTCGCCCGGGTCGGCAACAGCGCGGAAGCACCCTTCATCGGCCCGGAATCACCGGACCAGAAACCAGCGGACGCCGGCTCCTACAAGGACGCTTCCGGGGCGCTCCGGAGGCAGGCCGCACGATTCCGCGTGTACGGCTACAACGCCGCGGGGGAGGTCGTACGGGAGCTGAAGCCGGGTACCGAGGGGGTCACCGAGATCCAGTGGACGGTGCATCTGGCCAACAAGAAGGCCGCCTGGTACCAGTTCCATCTGGCGCTGGACATCCCCGAGGGCAAGACGCTCACGGCAGAGCAGTACGGCCGACGCAACGCCGCCGTCGTGGTCGCCGACAGGAAGAAGCTGGTCAACGATCCCGGCACCCGCACCGTTCGCGGCTCGAAGACCGAGACGCAGAAGTTCGACACCGGCAAGGTCATGGACAAGGCGGTGTACCTCGGTGAGATCTCCACCCGTTCCGACGGCCGCCTGGTGGTGCTCGGCGGCCGGGGAAACTCCGCCTCCTACAAGAACCAGCCGATCACCGGGGTCACCAACAACGACACCTGGTACGACGACGTGTCCGACGGCCCGGTGACAGCGAAGGTCACAATCGACGGCCACAATCTAACCGCCGTGCCGGCCTGGGTCGTGGTGGGACCTCCGCACTACGCCCCCGGCGTGAAGTCCGTCCGTACCCTCTACGACCTGCTCTTCGACGTCTTCGTCCAGGCCGGTTCGCTGACCCGCCCGCAGCAGATCTCGTACACCGATCACATCGAGCCGATATTCCGCAGGTTCTGCGATCTGCAGTGGGTCAACCACGGTTTCGCGACCCAGTTCGGCTGGAACGGCCCCAACTTCTTCCTCTCCCCGGCGATGCGCAAGAGGCTCGCCGATCCGTCCAACCGAACCCGGGAACTGCGCCGCCAGGTGTACGCCTCCTTGCGCGACTACGACCGCGACGGAAAGTCCCCGCTGCCGTGGCCTTGGCTGTACGGCGACGCCATGGCCAGCAAGCCGAAGTCCGTGCTTCAGCACCTGACGCTGTCGCCCACCCAGGACTGGATGCTGCAGCGTTGGGCGGACGGGGCGTTCGTGGCCGGACCCCTGCGGCAGCCGCGCCCCACGGTCGACGAGGCCCCTGCCGCCGAGCAGCCGGGGCTGCTGGACCGGGCGGCCCTGGAGGGCTGCGCCGCCGACGCGTTCCACCCGGGGATCGAGGTCACCTGGCCGATCAGGCACGCGAGCATGTTCAGCGCACCCTTCCGCATCCGGCACCGCGCCCCCGCCACCGCGGAACCCGACTACGGGCCCACCCTCACTCCGGAGGAGGCGGTCTCCGCCACCGGCCCCCTGCAGGCGCAGGGCCCCGGGGACCTCACCCGCTGGATGGCCGCCCCCTGGCAGGCGGACACCGCGAGCTGCCGCTCGGGCTACGAGGTGCTGGCCAACCTGGGGCCCCGGTACAGCCCGTACCTGCCGACCTTCTGGCCTGCGCAGGTGCCCAACCATGTGCTCAAGCTGGAGGACTTCGAGAAGGTCAACACGCCGTCGGCCGGGAGCGACGACAGCGCCCGGGAGGAGGCGTTCGAGCGGCGGGCGACCTGGCTGCGCGGACTCACCGGCACCATGAACGAGCAGCGCACCCAGATGATCAAGGACTGGGCCAAACTCGGCGTCGTCGAGGTGCGCGACTACACCGTGGGCGACGGGAAGTTCCCCGCACGGATCCTGGTGGAGTCGCGCCCGGGACAACCGCTCGATCAGGCACCGGCCACGGCGAACCTCGTCAACGTGCAGGTGCCCGAGGTGGGGCCGCACGTGTTGGCCGCGGCGGCGGGCCGCTCGCCCGAGGGAATGCTCGCCCCCGAAACCGTCGAGGCCGAGTCCGCGGCACGGGCGGTCGGCGAAGCGGCCAGGGCGACCGGCTACCGCGAGGAGGAGATCACCGCCGGGTACCTCGAGAAACTCGACCCGTTCCGCGACGCGCGGTGAGCGCCGCACTCCCTCCCGGCGCGGACACCTACGACGTCGTGGTGGCGGGCGGCGGCCCGGCCGGCTGCGCCGCCGCGCTCATGCTCGCCCGGGCCGGCCGTACGGTTCTGCTGGCGGACGCCGGCACCGGGCCGCCCAAGGTCGGCGAGACGCTCGTGCCCGCCGGGCGGGTCCTGCTCGGCGACCTCGGCGTCGCCGACCGCGTTCTCGACTCCGGCCATCTGCCCTGCTACGGCAGTCTTTCGGCGTGGGGCTCGGCCGACCTGCACGCCGTCGACTTCATCAACGACCCGCACGGCCATGGCTGGCACCTCGACCGGCGGTTGTTCGACCGGCGACTGCGCGACGCCTCCCGCGCGGCGGGGGCCGAGGTCGCCGAGGGCACGACCGTACGCGAGACGACGCGGACGCCGGACGGCGGCTGGACTCTGGTCCTGCGCGGAGGCACGGGCCCTGCCGGCACCGGGTCGGGGTGCGGGTCCGGGTCCGGCGGCGAGTCCGGCGGCGGGAGCGGGTCCGCAGGCGGAGGTGGGTCCGGGGGCGGGTCCGGGTCCGCGTCCGGTGGCGAGCGTACGGTGCGCTGCCGCTGGGTGATCGACGCCACCGGCCGCGCCGCCGCGATCGCGGTCCGGTACGGGGCCCGGCGGCGGGTCCGGGACCGGCTCACAGCCCTGTACGTGCCCCTGGAGGCGGACCCGCTGGACACCGACCGCCGCGCCCTCGTCGAGTCCGACGAGGACGGCTGGTGGTACACCGCCCCGCAGCCCTCCGGCGGGCGCCTGGTCGCCTACTTCACCGACACCGACCTGCCCGCCGCCACCCACACCGCACGCCACTTCCACCGACGGATGTCGGCCACCCGCCACGTGTCCCGATGGGTCCACCGGGACGGGCCCCCGACCACGTCACCCACCGCACCCCGCCGGGCCGCCGCGCACACAGCGCACCTGGACCGGGTGTACGGAGAGGGCTGGACCGCCGCCGGGGACGCGGCCGTCGCCTTCGACCCGCTCTCCTCCCAGGGTGTGCTGACCGCCCTCTACACCGGGCTGAGCACGGGCCTGGCCGTCGATGACCATCTGAGCCGCGTTGCTGACGGCGCGGACTCGGCCCTCGCCGCGTACGCGGAGCAGGTCGTGGCCGCACAGCGCGCGTATCTGCGCGGCCACCGTGTCATCCACGCCCAGGAGGCCCGCTGGACCGACCGCTCCTTCTGGGCGCGGCGCGTGGCCGACATGCCCTGACAGCCTCGGCCGGTGCGACCTGAACTGCTCAAGCCGCATCGGCCTGAGCAGTTCAGGGGCAGACTTCCGGTGATCCGCCGCGCTGCCGAGAGTTGCGCACCTTCCGGCGCGGAGATCACGTCGTACAGCGGCGGCCTCTCGTAGCTTCCTCCGAACAGGACCGTGGCGCCGGCCTGCACGAAGCGCCAGTAGAATCCGTGCACGTGACCGCCGCACCCGCAAAGCCCCGCATCCCGAACGTCCTCGCCGGACGTTACGCCTCCGCCGAGCTCGCCACGCTCTGGTCGCCCGAGCAGAAGGTGAGGCTGGAGCGCCGGCTCTGGCTCGCCGTGCTGCGGGCCCAGAAGGACCTCGGTATCGAGGTGCCCGACGCCGCCCTCACCGACTACGAGCGGGTCATCGACACCGTCGACCTGGCGTCCATCGCCGAGCGCGAGAAGGTCACCCGGCACGATGTGAAGGCGCGGATCGAGGAGTTCAACGACCTCGCCGGGCACGAGCACGTCCACAAGGGCATGACCTCCCGCGACCTCACCGAGAACGTGGAGCAGCTGCAGATCCGGCTCTCGCTGGAGCTGGTGCGCGACCGTACGGTGGCCGTGCTGGCGCGGCTCGGGAAGCTCGCGGGTGAGTACGGCGAGCTGGTCATGGCCGGCCGCTCGCACAACGTGGCCGCGCAGGCCACCACCCTCGGCAAGCGGTTCGCGACCGCCGCCGACGAGCTGCTCGTCGCGTACGCCCGGGTCGAGGAACTGCTCGGGCGGTATCCGCTGCGCGGCATCAAGGGTCCCGTGGGCACCGCCCAGGACATGCTCGACCTGCTCGGCGGCGACGCGGCCAAGCTCGCCGAGCTGGAGCAGCGGATCGCCGGTCACCTGGGCTTCTCCACCGCCTTCACCTCCGTCGGCCAGGTCTACCCGCGTTCGCTCGACTACGAGGTCGTCACCGCGCTGGTGCAGCTGGCCGCCGCGCCCTCGTCGACCGCCAAGACGATCCGGCTGATGGCCGGGCACGAGCTGGTGACCGAGGGCTTCAAGCCCGGCCAGGTCGGCTCGTCCGCGATGCCGCACAAGATGAACACCCGTTCCTGCGAGCGCGTCAACGGGCTCATGGTGATCCTGCGCGGCTACGCCTCGATGACGGGCGAGCTGGCGGGCGACCAGTGGAACGAGGGTGACGTGTCCTGCTCGGTGGTGCGCAGGGTGGCCCTCCCCGACGCGTTCTTCGCCCTCGACGGTCTGCTGGAGACCTTCCTGACGGTCCTCGACGAGTTCGGCGCCTTCCCGGCCGTCGTCGCGCGCGAGCTGGACCGCTACCTCCCCTTCCTCGCCACCACCAAGGTGCTGATGGGCGCGGTGCGCGCTGGTGTCGGGCGTGAGGTCGCGCACGAGGCCATCAAGGAGAACGCCGTCGCCTCCGCGCTCGCCATGCGCGAGCAGGGCACCGAGCGCAACGAGCTTCTCGACAAGCTCGCCGCCGACGAGCGCATCCCGCTGGACCGCGCTCAGCTCGACGCGCTGATGGCCGACAAGCTGTCGTTCACGGGCGCCGCCGCAGACCAGGTCGCCGCCGTGGTCGCGCGGATCGAGGAGATCGCCAAGCAGCACCCCGAGGCCGCGGCCTACACCCCCGGAGCGATCCTCTGACCCGCTTCACCCAGGCCGAACTGGAGGCCGCCCGCGACCGTCTCGTACCGGACGTCGTCGCGGACGGCCTCCACGTCCTGTTCTGCGGCATCAACCCCGGCCTGATGACAGCGGCTACGGGCCATCACTTCGCCCGCCCCGGCAACCGCTTCTGGCCCGTCCTCCACCTCTCCGGGTTCACTCCGCGACTCCTGAAGCCCGCCGAACAGGGCGAGTTGCTCGCGTACGGGCTCGGCATCACGAACGTCGTCGCGCGGGCGACCGCCCGGGCCGACGAACTGTCCGCCGAGGAGTACCGCGAAGGCGGCCGGCTGCTGGCCGCGAAGGTGACACGGCTGCGGCCCCGCTGGCTGGCCGTGGTGGGCGTGACGGCGTACCGGGCCGCGTTCGACGACCGCAGGGCCCAGGTGGGCCCGCAGGAGCGGCTGATCGGGGACTCGCGCGTGTGGGTACTGCCCAACCCGAGCGGTCTCAACGCGCACTGGACAGCGGCGACCATGGCCGAGGAGTTCGGACGGCTGCGGGAGGCGGCTTCATAGGTCCCGTGCCACGTGCGCATACGGCCGTCACGCGTCCCGGTGTCGTACGGTCCACGCGCCCGCCAGCAGCGCGGCGGCCGCCCACAGTGCGGTCACCCCGAGGCCGGTCCAGGGACCCAGTGAGCCGTCCCAGGTCTGGTGGAGCACCACCTGGCCCGCCTTGTCCGGCAGGAAGTCGGCGACGGTGCCCGAGACGCCGCCGACCACGAACGAGACGATGAGCAGGAACGGGACCAGGATGCTCAGCGTGGCGACTCCGCTGCGCAGCAGGGCGGTCAGGCCGGCCGCGAGCAGGGCCATCAGCGTGAGGTAGAGGCCGCAGCCGAGCACCCCCCGCAGGCCTTCGGCCCAGGTCAGGCCGTTCGCGTCGGCGCCGAGGACCGCCTTTCCGACGGCCAGGCTCACTCCCCCGGCGACCAGTCCGACGGTCACGACAGGGAGGGCGATCGCGGCCGTCTTGGCCAGGAACCAGCGCCCCCGGCGGGGCACCGCGGCCAGCGTGGCGCGCAGGCCGCCGCCATGGAACTCGGACGACACCGCCGTGGCGCCGAAGGCAACTGCCGCGATCTGCCCGAAGCTGATGCCGGAGAACGCCGCGAACAGCGGGTCGAAGTCCGCCTCGCCGGCGCCGGAGTCGAGCCCGGCGAGCGCCGAGAACAGCCCCGTGACGAGGACGACCGCGCCCAGCGCCCCGAGCAGCGACCGCAGGGTACGGATCTTGATCAACTCAGCGTGGAGTACGGGTACGAAGGACATGCTCAGGCCTCCTGGGACCGCTGGGACTGCTGGGGCTTCAGGGCGGGCGCTGTGGCCGGAATCGTGGTGAACTCGGTGTCCGACGCCGTCAGGTCCAGGTAGGCCTGCTCCAACGTGCCCTCGTCGGCAGCCAGTTCGAGGACGGTCAGGCCTGCGGCGGAGGTGAGCCGGCCGATGTGCTCCACGCGCGCGTACTCCACGGTCCAGTGGCCGTCGGGGCCGTCGTCGTGCGCGGCGGCCTCGTAACCGTGCTCTGCCAGCAGTCGGCGGAGGGCCGCGCCGTCCGGGGTGCGCACACGCACGCGTGGCCGTACGCGCGCGTCGATGAACTCGCGCATCGGGGTGTCGGCGAGCAGTCGTCCTCGGCCGAGGACGACGAGGTGGTCGGCGAAGGACGCGGTCTCGTTCATGAGGTGGCTGGAGACCAGGACCGTACGGCCCTCCTGGGCCAGCCGGCGCAGCAACCCGCGGATCCAGACGATGCCTTCGGGGTCGAGGCCGTTCGACGGCTCGTCGAGCATCACCACCTCGGGGTCACCGAGGAGCGCAGCCGCGATGCCGAGCCGCTGGCGCATGCCCAGGGAGTACGTCTTCACCCGGCGGCGCGCCACGGAGGCGAGCCCTGTCTCGGCCAGCACCTCGTCGACCCGGCGGTCCGGGATGCGGTTGCCCACCGCGAGCGCCCGGAGGTGGTCGCGGGCGGTACGGGAGCCATGGGCGGCCTGGGCATCAAGCAGGGCGCCGACCGTGCGGAGGGGCTCGCGGAGGGTGGCGTAGGCCTGGCCGCCGACGGTGGCGGTGCCGTGGGTCGGCCGGTCCAGGCCGAGCACAAGCCGCATGGTGGTGGACTTTCCGGCGCCGTTGGGGCCGAGGAATCCGGTGACTCGGCCGGGCCGGACGCTGAAGGTGAGGTGGTCGACGGCTCGTACGGTGCCGTGCTCCTTGGAGAGGTCATGGACGTCGATGCTGGTCATGGCAGCAGCCTGGCGGGACGGGCGGTGACGGGCCTCCCCCGCCGGTGGAGGCCGTATCCCCCGTCCGGGGGAGGCCCGTTGTCAGTGGCGGCTGTCACGATGTCGCCATGGCCCGCTTTCTGCGCCCGCTGCTGCGGGGGACGACGTACACCCGCTTGCTGCACCTGTGGGTGCCGATGCTCCTCGTGAGCGTGTGGATGTTCATCGACATGTCGAGCCCGTGGATGCCCGCGGCGATCCTGCTGCCGGTCGGGCTGATTCCGGCCGTGCGGCTGGGCGAGGGGGTGCAGGCGCGGCTGCTGCTGACGCCGGGCGAGCGCGAGTCGGCCATCTCCGTGGCGCCGTCGGCAAGTTGGCGGGACCGGCTGCGGACGGTGCTGTGGCTGGAGGTGCGGATGGCGCTGGGGGCGGTGGCGATGGGCGCCAGTGTCTGGCTGCCGGTGACCTCCGTCGACCTGGTCCGGGCCGCCACCGGGTACTTCGCCGGCGACAACCCGTTCCTGCCGGCCTCGCAGCCGCCCTGGGTGTACGCCCTGCTCGCACCGCTGCCGCTGATCGCCTTCTACGGTGTGGTGGTCGGACTGGGCGAGCTGGTCACCGCCGCCGCGCGCAGCCTGCTGGGCCCCTCTCCGTCCGAGCGGCTCGCCGCGCTGGAGGAGCGCACGGAGCAACTTCTGGAGCGCAGCCGCATAGCCCGCGAACTGCACGACTCCATAGGGCACGCGCTCACGGTGGCGGTGGTCCAGGCGGGCGCCGCCCGGGCGGCCGGCGACCCGGAGTTCACCGACCGCGCCCTGGGCGCCATCGAGGAGACCGGCCGGGCCGCCCTGGAGGACCTCGAGCGGGTGCTGGGCGTGCTGCGCGAGTCGGACCGCCCCGCGAGCAGCCGCCCCGCCCTGACCGAGGCCGGCCGCCTCCTGGATTCCGCACGCGCCTCGGGGTCGAAGGTCGACGCCGAACTGACCGGCCCGCTGGACGCTCTGCCGGGTCCGGTGTCCCGCGAGGGCTACCGGATCCTCCAGGAGTCGCTCACCAACGTGCTGCGGCACGCGGGTCCGGTCCCGGTGCGGGTCCGGGTGGCGTTCGCCGACGGCACGCTGGTGCTCGACGTCCGCAATCCGACGGCCGCCGCGATACCGGGTCCGGGCCGGGGCAGCAACGGCCTGCGCGGGATACGGGAACGGGCGGCGCTGCTGGGCGGGCGGGCGTGGACGGGCGTGGAGGTGGGGGCGGCGGGCGAGTGGCGGGTACGCGTCGAACTGCCGGTCGGGGACGGCCGGGTGAGGCCGGGAGCCCGTCTCGGCGGACCCGACGCAAGGGCCAAGAGGCTGCCACGGAGCGGACGACAACGACCGGGTGCGGCCCTCGGTGCCGGGAGAAGCGGCTGACCGGCCACGCGCCCTCCCCCGGCCCCGCCGCTCCTCCGCGTCCGGCGCCGCGCATGCGGTTGATCTACGCTGCCCGGATGCCCATAACCGTGCTCCTGGTCGACGACGAGCCCCTCGTACGGGCCGGTCTGCGGGTCGTGTTGGAGGCTCAGCCCGATATCGAGGTCGTCGGGGAGGCCGCTGACGGGGCCGCCGTCATACCGTTGGTCAGGCAGTTGCGGCCGGACGTCGTCGCCATGGATGTGCGGATGCCCTTGATGGACGGCATCGAGGCCACGCGCGCGCTGCTGCGGACCGTGGCGGAGCCGCCGAAGATCCTGGTGGTGACGACGTTCGAGAACGACGAGTACGTGTACGAGGCGCTGCGGGCCGGTGCCGACGGGTTTCTGCTCAAGCGGGCCCGGCCGGCCGAGATCGTGCACGCGGTGCGCCTGGTCGCCGAGGGCGAGTCGTTGCTGTTCCCGGCCTCGGTACGGCGGTTGGCGGCCGAGTACGGGGAGGAGGGTGGCGGGAATCGGGCCGCCCGGGCCGTTCTGGAGCGGGCGCGGCTGACCGAGCGCGAGGCGGAGGTGCTGCGGCTGATGGCCCGGGGACTGTCCAACGCCGAGATCGCCGCCCGGCTGGTCGTCGGGACCGAGACCGTGAAGTCGCACGTCAGTGCCGTGCTGGCGAAACTGGGGGCCCGGGATCGCACGCAGGCGGTCATCGTGGCGTACGAGTCCGGGTTCGTGGCGCCCGGATGATCCCGGCCCGTCGGACAGGTCGGAGGTGTCCGGCTCTCGCACGGGTGCTCCGCGCCGAGTACGATCCGCCCCACACGCGCACGAGCTGGGAGGACGTACGTTGGGGCAGCTGACCGGTGGGGATCCCTCGCTGCTGCGAAGGATCAACTCCGCGGTGGTGCTGCACGCGCTGCGTGCCACGGACTGCGCGACACTGACCGAGATCACCCGGGTGACAGGGCTGTCCCGGCCGACCGTCGAGGGCGTCGTCGAGGGGCTCATCGAGGCCGGGCTCGTCGTAGAGAAGGCCGCCGACGAGAGCGTCGCCCGGCGGCAGGGGCGGCCCGCGCGGCGGTTCCGGTTCCGGGCGGAGGCCGGACATCTGCTGGGGCTGGAGATCGGTTCCCACCGCGTCGCCGCGCTGCTGTCCGACCTCGACGGGCGGCTGCTGGGGTCGATCTCGAAGGACGTCGACGAGGCGGCACCCGCGGACGAGCGGCTGGAGCGGCTGCGCTCCGCGGTCGCCGAGCTGCTGCGCCGGGCCGGCGTGGCCCGTGACTCCCTGCGGGCCGTGGGCGTGGCCTCGCCCGGGATCGTGGAGGCCGACGGGGTCGTACGGCTGTGCACCGCGCTGCCCGAGTGGACCGGGCTGCGGCTCGGTGAACGGCTCAGCCGGTCCTTCAAGTGCCCTGTGCTCGTCGAGAACGACGCCAACGCGGCTGCCGTCGCCGAGCACTGGAAGGGCGCGGCGGTCGACTCCGACGACGTGGTGTTCGTGCTGGCCGGGCTGAGTCCGGGCGCCGGTTCACTGATCGGCGGGCGGCTGCACCGGGGGTTCGGCGGGGCGGCCGGGGAGATCGGCGCGCTGCATCTGCTGGGCCGCGAGGCGACCCCGGAGGCGCTGCTTTCGACCCCGGGCGAGCCGTTGCACCCGCTCGACGAGGTGGCGGTCGCCGGGGTGTTCGCTCGCGCCCGCGAGGGTGACGAGCAGGCCCGCGCGGCCGTCGACCGCTTCATCCAGCGGCTGGTCCACGACGTGGCCGCGCTCGTCCTGGCCCTCGACCCCGAGCTGGTCGTCGTCGGCGGCTGGGCGGCGGGGCTGGACGGCGTACTGGAACCCCTGCGCGACGAGCTGGCCCGCTACTGTCTGCGCCCGCCCGGCGTGGCCCTGTCGCTCCTCGGCGAGGCGGCCGTGGCGACGGGCGCGCTGCGGCTGGCCCTCGACCATGTCGACGAGCAGCTGTTCGCGGTGGAGAGCACGGTGACGGCCCGCCGCTGAGCGCTCGCGGGACGTGCGGTGGGGGAAATGCCGTTGGGGAACGCGCGGGTCCGTCGTGGCTGGGCGCGCCCGAGAACGCCCGATGCCCCGAGGCTGAAGCGCTCCGGGGCATCAGGGTCGCTGTACGAGGGTCAGGACGCGTGGCGTTCCGGGCCGTGGTGTATCTCCACTCCCCCGGTGTCGCCGAAGGTCAACCGGCACGTGTCAGCGCGATAGGTCGCCACGGAGAGTGCGGCCGTGCGGCCCCGGGTGAAGAAGCGGGTCGTGACGACGAGGACGGGGGCCCCGGGGAGGCGGTCCAGCTCCTTGGCGTCGTCCGCGCGGGCCGAGCCGAGTTCCACGGAACGGTCCTGGCCCTCCAGCTCCAGGCGCTGGAGTTCGCGCAGCACCGCACGCGCGCGTGCCGCTCCGGACGGGGCGTCTATCGCCGACAGGTCGGGTACCGAGGCGGCCGGGACGTAGAGCAGCTCGGCGGCGACCGGCTGGCCGTGCGAGACGCGCGAGCGACGCACGGTGTGGACGGCCTCGTCCCGGCCGGTCTCCAGGGCGGCGGCCACGGACCCGGCCGGTACGGTCAGCGCGCTGTCCACGGCCTGCCAGGCGTCGTCCTGCGCGCCCGGCCACACGTGCTGGGCCGTGCCGACGGGGACGCCCATGCGCGGCGGGGCGACGGTCGTCCCGACACCGCGCCGGCGCTGGAGCCGGCCTTCGAGTTCGAGCTGCTCCAGCGCCTGACGGAGTGTGGCACGGGCGACACCGAAGCGGGCCGCGAGGTCACGCTCGTTCGGCAGGATCTCCCCCACCGTGAACTCGGAGTCCAGTGCCTCACTGAGCACGGTCTTCAGATGCCAGTACTTCGGCTCCGGCACCGTTTCCAACTGCGTGGTCCCCACCCTGTCCTCCGCAATCGCCGTGGTCCAGCGGCGTTTTGGCGCCCTTGTTTATTAAAGGTTGTTGCACTTTCCTGCGACCATAGGGCGGCCCTGAGGCTTGGTCAAGACCAATCAGCCTTCCTGAGGAAGGGTCAGGGAGCGCACCTTGTCCGGGTTGCGGATGATGTACACACACTGGATACGGCCGTCCGCCACATCCATCTGGAACACGGCGTCGGGCTTGCCGCCGTCCAGGACCAGCACGGCGAAGCCGCCGTTGACCTCCAGGTAGCGGAACGACGCGTCGACGAGGCCCTTGCCCGCTGTGCCGATGACGAAGCGGCCCACATGGTCGGCCGACTCCAGGATCCGGCGCGGCGCCCGCGCCAGGCCGCCGCTGTCGGCGACGAGGCAGACGTCCGGGGCGAGCAGTTCCATGAGGCCCGCGAGATCGCCCTGTTCCGCGGCGACGAGGAACCGTTCGGTCAGGTCACGGCGCTGGGCCGGGTCGACCTCGTAGCGCGGGCGGCGTTCGTCGACGTGCCGGCGGGCGCGTCCGGCGAGCTGCCGCACCGCCGGTTCGGTGCGGTCGAGCATCGCGGCGATCTCCGTGAACGGGTACGCGAAGGCCTCCCGGAGGACGAACACCGCGCGCTCCAGCGGCGAGAGGGACTCCATCACGACCATGACCGCGAGGGACACGGTGTCGGCGAGCACGGCCCGTTCGGCCGCGTCCGGAACGGTCCCTGCGGCGCCGGTGAGTTCGGTGAGGTACGGCTCGGGCAGCCACGGGCCGACGTATGTCTCGCCACGTGCCCTCACCTGGCGCAGCCGGTCGATGGCGAGCCGGGTCGTGACGCGCACGAGATAGCCGCGCGGTTCGCGTACGTCGGTCCGGTCTGCGGCGGACCAGCGCAGCCAGGCGTCCTGGACGACGTCCTCGGCGTCGGCCACCCGGCCGAGCATGCGGTAGGCGACGCCCATCAGGACGGGCCGGTGCTCTTCGAAGACGTCGTTCACGGTGTCGGCGGTCACGGCCCCATCCCAACCCGGCACCGAGCGTGATGTCCAGCGCATTGTCGGCCGCCGCCCACCGGGGGCTACCGGCCAGTATTAATTGCTGACAAGCTGTCTACGCAGTGCCCGAGGACACCCACGCAGACGTGTACGACCGTGTACGACGAGGAGCAGCCCCATGTCCGCCACCGTCACCTTCGAGGTCCCCTCTCCGTACGATCCGGCGGCCGAGCCCAGGACCGTGACCCTGTCGTACGCGCGCGTGGGCGCCGGCGAACCGCTTCTGCTGCTGCACGGCATCGGACACCACCGGCAGGCCTGGGACCCGGTGATCGACATCCTGGCCACCGAGCGCGACGTGATCGCCGTCGATCTTCCCGGATTCGGCGCGTCCCCGGCGCTGCCGGACGGTCTCGCCCACGACCTGCCGACGATGACGGCTGTCTTCGCCGCCCTGTGCGAGGCGCTGGAGCTGGACCGGCCGCATGTGGCGGGCAACTCGCTGGGCGGTCTGCTGGCCCTGGAACTCGGGCGCGAGAAGCGCGTGCGGTCCGTCACCACGCTTTCCCCGGCGGGGTTCTGGTCGCAGGCCGAACGGCGGTACGCGTTCGGAATGCTGCTCGCGATGAGGCGAGCCGCGCGGAGCATGCCGGTGCCCCTGGTCGAGCGGCTGTCGCGCTCCGCGGCGGGGCGGAGCGTCCTGATGAGCACCATCTACGCCCGTCCCGGCCGCCGTTCACCCGAGGCCGTCGTCGCCGAGACACTCGCCCTGGCGAACGCCCAGCGGTTCACGGAGACCCTCAGGGCCGGCCGCGACATCCGCTTCACGGACGACATCCCGGGCGTCCCGGTCACCGTGGCGTGGGGCACCCGCGACCTCCTGCTCGTGCGCCGCCAGGGTGTCCGCGCCAAGCAGATCATCCCCAAGGCCCGCCTGATCCGGCTCCCCGGCTGCGGCCACGTCCCGATGAACGACGATCCGGCACTGGTCGCCCGGGTACTCCTCGACGGCAGCCGCTGACCGGCGTACGAGGGCCAACGCGCCAGATCCCAGGGCGACTCCGACGCCGACAAGGGCGCTCCCGGCGGCCTGCGCGGCGCCGTGGGAGCCCGTGCCGACGGTTCCTGGAGCGGGCGGCGGCGGCCGGGATCGCGGTACGGCCGCCGGCGGACTTCGCGCACGCGCCTGTGCGAGGCGGGGGCCTGCGGCTGGTGCTGGGGTACGCGCGGTTGTCGCCCGCGCGGATCGGGGCGGGGGTGCGGCTGATGGCGGGGGCTCTCGCTTCCTGACGCCCCCCTTCCGATGCCTTCGGCCCCTGCCGTTGGCTCGCAGAGCGGTTCCCATGTCCCCGGCGGCAGTTGTTCATGTGTGGTTTGCGTGGGCGCTGCGGTGTCCCCGTAGTTGTGGCTGTGCACACTCGCCGGATCCTGTCCCCGGAGGCACGCCCCATGTCAGCTTCTCCCCTGCCCGGTCGTCGCAGCGTGCTGCGCGGTTCGCTCGCCGCTTCGGCGGCCCTGACCCTGCCCGCCGCCGTCGGTGCGGCGGCGCCCGCGTTCGCCCTGTCCGGGCGGCCGAAGGCCGGGTGGGGCGTCCAGACGGGCGACGTCACCGCCGACTCCGGGCTGGTGTGGGTACGCTCCGACCGGCCGGCCCGGATGGTCGTCGAGACGTCCGCCACCGAGTCGTTCCGCAACCCCCGGCGCTGGCACGGTCCCCTGCTCGGCACCGGCACCGACTTCACCGGTACGACCCGGCTGCGCGGACTGCCGCCGGGCGAGCAGATCCACTACCGCGTGCTGCTCGCCGACCCGGACGACCCGCGCCGCACCGGTGAGCCGGTGACCGGCACCTTCCGTACGGCACCGGTGCGGCGGCGCGACGGGGTGCGGTTCCTGTGGTCGGGGGACCTGGCGGGGCAGGGCTGGGGCATCAACCCGGAGCTCGGCGGCTACCGGATCTACGACGCGATGGGGAAGCTCGACCCCGACTTCTTCCTGTGCAGCGGCGACAACATCTACGCCGACGGTCCGATCGCCGCGACCGCCGCGCTGCCCGACGGCAGCACCTGGCGGAACATCACGACCGAGGAGAAGTCGAAGGTCGCCGAGACGCTCGCCGAGTTCCGCGGCAACTTCCGTTACAACCTGCTCGACGAGAACCTCCGGCGGTTCAACGCCCAGGTCCCGTCGGTCATCCAGTGGGACGACCACGAGGTGCGCAACAACTGGTATCCGGGGGAGCGGGTTCTCGACTCGGACACCCGTTACACCGAGAAGAGCGTCGACGTCCTCGCCGGCCGGGCCCGGCGGGCCTTCAGCGAGTACTTCCCGGTCTCCACGCTCCGGCCGGGCGCCCGGGACGGGCGCGTGTACCGCGTGCTGCACCAGGGGCCGCTGCTCGACGTGTTCGTCCTCGACATGCGGACGTACCGCAACGCCAACTCCCCCGACGACCAGACCGTCGACCCGCAGGGCATCCTCGGCGCCGAGCAGCTGGAGTGGCTCAAGCGGGAACTGTCCTGCTCGCGTGCCGTGTGGAAGGTGATCGCCGCCGACATGCCGCTGGGCCTGGTCGTGCCGGACGCCACCGAGGGCAAGGCCAACATCGAGGCCGTCGCGCAGGGCGACCCGGGCGCGCCGCTCGGGCGTGAGCTGCAGATCGCCGAGCTGCTCCGGTACATCAAGCACCGGCGGATCACCGGCACGCTCTGGCTGACCGCCGACGTCCACCACACCTCGGCCCAGCACTACCAGCCCTCGCGGGCCGCCTTCACCGACTTCGAGCCGTTCTGGGAGTTCGTGTCGGGCCCGCTGAACGCCGGGGCGTTCCCCGCCAGCGCGCTCGACGGTACGTTCGGTCCGGAGCGGGTCTTCGTGAAGGCGCCGACCGCGGCGAACGTCTCACCCGCCGGCGGCTACCAGTTCTTCGGCGAGGTCGACATCGACGGCGACAGCGGGGAACTGACGGTACGGCTGCGCGAGCAGGATGGGACCGTGCTGTTCACGAAGGTGCTGCAGCCGGGACGGGTGGGGCAGTAGGGACGCATACGACATTAACGGTAAAAAAGTAAACCAAAGGGGCGGAATGCAACTTAACCCTTCGGTCACAGTCCGTTCGTGATCACGCAACACCGTTGGCCCATGGTGGCTGCATGACTCGAAACGTATGTGAGAAAACCTCCGCGGCGGACAGCCGCCCGGTACGTCAGTGGCGGCGGGACGTCGTCGAACTCGCCGCACTGCTGCGCACATGGTGGGCAAGCCGCCACGGTCACGCACCGCCGGACGACAACGATGCCGAGACCGGCATCGACACCGGCGCGAGCGTGCTGTGGCGGATGCGGACGACGGTGCAGGACCAGCCCGGGTCGCTCGCCGCGCTGTGCACAGCACTCGCCGAGCGGCGTATCGACATCCTCAGCCTGCAGACGCATCCGCTGGCCCGGGGCACGGTCGACGAGTTCCTGCTGCGCGCCCCCGGTGACCTCGCCGCCGCCGAGATCTCCGGGTCGGTGTCCCGGGCGGGCGGCGCCGGGACGTGGATCGAGCGGGCCGACGCCCACGATCTCGTCGACGCGCCGACCCGGGTGCTGGGCCTGGCCACCCGTACGGCCCTGGACGCGGCCGAACTGCCGCTCGCGCTGCGCCAGTTGCTCGGGCGGTGCACGATCCGTTCGCTGCCCGGCGGTGACTCGGCGGCGCGCGAGGGCGTGCCGGCCGAGGGCGCCCTGGAGGAGACGGACACGGTGATGCGGCTGCGCGCGCCGGAAGGCGGAGTGATCACCGTGGAGCGGCCGTATCTGCCGTTCACCCCGACCGAGTTCGCGCGGGCGCGGGCCCTGGTGGAGCTGGACGCGCGGCTCGGTCCCCGCGTCCCGCACGGCCAGGACGTGCTGACGCTGCCGCGGGGCAACGCCATCACCGTACGGCGCGCCGACGCGGGCGACCTGGACGCGGCGAAGGCCATGCACGAGCGCTGCTCACCGCGCACCCTCTCGCTCCGCTACCACGGCCCGATGGGCGACGCCGACCGGTACCTGGGCCATCTGCTCAGCCCGCGCTACGGCCGCACACTGGCCGTACAGACGGCGTCGGGGCGGGTGGTCGGCCTCGGTCACCTCCTCTGGGACGGCGACGAGACCGAGATCGCGCTGCTCGTCGAGGACGAGTGGCAGCGGCGCGGCATCGGCGGCGAGCTCCTGCGCCGGCTGGTGTCGATGGCGCGCGAGGCGAACTGCGAGCACGTGTACGCCGTCACGCAGTCCTCCAACACCGGCATGGTCGCCGCGATGCGCGCCCTCGGTCTGCCCCTCGACTACCAGATCGAGGAGGGCACCCTCGTCATCACGGCCCGCCTGGACGCGAACCCGGTCGCGTCGCCGAGGACGTACGACCACAGCGCGCGGGACTGATCCCGTACTGGTCCCGTACTGATCGCGCTCAGGACCGGCCCGGCGGCCTCCGCCGGGCCGGTCGCGCGTTCCGGCGCGAATCGACGTGACGCAGCCAGTCGTCGCATACGAGGATGGCGGCATGTCAGACATCAAGAACCCGCTGCCCCGAGAGGTCGCCGACGCATATGTCGACGACCTCATCGCCCTCGACCCGGTCACCGGTACGTATCTCGGCGTGAAGGAGAGTTCGAGCCGGCTCCCGGACACCTCGCCCGCCGGTCAGGAGGCCCTGGCGGAGCTGGCGCGGACGACGCTGGCCCGGCTGGACGAGGCCGAGCGCCGGCCCGGCGCGGACAGTGACATCGAGCGGCGCTGCGGACGCCTGCTGCGCGAGCGGCTCACCGCCGAACTCGCCGTGCACGAGGCCGGCGAGGGCCTGTGCGCCGTCGGCAACATGCACACGGCCGCGCACTCGGTGCGCGAGGTGTTCACCGTGACGCCGACGGAGACGGACGAGGACTGGACGGCGGTCGCGGAGCGGCTGCGCGCGGTTCCGGCCGCGCTGCGGGGCTACCGGGAGAGCCTGACCCTGGGCCTGGAGCGCGAGCTGTACGCGGGTCCGCGCCCCACCGCCACCTTCGTCGGGCAGCTCGGCGAGTGGTCCGACCTGGAGGGCAAGGGCGTCGGCTGGTTCACGGACTTCGTGTCGGCCGGCCCCGGGGCGCTGCGCACCGAACTGGACGAGGCGGCCGGGGTCGCGGACGCGGCCGTCGTCGAACTGCGGGACTGGATACGGGACGTGTACACGCCGGCCGTCGAGGGCAAGCCGAACACGGTGGGGCGTGAGCGGTACGCGCGCTGGTCCCGCTACTGGAACGGCACGGATCTGGACCTGGACGAGGCGTACGCGTACGGCTGGGCCGAGTACCACCGTCTCCTCGGTGAGATGAAGCGGGAGGCCGAGAACATCCTGCCCGGCGCGGCGACACCGTGGGTGGCGCTGGCGCATCTCGACGAGCACGGCAAGCACATCGAGGGCGTCGACGAGGTCCGCGAGTGGCTCCAGGGCCTGATGGACCAGGCGATCGAGGCGCTGGACGGCACGCACTTCGAACTCGCCGAGCGGGTGAAGAGGGTGGAGTCCCGCATCGCGCCGCCCGGCAGCGCGGCGGCGCCTTACTACATGGCCCCGTCGGAGGACTTCTCCCGCCCCGGGACCACCTGGCTGCCGACGATGGGCCAGACCCGCTTCCCCGTGTACGACCTGGTCTCGACCTGGTACCACGAGGGTGTCCCCGGCCACCACCTCCAGCTCGCGCAGTGGGCGCACGTCGCCGAGAACCTCTCCCGCTACCAGGCCACCGTCGGCGGCGTCAGCGCCAACTGCGAGGGCTGGGCGCTGTACGCGGAGCGCCTCATGGACGAGCTGGGCTATCTCACGGACGCGGAGCAGCGCCTCGGCTACCTCGACGCGCAGATGATGCGGGCGGCCCGGGTCATCGTCGACATCGGCATGCACGCGGAACTGGAGATCCCGGCGGACTCCCCGTTCCACCCGGGCGAGTGCTGGACCCCGGAACTGGCGCAGGAGTTCTTCGGCGCTCACAGCAGCCGCCCCGCGGACTTCGTGGAGAGCGAACTGACGCGCTATCTGACCATCCCCGGCCAGGCGATCGGCTACAAGCTGGGCGAGCGGGCCTGGCTGCTGGGCCGGGAGAACGCCCAGCGCCGCCACGGCGACGCCTTCGACGCGAAGGCCTGGCACATGGCCGCGCTCTCACAGGGCTCACTGGGACTGGACGACCTGGTGGACGAGCTCTCCCAGCTGTGAGGCAGCCCCGCTGAGAGCAACTCGGCGGCGGGGCAAGGGGGGTTGTGGGGCCGGGAGTTCGGGGCGACACCCCGCTCCCCGCCCCTGTCCTCACGTCGGTCCGTCAGCCGCCGCAGCGGCACGAGGCCCAGGCATGCATCCGGCCCGGCTGGCCGTAGGGCACCGACGCTCGTGCGGGACTGCGGTCCGCGTCTGTTTCAGCAGCCGCAGTCCGACGCGTCGACCGGGGCCGTCAGCGCGTCGGTGGCGCGGCGCTCCCGTCCCTCCCACGTCTCGAACTCGAAGCCCTCACGCACCCAGTACTCGAAGCCGCCGAGCATCTCCTTGACCTGGTAGCCGAGTTGGGCGAGGGCGAGGGCCGCACGGGTCGCCCCGTTGCAGCCGGGACCCCAGCAGTACGTCACCACCGGGACGGACCTGTCGAGCAGCCCGGCGGCCTGTTCGGGGATCAGGGCCGTCGGCAGGTGGAGGGCGCCGGGGATGCGGCCCTGGTCCCAGGACTCGGTGGAACGCGAGTCGACGACCACGAAACCGGGGTCACCGTCGGCCGCGAGTGCGGCGGCCACGTCGGACACGTCGGCGTGGAAGGCGAGGCTCGCGGCGAAGTGGGCGGCGGCCTCGCCCGGGGAGGCGGGTGCGACGCGCAGGACGGGGTTGACGACGGGCGTGCTGACGCTCATGGGCTGCTGGCCTTTCCCTGGTGGGAGCCCGGGCCGGGACTCCCTGGCCAGAAATCTATGGCCGACGGTCACCTCACCTGAAGGTGTGATTCACGGGCTTCCGCTTGTTCAGCCGGGGATTCCCCTGCTATTCCTCGGGTATGAGCACGTTTTCCCCGGACGCCACCGACTGGCGCATCCTCGATGTCCTCCAGCGCGACGGCCGCGCCACTTTCGCCGAGCTGGCGCGCGCCGTCGCGATGTCCCCGAGCGCGGTCACCGAGCGGGTGCGGCGGCTGGAGGAGGCCGGTGTCATCCAGGGGTACTCGGCGGTCGTCGACCCGGAGCGGCTCGGCCTGCCGATCCTCGCCTTCGTCCGGCTCAGATACCCGAACGGCAACTACAAGCCGTTCCACGACCTGGTCGCCGTGACGCCCGAGATCCTGGAGACGCATCACGTGACGGGCGACGACTGCTTCGTCATCAAGGTCGTCGCGCGTTCGATGCGGCATCTGGAGGAGGTGTCGGGGAAGATCGGCGCGCTGGGTTCGGTGACCACCAGCGTCGTCTACTCCTCGCCGCTCCCCCGCCGCGCCGTCGGCCAGTGAGTGCCGGGCGCCGCCGACCGGTCCTGCCAGCGTCCTACTCGCCGCCCCGCTGGCGCACCACCGATCCCGATCTCCCCTTCACCACTTCCAGCTGGGCGTGGATCCGCCGCCGCAGGTCGGGCACATGGCTGACGATGCCGACGCTGCGGTCACGCTCGCGCAGCGAGTCGAGGACGTCGAGGACCTCGTCCAGCGTCTGGTCGTCGAGGCTGCCGAAGCCCTCGTCGATGAAGAGGGTGTCGAGGCGGACCCCGCCGGCCTCGTCCGTGACGACGTCCGCGAGACCGAGGGCGAGGGCGAGCGAGGCGAAGAACGTCTCGCCGCCGGACAGCGTCGCCGTGTCCCGCTCGCGGCCGGTCCAGGCGTCCACGACATGCAGCCCGAGGCCGCTGCGGCCCCGTCCGGCCCGGTCGTCGGAGTGGACCAGGGTGTAGCGCCCGGACGACATACGCCGCAGCCGTGCCGTCGCGGCGGCGGCCACCTGTTCCAGACGGGCCGCGAGGACGTACGACTCCAGCCGCATCCTGCGTTCGTTGTCGGCCGAGGTGCCCGCTGTGAGGGTGGCGAGGCGGGCCACCCGGTCGTGGGCGGCCCGCAGCGGCGCGAGCCGGCGCACGGCGGTGGCCGAGCGGGCGGACAGACGATCGAGTTCGATGCAGCGGCTCGCGGCGGCGTCGCGCACGGAGGCGGCCTCCCGCAGCCGCCGGGCCGCGGCCGAGGCCGCTTGTTCCGCGCCCGCGAGGTCGGCGGGCGGCTGTTGTGCGGCGGCCACGGTGTCGGGCTCGGCGAGGGCGGCCCGTACGGCGGCCTCCTCGGACTGCCAGTCGTCCAGCCGCCGTTGGAGTGTGCGGTGGGCCGCGTCGTCCAGGAGGGCGTCCGCCGCCGCGCGTGGGGTGTCGAACCCGGCGCGGTAGGCGGCGTCGGCGAGGCGGGCGTCGGCGTCCTTGAGTCGCTGGGCGGTGTCCTCGGCGGCGCGCACGGCCTCCGCTGTCCCGGTGAGCAGCGCGGCCTGTCGTTCCAGCTGCGCGGCCCGCACGGCGACGCTTTCGGCGCCACCTCGGGCCTGCGCCAACTCCTCTTCCAGCGTGGTCCGTTCGCGGTCGAGGGTGTCCCGGCGGGCGACCCGGGACGCCGTCCTGAGTGCCGCCTCCTGCTGGGCGGCGCTGCGGCGCTCGCGCTCCCGCTCGGCCCGGCGCAGCTCCTCGTGCGCGGAGTGCAGCCCGGAGGCACCCCGCCGGGCCTCCTCGTACCGCTGCTCCAACTCCTCAGCCTGTTCGGCGAGTTGCTCGGTGGGCGCGTCTCCGGCCTCGGCGGTGGCTGCCGCCAGCGCCTCGCGTACGACGCCCAGTAGGCGTTCGTCCTCGGCGCGCCGCTCGTCGGCCCGCTGGTAGGCGGCCAGCGCCCGTTCCTCCGCCTCGCGGTCGACGTGCCCGGCGATCTTCCGTGCGGGCGCCGGGTGTTCGGTGGCCCCGCAGACGGCGCAGGGTTCGCCGTCGCTGAGGTTGGCGGCCAGTTCGGCGGCGATGCCGTTCAGGCGCTGTTCCTTGAGGTCGAGCCAGTGCGCCTTCGCCTCGGTGGCACGCTCGCGCGCGGCCAGTACGCGTGCCTGCGCCTCGTCCGTGTCCCGGGCGAAGGTGTCACGCTGGCGGGCGGCCCTGAGCCGGTTCTGAGCGGGTTCCCGCTGGACGGCGAGCTGTTCGGCCCTGGTGGCTGCTTCCTGGGCCGACTCGATCCGGGTCTGGAGGCCCGCCCTTGTGGCCTCCCAGTCGCCGAGCCAGTTCTCGGCGTCATGCAGGACGTCCTCGTCGGCGCGCTCCTGACGGTCCAGTCCGGCACGCTCGGCGACGAGTCGGCCCAGCCGCTGTTCGGCGCGGCGGGCGGATTCGAGGCCGCCCAGTTCCTCGGCGGCCCGGCGTGCGGCGGCGGCCAGTCCACCGGCGCCGGCGTCCGCGAAGGTGTCCGGCAGCAGGGCACGCGCGCGCGTCTCCTCGTCGGCCGCGCGCCGGTGCTCGGCCTCGGCCGCCACCCGCAGCTCCAGCGCGGGCGCCACGGCCTCGGCCTTGCGGGCCCGCTCCATCCGCAGCCGGTCCTCCCGGTGGGCGTCCGCCCGCTCCTCCAGCCGCCCGGCCCGCTCCCGCGCCTCGGCGAACCGGCGCTGCAGCCGCGCCGCTTCACGTACGTCGGCCAGCGCGCCGTCGGCCGCGACCTGCGCGGACTCGGCGGCGGCGCGGGCGCAGTGGGCGATGGTGAGCAGCTCCCGCGCGGTGCAGCGGGCGATCGCGGCGGCGCCCATGATGGCCTCGGCCAGCCCCGGTTGCCCCGGCGTGAGGCCGGGCAGCTCCATGGCGTCACCTGCGGCCTGGTGCATGCGGTGGGCGTCGGCCAGCAACTCCGTGTCCCCGTCGCGTACTTCGGCCTCGGCGGCGCGCCGGCGATCCGCGAGGCGCTTCTCGACCTCGGCGAAGCGGTGGGTGTCGAAGAGGCGGCCGAGCAGCTTGCCGCGGGCCTCGGCGTCGGCGCGCAGGAAGCGGGCGAAGTCGCCCTGGGGCAGCAGCACGACCTGGCAGAACTGCTCGCGGCTCATCCCGAGCAGCTGGGTGACCTCCTCGCCGATCTCCTGGTGGGAGCGGCTGAGGTCCTTCCAGGCACCGGCCGAGGCGTCGTACTCGCGCAGCCAGCTCTGGGCCTTGTCCAGTGTCGTGCCCGCGCCGCGCTTCTTGGGGCGCTCCCAGGGCGGCTGCCGGGTGAGCTCCAACCGGCGTCCGTCGACGGCGAGTTCGAGGGTGACCTCGGTGCGGGTGCCGGGCTCGGCGTGGTCGCTGCGCAGCGAGCCGCCCTGGCGGGCGCCGGGCACCGAGCCGTACAGCGCGTAGCAGACGGCGTCCAGGACGGAGGTCTTGCCCGCGCCCGTCGGACCGTGCAGGAGGAAGAGCCCAGCGGCGGACAGCTCGCCGAAGTCGACCTGCTGGGTGCCTCCGAAGGGCCCGAAGGCCGTGATGTCCAGCCGGTGCAGCCTCACCGGGCGCCCTCCGTCCGCGAGTCCGTACGGCGCCGCTCGCCTCGGGCGCGGCCGGCCGGGGCGAGGCCCGTGCCGATTCGCTCGCGAGCTACCTCCCGGCGGCCCCCTGGCCTGCCGACCTGACCGGGCGTTGCCCGGCAGCTACCGCCACTGCCTCCGTGCCCCGCGCTCCATGCCGGACAGCGGCTACCCATAGCGTGACCCGTGGCCATCCACCCACGGATACCGGCCCGGCGACTCCCGAGCCTACCGAGCCGCCCGCGCACTGCCCGGCGACTCCCGAGCCCACCGAGCCGCCCGGGCATCGCACGGCAGCAACCACCGCTCCCGCCGCACCCGCGCCCCACCGTCCACCCCGGATTCAACGCGTCCCCTCCCGTACCGTCTCGTCGGCCCGCACCGCGTCGAACGCGTCCCGCAGGACGCCCCGTTCGTGCTCGTCGGCTCCCGCGCCCCGCACATGCAGGACGAAGTCCTCCGCGATCTCCTGGTCGCCGCGCCCCGCCAGGCGCCGTGCGTACGTCACGTCCGGGTCCCCGGGTGGCCGCTCCGGATCGAAGGTGAGGCTGAGGGTATGCGGGAACCGTTCCGCGAGCCGGGCCATGGGGTCGGCCGGGCGCACCGCGTCGGTGAGCGTGGCCTCGACCCACGCGTCCTCGTGGCGGGCCAGGTCCGGATCGGCGAGCAGTTCCTCCAGCGCCCCCCGGATACGGGCGAGCGAGCGCGGCACCGGGCAGTCGACGCGCTCCGCCGTGACCGAGCCGTCGCCCGCCAGATCGACCAGCCACATGCTCTTTCGGTGGTCGGCCTCCGAGAAGGAGTACGGCAGCGGGGAACCCGAGTAGCGCACGCGCCCGGTGATGGTCTGGCAGCCGTGCAGATGGCCCAGCGCCACATAGTCGACGCCGTCGAACACCCCGGAGGGCACGGCGGCGACCCCTCCGACGGTGATGTCCCGCTCACTGTCGCTGGCCTCCCCGCCCGTGACGAAGGCATGGGCGAGGACGACGGAACGGGTGCCCTCCGCGCGCGTGGCGAGGTCGGCGCGGACCCGGTCCATGGCGGCGGCGAGGACGCTCTCGTGGCTCGCCTTCTCCACCCCGAACTCGTCCTTCACGAGGGCCGGTTCGAGATAGGGCAGGCCGTAGAAGGCGACATCACCCCACTCGTCACGGAGGACCACCGGCGTCCCGGTGGCCGACGGGGCGGTGCGCAGATGGATGCCGGCGCGGTCGATGAGCCCGGCGCCGACGCCCAGGCGGCGGGCCGAGTCGTGGTTGCCGGAGATCATCACCGTCGGCACACCGAGGCCGGCGAGCCGGTGCAGGGCGTCGTCGAAGAGCTCGACGGCGGCCAGCGGGGGAACCGCCCGGTCGTACACATCACCCGACACGACCACCGCGTCGACCTCGCGCTCGCGCGCGACGGTGACGAGGTGGCCGATGAACCCGGCCTGCGCTCCGAGCATGTTCACCCGGTGGAAGGAGCGGCCGAGATGCCAGTCGGACGTGTGCAGCAGTCTCATGATCCCCGAAACTAACAGTCGGCTCTGACATCACGGGTGGTTACTCCCGTATCGGCCCGATGTGCGGCCCCCGAGGGCATCGCGGCACTCATGCTTCCCCGTACGCCTCTCCCCCGAGTGCGAACCCGGCGGTCCCCGCCGTCGCGTCCGCCAGCCAGGCCCGGAAGGCGTCCACATCGGCGTCCGGCAGCCCGATCTCGATCGTGACGGCCTCGCCGTAGCGCACATCACGTACTTCGCGCCCGGTGGACCTCAGGTCGTTCTGGACCTTGCCTGCCCGCTGGTGGTCGACGGTCACCGTGGCCAGCCGGAAACGGCGGCGGGTGCGGGTGCCGAGCACGTCGAGAGCTTCGCCGACCGCTCCCCCGTACGCCCGGATCAGGCCGCCCGCGCCCAGTTTGACGCCGCCGTAGTAGCGGGTGACGACGGCGACGACGTACCGCATGTCGCGTCGCAGCAGCATCTGGAGCATGGGCACTCCGGCGGTGCCGCCCGGTTCGCCGTCGTCGCTCGCCCGCTGGACGGAGGCGTCGGCGCCGATGACGTACGCGAAGCAGTTGTGGGTGGCGTCGGCGTGCTCCTTGCGGACGGCGGCGACGAACTCCTGGGCCTCCTGTTCGGTGGCCGCGGGGGCGAGGGCGCACAGGAAGCGGGAGCGGTTGACCTCGGTCTCGTGCACGCCCGCGTGGGCCACTGTGCGGTACTCGTCCGGCATCCGGCCACCCTATGCGCAGCCTGGCGCCCCGCCGGGGGTACGGGTGCCGACATGATGGATACTCGCTCCTCGTTGCCCAGCGGCGACGCACCAGACCGACGATCGCAAGGAGAGCACCGGATGACCGGCGCCCAGGTGGAGAGCACGGAGAGCGCCGGACCCGCGCCCTCCGGCACCGCGCCCCGCTGGCGGGCCTGGCTGCTGGAGGGGCTCAGCGAGCAGTCGGCCCGGCATCCGGGACCGCACGCCACTCCGGCCGAGGACCACCGGGGCCACAGCTGGTGGCGGGTCATGTGCCTCACGGGCGTCGACTACTTCTCGACGCTGGGATACCAGCCGGGCATCGCCGCCCTCGCGGCCGGCCTCCTCTCGCCGCTCGCCACGCTCGTGCTGATCGCGCTGACACTGCTGGGCGCGCTGCCGGTCTACCGCCGGGTCGCGCGGGAGAGTCCGCACGGCGAGGGGTCGATCGCCATGCTGGAGCGGCTGCTGCCCTGGTGGTCGGGGAAGATCTTCGTGCTGGTGCTGCTCGGTTTCGCGGCGACGGACTTCATGATCACGATCACCCTGTCGGCGGCGGACGCCTCCGCGCATGTCGTGGAGAATCCCTTCGCCCCGCACTGGACGCACGGCGGGAACGTGTGGATCACGCTCCTCCTCGTCCTCGGTCTTGGCGCGGTGTTCCTCAAGGGCTTCAAGGAGGCCATGGGCATCGCCGTGGTCCTCGTGGGCGCCTATCTCACCCTCAACCTCGTCGTCCTCGCCGTCTCCGCCTGGGAGGTGTTCAGCCACCCCGGCAGGGTCGGCGACTGGACGGACGCGATGACCGCGGAGCACTCCTCGCCGCTGGCGATGATCGGCGTGGCGCTGCTCGTCTTCCCGAAGCTGGCGCTCGGCATGTCCGGCTTCGAGACGGGCGTGGCGGTGATGCCGCAGGTCGAGGGGGACCCGACGGACACGTACGAGCGGCCCGAGGGGCGGATCCGGGAGACCCGCAAGCTGCTCACCACGGCCGCCGTGATCATGAGCTGCTTCCTGCTGCTGTCCAGTCTGGCGACGACGATCCTGATCCCGCAGTCCGCCTTCGAGAGCGGTGGCCCGGCGAACGGGCGCGCACTCGCCTATCTCGCGCACGAGCACCTCGGCGAGGCCTTCGGCACGGTCTACGACATCTCGACGATCGCGATCCTCTGGTTCGCGGGCGCCTCCGCGCTGGCCGGCCTGCTGAACCTCGTACCGCGCTATCTGCCGCGCTACGGCATGGCGCCCGAATGGACGCGTGCCGTCCGGCCGTTGGTGCTGGTGTTCATGGCGGCGGCCGTGTTCATCACGCTCTGGTTCAACGCGAACGTCGACGACCAGAGCGGCGCGTACGCGACCGGTGTGCTGGTGCTGATGCTGTCCGCGTCGTTCGCGTCGGCGGTCGCCGTGCACAAGCGCGGTCATCGGGCGGCCACGATCGGCTTCGGCGCGATCACCGCGGTGTTCGCCTACACCCTGGTCACGAACGTGATCGAGCGGCCCGACGGCATCAAGATCGCGACGATCTTCATCCTGGCGATCCTCGTCACGTCGTTCGCGTCCCGCGTGCGCCGCGCCTTCGAACTGCGGGCCGCGCAAGTGACGTTCGACGAGACGGCGGCCCGCATCATCGACGAGGCGGCAGTCGGCGGTCCGCTTCTCCTGATCGCCAACGAGCCCCAGGAGCACAGCACTCGGGAGTACCGGGCCAAGGAGTACAGCCAGCGCGAGCAGACCCACATCCCGGACGGCCGTCCCGTGCTGTTCCTGGAGGTGTTCGTGCGGGACTCCTCCGACTTCACGGCCGACCTCGCCGTGCGGGGCGACGAGAAGCACGGCGCGCGCCGGCTGCGGGTGGAGGGCGCGACCGTGCCGAACACCATCGCGGCGGTGCTGATGCAGCTGCGCGACCGCACCGGCCAGGTCCCGCACGCCTACTTCAACTGGACCGAGGGCAACCCCTTCAGCCACCTGGTCCGCTTCCTGATCTTCGGCCACGGCGAGGTCGCCCCGGTCACGCGCGAGGTGCTCCGCCGCGCCGAACCGGACCTGGACCGCCGCCCACGCGTGCACGTGGGGTAGCCGGACCGGTACGGCGTCGGGTCAGTCTGCCTTCGTCCCGCGCGGCACGAGCAGGGCCGTGAGCAGGGCCGTGCCGGGCGCGAGGTCCTGCCAGCCGTCGCCGTGCCAGGCCAGGACGGCGATCGCGGAGGTCGGGAACTTCGTCCGTACGGTGTCCAGCGCGTCGTCGAGCGCGTCCCCGGCCAGCTCCAGCACCAGTTCCTCCAGGCCGGGGTTATGCCCCACCAGCAGCAACGTCCCGACGGCGGGCGGGACTTCCCGTACGACGGCCAGCAACTCCGGTACGTCGGCCCCGTACAGCCTCGGATCGTGCCGGACCGGCGGTGGGGTGCCCCACTCGGCCGCCGCCAACTCCCAGGTGCGGCGGGCGCGTTCGGCGGTGGAGCACAGGACGAGCTCGGGCAGGCAGTCGGCCTCGGCGAGTGCCTGCCCGGCGGCGGGTGCGTCCCGCAGACCGCGCGGTCCG
Organism: Streptomyces kryoterrae; assembly: GCF_054072135.1. Lineage (NCBI taxonomy): Bacteria > Bacillati > Actinomycetota > Actinomycetes > Kitasatosporales > Streptomycetaceae > Streptomyces > Streptomyces kryoterrae. The sequence goes on along the minus strand of NZ_CM133358.1, from coordinate 8,736,128 downwards.
AGGGGGCGGTCGTGGTCGTCGACGCCCGTCGGCCAGGCCGACTTGGCGTGCCGCAGCACGACCAGACGGCGCAGCGGGCCCGTGCTGCGGCCGTCGGTCACGTCAACGACCCGATCTCGCGGGTGAGTTCGAGGCCGAGGATGCGGTCGGCGTAGGCGTACGTCTCGAAGCGGGCCCCGTCCGGCAGCCCGTCGAGGGTCTCGACGCGGCGCAGGACGTCCAGTACGGCGGGCAGGTTCAGGTCGTCCTCCCAGGCGGCGCGCAGCTCCTGGCGCACCTCCTCGGGCACGGGACGGGACGGTTGCACCGCCCAGGCGGCGACCGAGCGGCGCCAGTGCGCCAACGCGCTCCCCGCGTCGGCCAGGGCGGCCGGGGTCAGGCGGACGGGCTCGGAGCGGGGGTGCGCGAGGAGGGCCAGGCGGAGGGTGGCGGGGTCGATGTCCCCGGGGGCGCCCACACCGTCGGCGGAGCCGACCGGGGCGACATCGAGCCGGATGCCGCCCGTCACCCGGTCGCCCCGGCTCACCACATGGATCAGCTGGGCCTCCGCGAACTCCGGTCCGACATCGCGTCGGTCCTCGAAGGGCCGGACGCCGAGAGCCGCGGCGCCCGCCCGGAGTTCGGCCACCTGTTTCTCGGCGGCCAGTACGGCCCACACGGGGGTGCCGCCGATCTCCAGGGCACGGGCGAGGACATCGGCGACGAGGAGGACACGGAGGGCGGTGGCGCCGAAGCCCGGCGCATGCGCCTCGACACGGGTCAGGGCCCGGCGGGCCGGGGCGGCGACTACGGACTCGGCGGTGGTGGCGTCGAAGATGCGGAGCACGGTGCCGAGCGTAACGCTCCGCCGGGCCGGCGGTTCGTTCCGGCTCGGGTCGGCGTTAGTTGGCCGCGCTGTTCCTCGCGGCTCCCGAACCCCACCGGTTCAGGGTTGCCGCACGGCACCCGCCGCCGCGCCGGTCCCCCCACGGGCACCGGGACGGAGGCGTGCGGCTCGACGACGAGGACCAGCCTGCCGCGGATCGGGCCCTGCTCACCGACCCGGCGGGCCTCGGCAACGCCGGCGAGAGGGGAGGCCCTGTCGACGGGGAGCCGGCATCGCCCGGCCTCGATCAGTCGGTCAGTCCGCGCCTGTCGGGCGCCGATGTCCCGGTCAGCGGGACCGGAAACGGTCGCACGGCGGCTTTACGCGCAGCTTATTGATTGTACCGACCGTTAGGTCTACTTTACGCGGCAGGCGCACCGGAGTCGCAGACGGGCACGCGCCGCATCTCCCCTTCCCCATCTCCGCTCACCCCTTGGAAGGCCGCCCATGACCCAGACACAGACCGCCGCCCCGCAGGAAGGCGAAAGACCCCCCTCCTCATCCGGGCGCAACGCGCTCGTCGTCGTCGCGCTCGTGTGGACCGTCCAGCTGGTCGCGCTCATGGCCGCGTTGTCCGGCATCGCCCAGGCCGAGGTCGCGATCCACTTCCGGACGACCGAGATCGCCTGGTTCACCCTGATGACGCTCCTGACCGGGACCTTCTTCCTGCCCTTCGCGGTCAAGGCCGCGGCGCTCTTCGGCAAGAAGAAGGTGCTGCTCGTCGCCACCGGGCTGGGCTTCGTCGGTGACCTGGTCGCCGCCCTCGCGACCGACTACCGCACCCTGCTCATCGGGCGCGGCATCGCGGGCATCTACGCGGCCACCGCCCCGCTGGCCTACGCGATCACCCGCGACGTGTTCCCCCGCCGCTGGGTCGGACTCGCCAGCGGCATCCTCGCCGGCGGCGTCGGCCTCGTCGCCTTCGGCGGGCCCTTCCTGTCGGGCTGGCTCCTGGACGACTACGGCTTCCGCGGCGTGCTGTGGTTCATGGCCATCAGCACCGCGGTGAGCTTCGCCCTGGTGGCGGCCTTCGTGCCCGAGAGCCCGATCCGTGCGGCCGGCGGCCGGATGGACTGGCTCGGCGGCATCCTCCTCGGCGGCGGGATCACGGCGCTCGTCTACGCCGTCGGCCAGGGCTCGCACTGGGGCTGGGACAGCGGAGAGTTCGCCGGCTGGGTCGCCGGGGCGCTGATCGCGCTGATCGCCTTCGTCCTCGTCGAACGCCGCGTCGCCGAACCGCTGTTCCCGCCGGCCATGACCCGGCGTCGCTCGGTGTGGACCGTCCTGCTGGCCACCTCCGTGGCGGCCGGCTCGCTCAGCGCCGTCGGTGTCGTGATCCAGATGCTGATCCTGATGCCGAACATCCCCCACGTCTCCGAAGGCCTGGGCTGGTCCGGTACCCACAACGCCATCGTCACGAGCCCCATCAGCGTCATGATCATCGTGGCGGCGGTCAGCACCGGCTTCCTCGCCCGCCGGATGGACGCCCGGATCCTTCTGGGCGCCGGCTCCGCGCTCACCGTCCTCGGCTACGGCATCGGCACCCAACTGCACCACAGCGCGCCCCAGATCGTGGGGATGGGCATCATCGCGGGGACCGGCACGGGCATGGTCATGGCCATCGCGCCCATCATGATCATCGAGGTGGTCACCCCGGAGGAACAGGCGCTGGCCAACGGAGCCCAGACACTCGGTCAGGGCGTCGCGCAGATCATCGTGTCCCAGCTGGCCTTCGTCGTGATGGCCCAGCACGGGGCGATCCTGCAGGGCACGCAGTTCTATCTCGACGCGGGCTTCACCAACGGGCTCTGGCTCGTCGTGGGTTGCTGCGCCGTGGGCACACTGCTCGTCTCCCTGATCCCCAGGAGCAAGCGCCTCGACGAGGTCCAGGCCGGCCAGGCGGCCGTCTGACACCCGACTTCGGCGCACGGTACGCGGGTGGGGCCCGCCGCTTCATCGAAGCGGCGGGCCCCACCCGCGTACCGGGGTGTCTCCCCGTGTGCGACGCGTTGAGAAGCGCTCGCCGGTCGGATGTGGGCCTTTCCGTCAGCGCCGAGGGTCAGACGGCACCGGTACATCGCGCCACCGCCGCACAGCACTGGGCCCGACCGTCCCTGGGGACCGAAGGGGAATGAGTTCGTCCAGCCGCGCGCCCCGAACGGTCCTGGACGCTCCCGCAGAGGGGGTACCCCCAGGTCCCCGGCGTACTCGCCCCCGAGGCGGCGACACACATCCCGTGCGTGGTCCGGGCCCGGGAGGCCGCCGACGGACACAGCCCTCTGCGACCTGGCCGCGTGAGTAGGCCGGAGGGAGGCGACGGGGGCCCTGAACCACCCACTGGTGGAACAGTGGCCCCGCGAGCGGACGATCACACGATCGAGCTGATCCGGCCGCGTGTGACTCCTTGGCGAGCGGCTCCCCCCGACAGACACCGGCCACCCCCCGACGGAGCGTCGGGGGGTGGCCGGTGGATCGGGCCCATGGTCGCCGGCTGACAGCTCGCCGGTTTGCCGCCCGCGCGCCTGCAAGGCAGCGGGACGGTCTTCGCCCTAGCCGAACTGGTGCTTGAGGAAGGACCCGGACCACGCCATCAGGTCGGACGGCACGTAGTAGCCCTTCTCGTCGTTGATGCTGTCCCAGTTCGCCGCGACGTCCTCGACGGTCGCCGGACCGTCCTGGTGGACGTATCCCTCGGTCGAGGCGATGAAGAGGCGTGCGAAGCGGCCGGCGCCGGCCGTGTAGATCTCCCCGTTGACCGGACAGCTCTCGTGTGCGAGGTACGCCACCATCGGCGCCACCGCCGCCGACGGCATGTGCGGCATACCGGGGACGGGCTGCGCGTCGTCCGGCTGCTCGCCCCCGCCCATGCGGGTCATCGCCGCCGGCGCGATCAGGTTGACCTTGATGTTGTGCGGCTCACCGGCCAGGCGGGCGCTGCGGGCCAGGCCGACCGTACCCGCCTTGGCCGCCGCGTACGACAGGTTGTTGTCGAGTCCGAACATGCCGCTGGAGGTGGTCAGTACGGCCCGCCCGTACCCCTGCTCGACGAAGTGCGGCCAGGCGGCCCGCAGCGTGTTGAACGAGCCGACGAGGTGTACGGCGAGGTGGCGCTCCAGGTTCTCCGCCTCGATCTCGGGCAGCCCGGCGTACCTGATGATCCCGGCGTTGTTGACGAGGACGTCGATACGGCCGAAGTCCTCGACCGCCCGGTTGATGATCGCCTCGGCACCGGACCGCGTGGACACGTCGTTGGTGTCGGCGACGGCCGTGCCGCCCGCGGCGGTGATCTCCTCGACGACGGTCTGCGCGGGGCCGATGTCCGCGCCGTCGCCCTCGATCGACCCGCCGAGGTCGTTGACGACGACCTTCGCGCCCCGCTCCGCCAGCAGACGGGCGTAGGCCCGGCCGAGGCCGCGGCCCGCGCCGGTGACGACGGCGACGCGTCCTTCGAAGCTGAACTCGCTCATAGGTGACTCCTGTTGTGCTGCGGTGGTGGGACGGGTCGCCGTCCGACGGGTACTACCAGGTGACGGGCAACTCGCTGATGCCGAAGGCGAGCGCGTCGGCCGGACGGAAGTCGAGCTCGTCACGGTCGACGGCGAGGCGCAGGGTCGGTACGCGCCGGTAGAGCGTGCCGTAGACGACCTGGAGCTCGATACGGGCGAGCTGCTGGCCGAGGCACTGGTGGATGCCCCAGCCGAAGGCGACATGGTGGCTCGCCTTGCGGGTGAGGTCGAGCTTCTCCGGCTCGGGGAAGGCCTCCGGGTCCCAGTTCCCGGCGGGCAGCGCGGCGATGATGCCGTCGCCCGCCTTGATCTCGACCCCCTCGAACTCGAAGTCCTCGGCGGCGATCCGGCGCTGCCCGAGCTGCGGGACGGTCAGATAGCGCAGGATCTCCTCGACCGCGTTCGCGACGGCCTTCGTGTCGTCGATCTCGCGCAGGTTCGCCAGCTGGCCGGGGTTGTCCAGCAGCAGCGCGGTACCCAGTGTGATCATGCTGGAGCTGGTCTCGTGCCCGGCGATCAGCAGGATCATGGACAGCATGACGGCCTCGGGAAGGGTGAGGTCACCGTCGTTGATCCGCGCGGCGAAGTCCGAAAGCACGTCCTCGGTCGGCTCCTCCATCTTCTCCTGGAGGAGTTTGGCGAGGTAGCCGCCCAGCGCCGCGTTGGCCGCCGTCTGCTGCTCGACCGTCTTGTCGCTCCTGGTGGCCCACTGGGCGTGTTCCTGGAAGAAGTCGTGGTCCGCGTACGGCACTCCGAGCAGCGCGCAGATCATCAGCGAGGGCAGCGGCAGCGACAACGCGGTCACCAGGTTCGCCGGCTTAGGGCCCGCGAGCATCTGGTCGATGAGCTCGTCGGTGAACTCCTGGATCTTCGGCCGCAGCGCCTCCATCCGGGGGCGTGTGAACGGGCGGGTCATCATGCGACGGATACGCGTGTGGTCGGCGCCGTCCGCGTTGAAGATCGTCAGCGGATGGTGGGGGGCCGACTCCGCCATGACGTGGTTCGGATACGGGAACCCGGGCTGCTTGTCGTCCGAGCTGACCCGGGGGTCCGACAGGATCGCCCGCTGCGCGGCATGACCGGTGACCAGCCAGGGGGTGCTGCCGTCCCAGATACGGACCCGGGAGACCGGAGCCTTTTCGTTCAGGGCACGCAGCCCGGGAGCCGGTGCGAAGGGGCACTTGGCGTCCCGGTCGTCCTGATAGAAGTACACCTGCTCGTCGGGGGCGAGCGGGGTCTCTGCCTCAGCCATGGATTCTCCTCAAGTGGTGGGGGCGGAACGCGCGCGGAACCGGGAGCGCTCTCCTCCTCGGTCCGTCACTCGGTCTGTCGCTGGGTCTATTCCTCGATGCGGATGGCGAGTGCCGGGCAGATGGCGGCGGCGTTGCGCACGTCCTCGGCCAGCTCGGCGGGCGGGTGCTCGTCCAGGACGACGACGATGCCGTCCTCGTCGCGCTGGTCGAACACCTCCATCGCGGCCGACACACACTGCCCGGCGGCGACGCACTTCTCCTCGTCGACGACAACCTTCATGGGAACTCTCCTGAACTTCAGTGGACGGGGGCGGGAGCGGGCTCGACGGGGGTCTGGAGTCCGTCGACGACTTCCTGGCGGCGCAGCCGGGTCTGTTTGGGCATGTTCCAGCCGAGGACGCCGGTGACCCGGCCGTCGACGCGGTAGCGGGCGACGAAGCGGCGGGCCGCCAAGTCGCCCTCCACGACGTCCACTTCGGCATCCGCCGGCAGGAAGCCGTGGACCTGGAGCTTGGCGTCGTACTGGTCGGTCCAGAAGTACGGCACGGGCGCGTACGGCTGGTCCTCGCCGAGGATCGCCCCGGCAACCGCCATCGCCTGCTCCGTGGCGTTGGTCCGGTTCTCCAGCCGGATCAGCCGCCCGAGCCCCTCGTGGTGCCAGCGGGCCACATCACCGACGGCGTAGATCCCCTCGGCCGCCCGGCACCGCGCGTCACACACCACGCCGTTGTCCAGGGTCAGGCCGCTGTCCGCCAGCCACCGCGTCGCCGGCACCGCACCGATCGCGACGACCACCACATCGGCCGGCAGCACCTCTTCCGAGGCCAGCCGCACCCCCGTCACCCGACCGCCCTCACCGGTCAGCCCGACGACACCCTCACCCAGCCGCAACGTCACCCCGCGCTCGGTGTGCAGCCCGGCCAGCACGCCCGACACCAACGGACCCACCTGCAACGCCATCGGCGCCGCCAACGGGCCCGCCAGCGTCACCTCCAGGCCGAGCGTCCGTGCCGTCGCCGCGATCTCCGATCCCAGCACACCCTCACCGACCACCACCAACCGCCGGCCCGGCACCAGATCCGCCCGCAACGCCAAGGCGTCATCCAGTGTGCGCAGCACATGCACACCGGCGAGGTCGCCCTGCCCGGGGAACCTCCGCGCCCGCACACCCGTCGCGATCACCACGGCGTCGGCGGCCACCTGCCGCCCGGACTCCGTATGAACCGTCCGCGACACCGGATCGAGACCGACCGCCGGATCGCCGAGCGCGAACTCGGCGTCCAGGGAATCCAGTTGCTCCTGCGCCCGCAACGCGGCCCGCGCCGGCTCCCACGCCCCGGACAGCACCTGCTTGGACAGCGGCGGACGGTCGTACGGAGCATGCGGCTCATCGCCCAGCACCGTCACCCCACCCACGTACCCCTTGCGCCGCAACGCCTCCACCGTGGACAACCCGGCCGCGGAGGCGCCCACCACCAGGACACGGCCCGTCATCCGGTCACCCCGCGGGTGCCGTTTCTGACGTCGTCGTCGATGCTCATGCGTGCTCCATTGCGGGTGTGGCTCGATACTTCGCTGAAAGTTATACCTGCCGGTCGGTACAAACAACCCTGCGTGGAGGAACGGCCGACAGCGACGCCCTCCGCCCGGGCCGCTCAGGCCAGATAGCGGCCACCGTTCGCACTGAGCGTCTGGCCGGTCACATAGCTCGCCTCCTCGGAGGCCAGATAGGCCACCGCGTAGGCGATGTCCTCGGGGGTGCCGGCCCGCTTCATCGGCATCATGGCGGCGACCGCGTCGACGTCGACGGGGCCCTGGCGCACCAGCGGGGTGTCGATGAACCCGGGCGGTACGTGGTTGACGGTGATCCCCTTCTCGATGTACTCGACCGCCAGTGCCCGGGTGAGGCCGATGACACCGCCCTTGGAGGCCGCGTAGTGGGCCATGGAGGGCGCGCCGGTCTGCGCGGACGACGAGGAGATGTTGACGATCCGGCCCCAGCCCGCCTCGACCATGTCCGGCACCAGTTCCTTGGTGACCAGGAACGGGCCCTTGAGGTTGATCCCGATCATGCGGTCCCAGGCCGCCTCGCTGATGCTCGTGAAGGGCTCGTAGGCGGTCGTTCCGGCGTTGTTGACCAGGATCGCGACCGGACCGAGCTCCGCTCGGGTGCGCGACGCCGAGGCCGCCACGGCCTCGGCGTCGGCCGCGTCACCGCCCACCGCGATCGCCGTGCCGCCCCCCTTGACGATCAGGGCGACGGTTTCCTCCGCGCCCTCGGTGTTCAGGTCCCAGACGGCGACCGCGGCCCCCTTGGCGGCGAGTACGGTCGCGATTCCACGGCCGATGCCACGGGCGCCGCCGGTGACGACCGCGACCTTTCCCTGCAGTGTCATGCGTGCTCCTTGAGTGATGTGCGGTGCCGACGGTTCACGCCCGGTCGGCGGCGATACAGGGGCGGAACAGGGGTTCCGTCAGCCCTCCAGGGCCTCGCGGGCCGCGGTGCGGGCGGCCACGGCCCGGGGGAAGCCGATGTAGCCACTGGAGTGGTAGATGACCTCGGCGATCTCGTCCTCGGTCAGTCCGTTCGTCCGGGCGATACGGACATGGGTCTTCAGCTCGGTCTCGGCACCGAGGGCGATGAGGATGCCCAGCGTCACCAGGCTGCGGTCCCGCGGAGCCAGTCCCTCACGGCCCCAGAGCCCGCCCCAGACGCCGAGCAGCCCGATGTCGACGAGGTCCTCGCCGAGGCGGCCGTCCCGCAGATCGATGTCGCCCTCGGGGAACACACCGGGCAGGGCGGCGCGCATGGCCTTCCAGCCGGCGGCCCGCAGATCGGCGGTCTCTTCGACACCCTTGTCGCTCATACCTGTACTCCCGTTGCGCGGCTTCACGTCCTTCAGCGAAAGTTAGATCAGACGGTCGGTACAATCAATGACCCGGCCGAGATTCACATCCATTGCCCGGACCCGCCCTCTCATCTACTCTCACTGAATATTCGACCGAGCGGTCGACATATGAATCAAGGCTCACGCGGGAGAGCACATGAGCGAGACGACGAAGTCGAGCCCGGACCAGAGCAGCGCAGGCAGCACGGACAGCACGGTCGACGTACTGGTCATCGGCGCCGGGGTCACCGGCATCTACCAGCTGTACCTGGCCCGGGAGGCCGGGTTCTCGGTGAAGCTGCTGGAGGCGGGGACCGGGGTGGGCGGTACCTGGTACTGGAACCGTTACCCGGAGGCGCGCTTCGACTCCGAGAGCTACACCTACGGCTACCTCTTCTCCAAGGAGCTGTGGGAGGAGTGGGAGTGGTCGGAGAAGTTCGCGGGCCAGCCGGAGATCGAGCGGTACTTCAACCACGTCGTCGACCGGTTCGACCTGCGCCGCGACATCTCCTTCGGTGTCAAGGTGACCGCGGCCGTCTTCGACGAGCCGTCCGGGACCTGGACCGTGCGGGGCAGTGACGGCACGGAGGTCCGGGCCCGCTTCGTCGTCGCGGCGACCGGCAACCTCTCGGTGCCGTTCATCCCGGCCATCCCGGGACGCGAGGACTTCCGCGGCGCGCAGCACCACACCAGCCGCTGGCCGAAGACACCCATCGACTTCACCGGGAAGCGGGTGGCCCAGATCGGCACCGGATCCAGCGGTGTACAGATCATCTCCGCGATCGCGGACGACGTGGCCCAGCTGACGGTCTACCAGAAGGACGCCGACTGGCTCACGCCGCTCAACAACGGGCCGATCACGCCCGAGGAGCAGGCGGAGCTGAAGGCGAACTTCGAGTCCATCCGCGACACGCTGAACACCTCGCCGAGCGGGTTCCTCCACCAGATCGTCATGCGTTCCGGCCTGGAGGACAGCCCGGAGGACCGCCAGGCGTTCTACGAGGAGCGGTGGAACGGGCCCGGCTTCACCAAGCTGACCGAGCACTACTACGACATGCTCTCGAACGAGACCGTGAACGCGGAGTGGTGCGCGTTCATGGCCGACAAGATCCGCAGCATCGTCAAGGACCCGGAGACGGCTGCGAAGCTGATCCCCAAGGCCCACGGCTACGGCGGGCGGCGGCCCCCCTTCGGGACCGGCTACTACGAGACGTACAACAAGCCGAACGTCTCCCTCGTCGACATCAACGAGACGCCGATCACCCGCATCACCGAGGACGGGATCGAAACCGCCGAGGGTGTCGAGGAGTTCGACATCATCATCTGGGCGACCGGCTACGACTTCGGCACCGGCGCCCTCAACCGGCTCGGCGTGCGGGGCCGTCAGGGCATCCCGCTGAAGGAGTACTGGTCGGACGGCCCGCGCACCTACCTCGGGGTCGCGACGGCCGGCTTCCCGAACTTCTTCTTCCCCGGCGGGCCGCACGGCGCGACGGGCAACAACCCGCGGTACGCCGGCGACCAGGTGGAGATCGTGACCGACGCGATCGTGCACGCGCGCGACCACGGTCACGACGTCATCGAGGTGACCGGGGCCGCCGAGGAGGAGTGGACGGAGAGTGTGAACAGCAGCACGATGTCGTCCTTCCTGGAGAGCAGCTACTTCTACGGGGGCAACATCCCCGGCAAGCCGGTCAAGCAGCTGCTGAACCCGAGCGGACGCTGGAAGCTCCAGGAGCTGATCCGCGAGGCGGTCCAGAACGACTTCCCCGCCCTCACCTTCTCCAAGGCGACGGAGCGGAAGAGCGAAGCCTGAGCCTGAGCACACGGAAAGCCGATGCTCGTGCCACCCGCCGGATCGGGTGGCACGAGCATCGGCTTTCCGTGACGCGTTGACATGTTGGTGCGTCGGCGCGTTGACACTTCGGCGTGTTACGGCAGGAAGGTCGTGACCCTCCGCTGGAACCGCCACGCGCCGTCGTGATGCCGCAGCGTGTCGTCGTAGCGGCCGACGAGCTGCACCGCCCAGCCCGACTCACCGCGCTGGAAGAACGCCAGGTTGCTGACCGCCGTGGCCTCCTCCTCGGTGTACGAGGTGACCACCGTGTTGGCCACCAGGTGCAGCTGCGGCTGGGTCGGCGCGAAGGCCGCGAAGCCCTCGCGGATCGCGTCCCGGCCCTCGAAGGTCGCGATACCGGCGATCTCGGCGACACCGTCGGGCACGAACAGCTCGGCGAGGTCGGCGTTGCGGCCGGTGTCCAGCGCCTGCGCGTAGGCGGCGATGGCGGTGTGCACACCGGTGGTGACCGACGCCTCGGCGTCGGCGGAAGTGGTGCTCATCTCTCTCCAAGGTCGAGTCGAAAGGGGGACACGCGGTCAGACCTGGTACGTCGTCTTCCGGCGCCGGAGCAGCCAGGTACCGTCGACCCTGGTCAGCTCGTCCTCGTAGTGGCCGACGACCTGCACCGCCCAGCCCGACTCACCGCGCTGGAGGAAGGCCACGTCGCTCGTGGCCGTCGCCTCGTCGTCGGCGGAGGAGGTGACGACCGTGTTGGTGACCAGGTGCAGCTGCGGCTTCTCCGGCGCCCAGCCCTTGAAGGCGGCGCGGAGGGCGTCATGCCCCTGAAGGGGGTCCGTGCCCGGCAGTTCCAGGACCCCGTCGGGCGTGTACAGCGCGACGATCTCGTCGGTGCGTCCGGCGTCCTGGGCCTGGGTGTGCGTCCCGATCACGGAACGGACGCCGGCAGCCACCCACGCCTGTGTGGATTCGCTCATCATCTCCCCAACAGTCGATGTTTCGACCACTGAGTCTATTGCTGAACGTGCACCAATAAAAAGGGCTGCGGCGACCCCAGTTCCAGTTGTTGACCGATCGGTATAATCTAAATAGCATGCCGACGACCGTCGACGAGGACCGTCGCGTGAGGAGGCGTTAGTCATGACGAAGCGTTGGAAGCAGCGTCCGCCGGGCTCGACCTGGGGTGACTGGGGCGAGGACGACGAACTGGGCCGGATCAACCTGCTCACCCGGGAGAAGGTCCTGCAGGGCGTGCGCGAGGTCGAGCACGGCATCGCCTTCAGCCTCAGCCTGCCGCTCGACTATCCCGGCGGGTCGGCCATGAACCAGCGCCGCTACCCGCCGATCCTGCGCCCCACCGAGGACCTCCAGCACAACCAGGACGTCTTCTACAACATCAGGGCCAGCGAACACTTCTCCCCCGACCTCATCGACGTGTGGTCCGACGACGTGGTCACCCTCTGGCTGCAGTACTCCACCCAGTGGGACGCCCTCGCCCACCAGGGCGCCGAGTTCGACGCCGACGCCGACGGCGTCGCCGAAGCCGTCTACTACAACGGCTACCGCGCCGGCACCGACCTCGTCGGACCCCAGGACGACGCCAAGGGCGACGGCAGCGGAAGCCTCGGCTTCGCCCGCCACCTCGGCCTCGAACACATGGCCCAGCACGGCGTCCAGGGCCGCGGCGTCCTCATCGACATCGCCCACCACCTCGGCACCGCATACCAGCCCGTCAACTACCGGCAACTCCGCGAGATCATGGACGCCGACAACGTCACCGTCGAACCCGGCGACATCGTCCTGCTCCACACCGGCTTCGCCACCCAGATCCTCGCCTGGAACAAGAACCCCGACCCCGTCGCGATCCACCGGACCGCCGCCTACCTCGACGCCCACGACCCCGAGATCCTCCAGTGGATCACCGACTCCCAGCTCGCCGGCCTCGTCGCCGACAACTACGCCGTCGAAGGCGTCGGCGTCGGCAACGAAACCGGCCCCCACTCCCTCCTGCCCATCCACCACCTCTGCCTCTTCAAACTCGGCATCCCCCTCGGCGAACTCTGGTACCTCAACGAACTCGCCGCCTGGCTGCGCGAACACCACCGCACCCGCTTCCTCCTCACCGCACCCCCACTCAACCTCCCCGGCACCCAGGGCAGCCCCCTCACACCGATCGCGACGGTCTGACACGGACTCCCCGAGGGAGAGGCCCCCAGGACTCGCTCCCGGGGGCCTCTCCCTTTTCCCTGTCCGTCCGTGCCGTCAGACCGCGGCGATCCGTCGCAGTGTCTCGGCGATCGTGTCCTGCGACGGCAGCCACACCCGCTCCAGGGAGGGCGCGTACGGCGCCGGAACATGCGGCGGGGCCACGCGTGTCACCGGAGCGTCCAGGTGCCAGAACCCCTCGTCCACGGCGAGCGCGGCCAGCTCGGCTCCGACGCCGAAGTCCCGTACGGCCTCGTGGGCGATGACCAGGCGGTTGGTCTTGGCGAGGGAGGCGAGCACGGTCTCCCGGTCCAGCGGGGCGACCGTACGCAGGTCGATCACCTCCACGCTCACTCCCTCGGCGGCCAGCACCTCCGCGGCGGCCAGGCAGTCCTGGACCATCCGTGACCAGGAGACCAGGGTGATGTCGGTGCCCTCGCGGATCACCTTGGCCTTGCCCAGCGGGATCAGGTGGTCGGCCGGCGGGCGCGGGCCCTTGAGTCCGTACTGGAGCCGGTTCTCCACGAAGACCACCGGGTTCGGGTCCTGGATGGCGGCGCGCAGGAGACCGTACGTGTCGGCCGGGTTGGACGGCATCACCACCGTCAGGCCCGGGATGTGGGCGAGCAGCGCCTCCAGGCTCTGCGAGTGCTGGCTGCCCGAGGAGCGGCCCGCGCCGAACTGGGTGCGGACGACGAGCGGCATGGAGGCCCGGCCGCCGGTCATGAAACGCAGCTTGGCGGCCTGGTTGAGGAGCATGTCGAGGGCGACCCCGATGAAGTCCATGTACATGATCTCGACCACCGGCTTCATCCCCGCCATGGCCGCCCCGACCGCCGTACCGAGGATGGCGCTCTCGCTGATCGGCGTGTCACGGACCCGGCCGGGGAAGGCGTCGGCCAGGCCTCGGGTGAGGCCGAAGACGTTGCCGCCCGCGCCGATGTCGATCCCGGCGAGGAACACGTCGGGGTCGGCGGCGAGTTCGTGTTCCAGGGCGAGGCGTACGGCGTCCATGGAGCGGAAGACCTCGCCCTCGGCGGGAGCCGGCTCGGGGATCGTGGAGCGCGGCGCCGAGACGAAGTCGTACAGGGTCTCGGGGGCCGGTTCGGGCAGGCTCCTGGCCCACTCCACCGCCGCCTCGATCTCCTTGTCGATCTCCTCGTCGACGGCGTCGGCCAGCACGGCCGGGACGCCGGCCGCCGCGAGGTGCCGGCGGGCGACCAGCAGCGGGTCGCGCTCCTTGGCGGCGGCGACCTCCTCGACGCTGCGGTAGCGCTCGGGGTCCCCCTCGTAGTGGCCGTGCCAGCGGTAGGTCTCGGCCTCCACGAGGACGGGCCCCGCGCCGCCGCGCAGGCGTTCCACCACGTCGTTCATCAGCCCCGCCACCGCGAGGACGTCGTTGCCGTCGACGTGCGCGTAGTCGATGCCGTACCCGGTGGCGCGGGCGGAGAGCGGGGCTCGGTGCTGTTCGGACGCGGGCGAGAACTCGGAGTAGTGGTTGTTCTCGCACAGGAAGACGACGGGCAGGTCCCATACGGCGGCCAGGTTGACGGCCTCGTGGAACATGCCCTGGGCGACCGCGCCGTCCCCGAAGAACGCCACGACCACGTCCCCCGCGGCGCGCAGCTTGGCCGCGGTGGCCACCCCGGTGGCGATCGGCAGGCCGGCGCCGACGATGCCGTTGGCGCCGTAGATGCCGAGGCCCGGGTCGGCGATGTGCATCGAACCGCCGCGGCCGTGACAGGTCCCGGCCTCCTTGCCCATCAGCTCGGCCATCATGGACGCCGTGTCCAGGCCCTTGGCCAGGACGTGGCCGTGCCCCCGGTGGGTGGAGGTGATTCCGTCGCCGGGGCGCAGCGGCCAGCAGGCGCCCACCGCGCTGGCCTCCTGGCCGATCGACAGGTGCAGGAAGCCGGGGATCTCCGTCGCCTTGTACAGGACGGACGCCCGCTCCTCGAAGCGCCGGATGCGTCGCATCCGGCGGTACATTTCCAGGAGCTGTTCCGCGTGCGCGGAGCCGGCGGAACCGGCCGAAAAGGCGTAGCCGGTCGTTGTCTGGTGGGGTGCCTCGGTCGTCATGCGCGTCCTCGCAATGATCGCGCGGGCGGTACAAGGCCGCGCCGCCGGAGTCCATCTTTTAATGTACCGTCTGGTCTAGCAAACTGGTCAAGCACAATAGAACGAGGTCCCGGACCCGCTTCCCCCCGGATGCGCCACCGGCCGTCCGGACGCGGACCCGGGGCCATGTCTCATCGGCACGTCGAAACGTCGACACATCAGGCGGGGAGAACCACATGCCACGACCACCGGGCCACGGGCCGGACTACGAGGTCCGACGCCAGAAGATCATCGACACCGCGGCGACCCTCTTCGCCCGTTACGGCTACGCGGCGACCTCCATCAACGAACTGGGCCGCGCGGTCGGGCTCGCCAAGGGCGCCCTGTACTACTACATCGGGTCCAAGGAGAACCTGCTGATCGAGATCCAGTCGCGGGTGATGGGCCCGCTGCTGTCCCGCGCCCGGGAGATCGCGGGCCTCGACGCGGACCCGCTGGTGCGGCTGCGGCTGCTGTCGGAGTCGCTGCTGACGATCATCTTCCGCAGGCTCGACCACATCTGGGTCTACGAACACGACTACCGCAGCCTCACCGGCGACTATCTCGACACGCTGCTCGGCCAGCGCGCGGAGTTCGAGCAACTGGTCCGGGGACTGCTCACGGAGGCCGTGGAGCAGGGCACCTTCCGCGCGGTCGAACCGCACCTGGCCACCCTGCAGTTCCTGAATCTGCACAACCACACCTACCAATGGGTGAAGCCGGACGGCGACTGGGACGCCTCGTACCTGTCCAGCGAGTACTGCGACACGCTCCTGCGGGGGTTCGGAGCACCCGGCGCCGCCCTGCCGGACGTGGAGCAGGAGGCCGCGGCCTTCAAGCGCGACCGGCCGGACCTGCCGCTCGACCCCGAGGCCGTGTGGCAGCCGGCCGCCCTGGCGAGCTGAGCCGGCCTGTACCACCAGCACGACCGATACGGCCGGTACAGCCGGTACAGGGGCCCGCGGCACGCGCCGCGGGCTTCTTCGTGTCCCGCACCGGCCTGCTCGTGCGACGCTCGCTCGTGTCACGCCTGCTTCAGCAACGCCCGGGCTATGACGTCGCGTTGGATCTCGTTGGTGCCCTCGCCGATCTCCAGGATCTTGGCGTCGGCGTAGAACCGGGAGATCTCCGACTCCCGTACATAGCCGTATCCGCCGTGGATCTGCACCGCCTGGGAGGCGGCCCGGTTGGCCACCTCGGAGGCGTACAGCTTGGCCATGGCGGCCTCCGTGCCGTACGGACGCCCCTGGTCGGCGAGCCAGGCGGCCCGGTAGACCATCCAGCGGGCGGCCTGGAGCTCCGTACCGATGTCGGCGATCTTGTGGGCGACCGCCTGGAAGGCCGACAGCGGGCGGCCGAACTGGTGGCGTTCCGTGGCGTGTTTGACGGCCAGCGTCAGCGCCGCCCTGGTCAGCGACAGACCCAGCGCGGCGACGCTGACACGGCCCTTGTCGAGGACGGCGAGGAACTGGCGCAGCCCGTTGCCCTCCTCGCCGATCAGATGGTCCTCGGCGATCCAGCAGTCCTCGAAGACCAGTTCCCGGGTGTCCATGGCGTGCCAGCCGAGCTTCTTCAGTTTGGCGCCGCAGCTGTAACCGGGCGTCCCGGTCGGTACGTAGAAGGTGGCGAACCGTTTCCGCCCGTCCTCGCCCTTTCCGGTCGTGGCCAGCAGGGTGACACCCTGGCTGATGTCGGTGCCGGCGTTGGTGATGAACATCTTGGTGCCGTTGATCAGCCAGCCACCGTCCGCCCGGCGGGCCGTGGTGGTGATGCCGGCCGCGTCGGAACCGGCACCTGGCTCGGTCAGGCCGAACGCCCCGATGGCCTCGCCCCTGGCCAGCGGGGCCAGCCAGCGCTGCTTCTGTGTCTCGGTGCCGTAGGTCAGGAGCGGCAGCGTGGCGATGGTCGAGTGCGCGTTCCAGGAGGAGGCGACCGACTGGTCGGCCGCGCCGAGCTCTTCCATCACCGCGACGTAGGAGACCATGTCGGAGCCGGCGCCGCCGTACTCCTCGGGCACGAGCATGCCCATCAGGCCGAGTTCGCCGAGCTTGGTGAAGATCTCGGTCGGGAACGTCTCGGTCTCGGACCACTGCGCGGCGTTCGGAGCGATCTCCTTCGCCGCGAACTCGCGGACCATCTCCTGGAGGTCCCGGGTCTCCTCCGGCAGGTCGAAATCCATGTCACAGTCCCTTCGGAGTCAGCAGCACCTTGAGGTGCCTGGCCCGGTCGGCGGCCAGGTCCGCGAAGACCCCGGCTCCGTCCGCGAGCGGAAAACGCCCGGTGACCAGAGCGGAGGCGTCCAGGCGCCCGGTGCTCATCAGGTCGATCACCCGGGGGATGTCGAAGTTGTAGCCGAGGGTCCCGACCACGGAGCGCTCGTAGAAGACCAGTTGCCCCATGTCGAACTCGACGCTGCCGTGCCCGACACCGGCCAGCACGACCCGTCCGCCGCGCCGGACCGTGGCGACGGCCTGCCCGGCGAGCGCGGGCACACCGGTCGCGTCGATGACGACGTCGGGGCCGATGCGGCCGGTCTTCAGGAACACCTCACGGCGTACGTCCGTCTCGCGCGGGTCGAACGCCTCGGTGACGCCGAGGCCGAGCAGCAACTCGCGGCGCCCTGCGAGGGGTTCGCTCACATAGAGCCCGGCGGCACCGGCGATACGGGCCGCGAGGACCACGGCGACGCCGATCGGGCCGCCGCCGACGACCAGGACGTTGTCGCCCGGCCGTACTCCCGCCCGGGTGACGGCGTGCAGGCCCACGGCGAGGGGTTCGGCGACGGCGGCCATCTCGTCGCTGACGTTGTCGGGCAGCCGGGTCAGCCCGGTGAGCGGCACGGTGACACGGTCGGCGAAGGCGCCGGGCGAGGCGAGGCCGACGGAGCCGCTCTTCGGACAGATGTGGTACTCGCCCCGGGCGCACCAGAAGCAGACGCCGCAGCTCCAGACGGGGTCGGCGGTCACCCGGTCGCCGACCGTGATGCCGGGTGTCGCGGTGCCCAACGCGACGACGGTGCCGCTGAGTTCGTGGCCGAGGGCGAGGGGTGGGGCGGCGCCGGTGAGGGGGTGCGCGCCGTCGCGGATCATGTGGGGGCCTTCGAGGAACTCGTGCAGGTCCGTGCCGCAGACCCCGCACCAGCTCACCTCCACAACGGCCTCGTGGGGACCTGGGTCGGGGGGGTCCGGTACCTCCTCCAGGCGCAGGTCTCGGGCGCCGTGCCAGCGCAGGGCTTTCATGCTTCTCCTCCTTTCGTGTCGTGGTGGTCGGTGCGGTGCGATGCGTTGCACGCTGCGGGTCCGGTGGGGGCTGGTCGCGCAGTTCCCCGCGCCCCTGCAAGGCGACCCCTTACGGGGCGCCTTGCCCGGGGCTCTCGAAGCGGGCCTTGCCCGGGCCGTGTTCCAGGAAGGACCGGAGGCCCGTCGTCGCGTCCTGCGTGCCGAACACCCCGGTGAACAGGGAGCGTTCGAGAGCCAGGCCGGCGGACATGGAGGTGTCGGTGCCGTGGTTGACGGCCTCCTTGATGGCCTCCAGGGCTGCCGCCGGTCCCTCGGCCAGGCGGTGGGCGTAACGGAGGGCGGTGGCGTGCACCTCCGGCGCCGGGACCACCTCGTCCACCAGGCCCAGTCGGAGTGCCTCGGCCGCGTCCACCCGGCGGCCGGTCATCAGCAGGTTCTTGGCGCGGGACGGGCCGATCAGACGGGTCAGCCGCTGGGTGCCGCCCGAGCCCGGGATGATCCCGAGCAGCACCTCGGGCTGCCCGAGGAGCGCGTCGTCGGCCGCGATGCGGTAGTCGGCGGCCAGGGCCAGTTCGAGGCCGCCGCCGAGCGCGTACCCGGTGATCGCCGCGACGACCGGCATGGGCAGCTGCGCGACCTCGTCGAAGGTGCGCTGCAGGGCACGGTTCCAGCCCCGCACCTCCTCGATGCCCATCGCGGCGAGCGCCTTGACGTCCGCCCCGGCGGCGAACAGCCGCTCACCGCCGTAGAGCACGACGGCCCGTACCCGGGGCGAGTCGGCCAGCTCGCGTACGCGGGCGGCCAGTTCGTCGCGCTGGGCGGTGTCGAAGGCGTTCATCGGCGGGTGGTCGAGGCGGACCGTGACAACGGGTCCGTCGGTGTCGAGACGGATGCGCGGCACCAGGGCCTCCTCAGCGGGGGAAACAAGGCGAACCCACCGGCGCGCAGATGGTTGTCGATGGGTTCGTGTCGTCGTACAGTTCGGCCAACAAGTTTTATAGACCAAGAGGTACACTAAATCATGGTAGCGGGCAACCAACCGGCCGGAACCCGCCTTTCCGCATGAGCGGTGGCAAGAAGCATTCGCCGTGCAGACACTGAGCGAGAGAGACCCGTGCACAATTTCGCGAGCATCCTCGATTACCACCTGACCCAGCGGCCCGAAGCCGTGGCCGTCACACAGGAGGACCGCATCCTGACGGTGCGCGAACTCCATGACCGGGTCAACCGGCTGGCCGCGGGCCTGACGGAGCTGGGCGTCCGGCGCGGCGACGTCGTCGGGCTGCTGCTCTACAACCGGCCGGAGTTCCTGGAACTCGTCTATGCGGCCAACCGCGTCGGGGCGGTCTTCCTCCCGCTGAACTACCGCCTGTCCGAGGAGGAATGGGCGTACATCCTGGGCCACTCCCAGGCGAAGGCGATCATCACCGAACCGGAGTTCGTCCGGGCGGCCGACCGGATCGCCGGGAAACTCAAGGATCTGGAGCACCGCGTCCTGGTGGACGGTGAACCGGAATCGGACGAGTGGACCCATTACGAGGCGCTGCTCGACCGGCACGAGGGCGCCCGGGTGGACCCCGTCGAGGTCGGGCCGGACGACCTCCAGCGGCTGATGTACACCTCGGGCACCACCTCACGCCCCAAGGGTGTGCGCATCACGTACGGCAATCTGCACGCGAAGAACGTGTCCCAGATCGTCCACTTCGGCCTCACCGCGGCGGACACCACACTCGTGGCCGGACCGCTCTACCACGTCGGCGGCCTCGACATGCCCGCCCTTCCGGTGCTGTACGCGGGCGGCGGTGTGGTCCTCCAGCGCAAGTTCGACGCGCCGGGTGTCCTGCGGGCCATCCAGGAGCACAAGGTCACCAACGCCTGGCTGGCCCCGGTGATGGTGAACGCCGTCCTGGAGGTGCCGGACCGGGAGTCGTACGACACCAGCTCGATGCGTTTCATCGTGGGCGGCGGCGAGAAGACCCCCGAGCCGGTGCTGCGGCGCATCATGACCGCGTTCCCGAACGCCTGGTTCGCGGATGCCTACGGTCTGACCGAGACGGTCTCGGGCGACACCTTCCTCGACCGCGAGCACGCCCTGTCCAAACTGGGCTCGGTCGGACGGCCCGTACCGCACACCCGGATCCGGATCGTCGACGACACCGACAAGGAGGCCCCGGCGGGCGAGCTCGGCGAGATCACGCTGCGCGGCCCGAAGGTCTTCGCGGGCTACTGGCGCGACGAGAAGGCGACGGCCGCGGCGCTGCGGGACGGCTGGTTCCACACCGGCGACATCGGACATGTCGACGAGGAGGGCTTCCTCTACATCGACGACCGCAAGAAGGACATGATCGTCTCCGGCGGCGAGAACATCGCCACCCCCGAGGTCGAACGGGTTCTGTACGAACACCCAGCCGTCTTGGAAGCCGCGGTCGTCGGTCTGACCCACCCGCGCTGGGGTGAGGTCCCGCGCGCCTTCGTGGTGTTCCGGCCGGGCACGGACGCCGGCGTCGACGAGCTGCGGGAGTTCTGTCAGGGGCGCCTGGCGAAGTTCAAGGTGCCGGCGCGTTTCGACGTCGTCGACGAACTCCCCCGCACCCCCTCGGGCAAGGTCCTCAAGCGGACGCTGCGCGACATCCCGGCGGAGAGCTGACCACCATCGCGGTCGCCCCGGCCCAGGCCTGGGCGAAAGTGGCGGTGACGGTGACGGCCGTACGGCGGCGGACCTGGACAGCCTGGAAGCGGAACCGGCCGGGGACGGCGGCAAGGCGCTGGTGCGGCCCGGCTCGGTCGACGATTCCACCGCCGTACGGACGGACCATGGTGGGGCGTCGTCGAGTGGACGGGCCGGCTCGACGTGGTGATCGACTGCGCCGGGGTCGGTCCGCGCTTCAGCCGGAGCGAGTGGGTCACCGACGAGGACTGGCAGCGTGTGATCGCCGTCAACCTCCAGGGCACCGTCCACTGCCGCCGGGAGGCCGGGCGGGTCATGCTGGAGCAGGGCTCCGGGTCGATCGTCAACCCCTCCTCGGTGCACGCGAGTACGGGGTTCGAGCAGATCGCCGCGTATGCGGCCGGCGAGGGCGGGGTCGAGGCGCTCACCGAGTCGCCGGCCGTGGGATGGGCGGACCGGGGGGGTGCGGGTGAACGCGCTCGCGCCCGGTTGTTTCCGTACGGATCTCAGCGCCGGCCTGTTGGACAGCCGCTGGGTGAGCGGGTTGTGCGGGGCACGCCGCTGGGAGGGGTGGGTGCGCCCGAGGAACTTGGGGGCGCGGCGGTGTTCCTTGCCTCGGACGCGTCGCGCTTTGTCACGGGGACGACTGTCACTGTGGATGGCGGCTGCACCGCCCGGCGAGAGACGCTGCGCGGCATGGGCGGTTCCCTGGCCGCGGGTCGATGAGGCTTGTCGCGCCCACGCGGCGGAGCCGCAGATCGGTACAGCCCCGCGCCCCTGTCGGGGGCGTTTCCGCTCAGCCGATTCCGAAGAGGTCCTCGGAGACCGCCTTTACCGCGTTCACCACCAGGGGGGCCACCAGTTCCAGGGAGGAGCTGCCGTCGCCGACGACCGAGATCGCGCCGATCGGGCCTTCGGGGCCGCGCAGGGCGAGGCCGACGCAGCCGAGGTCCGGGAAACACTCTCCGCGGTCGATCGCCAGGCCGTTGCGGCGGCGCACCGTGCGGAGTTCGCGGTGCAGGTGGTCGAGGTGGCCGATGCTGTGGTCGGTACGGCGCTCGATCAGCTGTGCGTACCGCGTGTCGATCTCCTCGGGGCTCAGCCAGGCGAGCATGGCCTTGCCGAGCCCGGTGCAGTGGGCGACCGCGCGGCCCCCGACCTTCGACGGGATGTCGACCGCCGCCCGGCCTCCGATCTTGTCCAGGTAGTAGATCTCGGGCCCGTCGAGCACGGCCAGGTGGACGACCATTCTGGTGCGAACGGCCAGGTCGAGGAGGTGGGGCGCGGCGGCCGACCGCAGCGCGCTGTGGCCGATCTCCCGGCCGCCCAGGCCGAGCGCCCGCTGTCCCAGCGTGTATCCGGCCACCGTGTGGCGCAGCCAGTCCAGGCGGACCAGCTGGTCGAGTATCCGGTGGGTGGTGGAGCGCGGGAGATGGGTCCGGCGCGAGACCGTTTCGAGTGTCAGATGGGTCTGCGGACGTTCGAAAAGGTCCATGATCAGCGTCACGCGCTCCATCATCGACGGAGGCAGCACCTGCCCGACGACCTCGGAGGGTCGCGAGTCCAGGCGAAGGGCAGACGTCATCGTCGGTGCCTCTCTGCTCAAACTGAAATCAATTCTAGTTCGGCTTCGGCGTCAAGGTACCAATGCCATGGGCCGCAGAGAAAGAGTCGTGCACCGACTAATTGGGGCGCTCGGTCTAATAATCCGGGACGTAAAAAGGTACCGCTCCCCGGAAGACTGCTTCCGGGGAGCGGTACGACGGCCGGTGTCAGCCCCGGGTGAGGTCCAGGGCGATGTCCACGATCATGTCCTCCTGGCCGCCGACGAGTCCGCGCCTGCCGACCTCCAGGAGGATCGTGCGGGCGTCGAGGCCGTAGCGCTCCGCCGCCGCCTCGGCATGGCGCAGGAAACTGGAGTAGGCGCCGGCGTAGCCGAGGGTGAGGGTCTCCCGGTCGACGCGCACCGGCCGGTCCTGGAGCGGGCGGACCAGGTCCTCGGCGGCGTCCTGGAGGGCGAACAGGTCGCAGTCGTGCTTCCAGCCCTGGAGGTTGGCGACGGCGATGAACGGCTCGATCGGGCAGTTGCCCGCGCCGGCGCCCTGTCCGGCGAGCGACGCGTCGACCCGGGCCACCCCCTCCTCGACCGCCACCACCGAGTTGGCCACCGAGAGGGACAGGTTCTCGTGCGCGTGGATGCCGATCTGGGTCTCCGGATCGAGCACGTCCCGGTAGGCGCGGATCCGGTCGCGCACCCCGTCCATGGTCAGCCGGCCGCCGGAGTCGGTGACGTACACGCAGTGCGCGCCGTACGACTCCATCAGCTTCGCCTGCCCGGCGAGGACCTCCGGGGACGCCATGTGGGCCATCATCAGGAACCCGGAGACGTCCATGCCGAGTTCGCGGGCGGTGGAGATGTGCTGGGCGGCGACGTCCGCCTCCGTGCAGTGCGTGGCGATGCGCACCGAGCGGACCCCGAGGGCGTAGGCCCGCTTGAGCTCGACGATCGTGCCGATGCCGGGCAGCAGGAGGGAGGTGAGGGTGGCTCGCTCGATGACGTCGGCCGCCGCCTCGATCCACTCCCAGTCGGTGTTGCTGCCCGGCCCGTAGTTGAGGCTGCCGCCGGCCAGCCCGTCGCCGTGGGCGACCTCGATGGCGTCCACGCCCGCCTGGTCGAGGGCCCTGGAGATCTTCGCCACGAACTCGGGGGTGATCCGGTGCCGGATGGCGTGCATCCCGTCCCGGAGGGTGACGTCCTGGACGTAGAGCCTGGGGGTGGCGGTCATGTGGTCACCTCGGTGGTCGCCTCGGAGGAGAATCGCTGGGCGATGCGCTCGGCGACGCGCAGGGCGGCCGAGGTCATGATGTCGAGGTTGCCGGCGTAGGCGGGCAAGTAGTGGGCGGCGCCCTCCACTTCGAGGAAGACGGAGACCTTGGTGGTCGCCTCGGAGGGGTCGCCGGTGAAGAGCGTGTGCACCGGGTCCTCGTCAGGGACCGGCGTGAACTGGACCCGCTGCTTGAGCCGGTAGCCCGGCACGTACTCGGCGACCGCCGCGACCATCTCCTCGACGGAGGCACGGATCGCCTCGTGGTCGGCGTCGCCGATCAGGCAGTACACCGTGTCCCGCATGATCAGCGGGGGTTCGGCCGGGTTCAGGACGATGATCGCCTTGCCGCGCCGGGCGCCGCCCACCTTCTCGATCGCTTCGGACGTCGTCTCGGTGAACTCGTCGATGTTGGCCCGGGTGCCGGGCCCGGCCGACTTCGAGGCGATCGACGCGACGATCTCGGCGTAGGGCACGGGGGTGACGCGGCTGACCGCGTGGACGATCGGGATCGTCGCCTGGCCGCCGCAGGTGACCATGTTCAGGTTGTCGACAGCGTTGTCGGCGGCGTTCAGGTGCTCGTCCAGGTTCACCGGGGGCACCACGAACGGGCCGATGGCCGCCGGGGTGAGGTCGACGAGGCGTTTGCCGTACGGGGCGAGCTTCTTGGCGTTCTCGACGTGGGCCTTCGCCGACGTGGCGTCGAAGACGATGCCGATCTCGTCGAAGCCGTCCATCCGGATCAGCCCGTCCACGCCCTCGTGCGTGGTGGGGACCTTCAGGCGGGCGGCGCGCGCCAGTCCGTCCGAGTCCGGGTCGATGCCCACCATCGCGGCCATCTCCAGGGTGTCGGACAGGCGCAGCACCTTGATCATCAGGTCGGTGCCGATGTTGCCGGAGCCGATAACGGCCACCTTGGTCTTCGTCATCCGTCTTCCTCAAGTCCCTTGGCGGAGAAGGTCGCTGTCACCGATCCCAGGCCCGGCATCTCGGCCCGTACGGTGCTGCCCGGCGGGGTGGGGACGAGCGGGCCCAGGGCGCCCGAGAGCACGACCTGGCCGGCGCGCAGCGGGTCGCCGAACTCCCGGGCGGTACGGGCCAGCCAGAGCAGCGCGGCAAGCGGGTCGCCGAGGCAGGCGGCTCCGGTGCCCTCGGACGCGAGCGCGCCGTCTGCGTACAACCGCATGGTCACGTCGCGGGGTTCGAACTCCTTGAGGCCGACGCGCTCGTCGCCGAGGACGAACAGGCCGCTGGAGGCGTTGTCGGCGACCGTGTCCGTGATCGCGATGTCCCAGTCGGCGACCCGGCTGTCCACGATCTCCAGCGCGGCCACGGCATGTCCGACCGCCGAGCGGACCCGCTCGATGTCGAGGTCGTCGTCGTCCAGGTCGGCGGCGAGCACGAACGCGATCTCCGCCTCGACCCGGGGCTGCAGCAGTCGTCCGCTGGGGACCTCCGGCAGCCCGGAGACGTCCATGTCGTCCAGCAGGACCCCGAAGTCGGGCCGGTCGACGCCCACCTGGCGCTGGACCGACTCGGACGTGAGCCCGATCTTGCGGCCGACGACCCGAGCTCCGGCGGTGATCCGGTCGCCGATGACGCGTTGCTGAACGGCGTACGCGAGGCCGATGTCGCTCGTGCCGAGCAGGTCCCGCACGGGGGCACACGGTTTGTGGTCCCGGGCCGCGCCGGCCAGTCGCGCTGCCGCCTCGGCGACGACGGCCGCGCGCTGCGCGACGGCCGTCGGTTCCCCAATGTCTGTCATTCGCATCCTCAGCTCGTACCGGGTCTCCAGCCTGAGCGGCCCCGGCGCGTGGCAGGCACGGACGTTCCGCTGAGCGGGACTGGGGTGTCGACCGGGGCGTCTCGGTGAGCGAGATGGCCGAACGCCGTCGCGGCGGCGGCTCGTTACCGTCGTCCGGCGCACCGCTGAACGGCTGGTGGCGAGAGGCTGTCGACCGTCTCCGTCCGGCGTCCCCCACCCTGTGGTCGCGGTCCCCCCACGCACCCCCACCAAGAACGTCGGCATTCATGAGGAGGTCATGGTGAGCATCAACGAAGATGTCTACGACGTGGTCGTCGTAGGGTCCGGCGGAGGTCTGGTCGGGGCGTATGTGGCTGCTTCGCGCGGCCTGCGCACGCTCGTCATCGAGAAGACCGACCGGGTGGGCGGCACCACCGCCTACTCCGGTGCCGGGCTCTGGTTCCCGGGCTCCGCACCGCTGCGGCGGGCCGGCGTCGACGACGGGGTCGAGGGTTCCCGGACGTATCTGCGCACCATCGTCGACGACCGTTCCCGGGAGAAGCGCCAGGACGCCTACCTGCGGGCGGGCGTCCAGCTGATCGACGAGCTGGAGCAGAACGAGTGGTTCAGGTCGTTCGTGTACGCGCCCGTGCCGGAGTACTACGCCGACGCCCCCGGCGCTTCCCCGGCGGGGCACACCATCTTTCCGCCGGAGATTCCCGCCGCCGAGCTCGGCGAGCACGCCCGGCTCGTGCGCGAGCCCGTCTCGATGGAGCGGTGGGGCGTCGACCAGGGTCCGGTGCTCAACGGTGGCCGCGCGCTGATCGGCCGGGCGCTGGCCGCGTTCCTGGAGACCGGCAACGGCACGCTCAAGCTCGACACCGCGCTGGAGAGCCTGATCGTCGAGGACGGCAGGGTCGTCGGGGTGAACGCCGTCAGCGAGGGTGAGCCCGTCCGGATCCGCGCCTCGCGGGGCGTGATCCTCGCCGCCGGCGGCTTCGAGCGCGACCCCGACCTGCGCAGGAAGCACCAGCCGCCGCTCACCGGCGAGTGGTCGCACGGTGCCCCGGGCAACACCGGCGACGCCCTGCTGGCGGGGATGGCGATCGGTGCCGCGACCGACCTGCTCGACGAGGCCTGGCTCGTGCCGGGCCTGGTGTGGCCGGACGGGCTGCCCGTCTTCCACACGGGCACGCGGGGCGGGATCTGGGTCAACGCCGCAGGTGAGCGCTTCATGAACGAGACCCGCCCGTACGACCAGGCCGGGCACGAGATCCTCCGGCTGCACAGGACGACAGGTGTCTCGCACATCCCCGCCCACTGGATCATCGACCAGCGCCAGCTCGACCGGGACAGCTTCGGCGGACCCGCCGACGAGCCGGTGCGCCCCGAGTGGTTCGAGTCGGGCGCGCTGAAGAAGGCCGACACCCTGGAGGAGGTGGCGAAGCTGATCGACGTACCGCTCGACACCCTGCGCGAGAGCATCGAGGAGTTCAACGGCTACTCGCAGACCGGGGTCGACGAGAGGTTCCATCGCGGTGAGTCGCCCTGGGACCAGATCGCCCACTACGTGCTGGGCTTCCCCGCCCTGCCCGCGCTGAACTACCCCGCGCCGCCCACGCCGGACTGGCCGAACCCGCTGCTGCTGCCGCTCGACACCCCGCCGTACTACGTCGCGACCATCCTCCCGGCCGACATCGGCACCAAGGGCGGCCTGACGACCGACGAGAACGCGCGGGTACTGCGGCCCGACGGCAGCGCGATCGACGGGCTCTACGCGAGCGGGAACACCGCGGCGGCGATGTCCGGACGCGTGTACCCGGGTGCGGGCACCCCGATCGGTTCGAGTCTCGCCTTCTCCTACCTCGCGGTGCTCGACATCGTCGGCGCGAAGGACTGACCCCACGGCTGTGCCCGGGACACCTGTCGTGTCCCGGGCACAGCCGCGTCCTCGTGTTCGTGTCCGCGTTCAGGGCGCGGCGATCAGTCGCGCGGCCAGGTGCAGGTCCGCCTCCGCCTGCTCGGTGGTGATCTCCTCGGTCAGCATGGACACGAACAGACCCCACCAGCTGTAGACGAGCAGCCGTACCCTGCTGCGCGCGGTCTCCGCGTCCGTGCGGCAGCCGAGCAGGTGCAGGAGGCGCTGTCCCAGGGCCCGCTCGACGATGTCGAACCGGGTCGGGACGACGCTCGCGTACTCCGTGAACGACGACACCGCCACCGCCGACGCCAGCAGGGGGCTGGCCAGCAGCTTTCCGCTCAGCGCGACGAGGGTCCGCGCCACCTCCGTCGCCGGGTCGTTCCCGTCGGCGGCGGAACCGGCGTCCCGGCCCCCGAGGAACTGCTCGATGTGCCACTCGAGAACGGACAGGAACAGATACGGCTTGGACGGGAAGTAGCGGTACAGCGTGGCGATCGCGACGCCGGCCTCCCTGGCCACGTCCTGCATCTGCACCCGGGCGAGCCCCTCGCGGGCGCCGAGTTCGGAGGCGGCGCGCAGGATGCGTACCCGGCGGGCGGCCTGGCGGCTCGACATGGGAGCGGCGGGTCGCCGTACCTCTGCGGGTCTCGCCACGTCGTCGGCCCCCCAGGTCGCATGTCGTCGAGTCTCCCCGCCGCGTCGCTCAGGAGGCTCAGGATGCGTCCGGGCGGGTCAGGAAGGCGAGCACCGCGCTCTCCCAGGCCGCCTTCTGCTCGATCATGGCCCAGTGCCCGCAGTCGGGCAGGACGTGCAACTCGGCCCTGGGGATGGTGCGCATCGGCAGCAGCGCGTTGTCCAGCGGGGTGACCCGGTCGTCGCGGCCCCAGGTCAGCAGCGTGGGTGCGGTGACCTTGTGGAGCGCCGCCCAGATGGGCTGGTCGGAGTGGGCCTGGGCGGCCATCATCGCGGCCATCGCCTGCCGGCCGTAGATACGGCGGGACGCCTCCAGCGTCGCCGGGTCGGTGGCGCTCGCCCAGCGCTCCTCGATCAGTTCGTCGGTGAGGAGGGCGGGGTTGTGCACCATCGACCGCAGCCACTGCACGAGGTTCTCGCGGGTGGGGTTCTCGGTGAACTCCACCAGCAGGTTGAGCCCTTCGCTGGGCGCCGGGGAGAGGATGTTGCGGCCCACTCCCCCGATGGTCACGACCCTGCGGAACAGGTCCTTGTGGGCGACCGCGAGGCCCACGGCCACGTATCCGCCCATGGAGTTCCCGACGACGTCCACCTGGTCGAGCCCGAGGCCTTCGAGGAAGCGCAGTACGGCCTTCGGGGCCGCCGCCATCGGGTTCTCGTCGGTCGGGTCGCTCACGCCGAAGCCGGGGAACTCCAGGGCGAGGGTGCGGAAGTGCTGGGCGAACACGGGCAGGTTGCCCCGGTAGTTGCGCCAGCCGGTCACCCCGGGTCCCGACCCGTGCAGCAGGAGCAGCGGCGGCCCGTCGCCCGCCTCGTGGTAGCGCAACACGCCCTCGTCCGTGGGGAGTTCGCGCAGGGTGTTCTCGTACGTCAGGGAGGTGAGTGTCATGGCAGCACCGTGCCACCGGGCAGTCGGCGCCCGTGGGTGGGCTCCCGATCAGTGGGACGGTCCCGGCGGTGGGTGGCGCGGGCTGTCTAGCGTCGTGGACGTAGCGATGCCGGGGGCTCTCGGGCCGCCCGGACCTGATCAATGCGAGGGGAGGACCTGATGGGTGTTCGCTCACTCGGGTACCTGCGTCTGGAGTCCAACGACATCGACAAGTGGAAGGCCTTCGGGGGCGACTTCCTCGGTCTGATGCCCGTCGAGGGCGGTGATCCCGAGTCCCTCCACTTCCGGATGGACGACTATCCGGCCCGCATCGTGGTCTCTCCGGGCGCCCAGCCCGGGATGACGGCGCTGGGCTTCGAGGTTCTCGACGAGCGGGAGCTGGCGGGGCTGGTCGCGGACGTCGAGAAGGCCGGCATCAAGGTGACGGCCGGTACCGAGGTGGAGGCCGCGGCGCGGAAGGTCACGGGCTTCGTCAAGTTCAACGACCCGGGCGGCAACCCGGTCGAGCTGTTCTACGGCACGACTCTCGACCATGTGCCGGTGCAGACCCCGCTGGTGTCGGGCTTCGTCACGGGCGACATGGGCTTCGGGCACGCGATCATCTCCGCCGAGGACGCGCGGGGCACGTTCGAGTTCTACGTCAACGTGCTGGGCTTCATCGAGCGGAACACGATGCGCTCACCGGGCGGCACGACCTGGTTCATGGGCTGCAACCCGCGGCACCACACCCTCGGGGTGACGCCGATGCCGGGTCCGGGGCGGCTGCTGCACTTCATGGTCGAGGGCGCGACGCTGGACGACGTGGGGCGCGCGCTGGACCGGGCCGGGAAGTACGAGGTCCCGATGATGCACTCGCTGGGCAAGCACACCAACGACCACATGGTGTCGTTCTACGTCTGGTCGCCGGAGAACTACGCCGTCGAGTTCGGCTGGAACGGCCTGAAGGTGCCCGAGCCGGTGCCCGTCTACGAGATCACCGACGGCGCGTTCTGGGGCCACCACTTCACACCGCCGCCGATGCCGGGCGGCTGAGCGGACCGCTTGGACACGACTGAGCCCCACGGCCTCCAGCGCACCGGAGGCCGTGGGGCTCAGTCGTCGTGCGGAAGGTCAATCGACGGTGATCGCCCTTTCCGGGCAGGCCCGTTCACCGTCGTGGGCCGCGGTTTCGAGGCCCTCCGGGACCTCTCCGCCGACGGGCAGCACGTAGCCGTCCTCGTCGAGGCGGAAGAGTCCGGGTGCCGCCGCCGCGCACCGCGCGTGTCCCGAGCAGGACGACGTATCGATGGTGATCTTCACGAACCACTCCTGTTCTACGGCTTGTTGGTCGACCCGGCGTCGACGGTGAACTGCAGGCCGGTGACGTATCTCGCCTCTTCCGAGGCGAGGAACAGGACCGCGTTCGACACGTCCCGGGGTTCCACGTACGGGGCGTGGGTGTTCATCGCGGCGAGGGCGAACATCGGTTCCCGCGCGGCGAGTTCCTCGATCGGTACGCCGACGGTGATGCCCGTGTCGCTGACGCCGGTGGGGTGGACGGTGTTCACCCGGATGCGGTGCGTGCCGAGTTCGTTGGAGAGGGCCTTCATCAGGCCGACCACGCCGTGTTTGGCGGCCACGTAGTGGGCGTACGGGACATGGCCGCGGATTCCGGCCGCCGAGCTGATCATGATGATCGAGCCGCCGTTGCCCGCCTGGATCATCCCCGGGAGGGCCGCCCGTGCCGTGTTCCAGGCGCCCTTGAGGTTGACGTCGACGACGACGTCCCAGGCCTCCTCGGTCAGCTGCCAGGCCGAACCCGAGCTCATGACGCCGGCGTTGGCGACGACCACGTCGAGGCGCCCGAACTCCTCGTGCGCGGCGTCGACGGCGGCCCGCATCTCGGTGATCGAGCGGACGTCGGCCTGGACGGCGACACACCGCCGGCCCGTCGCCCGCACCAACTCGGCGGTCTCCTCCAGCTGTTCCTTCGACGCGAGCGAGTAGGGCAGCGCGTCGCTGATGTCGTGGCAGACGTCGGTGACGACCACGTCCGCGCCTTCCTCCGCCAGCCGTACGGCGTGGGAGCGGCCCTGGCCGCGCGCCGCACCCGTGATGAGCGCGACCTTGTCCTCAACTCGCCCCATGGATACCTCAGTTCTTCGAGTGGTCGGTCGGGTCGGTCGGGTTCGTCAGATCCTCGGCGGCCTCGCGCAGTGCGCGCAGCCGGCGCTGGAGGAGTTCACGCTCGGCCTCGTCGTCGGCGCCGAGTTCGGTGAGGCGTACGTCCGTCTCGGCGATCTCCGTGAGGAGCCTGCCGTGGGCCTCCTCGCGGGTGAGCAGGTCCAGGTCGGTCCAGTCGGACCGCTCGGACTCCGGCCGCCCGCTCATGCGGGGAGGTTGTAGAGGCGGCGGGCGTTCAGCTCCACGATCTTGTGCACCTCGTCGTCCGGTACGTCGGCGAGGACCTCGGCGGCGTAGGCGCGGCTCTTGGGCCAGTACGAGTCGGAGTGCGGGTAGTCGCACTCCCAGGTGATCCTGTCGACGCCGACGTGGTGGCGGACCTCGACGCCGAAGCGGTCGTCGATGAAGCAGCCGTGGAAGTGCTTGTGGAACAGTTCCGAGGGCCGCACGCTCTGGTTGACGTTCTGGTAGAAGCGGTGCCGCTCCCAGGTGCCGTCACTGCGCTCCAGCAGGTACGGGATCCAGCCGATGCCGCCCTCGGACAGCCCGATCTTCAGCTTGGGGTGCTTGTGGAGCACCGGGGAGAAGAGCAGGTCGGCGGTGGCGTACATGGCGTTGGTGCCGAACAGGGCGATCGTCACCGCGAACGGCGCCTCCTCGGCCGTTTTCGGCGCCTTGCCCGAGGTGCCGAAGTGCAGGCACAGGGGCATGTCGGTCTCCTCGGCCGCCGAGAACACCGGGTCCCAGTGGTCGGTGTGGAAGGAGGGCAGGCCGCGCGGGGCCGGGTTCTCCGGGAAGGAGATCGCCTTGGCGCCCTTGGCGGCGGTCCGGTGGATCTCGGCGACGCAGGCCTCGACGTCCCACAGCGGCAGGATCACCAGGGGGATCAGCCGGCCGGGCGCGGTGGCGCACCACTCGTCCAGGACGAAGTCGTTCCATGCCTGGACGCACAGCAGCGCGAGCCGGCGGTCCTTGCCCTCCATGAAGACATGGCCCGAGAACCCCGGGAAGGACGGGAAGGACAACGCCCCCCAGACCCCGTCGAGGTCCATGTCACGCAGCCGGGCCTTCGGGTCGTAGCAGCCCGGGATCATCTCGTCGTAGCGCGTCGGTTCGAGGCCGAAATCCTCGGGGTTCTTGCCCGCCACGGCGTTGAGGCCGATGTACGGGTAGATCCGGTCCTCGTAGACCCACACCTCGGCGGGGGCCTGGCCCTCTCCTCGCGGCTGCTCGACGCTCCGGGGGCCCGCCTCCCGGTACTTCGCGGGCAGGCGGTCGGACCACAGTCGTGGGGGCTCGATCAGGTGGTCGTCGGTCGACAGCAACTTCATCCATGGCTGCAACGGCATCCTTGCGCTCCCTCGGTCTCGGAGACTCTCCAGCATCGACACATTGCGTGTACTGATCGGGTCTCACTCAGTGGAAATAGAAGATGAAACCCCTTACTTCTCCCGGATCATGGATGTGAGTCAGATCTCTCCACAGAGATTCAGGCTACTCTTTTATTCGACGGAAGGAGACCCCATGGGTCGAGTGCAGGACAAGGTCGTCTTCATCACGGGGGCGGCACGCGGCCAGGGCCGGGCCCAGGCGATCCGGCTCGCCGCGGAGGGCGCCGACATCATCGCGGTGGACCTCTGCGAGGACATCGCCACCAACGCCTACGCGCTGGCCACCGAGGCCGACCTGGACGAGACGGTGCGTCAGGTCGAGAAGCTCGGGCGGCGCATCGTCGCCCGCAAGGCCGACGTGCGCGACCCGGCGGCTCTCAAGGCTGCCGTGGCCGAGGGAGTGGCCGAACTCGGGCGGCTCGACGCGGTCGTCGCCCAGGCCGGGATCTGCCCGCTGGGCCCCGGTCAGACCGCCCAGGCCTTCCTGGACGCCGTCACCGTCGACTTCAACGGGGTGGTCCACGCCGTCGACGCGGCGCTCCCCCATCTGCCCGACGGCGCCTCGATCGTGGCCACCGGGTCCATCGCCGGGCTGATCCCGGCGACCACGGACAACCCGGCCAACGGTCCGGGCGGCCTGGGCTACTCCTTCGCCAAGCGCCAAGTGGCCGCGTTCGTCCACGACTTGGCGACGGTGCTCGCGTCCCGGCGGATCCGCGTCAACGCGCTGCACCCGACGAACGTCAACACGGACATGCTCAACAGCGACCTCATGTACCGCTCGTTCCGGCCCGACCTGGAGAACCCGACCCGCGAGGACGCGCTGCCCAGCTTCCCCGCGACGACCGGGTTCGGCATCCCCTACGTCGAGCCCGAGGACATCGCCGACACCGTGCTCTTCCTCGTCTCGGACGAGTCCCGCTACGTCACCGGTATGCAGATGCGCGTCGACGCGGCCGGGTATGTCAAGCGGCGCCCCCAACTGCCCACCTTCTGACGGGCGTTCACGCCCAGGGGGTTCATGCCCCGCCCGTCATGTCGATGACCACCTTCCCGGTCGTCCGGCGTTCGGCGACGTCGGTCAGGGCGGCGGCCACGTCGGCGAGGGGGTGCACGCGGGAGACCAGCGGGCGCATCCCGTCGCGGACCATCCCGGCGAGCGCCCGGTCGCCGGCGGCCACCGCGTCCGGGGCGTACTGGCGCAGCATACGGATCTCGAAGCCCCGTACGACCGCGTCCTTGAGCAGGACCAGGTTCAGCGGGATCCGTGGGATCTTCCCGTCGGCGTAGCCCACCGTGACGAACCGGCCGCCCCGCCGCAGTGCGCGCAGGGCGGCCTCCGCGTGGTCGCCGCCCACCGGGTCGACGACCAGGTGGGTGCCCTCGCCGTCGGTCAGTTCGCGGATCCGGGTCTTCAGGTCCTCGCGGACGTAGTCCACGCCCGCCACCGCGCCGAGTTTGCGGGCGACCGCCAGCCGCTCCTGACTCGACGCCGCCGCGACCACACGCATCCCGAGCCTGGTCCCGACGTCGACGGCCGCCGAGCCGACCCCGCCCGCGGCACCGAGCACCGTCGCCCACTCCCCCGCCGTGCCCTGCCCGACGGTGGTCAGGGCGTGGTAGGCGGTCGCGTACGTCACGTGGAACGCGGCGGCGTGGACCATGTCGAGCCCGTCCGGGACAGGACGCAGACCGGACACGGGCACCACGACCTGCTCGGCGAAGGCACCGGTCAGCACCGCCCCGGCCACGGGTGAGCCCACCGCAGGGCCGGACACCCCGGGTCCCAGCGCGGCCACGACCCCGGCGAACTCGCTGCCGGGCGTGAACGGCAGGGGCGCGGGGACCTGGTAGCGGTCCGCCACGAGCAGTACGTCGGGGAAGTTGACGGCAGCGGCGTGCACCCGCACCAGCACCTCCCCCGGCCCGGGTGCGAGGTCACCGAGTTCGACGACGCCCAGGCCGCTCGGGGGCCCGTACTCCGTACAGCGTGCGGCTCTCATCATCGTGTCCTCTCCGCAGGGGGCGCAGTGGGCATCGCCGGGTCCCGGGGCAGGCCCAGTACCTGTTCGGCGATGGTGTTGCGCTGGATCTCGGCGGTGCCCGCCCCGATGGACGAGGCCCGGGTGCGCAGGAAGCCCCACACCCAGCGCCCGCGCTGCACGGCGTGCGGATCGCTGCGGCCGAGGATGCCGTAGGCGCCCAGCAACTCCAGGGCGAACTCGTGCAGTTCCTGCTCGAAGGTCACGATGAACAGGCGTGACGTCGAGGACGCCGGTCCGGGCTCGCCTTTCGCCATGATGTCGGCGATGGTCCGCATCCCGGTCAGGCGCATGATCCGCACCCGGATCTCGAAGTCCGCGAGGCGGTCGCGCACCAGGGGGTCGGAGGTCGCGCCGCGCTCACGCGCCAGCTCGATCAGCTCGTCGAGGACGCGCCGGTACAGCGCCGCCTGGTTCATCGCGCCGGCCGCGCGTTCATGGCCGAGGCTGGTCCGTACGAGGGGCCAGCCGCCGTTCTCCGGGCCGATCCGGTCGGCCACCGGCACGCGTACGTCGTCGAAGAAGATCTCGCAGAAGTGCGCGTCACCGGTCAGGTCCCGCAGCGGGCGCACGCTCACACCCGGGGCGCGGGCGTCGATCAGCAGGTAACTGATGCCGTCCTGGCGGGAGTTGGGGTCTCCTGTGCGGACGAGGGTGAAGAGGATGTCGGCGATGTCGGCCGAACTGTTCCACACCTTCTGCCCGTTCACGACGTACACGGCACCGGAGTCGTCGGGTCCGCCGTCCTCCCGTCGCGCGGTCGTACGGAGCGCGGGCAGGTCCGATCCCGCCTCCGGTTCCGAATAGCCCTGCGCCCAGACGGAGTCACCTCGCAGCATGGGGCGCAGGAAGCGTTTTTTCTGTTCGGGGGTGCCGTACTTGATGAGGGTCGGTGCCGCGATACCGAGTCCGGTGCCGAGGGGTCCGGGCACCCGGGCTCGCGCGTACTCCTCCTGGTAGATCACCTGTCGGGCGAAGTCCAGTTCCATGCCGCCGTATGCGCGTGGCCAGCTCGGACCGGCGTATCCGGCGTCGAACAGGGTGGCCAGCCAGGCCTTCTGCCACGGCAGTCGCTCGGCGGGGTCCTTCGGACGGCGGCCGGGATGACGGTCCGTCAGGAAGGTTCGGAGGCGGGCCCGGAACTCCTCGTCGGTGAGCACCTCTTGGGCCGGCGAGGTCACCTCGGGGCCATGCGGATGGCGCCGTCGAGGCGGACGGTCTGGCCGTTGAGGTACGGGTTCTCCAGCATCTCGACGGCGAGGCGGGCGTAGTCGTCCGGGGTGCCGAGGCGCTTGGGGTGCGGGACGGAGGCGGCGAGGCCGTCTCGGATGTCCTCGCGGAGTCGGCCGAGCATGGGGGTGTCCATGACGCCGGGCGCGATGGTGTTCACCCGGATCTGCCAGCTGGCCAGATCACGGGCGGCGACCAGGGTGATGCCGTGCACGCCCGCCTTGGCGGCGGTGTAGGAGGTCTGGCCGATCTGGCCGTCGAACGCGGCGACCGACGCGGTCAGGACCATCGCGCCACGGTCGCCGTCGACGACGTCGTTGGCGGCGAGGCGGGCGGCGGCCAGGCGCAGCACGTTGTAGGTGCCGATCAGGTTGACCCGTACGACCTCGGCGAACGTGTCGAGTTCGCCGGGGTTGCGGTCGCGGTCGATGATCCGGGTACGGTCGCCACCGCGGCCCGCGCAGTGCACGACGAAGCGCAGCGGGCCGAGTTCGGCGGCGGTGTCGAGGGCGGCGGTGACCGCGGCCTCGTCGGTGACGTCGGCGCGGACGAAGCGGGCGGCGTCACCGAGGTCGGCGACCGCCTTGACGCCCTGCTCCTCGGAGATGTCGGCGAGGACGACCTGGCCGCCACGCTCGATGATCCGGCGGGCGGTGGCCAGGCCCAAGCCGGAGGCGCCTCCGGTGACCAGCGCCGATGAACCGTCGATGTTCATTCCCCACTCCTCACGGGACACTTCTCAAGAAAGCGGGACGGGGTCACAGTCCCAGGGATTTACTGATGATGGTCTTCAGGACCTCGCTGGTGCCGCCGTAGATACGGGTCACCCGGGCGTCCGCGTACAGCCGCGCGATCGGTGATTCGAGGATGTAGCCGTAGCCGCCGTGCAGTTGGAGACAGCGGTCGACGACCCGGCCCTGTGTCTCGGTGCAGAACAGCTTGGTCCTGGCCGCGTCGACGGGGCTCAGGTCGCCGGCGACGAGTGCCGTGATCGCCGCGTCCAGCAAAGCCTGGGCCGCCGTCAACTCGGTATCCAGGGCGGCGAGTTCGAACTTCGTGTTCTGGAAGTGCGCGACCGGTTTCCCGAAGACGGTCCGGTCGCGTACGTAGGTGACGGTCAGGTCGATCGCGGCGCGGGCCTGGGCGACGGCGCCGACCGCGATGGCCAGCCGTTCCTGGGCCAGGTTGCGGCCGAGGAGGGCGAAGGCCGCGCCTTCCTCGCCGAGCAGGTTGGCGACGGGGACGCGGACGTCGGCGAAGGACAGCTCCACGGTGTCCTGGACCTGGAGGCCGATCTTCTCCAGCTTGCGCCCGACGGTGAACCCGGGCATGTCCTTCTCCACCACCAGCAGGGACAGCCCCGCGCGCCGGTTGTCCGGATCGGTGGCGGTGCGGGCCACGACGATCACCAGGTCGGCGTGGTGGCCGCCGGTGATGAACGTCTTCGCCCCGTCGAGGACGTAGTGGTCACCGTCGCGGACAGCTTTCGTCGCGACGCCGGCCAGGTCCGAGCCGGTGCCGGGTTCGCTCATCGCGACCGCGGTGTACAGCTCGCCCGAGGCCAGCCCCGGGAACCAGCGGGCCCGCTGCTCGGCGTTGGCCAGCCCCGTGAAGTACGGGACGACCACGTCGAGATGGGTGCGCAGGCCGCCCAGTGTCACGCCGGCGCGGGCGCACTCCTCCTGGATGACGACGTTGAAGCGGTAGTCGTCCTGCCCGCCTCCGCCGTACTCCTCGGGGATCGCCGTACCGATGATGCCGAGCTTGCCGAGTGCGGTGAACAGCTCACGGGGGACGAGTGCGGCGCGGCGCCAGTCCTCGTACACCGGGAGCACTTCGCGGGCGATGAAGTCACGGACCAGGAGACGGAAGTCCTCATGATCCTGTTCGAACAGGGTCCGGCGCATCGCAGCTCCTTCAGTGGACCCTATTCAGTATACGTAATTACCTTCCTCGGTCCAGAGCGATCAGGAAAGTGGCAGTACACAGCCGTACACGGTCACGCCTTGTCAGTGCCACCAGGGAATGAGTGCATCCAAATGCCGGCCCATCCGGTGGCGGGCGACCCCGGCGTCACCCTGCACGATCGCGTCGAGGATGCGCTGGTGCACGTGCTGGACCTCCTCGGCCGCCGTGTCACCGGGCAGCGGACGGTCGTGGCCGGAGGCATGGCGGCGGAACAGTTCGGTGATGATGGAGAGGAAGAGCGACAGCACCGGGTTGTCGGCCAGGGCGGCCAGTTCGGAGTGGAACAGGTCGGCCTTGCGGAGTTCGTCGGCCGGGCCCTCGGTGGGCCAGCGGACGGCCTTGGTGAGGCGTTCGACGACCTCGGTGTCGCCCCTGGCGTGCCGGGCGGTCACTCTGGCGATGATGCCGAGTTCGATGGCGTTGCGGACGATCCGCAGGTCGTCGGCCGTGACGCCCTGGTATTCGAGGAAGAGGGCCATCGTGTCGATGCTGGCCTGCGGTTCCGGCGCGGTGACGACCAGTCCGCCGCCGGGGCCCCGGCGCATCCGGGCGACCGAGTGGTACTCCAGGAGCCGGACGGCCTCCCGCAGCACGGCACGGCTGATGCCGTAGCGGGCCAGCAGGTCGGTCTCCGAGCCGAGCACCATGCCGATCTGCCAGCCGCGCGCCGCGATGTCGTCGTGGATCCGGGCGGCCACCACCTCGGCGAGCTTGGCCCGCAGACCCTCGGCGAGTTCGGGCTCGACCACGTTCCCCGCGATCCGCTGTCCGCGGTGCACCCGGTGCTTCTCGATCCAGGCGGCGACCGACTCCAGGTGGGCGGTGAGTTCGGTCTGCGCGCGGGCGCCGTCGTCGGCGATCACTGCCTCGACGACCGCGCGGTGGGCCCGGTGCGAGGTCTCCTTCGCCGCGTGCATCTCGGCCTTGGTGACCCGGCGGGAGGTGTGCGCGTACCGGGCGGTGAGGCGGGTGAGCACGTCGATGAACAGGTGCAGCACCGGGTTTCCGGAGAGCTGCCCGAGCACCGGGTGAAGGGGGTCCTGCGAGTGGACCGACGGGTCGTCCCAGTGGGCGAGTTCGCCTTCGAGCGTGGCGCGGAGGGTGGCGATGCCCTCTTCGGTGATGCGGTCCGCGGCGAGGCCCGCCGCGATCGGTTCGAGGAGCCGGCGGGCCTGGAGCAGGTCGGTGACGCTGGTGCCGACGTACTCGAGGTAGATCACCATGGCCCGGGTCGCCGGCCCCGCGTCGGGGGCGCAGACGATCAGGCCGCCGTTCGGGCCGCGCCGCATCCGGGCGACCTGGTGGTGCTCGACCAGGCGTACCGCCTCGCGCAGCACCGCACGGCTCACGCCCAGGCGCTCCCGCAGGTCCACCTCGGAGCCCAGGGACTCGCCGACGGGCCAGCCCTGGCGGATCACGGTCGCCTCGATGCGGTGCGCGGTCTGTGCGGCCAGCTTGCCGACCGGGACACCGGCCTCGCCGTCGGCGGGTTCGCGGTCGACGGCAGTCGCCATGGGGCCAACTCCTCAGCGGGGATATTGCGGATCCCCAGTCTATTCGTCGGTGGCGCGGGTGACGTGCGAGCCGGGTGCCGGACGCCGAGATCGGATCGGTGTTTCCCGTTGCGCTCCTGGTCTCTGGCGATAGGCCATCAGCACGGTTAGAGTACCCTCATTTCGAGATCGTGCGCGTGACGACGACGTTAAGGAGCCGGCAGCGATGCGACTGGAGTCCACCCCCGAACTCGAGGCGTTCCGGAGGAAGGTGCGGGCCTTCGTCGCCGAGCACGCGCCGGGCGTCAAGACCCACTCCGGTGTGCGCGCACCGGAACCCACGCTGATGCCGGCGATCCGGGAGTGGACCGCGAAGCTGTACGAGGCGGGCCTCCTGGGCATCGACTGGCCCGCCGAGTACGGCGGCCGGCCCGACGCCCATCCCCTCGAACCGTTCGTCGTCGCCGAGGAGATCGCCCTCGCCCGCACCTGGCCGCCCGTCGGCGCGGCCTCGCTGGCCTCGGGCGCCTTGCTCGACTTCGGCACCGACGAGCAGCGGGCACGTTTCCTGCCCCGCATCCGTGCCTGCGAGGACGTGTGGTGCCAGCTGTTCAGCGAGCCGGAGGCGGGGAGTGATCTGGCCTCGCTGCGGACCCGGGCGCGCCGGGAGGGCGGGGCCGACGACGACGGCGCCGTGTTCGTCGTCGACGGCCAGAAGGTGTGGACGACCAACGGTCAGCACGCCGACATGGGGTACCTGTTGGCGCGCACCGACGGTGACGCGCCCAAGCACAAGGGCATCACCGCGTTCGCGCTGGACATGCGCAGCCCGGGGGTCGACATCCGGCCGCTGCGCGAGATCACCGGGACCACCGACTTCAACGAGGTGTTCCTCGACGGCGTCCGGATTCCGGCCGCGAACGTCATCGGCCGGGTGAACGACGGCTGGCGGGTGGCGATGAGCAGCCTCGGGCGGGAGCGTTCCGGGGTGGCCGCGCGCGGCGCCGAGTTGTCCGCCGTACTGGACGACCTGGTGCGGCTCGCGGAGGAGACACCGGTCGGTGGCCGGCCCGCGCTGGAGGACTCCGCCACCCGGCAGACGATCGGGGAGCTGGCGGCGCGGGTGCAGGTGAACGCGGCGATGATCTCGCTGGCGCAGTCTCGGATGCTGCACGGTACGGAGGGGGTTGGGGATGCCCTGCTGGGCAAGATCTTCTTCAGTGAACTCAACCATGATCTGGCCGAGTTCGGGCTGCGCCTGCAGGGAACGGACGGGTTGCTCGTCGAGGGCGACGCGGGGGTTGTGGCGGGTGGGTGGTGGCAGGACGCGCATCTGTACGCGCGGGCGTACACCATTGCCGGCGGGGCCAACGAGGTTCTGCGGACGCAGGTCGCAGAGCGGGGGCTCGGGTTGCCCCGCTGAGCGTTGCGCTGGAAGGGCATCGATGGGTTGTCGATCGGCTGCAGCGCCGTCGTGGCTTGTCGCGCAGTTCCCCGCGAGCCTGAACGCAGCCCCTTACTGGGCGCCACTCGTCAGCGTCGCGCCCCTCTGGGTCACAACAGCTCGATGATCGTCGCGTTTGCCGTGCCGCCGCCCTCGCACATCGTCTGGAGGCCGTACCGCAGGCCCTGTTGGCGCATGCGGGCCAGCAGCCGGGTCATCAGGATGGCGCCCGAGCCGCCGAGGGGGTGGCCTACGCCGATCGCGCCGCCCAGGGGGTTGAGGCGTTCGGGGTCGGCGCCCGTCTCGGCCAGCCAGGCCAACGGGACGGGGGCGAACGCCTCGTTGACCTCGTAGACACCCATGTCCTCGATGGACAGCCCGGAGCGGCGCAGTACCTTCTCGGTCGCGGGGATCGGGCCCAGGAGCATGGTGATCGGGTCCGCGCCGCTCACCGCACCGGTGTGGTAGCGGGCGATCGGGGTGAGGCCTAGGTCGCGGGCGCGTTCCGGGGTGGTGATGAGCAGGGCGGCGGCGCCGTCGGAGATCTGGGAGGAGTTTCCGGCATGGATGACGCCGTCCTCCTTGAACGACGGCTTGAGCCCGGCCAGCGTGTCGGGGGTCGTGCCGCGTCGCAGGCCCTCGTCGACGGTGAACTTGGTGCCGTCGGCCTCGATCGGCACGATGTGGTCGTCGAAGACGCCCGAGTCGATCGCCGCTGCGGCCTTGGCGTGTGAGGCGGAGGCGAACTCGTCGAGCCGGTTGCGGCTCAACTTCCAGCGTTCGGCGATGAGTTCGGCTCCTGTGCCCTGGCTGAACTCGAAGCCGTCGTAGCGGGCGATGGCGGCCGGTCCGTACGGCTGTCCCGTGGTCCGGTGCGAGCCGAGCGGCACCCGGCTCATGGTCTCGACGCCGCCGGCCACCACCATGTCGTACTGGCCCGACATGACGGCGTGCGCGGCCTGGTCGACCGCCTGCTGACTGGAGCCGCAGGCCCGGTTGACCGTGACGGCCGGGACGTGTTCGGGCCAGCCGGCGGCGAGTACGGCGAACCGGCCGACGTTGCTGGACTGGTCGCCGATCTGGGTGACACAGCCCCAGACCACGTCGTCCACCGTGCCGGGGTCGATGCCGGTGCGCTCGACGAGGGCCTTGAGTACCTCGGCCGACAGATCGGCCGCGTGCACCGAGGCCAGCGAGCCGTTGCGCTTGCCGATCGGGGCGCGTACGGCGTCGACGATGACGGCGTCTCGCATGGGAAAGTCCTCTCAGTCGGTGGGGAGTTGCGCTGCGGCGCCACTGCCGAGCAGCGCGTCGACGCCGTCGACCTGCCAGTCCCTGAACACGGCGCGGGTGTCCGCGCCGACCGCGGGTGCGGTCGTCGCGGGGCGGGTCGGGGTGTCCGAGAAGCGGGGGGCGGCGGCCGGCTGGACGACACCGTCCGGTGCGGTCAGGGTGGAGCGGGCGGCCAGGTGGGGGTGAGCTGCCGCCTCGGTGAGGCTCAGGACGGGGGCCACGCAGGCGTCGGTGCCCTCGAACAGGGCCGCCCACTCGTCGCGGGTGCGCTCCGCGAACCGCTTTTCCAGCAGGTGTCGCAGCTGCGGCCAGGTCGAGCGGTCGTGCTGCCGGTCCGGGTCGACGCCCAGGTCGAGCAGCTCGACCAGACGCCGGTAGAACTTGCGCTCCAACGCGCCGACGGCCACATGGCGGCCGTCCCGGGTCGCGTACACGGCGTAGAAGGGCCAGCCTCCGTCGAAGCGGTTGACCCCGCGCTCGTCGCTCCACTCGCCGCGCCCGAGTTTGGCGAAGGTGCTGGCGAGAAGGTGGGAGGTGCCGTCGACGATGGCGGCGTCGACGACCTGGCCCCGGCCTGTGCGTGCGGCGGCGTGCAGGGCGGCCAGGACGCCGATCACCAGGTAGCAGCCGCCGCCCCCGAAGTCGCCGACGAGGTTGAGCGGGATGCGTGGCGGCCCGCCCGCCTCCCCGATCGCGCCGAGGGCGCCCGTCACCGCGATGTAGGTGATGTCGTGTCCGGCGGCGGCTGCCAGCGGGCCGTCCTGGCCCCAGCCGGTCATCCGGCCGTAGACCAGGCGGGCGTTGCGGGCCAGGCAGTCGTGCGGCCCGACGCCCAGCCGTTCGGTGACACCGGGGCGGAAGCCCTCGATCAACACGTCGGCGCGTTCGACGAGTTGGAGGAGCGCGGCGGCTCCGGCCGGTTGCTTCAGGTCGAGTACGACCGACCGTTTCCCCCGGTTGAGTACGTCCGCCGGTCCGCCCGCGTCCGGTTCGTCCGCCCGC
This sequence comes from Streptomyces kryoterrae, assembly GCF_054072135.1. NCBI lineage: Bacteria > Bacillati > Actinomycetota > Actinomycetes > Kitasatosporales > Streptomycetaceae > Streptomyces > Streptomyces kryoterrae. Next base: position 8,693,511 of record NZ_CM133358.1, on the reverse strand, counting down.
CCGGGCCGGTCCACCCGGACGACCTCCGCCCCGAGGTCGGCGAGCAGCATCCCGGCGAACGGCCCCGGCCCGATGCCACCGAGTTCGACGACCCGGCAGCCGACGAGAGGTCCCGTCGTCATGGTCACCCTCTCCACTCAACTTAATTACGGACACTCATTTTAGGGCGGAGTGCGAGGTCTCAGCGGCCCTTCCAGACCGCCGCCCGCTTCTCGGCGAACGCGGCGGCCCCTTCGCGGGCGTCCTCCGACCGGAAGACGGGAGCGGCGATCTCGAACTGCCGCGCCCACCCCTCCTCCAGCGTCCAGTCCGGAGCGTGGCTCGCGATCTCCTTGGTGGCCGCGACGGCGAGCGGGCCGTTCGACGCGATCGTCGCGGCGAGGGCGAGCGCGCCGTCGAGGGCACCGCCCTCGTCGGTCAGCCGGTTGACGAGGCCGACCTCGGCCGCCCGTACCGCGCTGATCGGTTCGCCGGTCAGCAGCAGTTCGAGCGCGATGGCGTACGGGATGCGGCGCGGGAGGTGGAGGGCCGCGCCGGCGCGGGCGACCAGGGACCGTCGCACCTCGGGGACGCCGAGGCGCGCGGTGCGGGAGGCGACCACCAGGTCGCAGGCCAGCAGGAGTTCGAAGCCGCCGGCCAGGGCCCAGCCCTCGACCGCGGCGACCAGCGGTTTGCGCGGCGGTGTCAGGGTGATCCCGCACAGTCCGCGGCCCTCGATCGCGGGTGACTCGCCGCGCAGCCACGCCTTGAGGTCCATCCCGGCCGAGAACGTGTCGCCGGCTCCCGTGAGGACGCCCGCCCGCAACTCGTCCGACTCGTCGAGCTCGTCCACAGCCGCCGCCACGCCGGCGGCCACCCCGGCGTCCAGCGCGTTCTTCACCGCCGGGCGATTGATCGTGATGACCTGGACCGCGCCACGGCGCTCCACCAGCACCTCGTCGGACACGTCTACCTCCTCGAATCGTTCAACTGATCGCCGGTCACGGCGAATTGGGCCAGTTCATGGGCGACCATGCCGTCCAGGTCCCCGGCGGGCGGTGCCGGGAGGTCGACCGCGCGATCGCGGGTCGGCAGCAGGACGACGGCCGTACCGGGCGTGGTCACCTCACCGCGCTGGTTCTCGCAGCGCACCTCGATGTGCACCTCGGCCCGCCCGTCCACCCGCCGTTTGTCGGTGACCGTGCCGCGCACCCAGGTGGTGTCGCCGAGATAGTTGAACCTGCGGTGCTCGCAGCGCAGTTTCCACAGCCAGCCGTCGTCGCCGATCCAGTCGGTGAGCAGATGACACAGCCAGGTCTCGCGCATCCCGCCGTAGTCGTACGAGTTCGGCAGTCCGAGTTCCTTGGCCCGCTCGGGTTCCCAGTGCAGTCGCTGCACGGTGTCCGGCACGTTCAGCGGGTTCGGCGGATACAGTCCCGGGGCCTTGCGCCGGACGCGCGCGGCGATCCCGAAGGCCCCCGGCGGGGTGAGCTGCATACCCCAGCCCAGATGCCAGACGACCACGTCCGTGGTGGTGAGCGGCCCCTTCACCCGGGGCTGGAGCTCGTCGCCGATCTCCACGTCCTCCCAGAAGCGGGGTTCGGCGCCGCGCCGGGTCTCGGCCGCGTAGGCGGCGTCGATCTCGGCGAGTCGGCCGGCGGTGTAGGGCTCCTGCGCCAGGTGTTCCTTGGCCCGCTTCTTCGACGTGTGCCGTTCGGCGTTGATCCAGGTGCCCCGCCGCAGGGCGTGCATCTCACCCCGCCCGTTGGCGTAGAGGTAGTCGCGGACGACGTGTGCCGTGCGCCCGCCGAAGCTGCTGCGCTTGAGATGGACGCCCACCTGGGTCTGCAACACCCGGCACCGGTCGCCCAGTTGGAGCGGGCGCCACCACTCGAACTCCATCACCGCCTGGTAGGAACCGAGTCCGGCGAAGGGGTCGCCCTTCAGCAGTGCCTTGGTCTCCGGGTCCGGCTTCGGGGCAGCGTCCTCCCCCATCGTGTAGAGGAAGGTGGGCGGTGCGACGAGCGCGCCCCAGCGGGTCCGGGCCGCGTGCTCCGGGTCGCAGTACAGGGGGTTGTCGTCACCGTAGCCGTACGCGAAGTGGCGCACGCCGTCCCAGGTCACCTCGTAGTTGTGCGGGGGGTTGTGCTGCGGCTGGGGGACGCCCAGGCGGCGGCGGGAGCGCTCGACCGCCTCGTCGGTCAGTACGCCGAACCGCTCGGCGGGCTTCTCCCGCGTGCCCGTCTGTGTGTCCGTCTGTGTGTCCGTCTGTGTGTCCGTCCGGGGGCCGGTCATCGCTGTTCCTCCTTTACGCGCTCCTGCTGTGCGAGGCGGACGCGGACCAGTTCCAGCAGATCCACGCGGCTGACCTTGCTCGACGGGGTGCGGGGCAGCGCGTCGACGACGACGATGTGCGCCGGCACCTCGTACGGGGTGAGCCGGGAACGGCAGAGGGCCACGAGTTCGGCGGTGTCCGGAACGGGCAGGTCCGGCTCGGTCTCGACCGCCGCGACCGGCACCTCGCCGAGCCTCGGGTCCGGCAAGCCCGCGACGGCCGCCTCCCGGACGGCGGGGTGGGTCTCCAGGACGCGTTGGACGGTCTCCGGCTGCACCTTGAAGCCGCCGCGGATGATGGCGTCGTCCGCACGGCCCTCGATCCAGACGAACCCGTCGGCGTCGATCCGGGCGAGATCGCTGGTCCGCGTCCAGGCCCGGCCGCCCCGGGTGCTCTGCTCGGTGCGGACCTCCAGGCTGCCGGGCCTGCCGGCGGGCAGCTCGACTCCGTCCTCGCCGGTCACCCGCAGTTCGACACCGGCGAAGGCGCGTCCGGCGCTGCCCGCCTTCCGCTGCCACCACCGCTCGTGCAGCGGCAGCGTCCAGCCGGCCACCGCTCCGGCGAACTCGGTGGCTCCGTAGGTCATCAGGACGGGGATTCCGTACGTACGGAAGAACGCGTCGGCGAGTTCCGCCGGGCAGGGCGCGGTGCCGGAGGTGACGACCTGGAGGCTCGCCAGCCGCTCCTTCGGGACACCCGCGTCGAGTACGGCGCGGATGGCTGCCGGTACCAGGCTCGCCGCGCGCAGCCGGTGGCGCTCCACGGCGTCCACCCAGGGGTCGACGGCGAACCGGGGCATGAGAAGCATGCGGCGCCCGGTGGCGAGACAGGCGAGCGCCCGCCACAGGCCGCTGATGTGCACGAGCGGGGTGGCCACGAGCGCCGCCGACCTCGACAGCAGCCGTGTGTCCTTCGGGGTCTGGCCGCCGGAGACGAGGGCCTGGTCCAGCTGTCCGATGCGCAGGTGTACGCGTTTCGGTGGGCCGGTGGTACCCGAGGTCAGCATCTCCACGGCGACGTCGGGGCCGGCTGTGGGTGCCCCGGGGGACGGGGTGCCGCCCGCGATCCTGATGGTGCCGTCGGTGCCGGCCTCCAGGGCCGCGCCGCGACCGGTCACCGTGCTCAACACGCCCTCGCGGGACAGGACTTCGGCGCCGGCGACGAGGACGGGCGGCTCACAGCGCGCGATGTCGGCGGCGAGGCGCGCCGCGGGCTGCAAGGGGCTCAGCATCACCAGACAGCGCCCGGAGGCGATCACCGCGGCGACCACGGCCACGTGCTCGGGCCGGTTCTCCAGGACGACACCGACGCGGCCACCGGCGGGCAGCCCCAGCGCGTCGAGCACGTCGCCGACATCACGCGCGGTCTCCTGGATCTGCCCCCAGGTCCACCAGTCGCCCTCGTACTCGATCGCCTCGGCGTTGGCCGGGGCCTCGGTCAGCAGCCGGGACAGGCGGTCGCGAATTCCCACGGGAGGAGCCCTTTCGTCACCAGACCAGAGCTATAAAGTACACTTAATTGATGAGGGGTAGGTCAACGATCGCCACAATTGCCGTCCGAAGTGACGAGAACCATGTGATTCAGTGACCTGAACTTGCGTCACAGAGGTCACAGACGCCGTGCCGGGGGGCCGTTCCGGATTCCGACCAGGTCCGCCAGTCGGGCGCGGTGCGTCGCCGGGCTGCCGAAGAGCTGCTCGGACGACTTCGCGCGCTTCAGGTACAGATGTGCGTCGTGTTCCCACGTGTAGCCGATGCCACCGTGGATCTGGATGTTCTCCTTGGCGGCATGGGTGAAGGCGTTCGCGCAGTACGCGGCGGCGAGCGCGGCGGACACCGGCAGTTCGTCCGGTTCCCCGGCCGCCACGGACATCGCGCGGTAGGCCGCCGAGCGGGCGGCCTCGACCTGGAGCAGCATGTCGGCGCACTTGTGCTTGACCGCCTGGAACGACCCGATGGGGCGGCCGAACTGAACCCGGACCTTCGCGTACTCCACCGCGGCGTCCAGACAGGCCTGCGCCCCGCCGACCTGCTCGGCGGCGAGCGCGACGGCCACGAGGTCGACGACGGCCCGCAGATACTCCGTGGCGTCCCCCTCCGGGCCGACCCGCGCCGCGGTCACCCCGTCGAGGTCGATCCGCGCCAGGCGCCGCGTCGGGTCGAGTGTCTCCAGCCGGGTACGGGTCACCCCGGGCGCGTTGCCGTCCACGGCGAACAGGCCGGGACCCGTGTCGGCGCGGGCGGCGATGAGCAGCAGGTCGGCGCTGTGGCCGTCGATCACGAACATCTTCGTGCCCGACACCCGCCAGCCCGTGTCGCCCTTTTCGTCGCGCGTCGCCGAGGCAGCCACGTCCTCGACGCGCCACGACCCGCCGGCCTCTGCCAGCGCCAGGGTGCCGGTCAGCGAACCGTCGGCGATCGCGGGCAGCCAGCGCGCCTTCGCGGTGTCGTCGCCGGACGCGGTGAGGGCCTGGCCGGCGAGGGCCACGGTGGCGAAGTACGGGGAGGGCAGCAGGACCCGCCCCAGCTCCTCCAGGACGATCCCCAACTCGACCGGGCCGCCGCCGAAACCGCCGCACTCCTCCGGCAACGCGATTCCGTGCAGGCCGAGTTGGGCCGCCATCTGCCGCCAGAGCACCGGGTCGTGGCCCTCCTCCGACTCCATCGAGCGGCGCACCGCCTCGCTCGGTGCCTTGTCCGCGAGGAAGCGGCGCAGCGTCGAACGAAGCGCCTCGTGCTCCTCGGTGAAGGTGGTGAAGGTGTTTGGGATCGGTGCCACGTACGTCGTGTCCTTCTCTGTCACTGAGGTGTTTTCGACCGCAGGTAGGAGGCGAAGTCCGGCATCCGGGCGCGGTCCACGATCTCGATGCGCAGGCCGGAGGGAGCCAGGTGGTAGGCGAAGATCGACGGTTCTCCGTCGATCACGGCGCAGGCCTCCAGGGCGAAGCCCGCCTCCGCCAGCCGTTTCGACGTCGTCGGGACGTCGTCGCAGAAGTAGCCGAGGTGATGCGTGGCGATGTGCTCGGCCGCGGTCCACGGTGTCCCGGGGATCTCCTGGACGAGTTCGATGTGCGGGGCGTCGAGCGAGTACGCGAAGCGCAGGGGCAGTACCCGTTCGCCGTCGGCGAGGCGGACCGGCAGTTCGGCGTACATGGTCTCGGTCCACCGGTAGCCGGCGACCTCGGTCATCCGGCTCTTCCACTCGTCGACGTCCGGGACCACGATCCCCGTGTGGTAGAGGTCGGCCGCGCTGAGCGGACGGTCCGTAGCGGCGCTCACCAGGTGAGCCGGAGCTGCTTGATGCCGTACATGTTGCCGTGCGCCTCGATGTCCTGGCCGGGCTCGACCTCGTAGTCGGGGATGCGCCGGTGCCATTCCTCAATGGCCACGTTGAGTTCGAGGCGGGCGAGGTGCGAGCCGAGGCAGCGGTGGGGGCCCGAGCCGAAGGCGATGTGGTTGGTGGTGTCCCGGTGCAGGTCCACTTCCAGGGGGTTGTCGTACCGGCCGGGGTCGCGGTTGGTGACCGCGACCGGGAGCATCACCATGTCGCCGGCGCGGACCGGGCAGCCGCCGATCTCGACGTCCCGCGTCGCCTTGCGGGCCGGGACGACGGGCGAGTAGACGCGCAGGATCTCCTCCACGGCGGTGGAGATGAGCGAGGGGTCGGCGACGATCGCCGCACGCTGCTCGGGGTGCGTGGCGAAGTGGTAGAGCGCCCAGCCGACAGAGATCGGGACGGTGTCGAAGCCCGCCTGGAAGAACAGGACACAGAACGCGTGCATGTCCCTGTCGCTGATCTTCTCACCGTCGATCGTCCAGGTCATCGCACGTGACAGCAGGTCGTCGCGCGGGGACTCACGGCGCAGGGCGATCTGCTCGTCGAAGTAGTCGGACACGGCGTTCATGGCCGCCAACTGCCGCTGCCCGTCCGGGTCTTCGCCGTAGGTCAGATGCAGCAGGTCGTGTGTCCAGTGAAGGAACTGGCCGAGGTCCTCCTCGGGCAGCCCCATCAGGTCCATGAAGATCCGGGTCGGGAACTGGCGGGCGAAGGCGTCGAGGACGTCGGCGCTTCCGGCGTCCTTCAGTCCGTCGATCAGGCCGCCGGCGATCCTCCGGATCTTCGGTTCGTCGGCGGCGGCGGCCTTCGGGGAGAAGTGCTTGCCCAACAGCCGTCGCCACTCGGTGTGCTGGGGCGGGTCCAGCATCTCCGGGATCCACAGGAACCGCGGATTCGGGTTGAGCACCGTCACCGACTCGCTGGAGAAGGTCCGCCAGTCCTGGAGCGCCCGCTGGATCGCCTCGCTCTCGGTGACGACCCAGTAGCCTTGCGCGATGGTGCTCCGGAACCCGGAGTGGGTGACGGCGAGTTCGTCCCAGCGCTGTTGATGGCTGAGCACCGGTCCGCCGAGCCGGTTGTCGAAGTGGTAGGCGGGGACTCCCTCGTGGGTTCCCTCGGGTTCGAGTGTCGTGCTCATCCCGGCTCCTCTCGTCGTACGTTCGTCACGTCGTCCGCCGTCACGCCGTACGGGGGTCATGTCGTACGAGGTCACGTCCTACGGGGTCGTCTCGTACAGGGGTCACGTCGCCGCGCCATCGATCTTGAGCGCGATGAGCTCCTCCTCGCCGATGCCGAGCGAGCGCAGGACGTCGTCGGTGTGCTCAGCGAACAGGGGCGCCCGGGTAAGGGTGGCCGGGGTCTCGTCGAACTGGACCGGGTTCGCGACCAGTTCACGGTCGACCCCCTCGGCGTCCACCACGGGGGCGATGAGACCGTTGGCGCGCAGCGCCGGATCCTGGCCGACCTCCCAGGCACTCTGCACGGCCGCCCACTGGCCCTCGCCCCGGGAGAGGATCTCCACCCACTCGTCGTACGGGCGGGACTCGATGAGCCCGGCGACGATCTCGGCGGCCTCGCCGGCGTTCGCCATCAACTTCTCGGTGCTGTCGAAGCGTTCGTCGAGGGCGAGTTCCTCGCGGCCGGCCAGCGTGCAGAACTCGGCCCAGTACCGGCCGGGTTGCAGCATCGACAGTTCGATCCAGCGGCCGTCCGAGCTGCGGTAGGCCCCGATGAGGGGGTTGGTGGCCGAGCCGTACCGGGGTTGGATGTTCACCGGGAGCGGGCCGCCGTTCATCAGCGCCATGTTGACCGTGAACTGTGTCGCCCAGGCGCCCACGCCGAGCAACGACACGTCCACGACGGACGGTTCGCCGGTCGTGGCGCGGGAGTAGAGAGCGGCGGCGATGCCTCCGGCGATGGTCATGCCGCCGATCGCGTCGCCGTAGGCACCGGCGGGCATCCGGATCATCCGCTCCGCGCCGGCCGGGGTGACACCGGCGCCGCTGCCGCCGCGCGCCCAGAAGGCCGTGCTGTCGTAGCCGCCCTTGCGCGCCTCCTCGCCACGGGCGCCGAAGCCGCTGCCCCGGACGTAGATGATGTCCGGGTTGACCGCCCGGACGTCCTCGACATCGATGCGCAGCTTCGCCCGTGCGTCGGGCAGGAAGTTCGTGAGGAACACGTCGCTGTCGCGGATGAGTTCGTCCAGCACGCGCCGCGCGGACGGTTTCTCCAGGGCGAGACCGACGCTGCGTTTCCCGCGGTTGGGACCTTCCACGATCGGGAAGAACGACGAATCCTTGCTGACGGCGTCGTACCCGAGCACCCGCACCAGGCCGCGCTGGCCGTCGCCCCGTTCGGCGTGCTCGATCTTGATCACGTCGGCACCCCAGTCCGCGAGGACGGCACCCGCCGCCGGGACGAAGGTGAACTGTGCGACCTCGAGAACCCGCACACCTTCCATGGGCCTCTGCATCGGACCAACTCCTCCGAGCCTGAACGCTCCTGAAACGCTATTGCGCATACCCAACCAACGAAGAACGCGCTCCAGTATGGACCGAGGGCCATAAAAAGTATACTGTTTTCGTCATGCTGGATTTCTCGATCGAACCCGATTTCCAGGCCAAGCTGGACTGGGCGACGACCTTCGTACGTGAGGAGGTCGAGCCGCTCGACCTCCTGTTCCCGCACGGGGGCGACCCGTACGACACCCGCAACGAGAAGGCCCGTGCGATCCTGCGGCCGCTGCAGGACAAGGTCCGGGCGCAGGGCCTCTGGGCCTGCCATCTCGGCCCCGAACTGGGCGGCGCGGGGTACGGACAGGTCAGGCTCGCGTACCTCAACGAGATCCTCGGCCGCTCCTACTGGGCCCCGACGGTCTTCGGCACCGCCGCCCCGGACACCGGCAACGCCGAGATCCTCGCCATGTTCGGCACCGAGGAGCAGAAGGCCCGCTATCTGCGGCCGTTGCTCGACGGGGACATCGTCTCCACCTTCTCGATGACCGAACCGCAGGCGGGCGCCGACCCCAAGGAGTTCGTCTGCCATGCCCGGCGCGACGGGGAGGACTGGGTGATCGACGGCGAGAAGTGGTTCTCGTCCAACGCCCGTTACGCCGCGTTCCTCATCGTCATGGCCGTGACCGACCCGGACGCGCCGCCGCACGCCCGCATGTCGATGTTCATCGTGCCCGCCGAGACGCCGGGCATCGAGATCAAGCGCAACGTCGGCACCATGGACGAACGCGACAACCTCGACGAGGGCATCCACGCCTACATCCGCTACGACCAGGTCCGGGTCCCGCTCGACGCCATGCTCGGCGGCCCGGGCGAGGGCTTCAAGGTCGCCCAGGCACGCCTCGGCGGCGGCCGGGTGCATCACGCGATGCGTACGGTGGGCAAGTGCACGCGCGCCTTCGACATGATGTGCGAACGGGCGTTGTCCCGGCGTACACAGGGCACCCTGCTCTCGGAGAAGCAGGCGGTGCAGCAGTTCATCGCGGACTCCTGGGTGGAGTTGCAGCAGTTCCGGCTGCTCGTGCTGCACACCGCCTGGCTCATCGACACCCAGCCGCACGGCGCGGCCCGCACCCAGATCGCGATGTGCAAGGTCCAGACGGCCAAGGTGCTGCACGACATCATCCAGCGGGCCCTGCATGTGCACGGTTCGCTCGGCACGACCAACGAACTGCCGCTCGCCAAGTGGTGGATGGCCGCGCCGAACCTCGCCCTCGCCGACGGCCCCACCGAGGTGCACCGCACCACGATCGCCAAGCGGCTGCTGAGGAACTACCGGCCGGCGGAGGGCCTGTTCCCGAGCGAGCACATCCCGCCGAAGCTGGAGTCCGCGCGCAAGCGGTACGCGCACATCGTCGAGGACGACAGCCTCAAGGGCCGGGCGGACGTATGAGTGGGTCCCGCGATGCCAAGTCCATCGCCCCGGCCGACCTGTTCGACCTGTCCGGCAAGGTCGCGCTCGTCACCGGCGGCAGCCGGGGTCTGGGGCGCGAGATGGTGCGGGCGTTCGCCGCCGCCGGTGCGGATGTGGTGATCGCCAGTCGCAAGGCCGACGCCTGCGAGGCGGTTGCCGCGGAGGTACGCGGCCTGGGCCGGCGCGCGCTGCCGGTCGCCGCGCACGTGGGGCACTGGGACGACCTCGGGCGACTCGCCGATGCGGCGTACGAGGAGTTCGGGAAGGTCGACGTCCTCGTCAACAACGCGGGGATGTCGCCGTTGGCGCCCTCGTCGGCGGAGACCAGCGAGGAGTTGTTCGACAAGGTGATCGGGGTCAACTTCAAGGGGCCGTTCCGGCTCGCCTCGCTGATCGGGGAGCGGATGGCGGCGGGGGACGGCGGCTCGATCATCAACGTCTCGTCGTCGGGGGCCTTGTTCCCGCAGCCGCGGTTCGGTCCCTATGCCGGTGCGAAGGCCGCGTTGAACGCGTTGACGACTGTGTTCGCTCTGGAGTACGGGCCTGCCGTGCGCGTCAACACGATCTCGGCCGGGCCTTTTCTGACCGACATCTCCAAGGCCTGGTCGGCGGAGAAGCGGGAGAGTACGCGTAGTGCGGTGGGGCGGCCCGGGCGGCCGGAGGAGATCATCAGTACGGCGCTCTATCTGGCCAGCGACGCGTCCAGTTATACGACCGGGGCGCTGATTCGGGTGGATGGCGGGCTGTACTAGGTCCGCGCCCCAGTCGGGGCGCGGGTCTGCCCAACCGTTCAGCCCAGTAGTTCGGTTGCCTCCGCCAGCAGGACCGGCAGCGCCGGCAGCATGCGCCGGTGCATGTCGGTCAGGTGGTCGGCCTTGCGGCCACGCTTGATCAACAGAGCGGTGGCGGCCGACTCCTTGTACTTCGTCAGCGCCTCGAACCACCGTAGGTCCGGGAGCCGTTCGCCCCGCGCTTCCTCGTAGGTGTCGATGAGTTCGGCCTTGCCCGGCATGCCGGTCGGCTGCTCCGACAGGGACGCCGGGTGGTGGGCCTCGTCCGTGAAGAAGGTCAGCCAGGTGATGTCGACCCGCGGGTCGCCGAGCGACCAGATCTCCCAGTCGATGACCGCGTTGACGGAATCCGCGTCGCACAGTGTGTTGCCGAGCCGGTAGTCGCCGTGGGTGAACACCGGCATCAGCGCGGCGGGAACGGTCGCTCGCAGCCGGTCCTCGACCGCCTCGTAGCCGGTGCGCAGGTCTTCGGGGACCGTCGTGAAGGCCCGGGTCCAGCGGTTGATCTCAGCGCCGGGTGTGACCACCGGCTCCACGGCGAGGGCGGTCCGTTTGGGGTCCGCGCGGTGCAGGTGGGCGAGCATCCGGGCCGCGTCGAGGGCACGGGCCCGCACCTGTGCGGCGGGCAGTGCGCCCCGGGGCACGAGTACCGGCTCCACACACTCCCCGGGTACCAACTCCATGCCCACGAACGGCTGTTGGGCAGGGGGCGCGCCCTTCTCCCAGAACAGCACCTTCGGTACCCGTACGCCGGGCACGCCCGCCAGCACCTGCATGAGCCGCGCCTGGCGCAACACGTCCCGGTTGCGGACCGGTTGGAGGCCGGGCGGGGCAACTTTGAGGACGACACGCTCGTATCCGGCGGGGACACCCGACAGTTCGGCGACGTAGGTGAGGCTCGATGTGCCGCCGGTCAGCGGTTCGACCGACTCCACCGTGCCATCGGGAGCCCAGCCGCGCAGTGCCGTGGCTGTGCGCTGCGTCAACTCCGGTATCGGATCGGTGCTGTTGGCGACGGTGCTCATGGGCCGGTCTCTCATCCTTGTCGGCCGACGGCCTGGCGGCGGCGTACGTCGGTCAGCGGGTCAACGGTCGGCGGTCAGGGCCTCGACGATGTCGCGGCGCACGAGCTTGCCGGTCGGGGTGCGGGGCAGTTCGGGCCAGCGGGTGATGCGCTCCGGCGTCTTCGAGCCGCGCAGGGTGCCGCGCACCTGTGCGCGCAGGTCCCCGGCGTCGAGCTCCGCGCCGTCCCGGACCACGACCACGGCCTCGATGCGCTGGCCCCACTCCTCGTCCGGGACTCCGACGACGACCGCGTCCAGCACATCCGGGTGACGCAGCAGGACGTCCTCGATCTCGGCGGGCGCGATGTTCTCGGCGCCCCGGATGATCGTGTCGTCGGCCCTGCCCTCGATGTGGAGATAGCCGTCGGCGTCGATCCGCCCCTGGTCGCGGGTGTGGAAGAACCCGCGCTCGTCGACCGCGGAACCCTGCCCCGCGTACTCCCCCGACACCTGGTCGCCGCGCACCCAGATCTGCCCCGGCCGGCCGGGGCCGACGACCGCGCCGGACGTGTCACGGACCTCCAGCTCGACGCCCGGCACGGGCAGACCGGCCGAACCCAGCCTGGCCCGTACGGCGGGATCGGCGCTCGCGACGGCTGTCCGGTGCTCCTGCGGGCCCAGGACCGTGATGGTGGACGAGGTCTCCGTCAGCCCGTAGGCGTTCACGAAGTCGACGTGCGGCCAGGCGCGCAGCGCGGTCTCGATCACCCGTACGGGCATCCTGGCCCCGCCGTAGGCGAGCGCGCGCAGCGAGGGCACCGATCGGTCCAGGCCGTCGGTGTCCATGATGCGGGCGAGCATCGTCGGCACCACCATCGCGTTGGTGACGCGCTGCCGCCGTACCAGGTCCAGCCAGCCCTCCGGGGTGAACTGGTCGAGGCTCAGGGCGCGGCGCCCCGCGTACAGGTTGGTCAGCACGTTGGACACGGCGGCGATGTGGTAGGGCGGCACGCTCACCAGGGCCGCCTCTTCCGGGCCGGCGCCGGCGAACTCCACGGTGCCGAGTACGTACGACACCAGGTTGTGGTGGCGCAGGACCACGCCCTTCGGCGTCGAGGTCGTGCCGCTCGTGTAGATGAGGACCGCCGGGGACTCGGGTGACGGCTCCGGTTCCTCGCCGCCCGGAGCGGCCGCGGCCTCCGCCGCCCGGGTGAGCCACTGGTCCGGGCTGCGTACGGCGAGCCCTGCCCGGCGCAACGCCTCGCCGTGTTCCGGGCCGGCGATGCCCAGGGCGCGGGGGTGGTTGGCCAGCAGTGCGTCCAACTGCGCTTCGCCCAGGCGGTAGTTGACGGGGATCAGCGGGACTCCGGCGCGGGCCGCGGCGAACAGTGCGACCGGGAGGGCCGGGCCGTTCACCGCCAGGTACACGATCGCGTCGGCGTCGGCCGAGCGCACCAACCGCGCCCCGCCGATGGCCAGTTCACGTAGTCGCGGGGCGGTCAGTCCGTCGTCCGTGCGCCCGATCACGACACGGTCGCCGAAACCCTCGGCGGCCATGTCGACCAGCATCGATATGTTCATCGGCCGCCCCGCCTCAGTCCGAGGCCGGGAGCGGCTTGGCACTCTTCATCGGCATGGGGACGCCGTTCACCGCCAGCGTGCCCTGTCCCTGCTTGGTGCAGAGCAGTTCCAGGCCGAGGTCCTCGTCGGCGTACCGCTTGCCCAGCAGGGAACCGCCCATCAGGTCGGGGTCGGCGGTGCCGGTGGCTACGGGCCCCGGTCCGTTCGCCTCGGCCATGGCCGCTCCGCCGCAGGTGACCTCCAACTCCTGCTCTGGGCAGCGGACGACGATCACCGCCGTGGTGTCGACCGTACTGGCGAGCATCTGCCCCACACGTGGCCTCATCGCTGGTCCCTCCGCGGATCCTGTTCCGTTCCGATGCTTCCGTCCTGATGCCCGGAGACCATAAAAAAGTATACTACTTACCTCGATCACGTCGAGATGACGAACCAAGACAGCGCGACGAACGGAGTGCCGGATGGAACTCAAGACCGTCCTGTTCGAGGTGGCCGACCACGTCGCCACGATCACCCTGAACCGGCCCGAGGTCATGAACGGCTTCAACCAGCGGATGCTGGAGGAGTTCTCCGCCCTCTGGGAGACCGTCAAGACCGACGACGACGTGCACGTCGTCGTGTTGCGGGGCGCGGGCGAGCGGGCGTTCTGCACGGGCATGGACGTGAAGGAGGGCATCGACCGCCACCCCAACGTCTGGTCGCAGACCGACCCCGGCGAGTACCTCTCGCCGAAGCTGAACCAGGTGTGGAAACCCCTGGTCTGCGCGGTGCACGGGATGGCCGCCGGCGGCGCCTTCTACTGGCTCAACGAGGCCGACATCGTGATCTGCTCGGACGACGCCACCTTCTTCGATCCACACGTCAGCTACGGACTCACCGCGGCCCTGGAGCCGATCGGCCTCGCCCGGCGCATCCCGCTCGGTGAGGCGCTGCGCATCGCGCTGCTCGGCCTGGACGAGCGCGTGTCGGCGGCCCGCGCCCTGCAGATCGGCCTGGTCAGCGAGGTGCTCCCGCGTGCGGAACTGTGGGGCCGCGCCGACGGCATCGCCCGCGTCATCGCCGCCAAACCGCCCGCCGCGATCCAGGGCACCGTCCGGGCGATCTGGGAGTCGCTCGACTCGACGCGCACCCAGGCACTGCGCACCGGACTGTCGTACACACAGATCGGCAACCCCGTCGGCAAGGCCGAGGTCGACCGCGCCGATGTGCCCCGGCGGCAGTGGACACTGCGCTGACACTCCCCTAGCCTGAACAAAAAGAGTGCACTTTATAGAGTGCGCGATGGGGAGGCTTCCATGTTGTTCGGTATGCCCTGGCCCGGCCGGGACGTCGCGCGGGAGGCCGAGCCGGCCGGCGTCGGCGCCTTCTGCGCGGGGGAGTTCGTCGATCACGACGCCTACCTCACGGTGGCCGACATCGTGGCGAACACCGAACACGCCCTGGCGGGGCCTGCCATCGCCTACGCGTTCGCCCGCACCCCCTACGCGCACGCCACCGCCCTGCGCCAGTTGCACGCGCAGGCGCCGGGCCGGCTGTTCCTCGGTCTGGGCAGCGCCGCGTTCAGGATCAACCGGGACTGGCTGGGCGTGCCCGCCGAACGTCCCGTGGCCCGGATCGCCGAGACCGTCGGCGCGGTGCGGGCGTGGCTGCATGCGGAGAACGGCGAGAAGGTCAGCTACTCCGGGGAGTTCTACTCCCTCGACGCCGATGTCCGGGCGCCGGTGCTCGGCCGGCTGGACATCCCGGTCCTGCTCGCCGCGTTCAACACCGGCATGGCCGCGACCGCGGGCCGGGTCGCCGACGGTGTCGTCGGGCACGGGCTGTTCACCTCCTCCTGGTGGAACGACGTCGTACGGCCCTCGGTGGAGCGCGGTGCGGGCGGCGGCGACGCGGAGTCGCGTTTCCTCGAACACGGCTGGATCATCACGGCGGTCGACGACTCCGCGCCCGAGCGCGCCGTCGCGGACGCCCGCCGGATGATCGCCTTCTACCTCACGGTGAAGACGTACGACCCCTATGTCGCCCACCACGGCTGGGAGGAACCGGTCGCCCGGCTCCGCGCCGCGTTCCGGACGGGCGACACCGACGCCATGGCCCGGGCGGTCACCGACGAGATGGTCACCGAGATCGCCGTCTGCGGGACGACCGCCGAGGCGAAGGACACCCTCGCCCGCCGCGCCGGCTCACTCCCCCGCGACGTCGGCTACTTCGCGCCCCCGAGCTTCATGGTGAGCGGGCGGCGGCGGGCCGCGTACTCCCGGGCCGCCCTCGCCCTGATCGGCGCGGTACCGGACACACCGGAGGTACCGGAACGCCCCTGACACCCACACGCGGACGACCGGCCCCCGGAGCACGGACACTCACGCTCCGGGGGCCGGTCAATGCGCAACCGTCTGTCAGCCGCAGGCCAGGCGCGGTTCAGGCGTCCTGGGGAAGCGGCGCGAGCTTCCTGCTCTTGTCGAAGTGCACGACGTCGGCCAGTGTGCCGCCGAGGATGGCCGCACGGTCCTCGTCCGGGACCCCGTCGAAGTTCTCCGCGATGCACTCGGCGCTGTCGCGGAAGGTGCCCTCGGCGTGCGGGTAGTCGTTGCCCCACATGATCGTGGAGAGGCCGGTGATGTGGCGGGCCTTGACGGCCGTCGGGTCGTCCGCGAACTGCACGTGGATCTGGCGCCGGACGTACTCGGTGGGCTTGAGCGGGTAGGGCCACTTGTCGTTGATGGCGAACAGCCGCCCCATAGAAGGCTGTTCGGTCGGGGGACGGTTGTCGTCCCAGAAGCCGAGCCACCAGTCGGGGTCCTGGCCGGTGCCGGTCTTCCACGCCTTGTCCATGTAGCCCATGAAGGAGACCAGCCAGCCGGCCGTGTACTCGATCAGGTTGAAGTGCAGGTCGGGGAAGCGTTCGCACACACCGCCGCCGACGAGGCTGGCGATGATGCCCTGCGGACCGGCCACGGCCGACCCGACCGCGAAGCCCATGGTGCGGCCCGCCACCATGTCGTCGGTCAGGTTGCCCTTGCCCATGTTCATGGCGTTCATCAGACCCCGGACGGTCACCGCCGTCTCGGACACCGCCTCCTTGACCTTCACCCCGCCGGTGGCCACGTGGATGAAGACCGGCAGCCCGTGCGCCTGCGCCGCGGCCCAGACCGGGTCGTACTCCCGCGAGTAGAAGGGCAGCGGCGGGATCTCCGGCAGGAGGATCGCCCCGAGGCCCAGGCGTGCGATCCGTTCGATCTCCGCGACGGCCTCGGGCACGTTCGTGAGGGGGATCGCCGCCGTCGGGCGCAGCCGGTCCTTGTACGGCAGATACCGCTCGACCAGGTAGTCGTTCCAGACACGGGCGTGCGCCATGGACAGTTCGTGGTCGTCGGTGAACAGGACGAACAGCGACAGGTTCGGGAACATCACCGAGGCGTCGACGCCGTCGATGTTCATGTCCCGGATGATGTGCTCGGGATCGCCGTCCGGGGTCTCCCCGCCGGTCTGACGGTATTTGGAGATGGTCCAGCCGTCGAACCCGATGGTGTGCAGTTTCTTGAACTCCGTGTGCCCGCCCGGCACGATCGGCTCGTCGAGCGTGAACTCCTCTTCCCAGAGGGCCCGTTCACGCAGGTTCTTGGGGAGCCGGGTCTTGAAGAGATCGACCGGCTCGATGATGTGTGAATCGCCGGAGACGACGAATTCCTTGAACACAGGCGGTACCTCTTTCGAACATCGTTGTTCGCGCAGAATCCACCCCGCGGATGAGGCCGAAGTTACCTGTACCGATCGGTCTAGTCAATGATTCAGCATACGGATTAGCGGCCTGACTCATTCAAGAAGCCTGACAGGCGCCTGACTCAGGGCCGATCAACGCATCCCCTTCCCCTGCGCCTGCAATTAAGTACACTCAACTGCATGACGACGGCTTACTCGTTCTCTTCGCAGCTCTACATTGACGGGCGTCGCACGGACGGCGATTCGGAGGCGTCGCTCGCCGTTCGCAATCCGGCCACGGAGGAATTGATCGCCGAGGTCCCCCAGTCCTCGCTCACGGATGTGCGACGCGCCGTCGAGGCAGCGCGCCGGGCCTTCGACGAGGGCCCGTGGTCCCGGCTGAAGCCCGCCGAGCGGGCCGCGGTGCTGTTGCGCATGGCCGAGGAGATGGAACGCCGGCTCCCGGACCTCGTCGCCGTCAACATCGCCGAGGCGGGATCGGTCCGTCCCCTCGCGGAGGGCCTGCAGACCCGCGTGCCGGTGGCGCACCTGCGCGACATGGCGGAGCGGGTGATGCCGACGTTCGCCTGGGAGCGCCCGATGCAGCCCACCGTCGCGCCGGGCATCGGCATCTCCCAAGGGGTGCTGCGCCGCGAGGCGTTCGGCGTGTGTGCCCTGATATCCGCCTACAACTTCCCCTTCTTCCTCAGCATGATGAAGGTGATCCCGGCTCTCGCGGCGGGCTGCACCGCCGTACTCAAACCGGCGCCCGCGACCCCGCTGGAGTCCCTCCTGATCGGCGACTTCGCCGACGCCGCCGGGCTGCCCCCGGGCGTGCTGAACATCGTCACCGGCGACATCGAGGCCGGCCGCGAGCTGACCACCCACCCCATGGTGGACCTGGTCAGTTTCACCGGGTCGGACACCGTCGGGCGCACGGTCTACGCCCAGGCCGCGGCCTCCCTGAAGAAGGTCGTCCTCGAGCTCGGCGGCAAGTCGGCCAGTGTCGTCCGCGCCGACGCCGACCTCGACGGCGCCGTACGGTCCGCGCTCGCGGGCATCACGACCCACGCCGGACAGGGCTGCTCGCTGCTGACCCGCACGCTCGTCCACGAGTCCGTCCACGACGAACTGGTCGCCCGGCTGGGCGAAGGGCTCGCCGCCGTCAGGGTCGGCGACCCGGCGGACCCGGCCACCACCATGGGCCCGCTGATCAGCGAGGCCCAGCGGGACAAGGTCGAGAAGCTGATCCGGGTCGGCGAGGAGGAAGGGGCCCGGATCGTCCACGGCGGCAAGCGCCCGGCGGGCCTCGACCGGGGCTACTTCGTGGAACCCACCCTTTTCACCGGCGTCGACAACGGCATGACCATCGCGCGTACGGAGTTCTTCGGACCGGTCGGCGTCGTCATCCCGTTCGCCACCGACGAGGAGGCGGTCCGGATCGCGAACGACAGCCCGTACGGCCTCGCCGCCGCCGTGTGGAGCGCCGACACCGTGGCCGCCCACGAGATCGCGTCGCGCGTCCGGGCCGGCGGGGTGACGATCAACGGCGGCAGCGCAGGCGTGAATCCGCGGGCGGCCTTCGGCGGATACAAACAGAGCGGACTCGGCCGGGAGTGGGGCGAGTTCGGGCTCGACGAGTATCTGCAGACCAAGACGGTCAGCTGGGCGGCACGATAGCGCTCCGCTGGAAGGGCGGTCATGAATCTGCGGGCCGGGGGGCCTGGTCGCGCAGTTCCCCGCGCCCCTTTCGGGGCGCGGGCGCGCCCGAATTCAGCAAGGCCCCTCAGGGAGCGCACCGCCCGCCAACACCTGCCTCGTCCTCCGACGAGGCCCGCCCCCGAGGAAGCACCCTCACACCGTCAGCACCATCGCCGATCCCATCCCCCCACCCGCGCACATCGCCGCGACCGCCGTCCCGCCACCCCTGCGGCGCAGTTCGTGCGCCAGGGTCACCACCATGCGGGTGCCGGTGGTCGCGATCGGGTGGCCGAGGCTGCATCCGCTCCCGAACGGATTCACCCGCTCCGGGTCGAGGCCCAGTTCACGAGTCGTGGCCACGGCAACCGCCGCGAACGCCTCGTTGACCTCGAAGAGGTCGACGTCCTCGATGCCGAGCCCGGCCCGGCCGAGCGCCTTGCGGATCGCGGCGATCGGCGCCAGCCCCGTCTCGACCGGGTCGACGCCGACGCTCGCCCAGGACCGTACGGTCGCCAGCGGCGTCAGTCCGTGCGCGGCGGCGACATCCGAACCGGCGACCACGACCGCCGCCGCACCGTCGTTGATCCCGCTGGAGTTGCCCGCCGTGATGGAGAACCCCTCGATCTCGGGGTGCAGCACCTTCAGCGCGGCGAGCCTCTCGCCGGTGGTGTCGCGCCGGGGATGCTCGTCGATGTGAAAGACCGAGGTCGCGCCGTCCCTCCCCGTGACCTTCACCGGCACGATCTCGTCGTGGAACCGGCCCTCGTCGATGGCCCGTACGGCCCGCTCGTGCGAGCGCAGCGCCCACGCGTCCATCTCCTCACGGGTGAGGCCGGCCAGCCGGGCGGTGTTCCAGCCGACGAGGACACCCATGTCGTTGTTGGGGGCCTCGGGCGTCGGAACGTGGGTCGGCGCCATCCAGGGGTCCTGCCAGTCGTCGGTGCCGGGGATCCGCCACCGGGACACCGGCGCCGTGGACGACGAGTGGGTGCCGCCCGCGACGACCACGCGGTCCATTCCGGCCCGTACGCTCCCGGCGGCGGTTGCCACACTGGCCAGCCCGGAGGCGCAGTGCCGGTTGTGGGCCAGTCCGGGTACGTGGGTCAGTCCGGCCTGGAGAGCCGCGTACCGGGCGATGTCCCCGCCCCCGGCGAGGGACTCGCCGAGGACGACGTCGTCGATCGTCTCCAGCGGCAGCCCACTGCGGTAGGCGGCCTCGCGCACGACGACGGTGGCGAGTTCGAAGGCACTGGTGTCACGCAGGGTTCCCCGTCGGGCGGTTCCGATCGCGGTACGGCACGCGGAGAGAAGCACGGCATCAACCATACAATTGAGAGTACTTAAATACGAGAGAGATCAACAGCCTCTCCGTGGATCCTCCTGGAAATCGGCGGTCAACCGCCGATCATCGGTCGCACATCTCGACCCGATTCAGAAAAGAGGATACCTTGTTCGGGTGAACTTCGAGCTCAGCGAAGAGCAGAGCATGCTGCGCGAAGCCTCGCGCGACCTGCTGGCGGACCGGGCCCCGATCGAGCGCGTACGGGCGTGGCTGGACCGCGACGAGGACGTCGACCCCGAGGTGTGGCGGCTCACCGCCGACCTCGGCTGGCCCGGGCTCGGCCTGCCCGAGGAGTACGACGGCAGTGGCCAGGGACTGGTGGAACTCGCCCTCGTCGGCGAGGAGTTGGGGCGCGCCCTCGGGCGGGGTCCGTTCGCGCCCACCGCGATCGTCGGCCGGGCACTCGCCGCCGGGGGCTCACCCGGCCTGCGGTCCGAGGTGCTGCCCGTCCTGGCCGCCGGATCATCGTGGGCCACCTGGGCGTTCGCCGAGCCGCGGGCCCCGTGGTCCCTCGACGGCGTCCGTGCCACCGCCCGCACAGACGGGAGTGTGTGCGTCCTCGACGGGGCGAAGACGGCGGTGCAGGACGCCGGCGGCGCCCGCTGGCTGCTCGTCACCGCCCTGCACGAAGGCGTCCCGGCCTCGTTCCTCGTCGACCGCGACGACGCGGGCGTCACCGTCCGCCGCCAGCGCACCCTCGATCCGACGCGCGCGTTCCACGAGGTCCGTCTGGACGGCGTACGCGTCCCGCGCGACCGCCGCCTCACCGGCGGTCCCGCCGAGATCCAGCGGCTGCTCGACGAGGCGTCGGTGCTGCGGTGTGCCGACGCGCTCGGGGTGATGCGGCGTCTGCTGGAGCTCACCGTCGAACACACCACGACCCGTGTGCAGTTCGGGCAGCCGATCGGCACCTTCCAGGCCGTCAAGCACTCCGCCGCCGACATGGCGCTCCTCGTGCACGGCGCCCGCGCGGCCACCCACTACGCGGCGATGGCCGCCGACGCGGACACCGACGACGCGGCCCGCGCGGCCTGTGCCGCCGCCTCGTACATCTCGGCGGGATCCGGCGAGGTCGCAGCGCGGGCACTCCAGCTGCACGGGGGCATCGGCTTCACCTGGGAGCACGACCTGCACCTTTATCTGCGCCGGGCCAGGGCCGACAGCGTCCTGTACGGCGACGCGGCCGTCCACCGCGACCGTCTGTGCACCCTCCTGCGGCCCTCCCCCGCGACCGCGTCCTCCTGAGCGAGTAGAAGCGCGAAGACCCGAAGCAGACCCGAAAGGTTCCCGATGGAGATCAAGGGCAAGAAGGCCGTGGTGTTCGGCGGCGCGTCCGGTATGGGCCGGGCCACTGCCGAGCTGCTCGCGGCCCGCGGCGCCGAGGTCGCCGTACTCGACCGTCCGGCGTCGGCGGGCGCCGAGGTCGCCGCCGCGTTCGGCGGGAGCTTCCATCCCGTCGACGTCACCGACTTCGAGGCGACGGAGAGCGCGCTGAGCGACGCCGTGGAAGCCCTGGGCGGGCTGCATGTGTCGGTCACCACCGCGGGCGGCGGCAGCGTACGGCGCACACTCGGCAAGGACGGGCCGCACGACCTGGAGACCTTCCGCCGGGTGCTCGACCTCAACGCCGTCGCCACCTTCAACGTCAGCCGGCTGGCCGCCGCGCACATGAGCCGCAACGAGCCCGAGGAGCCGGACGGTGAACGGGGCGTCATCGTCAACACGTCGTCGATCGCCGCCTTCGAGGGGCAGATCGGCCAGGTCGCCTACTCGGCCGCCAAGGCGGCCATCGCCGGCATGAGCCTCACCATGGCCCGCGACCTCGGCTCGCTCGGTATCCGCGTCGTCGCCATCGCACCCAGCCTGTTCGAGACGGGCGCCACCGAGAGGATCCCCGCCGAGGTACGGGCCGCGCTGGTCAAGGACGCCGCGTTCCCCCGCCGCCTCGGCCACCCCGAGGAGTACGCGAAGCTCGCCCTCGCCGTCGTCGACAACCCCATGCTCAACGGCCAGTGCCTCCGTCTGGACGCCGGCCAGCGATTCGGACCGAAGTGAGGTTCTGATGCCGGAACAGACAGAATTCCAGGGCAAGGTGGCCCTCATCACCGGAGGCGGCCGGGGCTTCGGCAAGGCGTTCGGCGAGGCCTTGTCCGGCCTCGGCGCGCATGTCGTGCTCGCCGACATCGACGGCGGCGCCGCCACCGAGGCGGCCGCCGAACTCACCGCGAAGGGCCTGAGCGCGACCGGGGTCACCTGTGACGTCGCTGACGAGGGCGAGGTCGGCGCGGTGGTGAGCGGGATCGTCGAACAGCACGGCGGACTGGACGTCCTGGTGAACAACGCCGGCCTGCACGCCGCCTACAACAGGCCGTTCACCGAACTGGGACTGGCCAAGGTAAGGCGAGTTCTCGACGTCAACGTCATGGGCACCGTCATCTGCACGCTCGCGGCCCACCAGGCCATGCGGGGCCGGCCCGGTGCCTCCATCGTCAACATCTCGTCGTCGGCGGCCTACGCGAACCGAAGCATCTACGGCGTGTCCAAGCTGGCCGTGCGGGGCCTGACGGTGTCGTTCGCGCGGGAGTTCGCCGCCGACGGCATCCGGGTCAACGCGATCGCGCCGGGTCTGATCCTCACCGACGCCGTACGGGCCCAACTGTCCGCCGCCGAGGCCGAACGCGTCCTGGGCGAGCAGATCCTGCGGCAGGAGGGCCGGGAGCAGGACATCGTCGAGGCGCTGCTGTATCTGGTCTCGTCGAAGGCGTCCTTCGTCACAGGCGAGACGCTGCGCGTGACAGGCGGTTTCGCGCTCTCCGTCTAGCCCTGCTTCCCCGTCGACACGGCTGTGGCCCCGCGACATTCGTCGCGGGGCCACAGCTGTATTGGCCGTCCTACACGGTCACCGGTTCGTTGTCCGGCTTGTCGGCCAGCTCCTTCTCCTCGTTCGTGATCGCTTTCAGCAGCACGTACGGTGTGGCGATCTTCCAGACGGCGTACGCGACCGAGGGGATGATGTTCGCGAGAATTCCGTTCCAGGCGAGCGGTCCGTCCTGGTTGAGGAAGACGAAGGCGCCCGGGATGAGCGTCACTCCCAGCACGATGCTCAGCCAGCCGTACCAGCGCGGGAAGAGCGGCTTCTCCCGGGTGTGGTCGATGAACGCGGCGTATCCGATCGACCAGACCTGGAGGACGAAGATGCAGGCGTTGCCCACGAACATCAGCCAGAACATGTCGACCATCGCGGTCAGGACATCGACGGAGTGGGCCTCCGGCCGATAGGCCGCCGCGGCGAGGATCGCGAGCGGGAAGAAGAACCCGAGCGGGGCCACCACGCCCGTGGTGAGCTGGGTCATGGACAGCAGTCCCCAGCCGCCCTCGACCCGGCGCAGCTGCAGGCTCGTCACGATGACGTACGGGTACTCGAACGGGACGAGCAGAACCATCAGGGCGACACAGGTGAGGATCCCTGTGCGATGGTCCTTGAGGAAGGCGACGACGTCGTCGGGGCTCTCCGTCGGGCTCATCGGCGGCGTGAGGTGACCCACGGCGAACGCGACGAGGAATCCCACGAAGAGGATCACGCCACACCACGCCGAAATTCTCTGCAGTCGTATATAGAGGTCCTTCTTCATTGCGGCTCCCTTGTATGCCGACCGGTTTCCACCGGTGTCTACCGACCGATCTCGTCCCAGCCGACGAGCCTGTCCATGAGCACGCTCGCGCTCGACAGGTAGTCGCCGTATCCGCTCCGGAAGAACAGCAGCGGGGTCTTCATCGACTCGACGCGCAGGTCCCGAACCCGCCCGACGACCAACAGGTGATCGCCGATCTCGACGATCTGTTCCACCGTGCAGTCGACCCAGGCGACGATCCCGTCCAGCACGGGATTGCCCAGGGCCGACGCCTGCCACGTGGCGCCCTCGAACCGTTGCCCGGCCGGCCCCGCCGCCAGCTGCCGCGACAGCCGCTCCTGGTTGCCCGCGAGCGCGTTGGCGCAGAAGCGGCCCGCGGCCCTGATCGTCCGCAGGGTCGCGGAGGAGCTGTCTGCCAGGAAGGACACCAGGGGCGGGTCCAGCGACACGGACGTGAAGGTACCGACGACCATCCCGTGCGGCCGTTGTTCGGCGTCCGTGGTGGTGATCGCGACCACGCTCGTGGGGAAGTTGCCCAGCACGTCGCGGAACCGCCGCCCGTCGATCGCGTGCGCGTCCGCCGTCCGGGAGTGCGCCGCGCCGTCGCTCATATCAGGATGCGCATCGGTTCGGGCAGTTCGAGGCCCATCGCGGCCAGCGCGTTCGCGTGATAGGCGGCGCCCGGCACATGGATCATGTGCTGGAGTCCGACATGCGCGTCGCGCCAGTACCGCTGCATCGGGTTGCCCTTCCGGATCGCGTTGCCGCCGGAGCGGGCGAAGATCTCGTCCAGGGCGGCGACGGCCCGCCAGGCGCAACGGACCTGGTTGCGCCGTACGTTGGCCCGGTCCTCCAGGCTGATCGGCTTGCCCGCCTCGACCTGGTCGTACAACCGGCTGATGCCGTCGAGGAGTTGCACCCGGGAGGCGGCGATCTCGGCCGCGGCCTCGCCGGCGGCGTAGAGGACGTACGGGTCGTCGCGCACCTGGACGCCGGTCACGGCGACCCGTTCCTTCTGCTGGGACAGGTGCAGGGCGAGTGCGCCCTCGCAGATGCCGACGACGGCCGCGGTGATGCCGAGCGGGAACATCGAACTGAACGGCAGCTTGTAGAGGGTGTCGGTCAGCCCGATCGCCTCCGCCGCGGTGCCCTCCTGGACCATCTCCTGGCGGACCGTGCGGTATTCGGGGATGAACGCCTTGTCGACGACGACGTCCTTGCTGCCGGTGCCGGACAGGCCGACCACGTCCCAGGTGCCGTCGATGATCTCGTAGTCCTCGCGGGGCAGCACCACGTGCAGCACGGTGATGGGCCCCGCGGGCCTGCCCTTGCCGTCCCCGAGCAGCGCCCCGAGGAAGTCCCACTCGCAGTGGTCGCTCCCCGAGGAGAACGGCCAGCGACCGCTGAGGACATAGCCGCCGTCGACCGGGTCGGCGATGCCGTTGGGCATGTACGGCGAGGCGATCCAGGTGTCCGGGTCGTCGTTCCAGACCTCCTGCGCGAGCCTGGGGTTCATCTGGGCGAGCTCCCACGGGTGCACGCCGACCACACCGCACACCCAGCCCGCTGCCCCGTCGTGGCGGGCGACCTCCATGACCGCCTCGGCGAACTCCCGGGGGTGGGCCTCGTAGCCGCCGTACGCCTTTGGCTGCAGCATCCTGATCACACCGGCCGAGCGGAGCAGTTCCACCGTCCGGTCGCTCAGTTTGCCGAGTGACTCGTTCTCGTCGGCGAGTGCGGCCAGTTCGGAACCCAGCTCCTCGACACGACCCACCACTTCATGCGTCACGCCGCACACCTCCTGGTGACTGATCCCTCGCGTACGCCGGACGTCCCCGGCGGCAGGATGTCCTCAGTGTCGTGACACCCCCCGAGGCCCGCTGAGCGCTTTCCGCTGACCGGGACAGGCCCGCCTCAGCGGGTGACGCGGGGCCGCAGCGCGGCGGTGGAGCGGCCCTCGATGGCGGCGAACCACACGCCGGCGCCGTAGGCGAGGTCGTCGAGCCGGCGGGCGACGCCGTAGCGGAACGGGTCCAGTGAGTCGTCGCCACGCCGGTACTCAAGTGCGATGTCGGCCAAAGCTGCGACCGTCGCGGCCCGCCGCATCCGCCGGGACATCAGGCAGCCGACGGCGGTGAGCGGCCACCAGTGCCGGGTGAGCAGCGCGGAGGTCTGCGCCAGGGTGGCGAGCGCGCCGTTGCCCGCGAGCGGCACGGCCAGCCGGTACGGATGCCGCGTACCGTCGAACTTACGGCCGATACGCAGAACGACGACCCCGAGGACGGTGCCCGCGACCGGCGCCGACCAGCGCCGTTGGGCGAGCAGCGCGGCGGCGAACACCGCGCTCCAGGGCGCGAACACGGCCGGTGCGATGAACTCGGGGTGCCGCAGGGCGAGCGGATGCGCCCCGGTCCCGTACACGGCCTTGCGCAGGAACCAGTCGCCCACCCGCGCCCGATGCTCGTGGGAGGCCCGGACTGCGGGCTCGTAACGCACCCGCAGTCCCGCGCGGACGAGCCGCCAGCACAGGTCGACGTCCTCCCCCACCCGCATCCCCTCGTCGAACCCGCCCGCGTCCCGCAGCGCGTCCACCCGTGCCACCGCGCAGGCCGTCGGCGCCCAGGAGACGGGCGTGCCTGGGCGCACGGGGGCCGGGTGGGCGCCGAGGTCGAGGGAGGACCGGGTGTTCTCGTACCGCTCGATCCAGGTCGTGGCGCCGCCGGTCAGCCCGGTGATTCGGGGTACGGCCATGGCGACCCGGGGGTCGGCGAAGTGCCGGAGCAGGGTCGGGACCGTGTCGGGGTCCAGCACGATGTCGGAGTCGGCGAGGACGACGTACGGCGTGGTCACGTGGCGGAGCCCGGCGTTGCGCGCGCCGGCGGGGCCGGCGTTCGTGTCGAGGGCGACCAGCCGGGCGGCGTACCGGGCGGCGACGGCCGCCACGGCCGCCGGGTTGCGTGAGGCGTCGTCGACCACGATCACAGGCGGTCCCGAACCGCCTGTGCCGCCTGTGCCGCCTGTCCCGATGCTGTTCAACAACCGGTCCAGCTGACGCGGACGGTCGCGGACGGGGATCACGACCGTGTACCGGGGGTCGGGCGGCAACGGCAGCGAGTCGACGACGGGATGCGCCATGCCGCGGTCGAGCAGCCGGTCCGCGAGGAGCGCGCTCGCCGCGTCCCGTACGGGAACTGTCCGGCCGACGACGAGTCCGCGGGCCCGTGGCGTCAGCCGCAGCAGCCGGGTCGGGAACCCGCCGACGAGCGCGCGGCCTCCGTCGACGACCCTGGTGTGCCGGTCGAACGCGACGACCACGCCGACTCCGACGGGAAGCGTCATCGGCGTACGGTCCCGGGCCAGCGGGCCGGATCGACGAGGCGGCCCCGCTCGTCGACCGTCCACGCGCCGATCCACCAGCCCATGGCTGACACCATCGCGCACCCCCTCGTCGGAAACCCACCGACGAGGACGCCCCCTCCGTCGACAACCCCGGTGCACCGGTCGAACGCGAGGACGCTGCCCACAAGAAGAGTCATCCGCGCACCGCCCCGGGCCGGCGGGCCGGATCGACGAGGCGGCCTCGTTCGTCGACCGTCCACGCGCCGATCCGGCGGACCGCGGCCGACACCATCGCGTCCAGCGTCCGGCGGCCCTCCTCGGCCGAGGCCCCGGCGGGATCGCCGAGTACTCCGGTCGGCGAGACCGCGCGGACACCGTGGGCGACGAGGTCGGGCAGGAGGTCGGTCAGAGGGCGCGTGTCGCCCGCGACGGCCGCGTCGAGCCGTACGCGCTCCGGGTCCAGGCGCAGCATCAGGGAGGTCTCCGTGCGGCCGGCGTGCGCGTCGCCGCCGGGTGTTTCGCAGCCGGTCCAGGCGACGTGGTGGCCCTCGGCGCGGAGTTGGGCGAGGGCCGCGTCGAGGGTGGCGGTGTTGCCGCCGTGGCCGTTGACGAACACGACGCGGCCCGCCCACAGGGAGAGGGAGCGCGACAGTTCCACGACCACCGCGCCCAGCGCCCCGTGCCCGATCGAGACGGTTCCGGGGAAGTGCGCGTGTTCGCCGCTGGCGCCGTAGGTGACCGGCGGGGCCACCCACGACCCAGGCAGGGCGTCCGCCGTGCGCTGTGCGACGGCACGGGCGACGACGGTGTCGGTGTCGAGCGGCAGATGCGGGCCGTGCTGCTCGGTCGACCCGACCGGGACGAGGACCAGCGCACCGGGCGGTACGGCCGGCCAGACGGCGTCGGCCAGGATGTGCGCCGCCATGGTCAGGCGACCGGGGCGGGACCCGGCAGTTCGGCGCCCCCCAGGGTCAGCGGGAAGCCGGGCGGTATCACCAGGTCCTGGGGCGACAGTTCGTGGACGGAGGAGTGGCCGAGGCCCAGTACGGCCGAGTCGAGGCCGCCGCGCAGGATGTCGAGCACGTTCTCGACACCGGCCTGCCCGTTGGCGGCCAGGCCCCACAGGTAGGCCCGGCCGATCAGGACGGCTCGGGCGCCGAGGGCGAGGGCCTTCGCCACGTCGCTGCCGCGCCGGATGCCGCCGTCCAGGAGGACTTCGACCTGGTCGCCGACCGCCTCCGCGACGGAGGGGAGCACGCGGATCGTGGCCGGGGTGGTGTCCAGGTTGTTCCCGCCGTGGTTGGACACGGACAGGGCCGACACCCCGGCGTCGACGGCCCGTCTGGCGTCGTCGACCCGGGTCACCCCCTTGAGCAGGAAGGGGCCGCCCCACTCCGCGCGCAGCCACTTGACGTCCTCCCAGGTCGGCGGCGCGGTCTGCATCCACTCGCCGTAGGCACCGAAGAAGGTGGGCGCCTCGCCGCCGGGGGCCCGCAGGTTGGGCACGGTGAGGTCGGGGACGCGGCCGGACCTTGCGTACCGCCACAGCCAACCGGGCCGCGGCAGCACGTCGGGGGCGAACTTCAGCATGGTCCGGAGGTCGAGCTTCTCCGGGATCGCGGGGCTGCCCCAGTCGCGGCCGTGGGAGAACGACCAGTCCAGGGTGACGATGAGCGCCTTGGCGCCCGCCGCCCTGGCCCGGTCCATGCGCTGGACCATCGCGCTGCGCGTGCCACTCCAGTACATCTGGTAGAAGAAGTCCGGCTGGGCGTCGGAGACCTCCTCCACCGGCTTGCTCGCGAACGAACTGAGGCCCATGATGACGCCCCGGTTCGCGGCGGCCCGGGCGACGGCCACCTCACCGTCCGGGTCGACCGCCTGTACGCCGGTCGGCGAGATGAGCACGGGCAGCGCGGTGGGCACGCCCAGTACCGTCGTCGTCAGGTCGCGCTGCGCGTGATGGCCCACGACGCGCGGGGCGAAGCCCAGTTCGGCGAACGCCGTGATGTTGTCGTCGATGGTGCGCCCGCGCTCGGAACCCGCGACGAGCGCGCCGTAGACGGAGCTCGGCAGCCGTTTCCTGGCCCGGCGCTGCGCCTCGGCGACCGTCTCGAACCAGGGGTTCCTAGGCATGTCTCGCGTCCTTTCCGGTGGGCGTCAACTCCAGCCCGGCCAACGGGTGTTCGTCGCAGTCGCTGACCGGCGGTCCGACCGGTGGCCGCCGGGTGAGGACGAGGTCCACCGTCCTGCGGGAGTGGTCGCCGGACGGCTTGGGCACCCCCGATCCGTCGCGGTGGGCCAGCAGTTCCTCGCCGTATCCCTGTACGCACTCGGGGTCGGGGCCGTCCAGCGGCAGCCCGGTGAAGAACTTCGCGGCCATGCAGCCGCCCTTGCAGGTGTCGTAGAAGGCGCAGGAGGCGCAGGCTCCGCCGTGCTGCGGGGTCCGCAGTCGCCGGAACAGCTCCGAATCCCCCCAGACCTCCGAAAAGCCCCCCGGCTCACGGACGTTGCCCGCGAGGAACTCGTCGTGGATGGCGAACGGGCAGGCGTAGACATCACCGACCGGATCGATCAGACAGACCACGCGTCCGGCACCGCACAGGTTGAGGCCCGGCAACGCCTCGCCGTACGCGGAGAGATGGAAGAAGGAGTCCCCGGTCAGCACGTTCTCGCCGTGCGCCAACAGCCAGTCGTACAGCTCGCGTTGCTGCCCGGCTGTCGGATGCAGGTCGTCCCAGACGTCGGCGCCGCGTCCGGAGGGCCGCAGCCGGGTCAGGCGCAGTTGGGCGCCGTAGCGGTCGGCGAGCGCCTTGAAGGCGTCCAGCTGCGGGATGTTGTGCCGGGTGCAGACCACGGAGATCTTGAAGTTCCGCATTCCGGCGGCGGCGAGGTTCTCCAGCGCGCGCAGCGCCGTCGCGTACGAACCGGCCCCGCGCACCGCGTCGTTGACGTCGGCGGTCGCGCCGTCGAGGGAGATCTGGACGTCCACGTAGTCGTTGCGGGCCAGGCGGGCGGCTGCGTCGGGGGTGATGCGGACGCCGTTGGTGGAGAACTTCACGCCCACGTGGTGTGCGGTGGCGTAGTCGAGGAGTTCCCAGAAGTCGGCGCGGACGGTCGGTTCGCCGCCGCCGATGTTGACGTAGAAGACCTGCATGGCCTCCAGCTCGTCGATGACGGCCCTGGCCTCCTCGGTGCTCAGCTCACGGGGGTCGCGCCGGCCGGAGCTGGACAGACAGTGGGCGCAGGCCAGGTTGCAGGCGTAGGTCAGTTCCCAGGTGAGGCAGATCGGCGCGTCGAGCCCGTGCTCGAACAGGTCGACCAGCCGTGGCGTGGCAGCGACGGGAGCGGTCATGGTGTCCTTCCGACGACCATCGACGACTGGACAAGGACCGCCAACGCCCGTCCGTAGCGCGGGAGTTCGTCCTCCCCGAGGCCCGCCGTCAGGCAGGCGGCACGGGCCGTGGGCGCCGCCGCCAGGGACTGGACGACGGCCAGCAGACGACGGTCCTTGAGGAAAGAGAGCTTGCGGGTCCCGAAGTGGTAGAGCAGCGCGCCGAAGGGTTCGGGGCGCACGGAGACCTGAGGGTGCAGGTCCCAGGCCCGGTCGAGGTCCATGAGGACAGCCGTGGTCATGGCGCGGCCTAGTAGACGCCGCACATACCGTCGATGGAGACCTCCTCGATGAGGTCGTCCGCCTCGATCAGCGACTCCAACGACTCTTCGGCCGGGGTCTCCCCGCCATGGATCTCGGTGGCCGGGACGGACCGGGTGACGTGGATCTCGGTCATGCGACTCTCCCTGTACATCGCTCCCATCGGACATCCGGAGAATAATGGCACCGGGTGCCGAAAGTGAAGGGGCCGGGCGTCACAAGAACTGCGAGGGGCATGCGAGAGACACAAGAGAAGGTCAACTCCCCGTGAACCAGGCACAGATGACGCCCGACGTCATCGTCATAGGGGCCGGCGGCAGCGGCGCGGTGCTCGCGGCCCGGCTGTCCGAGGACCCCGATCGCACCGTGCTGGTACTGGAGTCCGGCCCGGTGCCCCGCCAACTCTCCTCGTTTCCGCCCGAGTTGCTGGACGCGCGGCTCGTGCCCGGTGCGCGGCCGGGGAACCCCGCGGTCCAGCCGTACCCCGCGCACCTCACACCGCACCGGCCGTACACGGTCGTCCGGGGGCGCTTCCTCGGCGGCTCGACCACCGTCAACGGCGGGTACTTCGTCCGGGCCCGGCGCGAGGACTTCGACCGGTGGTCGGCGGCGGGCGGTGCCGCCTGGTCGTACGACGGTGTGCTGCCGTTCCTACGGGCGCTGGAGACCGACCTCGACCACGGCGCCGACGCGTCGCACGGGGCGGCCGGGCCGGTACAGGTACGGCGCACGGATCTGCGGCACCCCGCCGCCATCGCGTTCCAGGACGCGGCCCACCACCTGGGTTTTCCGCAGGAGCCCGACAAGAACGCCCAGCGGGAACCGGGGTTCGGACCGGTCCCGTGCAACGCGGTCGACGGAGTACGCCTCAACACCGGCGTCAGCTACCTGCTCCCCGCCCTGGACCGGCCCAACCTGACGGTGCGGGGCGGCAGTACGGTCCACCGGATCGTCATCGAGCACGGCCGCGCGACCGGCGTGGTCGTCGAACACGACGGGCACCGCGAGATCCTGGACTGCGGCGAAGTCGTCCTGTGCGCGGGGGCGTTGCGCTCCCCGCACCTCCTGCACCTCTCGGGCGTCGGACCGCGCCTGGACCTGGAACGACTCGGCATCCCCGTCGTCCGGGACACGCCCGCCGTCGGGGTCCGGTTCGGTGACCATCCCCAGGTCGCCCTGGAGTGGACGCCCCGCTCGCCCCTCCCCGCACCCGTCGGCTCCTGGCTCGGCGGGGGCCTGCATCTGCGGTCGTCGGACGGTCGACACCCGGGCGGCGACCTGGAGATCCTGCAGTCGCTCGTCCCGCTGTCCGGGCTGATCGGCGGGACGGTGACCGTGCCCGGAGCGCCCCTCGCGTTCCTCGTGTCCGTCCAGTCACCGGGCCTCGAGGGCCGTATGCGCACCCGGTCCGCCGACCCCGACGTACCCCCGAGCCTCGACTACAACTACCTGCGCACCCCCGAGGACAGACGCCGCATGCGCGAAGCGGTCCGTACGACCGCCGCGCTGCTCGCCACCCCCGCCTTCGCCAAGGTGTCCGCCGGTCTCGTCGAGCCGGGCCCCGGGATTCTGGACGACGACCTGTCGCTCGACACCTGGATCCACGCCCACCTCGGCACCTCCCACCACACCTGTGCCACGGTCCCCATGGGCCCCGCCGTCGACCCGTACGGGAGGGTGCACGGCATACACGGCCTCCGGGTCGCGGACACCTCGATCCTCCCCTCGGCCCCGCTACGCGGCCCGGCGGCGACCGCCGTCCTCATCGGCGAGCTGATCGCGGACGCGATGCGCTCCGCGGGATAGGCGGTTGTTTGTCCGCGGGCCCGGTGGGGCTGGTCGCGCAGTTCCTCGCGCCCCTTCGGGACGCCACCGAACCGCAGCGAGTCCAAGGCCGGACCGTTGAACCCCGGCGCGGTACGGCGTCCCGTAAGGGGCGCGGGGCTGTGTCGATATGCGGCTCCGCCGCGTGGGCACGACCAGCCACGACGGCGCCGCAGCGAACCCACAACCCCTCGCGGACCTTCCAACGGAGCGCTGCTCACAGACCGCGCGCGGTGGCCCCGTCGAACCCAGCGCCAAGCTGCCGCATCGCGTGATCCAGAAGCACGCCGAGGTTCTCCTCCTCGGCGGTCAGCCAGTGTTCGTACGCGGCGATGCACGCGGCCAGGGCGGCATGCCCGAGCAGCCGCGGCAGCAGGTCGGACGCCGGACGGCCCATGCGCCGCGCGGCGAACTCCGTCACGAGCGCCCGCCACGTCGTGTAGCGCACGGTCGAGTCGGCGTGGAGCGTCGGCACCCGCAGGATCAACGTCATCCGCTGCCGGTGCCAGGGCACCACCGCCGGGTCGAAGCGGTTGAACTCGACCACCGCGCCGCGCAGCGCGTCCATCATCGGGGCGGCCGGATCGGTCGCCGCCAGCAAATGCTCCAGCCGCACCAGCTGGTCCTCGAAGTCGCCCCACACGAGGTCGTTCTTGGAGGCGAAGTAGCGGAAGAACGTGCGTCGGCCGATGCCGGCGGCGGCGGCGATGTCGTCGACCGTCGTCGCGTCGAAGCCCTGTTGGGCGAACAGTTCGAAGCCCAGGCGTTCGAGAGCGGCCCGCGAGGTGACCCGCGGCCGGCCCGTACGGGTCGCCCCTTCCTGGGTGTCACCGCCGGCCCGGTACTCCGCCGACCGCACCCCCGCCGCTCCGCCCGCCACGCTCTCCCGCCGTCCCGTGTCAGCAACCACACCGCACATCATGCATCGGCCGAGCCCCCGGACACCCACCCCGGCGGCACCGCGGGGAATCATCGCAGGCGGGCCGCTGTTGTCGCGCACAACAGCGGCTGTACGAATCCCCAGCACAGACCCCAGGCACAGATCCCCAGCACGAATCCCAAGGAGGCCGGGCGTGTACGGCGACCCAGCGACGATCCGCAAGATCCTGACCGAGCTCGGCGACACCTGGGCGATCGTGGGCCTGTCGTCCAACCAGCAGCGGGCCGCGTACCGCGTGGCCGAGGTGCTCCAGCGCCACGGCAAGCGGATCGTCCCCGTCCACCCGAAGGCCGAGACGGTCCACGGGGAGCGGGGTTACGCCTCGCTGGCCGACATCCCCTTCGACGTCGATGTGGTCGACGTGTTCCTGAACAGCGCCCTCGCCGGTCAGGTCGCCGACGAGGCCTCGGCCATCGGCGCCAAGGCCGTCTGGTACCAGCTCGGCGTCATCGACGAGGCCGCGTACGACCGCACCCGCGCCGCCGGCCTCGACATGGTCATGGACCGCTGCCCGGCCATCGAGCTGCCCCGTCTCGGCTGACCCTCGCACGGACCCGTTCCGGCAGCCTCACTGTGCCGGCCCACCGGACCGAGCCCGTCGCCGCAGCAGGAGAAGTCCGCCCGCGAGAGCGGTGATTCCGGTCGCGGCGGTCCAGGCGACGACGTCCGTCGTACCGGTCGCGGCGAGGTCCTCGGCCTTGCCGCCCTGGGCGGTCGCACCCGCCGAAGGCGACGCACCCGCCCCACTGGCGCTCGTGCTCTCCCTACCGGCGCTCGCACCAGGACTAGGACTCGGACTCACGCTCACGATCGCCCTGTCCCGGGTGAACGCCAGCGTCCCGAAACCGAGTTGGTCGTATCCCCCGCTGTTGGGGCCGTAGTCACCGCCGCCACCCTCGGGGGACGCCTGGGCGGCGATGCGCGTCAGGTAGGTCGCGGACAGGCCCCGGCGCCTGGTGTAGTGGTTGGCGATCATGGCCCAGACCGGCCGGGTCATCGCCGGGTCCACGGCGGCGGCGCTGGTCGCGCTCTCGCTGCCCGACCAGCCGCCCACCGCACCCTTCCTGCGGGTGTTCGCCGTGTACGGCACCTCACCGCCCATGCTCCACCTGGCCACGTACTGGGCGCCCTTGAGGAAGCGGCTGTCGTCGTAGCCGTACAGGTCGATGCCCTGGTTCCAGGCCATCTCGCAGACCGTGCCCATCAGACCGACGCCGAGCAGCGCGTGCCCCTGGTCGCGGCCCGCCTCGACCCATTCGCCGAGCCCCTGGTCGTCGTACACGACCGGGATGGCGTTCTTGACGGAGCCCATGCCGGCGCCGTGCTTGAAGTACTCGACGGCCCGGTCGATCCTGGCGCGGTCGTCGCAGAGGATGCCGACGGCCAGGACGCAGGCGATGGCCGTGAGGTCCCAGTTGGCCCAGTAGTTGGTGATGACGGCGCCGTTGTGGTTCGTCAGGAAGTCCTCGCTGAGCGGACAGAAGACGTCCAGCATCATCTTCTGGAAGCGGGCGAGGTCGAAGTCGGCGTGGTCACGCACGAGTTCGGCCGCGTTGGCGAACTGGTAGCCGTAGAGACCCGCCGCGAGGAACCGGTCGGCCGATCCCGCCACCCCGGTCAGTGTCGCCGACCAGGCGTTGAGGATCGCGACGGCGGTGTCCGCGTACGCGCTCTCACCGGTGACGTGCCACCGCAGGGCGTTCTGGTAGGCCGCGTGGATGTCGTTGTAGAGGATCGCGTAGTTCTGCGGCGAGCCCGCGCCCCGGTAGACCGTCGCCTGCGGGTTGGCCGTCCAGCCGCTCTGCGCATGACGGTTGGCGGTCAGCCGCGCGAAGCCCGCCGTGTACGGCGCCGCCCCGGCCTTCACCTTCCGCGCCATCCGGTCCAGATCCGTCCGGGTGTGCAGCATGCCCGGATGGACGAGACCCGCACCGGCCGCCGTGGCCTGCGGGGCGGCGAGGGTCGTACCGACACCGACCGTGACGGCGCCCGCCGCCGCGCCGGAGAACTTCAACATGCCGCGACGGCTGATCCCTGTGTTCAAAGCGACGGTCCTTGGCTCTGGGGGGGGTGAGTTGCTCTCGGAGTTACGGAGAGGAGACGCGCTTCAGAGCCGCCGATAACGAAAAGTGCGGGTTACCCAACCACGGCGGACGGTCGACATAATGCTCGGGTGACTTTCGCCTCACCTCCTTCCGGCCCCACGCCCAACTCCCCGTCCACGCAACGGTTTCCGGTGGTGATCGTGGGAGCTGGACCCGCCGGGCTCACCGTCGGGAACGTCCTGCGGGCCGCCGGCCTCGACTGTGTGGTGCTGGAGACGGAGAGCCGGGAGTTCATCGAGCGGCACCCCCGGGCCGGGTTCATCGAGGAGTGGGCGGTACGCGCGCTCCAACAGCGGGGCCTGGCCGACACGTTGCTGGAGCGGGCCGGTACGCACACGAAGTGCGAGTTCCGGTTCGACGGCCGACGCCATCGCTTCGAGTACGCCGAGCTGTCGGGCCACCGCCACTTCGCCTATCCCCAGCCGCTGTTGGTGACGGACCTGGTGCGCGAGTACGCGGACGTGCGTGGCGGCGACATCCGCTTCAGTGTGCGGGACGTGCTCGTCCACGACCTCGACACCGAGCGGCCCGCGGTGTCCTACGTGTCGGCGGAGACAGGCCAACGGGAGTATGTGCAGGGAGAGTTCATCGCCGGGTGCGACGGGGCACGCGGAGTGACCCGTACGGCGATTCCGGCTGCGCACGCCCGCGTCGCGCGGCACGACTACGGCATCGGCTGGCTGGCCCTTCTCGCCGAGGCGCCGCCTTCCAACGACTGCGTGATGTTCGGCATCCACCCGCGCGGCTTCGCCGGGCACATGGCCCGGGGCCCCGAGGTCACCCGCTACTACCTGGAATGCCCTCCCGGTGACGACCCGGAGAACTGGCCGGACGACCGCGTCTGGGCCGAACTCCACGAACGTCTCGACGCGTTGGGCGCACCCCCGCTCAACGAGGGCCGCCTGATCGAGAAGCGTGTTCTCGACATGCACAACTACGTGGTGGAACCCATGCAGTTCGGGCGGCTCTTCCTGGCCGGCGACGCGGCCCACCTCACCGCTCCCATCGCCGCCAAGGGCATGAACCTCGCCCTGCACGACGCCTTCCTGCTCGGCGACGGACTCGTCGACTACCTCACGAAGGGCGACCCCGACGCCCTCAACGACTACTCGAAGGCGTGTCTGCGGCGCGTCTGGCAGTACCAGGAGTTCTCCCTGTGGCTGTCCGACATCTACCACGGGGCGTCGTCGGGCGACCCGTTCCGCTCGGGCACGACCCTGGCTCGCCTCCGCCGCATCCTCAACTCCCCAGCAGCGGCTGCCGCGTTCGCCGACGTGTACATCGGCAAGGACGCCGACCACTGACCCCGGAATGCGCGGCGACCCGTACCTGCCCCCGGCTCACCGGCAACCCGCCGCCCGATGTCAGCTGACGCCCAGCCCGTCCACCACCACAGCACCCGGAAGCTCGGCGAACGCCTTTCCCTGCACCAGCAGCTTTCCGCGCCGCCGCCCGCTGCCGACCAGCACCCAGGGGAGGTCGACGAGGGCCGAGTCGACCAACAGGGGCCAGGCGTCCGGGAGTCCGATCGGCGTGATGCCTCCGTACTCCATGCCGCTCCCCCCGACGGCCGTGTCCATCGGTACGAACGAGGCCTTGCGGGCGCCGAGTTGGCGGCGCACCACCCCGTTCACATCGACCCGGGTGGTGGAGAGGGCGAGACACGCGGCGAGGGTGGTCTCGCCGCCGCGTTTGCCGGCCACGACCACGCAGTTCGCCGACTGTTCGACCAGGTCCCGCCCGTAGTGCTCGACGAAGACGGCGGTGTCTGCCCATTCCGGGTCGGTGTCGACGTACAGGACCTGGTCGGCGGGCACTCCCCCGGAGGGGACACCCCCAGCCGTCCAGTGGCGTACGGCGTCGGCGACCGGGGCGACGAGTTCGCCGAGGCAGTCCGGGGCCGGGGTGGCGGTGTCGAAGTCTCCGATGGGGGCCCGCATGACGGCACGCCAACAGCCGTGGGCGGACACCCGGCCGGGCGTCTCAGCTCACCGGCGGGACCGACACCGACATCAGCATCTCCAGCGGTTCGGCGCCGTCATTGCCGTACGTGTGGGGGACGTTGGCCTCGAAGGTGGCGCTCGCGCCCGCCGGGACACGGTGTTCGACCCCGTCGACCGTGAGCGTCAGTTCGCCCGCCGTGACGTGGAGGATCTCGAACGTGCCCGCGGGGTGCGGGTCGGACGGGCTGCTCTCACCGGGCATGAGGTGCCAGTCCCACAGCTCCAGCGGGCCCGGCGCCTCGGTGCCCGCGAGGAGCCGGTTGTAGCTGCCGGCGTCGGTGTGCCACAGTCGTACGGCCTGGTCGGCGGCGACGATGCGGACCTTCGGGCCCTGTTCCTGGTCGAGCAGGG
Organism: Streptomyces kryoterrae; assembly: GCF_054072135.1. NCBI lineage: Bacteria > Bacillati > Actinomycetota > Actinomycetes > Kitasatosporales > Streptomycetaceae > Streptomyces > Streptomyces kryoterrae. Next base: position 8,655,973 of record NZ_CM133358.1, on the reverse strand, counting down.
TGGTGATGCTGACGCCGAGCGCGTCACCGATCTTCACCACCGTGCCGAGGCTGGGGTTGGTGCGGGCCTGCTCGATCTGGATGAGCATCCCGCGGCTGACCCCGGCACGGGCGGCGAGCGCCTCCAGGGTGAAACCGCGCTCGGCGCGCCAGCGCTTCACGCTGCGCGCCAGCGACTGGGTCAACAGGTCGAGGTCCGACAACGTTCCGTCCAAGTTCTCGTCCGACACTCTGTCTTCAGCTCTGCCTTCGGCCTTGTCTCCGGCCTTGTCTTCGGTACCTCATCCTGCCGTACCACCCTGAGTACAGAATTATGGATGACAGAGTTCAGTTCATTGCACTACCGTGTGGTGAACCGAACTGTTCACTCCACTGTACTGCGAGGCGTCCCCATGACCGCATTCTTCGCCCTGGTCACCAGCCTGCTCTGGGGGCTGGCCGACTTCGGCGGCGGCCTGCTGACCCGGCGTATGTCCGCGTTGACGGTGGTCGTGGTCTCCCAGTCGATCGCGGCGGCCGTGCTCGGCACGATCGTGGTCCTGACCGGCGGCTGGAGCGAGGCGGGCCCGAGGCTCTGGTTCGCGGTCGCCGCGGGCGTCGCCGGACCGGTGGCCCTGCTCTCCTTCTACAAGGCGCTCGCCCTGGGCCCGATGGGGGTCGTCTCCCCGCTCGGCTCCCTCGGCGTCGCCGTCCCCATCAGCGTCGGGCTCTTCCTCGGCGAGCGTCCCGGGCTGCTCCAGTTCGCGGGGATCGCGGTCGCCGTCGTCGGGGTCGTGCTCGCGGGCGGCCCGCAGCTCAGGGGCGCGCCCGTGCAGCGGCGGGCGATCCTGCTCAGCCTGCTCGCGGCGTTCGGCTTCGGCACGGTGTTCGCCCTGATCGCGGAGGCGTCGACCACACTCACCGGCCTCTTCCTCGCCCTCTTCGTGCAGCGCGTGACGAACGTGGCCGTCGGCGGCGTCGCGCTGTACGTCTCGGTCCGGCGGGGCGGCTCCGCCCTCCCGGCAGGCGGCTTCCCCTGGCGCCTGCTCCCCGCGCTCGGCTTCGTCGGCCTCGCCGACGTCGCCGCCAACGGCACCTACTCGATCGCCGCCCAGCACGGCCCGGTCACCGTGGCCGCCGTACTCGCCTCGCTCTACCCGGTGGTCACCGCCCTGGCCGCACGCGGTTTCCTCAGCGAACGCCTGCGCGCGGCCCAGGCTGCGGGCGCGGGCCTGGCCCTGGTGGGCACGCTTCTGCTGGCGACGGGCTGACGACCGGCCACCGTGACCACCGGATCAGGACTCCGCGCGCACGTCCCCGGCGCGCTCCTCGGCGTCCAGCTCCGCCAGCCGCGCCACCGCCCCCTCGTCCAGCTCCGCCAACGCCCGCAGCTGCTCCGGAGTGATCCCCTCCGGTATCGGCGTCGGGGCCGGTGTCCGCAGCGGTGGCCGCCAGCCCCCGGCCGGCGTCCAGCGGCGTACGACCCTGGCCGGAGCCCCCGCCACCACCGCGTGGTCGGGCACCGTCCCGCGTACCACCGCACCGGCGGCCACCACCACGTTCCGCCCGATCCGCGCCCCTGGCAGGATCACCGCACCGGTGCCGATCCAGCAGCCCGGGCCGATCTCCACCGGCTCCATGCGCGGCCACTGCTTGCCGATGGGCTCGTGCGGATCGTCGTACGAATGGTTGGTGGACGTCACGTACACGTACGGCCCGAAGTAGCAGTCGCTGCCGATGGTGACCGTCGTGTCGGCGATGACATGGCTGCCGCGGCCGAGGACGACTCCGTCCCCGATGCGCAGGATGGGGTCGGGGCCGAGGTCGAGATCCGGCATCAGGCCCGCCGTCAGGGTCACCTGCTCGCCGACGATGCAGTGGGAGCCCAGCTCGATCCAGGGTTCGCCGAAGACGGTGCCCAGCGGGAAGGCGAGCCGGGTACCTGTTCCCATCGCCCGGAAGGCCAGCCGCCCGGGGTTCTCCGCGGTCACGGAGCCCGTGCGCTGCACCCAGGCCCAGCCCGCGTGCACCGCGCGCTGCGCCAGCCGACGCCGCCATGACGAGAACGTGTTCTTGGGCTTGGGCACCCGCACACCGTACTCACGGCCGAGCGGGCCCAGCATGCCGTACACCTGTGATCTTCGCCCCACGGAGGTGGCGTACGGTCTGTCGTACTCGAGGACCAGGAGGCGCGATGACGCACAAGGCGTTGATCACCGGCATCGGCGGCAGGGAACCGAAGGTGGACGAGGAGGCGTTCGTGGCGCCCATGTCCTCGGTGATCGGGGACGTGACCCTGCAGGCGGGTGCGAGCGTCTGGTACGGGGCGGTCCTGCGCGGCGACGTCGAGCGGATCTCCGTCGGCGCCCGGAGCAACATCCAGGACAACTGCACGCTGCACGCCGACCCGGGGTTCCCCGTGACGATCGGCGAGCGCGTCTCCGTGGGCCACAACGCGGTGGTGCACGGCGCGACGGTCGAGGACGACTGCCTGATCGGCATGGGCGCGACGGTCCTGAACGGCGCGGTGATCGGCGCGGGTTCACTGGTGGCGGCACAGGCACTGGTACCGCAGGGCATGCAGGTCCCGCCGGGCTCACTGGTGGCGGGTGTGCCGGCGAAGGTGCGGCGGGAGCTGACGGAGGAAGAACGCCAGGGCGTCACACTCAACGGCACGCACTACGCGGAACTGGCGAAGGCCCACCGGCAGATCCACCAGTAGAGCAGCTCACCCGAGGGGCGCGGGGCCGCATCGAAACGCGGCTCCGCCGCGTGGGCGCGACAAGTCACGGTCGGCCCGCGCCCGAAGTCACTCCCCGGCCCCCACGGTCTCGACCTCACGCACAGCACCCTGCGCCTTCTTGGCCTTGCGCTTCAGCACCAGCATCGACGTCAGACCGAACAGCACCGCCAACAGCAGCCCCAGCCAGGAGAACCGCTTCAACCAGGACTCGGCGACGACACCCACGTAATAGATGACCGCCGTGGTACCGCCCGCCCAGATGATCCCGCCCAGCACGTTGGCGATCAGGAACTTCCAGTACGGCATCCGCAGCACCCCCGCGAGGGGCCCCGCGAAGATCCGCAGCAACGCGACGAAGCGGCCGAAGAAGACCGCCCACATGCCCCACTTCTCGAAGGACCGCTCGGCCGTGGCGATGTGCCCCTCGCCGAAGTGTCTGGGGAACTTGGCGCCGAGCCAGGCCAGCAGCGGCCGACCGCCCTTGCGGCCGATGGCGTAGCCGATGGAGTCACCGATGATCGCGCCGGCGCTCGCGCACGCCCCGAGGACGAACGGGTTGATCTCGCCGTGCTGGGAGGCGAGCAGTGCGGCGGAGACCAGAATGATCTCGCCCGGCAGCGGAATGCCCAGGCTCTCCAGCCCGATGACCAGTCCCACCAGCGCGTAGATACTGACCGCGGGGATCGTCTCCAGCCATTCCTGCACGTGCAACGCCGGTTCCTTCCGATCTCGCCGTACGCCCGGTACGCCTGTGTCCCCGGCGTGCGCCCGGCCCCGGGCGCACGCCAAAAGCCTACCGGGTCAGGGTGACACCGCCGTCCGCGCGCGGGACACCCCTGTACGGGAAGGAGTCCGGGGGTCAGGACGCCGCACGCACCTCCGCCCGTCGCTGACTCGTATCAGTCACCTGGGCAGAAGCGCGCCGACGGCCCCCGTGACGGAGCCGACCGCCTGTACCACCGTGACGACGACGGGCTCCGCCGCGTTCAGCGGCTGCGGCGGCAGGGCCGTCCCAGGAAAGGGCGCGGACTGCTCGTTGCCGTTGTCCGTGACGTACCGGGTCTCGAACTGCTGCTCGGAAGTGGCCTCGGGTGAGGGCGTGGGCGACCCGCCGGATCCCGAAGTCCCGCTTCCCGCATCGGGCCTGGGCCCCTGCTGCTCACCTTCCGGACCGCCCTCCCCCTTTTCCTTCTGCCGCTGTCCGGACTCGCCGCCCTTCGCGTCCTCACCGCCCTTGCCGCTCTCCTGCCGGTCACCCTTCTCGGCGGAGTCGTCGGACCCGGACGGCTTGGAGTCGAACGTCCAGATCTCCCCCGCCGCCCCGGACCTCGTCCTGACCACCACGTCCGTGCCGGCCCGGAGCGAGACGGGCACGACGGCCAGTTCCTCGCGCCAGTGGGGCAGCAGTTCGCCCTGGACGGTGATGTCGTAGCGAACGTCGTCGGCGTCGGACCCGACGCACCCGGAGAGAACGACGTCTCCGTCGCCGGCGTGGGAGTCGAGGCACAGGCTGGGGTCGGCGAGGCTGCGCAGGAGGCCGTCGTACTCGTACGACCACTGCTGGGTCTCGGCGGCGGAGCACTCGGCCAGCCGGGTCCCGGCGCCGGCCACGACCCGGCCGCCCCGGATGTCCAGGCACAGGCCCGTGGCGACGTGGCGCAGCCTGCCGCGTTCCGTCACACCGGGATAGCCGGCCGGAGTGGTCGGCGGGGAATCGCCGGCCTGAGACTGGGAGGCCGACCCGTGGTCGGCGGGGCTCGGGGAGGTGGTGTCCGGGGCGGCCGAGTAACCGCTCGCCGTGCCCCAGGTGGCCGTCGGCACGGTGCTCTCGTCCGACCAGTCGCGGGCGCCGAGCACGCTCGCGAGCAGCGCGAAGGACATGACGCCGACTCCGACGGCAACGGCCCGTCTCCGCCTTCCCGGGAGGACGAACCGCTCGTCGGGCAGCGGGAGATGGGCCATGAACCGATGGCGGCCACCGGTGCGTCCGCCGTCCCGGCCGGCCGGGCCGCGGGGAGAGGCACCCTGACCGCCGCGTCCCGGGCGGGAGTCGAGGTAGCGGCGGGCTCCCCAGCCGAGCACCGCCTCGGCGAGGAGCGTGCCGAGTTCGCCTTCGAAACAGCCGAGTTGCTCGGCGGCGTGCCGGCAGTGAGGGCACGTCAGCAGATGCTGCTCGACATCGGGCAGCAGAGCGCCGCCGCGCCGGATCGAGACGTCGAGGAGACGGTTGTAGAAGCGGCATTCATTGGTCGGCGCGAGTTCCCGATGGGCACGTACACAAGTGGAGCGGAATTGCTCGCGGGCCTGCTCCACCGCCACCGAAGCGCTTGCGGAGTCCACCCCGAGCAGACCGGCCGTTCCGGAAATGGGTTCGGCCTCGACCTCGGTGTGCCAGAGCAGGCACTGGGCAGCTCTCGGCAGGGCGCGGAATGACCGCTCGGCGAGTTGCCGCCTTTCCGATGTCCGGGCCCTCGCCGCGCGTAGACCACGCGCACCCGTGGGTTTGCGGAGTTCCGGAAGCACCACCGAAATACCGTCTTCGGCGGACCACTCCCGGACCGTTTCCCTTACCGCCACGAGGAGTTGGGGCCGCAGCGCCTGATTCGACTCACTGCGCTCCAGCCGCCCGAACACCCGGTGAAAGGCCGACGTGGCCGCCATGGTGGCGAGGTCTCCCTCGGCCGCGAGACAGATGGCCGCGTAGTCGTACGTCGACTGCCAGTGCCGCGCCAGCAGCATGGCGACGGCGTACGCGCTCTCCCCCTCCACCCGTCCGCGCAGTTGCGCGGCGAGGTTCATGTCGGATTCGGCCGGGCTCGCGCCAGGACGAGGAGGGTAGGGCGGACGTGGGGGGTGTGGGGATTGCACAGAACCAATTCCTTCCAAGCCGCAGGACGGCACGAGCGAATTGCACATCCACGGGAAAGAGGTGCTTGATTGGTGCGTACCTACGACTCGTCAGCTGTGGGACTTCGGGTCGACCGGCACGGAATCCCGAGCGGGAAAAGGGGGTCTGACCTCCGCCCCCGCGCGAGTTGGCTCACACTCGCACACACGTCTCACCATAAACAAGCAGTGCGAGTGACCAAAGTTCAAAACGAAGAGAATTCAGATGTGTTACCGGCGGTATCCGCACCGGCATTCGAAATTGCACCCCGATCGCCCGTCGAGTTGTGTGCATGAGCACCCGGATGGCACACACAATCTTCAACTTCCGGCCTCACGGGGGCCTCACGGGGACGGTAGTGGGCACAGAACGCCAAGCGCCTGGCCGCACACGGCCGGACCGGGGCGGTGGGGCCCAACCGGCAGACACCCAAACGGAGTTGACCATCGTCACCGGGCGCGCCGACCGGATCGCGGCCCGAAAAGACCGAGACCCGGCAGGTCCGTGGACCTGCCGGGTCGTGGCGACTCCCGGGAGTCGGTGAACTGTCGGCGGCGACCGTCAGCCGTTCGGGCGGAGGGTCCAGATGACGGTCATCTCACCCGTGACGGCGCCGTCCTCACGCTGGATGGCGACGGTCACCGGGAACTCGGGGCGCTTGCCCTCGTCGAGTTCGGCGACCACCTCGGCGGCGGGGCGGCCGAGGGTCGCGGTGGCCCTGACAGGGCCGAGCGCGATCTTCTTGAACGCGATCTCGGCGGTGACGGGCAGCGGTACGGCACGGGAGAGCTGATCGCCGAAGGCCGCGAGGACGACAGCCCCGCTGGCCGACTCCCCGAGCGTGAACATGGCACCGGCATGCGGTCCGCCGACGTGGTTGCGGTACTCACCCTGGTCCGGAAGAGCCAGCACGGCCTTCTCCGGAGTGGTCTCCAGGTACTCGAGGTTCAGCGTGCGCACCATCGGCACGGTGGCGGTGAGGAGTTCGCCGATCGACATCTGCTCTGTGCTCATGACCTTATGTTACTCACGAGTAGCCAGATCTGACCAGATACGGCCCCTCGACCGCCGGCCGGCCGTCGTATCGTTACCGGCCATGTGGCCAGAACAGCAGCCGCCCGGGGGCGAGCAGAACCCGCAGGACCCGCAGCACGCGCAGGTCCCGCCGCACAATCCGTACCAGCAGCCGGGCTATCAGCAGCCGAACCCGTACCAGCAGCCCGGATACCAGCAGACGGGGTATCCGCAGCCCCACCCCCATCCCCAGCCGCCGCAACAGCTGCCGGGGTGGGGCGCTCCGACGCCGACGGGCGCGCCGCAGCCGTCGCCAGGTGGAGGCGGAGACGGAAACGGGAACCGGACGAAGATCACCGCGATCGTCGCGGCCACCGCGGTCGTGATCACGGCCGGGGTGACCGGTTTCCTCGTCCTGGGCGGTGACAAGGACAAGGAAGCGGGCTCGGGTAACAAGGACAAGCAGTCGAGCGAGTCCGCGCCTGCTTCGACGCCCGCCTCGGCATCGGCGGACCCGAGCACCTCGGCATCCGCGCCGGCCTCCGACGACAACCCGCGGGACTCCCAGGCCGAGCAGCCGACCGTCGCCGGCTGGAAGGTGGTCGTGAACCCGAAGTGGGGCACCGCCTTCGACGTACCGGCCAACTGGGAGGTGGAGACGCCGGGCACGCTGATCGGTTTCGAGGACGCCGACGCCAAGGCCGGCGCCAAGCCCCTCATCACCATGTCGGCGCCCGCGTACTACAAGTCGAAGTGGTGCGTGTCGGACGACGACAAGGACGGCCGTACGTCGGACACCGCACTCGCGGCCGTGGGCACCAAGGGTGCGAGCGGCGCGAAGAACGCCGACGAGGTCGCCGTGAACCAGGTCCCCTGGTGGGTCTACGGCGGCTACACCCAGCCGGACAAGAAGAGCCTCGCCTTCGACGAGAAGGCGACGCCGTACACGACGAAGTCCGGCATCAAGGGCAGTTTCGCCAGGGCCCATTCGAAGAACACACCCCAGAAGGGGAAGTGCGCGAGCGACGGCAAGGCCATCACCTTCGGCTTCAAGAACTCGGCCGGCAACTTCGTGGCATGGAGCCTGTACGGCGCGACGGGTGTCCCCGGGGAGGTCTCCGAAAAGACGATCATGCAGATCCTGAGCACGGTACGGCTGCACGGGGACCCGACGGGGGCGTGAGCGACCCGCCGGGCGGGAGCGCGGGTGCCGCTGACCGGCTGAAAGCGGCCGGTTCCGGTCGGGGCGAGTCGGAAATTGGTTTGGCAGGTCGGCGGCGGCCCGCGATAGTCGCCCGGTGACCTCCGCCGACTCCCCCGCCCTACGTCCGCGCCTCCCCTCCTGGGCCGGCCGCAACTACAGGCTGCTGACAGCCTCGGCGGTCGTGACGAACCTCGGCAGCAACGGGGCGACGATCGCCGCCGCGTTCGCCGTGCTGGAGGCGGGCGGCGGTGCCGGTGACGTGGGTCTGGTGGCGGCGGCGCGGACGTTGCCGCTGGTGCTGTTCCTGCTGATCGGCGGCGTGATCGCCGACCGGCTCCCCCGGCATCGTGTGATGGTCGCCGCCAACGCCCTCAACTGCCTCTCGCAGGCGTCGTTCGCGGTGCTTGTCCTGGCGGGAGAGCCGCGGCTGTGGCAGATGATGACGCTGACGGCGCTCGGCGGCACCGGGCAGGCGTTCTTCGGGCCGGCCGCCGAGGGCATGCTGCTGTCCTCGGTCGAGGGCGACCAGGCCGGCCGCGCCTTCGCGGTGTTCCGGATGGCCATGCAGAGCGCGGCACTTGGCGGTGCGGCCGTCGGCGGGGCGATGGTCGCCGTGCTCGGGCCCGGCTGGGTCCTCGCGGTGGACGCGGTGGCGTTCGCGGTCGCCGGGGCGTTGCGCTCCTTCCTCGACGTGAGTCACATCCCGGCGCGCCGGCCGGGCGGCGGGATGCTCGCCGATCTGCGGGAGGGCTGGCGGGAGTTCGCCGGGCGGTCGTGGCTGTGGGTGATCGTCGTCCAGTTCGCCGTCGCCAACGCGGTCATCGGCGCCGCCCAGTCGGTCTACGGCCCGTTCGTGGCCCGCGACAGCCTCGGCGGGGCCGGGCCATGGGGACTGGCGCTGGCCACGTTCGGGGCCGGCACGGTCGCCGGGGCCGTGCTGATGACGCGCTGGAAACCACGTCGGCTGCTGCTCGCCGGCACGCTCTGCGTGTTCCCGCTGGCCCTGCCGGCCGCCGCGCTCGCCGTGCCGGTGCCCATCGCCGTGCTCTGCGCGGTGATGTTCGTGACCGGCGTGACGCAGGAGGTGTTCGGCGTGAGCTGGATGACCGCGCTGCATCAGGAGATCCCCGAGGACAAGCTCTCCCGTGTCTCCGCGTACGACTGGTTCGGCTCGGTCGCGATGCTCCCGCTCGCCACGGCGCTGGCGGGCCCGGCGGAACACGCCTTCGGCCGCGCACCGTCCCTGTGGGGCTGCGCGGCCCTGGTCGTGGTGGTGACGGCGGGCGCCCTGTCCGTCCGGGACGTACGAAACCTCACCCGGCGCACGAAGGAGGTCACCCGGGACGCGGCCCAGGAGGCGCCGGTGAAGGGCGAGTTGAAGAGTACGGGCGGCTGACGACTGCGCCGCGGCCCAGCCCACCGAGCCTCACCCGATACCGAACCCCCCTTGCGGTGGCACCGGTGACGGCACCGCCTCGTCGTCCCGGACAGGTGCGGCACCCCCGATGAAGTCCCGTACCGCGGGCCCGTGTTCGAGGCGGGCCGGGAAGGCGTCGGAGGCGACGCGTCGGGACAGGGCGGCCGGGTCCAGGGGGTGGTGCGAGGCGACGAGCACCGCGTTGCCGAAACGGCGGCCCCGCAGGACGCCCGGTTCGGCGATCAGCGCCAGCTCCTCGAACACCGTTGAGAAGGTGGCGAGTTGGGAGCGCAGAAAGGCGAAGGGCGCCGAGTCGGCGAGGTTGGCGAGGTAGACACCGTCGCCGCGCAGCACGCGCCCGGCCTCTTCGGCGTACGTGAGTGACGTCAGGTGCGCCGGGACGCGCGAGCCGCCGAACACGTCGGCCACGAGCACATCGGCGGAGTTGTCGGGGGCGGCCTCGAGCCAGGCGCGGGCGTCGGCCGCGTGCAGGGCGATGCCCGTGCCGGCGGGGAGCGGGAGGTGTTCGACGACCAGGTCGAGCAGCCCGCGATCGGCCTCGACGACGTCCTGCCGTGACCCGGGCCGGGTCACGGCGACGTACCGGGGCAGCGTGAACGCACCCCCACCGAGGTGCAGCACGTCCAGCGCCCGCCCGGACTCCGCGACGACATCCAGGACGTGCCCGAGCCGGCGCGCGTACTCGAACTCCAGATGCGTCGGTTCATCCAGATCGACGTACGACTGGGGCGCCCCGTCGACGGTGAGCAGCCAGGCACGCTCACGATCGACGTCCGGCATCAGCTTGGCAAACCCGTGATCGACGGCACGGGCAACGGGTATCGACTCGTTCACCCGTCAATTGTGCCTGTCGTGCAGCGCCCCTATGGGGGCGCGGGGCTGCGTCGTTATGCGGCTCCGCCGCGTGGGCGCGACCAGCCACAACGGCCCCGCAGCCCCCCACCAACACCAGCCACCCTCACACAATGGCTGTTACGGTCCCAGCCCCCACAGTCCGCCCACCCTCACGGATGGCGAACCCGAGCCCCGGCTCCAACGGCACCTCACGCCCCAGCTCCACAGTCATCATGACCGTCTCCCCAGGCCGCGCGACAGCCATCTCACCGAGGTCCACATCCCCCACGACATCCGCGGTCCGGATGTAGAACTGCGGCCGATACCCCGTGGCCACCGGCGTCGCGCGCCCACCCTCCCGGGTCGACAACACATACACCTGCGCGGAGAACCGGCTGCTCGGCACGACACTGCCGGGCGCCGCGACCACATGTCCTCGCCGCACCGCGTCACGCGGCACCCCGCGCAACAGCAGCGCCACGCTGTCCCCGGCCTGGGCCTCCTCCATGGGCTTGCCGAAGGTCTCCACGCCGGTGACGACCGTGTCCACGTCCGCGCCCAGCACCTCGACCCGGTCGCCGACACGAACCGTGCCGCGCTCGACCGCGCCCGTGACGACCGTCCCCCGGCCGGTGATGGTGAGCACGTTCTCGACCGGCAACAGGAACGGCGCGTCGAGATACCGCTCGGGGACGGGCACATACGTGTCCACCGCGTCGAGCAGCGCGTCGATCGACGCCGTCCAGCGGGGGTCGCCTTCGAGCGCCTTCAGACCCGACACCCGTACGACGGGTACCGCGTCGCCGCCGTAGCCCTGCGCGGTGAGCAGTTCGCGGACCTCCAGCTCCACGAGGTCCGTCAACTCCTCGTCACCCGCGTCGGCCTTGTTGAGGGCGACGACGATGTGGTCGACACCCACCTGGCGGGCCAGCAGGACGTGTTCGGCGGTCTGCGGCATGATCCCGTCGAGCGCGGAGACGACGAGGATCGCCCCGTCGAGCTGCGCGGCCCCGGTGACCATGTTCTTGACGTAGTCGGCGTGACCGGGCATGTCCACGTGCGCGTAGTGCCGGGTGTCGGTCTCGTACTCCACGTGCGCGATGTTGATGGTGATACCCCGCGCGGCCTCCTCCGGGGCGCGGTCGATCCGGTCGAACGGAACGAACGTGCCGGAGCCGCGCTCGGCGAGCACCTTGGTGATGGCGGCGGTCAGGGTGGTCTTGCCGTGGTCGACGTGGCCCATCGTGCCGATGTTGAGATGCGGTTTCGTGCGGACGTATGCCGTCTTGGACATGGCGGTACCTCGAAGCCTCTTCAGCGGTACTGAGTGAAGGTCCCGGCGCGGAGAACGCGGCCGGGACGGGGACCCCGAGGAAGTTCGCCGACCCTCCCCCTGCGGGGTCCGCCGGACGATCCGGGAAGGGTCAGCTTCGAGCGCCGTCGACTGCGGCCGCGAAGATCGGGACGGCAGCCTTCGGGGCATCCGCGACCGCGGATGCTGCGAGGAGGAAGGCGTACCGGAACATGGGGCTGATCCTCGCCGACGCGTCACCGCGCGTCGAATGGTTTTCCGGCGGTTCTCTGCGGACCAGGGGTTCCGGGTCGCGGGGATGCCCGCCACAGTGGCGCATGTCACGGCGTGGTGTTTCCGCAGGGTGTGGAGGCACGTGTCGCCCGGCGCGCCGGGAGTTCCCCCGGTTGTTCCCCCGTTGAGACGAACCATACGGCGGCCACACACACTCCTCAGATAATCTCGGCGAATGCTCGATGCCACCACCCGCTCTGGGGGCACCGCCACGGCCACTCCCCGGGCCATCGCCACGGAGCTCGCCCCGCTCTCGCCCGCCGCCATCGTCGTCGCCCCGGCCGGCGGCCTCGCCGCGCGCTGCACGAGAGCACTGCTCTCGCCATGGTCGCGGCTGTCGCTCCTGGTGCTGCTGCTCGGCGCCGCGGCGGCCTGCGTCCTGCTCTTCGAACCGCAGCGGCTCCTCGCCGACGGCTGGCCGCCCCAGGTCGGCGGTGCCGCCGCGGCGATGGTCTTCGGGGCCACGTACGGACTGTGCACCGTGGCGTTCGTGCCACGCCCGCTGCTGAACCTCGCGGCGGGCGCGCTGTTCGGTTCCCAGCTGGGCCTCGCCGCCGCCCTCGCGGGCACGGTCCTGGGCGCCGGGGCCGCCTTCGGCCTGGGCCGCGTCCTCGGCCAGGACGCGCTGCGCCCGCTGCTGCGCGCCCGCTGGCTCCAGGCGGCGGACGGCCAGCTCAGCCGGCACGGCTTCCGCTCCATGATGGCGGCGAGACTGTTCCCCGGGGTGCCCTTCTGGGCCGCCAACTACTGCGCCGCCGTCTCCCGCATGGGCTGGCTGCCGTTCCTGATCGCGACGGCCCTCGGGTCCGTCCCGAACACCGCCGCATATGTCGTCGCGGGCGCCCAGGCCTCCTCGCCGACCTCCCCGGCCTTCCTGATCGCGATGGCCTTCATCGCCGTACCGGCCGTGGTGGGCACCGTGGTGGCCTGGCGCAAACGACACCACCTGCGCGGGCACTGATCCCTCTCAAGGGGTGCCCTGGTACACGTCCAGCCGCCCGCACATCCCGAACTTCCCGTACGCCGAAGGCTGTTCGGCCCGTACGACGGCCGCCGCGAGGTGGGACGCGTCGCCCTGTTCCAGCCGGTCGAGCTGGTCGCCCGTCGCTTCGGCCGCCGCCCGGGCGCCGCGCCGCCAGCGCTCGCGCCAGTCGGCGATCCGGGGCCGTACGAGAGCAGCCGCGGCCTTGTGGAAGGCGGCCAGCGCCTCCGGCCCCGCCGCGTCCCGCAGCGCCCGGTACCCCTCAAGTGCGAGGTCCCGCCGGGCCCGGGCGACCCGCTCCCGCTCGGCGACGGGCGCGTCGGCCGGGATCATGGTCGCGGCGGCGTACGTCTCCGGGTCGGTCAGGTAGCGCGGCGGCAGCGTGAGCACGGCGTCCCCCGCCTCCGGCAGCCCGCTGTTCTGCATCAGGACGGTGATGCGCAGTTCGTCCTCGTTGACCAGCCGGTGGATCGTGCCCGGCGTGAACCAGGCGACCGTACCGGGTGCGAGCGGCGTCTCCTCGTACCCCGACGCCGTGAGGGTCTGCACCGCGCCCCGCCCGCCCGTGACGACGTACGCCTCCGAACAGGTCAGATGCATATGGGGAGTTCCGCCGCACACACCGTCGACGGCCGGCCAGTCGTAGACGGAGAGGTGCGAGACGGCGACGCCGCCGGGCAGCCCCGCGAAGGCCGTCCCGTCCGGTCCCGCACTCACCACGGGTGCTCCTGCAGGTACTTGGCGACGCCCTCGCGCTCCCACTCCCCGTCGGCTACGACGACCCGGTAGCGGCGGGTGAGCGTGTCGCCGGGCGCGAGCGCCAGTTCGTCGTAGTAGGCCCAGGAGGGAGCGACGGCCGCGAACGGCTCGTTGCGCACGAACCAGTGGGCCGGGTGGGCGCCCTCGCTCCCCAGGTGGTCGTTCTCGGGCGCGTGTGCGAAGACCAGCGTGGCGTGGCCGTCGGCACCGTCGAACTCGCCGGAGTACGCCAGCCACGGCGCCTGCCCGCCCATCAGGCCCGGCCCCTCGGAGTCGGGGCCGAGGATCCGACCGTCCCGGAAGGCGCGCGGGCCGCGCCAGAACAGGCCGGTGTAGCCCGCCGCCTCGCGCCCGGCGGTGGTGGGGCTGCCGAAGAGCAGCGGCTCGTCGCGCCGGTTGGTGATCGCGCTCGTCCAGGTCAGCGCCCAGGAACCCGCCGCCGGATCGACGTCGTGCACCTCGACCCGCCGCGACTCCTGCGCCCACAGCTCCCCGCTGTACGGATGCCAGGTGAGCCGCTCCGCGATGACGGCCCGGCCCGCGTCCGAGGCGACCTCGTCGAAGCCGACGTGGGCCATCGAGCCGACGCGCTCGGGGAGGGCGAGGTATCCCTCGCCGTGCACATAGGAGTTGCCGCCCCACAGGTTCGCCCCCGACAGGTGCGAGGCCGTCAGCTGGAGGCCCTTGTGCCAGCGGTGGTCGTTGGGCCGGTAGTCGGTGACGACGTTGCCGGCGAGCGTCCGGACCGGGTGCAGATACGGCTTCGGCGCCTCCCAGGCCGCCTCGGCCCCGTACACGTAGCTGAACAGCTCGACGCCGGTGACGGGTTCGGTCACGGTGATGCGGTCGCCGTGCGCGTGGACGATGCGCAGGCCCTCGGACGTGGTCACGCGGAGGCCTCCTCGGTGGCGGATTCGGTGTCGGCTTCGGTGTCGGCTTCGGAAACATCACCATCGTCGTCGGTCGCGGGCGCCCAGCCGGGCGCCCCGCCGTGCAGCGCGACGTAGTAGGGGTCGCCGGGGCCGATGTCACCGGCCCTGACGGTCGTGTCCGTGAAGGCGGACTTGTACAGCGCGGTGATCAGTTCCAGGCTGGTCCGCCCGTCGGCCCCGCTGCTGCGCGGCCGTTCACCGGCGCGCATGCTCGCGACCAGCTCGCGGAGCTGCGCCAGGTGTGAACTAGGCACGTCAGCACCGAAGTCCCGCCAGTCGGCCACCTCCGCCTCCGGCACGCCCGGCGCGGGGGTGATGGTCCAGTCGGCGTTGCCGTGCCCGTACAGATGGGTGAGTTCGACGGTGGCCCGCTCGCAGTCGATACGGATACGGCTGACCTCGTCGGGGCTGAGCACACTGTTGACGACGGTCGCCAGCGCGCCGTTCGCGAACCGGACGAGCGCGGTGGAGACGTCCTCGGTCTCGATGTCGTGGACGAGCCGACCGGCCATGCCCCGCACCTCGCTCCACGGCCCCAGCAGATCCAGCAGCAGATCCATCTGATGGATGCCGTGCCCCATCGCGGGCCCGCCGCCCTCCGTCTCCCAGCGCCCTCGCCAGGGCACGGCGTAGTAGGCGGTGTCGCGGTACCAGGTGGTCTGGCAGTGCACCACGAGCGGCCGGCCCAGCGCCCCCTCGGCGAGCAGCCGCCGTACGTGCGTGGCGGCCGAGCCGAAGCGGTGCTGGAAGACGATCGAGGCGTACGGGCCGCCCCCGAGCCCCTCCTCCGCCTCGATGGCGTCGAAGTCGGCGAGCGTGGGCACCGGCGGCTTCTCGCACCACACCCAGGCCCCGGCACGCAGCGCGGCCACGGTCTGCTCACGGTGCAGGGTGGGCGGCGTACAGATGGTGACCAGGTCGGGCCGCTGTTCCCGGAGCATCTGCTCCAGGTCGGTGTACCCGTGCGGAATCCCGCTCTCCGCGCAGAACGCCTTCACCGCGTCGGCGTTGATGTCGACGGCGGCGACGACCTCGGTCTCGCCCTCGTCGGCCAGCCGGGCGAGCGCCGGCAGATGCGACCCGCGCCCGATGGCACCCGCCCCGATGACGGCGGCCCGGATACGACGGCCGGTGAGCGGCGGGAGGGGGGCGAGTGAGGTGAGGTCGGCGGGAGCGCCGCCCGCGGGGGACTGCCCCGGTGGGACCGGGGAGGTGTCGGGACTGGTTACGGGTGTGGTCATGTGCGTGATCAGCACTCCATCGGACGCGATGCCTGACGTGGGCCAACGCGTGGTGACTCCGGACCTCCGGGGCAGCAAGCGCTTTCTCTTCACGCGCAAACTATGTTCCGTCCCAGCGGCCGGTCAACACCAAGACCAGGGTGCCGACGGGATGGACGGTGCGGGCGGGCAATACGGAGAACCCCGCCCTTTACCACCCCTTGACTCCGGCCCCTGTGCTCGGCCTGTCACCGGGGGCCGCTAGGCTGCCCCCAACACACCTGCTCTTTGCCGTCTTTCGCTGTCGCGCGCGACGACCCGGTGTGCCCGTCGGCCCTTCCACGATCAGCGCTTGGACCACGTAACTTCATGTCTTGGTTTGAATCCCTCATCCTCGGACTCGTCCAGGGGCTGACCGAGTTCCTCCCCGTGTCCTCCAGCGCGCATCTGCGCCTGACGGCCGCGTTCTCCGGCTGGGAGGACCCGGGTGCCGCCTTCACGGCGATCACCCAGCTGGGTACGGAAGCGGCGGTGCTGATCTACTTCCGCAAGGATGTCGGGCGGATCCTTTCGGCATGGTTCCGCTCGCTCACCAGCAAGGCGATGCGCGGCGACCACGACGCGCAGATGGGCTGGCTGGTGATCGTCGGCTCGATCCCGATCGGTGTCCTCGGGGTCACGCTCAAGGACCAGATCGAGGGACCGTTCCGGGATCTGCGGATCACCGCGACGATGCTGATCGTGATGGGCATCGTCATCGGCGTCGCCGACCGCCTCGCGGCACGCGACGAGACCGGCGGGAAGCACCGGGCGGCCAAGGAGCGCAAGGGCCTCAAGGACCTGAACGTACGGGACGGTCTGATCTACGGCCTGTGCCAGGCCATGGCACTGGTCCCCGGCGTCTCCCGGTCCGGCGCGACCATCAGCGGCGGCCTGTTCATGGGCTACACCCGTGAGGCGGCGGCCCGTTACTCCTTCCTGCTGGCCATGCCGGCGGTACTCGCCTCGGGCGTGTTCGAGCTCAAGGACGCGTCGGAGGGCGGCCATGTCTCCTGGGGTCCGACGGCCTTCGCGACGGTGATCGCCTTCGCGGTCGGCTACGCCGTGATCGCCTGGTTCATGAAATTCATCTCGACCAAGTCGTTCATGCCGTTCGTCTACTACCGCATCGCGCTCGGCATCGTGATCATCGCCCTGGTGGCGACGGGCGCCCTGAGCCCGCACGCGGCGGAGTCCTCGGGCTGACCACCCGGACCGCACACGGCGGAAGATCATCCGACCGTGACCAACCACATACCGTACGAGTAGCCACCCGGTAGCGCAGTGTCAGTCCTTGCGCCTACGCTGGTGCGCATGTCCCCCGATTCCCTGGCCCCTGGTTCCGTGCGGTCTGCTGCTGCGTTGAACGAGCAGATCCGTGCGCTCTGGCTCCGAGCAGGCGGATCCCTCTCGGCCCAAGAGCGAGAGGAGTACGAGCTGTTGGTGGTGAAGTGGGCCGCGGCGATACGCGGCGAGATCATCGAGGCCGCCTGACCCCGAGGCGGACGTACAGGAAAGCAGGGCACCTGCCCCGCTCCTGGGCACCACTGATGCGTACGCCACCTCCTCCGTCCCCTCCCGCCACGCAGCGTCACCGCCCGCCCGACACCCGCAGCACCGCGCCCGTCGTGTACGAAGCCTCCGCGGACATCAACCAGGCGACGACGGCCCGCGACTTCGCTCGCCGGCCCCGGTCTGCGGAGCGCTCCGCCCGGCCCGGGTCGCCCGTCGTCGCGTACATCCCGGTGTCGATGACGCCCGGCGCCACCGCGTCGACGCGGACACCGTCCGGACCAAGTTCCTTCGCCAGACCCACGGTCAGCGCTTGGACGGCCGCCTATGTCGCCGCGTGGTGCACAGAGTCACCGGGGCTGCCGAGGGCGGCAACCGCCGAGGACACGTTCACGATCACGCCGACGCCCCGAGCCGCCATGGAGTGCGCGGCCAGACGCGAACACAGCAGCGTACCCAGCAGGTTGACATCCACCACACGCCGCAGATCAACGGGGTCCGCGTCGGCGAGCCTGCCCAACGGCCCGGTGACTCCCGCGTTGTTCACCAGCCCCGTGACCGGACCGAGCCGCTCCTCCACCGAGTCGAACAGCCGGTGCACTCCGCCTCGACCGAGGTGTCGACCTGGACGGTCACCCACCGCGGCCCCGATCCCCCGACCACCACCCGTGACCACCGTGACGGACGACCCGCTCATGGGCGTACCTCCGTATCACGTTGGTTGCTCCGCACCCTGGGCCGGCACGTCTTCACGGTCGCAGGTGCGCGAGCACGTCCTCGTCGAGCGGATACGGCCGCTCCGCCGGCAACAACCCAGCCGCACGGACCAGTTCGCCTGCCCGTACGAGCCCGTGAACCTCGGCGGCGAGCGGCGTCACGTCCTCGATCCCGACGATCCACTCGTCGGCGTACCGAGCCGCCGCCTCCCCCGAAAGCCCCAACTGCAAGGACCGGTACGGCAACGGGTTGAGCCGGAGATCACGCTCCGGGTCCCACTGCACCCGCGCCACCGCCCGCCCCAACTGCCGCTTCCAGGACCCCTGGTCCTCGTGCAGCTCGGGAACATAGTGCGACAGACACGCGTTACGCAGCGCCCACAGGAATCCCTCCCGGCTGATCTCGACGGCCAGCACGGTCTCCTGCCCCTCTTTCGCGCCCCATCCGCATCGGTACATCATCCAGGTGAAGGACGGCTTGATCCATGTCATACGATCCCGTTTCCACGCCGCCGGAAACCGGCCCTCGCGTGCCGCCGCGAGCCCGATGTGTGGACCGTAGGCCTGATAGACGGTCACCGTGGACGCCGTGTGAAGGGCGCGTACGCGGAACTTGGGTTCCTGTTCGCGGGGAAGGTCGGGAAAGCCGACCGGCTGATCATTCACGCGACCAGCTTGGAGCCGGACACGCCCATCGGCCACCCAATATCCGTACTTCCCTTGGCTGCGCCCGTCCCGTGCCCAACACTGAGCCGATGACGCAGCGTGTGGAGCTCGCGACCGTGCTGGACCGGCTCTCCCTGGACGGACTCGTCACCGCGTACGCGGTGGCGGTGGACGACGGCGACTGGGAGGCGTACGTGGACCTGTTCGCGCCGGACGGGCGGGCGGACTACCGTTCGGCCGGCGGCATCGAGGGGGACGCCCGACAGGTCGCCGGGTGGCTCAGGCGGAACATGGAACTGTTTCCGATGCGGCAGCATCTGATCGTCAACCGCCGGGTCGGCTTCGGCCTGCTGGAGCAGGACACCGGCGACACCGCCAGCGTTCAGGCGGACTACGTCAATCCCATGCGCCTCGCGGACCGTGACGGCGAAGGCGGGTCCACCGCCCCCGACTTCGTGTGCGGCGGCCGGTACGCCTTCGGGCTGATCCGTACGGGGGACGGCTGGCGGTTGCGCGAGGTGGTCGTACAGGAGAAGTGGCGGCGCATGCCGACGCCGCACCCGAATCCGCGCCCGCAACCGGCCACCGAACCCGAACCCGCCACCGACTGACTCCTTTCCCCGCCCCATGGACCAGTCGCCGTAGGCCGTACGAGGAATCCGTCGGGCCTGGCCGGAGTCCTGCTGGTCCGAGATCGTCCCCACCGCGCACACTGAACCCAGGTGACCCACGTAAGGGGTGACCGACTGGGTAGGTGACCCGGTGATCCTGGGAAACCGACTGGTAGGAGGCGCCGTATGAAACTGCCCGGCCACTGGCTCGTCTCCCCGTGGCGGCGTTCCGTCGTCGCCGCGCTGGCCGGTGCCCTGCCGATGTTCGCCTTCCCGGCGCCGGCCCTGTGGTGGTTCGCGTACGTCGCGCTCGTGCCCTGGATCCTGCTCGTCCGGTCCGCGCCGACCAGCAGACGGGCGGCCTACGACGGCTGGTTCGGTGGCCTCGGATACATGCTGGCCGTACATCACTGGCTGCTGCCGAGCCTGCATGTGTTCACGGTCGTCATCGCGGCTCTGCTGGGCGCGCTCTGGGCACCCTGGGGCCTGCTCGTACGCCGGTTCCTGGCGGGTCGGCCCTCGGCGGGACGGATCGCCGCCGGGCTTGTCGTGCTGCCGTCGGGGTGGCTCATGGCCGAGCTGGTCCGCTCGTGGCAGGGGCTGGGCGGGCCCTGGGGCATGATCGGATCCAGCCAGTGGCAGGTGGCGCCCGCGCTGCGGCTGGCCTCGGTCGGCGGGGTGTGGCTGCTCAGTTTCCTGGTGGTGGCCGTGAACATCGCGGTCGCCGTCCTGGTCGCGGTGCGCGAGTCCCGGGTCCCGGCCGTGGCCGGGCTCGTCGTCACCGCCGCCGTGACCTCCGCGGCCTGGGTGTGGTCACCGCGTCCGGAGGTGGACGGTCAGGTCCGTATCGCCGTCGTGCAACCGGGCATCGTCGACGGGGCGGACGGCCCCGAGAAACGGTTCGCGCTGGAGGAGTCGCTCACCCGTCAGCTGGCCGGCCAGGACGTGGATCTGGTCGTCTGGGGCGAGAGCAGCGTCGGCTACGACCTCGCCGACCGCCCCGACCTGGCGAAAAGGCTCGCGTCACTCTCGCGCACGACCGGCACCGACATCCTCGTCAACGTGGACGCCAGGCGATCGGACCGGCCCGGCATCTACAAGAGTTCGGTGCTCGTAGGACCGGACGGCCCCACCGGTGACCGGTACGACAAGATGCGGCTCGTGCCCTTCGGTGAGTACATTCCGGCGCGTTCGCTGCTGGGCTGGGCCACCTCCGTCGGCAAGGCGGCGGGCGAGGACCGCAAACGCGGCACCGAGCAGGTGGTGATGAACGTCGGGCACGGGCTGCGCGTCGGGCCCATGGTCTGCTTCGAGTCCGCGTTCCCGGACATGAGCCGCCATCTCGCCCAGGACGGCGCCCAGGTACTGATCGCCCAGTCCTCGACCTCGTCGTTCCAGCACAGCTGGGCCCCCGAGCAGCACGCCTCGATCGCGGCCCTGCGCGCCGCCGAGACCGGCCGGCCCATGGTCCACGCCACGCTGACCGGCGTCTCCGCCGTCTACGGCCCGAGCGGCGAGCGCGTGGGCTCCTGGCTCGGCACCGGTGCGAGCACCTCGGCGGTGTACGACGTACCGCTGGCCCGGGGTGTCACGGCGTACGTCCGCTTCGGCGACTGGGCGGTGCACGCGGCCGTGCTCGTCATGGTCGTCCTGGGTGCGGTCGAGGGCCTGGGCCTGCTCAGGCGGCGCCGGTCCGCTCCTCCACCGCTCGTACCACCCGCTCGCACAGTTCGTGAGTCGCCAGTGCGTCCCGGGCGCTGAGCACCTTGCCCGCGCGGACGGCGTCGAGGAAGGCGAGCACGGCCTGTTCGATGCCTCGCTGCCGGGCCACGGGCACCCAGTCGCCGCGCCGCCGTACGGTCGGCTGGCCCTTGTGGTCGATCACCTCGGCGAGGTTGACCACCTGACGCTTGGTGTCCTGCCCGGACACTTCGAGGATCTCCTCGGCGGAGCCGCTGAGCCGGTTCATCACCCCGAGCGCGGTGAAACCGTCCCCGGCGAGCTGGAGCACCACGTGATGCAGGAGTCCGTCCTCCGTGCGGGCGCGCACGGTCACGTCGTCGACCGGGCCCGGCACCAGGAACCGCAGCGTGTCCACGACATGGATGAAGTCGTCGAGGATCATCGCGCGGGGTTCCTCGGGCAGCCCGATGCGGTTCTTCTGCATCAGGATCAGCTCACGCGGGTGGTCGGCGCACTGCGTGTACCCGGGCGCGAAGCGCCGGTTGAACCCGACGGCGAGTGAGACCCCGCGTTCCTCCGCCAGCCTCACCAGCCGCTCCGACTCGGCGAGTTCGTACGCCAGCGGCTTGTCGACGTACGTCGGTACGCCCGCCTCCAGCAGTCCGGCCACGATCTCCGGGTGCACGACGGTGGGCGCGTGCACGAAAGCCGCGTCGAGGCCCTGGGCGATCAGTTCGTCGAGGTCGGCGTGGCGCTGCCCGGCCGGCAGGCGCAGGCCGTCGGCGACCCGGGCGAGCGTCGCGGGCGTCCGTGTGTGCAGATGCAGTTCGACGCCGGGCCGCGCGCCCAGCACCGGCAGATACGCCTTCTGCGCGATGTCACCGAGTCCGATGCAGCCGACCTTCACGGGGTCTCCTTCAGCGGTTGCCTGCCGGGGTCATGCCGGAAGCATAGGGCCGCCCGGGTTTTCGCCAACCGGCCGAGTCCCCGGAAACGCATGGTGGGGACGGTCTCGGTGAGCGACCATGCCTGCATGACGACACAGACGCCGCGCAGTGAACCCGCCCAGAACGCCGACGAACGCACCATGCTGGAGGGCTGGCTGGACTACCACCGGCAGACCCTGGCGTGGAAGTGCGAGGGCCTGACCGACGCCCAGCTCAGAACCGCCTCGGTGGAGCCTTCGGAGCTGTCCCTCATGGGTCTGGTGCGGCACATGGCGGAAGTGGAGCGGGGCTGGTTCCGCAAGGTGCTGGTGGCCGAAGATCCGGGGCCGATCTACTACACCGAGGAGGACCAGGACGGCGAGTTCCATCTGACCGAGGCGGACACCTGGGAGGAGGCGTACGGCACCTGGCAGGCCGAGATCGGGATCGCCCGGCGCCACGCCGCCGGCTTCGGTCTCGACGACCTCTCGAAGGGCAGAAGCAGGCACAGCGACGAGCCGTTCAACCTGCGCTGGATCTATACGCACATGATCGAGGAGTACGCCCGCCACAACGGCCACGCCGACCTGATCCGCGAACGGCTCGACGGAACGACCGGCGACTGACGGAGCAGCGGTGGAGGGCGCGCCTCGGGACGGGGACAGCCGTCAGCCGGGGCCGTCCCGCACCCTCCGTAAGGGGCCGGAGATCACCCGTGTGGGGCATCCTCAGCTTGTCCACGGTTCCAGAACGGGCCGGACACAGCAGAGTTGCGCGGGTGCATCGAACGACGACCACCGCAACGCTTCTGGTCACTGTGGCTGTCACAGCCCTCTCCGGCTGCGTCACGATCCAGCAGCCGACCGCTCCCGGCCCGCCCCCGGCACCGTCCCAGCCGTCGGTGCCCCGCCCGGATGGCCGGGCCGAACCACAGATCGTGCAGGCGCCCGCCCGGGAGGCACTGGAGCTCATTGGCCCCGACCGCAGGCCCGCTCCGGCCCCGCGGACACCGCGGACCGTGGGCGAGCCGCACCGCCCGGCCGGAGCGGCGCCCGCAGCCCCACCGGCCGCCGCTCCGGCACCTCCGCCCCGGCGGAGCAAGCCGAAGAAGCGCCCGCCGAAGCCGGAGCGCCGCCACACCCAGCCCCGTGTCGAACTCCCCGAGGTGTCCCGCCCGGTACGCGAGAACACGGACGTGTGCGCCCTCGGCAGGAAGTACGGCGGCTGGGGCAAGGACAGCCCCCAGACGGTCATCTGCAAGGAGGCGTACGGGGGTTGAGCGCACAGAGGTCGGTCGAGAGGCCGGTCTCAAGATCAGTCGGTCTGCGTCGGGCCGACGGACAGGCACCTTCCGGAGCCCGCCCGAGCCCTCCAGGACCCCCTAGGGCCGCTGTCTCGGCGGCCCCCAGGAATCCCCTTCCGGTTCCCCGGCGGAGTCCTCCTCCCCCAGCCGCAGCTCCAGTCGCCCGATGGCCGCCCTGACCCCGTCGCCGTAACTGTCGTCGCCCAGGGCCTCGGCCGCGCCGCGGGCGCGACGGATGTGGGTGCGGGCGGCGTCGGGGCGGTCCAGCTTGACGTAGTCGGCGGCGAGGTTCAGGTGCAGCGACGGATAGAGGGCGCGCACCGCGAGCGCCCCCTCGTGCCGGACGACCTCCGCGACCCGCTCGTCCGACAGCTCCTGCGCCGCCGACAACGCCCGGAGATCCCACGCCAGTTCGTCCGAGGGGTCGTCCTGTGTGTCGGCCATGTAGTGCGCCAGCGTGCAGCGGTGCAACGGGTCGCCGGCTGCGCCGATCTCCGCCCACAGCCCCAGGAAGCGCCCCCGTGCCTCCTCGCGGTCACCGCCGTGATGCAACATGACGGCCTGTCCGATCCGGGTCATCATGGCATCCGGTGCCACCTGTTCCTGCCGCTCCGTCACCGCGCCCTCCACCCTCGTCCGCTGTGCCCGCTGTCCTTCCCGACGCTAGCCGCAGGCACTGACAATCCCGGTCAGGCGAGCCGTCAGGGCACCGGACCGGCCCCGGGACGGACGCGGACCGGCCCGGCGACGCGGCTCGCCGTTCCCGGGTCGGCCAGGTCGGGAATCAGCGCGGGCCGAGGCTCAGCCGAGGTCGGGAATCGTCCAGTCGACCGGCGCGTGCCCCTGGCCGGCCACCGCCTCGTTGATCTGGGTGAACGGGCGCGAGCCGAAGAACTTCTTCGCCGACAACGGGGACGGGTGTGCCCCCTTCACCACCACGTGCCGCTCCTCGTCGATCAGCGGGAGCTTCTTCTGCGCGTAGTTGCCCCACAGGACGAAGACCGCCGGGTCGGGACGGTCGGCCACGGACCGGATCACCGCGTCCGTGAACCTCTCCCAGCCCTTGCCCTTGTGCGAGTTGGCCTCGCCGGAGCGGACCGTGAGCACCGCGTTGAGCAGCAGCACTCCCTGCTCGGCCCACGGCATCAGATAGCCGTTGTCGGGGACGGGCGTGCCCAGCTCCTCCTTCATCTCCTTGTAGATGTTGCGGAGCGAGGGCGGGGTCTTCACGCCGGGGCGGACGGAGAAGCACAGGCCGTGGCCCTGCCCCTCGCCGTGGTAGGGGTCCTGACCGAGGATCAGGACCTTCACCCTGTCGTACGGCGTCGCGTCGAGCGCGGCGAACACCTCTTCGCGCGGAGGATAGACAGGACCCTTCGCCCGCTCCTCCTCGACGAACTCGGTCAGCTCCTTGAAGTAGGGCTGCTGCAGCTCGTCACCCAGGACGCCGCGCCAGGACTCGGGCAGCATGGCGATGTCGGTCACGTGAACTTCCTCCGATGTGCGGTGTGTTCCACTCACCGAAGAACCTACCGGCGCCCACTGACAACGGGTCAGCGAGAACGGGTCGGCGACAACCGTTCCCGACGCCGGCCGTGCGCCGGCCACGAGTACCGGCCACGAGCTCCGCTACCAGCTGGTCTTCCAGTACAGCTCCCACATCACCATCATGGTCGCCGGGTCGATGGACACCTCGGCACCGCCGATGTCCTCGTTCGCCGCCACATGCTGCTTGCCCTGCCACAGCGGCAGCAGCCGGGCGTCGTCCAGAAGGATCTGCTGAGCCTCCTCGAACTGCTCGCCGACGGCCCCGCGGTCGCTCTCCCGGCGTGACTCGGGCAGCAGCTGACCGGTGATCTGGGGCGACGTGTACGGCGTGCCGAGCGCGTTCTGTTCACCCACGAAGGGGGCGATGAAGTTGTCGGCGTCGGGGAAGTCGGGGAACCAGCCGCGCCCGAACACCGGGTACTCGCCCTTCTGGTAGCCGTCCACGTACGTCTTCCAGGGGCGGCTCTTGAGCGTCACGGTGAACAGACCGGAGGACTCCAGCTGCCGCTTCAGTTCCTCGAAGGCCGGCTTGGTCTGGGAGCCGTAGCGGTCGCTCGTGTACCAGAGGGTGAGCGGGACGCGCTCGGTGATGCCGTCCTCGAGGAGGATCTGCCTGGCCTTGGAAGAGCTGGGGTTCCCGAAGTCGTCGAAGAAGCCCGTGGTGTGTCCGACCAGACCCTTGGGGATCATGGAGTACAGCGGCTCGACGGTGTCCTTGTAGACGTTGTGGGCGAGCGCCGGACGGTCGACGATCTGGGCGATCGCCCTGCGGACCGAGAGCTTGCTGGACCACGGGTCCTTGGGGTTGAACACCAGGTAACTGATCTCGGTGGTGGCGTTCTCGATGAGCTGGAGGCCCTCCTCCTTCTCGTTGTCCTCGATGTCGACGACGTCGGCGGCGCTGAGACCCCGGTAGACGACGTCGATGGACTTGTCCCGGAGGGCGTCGGCCACCGCGGAAGAACTCCGGAAGTAGCGGATGGTGACGGCGTCGTTCTGGAGGTCCGCGATGCCCTTGTAGCGGTCGTTCTTGACGAGTACGGCCCTGTCGCCCTCCTTGTAGGACTCCAGGGTGTACGGACCGGAGCCGCTGACCTTGCCGTCCTTACGGAGCGACTTCGCGGGGTACTCCTCGGGGTCCACGATCGACATGGCGGGGGTGGAGAGCACGAAGGGGAAGGTCGCGTCGGCCTGGTTCAGGTGGAAGACGATCCCGCGGTCGCCCTTCACCTCGATCCGGTCGAGGCTGGTCAGCAGACCGGCGGGGCCACCGTTGACGTTGATCTTCTTGATCCGGTCGATGGAGTACTTGACGGCCTGCGCGTCCAGTTCGTGTCCGTCCGAGAACTTCAGGCCCTCGCGCAGCTCGCAGCTGTACACCGTGCTCGAACTGTCGGTGAACTCGCAGCTCTTGGCGGCGTCGGGCTTGGGCTCGGACCCGCCGGTCTCGAAGTTGAGCAGGGTCTGGTGGACGTTGCGGAAGAGCTCCCACGAGTTGTCCCAGGAGGCCGCCGGATCCAGTGTGCTGGGTTCACTGGTCGTCCCCACCACGATCGGCTTCCCCTCGTTGGAGGAGTCGGAGGAGAAGACTCCGCATCCGGCGACCATGGATATGGACGCGGCTGTCGCCAGCTGCCGCAGGCCCCGGTTCCGGTTGAACACGTGCACGCTCCTCGATCTGCCATACCAAGCCAACGGTCGGCAGACCATACCGCAGGGCCCCACCGGGCGGTCCAGCTTCCAGGACAGCCCGTTGATCAGCACGTATCGGGCAGCACTGTCGTCGGACTGTGTGACCTCGGACGTCGACACAGGAGCTATTTCTGTCAGCCGGGCACGCATAGGTCTGCGACGGTCGACATGGAGACTTTCCGCCACGCATCTTCCGGTAGAAGTCGGAGTGGACATCACATTCTCCGGCATACGGAGACTCCGGACAGGCGTCCGGGAACGCAGCGAGGCGGGGCGGGCGCTCCCTCATCGGGTAACGCCCGCCCCGCCTCGTACGCAGGGGGTCCGTACGTCAGCTGTTGCCGGCCTTGAGGAAGATGCCGCCGTCGACCACGAGCGTCTGGCCGGTGATCCAGTCGGCCTGGGCCGAGGTCAGGAACGCGGCGGCGCCTCCGATGTCGGAGGGTACGCCGAGCCGGCCGAGCGGGTAGGCGGCGGCCGCCTCCTCTTCCCGGCCCTCGTACAGCGCCTGCGCGAACTTCGTCTTCACGACGGCCGGCGCGATCGAGTTGACCCGCACCCCGGGCGCGTACTCGTGCGCCAGTTGCAGGGTCAGGTTGTCCAGCGCGGCCTTGCTGACGCCGTACGCGCCGATGAACGGCGAGGCCGACAGGCCGGCGACGGACGTGATGTTGACGATCGCGCCGCCGTTCTCCTTCTGCCAGGCGTGCCAGGTCTTCTGCGCGAAGCCGAGCGCCGAGACGACGTTGGTCTCGAAGACCTTGCGCGCCACGTTGAGGTCGAGGTCGGCGATCGGCCCGAACACCGGGTTCGTACCGGCGTTGTTGACCAGGAAGTCGACGCGCCCGAACGCCTCCAGGGTGCGCTCGACGGCGACGGCCTGGTGGGCCTCGTCGTGGGCCTTGCCGGCCACGCCGATGACCCGGTCGGCACCGAGTGTCTCGACGGCCTCCTTGAGCGCGTCCTCGTTGCGTCCGGTGATGCACACCCGGTCACCGCGCGCGAGCAGCGCCTCGGCGATGCCGTAGCCGATGCCCCGGCTGGCACCCGTGATGAGGGCGACCTTGCCCGAGAGTTCCACTGTCGTCATGTTCCTGTTCCCCGGTCCTAGTCGAGCGGTCCGCCGGCGACGTACAGCACCTGGCCGGAGACGAATCCGGCGGCCTCGCCCGTGAAGAAGGCGATCGCGTTGGAGATGTCGTCCGGGTTGCCCACGCGCTGCACGGGGATCTGGGTCGCCGCGGCGGCCTTGAAGTCCTCGAAGCCCATGCCGACGCGCTCCGCGGTGGCGGCGGTCATGTCGGTGGCGATGAACCCGGGGGCGACGGCGTTCGCGGTGACGCCGAACTTGCCGAGTTCGAGGGCGAGGGTCTTGGTGAAGCCCTGGAGGCCGGCCTTGGCGGACGAGTAGTTGACCTGACCCCGGTTGCCCTGGGCGGAGGACGAGGACAGGTTGACGATCCGGCCGAACTTGGCGTCCACCATGTACTTCTGACAGGCCCTCGACATCAGGAAGGCGCCACGCAGATGCACGTTCATGACCGTGTCCCAGTCGGAGACGCTCATCTTGAAGAGCAGGTTGTCGCGCAGGACGCCCGCGTTGTTGACGAGGATCGTGGGTCCGCCCAGTTCCTCGGCGATGCGCGTGACCGCGGCCGAGACCTGGGCCTCGTCGGAGACGTCGCAGCCGACGGCGATCGCCTTGCCACCGGCGGCGGTGATCTTCTCGACGGTGTCCTTGCAGGCGGCCTCGTCGAGGTCGATCACCGCGACGGCGCGGCCCTCCGCCGCCAGTCGTACGGCGGTGGCGGCGCCGATGCCGCGCGCACCGCCGGTGACCACGGCGACCCGCTGCTCAGTGGTGGACATTGCTGGTTCTCCTCGCCCTTGAAAAGCCCTGCGGCCCACGGTACGCCCTCAGGTGAGCGACCGCTTAGTACCTTCAGCACACGTGACGCTAGAAGTCCTGGCACCCGGTGTCAACGGCAGGCGGCGCCGGTGTGAGCCATTACCTGACCAGCAGCGCGAGCAACCGCTCGGCCTCGGCCCCCGGATCAGCGGTGAGGCCCGTGTGCACAGGCCCCGGCTGGACCACCGTCGAGCGTGGCGCGATCAGCCAGCGGAAGCGCCGTCCGGCATCGTCCAGCGCCGCCTGACCTGCGACTTTCCCGCCCGCGCAGACCCCCTCGACGGCACGCAGCGCGGCCCGCACGCCGGCCACGTCGGCCTCGGGGTCCAGCGCCCGCAGCTTGCCCTCGTCCAGATGCGTACGCGCCGCGACGAAGGACTTGGCGCGGCAGTACACCAGCACACCGGCGTTGAAGCACTCGCCGCGCTCGATCCGCGGTACGACCCGCAGCAGCGCGTACTCGAAGACGTCCCGCTCGCTCACTTCTCCCCCTCGACGCCCTGGATGCCCTCAGCGCCCTTGATCCGCTCGTGGATGACGGCGGCGCGCGCCAGGAGCGGCTCCGCGTAGGCCCGCCGGAGCGCGTCCGGCGAGTCGAAGCCGGGTTCGTCCGCGAGCCACGCGTCGGGGATCGCGGCGGTCACCTCGGCGAGCAGTTCCTCGGTGACCAGCGGCGCCAGTTCGGCGGCGGCCGAGGCGATGTCCGGGCCGAACGGCGCGAGCGCGTGCTCGGAGACGTCGTACGGCTTGGCGGCGGAGGTCCGGGCGCCGGGCCAGTTGTGGTGCCAGATCATCGTGGCGCCGTGGTCGATGAGCCACAGGTCGCCGTGCCACATCAGCAGGTTGGGGTTGCGCCAGGAGCGGTCGACGTTGTTGACGAGCGCGTCGAACCACACCACCCGCCCGGCCTCCTCGGCGCTCACCTCGAAGGCGAGGGGGTCGAAGCCGATCGCCCCCGACAGGAAATCCATGCCGAGGTTGGTGCCACCGCTCGACCTCAGCAGCCCCTGCACCTCCTGGTCGGGTTCGCCGAGGCCCAGTACCGGGTCGAGGGCGATCGTCACCAGTCCCGGTACCCGCAGCCCCAGCCGCCCGGCCAGTTCGCCGCAGACGACCTCGGCGACGAGCGTCTTGCGGCCCTGTCCCGCGCCGCTGAACTTCATGACGTACGTGCCGAGATCGTCGGCCTCGACGAGTCCGGGCAGCGAACCGCCCTCACGCAGGGGCGTGATGTAGCGGGTCGCGATGACTTCCTTGAGCATCGGCCCAGGTTACTGGGGCGTTCGCGGCCGGATGCCCGTACCGCCTGAACGGCGCGCGTGCAGGGTTCGTATCTTCGTACGGATCAGGAAACGCCTGCGGAAGGAAACGCCAGCATGAGCAGCGCCTCGCTTCAGCCCGTATCGGGACCGGCTCGTCGTACGGTCATGGCGGCGGCCGGCGCGGCGGGGCTCGCCGTCGCGCTGACCGCCTGCGGGTCGGACGACGACTCGTCGGACACCGCCACCGAACAGGGCGCCGCCGCCGGCACCGCCCTCGCGAAGACCTCCGACATACCGGAGGGCGGCGGCAAGATCTTCAAGGACCAGGGTGTAGTGGTCACGCAGCCGACGGCGGGCACCTACAAGGCGTTCTCGTCGAAGTGCACGCACGCGGGCTGTGCGGTGACGGGCATCACCAACGGTGTCATCACCTGTCCCTGCCACAACAGCGAGTTCTCGGTCGCGGACGGCAGCGTGAAGAAGGGCCCGGCGACCGAGGCGCTGGCCGCCGAGTCGATCAAGGTGTCCGGGGACTCCATCACGCTCGCCTGACCCTCACTCCCGCCCGGCACGGCGTGGCCGCTTGAGACAGGCCAGCACCTCGTCGGTGGTCGCGACCGTGGCGACCAGCGCGAGGGTGTTGCGGATCATCGCGGGGGTGTAGTCGGAGGGCACCCCCGCGATGGCGTCCTTGGGCACGACGACGGTGTATCCACGGTTCACGGCGTCGAACACGGCGTTGGGGATCGCGACGTTGGCCGAGACCCCGGTCACGATCAGCGTGCGGCAACCCAGGTTGCGCAGCAGGGCGTCGACGTCGGTGCCCTGGATCGGCGACAGGCCGTGCAGCCGCCGTACGACGAAGTCCTCGTCGGCGACCTCGATCGGCGGTGCGACGCGTACCGCGGTGGTGCCCGGGAGCTGCTGGACGGGGAGCCGTTCGGCGGCCCGGAACAGACGGGCGTTGTGGTTCGCGCCCCGGCCGTCCGGGCGGCGTTCGGCGATCGCGTGGACGACCTGCACACCGGTCTCGTGGGCGGCGACGACCAACCGGGCTACCTGGCCGAGCGCTCCCGACGACCGCGCCTCCCTGGCGAGTTCGGGCAGGGCACTGTCCGGTCCGACGACGCCCTGCTGGCACTCGACGGTGAGCAGGACCGTGGTCGCGGGGTCGAGGAGTTCGCTGAGCTGTTCGTACGACGGCATGGCGCTCCCTGGTCGCGGACCGTACGGGTGGGCGGGCGAGACTAACGTCCGTCGCGTGCGGGCGGAAGGCAGCCCATATTCTTTTCTGACGTAAGAGAACAAAGGGGGAACGCATGACCGCCACTCAGCGCCGAGGCCGGAAGATCATGATGACGCCGGTCGAGCTGGACGAGTTCCTGGCGACCCAGCGCACCTGCCGGGTCGCCACCGTGTCGGCCGGGGGCGCTCCGCATGTGAGCACGCTGTGGTTCGCCTGGGACGGCACCTCGATGTGGCTGTACTCGGTGGTCCGCAGCAAGCGCTGGACCGACCTGCGCCGCGACCCGCGGGTGGCGATCGTCGTCGACACGGGCGAGGAGTACGACGAACTGCGCGGCGTCGAGTTGTCCGGCGCCGTCGAGTTCGTCGGCGAGTCACCGCGCACCGGAGAACTGCGCGCCGAACTGGACGTCCCGGAAACCCTCTTCGCCCGCAAGAACTTCCACCTGGACGAGATGCCGCACGACGGCAGACACGCCTGGATACGCCTCACCCCAGAAAAAACGGTCTCCTGGGACTTCAGCAAGCTGCCACCCCAATAGCGGGTCGTCTCCGGCCCCGGCCCGCGACCCCAGCCCGTCCGGCGTTGAGGACGAGCGCGTTCAGCGCGAAGGGGGGTCTGGGGGCGCAGCCCCCAGGGATGGGACGGGTAGGGGCGGCGGGGGCGAAAGACCTACGACACGCACCCCCACACCCGCCGAACCCGCGGAGCGCCCCTCACCCCACCCCCCGCCCCACCACCCTCAACGCCTCCACAGCCGCCCGGATCGACGGCCGACGGTCGGCATCCGCCCGCCAGACCACGTACACATGCCGCCGCACACGCTGCCGCAGCGGAACGGTGACGACCCCGGCAGGTACCGGATCACGGCCCAGCAGCGGCGCGATACACACACCGAGCCCCGCCGCCACCAGTGCCAACTGCGTGTGCGTCTCCGCCGCACGATGCCCGATGCACGGCTCGACGCCCCTGGACCGCAGCGTGAACATCAGCCACTCGTGGCAGAACTCGCCCTCGGCCCACGTGATCCACTCGTCCTCGGCGAACTCCCCGAGGTCCACCTCGCTCCGGCCGGCGAGCGGATGAGCGACCGGCATCGCCACGTCCGCCGGGTCGTCGAGGATCGCCGCCTTGACCAGACCGTCGGGCAGCGGCATCGGCTTGTTGTACCAGTCGAGCACGACCGCCAGGTCGAGGTCCCCGCGCACCACCCCGGCGACCCCCGCCTCCGGTTCCAGCTCGCACGAGCGCAGCCGCAACCCGGGATGCGCCGCGCGCAGGGCCGCGAGCGCGGCCGGGAACAGTCCGCGTGCGGCGGTCGGGAACGCCGAGAGCCGCAGTTCGCCCACCACCTGCCCGCGCTGTGCCTCCAGGTCGGACTGGGCCAGCTCGACCTGGGACAGGATGCGCGCGGCGTGGTCCGCGAGCAGCTGTCCGGCGTCGGTGAGCCGCACACCCCGCCCGTTCTTGGCGAGGAGCCGCTGCCCCACTTCCCGCTCCAGTTTGGACATCTGCTGCGAGACGGCCGACGTCGTCACATGCAGCCCCTCCGCCGCCCCGCTGACCGAGCCGTGCCGGGCGAGGGCGTCTAGGGTGCGCAGGCGCTCCAGGTTCAACATGTAAGCGATCCTACGAGATAAGACGAACACTTGCTCGCTTGTGCTACGAGATCGACTCGGGGATCGTGGCACCCATGAGCCGCCTCACCGCCCGGAAGCCCACAACACCGGCACCCCCGCCCACCGCTGCCTCCACGCCCGCAGCCACACCTGCATCTGCATCCGCCCAGGTCAGTCGCCGCCCCACCCTCGACTGGCGTATCCGTTTCGGCGTGCTGTCCCTGATCTGGGGCTTCAGCTTCCTGCTGATCAAGGTCGGTACGCAGGGGTTCGAGCCGTTCCAGGTCACCTTCGGCCGACTGCTCTTCGGCACTGCGGTCCTGGCGGCGGCGCTGATGGTGAAGCGGGAGCGGCTGCCGCGCGGCGCGCGCACGTGGGGGCATCTCGCCGTGGCCGCGTTCCTGCTGAACGCGCTGCCGTTCTCGCTGTTCGCGTACGCGGAGCTGACGATCCCGTCCACACTCGCCGGCATCTGCAACGCGACCTCGCCACTGTGGGGCATGGCCCTGTCCCTGGTCGCACTCTCGGAGGACCGTCCGACGCGGGTACGGGTGGCCGGTCTCGGCCTGGGCTTCACAGGTGTGCTGACCGTCCTTGGCGCCTGGCAGGGCTTCCACGGCCTGGACGCGACGGGCATGGCACTGGCACTGCTGGCCTCGCTCAGTTACCCGATCGGCTGGATCTACGTCCGCCGTACGCTGGCGGGCTCCAGCCACTCCCATCTGTCCCTCAGTGGCGCCCAGTTGCTGCTGGCTACCCTGCAACTGGCCGTGGTCACGCCGCTGTTCACCGGAATACCCGACGGCCTCCCCGTCGGACCACTGCTCGCGATCGTCGCGCTCGGCGCACTGGGCACAGGCCTCGCGATGCTGCTGCAGTACGGCCTGGTCGCCGAGACGGGTCCGACGACCGGCCAGATGGTCACCTACTTCATCCCGGTCATCGCCACGGTCGCGGGCGTCACCCTGCTCGGCGAGAGCCTGACCTGGTCGACCCCGGTGGGCGCGGTGGTGGTACTGGCCGGGGCGGCACTCACCCAGGCCGGTCCTCGCCGGCGCCGGGCCGAGCCTCGGACATAGACCCCTGCCAAGCGCCCCGCGGGACTCACGTGCGTCGCCTGCGAATCCATCGCGACTGGTCCCGCCCTCGCGGCGGCGCCACGGCGCGACACAGCCCCACAGCCCCAAACTCCTTCGGGGCGCCTTCGCAGGACCCCGCTTCAGACATGCGTGCGCGCCGACTCCGATCTCAGCGCCGAGGCGATCGCGTCCGCCAACGGACCCGTCTCCTCCCGGGTCAGCGTCGCGACGGTCACCCGGATACCGGACGGAGCGTTCATCCGGAAGCGCGCACCGGGGGCGACGGCCCAGCCGGCGTGCAGCAGCCGGGCGACCGCGCCCGTCTCGTCCGGGACGGGGATCCACACGTTCAGCCCGCTGCGCCCGTGGGCCGTGACCCCGCGCTGCGCGAGCGCGTCGATCAGCGCGCCCCGGCGCTCCCCGTAAGCCGAGGCCACCGCGCGCGCGTCCAGTGCGCCATCGGCCCACAGCCGCACGACGGCCCGTTGCAGCAGCCGGCTGACCCAGCCCGGCCCGAGTCGCTGCCGCCCCAGGACCCGGTCGACGGTGACGGCGTCGCCGGTGAGGACGGCGAGGCGCAGATCGGGGCCGTACGCCTTGGCGACCGAGCGCACGAACGCCCAGTGCCGGGTGACCCCGGCCAGCGGATGGAGGGGCTGGTCGACGATCCGGTAGCCGTGGTCGTCCTCGATGAGCAGGGTCTCCGGGTACTCCCGGAGCACGGAACGCAGGGCACGCGCACGCGTGGCGCTCACCACGGCCCCGGTCGGGTTCTGCGCCCGGTCCGTGACGATCAGCGCCCGTGCCCCGGCCGCCAGCGTCTGCCGTACGTCCTCGGCGAGCGGCCCCTCGTCGTCGACGCCCACCGGGACCATGCGCAGCCCGAGCGCCGGCACGAGGTCCAGCAGCCCACCCCACCCTGGGTCCTCGACGGCGACGGTGTCCCCGGGCTTGAGGTGTACGGCGAGGACGCGCTCGATGCCGTCCAGCGCACTGGAGGTGACGGCGAGGGGCCCGTCCGGCACACCGTCGGTGTCGAGGTCCGCGCGGGCGATGCGGGCCAACTCCGGTTCCACGGTGGCGTCTCCGTAGAGCACCGGAGCCCGGTCACCCTGCTCCCCCGCCGCCGCGAAAGCCGCCGCCAGTGACGGCAGCAGCGCCGGATCAGGATTCCCTCGCGCCACGTCCCGCACACCGGGCGGCACCTCCACCCGGATGTACTCGCGCCCGGTGGTGGCCGGCTTGGAGCGCACCCGGCTGCCGCGCCGCCCATGGGTCTCGATGACCCCCCGTTCGCGCAGGGTGCGATAGGCGGCGGCGACGGTATTGGGATTCACCCCGAGTCGCTCCGCCAACTCCCGCATGGGCGGCAGCAGTTGCCCGGGTTCCAGCTCCCCGGCGCCCACCGCGCGTTCGACACTCGCGGAAATCTCTGCTGCGCCCCGGCCTTTGATCGGATATTCTCCTAGCACAACACGGATTATGCACTAGTGCAATATGGATCGCAAGGAGACCGCGATGTCGGGGACCACGCAGGACGCACAGGACACGCAGGACACCGCACAGGAAGCAGCGCAGGCAGCACCACAGCAGGACCACCAGTCACCCCCGCCGCCCAGCACCGACGCCTACGCCCCGACCGACCGCACGGTCCCCACCCGCTCCGCCGACCGGGCTTCGTACGACAAGGAGTCGGTGCACGCGATTCTCGACGAGGGATATGTGTGCCACCTCGGGTTCGTCCGTGACGGCGCGCCGGTCGTGCTGCCGACGCTGTACGCGCGGCTCGGCGAGCGGCTCTACGTGCACGGGTCGACGGGCTCGCGCCCGCTGCGGATGACCGGCCGGCCCGACCCCGGCCTGCCGGTCTGTCTGACGGTCACCCACGTGGACGCGCTGATCCTGGCCCGGTCCGCCTTCCACCACTCGATCAACTACCGCTCGGTGGTGGTCCACGGCATCGCCCACCAGGTGACGGACCCGGACGAGAAACGGCTGGCCCTGGACGTCCTGGTCGACAACGTGGTGGCCGGCCGCTCGGCCGACTCACGGCCCGCCAACGCCAAGGAACTCGCGGCCACCGCCGTGATCCGCATCGACCTCGACGAGGTCTCCGCGAAGATGCGCACGGGCGGGGTGAACGACGAGCCCGAGGACCTCGCGCTCCCCCACTGGGCCGGCGTGGTCCCGTTGCGCAAGGGCTACGAAACCCCGGTCGCGGACGCGGAGTTGGCGCCCGGCACCCAGCTCCCCGACTACCTCGGGGCCCGCTGATCCCGATGCTGATCCACCCCTGGGACGCACCGCGCGACGACGCGGAATGGCAACGGTGGCTGGCCGCCCACGACTTCGGCCAGCTCGCCGTCAACGGCCTGCCGGGCGAGGCGCCGTACGTCCAGCCGCTGCACTTCGCGTACGACGTCGAACGCACCGAGGCGGTGACCCATCTGGCCCGCCCCAACCCGCTCTGGCCCGCGCTGGAGAGGAACCCGGTCGTCCTGCTCAGCGTGGTCGACGACTACACGTTCATCCCCGGACCGTGGCAGGCCGCACCGGACGGCCCGTCCGAGCACGGCACGCCGACGAGCCTCTACGCGGCGGTCCAACTCCGCTGCACCGCCCACGTCGTGGACGATCCCGCGGAGAAGGCCGCCCTGCTCAACCGCCAGCTGACCCACTTCCAGCCGGAAGGCGGCTCCGCCCGAGTGGCGGCGGGCGAGGCGCCGTTCGGGCGGATGCTCGCCGGTATCCGTGGCATCAGGCTCGAAGTGACGCACGTACGGGCCAAGTTCAAGTACGCCGAGAAGAAACCGGCAGAGGTCCAGGCCCGTATCGCGGCCGGGCTGGCGGCTCGGGGCGGGCCACGGGACGCGGGGGCAGCGGCGGTTCAGCGGCGCAGGCGGGGGCTGTAGCCGGCGCGAACATCACTGTCCGTCGACGCTCTTGTCCTCGCTCCTCATATCGCCCTTCTTGTCGACCCCTGGCGCATCCGTATGCCGGTGCAGTTCGCCGGTGTTCAAGTGCCCTGCGGACAGCGGGGCATTGAGGCTGCCCAACAACCCCAGCAGCTCCGCGTTCCGGCTGCCGGGCTCAGCGTGGAAGACGACGAGGGTGAGGCCGTCCGAGCCGCCGACGTCGAGCTTGTCGCAGTACAGGTCGAGGTCGCCCACCTGGGGGTGGGTCATCCTGCTGACACGTGCGCGCATGGGGAGGACGTCGTGGCGACCCCAGAGCAACCGGAAGCGTTCACTGCGCAGGGACAGTTCCCCGACCAGCTCGACCAGACGCGGATCGTCGACGTCGGCACCGGCTCGCGCGCGCAGGCTCGCGACCACCCCCGCGGTCAGGTCCTCCCAGTCCCGGTGCCGTTCGCGCTCGCCGGGGTCGAGAAAGATGGCCCGGAGCAGGTTCACGCCAAGGACATGATGGGGGGCCAGCGCGCTGTACAGCGCGTTCACCGCGACTACGTCGGCGTACCTGTTCTGCACATACGCGGGGTTCGTGGTCCAGCCGTCGATGAGCTGCCGGATGCTCACCGGCACCGGTGCGGGCTTCGCCGCCCGCTTGCGCCGCGCGGGCCGCCGCCCCGTCCCCGTCAGGCCAAGCAGGTGACGGGTCGCGTCGATGTCCAGACGCAGTACCCGGGCGAGCGCTTCGAGTACCTGGACGGACGGGTTGCGGTCCCGTCCCTGCTCGAGCCGCAGGTAGTAGTCGGAGCTGATCCCCGCGAGCGTCGCGACCTCCTCGCGGCGCAGCCCCGGCACCCTTCGCAGACCGCCGCCGCTGAGCCCGACGTCCTCGGGCCGGACCTGTTCCCGGCGAGCCCGCAGGAACTCTCCGAGCACGTTGTTGGCGTCCATGCCCACCACCGTAGATCGGGAGGCTCTGGATGTGGGTGTCCCTGTCGCTCCCAGGAACAGCGGGGTACTGCCACCCGCGTACCGATCGCGGCAGAGTCGCCCCGGACGACGAACGACAGCCGACAACAGCAACGACGACACAGCGGTACGCGACGAAAGGCATCACCATGGCCGACACCGTCTCCGGCGGAACCCTCACCCCGGCCGAGGGCCTGACCCTGACCCGCATGGGTTACGGCGCCATGCAACTGGCGGGACCCCACGTGTTCGGGCCGCCCAAGGACCCCGACGAGGCCGTGGCGGTGCTGCGAGAGGCCGTCGACCGGGGCATCACCCACATCGACACCAGCGACTTCTACGGGCCCGCGGTCGTCAACGAACTCATCAGGAAAGCCCTGTCCCCCTACCCCGCCGATCTCCGCATCGTCACCAAGGTGGGCGCCCGCCGCGGCACCGACGCCAGCTGGCTGCCCGCGCTGGACCCCGAGAGCCTCAGGTCGGCTGTCCACGACAACCTCCGAAACCTCGGCGTGGACGAGCTCGACGTGGTGAACCTGCGCGTCGGCGCGGACCTGACCAGCGGATCGGCGCCGCTCGGCGAGGAGTTCGGGGTATTGGCCGAACTCCAGAAAGAAGGCCTGATCCGGCATCTCGGGCTCAGCTCGGTGACGGCCGACCAGCTGACCGAGGCGCAGGCCATCGCCCCGGTCGTCACCGTGCAGAACCTCTACAACCTGGCCAACCGCGGGGACGACGCGCTGGTCGAGCGGTGCGCGGCGGAGAACATCGCCTTCGCCCCCTTCTTCCCGCTGGGCGGCTTCACCCCGCTGCAGTCACAGACCCTCACCGACGTCGCCGCCCGTCTCGACGCCTCACCCCAGCAGGTCGCCCTGGCCTGGCTGCTCCAGCGCTCACCGAACATCGTCCTCATCCCCGGCACCTCCTCACGCGCCCACCTGCGCGAGAACATCGCCGCCGCGGACCTGACGCTGCCGGCGGACGCCATCGCGGAACTCGACACGATCGGCGACGCGACGGACACCTCTCGGGGCAACTGAGTCTCAGCCGAACGCCTCTCCGGCCTCAGCCCGCCGCTCCGCGCCGGCGTCCGCACCGGCAGCCCGTGTCTCGGCCACCGCGAGCCCCGCCACCGCGCCCAGCATCAGCAGGGTGCCCGCGACGGTCGCCGCCGTCAGCCGCTCACCGAGCAGGGTGACGGCGAGGGCCGCCGCGCTCACCGGCTCCAGAAGCATGATCACGGACACGGTCGCCGAGCGGACGACGGCCGCCCCGGCGAAGTACAGCCCGTACGCCAGGGCGGTCGGTACGGCGGCGACGTACACCAGAAGCCCGACGAACCGCAGGCCGTCGCCCGTGTGTGGGAGGAGCCCCTCGGCGAGTCCGAAGGGCAGCAGGCAGAGCGTCGTGACACCGAAGGCCCTGACGGACGTACCGAACGCGTCCGTTGTGCCGTCCCGCCCCCACCAGCGGGTGAGGAGGGTCATCACGGCGTACCCGGCCGCGGACACCATCGACCACGCGACACCCGACGGCCGCACCTGTGCGCCACCACTGCCCAGCACCAGCACCGTGAGCCCGGCGAGCGCCCCCGCGACGGCGACGATCCCGCCCGTCCCCAGCCGTTCACCCATGGCCAGCCGGGCGCCCAGCGCGATGAGGACGGGCCCGGCGCCCAGCGTGACGACGGTGGCGACCGCCAGGCCGGTGGCCTGGACGGACGCGAAGTACGCGGTCTGGAACACGGCGAGCGAGCAGCCGGTGACCACGGCGCGCAGAACCTTTCGCCGCCCCGGTTCGGCCCTGACGGCCGTACGGCGGCGCAGTGACCGGGCGAGGAGCAACAGCACGAAGCCGCCCGCGCAGCGCCAGAAGGAGAGGGCGACGGGGCCCATGTCGCTCACCCGGTAGACGAGGGAGGCGGCAGCGCCCGCGGTACCCCAGGCGGCACCGGCCACGGTCAGGAAGAGCAGGCCCCGCCCGATGGGCAGGCCGGAAACGGTATTCGACACGAGAGTCTCTCCGCAGCCGCGCGGGGAGAGGCCGAAAGCCCGCCCACCGCACGGAAGTCGACGAAAGGACCCGGGCCCTCAGGGCTCCACGTGGTCCTCGGACGTCGTCTGCGGGCAGCACCGTCCAGCCCGACGGCGATACGTCGGACACGTTCTCCGGGGAGCCCGCCTCAGGCGGCCGGAGGCGGCAGGACGAGTGCGCGTGCGTGCATGATCGCGACCCTATGCGGCGGTACGGCGCTCCGCCACATCCTTTTCGGGCCCCCGGGCGACCGGCTGGGCCGACCCCTTGGCGGGCGCCGACGACTGCGCGATGAACGCGCCCACGAGCACCACCGCGCCCCCGACGATCTGGGGCGCCGACAGATGCTCGCCCAGCAGCACCCAGGCAAGCACGGTCGCGATGACCGCTTCCAGACAGGCCACGACCCCGGCGACCTGCGGCGAGAGCCGCCGCACGGCGAGCACACCGGTGACGTAGGCGACGACCGTGGCGACCAGCACGAGCCAGCCCAGCAGCAGCCCGGCCGCGACGGGCGTGCCGTCCATGTGGGCGGTACCCGTGAGGACGGACCAATCCATACGCCACGGACGCGCGACCGCGGTCAGCAGGAGGGCGCCGACCAGCAGGCCGTAAGCGATGACGCCGAGGGGGTCCGGCGCCTCGTCGCCCGCGTCGCTGCCCTGGTCGGACAGGACGAAGTAGCCGACCTGGCAGCAGGCGGCGGCGAGCGCGAGCAGCAGCCCCACGGCGTCGAAGCCCAGCCCGGACCACACCTCGACGACACAGGCGAGCCCGCCGACCGCGAGAACGACACCCAGCGCGGCGGCACGGGTCACGGGCCGCCGCTGCACGAACCGCACCCAGCCGAGCACGAGGGCGGGCGCGAGGTACTCGACGAGCAGAGCGACCCCGACGGGGATGCGGGAGATCGCGGCGAAGTAGCAGGCCTGGACGCCGGCCACGGCGAGCAGTCCGAACCCGGCGAGCAGCGCGGGCCGCCGGCGCACCAGCGCCCTGTGCCGCACGGCCAGGGGCAGCATCACGAGGGCGGCGCCCGTCACGCGCAACCACACCACGTGCAGCGGATCGAGGCCCGCCTCGATCAACGGCTTGGCCGCGACACCGGACCCGCCGAACGCGACCGCCGACACCAGCGCGAGCCCGAGCCCGACGCCCCTGACCCGACCGACCTCACCGCTCCCTGACGTGCGCACCGGCACATGATGGCAGGCGACGACATGACCGTCACCCTCGATGACACCTGTCTCACCGACTGGACAGGCCCACAGGGGGTCCGTCGAGCGGGCCCCACGCCTCAGCCGGCGCCGTCACCGCCCCCGGCGTACTCCTCGCACCCCGCCGCCGCCACCAGCTCGATCTGCAGCAGCCGCGCCGGCAGCTCCCCCGCGTCGACGCCGCCCCGTCGCAGCACCTCGACAGCCCGGGACCGCGGATCCACGACGATCGCCGCGAGCAGATCGATCCCGCGGGCCCGCGCGTCACCGCGTCGCCCGGCCCGCTCGCACGCCTCCTCCAGCGCGCCCGCCGCGACCGGTGACCAGCCCGCCGTGTGCGCCACCCCCGGCAGCACGGGCAGGGTCCCGGAGTCCTCGACGGAGCCCTGCCACCGCAGCCCGTAACCGATGCTGCGCTGCACGAGATAGCCGAGCAGCCGCGCGACCTGCGGGTCTCCGCCCTCGAACACCGCGCGTACCTCGGGATCGGACTCCAGGAGGGTGTGCAGCAGATGGGCCGTGTCGATCTGCCGGTCCCCGTCCCGCAGCGCCCGTCTGCGCGCACCGGCGACCACCGCTGCCAGCTCGGCGGTGAGCCTGGCATCGTTGTCCACGCGGTTCGCGCCGTGCTCGGTGGTCGACTGGCGGGGGATACGGGGTTGCACATCCCTACCCCATCAGCCCCAGCGGATCCGGTCATCCTCGCGACGCACCATTTCCGCGTCCCACGGAAGGTGGGCACCGGGCGCGGAATCTCCTCCTTACGGAGGACATCACGCCGCTCCGGCACGAAACCGACGCAAGGGGCGCGCATCCTCATTCCGCGCGCCCCGGGCGCAACCGGAGCACCCGCTCGCACGTCCCACTCCAACATGGAAAGCAGGTGCTGGCTGGTGGCGCTGCCGGCCACGGACGGCAGACAGTACGTGTACCGGGTGTACGCCCCGGAGGACGCGCTGCTCGCCGACCTGTTCTGGGAGGCGTGGCACTGTCACGACCAAGGCCCCTTCCCGCGCGCGTGGGACCTGTTCGACGCGGCCGAGATACAGCGGGTGGGCTGAGTCCGTGCCTCCGCTTCAGACCTGATGACCCGTCAGTATTGAATGTTCCGGCCCTTACGGCTACGTTCCGCGACACCGCAGCCCGAGACACAGAGGTGGTCGCATGGCCGAAATTAGCGCGGAGGCACACATCCAGGCACCGGCTGAGAAGATCTGGGCGCAGCTGACGGACTGGTCGGCGTACGGAGCATGGAACGCGACCCACACGAGCTTCCCCAAGGGCGGCCCCTCGGCATTCGAGGTCGGCGGCACCTTCGAGGAGAACCTGAAACTGATGGGCTTCCCTGCCGAGGTCGACTGGACCATCGAGGAGTTGGAGCCGGCCCGCACACTGGCCATCCGGGGCAAGGGGCCGATGGCGGTGATCGTCGCCACGCGCTACACCCTCACACCCGACGGCGACGCCACGAACGTCCGTATCGACGGCGAGTTCACCGGCGCGGCCGTCACCCTGATGGCCGGCAAACTGAAGGACTCGGGGACGGCCGCCCTGAACGAGTCCCTGCGCAAACTGGCCGGCCTGGTCGTCTGAACCGCGGCCGCAAGTGCCGTACGACAACACACAGGCGCCCCGCGGACACTTCCGCGGGGCGCCTGTGCGCACTGGGGACGCGCCGCCGGGGGCGGACACGTCTCCGAGGGCGGCCCATCAGTCCTCGTCTGCGAGGATCAGATACAGCTTCTTGCGCGCTTCGTTGATCACCGTGAGCGCCTTCTCGCGCTGCTCCTTGCTGCCGGTCTTCCAGACCTGACCGAAGGCCTCCATCAGACCGAAGCCGGCCTGGCGGATGTCGTTCAGCGCTTCCCAGTCGACGCCGCGTCCGGCCTCTTCCCAGGGTGCGTCGGGGCCCTCGTCGGCCGCGGTGCGACCGGACTCGGTGAGCGCGAACAGCTTCTTGCCGCCCTCGTTCTCGTTGACGATCAGACCCTCGTCCTCCAGCAGCTGAAGGGTGGGGTAGACCGAGCCGGGGCTGGGCTTCCACGCCCCTCCGCTGCGCTCGGCGATCTCCTGGATCATCTCGTAGCCGTGCATGGGCCGGTCCTTCAGCAGGGCCAGGATCGACGCGCGGACATCACCGCGCCGCGCCCTGCCCCGCGGTCCGCCCCGGCCTCCACGCCCGCCCCAGGGACCCGGACCGCCAGGGCCACCAGGACCACCGAAACCGGGCCCGAAGGGACCGAAGGCGGCTCGCCGCCCCTCGAAGCCGCCCCGCCCGAAGGCTCGGGGGCCGCCGTGACCGTGTGCGTGTCCGGGACCGAAGCCCGGACCGAATTCCTCTCCATGGGAACGCATCGCAAACCACTCCATTCGTTTTCTTGTCGTTGATCTGTCGCGATGCGTCAACGATATATCGGAATAGCTCGCCCGACAACCCCCCCAAAGAAGTGACCCAGGCCACATCGGAAACGATGACGTTTCGATAGCGCCGAGAGCTAGGCTGACGCATAGCAAAGTGAACGAAACAGTTTCGTACAAGGAGAGTGCCCCCCATGGCCTCCGTACTCGTCGTACACCGCCAGTCTCTGCAGCGCCTCGGACTGCGCATGCTTCTGGCGGCACAGCCCGACCTGACCGTCGTCGGCGAGGCGACGAACGGCACCGAGGCCGTTCGTATGAGCACCGCGCTCGGACCCGACGTCGTCCTGATGGACAGCCTGGTGGTCGACACGGACGGTGTCGACGTCATCCGCCGCATCACTCGACCCCCCACCCTGCTGTCGGTTGCCGAGCCCGTGAGAGCGGCGGGACACCGCCCGCGCGTGCTGGTCCTGACCCCCACCGGCCACGAACGGCACGCCTACGCGGCCCTGCGCGCCGGAGCCGGCGGGTTCCTTCCCCAGGACGCCACCCCCGAAGAACTGACCGCGGCCGTC
This sequence comes from Streptomyces kryoterrae, assembly GCF_054072135.1. Taxonomy (NCBI): domain Bacteria; kingdom Bacillati; phylum Actinomycetota; class Actinomycetes; order Kitasatosporales; family Streptomycetaceae; genus Streptomyces; species Streptomyces kryoterrae. Next base: position 8,612,521 of record NZ_CM133358.1, on the reverse strand, counting down.
CGTATCGTGGCCGCCGGAGACGCCGTCACCACCCCCAGCCTCACCCGCGCGCTCATCGACACCGTCCGGCACGAACGCACCACCGGCTCGCTGGAACGGGAAACCGGGCTCGGCGCACTCACCAGGCGTGAACGCGACGTCCTCACCGCGGTCGCCGCCGGCTGGTCCAACTCCGAGATCGCCACCCGCCTGTCCATCTCACCGACCACGGTCAAGTCCCACGTCAGCCGCATCCTCGCCAAGATCGGCGCACGCGCGCGCGTGCAGGCGGTGGTCTTCGCATACGAGTCCGGCCTGGTACGGCCGGCGGCCTGACCCTCCGCGGCGCCCAGCACCCTCGCCTGACCCACCCGGTCAGCCGCCGAAGCAGGTCCAGCACCCGGGAATTGGCTTTGGTCCCCCACCCCGCCGCCCGTCTAGCGTCGTCCCCATGCGCATTCGAATCGTCGACGCCTTCACCGACCGCCCCTTCGCCGGCAACCCGGCCGGCGTCCTGCTCCTCGACGCCTTCCCGGACGACACCCGGCTCCAGCGGATCGCCCTGGAGGTCAACCACGCCGAGACGGCGTTCGCCCACCGGCTGCCCGAGGGCGGCGAGGCCGACTGGGCGCTGCGCTGGTTCACCCCGGCCGCCGAGGTCGCGATGTGCGGCCACGCCACGCTCGCCACGGCCCACGTCCTGCACACCACCGGCTCCCACACGGGACCCGTACGGTTCGCCACTCTCAGCGGTGTCCTCAGCGCGACGCCCCACGAGGACGGCTCGATCACCCTCGACTTCCCGACCGCCCCGCTCACCCGCGTCGAGCTCCCCGCCGGGGTTGCCGAGGCCCTGGGCGCCGAGCCTCTCGCGGCCTTCGACACCGGCCCGAACATCAACGACCTGCTCATCGAGCTCGCCGACGAGAAGACGGTCCTGGGTCTCACCCCCGACCTCAAGGCCCTCACCGCCCACTCGGAACGCGGCGTCATCGCCACAGCCCGCGCCGACAACCCCGCCGGGGGCTACGACTTCGTCTCGCGCTGCTTCTTCCCCCGGATCGGCATCGACGAGGACCCGGTCACCGGCAGCGCCCACACGGCCCTCGCCCCCTACTGGTCCGAGCGCCTCGGCCGCCCCGACCTCACCGGCCTCCAGGCGTCCGCCCGCACCGGCCTGGTCCGCACGGAACTCCGCGGCGACCGCACCCTGCTGACCGGCCGAGCGGTCACCACCATCGACGGCGAGCTGCTCGTCTGAGGGCATACGGAGGGGCGCACGAACCCTTCGTACGCCCCTTGGCCGTCCACTCCAGCCCTCCCCCCAGCCACCCCGGCCGCTCAAGCCGTGGGCAGCCACCCCACCTTCCCCGCCAGCAGCGCGTACCCGACGAACGCCCCGATGTCGAGCAGTGAGTGCGCCACCACCAGGGGGCCCACGCGGCCCCACCGCCGGTAGAGGTACACGAACACCACCCCCATCACCATGTTGCCGATGAACCCGCCGATGCCCTGGTAGAGGTGATACGACCCGCGCAGTACGGAACTGGCCACCAGAGCCGTCCCCGGGGTCCACCCCAACTGGTTCAGCCGGCGCAGCAGATACGCGACGACGATCACTTCTTCCAGGACGGCGTTCTGCACCGCCGAGAGGATCAGCACCGGGAACTTCCACCACACCTCGGGCAGCGCCTCCGGCACCACCGTGAGGTTGAAACCCAGGCCACGGGCCGCGAGGTAGAAGGCGATTCCGCTGCTGCCGATCACCGCCGCGACGGCGGCCCCGCGGCCGAGGTCGGGCCAGGGCCGGGTGCGGTCGAAGCCCAGCGTGCGCAACCCCTTGCCCTCGCGCAGCAGAAAGTGCGCGACCAGGGCGACCGGTACCAGCGACGTCGTGATGCCGAAGAGCTGCCAGGCGAGGTCCAGCCATGGCCGGCCCGGCGCCGCCGAGGCGTTGAGGGTGGCCGCCTGGTCCTTGAGGCCGCCCGGCTTCGTGACCGAGCCGACAAAGCTGATCAGGGCGGAGACACCGCTCGCCCCGAGCGAAAGCCCCAGAACCAACAGCGTCTCGTCCCGGAGAGTCCGTCGCGACGGCCGCTCCTCAGGAACAGAACCGGCCCCCGCGCCCGCCTCCACCTGCACTCCTGCCTCCAGTTGTGTAGTCCCGCCGCTTCCGGCGTGCGTCCCCTTTTCCCTGCCATACGGCCCGTGCGGCCGATTCAGCTCATACGGCTGTCTCGGGCACGTGTGCTGTTGACCAGGGAGGGACACCACCGTCATGGGACATCACAGCTTGCCCGATCCGCCTGAGGAGGGCGCGGGTGACCCCCGTGCACGCGTCGGCCGCCGCACGGGAGTCATCGCGACGGCACTCGTCGCCCGGGGGCGATCACCCCAGGGGCACCGGCTCCGGCAACCCCACGGGCCAGGTGTGCACCGGCTCTCCGAGGTGCATCAGCTCGCTGTAGCGACGGGTGGTCGCGGCCAGCGCGGCTTCCCGGGACAGCCCCTTCTCCAGCGCCCGGTGGAAGGTGGCCGCCTGCCAGGACGCTCCGTTCGCCCGCCGCCTGCAGCGTTCCTCGATCACCCCGAGGTACAGGTCCCGGTCGGCGGGTTCGACCCCCCACGCGTCGAGGCCGGCCGCGGCGAGCGGCAGCAGTTCGTCACGTACGAGCTGCACGGCGTCGACCTCCGCCGTGCCGCCGAACCGGCCACCCCGGGGCCAGCGGAGCCGCGCGTCGATGCCATACCGGCAGGCGACGTCGAAGTTGGCGGCGGCGGCCTCGAAGGGCAGCCGGGTCCACACCGGCCGGGGCTGCTCGGCGAGCGCCCGCACGACTCCGTAGTAGAAGGCGGCGTTGGCGATGACGTCCGTGACGGTGGGTCCGGCGGGCAGCACCCGGTTCTCGACGCGCAGATGCGGAACACCGTCCGCGATGCCGTAGACCGGGCGGTTCCAGCGGTACACGGTGCCGTTGTGCAGCACCAGCTCGCCGAGCTTCGGCACACCTCCGGCGTCGAGGACGCTCAGCGGATCCTCCTCGTCACAGATCGGCAGCAGCGCCGGGTAGTAGCGCAGGTTCTCCTCGAAGAGGTCGTAGGCCGACGAGATCCACCGCTCCCCGAACCAGGTGCGCGGCCGTACGCCCTGCGCCTGGAGCTCCGGCGGACGCGTGTCCGTGGACTGGGTGAACAACGGGGGCCGCGACTCGCGCCACAGCTCTCGGCCGAACAGGAACGGCGAGTTGGCTCCGATCGCGACCTGTACGGCGGCGATCGCCTGCGCCGCGTTCCACACATCGGCGAACCGCCCCGGAGTGACCTGGAGATGCAGCTGTACGGAGGTGCAGGCGGCCTCCGGAGCAATGGACTTCGACGTGCACGAGAGGCGCTCCACGCCGTCGATGTCGAGCGTGAAGTCCTCGCCGCGGGCTGCCACGATCTGATCGTTGAGCAGGGCGTAGCGGTCGACGTCGGAAAGGTTCGAGGAGATCAGGTCGTCACGCTCGAGCGTCGGCAGAATGCCGATCATCATGATCCCCGCGTCCAGCTCGTTCGCTTTCCGGTGGGCATATGCCAGTGATGTACGGAGCTCTTCGGCGAGGCGATCGAATACCCGGCCCGCGAGGCGGTGGGGGGCAATGTTGACTTCCAGATTGAACATGGCGAGTTCTGTTTGGAAATCTCGGCTCGCGATCCTTTCGAGTACTTGCCCATTCATCATTTTCGGCATGCCGTCGGGCCCGACGAGATTCAGCTCGATCTCCAGGCCCAGGAGATTCTTCGGGCGGTCGAACCGCTTCTCGGCCAGCAGCCGCTCCAGCCCCGTCAGACAGTGCCGGAGCTTGGTGCGGTAGCGCTGGCGATCGGACAGGTCGAACGGCCCCGCCACGACCTTCTCCCCCATCGGAGTGTCCCTCCTCGAATGGGCGGGCCGAAGATCCGGCCGCTGACGTCCCGGGTCACGTGGGATAGTGCCCACCAAACGCGATCGATAACGTCCCGCGTGTTCCCGTCACCCGCTACGCCGGCCGACGCGACCCGCGGCACATTCGCCCGGCATGGCACCGTGGACGGTTCAGGCCGGTGCAACCCGACAGTTTCGCGCACTTGCGAACTCGTGAAAAATGCCGACGCCAATTGGCCGACCGCCTCGGGCACATCCACCGAGGTCATCGTCGTACGACCGGCCGGGAATCGGTGGAAACACCGCTCAACGCCGACTGAACAAGCCCTTGCTCTTCACGCGGAAACCAGTTAGACGAAACATAGTCAGAACACGTGTCGTATAAACTCCGCGAACAAGGGCAGAGAGTCGGCGCCCAGGTCGTGGGTCCTGCCGTCCAGGTGACGTCGGCAGGCCGCACCCCGTCAGCGCACCCGGCCCCCGCCTCTTCGGCCCCGAGAGATTTCGAGAGCAGACAGCGCCGTCCGCCCCCGCCCTCGCGCCACCGTGCCTGTCGAATGAGAGGCGTTCCACCATGCCCCTGCATGTCCCCCCGGCTCCCGCACCCGCACTGCGCACCGTCCTCGCGGCACTCGGTTCCCCCACCGCCGTCCGCGAGGCCCGCACCCCAGCCCTTCGCAACGCCCAGGGGCCGACCGCCCCCGAACTCCCGTTGCCCGTGCACGTCCTGGACCGGATCACCCCCGAGGGCACGTCCGCGACCCGGCTGACCGGGTGGCGCTTCCTGATCCGCGCCGGCGACCGCGCGGTGGCCGCGGCCGAGACCATGCTGACCCCCGACGGCTGGGCCTTCTCGCACTTCTTCGAGGGGCCCTACATCGCCTCCACCGAGCGCGCCCTGCGCCAGGCCGAGACGATGAAGCAGCCCTACCAGGCGCGCCTGCTGTCCGTCCCAGGGCTGTACATGCTCACGCTCTGGCTGCACGGCGACATCACCGCCGACGGAGCCGAGGGCCACCCCGCCGCGACCGACCTGCTCGTCCCGCTGGCGCCGGCCCCGCCGGGTATCGCGGCCCACCGTCCACACCGGGTCGCCGAACTGCTGCCGGTGCTGACCCATCGGGTGACTCCGGCCCCGCTGCTGAGTTCCCCCGCCTGACCGCACACGAGACGACACTCTCCGTATTCCCACGTACCCCGCCGCCGAATTCCCGGCGGCGGGGTACGTTGCTCTTTCGCGCGCGATTACGCTCGTACGAGCCGCCAAGGGTTTGCCCCCGCCCGGACTAGCCCTATCCGGCCATCAGGAACCACCCAAAGGGACAGCCCAGTTGGGCTGAACCGTCCGCCCGGGTGATGCGTCTTGAACCTGTGAGAAGTGGTACGGCTAAATACCTGCGGATTGACGCCCGTGGGGCAACACTGGGTTCGAAACGATTTATCACAACGGGGAGCGGCCATGAACAGTGCTTCGAGCCGCAAAACAGACACCACAGCCATCTCACACTCCATGACAGAGCGAAAGATCCCATCAATGTGCCAGCACCAGCCGCCGTGCCCGACAGCTCACTCCACCGACCGGGAGTCAGCCCGACTCATGGCGCACCACCCGGAACAGGGATGGAGCCTGCTGTGCAATGGCGTCCTCCTCTTCGAGGACACCGGTGAGCTCCTGCCCGACGGTCAGATCATCGCCCCGCACCGCCCAGCGGCGATGACGGCAGCCTGACGGCCGCGCACACGGACGAAGGGCAGCCTCCCGACGTCAGGAGCGACTGCCCGCAGCGACTGCCCGAACAACTGAACAGACGAAGAGGGGCCGGCCCGCAGACACCTGCTGCGAACCGGCCCCGACGCATGTCCGAGGGTGACTACTCCTCGTAGGCGTCCAGCGGCGGGCAGGAACAGACCAGGTTCCGGTCACCGAAGGCCTGGTCGATCCGGCGCACCGGCGGCCAGTACTTGTCCGCCGCCGAGACCCCGGCCGGGAAGACCGCCTCCTCGCGCGTGTAGGCGTGCGTCCACTCCCCGCCGAGCGCGGCGGCGGTGTGCGGGGCGTTCCGCAGCGGGTTGTCGCCGGCCGGCCAGCCGCCCGCGCCGACCTTCTCGATCTCACCGCGAATGGCGATCATCGCCGCGCAGAACCGGTCCAGCTCCCCCAGGTCCTCGGACTCGGTCGGCTCGATCATCAGCGTCCCGGCCACCGGGAACGACATCGTCGGCGCGTGGAAGCCGTAGTCGATCAGCCGCTTGGCGATGTCGTCGACGCTCACGCCCGTCGCCTTGCTGATCGGCCGCAGATCGATGATGCACTCGTGCGCGACCAGCCCACCGGGCCCGGTGTAGAGCACCGGGTAGTGCGGCTCCAGCCGCTTGGCGATGTAGTTGGCGCTCAGCACGGCCACCTGTGTGGCCCGCTTGAGACCGTCACCGCCCATCAGCCGGACGTACGCCCACGAGATCGGCAGAATGCCCGCGGAACCCCAGGGCGCCGCCGAGATCGGCCCCACACCGGTCTCGGGCCCGGCCGCGGGCTGCAGGGGGTGGTTGGGCAGATAGGGTGCGAGGTGCTCCCGTACCCCCACCGGGCCCACGCCGGGACCGCCGCCCCCGTGCGGGATGCAGAACGTCTTGTGCAGATTCAGGTGCGAGACATCCCCGCCGAAGTGCCCCGGCTTGGCAAGCCCCACCAGCGCGTTGAGGTTGGCCCCGTCGACGTACACCTGCCCGCCGGCCTCGTGCACCTGGGCGCAGATGTCGGCGACATGCTCCTCGAACACACCGTGCGTGGACGGGTACGTGATCATCAGAACCGAAAGCTCGTCCCGGTACTGCTCGATCTTCGCCCGCAGATCCTCGACGTCGATCTCACCGTCCCCGGCGGTCTTCACGACGACGACCTTCATGCCGGCCATGACGGCACTGGCCGCGTTGGTCCCGTGCGCGGACGACGGGATCAGACAGACCGTCCGCTGCTCATCGCCGTTGGCACGGTGGTATCCGCGTACGGCGAGCAGCCCGGCCAGCTCGCCCTGCGAACCGGCGTTCGGCTGGAGCGACACCTTGTCGTACCCGGTGACCTCGGCGAGCTGCTCCTCCAGTTCACGGATGAGCGTGAGGTAGCCCTGCGCCTGCTCGGCGGGCGCGAAGGGGTGCAGCTGGCCGAACTCGGGCCAGGTGACCGGCTCCATCTCCGTGGTCGCGTTGAGCTTCATGGTGCACGAGCCCAGCGGGATCATGCCCCGGTCGAGCGCGTAGTCACGGTCGGCGAGCCGGCGCAGGTAGCGCAGCATCGCGGTCTCGGAGTGGTACTCGTGGAAGACGGGGTGCGTGAGGATCTCGTCGGTGCGCAGCAGCGCCTCCGGCAGCGTGTCCTCGGCGTCCGCGTCGAGCGCCTCGATGTCGCCCTCGACCCCGAACGCGGTCCACACGGCGCCCAGTTGAGCCCGGTTGGTGGTCTCGTCGCAGGAGACGGACAGCCGGTCGGCGTCGACGAGGTGCACATTGACCCCGTGTTCCCTCGCGGCGGCGGCGACCTCGCCGGCCTTGCCGGGCACCCGCACGGTGAGCGTGTCGAAGTAGGCCCCGTGGACGACCTCGACGCCGCCCGCCGTCAGCCCCGCGGCGAGGATCGTGGCGTACCGGTGGGTGCGCCGGGCGATGGTCCGCAGCCCCTTGGGCCCGTGGTGGACGGCGTACATGCCTGCCATCACGGCCAGCAGGACCTGGGCCGTACAGATGTTGCTGGTCGCCTTCTCGCGGCGGATGTGCTGCTCCCGCGTCTGCAGGGCCAGCCGGTACGCCTTGTGCCCGTCCGCGTCCACGGAGACACCCACGAGCCGCCCGGGCAGGCTGCGCGCGAACTGCTCGCGCACGGCCATGTATCCGGCGTGCGGCCCGCCGAAGCCCATCGGCACGCCGAACCGCTGGGTAGTGCCGACCGCGATGTCCGCGCCGAACTCACCGGGCGAGGTCAGCAGCGTCAGGGCGAGCAGGTCGGCGGCGACGGTGACCACGGCGCCGAGCCCGTGCGCCTGCTCGACGACGGGCTTCAGATCCCGTACGGCACCAGAGGCGCCCGGGTACTGAAGGAGCACACCGTTGATCTCGCGCCCGGCGATGTCGTCCGGGATGCCCGCGCTCAGGTCGGCGACGACGACCTCGACACCGACGGGCTCGGCACGTGTCTCGATCACGGCGATGGTCTGCGGCAGGGCGTCCGCGTCGACGAGGAAGAGCCCCTTCTTGTTCTTGCCCATGCGCCGCGACAGCGCCATCGCCTCGGCGGCAGCGGTGCCCTCGTCGAGCAGCGAGGCACCGGAGGTGGGCAGCCCGGTGAGGTCGGCGACCATCGTCTGGAAGTTCAGCAGCGCTTCGAGGCGCCCCTGCGAGATCTCCGGCTGGTACGGCGTGTACGCGGTGTACCAGGCGGGGTTCTCCATCACGTTCCGCAGGATGACCGGCGGGGTGAAGGTCCCGTAGTACCCGAGTCCGATCATGGACGCCAGCACCTGGTTCCGGTCGGCCAGCGACCGCAGCTCGGCCAGCACCTCGGCCTCGGTACGGGCACCCGGCAGATCGAGGGCGTCGGCGTTCCTGATCACATCCGGGACCGCGGCGGCCGTCAGCTCGTCGAGCGAGCCGTATCCGACCTGCGCGAGCATCTTGGCCCGGTCCTCGTGGTCCGGCCCGATATGACGCCGCTCGAAGGGCGTTCCCTGTTCGAGTACGGCGAGCGGAGTGCGGTGGGCGGTCATTACGGAGGCCTCCTGGTCGTCGCGACCTTCGAGGGGCACCACGGCAGGGGTGCCCGAACGGCCTCCCCCTCTGTCATCTCAACCTGAGAGCTTCACCGGGCCGCCAACGCACTGACGTCCCGGCTTTCACCGTCGGTGAGAGCGAAAGCCGTCGGCTTCCGCTCTTCTTTCCAGAGTGACCTCGTCCGTGCGGTACAGGGGCCTGAGAGATTCCGGGGAGGATTTGCTCCTTCGGCGCCCTCCGAGGTTCCGGAGGACTCTCCCGCACGGGGTCAGCAGCCACTGGCCAGCCTATCAGCGGGCCTCACACACACCTTCGAGTGGCCGCCTTCCCCGAAGTACTCTTTTGTAGTGCTTACGGATGATTTGCGACCATTGGGAGGGCCCGTGCAGACCGACATCGATCCGCGCAACCTGATCGGCCGCAAGGCCTTCGACCGCAACGGCGCCAAGATCGGCACGATCGACGAGATCTATCTCGACGACGCGACCGGAGTGCCGGAGTGGGCGGCCATAAGGACAGGGCTGTTCAGCAGGGACGCCTTCGTGCCCCTGGAACCCAGCGAACTGGTCGACGGCACACTGCGCATCCCCTTCGAGCGGGCTCTGATCAAGGACGCTCCCGACTTCGGCGTGGGCCGCCACCTCTCCCCCGAGCAGGAACTGCAGCTCTACCACCACTACGGCCTCGACGTGGCGCCCCCTCCCCCGTTCCCGGACCACGACTTCGGCAGGCTGGCGGGCACGGAGGACGCCTGATCCGACAACTCCTCATCCGGACCGTCGGGTCCTCGCGGCGCGAGGGTCACCAACGGCAGCGGGTCCGCCGGCTCCAGTGCGGGATCGTCGGTCCGGAACGTACGCACCCGCCCCGGCTGTTCCGCTTCCGGCGTCTCGAACCGGACGGTGACCCGCCCCAGCCCACTCCCCTGCACCCATCCATGCCCGAAGTCGGCATGCCGTACGTCGTGCCCGGTGGTCCAGTGCCGCTCGACGGGCTGCTCCTCCTGCCGTTCCCCACCCTCGCGCTCGGCCTCCTCCACCGGCTCGAGTGCCGCCAACTCCCCGGCGGCCTGGGCGAACAGATCCTCCTGCGTGTAGTCGGCGAGGCCGCTCACCCCGACCCCGAGCAGCCGGACTCCCCCGGTGGTGTCCACCGCCTCCAGGAGCCGGGCCGCCGCCTCCCGCACCACCCCGGGGTCGTCCGTGGGCCCCCGGAGCGTCTCGGACCGGGTCAGCGTGGAGAAGTCGTACCGCCGCACCTTGAGGACGATGGTCCGCCCGGACAGCCCGGCACCGCGCAGCCGACGCACACACCGGTCCGCCAACCGCTGCACCTCCGTCCCCACCCGGACCCGGTCGTGGATGTCCACGTCGTAGGTGTCCTCGACCGACACGGACTTGGTCTCCCGCGCGGACACCACGGGCCGCTCGTCGTGCGCCAGCGCCATCGCGTACAGCGCGTGACCGTGCGCCTTCCCCAGCAGCCGTACGAGTTCGGCCTCGCCCGCCTCGGCCAGTTCGTCGACCGTGCTGATGCCGGCCCGCCGCAGATGGTCCCCGGTCGCCGGGCCGACCCCCGGCAGGGTCCGCACCGACATGGGCCCGAGCAGCGCCCGCTCGGTCCCCGGTTCGATCACGACCAGCCCGTCCGGCTTGGCCTGCTCCGAGGCGATCTTCGCGAGCATCTTGGAGGCGGCGAGCCCCACCGATCCCGTGAGCCCCGTGACCGCTCGTATGTCCGCGCGCAGCCTGGTACCGGCAAGCCGCGCCGACGCCTCGTCCCAGGCCGCCTCACCGGCCTCCAGGTCCACGAACGCCTCGTCCAGGCTCAATGGCTCCACCAGGGGCGACAGGGCGTGCAGGAGCCCCATGACCTGCTCGCTGATCACCTTGTAGAACCCGCCCCGGGGCACGAGATAGGCGGCGTTCGGCGCGAGTCTGCGCGCCTGCGCCATCGGCATCGCGGAGTGCACCCCGAACACACGGGCCTCGTACGACGCGGTGGCCACCACCCCGCGCGGCCCGAGCCCGCCCACGACAACGGCCTTCCCACGCAGACTCGGCTTGGACGCCTGCTCCGCCGAGGCGAAGAAGGCGTCCATGTCGAGATGCAGGATCGTGGGCGCGTTTCTCACATCACCGATGCTGCCCTACGCCACTGACAATGCCCCGGAACCCAGGAGCGCCGCTCAGACCGCCCGGTTGCGCCGCCGCGCCAGTTCGTCCGTGGGATTGAGCCCGACGAGCGTCTCGCCGGTGTCGACGCGCTCCCCGTGCAACTGCGAGAGAGCGCTTTCCACATCCCGCCACACCACGCCGACGGCGATACCGAAAATGCCCTGCCCGCCCTGGAGCAGCGCGTGCACCTCGTCGGGGGAAGTGCACTCGTAGACCGTCGCGCCGTCGCTCATCAGCGTCATCCGCTCCAGATCCCGGAACTCACACGCCCGGAGATGCTGGACCGCCGTACGGATGTTCTGCAGCGAGACACCGGTGTCGAGAAAGCGCTTGACGATCTTCAGGACCACAACGTCCCGGAAGCTGTAGAGCCGCTGCGTCCCCGATCCGTGCGCGGGCCGCACGCTCGGCTCGACCAGGCCGGTGCGCGCCCAGTAGTCCAACTGCCGGTAGGTGATGCCGGCCGCCGCGCACGCCGTCGGGCCGCGGTAGCCGATCTCCTCGGACGCCATGGAAGTCGCCCCTCCGCTGCCTGTTACAGCCGTCGGCCGCTGTGGAACGTGATCGGCCGCGCTGCCGTGATGAGGGTTCCCCCAGCTCGAGCGGAGCCGAGAGTCTGGGGGAGGGTACGGGCCGCTCTCCCCCAGACCGCGTCCGGGGGCACCCCCAGCCGTACCGTCGCCGCTGCTTCTCACGCCGACCTCCGTCCTTGAACTGCCTTCTCGACGGTAGGCAGTCACCAGGGGTGCGTCAACGATCGCCACACTCGGCACGCCGAGTGATAATCACCCAAGGAGTGGTTTCCCGTACCCCACCGCGGGGAAAGGCTAGCCGAATGTGCTCCGCGTCGGCCGCAGGACGCTCTCACACGCCGCTGACAATTGCCATCATCCGTGACATCGCGGGCCAAAAGACGCGCCCCACCGACCAGTGGGTCCGTGGGGCGGCCCGAGCCTCGTCAGCCGTCGCTGTCGCGGCTCACTGGCTGTTGGTCCCGAAGTCCTCGGGAGAGATCTGGTCGAGGAACTCGCGGAACTTCTCCACCTCGTCCTCCTGCTCGTCCGGGATCGCGATCCCTGCGTCGTCAAGTACTCCGTCGCTGCCGTAGATCGGCGTACCGGTACGCAGCGCCAGCGCTATGGCGTCGGACGGACGGGCGCTCACCTCGACTCCGCTGGCGAACACCAGCTCCGCGTAGAAGACACCCTCGCGCAGGTCCGTGATGCGCACCTCGGTGAGCTCCTGGCCGACGGCCTCCAGCACGTCCTTGAACAGGTCGTGGGTCAGCGGTCGTGCGGGGGCCATGCCCTGCTGGGCGAAGGCGATCGCCGTCGCCTCACCCGGTCCGATCCAGATGGGAAGGTAGCGGTCGCCTCCCACTTCACGCAGGAGCACGATCGGTTGGTTGGAGGGCATTTCGACCCGGACACCTACGACATCGAGCTCGTTCACACAGCAACCCTAGGCCGTGCCCGGGATGTTTGGGTAGTCGGGCACGGAACGGGTGACCGATCCGCCCTCCGGCGACCCTCCGCGCTCAGGGCTGCCGCACTCCCAGCGCGATCCGCACCAGGGCCGCGTGCAGCTTCACCGTGAGCCCCGACAGTTCCTTGCTGCGCGCCTCCGCGAGGGCCCTGGTCTGCGGATTGCGATGGCGCTTGAGGGGAGCCACCACCTGGTCGACCAGGCCGGCCTCGCGGTCGGCGGCGGCCTTCATCACCCGCAGATGCCGCGGCTCGATCCCGAACCGCCCCAGCTCGGCGACGAGCGCGGCGACGGTGACCGTCTCCGCGTCGTACGCACCGTCCGGCAGCGGCGCGACCAGCCCGTACGACTGCCACTCCTCGAGTTCCTCGTCACCGATCTCGGCGGCGGCGAGCAGCTCGGCGCGGCCGATCCGGACCGCGGTGGGTCCTTCCGCCTCCAGAACCGGCTCACCGTCCCGCTGCCGGCCCACGGTGGGGAGCGGGACAGCCTCCCCACGCCCCATGGCGTCCAGGTACTCCCTGATCACCTTGAGCGGCAGATAGTGGTCCCGCTGCATTCTCAGGACATGGCCGAGACGCTCGACGTCCTCCGGACTGAACTTGCGGTACCCCGACGGTGTCCGCTGCGGCTCGATGAGCCCCTCCGACTCCAGGAATCGGATCTTGGAGATGGTGACTTCGGGGAACTCGTCGCGCAGGGCGTTCAGCACTGTGCCGATGCTCATCAGCCCACTGTCCGCGGCGGCGATGCCGTGTCCGGCACCGCCGCTCGGTGTTTGAAGCATGGACCTTCCCTGGGGAATCCCCCCGGACTCAGTCCGGAGGAGGGTCAGTAGCCCCGCTGGCTCGCATAGAACACCAGTCGGTACTTGCCGATCTGAACCTCGTCACCGTTCGACAGGGCGACCTGGTCGATCCGCTCGCGGTTGACGTAGGTGCCGTTGAGGCTGCCCACGTCGGCGACCGTGAACAAGCCGTCCTGGCCCCGGCGGAACTCCACGTGCCGACGCGACACGGTCACGTCGTCCAGGAAGATGTCGCTCTGTGGATGACGCCCGGCCGTGGTCAGCTCACTGTCCAGGAGGAAACGACTGCCCGAGTTCGGGCCACGGCGCACCACCAGAAGTGCCGACCCGAGCGGCAGCGCGTCCACCGCGGCCTGCGCCTCGGGCGAGAGCATCGGCATCTGTGTCTGACCGGTGACCTCGGCGTCGTACGCCTCGATGCCGGAGATGGAGATCGTGGACGTCGTCTCCGACGGACGCTCGGGAGTGACCCCGGCCCGCAGCGGCGCACCACAGTTGGAACAGAAGCGGCTGTTCTCCGCGTTGCGGTTACCGCACCTCGTACACACCAGGGCCGACATCGACGGATCCTCCTGCCGCGGCTGCCCCGCCGGGGCATGGGACGCATACGGATCGGAGGAAAACTCTCCACCCGAACTTGAGGTTGACGGTTCCCCGAAACCTATGCGCCCGGACTGGGCAGGGTCAACAGACGGCGCGCCCTGACCTCCAGGAACGTCACCGCCCGGACCGCCGACCTGATCCCGGAACAGCGGACGCTGGCCGTCCGCGTCGGGCTGTGCGCGATGGCGGGCTGTCGCGTTGTCGCTGTTGCCCTCTCGCGCGCTCTTGCCGAACAACTTCGCAAACAACTTCACGGGCGATTCCCCTTGACCGAAACAGACCCGCCCGTGGGGCAGGACGAACCCTGACTGCACCTACCGGTAGACCCGGACATCTTCACAACGTCCGTCGCCACCTGACAGTTTCCACCACGCACCACCCATTCGGTGCGCCGACCCCCCGCAACCTCATGCCCTCCCCGGACAGCCCCCATGCACCCCCGGTTCACTGGGAGGACGACCGAGCGTAGTCAGGCTGCTTCGCCGCTCGCAAGGCGTCCACGACGATCTTGCCCACCCGCTCCACGGTAACCGTGGCCTGCTCCTTCTCCAGAGTCTGCACCACACCTCCGGGGATGTTGAGCGCCGGCTCGAGGTCCTGCGGCTTGCCGATGACCTTGAAACGATAGGGAGTGTCGATCTTGTTCCCGTCGACGCTCACTCCCCCACCGTCCTCGTCCGCCAGAAAGGTTCCCGCGACAACCCGTACACCGTTGACCTGGATCGCCTCGGCACCGGCCGCACGCAACTCCTGGATCGCGTCGAGCAGCATGTCGGCTTCGACCGTTCCCTTCGTGTCCTCGATGGTCAGCGTGATCCCGGGCCCCTGCGCGGCCACCGTGCCCGCCAGGATGCCCAGTTGGCGCTCCTTCTCGACCGTCTGCTTCCGGGCCTCCTCAGCCTGGTCCGAGCTGTTCTCCAACTCGGTCCGCTGATCTTCGAGACCTCGCTTCTCGTCCTCAAGACGCTGCGTACGGTCATCCAGTTCATCAAGAATGCGTACGAGATCTTCCTGACGCGCACCGCGCAGCGCCCCGTCGTTGTCACTGGTGGACGCGACCTGCACCGCCAGCCCGAATCCCAGCCCGAACAGCAGCAGAGCGACGATGAGTTGGGCCCGGGTCACCCGCGGCGGCCACAGCCCCTTCCCCAGCCGCTGACGGCCGGTCAGGGACGCCTCGGTCTCCTCGTCGTCCACCGCGGCCCCCACGTCAAGGGCCTGCGCGTCCGAGGACTCCGCGGGCTTGGCAGGGACCTCCTCGGGCAGTTCCTCGCGCAATCGTTTCTCGCCCGCCTCGGGGTGCTTGTCGCTCGCGTCGTTCTTGTCGTTGTCACTCATCGGCGTCAGGCCCGGAAGACGTGCCGGCGGATCGCCGCGGCATTGGAGAAGATACGGATGCCGAGGACCACGACGACACCGGTGGACAACTGGGCGCCGACGCCCAGCTTGTCGCCCAGGAAGACGATCAGCGCGGCCACGACGACGTTCGACAGGAACGACACCACGAAGACCTTGTCGACGAAGATCCCGTCAAGCATCGCCCGCAGACCGCCGAACACGGCGTCCAGGGCCGCGACGACGGCGATGGGAAGGTAAGGCTCCACGACCGCCGGCACCTCGGGCCGGACCAACAACCCCGCCACGACGCCCACGACGAGGCCCAGTACCGCGATCACGATGTGCCCTTCTCTGTCTCTGTTCTCGGCTGTGCTGTACGTACGATCACGCTCGGTGCGGCGGGCAGCCGGAGGTCGCTCTCCACGGAGATGCTGGTCCGGATGTCGAAGTTCTCCTGCAGCGCGTGCAGATACAGTCCGTCGGCGCTGTCCTGGAACCTGCTGCTCAGCCGCTTGCCGTCCCCCACCGCGAGCACCGTGTACGGCGGCACCAGCGGCTTGTTGTCGACCAGTATCGCGTCTCCCGCGGCCCGGATCGCCGACAGCGCCGTCAGCCGCTGCCCGTTGATGGCGATGGCCTCGGCACCCGACTGCCACAGCCCGTTCACCACCCGCTGCATGTCCCGGTCGCGCACCCGCCCGGTGTCGGAGAACCCGGATGTCTCCCGCGCATCCCCGCCGGCACCGCTGTCGGCTTCTTTCGCATCGTCCACGACGAGTTTGACACCCGGCCCGTGCACCTCGGTCGCCCCTGACAGGATGCCCACCAGGTCGGCCTGTTCACCGCCGCCCTCCGACTTCAGCGCCGCACGCTGCCGCGCGCTCACGTCGTCGCGCAGCTGGTCGACCGTCTTCTCCAGCTTGTCGGCCGACTCGGTCTCCCGGTCGATGCGGTCGATCAGCTCTTCCCGCTCCTTGGCGATCACGGGGGCCGCTATCCGCGCCTGAGCCGCCCCCACGGTCACCACGAGAGCCGCGAGAACCAACCCGGCGGCAAGACCCAGCTTCGCTCTCAGCGGCTTCGGCAGCCCGCCGTCACCCGCGGCCTTCCGACGCGCGGCGGCCTCGGCATACCCCTCGTCGAGGCTGTGGTCCATGACGTTGGTGAGCAGCGACATGGACGCGTCCGGGCGGGTTCGGCTCGTGGGGTTGCTCCGAACGGGGGGCTGCTGCGGCATGCCGCACATCGTCCCACGTCGCGACCACTGCCTCCGAACGGCCCCACCGGCGTGCCGGACAGGCCCCCTTGGGGAACTCCCGTCCGGCACGCGCGTGTGGACGTCGACTCAGCGACCGGCACCGTCCACGACGGCGGACCACTCGTCGAGCAGTGCCTGAGCGGAAGCGTCGTCCGGCCCCTCGGCCCACAGATGCGTGACGGCCTCCGCCGGGTCGGGCAGAACCATCACCCATCGCCCGTCGGTCTCGACCACGCGCACCCCGTCGGTCGTGTCGACGAACCGCTCTCCGGCCTCCTCCACAACCCGCCGCATGACCAGTCCCTTGACAGCCCAGGGAGTCGCCAGATCACGCTTCAGGACGTGCGCCCGCGGAATCCTGGCATCGATCTGGCTGAGCGTGAGCTGCGTCCGTGCGACCAGCCCGATAAGCCGTACGAAGGCCGCCGAACCATCGAACACGCTGCTGAACTCGGGGATGATGAAACCACCACGCCCGTCCCCGCCGAAGATGGTCGTCTCATCACGCCCGACCCGGGTCAGATCGTCGGGCGATGTAGTGGTCCACTCCACCTGTGTGCCGTGATAAGCCGCGACCTGCTCGGCAATTCGGGTGGTGGTCACCGGCAGCGCCACTCGCCCGCTCCGGCGTTCCGCGGCCACCAGATCGAGCATGACGAGCAGCGCCCGGTCATCCTCGATGATCCGCCCCTTCTCGTCGACGAGTGAAAGCCGCTCACCCACCGGATCGAAACGCACACCGAAGGCGGCACCTGCCGACGCCACGATCTCTCCGAGCCGCACCATCCCGGACCGCCGGGTGTCCGCGGTTTCCGTCGGCCTGGACTCGTCGAGACCGGGATTGATGGTCAGCGAATCGACCCCGAGTTTCCCGAGCAGACTGGGCAGCACGAGTCCCGCGCTGCCGTTGGACGCATCCACGACAACCTTGAGCCCGGACTCCGCGATCCCGGTCGTATCGACGTTTCGCAGCAGCGACCCGGTGTACGAGTCGAACACACTGGCCGGGAAATGCAGATCCCCGATCTCCCCGGGGAACGCGCGCCGGTACTCCTGCCGCGCGAACACCCGGTCCAGCTTCCGCTGACTCGCCTGCGAAAGGTCTGCCCCCTGCCCGTCGAAGAACATGATGTCGACGGAATCAGGCACACCGGGCGTCGTCCGGATCATGATCCCTCCGGCACTCCCCCGGGCAGTCTGCTGCCGAGCCACCGGCAACGGTACGTTTTCCAGATCTCGTACGTCGATGGCGCTGGTCTGCAACGCGGAGATCACCGCCCGCTTCAGCGCGCGGGCACCGCGGGAGTGGTCGCGGGCGGTGGTGACAGTGGACCCCTTCTTCAAGGTCGTCGCGTACGCACCGGCCAACCGCACCACCAGCTCGGGCGTGATCTCCACGTTCAGGATTCCGGACACTCCACGGGCACCGAAGAGATGCGCCTGCCCTCTCGACTCCCAGATCACCGAGGTGTTGACGAAAGCGCCGGCCTCGATCGTCTTGAACGGGTAAACGCGTACGTTCCCCTGGATGATCGATTCCTCACCGACGAGGCACTCGTCGCCGATGACCGCCCCGTCCTCGATACGCGCCGCGCGCATGATGTCGGTGTTCTTGCCGACCACGCAGCCACGCAGATTGCTGTGCTGGCCGATGTACACGTTGTCGTGCAGCACGGCCCTGTGCAGAAAGGCTCCGCTCTTGACGACGACGTTCGAGCCGACAACGGTGTGCTCGCGGATTTCCACGCCGGCCTCGACCTTGGCGTAGTCCCCGATGTACAGGGGCCCGCGGAGCACCGCATCGGGGTGCACCTCGGCGCCCTCCGCGACCCACACACCGGGCGAGATCTCGAAGCCGTCGAGCTCGACGTCGACCTTGCCCTCAAGGACGTCGGCCTGCGCCTTCACATAGCTCTCGTGCGTACCGACGTCTTCCCAGTACCCCTCGGCGATGTAGCCGTAGACCAGCCGCCCTTCCTTCATCAGCTGTGGGAAGACGTCACCGGACCAGTCGACGGAGACATCGGCCTCGACGTAGTCGAAGACCTCGGGCTCCATGACATAGATGCCGGTGTTCACGGTGTCGGAGAAGACCTGCCCCCAGGTCGGCTTCTCGAGGAAGCGCTCGACCTTGCCCTCCTCATCGACGATGGTGATCCCGAATTCCAGTGGATTCGGCACCCTCGTCAAGCAGACAGTGACGAGCGCACCCTTTTCCTTGTGGAAATTGATGAGCTCGGTGAGGTCGAAGTCAGTCAGCGCATCACCGGAGATGACGAGGAAGGTGTCGTCCTTCAACGCCTCCTCGGCGTTCTTGACGCTTCCGGCGGTACCGAGTGGCTTCTCCTCATTGGCATAGGTGAGCTCCATCCCGAGCTCTTCGCCGTCACCGAAGTAGTTCTTGACCAGCGAGGCCAGGAACTGAACAGTGACGACTGTCTCGTTGAGCCCATGCCTTTTGAGCAGCCGCAGCACGTGCTCCATGATCGGCCGATTGGCCACTGGCAGGAGCGGCTTGGGCATGCTTGAGGTCATTGGGCGAAGGCGCGTGCCTTCGCCTCCGGCCATCACGACGGCCTTCATGTCGGAAGCGTCCTCCTTGAAGAGACGGTCTAGCCGACTTCACCCGTCCAGATTGTCCCGCACTTTTTCGAAGCGGGCCATCGAGCCACTACAGTCGCCCAATCGGCGAGCTCAATCGGCCATGGAGTCCGCACGGACCAGCCGGCGGACTTGTACCACGTAGAGGACTCCTGCCCACCAGTACAGGGTTGTACCCCATCCGGCGAACGCCCATCCGAAAATAGCAGCGAGTGACGAGATCCATCCACTTCCGTCACTGAGTAGAAGTAGTGGGAAGGCGTACATCAGGTTGAACGTAGCGGCCTTCCCCAGGAAGTTCACCTGCGGCGGCGGATACCCGTGACGCCTGAGGATGCCCACCATCACCAGCAGAACCAGCTCTCGCGCCAACAGTGCAGCGGTCAACCAGATGGGCAGGATCTCGCGCCAGGTGAGACCGACCAAAGTCGAGAGAATGTAGAGCCGGTCGGCTGCGGGATCGAGGAGCCGGCCAAGACTGCTGATCTGATTCCAGCGCCTCGCGAGCTTGCCGTCCAGATAGTCACTGATCCCGCTCAGCATCAGCACCAGGAGTGCCCAGCCGTCGCTCTTCGGACCACCGAACTCAGGCCAAAGGATCAGCCACAGAAAGACGGGGACGCCGACGAGACGCGCCATGCTGAGGATGTTCGGGATGGTGAGCACCCGGTCTGTCTGGACGCGGGTCTCCTGGACCTCCACCCGGGGGCCTCCTGTAGAAAACGAGCCAACGATGCCCCCTGACCTTACCCCAACGCAAAAAAGCTCCGGCTCTCGGGCGGTATGCCCAAGAGCCGGAGCTATAAAAGGAGTTCGGCGGTGTCCTACTCTCCCACAGGGTCCCCCCTGCAGTACCATCGGCGCTGTGAGGCTTAGCTTCCGGGTTCGGAATGTAACCGGGCGTTTCCCTCACGCTATGACCACCGAAACACGGTGAAACACATATCAACCGCACCACCCCCGTGACCAGACAAAGGGGTGGGGTTGTTCGTGGTTTCAGAACCAACACAGTGGACGCGAGCAACTGAGGACAAGCCCTCGGCCTATTAGTACCAGTCACCTCCACCCGTTACCGGGCTTCCAGATCTGGCCTATCAACCCAGTCGTCTACTGGGAGCCTTACCCCATCTAGTGGGTGGGAACACTCATCTCGAAGCAGGCTTCCCGCTTAGATGCTTTCAGCGGTTATCCCTCCCGAACGTAGCCAACCAGCCATGCCCTTGGCAGGACAACTGGCACACCAGAGGTTCGTCCGTCCCGGTCCTCTCGTACTAGGGACAGCCCTTCTCAATGTTCCTGCGCGCGCAGCGGATAGGGACCGAACTGTCTCACGACGTTCTAAACCCAGCTCGCGTACCGCTTTAATGGGCGAACAGCCCAACCCTTGGGACCGACTCCAGCCCCAGGATGCGACGAGCCGACATCGAGGTGCCAAACCATCCCGTCGATATGGACTCTTGGGGAAGATCAGCCTGTTATCCCCGGGGTACCTTTTATCCGTTGAGCGACGGCGCTTCCACAAGCCACCGCCGGATCACTAGTCCCGACTTTCGTCCCTGCTCGACCCGTCGGTCTCACAGTCAAGCTCCCTTGTGCACTTACACTCAACACCTGATTGCCAACCAGGCTGAGGGAACCTTTGGGCGCCTCCGTTACTCTTTAGGAGGCAACCGCCCCAGTTAAACTACCCATCAGACACTGTCCCTGATCCGGATCACGGACCCAGGTTAGACATCCAGCACGACCAGACTGGTATTTCAACGACGACTCCACAAACACTGGCGTGCCCGCTTCAAAGTCTCCCAGCTATCCTACACAAGCCGAACCGAACACCAATATCAAACTATAGTAAAGGTCCCGGGGTCTTTCCGTCCTGCTGCGCGAAACGAGCATCTTTACTCGTAGTGCAATTTCACCGGGCCTATGGTTGAGACAGTCGAGAAGTCGTTACGCCATTCGTGCAGGTCGGAACTTACCCGACAAGGAATTTCGCTACCTTAGGATGGTTATAGTTACCACCGCCGTTTACTGGCGCTTAAGTTCTCAGCCTCGCACACCCGAAGGTGCACTAACCGGTCCCCTTAACGTTCCAGCACCGGGCAGGCGTCAGTCCGTATACATCGCCTTACGGCTTCGCACGGACCTGTGTTTTTAGTAAACAGTCGCTTCTCGCTGGTCTCTGCGGCCACCCCCAGCTCGAGGAGTAAATCCTCTCACCAGTGATGGCCCCCCTTCTCCCGAAGTTACGGGGGCATTTTGCCGAGTTCCTTAACCATAGTTCACCCGAACGCCTCGGTATTCTCTACCTGACCACCTGAGTCGGTTTAGGGTACGGGCCGCCATGAAACTCGCTAGAGGCTTTTCTCGACAGCATAGGATCATCCACTTCACCACAATCGGCTCGGCATCAGGTCTCAGCCTTGATGTGCGACGGATTTACCTGTCACACGGCCTACACCCTTACCCCGGGACTACCACCGCCCGGGATGGACTACCTTCCTGCGTCACCCCATCACTCACCTACTGCAGATCTGGTCCGTCGGCTCCACCACTCCCCCTTGCCCGAAGGCTCCGGGGCGGCTTCACGGACTTAGCATCGCCTGGTTCAATGTTTGACGCTTCACAGCGGGTACCGGAATATCAACCGGTTATCCATCGACTACGCCTGTCGGCCTCGCCTTAGGTCCCGACTTACCCTGGGCAGATCAGCTTGACCCAGGAACCCTTAGTCAATCGGCGCACACGTTTCCCACGTGTGTATCGCTACTCATGCCTGCATTCTCACTCGTGAACCGTCCACCACTAGCTTCCGCTGCGGCTTCACCCGGCACACGACGCTCCCCTACCCATCCCAGCCGCCGTTGGGCGTATATGCTGAAATGACACGACTTCGGCGGTACGCTTGAGCCCCGCTACATTGTCGGCGCGGAATCACTAGACCAGTGAGCTATTACGCACTCTTTCAAGGGTGGCTGCTTCTAAGCCAACCTCCTGGTTGTCTGTGCGACTCCACATCCTTTCCCACTTAGCGTACGCTTAGGGGCCTTAGTCGATGCTCTGGGCTGTTTCCCTCTCGACCATGGAGCTTATCCCCCACAGTCTCACTGCCGTGCTCTCACTTACCGGCATTCGGAGTTTGGCTAAGGTCAGTAACCCGGTAGGGCCCATCGCCTATCCAGTGCTCTACCTCCGGCAAGAAACACACGACGCTGCACCTAAATGCATTTCGGGGAGAACCAGCTATCACGGAGTTTGATTGGCCTTTCACCCCTAACCACAGGTCATCCCCCAGGTTTTCAACCCTGGTGGGTTCGGTCCTCCACGAAGTCTTACCTCCGCTTCAACCTGCCCATGGCTAGATCACTCCGCTTCGGGTCTTGAGCGCGCTACTAAAACGCCCTATTCGGACTCGCTTTCGCTACGGCTTCCCCACACGGGTTAACCTCGCAACACACCGCAAACTCGCAGGCTCATTCTTCAAAAGGCACGCAGTCACGACCCACCAAGTAAACTTGATGAGCGACGCTCCCACGGCTTGTAGGCACACGGTTTCAGGTACTATTTCACTCCGCTCCCGCGGTACTTTTCACCATTCCCTCACGGTACTATCCGCTATCGGTCACCAGGGAATATTTAGGCTTAACGGGTGGTCCCGCCAGATTCACACGGGATTTCTCGGGCCCCGTGCTACTTGGGTGTCTCTCAAACGAGCCGTTGATGTTTCGACTACGGGGGTCTTACCCTCTACGCCGGACCTTTCGCATGTCCTTCGCCTACATCAACGGTTTCTGACTCGTCTCACGGCCGGCAGACCATGAAAGAGAGATCCCACAACCCCGTATACGCAACCCCTGCCGGGTCTCACACGCATACGGTTTGGCCTCATCCGGTTTCGCTCGCCACTACTCCCGGAATCACGGTTGTTTTCTCTTCCTGCGGGTACTGAGATGTTTCACTTCCCCGCGTTCCCTCCACACACCCTATGTGTTCAGATGTGGGTGACAGCCCATGACGACTGCCGGGTTTCCCCATTCGGAAACCCCCGGATCAAAGCCTGGTTGACGACTCCCCGGGGACTATCGTGGCCTCCCACGTCCTTCATCGGTTCCTGGTGCCAAGGCATCCACCGTGCGCCCTTAAAAACTTGGCCACAGATGCTCGCGTCCACTGTGCAGTTCTCAAACAACGACCAACCACCCACCACCCCACCCTTACAGGCGAGTTCACTGGGGCCGGCACTGAAGGCGACCAGACAAGCCGGCCGTACCCTCAGACACCCAACAGCGTGCCCGGCCCTCCCACCACTCAGATCAGCTTTCCACGCCCCGAAGGACAGTACTCACAGCCTGAGATGACTGAAGATGCCGAATAATCAACGTTCCACCCATGAGCAACCACCGCCGGACAGATGCCGACGTAATGGCCCTGGGCCACCAGACAATGTCTGGCGGCCTAGATGCTCCTTAGAAAGGAGGTGATCCAGCCGCACCTTCCGGTACGGCTACCTTGTTACGACTTCGTCCCAATCGCCAGTCCCACCTTCGACAGCTCCCTCCCCGTGAGGGGTTGGGCCACCGGCTTCGGGTGTTACCGACTTTCGTGACGTGACGGGCGGTGTGTACAAGGCCCGGGAACGTATTCACCGCAGCAATGCTGATCTGCGATTACTAGCAACTCCGACTTCATGGGGTCGAGTTGCAGACCCCAATCCGAACTGAGACCGGCTTTTTGAGATTCGCTCCGCCTCACGGCATCGCAGCTCATTGTACCGGCCATTGTAGCACGTGTGCAGCCCAAGACATAAGGGGCATGATGACTTGACGTCGTCCCCACCTTCCTCCGAGTTGACCCCGGCAGTCTCCTGTGAGTCCCCATCACCCCGAAGGGCATGCTGGCAACACAGAACAAGGGTTGCGCTCGTTGCGGGACTTAACCCAACATCTCACGACACGAGCTGACGACAGCCATGCACCACCTGTACACCGACCACAAGGGGGGCACCATCTCTGATGCTTTCCGGCGTATGTCAAGCCTTGGTAAGGTTCTTCGCGTTGCGTCGAATTAAGCCACATGCTCCGCTGCTTGTGCGGGCCCCCGTCAATTCCTTTGAGTTTTAGCCTTGCGGCCGTACTCCCCAGGCGGGGAACTTAATGCGTTAGCTGCGGCACCGACGACGTGGAATGTCGCCAACACCTAGTTCCCACCGTTTACGGCGTGGACTACCAGGGTATCTAATCCTGTTCGCTCCCCACGCTTTCGCTCCTCAGCGTCAGTAATGGCCCAGAGATCCGCCTTCGCCACCGGTGTTCCTCCTGATATCTGCGCATTTCACCGCTACACCAGGAATTCCGATCTCCCCTACCACACTCTAGTCTGCCCGTATCGAATGCAGACCCGGGGTTAAGCCCCGGGCTTTCACATCCGACGCGACAGACCGCCTACGAGCTCTTTACGCCCAATAATTCCGGACAACGCTTGCGCCCTACGTATTACCGCGGCTGCTGGCACGTAGTTAGCCGGCGCTTCTTCTGCAGGTACCGTCACTTTCGCTTCTTCCCTGCTGAAAGAGGTTTACAACCCGAAGGCCGTCATCCCTCACGCGGCGTCGCTGCATCAGGCTTTCGCCCATTGTGCAATATTCCCCACTGCTGCCTCCCGTAGGAGTCTGGGCCGTGTCTCAGTCCCAGTGTGGCCGGTCGCCCTCTCAGGCCGGCTACCCGTCGTCGCCTTGGTGAGCCACTACCTCACCAACAAGCTGATAGGCCGCGGGCTCATCCTTCACCGCCGGAGCTTTTAACCCCCACAGATGCCTGCAGGAGTATTATCCGGTATTAGACCCCGTTTCCAGGGCTTGTCCCAGAGTGAAGGGCAGATTGCCCACGTGTTACTCACCCGTTCGCCACTAATCCCCCACCGAAGCGGGTTCATCGTTCGACTTGCATGTGTTAAGCACGCCGCCAGCGTTCGTCCTGAGCCAGGATCAAACTCTCCGTGAATGTCAACCCGTAATCGGGTCACACCACGAGAGCGGAACAGTCAGGCGGAATAAGCCCGACCGTTCACAGCGTCCTCGCTGTGTTTACTACTTCAAAGGAACCTCAACCCACAGACAGACGCCTGTGAGCCGGGGTATCAACAAACTTGGCGTTGATTTTTGGCACGCTGTTGAGTTCTCAAGGAACGGACGCTTCCTTCGTACTCACCCAAGAAACTCTCTCGGGCTTTCCTCCGGGCGCTTCCCTTCGGTGTTTCAAACTCTATCAGTGATTTTCCGTCCCCCTGACCACCGTTCCGCAAACATGCGAAAGGAGACCCCGGGATAGGATCTGACAAGTTGAATGCTGCCAGGCAAGGACAGTTGATCGCGTCACTCAGCCTCAGGCAGGAGAACGACTGTACACGGGGCATCAGAGCAGGCGCAAATTGATTGCCTGGTGCTCCAGGGGCGCCAACCGCCGTCTCTCGCACGGAACCGGCACTTCATATGACATACGCTGCTCAACAGTGTGCCGTCCGGGAACAGACAGTGACGGCCCGTATGAATCTCCATCCCCGGGAGGCTTCCCTTGACCACCGTGACGTCCCCCCTTGCAGGACGCGCCATCGGACTGGCTGCCGTGCCGGATCCGGTCTTCTCCGGGGCCATGGTCGGCCCCGGCACCGCGATCGACCCTGTGCGTGAGCCCTCGGAGGCCGTCGCCCCCGTGGCCGGCGTCATCGTCTCGCTCCACCCGCACGCCTTCGTCGTCGTTGACGACGAAGGCCACGGTGTGCTCACTCACCTCGGCATCGACACCGTGCAGCTCAATGGCGAGGGCTTCGAGTTGCTCGTCAACAAGGGCGACACCGTGACGCGTGGTCAGAGCGTGGTGCGCTGGAACCCCGCCGCCGTGGAAGCCGCCGGCAAGTCCCCGGTGTGCCCGATCGTGGCGCTCGACGCCACGGCCGGTTCCCTCTCCGATCTCGTTGAAGGCGGCACGGTGAAGGCCGGTGACAGCCTCTTCGGGTGGCAGTGACGGCAGCGCCCGTTCCAATGACGGCAAGCAGGAAAACCACTGCGGCGGCGGGACCCGCCGCGCTAACGGAGACGGTGAGATGGTGACAACGCTGCGAGGCGTCGGCGTGAGCCACGGTGTGGCGATCGGCGAAGTTCGGCACATGGGAACGGCGGTACTCGAACCGCCTGCCAAGCAGATCCCGGCAGAGGATGCGGAGCGTGAACAGGCGCGTGCCCGGCAGGCCGTGGATGCTGTGGCGGCGGACCTGAACGCACGGGGCAATCTGGCGGGCGGCGAGGCCCAGGCAGTTCTCGAGGCACAGGCCATGATGGCCCAGGACCCCGAACTGATGGCGGACGTGGACCGGCGTATCGCGGTCGGGAGTACTGCCGAGCGCGCTGTGTACGACGCGTTCGCCTCGTATCGCGCTCTCCTGGCCGGTGCCGGCGAGTACCTCGCTGGTCGTGTGGCCGACCTCGACGATGTGCGGAATCGTATCGTCGCCCGGCTGCTCGGGGTGCCCATGCCCGGTGTCCCCGACAGCGACGAGCCCTACGTCCTTATTGCTCGTGATCTCGCTCCTGCCGATACCGCGCTGCTGGATCCGACTCTGGTGCTCGGCTTCGTCACCGAGGAGGGCGGGCCGACCAGTCACAGCGCGATCCTGGCCAGGGCCCTCGGTGTCCCCGCTGTGGTGGCGTTGCCCGGTGCGGGTGAGCTCGCCGAGGGCACCGTGATCGCGGTGGACGGCAGCACGGGGGAAATCTTCGTCGAACCCAGTGCGGAGAAGAAGGCGCAGTTGCAGGCGGCTGCCGCCCAGCGCAGGGCAGCGCTGTCCGCCTCGACCGGGCCGGGTGCTACTTCGGACGGCCACAAGGTCCCGTTGCTGGCGAACGTCGGCGGGCCCGCGGACGTACCGGCTGCCGTCGAGGCCGGGGCCGAGGGTGTCGGTCTCTTCCGTACCGAGTTCCTTTTTCTTGACGACAGTAAGAACGCGCCGTCCGAGGCGAAGCAGGTCGAGGCATACCGGCAGGTTCTCGAGGCCTTTCCCGAGGGGCGCGTCGTCGTTCGGGTGCTCGACGCGGGCGCCGACAAGCCGCTGGACTTCCTGACGCCGGCCGACGAGCCGAACCCTGCTCTGGGTGTGCGTGGTCTTCGGAGCCTGCTCGACCACCCCGATGTGCTGCGCACCCAGCTGACGGCGCTCGCGAAAGCCGCGGAGGGGCTGCCTGTCCACCTCGAGGTCATGGCTCCGATGGTCGCGGACCGTGCCGACGCCAAGGCGTTCGCGGACGCGTGCCGTGCGGCCGGCCTGCGGGCGAAGTTCGGTGCCATGGTGGAGATTCCGTCGGCCGCGCTGCGGGCGCGCTCGATCCTGCAGGAGGTCGAGTTCCTGTCCTTGGGAACCAACGACCTCGCGCAGTACACCTTCGCCGCCGACCGTCAGGTGGGTGCGGTTTCTCGTCTGCAGGATCCGTGGCAGCCCGCGCTGCTCGACCTGGTCGCGCTGTCCGCCGACGCGGCGAGGGCCGAGGGCAAGAGCTGTGGTGTCTGTGGTGAGGCGGCGTCGGACCCGTTGCTGGCGTGTGTGCTGATCGGTCTGGGTGTCACCTCCCTTTCCATGGGCGCGGCTTCGATTCCTTACGTACGGACGTCGCTGGCCAAGTACACGCTGGCGCAGTGTGAGCGGGCCGCCGCAGCGGCCCGGGCTGCGGACAGCGCCGACGAGGCTCGCGACGCTGCTCAGGCGGTGCTGTCGGGCGAGTAACTGTCGGTCGACCCGCGTCTCGTCGGGCGAGGGGCGTTCCACTTCGTGTGGGGCGCCCCTCGCCCGCGCTCGTTCAGTGAGCGTGGCCCGTCGTGGGGTTTTCTTCTCCGAGGTCGGGGGGTGTGCAGTAGTCGACGTCCGGTTCCGGGGAGATGAGGTCGCCTGATTCGGCGTCGGTGCAGTAGGCGTCGAAGACCTCGCCGGCGGTCAGCGGTTCGACACCGTTGCCGCGCAGGTGCCAGCCGTAGATGCGGTCGGTGGCGCCGGGGGTGGTGGTGCGCATGACGAGCCCACCTGGGCTCTGGGTGGCGAGGCCGAGAGCCAGGACCGTGGTGAATTCGAGGGCTTCGGCCTGGTCTAGTTCTGTGTCGCCCTCGCTGTCGTCGTCCGCGTGGAGAACGGCGACGAGTGTTTCGGCCGGGGTCGTCACACTGCAGACGAGGTGCCTGTTTCCTTGCGGAGCGGTGTCGAGGATGCGGACGAGAAGGTTCGAGGCATGGGCGAAGGCTGCGCGTCCGATGTCCTCACCGCAGGATGCGCAGGCGCCGATTCGTGCCAGGAGTGTGGCGGCGTACTCCCAGGTGGCCTGTCGGACGGCCTCGTCGACCAGGTGCGGAAGCAGTTCTGCGAGAGGTTGGCCGTCGTACGCAACGGTCGGGCCCGTGGTGGCGAGTTCTGCTGTGAAGCGGGTGCGGCTGGACGGGGCGTCCGGGGCGAGGCCGGTGGAGACGCAGAATTCGGCGTACTCCTCGGGGTCGAAGAGCGCGACGGTGGTGTGGTTGCCCTGGGCGGCAAGGCTCTTCAGAAGAGCTTCCACCTCGCGGAGGTAGGCCGTGTGGCTTTGGAAGGTGAAGGTGCGGTAGCGCCGCATCGCCCGGAAGTCGTGCTCATCGGTGAGCAGGCCGATGGTGCCCGCGATTTCGCGGCGCAGAGCGCGCCGCATGGTCGGGTGGCCGGTGTTAGCCATGGTTTCCCCCTGTGTGCAGTCGATCAATTCTCACTCACAGTAATGGGAGCCACTGACAATGCCTTTCGGGTCAGGCGGTCGCGAACGAGTTGGTGTTGAATTACGCAGGTCACAGCGATGTCGACGCCAGGGCCGGTCTAGCCGAGAGGGCCGGTGGCGATAGCCGCGGTGACGGTTAGTAACCGATGGTGCGCTGGACGGCTTGCGCGAGTCCATGAACCCCGAGGTACGCGCCCTGGGCGGTGTCGGAGCGAGGGCCGCCGAGAGTTCCAGGAGACGGTGGCGTGGAGCATCGCGGCAAGGGTGAACGCGGCGGCCGAGACCGTGAGGAACAGCGTCGCGGAGGAAGCCGTTCCGGCTGTGTGCGGCCCGTTGCCGACAGCCCCATCGTGATGCCTGGTGGTGGCGCCGAAGCGGGCCAGGGGTGTCCCGGACCGACTGCACGACTCGGCCGGGGTCACCCGGATCCCCGGCTGGTGCCGCCCGCGCCTCTCTCCTGGTGCCCGGTCGCAACGCGCGACGCCCCGGGTGTCGCGGTTGGGACACGTCGTCCGGGAGTGGCTCGGACCCGACGGAGCACGTGGCCTTCGCCACGCAGCGCTGGATCTGATCGGGGGGCTGCTGTCGGTGGAGCTGCGACCCGGCGATGCGGTGGCCATGGAGGACCCTGGCTACCACCATCTGCTGATCTGGTGACCGCGTTGGGGCTGCGGAACCTCCCCGTCGCGGTGGTGGATGACCGGGGATTGATCCCTAAGGCTCTGCGAGAGGCGCTGCGGGCGGGTGTGCGGGCCGTTGTGTGCAGTCCGCGAGCGCAGAATCCGCGCGGCGGGTGCTTCTCGGCGGCGCGCCGGGACGCGCTTGTCGCGGTGTTCCGGGAGGGGCCGGAGGTTCTGGTGGTGGAGAACCATCACGTGTCCGCCGTCACGGACGCTCCTTTGTACACGCTGACCTCGGGTGGACTGGCCCGGTGGGTACACGTCCGCACGGTGAGCAAGTTCCTCGGGACCGACCTGCGGTGGGCCGCGGCGGCTTGTGACCCGACCACACCGGCCCGGCACGACGGACGGATGCTGCTGACGTCCGGCTGGGTCAGTCATCTGCTCCGGGAGACCCTGTACGGACTGATGACGGACGACAGCACGCGCGCGTTGGTCGCGCGTGCGCGAGAAACGTACTCGCTGCGGCGGACCGCTCCTGCGGGAGCTCGAACGGCATGGGATCCCGGCGCAGGGAGCGAGCGGGATGAACGTCTGGGTGCCCGTGCCGGACGAATCCGCGGTGGTGAGCGGGCTGCGGTCGTACGGCTGATGGGTGGCGGCCGGGGCGCGTGTCCGGCGCGTGTCCGGGCCGGCGGTGCGGATCGCGGTGGCCGACCTCCAGTCTGCCGTCGCGGCGCGCCGGCCTCGGACTTCGCCGGCGTGCGGGTCGAGTCCGAGGCCACCTCCGGTGGCTGACCGTGTTACGGGACGCCTGTCAGGCGCGTTTGCGGGCCAGCTCTTCGTAGAAGTGCAGCAGGTCGAGGTTGTCGATGGAGCCGGGGTTGACGGCCTTCTCCAGGGGGCTGCCCTGGAGAAGGCGCTTCACCGGGACCTCGATGCGTTTGCCGGTGAGCGTGTGCGGAACTCCGGGGACCTCGATGACCTCGTCGGGGACGTGGCGCGGGGAGAGCTGTTCGCGGATGGTCTGTTTGATGCGGTTGAGCAGGGCCTCGTCGAGGACGGCACCTGGCGCGAGGTGGACGAAGAGCGGCATCCAGTAACCGCCGTCGGGTTGCTCGACGCCGATGACGAGGGATTCCTTGATCTCAGGGAGGCGTTCGACGGCTTCGTAGATGTCGGCCGACCCCATGCGTACACCCTGGCGGTTGAGCGTGGAGTCGGAGCGGCCGTGGATGATCACGGAGCCGCGCGAGGTGAGAGTGATCCAGTCGCCGTGGCGCCACACTCCGGGATAGGTGTCGAAGTAGCTGTCGTGGTACCGGCTGCCGTCGGGGTCGTTCCAGAAGCGGACGGGCATGGACGGCATCGGGTTGGTGACCACGAGTTCGCCGACCTCGTCCACGAGGGGCCTTCCGCTCGGGTCCCAGGACTGGAGGTCGGTGCCCAGTCCTGGCGCCTGGAGTTCGCCGATGTGCACCGGGAGGGTCGGTACGGCTCCTGCGAAGCAGGAGCACACGTCCGTGCCGCCGCTGACCGAGGCGATCCACAGGCCGGCCCCGCTCGCCGCGAACTCGTCGTGCAGCCAGCGGAATCCGTCTGGGGGCAGCGGCGATCCGGTCGTGGCGACGCACTGCACCTTGGACAGGTCGAAATCCCGGGCCGGACGCACTTCGGCCTTGCGGCAGGCCATGACGTACGCCGCCGAGGTGCCGAAAAGGGTCGCCCCCGTACGTTCGGCGATCCGCCACTGGGCACCAGTGTCGGGGTAGCCGGGGCTGCCGTCGTAGAGGACGATCGTCGTGCCCGTCAGGAGGCCGGAGACAAGGAAGTTCCACATCATCCAGCCGGTCGACGTGTACCAGAAGAAGCGGTCCTCCGGCCCCAGGTCGCAGTGCAGGCCGAGTTGTTTGAGGTGCTCGACGAGGATGCCGCCCTGGGACTGGACGATCGCCTTGGGGAGCCCGGTCGTGCCCGAGGAGTAGAGCACCCACAGGGGGTGGTCGAAGGCGACCTGCTCGTAGGTGGGTGTCACATCGGCGGACGTGAGGGCGGACCATTCCAGGGCGCCTTCGGGGGGCTCGGTGCCCAGCAGCGGGATGTGGACGACGGCGCGCAGGGTGGGCAGTTCGCGGCGGAGTTCGGCGACCGTGTCACGGCGGTCGTGCTCCTTGCCTCCGTAGCGGTAGCCGTCGACGGTGAAGAGCACGACCGGTTCGACCTGCTGGAAGCGGTCGAGGACGCTGCGGGCACCGAAGTCGGGGGCGCAGGACGTCCATACACCGCCCACGGCGGCCGTGGCGAGCAGAGCGACCACAGCTTGTGGAACGTTCGGTAGATAGCCGCTCACGCGGTCTCCTGGGCGCACTCCGAGCGTACGCAGCTCGGCGGCGAGGGAGCCGACCTGGCGGCGCAGCTCGGACCAGGTCACCGGGCGGGGTTCGTGGGTCTCGTCGACGTACAGGAGAGCCGGTTCGTCCGCACGGGTGTCCGCGGCGCGCAGGGCGTGCTCGGCGTAGTTGAGCCTCGCCCCGGGGAACCACTGCGCGCCGGGCATCGAGCGATCGCCGAGCACGCGTGCGTAGGGCGTCGAGAAGCGCACGTCGAACCATTCGGTGACGGCTTGCCAGAACGTGTCGAGCTGGTCCACGGACCAGCCGTGCAGTGCCGCGTAGCCGCCGTCGGCTGGAGCTCCGTGCTGTTCGGCCGCCCACGCCTGGAACCTGGTGATCCGGGCCCGGGCGACGCGTTCTCTGTCGGGCTGCCAGAGGGGCGTGGGGTTGGTGGTGGACATGGGGCGGCTCCCGGACAGTGCTCGTGACACGGCTGACACGGACCATGCCATCTGATCGACTCCGGCACCAGGGTGCGCCGCGCGGGGGTCGTGTCGCGGAGATGAAGATGTGGTCCCTGCCAGGGTGAACGGCTGCTGAACTATGCGCCTATCGGGTGAAGTCAGTGGCAGGCTGAACAGCATGGAAGGTCGTGACCTGGTGCGTTCGGTGAAGGCGGTCGGTTCGGCGGGGGCTGCCCAGGGGTTGCGTACCGTACGGGCCGCCTGGC
Organism: Streptomyces kryoterrae; assembly: GCF_054072135.1. NCBI lineage: Bacteria > Bacillati > Actinomycetota > Actinomycetes > Kitasatosporales > Streptomycetaceae > Streptomyces > Streptomyces kryoterrae. The sequence continues at coordinate 8,580,149 of NZ_CM133358.1, read as the reverse complement.
GCCGGAGGCGGGCCGACGCCGCCGGGCTTCCGCCGCGGGGTGCCGAGCGCGCGCGGGTGCCCGGGCCCGTGCGAGAGGTCGAGCCGGGGCCCGGTGGTGGTGTCGTCCGGTTCGCGAGGTCCGAGCTGCGGATCGTTGTCGCCGTCAACGGGGCGCTCTTCTGGGGCTGGGACGGGGCCGGTCCCGAGCCGTCGTACGCGCTGGCCGGCCGCTGTCCGGAGCCGGATCCCCGTGCTTCGCTGGAGCCGGACACGGACGGTGGCTGGCGGGTCGTGGCCGAGCGGGTGACGGTCGTGGTCTCGCGGCACGGCGCGGTGGAGGTGCTCACACCCGGAGGGGTGAGCCTGCGACGGGAGCTGCCGCCCCGCTGGTGGGAGCCCGTCGGCGGCGGCACGAGCCGCTGGACGCAACGCTCCGAGGTGGCCGCGGACGCCCGGTTCTTCGGGCTCGGCGGGCGCGCCTCGGGACCGCGGTTGCGCGACGGAACGTACCGCCTGTGGAACACGGATCCCGGTCGCGCCTTCGGTTCCGGCGACGATCCGCTGTCCATCACCATGCCGGTCCAGTTGGTGGTGGCCGACGCGGCGACCCATCTGGTCTTCCAGGACACCACCTGGGACGGCACGGTGACGCTGCGGGAGGGCGCGGAGGGCGCGGGTTCGGGGCATGACCGGGCCGGCACGTCCGAGCTGCGGATGGACGGCGGGCCGCTGCGCTGCTGGATGATGGTGGGCACCCCCGCGCGCGTGCTGCACACCTGGGCCACGCTCACGGGTGCGCCCGCGCTCCCACCCTCGTGGGCGCTGGGCCACCACCACGCGTGCGGAGGTCTCGGCGGCGAGCAGGAGGTGCGGCGGATCGTCGCGGGCTATCAGGAGCACGATCTGCCGCTCGACGCGGTCCATCTCGGCACAGGCCACTTCGACGGGCACCAGGTGTTCACCGTCGACGAGGAACGGTTCCCGAAGCTACCGGCCCTCGCCGAGGATCTGCGGCGCGACGGCATACGACTGGTGTCGGTCGTCGGCCCCGCGGTCAGGGCCGAACCGGGCAACGCCGTGTACGACAGCGGGACCACCGAGGACGCGTTCGTGCGGGATGCGTCGGGGCACCTCGTACGGGGAGTCGCGTGGCCCGGGGACTCGGTCTACCCCGACTTCACGCACGCGCGTGTGCGTGCCTGGTGGGGCCGGCTGTACGAGGAGCGGCTCGGGCAGGGGTTCGCCGGTTTCTGGCACGACATGGACGAGCCCACGTCCTTCACCGCTTTCGGGGAGTCGACCCTGCCGCGTTCGGCCCGCCACGGACTGGAAGGGCGCGGCGGTGATCATCGCGAGGCGCACAACGTGTATGCCCTGTCCATGGCCCAGGCCGCCTACGAGGGGCTGCGTGAGCTGGCGCCGGAGGAGCGGCCGTTCATGTTCTCCCGCTCCGGCTGGGCCGGTATGCAGCGCTACGGAGGGGCGTGGTCCGGGGACGTGGCGACCGGCTGGCCGGGGCTGCGGGCGTCACTGTCGCTGGTCATGGGCCTCGGGCTGTGCGGGGTGCCTTACTCGGGCCCTGCTGCGGGCGGTTTCGACGGGAGCCCGTCGCCGGAGCTGTATCTGCGGTGGTTCCAGCTGGGAGCCTGTCTGCCGCTGTTCCGCACGCACGCGAGTCCCCGGACGGGGCGCGGGGAGCCCTGGGAGTTCGGTGCGGACGTCCTGGCACGCGCGCGCGTGGCACTCCTCGAACGCCGGCGCCTGCTGCCGTATTTCATGACGCTGGCGCATCTGGCGCGCCTGACGGGGGCGCCCTGTGTGAGGCCGCTGTGGTGGGGGGCGCCCGAGGAGCGCGCTCTGCGTGACTGCGAGGACGCCTTCCTGCTCGGTGACTGTCTTCTGGTGGCACCGGTGCTCGACCCGGGTGCGGACCAGCGGGTGGTGCGGCTGCCGCGCGGGCGCTGGTACGACACGGTGACGGAGCAGGCGTACGAGGGGCCTGGTCAGGTGCTGGTCGCCGCCCCCTTGTCGCGGATTCCGGTGCTCGCGCGCGCGGGCGCCGTCGTGCCCGTGCGGGGCGACGACGGCGGCCTGGAGCTGGAGGTGTGGGCGCCCGCCCGCGGACGTACCGGGGGCGGGCTGGTGGTGCGGGACGCGGGTGACGGGTGGGCGGAGCCCGAGGTCGAGCGGTACGTCACGCGCTGGGAGGGGCGTCGGGTGGTCGTCGAACGGGAGGGGGAGGACGGCGTGAGCGAGTCGCCCCGTCCTGTGCGCGTACGAGGACTCGACGGGCACTGAGCAGGCTCAGTATCGGCCCTCGAACCAGGCGCGTGCAGCCAGCGTGTGCAGCGGGAAGGCGAGCTCCTCAGGCCTGCGCAGAAGGTGCCAGCCGTCGGTCTCGTCCGTGGCCGCGGACCGCGGCAGTTGGTCGGCGGGGCGTTCGGGCAGGGTTCCGAAGAGCAGCAGGTGCCCGTCGGGCGAGCTCAGCGCGTCGACGAGCCGGACGTCGCGGCTCGCGGCCTCGATGCCTGTCTCCTCCCTGAGTTCACGGACAACGGCCTGCCGCCAGTCCTCGCGATGGTCGACGTACCCGCCGGGCAGGGCGGTGCCTCCGCGCGCGGGGGCGATGGTTCGGGTGATGACGACCAGGGCGGCGCCCTTGGTGTCGTACACGGGCTGGAGTGCCACCGCGACGGGCAGCGGGTTGCGGTAGGCCACGGTGCCACAGGCGGGGCAGGTGCGGGGCCAGCCGGAAACGCCCTCTCCGTAGGGCACTCCGCAGCTCGAACAGTGGGAGCCCGGCGCGGAGTTGTCGGTTGATAGTTGTTTTACGGACACGCCGCGGACTGTATCCGATCATGCGGACGAAGGCCTTCCGGGGGCGGGACCTCGCCGTGCGGCAGGGACGGCCGGAACCACCCCCGTGGACTCCGACCGCCCCTACCGATACGACGACGCACGCGGGGCGTGTGCGGTTCTGTGCGACGGCTGCCCAATCCGATGGGACCGTGCCACACTTCTGACGTTCCGTCAGATCCAGGTCTCTGGAGGGAATGTGGCACGCGTCCGTACACCTGTGGTCGCCGGGTGGTTCACCGAGGACGGGGACGGCTTCCGGCTCCTCGGCACCCGCTGTTCGGTCTGCGCCTCGGTCTTCTTCCCCCGCGAGGACGTCCACTGCCGCAATCCGGGCTGCCCGGGCGGCCGGTTGGACGAGGTGCCGCTGTCCCGGCGCGGGCACGTCTGGTCGTACACCGACAGCCGATACCGGCCTCCGTCACCGTATGTGACCGATCCGGAACTTCCGTGGGAACCGTACGCGTTGATCGCTGTGGAGCTGGAGTCCGAGCGGATGGTGGTACTGGGACAGGCGGTTCCCGGGGTCACCGTCGCCGATCTGACGGTGGGCATGGAGGTGGAGGTCGTCCCGGGGGTGCTCCATGAGGACGCGGAGACGACCTGGACGACCTGGCACTGGCGACCGACGGGGGCGATGAGATGACGGGAGAGGTGGCGGTGCTCGGCGTGGGTATGCACCCCTGGGGCAAGTGGGGGCGCGGCTTCACCGAGTACGGCACGGCCGCCGCGCGCGCGGCGCTCGCCGACGCGGGGGTCGACTGGCGGGACGTCGACTCGGTCGTCGGCGCGGACACCGTGCGCGGCGGCTATCCCGGGTATGTGGCGGGGGCGACGTTCGCCAAGGCGCTGGGCTGGCAGGGCGCCCGGGTGACCAGCGTGTACGCGGCGTGCGCGTCCGGGGCGCAGGCGGTCGCCGTCGCACGCGCGCAGATCCTCGCCGGGCTCGCGGAGGTGGTGCTCGTCGTGGGCGCGGACTCGGCACCGAAGGGGTTCTTCCGGCCGGCCGGCGGGAACCGGTCCGATGATCCGGACTGGCTGCGGTTCCGGGTCCTGGGGGCGACGAACCCGACGTACTTCGGGCTGTACGCGCGGCGGCGGATGTCCCTGCACGGCGACACCCTGGAGGACTTCGCGCAGGTCAAGGTGAAGAACGCGGCCCTGGGCGCCCTCAACCCGAACGCGCGCTACCGCAAGCGGGTCACCGCCGACGAGGTCGCCGCGTCCGCGGTGGTCGCCGATCCGCTTCGGCTGCTCGACATCTGCGCCACCTCGGACGGCGGGGCCGCGCTGGTGCTGACCGGCATGGAGTTCGCGCGCCGGCACGGGGTGGCGGAGCCGGTGCGGATCCGGGCGGTGTCCACGGTGACACCGCGGTACCCCACCACCGTGCTGGACCTGCCGGACATCGCCACGGACTCGGCGGCGACGGTGGAGCCGGCGGGCGGGTCCTTCCGGGCGTCGATCGCACGGGCCGCCTACGAGGAGGCGGGCATCGGCCCCGAGGACCTCTCTCTGGCCGAGGTCTACGACCTGTCCACGGCCCTGGAGCTGCAGTGGTACGAGGATCTGGGGCTGTGTGGTGAGGGCGAGGGGGCGAAGCTGCTGCGGGAGGGTGCGACGGCCCTGGGCGGGCGCATACCCGTCAACACCAGTGGCGGCCTCGCCTCCTTCGGAGAGGCCGTCCCCGCGCAGGCCATCGCCCAGGTGTGCGAGCTGACATGGCAACTGCGGGGCGACTCCGGTGACCGGCAGGTCGCGAGGGCCCGGGTGGGCATCACGGCCAACCAGGGCCTGTTCGGGCACGGTTCCTCCGTGGTCGCGGTGCGGTGAGGCGCAATAGGCGGGCAGGTCGCCCGCGGTGTGCGCCCGGCCGGGAATCGCCACGCTGGACGGACGGGCCACCCCGTTTGGCCTGTCGGCCGGTCGTCAGCCGGGGGTGCTGCTGCCGCTCCACGTCAACGTGTTCGTCGGCGGCGACCCGCCGCGCACGGTCGTCACCCGGTACAGGCGGTGCGTGGATCTCGCACGGCTGGTGGATCTCGTACGGGCGCTCACCGCAAGCCGGAGCGAGGGGGTGGCGGGGCTCGATCCGCTGACGCGGCTGCCCGGTTCGGGCGCGACCACCGGGTGGTGGACCAACGGATCGCGGACAGGCGGGCGTTCACGCCGGGCCGGCTGGACGTCGGCCACTTCGAACGGTTAACGACGTGCCCGTGACGAGTTGGGGCGAAGTCCCTCGACGGGGCAGGGTGCTCGGACGGGCGGGTGTGCCCGGGCACGGGATCCGGCCAGGTTCGGGGGTGGCAGCCGCCCAGGCGAGGTGAGGACGGCGGGACGACCGGCATCGACGGAGCAGCCGCCGTACGGCGACCGTCGGCGCGGCCCCGAGGTGCGAGCGCCTCAGCCATTGTCGTCGCCGACCTTGACGCCCACAGGACGTCGGAGAACACTTCCGGTGTCGGTCGGCATCGCCGCACATTCTCGGCGTATTCAGACAATGCGCCGTGCGGGCCCCGCTGAGCCACGGGCCTTCCCCTGCGCGCGATTCGGCTGTAGGCAGCACGCTCGTCACGGACGCCGGGTGGGCGCGGGAGATCCCCGCCCCCGGTGAAGTAGCCATGGGAACGCACTCTGCAAGGTCGACCGGGGCCGGACCGCCCCGGGCGAGGGCCCAGGAGCCGCCATGAGCAATGGGGACATCTTTGTCGGCGAGATCATCGGTACAGCGATTCTGATCCTCTTCGGCACCGGTGTGGTCGCCGCTGTCGTACTGAACCACTCCAAGGCGAAGGACGCCGGCTGGGTCGTCATCACGTTCGGCTGGGGCTTCGGCGTGCTGGCCGGGGCGTACACCGCCGCACCTCTGTCCGGCGGACATCTCAACCCCGCGGTGACGATCGGTATCGCCATCGACACCGGGGAGTGGGACAAGGTGCCCTTCTACCTCGCCGGGCAGATGGTCGGCGCCTTCCTCGGCGCGATCCTGTGCTGGCTGGTCTACTTCGCCCAGTTCCAGGCCAACGCGGAGGAGGAGATCGCCCAGCCGACGCTCGGGATCTTCGCCACGACGCCCGCGATCCGCAGTCCCGTCGCGAACCTGGTCACCGAGATCATCGCGACCATGGCTCTGGTGCTGCCGATCCTGGCCTTCGGTCTGACCAAGGGGCTCGGCGAGTCCGGCACGGCGATCCTGATCGTCTCCTTCCTGGTGGTAGGCATAGGTCTGTCGCTCGGCGGTCCCACGGGGTACGCCATCAATCCGGCCCGTGACCTGGGCCCGCGCATCGCCCACGCTCTGCTTCCGATCCCCAACAAGGGCACCTCGGACTGGAGTTACGCGTGGATCCCGGTGGTGGGGCCGCTGATCGGCGGCGCGCTGGCGGGGATCGTCTTCAACGCAGCCTTCTGACGCGTACACACGCCTTTCCGGGGCTGCAGACTTCCGGAGCTTCCCACGAAGGGGACGTCATGACGGACAAGTTCGTCGCCGCGATCGACCAGGGCACCACGTCAAGTCGCTGCATCGTCTTCAACCACGACGGCGCGATCGTCGCCGTCGACCAGCGCGAGCACCGCCAGATCTTCCCCAAGCCCGGGTGGGTGGAACACGACGCCACCGAGATCTGGTCGAAGGTCCAGGCGGTGGTCGCGGGCGCGCTCGCCAAGGCCGGGCTGCGTGCCGACCAGCTCAGCGCGCTCGGCATCACCAACCAGCGCGAGACGACGGTCCTGTGGGACCGCGCCACGGGCAAGCCGGTCCACAACGCGATCGTCTGGCAGGACACTCGTACGGCGGCGCTCTGCCACGAACTCGGCGGCACCGACGGGCAGGACCGTTTCCGCGAACAGACCGGACTGCCCCTGGCCAGCTACTTCTCCGGCCCGAAGGCGGCCTGGCTGCTGGACAACGTGCCGGGGCTGCGTGCCCGCGCCGAGCGGGGCGAGATCGCCTTCGGCACCATCGACTCCTGGCTGATCTGGAACCTGACGGGCGGCACGGACGGCGGACGGCACGTCACGGACGTGACCAACGCCGGCCGCACCATGCTGATGGATCTGGAGACCCTCCAGTGGGACGCGTCCATCCTGTCCGCGATGAACGTCCCCGAGAAGATCCTCCCCGAGATCAGGTCCTCGGCCGAGGTGTACGGCACCGCGGTGGGCCAGCTCGCGGGCGTCCCCGTGGCGTCCGCGCTGGGCGACCAGCAGGCCGCGGTGTTCGGTCAGGCCTGCTACGACGTGGGAACGGCCAAGAACACGTACGGCACCGGCAGTTTCCTGCTGCTCAACACCGGCAACCGACCCGTTCAGTCGAAGAACGGTCTGCTGACCACGATGGGTTACAAGATCGGCGGCGAGGCTCCCGTCTACTGCCTCGAAGGGTCGATCGCGATCACCGGTGCGCTGGTGCAGTGGTTCCGCGACCAGCTCGGCATCATCCGTACCGCCGACGAGATCGAGACGCTCGCGGCGAGCGTCGACGACAACGGCGGCGCGTACATCGTGCCGGCGTTCTCCGGCCTGTTCGCGCCCTACTGGCGCTCGGACGCGCGCGGGGTGGTCACCGGCCTCACGCGGTACGTCACCAAGGGGCATCTGGCGCGCGCGGTGCTGGAGGCGACGAGCTGGCAGACGCGGGAGGTCGTGGACGCCATGTTCCAGGACTCCGGGGTGAGCATCACGACCCTGAAGGTGGACGGCGGCATGACGAAGAACAACCTGCTGATGCAGCACCAGGCGGACGTCCTCGGGGTGCCGGTCATCCGGCCGAAGGTTTCCGAGACGACCTGCCTGGGAGCGGCGTACGCGGCCGGGCTGGCGACCGGTGTGTGGAACGACCTCGACGAGCTGAAGTCGCACTGGCAGAAGGACGTGGAGTGGACGCCTGTTATGGAGGCGTCGGTCCGCGACCGTGAATACCACAACTGGCGCAAGGCCGTGGAGAAGAGCTTCGGCTGGGAGGACGACGGCCGGAGCTAGGGCCACCGCTCGCAGGACACCTCTACGCGCGCGTGCCTCTGGACCGCGGCCCGTACCCCGGTCGGCGGGGGTACGGGCCGTGCGCGTGCGCAGCGGTGAGGGGCTGTCAGGTGGTGACGGTCGCCCGGCGGTCGGCCGCGTACGCCATCGCGTGCTGGACGACTCCGATGAGGACCTCCTTGACCGACTCCCGGTTGCGCGCGTCGCACAGCACGAGCGGCACGTTGGGGTCGAGGTCGAGCGCCGCCCGGACGGACTGCGACGGGTAACGGGCCGCTCCGTCGAAGCAGTTGACGCCGACCAGGAAGGGTATGGAGCGCCGTTCGAAGTAGTCGACCGCGGCGAAGCTGTCCTCCAGGCGGCGGGTGTCGGCGAGGACCACCGCGCCCAGCGCGCCGGTGGCGAGCTCGTCCCAGAGGAACCAGAAGCGGTCCTGTCCGGGCGTCCCGAAGAGGTACAGGACAAGGTCCTCGCGGAGCGTGATCCGGCCGAAGTCCATGGCCACGGTGGTGGTGTTCTTGCCCTCCACCCCCCTGATGTCGTCGACCGGGCGGCCCGCCTCGGTGAGCAACTCCTCGGTGCGCAGCGGCTTGATCTCACTGACCGCGCCGACGAGGGTCGTCTTGCCCGCACCGAATCCGCCGGCCACGAGGATCTTGAGCGTGACGGGCTCGACCGGGGGCTTGCCGCGCTCAGAACGCCCGAAGATCATCGGTCTCTTCTCCTGCTTGCTCGGGGTCGGTCGCGCGGTGGGCCGTAGCCCCCGTCGCCCGGGGTTTCGATGACATAGGTGGAGGTGGTCAGGGGCTCGTTGAACCGGAGACGGCGAACCGGCCCCTCTCCAGCGCGCCATTGTCCCGTACCGCCGCTGCCGGGCAGGACGGTGCCGTCGGCGGCGATACGCAGCGCGCCGATGGCGACGGTCGTACCCGTCCGGGCTGCCTCGACGGGCTCCCGGGTGTCGGTGAACATCCCGTCCCGAACCACCCGGAACTGCCTGCCTGTCACGTCTCCACCCCGCTTCCGCGCTGCTCAGAGCGCCCGGAGGCCGTTGATGACGTCGCGCAGAATATTCTCGTCCACCAGCTCGGCCGGAGGTACGGGACGCGTCACATGGACCATTTCCTCGTCCACGAGGTCCCCGATGAGAACCCGCACCACACCGATGGGGAGATTGAGTTCGGCAGCGAGTTCGGCGACCGACTGGGGGGCGTCACGACAGAGTTCGACGATGTCCACGTGTTCCGGGGACAGCGTGCGATCCGCTTCCGGGTCGTCCGCGTGCGCCTCCGTGATCACCACCGCGATCAGGTCCAGGCGGTGCTGGGCCGCATGGCTGGTGCGGCCTCGCGTCATGGCGTACGGACGGACGACCGGTCCCGCCTCGTCGTCGAACCAGTGGCTTCTGGGTTGGCCGTCTCCGCTCATGTCATCCCACTACCCGCCTGCGGGCAGATCGGTGCGCGGAGCAGCCGCCAAGTGCACACCGACACGCTTCACCAGGAGAGTCATCTCGTAGGCGACCTGCCCCACGTCCGAGTCCGCGTCCGAGAGCACGGCCAGGCAGCTGCCGTCCCCGGCTGCCGTCACGAACAGGAAGGCGTCGTCGAGTTCGACGACCGTCTGACGGACACTGCCGGCGTCGAAGTGACGTCCCACGCCCTTGGCGAGGCTGTGGAATCCGGAGGCGACGGCGGCCAGGTGCTCGCTGTCCTCCCGGCTGAGGTCCTTGGAGACCCCGGTGGGCAGTCCGTCGCCGGAGAGCACGAGCGCTCTGCGGATGCTGGCGACCCGGTCGACGAGGTCGTCGAGGAGCCAGTTGAGCTCCCCCGACGCCTTGTCACTCGAGGTCTGGCCGGTCGGCTTCGGTGCGGTCATCGACCGTCCCCCTTACTCGTTCCTTGCGCTGTGCCGTCCTGGGCGCTGTCGCCCTCGGCGTTCTCGTCACGACCACGCTGCCAGCCGCGCTGCAGCGAGGCCATACGGCTGCGGACCTCGTCGGCGTCGCGGTCGAAGAGGTCGGCCCCGTCCTGGGGACGTGGCTTCGACCGTTCGGCGCGCCGCTCCGGGCCGTCCCTGAGCTGCGGAGCCAGATTGGCCTGGCGTACGCGTCGAGGCAACCCTGCCGTACCGGACGCGGCGGGGTCGGCCGCCGCACCGGGGCGGGAGACAGCCCCGGCGGAGCCACCGCGCCGGTCACGCTGCGGGAGTGCCGGGGATTCCGGCGACAGGTCACCGAGGCCGTCGCGGCCCGACTCCGCTCGCCCGCCGACGCCACGGGCGGACGCGTCGGGACGGCCGCTCCCGGTTCGGTCGCCGAAACGCGACGCGGACAGTTCCGTGCGGTCGGTGAAGCCCCTGGAGCCCGTTGAGTCCGCGCGGTGGTCGTCGAGGCCACGGCCGACGGCTTCCCCTCTGCCCTCCCAGCGCCGCACCGGGGTCTCCGGGCGGTCGCCGAAGCCGTCACCCGGGTCCGTTTCACGGTGGATCGCTGTGTCGCCCCGGCGGCGGGCCGGGAGCGGGGCGAGCGTGTCCGGGTCCATCGAACCCACACCGTCCGCCGACTGTTCGTCCGCCGCGGACGGGTGGCGCCGGGGCTGCTGTTCGGAGACCGGACGGCCGTGGGAACTGACCAGCTTCGGGGTGCGGCGGCGCGGCAGCGTCACGGGATCTCCCGAGCGGCCGGCCGCGCCGTCGGGGGCGGGCGCGCCCCAGCTTCCGGAGTGCTGCTGATGCTGCTCGCCGGGGACGTCGCCCGTTTCGGCCGTCACTCCGGGGATCGAGCGGTGCGGCCGGGAAAGTACGCCGGGTTCGCTGTCCGCGTCACCGAAGGAACCGGGAAGGTCGTCGAGGGCGTCCAGGTCGACCGGCGCCTCCAGTTCGACGGGCCCGTCGATGAGCGAGGCGGGCAGGCCGGGGAGGCGCATGGGGGCCGGGGAGAGCACGGCCCTGCGGCTCTCCTCGAACTCGGTCTCCTTGGAGGGCCGGGCGCGGTCGAGGCGGAAGCCGATGCCGTTGGTGTCCGGGATGTCGTCCGTGAGGAGTGCGTCGGGGACGAAGACGACGGCTGTGGTGCCGCCGTACGGGGACGGCTGGAGGGAGACCCGGACGTTCTGCCGCTGGGCGAGCCGGCTGACGACGAACAGGCCGAGCCGGTCGGTGTCGGACAGTTCGAACTCGGGTGTCTCGGCGAGCCGCAGATTGGCGTCGAGAAGCGCCTCCGCCGCCATGCCCAGGCCCCGGTCGTGGATCTCCAGGGTGAAGCCGTTGGCGACACGCTCACCGAGGACCTGGATGGCCGTGTGCGGGGGCGAGAACACCGTGGCGTTCTCCAGGAGTTCGGCCACGAGGTGGGTCAGGTCGGCGACGGCGGGGCCGGTGACGGCCATCCGCGGCAGCCTGCGGACCTCGATGCGCTCGTAGTCCTCGACCTCGGCCACGGCGGCGCGTACGACGTCCATCAGCTGGACGGGTTTGCGCCACTGCCGGGAGGGGGCGGCTCCGGAGAGGATCACCAGGCCTTCGGCGTGCCGGCGCATACGGGTCGTCAGGTGGTCCAGGCGGAACAGGTCGGCGAGTTCGTCGGTGTCCTCGGTCCGGCGTTCCATGGTGTCGAGCAGGGTGAGCTGCTTGTGCAGCAGGACCTGGCTGCGCCGGGCGAGGTTGACGAAGACCTCCGAGACCCCGGAGCGGAGTTCGGCCTGTTTGACGGCGGCCTCGACGGCAGCGCGCTGCAGGGTGTTGAGAGCCTGGCCGACCTCGCCGATCTCGTTCCTGTCGTACTCCAGGCGCGGGACCTCGGTCTCCACGTCGACCTGTTCGCCCGCCGACAGACGGCGCATCACGCTGGGGAGCCGGACGCCGGACGCCTCGTGGGCCTCCAGGCGGAGTTGGCGCAGGTCGCGGATGAGGGCGCGGCCGATGCGTACGGACAGGAAGAGCGAGAACAGCAGGGCGACCAGGCCGAGGACGCCGGCGACGACGGCCTTGACGATGACGCCCATCACCACCGGACGGATCCGGTCCTGAAAGCGGTCGCCCGACTCGTCGTTGAGCTTGCGGAGTTCGTCGAGGACATCGCCGGCCGTGGTGTCCCAGCTCTTCGCCGTGACACCCCGCGGCTTGCCGGACTCGGCGCCGATGGCGGCCTGTTCGGCCACCCGGAGCGGCGCGGTGGAGGCGTTCTTCCAGAACCGCTCGTAGCGTGCGCGGTCCGTCAGCGGGAGCAGCGGGAGGCTGACGTCGTACATGACGGTGCGCTGCGCCACGAGGTCGGAGATGTCGCGGGACTCGTCGCGGGTGAGCTTGCCGACGACCAGGGCCGAGCCGAGCAGGGCGTCCTCGCGGGAGAGGAGTTCGCGGGCGCGGGCGGCGTTGACGAGGGCGCGGGCCTGCTTGTCCATCTCCAGGTTGTCGATGATGTGCAGGTTGGCGAGCAGGACGTAACAGGGATCGACCAGGTTGTTGTAGAGGTTCAGGGCCTGGATCCGGGTGACGGTGCCTTCCTCGACGCTGCGGCGCAGCGGGCCGATGCCGTCGAACGCCTCCAGGACGGCGGTGAGGCGCTCGCTGTCACTGTCGCTGATCGAGTTGCGCACACTGGACTTGTCGGCGTTGTCGCGGATCTTGCCGATGACGTCGTCGGTGGCGGTGCGGCTGCGCCGAAGGGCCGCCAGCGCGTCGGCGGCACGGGGATCGGCGAGGTAGACGAGGGTCTGGCGCCGCTCCTGCTGAAGCACGCGTACCGCGTCCTCGGTGGGGTAGCTGACCTTCTCCACGACCGACGACACATTGAACAACTCGGCCGCCTCACGCCCCGTGAGGACGGTGGCGAAGCCCCAGATCGCGGTGAGGGACACCAGCGGCACGAGAAGCAGCGCCACGATCTTCCGGCGGATGGACTTCCCGCGAAAGCGCATGGCCTCCCCCAGCTCGCCCCCGTCGACGCGGGGGTACACATGTGCGTCAATAATCGGCGTGAGCCTACTACTGACCCACAGATAACTCGAAGACCTGTCTGAGGGCTGAACTGCCGTACTCCGGGCGAGACATGGCGAGTTGTCCGATCATTGCGGGAGATTGCCTCCTCGAATCCGGCATCGACCGCATGACGGCAACCGTCGGCCCACTTGGCCGTTTGGCTGGATTTTTACGTTTGACGGGAATCTTCGAGACACGCCGATCGTCTTTGTACACAGGAGATGGGTGGCGGAACCGTCAGCAGGGTCCGCATCCCGCGTCCAGGCCGCGTAAAACAGCGTAAGCCGGGCAACCACTGGGGAGCCGGTGTCAACGACACCGGGACGGGCGGTCTGCTGGGCGGTGGGGAGTGACACGTGATGGGCACGGCGGAACGACGCGAAGCACTCGGGAACGGAGTTGCGGTTGCGGCACCCTTGGTGGTGCACGGGAGCGCCAGGAGCAACAGCACGGGCCAGGACATGGGCGGCGGCAGGGGCGGCGGCACCGAACCGCCCGCCAACCCCAGCTACGCCTCCACTTCGGCCGAGCAACTCCCCAAGCCGGTCAGGGCGCGGACACAGCCCTCCTACCGACAGCTGTGGGTCGAGGAGCCCGCGCGTCGGCGCCGGCTGCCGGACCCGGTGCGTACGGCGGCCGTGCGGGCGGTGCTCGTCATCTCCGTCACGCTGATCCAGGCGATGGTGGCCTTCCTGTCCACGCTGGCCGGTTCGTGGCTGGCTTTCCCGATGGTGATCAGCAGCGTGGCCAGCACGGTGGTGGCCACCTGGGCCGCGCTCGACGTGTGGGTGACGCGCCAGGTCTGGCGCCAGCGCAACGGCGTGGTGTCGACCCCGAGCAGCACGGCACGGGCGCTGCGACGCGAACGCCGCAGGGCCCGGCGAAACGCTCGGACCACCGCCCGGACCCAGGAGCGCATACGCAGGCAGGGCGGCGGGTCGGGGCAGTTGTCGCACCCCTGAGAACCCTTGAGGGGGAGGACTTCCCCGGGGGCCCACCCTGAGCCACCTGAACAGCCCTTGCGTTCAGGGTGGGTCCATCACAGCCGTGCCGCCACGGAGGCAGGACGGGGCTGCGTGAACGAGCCCTGGCGGGCCACAGGGCCGTCGCGTTCCCCTCCGCCAACACACCGCCCGGGCGTTGACCCGGCGGCCTTGATGAGCGCCGTCCCCGAGCACTCTCACTTCCCTTACGGGTTCCCCCTCGCCACCGATGCGGCGAAACCCGCGGACCACCCCGGGCAATCAATCGAACCTTCTCGCGGTTCTCGTGGCAGATACGACCCCCGATGGCATCGCGGACGCGCCGGAACGGTGGTGTGCTGGGTGTCGAACGAAGGGGTCACAGACGGAGTCCCTCTGGGCATGGCGCGTCGCCGCGCGCCCGATCGGGTGTGTCGAAGATCACATCTGACATGAACGGTCTTCGGCCGGAAAGGGGCCCAACCGGAAGGGCGCCTTCAGCATGGCGCTGACCAGGAGGAACGAGAACATGCCCGAACTCTTCATCGGCGGTACCTGGAGATCCGCGCTCGACGAGCGCACCCGCGAGATCCGCTGCCCCGCCGACGGCTCCCTGGTCGGTGTCGTCGCCGAGGCCGGCGGCAAGGACACGGTGGAGGCCATCACCGCCGCCCGCCGCGCCTTCGACGAGGGCCCCTGGCCGGGCACGCCGGCCGCCGAGCGCGGCGACCTGCTGCTGCGTGTCGCCGACCTGATGGTCCGCGACAAGGACGAGCTGGCCCGCGCGGAGTCCCTCGACACCGGCAAACGCCTGGTGGAGAGCGCCTACGACATCGACGACATCGTCAACTGCTTCCGCTACTTCGGCCGGCTCGCGGCGAACGAGACCGGACGCGTCATCGACACCGGCTCGCCGAGTGTGGACAGCCGGGTCGTCTATGAGCCGGTCGGTGTCTGCGCGCTGATCACCCCGTGGAACTATCCGCTCCTCCAGACCGCGTGGAAGGTCGCCCCGGCACTGGCGGCCGGGAACACCTTCGTCCTCAAGCCGAGCGAGTTGACCCCGCACACCGCGATCCACCTGATGCGGCTCCTGGAGGAGGCCGGACTGCCGGCCGGCGTGGCCAACCTCGTCCTCGGCGCCGGTCCGGAGGCAGGCGCGCCGCTCGGCGACCATCCGGACGTCGACCTCCTCTCCTTCACGGGCGGACTTCAGACCGGCCGCCGCCTCATGGCCGCCGCGGCCGGAACCGTGAAGAAGGTCGCGCTCGAACTCGGCGGCAAGAACCCCAACATCGTGTTCGCCGACGCCGACTTCGACACGGCCGTCGACATGGCGCTCACCGCCGTGTTCCTGCACTCCGGGCAGGTCTGCTCGGCCGGGGCCCGGCTGCTGGTGGAGGACTCGCTGCACGACCGGTTCGTCGACGAGGTCGTCCGGCGGGCCCAACTGATCCGGCTCGGCGGCCCGTTCGACGAAGAGGCCCAGACCGGCCCGCTGATCTCCGAGGCACATCGCGCGAAGGTCGAGGCATATGTCGCCCAGGGCCTGGCCGAGGGTGCGGTACTGCGCTGCGGCGGAGCGCGTCCCGAGGGGCTCGACGACGGCTTCTACTACCGGCCGACGGTGCTCGACGAGTGCGACGCCCGGATGACCGTCGTACAGGAGGAGTCGTTCGGTCCGGTGCTCACCGTGGAGCGGTTCACGGACGAGGCGGAGGCGGTCCGGCTCGCCAACGACACCGTGTACGGGCTCGCCGGGGGCGTCTTCACCACCGACGGGGCCAAGGCTCAGCGGGTCGCGGCGCGGCTGCGGACCGGCACGGTGTGGATCAACGACTACCACCCGTACGTCCCCCAGGCGGAGTGGGGCGGCTTCAAACAGTCCGGCTTCGGCCGCGAGCTCGGGCCGGCGGGACTCGCCGAGTACCGCGAGGCGAAGCACATCTACCGGAACACCGATCCTTCGCCGCAGGGCTGGTTCGCCTAACACCCCCTTGTGCGCCTTTTACGCGTCAACTGTGCGCCGTTCCCCCTGTGTACGTCCTGAATGTGCGCCCCCATTGATCCCGGCACCCGCAACGAGCCGCTCCCTCCCACTCCCCGGTATCCCCAGGAGTCCGCTCATGGCAACCACCGACCGACCAACAGGCCCAGGGCACACGGACGACGCCGAACTCGCCGAGTTCGGTTACAAGCCCGAGCTCAAGCGCACCCTCGGCAACTTCCACACCTTCGCGGCCGGGATCAGCTACATCTCGATCCTGACCGGCACCTTCCAGCTGTTCTACTTCGGCTACGGCAGCGGCGGTCCCGCCTACTGGTGGTCGTGGCCGATGGTGTTCGTCGGCCAGTTCATGGTCGCGCTCTGCTTCGCGGAGCTGGCCGCCCGCTATCCGGTGGCGGGCTCGGTCTACAACTGGTCGAAGAAGGTCGGCAATCCGCATCTGGGCTGGCTGGCCGGCTGGATGATGCTGATCGCCTCGATCGTGTCGATCGCGGCGGTGGCGCTCGCCTACCAGCTCACGCTGCCGCAGATCTCCGACGTGTTCCAGATCGTCGGGGACGGCACCGGCAAGTACGACGTGGCGACCAACGCGGTGATCCTGGCCGGCGTGTTGATCCTGTTCACGACCGTGGTGAACGCCTTCGGCGTCAAGCTGATGGCCACGATCAACACGGCGGGTGTCTTCATCGAGCTCGTCGCCACGGTCGTGCTGATCGTCCTGTTCGCCGTGCACATCACACGCGGGCCGCAGGTGGTCATGGAGACGAACGGCACGGGTGCGGGCCACGGCGCCGGCTATCTAGGCGCGTTCCTGGTGGCCTCACTGGCATCGGCGTACGTGATGTACGGCTTCGACACCGCCGCCTCGCTCGGTGAGGAGTCCCGCGATCCGTCCCGGAACGCGCCACGCGCCATCATCCGGGCGATCGTCGCCTCCTTCGTCCTCGGCGGCCTGGTCCTCCTCCTCGCGCTGATGAGCGTCTCCAGCCTCAAGGGCAAGGAACTGTCCACGGACGGTCTGCAGTACATCGTGCTCGACGTGCTCGGGCCGAAGGCCGGCAAGGCGATGCTGTGGTGCGTGCTGATCGCGGTCACCGTCTGCGCCCTGGCCGTCCACACGGCGGCGATCCGGCTGGCGTTCGCGATGGCCCGTGACAACAACCTGCCCGCGTCCTCACTCCTCGCGAAGGTCAGCCCGCGCTTCCAGACGCCGGTGCTGCCTGCCGTGGTCGTCGGAGTGCTGGCGCTGTCGATCCTGGTGGTCAACATCCGCCAGCCGCAGATCTTCACCGTGGTCACCAGCATCGGCATCATCATGATCTACCTCGCCTATCTGGGTGTCACCGGACCCATGCTGGTGGCACGGCTGCGCGGCAGGTGGCAGCCGGCCGGCGACGGCAAGTTCTCACTGGGCCGCTGGGGCCTGCCCGTCAACATCGGGGCCGTGATCTGGGGCGCCGCCATGACGACCAACCTGATCTGGCCCCGGACCTCGGTCTACAACGCCACCGCCCCCTTCCACTGGTACCTCCAGTGGGGTGCCGTGCTGTTCGTCGCGGTCATCGCGGGTGGCGGCTTCGCCTACTACTGGTTCGTCCAGCGGCACCGGACGGGTGTGCTCGCCGGACACCGTCTTGAGGAGAACCCGGCCTCGCCGGCCGCTCCCCTCGCCGCCCCGGCGGCCGACTGAAGGAGGTCCCCCCCATGGACCAGCCCCACATGGACCGGCCCCACATGGATCTGCCGATCATGGACCGATCACTCATGACCACCGACGAGTTCGACTATGTGGTGGTGGGCGGTGGCACCGCGGGCAACGTGGTGGCCGCGCGCCTCTCGGAGGACCCGTCCGTCACCGTCTGCGTACTGGAGGCGGGCCCGAGCGACGTCGGTGACGACGACATCCTCAGACTCGAACGCTGGATGGGCCTGCTGGAGTCCGGCTACGACTGGGACTACCCGGTCGAACCGCAGTCCAGCGGCAACAGCTTCATGCGGCACGCCCGTGCGAAGGTGCTCGGCGGCTGCTCGTCCCACAACTCGTGCATCGCCTTCTGGGCCCCGGCCGAGGATCTCGACGACTGGGCGGCGGCAGGCTGTACGGGCTGGAGCGCGGCCGACCTCTTCCCGCTCTACCGGCGCCTGGAGACCAACGACGCCCCCGGCGACCACCACGGCCGCACCGGCCCGGTGAAGCTCCGTACGCTGAAGAGCGAGGACCCGTGCGGCAGCGCCCTCCTGGAAGCATGCGCGCAGGCCGGCATCCCGACCACGCCCTTCAACACCGGTGAGACCGTGATCCGCGGGGCCAACTGGTTCCAGATCAACTCCGACGAGAACAACATCCGTCAGTCGTCCTCCGTCGCCTACCTCCACCCGGTCATGGGCAGGCGGCCGAACCTGGAGGTACGGACAGGGGTGCGGGCGAAGCAGCTCGTGCTGGAAGGGCGCCGGTGCGTGGGCGCCGAGTACCTCGACCCGGATCTCATCCACACGAGGACCGTACGGGCGCGCCGCGAGGTCATCGTGTCGTGCGGCGCGATCGACACCCCGAAGCTGCTGATGCTGTCCGGTATCGGACCGGCCGAGCAGCTGCGCGAGGTCGGCGTCGAGGTGGTCGTGGACTCGGCGGGCGTCGGCGAGAACCTGCAGGACCATCCCGAGGGCGTCATCATGTGGGACGCCAAGCAGCCGATGACCACGACATCGAGTCAGTGGTGGGAGGCGGGCATCTTCTACGACACCGAACCGGGCCTGGACCGGCCCGACCTGATGTTCCACTACGGCTCGGTGCCGTTCGACATGAACACGACACGTTGGGGCTATCCGACCTCGGAGAACGCGTTCTGCCTGACTCCCAACGTGACCCGGGCGAAGTCGCGCGGCACGGTGCGGCTGCGCACCCGTGACTACCGGGACAAGCCGATGGTCGATCCGCGGTACTTCACGCACGAGCACGACGCACGCGTGATGACATACGGCCTGAAGCTGGCGCGTCGGATCGCCGCCCAGCCCGCGCTGAGCGGCTGGGCGGGCGCGGAACTGGCCCCCGGGCCGGACGTCCGGACGGACGACGAGCTGCTGGACTACATCCACAAGACCCACAACACCGTCTACCACCCGGCCTGCACGGTGAAGATGGGTGCGGACGGCGACGCCTCGGCGCCGCTTGACGCGCGGCTGCGGGTGAAGGGGATCGAGGGGCTGCGGGTTGCCGACGGGTCGGTGATGCCGGATCTGGTGTCAGTGAATCCGTGCATCACGACGATGATGATCGGGGAGAAGTGCGCTGATCTGTTGAAAGCGGACGCGTAGCGGGGTGCCGGTAAGCCGGGGAACTGCGGCGCCGTCGTGGCTGGTCACGCCCGCGCGGCGGAGCCGCGAATGTCACAGCCCCGCGCCCCTTTCAGGAGTTGCCGGCGCCGGACGTCTGTACATCCTCGTCGCCGTGATCTCGCTGTGCACCGCGTCCCCCTCCCCGGCCGGGGCCTGCTGAGGCAGTCCCGGCCGGAGGTGTTCCTCCACGCGGATGTACTTCAGGCCCGCGCGGAGGTCCGCGTCGTTGCGGAGGCGGATGACGAGGGGGAACTCGGCGAGCGCGGTCGTGTCGAACAGGCCGGTGGTGTAGAGGAGTTGGACGCCGAGCGCGTCGGACACGGCGCGCTGGAGTTCCAGCAGGTACGTGGCGTTGGCGCGCCCGATGGGGTTGTCGAGGAACAGCGTGCCGGCGTGCCGGTGCTTGTCGCGGCCCCGGTCGTTGCTGCGCAGCGCGGCCATCGTGCAGTACAGGGCGATGGCCGCCGTGAGCAGCTGACCGCCGGAGAACACGTCACCCATCTGCCCGACGGGCACGCGCTCGGCGCGCAGTACGGCGTCGGGCTTGAGGATCTCGACGGCGATGCCCTTGGGCTGGAGGGCGGCGCCGACTCCCCTCAGGAGCAGGGACATTCCGTCCCGGCGCAGGTCGGAGTTCTTCTTCACGGCCGCCCGGGTCGCCTCGTCGATGACCTCGCCGAGCCGCTCGGTGAGCGTCGCCTGGTCGGGCTCCTCGAACCGGATCCGCAGGAACTCCTGCCCTGACCACTCGCCGAGCCCCTCGGGCAGCCGGGACAGCCGCTGCGCGGACCGCAGGGTGGCCAGCGCCGACTCCACCAGCCCGCGCAGCCGGTCCACGATCGAGTCCCGGTTCCGCTCCAGCTGCGCCAACTCGTCGGTCAGGACCCGGAGCCGGGGGGCGAAGGCGTCCGCCCACTTCTGCGCGTGCTCGGGCAGCGCGGACGCGGGCAGTTCACGGATCTGCTGGCGGGCGGGGGTGCGTACCGCCTCGTACCGCGTGGAGTTCGCGTGCCGTACAAGGATGTCGCTCGCCTCGCGCACGGCGCCCTCGGCGGCGGACAGTTCGGCGGCGCAGCCGCGCAGGGAGCGGCGGGCCTCGGCGGCCGACTGCCGTGCCTCTTCCGGGCTGCCGGGGTAGGGCTCCGAGGCTTCCTGCTCGTCGTCGGAGGTGTGCTCGCGCATCAGGTCGCGGAGCATCGCGGCGATCTCGTCGAACCCGGAGGCCGCGTCCTCGGCCGCCCGGTGGGAACCGAGAAGTTCGGCGTGCGCCTCCCTGGCCCGGGTCAACGCCTCGCTGCGGGAGGCGAGTTCGGCGGTGGCGGTGCGCAGCAGGGCCTGGGCGTGTTCGGCGTCGCGCGGGACGAGTTCCTCGGCCAGCTCGGTGTGCGCCTCGCCGTCCTCGGGCGCGTGCCGCTCGGCCTCGCCGCGCAGCCGCCCGAGCTGCTCGCTGGCCGTGGACACCCGGGTCTCCAGGAGCTGCACCAGTTCCTCGGCCCGCGCGGAGGCGGCCTGCCGGGACGGTCCGTCCGCCCCCTCGGGCACCTGCAGCAGTTGTTCGGCGCGCGTACGCACCTTGTTGCTCAGCCGGTCCAGCTCCGCACGACTGGCGCTCTCCTCGCTCTCGGACCGCGCCTGTTCCGCTCGCAGGTCGGCTCCTACGCCGACCTTCTCGTAGAGCTGGGAGGCTGCGCGGTAGGCCTCGCGGAGGGCGGGCAGCGACGACTTCGCCGCGTCCTCGTCGGCCTCCGGCAGGTCATCGGGGGCGCCCGCGATCTCCGCGCGCTCGGCGCGCAGGGCGCGGGCCGTGCGGCGTGCGTCGTCGGCGGCGCGCTGGGTGGCGCGCCGGTCCTCGTCGGCGGACCGGGCGCGCTCCAGCAGTGCCTGGGCGCGGGCCTCCGACTCGACGGCCTCGTCGGCCAGTTCGCGCACCTTGACCTGCCAGCCGGCGCGTTCACGCAGCCGGTACGCCAGTCCGGCGAGCGCGTCGGCGGCGCGCCGGGCGCGCTGGGCGGCCTCCTGCCGCTCGTCCCGCACCCGGGACGCCTCGCTCATCACCTCGTCGGCCTCGGCCCGAACGGTCCGCGCCTCGGCCAGTTCGGCCTCGGTCTCCTCGGCGAAGGCACGCGCGTCGTGCGCGGCCCGGGCCAGCTCGACGAGCCGCCCGGCCGGGCAGCCCGTACGCCAGGAGGTGAGCCGCGCGGCGAGTTCCCGGTCCTTTCCGAGCCGCGCCGCGAGCGTGCGGATCTCCTCCTCCCGCTCACCCGCCCGGGCCCGCAGCGCCTGCCGTTCCTCGTCGGCGGCGTGCTCGTCGTGCATGGCCGGGTTCGGCGGTACGAGGAACACGTCGCTGTCGCCCGGTCCGGGGGCCGGGGTGGGGGCGAGCAGGGCGGCTGCCGTACCGACCGCCACGGCCGACCGGGGCAGCAGGGCCGCGTCGGCGAGGGCCTCGCGGGCACGCGCGTGTGTGCCGGGGTCGGTGATGATGACGCCGTCGACGAGTTCGGGGCGGGCGGCCAGCACACGTGCGTGGTCGGCGGGGTCGACGGCCTGGGCGAGATAGCGCCAGCCGGGCAGCGCGGGGATGCCGTGTTCGCCGAGGAACTCGACGGTGGCCAGCACATCGGGGCCGGGCGGCAGCAGTCCGCCGTCGCCGAGCGCGCCGAGGATGCGGGCGTCGTCGGCGGCGCCGGTCCGCAGCTCGAAGAGCTGGCGCTCGGCGGAGGTGACACCGTCGTCGAGCAGCTCGCGGAGTTCGTCCGCGAAGCGGTCCAGTTCCTCGGAGGTCAGGGGACCTTCGTCGGCGGCACGGGGGGCGCCCTTCGCGCCGTCTCCTGTCGTACCCTCGCTGGTGCCGTGCTGGTGCGGCAGCGCGGCCCGGCCTCGCCGCGCACCACCGGCGGACGGCAGGTTCAGCAGTTCGGCGAGCCGTTCCTCTCCCGCCAGGGCCTCTGCGGTACGCCGCTCGGCCTCGTACGCGCGCTCGGCCGCCGTGGCGGCATCCGCCGCGCGGGCCGCCGTCAGCTCCGCGCGGGACTCGGCTGACGCCGCCTCACGCGCGTGCTCGGAAGCCCGCCGGGAGGCCTCACGGGTGGTGTCCCAGGCCTCGACGGCCGTCTTCTCGGCATCGCTGGCGGCGAGCGCGGCCCGTGCCGGATCGGCGTCGGGAGCGCTGTCGTCGAGCCAGCCCGCGCGCACCGCCTCGGCGGTCTCCTGCTCGACCTCGCTGAGCCGCTGCCGCAGATGCCCCACCTCACTGCGGGCTCGCTGCGCCTCGGTGGCCGCGCCGGTCGAGTCCCGGTGGGCGGCCTCGCTGACCTCCTGGAGGGCGGCGGACCGCTCCTCCTCCTCGTTGGCGAGGGCCTCCGCGCCTTCCGCCGCCGAGTGCAGTGCACGTACGAGGTCGACGGCGGCCTTGGCGCGGGCTGCGAGCGCCGGGGCCGCGTCCCGTTCGGCCTCGCGGATCGCGACGGCCACGCGCGCGGAGCGGTCGGCGGCGGCGCGGTGCCGCAGGACGACCTCGGCGGCCTGCCAGGCGGCGTGCACGGTGCGCGCGTCGGCGAGTTCACGCTTCTGCGCGGCTGCCGTCTTCTCCGCCGCCGCGAGTGCCAGCGAGGCGTGCCGGAAGGCGAGTTCGGCGGCGATCAGCGCACTGCGCTCCCGCCCGCCCTCGGAATGGGTGACGGCGTACGCCGCGGCGGTGACCCGCTGGGCGAGATCGCCGGCCCGGACGCGCTCCTGGACGCCCCGCGCGGACAGCCGCCGGGCAAGCGTGCGCGTACGCCGCTCCGCACCCGCGTGGACGTCCCGCGCGCGGGAACGCGCCTGTGCGGCCTCGACGATCCGTCCGAGCAGGTCCACGGACCCGGCGGTGAAGTCCCGTTCGGCGATCAGTTCGGACCGTCGGCCCAGCTTGTTGCCGAAGCCGCCGACCAGGTCGGCAAGCCCGTCCGTGTCACGGACGTCGGTGACCGCGCGCAGCAGCAGGTCGGTGAAGTCGGAGTCCTTCTTGACCGCGAAGAGGCCGGCGGCCTCACCCTCGTCGGCGTTCATCTCCCGCTGGTAGCGGAAGAGTTCGGGGTCGAGGCCCAGCTCCCCCAGATGCTCGATCCAGCGGTCGTGGATCTCCTCCCAGTGCACTTCGAGATGCGGGTAGGCCTTGCCCGCCTCGGTGATCGCGTCCCGGAAGCCCTTCATGGTCCGGCGCCGTCCCTGGGCACCGGAGGCGCCCTCCACCGGTGGTCGTACGGCGGTGGACTCCGCGACGGGAAGGTTGTCGAGGCTCAGCCCCGGGCCGGGCCGGAAGGAGTACCAGGCCTCGGTGAACTTCCGTGGGTCGTTGGAGACCTGCCGCCCCCGCCACTCGCTCGCCTTGCCGACCACCACCAGCTCACCGGTGAGCGTGTGCTGCCACTCCAGGATCACGTGCCCGCAGTCGTCGGCGAGCAGGAACTTCCGCAGCACACCGGAGCTGGCGCCACCGAGCGTGTTGCGGTGCCCCGGCAGCATCACGGAGAAGATCAGCTTGAGGAGTACGGACTTGCCGCCGCCGTTCTCCAGGAAGAGCACGCCCGCGGGCGCGGGCCGGCGCGGCGGTCCGACGGGCTCGTCCTCGAAGAACTCCGCCTGGGTGGGCGCGGGGTCGGGCACCGGCTCGCCGACACCCCGCAGGTCAAGCACGGTGTCGGCGTAGCGCGCACCGGCAGGACCGATGGAGTAGAGGCGGACCCGGGACAGCTCGTACATGGCGGACTCTCGTAGTCGTAAGGAGTAGTCGGGCTGAAGGTGTTGAGCGGGGCGGCGGTCAGGAGTGGTGGAAGGGCAGTCCGGCGTCGGCCACCAGGTCCAGGTCGTCGGTGTCCTCGGCGGGCAGCAGGGTCGGTGTCCCGTCGGTGACCGGCACGACTCCCAGCTCCAGCAGCTCGGCCATGGCGGCGTTGCCGGCCATGTCCCGGACCTGGAGCTGGTAGCGGGCTGTCGTCCGGTACGTGCCGCCGTTGTCGTCACCCGTGCGCTGGAGGAAGCCGGAGTCGGTGAGGAACACGACGGCCTTGCCGACGATGCCGGTGGTCGAACCGGCCGGTCTCCGCGCGTCCTTGGTGGCCCCCGTGGCACTGCGCCTGATCCAGATCCGCCAGGCGGTCTCGAGTCCCGGGGCGTCGCTGACCGGGTCGGTGTTCTCGCCCTGTGCCTCGGCCCGCTCCTCGAGCCGCCGACAGGCCTGCCGGACGAAGGCCTCGACCCCGTTGACGGTGACGCGCCCGATGTAGCCGTCGTCGGCGAGATCCTCGGGGCGCGGAAACGCCATGGCGGCCACGGCGAGGTGGGCGAGCCCGTGCAGGAAACGGTCCGAGCCGTCGGCGGACGTACGACGTGCGTAGTCCCCCATCCGTACGGCGAAGACGGAGTCCTCGGCGGCGGTCACCGCCATCCCCGCGCGCGGGGACACCTCCAGGACGACCAGCCCCAGCCCGGCGGCAACGGCATCGGCGAGCCGGGCGAACGCCGAGTCCTCGCGGTACCGGCGCAACAACTCGGCGTACTCCTGGTCCCGCGCGGCCTGAAGCTTGGCCTGAAGCCCAAAGGCAACCAGCCGGGCGGCATCAGCGGCATCGCCAGGAGTAATGACAGCGGTGGCCGGGGCAGCCACGGCCTCCGGCTCACTCCGGTCGATGTGCTCGTTCACGGCTGAGACTCCTTGGGGTTCCGACAATCGGACGGGCGGGCGGGCGTCCCTATAAGGGTGCGCGGCCTTGACATGTGCGGCTCCGCCGCGTGGGCGCGACCAGCCACAGCGGGCCCGCACCCGGGCGACGACCTCAGCCACATCACGCCGCCTCCAACCGCCCCGCGGCCATCCCCACCGCGTCCAGCAACGCCATCCCCACGATCAGGTCGGCGCCTCCGAACTCCGGATCGTCCAGCTCCGTCCCGTCGTCGACAGCGAACAACAGCTTCTCCTCGCCCTGCCGATAAGCCGTGCCGACCGGAGGACTGGCCGCGTGCACGGCCAACAGGGCCACCAGATAAGGAAGTTCCGCATCCCGAAGACGCGCCTGGGCCAACAGCCCCGACAACCGCCGAGGCGCGTCCGCGGGCAGGTCGAGCAACTCCATCGCCGACGCCAACTGCTCCTCGCTGAACCGGCTGTCGTCCGGCGTGGCGATCAGATCCGGCTCCGGCATCTCCACCCCGAGGTGCTCCCGCTCCACCGGCGGCGTCAGCAGTATGTCCACGAGGTCGCCGACCCGGACCGACACCGGCGTACGAAGCCCCGTCCCGCGCGCGAAGAACGCGTCCGTGACCCGCACCGCGGCCTCCAGGGGCAACGGCAGCACGGGGGCGACCAGATGCCCGTACAGATCGATCCCGGACGACGTCATCGGGGTCGCGAAGGCCTGCCGGTCCTGTTCCGCGCGGAACAGCGGCCCCGCTTCCAGCAGCCGGGACTGGAGCAGCGTGTGCCGCCGGATGCAGTCCTTCACGATGTCGACGAGTTCGGCGGCACGCCGCTTCTGCTCGGGATCCTCGGACTCGTCACGGGCCTTGCGGATGTTGGTCAGGATCGCGTTCTCATGGCGGTACCGGTCGGCGACATGGTCGAGTGCCTCGGCGATCATGTCGGGGACGGTCTGGAGCCAGTCCACCGCGCGCACGTTGCGCCGGGTCGCGTCCAGTGCCCTGCGCAGGGTCTCCGAGTACTGCACGGTCCGGTAGCGGGCCTGCTCCGCGGCGAGCTGGGCGTCGGCCAGCCGGCCCCGGCTGATCAGCACCTCCAGCTTGACCTCGGCGGCGATCTGGGCGCTGGTCACGTCGGTGTCGAGGGCGCCGACGAGTACGTTGACCGCCTCGTCCGTCGTACGGAGGTAGACGCTTCCGCCGTACCCCGGGACCTCTTCGATCAGCTTGAAGTCGTAGTCACGGCGCACATACGTACCGTCCGGTGCGAACGTGCCGTAGACGGCCCGGAAGCCGCGGTCGACGCTGCCGACGTTGATCAGGTTCTCCAGGACCCAGCGAGCGACGCGCTCGTGCTCGGTGACGGGCCGTTGCGGGGCCTGGGCGGCGATGCGCGGGATGAGGCGGGCGATTATCTGGTCGTGGTCGGCGCCGGTGTCGAAGTCCATGTTGAGGGTGACCAGGTCGATGGCCGAGAGGGCCACCTCCGCCATGCCGTACACCGAGTACTCGCCCGCGAGATTCGCCTTGCGCGCGTCCAGGTCGTGGAGCGGGGCGGTGCAGGCGAGCGCGCGCAGGCGCCGCGCCAGTCCCTCGTCGGCGGCCGGGCCCGGAGCGGGGCGCGGCCCCGCGCTGAGCTGGGGCGGAACGCTGTCCGTCGATGCAGGCGAAGTCACGGTGCACAGACTAGGTCCTCGGTCTGACAACGGCCCAAACGGCTCAGAAGCGACCCGCCGCCACCGTGCCACCGTGCCGTTCACGCCCCGGGGAAGACCGCAGGTCCCGACACACCTGTACCGGCTACCCGTCCTCGCCAACCCGGCGCCGGTAGACCTCGACCACCCGTTTGAGCGAGTCGTCGAGATAGACCGAGAGCAGCCCCTCGGCCCGCTGCCGGTCACCCGTCTGGAGGGCCTGCAGTATCTGCTGGTTACGCGCGAGATAGGGCTCGTGCAGGCGCCGCGGGTCGTCCACGACATGGAAGGCGAGGCGCAGTTCGGCGAAGACGCTGCGCATCAGCTCGTCGGTGCGGGCGCTGCCGGCCAGGGCGACAAGTTGGCCGTGGAAGTGGATGTTGGCCGTGCCCAGCCCTTTCCAGTCACCGTCGCGTGCCGCCTGCTGCCCCTCCTCGACGGCCGCGGCGAGGTTCTCCAGGGCGTACGGCGGCTCGCCGAGGCCGCGGACCACGGCGCACTCGACGAGGGCGCGGGTGCGGTAGATGTCCTCGACGTCCTCGACCGTGAGGACCCTGACGAAGACGCCTCTGTTGAGCTCGTGGACCAGCAGGCGTTCGTGCGTGAGCAGCCGGAACGCCTCGCGCAGCGTGTTGCGGGAGACGCCGAGGGCCCCGCCGATGCTCTCCTCGGAGAGCCGGGTCCCGGGCGGGAAGTAGCCGTCGGCGATACGGCTTCTGAGGATGTCCGACACCCGCTCGGCGGTACTGGTGCGCCCGAGGAGCGCGCGGTCGTCGGCCAGTCCCGTCAGCTGCTCTGCCATGCCCGGAATTCAACCGTAGATACAAGAACGAAACAACACGGGTATTGAAGGATCGTTCAACGATCCTCTACCTTGCTGAACAGACGCCGCCGGCTCCACGCGGTGTCGACCGCTCCCGCACCGCTCATTCCTGAAGCACCCTCCGTCCCTCAACTGCGAGGTGCCCATGAGCACGACCCCTCCACCGCAGGCCCTGGCCGCCGAATCCCACCCCGGTGCGGGTGAACCGGCTGTCGACGACGGCGCGTTCGCCTGGCTGCGGGCGCTGGGCCCGCGCGGTCGCCGTGCCTTCGGCGGCGCGTTCGGCGGCTACGCCCTGGACTCGTACGACTACTTCACGCTGCCGCTGACCATGGTGGCGCTGTCCGCGTACTTCGGTCTGGACAGCGGCCAGACCGGGCTGTTCACCACCGTCACCCTGGTCGTCTCCGCGGTGGGCGGCGCCGGCGCGGGAGTGCTCGCGGACCGCATCGGCCGGGTCAAGGCGCTGATGATCACGGTGATCACGTACGCGGTCTTCACCGTCGCCTGCGGCTTCGCGCCCAACTACGAGACGCTGCTGGTGTTCCGCGCCCTGCAGGGCCTCGGTTTCGGCGGCGAGTGGGCCGTCGGCGCGATCCTGGTGGCCGAGTACGCGAGCCCGAGGCACCGCGGCCGTACGCTCGGCGCGATCCAGAGTTCCTGGGCCGTGGGCTGGGGCCTGGCCGTGGTCGTCTACACCGTGGTCTTCTCGTTCCTCGACGACGACCTGGCCTGGCGCGTGATGTTCTGGACCGGCGCTCTGCCCGCGCTGCTGGTCATCTGGGTACGACGCTCGGTGCAGGACGCGCCCCGGGCGGTCGCCGAGCGCGAGAGGAACCCCGAGAAGGGCTCGTTCGCCGCGATCTTCAAGCCCGGCACACCCGAGGCACCCGGACTGCTGCGCGTCACGGTCTTCGCGGGCCTGCTGTCCACCGGCGTCCAGGGCGGCTACTACACCCTCGCCACCTGGGTGCCCACCTATCTGAAGACGGAACGCGGGCTGTCGGTCGTCGGCACCGGGTCGTATCTCGCCTTCCTGATCTCCGGAGCCTTCATCGGCTATCTGACCGGTGGATACCTCACCGACCGGATCGGCCGCAAGCGCAACATCTGGCTGTTCGCGGTCCTCTCGGCGCTGTGCATCCTCGCCTACGCGAACATCCCCGACGGCTCCAACACCCTTCTCCTGGTGCTCGGTTTCCCGCTCGGGTTCTGTATGTCGGCGATCTTCAGCGGCTTCGGCTCCTATCTGAGCGAGCTGTACCCGACCGCCGTACGCGGCACGGGACAGGGCTTCACCTACAACACCGGCCGCGCCGTCGGCGCCGTCTTCCCCACCACGGTCGGCTTCCTGGCCGACAGTTGGGGCGTGGGCGGCGCGCTGGTCTTCGGCGCGATCGGATACGGCATCGCCGCCCTGGCACTGCTCGGCCTGCCGGAGACCCGTGGAAAGGAACTCCAGTGAACCGTACGGAAGACCGCCCCCTATCCCTCGTCGACGAGCACGCGCACGCGTGGAGCCCGAAATCCGCGCGAGCCCGGTTCCGCGCGGGCCTGACAGGCCCCACGGCGGGCGTCGCGGCCGGCCACACCCAGGTCAACCTGATCTCGGTGCCCGCCGACTGGGCGTACGACATGCTGCTGTTCTGCCAGCGCAACCAGAAGCCCTGCCCGGTACTAGACGTCACGGACGCCGGTTCCTGGACCACCGTCCTCGCCGAGGACGCTGACCTGCGCACCGACCTGCCGCGCTACCGGGTCTGGCGGGACGGCGAGCTGGCGGAGGAACCCACGGACGTCCTCGCCCACTGGCGCGACGACCTCGTGACGTTCCTCGTCGGGTGCAGCTTCACCTTCGAGTGGGCGCTCGCCGAGGCGGGCGTCCCGATCCGGCACATCGAGCAGGGCCGCAACGTCCCGATGTACGTGACCGACCGTCAGTGCCGTCCCGCAGGGCGGCTGCACGGCCCCATGGTGGTGTCCATGCGTCCGGTGCCGCCGCGGCATCTGGCGGCCGCTATCCGGGAGAGCAGTCTGCTCCCGGCGGTGCACGGCAGCCCCGTACACTGCGGCGATCCGTCGTGGCTCGGCATCGACGACCTCGGCCGACCGGACTTCGGCGAACCGGTGGATCTCGCGCCGGACGACATCCCGGTGTTCTGGGCCTGCGGGGTGACCCCGCAGGCCGCGGTGATGGCGTCCCGCCCGCCCTTCGCCATCACCCACGCGCCGGGCCAGATGTTCCTCACCGACACCCGCGACGAGCAGTACCGCGTCGCCTGACCGGAGCGTGACAGGAGTCCGGAACATGATCGACCTCAACGCCGACCTCGGCGAGGGCTTCGGCCGCTGGCAACTGACCGACGACGAACAACTGCTGTCCGTCGTCACCAGCGCCAACGTGGCCTGCGGCTTCCACGCCGGGGATCCGGTCACCATGCGGCGGGTGTGCGACCTGGCGGCCGAGCGCGGCGTACGGATCGGCGCCCAGGTCTCCTACCGCGACCTGGCCGGCTTCGGGCGGCGCGCGATGGACGTGCCGCCCGACGAACTGGCGGCCGAGGTGGCCTACCAGATCGGCGCCCTGGAGGTCTTCGCGCGGGCGGCGGGCACGCGCGTGTCGTACGTCAAGCCGCACGGCGCGCTCTACAACCGCGTCGTGCACGACGCCGAGCAGGCGGGGGCGGTGGTAGCCGGCGTGCTTCTGGCCGACAAGGGGCTGCCGGTGCTCGGGCTGCCCGGTTCGCGCCTGCTGGAGCTTGCCGAGGGGGCGGGCCTTCCGGCCGTCCCCGAGGCGTTCGCCGACCGCGCGTACACCGAGGAGGGCACTCTCGTGCCGCGCGGCCGGGAAGGGGCGCTGGTGACCGACCCGGAGGCCGTCGTGGCACGTTCGGTGACCCTCGCCCGGACCGGTGTGGTCGCGTCGCTCTCCGGGACGCCCCTCGCGATCCGCGCCCGCTCCCTGTGCGTCCACGGCGACACGCCCGGCGCGGTGGACCTGGCCCGCCGGGTCCGTGAGCGCCTGGAGGCGTCGGGCGTCCGCGTGGAGGCCTTCGCATGAACGGGACGAGCGGTACGACGCACGGGATGAGGGCGCTGCCTGTCGGCGACGACGCCCTGCTGGTCGAGGTCTCCTCCGGCGAACAGGCCCAGGCCCTGCACGCGGAACTGCTGCGCCGCCGCGCGGTGGGCACCCTGTCCGTACGGGAGATCGTCCCCGCCGCCCGCACGGTCCTCCTCGACGGCCTCGACGATCCCGCCCGGCTGGCTGCCGAACTGACCGCTTCCGAAGTGCCCCCGGCGCTCCCCCTGCCCCAGGAGTTCGTCGAACTCCCGATCCGCTACGACGGCCCTGACCTCGCCGATGTCGCCGCCCTGTGGGGCGTGTCCGAGGAGGCGGTCGCACGCATCCACGCGGGCACCGAGTTCCGGGTCGCCTTCTGCGGCTTCGCGCCCGGCTTCGGATACCTCACCGGTCTCCCCGCGCGCTACGACGTACCGCGCAGGGCCACCCCGCGGACGTCCGTCCCGGCCGGCGCGGTGGGACTTGCGGGTCCGTACACGGGCGTGTACCCGCGTTCCTCGCCGGGCGGCTGGCAGCTGATCGGTACGACGGGCGCGGTCCTGTGGGACCACACGCGCGTGCCGGCCGCGCTGCTGTCGCCGGGCACCAGCGTCCGTTTCGTCCCGGTGGGCCGCCCATGACGGATCGTGCGCTCGCCGTCGTACGGGCGGGGGCGCTGACCACCGTGCAGGACCTGGGGCGTCCCGGGCACGCCCATCTCGGGGTGCCCCGCTCCGGTGCGCTGGACGCGTCCACGGCGGCGCTCGTCAACCGGCTGGTCGGCAACCCGTCCGGGGCGGCCGTCCTGGAGACCACCCTCAACGGCTGCGCCCTGCGCCCCCGTTGCCCCGTCACCGTCGCGGTCGGCGGCGCCCCCTGCCCGGTCACCGTGGACGGCCGCCCGGTGGCCTGGGGCGCCCCGGTGCGGGTGCCCGGCGGCGCGCTGCTGAACGTGGGAACGGCCCTGACCGGAGTACGGGGTTACGTGGCCGTCTCCGGCGGAGTCGCCGTCGAGCCGGTGCTCGGCAGCCGCTCCACCGACCTGCTCTCCGGCCTGGGCCCGCCGCCCCTCACGGACGGCGCGGTGCTGCCCCTGGGGCATGTGATCGGCGGGCACGCGCGCGTGGACGTCGTTCCGCAGCCCGCGCCCCCGGCCGAACTCGTGCTCCGGGTGACCGTCGGGCCACGCGACGACTGGTTCACTCCGGCGGCGCTACGGACCTTCACCACGGCCACGTACCGGGTGTCCTCCGCGAGCAACCGCATCGGGCTGCGGACGGAAGGTCCCTCCCTGGAACGGGCCTTCTCCGGTGAACTCCCCAGCGAGGGCATGGTCCTGGGCGCGGTCCAGGTACCCCCCGACGGCAGGCCGGTGGTCTTCCTCGCCGACCATCCCACCACCGGCGGCTATCCGGTGATCGCCGTCGTCCGCACCTCGGATCTGCGCGCCGCCGCCCAGGCGACTCCGGGCACGCCGGTCAGGTTCGTGCCCGCACGCCGCCGCTGAGCCGCCCAGGGCCGGTCCGGCGGATCATGCCGGCGACACGGGGCCGCGGTGCCATCAGCCGCGCCGCGGCGTGCGCCCGTCTGCGGTGTTGCCGCGGTTGCCGACTCCCCCACCGCGTCGCGCGGCGCGGCAGGGGCTGACGTCGGCGTCCCCTCCGCCGTCTTGCGGCCAAACGCGCCGAACCCGCGCTCAACCGCGCCTGTTCGGCGCCGTAGCCACCCTCCGCCCGCTCCGGCGGATCATGCCGACGACGCGGGCCGCGGTGCCATCAGCCGCGCCGTAGGCAGGCGCCCGCCTACGGCGTTGTCGTAGTTGCCGACTACCCCGCCGCATCGCGCGGCGCGGCAGCGACTGACGTCGGCGTCTCCTCAGTTCGGCGCCGTAGCCGTCCTCCGCCCGATCCGCCGGACAGGCCCTACGCCACGTCCGGCTCGGCCCGGTGTTCCGCCACCGTCAGGGCGGCCAGGGCCGCCGCGACGGCATGGGAGGCCCCCAGGTCGAGGCGGGCGCTGGTGCCCCGCGCGCGGTGGCGGACCTCCTGGGCGGCGAGCCGGAGGAGCTGCGGCAGCAGGTCGGTGCACCGCCGCGCCACCCAGCCCGTGCCCGCGGTGGCCAGCCAGCGCAGGTCGGCCGCCCGGGTGGGCGCGGGATGTTCCGGCTCGGGCGACGGCCCCGCCCCGCCCGCGACGCCGGCCTCCGCGAGCAGCGCGTGGAAGCGGACCGCGAGCTGCCGGTGCCCCCGCTCGCCGGGGTGCAACCGGTCCGCGCTCCACATCTCGCGCCCGCCGAGCCACTCACCCTCGGCGGCGTGCAGATGCACGGCCCCGTAGCGCTCGGAGAGCGCGTGTACGACGGTGTTGACCGCCCGCTGCCGCCGGGCCAGCGGGTTCGCCAGGACACCGGGCAGCCCCAGCATCGCCCCGGGGTCGGGCAGACACGCCGTGAGCAGGAGGGCGCCCCGCTCGGTGAAGGCCGCGTACACCTCGTCCAGCCGGGCGGCCACCGCGTGGATGTCGAACGTACGGCGCAGGGTGTCGTTCACCCCGATGACGACGGACACGACGTCCGGCTCCAGGCCGAGGCCGGCCGGCGTCTGCCGTTCCCGCACGTCGCGCGTCTGTGCCCCGCTGACCGCGAGGTTGGTGAACTCCACCGGCGTGTCGCCGAACCCGCCGGCGAGCAGCGCGGCCCAGCCGCGCCACGCGCCGTCCACGGGATCGCCCACACCCTCGGTCAGCGAGTCGCCGAGCGCCACGAACCGCAGCGGTCTCATCCGACACCCTCCGGTACGACGGGCAGTACGGGCGTGTCATCGGCGGACGGCACCACCGCGTCGTGCGCCGCGAGGAACGCCTCGACCGCGGCCGGCCAGCCGAAACACTCCGCACGCGCGCGTGCGTTCGCCCGGCGCTCGCGCTCGGGCCGCCCCAGCAGCAGCCGTACGGCGTCCGCGAAGGCCTCTCCGTCGTCGGCGGCGACGGCTCCGGCGGACCCGATCACCTCGGGCAGCGCGGAGGACGCGCTGACGACCACGGGTGTGCCGCAGGCCATCGCCTCCAGCGCGGCGAGCCCGAACGTCTCCGCGGGCCCGGGCGCCAGGCACACGTCGGCGGACGCCTGGAGTGCGCCCAGCAGTGCCCGGTCGGTGACGTGCCCGAGGAAGGTGACCGGCAGCCCGCGCTCCCGCGCCCGCTGCGCCAGGCGGGCCCGCAGCGGCCCGTCCCCGGCCACCACCAGCCTCGCCCGCTGTCCGCGCCGCAGGAGGGCCTCCAGAGCGTCCAGCGCCGTACCGGGCCGCTTCTCGACGGACAGCCGGGAGCACATCACCAGGAGCAGTTCGTCCCCGCGCGCGTGCGCGGCCCGCACCGCCGGATCCCGCAGCGACGGATGCCGCCGCACCAGGTCGACGCCCAGGGGCGCCCGTACGACGTTGCGCGCGCCGATCCGCACGAACTCCCGTTCGGCGAACTCCGTGGTGCACACCACGCGCGCGTAGGTGTGTGCCGTACGGACGTTGAGGGCGTCGGCGGCCCGCCGGGAGAGGTTCTCCGACAGGCCCCAGGTGCGCAGGACGCCGTCGGCGGTCTCGTGGGAGACCATCACCGCGGGGACGCGGGCCCGGCGCGCCCACCTGCCCGTCCATCTGAGGGTCGTCCGGTCGGACACCTCCAGACGGTCCGGCGCGAGTTCCTCCAGGAGGGCGGCGACGCGCCGCTTGTCCGTGAGGACGCGGTAGCCGCCGGTGCCGGGCAGCAGCGGGCCCGGCAGGGTGATCACGCGCCCCTGTTCGGTGTCTCGGTCGCTCACCCGCTCGCCGGGCACGATCAGGACGGGGTCGTGCCCCGCGGCCCGGTAGCCGGCGCCCAGTTCGCGCAGCGCGGTGCGCAGGCCGCCCGAGGCGGGGGCGACGAAGTTCGCCAGCCGGACGATGCGCAGCGGTCCGCCCGCGCCGCGTGGTGTCTCGCCGTTCATGCGGCCACCGCCGTCCGCGCGGTGAGGATGTCGGCGTAGTGCCCGACGAGCTGGTCGCCGACGGCCGTCCAGGTACGGCCCTCTACGGCCGCCCGGGCGGCGGCGCCGTAGACGGTCCGCAGGCCCGGGTCACGGGCCAGGGACCACACCGCGTCCCGGACGGCGGCGGCGTCGCGCGGCGGGACCAGCAGGCCGGTGCGCCCGTGGGCGACCAGGTCCAGCGGTCCGCCGGCGGCGGGCGCGACGACGGCCACACCGCTCGCCATGGCCTCCTGCACGGTCTGGCAGAAGGTCTCGAACGGGCCGGTGTGCGCGAAGACGTCCAGGGAGGCGAAGATCCGGGCAAGCTCGTCCCCGGTACGGCGGCCCAGGAAGACGGCTCCCGGCAGCTGCTCGCGCAGTCCCGGCTCGCTGGGTCCGTCGCCCACGACGACGACCCGCACGCCGTCCAGCGCGCAGACCCCGGCGAGGAGTTCGACCTGCTTCTCGGGGGCGAGCCGGCCGACGTAGCCGACGAGCAGCTCGCCGTTCGGGGCGAGTTCGCGGCGGATGGCCTCGTCCCGCAGTTCGGGGCGGAAGCGCGCGGTGTCCACTCCGCGCTGCCACAGCTTCACCCGGGGCACGCCGTGCGACTCCAGGTCGTACAGGGCCGCGCTGGAGGGCGCGAGGGTGAGGTCGGCGGCGGCGTGGACGGAGCGGATGCGCCGCCAGGCGGCCGCCTCGCCCGCGTGGACGTACGTACGGGCGTATCCGGCCAGGTCGGTCTGGTAGACGGCCACGGCGGGGATACCGAGCCGGGCGGCGGCGGCCATGCCGCGTACGCCGAGGACGAAGGGGCTGGCCAGGTGGACGATGTCCGCGCGGTGCTCGGTGATCGCGGCGGCGACGCGTCGGCTGGGGAGGGCGACGCGGACCTGGGGGTAGCCGGGGAGCGGCAGGGAGGGGACACGGACGACGGGGCACGGCGCCGAGGCGTCGGGCCCGTTCCCGGCGGCGGTGGCCGGGGCGACGACGAGGGGAACGTGACCGCGATCGACGAGGTGCCGGGCGGTCTGGAGCGCGCAGTGGGCCACGCCGTTCACATCGGGGGGAAAGGATTCGGTCACGATGACTACACGCATAGTGGTGTTGTCGCCGTGCTGGACGTGCTCGCGTCAACGTCGATCTTTCCGGACGGGGAACGTCCCGTGAGCGTTGCGCACCGCCCCCTCCCGGGTCGGCGCGCGTCCACACGCTCCTGATCCCCGGGTCATCCCCCGTTCATACGGCGGGTGGTGTCGGGCCCGATCCGGCTTCGTACGGCTGTCTGCACCTCGGCCTCCTCGGCCGGGTCGGCGGCGAGTCTGCGCAGCTGGTCGACGACCCTCGCGTCACCGGTCTCGGCGTGTCGGGCGGCGACCTCGCGGGTGGTCTCCTCGCAGTCCCACAGGCATTCGACGGCGAAGCCGGCGGCGAAGGAGGGGTCGGTGGCGGCGAGGGCCCGGGCGGCCCGGCCGCGCAGATGGGACGAGGCGGTCTCGCGGTAGACGTGGCGCAGTACGGGGGCCGCGCAGACGATGCCGAGCCGTCCCGCTCCGTCCACCAAGGTCCACAGGGTCGGCGCGTCGGGCCCTTCGCCCCGTACGGCCTCCCTCAGCGCGCCGAGGACGAGCTCGCTGTCCCGGGTGCCGCCCAGGCAGGCGAGCATCCGTCCGGAGGCGGCGCCCAGGGGATCCGGTCGGTGGACCCACCCGCGCGCACGGTCGACGGCGGCGATACTGCGCATACGTTCGAATGCGTCGACGGCGGCCTCCACAACGGCCGCCGTACCGTCGGCGACCGCGCCCTCGACCAGATCGAGGGCATCGGGATCATTGCTGTCCGCGAGATAGCGCAGGGCCGTACACCGGGCGCCGTCGCCACCGCCGCGGGCCGCCTCCAGGATCTGGGGCCGGTCCTCCGGACCCGCCACCGCCGTCAGGCAGCGCGCGGCGGGCACATGAAGCACGGCACCGCGGTCGATGCCCTGCTGGGCCCACTCGAAGACGGCCTGCACGCTCCAGCCCGGACGGGGCCCGGACGGTCGCATCTGGCGTTGCCAGCGGTCGAAACAGCCGGTCTCCTGGGCGGCACGCACCCGCGTGGAGATCGATTCGCGCGGATCGTCGGCCCACAGCCGCCAGGGCCGGGGCTCGAAGGCGTCCCGCACGACGGAGGCGAGTTCCGCCTCGCCCTCCGCGTCGGTGCCGAAGCGGGCGAGCACGGGGGCGGCGAGGGCGCGCAGCCCCGCGTCGTCGTCCCTGAGCGCCAGCTCGTCCAGCGCCCAGGCCCAGCTGGTGCCGGTGGCGGCATACCTGCGCAGCACCTCGAGCGCGTCCCGCCTGCCATAGGAGGCGAGGTGCCCGAGGACCGCGAGGGCGAGCCCGGTGCGTGACTCGTCGGTGTCGAGGATGTCCTCGGCGTCGAAGAGATGGGCCTCGATCTCGTCGAGCTCACCGTGGAGATCGACATAGAGACGGGCGTAGTAAAGGGAGCGGTTCTCCACCTGCCAGTCATGGCGGGGGTCGTGGAGCACACAGTGGTTCAGTGCCGCGAGCGCGTCGGCCCGCGGTGCGGTGAGCGCGTGCAGCGTGCCGTCGCCGCGGCCCCTCTGGAGCAGGCCGAGCAGCGTTCCGCTGGGCGCTATGACCGGATCGAACATGGGAAACAGCCTCACATCAAGCGTCGACGCAACCGGGATCCTGCTTTACCTGGCCACGTGACAACACGTCGGGGCGCCCGCCGTTTCCTGCTTGCTGTAGACCATCTTCCTCTGCCTCTCGTAGGTGGGCCCGTACGGACCGCATCACGGCCCGCGCGGTGCGGCAACTTCTGCCCGGCCATCGCGTCCATGAATCACGACGTCATGATGACCCGGCTGTTCAAGCTGCCGCGACCGTATTTCCGGCGGCCCCGTTCCGCCTCCCCCGTTTTCCTTGTCCTAGCTGGTCAGCGCGTACGACTCAGTGCGCGCCGAACAGCTCCAGCAGTTCCGTCTTGCCGAACATCCGGGCGGTGTCGAGTGCCGAGGGCATGCCCGCGGCCGGGTTGGCGCCCCCCTCCAGGAGTGCCTGGATGACGTCCTGCGCACCCTTGAAAACGGCTCCGGCGAGTGGTGTCTGACCCCGGTCGTTGACCCGGTCCCCGTCGGCACCGCGCGCGAGAAGCGCCCGGACCGCGTCGGCGTGGCCGTGGTAGGCGGCGAGCATCACCAGGGAGTCGCCGCGGTCGTTGGTGAGGTCGGCCGGCACGCCCGCGTCGACATACGCCACGAGCGCCTCGGTCTGCCCCTGTCGGGCCAGATCGAAGATCTTCGTCGCCAGCTCCACGACCTCGGGGTCGGGGGCTTCACTCATCAGCCGGACCACCTCTCGTTACAACCGTACGGGTGAATCGCCAGAGTACTGGCTTAACAGGCGCATGACCCGACTCCTCAGCAGCAAAGATCAGCACGCCCGGACCACACCAAACAGGTACGCCGAGCGAGTGAAATATGCCGAAATTCACCTGAATGCACCTTTTATCGTATGGATACATGCTGTGATCCTGGAAGAACTCATGGTGACTGTCCCCACCACACCAGGAGATCCTCATGATCCTCTCCATGTCAGGCGTCGTTCTGCTCGGCATCATCGTCTTCCTCTTCTTCAAGAAGGACGGACTGAAGGGGTCGCACGCCTTCGTCGCCGCGCTGTTCGGCTTCTACCTCGCGAGCACCGCCATCGCACCGAGCATCAAGGCCGGTGGCGAGAGCCTCGCGAGCCTGCTCGGCGGAATCAAGTTCTGACGCCCGTCCCGCCCACACGCACCCAGGAGACAGCAGTGGCCCGGCGCCCCCTCCCCCGCATCCTGAGCAACGGCAGCGCACAGATCGCCCGGAGCCGGGAGCTGGCCCGGACCGCTGCGGACAGCGCCACCGACGTCCTCCACCCGCTGATCACGATCAGCCGGGGTCTTCGCCGACTGGCCGCGGCCGGACGGCGCAGGTGGGCGGACACGCCCAAGGACAGGCGCGGGCCGCTGCTGTTCCTGGTGGCCTCGGTGGTCCTGGTCGTGGCCCTCGTGCCGTACGGCCCGCTGCTCGCCGTCATCTCGGTGATGGCGGCAGCGGCCTGGCACGGCCGGGACCGCACCCCGGCGGAGCCCGAGGGCCCCGACGAGTCCCAGACCCAGCGCCTCCAGTCCCTGTACGACGCGCTGGTCCCCTACTTCTCCACCCCCGACGACCCCGCTCCCCTCTACTCCCACGGCGGCGACTGGGACAAGACGTTCCCCGCATACGAGTTCGACGGCACCGGCCGCGTCTCGCACCTGGTGGCGCGCTACCCGGCGTACTTCACCGACGGCGAGGCCGCCTCCCGCGCGCGGATCGAGCAGTTGCTGCACGCCAAGTCGGGCCGAGGCCGTGAGTACCACTTCGCGTGGGACGAGGAGGGCAACCAGCTCACGATGACCGTCCTGCCGCCGCTGCCCACCGACATCGCCGCGCAGCGCTTCGTCACGTCCCCGGGCGAGACGGTGCTCGGCTTCACGGACCCCACCCAGGTCCAGCGCACGCTCCCCCTCAGCCACGGCGAGGAGCGGCGTGACGTCCCGCCGGTCGTCTGGCGCACGGGTCCTCGCTCCACCGAACCGCACCTCCTGGTGATGGGCGAGCCGGGCGGCGGCACCACGACACTCCTGCGTTCGATCGCCCTCCAGGCCCTCCGGTACGGCGACATCCTGATCGTCGACGGCAGCGGCACGGGCGAGTACGCGTGCCTGACCGGCCGGGACGGCGTGCTGGCCGTCGAGTGCGCCGCGTCCGGCGCCGTGGCGAGCCTCGAATGGGCCGGCCGCGAAACGGAACGCCGGCTGATCGCGGCCAACCACGCCCGCCAGGCCGGCCTGCCGCTCCCCGACGACACCCGACGCCCGCTCTGGCTCCTCCTCGACCGCCCGGGAGCCCTCGCCCACCTGGCCGCCGCCGACGGCCGCCCCGATCCCCAGTCCCTGCTCCAGGTCCCCCTGCGGCACGGCCGGGCGGCGAACGTCACGGTCGTGGTGGCGGAACAGTTCGACAGCGCGGACACCCTGAGCGACGCCGTACGACAGCACACGCGCGCGCGTGTCGTCCTGGGCCCCGCGTCCTCCACCCAACTGGAGGCGGTCCTGGGCGCACCCCCGCACACGACACCGGTCCCGGTCATGCCCCCCGGCCGCGGCTACGCCCGCCTGGGCACGGGCCCGGTCCACCGCCTCCAGGTCCCGGCCACCCCGGACCCCCACGACGACGCGACGAGCGAGGCACAGCGCCGGGCGGTGCTGGAACTGCTGCCACCACGGTCGGCCCAGACACTCGTGAAGCAGGAGCAGCAGGAGCAGGAACCGGTGGCCTAGCCGCGCCGCCGGCCCTGCCCGACCCACCGCTCAGGCCACGAAGGTGCGGGGGGAGTCGGCGCCCCCCGACCCCCCGCTCGCCACGATCCGCGCCGCTGCGGCCAACCGGACTGCGGCCTCGTCGGCCACCGCTCCCCCCACGGTGAACGGCAGGCGCACATACCCCTCGAAGGCACCGTCGACCCCGAACCGCGGCCCCGAGGGCACCCGCACCCCCACCCGCTCCCCCGCCTCGGCGATCCGTGACCCCGACAGCCCACCCGTACGGACCCACAGCGTGAGCCCGCCCCTGGGCACCGTGAACTCCCAGTCCGGCAGCTCCCGTCGTACCGCCGCGACCAGCGCGTCCCGGTTGTCCCGGGCCTGTTCACGCCTCATCTCGACTGCCTGCTCCCACCCACCGGTGCTCAGCAGCCAGTTGATGGCCAGCTGTTCGAGTACGGGCGTGCCCAGGTCCGCGTAGGCGCGCGCGGCGACGAGGCTGCGGATCACGTCGGGAGCCGCCCGCACCCAGCCGATGCGCATCCCGGCCCAGAAGGCCTTGCTGGCGGAACCCACGGTGATGACCGTCGATCCGGCCGGGTCGAAGCCGCACACCTGGCGTGGCATCTCGACCTCCGGGTCCAGCCACAGCTCGGTCATCGTCTCGTCGGCGACGAGCACCGTCCCCGCCGAGCGGGCCGCCTCGACGAGTTGTCGTCGCTGGTCCTCGTCGGCGAGCGCGCCGGTGGGGTTGTGGAAGTCGGCGACGACGTACGCGATCCGGGGCGCGGCCTCGCGCAGCACCTGGCGCCAGCGGTCCAGGTCCCAGCCGGCGAGCCCCTCGGCCATCGCGACGGGCACGAGCCGGGCGCCCGCCTCCCGCATCAGCTGAAGGATGTTGGCGTACGAGGGCGACTCCACGGCGATGCGCTCGCCCCGGCCGGAGAACAGATGACAGATCGCGTCTATGGCGCCCATCGCACCGGTCGTCACCATGATCTGTTCGGGCATGGTGGGGATACCGCGCGCGGTGTACCGCTCGGCGATCATCGCGCGAAGCGCGGGCAGCCCGGCCGGGTAGTCGCCGTGCGTGTGCGCGTACGGGGGCAGTTCCTCCAGGGCGCCCTGGACGGCGCGGGTGAGCCAGGGTTCGGGCGCGGGCAGGGCGGCCGTGCCGAGGTCGATCACCGAGCCGAGCGCCTCGGGAGGCAGGGGTTCGAGCCCGCGCGCGGGAAGTGGGTTACCCGCGGGTACAGCGGTCCAGCTGCCCGCGCCGCGCCGCGACTCCAGGAAACCCTCGGCACGCAGCGCCTCGTAGGCGGCGGCGACCGTGGTGCGGCTGACGGAGAGGGCGAGGGCCAGTTCGCGTTCGGCGGGGAGCCGGGCGGCGACCGGCACCCGGCCTTCCAGGACCAGCAGGCGGATGCCGTCGGCCAGGGAGCGGTAGGCGGGCGGCCGACGGGTGCCGGGCCCCGCGGGGCGGTCCTGCTGCGAGGTGAGCAGCCGGGCTAGCTGCGCGGTACCCACCGCCGAAGTCCACTGCACCATGCAGATCAGTCCACCTTCCCCGAATTGGCCATGTATGGGATCCGATCCCAAGCCACAGGGTGTCATGTGCCAGGCCACTACCAGTACAGGGGCAGCTCATGAGTTCGTTGTCAGCGCCGGACCGGCTCGGCCGACGGTTGATCCAGCTCTACGCCGGACTCGCGCTGTACGGCGCCAGCTCGGCCCTGCTCGTCGAGTCGGGCCTCGGCCTGGAGCCGTGGGGCGTGCTGCACCAGGGGCTGGCCGAGCTGACCGGGCTGACCATCGGCGTCGTGTCGATCTTCGTGGGCGCCGCCGTACTGCTCCTGTGGATCCCGCTGCGTCAGCGCCCTGGCCTCGGCACGGTCTCGAACGTCTTCGTCGTCGGCCTCGCCATGGACGGCACCCTCGCCCTGGTCCCCGCCGCCCACGCCCTCGCCGCCCGCGTCCCGCTCCTGGTGGCGGGCATCGTCCTCAACGGCGTGGCCACCGGCCTGTACATCGCGGCGAGCTTCGGCCCGGGCCCACGCGACGGCCTGATGACCGGCGTGCACCGGATCACCGGCCGCTCGATCCGGCTCGTCCGTACGGCGATCGAGGTGGCGGTGGTCGCGACGGGCTTCGCCCTGGGCGGCACGGTGGGGATCGGTACGGTCCTGTACGCGGTGGCGATCGGACCGCTGGCGCAGTTGTTCCTGCGCGTGTTCGCCGTCCCGGCGGCACCGCACGGCAGCACGGCCGTTGCCGCCGGTCAACCGGAGGAGGCGATACTGCGACCGTGACCACGCCGATACGTCATCCCTACCTCGACCATCCCGGCCCGATCCCCTTCGCCCACCGGGGCGGGGCGGCGGACGGGCTGGAGAACACGATGTTCCAGTTCCGGCGGGCGGTCGAGACGGGCTACCGCTACCTGGAGACCGACGTGCACTGCACGGCGGACGGAAAACTCGTCGCCTTTCACGACTCGACACTGGACCGGGTGACGGACGGCGGCGGCCTGATAGCGGACCTCCCCTGGTCCGACGTACAGCACGCGCGCGTGGCGGGCAGCGAACCGGTACCCCTCTTCGAAGACCTGCTCGAAGCCTTCCCCGGGGCGCGCTGGAACGTCGACGTCAAGGCCGAGCCCGCGCTGCGCCCGCTCCTGGACCTGATCGAGCGCACCGACTGCTGGGACCGCGTCTGCGTCGGCTCCTTCTCCGAGGCGCGTGTGGTGCGCGCCCAACGCCTCGCCGGTCCGCGCCTGGCGACCTCGTACGGCACCCGGGGCGTCCTCAACCTGCGGCTGCGCTCCTGGGGCCTGCCGGTGGGGGTGCGCCGGTCCGCGGTCGCCGCACAGGTCCCTCAGGAGCAGTCGGGCATACCGGTGGTGGACCGGAGCTTCGTGCGCACCGCCCACGCGCGCGGGCTGCACGTCCACGTGTGGACAGTGAACGATGCCGATCGCATGCACCGGCTCCTGGACCTGGGAGTCGATGGCATCATGACCGATCACATCGACACGTTGCGCAAGGTTCTGGAGGACCGGGGCACCTGGTTCTGACTCCCCGTGCGCACCGTCTCCACGGGGAAAGCGAGGGGCACGGGTGGGCACCGACACCGTGCGGGGCGAGGCGGCCGACGAGGCCGCCGGGCGCCGCCGTGAGCAGCGCGGCTGGTACTTCTACGACTGGGCGTGCTCCGTCTACTCGACGAGCGTGCTCACCGTGTTCCTGGGCCCCTATCTGACGTCGGTCGCCGAGGAGGCGGCGGACACGGACGGGTTCGTACATCCGCTGGGCATACCGGTCCGCGCCGGTTCGTTCTTCGCGTACTCGGTGTCCCTGTCGGTCATCGTGGCCGTGATCGTCATGCCGCTGGTGGGCGCCGCCGCCGACCGTACCGGCCGAAAGAAGCCCCTCCTGGGAGCCGCCGCCTATGTGGGCGCCACGGCGACGGCCGGCATGTTCTTCCTCGACGGCGACCGGTATCTCCTCGGCGGGCTGCTGCTGATCGTCGCCAACGCGGCCCAGTCCGTGTCGATGATGCTCTACAACTCCTACCTCCCCCAGATCGCCACGGTCGAGGAGCGCGACGCGGTCTCCTCGCGCGGCTGGGCGTTCGGTTATGCCGCGGGCTCACTGGTCCTCGTCGTCAACCTGGTGCTGTACACGGCCCACGACTCCTTCGGCCTCTCGGAGGGCATGGCCGTCCGTATCTGTCTGGCCTCGGCGGGTCTGTGGTGGGGTGCCTTCACCCTCGTACCACTGCGCAGGCTCCGTGACCACCAGGCCGCCCCGGAGGAGGCAGCCGCGAAGAAGGCCACTTCCCCGGGCCTGCGGCAACTCGCGGCGACGGTCCGCGACATGCGCCGTCACCCGCTCACCCTCGCCTTCCTGCTCGCCTATCTGGTCTACAACGACGGCATCCAGACCGTGATCTCCCAGGCCTCGGTGTACGGCTCGGAGGAGCTCGGACTCGGCCAGTCCACCCTCATCGGGGCGGTGCTGCTGGTGCAGGTGCTGGCGGTGG
The DNA here is from genome assembly GCF_054072135.1 of Streptomyces kryoterrae. NCBI lineage: Bacteria > Bacillati > Actinomycetota > Actinomycetes > Kitasatosporales > Streptomycetaceae > Streptomyces > Streptomyces kryoterrae. The sequence goes on along the minus strand of NZ_CM133358.1, from coordinate 8,536,387 downwards.
CGGGTGCCCTGGGGATGGGCCGACTGTCCCGCGTGTACGGGGCCAAGCGGACGATTCTCGGCTCGCTGGTGGCGTGGACGGTGACACTGGCGGCGGGGTACTTCCTGCCGGCCGGCGCACCGGTGTGGTTCTTCGTGCTGGCCGCCGGGATCGGCCTGGTCCTGGGCGGCAGTCAGGCGCTGTCCCGGTCGCTCTTCTCACATCTGGTGCCGCCCGGCAAGGAAGCCGAGTACTTCTCGGCGTACGAGATGAGCGACCGCGGAATGAGCTGGCTCGGCCCGCTTCTGTTCGGGATCACCTACCAGCTGACCGGAAGCTACCGGGACGCGATCATCTCGCTCGTGGCCTTCTTCGTCATCGGGTTCGTGCTGCTTGCCCGGGTTCCGGTGGGGCGGGCGATCCGCGACGCGGGCAATCCCGTTCCCGAAAGGATTTAGCACCAGCGGCAAAAAAGCGGTAGTGTACGCCGTTGGCCTGCCAGGCGTACCGTTACTGCGCGTCAAAGATGACGAAACGCTGCGTGATATCTGCTTGCAGATGTGACAAACCGGGCACTGGTGGGTACAACAAGGGACAGCTACGACGGCGACGCATGACCCGAAACGGGACACGGGACGGGAATCTTTACCGCCGACCGGACGTTGACCGGATGACGACGACAGCGACACCTGTCCTGTGGGCGACAAGCCCGGGAGGCACGATTCATGAGTGAGCGAGCTCTTCGCGGTACGCGCCTCGTGGTGACAAGCTACGAGACGGACCGCGGCATCGACCTGGCCCCGCGCCAGGCCGTGGAGTACGCATGCGAGAAGGGCCATCGTTTTGAGATGCCCTTCTCGGTCGAGGCGGAGATCCCGTCCGAGTGGGAGTGCAAGGTCTGCGGGGCCCAGGCACTCCTCGTGGACGGCGACGGCCCTGAGGAAAAGAAGGCCAAGCCCGCGCGTACACATTGGGACATGCTGATGGAGCGGCGCACCCGAGAGGAACTCGAAGAGGTCCTCGAGGAGCGACTGGCCGTACTCCGCTCCGGAGCGATGAACATCGCGGTACATCCGCGGGACAGCCGCAAGTCCGCGTAGTCCCTCCGGGGACTGGGCGGCATACAACGCACGCGTGACACCGCGGGTGCTGTACGTGAATTCGGCGTACGGCGCCTGCGGTTTTGCGTTTTCCGGGGTCGGTCGGCGACCGAGGTCGCGGCCGGCCCGGGCGCGCTGCGACGGGCCCGCGCCGAGGAGGCGCGGGCCCGTCGCATGGTGGAACCGGGGCGTCAGCCCGTCAGCGGCGGGCGCCGCTCCCCCGCGGTCCCGCCCGCCCCGTTGTTCCGGACGACCTCGCCCTGGACCACCTTGCCGTCCGGGCGGCGCATCCTCGCCTGCTGGAAGGCGTCGCCCAGTGTGCCCGGGGTCGCCTCCCTCAGCTTGCGCTCGAAGGTACGTTCCGCGTAGCGGCTGATCGCCTTCTGGAACGGGGGGATCAGCAGGAGCAGGCCCACCGCGTCCGAGATCAGACCGGGCAGCATCAGCAGCAGACCGCCGAGCATCAGCAGGCCGTTGCCCTCGCTCCCGCCGGGGCGGGCCGTGCCGGCCGCAGGCGCAGGTGTGCCGCCCTGCTGCTGTTGCAGCGTCCGGGTGAGGTTGCGGAAGGCCCGGCGGCCCGCCCGCTTGATGACCACGGAGCCGAGCACGAAACCGGCTGCCAGGAGCACGAAGACCGCGAAGCCGCTCGCCGCGCCGGCGACCACGGACAGCAGCCAGATCTCCAGCACCAGCCAGGCGGCGATGCCCAGCGGCAGGAAGGTGCGCAGCCGGGAACGCCGCGGCCGGGCTGGGTGAACGGGGGTCGGTGCGCCAGTCGTCATGCGTCCAGTGTGCCTGGACCGGGCTCAGCACAGGATAAGAGGACGATCAACAAGACCTGTGACGTCGTACGTGCATCCCCGGAGGGACCGCTACGGCTTCCTGGTCCTGCCGCGGGCCCGGCTCACTCGCTCCCCCACGCCCCACGTCGTGACCCGCCACAGCGCCTCGACCAGGATGTCGCGGCTCATCTTGGAGTCGCCGTGCTCGCGCTCCACGAAGGTGATGGGCACCTCGACCACGTGATAGCCGGCCCGGATCGCGCGGCGGGCCAGGTCGACCTGGAAGCAGTAACCCTGCGAGGCGACCTCGTCGAGGCCGAGGCCTTCGAGGGTCTCGCGGCGGAAGGCGCGGTAGCCGCCGGTGACATCCCTGATGGGTACGTCGAGCAGGACCCGGGAGTAGAGGCTGCCGCCGCGGGAGATGAGCTCGCGGGACTTGGGCCAGTTGACCACCCGGCCGCCGGGTACCCAGCGGGAGCCGAGGACCAGGTCGGCGCCCTTGAGGGCGGTCAGCAGACGGGGCAGTTCCTCGGGCTGGTGGGAGCCGTCTGCGTCCATCTCGATCAGGACGCCGTAGCCGTTGTCCATGCCCCACTGGAAGCCCGCGAGATAGGCGGCGCCGAGGCCCTCCTTGCCCTTGCGGTGCAGGACCTGGACCTGGTCGTCCCCGGCGGCCAGCTCGTCGGCGAGCTTGCCGGTGCCGTCGGGGCTGTTGTCGTCCGCCACGAGAACATGCACGTCGGGGACCGCCTCGCGCACCCGGCCGACGATCTTCTTGATGTTCTCCGCCTCGTTGTAGGTCGGAATGATCGCCAAGGCCGTGCCGAGCGGGCCGAACCGCCGTCCCTGGGCTTCCGCCGCGAGGGTCCCGTCGCCGTCGTTCACTGCTGCCCCTTCAAGTCCGTACGCAGAGGTCCACCATAGTGGCCGCAGCCTGCGCCGACCTGTCAGCACGTGCGTACGGGGGTGTCTGTTCGGCAAGAGCCGGGTAAGGGGTCCGCTTCGTCACCTCTCGCACGCTGCGGATCGGGGCCCGGCGCCCTTCGGGCCGGCCTGGGACCCGCTGGCTGCGGGTCGACCGAATGCCGTTGTCTACTGGACGTCCGGGCCCCACCCGGGTCACACCTTGCCGACCGGGTGGAACGTTCCGTCGCCGTGGCGCGGGCGCTGGGCCTGGCTGCCAGTGGTGGTGCGCCGGTGCGGCACATCACCCCTGACCCAGCGGCGCTGCGGCGACTGCGCGGAGGTTCCCCGGTCGGGCGTCCGGTGGTGGACCCGGCCGAACCTACCGGCCCGCTGCCGTCGGCTGTCAACAGCTGCTTGAACTGCGGTTCTTTCATCGATCGGCTGGTCAGCGCCGAGATGCGCAGGTCGCGCGACGGCGTTTCGGTCACCGATCCGTACCGCGCCACCCCGGGAGATCACTCGCCCGGCCGTACGAACACCGTCCGTCCGCCCACCACGGTGCGAAGGCATACGGGAAGGCAGGCGCCCGGGGTGAGATCGGGCAGGCCCGGGGTGCCGGAGCGGGGGTCGGTGGACCAGCGGGCGACCCGGTCGTCGGGCGCTTGAACCACGAGGGCGTCGGTACGCCAGAGGGCGTAGTCCGCGGGCGCGCCCGGCACCAGGACACCCGCGTCGTCGCGGCCGACGGCCCGCCAGCCGCCGCGGGTGTGGGCGGTGAACGCCGCGCGGACCGAGACGCGGTGTTCGGGGGTGCGGTGGAAGGCGGCGGCGCGGACCGTGCCCCAGGGGTCGAGGGGGGTGACGGGGCTGTCCGAGCCCAGGGCGAGCGGGACACCGGCCTTCAGGAGAGCCGCGAAGGGGTTCAGGGCCCGCGCACGGCCGGCGCCCAGGCGCTGGGCGTACATTCCGTCCTCGCCGCCCCACAGGGCGTCGAAGGCGGGCTGCACGGAAGCGGTGAGGCCCAGTTCGGCGAAGGCGGCGATGGTCTCGGGAGTGAGCATCTCGGCGTGCTCGACGCGGTGCCGGGCGGCTCGGACGCGGGCCAGGCCGACCTTCTCGGCGGCTGCGCGCACACCCTCCACCACAGAGGTCACGGCCGCGTCCCCGATGGCGTGGAAGCCCGCCTGGAGGCCGGCCTCGGTGCAGGCGACGACATGGGCGGCGACGGCGGCGGTGTCCAGATAGGCGGTGCCCGTGTGGCCGGCCCGGTCGCGGTACGGCTCGTGCAGACAGGCGGTGTGCGAGCCGAGGGCGCCGTCGACGAACAGGTCACCGGCTGCGCCGATCGCCCCGAGGGCACGGGCCTTCTCGATCCCCTCGTCGCCCTGTTCGGCCCAGTAGCCGACCACGCGCGGACCCGGCTCCTCGGCGCTGAGGCGCAGCAGGCCGGTGAAGTCGTCCTCCGAGGAGATCTCCGGTCCCGCGCACTCGTGGACGGAGCCGATGCCGAGCGAGGCGGCGCGTGCGAGGGCGGCCCGCTGGGCCTCGGTGCGCTGTGCCGGGGTGACCGCACCCAGGGCGGCGGCGCGGACCGTGTGGTGGGCGTCGCCGGTCAGTGGGGCGTCGGAGCGGCCGGTGTCGCCCCGTACCAGGTCGAGCAGTGCCGTCGTCACGACCGCCGAGTGGACGTCGATGCGGCTGAGGTAGAGCGGGCGTCCGCCGGTGGCCTCGTCCAGCTCGGCGCGGGTCGGCGGACGGCCGCCGGGCCAGCGGGCGGCGTCCCAGCCGTGCCCGAGGAGAACGCGGTCGGCGGGGCGGGCGGCGGCGAACGCACGTACGAGGGTGAGGGCCGCGTCCAGGGAGGGGGCGTCGGACAGGTCGAGGCCGGTGAGGGCGAGGCCGGTGGCGGTGGTGTGCACGTGCGCGTCGGTGAACGCCGGGGTGACGAGGGCGCCGTCGAGGTCGATCACCTCGTCCGCCGCGCCCGTGAAGGCGTCTGCGGCGCCTTCCGAGCCGACCCAGGCGATATGTCCGCGCTCGACGAGCATCGCGGTCGCGAAGGGGTCGGCGGGGCTGTGGACTTCGCCGCCGCGCAGGAGGACGGTGTCGGGCGGTGCCGGGCGTTCGCTCATGAGGACAGTTTCTCGCGGGTGCCCGGCGGACCCTCACCTGGGGCGTCTCTGCCGGGCAGCCCGAACCCTGCCGAGCACCCTCAGATCTTCGGCGGTCTCGCCTCGTACGGTGTCGAGAGGACCACCGTCGTGCGGGTCGAGACACCCGCCAGGGTGCGCACCCTGGCCAGCAGCTCCTCCAGCTCGTGGGGGGTGGCGACGCGGACCTTGAGGATGTAGTTCTCCTCGCCCGCCACGCTGTGGCACGCCTCGAGCTCCGGGACGTCCCTGAGGCGTTCCGCGATGTCGTCCGGGGCGCTGGGGTCGAAGGGCTTCACCGAGATGAAGGCCGTCATGGGCAGCCCCACGGCCGCCGGGTCGACCACCGCGGCATAGCCGCGGATGACGCCGCGCTGTTCCAGCCTGCGTACCCGCTGATGCACGGCAGACGTGGACAGGCCCGTGGCCTTGCCCAGGTCGGTGTAACTCATCCGCCCGTCCTTGACGAGCAGCTGCACGATCTGTCGGTCCAGCTCCTCCATGGCGCAGAACCTACAGTGCGGTTGATCTCCTCCGATACCCGAGCGGTGCAGGTCATGCCCTGTTCGTGATGTGACCGAGGGTGCGCTGTGGGCCGGACGAGGGACAAAAGCATCGCCATGGGCACCTGCGGACGGCATGTGACGAACACCACAGCCCTCGAACATGCTCCGTGATGGTCTCGTGATTACCGCCGAGACGGGGCGGGAAGTGCTTGCTGTGGCCGAGGCCGCAGTTGCCTTGTCGGCCCAGCCCGAGGGGGAGTTACCCATGCAGAGTCTTAAGCGCCCTGGTCGCACCGCGCCCAAGAAGCCCCAGTCGGTCGTCGAATCCGAGCCGGAGGGCATCGAACCCGACGCGCTCGACGTCGAGGAACTCGACGACTACGACACCTTCGAGATGTTCCGGGTGATCTGCCCGGACTGCACGCAGCCCATCGCGCTGCTCGCGGACGAGGAGATCCTGCCGGAGCACGCGCTGTGCGCGTCACCGTGGAACCCGTTCGGGCTCACGGTCTGCGCCGGTACGGGCCGCGCGGCGGCCGACGCCAGGTCCGCGGACGAGTCCGCGGAGCCCCAGGAGCAGCACACCGCCCTGCTGTTGACGCTCCCTCAGGGGCTCGACTGGCGGACCCAGCCCTTCTCGCACGTCGGCGGACCGGCCTCACGTCCGATGCGGGTCCCCGTACTGCGGCGCCACGCCGCCTGAGCGCTTCCGCTCGAATCTCCCGATCTTCGATCTCTTGAACGTCCCTGCACCGCGGCAATCGCAGGCTGCCGTGGTGCGGGTCCAGCGCGCGCGTGTGCCGTCGCGAACGCAGGGCCGAATCCAGCGCGCGGTGACCTGAGCGACCTTCACCGCGTTCCCCTGGCATGACGACCCCCACGTACGCGGCGCAGGGGCGCACGCGCCAGTTCTACGACTCCGGCCCGGCAGAATCGGTTCAGCGACATCTGCCGAACCAGGGCCGGCCGAACCCGCCGGCTCCGTCCGACCCGCCCATCTACCGCGCCCTGCTGCGCACCTGGGCCGACGACGGCCGCACCCTGCCGGGGCGCTACGACCCGGAGTGGGTCCGGCTCGCGGCGCCGCCGCTCGGGCTCGGGATCGTGATCGACCCGTTCAGCGCGTCTCCGGACCCGCCAGGTGACGGGCGATGACCATCCGCTGGATCTGGTTGGTGCCCTCGACGATCTGCAGGACCTTGGCCTCGCGCATGTAGCGCTCCACGGGGAAGTCCGCGGTGTAGCCGTAGCCGCCGAGCACCTGGACCGCGTCCGTCGTGACCTTCATCGCCGTGTCGGTGCACAGGAGTTTGGCCATGGCGGCCTGTTTGGCGAACGGCCGGCCGGCGTCGCGCAGCCGTGCCGCCGCGAGGTACAGCGCCCGGCCCGCCTCGATCTGCGTGGCCATGTCCGCGAGCAGGAAGCGCAGTCCCTGGAAGTCGGAGATCGGCCGCCCGAACTGCCGGCGTCCGGTCGCGTAGGCCACCGCCTCGTCGAGTGCCGCCTGGGCCAGACCGATCGCGCAGGCCGCGATGCCGAGGCGTCCGGAGTCGAGCGCGGACAGTGCGATCGCGAAGCCCTGCCCCTCCTCCCCGATGCGCCGGCCGCCGTCCAGCCGGACCCCGTCGAAGTTGATCTGCGCGGTGGGTGAGCCCTTGAGGCCCATCTTCCGTTCCGGCGCCGCGGCGACCAGCCCCTCCGCGTCTCCCGGGGCCAGGAACGCGGTGATTCCGCGCGGGCCCTGCTCGCCGGTGCGTGCCATGACCGTGTAGAAGTCGGCGATGCCGCCGTGCGTGATCCAGGCCTTGGTGCCGGTGAGCGCCCAGAAGTCGCCGTCCCGGACCGCCTTCGTGCTCAGGGAGGCGGCGTCGGAGCCGGACGCGGGTTCGGAGAGGCAGTACGCGCCGAGGAGGCCGCCGCCGAGCATCGCGGGGAGGTGTTCCGCCTGTTGCTCCTTGGTGCCGTAGCTCGCGAGGGCGTGGCAGGACAGCGTGTGCACGCTGGCGCCGAGGCCGACGGTGAGGCGGGCCGCGGCGAGTTCTTCGAGGACCTGGAGATAGACCTCGTACGGCTGGTCGCCGCCACCGTAATCGGAGGAGTACGGAAGGCCGAGCAGCCCCGACTCCGAGAGCAGGGCGAAGACTTCGCGTGGGAAGCGGCCGGCTTCCTCCTCCTCGGCCGCCTTCGGGACGATCTCGCGCTGGGCGATGTCACGGACGAGCGAGATCAGGTCCCGTGCCTCGTCCGTTGGCAGTTGACGGTCCACCGGCTGCGGGGCGTAATCGGGCATGTCGACGCTCTCCTCCCTGTCGGGCGCGACGGCACACGCGCGCCTGAGTAGGGGGCGTCCGCCGGTCTCACTGGTCACGGCCGATGCTGGCCCTTCCGGGTCACGGAAGCGGTCGGCGAACGGCTGTGGAGCTGCGAGTATGCCCGATCGGCGGCACCGCGTCACTGGTTAACGAGCGTTTATTCGATCACACCTCGGGGCATCGGTCTCGCCCGGGAATTGGTCCGAACCATTGACCGAACTGGTCTAGTCCTCTTACTGTGCCCTCGGTTCCTGACACCACCTCCCCCACGCTCCCCTCCCTCCCGAGGAGACAGCTCGATGCACCGACCGCATCTCCCCCGCGTCCGCTTCAAGGCGCTTGTGTCCGCCGCGTGTTGTGCCGTTCTCGGCGCCGGACTCCTGGCCGGCGCGGGCACCGCGACCGCCGCGCAGCCGGCCTCGAAGTCCGCCGTGGAGCCCGTTCCGAAGGCCGCCGGCTCCAAGGTCGTCGGTTACTTCACCGAATGGGGCACATACGACCGCAAGTACTACGTCAAGAACATCCAGACGTCCGGTTCGGCCGCCCGCCTGACCCACATCAACTACGCCTTCGGCAACGTCACCGGCGGCAAGTGCGCGATGGGCGACGCCGATGCGGCGACCGGCCGGGCGTACACCGCCGCCGAGTCGGTGGACGGGGTCGCCGACACCGCGAGCCAGCCGCTGCGCGGCAACTTCAACCAGCTGCGCGAGCTGAAGAGGAAGCATCCGAACCTCAAGGTCCTCTGGTCGTTCGGTGGTTGGACCTGGTCGAGCGGTTTCGGCGAGGCCGCGCAGAATCCGGCCGCGTTCGCCAAGTCCTGTTACGACCTGGTTGAGAACTCCGAGTGGGCCGACGTGTTCGACGGCATCGACATCGACTGGGAGTACCCGAACGCCTGCGGCAACACCTGCGACACCAGCGGCAGGGCGGCCTTCAAGAACGTGATGGCGGCGCTGCGGGCGAAGTTCGGCTCCGGCAACCTGGTCACGGCCGCGATCACGGCCGACGCCACCGCCGGCGGCAAGATCGACGCGGCGGACTACGCGGGCGCGGCCCGGTACGTCGACTGGTACAACCCGATGACGTACGACTACTTCGGCGCCTGGGCGGCGACCGGTCCGACAGCACCGCACTCCGCGCTGAACTCGTACTCAGGCATCCCCCAGGCCGGCTACTACACCTCGGCGACCATCGCGAAGCTCAAGGGCCTCGGCATCCCGGCCTCCAAGCTGCTGCTCGGCATCGGGTTCTACGGGCGCGGCTGGACCGGCGTCACCCAGGCGGCACCCGGCGGCACGGCGACCGGTCCGGCAGCGGGTACGTACGAGGCGGGCTTCGAGGACTACAAGGTGCTGAAGTCCAAGTGCCCCGCGACGGGCACCGTCGGCGGGACGGCCTACGCCAAGTGCGGGAGCGACTGGTGGAGTTACGACACCCCGGCGACCATCGGCACGAAGATGGCGTACAAGAACCAGCAGGGGCTCGGCGGCACGTTCTTCTGGGAGCTGAGCGGCGACACCTCGAACGGTGAGCTGGTCAGGGCGATCAAGTAGGCCCACCCGGAGGGCGGTTGGGGGCGGGGGCCACGAGCCTTCGCCCCTTCGCCGTCAGTTGTCCCGGCGGGCCGGCTCCGGTGTCACATACGTCGGGTCGAGTTCCTCGATGGCGCGCATGGCGCCGCCCAGCATCTTCACCAGGAGCTCGCGCATGGTGTCGCGGGAGAGCTGGGGGCGGTCGATCCAGTCGAGGGTGGCGCCCTCCACGCTGCACACCCAGCTGAACAGGCCCATGCGGGCCAGCGGTCCGATGTCCTGTCTGCCGTACGCGCCCTCGGCGATGGTCGCGACGATCGCCTCGCGCACCCCGTCCCGGATGGCGTGCACCTCGGCGTCGAAGCCGACGCCGCCGCTGACGATCGTGCGGTAGGCGGCCTGGTTGTGCTCGGCGAACCGCAGATAGGCGTCGAGGGTGCGGTGCACCCGGTCCACGGGTGCGTGGACGAGGCCGCTGGACGCGAAGGTGACCAGGTCGGCGACCGAGTCCTCGACGATGGCGAGGTAGTAGCCGCGCTTGGACTGGAAGTAGTAGTAGATCAGTCCTTTGGCGACCTGCGCCTGACGTGCGATGTCGTCCATCGACAGGGCGTCGTACGACCTGTCGGCGAACAACTTCCGTCCGATGGCGATGAGTTCGGCGCGTCGCGTCAGGGAGCGGTCGGTGCCGCGCGCCCGCGGGCGTTCGGTGGCAGGCTGTCGACTACTGTTCAACTTGGGGCCCTGGTCTCCAACTGCGGGCGGGACATCCGAAGTATGGCAGACCGGAGCCACCTGCACGTTCGACTCTGATCGACAGGGCGAGGGCCCGTTCGAGGCGGATCGCACCGGGTCAGAGCAGGCCGAGTTGGACGACGAGCATGGCGAGCACGACCACGAACGTCCAGCCCATGACGTGCTCGAAGATCTTCGGGCCGTCCTCCCGGGGACCACCGGTACGGGTGCGGGCGAGGGCTGCGGCAGTGCTCGCGGTCATGGCATCTCACTGAGGTCGGTGTGCGATGGACTCCCCCCACCGTTCTGTCCACCTTGCCATTCATCGGGGCTTTAGCGGCGGAGACGTTGGTCACATCCCGCCGGAAAACGGACAGCCCCCGGTCTCCCGGGGGCCGCCGCACGCCGTCACGCTCCTCCTCGGCTCAGCGAACGCCCACCGCGGCCAGCGCGGCGCGCTGGGCGGTGCTCGGCCGGGCCGGGAAGTACAGGTAACAGACGCCGCCGGTGCCGGACACGACCTTGCCACTGGCGTTGTACCGCTTGGTCCGCAGCCAGATGTTCTCGAACTCGCGCCTGGCGTAGACCCGACGCACGGCCTCGTCGGTCACCGAGAAGGGGTCGTTGGCGATCACGTCACCGTCGGCGGTGAAGCCGATCACGGTCATCAGATGGCCGGAGGTGCCGTACCCCGCCCCCGTCAGCTCGGTCCTGAGGAACGACTGGGACGTTATGGCCGGGATGCCGGCCGCGATCAGCGTCTCCAGGTCGGTGAGCGAGCCCAGCCGGGTGACCACGCCCTGGAGGTCCTTGTAGGTCGCCGCGTAGGCCGCGTTGAAGGGCCAGTTGCCGCAGCCGCCGTACTGGAAGTCGTAGGTGAAGCGGGCCGCGTGGCACACCTGCGGGTCGGCGTAGGCCGGGTCGACCCAGGCCAGTTGTGCCGCCGTGGGCTTCCGCCCCCAGTACTCGATGATCATCTGCGAGGAGGTGGGGCTGCACCAGGCCTCGCCGCCGTTGTCGTACTCGGGGTACTGGCCGCTGTGGATCTCCTGCGAGTAGCGCGGGACGGTCAGTTCCCTGGCCGCGCCGGGCGTGGAGGCGGGGACGGTGAAGCGGTCCGGGACGTCCGAGCCCATCGCGCCGAGCCGCCAGACCGTGGGCGTGGCCGTGGTGCCGGGCCTGCGGTAGAGGGTCAGGCGCAGCCGGTACGAGTCCAGACGCAGGCCCGTGGCCGGGTCGTCGATGGCGAAGGTGTCGGTCCAGACCGTGCTCCGGTCGTCGGTCTGGTCGTCGACGGAGGTCCGCTTGATGTCCTGGTCGCCGGAGGCCCAGCAGCCCATCACGTACCAGGGGGTGGCCGTGCCGTCGGAGTACGTACCGGTCAGCTCGACCTGGAGCCAGGTGCCGGCCGGGGTACGGGCGTTCCAGGAGGCGATGACCTCGGTGGCGGGCACCGTGAGCCGGTGGACAGGGGATGTCCAGGTCGCGTACTCCCAGGCCGCCGTCGTACCGGTGTGCGGATCGGTGTAGTCGACCGTGCCGACCGGAGCCCCGATCACGACACCGGGCCGCGCACCGGCGACGGCACGGGTGCCCTTGGCCGTGCCGGCGCACCAGTCCGCGTACGAGGTCCAGGCGCGGTTGTCGACGGGGCGGACGGGGTCCGCCGCGGTCTCGTGGATGGTCACGTCCGGGGTGGCGGCGGCAGCCGGGCCGGCGCTGCCCGCGACGGCGGCGGCGACCGCCGCGGCGAGGACGGTTCTGCGGGACGGCTCTTCGGCTCTGCTCATGGGCGGGTGACCCCCAGGTGTCCTAGGCGGGCGGGACAGTGCACGGCTGTGCGCCCACTATGGCCGCCGATGACCTGCTCCTGCCAGCATCTCGGGCCATGCCACGCCCAGGAATTTTGGTCTCGACCATTGGCGTGACCTGGGGTGCGGGCGAAGGCGGCGCCCGGCAGGTCCCTAGAATGCGCCCTGGCAATATGTCCGAATCCCTTCACCCCGTCACCCTCCGGGAACCGTCATCCACGACCTCGCCCGCACCCTGCGCCTACTGCCGCCCTCCTGCGGCCCGGTCCGGCTGATCGCCGTCGACGGACACGCGGGGTCCGGGAAGACCACGTTCGCCGGACGACTGGCCGCCGCTCTCGACGGGGCGCCCGTGCTGCACCTCGACGACATCGCGACCCACGACGAGCTGTTCGAGTGGACGCAACGTCTGGTCGGCCAGGTGATCGAGCCACTGCGGCGCGGCGAGAGCGCCTCCTACGCCCCCTACGACTGGACGTCCCGGCGCTTCGGACCGCCCCGGACCCTGCCGGCCGCGCCCGTGGTGCTGGTGGAGGGAGTCGGGGCCGGACGGCGTGCGCTACGGCCGTTTCTGGCGCGGCTGTTGTGGATGGAACTGACGGACGAGGAGGCCTGGGCGCGCGGGCGGTCGCGGGACGGGGCGGAACAGAGCGGCTTCTGGGCCGGGTGGGTCGGCGCGGAACGGCGGCACTTCGCCGCGGACCCCTCGCGTCCGTTCGCCGAACTGCTGGTGCGGCAGTGCGGCGAGGGGTACGAGGTGCTCCCGGGGCCTGCCGGGGCCGTTGGATCAGACCAGGTTGTGACTCACCGTGACGGGCCGTCCGCTGTGTGCTGAACTTGTGAAGACCCTTTTCACGCAACTTCTCCGAGTGCTTCAACTCGGCTTGACCGGTGAGCCGTACAGGACTTACGTTCTGAATGCGCGGCCATTCGGAGCCGCCCACAGTCGCGAAGCCCCCGGTTGTTCCCCCGTGATCGGGGGCTTCGTTCTGCCCGTGGCCCGTTTTCCGGCCGCTCCGAGGCGCGATCCGTTCACCCTCGGTGACTGCGCCGTGTGCGCCCCATCTGCTCCCACCTCGTCAAACAGCCTGTACGGCACCCTGCTGCGGGCACGTGAAGCGCAGGTACGATGCCCTCGGTGCGACTCGGACGGCTGCTCTGCGCACCGTTGCAACTCCCGTCCGCGGCACAGCGGTTCGACCAAGCTGCCGACGGGCACCGGCCCGTCGGAGAGGCAATCGGGGGCACGGTTTGTGGGGGACGTGATGGACTTCGGCACGCAGGGCCCCGAGGCCCCGGCCGACCTCGCCTGGCTGCGAGGTGTGGACGCCTACACGATGGGCGCCTATCCGCAGGCGGAGGAGGAGTTCCGCACCGCGGTGCGGATGGATCCCGGGATGGCCGACGGCTGGCTCGGACTGCATGCGCTGCGCGTCGACACGACGACCGCGCTGCTACGGATGTTCCGGCACCGGGAGCGCTTCGGGGAGCAGCGCGCACGTCACCGCCGGACCCTCAACTCCTGGTACTGGCTGGGCTGGTGGGTGCAGCCGGTGCTCGAGAGCCCACGCGATCTGCTGCTCGCGCACGCCTCGCACTGGCTGGACGGCCGCCATGTGCCGGAGCTGGACCGGGCGTTGGCCGGTCTGCCGCCGGTGGACACCGACCCACAGGTCCGTTTCCTGCACGCGTGCCGCGCCTATCTCGTCAAGGACTGGGAGCAACTGGTCCGGCACACCGACCCGTTGATCAACGACACGTTGCTGGGCATCGAGGCGGGTCTGTTCGGTGGCATGGCCCGGGTGCGCCTGGAGATGTTCGGGCAGGCGGAGCCACTGCTCTCGGCGGCTCTGATGCGCTGTCGCAGCGAGCAGCCGCAGCGCAAGGAGCTGCGGTACTGGCTGGCGCGGGCCCACGAGGGCACGGGCCGCTCGGCGGCGGCCCTCCCCCTGTACCGGGCCGTGCACCGCGTGGACGCCGCGTTCATGGACACCTCGGCGCGGCTCGCCGCGATCTCCGAGGGCGACGGGTACGACGAGGCGGCCGACCTCGCGGCGATCACGCTCTCCGGGATCGGACAGGAACTGCTGGAGAGCCCGGACGGCATCGACCCCCTCTTCGGCGGCGAGGGCCGCGACCTGAAGCTCTCGGAGCCCGAACTCCCGCCGCCGGGCAGCCCGTTGCCGTCCGCGACCGACTCGGTGCGGGAGAAGGCCGCCCTTCCGGTGCAGCCGCTGCCGACCGGCCCGACCGACCCCGCGCTGCTCGACGAGGCACTGGCCCAGCTGGAGTGCATGGTGGGTCTGGAACCGGTGAAGCGCCAGGTGAAGGCGCTCTCCGCCCAGTTGAACATGGCGCGGCTGCGGGCGGGGCAGGGACTGCCGGTCCAGCCGCCGAAGCGGCACTTCGTCTTCTCGGGCCCGTCAGGCACCGGCAAGACCACGGTGGCACGCATCCTCGGCCGGGTGTTCTACGCGCTCGGGCTGCTCGGCGGTGACCATCTGGTCGAGGCGCAGCGGGCGGACCTGGTCGGCGAGTATCTCGGCCAGACCGCGGTGAAGGCCAACGAGCTGATCGACTCCGCGATCGGGGGCGTCCTGTTCGTCGACGAGGCGTACTCGCTCTCCAACTCCGGGTACGGCAAGGGCGATGCGTACGGCGACGAGGCGCTGCAGGTGCTGCTGAAGCGGGCCGAGGACAACCGGGACCACCTGGTGGTGATCCTGGCCGGCTATCCGGAGGGCATGGACCGGCTCCTCGCCGCCAACCCCGGGCTGTCGTCCCGCTTCACGACCCGCGTCGACTTCCCCTCGTACCGTCCGCTCGAACTCACCTCCATCGGCGAGGTGCTGGCGGCGGACAACGGTGACGTGTGGGACGAGGAGGCGCTGGACGAGCTGCGCTCGATCGCCGGGCATGTGGTGGACCAGGGGTGGATCGACGAGCTGGGCAACGGGCGGTTTCTACGGACGCTGTACGAGAAGAGCTGTGCGTACCGGGATCTGCGGCTGTCGGTGTATCCGGGGACGCTGACCCGGGACGACTTGTCGACCTTGCGGCTGCCGGACCTCATGCAGGCGTACGGGGAGGTCCTGTCGGGGCGGGGGCCACAGGATCCGTCGGCCCCCTGAGCACCCTGACCGGACGCCTCGGAGTTTGGCGCCCGGTGCTGGTGCTGAGGGGTGGGTCACGCGGCCCGGCGTTTACGGGGTGCCGCGTGACCCACCCGTGCCGCCCTTAGCGGCACGCATGCCCGCAGCCAGCCGGGTGCCTGCGGGGACCTGCGCGACCAGCTCCACCGGGCCGGCAGAACAACCCGCCCCTCCAGCGGAGCGCCTAGCTCGCCAGTGCCTCCTTCTGTACCTCTGCCCTGGGTTCCGTCACCTTCGGTGCCGGGGGTGTCTGGCGGTGGGCCGGGTCGCGTACCTCGCCCACCAGGAGTTCCAGTACGTCCTCCATCGCGACCAGGCCGATCACCCGGCCCGAACCGTCCGCGACCTGGGCCAGGTGCGTCGCCGCCCGGCGCATCACCGTCAGCGCGTCGTCCAGCGGGAGTTCGGAGCGCAGCGTCGTCATGGCGCGCCAGATGTGCTGCGGCACCGCCCGCTGCGACTCCTCCAGGTCCAGTACGTCCTTCACGTGCAGGTAGCCCATGAAGGCGCCGTTGTCCGCCACCACCGGGAAGCGGGAGTAGCCGGTGCGGGCGGTGAGGGCGACGACCTGGCCCGGGGTGACCGACGGGCCCACCGTCACCAGGGACTCACGGTCGAGGAGGACGTCGGTGACCGGGCGGGAGCCCAGTTCCAGCGCGTCCTCCAGGCGTTCCTGCTCACCGGGGTCGAGCAGTCCGGCCTGGCCGGCGTCCTCCACCAGGCGGTTGAGCTGTTCGCTGGTGAAGACCGCCTCGACCTCGTCCTTGGGCTCGACGCGGAAGAGCTTCAGGATGAGCCGGGCACAGGCGCCCAGCCCCACTGTGACCGGCCCGCACACGCGGGCGAAGGCGACCAGGCCCGGGCTCAGCCACAGCGCGGTCTTCTCGGGCGCCGCCATCGCCAGGTTCTTCGGGAGCATCTCCCCGATGACCAGGTGGAGGAAGACCACGAGCGCGAGCGCGATGACGTACCCCAGCGGGTGGATCATGCCCTCGGGCAGATGGGCGGCCTCGAAGAGCGGTTCCAGCAGCTGGGCCACGGTCGGTTCGGCGACCGCGCCCAGGGTCAGTGAGCACATGGTGATGCCGAACTGGGCGGCGGCCATCATCTGCGGCAGCCGTTCCAGGCCGTACAGCACCTGGCGGGCCCGCGCCGTGCCGAGCGGTTCGATCTGGCTTCGGCGGACCGAGACGAGGGCGAACTCGGCGCCCACGAAGAAGCCGTTGGCGAGCACGAGGAGAAGGGCGAAGAGGAGTTGGAGGACGCTCATCGGGCCGCCTCCACCGCGAGGTCCGCCGTCTTCGGACTACCCTCTGCCCTGGTCAGGCGTACCCGCTCGGCCCGGTAGTGGCCGACCTGGCGGACCGACAGGCGCCAGCCCGGCAGTTCGGCCCGGTCACCGGGGACCGGGATGCGGCCCAGCAGGTCGGCGACGAGGCCGGCGACCGTCTCGTACGGCCCCTCCGGTACGTCGAGGCCTATGCGCTGGAGGATGTCGACACGGCAGCTGCCGTCGGCGTCCCAGGCGGGGCGGCCGTCCTCGGGCGGGGCGGCGGCGAGTTCGGTCGGTTCGTTGAGCACGTCGTCGTGCTCGTCGTGGACCTCGCCGACGAGTTCCTCGACGATGTCCTCCAGGGTGACCACGCCCGCCGTACCGCCGTACTCGTCGACGACGACGGCGATGGGCTGCTGGCTGCGCAGCAGTTCGAGCAGCGGCTGCACGGGGAGCGTCTCGGGGACCAGCAGCGGTGACTGGGCGATCCGGCCGACCGGTGTGCGCAGCCGGTCCCCCGCGGGAACCGCGAGGGCGTCCTTGAGGTGGGCCATGCCGACGATCTCGTCGATCCGCTCCCGGTAGACGGGGAAGCGGGACAGGCCGGTGGCCCTGGTCAGGTTGACGACGTCCTCGGCGGTGGCCGACGACTGCAGCGCGCTGACCCGCACACGCGGGGTCATGACGTGCTGCGCGGTCAGCTCGCCCAGCGACAGCGTCCGTACGAAGAGGTCCGCGGTGTCCTGTTCCAGTGTGCCGGCCTGGGCCGAGTGCCGGGCCAGGGAGACCAGTTCGCCCGGGGTGCGGGCCGACGCCAGTTCCGCGGTGGGTTCGACGCCCAGGGCACGGACCAGGCGGTTGGCCACCGCGTTGAGCGCGGCGATCACCGGGCGGAAGAGGCGGGAGAAGGCGTGCTGCGGGCCGGCCACGAAGCGGGCGACCTGCAGCGGCCTGGAGACCGCCCAGTTCTTGGGCACGAGTTCGCCGATCACCATCTGCACGGCCGAGGCCAGCAGCATGCCGACGATCACCGAGATCGTGGGGACGGCCCCTTCGGGCAGGCCGATCGCGGTGAACGGGCCGTGCAGCAGCTCCGCGAGCGCCGGCTCGGCGAGCATGCCGACGACGAGGGAGGTGATGGTGATGCCGAGCTGGGTGCCGGAGAGCTGGAAGGACAGCTCCTTGAGCGACTCGACGACCGTACGGGCCCGTCGGTCGCCCTCGGCGGCGGCCTTCTCCGCGTCCGGCCGTTCGACCGTGACGAGGCCGAACTCGGCGGCCACGAAGAAGCCGTTGGCCAGGATCAGCAGGAATGCCGCGCCAAGGAGCAGCAGGGGGGTGGTCATGATGCCGCCGCCTCGATATGCCGGGAGGGGGCGGCGCAGGTACTACAGGACGATCCGTCCATCGCTGGAGGGAGTCACTCCTCGGGTAGCAGGGGGCCTCTGAAGACCGGGGGGAACATCAGTGGCGGAGGTGCGCGAAAACGCCTCCGCCAACAGATTAATCAAGACATGGGCCTGAGCGGCAGGGTGGACCGCCCTGAGTCAGCCCTGATCTCGCTCGGGGGCACCCACGGACCGTGCCTCGGTGAGCGCCCGCAGGGTGCGCGCGTCCTCGATGGCACGCTGTTTGGCGATGCCGGGCTGGATGCCGAGCGCGGGCAGACTCGTACCGTCGCTGAGGTCGAGGAACACCCAGGGGTCACCCGGCCGGAGGTTCACCCGGAGGATCTCCGCCCAGTCCAGACGCCTCTTGCTCGCGATGTTGACGACGGTGACTCCGGACTCGTCGGCGACCACCTTCGGCCGGGACAGGAGCAGGAGTACCGAGGACAGCAGCGCGCCGGTGAAGACGAAGCTGAGGCGTTCCCCGGGGCTGAGCGTCTCCAGGAGCAGGGCGATCGTCGTGATGACGACGAAGATCGCGACGCTCGCGGTGACCAGCACGGCCCGGGTACGGCCCGGCCGGAAAGTGACGGGCAGCGCGGGCAGCGCCGGCGGAACGGGTGCGGTGGGCGGATCCTGCATCGGTGTACGGTCCCTGTCGCTCACGGTGTCTGTCGCTTCCCGTGTCTCAGAGGCGGCAGGCGTGGATGGCCGTGGTCAGGATGGCCCGCGCGCCGATGTCGTACAGATCGTCCATGATCCGCTGGGCCTCCTTGGACGGGACCATCGCACGGACGGCGACCCAGCCCTCGTTGTGCAGCGGCGACACGGTCGGCGACTCGAGACCAGGCGTCAGGGCGACGGCCTTCTCCAGCTGCTCGACGCGGCAGTCGTAGTCCATCATCACGTACGTCCGGGCCACCAGGACGCCCTGGAGGCGGCGCAGGAACTGCTGGACCTTGGGTTCCTCTGCCTCCGCTCCGACCCGGCGGATGACGATCGCCTCGGACTTCATGATGGGTTCGCCGAACACCTCCAGGCCCGCGTTGCGCAGCGAGGTGCCGGTCTCGACGACATCCGCGATGACCTCGGCGACGCCGAGCTCGATCGCGGTCTCGACGGCGCCGTCGAGGTGGACGACGGAGGCGTCGACGCCGTGGTCGGCGAGGTGCTTGGCGACGATCCCCTCGTACGAGGTGGCCACGGTCAGGCCGGCCAGGTCCTCGATGCCCGCCGCGGTGCCGGGCTTGCCGGCGAAGCGGAAGGTGGAGCGGGCGAAGCCGAGCGGGAGGATCTCCTCCGCGTTGGCCCCGGAGTCGACGAGCAGGTCTCCACCGGTGATGCCGATGTCGAGGCGGCCGGAGGAGACGTAGATCGCGATGTCGCGGGGGCGGAGGTAGAAGAACTCGACCTCGTTCTCCGGGTCGACGATCCGCAGCTCCTTGGACTCCCGGCGCTGCAGGTAGCCGGCCTCATGGAGCATCGCCGACGCGGGGCCTGACAGGGAACCCTTGTTGGGGACGGCGATGCGCAGCATGAGACAAGCTTCCTTCGTTTCGTACGGAACGGTGTGCGACTACGGCTTACAGGTGGGCGTACACGTCGTCCAGCGAGATGCCGCGGGCGACCATCATCACCTGGACGTGGTAGAGCAGCTGCGAGATCTCCTCGGCGGCTGCTTCCTTGCCCTCGTACTCGGCGGCCATCCAGACCTCGGCGGCCTCTTCTACGACCTTCTTGCCGATGGCATGGACACCCTTGCCGACCAGCTCCGCGGTGCGGGAGGTGGCGGGATCGCCCGTGGCGGCCTTGTGCTGGAGCTCGGCGAAGAGCTCCTCGAACGTCTTATTGGACATGATGGCCCCCACATTACGTGGTGAAGGGGACTCCCTAGCGCCAGGGTTCGGATACTGAGCGGAGGGTGGCCGCCGTCGCGACGGCCGCCGTCACCGCCTCGTGCCCCTTGTCCTCGTTGGAGCCCTCGATGCCCGCGCGGTCGAGTGCCTGTTCCTCGGTGTCGCAGGTCAGCACTCCCATGCCGATGGGGACTCCGGTGTCGACCGAGACCTGGGTGAGGCCCTGGGTGACGCCCTGGCACACGTACTCGAAGTGGGGAGTGCCGCCCCGGATGACGACGCCGAGGGCGACGATCGCGTCGTAGCCCCGCCCGGCCAGAACCTTGGCGACGACCGGGAGTTCCCAGCTGCCGGGGACCCTCAGCAGGGTCGGCTCGTCGATGCCCAGGTCGTGCAGGGCGCGCAGGGCGCCGTCCACCAGTCCGTCCATCACCTTCTCGTGCCACTGGGCCGCGATGACGGCGACGCGCAGGTCACCGCAGTTGCGTACGGACAGTTCGGGTGCACCCTTGCCGCTCACGTTCTCGTCTCTCCTTGGCGATCTCTACAGCGTTGTCCACAGCGTTTTCTGCAGTGTTTTCTGCAGCGGTCTCTACTGGTTGGCGCAGGGGGACACGGGGGCCGTGTCCAGCCAGGGCAGGTCGTGTCCCATCCGGTCCCGCTTGGTGCGCAGGTAGCGGAGGTTGTGCTCGCCCGCCTGTACGGGCATCGGCTCGCGGCCGGTGACCCTGAGGCCGTGGCGGACGAGCGCGTCGGTCTTGTCGGGGTTGTTGGTCATCAGGCGCACGCTGCGGACGCCGAGGTCCTGGAGTATCTGCGCGCCGGCCCCGTAGTCCCGGGCGTCGGCGGGCAGGCCGAGCTCCAGGTTGGCGTCGAGGGTGTCGCGGCCCTGTTCCTGGAGTTCGTACGCCCGGAGCTTGGACAGCAGTCCGATGCCGCGCCCCTCGTGGCCGCGCAGGTAGACGACGACTCCCCGGCCCTCGTCCCGGATGCGTTCGAGGGAGGTCTCCAGCTGGGGACCGCAGTCGCAGCGCAGGGAGTGGAAGACGTCCCCGGTGAGGCATTCGGAGTGGACGCGGACCAGGACGTCCTCGCCGTCGTCGGCGCCGATGTCGCCGTGGACGAGGGCGACGTGCTCGACGCCGTCGACGGTCGAGCGGTAGCCGTACGCCGTGAACGTGCCGAAGGCGGTGGGGAGTCGGGTCTCGGCCTCGCGGCGGACGGTGGGTTCGGCGCTCTTGCGGTAGGCGACCAGGTCCTCGATGGAGATGATCGTCAGTCCGTGCTTGCGGGCGAAGGGGATCAGTTCGGGCAGGCGGAGCATCCGGCCGTCCTCGCCGGCGATCTCCACGATGGCGCCGGCCGGGCGCAGCCCCGCGAGGCGGGCGAGGTCTACGGCGGCCTCGGTGTGGCCGTTGCGGACCAGCACACCGCCGGGCCGGGCGCGCAGCGGGAAGATGTGGCCGGGGCGGACGAAGTCGTCGGCGCCCGCGTCGCCGCCCGCGAGGAGCTGAAGCGTGGTAGCCCGGTCGGAAGCCGAGATACCGGTGCTCACACCGTGAACCGCGGATGCGTCGACGGAGACTGTGAACGCGGTTTTCATCGACTCGGTGTTGTCGTCGACCATCTGTGGCAGCCGGAGCCGGTCGAGCTCGTCGCCCTCCATGGGGGCGCAGATGAGCCCGCGGCACTCGCTCATCATGAACGCGACGATCTCGGGGGTCGCCTTCTCGGCGGCGATGACGAGGTCGCCCTCGTTCTCCCGGTCCTCGTCGTCGACCACCACGACCGGGCGGCCGGCCGCGATGTCCGCGATGGCCTGTTCGATCGGGTCGAGGGACCAGTCCTCGATGTTGTCCGTGCTGTAGAGGATCGGCGGGATCGAAGGGGTGGCGCGTGGCGTCTCGTTCGGGGCGGTGGTGGGAGACGGGAGGGCGGTCATGCGGGCGCTCCTTCCAGGACGGGCCGCGTGTCCTTGCGGGAGCGCAGCCACCAGTCGCGCATGCCCCACAGGACGAGCGCGCCGTAGATGACGTAGACGAAGCCGGAGAAGGCGTAGCCGTTGGCGAAGTTGAGGGGGACGCCGACGAGGTCGACGAGGAGCCAGGCGAACCAGAACTCGACCATGCCGCGTGCCTGGGCGTACATGGCGACGACGGTGCCGACGAAGATGTAGGCGTCCGGCCAGGGGTCCCAGGACAGGGTCGGGAAGGCCTTGAAGAGCAGGGCCACCGCGACCGTGCCGACGGCGGCGGCGCCGATCATGGCCGCGCGTTCGCGCCAGCTGGCGAACCGCGGGGTGATGTGACCGTCCGCGGAGTCGCCCTGGTGGCGGTTCCACTGCCACCAGCCGTAGCCGGCGACGGCCATGACGACGACCTGCTTGCCCGCGCTGCCGGTGAGGTGGCCGAAGAAGGCGCCGAAGAGGACGAGGCCGGACAGGAACTGCACGGGCCAGCTCCAGATGGAGCGCCGCCAGCCGAGGGCGAGGGCGATCAGGCCGAGGATGTTGCCGATCATGTCCGACCAGAGGATGTGCTGGTCGAGAAAGGTGAACGCCTCGGTGTTCAGCCGGTTCACTTCGCCGCCCCCTGCGGTCCGAGCAGCCGCTCGACGTACTTCGCGATGACGTCGACCTCGAGGTTGACCGGGTCGCCGGGCTGCTTGCGGCCGAGCGTGGTCAGGTCGAGGGTGGTGGGGATGAGGCTGACGGTGAAGCAGTCCGGCCCGGCGTCGACGACGGTGAGGCTGATGCCGTCGACGGTGATGGAACCCTTCTCGACGACATAGCGGGTGAGGTCGGCGGGGAGCGAGACCTTGACGATCTCCCAGTTCTCGGACGGCCTGCGTTCGAGGACCGTGCCCGTGCCGTCGACGTGGCCCTGCACGATGTGGCCGCCGAGGCGGGCGCCCAGGGCCATGGGGCGTTCGAGGTTGACGCGGGAGCCGACGGCGAGGACGCCCAGGCTGGAGCGGTCGAGGGTCTCCGCCATGACGTCGGCGGTGAACTCGTCGCCCTCGTGTTCGACGACCGTGAGACACACGCCGTTGACGGCGATGGAGTCGCCGTGGCGGGCGCCTTCGGTGACAACGGGGCCACGGAGCCTGAAGCGCGAGGCGTCGCCGAGGTTCTCGACCGCCGTGACTTCGCCCAGTTCTTCGACGATTCCGGTGAACACTTCCCGGGTCCTCCCTGCCTCTTTCGGGCACGGACTCCGGGGCCTGTCGATGACGACAGCTGTGAACGGGCAGGAACATCGGGAGCGACGCCGGACGGAGCTCGGCCCACGGCCGAGCGGTACGGCGGCGCGCACGAATGCCCGCCCGCCGCGCACTGCCTCCCATCCGGACTTTAACCGTCGGTCCAGGAATTCCACCTGGTCAACCGGCCGCCGAAAAAATGCGGACGGGTCGCGGACTGTAACCGCCGGTTCGGACTTTCACCGACCCCGGAGTGCGCTGCTTCTGTTAGAGGCCAGTGTGCCACGCCCGGCCGTACTCCATGCGGGTGAGTTCTGTGGACTGACTCACAAGAACCGATGGGAATAATCGACGGGGATGGACGGCAGGTGTGAGACGGGCGGTCAAGCCGCACAATTGGTCCATACCTATTGACCGTCATGGTCCAGGCCTCATAGCGTCGGTGCCGGACCGGTGGCGGTGTCGACGGCCCTTGCCCGCCGCCGGTCCCTCACGGCTTCCCGCGCTACCCGACCGACGCCCCGAACAGCACCTCCTGCGCACCCTCCCGCGCCGTCAGCAACGCCCCGCGCAGTACCGCTCCGCCGCCCAGCGTGCTCGCGCGGACCTGAGCCGGGAGGGGCGACATCCGGGCAAGCCGTTCCTCGACGCGCGCGGCGAGTACGTCGCCGCCCGCCCGGCCGACCTCGCCGCCCAGCACCACGCACCCCGGGTCGAGGACGGCGACGACGGAAGCGGCGCCGATGGCGATGCGGTCGGCGAGGGTGCCGAGGAAACGGGCGTGGGCCGGGGCTTCGGGGGCCGCCACGGCCGCGCGGACCAGCGCCGCCGCGTAGGGTTCATGGGCGGCGGCGTCGGCCACCAGGTCCTGCGCACCCGCCAGTCGGGCGATCGCCGCCGCGCCGGCGAGGGAGTGGAAGCCGCCCGCGCAGTCCGTGGCCGACGGCAGCTGTCCCGTGCCCGGCACCGGCAGGAAGCCGATCTCGCCGGTACCGCCGGAGGCCCCCCGGCGCAGGATGCCGTCGAGGACCACGGCCGCGCCGGTGCCGTGGCCGAGCCACAGCAGTACGAAGGTGTCCCGGTCGCGGGCCGCGCCGTCGCGCTGTTCGGCGAGGGCGGCGAGGTTGGTCTCGTTCTCGACGATCACGCGGGTCCCGGGAAGCCGCTCCTGGAGCGCGGCGACCAGCCTGCGGTGCCACTCGGGCAGGCCCGTGGAGTCCCGGAGTTCACCGGTCGCCGGGTCGATCAGGCCGGGGGCGCCGATCCCGACCGTGTGCAACTGCCCGGCCCCGGCTTCCTTGGCGACCCGCTCGACGAGAGCGACCGCCTGTTCGACGGCGGGGCCGGTGCCGGTGTCGCCCCCGATCGGCACGGACGCCTCGGCGAGCACCTCGCCCAGCAGGTCGGCGACGACGACGGAGACACCTTCGGTACGGACGTCGAGGGCGGCCAGGTGGGCGAGGCCGGCGACGATCCCGTACACCTTCGCGTTCGGTCCTCGGCGCTGCTCCCCCGACTCCCCCACGACCGTGATCAGTCCGGCGGCGGTGAGGCGTTCGACGAGGTCGGCGACCGTCGGCCGGGACAGGCCGGTGAACTGCTTCAACCGCCCGGCCGTCAACGGGCCCTCCTGCTGGAGCAGACGCAGGGCGAGCCGGTCGTTGATGGCCCGGGCGGTGCTCGGTGATGCGGGCATGCCGAGATCCTTCCAGATCGGCGGGGCCGTTCCCGCTGCGGACGGCCGGTATCTCGCTATCTATCAGGCAGGGTTCCTGATAGTTTACGGCAGCGCGGGGCGGGGGTTCCGCGACACAGATGGAGACACGACGGAGAGCCGACCCGGGGAAGGGCCGCAGAATGAGTGCAGTGCTGTACGACCGAGACGAGGTGAAGCGCGCCCGGTACGCCGTGGCCGCTGTCTTCGCCGTGCACGGCGCCGTCACCGGCTCGTTCGCGACCCGGGTGCCGTGGATCCAGGACCACGCCTCGGTCAGCGCGGGGCAGTTGGGCCTGGCGCTGGCGTTCCCCGCACTCGGCGCGTCCCTCGCGATGCCGCTCGCGGGCCGCATCAGCCACCGCTTCGGCGCCCGTACGGCGCTGCGCGGCCTGATCGCGCTCTGGACCCTGGCACTGGTCCTGCCCGCCCTTGCCCCGAACCTCCCCACGCTCTGCCTCGCCCTGTTCGTCTACGGCGCCACCGCCGGCATGGCGGACGTGGCGATGAACGCGTTGGGCGTGGAGATCGAGAAC
Organism: Streptomyces kryoterrae; assembly: GCF_054072135.1. Classification (NCBI taxonomy): domain Bacteria; kingdom Bacillati; phylum Actinomycetota; class Actinomycetes; order Kitasatosporales; family Streptomycetaceae; genus Streptomyces; species Streptomyces kryoterrae. The sequence continues at coordinate 8,511,451 of NZ_CM133358.1, read as the reverse complement.
CGGCTGGGCAGGTCGATCATGTCCGGCCTGCACGGCATGTGGAGTGCGGGCGCCCTGATCGGCGCGGCGGGCGGCACTCTCGCCGCGCATCTGGGTTCGGACGCTCGCCTCCATCACGTACTCGCGGCGGCGATCCTCACGGTGCTCGGCGTGGCCGCGTGCCGCTGGGTGCTCGATCTGCGTCCCACCGAGGACGAGGAGCCACCCCCGAGGTTCGCGCTGCCGCCCAGGTCCGCGCTGCTGATCGGCACGATCGGCTTCTGCGCGGTGTTCGCGGAGGGCGCGAGCCTGGACTGGTCGGCGGTGTATCTGCGGGACGAGCTGGGCACCTCGGACGGTCTGGCGGCGGCTTCCACGACCGGCTTCATGCTGACGATGGCGGTGGCCCGGCTCGTCGGCGACGCGGTCGTGAACCGTTTCCGCGCGGTGCGCACGGTCCGCGCGGGCGGCGCGCTCGCCGTACTCGGCGGTGTCCTCATCGTGGTCGCGGAGCATCCCGCCACGGCGATGACCGGCTTCGCGCTGCTCGGTCTCGGCATCGCCGTGGTCGTCCCGCTGTGCTTCGCGGCGGCGGGCCGCAGCGGCCCCAACCCCAGTCAGGCCATCGCGGGCGTCGCCACCATCACGTACACCTCGGGCCTGGTCGCGCCGAGCGCGATCGGGACGCTGGCCCAGGCGACGAGCCTGGTGGTGTCGTTCGGGCTGGTCACGGTGCTGGCGGGCGGGCTCGCCGGGTTCGCGGGAGTGCTGCGCGCCGGCGAGAAGGACCGCCCGAGGATCAGTCCGCCGGGCGCAGCAGTTTCCGACCGCAGGCCCTGAACCGGTCGCTCCACGGCGTGGGCCGCAGGGTGCCGGCGTCGAGCCGGACCAGCACCCGGGTGCCCCGGGCGTATGTCACCTCACCGTCGGCCGAGCAGAGCCGGAAGCCGTAGGTGAGACCGGTGGTGCCGAGGCGTTCCACCCAGAGGTGCACGGCGTAGGCGCCGGGCCGGTCGACCGGCGCCTCGTAGCTGATGAGCAGTTCCCTGACCACGTTGCAGAAGTCGCCGGCCGCCGCCCAGTCGCCGTCGAAGGTGAAGCCGTAGCCGTGCAGAAGCTCGTTCCAGGCCCGCTCCACCAGCAGCGGGTAGCGGGCGTTGTGGAGCATGCCGAGGGAGTCGAGGTCGTCGAAGTGGACGGTGACGGGCATCAGCCGCCCGTACGAGCCGTCCGGATCGGCGGAGGACATGGGCGCTGCGACTTCGGCTTCGGCGGTCACGGGCGGGGCTCCTGGGGCGTACGGCATGAATGGTGGATGCAGTTATTTACGCGTCCTCATCCTAAGCGCACGCTCAGAATCACCCTCCGGTCGGCTCAGCGCGCCAGGTCGTAGGCGTACGACGGGGTGAACGTGCCAGGTGCGCCCTTGCAGCCGTCCGACTCCCCCGGCAGCTTGACCCACAGATAGGCGTCGATCCGCGCCTCGCCGGTGCTCGTGGTCGGCGCCCGGCCGAGTTTCCGGCCGTCCGGGTCGCACCACTCGCCGTCGGCCGGGGCGCCGTTGCCGTTGCGGCTGGTGTCGATCACGGCTCCGAGGCCGGCAGGGCCACCGAGGGCGTCGAGGACCTGTCGGTCGTACGCGATCTCGTCGTCCGTGCGGTGGAAGTTTGAGACGTTGCTGAAGACGCCGTCGGAGGAGGCGGCCGAGGCGGCGCCCGCCTGACGGAGGAGGGCCGCCTGCTTGGCGGGGGCATTCCAGCCGGAGTGGCCCGCGTCGTAGTAGACGCGGGCGTTGGGGTCGGCGGCCTTGAGGGCGCGGCCCGCGCGGGCCAGCGAGGCGAAGCGGTCGGCGCGCTGGCCCGCGGAGAGACAGTCGGACTGGGCGATCGAGTCGGGCTCCAGGACGACGATGACCTCGTCGGAGCCGAGGCCCGCCGCGAACGCGTCGATCCAGCCGTCGTACGCGTCGAGGTCGGGCGCGCCGCCCTGGGAGGCGCCGCCGCAGTCGCGGTCCGGCACGGCGTAGGGCACGAGGACCGGGACCCGGCCGGCGCCCGCCGCGCCCGCGGTGACCGCGCGGACCCGGGAGGCGATCGTCGAGGGCGTGAAGTCGGCGAACCAGACCGCCGCTGGACGGTCGGCGATCTCCGCCTCGATGACGGGGCGCCGCGGATCGTCGCGGTGGGCGCCGACCCAGTCGAGGACCTGGGAGTCGGGGTAGCGGTAGAGGCGGGCGGACACCGCGGCGGGCGCCCGCTTCGCCTCCGGCTCGGGCTCAGGCGCCGCGGACGAGGGCCTACGGCTCGGCTTCCTCGCCTCTGTCGTACGGGCGGACGGGGAGGGCGACTTCGAGGCGCTCGGCGTGGGCGGGGCCGACGTCACGGCCGGCAGCGGGGCGAGCAGGGGTGAGCTGGTCACCTCGGGCCTGGCCTCGTCGGCACCGCCACCGCGGCCGTCGTCGAGCGCGGAGAGCAGCCCGGTCGCGGTGCCCACGGCGACCACGACCGAGGCGGCGGCGACCATGACGGAACGCCGGGCGGCGCGGCTGCGTTCGGCCCGGCGCGCGGCCAGGCGGTGGGCGCGCAAGCCTGACACGTACAACACCTCTTCCTCTGCCGCGGCGGGCGCGTTCCCCCGTTCTGGGGAAGCGTCCGGCCCGGCGGCACGTGGGCCAGCCTAGGACTGGGACCCTGCCCTCATGGTGCAATTGGAACAGTTCACCACTTCTGTCGACCAGGTCCTCTCCCGTATGCGCGCGCTGGAGGCACACCTGCCGCCGCGCGACGGGCTGGCGGTCTTCAACCGCGTCTACCTCGCGGTCACGGAGGCCTTCGACCGGCGGCTGGAGGCCGGCGCGTTCCCTGACGCCGAGGCCGCGATCACCCTGGACGTACGGTTCGCCGAGCGATATCTGCGGGTTGCCGAGGACGACCACGCGCCCGCCTGCTGGCGCCCGTTGCTCCAGTTCCGCCGCCATCCCGGCGTACGCCCGCTGCAGTTCGCGCTCGCGGGCATCAATGCGCACATCGGGCACGATCTGGCGCTCGCCGTCGTGGACGCCTGTCGTACGCTCGACTGCGAACCGGCCGATCTTGAGGATGAGTTCGAGAGCGTGGGCGATCTACTCGTCTCGCTGGAGGAGTGCGTCCGCGAAGAGCTGATGCCGGGTCCCGACCTGCTCCAGATCGCCGATCCGCTCACCCATCTGCTCGGCGCGTGGAGCATGGAGCGGGCCCGGGCCGCCACCTGGTCGGCGGCCCGCACGCTGTGGGCGCTGCGCCGGCTGCCCGATGTCGCCGAGGAGTTCACCGACCGCCTCGACGCGGCGGTCGGCTTCGCGAGCCGCATGCTCCTCACGCCACTGCCGGACTGATCCGGCCACTCCTGCGCAGGGCCTCCGCCAGAGCTAGGTGAACGTTGTACGTTCGAGGACTAGAACATCTCTTGCGAAGGAGCACGAGCATGGCCGTCCGCCTGGGTCTGGGTCTTCCGCAGTCACACCAGTACGAGATCGGACGGGACGTGCCGGACGTGGCACGCGCGGCCGAACAGATCGGCTACGAGAGCCTGTGGGTGTTCGAACGCGCCCTGTACCCGGAACCCGCGACCCAGGGCCTGTACGGCATGGAGGGCGTCCCCTGGCCCGACGCGTACCGCGGTCTCGCCGAACCCCTGGTGACGCTGACGCTGGCCGCCGCGGCCACCGAGCGCGCCCGCCTCGGCACCAGCGTGCTGGTCGCCCCACTGCACGGCCCGTTCCAACTGGCCCGCACACTCGGCACGTTGGACGCGGCGAGCGGCGGCCGGGTGGTGGCGGGCCTCGGCACCGGCTGGTCCCTCGACGAGTACGCCGCCGCCGGGGTGGCCCCGTTCGCCGAGCGCGGCAAGGTCCTGGACGAGATCCTCGACGTGTGCCGGGCGGTCTGGGGCCCGGACCCGGTCCAGTACGACGGCAGCCTGACGAAGATCGCGTCGGCCGTCGTCGGCCCCAAGCCCGCCCGGCCGATCCCGATATTCCTGCCCGCCTTCAGCAAGAGGTCCCTGACCCGCCTCGTCGAGCGCGGCGACGGATGGAACCCGATCGCCATGGGCGCCGAGCAACTCGCCGCCCAGTGGCGGCAGGTGCAGGACTTCGCCGCCGAGAAGGGCCGCACGAGGCCGATCGAAACGGCGGTGCGGGTGAACCCCGCCTACACGGTGAAGGCGTACGACGGCGCCGACCGCCAGCCCTTCCAGGGCAGCGTCGACCAGATCGTGACGGACCTCGCCGCCCACGCCGAGATCGGCCTCGACGAGTTCTTCTTCGACTTCGGCGACACCCCGAGGGACGCCGGTGAACTCAAGGACCTGGCCGCCGAGTTGTACGAGGCGGCACGGGCGGCCGGGATCTGACCGACCCCGACAGCCCCTAGTCCTCCGGGAGTTCGACGGGTGCGATCTCGTCGTACACGTCACCGGGGCCCGGGTTGGTCGGATCGGTGGTCCCGCCGAACTGGTGCATGACGCCCCAGACCGCGTTCAGCGCGGTCTGGACGGCGCCCTCCGCCCAGCCCGCCGTCCAGGAGATGTCGTCACCGGCGAGGAAGAGACCCCGCTTGTCGGCGGGCAGCCGGTCCTGCATGAAGTGCGTGAACAGGCGCCGCTGGTAACGGTAGTGGCCGGGCAGGTTGGCCTTGAACGCGCCCATGAAGTAGGGCTCGTTCTCCCAGGACACGGTGACCGGGTTGCCGATGACGTGCTTCCGGATGTCGACCTTCGGATAGATCTCACCGAGCGACTTCAGCATGACCTCCATCCGCTCGTTCGCGGACAGCGGCAGCCACTTGAGGCTGTCGTCGCACCAGGTGTACGACAGGCAGATGACGGCGGGCTTGTCCGGGCCGTCGTCGAGGAGGTACGTCCCGCGCGTCATACGGTCGGTGAGGGTCATGGACATCACGTCCCGCCCGGTGTTCTCGTCCTTGTCGAGCCAGAACGGCCGGTCGACCGGCACGAAGAGCTTGCTGGACTCCATGTAGTGGGTGCGCTCGATGGCGGTCCAGTGGTCGATCGGGAACAGCGAGTCGTCGCAGGCGATCTTCGAGAGCAGCATCCAGGACTGGGCGGTGAAGACGGCCGCCGGGTACGTACGGATGTCGCCGCCCGCGTCGGTGACGGTGATCCGGTTGCCGGCCGTGCGGTGGAGGCGGGTCACGGCCGGGCGCGGTACGCCGTTCACGTGCAGGGACGCGAGGGAGGTCCCGTACGGCCAGTGGACGATCTTCCCGGGCTCGCGTTCCCAGAGCCGCAGCGGCAGTTGCTGGCTGCCGCCCACGATGCCCCGGTGATGGTCGTCGGCCTCGGTGTAGACGACCCGAAGGATCTCCAGGATCGAGTTGGGGAAGTCGGTGTCCCAGCCGCCCGTCCCGAAGCCGACCTGGCCGAAGATCTCGCGGTGCCGGAACGACCTGAAGGCCTCGGAGTCGCAGAGGAAGCCGTAGAAGGTCTGGTTGTCGAGCTTCTCGACGAGCCGGGCCCAGATCTCGCGGATGCGCGGGATGTCGCGCTCACGCAGGGCCCGGTTCATGTCGGAGAAGTCGGCGCCCTCTTCGAGGCACGTGCTCCAGGCCTCGGCGACATCACGGTAGACCTGCGGCAGGTCGCCGACCGTCTCGGCGTAGTGCGACTCGCCCTTGAGGTCGACGACCGTCGAAGGGGTGCACTGGGCAAGGGGGTTGGGGAACGGCCGGGTCTCCAGGTCCACCAGGTCGATGTAGTGCTGGAGGGCGGTGGAGGAGGGCGGGAAGCGCATCGCGCCCATCTCGGCGGTGAGGGAGGGGTCGCAGCCGTCGAACCCGACGGTCCGCAGCCGCCCGCCGATCTGATCGGCCTCGTACACCACGGGCTTGAGGCCCATCTTCATCAGCTCGTACGCGGCCACGATCCCCGACAGCCCGCCGCCGATGACGGCGACCTCGGTGCCGTGCTCGGTCGCGGGCACCTGCCCGAGACCGGCCGGGTGGGCGAGGAAGTCGTCGTAGGCGTAGGGGAAGTCCGGTCCGAACATGGTGATCGGCGGCTGCTGCGCATCGGCGTGCTGGACGGCGGTGGGCACCGTGGACGTCATGGGGTACGGACTCCTTGCGGGCGGAACAGGCGAGGTGAGGTGAGGGGGAAGTGAGGCTCAGACGAGGGAGCCGTACAGGCCGGGGCGCCGGTCCTGGAGATACGGGTTCGCCTCGCGGGAGGCGGCGAGGAGAACGGGGTCGACGTCGGCGAGGAGGAGTTCCTCACCGCGACCGGCCCGGGTGCGGGCGACTCCGTCGGGTCCGGCGAGCGTGGAGAGCCCGACGAAGTCGAACTCCCCTTCCTGGCCGACCCTGTTGACGTAGGCGACGTACAGCTGGTTCTCGAAGGCCCGCACCGGTACGACGGACTCGGCGACGAACTGGAACGGGTGCATCTGCGCCGTCGGGACCAGCAGGAGGTCGGTGCCGGCGAGGGCGTGGGCGCGGACGTTCTCCGGGAACTCGACGTCGTAACAGATCATCAGGCCGACCCGGAGTCCGTCCAGTTCGGCCTGTACGACGGGCTGCTCGCCCGGTGTGAAGTGGTCGCGTTCGAAGCAGCCGAAGAGGTGGGTCTTGCGGTAGTTGGCGAGACGGTCGCCGTCGGCGGAGACGAGCTGCGCGGAGTTGAAGACCTGGTCTCCGGCCCGCTCGGGGTAGCCGTAGGCGATGGCGAGGCCGTGCCGGGTGGCGATCTCGGCGACCGCGTCGGCGGAGTCGCCGTCGGCGGGCTCGGCGAGGTGGCCGATGCCGTCGCCGATCGCGTACCCGGTGAGGAACATCTCCGGCGCGGCCAGCAGCGCGGCGCCCGCGGCGGCGGACCGGCCCGCGGCCTCGTCGAGCACCTTGAGGTTCTCGACGAGGGAGCCGGGGCGGCCGGAGCTCTGGAGCAGGGCGGTGCGCATGCGGGGTCCTTGCAGGGGCTTAAGGGGTTGGGGATACGGATTAGACGGTACGGGGGGCGGGCTCGGCGGGACAAGGCGGAGCCGTTGCGCGCCGGTGAGCGATTCGTTGCGTGAAACGGGGCTGGCGTGGCGATTCGTTGTCCTCGCCCCCGCCGCCCCTACCCGTCCCGTCCTGTTCCTGGGGGCTGCCGCCCCCAGACCCCCGCTTTCGGCCCTGAAGGGGCATCGCCTCCTGATCGTGCGTCACGGCCCCTTAAGCCGGCGACCCCGAAGAAAACCGCCGCAACAACGGCGACAGCACCAACACGGACTTCGTCCGCTCCACGAACGGCTCCCCCGCGATCCGCTCAAGCACCCGCTCGAAGTGCCGCATATCAGAGGCGAAAACCTGCACCACCGCATCCGCCTCCCCCGTCACGGTGGACGCGGCCACCACCTCCTGATACCGCTCCAGCCCCCGCTGAATCGTCTCCGGCGAGGTGTTCCGCCGGCAGTAGATCTCGACGAACCCCTCCGTCTCCCACCCCAGCGCCGCCGGATCCACCCGCACGGTGAACCCGGTGATCGCCCCGCTCGCCCGCAACCGGTCCACCCGCCGCTTCACCGCCGGCGCGGACAGCCCGACCAACTGCCCGATGTCCGCGTAGGAGCGACGCGCGTCCTCGGCGAGGGCGTGCACGATACGTTCGTCGAGATCGTTCAGCACGGTCGGGTCAGCTCCAGCTGGCGTGGAGCGGCTTGCCCTCCGCGTACCCGGCGGCGCTCTGGATGCCGACGACGGCCTTCTGGGCGAACTCCTCCAGGGAGTTGGCGCCCGCGTAGGTGCAGGAGGAGCGGACGCCCGCGATGATCGAGTCGATCAGGTCCTCGACGCCCGGACGGGCCGGGTCGAGGAACATCCGGGACGTGGAGATGCCCTCCTCGAAAAGCGCCTTGCGGGCCCGGTCGTACGCCGACTCCTCCGACGTACGGTTGCGTACCGCACGCGCCGACGCCATGCCGAACGACTCCTTGTAGAGGTGCCCGGCGGCGTCCTGCTGGAGGTCGCCCGGGGACTCGTACGTTCCCGCGAACCAGGAGCCGACCATGACGTTGGACGCACCGGCGGCCAGCGCCATCGCGACGTCACGGGGGTGGCGTACGCCGCCGTCCGCCCACACGTGCTTGCCGTACTTCTTCGCCTCGGCCGCGCACTCCAGGACCGCCGAGAACTGTGGCCGGCCCACGCCCGTCATCATGCGGGTGGTGCACATGGCGCCCGGTCCGACGCCGACCTTGATGATGTCGGCGCCCGCCTCGATCAGATCCCTGACGCCCTCGGCGGCGACGATGTTGCCCGCGGCGATCGGGACGTGCGGGTCGAGGTCGCGGACCAGCTTGATGGCGCTGAGCATCGACTCCTGGTGACCGTGTGCGGTGTCGATGACGAGCGTGTCGACGCCCGCGTCGAGCAGTTGCTGCGCCTTTCCGGCCACATCGCCGTTGATGCCGACGGCGGCGGCGATCCGCAGACGGCCGTTCACATCCGTGGCCGGCGTGTAGAGGGTGGCACGCAGGGCGCCCTTGCGGGTGAGGATGCCGGCGAGCCTGCCGTCGGCGTCGACTGCGGGCGCGTACCGCCGGTTGGCGCCGTCGAGGCGGTTGAAGGCCTCGCGCGGGTCGATGTCGGCGTCGAGGAGCAGCAGGTCCTTCGACATGACCTCGGAGAGCTGGGTGAAGCGGTCCACACCGGTCAGGTCGGCGTCGGTGACCACACCGACCGGCCGCTGCTCGGCGTCGACCACCACACCCGCGTTGTGGGCCCGCTTGGGCAGCAGGGCGAGGGCGTCGGCGACGGTCTGGTGGGGGACGAGCATGATCGGCGTGTCGAGGACGAGGTGACGGCTCTTCACCCAGGACACGACATCGGTGACGACCTCGATCGGGATGTCCTGCGGGATGACGACGAGCCCACCGCGCCGTGCGACGGTCTCGGCCATCCGGCGGCCCGCGATGGCGGTCATGTTGGCGACGACCAGCGGGATCGTCGTACCCGTACCGTCCGGGGAGCCGAGGTCCACGGCCTGCCGGGAACCCACGGCGGAACGGCGCGGGACCATGAAGACGTCGTCGTACGTCAGGTCGTACGAGGGCTGGATGTCGTTGAGGAAACGCACGTGCTGCACATCCCGGTCGATCAGAGGTGGCCCCCGGACAGGACAGCCAGGGGGAAGAGCACGTACCTCATTGTCCCATGCCGGTGACCTGAAACCGCCTGGTCGGATCGTCCAGACGAATCGTGGGACGGCTGGTGCCATCCTCCGATGGACCGCCGCGGGGAGTTCAGGCGAGCACCATCACCACCGCCAGTCCCGTCTGCGTCTCCCGCCAGCTCGCGGCGGCGTCGGCGAAGATCTCCTGGAGCGTGTTCCACTCCGCGGGCCGGGCCGCCGCGTACGCCTGCCAGTTGCGGACGAGGAGGAGCCGGCCCCGGCTCGCGGGCCACCACGCCAGGTCGCCGAGACAGTCCGCCAGGGCGTCCCAGTTGGAGCCGAAGTGGTCCGGGAAGCGCATCGCGGTGGCGCAGGCCGTCATCAGCCCGGCCCTGTCCGACACCTCGGCGAGGTCGAGGTCGGCGGCCTCCCAGCCGGCCTCACGGGCGGCTTCGAGCGCGCGCTCCGCCGGCAGTGCGGCGGGCCAGGACAGGACACCGGCGGGCGCGCGGCCGTCGAACACCGGAGCGAGGGGGTGGTCGGTCATCTCAGTACCGCCGTGCCGGGTCGCGAAAGGTCGAAGTGATCATCGCTGTAGTACATCCCACCGCCCGCCCCATGACAACGAGGACCCGGGCGGGAAACCGGGCGAGGACCCGGGTGACAGCCTCCCAACAGGACACGTTGATCGGCGAGTCGTTCAATGAAGATGACCGGCAGAGTCTCCGGCGGGAGCCGCGCATGTCATCGCCGACAGCAACACCAGCACCAGCATCGGGGGGACGCAAGGACACGCGTGGGAGACTGCGCCGGCTGGGCGAGTGGTGTGCCCGGCACTTCGTGATCGTCATCGTGGCCTGGCTGGTCGTGCTCGCCGCGCTCCAGGTGCTCAACCGTTCCTTCGGCGGTGACTACTCCGACAACTTCTCTCTGCCCGGAGTCCAGTCGCAGCAGGGCCTCGACGTGCTGAAGAAGCACGATCCGGCGGCCGGCGGCTACGGCAGTCAGATCGTGCTGCGGGACAAGGCCAAGCCTCTCACCTCCGCGTCCACACAGATGTCCCAGACGGTCGCCGACCTGCAGAAACTCCCGCACGTCCTGTCCGTCCAGAACCCGCTGCCGCCGCCGGGCTCACCGCCCCCCGGCAAGCAGACCGTCGGCCCGCTCTCCGGCGACGCGAAGACCGCGTACGTCACCGTCCGCTTCGACGTCCAGCCGTCCACCCTCGGCGACGGCTACCTCGACGGCGTCGACGACTCGGCCGGTGTGCAGGTCGAGTACGGCGGACCGCTGGGCGAGCTGGCCCGGCCCGCCGCCGACGACCGGGTCAGCGAGCTGATCGGGTTCGCGGTGGCGATCGTCGTCCTGCTGGTCGGCTTCGGCAGCGTCCTCGCCGCCGGCATCCCCCTGCTGACCGCGCTGATCAGCGTCATCGGCGGTCTGGCCTGCCTCGGGCTGCTCGCGGCGGCGTTCACCTTCGCCACGGTCTCGCCCACGCTGGCCACGATGATCGGCCTGGGCGTGGGCATCGACTACGCGCTGTTCCTGATCACCCGGCACCGGCAGAACCTCATGGACGGCGACGATCCGGTCCGGGCCGCGGGCCGCGCCACCGCCACCAGCGGGCGGGCCGTCCTGGTCTCCGGCTGCACGGTGATCGTCGCGCTGGCCGGACTGTCCGTCTCCGGGGTCACCTTCATCGGCAAGCTGGGCGTGGCCGCCGCCGTGACGGTGGTCTCCGCGGTCGTGGGCGCCCTCACCCTGGTCCCGGCCCTGCTGGGGCTCATCGGCCGCCGTATCGACCGCTATCGGGTGCGCCGGCCGGTCGCCGAGGCCGGCCCCGACGATGCCGAGGGCCACGGCGCCTGGCACCGGTACGCGCAGCGCGTCGAGCGGCGCCCCTGGTGGTTCCTGGCCGGCGGGGTCCTGACGGTGCTGGTGCTGGCGATCCCGGTGGCGTCCATCCAGCTCGGCCACATCGGGGACGGCGCCGATCCGAAGTCGTTCACGGACCGGCGGGCGTACGACATCATGGCCCAGTCGTTCGGGCCCGGCTCCAACGGCCCGCTGACCGTCGTCATCGACCAGACGAAGGTGCCCGCCGACCAGCGCTCCGCCCTCGCCTCGAAGGCGCCCAAGGCGCTGACGGACGTACCGGGCGCCGCCACCGTCACCCCGCTCACCGCGACCAAGGACGGCGATGTCCTGGTCGGCACGGTCTACTCCAAGGCGGCGCCACAGAGCGGGACGACCACCGACCTGACGAACCGCCTGGTCGACGACACGCTGCCCGATGCCGTCTCCGGAACGGTGGCGCACGGCTATGTGACCGGTACGACCGCCGCCCAGGTCGACTTCCGCGACATCGTCGCGAGCCGCCTCCCGCTGATCATCGGCGTGGTCGTCGCCCTCGCCTTCCTGATCATCCTGGCCGTCTTCCGGGGCCTGCTGGTGGCGCTGAAGGCGGCCGTGCTCAACGTTCTGTCGATCGCGGCCTCGTACGGCGTCGTCGTGGCCGTCTTCCAGTGGGGCTGGGGCGGGCCCGCGCTGGGTGTCACGGGCAAGGTGCCCATCGAGAGCTATGTGCCGATGATGATGTTCGCGATCATCTTCGGGCTCAGCATGGACTACGAGATCTTCCTGCTCTCCCGCGTCCACGAGGCCTGGCTGCGCAGCGGCGACGCACGGGCGTCCGTGGCCCACGCCCTGGAGATCACCGCCCGGGTGATCACCTGCGCGGCCCTGATCATGGTGAGCGTCTTCGCCGCGTTCGTCCTGAGCGACAACGTGGTGGTCAAGATGCTCGGCCTGGGACTCGCCGTGAGCGTGCTCATCGACGCGACGGTCGTACGGCTGCTGCTGGTGCCGGCGGTCATGACGCTGCTGGGTGCCCACGCCTGGTGGACGCCGCGCCGGCTCGACCGGATCCTGCCGCGCGTGGACCCGGAGGGCGACGAGCGCGACTGAGGACGGCGGCGCACGGAACAGAACGGTGCCCGGGCCCCGAAGGGAACCCGGGCACCGCCCGCACTTCACAAACCGTCAGATCCCGTCCGGGTCCGCCCTGTTGAGCGCCGGCTTCGGCGTCGGGCCCGCCGTCATCAGGTAGTCCGCGGCCGAGGTGTCCGTGACCAGGCTGGTGACCAGCCCGGACCGCAGCACCGCGTCGATCGCCGCGGCCTTGCGCTGCCCGCCCGCGATCGCGACGACCTCGGGAACCCGGCGGAGCTGGTCCGTCTTGACGGTGATGCACCGCTCGCCGAGGTCACGGCCGACCCGGCGCCCCTCGCTGTCGAAGAGGTGCGCGGACATCTCGGCGGCGACACCCAGGGACGCGTAGTGGCCGCGCTCCTCGTCGCTGAGCATGTCGTGCACCGTCGAGATACCGGCTTCCCAGGAGCCGATGGAGACGCAGGCGACGGTGACCTTGTCGAAGTACTCGAAGGCCCGCGCGATCCCGGTCTGGTTGCGCAGCGCGGCCGCGGTGGCCGCGTCGGGCAGCAGCATCGGGGCGTAGATGGGGTGCGCGTCGCCGCCGGACACCTGGGCGGCGCGGCGGACCGCCTCGACGGAGCCGCGCTCGGCGGTTCCGGCGTCGTATACGCCCGTCAGCTGGACCACCGTGCAGGGCGCCAGCCGGTCGAGGGCCGCCGCCATGTGGATGGTGGACCGGCCCCAGGCGAGGCCCAGCACATCGCCCTCGTTCACCAGTTCGCCGAGCAGGTCGGCGGCCACTTCACCGAGGTTCTCAGGATCGGGTGACTCCTCGGAGGCCTCGGCCGGGGACTCGACCACGACCGCGTGCCTGAGGCCGTACCGGGCGCGCAGCGCGTCCGAGCGCTCGGCGTCCAGTTCGGCCGGGACACGGATCTCGATCCGCACCAGATCCCGTTCGAGAGCGGTCTCCAGGACCCGGGCCACCTTGAAGCGGCTGACGCCGAACTCCTCGGCGATCTGGATCTTGGACTTGCCCTCCAGGTAGAAGCGGCGGGCCATGGCCGCCGCCTGCACCAGCTCAGCGGGTCCCATCCGCATGGCTGACCGGCCAGCCGACATACCCGACACGGCGATCTCCTCACTGCTCTTACATCGCTGCTGTTCACATTCTGGATTCGCCGTTCATCCTGTCAGATCCCGAGTGCTTGATCTGCCCAGAAGTACGTCGTTCACGTTCCCTTGGCTCAGTGGCCGCACGCCCAGGACGCACCGGCGGTCGCCGTCTGCGCCTGGGTGCGCAGTGCACGTACCGCCTCGGCCGGGTCTGCGGCGCCGTAGACAGCCGATCCCGCGACGAAGACATCGGCGCCTGCCTCGGCGCAGCGCTCGATGGTGGAGGCGGCGACGCCTCCGTCGACCTGGAGCCACAGCTCAAGGCCGTGCTTGCTGATCAACTCGCGGGTCCGGCGAATCTTGGGGAGCATGATGTCGAGAAACGCCTGGCCGCCGAAACCCGGCTCGACCGTCATGATCAGCAACATGTCGAGTTCGGGCAGCAGATCCTCGTACGGCTCGATCGGGGTCGCGGGCTTGAGGGCCATGGAGGCCCGGGCACCCTTCGCCCGGATCTCGCGGGCGAGCCGCACCGGAGCGGCGGCGGCCTCCACATGGAAGGTGACGGAACCGGCACCCGCTTCCACGTACTGCGGAGCCCATCGATCGGGGTCCTCGATCATCAGGTGGCAGTCCAGCGGGGTGTCCGTCGCCCGGGCCAGGGACTCTACGACCGGCACACCCAGCGTGAGGTTCGGTACGAAATGGTTGTCCATCACATCGACGTGAAGCCAGTCGGCCCCTTCGACCGCCTTCGCCTCCTCGGCGAGTCGGGCGAAGTCTGCGGACAGGATACTGGGGTTGATCTGCGCGGCCATGCCCCAAGCCTGCCATGCCCTCCGGGGGTTGTGCGTGCGGGTCCGTCGTGGCATGGGTTGTGTGGAGTCCGCGGGTGGACCGTGGCCGGTCGCGCCCGCGCGGCGGAGCCGCAGATGTCACAGCCCCGCACCCCTGGGCCGGACCATGTGAGGTCGGTATGAACGGGAACCGTGGGATCGCTCATCTCGTCTGTGGGCGGCGGGCCAAGTGGCTGGTGCTGGCCCTGTGGCTGGTGCTGCTCGTGTTCGTCGCGCCCTTCGCGCAGAAGCTCACCGATGCCCAGGACAACGACGCCGCTTCCTGGCTGCCTGGGTCGGCCGAGTCCACCCAGGTGCTGCATCTCTCCGAGGGGTTCAGGCCCGAGCAGATCCCCGCGATCGTCGTCTACGCGCGCGGGAGCGGTCTCACGGCGGCGGACCGGGCCCGGATCACCGAGGGCGCGGCGCGCATCGAGAAGCTGCGGGACCACGGCATCCGGGGCGCGGAGACCCGGGGCCCGGTGTACGACCGGGCCTCCGAGCCGCGGGCCGCGCAGATCTTCGTACCCATCACGATGGACGAGAAGGGCTGGGAGCGGATCGCACCCGCCGTCGACTCCATCCGGGCCGCCGCCGGTACCGGTGCGGCCGGGATGGCCGTGCACATCACGGGGCCCGGCGGTACGTCGGCGGACTTCTCGAAGGCCTTCGAGGGCATCGACTCGACGCTGCTGATCTCGGCGATGGGCGTGGTCGTCGTCATGCTGCTGCTCACCTATCGCAGCCCCACCCTGATCCTTGTGCCTTTGCTGGGCGTGGTCGCGGCCCTGTTCACCGCGCAGGCGCTGATCTACTTCCTCGCCCAGCACGCGGGCCTGACGGTGAACGGCCAGAGCGCCGGCATTCTCACCGTGCTGGTGTTCGGCGCGGGGACGGACTACGCCCTGCTCCTGGTCGCCCGCTACCGGGAGGAGCTGCGCCGCCACGAGGACCGCCACGAGGCGATGGCGCTGGCCCTGCATCGCGCGGGCCCCGCCGTCATCGCGTCCGGCGCGACGGTCGTACTCGGCATGCTGGTGCTGGTGGCCGCCGAGATGAACTCGACGAGCGGCCTGGGCCCGGTGGCGGCGATCGGTGTGGCGGTGGCCCTGCTGGCCATGATCACGCTCTTCCCCGCCCTGCTGGTGATCTGTGGCCGCTGGATCTTCTGGCCGGTGATCCCGCACAACGGCTCGCCCGACCCGGCCGAGCGCGGCCTGTGGGGCCGGATGGGCCGGGGCATCGCCGTCCGCCCGCGCATGGTCTGGGGCATCACGGCAGCGGCCCTGATCGCATGCTCGTTCGGCCTGATGCAGCTGCGCGCCGAGGGGCTGAGCAACGCGGACGCGTTCACCGACAAGCCGGACTCGATCGTCGGCCAGGAGGTGTCCGCGCGCTACTTCCCGGCGGGCAGCGGCGATCCACTCGTCGTCATCAGCGACCAGGCACAGGCCCAGCAGGTCCGCCGGGCGGTCGCGGAGACGCGTGGGGTGGTGCCCACGTCCCTCGGCCTGCCGCCTGGCACGAAGGCCTCCCACGAGGGCAGGGTGCTCTTCGAGGCCACGATGACAGCCCCCGCGGACAGCGAGGCCGCGAAACAGACAGTGGAGCGGGTGCGGGACGCCGTGCACGCGGTACCGGACGCGGACGCCCAGGTGGGCGGCGGTACGGCGGCCCTGCTGGACATGGACAGGGCGACGACGCACGACAACCTGCTGATCATCCCGCTGGTCCTGGCGGTGGTCCTGCTGATCCTCTGCGGCCTGCTCCGGGCCCTGATCGCCCCGCTGCTGCTGATCGGCACGGTGGTGCTGTCCTTCGCGGCGGCGCTGGGCATCAGCGCTCTCGCCTTCCGTCACCTGTTCGACTACGCGGGCGAGGCGACGGACTTCCCGCTCTTCGTCTTCGTGTTCCTGGTGGCGCTGGGCATCGACTACAACATCTTCCTGACCACCCGTATCCGCGAGGAGGCGGCCCGTCAGGGCACCCGCAAGGGCGTGGTGACGGGCCTGGCAGCGACGGGCGCCGTCATCACCTCGGCGGGCCTGGTGCTGGCCGGCACGTTCGCGGCCCTGGGCACGCTGCCCATGGTGGCGTTCGCGGAGATCGGCTTCGCGGTCGCCCTGGGCGTGCTCCTCGACACGTTCGTGGTCCGGTCGGTGCTGGTCACGTCCCTGTTCCTGGACGTCGGCCCGAACGTGTGGTGGCCGCACCGCCTGGCCCGGGAGGACGGCGGAAGCACGCCCCCTGAGCCCGCCGCCGCCTCGGAGGTCAGCCGGTCCGGCGGATGAGGGCCAGATACATGGCGTCGGTCCCGTGCAGATGCGGCCACAGCTGTACGTCGGGGCCGTCGCCGAGGTCGGTCACGCCCTCCAACAGGGGCCGGGCGTCGACGAGTTCGGTGTTCGGATGCTGTTTGAGAATGTCGTCGACGACGGCCCGGGTCTCGGCGAGGTGCGGCGAGCAGGTGGCGTAGCCGACGATCCCGCCGACCCGGACCGACTCCAGCGCGGTGGTCAGCAGCGCGCGCTGGAGCGGCGCGAACCCCTCCAGGTCCTCCGGGCGTCGCCGCCAGCGGGCCTCGGGCCGTCTGCGCAGCGCCCCGAGCCCGGTGCACGGCACGTCCATCAGCACCCGGTCGAAACTGCCGGCCCGCCACGGCGGCCGGGTCCCATCGCCCACGACGACCTGGTACGGGCCCGGATTGCCGTTCAGCGCCTTCGCGACCAGCCCGGCCCGGTGCGGCAGCTTCTCGGAGGCGAGCAGCAGCGCACCCCGCTCCGCGGCGAGGGCGGCGAGCAGCGCGGCCTTGCCACCGGGCCCGGCACACCCGTCGAGCCAGGCCTTGTCGGGCCCGTCGACCGGGGCGTTGGCCAGGGCCAGTGCGACGAGCTGACTGCCCTCGTCCTGCACGCCCGCCCGCCCGTCCCGTACCGCGTCGATGGCCCCGGGTTCCCCGCCTTCGGCGAGCCGCACGGCGTATGGCGACCAGCGCCCCGGCACCGCGGCCTCCTCGCGGAGCAGCTCCTCGGTGGTGGACCGCCCGGGCCGGGCCACCAGGGTGACCTCGGGCCGCTCGTTGTCGGCGGCGAGCAGCTCCTCGATCCCGGCGCGTCCGCCACCGAGGGAATCCCACAGGGCGGAAACAACCCACCGGGGATGCGAGTGCACCACGGCGAGGTGGTCCTCGGGATCATCGTCGTAGGGCGGCGCGACCCGCTCGATCCAGGCGTCGAGATCGTGCTGGGCGACCTTGCGCAGCACGGCGTTGACGAACTTGGCCCGGCCGTCGCCGAGTACGACCCGGGCCAGCTCGACGGAGGCGGACACGGCGGCGTGCGTGGGGATCCGCGTCCCGAGCAGCTGGTGGACGCCGAGGCTCAGCACATCGAGCACCGGTGGATCGACCTCGCGCAGAGGCCGGTCGACGCATTCCCTGATGACGGCGTCGTAGGTCCCCTGCCGGCGCAGCGTCCCGTACACCAGCTCGGTCGCGAGAGCGGCGTCCCGCCCGTCGAAGTCCCCCTTCGCCCGGGCCGCCCGCAGCAGCGGCGGCAACACCAGGTTGGCGTACGCGTCCCGCTCGTCCACGGCCCGCAGCGCCTCGAAGGCGAGGATGCGGACAGGGTCCTTCTGGGGCCGACGGTAGGGCTTGCCGGTCCTGTGGGGCCGGGAGGGCTGCTCGCTCACGAAAAGGTGCTCCGGATACGGGATGAGGGTGCGGTTTCCAGCGTACGTCGTGTCGGACCGGCCGGGATCTCGCGGTACCGCGCTGGAACGGGCCGCGAGAACGACTCAGGCGCCGAGCACCTCGCCGTCGGCGATCCGCACGCCCCGGGCCCAGTCGGCGGCGCGCATCGGCTTCTTCCCCTGCGCCTGCACCCACAGCAGCTCGACGGCGTGCGACCCGGTGCCGACGTACACGTTGTTCTTGCCGACGGAGAGCACGCCGGGAGCGAGATCGGCGCGCTCGGGCACGGGCGTGACCTGGATGAGCTTGAGCCGCTCGCCCCGGAACACCGTCCAGGCACCGGGCGCGGGAGTGCACCCGCGCACGATCCGGTCGGCCCGGAGGGCGGGCACGGACCAGTCGACGTGGGCGTCCTCGACGGTGATCTTCGGCGCGAGGGTGATTCCGTCGGCGGGCTGCGATACGGCCTTCAGCGTGCCGTCCTCGATGCCGTCCATGGTCGCGGCCAGCAGCCCGGAGCCGGCGAAGGCGAGCCGCGTCAACAGGTCGCCGCTGGTGTCGGTGGGCCGGATCGTCTCGGTCACCGTGCCGTAGACGGGCCCGGAGTCGAGGCCCTCCTCGATGAGGAAGGTGGAGGCGCCGGTGATCTCGTCGCCGCCCATGATGGAGTGCTGCACGGGCGCCGCGCCGCGCCAGGCGGGCAGCAGCGAGAAGTGCAGGTTGACCCAGCCGTGGGCGGGGATGTCGAGGGCGACGCGGGGCAGCAGGGCCCCGTACGCGACCACGGGACAGCAGTCGGGCCCGATCTCCCGGAGCCTCGCGAGGAACTCCTCGTCCCGAGGCTTGACGGGCTTCAGCACCTCGATCCCGGCCTCCTCGGCCCGCTGGGCCACGGGGCTGGAGACCAGCCGGCGTCCCCGCCCGGCAGGCGCGTCGGGTCGCGTGACGACGGCGACCACTTCATGCCGTCCCGACCCGATCAGGGCATCCAGAGCGGGAACGGCGACCTCGGGGGTACCAGCGAAGACAAGCCTCATGGGTGGGCGGGGGCCTCTCGGACGGGATTCTGCGGGCAGCGCACCAGTCTATGACCGCGCTCGCCAGGGGGCGTACGCATATGTCCCTACGCCCCCGCACCGTGACCACTCACGCAAAATCGCGTTGGTCAAGAAAGAGTTGACCAAAACGGGCCGCACACCGCGCGGCCCTTCCTTTTCAACGCCGGTTCGAGAGGCTTGTTCATGGCCGACCACGCAACCCACGACGCCCAGGCTCGGGCCAGCCTGCACTTGCTGGTGCGGGACATCGAGCGGGTCCGCCGGCAGGTGGACGCACTGCGCACGCTCACCGCCCAGTTGGGCAATGTCTACCGCCCCCGCCGCTCCGGCCCCTCCACGGGCTTCGTCGTCTACGGACGCGCCCCCGCCCCGACGGTCCGCCTCGCCCAGGAGCTGCGGGACAGCGTCGAAACCCTGGTCACGGCCGCCGTGGACTTCGACCGCTCGCTCGGCTTCTCGTGGGACGCGGTGGGCTCAGCGCTCGGGGTCACCAAGCAGGCCGTCCACCGCCGCTACGGCGCCCGCCGCGCCGCCGCCCAGGCGGCGGCCGACGCCGAGCGCGCCACGGAGACCTCGGCAAGCCGCACGGTCAGCGTCGGCACAGTCAGCGGCGTCGGCACCGCCATGCCCACGGTGCCGACGGTCCCCGCGGCCCGCTCGATGCCGACCCAGCCGACAGCGGGCAGCCCAACCCTCCGCGACGAGGCGAGGCCCACGGCCTTCCCCGGCCCACGCAACGGCTGACCCGAACCACCACCCACCCCACCCTCTGCCCTCCCGCCCCACACCCGGGAGGGCAGAGGCATGCAAATCCCCAGGCCCAGCCACTTCAGCCCGTCTGGGGGTACCCCCTCCGGGGGAGTTTGAGGACGAGCGCCTTCAGCGCGACCGGGGGTTCGGGGGCGGAGCCCCCGACGATGGGACGGGTAGGGGCGGCGGGGGCGAAACCCGCTGCCTCAGCCACTGCAGGCGTCCAGACCGACGCCCACCCCTTTCTCACCCGATGTCGGGCGGATCGATCCGCACCCACACGCTCTCCTCGCCGCCCCGCCCCGCCCGAGCCATCCGCGCGGCCTGGGCTGCCTTCAGCGCGGCTGCCAGCGCGGATCCGCTCCCCGGCGGCACCCGGACCAACGCGCGCTCCCAGTGCTCCCCCGGCGGCGGCGCCCCCGCGCGACGGGGCCGTCCCGCCGCCGTGACCGGCAACGGCACCGGCCCCAACACCTGGGCGTCCCCCGGGAGTTCGGCCCCGGCGAGGAATCCGGCGACGGCCTCCGCGGTCCCGGCCACGGACGCCATCCTGGACACCGGCGGAAACCCGAGCTCGGCGCGCTCCTCGAGTTCCCGCACGGCATGCCCGACGGGATCCCATCGCACCAGCGCCTGCACCGGCCGCAGGGTGGGCTCGGCGACCACGACGACCGTCCCTCCGGGCGCCCCTTCTCCCCGTACGCCCTGCCCCCGTACGAGCGCCGCAGCCGCCATCCACCGTCGCAGCGCGTCCTCGCCGGCCCGCAGGTCGGGGCGCCCGAGCATGGCCCAGCCGTCCAGCAGCAGGGCAGCCGCGTACCCGCCCTCGGCGACGGGCTCGGCGCCGGGCGTACTGACGACCAGCGCGGGCGTCCCCGGCACCGTGTCCAGCACATGCTCGCGCCCGGAGGTCCGCACGGGCACGGCCGGAAACGCCCGCCCCAGCTCCTCGGCGGTCCGCCGCGCGCCCACGATCTGGGCCCGCAGCCGGAACCCGCCGCACTCCGGACAGTGCCAGCCGGTCTCCTCCCGCCCGCACCAGGCGCACCACGGCGCCCCGGCGTCCCGCGCCTCCAACGGCCCTGCGCAGTGCCGGCACCGGGCGGGTTCCCGGCACCGGGCGCAGGCCAGCCGCGGTACGTATCCCCGCCGGGGCACCTGTACCAGCACCGGCCCGTGCTTCAGCCCGTCCCGCACCGCCTGCCAGGCGAGGGTCGGCAGCCGTGCGGCCCGGGCGGCCTCGTCCCGCGCGAGATCCCCGTCGCCGACGGTCCGTACGAGCGGCGCAGCCGCCCGCACCTGCTCCCGCCCCGCGACCAGCGGCCGGGCCCACCCGCTCTCGACGAGCTGCGCGGCCTCGACCGTGCAGCTCCAACTCCCCAGCAGAAAGGCGCACTTGTCCTGCGCGGCCCGCAGCAACAGCACCTCACGCGCATGCGGCTGCGGGGCGTGCGGCTCACTGTGGCTGTCGTCGCCGTCGTCCCAGATCGCCACAAGCCCCAGATCCCGGACGGGCGCGAACATGGCGGCCCTGGTCCCGACCACCGCCCGTACGGCACCCCGCCGCACGGCGAGCCACTCCCGGTACCGCTTCTCGGGGCCGGCGTCGGCGGTGAGGACGGCGTGCCGCCCCTCCCCCAGGAGGGCGGTCAGGGCGGCGTCGACCCGCGCGACGGCCCGCCCGTCCGGCACGACGACAAGCGCCCCGCGCCCGGCGGCGAGGGCCGCACCGACGGCCCGCGCCAGTTCCTCGCTCCACTCGGGCCCGGGCAGGGCGTTCCACACGGCACGCGGCGCGCCCCCGGAGGCGAGCGCCTCAAGAAACGCGCCCCCCTTCTCGTACCGCCCCCAGGTGCCGGCATCCGGCGCCCCGGCGACGGGCAGGGCCACGGCCGAGACAGCTTTCTCGGCCCGGGCGTTGCGCGGCGGCACGGCGAGTTGCAGCACATCGGCAAGGCTCCCCGCATAACGGTCGGCAACAGCCCGAGCCAGCGAGAGCAGCTCCTCGCTCAGCACGATCTCGGGGGACACGACCTGTGCCAGCGCGGCCAGTGGCCCGGCGTAGTCGGACTCGGCGAGCCGCGCGACCAGAAACCCGTCGATGAGCCCCCCGCCCTCACGGCGCCCGTCCCGCACCCGATGCCGCCCGGCCCCGAACCGCACCCGCACCCGCACCCCGGGCTGCGCCTCGGCGTCCAGCTCTTCGGGCACGGCATAGTCGAAGTACCGGTCGAGATGCAGCACACCCTTGTCGACGAGCACCCGCGCCACGGGCAACTCCCTGGCCAGCGCGGCCCCCCGCCAGGTCCGCGGCTTGGCCCGCGGCGCCTTGGCCTGCCGCACACTCTCCCGAATCAACGCAAGCTGCTCGGGCGGCGCCGCCCCGTCGGCCCCCCGGTCCCCGCCGCTCCCCTGCCCGTTCTCGCTGCTCACGCCTGCATTCTTACCAAACGCCACTGACAACGGGCGGCGTCCGAACTCCCGAGATCAAGTCGGCAGCGGCACGAAATTCCAGATTCACCGCACGCCCAACGGACGCACTCCACCGAAGTAACCGCGGCCTGCGCACCGGGAGAGCACCACACTAGGAACCCGCGCCCCCACCCCGCCAGCCGTTTTCCGGCATGACGAAGCCCGGCGCCCCCGCGGGACACCGGGCCTCGTCAACCGATCGAGCAGTCCGCTGCAGGTCCTACAGACCCACGGCCTTCCGCAGTGCCTCCACGCGGTCCGTCCGCTCCCACGTGAAGTCGGGCAGCTCGCGGCCGAAGTGGCCGTACGCCGCCGTCTGGGCGTAGATCGGGCGCAGCAGGTCGAGGTCGCGGATGATCGCGGCCGGGCGGAGGTCGAAGACCGACGTGATCGCGGCCTCGATCTTGTCGGCGTCCACCTTGGCCGTGCCGAAGGTCTCCACGAACAGGCCCACCGGCTCGGCCTTGCCGATCGCGTAGGCGACCTGGACCTCGCAGCGCGAGGCCAGGCCCGCGGCGACGACGTTCTTCGCGACCCAGCGCATCGCGTACGCCGCGGAGCGGTCGACCTTGGACGGGTCCTTGCCCGAGAAGGCGCCGCCGCCGTGCCGGGCCATGCCGCCGTACGTGTCGATGATGATCTTGCGGCCGGTGAGGCCCGCGTCGCCCATCGGGCCGCCGATCTCGAAGCGACCGGTCGGGTTGACCAGCAGGCGGTAGCCCTCGGTCTCCAGCTTGATGCCGTCCTCGAGGAGGGCCTTCAGCTCGTACTCCACCACGAACTCGCGGATGTCGGGGGCGAGGAGCGAGTCCAGGTCGATGTCGCTCGCGTGCTGCGAGGAGACGACGACCGTGTCCAGCCGGACCGCCTTGTCACCGTCGTACTCGATGGTGACCTGGGTCTTGCCGTCGGGGCGCAGGTACGGGATCGTCCCGTTCTTGCGGACCTCGGACAGACGGCGCGCGAGACGGTGCGCGAGGTGGATCGGGAGCGGCATCAGCTCGGGCGTCTCGTCCGTCGCGTAGCCGAACATCAGGCCCTGGTCGCCGGCGCCCTGCTTGTCGAGCTCGTCCTCATCGCCCTCGACGCGCTGCTCGTACGCCGTGTCCACGCCCTGCGCGATGTCCGGCGACTGCGAACCGATCGACACCGACACGCCGCAGGAGGCGCCGTCGAAGCCCTTTTTCGAGGAGTCGTAGCCGATCTCCAGGATCTTGTCGCGCACCAGCTGCGGGATGGGCGCGTAGGCCTTGGTGGTGACCTCGCCCGCGACATGCACCAGGCCGGTGGTGATCAGCGTCTCGACGGCGACTCGGGACGTGGGGTCTTGGCGCAGAAGCGCGTCGAGAATCGTGTCGCTGATCTGGTCAGCGATCTTGTCGGGGTGACCTTCGGTCACGGACTCCGAGGTGAAAAGGCGACGGGACACAACGCTCCCTGTGGTTGCAGCGGCTGCTGGCTGATCATTGGCGGACGGCTCGGGAGCTGCGCCCGATGTCGTCCAGAAACAGTTTATCGGTCGCGCTCGGCCATCGGCCCATCCGTCTCGCCTCTCGGAAGCGTCGTGACCTGCGACACGGGCATTCTGCCCAATCACGAGCGGTGTGCGCCAGGGGGCGCCACGCCCCGAAGTACAGGAACAGGAAGGACGTCCGGGGTCTGTCGGGGCGACAGAACCATTACTCCAGGCGGCTGACGACCAGATCCCAGACCACCTCGGCCAACGCCTCCTTCGGGCCGTGCGGCACCAGGGTCTCGCTGCCGTCGGCACCCAGCACGACGGCCTCGTTCTCCTCGGAACCGAAGGTCCGGCGCTCCCCCACCTCGTTCACGACGAGCAGGTCGCACCCCTTGCGCCGCAGCTTCGTACGGCCGTTGGCGAGGACGTCGTCCGTCTCGGCGGCGAAGCCGACGACCACCTGGCCCGCTCGCGCGCGGTCGGCCGAGATCTCCGCGAGAACGTCCGGATTCCGGACCAGGGCGACGGGTTCGGGGTCCTCGGCGTCCCTCTTCTTGATCTTTCCGGTCGCGTAGGCCGCCGGGCGGAAGTCCGCGACCGCCGCGGCCATCACCACGGCGTCGGCGTCGGCGGCTGCCTTCAGCACGGCCTCGCGCAGCTGGACGGCCGTGCCCACGGGCACGACGTCGACGCCGGCCGGGTCCGGCAGGCCGGTGTTCGCGGCGATCAGGGTGACCCGGGCACCCCGCGCGGCGGCCGTACGGGCGAGCGCGTACCCCTGCTTGCCGGAGGAGCGGTTGCCGAGGAAGCGGACCGGGTCGAGGGGCTCGCGGGTGCCGCCGGCGCTGACGACGATGTGCCGGCCGACGAGGTCCGGTTCCGTCACGCCCCGGGCCAGGACCCGGCGGCAGACCTCGAAGATCTCGGCCGGGTCGGGCAGGCGCCCCTTGCCCGTGTCGACACCGGTGAGGCGCCCCACGGCCGGTTCGACGACCAGGGCGCCGCGACGGCGCAGCGTGGCCACGTTCTCCCGGGTCGCCGGGTGCTCCCACATCTCCGTGTGCATGGCGGGGGCGAAGACGACCGGACAGCGGGCGGTGAGGAGGGTGTTCGTGAGCAGGTCGTCCGCGAGACCATGGGCCGCCTTCGCGAGCGTGTCCGCGGTCGCCGGGGCCACGACGACCAGGTCCGCCTGCTGGCCGATGCGGACGTGCGGGACCTCGTGGACGTCGTCCCAGACCTCCGTGGAGACCGGGTGGCCGGAGAGCGCGGACCAGGTCGCGGCGCCGACGAAGTGCAGGGCCGACGCGGTGGGGACGACGCGGACGTCGTGGCCGGACTCCGTCAGTCTCCGCAGCAGCTCACAGGCCTTGTACGCGGCGATGCCGCCGCTGACCCCCAGTACGACCTTCGGCTTGCCCATCGGGCCTCCCCTGACTCGGTACGCGTCTATGACACACCACAGGCCCGACAGTGGCACTGTCGGGCCTGTGGATAAGTCAACCGAAAGTTGAAAATACTACTGCGCGGGGCCCTCAACGGCCTCGGACGTCAGCAGACCCGCGTTGATCTCACGCAGGGCGATCGAGAGCGGCTTCTCGTGGACATGGGTGTCCACGAGCGGACCGACGTACTCAAGGAGGCCCTCGCCGAGCTGCGAGTAGTACGCGTTGATCTGGCGGGCACGCTTGGCCGCGTAGATCACCAGGCTGTACTTCGAGTCGGTGGCTTCGAGGAGCTCGTCGATCGGAGGGTTGATGATGCCCTCGGGCGTGGAGATGGAAGAGGACACGCTCTGCCTTCCGAAAGGTGGGATGGGATCGAAAACGATCACACAACTTCCATCAAGGCTAGCAGCTCGCGCGCCACGTCCTCGACAGAGGTGTTGACCAGGGTCTCGTCGAACTCCGGCTCGGCGGCCAGTTCGATCTTGGCCGCCTCCAGGCGGCGTTCGATCACCTCGGGCGGTTCGGTGCCCCGCCCGGTCAGTCTGCGCACCAGCTCCCCCCAGGAGGGAGGAGCGAGGAACACCAGCAGAGCGTCCGACATCGACTCACGGACCTGCCGGGCGCCCTGGAGGTCGATCTCCAGGAGGACCGACTCGCCGGACTCCAGCCGCTCCAGCACGGCCGCACGCGGCGTGCCGTAGCGGTTGCCGGCGAACTCGGCCCACTCCAGGAGCTCGCCGTTGGCGATCAGCTTGTCCATCTCCTCGTCGGTGACGAAGAAGTAGTGGACGCCGTGCCGCTCACCGGGGCGTGGCTTTCGGGTCGTCGCCGACACCGAGAGCCAGACCTCGGGGTGTGCCTTGCGCATATGGACGACGACCGTGCTCTTACCGACGCCCGAGGGGCCGGAGAGCACGGTCAGCCGCGGACGTACGTCCGGGGGCTCGGGGGTCGTCCCCCGGAATGTTGCAGCCATACGGCGATTATTCCAGGAATCCCGGGGTGCCAGGACTCAGGAGCCGGTGCTGCCGAACTCGCGCTCCAGGGAGGCGACTTGGTTGGAGCCGAGGCCGCGCACCCGGCGGCTCTCGGAGATACCGAGTCGCTCCATGATCTGCTTGGCGCGGACCTTGCCCACGCCCGGGAGCGATTCGAGCAGGGCGGAGACCTTCATCTTGCCGATGACGTCGTTCTCGCGGCCCTGCTTGATGACCTCGTGAAGGGAGGCGCCGGAGTGCTTGAGTCGATTCTTGACCTCGGCCCGCTCCCGGCGAGCCGCGGCGGCCTTTTCGAGCGCGGCTGCGCGCTGTTCAGGGGTAAGGGGCGGAAGAGCCACGCCTACGTCACCTCGGATGTCGAACTGTCGGATACGGACCGGTGAGGGACCTGATCGCCCCTCACCTGGTGAGCCAAGAGCAACACGCTCGCTCGTTGGCTCTTGTCGGAGACTAGCGGCCAAGTTCGCCAGAGTCAGCGAGAACAGCGGAAAAGTCCTGGTCAGCCTTCACCAGGTCGGATATTTCGGTCAAACTGCCCTGGATTTGAGAATGTATTCAGTCTCAAGGCGTCCGGAAGTCACTCATCGGAGGACTTCGCCGAACTGTTCGAATGCTCAGGTGGCGGCCACTGCGGCCCGGATCTCGTCCGCGAAGCGGTCCGACGCGTCCCGCAGGGCGACGAGCTCGGGACCGTGACGCAGAACACCTCGGCTGACGTTCGGAACCACGTTCCGCAGTGCCGCCCCGAACACCCCGCGAAGATCGGCCGGGGTCGCCCCCTGCGCACCGACTCCGGGCGCCAGCAGAGGTCCGTTGATGTCGAGGTCGTAGGACGAGAGGTCGCCGAGTGTGGCTCCGACGACCGCGCCGAAGGAGCCCATGGGCCGCTCCCCCGCGTTCTCCGCGGCCAGGTAGGCCAGCATGGTCGCGCCGACGTTCAGCCCGTCCTCACGGACGGCGTGCTGCACCTGACCGCCCTCGGGGTTGGAGGTCAGCGCCAGCACGAACAGGCCCACACCGCTCTCCCGCGCGAGATCGACCGCCGGCTGCAGCGAGCCGTAGCCGAGATACGGCGAGACGGTGAGCGCGTCCGAGAACAACGGGGCGCCCTTCTCCAGGAAGGCCGCGGCGTACGCACCCATGGTGGAGCCGATGTCGCCGCGCTTGGCGTCCATCACGACCAGCGTGCCGGCCTCCCGCGCCTCCTGGACCGTCTTCTCCAGGACGGCGACCCCGCGCGACCCGAAGCGCTCGAAGAACGCGCTCTGCGGCTTCATCACCGCGACGCGTCCGGCCAGCGCCTCGACGACGGTGCGGCTGAACCGCTCCAGGCCGGTGACGTCGTCGTTCAGCCCCCAGTCGAGGAGCAGGGAGGCGTGCGGGTCGATGCCGACGCAGAGCGGGCCCCGCTCGTCCATGGCGTGCCGCAGACGGGCACCGAAGGGTTCCAGAACAGTCATACGGTCTTCCTCACGTCGGCGCCGACCGCGTCGGCGAGGGTGGCGTACGGGCTCGTGCGGAGTCGGGCGGCGAGCCCCTTGTGGATGGCGCGTCCCCAGAAAGGGCCCTCGTATACGAAGGCGCTGTAGCCCTGTACGAGCGTGGCGCCGGCCAGGATGCGCTGCCAGGCGTCCTCGGCGTTCTCGATGCCGCCGACGCCCACCAGGGTGATCCGGTCGCCCACGCGCGCGTAGAGGCGGCTCAGCACCTCCAGGGAGCGTGCCTTGAGGGGTGCGCCGGAGAGGCCGCCGGTCTCCTTCACCAGGGTGGGCCCGGAGGTCAGGCCGAGTCCCTCGCGCGCGATGGTGGTGTTCGTGGCGATGATCCCGTCCAGGCCGAGTTCCACGGCGAGGTCGGCGACGGCGTCCACGTCCTCGTCCGCGAGGTCGGGCGCGATCTTCACCAGCAGCGGGACGCGGCGCGCGGCCACCGTACGGTCGGCGGCCTCGCGGACGGCACTGAGCAGCGGGCGCAGCGCCTCGGTGGCCTGGAGGTTGCGCAGGCCGGGCGTGTTGGGCGAGCTGACGTTGACGACGAGGTAGTCGGCGTACGCGGCGAGCCGCTCGGTCGACTTCACGTAGTCGGCGACGGCCGCGGCCTCGGGGACGGCCTTGGTCTTGCCGATGTTGACGCCGACGACGGTCCGGAAGACGGCCTCCCGGGACGCCAGACGGGCCGCCACGGCCAGCGAACCCTCGTTGTTGAACCCCATGCGGTTGATGAGCGCCCGGTCCGGCACAAGGCGGAACAGCCGCTTCCTGGGGTTGCCGGGCTGCGGCTCCCCCGTGACCGTGCCGATCTCGACGTGGTCGAAGCCGAGCATCGACATCCCGTCGATCGCGACCGCGTTCTTGTCGAAGCCCGCCGCGAGCCCGAAGGGCCCGTGCATCCGCAGTCCGAAGGCCTCGGTGCGCAGCTCCTCGTACCGGGGCGCGAGTGCGGCGGCGACGAACGTCCGCAGCACGGGGACGCGGGCGGCAAGGCGGATCCAGCGGAAGGCGAGGTGGTGGGCCTCTTCGGGATCCATCCGTTTGAAGACCAGTCGGAAGACAAGCTTGTACATGGTGGTGTCCTCGCTACGGCCTCGCGGTGAGGCCTCATGAAGAGGGGGACACCGTTTCCGGTGTCCCCCTCAGGGCTGCTAGTCGCGGGCCGCGGTCAGCTGTTCTGCGTGTTCCTGGAGGGAACGCACGCCCACGTCGCCCTGTTTGAGGGCGTCGATGCCCTGGACGGCCGCGGCGAGCGCCTGGACGGTCGTCAGGCAGGGCACGGACCGCGCCACGGCCGCCGTACGGATCTCGTAGCCGTCGAGGCGGCCTCCGGTGCCGTACGGCGTGTTGACGATGAGGTCGACCTCGCCGTCGTGGATGAGCTGGACGATGGTCTTCTCGCCGTTCGGACCAGTGCCCTCGTTCTGCTTGCGGACGACCCGCGCGTTGAGGCCGTTGCGCCTGAGGACCTCGGCCGTGCCGGAGGTGGCGAGCAGCTCGAAGCCGTGGGCGACCAGTTCACGGGCCGGGAAGATCATCGAACGCTTGTCCCGGTTGGCGACCGAGATGAACGCGCGCCCCTTCGTCGGCAGCGGGCCGTACGCCGCCGCCTGCGACTTGGCGTATGCCGTGCCGAAGACGGAGTCGATGCCCATGACCTCGCCGGTGGACCGCATCTCCGGGCCGAGCACGGTGTCGACGCCGCGCCCGGAGGTGTCCCGGAAGCGGTTCCAGGGCATGACGGCCTCCTTGACGGAGATCGGCGCGTCAAGCGGCAGTTCGCCGCCGTCACCGGTCGCCGGCAGCAGTCCCTCGGCCCGCAGTTCGGCGACGGTCGCGCCGAGCGAGATCCGGGCGGCGGCCTTCGCCAGCGGCACCGCGGTCGCCTTCGAGGTGAAGGGGACCGTACGGGACGCGCGCGGGTTGGCCTCCAGGACGTAGAGGATGTCGCCGGCCAGCGCGAACTGGATGTTGATCAGGCCCCGGACGCCGACCCCGCGCGCGATGGCCTCGGTCGAGGCCCGCAGCCGCTTGATGTCGAAGCCGCCCAGGGTGATCGGGGGCAGCGCGCACGCCGAGTCGCCGGAGTGGATACCGGCCTCCTCGATGTGCTCCATGACGCCGCCGAGGTACAGCTCCTCGCCGTCGTACAGGGCGTCGACGTCGATCTCGATCGCGTCGTCGAGGAAGCGGTCGACCAGGACCGGCCGGGAGGGGCTGATCTCGGTCGACTCGGCGATGTAGGAGGACAGCCGGGTCTCGTCGTACACGATCTCCATGCCGCGTCCACCGAGGACGTACGACGGGCGTACGAGGACCGGGTACCCGATCTCGTCCGCGATCGCCTTGGCCTCGGCGAAGGTGGTCGCCGTGCCGTGCTTGGGGGCCGGAAGACCGGCCTCCGCGAGGACCCGGCCGAAGGCGCCCCGGTCCTCGGCGGCGTGGATGGCCTCGGGCGGGGTGCCCACGACCGGCACGCCGTTGTCCTTCAGGGCCTGCGCGAGGCCCAGCGGGGTCTGGCCGCCGAGCTGCACGATCACGCCGGCGATGGGGCCCGCGAGTGACTCCGCGTGGACGATCTCCAGCACGTCTTCGAGGGTCAGCGGCTCGAAGTAGAGGCGGTCGGAGGTGTCGTAGTCCGTGGAGACGGTCTCCGGGTTGCAGTTGACCATGACGGTCTCGTAGCCCGCGTCGCTCAGCGCGAAGGAGGCGTGGACGCAGGAGTAGTCGAACTCGATGCCCTGGCCGATGCGGTTGGGGCCGGAGCCGAGGATGATCACGGCCGGCTTCTCGCGCGGCGCGACCTCCGTCTCCTCGTCGTACGAGGAGTAGAAGTACGGCGTCTTCGCCGCGAACTCGGCGGCGCAGGTGTCGACCGTCTTGTACACCGGGCGCACGCCCAGCGCGTGCCGTACCTCGCGCACGACGTCCTCGCGCAGGCCCCGGATCTCGGCGATCTGCTGGTCGGAGAAGCCGTGCCGCTTGGCCTCGGCCAGGAGTTCGGGGTTCAGCCGCTCCGCCTCTGCCAGCTCGTCCGCGATCTCCTTGATCAGGAACAGCTGGTCGACGAACCACGGGTCGATCTTCGTGGCCTCGAAGACCTCCTCGGGCGTGGCGCCCGCGCGGATGGCCTGCATGACGGTGTTGATGCGCCCGTCGGTCGGCCGTACGGACTCGGCCAGCAGCTCGGCCTTGTCGCCGATCTCGCCGACGAAGGTGAACTGGCTGCCCTTCTTCTCCAGCGACCGCAGCGCCTTCTGGAGGGCCTCGGTGAAGTTGCGGCCGATGGCCATGGCCTCGCCGACCGACTTCATGGTCGTGGTCAACGTCGAGTCCGCCGAAGGGAACTTCTCGAAGGCGAACCGCGGGGCCTTCACGACGACGTAGTCGAGCGTCGGTTCGAAGGAGGCCGGGGTCTTCTCCGTGATGTCGTTCGGGATCTCGTCGAGGGTGTAGCCGACGGCCAGCTTCGCGGCGATCTTGGCGATCGGGAAGCCGGTCGCCTTGGAGGCGAGGGCCGAGGAACGCGACACGCGCGGGTTCATCTCGATGACGATGACACGGCCGTCGTCCGGGTTGATCGCGAACTGGATGTTGCAGCCGCCGGTGTCGACCCCGACCTCGCGGATGATCGCGATGCCGATGTCGCGCAGGCGCTGGTACTCGCGGTCGGTCAGCGTCATCGAGGGTGCCACGGTGATCGAGTCGCCGGTGTGCACGCCCATGGGGTCGAAGTTCTCGATGGAACAGACGACCACCACGTTGTCGTGCTTGTCGCGCATCAGCTCCAGCTCGTACTCCTTCCAGCCGAGGATGGACTCCTCCAGGAGCACCTCGGTGGTCGGCGACAGGGTCAGGCCCTGGCCGGCGATGCGGCGCAGCTCCTCCTCGTCGTGGGCGAAGCCGGAACCGGCGCCGCCCATGGTGAAGGAGGGCCGGACGACGACGGGGTAGCCGCCGAGCGTCTCGACGCCCGCGATCACGTCGTCCATGGAGTGGCAGATGACCGAACGGGCGGACTCGCCGTGTCCGATCTTCGCGCGGACGGCCTCGACGACGCCCTTGAAGAGGTCCCGGTCCTCGCCCTTGTTGATCGCCTCGACGTTGGCGCCGATCAGCTCGACACCGTACTTCTCCAGCACACCCTGCTCGTGCATGGAGATCGCGGTGTTCAGGGCCGTCTGGCCGCCGAGCGTGGGCAGCAGCGCGTCCGGCCGCTCCTTGGCGATGATCTTCTCGACGAACTCGGGGGTGATCGGCTCGACGTAGGTGGCGTCGGCGATCTCCGGGTCGGTCATGATCGTCGCCGGGTTGGAGTTGACCAGGATGACCCGGATGCCCTCGGCGCGCAGGATGCGGCACGCCTGGGTGCCGGAGTAGTCGAACTCGGCGGCCTGGCCGATGACGATCGGGCCGGAGCCGATGACCAGGACGGACTGGATATCGGTGCGCTTAGGCACGCTGGCCCTCCATCTGGACTGTGCTCATCAAAGACGTGAAGCGGTCGAACAGGTAGGCGGCGTCATGCGGGCCGGCTGCCGCTTCGGGGTGGTACTGGACGCTGAACGCGGGCCGGTCGAGCAGCCGGAGCCCTTCCACGACCTGGTCGTTCAGACAGACATGCGAGACCTCGGCGCGCCCGTAAGGCGTCTCGGAGACCCGGTCGAGCGGCGCGTCCACGGCGAAGCCGTGGTTGTGGGCGGTGACCTCGACCTTGCCGGTCGTACGGTCCTGCACGGGCTGGTTGATGCCCCGGTGGCCGTACTTCAGCTTGTACGTGCCGAAACCGAGCGCCCGTCCCAGGATCTGGTTGCCGAAGCAGATACCGAAGAGCGGCGTGCCGCGCTCCAGGACCGCCCGCATGACGGCGACGGGGTGGTCGGCGGTGGCCGGGTCACCCGGGCCGTTGGAGAAGAACACACCGTCGGGATTGACGGCGTACACGTCCTCCACGGTCGCCGTGGCGGGCAGGACGTGCACCTCGATGCCGCGTTCGGCCATCCGGTGGGGGGTCATGCCCTTGATGCCGAGGTCCACGGCGGCGACGGTGAACTTCTTCGTGCCGATCGCGGGGACGACGTACGCCTCCTTGGTGGCGACCTCGGCCGAGAGGTCGGCGCCCGTCATCTCCGGGGCCTGGCG
The DNA here is from genome assembly GCF_054072135.1 of Streptomyces kryoterrae. NCBI lineage: Bacteria > Bacillati > Actinomycetota > Actinomycetes > Kitasatosporales > Streptomycetaceae > Streptomyces > Streptomyces kryoterrae. The sequence continues at coordinate 8,478,934 of NZ_CM133358.1, read as the reverse complement.
CACCTCGGCGAGCATCGTGCCGTCGTCGGGCAGCGCGTTGCCGGAGAAGATGCCGACGCGCATGGCACCGCGCTCCCGCAGATGACGCGTCAACGCGCGCGTGTCGATGCCGGAGATGCCGACCACGCCCTGGTTGCGGAGTTCCTCGTCGAGAGAGCGCCGGGAGCGCCAGTTGGAGGGCACGCGCGCGGGGTCCCGTACGACATAGCCCGCGACCCAGATCCGCCGCGACTCGGGGTCCTCGTCGTTGACGCCGGTGTTGCCGACGTGCGGGGCGGTCATCACGACCACCTGGCGGTGGTACGACGGGTCGGTGAGGGTCTCCTGGTAGCCGGTCATACCGGTGGAGAAGACGGCCTCTCCGAAGGTCACCCCCACGGCCCCGTAGGCACGGCCGCGGAAGATCCGGCCGTCCTCCAGGACGAGTACGGCGGGAGTTCTGGTGGCTCCCCGGGTGGAGGTCGTCATCGTGCGCCTTCCGTTTCCGTCGTCTTGTTGATCATCTGGTTCAGGGTGCGGACCCACTCGTTGTGCTCGGCCGCGCGGTCGGAGCGGAACCCGGAGTCGAGCAGTCTGTCGCCGTGCTCCCAGGTGACGACCAGCAGGCCGCCCTCGGTGAGGACCTTGCCGGCGATGCCCTTGTCGAGCCGGGCCTCGCGCAGGACCTCCAGGGGGACGAAGAAGTCGGCAGCGCCGGGGCGTACGACGTCCAGTCCCGCGTCCGTCAGTGTCAGCTCGACCCGGCTGCGGGTGCCGAGGCCGTGCGCCACGATGCGGTCGAGCCACTGCCCCGCGGTGGTGGAGCCGTGGTAGCGGCCGCTCATCGACAGCACAGTCAGTCTCGCCGCCCCGGGCTCGTCCGGCGCGACGGGGAGCTCGGGCAGGTCGCCCTGGAGCGTGCCGCGCCACTTCCAGCCCTCGCGCATCAGCCAGTAGATGAGCGCGACGAAGAGCGCGAGTCCGACCAGCCAGCCCACGCGGGCGGCCCAGTCGGTCACCTCCGCCGACTTCTGTTCGGCGGCGACGTACGTCAAATGCGGCAGTGATGTCACGCGAGCTTCCCGTCGACGAGCGTGGCCTTGCCCCGGAGCCACGTGTGGGTGACACGGCCCGGCAGCTCACGGCCCTCGTACGGGGTGTTGCGGCTGCGGGAGGCGAAGCCCGCGGGGTCCACGGACCCACGGTATGCCGTGTCGACGAGCGTGAGGTTGGCGGGCTCACCTGCCGAGACGGGGCGGCCGTGGCCCGTCGCCCGCCCGATGCGCGCGGGGGCGAAGGACATACGGTCGGCGACGGTCGCCCAGTCCAGCAGTCCGGTGTCCACCATCGTCTCCTGGACCACTGACAACGCGGTCTCCAGACCGACCATGCCCATGGCGGCGGCGGCCCACTCGCAGTCCTTGTCCTCGTGCGGGTGCGGGGCATGGTCGGTGGCGACGATGTCGATGGTGCCGTCGGCGAGCGCCTCGCGCAGGGCCAGCACATCGCGCTCGGTGCGCAGCGGCGGGTTGACCTTGTAGACCGGGTTGTACGTCCGGACCAGCTCGTCGGTGAGCAGGAGGTGGTGCGGGGTCACCTCGGCGGTGACGTCGATGCCCCGGGACTTGGCCCAGCGGATGATCTCGACGGAGCCTGCGGTCGACAGGTGGCAGATGTGGACGCGGGAGCCGACGTGCTCGGCGAGCAGCACATCGCGCGCGATGACCGACTCCTCGGCGACGGCGGGCCAGCCCCCGAGCCCCAGTTCCGCGGACACGACGCCCTCGTTCATCTGGGCACCCTCGGTCAGCCGCGGCTCCTGCGCGTGCTGGGCGACGACTCCGCCGAAGGCCTTCACGTACTCCAGCGCGCGCCGCATGATCACGGCGTCGTCGACGCACTTGCCGTCGTCGGAGAAGACGGTGACACCGGCCGCCGACTCGTGCATGGCGCCCAGCTCGGCGAGCTTCCTGCCCTCCAGGCCGACGGTGACCGCGCCGATGGGCTGCACGTCGCAGTAGCCGTGCTCCTGGCCGAGGCGGTAGACCTGCTCGACCACACCGGCGGTGTCGGCGACCGGGAAGGTGTTGGCCATGGCGAACACGGCCGTGAAACCGCCGCTCGCCGCCGCCCGGGTCCCCGTCAGCACGGTCTCGGAGTCCTCGCGCCCCGGCTCCCGCAGATGCGTGTGCAGGTCGACGAGCCCCGGCAGCAGCACCTTCCCGTCGGCCTCGACGACCTCGGCGCCCTCGTCGGACAGCCCGGCACCGACAGCGCCGATGGTCCCGCCGTCGGTCAGGACGTCCTGCGGCTCGCCGCCGAGCACCCGCGCACCACGAATAAGGATCTTGCCCATGTGTCTTACTTCTCCTCGGTACGGGTGTGGGTGACGGCGGGTTCGTTGCCGCCGAGCAGCAGGTAGAGCACGGCCATCCGGATGGAGACACCGTTGGTGACCTGCTCGATCGCCGTGCAGCGCTCCGAGTCGGCGACCTCGGCGGTGATCTCCATACCGCGGACCATCGGCCCGGGGTGCATCACGATGGCGTGCTCCGGCATCCGCGCCATACGGTCGCCGTCGAGGCCGTAGCGCCGCGAGTACTCGCGCTCGGTCGGGAAGAACGCGGCGTTCATGCGCTCCCGCTGCACCCGCAGCAGCATCACCGCGTCGGACTTCGGAAGGGTGCTGTCCAGGTCGTACGAGACCTCGCAGGGCCAGCTCTCCACGCCGACCGGCACCAGGGTCGGCGGCGCGACGAGGGTGACCTCGGCGCCGAGGGTGTGCAGCAGGTCGACGTTGGAGCGGGCGACGCGGCTGTGCAGGATGTCGCCGACCAGGGTGATCCGCTTGCCGGCGAGGTCCTGGCCGATGCCCGCGTCCCGGCCGACCAGCCGGCGCCGCATGGTGAAGGCGTCGAGCAGGGCCTGCGTGGGGTGCTGGTGGGTGCCGTCACCGGCGTTGATGACGACCGCGTCGATCCAGCCGGAGGTGGCGAGCCGGTACGGGGCCCCGGAGGCGCCGTGCCGGATGACGACCGCGTCGACGCCCATGGCTTCGAGGGTCTGGGCGGTGTCCTTCAGGGACTCGCCCTTGGAGACGCTCGACCCCTTGGCGGTGAAGTTGATGACGTCCGCGGACAGGCGCTTCTCGGCGGCCTCGAAGGAGATCCGGGTCCGCGTCGAGTCCTCGAAGAAGAGGTTGACGACGGTACGGCCGCGCAGGGTCGGCAGTTTCTTGATCGGCCGGTCCGCGACCCGGGCCATCTCCTCGGCGGTGTCGAGGATCAGGACGGCGTCGTCGCGGGTGAGGTCGGCGGCCGAGATGAGATGACGCTGCATCTTTCAGGCTCCGTAAGGAAGTTCAGGAGATTCCGGACAGACAGGGGCATCGCGGCGGGACGTACGGCACGGGGCCGCACGCGCGCGTGCTACTGCTGGGCGGTCTGCTTCACCCCGAGGAGCACGGTGTCCCGACCGTCCTCCTCGGCGAGCTGGACCTTGACCGTCTCCCGCAGCGACGTGGGGAGGTTCTTGCCGACGTAGTCGGCGCGGATGGGCAGTTCGCGGTGCCCGCGGTCGACGAGGACCGCGAGCTGTACCGCGCGCGGGCGCCCGAGGTCGTTCAGGGCGTCGAGGGCGGCGCGGATGGTGCGGCCGGAGAAGAGCACGTCGTCGACGAGGACGACCAGTCTGCCGTCGAGGCCGTCACCGGGGATGTCGGTACGGGCCAGCGCACGCGGCGGGTGCATGCGCAGGTCGTCGCGGTACATGGTGATGTCGAGCGAGCCGACCGGGATCTTGCGGCCGGTGATCTCCGCCAGCTTGGCGGCGAGCCGCTGGGCGAGGAAGACGCCGCGGGTCGGAATACCGAGGAGCACCACGTCGTCGGCGCCCTTGGCGCGTTCGACGATCTCGTGGGCGATGCGGGTCAGCACCCGCGCGATGTCGGGGGCTTCCAGAACGGGCCGTGCGTCGGCCTCGTACTGCTGCTTGTCCTGCTCTGAGTCCATAAGAAACGGACCTCCTTCTCCGCCTCACAGGACGGATCATTAAAGGACGTCGGAATTGCGCCATCCACGGTACCAGTCCGCGCAACACACCTGATCACCCCCCTGGCGTCGGACGTCACCCGACTGCCGTAACCGCACGTCGCCCGGCACGTGAGGGCCGGGCGGGACCATTCGGCTTGACGGGGAAGAGTAACGCTGCGTAACCTCACAGTGAGTCACCAGCCGCGCGGCTCGTCCGCACGTCGACACTGTGTCCGGGAGCTATATGTCCAGCGAATACGCCAAACAGCTCGGGGCCAAGCTCCGGGCGATCCGCACCCAGCAGGGCCTTTCCCTCCACGGTGTCGAGGAGAAGTCCCAGGGACGCTGGAAGGCGGTCGTGGTCGGTTCGTACGAGCGCGGCGATCGTGCCGTGACCGTGCAGCGCCTCGCCGAGCTGGCGGATTTCTACGGGGTTCCCGTGCAGGAGCTGCTGCCGGGCACCACGCCGGGCGGGGCCGCCGAGCCGCCGCCGAAGCTCGTCCTCGACCTTGAGCGGCTGGCCCATGTGCCGGCCGAGAAGGCGGGCCCCCTGCAGCGCTACGCCGCGACGATCCAGTCGCAGCGCGGCGACTACAACGGCAAGGTGCTGTCGATCCGCCAGGACGACCTGCGCACGCTCGCCGTCATCTACGACCAGTCGCCCTCGGTCCTGACCGAGCAGCTGATCAGCTGGGGCGTCCTGGACGCGGACGCGCGCCGCGCCGTCTCCCACGAGGAGAGCTGAGCCCGACGGCTTTCAGCCGTTGAGCAGAAACGTGCCGCCGGGGTGGCCGGAACCTATGGGTTCCGGCCACCCCGGCGCCGTTTTACGGGCTGCGGTGCCCCCATGGGTACGCGGACACCCCTGGGACATCCCCACGCTCTCCTGATCGCACCTGGTCGTATGAACGCCGGCGGGCCCCAGCAGTGTGTCGCTGGGGCCCGCCGGCGTTCATACGTACCACCAGATGCCCGAAGGCCTGGTTTCAGCTCAGACCTCGTCGCGGCGCAGCGTGGACTTCAGGTCCTTGAACCGGCCCAGGAGCCCGTTGACGAACGAGGGCGACTCGTCCGTGGAGAACTCCTTCGCCAGCTGCACCATCTCGTCGAGGACGACGGCGTCCGGGGTCTCGTCGACCCAGATCAGCTCGTAGGCACCGAGGCGCAGGATGTTGCGGTCGACGACCGGCATCCTGTCGAGCGTCCAGCCGACCGAGTACTGCGAGATCAGTTCGTCGATGCGCCGCGCGTGCTGGGCGTAGCCCTCGACGAGCTCCATCGTGTACTCGCTGACCGGGGGCTGGCGGGTGTCGTCCCGGGAGAGCCGGATCCAGTCCCCGAGGACCGTCTGGACATCGGCCCCGCGCTGGTCGCCTTCGAAGAGGATCTGGAAGGCACGCTTGCGGGCCGTGTTGCGGGCAGCCACGGTTAGCTGTTCACCCGGCCGAGGTAGTCGCTCGTGCGGGTGTCGACCTTGATCTTCTCACCTGTGGTGATGAAGAGCGGCACCTGGATCTGGTGGCCGGTCTCCAGCGTGGCCGGCTTGGTGCCGCCCGTGGAGCGGTCGCCCTGGACGCCCGGCTCGGTCTCCTGGATGACGAGCTCGACGGCGGCCGGCAGCTCGACGAAGAGCACCTCGCCCTCGTGCTGCGCGACCGTGGCGGTGAAGCCCTCGATCAGGAAGTTGGCGGCGTCGGCGACGGCCTTGCGGTCCACCATGAGCTGGTCGTAGGTCTCCATGTCCATGAAGACGAAGTACTCGCCGTCCATGTAGGAGAACTGCATGTCGCGCTTGTCGACAGTGGCCGTCTCGACCTTGACACCGGCGTTGAAGGTCTTGTCGACGACCTTGCCGGAGAGCACGTTCTTCAGCTTGGTGCGCACGAAGGCCGGGCCCTTGCCGGGCTTGACGTGCTGGAACTCGACGACGGACCAGAGCTGGCCCCCGTCGAGCTTGAGCACGAGGCCGTTCTTGAGGTCGTTCGTGGAAGCCACGGTTGCGGAATCTCCTGGACTGACGTGGACGACCCCGGGGCAGCCGCGACAGCTCGAAGCTAGAGCGCGAGCAGTTCCTTGGTCGTGATGGTGAGTAGCTCGGGTCCGCCGTCCGCCTCAGGGCGTACGACGAGCGTGTCATCGATCCGGACGCCGCCCCGGCCCGGGAGGTGGACCCCCGGTTCGACGGTGACCGGCACGCAAGCGTCCAGTTTACCCATGGCTGCGGGGGCGAGCTGCGGGTCCTCGTCGATTTCGAGCCCCACACCGTGACCGGTGAGCTCCGGAAGGCGGTCCGCGTACCCCGCGGAGTCCAGTACCTGACGTGCCGCGCGGTCCACGTCACGGTAGGCGGCGCCGGGTACCAGGGCCTCCCGTCCAGCGCGCTGGGCTGCGAAGACGAGGTCGTAGAGCTCGATCTGCCAGTCGGCAGGCGAGGTCCCGATGACGAACGTGCGGCCGATCTCACACCGGTATCCGCGGTAGACGGCGCCGAGACAAACAGAGAGGAAGTCTCCTTCCTCCACGCGCCGATCGGTGGGCCGATGGCCCCGGCGGCCGGAGTGGGGACCGGTGGCGACGGCGGTCGCGAAGGCGGGCCCGTCGGCGCCGTGATCGACGAGCCGCCGCTCCAGTTCGAGGGCGAGATGTCTCTCCGTACGCCCGACGAGGATGGATTCCAGCAGCTCGCCGAGTGCCTGGTCGGTGATCTCGGCGGCGATCCGCAGACAGGCGATCTCCTCCTCGTCCTTGACCAGCCGGAGCTGCTCGACGGCGCCGCCGAGGTCGGCGAGGCGCAGCCGGGGCGCGACCGAGCCGATGGCGCGATACCGGGCCACGGTCAGATGGTGTTCCTCGACGGCGAGGGACTCGGCGCCCTGGGCGGCGGCGAGATCCGCGGCGGCGACGGCCGGATCGCCGCCGGCCGCGGACAGCGCGTGCACGCGCAGGGCCTCGTCCGGACGGCTGCCCTCGGGGGCCCGGTCGTCCTCGGGCCCCGCCCACACCAGCAGGTCCTCACGCTTTCCCAGCAGCAGCACGGCTCCCCGCGGGGCCGCGCCTGCGAGATACCGCACATTGGCGGCCCGGGAGACCAGCGCTCCCGCACTGCCGCCCGTGTGACACCGCTCCCGAAGCCGCGCTCTGCGCGCCGCGTACACCTCTGACATGCCCCGAGCGTAAGAGCGCGGCCGGATCGCCGCCGTTCGGAGAGAGCCGACTGGGCGGCGCGGGGGCCGAGAGGGCCTCCCACGAGCCTCGATGGAGGCCGAAGCACCCGCCCGTCGGTCACCCGCGGCCGTACGGCTGAGACCACGCCGGCGAACGTCAGCGCGGACCGGCCTCCACCGGAACGGCACAGCCCCGCCGGGGGCCGTCGGCCTGCCGACCGTGTCCACCGAGACTCCGCCACCGGCGGACAGCACGGACCAAGACCACCGGCGCACCAAACCGCAGGGGGCCGCCACCCCGCCGACGGTGCCCCCGAACCCAGACCACCGAACCACAGAACGAACCACCGGAGCACCAAGCCGCCCACCGGGGTCCGTCACCCCCGCCGACGGAAGGTGCCGTGCACTGGCCACCGAACCGCGATGCGGACCATGCCCCACCGGAACGACGAGTCACCCGCAGGAGACCATCGCCTGCGCGCCATGACCAGCGAGCCACCGCCCGCACACGACCCCGGGGCGGGCACCGCCGCAACGACAAGCCGCCCGTCCACGACATCACCCCGCCGGACGCCATCGCCCCCACACCGCCCAACACACGCCAACACGGCCCAGGCCCCAGCGGAACGGCAAACCGGTCGCTGCGGAGCCCGTCTCCCCGCCGACGGAGATCGCCCAGGCACCGGCCATCGGCCCCCGGGCGGACGGCCGACCCGGCTCGTCACCCGTTCGGCCCACCCAGCCGTCTGCGCAGCCCGTACGACGGGTTACGAAGGCCCTGTGCGGCCGGGAAACGGGGGCGGGGCCCCGGCGGCGGTGACGCGCGCCCGTGCGATCGTCGGTCAGGACCCGGCAGGCGGGCGGCGACCGGTGGACGTACTCTGTCCCGCTCCTGACGGACGAACGCCCTCTACCACTTGGGCGGGCTGGCCAGCAGGCGCGCGAGGACGTCGTCCAGGACCTGGGCCGTCGCCGGTACGTCGAGCTGGGAGTTGTCGATGATCGGGAGGCCGGAGCCGTACCAGCCCGCCATCCGGCCGTGGATGCGGGCGACCTCCTCGTCCGCGAGGCGGCGGTTGCCGGAGCGCTCGGCGTTGCGCTCCAGGACGATCTCCAGTCCGGGCAGCAGCACGACCGGCAGCAGACCGGGCCCGACGTGCCGCTTCCAGCCGCCGAGGCCGACGACCGGGCGGTCGGGGAAGACCGCGTCGTCGAGGATGCACGAGATGCCGTTGGCCAGGAAGTTGCGCGCTGCGAAGCCGCAGGTGCGGCGGGCGAGACGATACTGCGCCTCGGAATGGTCGTTCCACCCCGACTGCGGGTCGGCGAAGCCCGAGCGGACCCATTCGCGTACGTCGTCGAGGCTGATGTGCGCGGTGGACACCCGGCGATGCTCTGCCCAGTACTTCGCGACGCTCGTCTTCCCCGCACCCGCGGGGCCGATCAGCAGCACGGCGAGGGGCACGGCGGCCGGGTCGACGGGTCCCGTGGCGGTCGGCGGACCCGGCGTCGGTACGAAGTCGCCCTGCGGCAGCCGCACATGGCCGGTGGTGTCGGGCGTGGGCGGCACCGGGGCCTGCTGAGGAACGGGAGCGTGCGGTGGGAGGGGCGGATGCTGGGCCTGCGGAACCGGCCCCGACGGGGCTCCCCCGGGATAGGCCGGAGCCGGTGGTCGGCTCAGCGGGGCAGCCGACGACCAGTCGGCGCCCGGTCCTTGCCCCGGCTGGTGGGGCGGCGGCAGCGGCGACCCCACTGCGTCCTGCATCCGGTGCCACTCCATCTCGTACAGGCGATTGGCGCTGGCCTGCGGGGCACGGACCCCGCTCGCCACCGAACGGTACCGTCCCGGGCCGCCGTTTGGTGAACGGCCCGGAACGGCCCGAAGTGCCCGTCCCCACAAGCGAATCGGGCCAACCGCCCGAGTGGGGAGCTACTCCCCCACTTCGCCGTAGGCGGCGAGCAGGACGGCCGGGTCGGGCCCCTCCAGGACGGTCGGCTTGGCCAGTCCGTCCAGGACGATGAACCTCAGCAGGTCGCCCCGGGACTTCTTGTCGAGCTTCATGTTCTCCAGCAGCTTGGGCCACTGGTCGTAGCGGTAGTGCAGCGGCAGGCCCACGGACTCCAGGACCGTGCGGTGCCGGTCGGCCGTCGCGTCGTCCAACCGGCCCGCGAGGCGGCCCAGTTCGGCCGCGAAGTGCATGCCGACGGAGACGGCCGCGCCGTGCCGCCACTGGTAACGCTCGTTCTTCTCGATGGCGTGGGCGAGCGTGTGCCCGTAGTTGAGGATCTCGCGCAGGCCCGACTCCTTCAGGTCCGAGGAGACGACCTCCGCCTTCACCTTGATCGACCGCTCGATCAGCTCGGCGGTGTGCGGCCCTGCCGGGCTGCGGGCGGCCTGCGGGTCGGCCTCGATCAGCTCCAGGATCGCGGGGTCGGCGATGAAACCGGCCTTGATGATCTCCGCGAGCCCGGACACGTAGTCGTTGACCGGAAGCGAGTCCAGCGCCGCCAGGTCGCACAGCACACCGGCGGGCGGGTGGAAGGAACCGACGAGGTTCTTGCCCTCGGCGGTGTTGATACCGGTCTTGCCCCCGACCGCCGCGTCCACCATCGCCAGCACCGTCGTCGGGATCGCGATCCAGCGCACCCCGCGCAGCCAGGTCGCGGCCACGAAGCCGGCCAGGTCGGTGGTCGCCCCGCCGCCGACACCGACGATGACATCGGTCCGGGTGAAGTTGGACTGGCCGAGCGCCTTCCAGCAGTAGGCCGCCACCTCCGCGGTCTTGGCCTCCTCCGCGTTCGGCACCTGGATGGCGACCGTCTCGAACCCCTGGCCGGCCAGGTCGGCGCGCAGCGCCTCACCCGTCTCCGCGAGCGCCTCGGGGTGGATCACCGCGACCCGCTTCGTCCTGGGCCCGATCAGCCCGCCCAGCTCCTCCAGGAGTTGGCGGCCGATCAGGACCTCGTACGGGTCGCTGCCCGCCGTGCCTCCGACCTGGATCCGCGTCACTGCCTCGCTGCTCATGCTGACTTCAACTCCAGTGCGTCCAGGACGGCTTGGGTGACCTCTTCGGGCGTACGGCCATCGGTGGCGACGACCGCGTCGGCGACCTCCGTGTACAAGTGGCGGCGGGCCTCCATCAGCTCCCGCCACTGCCGGCGCGGGTTGACCGCCAGCAAGGGGCGGGCCGCGTTCAGGCCGGTGCGCTGGACCGCTTCCTCGACGTCCATCGACAGATAGACGACCCGATGCCCGGCCAGCAGCTCACGGGTGTCGCCGTCGAGGATCGAGCCGCCGCCGAGGGCGAGGACGCCGTCGTGCTCGGCCAGCGCCCGCTGGACCGCCTGCTTCTCGACGGCCCGGAAGACCGGCTCGCCCTCGTCGACGAAGATGTCGGCGATCGTGCGGCCCTGCTCGGCGACGATGTCGTCGTCGGTGTCCCGGTACGCACAGCCGAGCCGCTCGGCAAGCAGCCGCCCGACGGTGGACTTGCCGACGCCCATCGGCCCGACCAGCACAATCTGCACCGCGCTCACCGGACGATCAGGTGTTCGAGGTAGGACTGCACATTGCGGCGCGTCTCGGGCACGCTGTCGCCGCCGAACTTCTCCACGACCGCGTCGGCCAGGACGAGGGCCACCATCGCCTCGGCGACGATGCCGGCCGCCGGGACCGCACACACGTCGGAACGCTGGTGGTGGGCCTGCGTGGCCTCACCGGTGACCACGTCGACGGTCCGCAGGGCGCGCGGCACGGTCGCGATCGGCTTCATCGCCGCCCGTACGCGCAGCAGCTCACCCGTGGACAGGCCGCCCTCGGTGCCACCGGAACGCCCGGTCGCCCGCCGGATGCCCTCATCGGTGGCGAGGATCTCGTCGTGCGCCTTCGAGCCCGGCACGCGCGCGAGGTCGAAGCCGTCGCCGACCTCGACGCCCTTGATGGCCTGGATGCCCATCAGCGCAGCCGCCAGCCGGGCGTCCAGGCGCCGGTCCCAGTGCACGTGCGAGCCCAGCCCCACGGGCACGCCGTACGCCAGCACCTCGACGACACCACCGAGGGTGTCGCCGTCCTTGTGGGCCTGGTCGATCTCCGCGACCATCGCCTTCGAAGCGTCCGCGTCCAGACAGCGCACCGGGTCCGCGTCCAGCTTCTCCACGTCGGAGGGCTTGGGGTAGACGCCGTAGGGGGCCTTCGCCGCCGCCAGTTCGACGACGTGCGAGACGATCTCGATGCCGGCCGCCGCCTTCAGGAACGAGCGGGCCACGGCGCCCAGCGCCACCCGCGCCGCCGTCTCACGCGCGGAGGCGCGTTCCAGGATCGGGCGGGCCTCCTCGAAGCCGTACTTCTGCATCCCCGCGAGGTCGGCGTGGCCGGGGCGGGGGCGGGTCAGCGGGGCGTTACGGGCGAGCCCGGCCAGGATCTCCGGATCCACCGGGTCGGCCGCCATCACCTGCTCCCACTTCGGCCACTCGGTGTTGCCGACCATCACCGCGACCGGCGAGCCGATCGACAGACCGTGCCGCACGCCGCCGAGGAAGGTGATCTCGTCCTGCTCGAACTTCATCCGGGCACCACGCCCATAGCCGAGCCGCCGCCTCGCCAGGTGGTCCGCCACCAGCTCCGTGGTGATCGGCACGCCGGCGGGAAGACCCTCCAACGTCGCGACAAGAGCGGGACCGTGGGACTCCCCCGCTGTCAACCAGCGCAACCTGCTCAACGGTGCTCCTCATACTCGCGCCCTGGTACTGCCCTGCGTACGCGCGTCCTCGCGTACGGCGACGGCGTGACCGGGTGCGCGGCCCTGGCCCGCCACCTCCCGATCCTCCCACGTCCGGGCCGAATGCCTGATCGGCGGTCCAGCAACCGGACGCGGCGCCGTATCGGGTCAGCGGTCGGCGAGTGCCTTCTCGCCCGCCCTGCGCATGGCGCCCAGCGGGCCCGGGACGCGCCCGGTCATCTGTTCCACCTGAAGCACCGCCTGGTGCACCAGCAGGTCGAGCCCGCTCACCACCGCCCCGCCGTACGCCGACCAGCGGGCCGCCAGATCGGTCGGCCAGGGGTGGTAGAGCACGTCGAAGAGGGTCGCCGGCCGTTCGGGGACCGCGCGGGACAGCTCGTCCGTAGCCCCGGCCGGCGTGGTGGCGATCACCAGCGGGGCGTGCAGCGCCCGTGCCGCGTCCGCCCAGTCCGCCGTACGGACCTCGACGTCGAGGCGTTCGCCCCACTGCCGCATCTCGGCGGCCCGGGCCTCGCTGCGGACGTAGACGACGACCTCGCCGGTGCAGATCCGGGCCAGCGCGGCGAGCGCGGAGGAGGCGGTGGCGCCGGCGCCGAGGATCGCGGCGGAGTCGACCTGTTCGATGCCGTGCTCGCGCAGGGCGCCCACGATCCCGGGGATGTCGGTGTTGTCGCCGACGCACCGCCCGTCCGCGTCGAACACGACGGTGTTGACGGCCTCGACCGACGCGGCCGTCTCGCTGACCTCGTCGAGCAGCGGGATGACCGCCCGCTTCAGCGGCATGGTGAGCGACAACCCCGCCCACTCGGGCCCGAGACCTCCCAGGAACTCCGGCAGCCCCGCCTCGTCGACCTCGAAACGGTCGTACGTCCAGTCGGTGAGCCCCAGTTCCTCGTACGCGGCGCGGTGCAGCACCGGCGAGAGGGAATGGGCGATGGGGGAACCGAGCACCGCGGCCCGGCGGGCGTCAGCTGCCCTTGCTCTCATTGAACTTGTCCTTGAGCTTCTGGAATTCCGCGTGGGTCTTGGCGAATTCGGTCTTGCTCACGCCGTCGGTAGCCACGAAGTAGTACCAGCCGTCGTCGGTCGGATTCAGTGTCGCCTTCATCGCGACATCGCCCGGGTTCCCGATCGGACCGGGCGGCAGACCCTTGCTGGTGTACGTGTTGTACGGGTCCTTGTTGCTGTTGATCGCCGACTCACTGATCTCGATGTTGCTTTCATTCTGCACATAGTTGAAGGTCGAGTCGAACTGCAGGAATCCGTAGGTCTCGGGGTTCGAGTAATCGAGGCGGTTGTAGACCACCTCCGCCATCTTGCGGTAGTCGTCGATGGTCTTGCCCTCGGCCTCGACGAGGCTCGCGACCGTGAGGACCTGCAGCGGGCTGTCGAGCTTGAGCGCCTTGGCCTTGGCTTCGAGATCGAGCGCGTCGTACTTGGCGGCGGCCTGCGTGACCATTTCCTTCAGGACTTCCGCGGGTTTCATGCCCTTGGCAGCGGGATAGGTCGCCGGGTAAAGGAAACCTTCCAGCGGGTCTTTGATCTTCTTGTTGTCGTTCGCCCAGTCCGGCAGACCGAGGCTCTTGTAATCTTTCCTGGCCACCTTCTGGGTGGTGCCGGCGGAAAGCCCGAGCTGCTTGTCGATCGCCTTGTAGACCTGGACGTTGCGCTGCCCCGGCTTGACGATCAGATTGTTCTGGCTCTTGGGGTCGAGCATCAACGTGACGACGCTCTTGGCGGACATCTCCTTGTTCAGGACATAGACGCCCGCCTGGATCTTTTTACCGTCGGGGTTCGCAGACTGCGCGGAGACGAAGGCGTCGACACTCTTGACGACACCCTTCGCCTTCAGCGCCTGACCGATGGCGTAACCGCCCGCACCCTTGGGGATCTCGACGGTCACCGTCGCACGCGTGCCGTCGCCCGTGTAGTCGGGAGCCGCGCCGAAACGGTTCTGGTAGAACTGGTATCCGAAATATCCGATTCCCGCGATGCCGCCACCGAACACCAGCACGACCACCAGACAGGCGGTCCCATTGCGGCTCTTCTTGCTCTTGCCGCTCTTCCCACCCTTGCTGCTGCCGTCCCGGTTCTTCCGTTCGCCGCGGCCCCGACGCCCCTCCGTCTCACCCTCGGGCTCGGGTTCGGGCTCGCCGTCATCGTCACCGCCCGCGAAGAACGCGTGCTCGCCCTGGTCGGGGCCAGGGTCCCAGCCGGTCTGCGGTTCCGGCTCCTCGGGTTCCGGCTCGGCACGGCGCCTGGCCGGCGGCTCGGGCGGCGGGTAGGCGTCGGGCGTGCCGTAGTAGTCGGGCTGCTCACCGCCGTAGGTGACGGCCTGCTGGGCGTACGGGTCCGCGGGGTCGGCGACGTACGGGACCTGCGCCTGCTGACCGGCGCCCCAGCCGCCGTTCGCGTACTGCTGCTGACCCTGATCGACGTACGGCTGCTGGTGGGCGTGCTCGCCGTACTGCTGCGGGTACTGCTGGTGCTCGGGCTGCTGCGGGTACTGCTGCGGGTACTGCTGGTTCGGGTACTGCTGCTGCGCCTGACCGTAGGCGGCCTGCTGGCCGTCGGTGCCCCAGTCGCCGTACTGCTGCTGTTCCGGCTGCTGCTGCGGGTAGTGCTGCGGCTGGCCGCCGTAGGAGGACTGGTCGGCCTGGGCCTGCTGTCCTTCCCATCCGACGTCCCCGTACAACGGGTCCTCCGGATGCCACGGTTCGGAGCCTGGGCCCCGGCCATACTCAGTCATCAATCCCCTAGAGCCGCGAGGCGGCCGATCACGCGGCCCCCACACCGCCGCTACCGTTCCGCCTCTTACTGTGCGGCTACTGTTCGAACAGAGCCACAATCGCGCGGAACGTTACCGTATCGCGATCAGATGACCACTTCGACGCCCTCGCCAGGAGCTTTACCTGACACCCGTTCGGATTCCAGGGCCTGCTGCAGGATGATCACGGCCGCGGCCTGGTCAATGACCGATCTGCCCTTTTTCGATTTCACGCCCGAGGCGCGCAGTCCCTGACTGGCCGTCACCGTCGTCATACGCTCGTCCACCAGCCGGACCGGGATCGGCGTGATCAGGCCGGCCAGCTGCTGGGCGAAGCCGCGGACCTTCACGGCGGCGGGGCCCTCGCTCCCCTTGAGGGAGCGAGGGAGGCCGACGACGACCTCGATGGGTTCGTACTCGTCGACGAGTTCCTTCAGCCTGCGCTGAGCTGCGGGAACGTCCCGGCCCGGAACCGTCTCCACCGGAGTGGCGAGGATCCCGTCTGGGTCGCACGAGGCGACCCCGATCCGGGCGTCCCCGACGTCGATCGCGAGCCGACGGCCGCGGCGCATGGCGTTGTCGTCGCCGCTCACTTGGCCGTTTCCGCCACAAGGCGCTCGACGGCGTCGACGGCCTCGCCGACAGCGGCCGGGTTCTGGCCACCGCCCTGGGCGACGTCCGGCTTGCCGCCACCACCGCCACCGAGGGTCTTGGCGGCCGTACGGACCAGGTCGCCGGCCTTGAGACCGCGCTGGCGGGCGGCCTCGTTGGTGGCGATGACCGTCAACGGCTTCCCGTTGGCCGTGGTGAAGAGGGCGACGACGGCGGCCCGGCCGCCCTGGATGCGACCCCGCACGTCGAGGACCAGCTTGCGCAGGTCGTCGGCGCTCGTGCCGTCCGGGACCTGGCCGGTGACCAGGGCGACCCCCTTGACGTCCTTGGCGCCCTGGGCGAGACCGGCGGCGGCCTGGAGGACCTTCTCGGCGCGGAACTTCTCGATCTCCTTCTCGGCGTCCTTCAGCTTGCCGAGCATGGCGGAGATCTTCTCCGGAAGCTCTTCCGGACGGCCCTTGACCAGCTCCTGGAGCTGGGCGACGACCGTGTGCTCCCGGGCCAGGAAGTTGTAGGCGTCCACGCCGACCAGGGCCTCGATACGCCGGACACCCGAACCGATGGACGACTCGCCGAGCAGCTTGACCAGGCCGAGCTGGGCGGTGTTGTGGACGTGCGTGCCGCCGCACAGCTCCTTGGAGAAGTCGCCGATCGTCACGACGCGCACGCGCTCGCCGTACTTCTCGCCGAACTCGGCGATGGCGCCCTGCTTCTTGGCCTCGTCGAGGCTGAGGATCTCGGCGCGCACGTCGAGGTCGCGGGCGAGCACCTCGTTGATCTGCTGCTCCACGTCGGTCATCACGGCCGTCGGGACGGCGGACGGCGAACCGAAGTCGAAGCGGAAACGGCCGGGCTGGTTCTCGGAACCGGCCTGAGCGGCCGTCGGGCCGAGGGCGTCACGCAGGGCCTGGTGGGTGAGGTGGGTGGCCGAGTGGGCGCGGGCGATGGCCGTACGGCGGCGCACGTCGATGGCGGCCTGGGCCTTGGCGCCGACGGTCACCTCGCCGACCTGTACGACGCCCTTGTGGACGTAGACGCCGGGCACCGGCTTCTGGCAGTCGCGGACCTCGATGACGGCACCGGTGTCGATCCTGATCCGGCCGGTGTCGCCGATCTGGCCGCCGCCCTCGGCGTAGAACGGGGTGCGGTCGAGGACGATCTCGACCTCGTCGCCCTCGGTGGCGGCCGGGGAGGAGACACCGTCGACGAGGATGCCGACGACCGTCGACTCGCCCTCCGTGCGGTCGTACCCGAAGAACTCGGTCTCACCGGCGGCGTCGGCGATCTCGCGGTAGGCGCCCATGTCGGCGTGGCCGGTCTTCTTGGCCTTGGCGTCGGCCTTGGCGCGGTCCCGCTGCTCCTTCATCAGGCGCCGGAAGCCGTCCTCGTCCACGGAAAGGCCCTGTTCGGCGGCCATTTCGAGGGTGAGGTCGATCGGGAAGCCCCAGGTGTCGTGGAGCAGGAAGGCCTTGTCGCCGGAGAGGACCTTGCCGCCGCCGGCCTTGGTCTCCGTGACAGCGGTGTCGAGGATGTTGGTGCCGCCCTTGAGGGCCTTGAGGAAGGCGGCCTCCTCGGCGAGGGCCACGGTCTCGATGCGCTTGCGGTCGGTGACGAGCTCGGGGTACTGCTGGCCCATCGTCTTGATGACGACGTCGACGAGGTCGGCGACGACCGGCCCGGAGGCACCCATCAGGCGCATGTTGCGGATGGCGCGGCGCATGATGCGGCGCAGCACGTAGCCGCGCCCCTCATTGCCGGGTGTGACGCCGTCGCCGATGAGCATGACGGACGTGCGGATGTGGTCGGCGACCACGCGCATGGAGACGTCGGAGTCGTGCTTCTCGCCGTAGCGCACGCCGGTCAGCTCGGTGGCCCTGTCCATGACGACGCGCAGGGTGTCGGTCTCGTACATGTTCCGCACGCCCTGAAGGATCATGGCGAGTCGTTCGAGGCCGAGACCGGTGTCGATGTTCTGCGACGGGAGGTCGCCGAGGATCGGGAAGTCCTCCTTGCCGTCGCCGGCCCCGCGCTCGTACTGCATGAAGACCAGGTTCCAGATCTCCACGTACCGCTCGTCGTTGACGGCCGGGCCGCCCTCGACGCCGAACTCGGGGCCGCGGTCGTAGTTGATCTCGGAGCAGGGTCCGCACGGTCCAGGGACGCCCATGGACCAGAAGTTGTCCTTCTTGCCCAGGCGCTGGATGCGCTCGGCGGGGACGCCGATCTGCTCGCGCCAGATCTGCTCGGCCTCGTCGTCGTCGAGGTAGACGGTGATCCAGAGCTTCTCGGGGTCAAGGCCGTAGCCACCGTCCGCGAGGGAGTTGGTGAGCAGGTCCCAGGCGTACTTGATGGCTCCTTCCTTGAAGTAGTCCCCGAAGGAGAAGTTGCCGCACATCTGGAAGAAGGTGCCGTGCCGGGTGGTCTTGCCGACCTCTTCGATGTCGGGCGTGCGCACGCACTTCTGCACGCTGGTGGCGCGCGGGGCGGGCGGCTTCGTCTCACCGAGGAAGTACGGCTTGAAGGGGACCATGCCGGCGTTGACCAGAAGGAGAGTCGGGTCGTCCGCGATGAGCGACGCCGAAGGGACGACGGTGTGACCGCGCTCCTCGAAGAAGCTCAGCCAGCGGCGACGAATTTCAGCCGACTCCATCAGTGGTCCTCATTCCGGTTGTACGAGTGCTTGTTGTCCAGCATCCCGTAGTGCTTCTCATCGTGCTTCTGGTTTTCCGGCCCGCGGTCGAGGGCGGCGAGCCGCCGCTGCGGGGGCAGGCCCCGGCCCGGGGGTTCGGCGATCCCGAGGGCCTCGCCCAGCTCTGCCTCGCGCTGGGCCATCCCGGCCCGCACGTCGAGGGCGAAGTCCCTGACCCGGTGGCCGGCCTCGATCGCCTTGTTGGCGGCCTGCGCGGCCAGGTGCTCGGGGGTCAGCTGCCGGATCTTGCGGTTGACCTTGGTGGTGGCCCACACACCGGCCGCGGCGCCCGCGGTGAACCAGAACGTACGGCGGAACATGGCGGGGTTCAGCCCTTCTGCCTGCGGCGCTTTTGGCCCTTCGGGGCCGGTACGGTGCGGCCGACGATGACGGTGCGCCGGGCCCGCTCGGGCTCGGGCGCCTCGTCGGCCCTGGTGCGGCTCATCGCCCGGCGTACGCCGTAGCCGAACGCGGCGACCTTGACGAGCGGGCCGCCGAAGGTCGAGGCGACGGTGGTCGACAGCGCCGACGCGTTGGAGGTGACCTCCTGGACGTCGGTGGCGATGGCGTCGACCCGGTCGATCTGTGTCTGTGCGGAGCGCACGGCCTGGGAGGCGTCGGCCAGCAGCGGCACAGCCTGGTCGGTCACCTCCGCCACCAGCTTGGTGGTCGCCCTGAGCGTCTGGGCCAGCCTCACCAGCGCCACGGCGAGGAAGGAGACCAGGATCGCCCAGAAGACGGCCACCAGGATCCCGGCAACCTCTCCACCGGTCACACCGCACCGCTCTCTGCACTCGTGGATCGACTGAGCTCTGGGGGTACTTCACTTCGGTTCCGGATACTTCGAAAGTCGCCTCCGACCCTATCGCGCCGGAGGCGGCTCTCCGTACCCGGACGGGGCCTGCCGGGACGGCGGTTGCTCGCCGGCGAGGTCGTACGCGAAAGCCCGCCGCTCCCCCGCCGGTGAGGGCGGGGAAACGACGGGCCGAGGCGCGAAACCGGTGGTACCGGGTACTACAACCGCTGGATCAGCGGGCGTAGTACTCGACGACGAGCTGCTCGTCGCAGATCACCGGGATCTCCTTGCGGTTCGGCTCGCGGTCCAGGCGGAAGGCCAGGGCACCGAGGTTCACCTGCAGGTAGCGCGGGGTCTCGCCGTCGGGGGCGAAGCCACCGGCGCGGGAGACCTCGAACAGCGTCTTGCTGCGGCTGCGCTCGCGGACCATCACGACGTCGTCGGGACGGACACGGAACGACGGCTTGTCGACCTTGCCGCCGTTGACCTCGATGTGGCCGTGGACGACCATCTGGCGGGCCTGGTAGATCGTGCGGGCGATGCCCGAACGGAGAACCAGGGCGTCGAGACGACGCTCCAGCTCGATGACCAGGGCCTCACCGGTCTTGCCCTGCGTCTTGGCGGCACGCTCGTAGGCGCGGACGAGCTGACGCTCGGACACGTCGTACTGCGCGCGCAGACGCTGCTTCTCCAGCAGACGGACCTTGTAGTCCGAGTTCTGCTTGCGGCCACGACCGTGCTCGCCGGGCGGGTAGGGGCGGGCCTCGAAGTACTTGACAGCCTTCGGGGTCAGCGCGATGCCGAGGGCACGCGACTTCTTGACCTTGGGGCGGGGCTGGTTAGCCACTACTTTTTCCTTTTCCTTTTCGGCTGCCTCAGGGTTACGGGAGGTCGCATCCGCAGCCGGGGATTCCCGGCAGGTCCACGAGGGACTTGCCAGGCAGCCGTTCCCCTGTGCTGGGCACATATGTGCAACACACGAACGGCCCACCGCCCGTTCCCGGAAACCCGGGTGGTGGTGGGCTGCCCGCGACACCTACGAAGGTGCGCGACGCTCCTGGATCAGAAGATCCGGCTGATTGTCCCGCCTGAGGCGCCGACCGAAGCCGGACACGGGACGCAGCACTGCGCAGGATTCTACAGCGTGCTCAGGACCGCTTGCGACCAAGGTGTCTCCTGGTCCACTCGACCGCGTCCGCGTACCTGGCCTCGGCTCCGTGCCGGGTCGGTTCGTAGTACGTACGGTCCTTGAGCTCCTCCGGGGCGTACTGCTGCTCGGCGATGCCTTCCGGCAGGTCGTGCGGGTACACGTACCCCTGCGCGTGGCCGAGCTTGGCGGCGCCCTTGTAGTGCCCGTCGCGCAGGTGCGTCGGCACGGGTCCCGCGTGGCCCCTGCGCACGTCCTCCATGGCGGCGCCGATCGCCGTGGTCGCGGCGTTGGACTTGGGGGCCAGGGCGAGGGCGATGGTGGCGTGGCTGAGGGTGAGGGCGGCCTCCGGGAAGCCGATCATGGCGACGGCCTGCGCGGCGGCGACGGCTATCGGCAGGGCGTTCGGATCGGCGAGGCCGATGTCCTCACTGGCGGAGATCATCAGACGGCGGGCGATGAAGCGCGGGTCCTCGCCGGCCTCGATCATCCGGGCGAGGTAGTGCAGGGCCGCGTCGACGTCGGAGCCCCGGATGGACTTGATGAGGGCGCTGGCGACGTCGTAGTGCTGGTCGCCGTCACGGTCGTACTTCACGGCCGCCCGGTCGACGGTCTCCTCCAGGGTCTGGAGGGTGATGTCCGCGTCGCCCTTGTCGAGCGCGGCTCCGGCGGCGGCCTCCAGGGCGGTCAGGGCCCGGCGGGCGTCTCCGCCGGCGATCCGCAGCAGGTGTTCCTCGGTGTCCTCGGGGAGCGTGACCGCGCTCTTGAGGCCGCGGTCGTCGGTGAGCGCGCGGCGCAGCAGGGCGCGCAGGTCGTCGTCCGTGAGGGGTTCGAGGGTGAGGAGGAGGGAGCGGGAGAGAAGGGGCGAGATCACCGAGAAGTACGGGTTCTCGGTGGTCGCCGCGATCAGGGTCACCCAGCGGTTCTCGACGGCGGGGAGCAGGGAGTCCTGCTGGGCCTTGCTGAAGCGGTGGATCTCGTCGAGGAAGAGGACGGTCTCCTTGCCGAATCCGCCGGTGGCACGGCGGGCCCCGTCGATGACCGCGCGGACCTCCTTGACGCCCGCGGTGATCGCCGACAGTTCGACGAAGCGCTTCTGGGTGGCCTTCGACACGACGTACGCCAGGGTGGTCTTGCCGGTGCCGGGCGGCCCCCAGAGGATCACGGACGAGGGTCCGGCCGGTCCGCCCTCGCTCTCGCCGACGAGTCTGCGCAGCGGCGACCCCGGTTTCAGCAGGTGCTGCTGGCCCACGACCTCGTCGAGGACACGCGGGCGCATCCGTACGGCCAGAGGGCTTCCGGACGGGTCCTTCTCCTGGCGTGCTTCCGCCGCGGCGGTGAACAGGTCGGGCTCCACGGACAAAACCCTATGGCACGCCACTGACAGTCGGACCGGCGCCGTCAGCTGGTCCAGAAGTCCCACCAGCGGGTCAGGATCAGCATGCCGATGATGCCGATGTGCAGGACCGGTACGACCCAGGTGAACTCACCGAAGAAGCTCCTGAGCCACTTCGGCGCCGGGATGAAGCCGTTCCGTACGTTGAACGAGGTCACATACCAGAACATGATGATCGTCGCGACCCAGGCCAGGGAGCACCAGAGGCACAGCGCATTGATCCGGTACAGGGACTGGAACTGCAGCCAGGTGCAGAATCCGACGCCGAAGAGGGTGCCCGCGTTGAAGGTGAGCCAGTACCAGCGCGGGAAGCGGGCCCGGCCGAGCAGGCTCATGCCGACGCAGATGACGATGCCGTAGGCGACGAGGCCGAGCATCGGGTTCGGGAACCCGAAGGCGGCGGCCTGCTTGCTCTCCATCACGCTGCCGCAGGACACCACGGGGTTGAGGCTGCAGCCGGGTGTGAACGTCGTGCCCGCGACCTTCGCTTCCAGCAGTTTGAACTTGTCGATCGTGATGACCCACGCCGCCAGCAGTCCGGCCGCGCCGGTGAGCAACAGCATCACGGCGAACGCACGGCTCCCGCCCACGGAGCGCGAGGCCTCGGCGGGGGGCTCGGGCTGGTCGGTGGAGACGCCGTCCTTCAGCACTGTCGTCTTGGTCATCACGCCGTTCCGTTGCTTCGAGAGGGGGGCTGGCGGGCACGGTCATTGTGCCGCACGCGGGCGCGTGTCCACCGTTCGGTGGACATAAGAAGGTACGCACGGTCGTCCCCGGAAGGCTCGGTTCGGGGCGATGCTCGACGGCATGACAACACACGCGAAGGAACTCGCGGTGGACGTACGGGGACTGCGCAAGCGGTACGGGGACGTGACCGCCGTGGACGGCATCGATCTCGGCATCCACCGGGGCGAGGTGTTCGGCCTGCTGGGGCCCAATGGCGCGGGCAAGAGCACCACCGTGGAGATCCTCCAGGGCAACCGGTCCCGGGACGGGGGCGAGGTGTCCGTGCTCGGCGAGGACCCGGCGAAGGCCACGCGCGCGTGGCGCTCACGTGTCGGAATCGTCTGGCAGGACGAATCAGCGCCCGCGGAGTTGACGGTGCGCGAAACCGTACGCCATTTCGCCCGCTACTACCCGAGGCCGCGGGACCCGGAGCAGGTGATCGGGCTGGTCGGTCTGGAGCGGAAGGCGGGCAGCCGGATCAAGGAGCTGTCGGGCGGCCAGCGACGCCGTCTCGATGTGGCCCTGGGTGTGATCGGCGGCCCGGAACTGCTGCTCCTGGACGAGCCGACGACGGGTTTCGACCCGGCGGCCCGCCGCCAGTTCTGGGACCTGATCCGGACGCTCGCGGACGACGGCACGACGATCCTGCTGACCACGCACTACCTGGAGGAGGCGGAGGCACTGGCGGACCGGCTGGCGATCGTCTCGGCGGGCCGCGTGGTCGCCGAGGGCGAGCCGGCCGCGCTGCGGGAACGCCACGGCACGGAGGCGAGGGTCGAGTGGACGGAGTCCGACGGCACCCCTCGCGTCACCCACACGCAGACGCCGACCCGTACGATCACGGACCTCACGCACCGCTTCGACGGTGAGATCCCCGGCCTGCGGGTGAGCCGCCCCACACTGGAGGACGTCTACCTCCGGCTGACCGGACAGGCGGACACGCGATGACGACGCGGACGGCGGACGTCCGCCTCCCCTCGGCCTGGAGCCTGGGTCTTGCCCGGGGTGCCTTGGAGATCAGGCAGTTCTTCCGGATGCGCGACCAGGTGGTGTTCACCTTCGCCTTCCCGGTGGTCTTCCTGTTCCTCTTCGCGTCGATCTTCAGCGACGACATCGACTCGGCGGGCATCACCGCCTCGCAGCTGTACGTCCCGGCGATGATGGCAGCCGGCATCATGTCGACGAGTTTCCAGTCGCTGGGCATCTCGATCGCGATCGAACGTGACGAACGGGTGCTGCGCCGCCTGCGCGGCACGCCGATGCCACCGGCCGCCTACTTCCTCGGCAAGATCTGGCTGGTCCTGGTCACCGGCTTCCTGGAGACGGTGATCCTGCTGCTGGTCGGCACGACCCTGTACGACGTCGACCTGCCCTCGGACATCGCCAGGTGGACGCAGTTCGCCTGGATCTTCGTCCTCGGTCTGACGGCGTGCGCGCTGCTCGGCATCGCGATCAGCTCCGTCCCGAAGTCGGGGAAGAGCGCGACCTCCGTGGTCGTACTCCCGTTCCTGGTGCTCCAGTTCATCTCCGGGGTGTACATCGCGATCGACACGATTCCCGACTGGATGCTGAACATCGGCGCGCTGTTCCCGTTGAAGTGGATGTGCCAGGGCCTGCGCGGGGTGTTCCTCCCCGACTCGGCGAGCGTCCTCGAACAGACGGGGAGTTGGGAGTTCGGACGGGTGGCTCTGGTCCTCGGCGCGTGGTGCGTCGGAGGATTGCTGCTGTGCCTGCTGACCTTCCGCTGGAAGGACCGGCGCGACGGGTGAGACCGGTTCCACGGCACGCGGCACGAACACCTGGGACCACTCGTTCCGGCTCCGGGACACGTACGTCGCCGTCGTGCGGCCGGCCACCCCTGGTGTTCGTGCTCGGCACGAACCACCCGGGGTAGCCGGTACGCCCGACGGCCGCCGCGCTGCTGCTCCGGCTGATCCCGATGTACGTGGGACGGGGCCGCGTGCTGCTCCGGGACGACCCGCCGGACGAACAACGGTCGCCGCGCCATCTGTTGACGGCCCCGGCCCTGTTCCGCCTCTCGGCGATCCTGGTCGGCGAGACCGCGCCTGATGACGTTCGCGCTGATCCCGCAGCGCACTGACGGACGCGGCACTGACGCCGTCGGGGCGCCCCCGAGGACGGGACGGGTCAGAGCGGCGGGGGCGAAGGAACCCCGGCGCCTCAGCCCAGCCTCGACTCCAGTTCCGCCACGATCTCGTTCACGCCGATCGCCGTCTGCTCCCCGGACTCCATGTCCTTCAGCTGGACCACACCCTCCGCGAGGTCCCGCTCACCGGCGACGATCGTGTAACGCGCCCCACTCCGGTTCGCGTTCTTCATCGCCCCCTTGAGCCCCTTGGCCCCGTACGAGAAGTCCGCCGCGACCCCCACCTTTCGCAGCTCCGTGACCTTCGCGAACAGCACCCGGCGAGCCTCCTCGCCCAGCGGCACCGCGAACACGCTTGTCGCGGACGGGAGTTCGAGTTCAACTCCCTCCGCCTCGAGCGCCAGTACCGTCCGGTCGACGCCCAGCGCCCAGCCCACGGACGGCAGCGCGGGACCACCGAGCATCTCGGACAGGCCGTCGTAGCGCCCACCGCCGCCCACCGCGGACTGTGAGCCCAGTCCGTCGTGGACGAACTCGAAGGTCGTACGGGTGTAGTAGTCGAGGCCGCGGACCAGCTTCGGGTCGTCCTCGAAGGCGACGCCCGCCTCGGTGATCAGCTCGCGGACCTCCTCGTGGTACGCCTTGCACGCGTCGCACAGGTAGTCCCGCAGCAGCGGCGCCCCCACCAGCTGCTTCTGGACGTCGTCCCGCTTGTCGTCCAGCACCCGCAGCGGGTTGATGTCGGCCCGGCGCAGCGTCTCCTCGTCCAGGTCGAGGCCCCGGAGGAAGTCCTGCAGTGCGGCCCGGTAGACCGGACGGCACTCCTTGTCGCCCAGCGAGTTCAGCAGGATGCGGAAGTTCCGCAGGCCCAGCGTGCGGTACGCCTGGTCCGCCAGGATGATCAGCTCGGCGTCGAGCGCCGGATCCTCCGCGCCGATCGCCTCCGCGCCCACCTGCGAGAAGTGGCGGTAGCGGCCCTTCTGGGGGCGCTCGTAGCGGTAGTACGAGCCCGAGTACCAGAGCTTGACCGGGAGGTTGCCCAGCTTGTGGAGGTTGGCCTCCAGTGCCGCGCGCAGGACCGACGCCGTGCCCTCGGGGCGCAGGGCCAGCCTGTCACCGCCCTTGGTCTCGAAGGCGTACATCTCCTTCGTCACGATGTCCGTCGACTCACCGACGCCCCGGGCGAACAGCTCGACGTTCTCGAAGCCGGGCGTCTCGATGTAGCCGTAGCCGGAGTTGCGCAGCGGGGCCGCGATGGCTTCCCGCACCGCCAGGAACTTCGCGCTCTCCGGCGGGATCAGGTCGTATGTGCCCTTGGGGGCCTTGAAGGTGCTCACGGGAGGTCTCTCGTCACATTCCTCGTCGGTGAGGGGGGTTCGATCCCTCGCCGCGATCTTGAAGGCCGGCCGCCACCTGCCGCAGATACGGGTTGGTGGCGCGCTCCTGGCCGATGGTCGTCTGGGCGCCGTGGCCGGACAGCACCACGGTCGAGTCGTCGAGCGGCAGGCACACTCGGGCCAGCGAGTCGAGCATCTCGGCCATGTCACCGCCGGGCAGGTCGGTGCGTCCGATGGAGCCGGCGAAGAGCAGGTCGCCCGAGAAGAACACGGACGGGATGTCCGTGTTCTCGGGCATCCTGAACGTCACCGACCCCCTGGTATGGCCCGGCGCGTGCGCCACGCTCAGCTCGAGTCCCGCCAGTTCCAGCCGTGCGCCGTCCGTGAGCTCCTTGACGTCGTCCGGTTCCCCGATGGTCAGTTCGCCCAGCAGCGGCATCCCGATGGAACGGCCGAGCGCATTCTCCGGGTCGCTCATCATGTAGCGGTCGTCGGGGTGGATCCACGCCGGGACGCCGTGCGCGCCGCACACCGGCACCACCGAGGCCACATGGTCGAGGTGGCCGTGGGTGAGGACGACCGCGACGGGCTTGAGCCGATGCTTCCGCAGTGTCTCCTCGACTCCCTCGGCGGCCTGGTGGCCCGGGTCGATGATCACGCACTCCTCACCGGCGGCGGGGGCGACGAGATAACAGTTCGTCCCCCAGGCGCCGGCCGGGAACCCGGCAATGAGCACGATCGTCCTTCGATTTGTGGCGTACGTGGTCGTACGGGGTGGATGGCAGTGCCGCAGAGCCTACCGGCGCTGCCGTTTCCTCAGCGAACCCATATACGGTACGGGGCACACGCAGGCGATCGGCACACAAGACGCACGCGTCCCAGTTGACGTACGAGACGCATGAGGAGAGAACCCGGTGGTCACCCAGGAGCAGCGGCGGCGTCAGCTCGCCCGGGAGAAGTTCTTGCGGCAGCAGCAGCGGCGTACGGCCGCGCGGCGCAAGGCGAACGTGCGCAACTCGGTGATCGCGTCGGTCCTCGGCGTGATCGTCGTGGGCAGCGTGCTGTCGTATGCGACCGGGGTCTTCAAGAACGACGACAGCAAGTCGAACGCGAGCGCGGAGGTCACCCCGAGCCCCTCACCGAGCAAGGCCGCGGACCCCTGCGAGAAGGCCGCCGAGGGGAAGGTGAAGTCGCTGAGCTGGAAGAAGGAGCCGGCGATGACCATCGACAAGTCGGCGAAGTACGACCTGAAGCTCGCGACGACCTGCGGCGACATCGACATCGCCCTGAAGACGGCCGCGGCACCGCACACGGTGAACTCGTTCAACTTCCTGGCGAGCGAGGGCTACCTCGACCACACCAAGTGCCACCGGCTCACCACGAACGGCATCTACGTGCTGCAGTGCGGTGACCCGAAGGGCACGGGTATGGGCGGCCCCGGCTACACCCTCCCGGACGAGAACCTGAAGGACAAAACCCTCAAGAACAACATCTACCCGGCGGGCACGATCGCCATGGCCAACACGGGCCAGGCGCACACCGGCGGCAGCCAGTTCTTCCTGGTCTACCAGGACAGCCAGCTTCCGCCCAGCTACACACCGTTCGGCACGATTTCCGCCTCGGGCATGAAGGTCCTGAAGAAGATCGCCGCGGCCGGTGAGGCCACGGGACAGGGCGACGGCGCACCGAATGCGACCGTTGTGATCAACAAGGCGACCGTAACGAAATCCTGACCGCCAACTGCGAAACTTCGGTCGCGCGGGATGCGGACAGCATCCCTGCCGGTCGCCTATGTTGGCCGTGACGAAACTGTGGACGATGCCCGGGGGTGCAGAGCCCTCCGCGGGCATCATGTGGAGGAGGCGCTGTGAGCAGCGACCCGTGGGGCCGCGTCGACGAGACGGGGACCGTGTACGTGCGTACTGCCGACGGTGAGCAGGTCGTCGGTTCCTGGCAGGCCGGCTCCCCCGAGGAGGCGTTGGCCTACTTCGAGCGCAAGTACGAGGGCCTGGTTGTCGAGATCGGCCTCCTCGAAAAGCGAGTCAAGACCACCGACCTGTCCGCGAAGGACGCCCAGGTGGCGATCGACCACATCCGCGAGCAGGTGGACGCCCACCACGCGGTCGGCGATCTGGTCGCGCTGAGGGTCAGGCTGGACAAGCTCGTCGAGACCGTCGAGACCCGCCGCGAGGAGCGCAAGCAGCAGCGGGCCAAGCAGTCCGACGAGGCGCGGGGCGCCAAGGAGGCGCTGGTCGTCGAGGCGGAGGAGCTGGCGCAGTCCGACCAGTGGCGGTCCGCCGGTGAGCGGCTGCGCGCGCTGGTGGACACCTGGAAGGGGCTGCCGCGGCTCGACCGGAAGTCGGACGACGAGCTGTGGCACCGCTTCTCGCACGCCCGCTCGGCGTTCTCCAAGCGCCGCAAGGCGCACTTCGCGTCCCTGGACGCGCAGCGCGAGGACGCCCGCAAGACCAAGGAGAAGCTGGTCGCGGAGGCCGAGGGACTGTCGGCGTCGACCGACTGGGGTCCGACGGCGGCGCGCTACCGCGAGCTGATGACGGACTGGAAGGCCGCGGGCCGCGCCCAGCGCGAGCACGAGGACGACCTGTGGAACCGCTTCCGCGGCGCCCAGGACGTGTTCTTCGCGGCGCGCAGTTCGGTCTTCGCCGAGCGGGACGCGGAGCAGACCGAGAACCTCAAGCTCAAGGAGGAGCTGGCCGAGGAGGCCGAGAAGCTCCTGCCGATCACGGACCTGAAGGCGGCGCGGGCCGCCTTCCGTTCGATCAACGAGCGCTGGGAGGCCATCGGCCATGTGCCGCGGGACTCGCGGCCGAAGGTCGAGGGCCGGATGCACACGGTCGAGCGGGCCCTTCAGGAGTCCGAGGACACCGAGTGGCGCCGGACGAACCCGGAGGCACGCGCGCGTGCCGAGGGTCTGACCGGTCAGCTCCAGGCGGCCGTGGACAAGCTCAGCGGCCAGATCGAGACCGCCCGGGCTCAGGGCAACAACGCCAGGGCCGACAAGCTCCAGAAGGAGCTGGACGGCCGTCAGGCGCTGCTGGACCAGGCGCTCAAGGCCGTAGAGGAGTTCGGCGGCTAGGTCTTCTCCTTCTCGCTGGTTTTCTCGCACGCTGATACGCAGAGGGGCTCCCGTACATCTCGTACGGGAGCCCCTCTGCTTACCTGCGTAGCGCCTGTGGTTACGGCCTGCGGGCCGAGGTCACCCGGTACACGTCGTACACGCCCTCCACGCCCCTGACGGCCTTCAGGACGTGTCCCAGGTGCTTGGGGTCGCCCATCTCGAAGGTGAAGCGGGAGGTGGCCACCCGGTCCCTCGACGTCTGGACGGCCGCCGACAGGATGTTGACGTGCTGGTCGGACAGGACGCGGGTGACGTCCGAGAGGAGACGGGAACGGTCCAGGGCCTCGACCTGGATGGCGACCAGGAAGACCGAGGACTGGGTGGGCGCCCACTCGACCTCGAGGATGCGCTCGGGCTCCCGGTTCAAAGACTCGATGTTGACGCAGTCGTTGCGGTGAACCGATACGCCGCTACCGCGCGTGACAAAACCGATGATGGGGTCGCCGGGTACGGGCGTACAGCACCGGGCGAGCTTCACCCAGACGTCGTCGACGCCCTTGACGACCACACCCGGGTCGTTGTTGGTGCGCCGCTTGCGGCCACGGGCTGGCGGAACGGACTCGTCGATCTCCTCGGTGGCCGCCTCCTCGCCGCCGAGCGCCTGCACGAGCTTCTGTACGACGTTCTGCGCGGCCACATGGCCCTCGCCGATCGCCGCGTACAGGGACGAGATGTCCGGGTAGCGCATCTCGTGGGCGAGGGTGACGAGGGAGTCGCCGGTGAGGATGCGCTGGATCGGCAGGTTCTGCTTGCGCATCGCGCGCGCGATGGCGTCCTTGCCCTGCTCGATCGCCTCGTCGCGCCGCTCCTTGGAGAACCAGGCGCGGATCTTGTTGCGGGCGCGCGGCGACTTGACGAAGCCGAGCCAGTCCCGGGAGGGCCCCGCGCCGGCCGCCTTGGAGGTGAAGACCTCCACCAGGTCGCCGTTGTCCAGGGTGGACTCGAGCGGTACGAGGCGTCCGTTGACCCGTGCCCCTATGGTCCGGTGGCCGACCTCGGTGTGCACCGCGTAGGAGAAGTCGACCGGGGTCGCGCCCGCCGGAAGCGCTATCACGTCGCCCTTGGGCGTGAAGACGAAGACCTCGTTGCGGGACAGGTCGAAGCGCAGGGACTCCAGGAACTCGCTGGGGTCCTCGGTCTCCTTCTGCCAGTCCAGCAGCTGTCGCAGCCAGGCCATGTCGTTGAGGTGGTCGTCCTTGCCGGTGGCTCTCGGCTGGTCCGACCGCACCTTGGAGGCGCCGGCCACGGCCTCCTGCTTGTACTTCCAGTGCGCGGCGATGCCGTACTCGGCGCGGCGGTGCATGTCGAACGTACGGATCTGGAGTTCGACGGGCTTGCCGTTGGGCCCGATGACCGTCGTGTGGAGCGACTGGTACATGTTGAACTTGGGCATCGCGATGTAGTCCTTGAACCGGCCGGGGACCGGGTTCCAGCGCGCGTGCACGGTGCCGAGGGCCGCGTAACAGTCGCGGACCGTGTCGACAAGTACACGAATACCCACGAGGTCGTAGATCTCGGCGAAGTCCCGGCCTCGGACGATCATCTTCTGGTAGACGCTGTAATAGTGCTTCGGGCGGCCGGTGACCCCGGCCTTGATGCGGGCCGCGCGCAGGTCGGACTGGACCTCGTCCGTCACTATGGCCAGGTACTCGTCACGCTTCGGTGCCCTCTCGGCCACCAGCCGGACGATCTCGTCGTACATCTTGGGGTAGAGGATCGCGAAGGCGAGGTCCTCCAGTTCCCACTTGATGGTGTTCATGCCCAGGCGATGGGCGAGCGGCGCGTAGATCTCCAGCGTCTCGCGCGCCTTCTTCTCCTGCTTCTCGCGCTTGAGATAGCGCATGGTGCGCATGTTGTGCAGCCGGTCGGCGAGCTTGATGACCAGGACGCGCGGGTCCTTGGCCATCGCGATGACCATCTTGCGCACGGTCTCGGCCTGTGCGGCCTCGCCGAACTTGACCTTGTCCAGCTTGGTGACGCCGTCCACGAGGAGCGCGACGGAGTCGCCGAAGTCGCGGCGCAGCTGGTCGAGGCCGTACTCGGTGTCCTCGACCGTGTCGTGCAGCAGGCCCGCCATCAGCGTCGCCGGGTCCATGCCCAGCTCGGCGAGGATCGTGGTGACGGCCAGCGGGTGCGTGATGTACGGGTCGCCGCTCTTGCGCTTCTGACCGCGGTGCCAGCGCTCGGCGACCTGGTAGGCGTTCTCGATCTGGCGGAGCGTCGCCGCCTCGATCTTCGGGTCGTTGCTGCGCACCGCCCGCAGCAGCGGTTCGAGGACCGGGTTGTACGGGTTGGAGCGTTGTCCGCCGAGCCGTGCCAGCCGGGCGCGTACACGGTTGGGGGAGCCGGAGCGGGCGGGCTGGCCGGAGGCCGGGCGGACCGCCGGCGCGGGGGCCGGGGCCAGGCCGGGAGCGGGCTCGGGCGTGACCGGCTTGGGGCGCGAGGGCTCGGGTGCCCGGTCGACGGGGGCGGACTGGGCATGCTCGACCGGCCCGTGCGCGTCGTCGTTCGCCGTCCGCGCGGGCGTTGCCGCGGGCTCCGAGCCGGGCTCGGCCTTGGCGGCGGTCAGGGGCTGGGCCTCGTCTGCCAAGAGGACTCCTCGTGCGCGATCCGGGTCCCCGGTCAGGCTCCGGAGCCCCCATGGTAGCGATCCCGGGCACCGGCATCGCCTCCAGGCCGCTGAGACGGCCTTGTACCGGAGAAACGCGAGAGGCGGGCGCCGGATTCCTCCGGTGCCCGCCTCCCCTCGCTCCAGGTGTCCGCGGGCGGCCCTGTGGGTGCCTCAGACAGTGATCAGCGCCTCCAGCAGCGCTCCCGACAGAACGGGTTCGAGCCGCTGCCGGCCGCCGAGGAAACCGAGCTCCATGAGGATCGCCAGACCGGCGACCTCCGCGCCGGCCCGCCGGATCAGCTGGACCGAGGCCTCGGCGGTACCGCCCGTGGCCAGGACGTCGTCGATCACCAGGACGCGGTCGCCCGCGTTCAGGTCCTCGGCGTGCACCTCGATCTCGGCGGAGCCGTACTCCAGGTCGTAGGCCTGGCTGAGCGTGGCTCCGGGGAGCTTGCCCGCCTTGCGTACGGGGATGAAGCCCAGGCCGGCCCGGACCGCGACCGGGGCGCCCAGGATGAAGCCGCGGGCCTCCAGGCCGACGATCTTCGTGGCACCGCTGCGCACGGCGATGTCGGCCAGGGCGTCGGTGAGTGCGGTGAACGCCTCGGGGTCCGCCAGGAGCGGGGTGATGTCCTTGAACATCACCCCCGGCTCCGGGTAGTCCGCCACATCGCGGATACGGCTGAGCAGCAGTTCCTTGACCGCGGTCATCGGCGCTTGCCCGAGGGCCGGCCACGACCGCGGTTGCGGGAGGCCGGCTGGTTGCGCGGACCGACGACCGCCGGAGCGGCGTCGTCGTCCTCGTCGTCGTACGGCTGCTCGTCGCTGACCCGGGACGCCGGGGTGTCACCCTGCGCGGCCTGCGCCCGCTTGGCCAGGACGCGCTTCCGCAGGGCCTTCATCTGCGGCTCGCGCTCCTTGAGGTCGGCGACGAGCGGTGTGGCGATGAAGATCGAGGAGTACGCACCGGCCGCGAGGCCGACGAACAACGACAGCGAGATGTCGTTGAGCATGCCCGCGCCGAGCACACCGCCACCGATGAACAACAGGCCGGCGACCGGGAGGAGCGCGACCACCGTGGTGTTGATGGAGCGGACCAGGGTGCCGTTGATCGACCGGTCGGCGATCTCGCTGTAGGTCCAGCGGGTCTGCTTGGTGATGTCCTTGGTCTGCTCCTTGAGGCTGTCGAAGACGACGACCGTGTCGTAGAGCGAGTAACCGAGGATCGTCAGCAGACCGATCACCGTACCGGGCGTCACCTCGAAGCCGACGAGGGCGTAGATGCCGACCGTGATCGTGATGTCGTGGATGAGCGCCACGAGCGCGGCCACGGCCATACGCCACTCGAAGGCGATGGCCAGATAGATCACCACAAGGATCATGAAGATCACCAGGCCCTGCCAGGCCTTGTTCGCGACCTGGTCACCCCAACTGGGGCCGACCAGCTCACCGGTGATGTCCTTCTCCGGAATGCCGAGGTCGGTGGCGAGCTTCGCCGAGACCTTGTCCGCCGCCCCGGTGTCGATGGTGGCGACCTGGATGCGCAGGCCGTCCTTGCCGAGCTTCTGGACGATCGCGTCGTGGCCGGAAGCCGCTTCGGCGTACTTCTCGGCCTGGCTGACCGAAACGCTGGTCTTCTCGATGGTGAAGACGGCACCGCCCTCGAACTCGATGCCCATGTTCAGGCCGCGCACCGACAGGCCGAGGATGGCCGTGA
Organism: Streptomyces kryoterrae; assembly: GCF_054072135.1. Taxonomy (NCBI): domain Bacteria; kingdom Bacillati; phylum Actinomycetota; class Actinomycetes; order Kitasatosporales; family Streptomycetaceae; genus Streptomyces; species Streptomyces kryoterrae. The sequence goes on along the minus strand of NZ_CM133358.1, from coordinate 8,445,977 downwards.
TGGTGATCAGGATCGAGATGCCGTACCAGATGAAACGCTTGCCGACGAAGTCGTAGCCGATCTCGCCGCGGTGGAGCCGGGCGCCGAGTGTGCCGAGTTTCGACATCTCACGCCTCCTTCATGTCGACGGGCGCGGACGCGCGACGGGTGCGACGGAGCGGCGGTTGGGCGCCCAGGCGCTGCGGGTCGAGGCCGGACCAGCGGTGGCCCTCCGCGAAGAACTTCTTGCGGGCGAGGATCGTCATCAGCGGCTTGGTGAAGAAGAAGACGACGACCACGTCGAGCAGAGTGGTCAGACCGAGCGTGAACGCGAAGCCCTGGACCTTGCCGACGGTGACGATGAAGAGCACCGCGGCGGCCAGGAAGGACACGAAGTCGGAGACCAGGATGGTGCGCCGGGCGCGCGGCCAGGCACGCTCGACGGCGGGCCGCAGCGAACGGCCCTCGCGGATCTCGTCCCGGATGCGTTCGAAGAACACGATGAACGAGTCCGCGGTGATACCGATCGCGACGATCGCACCGCAGACGGCCGGCAGGTTCAGCGCGAAGCCGATGGCCGGACCGAGCAGCGCCATGATCACGTAGGTGAGGGCGGCGGAGACCAGGAGGGAGGCGATGGCGACGGTCGACAGGCCCCGGTAGTAGACCACCAGGTAGATGACGACCAGGGCCAGGCCGATGGCACCCGCGATCAGACCCGCGTGCAACTGCTCGCCGCCGAGCGCGGGGCTCACCGTGCTGACGCTCGACTCGTGGAAGGTGAGCGGGAGCGCGCCGTACGAGAGCATGTTGGCCAGGTCCTGGGCCTCGGTCTGGTCGAAGCTGCCGGAGATCTGCGCGGAGCCACCCGAGATCGATGTGCTCACGTACGGGTTGGAGACGACCTCACCGTCGAGGACGATGCCGAACTCGTTCTGCGGGGCCTGGTTCTGCGCGAGGCGACCGGTGACGTCCGCGAACTGCTTGCTTCCCTTGGACGTGAAGTCCATGGTGACCTGCCAGCCCGCGGCACCCTGCGTGTCGAAGACTGCCTGGGCCTTCTTGACCTCGGTACCGGACACCTCGGCCGGGCCGAGGATGAACTTCTGCCACTGCCCCTGCGAGTCCTTGCCGCAGGCCACCGTGGGCTCGCTCGGCTTGACGCCGTCACCGGTGACGGCGCGGACCGCCTTCTTGGTGCAGTCGAGCGCCGCGTACTTCGCCTGGAGCGCCGCGGTCGCCGCGTCGGGGGTGGCGCTCGCCGAGGCCGAGGCACTGGCCGTCGCGGACGACGTGGTGCTGGGCGTCGGGGTCGCGTCGGCCTTCAGCGCGTCGGTGACCGGGCGGCCCTGCGAGGTGGCGCTGGCCGACGGACTGGGTGAGCCGGACGACGTCGAGGTCGCCTTGTCACCCGTCTCCGAGGCCGACGGCGAAGGGCTGCCGGACGTGCTCGAGCTCGGCGTGGGGCTGGCCGTCGCGGGGACGCCCTGGACCTCCAGGGCCAGAACCGGGCGGAAGTAGAGCTTGGCGGTGGTGCCTACCTGATCCCGAGCCTGCTTGGAGTTCGTGCCCTTGGGGATGTTGACAATGATGTTGTCGGATCCCTGGGTCTGTACCTCGGCCTCGGAGACGCCAAGACCGTTGACACGGCGGTTCATGATGTCGACCGCGGTGTCCATGTTGGTCTTGTTGATCGCGTTCGGCTGGCCCGGCTCGTTCTTCGCCGTGAGCGTGATGCTCGTGCCACCGGCCAGGTCGATGCCGAGACGCGGAGTCGTGTGTCCCGAGAGGAACATGCCTCCGGTGAGCGCCACGATGGCGATCAGAATGAGGGCCAGCGAGCGTCCTGGCTTGCTCTGGGAGCTTGCGCTCCGGCCCTTCTTAGGTGCTGCCACCTTCTCGTACTCCCTCTCGGGCCGCCTCGCGCCGGGTCAGCGCGGCCGGCGGCCATGACATGGTGTCGGGACTCCCTGCGAGAACCGCACGTGCCGGGGGTACGGGACGCGAGCGGATCGCGCCGCGCTCCTCCCCCGGAACACGGCTACTTCGCGTCGGACTCGCCGTCAATCTTCTTCGGCTCTTCTTCCGCCTTCACCTCGGCGGCCTCGGTCTCGTCGGCCGGCTTGTCGGCCGCGTCCTTCTTGCCGAGGTCGACGGGCTTGTCGTCGGAAGCGGCGGAAGCGTCGTCGGAGGGCTCGTCGGTCTCGGTGAGGGAGGAGGCGTCGTCCGGGACGACGGCTTCATCGGTCTTCAGGTCGTGCTCGATGCCGTGAACGATGCGGTTGTACTCGTCGTCGCCGAGGACTGCGCCGATGGAGTTCTTCGCGAAGAGGAGCTCCACACCCGGGCCCGCGTCAAGGAGGACCGTCTCCTCGTTGACCTCCTTGACCGTCGCGTACATGCCCCCGATCGTGCGGACACCGGTGCCGGGCTGCATGTCGTTGCGCATCTGCGCGGCGGCCTGCTGCTTGCGCTTGGCCGAGCGGGTCATCAGGAACATGGCCCCGATGAGCACGATGAACGGGAGGAGGGTCACAGGATTCACGGGACGGGATTTCCTTCGCACTACCGCGTCGGTGAGCGGCCTGGTGGATGGGGGTGTGGTCGGCGCCACCTACGAAGTTACAAAGGCGGCATCGGCGGAGTCTAAGCGAGTCCGCACTCCAGGAACAACGCTCAGCATGGCACCACGGTTCCTGAGCCAACGACCAGCCGCGCCCTCACGTCCCGAACAGGTCCTGTTGTCCGCTTCCCCCCGTTGCGGAACGGGGTGGCGTGAGGCCGAGATGCGCCCATGCGGCGGGCGTCGCGACTCGTCCACGCGGGGTACGGGCGAGCAGTCCCTCCCTTACGAGGAAGGGCTCGGCGACCTCCTCGACGGTCTCGCGCTCCTCCCCCACCGCGACGGCCAGCGTGGAGAGCCCGACCGGTCCGCCGCCGAACAGCTTGAGCAGCGCTTCGAGGACACCTCTGTCGAGGCGGTCGAGTCCGCGGGCGTCGACCTCGTAGACCTTCAGGGCAGCCCGCGCGATGTCGCGCGTGATGATGCCGTCGGCCTTCACCTGCGCGTAGTCCCGGACGCGGCGCAGCAGGCGGTTGGCGATACGGGGGGTACCGCGCGAGCGGCCGGCGATCTCGGCGGCGCCGTCGGCACCGATCTCCACGTCGAGGAGGTTCGCGGAGCGGTGGATGACGCGCTGCAGCTCGGCCGGTTCGTAGAACTCCATGTGCGCGGTGAAGCCGAAGCGGTCGCGCAGCGGGGGCGGCAGCAGTCCCGCGCGCGTGGTGGCGCCGACCAGTGTGAACGGGGGCAGTTCGAGGGGGATGGCGGTGGCGCCGGGACCCTTGCCGACGATCACGTCGACGCGGAAGTCCTCCATGGCCATGTAGAGCATCTCCTCGGCGGGCCGGGACATGCGGTGGATCTCGTCGAGGAAGAGCACCTCTCCTTCCTGGAGGGAGGAGAGGATCGCCGCGAGATCGCCGGCGTGCTGGATGGCGGGGCCGCTGGTGATGCGGATGGGGGCGGCCATCTCGGCCGCGATGATCATCGAGAGGGTGGTCTTGCCGAGGCCGGGGGCACCGGAGAGCAGCACGTGGTCGGCGGTGGCGCCACGCGCGCGTGCGGCGCGCAGGACGAGGTCGAGCTGCTCGCGGACCTTCTCCTGGCCGATGAACTCGTCCAGGTCCTTGGGACGCAGGGCGGCCTCGACGGCCTGGTCCTCGCCGTCGGCGGACGCGGCGACGAGCCGCTCGGGGGCGGTGCTCTCGTCGGTCGTGTCGTCCCAGTTCACTGCGTTCTCCTAGCTGGGTGCGCCGGGTGCGCGTGTCGGCCGGGTGTCCGGGGGTTGTCCCCCGGAACAGCACAGCATGCGTGTGCCTCGCGGTCGCGGTCGGTCGGGTGGTTCGTGCGGAGGGCGTACGACGGTGGAGGCGCCCTGGGTCAGCCGGCTCCCTCGGTCAGCGGGCTCTGTTGAGGGTCTGCAGGGCCGCCTTCAGCAACTGGCCCACCTGGGGCGCGCCTTCGGCGGCCTCGGCCTGGGGGGTCACGGCGGCCACGGCCTCGTCGGCCTCGCGGGTCGCGTACCCGAGGCCGATCAGGGCGGCGTGCAGCTGGTCGCGCCAGCCGGTGGTGACCGGGGAGCCGATGGCGGGGCCGGTGCCGAGGGGTGCGCCGAGACGGTCCTTCAGCTCCAGGAGCAGCTTCTGGGCGCCCCTCTTGCCGATACCGGGCACGGCGATCAGCGCTTTCTCGTCCGCCGTGGCCACCGCGCGGCGCAGGGCGTCCGGTGAGTGGACGGCCAGCATGGCCTGGGCCAGGCGGGGGCCGACACCGCTCGCGGTCTGGAGCAGTTCGAAGGTCTGCCGCTCGTCGTCGTCCTGGAAGCCGTAGAGGGTCAGGGAGTCCTCGCGGACCACCAGGGAGGTGGCGAGTCTGGCCTGCTGTCCCATCCTGAGTCCGGACAGGGTGTTGGGGGCGCACTGGACGGCGATGCCGATCCCGCCCACCTCGACCACCGCGGAGTCGGGGGCGAGGGCGGCGACCGGGCCGCTGACGAAGGCGATCATGCGGGGCGGCCTTTCGAGGCGGGTGCTGTTGGCGATACGGGTGCTGTTGTCATTGCGGTTGCCTTGGCCGCCTGCGCCTTGTGGAGGGCGACGGCCTGCTGGAACCGGTTCTGCGCGACGGCCTGCTGAAGGCGCGTCTGGGCGGGTGCGCGCCAGATGTGGCAGATGGCGAGCGCGAGGGCGTCGGCGGCGTCGGCCGGTTTGGGGGGCGCGTCGAGCCGGAGCAGCCGGGTCACCATCGCGCCCACCTGGGCCTTGTCGGCTCGTCCACTGCCGGTGACGGCGGCCTTGACCTCGCTGGGGGTGTGCAGGGCGACGGGGATGCCGCGCCGGGCCGCACACAGCATCGCGACGGCGCTGGCCTGGGCCGTACCCATCACCGTACGGACGTTGTGCTGGCTGAACACCCGCTCCACGGCGACGAATTCGGGCCGATGTTCATCGAGCCACTGCTCGATGCCCTGCTCGATCGCGACCAGCCGCAGGCCCAACTCGGCATCGGCGGGCGTGCGTACGACACCGACGCCCACCATCGTCAACGGGCGCCCGGGGACGCCCTCGACGACACCGACCCCGCACCGGGTCAGTCCCGGGTCAACTCCGAGTACGCGCACCCGCCCCACCCCTCTGTCCGGTCGCGGTCCGTCGACGGTGATCTTTGACTGCCGTCAGGCTATCCGCTGCCACTGACAACAGCGGCGGGCCGGTAGGACGTGTCCCACCGGCCCGCCGGAACCGCTCGCTTCGCGCAGGCGCTACGCGTCGACCTTCTCCATGACCTCGTCGCTGACGTCGAAGTTGGCGAAGACGTTCTGCACGTCGTCGCTGTCCTCGAGCGCGTCGATCAGTTTGAAGATCTTCCTGGCGCCGTCCTCGTCCAACTCGACCTGCATGGTCGGGACGAAGTTGGCGTCGGCGGAGTCGTAGTCGATGCCCGCCTCCTGGAGCGCGGTGCGCACCGCGACCAGGTCGGTGGCCTCGGAGATGACCTCGAAGGACTCACCGAGGTCGTTGACCTCCTCGGCGCCGGCCTCCAGCACGGCACCCAGGACGTCGTCCTCGGCCAGCTCACCCTTGGGGACGACGATGACGCCCTTGCGGTGGAAGAGGTACGAGACGGAGCCGGGGTCGGCCATGTTGCCGCCGTTGCGGGTCATGGCGACGCGGACGTCCGAGGCGGCGCGGTTGCGGTTGTCGGTGAGGCACTCGATGAGCACCGCGACGCCGTTGGGGCCGTAGCCCTCGTACATGATCGTCTCGTAGTCGGCGCCACCGGCTTCGAGGCCGGCGCCGCGCTTGACCGCGGAGTCGATGTTCTTGTTCGGAACCGAGCTCTTCTTGGCCTTCTGGATGGCGTCGAACAGCGTGGGGTTACCGGACACATCGGCGCCACCCGTACGCGCCGCGACCTCGATGTTTTTGATCATCTTCGCGAAGAGCTTGCCGCGCTTGGCGTCGATCACGGCCTTCTTGTGCTTCGTCGTAGCCCATTTAGAGTGGCCGGACATCTGCCTGTCTCCTTCGCGTAACCCATCTCTGTACGAACCCCAGAGATCCTACAAGGACTCCGCTGTACGGTCCGCGCCCACCGCGCGTGCCATATGGGCCCGCACCATGCCGACGAACAGGGAGTGGACGCGGTGGTCGCCGGTCAGTTCCGGGTGGAACGACGTGGCGAGCGCGTTGCCCTGGCGTACGGCGACGATGTGACCGGCGTGCTCGGCGAGCACCTCGGTCTCGGCGCCCACGGACTCGACCCAGGGGGCACGGATGAAGACGCCTTCCACAGGGTCGCCCTCCACGCCCTTCACGTCGACCGCCGCTTCGAAGGACTCGTTCTGGCGTCCGAAGGCGTTGCGGCGCACGATCATGTCGATGCCGCCGACGGTCTCCTGGCCCGAGCGCGGGTCGAGGATCTTGTCGGCGAGCATGATCATGCCGGCGCAGGTGCCGTATACGGGCATTCCGGAGCGCACGCGCGCGCGGAGGGGCTCCATCACGCCGAAGAGGACGGCCAGCTTGGAGATGGTGGTCGACTCACCGCCGGGGATGATCAGGCCGTCCACCTCGGCCAGTTCCTCGGGGCGCCGCACCGGCCTGGCCAGGGCGTCCGCCTCGGCCAGGGCGATGAGGTGCTCCTGTACGTCGCCCTGGAGGGCCAGGACGCCGATGACGGGGGTGTCGTACATGGGTGACATGGGTGCTACCAGCCCCGGTTCGCGTAGCGCTCGGCCTCGGGGAGCGTGTCGCAGTTGATGCCGACCATGGCCTCGCCGAGGTTGCGGGACGCGTCCGCGATGATCTTCGGGTCGTCGTAGAAGGTGGTCGCCTTCACGATGGCGGCGGCGCGCTTGGCGGGGTCGCCGGACTTGAAGATGCCGGAGCCGACGAAGACGCCCTCGGCGCCCAGCTGACGCATGAGCGCGGCGTCGGCGGGGGTCGCCACACCGCCGGCGGAGAACAGCACGACCGGCAGCTTGCCGAGTTCGGCGACTTCCTGGACAAGCTCGTAAGGGGCACGCAGGTCCTTGGCGGCGGCGTACAGCTCGTTGTTGTCGTAGCCGCGCAGACGGGCGATCTCGTTCTTGATCTGCCGCAGGTGGCGGACGGCCTCGACGACGTTGCCGGTGCCGGCCTCGCCCTTGGAGCGGATCATCGCGGCGCCCTCGGCGATACGGCGCAGGGCCTCACCGAGGTTGGTGGCGCCACAGACGAAGGGGGTGGTGAAGGCCCACTTGTCGGAGTGGTTGACCTCGTCGGCGGGGGTCAGCACCTCCGACTCGTCGATGTAGTCGACGCCGAGGGACTGCAGGACCTGGGCCTCGACGAAGTGGCCGATGCGGGACTTCGCCATGACCGGGATGGACACGGCCTCGATGATGCCCTCGATCATGTCCGGGTCGGACATCCTGGCCACGCCGCCGTCCTTACGGATGTCCGCCGGGACGCGCTCCAGGGCCATGACGGCGACGGCGCCGGCGTCCTCGGCGATTTTGGCCTGCTCGGCGTTGACCACGTCCATGATCACACCGCCCTTGAGCTGCTCGGCCATGCCGCGCTTCACGCGGGCGGTGCCGGTCTCGGGCGACTGGGCGGAGTTGGAGAGCGTGCTGGACACGGTTTGACCTCACTCGGTGAAAGAGGGCTGCTGCAGTACCGAGCAAACGGGAGGGAACCAGTCCACAGCAAGAGCCAATGGGGAGCCGGTGGATCGTTTTCGCCCCCGAGGCGGATTTTCAGCCCGCCCAGCGGGGGTGAGAAACCGCGTTCACGCCGGCGCACGCTCCGACAGAGCCGTCGGCGCCTCGTCGTCCATCTCGAACGCCAGCGGGAAGGCCGCGTGCCCCGCCAGCCGGAACCACCGCACCTTCCGATGCCGCCGCAACGCCCGCGCCGCCCGTACCGCGTCGTTGTGGAACCGCCGGGCCATCGGCACCCTGCGCACCGCCTCGGTCAGCTCACGCGCCGCCGCCTCCCCGCCGGGCACCTCCCGCACCGCCTCGACCTGCGCCGCCTCCCCGAAGACGGCCCGCAGCGCCTGGCTCAACTCGCTCTCGGCGACCTCACGCTGCTCCTCCTCGGCCTGCCGCGCGGCGTGCGCCGCCTCGTACAGGACGATCGAGGCGGCCGGGTCGAGAACGCCCGACGTCGCCAGCTCCTGGGCGACGGAAGCCCGGCGCAGCAACTGCGCGTCGAGGCCGGCGCGGGTGGCGTCGATGCGCGCGTGCAGACGGTCGAGCCGCCCCGCGGTCCAGCTCAGGTAGAGGCCGATCGCGACGAGCCCGACAAGGATCCAGATGAGGGTTGGGGTCACGGGCGGCAACGCTACAGGGGCGCTCCGCCGGTTCCGCGGCGTCCCTCACCTGGCCGTCCCCGGGGGCTGCGCCCCCAGACCCCCATCGGCCTGAACGGCCTCGGCCTCAAACGCCGGCCGGGCTGATATCGCCGACCCAGCCCAAGACCGTGGGAGCCCCGCTCAGTCCCGGGCCGCCAGTCCCAGCCGCGCCCGCAGCCCCGTGGCCGTGCGCTCGTCCGCCGCGACGGCTGTCGTGCCGTCCGTCACCGTCTCGTACACGGACAGGATGTCCGCGCCCACCGTCGACCAGTCGAACCGCCGTACATGGGCGCTGCCCCGCTCCCGCAGTTCGGCCCGGCGGGCGGGGTCGCCCAGCAGCCGTACGGCCGCGGCGGCCAGGGCGTCCGCGTCCTCGTTCGTGAACAGTTCGCCCGCCGCTCCCTGGTCCAGGACCTGGGCGAAGGCGTCGAGGTCCGAGGCCAGGACCGGTGCGCCCGCCGACAGCGCCTCGACCAGGATGATGCCGAAGCTCTCTCCGCCGGTGTTGGGGGCGATGTACACGTCCACGCTGCGCAGCAGCCGTGCCTTGTCCTCGTCGCTGACCATGCCCAGGAACTCGACACGCGAGCGCAGCTCCGACGGCAGGCCCTCCAGCGCCTCCTCCTCGTCGCCGCGGCCCGCGATCAGCAGCCTCGTCCCGGGGCGGGCGGCGAGGATCTTCGGGAGCGCCTTCATCAGGACCGGCAGCCCCTTGCGGGGTTCGTTGATGCGGCCGATGAAGCCGATCGTGTCGCCCTGCCACTCGGGCTTCGGCTTGGCCCGGGCGAAGGAGTCGACGTCGACACCGTTCGGGATGACGACCGCGTCGCCGCCCAGGTGTTCCACCAGCGTGCGCCGGGCGTACTCGCTCACCGCGATCCGGGCGCTGATCTTCTCCAGGGCGGCCTGCAGCATCGAGTACGCGGCGATCATGGCCCGGGAGCGCGGGTTCGAGGTGTGGAAGGTGGCCACGATCGGGCCCTGCGCTGCCCAGCAGGCGAGCAGGCCCAGCGAGGGCGAGGCCGGCTCATGGATGTGGAGCACGTCGAACTCGCCGTCGTGCAGCCACCGCCGTACCCGGGCCGCCGACAGGAAGCCGAAGTTGAGGCGGGCCACCGAGCCGTTGTACGGCACCGGGATGGCGCGACCCGCCGAGACGACATACGGCGGAAGGGGGGTGTCGTCGTCGGCGGGAGCGAGGACGGAGACCTCGTGACCCAGGCGGATGAAGTACTCGGCCAGGTCGCGGATGTGGAACTGGACGCCGCCCGGAACGTCCCAGGAGTAGGGGCAGACGATGCCGATCTTCACGGGGTCCCCTTCTCCGGATCCTTGGAGGGATCCTTAGCGGGGTCGAGATCCGCGAGCCACAGCCGCTGCAGCATGTGCCAGTCCTCCGGGTGGTCGGCGATTCCCGTGGCGAAGGCATCGGCCAGCGCCTGTGTCATGACTGACGTCTTCTCGGCCTTCGTACCTGTCTCGGGTACCTCGATCGGGGGATGAATACGGCCACGCATGACCGGCGAGTCGTCGAACCACAGGGTCACCGGGAGCAGGAGTGCGCCCGTCTGCTGGGCCAGCAGGGCCGGACCGGCCGGCATCCGGGCCGTGTCGCCGAAGAACTTCACCTCGACGCCCGAGGCGGACAGGTCCCGGTCGGCGACCAGGCAGACCAGGCCGCCGTCGCGCAGCCGTCGCGCCAGGGTGCCGAACGTGGTGCCGCCGCTGTGCGGCAGAACTTCCATGCCCAGGCCCTCGCGGTAGGCGACGAAACGGTCGTACAGCGTCTCCGGCTTGAGGCGCTCGGCGACCGTCGTGAACGGTGTCTCCAGCTTGGTGGTGGCCCAGGCACCGGCCAGATCCCAGTTGGCCAGGTGCGGAAGCGCCGCGATCACGCCCCGGCCCGAGGCCAGACCGTCGGTCAGGTGGTGCAGGTCCGTCGGCTCGAAGCCCGTCTTCACCCGCTCCGGGCTCCACGCGGGCAGGCGGAAGGACTCCATCCAGTAGCGCAGGTACGAACGCATGCCCGCGCGGGACAGTTCGGCGAGGCGTTCCGGTGTCGCGTCGGGCACCACGCGCGCGTAGTTCGACTCGAGCCGTAGTACGCGCTCCCCGCGCCGTTTCCAGGCGAGGTCGGCGATGGTCCGCCCGAGCCGGACGGCGACAGGCTCCGGGAGCTTCTTGACGGCGCTCCAGCCCACCGCGTACGCCCCGTCGGTCAGCCGGTCCCGCAGGTCGCTCACGATGCCGTCCCGCTGCTCTGCGTGGTGCTCCCGCTCTCGGCTGCCGCGTCCGCCTCCGCGGACTCCCGGCGGACCGTGACGACGCGCTGGATCAGCGTGACCAGGCTGCCGACGGCGACGATCCACAGGGCGACCGGCAGCAGGTACTGGATGCCGGGCACCCCGAACTTGTGCATACCCGAGAGACCGGCCGCGACCAGTGAGATCACCAGGCGCTCGGCGCGCTCGATCAGGCCGTTGACGGCGACCGGCAGGCCGATCGACTCGCCGCGCGCCTTGGTGTACGAGACCACCTGGCCGCTGGTCAGACAGAAGATGGAGACCGCGCACAGGACGATGTCGTTCCCGCCGCCCGCGTACCAGAGGGCGAAGCCGCCGAAGACCGCGCCGTCGGCCACCCGGTCGAGGGTGGAGTCCAGGAAGGCGCCCCAGCGACTGGAACGGCCCAGCTGGCGGGCCATGTTGCCGTCGACGAGGTCCGAGAAGACGAACAGCGTGATGACGATCGTGCCCCAGAAGAGCTCGCCCCTGGGGTAGAAGACCAGCGCGCCCGCGATCACTCCGGCGGTGCCGATGAGCGTGACCGTGTCGGGGCTGACGCCCCGGCGGATGAGAAACGCTGCGAACGGTGTGAGGACACGCGTGAAGAATGCACGCGCGTACTTGTTCAGCATGGCCTTCCCGAGGGTCGGTGTCGCCGTGCGGCCCCTGCTGGCCACCGGCTGGCCCATCGTAGCCACGCGCGCGCATGTGCGACGTTCGGGCACCCGCACCCCCGTGTCACGGCCTGACGCCATCCGGGTCACGGCGGGATGTCGGCAGCCCGGATCACCCCACGCGCACCGTCCCGTCCGCGCGATCGCGTCCGTCGTATGGACGCACCGTGACGCGAGTGCAAAGCTCGAAACCACCGCGGGCGTCATCGCAGCCGCCACCGCACGCGGCTTCGGCACGGCCGCGCCCACAGTGACCTCACCGTGCACGGGAGGCAGGACCATGGGCGACAAGGCGAACGCACACCCCGGAGCCGCCGGCAGGGCTACGGCGGCCGACCACCCCGCGTCCATACGGAATGTGGTGCTGGTCGGCCACTCCGGATCGGGCAAGACCACTCTGGTGGAGGCTCTCGCGCTGACCGCGGGGGCCGTCAACCGGGCGGGCCGGGTGGAGGACGGCGGCACCGTCTCCGACTACGACGAGATCGAGCACCGGCAGCACCGCTCGGTACAGCTCTCCCTGGTGCCCGTCGAATGGGGCGGGTGCAAGATCAATATTCTGGACACTCCCGGATACGCCGACTTCGTCGGGGAGCTCAGGGCCGGTCTGCGCGCGGCGGACGCGGCCCTTTTCGTCGTTTCGGCCTCGGACGGGGTGGACGGCTCGACGCGGATGGTGTGGGAGGAGTGCGCGGCGGTCGGCATGCCGCGGGCCATCGTCGTCACGCATCTGGAGTCCGCGCGCGCGGATTTCGACGACATGACCCGCACCTGCGCGGAGGCCTTCGGCGCGGACGACCCCGACGCCGTACTGCCGCTCTACCTGCCGCTGCACGGCGCGCCCGGACCGGACGGGCACGCGCCCGTGACCGGGCTGACCGGGCTGCTCTCGCAGAAGCTGTTCGACTACTCCACCGGGGAGCGCAAGGAGGCCGAACCGGGCCCCGACCAGCTCCCGGCCATCGAGGAGGCACGCAACCGGCTCATCGAGGGGATCATCGCGGAGAGCGAGGACGAGACCCTCATGGACCGCTATCTGGGCGGCGAGGAGATCGACTTCGGCACGCTGGTCGGGGACCTGGAACGCGCCGTCGCGCGCGGGACCTTCTTCCCCGTGCTCGCCGCCGCCCCCGCCGCCGAGGGCGCCCGACAGGGCCTGGGCACGGTCGAGCTGCTGGAGTTGGTCACCGGGGGCTTCCCGACCCCCCTGGAGCGCGCCGCGCCCGGGGTCACCACCGTGGACGGGCGCCCGCGCGAGCTGAAGCTCTGCGATCCGGACGGCCCACTGGTCGCGGAGGTCGTGAAGACGGCCAGCGACCCCTACGTGGGCCGGGTGTCGCTCGTCCGCGTCTTCTCCGGCACCCTGCGGCCCGACGCGACGGTCCATGTCTCCGGGCACGGGCTCGCCGACCGCGGCCACGAGGACCACGATGTCGACGAGCGCGTCGGTGCCCTGTCCGCGCCCTTCGGCAAGCAGCAGCGCGCGCTCACGCACTGCATCGCGGGCGACCTCGCCTGTGTGGCGAAGCTGAACCGGGCGGAGACCGGCGACACGCTCTCCGCGAAGGACGACCCGCTGCTGATGGAACCGTGGGAGATGCCCGACCCGTTGCTGCCGCTCGCCATCCAGGCGCACAGCAAGGCGGACGAGGACAAGCTCTCCCAGGGCCTCGGCCGGCTCGTCGCCGAGGACCCCACCATGCGGCTCGAACAGAATCCGGACACCCACCAGGTGGTCCTGTGGTGCCTGGGCGAGGCCCACGCGGACGTCGCCCTGGAACGGCTGCGCAACCGGTACGGCGTCCAGGTGGACGTCGTACCGCACAGGGTCTCCCTGCGGGAGACGTTCGGCGGCCGGTCGGCGGGGCGCGGACGCCATGTGAAGCAGTCCGGCGGGCACGGGCAGTTCGCGATCTGCGCGATCGAGGTGGAGCCGCTGCCGGGCGGTTCGGGCATCGAGTTCGTGGACAAGGTCGTCGGCGGCGCCGTGCCCAGGCAGTTCATCCCGTCCGTGGAGAAGGGCGTCCGGGCCCAGGCCGGCAAGGGAGTCGCCGCCGGCTATCCGCTCATCGACGTGCGGATCACCCTGCTCGACGGCAAGGCGCACTCGGTGGACTCCTCCGACGCCGCCTTCCAGACCGCAGGCGCGCTCGCGCTGCGCGAGGCCGCCGCCGACGCGAAGATCCATCTCCTCGAACCCGTGGCCGAGGTGACGGTGCTGGTCGGCGACGACTACGTGGGGTCCGTGATGAGCGACCTGTCCGGACGGCGCGGCCGGGTCGTCGGCACCGAGCAGGCGAGCGGCGGGCGGACCCTCGTACGGGCCGAGGTGCCCGAGATCGAGATCGGCCGGTACGCCGTCGATCTGCGCTCCCTCTCGCACGGCACCGCCCGTTTCGACCGCAGGTACGCACGGCACGAGCCGATGCCGCCGCAGATCGCCGAGAGGGTCCGCGAACAGGCCCAGGGCACCCCGTAGTTGGCAGCCGGTGCCCGACAAGTGTCCTTCGCGGAACGCTCTCCTCCGGATCGGCGGACGGTTTGTGCCGTCCGCCGCCCGATTGTCGGTGGCTGCGGATACGCTGATCACCTGATCGAGTTGTGACTCGATCAACGTGATGACCTGTTCAACAGGTGTGCGGAGCAAGGAAGTCGGGAAAGGCCGCAGAAGCGGGTATGGCGGCGAGGGGGCGGCACAGTGGCCAACGACGGTTTCGATTTCAGTCCCGGGGCACAGGTGCCCCTGTCGGGTTCCGCGGGCCAGACGGCGGCGACCTTCGCGCTGGCCTCGGCGGCCTACCGGGAGGACGACGAGGTCACCAAGATCCTGGAGGCGGACAACGAGTGGCACCAGTCGACGGTCAAGCCGCCCCGAGGTGCGTTCGGGAAGCTCTTCCGGCCCAAGCTCGGTGAGGCCTTCTCCCGGGCCGTGATCGACCGCATGCTGGGCGCCGGCCGCAAGCCGCTCATCCAGTCCTTCGGCACCGAGCCGCAGGTCATCGTCGAGCACGCCCTCGCGGCCCACCGCATCCGGCGCGACCGCGACAACCTGCTCTCCGCGGTGACGGTGCTGTGCGGGGTGCTCTTCCTCCCCGGCCTCCTGCTGTGGCTGATGGTCTTCGTCGGCCGCGCGAGCATCTCCAAGCGCGCGGACAAGCGGGCCTCCGCGCTCGCCACCACCCTGCTGGTCGCCGTGGGCGCCTTCGCCGTGATCTTCCTGATCAAGATGCCGTTCACCGGCTTCTGGGCCTGGTACGCACGCGCGTGCGTCGTCCTGCCGGTCGTCGGCTGGCTGTGGGCCAAGCAGATCTGCGAGCGCACCGCGCAGGACCTCCGCGACCGCTGGGCCGGCCTGCTGTCCGGCGGTGGCGTCGGCGCCAGGATCCCCGAGGCGGTGCCCGGCAGCCCCGGTGAGACAGCCGCCGAACACCTGCGCAAGGAGCTGGCCCGGCTCAGCGCCGAGCAGCAGTCCAACTCCGTCTTCTACGCCGGCCCCAAGGGCATACTCGGCATGGGCACCCGGTGGGGCAGCTGGCAGCTCGCCGAGGACCTGGTCCCCCGGGACGCCGGCAAGGAGATCCACCCCTTCCGCAGCTGGGACGTCATACGTTCGATCCACGACCAGCTGCGCATGCTGGAGCGCGGCCCGCTCAACACCGGCGGATTCACCAAGCCGTCCCTGAAGCACTGGATCGTCACGCCCGTCGGCGAGGGCGCGAAGGAGGTCTCCCGGCCCAGCGGTACGGACGTGGACGCCTACATGATCAAGAACCACGCGATACAGGACATCTGCAACAAGCAGCAGTTCGGCAGCGGTCAGCGCCATTACCTCGGGGTCCAGTGGACGCTCTGGGACGGCCAGTTGATCATCACGATGCTCATCACGGTCACCGTGCTGCACGAGACCCTGCGCATCGAGGTGACCGGGCACGCGCTCGGTCCGGTGCACTCCCTCTTCACCAGCAAGCCCGCCGCCAAGGAGAAGGAGGTCCAGAAGTCGGTCAGGTTCTGGGAGACCCGGAAGGTCAAGCTGCCCCTGGTCGACGCGGACGAGGTCGTACGGCTCGCCGCGCGTGCGCCGCTGACCTGGTATCCGCCGCTGCTGAACTGGCTGGGCGGCTCACTGGGCCTGCCCGAACCCTTCGGCCTGCGTCACTCGTGGGCGGACCAGCCGTGGCGGCACCGCTTCATGGCCGACGACGCGTTGCGGGCGGCCACGCCGGTACTGCGGGTCGTGCACGCGGCGGCGATCAAGGTCCTGGAGGAGAACGGCGTGGACACGGAGAAGTTCGGCAACCGGTCGTCGTTCCTCAGCACGGCGGTACAGGACCCGATGCCCCGAAAGGCCGACGTCTACGACGCGTAGGCCTCCGGCTGTTCGGCGGTGCGGGTCGGTGGGGGTTGCCGTCACTGGGGGCTGCGCCCCCAGACCCCGCTACGGCCCTGAACGGGCCTTGTCCTCAATCGCCGGACGGGCTGGAAGACGGCCAAGCCGCCGCCAGCATCTTCCTCGTGTCTCCCAGCAGCTGCGGCAGTACCTTCGTGTGGCCCACCACCGGCATGAAGTTCGTGTCGCCGCCCCAGCGCGGGACGATGTGCTGGTGCAGGTGGGCCGCGATGCCCGCGCCCG
This sequence comes from Streptomyces kryoterrae, assembly GCF_054072135.1. Classification (NCBI taxonomy): domain Bacteria; kingdom Bacillati; phylum Actinomycetota; class Actinomycetes; order Kitasatosporales; family Streptomycetaceae; genus Streptomyces; species Streptomyces kryoterrae. The sequence goes on along the minus strand of NZ_CM133358.1, from coordinate 8,430,005 downwards.
CCACCGTGCCCTGGTTCATCCCGATGTTGAAGCCGTGCGCGCCGGACGCCCCGCGCAGGGCCGTCATCGCCTGCTTGGTCAGCTCGGCCAGTTCGGCGGTCTCGGAGTCCGTCAGGTCCGTGTAGTCGGCGACATGCCGGTACGGCACGACCATCAGATGGCCGCCCGTGTACGGGTACAGATTGAGCACGGCGTAGACCTGCTCGCCACGCTGGAGGATGAGGCCGTCCTCGTCGGACTTGGCCGGGATCGAGCAGAAGGGACAGCCGTCGTCGGCGCCTGGACCGGTGGGCTTGTTCTCGCCCTGGATGTACGCCATCCGGTGAGGCGTCCACAGGCGCTGAAACGCGTCCTGCGTCCCGACTCCGATCTGCTGCTCCGGCTCACTCGTCATGCCATGCAGCATATTGCTTCGCCCATATGGAGCGTGTCGCCGGGGCACACGCCGGGACACCCACGGCCAAGCTGGCTGAATGGACGACAACAGCCGCACGAAACGCTGGGAGCGGCGCACCGAGGTCCCGCTCGGGGTGGCGTCACTGCTCTATCTCACCGCGTACGCGGTCCGCGTACTCGCGCTCGGTCTGTCCGGCACCGGACAGGCCCTCTGCCTGGCCGTACTGGTGGCCGCCTGGGTGGTCTTCGCGCTCGACTACGCGGTGCGCTGGCGGCTGAGCGGCGCCGGCGCCCGGTTCGTACGCACGCACTGGCTGGACACCCTCGTCCTGCTGCTGCCCCTGTTGCGCCCGCTGCGTGTCGTCCGGGTGTACGAGGCCGTACTGCACCGGCGTGGCAGGCCCCGGCTCGCGTTGCACGCGCGCGTGATCGTGTACGCCGGTCTGTCGGTGGCACTGCTCGGGTTCGCGGGCGCACTGGCCGTGTACCAGCAGGAGCATGCCGAGCCCGGCGCGACGATCCGGACGTTCGGCGACGCCGTGTGGTGGACCTGCGCCACTCTCGCGACCGTCGGGTACGGCGACGTGTCTCCCGTGACTCCGGTCGGCCGGCTGGTCGCGGTGGGCCTGATGGCGTGTGGTCTGGCGCTGCTGGGGGCGGTGACGGGGTCGTTCTCGTCGTGGCTGCTGCAGGTGTTCTCGCGGGAGGACGACAAGCGGCCCCCGGGGAATTCCCCGGGGGCCTGAATCCCCGCGTTGGCGGGGAGCAATCACACCTGCACTCGGCGCTCCACCACATCAACGAGCTTCGCGAGCGCTTCGTCACGCGGAATGCCGTTTTCCTGCGAACCGTCGCGGTAGCGGAACGACACCGTGCCCGCGTTCATGTCGTCGTCGCCGACGATGACCATGAACGGCACCTTCTGCTTCTGGGCGTTCCTGATCTTCTTCTGCATACGGTCGGACGACGAGTCCACCTCGACCCGCAGCCCCTGCCTCTTCGCCTCCGCGGCGAACTTCTGCAGGTACTCGACATGCCCGTCGCCGATCGGGATACCGACCGCCTGAACAGGCGCCAGCCACGCCGGGAACGCCCCCGCGTAGTGCTCGAGGAGCACGGCGAAGAACCGCTCGATGGAGCCGAACAGGGCTCGGTGAATCATCACCGGACGCTGCTTGGAGCCGTCGGGGCCGGTGTACTCGAGGTCGAACCGCTCGGGCAGGTTGAAGTCCAGCTGGACCGTCGACATCTGCCAGGTCCGGCCGATCGCGTCCTTCGTCTGAACGGAGATCTTCGGCCCGTAGAAGGCAGCACCGCCCGGGTCGGGAACGAGAGGCAGCCCCTGCTTCTCGGCCACCTGCCGCAGCGTCTCCGTGGCCTCTTCCCAGACCTCGTCCGAGCCGACGAACTTCTCCGGATCCTTGGTGGACAGCTCAAGGTAGAAGTCGGTCAGACCGTAGTCCCGCAGCAGGCCGAGGACGAAGGTGAGCGTCTTGTCCAGCTCCTCCGCCATCTGCTCACGCGTGCAGTAGATGTGCGCGTCGTCCTGGGTGAAGCCCCGGGCGCGGGTGAGACCGTGCACGACGCCGGACTTCTCGTACCGGTACACCGTGCCGAACTCGAACAACCTCAAAGGGAGTTCACGGTACGAACGGCCACGCGCGTCGAAGATCAGGTTGTGCATCGGGCAGTTCATGGGCTTGAGGTAGTAGTCCACGCCCTCGTCGAGCTGCATGGGCGGGTACATGCCGTCGGCGTACCAGTCCAGGTGGCCCGAGGTCTCGAAGAGCTTCCCCTTCGTCGCGTGCGGGGTGTAGACGAACTCGTAGCCCTCCTCCTCGTGCCGGCGGCGCGAGTAGTCCTCCATCACCCGGCGGACGACGCCGCCCTTGGGGTGGAAGACGGCGAGGCCGGAGCCGATCTGCTCCGGGATCGAGAACAGGTCCAGTTCGCTGCCCAGTTTGCGGTGGTCGCGCTTCTCGGCCTCGACGAGGAAGTCGAGGTGCGCCTTCAGCTCCTCCTTGGTGGGCCAGGCGGTGCCGTAGATGCGCTGGAGCATCGGGTTCTTCTCGCTGCCCCGCCAGTAGGCGGCGGCGTTGCGCATCAGCTTGAACGCCGGGATGTTCCGGGTGGTGGGCAGGTGCGGACCCCGACAGAGGTCCTTCCAGCACAGGTCGCCGGTCTTGGCGTCGAGGTTGTCGTAGATGGTCAGCTCGCCGGAGCCGACCTCCACGTTCGCGCCGTCGTCGGTCGAGGCGGACCCCTTGATGCCGATCAGCTCCAGCTTGTACGGCTCCGACGCCAGCTCCTCGCGAGCCGCCTCGTCGGTCACCACACGGCGGGAGAACCGCTGCCCGCGCTTCTGGATCTCCTGCATCTTCTTCTCGATGACCTTGAGATCCTCGGGCGTGAACGGCTTCTCGACGTCGAAGTCGTAGTAGAAGCCGTCCTTGACCGGCGGGCCGATGCCGAGCTTGGCCTCCGGGAACAGCTCCTGCACGGCCTGGGCCATGACGTGGGCGGTGGAGTGGCGCAGGATGTTCAGGCCGTCCTCGGAGGAGATCTCGACCGGCTCGACCTCCTCGCCGTCCGCCACCTCGTACGCGAGGTCCTTGAGCTCCCCGCCCACCCGCGCGGCGACGATCGAACGTTCGCCGGCGAAGAGGTCGGCGGCCGTAGTCCCCGTCGTCACCACGCGCTCTTCCCGCTCGGAATCGCGATGGATGATCACACGGACTTCTGACACCGGTCTCTCCTGACTGCAGGTGGGTGCGGCGCCATACCGAGAGCGCGCGCAAGGAAGGATCGTACCGACCCGGCCCCGCCCACCGCGAAACAGATATCGGGAAGCCCTCGTCACCGCCGCCCTCAGTCGTCCCCGCTGCACGCCTCCTCGAAGAAGTCGAGGTTCTCCTGCAGCGACTTCATCAGCCGGTCCCGCTCCGCCTCGTCGACCTGGACGGGTGCGACCCCGGAGGCCTGGGTCAGGCGGCGGAAGCCGCCCCGGCTCTCCAGCCGGCCGTGCACCCGCACCGGCAGGCCGACGAGGTGCGCGTGCCCGGCGATCCGGTACGCCTCCTCGTCCAGTGTCATCCGGACGTGCGGGATCTCGGCGCCAGCCAGCACCCGCAGGCGTACCGCGCCTTCGCCGCGCGGGCCCGACCTGCGCATCCGTACCACCGTGCCGGTGATCCGGACCGGCACCGACGGTTCCTCACGCAGGTATCGGCCACCGGCCGCGCGCAGGGCGGGCAGGTCGCCGGGGGAGAACTCGACGGGTTCGGTGCGAGCCGAGCAGCCCTCGGGAACCTCCGCGCCGGGTGCCCACTCGACGGCGATCCGGGCGCCTTCCGCGCCGCGCACGAGGGCGACGAGGGCCTCTGTCAGCTCGTGGCTGACACCTGCCTCGACGGCCCCGTCGAAGGCGTCCATGCCGCCGGTGGCCCGGTGGTAGTCGATGGCCTCGCGGGCCGCGTACAGGGCCTGGTGGAGGCGTACGGCGAGGGGGCGGCCCGTGTCGACGGGGACGAACGCGGTGAGGCTGCGCCCGGCCGGCGCGGCGCCGACGAGTACGTGTTCGAGGAGAGCGTCGGCGGTCCTGCGGTGGCGGGCGCCGTAGTAGCCCGCACGCGCGCGTGTGGCGAGGGCTCCGGCGAGCATCATCCGGCGGGCGGCCGAGCGCAGTTGTTCCTCGACGGGCCAGGTGGCGACGCCGGCGGGGCCGGTCGGGACGTCCCGCCACCAGCGGATCTCGTCGCTGGGCACGGCGAGGCCGACGAGCACCTCGCGCGCGGAGGGCGACCCGCTGCGGGCGAGTGCGACCAGGGCCTCGGCCAGCAGGTCGTCGCTGTCGGGGAAGGCCCGGCTCTCGGGCACGAGGAGGCTCGTGCCGTTGCCGCCGGGCCCGGGTGGGGTCCAGCGCCCGTACCGTCCGACGGCTCCCCCGCGCCGCTGCCAGCCGTGCCGTCGCAGGAGGGCGCCGAGCACCGCGGGGTCGACCTGTTCGGGCGCGGGCGGTTCGTCGTGCCAGGGGGTGTCCACGGGGTGCGGCCGGACAGGCCGCAGGGGGTCCTCGGTGGGCCGGTGCGTCACGGTCTGCCTCCCGTCCCGACCCGCGTCATGATCTCGCAGAGCGCGCGGTCGTCGAAGATGCGTGAGGTCGGTATCCGCACGGTGGTCCGGTACCGGCCGGTGGTCCGCTGGCCGGCGAGGTTGACCCAGTAGCAGCAGTGCCGCAGGTCGAGGCGGTCGTGCCCGGCACGCAGCCAGTCGTCCTGCGCGCGCGGTACGAGCATCACGACCAGGATCTTGTGCACCGATACCGGGGTGCGGGCGAGTTTCGTCAGGTGGGCGTTGTCGAGCGTGAAGGAGAAGTACGGGCCCGGCGGATTCGGTGCGATCTGGTACGTGCACTTCAGCTGGACCTTGATGGTGACCTCGTCGTCGACCGTGTGCCCGGGGGCGCCGTGGCTGACGTGCCAGTCGATGCCGTTGTCGGGGAACGGCTGGGACAGCGAGCAGCCGGCCGCCGCGGCGACAGCGTGCAGATAACCCACCTGCAGTGTCTCCATGCAGGCGGTGGTGGCGAGGTTGCCTCGATGGGGTGCCGTCCGCTCGGGGAGCAGCCCGCCCCGTTCGGGCTGCGCTATCGCCATGACCAAGTGCCTTCCAAACCGGGTGAATTACCATGACAGGCTGGTGAAGTGCGTAAACCTGTACCTCTGTTGTCTCCTTCCTGCGTACGGCGCAAACAGCCCGGGTATCACCAAACGGGCAGAAGACGGTGCGTCGGCTGCCGTGGGTGAACGAGGAGTTGCATAGGTATGACGTGCTGGTACGAGGGCCCCTTGGCCGCGTTCGACACGGAGACCACGGGTGTGGACGTCGAGACCGACCGGATCGTGTCGGCTTCCGTCGTGGTCCAGGAAGGTCCGGCCATCCGGCCGCGGGTCAGCCGCTGGCTGATCAACCCGGGTGTGCCCGTGCCCGCTTCGGCGACGGCGGTGCACGGGCTGACGGACGAACATCTGCAGCGCAACGGCCGCTGGCCGTCCCCTGTGATGGAGGAGATAGCCCGGGCGCTGGCGGAGCAGGCGGCGGCGGGCCGCCCGCTGGTCATCATGAACGCGCCCTTCGATCTGACCATGCTGGACCGGGAGTTGCGCCGCCATCGGGCCTCGTCGCTCGACCGCTGGTTCGGCTCGACACCGCTGCTGGTGCTGGATCCCCGGGTCCTGGACAAACACCTGGACCGCTACCGCAAGGGCCGCCGCACCCTCACGGACCTGTGCGCGCACTACGGCGTCACGCTGGAGGGCGCCCATGACGCGGCGGCGGACGCGACGGCCTCGCTGGAGGTCGTACGGGCGGTCGGGCGCCGTTTCGCGACCCGGCTGGAGCGCCTCTCCCCCGCCGAACTGCACACACTCCAGGCGGTGTGGCACGCGGCGCAGGCGCGCGGCCTGCAGGCGTGGTTCGCGAAGAGCGGTACGCCGGAGGCGGTCGATCCGGCGTGGCCACTGCGACCGGAGATGCCGGCGGCTGCATAGCCGTACGGCAGACGGCCGTACGACAGTTGCACGAGCGCATGAAAAAAACCGGTCCGTCGATGACGGACCGGCCTTTTCCCGGTGGGCGATACTGGGTTCGAACCAGTGACCTCTTCGGTGTGAACGAAGCGCTCTCCCACTGAGCTAATCGCCCGGGAACTCACCGAACAATACAGGTCCGGGCGGGCTTCGTTCAAACCGCTTGGAGGTGGGCGGCCAGTCCGCGTCGTCCCGCACGCATCATCAGGGCGTGGTTGGCGCGGAAGAGGGGCCGCCCGGGGACGGCGAGGCGGCGCATCAGCGGCTTGGTGACGTCGACCTCCTGGTCGTAGTGGGCGAGGGTGCCGTCGCCGGCCACGGTGAGTGTCCAGCGTGCCCAGCCGTCGAGGTCGCCGGTCATGGCGATCTCCAGAACTCCGGCCGCCGGATCGCGGCGCACCTCGCGTGCGGTGAAGGTCAGGTCGTACGGCAGCAGGGAACGGATACGGATGACTCCGCTGGTGTCGTCGACGCGGTCGACCTCGCGTACCTGCGGCCACCAGCGGGGGTAGTCCTCGGCCTGCTCCAAGGCCGCGTACACGGCGTCGAGGGGCGCGGCCAGGGTCCACCGGGTGCGGAAGCGGTAATGGCTCCAGTCCATGGGTGGAGTGTGCCCGCGTTCCCGCTCTCACCGCGCGCTACGCGGCGAGAGCGGGAAATCGTGTTCCGTTACGAGGGCATCCTGTCGCCGAGCAGGGCGAGGTTCTCGATGGCGGCGAGGCCGTAGAGGGCGGTGTCGTTGGTGTACACCCAGTTGGCCTCGCTGCCCGGGACCAGGGTGACCGGGCCGCTCACCGGCTCGGTCTTCCAGGGGGCCGACTCCTTGTAGCCGTCGGAGTTGTAGAACTTGTCCCACGCGCGCGTGACGAGCTTCGTGTCGCCGGTCTGTACGGCCGCGTACGCGTCGAGCCGCGAATGGCCCTGGAAGAGGAGCAGGGTGCCGAAGTTGGAGCCGTAACGGGCCGCCTGTTCGGCCTTGGTGGCGTTGAAGTAGCGGCAGTAGTCGAGATACGCCTCCTTGAACTTCGGCATCTCGACCAGGTCGATCAGTTCGGCGCACAGCTCGTTGAGGCCGAAGACCGCGGAGAGGTGCGAGACGCCGACGACGGGCGCCGCGGCGACGGCGAACCTCCCGGTGTCGAGGTCGTACAGCCCGCTGCCCTGCACGAAGCCGTTGGGCTGGGCGGCGATGGTCTCCATGGTGGACAGGACCCGCGCCTTGGCCTTCTCCCACTTGGGGCCCTTGCGTTCCCACTCGGTCAGCCAGGCCGACACGAGCCCGCTCCAGTCGGTGCCGAAGCCGATCGACAGGGCGTGCCGGTCGGGGGTGTACGGCTCGGTGCGGATCTTGCGGATGGGGTCGAGGACGAGGAAGGTCTCGTCGCTGTCGACGTTGGCGTGCATGAGGTCGCCGACGCGTTCGTCACCGGTGAGGAAGTAGTAGTACCGGCGGTAGGTGGTGTTGGCGATGCGCTGCTGCTTGGCGCTGTCCGCGTAGTGCTGCACGCCGTGCCGGGTGCCGAGACCGGCCCACTGCCCGAGGTGGTAGACGTCGACCTCGCCGGTGTGGCGGGTCATCGCCTCGGCGAAGCGGAAGATGTCGGCGCGGCCGGAGCGCAGGTACGCGAACCAGAGCCAGAGGTCCGGCGACAGTTCGGAGTTGTCCCACGCGTAGCCGCCGACGTCGTACCGCCACTGGTGCCTGACGGGGTCGTACGAGTGCATGATGTCGCCGTAGTCCCAGAAGCCGTACCAACGACGCATCTCCACCTGGTCCTTGTAGTAGGTGAAGAGGAAGTCGAGGTGGTCCTCGATCCTGGCCTTGGCCGGTGTCGAGCGGTCGGGCTCGGAGTAGAGACCGGGACCGAAGACCTGGGCCTTGATGAGCTGCCTGGGCGGGGCGGCGAGCTGTGGCAGCACCCGTACGGCTTCGACCTGTTCGGCGAGTTTCTCGGCGGTCGGAGTCGACTCGTTGGCCCAGAAGAGGAGTTCGGAGGTACGGGCGATGCCGTAGGGGGTGCCGAAGCCGGGTTCGTAGTCCTCGTAGGTGATGTTGAGGCCTTCGAGCTGTTCGGCGTACGTGTCCTGGCCCATGCCGTCGTGGTAGAAGCGCAGGTCCATGGGCTGGGCCTCGGGCGACCAGAGCCAGAGGGTGACCTCGGCCTCGTCGGTCTGGGCGTCGCGGATGTCGAGCTGGGCGGGGTGCTTCTCCCAGAAGTCCCTTAGCCCGAAGGAGAATCCGCCGCTCGCCCCGCCGACGTAGCCGAACCCGGAGGCGCGCCTGCCACCGCCGGCGCCGATCCAGCCGTGTCCCTTCTTGGTGCGCTTGCGGAGGGTGAAGCCGTCGGCGGAGAGCTGGGAGAGGGTGTAGTCGCCCCACTCGGGGATGTACTGGAGGCGGGTGGTGACACGTTGGTCCCAGGTCGAGGGGTCGGGCAGCTTCTCCCCCGCGAACTGGGCCGCCTGGACGGCCGCTCCGGGGTCGCGCCGCTGCCCGGTGATGCCCTTGACGGCCTCGCGCAGGAGTCCGGTGCCGTCACCGCCGATCCGGATGTGCCGGTCGTACGAGGCGTCCCGCATCGGCACGGTGAAGCGGACCCCGATACCGCGGATGAAGTCGCCGCTCGCCTTGCCGGGTTCCTGGGTGCCGTCGTACGTGATGGTGTGGACCATGCGGAAGGAGTCGGCGCCGGCGTAGAAGTAGAGGCGGACCGAGAAGGGGAGCCAACTGCGGCTGCCCTTGCGGTGCTTGCCGTCGATGCGGACAACTGCCCTTACGGGGCCGTCCTGTTCGACCTCGACCTTGCCGATGGCGCTGTCGAAGCGCTCGAACCTGGTGGCGCCCTGGTCCTCGTCCTCGATCTCGGGCTGACGGATGAGGACGAGCCGCCCGTTCTTCGCGATCTCGGTGGAGCCGCGTTTCACCGACTTCACCAGCGTGGAGCCGGACTTGCCGATGCGCGCGGTGATGACTCCGGTCGATATGTCGATGGTCCCGCCGCTCTTGTCGACGGTGACCTTCGCGGCGGGGGCAGCGGGCGCCCCGGCGGCGAGCGTCAGCTTGCCGGCGCCCGAACTCACGGCGTGCGCGGTCCACTTGAGGGAGCCGTCGGGCCAGTAGGCGAGCGGCCAGGACTGCACGGGTACGGACGTGCCGGTGGCGTCCGTGAGCGCGAAGGTCTGGCTCGCGTCGTAGGTGCCCTTCGGCCAGGGCACGCCGACCGTGGAACCGGGTGCGGCACCGAGGCCGCCGTCCTCCAGCCAGTCCAGGGTCACGGGATCGGCGTCGGCCTCGGCGGCTGCGGGCGCGGCCTGCGCGCTCGAACCGAGGGCCCAGCTGAACTGGGCGGCGGCTCCGGCGACTGCGGCGGCCTTGAGGAGTGACCTGCGGGGGATGGGAGACATGGGAGACCAGCCTTTCCTTTCCGTGCGGATGCAGGGGTGATGGTCAGGGGTAGTGGTCAGGGGCATGACACAGAGGGGTACGACGCCCGGGGCTCCGACCTTGCGCGAGGGCACCGCCCGTCAGCGGCGCCGGTACCGCTCCTCCACGGCGACGGCCGCCGCCACGACGGCCCCGAGAACGGGAACCGCCAGTGGCGGAAGGAACCCCGCGGACAGAGCCACCACGGCCAGCCCGCAGACGACCAGGAAGGACCCGGCGGGATCGAGCACGGTCCGGCGCCCGGCGTCCGCGAGCAGCGCCCGCCAACGGGCGCCGGGCGTCCAGACGGCCGCCGCCCGCAGCAGGGCAACGCCGAGCCCGATCAGCGCGAAGATGCCGACGGCCCCGACGAACCGCCCGCCGGGAATCCCGGCCCGCGCGGCCAGGACGTCCACCCAGACCGCGGCGGCCACCGCCCAGCCGACGAGCCCGACGGCCCACCCGCCACGCACGGCCGCCCGGAAGTCCGCGACGAACTCCCGCGAGCCACCGCCCTCATGGGTCGTACGACGCCGCAGATGCCGTGCGCCGGCGGCGAAGGCCGCGGGGTAGGTGACGACCCCGAGGCAGGCCACGGCGATCCACACCCCGGTGAGCAGACACTCGGCGAAGAGTGCGAATCGCTCGCCGAACACGGACTCCTTGCGCTCCTTGCGCGGGGAGCGTGCCTTCACGCGTGTCTGGGCCATGATGACCGCCTCAGCCCTTCAGTCCGGAGGTCGCCATACCGTCGATGAGGTAGCGCTGGAAGGCCATGAAGAAGGCAACGACCGGCACCAGCGCCACCAGCGACATGGCGATCATGCTGCCGTAGTTGGAGATGCCCTCCTGGTCGCGGAACATCATCAGGCCGAGCGAAACGGTGTACTTGGAGGGGGTGTTGAGGTAGATCAACGGCCCCATGAAGTCGTTCCACGCGTTGATGAAGGTGAAGATCGCGCTGGTGATGATCGCGGGCCGGCTGAGCGGCAGCACGATGGACCAGTAGGTCCTCAGATGCCCGCACCCGTCGAGCTTGGCGGCCTCGTCCAGCTCGCGCGGCAGCCCCCGCATGAACTGGACCATCAGGAAGACGAAGAACGCCTCCGTGGCGAGGAACTTGCCCGCGACGAGCGGCACGAGCGTGTCGATGTAACCGAGGTTGCGGAACAGCACGTACTGCGGGATGAGCAGTACGTGGTACGGCAGCAGCAGCGTGCCGATCATCAGCGTGAACAGCAGGTTCCGCCCGGCGAACCGGATCTTGGCGAAGGCGTACGCGGTCAGCGAGCTGGAGATCACCACACCGACCACGGCCAGGCCCGCGTACATCAGCGAGTTGCTGAAGAAGCTGCCGATGGAGATGCCGGAGATGCCGTCGGCGAGCCCGGAGAAGTTGGCCCAGACCGGCTTGGTGGGCAGCAGGTCGAGGCTGGCGATGATGTCCTTGCTCGGCTTGAACGAGGCGCCGAGCACCCAGATCACCGGGTAGAGGACGACCGCGAGCACAAGGAGCGCGCCCCCGTGCCAGACAAGGGAGCCGATGCGCCGCCGCTCGGTAGCGGAACTCACAACAGGGCTGGTGACACTGGTCACTTGGCGGCCTCCTCGTAGTGCACCCACTTCTTCTGCGACCAGAACAGGACCGCCGTGACGAGCGCCACCGCGATCACCAGCGTCCAGGCCATCGCGGACGCGAAGCCCATCTGCGCCTCCTTGAAGCCCTTCTGGTAGAGGTAGCAGGTGTAGACGAGGGTGGCGTCGGCGGGCCCGCACCGGGTGTCGGAGACGACATAGGCGGAGCCGAACACCTGGAACGCGTGGATGGACTCCAGCAGCACGTTGAAGAACAGCACCGGGGAGATCATCGGCAGCGTGATGTTCCAGAACCGCCGGAAGGGACCGGCTCCGTCCATCTCGGCGGCCTCGTACAGTTCCTGCGGCACCTGCTTGAGCCCGGCCAGGAAGATGACCATCGGCGCGCCGAACTGCCAGATGCTCAGCGCCACCAGGGCGTACAGGACGTAGTCCGGGTTGCCGATCCAGCCGCCGACGTCGAGCCCGAAGACCTTCTGCGTACGGTCCACGACGGCGTCGTCGGAGAACAGCGCCCGCCAGACGAAGCCCACGGACACGCTGGCGCCGATGAGCGACGGCAGGTAGAACGCCGCCCGGTACAACGCCTGTCCACGCCGGCTCTGCGCGAGCAGCAGCGCCACTCCGAGCGCGAGGAGCAGCTTCAGCGGTGTGGCCACGACGACGTACTTCAGCGTGACCTCGACCGACTTCTGCCAGCGCGGGTCCTGGAACATCGTCGTGAAGTTGTCCAGCCCCACCCACTTGGGCGGCGTGAACAGGTTGTAGCTGGTGAACGCGTAGTAGAGCGACGCGATCATCGGCCCCGCCGTGAGCAGCAGGAACCCCGCGATCCACGGCGACATGAAGAGATAGCCGGCGAGGTTCTCGCGGCGCCGTCCGCGCCGCCCGGCGTCAGGAGCGGCGGACCGCTCCTTCGCCGGACGCACGGGCGCTTCCTTGACGAGCGTCATGGTGGTACGTCCCCTCAGCCCGCGAACGCGGCCTTGGCCTCGCTGAACAGCGCCTTCGCGCCGTCGGCCGGCTTGGTCTTGCCCTGGGCGATCTCGCCGCCGATACGCAGGAAGGCCGACTCGACGACGTCCGCGCCGGACGGGTGCGGGGTGATCTTCCCGAGCACACCGGCCTTGGCGACCTCGTCCTCGTAGGCCGAGACACCCTTGTTGTTGGGGTCGGTCGGCTTGAAGGCGTCGTACTGCTCGGTGGTGGCGAGGATGCCGCGGTCGTAGCCCATGATCTTGCCGACCTCGGGGTCGTGGACCATGAAGCTGATGAACTGGGCGACCTCCTTGGCATGCTTCGTCCCGGAGAAGGCGCTGAGCATCAGCGAACCGAGGTACTGGCCGGTGTCCTTGCCGTCCGTGGTGGGGATCGGCGCGAGCCCGTAGTCGGACTCCCCCTCGCCCTCGTAACGGATGGAGAAGTTGTCCCAGGTGAATTCGGACGCGGCGAGTCCCGCCGACAGCCCGGACTTGGGCGCGACCTGCTCGATCTTCTTGGGGTCGGCGACCAGACCGGACTTCACCCGCTTGTAGCCGTCCGCCCACCACTGCGTCACATCGTCCTCGGTGAAGCCGAGACCGGTGTCGGTGAAGAAGGCCTTGCCGTTCTGGCGCAGGTACAGGTCGTAGAGGTACATGATGCCGAAATAGCCCGTGTCACCGGCGATCTTCAGCTTGTCCTGGATCGTCTGGAGGGCGGCGAAGTACTCGTCCCAGGTCCAGCCGAACTTCGCCTCCACACCCGCCTTCTCGAAGGCCTTGAGGTCGATGACGAGCGCCATGGTGTTGGCGCCGACGGGTATGCCGAGCTGCTTGCCGTCGACCTGACCGTTCGCCAGAACCCCGTTGCGGAAGTTCTCCAGGCTCAGATTCCCGGCGTCCGCCTGCGCCTTGAGATCCAAAAGAACGCCGCGCTTGTCGTACTTGCGCAGAAATCCGACAGCATTCTGGAAAACGTCCGGCGGATTACCACCGGAGGCCTGGGTCTGGAACTTCTCCCAGAACGCCGCGTAGTCGGTGAATTCCGGCTTGATTTTGATCTTCGGGTACTTCTTCTCGAAGAGCGCGATCGACTTCTTGATGGCGATGGTGCGCGGTTCGCCACCCCACCACGCATAACGGAGCGTCACCGAACCGTCCCCGGCGCCGCTGTCACCACCACATCCGGTCGTCGTCGCCAGCCCCAGCGCGGCCGCCGAGGCTCCGGCCGCCTTAAGGATGGTTCGCCTCTCAACATTCCCGTTCTTAGGCACAGTAGGGCCCTCCCCGCGACGTCGTTGGCGCCCGCGTGAATCGTTTCAAGTAAGCGCTTGCTGGCACAAGCTACGGAGGGCCCCGGAATGCGTCAATGATTCGGACAGGATTTTTCTGTGAGCGGCTGGGCGCACACGGCGCCCAGATCGACTCCGGCCTCCGGAAAGGAGGTCGACGTTGCAGGTGAGGCGCCTGGGGTCGGCCGGTCGAACATCGGCGGGCGGCCGGTGTTTATTTGGGACGGGGCCGAAATGCGCCTGCCGGGTGGGAAGTTGACACCAGGCAGGGTGTGCGCTCGAACAGGACGATGCCGGGATCGACGGCAACGGGAGGGCACGTGCCGGAAGGCTCACGGTGGTCCCGCCAGGTCACACGACGCGGCCCCAAAGGGGTCCAGGAGTGCCGCGAGGCTGCACGGGGTGACGGAACGGAGCCGTCGGACCGGGGGGTCGCACGGGCGGAACCGGTCGGCGTTGAACAGGCAAAGCGGAACAACAAATGCGGCCCGTGTCCACGTTTCCGTGGACACGGGCCGCACTCGATCCGGTGGGCGATACTGGGTTCGAACCAGTGACCTCTTCGGTGTGAACGAAGCGCTCTCCCACTGAGCTAATCGCCCGGACGCAGAGAGAACATTACCCCATGCCAGGGGGTGCCCCGGACAGGCGCCGGATCACTGATCCTTGATCTTCCAGGGCATTTCCAGCCCGAACTTCCACACGTAGATCCCGACGAGAACCGACACGATCACCAGACCGACCGTCGTCAGAATGATGTTGCGGCGGCGCACCCTGGGATCGAGTGCGCGCTGTGTCGCCTCGGTGACCTTGCGCTTCGTCCAGCGCAGTACCAGCTGGGCCCAGACGAACTCCGTCGCCCAGATCGCCATACCGCCGAAGATCACCAGCCAGCCCGGCCCGGGCAACGGCAGCATGACGATGCCGGCGCCCACCACCGCGAGGCCCACGACGAAGACGCCGACCTGCCAGCTCACATGCAGCATGCGGCGGGCCTTGATGAATTCCGGTGCTCTCGACCCGAGCTCGCGCTCACCCGCGGCCTCACCGGCCCCGGTCTCCTCTGGTGTCACGACAGCCTCGACCGGCTTGTCACTCCCCGTATTCATACAGCCAAACCCTACCGGACAGAAACCGGTCACCGGAATGGTCGTAGCCGACGAACCGGTCCTCGGCCGGAAGAGTTACGTAAAGGCACGCAAAACACTCAGAGGGGTTTACAACGGCACCGTAGGTGGCATGTCGATTTCGCCGACGTGCGAATCCCCGAGCGCACACTGAGCGAAAGGCCTTGGCGCTTATGAACACCACGGTCAGCTGCGAGCTGCACCTGCGCCTCGTTGTGTCGAGCGAGTCCTCACTGCCCGTTCCCGCAGGACTGCGGTATGACACGGCCGATCCCTACGCCGTGCACGCCACCTTCCACACCGGAGCCGAGGAAACCGTCGAGTGGGTGTTCGCCCGCGACCTGCTCGCGGAGGGCCTCCACCGGCCCACCGGAACCGGTGACGTCCGAGTCTGGCCGTCCCGGAGCCACGGTCAGGGGGTTGTCTGCATCGCCCTCAGCTCCCCGGAGGGCGAGGCCCTGCTCGAAGCCCCCGCACGAGCCCTGGAGTCCTTCCTGAAGCGAACGGACGCCGCCGTGCCACCCGGCACGGAACACCGCCACTTCGACCTCGACCAGGAACTGTCACACATCCTGGCGGAAAGCTAGGACGAGGCCCCACTGAGCCGCCCAGCGCCGTCCACTCGGGGAGACGGCTCGGGTGACAACCGCATATGGCACACCGCCGCCGCCCCGCGGGTTTCCGCGGGGCGGCGGCGGTGCGTCTGCGGGTCCTTCCCCGGGCGCCGCCCCTGCCCCCGCCAACGGCCGACACCCACCTCCGTCGCTGTGAGCCACTACCATCGGCCAGCATCGGCGGGCGGGTGCCCGCCCGACCGCCCAGGCAGGCCAGGGAGAGCAACGTGCTGATCACCCACGACACCCGGTGCGCCCTCGACACCGTGGTCGATCTGGTGAACACCGCGCCGGAGGACGACTCGGCGGACGGACTGCCCGATGTCGACGCGCTCGTGGACTTCGTACGAAACCACAACATCAGTGACATCGGCTTGCTGTCGGAGTTCGATCTCGCCGCCGTGCGCAGGATCCGCGGACGGTTCGCCGGGGTGTTCGCGGCCCAGGAGGCCCGGACCGCCGCCGCGGTCATCAACGAGCTGGTCGCCGCCGCGGGCACCACGCCCCGGCTCACCGACCACGACGGCTACGACTGGCACGTGCACTACTTCGCCCCCGGCGCGTCCATCGCCGACCACCTCGCCGCCGACTGCGGGATGGCGCTCGCGTTCTTCGTGGTCGCCGGCGAGCAGGAACGCTTGCGGCGGTGCGAGGCCCCGGACTGCCGGCACGCCTTCGTGGACGTCTCCCGCAACCGGTCGCGCCGCTACTGCGACAGCCGGACCTGCGGAAACCGGCTTCATGTGGCCGCCTACCGGGCGCGCCGCAAGGAGTCGGCGGGCTGACGAGCGGAAGACCTGTCGGGCAGGAGAGCTTTCGAGCAGGAGACCTGACACTGGTGCTGACGCAGCCCCCGGCGGGTGGCGCCGGGGACTGGCGTGTACAGCTCACAGCAACAGCAGATCATGCAACGAAGCCATGAGCAGCAGACACCCGATCACCGCAAGGAAGATCATCAGCGGTGGCTGGGAAAGGGCGAAGAGGCACCCGCGCGGCTCGTCCTTCGGCGGCACGGCCTCGCTCTGTGTTGTGTCCAGCATCTCGCCGCGATGATGACGCAGCCGACACCCTCTGCGCGATCAACACGCCCGGAATGCGCGGTAGTTCGCCGAATTCCGTAATGTCCGCAGCGAGTCATGATCACTTCCGAGCGACCTCCGTCGCCTCCCGGCCGTTTGTGTCGTTTCAGTACGTCACCTGCCGTACCCCGTCATACACGGCTCTTCGTCATATGCCGTGCTTCTTCAGGATCGCCTCAAGGTCACTGAAGTCGTCCCCGGCACCACCACCGCGCGGCTTGGCCGCGGGCTGGGCCGCCGGGCGGGAGACCGTGCCCCGCCCCTGCCCCAGCGAGGGCGCGGAGGCCGCCGGAGCCACCGCCTCGCGCTGTGTGGCCGGCATCTCCCCGCGCTCCTTGCGCGAACCGCCCCTTCGCCGCTCCACCGCGCGGGTGGCCGTGAACAGCAGCCAGGCGCCGCCGAGCACGCCGAAGCCCGCCCAGGCGGAGGGGCTGAACGCGGTGTCGGCCGCCCACCCGACGATCCCGGTCATCACCAGACCGACGGGAACCAGCGAGTACGCGGCGATACGGGCGGCCGCGAGAAAACGCTTGCGGTACGCCGTGACCACCGCGATGCCCAGGCCGGCCGCGGAGACGGCGGAACACACGGTCTCGGCAATCATCCGGTCCTCCAGGCAGCGTTCGGTCGCGCAGGATGCGCTTCGTCCCTTCCATCCTGCACCTCCCAGTCCTTCCGATGCCATGCTCCGGCCCGACATCAGGGACATCTCCGGGTCGGCTCCTCCACAGGTCGCGGTCCCCTCGTACGACGGACACGGCCGCGGCTGGGAAACTGGTGCCCATGAGCGACTCCTCCCCCGCACCCGCCGACACTCCCGCCCCGGCCTCCGTGCCCGTCCTCGAGGTCTGGTGCGAGCTCCAGTGCCCGGACTGCCGCACCGCCCTGGACGACGTACACGCCCTGCGTGCCCGCTACGGCGACCGGCTGGAGCTGCGGCTGCGGCACTTCCCGCTGGAGCGGCACAAGCACGCCTTCGCCGCCGCGCAGGCCGCCGAGGAGGCGGCGGAGCAGGGGCAGGCGTGGCCGTACGTCGAGGCCGTGCTCGGCCGGGTCGAGGAGCTGGACCGTAGGGGCGAACCCTTCCTGGTCGAGGTGGCCGGTGAACTCGGTCTGGACGCCGAGGAGTTCGACACCGCGCTGATCGACGGCCGGCACATCCTGATCGTCGACGCCGACCAGGCCGAGGGCAAGGCGATCGGCGTGACCGGCACACCGACGTACGTCATCGCCGGTGAGCTTCTCGACGGCGGCAAGAGCCAGGAAGGGCTGCGGGAGCGGATCGAGGCGATCGTGGACCGGCTGCTGGCCGGGCAGGACGCCTGACGCCGCCCACGCCCGGCGGTGGTGGATCGCCGGGCAGGTCTACAGCAGGTCCTTGTACAGGTGGTGGGTCACCGTCTCGTACCCCAACGACTCGTAGAGCCGTTCCGCCGGGCTGTTGCCCGCGAAGACGTTCAGGGAGACGGCCGGCCACCCGCCGTCGATCGACTGGGCCTCCGCCAGGAGCATGAGGGTGCGCCCGTGGCCCCTGCCCCGGTGGTCCGCCTCGACCTCGACGTCGTAGACGAAGCTGACGTTCTCGCGGGAGCCCAGCCACAGGGTGCCGACCCGGGTGCCCTCGTGTTCCAGGACGCTGAGCGTCATGCCCTCGCTGGCCACGCCCCGCGGCAGCAGTTGCCGGTGGTCCCGTTCCGCCTTGGCGTGCGCCTCCGCCGCCGGCACGCCCCGCTCGATCCAGCTCTCCGCGTAGCTCAGCCGGGCCGCCGCCTCCCACACCGTGAACTCGGCCTCCGTCATGGGCCGGCCACGGCTCCCGGCGGGCAGTTCGGGCGGGGAGGCGCCGAGCGCCTTGTCCATACGGCGGTTGCGCAGCACGTAGCCGAGCGTGGTCGCGAGCCGCAGGGCCGCCGGCGCGTCGCCCGGGACGGCCACCTCCACGCGCCGGCATCCCCAGCCGCGCACCACCTCCTCCGCGGCGAGCGCGGCCACCGTGGCCCGGCCACGCCGCCGTTCGCGTTCGTCGATGCGGAGGTCCAGGATCTTCGCCACCGAGTCGCCGAACTCGGGGTGGGTGACGAGGTGTACCGCGCCGACGGGACGGCCGTTCACGCACACCTGATAGCGGCGTGAACTCGCCCCGTCGGCCTCGCGCTTGAGCGGCTCGGTCGGCCGCAGGGTGGTGGTCATCAGGGGTGTTCTACCCGCTGCGGAGGCCGACGTCAGCTTCTTTACATGCGGCTATCCGCAAGCTTCCCTCCCGATCAGGGGTCGAGGCCGTCCCCGGCCCGCTCGTCGAAGACCCGCATCGCCTTGGCCGTCACCGGGCCCGGTACGTCCGGGAGTCGGCGGTCGTCCACGCGCCGCACGGCCTGTACGTCCCTCAGGGTGGACGTCAGGAAGATCTCGTCGGCGTCTTCGAGGACGGCCAGCGGCAGGTCGGTCTCCTTGGCGCCCGTCCACTCGACGACGAGGGCGCGTGTGACGCCGGCGAGGCAGCCGGAGGCGAGCGGCGGGGTGTGGAGCTCGCCGCCCAGGACGACGAAGACGTTCGACCCTGTCCCCTCGCACAGTTGACCGACCGTGTTGCCGAACAGCGCCTCGGACGCGCCCTGTTCGCGCGCCCTGGCGAGAGCGACGACGTTCTCGGCGTACGACGTGGTCTTCAGGCCGGTGACGGCGCCACGTTCGTTGCGCGTCCAGGGGACCGTGATCACGGCGGTCGAGTCGGGCCGCCGGGCGGACTCGCCGACGGCGACGACCAGGGTCGGGCCGTGCTCCCCGCGGTCGGAGCCGAGCGGACCGTGACCACCGGTGTAGGTGATGCGCAGGCGGCCCAAGGGCAAGGGATTGGCGGCGAGTACGGCCGTACAGGCGCGGCGGACCTCGTCGAGGTCGGGGTCGGGCAGACCGAGACCGCGGGCCGAGCGCGTCAGCCGGTCCAGGTGCCGGGTGAGCGCGAACGGCCGGCCGTCGACCGCCTTCACCGTCTCGAAGATGCCGTCGCCCACGGTCAGTCCGTGGTCGAACACGGAGACACGGGCGGTCTCGGTGTCCTGCAACCCGCCGTCGAGCCATAGCTTCACGTCAACGTTCCCTCTCCACTGGCCGCATACGCCCCCGACGCTACCGCGAGCAGCCGGGACGCCTTCAGTTCGGTCTCCCGCCACTCCGCCTCGGGGTCCGAACCCCAGGTGATGCCCGCTCCGGTGCCGAAGCGCAGCATGCCCTCGGCCCGGTCGATCCAGAACGTGCGGATGCCGACCGCCAGTTCGCCCGTGCCCCGGTCCGCGTCGACCCAGCCGATGCCTCCGCAGTACGGCCCCCGGGGAGCCGGCTCCAGGGCGTCGATGATCCGCAGGGCGCTCGACTTGGGCGCGCCGGTGACCGAGCCGGGCGGAAAGGCCGCGGCCAGCAGCTCCGGCCAGCCGGTGTGCGGGCGCAGCTCGCCCCGTACCGTCGACACGAGGTGGACCAGCCCCGGGTGCTTCTCGACGACGCACAGTTCGGGGACGGTCACCGAGCCCGTCGCGCAGACGCGCCCGATGTCGTTGCGGACCAGGTCCACGATCATCACGTTCTCGGCGTAGTCCTTCTCCAGGAGGTCCGCCTCGGTGCGTCCGGTGCCCTTGATCGGGCCCGATTCGACGGTCCGGCCGGTGCGGCGGAGGAAGAGTTCGGGGGACGCGGTGGCGATCTCGACGCCCTGCGCGGGCAGGCGGATCGTTCCTGCATACGGTGCCGGGTTGCCGTGAGCGAGCAGCGAGGTCAGTGCGTCCACGTCCGCGCCGGGCGCGACGGGCGCGGACAGCACCCGGCAGAGGTTCACCTGATAGACCTCGCCGGTCGCGATGTGCTCGCGGATCCGGCGCACTCCCGCCGTGTACGCGGAGCGGTCGAGGGATGACGCCCAGTCACCGGCCGCCGGGCCCCGCCACTCCCCCTGTCCCGACTTCGGCGCGGGCACCGGTTCCTCTCGTACGTCCCGGAAGCGGGCGCAGGTCAGACGGCCGCCGTAGTCCGCGGACACGGCCCAGAAACCGGTGGAGTCGAGGGCCTCGGGATCGCTGGTGACATCGAGGAGACCGGTGGCGACGACACCGCCGAAGCGGGCGAGAGGAGCGAGATCGGACACACCGCCGAGTCTATGGCGGGTGTCCTGCGGGTGCCCTGACCATTGCTTCGAGCGGGCACAGCGCAGCACGCTGCACAAACGCGTTTTTGTGCTGGCACCGGAATCCGCTAGAGTTCAACTCGTCGCCGGGTCGCGAGAGCGTACCGAAACGACATGCGGACGTAGCTCAGTTGGTAGAGCGCAACCTTGCCAAGGTTGAGGTCGCCAGTTCGAACCTGGTCGTCCGCTCGTAGGAAGAGGGGGATCTTCCCGAACCCCCGCACTCCTGGTGGAGTGGCCGAGAGGCGAGGCAACGGCCTGCAAAGCCGTCTACACGGGTTCAAATCCCGTCTCCACCTCCAAGGACGATTAGCTCAGCGGGAGAGCGCTTCCCTGACACGGAAGAGGTCACTGGTTCAATCCCAGTATCGTCCACTGGTCCGCAAGGACCTTGATCCGCAAGGGTCCCCGCGCGATTAGCTCAGCGGGAGAGCGCTTCCCTGACACGGAAGAGGTCACTGGTTCAATCCCAGTATCGCGCACGCAGTAGTCACGAATCGCGGCCCTTCGGGTTCGTGGTCCCGAGGACGATTAGCTCAGCGGGAGAGCGCTTCCCTGACACGGAAGAGGTCACTGGTTCAATCCCAGTATCGTCCACACAGTGAGGAAGCCCCCCGGCCGTCTCGTACGGCCGGGGGGCTTCTTCGTGGTTCCAGTCGGTCGTTCCGGTCAGCTGGAGAACAGCATGTGGCCGAAGCTCTTGTGGCGCTTGTTGCCGTGGTGACCGCCATGGCCGCCGTAGTGGCCACCCTGCGGGGCGCCCCAGGCGGGGGCGGGAGCGGCCGGGTAGGCCTGCGGGGCCTGGGGCGGCTGCGCGGCGGGTCCTGCCCACTGGGACTCCACGCGGGTCAGCGCCTCCAGCTCGCCGTAGTCGAGGAAGATCCCCCGGCAACCGCTGCACTGCTCGATCTGGACTCCGTTGCGGTTGTACGTGTGCATCGGCGCATGGCACTTCGGACACTGCATGCTCGGCTCAACTCCTCGCCGTCGGTACTGCTTCTTGATCAGATACTGCTTCTTGATCCGGTTTTGCTTCTCGCCAGGACAGACTCGGTCCGGCTCCGGTCGGTTGCACCCTACTTCGTGTTTTCGCGGGCCAACTCGGGTGGTACCGAACCCATTCGGGCACACGCGTCGACCACGGCCTGCTGTACGTCGTCCAGCGGGCGATCCGCCGCAGTCGCCTTGACGATCGCCAGGGCGGCCGTCTGCACGGTGAGGGCACGGGCGGCGATGTCCAGGGCGGGCCAGGGGTCGCCGTCGGCGGGTACGGCCGGGCCACCTGCCGTGCGGTAGGCGGTCAGGAAGCGGGTCCACTCGTCGGGCGGGAGCAGTCCGCAGGCGTACCAGGCGGCGGGGCGGGCCAGGTCCCAGGCGGGGGCGCCGACGCCGAGGTCGTCCACGTCGATGAGCAGCCAGGGCCCGTCCGGGGTGGGGTGGCGTACGAGCTGGCCGAGGTGGAGGTCGCCGTGGCAGAGGGTCGGGCGGGGCGCTCGGCCGGGGAGGTCGGGCATGGGGGCCTCGGCTCTGGCCCAGGCCGGGAGGGTCGCCCAGGCGCGCAGGACGGGTTCGGTGGCCGGCTGTGGGGTGGTGGCCCGGAGGCGTGCGATGGCGCGGGCCGCCTTGACCGGGCCGCGCATGGGCGGCAGGCCTGACGGGACGGGGGTCCGGTGGAGGCGGGCGAGGAGGGTGGCGGCCTCTTCCCAGGGTGCCGCGTCCGGGTCCTCCGGGTCTACCGGGTCGCCGTACGGCCAGAACGTCACAAGCCTGCCGTGCAGGTCGACGGGCGTCGGGCTGAGCGGGGGCAGGAGTACGCCGGGGAGGTGGGCGGCCAGGGTGAGGCGGGCGGTGAGTTCGGTGGGGGCGGTGTCCGGGGCGTGGGCCTTCGCGACGGTGTCCGCGTGGCGGACGACGGTGCCGTCGGGGCGGTCGGTGAGGGTGGCTGCGCCGCAGGGGCAAGGGGAGGGGGAGAGGTGGGTGCGGGAGTGGGCCCTGGCCTTGGCTCGGGTGGTGAGGTCGGCGAGCAAGGGGGTGGCGGTCACGGGGCTCCCTGAGGCGTGGGTGGGTCTGGTCGCGAGGGTACGGGGCCGGTTGCTGTGGGGTGTTTCGCCCCCGCCGCCCCTACCCGTCCCGTTCCCAGGGGCTCTGCCCCTGGACCCCGCTGGGGCTGCGCCCCAGACCCCCTTCGGCCTGAACGGCCTCGTCCTCAAACGCCGGACGGGCTGGGGGTGCCGCCTGGGCTGCAGACGCGGTGGGGGCGGGAACAGGCCTGGGGCTGAATGTGCCTCGTCCTCAAACGCCGGACGGGCTGAGATGCCTGGGCCGGGGCTGAAGGAGTGGTGGGGGCAGGTGGATGTGAAACAAGGCTCGGGCTGAAGAGGGCAAGGCAATGCCCGCGCAGCTCCCCAGCTGCGCGGGCATTTTTTGCCGTCCGCCGCACCCCCGTCCCCACGGGGTTTCATGGGTGGATGTCCCCGCCCGGACCGCTCTTCCGGGCCTGGGGTCGCCGCTCAGCGCCCCAGCATCACTCCCACGGACGACGCTTGTGTGACCACTGCTTCCCAGCCGCCGAAGACGACCACGAGCAGGGCTGCCAGGGGGAGGACCATGGCCGTCGCCACCAGCGGGTGGCGTTGGCCCTGTCGGCGCGGGCGGAACGCGGCGATGTACGCCTTGCGTCCCTGTGTGCGGAGCGCCGTCCGCGATGCCGTGTGGGCCATTGGTCCCTCTCCTGACCGTTCTTCTGTTGGTTGGCAGCGGCGGGTGTCTGACCTCGGGGGACGAGTGCTGCACCCGCCGCTTGACCTCAAATCTAGGCTGCCGACGGGTATAGGTCGTCATGCCCTCGTACCGATTGCCGGGCCTCCCGGAGGATGACCTGTGACCTGCGGAGTACTCCCCTGGGTGGAGACGGGGTCCCAGGTCTCAGGGTCTTCCCGGAAGGGGTGCCCGGTGTGTCCCTAGTGTTCCGAGTTGTCCTCCCTCGGCACCGGCTGCTCGACCAGCGCCAGGACACGGTTCGCCATGAAGCGGGCCGTGCGGACGACCGATCCGTTCCTGGTGACTTCGCTCACTTCCACGACGCCTCGGCGTACCGCCGTCTCCACCCTGCGGCCCGCCCTGCTGGCCACCACCTCATACGTACGTGTCGTGTCCCCGGCATCCACCACTATCTCCACGCGGTCACCCTTCACGGGTCCAATCCCCCTTCTGCGATGGGTGGTTGGGATCACACGCGCCGTCAAGCCGCCTTGTTCGCGCGCTCCCTGACCACCTTTCAAGTCTCCCACCCGGCACTGACAATCCATCGGGACGAGAGGGCGCGGCCTCTGCGCGCACCCGGCCGTGGAAACGTAAGCTGTCGCTCGTCAAACGGACCGGGCAGCGGGGATGAACATGGCGATGATGCGCCTGAGGCGCGAGGACCCGCGCGTCGTCGGCTCGTTCAGGCTTCACAGACGGCTCGGCGCGGGCGGGATGGGCGTTGTCTACCTGGGCTCCGACAAGCGGGGACAGCGGGTCGCGCTGAAGGTGATCCGGCCCGATCTGGCGGAGGATCAGGAGTTCCGTTCCCGGTTCGCGCGCGAGGTCTCCGCGGCCCGGCGGATCAGGGGCGGGTGCACCGCGCGGCTCGTCGCCGCGGATCTGGACGCGGACCGGCCCTGGTTCGCCACGCAGTACGTGCCCGGGCCCTCCCTGCACGACAAGGTCGTCGACGAGGGATCGCTCACCGCTGCCGACGTCGCCTCCATCGGCGCCGCCCTCGCCGAGGGGCTGGTGGCGGTGCACGAGGCCGGTGTCGTGCACCGGGATCTGAAGCCGTCCAACATCCTGCTGTCCCCGAAGGGACCGCGGATCATCGACTTCGGCATCGCCTGGGCGACCGGGGCCTCGACGCTCACCCACGTCGGTACGGCGGTCGGCTCGCCCGGCTTCCTCGCGCCCGAACAGGTGCGCGGCGCGGCGGTCACACCGGCCACGGACGTGTTCTCGCTCGGCGCCACACTCGCGTACGCCTCGATGGCCGACTCGCCCTTCGGGCACGGCAGTTCCGAGGTGATGCTGTATCGGGTGGTGCATGAAGAGGCCCACCTGCAGGGCGTTCCGGACGCGCTGGCACCCCTCGTACGGGCGTGTCTGGCGAAGGATCCGGAGGAGCGGCCCAGCACGCTCCAACTGTCGCTGCGGCTCAAGGAGATCGCGGCGCGCGAGGCGCAGGGCATGGCGGACTCACGGCCGCCCGGGCCGCGTGGCGCCGAGGCGGAGCGGCCGACGGGGCGGCTCACCGAGAGCTATCCGGACCATCGGCCGCCGTATCACTCGCAGACCCAGCCCCACTCGCCGTCCCCTTCCCCGTCACAGTCCCAGCGGCGTCCACAGGGGCCGGCGTCGGGGGCCTCCGGGTCGCGCGGCGGCGTGCCGTCCCGGGGTGGTGGCGGTGCTTCGCGGGGGGACAGTCCGTCGCGGACCGGTGGGGGCTCGCGCGGTGGTGCCGCGTCGTCGCGTTCCGGGGCCCGGCCGGTTCCCGGGGCGCGGAACACGAACCGTCCCGGTCCGCGCAGCGGCGCCGGACGTCCGGCGCCGCGTGGCACGGGGACCGGGCGGCGGCCCGCCAATCCGCGGCTGCTGCGGCAGCGGTTGTTCGTGTTCGTCGTGGTGACGCTGCTGGTGGCCCTGGGGATCGCGGCCGCTCAGGGCTGCCAGGGTCCGAGCCGTGGGCTCGGGGACGACAGCGGTCGTAGCGGAGGCGGGCAGGAGCAGGTGCGGCCGGACGACAAGCCCGGTGGGGGCGGTGGGCCGTTGGCGCCCGGGCTGCCTCTGTCAGGGCCGGACGCCGACACCGACTGACGTTCGGGGCCCGGTGCGCGTCGGCTCGGCTCAGGGTTGGGGGCGGCCCGTCGCCACCGCGTAGAAGGCGACCGCTGCCGCCGCGCCCACGTTGAGGGAGTCGACTCCGTGGGCCATCGGGATGCGCACCCATTCGTCGGCCGCCACCAGGGCCTGGGTGGAGAGGCCGTCGCCCTCCGCGCCGAGCATCAGCGCGACGCGGTCCATCTTGTGCGGGGCGGTCTCGTCGAGGGTCTTGGCCTTCTCGTCGGGGGTGAGGGCCAGGAGTGTGAAGCCCGCCTCGCGGACCGAGTCCAGGCCCTTGGGCCAGGTGTCCAGACGGGCGTACGGGACGGAGAAGACCGCGCCCATCGAGACCTTGACGCTGCGTCGGTACAGGGGGTCCGCGCAGTCCGGGGAGAGCAGGACCGCGTCCATGCCGAGGGCGGCGGCGCTGCGGAAGATCGCGCCGATGTTGGTGTGGTCGTTGACCGACTCCATGACCACCACCCGGCGTGCGGTCTGCAGGAGTTCGTGCGCCGTCGGGAGCGGTTTGCGCTGCATGGAGGCGAGGGCACCGCGGTGCACGTGATAGCCGGTGACGCGTTCGGCGAGCTCCGGGCTGACCGCGTACACCGGGGCCGGGAGTTCGTCGATGACGTCACGCATGACGTCGACCCACTTCGCGGACAGGAGCATCGAGCGCATCTCGTAACCGGCGTCCTTGGCCCGTCTGATGACCTTCTCGCCCTCGGCGATGAAAAGGCCCTCTGCGGGCTCGCGTTTGCGGCGCAGTTCGACGTCGGTCAGTCCCGTGTAGTCGCGCAGACGCGGGTCGTCGGGGTCCTCGACGGTGATGAGATCGGCCACAGAGGTGATACTGCCTTGTCCTGGGTGCGGTGCCAACGGCTGGGAACGGATTGTGTTACCCGGGGTTACAGCAATGTCTTCGGGCCTACGTTCACGACCGCGCCGATCACGATCACCGCGGGGGGCTTCACGTCCTGCGTACGGACCGTCTCGGCGACCGTCGCGAGGGTCGCGTCGACGCGGCGCTGGGCAGCTGTCGTGCCCTCCTGGACCAGGGCGACCGGCGTGTCCGGGGACTTGCCGTGCGCGACCAGCGTCTGAGCGATCCGGCCGATCTTGTCGACGCCCATGAGGACGACCAGCGTGCCGGTCAGCTTCGCGAGGGACGGCCAGTCGACGAGGGAGCGTTCGTCGTCGGGGGCGACGTGACCGCTGACCACCGTGAACTCGTGGGCGATCCCGCGGTGCGTGACCGGGATACCGGCCGCGCCCGGGACCGAGATCGAGCTGGAGATGCCGGGGACGACCGTGCAGGCGATGCCCGCCTCGGCCAGCGCCTGAACCTCCTCCATGCCGCGGCCGTAGACGTACGGGTCGCCGCCCTTCAGCCGTACGACCCGCTTGCCCAGCTTCGCGTGCTCGATCAGCGCGTTGTTGATGGCCTCCTGGGCCATGTAGCGGCCGTACGGGATCTTCGCGGCGTCGATCACCTCGACGTGCGGGGGCAGTTCGGCGAGGAGGTCGCGGGGGCCGAGCCGGTCCGCGATCACCACGTCCGCCTCGGCGAGCAGGCGTCGTCCCCGGACCGTGATCAGGTCCGGGTCGCCGGGGCCGCCGCCGACCAGGGCGACGCCGGGGGCGCGGGTGCGGTGGTGGGGTGCGACGAGTGTGCCGTCGCGCAGGCCCTCGACGACCGCGTCGCGGATGGCGGCGGTGTGGCGGGGGTCGCGGCCCTTGGCGTCCGTGGTGAGGACCGCGACCGTGACGCCCTCGCTGTGGCCGGTGGCCGGGGTCCAGGCCGTCGCCGCGTCGGCGTCGTCGGAACGGACGCACCAGACGCGATGGCGTTCGGCCTCGGCGGAGGCCCGGGCGTTGGCCTGGGCGTCGCTGGTCGCGATCAGGGCGTACCAGGCGTCCGCCAGGTCGCCGTCCCCGTAGGGGCGGCGTTCCCAGATGAGTTCGCCCGCGTCCGCCATCGCCTCCACGGAGGGGGTTGCCTCCGGCGATACGAGGAGGATGTCCGCGCCCGCCGCGATGAGGGCGGGGAGGCGGCGCTGGGCCACCTGGCCGGCGCCCAGGACCACCACTCGGCGGCCGGTGAGGCGGAGGCCTACGGGGTAGGCGGGGTGTTCGGCCATGGGGGTGCGGCTCCCTCGTGCGGGTCGTTCTGATCAGGGCCTGTCGGTCTGGCGCGAGCCCTGACGTGGGCATTTTACGGTGCGGGTGGGGTAGGGGCTGGGGGTGGGGGTTTCTCTTTCCCCAAGCCCACCCCTTCCCGAAACTGGGGGCTCTGCCCCCAGACCCCCGTGCGTGCGGCGCCGCGCGGCCAAAACAGGCCCTACTTCTCTGTTACTCCCGCCGAGTCGAACGTCGCCACCTCGTGCATCGCCCTCGCCGTGCTCTGGACCATCGGGAGGGCCAGTAGTGCGCCCGTGCCCTCGCCCAGGCGGAGGTCCAGGTCGATCAGGGGGCGCAGGCCCAGCTTGTTCAGGGCCGCCACATGGCCCGGTTCCGCGCTGCGGTGGCCCGCGATGCACGCGGCCAGTACCTCGGGGGCGATCGCGCGGGCCACCAGGGCGGCGGCGCCGGCGCTGACGCCGTCCAGGATCACCGGCGTACGGAGTGAGGCGCCGCCGAGGAGCAGGCCGACGATGGCCGCGTGTTCGAAGCCGCCGATCGCCGCCAGGACGCCGATCGGGTCGGCCGGGTCCGGCTGGTGGAAGTCGATGGCACGGCGGACGACCTCGGTCTTGCGGGCGAGGGTCTCGTCGTTGATGCCGGTGCCCCGGCCCGTGACCTCCGCGGGGTCCGTGTCCGTGAAGACCGAGATCAGGGCCGCCGACGCCGTGGTGTTCGCGATGCCCATCTCGCCCGTGAGCAGGGCCTTGTTGCCGGCCGCCACCAGGTCGCGGGCCGTCTCGATGCCGACCTCGATGGCTGCCTTGGCCTCCTCGCGGGTCATCGCGGGGCCGGTCGTCATGTCCGACGTGCCCGCGCGGATCTTGCGCGGCAGCAGGCCGGGGGTGGCCGGCAGGTCCGAGGCCACGCCGACGTCGATGACGCAGACCTCGGCGCCCACCTGGTTCGCGAAGGCGTTGCAGACCGCGCCGCCGCCGAGGAAGTTGGCGACCATCTGCGCGGTCACCTCCTGCGGCCAGGGGGTGACGCCCTGGGCGTGCACTCCGTGGTCACCCGCGAAGATCGCGACCGCGGCAGGCTCGGGGATCGGGGGCGGGCACATCCGGGACAACCCCGACAGCTGCGCGGAGATGATCTCCAGCATGCCGAGCGCGCCCGCCGGCTTCGTCATGCGTTTCTGGCGCTCCCACGCCTCGCCGAGCGCCTTGGCGTCCAGCGGGCGGATGTTGGCGACGGTCTCGGCGAGCAGGTCGTGCGGCTCCTCACCGGGCAGCGCGCGACGGCCGTACGTCTCCTCGTGCACGACCCACGACAGCGGACGACGCTTGGACCAGCCCGCCTGCAGCAGTTCGGGCTCCTCCGGGAACTCGTCGACGTAGCCGACGCAGAGGTAGGCCACGACCTCCAGGTGCTCGGGCAGACCCAGCGCGCGGACCATCTCCCGCTCGTCGAAGAAGCTGACCCAGCCGACGCCGAGGCCCTCGGCGCGGGCGGCGAGCCACAGGTTCTCGACCGCGAGCGCGGAGGAGTAGGGGGCCATCTGCGGCTGGGTGTGCCGGCCGAGGGTGTGGCGCCCGCCGCGGGTCGGGTCGGCGGTCACGACGATGTTCACCGGGGTGTCGAGGATGGCCTCGATCTTCAGTTCCTTGAACTGCTTGGCCCGGCCCTTGGGCAGCGACCTGGCGTACTCCTCCCGCTGCCGCGCGGCCAGTTCGTGCATCGTGCCGCGTGTCTCGGCCGAGCGGATCACGACGAAGTCCCAGGGCTGCGAGTGGCCGACGGAGGGTGCCGTGTGGGCCGCCTCCAGCACGCGCAGCAGTACGTCGTGCGGGATCGGGTCGCTGCGGAAGCCGTTGCGGATGTCGCGGCGCTCGCGCATCACCTTGAGCACGGCCTGACGCTCGGCGTCGTCGAAACCGGGGGCGGCGGGGCCGGCGGACTGTCGTACGTCTTCCACCGGCGCCGTGCTCTCTTCGCCCTCTTCCTGGTCCTCCTGGCCCTCCTGGTCGGCGACCCTGGTGTCCAGGTCCTCCGCCTGCTGTGCCGTCTCCACGGTGTCGAGGTGGGGGGCGAGGGCTGGTTCGGGCTCCTCGGCCGGGGCCGCCGCCACAGGTTCGGGGGTCGGTTCGGCCTCCTGGAGGGCCGGGTCCTCGGTCTCCGCCGCTTCCGGTTCCGGCTGCGGGGTCCGGAGGGTGATCGCCGGTGCGGGCGCGGGCTCCTCCTCCGGGGGCGTCGGGGCCAGGTACGGGGTGGTGGGCACAGCGCCGTCCACCGGGACGAACTCGCCCACCGGCTCGACGAACGGTGGCTCGGCGGGCAGGTGGGGCTGGTAGGCCGGCTCGGCGAACGGAGTCGGTTCCTCGACGGGCTCCGCGTACTGCACGGCGACGGGGATCGCGGCGGCAACGGGTTCCGGGGCAGACGCCTCCGCCGGTACTGCCTCGTACAGGGGCTCAGCGAACGTGACGGCCTCGGTCACCTGGGCGGAGGTGTCCGCCGGTTGGGACGCCGGTTCCGCGAGGTGGGCAACAGGGAGTTCGTCCTCGGCGTGCGGAGTCGGGAACCCCCCTACGGGGACAACAGGGGCCTCGACGGGAGCGCCGAGGTCCACCGCCTGAGGGGCGAACTCCTCGTAGGCCTCGGGGGCGAACTGAGCCTCCGGCGCCATCGGGACGTCCGGGGCGACCTGCGCGTCCGGTACGGCCGGCACTTCCGGTGCGAACGGCGCGTCCAGGACGGGGTCCGCCTCCGGAAGGTCCGGTTCCGCCTCCGGCACTACGGGTTCCGCCTCCGGTACGACGATCACAGCGCCCTCGGCCTCCTGCGGGGCCTGCGCCATCTCGGGGGACACGGGAAGCACCACTGATGGATCCGGGATCCGGGGAGCCTCGAAGGCGTACGCGTTCTCCGGCGGGTGGGCCGCCGAGGGAGCGGCGGGCTCGGGCGTCTCGTAGGTGTCCGCCGGCTCCTCGTACGAGGCTTCCGGAGTCGTCTCCTGAAGCGCCGGCTCGGGCTCCGCCTGCTCCGGGAGCTCGGCCGCCTCGGGCGCCGGTTCCGGTGCCGGAATCTCGGCCAGAAGTGGAGCAACCGTTTCCGCGGGGTGCGCCGCCTCGCTCACCAGCGGCGGGGCCGACGCGGCCTGCACCGCTGCGGGAGCCGGGGCCTGGGTGCCCCACGGGGCCGCGCCCTGCGGGACCGCTTCGGCCGGCAGAGGTGCCGCGTCGAGGTATTCGGGGGCCTGCACGGGCATGCCGAACTGGCGCACCGGTGCGGGTGTGCCTGCCGGGCCGCGGTCGGCGAGGGAGCGGACCGGGCTCGCGGAGGCGTCCGGGGTCGGCGGGCCGAGGTGCAGCGGCCGGCGGGGCACGACCGGCGCCGGCGTCTGGGAGACGGCGGTCTGGGTCGCCAGCCGGACGGCGCTCAGGTCGACCGAGCCGCTGTCGCGGCCACCGGTCTCGTGCGGGCCGGGCTCGTGCACGGCCTCGACGACGGGCGCCGGGGCGGGTGGAGCGACCTCGTTGCCCCACGCGCTCTGGGCGCCCGGGAGGAGCAGCAGGTCTTCGTCCTCGGCGGTGGTTTCGGAGAGGTAGGTGTACGCACCGTGCGTGGGAACGCCCGGCTGTTCCACCATGCCTGCGTTCTCCGGCAGCCCCTCGGCCGGGACCTGGCCGGTGTCGGTCATGCGTACCCCTCGCCCATCGGTTAGTGCTTCTACGACCAGCTCACCTGTAACGGCTCACCGATCGCCCCGTAGTGAAGAACGAGCATGCGCGCCCAGCGGCACGAACGACCCGTCCCAGAAAGACGACAAAGCCACTAACTGGCATTCTCGCCATCAACTGGCATTCTTGCGGTCGTTCCGCCGTAGCGGCACCTTGATCCGCCAGGGACCGCTGTGGACTGCGCCACGTTGCGCGTCTCAACGGTTCCGCCGTACCACACTCACCCCAAAACGGGTGCGCTTTCCGGACATTGGGTTACGAAGTGCCGGGCCACCGAATGCAGTGCAACGGTCGGCCAGCCTACCGCGCGCAGTACGACAACAGGATCACGGGACGGCAACCGGCCTCAGGTGGCACGGTCGGGCAGCACTCCGCTGAGCAGGAACGCGACGCTCCGCTCCTTCTCCGTCCAGGCCCGGACGTCGAGCTCGACGGACTGGAGGAGGGCGCACTCGACCTGGTAGCCGTGCTCGGTCAGGTCGCGGCCGACGAGTTCGGCCGCGTCGCGGGTCGCCGCGTGCGTCACGATGCGCTGCGGGCGCCGGTCGGCGACCGCGGAGACCACCGCCGCTCCCCCGCCGCCGACGCGGACGACGTCGGGCTCGGGGAGATCCTCCAGGACGTGGGGGGCCTCGCCGCGCACGATCTGGAGCTGGACGCCGAAGCGACGGGCGGTGAAGTCGGTGCGGGCGCAGGCGTCCACGTTCCGGTCGACGGCGATGACGGCGGCGCCGCTGCGGGCCGCGTCGGTGGCGAAGGCTCCGCTGCCGCAGCCGATGTCCCAGACGAGGTCGCCCACGCGCGGTCCCAGACGGGCGAGTTGGGCGGCCCGCAGCAGCTCGGTCTCGCCTTCCGCGTACTCGGTCGAGCCGTGCCCGTACGCCTCGGTGGGCAGGGCCCAGCCGCGGGGACCCGCCGCCGGGTCGCGGCCGGCGATCCAGTCGCTGTCGGCGCTGCCGGTGACCGGGCCGCCCATGACGATGACCACGTTGGGGTCGCGCCAGGTGCGGTCGGCGGCCTTGTCGGAGGTGAGGATCGTGATCCGCTCGCGCTCGGTGCCCAGTTCCTCGCAGATGACGAAGGTGCGGTGGACTCCGTCGAGGAGCAGGCCGAGTTCGGCGGGTCCCGCGCCGGGTGAGGTGAGGACGGCGACCTTGGTGTGGGCGCGGCACACGTTGACCGCGCGGCGCAGGGTGCGGCGGTGGGCGACGACGATCTGGGCGTCGTCCCAGGGCATGCCGGCGCGGGCGAAGGCGGTGGCCACCGAGGACACGGCCGGAACGACCTCGACCTCCAGGCCGAACTCGGGGTTGCGCAGCGTGCGTACGACGCCGAAGAAACCGGGGTCTCCGTCGGCGAGGACGACGGCGGTGCCGCGATGGCCGGCGATGCGGGGGGCCGCGAGGTCGACGCTGCCGAGGCGGACGTGTTCGGCGGCCGGAGGCACTTCGGGGAGCGCGAGATGGTGGGCCGAGCCGGCCACCAGCGTGGCGGCGCCGAGGGAGGCGCGTGCCGAGGCGCTCAGGGGTGAGCCGTCCCAGCCGATCACCGTGACCCGGTCGGCCATCGTCGTCAGTCTCCAGGGGGTTCGGCGTGGTCGTCGGGCAACTGGGGGAACTTGGGGGCATCCCCTACGGAGTCGGCCGTATCGGTGCTCCGTGAGGGTATCGGGTGTTCCCGTGGTGTCCGGTCGCGTACCCCTCGGTTCAGTTCCAGTCGGAGTACGACGTGAAACCGCCGGTGTCGGCCAGTTCCTCGCCGGCTCCTTCGAGGTCCTCGGGGAGCAGGCTCCAGACGATGAAGTCGGTGCGTACGTCGGTCCAGGTGTCGTCCTCGGCACGGACGTGGGCTATGCACGCGCTCCGCAGGACGCCCTCGCTGATACAGCCGATCTTCTGGGCGACCTGCTGGGAGGCGGTGTTGTCGGCGGCCGTGCGCAGTTCGACGCGCTCGAATTTCTGGTCGCCGAGCACCCATTGGGAGGTGGCGAGCGCGGCCTCGGAGGCGTAGCCCTCGCCGCGTGCCCAGGGGGCGATGATGTACGACAGCTCGGTGGACCGGATGTGCCAGTCCGTCTTGGACAACTGGACGATGCCCACGAGGCGTTGGGTGAGGAACTCGGTGACGGCGAAGTCGAGGCCCCGGCCCCCGGTGCGTTCGGCGGGCGCGTACTCGGTGATCCAGGTGTGGGCCGCTTCCTCGGTGAAGGGCTGGGGGACATCGGTCCAGGCGGCGACCTGTTCGTCGTTCATCATCTCGGCCAGCGCGGGGATGTCGTCCTCGTCGAGGGGGCGCAGTACCAACCGCTCCGTGCTGATGGAGATGTTGGGGAAGGTGCTCGTCATGCGCCACTCCGTAACCTTCGAAACCTTCGAACCTGCAAGGCCTGATGAACTGCCCAGCATGCAGCATGCGGCGCCACAACCGCATCACGGGGTCCACACCCGGTGAGGGAGCGGACCCCGTACGTGTCGGTACGTACCGAAGGTGGCGGGTACCGGACGGCGGCCGGACCAGAAGGGGGGATCAGAAAGAGGGGATCACGGAGCCGTCGTACTTGTCCTCGATGAACTTCCTGACCTCGGCGGAGGTGAGCAGCTTCGCCAGCTTGGCGACCCGGGGGTCGCCCTCGTTGCTCTTCTTGACGGCGAGGAAGTTGCCGTACGGGTTGTCCTTGGGGGACTCCGAGACGAGGGCGTCCTTCGCGGGCGAGAGGTCGGCTTCGAGGGCGTAGTTGCCGTTGATCACCGCGGCGTCGACGTCGTCCAGGGAGCGCGGGGTCTGGGCCGCCTCCAGCTCCTTGAACTCGATGTTCTTCGGGTTCTCGGTGATGTCCTTGGGGGTCGCGTCGTTGCCGACGCCGTCCTTGAGGGTGATGATCCCGTTGGCGTCGAGAAGCTTGAGGGCCCGCGCTTCGTTGACCGTGTCGTTCGGGACGGCGATGGTGGCGCCGTTCTTCAGCTCGTCGGCCGACTTCAGCTTCTTCGAGTAGAGGCCGAGCGGCTCCAGGTGCACGGTGACGACCGGCACGATGTCGGTGCCGTTCTTCTGGTTGAACTCGTCGAGGTAGGGCTGGTTCTGGAAGTAGTTGGCGTCCACGGACCCGTCCTCGGTCGCCGGGTTCAGCGTGGTGTAGTCGCTGAACTCCTTGACGTCCAGGTCGAGTCCCGCCTTCTTGGCCAGGTTGTCCTTGATGTAGGTGAGGATCTCGGCATGCGGGACGGTGCTCGCACCGACGACCAGTGGGCCGCTGGTGTCGGAGGCGGAGTCCTTCTCCGAGCCGCACGCGGTGAGACCCAGGGTGAGGGCTCCGGTGGCGAGGGCGGCGGCGGTGAACTTTATGACGTTACGCACGAAAAGTGCCTTTCCATGTGGGCATGGCTGTCCCCGTGATGGGTGGTACGGGGAAATCCGCGGGTGGGTGGAAGGGGTCAGGGAGGGTGTCCGGCGGCTCTCAGGCAGCCTTGCCGACGTCCGCGGCAGCGGATTCCCCGGTCGTCGGGCTTGCCTTGGGCCTGGCCTTCAGCAGCCGGAACGCGGGCGCGGAACCGGAACCGCCGCCGCGCCGGTAGAGCCTGCGGGCCGCGAGGTCGCCGGCGAACTGGATGACCGAGATGACGACCGCGAGGATCGCCACGGTGATCCACATCAGGCCGGTCTCGAAGCGCTGGTAGCCGTAGCGGACGGCGATGTCGCCGAGGCCGCCCGCGCCGACCGTGCCGGCCATCGCGGAGTAGCCGATGAGGGCGACGACGGTCGTGGTGGCCGACGAGATCAGCGAGGGCAGGGACTCGGGTACGAGGACCCTGCGGACGACGGTCCAGGTGTTGCCGCCCATGGCCTGCACGGCCTCGACGAGCCCGTGGTCCACTTCGCGGACAGCTGTCTCGACGAGGCGGGCGAAGAACGGGATCGCACCGATGGCGAGCGGCACGATGGCGGCCTCACGGCCGATCGTCGTGCCGACGACGGTCCGCGTGAAGCTCATCAGCGCGACCATCAGGATGATGAACGGCATCGAGCGGGCGACGTTCACGACCTGCCCGATGACCTTGTTGGCGAGGACGTTCTGGAGGAGCCCGCCACGATCGGTCAGGACCAGCAGGATGCCCAGCGGAAGCCCGCCGACGACGGCGATCAGCGTGGACCAGCCGACCATGTAGAGGGTGTCCCAACACGCCTGCTCCAGCAGGGGCCGCATTTCCGACCAGGTCACTTGGCACCGTCCTTCACCAGCACGGACTCCTGGTCCGCCCGCTCCACGACATCGATCTGCAGCCCTTGTTCGCGCAGGAAGCCGACCGGCACGACGTTCTCCTCGTAGCCGCCCGGCAGTTCGATGCGCATCCGGCCGACCTGCCTGCCCCCGACGGTGGCCATCGCGGCGCCCAGGATCGAGATGTCGATGTTGTACGTGCGCGAGAGCTGCGAGATGACGGGCCGGGCGGCGGCGTCCCCCTGGAAGGTGACGTCGATGACCGTGCGGTCGTCCCCGGAGGCCTCGCCGCCGACCGGGAAGAGCGCGGCGGCCAGTTCGGAACCGGGGGTGGCGAGCAGCTCGCTGACGGTGCCGGACTCGGTGATCCGCCCGTTCTCCATCAGTGCGGCCGAGTCGCAGATGGCCTTGACGACGTCCATCTCGTGCGTGATGAGCAGCACGGTGAGCCCCAACTGCCGGTTCAGGTCACGCAGCAACTGGAGGACGGAGCGCGTGGTCTCCGGGTCGAGGGCGCTGGTGGCCTCGTCGGAGAGCAGCACCTTGGGGTCGCCGGCGAGGGCGCGGGCGATGCCGACGCGCTGCTTCTGGCCCCCGGACAGCTGGGCCGGATAGGCCTTGGCCTTGTCGGAGAGACCGACGAGGTCGAGCAGCTCCAGCGCCTTGCGGGACCGCTCCCTGCCCGACGTACCGAGGATTTCGAGCGGCAGCTCGACATTGTCCTGAACGGTACGGGTGGAGAGCAGGTTGAAGTGCTGGAAGACCATGCCGATGCGGCTGCGTGCCCGGCGCAGTTCCCGGCCCGCCCTGGGTCCGCGCCCGGCCAGGGCGGTGAGGTCCTGCCCGGCGACGGTGACCGTACCGGCGGTGGGGCGTTCCAGGAGGTTGACGCAGCGGATGAGCGAGGACTTGCCGGCGCCGGACTGGCCGATGACGCCGTAGACCTCGCCTTCGCGGACGTGCAGGTCGACGCCGTCGAGGGCGGTGACTTCACGACCGCGCGAGCGGTAGACCTTCGTGAGGCCGGACGTGGTGATCACAGGGGTTTCCGTCACTGTCGAGTGCGCGGGCGTGGGTGTGCCCGGACGCGGGAAAAGGATGTGCGCGGCGCGGGCCGGTCACGTATGCGAATGCCTGTGTATGAGTCGGAGGAGACATACGGCTGCGGCGTACGGACATGCCACGGCGGCTCGCTTCGGGGCGCGAGGCTCAGGGAGTGGTGCGAGGGCCCTCTAGAAGGCGCACATTCGACACATACAACGAGCACCGGGCGTCAGGGTCGCCTCGGTCGCAAGGATGCGGCTGCTCGTAGTGGTCATGCGATCAGTAAAGCAGACGTATGGGTGGGGCCAAGAATGCCCGTCCCACGTCTGTCCATATTCCGGACAGACTCCTTGGCGATCACCTCGTCGGCACGACCCCGCGGGGCCGAGCGCACCAGGCATTTTGCGCCGTAATAGGGTCGCGGCATGCTTGATGCCCTGACGGTCGCGACCGCCGTCGCCGCTCTCGCGCTCGCCGCCTGGTGCGGCTGGGCCGCCTCTCGCGATCAGCCCACCAAGGACTGGCACTTCATCGGCATGGGCGTGGTGACCCTGCTCACCGTGGTCCAGCTGGTGGTCGGCATCGTCCAGCTCGCACGGGGCGAGAAGCCGGAGCAGGGTACGACGATCTTCGTCGCGTATCTGCTGGGCGCGCTGGCGTGCGTGCCGGTGACGGGGTTCATGTCGTTGGCGGAACGCACCCGTTGGGGCTCGGTGACGGTCGCCGCCGGCGGTGTGGTGCTGGCCGTGCTGGAAGTGCGGCTCTATGACATCTGGGGAGCGTGAGATGGCCACCACGGAGGAGCCCATGACCGGGTCCACGGAGGGGAAGCCGGTGCGGAAGCGGCTCATCAGCGGGCCGGGAATCCTGCTGGTCTGGCTGTACGGCGTGATGGTCGTCGGCGCGGTGTCGCGGTCCGCCGTGCAGATCTCGACCGAGTTCGGGCATGCGCCGCTCGCCTACTCGCTGTCGGCCGTCGCCGGTGTGGTGTACGGGTTCATCACGTACTCGCTGGTGCGGGGCGGGGAGACGGCGCGACGCGCCGCGCTGGCCTGTTGCGCCGGGGAGCTTGTCGGGGTGTTGGTCGTGGGTACGTGGACCTTGGTCGAGCCGTCCGCGTTTCCCGACTCGACCGTGTGGTCCGACTACGGGATGGGGTACCTGTTCATCCCGGTGCTGCTGCCCATCTCCGCCATGTACTGGTTGCGGCAGGCGCGTACGCCTCAGGGGGAGACGGGCTGAGGTCTGCTGCGCGACCGCGGGCCGGTGGGGGCCTGTCGCGCCCACGCGGCGGAGCCGCGAATTCGTCACAGCCCCGCGCCCCTCGAAAACGCCGGTCAGGCCGTTGTGGCGTACGTTCCCGCCGGCTTTTCCAGGACGATCATCGGTACGCCGTCGGTGCCCTTGTCCGTGCCCACCGTTTCGTAGCCGACGCGGCGGTACAGGCGCAGCCCCTTGTCGCTGCGGTGGCCCGTGCTGAGGCGGAACCTCTTGGCGCCGCGTTCCTCCGCGAGCGCCGACTCGGCCGCGCGCAGGAGACGGGCGCCGATGCCGTGGCCCTGGAGGCGGGGGTGGACGCAGAGCTTGCCGATGGACGCCGTGCCGTCGGGGTTCGGCGTGCCGCGCACCGAGCCGACCACCTCCTCGCCCAGCCGGGCCACGAAGACGCAGTCCGTGCCGACTTCCTCCCGCACGGAGTCCAGGCTCTGGACGAGCGGATCGATCCGGTAGTTGCCGTACAGAGCGGCCTCGCTCTGGAAGCACAGGTACTGCAGCCGGAAGATCTGTTCGGCGTCCCGTTCTGTCGCCACGGAGATGGTCACGCTCATGCCCATGTGTGCACGCCTCCCGCTCACCTGCTCAGTCGTATGTCCTCACTCCTATCCCCGCGCTTCGCGGGCCGCAACCTCCGGCGTCAGCAAACGACGGAGACATCCCAGGCATCTGGAACGTTCCGGGCCAAGACTGCCCTGTGAGATACCCAACTCCCCCGCGATTTCCCGGTATGTGAGGTCCTTCGGCGACAGCAGCGCCTCCAGCAGGCTCGGGCAGCGGCCGGGCAGCCGACGTACCGCGTCACGCAGGGCGCGGTGCCGGGCGGCGGTGAGGGCCAGCTGCTCGGGGCCCGGCCCGTCGTCGGCCGCCGGCTGGTCGCCGTACGGCCGCTCGATGCGGGCGGTACGGCGGTTGCGGCGGGCCTCGGAGCGGACGGCCCGGCGGAGCCAGTTCTGCGGGTCGGCCGGCGGGCCGTCGGAGTCGAGGCGCTCCAGGAGGCGGAGCCAGACGGCCTGTTCCAGGTCGCTCGGTTCCGCGCCGTAGGCATATGCCTCCGCCGAGGCCTCGGCGGCGAGCAGGGGGCGCAGGGCGGAAACCATGTCGTGGGTCATATGCGGCACGACGCGGCCGCCCCGGCGGAAGGTTGCCGGAGCGGCCGGTTGTCACCCCAACCGGGGCCGGGCGTTCAGCCGTTGACGCGGCTGCCCCTCGGCGCTCCCGTCACCTCAGTCGTTCAGGAAGTCCGCGCGGGCCAGCACACCCGTGTCCGCGTTGTCCGTGAAGACGCCGTCGATGCCCGTCGCGAAGTACGTCCGGTAGGCGCCGAAGGCGTCTCCGTAGGCGTCCGCGTCCGTGCCCTTGCGGAAGTTCGCCGGCAGGAAGGGGTTCTCGTTGCGCATGGTGTAGGGGTGCAGGATCAGGCCCGCCCTGTGCGCGTCGGCGACCAGGGTGGTCGGCGAGGTGAGCGCGCCCGCCGCGTCCTTCGGGATGACCAGGTCGAGGGTCGGGCCGATGCCCTGCGCGTACGAGGCGATCTCCTTCAGGCCGGCCGGTTTGATCAGGTCGGCGACCGTGCGCGGGTCACCGTTCGTCACGAAGTCCCAGGGGCGGGTCTGCGCGGCCGAGAGGAGGACGACGAGCGGATTGGCCACCAGCCGGTTCAGGCGCTGGATGCTGGTCGGCTCGAAGGACTGCAGGATGACCGGCGAGTTCTTCCCGTCCTTGCCGTGCTTCTTCAGGAGCTTCGCGACGCGCTCCTCCAGGCCCAGGCCGAGCGCTCGGAAGTAGGTGGGGTGCTTGGTCTCGGGGTAGATCCAGACCTGCTTGCCGCGCTTGCGGGTCTGCTCGTCCTGCCAGCGGAGGACCTCTTCGAAGGTGGGGATCTCCCAGCGGCCGTCGTAGAGGGTGTTGTGCGGGCGGTTGGCCGGAACGCGCTCGATCGCGCGCAGCGTCTTCAGCTCGGCGAGCGTGAAGTCCTCGGTGAACCAGCCGGTGAGGGAGACGCCGTCCAGGACCTTGGTGGTCCTGCGGCTCGCGAACTCGGGGTGGTCGGCGACGTTCGTCGTCCCGCCGATCTCGGGCTCGTGGCGGCAGACGAGGTGGCCGTCCTTGGTGGGGACCAGGTCACCGGCCTCGACGATGTCCGCGCCCAGGTCGAGGGCGAGTTGGTACGACCCGAAGGTGTGCTCCGGGCGGTAGCCGCTGGCACCCCGGTGGCCGATGATCGTCGGTACGGGCAGGCTCTTCAAGCCACCGCCTCCGTGCTTCACGTCCCGGTGCGCGACCTGCCCGGCGTCCTGGGCGTCGGCTCTCGCCGCGCCGGGCAGCCCGAGGACCGCGCCGCCCGCACCCAGCATCGCGGCTCCGAGGAGCGTCCGCCGCCCCGCCCCCGTCGAGTCCCCCTGCGCATGTCCGTTCGACTCCAGCGTGCCCATGAGCGCCTCTCCTGCCGCACCGTCATCTGTCCAAACGGACCGATCGTAGGTGCGTGTACATGTCGACAGGGAGACCTCGGGCGGAACACGCGGGTCACGCTGGATGTCGGCATCGAAGCGGGCGCGGTGGGTACGCGGTCGGTGTGTCCCGTACGACTCGCGCGACCTCCGTCACATTCGTGGCGGACCGTCACCTGCCCTCAACACCGCGCCACCGCAGGTAAACGCGGGTCAACAGTACGTAAGCAGTGGGTGAACCCGATGTGCGTTACCCCCCGACGCGCGAGTATCGTCCTCACCTGCACAGACTTATACCGAATCCCTTGACACCGGAGGGCCCGTTGTCCCGCTTCACGCTCATCAAGGCACTGCTCGGACCGATCATGCGCCTGATGTTCCGCACACGGGTGGAGGGCGTGGAGCACATCCCGGGGGAGGGTCCGGTGATCCTGGCCGGCAACCACCTCACGTTCATCGACTCGATGATCCTCCCGCTGGTCTGTGACCGGCAGGCCATGTTCATCGGCAAGGACGAGTACGTCACCGGCAAGGGGCTCAAAGGCCGTCTCATGGCCTGGTTCTTCACCGGTGTCGGCATGATCCCGGTGGACCGGGACGGGGCCCACGGCGGTGTCGCGGCGCTGATGACCGGTCGCCGGGTGCTGGAAGAGGGCCGCGTGTTCGGGATCTATCCCGAGGGCACGCGCTCCCCCGACGGCCGCCTCTACCGGGGCCGCACCGGCATCGCCCGGCTGACCCTGATGACGGGCGCGCCTGTCGTGCCGTTCGCGATGATCGGCACGGACAAGTTGCAGCCCGGCGGCGCGGGGATGCCCCGGCCGGGGCGGGTCACGGTGCGGTTCGGTGAGGCGATGGAGTTCTCCCGGTACGAGGGGATGGACCGCGACCGGTATGTGCTGCGGGCCGTGACCGACTCGGTGATGACCGAGGTCATGCGGTTGTCCGGGCAGGAGTACGTGGACATGTACGCGACTAAGGCGAAGGCCGCGTAGGGGTGGTGCGGGGTCGTCGTCGGGTGCGGGTTCGTTGTGGCTTGTCGCGCCCCGCGGCGGAGCCGCAGTTGAATGCAGCCCCGCGCCCCTGACAGGGCGCCCTGCTCACCCGGCGCGATCAGCTCCCGTCAGGGGTGGTCGCCCCGGCCTTCCAGTCGCTGTCCCTTCAGCAGTACCCAGGCCGCGCCCGCCGCTGCCAGGAGGACCACCGCGCCCGCGCCCGCCGCCAGGGCGATTCCGTCGGTGAACGCCTCGCGGGCCGCGTTCAGCAGGGCTTCGGCCGTGTGCGTCGGCAGGCCCGCCGCCGTCTCCACCGCGCCGCCCAGTGATTCGTGGGCCTCGGGCGGGGTGCCCGCCGGGGCGTCGAAGTTCCGGTAGGCACCGGTGACGATCGAGCCGAGCAGGGCGATGCCGAGGGCGGCGCCCAGTTCGTATGCCGTCTCCGACACCGCCGCCGCGGCACCGGCCTGTTCCTTGGGGACGCTGCCCAGGATGACGTCGGAGGTCACGGTGAACGAGAGGCCCGCGCCCACGCCCACGACCAGCAGCGCGGTGCCGAGCAGCGGATAGCCGGTCGACCGGTCCACCAGGGTGAGCGCCGCCAGGGCCAGGCCGATGGCCGCGAGGCCGCCCGCGACCACGGCCCGTACCGAGTAGCGCCGGGCCGCCGCACCGGCGAGCAGACCCGCCACCACCGCGCCGATCGCCGCGGGCAGTTCGGCGAGGCCCGCCTCCAACGGCCCCCGGCCCTGCACCAGTTGCAGATACTGCGAGAGGAAGAACACCAGCCCGGACAGTCCGAGGATGGTCAGCAGGTCGGCGAGCACAGCCCCACTGAACCCCCGGTCGCGGAACAGCCGCATGTCCAGGAGCGGGACAGGGAGCGTGAGTTGACGGCGTACGAAGCCGTACAGAGCCGCCCCGCCCAGGGCTGCCGCGCCCAGCGCCGGCCACGAGAAGCCGTGTGACGCCGCTTCCTTGATGCCGTACACGATGCCGATCATGCCGACGAGCGACAGGACGACGCTTCGCATGTCCCACGGACCCGGCGCCGGGTTGCGCGACTCGGGCAGCAGCTTGATGCCGACGAGGACGAGGACGACCATCACGGGCAGGTTGATCAGGAAGACCGAGCCCCACCAGAAGTGTTCGAGCAGGAAGCCGCCGACGACCGGGCCGACCGCGGTACCGGCGGAGGCGGTCGCGCCCCAGATGCCGATGGCGAGGCTGCGTTCGCGCGGGTCGTGGAAGAGGTTGCGGATCAGGGCGAGCGTGGCCGGCATCAGGGTCGCGCCCGCGACACCGAGCAGCGCCCGCGCCAGGATCAGCAACTCCGGTGTCGTCGCATAGGCGTTGAGCACCGACAGCGCGCCGAACGCGGTCGCGCCGATGAGCAGCAGCCGCTTGCGGCCGATGCGGTCGCCGAGGCTGCCCATGGAGACGAGCAGGCCCGCGATGACGAACGAGTAGACGTCGCCTATCCACAGCAACTGGGTGCCGGACGGCTTCAGGTCCTCGCTGATGTAGGGAGTCGCGAGACCGAGAACGGTCGCGTCGACGGCCACCAGCAGCACGGCCAGCACGAGGACGGACAGCGCGAGCCAGCGGCCCGGACGCTTCCCTTCCTCCGTCGCGTGGGCCGGCTGCAGGGTGCTGGTCATGATTCCTCTCTCCGTAGCGCGCCGCCGAGCAACAGCTCGACGATCATGTGGTTGAAGTCCTTGGCGGCGACCCGGCCCTCGCTCACGGCCCAGGCGCCGGAGGCCATGAGCCCGTAGAGCGCCTCGGTGAGCCATGCCGGGGTGAGGTCGATACGGAACTCGCCGCCCTGCTGGCCGCGCCGGAACAGGGCGGCGATGGCGGCGTCGATCCGGGCCCAGCCCTCGTTCTGCTCCTCGCCCTCGAACAGCTGGTTCTCGGTGTAGAGGAACGCGAGCAGTCCGGCGGCGGGTTCGAGCTCCCGCACCAGGCGGCGCACCGCCTCCTGGGCGTTGCCATCGCCGAGTCGCGCGGCCGTCAGAGCCGACTCGCACTCCTCGATGCCGAGCTCTTCGAGGGCCCGTACGAGCGTGTCCCGCCCGGCGAAGAGGCGGTGCAGCGTGGCCCGGCTGATTCCGGCCGCCTTGGCGACCTCGTCCATGGTGGACGTGGATTTCCGGGTGAGGAGGGCGGCTGCGCTGCGCAGCACGTGTTCACGGTCGACGGCCATGAGACAACAGTAGACCATGTGAGACATGGTTGTCTCATTGAAGGCGTGCGCGTATCAGAGCTACCCGCTCGACAAGGGGCTCAGTGCCAGGGCAGCTGCCCGCGCCGCTCCCAGTAGACACGCGGCTCCTCGACCAGGGTGGCCAGGCGTGACAGGTGGTCCTCGTCGAGGTCGACGACCGCCGCGTGCAGATTCGAGGCGAGCTGGCCCGCCGTGGCCGCGCCGGACAGCACGACCCCCGCCCACGGCTGCCGCAGCACCACCGCGAGGGCGACGGCGTCCGCGCCGAGGCCCGTCTCCTCGGCGATCGCCCGTACGCCGTCCGGTGCCTGCCCGGCGGCGAGACGGCCGTTGGCCATGCCCTCCTTGACGATCACCGTCAGTCCGGCGTCGTGGGCCTCGGCCAGCGCGGGCCCGGCGGAGGTCTCCAGGACGTTGTACGTCGACTGGACGGTACGGAAGAGGGGCTCGCCGTCGACCGTGACGGCGAGGGCGGCGCGAACGGTGTCGGCCTGGGCGGGGCCGCTGGTGGAGAAGCCCACGGTCAGGCCCTCCGCGGCGGCCTCGGCGAGACGGGCGTGGAGTTCCTTGTCCGACAGGGCCGGGCTGTCGGGGGTGAGCGAGTGGATCTGGTAGAGGTCCAGGCGGGCGCCGAGCAGTTGGTCGGTTTCGGCGCGCTGACGCTCGTACGTCGGGAGGCTGTGGTCCTTGACCTCGTGCCGCTCGGCGTCGGTGGTCCAGTCGGCGGTGTAGGTGTAGCCCCACTTGCTGCCGATGACGACGTCGTCGATGCCGGGGCGCGCGTGCAGCCAGTCGGCGAGGAATTCCTCCGAGCGGCCGTAGGAACGGGCGACGTCGATGTAGCGCACGCCCTGCGCGTAGGCGGCGTCGAGGAGTTCGTGCGTGCGGGTGCGCAGGGCGTCGACGCTGCGGTCGTCTCCGAGGTCGTCGTCCC
This sequence comes from Streptomyces kryoterrae, assembly GCF_054072135.1. NCBI lineage: Bacteria > Bacillati > Actinomycetota > Actinomycetes > Kitasatosporales > Streptomycetaceae > Streptomyces > Streptomyces kryoterrae. Next base: position 8,385,870 of record NZ_CM133358.1, on the reverse strand, counting down.
GGCCGAGGTTGATGTAGCCGGGGCGGGCGACCGCGGCGAGGCCGAGTCCGAGGTGGCAGGTGGGGGTTGTCGCTGTGGCCAGTCGGGTGAAGGGCATCGCGGGTTCCGTTCGGTCGGGTCCGGTACGGTTTCCGACCAACGTAGCCCGCGATGACCTTTGCGGGGGTTGCCGCGTGGGGGCGTCGTGGTGTTTTCGCCCCCGCCGCCCCTACCCGTCCCGTCCTTCAGGGGCTGTGCCCTTCGATCCCCTCGCGCCTCGAAACCCGGTTCCTCAGGTGCGTCGGCGAGTGCGGGTGCGTCGTGGTGGTTCGCGCCCCCGCGGCGGAGCCGCAGATAGCCACAGCCCCGCGCCCCTGTCGGGGCGCTCCTCTTACCGCTTGTCTTTGGCCGTCGCCCATTCGTGCTGGGCCGCCACGTCCGCCTTCACCTCTGCCAGTTGGATCGCCACCGCGCTCGGGGCCGTGCCGCCGCGGCCGTTGCGGGAGGCCAGGGCGCCGTGGACGTTCAGGACCGTGCGGACCTCGGGGGTGAGGTGGGCGCTGATCTTCGCGAACTGGTCGTCGGTGAGACCGTCCAGCTCCACCCCGTCCGCCTCGGCGGCCTTCACGCACTCGCCGGCGACCTCGTGGGCGACCCGGAAGGGGACGCCCTGCTTGACCAGCCACTCGGCGATGTCGGTGGCGAGGGAGAAGCCGGCCGGGGCCAGTTCCTCCATGCGCTCGCGGTGGACGGTCAGCGTGGCCATCATGCCGGTGAAGGCGGGGAGCAGGACCTCCAGCTGGTCGCAGGAGTCGAACACCGGCTCCTTGTCCTCCTGGAGGTCGCGGTTGTAGGCGAGGGGCAGGGCCTTGAGGGTGGTCAGGAGGCCCGTCAGGTTGCCGATCAGACGGCCGCTCTTGCCGCGCGCCAGCTCCGCGATGTCCGGGTTCTTCTTCTGCGGCATGATCGACGAGCCGGTGGAGAAGGCGTCGTGCAGGGTCACGAAGGAGAACTCCTTCGTGTTCCAGATGATGATCTCCTCGGCGATCCGGGAGAGGTTGATCCCGATCATCGCCGTGATGAAGGCGAACTCGGCGACGAAGTCGCGCGAGGCCGTGCCGTCGATGGAGTTGCCCACGCTGCCGTGCTCGAAGCCGAGGTCCTTGGCGACCGACTCCGGGTCCAGACCGAGGCTGCTGCCCGCGAGCGCGCCCGAGCCGTACGGGGAGACCGCCGTGCGTTCGTCCCACTGGCGCAGGCGCTCCGCGTCCCGGGACAAGGGCTGGACATGGGCCAGGACGTGGTGGGCGAACAGAACCGGCTGGGCGTGCTGGAGGTGGGTGCGGCCGGGCATCGCCACGTCCGGGTGGGCCTCCGCGAGGCCGATCAGCGCGTCCTGGAGGTCGGCGATCAGACCGCCGATCGTCCTGGCGTGGTCCCTCAGGTACATGCGGAAGAGCGTGGCTACCTGGTCGTTGCGTGAGCGGCCGGCGCGGAGCTTGCCGCCGAGGTCGGGGCCGAGGATCTCCAACAGGCCGCGTTCCAGGGCCGTGTGGATGTCCTCGTCGGCCGTCGTGGGGACGAGGGTGCCGTCGGCGAGGGTCGCTTCGAGCTGGTCGAGACCGGCCAGCATGCGCGTCAGCTCGTCCTGGGTGAGCAGGCCCGCCTTGTGCAGCACGCGCGCGTGGGCACGCGATCCGGCGATGTCGTAGGGCGCGAGCCGCCAGTCGAAGTGGACGGACGCGGACAGCTTGGCCAGGGCCTCGGCGGGACCGTCGGCGAAACGGCCGCCCCAGAGCCGTACGTCACCGCTGTTGCTGCTCACTTGCGTTGCTCCTCGAAAGGCAGGGGGTTGATGTGGCACCGCCTCCCCTCCCGTACACGGGAGGGGAGGCGGTGGCAACGGTATCGGTTACGCCTGGTCGCGCTTGGCCGCGATCTTCGACGACAGGCTGTAGATGTCGATGAAGCCCTTGGCCGCGGCCTGGTCGAAGGTGTCGCCCGTGTCGTACGTGGCCAGGTTGAAGTCGTACAGCGAGGTCTCGGAGCGCCGGCCCGTGACGACCGCGCGACCCCCGTGCAGGGTCATCCGGACGTCGCCGTTGACGTGCTGGTTGGCCTCGTTGATGAAGCCGTCCAGGGCGCGCTTGAGCGGGGAGAACCACTGGCCGTCGTAGACCAGCTCGCCCCAGCGCTGCTCGACCTGGCGCTTGTAGCGGGCGAGTTCACGCTCGACCGTGACGTTCTCCAGCTCCTGGTGGGCCGTGATCAGGGCGATCGCACCCGGAGCCTCGTACACCTCACGGGACTTGATGCCGACGAGACGGTCCTCGACCATGTCGATCCGGCCGATGCCCTGGGCGCCGGCCCGCTCGTTCAGCTGCTGGATCGCCTGGAGGACGGAGACCGGCTTGCCGTCGATGGCGACCGGGACGCCCTCCTTGAAGGAGACGATCACCTCGTCGGCCTCGCGCGGGGTGGCCGGGTTCGAGGTGTACTCGTAGATGTCCTCGATCGGGGCGTTCCAGATGTCCTCCAGGAAGCCCGTCTCGACCGCGCGCCCGAAGACGTTCTGGTCGATGGAGTACGGGGACTTCTTGGTGGTGGCGATCGGGAGCTGCTTCTCCTCGCAGAAGGCGATCGCCTTGTCGCGGGTCATCGCGTAGTCACGGACCGGGGCGATGCACTTGAGGTCGGGAGCGAGGGCCACGATGCCGGCCTCGAACCGCACCTGGTCGTTGCCCTTGCCCGTGCAGCCGTGGGCGACCGTGGTGGCGCCGTGCTTCTGGGCGGCGGCGACGAGGTGCTTGACGATCGTCGGCCGGGAGAGGGCGGAGACCAGCGGGTAGCGGTCCATGTAGAGGGCGTTGGCCTTGATCGCCGGGAGGCAGTACTCCTCGGCGAACTCGTCCCTGGCGTCCGCGACCTCGGCCTCGACCGCACCGCAGGCGAGCGCGCGCTTGCGGATGACGTCCAGGTCCTCGCCGCCCTGGCCGACGTCGACCGCGACCGCGATGACCTCGGCGCCCGTCTCCTCGGCGATCCAGCCGATGGCGACGGAGGTGTCCAGACCGCCTGAGTAGGCGAGTACGACGCGCTCGGTCACGGGTTTTCTCCTCACAGTGCATTCGCTGACATGCATGAGTATGCAGCACTCTGCATGGTTCGTCAATCTCGGGAAATTTTCTTACGGATGTTTGACGAGTCCTTGAACACGCGAAACCGCTTACCCGTACTCCACGCCAGACGCAGGCGCCGCGTCTGTAAAGCAGTTGAACCACACAGCCACCCCTTGACCCGAGTGAGGCATCCGCATGTCCAGGGCTCTTCCGAAGTACAACAAGCGTCGTGTGGGCATCATCGGCGGCGCCGCCGCAGTGGCTCTGACCGGTGCGATCGTCGCCGGCTCCGCCCTTGCCGGGGAAACGTCCAAGAACAACACCACCACCCAGGCGACCACCAAGGCCGCGGTCGCGACGGTGAACTGCCCGGCGGTCGCGAACAGACTGCCCGCGATCCCGGCGTCGGCGCAGGCCGAGGTCACCCGCAACCTCGCCCTGCTGGACACGCAGATCGCCGAGGCCAACAAGCGCATCGTCGACACCCAGGGCCAGGGTGGCGCCAACTTCGTCCAGAACGCGATCGTCGGCCCGCTCAAGGACAAGCGCGTGGCGACCATCAACCGCATCGCCACCGCCATCGGCCGCACCGCCGCCAAGCCGGTCGGCCTCGACGCGCTGGCGCCCTGCACCCTGAACGCGGCCGGCGTCGTGCCTGCCGCCACGCCGAGCGCGACGGCGACCCAGCAGGCGGGCGGCAACGCCGGCAATGCGGGCAATGCGGGGAACACCGGTAACACGGGGAACACCGGCAATGCGGGCAACACCGGCGTCGGCACCATCAGCTGCCCGGACGTGGCCTCGCAGCTGCCCGCGATCCCGGCGTCGGCGCAGGCCGAGGTCACCCGCAACCTCGCGCTGCTGAACACCCAGATCGCGGAGGCCAACACGCGGCTCGTGACCACCCAGGGTCAGGGTGGTGCGAACTTCGTCCAGAACGCGATCGTCGGCCCGCTCAACGGCAAGCGTGAGTCGACCATCGACCGCATCGCCATCGCCATCGGCCGCACCGCCGCCAAGCCGACCAACCTGGGCTCGCTGGCCGCCTGCACGTTCACCAAGTGACGTGACAGGCACTGTGGCCGCCCCGACGCAAGCGCCGGCCGGGGCGGCCGCGGGCCTGGACCGCGTTACAGCGCTACAGCGCTACAGCCCACCGCCACAGGCGTGCACGCGTCACCAAAACCCTTAGACAGGCAAACGACTTTCCCAGACAATGACGGTCATGGGAAAGACCTACGAGCGCATCGACGGCCGTCTGCGGAGTTTCATCGAGGCGCAGCCGCTCTTCTTCACCGCGACCGCCCCGCTGTCCGGCGACGGCACGGTCAACCTCTCCCCCAAGGGCCTCAAAGGCTCCTTCGTGGTCCTCGACGAGCGAGCCGTGGCGTATCTCGACTTCGCGGGCAGCACCGCGGAGACCGTCGCGCATCTGCGCGAGAACAGCCGGATCACGCTCATGTGGTGTGCCTTCGAGGGCCCGCCGAACATAGTCCGGGTGCACGGCCGGGGTGAGCCCGTCTTCCGTGACGACCCGCGCTTCCCCGAACTCCTCGCCCGCTTCCCGGACATCGACGCCACCGCGCACGGCCTGCGCGCGATCATCGTCGTACACGCCGAACGCGTCCGGGACAGCTGCGGCTACGCGGTGCCCCTCATGTCGTACGACAGCGACCGCGATCTGCACGGCAGGCGCTTCGCGCGCGAGGACGACGCCTCGCTCAGCGCCTACTTCGAGAAGAAGGACCACATCGCGACGAGCCTGGACGGACTCCCGGGGCTGCCGTTGCCGCTCCCGCCCAGTACCGTCTGAGCCATGCGTCCCGGAGCCACCGTCGTCCTCGCGTCCGCGTCCCTTCTCATGCTCGCCCCCGGTGCCCCTCCCACGGCCGCGCCGCCGCTGCCCGCCCTGTTGGCCGACACCGGCGGCGGTTCCCAGCTGATCACGGCTCAGGCGCCGCGAGCCAAGGCGACCTCGGGCACGCTCACCTGGTGGGACCTGCGCGACGGGACATGGACGAAGGCCGGTTCCGCGCCCGCCCGCTTCGGTGCGAACGGGCTCGTCCAGGGTGACCACCGCAGACAGGGCACGAACACCACTCCCGCCGGCCTGTACGACCTGCCGTACGCCTTCGGCATCAAGGAGGCGCCGCCCGGCACCAAGGTCACGTACCGGCCCGTGCTGCAGAACTCCTGGTGGTGCGAGGACAACGACTCGCGCTCCTACAACCGCTGGACCGAGCCCCGCCCCGCCGACTGCCGGGCCACCGAGTCCGAACACCTGATCTCATACCCGCAGCAGTACGCGCACGCGTACGTCATCGCCTTCAACTACGCCGAGCCCGTGCGTAAGCGCGGCGCGGGCATCTTCCTGCACGTCAACGGGCGGGCGGCGACGGCCGGCTGTGTGTCGGTGCCGGCGGAGGCGATGCGGGCGATCCTGGCGTGGGCCGATCCGGCGCGTCGGCCGCACATCGCGATCGGTACGGCGCGCGGACCGGCGGCCATCGTCCGCTACTGAGCATCACCGGGTGGCGCCCGGTGGGTGTTACCGGCCGTTACCTCATTTAACTGGCATTTAACTGTCGGACTTGTCGGGTCTCTGAACACTCGGCGGTCGTGGCACGTATCTGAGGGCCAAGGGGCCAAGCCTCTCGACTAGACCCCGTCCCACGGAGGAACCGTGACCACCACGATCCAAGGCGGACGTGCCGCGCGGCGCCAGACGATGCGCCGCATCCGACCTCGCCGCTCCCCCGCCGTCCCGCTGCTGCTCGTCGTGGCGGCGGGCGCGGCCGGAGTGATCTGGCTGTGGTGGAACAACACGGCCTCCCTCGCCGACACCACCGCGCAGGTCATCGCGGCGGGCCGGATCACCGGTCTGCTCGCCGGCTACCTGATGGCGCTGGTGGTGCTCCAGATGGCCCGGGTGCCCGCGCTGGAGCGCCGGGTCGGGTCGGACCGGGTGGCGCGCTGGCACTCGATGAGCGGCCGGTACACGCTCAGCCTGGTCGTGGCGCACGTGGTCCTGATCATGTACGGGTACGCCCTCCAGGCCGGGAAGACGTTCGGCGACATCGTCCAGCAGACGGTCGACTCGGTGAACCAGCTGCCCGACATGGGCAAGGCGGCGATCGGCACGGGCCTCCTGGTGGTCATCGGGCTCAGCTCCATCGGCCCGGTCCGGCGGATGATCCCGTACGACCTCTGGTACCACGTGCACCTGCTGACGTACGCGGCCACGTTCCTGACGTTCTGGCACCAGCTCTCCACGGGCAACGAGTTCGTCGTGGAACCGGCCGCGAAGACCGCCTGGTACGCGCTCTACGGCTCGGTGACCGCGCTGGTCCTCTGGTACCGCATCGTCACGCCGATCCGGCTGAACATGCGTCACCGGCTGCGGGTCGAGGCGGTCATCGAGGAGACCCCGGGCATCGTGTCCGTGCTGATGAGCGGCCGGAAGCTGCACCGGATGGGCGCGGAGTCGGGCCAGTTCTTCCGCTGGCGCTTCCTGGCCCCCGGTATGCGGTTCAGCTCGCATCCGTACTCCCTGTCGGCGGCCCCCCGCCCCAACATGCTGCGCATCACCGTGAAGGCGATCGGCGACCACAGCTCGGCCCTGCGTGAGCTGGAGCCCGGCACCCGGGTGTGGGCCGAGGGCCCGTACGGCGCCCTGACCGCCGCCAAGCGCAGCCAGGGCAAGGTGCTGCTGGTGGCCGGCGGCGTCGGTATCACGCCGATGCGCGCCCTGTTCGAGACCCTGCCGGGCGCGGCGGGCGACCTGACCCTTCTCTACCGGGCCAACAGCACCCAGGACCTGGCCCTGTGGGACGAGCTGGCGACCATCGCCAACGAGCGCGGCGCCCGTCTCATGTACGCGGTGAACAGCCCCGACGGAGAGCGCCCGGACATCTCGCCCGAGTCGCTGCGCCGGAAGCTGCCGGACATCGACGACCACGACGTCTTCCTGTGCGGGCCTCCCGGCTTCGCGCAGGGTGTGTACGAGGCATTGCGCGGCGCGGGTGTTCCGGCGCGCCGTATCCACCACGAGTCGTTCGAGATGTGAGCGACGGGAGCCAGGAGCGATGAAGAAGAGTCACCCCTTTCGGCGCGTCATGCTGGCGAGCGCCGCCACAGTCTCCGGAATCGTCCTGCTGCTGACGCTGAAGCCGTCGTCGGACCCAGGGTCCGCGCAGGCTGCCGGCGCTCTGCCGCAGCAGACGTCGGCGGCGCAGGAGTCGGCCCAGGGCGGCGCGGCCGCCAAGGACGGCACCTTCACCGGCGACACCGTCCAGACCCAGTACGGCCCGGTCCAGGTCCGCGTCACCGTGAGCGGCGGCAAGATCACCAAGGCGGAGGCGCTCCAGCAGCCCAAGGGCGGCCAGAGCGACCAGATCACCGGCAACGCGATCCCCAAGCTCAACCAGGAGGCGGTCACCGCCGGCCTCGACGGCAGTATCGACGCGATCTCCGGCGCCAGCTACACCAGCGCGGGCTACGGGAAGTCGCTCCAGTCCGCCCTGGACAAGGCCAGTGCGGGTACGGGCACGGGCGCCACCGGTGGCGGCGGTGCGGCCAAGGCCGCCACGGTCACCGGTGACGCGGTCGACACCCAGTACGGCCCGGTCCAGGTCCGGATCACCGTGAGCGGCGGCAAGATCACCAAAGCGGAGGCGCTCCAGCAGCCCAAGGGCGGCCAGAGCGACCAGATCACCGGCAACGCGATCCCCAAGCTCAACAAGGAAGCGGTCGCCGCCGGCACCGCGAGCATCGACGCGATCTCGGGCGCCAGCTACACCAGCGCGGGCTACAAGAAGTCGCTGCAGTCGGCCCTGGACAAGGTTCCCGCCGCGGAAGCGGACAAGGGAGCGGCTGCGGGCGCGGGTTCGGCCAAGCCGTCAGCGAGTTCGGCAGCGGGGTCAGCCGCGGGCTCGGGTGCCGCGGCAGGCGGCGCGGCGGCAGGCGGGGCGACCTCCGACGGGGGCGGCACGTACACCGGCAGCGTGGTCCAGACGGAGTACGGCCCGGTGCAGGTCCGGGTCACGCTCACCAAGGGCAGGATCACCTCGGCGTCGGCGATACAGGCGCCCAAGGGAGGCCGCAGCGACCAGGTCTCCGGCGACGCGATCCCCAAGCTCAACCTGGAAGCGGTGACAGCGGGCGATGGCGACATCGACGCGGTGTCCGGCGCCAGCTACACCAGCGCCGGCTACAAGGAGTCCCTCCAGTCGGCCCTGGACCAGGCCGGTGGTTGATCCCGCGGAAGCTCCCGTCGCGGTGCGTCATGCGGAGGAGGTCATGGGGACCGTCTTCTCTTTTGACGTCCGCGGCGGGGACCCCCGTGCGGTCCAGGTGGCGCTGGCAGCAGCGGTCGCCGGGCTGCACAAGGTCAACGAGGTGTTCAGCACCTATCGCGAGAACAGCCAGATCTCCCGGCTCGCCCGCGGTGAGATCTCCGTCGCCGACTGCGACCCGGAGGTCGCCGAGGTACTCGGTCTGTGCGCCGAGGCGGAGCGGGTCAGCGACGGGTGGTTCAGCCACACCTACCAGGGGCAGATCGACCCGACCGGCCTGGTCAAGGGCTGGGCGGCGGAACGCGCGGCCAGCACGCTGACCGCGGCCGGCGTGAGCGGGGTCAGCGTCAACGGCGGCGGGGACGTCCAGTTGTGCGGTGCGCCGGGCCCCCAACGCCCTTGGCGGGTAGGCGTGTCGGACCCGCTCCGCCCGGGCGGCCTGGCGGCGGTGGTCTCGGCGGCGGGTGCCGACGAACTGGCGGTGGCCACCTCCGGCACAGCGGAACGCGGCACCCACATCGTCGACCCCCGCACCGGCAGGTCCGCGGTGACGGACCTGGTGGCGGTGACGGTCGTAGCCCCGAAACTGACCTGGGCGGACGCCTGGGCGACGGCGGCGTTCGCGATGGGGTCGAGGCAGGCGCTGGGCTGGCTGGAGTCGCTGCCGGATGTAGAGGCACTGCTGATCACGGCGGGCGACGAGGTCAGGTGCACAGGAGGGCTGGCCAGACGACTGGGGTGAGGGTTCCTCCCCAGGGGCGTCGGCCCCTCAGTGGTTCTTCTGGGCCAACGCCAGCAAATGATCGGCCAGCGCCTGTCCCCCCACAGGATCCCGACTGATCAGCATCAACGTGTCGTCCCCGGCGATCGTGCCCAGAATGTCGTGCAGTTCGGCCTGATCGATCGCCGACGCCAGGAACTGCGCAGCCCCCGGAGGGGTCCGCAGGACCACGAGATTCGCAGAGGCCTCCGCGGAGATCAGCAACTCCGCGGACAGCCGCCGCATCCGCTCCTCCTTCGCCGACTCCCCCAGCGGAGCGCGAGGCGTACGGAACCCGCCCTCGCTCGGCACCGCGTAGATGAGATCGCCGTCGTTGTTACGGATCTTCACCGCGTTCAGTTCGTCCAGGTCCCTGGACAGCGTCGCCTGCGTGACGGTCAGCCCGTCGTCCGCGAGCAGCTTCGCCAACTGACTCTGCGACCGCACCGGTTGCCGGTTGAGGATGTCCACGATCCGGCGGTGGCGTGCGGTGCGGGTCTGCGGTACGGCAGGCCCCGCGTGCTCGTGTTCCTGCGCCTGCGTCATCGTCGTCGTCTCATTCCCCGGCTAGTCCTTCCCGTCAACGGCAACCGCGTCGAGAACTCCGGGAAGCGCCTGGAGGAACGCGTCCACTTCGGCGTCACCGATGTTCAGCGGCGGCATCAGCCGTACGACATCGGGAGCGGGCGCGTTCACCAGGAACCCGGCGTCCTGAGCCGCCTGCTGCACCTGGGGCGCGAGGGGCTCGTTGAGCACGATACCCAGGAGAAGTCCCGCGCCCCGGACATAATCGATCAACGGGTGGCCCGCACCCTCGATTCCGTCCCGCAACTTCTCGCTCTGCCGCTTGACGTTCTCCAGCAACCCCTCGTTCTCGATGGTGTCGAGTACGGCGAGTCCGGCGGCGCAGGCGACCGGGTTGCCGCCGAACGTCGTACCGTGCTGGCCGGGCTGGAGCAGGTCGGCGGCGCGGCCGAAGGCGACGGTCGCGCCGAGGGGCAGTCCGCCGCCGAGGCCCTTCGCGAGGGTGACGACGTCGGGCAGGACGCCCTCGTGGGCCTGGTACTCGAACCAGTGCCCGGTACGGCCGACGCCGGTCTGCACCTCGTCGAGGACGAGCAGGGCGCCGGTCGCGGCGGTGATCGCTCGGGCGGCCTTCAGATAGCCGGCGGGGGGGACCACGACGCCGTTCTCGCCCTGGACCGGCTCGATGATCACGAGGGCGGTCTCGTCGGTGACGGCGGCGGCCAGCGCCTGTGCGTCGCCGTACGGGACGTGGGTGACGTCACCGGGCAGCGGCACGAAGGGCTCCCGCTTGCCGGGCTGGCCGGTGAGCGCGAGGGCGCCCATGGTCCGCCCGTGGAAGCCGCCTTCGGTGGACACCATGTGGCCGCGTCCGGTCAGCCGGCCGATCTTGAAGGTGCCCTCGTTGGCCTCGGCGCCCGAGTTGCAGAAGAACACCTTGCCGTCCCGGCCGAAGCGCTGGAGCAGCCGTTCGGCGAGCGCGACGGGCGGTTCGGCGACGAAGAGGTTGGAGACATGGCCGAGGGAGGCGATTTGGGTGGAGACGGCCTCGACGATCGCCGGGTGGGCGTGGCCGAGCGCGTTCACGGCGATGCCGCCCACGAAGTCGGTGTACGCCTTGCCGTCGGCGTCCCACACCGTGCTGCCCGCGCCGCGGACGAGGGGCAGCCGGGGGGTGCCGTAGTTGTTCATGAGCGCGCCCTGCCAGCGCGTCGTCAGTTCCTGATTGGCGCTCGGTTCCTGACTGGCGTCCAGCTCCTGGCCGGCGTTCATGCGACGTCCCCTTCGTCCTCCGCATCGGGCACGACCATCGTGCCGATGCCCTCGTCGGTGAAGATCTCCAGCAGGATCGAGTGCTGGACCCGGCCGTCGATGACACGGGCGGTGTTCACGCCGTTGCGTACGGCGTGCAGACATCCCTCCATCTTCGGCACCATGCCTGAGCTCAACTCCGGGAGCAGCTTCTCCAGTTGGGAAGCGGTGAGGCGGCTGATCACCTCGTCGGAGTTGGGCCAGTCCTCGTAGAGGCCCTCGACGTCCGTGAGGACCATGAGGGTTTCGGCGCCCAGTGCCGCAGCGAGTGCCGCAGCCGCCGTATCAGCATTGACGTTGTAGACATGTCCGTCGTCCTGGCTACGGGCGATCGACGAGACGACCGGGATACGGCCGTCGGCGAGCAGTGCCTCGATCGCGCCCGTGTCGATCGCGGTGATCTCGCCCACCCGCCCGATGTCGACCAACTCCCCGTCGATCTCGGGCCGGTGCTTGGTGGCGGTGATGGTGTGCGCGTCCTCGCCGGTCAACCCGACGGCGAGCGGCCCGTGTTGGTTGAGCAGCCCGACCAGCTCCCGCTGGACCTGCCCGGCCAGCACCATGCGTACGACGTCCATGGCGTCCTCGGTGGTGACCCTGAGGCCCGCCTTGAACTCACTGACGATGCCGTGTCTGTCGAGGGCGGCGCTGATCTGGGGGCCGCCGCCGTGCACGACGACCGGCTTGAGGCCGGCCTGGCGCAGGAAGACGACGTCCTGGGCGAAGGCGTCCTTCAACTCCTCGTTCACCATGGCGTTTCCGCCGAACTTGATGACGACGACCTTGCCGTTGTGGCGGGTCAGCCAGGGGAGCGCTTCGATGAGGATCCTGGCCTTGGGCAGGGCGGTGTGCTTGCGCGTGGTGCTCATGACGAGTACGCGCTGTTCTCGTGGACGTAGTCCGCGGTGAGGTCGTTGGTCCAGATGGTGGCGGTCTCGGTGCCGGCGGCGAGGTCGGCGACGATGTGGACCTCCCGGTAGCGCATGTCGACCTTGTCGCGGTCCTCGCCGACGCCGCCGTTCTTGCAGACCCAGACGCCGTTGATGGCGACGTTCAACCGGTCGGGCTCGAAGGCTGCCTGGGTCGTGCCGATGGCGGAGAGGACGCGGCCCCAGTTGGGGTCCTCGCCGTGGATGGCGCACTTGAGGAGGTTGTTGCGGGCGATGGAGCGCCCCACCTCGACGGCGTCGTCCTCGCTGGCCGCGCCCACGACCTCGACCTTGATGTCCTTGCTGGCGCCCTCGGCGTCCCGGATGAGCTGCTGCCCGAGGTCGTCGCAGACGGCCCGTACGGCCTCCGCGAACTCGGCCTGCTCCGGGGTGACCTGGGATGCTCCGGAGGCGAGCAGCAGGACGGTGTCGTTGGTGGACATGCAGCCGTCGGAGTCGACCCGGTCGAAGGTGGTGCGGGTGGCGGCGCGGAGCGCGCTGTCCAGGTGCTCGCTGTCGACGTCCGCGTCCGTCGTCAGGACGACGAGCATGGTGGCGAGGCCGGGGGCGAGCATGCCCGCGCCCTTGGCCATGCCTCCCACGGTCCAGCCGCTCTTGCTGACGACGGCCGTCTTGTGGACGCTGTCGGTGGTCTTGATGGCGATGGCGGCCTTCTCCCCACCGTGCGCGGAGAGTTGACCGGCTACGGTCTCGACTCCCGCCAGCAGCTTGTCCATCGGCAGGAGCAGCCCGATGAGTCCGGTGGAGGCGACCGCGACCTCGCCGGCGTTCAGGCCGAGGGTGTCCGCGACCTTCTCGGCGGTGGCGTGGGTGTCCTGGAAGCCCTTCGGACCCGTACAGGCGTTGGCGCCACCGGAGTTGAGGACGACGGCGGAGACGATGCCGCCCTTCAGTACCTGCTCGGACCACAGCACCGGTGCGGCCTTGACGCGGTTGGAGGTGAAGACGCCGGCGGCGGCGAGGCGGGGCCCGTTGTTGACCACGAGGGCCAGGTCCGGGTTGCCGTTCTCCTTGATCCCGGCGGCGATCCCGGCCGCCGTGAACCCCTGTGCTGCCGTGACACTCACGGTGCGACTCCGATCGTGGAAAGCCCGGTGGTCTCGTCGAGCCCGAGGGCGATGTTCATGCTCTGGACGGCACCGCCCGCGGTGCCCTTGGTCAGGTTGTCGATGGCGCTGATCGCGATGATGCGGCGCACGGACTCGTCGTACGCGACCTGCACCTGAACGGCGTTGGAACCGTAGACGGACGCCGTGGCGGGCCACTGCCCCTCCGGGAGGAGGTGCACGAACGGCTCGTCGGCGAACGCCTTCTCGTAGGCGGCGCGCACGGACTCGGCGGTGACGCCGGGCCGGGCGGCGGCGGTGCAGGTGGCGAGGATGCCGCGGGACATCGGGGCGAGGGTGGGCGTGAAGGAGACGGCGACGGGCGCGCCCGCGGCGCCGCTGAGGTTCTGGACGATCTCGGGCGTGTGCCGGTGGCCGCCGCCGACGCCGTACGGCGACATGGACCCCATGACCTCGCTGCCCAGCAGGTGTGTCTTGGCCGCCTTGCCGGCGCCGGAGGTCCCGGAGGCGGCGACGATCACGGCCTCGGTCTCGGCGAGGCCGGCGGCGTACGCCGGGAAGAGGGCGAGCGAGACGGCGGTCGGATAGCAACCGGGCACCGCGACACGCTTGGACCCCTCCAGCGCGGCGCGGGCACCCGGCAGTTCGGGGAGGCCGTAGGGCCAGGTCCCGGCATGCGCGGAGCCGTAGAACCTCTCCCAGTCGGCCGCGTCGTGGAGCCGGAAGTCGGCGCCCATGTCGACGACAAGCACATCAGGGCCGAGCTGCTCGGCGACGGCGGCGGACTGCCCGTGCGGCAGCGCGAGGAAGACGACATCGTGCCCGGCGAGCACATCGGGGGTGGTCTCCTGGAGCACACGGCCGGCCAGGGGCAGCAGATGCGGCTGCAGGGCGCCGAGCCGCTGTCCGGCGTTGGAGTTGCCGGTCAGGGCGCCGATCTCGACCTCGGGGTGGACGAGCAGCAGGCGCAGGAGTTCCCCGCCCGCGTACCCACTCGCTCCGGCCACCGCCACACGTACCGCCATGGAACCCTCCTCCTCGATGGCATGACTATACGTTTCGCTGCACGTTTATGCAATATGGTGGATCAGTATGCGGCGCAGAGCGGACGTGGCTGATTCGATCGGTGCGTCGATGTCGTCTATGCCGTCGATGACCGCCTCAGCCCACCGGCCTCGGTGTGCCCGCGTACTCCGGGTGGCCGGGTCCCAGGTCCAGGAGGCCTCTTACGGTCTCCGCGGCACGGACGGCCGCGTCGCCGCAACAGTTGTTGAACAGGACGTGAAGCTCGTCGACCCGCTCGGCGATTTCGCGCAGCCTCGGTACCCAGTCGCCGAGTTCGTCGACCGTGTAGTCGTGCCGGAACCGGTCCTCCTTGCTGCCTGTCCCCCAGGCGGTGCTGCGCCCGTGGAAGCGCACGACAGCCAGGCGGGGTGAGGTGACGGGAACGACCGGTGGGACGGAGGTGTCGAGCGTCTGCGCCATGTCCACGCCGACGGCTGCCATACCGTACCCGGCGAGCAGTCCGGCCGTCGCCACCGCCCGGGCCCCTCGCCACCACTCCGGATGCCGGAACTCGACGGCGACGGGCCAGCCGGCCGTGCGGGCGGCGCACTGTTCGAGGAACGCCTCGGAGCGCGCGCCGGGCGCGAACCACGGCGGGAACTGGAACAGCACTCCGCCGAGCCGCCCTGTCCGCCGCAACGGTTCGAGCGCCCCGCTGAACCTCGCCCACGTCTCGTCGATCAGCGCCGGATCGTGCGGGCGGTCCCGCAGCCCCGGCGGCAGCGCCGCGCTGCGCGTCGGATGCCCGGTGAGCAGTGAGAACGCCTTCACGTCGAACCGGAACCCCTCCGGTGTCCGGTCGGCCCACAGCAGGCTGTTTCGCTCGCTCGGGAGCCCGTAGTAAGTGGAGTCCACCTCGACGATCGGGAACCGCCCGGCGTAGTACCGCAGCCGCCCCTCGGCGTCCCGCCGCCCCGGCGGGTACCACCCGCACCTCAGGAGCGCCTGATCCGTCCAGGAACACGCGCCGACCAGAATCTCACCCATGCCGAAGCGGTTACCCCGGAACGGCAGGACCGCTCAACCCTCCCGCACAGCCGGGAACCCAGCCTCCCCGCTCGACCGCCGGCCCGACGTGCACATCAACGCCGCGCCGAACGTCCGAAGGCGATCAACACGACGCTCGTCGCGAAGGACGTGTCACGGGCGTTGGCTGCCGCCGGTCCGGCGGCAGCCAACGCCCGGCCGGACCTACCTCTGCTTGATCCTGAGGAACGTCACGGAGTTCGCCGGGAACGTGTACGTGAACTTCCTCGCGACGCCCGTGAACGTCGACCTCACCGGCGCGACCGGTGTCGCCGTCTCGCTGTTCACCGCGTCCGGCGCGGCGGCCAGCGTGGTCACCGCGGCCCTGGACCCGACCTTCACCCTGCCGAGGTCGATCGCCGTACGGGCCTGCGCCGCCTGGGCGTTGACGACCTTGACGATCAGGTCGCCGGTCTTCGCGTCCTTCGTGACGATCTGGCGGAACGGCTCGGCCGGCTTGTCGTCGGTGAAGCCGCCCCACTCCTGGCCGTCGAGGTAGAGGGTGACCTGCCGGCCCCGCACCTTGACGTCGATGTCGTACGCACGGCCCGTCTCGATCGAGCCGGCCTTGGACACGAGCGTCGACTTGCCGCCGTCCGTGGCCTGTTCGACGGCGCTCAGCGTGTTGTTCCAGCCGCCCAGGTTCCACCAGTAGTAGTTCCCGGTGTCCTTGACACCGAAGGCGACGAGGAAGCCCTCCTTGCCGGACTTCTTGGTGGCCTTCACATGGAGGTCGTAGTCGTGCCAGGCGGGGTCGCCCGCGGAGACCATCGTGTTCTCGGCGGTGACGTCCGTCTGCACGTACTGCCCGTCCTGGACCGCCCAACTCCCGCCCCCGGTATGGGTCCACCGGGAGGCGTCACCCGAGAAGTCGTCGGTCAGCAGCGTCGTGCCGTCCGCGCCGGTGACCCTCACATCGTCGTACGCCGCCGTGGTCGCCCACGTCGAAAGGCCGACGGCGCCCGCGATCGGGCCGCTCACCGAGGGCGTGCCGGTGGCGGTGGTGGGCACCACGCGGTCGCCGACGTTGTTCATGAACAGCTTCTGCACCTCGTACGAGGGCGAGCCCCAGGACGCGTGGTTGTTGAACCAGATCATGTCCGGGCGCCACTGCACGTAGTCCTCGTTGGAGAGCAGCGGGGCGTAGGAGGCGAGCTTGACGACGTCCGCGTTGCGCTCCAGGCCGGTCATGAACGCGGCCTCGGAGAGGGCGTTTTTGAAGGTGTTGCCGCCGGAGGCGTACTCGCCGAGGAAGACCTTGGGGCCGTTCCTGTCGTACGAGTCGTAGCGGTCGTTGTTCTGGAGGAACCAGTTCGTGCTGTTGTAGTAGTGCTCGTCGACCATGTCGACGTTGGCGTCCCGGTTGAGCTTCCAGGCGGCGTCGAAGGTCGAACCGCTGTCGTCCGGGCCGGAGTTGGAGATGACGGTGATGTTCGGGTACTTGGCCTCGATCGCGGTCCGGAACTCCGTGAAGCGGGCGAAGAACTCGTTCGGCAAATTCTCCTCGTTGCCGACCTCGATGTGGGTGAGGTGGAAGGGCCTGGGGTGGCCCATCTGTGCCCGCTTGCGGCCCCACTCGCTGGTCACCGGGCCGTTGGCGAACTCGATGAGGTCCAGGGTGTCCTGGATGTGCCGCTTGAGCAGCGCCTCGTCGACGACCGCCTTGTTCTGCCCGCAGCCGGTGACCAGCGCCGGGACGACGGGCAGTGGCATGGCGCCGATGTCCTCCGAGAGCTGGAAGTACTCGTAGTAGCCCAGTCCGTAACTCTGGTTGTAGCCCCAGAAGTTGGAGTTGGTCGCGCGCTGCTCGACCGGGCCGATGGTGTCCTTCCACTGGTACGAGCGCTGGCGCTGCCAGTCGGACGCCTCGCTGTAGTCCTGCATGGAACCGGTGTTGACCAGGCAGCCGCCCGGGAAGCGGACGAAGCCCGGGTCGAGCGCGGCGATCTTCTCGGCGAGGTCCTCGCGCAGCCCGTGGCCCTTGTAGGTGTCCCGGGGCAGCAGTGAAACCATGTCCAGGGCAACGGAGTTGTCCGCCCCGACCGTCAGCCGTCCGGCGGTGCTGGAGCGGGTCGCGGTGAACCGCGCCCGGTACTTGGTCCAGCCGCCCTTCACCGCGACCTGGCGGACCTCGGCGAGGGCGCCCTCGGCATCCGTGAGGGACACGGTGAGCGCGGTGGCCTGGTCTGCGCGGGCCCAGACGGAGAAGTCGTACTTCCTGCCGCTCACGACCCTGATCCCGGTGTTGTAGCCGGAGTTGGTGACGGACGAACCGGCGTCCAGGGAGAGGTAGGTGCGGTTGCGGGCGTTCAGGCGCCCGTCGTCGTTCAGGGTCGTCGCCGTTCCGGTGACGGCCCAGGAGGTGAGGGGCGTGTAGGAGCGGTTGTCGGCGGTGGAGTACTCGAAGGACCGGTTCTGCACGAGTTCGGCGTACAGGCCGCCGTCGGCGGCACGGTTGATGTCCTCGAAGAAGACGCCGTACATCGTGTCGTCGATCCTGGCGCCCTTGGCGGCCGGGTCCACGGTGATGGCGTAGTCGGTGGTGTCCTCGGCGCCGGCCGGGGCGGGGACGACCACCGAGACCACCAGGAGTGCGGTGGTGGCCGTGAGACCTGCTCTCCAGCGGGTGCTTGTGCGTGACATGGATACTCCGCGGCTCTGTCGATGCAGTTCGGGATACCGGACAACGATCAGCACTTCGAACGGCAACATAGGTAGGTGACTGGAGTGCGTCAATGGGGCGTGCGGCAACTCGAGAGTTCGGAGGGAGGAGCGGCGTGGGCGAGTTCCGGCCAGTAGCCGATGTGCTGCCGTATCTGGCGGGGAGCTGGCGGCTGGAGCGGTCGGTGCGGGATGTCGCGGGCACGGGCGCGGGGACCTTCACCGGTGGCACGACATTCAGCCCGTTGCACGGAGGGGGCGGAGGCGGTCTGCTGCACCACGAGTCAGGCACGTTCGTGTGGCAGGGCGTCCCCCGCCCCGCCGAGCGGACGCTCCACTTCCTCCCGGGCACCACGCCGGGCACCGCGGACGTACGTTTCGCGGACGGCCGCCCGTTCCACGACCTTGACCTGACCGCGGGCCGATGGATCACCGACCACCCCTGCGCGGCCGATCTCTACCACGGCGAGTTCACGGTCCTCGACACGGACCACTGGCGGACGGTGTGGCGGGTGGCGGGCCCCGCCAAGGACCTCGTCCTCACCAGCGACTACACCCGCGACCGGCCGGGCGGCTAACCCCGCGCCGGCTGAGGGAACAGGCCTTCGAAGCGAAGGTTCCAGCGGCCCGTACGGCCGATGACGACGGTCGTGGACAAGGGGCGGACGTCGAGGTTCCAGTAGGTCGAGGGCGGCGCCTTCAGGGCGTAGACGAGGGCGGCCCGGATGACCGACGGCTCGGCCACGGCGACGATCCGGCCGTTGTCGTCGGCGGGCCGGGTGTCGAGCCAGCCGCCGACGCGTGAGATGAAGTCCAGCAGCGACTCACCGCCGTGGGGCGTGGCGCGCGGATCGGCGAGCCACGCGTCCACGGACTCGGGCTCCCGGGCCATCGCCTCGCCAAGGGTGAGCCCGCGCCAGCGGCCCATGTCGCAGTCGCGCAGGGCCAGTTGGACGAGCGGCCCATAGCCGAGGGCGTCCCCGGTGGCCCGGCTGCGGGGCGTCGGCGAGCAGTAGCGCAGCTCGGCCGCCGCCAGCGGCACCAGATCGTGCGCGGCGCGCTGCACCTCGTCCCAGCCGGCCTGGTCGAGCGGCCGGTCGTCGTCGAAGCGCTCGGCGAGCAGCGGGGAGCTGCGCGCGGCGGCGACGAACGTGACCCGAAGTTGCATGCGGCGATCGTGGGCCGGGAGAGAACGCAGGTCAAGGGGTGTTACTTGGTGTTACTCAGGAGTTATCGAAGGTACGCGCCGCCCCCTGCCCGATCGCCACAGAGGCTTTACACCTGCTCCACGAGGGCTTCACCCGAAGTGGAGTGCCATCCACCGGTCCGGCTTGTCGAGCGGCCGGAAACCGATCTTCTCGTAGACACCGTGCGCGTCGTGCGTGGCGAGCAGGATGCGGCGCACCCCCAGCGCCCCGAGGTGATCGCGTGCCTCGCGCACCATCGCCGTACCGATGCCCGTACCCCGCACCGACGGGTCCACATACACATCGCACAGCCACGCGAAGAGTCCCTGGTCGGTCACCACCCGTGCGTACGCCACCTGCTCCCCCGAAGTCGCCTCGTACACCCCGAAGTTGAGCGAGTTCGGGATCACCTCGTCGAACTTCTCCCGGGGCCGGTCCAGCGCCCAGTAGGCGTCGGTCGACAGCCACCGGTGCACACGCTCGACATCGACCCTGGCGGGGTCGACGGAGATCTCGTAGCCCTCGGGGAGGGCGGGTACGTCGTCGTCGCTCATGCCGGGAGGTTCCCCCTTTCCCGCCCGCCGTGTCGAACCCTTTTCGCGGCCCACCCCACGTCAGAGCACCTCGTCACAGGCCGTACGCAGCCTCCGTACCCCCTCACCGATCTCCCCCACCCCTGCCACCGCCGCGAAGCTCAACCGCACGTGCGCGGCCGGGGGTTCGGCGCTGAAGTAGGGGCGGCCGGGGGTGATCGCGACGCCCGCGCGCAGAGCCGCCGCGACGAAGGCCGAATCGTCCGTGCCGTCGGGAAGGCGCAGCCAGAGGTGGTAGCCGCCCGAGGGGATGTGGGGCAGCGCCAGTTGAGGGAGGGCGGTCAGCAGCGCGGACGCCATGGCATCCCGGCGGATCCTCAACTCCGTTGACACCGACCGGAGATGGCGGGGCCAGGCCGGTGAGCCCACGAGTTCCAGGGCCGCTTCCTGCAACGGCCGCGGGACGAAGAAGGTGTCGACGATCTGGATGGCGCGCAGCCGTTCCAGTACCGGGCCCCGGGCCGCGAGCGCGCTCACCCGGAAACTCGGCGAGGTCGCCTTGGTGAGCGAGCCGACGTGGACGACCACACCGTCGGCGTCCTCCGCCGCGAGCGGACGCGGCAGCGGCGCCGCGTCCTCGTGCACCAGCCGTCGGACGAAGTCGTCCTCGATCACGAAGGCACCGGCCGCGCGGGCGATCCGCAGTACCTCCGCGCGCCGTTCGGGCGCGAGCACGGCACCGGTCGGGTTCTGGAACAGGGGCTGGCAGACGAACACCCGGGCGCCGGTCGCCCGGAACGCGTCGGCCAGCAGCGGCGGGCGCACCCCGTCCGCGTCCACCGGGACCGGCACCGGGCGCAGGCCGGCCGCGCGGGCGATCGCCAGCATGCCGGGGTAGGTGGGTGACTCGACCAGTACCGGGGCGCCGGGCGGGGCGAGGGCGCGCAGAGCTGTCGTCAGCGCGGCCTGGCCGCCCGCTGTGATCAGCACCTCGGCTGCCGTGACGGCACCGCCGATGCCCCGCGCGAACCACTCACGCAGCTCCGGCAGCCCGTCCAGCGGCGGCCGTCCCCATGCCCCGGGACGGCGTCCGGCCCGCGACAGGGCCGCCGCCATCGCCCGCTCCGGCTGGAGGGAGGGGTGCAGATAGCCGCCGTTGAACTCGATCACGCCGGGCGGCGGCGCGGCCAGCGAGACGACGACACCGGCCGCGTCCACCGTGCGCGGTACCAGGTCGGCGGCGCCGTCCGCGCTCAGGGCGACCTCCTGCCAGGAGGTGTCCCCGGCGGGGGCGGACGCGGGGCGGGCCTCCGCGCGGTACGCGCCGGCCCCCGGGCGGGTCACGACCAGGCCCTCGGCGGCCAGCTGCGCGAGCGCCCGGGAGACGGTCACCGGGCTCACCCGGAAGCGCTCGACCAACACCCGGCTCGACGGCAGCTTTCCACCTGGAGAGTAGCGGTTCAGCTCCTGTCGCAGCCGATTCGCCAGTTCATCGACGCTGCTACGCTCTTGCATGAGAGCACACGATAGCGCTACCACACCGACTCGGATAGCGGTCAACAGGCGCACGGATACTCCAGGACCTCCGGAGATCCAGACCGGTCCGCTGCCCGAGCAGTCCTCGGTCCGTCGCGCCGGGACCCTGCAGGCCGCCCTCGGTGTCACCGCCTTCTCGCTCACCTTCCCGGCCACCGCCTGGGGCCTGGAGGGCTTCGGCCCGTGGTCGCTGGTGGCCGTGCGGTCCGTCCTGGCGGCGGTCGTCGCGGGCGGCTGTCTGTCGGCGCTTCGCGTGCCGCTGCCCGCCCGCCGCCACTGGGCGGGGCTCGCGGTCGTCGCCGCCGGGGTCGTCCTCGGCTTTCCGCTCCTCACCACGCTCGCCCTTCGGACGTCGACCACCGCGCACGCCGCCGTCGTGGTCGGCCTGCTGCCGCTGACGACGGCCCTCTGCTCGGCGCTGCGCATGGGCACCCGCCCCTCGCGCACCTTCTGGGCGGCGGCCCTGGCGGGCGCGGCGGCCGTACTCGCGTTCACCGTCCAGCAGAGCGGCGGCGCCCTGACCAGCGCCGACGCCTACCTCTTCGGCGCCCTGCTGGTCTGCGCGGCCGGCTACACCGAGGGCGGCCGACTGGCCCGGGTGATGCCGGGCTGGCAGGTCATCGGCTGGGCGCTGGTGCTGTGCCTGCCCCTCACCGCGCCCGCCGCCGCGCTGGCACTGTCGTACGAGCCCGCGCACCTCACCGCCCACAGCGTGCTCGGCCTGCTGTGGGTGGCGGCGGGATCGCAGTTCCTCGGCCTGGTCGTCTGGTACCGGGGCATGGCGGCGATCGGTATTCCGAAGGCCAGCCAGTTGCAGTTGGCGCAGCCCCTGCTCACACTGGTGTGGTCGGTCCTGCTGCTGGGCGAGCAGCTGACGCCGGCCGCTCCGCTGACAGCGGGGGCCGTGCTCGTCTGTATCGCCGTCACCCAGCGGGCCCGTGGCTGACAGCCGAGAGGAGACCCGCAGATGCACGCAACCGTGGGCGACCAGCTTGTCCAGCACGGCAGGGTGGTCGGCCAGCACGACCAGGTCACGGAAGTCGTCGAGGTCATGGGCCAGGAGGGCACTCCCCCGTACCGCGTCCGTTTCCCGGACGGGCACGAGGCAGTGATGTCCCCCGGCCCCGACTGCCAGGTCCGCCACAGGGACACGGACCGTTAGCGAAGTACCGCTGGAGCACGGCTCAGGTACGGCTGAGCATCAACGCGGCGTCGCCGGCTGCTGGTAGTGGTCGGCGACCACCCGCGCCATGGCCCCGATCCTGTCGGTGCCGACCTCGTTCGCGGAGAAGAAGACGTGCCCCCGCGCCTCGGGGTGGTTCCGGGCGAGGGTCAGGTGCCGGGACAGCTCGGCCGGGTCCTGCCACGCGGCGGGCTGGGCCGGGTCGCCCGCCTTGTACAGCGCCTCACCGACGTACAGTTTCGTCCCCGTACCTTTCGCGACCCCCGCCCACCAGGGCAGCAGCTTGGCGTAGTCGGCGGCGGCGAAGCCGATGTTCCAGTAGATCTGCGGGCAGATGTAGTCGATCCAGTTCTGCCGCACCCATTTCCTGGTGTCCGCGTACAGGTCGTCGTACGTCTGCACACCCGCCCGGGTGTCCGAGCCGAGCGGGTCGGTCGCCCCGTTGCGCCAGACACCGAAGGGGCTGATCCCGAAGTCGGCGCCGGGACGTACGGCCTTGATGCGGGCGGCTGTCTCCTGGACCAGTCGGTCGATGTTGTCGCGCCGCCAGGAGGCCCGGTCGGGGAAGGCGTCGCCGTACTCCGCGTACTCGGCGTCGTCGTCGAAGGTCTGGCCGGCGACCGGGTACGGGTAGAAGTAGTCGTCCCAGTGGACGCCGTCGATGTCGTACTTCCGCACCGCGTCGAGCATCGCGTCCTGGACGAAGCGCCGGACCTCCGGCAGACCGGGGTTGTAATACAGCTTGCCGCCGTACGGCACCACCCAGTCCGGATTCCTGCGCGCCGGGTGGGAGGCGATCAGCTTGGTGGGGTCGGTGTGGTTGGCGACGCGGTACGGGTTGAACCAGGCGTGCAGTTCGAGACCGCGCGCGTGCGCCTCCTCGACCGCCGTGCCCAGCGGGTCCCAGCCTGGGTCCTTGCCCTGGGTTCCGGTGAGGACCTGTGACCAGGGCTCGAAAGGCGAGGGCCAGAGGGCGTCGGCGGTCGGGCGGACCTGGAGGAACACCGCGTTGAGGCGGCGCCCCACCGCCGTGTCGAGGTGGGTGATCAGCTCGGCGCGCTGCTGGGGGGCGGTCAGCCCCTGCTTCGACGGCCAGTCCCGGTTGGAGACCGTCGCCAGCCACATGCCCCGCAGTTCGCGGGTCGCCCGCTTGCCCTTCCCGTCGCCGTTCGGCCGGCTCGGTTCCGCACCGGCCAGGGCGGCCCCCGTCACCGCCCCGCCCGCCACGAGGGTCGACAGGGCGGTCACCGCGAACGCCCGCCGTGACATGCGCGCGTGCCGCGCCTTCCCGCTCATTCCCGTACCTCCGATATGTGCTGTGTCGGACAAGTCACAGACCGTCCTGACCCGTCCCGGGTCACACTCCCATGTGAGGCCCGGACAATTGGGCAATGGCCGCCGCGGGTAACGTGCAGGTTTGGCGCAGGCCCCGGACGGACGGAAGACCCCGGACGACGGCGGGCCCGCGAAGGCCGGACGGCCAGTGATGAGGCTCTGTGAAAGGGACGATGTGACGGACAGCCCAGCGGGAGAGATCTCGCGCGTCGGAGTTGTGGGCTGCGGCCAGATGGGAGCGGGCATCGCCGAGGTGTGCGCCCGCTCCGGGCTGGACGTGAAGGTCGCCGAGACCACCGGCGAAGCCCTGGAGTTCGGCCGTACCCGGCTGTTCAACTCCCTTTCCAAGGCGGCCGAACGCGGCAAGATCACCGCGGCGGAGCGGGACGAGACGCTGGCGCGGCTCAGTTTCACCACCGACCTCGGCGAGTTCGCCGACCGCGACCTGGTGATCGAGGCCGTCGTCGAGAACGAGCAGGTGAAGACCGAGATCTTCCAGGTGCTCGACCAGGTGGTCACCCGCCCGGACGCGATCCTCGCCTCCAACACCTCCTCGATCCCCCTGGTGAAGCTGGCCGTCGCCACCTCCCGGCCCGACCAGGTCGTCGGCATCCACTTCTTCAACCCGGCCCCGGTGCAGCAGCTCGTCGAGCTGATCCCGGCGCTCACCACCTCCGAGGGCACCCTCGCCCGCGCCCAGCTGTTCGCCGAGAAGACCCTCGGCAAGCACGCGATCCGCGCCCAGGACCGCTCGGGCTTCGTGGTGAACGCCCTGCTGATCCCGTACCTGCTCTCCGCGATCCGGATGTTCGAGTCGGGCATGGCCAGCCGCGAGGACATCGACAACGGCATGGAGATGGGCTGCGCCCACCCGATGGGCCCCCTGAAGCTCTCCGACCTGATCGGCCTGGACACGGTCGCCTCGGTCGCCTACAGCATGTACGAGGAATACAAGGAACCGCTGTACGCCGCTCCCCCGCTGCTCCAGCGCATGGTCGACGCGGGCCGGCTGGGCCGGAAGTCGGGCTCGGGCTTCTACACCTACGGATAAATGTCACCCGGCGTCACATTTGGGCGCACGTGGGCCCGGCACTCTTCGGAGTGCCGGGCCCGCGGCATTCACACACCGTGTGCGCACCGGACACGCATATGCCGCGCGCACACTCTCCCCGCGCGCCCACCAGGCGAGTTGACTCTTCATGCACACACAAGGGATGTGACGACTACGGAAAGGAGCGGACAAGTGACCGCCGATCCCGAACATCCCACGGCCCATGGAGAACTCGCAGAGTTACGCCGCCGCCTCGATGTCGCGTACGCACGTGTCGAAGGAGGGCTGGCCCTGCTCAGCCATCGCACGAAGGAGACGGACAAGGAAGTCGACGACCTGAGCACACGCGTCGTCCACCTCGAACACGCCCGATGGCCACTGCCGGCCGTCGCGGCCCTCACAGCCCTCGGAGCACTGGCCGTGACGGTCTGGCAGGTCCTCGGGCGCTAAGAAGTGCCCTGGGTGTCCTCGCCGAGCCTGAGATGGTGCAACAGCAGTAGCGCGGCCGCCATGTTGGCGGCCGGGACCTCCCCGCGGGCGACCATGTCGGGGACGAGCTTGAGCGGGATCCACTCCCGTCGGTCCGACTCGAAGTCGTCCACGGGGTGACCGATGTACTCGCCCTCCTCGGCCCAGTAGATGTGGTGCCGGGCGTCGGTGAGCCCGTTGGACGGCTCGACGCTCATCAGATGCCGCAGCGGTCCCGGTCGCCAGCCCGTCTCCTCCTCCAGTT
The DNA here is from genome assembly GCF_054072135.1 of Streptomyces kryoterrae. Classification (NCBI taxonomy): domain Bacteria; kingdom Bacillati; phylum Actinomycetota; class Actinomycetes; order Kitasatosporales; family Streptomycetaceae; genus Streptomyces; species Streptomyces kryoterrae. The sequence goes on along the minus strand of NZ_CM133358.1, from coordinate 8,360,555 downwards.
CCCTGGCGGCCGCGAAGGCGATGTCCTCGCCGTCCTCCACGACCCCGGCCGCGAGTTCCCACCCCCAGCTGTCCGTGATGAACCGGTGCCGCCAGAGCAGGAGCACCTCATTGGCCTCGTTCACCACCGTGGCCACGGCGACGGGCCTCAGCCGTATCAGGAAGTGGTCGAGATGCCGCCCGTCCGGCAGCTCGACATCTGCGAGATTGACCCTGAACCAGCGGTTTTCATACACAGTTTGTTCGTTCTGTTTCGTCCACTGCACTGTTCTGCCACCTTCCGCCGAGTAGATGGCAATATGGCAGCAGGAACGTTCTGACAGCAGGCGCACAGAAAGCGACGCACAGCGCGGTCACCCGAGATCCCGCGCGCCAAAGGTGCCCGGCGGAGGGTGTCTAGAGCGGTACGCGCAGGGCCCCGTCGATCAGTTCGGCTGCCTCGGCCGTGCCCGCGCAGCCGTTGCGCACCAGGTGTTCGCGTACCGCCCGGAGTCTGTCGCGCAACCGCTGGGACTCCATTCCGCGTGCCTGCTCGGCCATCTGCACCGCGGTGGCCACGGCCTTGTCGGCGTTGCCCCGGCGCAGTTCGATCTGGCTGAGCATGGCGAGCCGGTGCACTCTGCCCCGGTCGTGCGCCGGGGTGTCCACGGCGGCCGTCGCGTGCTCCCCCGCCGCCGCCAGATCGCCGAGGCTCAGCAACGCCTCCGCCACCTGGACGTTGACCAACCCCGGCTGGACATAGCCGGTTTCGTCGGGCTCGTAACCGCGCCGGATGCGTTCGGCGGCCTGCTCGGCCCGCCGGATGCAGGACAGCGCGCTGCTGCCGTCGCCCAGGTGCGCGTACGCCTTGGCCTGCATCGCGTAGAGGTCTGAGGCGAGCGCCGGCGTGATGTGCTTGCCCGCGGCGCGCAGCGCGGCCTCCGCGAAGGCGACGGCCTGCCGGAACTCCCGCATGAACAAAGCCTGGTTGACCAGCAGCCCGATGACGTACGCCCCGAGTCCCTGGTCCCCGCTCGCCTTCGCCAGCCGAAGCGCCTGGTGGAAATAGCGCTGGGCGAGACCGTGGGCATCGGAGTCGTACGCGCAGATGCCGGCGATCGCCACCAACCCGCCGGTGGCCCGGTGCAGTTGGCGGCCGGTGGCGTCGGTGTAGCTGCCGCGCAGCAGGGGCGCGGTCTCGGCGTTCAGGAAGCCGACGATCCGGGTCCGGGTCGCGACGCCGCCGGCCTTGCGGTACATCTGCTCGTAGTGGGCGCGGGCCGAGCGGAGCATCTCGATGTCGGCCATGCTGACCCGGTGTCTGCCGCCGCGCGACACGTCGACGTCCTCGGGCGGGTTCTCCCACTCCCACACCGGCATCACCGCGGGTGTGCCGGTGACGGCGGGGGCGCCGAGTATGTGCGGACGCTGCTGTTCGTCGGAGCGCCACAGGGCGGTCGCCCGCTCGACGAACCCGGACAGCGAGGTACCTGCCGAGCCGGTCGGACCGGCGGTCTCGCCCGGTACTCCGAGGCCGATGTCGTCGAGTCTGACCGGGCGGTGCAGCCGGGTGGCGAGCACCTCGCAGATCAGGTCGGGCACCTGGCCACGCGGGCGCTGTCCCTTCAACCACCGCGCCACAGCGGTGTGTTCGTACCTCAGGGCCAGGCCCCGCGCCCGGCCCGCCTGATTCACATGTGCGGCGAGTCCCGCGTGCGAGATGCCCGCCTCGTCGAGGATCGCGTCGAGCAGGGTGTTGGGCTGCATGGATGCCCTCCGGTGGCTCGGTGCCGACGGCGCACCTACCGTGCCCGTCAGCGTAGTGTGTCCGGGTTCACACGGGGTGTGATCGAAGTACGCGAATTCGTAGCGTGTGCACGCTGTTGCGGAGAGTTTCTTTCCGGTTGACTGAAATGCCTCGCAAGAGGCTGCCGGGCCGCCGGCTCCCCCTCGTAAGTGCGGCGGCCTGGCTCCGCCGGTTGGGCAGGGGGCACCTTCGGTCGTGGGTTGCCCGCGGCTCACGTGACTTGATGGGCCACCGGGGGTTCCTGTTGCCGCCTCGGGATGTGGCCGCGGTCGTTTCTCAGCACAAGTACCGCCACGTCGTCCGTCGGGGGGCCGCCGGTGTGGCTCAGCAAGCGGGAGAAGACGGCCTGGAGTACCGCCTGCGGGGAAACCGGCTGGGTGCGGACGGCGCCCGCCAGTACCGCCGAGAGCGGAAAGAACCGGCCATGCGCATCCCGCGCGTCCTCGACCCCGTCCGTGTACAGCAACAGGGCCTCGCCGGGGAGAAGTCGGCCGTAGTGCGCGGCGGAGAGCTCGGCCGGCAAGGGGAACGGGCCCAGCGGGGGCAGCGGTTCACCGGCCGTGAGTACGTCGGCACAGCCGCCGCTGAGCAGATACGGGGCCGGGTGGCCGCAGTTGAGGGCGCGCATCTCGCCGTCCCCGCGGATCTCCAGGAGCAGTACGGTGACGAACTCCTCGGCGACCGGGCTGTCGGGGTCCAGCGCGGCCGAGGGCCCCGCCGAGGGGTGTTCGGCGCGTGCCCGTTCGCCCAGGTGCCGGGCCAGTGCCCGCTCCAACCGCCGCAGTACGCTGCCGAGTTCGGCCTCGTCGTGCACGGCCTCACGGAAGCTGCCGAGGACGGCGGCGACGGTCCCGATGGCGCCGATGCCGTGTCCGCGCACATCGCCCATCACCACGCGTACGCCGTGCTCGGTGGCGATGACCTCGTACAGGTCCCCGCCGATCACGGCACCCCTGTCCGCCGACAGCTGGGCGGCGGCGACCCGCAGACCGTCGATGCGCTGCGGCAGCGGACGCAGCAGCACGCTCTGCGCCTCCCCGGCGACCTGCCGGGCCAGCCTCAACTCGCGCAGGAGCTCCCGGCGGACGTGGAGGACGAGCCCGGTCCCGACGGCGAAGAAGACGGCGCTGGTGACGATCCGCGCCCCCAGCCCGTGCTGCTGGGCGACCGGACAGGCCAGCTTGTACGTGATCGCCGTAGCACCCCACACCGTGGGCAGCGCGATCGAGAGCACCCGACGCAGGGACTGCCGCTCGACACGCCGGGCCGCCTGCCGTTCGGGTGTCCGACGCCGGCACCGCGTCCCCGCTCCCCCGATCCGGAACCTGCATCCCCGCCCCACGAACGCGGCCCGCAGCCGCCCCGTCCGGAGCCGAGCCCCGCAGGAAACCCCAGCCTTGATACGGATCATGCCGATGGCCCCCCAGTCAGGCCCTGACAACACAAATCGGACCGGCCCCGAAAGACCGGTCCGATTCTGTCGACCACATGCCCCGAAGGGACCAGATCACCCCAACTTGTCACCCAAAGGAGTGAAGTGACCGATGGGTGGTGTGGGGAACTGCGCGAACAGCCACAACGGACCCGCGGCCAACGAACGATCCCCACACCCCGACGGCGCCGGCGCTAGCTCCGCAACACCGCTCCCGTACGCTCCCCGGCGAGAGCGACAGCCGCGTCCCGAGCGGCCGACGCCTCATCCACGGTCAACGTGCGGTCATCGGCCCGGAACCGCAACGCATAGGCGAGGGACTTCCGCCCCTCCCCCAACTGCTCACCGCTCTCGTACACATCGAACAACCGAATGGACTCCAGAAGGGCCCCCGCACCCTCCCGCAGCGCCGCCTCGACGTCCGCGTGCGGCACCTCGCGCGCGACGACCAGGGCGACATCCTGCGTGGCGACCGGGAACGTCGAGATCTTCGGCCCCTTGGGCACGCCCGAACTCGCCGCCGCCAGCCGGTCCAGGTTCAGCTCCATCGCACAGGTGCGCGCGGGCAGATGCAGGGCCTTCAGGACGCGCGGGTGCAGCTCACCGGCGTACCCGATGACCTGCTCGGAGCCGTCGGCCACGACCACCAGCTCGGCGCAGCGGCCGGGGTGCCACGGGCCGTACTGGCCCGCGCGGACGAGGAGTTCGGTGCCGGCCTCGTGGGCCAGACTCCGCGCCGCCTCGATCGCGTCGGCCCAGTCGGCCGGACGGCCCTTGCCCCACCAGCCGGCCTGCTCGCGGGCGCCCGCGAGGACGACGGCGGCGTGCCGGGGCTGGACGGGGAGCGCGGCCGTGAGGGACGCGATCTCCTCGTCCGTGGGACGCCGGTCGACCGGGAGACGCCCGGCGATCAGCAGCTCGTCCTGGGGGTGGAAGACGAGGCCCGTCTCGAACAGGGCCAGGTCGTGGCTGCCCCGCCCGTCGTTGCGGCGCAGCGCCTGGAGCAGGCCGGGCAGCAGCGTCGTACGGAGTGCGGGCTCCTCGTCGGAGAGCGGGTTGGCCAGCCTGACGACCTTGCGCTTCGGGTCGTCGGCGGCCAGGCCGAGCTGGTCGAAGGCCTGCTCGCCGATGAACGGGTAGTTCAGCGCCTCCACGTAACCCGCTCCGGCCAGCGCGCGGCCGACACGGCGGTGCAGTCGCTGCCGGTCGGTCAGACCGCGGCCCGCCGGGGGCTTGGGCAGGGTGGAGGGCAGGTTCTCGTAGCCCTCCAGGCGGATGACCTCTTCGGCGAGGTCGTTCGGGTCCGTCAGGTCGGGGCGCCAGGACGGGACGGTGACGATCAGCTCGTCCTTCCCGTACACGTCACAGCCGACCTCCTGGAGACGGCGTACGACGGTCTCGCGGCCGTACTCGACGCCCGCGACCCGGTCGGGGTGGTTCGCCGGGATGGAGATCGTGTGCGGCGCGGACGGCGAGATGACCTCGGTGACGCCCGCGTCGGCGGTGCCGCCGGCGAGGAGGACCAGGAGGTCGACCGTGCGCTGGGCGGCGGCCGAGGCGGCCTGCGGGTCGACACCGCGCTCGAAGCGCTTGGACGCCTCGGAGGCCAGCTTGTGACGACGGGCCGTGCGCGCGATGGTGATCGCGTCGAAGTGGGCGGCCTCGATGACGACCTCGGTGGTGGTGCCCTCGGTGTCGTCGATCTCGGTGTTGGCACCGCCCATGACGCCCGCGAGGCCGATGGCACCGCGGTCGTCGACGATGAGCAGGTCCTCGGCGTCGAGCGTGCGCGTGACGCCGTCGAGGGTGGTGAGCTTCTCGCCCGGCTCGGCCCGGCGCACGCCGATGGCGCCCTGGACGCGGGAGCGGTCGTACGCGTGCAGGGGCTGGCCCAGCTCCAGCATCACGTAGTTGGTGATGTCGACGGCGAGCGAGATCGGGCGCATGCCCGCCTTCTGGAGGCGGCGCCTGAGCCAGATCGGGGACTGCGCGTCCGGGTCGAGCCCGGTCACCGTGCGGGCGGTGAAGCGGTCGCAGGCGAACGGGTCGGAGACCTGGACCGGGTAGCCGTAGGCGTTCGGGGCCGGTACGTCGAGCAGGGCCGGGTCGCGCAGCGGCAGACCGTAGGCGATGGCGGTCTCGCGGGCAATGCCACGCAGCGAGAGCGCGTATCCGCGGTCGGGTGTGACGGCGATGTCGAGGACCTCGTCGACGAGCTGGAGCAGCTCGATGGCGTCGGTGCCGACCTCGTGCTCCGGCGACAGGACGATGATGCCGCCGCTGCCGTCGTCGCCCATGCCCAGCTCGTCGCCGGAGCAGATCATGCCGTGGGAGGTGTGGCCGTACGTCTTGCGCGCGGCGATCGCGAAGTCACCGGGCAGGACGGCGCCCGGGAGGACCACGACGACCTTGTCGCCGACGGCGAAGTTGCGGGCGCCGCAGACGATCTCCTGGGGCTCACCGGTGCCGTTGGCGGTGCCGACGTCGACGGTGCAGAAGCGGATCGGCTTCTTGAAGCCCTCCAGCTCCTCGATGGTGAGCACCTGGCCGACGACCAGGGGGCCCTTGAGGCCTGCGCCGACCTGCTCGACGGACTCGACCTCGAGGCCGACCGTGATCAGCTTCTCCTGGACGTCCCGGCCGGTCTGAGTCGCCGGCAGGTCGACGTACTCCCGCAGCCAAGAAAGCGGGACCCGCATCAGATCTCCATCCCGAACGGCCGGGTGAACCGGACGTCGCCCTCGACCATGTCTCGCATGTCCTCGACGTTGTGGCGGAACATCAGCATCCGCTCGATGCCGAACCCGAAGGCGAATCCGCTGTACTTCTCGGGGTCGACGCCGCACGCGACGAGCACGCGCGGGTTGACCATTCCGCAGCCGCCCAGCTCGATCCAGCCCTCGCTGGAGCAGGTCCGGCAGGGGCGGTCCGGGTTGCCGACGGACGCGCCCTTGCAGACGTAGCAGAGCATGTCCATCTCGGCGGACGGCTCGGTGAAGGGGAAGTAGTTGGGCCGCAGCCGCGTCTTCGTGTCCGGGCCGAAGAGCGACTGGACCATGTGGTCCATGGTGCCCTTGAGGTCGGCCATGGTCAGGCCCTCGTCGATCGCCAGCAGCTCGATCTGGTGGAAGACGGGGGTGTGCGTGGCGTCCAGCTCGTCGGTGCGGTACACGCGGCCGGGGCACACGATGTAGACCGGCGGCTCGCGGTCGAGCATGGAGCGGGCCTGGACGGGCGAGGTGTGCGTCCGCAGGACGACACCGGACTCGTCGCCCACGGTCCCCTTGGGGCCCTCGACGAAGAAGGTGTCCTGCATCTGCCGGGCCGGGTGGTCCGGGGTGAAGTTGAGGGCGTCGAAGTTGAACCACTCCGCCTCGACCTCGGGGCCCTCGGCGACCTCGTACCCCATGGAGACGAAGACGTCCGCGACGCGCTCCATGAACGTGGTCAGCGGGTGGCGGGCGCCGGCCTGCGCGCGGTCGTACGGCAGTGTGACGTCCACCGCCTCCTCGACCAGCACGCGGGTGTCCCGCTCGGCCTCCAGCTCGGTCTGGCGGGCGGCGAGCGCCTTGCTGACGGCGCCCCTGGCCTGGCCGACGAGCTTGCCGGCGGCGGCCTTGGCCTGCGGGGGCAGCGCGCCGATCTCGCGGTTGGCGAGGGCCAGCGGCGAGGTCCCGCCGGTGTGGGCGACCTTGGCCTCCTGGAGGGCGTCGAGGGAGTCCGCGGCGGCGAAGGCGGCGAGCGCCTCGTCCCGCAGGCGCTCGATCGCTTCCGGTTTCAGGGCCTCGACCTCTACAGGGTCGTACGACTTGTTCGGTGCCGACATCTCTTCCCGTGCTTCCGGTTGGCTGGCGGATGGTCCCCGTCTACGGCTCGGAGACGAATGGTCCACAGAGAGGGACGCAAAGGTGCCAAAGGCCGATTCTAACGGGGGTGAGGTGGGGGAACGCGCCCGTGGGGCCTCGTCGGCGTTACTGCAGGTACGCCGGGGTGCTCACGGGCAGCATAAATCGGAACTCGGCGCCGCCGCCGGGGGCGCGGCCGACCGTGATGGAGCCGCCGTGGGCCTCGACGATGCCCTTGACGATGTACAGCCCGAGGCCCGTGCCGCCGCGCTTGCTGCCCCGCCAGAAGCGGGTGAAGACGCGGTTCATGGACTCCTCCGGGATGCCGGGCCCTTCGTCGCTCACCGTGACCGACGTGGCCGTGTTCTGGTCGGCGTCCTCCTCACGGGGGGACAGCGCGGCCGTGACCTCGATGGTGACGGTTCCCTCGCCGTGGCGCACCGCGTTTTCCAGCAGGTTGCTGAGCACCTGGTCGACCTTGTCGGGATCGGCCCAGAGCGCGGGCAGTGGCTGTTCCATCCGGAGCAGGAACCGGTCGGCGGGCTGGCCGGCGGCCACGTACGCCTGGATGTGCCGTCCGACGGCGGCGCCCATGTCGACGGGCTGGCGGCGCAGTTCGAGGCGTCCGGAGTCGATGCGCGAGATGTCGAGGAGTTCGGCGATGAGCCGGGTGACGCGGTTGGCGTCGGCGTCGACGGTCTCCAGCATCAGTTTCTTCTGGTCGTCGGTGAACCGTTCCCACTTCGCGAGCAGGGTCGCGGTGAAGCCCTTGACGGAGGTGAGCGGCGAGCGCAGTTCGTGGGCGACGATGGCGATCAGCTCGGCATGGCTGCGCTCGGTGCGGCGGCGGGCCTCGGTGTCACGCAGGGAGACGACGACCCGGCGGACGGGTCCGGTGGGGTGCGTACGGAGGTAGCGCGCCGAGACGAGCACTTCGCGCCCGCCGGGCAGCAGCAGGTTCCGCTCGGGCTGGCCGTTCCTGATCGCGAGCCCGCCGTAGGGGTCGGTGAGCTGCCACCAGCGGCGCCCTTCGAGGTCTTCTAACGGCAGGGCCCGTTCGAGCCGCAGGCCCAGGGCGTGGGCGGCGGGGAGGGTGGTGATGCGCTGGGCGGCGGCGTTGAAGCAGATCACCCGGCCGTGCTCGTCGGCGACGACGAGTCCGTCGGGCAGGTCGTCGGGGTCGATGCCCAGCTCGGCGCCGAGTCCGGCGCCGAGTCCGTCTCCGGGCCCGGCGGGATCACCGTGCGGGGAGGCGGGCTGGCTCCGCAATTCCCATGCCCCCAGTGTTCCGCTCGTGCCGACAGTCATCCCCGAACCCCACCTCTCGGACTGGCGCAGTGGGCCCCCGAGCCCGTCACCCTACTAGCTCTCGGTGACGGAGCGGCACCCTCCGGAGGCGCGCTGTGCACGGGCGGACGCGTAGAGACATACGGCGGCGGCGGTCGCCAGGTTCAGGCTTTCCGCCTTTCCGTGGATCGGAACGCGCACTACGGCGTCGGTCAGCGCGCGCGTCTCCTCCGGGAGCCCCCAGGCCTCGTTCCCGAACACCCAGGCGGTGGGCCCGCCCATGGTCCCCTTGTCCAGCTCGTCGTCGAGGTCGTCCGGGCCCGCGCCGTCGGCGGCCAGAATCCGTACACCGGCGTCCCTGAGCCCGGCCACGGCCTCCTCGACGGGTACGCCGACGGCCACGGGCAGATGGAACAGGGAGCCCACGGAGGCCCGTACGGCCTTGGGGTTGTACAGGTCCACGGAGGCGTCGGTGAGGACGACCGCCTCGGCGCCCGCGGCGTCCGCGCACCGCAGTACGGTGCCGGCGTTCCCGGGGTCGCGCACGTTCGCGAGGACGGCGACGAGCCGTGGCCGTGCCTTGAGGATGTCCTCGAACGAGGTGTCGAGGAACCGGCAGATCCCGACGAGCCCCTGTGGGGTGACGGTGGTGGAGATGTCGGCGATGACGTCCTCGTCGGCGAGGTGCACGCGGGCTCCGGCGGCGCGCGCCTCCCCGACGAGGTCGGCGTACCGCTCCGCGGCGCCGACCGTGGCGAACAGTTCGACCAGGGTGTCCGCGTGCCCGGCCGCCTCCCGCACGGCCTGCGGCCCCTCCGCGAGGAACAGCCGCTCCTTGCTGCGGAAGTTCCGCCGGGCGAGCCGCCGCGCGGCGGACACGCGGGGCGAGCGCGGGGAGATCAGCTCGGGGGTGGTGCCGGACATGGGTCACCTTTCGCGGGTTGGGTGCGTTGTCGGGTGCGGGTGAGTGGGGGCTGGTCGCGCAGTTCCCCGCGCCCCGGAAAAGACCCGGCCCTGCGGGCCGAAAAGCATGGGGCGCAGCCCCTGCTTTTCAGGGGCGCGGGGAACTGCGCGAGAAGTCCCCACCGGACCCGCACCCGACAACGCACCCAAAAAAACGCCAGGGCCCACAGGTGGCGAACACCTGTGGGCCCGGCATCACATCACACGCGGCTCAAAGCCAGCGCGAGCGTCACGCAGCCTTGGGCGCGTTGACGTCCGACGGCAGGGCCTTCTGCGCGACCTCGACGAGCGCGGCGAACGCGGGGGCGTCGTTGACGGCGAGCTCCGCGAGGATCTTGCGGTCCACCTCGATGTTGGCGGCGTTCAGACCCTGGATGAGGCGGTTGTACGTCATGCCGTTCTGGCGGGCAGCGGCGTTGATGCGCTGGATCCACAGCCGACGGAAGTCGCCCTTGCGCTTCTTGCGGTCGTTGTAGTTGTAGACCAGGGAGTGGGTGACCTGCTCCTTGGCCTTGCGGTACAGGCGCGAACGCTGACCGCGGTAGCCCTTGGCGGCCTCGAGGATCGCCCGGCGCTTCTTGTGGGCGTTTACTGCCCGCTTGACGCGTGCCACTTTTAACTCCTTGCAGCGGGGCCGTGGTTGTCGTCACACGGCCCGATTTCGATGGGGTCCCGGTCTTCAGACGTACTTACGGCGCACAGGCGCCGGTACGTCACTTGCCGAGAAGCTTCTTGATCTTCTTGGCGTCACCCGGGGCCATCTCGGCGGTGCCGGTGAGGCGCCGCGTCACACGGGACGACTTGTGCTCGAGCAGGTGGCGCTTGCCGGCACGCTCGCGGAGCACCTTGCCGGAGCCGGTGATCTTGAAGCGCTTGCTGGCACCGCTGTGCGACTTGTTCTTCGGCATAGCGCCGTTCTCTCCTCGTCAGTGGCGCTCCGGTGCCCGGCCGTGAAACCGGGCACGGTGGAACGTCATGTGTGTGGGTTGGCATCCCAGGGCGCGAGCCCCGGGATCAGACCTCGGCGGACGCCGGGGCCGGAGCCTCAGCGGTCTCCTCGGCGATGTCCACGTCGTCGTCGGTGTCCACGTCGTCGATGATGTCCCCGTCGACTCCGTCGACTCCGTCGATCTCCGCGGCGTTCTGCGACTTGCCCGGGTTGGCCTTCGCTTCCGCCTTGCGGACCGCCTGGGCCTCACGGGCCTCGGCCATCGCTTCGGTCTTCTTCTTGTGCGGGCCGAGAACCATGATCATGTTTCGGCCGTCCTGCTTCGGGTTCGACTCGATGAACCCGAGGTCCTCGACGTCCGAGGCGAGCCGCTGCAGCAGTCGGTAGCCCAGCTCGGGCCGGGACTGCTCACGACCACGGAACATGATCGTGATCTTGACCTTGTCGCCCTGCTTCAGGAACCGGACGACGTGACCCTTTTTGGTGTCGTAGTCGTGCGGGTCGATCTTCGGCCGGAGCTTCATTTCCTTGATGACCGTGTGCGCCTGGTTCTTGCGCGCCTCACGGGCCTTCATGGCCGACTCGTACTTGAACTTCCCGTAGTCCATGAGCTTGCAGACCGGCGGGCGTGCGCTCGCCGCCACCTCGACCAGGTCGAGGTCGTACTCCTGCGCAAGCTCCAGGGCCTTGGCAAGCGGAACAATCCCGACCTGCTCGCCGCTGGGACCGACAAGTCGCACTTCGGGAACGCGAATCCGGTCGTTGATACGGGGTTCAGTGCTGATGGATCCTCCTCGGTAGCACCACACGGCGGTCTGGCGGACAGCCGCGTATGTCTCTGATGACAATGGGACCAACTACCGGGGCACACGAAAAATGCCCCGACGGGACGCAGGCGGGGCTCCAAAGGCATACCGGAGCACCGCCGCGGTCAACCGCGGGGCGCACATCGGGCGACTCCATCGTCCGTACGGAACGATGGTGGCCGCCTGACCGGGTGACCCGCCATCCGTGAGGACGGTCGGGTGGGAGTTCGGAGCCTCCACTTGTGGGCCGGGCACGCAAGTGTCCAGCCGGTCGTTACAAAAGGTTAGCACCAAGTAGGAGGTGGTGCTAACCGTCGGACAGCGGGCTCCCGCACAGCCGCCCGCGCAGAGGGGCCGGATCCCCGGGGCCTATCGTGTGGGGCATGAGTGACACCCCTGCCCAGAATGCCGACTTCGACGCCATGACCCGCGACATCGCCGAGGTCCCGGCGGTCGAGGTGATCGTGACGGTCGCCGTGAACCTGATGAGCGCCGCCGCCGTGAAGCTCGGTCTGACCGACGAGGGCGACAAGTACAAGGACCTGGACGAGGCCCGCAAGCTGGTGCACGCCCTCGCCGGTCTGCTCGACGCGAGCACGACGGAGATCAGCTCCTTCCACGCGGCCCCGTTGCGCGACGGCCTGAAGTCGCTCCAGCTCGCCTTCCGCGAGGCGTCCCTCGTTCCGGACGACCCGGGCCAGGGCCCCGGCGAGAAGTACACGGGCCCGGTCTACGGCTAGGAAGCCGGTACGGAACGCACGTAGAGGGGCTCGCCGGGTGGCGTCGCTCCGGCCGGCAGGAGTGCCAGGTCGAGGCCGCGCACCAGACGGGCCCTGAGCGTTTCGTCGGCGGCGAGGCGGCCGGCGACGGCCCGGGCGGCGTCGGCCGGCGGTGCGGCCGGGTCCAGGACGAGCGCGAGGGTGCCGTCGGCCTGTCCCGGGCCCAGATGGGCGCGGACCACGGCGGGCTCGGCGGCCACGACAGCCCGTACGGCGTCGACCACGGCGGGATCGGCGAGCGGATCCGCCGTCGTGCGCCCCTCGGCGAGCGCGAGCAGCGCGGAGCCGCTCAGCTCGTAGGGCACGGGTCCGGCCAGGTCGAGGACGATCGTGTCCGCCTTCTCGTGCGCGGCGGCCTGGATGGCCTGGTGCAGGGGTACGGCGACGGGGCGGGCGGCGGGGTCCCAGCGGGAGAGCGAGTCGGTGGACGTGAAGGCCGGCAGGGCGGTCCGGTCGCCGGCCTTGAGGGTCGGTACGGCCATGTCGCTGGTCTTCTCGTGGCGGAGCCCCTTCTCGTCCTCCTCGACGTCCCCGAGCACAGCGACCACGGGGACGAGGAGCCGGGCGCCCTTCAGGGCCTCCAGGACCGGTCGCACCGCGGTACGGTCCTCGGCCCAGGCCGCCAGCGCTGCGCTCAGCCGGGGGTCGGCGCTGCCGTCGTCGTCGGGGAAGCCGGAGTCGGGAATGTTCTTGTTCGCCACGGTGCCCGACCCTATCGGGGGATCGCTCCTGGGCTTTCGCCACCCCGGAAACCTGCCGTTCACCGGTTTCACGGGATTCTCAGTCAGCGCTGACACACATCTAACATGCGCCTAATCAACCGCACAGTCACAGCCGCCAGCATCACGGCATGGCCTCTGAGAGAGCTCCCCGGCGTCGGTCGCTCGTCTACATCGTCCTCGTATCCGCGGTCGTCATGGGCGGTACGGGCGGGGGCACCGCGTATCTGAAGGCACAGGCGCACGCGGACGTCGGCAGCGTAACGTCGGCGGCGGCAGCGGCAGCGGCAGCGCCCGCGCGGGCCGAGGCGAGCGAGGAGGCGTCGGTGGAACCCGTCGCGGATCCCACGGTGGAACCGGACACGCTGCTGGCAGCGGCGATGAAGCCGGTGACCGCGGCGGCCGAGGACGGGGCCAGGGTGTCCGTGGCCGTGCTCGACGTCGAGTCGGGCGACAGCGCCACGTACGGGGACGGGACGTTCGACACGGCGAGCATCGTCAAGGTGGACATCCTGGCGACGCTGCTGCTCCGGGCGCAGGACGAGGACCGGAGCCTCACCGCGCAGGAGAAGCGGTACGCCACCTCGATGATCGAGGTCAGCGACAACGCCTCGGCGTCGGCCCTGTGGACGGCGATCGGAAAGGCGAAGGGTCTCGCCGCCGCCAACAAGCGCTTCGGCCTGACGGACACCGAGGGCGGTTCGGGCATGCTGTGGGGCCTGACCCAGACCACGGCGGCCGATCAACTCACCCTGCTCCAGCAGGTGTTCGCGAAGAGCGGGGACAGCGGGGATGCGTCCGAGCTCAGTGCGGCGTCCCGGGCGTATCTCCAGGGCCTGATGGGCTCCATAGCCGAGGACCAGGACTGGGGGGTGTCGGCGGCGGGCGCCACGGGTACCGCCGATCGCCGATTCGCCCTGAAGAACGGGTGGTTGCCGCGTACCGCGACCGGGCTGTGGGACATCAACAGCATCGGGCGGGTGACGACGGCGGACGGGCGGGAGTTCCTGGTCGCGGTGGTGTCGAACGGCAACACGACGAAGGCGAAGGGGATTTCGCTGGTGGAGTCGGCGGCGAGGGCGGCGGTTTCGGCGTTCGCCGTGAAGTCCGTTACCACCGACCAGTCCTGACGGACGATCAGGCCGGATCGATCGGGTCATCGTCCGCGAACGCTCAGAAGTTGTCGCCGTACGAGTCGTACGAGTCGGTGGAGTGGTCGGCCGTCCTGCGGCGACCGCGCCACAACGGGACCGCCGCGACCAGGAGCACGACACCGAGGCCGCCGGCGACGGGGCCGGCCCAGTTGAAGGTGTCGTCCTCTTCGGGGGCCGGGTCCGGGCCCGCGCCGAAGTACTCCTTGCCGTACGCGGTCGACTTCAGCCCTTCCGGCTTGAGCTTGGCCGCCGCCTTGATGGCCGCCGCGGGGTCGATGAAACCGAAACCGCGGGAGTCGTCCCGGCCGCCGTCCGGGGCGTTGCGGGCCGTGTCCTCCAGGAGCTTCTTGATCTGGGCCGGGGTCAGTCCGGGGCGGGCGGCCTTGATGAGGGCGACGGCACCGGAGACGAACGCGGCGGCGGCGCTCGTGCCCCAGCCCTCGTAGTAGCGGTGGTCGGGGGCGGCGATGACGACGTTGACGCCGGGGGCGCTGACCGTGGCGTACCAGCGGCGGGTGGAGAAGGAGGCGCGGGTGCCGTACTTGTCGACGGCGGTCGCGGCGATGACGCCCGGGTAGGCGGCCGGGTAGGAGATGTGGTCGCCCTTCTCGCCGCCGTTGCCGGCCGAGGCGACGACGACGGCGCCCTTCTCCAGGGCGTACTGGACGGCCTCGTCCTCGGCGGGCTCGGGATGCGCGGACTTGGAGTCGTCGCCGAGGGAGAGGTTGATGACGTCGGCGCCCTGGTCGGCGGCCCAGCGGATGCCTTCGGCGAGGGCGTTGCCGCGGGTGTTGCGGGCCTTGGCGCGGGCCGAGTCGCCGTCTTCGAGGATCACCCGGATGGGCAGGATCTTGGCCTGGGGGGCGATGCCCAGGACGCCGTCCTCGTTGTCGTAGCCGTGGCCGTGACCGGCGATGATGCCGGCCATGGCGGTGCCGTGCTTGGCCCAGGACGCGTCGCCCTGGCTCGCCCCGAAGCCGACCATGTCCTTGCCTTCGAGGACGTTGCCGACGAGGTCGGGGTGGTCGGCCTCGACGCCGGTGTCGAGCACGGCGACCGTGATGCCCTTGCCCCTGGTCGTCCGCCATGCCTCCTGCGTGTGCATGGCGTCCAGGGCCCACTGCTGGGCCCGGATGCTGTCGGCGTAGGCGCTGGTGGCGGGCAGGAGGGTGAGGGTACCGGCGAGGAGGAGGACGAGGAGCCCGCTTCGGGCTGTGCGGGTGCGGGTCATGACGGCAGCTTCGCGGCCGAGCCGACGGTCTTGCGGAGGGCCCGTTCGACGCGGTCGGCCAGGCCCTTCGCCTCGTGGCCGAGGCCCGCCTGGGCGAGGGCCGTGGTGGCGCCGGACGTCATGGCCGCCTCGGCGGGCTGCGGGGCGTCGACGGTGCGGCCGTCGGCCCAGCCGGAGACGGCGTAGGTGACGACGGGGGCGTCGGTGAGGACGGAGATGGTCCAGGAGGCGCGCTGGGCGTCCGTGAAGTCGTCGGCGACGGTGTTCTTCGCGGCATAGGGGCGGGGCATCAGGTCGGTGCGGCGGTCGAGGTTCTCGTTGCTGAAGCGGGTACGCAGGGCGCGCATCGCGGTCGCGTCGGCCGTGGTGAAGAGGAGGCCGACGGTGGTGACGTAGCTCTGCGTCTCGTCGGTGTAGGTGGCGCGCAGGAGGCGCTGGCAGCCGACCGGCGCGAGGGCCTTGCGCAGCAGCGGGTCGAAGGCGTCGGCGCAGCCGGTGTCCGGGGCGACGGCGATCCGGGTCCAGGTCCGGTCGGCGCCGCCGGGGCCGGCTCCGTCGCCCTCGATGGTGGGCGGGAAGAGCTGGTCCACGGGGACGCTGTGCCAGAGCGTCCCGGCCGCGGTGAACGCGGTACTCGCACCGGCGTCCTTCGACTCGTCCCCGGTCAGCCAACTCCCGGTCAGCGCACCGCCGATGAGCCCGAGCCCGAGCACCGCACAGGCGACGGCGAGCAGCGCCCGCCCGCTGAAGGAGCGGGGGCTCGTTTCGGCGCCGTACACGTCGGGTTGCCCGAGCGAGACAACGGGCCGCCCGGAACCAACGGCACCGGTGTCACCGTAGGAGGCGCTCCAGGAGAGAGCGGGATCGGGCCTGCCGGACGCGCTCGCGGACCGGGGAGGGTCGACGGGCACCGGGGGCACACCGGCGGCACCCGACGCCTTGCCCGAGTCGGCCGCCGGCGGATTGGGCAGGTACGGGCGCCCGACGGGGGTGTTCGCGGGACGCGAGGGACCGGCGGGCGCCGGAGGCATCTCGGCGCCACCCGGACGACTGCCCGCCGCCTTCGGCGGGTGGCCCACCGGCGAGGTCGACGGATACGAGCGGCCGGCCGGAGTGTTCGCGGGACGCGAAGGGCCCGCGGGCGGCGACGGCATCTCGGCGGCACCCGGACGGCCGTCCGATGCCTGGGGCGAGCCCGCGCGATACGGACGACCGACAGGAGCGGAGGGAACGTCCACCGAACGCGGCCGTTCAACGGGCGCCGGAGGCATCTCGGCGCCACCCGGACGACTGCCCGCCGCCTTCGGCGGGTGGCCCACCGGCGAGGTCGACGGATACGAGCGGCCGGCCGGAGTGTTCGCGGGACGCGAAGGGCCCGCGGGCGGCGACGGCATCTCAGCCGCACGTGGACGGCCGTCCGATGCCTTCGGCGGGTCGGCCACAGGCGGATTCGGAAGATACGGGCGCCCGGAAGGCGCGCTTGCGGGACGCGAAGGACCGGCGGGCGCCGGAGGCGTCTCAGCCGCACCCGGACGACCGTTCGACGCCTGGGGCGAGTCCGGCAGGTACGGGCGGCCGACCGGCGTGTTCGCAGGACGCGAAGGACCCGCGGGCGCCGGAGGCGTCTCAGCCGCACCCGGACGACCGTTCGACGCCTGGGGCGAGTCCGGCAGGTACGGGCGGCCGACCGGCGTGTTCGCAGGACGCGAAGGACCCGCGGGCGCCGGAGGCGTCTCAGCCGCACCCGGGCGGCCGTTCGACGCCTTCGGCGGGTCCGGGAGGTACGGGCGGCCGGAGGGCACGTACGCCGGGCGCGAAGGAGCCGCGGGCGGCGGAGGCGTCTCGGCCGCACCCGGGCGGTCGTTCGGTGGGTGGGGCGAGTCCAGGCGGTAGGGGCGGCCGGTGGGGGTGAAGGGCTGGTCCGGGGTGCGCGGTCCGGTCTTGCGCAGGTCGGTGGAGCGTGTCGGGTGGCCGGGGGCCGGGCTGCCGTTCGGGCCGGGAGAGGTCTCGGTCGTGCGTGGCTGGTCGCCCGGCCGCTGAGGCGCGTTGCGGAGGCGCCTGGTGGTGTCGGCGAGGGCGCTCGGGCGCCAGGGCGCGACGGGCGGCTGGTGGGCCGGGCGCGGCGGCAGGTCGGGGCGCGGGCGCGGTGCCGCCGAGGTGGGGCCGGCCGGGGGCGCGTCGGGGAGCCGGGCCGAGGAGGGCGGCGGGGGCGGGGCTATGGGGCCGGCGGCTTCCCGGGAGGGAGAGCCCAGGTGCGGGAACCGGGGCGGCGCGGTGTCTGTCGCGGTGTTCGGCGTCGGTGCGGGGGCGGCCGGTGCGCCTGGAGGCGTCGAGCCGGACACAACGGGGCCGACGGCCGCACCTGGTGCACCAGGTGCACGCCCGGACATGCTCGCCGCGTCGCCGGTCGCGCCCGGCCTCCGCTCCCTGCTGTCGCCGCCCGCGGCGTTCCTGTCGTTTCCTGGCGTACCCGGCGCGTCCTCGGCCGTGGCGCCCGTACCGTCCGTGACCGGCGGCTCGGTCGGTGGAGGGGTGGCCGGGCGCGGGGGAATGGAGGCGCGCCGCGCTTCCGTGCTCATGCACCCCCCGTTTCCTCGTACCGGCGCAGGGCCGCGGAGTCCGTGCGGCGCGGGACGCGGCCGTCCCGGGCAGGCATACCCGCGCGGGCGGGCGGCCATCCGGGCGCGTCCCTCCGCGCGCGGCGGCTACTCCCTGCGTGAAGCGTCACTCTACGGGCTGACACCCCCCGAACGGGAACCGGTCCGCGGCACCGGGGCTTCTGCCCGGATCGTCCCCTGCCCTGCGGTAATCGTGTCCCACAGGCCTCGTCCAGGACTGTTCATGACCGCCCGCGCCGCTGACCGGCCCGGTCATGAGCGGGCCGGCGCCCAGTCGGCGGACGGAGTGTCCCGGCGTGCGCGGGCGGCGACCCCGGCGCGGGCCTCCACCCCGCCGGGGTGCGGCGGGGCGAGGGCTCTTCGGCCGCGCGCCGGTGGTCGGTCCAGGCGTTCCGATGTTCCCCAACGTCCGTAAGGCGTACGGCTGTTGCCTACACCGGTGTGACGTACGCGCCCGCGATGCCGCCGTCGACCAGGAAGTCGGTGGCGTTGACGAACGAGGAGTCGTCGCTGGCCAGGAAGGCGACCGCGGCAGCGATCTCGTCGGCCTCCGCGAACCGGCCGACCGGGATGTGGACGAGCCGGCGGGCGGCGCGCTCGGGGTCCTTGGCGAACAGTTCCTGGAGGAGCGGGGTGTTGACCGGCCCCGGGCAGAGGGCGTTGACGCGGATGCCCTCCCGGGCGAACTGCACGCCCAGTTCACGGGTCATGGCGAGAACGCCGCCCTTGGACGCGGTGTACGAGATCTGGGACGTGGCAGCGCCCATCCTCGCCACGAACGAGGCCGTGTTGATGATCGAGCCCTTACCCTGGCGCCGCATGTAGGGGATCGCGGCCTTGCAGCACAGGAAGACGGAGGTCAGGTTGACCTCCTGGACGCGCTTCCAGGCCTCCAGGCCGGTGTCCAGGATGGAGTCGTCGTCGGGCGGCGAGATACCGGCGTTGTTGAACGCGATGTCGACGCTGCCGTAGGTGTCGTACGCCGTCTGGAAGAGCGCCTCGACCTGCTCGGGGTCGGTGACGTCGACCTTGACGAAGATCCCGCCCACCTCGTCGGCGGCGGCCTTGCCGCGCGGCTCGTCGACGTCGCCGCAGACGACATGGGCGCCCTCGGAGGCGAGCCTGCGCGCGGTGGCGAGGCCGATGCCGCTGCCGGCACCGGTGATGACGGCGGTACGGCCGACGAGACGCCTGCAAATGTTCTCTGCGGTCACTGTGCGGGGCCTTCCGTGCTGATGAAGACGTTCTTCGTCTCGGTGAATGCGGCGAGGGCGTCCGGGCCGAGCTCGCGGCCGATCCCGGACTGCTTGAAGCCGCCGAAGGGGGTCGAATAGCGCACGCTGGAGTGCGAGTTGACGGACAGGTTGCCTGCCCGGACGGCCTGCGACACGCGCAGGGCACGCCCGACGTCCCGGGTCCAGATGGAGCCCGAGAGGCCGTAGTCGGTGCCGTTGGCGAGCGCCACGGCGTCCGCCTCGTCGTCGAACGGGAGGACGACGGCGACGGGGCCGAAGACCTCCTCGACGGCCACGCGCGCGTGCGGGTCGACGTCGGTGAGGACGGTGGGCGGGAACCAGAAACCGGGGCCCGCGGGCGCCTCGCCCCGGATGCCGGCCAGGTCGTCGGTGACGTACGCGCGTACGCGGTCCAGCTGGGCCCTGGAGATCAGCGGGCCCATCTGGGTCTTCTCGTCCGCCGGGTCGCCGACGAGGACGGATTCGACGGCGGGGGCGAGGAGGCCGAGGAAGCGGTCGTACACGGAGCGCTGGACGAGGATGCGGGTGCGGGCGCAGCAGTCCTGGCCGGAGTTGTCGAGGAAGGACATGGGGGCGGCAGCCGCGGCGGCCTCGACGTCCGCGTCGGCGAAGACGATGTTGGGGCTCTTGCCGCCGAGTTCGAGAGTGACGCGCTTGAGGAGCGACGCCCCCTTCGCCAGCACCTGTTTGCCCACGCCCGTCGACCCGGTGAAGACGATCTTCGCGACGCCCGGGTGCTCGACGAGCGCGTCGCCCGCGACGGGACCGTGGCCCGGCAGCACCTGGAACAGGTCCTCCGGCAGGCCTGCTTCCAGGGCGAGTTCGGCGAGGCGCAGGGCCGTCAGGGGGGTGGTCTCGGCGGGCTTGAGGATCACCGCGTTGCCCGCGGCGAGCGCGGGAGCCGTGCCCCAGGCGGCGATCGGCATGGGAAAGTTCCAGGGCGCGATGACCCCGACGACGCCGAGCGGTTCGAGGAACGTGATGTCGAGACCGCCGGCGACGGGGATCTGCCGTCCGGTCAGCCGCTCGACACCGCCCGCCGCGTAGTCGAGCAGGTCTCGGACGTTGCCCGCCTCCCAGCGCGCGTTGCCGATGACGTGCCCGGCCTCCCGCACCTCCAACTGGGCCAGTTCTTCGAGGTGTTCGTCGACGGTGGCCGCGAAGCGGCGCAGCAGACGGGCGCGGTCGGCGGGCGCCAGGACGGCCCAGCGCGTCTGCGCCCGCGTGGCCCGTACGACGGCCGCGTCGACGTCCTCGCGGGTGGCGGCGGGGACGGTGGCGACGACGTCCTCGGTGGCGGGGTTGAGGACGCGAAGCTCACGCTCGTACGTAAGTTCGCGCTCATGCTCGTACGACAAGAAAGGACCTCTCACAAGCGTTCGAAGGAGCGGCGAAGCTCCCAGTCGGTCACCGCGGCGTCGAAGGCGTCGAGTTCGACGCGGGCCATGTTGCGGTAGTGGGCGACCACCTCGTCACCGAAGGCGGCCTGGGCGATGGGGCTGTTCTCCCACAGCTCGGCGGCCTCGCGCAGGGTGGTCGGGACATGCGCGTAGTCACCGGAGTAGGCGTTGCCCGCGCACGCCTCGGGCAGTTCCAGCTTCTGCTCGATGCCGTACAGCCCTGCCGCGACGAGCCCGGCGACGGCGAGGTACGGGTTGACGTCACCGCCCGGCAGCCGGTTCTCGAACCGCATGGACCTGCCGTGGCCGACGATCCGCAGCGCGCAGGTGCGGTTGTCGTAGCCCCAGGCGACGGCGGTCGGCGCGAACGAACCGGGCTGGAACCTCTTGTACGAGTTGATGTTGGGCGCGTACAGGAGCGAGAAGTCCCGGAGGGCGGCGAGCTGTCCGGCGAGGAAGTACCGCATCACCTCGGACATGCCGCCGGGATCATCCGCGGTGCCGGCCATGACGTTCGTGCCGTCGGCGTCGGCGAGCGAGAGGTGGATGTGGCAGGAGTTGCCCTCGCGCTCGTTGTACTTGGCCATGAAGGTGAGCGAGACGCCCTCCTGGCTGGCGATCTCCTTGGCGCCGGTCTTGTAGACGGCGTGCTGGTCACAGGTGACGACGGCGTCGTCGTACTTGAAGGCGATCTCGTGCTGGCCCGGGTTGCACTCGCCCTTGGCGGACTCGACGGTCAGCCCGGCGGCCGTCATCTCGTTCCGGATGCGGCGCAGCAACGGCTCGATGCGGCCGGTGCCGAGTACCGAGTAGTCGATGTTGTACTGGTTGGCCGGGGTCAGGCCGCGGTAGTTGGCGTCCCAGGCCTGCTCGTAGGTGTCCTTGAACACGATGAACTCGAGTTCGGTGCCGACCTTCGCGGTGAACCCGTGTTCGGCGAGCCGGTCCAGCTGACGGCGGAGGATCTGCCGTGGAGCCGCGACGACCGGGGACCCGTCGTTCCAGGCGAGGTCGGCGACGAGGAACGCCGTGCCGGCGTTCCAGGGCAGGCGGCGGAGCGTGGAGAGGTCGGGATGCATGGCGAAGTCGCCGTATCCCCGCTCCCAGCTGGACATCTCATAGCCGTCGACCGTGTTCATCTCGGTGTCGACGGCCAGGAGGTAGTTGCAGCCTTCGGTGCCGTGCGCCAGGACGTCGTCGAGGAAGAACCGGGCGGCGAACCGCTTGCCCTGGAGCCGCCCTTGCATGTCGGGGAAGGCCAGGACAACAGTGTCGATCTCTCCGCTCGCGACGAGGGCGTGCAGCTCCTCGACGCTCAGCGCGGGTGTGCGGTCTGCCACGGGAAAGCTCCTTCGGCTTCTGCGCGTTTTTTCCGGCCGGGCCGGAAGCCATAAGGTATTGCGGAGAACCATTGCTTGGGAAGGGGGCACGACGAGATGTCGCTGGACGCTGAGGGCGGCTTGGAGGACCGGTTGACGCCGGTTCTGCGGCCCGTGCGCGCGGGCAACGGTTTCGAGGAGGCGCTGGAGCAGATCCTGCAGGTCGTACGGCTGGGCCTGGTACCGGGCGGCGAGCGGCTGCCGGCCGAGCGCGAACTCGCGGAGCGGCTCGGGATCAGCCGGGTGACACTGCGCGAGGTGCTGAAGGTGCTCCAGGACCAGGGGCTCGTGGAATCGCGGCGCGGCCGGTACGGCGGCACGTTCGTGCTCCCCCGGGACGGCGCGGGCGGCGAGGTCGAGCTGCGGCGGCGGATCAGCGCGGTCGACATCGAGGACGTCCTTCGCTTCCGGGAGGTGCTGGAGGTGGGCGCGGCTGGCCTGTGCGCGCAGCACGGCCTGTCACCCGAGCAGGCGGACCGGCTGAGGGACGCCCTGTCCCGCACGCAGGACGCGCCGCTGCCGGACTACCGCCGGCTGGACACGCTGCTCCACCTCACCCTCTCCGAGCTGTGCGGCTCCCCGACGCTGACCTCGCAGTACGCGGCGGTACGGGCGACGGTGAACGACCTGCTGGACTGCATCCCGCTGCTGGTGCGCAACCTGGAGCACTCGCAGCGGCAGCACGCGGCGCTGGTGGACGCGGTGCTCGACGGGGACGCGGACGGGGCGCGGGAGATGATGCGGGAGCACTGCTCGGGGACGGCCGCGCTGTTGCGGGGGTTCCTGGCGTGACGCGGTGAGACATGGGTTGCCAGCCAGGACGAGGGTCGGCAAAGGTATGGCCGTACGCCATTGAAAGCCGCACCGATTGCCCGCTGGATGCCAGGGAGACCCTCGTGACGACGACCGGACGACGACCGCTCATCGGCGTCAGTACGTACCTGGAGTCCAGGACGCGCTGGGGTGCGTGGGAGCTGCCCGCGGCGCTGCTGCCGGCCGGGTATCCGCTCCTCGTGCAGCGGGCCGGGGGCATCGCCGCGATGCTCCCGCCGGACGACCCGGCACACGCCGCCGCGACGGTCGCCCGGCTCGACGGTGTCGTGATCGCGGGCGGCCCGGATGTCGATCCCGCCCGGTACGGCGAGGAGCGCGACCCGCGCACCGGCCCGCCCGCCGAGGCCCGGGACGCCTGGGAACTGGCCCTGATCGAGGCGGCGTTGGCGACCGGCACCCCGTTGCTGGGCATCTGCCGGGGTATGCAGCTGCTGAACGTCGCCCTGGGCGGCACGCTGGTCCAGCACCTCGACGGCCACGCGGAGACTCCGGGCGTCTTCGGCCACCACACCGTGAAACCGGTACCGGGCACGCGGTACGCGGAGGCGGTACCGGAGGAGACATCGGTACCGACGTTCCATCACCAGGCGGTGGACCGCCTGGGGCGGGGGCTGACGGCATCGGCCTACGCGGAGGACGGCACGGTGGAGGCGGTGGAGCCGGAGGAGACGGACCGTTGCGGGTGGGTTCTGGGCGTGCAGTGGCACCCGGAAATGGGCGAGGACATGAGGGTGATGGAGGCGCTGATCCATTCAGCACCGGCCCGCATCCCCAGCCCGTCCGGCGCTTGAGGACAAGGCCCCTTCAGGGCCGAAGCGGGGGTCTGGGGGCGGCAGCCCCCAGGAACGGGACGGGACGGGTAAGGGCGGCGGGGGCGAAACGACCCACCGCCGACCACCCCTCACCCCCGTGTCAACCCCAACAACTCCCGCGCCGGCCCCACCGGCCGATGCCCCGTGGGCCACACCGCCCGCAGCTCCCGATCCAACCGCACCCCGTCCAACGGCACACACACCAACCGCCGCGTCGCCAACTCCTCCCCCACCGCCAGTTCACTCAGCACCGCGGGCCCCGCCCCACCCACCGCCGACGCCTTCACCGCGGTCGTCGACGACAGCTCGATCAGCGGACGCGCCAACCCACCCAACGCCGTGTTCAGCACCTGCCGCGTCCCCGACCCCTCCTCCCGGAGGATCAACGGCGTCACCGCCAGCTCCTCCGCCCCCACAGGCTTCCGCCGCCGCGCCCACGGATGCCCCGGCGCCGTCACCACGATCAGCCGGTCCTTCGCGACGACCACCGAGTCCAGCCCGCTCGGTACGCCCGTCCCCTCCACGAAACCGATGTCGGCCTCGTCCGACAGGACCCGTTCGGCCACCGCCGCCGAGTTCCCCGCGAGCAGCGACACCGCCGTCTCGGGCCGCAGCACACGCAGCGCCAGCAGCCAGCCCGGCAGCAGGTACTCGGCGATCGTCATACTGGCCGCCACCCGCAGCCGGGAGTCGCGTCGCGTACGCAGGGCCTGCGCCCCGGCGTCGAACGCCTCCGCCGCCTCCACGACCCGCCGGGCCCAGTCGGTGACGAGCACACCCGCGTCCGTGAGCCGGGATCCGCGCGGCGAGCGGTCCAGGAGGGCCACGCCCAGCTGGCGTTCCATGGACCGGATGCGGCTGCTGGCGGCGGGCTGGGTGACGCCCAGCTCCTGCGCCGCCCGCCCGAGACTCCCCAGCCGCGCCACGGCCAACAGCAGCTCCATCGCCCCGAGGTCCGGCACCCGCCGCGCGACCCCCGACGGCTGCACGGCCCTGCCCTCCACATCACCCATAGATCCAGCTTATGCCCTCATTCACCGAAACCCCCTGGTGACCGCCCGCACCCCGCGCGACCGTAAGGACATGGCCACCGCAGCCCCCGCCCGTCCACTCCCCAGGACCCAGCCCCACCAGCCGCACGTCCCCGGCAGCCTCCGTCATCTCGGCCCCAACTGGTACGCCCCCGTCATGGGCACCGCCATCGTGGGCACCGCGGGCGCGGGTCTCCCCGGCGCGGACGGCATCCCCGGACTGCGTACCGTCTGCACGGCCGTGTGGGCCCTCTCCCTCGCCCTCCTCCTCGCGGTTCTCTGCGCCCGCGCCCTGCACTGGGCCCACCACCGCGACCAGGCCCGCGCCCATCTCCTGGACCCGGCGACGGCGCCCTTCTACGGCTGCCTCGCCATGGCCCTGACGGCTGTCGGCGGCGGCGCCCTCGTCGTCGGCCGGGACTGGATCGGCCTCCCGGCCGCCCTTGCCCTGGACGCGGTCCTGTTCACCGCCGGTACGGCCGTCGGACTCGTCGCCGCCGTGGCCGTGCCGTACCTCCTGGTCGTACGCCGTGGGACGCCCAGCCCCGTATGGCTGCTCCCCGTCGTCGCACCCATGGTGTCCGCGGCACTCGGTCCGCTTCTCGTCCCCCATCTCCCGCCCGGGCAGGGGCAGAAGACGCTTCTGTTCGCCTGCCTGGCCATGTTCGGGCTGAGTCTGCTCGCGACCCTCGTGATGCTGCCGGTCGTCTTCGCGCACCTCGTCACGACCGGCCCGCTGCCGCTCGCCCTCACCCCGGCCCTGTTCCTGGCCCTGGGGCCGCTCGGCCAGTCCACCACCGCCGCCGGCCACTTCGCCGACCTCGCCCCCGGCGTCGTACCCGTCCCGCACGCAACCGCCGTTGCCGCCGCCGTCCTCTACGGCGTTCCCGTCATGGGCTTCGCGCTGCTGTGGCTCGGGCTCGCCGGTGCGCTGGTGGTGCGCGCCCGGCGCCGGGGCATGGGCTTCACGATGACGTGGTGGGCCTTCACCTTCCCGGTGGGCACCTGTGTCACCGGCGCGGAGAGCCTCGGCCGGCACACCGGGCTCGCCGCCTTCGACGTCCTCGCCGTCGCCCTGTACGCGCTGCTCGTCGCGGCCTGGGCCGGCGCCGGCGCCCGTACCGTCCGGGGCCTGGTCAGCGGTGAGCTGCTCGCAGGGCCTCGCCCAGTACCCGTGGCGCCGCCGCCAGTGACGGCCCGTACCAGGTGAGGTGGCGCCCGCTGACGAGTGCGCAGGGCAGCCCTTCGAACGCCTCGGGGCCGTCCTCGGCCGTGAAACGGTACGGCTCGTCCGGCAGGACGACCAGCCCGGTCCGCGCGGCGGCCCGCAGCTCCTCGACCGGTACGCGCGGATAGCGTTCGCCGTGGTCCGCGTACGCGTTGTCGACGCCCAGCCGCGCCAGCACGTCACCCGCGAAGGTGTCCCGGCCGAGCACCATCCAGGGGCGCCGCCAGATCGGCACGACAGCGGTCGTACGACCGTCGGCTGCCGTTCTCCACCAGCGCTCCGGCGCCGACCACGCCGTCTCCGCCTCGTCCAGCCACCGGGGGCGTGATCCCGCGCCGCACGCCGTCAGCACCCGCTCCAGTTCCCGGAACGCCTGCGGCACGTCCCGCACTTCGGTGAGCAGCACCTCGATACCCGCGGTGCGCAGGGCGGCGAGGTCCGGTGCGCGGTTCTCCTCCTCGTTGGCGACGACCAGATCGGGCGCGAGTTCGACGATCCGCTCGACCTTCGGGTTCTTGGTGCCGCCGACGCGTGCGACGCCGTCGCCGAGGTCGGCAGGGTGGCTGCACCAGTCCGTGGCCCCGACCAGAACACCGGGCACCGTGACCGCCACCGCCTCCGTCAGGGACGGCACCAGCGAGATCACCCTCATGGTCGACCGGTCATCTCAGCGCCGCCCGTCCTGCACCGCCTCGATGTGTTCGGCCACCGCCACCACGATCACCCGGGTGTCCGGCACGGTCGCCCGCCAGCGGTGCCGCACCCCGCCCGTCAGATACAGCGTGTCGCCGCGGCCGAGCCGGTGTGCGCGGCCCTCCGCCTCGATCTCGACAGCGCCGTCGGCGACGTACATCAACTCGTCGTTGCGGTGCTGGAACTCGCGGCCGGTGTCGTGGTCGCCGGTGAACTCCATGGCGTGCAACTGCTGGTGGCCGCGGACGAGGGAGCGCTCGCGGGGCTCGTCGGGGGTGGGTTCGAGGGCGTCCGCGCGGACGACGTCGACGCTGCACGCCGGGTCGGCCGCCGCGAGGAGTTCGACCGCGGTGGTGCGCAGGGCGTCGGCGACCTTCTCCAGGGAGCTGCGGCTGGGCCGCGCCCGCTCGTTCTCGATCTGGCTCAGGAAGGGCACCGAAAGGCCACTGCGTTCGGCCACGACGGCGAGGGTGAGCTCCAGCGTCCGGCGCCGCCGCCGGACGGCCGCGCCCACCCGCAGGGGCTGTTCTTTGTGGTCGCCCATGGGTCCGGCTCCCTCCTCGGCTCGTCGTCGCGTCCCGGTGGTGTACGTCCCATCACAGCGCATCGCGCCGCGTGTTCGGTGGCTGTTCGCCAGATCGTCTCCGAACCATGCACGACGCGTTGTCTGATGACGTTCCCTGACGGGTTCCTTGCACCCTACGCATGTTCGTCAAACTGTTTCACGCGCCCGTCACATCGGTGTCACCCCCCGTCGGGTACGACCTCATGGTTCGCGCCAGCGGTTGAGCCGCCCGGCCCTCCCCGTGACCGTCCACGCGCGCGGGCGGGCGGAGCTGACCAGCGGGACCCACCGACGGGGCGGCCGAGCCGGGGGATGGCCTGGCGCTCCGTGGTTGGCCGGATCCCTCTCGTACGCGGAACGTGACCGTCCGGGAACGCCGCGAGGGGTGGGCCGCACCGGAGACACCCGCACGCGCGCGTGCCTCCCGGCTCGACCCACCCCTCCTGAGCGGCTCCCTCAGTTGTTCGATACCCCGTTCGCACCGCTCTTGCCCTTGGAATCGCCGACCGGTGCCCATTTCTCGGCGAGCCCCGGGTTCGCCTTCAGCCAGGTACGGACGGCGTCCTGTTCTCCGCCCTTGCCCGCCCGCTGGATGCGCGCCTCCAGACCGGTGAGCTGTTTCTCCGTCATGGCGAAGTTCTTCAGCCAGCCGCCGACCTCGGGGTTGTCGTCGGCGAAGCCCTCGCGGGCGAGCGTGTGCACGCCGTCGCCCTTGCCCCAGGCGCCCTTGGGGTCCTTGAGCTTCTTCAGGTCGTAGTCGCTGTACGCCCAGTGGGGCGACCACAGGGTGACGGAGACGGGTTCCTTCTTGGCGTACGCGCGCTTGAGTTCGGCGAGCATGGCCGGGGTGGAGCCGTCGACGACCTGGTACTCGCCGTCGAGGCCGTACTCCCCGAGGACCTTGTCCTTGAGGAGGCCCATCATTCCGGCGCTGGGTTCGATGCCGACGATCCGGCCCCTGAACCTCGACGACTGTCCCTTGAGGTCGGCGAGCGAGTCGACGCCCTTGACGTACGAGGGGACGGCCAGCTCCAGGGAGGTGGGGCCGTACCACTTGCCCAGGTCCTCGATCTGGTCGCGGTACTTCTTCCAGTACTCGGCGTGGGTGACGGGCAGCCAGGAGTCCGTCTGGAAGTCGATCTGGCCGGTGGCCAGGCCCGTGTACAGCGGGCCGGCCGCGTACTGGGTGGTCGTGACGGAGAAGCCGCGCTCCTCCAGGAGCTCCTTCCACAGGAAGGTGGTGGCGATGCCCTCGTCCCAGGGGATGTAGCCGATGCTGACCTTCCTGCCCCGGCCCACGTCCGTCCCGGTGGCCCCGGTGGTCCGCGCGGACGAGCCGAAGATACCGAGGCCGCCGGCGACGAGCGCCAGGACGACCACACCGGCCAGCGCGACGACCGGGCTGGGGCGGTGGGTCCAGAGCTTCGGAGTGCCCGCGGTACGGGCCTTGGCGGCGGCGCGGCGGCCCAGCGGGGACACCCGGGCTGCCGCAGGGCTCGGGGGCGCCCTGCCGGTCGCCCAGGAAGCCGACGAGGCGCTGTCGCCGTACGACGCCGACCAGTTCGCCGTCGTCGGTGAGCACCGCGACCGGGTGGGACAGCCGGGCGCTCAGCGCGCAGAGTTCGGTGAACGGCGTGTCGGGGGTAGCCGTCGGGCAGTCGCAGTCGGCCTCGTCGCCGCGGGTCCGCGGGTCCATGACGGCACCCGCGGTGAGCACGCGGGATCGGTCGACGTCCTTGGTGAAGGAGGCGACGTAGTCGTCGGCGGGCCGGACGAGGATGTCCTCCGCGGTGCCGGTCTGGACGATGCGGCCGTCGCGCATGACGGCGATGCGGTCGCCCAGGCGCATTGCCTCGTTGAGGTCGTGGGTGATGAACACGATGGTCTTCTTGAGGGACTTCTGCAGCTCCAGGAGCTGATCCTGCATGTCCCGGCGGATCAGCGGGTCGAGCGCGCTGAACGACTCGTCCATGAGCAGCAGGTCGGCGTCGGTGGCGAGCGCCCGGGCCAGGCCCACCCGCTGCTGCATGCCGCCGGACAGCTCGTCGGGCCACGAGTCCTCCCAGCCGGCCAGCCCGCACAGGGCGAGCGCCTCGCCGGCGCGACGCTCGCGCTCGGCGCGGGGCACGCCCTGCACGGCCAGGCCGTAGGCGGCGTTCTCACGGACGCTGCGGTGCGGGAAGAGCGCGAAGTGCTGGAAGACCATGCTGATCCTGTTCGCCCGCAGCGCACGCAGTTCGCGGTCGCCGAGCGCGGTCATGTCCTGGCCGTCGAAGCGGACATGTCCGGCGGTGGGTTCCAGCAGGCCGTTGAGCATGCGCAGCAACGTCGACTTGCCGGAGCCGGACAGGCCCATGACGACGAAGATCTCGCCGGGCTCCACGGTGAAGGACGCGTCGATGACAGCGGCGGTGGTGCCGTCTTCTCGTAGCTCGTCGCGGTCGGCTCCCTCTTCGAGCCGTGTCACCGCGTCGCCGGGTCGTCTGCCGAACACCTTGTACAGATGCCCGGCCTCAAGCCTGGATGACAAGGGTGCTCCTCGTGTACTTCGGTCGTGCTCTTTCGGTCGTGTCACTTCGTCGTGTCACTTCGGTCAAGCTCTTCGCTTTCGACGGTTGCGCGAACAACCGGGTTTGCCAGTGGCCGTACCTGCCCCGGCCCCACATGGGCAAACGGAGAAGTGGGCCAGTTCACAAGCCTTCGCATACGTAATGTGATGACCTGCGGGAAGGCCCCTGGAGTTGCCTGGAAGTGGCGCGCGGGGTGACTGTCAGTGGCGTACGGCATGATGCGAGGCGTGACCGGACGACTGATGCTTCTCGACACCGCCTCGCTCTATTTCCGCGCCTATTTCGGCGTCCCGGAGTCCGTGAAGGCTCCGGACGGCACGCCGGTGAACGCCGTGCGCGGGCTGCTCGAATTCATCGACCGGCTGGTCAAGGACCACCGGCCGGACCTCCTGGTCGCGTGCATGGACGCGGACTGGCGTCCACAGTGGCGGGTCGACCTGATCCCCTCGTACAAGGCCCACCGCGTCGCCGAGGAGCGCGAGACGGGGCCGGACGAGGAGGAGGTGCCGGACACCCTGTCGCCACAGGTACCGATCATCGAAGCGGTGCTGGACGCGGTGGGCATCGCGCGCGTGGGCGTCGCCGGATACGAGGCGGACGATGTGATCGGCACGTTCACCGGCCGGGCCGAGGGCCCCGTCGACATCGTCACCGGCGACCGGGACCTGTACCAGCTGGTCGACGACGCGCGCGGGGTGCGTGTCCTGTACCCGCTCAAGGGCGTGGGCACCCTGCAGCTGACCGACGAGGCGTGGCTGCGCGAGAAGTATGGGGTGGACGGGAAGGGGTACGCGGATCTGGCGACGCTGCGCGGCGATCCGAGCGACGGACTGCCGGGCGTGCCCGGTATCGGCGAGAAGACGGCGGCGAAGCTCCTGGCCGAGTTCGGTGACCTGGCCGGGATCATGGCCGCGGTCGACGACCCGAAGGCGAAGCTGACACCGTCGCAGCGCAAGCGGCTCGACGAGTCACGGCCGTACGTCGAGGTCGCGCCCAAGGTCGTCCTGGTGGCCGGCGATGTGCCACTGCCGGACGTCAACACAGCGGTGCCGCGCACTCCTCGCGACCCCGCGATGCTCGACGCGCTCGCTGCCCGCTGGGGACTTGGGGGATCACTGGAGAGATTGCTCACGACACTCGGACACTGAGGCGCCCGCCCGACGTCCCTGAGGCACGATGCACTCGCAGCACTCGCACCTCAGCACCAGGCACGAGGCCCTACCCGGCGCGAGCGACATCGCCGCTCCAGAGAACGCCGCTCTCGTTTTGAGGCATCTTTGCGAAATCGATCGCCTCGGATACCAGGGTTTCACCAGGGGGAGATGCTAACTTAGGTAAGCCTAAGCAGAGGAATAAGGAGGCCGTCATGGCAGAGCGCCCGGAACGCAGGGCTCCGAAGCTCCACTCCGCGCAGGTCGTCCGCACCGAGCGACTGACCCCACACATGCAGCGTGTGGTCCTGGGCGGCGACGGCCTCGCCGAGTTCTCGGCCGGCACCCGTACCGACCACTACGTGAAGCTGCAGTTCCCGGCCGAGGGCGTCACCTATCCACAGCCCTTCGACATGCAGCGCGTCCGCGAGGAGTTCCCGCGCGAGCAGTGGCCCGTGTCCCGCACGTACACGGTGCGCGCCTGGGACCCCGAACTGCGCGAGCTGACCCTCGACTTCGTCCTGCACGGCGACGAGGGCCTGGCCGGCCCCTGGGCGATGCGCGTCCAGCCGGGCGAGACCGTGGTCTTCGGCGGCCCCGGCGGCGCCTACGCCCCGGACCCCGACGCCGACTGGCATCTGCTCGCCGGTGACGAGAGCGCGCTGCCCGCGATCGCCTGCGCCCTGGAGGCACTGCCCGACGGCGCCAAGGCGTACGCCTTCGTGGAGATCGCCGGCCCCGAGGAGGAGCAGAAGATCGACTCCGACGTGGAGGTCCGCTGGCTGCACCGGGGTGAGCGAACCCCGGGCGAGGCCCTCGTCGAGGCCGTACGGGCCCTGGAGTTCCCCGCGGGCCGGGTGCACGCGTTCGTGCACGGCGAGGCGGCCTTCGTCAAGGAATTGCGCCGGCTGCTGCGGGTGGAGCGCGAGGTCCCGCGCGAGGATCTCTCGATCTCCGGCTACTGGCGCCTCGGTCACAACGAGGACGGCTGGCAGGCGTCCAAGCGGGAGTGGAACGCGCAGGTGGAGGCGGAGCAGGAGTCCGCCGAACCGGCGACCTCCTGATCCTCCGCGAGTTTCCGGGGCCCACGACCATCCGGCCCCCACCGGCCCGGCCCCTTGTGGAGCCGGGCCGACGGCGCACCGCCCCGACCGAGCGGGTTTCCCCGGTCGCGGCGACCAGGCGGCCTTGAACTCCCCTCCCCCAGCGCCAGGTTGGCGTTTTCGCTGTTTTCGCCGGCGCAGACGGCGTCGACTGCGCACACCCCCGCATCACACCTTCGCCGTGCGCCGAAGGCACCACGTGAGAGCGTCGCCCAAGCCGGCACGACGCAGCCGAACCTCATCACATCGCCCGGTCGGCGAGCCGCCGCCGGTACGTGAGGACTTGGGTCCCGACTCGACACGGCCGCGACATCCCTGCGAAACAGCGCCTCCCTAATTTCTGTCACCCGACAGGAATTCGCGCCGAAGGCAGGTCCCGCCGTGACCACGACCGCTCCCACCGACGTACGCCCCGATCCCCCGGACCCGTCCGCCGACCGTTCCCTGACCGAGTTCGGCTACCGCCAGGAACTGCACCGGAGCCTCGGCCGGTACGCCTCGTTCGCCGCCGGTTTCTCCTTCATCTCGGTGCTGACGACCGTCTTCCAGTTCTTCGCCTTCGGGTACGCCTTCGGCGGCCCCGTCTTCTTCTGGGCCTGGCCGGCCGTGCTGATCGGCCAGCTGCTGGTCGCCGCGTGCTTCGCGGAACTGGCCGCGCGCTATCCGATCTCCGGCGCGATCTACCAGTGGTCCTCCCGGCTCTCCAACCTCACCTTCGGCTGGTTCGCCGGCTGGATCATGGTGATCGGGCAGATCGTGGTGGTCGCGGCGGCGGCACTCGCGCTCCAGGTCGTCATGCCGGCCATCTGGTCCGGCTTCCAGCTGGTCGGCGACGACCCGGCCCCGACCTCGGCGAGCGGCGCGGCCAACGCGGCGATACTCGGCGTGCTCCTGCTGGCCCTGACGACCCTGGTGAACGTCCTGGACAACCGCGTGATGTCCCTGATCAACCGGGTCGGTGTGACCGCCGAGATCATCGGCGCCGTCCTGATCATCGTCCTCCTGCTCACCCACTCCGAGCGCACTCCCGGCATCACCTTCCACACGGGTACGGCCCTGGAGTCCGGCCTGACCGGGGCGCTGCTGGTGGGCTCGTTCACGGCGGCGTACGTGATGATCGGGTTCGACAGCGCGGGCGAGATGAGCGAGGAGACGCACAATCCCCGGCGCACCGCACCCCGCACCATCCTCACCGCGCTCGCCTCGGCAGGCCTGCTGGGCGGCCTGATCATCCTCGCCGGACTGCTCGCCGCGCCGAGCCTCACCGACGGCCGGCTCGGCGTCGAGGGTCTGAGCTACGTCCTGACGAGCAGTCTCGGTGACGGGGTGGGCCGCGCCCTGCTGGTCGACGTGGTGGTGGCCATCGCGGTGGCGACCCTCGCGATCCAGACGGCGGCCTGCCGGATGCTGTTCTCGATGGCCCGCGACAGCCAACTTCCCTACTCGGCCCGCCTCGCCAAGGTCAACCCGCGCACGGGCATGCCGAGCGCCCCGGCCGTGGTCGTCGGCGTCCTGGCGGCGGCGCTGCTGCTCCTCAACTTCGCCTCCCCGGAAGCCTTCCTGGCCATCGGCACCACCTGCATCGTGATGCTGTACCTGGCGTACGCGATGGTGACCGGCCCGCTCCTGATCCAGCGCCTGAAGGGCACGTTCACCGCCGACGGCACCGACGAAACCGGCAAACCCCTCTTCTCCCTCGGCCGCTGGGGCATCCCCGTCAACGCCCTCGCCCTCCTCTACGGCCTCTTCATGACCATCAACCTGGCCTGGCCCCGCGCAGCGGTGTACGACCCGGCGGGCGGGCACTGGTACTTCCAGTGGTTCACCGTGCTGTTCCTGGTGGTCACGGTGGGGGGTGGGGTGGTGTACCGGGCGGTGAGGGCGCGACGAGGTGCGCTCGGTTCACTTGTCGAGCGTGATGAGTGAGGAGACCGAACGGAATTTTGAACCCGTGGCTGAGGCTTGAGAGATTGGATCAGTCCAGGCCCCTCAACTCCGTGGACCCAGTTGTGGTCATCCGTGCACGTTCAAAGACCATGGCACACAACTCTGGGGCCAGTCCTGCTCTGTCCTGATGCTCAACAGGCCACATCAGCGCGCCACCATGTTCGAGGTCGAGATGCGCCGCCATCCCAACCAGCGTGATCGCACGCCCTGACGAACACCGAGCGGGGCAAACAGGGCGCGCCTGGCAGTACCGGTCGTCCGCGGTCGCTCGTGGTCCCGGAACA
The DNA here is from genome assembly GCF_054072135.1 of Streptomyces kryoterrae. NCBI lineage: Bacteria > Bacillati > Actinomycetota > Actinomycetes > Kitasatosporales > Streptomycetaceae > Streptomyces > Streptomyces kryoterrae. Next base: position 8,326,734 of record NZ_CM133358.1, on the reverse strand, counting down.
CCTTCCTGGCGAGGAGAAGTACGGGACCTTCATGCACCACATGGCGGGATGCTCGGACTGCGGATGCGGAAAAGTCCAGTGCGAGGAGGCGACCGAACTCCGGCAGGCGTACACGAGAGCGAGAACCGACGCGATGAAGGTTGGGGTGACGTCCAGTTACCGGAGTGCAGCACGCCAGGGCCCGCCGAGATCGAACGTACCGCCTCAGCAACGTTCCGCTGCCCCGACTGCCGCCGAACAAGCCTGACACAGGCGGCGCAACGGGCGGAGTGGGATCTAGGGCCGCGCATGCGCCCGCTCCATGCGCCGGGGCATACGCCCTTTCCGATGACCGAAAGCCACCGCATCCTGCGAAGCAATGGGCTGTCAGGGCAAGTTGGCGACATGCTCGGGTGTCGCACCTGGGCCCGTGGGGGTGATGCCCGGATGCCCTCGACAGTCGGCAGTGTGCTCCGGGTTCGGCGCGACAAGCTGATCAAGCCGGGCGGGACCGGGTGGCCCATATGAGCAGCACAAATAGGCGTGCCGGGGATGCGACTCTGGAGATGGACCCGATGCGGTTGTATCGTATGGGGGTGCGAATCCGTCCGGGAAGGACGATCTGCTCACCCAGCGAGGCCATCCGGATGTTCGCCAAGGATGCAGTACTTGCTCAAACTCTGGTCTGTGGCGACCGGCGGGTGTCTTCGCACCGGTCGAATATGCGTCGCCGGGCGTACGTTTCGTACACCACTCGCAAGGTCCTGGCCAACATCTCCGCTGAACGTGAGCGTTACGAGGCCCCCTGCCCGACCACCGACGACGCGGCCGCTGCGGCAGTGAGGCGCCTGTCCAGTTCCGGGCTTCTATGCACTGCATTCCAGGGATGCCCACCTCAAGTTCGTCAGCTACTCGTCGTGAGGAGACATCGCTATGCCACCTCTTGAGCTCGACGTTCCATTCGCCCTACGAACAAACCCACGACTGGCGCATGCTCTGCCAGAACATGTGCAGCGGCTGCGGAACTTCTGTCTGCCGGAGAAGGTCTATCTGGCCCAGCGGTGCCCCGACATCGTCGGAGGGTGGTGGCCTGAGGCAAACGGAGAAGAACTGGACCTAGGGCTGGACTTCTTCGCCTGGCTGTTCCTGGTCGACGACGCCTTCGACGGCCTCAATGCTCAGGACGCAGAGAAACTGATCAAGACATTCACCGGCGTCATAGAGGGTGCTGGCGGCAACGGCGATGGCCGGGTCGACTTCTTCGCCGATGTGTGGGACCGCCAGTGCAAGGGGATGTCAGCCCGATACCGCAGGCGCGCGGCAGACAACTGGACAAAGGTGTTCGACGCCCTCCTGACGGAGGTTGTCAACATCGCGGAGAATCATTTCCCCACGATCGAGGAGTACCGAGATATCCGGTACCGGTCCGGATACATGCCCCCCATACTCGACATGACTGAGCGCCTACGAGGTTTCGAGTTGACGCCCGAGGTCTACGCCGATCCAGTGTTCCGAACCCTCTACGACGCGAATGTGTGGTGTCTCAACCTGGTCGATGACCTGTTCTCGTTTGAGAAAGAGGCAGCTCAGGGAGAGCCTCACAACATGGTGCTCGTCATCGAGCGTGAGCGTGGCTGCCCACGGCCGGAGGCAGTCAATGCGGTGGTGTCCATGCTGGGTGGACACCTCACTGACTTCCTCACAGCGGAATCCCATCTGTCTGCCGCGCTGGAAACTCGTGGCGTTTCGCTGACGGACAGGGCGAAGACCTACGCTTTCGTCGACGACCTGCGATCGAGCTGCGCGTCCTCCTACTACTGGTGCCGGAGTTCCCCCCGCTACACCGGGGAGATGGAGTGGCTGAGCTTCCGCGACGAATGAGCCAACACTGTTGATATCCGCTGACATCACTGGTCGGCCGCCCCCAACCAAACGCGGCCGACAACATTCGGGATCGCAACCAGCGACGTGCCACCGTCGGTACAAGGCCACGTATTGCTCGTCCTCAGGGCAGCATCGCAGGAGGTACTGACGGCTTGGGTACACCTACCCGGGCCCGCGGCCTCGCGCCGACTGCACACCTGGCCTGCTTGGACGCCCGGAAGGGGAAGCCCGACCCTGCCCCTGGCCGGGGCCGGAATGTCAGCCGATGCACGGGCTCAGAACCAGGTTCGCAGCCCTACGGCACGAGCGAGCGACCTCATCTGCGGCCGGGCCTCAGTGGAGGTTCACCCCCGCCCCGTCGGTGAACGTTTGCGCTGCCGGGACCGCGGACAGCCCGATGCGCGAGCGCCGGCCGGTACCCGACGGATACGACGGACGTCGAATCGGTCGTCGTGTGCCCGCTGCTGCCCGTGCCGGGTCGGATGTGTGGCCGGGTCGGCCGGCCCGAAGGCGGCGTTCTGCCACTGGCTCGATGGGAACCACCAAGGGGAGGGTGGAGATGCGATGCGCGTACAGAGGGTGCTGACACCCGAGTCGACGACTGAGTCTTGGACGCTGCTGGGGGATGATCTGCGGCCGGTCGGTCCGGTAGAGCCGTTCCTGGCCTACCTGACGGCGATCGAGCAGTCACCGAATACCGTCAAGGCGTACGCCCATGATCTGAAGGACTGGTGGATCTGTCTCGACGGCCGCGGTCTGGGCTGGAAGGCGGCGGAACGAACGCAGTGATCGACCCCTGCTGAACCTCAAGGAGTGCCCGCACCACTCACATCAAAGGGCCCACCAGCAATACAAGCGACATCCTGCCGAGCGTGCGCGACTGGCCAGGCCCGAAAGAAGGTACAACACCCCGGTCGCGGCTTCGGTGGTGAGTCCGTACTGCCGAAGCTCGTCGGTCTCAGACCACGGCCCGGCGGCCTCGGCCAGGGAGACATGCGTTGCCGAGGCCAGCGCCTCCTGGAGGGTGTCGGACACACTGACGATGAAGGCGCTCTCGGCTTCGGGGGAGGAGAGCAGTTGACCAGAGCGGGGACGCTCGGTTGCCTCGTCATAGGTGCAGCCGGTCAAAATCGATTCGAGCTGAACCATCACAACGACCGGATCGACGCCCTTGAGCGGCACTACGTCAAACCTTGCCGTGTCCGGACCGCCAGGCTGGTCAAGAACGCGGACAGCCGTGCCGTCGTCGGAGGCCGAGAAATATTCGCACATCACCATGCGGTGATCCTCGCATCCAGGACTGACAGGGTCGCAGTCGGCAGCAACGCCACCAACTACCGCCAGTCCGCCCAGCGACTCGCACCCGGCGACACGCCGGGCAGCTGAATTTCATGACCCCGAGCACGGGCGTGTTCTGTTGCGTCGAAGACAATATCCGCATCGCATCGCCGCAGCTCGAACGAATGGTCATCGGACAGGCTCAAGGCAACGGCCGCAAGCGGCACGTCTCAGTCGACCCGCTCGGCCCGCTGCTGGGCGTGCCGGTCACCACCGCGGATGTCGGCGACGCCGCCCGGATTCTGCTTGAGCAGGTGGCCGACGCGCACCAGGTCGGCTCTCGATCCGGGCCGCTGGCGCCACACCGGCAGACTTGTCGAGTGCTGTCTGGCCACGCTCGTCCTGGGTCGTGTCGATCGTCAGGCGCAGCGACGACATGCGCGGCTTTGTGGCGATGTCCAAACGGCGGATCGTTGAGCAATTCTTGGTCCACATGATGCGCACCCGCCGCCTGGCACGCCCATGCCCCGGGCGAGCGTGAACTGGCCCGGTGCCGACTCGACCGCTGAGCCACGGACGACCAGGCGTATCACTCGGGTGACTTCGGCGCCTCCACGCTCCCGCGGAATCACCGAACCTATACCTGACCACCGGAAACGCCGCCATCAGGTTCGGAAGACACCAGCCGCTCAGGAGAGTCCCGATCCATTCAGCTTCAGGTGCGTCATGCCGCGGTCGCGCCCCCGTCTGCTGCCAGAGCTTGCCCCGTGATGAAGGAGGCGTGATCCGAACAGAGCCAGGCTGCGGCCTGCCCGATTTCATCGGGACGGCCAACCCGGTCCAACGGCTGCATGGCGCGGGCCTGTTCCTCGCTGAGAGCGCCCAGCCGAATGGCGTCGTCAAGCATCGGAGTACGGACCACTCCGGGGCATATGGCATTCACCCGGATTTCCTGAGAAGCACACTCGAGCGCCGCGGCCCGAGTGAGCCCGACCACCCCGTGTTTAGCCGCAACGTACGCGGAAAGCCCCAAACCTAATCCGACCAGGCCGGCGAGGGAGGAAGTATTGACGATGGCGCCGCCCGTAGCGGACATCTGGCGGATCTCAGCCCGCATACACAGCCACACTCCAGTGAGGTTGACTCCGATGACCTCCTGCCAGTTTTCCATCGAGGAATCAGCCAGTGGCTTGATCTGGCCATCGATCCCGGCATTGTTGAACGCGCAGTCCAAGCGGCCGAAGTGTGTCACGGCGGCCTCGACCATGGCGGCGACCTCGTCGGGCTGCCGTACATCGGTAGTGATGAAGTGGGCCTTGCCGCCTGCTCGTTCCACGAGTTCGACGGTCTTCTTGCCGCCCGCGGGGTCGATGTCTGCCAGCAACACCTGAGCTCCATGGGCGGAGAAGACCTGTGCTGCCGCACGGCCAATGCCCGAGCTTGCTCCGGTGATGAGGGCTGTCTTGCCTTCCAACAACTGGCTCTTGTCCGAATCCATGGAATACCCCTTCGCTGCGGTGGAGGCTCAAGAGTTGCCCCATCGCTCTGGAGAGCTATTGGCAAGCACGTTCCAGGGGATTGACAGATGTGGTCAGCGGTGGCTGCGGTCGTGCCAACGCGGAGTGGCGTCTCTGGAAGACCGTGGCGGACGCGGCACCAAGGACATGCCCAACAACGGATGGTCAAAACGGCTCAGCCCTCGCCTTCCAGGGGCACTGGGCGTGTCCGGACGGCGTGCAAGATCGCCGAACGCCAGAGCACGCGGCGCATGAGCTCGTAACACGATCTTATCGAGGTGCCCTGGTCGGGCGGGACTGGTGTGACGATCCGGCATTCGTGAGCTGTGAGTACTCGGCCGTTACCTCGGCCGGCAGGATGGCTCCGTAGAACCCCACATCTCATGGGGATCGTCAGCTGGAGGTGTTGTGCAAGGGCGTCTGCGCGAGGGCGCGACGCTTTTCGACATCGCCTCGCTCCCTGTCAGTGCACCCTCGTACGCTTGATCGTGATGAGACGCAGAAGCCCGATCCCTCCATCCCCCCTGCCGCAGCACGAGGGGGTGGATCCGGTGCGCGTACGGTTGCCTGCCGGGGACGAGTGGGCGACCGTGCGAGATCATCTCGTGGCGCGGCTGGCGGCCGAGGCCGGGGTGATCGACGGAATGCTCGACGCGGGGCGGATCGTGGACGTCGCCGGTCATCCGGTGCCGCGAGACATGGCGTACGTGCCGGGTATGTTCCTGTGGTTCCACCGGGACCTGCCCGACGAGGAGCGCGTACCGTTCGAGGTCGGCATCGTGTACCGGGACGAGCACGTGGTGGTGGCCGACAAGCCGCATTTCCTGGCCACAACCCCGCGTGGAAGCCACGTCGCCGAGACGGCCTTGGCACGACTGCGGAAGCAACTGGGCGTCCCGACACTCGGCGCGGCACACCGGCTGGACCGGCTGACGGCCGGGCTGGTGCTGTTCATCGTCCGGCCCGAGGAGCGCGGCGCGTACCAGTCGCTGTTCCGGGACAGGCGAGTGGCGAAGGAGTACGAGGCCGTGGCATCGTACGACCCGGAGCTGGCCCTTCCCCGTACCGTGCGCAGCCGGATCGTCAAGGAGCGTGGGGTCTTGGCTGCCCGCGAATGCGACGGTGAGCCCAACGCCGTCAGCCGGATTGAGGTTCTGGAGCACCGGAACGGGCGTGCCCGGTACCGGCTGACACCGCGTACCGGGCAAACGCACCAGCTGAGGGTGCACATGAGCACGTTGGGGGTGCCGATTCTCGGCGATCCCCTTTACCCCGTGGTGACCGGCCCCGTAGCGGTCGGCGACTTCCGGCGCCCGCTCCAACTGCTCGCACGGGTGCTGGAGTTCACCGATCCGATCACAAGGTGCGAGCACCGGTTCGTCAGCCCGCGCGTGCTGCGGGCCCACTCGTCGTACGACGAGTGGGCCGGGTAGCCCCGGCGCCCGGTCGGCTCAGTCGCCGCGCCACCAGCGAAGGAGGCGCCGGAACACCCCTGGCCGGCGGGCCGGTTCGGGCGTCGCCGCCAGCGTCGAAGCGGCGGACTCCGAAGTTGTGAGCCCTGAAGCGGCGGGCTGTGACTGCACCGTTCCGACCTGCATGTTCTTCGAATGCTGCGGCGCGGCAGGGTTGATGGAGGGCTTCTGCGTGACGTCCTGCTGGGGCTTCGGCGCGAACTTCACAGGCAGTTCCGCCAGGTGCCGGTTCGAGATGGACGCTCGCCAGCGCAGCTCGTGCTCTTCGCAGTCGAGTTGAATGTCTGGAAGGCGGGTCAGCAGCGCATCGACGCCGACGTCGGCGATGGCGCGGCCGATGTCCTGGCCCGGACATTCATGGGGACCCCCGCTGAAGGCGAGATGGGAGCGGTTGCCCTGCATGTTGGCCTTGAGGTTGGGACGCACGCGTGGGTCGACGTTGCCCGGCGCGATGCCCAGGAGGAGGCCGTCTCCCTTGCGGATTCGCTGTCCACCCAGCTCGGTCTCCTGCTTGGCGAAGTAGCCCAGGATGGAGCTGAACGGTGGCTCGTCCCACAGGGACTGCTCGACCGCCTGGGGCACCGTCATCTGGCCACCGTTGAGCTGGGCGCGGAACCCCGGGTCGGTGAGCACGACCCGCAGTACGTTGGCGAGGAGGTTGGCGGTGGTCTCGTACGCGACGATCAGGACGACGCGCAGGTGCTGACCGACCTCCTTGTCGTTGAGCTGCGCCGGGTGGTTGATCAGCTGGCTGGTGAAGTCCTCTCTGGCTTCGGCTCGGCGGCGGACCGTGAGCCGCGTCAGCACGTCCATGATGTACGCGTTACTGGCGATGGCGGTCTCAGTGCCCTTGAGCATGTCGCGAGCGGCATGCACGATCCGGTTGTTGTACTCGTCGGGCATGCCGAGGATCTCGCACATCACCGCCATCGACAGGTGCTCGCAGAACTGGCTGACCAGGTCGGCGCTGCCCTCCTCGCAGAATTTGTTGACGAGGAGCTGAGTCGCGCGGTTGATGTGGCGGCGGAGGCCCCGGTGGTCGATGGTCGACATGGCGCCGGTGACCGCTCCGCGCAGCCGCAGGTGCTCGTCGCCCTCGGCGTGGCAGCAGATGGGCTCCCAGGCGATGTGCGGCATGAGCGGGTGATCGGGCTTGACCGTGCCGTCCTGCAACGCGGTCCACAACCGGGTGTCCCGGCTGTACTGCGAGGGGCTGCGCACCATGTGCATGTTCTCGCCATGCCCCAGCACCACCCAGATCGGCACATCGTCATGCAACAGCGCAGGCGCCACCGCACCGTGCTCGGCCCGTAGTTTCTCGTACACGGCTCCCAGGTCCTCCGCCTCGGGGCCGTACAGCCGGCGCAGTCCGCCGGGGCCGGTGCCGTGGGCGGGGCAGCCGGGGGGTGGGCTGAGGGCGGTGTCGTCCGTGTCGGTCAGGGAGTGGGGCTCAGGCGTCACAGTGATCGCTCCGAAACTGAAGTGGATCCGGGGTCAGAAGAGTTGGTGGATTGCTGGGTGCGAGGTGTCGCCCTCAGACAGACGCCTTCGTCAGCTCCAGCGAGTGCAGAAACCGCATCAGCGTCATGAGCGTGTCCCTGCTGGAGGCCCGGCGGCGCGCGTCGCACTCCACGATGGGGATCTCCGGGGCCAGGTCGAGAGCCGAGCGCAGGTCCTCGACCGGGTAACGGGGCGCGTCCGGAAAGGAGTTGACGGCGATGACGAAGGGCACGCCCCGCTCCTCCAGTCGCCCTATGACGTCGAAGCTCACTTCCAGGCGCCGGGTGTCGATCAGGACGACCGCGCCGAGGGCACCTTCGAACAGGCCGTTCCACAGGAACCAGAAGCGTTCCTGGCCCGGGGTGCCGAACAGGTACAGCACCAGTTGGTCGGTGATGCTGATGCGGCCGAAGTCCATGGCCACGGTGGTGGCGGTCTTGGAATCGGAGCCGTAGTTGTCGTCGACACCGATGCCGGCCTGCGTCATGGTCTCTTCGGTGGTCAGCGGCCTGATCTCGCTGACCGAACCGACCATGGTCGTCTTGCCGACACCGAACCCGCCCACGATCACGATCTTCACCGCGGCCCGGGTGCTGTGCGGCAGGCGGTCCTCGGTCCGTGGACCTGTGATGGTGTCAGAGCTTTTGGAGTCCATGCATCACCGCTTCGAGGAGGGAACGGTCGGCCAGCGACTGACGGATGAGCGGATCGCGCGCCTGGACCAGTTCGGCCGTCAGCAGCTCGGTGAGCAGGACGGTCACCACGCTGAACGGCAGGTTGAGGTAAGCCGAGAGCTCGGCCACCGACAGGGGTGCCTTGCAGAGGCGGAGCAGCGCCGACTGCTCCGGCGGGGCGGCGGGCGGGGGTTCGGCGCACGCCACGATTAACGTGACGAGGTCGAGCGAGGCGCGCTCGCCGCCGGGGGCCGCGCCGGTGAGCACATAGAGGCGTTCGGGGTTCTTCCGCTCCCTTTCCTTGCCCTTCGTGCCTTCCTGGCCCGTTCCGCCCTCCGCACCGGGTGCGCTCTGCTGGAGCTGCTCGGGCGGAGGTTCCTGCTTGATCGGGTAGCGCCGTCGGCGCTGCGGAGGAGTCATACGGTCTGCCCGTTCCTCCGGGGCGGACTGGTGAGGTGCTCGCCGATACGGACGACGAGGTCGCGCATGTGGTTGCTCATATTGCCGGGCTCGGCGATCACGTTGGCGAGGACCGCGAGGTAGGCGTTGGGGCCGGCTGCCATCAGGTAGAAGTAGCCGCCCTTGACCTCGATGATGACCATGCGCATGGTGCCGTCGCTGTCCGGGATCTCGTGCGCGACGGCGCCCGCGAGACTCTGCAGCCCAGCGCAGGCGGCGGCGACACGGTCGGCGGCGTCGGGGTCGCCGCCGTAGCGCGCGATGCGCAGACCGTCGGCGGAGAGCACCACGATCTGCTGGATACCTGGTACGCCGTCGGCGAGCTCCTTGAGCATCCAGTCGAAGTTGGCTCGCTGCGAGATCACTTGAGGTCCCCCTCGTCGTCGGCCTCGGCGTGGGCCGGCTGCTGGTTGGTCGCGCTGGCTGCGGTCGGGTCTTCCCGGTGGCCGCCGAAGGCCGCCCGGTCGTCCGGGTGGCCGTCGAGGCCCCTGGAGCCGGCGGCCGGGAACCCGGTGAAGTCGACCGCGTCGTCCGGATGACCCGAGAACGTCGTCGGGTCGTCGGGGTTCCTGGTAAAAGCCGTGGGGTCCGGGTCGCCCTTGAGGCCCTCCATGAACGCCTCGACCCACAGGCCCGGCAGGGGCTCCTCGTCCTGATCCTGCTTCTGCGACTCGGGCTCCCACAGCTTCCGGAGCTCCGGGTCTGCGTCCATCTCGGCCTCGGCGGCCCTGGAGCGGGCGTACCGCTCGCTGAGCGGGGTCTTGACCCGGCTGCGGCGCTGGGGCAGACCGTTCTCGGTCCACTCGGTGACCTCCGGGACGTCGTCCTCCATGGAGACCGACGCCGGGATCCGCGGGCCCGTCGTGGGGCGGCGCTTCTTGGGCGGGCGCTTGGGGCCTTCCAGCGCGCCGAGCTCGATCTGCGGTGCGGCGGTGGCGCCGATGCCGTGCGCGAGGCCCGGGGCGGGGTCGCTGGTGAGCATGTCGGACGGCACGACCAGAACGGCGCGGACACCGCCGTACGCGGACTGCCGGAGCGAGATCTGCATCTTGTACGACTCACACAGGCGCCCCACGACAGCGAGGCCGAGGCGCGGGGACTCACCGAGGTCGTTGAGGTCGAAGCCGGCCTGTGCGCGGGCGATCATGACCTCGGCGCGCTTGCGGGACTCCTCGCTGAGGCTGACGCCGGCGTCCTCGATCTCGATGGCGATGCCGGTCTGCACCTCGGTCGCGGTGACGTGCACCTTGGTGTGGGGCGGCGAGTAGCGCGTCGCGTTGTCGAGGAGTTCGGCCGCCGCGTGGATGAGCGGTTCGACGGAGTTGCCGTCGACGTTGACCTTCGCGATGGAGGTCAGCTCGATGCGGCGGTACTCCAGGATCCGGGACATCGCACCGCGCAGCACGCTGTACAGCGCGACGGGCTGGGGCCACTGGCGTCCGGGCCGGCCGCCGCCGAGCACGGAGATGGAGTCGGCGAGGCGGCCGATCAGCGCGGTGCCGTGGTCGATGCGCAGGAGGTCGTCGAAGACCTCGGGATTGCGGCCGTGGTCCTCCTCCATCTCCCGGAGTTCGTTGGCCTGCTGGTGGACGATCGCCTGAACGCGCCGGGCGATGCTGACGAACGCGCGCTGCGCGCCGTCCCGCATGGCCTCCTCGCGGTCGATGACCTCCAGGATCTGCTCCAGCAGCTTGCGCTGCGGTACCGGGAGTTCGCGGTACGGGGAGTCCGGCCCACGCAGTTCGCGAATCACCCCTGTGGGTGAACCGGCACCGCGCAGCAGATGGAGCCCGTACGGCAGGACTTCCTTGCCGAACCGGTCGAAGTCCTCGTCGTGGGCGGCGATGCGCCGCTCCAGATACGCGGTGTGACGGGCGTGCTCGGCCCGCAGGGTACGGACGGTGCGGCCACGGCGGACCACTTCGGCGGCGACCGCGACGACCAGGACCGTGGCGATGGCTCCGCACCAGCCGACGGCGGCGCGGGCCGGCCCCGTCACCAGGGCCGCAGCGGTGCCGGTCGCCCCGGCCATCGCTATGGCGGGTAGCAACAGCACGCGCGCGTAGGGAAGTTCACGGCCACCGGGAGGCGATTGAACACTCACCATGTATGCCCTCTGAGACAAATCGGCTGGGGTTGGGGGAGCTTGCTGTGGGGTACGTCTGGGGATTGTCTGGATCTTCGGTATTTTTGGGAACAAGCGCACGAATACATCCCAACTCGGTGCGCTGCGGGCGAGCTTAGTCCGACCGGATCAACGCCGTGTCATATTCGGCAAGCCTCTGAAATGCCCTTCACGGGTGGAGTACTCTCAACCCATTTACACGCTGCGGATGCAATCACACACACTGCGTCACGACATACAGGCGTACGAAAGCCACTCACCGTGATGGGTGAACGCGGGCTTCCGGAAACTCCGGGTGCCGCCGCGGGCCTCAGATACCGGCGATGCGCAGCGCCGCGTCCGCCGTGGCTTCCGCGAAGACCGAGACCGGACGCTCGGGGTCGGAGCGGTGCACGAGGATGACACCCTCGATGAGCCCGAAGAGCAGATCCGTCCGCAGGTCCAGCTCACTCTTGGCGAGCGCACCCCCGGCAGCCGTCGCGGCGAGCAACTGCCGGTAGGCGTCCTTGAGTTCGGCCCGCACCGCGTGGAAGCCGGCGAAGCGTTCGGCGCGCACCTCGGGCAGGAGGTAGAGACCGCCGAGGTTGTGCGGGCCGCCACAGAGCAACTCGACGTCGGTACGGCACAGCTCCCACAACCGGCCCTCGGCCGGGACCGCGTCGTCGGCGAGCAGCCTGCGGGCGTACGCCAACGAGGGGGTGACGGTGGACTCCAGGAGCTCGGCGAGCAGCTCCTCCTTGCCGGAGACGTAGTGGTACATGGATGCCTGGCGCATCCCCGCCCGCTCCGCGATGGTCCGGGTGGTGGTGGCCGCGTAGCCGCGGGTGGTGAACAACTCGGCGGCTGCGGCGCGCAGTTCCGCCCGCGGGGTGAGACCACTGTCCGGCCGCTGTGAGACCCGCGGCCTGCCGACCCGCCGTCCGCCCGGCCCACCCGTCGTTCCCATGTGTTCGATCCTCGCATACCGCCCGGTTCGATGATCTCGGTGAGCAATCGGTAACCGGGTGGCAACACCCGGGCAATTCCAGCGTCTCGCCCCCCGCCTAATTTCTGTCGCGCGACAGAAATTAGGCAGCAGGACAGGCACAAGCACTACGAGACGCAGTACGAGAAGCAGAAGCAGTACGACTTCGGAGCCGGAGGACCCCGATGGGGACATCGACCACGTACGGAGCCCGCGACCACGCCCGTGCCCAGGAGGGCGCCCGGGCCGAGGCCATGCCCGTAGTCCCGGCCGCCGACTGGCCGGCGCCGCCCTGTGCGGCGGGCCATCTGGTGTGGGCCGAGACGGTCGCCGGCGGCAACTACACGCACCGGGTGCTGGCCCGCGGCACCGAGCTGCGCCTGACCGATCTGCGCGGCGACGCCTGCGCCCATCTGCTGCTCTTCGCCGCGGACCGGCCCTGGGAGCGGCTGAACGTCGCCGACACGGTCAAGGTCCAGTGGAACGCCTACCTCGGCGAGGGGCAGCTGCTCCTGTCCGACCAGGGCCGTGTCCTCGCCTCGCTGGTCACCGACACCTCCGGGCGCCACGACGCGCTGTGCGGCACCTCGACCCTCGTACGCAACACGAGCCGGTACGGCGACGGCACCCCGCAGTCGCCCTCCCCGTCCGGCCGGGAGCTGTTCAAGCTGGCCGCGGCCAAGAACGGCCTGGAGCCACGCGATCTGCCGCCCTCGCTGTCCTTCTTCCAGGGCGTGGAGGTACGCGAGGACGGCGCCCTCGACTTCACCGGCTCGGCCGGACCGGGCGGCAGTGTGACGTTGCGCGCCGAGCAGGACGTCACCGTGCTGATCGCGAACGTCCCGCACCCCGCCGACCCGCGCGACGAGTACGTCAGTACCCCGCTGGAGGTGCTGGCCTGGCGTGCCGAGGCGACCCGCCCCGGCGATCCGCTGTGGGAGGCCACGCCCGAGGGCCGCCGCGCGTTCCTGAACACCGCCGAATTCCTTGCCGCGAGGGGGCTCGCATGACCACACCGATCATCCGGAAGACCGTCGTTCCGGCCCGCGCCGCCTGGTCGTCCGTCGTGCGCGCCGGCGGGACACTGACCATCACCGACCTGCACGGCAACCAGGCCGTCGACTTCCTCGTGTACGACGCCCACGACACGTCCGTGCGCTACAGCGCGCCCGACACGATCCACGCGCAGGGCGGCATCTTCCTCACCACGGGCAGTGTCCTGATGTCGAACGAGCACACGCCCCTGATGACCGTGGCCGCCGACGACGTCGGCCGGCACGACACGGTCGGTGGTGCCTGCTCCAAGGAGTCGAACACCCTGCGGTACGGCCACCACACCTGGTCGCAGCACGCGTGCGTAGACAACTTCCTCGCCGAGGGCGCCCGACACGGCCTGGGCAAGAGGGACTTGGTCTCCAACATCAACTGGTACATGAACGTGCCCGTGGAGAAGGACGGCACGCTCGGCATCGTCGACGGCCTCTCCGCGCCGGGACTCTCACTCACGCTCCGCGCCGAGTGCGACGTGCTGGTCCTCGTCTCCAACTGCCCCCAGATCAACAACCCCTGCAACGGCTTCGACCCGACCGAGGTGGAGATGACCATCACCGAGGCGGGCACGCGATGAGCTTCGACACGCTGCTGGTCGCCAACCGGGGCGAGATCGCCGTGCGCATCATCCGTACGGCACGGGAGCTGGGCCTGCGCACGGTCGCGGTCTACTCCGACCCCGACCGCTCCGCCCCGCACGTCCGGCTCGCCGACCAGGCGGTACGGCTCGGTCCGGCGCCCGCGAAGGAGTCGTATCTCGACGCCGGCCTGGTACTGGCGGCGGCCAAGGAGACGGGCGCGGGGGCGATCCATCCCGGATACGGATTCCTGTCCGAGGACGCCGACTTCGCACGGCGCTGCGAGGACGCCGGGATCGTGTTCGTGGGGCCTACGCCGGGGCAGCTGGAGCTGTTCGGCGCGAAGCACACGGCCCGGGCCGCGGCCGAGGCGGCGGGCGTGCCCCTCGCACCCGGCACAGGGCTGCTGGCCTCCCTCGACGAGGCGTACGCACAGGCCGCCGCCATCGGCTACCCCGTGATGCTCAAGGCGACCGGCGGGGGCGGTGGCATCGGCATGTCCGCCTGTGCCTCGGCCGCCGAACTCGCCGACGCCTGGGAGCGCGTACAGCGCGTCGCCGCCGCGTCCTTCTCCTCGGCCGGTGTCTTCCTGGAGCGGCTCGTCGAACGCGCCCGCCATGTCGAGGTGCAGGTCTTCGGCGACGGCGAGGGCCGGGTCGTCACCTTCGGCGACCGCGACTGTTCGCTCCAGCGCCGCAACCAGAAGGTGGTGGAGGAGGCCCCGGCACCCGGGCTTCCCGACCATGTGCGTGCCCAACTGGCCGACTCCGCACGCACGTTGTGCGCGTCCGTCGGATACCGCTCCGCCGGAACAGTGGAGTTCGTGTACGACGCCGCTCGCGAGGAGGCGTACTTCCTGGAGGTCAACACCCGCCTCCAGGTGGAACATCCGGTCACGGAGGAGATCTACGGCGTCGACCTCGTCGCCTGGATGCTGCGGCTGGCCCGCGGCGAGCGCGATGTCGTACGGGACCCGGGCACGCCCCGCGGTCACGCCGTCGAGGCACGCGTCTACGCCGAGGACCCCTCGCGCGAACACCGCCCCAGCGCGGGCCTGTTGACGCGAGTGGAGTTCCCGGGCGGGGTGCGGATCGACGGCTGGGTGGAAACGGGCACCGAGGTGACCACGTCGTACGACCCGATGCTCGCGAAGGTGATCGCGTACGGCGCCGACCGGGAGCACGCGCTGCGCCGGCTCGACGAGGCGCTGGCCCGCACCCGGGTCGACGGCATCGAGACGAACCTCGGGCTGGTGCGGGCGGCGCTGGCGAACCGGGACTTCCGCTCCGCGACGCATTCGACGGCGACCCTCACCGGGGTGAGCGATCCGACTCCGCGCATCGAGGTCGTCTCCGGCGGGACGCTCACCACGGTCCAGGACTGGCCGGGCCGCACCGGCTACTGGCAGGTGGGCGTGCCTCCGTGCGGCCCGATGGACGACCGCTCGTTCCGCCTCGGCAACCGCGCCCTGGGCAACGACGAGGGCGCCCCCGGCCTCGAATGCACCCTCCAGGGCCCGTCGTTGAGGTTCACGCATCCCACGACGGTGTGCGTGACCGGGGCCCCGGCGCCGGTCACGCTGGACGGCACGCCGGTCGCGCAGTGGGAGCCGGTGACGGTGCCGGCGGGTGCCGTACTGGCGATCGGCGCCCCGGCGGAACAGGGCCTGCGGACGTACGTGCTGTTCGCGGGCCGGGGCCTGGACGTGCCGCCGTTCCTCGGCAGCGCGGCCACCTTCACGCTGGGCAGGTTCGGCGGGCACGGCGGCCGGGCACTGCGCACGGGCGACGTTCTGCACGGCGGGGCGACGACGGCGTCGGGCGCCCCGGTCCCCCCGACCGACCGCCCGGAGTTCGCCTCCCCCTGGCACATCGGCGCCGTCGAAGGCCCGCACGCGGCACCGGAGTTCTTCACCGAGGAGGACATCCACGACTTCTACGCGGCCGACTGGAAGGTCCACTTCAACTCGGCCCGCACCGGCGTACGACTGGTAGGTCCCAAGCCCCGCTGGGCACGCACCGACGGCGGCGAGGCGGGCCTGCACCCGTCCAACATCCACGACACGCCGTACTCCGTGGGCGCCGTCGACTACACCGGCGACATGCCGGTCCTGCTGGGCCCGGACGGCCCCTCCCTCGGCGGCTTCGTGTGCCCGGCGACCGTTCTCAGCACGGAACGCTGGAAACTGGGCCAGCTGCGTCCCGGAGACACGGTCCGCTTCGCACCGGTGGACACAACGGGCGTACGACGGGCGGCGATTGTGGACGGGGGCGTACTGGCCCGGGACGGCGACATCACGTACCGCCGCAGCGGCGACGACAACCTGCTGGTCGAATTCGGGCCCATGCAACTGGACTTGGCTCTCCGGATGCGCGTCCACGCGCTGATGGAGGCGGTGACGGAGCTGGACCTGGCGGGGGTGACCGACCTGACGCCGGGCATCCGCTCCCTCCAGATCCAGGCGGACCCGGCCCTGCTCCCCCAACCGGAACTGCTCGCTGCGATACGGCAGACGGCGACCGCACTGCCTCCCGCGGACCGTCTCACGGTTCCTTCCCGCACGATCCACCTCCCCCTCTCCTGGGACGACCCGGCGACCCGCGAGGCCATCGCCCGCTACATGGCGGGCGTCCGTGACGACGCGCCCTGGTGCCCCTGGAACATCGAGTTCATCCGCCGGGTGAACGGTCTCGACTCGGTCGACGACGTGTACCGCACGGTCTTCGAGGCGGAGTACCTCGTACTGGGCCTGGGGGACGTCTACCTGGGCGCCCCGGTGGCCACCCCGCTGGACCCCCGCCACCGCCTGGTCACGACGAAGTACAACCCGGCCCGTACCTGGACCGCGGAGAACTCGGTGGGCATCGGCGGCGCCTACCTCTGCGTCTACGGCATGGAGGGGCCGGGCGGTTACCAGTTCGTCGGCCGTACGACCCAGGTGTGGTCGGGCTGGCAGCAGCGTGGCGCGTTCGAGCCGGGTTCCCCGTGGCTGCTGCGGTTCTTCGACCGCATCAAGTGGTACGCCGTCGAGCCGGACGAACTCCTCGACCTGCGTGCCGACATCACCTCGGGCCGCTTCGTCCCCCGTATCGAGGAGGGCCTCTTCTCGCTGGCGGAGTACGAGGAGTTCCTGACGGAGAACGCCGAGTCGATCGCGGAGTTCCGCTCCCGTCAGGGCGCGGCCTTCTCGACGGAACGGGACGCGTGGGAGGCGGCGGGCGAGTTCACGAGGGCGGAGGCGGCAACGGCACCCCCCACCGCGTCCCCCGAGGTGACGATCCCGGCCGGAGGGCATCTGATCGAGGCCGAATTCGCGGCGTCGGTGTGGCAGTTGAACGTCTCGCCGGGCGACGAGGTGACAGCGGGCCAGCCGCTCCTGGCCTTGGAGGCGATGAAGATGGAGTCCCGGATACACGCCCCGATAACAGGGGTGGTCCACGAAATCCTGACCAGGCCCGGCGCACAGGTGGAGGCGGGCACGGCGCTGATCGTCCTGACACCGACCGCCTGACATGCGGCCTGCGTAATTGTCCGCCCCCGCCGCCCCTACCCGTCCCGTCCTCGGGGGCTCCGCCCCCGAACCCCCGCTCCTCAAACGCCGGAGAGGCTGAATATTCAGCCCGTTGGGGGTCCCCCCTCTGGGGGAGTTTGAGGACGAGGCCCCTTCAGGGCCGAAAGCGGGGGTCTGGGGGCGCAGCCCCCAGGAACGGGACGGGTAGGGGCGGCGGGGGCGAAACAACTCACCGCGCACCCGCCGCCGACAGCACGACCCCACCCCAAGGAGCACAGATGTCGACCCTGACCCGAGTCCGCCTGGCCTACGCCCGCATCGACGCCGTAGCCCGCCCCGAGGTCTGGATCGACCTACGACCCCAGCCCGAGGTCGAGGCGGAAGCCACCCGCATCGACGAACGCCTCGCCGCAGGCGACCACCTCCCCCTCGCCGGCAAACTCTTCGCCGCCAAGGGCAACATCGACGTCCAGGGCCTCCCCACCACCGCCGGCTGCCCCGCCTACGCCTACCACCCCGAGGCCGACGCCCCGGTCGTCGCCCGCCTCAAGAACGCCGGCGCCCTCCTCCTCGGCACCACCAACCTCGACCAGTTCGCCACCGGCCTGGTAGGCACCCGCTCCCCCTACGGCCCCGTCCGCAACGCCCACGACCCCACCCGCATCAGCGGCGGATCGAGCTCCGGCTCAGCCACCGCCGTGACACTGGGCCTCGTCGACTTCGCCCTCGGCACCGACACCGCCGGCTCCGGCCGCGTCCCCGCCGCCTTCAACGGCATCGTCGGCCTCAAGCCGACCCGAGGCCTGGTCCCCACGACCGGCGTCGTCCCGGCCTGCGCCTCCCTCGACTGCGTGACCGTCTTCGCCCGTACGCTCCCCGAGGCCGAGCAGGCACTCGCGCACATGGCGTCCCCGTCCGCCCGCGACCTCCCGCCCCTGCCCCAGCGCGCCCCCGGCCCCTGGCGCGTGGCGGTCCCACCGATCGGCCAACTCGGCGAACTCGACCCCGGCTGGGCGCAGGCGTACGAGGCCGCGGTGACCCAGCTCCGCACCGCGGGCGTCTCCGTGCGCACGCTCGACCTCAAGCCGTTCACGGAGGCCGCCGCGATGCTGTACCAGGGCGCGTTCGTCGCGGAGCGCTACACAGCAGTGGGCACCTTTGTCGACAAGTTGCTCGCCGAGGGCGGTGAAGCGGGCGCGTCCCTCGACCCCACCGTCGCCGGCATCATCACCCGCGCCCGCGACATCCCCGCACACCAGCTCTACGCGGACCAGGAGCGGCTGGCCGCCCTGCGCACCCGCGCCCTCGCCGAACTGGCCGACGCGGACGCCCTGTTGCTGCCCACTGCCCCCGGCCACCCCACCCTCGCCGAGGTCGCCGCCGATCCACTGGGCGCCAACGCCCGGCTGGGCCGCTTCACCAACTCCACCAACCTCTTCGACCAGGCCGCGGTCGCCGTACCCGCGGGCCAGGTGGACGGTCTCCCGTTCGGCGTGATGCTGATCGGCCCGGCGTTCACCGATGACCGGCTCGCCACGATCGCCCGCCTGCTCCAGCCCGAGGCCCGCCTCGCGGTGGTCGGGGCGCATCTCGCGGGCCAGCCGCTCAACCCCCAACTCCTCGCCCTGGGGGCCCGGTTGGACCGTACGACCACGACGGCACCCGTCTACCGCCTGCACGCGCTCCCCACGACCCCGCCGAAGCCGGGCCTGGTCCATGTCGGCGAGGGGGAAACCGGCGGGGCGTCCATCGAGGCGGAGGTGTGGCGTCTTCCCGCCGAAGGCCTCGGCCACTTCCTGGCCGCCCTCCCCCGCCCGATGGCCCTTGGCCGTGTCGAACTCGCCGACGGCACCCACGTATCCGGCTTCCTGTGCGAACCGGCGGCCCTCGAAGGCGCCGAGGACATCACGGCGTACGGCGGCTGGCGCGCGTACCTGAACAGCCGCCCCTGAACCGCCACGGCCCCGAGAGCGCGACCGCGACCAGCACGTGGTCACCCGGGAGACCGGCAGACAGCACAGGCGGGCCCCGATGGGACGCGACACCGAGGCCACCTACGACGCACCGGGGTGGGCGCGAACGGCCACAGGGAACCCGCACGCACCCACCGAGCCGAACCACAACCCGCCGAACCACCGACGGCTACCCCACGGACGAGTACGCCACAACCCCCCGCAGCAGTCCCTCCACGGCCTTGCGCGCGTTCTTCGCGACCGTTGACCCCTCTACGCCGGAGACCGGTGCCGCGGCCGAGATCTGCCCGAGGACGTCGATGACCTGCTTGCACCACCGGACGAAGTCGCCGGCCGGCATCTCCGCCTCGCGCAGCACCTCGTCGAGGCCCTTGCCGGAGGCCCACTCGTAGGCCGCCCAGGCGAAGCCGAGGTCCGGCTCGCGCTGGCCGACGCCCTCGCTCTGGGTGATCCGGAACTCCTCCTCCAGCGCGTCGAGCCGGCCCCAGATGCGCACCATCTCGCCGAGCGCGGCCTTGGCCTTGCCGGACGGCACCTTCGGTGCCATGGCGTCGTCCGCGACCCGGGACTCGTACACCAACGCCGAGACGCAGGCGGCGAGTTCGGCGGGGGACAGTCCCTCCCACACGCCCGCGCGCAGGCATTCGCTGGCCAGCAGGTCCAGCTCGCCGTAGAGACGGGCGAGCCGCTTGCCGTGCTCGGTCACCTCGTCGGCCCGCAGATAGTCCAGCTCGGTGAGCAGGGCGACGATGCGGTCGAACGTACGGGCGATGGTGTTCGTGCGGCCCTCGATGCGCCGTTCCAGCTGCGAGGTGTCGCGCAGCAGCCGGTGGTAGCGCTCGGCCCAACGGGCGTGGTCCTCACGGTCGTTGCAGCCGTGGCAGGCGTGGGCGCGGATCGCGGTGCGCAGCCGGGCGATCTCGCGGTCGTCCGCCGCCTGGGCCCGCTGCTTGCGGGCCCGCTCGGGCGGGATGTGCCCGGCCTTGGTGCGCAGCGCGGAGGCGAGGTCGCGACGGGACTGCGGCGAACGCGGGTTGAAGGACTTGGGGACCCGCATCCGCTCCAACGGCTCGACGGGCACCGGGAAGTCCATGGACGCCAGGCGCTTCACCTGTCGTTCGGACGTCAGCACCAGCGGGCGTGGGCCGTCGTGCTGCTCGAAGCCGCGGTGGCCGTTGGACCGGCCGGCGGGCAGTCCGGGGTCGAGGACGAGCGCGAGGCCCGCGTACTTGCCCGTGGGGACGTGGATGATGTCACCGGGCTTGAGCTTCTCCAGCGCGACGGCGGCCTCGGCGCGCCGTTGGGCGGCGCCCTGCCGGGCCAGGTCGGTCTCACGGTCCTTGAGGTCGCGGCGCAGTGCCGCGTACTCCTCGAAGTCGCCCAGGTGGCAGGTCATGGACTCCTTGTAGCCGTCCAGGCCCTCCTCGTTGCGCTGCACCTGCCGGGAGATCCCGACGACCGACTTGTCGGCCTGGAACTGCGCGAACGAGGTCTCCAGCAGCTCGCGCGAGCGGTGCCGCCCGAACTGGTCCACGAGGTTGACCGCCATGTTGTACGACGGCTTGAAGCTGGAGCGCAGCGGGTACGTGCGTGTGCCGGCCAGTCCCGCCAGGTGGTCGGGGCTCATGCCGCGCTGCCACAGCACGACGGCGTGGCCCTCGACGTCGATGCCACGACGGCCGGCGCGGCCGGTCAGCTGGGTGTACTCGCCGGGGGTGATGTCGGCGTGCTGTTCGCCGTTCCACTTGACGAGCTTCTCCAGCACGACCGAGCGGGCGGGCATGTTGATGCCGAGCGCGAGGGTCTCGGTGGCGAACACGGCCTTCACGAGGCCTCGCACGAAGAGTTCCTCGACGACCTCCTTGAACGTGGGCAGCATGCCCGCGTGGTGGGCGGCGATGCCTCGCTCCAGGCCCTCCAGCCACTCGTAGTACCCGAGGACGTGCAGGTCCTCGTCGGGGATGGAGGCGGTGCGCTCCTCGACGAGGGCACGCACCCGCTCCCGCGCCTCGTCGTCGTTCAGCCGCAGTCCCGCGTACAGGCACTGCTGTACGGCGGCCTCGCAGGCCGCGCGGCTGAAGATGAACGTGATGGCGGGCAACAGGCCCTCGTTGTCGAGCCGTTCGATGACTTCGGGGCGTCCCGGCGTCCACACGCGTGAGCGCGATCTGCGCTCCCGCTCACGGTCGGCCTCGCGCATGGCACGCCCGCGTTTGCGGTCCTGGAAGGAGGGCCGCTGGGCCTCCATCCGCGCGAGCCTCGTGAGGTCGGGGTTGACGGCCTTCCTGCTGCCCTCGCCCTCCTCGAAGAGGTCGTACATCCGGCGCCCGGCGAGCACGTGCTGGAACAGGGGCACGGGCCGGTGCTCGGAGACGATCACCTGGGTGTCGCCGCGCACGGTGTCGAGCCAGTCGCCGAACTCCTCGGCGTTGGACACGGTCGCCGACAGCGAGACGAGGGTGACCGACTCGGGGAGGTGGATGATCACTTCCTCCCACACGGCGCCGCGGAAGCGGTCGGAGAGGTAGTGCACCTCGTCCATCACCACGTAGCCGAGGCCCAGGAGGGTCTGCGAGCCCGCGTACAGCATGTTCCGGAGCACCTCGGTGGTCATCACGACCACGGGGGCATCGGAGTTGACGCTGTTGTCGCCGGTGAGCAGGCCGACCTTGTCCGCGCCGTAACGACGGCACAGGTCGGAGAACTTCTGGTTCGACAGGGCCTTGATGGGCGTCGTGTAGAAGCACTTCTTGCCCTGCTGGAGGGCGAGATGGACGGCGAACTCGCCGACGATCGTCTTGCCCGAACCGGTGGGGGCGGCCACCAGCACGCCCTTCCCGGCTTCGAGCGCCTGGCAGGCCTCGATCTGGAAGGGGTCGAGGCCGAAGTCGTACATCTCGCGGAAGGACGCGAGTGCGGTGGCCTGCTCGACAGCGCGCTTGCGTGCTGCCGCATACCGCTCGGCCGGTGAGAGGTCCTCTGTCATCGTGCTTTCGAGACTACCGGCCCCCACTGACAACAGGACGATCATTATCCGGATCGATGTCCGTGAAACCCGGGATCGGCGCAGCTCAAGCAACATGAAAGCGGCCGGGGCGCCGGGTGGGCGCCCCGGCCGCCTCCGCGTCGGGGTGAGAGGAAGCCTCAGGTCACGTCGTCATAGCCGTTGACCCGTTCCGTGCCCGGCTGTTCGGGAAGTCCGGTGCGGCTGGCGGAGACGGTCTCGATCTCGCCGATGTCCTCGGGGGTGAGGTCGAGGTCGGAGGCCTCGTCGTCGTCCGGGCCCTCCGCCTCGCGGCGGCGCTTGCGCCGGTCGTTCGTCAGCGAGAAGGCAACCGCGCCGAAGTACAGGATCCAGATCGGTCCGGCG
Organism: Streptomyces kryoterrae; assembly: GCF_054072135.1. Taxonomy (NCBI): domain Bacteria; kingdom Bacillati; phylum Actinomycetota; class Actinomycetes; order Kitasatosporales; family Streptomycetaceae; genus Streptomyces; species Streptomyces kryoterrae. The sequence continues at coordinate 8,304,400 of NZ_CM133358.1, read as the reverse complement.
AGCGCCAGCATGGTCAGCGGGTCCGTACTGGGCGTCGCGATCGCCGCGAACACCGTGATGCCCATGATCATGCCGCGCCACCAGCCGGCCATGCGCTTGCCGGTGAGAATCCCGGTGAGATTGAGCATGATCAGCAGCAGCGGCAGCTCGAAGGAGAGACCGAAGACGAGCACCATACGCGTGACGAGGTCGAGCAGGTCGTCCAGCGGCAGCAGGTTGTCGACGCCGAACGGCGTGAACTCGATCAGCACCTTCGCGGTGGTGGGGAGCACCCGGTAGGCGAAGTAGGCGCCCCCGAGGAACAGCGGGACACCGGAGGCCACGAACGCGTACGCGTACTTCTTCTCGCTCTTGTGCAGACCCGGAGCGACGAACGCCCAGAGCTGGTAGAGCCAGATCGGCGAGGCGAGCACGACGCCGGCCATGAGCGACACCTTCAGCGCGAGCGTGAAGGGCGCGAGCAGGCCGTTGATCGTGATCTGCGCGCAGGGGTTGTCCCCCGCGCTCTGCTGCCTCGCCAGCTCGGAGAACGATGTCGGGCATCCGACCGAGTCGAGCACCGGCTTCGTGAAGAAGTTGATGATGTCGTTGTAGAAGAAGGCGGCCACGACCGTGACGATCACGATGGCCAGCATGGCCTTCGCGACCCGGTTGCGGAGCTCGCGGAGATGCTCCACGAGGGGCATCCGCCCCTCGGGATCCCTCTCCTTCTCCTTGTTGCGGGCAGACTTGAGCAACCCACGTCCTCATCTCGTGCGGCAGGCCGGAGGCATCCGGCCTTGCGTCAGCGTCAGCGCTTGGTCGTGTCCGTGGGCTCGGTGACCGGGCGCGCGCTCGTCACGTCACCGGGGGCGGCCTGGATGGTGCGCTGCACCGGGGGCTGCTCCTCGGTGTACGGCGGAGCCGCGGGGGCGGGTTCCTGACCCTCCGACTTCATCGCCTTGGCTTCGCTCTTCAGGATGCGCGCGGACTTGCCGAGCGAGCGCGCCATGTCCGGAAGCTTCTTCGCGCCGAACAGCAGGATGATGACGACGAGGATGAGAATGATCTCGGGGGCTCCGAGCCTTCCGAACATAAGTCTTTACCTTCTCACCGAGGCGGCTGGGTGGGGGTGCTGTCCGATCGTTCGGACAGGCGTCCGACCGTCGTGTTCACAGCGATCGTAACGCTCGGGGGTAAACCTGAGGCAATCCCTGTGCGTACTCCCGGTTTGCGGTCCGGGCCTCGTTTTCCGGCCGCGATCAGCAGCGTACCTGCCGACACCGACAAGGTGACAGGGCGAAGTCGCCCAAAACACATCAACCCGAGGACTCACAGGAGAGCCGTCGGACAGTCACAGTGCGTCCACAGAGCGTGCCGTGTGCGCGGCGGCCCGTTCGAGGTCCTCGGCGGCCCGGTTGATGCGCCGCGCCGAGTCCGTGACCTGCCTTCCCAGGCGCTGCGCCTCCAGGAAGACCCGGACGGCGAGCACCCCGAGAACGGCGAGTCCCAGGAACCCCACAGCGATCGCGAACATCGGCCAGAACATGGCGCCGAGCCTAGCCCCTCACCGGGCCCCGGCCGTGGGCCGCCCAGGGCCTCACGACGGCCCGGCCAGCCGCAGTGTCCTGACGCCGCCGCCGGTGAGCAGTTCGACCACGCGCTCGCCGGCCGGTTTGCGGACGGTCACGTCGCAGTCGGGGCAGGTGAAGGAGTAGAAGGTGGTACGGCTGGTGGCGCCGATGGCCAGGCGCAGGGCGCCCGCGGTGAGCTCGAAGTTGCCGCGGCAGTCCGGGCAGGCGGCCCGGAACACGACGGGGGCCACCCTTCTCATTCCGGCGAAGGCCGCGGCCACGGTCATGTCCCGGATACCTGACATCGGAGATCCTGACATCGGAGACTCGCTCAACGCCCCTGCTCCCGCCTGTCGTACAGCCCGTCCTCAACTCCGTGCGCCCCGGACGTCCGCGACCGCGTCCCATCGGCCTCCGGGGCGTCGTACGCCGCCAGCGCCTCCTGGGCGGCCTGCCGGGCGCTGTCCGCCAGGTCCTGCGGCGAGACGATGCGCCCGTCACGGCCGAGCCGCAGAGCCAGGCGCCGCAGCGACGCCGGATCGGGGGTGCGCAGGGTGATACGCAGCCCGCCGTCGGGAAGCTCATCCGCGCTGTCGTGCGGGTAGTACTCGGCGACCCAGCGCCCGCCGGGCCCGACCTCCACGACCACCTCGGGATCCTCGGCGGCGGGCTGCACCAGGCCCTCCGACAGGTCCCGCAGTTCTATCTCGGGCGGGGCGGCGGGTTCGTCCAGGATCCTGATCTCGGCGACCCGGTCGAGGCGGAAGGTACGACGCGCCTCGGAGCGCCGGCACCAGGCCTCCACGTAGGTGTGTCCGACGCTGACCAGGCGGATCGGGTCGATCTCCCGTTCGGTGAGCTCGTCGCGGGCGGGCGAGTAGTAGCGGATCCACAGACGACGGCGCTCGGAGATCGCCCGGTCGACGTCCGCGAAGACCCCGCCCTCGGACTCGAAGGTCACCGACAGCCGTGCGCTGGCCCCGGCGGCCTCGCCGGCCGCCGTCTCCACCTTTGCGGTGGCCCGCAGCAGCGCCTGCCGGTCGCCCTCGCGCAGCCCGGGCAGGGTGGACACCGCGCGGGCGGCGACCAGCAGTGCGGTCGCCTCGTCGGCGGCGAGTCTGAGCGGTTCGGCGGCCTCCTCACCGAGGGCGGCGGGGTTGTGCCACCAGATCCGCTCGCCGTCGGTGTCGATGTCGAGCAGGTCGCCGCCGCGGAAGCTGGTGCCGCACATGGGCAGCACGTCCAGGTCCGAGACCAGCTCGTCCTCGGTGATCCCGAACGCGCGGGCGACGTCGCCGACGCGCGCGCCGGGCCGCTCGCGCAGATACGTCACCAGGGACAGCATCCGCCGCGTCTGGTCGATGGCGTTCACGGGCCTGGCCGGTTTGCCTGCCACTTGTTTGTGCTCTCCCTCAGCCCTTGGCCACGGCGCGCAGCCGGTCCACCACGTCGGCACGCAGCTCGGCCGGTTCCAGGACCACCACGTCCGGCCCGAACTCCACCAGCCAGGCATCCAGCCCGTGCCCGTACGGAATCTCCAACTCGTCCCAGCCGTCGCCGAGTTCCCGCACCTGGGACGCCTTCGCCCGAAGGGGGTAGCCGGCGCTCGCCCGCAGCCGGATCAGCGCGGAACGGTCGGCGCTCTCCCCCGCCCAGCTGGCGACGGTCTCGCGGACCGTGACGACATCGGGCACATCGGCGGTGAACTTCGCGCTCCGACTGCGGACCTTGCCGGTGATCCTCGACAGCCTGAACACGCGTTCGGCGCCCCGGTCGCGGTCCCAGCCCGCCAGATACCAGTGCCCGCGCCAGCACTCCAGCGCCCACGGCTCCACCTGACGGGGCTCCGGGCGGGCGGCTGTGGCCTTGCGGTAGTCGAAGGCGACCGGGCGGCGGTCCCGGCAGGCCAGCATCAGCGGCTCGAAGGCGGCCTCGTGCACCGGAATACGCGGTTCCAGGGCGCCATGGGGCTCGTAGGGGTCGACATCCTCGGGCAGCCCGGCCGCACGCAGCTTCTGCAGCGCGCCGCTGGCCGCACCGGCGAGGCGGGCCTGCTGCCAGACCTTCGCGGCCAGGCCCAGGGCGGCGGCCTCCTCGGCGTCGAGGGTGATGGGCGGCAGCCGGTTGCTGTCACGGCCGGCGCGGTAGCCGACCTCACCGTCGAGGTTCTCCACCGTCTCGATGACGAGCCCGAGTTCGCGCAGATCGTCCTTGTCGCGCTCGAACATCCGGTTGAAGGAGTCGTCGCTGCCCGCTTCGAGGTAGGCCTCGATGGAGTCACGCAGCTCGCGCTTGCTCAGCGGCCTGCGCGTCCCGAGCAGGCACAGCGCCAGGTTCATCAGCCGCTCTGCCTTGGCAATGGCCATCGACGCCCTTCGTCTTCCCTATGGTGCTTACGACGGATGACCGTACCGCCCCGAAGTGGCGCGGCAAAAGCCGAGGGTCCATGCCCGGACAGGCATGGACCCCAAATGATCAAATCCGGTCGAACCCCGTACCTATTTCATACGACGATCCGACCCAATCCCGATCACATTCGACTGTCGTACGACGATCGGATCGGAGGTCAGACCGCGACCAGGTCCACCACGAAGATCAGCGTCTCGCCCGGCTTGATCGCCGGCGTGGGGCTCTGGTTGCCGTAGGCAAGGTGGGCCGGGATGGTCAGCTCACGCCGGCCGCCGACCTTCATGCCCTGGACACCCTGGTCCCAGCCCTTGATGACCCGGCCCCCGCCCAGCGGGAACTTGAACGGGGTACCCCGGTTCCAGCTGGCGTCGAACTCCTCGCCCGTGCTGAAGGAAACTCCCACGTAGTGGACGGTGACGTTCTGACCCGCCACCGCTTCGGCGCCGTCGCCCTCCCAGATGTCCTTGATCTGGAGATCCGCCGGGGGCTCGCCGCCGGGGAAGTCGATCTCGGGCTTCTCGATGCTCACTTCATCACTCCTTGTTACGTGACCTGCGTCGGGAACAGTCTCACAGACGAGCGCGCTCAGACGGTGCCGAGGATGTCCACCACGAAGACCAGCGTGTTCTTGGCCAGCTCACTGCTCGGGCTCGCGCCGTAGCCGAGGGAGGGCGGGATCACCAGCAGCACCCGGTCGCCCACGTTCTTGCCGACCAGGCCCTTGTCCCAGCCTGTCACCACCGAGCCGGTGCCGATCTGGAAGGCGGTGGCGCCACCGTGGTCCCAGGAGGAGTCGAACTTCTTCCCGTCCTCCCACTTGACCCCGGTGTACTGGGCGACGAGCCCCTGACCGGCCTCGACCTTCTTGCCGCTGCCCTTGATCAGCACCTGCTGCTCAAGACCTTTGGGAGCCTTGACGCCCTTGGGGATGGTGATGACCGCCGCCTTCTGCGACGGGGCCTCGACCTTGGGCAGGCCCGCCTCGGAGGCCGCCTGCTCGCCCTTGGCCTCGGCCTTGACGTCGATGGTGCCCGCACCGACCGTGTCGACCACCCACACCAGCACGTCCGTCGCGGCGAGCCCGGCGGACGTGTTCAGGTTCTGGCCGATCAGGTCACCCGCGGTGCCCTGCACCAGGATCCGGCTGCCGGGCTTCTTGCCCTTCACCGCATCGAGGATCTTCTCGGGCAGCTGCTGGCTCTGCTTGCCGACCTGCTCGACGGACTGCCTTCGGGCCGTCGCGCCGTCTGCCGCGGCGGCCCAGGTGCCACCGAGTTCCTCAGCGCCGCCCCACTTCTCAACGGTCCAGTCCAGCCGGACGAAGTCGGAGGCCTTGATCGGACTTCCGCTGCCCTCCGTAACCGTCTTGACCACGGTCTTCCCGGCCGGCTTATCGCCCTTGGGCACAGAGATCTCGGGCTTCTCCCCGACCTTCCCCTTGATCTCGGCGACGCCGCCCACCACCGCCTCGTCCTTCTTCTTGTCGTCCGATCCGCACGCGGCGGCGGTGAACAACAGGGCGGGAACGGCCAGCAGCGCGACCATGCGTCGTTTCGTGTTGTAGTTCATCAGTCCAACTGGGATCGGGGGCGGGGACAATCGCCGCCACTCTACGACCTACGCGCCCCCCGGCACGGAGCGGCACAGGACACGCCGTCGGACTGCACAGGGTCATGGCAGCGCGAGTAAACGCCGGTGCCCGGAGGCGCGAACGCCTCCGGGCACCGGGATCCCACACGGTCTACGCACCGGCCGACCAGCAGCCGGTCACATTCCGGCGATCAGTTTCTCCACCCGCTCGTCCACCGAACGGAACGGGTCCTTGCACAACACCGTGCGCTGCGCCTGGTCGTTGAGCTTCAGATGCACCCAGTCGACCGTGAAATCACGGCGCTGTTCCTGAGCCCGCCTGATGAAGTCACCGCGCAGCCGCGCCCTGGTGGTCTGCGGCGGAACCGACTTGCCCTCGAAGATCTTCAAGTCGTTGCAGATCCGCGCGGCTTGGTTCTTTCTCTCCAGCAGGTAGTAAAGACCCCGCCTGCGGTGAATGTCGTGATAGGCGAGGTCGATCTGGGCGACGCGCGGATGCGACATCGTCATGTTGTGCTTGGCCCGGTACCGCTCGATGAGCTGGTACTTCATCACCCAGTCGATCTCGGTGCCGATCCGGTCCAGATCCTCGGCCTCGATGGAGTCGAGCACCCGGCCCCACAGCTCCAGCACCTGAGCGACCGTGCCCGTGCGGATACCCCGCCGGTCGACGAAGTCCACGGCCTTCTCGTAGTACTCGCGCTGCACATCCAGCGCCGAGGCCTCCCGGCCGCTGGCCAGCCGCACCTTGCGGCGGCCCGTGATGTCATGGCTGACCTCGCGGATCGCCCGGATCGGGTTCTCCAGGGTCAGGTCCCGCATCACCGTGCCCGCCTCGATCATGCGCAGCACGAGGTCGGTGGCACCGACCTTGAGAAGCATCGTCGTCTCGGACATGTTCGAATCGCCGACGATGACATGCAGCCGGCGATAGCGCTCGGCGTCCGCGTGCGGTTCGTCACGCGTGTTGATGATCGGCCGGGACCGGGTCGTCGCCGAGGAGACGCCCTCCCAGATGTGCTCCGCCCGCTGGCTCACGCAGTACACGGCACCGCGCGGCGTCTGCAGCACCTTGCCCGCACCGCACAGAAGCTGACGGGTGACGAGGAACGGAATGAGGATGTCCGCGAGCCGGGAGAACTCCCCATGGCGGGCCACCAGATAGTTCTCGTGGCAACCGTACGAGTTGCCCGCCGAGTCCGTGTTGTTCTTGAAGAGGTAGACGTCGCCCGCGATTCCTTCCTCGTGCAGGCGTCGTTCGGCGTCCACCAGGAGTCCTTCGAGAATGCGCTCGCCGGCCTTGTCGTGAGTGACGAGTTCCGTCAGGTCGTCACATTCCGGTGTCGCGTATTCCGGATGTGACCCCACGTCAAGATAGAGGCGTGCGCCGTTTCGCAGAAAGACATTGCTGCTACGGCCCCATGACACGACACGGCGGAAGAGGTACCGAGCCACCTCGTCGGGAGACAGACGCCGCTGTCCCCTGAACGTACACGTGACGCCGTACTCGTTCTCCAGCCCGAAAATGCGGCGGTCCATGACTGAACATTACGCCCGATCCACCGAGCTGAAACGGGATCCGGCAGCACGGTTTGGATCATTTTCCGATGAGACCGCAACCACCGCACCCCCAACGGGAGCCGCCAGCACCCGCCCGGTGACCAGCAGAACCAGCAACGACACCGCCCCCGCGCCCCCCGGCACGACGAACCCCCACAGCGTTCCGCCCCACTCCACGACCGGCCCCGTGAGCCCCGTGCCCAGCGACGAACCCACGGTGAACGTCGTCACAAGCCAGGAGAAAGCCTCGGTGACCGTCCCCCGCGGAGCATGCCGGTCCACCAGCACGAACACACACGCGAGAGCCGGCGCCAGGAACACACCGGCGAGCACCATCAGCAACGTCATCGCGACCGCACCCGGCATCAGCGTCAACGGCAGATAACACACCGCCAGAAACCCCACCAGCACCGTCAACCGCCGCTCCGCCGGCCCACCCCACTGCCGCGCCCCGTACACCGACCCGCCCAGCAGCGCGCCCAGCCCGACCGCCGCCATCAGCCAGCCGTACACCGTGTCACCACCGTGCTCGTCCGCGTACGACACCGACGCCACCGTGATCGACCCCAGCGCGATCCCCACGAACAGGAACGCACCCAGCATCACCAGCAGCCCCGGCGACCGCAGCGCGCCCAGCCAGTGCGCCTCACGCGGCGCCGAACGCCACTCCCGCGAAGGCGGCGACAGCACCACGGAGAGCGCCCCCAGGACCCCGATCACGTTCAGCACGAGCAACGCAACCTGCGCCGACCACAGCGACGCGCACACCGTCACCAGCAACGGCCCCACCGTGAACAGGACTTCCTGCGCCACCGCGTCCATCGCGTACGCCGTGTGCACCTGCCCCTCCTTACGGAGGACAGAGGGCCACAGCGCCCGCAGACCGCCCTCCAGGGGCGGCGTGAACAGCCCGGCGACCGCCACCGCGGCATACGCGAACGGCAGCGGACCGGTGCCCGCGAACGCGAACGCCGCCATCCCGAACGCCGAAACGAGCGCGGACGACAACTGGACCCGAGGCTGCCCGTACAGGTCGACCAGCCGCCCCAGCAGCGGCTGTCCCACGGCATTGGCCACCCCGTAGGCCGCGGCGAGCCCGCCGGCGAGGCTGTAGGTGCCGCCCTCGGCCCGGACGAACAGCACGATCGCGATCGCCGCCGTGGCGTTCGGCAACCGGCCCACCAGGGTGCCCACGAGCAGCCGCGCCGCATGCCGTGCCCTGAGGATCTCCAGGTATCCCGCCGCCATGACCAGCCCTTCCCGTCAGCCGCGACGCCGGAAGTGTTACGTATAACGTCGCCCGTCATACGTACCATGTGCCCAGTCCACACGTCCACACATCCACCCGAAGGAGCAGGCCCACGGTGGCACGAGGCAGCACCCGACCCACCAGCCGTGACGTCGCCCGGGCCGCGGGCGTCTCCCAGGCCGCCGTCTCCCTCGTCCTCGGCGACAAATGGCGCGGTCGCGTCTCCGAGACCACCGCCGAACGCGTCCGCACCGCCGCCCGCGACCTCGGCTACCGCCCCAACCTCGCCGCCCGCAACCTACGCCTCGGCCACACCCGCACCGTCCTCCTCGTCGTCCCCGCCCTCACCACAGAGTTCTTCGCCGGCGTCTACACCGGAGCCGCCCGCATCGCCGCCGAACACGGCTTCGGCGTCGTCCTCTACCCCTCCCCCGAAGGCATCGGACCCGCCCGCGACCCCTTCCACTCCGCCCGGGCCGCCCTCGACGGCGTCCTCGCCTCCTCCATGGCCGCCGACGCCCTCACCGCCATCCGCGGCGACCAACTCCCCCTCGTCATGCTCGACAGCGACCCCCACGGCAGCCTCGGCGCCGCCACCGTCAACCTCGACATCGCCGACGGCGTACGCCAGGTCGCCGACCACCTCCTCGCCCTCGGCCACCGCCACTTCCTCCACCTCGCCGCCGACATCCCCTCCTGGACCTTCGCCGTACGCGCCCACGAACTCGCCACACGGCTCGCCACCGCCCGGGACACCCACGTACGCACCATCCACGCCCCCATCTCCATCGAAGGCGCCCAGCAGGCCACCACAGCCGCCCTCACCGGCCCCGGCCCCCACCCCACCGCCCTAGTCTGCGACGACGACAAACTCGCCGCCGGCGCCTACAAGGCCATCCGCCGCCTCGGCCTGCGCGTCCCCGACGACCTCTCCGTCACCGGCCTCGACGACCTCGCCCTCGCCACCGCCATCGACCCCGAACTCACCACAGTCCGGCTCGACGCCGAACTCTTCGGCGAACGCGGCATGCAGGCACTCCTCGCCGTACTCGACGGCCGCACCCCCACCCAGGGCGACATCCCCGTCCAACTCGTCGTACGAGGCTCCACAGCGCCGCCCCGCAGCCACCCCTGAACCCGCCAACGCCCGCACCCCGGCCGCCACAGGCAACCGGGGTGCGAAAAACAACAACACAAGGCGGAACACAACCGCCCGGCGGACTACTCCTCTTCGGCGCTCTCCGCCTCCGTGGTCGCCCCACCGGCCTCCAGCAACCGCCCCAGCTGACGACCGACGATCCGCTTGAACTTCCGCTTCTGCGGACGCGTACGGTCCAGCACCGCCACCTCCAGCCGCTCCGCCGGAATCTCCCGCTCGGTGCCGTTCGTATCGCGCGACAGAGCCTGAACCGCCAGCTTCAACGCCTCGGCCAAGGACATCCCGTCCTGATGACGCTGATCCAGATACGTGCTGATCTGCTCGGCATTACCACCGACCGCCACCGAACCATGCTCGTCGACGATCGAACCGTCATGCGGCAGCCGGTAGATCTGATCACCGTCGGCCGACTCACCGACCTCCGCGACAACCAACTCCACCTCGTACGGCTTCTCCGCCGCCGAAGAGAAGATCGTGCCCAGCGTCTGCGCGTACACGTTCGCCAGACCACGGGCCGTCACATCGGCACGGTCATACGTGTACCCGCGCATATCGGCATACCGCACACCACCGATCCGCAGGTTCTCGTACTCGTTGTACTTACCGGCGGCCGCGAAGCCGATCCGGTCATAGATCTCGCTGAACTTGTGCAGCGCACGGGACGGGTTCTCGCCGACGAACACGATGCCATCGGCATACTGCAGCACAACCAGGCTGCGACCACGGGCGATGCCTTTACGGGCATACTCCGCCCGGTCGGCCATCGCCTGCTGGGGTGAGACATAGAACGGCGTCGACACCGGATTAACCGTCCCTTTCTGTCGAAGTCACTGGACCACCTGAACAGCGAGAGGCACTACAGCAGCTCGGCACGCGGGCCGTCGGGCTGCTCCAGACGCCGCTCCAGAATCGAACGGGCGATCTCAGCACCCTCATCATCCGTCAGCCTGCGGAAACCGTCCTCGGTGATCACGGTGACAATCGGGTAGATCCGACGCGCGACATCGGGACCACCGGTCGCCGAGTCGTCGTCCGCCGCGTCGTACAACGCCTGGATGACCAGCGTCGTCGCGTCCGCCTCACTCAGATCACGGTGGTACAGCTTCTTCATCGCACCGCGCGCGAAGATCGACCCCGACCCCGTCGCGGCATAACCGTGCTCCTCGGAACGCCCACCCGTCACGTCGTACGAGAAGATGCGCCCCTTCCCCCGGTCCACATCGAACCCGGCGAACAACGGCACCACGGCAAGACCCTGCATGGCCATACCGAGGTTCGAACGAATCATGGTGGACAGCCGGTTCGCCTTGCCCTCCAGCGAGAGCTGCGCACCCTCCACCTTCTCGAAGTGCTCCAGTTCCAGCTGGAACAGCTTCACCATCTCCACGGCGAGACCGGCGGTGCCGGCGATGCCGACAGCCGAGTACTCGTCCGCCGGGAACACCTTCTCGATGTCCCGCTGCGCGATGACGTTCCCCATGGTCGCCCGCCGGTCACCGGCAAGAACCACACCACCCGGGAAGGTGACGGCCACGATGGTCGTGCCGTGGGGCGCCTCGATCGCACCCTGGGTGGGCGGCAACTGCCGCTTACCCGGGAGCATCTCGGGCTGATGGTCGGACAAGAAGTCCATGAAGGACGACGACCCGGGCGTCAGGAAGGCAGCCGGTAGACGCCCGGTGCTACGAGTGTTGGCTTCCACGCGTTTCCTTCCAGGTAATCGGCAGCTCGGTGCATCGCGTCAGGGTCATCCCTCAACAGGCCGAGGCCGGAATTGCAGTTGAAGCACACTACGCCTCGGACCCTACCCGTCTTGTGGCAGTGATCAACCTGGACAGCTGACGCTGCCAAACAGATACAGCAGACGCCCTTTTGAGAGGCGATCATCTCGTCACGCCCTGCTTCGGTGATGCCATACTTCCGACGGAGGTGGCCAGCTGGCCCGGCGGCCGCCTTGCAAGTCTTACAGCGGCTCGCCAGACCGTCGGGAGTACTGTTTCTTCGATGCCAGTCACTGTGCGGCTTGACCTCGTCGCAGCCCCGACAGTGCTTGGAGCCGGGCGGGACGGGCACCTTTGCTCGTACCAGGCGCCCTTTCGCCTCCTGGCGCTGCCGGTAGTACTCAGCAGAGCACTCCCGGCAGTACGCCTGGAGACCGTCACGCATGGACTTGTTGCTCGCGAAGACGGTTCGCGGCTTCTCCTTCTGACACCGCGAACATCGCTTCGATTCCTGCTCGTTTGCCACTCGCAAGCTCCCCCGCAGCCCTACCTTCGAATCGAAGGAAAAACGGGCTCACTGCCCACCTTTTTGCACAAATGAGCGAACGAAATCCTCGGCGTTCTCCTCAAGTACATCATCGATTTCGTCCAGGACAGAGTCCACGTCGTCGCTCAGCTTCTCCTGGCGCTCCTTGAGGTCTTCGGATACCTGTGCCTCAGGTGCCTCCTCGACCTCCTCGGTGCTGCGCGTCGCCTTCTGCTGTCCGCCGCCGGTGTCCTTGGTCGCCATAACCCTCACCCCGCTCGGTTCGACGTTCTTGATCAGACCCTACAAGCAGGGTCCGACATTGGCCCCGTTGTTGCCACAACGTCCGGGAACCACCTCGATGATTCCCGGACGCAGCACTTTCCACCCTGCCGGACCGCCTCGGCCCAGAGGCCCGCTCAGTGCCCCGACAGGACCCTGACCAGGTCTTCTGCCGTGCGGCAGCGGTCCAGGAGCTCTTTCACGTGATTACGCGTTCCGCGAAGCGGCTCCAGGGTTGGGACGCGTTGGAGCGAGTCCCTGCCCGGCAGATCGAAGATCACGGAGTCCCAGGAGGCCGCGGCGACGTCGTCCGCGTACTGCTCCAGGCAGCGTCCGCGGAAGTAGGCGCGCGTGTCCTCCGGAGGCTTCGTGCGGGCCCGCTCGACCTCGTCCTCGTCCAGCAGGCGCTTGATGCGTCCACGGGCCACGAGGCGGTTGTAGAGGCCCTTCTCGGCCCGTACGTCGGCGTACTGGAGGTCGACCAGGTGCAGCCGGGCGGCGTCCCAGTCGAGGTCGTCGCGGCGCCGGTAGCCCTCCATGAGTTCCCGCTTGGCGACCCAGTCGAGCTCGCCGGCGAGGCTCATGGGGTCGTTCTCCAGGCGGTTCAGGGTGTCTTCCCAGCGGACCAGGACGTCCTTGGTCTGGTCGTCGGCGTCGGCCCCGTACCGCTCCTCCACGTACTTGCGCGCGAGTTCGAAGTACTCCATCTGAAGCTGTACGGCGGTCAGTGTGCGTCCGCTGCGGAGCTTGACGAGGCGCTTGAGTGTCGGGTCGTGGGAGACCTGGTGGAGGGTGCGTACGGGCTGGTCGACGGCCAGGTCGACAGCGATGAAGCCGTCCTCGATCATGGACAGGACGAGGGCCGTGGTGCCCAGTTTCAGGTAGGTCGAGATCTCGGAGAGGTTCGCGTCACCGATGATCACGTGGAGGCGGCGGTACTTCTCCGCGTCCGCGTGGGGCTCGTCCCGGGTGTTGATGATCGGGCGCTTGAGGGTGGTCTCCAGGCCGACCTCGACCTCGAAGTAGTCCGCGCGCTGGCTGAGCTGGAAGCCGTGTTCGTGGCCGTCCTGGCCGATGCCGACGCGTCCGGCGCCGGTGACGACCTGGCGGGAGACGAAGAACGGCGTGAGGTGGCGCACGATGTCCGAGAAGGGGGTCTCCCGCTTCATCAGGTAGTTCTCGTGCGTGCCGTAGGAGGCGCCCTTGTTGTCGGTGTTGTTCTTGTAGAGGTGGATCGGCTGGGCGCCGGGGAGCTGTGCGGCGCGTTCGGCTGCTTCGGCCATGATGCGTTCGCCGGCCTTGTCCCAGAGGACGGCGTCGCGGGGGTTGGTGACTTCGGGGGCGCTGTACTCGGGGTGTGCGTGGTCGACGTACAGCCGCGCGCCGTTGGTGAGGATGACGTTGGCCAGGCCGATGTCCTCGTCGGTGAGCTGGCTGGAGTCGGCGACCTCGCGGGCGAGGTCGAAGCCTCGCGCGTCGCGCAGCGGGTTCTCCTCCTCGAAGTCCCAGCGGGCCCTGCGGGCCCGGTGCATCGCCGCCGCGTAGGCGTTGACGATCTGGGACGAGGTGAGCATGGCATTGGCGTTGGGGTGGCCGGGGACGGAGATCCCGTACTCCGTCTCGATGCCCATTACTCGCCGTACGGTCATGCGGCCCTCCTTGCCCGGCGGCGTCCTCGGTCGGGGACGCCGCTCAAGTACCGGTGGTGCTCCGGTGCGTGTGCGGTGCCCGTCCCCGCACTGCGCGACTCGGCGGTACGGAAGAGCCTAGAACGCCTTTGCGCTGGTGGGGAGATCATTTGCGTCATTGCCTCGCTCCGGCTGTGGCCTGAAAAACAGTTGGCTGCGGGTACCCGGTGAGGGCACCCGCAGCCACCCCGTTTTTTACAGGTACTGACCGGTGTTGGCCACCGTGTCGATGGAGCGTCCGGTGTCCGCGCCCTGTTTGCCGGTGATGAGCGTACGGATGTAGACGATCCGTTCGCCCTTCTTTCCGGAGATCCGGGCCCAGTCGTCGGGGTTGGTGGTGTTGGGGAGGTCCTCGTTCTCCTTGAACTCGTCCACACAGGCCTGGAGGAGGTGGGAGACGCGGATGCCCTTCTGCTTCTTGTCGAGGAAGTCCTTGATCGCCATTTTCTTCGCGCGGCCGACGATGTTCTCGATCATGGCGCCGGAGTTGAAGTCCTTGAAGTAGAGGACTTCCTTGTCACCGTTGGCGTAGGTGACCTCCAGGAAGCGGTTCTCGTCGGATTCCGTGTACATGTGTTCCACGGCCGTCTGAATCATGCTCTGGACGGTGACGGCCCTGTCGCCGCCGTGCTCACCCAGGTCGTCGGGGTGGAGCGGGAGGCGCGTGGTGAGGTACTTCTGGAAGATGTCCTTGGCCGATTCGGCGTCCGGGCGTTCGATCTTGATCTTCACGTCGAGGCGGCCGGGGCGCAGGATGGCGGGGTCGATCATGTCCTCGCGGTTGGAGGCACCGATCACGACCACGTTCTGCAGGCCTTCCACGCCGTCGATCTCGGCGAGCAGCTGCGGGACGATGGTGTTCTCCACGTCCGAGCTGACACCGGATCCGCGGGTGCGGAAGAGGGATTCCATCTCGTCGAAGAAGACGATGACGGGTGTGCCCTCGCTGGCCTTCTCCCTGGCACGCTGGAAGACGAGGCGGATCTGCCGCTCGGTCTCACCGACGTACTTGTTGAGGAGTTCGGGGCCCTTGATGTTGAGGAAGAAGCTCTTGCCGGTGGCCTGTCCGGTGACCTCGGCGACCTTTTTGGCCAGCGAGTTGGCGACGGCCTTGGCGATGAGCGTCTTTCCGCATCCGGGGGGCCCGTACAGCAGGACGCCCTTGGGCGGCCTGAGTTCGTGCTCCTTGAAGAGGTCGGGATGGAGATACGGGAGTTCGACCGCGTCGCGGATCATTTCGATCTGGTTGCCCAGGCCGCCGATCTGCTCGTAGCCGATGTCGGGGACTTCTTCGAGGACGAGTTCCTCGACCTCGCTCTTCGGTACGACTTCGTAGACGTACCCGGAGCGGGGTTCGAGCAGGAGGGCGTCGCCGGGGCGGATGACGACGTCCAGGAGCGGCTCGGCGAGCCGTACCACCCGTTCCTCGTCGGTGTGCCCCTGTACCAGGGCGCGCTCGCCGTCCTCGAGGATCTCCTTGAGGGTGACGATGTCGCCGACGCTCTCGTACTCCATGGCCTCGACCACGTTGAGAGCTTCGTTGAGCATCACTTCCTGGCCGCGTCGGAGCTCTTCGAGCTCGACGCTGGGGCTGACGTTCACGCGGAGTTTGCGGCCTCCGGTGAAGATGTCGGCCGTGTCGTCCTCGTTGGCCACGAGGAAGACACCGAAGCCTGCCGGGGGCTGTGCCAGCCGGTCGACTTCCTCCTTGAGGGCCACGATCTGGTCGCGGGCCTCGCGGAGTGTGTTGGCGAGCCGCTCGTTCTGTGCGGACACGCCGGCCAGATTGGTCTGCAGTTCGACGATCCGCTCTTCGAGAATCCTCGTGTGTCGCGGAGAGTCGGCGAGCTTGCGCCGCAGGACGGCGATCTCCTGCTCAAGATAGGCAATCTGCCCGGACGGGTCGTCGGACCCTCGTCCCGGGCGGATGCCGCGGTTCATGTCGTCGTCGTGGGCTGCCACGGTCCTCACCTCCTCCAAGGGGAGCTGGACGCTTCCAGACCCTACCTGGGTGGGTGTCGATTGAAACCCCTAGATCACAAAGACTCTCGAGGTGTGTCCGATCTTCACCCTTGCGCTCTCCCTCACGCCAGGGGAATACCCACAGAACATGATTGGGAAGCGGCCGGAGGTAGGGTCGAAGTGTTCAACACCCGTCAGAGCTGGGCCGACTTGCCGTCGGATTGTCTTGCTCGGGACAGAAACGGCAGGAGATGTGACCGTGCAGGAGGAGGCCGTGGCCGGCGGTGAGGCGTTGGAGGTCTGGATCGACCAGGACCTGTGCACGGGGGACGGAATCTGCGTCCAGTACGCGCCGGAGGTGTTCGAGCTGGACATCGACGGGCTGGCGTACGTGAAGAGCCCGGGGGACGAGTTGTTGCAGGCCCCGGGGGCGACGACGCCGGTGCCGCTGCCGTTGCTGACGGATGTGGTGGACTCCGCGAAGGAGTGTCCGGGCGACTGTATTCACGTACGTCGGGTTTCGGACAGGGTCGAGGTTTTCGGCCCGGACGCGGAGTGACGGTCCGACCACTCCACGCCACTGTTGGCTGATTTCGCGTGTTCGGCGTTGTCTGGTTTCTCACAGGGTCGCGGTCGTACGTACGTCCCATGATTGCCGGTCGATCAATTGTTCCCGCGCGTCATGCGCTCTGCGCGCCGGCGGGTGTCGAGCGGAGGAACGCGCCGTTCTTCCACTGCCACTTGGCGCGCTCGTCGACGTCGGGGCAGCACCGGGGGATGTCGAGGGACGAGTAGCCGAGGAGGGTGGCCGTGACGGCGCCGTCGCTGATTTTCAGGTCGGTGACGGTGAGGCGGTCCTTGGGGTCGACGAGGGTCGCGACGATGCGCGGGTGCCCGGCGTCGGCGGCCCGGGTGAGGACGTAGACACCGTTGGGCGGGGTGCCGGAGCCGGCGTCGCAGCGGACGGAAGCGACCGTTTCGGGTCTGCCGTCGCCGTCGAGGTCTCCGGTGGCCCTGTTCTGCACGAGGGTCGGGAGCGGGCCGCACTGGAGGGGGAAGTCGATTCCGGTGGGGTCGGGGGGTGCTATGGCCGCGGCGGGTCTGCCTGCGGGACCGGCTGCCTGGGCCGCGGTGGCGGAGCCCGGCTGAAAGGCCGAGGAGAGGGCGACCACACCGGCGAGAGCGGTGGCGGTGGCGAGCCAGTGGATGGGGCGGGTGTGCGTGTGTGCCAGTTCCGGGACGGCGGATTGCTGCACTCGGAGTGTCTCCCGTGGAGGGCTGTGCCGGTGGGGTGTCCCGCATAGTGCCACACGTCACAGTGCGGGGGAACGGCGGGGTCAGAGGTGTTCGGTGTCGGCATCGGTGCCGTTGTGGCGTCAACGGGAAAGCGTTGTGGCCGGGTTCCCGGCGTGCTGCGGGAACCCGGCCACGGTGTCGGTGCGTTGACGCGGTCAGCGGCCGTTGCCGCCGTCGGCGTTGGGGCCGGTGTAGTCCTCGCCGTAGGAGCCCTTGGAGGGGCGGCGGCGGCGCATGGGCGGCTCGACGCCGTCCGCGAGGCGGCGGGCGGTGAGCAGGAAGCCGGTGTGGCCGATCATGCGGTGGTCGGGGCGGACTGCGAGACCCTCGATGTGCCAGTTGCGGACCATCGACTCCCAGGCGCTCGGCTCGTTGAAGCAGCCGATCTCACGGATGGACTCGACGGTCCGGGCGAGCTGGGTGGTGGTCGCGACGTAGCAGCAGACGATGCCGCCGGGGACGAGTGCCTTGGAGACGGCCTCCAGGCATTCCCAGGGGGCGAGCATGTCGAGGACGACGCGGTCGACCTCGGTGTCGCTGAGGTTGTCCTGGAGGTCGCCGACGGTGAGCTGCCAGGCGGGGTGGGGGCCGCCGAAGTAGCGCTCGACGTTCTGCTGGGCGATCTCGGCGAAGTCCTCGCGGCGCTCGTAGGAGTGCAGCATGCCCTGGTCACCGATGGCGCGCAGCAGGAAGCTGCTGAGTGAGCCGGAGCCGACGCCCGCTTCGACGACGCGTGCGCCGGGGAAGATGTCGGCGAAGGCGAGGATCTGCCCCGCGTCCTTGGGGTAGACCACGGCGGCGCCGCGGGGCATGGACAGGACGTAGTCGGGGAGCAGGGGGCGCAGCGCGAGGTAGGCGACGTTTCCGGTGGTGCGGACAACGCTGCCCTCGGGTGCGCCGATCAGCTCGTCGTGCGGGAAGGAACCTTTGTGGGTGTGAAAGTTCTTTCCGGCTTCGAGCGTGAACGTGTAGTGGCGGCCCTTGGGGTCGGTCAGCTGAACCTGGTCCCCGACCTTGAAGGGCCCGCGCCTGCGGGCGGCACCGGTCGGTTCGGACATGTGAAGAGCCTACCGGTGTTGCCGGGAGCCGCTGACCATCGGGCTTGCCGGTGCGGGACCGGTCTCGGGAGTCCCGGCCTGTGACGGGAATCATCTTCACAAAATCTACAATCGGCATGCATGGTTCCGCTTAGTACTTCCCGTACTTCCCGTACTTCCAGGGTGTTACGGCCCTTGGTGACGAGTCGTTCCTTTACGTACGCAAGTGGGTGATCATGGCTGCCTCCGCAGACGGCGTCGACCTCTTCCGGTCCCGCCGCACCGCGCGGATGGTGAGGCGTCAGGCGGTCTGGAAGCCGGGCTTCCTGTCGTTCCTGGTCACCGCGGGCCTCGCCTACGCCTTCTCCTTCACGCTGTACTCCTCCGAGCACACGCTGATGGGCTGGGTGGTCACCGTCCTGTGGACGCTGCCCGTCGTCAGTTCGTTCGTCGGCGTGGCCGGTGCCCTGCTGACCCGGCGCCGTATCGCGCGCCAGCGCGGCTGGACGGAGGCCGCCCCGGCGCTGCACGACCGGCTCGTCGTGCTGGTTCCGACCATCGGCCGTGACGACACGTATCCGGCGCTGGAGCGGTCGGTGCTGTCGTACTGCGCGTTCCTCCCCAGCTGGTTTCCCGCTCTGCGCGTCGACGTCCTGACGGAGGAGGGCTGCGAGGCCGCCGGCCGCATCGACGCGCTGGCCGCGCGCAGTCCCCTGATTCGCGTGGTGACCGTGCCGAAGGCCTACCGCACTGCCAACGGCACCCGTTTCAAGGCCCGCGCCAACCACTACGCCCATGAGTTGCGCATCGCCGAGGGTGAGGCGCTGGACGACGTGTGGGTGCTGCACATGGACGACGACACCGGCGTCGGTCCGGACACGGCCGAGCAGCTCGCGCGCTTCATCAACGCCCAGCGCCGCGCCGGTCCCGAGGGCAAGCACCTGGCCCAGGGCATGCTGACGTATCCGCGTGAGAACGCCGTCAACCGCCTGACGTGGCTGGCCGACGCGATCCGCCCCGCCGACGACATCGCCCGCTTCGCCGTCCTCACCGGCGGCGGTACTCCGCTGGCCGGGCTGCACGGTGAGCTGCTGCTGCTCAGGGCGTCCGTCGAGGCCACGATCGGCTGGGACTTCGGCCCGGACTCCATCTGCGAGGACGCTCATCTGGCGCTGGTCTTCGCCAGCCGTTACAAGGGGCGCAGCGACTGGTTCTCCGGCCGCAGTTACGGTGCGTCCCCGGCGACCATGCGGGACTTCCTCAAGCAGCGGGAGCGCTGGTCGTGGGGTCTGGTGGGGCTGGCCTTCAACCGCGGCCTGCCGCGCCGGTCCAGGGCGCTGCTCATGTACAGCGTGACGACCTGGGTGATGGGCCCGTTCCAGCACGTCGGCGTGGTCCTGGCGGTCGGCGCGCTGCTCGGCGATCTCAACACCTCGCCGGTCACGCCGTGGATCCTGCCCCTGTGGGCGGTGACCATGGGCTACGCGGTGTGGATGTACTGGGAGGGCCTCAAGATCAACGCCTCGGTGTCGGCCAACGGCCGCCGTCTGTGGTGGGAGCCGGTCGCGGTGGTCGCCCTGATGCCGTTCTTCGCGCTGTGGGAGGCGGTCGGTTCCTTCCGGGGGCTGCTGCGGTGTCTGCGCGGCGTGGAGAACCAGTTCGTCGTGATAGCGAAGCCGGCCTGAGGGATGCGTACACGTCTTCGAAGTCTTCGTGGCCTGGTTCTTCTGCCTCTTCTGCCCCTCCTGTTGACGGCCGGGTGTGTGTCCCCGGGCGCCGGATCGCCGGCGTCGACCACGGCGTCCGCGTCCGCTGCCGGCAACCCGGCCCCCGCGCGGGTTGCCCGGCCCTGGCGGCGCGGGGACCCGCAGCTCGGGGCGCAGGTGCTCTGGTACGCCTACCGGGGCGAGACGGACTCGTCCGTACGGGCCAACGCGCTGCGCGTGGTGAACTACATGGTCGGCAGGCACATGAACGCGGTCTCGGTGACTTTGCCGTTCGCGACCACCGGCCCGACGGCGAACCGGGTCGGCGTCTCGGCCTCGACACCCTCCGTACGGCAGCTGGGGATGTTCTTGGACACCGCTGCGGCGGCCGGGCTGCGTATCACCGTGCGTCCGCTGCTCGATGAACGGAGCCTGGTGGCCCGGGATCCGCTGGCCTGGCGCGGCTCGCTCGCCCCTGCCGACAGGGCGGCCTGGTTCCGGTCGTACGAAGCCTTCCTCACGCCGTATCTCGCCCTCGCGGCCCGCCATCACGTGCGCACCTTCGTCGTGGGAGCGGAACTGACGTCGTTGGAGGACGATCCGCGCTGGCGTTCGCTGATCACCACGGCGCGCAAATCGTTCCCCGGTGAGCTGTCCTACGACGCCAACTGGGACGACTACGTCTCCCGGCA
This sequence comes from Streptomyces kryoterrae, assembly GCF_054072135.1. NCBI lineage: Bacteria > Bacillati > Actinomycetota > Actinomycetes > Kitasatosporales > Streptomycetaceae > Streptomyces > Streptomyces kryoterrae. The sequence continues at coordinate 8,283,970 of NZ_CM133358.1, read as the reverse complement.
TGTTCCCGTCCCCGTCGACCATCTGGGCATCGACGCGTACTTCCCGCTCACCCGGCTCGGCGACGACGCCTCCGTCGCGGAGATCGTCGAGGGCTGGCAGCGCTGGCTGGACCGCAAGAGCACCGGGAAGCTGCCCCGGATCGTCCTGAGCGAGGTCGGCATCATCGCCGAGGACGGTGCGTATCGTCACCCGGCCGTGTGGAGCGGCGGGGAGAAGCTCGACCCGACGGTGCAGCAGCGCTGGTTCGAGGCCGCCTGCCGGGTCGCGCGGGACCGGGACATGGCGGGCCTGTACTGGTGGAACCTCGACTTCCACGCCGACCCCGAGGCCGGTGCCCCCGCCGGCTCGCACACCTCCTTCCTCGGCCGTCCCGCCGAGGCCGTCATCACCTCCTGCTTCCGGACCTGGCCGCGATGAACGAAGAGCGCTACGGGCACCTGCCGCCGAACCCGGCCGGGTCGTCCCGGTACGAGAACGGTCCCCTCCCCCGGCCGCACGCCGGCCCGGCGCCATGGGGCGCAGGGTGGCCCCATGGCGGCAAGGCGGGACGGATCGTGGATCCGCGTCCGATCACCTGGCCGACGCCGGGCGCCGAGGGGGTGCCGGCCACGCTCGGAGGATCGGTCGCCGGTTCTCCCCCGGCGGACGACGGTGGACTCCCTGCCCCACTCGTCGGGCCGAGGTCGGCGAGTGGGCCGGGGCAGGAGTCGGGTGGGCGGCGGTTCTCCGCCGTGGACGGTCTGCGGGGAGCGGCTGTGCTGGCCGTTCTGTTGCACGACACCGGCGTGGACGGGCCGTATGTCTCCTGGTCCGGTGCGGGCGTCGATGTCCTGCTGGTGCTGACGGGTTTCCTCGCCACCCTGCCTCTCGTCCGCAGAGCGACGGCCACCGGCGGGACCGGCGTGGTCGGCTTCCTGGTCCGTAGGGCGAAGCGGCTGGTTCCGGCCCTGCTGGTGGCGGTCGCCCTGATCCTGACGGTGTGTTGGGCGCTGGGTTCCGCGCGCGCCGTCCGTGACCTGGCGGGGCGGATCGGTCACGGGGGCTGGGCGGAGTGGTGGCACGGGCGACCGCCGGGTGCCGTCCCCACGCTGGACTCGCCGACGGCTCCGCTGTGGTTGTGGGGCATCACCGCGCTTTCCGTGCCGGCGTGGTCACTTCTGCTGGCGTGCCTGGGCCTCGTGGTCCGGCGCCGGCTCGCTCCGGTGGCGTTCGTCTTCGCCCTGCTCGGCGGGGCGGTGGCCGTCGCTTCGGCGAACGGGGCACTGCCCGGCGTCGGCGTCGTCACCGGTGTGCGGGCGCTCGCCCTGGCGGCCGGTGCCGGTGCCGCTTGCCTCGTACACCTGGCCGAACGCGGTGGGCGTGCGGTGACCCGCCGGGTCGCCGTGCCGCTGGTGGTGACCGGCTTCGCCGCGGCGGCGGCCCTGGGGGTGTCGGCCGTCCTGCGCGGCGGCGGGGAGGGCGAGATCCGGTACGGGGTCGCGGTCGTGCTGGGCGCCGCCGCGCTGACGGCGGTGCTCTGCGGCGGCCGGGGCCCGTTGGCGCGGCTGCTGTCGGGCGACCTGCTCACGGAGGTCGGCCGGATGTCCTACAGCCTCTTCCTGCTGCACCTTCCCGTGTACTGGCTGCTGCGGCGCGGCCAGCCCGGTCTCGGCTCTCTCGGCCTGTTCCTGGTCGGGGGCGTGGTGACCTGGTTCCTGTCGCTGCTCGTCCACTACCTGCTCGTCGAGCGCCTGGCCGCCCGCCCCTGGCGTCGCGGGCGGGTGTCCCGCTGACCCTCGCGGGAGTGCCGCGCCAGGCCCTGTCCGGCGGATCCTGCCGGAGACGCGGGGCTCGGCACGTCCGTCTACGGCGTTGCCGTCGGTTGGCGACTCCCTCGTTCGCCCCGCTCACCTGCGTTTTTCGGCGCTGTGGCGGTCCTCCGGCCTGACCGCAGGACAGGCCCTAGTTCGGGCGTGCCATCGCCTTCACGAAGGCGCGTTCCACGTCGGCCGCCGAGAGGACTCCGTAGATCTCGCCGGAATCCTCCACGACCAGGTATTCGGTGGCGGGCGTCGAGCGCAGGGCGTCGAGGAGTTCCTCGCCGGAGAGTTCCGCGGAGACCCGCATGCCGTCGGTGAGGTCCTGGGCCAGGCCGCTGACGGAGACCCAGGGGCGGCGGTGTTCGGGTACGCCGACGATGGCGGCCTCGCGGACGAGGGAGAGGGGTTCTCCGTCGGGGTCGACGACGACGAGGGCGCGGGCCCCGGCGTCGTTGGCGCGGCGCAGGGCCTCGGAGAGGGGGGTGTTGGTCTCGACGGGGACGGCGCGGCGGGTGAGGTTGCGGGCGCGCAGTTCCGGGAGGTGTTCGCGCAGGCGGGCCATACGGAGGCTGTTGCCGGCGCCGGTCCAGATGATCGCGGCGAGGATCGCGGCGAGCAGGGCGTCGGTGACGGTGTCCATGCCGACGCTGTCCTCGGCGGTGGAGCCGAGGGCGCCGGACTGGGTGAGCAGCGGGAGCCCGATGAGGACGGAGACGGCGAGGGCGCGGCCGACCCAGGCGGCGGCGACCGTACCGGTCATGGGTCTGCCGGTGATCTTCCAGACGACGGCGCGGAGCATCCGGCCGCCGTCGAGGGGCAGGCCGGGCAGCAGGTTGAAGGCGGCCACGATGAGGTTGGAGATCATCAGGCCGGCCAGCAGGACGCCGGGGACGGTGCCGGGTTCGACGGTCTGGAGGGCGAGGTAGAAGACGCCCGCGAGGACCAGGGAGAGGAGCGGGCCGACGAAGGCGAGGACGAATTCGCGGCCGGGGGTCTCGGACTCCTTCTCGATCTCGGAGACGCCGCCGAAGAACTGGAGCTGGATGCGGCGTACCGGGAGTTTGAAGCGGAGGGCGGCGACGGTGTGGGCGAGTTCGTGGACGAGGACGGAGGCGTAGAAGGCGACCGCGAAGAAGAGGGAGACGAGGTAGCGGACGGCGCCGAGTTCGGGCAGTACGCGGTCCAGCTGACCGCCGAAGACCCAGGTGATGAGGGCGGCGACGAGGAACCAGCTGGGGGCGACGTAGACGGGTACGCCGAAGGGGCGTCCCATGAGGAGGCCGCCGCCGGGGTCCTTGGGTCTCCGGGGGGCGCGGGACTTGGCGAGGCGGGGGGTGGCGCCCGTGCGGCCGGGGGTGTCGGCGGGCTCGTCGGCTTCTGGGGGTTCGGCGGGTTCCGTGGCGGCCGGTTCGCCGGTGTCGGTGTGCTCGTCGGTCCGCGTGGGCTCGGGTTCCGCTTCGGGTGTCCCGGTCTCCGCGAGTCGGGTGTCGGTCGTCGTGGGTTCGGCGTGTGCGGAGTCGGTGGTCGGCGCCGTACCGCCGGTGTGGCGGTCGGTCGACTGGTCGTTGCCGGAGCGCGGCTGTCCGCTCCCGCCGCTCTCGTCCACGGTGTCCCCTTGTCGGATGCGTCTCCCTTTTCCGCTCCGGGGCGGAAGGGCCTCGGGTCGATGGTATGCGGCGGTCGCCAAGGGTTCCGCCCCGGCACCCCCTGTGTTCGCCGGGGTGCTGTGGCCGGGCGTGGCGGTGGCTGGGTCACTGTCAGTGGCGGGCCGTATGGTCGTCGTCATGGAAATGAGCACCGAGGGCGCCGCCGAGTCCGTCTCGCCGGTCGTGCTGCCCTCCGCGCCGGCGTCGCTGTCGCCCTCGCGGGCCAATGACTTCATGCAGTGTCCGTTGCTGTACCGGTTCCGGGTGATCGACCGGTTGCCGGAGAAGCCGAGTGAGGCGGCCACGAGAGGCACGCTGGTCCACGCGGTGCTCGAGCGGCTGTTCGACGCGCCGGCGGCGGAGCGGACGGCGCCGGCCGCGAAGTCGCTGATCCCCGGCCAGTGGGACCGGCTGCGGGAGTCGCGGCCGGAGGTGGTGGAGCTGTTCGCGGACGATCCGGACGGGGAGCGGCTGGCGCGGTGGCTGGGTGAGGCGGAGCGGCTGGTGGAGCGCTGGTTCGGCCTGGAGGATCCGACGCGGCTGGAGCCGGCCGAGCGTGAGCTGTTCGTCGAGGCGGAGCTGGATTCCGGGCTGAAACTGCGCGGGATCATCGACCGGGTCGACGTGGCGCCCACCGGTGAGGTGCGGATCGTCGACTACAAGACGGGGAAGGCGCCGCGTCCGGAGTATTCGGAGAGCGCGCTGTTCCAGATGAAGTTCTACGCGCTGGTCGTGTGGCGCTTGAGGAACGTGGTGCCGCGGCGGCTTCAGCTGGTGTATCTCGGCAGTGGGGATGTGCTGACGTACGACCCGGTCATGGCCGATCTGGAGCGGGTGGAGCGGAAGCTGCTGGCGTTGTGGGAGGCGATCCGGGAGGCCACGGAGACGGGGGTGTGGCGGCCCCGGCCGACGAAGCTGTGCGGTTGGTGCGATCACCAGGCGGTGTGTCCGGAGTTCGGAGGGACTCCCCCGGTCTATCCGTTGCCTGTGCGGGCGGCTCCGCCGGGTGCGCGGTGATGGACCCGCGGGCCGGTGGGGGCTGGTCGTGCCCCGCGGTGGAGCCGCGGACACGGCCCCGCGCCCCTGGCAGGGCAGAATGGGGCTGACGAGCGAAGGAGACTTACGTGGCCATCCGCGTCCTACTGGTCGACGACCAGCCGCTGCTGCGTACCGGGTTCCGGATGATTCTGGAGGCCGAGCAGGACATCGCGGTTGTCGGCGAGGCCGGAGACGGTCTTCAGGCGATCGACCAGGTGCGTGCCCTGCAGCCCGATGTGGTTCTGATGGACATCCGAATGCCGCGGATGGACGGTGTGGAAGCGACTCGGCAGATCACCGGGCCGGGGCGGGACGGGCCGGCGAAGGTGCTGGTGCTGACGACCTTCGATCTCGACGAGTACGTGGTCGAGGCCCTGCGGGCGGGTGCCAGCGGCTTCCTCCTGAAGGACGCGCCGGCGAACGAACTGGTGCAGGCGATCCGGGTGGTGGCCTCGGGTGAGGCGATGCTCGCGCCGAGCATCACGCGTCGCCTGCTGGACAAGTACGCCGGGCATCTGCCGTCGGGTGACGAGCCCGTGCCGGACGCGCTGCACACGCTGACCGAACGTGAGGTCGAGGTGCTGAAGCTGGTGGCGCGGGGGCTGTCGAACGCGGAGGTCGCCGCTGATCTGTTCGTCAGCGAGACGACGGTCAAGACGCATGTCGGTCATGTGCTGACGAAGCTGGGGCTGCGCGACCGGGTGCAGGCCGCGGTGTACGCGTACGAGAGCGGGCTGGTGCGTCCCGGCGCGCAGTAGCCGGGCAGATGTGTACGACGACGAGGGCGCCCCTTTCCGGGAACGGCGGGGGCGCCCTCGTTCGTGTGCGGCCGGCTCAGCCCTTGGTGATCTCCCAGAAGCGGAAGACGGTCGAGGCGTCGAGGCAGTACTCCAGGCCGTAGACGTTGTCGCGGACGACGGCGTACTGCTTGCCCTGCCAGATGGGGAGGACGGGGATCTCCTTGGCGACGATGTCCTGGAGTTCGCCGAAGTCCGCGTCGGTCGCGCCGCGGTCGCTCTGGGCGGCGGTGCCGGGGATGAGGGTGTCGGTGATCGTGCTGTTGGTGAAGTTGTTGCCGAGTACGTTGCCCTGGCCGAAGAAGGGGGCGGTGAAGTTGTCGGCGTCGGGGTAGTCCGGCACCCAGCCCTTCACGTACACGCCGTACTTGCCGGCCTCGATGTCCTTCTCGTACTGCGCGAAGGGCACGGACTTGACGGTCGCCTCGAACAGGCCGCTGGCGTTGAGCTGCTTGGCGATGGCCCTGAACTCGTCGTCGGTGGCGGGGCCGTAGCGGGACGGGGTCGACCAGAGGGTGAGCTTGACCCTGTCGGTGATGCCGTCGGCCTTGAGGGCCGCCTGGGCCTTGGCCCTGGAGGGGCGGGCGCCGTAGGTGTCGAAGAAGGCGGTGTTGTGACCGGCTATGCCGGCCGGGATGATCGAGTAGAGGGGGGTCGCCGTGTCCTCGTAGACCTGGTTGACAAGGGCCTCGCGGTCGAGGAGGTAGGCGATGGCCTTGCGTACGCCGATCTTTCCGGCGACCGGGTCGTCCATGTTGAAGACGAGGTGCTGGACCTCGGCGCTGGTGCCCTCGACGACGTCGATGCCCTCGTTGCCGCTGTCGTTCTCGATGTCGGCTATGTCGCCGGCGTTGAGGCCTCGGTAGGCGATGTCGATGTCCTTGTCGACGATCGCGTTCTTCAGCTTGGTCTGGTCACCGTGGAAGAACTTGAGGGTGACGCCGGAGTTCTTGACCTCGGCGGTGCCCTTGTAGTTGGGGTTGACGGAGAAGACCGCGCTGTCGTCGCCGAACGAGTCGAGCTTGTAGGGGCCCGAGCCGACGGCTTCGCCGTCCTTGCGCAGGCCGTCCTCGTCGTACTGCTCGTGGTCGACGATCGAGCCGGCGCCGGAGGCGATCTTGCTGGGGAAGGTGGCGTCGGGCACCTTGAGGCGGAAGACGACGGTCTTCTCGTCCGGGGTGTCCACCGAGCCGAGCATCGGGAACATGATCGCGGGACCGGCGTCGTCGTTGATCTTCAGCATGCGGTCGAAGGAGAACTTCACGTCCTGCGAGGTGAGCGCGTCGCCGTTGCTGAACTTCAGGCCGTCGCGCAGGGTGCACTTGTACACCTTGGTCCGCGCGTCGCTGAAGGCGCACTCCTTGGCCGCCTCGGGCTGCGGTTCGGTGCCCCCGTTGGGGAAGCTCAGCAACGACTGGAAGACGTTGTTGAACAACAGCCAGGAGCCGGGGTCGTAGCCGGAGGCGGGGTCGGTCGCCAGGACGTCGTCGGACATCCCCATGACCACGGTGGAGCCGTCGGCCCCCAGATCGCCGTTCTCCGAGCCGCAGCCGGTCAGCAGGCCGGAGGCCAGCCCCGCCACGATGGGCAGGACTGGCCAGTGGTTGCGCAGGTTCACGTGGAAGTGCCTTGTCGTCAGGTCGTGGATACCTGGGGCCCCCAGCCCCGGGTCGGGATGTGTGCGTCGGACGGGAGTGCGGGTCAGTTGCCCACACCGCGGCCCAGCTCCCAGAGCTGGAGCGTGGAGGAGGAGTTGAGGGCCCACTCGGCGCCGGTGATGCCGTCGCGTGCGGCGATGTACTGGTTGCCCTGCCACAGCGGCAGCACGGGTACGTCGTCGGCCACGATGTCCTGGATGTCCGTGAGGCTCGTGGAGGCTGTCAGGCGGTCGGCCTCGCGACGGGACTCGGGGATCAGGCTGTCGCGGATCCTCGCGTTGGCGTACGGCAGGTTGAGGAAGTTGTCCTTGTCGAGGAACGGCGCGAGGTAGTTGTCGGCGTCGGGGAAGTCGGGGAACCAGCCCATCCCGTAGACGTCGTACTCGCGCTCCTTCTCGGCCGGGCGGAAGGTGGCCCAGGGGGCGCCCTTGACGGTGACCTTGAACAGTCCGCTGGCGTTGAGCTGCTTCTGCAGTTCCTCGAACTCCTGCTTGGTGGCCGAGCCGTAGTGGTCGGTCGTGTAGTGCAGGGTCAGTTTCACCGGCGTGGTGATACCGGCGCTCTCCATCAGGGTTTTGGCCTTGGTCTCGTTCGGCTCGCCGTACTTGTTGAAGAAGGAGTTCGAGTGGCCGGTGATGGTGGCGGGGACCAGCGAGTAGAGCGGCTGGGCCTCGTCGCCGTACACCTTGGAGACGAGTTCGGCGCGGTTGATGATCTGGGCCATCGCCTGGCGGACCGCTTTCGTCTTCACCGTCGGGGCGTCGGTGTTGAAGGCGAGGTAGCGGATTTCGAGGCCGGGCATCTCGACGAGGTCGATGTCGCCGGTCGAGGCCGCGTCGAGCTTTTTGATCTGCTCCGGGGACATCGTGCGGGTCATCAGGTCGATGTCGCCCTTGGCGAGCGCGTCGCCCATGGCGGCGGCGTCCTCGAAGGAACGCATTTCGACCTTGTCGTTCTTCGGCGTCAACTGGCCCTTGTAATACGAGTTCTTGGTGAAGACGGCCTTGACGAGTTCGTCGTTCTTGACCTCGGCGTGGAGCGTGTACGGGCCGGAGCCGTCGACGTCGAAGCCGTCCCGCAATTTGTCCTTGTCGTAGTCGGCCGGGTTGACGATGCCCGCGACCGGGGTGGACAGCTTGAACGGGAAGGTGGCGTCGGCGGTCTTGAGGTGGAAGATGACCTCGCGGTCGCCCTGGGTCTCGACGGTGTCGATCGTGGACAGCAGGGCGAACACACCGCTGTCGGCCTGGATCCGCAGGGCCCGGTCGATGGAGAACTTCACATCGGACGCCTTGACGGCCTCGCCGTTGGAGAACTTGAGGTCCTTGCGCAGGGTGCAGACGTAGCGCTCGTTGCCACTGTCCGTGAACCCGCACTTCTCGGCGGCCTCGGGTACCGGTTCACCGTCGCCGCGCGGCTGGACCATGAGGGTCTGCACGGTCTGGCGCAGGATGTTCCAGGTGCCGACGTCGTAGGCGTAGGCCGGGTCGATCGGTGCCGGGGCCTCCTTCGAGGCGGTGAACGTGTCCGTGGTGCCGACGACGATCGCATCGCTGCTGCTTCCCCCGCCGTCGACTCCGCCGCAGGCGGCCAGCACCGGAGCGAGCAGGCCGACCACTGTCGGCAGCACCAAGGTCTTGCGGTTCATGCTCGGGGTTCTCCAGGCTGTCGATCCCAGTGGACCCGGCGGGCGTGGGGTGGTGCGCGCGGGCAAGGGATTGTGGCGATGTTCTCCCAATGAGGTTAGTCCGGACCGCGGAGGGGCCCGCATCCAGCAGGAGTTGGGGGCTCATCACGCTGCGAAACCAGGTGTGGACGCACCGAAAAAACCGACACCGGAAGGATTCCGCGCAGGATCTCCCCAAACGGGACACAAGGGCGCGCCGAGCACCTCCGAACGAGGTGAATGTACACAGCACTCGTCTTCTGTCGAGCCCCTGACGCGTGGCGAACCTCACACGTTCTCAACTGTTGGCGCTTAGACCGACCGGCAAATGGGGGGTGGGAGAAGGAGCGGGGCTGGGTGCGTGCAGCTGCAAGGCGGAGGATTGAGGCATGGCGGAGCCATGGTGATTGACGACAACGCGGCAGATGCGCGTGCCCAGCCCCGCGACGCCACCCCCCATTTGCCGGTCGGTCTTACGTGAATTCGCCGCCGTCGGAGATCGGCAGAAGGCCGTAATTCTCATGCGACGGCCTGCCTGTTCATCCGCGCGTTATCCCGCATTCGATCGGACACACTCGGTAAACGCGTCAGGGCATTTCCGTCAGCGGTCGTCGCCGTCAGTCGCTCGCTCGCCCTCAGCCGTTCCTCATCAGCCCGTGCAGAAAGGGCAGGTCGACTTCTTCCAGCGAGGTCACGATCGTGCGGCGCGCGCCGGGTGCGATGGGCGCGACCGACGGCACGGCCACCACGTGGCAGCCGGCGGCCTCGGCGGCCGCGACCCCGGTCGCCGTGTCCTCGACGACGGCGCATCTCGCCGGGTCGGCGCCGAGTCCGGCGGCGGCGATCAGATAGGGGTCGGGGAAGGGCTTCGTTCGCTCCACCTCGTCGCCGGCGATGCTCAGGGCGAAGTGCTGCGGGCCCAGGGAGGCCAGGACGCGGTCGATGATCCGGCGGTGCGAGGCGGAGACGAGGGCCGTCGGGATCTCGTGCGCGGAGAGTTCGGCGAGGAGGCGGGCGGCGCCCGGCATCAGGGGCAGGGCGCGGCCGATACGGTCCTCGAACCCGTCGTTGAGCAGTTCCGAGAGTTCGCCGAAGGTGATGTCGGCGCCGGTGGCCTCGATGAGGAACCCGGCGCTGCGGGTCATGGGGCCGCCGACCACGACGTGCCGCCAGGAGTCGTCGAGGGTGTGACCGAGGCCTGCGAAGATCTCGACCTCGACGTCCCACCAGAAGCCCTCGGTGTCCACCAGGGTGCCGTCCATGTCGAGGAGTACGGCCTGCAGTGCTGAGCCTTCGGCCGTACGGGTTCCGAGCGCGGGGACCGTGCTGGTCATCCTGGCGCACCTCCTTGAGGGACGATCAGGCCGGTTGCCCCTGAGTGCACAGAGGGCAACCGGCCTGCGGTGGACCGTCAAGTGTACGTCCTGTCCGATCAACGTGCGCTGGAAGCTCAGCGGGCGTTGAAGTACTTCGCCTCGGGGTGGTGGATGACGATGGCGTCGGTGGACTGTTCGGGGTGGAGCTGGAACTCCTCGGAGAGGTGGACGCCGATGCGCTCGGGCTCGAGGAGGTCGGCGATCTTGGCGCGGTCCTCCAGGTCGGGGCAGGCGCCGTAGCCGAGGGAGAAGCGGGCGCCCCGGTACTTGAGGGCGAACATGTCTTCCACGTCGGTGGGGTCCTCGCCGGCGAAGCCCAGTTCGGAGCGGACGCGTGCGTGCCAGTACTCGGCGAGGGCCTCGGCCAACTGGACGGACAGGCCGTGCAGTTCGAGGTAGTCGCGGTAGGAGTTCGACTCGAAGAGCTTGGCGGTCTCCTCGCCGATCCGGTTGCCGACCGTGACGATCTGGAGGCCGACGACGTCCGTCTCGCCGGACTCCTCCGGGCGGAAGAAGTCGGCGAGACACAGCCGGCGGCCACGGCGCTGGCGCGGGAACGTGAAGCGCGTACGCTCGTTGCCCTGGTCGTCGAGGATGATCAGGTCGTCGTCCTTGGAGACGCACGGGAAGTAGCCGTAGACGACGGCCGCCTCCAGCAGGCTCTCCGTCTGGAGCTTGTCCAGGAGGCCGCGCAGCCTGGGGCGGCCCTCGGTCTCGGCCAGTTCCTCGTAGGTGGGGCCGTCGCCGGTGCGGGCCTGCTTGAGGCCCCACTGGCCCTTGAAGAGGGCGCCCTCGTCGAGCCAGCTCGCGTACTCCTTGAGCTGGATGCCCTTGATGACACGGGTGCCCCGGAAGGGCGGGGTGGGAATGGGGTTGTCGATGGCGACGTCGGAACGGACGTGGCCCTCTTCAGGGCGCTCCTCGACCTGTACGGCGGCGCTGGGGCGGACGCGGCGCTGCTTGAGCTCGGGGAGCTTGGCGCCGGGGACGCCGCGCTTGACGCCGATCAGGGCGTCCATCAGGCGCAGCCCCTCGAAGGCGTCGCGGGCGTAGCGGACCTCGCCCTCGTAGATCTCGTGGAGGTCCTGTTCGACGTAGGCGCGGGTGAGGGCCGCGCCGCCGAGGATCACCGGGTAGTCGGCGGCCAGCTTGCGCTGGTTGAGCTCCTGGAGGTTCTCCTTCATGATCACCGTGGACTTGACCAGGAGTCCGGACATGCCGATGACGTCGGCCCTGTGCTCCTGGGCGGCTTCGAGGATCGCGGAGACCGGCTGCTTGATGCCGATGTTGACGACGTTGTAGCCGTTGTTGGTGAGGATGATGTCGACGAGGTTCTTGCCGATGTCATGGACGTCGCCGCGGACCGTGGCGAGCACGATCGTGCCCTTGCCGTCGTCGTCCGTCTTCTCCATGTGCGGTTCGAGGTAGGCGACGGCCGTCTTCATGACCTCGGCGGACTGCAGGACGAACGGGAGCTGCATCTGACCGGAGCCGAAGAGCTCGCCGACGACCTTCATGCCCTCCAGGAGGGTGTCGTTGACGATGTCGAGGGCCGGGCGGGTCGTCAGCGCCTCGTCGAGGTCGGTCTCCAGGCCGTTCTTCTCGCCGTCGATGATGCGGCGCTGCAGTCGCTCGTCCAGCGGGAGGGCGAGGAGTTCCTCGGCGCGGCCGTCCTTCATCGACTTGGTGTTGACGCCCTCGAAGAGGGCCATCAGCTTCTGCAGCGGGTCGTAGCCCTCGGTCCGCCGGTCGTGGATCAGGTCGAGGGCGGTTCCCACCTGTTCGTCGTCGAAGCGGGCGATCGGCAGGATCTTCGAGGCGTGGACGATCGCCGAGTCCAGACCGGCCTTGACGCACTCGTCGAGGAAGACGGAGTTCAGCAGGACGCGGGCGGCCGGGTTCAGGCCGAAGGAGATGTTGGACAGGCCGAGGGTGGTCTGGACGTCCGGGTGGCGGCGCTTGAGTTCGCGGATCGCCTCGATCGTGGCGATGCCGTCCTTGCGGGACTCCTCCTGACCCGTGCAGATGGTGAAGGTGAGGGTGTCGATGAGGATGTCCGACTCGTGGATCCCCCAGTTCGTCGTCAGGTCCTCGATCAGGCGCTCGGCGATGGCGACCTTGTGCTCGACGGTACGGGCCTGGCCCTCCTCGTCGATGGTGAGCGCGATCAGCGCGGCGCCGTGCTCCTGGGCCAGCTTGGTGACCTTGGCGAAGCGGGACTCCGGTCCGTCGCCGTCCTCGTAGTTCACCGAGTTGATGACGGCCCGGCCGCCGAGCTTCTCCAGGCCCGCCCGCAGGACGGGAACCTCGGTGGAGTCCAGCACGATCGGCAGCGTGGAGGCGGTGGCGAAGCGGCCCGCGAGCTCCTCCATGTCGGCGACGCCGTCGCGGCCGACGTAGTCCACGCAGAGGTCGAGCATGTGCGCGCCCTCGCGGATCTGGTCGCGGGCCATCTCGACGCAGTCGTCCCAGCGGGCGTCGAGCATGGCCTCGCGGAACTTCTTGGAGCCGTTGGCGTTGGTGCGCTCGCCGATCGCCATGTAGGCGGTGTCCTGGCGGAAGGGGACGGTCTGGTAGAGCGAGGCGGCGCCGGGTTCCGGCTGCGGGCGGCGCTCGACGGGCGAGGCACCCTGCACTCGCTCCACGAGCTTTCGCAGGTGCTCCGGGGTGGTACCGCAGCAGCCGCCGACCAGGTTCAGGCCGTAGTCGTGCACGAAGATGTCCTGGGCGTCGGCCAGGCCCTCGGGATCGAGCGGGAAGTGGGCGCCGTCCTTGGTGAGGATCGGCAGGCCCGCATTGGGCATACAGAGCAGCGGGGTGCGCGAGTGGCGGGACAGATAGCGCAGGTGCTCGCTCATCTCGGCTGGGCCGGTCGAGCAGTTCAGCCCGATCATGTCGATGCCGAGCGGTTCGAGCGCGGTCAGCGCGGCACCGATCTCCGAGCCGAGCAGCATCGTGCCGGTCGTCTCGAAGGCCATCGAGACCAGCAGAGGCACGTCGAGGCCGGTGGCCTCCATCGCGCGGCGGGCGCCCACGACCGACGACTTCGTCTGGAGAAGGTCCTGCGTGGTCTCCACGATCAGGGCATCCGCGCCACCGGCCAGGAGTCCCTCGGCGTTCGCCTGGAAGCCGTCGCGGAGGGTGACGTAGTCGATGTGTCCGAGGGACGGCAGCTTGGTGCCGGGGCCGATCGAGCCGAGGACCCAGCGCTGACGGCCGTCGCGGGCGCCGAACTCGTCGGCGGTCTCGCGGGCGATGCGGGCACCGGACTCGGACAGCTCGTACACGCGCTCCGCGATGTCGTATTCGGCCGCCGCCGTGTGGTTCGCACCGAAGGTGTTCGTCTCGACGCAGTCCACGCCCACCGAGAAGTACGCCTCGTGCACGGAGCGGACGATGTCGGGGCGGGTGATGTTCAGGATCTCGTTGCAGCCTTCGAGGTTCTCGAAGTCCTCGAGTGTCGGGTCCTGCGCCTGCAGCATGGTGCCCATCGCACCGTCGGCCACCACCACTCGGGTGGCGAGTGCGTCCCGGAGGGCGGACACACGGGTCCTGTTGTCGGTGGAAGGGGCGGACGACGAGGCGGCCATGTAAGGGCTCCCTGGAGTGCGACGGCTGTCGGCTTTGCGGCTTCTTTGGGGAAGGCGCACGCGGCCAGGGTAGCCCGCTGCGGGGCCGTATGGTCAGGGCGTCCACGGGACGGACCTACGTGGCGTGTGTGACGTGGCCGAAAGCCACCGGGTGTACGCAAGGGATCCACCCGGATGTACGCGGGATGTAACAGGTGTCGACCAGCCATTGGCGGGTGGTCGACATGGAACGGTAGTGTTCGACATTGCCGAACGGCGGCAGCGAACGCCGGGTGCGGGCGGTCGAAGGGGACGGAGGCAGGACGGCGATGGCACGGAACATCCAGTCGCTCGAACGGGCGGCGGCGATGCTGCGGCTCCTCGCGGGCGGCGAGCGTCGGCTCGGCCTCTCGGACATCGCCTCGTCCCTCGGCCTCGCCAAGGGCACCGCCCACGGCATCCTGCGCACCCTCCAGCACGAGGGCTTCGTCGAGCAGGAGGCCACGTCCGGCCGCTATCAGCTGGGCGCCGAACTGCTGCGCCTGGGCACCACCTATCTGGACGTCCACGAGCTGCGCGCGCGTGCCCTGGTGTGGACCGACGACCTGGCCCGCTCCAGCGGCGAGAGCGTCCACCTGGGCGTCCTGCACCAACACGGCGTGCTGATCGTGCACCACGTCTTCCGCCCCGACGACAGCCGGCAGGTGCTGGAGGTCGGGGCCATGCAGCCCCTGCACTCCACGGCGCTGGGCAAGGTCCTGTCGGCCTACGACCCGGTCGCCCACAGCGAGGTCCTGGAGGTCGAGCGCAAGTCGTTCACCGACCGGACGATCAGCGACCTGGAGGGCTTCGAGGGCGTACTGGACCTCACCCGCGCGCGTGGGTACGCGGCCGACGTGGAGGAGACCTGGGAGGGCGTCGCGTCGATCGCCGCCCCCATCCACGACCGGCGGCGGATGCCGGTCGGCGCGGTGGCCGTCACCGGCGCCGTGGAACGGCTCCGCCGGGAGGGCGAGCTGCGCCCGGAGCTGATCGCGGCGGTGCGGGACTGCGCCCGCGCGGTGTCACGGGATCTGGGCGCCGGGCGGTTCTGAGCCCCCGTACGAAATCTGCGCCTTCACACGAAAGCAGCCGGGACATCTTGGATGTTCCGGTCTTTTCGTGCGCGGGGCGTGTGCGGGCGGACGCGGGTCGCGACCGGTTCAAGATCGATAGCTCACAGCAATCAATAACGATCGTGTTTTCGATAACAGAGCTCTTGACGCGCCTGTAACACCACGGCAAGACTCCCGTCCATCGGTCGACATTGTCGAACACCGACCGGCAATGGGCGTTAGAGTGTGACAACGCCAAGGGCCGGCAGCTCTTCCCCTGGAACGAAGGACAAAGGAGTCGCGGGTGTCCAGCTCCGACATCTTCATCGGCGAGACCATAGGTACCGCCATACTCATCCTGCTCGGCGGCGGCGTCTGTGCCGCCGTCACGCTGAAGGCCTCCAAGGCCCGGAACGCCGGCTGGCTCGCCATCACCTTCGGGTGGGGTTTCGCCGTACTGACGGCCGTATACACCTCGGCGCCGCTCTCCGGCGCCCATCTCAACCCGGCCGTGACCCTCGCGCTCGCGCTCAAGAAGGACGGCATCGACTGGAGTGACGTCCCGGTCTACTGGGGCGGGCAGCTGCTCGGCGCCATGATCGGTGCCTCCCTGGTCTGGGTCGCCTACTACGGCCAGTTCCTCGCACACCTGACCGACAAGGAGATCGTCGGCGCTCCGGCCGAGAAGGCCGTCGAGGCGCAGGAGAAGGGCGCCGGGCCGGTCCTGGGCATCTTCTCCACCGGTCCCGAGATCCGCGTCGCCTGGCAGAACATCGCCACCGAGGTCATCGGCACGGTCGTGCTGGTGCTCGCCGTCCTCACGCAGGGCCTCAACGACAGCGGCAAGGGCCTGGGCGTCCTGGGCGCCCTGATCACCTCGCTCGTCGTCGTCTCCATCGGTCTGTCCCTCGGTGGCCCGACCGGCTATGCGATCAACCCGGCCCGTGACCTCGGTCCGCGCATCGTGCACGCACTCCTGCCCCTGCCCAACAAGGGCGGCTCCGACTGGTCCTACGCCTGGATCCCGGTGGTCGGTCCGCTGATCGGCGGCGCCATCGCTGCGGGCATCTACAACGTCGCTTTTGCTTAGAGCAGCCGGAACAATCAACGCAGCCCCGAGCAGCAACGCCGTAAGCCAGCCCTTCATCCACGGACCTCTCAGGAGCACACAGTGACCGACGACGCGCACACCGCCGGCCCGTTCATCGCGGCCATCGACCAGGGCACCACCTCCAGCCGCTGCATCGTCTTCGACCGGGACGGCCGGATCGTCTCCGTCGACCAGAAGGAGCACGAGCAGATCTTCCCGAAGCCGGGCTGGGTGGAGCACGACGCCACCGAGATCTGGACGAACGTCGAGGAGGTCGTCGCCGGAGCCATCTCCAAGGCGAACATCACCCGCGACGACATCAAGGCCATCGGCATCACCAACCAGCGCGAGACGACGCTGCTGTGGGACAAGAACACCGGTGAGCCCGTCCACAACGCCATCGTCTGGCAGGACACCCGTACCGACACGCTCTGCAAGGAGCTGGGCCGCAACGTCGGGCAGGATCGTTTCCGCCGTGAGACCGGCCTGCCGCTGGCCTCGTACTTCGCCGGCCCCAAGGCCCGCTGGCTGCTCGACAACGTCGAGGGCCTCCGCGCACGCGCCGAGGCCGGGGACATCCTCTTCGGCACCATGGACAGCTGGGTCATCTGGAACCTGACGGGCGGTGTCAACGGCGGCAAGCACTACACCGACGTCACCAACGCCTCCCGCACCATGCTGATGAACCTGCACACGCTGGAGTGGGACCCGAAGATCGCCGAGTCGATCGGCGTCCCGCTGTCGATGCTCCCGGAGATCCGCTCCTCCGCCGAGGTCTACGGCGAGGTCACCGGCGGCAAGCTGGGCGACCTGCTCGGCGGCATCCCGGTCGCCTCGGCGCTCGGCGACCAGCAGGCGGCCCTGTTCGGCCAGACCTGTTTCGCCGAGGGCGAGGCCAAGTCGACGTACGGCACCGGCACGTTCATGCTGATGAACACCGGCGACAAGATCATCAACTCCTACAGCGGCCTGCTGACCACGGTCGGCTACCGCATCGGCGACCAGGCCCCGGTCTACGCCCTGGAGGGCTCGATCGCGGTCACCGGTTCGCTGGTGCAGTGGATGCGCGACCAGATGGGCCTCATCTCCACCGCCGCCGAGATCGAGACGCTCGCGTCGTCGGTCGAGGACAACGGCGGCGCCTACTTCGTGCCGGCCTTCTCCGGTCTGTTCGCCCCGTACTGGCGCTCCGACGCCCGCGGTGTGATCGCCGGCCTGACCCGGTACGTCACCAAGGCGCACCTCGCGCGCGCCGTGCTGGAGGCGACCGCCTGGCAGACCCGTGAGATCACGGACGCCATGACCAAGGACTCGGGCGTCGAGCTCGCGGCTCTCAAGGTCGACGGCGGCATGACCTCCAACAACCTGCTGATGCAGACCCTCTCGGACTTCCTGGACGCCCCCGTGGTGCGCCCGATGGTCGCCGAGACGACCTGCCTCGGTGCCGCCTACGCCGCCGGTCTCGCCGTCGGCTTCTGGACCAACACCGACGACCTGCGCGCCAACTGGCGCCGGGCCGCCGAGTGGACCCCCAACATGGACGCGGAGAAGCGCGACCGTGAGTACAAGAGCTGGCTCAAGGCCGTCGAGCGGTCCATGGGCTGGCTCGAAGACAGCTCTGTCGAGGAGTAAGAAACACATGACCAGCCAGTCCACCCTGCAGTCCGTGCCTGCCCTCGGTACGCACCCGGCCTTCGGATCCAACCCGAGCCGTGCCGAGACCCGGGAGCAGCTCTCCAAGGCGACGTACGACCTTCTCGTGATCGGCGGTGGCATCCTCGGCATCTCGACGGCCTGGCATGCCGCGCAGTCCGGTCTGCGGGTGGCGCTGGTCGACGCCGGTGACTTCGCCGGCGCCACCTCCTCCGCTTCCTCCAAGCTTCTCCACGGCGGTCTGCGCTATCTGCAGACCGGCGCGGTGAAGCTGGTCGCGGAGAACCACTTCGAGCGCCGTGCGGTGTCCCGTCAGGTGGCTCCCCACCTGGCGAACCCGCTCACGTTCTACCTCCCCGTGTACAAGGGCGGGCCGCACGGCGCGGCGAAGCTCGGGGCGGGCGTCTTCGCCTACTCCGCCCTGTCGGCGTTCGGTGACGGTGTCGGCCACCTGCTGTCGCCGGCCAAGGCCGCGCAGGACGTGCCCGAGCTGCGCACCGAGAACCTCAAGGCCGTGGCCGTGTACGGCGACGGTCAGATGAACGACGCGCGTATGGCGCTGATGACGGTCCGTGCGGCCGTCGAGGCGGGCGCTGTCGTGCTCAACCACGCCGAGGTGTCGGGTCTGCGCTTCACCAACGGCCGGGTCACCGGTGCCGATCTGCGCGACCGGCTCTCCGGCGACGACTTCGGCGTCAACGCCCGGCTCGTGCTCAACGCCACCGGCCCCTGGGTCGACCACCTGCGCAAGATGGAGAACCCGGACGCGGCGCCGTCCATCCGGCTGTCGAAGGGCGCGCACCTGGTCCTGAAGCGGACGTCTCCGTGGAAGGCCGCGCTGGCGACCCCGATCGACAAGTACCGCATCACCTTCGCCCTCCCCTGGGAGGACATGCTGCTGCTCGGCACCACCGACGAGGTGTTCGAGGGCGACCCGGCGGATGTCGCGGTCACCGAGAAGGACACGGCGCAGATCCTCGACGAGGCCGCGTTCTCCGTGCGCGACCAGCAGTTGTCCCGGGACCTGATCACGTACTCCTTCGCGGGTCTGCGCGTGTTGCCGGGTGGCCCCGGTGACACGGCGAAGGCCAAGCGGGAGACGGTCGTGACCGAGGGCAAGGGCGGGATGCTGTCCGTCTCGGGCGGCAAGTGGACGACCTTCCGGCACATCGGCCGTACGGTCATGGAGAAGCTGGAGACGCTGCCGGGCCGTCCGCTGGGCGACGACTTCGAGCCCGTCTCGTCCCTGCCGAAGCACCTGCCGCTTCCCGGCGTCGCCAACCCGCGCGCTGTCGCGCACCGGCTGCTGGTCGACAGCCCGGCACCGGGTCCGCGCATGGCGGCCGACACGGCGAAGCACCTGGCGACGCACTACGGTTCGCTGGCGTTCGACATCGCGCGGCTGGCGAACGAGAACCCCGAGCTGGGTCAGCGGGTGCACGCCGATGCGCCGGAGATCTGGGCGCAGGTCGTGTACGCGCGGGACAGCGAGTGGGCGGAGACCGTTGACGACGTGCTGCGCCGCCGGACCACGCTGACGATTCGGGGACTTGCCACGGACGACGTCCGTGCGAAGGTTCAGGATCTGCTCGACAAGAAGTAGGGGTACGGCGTGAAGGGGCGGCTCCTCGTAGAGGGAGCCGCCCCTTTGCGTTTGTCCCTAAACGCCCTCCACTACCGCCCGTACGTCGTTCGGGGTGGTCAACTCCGCGCGGCGGAGGATCAGTTCGCGGCCGATCAGAAGTGCCCGGCGTGAGGCCGGGACCGGGTCCGGGAGCGTCGTCAGGTCTGTCAGGTGGGCGAAGCCGATGATGCGGCGGATGATCTCCGTGCCCGCGTAGCCCACCGCCTCCGTCCAGACCCTGCGCAGGAAGCGGTCCAGGTACGCGTCGTCGAAGAAGGTGTCGGTCCTCGTCGGCCACAGGGCGCGGAACTCGGACGCGAATGCCTCCCAGGACAGGGCCAGTTGGTCGGCGTGGTCGCTCGACAAGCCCAGTGCGCGCGCCCGTTCCTCCGAGACCAGGGCGTTCGCCCAGTAGAGGCCGAGGTCGTAGCCGATCGGGCCGACGAAGGAGAACTCGGGGTCGAAGACCCGTACCACCGGGGCGCCTTCGCGTTCGCCGACCATGACGCTGCCGGTGTGCAGGTCGCCGTGGAGGAGCGCCTGGGCGCTGGTCATGAAGGTGTGGCGGAGGTCGGCGACCTCCGTGCGGAGCCTCGCATCGGCGCGGAACTCCCTGGCCAGGTCGTCCACACCCTCGTGCCAGTGGTTGTGTTCGTGCTCGATGTACGGCTCGGCGAGGACCACGTCCTCGGTGATCTTGCACAGCTCCGGGCTCACCGAGGCCGCCAGCAGTGCCTTGCGGTTCGCCGACTCCATGCCGAAGTCGCTGGTCGTGAACGTCAGTTGGGCCACGAACTCGCCGATGCGGGCGGAGGTGTGGGGGCCGTACGCCGTGCCCTCGTTGAGGAGGGTGCGCAGGACCTCCAGGTCCGACATGTCCTCCATGACGAGGGCGTAGTTCTCGGGGTCGTAGCCGAGGATCGCCGGGATCTTGTCGGGGGCCACCTTCGCGACCTGCTCGTACGCCCTCGCCTCGGCGTCGGCGCGCTCCGGGCTCATCGGCCAGGAGGGGCCCGCCACCCGGACCCAGGGCAGGGCCTGCTTGACGGCGAGGCTGCGGGTGCCGTCGGTGGACCTGGCGAGGAACACGCGGTTCATGTTGCCGTCGGAGACCTCGCGGACCTGGATGTCCGACGCGTCGGGCCAGTAGCCGCGCTCGTTCAGGTACGCGGGGATGTCGGCCGGCTCCAGGATGCGGTAGCCCATCGTGAACTTCCTTATGCGGTGCGGCGCTTGGACAGGGTGAAGCTGAAGACCAGGGCGAGGATGAGGACGGCGCCCTCGACCACGTCCTGCGTGTAGTACGGCAGGCCCTTGATGGTCAGGCCGGTGGTGATGATGCCGATGAGGACCGCGCCCAGGGCGGTACCCCAGACGTTCGGTCGGCCCCGGCCGAGGACGGAGGTGCCGACCAGGGCGACGGCGACGGCTTCGAGGAGTTGCGAGGTGCCCGCGGAGACATCGCCCTGGCCGATGCGCGCCGCCAGGATCAGGCCGCCGATCGACGCGAGGACCCCGGAGAGGACGTACGCCAGGGCCCGGTACGCGCCCACGCGGATGCCCGCCAGGCGGGAGGCCTCGGGGTTGGCGCCGATCGCGTACAGCACGCGGCCCCAGCGGGTGCGGGCCAGGAAGACCCAGGCCACGACCGTCAGGGCGCCGAAGATGACCACGGAGACGGGGATGCCGAGGACCGTGCCCCGGTCGATGCGCAGGAAGCCCTCGGTGAATCTGCCGGGGGCCGTCGTGCCGTCGGACCGGGTCATGCCCGGGGTGATCGACTGGCCGTCGACCAGGATGAGTTTGGTGCCCTGGATGACGAACATCGTGCCCAGCGTGGCCAGCATGTCGGGGATCTTGAGGACCACGATGAGCAGGGCGTTGAGCAGGCCCGCGAGTGCGCCCGCGACGATCACCGCGACGATCGCGACCACGCCGACCTGGTTGTAGGTGACCATCGTCTTCGCGGCGACGGTCACGCCGAGGCCGGCCACCGCGCCGACCGACATGTCCATTCCGCCGACGGCCATGGTGAGCGTGACGCCGAGGCCGAGGATCGCGGCGACGGACACGTACCGCAGGGTGTCGAGGAGGGTCGCGGAGTCGCGGAAGGACGGCTCGCTCAGCGCGAAGTACGCGAAGAGGGTGACGGTGACGAAGATGAAGCCGTACTTGATGACCGCGTTCTGGATGCGCGGACCGGCGGCGAGCGTGGACGGGGTCGCCGTCTTCACGGGGGCGCTCTGGGTGGTGGTCATGGCGTACTTCCTGGGGTGACAGGCATCGGCGGGCGGGCGCGGAGGTGGGAGCGGGCGGCGGCCATCACACCGACGCCGAGATGGTCCGGATGACGCGGTCGCGTTCCGCGTCCTCGCCGTACGCGTCGAGGTGGATCTCGCCGGCCGCGAGGACGACGACCCGGTCGGCGACCTCCAGGACCTCGTCGACGTCGGCGGACAGGACCAGGACGGCGGCGCCCTCGGCGGCCAGGGCGCGGGCCCGGCGGCCGATGTCGCGCCGGGCGCCGATGTCCACGCCTCGGAACGGCTCGTCCAGGATGAGGACGCGGGGTCGTTCGGCGAGCCAGCGCCCGACGACGACCTTCTGCTGGTTGCCGCCGGACAGCTCCTCGACGGTGCTGTGCTCGTCGCGGGCGACGACGCCGAGGGCCTCGATGGTGTCGCGGCCGAGGGCGTCCTCCTTGGAGCGGTTCACCAGCCCGGCCGTCGAGAGCGACCTGAGGAACGGCAGGGAGATGTTCTGGGCGAGCGACCAGCCGGGGACCAGGGCGTCCGCGTGCCGGTCCTCGGGGACGAGGTGGATGCCGGCCCGGATCGCGTCGGCGGGGCGGCGGGGCGTGTACGGCCTGCCGTCGAGTTCCACGGCTCCGGTGGCGAAGGGTTCCGCGCCGAAGAGGCCGCGGGCCAGCTCCGTCTTGCCGGCACCCAACAGACCGACGACGCCGGTGACTTCGCCCGCGCGCAGGTCCAGGTCCTGGGGAGTACGGCCGTCCAGGAGCCGTACTCCGCGCAGGGAGAGCAGAATCTCGCCCTGCTCCCCCGCGGGCTGCGGACGGGCGGTGGTCACCTCCTGGGCCTGGGCGAGCATGGCGCGCAGGGCGCTGTCCCAGTCGAAGGGCTTGACCTGGTCCTCGGTGAGACGGCCGTCTCGCAGGACGACCAGCCGGTCCGCCAGCGCGTCGATCTCGCCGAGGCGGTGGGAGACGTAGAGGACCGCGATGCCGTCGTCACGCATCCTCTCGACCAGCGCGAACAGGCGCTCCGCCTCCGCCGCGGAGAGCGCGGACGTCGGTTCGTCGAGGATCAGGAGCCTCGGGCGGGTGGCCAGGGCGCGGGCCAGGATCAGCAACTGGCGGTCGGAGATGCCGAGTTCGGTGACGTCCCGCTTGAGCAGGGCGTCGCTCCAACCGAGGTCGAGGGCCGACTGGATCTCGCGGGCGCGGGCGAGCACGCGGCGCCCGTTCAGGAACGGGTTGCCGCGTGCCTGGGCCAGCTCCTCGAAGACCAGGTTCTCGGCGACGGTGAGGCCGGGCACGATGCCCTCGCCGATCCGCTGGTGCACCGTCTGGATGCCCAACTGGCGGGCGGCGAGCGGTGATGGGAGGGCGGCCTGCGCCCCGTTCACCGTCACTTCGCCGCCGTGGTCCGTGTGGACGCCGGACAGGATCTTGATGAGCGTGGACTTGCCGGCCCCGTTCGCACCGAGCAGCGCGACCACGCTGCCCGGTGCGATGTCCAGCGAGACGGACTCCAGGACCGTCTTCCCGCCGAAGGCCATGCTGACGTCCCGCAGAGCGACCGCCGGTGAGACGCCGGTCCGCTCGGACGGTTCCGGTTCGGACGGCTCAGTCGCCTCAGTGGGCGACATTGGCGATCCAGTCGGCCGTGCTGACCTGGGAGAGGTTCAGCGCGGGCAGCGCGGTGCGCAGCTGGTCCATGTTCTGGATGTTCTTGCTCTTCAGGAAGTCCTGGGTGATGGCGACGGCCGGGAACTCGACCGAGGTCTTGTTCAGCTGGCCGGCCAGCTCCAGGGCGGCCGTACGGACGACCGCGGCGCCGACGGCGGACGGGTCGGTGCCCGCGGTGGCGACCCAGGGGCTGCCCGCGGCGGTCATGTTCTGGATGTCGGCGTTGGAGACGTCCGCGCCGAACACCTTCACCTTGCCCGCGAGCTTCTTGTTCTGCACGGCGAGGACGGTGCCCTTGGCCAGCTCGTCGTAGGGGGCGAAGACGCCCGTCACGTCCGAGTGCTGGGTGAGCGCGGCGGAGACCAGCGGCACGTTGTCCGTGGCGGTGGAGTCGGTGACCTTGCCGACCTTGAAGGCCTGCTTCCAGCCGTTGGCGTCGACCGCCGACTTCCAGACACTGTCGCGCTTGTCGAGGGCCGCGTAACCGGCGACGTTGACGTAGCCGACCTTGGCGTTCTTGCCGAGGTCCTTCGCCATCACGTCGAGGACGGCCTGCGCCATGCTCGCGTCGTCCTGCTTGGTGCTGACGACGCCCTTCGTGGCGGTCTCGACGTCGTAGACGACGACCTTGATGCCTTGCTTGACGGCCTTGTCGATCTCGGGCTGGATCGTCGACGGGAAGCCGTGGTCCACGATGATCGCCTGCGCGCCGGAGTTGATCGCCGAGGACAGGTCGGTGGCCTGCTTGGCGTTGTCGGCCTGGGCGTCGTACACGGTCAGGTCGATGCCGAGGGCCTTGGCCTGCGCCTTGGCACCGTTGCCCCACTGCTCGAAGTAGTCACCGGCGCCGCTCTGGCGGACCAGCGCGACCTTCACCGTGCCCTTGTCGAAGGGCGCGGGCTTCGTGCCGGTGGCGGCGGACGCGGAGGCGGACGTGTCGCCGGTGTCCTTGGAGGCGTTCGTCGACTGCGAGCAGCCCGCGAGGAACAGCGCCGACACGGAGGCCAGCGAGAGCGCGGCAAGGGGGAGACGGGTGCGGGACATGCGGGACTCCAGGTGCAGGGCAGTACGGGAGGAAGAGAGAGAGGGGGCAAACAAGGGAGAGAGGCGAGCAAGGATGAAGGAGCGCGATGGCCGGAAGGCGTGGGCGCGGGAGTGTCCGGCCCTGGGCGCGAGGTGGCGGCGCGAGGTGGTGGCGTGCGGTGGATATCCACGGCACGGCCGGGGCGTCCCCGGTACTCCGCTTCAGGTCAGCGACAGCGGGCTGTGGTCGACCGGAGCAAGTCCACGTACAGCCGCCGCACGAGCAGCAGCGTCTTCATAGGGAGATCATGAGAACGTTTCCAGCCATTCGTCAAAGGCTTGGACACCAGATCTCAGTATATGGAACGCCGGATTCGTCACACTCTGCCGACCCTCCGACGGGAGTTACCATCACGGAACCGGCACCCGACCCGGGACAGTGAGGCTTCCGATGACGACGACACCCTGCGCCACAGCGGTACGACGCTGTACCGACGCGCTGTGTCGCGGCTGTCGCGACTGACGACCGGCCCCGGCCCCTCCTGCTCCTCCCCCACCCCCCTTGCCTTCGTTTTCGTTGTCGCATCCCTTCCAGCCATCTGGAGTTGCTCCCATGACCCTGCTGACGACCTGGCCCGAGTCCGGCCCGGAGACCGTCGTGCGCCGTACCTCCGACCCGGCCGAGATCGCCGCCGCGCTGGCCCCGATCGGGGTGCGCTACGAGCAGTGGCCGATCCGCGAGGACGTGCCCGCGGACGCCGACAGCGACACCGTGTTCGCCGCGTACGGCCCGGAGATCGACAAGCTGAACGCCGAGGAGGGCTTCACCACCGTCGACGTCCTCGGGCTGCACCCCAGTGACGACCCGGAGTTCCCCGCGAAGGCGAAGGCGGCCCGCGCGAAGTTCCTCCAGGAGCACACCCACGACGACGATGACGAGGTCCGCTTCTTCGTCTCCGGCTCCGGCATCTTCTATCTGCACGTGGGCGGCGAGGTGCACGCCGTGTACTGCGAGAAGGGCGACCTGCTGGGCGTGCCGCGCGGCACCACACACTGGTTCGACATGGGCACCAGCCCCGCTTTCACCGCGATCCGCTTCTTCCACGAGGAGGACGGCTGGATCGGCAACTTCACCGGCTCGACCATCGCCTCCCGCTTCCCTGACTACGACACGATCGACGCCGGGTTCCAGCAGGACAGGGCCGCCGCGTGACCCTGCCGGGCACGGTGTTCGACGTGGACGCCGTGGACGCAGTGGTGCTCGACATCGAGGGCACCACGAGCGCCACGGGGTTCGTCGTCGACGTGCTGTATCCGTACTCCCGCTCCCGTTTCGGAGCACTGCTCTCGGAGCGGAGCGGTGATCCGGAGGTGGCGCGGGCGGTCGCGCAGGTGCGCGAGCTGATCGAGGAGCCCGGCGCCGACGCCGTACTCGTCGAGAAGACCCTCAACGCCTGGCTCGACGAGGACCGCAAGGCGACGCCCCTCAAGACCCTCCAGGGCGTCATCTGGTCCGAGGGCTTCGCGCGCGGCGACCTCGTCTCGCACTTCTACGACGACGTCCTGCCCGCCTTGCGCACCTGGCACGCGGCGGGGCTTCGGCTGTACGTCTACTCCTCCGGGTCGGTCGCCGCGCAGCGCGCGTGGTTCGCGTCCACCCCGGAGGGCGACCTGCTGCCGCTCGTCTCGGGCCTGTACGACACCGAGAACGCGGGGCCCAAGCAGGAGCCGGAGTCGTACCGCCGTATCGCGGCGGCGACCGGGAGCACGGACCCGAGCCGTCTGCTCTTCCTGTCCGACCGGCCGGGCGAGCTGGACGCCGCGCGCGCCGCCGGGTGGCGGACCGTCGGGGTCCGGCGGCCCGGGGAGCCGTACTACGAGCAGGGCGTCGGGGACCACGCGCAGGCGGGGTCGTTCGACGAGATCAGCATCACCAGTTCCGCCGGCGCCACCGGTTCCACCGTTTCAAGGAGCACCACGTGACCGCCGACATCAGCCCGCTCGACCTTGAGGACGCGGGGGCGGTACTCGCCGCCGAGTCCGCCCGTTTCGCCTCCTTCGGCTGGATGCGGGGCACCTCCGGGAACCTGTCCGTGGTGCTGTCCCGGGATCCGCTGCTTCTCGCGGTGACCGCGAGCGGCCACGACAAGGGTGAACTGACGCCCGGCGACGTGGTGTTGGTGGACGCGCGGGGCGCGGCGGTGAACGGCGGCAAGCCGTCCGCCGAGGCCGAGCTGCACGCCCGGGTCGCCGCGCTGACCGGGGCCGGCGCGGTGGTGCACGTGCACACCGTGGCGTCCGTGGCGATGGGCCGGCGCGAGCCGGGCGGGATCGTGTTCAAGGACGTCGAGATGCTCAAGGGCGTGGGCCAGCCCGCCCACGACGTCGAGGTGACCCTGCCGGTCATCACCAACAGCCAGGACATGAAGGTGCTCGGCGACCGCCTGGAGGCGGCACGCGATCCCCGGATGCCGGCCGTCGTGGTCGCGGGACACGGGCTGTACGTGTGGGGGAACGACCCCCGTCAGGCGCGGCACCACACCGAAGTCGTGGAGTGGCTGCTGGAGTTGGAGCTCTCGCCGCGCTGAGGTCCGGTGCGGAACAGCGGGAAGGGGGTCCTCGGTGTCCGAGGACCCCCTTCCCGCTGTTGCCTCTACTTCAGGTACTCGCCCGGGAGTTCACCGGAGGACACCTCCAGCACCCCCCGCTCCGTCACCAGCCCCGTCACCAGCCGTCCCGGCGTCACGTCGAACGCCGGGTTGTGGCCGCGCGACTCGGCGGGTGCCGTCCGTACGCCCGACCACTCCAACACCTCGTCCTCGCCCCGGAGTTCGATGTGGATGTCGTCGCCGGTTGCCGTCGCCAGGTCGACCGTGGTCGTGGGCGCGGCCACCAGGAACGGGATTCCGGCGTCCGCGCAGGCCAGCGCGACCCCGACCGTGCCGACCTTGTTGGCGGTGTCGCCGTTCGCGGCGATCCGGTCCGCGCCGACGATCGCCGCGTCGACCTCGCCGCGCAGGATCGTGCCCGCCGCGGCCCCGTCGGCCTGGACGTAGTGCGGGATGCCCTCCTGGACCAGCTCCCAGGCGGTCAGCCGCGAGCCCTGGAGCAGCGGGCGCGTCTCGTCGGCGTACACGACCTCCAGCCGGCCTCGCGCGTGCAGTTCACGGATGACACCAAGTGCCGTACCCCATCCGGCCGTTGCGAGCGCGCCGGTGTTGCAGTGGGTGAGGATGCGCAGCGGGCGGTCGCCGGCGCTCGCGGCGAGGCGCTCGATCAGCCAGTCGGCGCCGTGCGCGCCCATCGCGCGGTTGCCCTCGACGTCCTCGCGCTGAACGGCTGCGGCCTCTTCGAGCACCGCCTCCAGGCCCTCGTCGAAGCGGGTCATGACCCGGTCCACGCACACCATGAGGTTGACCGCGGTCGGCCGGGCCTCGCGGATCCGTGCCACCGCCGCCCGCACCTGGTCCTCGGTCCAGCCCTCGCGCTCGCCCTGGAGCAGCGCCAGGGCGACCCCGTACGCGCCCGCCGCGCCGATCGCGGGCGCGCCACGTACGACGAGCCGCTGGATCGCGTCCACCAGGGTGTCCACATCGCGGACATCCCTGGTCTCGTTGCGGTGCGGCAGCAGGGTCTGGTCGATGAGCGCGAGGCTGTTTCCGGTCCAGCCGACGGCGCGCAGTTCCTGGGGCATGACGGGACGCTCCTGAAGTTCCGACGGTGCGCGACACCGTACATGACCTCGGCGAACCACAGTTCGAGACAGCTGGGCCGGTGGCCGAATGACGGTGTTAGAGTCCAGCACCCACACCCGTAGGGCCCATGTGAAGGAGGACGCGTGCCACTCACCTTGCGCCGCTTCCTCGACCACGGCCGGTGTGCGAGCGACGGCTGTCGACACTGACCCGTCCCCCTCGGCGTCCCTGTTCCGTCCCGCCTTCGCCACTCCCCCCTCCCGTGCTCAGCGCAGAGCGCGGGCTGTGACTGACGTACCTCCGGAAGGTCCCCCGATGCCTCGCAGATCCCGTCGCACGATCCCGCTCGCCGCCATGACCGTGCTGCTCGTCGCCGGTGCCACGGCCTGCAACGCCGCCAAGAAGGACAACGCGTCCTCCGACAGCAGTGCGGGCAGCGCGTCGTTCACGCTTGTCACGCCGGACGCCGTCGGACAGAACGAGTTCCTCAAGCTGGCCGTGACCGGCGTCAAGGCAGCCGCGAAGGCACACAACGGGTCCGAGAAGGTGTTCGAGTCCACCGACGCCGCCTCCCAGCAGCAGAACGTGCAGGCCGCCGTCGACGCGAAGCCCGATGTCGTCGTGCTGGTCGGCTTCGAGTTCGCGGACCTGGTCGCGAAGCAGGCCGCCGCGCACCCCAAGCAGCAGTTCCTGATGATCGACGCGTGCACGACGAGGGCGATCGACAACGTCAGCTGCGAGGTCTTCCGCGAGCACGAGGGCGTCTTCCTCGCCGGTGCGGAGGCCGGGCTGCTGAGCAGGAGCGGCAAGGTCGGCGCGGTGGACGTGCTGGACACGCCCGTGTTCCGCCGCTTCAGCGACCCGTTCGCGGCCGGCGCCCAGCATGTCGCCGCGAAGACGGAGACCGGCACCCGCTTCGTCGGCGGCCAGTCCCCGTTCGACGACTCGGCGCGTGCCAAGGAGCAGGCGAACGATCTGCTCTCCAAGGGCTACGACCAGCTGATGGCGGCTGCCGCGGCCGGCAACTACGGCGTGTTCGAGGCGGCGAAGGCCAAGGGCGCGTTCGCGTACGGCGTCGACGTCAACCAGTGCCCCTCGGCGCCCGGCACGGTCGTAGACAATGTGATCAAGCGCACGGACATCGCCGTGGAGAAGGGCGTCGAGCAGGTCCTCGCCGGTCAGACGGGCACGACCACCTCGTACGGCCTGAAGGAGGGCGGCATCAGCCTCACGGGCCTGGAGAAGGGCGTCGACTCGTCCCAGTGCGTGATCGCGAAGCACCCCGACGTCCTGAAGAAGATCGAGGCGCTGCGCGACCAGATCGTGTCCGGAGAGCTGACGGTCGATGACCCCGCCGCCGTCGGCTGACCCGGAGGCGGCGGCTGTCGAGCTCCGGGGAATCACCAAGCGGTTCCCCGGCACGCTCGCCAACGACGCCGTCGACCTGACCGTCCGGCGCGGCGAGATCCACGCCCTGATGGGCGAGAACGGCGCCGGCAAGTCGACGCTCATGTCCGTCCTGTACGGGATGGAGCGCCCGGACGCCGGTTCGGTACGGATCGACGGGCGTGAGGTCGCGTTCTCCGACCCCGGTGACGCGTTGGCCGCCGGGCTCGGCATGGTCCACCAGAGCTTCAAACTGTTCGACTCGCTGACGGTCGCCGAGAACGTGGTGTACGCCGCCGAGCCGCGCCGTTTCGGCCTGGTGGACCGGGGTGCGGCCCGCCGCCGGGTGCGTGAGCTGGCCGCGGAGCACGGGCTCGCGGTCGATCCGGACGCCCGGGTCGGTGACCTGCCCGTCGGGCTGCGCCAGCGCGTGGAGATCCTCAAGCTGCTGCACCGCGGTGCCCGCACGCTGATCCTCGACGAGCCGACCGCCGTCCTCACGCCCACCGAGGCGGACGCCCTGTTCGCGGTCCTCAAGTCCCTTGCCGCACAAGGCCGTACGGTCATCCTGGTCACACACAAACTCCGCGAGGTACTCGAAGGCAGCGACAACGTCACGGTGTTGCGGGACGGCCGGGTCGTCGCCCGGCTGGTCACCGCCGAGACGTCCGCCGCCGAGATCGCCGCCGCGATGACGGGCCGCGCCGTGGAACTCGACCGCGTCCACGCCCCCGGCACCCCGGGCGACGTGGTCCTGGACGTCACCGGCCTCGCGACGGACGGCGTACGGGATGTCCGGCTCACCGTGCACGCAGGGGAGATCGTCGGCATCGCGGGCGTCGCCGGCAACGGCCAGAGCGAGCTGGTGGAGGCGCTGGCCGGTCTGCGCCCGGTGCACTCCGGCCGGGTCGCGCTGCTCGGCGACGACATCACGCACGCCTCGGCGACCGAACGCCGCGCCAAGGGCCTCGCGTATGTCCCCGAGGACCGGCACGCGGTCGGTACGGCGCCCGCCGCGTCGGTCGCGGACAACCTCGCGATGGGCCACCACCGTACGTCGCTGTCGTCGCGCGGACTGCTGCCGCCCGCCGCCGTACGAGGTCACGCGCGGCGCCTTGTCGAGCGCTCCGGCATCAAGGCGGCGTCCCCGGAGGTGCCCGCGTCCGCGCTGTCCGGCGGCAATCTGCAGAAGCTGCTCATCGGGCGTGAACTCGCCCATGAAGCCCCGCTGTTGCTCGTCGAGCAGCCCACGCGCGGGGTCGACATCGGCGCCGTCCAGAACATCCACGACCAGCTGATCGCCTATCGCGACGCCGGCCACGCCGTCCTGCTCGTCTCGGCGGAGCTGAGCGAGGTCCGGGGGCTCGCGGACCGGGTCCTGGTGATGTACGAGGGCCGCGTCACGGCGTCGTACGAGAAGGCCGAGGCGGACGAGCGGACGCTCGGGCTCGCGATGGCGGGCGGCGCCGGCAGCTCGGCTGCCCCGGCCCCGGTGGAGGTCGGGGACTGATATGGAACAAGCAACCCGAATATCGCCAGTTGCCCGGATAACGAAGGCCCTCCGCTCCCCCGTCGCCTTCTCGGTGCTCGCCGGGGTCGTCATCGGCGCCGTGTTCCTCGTCGGTACCGGCGCCGATCCGGTCGCCGCGTACGGCGCGGTGCTCAGCGGTTCGCTCGGCGCCGACGGCATCGGGTCGACGCTGACCACCCTGACGAGCGTGCTGGGCCTGGCCCTCGCGCTGGCCGTGCCGCTGCGCGCCGGGCTCATCAACCTGGGCGGGGACGGGCAGATGGTGCTCGGCGGGATGGCGGCGGCCGTGACCGGGCTGTACTCGCCGCTGCCCGCGCCGCTCACGGTCGTCCTCGCGGTGCTCGCCGGCATGGCGGCCGGTGCCGGGTACGCGGCCCTGGCCGCCCTGTGCGAGAACCGGTTCGGGGTGCCGCTGCTGGTCAGCAGTCTGCTGCTCAGCTACCCGGCGGCGTCCTTCGCCTCCTACCTGGCCCGCTACCCGCTCAAGGAACCGGGCTCCAGCCTCCCCCAGACCCGGCAACTCCCGGACGGGGTCACGCTGCCCGCGTTCGGTTCGTCGACCGTGACGGTCGGGCTGCTGCTGGTCGTCGTGGCCGCCGCCGCGTACTGGTTCACCGACCGGCGCACCGCGTTCGGCTACGAGATGCGGATGACCGGCCTCAACCCCCGTTTCGCCGCGTACGCGGGCGTCGAGCGCAAGGGCCTCACGCTCCGGCTGATGGCGGTCTCGGGCGCGCTGGCCGGACTCGTGGGCGCCATAGGCGTGTTGAGCTTCCCGTACCGCTTCCTCGACGGCTCGCTCACCGCGTCCGGCTACACCTGGACGGGTCTGACAGCGGCCCTGCTGGCCGGCGCCGCACCCGTCGGGACGGTCCTCGCCTCCTTCTTCTTCGCCGTGCTGCAGGTGGGCGGGCTGTCGATGGAGCGGACGACCGAGGTACCGCGCGAGCTGACGCAGGTGCTCCAGGCGATCGTGATCGTGTTCCTGGCGGCCCGACTGCGCTTCCCGCGCTTCACCCGCAGACCCGGCAGACCCGGCAAACCCATCCACAAGCCCGTGGCGGAACGCCCGCAAGAGGAGTTGGTCTGATGTTCTTCGACTCCGATCTCCTCATGTCGGCGCTGCGCGCGCTGACGCCCATCCTGCTGGCCGCGCTCGGCGGGGCGATCTGCGAACGGGCGGGCGTCTTCAACATCGGCCTCGAAGGCATGATGCTGATGGGCTGCTTCACCGCGGTGGCCACGAGCTGGTTCACCGGCAGTCCCTGGCTCGGCGTACTGGCGGCGGCGCTCGCCTCCGCCGCGTACTCCCTGATCCTGGCCGTGGGCGCGGTGACCCTGCGCGGAGACGCGGTGGTGCTCGGAATCGCCCTGAATCTCCTGGCAGTTGGCCTGACCAGCTTCCTCCTCCGTACCGTCTTCGGCGTGCAGGGGACTTTTGACGATCCGTCACTGGCCGGGCTGCCGTTGGTCGGTGGCTTCTCGCCGCTCGCGTATCTGGCGTGGGCGGCGGTCGGCGTGGCCGCGCTGATGCTGTCCCGGCATGTGTGGGGGCTCAGGCTGCGCGGGGTCGGCGAGGCACCGGACGCGGCGGCCACGCTCGGCGTGAGTCCGGTCAGGTACCAGTACGGGGCCGTGCTCGTGTCCGGTGTCCTGTGCGGGCTCGCGGGAGCCCAACTCGCCCTCGGCAATGTGACGTTGTTCTCCGAGAACATGACGGCGGGGCGCGGCTGGATCGCGGTCGTCGCGGTCATGCTCGGCCGTGCGCTGCCGCTGGGTGTGCTGCTGGCGGCGCTGCTGTTCGGCCTCGCGGAGGCGGCCGGTTTCCGTCTCCAGGGCCTCGGTCTGCCGCAGCAGGCGACCGACGCCGCGCCGTACGTCGTCACCCTCGGCGCCCTCTTCCTGACGACGGCCCGCCGCCGTCGCCGGACACCGACCACCTCACTCTCCACGACCTCTTCCCCGTCCCCGTCCCCTTCCACCGGAGCCGTCTCATGACGCAGGACCTGTTGCCCGTCACCCGGATACCCCGCACGGGGCTGCCGCCGCGCGCGCTGGTCGTCGGCGACCCGCAGCGCGCCGCTCTCGTCGGCGCCAAGCTGGAGGGCGCGCAGGAGGTGTCGTACCACCGCGAATACCGTGTGTTCAGCGGGAGTTGGAAGGGCGTGCCGGTGGTGGTCGCCTCGCACGGGGTGGGCGCCCCGGGTGCGATCCTGCTGTTCCAGGAGCTGGCGGACGCCGGTGTGCGGACCTTCCTCCGGTTCGGTACGGCCGGTGCGATGAAGCCGGGGATCGGCGACGGCGACCTCGTCATCGCCGAGGCGGCCATCCGGGACGACGGTGTCACCCAGCAGTTGCTGCCCCCGGAGTACCCGGCGGTGTCCTCCCCCGAGGCGGTGCTCGCGCTCCAGCGGGCGGCACGCGCGGCGGGCGCCCCGCACCACCGGGGCATCGTGTGGACGCGGGCCGCCTTCCAGCCCGGCCTGCTCCCCCTCTTCTCCTACGAGGGCGCCGGACTCGCCGCCATCGAGATGGAGTTGAGCGCACTGCTGGTGACGGCCTCGCTGCGTGGACTGGTCGCGGGCGGAGTGGTCGTCATCGACGGGGCGAACGCCGACGAACTCGTCGACGAGACCGCTCCCTTGTCGACAGGTCGCTACGACCCGCACCGGGAGATCGTGGCGGAGGGCGTCGAACGCGGCGCGGTCGTGTCGCTGGAGGCGCTGCGCCTGCTGGCGGAGAACGAGGCCGGCGCCGACGACGAGGAGTGCGGGGTATGAGCGAGCGGATCGACCTGCTGGTGCACGGCGGTGACGTGCTCACCGTGGACCAGGCCGGAACCGTCGTACCGGACGGGGCGATCGCCGTGCGGGACGGCGAGATCGTGGCCGTCGGCCCCACCGAGGAGTTGACAACCCGGTTCACAGCCGACGAGTCCCTTGACGCCGCGAACTGCCTCGTCCTCCCCGGCCTGGTCAACACGCACACCCATCTCGCGATGACTTTTCTGCGCGGCCGGGCCGACGACGTCACCCTCCAGGGCTTCCTGGAGCGCGTGCTGAAGTGGGAGGCCCAGCTGATCTCGCCGGAGAACGTCGCGGCGGCCGTCCGGGTCGCGGTGGCCGAGAGCGTACGGGCCGGGGTGACCTCCGCGCTCGACATGTACTGGTTCCACGAGGCGGCCGAACAGGTCGCACGCGAGACGGGCTGGCGGCTGCACACCGGCCCCACCTTCATGGACGTACCGCAACCGCCCGACGGCATCGCCTACGAGGAACGGCTGGCCTGGGCCCGGCAGGACCTGGCCGCCCGTGGCACCCCCCGCCCCGGCCACCGACCGATCCTCTTCGCGCACTCCACCTACACCCTCTCCCCCGACCAGCTCGTCGAAATCGCCGCCCTGGCACGGGAGTTCGGCGCCCTGCTGCACATCCACGCATCCGAGAACGCGACTGAGGTCGCCACCGTCGAGGTCCGGTACGGCAAGCGCCCCGTGGAACTCCTCGACTCCCTCGGCCTCCTCGGCCCCGACCTGCTGCTGGCCCACGCCGTGGACCTGACCGGCCCGGAGATCGCGGCGCTGGCCCGCACCGGCACATCCGTCGCCCACTGTCCGGTCTCGAACCTGAAGCTCGGCTGCGGCATCGCGCCCGTACCCCGGCTGCTCAGCGCCGGTGTGACCGTCGGGCTCGGCACGGACGGGGCCGTCAGCTCCAACACCCTGGACGTGCTGGGGGCGGTGCGGCAGGCGGCCCTCGTGCACAAGGCGGACGGCGACCCCACGGCCGTCGGCGCGGAACAGGCAGTACGCATGGCGACCACCGAGGGTGCGAAGGCGCTGGGCCTGGGCGACCGGCTGGGCTCCCTGGAGGCGGGCAAGCGGGCCGACCTGATCGTGCTCGACCTCGGCGCACCGCATCTGCGGCCCCGGCACGACCCCTGGTCGACGCTCGCGTACGCGGCGCACTCGGCGGACGTCCGGGACACCGTGGTGGACGGCAGGGTCCTGATGCGGAACCGGACCCTCACCACCCTTGACGAGGCCGCCGCGCTCGCCGACCTGGAAGCACTGGCCTGACACCCGCGAGGGAGGGCGGCCCGACATCCGTACGGACTGCCGGGCCGCCACCCGAACGTGCTGCCGAACCAGCAGCCCGCAGGTACCGTTCCCGCCACCCGTAGGGCACTCTCGTACGGGCTGACATCGCATTTTGCGTGCCGTTCAGCCCACTGAACCCCCATAATGGCCTGAGACATCGGATGTCTAAACAGGTCTGAACGGCAGGGAGGCCCGCCATGGCAGTCACCGACGAGGCGATCGAAAAGATCAAGGGAATGATCGTCTCCGGGTCGCTGCGCCCCGGCGACCGGCTGCCGAAGGAGAGCGAGCTGGCCGCCGAACTGGGACTGTCCCGCAACTCCCTGCGGGAGGCGGTGCGCGCCCTGTCGCTCATCCGGATTCTCGACGTACGGCAGGGCGACGGCACCTACGTCACCAGCCTGGATCCCCAACTCCTGCTCGAAGCACTGAGCTTCGTCGTCGACTTCCACCGCGACGACACGGTCCTGGAGTTCCTGGCCGTACGCCGCATCCTGGAGCCGGCCGCCACCGCGATGGCGGCGGCACGCGTCAGCGAGCAGCAGCTGGACGCGCTGTCCGCCCAGTTGGACCGGCTGGGCGGGGAGCCGTCGGTGGAGGAACTGGTCGCCGCCGACCTGGAGTTCCACCGGGGGATCGTGCAGAGCTCCGGCAACTCGGTGCTCTGTTCCCTCCTCGACGGTCTGTCCGGGCCCACCACCCGGGCGAGGATCTGGCGCGGTCTGACCCAGGAGGACGCGGTCAGCCGCACCCTGCACGAGCACCGGGCGATCCTGGGCGCCCTGCGCGACCGGGACGCGGAGGCGGCGCGGTCATGGGCGACGGTGCACATCGCGAGCGTGGAACAGTGGCTGAGATCGACCCTCTAGGCCTGGCCCAGCCCCCTCCCGACCGCTCGGATGAATGCGGGGGTGGTGAGGGGTGACTCACGGATGGTGTTTCGGGGGGTCTATCGGGGCAGTGATCCGTTCACTCCCCCGTGCAAGGGGGCTGCGAGCGCCCCCGCCGCACGCCGTAAGGTTGGGTGGTCAAGCGAGGGCACGTCGGAAGGAGGCGCTGGGTGATCGAGCTGGAGGGGGTTCCCGAGCTGATCGACCCAGTCATGGTGGCCGCGTTCGAGGGTTGGAACGACGCAGGCGACGCCGCTTCCAGTGCGGTCGCGCATCTGGACCGGGAGTGGAAGGGCGAGGTGTTCGCGGCGCTCGACGCCGAGGACTACTACGACTTCCAGGTCAACCGCCCCACGGTGTGGTTGGACAACGGCGTACGCAAGATCACCTGGCCGACGACCAGGCTGTCCGTGGTCAGGGTCGGCGGCGACAAGCCCCGTGACCTCGTGCTGGTCCGGGGTATCGAGCCGTCGATGCGCTGGCGCTCGTTCTGCAACGAGCTGCTGGGCTTCGCGCACGAACTGGGCGTGGAGCTGGTGGTGGTCCTGGGCGCCCTGCTCGGCGACACCCCGCACACCCGTCCGGTTCCGGTCAGCGGGGTCACGTCCGACGCGGATCTGGCCCAGCGGATGGATCTGGAGGAGACCAAGTACGAGGGCCCCACGGGCATCGTCGGCATCCTCCAGGAGGCGTGCACACACGCGGGCGTACCGGCGGTGTCGCTGTGGGCGGCGGTCCCGCACTATGTGTCGCAGCCGCCCAACCCGAAGGCGACGCTGGCCCTCCTGAACCGCCTGGAGGATCTGATCGACATCCGCATCCCGCTGGGCGAGCTGCCCGAGGACGCGCGTGCCTGGCAGGTCGGTGTGGACCAGCTGGCCGCCGAGGACAGCGAGGTCGCGGAGTACGTGCAGACGCTGGAGGAGGCCCGGGACACCGCCGAGCTGCCCGAGGCGACGGGCGAGGCGATCGCCCGCGAGTTCGAACGCTATCTGCGCCGCCGCGACGGCACCGGCCCGGCGGGCCCCGGCCCGGCCCCCGGCGGCCACGCCACCGCGGACGGCACCGACAGTGCGTCGTACCTCCGGGACAACCCGACGGCCCGCCCGAAACCGCAGCCGCCGAAGCCGCCCCAGCTGCCGAGCACGGACGACGAGGACTCCCCCGAGGAGTGAGTGGTCAGGTACGGGGAAGGGCCGGTGCGCACCACGCGCACCGGCCCTTCCCCGTACCCCCGCAAGTCACGCCCAGGCGACCGTCGGCGCTCCACCGCGACCACTGCGTACGTCGTCTCGGGCGGCGTTCTCCCAGGACAGGGCCCGGGTGGACGCACAGGGCTGGGGCCACGAGGTGACGGCCACCGGCAGCTGCCGAAACCGGCCCGGCGATCTCCAGGGCGGCCACGAGGAGATCGCCTGGTACACGGACACGTTCGCCGGGACCTCCGCCGCCGTGCCGATGGTGGCAAGGCGCCCCGGCCGCCCCGCAGGGCATGCTCAAGGCCGCGTCCCAGCCCCCGCTGACCCCCGGAGCCGCTCGTGCGGTGCTGCGGGCCACCGGTTCCCCGCAGCCGGACGCGCAGGCCCGGCCCGCGTCCCAACGGATCGGCACCCGGCCGGACATGAGCGCGGCGGTCGCGCGTCTGCTGCCGGAGGCGGTCGGTTCGGGGAGCACCGAGCGCTACGGGGACGGTCTGCTCCCCTGCCCGGGCGAACTCCCGCCCAGGCTCCGGCTGTTCGTGTCCGGCGCCCGGCGCCCGGCGCAACCTCACCCGTGTGGGTCTGGCTCTCGGGCGACGAGCTCGTCGGCCTGGTGATCACTGGCTGACCTCGCGTCCAACCTCGACGGGCTCCCATGGGGCCGTGGGCCCACGCACAGGGGCGCCGGGCGGTTGAACCCGCCCGGCGCCCCACCCGCTCTCTACGGGAACTCCGTTACAACGCCACGCCCAGCAGGGCGTCCACGGCACGGGACGCGACGCCGGGCGCGCCCTCGTCCGTGCCGCCCTGCTCCGCCTGGAGGGCCGCCCAGCGGTCCACGGCGGCCAGGGCGGCCGGGGCGTCCAGGTCGTTCGCGAGAGCCTCGCGCAGCTCCTCGACCAGCGCGTCGGCGGACGGCCCGTCGGGCCGGGACACGGCGGCGCGCCAGCGCCCGAGCCGCGCGACGGCGTCCGTCAGCACCTGGTCGGTCCACTCCCAGTTGTCCCGGTAGTGGTGGGCGAGCAGGGCGAGCCGTATGGCGGCCGGGT
The DNA here is from genome assembly GCF_054072135.1 of Streptomyces kryoterrae. Taxonomy (NCBI): domain Bacteria; kingdom Bacillati; phylum Actinomycetota; class Actinomycetes; order Kitasatosporales; family Streptomycetaceae; genus Streptomyces; species Streptomyces kryoterrae. Next base: position 8,246,159 of record NZ_CM133358.1, on the reverse strand, counting down.
CGACCCCGTCGCGGCGCAGGGCGGACACGAAGACGAGGTTGCCCTTGGACTTCGACATCTTCTCGCCGTCGAGCGCGACCATGCCGGCGTGGACGTACGCCTTGGCCATGGGGAACTCGCCGGTCAGCGCCTGGGCGTGGGAGGCGCCCATCTCGTGGTGCGGGAAGACGAGGTCGGAGCCGCCGCCCTGTACGTCGAAGCCCATACCGAGGTGTTCGAGGGCGATGGCGACACACTCGATGTGCCAGCCGGGGCGACCGCGGCCCAGCGAACCGCCGTCCCAGCTCGGCTCACCCTCCCGGGCGGCCATCCACAGCATCGGGTCGAGCGGGTTCTTCTTGCCGGGCCGGTCGGGGTCGCCGCCGCGCTCGGCGGACAGCAGGCGCATGGCGGCGGCGTCCAGGTGGGACACCTTGCCGAAGTTCGGGTCGGCCTCGACGGAGAAGTAGACGTCCCCTTCGAGCTCGTAGGCGGCACCCGCGTCCCGGAGCCGCTCGACGAGCGGGACGATGCCGGGTATCGCCTCGACGGCGCCGATGTAGTGCTTCGGGGGCAGCATCCGCAGCGCGGTCATGTCCTCCCGGAAGAGTGCGGTCTCCTTCTCGGCGAGCCCCACCCAGTCGATCCCGTCGCGCACGGCCCGCTCCAGCAGCGGGTCGTCGACGTCGGTCACGTTCTGGACGTAGTGAACCTGCCGCTTGGTGTCGAGCCACACGCGTTGTACGAGGTCGAACGCGTTGTAGGTCGCCGCGTGACCCATGTGGGTCGCGTCGTACGGGGTGATGCCGCAGACGTAGATACGGGCGACGGGACCGGGGTCGAGGGTCACCAGAGCACCGGTCGCGGTGTCGTGGATCCTCAGGTCGCGGCCCTGACCAGTCAGGGCGGGGACCTCGGAAGCGGGCCAGGCATGCATGTCATGAGCGTAACCGGACGGATGTTCCGTATACGAGCCGGACCGGGTCCAGATGGCCGGGAAGAGGGTCTTGTGAGATTCCTCCCTATGTGCAGGTGGGGCTACGAGCCGCCCGCACCGGCCCCGCGGACCCTCACACGGGCGGCCACGGGATCGCCGGCCACTCCCCACTGGGCTCCGGATGCCTCCCGGACTCCAGCAGGGCGTCCACACGCGCGCGCGTGGCCTCGATCTCGTCGCCGGTGACCAGCTCCGCCAGCCGCACGGCCAGCGCTCCGCCCTCACCCAGCGCGTCCTTCAGCCCTGTCAGCACCTCGACGGCCTCCGGCGTCAGAGGCTCCCCGGCCCACCCCCACAGCAACGTCCGCAACTTGTTCTCGGCGTTGAAGGTGACCCCGTGGTCGATGCCGTACAGCCGCCCCTCGTCGCCCGGCAGCAGATGCCCGCCCTTGCGGTCCGCGTTGTTGATCACCGCGTCGAGGACAGCGAGCCGCCGCAGCCGCTCGTCGTCGGCGTGGACCAGCAGTGCCGTCTTCCCCTCGCCGACCTCGGCGAACGCGATCGCCTTCCACCCGGGCCCGGGTTCCTCACCGTCGACCAGGGCGAGCAACCGGCCGCCCTCGTCCGCCTCCGCCTCGATCCACAGCTGGCACATCCCCTCGCCGTACGGCCCCTCGCGCAGCACGGTCGGCGGTACGAGCCCCCAGCCGGTCGCCTCGGACACCTCGAACGCCGCCATCTCGCGCTCGGCCAGGGTCCCGTCGGGGAAGTCCCACAGGGGCCGCTCACCGGCCACGGGCTTGTAGATGCAGGCGGCCTCCTGGCCCTCGTACGAGACCGTGCAGTACAGCGCCGCGTTCGACGCCTCACTGATCCGCCCGCGCACGGTCAGCTCACCCTCGGCGAGCAGTTCGGCGGGCGTGCGGGTGGCCGTCACGCTCCGCGGCGGTATCCGTTCTGGCGCGGACATACGTGTCCTTCCGGGTCGAGCGGGAGGCTGCACAGGGGGCACGGCGGCCGGCCGGCGTTGACGACATCGAGGGCGCGCCTGGCGAAGGCACGGGCCTGCGCGCCGGTGAGCCGGACGCGCAGCATCGGGGGGCCGTTCTCCTCGTCCTGGAGGAGCCGCTCCTCGGCCTCGACGAGGTCCTCCTCGGACTCGGCGTCCAGTTCCACCAGGGCCTGCGCCTCGACGATCATGCGCTGCTCGTCGCCGTCCCAGGCGAGCGCCATGGTGCCGACCCGGAACTCCTCCTCGACAGGGGTGTCGAGGGGACGGGTGTCGGACACCTCGGTGGGGACCACGGCCGGGACGGCGGCGTTGCCCCCGCTACGGCGTACGACCTCGTCGAGCAGTTCGTCCATGCGTTCGGCGAGCGCGGCGACCTGGGTCTTCTCCAGGGCCACGCTGGTCACCCGGGGGCCGGCGGTGGCCTGGAGGAAGAACGTACGGCGCCCGGGCAGTCCGACCGTACCGGCCACGAAGCGGTCCGGCGGGTCGTAGAGGAACACCTGACGGGACACGTCCTGTCTCCATTGAATCGAATGATGTGAATCGAATGATTTTCAGCATCCGCGGCGCTGCCGCGACCGCTTCACCCTACTGCTGCCGACGATCACGGTGCGCCCGCACCACCCCCGACCGCGGCCTCCTCGCCCGGGGGTACCTCGCGCGGCGCCAGGGAGGCGAAGTCGCCGGTGTCACCGAGGCGGACGAGAAACGGCCTGAGGCGGGTGTAACGGATCGCGGTGATGGAACACGGATCTACGGACACCCGTTGAAAGAGGTCGAGATGAAGCCCGAGCGCGTCCGCGACAAGAGACTTGATGATGTCGCCGTGGGAGCACATGAGGTAGACGGCGTCGGCGCCGTGGTCGGCCTCCACACGCGCGTTCCACTCGCGTACGGCTTCGGCCGCGCGCGTCTGCATGGCCCGCATGGACTCACCGCCGGGGAAGGCGGCGGCGGTCGGGTGGGCCTGGACGACCTGCATCAGGGGCTCGTCCGTCAGCTCGGCGAGCTTGCGCCCGGACCAGTCCCCGTAGTCGCACTCCGAGATCCGCTCCTCGGTGTGCGGGCTCAGTTCCGGCCTGGCTTCGAGAAGGGGCCGGATCGTCTCCTGGCAGCGCTGGAGCGGGCTGGTGACGATTTCGGAGATCGGCAGCTCGGCGAGGCGCCCGGGCAGCGCGGCGGCCTGCGCGGCGCCCCGCTCGTCGAGGGCGACGCCGGGTGTACGGCCGGCGAGCACTCCCGAGGTGTTGGCGGTGGAACGTCCGTGCCGGACAAGGATCAGCGTGGGCATGCGGCCCAGGGTAGGCGTACGGCACCCGGCGGGAGCCCCGGGTGCTTTTCCGGCCGGACGGCGGGAGAATGCGCATCGTGATCGTCGACTGCGCCATCTACCGCGACGGACGCCGGACGGAAGGGCCCGCGGACTTCTCCGACGCCCTCGACGAGTGCCGTGCGCACGACGTCGGTGACGCCTTCGTCTGGGTGGGGCTGTACGAGCCCACGGAGAAGGAGTTCGAGCTGGTGACGGAGGAGTTCGGACTGCACCCGCTGGCTGTCGAGGACGCCCTCAAGGCGCATCAGCGGCCGAAGCTGGAGGTGTACGACGACTCGCTGTTCATGGTGCTCAAGCCGGTCGGGTACGAGCCGAAGGCCGACATCGTCTCCTCCGGCGAGATCATGGTCTTCATCGGCGACTCCTTCGTGGTGACCGTGCGGCACGGCGAGGAGGCGCCCCTCGCGGCCGTACGGCACCGCCTGGAGGCGGAGCCCGAGATGCTGCGGCACGGCCCGACGGCGGTGCTCTACACGATCGCCGACGCCGTCGTCGACCACTACGTGGAAGTGGCGGACGAACTGGGCACCGACCTGGAGGAGCTGGAGGCGGAGGTGTTCTCACCGTCCGCCGGGGGCTCGCGCCACACGGCGTCCCGCATCTACACCTTCAAGCGGCAGATCCTGGAGTTCCGCCGCGCCACGGGCCCCCTGGCGGCACCGCTCGGCAAGCTCTCGGGGGCAGGCGTCTTCGGCTCGCGGGTGCCCTTCGTGCACGGGGAGGCCGAGCCCTTCTTCCGGGACGTCAGCGACCACCTCACGCGCGTGAACGAGTCCGTGGAGGGCCTGGACCGCCTGGTCTCCGACGTCCTGTCGGCCCACCTCGCGCAGATGAGCGTCCGGCAGAACGACGACATGCGGAAGATCTCCGCGTTCGCCGCCATGGCGGCCTTCCCCACGATGGTCGCGGGAATCTACGGCATGAACTTCGACCACATGCCGGAACTCCGCTGGGTGTGGTCGTACCCGGCGCTGATCGCGACGATGGCCGTGGTGGAGGTCCTGCTCTACCGCATGTTCAAGCGCCGGGGCTGGCTGTAGCGCGGTCGCCGTGCTGCCCTTGGGCGGCCCGGCTCAGGCGAACTCAGACGAACTCGGCTGACATGGTCGCCGGGCCGCCCAGGGCGTCGCGCCGCTCGGGCATCCGCAGGGAGACCATGCGCCGCCGGCCGACCGCGCGCTCGTGGACGTACACCGCGTGGATGACCGCCGCGAGGAGCGCCGTCCTGGGCCTCGGCCAGCCCAGGACGCGCCCCATGTGGGCCATGACCGCGAGGCTGACGTCCCGGTGGACGCGGATCTCGGCCAGCGCGCACTCGCGCAGCGCCCGCTGGATGGCGCGGCCGTGACCGGCCGCCGCGAGGCGCAGGAGTTCCTCGTGGCAGTAGGCGAGGTGGTTGTCCTCGTCACGGGAGATCATCCGCACCGCGCGGCCGAGGTCGGGGTGGTCGCCGAAGTGCCTGCGCAGCAGCTCCATCTCCTCGGAGGCGCGCTGCTCGGTGACACGGCTGTGGGCCAGGTAGGTGACGATGTCCCGCACGGTCAGCGGTTCGTCGCTCCTGAGCCTGTCGTGCGGGGGACCGATGCCCCGCCGTTCCAGCAGCATCGTGTAGTCGGTGTCGGCCGGGACGTCGACGGGCTGGAGGCCGCGCTTCTTCATGAGGGCGTTGAAGATCCGCCCGTGCTTGTCCTCGTCCGCGCCGTGGCGGCTGATCCTGGGGGCCAGTGCGCGTTCGCTCGCCGGGACGGGCGCGGCGATCCGGACGTTCTCCCAGCCGCCCTGGGACTCCCCGCCGGCCGCGATGGAGCAGAAGAGGCGGAAGGAGTCGTCGTTGTCGACGATCTCCTGGAACAGGCTCCTGGCCGAAAGCATCGAGGCACCTCTCGCAGGTCGGCGGCGTCCGCGAACATGGAAGAACGTTCAGGAACGCGGAAGAACGAATCCGCCGACGAGTCAAACGCGGTGCCGGGAACGCTGTAACAGCTGTGCCGGACGACTCCGCCGAAAGAAGGACCGGCCGGGGGGCGTCGGGACGTGAGTACGAGTGCCCGGCGGGCGCGGGGGCCGTAACCGCCGGGTCCACGGCGCGTTGTGCTCCGTGACGGCCGTGGCGGGGAAGACCCCCGAGCCCCCACCACGGCCGCGGAACTTTTCTGCCTCCGCCGCTTACGTCCCTTACGCGAGCCCGGCGCGCTCCAGGGCGTCGGTGCCCGCCCGGAGCGAGGCGAGCCGCTCGTCGAGCGTGAAGCCGGCCGGGGCGAGGGTGAGCGTGGTGACACCGGCCGCGGCGTAGGCCCGCATCCGGTCGGCGATCCGGTCCACCGAGCCGAGCAGCGTCGTCTGGTCGATCAGGTCGTGCGGAATGGCCGCCGCGGCGCCCGCCTTGTCGCCGGACAGGTACTTGTCCTGGATCTCGGCGGCTTCCTTCTCGTACCCCATGCGCTGGGCGAGCTGGTTGTAGAAGTTCTGCTTACGGCTGCCCATGCCGCCCACGTACAGGGCGGTGTACGGCCGGAAGGTGTCGGCGAGCGTCGCCACGTCCTTGTCGTCGCCGACGGCGAGCGGCAGCGTCGGGCAGACGTCGAACCCTTCCAGGGTCTTGCCGGCCTTCTCACGCCCCGCGCGCAGGTACTTGATGGCGGTGTCCTCGATGTGCGCGGCGGACGGGAAGATGAGCAGCGCCCCGTCGGCGATCTCGCCGGTCTGTTCGAGGTTCTTGGGGCCGATCGCGGCGATGTAGAGCGGGATGTGCTCGCGCTCGGGGTGCACGGTCAGCTTGATGGGCTTGCCAGGCCCGCCGGGCAGCGGAAGCGTCCAGTGCTCACCGTCGTGGGAGAGCCGTTCCCGGCTCATCGCCTTGCGTACGATCTCCACGTACTCGCGGGTACGGGAGAGCGGCTTGTCGAACTTGACCCCGTACCAGCCCTCGGAGACCTGTGGCCCCGAGACACCGAGACCGAGCCGGAACCGCCCACCGGAGAGCGAGTCCAGCGTCGCGGCGGTCATCGCGGTCATCGCGGGCTGCCGGGCCGGAATCTGGAAGATGGCCGAGCCCACGTCGATGCGCTCGGTCTGGGCGGCGACCCAGGTCAGTACGGTGGCCGCGTCCGAGCCGTAGGCCTCGGCGGCCCAGCAGACGGCGTACCCGAGGCGGTCGGCCTCCCGCGCGACAGCCAGATTGTCCGCGTCCATTCCGGCGCCCCAGTAGCCGAGGTTGATCCCGAGCTGCATGGCCGATTCCCCTTACCGATCAGTAACGTCCCTTGTACGACCGACACTAGCGCGTGGGTGGGTGAGTGGAGGTGGGGCGTTGATCTCCCTGGTCCGGCGTTTACGAGGCGAGGTCGGTGCAGCCTAAACACTGATTCCCACCCACCAGGCGCCCTTGAACCTCTTGATGCCGGCCCGCGTTTCCAGCCCGTCCGGCGTTTGAGGACGAGGCCCCTTCAGGGCCGAAGCGGGGGTCTGGGGGCGGCAGCCCCCGGGGACGGGACGGGTAGGGGCGGCGGGGGCGAGGAAACCGTTGTCCACAGGCAACCCACTTGGTCAGCTCTGGCCAGTAATCTCGGCGTCCATGGAGCAGAGGCATCTCGGCCGTACCGGCCTGCGCGTGTCCCGGATCGGACTCGGCACCCTGACATGGGGCCGGGACACCGACGAGCATGACGCCGCGGCCCTGTTGAAAGCGTTCTGGGAAGCGGGCGGAACCCTCGTCGACACCGCGGACGTGTACGGCGACGGAGAGGCCGAGTATCTGCTCGGGCAGCTCATGGAAGGGCTCGTGCCGCGCCGCGACCTGGTCATCTCGACCAAGGCCGGCAGCGTCCCCGACCCCGACCGCCGCGTCGACGGCTCCCGCGGCCACCTCCTCGCCGCCCTCGACGCCTCCCTCACCCGCCTCGGCACGGACTACGTCGACGTCTGGCACATCCACGCCTACGACCCCGACACCCCCCTGGAGGAGACCCTCCAGGCCCTCGACCTCGCCGTCAGCAGCGGACGCGCCCGATACGTCGGCGTCTCCAACTTCTGCGGCTGGCAACTGGCCAAGGCGGCGACCTGGCAGCTCGCGGCACCGGGCATACGTACGCGCCTGTCCAGCACCCAGCTGGAGTACTCCCTGCTCCAGCGCGGCATCGAACGCGAGGTGCTGCCCGGCGCACTCGACCTGGGTGTCGGCCTCCTGCCCTCCTCGCCGCTCGGCCGCGGCGTCCTCACGGGCAAGTACCGCCACTCGACCCCGGCGGACTCCCGGGGCGCCTCGGAGCATCTGGCACCGTTTGTCGCGCCGTATCTGGACGACACGGCGAGCCGCATCGTGGACGCGGTGCAGACGGCGGCGGACGGTCTGGCGGTGACACCGTTGCAGGTGGCGCTCGCCTGGATCCGCGACCGGCCCGGCGTGGCCGCCCCCATCGTCGGCGCGCGCAACGCGCAGCAGCTCACGGCCGCATTGTCAGTGGAGACCCTTAGTCTTCCTGACGAGATCTGCCGGGCGCTCGACGACGTGTCAGCGCCCGTGCACCGCTATCCCGATCACGACTGGAGCACGCTGTGACCACGGAGCCCGACACCACGGAGGAAGCCGAGCCGGGGACCCCGGGCGCCCCCGAGGAGGCCGCCCAGGACACGGCGGACGATTCGTCGACGGAGAACACCGAGACCGCCGAAAACACCGAGCAGACCGAGACCACCGAAACCGCCGACGCCAGTGGTGGCGACTCCGCGCCGCTGTCCGAGGCAGCGGCCGAGCTGGCCGCGCAGCGGGAGCTCCGGGAGCGGATCGAGCGGCGCAAGGCGGAGAAGCAGGGACCGATCGCGAGCGGCACCAAGCTCAGCGGTACGGCCGCCGATCTGATGGCGGCCGTACGGGCCGTGGAGAGCGGGGAGAAGCCCGCGGCGGCCATCGCCTTCCGCGCACCGGAGTCCAAGCCCTCGTCCGGCTCCGGGGCCCCTGCCGCACGCCCCCCGGTCTCCCCGCCCCCCGCTCCCTCCCCGTCCTCCTCCGTTCCCGCGCGGCGGCCCCAGCCCGCCGCGCCGGTCGTCGGCGACCCGGATGCCGTCGAGGCCGTGCGGGGCGTCCTGGCGGAAGGCGGCGCGCCGGACACGCTCGCGCCGCAGGTCGTCTCGGCGCTCGGCGACAGCGCGGACGGACAACTGCGCGCGGATCCCTGGCAGTTGCTCCGGGTCGCCGGGGTGCGGCCCGAGCAGGCCGACGGCTTCGCGCGGGCGTTGCTCGGCGCCGGGTGCGGTCCGGACGACGAGCGGCGGGGCCGGGCGCTCACGGTGTGGCTGCTGGAGCAGGCCGCCCTGGCCGGACACACGGTGCTGGACGCCTCCGCCCTGACCGCCGCGCTCACCCAGCGCGGCGTGCCCGACCCGGACACCGCCGTGCAGAGCGCGGTCGCGGAGGGCGAGGCCCTGGAGTTCCAGGACGCGGTCGAGGAAGCCGCAGGGGTCGCCGCGGACAGACAGGACGCCGAGGACGACACGGACGACACGGACGACGAGGACGGCGAGGCCGCCGAGCGCCCTGTCCGCGTGCTCATCGGGCTGGAGCGGTACGCGCTCGCCGAGGAGAGCCTCGCCGACGGACTCGCCCGGATCGTCAACTCGCTGCCCAAGGAGGCGTCCGAGGACTGGGAGTCGGCGGCCGGGGCGTCGGGCTCGGGTTCCGCGGCCCAGTTGATCCGTGCCGTCGCCGGGCACGGCCTCGTGCTGCACACCGGCGGTGACGCGGCGCGCGCCGAGCCGGCCGCCCTCGTCGCCGCGGCCCGTTCCCTGGGCCTGCGGGTCTGCGCGGCGGCCCACACACCCGACGGGCGCCGCCGTTTCACGGCCCTTCTCGCGCCCGAGAACACCTCCGACGCAAGCTCGGAGTCGAAATCGGGGTGGGAGTCGGAGTCCGTCGTCACCGTCGCCGGGCTGCTGGCCGGGGCTGAAGGGCCCGGACGGGACGCGGACGGGACGTTCGCGCTCGATCTGCTGGTCGTGCTGGACGCACCGCAGCTCGACGTGGAGAGCGCGGCGATGCTCGTGGAGTCGCTGCCCGACGGCGCCAGGCTGCTGCTGAGCGGTGATCCGGCGGTGCTGTGGTCGGCCGGGCCGGGGCGGGTCTTCGCCGATCTGCTCGCCGCACGCGCGTGCCCGCACATCGTCTCGCGCACGCCCGATCCCGGCCCGATCGGCGAACTCGTCTCGGGCGTCTCCGTCGGCGAGCTCACCCAGGTCGAGGCACCCGGCAAGGAGGTCGTGATCGTCCCGGTGCGGGACGCGGGCGAGGCGGTGCACCGGACCGTGCAGCTCGTCGCGGACTCGGTGCCCAGGGCGCTCGGCGTACCACCGGAGCAGACCCAGGTGATCACACCGGGACACGGGGGCGCGGCGGGCACGCGCGCGCTCAACTCGGCCCTCAAGGAGCGCCTGAACCCCGGCCCGGGCCGCTTCGGCGGCTTCGACCCGGGTGACCGGATCGCGTACTCGCCCACGCCGGGACGGACGGTGCCCGGGCAGGTCGTCAAGGCCGACGCGGAAGGGCTCCACCTGGAGTGCGGCGGCGCCCCCGTCGTCGTACCGAAGGAGCGGGTCGAACTGAGCGTGCGGCACGGGTGGGCGCTCACCGCGCACCAGGCGGTCGGGCTGCACTGGCCGGCGGCCGTCGTGGTGCTGCCCGGGGACGCGGCTTCGTCGTTGACCCGGCCCTGGGTCTACACGGCCTTCGGCCGCGGGGAGCGTCATCTCTCCGTGGTGCACGGCGTGGACCAGGCCCTGGCCCGCGCGGTCGCGGAGGTCCCGGCGAAGGCCCGGACGACGCGGCTGCCGGGCCTGCTCACAGCCCAGGTGCCGCCGGCCGCCTGAGCGGGCGGGCGAACCCGGACGAACGAGAGCGGGGGTCATGGGAAGCGCTGCTTCCCATGACCCCCGCTCTCGTTCGTCCGGTCGCCGGCCGGCTATCGCAGACGATCGGCGTCCAGTGGTTCCAGGTCCTCGTCCCCGTCCAGGCCCGCTGCCACCAGGTCCGGATCGAGTTCGTCCTCCAGCAGGTCGTCGTCCTCGATCACGTCGTCGGCGTCGTCGTCGAAGACCGCGCTGACGTCGAAACGGCAGACCACCCGCTCCGCGTCGACCTGGTCGAAGGGTGCCTCCAGCCACTCACCGGGATCGGCCGGCTCGTCCGCGGCCGTCACCCACAGTGTGGAGTCGGCCTCCTCCAGGCCGAACTCCTTGTGCCGGGAGGCGATCTCGTCGGGCTCGAACTCGCCGAACAGGATGCCCAGCGCCCCGTGCACCGTGCCGGCGGCCTCGGCGCCCGTGCCGTCGTCGTCCACGGCCTCCACCCGCTGTGCCTGCGCCAGCAGTCGTTGCGGCTCCACCACGGCGTAGTCGCGGCGGATGAGCACACTCAGCGCGTTCGGCTCCTCGGGGCCCGCGTACGGCGGCAGCGCGTCGTCCGTACCCGGGATCTCGAAGGGGGTGACCTCGTCATAGCGGTCGTAGAGCAGCTCGTCGTACACCTCGGCGGCAGCGGCCAGCTGGTTGAACGCCTCATAGACATCGGGGTCGTCCTCCCCTGACCGGCGTTCGACCGCCGCCAGGTGGCGGTCGAGCGCGGTCTTCACCGCCTCGGCGGCGGCGCGTACCTCGGCAGCGGTGGGCTGCGCAGCATCAGACATAGTGCAGACGCTATCCGTACCGGGCCTCTGCCCGCACAATAGATGCGATGCCGGAATACGAATTTGTCGACGTGTACGTACCACGCGGGGTCACCCGCAAGGAGGCGACACGTCTGCTCACGGACCATGCCGAGTACGGACACTGGGAGTTGGACCGCCTGAGCCTGCTGCGCGACGGCAGCCGCAGGGTGCGGTTGCGTCGGCGGATCATCCGCCAGGTACGGGCCACGTGGTGAGGTGACGCCGCGGAAACGGAGCGGGCCCCGCGTCTGCGGGGCCCGCTCCGTTCAGCACGCCACCGGGTGACCATGTGGCGATTTACTCCCGTTCGTACGGATTTTCCGTACGGTCTACGCCGAGGGGCGTGACTTGCGGTAGAGGACGGTGCCCGCCAGCAGCATGCCCGCGCCCATCGGCAGTGCGACGCCCAGCGGCAGGTCACCGCCGGTGTGCGCGAGCTGGGCGGCGGCCCGCGGCTGCGGAACGGTCCGGGCACCGCTCTGGTCGACGTACGTGGGGCCGGCCGGAGGGGTCACACCGTGCGCGGTACTGGGCGGCGTGAGCGGCGACGCCGGCCTGACGGGAGTCCCCGGGTGGGCCGGGGTCCCCGGGTGGTGCGGGGTGGTGGGCTGCTCCGGGTGTCCGGGCGTGTGCGGGGTCCCCGGAAGCTGGGGGCTTTCCGGCTGCTGCGGCTTTCCGGGCTGCTCGGGACCGCTCGGCCGGGGCGGGGGCGGGGTCTCGGGCCCGCCGCTGGAGTGCGTGCACGGCTCGTCGGTCTCCGGCGGCGGCGCCGGGTGGCCGCCGCCCGCGTGGTCCCCGGTGTTCGAGCAGTCGTTGCCCATCGCCGGGTTGAGCAGACCGACGACGTCGACGGTGTTGCCGCAGAGGTTGACCGGTGCGTCGACCGGGGCCTCCACGTGGTTGCCGGACCCGACCCCCGGGGAGTCGGTGGCGTACCCGCCGGCGTACGAGCCCTCCCAGCCGTGCCAGTCGGCCCAGCCACCGGAGCCACCGGGGCTGCCCGGGTACCCGAAGCCACCCGGGGCACCCGAGTCGCCGTACCCACCGTACCCACCCTGGCCGCCGTACCCGCCGTGACCGCCGCCGTATCCGCCAGGCGACCCGTGTCCGCCGTAACCACCGTCGTCGCCGTACCCACCGGACGAGCCGTGACCACCCTGGCCGCCGTAACCACCGTGGTTGCCGTAACCGCCGTGCCGGCCCTGGTCGCCGTACCCACCGGACGAGCCGTGACCGCCCTGGTCGCCATGACCACCGTGCCGGCCCTGGTTGCCGTGTCCGCCCGGTGAGGCGTGGCCGCCGCCTCCGCCGTTGGCGCACTTGTTGCCCATCGCCGGGTTGAGCAGACCGACGCCGCTGATGGTGTTGCCGCAGGCGTTGACCGGCACGCTCACCGGCGCACTCACCGAGTTCCCGGACAGCACGCCGGGTGAGTTGGCGGCGACGGCGCTGGAACCCGAGTCCGCGTGCGCCTGGGCTCCGCCGGCGGCGGCCATCACGCCTGTCGCGGCCGCCATCGTCATCAGGCCCTTGCGGGTGACCTGTCGCATTGCTGCATCCCTGCCTTCACATGATGTGTCGTGAACCTTCCGGAACGACCTGTCGGCCCCGGGGCGCACGAAGCGTTCCGGGGCCGACAGGCTCAGACTCGCTGGGAGTCAGAACCTCACGAGGTGAGGTGCAGCATCAGTTGTTGACGCAGGTGTTGCCGAAGGCGGGGTTCAGCAGCCCGATCACGGAGACCGTGTTGCCGCAGACGTTCACCGGGATGTGAACGGGAACCTGAACGACGTTGCCGGACAGGACACCCGGGGAGTGCACGGCAGCACCCTGGGCACCCGCATCGGCGACGGCCAGGCCCGCACCCGCGAGAACCAGACCACCAGTGGCAGCCGCAGCGGCGACGATCTTCTTGATCATTATTTTCTCCTTGTTGGCAATGCGATCCCGAGTAGCGGACCGCATCACCAGTAACGAGGAGGGGGCATTAGGGCTACGACCCTATGAGCGCATTCACTCTTCTCAGTCAGCCACGCACATGCGGACGATTGTTGGAGTGTCGTTCAATCGGGTAATTCCGGGCGGATTCGTGGGTGTTGAGCGCCCGGCCGAACCCCCGGGAACCCAGGCCCGGCGCGGGATTCAGGATGCCCCGATGAAGCGGTCGAGCACACGCACCCCGAATTTCAGCGCGTCGACCGGCACGCGTTCGTCAACACCGTGGAACATGCCCGCGAAGTCCAGCTCCGGCGGCAGCTTCAGCGGCGCGAAGCCGAAGCAGCGGATGCCGAGGTCCGCGAAGGACTTGGCGTCGGTGCCGGCCGAGAGCATGTAGGGCACGGCCCGGGCGATCGGGTCCTCGGCGACCAGCGCGGTCTGCATGGCGTCCACGAGCGCCCCGTCGAAGGAGGTCTCCAGGGCCTTGTCCGCGTGCACGTCCTCGCGCTTCACCTTCGGGCCGAGGATGCGGTCCAGGTCGGCGAGGAACTCCTCCTCGTAGCCGGGCAGGTAACGGGCGTCGATGTGCGCGGTGGCCTGGCCCGGAATGACGTTGACCTTGTAACCGGCGCCCAGCTGGGTCGGGTTGGCGGTGTTCTGCAGCGAGGCGCCGATCAGCTTGGCGATACCGCCGAGCTTGGCGAGCGTCGCGTCCATGTTCTCGGGGTCCAGCTCGGTGCCCAGCGCGTCACCGAGTTCGTCGAGGAAGTGCCGGAGCGTCTTGGTGACCCGGACGGGGAACTTGTGCCGGCCGAGGCGTCCGACCGCCTCCGACAGTTCGGTGATCGCGTTGTCCTTGTGGATCATCGAACCGTGTCCGGCGGTGCCGTCCACGGTCAGCTTCATCCAGTGCATGCCCTTCTGGGCCGTCTCCACCAGATACAGCCGCAGGTTCTCGTTGACGGTGAAGGAGAACCCGCCGACCTCGCCGATCGCCTCCGTCACGCCCTCGAACAGGTCGGGGTGCTTGTCCACGAGGTGCCGCGCGCCCCACGTGCCGCCCGCCTCCTCGTCCGCGAGGAAGGCGAGAACGATGTCGCGCGGGGGCTTGCGGCCGGTACGCAGCCGGTCACGGACGACCGCGAGGGTCATCGCGTCCATGTCCTTCATGTCGACCGCGCCCCGGCCCCACACGCACCCGTCCGCGATCTCGCCCGAGAAGGGGTGGTGGGTCCAGTCCGCCGCGTTGGCCGGTACGACGTCGGTGTGGCCGTGGATGAGCAGCGCCGGCCGGGACCGGTCCTCACCCTCGATACGCGCCACGGTGGAGGCGCGCCCCTGGTGCGACTCGAAGATCTGCGGCTCCAGGCCCACCTCGGCGAGCTTCTCGGCGACGTACTCGGCGGCCTTGCGTTCACCCGGCCCCGAGTGGTCGCCGAAGTTGCTGGTGTCGATCTGGATGAGCTCGCGACAGAGGTCCACGACCTCGTCCTCGCCGGTGACGCCCCTGGCCGTGTCTGTCCTGCCCGTCCCGCTCACGGTGCTACCTCCCACTGTTCCTGCTGGTGGTCATCCCTCATCCTCCCTCTCCGACCCGTCGCGCCCCAAGGCCGGTCCGGGCCCGTCACACACCGTTCACGCGGCGACAGGGGGTGACCGGCCACCCCGGAAAGCCTGGTAATGTTTCCTTCGTCGCCACGGGGGGAACCCCGCGCGACAGACACCTTGTCCGGGTGGCGGAATGGCAGACGCGCTAGCTTGAGGTGCTAGTGCCCTTTATCGGGCGTGGGGGTTCAAGTCCCCCCTCGGACACTTTCTTTCGCCGGTCGCTGAAACCCCACTCGATGTGGGGTTTTTTGCGTTTCACCACCCTGCTCCGAGTGCCTCGCGGTGGCCGCGCTCGGGGCGCCCGCCCTCGGTCGGGATATCGTGATCGCGACTGGGGCCGGACCGAACACCCGTACGGCTCCATACCTGTGCAGCTCCGCAGCCATCCCCGGACCCGGCGCCCCGGCACTCGGTGCTCCGGTCCCCCCACACTGCCGCTCCGCCAGGAGGACGTCATGACCGCCGCCCAGAGCGCCCCCCAAGGGCAGTCCGCAGCCGCCGAGCCGGACTCCGGTGCCGCCGCTCCGGCGCCGGCCCCGACCGCAACCACGCCCGCCCCCACGGCCGTTGCCCCGCCCGTGGCCGAACCGGCACCGGAGGCGGTGACCTCGCCGGAGCCTGACGCCGAGTCCGAACCACGCACAGCCGCCGCCGACGGAACCGGTGAGTCGGAGGGCGAGGCCGTGGCAGGCGCTGCCGCCGTCCCGGACGTGGTCACCGTCGGTGGCAACTCCGACGGTGGCGCCGCCGACACCGCACAGGACGGCCACCCCGGCCGTCCGTCCCGGCCGATGCTGGCCGCCGCGGCCATCGTGGGCGCACTCCTGGTGTCGGTGCCGTTCCTGATCAGCACCCGTGGCAATGACGACACCGCGGCCCGCACCGCCGCCGCGGGCAGCACGGCGGACACCGTGCTGGGCGACCCGCTGGACGGGGTGGCTCCGGACGCCTTCGAGACGGCCTCACCGAAGCCGGACGCGGTCAAAGCGACGCCGTCGAAGAAGGCCTCGAAGAGCCCCGCGACCAGCGGTGGCAAGCGCTCGACGGGCGGCGGCCCGGCCTCGGGCACCGGAACGACCGGAAGCAAGAAGCAGGCCGCGGGCTCCGGCACAGGCGGCTCCAGCACGCCCAAGAAGTCCTCCGGTTCGAAGAGCACCAGCTCGGGATCCGGCTCCAAGAACACGACCAGCGGCGGCGGCACCACCACGAAGCCCAAGACCACCCCGGCCGTCGTCCCCGGTGCGATCATCATCAGTCACGCGTCCAACAAGTGCATCGACGTCGTCGGCGACAAGGGCAAGGACGGCGCCCCGCTGGAGATCTGGTCGTGCAACGGCAAGGCCCAGCAGAAGTGGATATTCAAGTCCGACGGCACCGTGCGCGCCATGGGCCTGTGCATGGACGTCGCCTGGGGCTCCAGCGCGGACGGCGCGGTCATCCAGCTGGCCACGTGCAGTGGCAACCCGGCCCAGCAGTTCATCCTCGCCGGGCCCAACGACCTGGTCAATCCGCAGGCCAACAAGTGCGTCGACGTCAAGGACCAGAAGACCGGCAACGGCACCCGGCTCCAGCTGTGGACGTGCAACGGCCAGGACAACCAGAAATGGACCGCCCGCTGACCTGAAAGCCCGTTTTCCGCTGGGTGTGGGCGATATCTCGTCCGTCCGCGCGCCCACGAAGATCGCCAGGTCAGGGCGTCGGCCACGGTTCCGGCACCCCTGGCGCACCCCCCGCGCGGCGCTCTCATCTGGCAGGCGTACTGGCGCGAGCCTAGGCTGGTACTAAAATTTCCGGCTTGTTACGGAACGGAGCTGGAGCCGGACAACCCCAGGCATACCTGCGGGCCCCGCCAGCGACCCGGAGGTTTCCGGGAACGAGACGCGAGGACTGATGGCAGCCACACACGAGAGCAGTGCTCTCGGTCTGCTCGAAGAAGAGATCCGCGAGCGGTTCGGCGACACGGCACGTTTCTCCGCGGGGCCCGCCGCCTCGCCACGCACTCTCGTCGACGTTTTCGACGCCGCCGTACGTTCGTACCCGAACGAGCCGGCCCTCGACGACGGCACCACCGCGCTCACCTACCGGGCGCTGGCCGCCGAGGTCGAGGCCGTACGGCGCCGCCTGAGCGCCGCGGGTGTCGGGCTCGGAGACCGCGTCGGCATCCGGGTGCCGTCCGGCACCAATGACCTCTACGTCGCCATCCTGGCCGTCCTCGCCGCCGGTGCCGCCTACGTTCCCGTGGACGCCGAGGACCCGGACGAGCGGGCCGAGCTGGTGTTCGGCGAGGCGGACGTACGAGCCGTCGTCGGCGTCGACTACGAGATCACCGTTCCCGGGGCCCGCAGTGAGCTGCCCGCGCGGCGGCCCGGGGTCGAGCACGACGCCTGGATCATCTTCACCTCCGGCTCCACCGGAAAGCCCAAGGGCGTCGCCGTCAGCCACCGCAGCGCCGCCGCCTTCGTGGACGCCGAGGCCGCACTGTTCCTCACCGAGGATCCCGTGGGGCCCGGCGACCGGGTCATGGCGGGGCTCTCCGTGGCCTTCGACGCCTCCTGCGAGGAGATGTGGCTGGCCTGGCGCTACGGGGCCTGTCTGGTGCCCGTGCCGCGCTCCCAGGTCCGCAGCGGCGCCGATCTGGGGCCCTGGCTGGTGGAGCAGGAGATCTCCGTGGTCTCCACCGTGCCCACGCTGGCCGCGCTGTGGGAGCCCGAGACCCTCAACGACGTACGGCTGCTGATCTTCGGCGGGGAGGCCTGCCCGCCCGAGCTGGTGCAGCGGCTGGTGACAGAGGGGCGCGAGGTGTGGAACACCTACGGGCCCACCGAGGCCACCGTCGTCGCCTGCGCCTCCCTGATGACCGGGGAGGAACCCATTCGCATCGGGCTGCCCCTGGGCGGCTGGGAGCTCGCCGTCGTCGACGAGGCCGGGGAGCCCGTCGCCATGGGCGCCAGCGGCCAGCTGGTGATCGGCGGCGTCGGACTCGCGCGGTACCTCGACGCCGAGAAGGACGCCGAGAAGTACGCGCCGCTCGAATCCCTCGGGTGGGAGCGGGCCTATCGCAGCGGTGACCTCGTCAAGGCCGAGCCGGAGGGGCTGATCTTCCTCGGGCGGGCCGACGAGCAGATCAAGCTCGGCGGACGCCGTATCGAGCTGGGCGAGGTCGACTCGGCGCTCCAGGGGCTGCCCGGTGTCGCCGGTGCCGCCGCCGCCGTACGGACCGCACGCAGCGGCAACCAGCTGCTCGTCGGCTATGTCGTGACGCAGGAGGGCTGGGACCAGGCCGCCGCCGTGGAGCGGCTGCGCGCCGAGCTGCCCGCCGCCCTGGTGCCGATGCTCGCGCCGGTCGCCGAACTGCCGACGCGCACGTCCGGCAAGGTCGACCGCAACGCCCTGCCCTGGCCCCTCGAAGGGCTGGAGACCGGTCCCGCCGCCGTGCTGTACGGCACCGAGGCCTGGGTCGCCGAGCAGTGGAGCGAGATCCTCGGCATCCCCGTGGGCAGCGCGGACGACGACTTCTTCGCGATCGGCGGCAGCAGTCTCGGCGCCGCCCAGCTGACCACGCGGCTGCGCACGCGCTATCCGAGCGCCGCCGTCCTCGACATCTACCAGCAGCCCGTGCTGCGCAAGCTCGCCCGGCATCTGGAGGAGTCCGCGCAGGACGACACCAGCGGTCGGGTCATCGCGCCGGTTCCCCTGCGCGCGAAGGTCGTTCAGCTTCTGGTGCTGGTCCCCCTGTTCACGCTGCTCGGGCTCCGGTGGGCGGTCGCGCTGGCCGCCGCCGGGAACGTGCTGCACCTGTTCGGGGCCTATCCGTGGGCGCCGGTCACGTCGTGGTGGGCGGTGGCCGCCGGGGCCGCCGTGCTCTTCTCCCCGCCCGGGCGGCTCGCGCTCGCGGCCGGTGGGGCGCGGCTGCTGCTGCGGGGCGTGAAGCCCGGTCGGTATCCGCGCGGTGGCAGTGTGCATCTTCGCCTCTGGACCGCCGAGCGGCTCGCCGAGTTCAGCGGGGCGACCTCGCTGACCGGCGGGTGGCTGGAGCGGTACGCGCGGGCACTGGGCGGCAAGGTCGGCGCGGACGTCGACCTGCACTCGCTGCCCCCGGTCACCGGCATGCTCAAGCTGGGGCGTGGGGCCGCCGTCGAGTCCGAGGTGGACCTGTCCGGGCACTGGCTGGACGGGGACCGACTGGAGATCGGGCAGGTCAAGGTGGGTGCCGGCGCTGTCGTCGGGACGCGCAGCCTGCTCTTCCCGGGAGCGCGGGTCGGCAAGCGGGCCGAGGTGGCGCCGGGTTCGGCGGTCGTCGGAACGGTGCCGACCGGGCAGCGCTGGGCCGGGGCGCCGGCCGTCAAGCTCGGCAAGGCCAAGCGGAACTGGCCCAAGGAGCGTCCGCGGCGCGGGCGGGCCTGGGGGGCGATGTACGGCATCGCCGGGTTCGCGCTGAGTGCGCTGCCATTGCTGGCGGGGGCGGTCGCGCTGCTGGTCGCGGGCCTGTTCGTCGCCCCGGACGCCGGGCTCGGGACCGCTCTGCGGGGCATCGCGCTCGCGCTGGTACCGGCCACCCTTGCGTTCGGTCTCGCGTACGCGCTGATGCTCCTGATCGCCGTACGGCTGCTGAGTCTGGGCCTGCGCGAGGGTACGCATCCCACGCACAGCCGGATCGGCTGGCAGGCCTGGACGGTCACGCAGCTCATGGACCGCTCCCGCGAGACGCTGTTCCCGCTCTACGCCGGACTGATCACGCCGGTGTGGCTGCGGCTGCTGGGGATGCGGATCGGGCGCGGCGCCGAGGTGTCGACGGTGCTGGCGCTGCCGAGCCTGACGACCGTCGGCGAGGGCGCCTTCCTGGCCGACGACACGCTGACCGCGCCGTACGAGCTCGGTGGTGGCTGGCTGCGGATCGGGCGGGCCGAGATCGGCCGGCGGGCCTTCCTGGGCAACTCCGGGATGACCGCGCCGGGCCGGTCGGTGCCCGACGGCGGGCTGGTCGGGGTCCTCTCGGCCACGCCGAAGAAGGCCAAGAAGGGCAGCTCGTACCTGGGCCTGCCGCCGATGAAGCTGCCCCGTTCGGCGAGCGGCGGCGACCAGAGCCGTACGTACGATCCGCCTGCCCATCTGCTGTGGGCACGAGCGCTGGTCGAGCTTTTCCGGATCGTGCCGGTGTTCTGCTCGGCGGGGCTGGCCGTGCTGACGGTGGCCGCGTTCAGCGTGCTGGGCGCATGGTTCTGGCTGGCCGGCGGACTGGTGCTGCTCGCTGTCGGCGCCCTCGCCTGTGTGCTGTCCATCGTCGCCAAGTGGGCGCTCGTGGGGCGCCACCGCGCCGGTGAGCATCCGCTGTGGAGCGGGTTCGTGTGGCGCAACGAGCTGGCGGACACCTTCGTCGAGGTCGTCGCCGTACCGTGGCTGGCGGGTTCCGTGCCGGGTACGCCCGTGCTGTCGGCGTGGCTGCGGGGGCTCGGCGCGCACATCGGCAAGGGGGTCTGGGTGGAGAGCTACTGGCTGCCCGAGACCGACCTGGTGACCCTGGGCGACGGGGCCACCGTGAACCGGGGATGCGTGCTCCAGACACACCTCTTCCACGACCGGATCTTGCGGACGGATACTGTGGTCCTCCGTGAGGGCGCGACGCTGGGTCCTGGCGGGATCGTCCTGCCCGGTTCCACGGTCGGGGCCCGGTCCACTCTGGGTCCCGCGTCGCTGGTCATGGCGGCGGAGTCCGTTCCCGACGACACCCGCTGGCTGGGCAACCCGATCGAGTCATGGCGTTCCTGAAAGCGGTGCGCGCGGCTCGTTCGGGTACCGGAGCGGGGGTGGGTTCATCTCCGGCACCTCGTACGAGCACAGCGCAGGGAGCAGACTCAGTAGTGAGCGTTCAGCAGACAGTGGGTTCGGACCCGTACTTTCCGGCCAACGGTGATCCCCGTTACCGGGTGCACCGGTACGAACTCGCGCTGGACTACCGCCCCGGCCCGAACCGGCTGGCGGGTACGGCCCGTATCAACGCCATAGCGGGCCGGTCCTCGCTCGCCGAATTCCAGCTGAACCTGGGCGACTTCAAGATCGGCCGGGTGCGGGTCGACGGCAAGGCCGCGCACTACACGCACCGGGGCGGCCGGCTGCGCATCCGCCCCGCGAAGCCGCTGCGGACGGGGGCCGCGTTCACCGTCGAGGTGCACTGGGCGGGCAACCCCAAGCCGGTCAGCAGCCCCTGGGGCGGGATCGGCTGGGAGGAACTGGAGGACGGGGCGCTGGTGGCGAGCCAGCCGGTCGGGGCGCCGTCCTGGTACCCGTGCAACGACCGGCCGGCCGACAAGGCGTCCTACCAGATCTCGATCACGACGCCGTCCGCGTACTCGGTGGTGGCGGGTGGGCGCCTGCTGACCCGGACGACCAAGGCGTCGACCACCACGTGGGTGTACGAGCAGTCCGCGCCCACGTCGAGCTATCTCGTCGGGCTGTCGATCGGGAAGTACCAGACCGTCCTGCTCGGCGACCCGGGCCTGGGCGGGGTGCCCCAACACGGGCATATTCCGGCCGAGTTGCTCCCCGAGTTCTCCCGGGACTTCGCGCGCCAGCCCGCCATGATGGAGCTCTTCGAGGAACTGTTCGGGCCTTATCCGTTCGGCGAGTACGCGGTCGTGGTGACCGAGGAGGAACTCGATGTGCCCGTCGAGGCACAGGGGTTGTCACTGTTCGGCGCCAACCACGTGGACGGCGCCCGGAGTTCGGAACGGCTCGTCGCGCACGAGCTGGCCCACCAGTGGTTCGGCAACAGTGTGTCCATCGCGGACTGGCGGCACATCTGGCTGAACGAGGGGTTCGCCAAGTACGCGGAGTGGCTGTGGTCCGAGCGCTCCGGCGGGCGCAGCGCGCAGCAACTCGCGGCGGTGGCCCATCGGTTGCTGTCCGGACGGCCGCAGGATCTGCGGCTCGCGGATCCCGGTCGCAAGCTGATGTTCGACGACCGGCTGTATCAGCGCGGCGGACTCACCGTGCACGCGGTGCGGTGTGCGCTGGGCGACGAGGTGTTCTTCCGGATGCTGCGCGGGTGGGTCGGGCTGCATCGGGGCGGATCGGTGAGTACGGCCACGTTCACGTCGTACGTCGGGCGGTTCACGACCGAGCCGCTGGACGAGATGTTCGCCGCGTGGCTCTACGAGGGGGCGCTGCCCGCGCTGCCCTCACCGAGGACACAGGTGCCGCCGCCGGCCAAGGGAGGACCGCGGGTGCCTGCGCGGCCCTCCTATCCGCCCTCCACCGCATAGCGGGTACATGCGGTGCGGGAGAATGGCGGGCATGGCCCGACGTACTCCGCATCCCCGACGGCAACGCCCCTCCACCCCTGCCCAGAGCTCCGCGTGTCCGTGCGGTCTCACGGAGACGTACGAGAAGTGCTGCGGCCGGTTCCACCGGAGTGAGGCGGCGGCGCCGACCGCCGAGGCCCTGATGCGCTCCCGCTACAGCGCCTTCGTGCGGCGGGACGAGCCCTACCTCCTGCGCACCTGGCACCCGCGCACCCGCCCCGCCGGCGTCGAGTTCGATCCCGGGATGCGGTGGACGGGCCTGGAGATCATCGAAACGGGCGACGGTACGGCGTTCCACACGACCGGGACCGTGACGTTCCGGGCCTCCTACCGGGGCGGTTCGCTGGAGGAGCGGAGCCGGTTCGAGCGGGTCGACGGGGCGTGGGTGTACGTCGACGGGGACGTCAGCCCGAGCGAACAGGGCGACCGGACCGTCTAGGGCGCGAGGATGTCCAGTTCCTGAAGGGCCCCGACCGCGATCTCCCGGGTGAGCCGCTCGGCCCGCTCGCCGTCGCCCTCGCGGACCGCCTCGGCGACCTGGACATGCAGGGTGACGGCGGCCGGGTCGGGGTCCTCGAACATGACCTCGTGGTGGGTGCGGCCGGCCAGGACCTCCGCGACGACATCGCCGAGGCGGGCGAACATCTCGTTGCCGGAGGCCTCCAGGATCACCCGATGGAAGGCCATGTCGTGGACCAGGTAGCCCTCCAGCTGATGGCCGCGCGAGTTGGCCACCATGCCCAGCGCGCACTCCGTGAGCCGCGCGCACTGTTCGGCGGTGGCGAACTTGGCGGCCAGGCCGGCGGCGACCGGTTCGATCGCGGAGCGCAGCACGGTGAGGGAGCGCAGCTGCTGCGGGCGGTCGGTGCCCGCCAGACGCCAGCGGATGACCTGGGGGTCGTAGACGTTCCACTCGGCCTTGGGGCGGACCGTGACGCCGACCCGGCGGCGGGACTCGACCAGGTGCATCGACTCCAGGACCCGGACCGCCTCCCGCATCACCGAGCGTGACACGTCGAAGCGCTGGGCCAGTTCGTCCGTGCGCAGAACGCTGCCCGGCGGGTACTCGCCCGCGGTGATCGCGGGTCCGAGGGTGTCCAGTACATGGCCGTGCAGCCCTCGGCCGGGTGTGCTCATGCACTCAGCGTACGGGGCACGTCACACTCACAAAAAGTCAGACTTATTGATGCGGAGGGCTTGAATTTGTCGTACCTAATGCGTTTCATTGCGTCCATGCAGAAGACGCGTACCCCCCACGTCGTCGTGGTCATGGGCGTCTCGGGCACCGGGAAGACCACGATCGGTCCCCTGCTCGCGACACGGCTCGGCGTTCCGTACGCCGAGGCCGACGACTTCCACCCCCCGGCCAACATCGACAAGATGTCGGCCGGGACCCCGCTGACCGACGACGACCGCCGGCCCTGGCTGGACGCCATCGGCGAGTGGGCGCACGGCCGGGCCGGGCTCGGCGGGGTGGTGAGCTGCTCGGCGCTGAAGCGGTCGTACCGGGACCGGCTGCGGGCCGCCGCGCCCGACGTCGTCTTCGTGCACCTCGCCGGTGACCGGGCGCTCATCGAGGACCGGATGGCGCACCGGCAGGGTCACTTCATGCCGACGGCGCTGCTCGACTCCCAGTTCGCCACCCTCCAGCCGCTCGAAGCGGACGAGTCGGGCGTCGTGGTGAGCGTCTCCGGCACCCCCGAGGAGATCACCGCCCGCGCCGTGGCGGCGCTCGGTGAGCTGGAGGGCCCGCACGGCCCGGACGGCCCCGAGGCGCCTGGGAAAGCCGCACCTTCGCAGTAGCCCCATCACCCCCGAAAGTCCCTCTTCAGAAGCAAGGGAACCACCGTGACCAGACTCAGCGTCGAGATGCTGGCAGCGGACACCGTCGAGCCGATCACCTCGGCCGGCCATGCCCAACTGGGCGTCGCCGTGCTGGCGGGCATCGCGCTCATCGTCCTGCTGATCACCAAGTTCAAGCTGCACGCCTTCCTGGCCCTGACCATCGGCTCGCTCGCGCTGGGCGCCTTCGCGGGCGCGCCGCTCGACAAGGCCATCGCCAGCTTCACCACCGGCCTCGGCTCGACGGTGGCCGGCGTGGGTGTCCTGATCGCCCTGGGCGCGATCCTCGGCAAGCTGCTCGCCGACTCCGGCGGCGCCGACCAGATCGTCGACACGATCCTGGCCAGGGCGTCGGGCCGGACCATGCCGTGGGCGATGGTCCTGATCGCCTCCGTGATCGGCCTGCCCCTGTTCTTCGAGGTCGGCGTGGTGCTGCTGATCCCGGTCGTCCTGATGGTCGCCAAGCGCGGCAACTACTCCCTGATGCGCATCGGCATCCCGGCGCTCGCGGGCCTGTCCGTGATGCACGGCCTGGTCCCGCCGCACCCCGGCCCGCTGATCGCGATCGACGCGGTCGGCGCCAACCTCGGCGTGACACTGGCGCTCGGTGTCCTGGTCGCCATCCCGACGGTGATCATCGCCGGCCCGCTGTTCTCGCGGGTCGCCGCCCGCTGGGTCGACGTGTCCGCCCCGGACCGCATACTGAGTTCAACTGGGGGTTCCCCCCAGACCCCCGCGCAGCGCCCCTCCGAGGACCTGGCGAAGCGTCCGGGCTTCGGCGCCACCCTGGCCACCATCCTGCTCCCCGTCGTCCTGATGCTGTCCAAGGCGCTGGTCGACATCATCGTCGACGACCCCACGCACATGATGCAGCGCGTCTTCGACGTGGTCGGCTCCCCGCTGATCGCCCTGCTCGCCGCCGTCCTCGTGGGCATCTTCACGCTCGGCCGCCCGGCCGAGTTCACCAAGGAACGCATCTCCCGGATCGTCGAGACGGGCCTCGCGCCCATCGCGGGCATCCTGCTGATCGTCGGCGCGGGCGGCGGCTTCAAGCAGACGCTGATCGACTCCGGGGTCGGCAGGATGGTCCTGGACATCTCGGAGGACTGGTCGATCCCGGCCCTGCTGCTGGCCTGGCTGATCGCGGTGGCGATCCGGCTGGCGACAGGCTCGGCGACGGTCGCCACGGTCTCGGCGGCCGGCCTCGTGGCCCCGCTCGCGGCCGACATGTCGACGACCCACGCAGCCCTTCTGGTGCTGGCCATCGGCGCCGGCTCGCTCTTCTTCAGCCATGTCAACGACGCCGGGTTCTGGCTGGTCAAGGAGTACTTCGGCCTGAACGTCGGCCAGACCCTCAAGACCTGGTCGGTCATGGAGACGATCATCTCCGTGGTCGCGGGCGGCCTGGTCCTGCTGCTGTCACTCGTGATCTAGGGGTACGGAAATGAGCCACCCTCTGTTCGACATCAGCGGGCGTACGGCCCTGGTGACCGGGTCCAGCCGGGGCATTGGTCTCGCCCTGGCCCGGGGGCTGGCGGAGGCGGGCTGCACGGTCGTCCTCAACGGGCGCGACGGCGACCGGCTGACGAAGGCCGCCGCCGAACTCCCCGGGAACATCCGCACCGCCGCCTTCGACGTCACCGACGGCCCCTCGGTCGCCGCCGGGATCGCGGACATCGAGGAGCGGGTCGGCCCGCTCGACATCCTGGTCAACAACGCGGGCATGCAACTGCGGGCCCCGCTCCTGGAGTTCACCGACGCCGACTGGCATCGCATCCTCGACACCAATCTCACCAGCGCGTTCCTCGTGGGCCGGGAGGCGGCCCGGCGGATGACGGAACGCGGCCACGGCAAGATCATCAACATCTGCTCGGTACAGAGCGAGGTGGCCCGCCCGGGCATCGCGCCCTACACGGCCACCAAGGGCGCGCTGAAGATGCTCACCAAGGGCATGTGCGCGGACTGGGGCCCGTACGGAGTCCAGGTCAACGGCCTCGGCCCCGGCTACATCGAGACCGAACTCACCCAACCCCTGGTCGACGACCCGGAGTTCAGCGCCTGGGTGCGGAAACGGACCCCGGCCGGGCGGTGGGGGCGTACGGAGGACCTGGTGGGCGGGGTGCTGTTCCTCGCCTCCCCGGCGGCGGACTTCGTCGGCGGACAGATGCTGTACGTCGACGGCGGCATGACCAGCGTCCTGTGACGCGGACACGAAATCCGACACCGAAGCGGACACGAAAGGGGTTCTCCGATGCTCGGTTGCGTGATCCACGGCGAGGGTGACCTACGGGTCGACGAGCTGCCGGTGCCGTCCCCCGGCCCCGGACAGGCGCTGGTGGCCGTCCGGTACGGCGGGGTCTGCGGCTCGGACCTGCACTACTGGCGGCACGGCGGGGTAGGCGACTTCCGCCTCAAGGAACCGATGGTGCTGGGCCACGAGGTCGTGGGGACGGTCGTGTCCTACGGTGACGGCTCGTCAGGTCTTGCTGTGGGTAAGGAGGTTGCCGTGCATCCGGCGACCCCGTGCGGCGCGTGTCCGGAGTGTGTGTCCGGCCGGCGCAACGTCTGCCGGGACACGCGCTACCTCGGCAGCGCCGCCCGCACACCCCATGTCCAGGGCGGCTTCGCTGCCCGACTGGTCGTCCCCGCCGACCAGTTGAGGCCGCTGCCGGCGGGCCTGCCGCTGCGCCTGGCCGCCCTCGCCGAACCCCTCTCGGTCGCCCTGCACGCCGTCCGCCGGGCCGGGGACGTCTCCGGCCGCCACGTCCTCGTCACCGGCGCCGGGCCCATCGGGTGCCTGGTCGTCGCGGCGGCGAAGGCGGCCGGCGCGGCCCGGGTGACGGCCACGGACCTGCTCCCGCAGGCCCTGCGCTACGCGGCGGTCGCGGGCGCCGACTCGGCCGTACGGGCGGATGATCCCGGCGATCCCGGGTGGCCGGCCGAGGTGGATGTGGCCGTCGAGGCGTCGGGGGTGGCCGCCGGTCTTGACACCTGCCTGCGTCTGGTGCGCCGGGGCGGGGTCGTCGTACAGCTCGGTCTGCTGCCGCCCGGGCCCAGCCCTTTCGCGGGCAACCTCGTCGTCGCTCGGGAGATCGAACTGCGGGGCGCCTTCCGCTTCGACACGGAGTTCGACGACGCGCTGACGCTGTTGGCGGCCGAGCCGGCGCTGGACGGGCTGGTCAGTGCGGTGGTCCCGGTCGAGGAGGCGGAGTCGGCGTTCGCGTTGGCGGCGGACCGGGGCAGGTCGTGCAAGGTGCTGCTTGATTTCGGGGATACGTGAGGGGGCGCTCCGCTGGTGGGGCGGGGGTTGTCTCGGGGACATGATCTGCGGGTCCGTCGTGACTGGTCGCGCCCACGCGGCGGAGTCGCAGGTCGGATACGGCCCCGCGCCTCTTTCTGGTCACGTTGCGGCTGGGCGGGTCCACCCGGCGAAACCCCGGATCGGACACAGCCCCGCGACCCGTCAGGCGCCCGCTGAGGCTGGGCGGGCCCACCCGGAGCAGCCGCCGGCCGGATACGGTCCGCGGACCTTCAGGGCACGTCGAGCGCTCGCCCGGCACCCCGGGCACCGCGGCCCGGCCGTCGGGTTCAGGGGCGCCACAAGGGGTGCTCGGTGTCCGCCCATCTCTTGCTCACCGAGCCCGTTCTGAGGCCTCGGCGGGCCTCCGGGTCGCCCAGGGCCATGCCGATGTGGCCGGCCAGGACGATGCCGATGGTGAGCGCCAGCCAGTCGTGGACGAAGGTCGCGCTGGTGCGCCACATCAGCGGGGTGAGGTGGGTGAACCACATGAGCAGGCCCGTGCCGAGCATGACCAGGGTGGCGCCCGCGATCCAGGACGCGTAGATCTTCTGGCCCGCGTTGAACTTGGCCGCGGGGCGCGAGGTGCTGCGCCTGTCGCGCCGTAGGGCCGCGCGCAGCCAGACCCGGTCGTGCGGGCCGAAGCGGTTGAGGTGGCCCAGGTCGGCGCGGAGGGCACGGGAGGCCAGGCCGGCCAGGAGGGGTACCGGCAGCGCGAGGCCCGCCCACTCGTGGACGCGGACCACCAGTTCGCGGCGGCCGACCAGCTCGGCGAACACGGGGATGTACAGACAGGCAGCCGTCACCACGCACACGCCCATCAGCGCGGCCGTCGCGCGGTGCACCCACTTCTGGGAGCGGCCGAAGCGGACTACCTCCGTGCCGGCGGTCGCCGGGGCGTCAGCTCGTAGGCTCATCGTCGCGTCCGTTCGATTTGCCGACCCAGGCGTCGATGTCGTAGCCGCGGTTCTCCCAGTAGCCGGCCCGTACGTTCTCGGTGACCGTGATGCCGGAGAGCCACTTGGCGGACTTGTAGAAGTACATGGGGGCGACGTAGAGGCGGACCGGGCCGCCGTGGCTGTGGCTCAGGTTCTTGTCCTGCATGCGCAGCGCGACCAGGACGTCGGCGCGGCGGGCCTGGTCGAGGGTGAGGCTCTCGGTGTAGGCGCCGTCGAAGCAGGTGAAGCGCACAGCCCCGGCCGAGGAGCGCACTCCCGCCGCGTCCAGGAGCCGGGACAGCCGTACCCCTTCGAAGGGTGTGCCGGGCACCCGCCAGCCCGTGACGCACTGCACGTCCTTGACCATTCTGGTCTGGGGCATCGCACGCAGGTCGGTCAGGGTGTAGGTGGCGGGCCTGTCGACGAGACCGTCGATCTTCAGCTGGTAGTTCTCCGCGTCCTTGTGGGGTACGGAGGACGTCACCGAGTAGTAGCGGAAGCCGCCGCCGTTCGGGAGGAGGCCGGTCAGGCCGGTGGGGTCCTTCTCCGCCGCGCCGGCCAGGAAGGACTCCATGCCGCGCTGGAGGGTGGGCGCGGCGACCACGCCGAGGGCGCCCAGACCGAGGGTGCCGAGCAGCACGCGGCGGCCGATGGGCGTACCCCGGTCCCGCCCGTCGAGCCCTTCGGGTTGTTCGGGTTCTTCCGGTTTTCCGGGTTGTTCGGAGTTCACCCATCCATTCGAACACCCGCGACCCCTGTCGAGCCAGGGATCGCGGGTGCGCGTCAGACTTCCGTAACCGCTTCTCACCCTCTTCTCAGGCGGCGGCCCCGAGAAAGGGTGCTCAGGAGGCCGACTCCGCCGACTCCGCCGCCTTGTCCAGCTGGAACGCCTCGTTGCCGAGCCCGATCCGGGCGTGCACCTCGGGCTTGCGGGCGCGCAGGACCAGGCCCTGGACCAGGCCGACGACCACTGCGGCACCGATGATGCCGGGCAGCACCCAGTTGAGGGCGGAGTCCGGGCCCGTGCCGACCAGGACGTCGAAGTCCTTGATCGTGTAGCCGGCGATGACGAGCAGCGCGATGCCCGCCAGCGCGGACGTCACCAGCCGCCAGGCCTGGGCGCCCACCGCGCCGCGACGGGCGAAGAAGACGATGACCGAGAGGGAGGCCGCCGCCATCAGCACGATCACGCCCAGGGCGCCGATGTTGCCCAGCCAGGTGAACAGCTTCAGCACCGGGGTGGTCGGGTCGCCCACCGGTCCGTCGTCGGAGACCGCGAAGGCGGCCACGAGCGCCACGGCCACGACGGTCTGCAGGAGCGAACCGGTGCCGGGCGCACCGCTCGCGCCGGTGGTGCGGCCGAAGGTCGCGGGCAGCAGCCCCTCGCGGCCCATGGCGAAGGCGTACCGGGCGACGACGTTGTGGAAGCTGAGCAGCGCCGCGAACATGCCGGTCACGAACAGGACGTGCAGGATGTCCGTGAAGGTGCCGCCGAGCCGGGACTCGGTGAGGGAGAACAGCAGTCCGGCGCTCTCCTTCTGCGCGGTGCCGATGATCGCGGAGGGACCGGCGGCGACGGTGAACGCCCAAGAGCTGATCGCGAAGAAGACGGCGACGAAGCTGACGGCGAGGAACATCACGCGCGGGACCAGGACGTGCGGCCGGCTGGTCTCCTCGGCGTACACGGGGGCCTGTTCGAAGCCGGTGAAGGCGGCGATGCAGAAGCACAGGGCGGTGCCGACGCCCGCGCCGGTGAGGGTGTCCGGGTTGAAGGCGTGCAGGGACAGGCCCTCCTTCGCCGGGTCGGCGACGGCGGCGATGTCGAAGATGACGACGAGGGCGACCTCGATGACGATCAGCACGCCGAGCACCCGCGCGTTGACGTCGATCTTCAGCCAGCCGAGCGCGCCGACGGCCAGCGCGGCCAGCAACGCCGGTATCCACCAGGCGACTTCGGTGTCCAGGTAGGTGGAGAACAAACCCGACACCTCGAACCCGAAGATGCCGTAGATGCCGACCTGGAGCGCGTTGTAGGCGACGAGCGCGAGCATCGCGGCGCTCGCCCCGGCGGTGCCGCCGAGGCCGCGCGAGATGTACGCGTAGAACGCGCCCGCGTTGTGGACGTGGCGGCTCATCTCGGCGTACCCGACGCTGAAGAGGACGAGGACGACGCCGAGAAGGACGAAGAGGAGCGGCTGGCCGACGATGCCCATCACCGCGAATGTGGTGGGCATGACACCCGCGACCACCATGAGGGGTGCGGTCGCGGCGAGCACGGAGAGCAGCAGCCCTCCGGTACCGAGGCGGTCGGCGCGCAGCGCGCGGTCCTGCCCCTTGAACGTGCTGATGCCGCTGCTGTCGGCACTGGGTCTGTTCGTGCTCGAACTACCCGTCGTCATCGCGGAGTTGTCCTTTCGGGCGTACGGAAATTGTCAGTGGTGCCGGAAATTCTCAGTGGTGCGTGGGGCGTTACGCCGTGCCGAGCGCGGTGTCGCGCGCGGCACGGAAGGCGGTGTGCGCGTCGCGGTCCGGGTAGGACCACGGAACGGGCGTCTGGTGCGGGCCGATCCGGTGGAACAGGGCGGCGGCCTCCGCGCCCCGGCCCTCGCAGAACTTCGCGTGCGCAAGGAAGTTGAGGTCGATCAGGCGGCGCGGATGATCGTCGCGCTCCCACTCCAGCCACCAGTCGAAGGCCGCCTTCATCACCTGGCGGGCCCGCCGTCCGACCCAGTGCCCGGAGGACGCCGGGTCGGTGGACTCCAGGCCGGCGCCGGCGAGGACGCGGTAGCGCTCGGCGTGCGCGACGACCGGCAGAATCGCCAACGGCGAGTCGGCGGGGGCCTGTTCGACGGCCCAGTGGGCGAAGTCGTACACCTCGTGCAGCGGGTCCTGCCCGGCGGAGGTACGGCGCTCGGCGAGCCGCGCGACCATCAGATGGTGGGCGTGATGGTGGTCCGGATAGCGGTGCCGGACCTCGTCGAAAAGCTGTACGACGGTCTCCTCGGCGCCCACGTTCCGCTCCAGCTGGAGGAGCCCGAGCCAGGGCGTGGGGTCGGCGGGAGCGAGCGCGGCGGCGGCGTGGCAGGCGTCGCGGGCCCGGACCGGCTTGTCCTTGCCGGCGAGGGCCCGCTGGACGGTGGCCGCGGCGAGCAGGACGGAGGCGTCGGCGGACTCCGGCTCGGCGAGGAGCCAGTCGCGGGCCCAGGCGGCGGTGCCGGACTCCAGGGCGAGGACGGTGACCCGGTGCCCCCGGCGGTCCCAGTCGTCGCCGGTGGTGGCGAGCAGTGCGCGGACGGCCTGCCAGCGCCCCTGGGCCAGCGCGGCGCGCGCGGCGACGAGTTCGGTGTCGTCGAGCGCGGCGTCGAAGGCCTGGGCGGCACGTTTGCGGCCACGGCCCAGGGGTGGTGGAGGTGGAGACACCGCGGGGAACTTCCTCACACGACGCGGTCTGTTGACGGCGATCGATCGACGGCCATCGGTTGATCACCGACAGCAAACCCTCCATGAATGCTTCACGTCAAGGCTGGATTTGTATGCGACACGTGTCAATTAAGCATCTGTGTAGGACAGTTGACCTGACGAACGACAGATCCCTGCACGCCCCATCAACCCGGCAAAGATGACGTTAAGTCGCGACACCGCCACCCCCGGACACGGGCGTGATCCTGCCGACTCCACGATTCCGTCACATCCCCGGGGCAGGACCCGCCGGGGGCGGCTACAGTCGGCCTTTACCACACCCCACAGTCCGCCCCGTCATCGAGGTACCCCGCGTGTCCGTTCTGGTTCTGACTCTCGCCGTGAGCGCCGCCTGCTGCCTGGGCCTCGGCTTCGTCCTCCAGCAGAACGTGGCCCGACAGGCCCCCCTGAGCGACTTCCTCTCCCCGCGGCTGCTCCTGGACCTGGTGCGGGTGCCGCGCTGGCTCGGCGGCATCGGCCTGATGGTGGCGGGCATGGTGCTGGGCGCGATCGCGCTGAGCCAGGGCGAGGTGTCCCTGGTCGAGCCGCTGCTCGCGACGAACCTGCTCTTCGCGCTCGCCCTCTCCCGCAAGCAGACGAAGCAGCCGCTGGGGCGACAGGGCTGGACCGGCCTCCTCCTCCTGGCGGGCGGGGTGACGGCGTTCATCGTGGCGGGCGAACCGCGCGGCGGCACCGCCGTCCCGGACCCCTGGCGCCACTGGCTGATCATCGGCGCCATGCTGGGCCTCGCCCTGCTCCTCACGACGTACGCGAAACGCTCCCGCCTCAGCGCCGGCCCGGTCCTGCTGGCTCTGGCCGCGGGCCTCCTCTACGGCGTCCAGGACGCCCTGACCCGGGTCAGCGGCCAGCGTTTCTCGGAGGGCGGCCTGACCCATCTCTTCACCGGTTGGCAGCCGTACGGCGTACTGCTCCTCGGTCTCACCGGCCTGATCCTGGTCCAGAGCGCCTTCGAAACCGCTCCCCTGCGCATGTCCCTCCCCGCCCTCACGGCGGCCCAGCCACTGGCCGGGATCATCTGCGGCGTCGGCTTCCTCGGCGACCGGCTGCGCACCGACACCGGGGCACTCGCGTGGGAGGCGGCGGGCCTCGCGGCCGTGGTCGTGGGCATCGTCCTCCTGGGCCTGCACCCGGCGATGCCGAGCGGCTGCGCGCAGGGGTCGATGGGCTTGGATGGCAGACATGAGCACTCACTCCCACGAGAGCACTCCCGCTGATCCCGCTGACGAGATCATCGACATCGTCGACGAGAACGACGAGGTCGTCGGGCAGTCCCCACGGGGCGAGGCGTACGCGCGCGGGCTACGCCACCGCTGCGTCTTCATCCAGGCCAGGGACGCCCGGGGCCGGCTCTTCGTCCACCGCCGCACGCCCACCAAGCTGGTCTTTCCCTCCCTGTACGACATGTTCGTCGGCGGAGTCGTGGGCGCGGGCGAGTCGTACGACAGCGCGGCCCTGAGGGAGGCCGAGGAGGAACTCGGCGTCACGGGCCTGCCCCGCCCCGAGCCCCTCTTCACGTTCCTGTACGACGACGGCGCCGGGCAGAGCTGGTGGTCGGCGGTGTACGAGGTCCGCTGCGAGCTGCCCGTCCACCCCCAGGTGGAGGAGGTCGCCTGGCACGCGTTCCTGCCGGAGGACGAGGTGGAACGGCGGCTCGGCGAGTGGGAGTGGGTGCCGGACGGCCTGGCGGCGTACGAGCACCTCAGGGCCTACCGGTCATCGAAGAGCCCGTAAGGTTCCTACATGTGATCGATTTTGCACGGAACGTCCGTATGTGGTTCGCCCCCCAGGAGATCGGCCAGGAGGGCCGCACCCCCGACTACCGTTTCTCCCTGGCCAACGAACGCACCTTCCTGGCCTGGCTGCGTACCGCACTGGCGCTGATCGGCGGCGGGTTCGCCGTGGACCAGTTCCTGCCCGACCTGCGGTGGGGGTGGCGCGTGGGGCTGGCGCTCGCACTGCTCGCGGCCGGGGTGCTGTGCTCGCTGCGGGCCGTCAACCACTGGGTGCGGTGCGAGCGGGCGATGCGGCGGGGCGAGGACCTGCCGGTGTCCCGCTTCCCGACATTGCTGAGCCTCGCGGTCGCCGTGGTCGCGGTCGCCATGGTGGTCGTCGTACTGGCCCGGGGGAACAGGTGAGCGAGGCGGGGGCGTGCGAGGCAGGGGTGCGGGATCCCGGGCTGCAGCCGGAGCGGACCCGGCTGGCGTGGCGGCGTACGACACTGTCCAGCACTGTCACCGCCCTGCTCGCCGGGAGGACCGCGCTGCACGGCGGGCCGTCGGCGGCCGGGGTCGCCGTCTGCGCGGTGTGCTGCGTGCTGTGGCTGTGGTTCCTCGCCGTCGCCCACCGGCGTATCCGGACTCTCGCGACGCCGGGCGACGACGGTCCGCCGGCGCTCGCCGCGCGGCACGCCACCGCGGCGACCCTGTGCGCGGTCGCCCTGGCGGTGTGCGGGGCGGCGCTCGTCCTCTGACACCGGAGCCTGCCACCGGTCGACCGTCAGGCCTCTTCGGCCCAGTCCACCGTCACCACGATCTTGCCCCTGGTGCGGCCCTCCGCGTTCAGCCGGTGCGCCTCCGCCGCGCGCGCCAGGGGGAACGTGTCGGACACGTGCAGCGAGAACACGTGCTGTTCGACCAGGTCGGAGAGATGGGCGAGGTCCACGGCGTCGGGGCGTACGAAGTAGTAGGTACCGCCGAGGTCGACGACGCCCGGGTCCGCGATCGACACCAGGCGGCCCCCGGGAGCCAGCAGCTCCACGGAGTCCTTCAGGGTGTCGCCGCCGACGGTGTCGAACACCGCGTCGACTCCGCCCGGGGCCAGTTTCCGTACCCGGTCGGCCATGCCCTCGCCGTACGTCACCGGGTCGCCGCCCAGTTCGCGTACGAAGTCGTGGTTGCGCACGCTCGCCGTGCCGATGACGTGCGCCGCGCCCAGATGGCGGCGGGCCAGCTGGACGGCGACGGAGCCGACCCCGCCCGCCGCCGCGTGCACCAGGACGGTCTCGCCCGTGCGGACGCCGAGCGACCTGGCGAGCACCTGATAGGCGGTGAGCCCGACGAGCGGCAGCCCGGCCGCCTCCTCGAAGGAGAGGTTGCGGGGCTTGCGGGCGAGGGTGCGCACCGGCGCGGCGACGTACTCGGCGAAGGTGCCGCGCGAGAGGAAGTCCTCGCGTACGTAGCCGATGACCTCGTCACCCACGGCGAACTCGGAGACGGAGGCGCCCGGGCGTACCACGACCCCGGAGACGTCCCAGCCCGGTGTCACCGGGAAGACGGATTCCAGGATGCCGTCGAGATAGCCCTCGCGGCACTTCCAGTCCACCGGGTTGACCGACGCCGCCCGCACCTTGATCAGCACGGAGTCGGGACCGACCTTGGGGTCCGGGGCGTCCTCCGTGTACTCCAGGACGTCGGGACCGCCGTACCGGCTGTAGGTGATGGCCTTCATATGTCTGGTCCTCCGGTTTCCTCACGCCCGACCCTCCGGGGTACGCGCACGCCACGCAAGTCGAATAGCCTGATATGGGTGTATTGCGTGGCAGCCTGTCCGGCGTCACCACCCGCACTTTCCACCCTTCCGCACCCGCGAATGTCCGAAGGCGAGCACCATGAGCAGCCCCACCCCGCACAAGGAACACCCGACCCACGAGCACAGCCACGGCCAGGACTGCGGCCACACGGAGGTGCCGCACGGGGACCACGTCGACTACGCGCACGACGGTCATCTGCACCGCGCGCACGGCGGCCACTGGGACGAGTGCGAGCCCGACGGGCACCTGGCACACGAGACCCACGGCCATGTGCACGGGGACGGCTGCGGACACCCCAGCGTGCTGCACGGGGACCACATCGACTATCTGCACGACGGCCACCGGCACGCGGCGCACCAGGACCACTGGGACGACCACTGACGGTTTCCGGCCACCGGCACCACTCCACGCCCCACCCGACCGGCGTCTTCTTCCCCAGACCGGAAGCGAGACGCCGGTCACTTTTCGTTCACTGACTGGACGACATACCGACCGGTCGGCATCATGAGGCACGCCATGTTTCCGCACGCGTAGGAGCGATGATGCCCCCGGACGACCTGCCAGGTCTCGATCTCGACCGGCTGCGCGCACTGCTCGACGGCGAACGCCCCGGGCTGGTGCACGGCCCCCTGACCGGGCGGCTGATCGAGGGCGGCCGTTCGAACCTCACCTACGCGGTCACCGACGGCACCACCCAGTGGGTCGTACGACGCCCTCCGCTGGGCCATGTCCTGGCCACCGCGCACGACATGCGGCGCGAACACCGGGTGATCAGCGCCCTGTATCCGACCGCCGTGCCGGTCCCGCGTCCCGTGCTGCTGTGCGAGGACCCCGAGAACGGAGCCGCGCCCGGAGCGCCGTTCTACGTCATGGAGTTCGTACCGGGCACGCCGTACCGCACGGCCGGGCAGCTCGCCCCGATCGGCCCGGCGCGGACCCGGGACGTGGTGCTGTCGCTGGTGGACACGCTGGTCGAGCTGCACGCGGTGGACCCCGCCGAGGTGGGCCTCGCGGACTTCGGCCGGCCCGAGGGCTTCCTCGACCGGCAACTGCGGCGCTGGGGCAAGCAGTTGGACGCCTCCCGCAACCGCGAGCTGGCCGGCATCGACGAGTTGCAGGCGGCGCTCGGCCGGGCCCTGCCCCACTCCTGCGCACCGGCGATCGTGCACGGCGACTTCCGGCTGGACAACGTCCTGATCGACACGGACGACAGGATCGCGGCGATCCTCGACTGGGAGATGTCGACGCTCGGCGACCCGCTCACCGACCTGGGCCTGCTGGTGATGTACAGCATGCCGCTGGGCGCGCCCGACTCCCCCGTATCCACGACCGCCGAGGCCGCCGGACACCCCTCCCCCGCGGAGCTGATCGAACGGTACGCGGCGCGCTCGGGGCGCGACGTCTCGGCGATCGCCTGGTACACGGCGTTCGCCTGGTTCAAGCTGGCCGTGATCCTGGAGGGCATCCACTACCGCTACACGCTGGGCCAGACGGTCGGCGCGGGCTTCGACCGCATCGGGGATCTGGTCCCCGTCTTCATCGAGCACGGCCTGACCACACTTCACACAGGTCTCCAGGAAGGCTGATCCGTCATGGACTTCGCGTTCGACGCGCGCACCGAGGAACTGCGCGCCAAGCTCCTCGCCTTCATGGACGAGTACGTCTATCCGGCCGAACAGGTCGAGCACGAGCAGCGCGAGCGGCTGGCCTCGCCCTGGGACACCCCGGCCGTGGTCGAGGAGTTGAAGGCCGAGGCACGCGCTCAGGGCCTGTGGAACCTCTTCCTGCCCGACGCCCGGCACGGCGCCGGACTCACCAACCTCCAGTACGCTCCCCTCGCCGAAATCACCGGCCGTTCCCCGCACTTGGCGCCGACCGCACTGAACTGCGCCGCGCCGGACACCGGCAACATGGAGGTGCTGGCGCAGTTCGGCGACGAGCAGCAGAAGAAGCAGTGGCTGGAGCCGCTCCTCGCGGGCGAGATCCGCTCGGCGTTCGCGATGACCGAGCCCGAGGTGGCGTCGTCCGACGCGACGAACATCGAGACGCGGATCCGGCGTGAGGGTGACGACTACGTCATCTCCGGCCGTAAGTGGTACATCTCCGGGGCGATGAACCCCCGCTGCCAGATCTTCATCGTGATGGGCAAGACCGACCCCGACGGCGCCGACATCCGCCGCCAGCAGTCGATGATCCTGGTCCCCCGGGACACCCCCGGCGTCACGGTCAAGCGGGCGATGCAGGTGTTCGGCTACGAGGACCACTCCCACGGCGGCCATGCCGAGGTGGTCTTCGACGAGGCGCGGGTGCCCGCGGCGAACCTGATCGGCGAGGAGGGCAGCGGCTTCGCCATCGCGCAGGCACGGCTCGGTCCCGGCCGTATCCACCACTGCATGCGGCTGATCGGGATGGCGGAGCGGGCGATCGAGCTGATGTGCCGCCGGGCCGTCTCCCGGACGGCCTTCGGCAAGTCGCTGGCCCAGCAGGGTGTGGTCCACAACTGGATCGCGGACGCGCGGGTCACGGTGGAGCAGTTGCGGCTGCTGGTGCTGAAGACGGCGTGGATGATGGACACGGTGGGCAACAAGGGGGCGCACGCGGAGATCCAGGCGATCAAGATCGCTACGCCACGGGCGGTGGTGGACATCATCGACAAGGCGATTCAGCTGCACGGGGCGGGTGGGGTGAGCCAGGACTTCCCGCTGGCGGAGCTGTGGGCGAGTGCGAGGACGCTGAAGCTGGCGGACGGGCCGGACGAGGTGCACCAGCGGTCGCTGGCTCGACGTGAGCTGAAGAAGTACATGTAGCTGTTTCGCCCCCGCCGCCCCTACCCGTCCCGTCCTCGGGGGCGCTGCCCCCGAATCCCCGCTCCTCAAACTCCCCCAGAGGGGGGACCCCCAAGGGGCTGGATGATGCCTGCCGGGGCTTGATCTTCCAGCCCGTCCGGCGTTTGAGGACGAGGCCCCTTCAGGGCCGAAGGGGGGTCTGGGGGCGCAGCCCCCAGGGATGGGACGGGTAGGGGCGGCGGGGCGAAGAGACTCGCCCCCCTACGGCCGCAGCGCTCGCAGCAGCAGGTCCGCCAGTTGCTCCGCGACCTCCGGCGGGGTCAGGGGTCCCTCCGGGCTGTACCACGTGGACAGGTGGTGGATGGAGCCGAAGTGGTAGTCGACCACCAGGTCCGCCGAGGTCGCCCGGGAGAAGACGCCCGTCTCCTGGCCCTCCTCGATCAGGGCCCGGAAGCGTTCGTGGTAACGGCGCCTCTCCGCGCGTACCTGCTTGTTCTTCTCCGGGCTCAGATGATGCATCGACCGGAAGAAGATCATCGCGTCGTCGAGGTTCTCGATGGTCGTGACCACGACATCCGCCGCCGCCCGCCGCAACCTCTCCTCCACCGGCGCGTCCGCGTTCGCGAACGCGTCCAGCCGCTCCTGCTGAACGCGCAGCACGCGCGCGTACACCTCGTGCAGCAGATCGTCCTTGGACCCGAAGTAGTGGTAGAGCGCCCCCTTGGTGACCCCCGCCGCCTCGACGATCTCCTGCACGGACGTGCGGTCGTACCCCTGTTCCGCGAAGAGCCGGGTGGCGGCGGCCAGCAGCCGCTGCGGGACGGGCGTACCGTCGCCGTCCGTCGTCCTGGGCACTACCGCCACCAGCCTTCCAAACGTTCCACCGAATTATCGAACAGGATGCCTACTGAGAGTCCCCGGAGCGGGTACGCAGTTCCCGACGGAGGATCTTGCCCGTCGCCGTCTTCGGCAGGTCGGCCAGGATCTCCACCTGCCGCGGGTACTTGTAGGCGGCCAGTCTCTCCTTGCAGTACGCGGCGAGCGCGTCCGGGTCCCCCTCCGCGCCGGGCCGCAGGCTGATGTACGCCTTGACGGTCTCCCCGCGGTACCCGTCGGGCACCCCTACGACGGCCGCCTCACGTACCGCCGGATGGGTGTACAGCACGTCCTCGACCTCACGCGGCCACACCTTGAAGCCGGACGCGTTGATCATGTCCTTCTTCCGGTCGACGACGTACAGCCACCCCTCGGCGTCCATGAACCCGATGTCGCCGGTCCGCAGCTCCCCGTCCGGGAAGGTCTCCGCCGTGGCTTCGGGGAGCCGCCAGTACCCGGGAACGACCTGTGGCCCCCGTACGAGGATCTCGCCCTGTTCGCCGAACGGAACCTCCGCGCCCTGCTCGTCGACGATCCGTACGACGGTGTCCGGGCCCGGCACGCCCACGGCGAGGGTGCCGGAGACCGGGTCGACGGGGGCCTCCAGGGCGGGCGGTACGGAGGCGCAGGGGGCGGTGCACTCGGTGAGGCCGTAACCGTTGCGGATGTACGGGCCGAAGCCGGCCCGGAACTTCTCCACGAGGGCGGGCGGCAGCGGGGCACCGCCGGAGGAGATCTGCCGGAAGGACGAGAAGTGGTCGGGGGTGCAGTCCGGGTGCGCGGCCAGGGCCATGAAGGCCG
Organism: Streptomyces kryoterrae; assembly: GCF_054072135.1. NCBI lineage: Bacteria > Bacillati > Actinomycetota > Actinomycetes > Kitasatosporales > Streptomycetaceae > Streptomyces > Streptomyces kryoterrae. The sequence goes on along the minus strand of NZ_CM133358.1, from coordinate 8,206,810 downwards.
TCGACGGGCCCACCGTGTAGTGGGGGCGGTGCTCGGCGAACGCGTCCAGGACGACACCGGACTCGAAGCGGTAGGCGAGCACGAGTGTGCCCGCGCTGTTCAGACTCGCACCGAGCTGACAGACCATGCCGGTGATGTGGAACAGGGGCGCCATCGCGAAGTAGACGGGCGCCTCGGGCAGCGGGAGGCCCGTCCGCTGCCGTTCCGCGTTGTACATGAGGTTGGCGTGGGTGTTGGTGGCCCCCTTGGGGGTGCCGCTGGTGCCGGAGGTGTAGCTGATCAGCGCGATGTCGGCGGGGCGCGGATCACGGCCGTCGGCGTCGGGAGCCTTGTGGCCGTACCGGGCGACTGCCGTCAGGTCCTCGGCGTCCGGGGCCTGCGGGAGCCGCTCGAAGGCGAGCACGCGCGTGTCGCCGCGGGTCTGGAAGTCGAGCTCGCAGCCCGTGAGCACGATCCGCACCGGGGAGTCCGCGGCCGTCTCCCTCAGGTACGACTCCCAGGCCCGGTCGGAGCAGATCAGCGCGGCCACCTCGCCGTCCCGCAGGACGTGTGTGACCTCGCCCGACTTGTACATCGGGTTGACGGGGACGACGGTCGCGCCGGCCTTCCAGGCCCCCAGCACGGCGAGCACGAAGAGCGGCGAGTTCTGCAGCAGGACGGCGACCCGGTCGCCGCGCTCCAGCCCCCGGGTGACGAGATACCCGGCGACGGAGTCGCTCAGCTCGTCGACCTCACGGTGGCTGAGCCGCCCGTCGAAGTAGGCGAGGAAGGTGCGGTCCGGGACCTCGGCCGCGGTCCGGCGGAGCACGTGGACGAGTGAGTCGTCAGGGCTGACGGGCCCGCGCTGGACGTCGTCGAGGAGGGCCAGCCAGGGCTGCGCGCCGTACCGCGAGCCGGTGTCGGAGTGTGCTTCGAAGTCCGCGTCGGTCATCGGGTGGCCTCCCACTTCTGCTGGATGTGGTTCATGTTCGTCAGCCAGTGGTCGGGATCGGCGGCCCGCGCCCGGTAGTAGTCGGCGACCTCGGGGTGCGGCAGGATCAGGAACCGGTCCTCCTCGATCCCCTTGAACAGCGCCTCCGCGACCGCCTCGGGTTCGATCGCGGTCGGCGCGAGCACCAGGTCGCCCGCGCTGCCGGTCCCGGCCAGCATGTCCGTACGCACACCCTGCGGGCAGATGGCGTGCACCTTGAGCCCGCGGTGGCGGTACGTCAGCGACAGCCACTCCGCGAAGGCGTAGGCGCCGTGCTTGGTCACGCTGTAGGGCGCCGCGCCGATCATGGTGAGCAGCCCGGCGGCGGACACGGTGGACACGAAACGGCCGCTGCCGCGCTCCAGCCACTCCGGCAGCAGCTCGTGGGCCGCCCGGACGTGCGCCATCACGTTCACGTCCCAGGCGAGCGCCCAGACGTCCTCCTCGGCCGCCTCCGACCCACCCGAGGCGAGCCCGGCGTTGGCACAGTAGACGTCCACGGTCCCACCGAGGGCGGCCCGGGCTTCGGCGACGACGGCGGACGCGTCACCGGGTACCGCGATCCCGCCTATCTCGTGGGCGACCGCTTCGGCCCGCGCGGCATCCAGGTCGTTCACGACGACCCTGGCTCCTTCGGCGGCGAATCTCCGGGCCAGCGCGGCCCCGATCCCGCCTCCCGCTCCGGTGACCACCACTCCGGCACCCTGCACGACACCCACCATCGGTCTCCTTTGACACGAAACGGCTCCAACGCCCGACCAGACTAACCGGTCGGTATGTAGCAAGAAAGGGGATCCCGCAGGTACCTGGGTGCGCGACAAGCCACAACGGACCCGCACCCTACGAACAACGGGCGGAAGCACATACGGTGCCCCTACCACCCGTACCGCCTCACGGAGGGAACCCCCATGCCCCTGTCCAGACGCGGCCTCCTGACAACAGCCACCGCGGCCTCCCTGCCGGCCTGCACAGCCGCGGCCCCCACCCGGCACCGCCCGAAGACCCTCCGCACCGGATTCGAGAACCTCACCGCCGAGAACTACGCCCCCCTCACCGGCAAGAAGGTCGGCCTCGTCACCAACCCCACCGGCGTCACCAGGGACGTACGCCACATCGTCGACGTCATGCACGCGGACGACCGGGTGAACCTGACCGCCGTCTTCGGCCCCGAGCACGGGTTCCGGGGCACCGCGCAGGCCGGAGGTTCCGAGGGACGCTACGACGACCCGGCGACCGGGCTCCCCGTCTACGACACGTATCTCAAGAGCGGCCGGCCGCTCGCCGACGTCTTCACCGCCTCCGGCGTCGACACCGTCGTCTTCGATATCCAGGACGTGGGCGCCCGCTTCTACACCTACATCTGGACGCTGTACGACTGCATGGAGGCGGCCCAGCTGGCGGGCAAGCCCTTCCTGGTGCTGGACCGGCCGAACCCGGTCACCGGGCGGGCAGCCCAAGGGCCCGTGCTGCACAAGGAGTTCGCGACGTTCGTCGGGCGGCAGCCGATCGCCCAGGCGCACGGGATGACGGTGGCGGAGTTGGCGCGGCTGTTCAACGAGGAGTTCCTGGCCGCGCCGGTGGAGCTGGACGCCGTACTGATGTCCGGCTGGAAGCGGTCGGAGTTCTACGACGCGTCGGGGCTGCCCTGGGTGCCGCCGAGTCCGAACATGCCGACGCCCGACACCGCGCTGGTGTATTCGGGGACATGCCTCTTCGAGGGGACGAACCTGTCGGAGGGGCGCGGTACGACCCGGCCGTTCGAGCTGCTCGGCGCCGAGGGGATCGACCGGCGGTGGGCCGCTGCGGCGGAGCGACTCGGGCTGCCCGGTGTGCACTTCAGGGAGGCCTACTTCGCGCCGACCTTCTCCAAGTTCCAGGGGAGGACCATCGGGGGCGTGCAGATCCATGTGCACGACCGGGCGGCCTACGACCCGGTGCGTACCGGGGTCGCCCTGCTGGTGACCGCCAAGAAGGTCTGGAGCGGCTTCGCCTGGCGGTCCGACAACTGGATCGACAAGCTGACCGGATCCAGTCTGGTGCGCACGATGATCGACACGGGAGCCGGCGTCGACGAGGTCGTGGCGGGCTGGCAGGCGGAGTTGGCGGCGTTCCGGCGCATGCGTAAGAAGTACCTCATCTACAGGTGAGCGTGCCGTATGGCCAACTCCCTCCGTTAGCAGGACGATACGCCCCACATCACGACACCACGGGGGACGGGGTTTGTCATGGCGGAACCGGAGATGAGTGTTTCTCCCTACTGGGAGCTGACGTTCGACGCGGACGGCGACACCGACGGGCACAGACGCGACCGGCTGCTCGCGGAGGTGGGGCCTCGTAAGGTGCGTGACCTCATCGTCTTCGCGCACGGCTGGAACAACGACCGGTCCATGGCGACCGGGCTCTACAGCAGGTTCTTCGCGGCGATTCCCGCGCTGGCACCCGCGACCGCCAGGATCGGTTACGTGGGCGTGGTGTGGCCGTCGATGCGCTTCACGGACGAGCCCATCCCCGACTTCCAGCGGTCCATGACCGCCACCGCCGTACCGGAGGCGACCGGTCGGCCCGGGCTCGACAAGGGCACCCGGCACGCCCTCCTGGAGACCTTCCCGGGGCGGGCCACGGTCGTCGAGCAGCTCGCCCGGCTGCTGGACCGACAGCCGGACGGCGACGAGGCCCTGGAGGAGTTCGGCGGACTGGTGCGACTGCTCGTCGAGGTGTCGCCCCAGGCGCCGCAGACGGCGTTCGCGGCGGACCTCCTCGGGGACGGCGAGCCGGAGGGCGACCCCCGGATGCTCGCCGGGAGCACGGCGGCGGTCTGCGAGGAGTTCGCGCTGGCTCTGGCCGGGCCTGAATCCCCGGGCTCCGGAGCCGAGTTCGCGCTGCCCCGGCTGCCCAATCCGTGGAAGGGCGCGCAGGAGCTGTTGCGGCAGGCCACGTACTACGCGATGAAGCGGCGGGCCGGAACCGTCGGTGAGCGGGGTCTCGGGCCGGTGATCGGGCGGCTCGCCGAGGCGGCGCCCGGGGTGCGGGTGCATCTCGTCGGGCACAGCTTCGGCGCACGGCTCGTGTCGTTCGCGCTGCGCGGGCTGCCCGAGGGGGTACGCACGGTGAAATCCGTGACGCTGCTCCAAGGGGCCTTCTCGCACTACGCGTTCGCGGCCGAGCTGCCGCACGACGCGCGTGCCGGGGGTGCGTTGCGAGGTCGGCAGAGCCGTATCGACGGGCCTCTCGTGTGCTGCTACTCCCAGCACGACGGGGCACTCAGCACGTTCTATCCGCTGGCCTCACGCACGGCGGGCGACAGCCAGGGGGTCCTCGCCGCCGACCGGTCGGTCCTGGGCCTGAACGTCGCGAAGGCGCTGGGCCCCAAGTGGGGCGCGATGGGCCACGACGGTGTGCAGGCGGTACCGGGGACGGTCAGGTTGACCATCGCCGAGGCTCTGGGGGCTGCGAAGCTGCCGGTGAGCGGGTGCGTGAACGTCGACGCGACGGCGGTGGTCAAGAGCGGTGGGCCCCCGTCGGGAGCCCACAGCGACATCTGTCACTCGGAGTTGGCGCAGGTGGTGCTGGCGGCGGGCCGTATCCACTGACCCGCCGCCGCAACACCCCGGTTACTACCGGTTGTTACCGGTTGTTACCGGTTGTTACCGGTGTGACGTGAACTCGACGACCTGCTGGTAGGTCGGCCGGTTCTGCCAGCTGATGTTGTAGTGCTTGATGCCTCCCAGGGTGCGCTGGACGATCGAGTCGGCGCACCACTGGTTGCCCGCCGCGCACAGGGTGTCGCCGGGGTAGACCTGGGCGGCCGTCTTGCCCGCCGCGGTCTTCAGGGTGCTGATCAGGATGTCCCGGCAGCCGCTGAGCGTGCCGCCGCCGCAGTACTTCTGCGTCAGCCCGCCCTGTACCGGGTCACCCAGAACCGCCCTGATGTCCTTGTCGACGTAGCTCCACCAGCCGAACTGGAAGGAGCTTCCCGCGTGCGCCCCGGTCGGGCCGTGTGCGGCCGAGGGTGCCTCGTCGACGGGGAGGTTGGTGGTGATGGCGGTGTAGAGGTCGGTGCCGAGGCCCGGTTGGAACTCGGCCTGCACCAGCAGCGGCCACCAGGCGTCGAGGATGCGGATCGCGTCGGCGTTGGCGTACGTCTTCGAACCCGCCGAGGTCTCCGTGCGCTTGGCGCCGGCGGTCACCCACGCGGACAGCTTGCTGACGGCCGCCGAGGCCGTGGTGTCGGTGACCGTCGAGCTGTTGACGACCCGCAGCAGTTTCGGCAGCACGTCCTCGGCCCGCAGATCGGCGAGCGCGGCGTCGGCCATGGCCTTCACCAACTGGGCCCGCGTCACTCCGCCCGCCGCGACGAGCTTCTTGACCCGGTCCTCCAGGAGGTTGCCGCGGTGGACGGAACCGTCGCCCCAGGAGGCGCTGGTGTAGTCCTTGGCCTGTTTGTTGTTCCAGGAGATGTAGTAGTCCTGGTCGATCGAGTTGGGGTGGGCGGAGGCCGGCGTGTAGTCGGCGGTGTTGGTCGTCGGGTTCCAGTTCCGCCACTCGTACGCGGACTGCGCCCAGACCGGGAACTCGGCGTCGACGCCGCTCGCGCGCACCGGGTTGTCGCCGCTGTTGTAGTACGCGGTGTGCGTGGAGTCGGCGTAGAACCAGTTGAAGGTGTAGTTGATGTGCTGCACCGCGGCCTGGAAGGTCGCCGGACTCTTCACGTAGTCGGGGTCGTTGAGCATCTGGAAGCCGATGATCGAGTCGGCCTCGTGCAGGTAGGAGGAGCGCAGGGTGGTGTAGGCGACCTTCTTGCCGCCGACCGTCGCCCGATGGCTCACCGGGCCGTACTTGGTGCGGTAGACCTGCATCCGGTAGGAGCCGGCGGCCGTGGCGTCGGCCGTGGTCGGCTTCCAGGCGTTGGTCTGCTCGAGCTTCTCCATCGCGGTGCAGGTGCCGTGGTAGAGGTAGTGGACGTCGTCCTGGCAGAGCTCGACCGCGTAGGAGTCGATGATGTCCTGACCGGAGGTCGTCGCACTCCACGCGTAGTCCTGGCCGCGGCCGAGTTCGACGTACATACTCAGTCCCGCGAAGGAGGCGCCGCGCGCGCTGAGGCCCGGGCCCTGGATCTCCTGCAGCATGAGCAGCTGAGGGGCGAAGTAGCCCGTCTGCGGGCCGAAGACGGCGATCGGGTGGCCGCTGGCCGTCTTGGCACCGCTCACCACCAGGGCGTTGGACATCCCGCGCTTGGCGGAGGTGAGGGCGGTGGCCGCGGCGGTGGTGGAGGCAGTGGTCGCGGTCGTGGTGGCGGCGCTGCCCGTACGGTCGTACACCAGCGGTTCCTCGGCGACCGTGCCGGCGTCGGGCAGGGCCTCGCCCTGCGGGTCGGCGGGCGTGGACGCGTAGGGGAAGCTCTCGCCGTTGTGGACGGTGAGGGCGGCCTCGGGGTCGTTCCGCTCGCGGAAGGCCTCCCAGACCTTGGTGCCCTGGACGACGCCGTACTGGGACTGGGCCGCCATCAGCGAGATCGCGTTGTTGACCTCGCCGCCGCCGCCCGAACCGAAGAGCGCGCCGATCACGGAGGCCAGCGCGACCAGGTCGGTGGTCTTGAAGTGCTGGATGGTGCCCGCGTTGGTGACGGAGTCCTTCCAGCCGGTCAGGACGTACTCGCCGGGGAAGGTGCGGGCGCTGTCGGAGGCGTCGATGTACGCGTTGATGCCCGCGACATAGGCGTTGACGTCGCCGAGCGCCTGCTGGCCGCGGGTGCCGTTGGTGGCGACCGCGTTGTCTATCTGGGCCTGGAGGTCGGCCTCGGTGTACGGGGCGTGGCGCCAGAACTCCTGTTCAAGGCCCTGGTTGGAGGGGTCGCCGCCCGCGAAGGGCGTGAGCTGTCCGCGTCCGACGTGCCGGAAGACGTCCATCAGCCACAGGCGGTCCTGGGCGGCGGCGTACCCGGCGCCGAACTCGGTGCCGTAGCGGGTGGTGCCTGTGATGTGCGGCACGCCCGTCTTCTTGTCACGGACGATCGTCACGTCGGTGCGGCCGGCCGGCGCCAGAGTGGAGGCGACCTGGTCGGCGGCGACCCCGAACGAGGCGTCGTTGAAGAAGTTGTTGATCGTGGTGTTGGTGAGACCGGAGTAACCCGTGGCCAGGTTGGCATAGGGCCCGAGCTGGTCTTCGGCGTGGTCCGGCTGCGAACCGAAGGCCTGGTTCAGCAGGATCTGCGCGAGGGTCGCGTTGCCGTTCTCGCCGGGCGGCAGGATGTCGGAACACTGGGCGCCGCAGTAGTCGTTCGCCGCCGCCGCCTGAGCCTCGGTCGCCGGGGAAAGCGGAGAAAGCGGCGACAAAAGACCGGCTATGAGTGTGCATACAGCCGCGGTCTTCAGGAACCCGAAGAGTCCGCGGGGAGTTCTCAGTCTGTCGAAGGTTCTATCGACGGTGTTGCCTGGGGTGCGCCGTGACATGGCAGCTCCTCCGGACCGGGGGGTGGGCCACTCCGAACGGAGTGGGCCAGAGGTTACCGCCGGTATCCCCGCGATTGAAGATGAACATGCGTCACTTTTGAACAACGTGGTACAGCAATTGCGTTGGAGGGGTGCGGGGGCACTTCGAGGCGCTGGACGCACACACGGTCCGGCTCCGTGCTCAACAGGTGTTGCACAGACGGCCGACAGTTTCGGGAGGTAACCGTGAAGGGTGGTCCGGCGGACGGCTTAGAGCCGTTGACGTCGGTCCCAAGGGGGCCCGGCGAACGGCTTATGGCCGTCATCGGAAAACGGATGGAGCCGAATGGCGTGTCGATACGTCTATTCGACGACGTCCGTTCGACGACGCCGAAGTGACCGAAGTACAGGTGCAGATGTGACGGAGGTGCAAGGCGATGGCCGGTTTCCGGAGTCTGGCGAGACAGGTGCGGGACCCGCGGTGCGATCTGGCACTGCGGCGGTACTCGCTCCGCAAGTGCCTTGAGCGATTCGCCCCTTACGGGCACAGGGCGACCTGGGACCATCTCTGCTCCCGGGCCGGGTTCGGCCCGGAGGACCGCTCCCCCGATCCAGCGCGGCTCGTGGCCGCACTGGACGAGCTGGAGGAAGCGCGCTCGGTCTGGATGGCCTACGAGGTGGAGTTCGCGAAGCGCCGCAAGAAGGAGAAGTTCGACGGGCTGCGCCGGCCCGGAAGCGTGGACGACTGGCATCGGCTGACCTGGGGTGGGTTCGGGGTGGCCTGGTGCGACGACCCGGGGGTGCACCCCCATGAATCGCTGGCCGAGGTGCTGCGACGGCTGATCGCCGCCCTGGAGCGCGAACCGGGCTCGGTGTGCCCGGTGTGCGACGGGGAGCGCCTCTCCTGGAAGTACGACCTGGCCCATGAGCCGTCGTCGGGTCCCGTCTGCACGGAGTGCGGCATCGTGGTGCCGCGGCCCGTCCTGACCCCCGAGGCCCTGGCGGAGTCCAGGCGCGGACGGCTGCTGCTCGCGTCGGCCTGAGCACGGCGGGGGTGCGCCGGGGATGCCGCACCCCCGATCGAACCGGATGGCCGGCGCCTGTTGTCCGTGGTGACTGGCACCATCGGGGCATGATGCAGGTGTGTCTCAACGGGTCCAGGGGTGCCGCGGACGGCGCGCTGGTGCCGATGTCGCCGGGAACGATGGCCGACTCCGCGGCCGATGCCGTCCTGGCCGGGGCCACGGACGTCCACGTCCATCCCAAGTCCCCCTGCGGACAGGACACCCTGTCGCCGCGCGCGGTCTCGGCGACGCTGACGGAGATCCGGTCGCGGGTCACCGTGCCGGTCGGCGTGACCACGGGCGCCTGGACCGAGCCGGATCCGGCACTGCGGCTGGAGCAGGTCCGGGGCTGGACGGTGCTGCCCGACCACGCCTCCGTCAACTGGCACGAGCCGGGCGCGGAGGAACTGGCGGCCCTCCTCATCGACCGCGGGGTGGGCGTCGAGGCCGGCATCTGGTCCGGCACGGACGGAGCGGCACGGTTCGCGGCCTCCCCCCTCGCCCCCAAGGTGCGGCGCGTCCTCGCCGAGGTGACGGACACCGACCCGAACACGGCCACGACGACCGCGCACACCCTCCTCACCGACCTCGGCGCGTCGCCGCACGGCCGCCCGATCCTGCTGCACGGCGAGGACGGCGGCGCCTGGCCGGTACTCCGCCTCGCGGGCCGACTGGGCCTGGCGACCCGGATCGGCGTCGAGGACACCCTGTACCTGCCGAACGGCGAACGGGCGTTGTCCAACGCCGAGTTGGTGAAGGCGGGCCTGACCGTATACCAGCGACAAATCCCGTAGCTCCACCCCTTTCCCGTAGGGAGAGTTGGCGACGATGAAATCCAACTGAGGAGCCGCTGATGTCGACGCTGCGCGTCACCGCCGAAGTGCTGACCGTCCACGAACACCCCAACGCCGACGCGCTCGAACTGGCCCAGGTGGGCCTGTATCGCGCCGTCGTCGCCAAGGGCGCGTACCGGACCGGCGAGGCGGCCGTCTACATCCCCGAGCAGTCCGTGCTGCCGACCGAGCTGGTCGACGAGCTGGGCCTGACCGGGCGGCTGGCCGGGAGCAACTCGGACCGGGTCAAGGCGGTACGGCTGCGCGGCGAGCTCTCGCAGGGCATCGTCTGCCGGCCTCGCGCGCTCGACGGCGTCGACCTCGCACAGGCGGCAGCCGACGGCACCGACTTCGCGGAGGGGCTGGGCATCGTCAAATGGGTGCCGCCGGTCCCGCCCACCATGAACGGCGACGTCGAGTCCGCGCCCGACCTCCTGAGCTGGGTCGACATCGAGAACATCCAGCGCTATCCCGGCATCTTCACACCGGGTGAGCCGGTCGTCCTCACCGAGAAGCTGCACGGCTCGGCCTGTCTGCTCACGTATCTCGCGGACGACGGGCGCGTCCAGGTCTCCTCGAAGGGGTTCGGCGCCAAGTCCCTTGCCCTGAAGGAGGATCCGCGCAACCTGTACTGGCGTGCGGTGACCGCCCACGGCGTCGCCGAGACCGCGGCCCACCTCGCCGAGCGGCTCGGGGCACGCCGGGTCGGCATCTTCGGCGAGGTCTTCGGGGCGGGCGTACAGGACCTGACGTACGGCGCGGACGGCCGACGCGAGACGCTGGGGTACGCCGTGTTCGACGTGTCGGTGGAGGTCGACGGGGAGGTGCGCTGGCTGGACGCGGAGGCGCTGCTGGAGGGCCGACTGCCGCTCGTACCAAGGCTGTTCGAGGGCCCGTACGACATCGACCGGGTCCTGGAGATCGCGAGCGGGCGCGAGACGGTGTCCGGGCGGGGGCTGCATCTGCGGGAGGGTGTCGTGATCCGGCCGGCCGTCGAGCGGTACAGCGCGGTGACCGGCGGGCGGGCGATCGCCAAGGCGGTCAGTCCGGCATATCTGACGCGCAAGGGCGGGACGGAGTACGAGTAGCCGGACGGGCGCCCTTCCTCTCCACCATCAGGCGGGATCCCGCCTGGCGTTCGCCGAAGACGTCGTCCGGGTTGGACAGGACGCAGCCCTCCAGGGACAGACAGCCGCAGCCGATGCAGTCGGTGAGATGGTCCCGGAGCCGGTTCAACTGTTTGATGCGCTCGTCGAGTTCGGAGCGCCAGTTCTCGGAGAGGCGGGACCAGTCCTCGCGGGTGGGCGTGCGTTCCTCGGGGAGTTCGGCGAGCGCCGCGCGGATCGTGGCGAGCGGGATGCCGACGCGCTGCGCGGCCCGGACGAAGGCGACCCGGCGCAGCGCGTCACGGCCGTAGCGGCGCTGGTTGCCCGCAGTGCGGCGGCTGGTGATGAGGCCCTTGGACTCGTAGAAGTGCAGGGCGGAGACGGCGGCGCCGCTGCGGGTGGCGAGCTGGCCGACCGTGAGTTCGTGGATCTTCTCGGGAATCTGGGGCACCCCTCGAACCCTACCGACAGCCCCTGCCCACAACGGCCGGCCGTGGTCCGTTGACAGGGAAACCCCGGCCGACCATGCTAAGCAGTTGCTTAGACATACTGCGGTTACTGGGACACAGTGGCGAGGAGGCCGGGAATGGCAGAGCCGAGGATCTTCACGGGTGCGGACGACCTGAAGGCGGCGGTGGGCGAGCAGTTGGGGTACACCGACTGGCTGGAGGTCGACCAGAAGCGGATCGACCTGTTCGCCGACGCGACCGGCGACCACCAGTGGATCCACGTGGACCCGGAGAAGGCCGCCACCGGCCCCTTCGGCACGACCATCGCGCACGGCTATCTCACCCTGTCTCTGCTGCCGCTCTTCGGGCCGCAGCTGATCAACGTCGAGGGCGTGAAGATGGGCGTCAACTACGGGACGAACAAGGTCCGTTTCCCCTCCCCCGTCCCGGTCGGCTCGCGTCTGCGCGCCACCGCCCGGATCGCCGGGGTCGAGGACGTGACCGGCGGTGTGCAGGTGTCCGTCGCCTTCACCGTGGAGCGCGAGGGCGGCGAAAAGCCGGTGTGCGTCGCGGAGTCGGTGTCGCGGTACTACCTCTGAGCCGCTGAGCGGGAGCTGCCCGGCTCCACCATCCGCAGCACGAGGTCGGCATAGAGCGCGCCGACCTCGTCCGGTGTGCGCGAACCGTTGACGTTGAACCAGCGGGCCACGTCGACACACAGCGACAACACGGCGAGGGTCGTACCCGGCACGTCGGGCACGTCGAACTCGCCCGTCTCCATCCCGTCCTCGATGATCCCGCGCACTTCGGCGTCGCACTGGCGGCGCAGCGCGAGGATCTCGGCGCGGGCGCCGGGGCCGAGGGAGTCGAGTTCGTACTGCACGACCCGTGCGGTGGTGCGCCCCCCGGCGTGCCAGCGGACGAAGGAACTGACGGCCTCCGCCAGCCGTTCCGTCGCGGTGCCCTCGGCCCGCGCCGCCGTACGCAGGATGTCGACGGCCTTCTCGTGGCCGATCCTGCTGATCCGGTGGAGCAGCTCTTCCTTGGTCTTGTAGTGGATGTACAGCGCGGCCGGGCTCATCCCCGCGCGGCCCGCGATGTCGCGGGTCGTCGTCGCGTGGTAGCCACGCTCGGCGAAGGCCTCCACCGCGGCGACGAGCAGCCGCCGGGCCGCGTCGGGGGTCACCTCACCCCACGGCGCCGCCTCGCCGCCGACCGTCTCCTCCGCCGTACTCATCGCCCGTTCGCCCCTTCCACCAACAGTGACCTCCCACTGTACCGCTGCGGGTGAGCGAGCGCTTAGAGTGCCCGCTCAGGGCTTTCCGGATCAGTACTTCTGGATCAGCGTTCTGGGATCAGCACTTCGGGATCAGTGCTTCTCGAAGGGGTCGTACTCGGCGAGCAGTTTCTCCAGCCGGGCCTGGTCGACCCGGCTGACGATCTGGCCGGCCTCCTGGCGGTCACGGATGACCTTGGCCAGGGTGAAGGCGGAGGTCACCAGGTAGAGGACGGCGATCCCGAGGAATCCGCGCACCCAGGCGTCGGCCTGGAGCCGGAAGATGCCGATGGCCGTCGCCCCCATGGCGATACCGAAGGACGCGACGGCCTGGCCGTAGAAGGCCGCCGTGCTCTGCTGCTTGACCGGTGTCTCACTCATGGGGACAAGAGTGCGCGGACCTGCCCCGCGTCACATCCGCCGAAGTACTCAGACAGGTACTCAACCCGGCTCGGAGGGAGCGGGCCTCAGAAGGCCGACACGCCCGTCAGCGCACGGCCGATCAGCAGTTTCTGGATCTGGCTCGTGCCCTCGTAGAGGGTCATCACGCGGGCGTCGCGCAGGAGTTTGCCCGCCGGGTACTCGTCGATGTAGCCGTAGCCGCCGAAGACCTGGAGGGCGTTGTTCGCGGCACGGACGGCGGCCTCCGAGGCGAAGAGCTTGGCCTTGGAGGACTCGGTGGCGAAGGGCAGGCCCCGGTCGATCAGGTCGGCGACACGCCAGGTCAGCAGCCGGGCCGCATCGACGTCCACGGCGATGTCGCTGATCAGTTCCTGCACCAGCTGGTGCCGCGCGATCGGCCCGCCGAACTGCTCGCGCTCGCCCGCGTACCGGACGGCCGCGTCCAGGGCGGCCTGGGCTATCCCGACGCACCCGGCGGCGACCGACATCCGCCCCTTCGCGAGCGCCGACATGGCCACGGAGAAGCCCTTGCCCTCGGGGCCCAGCATCGCTGAGGCGGGCACGCGCACGTCCTCGAAGACCAGTTCGGCGGTGGCCTGACCGCGCAGGCCGAGCTTGCCGTGGAGGGTGCGGCGGGTCAGTCCTGGGGTGTCGGTCGGCACGAGGAAGGCGGAGACGCCCTTGTGTCCGGGGGCGTCGGTCGAGCGGGCGAAGAGCAGGACCACGTCGGCCCAGGTGCCGTTGGTGATGAACATCTTGGTGCCGTTGACCACGTAGTCTCCCCCACTCTCGGCTCCGCTCGAGCGGGAGGTGCCCCCATTTTCGCGCACCGCCCGCGTGGTGAGGTTGCCCGCGTCGGACCCGGTGCCCGGCTCGGTCAGGCCGAAGCAGCCGACGTACGCGCCGGAGGTGAGCCCGGGCAGCCAGCGGCGTTTCTGCTCCTCGGTCCCCCAGTGCGCGACGGTCTTGGCCACCAGCCCCAGGGACACGGAGACGATTCCGCGCACGGAGGAGTCCCCGCGGCCGAGCTCCTCGGTGACCAGGCAGTACGTGAGGTGGTCGCCGCCCGAGCCGCCGTACTCCTCGTCGACGGTCAGCCCCAGGAAGCCCACGTCGCCGAGCTTCTTCACGATCGACCGGTCGACGTCCTCGGCGCGGTCCCAGGCGATGACGTTCGGGGTGATCTCGCGCTCGACGAAGTCCCGGGCGAGCCGCTGGACGGCGGTCTGCTCCTCGCTCAGTTCCAGGTTCATGACGAGCCACCCCACAGACACCCATAGACGGCCATAGACATCGGTCCGCGAACCCCCTTTAAATTAGCACTGCTAGTTTAAAGTCGCAGCCCTACTATGTGCGCCATGGCCCGACCGCGCAAGCCCCTCCTCAGCACCGACCTGATCGTCGAGACGGCACGGGCACTGGTGGACACGGAAGGCCTGGCAGCCCTGTCGACGCGCCGGCTCGCGGCCGAGCTGGGGGTCAGCGGGCCCTCCCTCTACAACCACTTCCGGACGAAGGACCTGATCCTGGAGGCGGTCGCGGACTCGGTGAGCGTGCTGGTGGACCTGTCGATGTTCGACGACGGACGGGACTGGCGTACCGCGCTGCACGACTGGGCCGTCTCCTACCGGGCCGCGCTGCGCGATCACCCGAACATCGTTCCGGTCATGGCCCGCGGCCCCGGCCGCCGCCCCGCGGGCCTGCGCCTCGCCGACGCCGTCTACGGCGGGATGGTCGACGCGGGCTGGCCGCCCGCCCAGGCCACGTCGATCGGCGCGCTGATGCGGTACTTCGTCATGGGCTCCGCGCTCGGTTCCTTCGCCGGTGGCTTCGTGGACGACGAGAGCGCCTACGACCCGGCCGACTATCCCCACCTCGGACAGGCCCACCTCCTCGCCGAGCAGCAGGAGAAGATCGACGAGCGGGCCTTCGAGACCGGCCTCACGGCACTGCTGGACGGGCTGGCCCAGCAGTACGAGCAGCTCAGGCGCCCCGAGTAGACAGCTCGCCGCACACACTTCGGTGGGCACCGAAGTGTCCGTACCCCATGCTGGGCCCATGACCACGAGGGCTGCGAGGAGTACGAGGAAGCCGGGCCGCGCGTCCGGTCTCGCGGCGCTGGCCGGGCTGATGGCGGACGAGACGCGGGCCGGTTTCCTGCTGGCGCTGCTGGACGGGCGGGCGTGGACCGCCGGCGAACTGGCACGCGATGCCGGGGTCGCCGCGTCGACCGCCAGTGAACACCTGGGCAAGCTCGTGGCCGGGGGGCTGCTCACCGAGGAACGCCAGGGACGGCACCGTTATGTCCGGCTGGCCGACTCCGGCGTGGCCCAGCTCGTCGAGGACCTGGCCGCCCGCGTCGGCCCCTCCGCGGTCCAACGCCCGGGCTCCCTGCGGGAGTTCGGCACCGGGTCCGCGATGGCACGCGGTCGTACCTGCTACGACCACCTCGCCGGACGGCTCGGCATCGCCCTCACCGACGCCCTGACCAAGCGGGGGCTGCTCCGCCAGGACACCGGATTCGCGCTCACGGACGCCGGGCTGCGCTGGTTCGCCGGCGCGGGCATCGACCTCGACCGCACCGGCCGCCGCCCCCTCACCCGCTCCTGCCTCGACTGGACCGAACGCCGCCCCCACCTCGCGGGCACCGCGGGCGCGGCCCTGTGCCGGCACGCCCTGAACGCCCGCTGGTGCGTACGCATCGGCTCGGAACGGGCGGTCAGGGTGACCCCGGAAGGGGAACACCGCTTCGCGCAGCTCCTGGGCATCGAGGCGACGGACTTGCACTGAACCCTCGTACGTCCGTACAGCCGCACGTCCGAAAATCGCGAGCCCTCGCCGTCCGTCCTGCCTAGCCTCTGGAGCATGATGACCTCTTCCCCGTCCTCCCGCCGGGCTCCGCGTGCGGAGGTGCTGGCCGCCGTCGCGGCTTGTGTGACCGTGGTGCTGTGGGCCTCCGCGTTCGTGTCGATCCGCAGTGCGGGGGCCGCCTACTCGCCGGGCGCGCTGGCCCTCGGGCGGATGCTCGCCGGGTTCGTGACGCTGGGGGCGATCTGTCTCGTACGGCGGGAGGGGCTGCCGCCCCGGTCGGCCTGGCGGGGAATCGCGATCTCGGGCGTGCTGTGGTTCGGGGTGTACATGGTCGTCCTGAACTGGGGCGAGCAGCAGGTGGACGCGGGGACCGCCGCCCTCCTCGTGAACGTCGGCCCGATCCTCATCGCCCTGCTCGGCACCCGGCTGCTCGGCGACCCGATGCCGCCCCGGTTGCTCGCGGGCATGGCGGTGTCGTTCGCGGGCGCGGTGACCGTCGGGCTGTCGATGTCGGGCGGGGGCGGCACGTCGGTGCTCGGGGTGGCGCTGTGCCTGCTCGCGGCGGCCTCGTGGGCCGCGGGTGTCGTCGCGCAGAAGCCTGCCCTCGGCCGGGCGAGCGCCCTCCAGGCGACGACGTTCGGCTGTCTGATCGGGGCCGTGACCTGTCTGCCGTTCGCCGGGCAACTGGTGGGCGACGTGGCCGACGCGCCACTCTCCGCCACCCTCAACATGGTCTACCTGGGCGTCTTCCCGACCGCGCTGGCCTTCACGACCTGGGCCTACGCCCTGGCCCGTACGACGGCCAGCCGCATGGGCGCGACCACGTACGCGGTCCCCGCCCTGGTCGTCCTGATGTCCTGGCTGGCGCTGGGCGAGGTGCCGGGGCTGCTCACCCTGGCGGGCGGCGGGCTGTGTCTGGCGGGGGTGGCGGTGTCGCGGTCCCGATCCCGGGCGCGGGTGGCGGGGCCCGTGGCCGCGGAGGAGGTCCTGGAACCGCGGCCACGGCCCGGGAAGGCCGGTTAGCCGGCGTGCACGGGCCCGTCCCCGAACGACGGAAGGGCCGGCTGGTTCATCGCGTCGCCGTCAGACGCGCGTACACGACGATGTTGCCTGTGTAGCCGGTCCGTCGGTCGTAACCGCCGCCGCAGGTGATGAGCCGCAGCTCGGGGCGGGCGCGGGCGCCGTACACCTCCCGACTGGGGAAGTTCGCCTTGTCGTACGTCTTCACCGCGTAGACGGTGTAGACGGCGGTACGCCCGTCCGCGCGCCGGAGTTCGACCCGCCGTCCGGGTGTGACCTCGTCGAGGCCGATGAACACGGCGGGCCCGGCACGGGTGTCGCGGTGCCCTACGACGATCACCGTGCCGTTCTCCCCCGGTGACGGTCCGTCCGCGTACCAGCCGGCCAGGTTGGAGTCGTCGTCCGGGGGCGCGCTGAGCTGCCCGTGGCGGTCGAGGCGCAGATCCACGACCGGCGCCTCGACATCGAGGTACGGGAGGGTGAGCTTGGTGGGACGGGAGCGCGGGAGGAGGGCGGGTCCCCCGGGCGTGGCCTGCACACTCGGGCGGGCCGTCGGGCGGGCGGATCCTGGCCGTCCCCGCGCGGGGACGGCTGGTGCGGCCGGGAGTGCTGCCCCGGCGGACTCCGACCGTCCCTTCGCGGGTCCGGCCGCCCGGGTCAGCTCGGTGGGCGGCGCTGACCCGGCGGGCCCCGGCCGTCCGTTCGCGGGCCCGGCCGCCGGTGTCGGCGCGGTCGGGGCCGGGCTCCGCTCCCGTACCGGCCTCGCCGGGTCGGCGTGCTCGGCGTTTCCGGTGGGCGGTGCGACCGGCGTGCCGTCGGTGGCGGTGACGGGTGCGGAGGTGGGCTCGTCGACCCGGGCCCACCAGACGCCGCCCACCGCCAGAGCGACGGTCAGGACGACCGTGCGGGTCAGGCGGTAGGCGCGCGTCCGGCGCCACGGCCGGGGCCGGCGGGCGCGGTCAGGCAGTGCCGTCGGCACGTCGGCGCGTCCGGAAGTAGACCACTCCCCCGACCACGATCAGGCCCACGGCCGCCGCACCGGCGACCGGTGAGAAGGCCTCCGCCCGTGCGACCCCGCCGCCGCCCGCGGGAACCCCGCCGTGCGGGCCGCCCGGACCGCCGGGACCTCCACCGGGGCCACCCGGACCACCGGTCGGGGGCGGTGTGGTGGGCGGGGTCGGTGTCCCGGTCGGGTTGCCGGTCGGGCAGTCGACCTTGAACACCTTGTGCTTGCCCGCGCCCTGGCCGCCGACGATGTTCCACGTCAGCTTGTACTGGCCGTCCGGCAGGGCGAGGGGCAGGGTGTGGCCGGTGCCGTCGGGCTCCAGTTCGAGGGTGTCGCCGAGGGTGGCACCGTTCGCCTCCAGGGGCTGGGTCTCGATGGACCACTCGATGTCCTGGCCGGCGTCGAAGTTGAACGCGGCGAGGTAGAAGTCGCAGACCTTCGGCTCGTTGCGCTGGTCGCTGAAGGGCGTACCCACCTTGTGGATCTTGACGTCCCCGTTGTCGCCGGGCGCTGCCGGGGCGGCGACGGCGGCGGTGGCCCCGATGAGGGTGGTGCCCGCGAGGGTGAGGGCCGCGAGCGCGGCGGTACGGACGCCGGTCCCGCGTGGACGGAGTGAGGTGGTCATGCGCAATTCCTCCGAGTCAGGTGATTTTCATACAAATCTCGCTTCTTCTGACTCTCTTTCACATAAACACCCACAAAGACGGAAGCCCCGCCCTACGACCCGTCGGACATCACCCTTCCGGACGTCTCCGGCTTCTTCACCGACACCTGCGGGACCGACGAGCGCACCGCTGTCCCCGCCGCCAGCAACAGCAGCGCGCCGAGCATCACGAACGGCGCCGCCACGCCCGTGACCCCGGCGGCCAGACCGGCCGTGGCGGGCGCGACGACCTGGCCGAGCCGGTTTCCGGTCAGGCGCAGGGCGAGGGCGGTGGACCGGGCGCCGGCCGGGGCTGCCTGGACGACCGTCGTCATCGACAGCGGCTGCCCGACGCCCAGGCAGAAGCCGAGTGCCGCGAGCATGAGGGCCAGCCCCCACACCGGCACCGGCAGCGCGATCCCCGCGCACAGCACCGCCGCCAGCAGACAGGTCACGGTGAGCAGGAGGCGCCGGCCGAGCAGCCGGAGCAGGGGTGTCAGCACCAGACGGCACGCGATGGTGGCCGCGGCGCGCAGTCCGAGCAGTACGCCGATCACCGCGGGCGCGATGCCCCGGTGCTCGCCGACCACCGGAAGGTAGGCGGTGAGGATGTCGGTCGCGGACAGTACCGCGAGGCTGACGAAGATGCCCGCGGGGACACCCCGGGTGCGCAGGATGCGGTGCACGGGGACGCGATCGCCCTGCTCCGTACGGGACTTGACGGCCGCAGGGTCCTCGACGCGCCACAACGACGTGAACGACAACGCGGCGACACCGCCCGCGACCAGCAGGGCGCGGGCGCTGGTGGCCGCCATGTCGTGGCCGCCGATCAACGCGCCCGCCGCGATCGGGCCGATGAACTGGCCGAGCGAGACGCCGATGGTGAAGTGGCCGAAGTTGCGGTCCTGCTCGTGCGGGGCGGACCGGCGGGCGACGAGCGACTGGCCGCCGATGACGAAGCAGAGGTGGCCGAGGCCCGTCACCCCGCTCCACGCGGCCATCGCGGCAAGGGAGTTCGCGGTGGCGCCGAGGGCGCAGCCGCCGGAGATCAGGACGGCGCCGACGGTCAGCAGGGGTGCGCAGCGGCCGTGGTCGGTGCGGCGGCCCAGCGGTACGGCGGCGAAGAGCGGGAGGAGTGCGTACGCGGCGGCGATCACGCCGATCGCCCGCTCGTCGGCGCCCAGCGCGAGAGCCCGGTAGGAGACGGCGGGCCGGGCCATCGACACCGCCCCCTGCGTGAAGCTGAAGGCGATGACGAGGCGGAGCAGCCAGCCGCGGTTCCCACCGGGCCTCATGGTGTTGTCCTTCCGGACGGATGCGCGGATCAGTTGCGGTGGGGATGCCGGTCAGATGATGCCGAACAGGATGCCTGCCCCGAGGATGGCCAGCGAGGTCAGTACGGCCCACTTGACCACGAACCTGGTGTGGTCGCCGAACTCGACCTTCGCCATGCCGACGAGAACGTAGACGGCCGGGACCAGGGGGCTGGACATGTGCAGGGGCTGCGCGATGAGGGAGGCGCGGGCGATCTCCAGGGGGGAGACGCCGTGGGCCGCGCCGGCCTCGGCGAGCACCGGCAGGACACCGAAGTAGAAGCCGTCGTTCGACATGAAGTAGGTGAGCGGGATACTCAGCAGGCCGGTGACGAAGGCCATGTGCGGGCCCATGCCGTCGGGGATGTTGTCGACGAGCCAGCGGGCCATGTGGTCGACCATGCCGGTGCCTTTGAGGACGCCGGTGAAGACGGCGGCGGCGAAGACCATGCCGGAGACGTTGAGGACGTTCTCGGCGTGGGCGCCGAGGCGGGCCTTCTGGTCGGGCATGTGCGGGAAGTTGACCGTGAGAGCGAGCGCGGCACCGAGCAGGAACAGCACCGGGATCGGCAGCCACTCCATGATCATGGCGGTGAGCAGGGTGACCGTGAGGAGCGCGTTGAACCAGTAGAGCTTGGGGCGCAGGGTGGTGCGGTTCGGGTCGAGGACCTTCAGCAACCGGTCGTCGTCATCGTCGGTGGTGCCGCTGCCGGTGGTGCCCTCGGTACCCGCACCGCCGGTGGGCGCGGCCGAGTCGCCCGCGCCGGATCCCACGGCCGACTTCACGCCCGAACCGGCGCCGACGAGCACGGTCTCCGACTTCTGCTCCGGCTCCTCGACCAGGACCGCGTCCAGGGTGAGCACGCCGAGCCGATTGCGCTCGCGGCGGCCGAGGACGTACGAGAGGGCGATGACGAAGGCCAGGCCGACGGCGAGTGCCGGGATCATCGGGACGAAGATGTCGCTGGCGTCCAGCTTCAGGGCCGTCGCGGCACGGGCCGTCGGTCCGCCCCAGGGCAGGGTGTTCATCACACCGTTGGCCATCGCGGCGACGCCGGTCATCACGACGAGGCTCATCTTGAGACGCTTGTACAGGGGGTACATCGCCGAGACCGTGATCATGAAGGTGGTCGAGCCGTCGCCGTCGAGGGACACGATCGCCGCGAGGATCGCCGTGCCGACGACTATGCGCAGCGGATCGGCCTTGGCGAACTTCAGGATCCCCCGGACGATCGGGTCGAAGAGGCCGACGTCGATCATCACACCGAAGTAGACGATCGCGAACATGAGCATCGCCGCGGTGGGGGCGAGGCTGGTGACGCCGTCGATGACGTAGTCACCGAGCTTGGCGCCCTTCCCGACGAAAACGCAGAAGAGGGCCGGGATCAGTACGAGCGCCGCGATCGGCGACATCTTCTTCAGCATGATCAGGACCAGGAAGGTCGCGATCATCGTGAAGCCCAGGATGGTCAACATGAGTGGGTTACCTAACGTTCGCCCTTGAACTCCCACCGGAGTCGGCAGTGCGTTGACGTTAGGTCGGCCCCACAAGTCTTAACAAGATGTTGACGCGCGAGCAATAAGCGCAAAACTCCAGGTCACAGCGTTGTGCCTGCTGGCGCCAGTTCGATGGGTACACCATTCAGTACGGCGTTGCCCGACAGCGGGTCGAGAAGACTGCCGTCAAGGACCTGGTTGACGTTGACACCGGGGTCGACGGCGGCGTGCGAGAGGCGGGTGCCGGGCCGGTCGTGTCCCCACCCGTGGGGCAGGCTGACGACCCCACGCCGTACGACGTCGGTGATCTCGGCGGGGGCCACCACCTCTCCCCCGGCGCCCTTGATCCGCACGGGGGCTCCGTCGAGCACGCCGAGGCGGGCGGCGTCCTCGGGGTGGATGTGCAGGGTGCAGCGGTTGGTGCCGCCGGTGAGCGCGGGGATGTTGTGCATCCAGCTGTTGTTGGAGCGGAGATGCCGGCGCCCGATGAGCACGATCCCGGCGGGGCGTTCGCGCAGGGCCTCGCGCAGACGCGGCAGGTCGTCGGCGATGGGCTGCGGCAGCAGTTCGATCTTCCCGCTGCGTGTCTTGAGCGGCTGCGGCAGGCGTGGCTGGAGCGGCCCGAGGTCGATGCCGTGCGGGTGGGCGAGCACTTTCGCCAGGTTCAGACCGTCCGGCCGTACGCCGAAGCCGTCGCCGTACGGGCCCAGGCGCAGCATCAGGTCGAGGCGGCGCTCGGGGCCGGTGTCGCCGTCGAGTTCCTTGGCGAGCTGCTGGGGGTCGCGGCCGTGGACCGGGGAATGGCGTTCCTTGACGGCCTTGCCGAGGGTCTGGTCGATGACCATGGCGTCCACGGCGGCGGGGTCGGCCCCGTGCATACCGGTCGCGGCCAGGACGATCCGCGCGAGGATCTCGGTCTCGGCCATCCTGTCCGGCTCCAGGGGGACGGCGGGGCGGTTGTAGCGGACCTGGTTGCGGACGGCGAGGGTGTTGAAGGCGAAGTCGTGGTGGGGGCTCTGCGAGGGCGGGGGCGGCGGCAGCACGACGTGCGCGTGCCGCGAGGTCTCGTTCAGGTAGGGATCGACGCTGACCATGAAGTCCAGCGAGTCCAGCGCCCTGTCGAGCCTGTTGCCGTCGGGTGCGGACAGGACGGGGTTGGCGGCGACGACGACGAGGGCGCGGATCGGCTCACCCTCGGCCGTGGTGGTGTCGATCTCCTCGGCGAGCACGGAGAGCGGCAACTCGCCCTTCGCCTCCGGGTGCCGACCGACCCGTGAGTGCCAGCGGCCCAGCGCGAACCCGTGACTGGGTCCGGCCGGCCGGGGTGTGCGGTCGGTGGCCGCCTGCGGGAAGAGGGCGCCGCCGGGCCGGTCGAGGTTGCCGGTGAGGATGTCGAGGACGTCGACCAGCCAGCTGGCGAGGGTGCCGTGCGGGACGGTGCAACTGCCGATACGGCCGTAGACGGCGGCGGTGGGCGCGGCGGCGAGTTCACGGGCGAGGGCGCGGATGGTGTCGGCGTCCACGTCACATGCCTCGGCGACGGCGTCGGGCGTGAAGTCCCTTACCGATGCGGCCAGTTCGTCGACGCCCTGGACGTGCGGCGCCAACTCGCCCAGGTCGACGAGCTGTTCGTCGAAGAGGACGTAGGTCATCGCGGCGAGCAGCAGGGCGTCCGTGCCGGGGCGGATCGCGATGTGCCGGTCGGCGAGCCCGGCGGTGCGGGTGCGGCGCGGGTCGATGACGGTGAGCGTGCCACCGCGCGCCCTGAGGGCCTTGAGCTTGCCGGGGAAGTCGGGCGCCGTGCACAGACTCCCGTTGGACTCAAGGGGGTTGGCGCCGATGATCAGCAGGTGGTCGGTGTGGTCGAGGTCGGGTACGGGGATCGCGTTGGCGTCGCCGTAGAGCAGCCCGCTGGAGACGTGCTTGGGCATCTGGTCGACCGTGGAGGCGGTGAAGACGCTGTGGGTACCGAGGCCGGCGAGCAGCACCGGCGGGTAGAGCGCCCCGGCCATGGTGTGCACGTTCGGATTCCCGAAGACGGTTCCGACGGAGTGCGGCCCGTACCGCTCGACCACGCCCCGGAGGCCGGCGGCGACGGCGTCGAAGGCCTCCGCCCAGCTCGCCTCGCGCAACTCGCCGTCCCGGCGCACCAGAGGGGTGCGCAGCCGGTCGGGGTCGCTGTCGAGGGCTCCGAAGGAGGCGCCCTTGGGGCAGATGAACCCCTTGCTGAACACGTCGTCGCGGTCACCGCGAGCCCCGGTGACCCGGCCGCTCTCGATGGTGAGCGTCAGTCCGCAGGTGGCCTCGCACAGGGGGCAGACGCGCAGGGCGGTGCGGGACTCGGTACGGGAGTCGGTGGGGCTGGACACGGGTCCTCCCGGGTGGGTGGCGGCAACGGTGACGCACGGATGGAGCCGAGCATACCGACCGGTAGGGATGGAGGGGAGGGGTTACGCGTACCCACCTCGGCCGGCCCGGGCGAGCCGGCCGGGAGCCTCAGTCGAGCACCCGCGCCAGATACGCCCGCAACAGTTCCCGCGCCTCCGTGATGATCCGCTCGTCCCCCTCCGGGGCGACCCGGAAGGCCAGGTGGACCAGGGTGTCGGCGGTCTCGACGGCGACCAGGAACATACGGCGCAGGTCGTCGTCCGGTTCACGGTCGATGACGTCGGAAAGGAGGGCGGTGAGGGTGTCGGCGACCCGGTGGTTGGGGCCGGCGTCGCGTTTGCCGACCGGGATCTGGTTGCCGAAGTCGACGAGCGAGAAACCCGGCGCGGTCCGCTTCATGGCCAGGTACTCGTCGAGCACGGCGTCCATGGCCCCGCGCCAGCCACCCCCGGTCTCCTGCCCCAGGCGCTCGGTGACGCGCGTGATGTAGCGCTCCAGGTTCCGCTGGGCCAGCGCGTCCGCCATGGCGCGCTTGTTGCCGAAGAAGCGGTACACGGAGCCTATGGGGACGCCGGCGCGTATCGCCACCGCCCGGGTGCTCAGGGCGTCGTAGCCGACCTCGTCGAGAAGGTCGGCGCAGGCGTCGAGGATTCTGGTCAGCCGTTCGGCACTGCGCCGCTGTACGGGCGCACGACGTAGCGAGGTCGCTGGGGGCACGGGATTCATCATGCCGTTCCCCGACGATCCGGTGAACCTCACCCCTGACTTTCCCCCCCCTTGCGCCCGCGAACGCCGAATCCTACGGTGAAGCATAGGAATGAGGGTCAGGGAACGAGGGAGCACAGATGAGCGGGGACGCGAGGAAGGCAGCCGGGGAGCTGGACTGGCTCTCCGGTTTCGGCAACGAGCACAGCTCGGAGGCCGTCCCCGGCGCTCTGCCCGAGGGCCGCAACTCGCCGCAGCGCGCCCCCCTCGGTCTCTACGCCGAGCAGCTCAGCGGTACGGCGTTCACCGAGCCCCGCGCCCACAACCGCCGCTCCTGGCTGTACCGCATCCGCCCCTCGGCCGCGCATCCCCCGTTCACCCCCACCGACAACGGCTCGATCCGCACGGCACCCTTCACGGAATCCGTGCCCGATCCGAACCGGCTGCGCTGGGATCCGCTGCCCGAGCCCCCGGCCGGGACGGACTTCCTGGCGGGCCTGTGGACCCTCGGCGGCAACGGCGACGCCACGCAGCGCAGCGGCATGGCCGTGCACCTCTACCACGCCGACTCCTCGATGGAGCGGGTGTTCAGCGACGCCGACGGGGAGCTGCTGATCGTCCCGGAGGCCGGCGGGCTGCTGCTGCGCACCGAGTTCGGGCCGCTGTTCGTCGAGCCCGGCCATGTCGCGCTGGTCCCTCGCGGGGTGCGCTTCCGGGTGGAGCTGATCGACGCCTCGGCCCGCGGTTACGTGTGCGAGAACTACGGCGCCCCCTTCCGGCTCCCCGACCTCGGCCCGATCGGCGCCAACGGGCTGGCGAACGCACGGGACTTCCGGGCGCCGGTCGCGGCGTACGAAGACGTCGAGGGTCCGGTGGAGGTGGTCAACAAGTTCTGCGGCAACCTCTGGACGGCCGTCTACGACCACTCCCCGCTCGACGTCGTCGCCTGGCACGGCAACCATGTCCCGTACGTGTACGACCTGCGCCGCTTCAACGTCCTCGGCAGTCTCTCGTACGACCACCCGGACCCGTCGATCTTCACTGTGCTGACGTCGCCGTCGGACACTCCCGGACTCGCGGGCATCGACTTCGTCGTCTTCGCGCCGCGCTGGCTGGTGGGCGAGGACACCTTCCGGCCGCCGTACTTCCACCGGAACGTGATGAGCGAGTACATGGGGCTGATCGAGGGCGCCTACGACGCGAAGGCGGAGGGGTTCCGGCCCGGGGGCGGCTCGCTGCACAACATGATGTCCGCGCACGGGCCCGACCGGGAGACCTTCGACCGGGCCAGCGCGGCCGAGCTGCGGCCCCAGAAGGTCGATGACGGGCTGGCGTTCATGTTCGAGACACGGTGGCCGCTGACCCTGACGGCACAGGCGGCGCGGGCGGAGCATCTGCAACCCGGGTACGACGACGTGTGGTCGGGCCTCCAGCGGCACTTCCGTCCGTTGCGCTGAGCGTTGCCGACCGGTACGGATACCTCCGTGACCTCCTTCGCCCCGGACTCGATCGTCCTGAACCGCAAACTGCCGCTCTGGTACCAGGTTTCGCAGTCCCTGCGCGCCTCGATCCTCGGCCGCTCGGCGCGGGACCCGCTGCGGCTGCCCACCGAGGAGCAGTTGGCGGAGCACTACGGCGTGAGTGTGCTGACCATGCGGCAGGCGCTGAAGGAGCTGGAGGACGAGGGGCTGATCAGCCGCCACCGCAGGCGCGGCACGTTCATCGAGCCGGACGCCCGACGCGGCGCTCCCGTACGGCTCCTGGGCTCGGTCGACGCGATCGTCGCCCAGCAGTCCGGCATGACCACCGAACTCCTCGGCCACGGCAGCGCACCCGTCCCCACCGAACTCGCCGAGTACTTCCCGGATCTCGTGGAGGTGGCCACGTACCACCGGCTGCGCGGCGACGAGGAGACCGGCGAACCGACCAACCACGCCCGCAACTACGTCCGTCCGGAACTCGCCGAGCGCATCGACCGGCGCGACCTGCTCCGCCGGCCGATGACCAAGGTGCTGCGGGACGTGGTGGGCGTGGACATCAGCCGCATCACGGACACCGTCCAGGCCCGCCTCGCGGACCCCGAGACGGCCCGGCTGCTCCGGGTCCCGCTGCTCAGCCCGATCCTGCACTACACGGGCGTCGCGTACGACGGGACGGGCCGGGTCGTGGACGTCGCGGTCATCCACTACCGCGGCGACCGCTTCTCGTTCACGGTGACTCTGGACGCGACCTAGAACAGAGCGAGGAGGCGGCGTCGTACGATGCCGAGCGTGACGCCCGACGACGACGCCGCGCTGCTCGCGGACCTCATGCCGTGGTCCGTCGCACCGCCACGGCTGGGCCGGGGGTGGCCGGCGGCCCCCGACGCCGCATCCTTGAAGGCCCGCTGGGACGCCCTTCTGAAGTCCGAAGGGCCGGACCGCGAGGCCCTGTTCGAGCCGACACGCTCACGCACCACGCATTCGGCGGTCGGGCAGCTCCCGGGCCGGCCCAGCGGCACGGAGAAGCTCGCCCGCGCCACCGGCCCCTGTGCGGAGCCGGTACGGGTCCTGCGGGCGCCCTTCGACGAGCAGTGGCTGATCCCGGACCACCGGCTGATCGACGCGGCGCGCCCTGAGTTGTGGCGGGTGGCGGACGAACGGCAGGTGTTCGTCGTCGAGGCGGCGAGTACGGCGACGGACTCCGGCGGGCCCCTGCTGGTCACCTCGGGCCTGCTGCCGCTGGTCCGCCCAGGCCGGATCCGCCCGCTCTACCGGCGCCCCGACGGCGCCGAACCCAACCTGGCCCCGGGCCTGCTGGACCACCTCACCGACCGCCTCGGTCACCGCCCCGACCCGCTCGACATCCTCGCCTGGACCCTGGCGGCGGTACGCCCGGGCCTCACCGTCCCGCTCACCGCCGACCCCGAACTCTGGTCCCGGGGCGTCGGGCTGGGCCGCCGGGTGCTGTGGCTGACGCGCCGGGACGGAGACCGACCCAAGCTGCCCGGCGGACGTCGCCCGTACGTACGCGCGCCGCTGCCCTCCCGCCCGGTCACCGTCCACTACGACCGCGCCGAGGAGACCCTCCAGGTCGACGACGGCCGGATCTCCCCCGTACCGCCCGAGGCGTGGGACTTCGAGGCGGGTGGAGTGCGGGTGCTGGAGCAGTGGTTGGCGGTGCGGGTGCCAGGTCCCGCCGAGCCCGGGACCCTGGAGGCGATCCGTCCGGCGACCTGGCCGCAGCCCTGGACCTCCGAGCTGCTGGAACTGATCACGGTACTGGCGCTGCTGGCGGAACTGCGCCCGCAGCAGGCCGAGTTGACGGTGACGGACCCGATCACGGCGAGCGAGCTGCGGACGGCGGGCGTGCTCCCGGTACCTGACAGGTCACGCCGGCCGGCATCGGTTCTGGACCATCACGAAGAGGGCCCGGAAGGCCAGTTCACGCTCATCTGACCGAACGATCAGGGCGCGGAGTCGTGACATCGTGCGGCTCCGCCGCGTGGGCGCGACCGACCACGACGAATCCGCACCCCGCAAGGAAACCTCACTCCCGCGGCGTGAACCCGTCAAGCACCCGCAAGAGCATCCGCTCGAACACCGCCTCCAGATCAATCGGCCCCGCGTCCTGCATGAACGCCGCCGCCAGCCGCGGATACGCCCCGCTCGCCACCCGCCCCCCGAGATATCCGATCCGCATCGCGTTCTCCTGCTCCTCCGACCACGGCAGGGACCGCGCCCGCTCGGCCGTCGCCAACTCGTTGCCGACGTACGTCGTCACCAGGCCGTTGAGCATCGCGATCAGCTCGAACTTCGTGCCGTAGGGGGCGTCGAACGAGTCGAGGCAGCTCAGACAGTGTTCGAGGTAGCGCAGGGCGTTGGGGCTGAAGCCGTAGACCGGGGACATCAGACGCGGCAGCCAGGGATGGCGCCGCATGAGAGCGCGTGTCTGATGGGCCACCCGGAGCATGTCGGCGCGCCAGTCGCCCGACGGCTCCCACAGCTCGTGCTCGCCACTGATGGCGTCAACCATCAGCTCGTACAGGTCCTCCTTGCGGGGGACGTAGTTGTACAGCGACATCGTGCCGCAGCCGAGTTCGGCCGCGACATGCCGCATCGAGGCCGCGTCGAGCCCCTCCGCGTCCGCGATCCGCACCGCGGCGGCCGCGATGTCCGCGCGGCTGTACGCGGCCTTCGGACCCCGGCCCGCACGTTCGGGACGCGTCCAGATCACTTCGGGTACGGCGGCTCGGCCGGCCATTGATCATCACCTCGACCACCCATCGTAGTTACGTACGGCGTACGTAGTGCGCTATGGTCACTCCATGAAAACTACGTACGCTGTACTTAGTGAGGGGCTGGAGAAGACCTTCGGAAAGGTCCATGCCGTGCGCGGGCTCGACCTGGCCGTGGAGAAGGGGTCCGTGTGCGGCCTGCTCGGGCCGAACGGAGCGGGCAAGACCACGGCTGTACGGCTGCTCACCACGCTGCTGCGGCCCGACGCGGGCTCGGCGCGTATCGCGGGGCACGACCTCGTGCGGGAGGCGGCTGCCGTAAGGCGCCGGATCGGCGTCACCGGGCAGAACGCGTCGGTGGACGGGGACCTCACCGGACGCGAGAACCTACGGCTCTTCGCCCGGCTGCACCGGGTCGGGGGGCCCGTCGCGCGCGCCGACGAACTGCTGAGCCGCTTCGGACTGGCGGAGGCCGCCGACCGGCCCGCGTCCACCTACTCGGGCGGCATGCGCCGCCGCCTCGACCTCGCGGCGAGCCTGGTGAAGCGGCCCGAGGTGCTCTTCCTGGACGAGCCGACGACGGGGCTCGACCCCGCTGCCCGCAACCAGATCTGGGCGGCCGTGCGCGGGCTCAAGGACGAGGGTACGACTGTGCTGCTGACCACCCAGTACCTGGAGGAGGCCGACCAACTCGCCGACGAGATCGCCCTCGTGGAGCACGGCAGGGTCGCCCACACCGGATCACCGGCCCAACTCAAGGCGCTCATCGGCTCGTACGCCGAGGTCGTGGTCGCCGATGCCGGTGCGCTGCTCGACGCCGCCGGGATCCTCGACCAACTCACCGGTAGCGAACCCGCGCTGGACCAGGACCGGCTCACCGTCGGCGCGGTCACCACCGACCCGACGCTCACCCTTCCCCGGCTGGTGCGCGAACTCGACACCGCGGGCGTCGCGTTGCTCGACGTGAGTCTGCGCCCGCCGACCCTCGACGACGTGTTCCTCCGGCTGACGGAACGCAAGGAGCTTGCCGCGTGAGCACGTTGACATCCGCGACGTCCGCGGCCTCGGCCCTGGCATACGACGGTACGGCCATGCTGGGCCGGCATCTGCGGCGGCTGCGGCACAACCCGGGGCTGTTGATCCTCACCCAGTCCATGCCGATCACCATGCTGCTGTTCTTCGGGTACGTCTTCGGCAGCGCCCTCGCGATGCCCGGCGAGGACTACCGGGCCTTCCTGGTACCGGGGTTGCTGGTGGCGACCGCCGCCAACGGCATCATGACCGGGATGTTCCAGGCGGCCCAGGACACCCACCGGGGCGTGACCGACCGGCTGCGTACGCTGCCGATCAGCCGGGCCGCCGTACCGATGGGGCAGGCTCTGGCGGACCTCGTGGTGACCGCCGCGGGGACGGTGCCCCTGCTCCTCGTCGGGCTCGCGGTGGGGTGGCGCGTCGAGGGGTCTGTGCTGCGGGCGGCGGGTGCAGTGGGGCTGTTGCTGCTCTTCCGGTTCGCCACGACGTGGATCGGGATCTACCTCGGGCTGCTCTCCCGGAGCGAGGAGGCGGCCGGTCAGCTGGGCGGGGCGACCTTCGTCCTGCCGCTGCTGTCGAACGCGTACATCCCGACGGACGGTCTGCCGGGGTGGTTGCGGACGTCGGCCGAGTGGAACCCGATCAGCGCGGTCGCGACGGCGATGCGGAGTCTGTTCGGCAACGCGGAGGTCCCCGGGGACGGCGCGTGGCCGGTCGTCCACCCTGTCGCCGGGGCGCTGGTGTGGTGCGGGGTGCTGGTCGCGGTGTTCCTGCCCCTGGCTGTACGGCGGTACGCGGACGGTGAAGGCTGACCGTCCAGGCGTTCGTTCTCGCCCCCGCCGCCCCTACCCGTCCCGTCCTCGGGGGCGCTGCCCCCGAACCCCCGCTCCTCAAACGCCGGAGGGGCTGATTTTCAGCCCGTTGGGGGTCCCCCCTCTGGGGGAGATTGAGGACGAGGCCCCTTCAGGGCCGAAGCGGGGGTCTGGGGGCGCAGCCCCCAGGTACGGGACGGGTAGGGGCGGCGGGGGCGAAAAACCGACATGATCCCCCGCATGGAACCCCTCCCCCTCACCGGCCTCACCGTCATCGCCCTCGAACAAGCCGTCGCCGCCCCCTTCGCCACCCGCCAGCTCGCCGACCTCGGCGCCCGGGTCATCAAGATCGAGCGCGTGGACGGCGGCGACTTCGCACGGGCGTACGACACCACCGCCCACGGCCTCGCCTCGCACTTCGTGTGGTGCAACCGCGGGAAGGAGTCCCTCGCCCTCGACGTCAAGGATCCTCGCGGGCTCGCCGTCGTACGGCGGCTGATCTCCGACGCCGACGTGTTCGTCCAGAACCTCGCCCACGGCGCCGCCGCCCGCCTCGGCCTCGACGCGGCCACCCTCTGCGCCGCACACCCCCGGCTGATCGCCGTGGACATCTCGGGATACGGGCCGTCGGGACCGTACGCCGGCAAACGGGCCTACGACATGCTCGTGCAGTGCGAGGCCGGGCTGGTGTCGGTCACCGGGACGCCCGAGCAGCCGGTGAAGGCCGGGATCCCGGCGGCGGACATCGCGGCCGGCATGTACGCGTTCTCCGGGGTGCTGGCGGCCCTCGTACGGCGGGGCGTGACCGGGCGGGGCGGGCCGGTGGAGGTGTCGATGCTGGACTCGCTCGCCGAGTGGATGGGGCACCCGCTCCACCATGCGATGCACGACGGCACTCCCCCGGCGCGCACCGGCCTCGCGCACGCCGTCATCTCCCCGTACGACGCCTACCCGACGGCGGACGGCGGCCGGGTACTGCTGTCGGTGCAGAACGACCGGGAGTGGCGGCGGCTGGCCGAACAGGTGCTGGGGCGGCCCGAGTTGGGCTCCGATCCGGCGTACGCGACGAACGCGGCGCGGGTCGGGAACCGGGAGCTGACCGACGCCCTCGTGGCCGCGGCCCTCGGCGCGCTGGAGGTCGACGAGGCACTGGAGCGGCTGGAAAGTGCCGGGATCGCGTGCGCGCGACTCCGGGACGTACAGGAGGTGGCCGAGCATCCGCAGTTCGCGGCGCGGGACCGGTGGCGGGAGGTGGGGTCACCGGTGGGGCCGTTGCGGGCGCTGCTGCCCCCGATCACCCTGCCGGGCGGGGTCGAGGCGCGGATGGGTGATGTGCCCGCGCTCGGGGAGCACACCGAGGCGCTGCTGCGTGCCGTGGGGATGACGGGCGAGGAGATCGCAGCGCTGCGCCGGGACGGTGTGGCCGCCTGAGCACGGGCATGGAACGACGGGACGAACGACCGGACGACAGACAGCAGACGGAGTCGGTGAACCGTTGACGGCGTATGGACGCCGGTACGGTCCGTTCAGCCCGCTCAGCGACCGCCGAACAGGGTGCGGCTCAGGCGGCGCAGCGGGGCGAAGAGCGAGAGCCTGCTGACACGCGTGCCGAGGTCGCTGCGCTGCTTCACGGTGTCCCGCGAGGTGAGTTCGCGCATCAGCGAGGTCGCCTCCGCCGTCTCACGCTGCGGGACGGCGGGTCCCGACAGCACCGAGAGATGGCGGTCGAGGCGCGCCTTGGTCGCACTGCTCCCGCACGTGATCGCAGGGACGCGTGCCCTGCTGTGCATCGTTATCTGTTCCATGTCACTCCCCACCCGTACAAGTCCACCCGGCCCGGGCAGGTTAACCCTATCGCTCCCCCGGGGCACTCGTGTATCTCGGTCACAGGATTCACCTTCCCCACAAGGGCGTTGACGATTACTCTCCGAATCCAACCGATTCCAGGGCGAGTTGGACAACTGGTGCGCTGGTGGGCTGCTCTGAGCCCCCGTCCGGCTCGACGGTCACAGCGAGTGATGTGGCCGACTTGTCGAGACCGGTCGCGACCAAGGGCGTGTCGCCCTTGAAGAGTCCCAGGGAGCGCGGTTGCACATCAGGGCGCATGAGCCACAGTTGGTGCACGCGGTCGCTCGGCAATTCCCCGTACCCACTGAGGGTCACCACCGCGCGCCCCTCGGAGGCGGAGGCGATCGCGGTGATCCCCTGGCCCTTCGCGTCCCGGTCGGTGGTCGATCGCGCGTCGGGAGCCGACAGAACGTCGGCAATCTCACGTGCCTGGGCCTGCGCGGTGTCCAGCTTGTCCTGGGTCTGCGTGTTCTGCACGGCGAACAGCGCGGCGACGACGAGGGCGGCTGCCGCCGTGAGCGTGGCCAGCGGGGCGAACATGGGGCGCACGCGGGGCGCACGGCGGACGGGTGGCGGCTCGGTGCCCCACACGTGCGCCGGCAGTTGGTGGCTCCGCCTGCGGGGCGCCTCGGCGGAGCGGCCGGGGGCACGCACCGGGGAGTGGCCCGGAGACTCCTGCGGAGTCACGCGTACGGCGGACAGGACCCGGTCGCGCATGGCGAACGGGGGCGGCGCGGCCGTGGACCAGGCCAGCCGGACCGCGTCCTCGGACAGCAGCCGCACCTCGGCCGTACAGGCGTCGCAGCGGGCCAGATGCTTGTCGAAGCGGCGCCGCTCGTCGGGATCCAGGGCGTCGAGGGCGTAGGGGGCGGCGAGCGAATGGAGATCCTCGCGGCGGAACAGTCTGCCGAGCACGCTCATGCGACACCTCCCAGGCATTCGCGCAGCCGGGTCAGTCCGTCGCGCATCCGTGTCTTCACCGTGCCCAGTGGGAGCGAGAGCCGCTCCGCCACCTCACGGTATGTGTAGCCGTCGTAGTAGGCGAGGGTGACCGACTGGCGTTGCAGGGTGGTCAGCCGGTCCAGGCAGTGGCGCACCCATTCGCGTTCGAGGCCGGCCTCGACCTCCTCGGCGACATGGTCGAAGGCGGGACGGTGGGAGCGCTCGGCGTCGCGCTGCTCGCGCTCCCCGGCCGCGCGGGCGCTGCGCACCCGGTCGACGGCCCGGCGGTGCGCGAGCGTGAGTATCCAGGACAGGGCGCTTCCCTTCCTGGGGTCGAACCGGGGCGAGGAGCGCCAGAGTTCGAGCAGGACCTCCTGGGACACCTCCTCCGACTGCGCCGGGTCCCGCACCACGCGCCGCACCAGTCCGAACACCGGCCCCGACACGATCCCGTACAGCTCCTCGAAGGCCTTCTGGTCTCCCCCGGCCACGAGAACCAGAAGCTCGTCCGCTCCCACCCGCGTCCCCTCTCTATGGCCGCACACGGCCCCTCCCCGCTCCATCACGCTTGTCACCGTCACCTTAGGCATTCGAAGCGAACCCGTGTCCGGATGGGTACGGATCTGCCGGCCCGGAACGCGGGCCGGTCGCCTCCCAAACGTTTTCAAGAAAGTTTTCAGATTCGACCAATCCGCATCCGGGAGGGCTCCGAATCCTCGTCGTCAGGCAAGTTGACACGGTGAGGACGGACGGTATGACGACAACCATCTCCAAGGGCGGCGCGCGGCGCAGGAGCATCGCGACCCTGATTTGTGGTGCGCTGGCCGCCGGTGGGCTCGCAGCCGCCGGCGTCACCGCGCTCGTACCGGGTGCGGCATCCGCCTCCAGCCACCGCGAGGCTCCGCTGATCTCGGGCACACCGCAGTACGACAACACGGACGTGTACGCGTTCGTGAGCCCGGACAAGAAGGACACGACGACGATCGTCGCGAACTGGATCCCGTTCGAGGAGCCGGCCGGCGGCCCGAACTTCTTCCAGTTCGCCGAGGACGCGCAGTACGACCTCCACATCGACAACGACGGTGACGCGCAGGACGACATCCTGTTCCGCTACACCTTCAAGACGCATGTGAAGAACAAGAAGACGTTCCTGTACAACACGGGTGCGGTCGACAGCCTGTACGACCCGGACCTCAACATCACGCAGACGTACGACATCGAGCTGATCAAGCTCAAGAACAAGCACGAGAAGTACAAGACGAAGATCGCCGACGACGTTCCGGTCGCTCCGTCGAACGTCGGCAAGGCGTCGATGCCGAACTACAAGAAGCTGCGCGACCAGGCCATCCACAAGCTGACGAACGGTTCGACCACGTTCGCCGGCCAGGCCGACGACCCGTTCTTCCTGGACCTGCGCGTCTTCGACCTGCTGTACGGCGGGAACCTCTCCGAGGTCGGCAACGACACGCTCAAGGGCTACAACGTCAACTCGATCGCGCTCCAGGTGCCGACGCACATGATCACGGAGTCGTCGAAGCAGCCGATCGTCGGTATCTGGTCGACGACCCAGCGCAAGAACGCCAGCGGTTACTACTCCCAGGTCTCGCGACTGGGCATGCCGCTCGTCAACGAGGTCGTCAACCCCATCAAGGACAAGGACAAGTTCAACGCGTCCTCGCCGTACGACGACGCCCAGTTCCTGAAGAACGTGACCAACCCCGAGCTGCCGAAGCTCATCGAGGCGATCTACAAGATCCCCGCGCCCAAGGAGCCGCGCAACGACCTGGTGGACGTCTTCCTCAAGGGTGTGAAGGGTCTCAACCAGCCGCCGTACGTGACTCCGGCCGAGGAACTGCGTCTCAACACCTCGATCGCCCCGTCCATGCACCCCAAGCGTCTCGGTGTCCTCGACGGTGACAACGCGGGCTTCCCGAACGGCCGTCGTCTGACGGACGACGTGATCGACGCCTCGCTCCAGGTCGTCGAGGGTGAGCTGGTCGGCGCGAAGAACGACCTCGGCGACGCGGTCGACAAGAACGACAAGAGCTTCGAGAAGTACTTCCCGTACGTGGCTCTGCCGACCGAGGGTTCGCGCGGTCCGCTCGCCAAGGGCACCACCGGCACCAACGACGTCCGCAGCCAGCTCGGTGACGCGCTGCAGCCCGCCGGTACCTCCGGTGGCACCGACACCATGCTGATCGCCGGTTCGGCGGCGGCCGGTGCGGCAGGGTTCCTGCTGCTCACCGCTGGATTCGTGTGGTGGCGCCGGAACATGGGGAACCGGGCTTACTGACCCGCGATCCGTTCTCACCCCCGCATACTGGCGCGGCCCGCTCGTATCCATCCCCCACGGCGCGGGCCGCGTCACACCCGTCAACTCCCGGCCCCACCCGGGCGGTTGACCCGCTTCCCCCGCAGATGACCCGCCCAGGAACCTTGAGGAGAGGGCATGCCCCCGCGTACGAACGACAACGCACCGGACCGCGAGCAGGCGCCGCAGGCGCCACTCACGCGACCGGGCCGTGAGCTCGGCAGCCGGCCGACCGACACGGCGGGGGCGGCCGACATCCTCGCCACGGTGAAGGCCGGCGGCACCGATGGACGCGCCGACGCGGCGCTTCGCGGCCCGGGCAACACCGGGCCGGCCGGCGTCCCCACGGACACGGCCTCGCCGGGCGTGGGCCGCCCGGCCGGCACCACCGAGGCAGCCAAGGCAGGGCCGGACGCCGACCACACACATGCGCTGCCTGCCGGGCCGGCCGACGAGCGCGACGGCTCCGTGCAGGGGGCCGGTGACACGCACACGACCGGGCGGACCAAGAGCGAACCGGGCAACACCACCGAGGCAGCCAAGGCAGGGCCGGACGCCGACCGCGCACACGCGCTGCCTGGCGGGCCGGCCTCCGAGCCGAACAGCTCCGTGCAGGACTCCGGAGTCCTCGCCGCGTCCGCCGCCGGTCGAAAGACCCCGGCGGCCGAAGCCGCTCCGGAGTCCCGGAAGGCGCCGCAGGCCGACCTCGCGCCCAGCACCCGCGAGGCGTCCGCGGCCCCCGGCGCCGAAGCCTCGCCCGAAGGCGCGGGCGACACGGCGGCCGAGGACGCGCCGGACGTCTCCCCCGACCGGTCGTCCCCCACCCCCGCCTCCGACGAGCGGGTCGCCGCTGTCCGGCGGCTCGGGGACTCTTCGCGACGGTGGCGGGCGGTGCAACTCGGCGCCTGTGCCGCCGCGTTGGCGGTGGCGTTCACCGCCGGGGCCGTGGTCCTGGGTGCCGTTCGGGACGGGGGCGGAACCGCCACCGTCGCGTCGGCGCCGGCCGCGATGTCTCCGGCGCTGCTCGCGAGTGGGGACATCGGCGCGAGCATCGCGTCCCTCCAGGCCCATCTCCGGGCGCAGCCCAAGGACTTCGGCAGCTGGGCCACTCTCGGCCTCGCGTATGTCGAGCAGGCCCGTACCAAGGGCGATCCCTCCCGGTATCCGCAGGCCCAGCAGGCGCTGAACCGGTCACTTGAACTGGAGCCCGGCAACGACCCCGCTCTCGCCGGGCGCGCCGCCCTCGCCGCCGCCCGCCATGACTTTCCCGGCGCCCTCAAGTACTCGGACCAGGCCCTCGCGCAGAACCCCTACAGCGAGCGCGCCCTGTCCACCCGTATCGACGCTCTGGTCGAACTCGGGCGCTACGACGAGGCGTTGAAGGCCACCGACGAGGCCGACGCCAAGCGGCCCGGGGTGCCTGTCTTCACCCGGTACGCGTATGTGCGCGAGCTGCGCGGGGACGTCAGCACCGCCCGGCGCGTGCTGGAGCAGGCACTCGACTCCGCCACCTCCCGCGGGGACATCGCGTACGTGTCCACCGCGCTCGGGCAACTCGCCTGGAACCAGGGCGAGTACAAGTCCGCCCTGGAGCACTACGCCCGCGCCCTGGCCGCCGACGACAACTACCTTCCGGCGCTCGAGGGCCGTGCCCGCGCCCAGTTCGCCGACGGCGACCGGGCCGGGGCGATCAAGGGCATGGAGGACGTCGTCTCCCACTATCCGCTGCCCGGTCCGCTCGTGGAACTCGGCGAGCTGTACGAAGTCCGGGGCGGCGAGGGCGACTTGGCCAAGGCCCGCGACCAGTACGCGCTCGTCAACGCCTGGACGGCCATCGCCCGCGCCAACGGCGTCAACGCCGACCTGGACACCGCGCTCGCCGCCGCCGACCACGGCGACCGGAAGTCGGCGCTGCGCGCGGCCCGCGCCGAGTGGGCCCGCCGCGAGACCGTGCACACGGCCGACGCCCTCGCCTGGGCACTGCACGTCAACGGCCAGGACGAGAAGGCGCTCCCGTACGCCCGCCGCGCCACCGCGACCGGCTACCGCAACGCCTCCTTCATCTACCACCGCGGCATGATCGAGCAGGCCACGGGCCACCCGAAGGATGCCCGCGCCTCGCTCTCCGCCGCCCTCGAACTCAACCCCGGTTTCTCTCCGTTGGGCGCCCGCAAGGCCCGTACGGCTCTCAACTCCCTGGAGGCGGCGAAGTGAAGCCCCGTCGTTCGGCCGCCGCCGGTGCCGCCGTGTTCACGGCCGCCTGCGCGCTCGTACTGGTTCCTGCCTCGGCCGCGAGCGCGCATCCGCTCGGCAACTTCACCGTCAACCGGTACGACGGTCTCGTCGTCGCCCCGGGGCAGCTGCGGGTCGCTCATGTCGAGGACCTCGCGGAGATCCCGGCGACCCAGGCCAAGCCCGACATCGCGAAGCTGGGCCTGACCGACTGGGCCGGGCAGCGGTGCGCCACCGCCGCGCGGGGCAGCAAGGTCACCGTCGCAGGCCGTACGGTCCCGCTCTCCGTCGGCAGCGCCAAGGCGAGCGCGCGCCCCGGTCAGGCGGGCCTCAACACCCTGCGCGTGGAGTGCGAACTCACGGCCACCCTCCCCGAGGTCGCCGACGGGGACACCCTCGCCGTCGGGTTCCACAGTGCGGGGATCGAGTCGGGGCCCGGCTGGCGGGAGATCACCGCGCGCGGCGACCGGATGACGCTCGCCGAGTCCGACGTACCGAAGAAGTCGGTGTCCGGTGAACTGACCAGCTATCCACAGGAGTTGCTCTCCTCGCCGGCCGACACCGCGACGGCGGCCGTCCAGGCGCGCCCGGGCGGCCCGGCCCTCGCCGAGAGCGGCGAGAAGGCGGCACCGGCGTCCTCCGTGCTCCCGCGCGGCGCCGACCGGTGGACGCGCGCGCTGGACTCCCTGGTGGCCCGGCACGACCTCACGGTCGGTTTCGCCGCGCTGGCCCTCGTCATCGCGATCTTCCTCGGCGCGATGCACGCGCTCGCCCCGGGCCACGGCAAGACCCTGATGGCGGCCACGGCAGCCGCCCGGGGCGGCAAGGCCCGCCTGCGCGACGTCATGCCGCTGGCGGCCTCGGTGACGGTCACCCATACGCTGGGTGTGGTCGCCCTGGGCCTGCTGGTGACGGCCGGTTCGGCGGCGGCGCCCTCGGTGATCGCCTGGCTGGGCGTGGCGAGCGGTGTGCTGGTGACGGGGGCGGGCCTGACCCTGACACGGCGGGCCTGGCGCCAGCGCGCACACGAGCGCACGCACGTCGCCCCCCAGCCGCACCCTCATCCGCACGACCACGACCACGACCACGGTCACGACCACCCCCACAGCCACACCCACGCCGACAAGGCACCGGAACGCGAACTGGTCCTCGCCCACGCATCGCACGCCCACGCGCACTCGGACACCGCAGCCACCCCCGCACCCGCTGCAGCTCCCGCACATGTGCACGACCCCGGGCATGACCATGACCACCAGCACGACCACGGGCACGGGCATGAGCACGGCCACGACCACGACCACCACAGCCATGACCACAAGGACAAGCACAAGCACGACCGCACCACCCTCGAACACGCCCACGGCGGCTTCACCCACACGCACGACATCGCACCCACCCTGCGCGGCACGATCCTGCTCGGGTTCGCCGGTGGGCTGGTGCCGAGTCCGTCGGCCGTGGTCGTGCTGGTCGGGGCCGCCGCGCTGGGGAAGGCGTGGTTCGGGTTCCTGCTCGTGCTGGCGTACGGGGTCGGGCTCGCGCTCACCCTCACCGGGGCCGGATTCCTCGTCGTGCGGCTGGGGAGCGGGGCCAACCGGCTGCTGGACCGGCGCCCGGGGCTGGCCGGCGGTCCGATGCTCGCGCTCGTCCGGCGTACCGCGCCGCTGGCGTCCGCGTTCCTCGTTGTCGCACTGGGAGCCGGATTGGTGCTCAAGGGGGCGGCATCCGCACTCGGCTGAGCTACTTTTGGTAAGAAATCAGGCGGAGTGCAGAAAATCGGCGTGCAATGAGACCGAATCCGTGAACGCGCGGCTGCGATGGGGGGACGTCCGTGTCCGAGGAACCGGGCAGTGAACGTGTGATCGCGGGCCGCTACCGGCTGCTCTCACCGCTCGGCGAGGGCGGTATGGGCACGGTGTGGCTGGCCCGCGACGAGGTGCTGCACCGCGAGGTCGCCGTCAAGGAGGTGCGCGCGCCCGCCGGACTGGCCACCTCCGAGGTCGAACGGCTGTATGCCCGACTGGAGCGCGAGGCCTGGGCCGCGGCCCGCGTCTCCAACCGGAACGTCGTGACGGTGTACGACGTGGCGACCGACGGGGGCCGGCCCTGGATCGTCATGGAGGTGGTCCGCGGGCTCTCGCTCGCCGATCAGCTGGACGCCGAGGGCCCGTTGTCCCCGCAGCGGGCCGCGCACATCGGCGCCGAGGTGCTCTCCGCGCTGCGGGCCGCGCACGAGGCCGGAGTGCTGCACCGGGACGTGAAGCCGGCCAACGTACTGCTGTCCAACGACGGCCGGGTGGTGCTCACCGACTTCGGGATCGCGACGGTCGAGGGCAGTTCGGCCCTCACCATGACCGGCGAGCTCATCGGCTCCCCCGAATTCCTCGCGCCCGAACGGGCGTTGGGGCGCACCCCCGGCCCCGAGTCAGACCTGTGGTCGCTCGGTGTGCTGCTGTACGCGGCGGTCGAGGGCAACTCGCCCTTCCGGCAGAACACCCCACTCAGCACCCTGCGCGCCATCGTGGACGAGGAGTTGCCGCCGCCGCTCCGGGCGGGGCCGCTGACGCCCGTCATCGAGGGGCTGCTGCGCAAGGATCCGGCCGACCGTCTTCCCGCCGGGCAGGCCGAGCAGGATCTGCGGATCATCGGGGCCGGAGGCGCCCTGCACGCGGACACCCTCCGGACGGCCCCGTACACGCCGCCGATCGCGGCGGCCTTCCCGCAGCACCCGGCGACGCCCCCGCAGCCGATGCCCGTTCCCACGGCCGCGACCGGGCCCGTGCCGCCTCCCTCGGACACTCCCCCGACCACCCGCCCGGGCGAACGGGATCGCAACCGCCGGGCGGCCGTCGTCCTGGTCGCGGGCCTCGCCGCCATCGCACTGGCGATCGCCGGACTGACGTACGCGCTGCTGAACCGCGACAAGGGCGGGGACGGTACCGATGCCGGCGCCGGCAGCAGCACACAGCAGAGCAATCACGGTACGGGCGCGGCGAGTTCACCGAAGAACAGCCCCAGCGACTCCGGCGACGAGGAGACGAGCCCCACTCCGAGCAGCAGTGACAGCGAGGAGACCTCGCAGCCGCCGCAGACCGTGGAGGTCGACGTGGTCGGAACGGGCACCGACTACTCGGGGACCTGTCCGCCGCCCGAAGCCCAGGCGCCCGCCTTCACGGCGACGTTCACGGTGGGCAACGTGCCCACGAAGGTCTTCTACCGCTGGGTGACGGAGACGGGCAAGGCTCCGGAGGAGGGCTGGCGGACGCTGTCGTTCCCGGCGGGCGGCGGGAAGACCAAGGAGAACAAGGTCTTCGTGACGACGTACGACGAGAGCGGGACGATCGAGAACGCGATCGGCGTGGAGGTCCGCGACCCGGTGAGCGTGAAGTCCAACTCCGTGCCGTTCTCGGTGACCTGCGAGACGGGGACCCCGACGGACGGGGTCCCCTCTCCCGCTGTCACTCCCTCCGGTACGCCCTGAACGGACGCCGGTCGGGCAGTCAGGCTGTCAGGCGGCGCTGGTGAACGTCGGCAGATAGCCGCCCGACTGGCCGGCGGCCGTCGGGTGGTAGGACTCGCCGATGTTGAGCAGGTTGAGGCTGTGCAGCCACGAGCTGCCCGAGCAGAGTTCGTGACCGGTGAAGGCCGCCTTGATGTCACCGAAGGTGAAACCGTGGTCGGCGGCCCTCTTGGCGAGCGCGCTGTTCAGGTAGTCGGACGCGCCGTTGATCGCGGAGCGCTTTGCCTCGGAGAGGCCCAGGCAGGTCTGCCCGAGCTTGTAGAAGCGCGGGTAGCCCAGGACGACCACATGGGCGCCCGGCGCCCGGGAGCTGATGGCGTCGTACACGGCGTCGAGCTGACCGGGGAGGGTCGAATCGACGTACGCCCGCGCGGTGTTGATACGGGCGAGGCAGGAACTGTCGGACTGGAGCACACAGGTCGACATGACGTCGGCGAAGCCCGCGTCGTTGCCGCCGACGCTGATCGAGACGAGGCCCGTGGAGGCGCCGAGCGGGGTCAGCTGGTTCGCCAGAACATCACCCGTTCGGGCGCCCGAGCAGGCCGTGAAGTTGAAGCTCGAGGGTGAATGGGCGGCGGCCCAGAGGTACGGGTACGCCTTCGTGCTGCGCTTGCAGTCGCCGCTGGAGCCGATGTAGCTGCCCGAGCCGACCCCAGAGGAGTAGGAGTCGCCGAGGGCCACATAGCCGGTGGGGGCGGCGAGTTGGGACGCCTGCGCCGATGTTGCCCCTGTGAGGGCGGCGGCGCCGGCGAGGAGGAGCGAGATCATGCATGCCGTGATTCGGGAATGTCTCATGAAGCCTCCATTAGCAGGATCTCTGCCACAACGTTCGTATCAACTACGCGTGTTGACCGGAAGTGTCCATGCCAAGACTTTTCCGCCACTAAAGGGGTGGATCACCCGCACCCACATTGCCTTCGATTGCCTGCTCATGACATGCATGTGACAAGCCGCTCAGCCCCTTGAGCAACTCCCGTTCATGACCGAGCCTTTACCTCAGCCCGGGCGGAACGCGACGCTCCGGGTTGTGCCCGCACCCGCGGGCATCCCCCACAGACGCGCCCCCACCCAGGCGTGTGCTGCCCCAGAGGAGGACTCCCTCGTCATGGCACAACTGCGCAGCAAGAAGATCAGGACCGCCGCGACCACCGTCGCCGCAGCCGCCGCTCTCGTCGGCGGATTCACCGCGCTCCCCGCCCAGGCAGCCCCGGCACCCGCCGAGGGCAAGGTGCTGGCCGCCGGCTCCCCCACAGCCGTCAAGGACAGCTACATCGTCACGCTCAAGAAGACGGCGGGCCTCAAGTCCGCGTCGAGCGCCGGCAAGAGCCTGATCAAGGAGTACGGCGGCACGGTGAAGAAGACGTTCAGCACCGCGCTGAACGGCTACACGGCGACCCTTTCCGCGGCCGAGGCCCGCAGACTCGCCGCCGACCCCGCGGTGGCCGCCGTCGAGCAGAACCAGACGGTGCACGTCGACGCCACGCAGTCCAGCGCCCCCTGGGGCCTCGACCGCATCGACCAGGCCGCCCTGCCGCTGTCCGGCACCTACACCTACCCGGACACGGCCGGCGCCGGGGTGACGGCGTACGTCATCGACACCGGCGTACGCATCACGCACTCCCAGATCAGCGGCCGGGCCGCCAACGGCTACGACGCCGTGGACGGCGACAGCGTCGCGCAGGACGGCAACGGCCACGGCACGCACGTCGCCACCACCATCGCGGGGTCGACGTACGGTGTCGCCAAGGCGGCGAAGATCGTGGCGGTCCGGGTGCTCGACAACGCCGGCTCGGGCACCACGGCCGGTGTCATCGCGGGCATCGACTGGGTGACCGCCAACCACAGCGGCCCCTCGGTCGCCAACATGTCCCTCGGCGGCGGCGCCTCCACCTCGCTGGACACCGCGGTCTCCAACTCCATAGCCAGCGGCGTGACCTACGCGGTCGCGGCCGGCAACAGCAGTGCCAACGCCTCCTCCTACTCCCCCGCGCGGGTCGCGGCGGCCATCACGGTCGGCGCCACCACCAGCACGGACGCCCGGGCCAGCTACTCCAACTACGGCTCGATCCTGGACATCTTCGCCCCAGGTTCCTCGATCACGGCGGGCTGGAACACCAGCGACACCGCGACGAACACGATCTCGGGTACGTCGATGGCCACCCCGCACGTCGCGGGTGCGGCGGCGGTCTACCTCGCGGGCCACACCTCGGCCACCCCGGCCCAGGTCGCCACGGCCCTCACGGG
This sequence comes from Streptomyces kryoterrae, assembly GCF_054072135.1. Classification (NCBI taxonomy): domain Bacteria; kingdom Bacillati; phylum Actinomycetota; class Actinomycetes; order Kitasatosporales; family Streptomycetaceae; genus Streptomyces; species Streptomyces kryoterrae. The sequence goes on along the minus strand of NZ_CM133358.1, from coordinate 8,163,745 downwards.
CGGCGCCACCACCGGCAAGGTCACCAGCCCGGGCACCGGCTCCCCGAACCGCCTGCTGAAGCTCGTCTCCTGACACCCGTCCCACACCGGTAACCCGCCCATCCCGAACGGCAGTTCCCCGGAGGCAGTCGGCGCCTCCGGGGAACCCGTCCGTTCACCTCTTCGTTCCCCTCCGGGGAACGCCGTGTACGCATTCGGGCCGGGTGGCGCAGGGTTGCGCATCTTGACTCGTCCGTCCCGCTGCGCGACATTGAAGCCCGGCATCCGGCGCGTCGGGGGGCAAAGTCGCCCATGCGGACCATACGTATCAAGCCGCCTTCGTCCGGGAGCGGACCTGGCGGCGGTCAGTCTTCGGAACAGGGCCTGGGAAAGGACCTGTTCCCGCTGCTCACGGGCGTGGTCGTGGCCGTAGCGGCCTTCGGCGCGGCCCTCGCGCTGACCGACACCGCCTCGCCGCTGCGCGGCCCCCTCACACTGTTCTTCCTTCTCGCCGCGCCGGCGGTCGCCGTGGGAGCCGCGCTGCGCGGACTGGAGCCGTTCGGCAGGATCGTGACGTCCGTGGCGGCGGCGGTCGCACTCGATCTCCTGGTCGCCCAGGGCATGCTGGCGACACACCGGTGGTCGGTCCGCGGTGGCGTCGTGGCCGTGACCGTGATCAGCGCGCTGATCCTCCTGCTGGTTCTGGCTCTGGTTCCGGTACGGCGACAGCGCGGCCGTACGGCGAGAAGACGGACCCCCTGACGTGGCTGGTGACGTGGCTCGCAATCCGACTCCCGATGTGACCCTCACCGTGCACCGGCCCGGTGAACTGACCGCCGCCGACCGGGCCGCCTGGACTGCGTTGCAGGCCAAGGCCCATCTGCACGGCTCGCCCGAACTGGCCAACCCCTTCCTGTCCCCGGAGTTCACGCTCGCGATCGGCCGCTGCAGACGCGGCGTACGCATAGCGGTGCTCCACGAGGGCGGGGAACCTGCCGCGTTCTTCCCGTTCCAGAGATCCACCGGCGGCGTCGGCCGGGCGATCGGGCTCGGCGTCTCCGACTGCCAGGGGCTGGTCCACCGTCCCGGATTCGACTGGGACGCACGGGAGTTGCTGCGGGCCTGCGGGCTCGCGGTGTGGGAGTTCGACCATCTGGTGGGGGGTCAGGCGCCGTTCGAGGCCGGGGCCTCCGCCACCTTCCCGTCCCCGGTGATGGACGTCGACCAGGGGTACGAGACCTATCTGGCCGGACTCCGGGCACGCTCCCCGAAGTTCACGCGCACGACGCTCGCCAAGGAGCGCAGACTCGGCCGGGACGTCGGCGAGGTCCGCTATGTGCACGACGAGCGCGATCCCGAGGCGCTGACCAGGCTGATGGCATGGAAGTCCGCCCAGTACCGCAGGACCGGCCGCAGCGACCGGTTCGCGCACGCCTGGATCACCCGGCTCGTGCAGCAGCTCTTCCACACCCGTTCCGACCCGTTCGCGGGCATCCTGTCGGTGCTCTACGCCGACGGCAGGCCGATCGCCGCCCACTTCGGGCTGCGTACGGAACGCGTACTGGCCTGCTGGTTCCCGGCGTACGACCCGGCGTACTCGAAGTACTCGCCGGGGCTGATCCTGCATCTGCGGATGGCGGAGGCGGCAGCCGCCGACGGTATCGCGTACCTGGATCTGGGCCGGGGGCAGAAGGAGTACAAGGACTCCCTGAAAACACGTGAACTCATGGTGTCCGAGGGGTGGGTGACACGTCGTCATCCCGTGGCGGCCGGACATCGGGCCCGGCGCGCTCCGGTGCGGGCGCTGCGCAACGTGGTGCTGTCACGGCCGGAGCTCTTCGGGCCGGCGGACCGGGCACTGAAACGGATGGGGCAGCTCCGTTCCAGAAATCGATCAAAGTAGTTGCGTAACGGTCAAACCAACAAAAACGTGCGACCTCTTTTCAGGTCTTGCCATAAGGGCGCAATCGTCAATACCGTCATACTCTTACCCGCATCGGTACGTCGTCCTGTGACTCAGGGGAGGGCTCAGGGTCCACGGCGACCGTCGGAGCGGGGCGCGGTAGGGGGGTGCCGTGCCCGGTGGACGTACGTCTCGCCGGGCCGTGCCGCGAAACCGACCACCGGGTCACGGTGTTCGGCCAGCTTTGCCAGCTCACCCGGCGTGTATGAGCACGGCCAGAGACTGATACGGAGAGTCCATTCGGCATGCCGTAAGTGAGAACCCCCCTTTCGAACCGGACAAAAGCCGGGCTGCCCAGGGGCGGGCGGTCTACCGGACGAGAGGGTCCAGAGTCATGAGTTCCGTTCTGCGACCGGCGATACCGGGTCAGTCGCCCGCGATCGCCGACCAGCAACCGATCACGGCCGACGTGTACCGGCCGATCTCCTCCCACCTGGCGATCACGCCACCGGTGAGCGTGGTGATCCCCGCCATGAACGAGGCGGAGAACCTGCCGTACGTCTTCAAGAGCCTGCCCGACTGGATCCATGAAGTGGTCCTGGTCGACGGCAACTCCACCGACGACACCGTCGAGGTCGCCCGCGGGCTGTGGCCCGGCGTCAAGGTCGTCGAACAGCGGGGCAAGGGCAAGGGGGATGCCCTGATCACCGGCTTCGAGGCCTGCACCGGCGACATCATCGTGATGGTCGACGCGGACGGGTCGGCGGACGGCCAGGAGATCGTGTCGTACGTCTCCGCGCTGGTCTCGGGCGCCGACTTCGCCAAGGGCTCGCGCTTCGCCAACGGCGGTGGCACCGACGACATGACGCCGATCCGCAGGCTCGGCAACTGGGCGCTGTGCACGGTCGTCAACAAGAAGTTCGGCGCCCGCTACACCGATCTCTGCTACGGCTACAACGCGTTCTGGCGGCACTGCCTCGACGAGATCGACCTCGACTGCACCGGCTTCGAGATCGAGACCCTGATCAACATCCGGGTGGTCAAGGCGGGGCTCAAGGTGCAGGAGATCCCGAGCCACGAGTACCTCCGTATCCACGGCGCGAGCAATCTGCGGGCCGTGCGCGACGGGCTGCGCGTCCTGCGGGTGATCCTGGAGGAGCGCTCCAACCGGCGTGCCCTGCGCCGCCGTTCGCACTCCCGCGTCCTCAGCACGAGCCGGGGAGAGGTGTCTTGAGCGAGCCGGACGTCTCGGTGGTCGTCTGCGTCTACACCGAGGACCGCTGGGAGGACATCCTCGCGGCGGTCGCCTCGGTGCGGGCGCAGTCGCGGCCGGCCCTGGAGACACTCCTGGTCGTCGACCACAACCATGCTCTCCTGGAGCGGCTGGCCAAGGAGTACAAGGAGACCGGCGAGGTACGGGTGCTCGCCAACGCGGGCCCGCGCGGCCTGTCGGCCGGCCGCAACACCGGGATCGCCGCCTCGCACGGGGGGATCATCGCCTTCCTCGACGACGACGCCGTGGCCGAACGCGACTGGCTGCGCCACCTCGCCGAGGGGTACGCGGACCCCCGGGTGATGGCCGTCGGCGGCCGGACGATGCCGATCTGGGCGTCGGGCCGCCGGCCGGCCTGGTTCCCCGAGGAGTTCGACTGGGTGGTGGGCTGCACCTACAAGGGGCTGCCCGGGGGGCGCGTCAGGGTCCGCAACGTGCTCGGCGGCAACGCCTCCTTCCGGCGTACGGCCTTCGACGTGGCCGGCGGTTTCGCCACCGGTATCGGACGGGACGGCGACAAGCGGCCGTTGGGCTGCGAGGAGACGGAGCTGTGCATCCGGCTCACCCGGGCCGGGCCCGACGCGGTACTGCTGATCGACGACCGTGCGGTGATCCACCACCGGGTGCCCGAGGTCCGCGAACGCTTCGGGTACTTCCGCACCCGCACCTACGCCGAGGGTCTGTCGAAGGCGCTGGTCGCCCGAAGTGTGGGCGCGGGCAGAGGACTTGCGTCGGAACGCCGGTACACCACCAGGGTGCTGCCCGCCGGGGTCGCGCGCGGTCTGCGCGACGCCCTGCTGGCCAGGCCGGGCGGCGCGGGCCGGGCGGGCGCGATCGTCGCCGGGGTGCTGACAGCGGCCGGCGGGTACGTCCTCGGGAGCCTGCGGGCGCGCCGGGGCGGGGCCACGTTCACGGTGGTGGAGATCGAGCGGAGCGTCGAAGGGGGTACGGCATGAATGCGCCCGTGCCCGTCCTGATGTACCACTCGGTCACCCGGACGCCCAGTCCCCTCACGCGTACCCTCTCGGTGACGCCCGAGGCGTTCACCGAGCAGATGGCGCTGCTCGCGAACCGGGACTTCCATCCGGTCACCACGGCCCAACTGGCCGACTCCTGGCGCCGCCCGTTCTCGATGGAGCGGGTACTGCCCCCGCAGCCGGTCCTGATCACCTTCGACGACGGATACGAGGGGGTGCACCGGCACGCGCTGCCGGTGCTGGCCGAACACGGCTTCTCCGCCTCGCTGTTCGTCTCGACGGGCTGGCTCCGGGGCGCGCACCGCACCGGCGGCGCTCTCGACACCATGCTCGACTGGGACCAGGTGCGCGAACTCGCGGAGGTGGGCGTCGAGATCGGCGGCCACAGCCACACGCACCCGGAGCTGGACCAGCTCGACGACGACGCGCTGCGCTTCGAGCTGACGCGCTGCAAGGAGATCGTCGCGGACGAACTGGACACCGTGCCCGTGTCGTTCGCCTATCCCTACGGCTACTCCAGCCGCCGGGTGCGCACCGCTGTCCGCGAGACGGGGTTCGCGCAGGCGCTCGCGGTCGGCAACGGTCTCGCACGCCGGGCACAGGGTCCGTACGCCCTGAAACGCGTCACCGTGCGCCGCAGCACCAGTATCCAGGAGTTCGAGCGGCTGATCGAGGGCCGAGCGATCGCCCGCAACTTCGCCCGGGACCGTGCCCTCACCAAGGGGTACGCCATCGTCCGCAGCGCACGTCAGGTCCGCCTGAAGGCCGTCCGTTCCCGTGTCTGACACGACGACCACACCCGCGACCGAGGCCACTGGGATCCCCGGGGCCGAGACACCCGAGCAGCGTCCGGGGCGGCGGCTGCGGCTGCCCGGCCTGGGCAGGGGCCAGGGGGGTGGCAGCCAGCTGTTCCGCAACGCCTACGCGCTGATGCTCAACACCGGCATCTCCGCCGTGCTCGGGCTCGGCTTCTGGCTGGCCGCCGCCCGCTACTACACCGAGTCGGCGGTCGGCCAGAGCTCCGCCGCGATCGCCGCCATGAAGCTCCTCGCCGGGCTCACGGCGGTCACCCTGACAGGCGCCCTGGCCCGCTTCATCCCGGTCGCGGGCCGCGCCACCGGGCGGCTCATCTTCCGTACGTACGCGGGCAGTTCGGTGATCGTCGCGCTGGCCGGCGGCGTCTTCCTGCTCACGCTGGACAGCTGGGGACCGTCGTACCGGTTCCTGCACGGGCCGGTGCCCGCCCTGGGGTTCGTCGGCGCCGTCGTCCTGTGGAACCTGCTCACCCTCCAGGACGGGGTGCTGACCGGGCTGCGCAGCGCGCTGTGGGTACCGGTCGGCAACACCGCGTTCTCGGCGGTCAAGCTGGGGCTGCTGGTCGCCTTCGCGGCGGCGATCCCGACGAGCGGTGTCTTCGTGTCGTGGGTCGCGGCGATCGCCATGTCGGTACTTCCGCTGGGCTGGCTGGTCTTCCGGCGGCTGGTGCCCCGGCACGTCAGGGCGACCGAGGCGCACGCGAAACCGCCGACGCCGAAGGAGATCGGCCGGTTCCTGGCGGGCGACTACACCGGGTCGCTGTTCTCCCTCGCGGTGGTCTACCTGGTGCCGGTGATCGTCGCCTCGCAGGTCAGCTCCGCCGACAACGCGTACTTCTACATCACCACCACCATCGGCGGCACGGTCAACCTGCTCGCCATCAACATGGGCGCCTCCCTCACCGTCGAGGGCTCGCACGATCCGGCCCGGCTGGCCGCCAACACCCGGGCCGCCCTCAGACGCATGGCACGGATCATGCTGCCGGTCGCCGGTGTGCTGTTCTTCGGCGCGCCCTGGATCCTGGGCGTCTTCGGCTCGGGCTACGCGGACGCGGCGACCCCGCTGCTGCGCTGGTTCGCGGTCGGCGCGGTGCTGCGGGTCGTCATGGAGACGTACTTCGCGGTGCTGCGCGCCCAGAGCCGCACCGGTGGACTCGCCTGGATGCAGGGCCTGTTGTGTGTCCTGGTGCTCGGTCTGACGCTGCTGCTGCTCCCCCGGACGGGGCTGACCGGCGCGGGCGTCGCGGAGATCTCGTCCCTCGCGGTGATCGTCGCCATCGCCGCGCCCAGGCTGTACCGGACGGTCAGGGCGGCGCCGGAGGACGCCGTCCCCGAGGGCCCGGCACCGGACGGCGACCTCGCCGACCTGGGGACGCGAGATGTCCTGGCGGTCAACTCCCGCAGGCACGGGCAGGGTTGGGCGCGGGACTCGGACACCCTCGCGCTCGGCGTCCACGTCGACTTCGACCATCTGGAACGCCGCCCGGACGTCCGCCCGGGGCCGGGAACCCCGCCCACGGGGACACCGGCGCCGCGTGCGGACCACCGGCCGGCCTGGGCCCTGAAACAGACGGGGCCGCAGGTCGCGGGGCTGCCGGTGGAGGGCGCCTTTCGGGACCTCGCCGTCCCGGCGGGCGCGGACGCCGAACTCGTACACGCCGTACGGGCCTCCCTCGTACGGGAGTCGCGGACTCCGCACACCTCACCCGAACCGCCTCCGCTCCCCCTGCGCGCACGTCTGCTGCCCACCCGGGGCGGACTGGTCCTCGGCGGTCTGCTGATCGCCGCGCTCCTCCTCTACTGGGTGCCGGCGTCCCACCTCGGCGAGGCCGACCTGGACCGGATGGGCGGGCTCGGGCTGGTCTCCGTACTGCCGCTGCCGACGTTGATCGGGGCCGCGCTGCTGGTCGTGGTGTTCGCGTCGCTGCTGTGGGGGAACCGGGAACACCGGACGCTGCTGGCTCTGACGCTGCTCGCGACCGTCGTGTCGCTGCACGCGCTGCCCGCGGCGATCGAGGCCGAACCGCGGTTCGCGACAGCCTGGCAGCACCTGGGGTTCATCGACCACATCGACCGGACCGGGACCGCCGTACCGGACCTGGACGCGCGCTGGAGCTGGCCGGGCTTCTTCGCGGGCGCCGCGTTCGTGGCGAAGGCCTGCGGGGTCAGTGATCTCACCGAGGTCATCCGCTGGTGGCCGCTGACCATGCAACTGCTCTACCTGGCACCGCTGTTGCTGCTGACGCGCTCCCTGCGGGCGAGCTGGCGCGCTAAGTGGACCGGCGTGTGGATCTTCGTCCTGAGCGGCTGGGTGGGCCAGGACTACTTCTCCCCGCAGGGCTTCACCTACCTCCTCTATCTGGTCTTCGTGGCGATCCTGCTGGTGTGGTTCCGGGCGCCACGGGTGCTGTGGGCGAAGATGCGGCCCGGCGAGGCGGAGGTCGAGCCGACGGACCGCCGCCAACAGGCCGTACTGCTGGCCGTGTTGATCGCCCTGTTCGCTGCGACGGTCCCGGCCCACCAGCTGACGCCGTTCGTGATGCTGGGCGTGCTGGCCGTCCTGGTCCTGATCGGCCGGTCCGAACTGCGGGGCCTGCCCATCCTGTTCGGCGTCATCGTCGCGGCCTGGGTCGGATTCATGGCCGAGCCGTACTGGTCGGGGCACTTCGACGAACTCTTCGGCGGGATGGGCGGAGTGGGCGGCAATGTGTCGTCGAGCGTCTCCGGCCGTATCGAGGGCGGCAGTTCGACGCACAAGTTCGTCCTCTACACGCGTGTCCTGCTGGCCGGCGGGGTCATGACCCTCGCCTGCTGCGGCTGGTGGCGCCGCCGCGACCACAAGTACCGCGAACGTTCCCTGCTCGTCCTCACCTTCGTCCCGTTCCTGGGCTTCGGCATGCAGTCGTACGGCGGCGAAATGGCCCTGCGCGTCTTCATGTTCGCCCTGCCCGGCGCGGCCCTGCTCGGCGCGCTCGCGCTCTTCCCGCGCACCGGGGTCACCCCGAAGGAACAGGAGCGGGACCGGATCAGCCTCGCCCCGCTGGCCGCCCTGCTGGCGGGCCTGGTCCTCATGGGCGGCTTCCTGGTGGCCCGTTGGGGCAACGAGTCCTTCGAACGGACCCGCCCCGGCGAGGTCGCCGCGATGAACTACGTGTACGCCCACGACACTCCGACCGTACGGCTGCTGTGGCTGAGCAACGACCTCGCCGACAACGTGACACCGGCCCTGCCGTGGGGCGCCCGGGACATGGAGAAGGTGCGGTACGAGCCGACGCTCGCACCGGCCGACCCGGTGCTGGTGTCGGGGCTGGTGAAGGCGCTCAAGGACGCGGGCCCCCAGTCGTATCTGATGGTCAACCGCAGCCAGGTCGTGTACCTCCGGCTGGACGTGGGCTACTCGGCCGCCTGGGAGCACCGGCTGCTCCAGAACCTGGACGGCCGCGACGAGTTGAAGCAGGTGTTCGTCAACTCCGACGTCACGATGTACGCGCTGCGGCAGCAACCGGAGGGCAGGGTCCCGAAGGCCGATCCCGGCCCGATCGGTCCCCAGGTGACGTGGACACCGTGGTCGGTGGTGGGCGGCCTGGCTGCCGTCGCGTTGATCCTGCTGCTCACCGTCCGGGAGGCGGTACGGGTCGCGGTGCGGCCGGGGGTCCGCCAACTCCGTTGGCTGCAGAGCAGCTTCTGGTTCTCGCTGCCGCTGCTGGCGGTGTTGCCGGCCGCACTGGTGCAACGGTTCCTGACGATGAAGTGAGGCTGGGGGTGGGGCGGCTCACCGGTTGAGTGGCTCAGCGGCTGAGCCACCTCACCTCGTACGCGCCCATCCTGAACCGTTTGCCGTCGACCCGCGCGTCGATCGGCCGGTCCAGGACGTTGACGACGAGGACGGCCTTGTCGTCGGCCAGCACGCGCACGTTGGGCCGGTCGTCCGGGGCCACCGGGACGGTCCGGTACCGCGTGCCCGGCGGGAACGCGGCGCCGAAGCGGGAGACCAGCTCGTACATGGGAAGTGCCGCTCCGCCGCCGCCACTTGAGGTGGGCGTCCACAGGCAGCCCGCGCAGTCGGTGCCCTTCTCCTCCTCGGGGTTCCAGTAGAAGCCGGAGGAGGCGCCGCCCTTGGCCATCGCGATCAGGCCGGCGGCCTGGACGGCCTCGCGGCGGGTCTCGGACCAGCCGGTGCGGTCGTCGTTGCCGTCGGCGGGCTCGACGTAGTACTCGGCCCACCACAGCGGCAGTCCGTCCGTCCGTGCGCGCACCCACTTCCCGACGGCCGTGAACTTTTCGGTCGCCGTGAACTCGTCGGGCAGCAGTTCGTCGTCCTTGGTGTAGCTGGAGCCGTCCACGACGACGAAGTCGGCGCCCGCCCTGTGCGTGTTCCAGTAGTCGAAGGCGTCGAGGATCCGCTGGTCCATGGCGCCCCAGGGCCCCTTGAAGGTCGTGGAGGCGTCCGGCTTCCGCCGCGGGTCGAGGCTGTCCATGACGAGGTACGGACCGCCGACCATGATGTCCTCGTCGACCTTCTTCAGCGCCTTGTAGACCAGGTTGTACAGGTCGGTGTAGCCCTCGTAGTCCCAGCGCGCCCCGGTGTTGTTCCAGAAGCCCTTGAACTCGTTCCACACGATGAAGTGGCGCACGTCGGGATAGCGCTTGGCGACGGTCGCGGCGAGCGCGGCGAAGTCCTTGTAGTGCGCGCGCTCCGGGGCGGTCTCCAGGGCGGACCGGCTCCAGTCGGTCCGGTCGGAGCCGGACCTGCCGCCCTTCATCCAGTCCGGGGCGCAGCACAGGGTGACGACCGGGGTGGCGCCGGAGGCACGCATGAAGTCGATGCGGCGGTCCATCTCCGTGAAGTCGTAACGCCCCTTCACCGGCTCGGGGTTGCCGGCGCCCCAGCCCATGATGTGCTGGTTCTGCGGCAGCCCGGCGTCCTTCGACAGCAGCCCCTCGACCCGGTCGACGGCCGACGCGTCGCCCTCGTCGGCGCTGAACCGGGTGTGGGTGAAGCCCCATCCGACGTCCGGCTCGGACGACCCGGGCGAGGACGCGGGGGGCGTGCCGTGCACCTTGTCGCCGTCGCGGGAGGTACCCGCGGTGCTGCCACCGTTCGACGGCAGTGTGCTGAACAGGGTCAGGACCAGGGCCAGGGCGGCGGCCCCCACCCCGAGCAGGGCGGTGAGCCGCCACCACCGAGCCGCCGAATTCCACCCATGACGTCCCATCAAGGGCAACAGTAACGGCGGGGTACGGGCGGAGGGCAGACCTCCGCAGCGCACAGCCGGATAACAGAACATGGACGTATCGGACGCGCGGGCCGCAGACACCGTACGGGGTGACACTCGGCGCGCACCACGGAAACCGGGTGCACTCGGCGGCCTGGTGCCGGATCATGGCGGCATGTCCGCGAACCCGTACGACGCGCTGCCGATCCGGCTCAACGTCGACGACAGTGACTCCCCGTCCGACGTCGTCGACGCGCTGTTCCTCGGCCGCTTCGCGACGGGCGAGCAGCCGTACTCCCACGCGGCGAACATCGACCGCGTACGGTCCGGGGCGACGCTCCTCCCGCCGGGCGCCCGCGTCCTGCGCAGCGCCCGCGACGCCGACCGCAGCGCGACCCTGGCGGAGGGCGACGGCTGGACCCTCCTGGTGTCCCGCTGGAACCGGGGCGCCGACGTCACGGTGACGGCGACCACGCCGGAGCTGGCCGCGAAGGTCCTCGACCAGGCGACGGACGGCGCGGCGGACGAGCCCGAACCCCAGCCGGAGAACGTGACGATGGGCTTCTGGTACGTGTCCCCGCGCCGGGGCCCGCACCGCACGACCCGCCAGATCTCGGCGGGCACATGGGACGAGGTCCGCGCCAACTACACCGCGCCGGTGGCGGACGCGATGGACGGCCTGATGAAGACGACGCCGGAGGACATCGCCGGCCGGCTGCTGCTGCTCCACGGCCCGCCGGGCACCGGCAAGACGTCCGCGCTGCGCACGCTGGCCCGTTCCTGGCGGGACTGGTGCCAGGTGGACTGCGTACTGGACCCCGAGCGTCTCTTCTCCGACGTCGGCTATCTGATGGACATCGCGATCGGCGAGGAGGACGGCACGGGCAAGGGCCGCTGGCGGCTGCTCCTGCTGGAGGACTGCGACGAACTGATCAGGGGCGAGGCGAAGCACACGGCGGGCCAGGCCCTCTCCCGTCTCCTGAACCTGACGGACGGCCTCCTCGGCCAGGGCCGCAACGTCCTGGTGGGCGTCACCACCAACGAGGACCTGGAACGCCTCCACCCGGCCGTCGTGCGCCCCGGCCGCTGTCTGGCCCGCATCGAGGTGGGCCCCCTCACCCGCCGCGAGGCGGCAGCCTGGCTGGGCACGGAGGAGGGAATCGCCCGCGAGGGCGCCACCCTCGCCGAGCTGTACGCCCTACGCCGGGGCACAACCCCGACAACGGTCCCGGACCAGCGGGAGGGAGCGGACGCGGGCCTGTACTTGTAATCGGGGGCACGGCTGCGAACCTGTGCAGGTAATCGCCGGGTGGGAGGCGCACCGTCAGGGGCGCGGGGCTGTGTCAATCTGCGGCTCCGCCGCGTGGGCGCGACAAGCCCCCACCGAGCCGCAGCCGAAGAACCACCCCGCTCACCCCTGATGAGCCGCCCGCAGGGCATCCTTCACCGCGGCCAACGCCACATCCTCCGCCAGCCCAAGCCGCCGAACCCGCTCCACGTAAGCCTGCGCAGCAGACGCCGCCTCCCTCTCCGCCGCCGAGCCCGCCGCAGCGACGAACGTTCCGTTGCGCCCCCGCGTCTCGATCACCCCGTCCGACTCCAGCGCCCGATACGCCTTCGCGACCGTGTTCGCGGCGAGACCGAGCGACTCGGCAAGCCCCCGCACGGTGGGCAACCGGTACCCCACCGGCAGCGTCCCGGCCCGGGCCTGCTCGGAGATCTGGGCGCGCACCTGCTCGTAGGGCGGCGCGCTGTCGTCGATGCGGATCTTCAGGGTCACGCTGTGATTGTCCCGTACCGGCCGGAAAATGGGAGGCAACCGCTGTGTCTCCCCGCGTAACGTCCGAGCTCATGACAGTGACCGTGCGAACTCTTCGCACCGAAGACCAGGCCGGCGTCGAAGCCTTCGCCCGTATCCGGCACGTAGCGCTCCCCTTCCTCCTGTTCACACCGGACAGCGTCGCGTACGACATCGCGCACGCCCACCCCGACGCCCGCTTCCGGGCGCTGATCGCCGAGGAGGACGGCGAGGTCCTCGGCACCGCCCAGACCGGAGTCGTCCACGACAGCGCGGAGCCCGGCCAGGGGTACGTCAACGTGTATGTGCACCCGGAGCGCACCCGGCGGGGCGCCGGGGCGCTCCTCGTCCGTACCGCCGAACAGCACCTCGCCGCCGCGGGGGTGACGAAGTCCTTCTCCTGGGTGCTGGACGCCCCCGACAACCGCGCCTTCGCCGAACGCCGCGGCTACCGATCCAGCCGCAACGCGCACTTCCTCCGTCTGGACCTGGCGAACGGCAAGCTGCCCCCGCTCCAGGACCCCCCGCCCGGCGTCGAAATCCGCCCGGCCTCCGACTTCGCCGCCGACCCGCGCCCGCTGTTCGACCTGGACGCGGAGGCGTCGTCGGACGAACCGAGCGATGTCGACTACGAGTTCACGGACTACGAGGCCTGGCTCCGCGAGACCTGGCAGCACCCGCTGCTCAGCCACGAGCTGACCTCGGTCGCCGTCGTCGACGGCCGCCCCGCCGCCTTCAGCGCGGCCCGTACCGACGGCGCCACCCGCTACGGCACCGTGATGACCGGCACCGCCCGCGACTTCCGTGGCCGGGGCCTCGCGAAGCTCGCCAAGAACGACTCCCTGCACCGAGCCCACGCCGCCGGTTACACGGAGGCCCTGACCGGCAACGACGCCGGGAACGGCCCGATGATCGCGATCAACAACTGGTTCGGATACGAGATCTGCGCGACGGAGGTCCGCTATGTCCGCGAACTCACCTGAGGCCACAGCCCCGTCCCCCTCCCCACCCACGGTGAACGTCGTCCTGGTCAAGGCCGGCCGCACGAAGATCAGTTACCCCGCCGAGCTGCTCCACGACGACGGCACACGCCTCGCCGTACGCGCCCCCTGGGCCGGTACCGGAGTCCGCGACTTCGGCTTCGTCCGCTTCGAGCCCGGTGACGTGTTCACGGAGTACTACTGGCGGGACCGCTGGTACTCCGTGAAGGAGGTCCGGGACGCGACAGGCACGCTGAAGGGCTGGTACTGCGACATCGCCCGCCCCGCCACGCTCGCCGGCCCCGACCTGGTCGTCGAGGATCTCGACCTGGACCTGTGGCGCTCCGCCGACGGCACGGACGTACGACGGCTGGACGAGGACGAGTTCGAGGAGAGCGGTCTGGCGCAGTCGGACCCGCGTGCGGCGTCAGCCGCCGTGGCGGCCCTCGACGAGTTGGAGTCGCTGGCGCGCGAGGGCCGCTTCGAGTCACTGCTCGACTGAACCTGCTCGTTCTCAATTCGCTCGTTCTGAACCGGCTCGTTCTGAACCTGCTCGTGTGCCTACGGCTGGGCCAGTACCGCGTACCGCTCGTCCTCGACCTCGCGCCCCCACAGCCGCGCGTCGCCGGACAGCCGCTCCACACGGACGTCCGCGGCGAGGGGCGCGAGCAGCGCGGTGAGCGTGTCGGCGGATATGCCGGCCGGGCTGACCGTCCCCCACACCCCCTCGACCAGTACCAGCCGTCCGCCGGCCCTGAGCAGCCCCTGCCAGTGGCGCAGCACCCGCGCGGGGTCGGGCAGCGTCCACAGGACGTGCCGTACGAGCACCACGTCGAAGCGCTCCTCCCCGACCGGTGGCGCCACCGCGTCGCCCACGAGGAACACCGCGGCTCGCCCGGCCAGTTTGCTCCGGGCGTGCTCGACCATGGCCGCGGACGCGTCCACGCCGGTGACGCGGTGCCCCTGTTCGGACGCGAGGAGCGACAGGCTGCCGGTGCCGCAGCCCAGGTCGAGGACGTCGGCCGGGCGGTCCGGCAGCCAGGAGCGCAGCCGGGCCGCCCAGGCCTCGCGCACGAGCGGGTCACGCAGGCCGTGGTCGGGCTCGTCGTCGAAGGTGGCCGCTTCCGCGTCCCAGTCGGTGTGGGTCATGGGCCAAGAGTGACACCCACCACTGACAATGGAATCGTGACGGCCGCCACTGACAGACCGGCTCCGATGAGTCACTCTCCCGGAAATGGTCTATCTCCGTGAAAACGCGGAACCCGGTGGACCGAAGGAGGCAGCCATGCGCCGCGTAACCGTGCAGAAGCCCCTGAAGAAGTCGGACGCCCGCCGTGTGCGGGAAGAGGCCGACGAACGCACCACCGAGCGTCCCGAGGTCCGCAAGGACATCGCGCGCACCTGGTGGCCGGACGGCTGAAGCCGGCCGTCCTGCCTGAGCGCAGTCCGAACCCTTCCTTAAGCCGACCATAAGGATCTCCCTCACCCGCCTCCAACAGGCGATTCAGCGGTTTCCTGGGGCTAGTTCGCCGAGTGCCCCCGATTGACCGTCGCGAGGAGATCCCGCATGCCCGCCCGCCGCCGCACGGCCGCCGCGATCACCACCGTCACCACCCTCGGGGTCGCCGCGTTCGCCCTGGGCGCCACGCCCGCGTCCGCGCACGGCTCGATGGGCGACCCGGTCAGCAGGGTCGCCCAGTGCTACGCGGAGGGTCCCGAGAGACCGGTCTCGGCCGCGTGCCGGGCGGCGGTCGCGGCAGGCGGTACCCAGGCGCTCTACGACTGGAACGGCATCCGCATCGGTGACGCGGGCGGGCGTCACCAGGCGCTGATCCCGGACGGCGAGCTGTGCAGCGCGGGCAACGAGGAGTTCAAGGGCCTCGACCTGGCCCGCACCGACTGGCCCGCGACGAGCGTGCGCGGCGGCTCGTACACCTTCAGGTACCGCGTGACCGCCCCGCACAAGGGCACCTTCGTGGTGTACCTCACCAAGCCGGGCTACGACCCGGCCCAGCCCTTGTCCTGGGCCGACCTGGACCTCGGACACCCGGTCGCAGTGGCGACGGACCCGGCCGCGGCGGGCGGCTTCTACACGTTCTCCGGCACTCTGCCGCAACGTTCCGGCAGACAACTCCTGTACGCGATCTGGCAGCGCTCGGACAGCCCTGAGGCGTTCTACTCATGCTCCGACGTGACGTTCGGCGCGGGTTCGGGGGCGGGCGAAGGTACAGGCGAGGGGGCAGACGGCGGTGCGTCGAGCAGCGCCTCCGCGCCCTCCGAGGAGCAGATCGAGGACGGTGCCGACAAGTCGACGGTCGGGCATGCGGGGCATGCGGGGGCGGAGGCCGGTACGTCCGCCGGCACATCTCCCGACTCGTCCCCCACCTCGTCCCCCGGCACACCCTCCGCCACGTCCGGCAGCGCGCCGGTCACGCGGCCGAAGGCAGCGGGTGCCGCGGTGAATCTCGCCGAGACCGGCGGCACTTCCGGTACCCCGTACCTCGTGGTGGGCGGCGCGGGCGCCCTGGCGCTGGGCGCCGCCGCCCTGTTCCTGTCGGTCCGCCGACGTGCGGTGGGCGGCGGGCGGTCCGGCCGCTGACCTGTCACTCCGTTCGCCGGGGCCTGGCCGGCGGCTCAGGTCGGCCAGGCCCCGGCGAACGATCCCCGACCGGCGTCAGCCGACCGCCGACAGACAGGTGGTGGCGGTGGCGTGCGCCGGGTCGAGGGCGTTCGTCACCTCGTGGAACGCGATCCGGTCGAGCAGTCCGATGGCGGCATGCTCGGAGAGGTCCAGCGGGCACAGGTCCTGGATCAGGACGTTGTGCACGTCGGAGCCGCTCAGGAACTGGCTCCGGTACGGCGTGACCACCTCGTCGTACCGGGTCGCGAGGACCGTGTAGCTGACACCCGGGACGGTGTCACCGCCCGCGTTGAGCTTGGCGAGGAAGGGGGACCCGGCGACCTGTTCGGCGAGAGCGGGGGTGGCCGTGGTGAGCAGGTCGTCGGCCCCGGGGAAGTACTTCAGCAGGTTGGTGAGGCCGTTCAGGGTGGTGCCGTGGTTGCTGGGCGCGATACCGACGAAGGTGTGCACCTCGGCGGCGCCGCCGAGGAACCTGAGGTAGTAGCGGGGCATCAGACCACCCTGCGAGTGGCCGACGAGGTCGGTCTCGGCGGCGCCGGTCGCGGCGAGCACCTTGTCGACGAAGGCGGCGAGTTGCTCGGCCGACTTGTCGATGGGGCCGAGGCCGTAGAAGAGGGGTACGCCGGGCAGTTGGCCGTAGTCGAGCGAGAAGACGCAGTAGCCCCGGTTCACCAGGTACGGCGCGAGGGTGAGCCAGTTGTCCACTCCGTTGGCGAAGGTGCCGTGGACGAGGACGACGGGGCGGGGATGGGCGGCGGACGGCTTGCAGGAGAAGTCGTTCCAGCCCCTGCTGGAGGCGGACTCGGCTTGCGTTTCGGCCTGTGATCCGGTCTGTGACTCGGTCTGTGACTCGGCTTGCGCGGTGGCGACGGGCACAGCGGTGGCCGCGGCGGCCAGCAACAGTGCGGCGAGGGGTCTGAGTACGCGTTTCCAGGGCAGCATCGAGTGATCTCCTTGCGGCTCAAGGGAATTGCGACGGCTCTACGCCCTGTGATCCGGATCACTGGATGTCGTTCACTCGTCAAGTTACGGGCGAGTAGTCAACGAGGGAAGTTACGGGTCGGTAAAAAATTCACACCACACCCCGAGACCGTGATAGTGGGCAGCCACACCCCGCCCGGCACATCGTTATCCGTTCGTGGATGAGCGGCAGCATCTGCCGCTGCGGCTGTTACGTGAAGATCGTGCGCGCGGTCGAGCAGACCACCCACGGGAAATGAGACCCGCCTCCCATGCATCCCTTCACCTTCACCTTCACCAAGGCCTCCGGGCGGCCCACCGCTCCCGGAACTGAGGATCCTTTTCGGACAGCTCCTCGACGAGTGCGGTCATGCCGGGATTCGTTCGGGTTGACCGCTGCTTCCATCCTCAGAAATGCCACGTTGGTACGCGCGACGGTTTCCCAGTCCGCGTACAACTCCCTCATAGCGGGATCAGTGAAGAGCAGCCGCACAGAATTGCGCTGCCCTTCCGGAATCTGGGAGAAATCCGCGAACACGGCGGCAGCAAGATCATTCCAGGCGAGAATGTCCATGCAACGGCCGAGAACGAAGGAAGGGGTGTCGGTGAGATTGTCGAGGAGCCGTCGCGTCGACGGCCGGACCTTCTGCGCCGCGTGCCGATGTGGCCGCCGCGGGTTCTCCTTCCCGGCCAGTTCGAACAGGTAGTCACACTGGCCATCGTCCAAGCGCAACACCCGGGCCAGGACGCTCAGGACCGGAGTAGAGGCCTCGATGCGCCCCTGTTCCAGGCGGGTGTAGTAGACGGTGCTGATCGCGGCCAGCTGCGCCAGCTCCTCCCGGCGCAGGCCCGGAACCCGACGCAGCGCCCCGCTCTCGGGCAGACCCATCGCACGGGGCTCAGCTCGGTGCGCCGGGCCTTGAGGAATTCACCCAGCTCGCTCAGGTGTGCGTCCCTGCTCATGCCGGACACGGTACTGCGGAAGCCACTACGGGACAGCTCGGCTGGGGGGTGAGATCTGTACCCGGAACACGAATTCCCGTCAATCGCATTCCGAAGCGACGAACCCCGCGTGACCACTGGTCCTCACAACCGCACCGTCCGCATTCCCGTGGCCGACGCGAACATACGGATAGAAAACCCTACCCTCCTACACTCGAGCGAATTCATTTGTCGCCAACTGCACACTGTGCGCTGGACAGCCGATGCGGCCAGCGGACCATGACGGACGGGGCCGCGCCTCTCACGGCCAGGCGTCCCTCTTCCAGAAATTCGTTGGGGGGAGAGTTTTTTACCCGGAAAGTTTTCTCCCATTGTCGCGTTCAGGAGCCGATGGCACGGTTGCATCCGTGCCATCGACACGGTCGAGGACGGTTTCTGCCCCACCAACCACTTGCAAGGAGCGAGGCACACGTATGCCTTCCACAGCCGGGACCTCCCCTGGCAAGCTGCCCTTCGTCGTCTGGGTGCTCGCCGCCTGTACATTCCTGATGGGGACCACCGAGTTCGTCATCGCCGGCCTGCTGCCGGAGATGGCCGGTGACCTCGGTGTCAGCGTGTCTCAGGCCGGCCTGCTGATCACCGCTTTCGCGATCGGCATGATCGTCGGTGGACCCACCATGGCCATGGCCACCCTGCGCCTGCCCCAGCGCCGGACACTGATCATGGCCCTGGCCGTCTTCGCCCTCGGGCACGTCGTCGCCGCGCTGAGCAGCTCCTTCACGATTCTCCTCATGGCCCGCGTCGTCACCGCCCTGGCCACCGGAGCTTTCTGGGCGATCGGATTCGTCATCGCCACCGCTGCCGCGGGCCCCGGCAACTCCACCAGGGCTGTCGGCGTGATGATGGGCGGCCTGACCCTTGCCAACGTCGTGGGCGTACCGATCGGCTCCTTCGCCGGCCAGTTCACCGGCTGGCGCGGCCCGTTCTGGGCCCTTGCCGTGCTCTCGGCCCTGGCCGCCGCGTTCGTCGGCCGCTTCATCCCCACCGTCGAGCAGCGCGCCGAGGTATCGGTGCGGGCCGAGCTTCGTGCTCTGCGGCAGAGCCGGCTGTGGCTGGCACTCACCGCCGCCGTGCTGATCATGGGTGGTGTCCTGGCGACCTACACCTACATCACCCCGCTGCTGACCGACCGCGCCGGCATTGCTGAAGGGGCCGTGCCGCTGGTCCTGATCGGCTTCGGTGCCGGCGCGCTGGGCGGCACCGCCATCGGCGGACGCATGGGTGATCGCCGCCCGATGGCCACGACCCTCATCGCCGCCGCGGCCACCTCCCTGACGTTGTTCCTGCTGATCCCACTGTCGAACAGCCCGGTCGCGGCCATCGTCCTGGTGTTCCTCATGGCCCTGACCGGGTTCACCGTTCCCCCGGTCGTCACTTCGCTTGCCGTCCGGTTCGCGGGCGACGCACCCACCCTCACCTCGGCGCTGACGACCTCCGCCTACAACACGGGCATCGCCGTCGGGTC
Organism: Streptomyces kryoterrae; assembly: GCF_054072135.1. Classification (NCBI taxonomy): domain Bacteria; kingdom Bacillati; phylum Actinomycetota; class Actinomycetes; order Kitasatosporales; family Streptomycetaceae; genus Streptomyces; species Streptomyces kryoterrae. The sequence goes on along the minus strand of NZ_CM133358.1, from coordinate 8,144,736 downwards.
GGCCATCGCCGGCCGAGCCATGGACTCCTCTCTGGGCCTGACCGGACCGGCCCTGGTCGGCGCGGTCTCCGCCGCCCTGTCTCTGTTGCCGTTCATCGCTCTCGCTCTCAGCGGCGCACCCCGCAGAGCGCGGATCGTGACCCGGCACACGAACTCCTCCCACGCGCAGGACGACGCGGCCACACCAACACCGTCGCGGCACTGACGGGCGCCCGCATCCCGCAAAGCTCTCGTTGGGAGACCGCCTGAAGCCAACCCAAGGCTTCTGCCGCTACCACACGCCTTCGAGGCCGTCCTGAGCGCGGCCACGAGGGAACTCACCGACGCAGGTCACTAACGTCGGCCCAGTAAGCAAAACCAACGCACCAAGAGAGTTCAGAGAGACATCATGGAATTCATCAAGCAGCAGCCCAGCAGCAAGGCCCCGGCGGACTGGTTCACCGGTGACGTGTGGTGGGACGTCATCGTGGCCGGCCAGGAGCCGTCCCGGATGCGCGCCAACCTTGTCCGCTTCTCCCCGGGCGCCCGCACCAACTGGCACACCCACGCCCTGGGCCAGACCCTGCACGTCGTCTCCGGCATCGCCCTGATCGGCACCCGAGACGGCACCGTCCTGGAAGCCCACCCGGGCGAAACGGTCACCTGCCCGCCCGACGAGGAACACTGGCACGGCGCCACCCCCGACCGGTTCATGGAACACATCGCCATGTGGGAAGGCAGGGGCGACGGAACCACCGAGACCACCTGGGCCGAGCCGGTCACCGACCAGCAGTACAACGGCCCCCGCACCCGCAGCCGGTAACCACAGCGCAAGAGCTGGAACAGGTGGCCGTAGTCGACCCCGACGAAGCGCGCAGCGGTGCGCGCCGGCGACCAACAAACCTGCTGACGATACGGTTTGGCGGTGCGTTCAGGGCGGGCGGCGGTGACGCAGCACATGGTGGTCTGCTCGGGGTGATGATTTGTTCAGAGGAGAGTCCCTCCAGCTCATCGACAAAGTCTGCGGCGAGGTCACTGTGGAATGAGTGCTCACTGCACGAGCACGACCCGACGTAGGGATCTCGCCAGCGCTCAACCTCGGCATGGTCAGCATCCATCAGGACCTCGCTGACGCAGACCAGTCACCCACCCACGAGTCTCCGGACACGCGCTGTGGGCGCCCTCAGCTGATGTCCGGTACCTCAAGGACAGCGGCCGCGGTGGTGAGCGCGCGGTCAGGCGGTGAAGGAGGCGAGCAGTTCGTTGTACTGCTTGGCGGAGGTGGCCAGGTCCTCGTCGGAGAGGCCGAAAGCGGTGCCGTACAGCTTGACCATCGGCTGGATGTCGAACTGGCACAGCCGCAGGGTCGCGTGCCAGTTGCTGAGGAGGGTCTCGATGGTGGCCTTGTTCGAGCCTTCGGGGGTGTAGTGGTCGGCGGGGACGCCGGTGGTGACGGCGACGACGGCCTTCTTGCCGGCCAGCTGCGAGGCGGATCCGTCGATGGTGAAGGCCCAGCCGAAGGTGAAGACCTTGTCCTGCCACTGCTTGAACAGAGGGGTGGTGTTGTACCAGAACACCGGGTGCTGGAAGACGATCACATCGTGCTCGGCCAGCAAAGCCTGCTCGGCGTCGACGTCGATCTGGAAGTCGGGGTAGGTGGCGTAGAGGTCGTGCACGGTGACATGGGGCAGATCGCGGACGGCGTCCACGAGCGCGGCGTTGGCCTTCGACCGGGCCAGGTCGGGGTGGCCTACGACAAGGAGAACCTTGGACATGATGAGAAACCTTTTCAGTGATCGGTGAACCGGGTGGGGTGAATGGACGCGGGTTGGTCGGGTGTGACGGGGCAGGAACGGTCAGCGGTCGATGCTGGCCATGTTCGCCTCGTCGTGGCGCTCGCCCGCGGCCGGCGTGAGGTTGTTGAGGCGGTCGAGCTGAGCGGCGCTGAGTTCGACGGCGTCGGCGGCGGTGTTCTCTTCGACGCGTGAGACCCGCCGGGTGCCGGGGATGGGGGCGATGTCGTCGCCGCGGGTCAGCAGCCAGGCCAGTGCGGTCTGGGCCGGGGTGGCGCCGATCTCGGCGCCGATGGCCCGTACTTCGTCGACGATGGTCAGGTTGCGCTGGAAGTTCTCGCCGGTGAAGCGGGGGTTGGTCTTGCGCCAGTCGTCGTCGGTGAAGTCGTCGACGGTGCGGATCTGCCCGGTCAGCAGGCCGTGGCCGAGCGGGGAGTAGGGCACGAATCCGATGCCGAGTTCGCGCAGCAGCGGGAGGATCTCGGCCTCGACGTCGCGGGTCCACAGGGAGTACTCGGTCTGCAGTGCCGCCACCGGGTGTACGGCGTGTGCCCGGCGGATCGTCTCGGGGCCGGCCTCGGAGAGTCCGATGTGGCGCACCTTGCCCTCGGCGACCAGCTCGGCCAGCGCACCGACCGTCTCCTCGATGGGTGTCTTCGGGTCGACGCGGTGCTGGTAGTAGAGGTCGATGTGGTCGGTGCCGAGCCGCAGGAGCGAGCCTTCGACCGCGGTCTTCACGTTGCCGGGGCTGCTGTCGATGACGCCGGGCCCGTCGCCGGCGTGGGAGACGAGACCGAACTTCGTCGCCACGACGACGTCGTCGCGCCGGCCCTTGATGGCCTTGCCGACGAGTTCCTCGCTGTGGAAGGGGCCGTAGATCTCGGCGGTGTCGATATGGGTGACCCCGAGGTCCAGCGCCCGGTGGATGGTGCGGATCGACTCGGCGTCGTCGAGGCCCCCGCCCGTGGTGTAGACGCCGGCCATGGTCATGGCTCCGAGACCGATGCGGGAAACATCGAGCCCGCCCAGTGATACGTGCTTCATCAGGTACTCCTTGTCGTGACGGCCGTCAGGCCCGGTCGGTGGTCGTGACCAGTGCGGTACGCCACCATCCGGCGGTGCGTGCTTCGGGGCGTACCGCTCAGGCGCGGACGTCGCCGTAGCCCAGGCCGGTGTTGCCGGTGACGGACGGCGGGGATCGGTAGGCGGAACCGGCTGTGCCGGGTCAGTGCTCTTGGGCCGCGGGTTCCAGGACGAGGACCGGGATTTCACGGTCGGTGTTCTTCTGGTACTCGGCGTAGCCCGGGAAGGCCTCGACGGCTCGGGCCCACCACGCGGCCTTCTCGGCCCCGGTGACCTCGCGGGCCAGCATGTCCTGGCGTACGGGGCCGTCCTGGAGCTCGACCCGGGGGTCGGCCACCGTGTTGTGGTACCAGACCGGGTGCTGGGGGGCTCCTCCGGCGGAGGCGACCACGGCGTAGGAGCCGTCGTGCTCCACCCGCATGAGCGGGGACTTGCGGATCTTGCCGCTCTTCGCGCCCAGGGTGGTCAGGACGACAACGGGCAGGCCCTGCAACGTCGTTCCCTCCGTGCCACCAGAGCTCTCGTACAGCTCCACCTGGTCACGTACGAACTGCGCCTTGCTCGGCTCGTACTCACCTTTCAGTGGCATGTTGTCCCTCTCAGGCGTGGGTGTCGTCGTAGGCGAGGTTGTCGCCCAGTTCGCGGGAGGCGTCGGCCTGGGCGAGGAGTTCCTTCGCCTTGGCCTCGACGGCCTCGATGGCGTCCGCGCCGGCGACGAACCGCTGCAGGGGCTTCTCCTGGTCAACGATGATCAGCAGGGCGCGGGCGAGTTTGGCGGGGTCGCCGGGCTGCTGGCCGTTCATGCTCTTCATGCCCTCGATCCTCGGGGCGGTGCGCGGGGCGTAGTCGTCGATGGACAGCTCGGGCCAGGTGGTGGAACCGTCCACGAGGAGTTCGGTGCGGAAGTATCCGGGCTCCACGGCCGTGGTGTGGATGTTGTACGGCTCGACGTCGTAGCGCAGGGACTCCATCCAGCCCTCTTCCGCGAACTTGGAGGCGGCGTAGGCGGAGGTGAACTCCATGCCGACCAGGCCGGCGGTCGAGGTGATGGTGATGATGTGCCCGGCGCGCTGCTTGCGCATGACGGGCAGGACGGCGCGGGTGACGTTCATCGGGCCGAAGAGGTTGGTCTCGAACTGCCGGCGCATCTGCGCGGGCGAGATCTCCTCGAAGTAGCCGGTGAACAGGTTCCCGGCGTTGTTGATCAGGACGTCGATACGGCCGAAGCGGTCGACGGCTGCCTGCGCGGCGGCCTCGGCGTCCTCCAGGCTGGTGACGTCGAGCTTGGTGACCAGCAGGTTGTCCTGCGGTCCGCCCAGGGTCTTCTCGACCTCCTCGGGACGGCGGCCGGTGGCGACGGCCTGGTGGCCGGCCGCGAGGGCCTCGCGGGCGATGTCCGTGCCCAGACCGCGTCCGGCACCGGTAACGAGAATGACCTTGCTCATGAGGGATTTCCTTTCAGGCGCCGTGATTTGGCACCCGGTATCTGCGGTGGTGATGCGCCGTGCCCGTCCCGGCGGCCGGCCGGGCGGTGGACGAGGAAGGACTGGGTGGGCCGGACGGCGTCAGGCCTGGACCGTGGGCATGATCCACAGCTCGGCGACGGAGGCGTGGCGGGGCCGGGTGACCATGTGGGCGACGCCGTCGGCGATGTCCTCGGGGGCGAGGATCTCGGTCGTCCCGGGGAAGGGCTGGATCATCTCGCTGTGGATCTCGGGCTTGTTGGCGGGTGAAGTACAGAGCCTCGCTGCTATGCGGCGGGGATGGCGCCCATCTGCCGGAGGATGCCGAGCATGTCGAGCTGGGCGCGTTCCTCGACGATCTTGCCGTGGGACAGGCGGTAGAACGCCATGCTCTCCGAGCGGATGGACTTGCCTGTCGCCTCGACCCCGGCGAAGGGTCCTTCGTGGGTGCCCGTCATGGAGTAGCGGATGGCCACGGTGTCGCCCTCGGCCCGCATGTCCTGCACCGTCCACTTGAGGTCGGGGAACGCCTTCAGGTTCGCGGCGACGATGCCGAGATACGTGTCCCGGCCCTGCCATGTCTGGCCCCCGGAGTGCACGACGATGTCCGGGCTGACGAACCTGCTCGCCAGAGCGGGATCGCGACCGGGCAGATACTCGCTGGTGTAGCGCTGCATGATGCGCTTGTTCACCTGAGCCGTCCCGTGGTTCCAGGAGACGGATTCCGCCGTGACTCGGGACGGCGACCCGGAACCGGTGCCGCGGTCGGCCGTGCCGACCGCGTCCGCGGCTCCCGATCCGAAGGCCGCGAGGCTGAGCGCTCCCAGCGCCGTGACTACGGCGGCCGGCCTGGTGTACCGACGCATGATCGTCCTTCTGACCTCGGTGATCACGGCGCCGACGGCGCCGCAGAAGAGCTGGTGACCGGCGGCACGAGCGCCGCCGTATCCGGGCCGTTCACACCGTCGTGGGCGGTGCACCACCAACAAAACCGGCTGTCACGCGAGTGTGGGAGTCCCTGATGAGGGGGTCACTGACAGGGACCCCCAACCCGGCGGAAGCGCTCGTAGAGTGAAACGCATGGCAGGCAGAAAAGGCCCCTACAGCACAAACCGCGACATCCGTGATGATCTCCGCGCGGAGATCCGGGAATTCCTCGGCACTCGACGGGCCAAGGTCACCCCCGAGCAGGCCGGACTGCCGGTCTACGGCGGAGAGCGCCGACGGGTCACCGGGCTGCGCCGCGAGGAGGTCGCCCTGCTCGCGGGCATCTCCAGCGAGTACTACACCCGGCTGGAGCGCGGCAACGCCACCGGCGTCTCCGAGAGCGTCATCGACGGCATCGCGCAAGCACTCCAGCTCGACGAGGCCGAACGCATCCACCTGCTCCACCTCCTGCGCGGCGCCGCCACGACCCGTCCGCCACGCCGCAGGCCGGCCCAGCAGCGCGTGCGGCCCGCGGTGCAGCGCGTCCTCGACTCGATGAGCGGCACACCCGCGTTCGTCCTGAGCGGACGCGGGGACATCCTGGCCGCCAACCACCTCGGGCGCGCCCTGTTCTCCCCGGTCTACGCCGCCGACCCCTCACGGCCGCCCAACAACGCCAGGTTCGTCTTCCTCAGCCCGCACGCGACCGAGTTCTTCCGCGAGTGGGACCAGGTCGCAGGCGACACTGTCGCCATGCTGCGCGCCGAGGCCGGCCGCGATCTCTACGACCGGCGGCTGACCGACCTGATCGGCGAACTGTCCACCCGCAGCGAGGAATTCCGTCATCGCTGGGCCGCCCACAACGTCCGGATGCACACCACCGGCGTGAAGCTCCTCCACCACCCGGTCGTCGGCGACCTCGACCTACCGTTCGAGACCTTCCCGGTGGGCGGCGACTCCAGTCAGGTCCTCCTCACCTACACCGCCGAGCCCGCCTCACCCTCGCAGGACGCACTGAACCTGCTGGCCAGCTGGGCCGCGACCAACGACGACATCGAACGGACCGAGTCGGCCGACGACTCCGCGCCGGCCGACTCGTCCGAGACACCCGACTGATCGACCTGTGCGCCCCCTCCCCGACGATGCCACCGCCACAAGAGACGGGAGCCGCCCCTCACGCCCCACCCGACCGCCTTCGCCAGGAACCGGTGGTTCTCGGCAATAACAGTCAGTCAGCCAGAGCGGCTGGACGCACAGCCTCCGGCCCGAAGCGCCGCCGGGCACGGTCTGCGGCGGCTTCGGCGGCACGGGCACGGACATCCCCAGGATCCAGAGAGAGCTGGCGGTAGGCGCTGTCGGCCGACAGCAGGTCGTCAGCGCGGATCGCGAAGGCGCGAACTCGTGCTCGCTGCAGCCCCAGGACGGTCAGCAGACCCAGGGCAGCGGTGGCGAGTGCGGGCGAGTGGTTGGCGGGTTCCGGCAGGGTACGAGAACGCGTGGTGGAGCTGCGGTCGGCGTACCGCACCGTGAGGGCGAGCCGGCCGGCGAGCTGGTTTTCACCGCGCAGGCGCTGGCCGATCCGCTCGGCAAGCCCCAGGACGGCTCGGTGATGCTGTGCCGGGTCGAGGCAGTCCCGCTCGAGTACGAGGTCGTCCACCAGACGCGCTGCCGGTTCCGATCGGGTGACCGGGCGGGGATCGTGGCCGCGGGCGCGTTCTGCCAGCAGCCGGGCAGCGCCGGCTCCGAGAAGTCGCTGCAGGGTTGCCGGAGGTATCTCGACGATCTGCCCGATGGCGTGCAGTCCGTATCTGCTGAGTGTGTCCGCTGTGGCGCGGCCGATCCCTGGCAGTGCGGTGACCGGGCGGGGGTACAGCCAAGCGGCGGCCTGCCCGTCGGGGACCCAGGTGGTGTCGCCCGGCGCGGACGCGTCGGCCGCCATGGCAGCCAGCATGCGGTTGTTCGCGAGCCCGGCGCTGCTGTCGATGTCGTAGAAGAGCTTCAGCCGCATGTTCGCCAACTGGACCACGTCGTAGGGAGACAGGTCGAAGTACCTGAGCGCTGAAGTCAGGTCAAGCTGGACGGCGTTGGGCGGGACGGCCTGGACATGAGGCGTGATACCGGACATCAGTTCGATTGCGTCGGCGTACCGAGCCTCACTCGGTGCAGCGTGCAGATGGAGATGGAGGTGGGCAATGTGCCGCTGCCGTGTGGTCATCCCGCGCTCCCCGGACTGGCGTAGCCGAACTTCTTCAGGTCGGCCGAGCGGGTGCCGGCGGGCTGCAGGTCGGCGTACGGGTGGAGGCGGGCGCCGGTGGTGCCGTTGGCCAGGGTCCGCCGCGACTGGGCCGGGGTCGGGTACGGGCGGCTCTCGCCGAGGAGGGCGAGTGCGGCCTGGGGTCCGTTGTCACGGCGGGCGGCGGCGATCTCGTCGAGATCCCAGGCCATGGAGCCGACGACGGTACGACGGGTGCCGCGCACCTGGACCGTGCCGCGCACCAGCAGCAGCCCGCTGTGGAAGACGGTGTACGCGCACGCCGGATGCGAATCCTCGAAGAACGCCAGGTCGACCAGGCCGGAGCCGTCCTCCAGCGTCACGAAGATGACCCGCTTGCCGCTGGCGATCGGCGGGGTCTGGGTGGAGGCCCGTACCCCGGCGACCAGCACCTGCTGACCGGCACGCAGCCCGGCCAGATGGGCGGCGTCGGTCGCGCCGATCTCGCGCAGGAGGCGGTGGTGGTGCTCCATCAGATGCCTGGAGACGTCGATGCCGAGGGTGTTCAACTCGGCGCTGAGTGCTTCGCGTCCGGTCATCTCCGGCAACCCGCTCGGCTCCGCCCCGCCCACCGCGCCTGCCTCGATGGGCAGTTGACCCTTGGGCGCGGAACGGTTGCGGGACTGCCGGTGCAACTCGGCGATCTGGAGCAGCAGATCGCGCCGGGTGAGGCGGCCGTCGTGGAGACAGTTCAGGGCGCCGATCTCGGCGAGGCGTTCGGCGACCGGCCTGCTGGGCCTACCCCGCTGCCAGAGGTCCGACAGCGATCCGTAGGGCTGGCCCTCCTCGATCCGGGCGCACTCCTCCTCGCCGATGCCGTGCACCCCGGACAGCGCGAGCCGTACACCCCACCGCTCTCCGTCGGTCTTCTCCACGGTGTGCTTCACCCGGGAGCGGTTGATGTCGACGGGCAGGACCTGTACGCCGCCCCGGCGGGCGTCGGCGACGAGGACGCGCTTGGGCCACATCCCGGGGTCGTGTTCGAGCAGGCCGGCCAGCAGGAACGCCGGGTAGTGGGCCTTGAGCCAGGCGCTCTGCAGTGCGGGTACGGCGAAGGCGACCGCGTGGGCGCGGCAGAAGCCGTACGCGCCGAAGGCCTCGACGGTCCTCCAGACCTCGTCCCGGACAGCCGCGCTGTAGCCACGCGCACGTGTCCGGTCGTGGAACCACTCCTTGATCCTGGGCAGCAGGTCCTTGTCACCGAGCGCCCGTCGGGTGATCTCCGCGTAGGCGCGGTCGCAGCCGGTCAGGACGGACAGCGTCTCGATGATCTGCTCGTGCCAGATGGTCACGCCGTAGGTGTCGGCGAGCACCGGCTCCAGGTCCGGATGAGCGTACGCCGGTGTGCCGCCGTGCCGGGCGGCGATGTACCGCTCGGGCATGCCACCCGCGACCGGGCCGGGGCGGAAGAGGCTGATGTCGGCGATGACGTCCTGCGGGTCGCGGGGCTGCAACCGGGAGAGCAGGTCCTGCTGGCCGGGTGACTCCAGCTGGAACAGGCCCAGGGTCCGGCTCTCCTGGATGAGTCTGAACGCGAAGGCGTCGTCGAGCGGGACCTGCTGGGGGTTGTCGAGGTCGATGTGGTTGCCGGTGGTGCGTTCGATCTCGGTGACGGCGTGCGCCATCGCGGACTGCATCCGCACCCCGAGGACGTCGAGCTTGATGTTGCCCAGCGCCTCGATCTCCTCCTTCGCCGCCATCGCCATGGGGTAGTCGCCCTGGGGCGTGGGCTGCACCGGCAGCCGGTCCAGGAGGGTGGCGTCGCTGATGACGACTCCGCAGGGGTGCATGGCCATGCCGTGGACCAGGGAGTCGAGTCCTTCCGCCAGCTCCCAGAGCGGTCCGAACCGGTGCGCCTCGGCGGCGAGTTGACGCAGTTCGGGCAGTTCGGCGAGGGCGCCGGTGATGTCGGAGGCGCGCAGGTGCGGGAAGCTTTTGGCGATCCGGTCGACCTCGTCAGGCGGGACCCCCAGTGCGAGGCCGGTGTCCCGCAGAGCCCTGCGTGCCCGGTAGGTCTCGGGCATCGCGGTGACCGCGACCCGTTCCTTGCCGAACCGTTCGAAGATCGTGTCGTAGCACTCCAGGCGCCGGGCGGACTCCACGTCGATGTCGATGTCGGGCAGCGAGGCGCGGCGCACGCTGAGGAAGCGTTCGAACAGCAGGCGGTGGTCGAGCGGGTTCGCGGTGGCGATGTCCAGGGCGTGGCAGACCAACGAGCCGGCCCCCGAACCACGGGCCGCGACGCGGATGCCCCTGGCCCGGATGTCGGCGACGACCTGGCCGACGGCGAGGAAGTACGAGTCGTAGTCCAGGTGGGAGATCACGGCGAGCTCCTGGTCCAGCCGGTCGAGCGCCTCACTGTCTCGGTCGAGGCCGCGTCGGGCCAGGCCCTCCTCGCACTGCCGGCGCAGCAGCTGTGCGGCTCCGTCCGCTCGATGCGCTCGGTGTTCGGCGCCGAAGAGCGACGGTTCCGGGAAGTGCCGGGTGCCGAGCCCGAGGTCCGACACCGGGTCGAGGCGGCACGCGGTCGCCGTGTCCGCGGTGTCCGCCATCAGGCGGCGGGCCCTTTGGACGTCCGCTCCGGCGCACTCGGCGACCATCCGCGCGACGACCGCCATTCCTCCCTCGTCCTTGAGCCACCGCTGTCCGCTGTCGAGGCGGCGCCGGTCGATGGGCCGCAGCAGCCGGGCGGCGTCCAGGACGTCGGCGAGACGGTGCTGGTCGGGATCGGCGTAGCGGACGGCGTTGGTGAGGACGGCGGGGGTGCGGGTGCGGTCGGCCAGGGCGAGGGTGCGGGCGGCCAGGCGCAGGGATCCCGGACCTGTGCTGAAACGTTTCTGCGCAACGGCTTCCAATCGGACCCCTCTCCCGAAGATCTCCTTCCACGGCGCCAGCAACCGCACCGCGACATCCGCCCGGCCCACCGCCAGCGCCCGCACCGGCTCCGAGAGCGGGCCGAGCAGCACGGTCAGACCGGGGCCGCCGTACTCGCGCAGCGCCTCCCACGGCACCACCACCGGCGCCGCGCCGGACGCCGTACCGACATGCGCGGCCGAGGTGATCCGGCACAGCCGCGCCCAGCCCGCCCGGTTCTGCGCGAGCAGCGTGAACCGCAGCGGCGGCTCGACCACATGGGCGCCGCCGCGCACCGGGGTACGGCGCCGCCGCACCGGGGGCGGCGGCGCGAGGGCGGCCACCGCCAGGTCGACGCCGAAGACCGGCCGCACCCCTTCCTTCGCACAGGCCCGGGCGAACCGTACGGCGCCGGTGACCGTGTCCCGGTCGGTGAGGGCCAGCACCCCCATGCCGCGTTCGGCGGCCCGCCGGGCGAGCTGCTCGGGGTGGGCGGCGCCGTAGCGGGCGGAGTAACCGGACGCGACGTGCAGATGGGCGAAGCCCGTCATGCCGCACCTCCATCACTCCACCCCTTTTCAGCCATTTAATCGATCAACAGTTCGATAGCTGACTCGCGCCGATTCGTACTTCCGTTCGATTGATTCGTTCACTCTAGCCCCATCGGCCCCGGTCAGCGACCTGATCAAGGGCGAGTGCGGACCGTCCAAGATCGTCGAAACCGCCACAGCCCCTTCCCTGCCCGCTCCGTACGGCCTCACGGACGACGAAATCCCGCCCCCGGAAACCAGGGGCGGGACCGCCCCGGACCGATCGGCCCGGGGAAGGGGTGGTGCGGAGAGGCCTCAGCCGATCTGCGTACCGCCTGCCGACAGCGCCTCCGTGACCGACCGGAAGAAGACCTCCCCGCCGGAACCGCAGTCACCGCTGCCGCCGGAGGGTCAGGCCGATCGCACTGTTGCCCGAAAAGAGCGAGCCGGCCACTGTCACCGGGCTCGGCGCGGACGCCGGTCCGGATGAGCCCGTTCAGCTCGCCGCCCTTGACCACGTTGAAGCCGAGCGAGCAGCGTGCCACCGTCGGTGATCGCGTCGCCGCCGACGATGAAGGTCCTGAACTCCCCCTTCGTACCGTGGAGTTCGGCCGTGCCGTCGAGGCCGCAGACGACCTTGGTGAGCTTGGTCCACTCGGCCGCGGAGACCGTGCGGTTGACGGTGATCACGACCTTGTCGGTCGTCGGGTCGATCGCCCACGAGGTGCCGGGGATGGTCGCGCCTCCTGCTTCAGGGTCGTACGGGCGCTGTCGAGTTCGGTGACCGAGTTCTCGACGATGCGGGCCCGGGCGCCGGCCGACCCGAAGCGGCGGCCCGGACGGTTTCGCGTCAAGTACGTTCCCGCGGCATCGGTACGGCGGCCCTTACCGGGCGTCGAGGCGACTTCCCGGCCCCAGGGCTGAAAGGGCCTTGGGTTCGGGGACCTTGCCGACCTCGCTCGCGTTCGCACTCCGGAAGGTCACTCCCGCGGCGACGAGTACGGCGATGCCCGCACCCACCACGGCGGCACTCGCACCGCGAACGCTGTGCGTGAGTAACGAGTGGGCGGACCGCGAGGTCTACTCCTGCCTTGAATTCGCCCCTTCGGCGTTCAGATCCAACAGGGACGCGGCGGACGGCAGTTGCTCCCGCACCGATTGCTCGGATCGCTCGGCTCGCTCAGCGATCTCCACCTGCGCCGGCGCCGAGGGCGCGACCGACTGTGCCGCCGCTGGTGCGGCCGGTGGCCCGGACGGCTGCTGGGCCCGTTCCAGGAAGCGGAGCAGTTCCACCGGGAAGGGCAGGACGAGCGTGGAGTTCTTCTCGGCCGCGACCGCCACCACTGTCTGGAGCAGCCGGAGTTGGAGTGCGGCGGGCTGCTCGGACATCACCGCGGCGGCCTCCGCGAGCTTCTTCGAGGCCTGCAGCTCGGCGTCCGCGTTGATGACCCGGGCCCGTCGCTCCCGGTCGGCCTCGGCCTGCCTGGCCATCGAACGCTTCATGGTCTCCGGCAGCGACACGTCCTTGATCTCGACCCGGTCGATCTGCACGCCCCACCCCATGGCCGGACTGTCGATCATCAACTCCAGGCCCTGGTTGAGCTGCTCCCGGTTGGACAGCAGATCGTCCAGGTCGCTCTTGCCGATGATCGAACGCAGCGAGGTCTGCGCCATCTGGGAGACCGCGAACCGGTAGTCCTCGACCTGGACGACCGCCTCGGCCGCGTCGACGACCTTGAAGTAGACGACCGCGTCGACCCGGACCGTGACGTTGTCCCGTGTGATGCCCTCCTGCGCGGGCACGGGCATCGTCACGATCTGCATGTTGACTTTGCGGATCTTGTCCACGAAGGGCACGATCACGGTGAACCCCGGCCCGCGCACATGCGACGAGAGCCGCCCGAGCCGGAACACCACGCCCCGCTCGTACTGTTTGACGACCCGCGCCGCAGCCGCCACGTACAGCACTCCGGCGGACAGGGCAGCGGCTCCCGCCGTCACCAGCTCCTCGACCATGCCGGCCCCCAGGGTCCGAAGTGGGCGTACGCAGGGGAGATTTCCTGTCCTGCCGGTGCTTCCCGTACTGCCGGTGCTTCCCGTACTGCCGATGCTTCGCGTACTTTCTTCCCGCACTCCGAAGGTAACTCCGCCGGGCGGACAAGGGCGAGCCCCCGTACGCGAGTTGCGTACGAGGGCTCTCCTGCTGCTGCCGGCTGCAGGTCAGGCCGTGCGGAAACCGATGGTGGCGCGGCCTGCCCTAGAAGACGCTGACGCCGTAGGCGCTCAGGGCCTCCGTGACGGGCTGGAAGAAGGTCGTACCACCGGAGGAGCAGTTGCCACTGCCGCCCGAGGTCAGACCGTAGGCGACGCCGCCGTTGGAGTAGAGCGGGCCGCCGGAGTCGCCCGGCTCGGCGCAGACCGTGGTCTGGATCATGCCGTAGACGACGTCGCCGCCGCCGTAGTTCACGGTCGCGTTCAGCGCGGTGACCCGGCCGCTGTGGATGCCGGTGGTGGAACCGCGACGGTAGACCGTGGTGTTCACGGACGGGGTGGCGGCACTGGTGATGTCGACGCTGCCGACGGTGCCCGAGATCGAGCTCGTGGGATAGCTGCTCGCGTACTTGACGATCCCGTAGTCGTTCGTCGGGAAGCTGGAGCCCGAGGTCGCGCCGAGCAGTGTCGTATGAGCGGAGTTGGACCACCAGTTGCCCGCGCCGTCGGTGCAGTGACCGGCGGTCAGGAAGTAGTAGGTGGAGCCGCTGCGGACGTTGAAGCCCAGGGAGCAGCGCCAGCTACTCGCATAGATTGCGTCGCCGCCCGAGATCAGTTTGCTGAACTTGCCCGGGGTCCTCTTGATGGTGATGGCGTCGGCGGTGGTGCCCGCCTGGCGCTTGATCTTCGCGATCTCCGCCTTGGAGACCGTGCTGTCGACGGTGAGGACAACGCGGTTCGTCTTGGCGTCGACGGCCCAGGCGGTGCCCGGGATGTCGGCCTTGAGTACCGAGCCGCTCGCCTTGGTGAGCTGGGCCGCGCTGAAGGTGTTGACGTCGGCGGCGGTCGCATTGGGGATCGCGATGGCGGCCGCGGCCACGAGTCCGGTGCTGACGGCGATCAGCCGTGTCCGTCTCGTGATGCCACTGCGGGGGGTGGTGCGCTTGATCCTCACTTGTCGTTCCTCCACATGGGAAGTCGGGGGCCCGCGTGGGGTCGGGGCCCGTGAGGCGCAGTCAGGGGCTGTTCCGTCCGGATTCCGAACATGCTGTGACCCTGACAAGCGCTGGGTGGGAGTATTCGGCCGTTCAACCGGTCGACGCAAGGGCGCCTTTCGGCCTCACGTTGTTCAACCCCCGTACAGCCCGCAGGGGTTGATCAAGGAACCACGGCGTTCTGACGAAGGTCGCGCTCCCCTGCGGCTATCGCGACGCCCAGCGTATTGCCCTGCGGGGGAAAGGGGCAGACGAAGTGGTCGGCGAACGCACACGGTGGGAGCAGGGACCGGTTGAAGTCCACCGTTGTGCGCCCCTCGGCGTCCGGGGCCGCGGGGCGCGGGAACCGGAAGCGGTAACTGCCGTCACCGCTGGTCGAGTCGGCTGAGACGGCCCGCAGTGTGCCGTCCTCCTCGACGGTCACGCGCAGCGTCTGCTCCTGTCCGTCGAGCGAGAACGTCAGTTCACCGCCGAGCCCGAGCCCACGCTCCCGCCCGTCCGCGTTCGCGACGCGCACGGTGCGCCGCCCGCCGTACGGCGCGAACCGGCCGGGTACCGACCAGCGCGGGTCGTACGGGGTCGCCTCGACGCCCTTGAACGCCGTGCGCGTCTCCGCGTAGGGGTCGAAGTCGCGTACACCCCAGCTGCCCTCGCGCACCAGTACGACCAGGTGTCGCTCACCCAGCCGGACCCGGGCCAGGCCCGCCTGACCGGCGTCGGCGGGCAGCCGGACCTCCCCGGCGAAGGGCTTGCCGTCGAGTGGCAGCCCGTCCTCGGCCCCGGCGGCCAGGACGATCCCGTCGCCGTCGGCCGTCCACCGGCCAGGGATGGCCGGAAGCCGACCGTCCGGAAAGTCCTCGAGCCAGGGTGTACCGACGAGTGAGAGGGGCCCGTAGGGCGCCGACACCGTCTCGATGCGCCGTTCGTGGCACTTCCGCCATGCCTCGGACGCGTCCGCCGTCATGAAGCCACTCCAGAACCCACGCCAGCTCACTCCCTGGAACCCACTGCGCCGTCTCGGCACACGCCCCGGACCACGCGTTCCGCGAACGGCCCGTACACAACCTGTATGTCATCTTTGTAAGTGCGGCGCCCAGTCAGCCCGTCCATACGGGTTCGCCCAGCCCGAGGTGCGAGCGCAGCGTGGTCCCCGCGTATCGCGTACGGAACGCGCCACGTTCCTGGAGCAGCGGCACGACCCGGTCCACGAACTCGTCCAGGCCGCCCGGGGCGGGATACGGGACGAGGACGAACCCGTCGGCCGCCCCCTCGCGTACGAACGCCCCGAGTGCGTCGGCGACCGACTGCGGGGTACCGACGAAGGAGTGCCGGCCGCTCGCCTCGGCGACGGTCTGCCGGATCGACAGCCCCCTGGTCCGGGACAGGGCCCGCCACTGCTCGGCCACCTGCACCGGGTCGGCGGTCCCGACCCGTCCCCGCACCAGGGCGGGCTCCGGCACCGGGTCGAAGTCGGGCAGCGGACCGTCGGGGTCGTAGGAGGAGAGATCGGTGCCCCAGATCTGCTCCACGGCGAGGATGGCCTGCTCCGGCGAGACCTGTTGCCGGCGGATCACGGCGGCCTTCTCCCGCGCCTCGGCGGCGGTGTCCCCGAGCACGAAGGTCACCCCGGGCATGATCTTCAGGTCCCGGGGCGCTCGCCCGTACTTCGCGAGCCGCCCCTTGACGTCGGCGTAGAAGGCGCGCCCGGCTTCCAGGCTCCCGTACCGCGTGAGGACCACGTCGGTGGCCGACGCGGCGAACTCCCGCCCCTGCTCCGAGTCCCCCGCCCGGATCACCACCGGATGCCCCTGCGGTGAGCGCGGTACGCCGAACTCGCCCGCGATGTCGAAGTGCTGCCCCTGGTAGGCGAAGGGCCCAGGCACCCCGTCCGGTGTCCAGGAGTCCCACAACTCCCGCGCGGCGTCGAGGAATTCGGCCACGTACGGGTACCTCTCGGCCTGGTGGAGGAAGCCACCGCGCCGGAAGTTCTCGCCAGTGGAGGCACCGGGGAAGGAAGCGGAGGAGGTCACCACCTGCCAGGCGGCCCGGCCACCGCTGAGCTGGTCCAACGTGGCGAACCTGCGAGCCAGTTCGTACGGTTCGTTGAAGGTCACGTCGGCCGTGGCGGCGAGCCCGATCCGCTCGGTGACGGCGGCGAGCGCGTCCAGGACGGTGATCGGCTCGGGCCGCCCGGCCACGTCCAGGCCATGGACCCGGCCCAGGTGGTCGTGCGGCCTCGGCCCCTCCGCGAGGAGGAAGAAGTCGAACAGCCCGCGCTCGGCGGTCCGGGCGAGCCGCTCGAAGGAGGAGAACGAGGAGAAGGAGGAGAACCCGACCTGCGACCCCGCCCTCGGACCGGCCCGCCGCACGGCTGTGCCGTCCACGCCCGGAAAGCACGCCGCGAGGTGCATCTGCCCACGCCCCGGCGCCCGTACGGTCATGAGGCGCGCCCGGCGGTCACGACCGGCCCGCGTACTGGTTGGCCGGCCGGGCCAGGCCCAGGTGCTCCCGGAGTGTGCGGCCCGGATAGAACGTGCGGAACAGGCTCCGGTGCTGGAGCAGCGCCACCGTTCCGTTGACGAGCCGCTCCAGGTCGCGGCGCGGCTCGACGGGGACCAGATGGAAGCCGTCGACGACACCGGACGTGTGCCAGGCGGTGATCAGTTCGGCGAGGTCGACGGGCCCGCCCCGGTACAGCGGGCCGTGCGCGCTCGGCCGGGGGCCACCGCCCCCGTGTCCCGGCTCGGCCGCGTGCTCGCCGCCGCCCAGGTCGACGACAAGGCTCGCGAGGACCCGCAGCTCGTCCGGGTCACGCCCCAGGTCCTTCGCGGCAACCCGCAGTTCGTCCCGTACGGCCCCCGCCTGCGCGGCGCTCGCCGCCCGGACGAGCACCACGTCGGCGTACCGGGCAGCGGTCTGCCGGGCCTGTCCCTCGGTGGCGTCGACGACACGGACGGGATGGCCCTGCGGTGGCCGGGGCACGGCGGACGGGCCCTTGACGGAGAAGGTGGCGCCCTCGAAGTCGACGTGGTGCAGCTTCTCCCGGTCGACGAAGCGGCCGGCCGCCACGTCCCGGGTGTCGGCGTCGTCCTCCCTGCTGTCCCACAACCGGGCTGCCACGTCGGCGACTTCACCGGCCTCCCGCCACAGTTCGTCGCCGGGTGCGGCGCGGCGACGGCCGAAGAGCCGGGCCTCGGCCTCGGTCGCCGACACGTCGAGCTGCCAGCCGGCCCGGCCGCCGCTGACCCAGTCGAGGGTCGCCACGGCCGCCTGGACGTGGAAGGGCTCGGTGTGCGTGGTGGTCACGGTGGGCACCAGCCCGATCCGCGCGGTGGCGGGCGCGACCCGGGCGAGCACGCCGAGCGCGTCAGGACCGGGGCGCGCGAAGGAGTCGCCGAGCGTCACGAAGTCGAGCCCGCCGCTCTCGGCGAGTCTCGCCGACTCGACGTACAGGCCGGCGTCGAAGAGGGCCTGGTGGCCGGCCGCGGGCTGGTCGACGGCGGCGGCCAGGTGCAGCAGGCCCCGGCCGTGCGTTGAGGTCATGAGGATGAACCTTTCGTCGGTGCCTCACAGCACGCGCGTCGTAAGGGAGGCTTCATGCGGCGGTGTCGTGATCGGCCACCGGTTGGGCACCGCGCACGGAAACACGACCGGCAACCCGCTCGTCACGGTGCTCGGCATCGCGATAGTCGAGGTGTTCTGCATCGCGGTCCTCGCCGTACTCGCGGTCCTCGGCATCGCGCCGGCGAACGTCCAGCGCGCCCAGAAAGGTCAGCGCGGCGCGCGCGGTCGCGTCGTTCTGCCGGAAGGCGGGACCGCCGGTGCGCGGCCGGGTGAACGCGCCGGAGCCCCGCGCCTCGGTGTGCGGCCCGAGCGCGAAGCGGCGTGGATGCGGCCGGCCGGCCCGGTCCAGGAGCCGCCCGTCACCGGGGTCCACGGCGAGCAGCCCCTCGGGGGTCACACCGGCCCCGTCGTTGTACAGCTCGCGCAGCAGGGTGTCGCGGGCGCGCTCCAGGGTGGGTTCCGGCAGCCGCGCCTCGACGAGCGCGCGGGCCTCCACCGAGGCACCGGGCACACTGGCACCGCTCGCCCGGAAGACCCCGTCCGCCGCGGTGACGGTCGTGTCGGCTCCGAGGAAGTTGAGGATGCCGGCCCGGGACAGCGCGAGCATCTGCCGCAGCCGGGGTCCGGGCGGCCCGGAGGCGAGATAGCTGAAGAAGCCGTGCCACCACGACCCGATGTCGCCGAGCCGCACCAGTTGCCCGTAGACGGAGAGCAGCCCGAGAAAGACAGCCAGGTCCGGGCTGTACGTCGGGTCGTGACGTCGGGTCAGATCGTCCTGTATGTACCCCCGCAGCCCTTCCTGGAGCGCTTCGTACGACGGATAGCTCACCCCCTCCAGCGGACGGTCGAGGGCGTCGAGGTCCAGCCGGTCGGCCGGATCGGGCACGGTGGAGGCGACCAGCGTCTCCCGCTCCGCCCGGTCCGCGACGGCGTACTTCTCCTCGAAGTCCGTCCAGGCGCCGCCGGTGCGCTCCGGGTGGACGGTGAACAGCCGGTGGTAGTGCGCGAACCCCAACTCCTTCTCCACCAGCGGCCATACGTCCCGTCGGAAGTCGAAGCCGTCCGGACGCGCGAGCAGGGCGTCCACCTCGCCGGGCCCGAAGAACCTTGGCAGGGGCGGCCGTTCGCCGGTCCAGTCGTAGCCGATCTTCGAGTGATACGGCACCCCGCGCCGGGAGCCCACGTACAACACGGGCTCCCGCCCGGACGGCCGGTAGACCAACTCCCCCTCGCCGTCTTCCTCATAGCGCCCGCCGCGTCCCTCCGTGAGGAGCACCATCAGGTCGACGAAGGCGAGCCCGAACCCCCGCACGAGAACGGGTTCACCGGGCCGCAGCGCGGACAGGTCGCTGTCGGCGGTGAAGTCGGGCGGCAGATGGACCAGCCCGTTGGCCTGCGCATAGGCGGCCAACTCACTCTGCTCGTGGTCGAGTTCGGCGTCGAGATGCCCGAGCGTCAGTACGACGAGGTCGGCGTGCAGTGGCCGGGCGCGCCCCTCCAGCCACACCTGCTGGCGTCCCTCGCGCGGCCCGTCGACCCGCAGGGCGCGCCCGACGTGGTGCTGAACGCGGATGCCGGGCGGCAGGGCGCCCAGCGTGTCCTCGTAGACCCAGTTCAGGTAGGCGCCGAGGCGCCGGCGGTCCGAGAAGACGCGGCCGTCGATGTCCGCCCACTCGTGCAGCGTGGGGCCCGAGCGCACCGGGCCCGCCATGGCCACGGTCTCGTCGGTGAACATGGTGACGTCCTGGGCCTGCGAGTTCATCCACAGCAGCGGGGACTGCTCCTCGCGCCAGATCCGGCCGCCGCCCGGCGGATAGGGGTCGACGAGATGGATGTCGAGGCCCGAGTCCCCGTACAGCTCGGCCGCGTTGGCAGCGATCCGCTCCAGGAGACCGGTCCCCCGCGGACCGGCCCCGACGATGACGAGAGTCGGCGACGACGCCGCGTCACGCGGCTGTTCCGGGTCTGTGAGTGGGGCCGATCCGGCCAGGGGCTCTGAGGACATGCAAAGGCTCCGCGACGCGATAGGTCGAACACGGTGATGCCTTCACACGGGTGTCGCAGGACGCGTTACAGCCGTCCATGCGTACGGTACGGCCGAGCCCCTCAGCAGAGCCGTCCACCGACTGTACGGGGACGTTTCCCCTCACTGTCAAGGCTGTCCGAACTGTGAGCGGTTCGTCTCACGTCGTTGACGCCACACCGAATGCCTGTTCCACTTGCCCCATGCATCCACAGCAGTGGCTGGTCAAACGCTCCCACATCGACCTCGGTCGAGTGTGGTCCTCCTCCTGTTGAGCTGACCCCCTGCCCGCCCGCTCACCCGGGCGCATTTTCGCGTTCTCCCGTCACACCTCACGTCTCATCCGCGCCTTCACACTCACGCACACCCCTCCCCTCAAGCACCCCCCTTTTTCCTTTTCCCGCCCTTATCCCTTCCGTCATCCCTTCGCCATTCCTTCCGTCACCCCCTCCGTCCGCTCTTGCCCTTCCGCCTGCCCAAGGAGACCGCCCCAGGAGCGCACTGCCGCCCACCGCGCACGGCTCGGGCTCGCGGATCTCCCCACCGGAGATCAGGGACTGACCCGACGTCAGGTGTGATCCGGACGGGACTGGGCACCCGCTGACCGTGACTGAGCATCCGTCAGGAAAGCGGGCAGGACGCCCATTCACCCATACGTCCCAACGGTCACCCATACGCCATGAAGAATCATATTTCACTCTCAGTCAGCAGTCGGACACAGCAAGACCCTTGCGGCGCGGGGCCTCTCGACGAAATGGTTGTGCACCAGTACCGTCACGAAACCCCCGCGCGGCGTCTATTCACTTGGCGCGCCATCCGCATCATGGATGACCATAGGGATGCGGAATGCATGAGAGACCGCTGTGAGAGGAGGCGTCCATGGGATCGGTACGCAAGGCGAGTGCCTGGCTTGGCCTCGTCGACGACAACAACGATGACGAGCGTTACTACGACGACGAGTACTCCGAGGGGACCGAGCAGCCCGGGGATGCCTGGGTCACGGACCCCCGGGTCAAGGTCGCCGGCGAGGTGGCCGAGGAGAAGGGCCGCCGGATCGGCACGGTCACCCCGGACAGCTTCCGGGACGCCCGCGCCATCGGCGAGCTCTTCCGGGACGGCGTCCCGGTCATCATGAACCTCACCGCCATGGATGCCGCCGACGCCAAGCGCGTCGTCGACTTCGCCGCAGGCCTCATCTTCGGCCTGCGCGGTTCCATCGAGCGGGTGTCCAACCGCGTGTTCCTGCTGACCCCCGCCGACACGGAGATCGTCAGCGGGGAGGCCCAGCCGCACCGCGCGGACGGCTTCTTCAACCAGAGCTGAGCAAGGCCGCTCACCGGCCCCGCCGTCCGTTGTTCAGGTCAGCGGAAGGCGTCAAGTCCGGTGAGCGCCTTGCCCAGCACCAGCTGGTGCATCTCGACGGTGCCCTCGTACGTGAGCACCGATTCCAGGTTCGTCGCGTGCCGCATCACGGGGTATTCAAGCGAGATCCCGTTGGCGCCGAGGATCGTCCGGGCCGTACGACAGATGTCGATGGCCTCTCGTACGTTGTTCAACTTGCCGAAACTGACCTGCTCGGGACGCAGGCGGCCGGCGTCCATCCGCCGCCCCAGATGGTGGGCGAGCAGAATCCCCTTGTGCAGCTCGACCGCCATGTCGGCGAGCTTGGCCTGGGTGAGCTGGAACCCGCCGATGGGCCGCCCGAACTGTTCGCGCGTCTTCGCGTAGTCGACAGCGGCCTCGAAACAGGACCGGGCCGCGCCCATGGCGCCCCAGACGATCCCGTAGCGGGCGTGGGAGAGACAGCCGAGGGGTCCGCGCAGTCCGGTGACCTCGGGCAGTACGGCATCGGCGGGCAGCCGCACGTCGTCGAGCACCAGCTCGCTGGTGACGGAGGCGCGCAGCGACCACTTGTGCTTGATCTCGGGCGCGGAGAACCCGGGGGTGTCGGTGGGCACGACGAAGCCGCGGATGCCGTCGTCGGTCTGCGCCCATACGACGGCCACGCCGGCCACGGACCCGTTGGTGATCCACATCTTCCGGCCGCCCAGCACCCAGTCGCCGCCCGCGCCGTCGCGCTTGGCGTACGTGCGCATGCCGGCGGGGTCGGAGCCGTGGTCGGGCTCGGTCAGCCCGAAGCAGCCGATGACGTCGCCGGAGGCCATCTGCGGCAGCCAGTGCTGTTTCTGCTCCTCGCTGCCGAAGCTGTGGATGGCGTACATGGCGAGCGAGCCCTGCACGGAGACGAGGGAGCGGATTCCGGAGTCGGCGGCCTCCAGCTCCAGACAGGCGAGGCCGTACTGCACGGCGGACGCGCCGGCGCAGCCGTACCCGGTGAGGGACATCCCGAGGGCGCCGAGGCCGCCCAGCTCACGGGCGAGCCCCCTGATGTCCGGCAGCTCCCCCGCCTCGAACCACTCGGCGACATACGGCAGCACGCGGTCCGCCGCCCAGGTCCGCACGGTGTCCCTGATCGCCAGGTCCTCCGCGTCCAGCTGGTCGTCGAGGCCGAGCGGGTCGGCGGGGTCGAAAGGGGGGAGCTTCGCGAACACGGCCACAGGGAGCCCTCCGGCAACTCGGTTAAACTAGCACCGCTAGTTACGACACTGGTCCCGACGGTACGACGGAGCGTGCCGCACGTCCAGCGAACGCCCACGCACGCCGGTGCGGCCCTGTCGACAGATCCACATGACCCGCGAGGCGACCCCACCGTCAACGCCTCCCGCTCACAGCTTTCCGCACCCCGCCCACCCGTGCGACCCAACCGACAGACTCACGTCACCCGCGGGGGCTAGGCAGCGTCGACGCCTGCCGGTCACCGCCTATCGACGGCGGCAGCCAGGCCCAGTGGTCCGCCGACCCAGGACAACGCCCCGCACCCGTCCACCCACCGCGTCACCCACACCCGCACCCCACACCCAACGCGCACCCCCGGACCCACCCGCCACCCGCCACCCGCCACCCGCCGACGCTCCCGTACCCCCCACGGGAAACGTCCACCCCTCAAGGGACCGTCACGGGTGGTGCGTGGGTGGGAGACACCCCCCGGCGTTCACACCGACACACGGGACCCCGCGACCTCCCGAGGACCAGGCACGGCAACCGCCTCAGCGGCACCGCCACACTGCATCACCCGCGGCAACCGCAACGCCATCACCGCCCCCAGCAGCAACAACCCCGCACTCACCAGCAACGTCACATGCAACCCGTGCACAAACGCGTCCCGAGCCGCCGCCCGCAGGGCAACCCCAGGCGACCCCCCGAGCCGCCCGGCAACCTCGTACGCCTCGCCCAGCGAACGCCCCGCCGCAGCCGACGCCGACGCCGGAACCCCCGGCACCGACCCCACCCCCGGCGCGTACGCCGCGTTCATCACGCTTCCCAGGAGCGCGATCCCGATCCCCGCGCCCAGCTGGTACGACGTCTCGCCGATCGCCGCCGCCCCGCCCGCCTGCGCCGCCGGAGCCTCGCTCAGCATCGACTCGTACGCCCCGAAGAGCGTCGTCTCCAGGCCGAAGCCCAACAACACGAACCCGGACAGCATCAGCCCCGCGTTGTCCTCACCGCCCATCGCCGTCAGCAGCACGACCGCCGCCGCGGTGAGGCAGAACCCGGCGCACACCATCGTCCGTGGCCCGAACCTCCGCAGCAGCCGCGCCCCGGCGAGTCCTGCCGCCATGGCCGCCAACGTCAGCGGCAGCAGCCGTAGCCCCGTCTGCAACGGCGAGAGCCTCAGCACCAGTTGCAGATACTGCGCCGCGATCAGCTCAAGTCCGACCAGCGCGAGCATCGCCAGCACGATGCATCCGACGGACGTACTGAACGCGGGCCGCGCGAACATCCCCAGGTCGACCAGCGGATGCGTACGCCGCCGCTGCCTCCGTACGAAGAGCACCAGCAGCACCGCGCCCACCACCAGCGGCGCGAGCGTCAGGAAGTTCCCGGCCCCTTCCCCGCCGCCCAGCCGTTTCACACCCAGCACGACGCCGAACAGCCCGGCGGCCGCCGTCAGCGCACCGACCACGTCCCACGGGCCGTCGCCCCCCTCGCCGCGCGACTCGGGCAGCAGCAGCCGCCCGATCGGCAGGCTGACCAGCATCAGCGGGATGTTGACGAGGAAGACCGAACCCCACCAGAAGTGCTCCAGCAGGAAGCCGCCGAGCAGCGGACCGACCGCCGCGCCCACCGCGGCCACCGCGCTCCAGACACCGATCGCCACCGCTCGTTCGCGCCGTTCGGGAAAGACCTGGCGCAGGATCGACAGCGTCGCCGGCATGATCATCGCGCCGCCGACGCCCAGCAGCGCCCGCGCCAGGATCAGTACCGGGGCACTGTCGGCGAGGGCGGCCAGGCCGGAGGCGACGCCGAACAGCCCGTAGCCGAGGAGCAGGATCCGTCTGCGGCCGACCCGGTCGCCGAGCGTGCCGAAAAGGATCAGCAGTGAGGCGCAGACCAGCGGATAGACGTCGACGATCCAGAGCAGCTCGATCGCGCCGGGCCGGAGGTCCTCGCTGACGGCGGGCACCGCCACGTGCAGCACGGTCGCGTCGACCGCGACGAGCAGCAGGCTCGTACAGAGGACGAACAGGACGACCCAGCGGTTGGCACGCGCCCCGGCCGCCCGACGGCGCAGCGCGGCGGCAGCCGTGGTCGTCCCGGACATGTACGTACCTCCAAGATTCCCTCGCGTTCGGCGGTCCGCGGGGTGGGGACTCCCCGGGGGCTCCGGCTTCGGCCGAGGAGGAGCGGTGTCCTCGGTCCGCGCGGCGAAAAGCGAGTGGTCCGACAGCGTACGCGAGTTCACAGCGGCGAAAAGTGGCGGACCTCTCACCCGCCCACGGCACCCGTGTGTCGTACACCACGCACCCGGCGGGCCGCCCGCCTCCACGCCCGTCCTCGTTCCGTACGCCGCCGATAATCGACCGGTGACAGATCCTGGCACCCGCCCGCTCCCCATGCCGCCCACGCTCCGCCGAGCGGCGCCCGCCCTCCTCGGGTACGCGGCCGTCCGCATGCTGGGCCTGGTCGCGCTGGCCCTGTGGAGCGCGGCGCGGGACAAGAGCGCGTACACGCTGCTGACGGCCCGCTGGGATTCTCTCTGGTACACACGGGTCGCCGAACTCGGCTACGGCTATGAGGTACGCCTCCCCAACGGTGACGTGCACTCGAACCTCGCCTTCTTCCCGCTGCTGCCCTGGCTGGAGCGGCTCCTGGCAGCGGTGACCCCGATGTCGTACGCCGACGCGGGCTTCGCGGTCAGCGCCCTCGCGTCGCTCGCCGCCGCCTGGGGCGTGTTCGCGGTCGCGGACCACGTCTACGGCCGCCGGGTCGGCATCTGCGCCGTACTGGTGTGGGCGGTGCTGCCGGTCGGGATCGTCCAGTCGATGGCGTACAGCGAGTCACTGTTCACCGCCCTGGCCGCCTGGTCCCTGTACGCGGTCCTCACCGGCCGCTGGCTGACGGCAGGCACCCTGGCCCTGCTGGCGGGCCTGACCCGCCCCGTGGGACTCGCGGTGGTGGCGGCGGTGTGGGTGACGGCCATCGCCTCGTTCGGTACCTCGTACGTGCGGGACCGAAGCGTGCCCGGCTCGCACGGCGCACCCGTCTGGCGGCGCGCCCTCGGCATGCTGATCGCGCCGCTCGGCGCCGCCGGCTACGTCCTGTGGGTCGGCCACCGCACCGGCAGGGGCCCCCTGGGCTACCTGGACGTCCAGGCCGGCTGGCGCAACGGTTTCGACGGCGGTGCCGCGTTCGCCCGCTTCGTCGCCGACAAGTTCACGTCGTTCCCGTCGGCACTCGCCGGCGTCGGGCTGATCATCGGTGTGGGCCTGCTGATCTGGCTGTTCGTCACCTGCGTACGGCAGCGCCAGCCGCTGCCACTGCTGGTGTACGCGGGTGTCGTCACCGTGCTCGCCCTGTGCGCGTCGAGCTACTTCGGCTCGAAACCACGCCTGTTGCTGCCCGCGTTCCCTCTCCTGCTGCCGCTCGCCCAGGCGCTGGCCCGGCCGCGTACCAGCAGGTCGGTGCTGGTGACGGCCGTGGTCGCGGTGGCCTCCGCTGCCTACGGGGCCTCCTGGCTGAACGGCTCCGGTCCCCCCTGAGCGACCGTCCGGCGAATTCCGGACAACCATCTGGTGAACCAATTCAAAAGAGCCATAAAACAACACCGCCGCATGATCAATGAAAATGGGGGAAGGAGAGTCGCCGAATAGGGATTCCGGGGAATTAAACATGACCCTGAGAGGAATCCCACATCACATCGTCATTACAAAGCCGTGGATTGGGCGGAGATCCGAGCTCACTCGCTGTAACGTCGATTGGGTGCGTACCGAAGGAAACCTCGCCCGTCTGGACCGGGTGTTCGCGAGGCTGGACCGTGAACCGGGACGGCCGACCCACATCGATGTGCCGAAGATGAGCCGGCACAGGATCGCGCTCCTTGTCGCGACCCTGGCCTTCTATCTCGCCACCGTGTGGGCCGTCGTGATCACCTCATGGCTGGTCCGGCTCGACTGGCAGGTCATGTTCTTCCGGCCCTACCAGCAGTGGCCGAAGATCCACGCGTTCCTCGACTACTACGTGGTGCTCGGTCAGCGCGGCCCCACCGCCGTGATGATCTCGGCCTGGCTGGGCTGGCGCGCCTGGCGTCAGCACACCCTGCGCCCGCTGCTCACGTTCGGCGCCGCGCTGCTGCTGCTCAACGTCACGGTCGGCGCCGCCAAGATCGGCATGGGCCGCCTCGGACCGCACTACGCGACCACCATCGGCTCGAACGAGATGGGGATGGGCGGGGATATATTTCCCAGCGGTCACACCGCGAACGCCGTGGTGACCTGGGGCATCCTGGCCTATCTGGCCTCCACCCCGTGGACCAGGCGCTGGCTGTCCGCGGGTTCGGCCCTGATGTCGCTCGGCGTCGGCCTCACCACGGTCTATCTGGGTACGCACTGGCTGAGCGATGTCATCCTCGGCTGGGTCGCGGGCCTGCTGGTCCTGCTGGCGCTGCCGTGGTGCGAGCCGCTGATCACCCGCACCGAGACCTGGATCCTGGACCTGCGCGACCGCAGGCGCGCCCGTGGCCCCAGCACCGCGCCCGTCCCGGCCCGGGTCGGCTCCCCGGCGCTGTTCAAGCCGTACGCGACCGCCGAGGAGGAGGTCACGGCCCGCGAGAACACCACTGCGGCGGCCCGTTCGTCCCGGGCTCCCGCGCACCCCGCACATCCGGCCCCGGGCACCCACGCGATCCGCTCGGAGCGCAGCCCGGTCACCCCCGTCGGCAGCCGCCGCCCGCCGCACGCGGACCGTGCCCCGCGAGCCACCGGCAACCCTTCGGCCCGCCCCCTGCCCGGAAACGGCTGAGCCACCGGGGGCGTGCCGGCCGGCCTCAGCCCTTCCAGCAGCGTGTCACCCTGCCGTCGGCGACCTCGAAGTTGAGCCGCCCCGACCGGTACTCCATGGTGATGATCGCCCCGGGCGGCAGCGACCGCACCGCGGACCAGCCGCGCTCCCGGGCGAGCCGCTCGGCCCCCGCCGCGCCGAGGCCGATATAGCTGTCCGGGCTGTCCTGGGGTTCTTCGGGCCTGGGAATCGATGACATGCCCGCCACGGTAGGCGCACACCGACGGCCGGGGAACCCCGGACCCCGGCCCCACGCATCACTCGGTACAACTCCGGTCACGCTTCTGTCACAAGATCACGCCATCCATTCCGGGCGATAATCATCATGCACCGGCACGCACAAGGGCTGGTCACCCATACTTCCGACGGCCATTCGAACGTAATTCGCCGACTCTCCGCGAGCCCCCATAAACCCCGTCCGAGATGGCCGGAAGGTCAACTCGATGACCGTGAATTACACCGGCCGCCCCCACTCCGACGTCTTACGCGCCTCTTACACACGTCATACGTGTTGATGCCACGTGTCTCGGCCGCCACCCCTGCGACAGAACGTATAAAACACCCACGGCTTCCCCACATAACCTCCGCATCACATCTTCACGACGGTGCCTGTGAGCTGCTCCGAGTTCGCGGCGAACGCTCCACCGCGCGAGACAGCCGGTCCCGGGAGGTCATGATCACGTCGACGAGTTCCGCGGGCTCCAGCACCTCGAACTCGAAGCCCATGAGCATCACGTGGATGACCATCACATCGAGGTTCGCCGCCCCGGTCCGCAGCAGACACGCCTCGTCGCCGTCCGGCTCCAGCGTCCCGGCGGAGGGCGAGATCCGCTCCGCGGCCTGTGCGAGGGGCACCAGCAGCCGTACGACGGCATGCGAGGCGTACGCGCGCGTGGACACCCCTCGGGACACGTAGGCGGCGAGATCGTCCGCAGGGGGCGTACGAGGGGCGAAGCGCGGTCCGTGCGGCGGCTTCGGCGTGATGCGGTCCACCCGGAACGTACGCCAGTCGGCGCGGTCGACGTCCCAGGCGACCAGATACCAGCGCCGCTCGGTGCACACCAGCCGGTGCGGTTCGACGGTACGGCGAGCCATCGACGCAGCCCCCTCGTGTCCCTGGTACTCGAAGCGCAGCAGCTCCGTGTCCCGGCAGAGGTGGGCGAGTTCGGTGAGGACGGCCGGGTCGACGGCGGAGGGCTGCGGCCGGCGCAGCATGGGCACGGTGAAGGCGTTCAGGGCCCCCACCCGTCGGCGGAGCCGGTCGGGCAGCACCTGTTCGAGCTTGGCCAGTGCCCGTACGGAGGTCTCGCCGATGCCCTCGATGCCCTGCCCGGCGGCGGTCCGCAGCCCCACTGCCACGGCGACCGCCTCGTCGTCGTCCAGCAGCAGCGGCGGCAACTCGGCCCCGGCGCCGAGCCGGTAGCCGCCCCCGGTGCCCGGACTGGCGTCCACGGGATAACCCAGCTCGCGCAGCCGGTCCACGTCCCGGCGGACGGTACGCGGGGTCACCCCGAGGCGGTCCGCCAGGTCGGGGCCGGACCATTCGCGGTGGGCCTGGAGCAGCGAGAGCAGTCGCAGCAGCCGTGCCGAGGTCTCCAACATGGGAGCGAGTCTGCCAGCGGTCGCGGACAACCACCGTCCTCAACGATCGGGGCCGGTACGCCGACTGCGGTACGTCGCCGCGCAGTCGAGGGCGGTGGTGACGACCAGGGCGACGACTTGTTCCCGTCGTTCCCGTCGGTCAGCCGGTACACGCACTCGTTGTTGCCGACGCCGCTGCCGCCGTCGCCTCACCGCCGGACCTCGACCGTGCGGCACCTTGGCGCCGTCGCGCGGGCCGGTGACGGTGGTGGCGCCGACCGGGCTGATCGCGCTGGTGATGAGGCCGGCGCGGATCGGTGCCGTACCGGCCGCCGGTGCTGAACGGCATCGACGCGGACCGCCGGGCCGCGGCGGGCTGGGCGTCCGGCTCATTCACCGCGGGCCTGACGGGCGTCCCGCCGGCTCCGTACGTCCGGCTGGACCCGTCCGGCAGCCGCTGCCGGTCATGGCGGTGATCGCCGTCGCCGTGGCGGCCCGGATCCGCAGCCTCCCGGTGGCGGTGCCGGGCCCGACGGTGCCGGGAAGAGCACCCTTGCCGCCCGTCCTGCACGGCCGCCGGGCTCTCGTGTACGAACTCCGCCGGGGCGCTGTCGTGTTCAGCGGGGAGGCGGCCGAACCGGCCGGCCCCTCGGGATGACCGCGCGGGACGCCGGTGCCCCACCCGGTCCGAGGAGCGGGTGGGGCACCGGGCCCGAAGCAGGGGGAACGGCTCAGAAGTCGAGCCTCTGTCCGGGCACGATCAGGTCGGGACTGTCGCCGATGACAGCCTTGTTGGCGGCGTAGAGATGCTGCCAGGTGGTCGTGTACCGGGCGGCTATACCGCTCAGGGTGTCGCCCGCGCGAACCGTGTAGTCGCCGCGGGACGAGCTGCGCCCGACGTGGGCCGTCGAACGTTCAGGTGCCTTCGACGGAGCCTCGGACGCGGCGGACCCGCCGGAACCGTTCGTCTTCCCGGCCGACTGCCCGGTGGACGGCTTGGCCGACTTCTTCGTCGACTTGGTCGTGGCCGAACCGGAGCCCGAGTCGGAGCCCGAAACCGCGGGAGCGCTCCCGCCGGCCCCGGCGCGTGCCGAACAGGTCGGCCAGGCACCCCAGCCCTGGGCGCCCTGGACCTTGGTGGCGACGGCGATCTGCTGGGACCGGCTGGCTCCGTCGGCGGTGGCCGCGTAGGCCGTGCCGCCGTAGGCGCGCCAGGTTCCGGCGGAGAACTGGAGTCCTCCGTAGTAGCCGTTGCCGGTGTTGATGTGCCAGTTTCCGCCGCTCTCGCACTGGGCGATGCGGTCCCACACCCCGCTGTCCGCTGCCGCGGCGTTGCCGGTCGCGGCCAGCAGGCCGAGCGGAGCGAGCAGTGCCGCTCCGGCGAGGACCGCCGTCTTGCGCGTCTTGCGGGTGTAGCTATCGGCACATTCGGACATGTAGATCCCTCTCCACAGACCCGGGCTCCCCCTGACCGGAACATGTCGGCCGCACACAGACGCGGTCGGCACACTCCGCCCCGTCCGCCGACGGTGGTGCTGCGCGATGTCTGGTTCTGCGCTGCCGGCGGACGTACCCAAGCGGTGCTAGGTGCACTCGGCGGAGGAATCTATGGACCCTGACGAGGTGATATCAACCAACTCCCTGTTGTCCCAGGCCAGTTCATAGTTACCGTGGGTATCGGCGAATTCCGGCCACCCACTTAATTCGCGCATTTCCCGATTTATCAACCAGCTACTCGGACAAACTGTGAGTCAGTTCACCAAACCAACTTCCGTAACCCGCCCGTTACTTGACATGGAGTGCCCGATTCCGCACCCAGTGTGACCGTGTGCGCCGGATGGTTCGATTACGTTCGCCGTGCAGCGTGACCCCTGACACAGATCGCCGTTGTCCTCTTTATGAGCCCGGACTGTCCGGACTCACCGGCCGGGGGCGACCCGGTCTCGCCACGCACCGCATCCCGAGGGAGCCACCCGTGCCGCGCATGCTCGATGTCAGCGACGAGGTCCGCGCCGAGATCGGCGACGAAGAAGCCGACCGCCTGCTCGTCGGCGACAACGCCCCGGGCAGTTACGACTGCACGTCCTGCCGCACGCCGGGCGACTCCGCCCAGGAGCGCACCAGCACCGTCCTCTTCATCGGGGACGAGACCGCCGTCCTCGCCTTCGCCCACGCGGGCTGCCTGCCTTCGCAGGTCGTCCAGGTCACCGAGGAGCAGCTCCAGGGCGCGGTCCGCTCCATCAACGCCGACGAGGAGGCCCCGATGGCCGCACCCGAACAGGCCGTACTGGGCGTCACCAGCGGACTGGTCCTGATCGAGGGCGAGTTGCACCCCGCCCTGGTCGTCGAACCGACCGCCCCGATCGTCCGCCCCGGCGCGACCGGCGTGGGCGACGACTTCCTGCCGCTCCTCATCGAGCAGGGCTTCATGCCGCTGACCGAGCTGACGGAGGTGCCGCCCGTGCTGCACGGCTGGTCGGTGCTGCTCGCGGCGGGCCAGCTGCACGCCGTACTCCAGCCGGGCCCGAACGGCGGCTCCGCGGTGGCCTGGTGGCAGGCGCACCAGCCCCTCCAGGTCACCGAGAGCTGGCGCGCCGCCGCCAACAAGCACCAGCAGGTGCTGATGTTCGCGGCGCCGGTCGGCTCGATCGGCCGCCAGCCCCGCGAGGACCTGCTGCGGGACGCGCTGGACAAGGCGGCGGGTATCGGCAAGCTGGTCGCCAGTGCTTTGCCTCTGGCGGGTACGTGAGCGCTGTAGACCGGGGGCGCCCCAGTAGGTTGGCGGCCATCGGTTGAGTGTGGCTCGTCGCGCCCACGCGGCGGAGCCGCGAATGTGACAGCCCCGCGCCCCTGCAGGGGCGCTCGCGCGCCCCGCAAAACCCGTCGTCGGCCGCATCCGATGAACGGTGGGGTCGTTTGGACGTATGTGCACACCTACGACGTCCCCCGCCGCCAGTCCTACCAGTCGATCCCGTCCGCGCGGTCGACCCAGGACTACCCCAGCGGCCCATCGGCCACGCCGATCTACGACTCGCTCTACGCCGAGTACGGCAAGTCCTTCCGCTCGCTGCCGGGCGACCGCAGTGGCGAGGACGAGCTGGACTTCTCGGCCTTCGGCACCAGCCCGAACGGCCTCACCCCGTACGGCGGCTCGTACGGGTCGGGCACGGGCTCGTACAGCGCCTACAGCGCGGGTGCGTTCAGCGCGCGCAACGGCGGTCAGGGCAGCCAGGGCGGCGGGCAGCAGTCCGTGTGGCAGCGGGTCGGTCAACTCGACGCACAACAGGGGCAGACGGCGACCCCGACCGCCGTATGGCCGACGGGCGGACGGCAGCAGCACTACACCGGGATGACCCACATCCCGGCGGCACTGCCACCGGGCCCCCGCCGGAGTGTGTGACCACGACACCTGCACGTGGCTGAGGGCGGCTCCCATCCGGGGCCGCCCTCAGTCACGCAGAAGACGTACGACTGCTGGTTCCGCTCGTTCAGCTAGTTCTTCCTGCCGCGCTTCTCGCGCACCCGGACCGAGATGTGGATCGGCGTGCCCTCGAAGCCGAACTCCTCGCGCAGCCGGCGCTCGATGAAGCGGCGGTAGCCGGCCTCGATGAAGCCGGAGGCGAAGAGCACGAACCGCGGCGGCTTGGTGCCCGCCTGGGTGCCGAACAGGATGCGCGGCTGCTTTCCGCCCCGGACCGGGTGCGGGTGGGCGGCGACCAGTTCGCCGAGGAAGGCGTTCAGCCGGCCCGTCGGGACCCGGGTCTCCCAGCCCGCGAGGGCGGCCTCGATCGCCGGGACCAGCTTCTCCATGTGACGGCCGGTGCGCGCCGAGACATTGACGCGGGGCGCCCACGCCACCTGGGCGAGCTCGGTCTCGATCTCCCGCTCCAGGTAGTAGCGGCGCTCCTCGTCGAGCGTGTCCCACTTGTTGTACGCGAGGACGATCGCACGGCCCGCGTCGACGGCCATGGTGACGATGCGCTGGTCCTGGATGGAGATGTTCTCCGAGCCGTCGATCAGGATGACCGCGACCTCGGCCTTCTCCACGGCGGCGGCCGTGCGCAGCGAGGCGTAGTAGTCGGCGCCCTGCTGGAGGTGGACGCGCTTGCGGATGCCCGCCGTGTCGATGAACTTCCAGGTGACGCCGCCGAGTTCGATGAGCTCGTCGACCGGGTCACGGGTGGTGCCCGCGACCTCGTTGACGACCACGCGCTCCTGGCCCGCCACCTTGTTCAGCAGCGAGGACTTGCCGACGTTCGGGCGACCGATGAGGGCGATACGGCGCGGGCCGCCGACCCCGACGCCGAAGGTCTGCGCGGGTGCCTCGGGCAGCGCCTCCAGGACGGCGTCCAGCATGTCGCCGGTGCCACGGCCGTGCAGCGAGGAGACGGGGTGCGGCTCGCCGAGCCCGAGGGCCCACAGGGACGTGGCGTCGGCCTCGCCGCTCAGCCCGTCGACCTTGTTGGCGCACAGGACGACGGGCTTGCCGGCCTTGCGCAGCAGCCGCACGACCGCCTCGTCGGTGTCGGTCGCGCCGACCTTGGCGTCGACGACGAAGACGACCGCGTCGGACGCCTCGATCGCGTACTCGGCCTGCGCGGCCACGGAGGCGTCGATACCGAGGACGTCCTGCTCCCAGCCGCCGGTGTCGACGATCTTGAAGCGCCGCCCGGCCCATTCGGCCTCGTAGGTGACGCGGTCGCGGGTGACGCCGGGCTTGTCCTCGACGACGGCCTCGCGGCGCCCGATGATGCGGTTGACGAGCGTCGACTTGCCGACGTTCGGCCGCCCCACGACGGCGAGGACGGGCAGCGGCCCGTGCCCCGCCTCGTCGAGCGCGCCCTCGACATCCTCGGCGTCGAAGCCCTCGACCGCGGCGAGCTCCATGAACGCTGCATACTCGGTGGCGTCGGCGTCACCAAGCTCTCCGTGCTCGTACTCTCCCGAGCCCTCGGAGGGAATGTGGTCGTTCATGAAGTCCGTACCTCGTTCATCGTGGTGATCGGTGGAACCTCCCGGTATCGGGTGATCCACTACTGAATCGCTCAAGTACTCAAGTGTCGCTCAGCGCTCAGCGGGGCGCCCGGCGTTTTCCGGCCGGCCGGTGAGCCGTCTGGCGTTCTCCAGGTGCGCGGTGAGCTGCTTCTGAATGCGTACGGTCGCCTCGTCCAGCGCCGCGCGCGTACGCCGCCCGGTGCCGTCGCCCGCCTCGAACGGGTCACCGAAGACCACGTCGACGCGGCTGCGCAGCGGAGGCAGCCCCTTTATCAACCGTCCGCGCCGGTCGGTACTTCCCAGAACGGCCACGGGAACCACCTTGGCACCGCTGCGCACGGCGAAGTAGGCGAGACCGGAACGCAGCGAGGCGAAGTCGCCCTCGCCGCGGCTGCCCTCGGGGAAGATCCCGAGGACCCCGCCCCTCGCCAGCACACCCAGGGCCTGGGTGATCGCCGTACGGTCGGCGGTCGAGCGGTCCACCTCCAGCTGGCCGGTGGCGCGCATGAACGAGGCGAGCGGGCCGATGAACGCCTCCTTCTTGACCAGGAAGTGCGACGCCCGGGGCGCCACGCCGATGACCATCGGGCCGTCGATGTTGTGCGAGTGGTTGACGGCGAGGATCACCGGACCGGTCGCGGGGACCTTCCAGGCGCCCAGGACGCGCGGCTTCCACAGCCCGTACATCAGGCCGACGCCGATGCGCCGCCCGACCTCGG
The DNA here is from genome assembly GCF_054072135.1 of Streptomyces kryoterrae. Taxonomy (NCBI): domain Bacteria; kingdom Bacillati; phylum Actinomycetota; class Actinomycetes; order Kitasatosporales; family Streptomycetaceae; genus Streptomyces; species Streptomyces kryoterrae. The sequence goes on along the minus strand of NZ_CM133358.1, from coordinate 8,110,350 downwards.
CACCCCGCTCGGTGGGAATCCCGGCCGCCTTCGACACCTGCGACGGCTGCGGCGCCTTCGATGGAGCGCTCACTTCGCGTCCCGCTTCTCCTCGACGAGGGTGACGACGCACTCGATGACCTGCTGCAGGGTCAGCTCGGAGGTGTCGACCTCCACCGCGTCGTCCGCCTTGGCGAGCGGCGAGGTCTTGCGGCTGGAGTCGGCCGCGTCCCGCTTCAGCAGCGCCTCACGGGTGGCGTTGACGTCGGCCCCCTTCAGCTCACCGCTGCGGCGGGCGGCACGCGCCTCCGGGGAGGCGGTGAGGAAGATCTTCAGGTCGGCGTCGGGCAGCACGGTCGTCCCGATGTCCCGGCCCTCGACGACGATCCCCTTCTCGGCGGACCCGGCGATGGAACGCTGCAACCCGGTGATCTGGGCACGCACCTCCGGGACGGCGCTCACCGCGCTGACCTTGGAGGTGACCTCCTGGGTACGGATCGGGCCGCCGACGTCGGTGCCGTCCACGGTGATCGTCGGGTGCTCCGGGTCCGTGCCGGAGACGATCTCGGGCTTGCCTGCCACGGCGGCGATCGCGGAGGGGTCCGTGATGTCGATCCCGTTGGTCACCATCCACCAGGTGATCGCCCGGTACTGGGCCCCGGTGTCCAGGTAGCTCAGCCCGAGCTGCGCGGCAACAGCCTTCGACGTGCTCGACTTGCCTGTGCCGGAGGGCCCGTCAATGGCGACAATCACTGCGGCGCGATCCACTGTGGAGGCACCTTCCTGGTCCGGGGTGGTGGGGCGGGGGCGCTGGGTGCCCCGGACAAGGTTACTGGGTGCGAGTCACTCATCCGGCCGCAAGCCCCTTCGGCCCGCACGGCGCCTCATCAACGCCGGTTCCGGCATCTTCAGCCCGTGCCTTGCCTCTTCGACGCCGGTCCCGGCAACTCCAGCCCGTCCGGCGTTTGAGGACGAGACCCCTTCAGGGCCGACCGGGGGTCTGGGGGCGGGGCCCCCAGCTACGCCGGCCCCCTACTGCCGAATCGCCCACCCTCGCTCCCGCAGCGAAGCAGAAAGCACCGGCGCCGCCTTCGGCTCCACCATCAACTGCACAAGCCCCGCCTGCTGCCCCGTAGCGTGCTCGATCCGCACATCCTCGATGTTGACCCCCGCCCGCCCCGCATCGGCGAAGATCCGGGCCAGCTGCCCGGGCTGGTCGTCGATGAGAACGGCCACGACCTCGTACACCAGCGGAGCGGACCCGTGCTTGCCGGGCACCCGGACCTGCCCGGCGTTCCCGCGCCGCAGGACGTCCTCGACCCCGGCGACCCCTTCGCGGCGCTTCGCCTCGTCGGAGGACTGGAGGGACCGCAGCGCCTGGACCGTCTCCCCCAGGTCGGCGGCGACGTCCGTCAGGAGATCGGCGACCGGCCCGGGGTTGGCGGAGAGGATGTCGATCCACATGCCGGGATCGGAGGCTGCGATCCGGGTCACGTCCCGGATGCCCTGCCCGCACAGCCGTACGGCCGCCTCCTCCGCGTTCTCCAGCCGCGCGGCGACCATGCTGGCGACCAGGTGGGGCATGTGGGAGACGAGGGCCACGGCACGGTCGTGGGCGTCCGCGTCCATGACGACGGGGACCGCACGGCAGTGCGAGACCAGTTCGAGGGCGAGGTTCAGGACCTCGGTGTCCGTGTCGCGGGTCGGCGTGAGCACCCAGGGCCGGCCTTCGAAGAGGTCGCCGGTCGCGGCCAGCGGGCCGGACTTCTCGCGGCCGGACATGGGGTGCGAGCCGATGTACGACGCCAGGTCGAGGCCCAGCGCCTCCAGCTCGCGGCGCGGGCCGCCCTTGACGCTGGCCACGTCGAGGTAGCCGCGCGCGACACCCCGGCGCATCGCGTCGGCGAGGGCGCCGGCCACGTGCGCGGGCGGCGCGGCGATGATCGCGAGGTCGACCGGCCCCTGAGGCGCCTCGTCCGTACCGGCGCCCAGCGCGGACGCCGTACGGGCCTGCTCGGGGTCGTGGTCGGCGAGATGGACGACGACGCCGCGCGAGACGAGGGCGAGCGCGGCGGACGTACCGATGAGGCCCGTGCCGATGACGAGTGCGGTTCTCACTGGGCGATGTCCTTGCGCAGGGCCCCCGCGGCACCGAGGTAGACGTGCGCGACGTCGGCGCGGGGCAGGTCCGACTCGATGTGCGCGAGGATCCGGACCACCCGTGGCATCGCGCCCTCGATGTCCAGCTCCTGGGCGCAGATCAGCGGTACGTCGACGATGCCGAGCTTGCGGGCCGCGGCGGCCGGGAAGTCGCTGTGCAGGTCGGGGGTGGCCGTGAACCAGACGCTGATCAGGTCGTCCGCGGTGAGGCTGTTGCGCTCCAGGACCGCGGTGAGCAGCTCGCTGACCCGCTCGTCCATGTGCCCGGCCTCGTCCCGGTCCAGTTGGACGGCGCCCCGGACCGCTCGTACCGCCACGGTGATGCTCCTTGCTGATGTACGTATGCGGAGCTGATCCATGTGTTCGACTCCACGGATCGGCTCCTGGTCCATCCAGCCTAGTCAGCCCGTGCGGAACGGACGCGCGGCGCCCGCCCGCTGAGACGCGTCGCGCGACTCGCACCGGGCTTTGTCAATGTCACCCGATTCGCCCCAATCCGCGAGTTGGAGCGCGAACACGCCCGTGCGCTCTGGACGCGGAGGCGCGGGTCCGCTCTGATAGCAGGAAACTCGCCTCGGGGGAGGCCCGATGAAACGCACCGGACCGCTTTTCACACTGCTCGCGGGACTGCTGTTGGCCCTGTTCATGCTGTCGCTCAATGCGACGACCGGGACGAAGCCCGCATCCACGTCCCAGGCCGACTCACCCGCCGACAAGGTGTCACCGTCGCAGGCACCGACCGCCACGAAGACGTCTCCGTCGCCTTCCCCACCCGCGTCTCCGTCCCCGTCGCCCAGCAGGACTCCAGCACCGAACGCCGACTACGCGGGCCGGACGGACGACGACTCCTCCGCGGTGTCGGTCTCGCTGCGCGACGGCAGGGCGATCGCGTACTTCTGCGACGGCCATGACAAGGAGTCGTGGCTGAAGGGCGCTGTCGAGGCCGATGGTTCCATGAAGCTCACGGGCGACGGCGGCTCCGTACTGAACGGCGCCCTCAAGGGCAAGAGCATCCGCGGCACGGTCGACATCGAGGGCGGGCACTACGCCTTCACCGCGGACAAGGCGGTCAAGCCGTCCGGGCTCTACCGGGCGACCGCGACCGTACGGAACGCCAAGGTCGACGGCGGCTGGATCGTGCTGTCCACCGGAGAGCAGGTCGGCATCCTCAAGCGCGACGGCAAGCCCTCCCCCGCGCCCCGGATCGACCCGGAGACCGGCGCGGTCACGATCGACGGCCAGCGGCTGACGGCCCGCCCGGTCACGCCCTGACACCCCACTCCTTACTCCTTGCAGGGAGCCGAACATGACCGTGGACCCGAACGCCGCCACCCAGAGCTTCCCTCCGCGTCCGCCGGCCCCGAGCGGCCCGAGCGCCGCCCGCTACCTCGTACCGGCACTGGTCGCCGCCGCCGTGGCGGTGGGCCTGGGCGTGTACGGCAAGGTCCACGACCCGGAGGGCACCGCCTTCAACCTGGCCGGGTTCAGCAGCACGGGCGCGGTGAAGTCCTGGCTCGCGACGACGGCGTTCGGCTTCGCGCTCGTCCAGGTCGTGTCGGCACTGATGGTGTACGGGAAGCTGCCGGGCCCGGGTTGGTCGGCGACTCTGCACCGCTGGTCGGGGCGGATCGCGTTCCTGGTGGCGGTTCCGGTGGCGGTGCACTGTCTGTACGCGTTCGGATATCAAACATACGATTCACGTGTGATGTGGCACTCCCTCCTGGGTTGCTTCTTCTTCGGCGTTTTCAGTGCGAAGATGCTGCTGCTTCGCTGGGACCGGCTGCCCGGCTGGCTGCTGCCGGTCGTCGGCGGACTGGTCTTCACCGCCCTGACGATCCTCTGGCTCACCTCCGCCCTCTGGTTCTTCCGCAACTTCGGAGTGACGACATGACGCAAGGCCCGACGCGACGCACGGTCATCCTCGCGACGGGCGCGGCGGCGCTTACGGCGGGGTGCAGCGAGTACGGCGACACATCCGCGTCCTCGTCCGACGCCGCCGGCTCGCCCGGCCAGGAGCTGGCCACGACGGCCGACATCCCGGTGGGCGGCGGGAAGATCTTCAAGGACGAGCGGGTCGTGGTGACGCAGCCCAAGGAGGGCGAGTTCAAGGCCTTCACGTCGATCTGCACGCACCAGCAGTGCCCCGTGGCCAACGTCAAGGGCGGCACCATCAACTGCACCTGCCACGGCAGCAAGTTCAACATCACGGACGGTTCGGTGGCCAACCCGCCGGCGACACAGCCACTGGCCGAGAAGAAGATCACGGTGGCGGGAAATTCGATCCGCCTGGCGTGAGGTTCCCGCGTACGCTCCCGGAATGCGCCCGCATTCCGACTCCGAGGGTCCTGAGAGCCCCGAGACCCTGGTACGCGACCACACGATCTACGCCTGTGTGATGGGTTCGCGCGCCTTCGGTCTGGCGACGGACGGCAGCGACACGGACCGGCGCGGGGTGTTTCTCGCGCCCACTCCCCTGTTCTGGCGCTTCGAGAAGCCGCCCACGAATGTGGAGGGCCCGGCGGAGGAACAGTTCAGCTGGGAGCTGGAACGCTTCTGCACACTGGCTCTGCGGGCCAACCCGAACATCCTGGAATGCCTCCACTCCCCCCTCGTGGAGTACGCCGACGACACGGGCCGCGAACTCCTTGCCCTGCGCGGGGCGTTCCTCTCCCGCCAGGCGCACGAGACGTTCGCGCGCTACGCGCTGGGCCAGCACAAGAAGCTGGAGGCCGACGTCCGTATCCACGGCGCGCCGCGCTGGAAGCACGCGATGCACATGCTGCGCCTCCTGACGAGCTGCCGCGATCTGCTGCGCACGGGCACGCTGACGATCGACGTCGGTGACGAACGCGGCCCGCTGCTGGCGGTGAAGCGGGGCGAGGTGCCGTGGCCGGAGGTCGAGTCCCGGATGCACCGCCTCGCGGCGGAGGCCGAGAAGGCCTCCCACCACAGCCCACTGCCTGAGGAACCGGACCACCGACGTGTCGAGGACTTCCTCGTCCGCACCCGCCGCGCCTCAGCCACCCGGTAACGCGGGCCAGGCCCACCCCGCCCGTCCGGGGCCCCACTCTCCGTCAGGCGTCCCAGAGCGCCCCCAGTGTCTGCAGGTCACCCCCGTACTCGATGCGGTCCGCCCAGCGGGTCGGCCAGGCGTCGGTGCCGTGGTAGGCGCCGGCGAAGGCTCCGGTCAGGCAGGCGATCGAGTCCGAGTCGCCGGAGGTGCAGGCGGCGCGGCGCAGGGCCGTGAGGGGCTCGTCGGGGAAGAGCAGGAAGCACAGCAGGCCGGTCGCCAGGGCTTCTTCGGCCGTCCAGCCGGCGCCGGTGGCGAGGCAGGGGTCGTCCTCGGGCGAGACGGTACGGACGGCGAGCTGAAGCCGGTCCAGGATCGCCAGGCACTCGTCCCAGCCGCGGGCGATGAAGTGCTCGGGGCTCGGATCGTGGCCGTGCGTCCACAGGTCGCCCAGCCAGCGGTGGTAGTAACGGCTGCGGCTCTCGTGCGCGTGTGTACGCAGCAGGGTCACCAGTTCGGCCGGGCCGGCGCCGTGGGCCAGCAGCCGTACGGCGTAGGCGGTGAGGTCGGACGCGGCCAGCGCCGTCGGGTGTCCGTGGGTGAGCGCGGCCTGCAACTGGGCGGCGCCGGCGCGCTGTTCGTCGCTCAGGGCCGCGACCAGGCCGAGGGGCGCCACGCGCATGTTGGCTCCGCAGCCCTTGGAACCGATCTGGCTGGCCTCCTGCCAGGGCAGCCGTTCGTTCTCCAGCAGTTCGCAGGCGACCAGGCAGGTGCGGCCGGGCGCCCGGTTGTTGTCCGGCGACCGGAACCACTTCACGAACTCCTCGCGCACCGGCCGCTCCATCCCGGCCGGGGCGAGCAGCCCCCGGTCCATGGCCGCGCGCAGACCGTGTGCGAGCGCCAGCGTCATCTGGGTGTCGTCGGTGACGATCGCGGGCGTGGGCAGCTCTATCCGCCGCCAGGGGCCGTGCGCGGCGAGGATCGACGGGATGTCCTTGAACTCGGTCGGGAAGCCCAGGGCGTCACCGAGCGCGAGCCCGATCAACGCCCCACTAGCGGCGCGCTTCCTGACGGTCGTGGGGGTCATGCGGGGCGTCCTTCCGGTGACGAGGGAGACGGTGACGAAGGGGACGGCGAGGAGGGAGAGGGGGACGAAGGGGGCGAGGCGGGCGACACCGACGTGGTCGGGCGCAGCAGCGGCGGGTGCAGGGTGTCCGCGGTGCCCGCGCGGTACAGCGCGGCGGGCTTTCCCCGGCCGCCGGTGAGACGCGCGGCGCCCGGTACGGGTTCGACGAAGCCCGGGGTGGCGAGCACCTTGCGGCGGAAGTTGGGCGGGTCGAGCGCGGTGCCCCAGACGGTCTCGTAGACCTGTCGCAGCTCGCCGAGGGTGAACTCGGGCGGGCAGAAGGCGGTCGCGATGCAGGAGTACTCCAGCTTGGCGCCGACCCGGTCGTGGGCGTCGGCCAGAATGCGGTCGTGGTCGAAGGCGAGCGGCCCGAGGGCGTTGTACCGCAGCCACTGGGCCTGCGCCGCGTCCCCGCCGCCGTGTGGTTCGGGCGCGTGCGGCAGCAGCGCGGCGAAGGCCACGGACACGACGCGCATCCTCGGGTCGCGGTCCGGTTCGCTGTAGGTGCGCAACTGCTCCAGGCGCAGCCCGGACACGTCCGACAGGCCGGTCTCCTCGGCGAGTTCACGCCGGGCCGCGTTCTCCGCGGACTCGTCGGGCAGGACGAAGCCTCCTGGCAGTGCCCAGCGGCCGGCGTACGGCTCGTGACCGCGCTCGACGAGCAGCACGTGCAGCGCGCCCGCGCGCAGGGTCAGGACGGCCAGATCGACAGTGACGCCGAAGGGTTCGAAGGCGTGCTTGTCGTACCCCTCGGGCGCCCGGCCCCGCGCCGATCCGTTCACAGGTGCGGTCATGCCCGCCCACCCCCTCACGGTCGCTCTTTATGGTCACTATGACCAATAGTCATACCGACTATAAAGAGCCCGAGCGGACCGCACAAGCCTTCTTGACGACTCCCATACGCCAAAAGCCCCTCAGCGGCCCCTCAAGCGCCCAGGAGGGCCGCGAGGCCCTGGAGGGCACCCGATACCCTCCAGGGCGGCCAGGCGCGCTTCGGCGGCCTTCCTGGCGATACAAAAACGGCCGACCCCGGAAAGCTCCGGGATCGGCCGCAAGCAACAGCACTCAGCACGAGCACTCAGCCGAGCACGCGCTGAGCGCGCCGCGCGGTCTACAGATCGACTTCCTGCATCAGCATGCCGACCTCCGTGTTGGACAGGCGGCGCAGCCAGCCCGACTTCTGGTCGCCCAGGGTGATCGGACCGAAGGAGACGCGCACCAGCTTGTCGACCGGGAAGCCGGCCTCCGCGAGCATGCGGCGCACGATGTGCTTGCGGCCCTCGTGGAGGGTGACCTCCACGAGGTAGTTCTTGCCGGTCTGCTCGACCACCCGGAAGTGGTCCGCACGCGCGTACCCGTCCTCCAGCTGGATGCCCTCCTTGAGCTGCTTGCCCAGGTCGCGCGGGATCGGGCCCACGATGTGCGCGAGATAGACCTTCTTCACGCCGTACTTGGGGTGGGTCAGCCGGTGCGCCAGCTCACCGTGGTTGGTGAGCAGGATGACGCCCTCGGTCTCGGTGTCGAGCCGGCCGACGTGGAAGAGCCGCGTCTCGCGGTTCGTCACGTAGTCGCCGAGGCACTGGCGGCCCTCGTTGTCCTCCATCGTCGAGACGACGCCCGCGGGCTTGTTCAGCGAGAAGAACTGGTACGACTGTGTGGCCACCGTCAGCCCGTCGACCTTGATCTCGTCGCGCTCGGGGTCGACACGCAGCCCCTGCTCCACCACGATCTCGCCGTTGACCTCCACGCGCGCATGCTCGATCAGCTCCTCGCAGGTCCGCCGGGAACCGTAGCCCGCGCGCGCCAGGATCTTCTGGAGCCGCTCGCCCTCCTGCTCGGCACCCGGGAACGTCTTGGGCAGCTGCACGTCCTTCTTGTCGGCGTACCGTTCCCGGTTGCGCTCCTCGGCCCGCGCGTCGTACTCGCGAGAGGTCGCCGGGACCCAGCGCCCGCGTCCGGTGCTGTTGTGGCCCTGCCTGGGACCGCCCTTGGCACCGCCGCGCGCGGAGGCACCACGCCCGGACTTCGGGCCGTCCGGAGTCGCGGCCGGCCCCACGTCGTAGCGGCGCTCCTCGGGACGCGGCTTGCTGGGACGCCCCTGCGCCTGCCCTTGGCCCTGACCCTGACCTGGACCCTGGCCCTGGCCTCGGCCCGGAGCCTGACCGCGCCCCTGACCCTGGCCCTGACCACGGCCCTGACCCGAGCCCTGACCGCGCCCCTGGCCCTGACCCTGACCCCGCCTGTCGCCCCCGCCGTTGCCGGCGCCGCGAGAGTTACCGCGCCCGCCACCGCTCTTGCCGCCACCGCTACCGCTGCCGCTACTGCTTCGCATCAAAATTCCGTCTGGTCGTCTGCGTCGTCTGCACCCGGAGCATCGGGAGCATCCGGATCGAACGACGGAACACCTTCCTGCGTCTCGGCCTCGATCGCGTCCGCCTCCGGAAGGAAGGGTGCGAGCTCCGGGAGTTCGTCCAGGCCTCGCAGGCCCATCCGCTCCAGAAAGTAGTTCGTCGTCGTGTACAGGATCGCACCTGTTTCGGGTTCCGTGCCCGCCTCCTGGACCAGACCGCGCTGCAACAGGGTCCGCATGACCCCGTCACAGTTGACTCCGCGGACCGCCGAGACACGGCTGCGGCTGACCGGCTGCCGGTACGCGACGACCGCCAGCGTCTCCAGCGCCGCCTGGGTGAGCCGGGCCTGCTGGCCGTCCAGCACGAAGCCCTCGACGGCCGCCGCGTACTCGGGCCGGGAGTAGAAACGCCAGCCGCCGGCGATGAGCCGCAGCTCGAAACCGCGCCCCTGGACGGTGTACTCGTCGGCCAGTGCGCGCAGGGCGTCCGCGATGTGCCGCCGGGGCCGCTGGAGGATCTTCGCGAGGTGTTCCTCGGTCGCGGGTTCGTCCACGACCATGAGGACGGCCTCCAGGGCCGGCCTGAGATCGAGATCGGCGACGGTCCGCGGCCCGGCCGGCACCTCGGTGGTCTCCTCGCTCACGCCTTCGTCTCCTCCTTCACCGGCTCCGGCGGCCGGTCGAACTCGTCGGTGACCGTCGGCTCCCGATCGCCCTCCCCGCCCGTCCAGCGCACCACCAGCTCCCCGAGGGCGGTCTCCTGGTCCAGGGTGACGGCCTTCTCCCGGTACAGCTCCAGCAGCGCCAGGAAGCGCGCCACGACGGTCAGCGTGTCCTCGGTGTCCTCGACGAGGTCCTGGAAGGTGGCCTCGCCCAGCACCCGCAGCCGCGCGACCATGATCTGGGCCTGCTCCTGCACGCTCACCAGGGGCGCGTGGATGTGGTCGACGTACACCTGCGGCCTGGGCCTCGGCTGCATCGCCTTCACGGCGAGCTTGGCGAACCCCTCCGCGCCGATGCTGATGACGACCTCGGGCAGCAGTTCGGCGTGGTGCGGTTCCAGTCCGACGGTACGGGGATAGCGGCGGGCCTCGTCGTCGAGGCGGCGGCTGAAGATGTCGGCGACCTGTTTGTACGCGCGGTACTGGAGCAGGCGCGCGAACAACAGGTCGCGCGCCTCCAGGAGAGCCAGGTCCGCCTCGTCCTCGACCTCGGCGGCGGGCAGCAGCCGCGCGGCCTTCAGGTCCAGCAGGGTGGCCGCGACGACCAGGAACTCGGTCGTCTGGTCGAGATCCCAGTCCGGGCCCATCGCCCTGATGTGCGCCATGAACTCGTCGGTCACCTTGGAGAGAGCGACCTCGGTGACGTCCAGCTTGTGCTTGGAGATCAGCTGGAGGAGGAGATCAAAAGGCCCCTCGAAGTTGGCGAGCCGGACCTTGAAGACCCCGTCATCGGGTTCGTCCGACGCGGCGGGCTCCACAGGCCCGCCAGGCGGCTCGGGCTCGGGGCCCGGTTCCACGGATGGAACCGGGACCTCCGGTACTTCTGCCGCCTCTTCGACCGAAGGTTCGGCCGAGGATCCGGCCGAAACCGGCGGCGCACCCCCCGGACCCCGCCCCAGCACACGCCGACGACCGGCGGAGCGGGGGTCGGGGGCAGGGGCGTCGTTCGAGGTCATGACCCTCGCAGGCTACCGCTAGCGCCCGCGCAGCCGTCGTACGAGAATGCTCGCGTCGCCGCGGGACTCGAGATCCGCGAGCACCACCGCGACCGCCTCGCGCACGATCCGCCCGCGGTCGACCGCGAGCCCGTGCTCGCCCCGCAGCACCAGACGCGCGTGCTCCAGGTCCATCAGCTCCTCGGCGGAGACGTACACCGTGATCTTCTCGTCGTGCCGCTCGCGGCCGCTGGGCCGCCGCGAGGGGGCCCGTCCTCGCTTGCGGGACGCCGAGACCGACTGCGGCGACGGCCCCTGCTGCCCGGAGGCAGAACCTTCCTGCTCGCCCTGGCGGCGCATCGGACGCTCCGCGACGGCCCCCCGGCTGCGCGACTCACCCGCGCCGGCCTGGTCCGCGCCGGTGGCGACATGTTCGTCGCCGTCACCGTCGCCGCCCTGGACGGGCACCGAGTGCGGCACGTCCTCAGCGGCGGCCCCGTCGCTCTCCCCTGCGGGAGCCGGTACCCGGGCCTCACCGTTGGCCTGGCGCCTGGGGCTGGACGACTGGAGCGCCATGCCCCCGGTGGTGCGGAACAGTTCGTCGGCCCCCGGCAGACTCACTCGGCGTGACACCGGGCGAGCACCTCCCTGGCGAGCTGGCGATAGGCGGCGGCACCGACGGAGTTCGAGGCGTACGTGGTGATCGGCTCGCCGGCGACCGTGGTCTCCGGGAAGCGGACCGTGCGCCCGATGACCGTGTGGTAGACGTGCTCGTCGAAGGCCTCGACGACACGTGCGAGCACCTCACGGCTGTGCACCGTGCGCGAGTCGTACATCGTGGCGAGGATCCCGTCGAGCTCCAGCTCGGGGTTCAGCCGCTCCTGGACCTTCTCGATGGTCTCCGTCAGCAGCGCGACACCGCGCAGTGCGAAGAACTCGCACTCCAGAGGCACTATCACCTTGTGAGCCGCCGTGAGGGCGTTCACGGTGAGCAGGCCGAGCGAGGGCTGACAGTCGATCACGATGTAGTCGTAGTCGGCCATGAGCGGCTTCAGGGCGCGCTGGAGCGTCGACTCGCGCGCGACCTCCGACACCAGCTGCACCTCGGCCGCGGACAGGTCGATGTTGCTCGGCAGCAGGTCCATGTTCGGGACCGCCGTCTTGAGCAGAACCTCGTCCGCGGACATCCCCCGCTCCATGAGCAGGTTGTAGACCGTCAGGTCGAGTTCCATCGGGTTCACGCCGAGGCCCACGGAGAGGGCGCCCTGCGGGTCGAAGTCGACCAGCAGGACCCGGCGTCCGTACTCCGCGAGCGCCGCACCCAGGTTGATGGTCGACGTCGTCTTGCCGACGCCGCCCTTCTGGTTGCACATCGCGACGATCGTCGCGGGTCCGTGACTGGTCAGCGGACCCGGGATCGGGAAGTACGGCAGCGGGCGTCCGGTGGGACCGATGCGCTCGCGGCGCTGACGGGCCGCGTCGGGCGCGAGCGTGGCCGCGTACTCCGGATCGGGCTCGTACTCGGCGTCGGGGTCGTAGAAGTGCCCGTCGGGCAGTTCGTCGTAGTCGGCGAAGTGGTTGTGGACCCCGCCACTACCGTCGCCGGCCATGGCGTTCACGTGATGGCCATCCATGCTCATGTGTCCTGGCTTGGTCACCCCGGACGTCTGGTGACCCTGATGGGCTGCGAAGGTGCGGACCGCGACGGAGCCGACCGCCGCGAGCCCCGCGGGGCCCGATTCCCGCGCCGGCATTCCTGGTTGACCACCCCCGGGAGTAAATGTCGACTCATTCACAAGTCGTCTTACCTCCTTGGTGACCAGGAAACTTCTCGATAGGTCAGCGTGGCACCATGCCGACGGTTGGCGACTCTATGGCGTGTCGGCCGTTCGCAGCAACACAATCCGCCGGACCCGGCCCGATGTGTCGGCAATGAAACATCCCTCTGTCAAGGGCGTACGGCCGTCGCACGGCAGGGTTCACCGGTGCGCGAATCGGTTGAATCGTTACGTTCGAGGCGAGTTGAACGAGTGTCGCAAAGTGACCATACACACATCCCGCCGGGCCTTGTCGGGCAAGGTCCGGCGGGGTGCGGGGCGTTGACGATCCCTGTTGACCTATCGCCTTTTACCCGCTGACGACTTGGTCGTTTAGTCGACCGGGAGCACCTGCGAAGCGGCCGGGAAGGTCAGCCGAGCAGCGCTTCCAACTCCGCGTGCTCCAGGCCGTGCGCCTCCGCGACCTCGCGGTAGACGACCTTGCCGTCATGGGTGTTGAGACCCCTGGCGAGCGCGGGATCGCGGCGCAGCGCGGCCACCCAGCCGCGGTCGGCGAGTTCCACGATGTACGGCAGCGTGGCGTTGGTGAGCGCGTAGGTCGAGGTGTTGGGCACCGCGCCGGGCATGTTGGCGACGCAGTAGAAGACCGATCCGTGGACGGGGAAGATCGGTTCGGCGTGGGTCGTGGGACGCGAGTCCTCGAAGCAGCCGCCCTGGTCGATCGCGATGTCGACGAGAACGCTCCCCGGCTTCATCCGCGACACCAGTTCGTTGGTGACCAGCTTCGGGGCCTTGGCGCCGGGGATGAGCACCGCGCCGATGACGAGGTCGGCGTCCAGGACGGCCTTCTCCAGCTCGAAGGAGTTGGACATGATCGCCCGGACCTTGGTGCCGAAGACCTTGTCGGCCTCGCGCAGCTTGTTGATGTCGCGGTCGAGCAGCGTGACATGGAAGCCCATGCCGACGGCGATCTGCGTGGCGTTCCAGCCGGAGACGCCGCCACCGATGACGACGGCCCGCGCGGGCTGCGTGCCGGGGACGCCGCCGGGGAGCACGCCACGCCCGCCGACCGAGCGCATCAGGTGGTAGGCGCCGACCTGCGGGGCCAGCCGGCCGGCGACCTCCGACATCGGGGCGAGCAGCGGCAGGGCGCGACCGGGCAGCTCGACGGTCTCGTAGGCGATCGCCGTGGTGCCGGACGCCACGAGCGCGTCAGTGCACTCCTTGGACGCGGCCAGGTGCAGGTAGGTGAAGAGCGTCTGGTCCTTGCGGAGCCGGTGGTACTCCTCGGCGATGGGCTCCTTGACCTTCAGCAGCAGGTCGGCGGTGGCCCACACCTCGTCGGCCGTCGGAAGGATGCGCGCGCCTGCGGCCACGAACTCGTCGTCCGTGATCGAGGAGCCGACACCGGCGTTCCGCTCGATGACGACCTGGTGGCCGTGGCGCACGAGTTCGTGCACGCCGGCGGGGGTGATGGCGACGCGGAACTCGTTGTTCTTGACCTCGCGGGGGATGCCGACCTTCACGTCGATCACGGTCCTTGGCTCAGAGGGTGCGGGGGCATAGCACTACATAACCGGACGTGCCGGGGCACACCAGGAGACCGCAGGGGAAGGCGCGGTAGAGCCAGTCTAATGAAGGCGTTCTCGGTGTCTAGCCTTTCAAAGCATCAATCTTCGACTGATGTACTGCGGATTTCGTAGGCGTTAGCGCCGTGTTCCAGGTCAGGATCACCTTCGGGGAGGTCCGGCTCGCCCTCCAGGGGGTCCGGCTCGTCGCTCAGCAGCCGCTCGGCGGCGGCCCGGTGCACCCTGGCAGCCGTCGGATCGCCGAGGTGCTCCAACGTGTCGGCCGACCGAAGCTGGAGCGCCGCCTGCAGCCGTACGTCGTCGGCGCGGCTCGCCCACTCCAGCGCCTCCTGGCAGGTGCGCAGCGACTCCTCGGGCCGCCCCGCGTACTCCTGGACCCGCGCCAGCTCGCTCAACGCCCGTGCGTGCGCGGCCACATCGCCGATCTTGCGGTAACCGGCCACCGCGGCCCGCCAGTTGCGCAGCGCCTCGCCGTAGCGGCCCGCGTAGGTGTGCGCGGTGGCGATACGGCCGTACAGCCGGGCGGCGTCCTCGCGCTCGTCGCGCGCCAGGCGCTGGGCGAGCGCCCGCCCGTACCAGTCGGCGGCGCGGTCGTAGTCCCCGAGCTCCTGGTGTGCGCCCCCTACGGATTCCATCGCGCGCCCGGTCGCATACGGGTCGTTCGCCTCGCGTCCGGCGTCCAGCGCGGCCCGGTAGCGGGCCAGCGCGTCGTTCGTGCGGCCGGTCTGCGCGTCCAGGTCGGCGAGGTTCAGCAGGGCGGCGGCCCGTTCGCGGGGCAGTTCGCGGCGCTCGGCGACATCGAGGACGAGGCGGTGGATGCCGTACAGGTCGGGTGCGGCGGCCTGGGTGCCGATGTGCGCGACCATGGCCTTGACCAGGGCGGACATCAGGCGCCGGGCCAGCGTGTCCAGCTCCCCGTCGGCCACGGCCAGCCGGGCGGCGGCGAGCAGCGCGGGGCGGCGGATCTCCAGCCAGTCCGCCGCCGCCCTCGGGTTCGGGAAGCGCAGCGAGCTGGGCGTGCCGAGGAGTTTCTCGCGGGCCGGCGGGCTGTCGGTCTCGGTGATCGCCCGGCAGGACACCAGCAGCCGTACCGTCCGCTCCAGCATCCGGGCCCGGGCCAGCTGGAGCTCGGCCGGGCGGTCCTGGGACTCCGCGAGAGGGCGCAGGAGGGGCAGCAGGCAGCCGGGGACCTCGTACTGCGGCAGCGGCGACTCCACGGCCGCCAGGAGGCCCAGGGCGACGAAGTCGTCCAGGGTGGCGCGGGCGCCCCCGACCGAGCAGCCGGCCAGCGCCGAGGCGGTCTGCGGGTCGACCAGGCCGCCGGGGGCCAGCGCGAGCAGTCGCAGTATCCGGGCGGCCGGGGTGGGCAGCGAGGCGTACACGAGCCGGAAGACACGGCTGAGGGCGGTGCCCTCGTCGCTCTCGGCGTGCAGTTGCTTGGCGAGGTCGGAGACGGCCGCCTGGGGCCGGGCGGCGAGCCAGCCGCCGGCCAGCATCAGCGCGGCGGGCTGCCCCTGGCACACCTCGGCGAGGCCTTCGGCGGAGCGCGGGTCCACGGTGACGCGTACCGCCCCGGTGAAGCGCTCCAGCAGTTCCACGGCGGACTTGGTGTCGAGGCCGCCCAGGGTGCACGGGCGGACGTCGGAGATCCCGGTCAGCGGGCCCCCGGAGACGGCGACGGCCAGGCAGTCGGGGTTGTCCGGAAGCAGTGCGTCGACCTGCTCGGCGTCGGCCGCGTCGTCGAGCAGGAGCAGCGTCCGCCGGTCGGCCAGCGCGTCGCGCAGCGCCTCGGTCAGCTCGTCCTCGTCGGCGCCGGGCGGGGTGGGCAGTTCCAGGGCGGTCAACAGCTCGCGGGCGGTGCGTTCGGTCGGCACGCGCGTGCCGTCGGGCTCGGTGAGCCGGGCACGCAGCACACCGTCCGGGTAACTGTCCGCGACCTGCCGGGCCAGCTCCTCGGCGAGCGCGCTGCGGCCCGAGCCGGGCTTGCCCGCGATGAGGAGCACGCGCGCACGGGGCGCTTTCCGGCCCGCGAGCGTGTCGAGTCCGGCGCGCTCGATGTCGGCGCGCAGTTCCTTCAACTCTCTTGTCCTGCCGAGGAACTGACTGTCCGTTGGAACGGGCGGCCGATCGTTTCCGGACAGCTTCGTGCCGTCTGTGTCCACCGCCTGATCCGTCACGGGCCACACTCCCGTCCACCTGCACGCGCAAGCCCGCCGGGACTCCGGTTCGGGCGTTTCCAGAGCCTAGTTCACGCTCTGCAACGATCGGTGCGGAGCGCGGCGGGCAGGTCGCCCGATCGGATCAGCCGATGGTCACACCGGGCGCGGCGGGCGACCCCTGAGCCCCTGGGGGCGCCTCAGGTCTCCTCAGGCGTCGAAGGGCCGGGCCGGCCACGGCGCCTCGGCCGGGCGCAGTGCGTCGAGTCCGTCGCCCCTCTCGGCCGCCACCAGCGAAAGGACGCCCACGACGAGGCAGTTGTTGTGCAGTTCACCGGCGAGGACACCCCGGACAAGCTCGTCGACGGGCACGCGCGCGTGCTCCATGTCGGCCTCCTCGTCCTCGACCGCGAAGCGCTGCCCGTCGGCCTCGGACAGATTCCGGGCCAGGAAGATCCGTACGGCCTCGTCGCAGCCGCCGGCCGTGGGGTAGACGTCGGTCAGCACCCGCCAGTCCTCGGCCTTGACGTGCGCCTCCTCGTACAGCTCGCGCTGGGCCGCGTGCAGCGGATTCTCGCCCGGTACGTCGAGCAGGCCTGCCGGGATCTCCCACATCCGTTGGCGGACCGGGTGACGGTACTGGCGGATCAGCAGCACCCGGCCTTCGGCGTCCAGGGCGAGGACGCCCACGGAGCCGGGGTGGACCTGGTAGTCGCGGCCCACGACCGAGCCGTCGGGCATGACCACCTCGTCGGTGCGCACGGAGGTCTTGTTGCCCACGAAGGGGATCTCCGTGGCCCGGATCTCCCACTCCTCCGGAGTGTCCCTGATGGTGGTCATGTCGACGTGTCCTCCCGCGTCCCGCCCGTACACAAGAAACCGGCCCGAAACCGGCCCAGGAGCCGGCACAGGAAACCGGGGCACGCACCCCAAAAGGCGTGCACCCCGGTCACCGTACAGCCCTTGCGCTACTTGCCCGTCTTGCGCTGGACGGCGGCCTTGACGAGGCCGGCGAAGAGCGGGTGGGGGCGGGTGGGGCGGGAGCGCAGCTCCGGGTGGGCCTGCGTGGCCACCAGGTAGGGGTGGACCTCGCGCGGGTACTCGACGTACTCCACCAGCTTGCCGTCCGGGGAGGTGCCGGAGAACTGCAGCCCCGTCTTCTCCAGTTCGGCGCGGTAGCTGTTGTTGACCTCGTAGCGGTGCCGGTGGCGTTCCTCGACGTACTCCTTGCCGTCGTACACGTCGCGCACGATGGAGCCCTCGGCGAGCTTGGCCGGGTACATGCCCAGGCGCATCGTTCCGCCCATGTCGCCGTCGCCCGCGACGATGTCGAGCTGTTCGGCCATCGTCGAGATGACCGGGTGGGCGGTGGCGGGGTCGAACTCGGTGGAGTTGGCGTCCTCGACGCCGGCCAGGTTGCGGGCCGCCTCGATGACGATGCACTGCAGGCCCAGACACAGCCCCAGCAGCGGGATCTTGTGCTCTCGGGCGTACCGGATCGCGCCGACCTTGCCGGACACACCGCGGTCGCCGAAGCCGCCGGGGATGCAGATCGCGTCCACATCCTCCAGCTGCTTCTGGGCACCCGCCGGGGTCTTGCAGTCGTCCGAGGTGACCCACTTGATCTTCACGCGCGCGTGGTTGGCGAATCCGCCCGCGCGCAGCGCCTCGGTGACCGAGAGGTAGGCGTCGGGCAGGTCGATGTACTTGCCGACCAGGGCCAGGTTGATCTCGTGGGTGGGGTTGTGGACGCGGTCCAGGAGGTCGTCCCAGGTCGTCCAGTCCACGTCCCGGAAGGGCAGGTCCAGCTTGCGGACGACATAGGCGTCCAGGCCCTCGCGGTGCACGGTCTTGGGGATGTCGTAGATCGAGCGGGCGTCAGGACAGGCCACCACCGCGGCCTCGTCGACGTCGCACATCAGGGAGATCTTGCGCTTGATCGCGGTGGGGACCTCGCGGTCGCAGCGCAGCACGATCGCGTCCGGCTGGATACCGATGTTCCGCAGGGCCGCCACGCTGTGCTGGGTCGGCTTGGTCTTCAGCTCGCCGGAGGGGCCGATGTAGGGCAGCAACGAGATGTGGACGACGAACACGTTGTCGCGGCCGACCTCGTGACGGACCTGACGCACGGTCTCCAGGAAGGGCAGCGACTCGATGTCGCCGACCGTGCCGCCGACCTCGGTGATGACGACGTCGACCTCGTCGGTGGCCATGCGGCGGATGCGGTGCTTGATCTCGTTGGTGATGTGCGGGATGACCTGGACGGTGTCGCCCAGGTACTCGCCGCGCCGCTCCTTCGCGATCACCGTCGAGTAGATCTGGCCGGTGGTGACGTTGGCCGAGCCGTCGAGGTCGCGGTCGAGGAAGCGCTCGTAGTGGCCGATGTCCAGGTCGGTCTCGGCGCCGTCGTGGGTGACGAACACCTCACCGTGCTGGAAGGGGTTCATCGTGCCGGGGTCGACGTTGAGGTAGGGGTCGAGCTTCTGCATGACGACCCGCAGTCCGCGCGCCTTCAGGAGCATGCCGAGGCTGGAGGCGGTCAGGCCCTTGCCGAGCGAGGAGGCCACACCCCCGGTGACGAAGATGTGCTTGGTCGTCGTGGCGTTGCTGTTTCGAAAAGCAGCGGGTGTCATGGCCAAGGTGGGGCTCCCGTGGTCGCGGTCTGGGGTGCGGTACGGCCGCCCGGGCCCGGAGCTTTCCGGGTTTTCTCTGGGGGAGCCGTCGCTGCGGTTCGGGGGTTTCCTGCCCACCGGTCCACGGGCTACCAGGGTATCAGCGACCCGAGGAGATGCCTTCCGGCCACGCTCCGCGCACACCCGGACACGCATCCCGTACACGAGTCACCATCACCGCGTCCGGCGCTCACCCGAAACAGTGTCCGCTCACCCGAGCTTCACTCGTTCAGCGGACCCGGGTTGTCCGGAGCGGCACGCGGATCATCTGAGTGCGTCGTATGCTCCTCGGACACTCGCTGCCGAGCCCGGCCGGCAACACGGCACCACCCCGCCCGTAACCCCGGAACAACGAGCGCTCGTCAGCCCGTTGAGCAAAGATTGGTGTTTGCTTCACCGCTCAACGATGCTGGACAACGAACCCTTGACCGCAAGATCGAGACCCCCGTTTTCCTTTTCTTGGGGGCGACGTGGCCTTTCGACTGGAGTTGCACGTGGCCGGGCTCATCGAGGACTACGCACTCATCGGGGACATGCAGACCGCCGCGTTGGTCTGCCGGGACGGCACAGTCGACTGGCTGTGCCTGCCCCGCTTCGACTCCCACGCCGTCTTCGCGGGACTGCTCGGCACCGAGGAGCACGGCTTCTGGCGCCTCGGTCCCGCGCACGCGGCGGACGCAGAACCCCCGGTATCGGCCCGCCGCCGCTACCGGGGCGACTCGCTGATCCTCGAAACCGAGTGGGACACCCCGCGGGGCACGGTCAGAGTGACCGATTTCATGCCCCCTCGCGACGGCGCCCCCCAGCTGATCCGCATCGTGGAGGGCGTCAGCGGCCGGGTGCCGATGCGCTCGGCCCTGCGCATGCGGTTCTCGTACGGCCGTGTCGTGCCGTGGGTGCACAAGCACGAGGGGCGGACCGTCGCCGTCGCCGGCCCCGACTCGGTGTGGTTCGACACCACCGCCGAGACGTACGGCAAGTCCCTGACGACGTACGCCGACTTCACGGTGGCGCCGGGCGACCGGATCGCGTTCACGATCACCTGGGAGCCCTCGCACAAGCAGCCGCCCGCGCTGCCCGAGCCGGAGCAGTCCCTCGACGCCACCGAGGAGTTCTGGCGCGAGTGGGTCGACCAGTGCACGTACCACGGCCCCTACCGGGAGGCCGTCGTCCGCTCGCTCATCACGCTGAAGGCGCTGACGTACGCGCCGACCGGCGGCATCGTGGCCGCCCCCACCACCTCCCTCCCGGAGGACATCGGGGGCGTACGCAACTGGGACTACCGCTACACCTGGCTGCGCGACGCGGCCATCACCCTCTCCTCCCTCCTGCGCACCGGCTACCGCGACGAGGCCCGCGCCTGGCGCGAGTGGCTGCTGCGCGCGGTCGCCGGCGACCCCGAGAACCTGCAGATCATGTACGGCATCGCGGGCGAACGGGAGCTGGGCGAGGCCGAGCTTGACTGGCTTCCCGGCTACGAGAACTCGGGCCCCGTCCGGGTCGGCAACGGCGCCGCGCACCAGCTCCAGCTGGATGTGTACGGCGAGGTCACCGAGGCCCTGCACCTGGCCCACATGACGGGTCTGGCCCGCAACGACTACGCATCCCTGCTCCAGCTGAAGCTGATCCGCTACCTGGAGCAGCACTGGGACGAGCCCGACGAGGGCATCTGGGAGGTGCGCGGTCCGCGCCGTCACTTCGTGCACTCCAAGGTCATGGCCTGGGTCGCGGTGGACCGCACGATCAAGCTCATCGAGTCCGGCGACGCGGACGGCCCGCTGGAGAAGTGGATCGAGCTGCGCGACGACATCCACCGGGACGTGTGTGAGAAGGGTTACGACAAGGAGCGCAACACCTTCACGCAGTCGTACGGCTCGAAGGAACTGGACGCCTCCCTGCTGCTGATCCCGCAGATGGGCTTCCTGCCCCCCGACGACAAGCGCGTCATCGGCACCATCGAGGCCATCCAGCGCGAACTGTCCACCTCGGACGGCTTCATCCTGCGCTACCCGACGACCTCGGGCGGCGACGAGAACCTCGACGGTCTGCCGGGCGACGAGGGCGCGTTCCTCGCCTGTTCGTTCTGGATGGCGGACGACCTGGCGATGATCGGCCGGGTCGACGAGGCCCGCAAGCTCTTCGAGAAGCTCCTGGCCCTCCGTAACGACCTGGGCCTGCTGGCCGAGGAGTGGGACCCCCGCCTCAAGCGTCAGGTGGGCAACTTCCCGCAGGCCTTCAGCCACGTCCCGCTGATCGACACGGCCCTGAGGCTGACGGCTTCGGGGGCGTACGGCGGCTGAGCGCGACCTACGGGCCGCGTCCGCCTAGTCTGGAAAGCACATAAATGCCCCTTCTTGAAAGGTGGCGGCCATGGCTTCCCCAGCAAAGGCGGGCGCGTCCCTCACCGCGCTCCGCGAGGATCTGACCGGCGATGTACTCGCCCCCGGCGATCCTGGATACGACGACGCCCGGACCGTGTTCAACGCCATGATCGACCGGCGTCCGGCGGTGATCGCACAGTGCGCGGACGAGGCCGACGTGGCACGTTCCGTGCGCTTCGCCCGCGACCTGGACCTGCCGATCGCGGTGCGCGGCGGCGGCCACAGTGTGGCGGGCATGAGCCTGAACGACGGCGGCCTGGTGATCGACCTGCGCCGGATGCACGAGGTGACCGTCCATCGGGCGGCCCATTCGGTACGGGTCCAGGGCGGGGCCCTGATGAGCCACCTGGACCGGGCGACCCAGCCGCACGGGCTGGCGACCACCGGCGGGCGGGTCTCCACGACCGGGGTCGGCGGCTTCGTGCTGGGCGGCGGCAGCGGCTGGCTGGAGCGTTCCTGCGGCCTCGCCGTCGACAACCTCATCGGCGTCGACCTGGTGACCGCCAACGGCACCGAGGTCCACGCGAGCGCCGAGCAGAACCCGGAGCTGTTCTGGGCCCTGCACGGCGGCGGCGGAAACTTCGGCGTCGCCACCGCACTGACCCTGAGGCTGCACGAGCTGCCCGCGTTCTCCATGGCCCTGGTCCTGTATCTGCCGGAGTTCGGTGAGGAAGCGACCCGCACCTACCGTGACGTGATCGAGGCGGGCCCTGTCGAGGCGAGCGGCGGAGTCATCTATCTCACCGGCCCGCCCGAGGAGTTCGTACCGCCGCACTTGGTCGGACAGCTGCTGTGCGGCGCTCTGCTGGCGTACGCGGGTCCCGAGGAGGACATGCGCAAGCTCGCCGAACCGCTGCTGGCGCTGCCCCACGAGGCGGAGGTCGTCACCGCGATCCCGTACGCGGACCTGCAGTGCATGCTCGACGACCCGCCCGGCATGCGGAACTACTGGTCGGCGGAGTATCTGTCGGGCGCGCCCGACGACTTCGTGGCCGCGTTCTGCACCGCGGGAAACTCCGTACCGGCGCCGACGGGCACCACGCATGTGCTGTTCCCCATGGGCGGCGCGGTCGCCGACGGCCCGTCCGAGTACCCCGTCCCCTACCGGGACGCTCCCTGGGCCGTCCACCCCTTCGGTATCTGGGAGGACCCGGCGGACGACGAGCGCTGCGTCCAGTGGGTCCACGACGTCCGTACCGCCGTCCGGCCGTGGAGCACCGGCGCGGTGTACCTCAACTTCATCGGGGACGAGGGCGCGGAGCGCGTGATCGCGGGCCTGGGCGCCGAGAACACGCACCGGCTCGCGTCGGTGAAGCGCCAGTACGACCCGGACAACGTGTTCCGCTTCAACCACAACATCGTTCCGGCGTAGACGAGCCGCGCCTGCCGCTGATGCGCAGGTCGTCAGCCGTACGTAGGTGCGGGTAGCGTCCGCTGCATGGACAGCCGCGCAGACAGCCGTTTCGAGACCCGGGGCGCCGGCATCACGGTGCGGCGGGCGCTGGAGCTGCCCGGGCTGCGCGGCGGGCTGCCGGAGATCCTGGCGGGCGCCGACCGGCTGGGGCGAACCGTGCGGTGGGTGCACGCGGGTGAGGTCCCGCACATCGCCTCGCTGCTGAAGGGCGGCGAGCTGCTCCTGACGACCGGGTACGGGCTCGGCACCCGTCCGGCCGAGCAGCGCGCGTTCGTCCGTACCCTCGCCGAGCGGGGCATCGCGGCGCTCGTCGTGGAGCTGGGTCCCCGCTTCACCCGGCTGCCCGCGGCCCTGGTCGAGACGGCCCGCTCGACCGGTCTCCCCCTGGTCCAGCTGCACCGCGAAGTGGCGTTCGTGGCCGTCACCGAGGAGATCCACACCGAGATCGTCAACGGCCACTACGCGCTGCTCCAGCGGGCCGAGGAGGTCCACCGGCGCTGCACGGAGGCCCTGCTGGGCGGCGGTGGCATCCCGCAGGTCCTGGGGATCCTGGCGGATTTCAGCGGCAACCCGGTGTTCCTGGAGACGACGGACGGCCAGCTCCTGTACGCCGCCGGAGCCGGTCCCGAGGGCGCCGACCCGCTCCAGGTGTGGGAGGGCCTGCGCGCCCAGCACAAGGACACGCCGCCGCCCGCCGGTTCCGTGCTCGTCGATGTCCCCGGGGGCGGCCCCGGGGGCGGCCCCGGCACCGGCTCGGTCCGCGCACGCCTGGCCCTGCTGCCCGTTCTCGAACCCCTCGCCCCCGTACACCGCATGGCCGCCGAGCGGGCCGCGGGCATCCTGGCCGTCGTCCTGATGCAGGCCCGCCAGGAGGAGGAGCTGGCGGCGCGTGGCCGCGGCGACTTCCTCACCGACCTCGCCGAGGGCCGTGTCGAAGCGGAGGCCGCGCCCGCGCAGGCCCGCGTCCTCGGTTTCAAGCCCGGCACCGGCCCGCTGCTGCCGATGGTGATGCGGCTCGGCGACACCCTGTCACCGGGCGGCGGCTGGGCGGTGCTGGCGCGGGCGGTCACGGAGGAGCTGGCGTCGGTGGGCGTGCCGGTGCTGCTGGGCGTACGGCCGGTCGAGGGGCGCGTGCCGCTGCTGGTAAGCCTGCGTACGGAGTCCGAGCGCCCGGCGGTAGCCGACCGGGTCGCGGCGGCGCTGCGGGCGGGTGTGGAGCGCGCCGGCATCCAGCGTCCGGGCGCCCGGCCGCCGGTCGTCGTGGTCGGGGTCGCCGGCGGCTGGGCGGCGGCCTCGGCGGGGCTGCGCCACGCGGCGGAGACGGCGACGGCCGCCCAGGGCCTGCCGGACCGCCCCTGGTACGACGCCCGCCGTCTGGACATCGACCTGCTGCTGTGGCGCCTGCGCGACCAACCGGACCTGGCGGCCTTCGTGGACCGTGCCATCGGCCCGCTGCGCGCCCACGACGACCGCTCCAAGCCGCCGCTGCTGCCCACCCTGGAGACGTATCTGGCCCATGCGGGCCGCAAGGCGGAGACGGCCCGCGAACTCCACCTCAACCGGCAGACCCTCTACAACCGCCTCGCGCGGATCGGGGAGTTGCTGGGCACGGACCTCGACGACCCGCAGACGGTACTGGCGTTGAGCCTGGCGCTACGGGCCCGCAGGCACGTGGCCTAGCAGCCCCGTGGCAGGCGCTTCAGGTCAGCGGCCGGGGCTGCGTGAACTCGTCGTAGACGCTCAGCACTTGGGCGACGGTCTCGTCCTCGGTGGGCCAGGTGCCCATCTGCCGGACGCCCCGCTCCCGGAGGAGCTCCCGGCGCTCCGGATCCCCGAGAAGCCGTACGACAGCTCTGCCGAGCGCCACCGCGTCGCCGTACGGTACGAGTTCGGCCGCGTCCCCGACCAGCTCGGGAACGCCTCCCACGGCGGTCGCGATCAGCGGCACGCGCGCGTGGAGGGCCTCCTGGGCGAGAACGGAGCGCGACTCCCAACGGCTGGGCAGAAGTGCGAGATCGGCCGCGAGGAGCAGTTCGCTCACATCGTCGCGCCGCCCGATGAGCCGGACCGGCAGCCCCTCGTTCTCGATGCGGCCCTGCAACTCCGCCCGCAGCGGCCCCTCCCCCGCGATCACGAGGAGCGGCGCGGGATGGAGACCGCGCCACGCGTGTACGGCGTCCAGCAGGACGTCGTACCCCCGGTGCCGGTCGAGGGTGCCGACGGCCATGAGCAACGGGCGGTCCGTGGCACCGAGTTCGGCCCGCGTCTTGCACCGGTCGGACTCGTCCCGTCCCACGGCCCCGCGCGGGACGGGGAGCGCCACGGCGGACAGCCGGGCGTCCCTGGCCCCTCGCCGCCGGGCCCGGTCCACGAGATCGGAGGAGGTCCCGAGGACGACCGCGGCGGCCTTCACGACCCGCCGCTCCAGCACCTTCAGCAACTGGGCGCGGGGCCCCTCGGCGTAGCCGCGGTTGTGCCAGGTGACGACAAGCGGAGTACGGCGCCCGCTGAGCGCGAGGGCGGCCCGGAAGGAGGCGTGCAGCCCGTGCGCGTGCACGAGATCGGCGTTCGAACAGGCCGCGCGCAGCGCCGCCACCGAGCCGGGGTCGCTGCTGCGCGGGATGGGCACGTGTTCGGCACCGGCGCCCGTGAAGTCGTAGGCGCTGTCGGCGTCGGAGGGGGCGCACACAGTCACCCGCACGCCTCTCTCGACGAGCCCCGCGGCCAGCGAACGCACGTGCTGGCTGCTGCCGGCGTTGCCGCCGCCGAGCACCTGCACAGTGCGCAGCGGCGACTGACCGTGCGGTGAGTGGCTGCTCACGTGGCCGGGGCTCCTGGTTCAGCATCGGGCGGTCACGAAGAAAGGACACGGAGAAACGTACAGAAGGTTTGGGCGGAAGGGGTGTACCGCGCCACTTCCTCCGTGTACGGGGGTATTCCGTGCTTCTTCAAGGATGCCAGTACGTACGGGTGTTCCGGACCACGGAGGCGTGGGACGGGTCACTCACACGGGTGAGCGAGACCTCACCGGACGTCAACTGTTCGAACGTCAGCCGTCCGCCCGAGCCGCCGCCAGCAACTCCTCCGCATGCGCCCGCGCCGTCTCCGAGTCCTCCTGACCGGCCAGCATCCGCGACAGCTCCCGGATCCGGTCCTCGCCCTCCAGCACCTTCACGCCCGACCGGGTCACCGACCCGTCGTTGGTCTTCTCCACCAGCAGTTGCCGGTCGGCGAACGCGGCGACCTGCGGCAGGTGCGTCACGACGACGACCTGCGCGCTCTTCGCCAGCCGGGCCAGCCGCCGCCCGATCTCCACGGCCGCCTTGCCGCCCACACCGGCGTCGACCTCGTCGAAGAGGTAGGTGGGCACGGGATCGGTCCCCGCGAAGACGACCTCCACGGCCAGCATCACGCGGGACAGCTCACCCCCGGACGCCCCCTTGGCGATGGGCCGGGCGGGCGCCCCCGGGTGCGGTGCGAGCAGCAGCTCGACCTCGTCGGCGCCGGACGGCCCGTAGGCGACCGTACGTCCGTCGACCTCGACGCCCTCGGGGTCCTCGGTCTGCCGGATGTCGAACGACACGCGCGCGTGGGGCATGGCCAGCGAGGCCAGCTCGGCGGTCACGGCGTCCGCGAACCGCGAGGCGGCCTCCGTCCTCGCGTCCGTCAACGCCTGTGCCATCCCGCTGAGTTCGCCGCGCAGCGCGTCCCGCTCGGCGGTGAGGTCACCGATCCGTTCGTCGTCGCCGTCGAGTTCGAGCAGCCGCGCGGCGCCCTCCTCGGCCCAGGTGAGCACGCCGGCCACGTCGGATCCGTACTTCCGCGTCAGCGCGGTGAGCGCGGCCCGCCGTTCCTCGACGGCGGCCAGCCGCAGCGGATCGGCGTCCAGGTCGTCGGCGTACCCCGCCAGCTCCCCGGCGACATCCCCGAGCAGGATGCCGACCTCACCGATCCGGTCGGCGAGCGCGGCCAGGGCGGAGTCGTGCGACCGTACGGCCTCCAGGGCCCGATGAGCGCCCGCGACGAGCGTGGCGGCCTCGATGCCCTCGGGGTCCTCGGGGTTGCCGGCGAGGGCCGCGTGGGCGACGGTCGCGGCCGAGGCCAGCGCCTCCGCGTGCCCGAGCCGCTCCGCCTCCTCGGCGAGCTCGGCGTCCTCACCGGCCCGCGGCTCCACGGCGGCGATCTCGTCGAGCCCGTACCGCAGCATGTCGGCTTCCTGGGCCCGTTCACGCGCGCGCGTGGTGATCTCGTCCAGCTCGTTGGCGACGGCCCGCAGCCTCCGGTACGCCTCCCCGTACTTGGTGAGCGGCGCGGCGACCGCGTCTCCCGCGTACCGGTCGAGCGCCGCCCGCTGCCGGGACAGCTTGAGCAATCCCTGCTGGTCGGTCTGCCCGTGCACGGCCACCAGTTCGTCGGCCAGCTCGGCCAGCACACCGACGGGCACGGAACGGCCGCCCAGATGCGCCCGGGAACGCCCCTCGGCGGAAACGGTACGGCTGATGAGCAGCGCCCCGTCGTCCAGCTCCGCGCCGGCCTCCTCGGCCCGTACGACGGCAGCACCGCCCGGGGGCACGGTGATCCGCCCCTCGACGACCGCGTTCTTGGCCCCGATCCGCACCAACGCCGCGTCAGCCCGGCCACCGAGCAGCAGCCCCAGGCTGGTCACGACCATGGTCTTACCCGCACCGGTCTCACCGGTCACGGCGGTAAAGCCTGGCGACAGCTCGACGACCGCATCGTCGATGACGCCGAGCGACCGTATCCGCATCTCCTCCAACACGAACACGACCATACGAGGTCGGCCGACCAAAGTGCGACGCCCCCCACCTCGAATGAGAGAACCCGCAGGTAACGAAAGGAGATCGGCCTCGCTATGTCACCCAGGGGAGTGGCCGTGCCCCGACAGGGGCGCGGGGCCGTATCCGATCTGCGGCTCCGCCGCGCGGGCGCGACAAGCCACCATCAACCCCGCCCCCCACTCACGGTCGGCGCTAGTGAGGCGCGCCCCGCCACCCGGAAACAGGCAGCGCGAACTTGGCCACCAGCCGATCAGTGAACGAAGCGTGATGCAGCCGAGCCAACCGCACCGGCACAGCCCCCCGCCGAACCTCCACCCGCGCCCCTGGAGGCAACTCCACGGTCCGCCGCCCGTCACACCACAGCACCCCCGGAGGAATGTGCGGCAGAACCTCCACGGCGAGCACGGAATCCGGCGAGGTCACCAGCGGCTTCGCGAACAACGCGTGCGCACTGATCGGCACCATCAGCAGCGCCTCGACCTCGGGCCACACCACGGGCCCACCGGCGGAGAACGCGTAGGCGGTCGATCCCGTGGGCGTCGACAGGCAGATGCCGTCGCACCCGAACCCGGTGACCGGCCGCCCGTCGATCTCCAGCACGACCTCGAGCAACTTCTCCGCGGACACCTTCTGCACGGCCGCCTCGTTCAGCGCCCAGTCGGTGTGCACGATGTTCCCGTTCTGGTGCACGACGACGTCGATGGTCATCCGTTCCTCGACCTCGTACGACTTCGTCACCACCCGGTCGACAACCTTGTCGAGGTCGTCGCGCTCGGCCTCGGCGAGGAAGCCGACGCTACCGAGGTTGACGCCGAGCATCGGCACCCCGGACGCCCGGGCGAACTCGGCGCCACGCAGCAGCGTGCCGTCACCGCCCAGCACGATGAGCAGCTCGCATCCGTCGAGGCACTGCGCGGTGGCCTCCTCGATCAGCTCCACCTCCGGCGGCAGCGGCAGGTTGGCCGCCTCCGCCGCGAGCACCCGCACCCCGAGTCCGGAGCGCACCAGCCCCTGGACCACAAGCTCGGCGCTTCTGATCGCGGCGGGCCGTCCGGTGTGGGCGAGCAGGAAAACAGTTCGATCTCGGGTCTGAGTCAACGAGGCCCCTCCGCCACTGCACGGTCAACGTCGGCCGGGTTGAGTTCGGGTGCGCCGGCCCGCAGCCACAGAAAGTACTCGACGTTCCCCGACGGCCCGGGCAGCGGGCTGGCGGTCACGCCCTGCACACCCAGCCCCAGCTGCCCGGCGCGGGTGGCGACTCCGCGTACCGCCTCGGCACGCAGTTCGGGACTGCGTACGACTCCTCCACTGCCCAGCCGTTCCTTCCCCACCTCGAACTGTGGTTTGACCATCATCACCAGATCGGCATCGGGTGCCGCGCACCGCGCAAGGGCGGGCAGCACGAGACCGAGCGGGATGAAGGACAGGTCCCCCACGACAAGATCCACTGGTTCCCCATCGATCGCTTCGAGCGTCAACTCGCGTACGTTCGTACGGTCCTTGACGGTGACGCGTTCATCGCTCTGGAGAGACCAGGCGAGTTGTCCGTACCCCACGTCGACGGCGACGACGTGTACGGCACCAGCGCGCAGCAGTACGTCGGTGAATCCGCCGGTGGACGCGCCGGCGTCCAGCGCCCGCCGTCCGCCGACCTTCAGCCCCTGCGGTACGAAGACCTCCAGGGCGCCCGCGAGCTTGTGGCCGCCCCGGGAGACGTACTCGGGATCGTTGTCGTCGGCCACGACGACGATCGCGGCGGCGGTCTCCACCTGGGTGGCGGGCTTGGTCGCGACGGTCTTGCCGACGGTGACCCGTCCGGCGGCGATCAGCTGGCTCGCGTGCTCGCGCGAGCGGGCGAGTCTCCGCCGCACCAGCTCGGCGTCAAGGCGGCGGCGTGCCACTCCTGCCACGTTCGGTTCAGCTCCTATTGCCGTACGTAGATGGGGGCGCCGGAGGTCCCGGGCGGGCGTCGAGCGCGGTGAGCGTGTCGCGCAGCCCCCGGTGTACATCCTCGTACACCTCGACATGTCCGTCCGTGGCGAGGTGGTCGGCGTCACCGAGCCGGTCGAGCAGGGCGTCGACCTCGGCGTTGCCCGTGGAGGCGCGGGCGATGTCCAGCGGGGCCGGGGCGGCGGGGTCGGCCTCGGTTTCGACGGCCGCAGCCGAAACCGGATCCGGAACCGCATCCGGATCCGAAACCGGAACCGGTGTCTCCTCCGGGCCCTCGGCCGACCGCACTGAGTCGTTCATGCCCTGACGCTACCGCGAACGGCTGAGGTACCGTCGTTCGCGATGGCGACGATTGAGGAGTGCCGCAGCGCACTCGACAAGCTCTCGGACAACATGGCGGGCGCGAGCGGGGACGTACGCGAGGCGGCGGCCCTGGACCGCTCGCTGAGCTGCCGCATCACCGATCTGGACGTCACCTTCGTGGGACGGCTGCGGGGCGGCCGTATCGAGGTCCAGGACACCCTCCAGGGCCCGCCCCCGGAGAAGGCCGAGATCCGGCTCACCATGTCCGGCGACGACCTGGTGGCGATGGTCTCCGGCGAGCTGAACTTCGCGAAGGCGTGGGGCTCGGGCCGGATCAAACTGGAGGCGGGCCTGCGGGACCTGTTCCGCCTCAGGAAGCTTCTGTAGTCACCCTGGTACGGGCCTTGCGCGCGGCCGGCACCACCAGCGGCGTCCCCGTCTCGGGATCGTCGATGACCTGGCAGCGCAGCCCGAACACCTCCTCGACCAGCCCGGCCGTGACGATGTCGCCCGGCGCGCCCTCGGCGACGACCGAGCCCTCGCGCAGTGCGATGAGATGCGTGGCGTACCGGGCGGCGTGATTGAGGTCGTGCAGGACGGCGACCAGGGTCCGCCCCTGTTCCTCGTGCAGCTCGGCGCAGAGGTCGAGGACGTCGATCTGGTGCTGGATGTCGAGATAGGTCGTCGGCTCGTCGAGCAGCAGCAGCGGTGTCTGCTGGGCGAGCGCCATCGCGATCCACACGCGCTGCCGCTGGCCGCCGGACAGCTCGTCGACATGGCGGTCGGCGAGTTCGGCGACACCCGTCGACTCCATGGACTCCCGGACGATCCGCTCGTCGTCGTGGGACCACTGGCGCAGGATGCCCTGGTGCGGGTAGCGGCCCCGGCCCACCAGGTCGGCGACGGTGATCCCGTCGGGCGCGATCGACGACTGCGGCAGCAGCCCGAGCGTCCGCGCGACCTTCTTCGCGGGCATCGACTGGATGACCTGCCCGTCGAGCAGCACCCGGCCCTCGCTCGGCTTCAGCATCCGCGACAGGGCCCGCAGCAGCGTGGACTTGCCGCAGGCGTTCGGGCCCACGATGACCGTGAACGAGTTGTCGGGGATCTCGACCGACAGTTGTTCGGCGATCACACGCTGGTCGTAGGCGAGGGTCACGCTCTCGGCGGACAGGCGGTTCACGGTGTGGGTGCCCTTCTCGACGTTCTCGACGTTCTGGTTCACGTTCACTGAGCCGCTCATGTCCGGCCTGCTCATGCCGGCCCGGCTCATATCCGGCCCGCCTTCCGCTCGGTGACCAGCAGCCACAGCAGATACAGCCCGCCGAGCACACCGGTCACCACCCCCACGGGCAGCTGATCGGCGCCGAAGAGCCGCTGCGAGGCCCAGTCGGCGACGATCAGCAGGGTGGCGCCCATGCACATGGACGGCACCAGGTTGGGGCCCGGCGAGCGGGTCAGCCGCCGGGCGAGCTGCGGCGCGGTCAGCGCCACGAAGCCCACGGGCCCTGCTGCGGCCGTGGCAGCCGCGGTGAGCAGCACAGCGGCCAGCATCAGCACCAGCCGCACGCGCTCGACGCGCACCCCCAGGGCGTACGACACGTCGTCGCCCATCTCCGTCATCCGCAGCCCGCGCGCGTTCGCCAGCACCACCGGTACGAGGACCGCGCACAGCCACAGCAGCGGCCGGACCTGGTCCCAGTCCCGCCCGTTGAGGGACCCGGTCATCCACACGACCGCGCGGGCCGCGTCGACGAGGTCGGCCTTGGTGATCAGGTAGCCGTTGACCGCCGTGACGACCGCGGAGACCCCGATGCCGACGAGCACCAGCCGGTACCCGTGCACGCCCTGCTTCCAGGCCAGCAGATAGATGGCGAGCCCGGTCACCAGCCCGCCCACGAGCGCCCCGGCGGTGACCTGGGCGGCGCTTCCGGAGAACAGCACGATCACGACCAGCGCACCGGCCGTCGAGCCCTGGCTGAGGCCGAGTACGTCCGGACTGCCGAGCGGATTGCGGGAGATGGACTGGAAGAGCGCGCCACCCAGTCCGAGCGAGGCCCCGACCAGCAGCCCGACCAGCACCCGGGGTAGCCGCAGCTGGTTGACGATGAACTCCTGGCCCGCGTTCCCGTCGCCCAGCAGGGTCTTGAGAACGTCCCCGGCCGGAATCGGGAAGTCACCGGTGCCGATCAGCACCACGCTCGCGGTGAGCACGGTCAGCAGCAGGGCCACGACGACGACCAGCGCGCGCACGTCCAGCCGGAGGGAGAGGCCACCCGGGGTCCGTACGGCACGGTTGGCGCGGCGGGCTCGCAGTGCGGGGTTGCTCTTCACAGCTGCGCCGTCCTCCGCCGTCGTACGAGAAAGATGAAGACCGGGCCGCCGATGACCGCGGTGACGATGCCGACCTGGAGTTCGGCGGGCCGGGCGATCATCCGGCCGACGACGTCGGCGCCGAGCAGCAGCACCGGCGAGAGGACGGTCGCGTAGGGCAGGATCCAGCGCAGGTCGGGCCCGGTGAAGGACCGTACGACGTGCGGGACCATCAGCCCGACGAAGACGATCGGGCCGCAGGCGGCGGTCGCGGCGCCGCAGAGGACGGTCGCGGCGGCCATGGACAGTGCGCGGGTGCGGGCCAGGTTGGCGCCGAGGGCGCGGGCGGTGTCGTCGCCCATCGCCACGGCGTTGAGCGGCCGGGCGAGCAGCAGCGCGAGGACCGTGCCGGCCACGATGAACGGCAGAACCTGCGTGATGGTGTCGTCCGTGGCCGAGGCCAGCGAACCGACCGTCCAGAAGCGCATCCTGCTGAGCGCGGCGTCGTCCGTGATCATCACGGCCTGGAGATAGCCGTAGAGCGCGGCGCTGATCGCGGTGCCGGCGAGCGCGAGCCGCACGGGCGTGGCACCCCGGCTGCCGCCCAGGAACCAGACCAGCGCTCCGACAGCGGCGGCCCCGAGGAAGGCGAACCACACATAGCCGCCCAGCGAGGTGACGCCGAAGAAGGTGATCGCGGTGACGACGGCGGCCGACGCACCCGCGTTGATGCCGAGCAGCCCGGGATCGGCCAGCGGATTTCGGGTCAGCGCCTGGAGAACGGCTCCGGACAGCCCCAGCGCGGCACCGGCGAGCAGTCCGAGGAGGGTGCGTGAGACGCGCTCCCCGACGACGACGTCCCCGTAGGTCCCCGAGTCCTGGAACAGCCCGTGCCAGACCTGCTCCAGGGACAGCTCTTTCGCGCCGATCGCGATGCTCGCGAGAGCGACGAGAAACAGGATCCCCAGAGAGACGAGGAGCCCGACTGCTCGTATCGCCTGACGCTTCGGGGGCACGGGGGCGGTCTCCGCGCACGGCTCAGGAGGACTGTCGACAGACACGGAGTTAGGTTAGCCTACCCTGACTATCGCCTCGCTGCCCGTCCCCGCGAGTGCCCCCGCGCACGGCCGTCCCTCACAACCCCAGCCGCGCCAGCGCCTTCCTCCCGTCCAGCCCGCACACGCCGTCCCCCGCCGCCGTCCAGGCCGCCGCGCACAGCGCGCGAAGCCCGTCGAGCGCCTCCCCGTCCCCGGTCAGCTCCAGCCGCTCCTCCCCCGCGGTGGCGGTCCACCCCCCACACCGGAACCCGCCGCCCGCGTCCGCCTCCGTCACCTCCGGCTGCCCGGTCAGCAGCCCCCTCAGGTCGGCGTCGACATAGGTGGGGCGGTGCTGCGGCGGCGCGGCCAGCAGCTGGGCGCCGTCCGCGACTCCGGTCAGCACCAGCAGCGAGTCGACCTCCCCGTTGAACGCGCCCTCGATGTCCGTGTCCAGCCGGTCCCCGACGACCAGGGGCCGCTCGGCGCCGGTCCGCAGCACCGTCTCCCGGTGCATCGGCGGCAGCGGCTTGCCCGCCACCTGGGGTTCGGCCCCGGTCGCGATGCGCACGACCTCCACCGCGGCCCCGTTGCCCGGCGCGATCCCGCGTGCGCTGGGGATCGTCAGGTCGGTGTTGGACGCGAACCAGGGCACCCCGCGCGCGATGGCGTAGCACGCCTCCGCGAACCGTCCCCAGGGCAACTCGGGGCCGCCGTACCCCTGTACGACCGCCACCGGCTCGTCCTCGGCCGAATCGACGGGCTCGAGGCCACGCTCGCGCAGCGCGACCCGCAGCCCCTCACCGCCGATCACCAGCACGCGCGCCCCCGCCGGCACCTGGTCGGCGATCAGCCGGGCCACGGCCTGCGCCGAGGTGATGACGTCCGAGCCCTCCGTCGCTATGCCCAGCTCGGTGAGGTGCCCGGCCACCGCCTCCGGAGTCCGCAGCGCGTTGTTGGTGACATAGGCGAGCCGCATTCCGCCGTCCCGCGCGACACCGAGCGACTCGACGGCGTGCACGATCGCGTTGCCCCCCGCGTACACCACCCCGTCGAGGTCGAGCAGCGCCGTGTCGTACGCCTCGCTGAGGGCCCGCGCACTGCCCTCGGGCCGCGTCCTGACGGTCTGGCTCATTGTGCATCGCTCCTCGTTCGACCGGCTTTCCCCCGATCATCCCCCATGCCACTGACAGCCCTACGATGCACCAATGAACACTGCAGGTCCCGCGGACGTACCGGCTCGCATGGGCCTTCAACTGACCCCTTTCCGGGGCCTGCGCTACGATCCCGACCGGGTCGGCAGCCTGGCCGCCGTGACCTCTCCGCCGTACGACGTGATCGTGCGCCCGGACGGTCTGATACACCTCGAATCGGCCGACCCGCACAACATCGTCCGGCTGATCCTCCCCCAGGCGGCCACCCCGTCCATACGCAACGAACAGGCGGCGGACACCCTGGACGACTGGCTGGCCGAGGGCATCCTGACCGCCGATCCCGAGCCCGCCCTGTACGTCTACGAACAGCGCGACACGACCGGCCACCTCCAACGCGGGGTCATCGGCGCCCTGCTCCTGTCGGAGCCCTCGGAGGGCGTCGTCCTGCCCCACGAGGACGTCATGCCGCACGTGGTGGCGGAACGGGCGGCCCTGATGCGCGCCACCTACGCGAACCTGGAACCCCTCCTCCTGACCTACCGGAGCGACGACTCCGCCACCGTGTCACCGTGCACCACGAGCGCGGTGGTCGAACGTACGGCCGACCGCCCCCCGCTGCTCTCGACGACCACGGAGGACGGTTTCGGCCACCGCCTCTGGGCGATCACCGATCCCGCCGAACTGGCCGGGATCCAGACGGACCTGACACACCACCAGGCCCTGATCGCCGACGGCCACCACCGCTGGGCCACGTATCTGCGTCTACGCGCGGAGCACCCGTCCCCCAGCCCCTGGGACCACGGCCTGGTACTCCTCGTGGACACCGCCCGCTACCCCCTGCGCGTCCGCGCGATCCACCGCCTCCTGCACGACCTCCCGGTCTCCGAGGCCCTGGCGGCCCTGTCGGGCCACTTCCGGGTACGTCACCTGACCATCCCGCTCCCCGAGGCCCTCACCGCCCTCGCGGAGGCGGCCACCGCGGGCAACGCCTTCCTCCTGGCCGGCGACGGCGCCTTCCACCTCGTGGACAGCCCGGACCCGGCCCTCCTGAACCGTACGATCCCGGCCGACCGCCCGCAGGCCTGGCGCACCCTGGACGCGACGGTCCTGCACGCCACACTCCTCGACCACATCTGGCGCATCCCCGAGGACTCACCTGCGCGCATCGCGTACATCCACGACACGGCGGCCACCGTGGAGAAGGCGGAACAGGACGGCGGTACGGCCGTCCTGATGCACCCGGTCCGCGAGGAGGTCGTACGGGACCTGGCCCGCCAGGGCGTCACGATGCCCCGCAAGTCGACGTCCTTCGGCCCCAAACCGGCCTCGGGCCTGGTCCTGCGCACGCTGTCGCACTGAAACGCAGAAGGGCGGGACCCCTTACCGGGATCCCGCCCTTCACCGATTCACCGCATACCGCAGGTCAGTGCTTGTCACCCTCGACGTCGTCCGCACCGTCGTCACTGTCGACGACGGACTCAACCGCTTCAGCCGCTTCAGCTGTCTCAGGCACCTCGGCCACCTCTGTCGCCTCTGTCGCCTCGACAGAGGCGGTGGTGTCGGCAGAGTCGATCTCAAGGGACTCGACGCCCGTGTCATCAAGGTCGTCCTCGTCCCCGTCCTCGTCCTCGCTCTCGTCAAAGGCGTCGACGAACTCCACGCCTTCAAGCCCGGCAAGTCGGTCCGCGGCGTCCGTACTGCCGTCCTTGTCGGACTCGACGGCCTTGGCGAACCACTCCCGCGCCTCGTCCTCCCGCCCGGCGGCGAGCAGAGCGTCGGCGTACGCGTACCGCAGGCGCGCGGTCCAGGGCTGTACGGAGTTGGAGGCCAGCTCGGGACTCTGCAGGGTCACGATGGCCGCGTCGAGCTGATCCATGTCACGCCGGGCGCCGGCCGCGACGAGACGCATCTCGACCTGCCCGGCCTTGTCCAGCTTGTGCACCTCGGGCGCCCCGGCCATCTCGAGCGCCTTCTCGGGGCGCCCGAGTCCACGCTCGCAGTCGGCCATGACGGGCCACAGTTCGACGTGTCCGGTCATCCGCCGAGCCGCACGGAACTCGGCCAGCGCCTCGCTGTACTTCTGGTTCGCGTACGCGGCGAACCCGGCCGCCTCTCGTACGGCGGCCACCCGCGAGGCCAGTCGCAGAGCCACCCGCGAGTACCCGTAGGCACCCTCGGGGTCCTCGTCGATGAGCCGGGCGACCATCACCAGGTTCTTGGAGACCTCTTCCGCCAGCCCCTTGGGCAGGCTCATCAGCTCCTGGCGTACGTCCTTGTCGATCTCGTCGCCCGTGACCTCCTCGGGGATCGGCAGTCGCTTGATCGGCTCCCGGTCCCGGTCACGCTCGTCACGGAACCCGCCACCACGCCGGTCATCGCCTCGGCTGTCGTCACGTCCCCGGTAACCGCCGCCACCGCCACCGGGCCGACCTCCACGGTCGTCACGCCCACGGAAGCCACCGCCACCTCCGGCGGGACGGCCACCACGGTCGTCACTCCGGCCACGGAACCCACCACGATCATCATCACGCCGGACAAACCCACCGCGCTCACCACGGTTGTCGTCCCGGCCACGGCTGTCGTCCCGACGGAAGCCACCACGGTCGCCTTCACGACGGTCGTCATCACGCCGGACAAAGCCACCACGATCACCGCGGCTCTCATCACGTCCACGGAACCCGCCGCCTCCGGCGGGACTGCCACCGCGGTCATCGTCTCGGCGGAAACCTCCGCGATCACCGCGGTTGTCGTCGCGCCGGAACCCGCCGCCACTGGCCGGACGACCACCCCGGTCATCCTGACGGTCGTCCCGACGCACAAACCCACCACCGGCAGGACGACCACCACGGTCATCACTCCGCCCACGGAACCCACCACGATCATCATCACGCCGGAAACCGGAACGCTCTCCGTCCCGACGCTCATCACGTCGGTCGTCGCGACGAGGGGCTGCCGGCCGGTCGTCACGCCCACGGAAGCCACCGCCACCTCCGGCGGGACGGCCACCACGGTCATCCTGACGACCACGGAACCCACCACGATCATCATCACGACGAACGAAACCTCCGCGGTCACCACCAGCACCGCGGTTGTCGTCGCGCCGGAACCCGCCGCCACTGGCCGGACGACCACCCCGGTCATCCTGACGGTCGTCCCGACGCACAAACCCACCACCGGCAGGACGACCACCACGGTCATCACTCCGCCCACGGAACCCACCACGATCATCATCACGACGAACGAAACCTCCGCGGTCACCACCAGCACCGCGGTTGTCGTCGCGCCGGAACCCGCCGCCACTGGCCGGACGACCACCCCGGTCATCCTGACGGTCGTCCCGACGCACAAACCCACCACCGGCAGGACGACCACCACGGTCATCACTCCGCCCACGGAACCCACCACGATCATCATCACGACGAACGAAGCCACCGCGGTCACCGCCACCACCACGGTTGTCATCTCGCCGGAAAGCGGGACGGTCCCCACGGTCGTCACGACGGGGTCCCGCAGGACGGTCCGAGCGCTCCGGCCGGTCCGAACGGTCGTCACGCCGGAAAGCGGGGCGAGCACCACGATCGCCGTCGCGGCGGTCGTCGCGGCGAGCAGGACCGCCACGCTCACCACGGCTGTCGTCTCGGCGGAAGCCGCCACCGGCGGGCCGATCACCCCGGTCGTCACGACGGGGGGTTGCAGGCCGGTCGTCACTGCGACCGTAACCACCGGTTGGCCGGCCACCACGGTCAGAAGAACCACCACGGTCGTCGCGGCGATCATTGTCGCGGCGCGGAGCCCCTCGATACCCGCCGCGATCGCCGCGGTCACCACTGTCCCGGCGGCGCTGGTCGCGCTCCGGGCGCTCGTCGGGAGAGTTGGTGGACATGATGGGTGACTCCTGTCTTCGGTACCGCAAGTCATTCTCGCGCAGCCGACTTGCCGGCGCGCTCCGGGCGATGTGCTTGTTAAAAAACAAAAGGACCCCTGGTCCCAGCGTGAACGCTGGGACCAGGGGTCCTCCAAAGATTGTTCGGCGGCGTCCTACTCTCCCACAGGGTCCCCCCTGCAGTACCATCGGCGCTGTGAGGCTTAGCTTCCGGGTTCGGAATGTAACCGGGCGTTTCCCTCACGCTATGACCACCGAAACCCTATTGGTTTCGAGCGAACAAGCACACTTTTCAGTTAGATGTTCTAGCTCAAAAGCCGACAACGTTCGTTGTCTCAGAACTAACACAGTGGACGCGAGCAACTGAGGACAAGCCCTCGGCCTATTAGTACCAGTCACCTCCACCCGTTACCGGGCTTCCAGATCTGGCCTATCAACCCAGTCGTCTACTGGGAGCCTTACCCCATCTAGTGGGTGGGAACACTCATCTCGAAGCAGGCTTCCCGCTTAGATGCTTTCAGCGGTTATCCCTCCCGAACGTAGCCAACCAGCCATGCCCTTGGCAGGACAACTGGCACACCAGAGGTTCGTCCGTCCCGGTCCTCTCGTACTAGGGACAGCCCTTCTCAATGTTCCTGCGCGCGCAGCGGATAGGGACCGAACTGTCTCACGACGTTCTAAACCCAGCTCGCGTACCGCTTTAATGGGCGAACAGCCCAACCCTTGGGACCGACTCCAGCCCCAGGATGCGACGAGCCGACATCGAGGTGCCAAACCATCCCGTCGATATGGACTCTTGGGGAAGATCAGCCTGTTATCCCCGGGGTACCTTTTATCCGTTGAGCGACGGCGCTTCCACAAGCCACCGCCGGATCACTAGTCCCGACTTTCGTCCCTGCTCGACCCGTCGGTCTCACAGTCAAGCTCCCTTGTGCACTTACACTCAACACCTGATTGCCAACCAGGCTGAGGGAACCTTTGGGCGCCTCCGTTACTCTTTAGGAGGCAACCGCCCCAGTTAAACTACCCATCAGACACTGTCCCTGATCCGGATCACGGACCCAGGTTAGACATCCAGCACGACCAGACTGGTATTTCAACGACGACTCCACAAACACTGGCGTGCCCGCTTCAAAGTCTCCCAGCTATCCTACACAAGCCGAACCGAACACCAATATCAAACTATAGTAAAGGTCCCGGGGTCTTTCCGTCCTGCTGCGCGAAACGAGCATCTTTACTCGTAGTGCAATTTCACCGGGCCTATGGTTGAGACAGTCGAGAAGTCGTTACGCCATTCGTGCAGGTCGGAACTTACCCGACAAGGAATTTCGCTACCTTAGGATGGTTATAGTTACCACCGCCGTTTACTGGCGCTTAAGTTCTCAGCCTCGCACACCCGAAGGTGCACTAACCGGTCCCCTTAACGTTCCAGCACCGGGCAGGCGTCAGTCCGTATACATCGCCTTACGGCTTCGCACGGACCTGTGTTTTTAGTAAACAGTCGCTTCTCGCTGGTCTCTGCGGCCACCCCCAACTCGAGGAGTAAATCCTCTCACCAGTGATGGCCCCCCTTCTCCCGAAGTTACGGGGGCATTTTGCCGAGTTCCTTAACCATAGTTCACCCGAACGCCTCGGTATTCTCTACCTGACCACCTGAGTCGGTTTAGGGTACGGGCCGCCATGAAACTCGCTAGAGGCTTTTCTCGACAGCATAGGATCATCCACTTCACCACAATCGGCTCGGCATCAGGTCTCAGACTATGTGCTGTCCGGATTTACCTGGACAACGCCCTACACCCTTACCCCGGGACTACCACCGCCCGGGATGGACTACCTTCCTGCGTCACCCCATCACTCACCTACTGCAGATCTGGTCCGTCGGCTCCACCACTCCCCCTTGCCCGAAGGCTCCGGGGCGGCTTCACGGACTTAGCATCGCCTGGTTCAATGTTTGACGCTTCACAGCGGGTACCGGAATATCAACCGGTTATCCATCGACTACGCCTGTCGGCCTCGCCTTAGGTCCCGACTTACCCTGGGCAGATCAGCTTGACCCAGGAACCCTTAGTCAATCGGCGCACACGTTTCCCACGTGTGTATCGCTACTCATGCCTGCATTCTCACTCGTGAACCGTCCACCACTAGCTTCCGCTGCGGCTTCACCCGGCACACGACGCTCCCCTACCCATCCCAGCCGCCGTTGGGCGTATATGCTGAAATGACACGACTTCGGCGGTACGCTTGAGCCCCGCTACATTGTCGGCGCGGAATCACTAGACCAGTGAGCTATTACGCACTCTTTCAAGGGTGGCTGCTTCTAAGCCAACCTCCTGGTTGTCTGTGCGACTCCACATCCTTTCCCACTTAGCGTACGCTTAGGGGCCTTAGTCGATGCTCTGGGCTGTTTCCCTCTCGACCATGGAGCTTATCCCCCACAGTCTCACTGCCGTGCTCTCACTTACCGGCATTCGGAGTTTGGCTAAGGTCAGTAACCCGGTAGGGCCCATCGCCTATCCAGTGCTCTACCTCCGGCAAGAAACACACGACGCTGCACCTAAATGCATTTCGGGGAGAACCAGCTATCACGGAGTTTGATTGGCCTTTCACCCCTAACCACAGGTCATCCCCCAGGTTTTCAACCCTGGTGGGTTCGGTCCTCCACGAAGTCTTACCTCCGCTTCAACCTGCCCATGGCTAGATCACTCCGCTTCGGGTCTTGAGCGCGCTACTAAAACGCCCTATTCGGACTCGCTTTCGCTACGGCTTCCCCACACGGGTTAACCTCGCAACACACCGCAAACTCGCAGGCTCATTCTTCAAAAGGCACGCAGTCACGACCCACCAAGTAAACTTGATGAGCGACGCTCCCACGGCTTGTAGGCACACGGTTTCAGGTACTATTTCACTCCGCTCCCGCGGTACTTTTCACCATTCCCTCACGGTACTATCCGCTATCGGTCACCAGGGAATATTTAGGCTTAACGGGTGGTCCCGCCAGATTCACACGGGATTTCTCGGGCCCCGTGCTACTTGGGTGTCTCTCAAACGAGCCGTTGATGTTTCGACTACGGGGGTCTTACCCTCTACGCCGGACCTTTCGCATGTCCTTCGCCTACATCAACGGTTTCTGACTCGTCTCACGGCCGGCAGACCATGAAAGAGAGATCCCACAACCCCGTATACGCAACCCCTGCCGGGTCTCACACGCATACGGTTTGGCCTCATCCGGTTTCGCTCGCCACTACTCCCGGAATCACGGTTGTTTTCTCTTCCTGCGGGTACTGAGATGTTTCACTTCCCCGCGTTCCCTCCACACACCCTATGTGTTCAGATGTGGGTGACAGCCCATGACGACTGCCGGGTTTCCCCATTCGGAAACCCCCGGATCAAAGCCTGGTTGACGACTCCCCGGGGACTATCGTGGCCTCCCACGTCCTTCATCGGTTCCTGGTGCCAAGGCATCCACCGTGCGCCCTTAAAAACTTGGCCACAGATGCTCGCGTCCACTGTGCAGTTCTCAAACAACGACCAACCACCCACCACCCCACCCTTACAGGCGAGTTCACTGGGGCCGGCACTGAAGGCGACCAGACAAGCCGGCCGTACCCTCAGACACCCAACAGCGTGCCCGACCATGTCCCGCCCGGAGATCATGCTTTCCACACCCTCTTGCGAGAGCAGTACTAACAGCCTCCGACCCGTGAACC
Source organism: Streptomyces kryoterrae (assembly GCF_054072135.1). Taxonomy (NCBI): domain Bacteria; kingdom Bacillati; phylum Actinomycetota; class Actinomycetes; order Kitasatosporales; family Streptomycetaceae; genus Streptomyces; species Streptomyces kryoterrae. Next base: position 8,068,935 of record NZ_CM133358.1, on the reverse strand, counting down.
GGCCGAATAATCAACGTTCCACCCATGAGCAACCACCGCCGGACAGATGCCGACGTAATGGCCCTGGACCACCAAGCGAGCTTGGCGGCCTAGATGCTCCTTAGAAAGGAGGTGATCCAGCCGCACCTTCCGGTACGGCTACCTTGTTACGACTTCGTCCCAATCGCCAGTCCCACCTTCGACAGCTCCCTCCCCGTGAGGGGTTGGGCCACCGGCTTCGGGTGTTACCGACTTTCGTGACGTGACGGGCGGTGTGTACAAGGCCCGGGAACGTATTCACCGCAGCAATGCTGATCTGCGATTACTAGCAACTCCGACTTCATGGGGTCGAGTTGCAGACCCCAATCCGAACTGAGACCGGCTTTTTGAGATTCGCTCCGCCTCACGGCATCGCAGCTCATTGTACCGGCCATTGTAGCACGTGTGCAGCCCAAGACATAAGGGGCATGATGACTTGACGTCGTCCCCACCTTCCTCCGAGTTGACCCCGGCAGTCTCCTGTGAGTCCCCATCACCCCGAAGGGCATGCTGGCAACACAGAACAAGGGTTGCGCTCGTTGCGGGACTTAACCCAACATCTCACGACACGAGCTGACGACAGCCATGCACCACCTGTACACCGACCACAAGGGGGGCACCATCTCTGATGCTTTCCGGCGTATGTCAAGCCTTGGTAAGGTTCTTCGCGTTGCGTCGAATTAAGCCACATGCTCCGCTGCTTGTGCGGGCCCCCGTCAATTCCTTTGAGTTTTAGCCTTGCGGCCGTACTCCCCAGGCGGGGAACTTAATGCGTTAGCTGCGGCACCGACGACGTGGAATGTCGCCAACACCTAGTTCCCACCGTTTACGGCGTGGACTACCAGGGTATCTAATCCTGTTCGCTCCCCACGCTTTCGCTCCTCAGCGTCAGTAATGGCCCAGAGATCCGCCTTCGCCACCGGTGTTCCTCCTGATATCTGCGCATTTCACCGCTACACCAGGAATTCCGATCTCCCCTACCACACTCTAGTCTGCCCGTATCGAATGCAGACCCGGGGTTAAGCCCCGGGCTTTCACATCCGACGCGACAGACCGCCTACGAGCTCTTTACGCCCAATAATTCCGGACAACGCTTGCGCCCTACGTATTACCGCGGCTGCTGGCACGTAGTTAGCCGGCGCTTCTTCTGCAGGTACCGTCACTTTCGCTTCTTCCCTGCTGAAAGAGGTTTACAACCCGAAGGCCGTCATCCCTCACGCGGCGTCGCTGCATCAGGCTTTCGCCCATTGTGCAATATTCCCCACTGCTGCCTCCCGTAGGAGTCTGGGCCGTGTCTCAGTCCCAGTGTGGCCGGTCGCCCTCTCAGGCCGGCTACCCGTCGTCGCCTTGGTGAGCCACTACCTCACCAACAAGCTGATAGGCCGCGGGCTCATCCTTCACCGCCGGAGCTTTTAACCCCCACAGATGCCTGCAGGAGTATTATCCGGTATTAGACCCCGTTTCCAGGGCTTGTCCCAGAGTGAAGGGCAGATTGCCCACGTGTTACTCACCCGTTCGCCACTAATCCCCCACCGAAGCGGGTTCATCGTTCGACTTGCATGTGTTAAGCACGCCGCCAGCGTTCGTCCTGAGCCAGGATCAAACTCTCCGTGAATGTCAACCCGGCTGCGTCTAATTAAAGACTGCGGGCCACACCACGAGAGCGGAACAGTCAAGCGGAATAAGCCCGACCGTTCACAGCGTCCTCGCTGTGTTTACTACTTCAAAGGAACCTCAACCCACAGAACATTCTGTGAGCCGGGGTATCAACAAACTTGGCGTTGATTTTTGACACGCTGTTGAGTTCTCAAGGAACGGACGCTTCCTTCGTACTCACCCAAGAAACTCTCTCAGGCTTTCCTCCGGGCAGTTTCCCTTCGGTCTTGCGTTTCCGACTCTACCAGACCGTTTCCGTATCCGATTCCCTGTCGGCGGGATTGCCTCAGGCTTTCCGGCTTTCGCCCGTCGGCCTTTCGACATTCACTACGTTAGCCGCTTCCCTCGGTAACTCATAATCGAGTTCCGCGCGATCGCAATTCGGTATGCAGGCACGCCGAAATTGCCCCCGCTGAGAGGGAGTCGTAGGTAGTGGGTTGGCCGCTTCCGGCTGCAGGCGAACGCCGTACCCGGGTCAAGCGGCTCGGGCTACATTACGTACCCCCCAAGGGCTCGTCAAGTTGAGCGACGACGGGGCGCATGAGCTCGATAGGGGCTCACCGTAGGGTCGTTGGTGATCCAGAAGCGCCAGGGGTGGACGCTCCCGTCGCCGGCCACGCCGGTGCGCGGACCACTGCTCACCTGCTCGGAGCTGACGGGCGTGCCGGTCAGGACCGTGATCGGGGAGGCCCCGGAGGCGCAGGCGTCCGTTCCGTCGAGGGCCCTGTCCACGCCCAGGGCTGTGGCAAGGCGGGCCGGCCCTTTGGCCAGTTCCTTGTCGTTTCGGGCTGAAATTCGACGTTTGCGGGCGAGCTCGGCGCCCTCGATGATCTCGCCGGCCCGGAGCAGAACCCCGCTCGCCGCACCCTCGGGGCCGCACACCAGGTTCATGCAGTGCCACATGCCGTAGGTGAAGTAGACGTACACATGTCCGGGCGGGCCGAACATCACGCCGTTGCGGGGTGTGGGGCCACGATAGGCGTGCGATCCGGGGTCGTTCGGGCCGTCGTACGCCTCTACCTCTGTGAGGCGCAGTTCGAGCGGGCCCTCCGTGGTGGTGCGAACGAGGACGCGGCCCAGGAGGTCGGGGGCGACCTCCAGTACCGGCCGGTCGAAGAACTCCCTGGAGAGGGGCGTACGGTCAGCGGGCGCGATCATGCCGTCCGAGCGTAGTGCAGGTGTGTCTCGGCGAACTGGGTGGCCAGGAGGCGTCCGCCTTGCCAGGGTAAGGACGGAACCGGCCACGGTCGGATCGCGTTTCTAAGGATCAAGGGATCGCAAGGATCGCTGGAGAAGGAGAGACATGGCGTTCAAGAAGCTGCTCGCGAGCCTGGGTGCCGGTGGGGCTTCGGTCGAGACGGTGTTGACAGAGGTCAACGTCGTTCCGGGCGGTGTCGTCCAGGGTGAGGTGCGGATCCAGGGCGGCTCCGTCAACCAGCAGATCGAAGGGCTGTCCGTCGGGCTCCAGGCCAAGGTCGAGGTCGAGGGCGGCGACCAGGAGTACAAGCAGGACATCGAGTTCACGAAGGTACGGCTGGGCGGTGCCTTCGAGGTTCAGGCCGGTGCCGTGCACGTCGTGCCCTTCGGGCTGGAGATCCCGTGGGAGACACCGGTCACGATGATCGACGGCCAGGCACTGCGCGGGATGAACATCGGGGTGACCACCGAGCTGGCGATCGCGCGTGCCGTCGACTCCGGTGACCTGGACCCCATCAACGTGCACCCGTTGCCCGCGCAGAAGGCGATCCTGGACGCCTTCGTCCAGTTGGGCTTCCGTTTCAAGAGCGCGGACCTGGAGCGCGGTCACGTTCGCGGTACGCGGCAGAAGCTTCCCTTCTACCAGGAGGTCGAGTTCTTCCCGCCGGCGCAGTACCGGGGCCTGAACCAGGTCGAGTTGACCTTCGTCGCCGACGAGCACTCGATGGACGTCGTGCTGGAGATGGACAAGAAGCCGGGACTGTTCAGCGAGGGCAGCGACACCTTCCGGTCGTTCCAGGTGGGCCAGCACGACTACCAGGGCACGGACTGGGCGGCGTACCTGAACCAGTGGCTGGCCGAGGTCGGCAGCAAGCGCAGCTGGTTCTAGTAGCGTCCGACACAGACACGGATCCAGCCCCCCATTCCACCAGGAGGTACCGAGGTGACCGAGCTCAAGAGGCCGCCGCTGCCGCACGACTTCCATCCTCCCGTGCCGTCGTTCACGGTCACGAGTGAGGATGTCGAGGCAGGTGCGACACTCAAGGACGCTCAGGTCCAGGCGTCCGGCAACACCTCACCGCAGCTCCGGTGGGAGAGGTTCCCGCCGGAGACCAAGAGCTTCGCCGTGACGTGCTACGACCCCGACGCGCCTACGGGCAGCGGGTTCTGGCACTGGGTCGCGTTCGACATCCCGGCCTCGGTGACGGAGTTGCCGGCGGGTGCGGGCAGCGGCAAGTTCGAGGGGCTGCCCGAGGGCGTGGTCCAGGTGCGCAACGACTACGGCACGCGGGACTTCGGCGGTGCGGCGCCGCCGGCCGGTGACGGCCCGCACCGGTATGTGTTCACGGTGTACGCCGTGGATCAGGAGAAGCTGGGTCCGGACGCGGACGTGTCGCCCGCGGTCGTCGGTTTCAATCTGCGGTTCCACGCGATCGCGCGCGCCCAACTCGTCGGTGAGTACGAGGTTCCCGCCGAAGACTGACGTTCATTGCACGTTTGCCCGCCTCTGGTCTTGGAAGTGATCAGAGGCGGGCATTTTTTATTGCGTTGTCCATCTCGGCATGCCCGGCCAGAGTTGATCCAAGCCCGCCATGCGGTGGGCCTGTGAGCAGAGGAGGTGGGCTGGATGCGGGACACGCTGGTACTGAACGCGAGCTTCGAGCCGCTGTCGACGGTGACGTTGAACCGGGCCGTCGTTCTGGTGCTGCAGGACAAGGCTGTTGTCGAGCAGGCCCACCCCGAGATCCGTATGCGTGGAGCGGCGGTCGACATACCCGCGCCGCGTGTGATCAGGCTCTGCCGCTATGTCCGGGTGCCGTTCCGAAGACAAGCACCGTGGTCCAGGCGGGGTGTGCTGGTCCGGGACCGGCACCGGTGCGCGTACTGCGGTCGGCGGGCGACGACCGTGGACCACGTGGTGCCGCGGGCACAGGGCGGGCAGGACTCCTGGCTGAACACCGTCGCGTCGTGCGCGGAGGACAACCACCGTAAGGCGGCGCGGACTCCGGAGCAGGCGGGGATGCCGCTGTTGCGGCTGCCGTTCGAGCCTTCGCCTGCAGACGCGATGCTTTTGTCCTTGGGACAGGGTGAGTTGGAGGCGCTGCCTGAGTGGTTGGCGCAGCCCGCGGCGTAGTTCGTGGCTTCTCGCGCCCATGCGGCGGAGCCGCAAATCGGCGGAGTCCCGCGCCCCTGAGGGGGCGCGGGACATCCCGCCATCGTTCTCAGAGCCGTCAGTCTGTGATTGACGGCTTTTCTCGGCGTTCGGTGCCGCCGCCCTGGTTGTCTCCGCCGCCCGAACCGCCGCCCAGGTTGCCGAAGTTGCCCATGGCGCCGGACAGGCCCTTGAGTGCGTCGCCGATTTCGCTGGGGACGATCCAGAGCTTGTTGGCGTCGCCCTGGGCGATCTTCGGGAGCATCTGGAGGTACTGGTAGGAGAGGAGCTTCTGGTCCGGGTCACCGGCGTGGATGGCCTCGAAGACCGTACGGACGGCCTGGGCCTCGCCCTCGGCGCGCAGGGCGGCTGCCTTGGCCTCACCTTCGGCGCGCAGGATCGAGGACTGCTTCTCACCTTCCGCCGTGAGGATCTGGGACTGACGGATACCTTCGGCGGTGAGGATCGCGGCACGCTTGTCACGGTCGGCGCGCATCTGCTTCTCCATCGAGTCCTGGATGGAGGTCGGCGGCTCGATCGCCTTCAGTTCGACGCGGTTGACGCGGATGCCCCACTTGCCGGTGGCCTCGTCGAGGACTCCGCGCAGGGCCGCGTTGATCTCCTCACGGGAGGTCAGGGTCCGCTCCAGGTCCATGCCACCGATGATGTTGCGGAGCGTGGTGACGGTGAGCTGCTCGATGGCCTGGATGTAGCTGGCGACCTCGTATGTCGCCGCCCGCGCGTCCGTCACCTGGTAGTAGATGACGGTGTCGATGTTGACGACCAGGTTGTCCTGGGTGATCACCGGCTGCGGCGGGAACGGCACGACCTGCTCGCGGAGGTCGATGCGGTTGCGGATGGTGTCGATGAACGGAACGACGATGTTCAGGCCCGCGTTGAGTGTCCGCGTGTATCGGCCGAACCGTTCCACGATGGCGGCGCTGGCCTGTGGAATGACCTGGATGGTCTTGATCAGGGCGATGAAGACCAACACCACCAGAATGATCAGGACGATGATGATGGGTTCCATCGTGGATCCCCGTATCCCTTCTCCGCCTTGGCGCTTACGGAAAGATCGTATGCCTGTTGAAGATCTTGCTTGTTGAAGATCTTGCTGGTCGAGTGTGACAGACCGTCGGCTGGCCCGTGGACATTCCGTTCACTTACGTCGTGCGAGGTCACATGACGATCGCCGTGGCCCCCTCGATCTCGACGACGTCCACCTCCTGGCCTACTTCATAGGCCAGTTGGGGATCGAGGGAGCGGGCCGACCAGATCTCTCCGGCGAGCTTGATCCGGCCGCCACCGGAGCTGTCGACGCGTTCCAGGACGACGGCCTGTTTGCCCTTCAACGCGTCGATTCCGGAGAGGAGTTGGGGCCGGTCGGCGCGGTGCCGGGTCGCGATGGGCCGTACGACGGCGATGAGCGCGGTCGACACGACGGCGAACACGAGCACCTGGACGACGATTCCGCCGCCCAGTCCGGCCACGCCGGCAGCCGCCAGCGCGCCCACGGCGAGCATGCCCAGTTCCGGCATCGCGGTCACCACGAGCGGGATACCCAGCGCCACCGCGCCGACGAGCCACCACACCCATGCGTCGATGTCGTTCACATCGTCATGGTAGGTCCGCGGGCCTGGTCACCGACAGGGCGCCGATCAACTTGGCACAGGCTTCTTCCAGTTGTTCCACAAGGCGATTCGTGTGCCGTCAGGACATCGACAGGCCCTGCGCGGTCCAGCGTTCGCCGACCTGCTCGACGAGAAGGGGAAGGCCGAAGCACATCGACAGGTTGCGGGAGGTGAGTTCGAGCTCCAGGGGGCCTGCGGCGAGCACCTTGCCCTGACGGATCATCAGGACGTGGGTGAAGCCCGGCGCGATCTCCTCGACATGGTGCGTCACCATGATCATGGAGGGTGCGATCGGGTCGCGGGCGAGACGGCCGAGACGGCGTACGAGGTCCTCGCGCCCGCCGAGGTCGAGGCCGGCCGCGGGCTCGTCGAGGAGCAGCAGCTCGGGGTCGGTCATCAGGGCACGGGCGATGAGGGTGCGCTTGCGCTCGCCCTCGGAGAGGGTGCCGAAGCGACGGTCGAGGTAGTCGCTCATGCCGAGGCGGTCGAGGAAGGCGCGGGCGCGCTGTTCGTCGATGTCCTCGTACTCCTCCTGCCAGCCGGCCGTCATGCCGTACGCGGCGGTCAGCACCGTCTGGAGCACGGTCTGGCGCTTGGGCAGCTTGTCGGCCATGGCGATGCCGGCCATGCCGATGCGCGGGCGCAGATCGAAGACGTCGACCTTGCCGAGGGTCTCGCCGAGGATGGTGGCGGTGCCCTGACTGGGGAAGAGATAGCTGGAAGCGAGGTTCAGGAGGGTTGTCTTCCCGGCGCCGTTCGGGCCGAGGATGACCCAGCGCTCGCCCTCCTTGACCGACCAGGAGACCTGGTCCACCAGAGCCCGGCCCTCGCGGACCACGGATACGTCCTCCAGCTCCAGAACATCGCTCATGAGCGGGTTGTCTCCCCTTGCAGTGTCGGCCAGTCTCGCGTGCGCCTGTGGGCGCAGCCCCCCACGAAATCTACGCCACCGGTCGGCCGGTCCCGCCCCTCGGTCGGTCCTTAGGGTGGGGGCATGCTTTCGGAACCACGCTCAGGACGACTGGCCGCATGGGGAAATGCCCTGTTGGCCGGACTTGTTTCGCCGGACGACGCGGTGGTGGCCATCGTCGGGGAGGACGCGGTGCACCGCGTCGAGGGGTTGCCCGGTGAGTCGGCGCCCGTCGGTCTCACGCTCGCGCTGGGACGGCTGCGGACGCTCGGTGCGGCCGGGCTGCGGATCGCGCTGCCCGCGCCGGGGCATCCGCTCGGGCTGAGCGGGCCTCCCGAGTTCAACGCGCGGGCGCTGGATGCGGAGGAGGCGGTGATCTGCGACGGTGCCGCTCTGGGGCTGGTGCCGGAGGTGTACGAGGCCGGGCCCGCCGGGGACGTCCACATCGAGGTCGTCTGGCACTGCCTGCCGGTACGTGAGGCGCCGCCCGCCGACGTGCCGTCCCTCGGGGAGGCCGAGCGCGAGCTGGCGGAGGCGCTGCGGGACGCGACGGCGGTGTTGGCGCGGTTGGACGTCGCCGGTTCGGGGCCGGTCGCGGAGGCTGCGGTCGACGCGTACCGGGCGCGGGCGGAGCGGGGGCGCGAGGTGTTGGCGCCGGGGTATCCGCCGCGGGCGGTACGGGTGCTGGAGCTGGCGCAGCGGGTGGGGTTGCTGATCTCGGTGGCGTCCGAGAACGGGCCCGGCGGGGCGGTGAGCGCGTCCGAGATCGCGGCGCGGGCGGAGGCGTTGCGGCCGGTGGAGCGGACGGCTCGGCGGGCGCAGGTCGCGGCGTACAACTCCGTTGTGGAGGAGCGGGGGGTGCGGTGAGGTTTGTTGTGCGGTGCGGGTCTGTTGGTGTGGGCCTCTGCTGGGGGCCGCGCCCCCAGACCCCCGCTTCGGCCTGAACGGCCTCCTGCCCGAACGCCGGACGGGCTGAAAGGAAGCCCCGCGAACCGGATGCTCGTTCGCGGGGCTGTCGCCGACCACGTTGACCGGAACGTGCACGGGGACCTGGCCGAGGTTGCCCGACCTCACGCCGGGCGACTTCGCGGTCACACCTGGGCACCGGCGATGGTGACGGCCACGGCGGCCTTCTTGGCGATGTTCATGGGGACGTCCTCCTGCGGTTGCGGGCGATACGGACCCCGGAGGCAGAGTGCCCGTTTGGGTCGGTCCGCCGTATCCGACCGGCCTCCCGGGCGTACCCGGGAGGCCGGAGGTCAGGACGTCAGCACCTCAGTGGTTGAGGCCGAGGTTGCCGAAGGCGGGGTTCAGCACGCCGATGACGTTGACGCTGTTGCCCACCGCGTTCACCGGGATGTGCACCGGGGCCTGGATGAGGTTGCCCGAGGCGACGCCCGGCGAGCCGACGGCCTGGCCGCCTGCGTGCGAGCCTTCCGTGGCGGAGGCGAAGCCGGCACCGGCGGCGATCAGGCCACCCGCCACCATCGTCACAGCAGCGGCCTTCTTCAGGTTCTTCATGTCTGAGCCCTCCCTTTGCGTTCACCGCGGCAGGTCGCCGCGGCACGCACTGAAGAACGCCGGAGATCCACGAAGGATGCGCCATCCGGGGGACATTCCCACGACGGTATGAATCTCAGCCCGGAAGGGAACGTTCCGGGTTGCCGGTCATCCGGCCACACCGTGACGTACCGCCCACAACGCAGCCTGTGTACGGTCCGCCAGGTCGAGTTTCATCAGGATGTTCGAGACATGCGTCTTGACCGTCTTCTCGGACAGCACCAGGGCACGGGCTATCTCCCGGTTCGAGCGGCCGTCCGCGATCAGGGTCAGCACCTCCCGCTCCCGCTCGGTGAGCGAGCCGCCCCTCCCCTGGCCCGAGTGCGTCTCCTCCTGGGCCAGCAGCGCACCGGCGACCTCGGGCTGGAGCAGGATGTGTCCGGCGTGCACGGAGCGGATGGCGCCGGCGAGGGCGTCCGGGTCGATGTCCTTGTAGACGTATCCGGCGGCGCCCGCGCGCAGTGCGGGGACCACCGTGCGCTGCTCGGTGAAGCTCGTGACGATCAGCACGCGCGCGGGGTTGTCGAGTTCGCGGAGTCTGCGCAGCGCCTCGACGCCGTCCATGCCCGGCATCTTGACGTCCATGAGGACGACGTCGGGTTTCAGTTCCTCCGCGCGGTCGACTCCCTCGGCGCCGTCCGACGCCTCGCCCACGACCTCGATGTCGTCCTGCACTTCGAGGAACGTGCGCAGGCCCCGGCGGACCACCTGGTGGTCGTCGACGAGCAGCACCTTGATTGCTTCAGCCACCGGGGACCTCCATCTCGATCGTGGTGCCCTTTCCTGGCGCCGATTCCACGTCCAGCCGGCCGCCGACCCCGCTCGCCCGGTCCCGCATCGAGACCAGGCCGAGGTGACGTCCGGCGCTGCGTACCGCCGTCGGGTCGAAGCCGCTGCCGTCGTCGGTGACGCGCAGGGCGGCGCCCTGGCCGCGCTTCGCGAGGGTCACCTCCACCCGGGCTGCCCCGGAGTGCCGCAGCGCGTTGTGCAGGGCCTCCTGGGCCACCCGCAGCAGGGCCTCCTCCTGGGCGGCCGGCAGGGCGCGGACCCCGCGGCTGTCGAAGGTCACGTGCGCGGAGTGCGCGCGGTCGAGGACCTGGATGTGGGTGCGGAGCGTGGCGATCAGACCGTCCTCGTCCAGGGCCGTGGGGCGCAGCTCCACGACCGCCGCGCGCAGTTCGTCGGCCGCCTCCGCGGCGAGCGCGGCCACCTGCTGCAGCTCGCCCTTGGCGCGGGCGGGGTCGCGGTCCACGAGGGTGGCGGCGGCCTGGGCCGTCAGGCGCAGGGAGAACAGTTTCTGGCTGACCGCGTCGTGCAGTTCGTGGGCGAGGCGGGAGCGTTCCTCGGCGATGGTCAGTTCGCGGCCACGCTCGTAGAGGCGGGCGTTGGTCAGGGCGATCGCCGCGTGCTGGGCGAGGATGGCGAGGAGGTCTTCGTCGTCCTCGGTGAAGCCGCAGCCGCCGGACGGTTTCGGACAGTTCTTGTTGGCGAGGAACAGTGCGCCCAGCACCTCGTCGCCGTCCCGGATCGGCAGGCCCAGGAAATCGGACATGTCGGGGTGGGCGGACGGCCAGCCCTCGAAGCGCGGATCCTCGCGGACATCGGCCAGGCGCTGGGGGCGGGCCTCGCGCAGCATCGCGGCGAGGATGCCGTGCTGGCGCGGAAGCGGGCCGATGGCCTTCCACTGGGCGTCGCTGACGCCGTCGACCACGAACTGGGCGAAGCCGCCGTGGTCGTCCGGGACCCCCAGCGCCGCGTACTGAGCGTCGAGCAGCTCTCTGGCGGAGGTGACGATCGTCTTGAGGACGTCGCGCACCTCCAGGTGCCTGCTCATGGCCAGCAGCGCGGCGCTCACCGCGGACAGACCGGACCGGGGTCCTTGACTCATGCCCTCACGGTACCGGCGGGGTGTGACAGTGCGTATCCGTCCTGTGGCGGCCCCCGCCTAGGCCGTCGGGCCTAGGGCGAGGGGCCCACCGCATGGTGGCCCTGTGGCACGAGTCCGGGGACGCGCATCTCCATCCTTCCGGAGGAGGCCTGCAGCATGCCCCTCACGCTGAGCATTGCTCTCGCAACTAATGGTGAGACGGACGGTCGGCCGATGTGACCCCGCACATAGGACCCACATCACTTACTAGAGACCATAGGAGACAAACGTCCACCCGGTGAGCGGGAAAGACGCTCCGGTCTGTCCTATTTTGCCCTTCCTGGGTCCACTACCCACCGTAGTACGTCACACCTTTGCCACAGGATTTTGCGGCCGCTAAGAATGGCAGCCGTCGCTCAGCGCCGCGGGTTCCGCCCGCGGCGTTTGTGCCGGAAGCACGCCTGTCCCCCCGGGCACCGAGCGACGTCCGCGCTATTCGAAGAGGTCCATCCGCCATGTCCAAGAACACCGCCACTCCTGGTCATAGTCGTACGTCGGCCAGGACCCGCAGGCTCGCGATCGCCGGTGCCGCGACGCTCGCCTCCGCCGCCCTCGCGTTCACCTTCGTGCCGGGCAGCGCGCAGACCACCTCGGAGGCCGTCTCCGCCGCTCCCGTGGTGTTCAGCCAGGAGCAGGTCAAGGACGTGAAGGCGAGCGTCACCGACCAGCTGGCCGGCGCGACCGTGAAGGCCGAGGCCGCCGCGGCGAAGAAGAAGGCCGCCGACGTGGCTGCCGCGAAGAAGGCGGCGGCGAAGAAGGCCGCGGCGAAGAAGAAGGCCGCGGCGAAGGCCGCGAAGGAGCGCAGGGCGAAGAAGGCCGCGAGCCGGTCCGCCAAGCGCGCCGCGCTCAAGAAGGCCGCCACGAAGACGTACGGCAACAACCTCGACGGCTGGATCCGCGAGGCCCTCGACATCATGGGGAACAAGGGCATCCCGGGCTCCTACAACGGCCTGTACCGCAACATCATGCGGGAGTCGACGGGCAACCCGAACGCCATCAACGGCTGGGACGTCAACGCCCAGAACGGCACCCCGTCGATCGGTCTGCTCCAGGTGATCCAGCCGACCTTCAACGCGTACCACGTCTCCGGTACGTCGACGAGCATCTACGACCCGGTCGCCAACATCACGGCCGCCGCCAACTACGCGGCCGACAAGTACGGCTCGATCGACAACGTCAACGGCGCGTACTGAGGCCTGCGCGGACCTCTGACTCGTACGTACAGGCGAAAGGGCGGCACCCCCACCGGGGTGCCGCCCTTCACCGTCGTACGGCCGTGGTCACTTGCGCATGACCTCGGGCTCGTGGCGCCGCAGGAAGCGGGCCACGAAGAAGCCGCAGACCACGCCGATGGCGATCAGGGCGACCATGTCGATGCCCCAGGCGGTGGCCGTGTGGTCCCAGAGGGGGTCCGTGCTGCCGGGATCGTCGACGTTCGGGCTGATCTTGTTGAAGTCGAGCGTGGCACCCGCGGCGGCGACCGCCCAGCGGGACGGCATCAGGTACGAGAACTCGTTGACGCCGATGTTGCCGTGCAGGATGAACAGGCAGCCGGTGAACACGACCTGGATGATCGCGAACATGACGAGCAGCGGCATGGTCTTCTCGGAGGTCTTCACCAGCGAGGAGATGACCAGTCCGAACATCATCGACGAGAAGCCGAGCGCCATGATCGGAACGGAGAGTTCGAGCAGCACGAACTTGCCGAAGACCAGGCCCTCGTCCGGGATCGTGCGGCTGGAGAAGCCGATCGCACCGACCATGAGGCCCTGCAGGACCGTGATGAAGCCGAGGACGATCACCTTGGACATCAGATACGCGGAGCGCGACAGGCCGGTCGCGCGCTCCCGTTCGTAGATGACCCGTTCCTTGATCAGCTCGCGGACGGAGTTGGCGGCGCCGGCGAAGCAGGCGCCGACCGCGAGGATGAGGAGGACGGTGGTGGCCGTGCCGTTCGGGATGTTGAGGCCGTTCCTGCCCACCTTGCCCGGCAGCAGGGTCTTGTCCGGGTCGATGAGCAGGCTCACCGCGCCGAGCACCGCGGGCAGGATCACCGTCAGCGCCAGGAAGCCCTTGTCGGAGACGATGACCGTCACGTACCGCCGGATCAGGGTCATCAGCTGGGAGCCCCAGCCCTGCGGCTTGGGCGGGCGCATGGCCTGTGCGGCGGGCATGTCCACGGACTGCGGGGCGACGGCGTCGATGTCCGCGGCGTACATCTGGTAGTGCTGCGAGCCCTTCCAGCGTCCCGCCCAGTCGTAGTCGCGGTAGTTCTCGAAGGAGGAGAAGACGTCGGCCCAGGTGTCGTAGCCGAAGAAGTTCAGCGCCTCCTCGGGCGGGCCGAAGTACGCCACCGAGCCGCCCGGCGCCATCACCAGGAGTTTGTCGCAGATCGCCAGTTCGGCCACGGAGTGCGTGACGACGAGAACCGTACGGCCGTCGTCGGCGAGGCCGCGCAGCAGCTGCATGACGTCACGGTCCATGCCCGGGTCGAGGCCGGAGGTCGGCTCGTCCAGGAAGATCAGCGACGGCTTGGTGAGCAGTTCCAGGGCCACCGAGACGCGCTTGCGCTGGCCGCCGGAGAGGGAGGTGACCTTCTTCTCCTTGTGGATGTCGAGCTTCAGCTCGCGCAGGACCTCGCCTATGCGGTGCTCGCGCTCCTCCGTCGTGGTGTCGGCGGGGAAACGCAGCTTGGCCGCGTACTTGAGGGCCTTCTTGACGGTCAGTTCCTTGTGCAGGATGTCGTCCTGCGGGACCAGACCGATGCGCTGGCGCAGCTCGGCGAACTGCTTGTACAGGTTGCGGTTGTCGTAGAGGACGTCGCCCTGGTTGGCGGGCCGGTAGCCCGTGAGCGCCTTCAGGAGCGTCGACTTGCCGGAGCCGGACGGGCCGATGACCGCGATCAGCGACTTCTCGGGGACGCCGAAGGAGACGTCCTTGAGGATCTGCTTGCCGCCGTCGACCGTGACCGTCAGATGGCGGGCCGAGAAGGAGATCTCGCCGGTGTCGACGAACTCCTCGAGATGGTCGCCGACCAGGCGGAACGTGGAGTGGCCGACGCCGACGATGTCGTTCGCGCCGAGCAGCGCGGTGCCGCCCTTGGCGATCGGCATGCCGTTGACGTACGTACCGTTGTGCGAGCCCAGGTCGTGGATCTCGAAGCGGCCGTCGGGCGTCGCGTGGAACTCGGCGTGGTTGCGGGAGACCTGGAGGTCGGAGACGACCAGCTCGTTCTCCAGGGCGCGGCCGATGCGCATCACGCGGCCGAGGTGCAGCTGGTGGAAGGTGGTCGGGCTGCGGTCGCCGTACACCGGCGGCGCGCCCGCGCCCGGGCCGGGGCTCTGCTGCTGCGGGACCGCGGCGGCCTGCTGCTGCGGCCAGCTCTGTTCCGGCGCCTGCTGCTGGGGCTGGGCCCAGGCGGGGCTCGCGCCCTGGGCCGCGAACGGCTGCTGCTGAGGCTGCGCCACCTGCGGCGTCGCGACCGGGGCGGCGCTGCTGGAGAGGTTCAGACGCGGGCCGTCGGTCGCGTTGCCGAGATGGACGGCCGAGCCCGGCCCGATCTCCATCTGGTGGATGCGCTGCCCCTGCACGAAGGTGCCGTTGGTGCTGCCGTGGTCCTCGATGACCCAGCTCCGGCCACCCCAGCTGATCGTGGCGTGCCGCCAGGAGACCCTGGCGTCATCGAGCACGATGTCCCCCTGCGGATCACGCCCGAGGGTGTATGGCCTGGACGAATCGAGCGTCCAGATCCGTTCGTTCAATTCCAGTACGAGTTCCGGCACTCCGCGCCCCACTGAGTTGTCCCCCGAAATTTGCCCCAACACGGGGAGTCTAGGGATGTCGAACATCGGGGGGAACTATTTCAGGCTCAGCCCCCTGACCGAAAGTCGGGCCTTGCGGACGGGGCGTGGAAGCGGACGGCGACGCGCCGTTGACGGGGTGGAAACCGGACCGGAGAGTGGTAATCCCACGCGAGGGGGACACGCGGGGTGGACCGCCGCCGCGCGGATCGGGGGCTGACGATGGGCATCGAAACCGCCGGGCAGGGCGGGAGGCTGCCGTGGGGAGACGTGCTGCTCTCCGCGATCGCCTCTGTGAGCTGGGCGTTGATCGGAATGGCGGGCACCGCCGCGCTCGGTCTGCATCTGCTGGAGGCGGATGCCACGGCCTCGCTCGGGCCGATGACCGCGGCGGTTGTGGCACTTGGGGCGGGTGGTTCGGTCACGCCGTCCGGTGACGTGTCGGCCTTCGGCCTGAAAGGGGCCCAGGCGGCGACCGCCGTCGAGATCACGCCACTGGGCGTCGGTCTGGTGGGCGCGGTACTCCTGTCATGGTTCTTCCTACGGTCCCTGCGCGGGGCGGGAGCGGTGATCTCGCCGGCCGAACTCCTCACGCGCGCGGGCACGGTGATCGCCCTGTTCGTGGCCACGCTGGGCGGGCTGGCCTGGGCGGGGCACGACCTCATCACCATCGACGGCGGCAGCCTGGGCCTCGACGGTCTGCCGGGCACGGGCGGCGGGGACGGCGGGGGCATCGACGTCCCCGGGCTCGGTGACATCAGCGGGCTGCTGCCCGACCGGGTCGGCGACCTCATCGACGCGAAGGCGGCGGTCGGCTTCACCGTCGACACGCTCCCCACCCTGCTCGGGGGCCTGGTCTGGGCGGCCGGAGTCCTGGCGATCGCCCTCCTGGCCTCCCGCCGTACTCCCCTGCCACGCGGCTGGGAAGCGGTCCACCGCGTCGTGCGTCCGGCTGCGTCCGCCCTGGTCACCGTGGCGCTGGTGGCGGTGGCGGCGGGGTTCGCGGCGGCGGCGTACGCGGCGATCGGCGACGCCCATCCCCAGCGCATCGCGGGCGCGGCGCTGCTCGGCGCCCCCAACGGAGTCTGGCTGGGGATCGCGATCGGCCTCTTCGTCCCGTTCGACGGAAGTGCGTCCGGGGTGCTGGTGAACGTCCTCCCGGACCCCCTGGACCGGCTCCTCAGCTCGGCGGACGACCAGTCGGTCAGCCTCGGCAAACTGGCCGAGCTGGACAGCCGGGTGTGGCTGCTGGGGGTCGCGGCGGTCCTGATGATGCTGCTCGCGGGCATCCTGGCGGCGGCCCGGACACCGCTGGCCCGGGGTGTCGGCCCGGACGACGTCGACGGGCGGGTGCCCCTCGCCGTGCGGGATCCGGGTGCCCTGCGTTTCGCCGGCCGGTGCGCGTTGCGGCTGGGGGTGGTGACCGCGGTGGCGCTGCCGCTGTTCGCCTGGCTGGCGGGGGTGTCCGCGGACGCCTCGATCTCGGTCCTGGGCTTCGACGCGTTCGGCGCCGGAATCGAACTGCACGGGCAACTGGTCGCGGCCCTGCTGCTGGGCGCGGTGTGGGGTGCGGGCGCGGGAGCCGTCGGCGCGCTGCTGGCGTACGTGAGCGGGGCGGCGGGGTGGCGGGCGGTGCCGTTGGCACTGGGTGACGCGTGGGCGGGGCAGGGCGGGCCGCCGGCGGCTGTGCAGACGAGCGGGGGGATACGTACGGCGGCCGAGGAAGCGCGGTACGGAGTTCACCCGGAGCAGGCCGGCGGCCCCGGTCCGTACGCCGGCCCGTACGTGCCCAACTCGCCGTACCGGCCGCCCAACCGCGACACCAATCCGTATCTACGGCTGCCCGAGGGGCTTGTCGAACCCGAGGACGCGCGGCCGGGCGGGACGGGGCGGCCCTACGGGGACGGCCCCGGGGCCGGTCAGCCCTACGAAGGCGGGTGGAGTCCGGACAGCCGACGGCCCTACGAGGGCGGGTGGGCGCCCGACGCCCCGCGTACGGGAGCACGGTCACCCGACGGGAGCAGTGCGCCCGAGCGGACCGGTTCCGGTGCGGGGAACGGGCCGGACAGGGGCGCCGAGTCCGGTGAGCGGGGCGGTTCCGGTGAGGAGCGCGGCTCGGTCGACGGGGGCCGTTCGGGCAACGGAGGCGGTCCGGGTGAAGGGGAGCAGCCGCCCGAGAACATGTACGGTCTTCCCACCGTGGCCAGGCCGTTCTCGCCGCCGCGACGGCCCGGACGGCCCGGGGGCGGCTCGTCGGAGTCCGGGCCGGAGAAACGGACCCCTCCGCCTCCGCCGCCTCCTCCCCCGCCACCGCCACCGCCACGCACCCCCAAAGGGCGGCGCTGACCTGCTCGTAAGGTCTTCGCCATCCCCGCGAAACATATTGTTTTCCGTCCGTCAGGCGGACCATGTGCGCGGTAGGCACTGGGTGCCGGATACGGTGGAAACACCATGAACGCTACGCAGACCGCTGACGTACCCACTCTTCTCGTCAAAATCTTCGGCAAGGACAGGCCGGGCATCACCGCTGGTCTGTTCGACACGCTTGCCGCCTACTCCGTGGACGTGGTCGACATCGAGCAGGTCGTCACGCGTGGCCGCATGGTGCTGTGCGCGCTCGTGACACAGCCGCCTGCCGGGCTCGAAGGCGATCTGCGGGCCACCGTCCACAGCTGGGCGGAGTCCATGAAGATGCAGGCGGAGATCATCTCCGGGCTCGGTGACAACCGGCCGCGCGGGCTCGGGCGTTCCGTCGTCACCGTGCTCGGTCATCCGCTGACCGCCGAGTCGACCGCCGCGATCGCCGCACGGATCACCCAGACCGGCGGCAACATCGACCGTATCTTCCGGCTCGCCAAGTATCCCGTGACGGCGGTCGAGTTCGCCGTCTCCGGGGTCGCGACCGAGCTACTGCGCACCGCGCTGGTCACCGACGCGGCGGCACTGGGTGTCGATGTCGCGGTCGTCGCGGCGGGGCTGCACCGGCGGGCCCAGCGGCTGGTCGTCATGGACGTGGACTCGACGCTCATCCAGGACGAGGTGATCGAGCTCTTCGCCGCGCACGCGGGATGTGAGGACGAGGTCGCCAAGGTGACCGCCGCCGCGATGCGCGGGGAACTGGACTTCGAGCAGTCGCTGCACGCGCGGGTGGCGCTGCTCAAGGGGCTCGACGCGTCGGTGGTGGACAAGGTGCGCAGCGAGGTCCGGCTCACGCCGGGGGCGCGCACGCTGATCCGTACGCTGAAGCGGCTCGGCTTCGAGGTGGGTGTCGTCTCGGGTGGGTTCACCCAGGTCACGGATGATCTGAAGGAGCGGCTCGGGTTGGACTTCGCCCAGGCCAACACGTTGGAGATCGTCGACGGGAAACTGACGGGCAAGGTTGTCGGCGAGATCGTGGACCGGGCGGGCAAGGCCCGGCTGCTGCGGCGGTTCGCGGCGGAGGCCGGGGTGCCGCTGGATCAGACCGTGGCGATCGGTGACGGGGCGAACGACCTGGACATGCTGAACGCGGCGGGGCTCGGTGTCGCCTTCAACGCCAAGCCGGTCGTGCGGGAGGCCGCGCACACGGCGGTCAACTTTCCCTTCCTGGACACCGTGCTGTATCTGCTGGGGGTCACTCGGGAAGAGGTCGAGGCGGCGGATACGCAGGAGTAGTCCGCTGGGAGTTTCGTGGGGCGGCGACTCTTCGGTGGGGCCTGTGCTTCAGCCGGGCCAGCAGGCGGCACAGGCTGTGCCGCCTGCTGGCACCGGGGCCTACTCCGTCGGTGCCCAGAAGTCGAGCAGTGTTGCCGTCTTTGGCTCCAGGACCTTCCAGGAGCCTGTGAAGGACAGGGTCGCGAAGGCCGCCGCCGGGAAGCCTCGGCTGGACAGCCTTGTACGGAGGTCGCTCTCGGACTCGCCGGCCAGGATGTCGGTGAGGGCCTGCACTCCTGGATTGTGGCCGATCAGGACCACGTTCTGGATGTCGTCCGAGGTTTCGTTGAGCAGGGCGATGAGCTCGCCGGGTGAGGCGTCGTAGATCCGCTCCTCATAGACGGTCTTCGGCCGTCGCGGGAACTCCTGGACGGCGAGTTTCCAGGTCTCGCGGGTCCGGGCTGCCGTGGAGCAGAGAGCCAGGTCGAAAGGGATGCCGGTGTCGGCCAGTTTGCGCCCGGCGACAGCGGCGTCCTTGCGGCCCCGGTCAGCGAGTGGCCGCTCGTGGTCGGCGACCTGGGGCCAGTCTGCTTTCGCGTGCCGGAAGAGGACGATCCTGCGGGGTTCTGCGACGCTCATGGCACCCAGCTTCGCATGAAACACGCCATGGGGCGCAGGGAGTTGACGGGCGGCTCCGCAGGTGGGAAAGAGGTATTCACGGCGCTCAGCGCGTCACCAGGTCGCGTGCGCGCTCAAGGAAGTGAGCGATGGCCGGGTCCCCCGTCGCGGCCTGTGCGTCGGTCGGGTTCAGCATCAGTACGAGCAGTGCGACGAACGCCAGCGTCGGCAGGGCCAGGGCCCACCACGGCAGCCGTATGTCGACTCCACGCGTGGTCGCCGGGAGGGGCCGGGAGTGCGTGCGGGCCGACATGATGCCTCCGTGGGTCTTCGAGCGGTCCGTGGCCGGCATCTCGCGGCCACACCTCGAAGTTACGGAACCCCCGGCCCTCAACCCATCCGGTGATCCACCCACTTGACCCTGAGACTCGCCCCCTAGGGGTTGGTGGGGATATCCCCACCAACGGTTCTCACGGTGAGGCGATCGTCGCGATGACGGCGATGATCACGAAGATGGCGAAGAAAGAGCCGAAGACGAGCAGCATCTTCTTCTGGCCGTTCTGGGGGTTCGGGTCGAGCACTGGCATACCGCCAGTTTCGCACCCGCCCCGCCCGTCCGTACTCCCGGGGTGTCCGCATCTGGTGGGGTGGGGTCAGCGGACCGCAGCCTCGTCCTCCACGGTGCGATCACGTCCCGCCAGTACGCCCACGACCATCTGCGGCAGCAGCAGGCCCGCCATCAGCGCGAGCGGCAGCCCCCAGCCGCCGCTGTGCTGGTAGAGAACGCCGACGACGAGGGGCCCCGGGATGGAGATCAGGTAACCGGCGCTCTGGGCGAAGGCCGACAGCTGGGCGACGCCCGCGCCCGTCCTGGCCCGCATCCCGACCATCGTGAGGGCCAGCGGGAAGGCGCAGTTGGCGATGCCGAGCAGTACGGCCCAGGCCCAGGCGCCGCCCGCCGGCGCGATGTAGAGGCCCGCGTATCCGAGAAGTCCGCAGCAGCCGAGGACGACCACGATGGGCCCCTGGCGTGGCAGGCGCGTGGCGACGCGCGGGATGACGAAGGCGAGCGGCACCCCCATCGCCATGGTCACGGCCAGCAGCAGTCCGGCGGTGCCTGCCGGGACGCCCGCGTCCCGGAAGATCTGCGCCATCCAGCCCATGGTGACGTAGGCGGCGGTGGCCTGGAGCCCGAAGAACACGGCGAGCGCCCAGGCCGTGCGGCTGCGGGTGATGCGCAGTGCCCCGGCGCCCTCCTCCCCCGTGACGGACGTCCCGCGCGCGGAGGGCGCCTCCCCCTTCGACCCGCCCGTGCCCCGTTCCCGTGCCAGCGGGATCCAGGGCACCACGGCCGCCGCCGCGAGAACCGCCCAGACGGTCAGTCCCGACCGCCAACTCCCGCCCAGCGCTTCGGTCATGGGCACGGTGATCGCCGCCGCGGCGGCGGTACCGAGGGCGAGGGCCATCGAGTACAGGCCCGTCATGGAACCGACCCGGTCCGGGAACCAGCGCTTGACGACGACCGGCATCAGGACGTTGCTGACCGCGATGCCCATGAGGGCGAGCGCGCTGGCGGCCAGGAACCCGGCCGCGGTGCCCGTCCAGGGGCGGATCGCCAGGCCTGCGGCAATGGCGGCCATGCCCGCGCAGACGACCGCGCCGACACCGAAGCGGCGGGCCAGGCGCGGCGCCATGACGCCGAAGAGTGCGAAGCAGAACGGGGGTACGGAGGTGAGCACCCCGGCCGCGGTGCCGCTCATGCCGAGTCCGTCACGCACCTCTTCGAGGAGGGCGCCGAGGCTGGTGATGGCGGGCCGGAGGTTGAGGGCGGACAGCACGATGCCGACGACGACCAGCCGCGTGACCCACGCGCGCGTGGCCGGCCCCCCGCTCTGTTTCTCCGGCTCGGTCGAGCCGCGTACGGACATGGCTGTGGACGTCGTCGTCCGGGTTTCCTCGCTCACCATGACACCCAGCATAGAATCATAGGATGATTGGTTGTACTCCCTCGTGCGAAGATGTGCCATGCCGCCGCTGAGCCACCCCCGTCGATCGGCCCTGTCCGAGCAGGTCATCGCCGCACTGCGGAACCAGATCACCTCGGGTGAGTGGCCCGTCGGCTCGCGCATCCCGACCGAGCCCGAGCTGGTCGCGCAGCTCGGGGTGGCCCGGAACACGGTCCGTGAGGCGGTCCGGGCTCTCGCCCACAACGGACTGCTGGACATCCGCCAGGGCTCGGGCACGTACGTCGTGGCGACCAGTGAACTGGCCGGTGTGATGCACCGCCGGTTCGCCGACGCCGACCCCCGGCACATCGCCGAGCTGCGGTCCACGCTGGAGTCGGGCGCGGCCGAGCTGGCGGCCCTGCGACGCACCGAACGCGACCTCAAGCAGCTGGACGCGCTTCTGGGGCGCCGGGAGGAGGCCTGGGCGTCCGGCGACGCGGAGGCGTTCGTGACGGCCGACGCGAGCCTGCACATGGCGGTGGTGGCCGCGTCCCACAACGACGTGATGACGGCGATGTACGCGGACCTGGGTGAGGTGCTGCGGGACTGGCTGCGCGACGACGTGGGCGGGAAGCTGACCCCTCGGACGTACGTGGACCACGCCCCGCTCGTCGAAGCGATCCGCGCCGGTGACGCGGCGGCTGCCGCCAGGGAGGCGGCGGGTTATCCGTTCGCGTGCCGGCTCAGGTCGTCCGCTTCTGGTGGCTGACCCACACGGAGCGGACTTCCTTCCAGCAGCGGCCGGTGAGCCGTACCGTCTCCGCGGGCCCGGCCTCGACCGAGGAGCCGTCGCTGTCGAGGTCCCACCAGCGGTCGCACTCGATGTGCAGACGTACGCGGTCGGCGGGCACATAGGGGTTGTGGCAGTAGGCGGTCACCCTGGAGCCGGTGACCCGGGTGTGGCAGGTGGAGCCGAAGGGCTCGGGCCGCTCCTGTTGTCGTCCCTCCACGCGCGTGTGCGGAACGGCCTCGTACGGAAGGCCTGCTATGAGGGCGGCGGCGACGAGCAGCGGGGCGAAGCTGCGGAACAGGCGCACAAGGGGGAACCTCCTCGGCCGTGCTGGGGAGGGAACGCGAGGTGAACGCGTAATCCAGAGTGCCCAGTTACCTCTCTCCCCCGCCCGATCGGATGAGCCGAACGGGTGACGGCGCACCGGCACGCCGAAGGCCCGCGCCGGAACGGAACGCGGGCCCTCGAAATGTCGGCCGAGCCTTTGACGGCAGCGGCAGTGGTCACGCGCCGATCGCGTGCAGCCCGCCGTCCACGTGGATGATCTCGCCGGTGGTCTTCGGGAACCAGTCGCTCAGCAGGGCGACGATGCCGCGGCCGGCCGGCTCCGGGTCCTTGAGGTCCCACTCCAGCGGGGAGCGGTTGTCCCACACGGCGGCCAGGTCACTGAAGCCTGGGATGGACTTGGCGGCCATCGAGGCGAGCGGGCCCGCGGAGATGAGGTTGCAGCGGATGTTCTGCTTGCCCAGGTCGCGCGCCACGTAGCGGCTGGTGGCCTCCAGGGCGGCCTTGGCCGGGCCCATCCAGTCGTACTGCGGCCAGGCGTACTGGGCGTCGAAGGTGAGGCCGACGACCGAGCCGCCGTTCTGCATCAGCGGCAGACAGGCCATGGTGAGCGACTTCAGGGAGTACGCCGAGACGTGCATGGCGGTGGCCACGGACTCGAACGGCGTGTTGAGGAAGTTGCCGCCGAGGGCGTCCTGCGGGGCGAAGCCGATGGAGTGGACGACGCCGTCGAGACCGCCGAGCTCCTCGCCGACGAGGTCGGCCAGGCGGCCCAGGTGCTCCTCGTTCGTGACGTCGAGCTCCACGACCTTGGTGGGCTTGGGAAGCTTCCTGGCGATGCGCTCGGTCAGCGTGGGCCGCGGGAACGCGGTCAGGATGATCTCGGCACCCTGCTCCTGGGCCAGCTTGGCGGCGTGGAAGGCGATGGAGGACTCCATCAGCACACCGGAGATCAGGACGCGCTTGCCCTCGAGAATTCCGCTCATGGTGATCAGTGACCCATTCCCAGTCCGCCGTCAACGGGGATGACGGCTCCAGTGATGTACGAGGCGTCGTCCGAGGCGAGGAACCGCACCGTCGCGGCGATCTCCTCCGGCTGCGCGTACCGGCCGAGCGGCACCTGGGCGACGATGCCCTTGCGCTGCTCTTCGGTGAGGACCTTGGTCATGTCGGTGTCGACGAAGCCGGGCGCGACCACGTTGAACGTGATGTTGCGGGAGCCCAGCTCACGGGCGAGGGAGCGGGCGAACCCGACGAGACCGGCCTTGGAGGCGGCGTAGTTGGCCTGCCCCGGCGAGCCGTACAGCCCGACGACCGACGAGATCAGGACGACGCGGCCCTTCTTGGCGCGGAGCATGCCGCGGTTGGCACGCTTGACGACGCGGAAGGTGCCGGTGAGGTTGGTGTCGAGGACGGACGTGAAGTCGTCCTCGGACATCCGCATCAGAAGCTGGTCCTTGGTGACACCGGCGTTGGCGACGAGGACCTCGACCGGGCCGTGCTCCGCCTCGATCTCCTTGTAGGCCTGCTCCACCTGCTCGGTGTCGGTGATGTCGCACTTGACGGCGAGGAAGCCTGCCGGTGGCTCACCGGAACGGTACGTGATGGCGACCTTGTCGCCGGCATCGGCGAACGCGCGGGCGATGGCGAGGCCGATGCCCCGGTTGCCTCCGGTGACGAGAACCGAGCGGCTCAACGGATCACCCTTTCGATAGCGGTTCAGGACCTGTCCGAACACCCGGGTTGACAGGCTGCTTCCCCGAAAACCTATCGGTCCCCCCATGCCCGCGGACAATCGGGCACCGACAGTGGCTCACCCCTGGTCCTGTCGGGTCCCTACAGTCGGTGTGCCTGGGTCAGCCGGCCGCACCGGGCGCGTGGGCCGGCAGTCCGGCCTCCCGGGCCGCGTCCGGCATCCGTTTGTCGTAGGTGACAAGCGAGTCGAGCGCGTCCTCGATGACCAGGGCACTCGCCACCTGGATGGCGTCGAGAGACCGGAGCGTGGCCGGAACCCTGGTCGCCAGGTCTCGCACCTCCTCGGTCAGGAGGATCTCGGTGACCATACGGTCCAGTTCGGCCAACGCGTTCGGGAACGACCCGACCTTGTCGAGTTGCCGAACCGTCTCGACCATCCCGACGGTGCTGGTGCCCATGGGAAGACCGGGGCGCCGGGCAAGGAATTCCCGGAGTTCGGCCGCTCGGGTACGACCTGTCAGTGGCGTCAGCAGGGCCGAGGAACCCATGGAGATCAACGGTCGTCCTCATCACGTTCGGCCAGGAGAAGCCCGACCGGGTCGGGAGCATCGGCGGGCAGGTCGTAGCCGGGCAGGCGGTCCAGGTCGGAGGTGGTGGCCGCCTTCAGCCGGGTCCTGCCCTGGGCGACGAGGTCGGAGTAGCGGGCGACCGGCCCGGCACCCGGCAGCAGTACATTCATGCGGGGCGATCCCGTCGCTTCAGTCGAGCGCCGGGTTTCCGCAGCACTTCTTGTACTTGCGCTCCGAGCCGCACCAGCACGGACCGTTGCGGGGCGGTGGCCAGTCGGCCGCCTCGCCCCTGCGGGCGAGTTCGGCTCCGTACGCGGAACGGGTGGCCGGTGAGTCGGGTGATCCACCATCTCCGGCCGCGTAGGCCGTCAAGCCGGTCAGCGTGGCGTGACCGACCGCGAGGCTGGGGGCTCCTTCGTCGGAGAGTTCGCGTAGTGTCCGCTCGACCTGGCGCCGGTGGCCGGCCTGGTCGTCGCCGTAGGCGTCCGCCGCCTTCGGCCAGCGGGTCAGGAGCTGGGCGAACTCCTCCGGCGGCCAGTACAGGACGCAGACGCTCCGCAGGGTGGCACGGGTGGGACGGTCGTCGGCCGGCAGGCTGTCCAGCAGCCCCCTGAGCTCGTCCTCCAGCATCACCGAGCCCTCCTCCTTCAGCCGCCTGAGCCGGACCGGATCGTGCCTCTCGTCCAGCGTGTTCACCCGGCCGAGCAGGGGAGACGCGCGCCGCTCGTGCAGCGCGTCGGCCACGTCGTCCCAGTCGTCGTGCGGCTCGTCGAGCAGTCTGCGCACCCGGTGGCGCCCGATGAAGAGCGTCCCGACGTCGAAGTGGTGCGGGTCCGCCTCGACCGTGTCCACCGTCACCGGTGCACCCGTGCCGAGAGCGTGCGTGACACCGGCCGTGTAGCACTCGGCGGCCGTGGCCGTCTCACCCCGCTCTTCGAAGGCCTCGGCGACGAAGTTCCAGGCGCCCGCGTCCCGGGGGTGCCGCTTACGGAAGGCGGTGACCGCCGCGCGGGCTTCCTCTTCCCGCCCGGCGTCCCACAACGTACCGATGCGGAAGGCGTCGACGAGGTCCGGTTCCGCGCAGCCTTCGCCCTCCGGGTCCAGGAACCGCTCGTACAGGGCGACCGCCCGGTCGTACTCACCCGCGTCGCTCCACGCGTCGGCGGCTTCCATCAGCAACTGCTCACGGTCCTCGGGATACCGCTCCGCCAGTTCCTCGCTCTCCTGCGCGAACCTGGTGTGGTCGTCCCGGGTCGGAGGGGATGCGCCGGGGCGGGGTGCGAGGGCGCGCCCGTTCGTACGCGCGCTCTTGTTCTTGCTGCTCCTGCCGCTGGTGCGGCGCTTGCTGGACATGAATCCACCGTAGTACGGGCGGAGTTGACGCGACCGGACACTCCTGCGGATCACTCGCACGGGTGATCGACACCCGGTCACCCACCAGCCTCGGTTCCCTCCCTGCCGAGGACGCGTGTCCAGGAGGAGGCGATTTCGTCGTACGCGTACGAGTGCCGGGCTGTTCCGGGTTGTCCCGCTGTCCCGGCGGACCGCTCCTGGCAGGACTTTCTCCAGTTTGCGCCTCCGGCCGGGACCGTACGTATTTCCTGAGGATCCAGCGGGTGCAACATGATTCACTGCCCGTGACGGCCATCGCAGGAGAGCACCCCGAAGGGATCCCACCCGTGCCTCATGAAGTCGATCAGTCATTCCTGGCACTGCCCCTACGTGCTTTGGCCGACGCCGCCCTGGCACGCGCGCGTGCGCTCGGTGCCGACCACGCGGACTTCCGGTTCGAGCGGGTGCGCAGCGCGTCCTGGCGGCTGCGGGACGCCAAGCCGTCCGGCACGTCGGACACCACGGACCTGGGGTACGCGGTACGGGTGGTGCACGGCGGCACCTGGGGCTTCGCGTCGGGCGTGGATCTGAGCATGGACGCCGCCGCGAAGGTCGCCTCGCAGGCCGTGGCCATGGCGAAACTGTCCGCCCAGGTGATCAAGGCGGCGGGGTCCGACGAGCGCGTGGAGCTGGCCGGCGAGCCGGTCCACGTCGACAAGACGTGGGTCTCGTCGTACGAGATCGACCCGTTCACCGTGCCCGACGAGGAGAAGGCGGGCCTGCTGGCCGAGTGGAGTGGGCGGCTGCTCGCGGCGAACGGGGTCAACCATGTCGACGCCTCGCTGCTCACGGTGCACGAGAACAAGTTCTACGCCGACACCGCGGGGACCGTCACCACCCAGCAACGGGTGCGCCTCCACCCGCAGTTCACGGCCGTCTCCGTCGACGAGTCGAGCGGCGAGTTCGACTCGATGCGGACCATCGCGCCGCCCGTCGGGCGCGGCTGGGAGTACCTCACGGGCCGGGGCTGGGACTGGGAGTCCGAGCTCGAACAGATCCCCGAGCTGCTCGCCGAGAAGATGCGGGCGCCGAGCGTCGAGGCGGGGCTGTACGACCTGGTCGTCGACCCGTCGAACCTGTGGCTGACCATCCACGAGTCCATCGGCCACGCCACCGAGCTGGACCGGGCCCTCGGCTACGAGGCGGCGTACGCGGGCACGTCCTTCGCTACCTTCGACCAGCTCGGCAAGCTCAGGTACGGCTCCGAGCTGATGAACGTCACCGGTGACCGCACCGCCGAACACGGCCTGGCGACCATCGGCTACGACGACGAGGGCGTCGCCGGCCAGTCGTGGGACCTGGTGAAGGACGGCACCCTCGTGGGGTACCAGCTGGACCGGCGGATCGCGAAGCTGACCGGGTTCGAGCGGTCCAACGGGTGCGCCTACGCCGACTCGCCCGGGCATGTGCCCGTGCAGCGCATGGCCAATGTGTCGTTGCGGCCGGACCCGGGCGGGCTGGCGACCGAGGATCTCATCGGCGGCGTCGACCGCGGGATCTATGTCGTCGGGGACCGGTCCTGGTCGATCGACATGCAGCGCTACAACTTCCAGTTCACCGGGCAGCGGTTCTTCAGGATCGAGAACGGCCGGATCACCGGGCAGTTGCGGGACGTGGCCTACCAGGCGACGACCACCGACTTCTGGGGTTCCATGGCGGCCGTCGGCGGTCCGCAGACATACGTCCTGGGCGGTGCCTTCAACTGTGGCAAGGCCCAGCCGGGGCAGGTCGCGGCCGTGTCCCACGGATGCCCGTCGGCCCTCTTCAGGGGCGTCAACATTCTGAACACCACGCAGGAGGCCGGTCGATGAGCACCCGTTTGATCAAGCCGCACGAAATCGTCGAGCGGGCCATCGAGCTCTCCCGGGCCGACGGGTGTGTCGTCATCGCCGACGAGGAGTCGACCGCCAATCTGCGCTGGGCGGGCAACGCCCTCACCACCAACGGGGTCACCCGGGGGCGCACGCTCACGGTCGTCGCCACCGTCGGCGGCAAGCAGGGCACGGCCTCCGGGGTGGTCTCCCGGGCCGCCGTCACCGCCGACGAGCTGGAGCCGCTCGTACGGGCCGCCGAGGCCGCCGCGCGCGGTGCCGGGCCCGCGGAGGACGCCCAGGCGCTGGTCGCGGGTGTGCCGGAGTCCGGCGACTTCAGGGACGCGCCCGCCGAGACCTCGTCCGCGGTGTTTGCCGACTTCGCGCCGGCGCTCGGTGAGGCGTTCGCACGCGCGCGTGCGGGCGGCCGGGAGCTGTACGGCTTCGCCAACCACGAGCTGGTGTCGAGCTATGTCGGTACGTCGACGGGGCTGCGCCTGCGTCATGACCAGCCCAACGGGACGCTGGAGCTGAACGCCAAGTCCCCGGACCGTACGCGCTCGGCGTGGGCCGGACGGTCGACGCGGGACTTCAAGGACGTCGATCCGGCCGCCCTCGACGCCGAACTCGCCGTACGCCTCGGCTGGGCGGAGCGGCGGATCGAGCTGCCCGCCGGACGGTACGAGACGCTCCTGCCGCCGACCGCCGTCGCCGACCTGCTGATCTACCAGATGTGGTCGGCGTCCGCGCGGGACGCCGCCGAGGGGCGCACGGTGTTCTCCAAGCCGGGTGGCGGGACCCGTATCGGCGAGAGGCTCACCGAGCTGCCGCTGACGCTGCGCAGCGACCCGAACGAACCCGGCCTGGAGGCCTCCCCCTTCCTCCTCGCCCACTCCTCCGGCGACGACCAGTCGGTGTTCGACAACGGGCTGCCGCTGAGCGCCACGGAGTGGATCCGCGAGGGCGAACTGAACCGGCTGATCACCTCCCGGCACACCGCCGGGCTGACCGGCCTGCCCGTGTCCCCGGCGATCGGGAACATCGTCCTGGACGGGGGTGAGGACAAGTCCCTGGAGGAGATGGTCGCGAACACCGAGCGCGGGCTGCTGCTGACCTGCCTCTGGTACATCCGCGAGGTCGACCCGGCCACCCTGCTGCTGACCGGCCTGACCCGTGACGGGGTGTACCTCGTCGAGAACGGCGAGGTCAGCGGGGAGGTCAACAACTTCCGGTTCAACGAGTCGCCGGTGGACCTGCTCGGGCGGGCCGTCGAGGCGGGGCGTACGGAGAAGACGCTGCCCCGGGAGTGGAGCGACTGGTTCACCAGGGCCGCGATGCCGGCGCTGCGGGTGCCGGACTTCAATATGAGCTCTGTCAGTCAGGGCGTATAACCTCGTTGCCGGTAGTCACTCGGCTGCCGTAGAACTGCGTGAAGACCACTCAAGGAGATACGAGAACCGTGACGGACATCGTCGACGAGCTGAAGTGGCGCGGGCTGTTCGCCCAGTCCACCGACGAGGACGCTTTGCGCAAGGCTCTCGCGGACGGTCCCGTCACGTTCTATTGCGGCTTCGACCCGACCGCGGCCAGTCTGCACGTCGGTCATCTGGTGCAGGTGCTCACCATGCGCCGCCTCCAGCAGGCCGGCCTGCGTCCGCTGGCCCTGGTCGGCGGGGCGACCGGTCAGATCGGCGATCCGCGTCCCACCGCGGAGCGCACGCTGAACGACCCGGAGACGGTCGCCAACTGGGTGACCCGGCTCCGCGCGCAGATCGAGCCGTTCCTGTCCTTCGAGGGCGAGAACGCCGCGGTGATGGTGAACAACCTGGACTGGACGGCCGGCCTGTCCGCCATCGAGTTCCTCCGGGACATCGGCAAGCACTTCCGCGTCAACAAGATGCTGACGAAGGACTCGGTCGCCCGTCGTCTGGAGTCGGACCAGGGCATCAGTTACACGGAGTTCAGCTACCAGCTCCTCCAGGGCATGGACTTCCTGGAGCTGTACCGGAGGTACGGCTGCACGCTCCAGCAGGGCGGCAGCGACCAGTGGGGCAACCTCACCGCCGGTCTCGACCTGATCCACCGTCTCGAGCCGGAAGCCTCCGCGCACGCGCTGGCGACACCGCTGATGACGAAGGCGGACGGCACCAAGTTCGGCAAGACCGAGGGCGGCGCCATCTGGCTCGACCCGGAGATGACGACGCCGTACGCGTTCTACCAGTTCTGGCTGAACGTGGACGACCGGGACATCTCGGCGTACATGCGCATCCTGTCCTTCCGGTCCCGGGAGGAGCTGGAGGCGATGGAGGCGCAGACCGCGGAGCGTCCGCAGGCGCGGGCCGCCCAGCGCGCGCTCGCCGAGGAGCTGACGACGCTGGTGCACGGCGCCGGGCAGACGGCCGCCGTGATCGCCGCGTCCAAGGCCCTCTTCGGCCAGGGCGAGCTGAGTGAGCTGGACGAGCGGACGCTGAGCGCGGCCCTCTCCGAGGTGCCGCACATCCAGGTCGCCGAGGCGGGGCCGGTCGTCGACCTGTTCGCCGAGGTCGGGCTGGTGGCCAGCAAGTCCGCCGCGCGGCGCACGGTGAAGGAGGGCGGCGCCTACGTGAACAACACGAAGGTCACCGCCGAGGACGCGGTTCCCACGAAGGAGGACCTGCTGCACGGGCGGTGGCTGGTCCTGCGCCGGGGCAAGAAGAACCTCGCGGCGGTGGAGGTCACCGGCTGACCGGTCCGCAGGTGGCGGATGCCTGTCGCGTATACGTGTGAAGGGGGCGGCCCGATCGACAGGGCCGCCCCCTTCACACGTACCGCTAGGCCCGCTGTCTCCTGCCGCGCATCATCGAGTACGCCATGTCGCCCAGGAACACGATCACGACGGCCACAGCGAGCTGGAGCGCGTGTCGGCCCCAGTCGATGCCGCTCGTCTCGTCGATACCGAGACCTCGTGCGATCGCGTTGCCGATGACGGCACCGATGATGCCGAAGATGGTCGTCAGCCAGAGCGGGCTGTGCTGCTTGCCCGGAATGATCGCCTTGGCCAGCAGACCCAGCACGAATCCCACGATGATCGCCCACAACCAGCCCATGGATGCCTCCTCGTACGGCTCTACGTGAGCATTACGCCCAGTGTCGGCCTGTTCGCGCTACGGCGCATGTCGGGGACCTCGGTACGCGGTACGGCGCAGCCGGGTCACCCCGACGGAAGATGCCCCGGTCTCGTAGGCGGCGCAGGCGCGGCGTAACGTGGAATCGGTCCGGGCCTGGTTTACCGACCGGGTTCGGCGCGGGGTACGGGCCGGGGCGTGTCCGATTCGGGTGGATGGTGGAACGTGATGCGGAAGCGGAGCAACAGCGGCGGCGCCCAGGTCTTCCGGATCACCGGGGCCCGGCAGGGGCTCGCGGACGATGTCCGTGCCAGACAGCGCCGGTACATCATCTCCATGTCCGTGCGCACGGTGGCCGTGGTCCTCGCGGCGGTGCTCTGGAACGTCGAACGGCACGTCGCGTTCGTGGCGTTGGTGCTCGGCATGGTCCTGCCCTACATCTCCGTGGTGATCGCCAACGCGGGCCGGGAGAACGCGCCGGGGCTCCCGTCGACGTTCGTGACGGTTCCGGTGCGGCCGATGATCACACCGCCCCGGCCTGAAGAGGGCTTCGCCGAATCCTCGGCGGATGACGCCGGGGGCGATCAGGGGGCCGGAGTACGGGGCAATCCGCGCGAACGATCCTGACCAGAAGTCAGTGCGTACAGCGTCGCGAAGCTCAAGAAAAGCTCAGATCAATCATGAAGTTCCGGTGCCGGTCGGACGGTTCCCCGTGACATACTTCGTACGCGCTCCGCATCCCCCGTCGGAGCGACAGACCGACGCCGGGCAGCTCCCCCCGTGGCTGCTCGGCGTCGCCTTTTGAGCCCTGTTTCCGCCGGGTTAGGGTCAGCAGATGATCAGTCCAGACCCTGATTCCCCCATCTGTTCCGCCAAGGCATGCCGGGCGGACGCGGAGTGGGTGCTCGCCTGGAACAACCCGAAACTGCACACGCCGGAGCGGCGGAAGACGTGGCTCGCGTGCGAGGAGCATCGCGAGCACCTGTCGCAGTTCCTGGGGGTGCGGGGATTCCTCAAGGACGTCGTGAAACTCGAGGCCTGGGAGTCTCCGGACAGCTGAGCCGCTTCAGCCCCCGATCGCCGACATCGGCCTGTCCGGCTGGACGAACGACGGGTCGTCGAGGCCCGCGCCCGCCTTCTTGCCCCACATGGCCTCGCGCCAGATGCGGGCCACCTCCTCGTCGGGTGCGCCGGAGCGGAGGGCCGCTCGCAGGTCCGTCTCCTCGCGGGCGAAGAGGCAGGTGCGGATCTGGCCGTCGGCCGTCAGCCGGGTGCGGTCGCAGGCGGCGCAGAACGGGCGGGTGACGGAGGCGATGACGCCCACGCGGTGCGGGCCGCCGTCGACCAGCCAGCGCTCGGCGGGGGCCGAGCCGCGTTCGTCGGTGCCCTCCTCCGTCAGGTCGAAGCGGGTGCGGAGGGAGGCGAGGATGTCACCGGCGGTGACCATGCCCTCGCGCGTCCAGCCGTGCTGGGCGTCCAGGGGCATCTGCTCGATGAAGCGCAGTTCGTAGTCGTGCTCGACCGCCCAGGCGAGAAGGTCCGGAGCCTCGTCCTCGTTGAGCCCCGGCATCAGCACCGTGTTGACCTTCACCGGGGTCAGGCCGGCCTCGCGGGCGGCTTCCAGGCCCGCGATGACGTCCTTGTGGCGGTCGCGGCGGGTGAGGGTCTTGAAGACGTCCGGGCGGAGGGTGTCCAGGGAGACGTTGACGCGGTCCAGGCCCGCCGCCTTCAGGGCGGTCGCCGTACGGCCCAGGCCGATGCCGTTCGTCGTCAGGGACATCTGGGGGCGTGGGGCCAGGGCGGCGACCCGCTCCACGATGCCGACCAGGCCAGGGCGCAGCAGCGGCTCGCCGCCGGTGAAGCGGACCTCTTCGATGCCCAGGATGCGGACGGCTATGTCTATGAGGCGGACGATCTCGTCGTCCGTGAGCAGGTCCGGCTTGGCCAGCCACTGCAGGCCCTCCTCGGGCATGCAGTACGTGCACCGCAGGTTGCAGCGGTCGGTCAGGGAGACGCGCAGATCGGTGGCGACTCGGCCGTAGGTGTCGATGAGCACGTGGGCCCCCTCCCTCGTAGCGGATCGCGTGGGTAGAAGTTTCTCCTGCACCTGCGAGCCTACGTGACCCCACCGACAACGAGGCCGGCCCGATGCCACAGGATGCGGCGTGGGGCCGCCGTAGATCCCTACGACAGCCCCACGCGGTGCCTTGCCGGCGAACCGGCCGACGAACGCCTAGTGCGCTCCGGTCCCCGTGAGGGACCGCACCTCCAGCTCCGCGTACTTGCCGGTGTCGGGCTCCTCCTTGGAGAGGACGGTGCCGAGCCAGCCCATGACGAAGCCGAACGGGATGGAGATGATCCCGGGGTTCTTCAGCGGGAACCAGTGGAAGTCGACGCCCGGGAACATCGCCTTCGGGTCGCCGGAGACGACCGGCGAGAACAGCACCAGACCGACCGCCACGATCAGGCCGCCGTAGATCGACCACAGGGCGCCCTGGGTGGTGAACCTCTTCCAGAACAGGCTGTAGAGGATCGTGGGCAGGTTGGCGGACGCGGCGACCGCGAACGCCAGCGCGACCAGGCCGGCCACGTTGAGGTCGCGGGCGAGGGCACCCAGGGCGATGGAGACGATACCGATGAAGACGGTGGCCCAGCGGACCGCCTTCATCTCCTCCTTCTCGGTGGCCTGCCCCTTGCGGATGACGTTGGCGTAGATGTCGTGCGCGAAGGACGACGACGAGGCCAGCGTGAGGCCGGCGACGACGGCGAGGATCGTCGCGAAGGCGACCGCCGAGATCGTCGCGAGCAGCACGGCGCCCCAGGTCGAGTCGACACCGCCGATGTGGAGGGCGAGCAGCGGCGCCGCCGTGTTGCCCGATGGGTTGGAGTCGGTGATCTCTTTCGGGTCGATCAGCGCGGCGGCGCCGAAGCCGAGCGCGATCGTCATCAGGTAGAAGCCGCCGATGATGCCGATCGCCCAGTTCACGGACTTCCGGGCGGCCTTAGCCGTGGGCACCGTGTAGAAGCGGATCAGGATGTGCGGCAGGCCGGCGGTGCCGAGGACCAGGGCGATGCCCAGGGAGATGAAGTCCAGCTTGGTGGTGCCGGTGGCGCCGTACTGGAGGCCGGGCTCCAGGAAGGCGTCGCCCTTGCCGCTGCGTTCGGCGGCGGTGCCGAGCAGATCGGAGATGTTGAAGTTGAACTTCAGCAGCACCAGGAACGTGATGAGGATCGTGCCGCTGATGAGCAGCACGGCCTTGACCATCTGGACCCAGGTGGTGCCCTTCATGCCGCCGATGGAGACGTACACGATCATCAGGACGCCGACGAGGGCGACGATGGCGACCTTGCCCGCGTCGGAGGTGATGCCGAGGAGGAGCGAGACGAGGACGCCCGCGCCGGCCATCTGGGCCAGCAGGTAGAAGATCGAGACGACGATCGTCGACGTACCGGCGGCGGTGCGGACCGGGCGCTGGCGCATGCGGTACGCGAGGACGTCACCCATGGTGTAGCGGCCGGAGTTGCGCAGTGGTTCGGCCACGAGGAGCAGGGCGACGAGCCAGGCGACGAGGAAGCCGATGGAGTACAGGAAGCCGTCGTACCCGAAGAGGGCGATCGCGCCCGCGATGCCGAGGAAGGACGCGGCGGACATGTAGTCGCCGGAGACCGCGAGACCGTTCTGGAAGGCGCTGAACTGGCGCCCGCCGGCGTAGAAGTCGGCGGCGCTCTTGGTCTGGCGGCCCGCCCAGACGGTGATGACGAGGGTCGCGACGACGAACACCGCGAAGAGGGTGATGATCAGCGGCCGGTGCTCGCTGGCCTCACCGGCGGCGAGAACACTCTGCTGTACGGGGCTCATGCCTCGCCCTCCATCCGGGACTTGATCGCCTCGCCCTTCGGGTCGAGGTTGGCGGCGGCGTGCCGCGCGTACCACCAGGCGATGAGGAACGTGGTGACGAACTGGGCGATGCCCAGGACGAAGGCGACGTTGATGTGGCCGACGAGCTTGGTGCCCATGAAGCCGCCCGCGTAGTTCGACAGCAGGACGTACAGCAGGTACCAGGCGATGAAGGCCATGGTCAGCGGAAAGGCGAAGGAGCGGTGGGCGCGGCGCAGTTCACCGAACTCGGCGCTCTGCTGGACCTCGACGTACTCCTCCGTGCTGGGGAGGTGGCGTTCTGTCTTCGAGGGGGGCGGTGCGTCGGTAGCCACGGAGTCTCCTCGCGTTGCGGGTGCGGTCACGACAGTGGACGGGGGTGCGTGGTCTTTCCGGGACGGGGTCGGGCTGGGTAGGGACATGTCTCTTCTCTGACCTCGCGGTGATCTGGATCACAGGTGGTCGGCTCGCGATGGTAGGGCCCCCACGCGTGATCCGACAGGGGGCCCGATGGTCCTCGCGCTCCCTTCCCAAGGTCACGGCGCCGCACGTGGACCGGTTCAACTCGCCGCGCTTCTTTCCGAACTGGTCTCCGGAAGTCATTGCTGGCCAGCGGCGATGCGGGATAGCTTCGCCCTGTACCAACCGTCATGTACCTGCAAAATCTGTGGTGCGGGCCGTGCGCCCGTGCCCGCCTTTTCGCGCGTACTCACTTGTTGTCCGTCCCTGCTACGCGCTTGCCCGGCAACCATCCTTGTCCGGGCGGGCCTCGTTTCCGGATGATGTGGAGAACCCATGGCTCATCTGCGCTCCAGACGCCGGCTCGCTCTCGCGGTGCCTGTCGTGCTGTCCCTGACCGCCTCCCTCGGCTTCCTGCCCGTGGCCGCGTCGGCCGCCGAACCGGCGGCTTCCGCCGCCCGTGCGGCGGACGGTCCGAACCTCGCGTATGTCGTCAACACCAAGAGCACCGACCGTCACACGATCGGGGCGGTGACGAAGGCGGTCTCCAAGGCCGGCGGCACCGTCGTGGTCACGTACGACAAGATCGGTGTGATCGTCGTCCACTCCACGAACCCCTCCTTCGGGGCGGAGATCCGCGCCGAACGCGGTGTGCGGTCCGCCGGCGCCACGCGGACCACGCCACTGGTCGCCGCCGGGACGACCGACGAGGGTGCGGCGGACTACCTGACGGCCGCGGAAGCGGCCAAGGTCGAGGCGGTTTCGGCCAAGACCCCCGAGAGCGAGCCCCTCGAAGCCGACCAGTGGGACCTGCGGTCGATCGGCGCCGACAAGGCGGCGAAGATCAACCCGGGCAGCCGCAAGGTCACCGTCGCCGTGATCGACACCGGCGTCGACGACACCCACCCCGACCTCGCCCCGAACTTCTCCGCGGCCCAGTCGGCGAACTGCGTCGGCGGCATCGCGGACACCAGCGCGGGCGCGTGGCGCCCGTACACCGCCGAGGACTACCACGGCACCCATGTCGCCGGTGAGATCGCCGCCGCCCGCAACGGCATCGGCGTGGCCGGTGTCGCGCCCGGTGTGAAGGTCGCCGGCATCAAGGTGAGCGACCCCAATGACGGACTCTTCTACCCGGAAAGCGTCGTGTGCGCCTTCGTGTTCGCCGCCGACCACGGCGTCGAGATCACGAACAACAGCTACTACGTTGATCCATGGCTGTACAACTGCATGGACGACCCCGACCAGCGGGCCATTGTCGACGCGGTCAACAGGGCGCAGCTGTACGCGACGAAGAAGGGCACCCTCAACCTGGCGTCGGCGGGCAACTCCAGCCACGACCTGGCCTCCGACGCGATCGTCGACGACAGCAGTCCCGACGACTCGACGCCGGTCACCCGCACGATCGACCCGCACGAGTGCTTCGACGTACCGACCCAGCTCCCGGGTGTCGTCACGGTGAGCGCCACGGGCGTCGACAACGTCAAGTCGTACTACTCCACCTACGGCAACGGTGTCATCGACATCGCGGCTCCGGGTGGCGACCGCAAGTACCAGATACCGGACACGCCGTCGCAGAACGGCCGCATCCTGTCCACCATGCCGAACGGCGAGTACGGCTTCCTGCAGGGCACTTCGATGGCCTCGCCGCACGCCGCGGGTGTCGCCGCGCTGCTGAAGTCGAAGCACCCGAAGGCGACCCCGGCCCAGCTCCAGACGCTGCTCAAGGTCCAGGCGAACAACCCGGGCTGCCCGGCGTCGTACGACCAGGACGGTGACGGCACGCAGGACGCGGTGTGCGAGGGCGGCAAGCGGGTCAACGGATTCTTCGGGTTCGGGATCGTCGACGCGCTGCGCGCGGTCAAGTGACCCGCGCGTTCCTCCGAGTCTCCCGCACGGTCCGCACGTCCCACGAACGAAGCAACTGGAGAACCTTATGACAGCGCCTCACCCGCGCTCCCGTCGCGCCGCGGCGATCCCGGTCGGGATGGTCATGGCGACGGCGTTCGCCTTCCTGCCGAACATCCAGGCCGTCGCGGCCGACGCCGACGTCACCACCGGTACCACCGCCGTCGCAGCCGACGCGACCTCGCTCAGCTACGTCGTCAACGTGTTCCCCGGGTTCGGCACTCCCCCGTACGTGAAGAAGGCCATCGCGAAGGCCGACGGCACGATCGTGACGTCGTACGACCGGATAGGCGTGATCGTCGTCCACTCGGCGAACCCCGACTTCGCGAAGATCATCCGCAAGGTGCCGGGCGTGCAGTCGGCCGGCAACACGCGCAACGCGCCGCTGCCCGCGCAGTCGACCACCGACGAGGGCGCCCCGAAGGTGCTCTCCGCGGCGGAGATCGCGAGCGCCACCGCCGACGCCGCAGCGGGCCAGGACCCGCTGGAGCCGTTGCAGTGGGACCTGCCCGCCATCAAGGCGGACAAGGCGCACGAGAAGTCGCTCGGCAGCTCCAAGGTGACCGTCGCCGTGATCGACACCGGTGTCGACGACACCCACCCCGACATCGCGCCGAACTTCGACCGCGCCGCCTCCGTCAACTGCGTGACGGGCAAGCCCGACACCACCGACGGGGCCTGGCGGCCGACCGCGGGCGAGAGCCCGCACGGCACGCACGTGGCCGGTGAGATAGCCGCCGCCAAGAACGGCGTCGGCGTCACGGGCGTCGCACCCGGCGTGAAGGTGTCCGGCATCAAGGTGTCGACCACGGCCGGCTACTTCTACACGGAGGCCGTCGTCTGCGGCTTCGTGTGGGCCGCCGAGCACGGCGTCGACGTCACGAACAACAGCTATTACACGGACCCCTGGTACTTCAACTGCAAGAACGACCCGGACCAGAAGGCCCTGGTCGACGCCATCACACGGGCCACGCAGTACGCGGAGCACAAGGGTGTCGTCAACGTCGCGGCGGCCGGCAACGAGAACTACGACCTCGCGGCCGACGAGATCACCGACCCGGTCTCCCCCAACGACGCGACGCCCTCGGACCGGGTCATCGACCCGTCCAAGTGCTACGACATCCCGACCCAGCTCCCGGGCGTGGTGACGGTCGCCTCGACCGGCGCCAAGGGCATCAAGTCGTCCTTCTCCAACCACGGCCTGGGCGTCATCGACATAGCCGCCCCGGGCGGCGACTCGACCCGCTACCAGACCCCGGCCCCGCCGGCCACCAGCGGCCTGATCCTCGGCCCGCTGCCCGGCGGCACCTGGGGCTACATGGCCGGTACGTCGATGGCGTCCCCGCACGTCGCGGGCGTGGCCGCCCTGATCAAGTCGACGCACCCGCACGCGTCGGCCGCCCTGGTGAAGGCGCTCCTGTACGCCGAGGCGGACGCCACGCCGTGCACGGACCCGTACGACATCAACGGTGACGGCAAGGTCGACGCGGTGTGCGAGGGCCCGAAGAACTACAACGGCTTCTACGGCCACGGCATCGCGGACGCGCTGGACGCGGTGACGAAGTAGGTCTTTTGTAGACCTCTTCAGATCCCTGTAGATCCCTTCGGTTCGGATTCTCCTGGAATTTTCCTCGGTGGGCCGGGCAGCATCGCGCTGTCCGGCCCGCCGTGTTGATCCAGTGCATATGTTGATACCCGGTGCGGAAGACGCGGCATTGGGGTGGGCTTGACACGATCGACAGACGGGGCGTCCGACGAGGGCGCGCCCGCGGGAGCGCCCGGCAGTCGGCGCCCCGGAACCGGACGGGCCGTCGCCCTGCTCGTGCTGGTGGCGTTGGCCGCGCTGATACCGCTGCTCGGCCCGTCCGTCGCGCTGGACGGCACCGGGGAGGCCGCCGCGCCCGGTGTGGGTGGGATCGGGCTGCTGCGGACGGTGCTGTTCGCCGCCCTGTGCGTTCCGGTGGGCGAGCTGTTCGTGCGGAGGCTGGCCGACAGGTTGCCCGGGGCGCCGCCGGAGCGGGCGCGCGGCTGGGCGCCGTACGCGACCGGGGTCGGTTTCGTCGCCGCGCTGGGCCTTGCCTCGGTGGTGTCGACCGGCAACCTCGTACCGCACAGCCTGGCCGCCATCGATGTGGGCGGCCTGTACGAGTCCCGGGACGGCAAGCTCGCGCTGCTGGAGGTCAACGGGTTCGCCGCGGCGGGCCTGTGCGCTCTCTCGGCCCGTCCGGCCACACAGGTCTGGCCGTTGGGCGCGGTGGCCGTGGCGGAGGCGCTGCGGGCCCATCCGGCGCCGGAGACCGATCCGCTGACCGGCTCGGCGCTGACCTTCGTCCACCTCACGAGCGCGGCACTGTGGGTGGGCGGACTGCTGTACGTACTGCGGACGTTGCCCCTCTGGGGGCCTGCCCGGGAGGCACGCGTGGCGTTGCTGGGCCTCTACGCGCGCGTGGCGGCCGTTCTGCTCGCCCTCATCACCGCCACGGGCATCTGGAGCACGCTGCGCCGGATGCCGCCGGACACGGTCCTGGACCAGCTGACGTCGACGGCGTACGGCCGCACCCTGCTCGCCAAGGTGATCGTCGTGGCCGCCGTCGCCGTGCTCGCCCTGTGGGCGCGGCTGCGGCTGAGCCGGGCGGCCGACCCCCTGACTGCGTGCTCCCCCGCGCGCGCGGAGGTCGCCGCGCTGGGGCTGGTGGTCGCCGCGTCGGGGCTGCTCACCGCACTGCCGGTACCGATCCACTGGACGTGACCGGTGGGGGTGTCGCGGGTCTCGCCGCCGCGAGTACGCCGCCGGTCAGGAGCCACTGGGCCGCGAGGTACGTGAGCATGATCCAGAAGTCGGGTCGGGGGAGCTGGGGCAGGTCCGCGACGCCGGTCGCGATGAGCGTGTCGGAGAGCAGGAAGAGCGCGCCGCCCGTGCCGGCGAGGAGACCGAGTGCGGTGGCCCGGTAGGCCATCGCGGTCAGGAGGAGGCTGTAACCGGCGACGGGTACCCGGAGTTCGGCGGGGAGGCCGGGCCAGAGGGCGCCGAGGGTGCCCACCAGGGCCAGGGCGTAGGCCCCCGCGAGCCTTGTGCGTGCGGCACGCGCGCGTGGGGTGCCGTTCGCGGTGAGGTCCCTTTTGCCGTACGTCCTGAAGAGGGCGAGGTAGCAGACGTGACCGGCCGCGAAACAGGCCATGCCCGCCAGGAACGCCAGGTCGGCGCCGGCGAGGAGCAGGACGTCGCCGGCCCAGCCGAGGAGGAGAGCGACGGGCAGGAGGCGCGGGGCGCCG
Organism: Streptomyces kryoterrae; assembly: GCF_054072135.1. Taxonomy (NCBI): domain Bacteria; kingdom Bacillati; phylum Actinomycetota; class Actinomycetes; order Kitasatosporales; family Streptomycetaceae; genus Streptomyces; species Streptomyces kryoterrae. The sequence continues at coordinate 8,028,724 of NZ_CM133358.1, read as the reverse complement.
CGCAGTTGGGCGTGGGCGGCGAGGAGGGGCATCAGGAGGGGCTTGGCGAGGGCGTGCCCGGTGCCGGAGCCCGCCGCGAGGGCGATCAGGTCGACGGCCGCGGTGAGGGCGAAGGCGGTGAGGAGGACCCGGGCCGGTCTCACGCGACGACGGTCTCTTCGGCCGGCTCCTGGCGCACGGACGCAGGGGACGCAGGGGACGCGGGCTGCCAGCCCGGCCCCCGGAACACCCGCCCGGCACACTCACGCCAACTGCCCGCCGCCTTGATGTCCTTGACGATCGCGACGTACTCATGGGTGGCGACCTTGACCGGGTTGAACGTGTTGATGTTCTTCGTCAACCCGTAGACAGGCCGTTCGGTCTCGGCGACGAACGAGCCGAAGAGCCGGTCCCAGACGATGAGGATTCCACCGAAGTTCCGGTCCAGGTAGCCGCCTTGGGAGGCGTGGTGGACGCGGTGGTGGGAGGGCGTGTTGAGGACGTACTCGAACCACCGGGGCATGCGGTCGATCCGCTCGGTGTGGATCCAGAACTGGTACACGAGGTTCGCGGAGGAGCAGAAGGCGAGCGCGGCCGGGTGCACACCGAGGGCGACGAGGGGGACGTAGAACGGCCAGACGGTGAGCGTGGTCCAGGGCTGGCGCAAAGCCGTCGTCAGGTTGAACCTCCGGCTGGAGTGGTGGACGACATGGCAGGCCCAGAGGATGCGGACGACGTGGTGGCCGCGGTGGGACCAGTAGGAGAAGAAGTCCTGCGCGAGCAGCATGAGCGGGACGGTCCACCAGAGGACGGGGACGCGGAGCGGGGTGAGTTCGTGGATCGCCGTGTAGACGGCGAGGATCGGGATCTTCCAGAGGAAGTCGAAGGCCAGGCTGCCGAGTCCCATGCCGACACTGGTCGCGGCGTCCTTCGCCCCGTACCCGGCGGCGTTCTCCTCGGGGTGGATCCGGACACTGATCATCTCGATGACGGTGAGCAGCACGAAGGCGGGTATCGACCAGGCCACGACGTCGGGAAGGTTGGGCATGACTGCACGTTAGAGCGGCTCACAGGTGGCGCATAGACGTTGTTACTGACAAGTATTCAGGGTGGTACGCGCTTGCTTGTTGGTGGCCTCCGCCAACGGGTGCGCGACGGACTGTCAGTCGCGGCCCGTATTCTCTGGGACCATGCTCGAAGACCTGACGCCCACGCCGTCCCCCGCCCCGTGGCCGACCGCATATCCCCAGGGATACGCGGTCGTTGACGTCGAGACGACCGGTCTGTCCCGGGACGACCGGATAATCTCCGCCGCCGTCTACCGGCTGGACGCGCGCGGTGAGGTCGAGGACCACTGGTACACGACGGTCAACCCGGAGCGGGATCCGGGGCCGGTGTGGATCCACGGGCTGACGAGTGACGCCCTGGAGGGTGCCCCGCTCTTCGTGGACATCGCCGAGGAGTTCGCGTCCCGGCTCGCCGACCGCGTGCTCGTCGCGCACAACGCCGTCTTCGACTGGTCGATGATCGCCCGGGAGTACGCGCGCGCGGAGCGCGAGGCGCCGGTGCGTCAGCGGCTGTGCACCATCGCGCTGTCCAAGGAGCTGGGGCTGCCGCTGCCCAACCACAAGCTGGAGACACTCGCCGCGCACTTCGGGGTGGTCCAGCAGCGGGCCCACCACGCGCTGGACGACGCGCGGGTGCTCGCCGAGGCGTTCCGGCCCAGTCTGCACGCGGCGGCCCGGGGCGGCGTACGGCTCCCACTGCTGGAGTGCCGGGCGCTGACGGAGTGGTCGGCGCCGGCGACCGGCGCCACCCGGCCGCAGATCGGGCGGCAGGCCTCCGGGGGCTACGGCGGCTACGGCGGCTACGGCGGCTACCAGCAGACCAGTTGGCGGCCGGCCCGCAAACGGCCCGCGTGTCCGTACCCCAACCCGGGGCGGTACGAGGACGGCAAGCCGCTCAGGCAGGGCATGCGGGTGGCGTTCTCCGGGGACACCTCGGTCGAGCGCGACCTGCTGGAGGACCGGGCCGTCGAGGCGGGGCTGCATGTCGCGACGAGCCTGTCCCGGCTGACCAGCCTGCTCGTCACCAACGACCCCGACTCCATGACCTCGAAGGTGGTCAAGGCCCGGCAGTTCGGCACGCCGGTCCTCGACGAGGCGGCCTTCGGGCAGTTGCTGCGGGACGTGGAACCCGCGGCGGGGCAATGACCGTACGGACGGGTGATTGGCGCCCGACTCGCCCGGCGCAGTCTCGCTCGGGCGCCACCGACGGCCCACCCTGTGGCCCATGGCCAGTTGCGAAGTCTGCGGGAACAATTACGGGATGACCTTCGAGGTGCACGCGCAGGGGTCGGTTCTGAGCATCGCCTCCTTTACCCGCTTGCAGCGGCTGGGCGTCGTGGAGTCGTGCGTGGTCGGCTGTGACAAGGCGTCCGCGGCGAGGAGACAATCCACCGCATGGATGACGCGTTCACACTGCTTCGGCAAGCCGTCGAGTTGCTGCCCGAGGATGCCGTGGCAGAGAACGGCGTGACGGTCGGGGATGTGCGTGAGGACATCGAGCGCCAGGAATGGGAGATGGTGCTCGGCCTTCTCATCGAGATCGCGGACATCCATCCCGTGACCGTGCACTTCTGGGAACTGCTCGCCGAAGCAGCTCGGCAGATGATGCTCGACCGCAGCCGCCGGTGGTGCGAGTGGCGGGGCTGGGAAGTCCAACACGGCACCTTCCGGGCGACGCTGAGCCTGTCGGAGGCAGAAGAGGGCGGACGCCAGAGTGCCTTCCACGGGGAAGGTCGCCTCAGACCACTGTGGGACATCGGCAACCTCACCGCCAGCGGAGAGCGAGACCTGAACATCGCGACGTTGTGGGTGGAGTTCGCGGAAGAACTCGGTCCCGGCGAGACCGCCGACGTTCGGCTGGCGCCCCTGAGCCCCGAGCAATGGCGGCATCTGAAGGTCGGTGACGTGATCACGATGCACGAAGGCAGACCCGTAGGAGGCACCGCCACGATCATCGAGACGATGCCTCCTCGCACCTGAGCCCACCCCATGGCCAGCCAGGTGCGAAGCGAAGCAGCCGGAGGTCGATGGTCCCCCATCCCTGCCAGGCCGTCAGTCCGCTCACCGAGAGGGCCGATCTGCTCGGCACACAAGATCGGAATGCACCCCCAGCCCACAGGAACCACCGAAGGCTGGTACGAGAGCGAAACGGACTTGGCAGGCCCACCGGTGTGGTGCTGCCGGGATGGGACGTGCCACGACGTCTGCCTGGTAGGCGAATTGGCCGCCGCTCTGCCGGGAAAACTGCGTCGGTCCCTGCGGCGTAGCGAGGACAAACAGGACGGTCGCCGACAACCGTAGGCCAGACGACTGCGCGTTACCGCTGGAACCCACCATTCGCCGCCACCCGCGAAGTACGGAGCCAGTACTGCAGCCGCAGATCTTGATCCATCGGTCAGAACCGATCAGGCTCGGTCTCCGAGCCTGACCCGGCTCCTCGCACCGTGGAGTTGGGCGGGTGTCGGAGCGCGAACCGCAGAGAAGATCTGCGGCTGTGACACTTGTTGGCTGCCTATTCTGCCGCACTCGACCTGCTTCACACCCGGGTCGGCCTGGTGTACTTGCGGCGGCACGACCCCCTCGCCCAACTCGCGGCCGGCTTCGGCATTTCCGTCGGCACCGCCCACGCCTGCACGGCAGCCCTCATCACTCTGCTCCCCGACCCCGCGCCCCGGCTCCAGCGGCCCCTGCGCGAAGCCGACCCCGACTTCGTCCTGTTGGACTGCACCCTCGCGGAGGTCGATGCCGGCGCTGCGGATGATGCTCTTCGTATTGCTGCCCAACCTGGTGGGGCTCATCATGATGTGACCCAAATGGTCTGGCGTCACGAGGAGTTGAAAAGATGTGGTTCTCTCTCGGCAGGCCGGATAGCGGTCCCGGTGAAGCCCCCGTCGAGTTGGTGTCAGCCGTGCGAGCACTCCGTGCACAGATCACCGAGGCAGCCGCAACCGATCCCGACTCAGATCTTCGCTTCCAAGTAGGCCCGATACAGCTGGAGTTCACAGTTTCACTGACCCATGATCGGACTACAAAGGGCGGCGTCAAGGCATGGGTCGTCACGGCCGACGCGGAGGCCAAGCGGTCGATGGCACGCACCCATCGTGTGACGCTCAACCTCATCCCGGTGTCGACCATAACCGGCGAGAGCCCAGAGATCCGTAACACCGACTCCGGCCACCGCATCGTCCGATGACTGATCTTGCCCGCCACCCCAGCCGCTCCCACTTGGTAGCACTCACCACGAAGGGCGATCAGGTACGCGGCAGCGGATACCTTCTCAACAGCCGCGTCATCGTGACAGCGGGGCACGTTGTCGAGGGCGTCCCGGCTGAGGATCTGCGTGTCTGTCGACTGCATACCCTGCGTACGACGACTGCCGAGGTATTGCGTATTGAGAAGGACATCGCTGTACTCCTTACGTCCGAAGACTTGGCCGTCCCCGGTGAACTGGCTCCCGTGGAATTGCGCGAGCTAGCATCTGACGCGCGCTTCGGTGACTGCTCAGCCCTGGGTTTGCCAGCAGTGATGACACGGTTGGCCGCAGGCGTCGCCCCGCTTGAGGCCAGCTTTCAGGTTGCATCAAACAGTGCAGAAAAACACGGCTACCTTTCCCTCGAGCTTGACGGGTTCCCGCCGACCGGTCCGGATCCCTGGCGCGGCATGTCGGGTGCACCTGTGTTCCACGCGGGTCGATGGCTGATCGGTGTCATCGTGCGCGACTCGACAGGTTGGAATCATTCCCGACTTGAGGCGAGCCCTATCAGTGCCGTATTCGAAGGGCTGCCACTCGCTGATACGCTGTTCCGCGTCCGTTCCTCACCGCCGGTCATCGAGTCGGACGCCCGCGACGCCATCTTTCTGGATACGTATCGTAAGGAGACGATCCGCCGCTACGGTCACATTGAACTGTTCGGCCTCGGAATCCAAGGCCACCTCGCGGACGACATCAGCATCGACCATGCGTACGTGAGCCTCCATGCGGGCGTTCCTTCGCTCCGATTATCATCCACGGCGGAGCAGACACGACCAGTCGAACCCCTGATCGCAAAGAATTCGCGACTCCTACTCCGGGGCAGCCCGGGTGCGGGAAAATCCACCCTCCTCGAATGGCTTGCCGTATCCATGGCACGCGGTTCATGCAAGGGCGAACTCGAACCGTTCAACGACCGGATCCCCTTCCTGCTGCGCCTGCGCGACATGTACGCACCGAGATGGAAGCGGATCGATGGAATGGACGGGATTCCGCCACGGCCGGGGCAGTTCCTTGAATTCAGTGGGATGGCGAGCGATTTCACCCCGCCGGACGGATGGACCCGCCGAATGCTCGAGCAGGAGCGGGCAATCTTGCTCGTAGACGGCCTGGACGAGGTGCTGGAAGGTCATCGGGACGGCGTGCTGCGGTGGATCAGCGAACTCCTGCGGGATTTCCCTGCGCTACAGGTCATTGTCACTGGGCGCCCGGAGGCGCTGCGACACTCGTCTCCTCCTGCCAGGCTCGGCTTCGCGGAGCTGAAGCTCGTTGAACTCGATGCCAACCAGCGAGCCGAACTCATCCATAAGTGGCACCAGGCCGCGATCCTCGGGGTCCGCTCGTCGCACCTTGGCGAAGAGGACCGCCATCGGCGGATTTCCCGTCTCTCCGCCTACGAAACTTCTCTGACTCGCCACATCAACGCCTCTCGGGATCTCTCCGCGCTCGCCGCGACCCCACTCCTTTGTGCGGTGCTGTGTAAACTTCACGAGGTTCACGGCACCCGGCTCCCGCGCTTCCGACAGGAACTATATGCGCGCACTGTCGACATGATGCTCGGTCTGCGGGATGCAGATCGTGAGGTTCCCGAGCCGCTGCCCGGGCTGGACATCGACCAACGCCGAGCCATCCTCTCCTGGATCGCTGGCTACCTGACAGCCGAAGGCGAACGAGAGATTACTTTTACCCGCTTCGACGAGAAGGTGCGTAGTCGGCTGCCTAGTTTGGGTCGAGAGACCGGCACTCACACCCCCGGCGAGATTCGCAAATCCTTGCATGAGCGGAGTGGCCTTCTCGTTGCTCCAGCTGAAGACACCCTCCGCTTCAGTCATCGCACCTTCCAGGACTATCTCGCGGCAACCGACCTGGTGGCCCAGCGGTCCTTCGGGCAACTCGCTGGCCATGCTGGGGACGAAATGTGGGATGACGTCCTGCGTTTCGCCATGAGTCAGTGCAACCTCGCCGACACTCGTGAGTTCGTTGCTCAGATGCGCCGCAAGGCACGTCTTATGACCAACCGGAGGCAACGTGCGCGAATGCGCCTAGCCGCCGCATCGTGCATTCCTTACGCGGTACAGATGGAGGAAGGAGACCGCGCCTCTCTGGTCTCGGGAGTCGCAAAAACATTTCGAGTTGCGGCGAAGCGAGAGAGCAAGGCAATCACTGCTGGTACGGAGAAAGTCCCTGCCCAGCCCGCAGGATTAGACGACGAAAGCCTCCCGCACGAGACGGACCAATACGCCTCGGTAGGGCCCGACCTGCTTTTGGCTTTGCAGCGTGACTTCGACTGGCAGGATATGGACCTCTGCCGCAGCGCCGCCCAGTTGGCTGGCAGACTTGGCGGATCCGAGGCTCTCGCCTTTCTTTCCCAAATGCCATTCGAGCAGCGGAAGCAGCTTGCCTCCGTACTCGTCGGCGTATGGGAGAACTGCCCGGGACAGGAATACGCCGATTCAGTACTCGCAGGTTTGGATGTTCCCCGGCTTTGGGCAGAATCGGTCGAACAGCTCGGGCAGGCGCACGTTCTAGGATCGGTCGACGGCTTGACGGTGCGAAAGGCCATACCTGTCGCAGCGGTCGTTTCCTTCGCGAAAATGCATCAGACCAGCTTGCTGAACTGGACTCCCACCGCCCTCAAGGACACCGAATCTTTCGACCTGCTACGCGAGGCACCGGGACTGACCAGCCTTCTGCTCGGAATCGCGCCGACCACGAGCGACCCGCTATTCCTTGCTTCCATGATTCTCATGCCCAATCGGCAGTACGACAAGATTCGGTTCTCAATGCCCGCGCTGCCCGGAGTGAGGGATCTGGCACTCGCCTCCATGCCCACCGATTGGCTGACACACGTTGCCGACTGGGCGAGCTTGGACCAGGTCTGGCTAACTGGCTCTGCGGTGGAAGGGATCGACTTGCTCAGGGACCTGCCGGCCCTCACACGGTTGTTCGCTTCATGCACCGCGCGGCAATTCAATACGTCGACCCACCTGGGCCACGCTGGAGTGAACCACCTCGGCCTCATGATCCATGAGGACTACAGAATGTTGGGTGGCGGAGAAATTGACCTGACGCACGTGCCGGGCATGTTTCCAGCCCTGCACAGACTCACGCTCGGCTTCACAGGGCCCATCTGGGAAGCAGACGTGACCGGGCTGGAGCACATGCCGGACCTGCGCATACAGATCCTCGGCGTACCACGGAATCACCGCGGTATCCGCGGCGCCGAAAATTTTCCCAAGGAACGGATAAAATGGAGCTGATGTACTACCTTCCGCACCATGCACGCGGCAATAGCGAGGAAACGGCGTGCTCAGAAGTCTATGAAGAACCGCAGGATCAGCGCCGCGCCCGACGCGTTCAAAGCCAATTGACTCAAACCCCAAGGGGTCCGCCGACTACACGGCAGAGCCCACCTTGTCCACGATACCTACCTTGCCCTCCGCGCGTGCACAGTGCGCCCCGCAGTACCAGTGACCCTCGGCCTCGACGCCCTGCCCGATGATCTGGACCCGGCAGTGCTCACAGATGGGGGCCATGCGATGGATCGCGCAAGCGAACGAATCGAAAACGTGGCGTGCCCCGTCCCGGGTCTCGACAGTGAACGCCAGCTCGTAGTCATTCCCACAGACTTCACAACGTGCCATAAGCCGCATCGTCAGGGACGAAGCGGACACTCGCAAGTTGACGTCGCTGGCAGACCATTCGCCCGCACCCGTGTCGCACCCCAACGGCGTACCGCACCCTCGGCTTGGGCTCTCGGCGGCTGTGCCCCGCCAGCCCTCACCGAGCACGGCGGATTGCCGTATCAGGTCAGTCTTCATCGCCTCCCACAGTCGTAAGGATGTGCTCGATGTCGTCCAGAACGTCCTCCGACAACATCGGCGCCCGTGACAACCAGTACTCAAGCCACTCACTCTTCGTCATAGCCACAGGTAATACACCCTCTTCGAAGTATCAGTTGCATCAAAGAGGAGAGTTCTCTTGGACGGGTGCACATGGTCTCGCCATCGGTCAAACTGCGGCGGATGAGCAGAGCAGTCCGTCCTCGAACGCCGTGTTCTCGCCGGTCAGTTCGACCAGCACATTTTTGCAGGGAGAGTTGCACGGTGACTCGCTTCTTGGCCAGGAGCGGCCACCCGTGTCAAGTGCGCGCCCCCGGGCAAACGCCCGTCCACTCCCACGCCTTGACCGACTGCACCACATGGCGAGCACCATGCGAGGAGAGCCGAGTCCGCCTCACACATGCGGCTGCCGAGTCACCGTTTCCGCCCGTGGGCACCCCAGAAGCTCATAGTCTGCGACCGTGTCCGTACTGGGAGGCGAAATGGTCGACGTATTGATCATGACGGCGTTGCCGATGGAGTTCGAAGCCGCACGCTTGGCCGGGTTGGCGCCGATCGCAGGCGGGGCTGGTGTCGCCCGGTGGGAAGAGCGAGGGGCTGACACTCACGAACCGTACCTCCTGGGCGAATACGTCGGTCCGGACAGCGTCAGCCTTTCGGTGGCCCTTGCCCTGTCACCCCGGATGGGGAGCCGAACAACCGCGCCGCTCACCTTGGCCCTTGCCGGGCGGTTGAAGCCACGCTGCCTGGCCATGAGCGGAGTGTGCGCCGGAAACCCGGCAAAGGCCGCACTCGGCGATGTACTCGTCGCGGAAATGGTGTACGCCCACGACGAGGGCAAGCAGACGGCAGAGGGATTCCAAGGAGACCACCGTCAGATCGCCCAGGACGAACGGGTGATCCGTGCGGCGTGGGACCTCGACACCACGAAATTGCCGAGTTTCGTCGCCGCCACCGACGAGGACGCGAAGCTCTGGTTCCTGGAACTTCTCCTCTTCGGGCAGGACCCGAAATCCCATCCCGCCCGCGAACGCTATTTTCCCCGGGGTAAGTGGCGGGGCCTGCTCGATGCGTTCGAGCACGAGGGTCTGATCACGTGGCAGGACGCCGGGTGCACGTTGACCAAACTGGGACGCTCCCTCATCGCGCGAGCCATATACGAAAATGTCGATGCACCGGAGCGGCTTCCATTCGGCCTCGTAGTAGGCCCGATGGCGACCGGCAACGCGGTCATCCAAGACGGGACAACCTGGACACGACTCGGCGGCATGGGCGTCCGTACCATCACCGGCCTGGAGATGGAGGCCGCAACCATCGCCACCATCGCGGAGACACAACAGATCCCATTCTGGCTCGTCGCCAAGGGCGTCATGGACCACGCCGATCCGAACAAGCGCGACCGATATAAGGGCTTCGCCGCGAAGGCGTCGGCAGAGGTGCTGTACGCGCTGCTCGGTAAGCTCGCCGGCACGATCACCGCCGAGCGCGCGGTCGGAGGGCAGCCTGAGAGATCTGACTGGCGGACCCGTCTGCGGAAACAGGGGCTGCACGTCTGGACCGACGAGTTGTTCGCCGCCGGGACGGCAACGACCGACGCCGTGGGTGTGCTTCCGCCTCTGCGCCAGAATGAGGCCGTCGATGCGGTCCTGCTGGGCGGCGGCCGACTGCCGAACCTGCAGCGGGAGTTCGACGGCGTCGGCCGGGCGTTCGACACGTGGGTGGTGGGTACCAACCGAAAGCACGGCGAGGGCGGCCTCCGGGTTTTCTGGCTGGTCGGCGAGGCCGGGCCGCACCGGAGCAAGGCACTGCTCGCCGCAGTGTCACGAGCCCAGGCCGCCGGACGTACCGTCTACGACCCGGGACGCAACCTCACTCTCGGCGCCGCGATCATCGCCGAGTTGGGCCTTGCCGATCTCCCGGCGGGGCCGGCGCTCATCGCCGTGGACCTCCCTGCCCAACAGCCCAGCGCCGACTGGATCAAGCTTCTTGAGGCGTTGGACGGGGTCCGTCGGTACCAGAACGCGCAGAAGAATCCCCATCCAGTTCTGGTCGTCGGGGGCACAGCGGCGCAGGAACAGCTCGCGTACGGCATCCTTGAATCGTCGATCGAGATCGAACCGTTCGATGTGATGGGTCGCCCGCACCAGCGCCCGTACAGTTACGCCGGTACGGAGAGCATGGCGAGTCAGTCGCTTCCGGCGGAGCACATCTTCAACCGGGGGCTGCCTAAAACAGCGCCGCAGTTGTTCGGCCGCGAGGGAGAGTTGGCGAGGCTGCGGGACGCCTGGCTGTCCGACGAGACCCGGATCCTGTCCGTCGTCGCCCCTGGTGGGGTCGGGAAGTCCGCACTCGTCAACCATTGGCTGCGGGAAATGCGCAACCACGACTACCTGGGCGCTCGGAAATTCCTGGCCTGGTCGTTCTACAGCCAGGGGACGAGGAAGAACCTGGTCTCCGCCGACGCGTTCGTCACCTTCGCTTTGGACTGGCTTGGCGACGACGCGCCGCCGTCCATGAGCCCGTCGGCACAGGGCACCCGCCTGGCCAAACTGATCCGTGAGCATCATTTCCTGCTTGTATTGGATGGGCTGGAGCCGCTCCAGCACCCGGAAACGGCGCCGGATGTCGGCGGCATGCTCACCGACTCGTCGATCGCGGCTCTCCTCCGCGAGCTGGCAAAACCCGGGTGGGACGGGCTCTGTCTGATCACCACGCGGGTGCCACTCACCGACCTCACGCCCCATAGGCAGAGCGCACCAGCGGCCGTCGCCCAACTGCGACTGGACAACCTCGATGACAGGGCGGGCGCAGATCTCCTCCAGTCCCTGATCGGCCGGCAGCGCGATGTCGTGGAGGCCGAGCAGGCGGTCCGGGAGGTCCACGGTCACGCACTCGCGGTCAACCTGCTCGGGCGCTACCTTCGGGACGTCCATGGCGGGAAGCTCACTGGACGCTTCGAACTGCGGGGCCTCACCGTGGCGGTAGCCGACGGCGGCCATGCACGGCGGATCACCGAGACGTATGCCGAATGGCTGAACCGGTACGGGCGATCCGGCGAGCTTGCCATCCTCGACATCATCGGCCTCTTCGACCGGCCCGCCCCGTACGCGGCGATCGCGGCCGTCTTGGCCGACACCGAGCTGGGCATGGCGGCGCCGGAACTGGGCGAAGTCGGCAGCGCCGAGTGGGATCGGTGTGTCGCGGAATTGCGACGGATGGGGCTGCTCGGCAGCGAGACGGCGGGCCTGCCGGGAACCCTCGACGCCCATCCGTTGATCCGTGAGCATTTCCGCGACCGGCTGCAGGACACGCCGAATGACCTGTGGAGAGCAGGCAACCGCGCGCTCTACACGTACTACCAGAGGCGCGCACCGGAGCTGCCGTCGAACGCAGCGGATATGAACCTGCTGTACGCGGCGGTGAACCACGGTTGTGCGATCGGGCTGCACCAGGAGGTCTTCGACACGGTGCTCCTCCCCCGAGTGTGGCGCGGTCCGCGCGCCAGCTACTCCACCCGGATCCTGGGTATGACCGGGTCTGAGGTCGTCGCGCTGTCCAACTACTTTTGCGTGTCGTCCTGGACCGAACTGCGACGGCAGGATCCCCCGTTGTCTCAGCAGGCCCGGCTCATGGTGATGACCAATGCCGGCCTACGGCTGCGACAGCTCGGTCTGCTCGACAAGGCCCGGGACAGCTGCGGTGCAGTGTTCCAACACGAATCGTCGACGGACGAGTCGGCGGTGTTACCCGACACCTCCCTGCCGGCCGGCGATCCGACGGTGATGGCAGACGCAGCCTTCACCGCGTCGCTTTACTGCGAGCTGCTGGTGATCGCCGGCCAGCTCCAGACCCCCGCCCCTGGCGCTCCCGACGGCGCCCGGTCGAGCGCCGAACGCGCCATCGCATTCGCGGATCGCTGCGACGACCCCTACTTCAAGATGTATTCCCGCTCCTGCCTCGCCGAGGTGTACTTCATGGTGGGCAAAATCCGCCGAGCGCGAGACCTGTTCGCGGAGGCCAGGGCCATCGCGGCCGAGCAGGAGGCGAAACCGCCTTTTCTGTACTCCCAGAACCTCTACCGCTACGGCTACTTCGTCATCGAGACGGGCGGCGCCACAACGCTCCTGTCCGACGCTGAGCAGGACCCCGGGTGGGGTCTGAATGGAGACGACTCCTCCCAGCTCTCGCGTGCGATCCGCCAGCTCGTCCTGGGCGCGGCCCGCCGATCACTGGTCGAGCAGGGCGCCCTGGGCCGGGAACACTTGGCGGCTGCCAGCGCACAGGTGGACGACGCGATCGTGGAACTCCGCGGCGTCGGCTACATCGACTACATCGTGCGTGGGCTCCTCGAACGGGCACACCTGCTGCGCATCCGGGGAAACCCTGAGGATTACGCAAGCGCCCTCGACGATCTCGACGAAGCGCTCACCGAGACCACCCGCGGCAGCATGAAGCTACTGACCGCCGACGTGTATCTGCAACGGGCAGCCTGCCACCTCGCAGCCTGGCCGTCCATGACGTCCGATCAGCACACGGCCATGAAGGCGCACATTGCGGAAACCCTGGTTGAGGCCGACCAACGGATCGGGGTCCTCGGGTACAAGCGCCGAGACACGATGCTGGACGAATTGGACCAACAGGCCCGCGACTACGGCGTCATCTGACCGGCGGCCCACCGCAGGATGTCCACGACCCCGCGGGTCGCGGGAAACGGCGACACCTAGTCGACCAGGGTTTCGACTTCCGGCACGGCGTTCGCCGGGCACGCCGACAGCCGGGCTGCCCGGAGCATCGGAAGGTCGTTCCAGGAGTCGCCGATCGCCAACACGTCGGACCAGCGTGCACCGGTGTGCTCAAGGAGCTTTTGGACGCCGTACTTCTTGTCGACGCCCTGGGGCGTTACATCCACAGAGGCCATCGAGCGGTTGATCTCAACCCCGGTCAGGCCGCCGGCCGAGATGAGCTCGAAGAGGGCGTCGACCGTGTAACCCGGCTCCGGGTACACGGTGTAGCACGTCACCTTGCCGAGTTCCTCGCGATAGGAGCCAGCAGGCAGGAGCGCCCGGACGGCATCGGCGTGCACCTGCCCAGCGAGAACCTCGTAACGGTCATCTCGCGGCAGGTAGAACATCCCCCCGCCCTCGCACACACACGGGGTCGCCGCGTCGATGAGACCCAACACCTGCACCATGGCCTCGACGTACGGAACGGCGCGCCCGGTGCAAATCGTGAACGTACCGGAAAAACTGGCGACAGCAGCGGCGAGGTCGTGCAGTGCCGGCAGGTCGAATCGCTGGCCTTTCGCATCGACGATGCAGCCCTCGTTGTCACAGACCACTAGCACAAACACTCCTACGGGGTCTGGGCTGGAACCACCATTCGCGAAAAGGCATCAGGGTTGTCGGCGTCATATGGGCCATCGGTCAACCCCAGCATCCTCATCGCAACCGCCCCGTCGTTGCGGATGGCATGCGACATGCCGATCGGTACCGTCACCAGGACAGCTCCTGGCCCGTCGAAACTGCGCTGCTGGACCGGCGTACCCGCACCCTCGTCCCAATGCAACGACCAGCGGTCGGCAGCCATGACGACCAACAACTCACGCCTCACGGCGTGGAAGTGGTTCCCTCGCACGGCACCGGGCTCGATGGTGGCGATGTGCATGTCCGCCACCGGGAACCGCCCGTCAAACAACTCCGCGGGAACACTGAAGCTGCTGCCACGAGCATCACCAGAGTCGTGCAATTCGACGGCCGAGAAGCTCTGATTTTTCACTACGAGACCGTCTCACAGACCTTCCCATCGACTCAACTATCGGCTGTCGCGTAGTTCGGCTCTGGCGATCCCTTGGAACCCTCATTCAGAAAGCTGGGCGTTCACAGCCAGCCAGCCGACCGTCTTCAAACCATCACGACTGTTCTCTCTGACAACCGCTGCGCCAGTACTTCGGAACAGCAGCCGCCCACCCTCGCTCGCAGCCTGGCCACCAACGCGTCACCGATCGCCCAGCGCGATATCGAGGAGCAGTGGCGCCGCTTCCAGCGCCAGGCACCCGAGCACTTCACCGGCGAGGAACGGGAAACTGTCCGGCAGGCCGCCGTGGACCTGCCCCGTCTCTCGGAGGCACCCGGGGTCACCCATGCCGACCGCAAGGAAGTCGTCCGAACCGTCCTCGACGAGATCACCGTCAGCATCCGCGGTCACAGCGAACTCGTCGACCTCACCCTGCACTGGGCCGCCGGCTCGACCACCACAGCCGTCATCCGCCGCCCGATCCAGTACTTCGAGCACCTCAGCTACTACCCCTCCCCGCCTCGAACAGCGCATCCTGCAACTCGCCGATACCGGCCTCAGCACCGTGAAGATCGCCGATCAGCTCAACCGCGACGGCGTCCGCTCGGCACGCGGTGACAACCCCATCCGCCGACGCGTCGTCGCACGGATCCTTCAGCGCAACGGCAGACCACTGCCGCCCCAGAAGGGGCCATGGCCGGTCGATCCAGCCGAAGCGCCCCGGGAACACGAGTGGTGGCTGGGCGACCTCGCCGCCCACCTCGGCTACACCCTCGGCACCGTCCGCAAATGGATCACAGACGGGCACCTCACCGGACGACAGGAGACACGACACCCCTACCGGTGGATCATGAACGCCCCACCAGACAAGATCACCGAACTCGAAGAACGCCTCGCCAAGGCGCGCGGGCCACGCACCCGCATCCACCCCCGCTTCGCCGAACTCCTCGACGAAGACAACTCATAGGTGCAGCCTGCTTGACGCATCGAGAACTCCTCGCACCACATCAGGGATGTCACCTTCGCCGAGGACGCCTCCACCGTCCACGCCGGAACCGCACCACGGGCCATGGCGACCCTCCGCAACCTCGCCATCGGCGTGCTGAAAACCCTCGGAGCCGACAACATCGCCAAGACCACCCGCGCGATCCGCGACGAGCCCCAACGAGCACTCCCCATCCTGGGCATCACCAACGAACCGGACACCTACGGAACTTGATCAAGCCCTGCCCGCCGAGTGCGCGATATACATGCTGTATGTCTCACGCATCGCTCGACACCGCACAGCTGTGGCGGCGTCTCGAACGCTGGCTGGCCGATAACGCCCCTGGTGAACACGCATCCCTGCGCGACGGGGCCACGGAGGCGGACATCGCACAGTTGGAGGAAGGGCTGGGCTTCCCTCTCCATCCGGAGTTGAAGGCGCTCCTGGCGCGACACGATGGAGTGACCCCACCACGGAGAAGCGCCGAACCGGGGACGTTTCTGCTGAACTACGCGTTGCTGGACACCCGGAGGATCCTGGAGCAGCAGCGCCACCTCGCATCGATGGCAGAGGGTGCGGCGGTGGAGGGCGACGAGGATCTAGTGGTCGGCAGGATCGCGCATGGAGAGTGGGTGCCATTCGCCCAGGGCTTCTCGGGCGACATGCTGTTCGTGGATCACCGGCGAGGTGCCCACTACGGTGAGGTCGGCGAGACGTCCTTCGGCGACCCCGATTACCGGGTGTTGTGGGCGAGTCAGGAACTGATGCTGGAGGAGCTGTGCGCGGGAGTCGAGAATGGTTCCCCGGTCACCTCGCTTCCCCGGGTCCCCTCCGTGTACGAAGGGCGCAAGCTGGAGTGGCTCGTCTTCCGGGCACGGGGCTGCGGAGCACGGCGCCGGCCTGCCAGATCCGTGGAGGGGATCTGGCAGGCCGTCGCCGTGAGGGGGCCGGATCGGTCAGCTGAGATCGCAGACCGAGTCGATGTCGCAGCCCTCCAGGCCCGTCTGGACGTAGTACGCGTCGTTGTCCAGTAGCCGTACTTCCGAGGTGAACCGCCCGACACGAGTCCGCTGCTCGCTGCCAGCCACAACGCCGTCCGCACCTCCGTTTCGCCGCCGCCGTTACCCGGCGATGAAACGGTCTGGCTCACCGACACGCGCAATGTCCGCTACGCCCTGTCCTGACCACCGTGGACCGTGCGACCCGAGCAAAGCTATGCCTGACCAGCAAGAACCAAACGGTCACGTTCGATTGAGAGACGGCTTCTGACTCAAGCCCCAAGGGGTTCGCCGACTACACGGCAGAGCCCACCTTGTCCACGATGCCTACCTTGCCCTCCGCGCGGGCACAATGCGCCCCGCAGTACCAGTGCCCCTCAGCCTCGACACCCTGCCCGATGATCTGCACCCGGCAGTGCTCACAGATGGGGGCCATGCGATGGATCGCGCAAGCGAACGAATCGAAAACGTGGCGCGCCCCGTCCCGAGTCTCGACAGTGAACGCCAGCTCGTAGTCGTTCCCACACACTTCGCAACGTGTCATAAGCCGCATCGTCAGGGGCGGAGCGGACACTCGCAAGCTGACGTCGCTGGGCCGACCAGGAGTTACCCCTGGTCGGCCCAGCGACGTCACTGACCGGCAGACCATTCGCCCGCACCCGTGCCTCACCTTTCGCGGCGCTCAACCCCACGGGATCAGATCCAGCAGCCGGAATGGACCAATGGCGTCCCGCACCCTCTGTCGGGGCTCTCGGCGGCTGTGCCCCCCGCCAGCCCTCACCAAGCACGGCGGTTTGCCGTATCAGGTCAGTCTTCATCGCCTCCCGCAGTCGTAAGGATGTACTCGATGTCGTCCAGAACGTCCTCCGACAACATCGGCGCCCGTGACAACCAGTACTCAAGCCACTCACTCTTCGTCATAACCACAGGCAACCACCCCTCCTGAGATGCCAGTTACGTCAAAGAGGAGAGTGCACGTCTTCGACTGCTTCGCCTGCGCGATCCACCGCATGGCGCCCATCTGCGAGCACTGCCGGGTGCAGATCATCGGGCAGGGCGTCGAGGCCGAGGGGCACTGGTACTGCGGGGCGCACTGCGCACGCGCGGAGGGGAGGGTGGGGATCGTCGACAGGGTCTGAGAGGGCCCGAGCGGGTCCGCGTCCGAGTCCGTACCCCCCTGAATGCACCCCACGGGCGAGTTGTACCGTCAGTGGGGTGTACCGCTTCCTCTTGTCCCGGCAGTGGGTGATCCTCACGCTGGTCGCCCTCCTCCTCATCCCCACGATGATCAGGCTGGGCATCTGGCAGATGCACCGCTACGAAGAGCGCAGCGCCCGCAACCAGCTGGTCGCCGACGCGCTGTCCGCCGAGCCGGTGCCCGTGGAGGAGCTGACCTCCCCCGGACACGCCGTCACCACCGACGAGCGCTACCACACCGTCAGTGCGAAGGGTCACTTCGACACCGCCGACGAGGTCGTCGTCCGCCGCCGCACCAACTCCGACGACGAGGTCGGCTACCACGTCCTGACCCCCTTCGTCCTCGACGACGGCAAGGTTCTGCTGGTCAACCGGGGCTGGATCCCCTCGGACGGGCCGAGCCAGACCGCGTTCCCCACGATCCCGGCGCCCCCGAGGGGCGAGATCACCGTCACCGGGCGGCTGATGCCCGCCGAGACGACCGCGGCGAGCGGCATCAAGAATCTCAAGGGGCTGCCGGACCGCCAGGTGATGCTGATCAACAGCGAGCAGGAGGCCCGGCGGCTGGGCGCCGAGGTGCTCGGCGGCTACATCGTGCTGACGACGCCCGAGCCGAAGGGCAGCACCCCCGAGCTGCTGGGCAGGCCAGGCGACGAGAACGCCGCCCTGAACTACGCCTACGCCATCCAGTGGTGGCTGTTCTCCGCGGGCGTCCCCCTGGGCTGGGTCATCCTCGTGCGCCGGGAACGCCGGGACCGGGTGGAGGCCGACGCGGCGGCGCGGGAGGCGCAGGATTCGCCGGACACCGAGCCCGCCGCCGTGTGACGTGACCGGCCGTGTGACGTAACCGGGGATTCTCGGCGTGTGACAGGACGATCTCGCCCGAATGCCGGGGCCCCACAGCGGGAACCTGCACGTCGTGCACCCCCATCAGAATGACCGTATCCCCCATATTCCCCGTATCCCGCGTATCCCCCGTATCGAGGACTACGCCCTCGTCGGCGACCACCAGACCGCCGCGCTCGTCGGCATGAACGGTTCCGTCGACTGGCTCTGTCTGCCCCGCTTCGACTCGGCCGCCTGTTTCGCCGCGCTGCTCGGCGACGAGCGCAACGGGCACTGGCGGATCGCTCCCCAGGGCGCCGACCGGTGCACCCGGCGCGGCTACCGGCCCGGCACCCTCGTCCTCGACACCGAGTGGGAGACCGACGAGGGCGCGGTGCGCGTCACCGACCTGATGCCCCAGCGCGACCGCTCCCCCGACCTCGTACGGATCGTCGAGGGCGTACGCGGTGAGGTGACCGTCCGCAGCACGCTGCGGCTGCGGTTCGACTACGGGTCGGTCGTACCGTGGATGCGCCGGGTGAACGGGCACCGGGTGGCCGTCGCGGGGCCGGACTCGGTGTGGCTGCGTACCGACGAGGGGGTGCGTACCTGGGGCCGGGACTTCACCACGCACTCGGAGTTCACCGTCGCCGAGGGCGAGCGGGTCGCGTTCGTGCTGACCTGGCATCCCTCGCACGAGCCGCATCCGCCGTTCGTCGACCCGTACGAGGCGCTGGACGCGGCCGTCTCGGACTGGCAGGACTGGTCGGCGCGCTGTACGTACGACGGGCCGCACCGGGACGCCGTCGTGCGCTCGCTGATCACCCTGAAGGCACTGACGTACGCGCCGACCGGCGGCATCGTGGCCGCCCCCACCACCTCCCTCCCCGAGGAACTGGGCGGTGTACGCAACTGGGACTACCGCTACTGCTGGCTGCGCGACTCCACACTCACCCTGAACGCGCTGCTGTCGGCTGGCTACCACGAGGAGGCCGAGAGCTGGCGTGACTGGCTGCTGCGGGCGGTCGCGGGCGACCCTGCGGACCTCCAGATCATGTACGGCCTCGCCGGTGAACGCCGGCTTCCCGAGTTCGAGCTGGACTGGCTGCCCGGTTTCGCGGGCTCGGCCCCGGTGCGAATCGGCAACGCGGCCGTACGGCAGCTCCAGCTCGACGTGTACGGCGAGGTGATCGACTCGCTGGCGCTGGCCCGGCGTTCGGGTCTGCCGTCCAAGCCGCACATGTGGCGGGTGCAGGTCGCGCTGATGGAGTTCCTGCGGACGGCGTGGCGGCAGCCGGACGAGGGGCTGTGGGAGGTGCGCGGCCCGCGCCGGCACTTCGTGCACTCGAAGGTGATGGCCTGGGTGGCCGCCGACCGCGCGGTGCGTCAGCTCGAACTGAACCCGAAGCTCAACGGCGGCGATCTCGAAGGCTGGCGGGCCATGCGCGACGAGGTGCACCGGGAGGTGTGCGAACGCGGCTACGACCCGGAGCGGAACACGTTCACGCAGTTCTACGGCTCCCGCGAACTCGACGCCGCCGTACTGCTCCTGCCCCGCGTCGGCTTCCTGCCCCCGGACGACCCGAGGATCGTCGGCACCATCGACGCCGTCAGGGACGAGCTGGGGAGCAACGGATTCGTACGCCGTTACAGCACGGACGGTCCCGTGGTCGACGGGCTGCCCGGTGACGAGGGCGTGTTCCTGGCCTGCTCGTTCTGGCTGGCGGACGCCCTGCACATGATCGGCCGTACCAAGGAGGCACGCACGCTCTTCGAACGTCTGGTCGGCCTCACCAACGACGTGGGGCTGCTGGCGGAGGAGTACGATCCGGTCGCCGACCGCCAGCTCGGCAACTTCCCCCAGGCGTTCAGCCACATCGGGCTCGTCAACACGGCCCTCGCCCTGTACGGCGACGAGCAGGCAGGATAGGGACCATGGATCTTGGACTGAAGGACCGGGTGTACGTCGTCACCGGAGCCACCCGTGGGCTGGGCAACGCCGCCGCGCGCGAACTCGTCGCCGACGGCGCGAAGGTGGTCATCACGGGGCGGGACGAGAAGACGGTCGCGGAGGCCGTGGCCGAACTGGGCCCGGGGGCGGTGGGCGTGGCCGCTGACAACTCCGACCCGGAGGTCGCCCAGCGGCTCGTCGCGGCGGCCCGCGAGCACTTCGGGCGCTTCAACGGCATCCTCATCAGCGTGGGCGGTCCGGCGCCCGGGTTCGTCGCCGACAACACGGACGAGCAGTGGCGGGCCGCGTTCGACTCGGTGTTCCTGGGGGCGGTACGGCTGGCCCGTACGGCGGTGTCGGAGCTGGAGGCGGGCGGGGTCGTCGGGTTCGTGCTGTCCGGGTCGGTGCACGAGCCGATTCCGGGGCTGACCATCTCCAACGGCCTGCGGCCGGGGCTCGCCGGGTTCGCCAAGTCCCTCGCGGACGAGGTGGGGCCGCGGGGGATCCGGGTGGTGGGGTTGCTGCCGGCGCGCATCGACACGGACCGCGTGCGCGAGCTGGACGGGTTGTCCGCGGATCCTGGGGCGACCCGGGTCGCCAACGAGTCGCGGATTCCGTTGCGGCGGTATGGGAGGCCGGAGGAGTTCGGGCGTACGGCGGCGTTTCTGCTGTCGCCCGCGGCGAGCTATCTGACGGGGGTCATGGTGCCTGTCGACGGGGGGATGCGGCACGGGTTCTGAGCGGCCGCGGGAACGGCCGCTCACACGGCGATGGCGGGACGCGCCGGGCCGCGTCCCCGTCGAGCTGGAACACCTCAGGACTTCGCCATGGCACGACTCCGTTGTCGTCGAACATCTGACCAGTGGGCCCGTCGTCGGGAAGAGCCGCCAACCGGACGGCGATCGCCGCGCCCTGCTCGGGGGTCTGGGTACCGCTGAACCCGTTGAGGTCGGTGGCCACGTAGCCGGGGCAGGCGTTGTTGATCAGAATGTTGCTGCCGCTCAGCTCCTTGGCGTACTGGATGGTGACGGCGTTGAGGTAGGTCTTCGTCGGCGCGTAGGCCCCGCTGATCCCTCCCAGGTCGACACCGGGCGTGGTCTGCAGGGCCAGCGAGCCGACATGGCTGGACTGGTTGACGATCCGCGGGTGCGCCGAGCGGCGGAGCAACGGCAGCATCGCGTTGGTGACCCGGATGACGCCGATGACGTTGGTCTCCACCAGCCGCCGCACGGTCTCCAGGTCGACGGTCGTCGGCTCCTCCGGCGGGCCGCCCGCCACGCCGGCGTTGTTGACCAGCACGTCAAGGCGCCCGACTCGCTCCTCGATCAGCCGCGCCGCGGCGGTCACGCTTCCGTCGTCGGTCACGTCCAGGGGGACGCCGAACGCGTCGGCACCTGCCGCGCGCAGTTTCGCCACGGCGTCCGTCCTGCGCCGCTCGTCCCGAGCGCCGACACCGACACTCCAGCCCAACGCGCCCAGCGCGGCCGCGATCTCGTACCCGATTCCCTTGTTCGCGCCGGTGACCAGCGCGATCGTCTTCTCGCTCATGACAACGAGCATGGCCGCGCCTCGACCAGGCACCAACACCACCTCGGTAACGCACCGATACCCGGGCGACATGGATCGATCGTCCGCCGCACTACTGTGCGGGCATGGAGATACGCGAGTTGCGGTACTTCGTCGCCCTCGCCGAGGAACTGCACTTCGGCAGGGCCGCCCAGCGTCTGGAGATGGCCCAGCCGCCCCTGTCCCGCGCGATCGCCCGGCTCGAACGACAGCTGGGGGTCACCCTGTTGGAGCGCACGAGCCGCAAGGTCACGCTCACCGAGGCCGGCGCCGTACTGCTGTCCGAGGGCCGCGCGATCCTCAGCGCGGTGGCCGCGGCCGAGCGGCGTACCCAGCAGGCTGCGCGAAGGCGCCCCCGCCTCGTCCTCGCCGTCAAATCCGGCACCGCCGACGAGTTGTTGGCCAAACTGCTCGATGTCTACCGCGCGGAGCCCGGCGCGGCCACCGTCGATCTGTTGCTCTGTGAGGCGCACCAGCAACAGGAACTACTGCGGAACGGGCAAGCCGATGTGGCTCTGCTGCATTTGCCGTTCGATTCGGTGGTCGGACTCGACACCGAGATTCTGCGCACCGAGGGACAGGTGGCGATCCTGCCCAGCTCTCACCCAGTTGCCGGCCGCTCACGGATTCGCATGGCCGAGGTCACCACACTGCCGGAACTCCCGATGGCGCGCTGGCCCGGCCCTGGCGGCAGCTACCCGGAGGGACCGGGCGCGGAGGTACGGAACCTGACACAGCTCTTCCAACTGATCGCGCTCGGCCGTACCACCGCGATCGTGCCCGAGTCCGCCGGCGCCGACCTGCGCCGGGATCTCACGGCCGTGCCGGTCCTCGACGCACCACCCGTGACAACGGTGATCGCGTGGCCGTCGCAGAGCCGACTTCGCGCAGCCGCCGACCTGATCCGCGTAGCAACACGTCTTTGACCGGCTGCTCCGCATCTGCTCGCACGAAAGCGATCGGGTGTTCGGGTCGGTGACCGGAGAACCCGTCCAACGACCCGACAACCTCACGGAGCGATCCGGGGGTCTCCACCAGAACCTGTGGGCATCGTCCGGCAGTTCCCTCGGCCGTGCCAGGCGCCGGCTCGTGCTTCCGCCACGGCGTCTGTGTCCCCCGCGCTGTCGACGACTGCAGGGCGACGCCGGGCGAACACCTCCGCACCGACCACGACTCCGGCACTCACCGATGTAACCAGGCGCACGCCCCCCTCGGCGTAACACGCCCACCGTTTCACCCGCCGTGGAACCCGTCGGGCCCGCCCAGGTTTCGGCCCGCGGCGCTGCCCGAAAGGATGAAGATCCCGGCGGAACGGCGTGTCGCGGACGGCGGGACCGGCACGCTTCGAGTCCCGACGGCGGGCACGGAGATCAGGGGGCTGACGTGGAACGGCGACTGGCACGAACTTCGTTACACCACCGGACGCGTTACCTGTTCGACAGGACACTGGCCCGCAGCACCGGCACCCTGCTCGGCTGGCTCGCCCTGTGCTGTCTGGCGATCGTCGTACCCGTCAGCGCACTGCTGGTGTGGACGGACCCCGCCGCCCCGCACTCCCTGTCCGGCCGGCTCACCCAGGTATGGCGCACCAGCGCGGAGACCCTGCGGCTCGGCGCCGCGACCGGCGCACCCCTGCGCATGCTGCTGTCCGTACTGCTCGGCCTGATCGCCCTGCTGTGCGTGTCGACAGTCGTCGGAGTCGTCACCACCGGCCTGGGAGACCGGCTCACGGAACTGAGACGAGGCCGCTCCCGGATCCTGGAACACGACCACACCGTGGTGCTCGGCTGGTCCGACCAGATCTTCCCTCTGGTCGCCGAACTGATCGCCGCCCGCCCCGCCGGCGTCCGGCATGTGATCACCATCCTCGCGGACCGGGACCCGGCCACCATGGAAACGGCCCTCACCACCGCTTTGGGAGCCACCGTCGGCGTCCGCCTGGAATGCCGCACCGGAGCACCGACCGACCCCGACGCCCTGGCCCTGGTCACCCCGGGCACGGCACGGACGGTGACGGTACTGCCCGCCGAGGACACCGGCGGCGATCTGACCGTCGTACGGACCCTGCTGGCCCTGCGCACCCTGCTCCCCGCCGAGAACGGCCCGCGTGTGGTGGCCGCCGTACGCGACGGACGCTACCTGCCGGCCGCGCGGCTCGCCGCCGGACCGCGCGGCACCGTCCTGGAGACCGACCGGACCACCGCGCGGCTGCTCCTGCAGTCCGCCGGGCGCCCCGGGATGTCGTCGGTGCTGCGCGACCTCCTGGACTTCTCCGGAGCCGAGTTCCACGTGAGCGACATCCCGCAGGCGGCGGGACTGTCCTTCGAAGAGGTGGCGCTGCGTCTCGAGACGGCCTGCGCCGTGGGAGTCCTGCGGGCGGACGGCGCTCCGCTGCTCACTCCGGCGCCGGGGACCGTGCTGGAACCGGGGGACCGGCTGGTGACCGTCGCCCACGACGACAGCCCCGTCCCGCTCACCGGCTCCCGCGCGCGGGTCGACACCACGGCCATGGCACCACCCCGCTCACGGCCCGGCCCTCCCTCCCGGCTGCTGCTCCTGGGATGGAACCGCCGCGCCCCGCTGATCGTGGACATCCTGCGCCGGACCGCCCGGCCGGGCTCCGTCCTCGACGTGGTCACGGCCGGGGACACCGGTCCCCCACCGAACCGGACCCCGGGCCGCGAAGACCCCTCGCCGCTGCGCGTCGCGCACCAAACCGGTGACCCTGCCGCCCCCGAGACCCTCAGCGGCCTCGATCTCCACGCCTACGACAGCGTCATCGCCCTGGGAGCGGACCAGGAGACGTGTCCCCAACGGTCCGACGACCGGACGCTGCTGAACATGCTGACCCTGCGGTCCTGGGAAGAGAGAAACCACCGGGTACTGCCCGTGGTGGCCGAGATGTGCGACCACCGCAGCCGGAGGGTCGCCCCGCTCGGCCGCGCGTCCGACATCGTCCTTCGGGGCGAACTCACCGCCCTGCTGATGGCACAGATCGTCCACAACCCCGAACTGGCCGCCGTGTTCGAGGAGATCTTCGCCGTGCGCGGCGGAGCACTCGCCCTGCACACAGCCGACCACTACGTGCTGCCCGGCCGGGAAGCCTCCTTCGCCACCGTGGTCGCGGCAGCACTGGGACACGGCGAGTGCGCGATCGGCTACCGCGCCCACGACCCGCACGCGCTCCGCCCCCACGACATCGTCCAGCTGTGTCCCGCCAAGTCCGGGCGGCGCGTCTGGAGCGCCGAGGACGAGGTCCTGGTGCTGACAGCGGGGCGGGGCAGCCCCGACTCCCCCGACCTCAGCCGGTACGCGCTGCCCGGTATGCGAGCGGAGCACGGGGACGGAGACTCACCGCCGAGCATGCCTCAGGCCGACGTCTCTCCTTGAACACCCTGAGTACCTGGAATACCTGGAATACGGGGAGCGGGGATCGCCGCCAGAGGCCCTCTTCTCCTTTCTCCCCACCCATCTTGTATCGAGCATTTGACACAAGATCCCGGCCAGGGCATCTTGTATCCACCGCTTGATACAAGATACTCCGGGGGGATCTCCATATGCTCGACACCGTCCCGCTCCAGGCCCGGTTCCTCGACCATGCCGACTACTACGCCCGCTGGTCCGGTCTGGCCATCGGCGTCGTGGCCGCACAGCAGTTGCTCGAGATGCACAGCGGCGACATCGCGATGCCCCTCGTGTTCGCCATCACGGCTTTCGGCCTGTGCGCGGTGGGCGGTGTCCTGCTCGGCGACGCCCTGACCCTGCGTCCCCAGGAAGCGGTACGCACCGCGAGTCTCGCCCCGCGCCTGGTACGGGACCAGGTTCCGCCCCGTATGGCGCCCCTGCTTCTGCTGCAGGCGGCGTCCCTCGTCACCCTGCTGGTGATCGGTGCCGTCACGGCCTCTTCCGACCCCGGCCGGACAGGCAGAGCGGGGCATGTCCTCACCGTCACCTGCGAAGGGCTGCGCACCTCCCTCGGTCCCTGGCCCGGCCTGTACTACAGCGGCCCGATGTTCGCCGCCCTCGCCGTCGGAACCCCCGTGTGCGTCTGGGCCCTGCGCCGCATCGCCCACGGCCCGGGTGACGACCAGCAGCGCCGGGACCGCGCGTGGGCGATCACCGGAGCCTGGGGGCTGCTGGTGTCGACCCAGGTGCTGCTCGTCGTGGTGATGATCTTCGTCGCGCTCACGGAGAAGGCATGCGCCGGCCCGCTGGGCGCCGCCACCATAGTGGCGCTCTGCCCCCTGGGCCTTTTTGGCCTGTTCACCTTCGGATGGTCGCTGGTCACGGTGGTGGCACCCCGGGCGGTCGACGACGAGGCGGCCGAGGACGGGGTTCTCGACGATGAGTGACCCCGCCGTCCGCGTCGACACCACCAGCCAGGTACCGCCGTACGAGCAGATCCGCGCCCAGCTGGCCGCGCTGATCCGCACCGGCCGGCTGGCCGAGGGTGAGCGCCTGCCGACCGTGCGCCAGCTCGCCGCCGACCTCGATCTGGCGCCGGGCACCGTGGCCCGCGCCTACCACGCGCTGGAGGCCGCCGAACTGATCCGCACCCGCCGTGGCGCGGGCACCCGGGTCGCGGCGCTCCCGTCCGAACCGCACACCCTCGATGCCGGCCAACTCACCACTCTGGCCCGTGATTTCACCTCCGCGGCGCGAGCGCTCGGCGCCGGCACCCAGGACATCCTGACCGCCGTACGCGACGCCCTGGGCCCGGGGCCCGCCTCCTCGTCGGCCGCCACCGGCAGTGGAGCGGGCGGCCCCAGGACCGCCAGCGTCGGCGCGGGCCACCGGAGTGACGAACAGGCCTGACCGGCTCCGGTGCCGAGCTCTAGCCGACCAGGCGGCGACGCCAGTCCAGCGGAGTGATGGTGATGGCCCGGTCGGGTTCACGGTCCCAGTCCACCTGGAGACCGGCTGCTTCCAGGGCGGCCACGACCTCGTGGCCGATGGCCGCGGTGGTCTCGGACGAGCCGTCGAAGCCTCCGTAGAGGAGCGTCAGGCCGCGGCCCGCCGCGGCGGAGTCCGTGCACTGGGAGTGGAAGTAGACGAAGCCGCGGGCGTCGGTCCCGCCTTCACCGCCGATCTCGGACTGGCCGCAGCCTCGGCAGCAGATGAAGTTCTCGCGGGCGGTGATTCCGGCCTCCCGCAGAGCGGTGAACGCGCGGGTGAGCCGTTCCGGGTCGGTCTCGCCCTTCCACTCGGCCTGCTCCGCGACCCGCTCCCGCCACATCCGGTCGGCCAGCGCCGCCGCCTGCTCGCGCGACACGGGCCGACGGTCCGCGGTGACCAGGTACTCCTCGGCCAGCTCCGCCAGTTCGGCACGGTCCGCGTAGCCGCCGACCAGCACCTCCCGGACGCGCTTCGCCAGTTCATCGCGCTCGCCCTCGTCCAGGTCGAGCGGCGGCACCTCGCGAGTGGGGCCCGTATCCACGAGCGACCAGGCCGGCTCGGTGTTCCGACCAGATCCTGGCCGGGCCCAGCCGGTCATCGCCTCGATCACGGCTTCGGAGCCGTCGACCAGCACCTGGAAGTGCCGGGCGGCGGCACCGTCGCGGTGCTCCAGCGTGTAGTCCCCGCCGGTCTCGTGCCAGACCTGGGCGAAGACGTCGGGCAGGTCCGGTATCCGTTGGACGACCAGGAACCGGTCACCAGCACCGCCGATTCGCCGGACCAGCCGGCCAGTTCCTCCGCGGACACACGAACGTGCCGCTCCCCGTTCTCCGTCCTCACCACGATCTCGAGCATGCCCAGACTCTGACACGTCCCACTGACAGCGGGCCCCGCGGCTCAGCTCACCCTTTCCGCCGAGTGCTTCGCGCCCCGCAGACTCACCTCTGTCGGCAGCGACTTGAGGCCCGCTGAGTCGCGGGCGTTGGCCAACGTCTCCGTCGTGAGGCGGGATACCGCCTCGCCCGGGGCCGCGTGTGGCTGCAGGAGAAGTCGGACTCGGGCCTCGGGGGCTGTTCGGCGGCCCGCCAGGGTGACATGGGCTCGCTGTACGCCCTCCAGACGGGCCGCCTCTCCCGCGATCGCGTTCTCCATGGCCCGTCCTCGCAGCAGGGCGCCCTCGCCGTCGCCCGTGTCGACCAGGACCTCCGTGAGGCGGCGTCGGCGGAGTACCGCGGCCAGCCACCACAGGGACAGGAGGACCAGGGCGGCCAGGACGGCGAGTACCGCCGGCCACCACCAGCCGGCGTCCCGGTAGTGGGTCCGTTCGGCGTTGCTCAGCAGTACGTCGTGGCGGTCGTCGTGGATCCACCACGTCGGCCATCGGCTGCCGAGCCCCACGGCCAGTACCGAGCCGCCGATGACGGTCAGGCCCAGTCCCACGAGGCCCAGCAGTACGCGGTTGACGATGCGCGACATCCGCTCTCACCCCTTCCGGCCGGCGCGGGCAACGCGCACCGACAGGGCCGGCGGCCGGGACAGGCCGAGGCTCCTGATCGCGTCGGTGAGCACGTCGTCCAGGTCGGCCCGTACGTCGTCGAGTTCGCGGAAGTGGGACACGGCCCGGATGTCGGCCCTGGTACGGGTCATCCGGACCCGTACCGACTGGATGCCGGACACCTCCACGGCCCGGTCGCGCAGCACCATCGCGGCGGCGGCCCGGTGGAGGCCCGCCCGGACCTCGGCGTGGGTGCGCCGCATCGGCAGGACGCCGCGCAGGCCGGGGGTGAGGGCGAGGACGAGCAGCCAGACGCCGAGGACCACGGCGATACCGGCGCCGACCAGGACCCAGGTGTCGTCGAGGGGGCGCTGCGCGAGCTGCCTGGCCAGTGACCTGCGCCAGCTCATGGCGGAGCGGTTGGCGCGTACGGCGGTGATGTCGTAGAGGAACGCGCCCGCGCCGCAGAGGAGCAGCAGCGCGAGAACGGCCGCGGGGACCCGGCGCGCCGACCAGAAGCGGTGGCCGGGGGCGTCGTACGTGTCGTCGAGCGTGGGCAGTGGGTCGTGGACGGGGGCGGCCGAGGGCCGCCCCGGTCCCGTGGTGTCGGTCTCCGCGTCGTTCGTTTTCTCCAGTACTGGCAGTCGTCGGGTGTTCCCGGAGCCGTCGAAGCCCTGGGGCTCGCTCATCGCGTCCTCCCCTGTGCCTTCCCTGGTGCCGCACCGTGCGGCGGTGTCAGGTGCAGCCGCTCGATCTCCACGGCGACCTCCGGCACATCCATTCCCGCCAGCCCGTGTACCCGCGAAGTGACCCGATCACGCACTGTCGCGCACTGGCCCCCGATATCGGAGGGATAGAGGAGTTCCAGGCTCACGCGGACGCGGGCCCTGTTGTGGTGGACGACGACCGTGGCGTGCGGAGGGACCGCGTCCGGGGGCAGCTCGCCCAGCGCCTCCCGGGCCGCCTGCGCGGCGATCTTCGCGACGACCCGGTCGGCGATCCGGGTGGCACCACGCTCGCCCGGCGGCACGGCCGTCGGTGCCCTGCCGGGCGTACGGGTCTGTCCGGACCGCTCCTCACCGGACTGCTCCTCGGCCACGGGGCGTCAGCGCCGTCGGTTGTCACGGGTGCGGAAGAAGTCGCCCAGGTCCAGGTCGCCGTCCAGGAACCGGCCGACGACGAAGCCGAGGGCGCCCAGGGCCGCCACCAGCAGAAACGCGCCGAAGCCGCCGAAGTACCCGGCGAATCCCAGCGCCATTCCGGCGATCATGCCGATCACGGCGATGCTCATGCTGCCCTGCCTTCCCGGTCCTTCTCCGGTCCCTTTCCGATGCCCCGAATCCGTCACTGCAGCCGGGGTCCGGGTTCTTCTTCCTCTTCCTCGGGCAGCTTGACGTCCGTCACCGCGATGTTGACCTCGACGACCTCCAGGCCGGTCATGCGCTCGACGGCCGCGATGACGTTCTCGCGCACGGCCCGGGCGACGTCGCCGATGGAGACGCCGTACTCGACGACGATCTCCAGGTCGAGGGCGGTCTGCACCTCACCGACCTCGGCCTTCACCCCGCGACCGACCGATTTGGAGGCACCGCCCGGCACCCGGTCGCGGACCACGCCGAAGGTCCGGGACAGGCCGCTGCCCATGGCGTGCACGCCGACGACGTCACGGGCGGCGAGCCCGGCGATCTTCTCGACGACTCCGTCGGCGATCGTGGTGCGTCCCCGGTCGGCGGGGTCGCCGCCGCCGCGTCGGGTGACGTTCGTCTTCCGGAGCTGCGAGGCCGACGACTCGTCGCCCTCGTTCTCGGGCTGCTCGGGCCGGTTCCGCCCGGTCATGTCGGTCATCGCCGTAGATCCCTTTCGGTCGTCCTCCACGGCCCACAGTAGGCGGGGTCGGGCGGACGCGCGCCGGGGATGCGGCAGGCAGGCGATGCGGGCGTGGGCGGACGGTCCGGGAGCCGGGCCCGATCGCCGCGGAGACGCGGCCGTCGGCGACCGCGACCAGAGCTGCCCGCCGCTCGGTTCGAACGGCGGGCCGGTGCGCCACAGACGGAGAACAGGGGCCACCGCCCACCGGCAGGGGCCCCTGAGGAGCGTGTGCGGGCAGGGATCAGTCGCCGACGCCCGCCAGGTCCCGCAGTCGGCGGGCCTGGGCAGCGCGTTCGGCGGTGCGCTGTTCGTCGTACGACCGGCCCTGGACGCCGCGCAGCAGCGCCTTCGTCTCGACGAGTGCGTCGCGGGGCGCGGCGAGCAACGCGGCGAGCAGCTCGCGTACGGCGTCGTCGAGCCGCTCGGCCGGTACGGCGATGTTGGCGAGGCCCGTGTTCACGGCCTCCTCGGCCTGGACGAAGCGGCCGGTCGCGCAGATCTCCAGCGCGCGGGCGTAGCCGACGAGGCCGACGAGCGGATGGGTGCCCGTCAGGTCGGGGACGAGGCCCAGGCTGGTCTCGCGCATGGCGAACTGCACGTCGTCGGCGACGACGCGCAGGTCACAGGCGAGCGCGAGCTGGAAGCCCGCGCCGACGGCGTGTCCCTGGACGGCGGCGATGGACACGAGGTCACTGCGCCGCCACCAGGTGAAGCCCTCCTGGTACTCGGCGATGGTGCCGTCCAGGGTGGCGTCGTCGCTGCGCGCGAGCTCGATGAACGACGGCTCGCCGTCGAACCCCTCGGGCGTGAACGCCTGTCGGTCGAGTCCGGCCGAGAACGACCTGCCCTCGGCGCGCAGCACGACGACACGCACGGTGCCCGGCAGCAGCCGGCCCGCCTCGGCCAGCGCCCGCCACAGAGCGGGGCTCTGCGCGTTGCGCTTGGCCGGGTTGGACAGCGTCACCGTGGCGACCGCGTCGTCGACGGTGAGCCGTACGCCGTCCTTGTCGAGTACGGAAACTTCGGGACCTTGGCCAACAACGTCCTGGTCGAGCGAAGCCATGGGGCGCCTCCGATGAGTGCGGTCGGATCAGATGCGGACCCCTGCGGGACGCACCTAAGTGACTGCACAGTAACCACCCGGCGGGTCAGCAGACCGACCGGGTGGTCACCATCGAAGCCGACGAGTCGTCGGGGATCAGGCCGAAGCGGCCTTCTTGCCCCGTGTCGCCCCGCCCCGACCACGGAGCGTGACGCCCGACTCGCTGAGCATCCGGTGTACGAAGCCATACGAGCGACCGGTTTCTTCGGCCAGCGCTCGAATGCTCGCACCGGAGTCGTACTTCTTCTTCAGGTCTGCCGCGAGCTTGTCGCGCGCGGCGCCGGTTACCCGGCTGCCCTTCTTCAGAGTCTCGGCCACCCGTGCCTCCTCGTGCGGAAGTGCGCTCTGGTCCTCTCATGATCACCCCTCAAGCGCCTCATGGCCACCCATTCGGCAAGGTCCGTGAGACAAGGTTTTGACGACAGGAGCACGTCCCCACAAGCGGAATCAGAAATTCCGCACGGGCTTGTCCGTACGGCCGAACGAGTTGTTCCGCGAAGTGCCTGGTCAGGAACGCGCGACGGCCGGGCCCTTGTCGATGAAGGGCCCGGCCGTGAAATGGATGTAGGACACACCTCGGTATGAGGAGATCTCACTCAGATGATGGATCACGGATCGGCCGAATGATCCAGAGGAAGTGGATCAGCGATTCGATCACGCGACCGTGAGCACCGAGGAGCGGTCAGGCGAGTGCCACCAGGTCCGCGTAGTCGGCTCCCCACAGGTCCTCGACGCCGTCCGGCAGCAGGATGATCCGCTCCGGCTGGAGCGCGTGTACGGCGCCCTCGTCGTGGGTGACGAGAACGACGGCGCCCTTGTACGTGCGCAACGCGCCGAGGATCTCCTCGCGGCTGGCCGGGTCGAGGTTGTTCGTCGGCTCGTCGAGAAGGAGCACGTTCGCGGAGGAGACCACGAGGGTCGCGAGCGCGAGGCGGGTCTTCTCGCCGCCGGAGAGCACGCCGGCGGGCTTGTCGACGTCGTCGCCGGAGAACAGGAACGAGCCGAGCGTCTTGCGGACCTCGACCAGGTCGAGGTCGGGGTTGGCGGAGCGCATGTTCTCCAGGACCGAGCGCTCGGGGTCGAGGGTCTCGTGCTCCTGCGCGTAGTAGCCGAGCTTGAGGCCGTGGCCCTCGATGACCTCTCCGGTGTCGGGCTTCTCGGCGCCGCCGAGCAGGCGCAGGAGGGTCGTCTTGCCGGCGCCGTTCAGGCCGAGGATGACGACGCGGGAGCCCTTGTCGATGGCCAGGTCGACGTCGGTGAAGATCTCCAGGGAGCCGTACGACTTCGACAGGCCCTCCGCCATGAGCGGGGTCTTGCCGCAGGGCGCGGGCTCGGGGAAGCGCAGCTTGGCGACCTTGTCGGAGACCCGGACCGCGTCGAGCCCGGCGAGCAGCCGGTCGGCACGCTTGGCCATGTTCTGCGCGGCGACCGTCTTGGTGGCCTTGGCGCGCATCTTGTCGGCCTGCGCGTTCAGCGCGGCGGCCTTCTTCTCGGCGTTCTGGCGCTCGCGCTTGCGGCGCTTCTCGTCGGCCTCGCGCTGTTGCTGGTAGAGCTTCCAGCCCATGTTGTAGACGTCGATCTGGGCCCGGTTGGCGTCCAGGTAGAACACCTTGTTGACGACCGTCTCGACCAGGTCGACGTCGTGGGAGATCACGATGAAGCCGCCGCGGTAGGTCTTCAGGTAGTCGCGCAGCCAGACGATCGAGTCCGCGTCGAGGTGGTTGGTCGGCTCGTCGAGGAGCAGGGTGTCCGCGTCCGAGAAGAGGATGCGGGCCAGCTCGATACGGCGGCGCTGACCGCCGGAGAGCGTGTGCAGGGGCTGGCCGAGCACCCGGTCGGGCAGGTTGAGCGCGGCGGCGATGGTGGCCGCCTCGGCCTCCGCGGAGTAGCCGCCCTTGGTGAGGAACTCCGTCTCCTGGCGCTCGTACTGCCGCATGGCCTTCTCGCGTGTGGCGCCCGAGCCGTTGGCGATGCGCTGCTCGTTCTCGCGCATCTTGCGGATCAGGGCGTCCAGCCCGCGCGCGGAGAGGATACGGTCGCTCGCCAGTACGTCCAGGTCGCCGGTGCGGGGGTCCTGGGGGAGGTAGCCGACCTCGCCGGAGCGGGCGATCTGGCCCGCCGCGGGGATGCCCTCACCCGCGAGGACCTTGGTGAGGGTCGTCTTGCCGGCGCCGTTGCGGCCGACCAGGCCGATGCGGTCGCCCTTGGTGATGCGGAAGGTGGCGGACTCGATGAGGACACGGGCACCGGCGCGCAGCTCGATACCGGAGGCGGAGATCACGGACAGACTCCAGGCGGGGGTTGTTGTTGGCGGGTTGGGCGGCTGAGGACGTTCCCGCCGTCTAATGCGCGAGGAGAAGGGCCATGGGGCCAGTCTAACGGGGTCGTGCAAGCACTTTCCCAGCGTGCTGGTGTTCGGGACGGGTCCCCCGTTCGGACCTCCGTCCGACGCCGCAGCTCAGGCGGCGTATCAGGATGACGCCATGCAGTTCGACGACGACGCCGATCGCGACACCTCCGAGGTGCAGGACGTACGCGGCAGCCGTGTCCCGGGTGGCAGGGCGACCGTCGGGGGTGGCATCGGCGTCCTGCTCGCGCTGCTGCTGGGGCTGTTCTTCGGTGTCGGCCCGGACCAGCTGGGCCTGTCCTCCGGCGGCGAAGGGCCCACGGCGACCGCCTCCTCCCTCGCGCGGGTGCAGCAGACCTGCCGGACCGGCCGGGACGCGAACACCAGGGACGACTGCCGCATCGTGGCGGTGGTGGGCAGCGTCCAGGACTTCTGGGACGCGGAGTTCACACGCGGCCCGGGCACGTACACGCGGTCGCCGACCGTGGTCTTCAGCGAGCGGGTGGGCACCGCGTGCGGCACGGCGACCTCGGCGGTGGGCCCGTTCTACTGTCCCGGCGACCGCAAGGTCTATCTGGACCTCGGCTTCTTCGACGAGCTGCGGACGACGTTCGATGCCGGCGGCGGTCCGTTCGCACAGGCGTAGGTGGTGGCGCACGAGTACGGGCATCACGTCCAGGACCTCATGGGCACCCTGGGCAGGTCCCAGGACGGCCGTACGGGCGCGAACAGCAACGCGGTACGGGTGGAGCTCCAGGCCGACTGCTACGCGGGCGTGTGGGCACACCACGCGACCACGACGAACGACGAGCCGACGGGCCGCCCGCTGATCACCAGCCTCACGGACGCCGACATCCGGGACGGCCTGGACGCGGCGGCGGCCGTGGGCGACGACCGCATCCAGGAGCGCTTCCAGGGCCGGGTGACACCGGAGACATGGACGCACGGCTCGGCGAAGCAGCGGCAGCAGTGGTTCCGCGAGGGGTACCGCACCGGGGACACGGCACGCTGCGACACGTTCCGCTGAGCGGGGCGACGGAACGGGGCGGGCGCGGGGCTGCTTTCCAGGGCGTTGTCAGTGGCTGGTGCAAGACTGGGCGCAGGCCATTTTTTCCGGTTTCCGGTTGTCCGGTCTCCGGTTTTCCGGCAGCGGGACCCAGGGAGTGTGATGGGCATGGCAGGCACGGGCGGCGGGCGTCCCAGCGTCTACCCGACACTGGTGTACGCGGACGCGAAAGCGGCGATCCGGCAGCTCACAGAGGCCTTCGGCTTCACCGAGGCGTCGGTGTACGAGGGGGAGGACGGCTCGGTGCTGCACGCCGAGCTGGTGCAGGGCAACGGCGCGGTGATGCTCGGCTCGAAGGGCCGCGGCGGTGTCTTCGACACGGCGATGAAGGACGCGGGCCCGTGCGGGGTGTATGTCGTCGTGGACGACGTCGACACACACCACCTGCAGGCCGTGGAGCACGGCGCGGACATCCTGATGCCCCCGACGGACCAGGAGTACGGCTCGCGCGACTACATGGCACGCGACATCGAGGGCAACATCTGGAGCTTCGGCACGTACGCGCCCGAGATACAGGCCTGACCCCGTCCTCCCCCAGGGCAGCCCGAGGCCGCCGCGCGGTACGGCTGCGCGGCCTCGGTGGAAGCCCGGCGCGCCACCGCGGCCCGCGAGGGCGGGCGACTGTGGCAGTGCGGCTCCGCCGCGTGGGCGCGGCCGGGCTGCACCGGCCCGCGACAGACCGACCGCACAGCCGGCGGAGCCTTCAGCTGCCTCCGGTGTGCACCTGGAAGGCGGCGCGGCGTACGGCCTTGGCGAGGGCCGGGTCGGGGTGGGCGGCGGCGAGGGCGACCAGGACCTGGACGGTGCGGGGGTGGCCGACCGCGCGCACCTCGTCGAGGAGCGCGGGGATGGTCGGCTGCACCGCGGACTCCAGATGGCGGACGAGCAGCGGCGCCTCGCCGTGGTCGGCGACGGCAGCGGCGGTGTCGACCCACATCCAGGTGGCCTCCTCGCGGGTGAGCACCTCGTGGGCGTCCTCGGGGTCGATCCCGTCGTGCTCGGCCAGCCACAGCAGGGCGTAGGGCCGCAGCGGGGTCTTCTCCGTCACGGCGCGCACGTCGGGCTCGGCGGGGCCGCCGACCACGCGCAGCGCCTCGAAGGCGAGACCGCGCAGCAGGGCGTCCTCACCGCGGGCGGCGTCGAGGAGCTCGGCGACCGCGCTGCCGACGGGGCGGGCGGCGAGCCAGGCCCGGTACTCGGCGCGGGCCGCGTTGGGGCGCAGCTGGGAGCAGCCGCGCAGCATGTCCTCGGCGTTCTGCTCGATGTTGCCGGCCGGGCTCTGCGCGGCGACGCAGATCTGCTCCAGCTTGACCCACACCGCCCAGCTGCCGAGCGGGGTGAGCGTGGCATGGCCGTCGCCGTAGGTGAGGGCGCCGACGGAGGCCAGGGCGCGCAGGGCCCAGTCGAGGAGGGGGGCGAGCGGGGTGTCTTCGACGGGGGTCGCCTCGGGCTGCTGCGACACCGGCTCGGGCTGGGGGCCGTAGGGGATCTCGCAGCGCTCGGTGCGCAGTTCCGTGACCCGCTGCTCCAGGAGGTCCAGGAGCTGCTCCATGGGGACGGGTCCCGCGGACAGCTGGAGGAAGGAGAGCACCTGGGGCATCGCGGAGACGACCTCGGCGACGGCGGCGGGCTCGTGGTCCGCCTCCTCCGGGTGGGCGATCGACCAGGCGTCGAAGAGCGCGACCCAGCCGCGCAGTACGGCGCTGTCGTCACGGTTCCAGGCGCGCAGGCGCCAGCCGGGGCGGGCGATGTCGCCGTGCACCTCGACGAGGCCGGCGAGCCGGGCGGTGTCCCAGTCGTGGCGGACCTGATCCGGGGTCAGCCCCAGTTCGGAGGCTGCCCGTTCGGCGGTGGCGTCGGACAGGGTGCCCCTGCCGTCGGAGGACCCGCCGTCGTGGCCGGGCCGCAGGGAGGGGTCGGCCCAGCGGGCCACGCGGGCCGCGCCGGCCAGACCGGAGCGGGCCATTCTGGCCAGTTCCGCCGGGGCGGGTGTGCCCTCGGGCGGACGCGGGGCGGGGCGGCGCGAGCGCCGCTGGTTCATCGCTCGTGGGGCGGCGGCCAGGGGTCGCGGGCGGACAAGTCGAAGCCTGGAGTCGCGCGGGATACGGGACGTCACGGGTGCAGTCTTCCGGTTGACGGTCCGAAAACCCAAACGGAATGTCACGGCGGGCCGCAGGGCCGGCCGGGGGAAGGGGTTCGGGCAGGGGTCCAGGGGGGTGTTCAAGCCAGTGGTCCAGGCTTGAACGGAAGGGAGCGTGTAGTGCGGCGGCGCGTGGACGAAGGGCCGCGGACCTGGCGTTTCGCATGACGGGCGACTGCGGGACCGCCGACGGCGGGGTGGCCTGGTCGCCTACATCAGCGGGGTCAGGAAGCGGCGCAGGGTTTCCTCGTACGTCGCCGGGTCCGCGTTCCACATCGCGCCGTGCGGGGCGTCCTGGACCGGGTGCAGGGTGATCAGGTCGGGCCGGCGGGCCGCGAGACGGCGGGAGGGGCCCCAGGGGGCGATCGTGTCGGCGGGGCCGTGGAGGATCAGGACCGGGACGGTGAGCCGGGCGGGGTCGGCGGCACGGGCGGCGGGTCCCTCGGGGCCACCGTGCAGACCGGTGCGGCCCTGGGCGGCGCGCACGGCCAGCGGGAGCAGCGCTCCCGGGGTGCGGCGGGCCGTGGCGAGGGCGCGCAGGGTGGTCTCCCAGCTGAGCACCGGCGAGTCCAGGACCAGCCCGGAGACCCGGTCGCGCAGCGCGGAGTGGGCGGCGGCCCGCAGGGCCATGGTGGCGCCGGTGGACCAGCCGTACAGGACGACGCGCTCGGCGCCGTGGCTCAGGGCGTACCGGATCGCCGCGTCGAGGTCGCGCCACTCGGTCTCGCCGAGGTGACCGAGGCCGTCCTGGGGCCGGGGCGCGCCGGGATCGCCCCGGTAGGCGAGGTCGAGGACCGGGAGGCGCCGGCGGTGCAGGAACGGCAGGACGTTCAGGGGGTGCTCGCGGGTGGCACCGAGGCCGTGCACGGTGATCACCCAGGTGCTGCGGGCCCCGGGCACGAACCACGCGGGCAGGGCACCGAGTTCGCCGGGGATCTCGATGTCGAGGTGGTCGAGTCCGAGCGCGGTGCCGGGATCGCCGACGTGCAGGTTCGGGGTGAGCCAGACCTTGCCCCGGGGTTCCAGGGTGCCGTGGGTGACCCGTTCGAGGCGGCGTACGACGGTGTCGGCGGAGTGGGCCGCGTGGTCCAGGACGGGACCGACGACCGCGTGGGTCCCGTCACCGACGAGACCGTAGGTGCCGGGGCGCTGGGAGGCCAGGGCCCGGGTGAGCACGACCCGGCCGGCGGCGGTGGAGTGCACGGTGAGCCGGGGTTCGGTGGGCAGGGGCCTGCCCGGGGGCGCCTTGAGGGCGGCGTCGCTGGCGTAGCGGCCGGCGGCGACACTGGCGGCGCCTGCTGCCAGGGCTGCGGTGACGGCAGCGGCCGTCGCGGTGACTGGGCGCACGGATCCAGTCTCCTTGCGGAGCGCTCCGACGGCCAGTGGGCGAGTGGGCGAACGGAGTGGGAGTGGGGCCTCTCCCCCCTTACCCCCGCGCTCACTACCTCCGCTGCCCGTATCCCTTGAGCCGCTCCCCCGCCTCTCTGACCTGTTCCTCCGACAGCAGCGTCGGGGACAGTCCGGGCAGGGAGGACGCCGTCAGCCAGACGCGGCACATCCACTCCAGCTGGGCGGTGCGGTCGTACGCCTGGTCGAGGGTGGCGCCGTGGGCGAGTGTGCCGTGGTTCTGCAGGAGGCAGGCGGCGCGGCCGGTCAGGGCCCGGAGCACGTTCTCGGCCAGCTCCTCCGTGCCGTATGTCGCGTACGGGGCGACTCGGACGGGGCCGCCGAGGTCGCCCGCCATGTAGTGGATCAGCGGCAGCTCCCGCACGAGCGTCGAGACGGCGGTCGCGTGGACGGCGTGGGTGTGGACGACGGCACGGGCGTCGGTGGCGCGGTAGACGGCGAGATGCATGGGCAGTTCGCTCGTCGGGGTCAGGGTGCCGAGGGTCTGGCGGCCGGTCAGGTCGACGCCGACGACACCGTCGGGGGTGAGCCGGTCGTACGGAACGCCGGACGGTGTGACCAGGACGGTGTCCCCGACGCGCACGGAGACGTTGCCGGAGGTGCCGACCACCAGACCGTCGGCCACCGTGCGGCGGGCCGTCGCGACGAGCCCGGCCCAGGCGCGCGCCGTCTCGTCGGACCCGGCGCGCCCCTCCGCCGCACCCGCCCCCTGCACGTCGTCCCGCACGTCACGTCCGTCCCGTCGCTGCTCAGCCATGCCCCGATCCTGCCAGGCGCGGCCCTGGACCGGCGCCGGGCGAGGGCACTGTAGGGGTGAACCCCAGGGACCGTAAGGGCGCGTAAGCGCGTACATCGGCGCGTGTGTGCGCTTTGGCCGGGGAACGCAGGAAATCGGTTGATCTTCCAGTAGCCTCCTGGAGATTTGTCACGCGCGCAGCCGTTCCGGGGGGACACATGGCCCGTGATCACCGACTCTTACGCCGTCGCTCCCGCGCCCTCGCGGCCACCGCGGCGGCGATCACCATCGGAGGGACCGTCCTGACGGAGGTTCCGGTGTCGGCGGCGGGTGAGCCGAAGGGGCACGACGTCTCGGCGCACCAGAAGGACGTCGACTGGCGGTCCGCGAAGGCGAAGGGCGCCACGTTCGTATACATCAAGGCGACCGAGTCCCACACCTACCGCAGTCCGTACTTCAGCCGGCAGTACGACGGTTCACGCGCCGCGGGCCTGCTCCGCAGTGCCTACCACTTCGCCCTGCCGGACAAGTCGTCCGGCATCACCCAGGCCCGGTTCTTCGTGCGCAACGGCGGGGCCTGGCGTGCGGACGGCTGGACACTGCCGCCCGCGCTCGACGTCGAGTACAACCCGTACGGGAAGAACAAGTGCTACGGCCTCGACAAGGCGGAGATGGCCGGTTGGATCACGGCCTTCAGCAACGAGGTCGACCGGCTCACCGGTCGCCGTCCGGTCATCTACACGACCGCCCACTGGTGGAACACCTGCACGAACAGCAGCAGTGCCTTCACCTCGAAGCACGCGCTGTGGCTGGCCCGCTACAACGCGTCCGACGCGGGGGCGCTGCCATCGGGCGGCTGGAAGTTCTGGACGTTCTGGCAGTACGACAACAGCGGGGTGCTGCCGGGCGACCAGAACCTCTTCAACGGGTCGTCGGCCCAGCTCAAACGGTTCGCGAAGGGGTGACGAGCACGGGCCTCACCCGTCCGGAAGCTCGGGGGGAACGGCGCTCCACTCCCGGACACCCGGCATCCCCCGTCAGTTCATCTTCCGTTCATCCAGGTTACCTACGGTCCAAGAGCCAATACCGTACGGAAGAAATCTGGGTAAATGGAAAGCTTCTCGCTGATCCTCGCGATCGTGGTCGTCACCGCGCTTGCGTTCGATTTCACGAACGGTTTCCACGACACCGCCAACGCGATGGCCACCACCATCTCGACCGGTGCGCTCAAGCCCAAGGTCGCGGTCGCCATGTCGGCCGTGCTCAACCTCGTGGGCGCCTTCCTCTCCGTCGAGGTCGCCAACACGATCTCCAAGGGCCTCGTGGACGAGAGCGGTATCCGTCCCGAGGTGATCTTCGCCGCGCTGGTCGGGGCGATCCTCTGGAACCTGCTGACCTGGCTGGTCGGGCTGCCGTCCAGCTCCTCGCACGCCCTGATGGGCGGTCTGATCGGCGCGACCATCGCCTCGGCGGGCACGGGCGCCGTCCACGGCGACGTGCTGGTGACGAAGGTACTGATCCCGGCGATCGCCGCTCCACTGGTGGCGGGCATGGCGGCCATGCTGGCCACCCGGCTGTCGTACACGCTCAGCGCCGAGCGGGCCGAGGGCAGGGCGGCGGAGAAGGGCTTCCGGGTCGGCCAGATCGCCTCCGCGGGCCTGGTGTCGCTGGCCCACGGCACGAACGACGCGCAGAAGACGATGGGCATCATCACCCTCGCCCTGGTCGCCGGCGGCGCCGTCTCCCCCGACTCCGATCCCCCGGTGTGGGTCATCCTCTCCGCGGGCCTGGCCATCGCGCTCGGCACCTACCTGGGCGGCTGGCGCATCATCCGTACGATGGGCAAGGGCCTGACCGACCTCCAGCCCCAGCAGGGCTTCGCCGCCCAGACCAGCGCGGCGACGGTCATCCTGGCCTCCTCCCACCTCGGCTTCTCCCTCTCCACCACGCACTCGGTGTCGGGCTCGGTGATGGGCGCGGGCCTCGGCCGCAAGGGCGGCGTGGTCCGCTGGTCGACGGCGACCCGGATGTTCGTGGCCTGGGGGCTGACACTGCCCGCGGCGGCTCTCGTCGGCGCGCTGGCGGAGTACGTCACCGGCCTCGGCGACTGGGGCACGGCGCTGGTGGCCGTCTTCCTCATCGCTTCGAGCACGGCGATCTGGGTCGTGTCGCGCCGCGAGGTGATCGACCACACGAACGTCAACCAGGTCGAGGGCGAGACCACCGAGTCCGGTGAGAACGCCGAGCCCGCGGGCATCGTCACGACGGCCATCGCCGCTGTGACCCCGCCCCCGGTGGGCGCCGTCTCCGTCACCGAGGACCTGACGGCGACCATCCCGTCCCCGGCCGAGGTCACGGCGAAGCCGTCGGCCACGGCCCTGTGAGTCCGGCTCCCGGCCCCAGGGCCTGTCGTAGCGAGAAGCAGAAGGAAGCAACATGAAGATCGACTGGGCAGCCCTCGGCTCCGTCTTCGGCGTCAGTCTCGTCATCACCGTGGCCATGGTGGCCGTGTTCACCCTGGGCATCGTCGGACTCTCGCGCCGCGAACGGGCGGTCGCGCAGGGCGAGTCGGCGGGGCCGGCCGTCACCGGGGCGTACGCGTGCTT
Source organism: Streptomyces kryoterrae (assembly GCF_054072135.1). Classification (NCBI taxonomy): domain Bacteria; kingdom Bacillati; phylum Actinomycetota; class Actinomycetes; order Kitasatosporales; family Streptomycetaceae; genus Streptomyces; species Streptomyces kryoterrae. Next base: position 7,987,607 of record NZ_CM133358.1, on the reverse strand, counting down.
CGCCGCCTGCGCGGCAGTGGTGGCGTACGGGATCTATCTGATCGTGGCCTGACAGGGCCGGACACCGGGACACCTCCTCTTCGTCGCCCGCTCCGACCGTGGCCGCCTCACTGGTGGTCACGGTCGGGGCGGGCGCTTTTTCGGCGCCTCGATCCGGTCGTGGTGTGGGGCTCAGCACAGTCCTCCTTTCCAGGTCAACGGCAAGTTGACGGGTGTTCCGGGCCCGTGGTGGACTGCCGGAGCCATGTACGGCGGCAGAAGAGGAAGCCGGTGTGAATCCGGCGCGGTCCCGCCACTGTCACCGGGGTAGGTAACCCCGGGAGCCAGGAACTCTCGCCGCCGGTCTCGTCGAACCAGGGCGTGGACACCCTGAGTGAGGACATATCGCCATGTTCGGCTGCCGTTCGAGGTACAGCACCAGGTCGCTCCCCGACCCCACGGCCGGCTGAGCCGGTGCGTGCCGATCGCGTCTTCGCGTACGGCGCCACCGCCGGACTTCTCGGTGATCTGATCCTGGGCGACCCTCGCCGCGGGCATCCGGTCGCCCTGTTCGGGCGGGCCGCCGGCGCCGTCGAGCGGGTGCTGTGGCGGGACCACCGGGGGTGGGGCGCGCTGCACACCGCCGTGTGTGTGGGAGGCGCCGTCGCCCTTGCCACGGCGGCCGGTCGCGTCGTACGTCCGTCCCGTGCCGCTTCTGTCGCACTCACCGCCGCCGCGACCTGGGCCGTCGTCGGCGGCACCTCCCTCGGCCGGGAGGCGCGGGCCATCGGCTGGTACCTGGAGACCGGGGACGTCGAGAGGGCGCGCGAGCGGCTGCCCCACCTCTGCGGACGCGATCCGCAGGCCCTCGACTCCGACGGGATCGCCCGCGCCGTCGTCGAGTCCGTCGCCGAGAACACCTCCGACGCCGTCGTGGGCGCGCTGGTCTGGGGAGCCCTGGGCGGGGTGCCCGGGCTGGTCGGGTTCCGGGCCGTCAACACCCTTGACGCGATGGTCGGGCACAGGTCGGAGCGGTACCGGCGGTACGGGTGGGCCTCCGCGCGGCTCGACGACCTCGCCGGGTGGCCGGGGGCGCGGCTGACCGCCGTGCTCGCCGCCGTCGCCGGCGGTGATCCGCGCGGGGCCGTCCGGGCCTGGCGTGCCGATGCCCGACGCCATCCCAGTCCCAACGCCGGGCCCGTGGAGGCCTCGTTCGCGGGGGCGCTGGGGGTTCGGCTCGGCGGGACGCTGTCCTACGGGGGGCGGGTCGAGCATCGGCCCGTACTCAACGCGGAGTCCGGGCGGGCTGTCGGTGTCCCCGACGTCGAACGGGCCGTACGGCTGTCGCGGCGCGTCACCTGGCTGGCCCTCGGTGTCAGTGTCGCCGCGCGGCTGCTCGTGAACACGAGCAAGAACAGGCGCATGAACGGGCGTATGAACACGAAGGGGCGTATCTCATGAGTGGCGAGAGCCTCGGTGGTGGGCTGCTCGTCGCCGGGACCACCTCCGACGCCGGCAAGAGTGTCGTCACCGCCGGGATCTGCCGGTGGCTGGTGCGACAGGGCGTCAAGGTCGCGCCGTTCAAGGCGCAGAACATGTCTCTCAACTCCTTCGTCACGCGTGAGGGCGCCGAGATCGGGCGGGCGCAGGCCATGCAGGCGCAGGCGTGCCGGATCGAGCCGACGGCGCTCATGAATCCCGTTCTGCTGAAGCCGGGGAGCGACCAGAGCAGTCAGGTCGTGCTCATGGGGAAGCCGGTGGGCGAGATGAGTGCGCGTGGGTATCACGGGGGGCGGCAGCGGCAACTTCTCGGGACCGTGCTGGAGTGCCTCGCCGAACTGCGGGGCACGTATGACGCGGTGATCTGTGAGGGGGCGGGTTCTCCCGCCGAGATCAATCTCCGGCGGACCGACATCGTCAACATGGGAATCGCGCGCAATGCCCGGCTCCCGGTGCTCGTCGTCGGCGACATCGACCGTGGCGGGGTCTTCGCCTCCTTCTTCGGGACGGTCGCCCTGCTGTCCCCCGAGGACCAGGCGCTCGTCGCCGGGTTCCTCGTCAACAAGTTCCGCGGTGACGTCAGCCTGCTGGAACCCGGGCTCGACATGCTGCTCGGGCTCACCGGACGGCCGACCTACGGTGTGCTGCCCTTCCGGCACGGGCTCGGCATCGACGAGGAGGACGGGCTGCGGGTCTCCCTGCGGGGGACGGTCCGGGAGTCGAACGTCGCGCCGCCGGTCGGGGAGGACGTGCTGCGGGTCGCCGTCTGTGCCGTCCCGCTGATGTCCAACTTCACCGACGTGGACGCGCTCGCCGCCGAACCGGGCGTCGTGGTGCGGTTCGTGGACCGGCCGGAGGAACTGGCCGACGCCGATCTCGTCGTCATTCCCGGCACCCGGGGAACCGTGAGGGCGCTGGCGTGGCTGCGGGAGCGCGGGCTCGCGGACGCCATCCTGCGCCGGGCAGCCGAGGGGCGGCCCGTGCTCGGCATCTGCGGCGGCTTCCAGGTTCTCGGCGAGCACATCGAGGACGACGTCGAGAGCCGACAGGGCCATGTCGAAGGGCTCGGGGTCCTTCCGGTACGGGTGCGGTTCGCCCGGGAGAAGACCCTCACCCGGCCCGTCGGCACCGCCCTCGGCGAACAGGTCGAGGGGTACGAGATCCATCACGGGGTCGCCGAGGTCACCGGCGGGGAGACCTTCTTGGACGGGTGCCGGGTCGGGAGCGTCTGGGGTACGCACTGGCACGGCTCGCTCGAGTCCGACGGGTTCCGGCGGGCGTTCCTGCGCGAGGTGGCCGCCGCCGCGGGCCGCCGCTTCGTACCGGCCGCCGACACCTCCTTCGCCGGGTTGCGTGAGGAACAGCTCGACCTGCTCGGCGATCTCGTCGAACAGCACGCGGACACCGACGCGCTCTGGCGGCTCATCGAGTCGGGCGCGCCGCAAGGACTGCCTTTCATTCCACCGGGAGCGCCCGCATGAGCACAGTGTTGTTGTTGTCGACCGCCGACACGGACCTGCTGGCGGCCCGGGCCGCTGCCGGTGCCTCGTACCGGATCGGCAATCCGACCCGGGTCGATGTCACGGAGGAACTGCCCGCGCTCGTCGAGGGCGCGGACATCGCCGTCGTACGGCTGCTGGGCGGCAAGCGGGCCTGGGAGGACGGGCTCGCGTATCTGAAGAGGTCCGGTGTGCCGACCGTGCTGCTCGGCGGGGAGACGGTTCCCGACGCCGAGCTGATGGCCGAGTCGTCGGTGCCCGCCGGAGTGGTCGCGGAGGCGCTGCGCTATCTCGTCGAGGGCGGACCCGCCAACCTCGTGGAGATGGCACGGTTCCTGTCCGACACCGTGCTGCTGACCGGCGAGGGGTTCGACGAGCCGCAGAAGATGCCCGAGTACGGGGTGCACGGCTCGTACGCGCGGGAGAGCGGCCGTCCGACCATCGGGGTGCTCTTCTACCGGGCCCACGAACTCAGCGGCAACACCGGGTTCGTCGACACGCTGTGCGACGCGATCGAGGCCCGGGGCGCCAACGCCCTTCCCGTGTACTGCGGTTCACTGCGCGGGGCGGATCCGGGTCTGTACGAGCTGCTCGCCGGCGCCGATGCCCTGATCGCCACCGTCCTCGCAGCCGGCGGCACGCACGCCTCGGAGGCGTCGGCCGGCGGTGACGAGGAGGCCTGGGACATCGGGGCGCTCGCCGACCTCGACGTCCCTGTGCTGCAAGGGCTTTGCCTTACGTCGTCGAGGGCCACCTGGGACGCGTCCGACGCCGCCCTCTCCCCCATGGACGCGGCCATGCAGGTCGCGATCCCCGAGTTCGACGGCCGGCTGATCACCGTCCCGTTCTCCTTCAAGGAGGACGGCCCCGGTGGTGTACCCGTCTACGTCGCCGACCCCGAGCGGGCCGCCCGCGTCGCCGGAATCGCCGTACGCCACGCCCGGTTGAAGTACAAGCCGAACGCGGACAAAAAGCTCGCGCTCGTCTTCACCGCCTACCCGACCAAGCACTCGCGCGTTGGCAACGCGGTGGGCCTGGACACGCCCGCGTCGGCGGTACGGGTGCTGGACGCGCTGCGCGCCGCCGGGTACTCCCTCACCGAATACCCGGACAACGGCGACGAGTTGATCCACCGGCTCATCGCGGCCGGCGGTCACGACGTGGAGTGGCTGACGGAGGACCAGCTGGCCGCCGCGCCCGCGCGCGTGCCGCTGGCCGACTATCAGGCGTGGTTCGACAAACTGGACGGTGAGCTGCGGGACGGGATGCTGGAGACGTGGGGCGAGCCTCCGGGCAACCTGTACGTCGACGGGGACGACATCGTCCTGGCCTCCCTCCAGTTCGGGAACGTCGTCGTGATGATCCAGCCGCCGCGTGGCTTCGGCGAGAACCCGATCGCGATCTACCACGACCCGGACATGCCGCCGTCCCACCACTACATGGCGGCCTACAGGTGGCTGGAGTCCTCGTTCGGCGCGGACGCCATCGTCCACATGGGCAAGCACGGCACCATGGAGTGGCTGCCCGGCAAGGGACTCGGGCTGAGCAAGGGGTGCGGGCCGGACGCCGTGCTCGGTGAACTCCCCCTCGTCTACCCCTTCATCGTCAACGACCCCGGCGAGGGCACCCAGGCCAAGCGGCGCGGGCACGCCACGGTCGTCGACCACCTCGTACCGCCGATGGCGCGCGCGGACACGTACGGCGACCTGGCGAAACTGGAGCAGCTCCTCGACGAGTACGCGCTCGTCTCCGACCTGGACCCGACGAAGGCGCCGGCGGTGCGCGCGCAGATCTGGACGCTGGTCAAGGCGGCCGAACTGCATCACGACCTGCATGTGGACGACCAGCCGGACGACGACGCGTTCGACTCGTTCGTCATGCACATCGACGGCTATCTGTGCGAGATCAAGGACGTACAGATCCGCGACGGGCTGCACATCCTCGGCGGCGGCCCGGAGGCCGAGCCGCGCGTGAACCTCGTCCTGGCGGTGCTGCGTGCCTCGCAGGTGTGGGGCGGTACGGCAAACGCGCTGCCGGGTCTGCGGGCCTGCCTGGCCGAGTACTTCGGGCTGGTCGAGAAGGAGCTGCTGGCCGAGCCGGGCGCTCCGCTGAAGCTGCCGGTCGAACTGACGGATCTGGTCGGGGGGCCGGCGCGTTCGGCCGCCGACGCGATCGATCTGCTGGAGCAGCTGTGCCGGCGGCTCGCGGAGGGCATGGAGGAGCGGGCGTGGGAGGCCACGACGGTTCCCGCTCTCGTACGGGACGTGCTGGGTCTCGAACTTCCGGCCGCCGTCGCGGTGTTGGAGTTCGCCTGCCGTGAGGTGGTGCCCCGGCTGGCCCGTACGACGGACGAGATCACCCACATCCTCAAGGCACTTGACGGCGGTTTCGTCCCGGCGGGGCCCTCGGGTTCACCCACGCGCGGACTCGTCAACGTCCTGCCGACCGGCCGCAACTTCTACTCCGTCGACCCCAAGGCCATTCCGTCCAGGCTGAGTTGGGAGGTCGGACAGGCGCTCGCCGACTCGCTCGTGCAGCGGTATCTGACCGACAACGGCGAGTACCCGACGTCCGTCGGTCTGACGGTCTGGGGTACGTCGGCCATGCGGACACAGGGCGACGACATCGCCGAGATCCTGGCGCTGCTGGGCTGCCGTCCGGTGTGGGACGACGCGTCGAGGCGGGTGACCGGGTTCGAGGTGGTGCCGGTGGCCGAGCTGGGACGGCCCCGTATCGACGTCACGGTCCGTATCTCCGGGTTCTTCCGGGACGCGTTCCCGCACGTGGTCGGGCTGATCGACGACGCGGTGCGGGCGGTCGCGGACCTGGACGAGCCGGCCGAGTCCAACTTCGTACGGGCCCACGTGGACGCCGATGCCGCCGAGCACGGCGACCGGCGGCGGGCCACGGCCCGTATCTTCGGGTCGAAGCCGGGGGCCTATGGGGCTGGTTTGCTGCCGTTGATCGACGCGCGGAACTGGCGGTCGGACGCCGATCTCGCCGAGGTGTACGCGGTGTGGGGCGGTTACGCGTACGGGCGTGGGCTGGACGGGCGGGCTGCCCGGGGGGACATGGAGACGGCGTTCCGGCGGATCGCGGTGGCGGCGAAGAACGTCGACACGCGCGAGCACGATCTTGTCGACGCGGACGACTACTTCCAGTACCACGGCGGGATGGTCGCGATGGTGCGGCATCTGACGGGGGCGAGCCCCGAGGCGTATGTGGGGGATTCGGCGACACCCGACCAGGTGAAGACGCGGACGCTGGGCGAGGAGACGCACCGGGTGTTCCGGGCCCGGGTGGTCAATCCACGCTGGATGGCGGCGATGCGGCGGCACGGGTACAAGGGCGCGTTCGAGATGGCCGCGACCGTGGACTATCTCTTCGGGTACGACGCCACGGCCGGGGTCGTGGACGACTGGATGTACGAGAAGTTGTCGGCGGAGTACGTCTTCGATCCCGAGAACCGTGACTTCATGAAGAAGTCCAACCCGTGGGCGTTGCGCGGGATCACGGAACGGCTGCTGGAAGCCGCCGACCGTGGGTTGTGGGCCGAGCCGGACGCCGACACGATCGAGCGGCTGCGCGCGACCTACCTGGAGCTCGAAGGCGATCTGGAGGGCGACGACAAGTGAGTACCCCGTTTCCGTTCACGGCCGTTGTCGGCCAGGACGACCTGCGGCTCGCGCTGCTGCTGAACGCCGTCTCGCCGGCGGTGGGCGGTGTGCTGGTGCGCGGCGAGAAGGGCACCGCCAAGTCCACTGCCGTGCGCGCCCTTTCGGTGCTGCTGCCCGCGGTCGATGTCGTCGCCGGGTGCCGGTTCTCGTGTGATCCCGGAGCACCCGATCCGGCCTGTCCCGACGGGCCGCACCAGACCGGGGCCCACGCGTCCCGGGCCGCCAGGATGGTCGAGCTGCCTGTCGGTGCCTCCGAGGACCGGCTCGTCGGGGCCCTCGACATCGAGCGGGCGCTCGCGGAGGGCGTGAAGGCGTTCGAGCCGGGCCTGCTGGCCGACGCGCATCGCGGGATTCTCTACGTCGACGAGGTCAATCTCCTGCACGACCACCTCGTCGACCTGCTGCTGGACGCAGCCGCGATGGGCGCCTCCTACGTCGAGCGTGAAGGTGTCTCCGTACGGCATGCGGCGAAGTTCCTGCTGGTCGGCACCATGAATCCCGAGGAAGGCGAGCTTCGGCCGCAGCTTCTCGACCGGTTCGGGCTGACCGTCGAGGTCGCGGCCTCGCGGGAGCCCGATCAGCGGGTGGAGGTCGTGCGGCGGCGGCTGGCGTACGACGACGATCCCGCAGGGTTCTCCGCGCGGTGGGCCGACGAGGAGTCCGCCGTACGGGCCCGGATCGTGGCCGCGAGGGAGCTGTTGCCGTCCGTGCGGCTGGGCGACGGGGCGTTGCGGCAGATCGCCGCCACCTGTGCCGCCTTCGAGGTGGACGGGATGCGGGCCGACATCGTGATGGCGCGGACTGCGGTCGCACTGGCCGCCTGGGACGGGCGTACCGACGTACTCGCGGAGGATGTTCGGCAGGCCGCGTTGCTCGCTCTGCCTCATCGGCGGCGGCGGAATCCCTTTGACGCGCCGGGACTTGACGAGAACAAGCTCGACGAGACGTTGGAGGAGTTCGGCGGGCAGGGGTCGGGTGAGGATGAGGATCCTGAGCCCGATCCTGGGCCGGACGGGCCCGGCGGTGGCGGTGGCGGTGGTCAGACTCCGGAGTCCGACGGGCCGCAGGGCGGCGACGCCGGTGCGCAGCCCGAGGCCGGGGAGGGCGGGGAGCCGCAGGCTTCGGGGGGTGGTGCCGGGGAGCAGCAGCCCGTACGGGCCGGTGAGCCCTTTCGTACCAAGGTGCTGAGCGTTCCCGGTGTGGGTGAGGGTGCCGCCGGGCGGCGGTCGCGGGCGCGGACCGAGCGGGGGCGGACGACGGGGTCCCGGCGGCCTCGAGGGGCGCTCACCAAACTGCACCTGGCGGCCACCGTGCAGGCCGCCGCGCCGCATCAGCGGGCGCGGGGACGGGTCGGGCGTGGGCTGGTGGTGCGGCGGGACGATCTGCGGCAGGCCACTCGGGAGGGGCGCGAGGGGAATCTGGTCCTGTTCGTCGTCGACGCCTCGGGGTCGATGGCGGCCCGGCAGCGGATGAGTGCCGTCAAGGGCGCTGTGCTGTCGTTGCTGCTCGACGCGTATCAGCGGCGGGACAAGGTGGGGCTCGTGACGTTCCGGGGGGCGGCCGGCGATGTCGCTCTGCCGCCGACCTCGTCCGTGGACGCGGCGGCCGTCCGGCTGGAGTCACTGCCGACCGGTGGGCGTACGCCGATCGCGGCGGGGCTGCTGAAGGCGCACGACGTGCTCCGGGTGGAGCGGATGCGGGATCCGGCCCGGCGCGCGCTGGTGGTGGTCGTGACCGACGGGCGGGCCACGGGTGGCCCGGAGCCGGTCGCGCTGGCCGGGCGGGCGGCACGCCTGTTCGCTGCCGAGGGGGTCGCTTCCGTGGTCGTCGACTGCGAGTCCGGGCCGGTACGGCTGGGGCTCGCCGGGCAGCTCGCGGGTGAGCTCGGGGGTACGGCGGTGACGCTGGACGAGTTGCGGGCGGACTCCATCGCCGGTCTGGTGAGGGATGTGCAGGGGACTTCGAGGAGGGCCGCGTAATGCCGCAGGGGCAGCCGAGTGTCGTACCGGAAGATGGACTGACGACCAGGCAGCGGCGTAATCGGCCGCTTGTCGTCGTGCATACGGGAGTCGGGAAGGGCAAGTCCACCGCCGCTTTCGGACTTGCGTTGCGCGCCTGGAATCAGGGGTGGCCCATCGGGGTGTTCCAGTTCGTCAAGTCGGCGAAGTGGAAGGTGGGCGAAGAGAACGCGCTCCGGGTGCTGGGGGCCAGCGGCGAGGGCGGGACCGTCGACTGGCACAAGATGGGCGAGGGCTGGTCCTGGGTTCAGCGGGACGCGCAGCTCGACAACGAGGAGAAGGCCCGGGAGGGCTGGGAGCAGGTCAAGCGGGATCTCGCCGCCGAGACGTACAAGCTGTACGTGCTGGACGAGTTCGCCTATCCCATGCACTGGGGGTGGGTCGACGTCGACGAGGTCGTCGCTGTGCTGCGGGACCGGCCGGGGACCCAGCATGTGGTGATCACCGGGCGCAACGCCCCGGAGAAGCTGGTGGAGTTCGCGGATCTGGTGACGGACATGTCCAAGGTCAAGCATCCGATGGACGCCGGGCAGAAGGGGCAGCGGGGGATCGAGTGGTGACATCTGTGCCCCGGCTGGTCATCGCCGCGCCCTCATCGGGCAGCGGCAAGACCACCGTTGCCACGGGGTTGATGGCCGCGTTCGCCGCGCGGGGGCTTGCCGTGTCTCCGCACAAGGTGGGGCCGGACTACATCGATCCCGGGTATCACGCGCTCGCCACCGGGCGGGTGGGGCGGAACCTCGACGCGTACATGTGCGGGCCCGAGTTGGTCGGGCCATTGTTCGTGCACGGGGCACGGGGGTGTGACATCGCCGTGGTCGAGGGCGTGATGGGGCTGTACGACGGGGCCGCGGGCGAGGGGGAGCTCGCGTCCACGGCTCAGGTGGCCAAGTTGCTGCGGGCGCCGGTGGTGCTGGTGGTGGACGCGTCCTCGCAGGCCCGGTCCGTGGCGGCGCTCGTGCACGGGTTCGTGTCGTGGGATCCGGAGGTGCGGGTCGGGGGCGTGATCCTCAACAAGGTCGCGACGGACCGGCATGAGGAGATGCTGCGGGAGGCGTTGGAGTCGGTGGGGGTGCCTGTGGTGGGGGTGCTTCGGCGGGTTCCGCAGGTGGATGTGCCTTCTCGGCATCTGGGGTTGGTGCCGGTTGCCGAGCGGCGGGAGGCCGCCCTGGCGGCCGTTGCGGCCATGGCCGCGCAGGTTTCGGCAGGGTGCGATCTCGAGGCGCTGTGGGGATTGGCGCGGGGCGCCGGTGAGTTGGCGTGTGTGGGGTGGGATGCGGGTGAGGTTCTGCCCGCGGCGGAGCCGCTGAAGGATGCAGCCTCGCCCCCGCCGCCCCTACCCGTCCCTCCCCCAGAGGGGGGACCCCCACCGGGGGCCGCGCCCCCAGACCCCGCTACGGCCCTGAACGGGCCTCGTCCTCAAGCGCCGGACGGGCTGGAAATGCCGGGCGGCGCCTCAAAAGTGGCCGGAGGCAGGCTGGGGACTCCGGGCGGGCACACCAGGGCACCTGTGATCGCTCTCGCCGGCGGAGCCGCCTTCACGTTCTCCTACGCCGAGCATGTCGAGTTGTTGCGGGCCGCCGGGGCCGAGGTTGTTGTGTTCGATCCGCTTCGGGATGAGCAACTGCCCGACGGGACACGGGGGTTGGTCATCGGGGGCGGGTTTCCCGAGGTGTTCGGTGCCGAGTTGTCCGACAATGAGCCCCTGCGCAAGTCCGTCGCCGCTCTTGCCGGGAGTGGGGCGCCCGTCGCCGCGGAGTGTGCCGGGTTGCTGTATCTGGGGCGGGAGTTGGACGGGCGGCCCATGTGCGGGGTGCTCGATGCCACCGCCCGGATGAGTGATCGGCTCACCCTCGGCTATCGGGATGCCGTGGCCGTGAGCGACAGTTCCCTCGCGGTGGCCGGTACCCGGATGCGGGGGCACGAGTTTCATCGGACCGTCGTCGAGCCCGGGGCGGGGGCGGAGCCGGCCTGGGGCGTGCGTAACCCGGTCCGGCGGGTCGAGGGATTTGTACAGCGCGGTGTGCACGCGAGCTATCTGCACACGCACTGGGCGTCGGCGCCCGGTGTCGCCCGTCGGTTCGTGGAGAGGTGCCGGACGTCATGAGCAGCAGGCTTATTGGTGTGGGGGTCGGGCCCGGTGATCCCGAGCTCGTGACCGTCAAGGGCGTCAACGCGTTGCGGGCCGCCGATGTGGTCGTCGTACCCGTGATGGACAGCCTTGAGCGGGGGCGGGCCGAGGCCACCGTGCTGCACTACGTGGGCGCCGAGAAGATCGTCCGGGTCGTCTTCGCGCTCAACGAGCGCTCCGACCACGCTCGGCGTGAGGCCGCCTGGGATGCCGCCGGTGCCCGGGTCGCCGAGTTGCTCGGCGCGCATTCCGTCGTCGCCTTCGCGACCATCGGCGACCCCAACGTGTACTCGACGTTCACCTATCTCGCCCACACGATCGGGGAGCTGGTGCCGTCCGCCGCCATCGAGACCGTGCCCGGTATCACCGCGATGCAGGATCTGGCGGCGCGGTCGGGGGCCGTGCTCACCGAGGGGACCGAGCCGCTCACCCTCGTGCCCGTGACCGCGGGGGCCGCTGTGCTCAAGGAGGCTCTGGGCGGGCCGGGCACTGTCGTGGCGTACAAGTTCGGGCGGCAGGCCCAGGAGGTCGCCGAGGCGTTGCGGGAGAGCGGGCGGATCGGCGACGCCGTGTGGGGGTCGGCGCTGGGGCTGGAGGACGAGTCCATCCGGCCCGCCGCCGAACTCGACGGTGCGCCGCTCCCGTACCTCTCCACTCTCATCGCGCCCGCGCCCCGCGACGGCGGCAGGGGCGGCAAGTTGTGAACCACCGCTCAGCCCGACAGGCCCACCACCAGCCAGATGAACGCCGCGCCCGCGATCGTGCACAGCACCGTCGAGTGGGTGGGGTGGTCGTGGTGGGCCTCGGGGAGGATCTCGGCGGCGGCGAGGTAGAGCAGTACGCCGGCGAAGAGGCCGAGATAGCCGCCGAGCGCCTGTTCGGGAATCGTGAAGAAGAGGGTCGAGGCCGCGCCCACGACCGGTGCCGCCGCGTCGGCGAACAGCATGGCCAGGGCCTTGCGGCGGGCGTTTCCGTACAGGCTCGTGATCGTGTAGGTGTTGAAGCCGTCGGCGAAGTCGTGGGCGATCACGGCGAGCGCGACCGCGAGGCCCATACCGCCGCCCACCTGGAAGGCGGCGCCGATCGCGACGCCGTCCATCGCGCTGTGGCCGACCATGGCCGCGGCGGCCGTCAGGCCCACCTGGGGCGTCCGGCCGCCGTGCTCGCCGGTCCCCTCGGAGGCGCCGTGCGAGGCCTGCCGCACGGCGAGCAGACGTTCCACCAGATGGGCCAGCAGGAAACCGGCGACGAACAGCAGCAGCGCGGCCGGTACGCCGAACACCTCCCGGCCCGCCGCGTACAGCGCCTCCGGCAGCAGGTCGAGGCCGACCACGCCCAGCATCAGGCCGCCGGCCAGGCCCAGGACGAGATGGCGGCGGTCGGTCACACGCAGTGCCGTCCAGCCGCCGGCCAGCGTCATCAGGAACGCGCCGAGCGCGACGAAGACCGCCATGTGCTCTTGCTATCCGATCAACCCGCCTTCGCGCACCTCCACACCCATCCGCACACTTACTGACGTTTTCGACATTCCGTACGAGAGGATCTCGACCCATGGCTCCCACGGCCGACGTTTCGACCGGCGCCCCCACCGGCAAGGTGACGTTCGTCGGTGCCGGCCCCGGCGCCGCCGATCTGCTGACCTTCCGCGCCGCCCGCGCCATCGCCGACGCGGACATCGTGATCTGGGCGGCCAGCCTCGTACAGGAGGCGGTCCTCGAACACGCTCGCGAGGGGGCGGAGATCCTCGACTCGGCGACCATGTCGCTGGAGGACGTCGTCGCCGTGTACGGGCGTGCCGTGCGCGAGGGCCTGCGCGTGGCCCGGATCCACTCCGGCGATCCCGCGCTCTGGGGCGGTACCCAGGAGCAGGTCGACCGGTGTGCCGAGATCGGGATCGAAACGGAGATCGTCCCCGGGGTCTCCTCCTTCTCCGCTGTCGCCGCCCTCGCCCAGCGTGAGCTGACCATCCCCGAGGTCGCGCAGTCCGTGATCCTCACCCGGCTGGGCGGCGGCAAGACGCCGATGCCGCCGGGCGAGGAGGTGCGGGAGTTCGCCCGGCACGGGACCACCATGGCGATCTTCCTGTCCGCCGCCCGCAGCGGACAGCTCGTACGGGAGCTGCTGGAGGGCGGTTATCCGACGTCCACAGCGGTCGTCATCGCCTATCAGGCGACCTGGCCCGAGGAGCTGGTCGTGCGGTGCACGATCGAGACGCTGGAGGAGACGGTCAAGGAGCACAAGCTGTGGAAGCACACCTTGTTCCTGATCGGCCCGGCCCTCGACGCCAGCGGCACCCGCTCGCACCTCTACCACCCCGGCCACTTCCACGGCTTCCGCAAGGCCGACCCGGCGGCCCGCCGGGCGTTGCGCGAGCGAGGGGCGAGTACGTGATCACCGTCATCGGTACGGGGACGGGGGCACCGCTTCCGCCGGACGCCACGGCAGCCGTCGCCGGGGCCGCGCTGGTCGTGGGCGCCCGACGGCATCTGGCCGCGGTGTCGGCGGCTGTGGCGGAGGGTGCCGAGCGGGTTGTCCTCGGGGCACTGGCTCCGGCGCTCGACACCATCGAGGAGTACGTCGGGAAGGAACGGCCCGTTGTCGTGCTCGCCTCCGGTGATCCGGGGTTCTTCGGGATCGTGCGGGCGCTGGCCGAGCGGTTCGGGGCCGGGCGGCTCGATGTCCGGCCGGGGGTGTCCTCCGTGGCCGCCGCGTTCGCCCGGACCGGGCTGACCTGGGACGACGCGGTGGTCGTCAGCGCGCACGGGCGGGAACTGCGGACGGCGGTCAACGTGTGCCGGGCACGGCCCAAGGTGGCGGTGCTGACCGGGCCGGGCGCGGGGCCCGCCGAACTGGGCTCGGCCCTGGTGGGCGGTCCGGGGGCGCGTGTTCTGGTCGTCGCGTCGGCGCTGGGCGATCCCGAGCTCGAACGCGTCGAGCGGGTCACGCCTGCCGAGGCGGCGGCGCGGGACTGGGGCGACGCGGTGAGTGTGGTGCTGTGTCTGGACGAGGCGCAGGCCCTCGCGCGCGTCGGTGTCACGGTCGCCGGGTCGGCTGTCGGGCCCGGTCAATGGGCCCTGGACGAGCAGGAGTTCGCCCACCGCGACTCGATGATCACCAAGTTCGAGGTACGGGCCCTGGCACTGTCCCGGCTCGGGCCGCGCCTCGGTGACCTGGTCTGGGACATCGGCGCGGGCTCCGGGTCCGTGGCCGTGGAGTGCGCGCGGCTGGGGGCGGCCGTGGTCGCCGTCGAGAAGACGCCGGATGGGGCGGAGCGGGTGCGGGCGAACGCCGCCGCGCACGGTGTCGATGTGCGGGTGGTGGAGGGGAGCGCCCCTGATGACCTGCCCGCGCTGTCCCAACTCGACGACCCCGACGCCGTGTTCATCGGCGGGGGCGGGCGCGAGCTGCCCTCGATCGTCACCGCGTGTGCGCGGCGGGCCCGGCGGACGGTGGTGGTCGCGATGGCCGCCCTCGACCGGGTCCCGGCCGTGCGTGCGGCACTCATCGGCGCCGGCCTCGACTGCGACGGCGTTCTGCTGCAGTCGTCCCGGCTCGCACCGCTGCCGGGTGAGGTGACCCGGCTCGCGGCGACCAACCCCGTTTTCCTGCTGTGGGGCACGCGTCCCGCGGCACATACAGACAGACATACCGGTAGCGAAGGAGATGCTCTGTGATCGGCCTGATTTCCGCGACGGCGGCGGGCGCGGCGGCGCGTGATCGGCTTGCCGCCGCCTGGCCCGACCGTACGCGTGTGTACGAGGGGCCGGTCGCCGACGCCGTCCGGCGCGCGTTCGGAGAGTGCTCGCAGCTCGTGTGCTTCCTGGCCACGGGGGCGGTCGTACGGCTGGTCGCCCCGCTGCTGGCCGACAAGGCGTCCGATCCCGGAGTGGTGTGCGTCGACGAGGGCGGACGGTTCGCCGTGTCGCTGGTCGGCGGGCACGGCGGCGGGGCCAATGAACTCGCCCGCGAGGTCGGGCGGTTGCTGGGTGCGGAGCCGGTGGTGACCACCGCGACGGACGCCGTGGGGGTGCCGGGGCTCGACACCCTCGGGCTGCCCGTCGAGGGCGACGTCGCGGGAGTCACACGGGCACTGCTCGACGGTGAACCCGTCGCGCTGGAACTGGAGTCGAGCTGGCCGCTGCCCGCGCTGCCGTCCAATGTGCTGCCGTCCGGTGCCGGGAGCACGGTGCCGGGCGCCGGGCCGACGATCCGGGTGACCGACCGGCTGATCGACGGTGACGGTGTGGGTGCGGGTGTGGTCGTGTTGCGTCCGCCGTCCCTCGTCGTCGGTGTGGGCGCCTCCAAGGGGGCGCCGGTCGACGAGGTACTCGGGCTGGTCGAGGGGGCGTTGGCGGACGCGGGGCTCTCGGTGGCCTCCGTCGCCGCGCTGGCCACCGTCGACGCGAAGGCGGGCGAGCCCGGGATCGTCGGGGCCGCCGAGCGGCTCGGGGTGCCCGTGGTGACGTACTCCGCCGACGAGTTGGCCGGGGTCGACGTGCCGAATCCCTCCGACGCGCCGCTCGCAGCCGTCGGTACGCCGTCCGTGGCGGAGGCTGCCGCGCTGCTCGGCGGGGGCGAACTCCTCGTACCCAAGAGGAAGTCGGAGCGTGCGGACGGGGCGCCGGCCATGGCGACCTGTGCCGTCGTACGGCGGCCGGGCCGTGGGCGGCTCGCGGTCGTGGGGCTCGGGCCCGGGGCGCGGGATCTGCTGACGCCGCGTGCCGAGGCGGAGTTGCGGCGGGCGTCCGTGCTGGTCGGGCTCGATCAGTACGTCGACCAGATCCGTGATCTGCTGCGGCCCGGGACCCGCGTCCTGGAGTCGGGGCTCGGCGCCGAGGAGGAGCGGGCGCGGACGGCGGTGGCCGAGGCCAGGAAGGGGCAGGCGGTCGCACTGATCGGCAGCGGGGACGCCGGCGTGTACGCGATGGCGTCGCCCGCGCTCGCCGAGGCGTCCGACGACATCGACGTGGTCGGGGTGCCCGGTGTCACGGCCGCCCTCGCCGCCGGCGCGATTCTCGGGGCTCCGCTCGGCCACGACCATGTGTCCATCAGCCTCTCCGATCTGCACACGCCCTGGCATGTCATCGAGCGGCGGGTGCAGGCGGCGGCCGAGGCGGACATCGTCGTGACGTTCTACAACCCGCGCAGCCGGGGCCGCGACTGGCAACTGCCCAAGGCGCTCGCCATCCTCGGCGCGCACCGGGAGCCGACGACGCCCGTGGGTGTCGTACGGAACGCGTCGCGGCCCGACGAGTCCAGCCGCGTCACGACGCTGGCCGGACTCGACCCGGCGACGGTCGACATGATGACGGTCGTGACCGTCGGCAACACCGCGACCCGGAACATCGCGGGCCGGATGGTCACGCCTCGCGGGTATCGCTGGCAGGAGACGACGCGATGACCACCGATGGTCCGGCGTTGCTGCCCGGCGCCCGTCCCAACACCCTTTCCCTTCATCCCACTTCACCGTCCGAGGAGACATCGTGACCACCCCGCCGCCCGCCCTGCTCATCGCCGGCCACGGCACCCGGGACGAGGCCGGGGCTGAGGCGTTCCGTGACTTCGTACGGGAGTTGGGGCGCCGCAACCCCGAACTGCCCGTCGCGGGCGGCTTCATCGAGCTGTCGCCGCCACCGCTGGGTGATGCCGTGACCGAGCTGGTGGAGCGGGGGGTACGGCGGTTCGCCGCCGTTCCGCTGATGCTGGTGTCCGCCGGACACGCCAAGGGGGACATCCCGGCGGCACTGTCCCGGGAGAAGGAGCGGCACCCGGGGATCTCCTACACGTACGGACGTCCGCTGGGCCCGCACCCGGCGCTGCTGGCGGTGCTGGAGCGGCGGCTGGAGGAGGCGCTGGGCGGTGGGGCTCGTACGCCCGCCGACCGGGCCGACGTGACCGTGCTGCTGGTCGGGCGCGGCTCCACCGACCCGGACGCCAACGCCGAGGTGCTCAAGGCGGCTCGGCTGCTGTGGGAGGGGCGCGGCTACGCCGGTGTGGAGACGGCGTTCGTGTCGCTGGCGGCGCCGGACGTGCCGTCGGGGCTCGACCGGTGCGTGAAGCTGGGTGCGCGGCGGATCGTCGTCCTGCCCTACTTCCTGTTCACCGGGATTCTGCCGGACCGGGTGCGGCAGCAGACGGAGGGCTGGGCCGCCGCGCACCCGGAGGTCGAGGTGCGGTCCGCCGAAGTCATCGGTCCGGAGCCGGAGTTGCTCGACCTGGTGATGGAACGGTACCGGGAGGCCGTGCGGGGGGATCTGCGGATGAACTGCGACTCGTGCGTGTACCGGATCGCACTGCCCGGCTTCGAGGACAAGGTCGGAATGCCTCAGCAGCCGCACTTCCATCCGGACGACGAAGGCGACCACGATGGTCACCATCATGGACATCACTCACACGGGCACTCGCACTCACATGCGCACTGACTCAGACACCGACGGGCATGACCTTCGGCATCACGGGGACGCCGAAGTGCGCGACGACGGCGCCAAGTTGATCGACCTCGCCGTGAACGTCCGGGCCGACGCTCCCCCTGCCTGGCTGCGTGAACACATCGCCGGGTCGCTCGGCGGGCTCGCCGCGTATCCCGACGGACGGGCCGCGCGGGCCGCGGTGGCGGCCCGGCACGGGGTGCCGGTGGAGCGGGTGCTGCTCACCGCCGGGGCCGCGGAGGCCTTCGTGCTGCTCGCGCGCGCCCTGAAGGTACGCCGGCCGGTGGTCGTGCATCCGCAGTTCACGGAGCCGGAGGCGGCACTGCGGGATGCCGGGCACAGCGTGGACCGGGTGCTGCTGCGGGCGGCGGACGGATTCCGGCTGGACCCGGCACTCGTGCCCGACGATGCCGACCTCGTGGTGATCGGCAACCCGACCAACCCGACGTCGATCCTGCATCCGGCGGCTGCCATCGCCCGACTTGCCCGCCCTGGACGGACGTTGGTGGTCGACGAGGCGTTCATGGACGCGGTGCCGGGTGAGCGGGAGGCGCTGGCCGGGCGTACGGACGTGCCCGGGCTTGTGGTGCTGCGGAGCCTGACGAAGACGTGGGGGCTGGCGGGGCTGCGGATCGGGTACGTGCTGGCGGCGCCGGAGACGATCGTGGAGCTGGAGCGGGCGCAGCCGTTGTGGCCGGTGTCCACGCCGGCGCTGGCCGCGGCGGAGGTGTGCGTGTCCGGGCCGGCGCTGGTGGAGGCGGAGGAGGGGGCGCGGCGTATCGCCGCCGACCGGGCTCATCTGGTCGCCGGGCTCGCCGAGTTCGGGTCCGACGGGGTGCGGGTGGTGACGCCGGCGGAGGGGCCGTTCGTGCTGGTGCGGGTGCCTCGGGCCGTTGTGGTGCGGGGGCATCTGCGGGGGCTGGGGTATGCGGTGCGGCGGGGGGACACGTTTCCCGGGTTGGGGGAGGAGTGGTTGCGGGTGGCTGTGCGGGATCGGGTGACGGTGAACGGGTTTCTGCAGGCGTTCGACCGGGCGGTGACGCTCGCCGGACGGTGAGTTTCTTCGCCCCCGCCGCCCCTACCCGTCCCATCCTGTTCCTGGGGGCTGCGCCCCCAGAGGGGGGACCCCCAACGGGCTGAATATTCAGCCCCTCCGGCGTTTGAGGAGCGGGGGTTCGGGGGCAGCGCCCCCGAGGACGGGACGGGTAGGGGCGGCGGGGGCGAGAAAACGCCCCCTGCGTCAGCTCTTGCCTCGGCGCGCCAGCGCGACCGCTCCTCCGCCCGCTACCAGCAGCACGGCCACCCCGCCCACGAGGTACGGCATCATCGAGCCGCCCCCCGTCTCCGCGAGCCCCGCCTGGGCCGGTGCCCCCTGCGGCTTCACCTCCGGTGCCGGTTTCGTCGGCGTCGGAGCCTGCGCCGCCGGTGCCTCGCAACTCACCTTCGCCAGCGTCACCGTGCCCTCGACCTCCGCCACGTTGAGGTCCAACGGGTTGACGGACACCTTGAGTTCGAGCGCGGTCGCAGCCGCCGTACGGGTCGTCGTCTCCGTCTGTGCCAGGTCGAGGCGTACCTCGCCGACTCCTGGCACCTTGACCTCGACGGGACCGCTCGGCGTCAGCGTCACCTTCTTTCCGAGAGCCGTCACCGCACCCAGGAGGTTCGAGGAGGCGACCGGCTTCTCCCCCGCGACGCAGGTCGCCTTCGACGTGACCTGCTCGACCTCGACGAGTGACAGGAGCGGGAGGCCGGGCACATGGAGTTTGGCGTGTACGAGCCTCGTCGACGCCTCCGCCTTCCCGTCCGACACCGCCGCCTTCTCCTCCGCGGCCTCCGCACCGAGCACGGTGAACGGCTTTCCGCCGTCCACGCCGTCCAACGTGGCGGTCAGCGCCGTCTGCTGGGCGCTCCGCGGCGCCTGGACCTCGTTCAGGGCGACCGCAAGCGGGACGTTGACGCTCTTGTTGAGGAGTGACACGTTCAGGCCGGTGCGGAGGACGACCGCGCTCGCGCGGCCCTGGTCCTCCGTCGCGTGGGCCAGGGCCGCGGGACCGGCGGCCACCAGGGCCGTGGCTGCCGCGACGGTGGCCAGACGGCGTGCGGGCATGCGGAAGTTGGTGGCGTTCACGGCTGGGGACCCCTCGGAAGAGACCCGCTCGGGACCCGGTAAGAATTACGTACAGGGCGTCAACGGTCAGCAATCTGACGGGACTTCACTCCTCCGTGGGGTTTCCGCGCAGATCTTCGAATCCCACGGCACGGATGTTCACCGCATTCACCCGGATCACCCCACGACCCGCCCGTTCAGCACCACCCGCGACGGCGCCCCCAACACCCGTACGTCCGCCCGCGGATCGCTCTCGTACACCACCAGGTCCGCCGCCGCCCCCTCCGCGAGGCCGGGCCGCCCCAGCCACTCCCGCGCACCCCAGGTCGTCGCCGACAGCGCCTCGACCGCCGGGATGCCCGCCTTGGTCAGCTCGGCCACCTCCGCCGCGACCAGCCCGTGCGGCAACGTGCCCCCCGCGTCCGTGCCGACGTACACCGGGATCCCCGCGTCGTACGCGGAACGCACCGTGTCGTAGCGGCGTTCGTGCAGGCGGCGCATGTGGGCCGACCAGGTCGGGAACTTGGCTTCGCCGGATGCCGCCAGGTTCGGGAACGTCGCGATGTTCACCAGGGTCGGGACGATCGCCACGCCGCGTGCGGCGAACAGGGGGATCGTGTCCTCGGTCAGGCCCGTCGCGTGCTCGACACAGTCGATGCCCGCCTCGACCAGGTCCCGCAGGGAGTCCTCCGCGAAGCAGTGGGCCGTGACCCGCGCACCCAGGCGGTGGGCCTCCGCGATCGCCGCCGCCACCTCCTCGCGCGGCCAGCAGGCGGAGAGGTCTCCGGTGCCGCGGTCCAGCCAGTCCCCCACCAGCTTCACCCAGCCGTCGCCGCGCCGGGCCTCCCGGGCGACGTACGCCACCAGGTCGTCCGGCTCGATCTCGTGCGCGAAGCCCCGGATGTAGCGGCGGGTACGGGCGATGTGCCGGCCCGCCCTGATGATCTCCGGGAGGTCCTCGCGGGCGTCGGTCCAGCGGGTGTCCGACGGTGAGCCGGCGTCCCGGATGAGGAGGGTCCCGGCGTCCCGGTCGGTCAGCGCCTGCTTCTCCGCCGTGTCGTCGGGCACCGGGCCGTCCGGGCCGAGGCCCACATGGCAGTGCGCGTCGACCAGACCGGGCAGCGCCCAGCCCTCCACCGTACGGATGTCCCGGGCGCCGGGCGGGCGGTCGTACGCGATCCTGCCGCCGACCACCCACAGCTCGTCCCGGATCTCCTCCGGGCCGACCAGCACCCGCCCCTTCACCCGCAGCACCGCCTGATCGCTCATGGACGGCACCTTAGTTCGGCTGCTCCGGCTTCTCCCCCTCCGCCTGTCCCTCCGCCTGTCCCTCCGCCTCCTGCGCCGTCTCCTCCTCCACGTCCGCCATCGCCGGGTCCAGCAGGCGGGAGAGGAAGTGACGGGTGCGTTCATGGCTCGGGTTGGTGATGACCTGCGCCGGAGGGCCGTCCTCGACGATCACTCCGCCGTCCATGAAGACGACCCGGTCGGCGACCTCGCGGGCGAACGTCATCTCGTGGGTGACGACCATCATCGTCATGCCCTCGTTCGCCAGCCTGCGCATCACCGCCAGTACGTCCCCCACCAGCTCGGGGTCGAGTGCCGACGTCGGCTCGTCGAAGAGCATGACCTCCGGGCCCATCGCCAACGCCCTCGCGATGGCGACCCGTTGCTGCTGGCCGCCGGAGAGGGACGACGGGTACGCGTCCGCCTTCTCCGAGAGGCCCACCCGCTCCAGGTTCTCCGCGGCCACCCGCGCGGCCTGAGCCTTGTCCCGCTTCAGCACCCGGCGTTGCGGCAGCGTCAGGTTCTGCGTCACCGTCAGATGCGGGAAGAGGTTGAACTGCTGGAAGACCATGCCGATACGACGGCGGACCTCGTCGATGTCGACGTCCGGGTGCGTGACCTCCGTACCGCCGACGAGGACCTGGCCCTTCGTCGGCTCCTCCAGCAGGTTCACACAGCGCAGCAGCGTCGACTTGCCGGACCCGGACGGGCCGATCACACACACGACCTCGCCCTGCCCGATCTCCAGGTCGATGCCGCGCAGCACCTCGTTGTCGCCGAACGCCTTGTACAGGTCCCGGACTTCGATCTCCGGCACACTCGTGTCCTCGGTAACGTCACTCACCTGGTCGCCTCCCCCGCCTTCGTCTCCAGCCGTCGTACGACGAAGCCCAGCGGCACCGTCACCAGCAGATAGCACAGGCCCGCCACCAGGATCGGCGTGGAATTGGCGGTCTGGCTGGCCAGGTCGCGGCCGTACTTGGCCAGTTCGCGTTCGTCCAGGGTGACACCGAGGAACAGCACCAGCGAGGAGTCCTTGAACAGGAGCACCAACTCGTTGGTGAGCGGCGGGATCACGATGCGGAACGCCTGCGGGATGATGATCGAGACCATGGCCCGCGCATGCGAGAAGCCCAGTGAACGGGCCGCCTCCATCTGGCCTTTGGGCACCGCCTGGATGCCCGCGCGGATCGTCTCCGCCATGTACGCCGCCGACACCAGACCGAGTGCCAGCGCCACCTTGCCGTACGTCCCGCCCGGGATCTCCGTGCCGGGGAAGGCGAGGGGCACCGCCACGCCCACGAAGATGAAGATCAGCAGGGCCGGCAGACCGCGGAAGATCTCGATGTAGATGCCGGCGACCCAGCGGTAGGGGCCCACCGGTGACAGCCGCATCAGGGCGATCGCCATCCCCAGCACCAGGCCGAAGACGAAGCCCGACAGGGTGTAGAGGACGGTGTTCTTGAGCGCCAGCGTGATGATCTCCGGGAACATCTGCTTGGCCAGGTCCGCCTGCGCGAACTGGTTCTTCAGACGGGCCCAGTCGGCCGACACCGCGAGGGCGACGACGGCCGCGACGAACAGCGCGTACTGGGCGCCACGGGACAGCGCCCGCTTCTGAGTGCGGCTCAACCCCTGCTTGCGGGGCTGCAGTTGCTTCGCTGAGGCATCGGTCATGACGCGGACGGAGCGGCGGCGGACTCGTCGTACGGGCCGATCCACTGCTCGTACAGCTTCTTGTACGTGCCGTCCGCCTTCGAGTCGGTGATCACCTTGTTGAGCGCGGCGAGCAGCTTGGTGTTGCCCTTCTTCACCGAGAAGCCGTACTGCTCACCGGTGTTGAGGTTGTCCACCACCTTGAAGGCGTCCGCGTTGGCCGGGGTCTTGAGCCAGCCCTGGACGACCGGGTAGTCGATGATCACGGCCTCCACCTGTCCGGTGCGCAGGCCGTTGAGGACGGCGTCGGAGGACTCGAAGGAGACCGGGTCGAGGTCCTTGCCCTTGGCGTAGTCCTCGCCGGTCGTCTGCGCCTGGGCGCCGACCTTCTTGTCCTTGAGGTCGGCGAAGGAGGTGATGCCGCTCTTCTTGTCGACGAGGACGGCCTGCGTCGCGGCGAAGTAGGGGTCGGAGAAGTCGACGTTCTTCTTGCGTTCGTCGGTGATGGTCATGCCGGCCGCGCCGAGATCGCACTGGTCCGAGTTGAGGAAGGCACCCGTCTTGAAGTTCTCGAAGGGCGTGTCGAGGATCTTCTGCTTCACGCCGAGGTTCTTGGCCACGAGGTCGACGAGCGACACGTCGAAGCCCTGCACCTTGCCGTCGATCTCCGACTGGAAGGGCGGGTAGGGGAGGTGGGTGCAGACGGTGAGCTGACCGCCCTTGACGAGTTCGACCCCGCCGGCGGCGGTCTTCGAGGCGCCGCCGGCGTCGTCGGAGGAGCAGCCGGCGACGAGCAGGAGCCCGGCCGTCGCGGTGGTGGCGGCCAGCATGCGGGACCGTCGGGCGAGGACCGTGTTCAAGGGGACCTCCTGTGGGGGGACTGTGGGTTCTGATTATAAGGAGAAGTTTGACTATCTCAAATCATTACTATGGCTGTGGCGCCGCGTGACCTGCGCTTTCGAGGCCGCGCGGCCTCGCGGTTAGTCTCGACTCGACTCCCCTACCCCGCGATCCGAAGAGAGCACCACCGTGACCACGCACCCCTTCCTGGACCTGGCGCCACTGACCGCCGCGCGCTTCGCGTCGATCGAGGACCGCGTGGCGCGGCTGCTCTCCACCGAGCAGGACGTCGTGATCATGCAGGGCGAGGCACTGCTGCCCCTGGAAGGCGCCATCAGGGGGACCACGGGGCCTGGCACGACCGCCCTCAACGTCGTCACGGGCCCCTACGGGCAGACGTTCGGCGACTGGCTGCGGGACTGCGGCGCCACGGTCGTCGATCTCACGGTGCCCTTCCACTCGGCGGTCACGGCCGCGCAGATCCGGGAGGCGTTCGCCGAGCATCCGGAGATCGACTTCGTCTCACTGGTGCACGCCGAGGCGGCGACCGGCAACACCAATCCGGTCGCGGAGATCGGCGAGGCGGTACGGGAACACGGCGCCCTCTTCTACCTCGACGCCGTCGCGTCGGTCGGCGCCGAGCCGGTGCTGCCGGACGCGTGGGGTGTCGACCTGTGCGTGATCGGGGCACAGAAGGCGATGGGCGGGCCGGCCGGGGTGTCGGCGGTGTCGGTGAGCGAGCGGGCGTGGGCGCGGATGGCGGCGAATCCCGGGGCTCCCCGGCGGTCGTACCTCTCGCTGCTGGACTGGAAGGAGCGGTGGATCGACGGCGGCCGGCGCACGCTTCCGCACGCTCCCGCCCAGTTGGAGATGCTCGCGCTGGAGGCGTGCGTCGAGCGGATCGAGGCGGCGGGGCTCGACTCGGTGATCGCCCGGCACACCGCCGCGGCGGCGGCCACCCGGGCGGGGGCGCTCGCGCTGGGCGGCGGCCTTGAGCCGTATGTGTACGAGGCCGTGGACGCGGCGCCGGTCGCGACGACCCTGCGGGCACCCTCCGGGGTTGTCGCGTCGGAGCTGGTGGCGAGCGCGCTGGCCGCCGATCCGGCGCTGCCGCTCGCGGCGGGCGGGGGCGCGCTGGCCAAGGAGATGATCCGGGTCAACCACTACGGGGCGGACGCCACGCGAGAGGCGGTGCTCGGGAGTCTGGCCGCGCTGGGCGCGGCGCTGGCGGACCGGGGGCCGGCGGTGGACGCCGAAGGCGCCAGACGACAGGCGGTCGCGAATTTCTCGTGAATGCGCGATGAGATTGAACAACTGAATAGCAGATACTTTACGGCAGATAGTTTCCCATGCTCTCCTGCCCGCTTTCCATCACCCTAAACGCAAAGGTTTTGCGAACGAATCAAGTGAATTGCATGTTGTGACACGCTCAACAATGCGCCCGCTTTGTCTCGTTACGAGCTGGACAAAGCGGGCGTTCCAGTACTCGCGGAATAACACATTCCGCGTCGGCGCGGAACCCCGACCGGCCATGCATTTTTGAATTTCTCTCGGTAAGTTCAATTTGCATGAGCGCAGCACGGACAGACCTGCAAATCGACCGCCCGGCGATTGCCGACGGGTCCGCGCTGTGGCGGATCGCCCGGGACTCGAAGGTTCTCGATCTCAACTCGTCGTACAGCTATCTGCTGTGGTGCCGGGACTTCGCCGCCACCTCGGCCGTCGCCCGGGACTCCTACGGGTGCCCGGTCGGCTTCGTCACCGGGTACGTCCGGCCGGACCGGCCGGGCACCCTGCTCGTCTGGCAGGTGGCCGTCGACGCCGGCCACCAGGGGCGCGGGCTCGCCGCCGCGCTGCTCGACGGGCTGACCCGGCGGGTCGGCGCCGAGCAGGGGCTCACCGCCGTCGAGACCACCATCACCCCCGGCAACACCGCCTCGGAGCGGCTGTTCACCTCGTTCGCGGAGCGCCACGGCGCCACCGTCGAGCGCGAGGTGCTGTTCGACGCGGGCCTGTTCCCCAACAGTCCGCACGACCCCGAGATCCTGTACCGCATCGGCCCCCTCTCCGAACTTGCCGGCTTCTCCGGGCACTCCCGGCTTTCCCGGCTCTCCGGCTGATCTCGCCCCCACCTCAAGGAGTTCACCGACGTGACCATCACCCAGTCCGACCTGAGTGTCTTCGAGACCGTCGAGTCCGAGGTGCGCAGCTACTGCCGCAGCTGGCCCGCCGTGTTCGACCGCGCGCAGGGCAGCCGTATGTACGACGAGGACGGCCACGCCTACCTCGACTTCTTCGCGGGCGCCGGATCACTCAACTACGGCCACAACAACCCCGTACTGAAACGGGCGTTGATCGACTATCTGGAGCGGGACGGTGTCACGCACGGGCTCGACATGTCGACCTCCGCGAAACGCGCGTTCCTGGAGTCCTTCCATGAGCTGGTGCTGCGGCCCCGTGACCTGCCGTACAAGGTCATGTTCCCGGGCCCGACCGGCACCAACGCCGTCGAGGCGGCGCTGAAACTGGCGCGCAAGGTGAAGGGGCGGGAGGCCATCGTGTCCTTCACCAACGCCTTCCACGGCATGTCCCTCGGGTCGCTCGCCGTGACCGGCAACGCCTTCAAGCGGGCCGGTGCGGGCGTTCCGCTGGTGCACGGGACGCCGATGCCGTTCGACAACTACTTCGAGGGGACCGTCCCCGACTTCCTGTGGTTCGAGCGGCTGTTGGAGGACCAGGGCTCCGGCCTCAACAAGCCGGCCGCCGTGATCGTGGAGACCGTGCAGGGCGAGGGCGGCATCAACGTGGCGCGCCCGGAGTGGCTGCGGGCGCTGGCCGACCTGTGCGTACGGCAGGACATGCTGCTGATCGTCGACGACATCCAGATGGGCTGCGGGCGCACCGGCGCCTTCTTCTCCTTCGAGGAGGCGGGCGTCGTGCCCGACATCGTCACCGTGTCGAAGTCCATCAGCGGGTACGGACTCCCCATGTCCCTCTGCCTGTTCAGGCCCGAGCTGGACGTCTGGGAGCCGGGCGAGCACAACGGCACGTTCCGCGGCAACAACCCGGCGTTCGTGACGGCCACCGCCACGCTGGAGACGTACTGGTCCGACGGATCCGCCATGGAGAAGCAGACGCGCACCCGTGGCGAGCAGGTCGAGGAGGCGCTGATCTCGATCACCGAGGAGAACCTCGCCGACGTCAAGGAGTACCGGGGCCGGGGGCTGGTGTGGGGCCTGGAGTTCCACGAGAAGGCGCGCGCGGGGCGGGTGGCGCGGCGGGCCTTCGAACTCGGGCTGCTCGTCGAGACGTCCGGTCCGGAGAGCGAGGTCGTGAAGTTCCTGCCGGCGCTCACCATCACTCCCGAGGAACTGGACGAGGGCCTGCGGATCGTCGCCCGCGCCGTACGCGAGACCGTCGAGACCGTCTGAGAGAGGGGTTGTTGAGCACGTGATCGTCCGTTCGTTCAAGGACATCGAAGGCACCGACCGGCATGTGAGGGCGGCGTCCGGTACCTGGGAGAGCAAACGCATCGTCCTCGCCAAGGAGCGGGTCGGCTTCTCGCTCCACGAGACCGTCCTGTACGCGGGCACGAAGACGTCGATGTGGTACGCGAACCACGTCGAGGCCGTCGTGTGCGTCGAGGGCGAGGCCCTGCTGACCGACGACGAGACCGGGCGGACCTACACGATCACCCCGGGCACCATGTACCTCCTCGACGGACACGAGCGGCACACGATGCGGATCAAGGAGGACTTCCGCTGCCTGTGCGTCTTCAACCCGCCCGTGACCGGCCGCGAGGACCACGACGAGAACGGCGTCTATCCCCTGCTGACGGAACCCGACCCAGATTTCGACCTCAACTCCGACTCCGAGGAGGTCTGACACCCATGTCACCCATCCCACCCACGTCCACTCTCACCGACCTGTACCCCACCCGGGGCGCCGCCGGGTCTCCGCCCCCAGTCCAGGACCCGGCCTCATGGGGGGGCGCCGGGGCCGGACATCGTGTTCAACAGCTTGACATCCTCCCCCTCTTAGAAGAGAGGGATTTCAACCCGGTTGGGTTGGGGTTCACGGACGCTCGGCCGCTGTGTGGGCGGTGTCGTCCCTCCGGCACCGGCTGTTCGCCGGGGGCGAGGGATCCCGCCCTGTCCTGCCGCGACGTTGTTTGCTGCGTTGGTGTCCGCGTTGCAGGTGAAGCCGCAGGAGGAGCAACAGAATTCGGCTTGGCTCTTGCGCGAGTTCTTGTCGATCCATCCGCAGGCGCTGCAGCGCAGGCTGGTGTAGGGGGCGGGGACGTCTTCGACCCGGCCGGGGGCCTTGTGTTCGGTACGCCGGCGAAGCACGCCCCAGCCTTGGGCGAGGATGGCCCGGTTGAGTCCGGCTTTCTGACGCACGTTCTTGCCGGGCTGTTCGACGGTGCCCTTCGCCGAGCGGGTCATGTTCGTGATGTTGAGTTTCTCGAACCGCACCAGGTCGTAGGTGCCGGCGAGTGTGGTGCTCGTCTTTTCGCACCAGTCCTTGCGCCGGTCCGCCTCTCGCGTCTTGAGCTTGGCGACCTTGGCGTACTCGACGGTCTTGGCCTCGCTGCCCTTGGGTGCTCTGGCTGCTCGCCGCTGGTGCTTGCGAACCTGTGCCCGTTCTTTGACCGTGAGCTGCGGGCAGTTCAGCTTCCGGCCGTCGGACAGTGCGGCCGTGATCGTCACGCCCCGGTCGATGCCGATGACCTCACCCGTACCGGGGGCGTCGATCGGTTCGGGGACGATGGCGAACGCCGCGTGCCACTGTCCGTTGCGCCAGGTGATCCGGAACGTCTTCGCGCTGGGCAGCCCGGTACGGGTGAGGCGG
Organism: Streptomyces kryoterrae; assembly: GCF_054072135.1. Classification (NCBI taxonomy): domain Bacteria; kingdom Bacillati; phylum Actinomycetota; class Actinomycetes; order Kitasatosporales; family Streptomycetaceae; genus Streptomyces; species Streptomyces kryoterrae. The sequence continues at coordinate 7,959,634 of NZ_CM133358.1, read as the reverse complement.
AAGCGGACCCAGCCGCAGCCGGGCACCTTCACCTGCGCCCACCGCCTGTTGAGCTTCCGCACCACCACCGAACGGCCCATGACCTGCCTGGCGGTCTTCGTGTTCACCTTCGGTGAGCCGTTCGCCTCGAACTCCGGCACGCGGTCGGTGCCGATGACCCGGAAACCCTCGTGCCGGTACTTCTTGCGCCAGGTCGGCTCGCCGAACCCGGACGTGAACCGCGCGTTCTTGGCCTGCGCGAAGTCCTTGAGTGCCTGCTGCTGCACGTCCGCGTTCCCGGCACCCAGCCATTCATTGTCCCGTCGGGCTTCGGTGAGCTGGCGGCACTGTTCGGCGAAACCGGGTGCGGCCTTGCGGCCCTTGTACCAGTGAGAGTGCTGCTCGACGGCCAGGTTCCACACGTACCGGGCGTGCGCGCAGTGCTCACGCATGACCGCCTCCTGGGCGGCCGTCGGGTACATGCGAAACCTGGAGATGGTCCCATCTTAGCATCGAGTTGGGTCCGGTGTCAGAATGGGACCATGACAAAGCATGTGAACCTCCGCCTACCCGATGACGTGCACGAGATGGCCGTCGCCGCCGCGACTGCCGACGACCGCTCCCTGAACTCGTGGCTGATCGCAGTCGTACGCCGCGCTACCGAGTCGAGTGAGGCGCTGAATCGCGTTGGCGGCAATTCGGCGATCCCTGCCCCACTACACGGGAGCGACCGTTCACCCCGACCCTGAAGGGCCGGACACCTTGCCCGAAAGCAAGGTGGAGAACCAGGCGTTGGAGCCTTTCGCGGCACCGGTGCGCAGGCCGGAGTTCGTTGGGGCGCGGGACTTCACGCCGGTGAGGTGAGCGCCCTGCCTCGGAGCCACGGCGGTGAGGCAGGACGCTCCCGGGATCGCGCGTCGCCGGTTCAGCCGGACAGCACGTCCAGGAGTCGGTCGACGTCCGACGGCGTGTTGTAGAGATGGAAGGCCGCGCGCAGGTTTCCGGCCCGGTCGGAGACCTCGACCCCGGCCCGGCTCAAGTCGGCCTGCCGGTGCCCGAGTCGCGGGACGGACACGATGGCCGAACCGGGCGCCGGTACGGGCTGGTGTCCCAGCCGGTCGAGCCCGGCGCGGAACCGGTCGGCGAGCGCGAGGTCATGGGCGCGTACGGTGTCCACGCCCAACTCCTCGATCAGGGCGAGGGAGTGGCGGGCGCCGGCGTAGGAGAACAGGCTCGGGCTCTCGTCGAACCGCCTTGCGGAGTGGGCTAGTTCGCGCACCGGGCCGTAGCAGCTGTCCCAGGGCTCCTCCCCCGCGACCCAGCCCGCGAACACGGGGGTCAGCCCGCCCAGGTCCTCGGGTACGACGAGGAAGGCCACGCCTCGCGGGCAGACCAGCCATTTGAAGGCGACGGAGGCGACGTAGTCGTAGGCGTCCGCGTCGACGGGCAGCCAGCCGGTGGCCTGGGAGGCGTCGATGTACGTACGGGCCCCGTGCTCGCGGGCGGCCTCGCGCAGCGCGGGCAGGTCGACGATGCGTCCGTCGGCGGACTGGGCGGCACTGACGGCGACAAGGGCGGTGCCGGGCCGGACGGATTCGGGGATCCGCTCCAGCGGCACGGTCCGTACCTTCAGGTCCCCGCGTACGTGGAACGGGTTGAGGACGGAGGTGAAGTCGTCCTCGGCGGTGAGGACTTCGGCGCCGGCGGGCAGCGAGGCGGCGATCAGCCCGCTGTAGACGGCGACGGAGCCGCCCGCCGCGACCCTGCGGTCGGACACCCCGACGAGCCGCGCGAAGGAGGAGCGCGCGGCCTCCACGTCGGCGAACATGTCCTGCGGCCGACCGTCGGCCACGGACTGCACGGCGTCGCGCATGGCGGCCACGGCGCGGGCGGGGAGGAGCCCGGTGCTCGCGGTGTTCAGATAGGTGGTCTTCGGAGCGAACTCGGCATGGACGAGGTCGCGGAGGTTCTCGGACGTCGAGGCTTTCGCGGAGGTCTCCATGGGACCACTCTGCGGCCCGACGATCCCCTCGTCCATTGCCGAATTCTGCACGGAGTCACGAAGGACTGCTTATGGATACGCCCTGAGCTGTGGTTTTCCTCCGCTGGGCTACTGCTGGGGTACGGCACACCCGTCGGGCCCGCAGACCTCGGCGCCGCCGCCCTCCGCCCGGACGACCTTGAGGGGAGCGGGCCGCTCGCCCCACGCCTGGGTGAGCGCCTGGGCGAAGACGTCGGCGGGCTGGGCGCCGGAGACGCCGTACTTCCGGTCGAGGACGAAGAACGGCACGCCGTTGGCGCCCAGTTCGGCGGCCTCGCGCTCGTCGGCGCGCACGGCGTCGGCGTACGCGTCCGGGTCGGCGAGTACGCCCCGGACGTCGTCGGCGTCGAGGCCGGCGGTGACGGCCAGCTCCACGAGCCGTTCGTCGTCGCCGAAGACGGACCGCTCCTCGGCGAAGTTCGCCCGGTAGAAGAGCTGGATCAGCTCGTCCTGGCGGCCCTTGTCCTTGGCGAGGTGGAGCAGCCGGTGCATGTCGAACGTGTTGCCGTTGTCACGGTCCCGGGTGCGGTACGCGAGCCCCTCGGCGGCGGCCTGCGCGCCCAGGTTCTCCTCCCCGGCCTGCGCCTGCGCCTCGCTCATGCCGTACTTCTTGGTGAGCATCTTGAGGACGGGCTGGATGTCACCCTTGGCGAGCCCCGGGTCCAGCTCGAACGACCGGTGCACCACCTCGACGCCGTCCCGGTGCGGGAAGGCGTCCAGCGCCTTCTCGAAGCGGGCCTTGCCGACGTAGCACCAGGGGCAGGCGATGTCGCTCCAGATCTCGACGCGCATGTCTTTGGCTCTCTCCAGGTCGAACGGGTACGGATTTATATGAACATTCAATCGGCTGGTTTCATTCCGTACCGCAGGAAGAGGTGGTGATCGCCCTCGGCAGGCGGGTTCTCCGGGTCCGGGACCCAGCCCAGACGCCGGTAGAAGGCCTGGGCGCGCTGGTTGTCGATGTGCACGTCGAGGGTGGCGGCCCGTTTGCCGTCGGCCCGCCAGCGCTCGACGCAGGCGGCGTGCAGGTCGGTGCCGATGCGGGCTCGCCAGAGGTCGGGGGCGACGTGGAACTGGAAGAGCTTGACCGTGTCGGCGGGGGCGCCCTCGTCCCTGCGGAAGGAGGCGACGCCGACGATGCGGTCCTGCTCGACCACGCACAGGACATGCGCGTCGGGACGCTCGATGCTGCTCCGCCAGGCGGCGACCCAGTCGCGGTCTGCGTCCGGCAGCCCGTCCGGGTAGTACGTCGACCGGGCGCGCAGGTACAGGTCCGTGATGGCGGCGGCCTCGGCGGGCAGCGCCGCCCGGATCACCCGGCTTCCGGTCACATGGTCATTGATCATGCACCGGAAGACGTGGCGGGTGGCCGCGACGGTTCCGGCTCAGCTGCCGTCCCGCAGGTCCTTCGGCCATTCCGGCCGGAACTCGATGTGGTCGTACGTCACCACGCACCCCTCCCCCATCGGCGACTGGGTCATGAAGCCGACCAGGGCCGCGTCGGCCTCCTTGTCGCCGCCCAGGGTGAACAGGCGGACGAAGGTCCACTTCTCCCCGTCGCGCGAGGCGTGGAAGGCGAAGGCACGGCCGGTGCGGCTGATCCGGAGCCAGACCGAACTGCCGTCCACGGTGAAGGAGTTGGCGTCATCGGAGTGTCCCCGGGTGACCACCGTGCAGACGGTCGGCACATCCGGGGAGTACTCCAGGCAGAGCTTGGCCCAGGCCCGTTCGCCGACATGGACGTAGAGCACCCCGGCGTCGAAGGCCGCCCCGAACCCGACGGTGACCCGGGCGATCAGCTGGAACTCCCCCTCCGGGGCGCCCAGCAGCCGCGGCGCGTCGGCGGCCGGGTCCAGCGCCTCCCCGGTGGGCGACACGAACCGATCCTGCCGGGGCCCTGCCCACCCGGTGAGCACTCCGTCCTCGAAGGACCAGTGCCCGTCGGGTCCATAAGTACGGAGGGGGAAAGGCAGTGGGGAAAGCTCCAAGTCCATTACCTGATTATCGCAGGCCCAGGCAGGCGCACCGATGGGGGCGCGGGGAACGCGACAAGCCACAACAGGCCCGCAGCCGCGAAATCCACCGCACCCCGAACGGCGTCAGCGCTCCAGGCGACCGTTGAACCGCCGAGGCAGCCCCAGCACGTTCTCGTCCCGCAGCTCGACCGGCAGCAGCGCGACAGGTGTGTTCTGGTAAGCCACCGGCCGCAGCCACCGCTCGACAGCCGTCCCACCGACCGAAGTCGACGTGGACGTCGTGGCAGGGTACGGCCCCCCGTGATGCTGGGCCGCGGCCACCGCGACCCCGGTCGGCCACGCGTTCACCAGCACGCGCCCGGCCAGCGGCGTCAGCTCGGCCAGGATCTCGGCGCCACGCCCCTCCCCCGCGGCTTCCTCCGCCGAGAGGTGGACCGTCGCCGTCAGGTTCCCCGGCAGCCGCGAGAGCACGGCGTTCGCCTCGGCGTCGTCCGCGTAGCGGGCCACCACGGTGACCGGCCCGAAGCACTCCTCCAGGAGCAGGTCGTACGCCCCCTCCACCGCCAGCTTCTCCGCCGCCACCGTGAGGAACCCCGCGCTGACCGTGTGCTCGCCGCCCGCACCCGGCGTCACCGGGGACTCGACGTCGGGCAGCTCGGCGCGCTCGGCGACCCCGGCGACGAAGTTGTCGCGCATCCGGTGGTCCAGGAGGACACCGGACGCGGTGTCGCTGACCGCCTCCGTCAGGGACTTCAGCAGGCGGTCGCCCGCCGCGCCGGCCGGCGCCAGCACCAGGCCGGGCTTCACGCAGAACTGGCCGACGCCCAGCGTCATGGAGCCCGCGAGCCCCGTACCGATCGCCTCGGCGCGCTCGTTGGCCGCCGCCTCCGTGATCACCACGGGGTTCAGCGAGCCCAGCTCGCCGTGGAACGGGATCGGGACCGGACGGGCCGCCGCCGCGTCGAACAGGGCCCGGCCGCCTCGTACGGAACCGGTGAAACCGGCCGCCGCGACCAGCGGGTGCTTGACCAGCTCGACGCCCGCCTCGAAGCCGTGGACCAGGCCGACGACACCCCCGGGGATGTCGTGCAGGGCCGCGGCCCGGCGCAGGACGGACGCGACCAGCTCGGACAGGCCCGGGTGGTCCGGGTGGGCCTTGACGACCACCGGGCAGCCGGCCGCGAGCGCGCTCGCGGTGTCGCCGCCGGCCACGGAGAAGGCGAAGGGGAAGTTGGAGGCCGAGTAGACGGCCACGACGCCCAGCGGCACCTTGTAGCGCCGCAGGTCCGGGATCGGCGGGGTCGCGGTGTCGTCGGGGTGGTTGATGACGACGTCGAGGTAGGCGCCCTCGTCGACGATGTCCGCGAAGGCCCGCAACTGGTAGCAGGTGCGGGCGAGTTCGCCGGTCAGCCGGACCGGGCCGAGCGCGGTCTCCGCGTCGGCCACCTCGACGAGCTGCTCCTTGGCCGCTTCGAGCTGCTCGGCGGCGCTGCGCAGGAAGGCCGCGCGGACCGTGCGGTCCACGAGGGCCGGGCGCGCGGCGTGCGCGGCGCGGACGGTGGAGTCCACCTCCTGGGCCGTGGCCTCGACAGCGACCTGCTCCCGCTGCTTCCCGGTACGGGGGTCGACACTCCAGACTGGTGCTGCTGCCACCGGGGGTCCCTCCAGATTGTGTTGCCATGTGTGATGCGAATTTCCCGCGTCATTCACCAGGTGCGTTCGATATGCTGAACACCGTCTCTGATGATGAATATGCTGTTGGAGACTATTTCCCGTCGAACGAAGGGGTCAAGGGCGATGTCGGCAGCCGAGACAGGCGGCGGGGCGCAGGTCAAGTCCGCGGTACGGACCGTTGAACTGCTGGAATACTTCGCCGGACGTCCCGGCATGCACTCCCTGGCAGTGGTCCAGGAGGCCGTCGGTTATCCCAAGTCCAGTCTCTACATGCTCCTGCGCACACTTGTCGACCTCGGCTGGGTCGAGACGGACGCCACGGGCACGCGCTACGGCATCGGCGTACGGGCCCTGTTGGTCGGCACCTCGTACATCGACGGCGACGAGGTGGTCGCAGTGGCCCGCCCGACCCTCGACCGGCTCTCCGACGACACGACGGAGACCATCCACCTGGCCCGGCTCGACGGCACGAACGTCGTCTACCTCGCCACCCGCCAGTCGCAGCACTACCTGCGCCCCTTCACCCGCGTCGGCCGCCGGCTGCCCGCCCATTCGACCTCCCTCGGCAAGGCGCTGCTGGCCACCCACACCGACGAGCAGGTCCGCAAGCTGCTCCCGGAGACGCTGCCCGCGCTGACCGAGCACACGATCACCGACCGGGAGAAGCTCATCGAGGAACTGCACCTGGTGCGCGAGCAGGGCTTCGCGGTGGACCGCGAGGAGAACACTCTGGGGCTGCGCTGTTTCGGCGTGGCGGTCCCGTACCGCACCCCCGCGCGGGACGCGATCAGCTGCTCGGTGCCCGTCGCGCGGCTCACCCCGGCCCATGAACAGATGGTCAAGGACGCCCTGTTCGACGCGCGCGACCGGCTGACGCTGGCCACCCGGAGGCTCTGAACGATGCGCTACTCACCTTCCCTGGACGTCGTGCTCCGCGAGGTCCACGACAGTGACCTGCCGGTCTTCTTCCGGCTGACGAACGACCCGGAGTCGCTGCGGATGGCCGCGTTCACGGCGGCGGACCCGACCGACCGGGACGCCTTCGAGGCCCACTGGGAGCGGATCCGTGCCGCGCCGGACGTTCTGAACCGCACGGTCCTCGTCGACGGTGACGTGGTGGGCAGCGCGGCGGTGTACGGCGAGCCGGGCGACCGCGAGGTGACGTACTGGATCGACCGCGCCTACTGGGGGCGCGGTGTCGCGACGGCCGCCCTGCGCGCGCTGGTCGCCGAGGCCGCGGAGCGCCCCCTGCACGCGCGTGCCGCCGCCGACAACGCGGGCTCGCTGCGGGTCCTGGAGAAGTGCGGTTTCCGCGTGTCCGGGCACGACCGGGGGTTCGCGCAGGCGCGCGGCACGGAGATCGACGAGGTCCTGCTGACGCTGGAGGCCTGACCGGACCGTCGTGCGACCGCACAGGCGGCACAGGCCCGCACAGGCAGCACAGGTGTCCCTTACAGCTTCCCGGGTTTCCTGAATGCGCCATGAGAAATCAGGCGGAGGGGAACGTTCCGTTCGGCGCCGCTCGTCTTCGGAGCGGGATGAACAAAACGATCAGGCGCGCCTCCGTCTTCTCACTGCTGCTTGTGCTCTCCCTGCTGGTCAGGGCGACATGGGTGCAGTTCTACGACGGTCAGGCGCTCGCGGACGACAGCAAGAACCGGCGGAACGCGATCGCGCTGTACGCGAACCCGCTCGGGAACATCATCGTGGCCGGCGAGTCGGTCACCGGCTCGAAGGAGACAAGCAGCGGAGATCTGAAGTACCAGCGGACGTACACGGACGGGAAGCTCTACGCCGCCGTGACCGGTTACAGCACGCCGCTGTTCACGCCGACGCAGCTGGAGGGCATCTACAAGGACGTGCTCGACGGCTCGGACAGCAGACTCACGACCGTCATGGACACGGTCACCAAGGAGCACGCGGCTCCGGGGAACGTGATCACGACGATCGACCCCGACGTGCAGAAGGCGGCCTACGCGGCGCTCGGCGACAAGAAGGGCGCGGCCGTCGCCATCGACCCGAGGACCGGCAAGATCCTCGCCATGGTGTCGACTCCGTCGTACGACCCGTCGACGATCACCGGCGCGAGCGACGGCGCCGCCTGGACCAAGCTCACCGAGGACGCCGACAAACCGCTGGTCAACCGGGCGATACGGCAGCCGCTGCCGCCGGGTTCGACGTTCAAGCTGGTGGTCGCGGCGGCGGCCCTGGAGGACGGGCTGTACGGGTCGGTGGACGAGCGCACGGACAGCCCGGACCCTTACACGCTGCCCGGGACGACCCGTGAGCTGACGAACGAGAACCCGAACGCGCCCTGTGAGAACGCCACGATGCGGGTCGCGCTGCAGTACTCCTGCAACAACGTCTTCGCGAAGATGGCCGTCGACCTCGGGCAGGACAAGGTCAGGGCGATGGCGGAGAAGTTCGGCTTCAACGACGAGAAGCAGGACGTGCCGGTGCGGGCGTACCCGAGCGTGTACCCCTCGGACATGGAGAAGTCGCAGACCGCGCTGACGGGCATCGGGCAGTTCGATGTCACGGCGACGCCGTTGCAGATGGCGATGGTGTCCGCCGCGATAGCCAACGGCGGCAAGCTGGTCTCGCCGCACATGGTGTCGCAGGTCACGAACTCCGACGGGGATGTGCTGGAGGACTACGACAACGAGGCGTCGACGAAGGAGATCGTCAGCTCCGGGACGGCTGAGCAACTGCAGTCGGCCATGCAGACGGTCGTCTCCGACGGGACGGGGACGAACGCGCGGATCGCCGGGGCGACGGTGGGAGGCAAGACGGGGACGGCTCAGCACGGGGAGAACAACAGCCAGACGCCCTATGCCTGGTTCACGTCCTACGCGAAGTCCGACTCCAACGGGAAGGAGGTCGCCGTGACCGTGCTGGTCGAGCAGTCGGGGGCGGCCCGGTCCGAGGTGAGTGGGAACGGGCTGGCTGCACCGGTTGCCAAGGCGATGATGAGCGCCGCGCTGGCTGGGTAGGTTTCTCGGCTGCTGCGCCGTCGTGGTTTTTCGCGCCCACGCAGTGGAGCCGCAAATCGATACAGCCCCGCGCCCCCATAAAGGGCGCGGGTTCCCTGCACCCCTGTCTACTTCGTACCGAAGAGCTGCTGAACGGGGTCGATCGCGAAGTAGATCAGGAACAGTGCGCTCGTGCCCCACAGGAGCCAGTGGACCTCCTTCGCCTTGCCGAGGACCGCCTTGATGAGGACGTAGGCCAGGAAGCCGGCGCCGATGCCGTTGGTGATCGAGTACGTGAACGGCATCACGGCGATCGTCAGGAACGCGGGGATGGCGACCTCGTACTTGTCCCAGTCGATGTGCTTGACCTGGGTCATCATCAGGAAGCCCACCGCGACCAGGGCGGGGGCGGCGGCCTGCATCGGGACGATCGTCAGGATCGGCGTGAAGAAGAGCGCGCAGGCGAACAGGCCACCGGTGACCAGGTTGGCGAAGCCGGTACGCGCACCTTCGCCGACGCCCGCCGCCGACTCGATGAACGAGGTCGCCGAGGACGAGGAGCTCGCGCCGCCCGCGACCGCCGCCGCGCCGTCGATGAGCAGCACGCGGCCGAGGCCCGGGACCTTGCCGTCCTCGTCGAGCAGGCCGGCCTCGGCGGTGATGCCGACGACCGTGCCCATGGTGTCGAAGAAGTCCGACAGGATCAGGGTGAAGATCAGCAGGACGACGGTGATCACCGTGGTCTCACCGAACGCGCCGAACAGGCTGAAGCGGCCGATCAGCCCGAAGTCGGGGGTGTCCGCGATCTTGTCGGGCCAGGCCGGCGTGGTCAGGCCCCAGCTCTTGACGTCGGCGACCGAGTTGATGATCAGTGCGAGGAACGTCATCGTGACGATGCTGATCAGGATCGCGCCCCTCACCTTGCGCGCGATCAGCCCGATGGTCAGCAGGACACCGAGGCAGAAGACGACGATCGGCCAGCCGCTGAGCGTGCCCGTGCCGCCGAGCTGCACCGGGACCGTGGTGTTCGCGGCGTCCGGGATACGGCTGACGAAACCGGCGTCGACAAAGCCGATGAAGGCGATGAACAGGCCGATGCCCACACCGATCGCCGCCTTGAGCGGCCCCGGGATGGCGTGCATGATCGCTTCTCTGAGGCCGGTCACCACCAGGACGCAGATCAGCAGACCTTCCAGGACGACCAGGCCCATCGCGTCGTCCCAGCTCATCAGCGGGGCGATCTGGAAGGCGACCACCGCGTTGAGGCCGAGGCCCGCGGCGAGGGCGAGCGGGAGGTTGCCGCCGACGCCCATGATGATCGTCATCACCGCGGCCACCAGGGCGGTGGCGGTGACGAGCTGGACGTTGTCGAGCTGGTGGCCGAACTTGTCCTTGGCGCTGCCCAGGATGATGGGATTCAGGACAAGGATGTAGGCCATCGTGAAGAAGGTGGCGAAGCCGCCGCGTACTTCACGGACGAAGGTGGATCCCCGCTCGGAGATCTTGAAGAAGCCGTCGACGCTGTTCGCCGCGGGAGGCGCGGCGTTCGGCCGGTCAGCCACCTTCTGTGGGTCGGACATTGCGGATACTCCTCGTTGCCTGGTTGTCGGTGTGCGGATGCAGGCTGGATTGTTCCTGTGTTGAACCGTTCTCAGGTTTTCTCCGTGTTACGGAATCAGGATCGGCCTGTCGTACGACCCTCGAAGAGCCGTACCCACGCCTGATACTCTCTCGGCTCTCGCGCCAAACGATCACCATCCCTTCACCGGCGCACCACGGCGGCCGTATACGCAGACGCCCGGTTTCGGCCGTCAGCCACCGCCGGCCTGGGAAAACTCAGTGAAACTAAGGGGGAGAGTTCGCCCGTGGGCACTGTGGTCGACGACGCAGCCTCCGTGGAGTTCCATGCCTTCTTCGAGCGGCACTACGCCGAACTCGCACGCCTGGCCCACCTGCTGACGGGCGAGGCGGACGCAGCCGACGACCTGGCGGCGGACGCGCTGCTCGCGCTGTGGCACCGCTGGGACCGGGTGCGGGCCGCCGACCATCCGGTGGCGTACGCACGTGGTGTGGTCGCCAATCTGGCCAAGACCCGTATCCGCAGCGCGGTCCGGGAACGCCGGAGGATCACCCTGTTCTGGTCACAGCGGGACGAGAAGACGGAGAATCCCGACATACCTGGCGCCGTGGATGTCCAGGAGGCCCTGCGCAGGCTGCCGTTCCGCAAGAGGGCGTGTGTGGTGCTCCGGCACGCCTTCGACCTCTCGGAGAAGGACACGGCGCTCGCACTGGGCGTTACTGTCGGTACGGTCAAAAGCCAGACGTCCAAGGGAATGGCCGAACTGCAGCGGCTCCTTGGCGCCGACGAGGCCCCGCTTCGAGTGCGTACCCCTGTACGCACCACCGGCGGAGCGGGAGGGACGAACCGATGAGGACGCCGCACGACGAGCTGCGCGCCGGGCTGCACGAGGCGGCCGAGGCGTACGAGCCCGACCGCGCGCGCATCCTCGCGCGGGTCGAGCGCGGTATGGCCGCCGGTCCCGAGGAGAAGCGCTCCCGGCGCCGGGCGACGCGTCCGCCGCTGCTGGCCTGGGCTCGGGTCGCGGGTGCCACCGCCGCCGTCTCCGGGATTCTCGCGATGGGCGGGTACGCGCTGGCCTCCGTGGTGAAGAGCGACGAGACCCCGGCCGATCCGACCGTCTCGGTCTCGCCGTTGCCGACCCCGTCGCCGGACGCGACCAGCCGTGCACCGGTCCAGCCGGCCCCGGACCCGTCGGGCGGCGGCAAGGCCCGGGACGACGAGCCGAGTTCGACGCCGACGCCCACTCCGACGCCGAAGGCCTCGAACACGGCGGCGGCGCAGGCCGCGAAGGGCACCGAGGACGGGCCCCTGTGGTCGGACGGCTCGATCGATCCGCACAGCAACGACTTCTGGGCGCAGAGCAACGTCACCATCAAGACGTCCAAGCAGCTCACCGCGCTCACCGTCGAGCTGAAGGTCGCCGACACCGGCGGGGTCACCTCCACGGGCGCCTGGCGAGCGGCTCCGGAGGACGACTTCGACCTGACGGTCGCCGAGCGCGACGGCTTCCTGGTCTACACGTGGGTCCTCAAGGAGGGCCGCACGGTCCAGCCGGGCGAGTGGGTCTTCGCGGGCCAGTACGACCACACGCGCGGTGGCCGGGACGCGAAGGACGACACCTACGGGGTGACGGCGGAAGCGGCGGGCAAACAGCTCGCCGTGAAGGGCGACTTCGCAGGCCAGGACGACAACGACAAGTCCGACGAGGGCGACTCGTGAAGCGGTAGCGGCACCTCGCGAAGAATTTCCGCGGACGCGGCAACCCTTTCCGCTCGGGCGGCGACCAGGAGACGCACACATCTCCTCGCCACCAGGGAACACGGTTCATGACCGCACGAGTCGAACAGCGCGTCCGCCGCCGGGCCACCGGCCGGCAGGCCGCGATCGCCAGTGCCGCCGCCATCCGGCCGACGGCCAGGGGCAGCGAGGACGAGGGCCGGTACCCGATCTTCGAGCCGCGCTCCTGCGGCAACCGCGGGACGCGGGTCGGGCGCACGATCGTGAGCAGCGAGATCGACGCGACCGCGCCGGGCAAGGTGCTGGTCGGCGTGAACGCGAACCAACAACAAGAGCAAGGAACCGACCGAAACCGGCAGCGGTACGGACGGAACCACAGACAAGTTCTCGCCATCTGACATCACGTACAAGTAAGTCACCCTTCCAGCACGACGGAGCCGGCAGCCGTGAGCACGCACAAGAGAAACCTCAGTCGCCGCAGGTTGCTGGCCGCTTCCGCCGTGGGCGTGGCCGGTACGGGCGCCGCGGTGGCGACCGGCAGCGGTCTGCTGTCGTCCGCTTCAGCGGCTACTTTCGGCCACACCGACGACGGCACCAACTTCGTGATCAACACCGGGGCCTCGCTCGTCTTCAAGGTCTCCAAGAAGACCGGCGACCTCACCTCCCTGGTCTACCGGGGCAAGGAGTACGAGGGCTACGGCGGCAGGCACTCGCACGTCGAGTCGGGGCTCGGGGCGTCCACGGTGACCGTCAGGCAGTCGGGCTCGACGATCCTGGTGAAGGTCGTGCACGGGCCGATCACCCAGTGGTACGCGGCGCGCAGCGGCCAGAACAACGTCTACCTGTGGACGAACAAGGCGGACGCCTCCTTCACGGCGACCCGCTTCCTCGTCCGCCTCAGGCCGGGGATGTTCCCGAACGAGGGATCCGACTCCTGGATCGAGGCCTCCGACAAGATCATCGAGGCCGGGGACGTCTGGAGGCGCGGTGACGGCACCACGCACTCCAAGCACTACTCGGGCAAGCGGGTCATCGACTACGACCACATCGGCTTCACCACCGGTTCGGTCGGCCTGTGGATCGTGCGCTCCAACCACGAGAAGGCCTCCGGCGGCCCCTTCTACCGCTCGCTGCTGCGCCACTCGAACGACAAGGGCGCGGGACTGTACGAGATCCTGCACTACAACGAGGCCCAGACAGAGCCGGAACGTTTCGGCCTGCAGGGCCCGTACGTCCTCGCCTTCACGGACGGCGGCGCCCCCTCGTCCTCCCTCGCCGCCGCCCGCCTCGACACCTCCTGGGTGGACGGGCTCGGCATCACGGGCTGGGTGGGCGCGGCCGGGCGCGGCAAGGTGGCCGGCGTCGGCATCAAGGGGATGGATGCGAAGTACCCGTACACCGTGGGCTTCGCGAACGCGGGCGCCCAGTACTGGGCGAGGGCTGCCTCCGGCACCGGCGCCTTCTCCTGCAAGGGGATGCTGCCGGGGACGTACACGCTGACCGTGTACAAGGGTGAGCTGGCCGTACACAGCGGGTCGGTGACGGTGAAGGCGGGCGGCACGACCGCCCTCAACAGCGTCACCGTGACCGGGGACCCGTCCGCCGCGAAGACCATCTGGCGGCTCGGGGACTGGGACGGCACGCCCGGCGAGTTCAAGAACGCCAAGCTGATGACGTACGCGCATCCGTCGGACGGCCGCGCCGCGAAGTGGACGGGGAACGTCACCATCGGCGGCGGCTCACAGACACCGTCGGCGGACTTCCCGGCCTACATGTGGAGCGGCGTCAACGACGGCATCCTCGTCTACTTCAAGCTGACCGCGGCCCAGGCCGCCGCCACGCACACCCTGCGCATCGGCGTGACGGACGCCTTTGCGGGCGGGCGCCCGCGCGTCACGGTCAACGACTGGGTGTCGGCGATCCCCTCGGCATCCGCTCAGCCCTCGACCCGCTCCCTCACCACTGGGTCATATCGGGGGAACAACCGTACGATCACGTACAGCGTCCCCAGTAGTGCGTGGAAGACCGACACGAGTCAGTACAACGTGCTGAAGATCAACATCGTCAGTGGTTCGAGCGGCACGGCGTTCCTCAGCCCGGGCACCTCGTTCGACTGCCTGGATCTGCTGGCCTGACCCCCCCTCGGCCAGTCAGAGAGCCCCCTGCCGGTGACGACCGGCAGGGGGCTCGTTCTCCTTACGGGGTACGTCAGTTCATGGTCGCCCCGATGACCGTCGAGGCCACGGTCAGGAACGTGGTCGCCGGCAGCGAGCCGTTCGACTGGCGGGCACCGTAGGCCGTCGTGGCGTCCTTCGACTTCAGCGCCGGTGTCGAGACGCCGCTGTCCCAGTTGTTGGCCGCCGAGACGGTGGACGAACCGAGCTTGGACAGGCCGCCCTTGTTGCCCACCGCGAGGTTTCTCGCGAGGCGGGCCTTGCCGGTGGCGAAGTAGAAGCCGGTCTGGGCGTTGGCGTAGGCGGTGTTGCGGTTGAGCAGGATCGCACCGGTGTTGGAGTTCTCCGTGAACCCGTGCAGGTTGTTGTCCCAGGCCGCGTTGTTGTTGACGACATGCGCGACCGAGGCGCCCCCGCCGCCCAGCTTGAAGCCGTTGCCGTTGCCCTCGAACGCGGAGTCGTGCCAGCGGTTCCTGCCGTTGCCGAAGGCCCAGCTGTGCTCGATGGTGACGGGGGTGGAGAACTGCCAGAGGTCGAGCCCGTCGTCCGCGTTGTTGTAGAGGCGCGCTCCGGTGATCCGGTTTCCGGTGCCGGAGCCGAACTTGATGGCGAGGCCGTCGGCGTTCTGGCCGTGGCCCGCGGGGTCGTAGTTGAGGTAACTGTCCAGGTTCTGCACGAGGTTGTCGCTCGTACCGTCGCCGCGCAGGGTGAACCCGGAGTCGCCGTTGCTCGCGGTGACGAGGTTCCTGAAGATCCCGCCGACGGACGAGGTGACGACGAAGCCCTGGGCCGGGGAGTTCTGGAAGGCCAGGTCCTGAACGGTCCAGTAGTCGCCGTAGATCCCGGCCAGCCAGGACCCGGCGGGCAGCTTGGAACCGTCGATCCTCACCTTCTCGCCGCCGTACGCCCGGAGCGTGATCCTGGCCGAACTCGTGCCGTTCGCCGTCGACTTGAGGGTGGCCTTCGGGTAGTACGTGCCGGCGCGCACCTGGATGACGGTGCCGGCCGCCGCGTTCTTCACCGCGGACTCCAGCTGAGCGGTACTGGAGACGGTGACCGTGGTGCCGGCAGCGCTCGCTCCGTCGGGCGAGAGGCCGAGATAGACGCCACCCGCACCCGAGGCGAGGGCCACCGCCGCGGCGATGGAGAAGGTGGGGTTTCTGCGGTGACGGCCGGTGCCGATGCGCACGGGGCGTTCCTTTCCTCGGGGCTGGGACCGCGTTCGTTCCCTGAGAGACAAGCCGGGCTGAGGCCCCGATGAGGTGAGGCCACAGCCCGGCTCTGCCGTCTTGTTGCCGCCCGGCCGAAAAGGGTTGCCGTGGTCCGTACGATGTGCGATCGGACCAGTGAGGAGCCGAGGCTCAGCTCACGAAGTACGTCGGGTTGGGAAGCTTGTACGTCTTGTCCGCGTAGCCGCCGTCGAGATCCGAGTACTGGTCGCCGAAGTTGGCGATGATGTCGTACCCGAGGTCCTCGATGTGCCCCCGGGTGCCGGACTTGTACTGCACGGTCGTGCAGGTCCAGGCACCGGGCGTGGCGCAGGCGCTCAGGTAGGCGGGCGGGTTGGCCGCGTCCTTGAGGAACATGTGGTCGGCGTCGAGGTTGATGTCGGCGCCGACCTTCTTCAGGTTCGCGACGGCCGCGGCGCGCTGCGACTCCTTCAGACCGGAGTTGTAGAACACCTCGACGCCCTTGGCCTTGGCGTAGGCGACCAGCTCGGGCGTGCCGAAGACGGCCGGGCGGTCGGCCTTGGCCACGTAGTCGGCCCAAGTGGCCGAGTTGTACGTGTAGTTGGTCTTCCTCTCGTAGTCGAGAGAGAGCAGCAGCGTGTCGTCGATGTCGAAGACGACCGCGGGCTTCTCGCCCTTGTGCAGCGCCTTGCGCGCCGTCTTGTCGATGTAGTGCCTGGCCGCCGACTCGATCTGAGCCAGGTCCTTGGCGTACTGGCTGCTCGTCGAGGCCTGGTACACACCGTTGGCGTCCGGCGCGGTGCCGTAGTAGGTGTCGATGTCCTTGACCAGGAGCCCGATGTTGTAGGGCTCGTGGGTGGAGTTCGCCGTGGACTGGTGGGCGGTGGCCGCGCCTGTGCCGTACAGGGCGGCGCCCGCGACGGCACAGGCGACAGTGAGCGTCGCGAACCGGAGTGACTTATGCATGTCAGGTTTCTACGCGCGTCACCCTCGCGGTTGCCAGACCTTTTGCCTGATCTATATCAAGTCGATAGGGGTAGGAAACCAGCCATTGAGGAGTGGAGGGTGCGGCAGTGACGCCGCACCCCTCGGTTCATCTCTCAGCTCGCCTTGACGGGCGGTCAGTTCATCGTCGCCCCGATCGTGCTGCTGCCCGTGGTCAGGAACGTGGTCGCGGGCAACGTCCCGTCCGCGGCACGGGAGTTGTACGTGGTCGAGGCGTTCGTGGACACGAAGGACGGGGTCGGGATCCCGGAGTCCCAGTTGTTGCCGGACGAGGTGACCGACGAGCTCCTGCTCACCGACCCGGAGCTGTTGCCGACCGCCAGGTTCTTGCCGAGTTTGGCGGCACCGGTGGCGAAGTAGTAGCCCCACTTGGCGTTGGCGTAGGCGGTGGTGCGGTTGATGACGATGGCGCCCTTGTTGCTGTTCTCGGTGAAGCCGTTGCCCGCGTTGTCCCAGGCGGCCGAGTTGTTGATGACATGGGCCACGGTCTCGCCGTCGCCGCCCAGCTTGTAGCCGTTGCCGTCACCCGCGAACGCCGAGTCGGACCAGCGGTTCCTGCCGTTGCCCATCGACCAGGTGTGCTCGACGGTGACCGGCGACGAGAAGGACCAGAAGTCCAGCCCGTCGTCCGAGTTGTTGTAGAGGCGGGCGCCGGTGATGAGGTTGCCGGTGCCGGAGCCGAACTTCACGGCGATGCCGTCGGCGTTCTCGCCGTGGTTGGCGGGGTCGTAGTTGCCGTACGAGTCGATGTTCCTGACGGTGTTGTTCGTGGTGTTGTCGCCGGTGAGCGTGAAGCCGGAGTCGCCGCCGTTGATGGTCTTGATGTTGCTCCAGACCGTGGAGGCGCAGGACTGGCAGACGACCGCGCTGTCCGGCGAGTTCTGGAACGTGATGTTGGAGACGGTCCAGTAGTCGGCGGTCAGCTTGAAGATCCAGTCACCGTCGGGCAGGTTCGACCCGTCGATCCTGACCGTCTCCGAGCCGTACGGCTGGAGGTATATGCGGCTGGCGGACGTGCCGTTGGCCGTCGACTGGAGGGTGGCCGTCGGGTAGTACGTACCGGCCCGCACCTGGATGACGGTACCGGCGGTGGCGCTGGAGATGGCGCTGCTCAGCTGGGCGGAGGTGGAGACGACCACGGTCGCGGCCTGGGCGGGGGTGGGGAGTACCGCGAGGCCGACACCGGCGGTGGTGACGGCGAGAGCGGCGAGCGAGCTCTTGGTGCGAGTGGCGCGGGTGGTACGAGTGATACGACGCATGACGTGCGGGTCCTTTCGTCGTAACGGGGAGGGGAGTCGGTGCAGCGGTGGGGGGTTGGGGAAAAGCGGTCGGGGGCGGGTTGCGGGGGTTGGGGACGGCGTCCAGCCATGTGAAGACGTCGTCCTGCGGGGGTGCGGTCACCTTCTCGGCCGTGAACCCGAGTCACAGCGCTGCGAGGTGCGGGCGGCGTTCACCTCACGAAACGCCACTCCGGCCTTGCGGGCCTCATAGGCGAGGAGGTGCTGCCCGAGCTGATGGAACGGCCTTCAGACGGCGGGCCGGCCTACGAGTGGCGGACGGTGTGTTCTTCGTCCGGAGTTCAGCACGCTTGCCGGTCTGCCGGCGCGTACGTCGCCCCACCTCCCGGTCACGGCCGTTCATAGGGGCACCAGTCGCCGAGATACGTCCGCCGCGTGTGCTCGGCGGCCTCCGCCGGTGTGAGCTGCGGCCGGTTCTCCGGCACCGGGATCACCGCGCCCGGACCGGAGTTGCCGTACTCACGAAAGCGCATGGTCTGCCAGGGGTAGGCCTCGCGCATGTTGATGTAGGGGGTCACCGCGTCGATGCCCGGGCCGAGCCAGGTGTCCCGAACGACCAACGAGGGCCAGGCGGTTGTCTCGTACGACGGCACCCAGGGCCGGGCGATCCTGTACGCGCCGTCCTCCGCGCCCGAGGTCACCAGTCCGCGCACGGCCAGGAAGCCGTAGGGGTTGGCGCGGGCCGTGGCGGGCGCGAAGACCATGCCCTCGGGCTTGAAGGCGACGTCCCGGTCGAGGGTGTGGAAGTGGCAGCGCTCGAAGACGGCCCGCGCCCGCCCGAAGACGAAGTCGACGTCGCCCTCGATGTAGCAGTCGCGGTAGTAGTGCCGGTCGAAGGCGGTCAGTGCCGTCGTGTCCGCGAACAGGGTGTCCTGGTGGGCCAGGAACCGGACACGCGTGAACTGCGACCGGTCCCCCGTGACATACGCGGCGACGGCCTGCGTCCCCGTGATCTCGGGGTGGTCCGCGCGCAGCCAGTCGTTGGCGAGGGTCAGGTCGCGTACGGTCAGGCCGGGCGCCGCCGAGGTGAGGGTGGCGGAGCCGGCGGTGCCGTAGGTGCCCGAACCGTCGGGTTTCCGGGTGCCGTTGGCGTTGTCGTACACGATGACGGTGTCGCGCGGGTCGTGGGTGGCACCGCGAATCGTCAACTCGGCTGCCGAGGCAGGGATGTTGACGACTTCGCGGTACGTCCCCGGATGCACGACGATCGTCCGGCCGGCCCCGCCCGCCGCCACCACCGTGTCCACGGCGGCCTGGACCGACCCGCCGGGACGGACATGCAGGACGCGGCGGCCGGCGGACGCGAGGGCGGGAGCCGTGCCGGTGGCGATCAGGCCGCCGGTGAACCCGGTGAGCAGTGTGCGTCGGCGCATCTCAGCACCACCGTCCGCGCCATGGCGTCCAGTCGCCGAGGTAGGTCTCCCGGGTCGCCGACCCGGCTTCGGCGGGCGTGAGTTGGGGGCGGTTCCCGGGGACGACGATCCGGGCTCCCGGGCCCGTGTTCCGGTACTCGGCGAACCGCTGGCTCTGCCAGGGATAGGTGTCCGACATGTTGGTGTAGGGCGCGACCGCGTCGATGCCCGGCCCGAGGTGGGTGTCCCGGACGGTGAGCATCGGGCGGGCGGCGGTGTCCGAGCTGGGCACCCAGGGGCGGGCCAGCTTGTAGGCGGCGTCCGGGGCTTCACTGGTGACGCGGCTGTCGGTGACCAGGTATCCGCGGGGGTTGGTGCCCACGGTGGAGGGCGCGAAGACGAAGCCGTAGGGGGTGCCCGCGAGGTCGCTGCGGTTGAGGGTGCGGAAGTGGCAGCGCTCGTACACGGCGGTGGCCCGGCCGAAGACGAAGTCGACGTCCCCTTCGGCGTAGCAGTGCGCGAAGTACTGCCGGGCGTACGCCTCACGGCTCATCGAGTCGGCGTACAGGGTGTCCTGGTGGCCGAGGAACCGGCAGTGGTGGAACGCCGCACGGTCGCCCTGCACCTTGATGGCGACGGCCTGGGTCCCCGTGATCTCCGGGTGGTCGGCGCGCAGCCAGTCGTTGGCGAAGGTGATCCAGCGGGCCGTGAAGTCGGCCGCCTGCACGAGGGTGGTGGCGGAGCCGGTGGTGCCGTAGGTGCCGCCCCCGGGTTTCGGGGTGCCGGCGGCGTTGTCGTACACGATGACGACGTCGCGCGGGTTCTCGGAGGCGCCGATCAGGGTCAGTTCCGTCCGGGCGGCCGTGACGGTGACGGTCTCGCGGTAGACGCCCGGCGCGATGACCAGTGTGTATCCCGTGCCGCCGACGGCGGTCACGGCGGCCTGGACGCCCGTGAAGTCACCGGTGCCCGCCGCGTCGACGTACAGGGTCTGTTCGGTCAGGCGGCGGGACGGGGAGCCGTAGCGGCCGAACCGGGTTCGGCCGGCCGCGCGGGCGGGGGCCGCGAGCCCCAGGGCCAGTGCGGCCCCGGAGCTCGCGACGACGAACGAGCGTCTGCTGAAGGGGAGTTGAGGACTCGCCATGATCAGCAGACCTTGCCCGCGCCCGCACCGCGGTTGACGATGTACGGCACGGCGCGCGGCGAGTCGACCTTCGTGCGGAGGGTGGGCGTCCAGCCGGCGCCCGACTGGAGCGTCTCGGCGGGGATCTCGGCGTTGTGGACGGCGATCAGGTCGGTCAGTTGGCCGTTGACGTAGTTGTTCACGGCGGTGAGCGGTGACTCCTTCCACTTCTTCAGCACCTTGCCGACACTGGTGCCGGCCGGCAGCGAGACGGCGTTGTCGCTGGCGTACAGCTGCGAGGAGATGCCGACACCGAAGATGTAGTAGTCGGACTTCTGCTCCTCGGTCACCACGTAGCTGTTGTTGTAGACGTCGACCTGTCCGAAGCGCACGCGCGGAGAGCGCTGGAGGATCCCTTCGAACTTGTTGTGGTGCATCGTGACCTTGAGCTTGCCCGCGTCCGTCGCGGCGGCGCTGTCGCTGTTTCCGATCAGCATGTTCTTGTCATGGTCCTTGAACGAGTTCCACGACATCGTGACGTAGTTGGCGCCGCGCACGATGTCCGTCAGCCCGTCGTGCTGCTGGAAGATCTTGCCGAAGTAGCTCGGCCGCTCGCTGTCGGGGTAGCGGCCGTCGGTGAGGGTGTTGTGGTCGATCCACACGTGGTCGGTGCCGTAGACGACCACGGCGTCGTACTCGGAGTTCCAGGCCCCGGTGCCGGTGTCGTCGGTCGGGTCCCACATCGGGAAGCAGTCGAGGGGTGCCTCGATGGTGAGGTTGCGCAGGATGACGTTCGAGACGCCCTTGACCTGGAGGCTGCCGCCGAGGATGCCGGAGTTCCTGCCGACGCCGACGATGGTGGTGTTGCTGGGGACGTCGGCCTTGATGACGCTGTCCTGGTTGGCGGCGGACGCGACCCGCGCGTCCTCCTGCGGACCGCTGGCGACCTTGTCGTTGCCCCAGACGGCGGGGTCGTAGTCCTTGAGGTACTGCTGGAGGTCGTACCCCCCGGCGACGAAGGCCTCGCAGCCCTCGGACACGGCCTCGATCATGCCCTTGACCTTGATGATCTTGGGCGCGTTGCCGCCGTCCTTCAGCGCGGCCTTGAACTGCGCCCAGGTGGTGACGGTGTAGACGTGATCGGCGTCGGCGGCCGAACCGCCGGTCGTGCCACCCGCGTCGGACGCCCAGCCGTCACCGGCGGCGAGGGTCTGCCGGCCGAGGTCACGGGCCGGAGCGGCGGCCTGGGCGGCGGGGCCGGTGACGGTCAGGACGAGGGCGGTGCAGCCGAGCAGGACGGCTGCCCTCATGGTGACATGATCATGACATGCGCGAGCGTTCATGGTGCGGCTCTCCTTCTGGAGGAACGGGCTGGGCGGACGTGAGGGGAAAGCGGCTACGCGGCGGCCGGCGGCCAGGTGATCCAGGACTCCGGGATCGCGTCGTCGAGGCGGCGCACGTCCCTGCGCGCCAGCACCCTTCGCCGCTCCAGGCCTGCGGCGACGAGCCGGGCCACGGCGATGGCACCCGGCGGATTGAAGTGCGTGTTGTCCTGCTCGGTCGCTGTCCAGTTGAAGTACTTCTTCGTCTCCTCGACCCCCAACTCCTGCCAGAGCGCGATCGACAGGGCCTGGATGTCGAGCAGCGCCACGTGCTCCTCCTCGGCGAGCGCACGCATCGCCGCCGGGTAGTCGCCGTGGGTCGGCAGCGCGTTGCCGCTCGCGTCGAACTTTCTCCGCTCGACGGAGGTGGCGAGCACCGGCCGGGCACCCCGGGCCCGCGCACCGTCGACGTACAGCCGCAGATGGTCCTGGTACGTCGTCCAGGGCTCGGTGTAACGGACGGGGTCGGCGCTCTTCTCGTCGTTGTGCCCGAACTGGATGAGAAGGAGGTCACCGGGGGCGATCACATCGAGAATGGCGGCCAGCCGCCCCTCATCGAAGAAACTCTTGGAACTACGCCCGTTCACCGCGTGATTGGCGACAACCAGGCCTTCCCGAAGAAAGAAGGGAAGCGCCATTCCCCACCCGGTCTCCGGGGCGGCGTCAGCGTATTTCTGGGCGGCGGTGGAATCACCGGCGATATAGATCGTGCGAGAACGACGACCGGAATGCGCTGAGGCGCTCTCCGAGGTACCGACAGCGAGAGGAACGGCGGCTAGAACAGCCGCGGTCACCTGTCGACGGCTAAGAGACACGACGTTGTGCCTTTCAGAGAGGGGGTCAGGGGACCCGCGCCCCCAAAAGGGGCGCGGGGCTGTATCTATGTGCGGCTCCGCCGCGGGGCGCGACCAGCCACGGCAGAAACCGCAGCCGAAGAGCCGACCTAGCTCACCTGCTCGTTCCACTCAGCCTGCGCAGCGTTCAGCTGCTCGGCCAGCGTGTCCAGGAATTCCTTCGCACTCATCTTCTTCAGCAACACCTTCTGGAAGTTCGGCTCGTTGTCCGCCTTCGAGATCGTGTTCCAGTCGGGCAGGTAGTACGGCAACTGCACGATCTTGATCGTGCCGCTGTTCAGCGACTCGGCCGCCAGCTTCGTCGCCTCCGCGGACTGGATCCACGCGTCCTTCGCCGCCTCCGTGTTGGACGGAATGGCGCCGGCGGACTCGTTCCACTTGCTGTTGGACGCGTGCGAGACGGCGAACTCGATGAACTTCCACGAGGCCGTCTTGTTCTTGCTGGACTTGAACAGACCGAGCCCGTCAACGGGGTTGGAGACCTGAACCCGGGTCCCGTCGTCCTGCGTCGGGTTCGGAATGCCCCGGAACTTGCCGTCCAGCGCCTTCAGGTGGTCCTGGTAGGAACCGAGGTTGTGGCTCAGCATGCCGATGTCGCCGCTGTCCCACTGGGCGACCATCTTCTTGAAGTCGTTGTTGACGTCGGCGGACGGAGTGTCCTTCTTGAACAGCGCGGTGTACTTCTCCAGCGCCGCCACGTTCTTCGGGTCGTTGACGGTGGTCTTCGCGTCCTTCCAGAACGACGTGATGCCGGACTGCCCGTACATCGCGTCCAGGGCCTGCGCGATCGACCCCTCGCCACCGCGAATGGTGTAACCGAACTTGTTCTTGCTCGCGTCGGTGAGCTTGTCCGCGGCGGCGTAGAACTTCGACCAGGTCGTCGGCGGGTCCAGCTTCGCCGCTTCGAACAGGTCGGTGCGGTACCAGAGCGTGCCGTTGTTCGCGGAGGTCGGGACGGTGAACAGGTCGTCGCCGCCGCCCGCGCTGCGCACGCTGTCGATCATGCCCGGGGTCAGCTTGCCGTTCAGCGAACTGCTCTTGAGCCGGTCGTCCAGCGGCTCCAGGGCGTTCTGGGCGGCGATGCCGGCGAGCATGGCCGCGCCGACTCCGCCGACGTCGGGCAGGCCGCCGCCCTGGATCGCGGTGTCGTACTTGGACTGGATGCTGTCCGACGGTATCCCGACGTACTTGACCTTGATGTCGGGGTTGGCCTTCTCGAAGTCGGCGATGATCTCCTTCCAGACGTCGGTACGCACACCGCCGTTGTTGTCCCAGAAGGTGATCCGGCCCTTGCCCGAGCCCTCGTTGCCCTTGTCCCCGCCCGCTCCGCTGCCGTCGTCGCCGCAGGCGGTGGCGGTCAGGGCGAGCACGGAACCCAGGGCCACGGCGATGGCCGCGCGCCTGCTTCTGCGGATGCTGATCTTCATTGGTCGGCACTCTCTCTTCTGGATCAATCGGAGACTGTGAAGTTGTGGGGGGTCAGCGGCGGACGTGGGGGGCCCAGCCGTCCGTACCGTTCAGGTAGTCGGCCACGGTGTGCGTGGCCGCGTCGGACTCGCTCATCTGCGGCCGGTCGGCGGTCACTTCGGCGCCGGGTCCGTAGGTCCGGTACTCGGTGAAGCGCGCGTCCTTCCACGAGAAGCCGCTCATGTCGGTCCACGGCGAGGCCTTGATCGCGGCGGGCAACTCGGTGTCCCGGAACAGGACCTGGGCCACGGCGTTCGGCTCGCCGCCCGGGTGCCAGGGCCGCCCGAGGTGGAAGGAGCCGGCGGGCGCGTCGCTCACGACCTTGGAGCGGGTGATCAGGAAGCCGTACGGATTGCCCGTCCAGGTCGAAGCGGCGGTGAGGTAGCCGTTGTTGGTGGTGGAACCGCGGCTCAGCGCGCGGATCACCGACCGCTCGATGACGGTCGTCGCGCGCCCGTAGACGAAGTCGACGTCGCCCTCGATGTACGAGTCGCGGACGTAGACGCGGCTGATCACGTCCAGCTTGGGGCTGTCGGTCATCAGGGTGTCCTGGTTGCCCAGGAAGGCGGTGTTCTCGAAGACGATCCGGTCGCCGGTCGTCTTCATCGCGAGCGCCTGCTCGCCCTTCAGCTCGACCGCGGCCTCGTCGAAGTCGTTGCTGAAGGTGAGGTTGCGGGCGGTGACGTCGCTCGCGGCGATGCGGACCGTGGCGCTTCCCGTCGAACCGCCGTACTCGGCGGGCGTGTTGTAGACGATGACGGTGTCGGAGCGGTTCCGGCCGGTCCCCTGGAGCAGGATGTGCGCCTTGCCGGCCGGGATGAAGACCTTCTCGCGGTACGTGCCCGGCGCGACGGCGATGGTCACCGGGCTGTCATTGCCGGCGGGCACGGCGTCGACGGCGGCCTGAACGGTCGGGTAGGCGGCGGGGACGTGGAGTGTCACCGCGGCGCCGATCCGCTGCTGCGGCCCGGAGAAGCGCTTGACCAGCGCGGGTACGGCGGCGGCCGGGTCCAGCCGGTAGGCGTAGAAGTCACGGGGTTCGAAGGCGGTACCCCACGCGTCCTGCCGCCCGCTGACGTTCCTCAGGATCGACCCGCGCTGCACCAACTCGGCGGTGGCGTCCGCCTGGTAGGGATGCTGGACACCGTCGTAGTAGCTGTTCTCGATGACCATCTTCGTCCTGCCGCGCGACCAGTTCCCGTACGTCCAGACGGGATCGCCGTCGGCGACCTGCGCCGACACGTAGTTGTTGTAGAGGTGCGCGTAGGCGCAGTTGTCGGCGGAAGGGTTGCGCTGCTTCGTGCCCGTGAACCAGTTGTGGTCGATGGTGATCTGGGTGAGCACATTGGCCGTCCAGCCGATCCCGAACGCCTTGTTGTGGTGGGTGAACTGATTGCTGGACACGGTGATGTACTGACTGTCCTTGCGGATGTCGAGCAGCCCGTCGCCCATGTGCGTGAAGCGGTTGTGGTCGATCCAGACGTGGTCGACGGTGTCCATCTGGATGGCGTCGAAGTCGGTCGTCTTGCCGTCCCAGTCGCCCTCGACATACGAGTCACGGATCGTCAGATTGCGGATGATCACGTTGCTGGTGCCGGGGTTCAGGTGCAGTTCACCGTGGACGATCTCGCCGGTGTCGTCGACGCCGATGAGCGTCTTGTTCGAGGTGACGACGACATCCGCTCCGAAGGGCGCCACGTCGATCGAGCCCGCGACCCGGATGACGTACGGCTCCTCGGCCGCCGCGTACTTCACCAGCGAGGCCTGGTCGGTGACCGTGACGACCTCGCCGCCCGCTCCGCCGGAGGTGCCGCCGGCGAGGGAGGCGAAACCGTGGGCCCGGTCGGTCCAGCGGGGGGCCGCCGTCACGGGGCCCTTGGCCGTGGAGGGAGCGGCGGCCGTCACGGAGGTGACCGCGGTCGCCTCACCGGCCGCTCCGAGGGCCAGGGCGGCCACCAGAGCCACGACGGTCGCCAGGGTTCTGCCGACGGCGACGGGGCCAGGGGCGCCCGGTAAGCGCTTGCTAGGGAAGTGCGTCATTGCGGCTCCCAACAGGCATACGAATAAGGTGAGTTACGTAGAGGTGACGCTGAACTGTGTGAACGTGGCCGCGCCGGCCTGTCCCCCGCCGACGGGTGCGAGCGCGAAGAGGCCGAGCAGGGCGCCGACCCAGCGCCAGGGGGTGGCGGCGAACACCGGCCCGGACGACTCCCAGCCCTCCCCGGCACCGAGGTCGTACGCGAACCGGCAGCGCGCCCCCGCCCCGACCGCGATCCGCAGCCGGACCCGTCCCCCGGGAGCCACCCGCGGATGACCGGCGTCCCGCTCCCGGTCGGCGACGGACTCCGCGAACCGGTGGACGAGCCGGACCGTACCGTCGTCCGCACGCTCCAGGCCGATCCAGCCGAAGGAGTCGCCCAGCACGGCGAGCCCGGCCCGGGCCCCCGGCTCCTCGCTGTCGAGGCGTAGCTCCACCTCGACCACGCATTCGACGCCGGGCAGCCGCTGGGTGAGGACGTTCGGGAGTTTCCGCAGGTCATGGGCGTCGGCACTGCGTACGCAGCTCAGCCGTAGCCCGTCCCCCGAGTGCTGGGTGGCCCAGCCGTCCTGGGGGTTGGCCGTCCACTGCCACTGACGGCCGTACCGTCCGCCGGGGAAGTCGTCGTCGGTGGCGGGCGCGGTGGGCGGCTGCGCCGGCAGACCGGGCTTGCGGTGTACGGCGACGGGGACGCCGGCGTTGCCCACGACCGGCCAGCCGTCCGCACCCTCCGGCCCCTCCGCTCCACCCCAGCTCATCGGCTGGAGGTGCACGACACGGCCGTACGGGCCGCGCTGCTGGAAGTGGAGGAACCAGTCCTCGCCGGCCGACGTGCGCACCCAGCCGCCCTGGTGGGGCCCGTTGACGTCGGTGTCCCCCTGCTCCAGGACGATTCGCTCCTCGTACGGCCCGAAGAAGTCCCGGGAGCGGAAGGCGCCCTGCCAGCCGGTCTCCACTCCCCCGGCGGGTGCCAGGATCCAGAACCAGCCGTCGTGCCGGTAGAGCTTCGGGCCCTCAAGGGTGAACCAGCCGGGGATGCGGTCGCCGTCGACGATCACCTTGCCCTCGTCCAGAAGTCCCGTGCCCTCGGGGTGCATCCGGTGGCCGGTGAGCCGGTTCTTGATGCCCGACCGGGACTTGGCCCAGGCGTGCACGAGATACGCCTCGCCGGTCTCCTCGTCCCACAGCGGGCACGCGTCGATGAGTCCCTTGCCCTCCTTGACCAGGTGCGGACTGGTCCAAGGGCCGCGTATCGCCGGGGAGTTGACCTGGAAGATGCCGTGGTCGGGGTCGCCCCAGAAGATCCAGAACCGGTCGTCGTGATAGCGCAGCGAGGGTGCCCAGACACCGCAGTCGTGGCGCGGAACCGTGAACTCACTGTCCGGTCGCAGGCGTTCGAGGGCATGGCCGACGAGGGTCCAGTTGACGAGGTCCCGGGAGTGGAGAAGGGGCAGGCCCGGTGCCCTGCCGAAGCTGGACGCGGTGAGGTAGAAGTCGTCGCCGACACGGACGACGTCCGGGTCGGACCAGTCGGCGTTCAGGACCGGGTTGCGATAGGTCCCGTCGCCGAGATCGGCACCGGTGATCACGCGCTCACCGCCTTCCGTACCAGAGCCGCGGCCTCGCCCCGGTCGAGGCGCCCGTCGGCGACGACGGTGACGATCCGGCGTACGGCGGTCTCACCGGCGTCGATCGGCAGCCGCTCGTCGTACGCGAGCGACGAGCCGACCCCCGGGTACTCCTCGGCCCGGACGAACCACGGGTCGCGGCGGGTCTGTTCGGTGGCGCCGGCGAAGACGAGCGTCCAGTTGGTACCGGCCAGGGCGAGCCAGTCTGCGCGGGTGCCGTGGACCGCCGACTCACCCTCGGTGGCGGCCGTGAAGACGTCGGGGGCGCCGGGCTCCTTGCGCGCCCGCCAGAAGAAGCCGCCGTAGGCGGCGCCGGGGCGGCCGTTGGTGGCGGGGCTGCCGATGGAGAGGGGGCCGGTGGTGGTGTTGGTGAGGGAGAAGGTGAAGTCCAACGCCCAGGCGGAGCCGGTGAGTTCGGTGGCGGCGACCGTTCGGCGCTCGCGCAGCAGCTCGGCCCCGCCCACCATCCAGCGCAGTTCCTCGACGAAGCCGTCGGGGTCGCGGAGCTGGTAGGCGGTGTGCCGCTGGGCGCCGTGGTTGTCCAGCTCGGTCGGACCCTGGTCCCGGACATAGGTGCGCCCGCCCCAGAAGTTGTTCCCCTCGACGTCGGGAATGGCGACACCGACGCCGAGGTGGTGGGTGTGGTCGGCGGGGCTGAGCTCGGTGACGGCGGTGCCGGCCAGGGTGGTGACGGGGTGCAGATACGGGCGGGGCGCGTGGCGGAGCGGCAGCTCCGGCCGGCCGGTGTAGCGGCCGACCGGGCGGCCCGCGACCCGCAGGACCAGCGACTCGTTGGGCATCTGGTTCATCAGGTGCTCACCTCTTTCGGGAGCGCCCAGGAGGCGCCCAGCTCGGAGTAGAGGGAGAGGGTGTCGGCGGCGGCAGCGACGAGACCGTCGATGCCGGGGACCACTCGGCGGGGGGTCTCCCCGGGCGCGAACTCCCATGCTTCAGAGGGGAGTTCAGCCGGGTCGGAGGCCTGGCGGATCGCCTCGACGACCCGCATGAACGCGCCGGTCACGTCGGGCACGACCAGCAGTTCCGCGCCCTCGGTGAGATGGTCGACGAGGTTCTCCAGCAGGTCGGTGCGGTCGTACTCGTACTCCTCCGGGCCGTGTCCGGAACGCTGGAGGAGCACGCGGTCCTGCTTGTACCAGAAGGTGATCCGGCCGCTGGTGCCGTGCACGAGGACATACGGGTCGCCCGGGTGTTCGGCGCACAGGGTGGCGGCGACGGTGACCGGGACGCCGTTCACCGTGGAGACGCGGACGCACGAGGTGTCGTCGGACTCGATGTCGTTGGCGCGCAGCAGCTCGGTCTCGATACCGGTGACGTCCTTGGCGCGGGTGCTCCCGGCAAGGGCGAGGCCGGTGGCGACCGCGTGCGCGAGGGGGTTGGTGAGGGCGCCGTCGATGACGTCCACGCCGTTCAGCCTGCGCTTGCCTGCCCAGGGCGCACGCCGGTAGTACGCCTCGTCGCGCGCCCACGCGCCCGCCCCGCCGACGCCGGTCACCGTGCCGATGGCGCCCTCGGAGATCAGTTCCCGGATCGCGGGCAGGGCGTGCGAGCCCAGCGACTGGAACCCGATCTGGCAGGCGACCCCGGCCGCCGCGACCCCGTCGGCCATCCGGCGGAACTCCGCGTACGAGGGCGCCGGCGGCTTCTCCAGCAGCAGGTGCACGCCCTTGGCGGCGGCGATGAGCGCGAGGTCGGTGTGGGTGGGGATCGGCGTGCAGATCACGGCGACGGCGGCGCCGGTGGAGTCGAGGAGCGCGCCGAAGTCGGCGGACTGCTCGGGGGTGCCGAGGCCGTCCAGCTCCTCGTCGGTCAGCGGGGTCAGCTCGCAGACGCCCGCCAGCCGGACGAGCCCCTTGTCCTGGAGCCGGCGGATGTTCGCCAGATGCCAGTGGCCGTGACCGCGCGCTCCCGCGAGAACCACCGGAACCGGGGTGACCAGCGACGAAGTGGCCGTCGATGTGGCCGTCGGTGTCGTGTTCATGTGAGCCTCCCTGCGCCCGCGCCGCGTGCCACCTCTCGGTCGGCCGTGTCGGCGCTGTCGATCTTTGTGTGCAGGGTAGGCGTCCAGCCGACGTCGGCCGTGAGGTCACGCTCACTGCCCGAGTTGTAGGCGTTGTAGATGGTCAGAAGATCGACCGGGAAGCCGTTGAAGAGGGTGCCGGTCTGGTGCAGGGCGGTGCCGTTCCAGCTCTTGACCAGGTCGGCGGCCTCGACGTGCCCTGGGGTGGTGAAGGCGTTGTTCTCGGCGTACACGGCGGACTCGGTGGAGACGCCGACCGAGTAGCGGTAGTCGTCGTCGTGGTCGACCAGGTAGCGGTTGTTGTAGACGTGCACCTGTCCGAAGCGGACGCGCGGGGCGCGCTGCGTCACCGAGCGGAACTCGTTGTGGTGCAGGGTGACACGGAGCTTCCCGCGGTCACCGGTGGCCGTGTCGCCGCTGCCGATGAGCATCGCCTTGTCGTGGTCGGCGAACCGGCTCCAGGAGACGGTGACCAGGTCGGAGCCGTTGGTGATGTCCAACAGACCGTCGTGGCGCAGGTAGTTGCGGGCGAAGTAGGTGGGCTCGTCGGCGTCCGGGTGGCCCTTGTCGGAGGCGGTGACGTGGTCGACCCACACATGGGTGGCGCCGTTCAGCCAGATCGTGTCGTACGCCGTCTTCCAGTCGCCCAGGCCACCGGAGTTGGGCTGCCAGACGGGGAAGCAGTCGTAGGCGTCGCGGAGTTCGAGGTTGCGGACGATCACGTTGTCCGCGTTCTTGACCTGGAGGCTCGCGCCCTTGAGGACGGCGCCCGAACCGAGCCCGAGGATGGTCGTGTTGGAGCCGACGGGCAGCACGATCCGCTCGGCCTGCCGGGCCGCCGCGATCTGCCGGGCCTCTTCCTGCGCCCCGCTCGGCTTGGCGGAACCCCAGGTGCGCGGGTCGTACGCGGCCAGGTATTTCCGCACCGTGTAGCCGGTCCCGGACGCGTAGTCACCACACCCCAAGTGCCCACCGTCATCAGCGGTGTTGGCATCAATGACCCCCGCGACACGGATGATCTTCGGGGTGGCGCTGCCGCCGTCGAGGGCGCGGACGAGTTCGGCGCGGCTGCGTACGGTGAACACGTGGGCGTCGTCCGCCGCCGCGCCGCCGGTGGTGCCGCCCTCGGCGGCGGCCCAGCCGTCGTTCGCGGGCAGGGTGTCGCGGCTGAGGTCACGGGCGTCTGCGCCGGCCGGGGTGCTCAGTACGGCGCCCAACAAGCCGATGGACGCGGCTACTTGAAGAAGGCGTCTCATCCCTTCACCGCCCCCGCGCTGAAGCCGGTGATCAGCCACTTCTGGATGAAGGCGAACACGATCACCACGGGTACGGCGGCGATGATGCCGCCCGCCGCGAGGGCGCCCAGGTCGACGCTGTCCGCGCTCATCAGGGTGTTGAGGCCGACCGGGATGGTCTGCTTGCCCTGGTCGCTGAGGAACATCAGGGCGAACAGGAAGTGGTTCCAGGAGTGCACGAAGGCGAAGGAGCCGACGGCGATCAACCCGGGCCGCAGCAACGGCAGTACGACGATCCGGAACGCGGTGAAACGGTTGCATCCGTCGACCCAGGCGGCCTCCTCCAGGGTGTACGGCACGTTCTTGATGAATCCGCTGATGAGGATCATCGACAGCGGGAGCTGGAAGACCGTCTCGGCGATGATGACCGCGCCCAGCGAGTTGATCATCTGAAGCTCGGCGAAGATCTGGAACAGCGGCACCAGCAGCAGGGCGCCCGGCACGAACTGGGAGCAGAGCAGGGCCAGCATGAAGGCGCGCTTGACCTTGAAGTCGAAGCGGGCGAGGGCGTAACCGCCGGCCAGGGCGACGAGCGTCGTCATCACCAGCGTGGCGAGGCCGACGAGGATGCTGTTCTCGAAGTACGTGCCGAAGCTTCGCTCGGTCCACACCTTGTCGAAGTGGTCGAGGGTCATCGGCCAGGGGACGAGGGAGGTCGACCCGGCCGGGCGCAGCGCGAAGAGGAGGATCCAGTAGAAGGGGATGAGGGTGAAGACGAGGTAGATCCCGAGGGGGAGGTAGATCTGCCAGCGCGGGGCCTCGTCCCAGGCGCGTCGTTGCTTCCTGGCCGGACGCGGCGGCTCGGGGATGTCGTCCACGGGCGTGGGCACGATCACGGTGGCTTCCTTGGTGATCACTTGTTCTCCCCTCCGAACTTGCTCAGCCGCAGGTAGACGATCGAGAAGAAGAGCAGGATCACGAACGCGACCGTGGTGAGGGCCGACGCGTAGCCGAAGTTGTGGGCGTCGACGCTGGTGTTGGCGATGTAGAGCGGGAGTGTCGTGGTCTCGCCGGCCGGTCCGCCGCCCGTGAGGGTGTAGAGGAGGTCGACGTTGTTGAACTCCCAGACCGCGCGCAGCAGCGTGGACAGGACGATGGCGTCCTTGAGGTGCGGCAGCGTGATGTGCCAGAACTGCTTGAACCGGCTGGCGCCGTCGACCTCGGCGGCCTCGTACAGGTCCTTCGAGACGGACTGGAGGTCGGCGAGGATGAGGATCGCGAAGAAGGGCACGCCTCGCCACAGGTCGGCGACGATCGCCGCCGGGAACACGGTGGAGGTCTCCGACAGCCAGCTCGTGCCGTACGTGCCGATGCCCGCGTCGGCGAGGTAACGGGTGATGCCCGTCTGGGAGTTGTAGAGCAGCACCCAGATCGCGGAGGTGAGTACGCCCGAGACGGCCCAGGGCGAGAAGACCAGCGCACGGCCGATCGACCGCCCCACGAAGGTCTGGTTGACGATCAGCGCGAGCGCCAGACCGAACATCAGCTGCAGGCCGACCTCGACGACGACCCACTTGCCGCTGAAGACCAGCGTGTCCCAGAACTGGGGGTCGTCGGTGAAGGCGTGCGTGAAGTTGTCGAAGCCCGCGAAGCCGTTGCGCCAGGGCTTGGTGGGGTTGAAGTGCTGCAGGCTGTAGTAGAAGACGCTGATGACCGGGTAGGCGATGAAGCCCACCATGAGCAGGGCGGCCGGTGCGATCAGCAGATACGGGAGCCTTCGCGGCGTCGCGGAGGCACGCCGCCGCCGGGGAGGCGCGGGCGGTTTCGCCACGACTGCGGCTTGGGCCATGACTGTTCTCCGTTCTCGGTACGTCGTGCGTGCGTCGTGCCTGCGTCGTACGGGAAGCGCTTTCTCCTGGTGCAGGGTTGTGCGATGTGGTGCTGCTTGCTGCTGCTGTGGTCAGCCCGCGTACGGGTCGCGCACCTTGCCCGGCCTGGCCAGGAACTCGAAGTCGCAGCCGGTGTCGGCCTGTGTGATCTGCTCGTTGTAGAGCGCGCCGTACCCGCGCTCGTACCGTTCGGCCGGCGGCGTCCAATCCGCCCGCCTGCGCGCCAACTCGTCGTCGTCCACGTTGAGTTGAAGCGACCGTCCCTCGACGTCGAGGGTGATGGAGTCCCCGGTGCGGACGAGTGCGAGCGGCCCGCCGACATGTGACTCGGGGGCCACGTGCAGCACGCACGTGCCGTAACTCGTCCCGCTCATCCGGGCGTCGGAGATCCGCACCATGTCCCGTATCCCCTGCTTGAGCAGGTGGTCGGGGATGGGCAGCATCCCGTACTCGGGCATGCCCGGGCCACCCTTGGGGCCGGAGCCGCGCAGCACCAGGACCGTGTCGGCGGTGATGTCCAACTCCGGGTCGTTGATGGTGCGTTGCATGGTCCGGTAGTCGTCGAAGACGACCGCGCGTCCGGTGTGCTGGAGCAGGTGCGGCTCGGCGGAGATGTGCTTGATGACCGCACCGTCCGGACAGAGGTTGCCGCGCAGGACGGCGACCCCGCCCTCGTTCGCGACGGGCTTGTCGCGCGGGCGGATGACGTCGTCGTTGTGCACCTGCGCGCCGTCGAGCTGCTCACGCATGCTGTCGAACGACACCGTCGGCCGTTCCAGATGCAGCAGATCCGTGATCCGGGAGAGGAATCCGGGCAGGCCCCCGGCGAAGTGGAAGTCCTCCATGAGGTACGTCTGTCCACCGGGCCGTACGTTGGCGAGCACCGGTACGGTCCGCGCGATGCGGTCGAAGTCGTCGAGGGTGAGCCGGACACCGGCCCGGCCCGCCATGGCGATCAGATGGATCACGGCGTTGGTGGAGCCGCCGAGGCCGAGGACGGTCGTGACCGCGTCGGTGAAGGCGTCGGCGGTGAGGATGTCGCTCAACTTCCGGTCCTGGTGGACCAGTTCGACGATCCTGAGGCCCGACGCGGCGGCCATCCGATCGTGCCCGGAGTCGACGGCGGGGATACTGGACGCCCCCGGCACGGTCACCCCGAGCGCCTCGGCGGCGGCGGTGAGCGTGGACGCCGTCCCCATGGTCATGCAGTGCCCGGGGGAACGGGCGAGCCCGCTCTCCAGCTCCGTCATCTCGCAGTCGCCGATGAGCCCGGCGCGCTTGTCGTCCCAGTACTTCCACATGTCGGTGCCGGAGCCGAGGATCTCGCCTCGCCAGTGCCCCGGCAGCATGGGCCCGGCCGGCACGAAGACGGCGGGCAGGTCGACGCTGGCCGCCCCCATGAGCAGGGCGGGCGTGGACTTGTCGCAGCCGCCCATCAGGACGGCCCCGTCGACGGGGTACGAGCGCAGCAGCTCCTCCGTCTCCATGGCGAGGAGGTTGCGGTAGAGCATGGGGGTCGGCTTCTGGAAGGTCTCGCTGAGGGTGGAGACCGGGAACTCCAGGGGGAATCCGCCCGCCTGCCACACACCCCGCTTCACGGCCTGCGCCCGGTCACGCAGGTGCACATGACAGGGGTTGATGTCCGACCAGGTGTTGAGGATCGCGATGACGGGCTTGCCGAGGTGCTCCTCGGGGAGGTAGCCGAGCTGGCGGGTGCGGGCCCGGTGGCTGAAGGAGCGCAGCCCGTCGGTCCCGTACCACTGATGGCTCCTGAGCTCCTCCGGTGCTTTTCGTGCCTGGCCGGGCTTCATATGGACCACCCGGCGGCTATCTCGGCGACCTCGGCGCGTTCGTCCTCGGGCAGGGCGCGGCTCGGCGGGCGGACGTCGCGGCGGCACAGGTCGAGAGAGGCGAGGGCCTCCTTGACGACGGTCACGTTGTTCGCGGAGGCGTTGGCGCCGCGCAGTTCCTCGAAGCGGCGGATCTGCTCCCAGACCTTCATGGCACCCGGGTAGTCCCCCGATCGAAGCGCTTCGATCATGTTCAGCGAAACGGCCGGGGCGACGTTCACCAGCCCGGAGGTGAAGCCGGTGGCGCCGGCCGAGAAGTAGGAGGGCGCGTAGGGCTCGGCGAGCCCGGCCACCCACACGAAACGTTCGAGGCCGGCGTCCCGTGCGAAGGCGGCGAAACGGGCGGCGTCCGGGACGGCGTACTTCACGCCGATGACGTTCGGGCAGACGTCGGCGAGTTCGGCGAGCCTGAGGCCGCTCAGCGAGGCGTTGCGGATGTACGGGACGACCCCCAGTCGGGGCACGGCCTCGGCGATGGCCCGGTGGTAGTCGACCCAGCCGCCCTGCGAGACGTACGGGTGGATGGGCTGATGGACCATCACCATCGCGGCCCCGGCGTCCTGGGCGTGCCGGGCGGCTGCCACGGCGGTCGGTACGTCGTGCCCGACCCCGACGAGAATCACGGCCCGGTCACCGACCTCGTCGACGGTCAACTCGGTGACGAGGCGCCGCTCTTCGGGGGTCAGGGTGTAGAACTCACCCGTGTTGCCGTTCGGCGTGAGGGTGGTGATGCCGCCGTCGATCAGTCGGCGCAGGAGGGCCCGGTGGGCGGTCCGGTCGACGGTGCCGTCCTCGGCGAACGGGGTCACCGGGATCGCCACCACGTCGGCCAGGGCCGCCCGTTGTGCCTCGAACGCCACGCCGCTCATTCCTGACCGTCCTCTCCCTGGGCCTCGGACTCCCCTGCCGGGTAAGCCCGTTGCACGAACGACTCGATGTGCGCGTGCAGGGCGCGCGCCGCGCCGTCCGAGTCACCGGCGAGGGCGAGCCGCAGGATCTCGCGGTGCTCGTCCGCCTCCCGCTCCCAGGAGGGGTTGGCGGCCCAGGCGACGGCGGAGACCAGGGCGGCCTGGTCGCGGACCTCGTCGAGCATCCGGCCGAGCAGCGGATTGCCGCACCGGACGTAGAGCGAGCGGTGGAACTCCCGGTTGGCCAGGGAGCGTTCGGCGGTGTCGGTGGCCTGGTCGGCGCGGGTGAGCGCGTCCCGGGCGGCATCGAGCGAGGCGCCTCTGCGCACGGACCGCTTGAGGGCCTCCGGCTCCAGCAGGAGCCGTACGTCGTAGACCTCGCGCGCCATGTCCGCGTCCACCATGCGCACCGTGACGCCCTTGTACTGGTTCATCACGACCAGCCCGGTGCCGGCCAGCGTCTTGAGCGCCTCGCGCACCGGGGTCTTCGACACCCCGAACTGTGCGGCGAGCTCGGTCTCGACCAGGGCCTGCCCCGGCGTCAACTGTCCGGTGAGGATGCGGTGTTTGATCCCTTCCTGCACGAACTGCGTGCGGGACGGGATCGGCGTGGGCACAGAGGTCATGCGTGCCTCTCGGAAGCTTGACGGACCGGATCCACCGGATCAGATCTCGCGTATCGGATCTCACATATCGCGTCTCATATATGACGTACGAAGTACGACGGCTTGAAGGTAGGAGGGGCTCCGTGTTTCGTCAACGCTTCCGACAAAGAAAGTAAAGAAGACGCATGATGCGGGGGCCGTCACGCGGGTCAGATGAGCTTCGTGGTGCCCTCGTACGCCGTGTCGGTGGGCCCGCCGAAGACGGCGGCGGCACGGTCGGTGGCCGCGTCGGGAGTGAGCGTGGGTCCGACGTGGGTGACGAGCAGCGAGCCGGCGCCCTTCGCGTACGCGCCGGCGTCCTCCGGCGTCAGATGTACCTGTTCGCCATCGTTATCACCATGCCGGTCGATGTCGGCCTCGCACAGGAACAGGTCGGCACCCTTGGCGAGTTCCCCGAGCGCCTCGCAGGGTCCGGTGTCCCCGGAGTACGCGAGAACCTTCCCCTGCGACTCGGCGCGCAGTCCGTACGCCTCCATGCCGTGGGAGACGGCACGGGTCGTGAGGCGCAGGTTCCAGTGCCGGACGGTGTGGCCGTCGTACAGCGGCCTGAAGTCGAGGATTCCGCTCAGGAAGTAGAGGTTGGGCTGCCCGAAGAACCCCGCGAGCCGGCGCGCGCACTCACGCGGCGCGTAGACGGGAATCGGCGCGGGCGGGGTCAGCCCGCCGTACGCGAACCCGTACACGGCGGCGATCAGATCGGCGAGGTGATCGGCGTGCAGATGGGAGATCCAGATCGCGGTGAGCCGTGCGGGATCGGTGTGCCTCTGCAACTCTGCGAAGGTGCCGGGCCCGGCGTCCACCCACACCTCGGCACCACCGCCGCGCACCAGATAGCCGGAGCAGGGGCGTCCCGGCTCCGGATGCGGAGAGGCGGTGCCGAGGACGGTGAGGCTCAGGGGCATGCGGGGAGCGTACGGGGCGAGGCGGTCCGCACAGGGCTGCTCGCCCTCATTTCAGCCCGTCCGGGGGTCCCCCCTCTGGGGGAATTTCAGGACGAGGCCCCTTCAACACCCTGATGTCGGCGCCCACGGCGATCGGGCCGGCCGCGGTCCCGCTGTCTCAGCGCCGGGCCAGCGCGTCCCGTACCGCGTCCAGGTCGGCGTCCGACGCCAACCCGGCGTGATAGAGCCGCAGTTCCGTGGCCCCGAGTTCGGCCGCGTGCTCCGCGTCCGCCGCGAGGGTGCCCGGGCTGCCGCCCATCCCGGAGACCACGACGAGGTTGGCGGCCAGGACGGCGCCCGGGCGGTCCGCCTCCGCGAACGGCGTCAGCAGGCCCGCTCCGCCCGTGCACGGCACCACCACACCGTCCGCGACGGACAGGATGTGCGCGGGGTCCACACCCGGGTTGGCGCCGACGTGGTACGGGACGGGGTCGGCGTGCAGCAGGACCTGGAAGCCGGCCGGGGCCGCCGCCCGGACCGCCGTGACGGCCGCCTCCTGGAGCGTGCGGGCGGTTTCCTCGCGCCACGCGCGCGTGAGGGCCGCCTTCTCCTCACCGAGGGTCTTCTCGACCCCCACCCATCCCCCGTGATCCGGCTCGCCACGCCACAGCGGCTCCAGCGCGGCGCGTACGGCCGCCGCCAGCTCGTCGGGGTCCAGGCCCTGGCCGCCGTACCCCGCCCGGCAGGACGGGCAGAAGCACAGGGCCATCAGATACTGGCCGGCGTCGCCGAGCCCGATGGCGCCGGTCTTGTCGTGGGCGTGCAGATGCGCGAGTCCGTACCAGCCGAGGGACTCCAGTTCCGTACCGCGCGCCCCGGGCCGTACGGCGGCCTCGGCGGCGAGATCGACGAGGTACGCGCGCGTGGCGGGCTGCGCGATGCAGGGCGCCCACGGGTAACGGTCCCCGTAGGCGTTGACCACGGAGGTTTCCGGACGGTCGGCGCCCAGGCGGGAGTTGTGGGCGAGGACGACCCAGGTGTGCACGTCGAGGCCCGCGTCGGCGAGGGCGTCGGCAGCCTCGCCGTACGCGTCCCCGGGGGCCCAGGCCCCGGCGGCGTAGGGGCGCAGTTCACGGCCCGCCCAGCGCTCGTCCGTGGGGTCGGTGGGGTACAGCACGGCCGTGTGCTCGGCGGTGACGATGCGGTGGCGCGGGTGACGGGGGGTCAACGCGCGCGTGGAGTGGTACGCGGAGGCGAGGGTCACCTGTTCCACGCCGAGCGCGGCGATCCGGCGGGCGGCGTCGGGGTCGCCGTTGACGTCCCAGGGATAGACGAATGCGGACGCCTTCACACGCTCTCCTCGAACTCGGAACCGACAACGGCCGCGGTCTCGGACGCGGCCTCCAGAAGCGTGTGACCACGCTCGACGAGCCGCACCAGCTGCTTGACATGATCCTCGGTCGGCTCGTGCAGCGGCGGCCGGACCTCCCCGACGTCGAGCCCGGAGTGCCGTACGCCGGCCTTGACGAGCGAGACGGCGTACCCGCGCCCCTGCGCCCGCAGCTCGACGAACGGCCGGTAGAAGCCGTCCAGGAGCCGGTTCGCGGTCACGTCGTCACCGGTGCCCAGCGCCTTGTGGAAGGCGAGCGCGATCTCGGGCGCGAAGCAGAAGACGGCCGACGAGTAGAGGGTGACGCCGATGCCCCGGTAGGCGAGCTGGGTCAGTTCCGCGGTCGGCAGCCCGTTGAAGTACAGGAAGTCACCGGGATCCTCGGCACGTACGGCGCTCACGATCCGCTGCATCAGGTCCAGGTCGCCGAGCCCGTCCTTGAGCCCGATGATCCCCTCGGTGCGTGCCAGCCCGACGACGGTCTCGGGCGTGAACACGGCGTTGTCGCGCTGGTAGACGATGACCGGCAGGGCGGTGGCCGCGGCCAGCTCCCGGTAGTGGCGCAGCAGCCCCTCCTGCCCGGCCACGACCAGATACGGCGGCATGGCGAGCAGCCCGTCGGCCCCGGCCTCCTCCGCGAGACGCGCGTAGCGCACGGCGAGCGCGGTGCCGTATCCGGCGCCCGCGACCACGGGCACGCGCCCGGCCGTCTCCTCCACCGCGGCCCGTACGCAGTCCTGGAACTCCTCGGGCGTCAGCGCGTGGAACTCCCCCGTTCCGCAGCACGCGAAGACGGCCGCGGCGCCGGCCTCCACGCCCTGGCGCACATGCGTGCGGAAGACGTCGAGATCGAGCGAGCCGTCGGGGCCGTACGCGGTGACGGGGAAGAACAGCGGACCGCTCGGAACGGTGAGTCGGGCGGCTAGGGCGGCGGTGAGAGGGGCTGGCGTCACGGGCTCTCCCTGGACATACAATCGTGCACGCTTCTGATTAACGTCTACATTTCTGAACACTTTCACGCTAAGGGCCCCCGCGGGGCGGGTCAAGGCGACCGACAGCCAACTACGGGGCAGAATCCCCAGCTCTACGTCACACTTGACGACACCGGCCACCCCTCCCTAGCGTGTCCACGGATGTGAATGTCGTACACACATGCGGCTTCACCTCAAGGAGACCCCTCCAGGACCCCCAAGGAGACCCGAGGATGCCCGCTCCCCGCACCGTTCTGCTCACCGGCGCCGCCGGCGGACTCGGCACCCTGATGCGGGACCTGCTCCCGTCCTACGGCTACGAACTCCGCCTGTTCGACCTGCTCCCCGTCGAGGGCGAACCCGACGCGATCACCGCGGACCTCACCGACAGTGCGGCGCTGCGCGAGGCCGTGCGGGGCGTCGACGCGATCGTCCACCTCGCCGGCATCTCGCTGGAATCCTCCTTCGAGAAGATCCTCAGGGCGAACATCGAGGGCACGTACAACCTGTACGAGGCCGCGCGCCAGGAGGGCGTGGGACGCGTCGTCTTCGCCTCCTCGAACCACGCGGTGGGCTTCACCCCCCGCCCCCAGGGCGCCGATCCCCTGATCCCGGTCGACACCCCGCGCCGCCCGGACACCTTCTACGGCCTCTCCAAGTCCTTCGGCGAGGACCTGGCCCAGCTCTACTGGGACAAGCACGGCCTGGAGACCGTCTCCGTCCGCATCGGCTCCTGCTTCCCCGAGCCGACCAGCGTGCGCATGCTGTCGCTGTGGATGAGCCCCGCCGACGGCGCCCGCCTCTTCCACGCGGCCCTGACCGCCGAGGAGGTCGGCCACACCGTCGTCTACGGTTCCTCCGCCAACACCCGCCTGTGGTGGGACCTGGGCACCGCGCGGGCGCTCGGTTACGCGCCGCAGGACGACTCCGAGCCGTACGCGGAGAAACTGATCGCCGAACAGGGCGACCTCGACCCGGAGAACGTGGCCCACGCCCACCTGGGCGGCCACTTCGTGAGCGACCCGCCGATCTGGCCGTACTGAGCGCACACCTGGGACGGGCGGGCACCGAACGGGCCCGCCCGTCGTCGTGTTCGGGCACCGGCCCTGCCCGATCCCACGCCCCGCTCCACAGCGCCGCAGGTCCGCGACGGTCACCGCCTCCCTCAAACGGGCCCACCCGGGCAGCATCGGGCCTGCGACAGACCTGGTCAGTGCCGCACACCGACGGTAGAACTTCCCCCATGGGTCCCACCGGGCCCGAACGGGCAGCCAAGCGGCGAAAGCGGGTGTCGGCCATGGACTCCAGGACGGCGGAGGAGCGCCAGCGGGAGATCGTGCGCGCCGCCCGTGCCACCGGCTCGGTCGACGTGACCACGCTCGCCGCCGATCTGGGCGTGGCCAAGGAGACCGTACGGCGCGATCTGCGCGCCCTGGAGGACCACGGCCTGGTCCGCCGCACCCACGGCGGCGCCTATCCCGTGGAGAGCGCCGGTTTCGAGACGACGCTCGCCTTCCGCGCCACCAGTCACGTACCCGAGAAGCGCCGGATCGCCGCCGCGGCGGCCGATCTGCTCGGGGACGCCGAAACGGTCTTCGTCGACGAGGGGTTCACCCCGCAGCTCATCGCCGAGGCACTGCCCGGGGACCGGCCGCTGACCGTGGTCACCGCGTCCCTGCCCGTCGCCGGCGCGCTCGCGGAGGCCGAGAACACCTCGGTCCTGCTGCTCGGCGGCCGGGTCCGCCCCGGCACCCTCGCGACGGTCGACCACTGGACGACGAAGATGCTGGCCGGCTTCGTCCTCGACCTGGCCTACATCGGCGCCAACGGCATCTCCCGCGAACACGGCCTGACCACGCCCGACCCCGCCGTCAGCGAGGTCAAGGCACAGGCGATCCGGGCCTCGCGGCGCACGGTGTTCGCGGGCGTGCACACCAAGTTCGGGGCGGTCAGCTTCTGCCGGTTCGCCGACATCGGCGACCTGGACACGATCGTCACGAGCACCCTGCTGCCCACGGCGGAAGCACACCGCTATTCCCTGCGCGGCCCACAGGTCGTCCGAGTCTGAGACCAAGACCCCGGCCCACCCACCTCTCACCCCTTACCGGCACCCCCACACCCACACATGCCCGCTATGCCCCCATATCTCCAGGAGCGATCCATGCGAACCCCGAGCCGACGGAGGCCGCGAGCCACACTCGCCCTGGCCGCCGCAGGGACGCTGCTCGCCCCGCTGCTCTCCGGCTGCTGGGCCGGAGCGGGCGGGTCCGGTTCCGGCGGCGACGCCGTCAACGTCCTGATGGTGAACAACCCGCAGATGGTCGAGTTGCAGAAGCTCACCGCGGCCCACTTCACCAAGGAGACCGGCATCAAGGTCAACTTCACCGTCCTGCCCGAGAACGACGTCCGCGACAAGATCAGCCAGGACTTCGCCAACCAGGCGGGGCAGTACGACGTGGCGACCCTCTCCAACTACGAGATACCGATCTACGCCCGCAACGGCTGGCTGCACGAGATGAACACGTACGTCGCGAAGGACGGCGCGTACGACGAACAGGACGTCCTCGCGCCGATGCGCCAGTCCCTGACCGGCGACGACGGCAAACTGTACGGCCAGCCCTTCTACGGCGAGTCGTCCTTCCTGATGTACCGCAAGGACGTGTTCGAAGCGAAGGGCCTCACCATGCCCCCGCACCCCACCTGGACCCAGGTCGCCGACCTGGCGGCGAAGGCCGACGGCGCCGAGTCCGGCATGAAGGGCATCTGTCTGCGCGGACTGCCGGGCTGGGGCGAGGTCATGGCCCCGCTGACAACGGTCGTGAACACGTTCGGCGGCACCTGGTTCGACAAGGACTGGAAGGCGAGGCTCGACTCCCCCGAGTGGCAGCGGGCCGTGACGTTCTACGTCGGCCTGGTCCGCGACCACGGCGAGTCCGGCGCCCCCCAGGCCGGCTTCGCCGAGTGCCTCAACAACATCACCCAGGGCAAGGTCGCCATGTGGTACGACGCCACGTCCGCGGCCGGCTCCCTGGAGTCGGCGAACTCCCCGGTCAAGGGAAAGATCGGCTACGTACCGGCCCCCGTCGAGAAGACGGAGTCCTCCGGCTGGCTCTACACCTGGGCCTGGGGCATCCAGAAGGCCTCCCGCAACCCCGGCGACGCCTGGAAGTTCGTGTCCTGGGCGTCCGGCAAGCAGTACGAACAGCTGGTCGGTGACGAGATCGGCTGGTCCGACGTCCCGGCGGGCAAGCGCGCGTCGACGTACGAGAACCCCGCCTATCGCCAGGAGGCCGCCGCCTTCCAGGAGATGACGAAGGAGGCCATCGAGGGCGCCCGCCCGGACGACCCCGGAGTACAGCCGCGCCCGGCGCCCGGCATCCAGTTCGTCGGCATCCCCGAGTTCACCGATCTCGGCACCAAGGTGTCGCAGGAGATCAGCGCGGCCATCGCGGGACGCCAGTCCGTCGAGTCGGCCCTGAAGAAGTCCCAGAAGCTGGCAGAGGAGATCTCCGAGGAGTACGAGGGACGATGACCGCGACCACGACAGCCCCGACAGCCGCCGCAGCAGCCGTCCGCGCCGAGAAGCGCCCCTCGAAGCGCATGCGCGCCTGGGCCACCCGGGCCCCGCTGCTCCCCGCCCTGATCTTCATGATCGCCGTGACCCAACTCCCGTTCGTGGCCACGCTGGTGATCTCGTTCTTCGACTGGAACGCGCTCTACCCGAAGGCCCGCCGCTTCACGGGCTTCGCCAACTACACCGAGGTCCTGACCGACGCCGACCTGCGCCACTCCGTGTGGACGACGGTCCTGCTCACCGCGGCGGTGGTCCTGGCCAGCCTGGTCCTGGGCCTGGCCCTGGCGCTCCTCCTGGACCGCAGGTTCCGCGGCCGGGGCCTCGTCCGCACGCTCCTCATCGCCCCCTTCCTGGTGGTCCCGGTGGCGGCGGCCCTGCTCTGGAAGCACGTGCTCTACAACCCCGAATACGGCCTGCTGAACGGCCTGTTGCACTACGTGGGAGGCCCCCAGCCGGACTGGATCTCGAACACCCCGCTGCTCGCGGTGGAGGCCTCGCTGGTCTGGCAGTGGACGCCGTTCATGATGCTGATCCTGCTGGCCGGACTGCAGAGCCGCGACCAGCAGCAGCTGGAGGCCGCCCGGGTGGACGGCGCGAGCGACTGGCAGTTCTTCCGGTATCTGACGCTCCCGCACCTGCGCCGCTACCTCGAACTGGGGGCACTTCTGGGCTCGATCTACATCGTCCAGAACTTCGACGCGGTCTTCACGATCACCTCGGGCGGCCTGGGCACGGCGAACCTCCCCTACACCGTCTACCAGAGCTTCTACCAGGCGCACGAGAACGGTCTGGCCTCCGCC
The DNA here is from genome assembly GCF_054072135.1 of Streptomyces kryoterrae. Lineage (NCBI taxonomy): Bacteria > Bacillati > Actinomycetota > Actinomycetes > Kitasatosporales > Streptomycetaceae > Streptomyces > Streptomyces kryoterrae. The sequence continues at coordinate 7,915,961 of NZ_CM133358.1, read as the reverse complement.
GCCGGCGTCCTGGTGGTCATCGGCTCGATCATCATCGCGACCTTCGCCCTGCGCGTGGTCTCGTCCCTGTTCCGCGAGGAGGCGTCCCGAGCATGAGCGCCACGGCAGAATCGGCAGTACGCGTACGTCCCCGCCGCACCCGAGGAGCGGGCCTGGGTCTGCTGGCCTGGCTGGCGGGCATCCTCTTCTTCCTCCCGATCGCGTGGATGGCCCTGACGTCCCTCCACTCGGAGGAGGACGCGGCGACCAACCCCCCGTCCATCGGCGCCTCGCTGACCCTCGACGGCTACCGCGAGTTCTTCGGCACGGGAGGCGGCGCGAGCCCCTGGCCGTCGCTGATCAACTCGACGGTGGCGTCGGTGGTGTCGACGCTGTGCGTCCTGGTCCTTGCCCTCCCCGCGGCATACGCGCTCTCCATCCGCCCGGTGCGGAAATGGACGGACGTCCTGTTCTTCTTCCTGTCGACGAAGATGCTGCCGGTGGTGGCGGGCCTGCTCCCGATCTACCTGTTCGCGAAGAACACGGACATGCTGGACAACATCTGGCTGCTGGTCATCCTCTACACGTCCATGAACCTGCCGATCGCGGTGTGGATGATGCAGTCCTTCCTCTCCGAGGTCCCGGTGGCGATCATCGAGGCAGCCCAGATCGACGGCGCGAAGCTGCCGACGATCCTGGCCCGGGTGATCGCCCCGATCGCGCTCCCCGGCATCGCCGCCACCGCCCTGATCTGCTTCATCTTCAGCTGGAACGAGCTGCTGTTCGCGCGAGTGCTGACAGGTGTGGTCGCGGAGACGGCCCCCGTCTTCCTGACCGGTTTCATCACCAGCCAGGGTCTGTTCCTGGCGAAGGTGTGCGCCGCGTCGCTCGTCATCTCCCTGCCGGTGCTCGCCGCGGGGTTCGCCGCCCAGGACAAACTGGTCCAGGGCCTGTCGCTGGGAGCCGTGAAGTGAAGGCAGCCGTCATCGAGTCCGTCGGCAAGGCCGTCGTCACCGAGGTCCCGGACCCGACTCCGGGCCCCCGCGAGGTCGTCGTCGAGGTCGCGGCCTGCGGCCTGTGCGGCACCGACCTGCACATCCTCCAGGGCGAGTTCGCCCCCACGCTGCCGATCGTGCCCGGGCACGAGTTCGCGGGCGAGGTGGTGGCCGTGGGTACGGCGGTCACGGAACTGGCGCTGGGCGACCGCGTGGCCGTGGACCCCTCCCTCTACTGCCACGAGTGCCGCTACTGCCGCACGGGCCACAACAACCTCTGCGAACGCTGGGCGGCGATCGGCGTGACGACGGCGGGCGGTGCGGCGCAGTACGCGGTGGCGCCGGTCGCGAACTGCGTACGTCTGCCGGAGCACATCCGCACCCAGGACGCGGCGCTGGTGGAGCCCCTGTCGTGCGCGGTACGGGGCTACGACGTACTCCGGTCCCGCCTGGGCGCCCACGTCCTGATCTACGGCTCGGGCACGATGGGGCTGATGATGCTGGAGCTGGCCAAGCGGACGGGCGCGGCGAGCGTCGACGTGGTCGACATCAACGCGCAACGCCTGTCGACGGCCCAGCTGCTCGGCGTGACGGGGGCGGCGACGAACGCGGACGAGCTGGAGCGCCCACAGGGCTGGGACGTTGTGGTGGACGCGACGGGCAACGCGGCGGCGATCCAGGACGGCCTGGACCGGGTCACGAAGGCGGGCACGTTCCTCCAGTTCGGCGTGGCGGACTACGCGACCCGGGTCACGATCGACCCGTACCGCATCTACAACCAGGAGATCACCATCACGGGGTCGATGGCGGTCCTGCACAGCTTCGAACGGGCGGCGGAACTGTTCGCGGCGGGTGCCCTGGACCCGGAGATCTTCATCAGCGACCGCCTGCCCCTGGCCCAGTACCCCCAGGCCCTGGACCAGTTCGCCGCAGGGGTGGGCCGGAAGATAGTGGTGGTGCCGTAGGTCACCTTCTCGGTGCCGACCGGCATTTTCAGCCCGTCCGGCGTTTGAGGACGAGCGCGTTCAGCGCGAAAGGGGGGTCTGGGGGCGCAGCCCCCAGGGATGGGACGGGTAGGGGCGGCGGGGGCGAAAACCCTTCGGCGGAACCCACCCCACCCGCCTACCATCCCCCCATGCCCCGCCCCAACGGCTTCGCCTACACCCACCACCCCGACGGCACAGTCAAGATCACACACGGCACCCACCCCGCCACCACCCTCCGCGGCCCGAGGGCCACCGAGTTCCTGGCGGAAGTGGAATCCGGCGACCCCCAACTGGTCATGGCCCGCTGGACCGGCAATTACAAGCGCGGCAACGAGCGAACGGCCCGCAACCACCCCCGCAACCGGCACTGAACCAATTGACTGAACCAATTGGCGGCAAGGTAAGGGAACGGCAAAGCGGGTCCGCTCGTTCACCGGTCATGACAGCTATGACCCCCGGCTCGAACATCCCTCTCCCCGTCACCCGAGTGACGGTGGACGTCGCTGCCCCGGTGCGGCTCGACGTATCGAGCCTGCTGCTCACCGCCGACGGCAAGGTGCGCTCCGACGACGACTTCATCTTCTACAACCAGCCCAACGGCCCGGGCGTGACCTACCGCTCCGGCGGCGGCACCAGCGCCGACTCGATCACGGTCGACACCACCGCCGTCCCCCCGGGCATCGAGAAGATCGTCGTCACGGCGAGCCCGGACGCGGCCGGCCAGACCTTCCAGGGCATCGAACCGACGGCCACGATCCGCAACGCGGCCGACAACTCCGTACTGGCGACGTTCACCCCGCCCCAGCTCGGCGCGGAAACAGCGCTGGTGATCGTCGAGGTCTACCTCCGCAACGGCGCCTGGAAGGCCCGCGCGGTCGGCCAGGGCTACGCGAACGGCCTGGCCGGCATCGCCACGGACTTCGGCGTGAGCGTGGAGGAGCCGACACCGGCTGCCGCACCGGCCGCGCAGCCGGCCCCGGTCCAGCCCCCCGCGCCCCCGGCGGCACCGCCCGTCCCTGCCGGGTCGTTCTCCGCTCCCTCCGCGCCGGCCGCACCCCCGGCTCCGCCCGCCCCGGCTCCCGGCGCCGGAAAGATCAACCTCGACAAGGGTCGGGTAAGCCTCCAGAAGAACCAGACCGTCTCCCTGGTCAAGGGCGGCCGGCCCCTCCTCTCCCAGGTCAAGATGGGCCTCGGCTGGGAGCCGGCCTACCGGGGCAAGGACATCGACCTGGACGCGTCGGTCATCGCGTACGGCCCGCAGCGCAACCACATCGACAGCTGCTACTTCGGCAAGCTCTCCATCGTGAACGGCGCGATCAAGCACTCCGGCGACAACCTCACGGGCGAGGGCGGCGGCGACGACGAGGTCATCGTGGTCGACCTGGGCCGTCTCCCCCAGGAGGTCACCGGCCTGGTCTTCACGGTCAACTCCTTCTCCGGGCAGAAGTTCACCGAGGTGGCGAAGGCGTACTGCCGCCTCCTGGACGCGGCGACGGGCGAGGAGCTGGTCCGCTTCGACCTGACCAGCGCCGAACCGCAGACGGGCGTGATGATGGCGAAGATGATCAAGCAGTTCTCGGGCGAGTGGGAGATGACGGCGATCGGCGACTTCGTGAAGTCCCGCACGGTCAGGGGCATGGTGAAGCCGGCCGCCCAGTCGCTGTAGCCACGCACGGCCGAACCACCACCGAACCACCACCGAAGCGGACCGTGGGGCGACACCGCCACCCCGTCGTGCCGTTGCACCGTCAAGCCGTCACCTTGGCGACGAACGCGGCGACGTTCCCCACGGTCCGCCGGATCTTCTCCTCCAGAGTGATCGTCTCGTGGAGTCGCGACCCGGCGCCCGCGTCCTTCCTGCCCCGCACATACAGCGAGCAGCAGAGGTCGCCGCATATGTACGCACCCACCGAGTTGCCCTGTTTCCCGGCCTTCCCCGCCTTCGGCGCGACCATCAGGGAAACGCCTCCGGTGTGGGATGTCAGGCACATCGAGCACATGCTGCGCCGCGCCTGCCCGAAGGCGGGCGCCGCACTGCGCAGGGCGAGGCCGGTCACCCGGCCCTCCAGCTCGGTGACGAGGTAGGCGCGGTCGGGGGCCTGGGGGTCCCGCCAGCCGAGGTAGTCCAGGTCCACCCAGGGCCGCTCGGCGAGGTCGCGCGGCACGGACAGGCGCTGCGCCTCGCCCTTGGTGCAGTTCACGAACGCGGCGCGGATCTCTTGCTCAGTCAGCGGTTCCATAACGGCAGGCTAATTTGCCTAAAGGCCTTAGGCAAATCTATATTCACCTAAGCCAAAAGGGAGGAGGGTCATGGCACGCGCAGGACTCACCGCGGAACGCCTGACCAGAGCCGGGGCGGAACTCGCCGACGAGGTCGGATTCGACCAGGTGACCGCCTCGGAGCTCGCCCGGCGGTTCGACGTCAAGGTCGCGAGTCTCTACTCGCACGTCAAGAACACCCAGGACCTCAGGACCAGGATCGCCCTGCTCTCCCTGGAGGAACTCGCCGACCGGGCCGCCGATGCCGTGGCCGGACGGGCCGGGAAGGACGCCCTGACCGCCTTCGCGAACGTCTACCGCGACTACGGCCGAGAACACCCCGGCCGCGCCGCCGCCACCCGGATGAGGCTCGACCCCGAGACGGCCGCCGCCAGTGCGGGCGTCCGGCACGCCCGGATGACGCGGGCCATCCTGCGGGGTTACGAGCTGACGGAGCCCGACCAGACACACGCGGTCCGCCTTCTGGGCAGCGTCTTCCACGGTTACACCAGCCTGGAATCGGCAGGCGGCTTCAGCCACAGCACGCCCGACTCGGAGGAGAGCTGGACCCGGATCCTGGACGCCCTCGACGCCCTGCTGCGCAACTGGCCGACCCCTCCCACCCGTTGACCGACAGGCCGAGGACAGACATGCACACCGAGCGCAAGTGGACGACCACGCAGATCACCGCGGACCTCGTACGCGGCGCCCTCGACCTGGAACACACCGCCCACGGCGTGCTCCCCCACCGACTGCCCGCCCGGGCCCGCGCCCAGTGCGCGGACCCCCAGCTCGCCGCGGCGGAGTCCCAACCCTCCGGCGTACGGCTGGTCTTCCGCACCCGGGCGACCTCCGTCGAACTGGACACGCTGCCCACCAGGCGGGTCTACGTGGGCGCCCCACCCCGACCCGACGGCGTGTACGACCTGCTCGTCGACGGCCGGCTGACCGCCCAGTCCACCGTGCCCGGCGGGGGCAACACCCTGACCGTCGACATGACCGCCGGAACCGCGACGCACGAACCCGGCCCGCCCGGCACCCTCCGCTTCACCGGCCTGCCGGACCACATGAAGAGCGTCGAGATCTGGCTGCCCCACAACGAGACCACCGAGCTCGTCGCCCTGCGCACCGACGCCCCCGCCGAACCGGTACCGCTCCGCGACCGGGACCACAGGGTCTGGCTGCACCACGGCAGTTCGATCAGCCACGGCTCCGACGCCGCGAGCCCCACCACCATCTGGCCCGCGCTCGCCGCGGCCCTCGGCGGCGTGGAACTGATCAACCTGGGCCTGGCCGGCAGCGCCCTGCTCGACCCGTTCACCGCCCGCGCGATGCGCGACACCCCCGCCGATCTGATCAGCGTCAAGATCGGCATCAACCTGGTCAACACCGATCTGATGCGTCTGCGTGCCTTCGGCCCGGCGGTCCACGGCTTCCTCGACACGATCCGCGAGGGCCACCCGGCCACCCCGCTCCTGCTCGTCTCGCCCCTCTACTGCCCCATGCACGAGGACACGCCGGGCCCCACCGCCCTGGACCTCTCCACGATCGGCGCCGGCGAACTGCGCTTCCAGCCCATGGGCGACCCCGCCGAGCGCGCCACCGGCAAACTGACGCTCAACGTCATCAGGGAGGAGCTGTCCCGCATCGTGGAGCAGCGGTCGGCGGACGACCCGCACCTCCACCACCTCGACGGCCGCGCCCTGTACGGGGAGTCCGACTTCGCCGAACTCCCCCTGCCCGACCAGCTCCACCCGGACGCGGCCACCCACCGCCGCATCGGTGAACGCTTCGCCGAACTCGCCTTCACCGCCCCGGAACCACTCTTCCCGAACCCGGAGCCAACCCTCCGGAAGGACTAGAACAGCGCGCTGTACGCGTTCAGCGCCGGCTGTCCGCCCAAGTGCGCGTACAGCACTGTGGAGTCCCGTCCGATCTCTCCCCGCGCCACCAGATCGACCATCCCGGCCATCGACTTCCCCTCGTACACGGGATCGGTGACCATCCCCTCCGTACGGGCGGCGAGCCGCATCGCGTCCAGGGTGGCGTCGTCGGGGATGCCATATGTACCCGCGTGGTAGCGCCCGTCCAGCTCGACGTCCGCCTGCGTCAACTCCCGCTTGACACCGATGAGTTGACCGGTGCTGTGGGCGATCCGCGCGATCTGCTCCTTGGTCCGGGCGGGCGCCGCCGACGCGTCGATGCCGAGCACGCGCCGCGTACGGCCGCCCGCCTCCTCCAGCGCCGCGAACCCGGCGACCATGCCGGCCTGGGTCGACCCGGTCACCGAGCACACCACCACGGTGTCGAAGAAGACCCCCAACTCCCGCTCCTGCTCAGCGACTTCGTACGCCCAACCGGCGAACCCGAGGCCGCCGAGCGGGTGGTCGGAGGCGCCCGCCGGAATCGCGTACGGCTTACCGCCGCCTTCCTCCACCTCCCGCAGCGCCAGTTCCCAGCTCTCCTTGAACCCGATACCGAACCCGGCACGCACCAACCGCACATCGGCCCCGGCGAGCCGGCTGATCAGGATGTTGCCGACCTTGTCGTAGACGGAGTCGGGCCACTCCACCCAACTCTCCTGTACGAGCACGCACTTGAGCCCGGCGCGGGCCGCGCAGGCGGCGACCTGACGGGTGTGGTTGGACTGCACACCGCCGATCGAGACGAGCGTGTCGCAGCCCTGGGCGAGGGCGTCGGCGACGAGGTACTCCAGCTTGCGGGTCTTGTTGCCGCCGTACGCGACACCGGAGTTGCAGTCCTCCCGCTTGGCCCAGAGGGCGGCACCGCCGAGATGAGCGGTGAGCCTCTCCAGGGGGTGCACGGGCGAGGGCCCGAAGAGGAGGGGGTAACGCTCGTACGAGGCAAGGGACATGAGTCCTCCGGGAGTCGGGATCAGTCGCTGTCGGCGAGTTCGGCCAGCCCGCGCCAGATCTCCGCGGTGACCCGGACCGCTTCGTCCGTGTCACCGGCCGCGCAGGCGTCGAGGAGCCGGTCGTGCAGGCCGGCCGAACGACAGTTGCCGCCCTCGCTGAAGCGTCGCCGCTCCAGGCGGCGGATGAGTGGTGTGTAGCGGGCGGCGGTGGCAGCCGCCGCGCGATTGCCGCTGACCCGGACGAGGACGTCGTGCAGTTGGTCGTCGGCGCGCAGGGCGGACTCCACATCACCGGCACGGACGGCCGCCGCGAACCGCTCGTTGGCCGTGCGCATCGCCTCGACGTCCGCGGCGAACAGCCGGGGTACCGCGACCCGCGTGACCAGTTCATGCATGGCCCCGACCACGGCCGCCGCGTCCCGCACATCGGCGGCCACGACCGGCGTCACCTTCGTGTAGCTCTGGGGCTTGCTCTCCAGCAACCCCTCGTCGACCAGCCGCGCGAACGCCTCCCGCACCGGCGCCCGGGACAGCCCGAGCCGTTCGGCGAGCTCGGCGTCGCGCACCACCGCGCCGGGTTCGATCTCCCCGGAGACGATGGCGTCGCGGATCGCTTCGTACGCGCGATCCCTGAGCAGGGTCCGGGGGACGGGTCGTATTGCTTCCACAACTGAAATGTTAGATGTCAGAGAGGCGGGCGCACAAGGGTGCGCTGAGCGCGCGGACAAGAGTGTGGCCCGCACCGAAGTACGGGCCACAGCCCACTCAACCCACTCGACTCGCCTCTGATCAGCTCAGCCGACCCACGGCCAGTCCGAGTCGTGCGCCCCTTCCAGCAGCGGAATCATCCGGAAGGCCGCGTCCGAGAGACCGCCGAACGTGTGCCGGTTCCCCGTCCCCGACGGGCCGTGGCCCGCCCGGTAACCGGCGAGGTTCCAGGTGTAGACCGGTACGTCGGCCGGCACCTGCTCGGTCGGGTCGCCGTGCACGCTGTGCGCGTACTGCTCGTCCGTGACGATCAGGACCCGGTCGTGCCCTCGGTAGTGGCGCCGGACCGCCTCGGTGGTGTCGGTGCCGCCCAGGTCGCCGAAGCGGTCCAGGATCCTCAGCACCGACTCGCCCTCGCGGAACGACACCCGGTTGCTCGACGTACCGAACTCGACCAGATCCGCGTCCGCCGCCCGCAGTGCGAGCGCCGAGCCGAAGATCGCCGCCGCGTCGGCCCGGCTGAGTTCCGAACGATCGGACAGCCGGGAGTAGAACATCGAGCCCGAGCGGTCGACGAGGACGAGCGTCCGCCCGCCCAGGACCGGCACATTGGCCAGCGAGTGCCCGAGCGCCTGCTCCAGCGGGTACGACCAGCGCAGCGAGGGCGCGTGCCGGTACGCGGCGAGGTACCGGAAGGGGAACTGCCGCGAGCGCGCGACCTCCGACGGGTCGCTGATCTTCGCGGCGACCCGTACCGCGACCTCGTCACTCACCCCCGCCTCGTCGAAGTTCCGCAGGTTGCGCACCAACGCCATCGCGCCCATGGACGGAATCACCGCCTCCCAGGCCGCCTTGTCCATCGGTCCCTGCAGCCAGCCCGCCAGCGCCTCCCAGGTGATCCCCGCGTCCGCGAGCCGCTCGGCGCCACGCGCTCCGGTCACGACCTTGCGCCGCTTGGCCGGCCGCAGCGCCATCAGGTCACGGTGTGCGGTGAGCACGGGCAGCGACTTGGGGACGACGGCCGTGTCCGGGTTGTGGCGCCGGTCCAGCGCGTACTGGAACAGCTCGCCCTGCCACGGCTTGTCCGGGTCCGGCGCCGCGTGCACGAGGTTGAGGATGTCGCCGAAGCGGTAGCCCCTGGACGCGGTGTCGTACTTCAGCAGCGACTTGGCGCTGTAGAGCCGTCGTACGGCGTCGGCGACGCCGCGCTTCACCGGCTTGGGGATGTTCCGGCCGTACCGGGAGGTCCAGTAGGCGAGCAGCTCGCCGGGCTCGTCCGGGCGGCGCAGTACGGAGTCGACGACCTGGCGGTTGGTGGGGCCGTCGGTGGCGTTCGCGTCGAGGCGTGCCTTCACGTACTCGGCGGCGCCCACGATGGCGGCCGTACGGAGGTTGCCCTCGCCGCGCAGCCAGCCGAGCAGGCCGGCCGTCCACGCCGGGTCGGTGACGGCGAGCCGGCGTACGAGCGCGGCGAACCGGTCGTCCCGGTCCTCGCCGCTCTCGTAGAAGGTCTTCTGTGCGACGAAGTTGGCGATCGACAGCAGGAACAGTTCCGAGCGCTCGTCCCGCTCACGGCCGCGGCCACCCTGATACGTACGGAGCACTCGCCCCGTCGAGGTGACCCGCGAGGCGGGCTGCGCCTTGGCGGCCTTGGTGTTGAATCGCGCCATGATGAATTCCCCCCCATTCGCCAGCACTTCGTGCGTGGAACAGTTTTATGGAGGGAGGCGCGGCAAAAGGAGGGTGCCCGAGGTCGAAATCGGCGACGGTCGCTTATAAACTGGCGCGTCTTCCGTTCCGCCACACCGACCCGAGGTCGATGACGGGATTCGAACCCGCATGAGGAGTTACCCCCACCAGTTCCCGAAGTATCCGCTGCCTTCGCACCGGGCACCCACCATCTGCTGCGCCTCCCCGAGATCGAATCGCGTCGCACCGGGAGGTGCATGAAGTTCTGGGTGTCCAGAGATCGAAGCCGGCGGAACCGACGTAGGCGCTCTAACCCCTGAGCTACACCGGCGTGTTGTACCGGTGACGGGACTCGAACCCGCGGCCGCCCCATTATGAGTGGAAGTAGGTCCTGCCTTCGCACCTGGACGTTCATCACTCTAGGAGGCGTACCGCGGGACGAGCGACCCAATTAATTATCCGCGCTTCTGCCTCTTCCAGGGTCCCGTGATCGCCAGCATGATCCCCGGCGTCTGAATGTTGGCGTACAGCGTCTTCCCGTCGGGTGAGAAGGTCACGCCGGTGAACTCGCTGTATTCGGGTGCCTCTTCGGTGCCGGCGTTGAGTTCGTTGCGGGCGATCGGGTAGGTGCGCCCGCTGTCCGTCGCGCCGAACAGGTGCTGCACGCCTTCGCCGTCCTCGGCGATGACCAGGCCGCCGTACGGGGAGACGGTGATGTTGTCGGGGCCGTCGAAGGCGCCGTCGGCCGACGGGTCGGGGTTCACGCCCAGCAGGACCTTCAGGGTGAGCGTGCGCCGCTTGGGGTCGTAGAACCAGACCTGGCCGTCGTGCTGGACGGGGCTCTCGGCGCGGGCGTACGAGGAGACGATGTAGGTGCCGCCGTCGCCCCACCACATGCCTTCGAGCTTGCGGGCCCGGGTGATCTCCCCGGCGCCGAACTGCTTGCGCACGTCGACGGTCTTGGCGTCGCGGTCGGGCACGTCGACCCAGTCGACGCCGTACACCGTGCCGATCTTCGTGGCGCGGGAGAGGTCGTCGACGAACTGGCCCGCGGAGTCGAAGCACTTGGGCGCCTGGAGGGTGCCCGCGGTGTCGGAGAGGGTGCGGAAGTTGCCGTGACCGTGGTGGCACTGCTGGGGCGGGGTCCAGCGGTAGAGGAGGCCGTTGGGGGACGCGGCGTCCTCGGTGAGGTAGGCGTCGCCGCGCTTGGGGTCGATGACGACCGCCTCGTGGTTGTAACGCCCGAAGAACTTCAGGGGCTTGGGGTTCCGGTTGGCGCGCTTGTCGCTGGGGTCGACCTCGAAGACGTAACCGTGGTCCTTGGTCATGCCGTTGACGCCGGCGCGGTCGGAGTTCTCCTCGCAGGTGAGCCAGGTGCCCCAGGGGGTGCTGCCGCCCGCGCAGTTGGTGGAGGTGCCCGCGATGCCCACCCACTCGGCGACGCGACCGTCGGGGCGCACCTCGACGACCGTGCAGCCGCCGGCGGCGGCGGGGTCGTAGACGAGGCCCTCGGTGAGCGGCACCGGGTACGTCCAGCCGGCGCGCGGGCCCTTCAGCTCGTGGTTGTTGACGAGGAGGGTGGTGCCGCGCGGGCCCGCGAAGGCGGCGGTGCCGTCATGGTTGGACGGGGTGATCTCGCCGGAGTCCAGCTTGGTCTTCCCGCTGTGGGTGATCACGCGGTACGAGAATCCGGCGGGGAGCGCCAGCAGGCCCTTGGGGTCGGGCAGGAGCGGGCCGTAGCCGACATCGTGGTGCCGGTCCGCCGATTCCCCGGCCGCGCTCTCCGTGGACGCGAGGGCGCCCGGCGCGGTGGCGAGGGCACCGACGGTGCCGGCCAGCGCGACCCCGGCCGAGGTGATCGCGGACTGTCTGGTGAAGTCCCTGCGGGTGAGCGACATGGTGTCTCCTGTGACGGTGGGTGTGCCGGGGAGGGTGACTCGGGCGGAGGGAGCGTGGAGGGCGGCGCACTCGGTTCGCCGCCACCGTCCCGCCCACGCCTGAACGCGAGTTGAACGGAGCACGACTTCACGGGACCCGCTTCCGTCACGTCCCCCGGACGTCACTCCCGAGGCCGCGCCGCTTCCTCCCCCGGCCCTTCCCCTCAACCACTCCCCGCAGCCCCTCCCCCGGCTCAACCCCCTTGCTGCGACCGCGCCTTGAACGCGGCCTTCCGCGCCTCCTTGGCCACCCGCTTGTCCGGGTGCAGCCGCCCCATCGCCTCCAGCACGTCCGGCGTCGCCGGATGTTCCACGCGCCAGGCCGCCTCGAAGAAGCCGCCGTGCTGCTGCGCCAGCCCCTCCACCAGTCCGCGCAGTTCCGCCGAGTTGCCCTCGGCCGCCAGTTGCGCGGCCACCGTGTCGATGGTCAGCCAGAACACCATCGCCTCGGACGGGGCCGGCACGTCCGGCGCGCCGTACTCGCTGAGCCAGACACGGGCGAGGCCGCCCAGCTCGGCGTCGTCGAGGACCTCGCGCAGCGCGGGCTCGGCCTCGCCGCCGACGAGGGACAGCGCCTGCTGGCAGTGCAGCCGCCGCAGTGGCGCTCCGGCGTCGCCGCCCCGGGCCGCGGCGAGCAACTCCCGTGCCGCGGCAAGGGGTTCACGGCGCGTCAGCCACTGTTCGGTCTCGGCTCGCGCGGCCGTCGCGGGGAAAGCCGCCATGCCGTCGAGCAGCGCGTCCGCGCCCTTGTCGGCGAGGTCTCCGACAGCGGGCGCCTCGAAGCCGGACTCCAGCAGCCGCGCCCGTACGCCGAACAGACCGAGCGGGGTCAGCCGCACCATGCCGTAGCGGGAGACGTCGGTCTCGTCGCCCGACATCGCGCCCTCGGCGGGGTCGTCGGTGTCCGCCATGAGCGCCTCGTCGACGGGCCGGTAGGCGACGAGCCCGATGGGTTCGAGCAGCCTGAACTGGTCGTCGAGGCGCATCATCATGTCCGAGACCTGCTCCAGGACGTCATTGGTGGGCTCGCTCATGTCGCTCGGTACGACCATGGACGCGGCCAGCGCCGGCAGCGGAACCGGGATGTCGGCGGGGCCGCCCTCGCTGACGCTCAGCAGGTACAGGTTGGCGAGCACACCGTCGAGGAAGGCGGCCTCCGCGTCGGGGTCCCAGTCCAGCCGGGAGAAGTCGACCTCGCCGCCCTCTCCCATGGCGTCGACGAGATCGTCGAGGTCGGGCACGCCCGCGTCGGCGAGGACGGTCTCCAGTGCCCCGAGCCACACCCCGAGCACCTCGTGCGGCGACCCGGAGGTGAGCAGCGCCAGGCCCTCGCCCACCGTGACGGTGCCCTCCTCCTCGTCGACGACCTCGACGAGCCCGGTGTCCACGGCGACCCGCCAGGCCTCACCGGCGTGGGCGAGCGCGTCCTCGACACTCACGTCCTCCGCGTCCTCGCCGTCGATCAGCCCCAGCGCCCGAGCCGCCGCCGGGAGTTGTTCCTCGACGAGTACGCCACCGGTCTCGACCCGGGTGTCCGGCCCGGCCCAGCGGGCGAGGCGGGCGGCGCGGGAGACCAGCGGGGCGGCGAGCGCGTCCCGCGCCAGCTCCGCTTCGGAGTGCAGTCGCACCGGCGGCAGGGGGGAGCTGTCTGACATCGGCTGTTTTCTCCTCAGGCGCCCGAAAGGCCGTACGGCGGCACCCGGCAAGCGTCCGGAGTCCGACGACGGCGTCTGACGACCGTACGACGCTGCGTTGAAGGCCGTACGACTCAGCCGCTCAGCCTAGACGGATTTGGCACCATGCCGCCCGGTTCATGTACCTGTCAGAGGCGGTAGATGGCTGAAACCTTGACAAGTGGCCTGACCAGGCAGGAGATTGACGCGCGTAGAAGTGGAGGGGACGCCGATTCACCGCATCCCCTGCCTTCCACCGTGCTCCATCGTGTTCACTGTTCTCCCAAGCCGGGCGTTCACTGCCGATCGCCTGGTGCCGAACCCTCGGCGCGGAGCCTTCCGCACCGAGTGTTCACCGGATGTCTACGCGCGTCGCCAGCCGCCCTGCGGGTCGCGTTCCCCCACTGCACCACCCTTGTCACTTTCGTCCCGGCACCCATGTTTGTCCCCGGAGGGATCCCGTTGCCGAGCAAGTCTTCCGCGCGTCTCGCCGCGCTCACTGTCGCCGCCGTCTGTTCCACGGTCGCCACCATGGTCGTGGTTCCGTCGGCCGCACACGCCGACACCGTGCGCATTCATGACATCCAGGGCACCACGCGCCTGTCCCCGCTCGCCGGCCAGAAGGTCACGGACGTGGCGGGAATCGTCACCGGTGTCCGTACCTACGGTTCGTCGCGCGGTTTCTGGATCCAGGACACGACCCCGGACGCCGACCCGGCCACCAGCGAGGGCGTCTTCGTCTTCACCAGCTCCAAGCCGACCGTCGCGGTCGGCGACTCGGTCACCGTCACCGGCACGGTCTCGGAGTACGTGCCCGGCGGCGCCTCGTCCGGCAACCAGACGGTGACGGAGATCGTCAAGCCGACGGTTACCGTCGTCTCCAGCGGCAACGCGGTCCCGGCCCCGGTCGTCGTCGACGCCTGGTCCGTACCGACCGCCTACACCCCGGCCGGCGACACCGCCGCGAGCGGCTCGGTGAACGCGCTGACGCTGCAGCCCAAGAAGTACGCCCTGGACTACTACGAGTCCCTCGAGGGCGAGAACGTCCAGGTCAAGGACGCCCGCGTGGTCACCGCGACCGACCCGTACACCGAGCTGTGGGTCACGGTGAAGCCGTGGGAGAACCCCAACCGGCGGGGCGGCACGGTGTACGGCTCGTACACCTCGCAGAACACCGGCCGGCTCCAGATCCAGTCCCTGGGCGCGGTCGCCGACTTCCCGACCGCGAACGTCGGCGACAGCCTCAAGGGCACCACCACCGGCCCGCTGGACTACAACCAGTTCGGTGGCTACACGCTCGTCGCCAACGAGCTCGGCACCCTCAAGCAGGGCGGCCTGAAGCGCGAGACGACCCGCAAGCAGTCGCGCGGCGAGCTCGCGGTGGCGACGTACAACGTCGAGAACCTCGACCCGTCGGACAACACCTTCGACGCGCACGCCGCCGCGATCGTGAACAACCTGCAGTCGCCCGACATCCTGTCCCTGGAGGAGATCCAGGACAACAACGGCGCGACGAAGGACGGTACGGTCGCCGCCGACCAGACGGTCAAGAAGCTGATCGACGCGATCGTGGCGGCCGGCGGCCCGGCGTACGAGTCGCGCTCCATCGACCCGGTGGACCTCGCGGACGGCGGCGAGCCCGGCGGCAACATCCGTCAGGTGTTCCTGTTCAACCCGGCGCGGGTCTCCTTCACCGACCGGCCGGGCGGCGACGCCACGACCGCCGTCGGTGTCACCAAGGACCACGGCAAGGCGGCCCTGACCCTCTCGCCGGGCCGGATAGACCCGACCAACGTGGCCTGGACGAACAGCCGCAAGCCGCTCGCGGGCGAGTTCGTCTTCCGCGGCAAGACCGTCATCCTGATCGCCAACCACTTCGCCTCGAAGGGCGGCGACCAGGGCCTCACCTCGCAGTTCCAGCCGCCGACGCGCAGCTCGGAGACCCAGCGTCACCTCCAGGCGACCGCGGTGAACACGTTCGTCAAGGACATCCTGAAGGTCCAGAAGAACGCGGACGTGATCACGCTCGGCGACATCAACGACTTCGAGTTCTCCGACACCGCCAAGCTGCTGGAAGGCGACGGCGAACTGTGGTCGGCGATCAAGTCGCTGCCGAAGAGCGAGCGTTACACCTACGACTACCAGGGCAACACCCAGGTCCTGGACCAGATCCTGATCAGCCCGTCGATCAGCCGCAGCTGCGACTTCGACTACGACTCCGTGCACGTCAACTCGGAGTTCAACGACCAGATCAGCGACCACGACCCGCAGGTGCTGCGGTTCCAGCCGTGACCACTGACTCCTGGTCCCGGTAGTCGTACCCGGCCGCTCAGGACTGGCTGAACACGCCGTTCAGCCAGTCCTGCCAGGCGGTCTCGCACTCCTTGATCTCCTTGGTGTCGGCGCCCGGCGTGAAGTCGTGCAGGGAGATGCCGACCGGGTAGCCCCAGTGGTTCCGCCCGAAGAAGCGGGTGAGACCCCGGTCCGTGCGCAGCCCGATGAAGTAGGGGCTGCGGAAGTCGACGACGGCCTCGAACTCGTCGGGCCCCCGGACCGTGACCCGCGCACCGACGGCCACGTCCTCCCCGACCCCGAGCGCCCGCCCGACGACAGCCAGGGCGTCGGCGGCCCTGGACGCCTCGGGCCCGTCGAAGGTGGCGAACGCGGCCGGGCGGGGCGCGAAGTGGGTCAGGTACTCGCGCAGGGTGTGCAGATAGAAGTCGGTGTGCCGGGCGGCGCCGTCGTACTGGTTGTCCCAGTCGTCGACGAACATGCCGCTGTGCACGTAACGCACCCAGGCCCGCCGGCCATCGTCGCGCGGTTCGACGGTGTAGTCGAGCTGGTTGAGGGTCTGCTCGGAGATGCCCTCGACGTCCTCGACGCGGTTGGTGTACCGGTGCGGCGGGTCCCAGGCGATGACCTTGGATCCGAAGGGCCCCTTGCCGCCGACCCGCGGCTCGGGCGGCTCCATCGGCCACAGATAGCCTCCGGTCCCGGTGGTGATCGCCTCCCACACCTCCTCCGGACTGGCGTCGACCTCGAACTCGCGCGCGATCTCGAATTCCCTGGAAACGTCCTTGGACATGGCGTTCACTCCTGAATTTCCGCGGTGCCTGTGATCTCTGTGGTGCCGGTGATGTCGGCGGTGTTTGTCGTGCCTGAAGTCGGTTCGCCCGGCTGGGGTTTGACCGTCGGGTGCACGGCCACGACGATCCGGTGATCGCGCCCGCCCTCGACACCGGGCGAGTCGTACTTGCGCAGCAACGCGCTGACGCCCGCCGTCAGCTCCTCGATGAACGCGGCCCGGTCACCGGCGGTGGCGAACCGCACCTCGCCGTCGAGCGCATAGGTGGCGAGCCGCTTACGGGCCCGGGTGGCGCCGGTGATCAGCGTGCCGACGTCCCGCACCAGCCGCGCCCCGACAGCCAGCAGCCAGCGCGCGGAGAGCTGGTCCCGGAAGCGGTCGGGATCGGGCTGTACGGCGGCCAGGGCGAGCGGCGAGATGACGTACGACGCCGCGGTCGCCCGCATCAGCCGCTCGGTGACATTGCCCTTGCGGCGCTCCCCGGCCAGTTCGACCAGCCCGTGCCGCTCCAGCGCCTTGAGGTGGTAGTTGACCTTCTGCCGAGGCAGTCCGACCTTGCCGGCCAGCATGGCGGCCGACGCGGGCCCGGCGGCCAGCTCGGCGAGCAGCCGGCCCCGTACGGGGTCAAGCGAGACGGCGGCGGCCGCCGGGTCCTCGATCACGGTGACGTCCAACATGGCTCCACCGTCCCACCGAACACTTTTTTTGTCCAGGGGAGAAAAGTCTTCGGTGAGACGCGGGCGGATCATTCAGAGACGAGCCCGAGGACGTACGAGTACCGACTGCCGGTCACCGACTTCACCGCGGGATACGTCCGTACGCGCTCCCACTGTGCGCCGGCCGCCGCCTCGGCACCCTCCCCCGGGTCGGCGATGGCCGCCTCATAGGACTCCGGGCTCTCCCACTCCGCGTAGTTCAGGACGTGGGTGCCGTCCTGGCTGAGATGGAAGTGGGCGGATATGAGCCCACGGTCGCTCTCCGACGACTCGGCGAGGGCGCCGAGCACCAGGTCGACCCACTCGCGCCGCCGCTCCGCGAACCCCTCCTCGAAGTCGATCCGGACGGTCACGACGAGCCCGGGGACACGCACGTCCCCGACGGCCCGCTCATGACTGCGGTACCGCCGGTACCGATCGAGGGCGACCCGCTCGATCCCCGGTACGGCGGTGTCGATCTCGTCGACACGCGCCTGCCGCTGGGTCTTGACGAAGGCCTCGTAGTCCTGCTCGCGGGCCCACTGGGAGTGATGGAGCAGAGTGGTCCCGTCATGACCGGCGTAGACGAAGTAGCCGAGCACTCCGCCCACCGGCCAGGCCTGGCGCTCCCAGGTCGCGGCGATGGCGTCGACCGCCTTCCGCTGCCGCTCGGGTGTGCCGACCCGCCAGGTACTGAAGAAGGGCGCTCCGACGTCAGGGCGGGTGAGGTCGGGGTACGTGTCGGTACGACGGGTCATGGCGGGCTCCGTTGATCGGCGTCGATGGGTACGCCGACCACCCTCCGACCTCGACCGAGGTTGAGGTCAAGCCCTGCTGGACGCCAACTCGCTTACCGCTCGGGCCCGTTGTCCGGTCCTCGCTCGCCCAGTCGCGCCAACTGCCCCTGGAACCAGTCCAGCCGGGCCTGCAACAGCGCGGCCTCGGCGACGAGTTCGGGCACCCCCAGTCCCTCGACCACGCCCGGCGGGCCGGAAACAGCACCGGTGACGCCGTTCCCCGCCACGACCCGCAGCCCGTCCCCGGCCAGCCGCGCGAACCCCGCGAGCGACACAGCCGTACGCCCACGCACACAGCCCGGACACGCGGCGGCCAGGGCGCGCCACCCGGGCCTTCCCCAGCCGGCGTCGGCGAGCACGGCGGCGACGGCACCGCAGGCGCAGGGTCCTGCTGTCGCGACGCGCACCCGCTGACGGGCGTACCGGAAGCCGAGTTCGAAGCGGATGTAGGCACCGAGGACGGTGATGTCGAGCAGGACTGCGGCCCGGTGCTCGGCGGTGCACAGCAGCCCTTCGGCTGTCGCCCGGTCGTGCACGCAGTGGAAGCCGCAGTCGCAGCGGCGGTGCGGTACACGGTGTCGCAGGCCGTAGACGCAGGACGCGTCGGCGAGAACGCCGTACGGCAGCGCGCCGCCCAGCGACACTCCGGTGAACCCGGCCCGGGTGCCGTCCTGGGACAGCACCGGGTGGGCGATCTTGTATCCGGTCGGCGGCTCCGCCGGACGTTCATCGGGGAGCCGCAGCCTCATCGGGCGACCGGAACCTCTTCGACGGAAGCCTCCAACTCATCTGCCTCTTCCGGGAGTTGGAATTCCTCCTCGTGGACGGGGACCTGTTCCTCCGCGACACCGGTGCCGAGTGCCTTGCCGAGCCTCATGACGCCTCCCATGACCTGCTGTTCGGTGACCGTCCCAGCCATGGTGACTCATGGGGCCCCGAGTTGGCACTAGCGCCTCCCGCTTCTCCATCCCTCATCCATGAAGCATCACTTATGAATATCAGGTATAAGAATTAAGTAGAGCTTCACGAATGTCTTGCCGAGACTGGTCGCATGACAACACCACCCGCGCCTCCTCCTCCCCCCTTCGGCCGCGCCCTCTGCGCGATGGTCACCCCCTTCACCGCCGAGGGCGCCCTGGACCTCGACGGTGCCCAGCGGCTCGCCGACCGGCTGGTGGCCGGGGGCTGCGACGGCCTCGTCCTCTCCGGTACGACGGGCGAGTCCCCGACCACGACGGACACGGAGAAGTCGGCGCTCGTACGGGCGGTGCGGGAGGCGGTCGGTGCGCGGGCGTCGATCGTGGCGGGCGTCGGCACCGCGGACACCCTGCACTCCGTCGAACTGGCGCGGGCGGCCGAGAAGGCGGGAGCAGACGGCCTGTTGGCGGTCGCCCCCTACTACAGCCGCCCTCCGCAGGACGCGATCGAGGCCCACTTCCGAGACCTGGCGGACGCCACCTCGCTGCCCCTCGCCCTGTACGACATCCCGGGCCGCACCGGTGTCCGCATCGAGCCGGAGACGATGATCCGCCTCGCCGGCCACCCGAGGATCGTCGCCGTGAAGGACTGCGCGTACGACCTGATGGGCACCCAGAAGGTGCTGTCCCGGACCGACCTGGCGCTCTACACGGGCTGCGACGAATACGCGCTGGCGCTGTACGCACTGGGCGGCGCCGGATACATCAGCACCGTGGCCAATGTGATCCCCCGTCACTTCCGTTCCGTCATCGACACGTTCGACGCGGGCGGCACCACCGAGGCCGCCCGCCTCCAGCAACGGGCCTTTCCGCTCACCGAGTTGATGATGGCGTCCGGACTGCCGGGCGCGGTCACGGCCAAGGCCCTGCTCGGCGGTCTGGGCCTGCCCTCGGGCCCGGTGCGGGCACCGCTGCGACCGGCCGACCGGCCGACGACAGACGAACTACTGGCGGCGTACGAGGAGTTGACCGCGTAGCCACCCGGCCGAAGACCGGGGAACCGGGACCTGGAACCGAAGAAGGGCCGCGACCCGTACCGTCGCGTCAGCGCGCGATACGACCCACGACCCTCCCCGAACCGCTCCCGCCTACACCCGCAGGTCACAGCCGGCAGTACACGGTGTACGTCAGTTGTGGCTGTGCAGGACCTCGTTCAGGCCGCCCCAGACCGCGTTGTTCGGACGGGCCTCGACCCGGCCCGTGACGGAGTTGCGGCGGAAGAGGATGTTGGAGGCGCCGGAGAGTTCGCGGGCCTTGACGATCTGTCCGTCGGGCATGGTGACGAGGGTGCCGGCGGTGACGTACAGCCCGGCCTCGACCACGCACTCGTCGCCGAGGGCGATCCCCACGCCGGCCTCGGCACCGACCAGGCAGCGCTCGCCGATGGTGATACGGACCTGGCCGCCACCGGACAGGGTGCCCATCGTCGAGGCACCGCCACCGATGTCGGAACCGTCGCCGACCACGACACCCGCGGAGATACGGCCTTCGACCATCGACGTACCGAGCGTGCCCGCGTTGAAGTTGACGAAGCCCTCGTGCATGACGGTCGTGCCCTCGGCGAGGTGCGCGCCGAGGCGCACCCGGTCGGCGTCGGCGACGCGGACGCCCTTGGGGACCACGTAGTCGGTCATGCGGGGGAACTTGTCGATGGACGTGACCTGGAGGTACAGGCCCTCGGCGCGGGCGTTGAGCCGTACCTTCTCGACGTCGTCCACGGCGACCGGGCCGAGCGAGGTCCAGGCGACGTTGGCGAGGTGGGCGAACATGCCGTCCAGGGACTGCCCGTGGGGCTGCACGAGCCGGTGCGAGAGCAGGTGGAGGCGGAGATAGACGTCGTGCGCGTCGAGCGGCTTGTCGTCGAGGGAGGCGATGACCGTACGGACCGCGACCACCTCGACGCCCCGGCGCGCGTCCGGCCCGACCGCTTTCGCCGCACCCTCACCGAGCGCCTCGACGGCCCGCTCGACGGACAGCCGCTCGGTACCGGCGGGGCCGGGCTCGGCGGACAGTTCGGGGGCGGGGAACCAGGTGTCGAGAACGGTGCCGTCAGCGGCGACGGTGGCGAGCCCGGCGGCCACCGCGCCGGTGGTGCGGGGAACAGTCGTGTCGGTCATGGAGAAAACCTAACTTGCCCAAGCCCGCGGGGGCGAACCAGCACGGAACGGATCTCAAGGGCCGGTCACAGGGCTGATCCGAGTTCGAGGACAAGCCCGCCCCAGGCGCATCCAGCCCGTCTGGGGGTCCCCCCTCTGGGGGAGCTTGATGACGAGGCCGTTCAGGCCGAAGGGGGGTCTGGGGGCGCAGCCCCCAGGACGGGACGGGACGGTGCTGCGGGGGCGAGGAAACTCCCCCTCACCCCCGCAGCACCCGCCCGAACATCTCCCGAGCAAACCCCTCGTCATAAACACCGCCGGTAAGCAGCACCTGCAGACAGATCCCGTCCATCACAGCCACCAGCGCCCGCGCGGTGACCGCGTCCGTCCGCCCACCCAACAACTCCACAACGCCCTCCGCCCACTCGGCGGCGACAGGCCGCAACGCCGGCCGCCGAAGCGCCGCCAGATACAACTCGCACTCCAGCTCGACCCCGGCCCGGTCCCCCGAAAGCCACTCCCCCAACAACCCGGCGAGTTCCCCCGCCAGGTCGACCCGGTCGTCCCGCAGCCCGCCCCGCGCGGCCACCACCTTCGCGAACCCCTCGTTCGCCTGCCGCAGCGCGGCGACGAGAAGCTCGTCGAGGGTGCTGAAGTGATATGTCGTGGACCCCAGCGGCACATCCGCCTCCGCGGCCACCGACCGATGGCTCAGCCCGGCGATCCCCTTCCGGCCCACCACCCGGATCGCCGCGTCGATGATCCGCCGGCGCCGCTCGGGGTCGTACCGCCGAACCATCAGTGCGCACCGCCCATGTTCAGCACGACGACCCCGCCGATGATGAGCACGATTCCCGCGACCTTCGTCACACTCATGCCCTCCCCGAGGAACACCGCGCCGATCGTCGCGACGGCCGCCGTCCCGATCCCCGACCAGATCGCGTACGCCGTGCCGACGGACACGGTCTTCAGCGTCTGCGCGAGCAGCACGAACGCGACGGCATACCCCAGTCCGGTCAGCACGGAGGGCCACAACCTGCTGAAACCGTCGCTGTACTTCATGGCGGTCGTGGCGCCCACCTCGGCGGCGATGGCTCCGACCAGCAACACATATCCCATGTGTACGATTGTACGCATCGATACGTACGGCCGTACACAGCGACCGCCCAAATCCACCCTCACTCCGCACCCCGCCACCAACTCCCCCGGTCGCCGGTCTCATTGAGGAAACAACCCTTCTCACGGCACTGGACGTCCCCTAGCCTCGCGTCCATTACTGTTTCAACCACACGTTCACACGTTCGCCACAGGCGACGCCGGAGGAACAGCGCATGACAGAAGAAAAGCCCCGGCTCATCCCAACTCAACCGTGGGAGAACGGCTGGGCCCCGGACACCTCGCGTGTGCCCGGGACGCGGCGGCTCTGGATGGCGGGCACCCTGGCCCTGTCGGTCGTGGCCGCCTGTGTGACCGCGATCATCGTCACGGACCGGCAGACCGAGGACCCGGTACCCGTGGCGAAGGCACCCGTGCCTTCGCCCGGTTCGACGTACCCCGGCCTCCTCACCTTCGCCTCGCCGTCGGCGTCCGGAGACACGCCCCCGGGCGGAAAGAGCGGCCTGTCGTCGGCTCAGCAGTCCACGCCGACCATCTCGACCGGCGCCACATCCCCCGCCCCGGCCCCGGACGTCAAGGGATCCGCCTCCGCCTCCGCGCCCGTCAAGGAGGCCCCCGGAAAGCCCGCCGCCTCCCCGTCCCCCAGCAAGTCCCAGGCCGCGCCCACGAAGCCGGACAACTCCAACCTGAGGTCCGTCGAAGCGGTCAACTACCCCGGCCGCTACTGGCACGTGTCAGGCGGCCTGGTGAAGCTCGATCCGGTCGCCGGCTCGGAATCCCGCGAGGACTCCACTTTCAGCGTGGTCCAAGGGCTGTCCAACGGCTCCTGCTACTCGTTCAAGACGCACGACGGCAAGTACCTGCGCCACCGTAACTTCATCCTGCGCGCCGAACGCAACGACGGCTCCTCGCTGTTCAGGCAGGACGCCACCTTCTGCTCCGGATACGCGGGAAGCATGACTCTGCTCCAGTCGGTGAACTACCCCAACTACGCGCTGCGCCAGAAGGACTCCCAGATGCGCCTGGACCCGTACGGCTACAACACGACCAACCGGCAGGACTTCTCCTTCCGCGTGGTTGCCCCACTGGCCTGAGACGCACACGAAAGCGGCGGCACCCGAGCAGGGTGCCGCCGCTTTCGTGTGCGCGACGTGCGGGAAACACAGGACCTCAGACGTTGAACCCGAGCGCCCGAAGCTGGTCCCGTCCGTCGTCCGTGATCTTGTCCGGGCCCCACGGCGGCATCCACACCCAGTTGATGCGCAGTTCGTTGACGATGCCGTCCGTGGCGGACTTGGCCTGGTCCTCGATGACGTCCGTGAGCGGGCAGGCCGCCGACGTCAGGGTCATGTCGATCGTCGCGATGTTCGCGTCGTCGACGTGGATGCCGTAGATCAGGCCCAGATTGACGACGTCGATGCCCAGTTCGGGGTCGACGACGTCGTACAGCGCCTCGCGGACCTCGTCCTCCGAGGCCGGCTTCATCTCAATGGTCTCGCTCATGCCGTCTTCCTTTCGGCGGCGTCCGAGCCCAGGGCCTGGGCCGTCGCGTCCTTCCACGCCATCCAGCTGAGCAGCGCGCACTTCACCCGGGCCGGGTACTTGGAGACACCGGCGAACGCGACAGCGTCCTCCAGCACCTCCTCCATCGCGTCGTCCGGTTCGAGCCGGCCCTTGGACTGCATCAGCTCCAGGAAGGTCTCCTGGATCTTCTGCGCCTCGGACAGTTCCTTGCCGACCAGAAGCTCGTTCAGCACGGAGGCCGATGCCTGGCTGATCGAGCAGCCCTGCCCCTCGTACGAGACGTCGCTGATCGTCGTACCGTCGTACTTCACGCGCAGGGTGATCTCGTCGCCGCATGTCGGGTTGACGTGGTGCACCTCGGCGTCGCCGTCCCGGAGACCGCGCCCGTGCGGGTGCTTGTAGTGGTCCAGGATGACTTCCTGGTACATCGAATCCAGTTTCACACCCATCGACCTCGCGTCTCTACCAAGGCTCGCACCACGTGTATTTTCGGCCGGGGGTCCGGGGGTTGTCCCCCGGGAAAACACAGCACGACTCAGCCAGCTCCTCAGCCGAAGAAGTTCCGTACGTGCTCCAGGCCGTCGATCAAAGCATCGATCTCGGTCGGCGTGGAGTACAGATAGAACGACGCTCGCGTGGTCGCGGGAATTCCGTAGCGCAGGCAGACCGGCCGGGCGCAGTGGTGGCCGACCCGGACCGCTATGCCCTGCTCGTCGAGGACCTGGCCCACGTCGTGCGGATGGATGTCACCGAGGGTGAAGGAGATCGCCGCGCCCCGGTCCTCGGCCGTGGACGGGCCGATGATCCGCAGACCGGGGACCTCGCCGAGCCGCTTCACCGCGTACTCGGTGAGCGCGTGCTCATGGGCGAGGATCTTGTCCATGCCGATCGCGGAGAGATAGTCGATCGCCGCACCGAGGCCGACCGCCTGCGCGATCGGCGGAGTGCCCGCCTCGAACTTGTGCGGGGCCGGAGCATACGTCGACGAGTGCATCGACACGGTCTCGATCATCTCGCCGCCGCCCAAGAACGGCGGGAGGTCCTCCAGCAGCTCCTGGCGGCCCCACAGCACCCCGATGCCCGTCGGGCCGCACATCTTGTGACCGGTGAAGGCCACGAAGTCGGCCTGGAGGGCCTGGACGTCCAGCGGCATGTGCGGGGCGGCCTGCGAGGCGTCGATCAGGACCAGGGCCCCGACCTCCTGCGCCCGGCGCACGATCTTCTCGACCGGGTTGACCGTGCCGAGGATGTTGGAGACCAGCACGAAGGAGACGATCTTCGTCTTCTCGGTGATGACCTCGTCTATGTTCGACAGGTCGAGGCGGCCGTCGTCGGTCAGGCCGAACCACTTCAGCTTCGCTCCCGTGCGCTGCGCGAGCAGCTGCCACGGCACGATGTTGGAGTGGTGCTCCATCTCCGTGATGACGATCTCGGTCTCGTGGTCGACCCGGTAGGGCTCGTCGGCCCAGCCCAGCATGTTGGCCACGAGGTTGAGCGACTCGGAGGCGTTCTTGGTGAAGATCACCTCGTCGCGGCTGGGCGCGTTGATGAACGCGGCGACCTTGTCGCGCGCGCCCTCGTACAGCGCCGTGGCCTCCTCCGCGAGCACATGGATGCCACGGTGCACGTTGGCGTTGTGCTGCTCGTAGTACTCGGAGAGAGTGTCGATCACCTGGCGGGGCGTCTGCGAGGTCGCCGCGTTGTCCAGGTAGACGAGCTTCTTGCCGTCGTGGATCACCCGGTCGAGGATCGGGAAGTCCTTACGGATCGCCTCGGTGTCGAGGAGGCCAGGCAGCTGTGTCACGCTACTTCCTCCCCTGAGTTCGCTCCGCTCACGGGGCCACCCTTCACGTCGTACGACTCGTAACCCTCGTTCTCCAGCTTGTCGGCGAGCTCGGGGCCACCCGACTCCACGATCCGGCCGGCCGAGAACACGTGGACGTGGTCGGGCTTGATGTAGCGCAGGATGCGCGTGTAGTGCGTGATCAGCAGGGTGCCGACCTCGCCGCTCTCGCGGACGCGGTTGACGCCCTCGGAGACGATACGCAGCGCGTCGACGTCCAGACCGGAGTCCGTCTCGTCCAGGATCGCGATCTTCGGCTTGAGCAGCTCCAGCTGGAGGATCTCGTGGCGCTTCTTCTCACCGCCGGAGAAGCCCTCGTTGACGTTGCGCTCGGCGAAGGTGGGGTCCATGTTGAGGCGCTGCATGGCCTCCTTGACCTCCTTGACCCACAGGCGCAGCTTCGGCGCCTCACCGCGGATGGCGGTGGCGGACGTACGAAGGAAGTTGGAGACGGAGACGCCGGGGATCTCGACCGGGTACTGCATCGCCAGGAACAGGCCCGCGCGGGCGCGCTCGTCGACGGACATCTCCAGGACGTTCTCGCCGTCGAGCAGCACGGTGCCGCCGGTGATCGTGTACTTCGGGTGACCCGCGAGCGAGTAGGCGAGGGTCGACTTGCCGGAGCCGTTGGGGCCCATGATGGCGTGGGTCTCGCCCTGCTTCACGGTGAGGTCGACGCCCTTGAGGATCTCCTTCGTGGCGTTGTCGGCCTCGACGGTGACGTGCAGGTCGTGGATTTCAAGCGTTGCCATGGGTTCCTCAGGACTCCTGGGTGAGGGAGACGAGCACGTCGTCCCCTTCGATCTTTACGGGGTATACGGGGACGGGGCGCGTCGCGGGAAGGCCGGACGGCTTGCCGGTGCGGAGGTCGAAGCTGGAGCCGTGCAGCCAGCACTCGATCTGACAGTCCTCCACCTCGCCCTCGGAGAGCGAGACGTTCGCGTGCGAGCAGATGTCGTGGATCGCGAACACCTCACCCTCGGTACGGACGACCGAGACCGGCGTGCCGTCGAGTTCCACCCGCTTCGGGGTGTCCTCGTCCAGCTCGCTCAGCCCGCAGGCGCGTACGAAGGTCGGAGCGGCAGTCATCAGACGGACGCCTCCAGCTCCTCGTCGATCTTCGTGAGAAGGCGCTCCTGGATGTCGTCGACGCCGATCTGCTGGACCAGCTCGGCGAAGAAGCCGCGGACGACCAGCCGACGGGCGTCGTCGGCCGGGATACCGCGGGCCATCAGATAGAACAGCTGCTCGTCGTCGAACCGCCCGGTGGCACTCGCGTGCCCGGCGCCGACGATCTCACCGGTCTCGATCTCGAGGTTCGGTACGGAGTCCACGCGGGCGCCGTCCGTGAGAACCAGGTTGCGGTTCAGCTCGTAGGTGTCGGTGCCCTCGGCCTTGGCCTCGATGAGCACGTCGCCGATCCACACGGCGTGGGCGCCCTCGCCCTGGAGCGCGCCCTTGTAGGCCACGTTCGACTTGCAGTGCGGGGTGTTGTGGTCGACGAGGAGGCGGTGCTCCTGGTGCTGGCCGGCGTCCGTGAAGTACAGGCCGAACAGCTCGGCCTCGCCGCCGGGGCCGGCGTAGGAGACGCGCGGGTGCAGGCGTACCAGGTCACCGCCGAAGGTGACCACGAACGACTTGAAGGTGGCGTCACGGCCGATCAGCGCGTTGTGCTGACCGACGTGCACGGCCTGGTCGTCCCAGTCCTGGACGGAGACGACGGTGAGCTTGGCGCCGTCGCCGAGGACGTACTCGACGTTGGCGGCGAGCACGGCGTCACCGGTGTGGTCGATGACGACGACGGCTTCGGCGAAGGCGCCCAGCTCGATGATCTGGTGGCCGTAGGCCACCCCGCCCTCGCCGTGCACGGCGACGCGGATCGGCTCGGTGAGGACCGTCTCCTTGGGGACAGTGATCACACCGGCCGCCTCGAAGGCGGAGTACGCCTGGGCGGCGACGCGGTCCACGGGGGTGCCGGCGCGGCCGAGGCGCGCGTCGTCACGGCCGACGGCCTCGACGGTGACGCCCTCGGGTGCCTGGACGTCCACCTTCACACCGGCGCCGGTGGCGACGGCGGTGCCGTCGTGCAGCCCGCGCAGGCGCTCCAGCGGGGTGAACCGCCACTCCTCCTCGCGGCCGTGGGGGACGGGGAAGTCCGCCACGTCGAAGGACGGCGGCGCGCTCATGCGCGTCGCTACGGTCGACTCGGCGGCAGCGGCCACCGCGATCGAGCCGGCGGTGGTGCTGCCCACCGGAATGTTCTGAGCCTCAGCCATGGCTGTCGGTCTGCTCTCTTCCCTGCGTAAGTGACTTGTTGGGGACGACAACCGGCAATCAGCCGACCGAGCCTTCCATCTGGAGCTCGATCAGCCGGTTGAGTTCCAGCGCGTACTCCATGGGCAGTTCCTTGGCGATCGGCTCGACGAAGCCGCGCACGATCATCGCCATAGCCTCGAACTCGGACATACCGCGGCTCATCAGGTAGAAGAGCTGGTCGTCGGAGACCTTGGAGACGGTCGCCTCGTGGCCCATGGACACGTCGTCCTCGCGGACGTCGACGTACGGGTACGTGTCGGAGCGGGAGATGGTGTCCACCAGCAGCGCGTCGCACAGCACGTTGGACTTGGAGCCGTGGGCGCCCTCGGCGATCTCGACGAGACCGCGGTAGGACGTACGGCCGCCACCGCGCGCCACCGACTTCGACACGATGTTCGAGGAGGTGTTCGGCGCCATGTGGACCATCTTGGAGCCTGCGTCCTGGTGCTGGCCCTCGCCCGCGAAGGCGATGGAGAGGGTCTCGCCCTTGGCGTGCTCGCCCATCAGGTAGACGGCCGGGTACTTCATCGTCACCTTGGAGCCGATGTTGCCGTCGATCCACTCCATGGTCGCGCCCTCGTACGCCACGGCGCGCTTGGTGACCAGGTTGTAGACGTTGTTCGACCAGTTCTGGATGGTCGTGTAGCGACAGCGGGCGTTCTTCTTGACGATGATCTCGACGACCGCGCTGTGCAGGGAGTCCGACTTGTAGATCGGCGCCGTACAGCCCTCGACGTAGTGCACGTAGGCACCCTCGTCGACGATGATCAGGGTCCGCTCGAACTGGCCCATGTTCTCCGTGTTGATACGGAAGTAGGCCTGGAGCGGGATCTCGACCTGCACGCCCTTCGGCACGTAGATGAAGGAGCCGCCGGACCACACCGCGGAGTTCAGCGACGCGAACTTGTTGTCGCCGACCGGGATGACCGTCCCGAAGTACTCCTTGAAGAGCTCCGGGTGCTGCTTCAGCGCGGTGTCGGTGTCGAGGAAGATGACGCCCTGCTCCTCCAGGTCCTCACGGATCTGGTGGTAGACGACCTCCGACTCGTACTGCGCGGCGACACCGGCGACGAGGCGCTGCTTCTCCGCCTCGGGGATGCCGAGCCTGTCGTACGTGTTCTTGATGTCCTCGGGCAGGTCCTCCCAGGACTCCGCCTGCTTCTCCGTGGAACGCACGAAGTACTTGATGTTGTCGAAGTCGATCCCCGACAGGTCCGAGCCCCAGCTCGGCATGGGCTTCTTGTCGAAGAGGCGCAGACCCTTGAGGCGGAGCTTGGTCATCCACTCGGGCTCGGACTTCTTCGCCGAGATGTCGCGGACGACGTCCTCGTTGATGCCGCGCCTGGCAGAGGCACCGGCCACGTCGGAGTCGGCCCAGCCGTATTCGTACGTGCCCAGACCCTCGAGCTCGGGGTGGGCGGTCTCCTCGATGGGCAGCGTCATGCTGGGTTCCTCCCGGCGGTACGTACAGATGCTTTATGGGTGGCGGTGGACAACTGTGGAGCGGGTGGGACCGAGGCGTGCGAGGCCTTGGGGATGAATGTCGTGCACACACCGTCGCCGTGGGCGATGGTCGCGAGCCGCTGGACATGCGTTCCGAGCAGCTGGGAGAAGATCTCGGTCTCCGCCTCGCAGAGCTGCGGGAACTTTTCCGCGACGTGGACCACCGGGCAGTGGTGCTGGCAGAGCTGCTCGCCGACCGGTGCGCTGCGCGCCGTAGCAGCGTACCCGTCCGTACTCAGGGCCCTGGCCAGGGCTTCGGCGCGCTTTTCGGGACCGGCCGCCTCGACGGCCTCCCGGTAGTTCGCGGCCTGCTCGGCGAACCGGGCACGCGCGAAGGCGAGCACCGCCTCGTCGCCGCCCTCACGCTCGGCGATCCAGCTCAGCGCACCCATGGCGAGCTTGTCGTAGGACTGGTCGAAGGCGTCGCGTCCACAGTCGGTGAGCGCGAAGGCCTTGGCGGGCCGGCCACGGGTGCGCGCCCCGTAGACCCGCTGCTCACGCGGTTGTACGACGTCGTCGGCGACCAGCGCGTCAAGGTGCCGCCGTACGGCCGCATGGGTCAGGCCCAGACGCCCGGCGAGCTCGGCGACAGTCGACGGACCGTGGTCCAGGATGGATCGCGCGACGCGGTTGCGCGTCGAGCGCTCACCGGTCGCGATCTCCTCCTGGGGGGCGCCCGTGGGGGCCTCCCGATCCTCGCCGTCGTATTTCACAACACCATTGTTGCGTAATTCCTCAGAGCGCGGCAAGCCGCGTCCGGCCCACTCGACGGTGCCCTGCATCACTTAGGTTCACCTAACCTGACCTGCGAAAACGATCTTTGATCGATCAGAGACCGCCCCGGAGCAGCACAGGAGCACGACCGGACCCCGTCCCACATCAGGCCCGATCCGGCCCCGCGCGCCCGGGCCGGCCCTCCCGTACCTAGACTCTGGAACCATGCGAAGCGAGCCCGTGGTCCAGGTCCAGGCCCTGGTGAAGCGGTACGGCACGAAGACCGCGGTGGACGGCCTCGACCTGGTGGCCCTGGCAGGCATCACCGCCGTACTCGGCCCGAACGGCGCGGGCAAGACGACCACCGTCGAGACCTGTGAGGGATACCGCAGACCGGACTCCGGGACGGTACGTGTCCTGGGCCTCGACCCCGTTCGGGAAGCCGCCGCCCTGCGTCCACGGGTCGGCGTGATGCTCCAGTCCGGCGGCGTCTACTCGGGCGCCCGCGCCGACGAGATGCTCCGCCACATGGCCAAGCTGCACGCGAACCCCCTGGACGTGGACGCGCTTGTCGAACGCCTCGGCCTCGGCAGCTGCGGCCGGACGACCTACCGCCGCCTCTCCGGGGGCCAGCAGCAGCGCCTCGCGCTCGCGATGGCCGTCGTCGGCCGCCCGGAGCTGGTCTTCCTCGACGAACCGACCGCCGGCCTCGACCCCCAGGCCCGCCGAGCCACCTGGGACCTGGTCCGCGACCTGCGCGCCGACGGCGTCTCCGTCATCCTCACCACCCATCACATGGACGAGGCCGAGCAGCTCGCCGACGACGTCGCGATCATCGACGCCGGCAAGGTCATCGCCCAGGGCAGCCCGGAACAGCTGTGCCGCGGCGGCGCCGAGAACACCCTGCGCTTCATGGGCCGGCCGGGTCTGGACGTGCACTCCCTGCTGAAGGCCCTCCCGGCGGACTGCACGGCCGTCGAGCTGACCCCGGGCGCCTACCGCGTCGGCGGCAAGGTCAACCCGCAGCTCCTCGCGACGGTGACGTCCTGGTGCGCCCAGCACGGGGTGATGCCGGACCGGATCTCGGTGGAACGGCACACCCTGGAAGACGTCTTCTTGGAGCTCACCGGCAAGGAGCTGCGTTCATGACCACCACCCCGACCGCCCCGGGGACCTACACCCCGCGGCCCGGCGCCGCGCCGCTCCCCCGCATGATCGGGGCGCAGGCGGCCCTGGAGACGAAGATGCTGCTGCGCAACGGCGAGCAGCTGCTGCTGACGGTGGTCATCCCGGCCCTGCTTCTGCTGCTGTTCGGTTCGGTGGACATCGTCGACACGGGCGCCGGCAAGGCGGTCGACTTCCTCGCCCCGGGCATCCTCGCGCTCGCCGTGATGTCGACGGCGTTCACCGGCCAGGCCATCGCGACGGGCTTCGAACGCCGGTACGGCGTCCTCAAGCGGCTCGCCTCCTCACCGCTCCCCCGCTGGGGCCTGATGACGGCCAAGACGGCATCCGTGCTGGTCACCGAGGTCCTCCAGATCGCCCTGCTGACGGTGATCGCCTTCGCGCTCGGCTGGTCCCCGCGCGGCAACCCCTTCGCCGTACTCCTCCTGCTCCTCCTCGGCACCGCCGCCTTCTCGGGCCTCGGCCTGCTGATGGCGGGCACCCTGAAGGCGGAGGCCACGCTGGCCGCCGCGAACCTCGTCTTCCTGCTGCTCCTGGTCGGCGGCGGGGTGATCGTCCCGCTGGACAAGTTCCCGTCCGGCGCCCAGGACGTACTGGCCCTGCTCCCGATCTCGGCCCTGTCGGACGGCCTGCGGGACGTGCTGCAGCACGGCGCCGGGATGCCCTGGGGCGACCTGGGGATCCTCGCCGTGTGGGCGGTCGTGGGGCTGGCGGCGGCCGGCCGGTTCTTCCGCTGGGAGTGAGTCGGAAGCCGGCCGGGAGCGACCGAGGGGCCGGGGGACCCCTCGTGAAAGCGTGCACAAGCAGCCGCCTACGATGGGACGCGTGCCAAAGATGACCCCCGCCGAGGCCCTGTCCGCCCTGCGGAACCCGCTCGCCCTCATCGCCGCCCGCTGGACGCCGACCCCCCGGACCGTGCGGCGTGCGGCGCTCGCCGCGCTCGTCATGTCGGTGGTCATCGTGGTCACCGGCGGTGCCGTACGGCTGACCGGATCGGGCCTCGGCTGCCCGACCTGGCCCAAGTGCACCGACGACTCGCTGACGACGACCAGCGCGATGGGCGTGCACGGCGTCATCGAGTTCACCAACCGCATGCTGACGTACGTGCTGTGCGCGGCGGTCGGCTGGGCGATCATCGCCGCCCGCTCGGAGAAGCCCTACCGCCGCAGCCTGACCCGGCTGGGCTGGGCGCAGTTCTGGGTCGTCATGAGCAACGCGGTCCTGGGCGGCGTCGTCGTCCTGGTCGGCCTCAACCCGTACACGGTCGCGGCCCACTTCCTGCTGTCCTCGGCCCTGATCGCGGTCGCCGCGGTGATGTGGCAGCGCACCCAGGAGGGCGACGGGGCGCCTCACCCGCTGGTCGGCAAGGCCGTGCAGCAGCTGGTGTGGTTCCTGGTGGTCGCCTCGGTGCTGCTGATCGCGGTCGGCACGGTGGTGACCGGGTCGGGCCCGCACGCGGGTGACTCCAGCGAGATCGAGCGCATGCCGCTGGACTGGGAGAACGTCAGCAAGCTGCACGCGGTGCTCGCCTGGATCGTGGTGACGCTGACGTTCGCCCTGTGGTTCGTCCTGAAGGCGGTCGACGCCCCCAAGGGCCCGCTGGACCGCACGCGGGACCTGTTCCTGATCCTGCTCTCACAGGGCGTCATCGGGTACGTCCAGTACTTCACGAACCTCCCCGAGGTCCTGGTCGGCCTGCACATGCTCGGCTCGGCACTGGTGTGGATCGCGGTCCTGCGTGTCCTGTTCGCCCTGCGCGAGCGCTCCGAGACGGGCTCCCTGACCGACGTGCCCGGCCCCGCGACCGAGGCGACGGTCGGGACGCGCGCGTAGACCTGGAGCGGGACGCACGCGTGCGGGTGCGTCCCGCTCCACGAAGTCACGTGTACGAGGTCACCAAGCGGTCGATCGCGGCGCCCAGGTAGCCCCGCGTCAGCTCGCCGCGCCGCTCACGCCACCCGGCATCCACCGGCCCGCCCTCCTGCCCGTACCGCCGCCGCACGACGTCCTCGACGACCTCCACAGGCGCCCCCAGCCCCGGCAACAGGTCCAGCGCCTCCCGTTTCGAGATCAGGGTGCCGTCCCTCAGGGTCACGGTCGCCCGGGCGAAGGTGACCAGCCCGTAGTCGACCCAGACGTCCTGCGTCCAGAGCCGGGCCTTGTCCACGGCGGGCCGCAGGAAGTCGCGCTGGTCGCGTACGACGAAGTCGGCCAGTTGCCGGTCCGACACCGCCGGGAGCAGCTCCCCGGGCGCCCTGCCGAACAGCACCCGCCCGAAGGTGTGCAGCTCGCGCCGGGTCACCGGAGTGACCGTCCGCCGGAACAGGTGGCTGTGGGCCCAGGTGAGGTGCCTGCGCGCCGGATCGGCCATCGTCGCATCCGTCAGATAGGTGCAGTGCAGCAGCGGGGCGAGCGGGTCGGTGCGCAGGCGGGCGTGCAGCTTGGCCACGTTCCAGGCGGTGCCCGGCCCGATCGGCCCCTTCAGGACGGCGATCAGGTCGAGGTCACTGCGGCCCTCCTGGTAGTCGCCGCCGCCGAGCGATCCATGGGCCCAGACGGCGACCGGGGCGAGTGTTCGCAGCCCACTCAGGAAACGGTCCAGTAGAGCGTCGGTCAAGGCGGCATCCGCACGAGTCCCGTGTGTCGTCATGCCCCCAGTCTTCACAGCTCACTACAGCCCGTACACGCGCCGCGCGTTGCCCGCCGCGATCATTCCCGCCACCCGTTGCGCGTCCCCCAGCGACCACGCCCCCTCGGCGACCCAGCCGCCGAGCACCTGGCCGAGGGCCTCGCGGAAGAGGCGGGCGCCCACCACATGGAGTTCGGGCAGGCCGTGGGCGCCGCTGGAGAAAATGATCTTTCCGAAGGGGGCGAGTTCGAGGATCTCGGCGAGAACGGCGGCGGCCCGGGCGCCGGTACGAATCAGGGCGGCGCCCAGGTCGGCGTACACATGCGGGAAGACGCCGGCGAGGTGGGCCGCGTGGCGGTGGTACGGGTATCCGTGCAGCAGTACCAGGTCCGTGCCCAGCCCGGCCGTCGCGCGGACGAAGTCCGTGAGCAGGACCGGGTCGGTGCGGTCGATGCGTAAGCCCGGTTCGCCCAGTCCGGCGTGCAGCTGGAGCGGCAGGCCCGAGGCGACCGCGATCCACAGCAGGTGGCGCAGCAGCACCGGGTCGCTGAGCGCGCCGCCGACCCGGCGCCCGGCCAGCCAGCGGCCCGCCGCGCCCCGGACCTCCCCCGGCCCCGGCGGATCGGGCGCGAGCGCCAGTCCGTGCCGTACGCCCGCCACGGAGGTGAAGGCGACGGCGCTCGTCGCCGCGCCGTGCACCGACTCGGCGAGGTTGGCGAGGAAGGACTCGACGGTGCCGGAGGTGTCGGCCACCTGTTCGGCGAGGAGTTCGAGCCGGACGATCTCATGGGCGTCGGCGGCCCCGGCGGCGGCCATCTCACCGGGCCCGGTGAGGTCGCCGGGCAGCCCGGCGTCCACCAGATATGTCGTGATTCCGCTCCCCCGCAGCAGCCGCCGGCCCGATTCCAGTACGCCGAGTTCACGGCGCCGGGCGAGATAACGGGCGGGGGAGGCGTGCGGTTCCAGGCCGAGCAGCGGGGGGCACCAGCGGCGTACGGCGAACCCGGTCTGGGTGTCGAACAGGGTGGTACCGGCGGCGGGCGGCCCCTCGGTACGCGCGAGCTGGGCCTCGAAGGTGCCGAGGCCCAGCTCTGTTCGCAGGACGCCGTGGCAGTACTGGTCCACGAGGGACGGCGTTTCGATCATCCGGGCTCCCCGTGACTGGACCGTGTGTTCCTAAGGTCCTAACGGGTGAACCGACTGTCAGGTGTTGCTCGCGCACACCCCGTGGGAACGACCGACACCGACCGGCCACTCCCCGCACCTCACGGGTTGCCCGGCCCGCCCACCTGGATCCCCGCCATGCGCGTCCACTCGTACGGCCCGGTGGTCACCTTTGCCGCGAACTCGCCGTCGAAGCCCTCGTGGACGGTGATGCCGGCCTTCTCGACGGCCTGCTGGGCGATCGCGTACGTGGGGGCCACAAGGTCACCCCAGCCGCCGTCCTCGCCGACGAGCACGATCCTGGCGCCGCGCTCCCCGATGTACGCCACCTGCCCCTCGGCACCACCGTGCCGCTTGGCGAAGCCGTCGATCTGCTTGGCGAGCTTGGCCGCCCCGCGCTCCGCCTTGGCGGCCTGCTTGGCGTCGGCGGTGTCGTCAACCTGCTGCGTGTCTGCCATGACCAGGATGCTACCGACGGGTAGATCGAACGGCGACGGGCGGGGTGCGTGGCCTTGACCACGTACCCCGCCCGTAAGGACGTACGAAGAGTCGCCTACCGGAGGAACGGGTCCACGGCGACCGCCACGAACAGCAGCGACACATAGGTGATCGACCAGTGGAACAGACGCATCTCCTTGAGCTTGCCGCCCGCCACCTCCGACTTCGCCCGGTTCTGCAGCCCGTGCGCCTCCCACAGCCACCAGCCACCCGCCGCCAGCGCGACCGACGTGTAGAACCAGCCGGTGTAGCCGAGCGGGGTGAGCAGCAGCGAGACGAAGACCATCGCCCAGCTGTACGCCACGATCTGCCGGGCGACCGTCTTGTTGGAGGCGATGACCGGAAGCATCGGCACGCCCACGCGCGCGTAGTCGTCCCGCACCTTCATGGACAGCGGCCAGTAGTGCGGCGGGGTCCAGAAGAACATGACCAGGAAGAGGATGAGCGGCGCCCAGGAGAGCGAGTCCGTGACGGCGGACCAGCCGATGAGGACCGGCATGCAGCCCGCGATGCCGCCCCACACGATGTTCTGCGACGTGCGCCGCTTGAGGATCATCGTGTAAACGACCACGTAGAAGAGGAGCGCGCCCAGCGCCAGCCAGGCCGACAGCCAGTTGACCGTGAGGCCGAAGAGGAGGGTGGAGGCGACGGCGAGCGTGATACCGAAGGCCAGACACTCGCGCGGGCTGACCATGCCGGTGACCAGCGGACGCTGCGAGGTGCGGTCCATGAGCGCGTCGATGTCACGGTCGATGTACATGTTGAACGCGTTGGCGCCGCCCGCGGAGAGATAGCCGCCGAGGCAGGTGAGGAGGACCAGTCCCAGGTCCGGTACACCCTGCTCCGCCAGGAACATCACCGGAACGGTGGTGATGAGCAGCAGCTCGATGATCCGCGGCTTTGTGAGAGCGACGAACGCCATGACCCGGGCCCCGAACGGCCGCCGGCTCGGGCTCTGGCTCGTCCCGGTCTCCCCCACAGCCTGAAGGGCGCGGGAGGTGCCCCCACCCGCTGGACGGGATTCAACGGCCGTCACGCACACCCCTGACAGAGACATTCCAACAAGCCCCCGGCTGTGAAGTCCCGGTAAAGGCTCGCGCTTACCACGCCACTGTAGACGTTGCCCAGACCCCGTTCTTCGCGGGGGTGGGGTCGTGTTGAGGGGTGCTTTGTGATGGGCATGACGTGGCTCGATTGAGCACTCCGACGGCCCGCTTCGTATTGCAGTCCGGCAGAGGTCGGGAGGCGGATGCGAAGCGGTCCCGGCAGTCTGGAATGACTCGAAATACTGCACGTTCTTACGAGGGTAGGCTCGACAAAGGCCGAGGGTGTCAGCCCCCGGCAGCCGGTGGACACCGAGGACGCCGGCATTAGACATGTGGAGAGGAGCCCTGACCCAGGGTGAGCACCAAGCCGACCACCACAGACCTCGAGTGGACCGAGCTGGACCAGCGGGCCGTCGACACCGCCCGCGTCCTGGCCGCCGATGCCGTACAGAAGGTCGGCAACGGCCATCCCGGTACGGCGATGAGCCTGGCCCCCGCCGCGTACACCCTCTTCCAGAAGGTGATGCGGCACGACCCGGCGGACGCCGACTGGGTCGGGCGCGACCGTTTCGTCCTGTCCGCCGGCCACTCGTCCCTGACCCTCTACACCCAGCTGTACCTGGCCGGTTTCGGCCTGGAACTGGACGACCTGAAGGCGTTCCGGACGTGGGGTTCCAAGACCCCCGGTCACCCCGAGTACGGGCACACTACGGGCGTCGAGACGACGACCGGTCCGCTCGGCCAGGGTGTCGCCAACGCCGTGGGCATGGCCATGGCCGCCCGCTACGAGCGCGGTCTGTTCGACCCGGAGGCACCCGAAGGGGAGTCCCCGTTCGACCACTTCATCTTCGCGATCGCCGGTGACGGCTGCCTCCAGGAGGGCATCTCCGGGGAGGCGTCCTCGCTGGCCGGCCACCAGAAGCTCGGCAACCTGGTGCTGCTGTGGGACGACAACCACATCTCGATCGAGGGCGACACCGAGACGGCCGTCTCCGAGGACGTCGCCAAGCGGTACGAGGCGTACGGCTGGCATGTGCAGCGGATCGCCCCGAAGCCGGACGGCGACCTCGACCCGCACGCCATCTACAACGCCGTGCAGGCCGCCAAGAAGGTGACGGACAAGCCGTCGTTCATCGCGATGCGCTCGATCATCGCCTGGCCCGCCCCGAACGCCCAGAACACCGAGGCCGCGCACGGCTCGGCGCTCGGCGACGACGAGGTGGCGGCCACCAAGCGCGTCCTCGGCTTCGACCCCGAGCAGTCGTTCGAGGTTTCGGACGCCGTTCTCAACCACACCCGCGAGGCGGTGGAGCGCGGCCGTCAGGCCAAGGCCGAGTGGGAGAAGTCGTTCCAGGAATGGCGCAACAACAACGCGGAGCGCGCCGCCGAGTTCGACCGTATCGCCGCGGGTGAGCTGCCCAAGGGCTGGGAGGAGAAGCTCCCGGTCTTCGAGGCGGGCAAGAGCGTCGCGACGCGTGCCGCGTCCGGCAAGGTACTGCAGGCGCTGGGTGCGGTCATCCCGGAGCTGTGGGGCGGCTCGGCCGACCTGGCCGGCTCGAACAACACGACCATCGACAAGACGTCCTCCTTCCTCCCGGCGGACAACCCGCTGCCGGAGGCGGACCCTTACGGCCGCACGATCCACTTCGGCATCCGCGAGCACTCGATGGCCGCCGAGATGAACGGCATCGCGCTGCACGGCAACACCCGTATCTACGGCGGGACCTTCCTCGTCTTCTCCGACTACATGCGCAACGCGGTACGCCTGTCCGCGCTGATGCACGTGCCGGTGACGTACGTGTGGACGCACGACTCCATCGGCCTCGGCGAGGACGGCCCGACGCACCAGCCGGTCGAGCACATCGCGTCGCTGCGCGCCATCCCGGGCCTGAACGTCGTCCGCCCGGCCGACGCCAACGAGACGGCCATCGCCTGGCGCGAGATCCTCAGGCGCTGGACGAAGGTCTTCGGCAAGGGCGCCCCGCACGGCCTCGCGCTGACCCGCCAGGGCGTGCCGACGTACGAGGCCAACGAGGACACGGCCAAGGGCGGCTACGTGCTGTTCGAGGCCGAGGGCGGCACTCCCGAGGTCATCCTCATCGCGACCGGTTCCGAGGTCCACGTGGCCGTCGGTGCCCGTGAACTGCTCCAGGCGGAGGGTGTGCCGACGCGGGTCGTGTCGATGCCGTCCGTGGAGTGGTTCGAGGAGCAGGACCAGGGGTACCGGGAGAGCGTTCTGCTCCCGTCCGTCAAGGCGCGGGTCGCGGTCGAGGCCGGTATCGGTCTCACCTGGCACAAGTACGTCGGGGACGCGGGTCGCATCGTTTCCCTGGAGCACTTCGGCGCGTCGGCCGACGGCAAGGTCCTCTTCCAGGAGTTCGGCTTCACTGCCGAGAACGTCGCATCCGTCGCCAGGGAATCGATCGCCGCAGCCCAGCGCTGACGCTGACATACCGACATGTAGGAGATGCATTTTCCATGACAGACGCACTCAAGCGCCTCTCCGAGGAAGGCGTCGCGATCTGGCTGGACGACCTGTCGCGCCAGCGGATCACGTCCGGCAACCTCGCCGAACTGATCGACCAGCAGCACGTCGTGGGCGTCACGACCAACCCGTCGATCTTCCAGAAGGCCATCAGCAGCGGTGACGGCTACGAGCCGCAGGTCACCGAGCTCGCGGCCCGCGGGGTCACCGTCGAAGAGGCGATCCGCATGATCACGACGGCGGACGTCCGTGACGCCGCCGACATCCTGCGTCCGGTCTTCGACGCGACGCAGGGCCAGGACGGCCGGGTGTCGATCGAGGTCGACCCCCGGCTCGCCCACAACACCCTCTCGACCGTCGCCGAGGCCAAGCAGCTCGCCTGGCTGGTGGACCGTCCGAACACCCTGATCAAGATCCCGGCCACCGAGGCGGGTCTCCCGGCGATCACCGAGGTCATCGGCCTCGGGATCAGCGTCAACGTCACGCTGATCTTCTCCCTGGAGCGCTACCGCAAGGTCATGGACGCCTACCTGTCCGGCCTGGAGAAGGCCAAGGAGCGCGGCCTGGACCTGTCGAAGATCCACTCCGTGGCATCCTTCTTCGTGTCCCGCGTGGACACCGAGATCGACAAGCGGCTCGACGCGCTGGGCACCGACGAGGCCAAGGCCGCCCGCGGCAAGGCCGGTCTGGCCAACGCGCGGCTCGCCTACCAGGCGTACGAGGAGATCTTCTCGTCCGACCGCTGGACGGCCCTCGACAAGGCGCGGGCCAACAAGCAGCGTCCGCTGTGGGCCTCGACCGGCGTCAAGGACCCCGCGTACAAGGACACCCTGTACGTCGACGACCTGGTCGCGCCGAACACGGTGAACACCATGCCGGAGGCGACCCTGTTCGCCACCGAGGACCACGGGCAGATCACCGGCAACACCATCGCCGGTACGTACGAGCAGGCCCGCGCCGAGATCGACGCGGTCGAGAAGCTCGGGATCTCGTACGACGAAGTGGTCCAGCTCCTGGAGGACGAGGGCGTCGAGAAGTTCGAGGCGTCCTGGACCGACCTGCTCAAGTCGACCGAGGCGGAACTGACGCGCCTCGCCCCCTCGGAGGGCTGAAACCTTGTCAAGCAGCAACCCGCTGCGTGACCCCGCAGACCGACGGCTCCCGCGTATCGCGGGGCCGTCGGGCCTGGTCATCTTCGGGGTCACCGGCGACCTGTCACGCAAGAAGCTGATGCCTGCCGTGTACGACCTCGCCAACCGCGGGTTGCTGCCACCAGGCTTCTCCCTCGTCGGCTTCGCCCGGCGCGAGTGGGCGAACGAGGACTTCGCGGCGGAGGTCCACGACGCCGTCAAGGAGCACGCCCGTACGCCGTTCCGTGAGGAGGTCTGGCAGCAGCTCATCCAGGGGATGCGCTTCGTCCAGGGCACCTTCGACGACGACGAGTCCTTCGAGCGGCTGCGCTCGACGATCGACGAGCTGGACAAGGCCCAGGGGACGGGCGGCAACTTCGCCTTCTACCTCTCCGTGCCGCCGTCCGCCTTCCCGGTGGTCATCAGGCAGCTGAAGAAGCACGGCCTTGCGGACCAGGACAACGGCTCCTGGCGGCGCGCGGTCATCGAGAAGCCCTTCGGCCACGACCTGAAGTCGGCCGAGGAGCTCAACTCGACCGTCGAGGAGGTCTTCGCCCCGGACCAGGTCTTCCGGATCGACCACTACCTCGGCAAGGAGACCGTCCAGAACATTCTGGCGCTCCGCTTCGCCAACCAGATGTTCGAGCCGATCTGGAACCGGTCCTTCGTGGACCACATCCAGATCACGATGGCCGAGGACATCGGCATCGGCGGCCGGGCCGGCTACTACGACGGCATCGGCGCGGCCCGTGACGTCATCCAGAACCACCTTCTGCAGCTGATGGCCCTGACGGCCATGGAGGAGCCCGCCTCCTTCGACGCGGACGCGCTGGCCGCCGAGAAGACCAAGGTCCTCGGCGCGGTCAAGCTGCCGCAGGACCTGGGCAAGGACACGGTCCGCGGGCAGTACGCGGCGGGCTGGCAGGGTGGCGAGAAGGCCATCGGCTACCTCCAGGAAGACGGTATCGACCCCAAGTCGAAGACCGACACCTACGCGGCGATCAAGGTCGAGGTCGACAACCGCCGCTGGGCGGGCGTCCCCTTCTACCTGCGCACCGGCAAGCGCCTGGGCCGTCGCGTCACGGAGATCGCGGTCGTCTTCCAGCGGGCACCGCACTCCCCCTTCGACCACACGGCGACGGAGGAACTGGGCCAGAACGCGATCGTCATCCGCGTCCAGCCCGACGAGGGCATCACGGTCCGCTTCGGCTCCAAGGTGCCCGGCACCTCGATGGAGATCCGGGACGTGTCCATGGACTTCGCGTACGGCGAGTCGTTCACGGAGTCGAGCCCGGAGGCGTACGAGCGTCTGATCCTGGACGTCCTGCTCGGCGACTCCAACCTCTTCCCGCGCACCGAGGAGGTCGAGCTGTCCTGGCGGATCCTCGACCCGATCGAGCAGTACTGGGACCAGCACGGCAAGCCCGCGCAGTACCCCTCGGGCACATGGGGCCCCGTCGAGGCGGACGAAATGCTCGAACGAGACGGACGGAGCTGGCGGCGCCCATGAAAATAGACCTCACGGACACCACGGCCAGCAAGGTCAACAAGGCGCTGGTGCAGGGCCGCCGGGCCATAGGCACACCGGCCGTCGGCATGGTCCTCACCCTCGTCATCGTCACCGACGAGGAGAACGCGTACGACGCCCTGAAGGCGGCGAACGACGCCTCGCTCGAACACCCCTCGCGCACCCTGGTCGTCGTCAAGCGGGTCTCCCGCTCCCCCCGCGACCGTACGACGTCCCGTCTCGACGCCGAGGTCAGGGTGGGCGCGGACGCGGGCAGCGGCGAGACGGTCGTCCTGCGGCTGTACGGCGAGGTCGTCGACCACGCCGACTCGGTGGTGCTGCCCCTGCTGCTGCCGGACGCCCCGGTGGTCGTCTGGTGGCCGGTGAACGCCCCGCTGGACCCGGCGAAGGACCCGCTGGGCGCTCTGGCGCAGCGCAGGGTGACGGACACGTACGCGGCCGAGCAGCCGGTACGGGAACTGGCGGCGCGCGCGGACGCCTACACGCCGGGTGACACGGACCTCTCCTGGACCCGTATCACCCCGTGGCGCTCGATGCTGGCCGCCGCCCTGGACCAGGTCACCTGCGAGGTGGACGCGGTCGAGGTGGAGGGCGAGGAGTTCAACCCGAGCTGCGAGCTGCTGGCGATGTGGCTCGCGGACCGCCTGGACGTCCCGGTGAAGCGCTCCCTTTCCTCGGGCCCCGGCCTGACGGCGGTCCGGATGAGGACGAGCACGGGCCCCATCACCCTCGACCGCGCCGACGGCTCCCTGGCGACCCTCTCCATCCAGGGCCAGCCCGACCGCGCGGTGGCGCTCAAGCGCCGTGAGACCGCCGAGCTGATGGCGGAGGAGCTGCGGCGCTTGGACCCGGACGACACATACGCGTCGGCGCTGCGGTACGGCGTGGAGCGGCTGGCCTCTTCGACCGCCCCCGAACCGCAGGCACCCACACCAGCGCCTGCGCCGGCGTCGGCACTGGCACTGGAACCGGCGAGGAAGGCCCCCGTGGCGGAGGACGCGGACAGGGCGACTCCGGCTCTGATGCCACCGGTGAAGAAGGTGTCCACGAAGTGAGTACGGCACCGCAGCTCGTCGTCCATCGTGACAAGGAGCTGATGGCCCAGGCCGCGGCTGCCCGCCTGATCACGAAGATCGTGGACGCGCAGGCCTCGCGGGGCTCGGCGTCGGTGGTGCTCACGGGCGGTCGCAACGGCAACGGCCTGTTGGCCGCGCTGGCCTCCGCGCCCGCCCGGGACGCGATCGACTGGGCCCGGCTCGACCTGTGGTGGGGCGACGAACGCTTCCTGCCCGAGGGTGACCCGGACCGCAACGTCACCCAGGCGAAGGAGGCGCTGCTGGACGCGGTGTCGCTGGACCCGGCCCGCGTCCACGCCATGCCCGCGTCGGACGGCCCGTACGGCTCCGACGTGGACGCGGCGGCCGAGGCGTACGCGGCGGAACTGGCGAAGGCGGCGGGCCCCGAATCCCACGGCCCCGTGCCCACGTTCGACGTCCTGATGCTGGGCGTGGGCCCGGACACACATGTGGCGTCACTGTTCCCGGAGCTGCCCGCGGTACGGGAGACGGAGCGCACGGTGGTGGGCGTCCACGGCGCCCCGAAGCCGCCGCCGACCCGGGTCACCCTCACCCTCCCGGCGATCCGCGCGGCCCGCGAGGTGTGGCTGCTGGCGGCGGGCGAGGACAAGGCGGGGGCGGCGGCCATAGCCCTGTCGGGCGCGGGCGAGATCCAGGCCCCGGCTGCAGGCGCCTACGGCAGGCAACGCACCCTGTGGCTGCTGGACGCCCCAGCGGCATCCCAGCTCCCAAGGACGCTGTACCCCCCGTCCTCACCCTGACGGTTAGGGCGGCGGGACCGAGCCATCTCGCCCCCGCCGCCCCTACCCGTCCCGTCCTTCTGGGGCTCCGCCCCAGACCCCGCTCCTCAAACGCCGGAGGGGCTGGATGTTCAGCCCGTCCGGCGATTGAGGACAAGGCCCCTTCAGGGCCGAAGGGGGGTCTGGGGGCGCAGCCCCCAGGAACGGGACGGGTAGGGGCGGCGGGGGCGAGAAAACCTCCTACC
Organism: Streptomyces kryoterrae; assembly: GCF_054072135.1. Taxonomy (NCBI): domain Bacteria; kingdom Bacillati; phylum Actinomycetota; class Actinomycetes; order Kitasatosporales; family Streptomycetaceae; genus Streptomyces; species Streptomyces kryoterrae. Next base: position 7,872,468 of record NZ_CM133358.1, on the reverse strand, counting down.
TCCCCCGCAGCTCCCGATACCGGCCGACCAACGCCACCGTGGACGCATCCAGCCCCGCCACCTCCACCCCCTCGGTCAGCGCCGGCTCAACCCGCTTCGCCAGCACCTTCCCCAGCTCAACCCCCCACTGGTCGAACGAGTCGATGTTCCACACCGCCCCCTGCACGAACACCTTGTGCTCATACAGCGCGATCAACTGCCCCAGCACCGACGGAGTCAACTCCCGCGCCAGCACAGTCGTCGTCGGATGGTTACCGAGGAACGTCTTGTGCGCCACCAGCTCCTCCGGCACCCCCTCCGCCCGCACCTCGTCCGGTGTCTTCCCGAACGCCAGCGCCTGGGTCTGCGCGAAGAAGTTGGCCATCAACAGGTCATGCTGGCCCTTGAGTTCGTCACTCAGCTCTCCCACCGGCTCGGCGAACCCGATGAAGTCCGCCGGGATCACCTTCGTCCCCTGGTGGATCAACTGGTAGTAGGCGTGCTGCCCGTTCGTCCCGGGCGTCCCCCACACCACCGGCCCCGTCTCCCACTCCACCGGCAACCCGTCACGCCCGACGGACTTGCCGTTGGACTCCATGTCCAGCTGCTGCAGGTATGCCGTGAACTTGGAGAGGTAGTGGCTGTAGGGCAGCACGGCATGCGTCTGCGCGCCGAAGAAGTTGCCGTACCAGATGCCCAACAGCCCCAGCAGCAGCGGCACATTGCCCTCCGCCGGAGCCGTCCGGAAGTGCTCGTCGACCAGCCCGAACCCGTCCAGCATCTCCCGGAACCGGTCCGGACCGATCGCGATCATCAGCGACAGCCCGATCGCCGAGTCGTACGAGTACCGCCCGCCGACCCAGTCCCAGAACTCGAACATGTTCGCCGTGTCGATCCCGAAATCGGCGACCTTCCCACCGTTCGTCGACAGCGCCACGAAGTGCCTGGCGACCGCCTCCTCCGCACCGCCCAGACCCGCGAGCAGCCAGGAACGGGCCGAGGTGGCGTTCGTGATGGTCTCGATGGTGGTGAACGTCTTCGACGCGACGATGAACAGCGTCTCCGCCGGGTCCAGGTCGCGGACCGCCTCGTGCAGATCGGCGCCGTCGACGTTCGACACGAACCGGAACGTCAACTCCCGCGCGGTGAAGGCCCGCAGGGCGTCGTACGCCATCGCCGGACCGAGGTCCGAGCCGCCGATGCCGATGTTGACGACGTTCTTGATACGCCTGCCCGTGTGACCGGTCCACTCGCCCGAGCGCACCCGGTCCGCGAACCCGGCCATCCGGTCCAGGACCGCGTGCACGGCCGGCACGACGTTCTCACCGTCGACCTCGATCACCGCGTCACGCGGCGCCCGCAGCGCGGTGTGCAGCACCGCCCGGTCCTCGGTGATGTTGATCCGGTCCCCCCGGAACATGGCGTCCCGCAGCCCGAACACATCCGTCGTGGCGGCCAGCTCGCGCAGCAGCCGCATCGTCTCGTCGGTGACGAGGTGCTTGGAGTAGTCGATGTGCAGATCACCGACCTGGAGCGTGTACCCGGCACCGCGGCCGGGGTCGGTCGCGAACAGGTCCCGCAGATGGGTGTCCGCCAGCTCCTCACGATGCTTGGCGAGGGCCGTCCACTCGGGCGTCTGGTTGAGCCTGCTACGGCTGTCTGCGTTCATCTCGGACTTCCGCCTCTTTCCTGCCTGGGCCCCCGCTGCCGGTCCCAACCTAATTGATCAGCGGGTTGGTCGAGCTGTCGTCGTACCGTCGTCCGGTCCGACAACAGATACGTCCGACCGAAGCGCCGGTATCAGCGCGGTGACCGACAGAACGAAGAAGGCGGCGGCCAGCAGCGCCGGCGTGTTGAGTCCCCACGCCGTCGCGACGGCTCCCCCCAGCAGCGCGCCCAGGGGTGCTCCGGCGACCGCGAGCGTGCGAAAGGCCGAGCTGACCCGGCCCAGCATTTCGGCGGGGCTGCGGCTCTGCATCAGGGTCGTGGTGTTGACGTTCCACACCATCCCCATGAGACCGAACACCGCCATGGCGGCCACCAGTGCGGCCAGGCCGCGCACCGAGCCCATGACGACCAGCGCGCCGATCTGCACCGTTCCGGCGAGCAGCACGGCCCGTATCCGCCCGAACCGGCCGACGAGCCAGCCGTTCAGCGCGCCGCCGGCGAGGCTGCCGACCGCGTACGCGGTCATCGCCGCCGCGTACCCCCCGTTGCCCGCGTCCAGCCAGTCGGTGACCAGCAGGACGAGGGTGGCGATCAGCGCGCCCATGCCCACGTTGCACAGTGCCGTGGCCGCGCACAGGCCACGCAGCGGCCCGTCGTGCCACAGGGCGCGCAGACCGGCCGTGATCTCCGCGCGCAGGGTGCTGCCCGCCGGTCTCGGCGCCCGCGCGGACACGTCGGGCCGCAGCGAGGCGACCAGCGCCGCTCCGACCAGGAAGGTGACGGCATCGGCCGCGAAGGGGACGGCCGCGCCCAGCGCGATCAGTACCGGCACCACCGGACCGGCCAGCAGACCGCCCGCGATGCGCTGACCGGTCATCAGGCGGGTGTTCGCGCCACCGAGCGACTCCTTGTCGACCAGGGTCGGCAGCAGGGCCGTAGAGGCGTTGTCGAAGAGGGTCTGAAGGGTTGTCAGCGCGAAGGCGAGTGCGATGAGCAGGCCGATCGAGGCATGCCCGAGGCCGACGGCCACGGCGAAGCAGGCGACCAGCAGTCCTCGTACCGCGTCCACCGTCCACATGGCGCGCCGCTGGTCGACCCGGTCCGCGACGGCCCCGCCGAGCAGGCCGAAGACGAGCCAGGGCAGATAGCCGCAGGCCGTCACGGAGGCGATGAGCAGGGGTTTGTCGGTGAGTGTCGCGGCGAGCAGGGGCAGCGCGGCCGTGCGCAGCGAGTCGCCGAAGCTGGAGAGTACGGCGGCACTCCACAACCGCCCGAAACCCCCGCGCCACGCCGGCACACGCGCTCCCGCCAACTCGACCGTCGTCACCATTCCCCCTCGCGGTTCGCCGATTCACAAACCGTAGAGGGCACCACTGACAATCGGTCGGGGAGCGGGTGGGTGACGCCCCGTCAAACGGCTCCGGCCAGGCACCTCTCGGTGTCTGACCGGCCGTCAACTTCTAGATCTCGCCCCGGAGTTTGGCGAGCGCCTCGGCGAGGATCGCCTCGCCGTCCGCATCGCTGCGTCGCTCCCGTACATACGCCAGATGCGTCTTGTACGGCTCGGTTCGCGGCGGGGCCGGTGGGTTGTCCCGGTCCTGTCCGGCCGGAAAGCCGCAGCGCGGGCAGTCCCAGGTTTCGGGAACCTGCGCGTCGCTGGCGAAGCTGGGCACCGTCTCGTGTCCGTTGGAGCACCAGAAGGAGATGCGCAGCCGTGGCGCGGACTCGCCACGCTCGGCCTCGCCCATCGGCCCCGCCCCGACCCGGCTTCCTCGGATCGCGTTGCCACTTGCCACGGTCGTAACTCCCTGCGTAATGGTGCCGCGAAGCGAGTCGACGTTTCGCTTCGTTGCGAGCGCCTCAGTCTACGTAAGGCCCAACGCGCGTCCAGTGCTTGGAGTTACAGGCCCTGCACCAAGACGCAAGCCCCATGATAGGCCGCCCTTGGCGGGGCGTACCGAACATGGGGCCTTACGTGCGGAATGTGCGTGCGTAATGTGCTGTCGTAACGATATTTGACGACCGGTGTCAGCCGCTGATCAGTTGTTCACCTTCATCAGGATGCCGAGCACCACAATGCACGCGAACCACAGCAGACCGAGCACCACGGTGATGCGGTCGAGGTTGCGCTCGGCGACCGAGGAGCCGCCGACGGACGACTGCATGCCGCCACCGAACATGTCGGAGAGGCCGCCGCCCTTCCCCTTGTGCATCAGCACGAGCAGCATCAGCAGCAGGCTGAAGACGATCAGGGCGATCGAGAACCCCAAAACCACGGCTGGACCAACTTCCTCGGATTCTGATGGACGACGGGGCCGGAACTTCATTCGGAACGCCAGGCGCACCAAATAGTGGTTTCGGCCCCGCCAGGGTACGACGGATCTCCGCTAGCGCATACTCACTGGTCGCGGAACCGAACGATCTTGACGAACTCTTCGGCGTCCAGCGCGGCCCCGCCGACCAGTGCGCCGTCGATGTCGGGCTTCGCCATGATCTCGGCGACGTTCCCGGACTTCACCGAACCGCCGTACTGAATGCGTACGGCGTCGGCCACGTCCTGGGAGTAGAGCTCGGCGAGCTTCGCGCGGATCGCCCCGCAGACCTCCTGGGCGTCGTCGGAGCCGCAGACCTTGCCGGTGCCGATGGCCCAGACGGGTTCGTACGCGATCACGACGGTCTCGGCCTGCTCGGCCGGGAGGTCCTTGAGGCCGCCCTCGACCTGCGCGAGCGTGTGGGAGACGTGGTTGCCCGCCTCGCGGACCTCCAGCTCCTCGCCGACGCACAGGATCGGGGTGAGGCCGTGCTTGTAGGCGGCCTTCACCTTGGCGTTGACGAGCTCGTCGGTCTCGTTGTGGTACTGGCGGCGCTCCGAGTGACCGATCGCCACGTAGGTGCACTTGAGCTTGGCCAGCATCGGGCCGGAGATCTCACCCGTGTAGGCGCCCGTGTCGTGCGCGGAGATGTCCTGGGCGCCGTACTTGATCTTGAGCTTGTCGCCGTCGACCAGGGTCTGGACCGAACGCAGGTCGGTGAAGGGCGGCAGGACCGCGACCTCACAGGCGTCGTAGTCCTTGTCCGCGAGGGCGAAGGCGAGCTTCTGGACGTGGGCGATGGCCTCGAGGTGGTTGAGGTTCATCTTCCAGTTGCCCGCCATCAGCGGCGTACGAGTGGTCATGTGCGGGGTCAGCCTTCCAGTGCGGCGAGACCGGGGAGCGTCTTGCCCTCGAGGTATTCGAGGGAGGCGCCGCCGCCGGTCGAGATGTGGCCGAATGCGTTCTCGTCGAAGCCCAGGATGCGCACGGCGGCGGCGGAGTCTCCGCCGCCGACGACCGTGAAGGCCGGGGAGTCGAGGAGGGCCTGGGCGACCGCCTTGGTGCCCTCGGCGTAGTCGGGGTGTTCGAAGACGCCCATGGGGCCGTTCCAGAAGACGGTGGCGGCGTCGGCGAGCTTCGAGGCGTACAGCGTGCTGGACTCCGGACCGATGTCCAGGCCCATCCGGTCGGCGGGCATCGCGTCCGCGGCGACGGTGGTGGGGTTCGCGGGAGCCTTGGTCTTCAGGTCCGGGAACGCGGAGCCGACCAGCACGTCGACGGGGAGGATCAGCTCGACGCCGTTCTTCTCCGCGCGCTCGATGTACTCGTTGACGACCGGGAGCTGGTCCTCCTGAACGAGGGAGGCACCGATCTCGTACCCCTTGGCCTTGAGGAAGGTGAACACCATGCCGCCGCCGACGAGGATGCGGTCGGCCTTGCCGAGCAGCTGGTCGATGACGGCGAGCTTGTCGGAGACCTTGGCGCCGCCCAGCACGACGACGTACGGCCGCTTGACGTCCTCGGTGAGCTTCTTGAGGACGCCGACCTCGGTGGCGATGAGGTATCCGGCGTAGTGCGGCAGCCGGGCCGGCAGGTCGAGGACCGAGGCGTGTCCGCGGTGCACGGCGCCGAAGCCGTCACCCACGTAGACATCGGCGAGGGCGGCTAGCTGATCGGCGAACTCGCCGCGTTCGGTGTCGTCCTTCGAGGTCTCACCGGCGTTGAAGCGCAGGTTCTCGAGCACCGCGACCTGGCCGGCCTTGAGGCCGTTCACGGCGTCGTGGGCGGCGGGGCCGACGGTGTCCTGGGCAAAGGCCACGGGGGCGTCCAGCAGCTCACCGAGGCGCTCGGCGGCGGGCAGCAGGGAGAAGACAGGGTCCGGGGCGCCCTTGGGGCGGCCCAGGTGGGAGGCGACGACGACCTTGGCGCCGGCGTCCGCGAGGGCCTTGACGGTGGGCAGGACGGCCCGGATGCGTCCGTCGTCGGTGATGACGCCGTCGGCCAGCGGCACGTTCAGGTCGGCGCGGACGAAGACCCGCTTGCCGTCGACTCCTTCAGCGAGGAGTTCGTCGATCGTCTTCATGAAGGGGACTCCTAAGGAGGGCTCTCTGGTCCGGGAGGGGCCGGATCGATCAGTACGTGCGACAGGGCCCGGGCAACGCCGCGTTGCGTCGCCCGAGCCCTGTGCTCACATCGAAGTGCCTGCCCTGGGACTCAGAGCTGGTTGCCGACGAAGACCGTGAGGTCGACGAGGCGGTTGGAGTAGCCCCACTCGTTGTCGTACCAGCCGATGATCTTCACGCTGTTGCCCTGCACCATGGTCAGGGAGGAGTCGAAGGTGCAGGACGACGGGTCGCTGACGATGTCCGAGGAGACGATCTGGTCCTCGGTGTAGGTCAGGTAGCCCTTCAGCTCGCCCTGGGCGGCCTTCTGGAACGCGGCGTTGACCTCTTCCTTGGTCACCACGCGCTCCGTCTCGACGACCAGGTCGGTGACGGATCCCGTCGGGACCGGCACCCGCATCGCCATGCCGTTGAGCTTGCCCGCCAGCTCCGGGATGACCACGCCGAGGGCCTTGGCCGCACCGGTGCTCGCCGGGATGATGTTCTCGGCGGCGGCGCGGGCGCGGCGCAGGTCCTTGTGCGGGAAGTCCTGGAGACGCTGGTCGCTGGTGTAGGCGTGGACCGTGGTCATCAGGCCCGAGACGACGCCGAAGTTCTCCAGGAGAACCTTGGCCATCGGCGCCACACAGTTGGTGGTGCAGGAGGCGTTGGAGATGATGTGGTGGTTCGCCGCGTCGTACTTGTCCTCGTTGACGCCGAGGACGATCGTGATGTCCTCGTCCGAGGCCGGAGCCGAGATGAGGACCTTCTTGGCGCCGCCGGCGATGTGCTTCGCGGCGTCGGCCTTCTTGGTGAAGATGCCGGTCGACTCGATGACGATGTCGACGCCCAGCTCACCCCAGGGGATGTCGGCCGGGTCGCGCTCGGAGAGCACCTTGATGGTGTGACCGTCGACCGTGATCGTGTCGGCGGTGTGCGTCACCTCAGCCTTGAGACGACCCAGGATCGTGTCGTACTTCAGAAGATGAGCTGTGGTCGCGGTGTCACCCAGGTCGTTGACAGCCACGATCTCGATGTCAGCACCCTGCTCCAGCAGCGCGCGGAAGTAGTTACGACCGATGCGGCCAAAGCCGTTGATGCCTACGCGGATCGTCACGAACCGATCTCCTCGTTAGGTACGCCGGCTTTCGTGCCGGCGAGTTGTATGGGATGTCCCCGACCGCCTACGACCCTACCTCTCTGAGGCCCGGGTGGTGACATCGAGATGCCCCATACACGGCAGGGCGGCCCGTACCCGCCAGTAGGGGTACGGACCGCCCAGGTTTCGCACCGCGACGACCCGGTCGGAATCGGCGCGACCACCCGATGAACGGGGGCTGATCAGCCCTTCAGCGCGGCCAGTGCCTTGCCGAGGAGTGCCTTCCGGTCGGCCGCCGTGGTGACGTGCTCCAGGCCGAAGCCCAGCAGCACGGTGTCATCGGTGGTGACCGCTCCGTACGTCTTGAACAGCTCGCCCGAGCGTCCCCAGTCGCTGATGACAGCGGGGCTGCCCGCGGGCGGTCCGGGGGTGCTCCAGGCGCCCAGGGACGTCTCGAAGCCCTCGACCGCGCCGGCCGTGCCGCCGGTCACGACGGTGGCGTTGTCGGCGAGGACGCCGCGACCGCCGGAGCCGGGGTCGGTGATGTAGCTGAGCGAGATCTCCACCGTTTTGCCCGCGTAGGCCGAGAGGTCGAAGTTGACTTCCTGCCAGCCCGCGGAGGCCCCGGTGAAGCTGTTCCAGGAGCCGCTGGTCCCGGTGGGCGTGCAGGCGCCCGACCCGAGGGTCAGATAGCGGGTGAGTGCGGGGTGGCCCTGGATGAAGAACCCGGCCTCGCACTCGGTGGGTACGGCGGTACTGGTGGCGCCGCCCTTCTCAGGGAGCGTGGTCCAGTCGTCGGCCCCGGCCGTGTGGGCTTCGAGTACGGCGTGGTCGTAGCCCTCCTCCGTGTCCCACAGGAGCTGGGTACGGAAGGTCGGCGCGGCCGCCGCGCTCACCCCGGTGAGGTCGATGGTGCGGGTGAGCCGGTTCCAGGCGTAGTCGGTGTGCCTGACGGCCGCCATGGAGGACCCCGCGTACGGGCCGTACGGGTTGACGGTGCCGGGATATCCGCCCGCGCCCGCGCCGGCGAACTGCGGGTACGTCGCCGCGGGCAGGGTGTCCGAGGTGACGCTGAAGGAGCCGGCCGCGTTCAGCGGGTTGCCCGGCGCGTCACCGAGCGCGCCCGTGAAACCGGTGAGCTTCCCGGAGCCGTTGAAGGCTTTGGCCGACGGTGTGGTCGTACGGGAGTAGGCGCCCAGGTAGTACTGGCTGAAGTCGTTCGACAGGGTGCCCCCGCCTAGGTCGACGGAGCCTCCCGCGCTCTCGCCGGCCTCGACCAGCTTGCCGCCCTCGTTGAGGTAGGCGCGCAGTTCGAGCTGGGTGGCGTTGCCCGGCCGTACGGCGCCGGTGTAGTGGACGACCGTCCTGAAGTGGCCGAGCACACCCAGCGCGTCGGGTGCGCCCAGGGCGGCGACGTCCCAGACGAGCGGCTTCCTGCCGTTGGCCTTCAGCGCGTCGACGTAGGTCTGCGTCTGTGTGGCGGTCGCGCCCTCCTCGGCGACGACGAGCGTGTCGGCGCGCGGCCGTTCGGCGACCGTGTACGTGAACCGTGTGCTCCTGGTGGGCTTTTTGGCCTTCGTCTCGCCGGTGAACCAGACCTCGACCCTGTCGCCCGGGTCACCGTCGGCGACCTTGGCGCGGTACTCGTCGAAGTACAGGTTGTCGTCACCGCCGAAGGTCTCGCCGCCCTTCCACGCCTTGAGCGCCCTGTGCTGCGTACGGCCGCCGTTGACGCGGTACTTGAGCTCCTTGTCGCGTACGGACCTGCGGACGACGACCGAGACCTCCTGGTCGGCGCCGCGCGAGTACGAGGTGGTGAAGGGTGCCGGGGTGAAGTCCGGGGCGTCGATGCCGACCGAGGACTTCGGCTGGTCGGGCCTGGCCGCGGACTCGGCGACGGACAGGGCGAACGGGATGTTCTTGGCGAACTCCTGCTGGATCAGCTTCTCGTCGTCCGGGAAGGTGAAGACCGAGGCGCAGTCCGCCGCGTTCCAGGCGTCGTCCGGGTAGAGGTTCGACGCGGTCTGGCAGGTCGACATCTCCGGGGTGAACATCGCCGTGCCGTTGACGTTGGCCGCGTGGCCGTCCGCCTCGCCGTTGGTGGTGTACAGCTCGGAGGAGAGCTGGGGGTGGTAGCCGGGGATCGCGGAGTTCTCCGGTGTACCGGCGAGCGACTTGTAGAGGACGTCGTCGGGGCTCGGCGAAGCCACCTGCCAGCCGACCCCGTAGAGGAGGAGTTCGGCGGCCGAGTGGTAGTTGATGCCGTACTTGAAGCCGACGCGCTTCTCGAAGGCGTCCAGGGCCTTGGTCTCGGGCTCCGAGCCCGGGCCCGGGCCACGGTAGGTCTCACTGGTGGGGAACGGCGACGAACCCTCGTTGTCGTAGCCCCACTTGTAGGCGAAGTTGCGGTTGAGGTCGACGCCGTCGCCGATGGTGATGGCGCCGTCGCCGTTGACGTCCCGCATGTTCTTGCGCCACTGGCGCTCGCCGTCGGCGCGGTGGGTGAAGTCGTAGCCGTCGGGGTTCGCGGACAGGACGAACCACAGTTCGGTCGAGTCGACGATCTTCTTGATGCGCCGGTCCTTGGAGTAGTTGTCCAAGTAGTAGTGCATCAGACGCCGGGTCATCTCCGGCGTGATCCATTCACGCGCGTGCTGGTTGGACATGTACAGGACGGACGGCTTGGCGCCGTCCTTGCCCTTCTTCGCGCCCTTGGTCAGTTTGAGCGCGAGGATGTCCTGCCCCTGAAGGGTCTTGCCGATGGAGACGACCTTGGTCAGGGCCGGGTTCTCCTGCGCGGTCCGGAGGATCTCCTCCTTGAGGTTCCCGGCCCCGCTGTACGGCCGGTAGACACCGTCGCCGGCGGCGGCCACGCGTGCGCGTGCCTTCGCGGTGAGCGTGTGCTCCTCGAGGCGGACTCCCTTGTCCTCCAGCTGGTCGGCCTGCTTGTCGGTGAGGTAGACCTCGACCGTGGCCGTGCCCTTCTCCGGCGCCTGCTCCCCGAGTTCGTGACCGTCCTGGCCCGCCGCGAGGAGCAGGGGTATCTGCGCCTTCGTGACCTCGGCCCGGAAGACCTTGACCTCGTCGGCGCCGGGCGTACCGGCGTCCTCCGCGGCCACGGCGACGGGTGCGAGTCCCGCGCCGCCCAGCAGGAGTGCGCCGGCGGCGAGGATCGTTCTCGCTCTGCGTCTCATGTACCCCCCTAGCGATGGTCCGCCGCAGTGGCGGACCAGATGCCAGGCTCATGACAGTTCATGATCCAGTCAAGGGGGCACCAACAACTGCCAAACGCCGATACCGGCACCCGAAGTGGGCACCGGCACCGGCGTGTTGCGAGTCGTTCGGCCTGCGGTGACGCTCCGTCAGCCCGCGTCGGCCATCTCTTCGGTGAGGTTGGACTCCGTCCCCGGGATGCCGAGGTCCTGGGCCCGCTTGTCGGCCATGGCGAGCAGCCGGCGGATCCGGCCCGCGACCGCGTCCTTGGTCAGCGGCGGGTCGGCCAGGGCGCCCAGCTCCTCCAGGGAGGCCTGCTTGTGGTCCATACGCAGCCGGCCGGCCGCCGCGAGGTGCTCGGGGACCTCGTCCGCCAGGATCTCCAGCGCGCGCTGGACCCTGGCTCCGGCGGCGACCGCGGCGCGCGCGGAACGGCGCAGGTTGGCGTCGTCGAAGTTGGCGAGTCGGTTCGCGGTGGCACGGACCTCGCGGCGCATCCGCCGCTCCTCCCAGGCCAGCACGGACTCGTGTGCGCCGAGCCGGGTGAGGAGGGCGCCGATCGCGTCCCCGTCCCGGACGACGACCCGGTCGACGCCTCGCACCTCGCGGGCCTTGGCCGCGATCGAGAGGCGCCGGGCCGCGCCGACAAGGGCGAGGGCGGCCTCGGGGCCCGGGCAGGTCACCTCCAGGGACGAGGAACGTCCCGGCTCGGTGAGCGAGCCGTGGGCCAGGAAGGCGCCTCTCCAGGCCGCCTCCGCGTCACAGGTCGCCCCGGAGACCACCTGCGGGGGCAGCCCTCTGATCGGCCGTCCACGGCCGTCCACGAGCCCTGTCTGGCGGGCCAGCTGGTCGCCGCCCGCGACCACCCGGACCACGTAACGGGAGCCGCGGCGAAGTCCGCCGGGCGCCATCACGATCAGTTCCGAGCTGTGGCCGAAAATCTCAAGAATGTCCCGCTTGAGCCGACGGGCCGCCATCGCGGTGTCCAGCTCCGCCTCGATCACGATGCGTCCGCTCACCAGGTGGAGGCCGCCGGCGAACCGCAGAACGGCAGAGACCTCCGCCTTCCTGCAGCAGGTACGGGTGACGGGGAGCCGGGAGATCTCGTCCTTCACCGCTGCCGTCATCGCCATGGGCCGATCCTTCCATGCATCCGAAAAATACGGTCGTACGCGGCGGCCAACAGCTCCGTATCGTGCCGAGGAGATCCGTCGGTCCGGGCCACCGGCGCCAGCTCGACCGCGGCACCGAACCGTTTGGCGGCATCGGTCAGCAAGTCGCGATCGGGCACGGCTGCCTCGTCGGCCAGCACCACGTCCAGGGCGAGTTTAGGGGCGTGTCGTCCCAAAACCTCCAAATGACGCTGCGGGGAGAAGCCATCGGTTTCTCCGGGTTGCGGCGCGAGGTTCAGCGAGAGTACCCGGCGGGCCTTCGTCTCGGTGAGCGCGTCGAGCAGTTCGGGCACCAGGAGGTGCGGGATCACGGAGGAGAACCAGGAGCCCGGCCCGAGGACCACCCAGTCGGCGTCCAGGACCGCCGCGACGGCTTCCGGGACGGCGGGCGGGTCGTGCGGCACGAGATGCACGCTCTGCACCTCGCCGGGCGTCAACGCGACGGTCGCCTGTCCCCGTACGGTGTCGACGTCGTCGGGCCGCTCCGGGTCGTGGCCCTTGACCAGGGCCTGCAGTTCCAGGGGTACGGCGGACATCGGCAGGACACGGCCGTGCGCGCCCAGGAGCCTGCCGACCAGGTCGAGTGCCTGGACATGGTCGCCGAGCTGCTCCCACAGGGCGACGATCAGCAGGTTGCCGACCGCGTGTTCGTGCAGGTCGCCCTTGGACTGGAAGCGGTGCTGGATGACGCGCGCCCAGGTCTGGCCCCATTCGTCGTCGCCGCACAGGGCGGCCAGGGCCTTGCGCAGGTCGCCGGGTGGCAGAACGCCCAGCTCGTCGCGCAGACGCCCGCTGGAGCCACCGTCGTCGGCCACGGTGACGACGGCGGTCAGGTCGCCGGTGATCCGGCGCAGTGCGGCGAGCGAGGCGGACAGGCCCATGCCGCCGCCCAGGGCGACGACCTTGGGCTGGGCTCCCCGGCGGCGCGGCTTGGCGCCGCGGGCCTCGACGGACCGGCCCGAGCGGCCCTCGGGGGTCACCCGGCGCAGCCTGCTCAGCCGCGGTGTACGTCCCGTCATTCCCGTCCCATGTCCCGGTGCACGATCACGGTCTCCACGCCCTGCGAGGCGAGGCGGGCGGCGAGCTTCTCGGAGGTGGCGACCGAACGGTGCTTGCCGCCCGTGCAGCCGACCGCGATCGTCACATAGCGCTTGCCTTCGCGGCGGTATCCGGCGGCGATGAGCTGGAGGAGCTCGGTGTACCGGTCGATGAACTCCTTGGCCCCGGGCTGGTTGAAGACGTACGCCGACACCTCCTCGTTGAGGCCGGTGTACGGGCGCAGCTCCGGGACCCAGTGCGGGTTGGGCAGGAACCGCATGTCCACGACCAGGTCGGCGTCGACCGGCAGGCCGTACTTGAAGCCGAAGGACATCACCGTGGCCCGCAGCTCGGGCTCCTCGTCGCCGGCGAACTGGGCGTCCATCTTGGCGCGCAGTTCGTGCACGTTGAGGCTGGAGGTGTCGATCACCAGGTCGGCGTCGCCGCGCAGTTCGCGCAGCAGTTCGCGCTCGGCGTCGATGCCGTCGACGATGCGGCCGTCGCCCTGGAGGGGGTGCGGCCGGCGCACCGACTCGAAACGGCGCACCAGGGCGTCGTCCGAGGACTCCAGGAAGACGATCCGCCGGGTGACGCCCTTCACCGCCAGATCGGCGAGCGACTCACGGAGGTTGTCGAAGAAACGCCTGCCGCGTACGTCGACGACGACCGCGATCCTGGCGACGTTGCCCTGGGACCGGGCGCCGAGCTCCACCATGGTGGGGATCAGCGCGGGCGGCAGGTTGTCGACGACGAACCAGCCGAGGTCCTCCAGACACTTGGCCGCCGTCGAACGGCCGGCTCCGGACATGCCGGAGATGATCACCAGCTCGGGGATGGCCACTTCGGCGACCCCGGCTGTCTCGATGCCCGTACCCACTTGCTCTCCGTCTTCCTGGCCCGGTGGTTCCTGGCCCGCCGCGTCGCCCGGTGCCGGACCCTCGGCGTGTCGCGAGCGATCATCGTCCGCTTCCTTGTGACCCGCCTGGCCATCCGCTGTGTGCTCGGCCTTCGGTGCCTCGTCGTGCTCGGTCATGTCTCCTGCCCCCGTCGCTCGTCCGGGGCGCCCGCGGCTACGGGCTCCCCCGGGGCATCCGCCCTCGTACCGGGTGCCCCGTCCTGCGTGTCCGCCGTGCTTTCCACGTCTTCCGTGTAATCCATGATCTCTCCGGTCGCCGTGTTCACGGCGGGTGCGGCCGGGGCCGCCTGTGCGAGGGCCACGGCGATCGTCTCGGCCGTCTTGAGGCCTATGCCGGGAACCTCGCGGATCTGGTCGATTGTGGCGGACCGCAGCTTTTTCACCGAACCGAAATGCTTGATCAGCGCCTGTTTCCGGGTTTCGCCGAGTCCGGGCACGTCGTCCAGCGGGCTCGCCCGGAACCGTTTGGCCCGTTTGACGCGCTGGTAGGTGATCGCGAAGCGGTGGGCCTCGTCACGTACGCGCTGGAGGAGGTACAGGCCCTCACTGGTGCGGGGCAGGATCACCGGGTCGTCCTCGCCGGGCACCCAGACCTCCTCCAGGCGCTTGGCGAGGCCACAGACGGCGATGTCGTCGATGCCCAGCTCATCCAGCGCCCGCTGGGCTGCGGCGACCTGCGGCTGCCCGCCGTCGACGACGACGAGCTGCGGCGGATAGGCGAACCGCTTGGGCCGCCCCTCGTCGTCCTTCAGCTCCTCGCCGGATTCCCGGCCGGGTTCCCGGCCCTCCGCCCACTCCCCGGTCTTCTCCTTCTCGGCGATGTAGCGCTTGAAGCGACGGCCGATGACCTCGTGCATGGACCGGACGTCGTCCTGCCCCTCGAAGCCCTTGATCTGGAAGCGGCGGTACTCGCTCTTGCGCTGCAGGCCGTCCTCGAAGACGACCATCGAGGCCACCACGTCGTCGCCCTGGAGGTGGGAGATGTCGTAGCACTCGATCCGCAGCGGGGCGCTGTCCAGGTCGAGGGCCTCGGCGATCTCCTCCAGGGCGCGCGAGCGGGTCGTCAGGTCGGAGGCGCGCCTGGTCTTGTGCAGTACGAGCGAATGCTGCGCGTTGCGCTGCACGGTCTCCATGAGGGCCTTCTTGTCGCCGCGCTGCGGGATGCGCAGCGAGACACCGGATCCGCGCCGCTCGGCCAGCCACTCCTGGACGGGCTCCACGGGGTCGGGCAGCGCGGGGACGAGGACTTCCTTGGGCACGGAGTCGCCCTTCTCCTCCCCGTAGAGCTGCTGGAGGGCGTGCTCGACCAGTGCCCCGGTGGTGATCTCCTCGACCTTGTCGGTCACCCAGCCCCGCTGGCCGCGCACCCGCCCACCGCGTACGTGGAAGATCTGCACGGCCGCTTCCAGCTCGTCCTCGGCGACCGCGATCAGGTCGGCGTCGGTCGCGTCGGCGAGCACGACCGCGCTCTTCTCCATGGCCTTCCGCAGGGCCTCGACGTCGTCGCGGAGCCGGGCCGCCCGCTCGTACTCCATCTCCTCGGCCGCTTCCGTCATCCGCTGTTCGAGACGGCGGATGTACGTGCCCGTGCGGCCGGCCATGAAGTCGCTGAACTCGTCGGCCAGGTCGCGGTGTTCCTCGGCCGAGACCCGCCCGACGCAGGGCGCCGAGCACTTGCCGATGTAGCCGAGGAGGCAGGGGCGGTCGGTGCGGGCGGCGTTCTTGAAGACGCCGGCCGAGCACGTGCGTACCGGGAAGACGCGCAGGAGCAGGTCCACGGTGTCGCGGATCGCCCACGCGTGCCCGTACGGCCCGAAGTAGCGGACGCCCTTGCGTTTCTGACCGCGCATCACCTGCACGCGCGGGTACTCCTCGTTCATCGTCACCGCGAGATACGGGTAGCTCTTGTCGTCGCGGTACTTGACGTTGAAACGGGGGTCGTACTCCTTGATCCAGGAGTACTCCAGCTGGAGCGCCTCGACCTCCGTGGACACCACGGTCCACTCCACGGAGGCGGCCGTGGTGACCATCGTGCGGGTGCGCGGGTGGAGGCCGGCCAGATCCTGGAAGTAGTTGGCCAGGCGCTGGCGCAGGCTTTTCGCCTTCCCGACGTAGATCACCCGGCGGTGCTCGTCGCGGAATCTGTACACCCCGGGAGAGTCCGGGATCTGTCCCGGCTTGGGGCGGTAGCTGGAGGGGTCGGCCATGTCTCACACCCTACTGGCGGGGTGTGACAGCGCGGTGATCCTGTGGACCGACGCCCCTGGTCCCCGGGGAGGGGTGAGCGGGAGAGCGGGAGCCTCGGCAGTTGCGCGTGTTGCGCCTCAGGTGTTGTCGCGCCTTGGTCAACACGCTTCAATGCGGGAGAACTCGGGGCGGTGAACGGCCGCGTACGCACGTGCGGACACAAGGACACGGGGACGAGGACGACAACTCCGTGTACGCCCGCCGGGCCGCCACGGTTCGACCCACGCGCGCGGTCCGACCAGCCGCCGCGCTCATTCACAGAAGGGCCCCCTGCATGCGCCAAGGCACACCGCACGCGGACGACGTCATCGGGGCGGACGCCGCCGCGGAACTGGAGACGGCTCTGCGAAACGGCCCCTTCCATGTGGCCCTGCGGGCCGCGATCACCGCGCGCGGGCTGCCGCTGCAGCGCGTCCAGCACCATCTGTGGCGGTACGGGGTCAAGGTCGGCGTCACCAGCCTGAGTTACTGGCAGCAGGGCGCCCGCCGCCCGCAGCGCCCCGAGTCGCTGCGGGCCGTGAGGGCCTTGGAGGAGATCCTCCAGCTACCGGACGAGTCGTTGATCCGGCTGCTCTCCCAGGACGACGAACGCGCCGGCACGCAGCATCCCGCCGGGCGTTCGTACCGCTCCCTGGTGGAGGCCTCCGGGGCCCTGGAACAGCTGTTGACGGAGCTGGAGGCGCTGCCGCTCGACGGCGGCCTGCACACCCTCGGCCTGCACGAACGGGTTCGGATCGGCACACACCGTGAACTTCTCGCCCGCGAGGCCCACCACATCGTGCGCGCCCACCGGGACGGCACCGACCGTTTCGTCGCCGTGCACCACGGCGACCCCGGCTGCGCGCCGGACCGTATGTCGGTCCACGCCCTGGAGAACTGCCGCACAGGGCGGATACGCCGGCACCACGACACCGGGGTACTCGTCGCCGAACTCCTCTTCGACACACGGCTGCGCGCAGGCGATACGTTCCTCTTCCGTTACTCCGTGGAGGACGGCACCGCGGGCGTCTCCCGTGAGTACGTGCGCGGATTCGGCGTGGCGGGCGGCCAGTACGCACTCCAGGTCCGCTTCGACGACGGTTCCCTGCCGGTGCGCTGCCACCGGTTCGCCCAGCACTCGGCCGCGGCACCCCGCAGTGGCCGCCAGGACCTGGCGGTGAGCGCCCGCCACCGCTCGGTCCACCTCGTCGAACCGAGGCTGCGACCGGGGATCCTGGGCATCGGCTGGGACTGGGAGTGACGTAAGCGCTTGCGTAAACGATTGCGCAAGCGTTTACGTCCCTCTGCGTATGCGATACGTTGCCGCCGTTGAAGCCCGATCGGGACGGGAAGGCGGAACTCCATGGCGACGATGGCCGACGTGGCGCGGCACGCCGGTGTGTCCGTGGCGACCGTCTCCCACGTCCTGAACGACACCCGTGTCGTGCGTCCCGCGACCCGTCAGGCCGTCCTCGACGCCATCGAGGTGCTGGGCTACACCCCGAACACGCTGGCCCGTTCCCTGGTCACCGCACGGACGCGGTCCATCGGCCTCGCGGTGTCGGCGATCAGCAACCCGTACTTCACGGAGATCCTCCAGGGCGTCGAGGCCGGTGCTCTGGAACACGGCTACAGCCTCCTCCTCGCCGACCCGCACGACGACCCCGAGCACGAGCGCAAGGTCGTCCAGTTGCTGCACGAACGACGCGTGGACGGGATGATCGTCGCCCCCTCGGCGGATCCCGGCGCCCTGGTCGCCTATCTGACACGGCACGACGTACCGACGGTGTTCCTGGACCGGCTGCTCGACACCCCCTCGGACAGCTCCCCGCGTTTCGACCAGGTGTGCGCCGAGAACGCCGAGCCCATGGCCCAGCTGATGGCGCACCTCACCGCACTCGGCCACAAGCGCATCGGTCTGGTCGCTGGCCGTCCCGGCCTGAGCACGACGGCGGAGCGCATCGCCGGCTACCGCATCGGCCTCGCGTCCGCCGGGCTGCCCCACGACGAACGCCTGGTGGCCCACGGCGACTCCGAGTCGGCGGGCGCCGAGCGGGCCACCGTCGTCCTTCTCTCCCTCGCGGCACCGCCGACCGCCCTCGTCACCGCCAACAACGCGATGACCATCGGTACCCTGCGTGCCCTGCGCGAGCGGGGCCTCACCGTGCCGGACGACCTGGCGCTGTGCTGCTTCGACGACTTCGCCTGGGCCGACCTGTTCTCCCCCCGGCTCACCGCGATCGCGCAGCCCGGCAAGGACATCGGCACCCAGGCCGTACGTCTGCTCCTGGACCGGCTGGCTGACCCGGACCGTCCGACGCGAACCGTGCGGCTCCCGTGCGCGTTCGTCCATCGCGAGTCGTGCGGATGCGCGGACCGGGAGCACCCCGAGAACTCCCGCCAGGCCGAGAAAGGACCCGTCTCATGATCGTCGTCGCCGGTGAGGCACTCATCGACCTGGTACCGCGCGCGGCGGGCGCCCTCGCGGATCTGCGTCCGGCGCTGGGTGGCGGGCCCTACAACACGGCGGTGGCCCTCGGCCGTCTCGGCTCGCCCACGGCGTTCCTCTCCCGCGTCTCGTCCGACGCCTTCGGCGAGGCGCTGCTCGACGGGCTGCGTGCGGCAGACGTCGACGTGTCGTCCGTGCAGCGTGGCAGCGAGCCGACGACGCTGGCGGTCGCCTCGATCGGTGCGGACGGCTCCGCCGCCTACTCCTTCTACGTCGAGGGCACCGCCGACCGGCTGTTCACCGCACCCGCTCGGCTCCCCGGCACAGCCCGGGCGGTGTCCTTCGGCACCTGCTCGCTGGTCCTGGAGCCGGGCGCGAGCGCGTACGAGGAACTGTTGCGGAACGCTGCCACGCAGGGCGTGTTCACCGCGCTCGATCCGAACATCAGGGCGGTGTTGATCCCCGATGCGGACGCCTACCGGGCCCGTTTCACGAGCTGGCTGCCCTCGGTGTCGCTGCTCAAGCTCTCGGAGGAGGACGCGAAGTGGCTCGGCGGGACTCCGCGCGAGTGGCTGGCCGCCGGCCCCTGTGCCGTCGTGGTCACCCGGGGCGGCGACGGGCTGACCGTCTTCACCCGTGACGGCGCAGAACACTCCGTGCCCGGCGAGGAGGTCGACGTCGTGGACACGATCGGCGCGGGCGACACCGTGAACGCGGCGCTGCTGCACGGCCTGGCGGCCCGGGACGCGCTGTCCCCGGCGGCCCTGGCCGACCTGGGCGCCGACGGCTGGACCGACCTGCTCCGCCTCGCGGCCCGCGCGGCGGCGATCACCTGTTCACGAG
The DNA here is from genome assembly GCF_054072135.1 of Streptomyces kryoterrae. Taxonomy (NCBI): domain Bacteria; kingdom Bacillati; phylum Actinomycetota; class Actinomycetes; order Kitasatosporales; family Streptomycetaceae; genus Streptomyces; species Streptomyces kryoterrae. The sequence goes on along the minus strand of NZ_CM133358.1, from coordinate 7,853,451 downwards.
CGGGAGCGGAACCTCCGTACGCGGCCGAACTGGGGGCGCTGTAGCACCGGTTCGCTGAACTTGGGGGTCAGTAGACGTGCGGCGGCCCGCGGGGAGTTCCCGCGGGCCGCCGTGTCTGCTGTGATGGTCGTGCGGTCCGAGCTCGTCGACAGCTCAGGCCTTGCGGGCCCGAGTGGTCGTCTTCTTCACCGGGGCGGTCTTCTTCGTGGCCGCGGCCGTCTTCGTCGCCGTCGACCTGGCCGACACCGCCTTCTTGGCGGCCGTCTTGCGCGGGGCCTTCACCGAGGTGGCGTCACTGACCCGCTCGGCACCGAGTACCTCGCGCAGGAACTTGCCGGTGTGGCTGGTGGCGACCCCGGCGACCTCCTCGGGTGTGCCCTCGGCGACGACGAGACCACCGCCGGCGCCTCCCTCGGGGCCCATGTCGACGACCCAGTCGGCGGTCTTGATGACGTCGAGGTTGTGCTCGATGACAATGACCGTGTTGCCCTTGTCGACCAGGCCGGAGAGGACCTTGAGGAGCTTGCTGATGTCCTCGAAGTGCAGACCGGTGGTCGGCTCGTCCAGGACGTAGACCGTGCGGCCGGTGGAGCGCTTCTGGAGTTCGCTGGCGAGCTTCACCCGCTGGGCCTCGCCGCCGGACAGGGTCGTCGCGGACTGGCCGAGCCTGACGTAGCCGAGGCCGACGTCGTGCAGGGTGTTGAGGTGGCGGGCGATCGCCGGGACGGCCTCGAAGAAGTGACAGGCTTCCTCGATCGGCATGTTCAGGATGTCGGCGATGGACTTGCCCTTGTAGTGGACCTCCAGGGTCTCCCGGTTGTAGCGGGCGCCGTGGCAGACCTCGCACGGGACGTACACGTCCGGGAGGAAGTTCATCTCGATCTTGATGGTGCCGTCGCCCGCGCAGTTCTCGCAGCGTCCGCCCTTGACGTTGAAGGAGAAGCGGCCGGGCAGATAGCCCCGCACCTTCGCCTCTACCGTCTCCGCGAACAGCCTGCGGACGTGGTCGAAGACACCGGTGTACGTCGCCGGGTTCGACCGCGGGGTGCGGCCGATGGGCGACTGGTCGACGTGCACGACCTTGTCGACGAGGTCGTCGCCGTCCACGCGCGTGTGGCGGCCGGGCACACTGCGGGCGCCGTTCAGCTCGCGGGCGAGGTGCGTGTACAGGATGTCGTTGACCAGCGTCGACTTGCCGGAGCCGGACACCCCGGTGACGGCCGTGAGCACACCGAGCGGGAACGACACGTCGATGTCCTGCAGGTTGTTCTCGCGGGCCCCGTGCACGGTGAGTCGGCGGGAGGGGTCCAGCGGGCGCCGGATGTCGGGCAGCGGGATGGCCTTCTTGCCGGACAGGTACTGCCCGGTCAGCGACTCCTCGTTGGCGAGCAGCTCCTTCAGGGAGCCGCTGTGCACGACCCTGCCGCCGTGCTCGCCCGCGCCGGGGCCGATGTCGACGATCCAGTCGGCGACCTTGATGGTGTCCTCGTCGTGCTCGACGACGATGAGCGTGTTGCCCATGTCCCGCAGCCGGACCAGGGTCTCGATCAGCCGGTGGTTGTCGCGCTGGTGCAGGCCGATGGAGGGTTCGTCGAGGACGTAGAGGACGCCGACGAGTCCGGAGCCGATCTGGGTCGCGAGGCGGATGCGCTGGGCCTCGCCGCCGGACAGGGTGCCGGCCGCGCGGTTCAGCGAGAGGTAGTCGAGGCCGACGTCCACCAGGAACTTCAGCCGTTCGTTGACCTCCTTGAGCACCCGCTCGGCGATCTTCTTGTCGCGGGCGTCCAGCTTCAGCTTGGCCAGGAAGTCCGCGCAGTCGCTGATCGACATCGCCGCTACCTCGGCGATGGACCTCTCCATGACCGTGACCGCGAGGACGATCGGCTTGAGGCGGGTGCCCTGGCAGGTGGGGCAGGGCACCTCGCGCATGTAGCCCTCGAAGCGCTCCCGGCTGGCGTCGCTCTCCGACTCGCTGTGCCGCCGCTTGACGAACGGGACGGCGCCCTCGAAGGGCGTGGTGTACACGCGCTCCCTGCCGTACCTGTTTCGGTAACGCACCTCGATCTGGGTCTTGTGGCCGTGCAGGAGCGCCTTCCTGGCGCGCTGCGGGAGGCCCGCGAAGGGGATGTCGGTACGGAATCCCAGCGCGTCCGCGAGGGCCGTGATCAGGCGGCTGAAGTAGTCCTTGGTATGGCCGTGCGACCAGGGGTGGATGGCACCCTCGTCGAGGGACTTGTCCTCGTCCGGGACGATCAGCTCGGGGTCGACCTCCATGCGCGTGCCGATGCCCGAGCAGTCGGGGCAGGCACCGAAGGGCGAGTTGAAGGAGAAGGAGCGGGGCTCCAGTTCCTCGAAGGACAGGTCGTCGTACGGGCAGTACAGGTGCTCCGAGAACATGCGCTCGCGCTCGGGGTCGTCCTCGGCGAGGTCGATGAAGTCGAGCACGACCATGCCGCCGGAGAGGCCGAGGGCGGTCTCCACGGAGTCGGTGAGGCGCCGCTTGGCGGTGTCCTTGACCGTGAGGCGGTCGACGACCACCTCGATGGTGTGCTTCTCCTGCTTCTTCAGCGTGGGCGGCTCGGACAGCTGGATCGTCTCGCCGTCCACCCGCGCGCGGGAGTAGCCCTTGGTCTGGAGGTCCGCGAACAGGTCGACGAACTCGCCCTTGCGCTCCCGCACCAGCGGCGACAGCACCTGGAAACGGCTGCCCTCCGGCAGCTCCAGGACCCTGTCGACAATGGCCTGCGGGGACTGACGCGAGATGGGGCGACGGCACTCGGGGCAGTGCGGCTTGCCGATGCGCGCGAAGAGGAGACGCAGATAGTCGTAGACCTCGGTGATCGTGCCCACCGTCGAGCGCGGGTTGCGCGAGGTCGACTTCTGGTCGATCGAGACGGCCGGAGAGAGGCCCTCGATGAAGTCGACGTCCGGCTTGTCCATCTGGCCGAGGAACTGGCGGGCGTACGACGAGAGCGACTCGACGTAGCGGCGCTGGCCCTCGGCGAAGATCGTGTCGAAGGCCAGGGAGGACTTGCCCGACCCGGAGAGGCCCGTGAAGACGATGAGCGAGTCGCGCGGGAGGTCGAGCGAGACATTCTTGAGATTGTGCTCGCGCGCGCCACGGACGATGAGACGGTCGGCCACGCCGGTCCGCACCTTTCTTGGGAGAAGTGACAGGGGCGGGGCCCCCGTGCTTTCTCAGACTAGGGGGAGCCACTGACAACGCCGGTCGGATTCCTGGGGTGGTAACAATCCCCGGCCATCCAGCATGCCCGACGCCGCACTCGACCATATAGCACGCACATTCGATTTACGGGCCTGGTCCACCGGGTTCACCCGAACGTGTGGCGGGGCTATCGTCGACTTCATGGCCGATCATGCGCGCGACCTGGCATCTGTACGCGAAGCGACGGAACGACTCCTCACCGCAGCCGCGAAATTGAACAACGATTCGGTGGCCGAACCGTCACGATTGCCGGGCTGGACCCGCGGCCACGTCCTCGCCCATATCGCCCGCAACGCGGACGCCCTCGTGAACGTCCTGGCCGGGCGTCCGATGTACGCGTCCGCGGAGACCCGGGACGCCGACATCGGCCGGGACGGCCCGCGCCCCCTGGACGTACAGCTCTCGGACGTGCGCGAGAGCGCGGCCCGCTTCCAGGAGGCGGGAGCCGCGCCCGCGGACTGGTCGCGCACGGTGGAGCTGCGCAACGGGGTCACCGACACCGCCTCCAGGGTGCCGTTCCGCCGCTGGATCGAGGTCGAGCTGCACCACATGGACCTGGGGATCGGGTACGAGCTCGAAGACCTCCCGACGGAGTTCACGGAGCGGGAGATCGCCTTTCTGACAGACCGGTTCACCGGTCACCCCGAGGTGCCGCCCACCATGGTCACGGACGGCACGCGCGCGTGGAGCACGGGAAGCGAGGCGGGCGGGCCCGAGGTCACGGTCACCGGAGCGGTGCCCGAACTGCTGGGCTGGCTCTGCGGCCGACGCGACGGAGCGGAACTCGACGTCCGGGGTGGCGCCCTGCCCACGCTGCCCCCGCTCTAGGTCCAGCGGCACCGCTATAGGCTGAACGCTATGACGTACAGCGGAGCGGTGAAGGTCGGCGGCCCTGCCGATGTGCACGAGTTGCCCGACCTGATGATCACCAAGGTCGCGGTGGGCCCGATGAACAACAACGCCTATCTGCTGCGCTGCCGGGCCACGGACGAGCAGTTGCTGATCGACGCGGCGAGCGACGCCCAAACACTGATCACACTGATCGGCGACGACGGCATCGCGTCGGTCGTCACCACGCACCGGCACGGAGACCACTGGCAGGCGCTCGCGGAGGTCGTGGCGGCCACCGGCGCCCGTACGTACGCGGGCCGGGACGACGCCGAGGGCATCCCCGTACCGACCGATGTGCCGGTCGACGACGGGGACACGATCCGTGTCGGGCGAGTGGAGCTCACCGCGCGCCATCTGGTCGGGCACACGCCGGGCTCGATCGCGCTCGTCTACGACGACCCGCACGGGCACCCGCACGTGTTCACCGGGGACTGCCTCTTCCCGGGCGGCGTGGGCAACACACGCAAGGACCCGGAGGCCTTCGCCAGCCTGATCCACGACGTGGAGACGAAGATCTTCGGCCCGCTCCCGGACGAGAGCTGGGTCTATCCCGGACACGGCAACGACACCACCCTGGGTACGGAGCGGCCCCACCTGCCGGAGTGGCACGCACGGGGCTGGTGAGCCGGCGGCCAAGACCTCCTGTCCACGGTGGTGAACTCCGCCCGGGGGGCGTGCAGTTGATGACCGCGCGCCCCGTGTGAAACGAACACACGCGCCGGTGGCGCGCACGCGCTCCCCGCGTACGCCCTGGAGTAGTCCACTGAAGACAGCCCCGCCCAGGATGACGGCTCCTGAGCGGCACGGGCCGCCGACCTGTCGATCCCCGCCCTCGGTCGGCGGCCCCGGCGTTCACAAGAACGCAACACACGTTCCCATTATGCGGACAATTCCGCGTGTGACCTGGACAAATAGCACGGTCCGCTGCCAGTCTCCCGCCATGCACCTTGCCCCTTACATGTTGCGCCGCGCGCTCTCCGCCGCCACTGTCGCCCTGCTCGCCACCGCTGTCGGCTGCGCCCCGCAGCCGGAGGAGAAGAGCGCCGCCACACCCACCGGGACGGCCGGCGCGGCCGCCTGCGCGAAGGGCAAGCTGGCCACCCAGACCTCGGGCAAGCTGACGATCGCCACCGACGAGCCCGCGTACGAGCCGTGGTTCAAGGACGACAAGCCCGCGAACGGTGAGGGCTTCGAGTCGGCGGTCGCGTACGCCGTGGCGCGGCAGCTCGGCTACGACAAGGCGAACGTCGTGTGGCAGAGCGTGCCCTTCAACAAGGCGTTCGCGCCCGGGGCGAAGACCTTCGACTTCGACATCAACCAGGTGTCGATCAGCGCCGAGCGCAAGAAGGCCGTGGACTTCTCGTCCGGCTACTACGACGTGCGCCAGGCCGTCATCGCGCTGAAGACCTCCAAGGCCGCGAAGGCGACGAGCATCGCGGACCTCAAGGGCCTCAAGCTCGGGGCCCAGGTCGGCACCACCAGCCTCAACTACATCGACGACGTGGTGAAGCCCACCCAGGAGCCGGCCGCGTACGCGAAGAACGACCAGGCCAAGTCCGCGCTGCAGAACGGCCAGGTGGACGCCATCGTCGTCGACCTGCCGACCGCCTTCTACATCACCGCCGCCGAGGTGACCGACGCGAAGATCGTCGGACAGTTCGAGAACCAGGGCGGTACGCCGGAGCAGTTCGGGCTCGTGCTCGACAAGGGCAGCGCGCTCACCTCGTGCGTGACGACCGCGGTGGACGCCCTGCGCAAGGACGGCACCCTCGCCTCGATCGAGAAGCAGTGGCTGTCGGACGCCGTCGCCGCTCCGGTGCTCAAGTGACCGCAGTGAAGGAGGAGTCCGCGCAGGAGGACCCGGGCGACATGCCGGACCGGGGCGACGGTTACGTCCCCTCGCAGCGGCGGATCGACCGTGAGCGGTACAAGCACACCCGTGCGCGCCGCGCCACGTCGATCGCCGCGCTGTCCACCCTGGTCACCGGGGTCGTCCTCTATCTGGTCGTCGTGAGCGCGCCGGGCTGGCCGCGCACCAAGGAGACGTTCTTCAACGGGCAGTACGCGCGCGAGGCGTTCCCCAAGGTCCTCGAAGGGCTGTGGCTCAACGTACGGCTGCTGCTGATCTGCGGTGTCGCGGTGCTCGTCCTGGGCATGCTGATCGCCATCGCGCGCACGCTGCGCGGCCCGGTGTTCTTCCCGCTGCGCGCGCTGGCCGCCGCGTACACGGACTTCTTCCGCGGCCTCCCGCTGATCATCAACCTGATGATCGTCGTCCTGGGTGTCCCGGCGCTGCGGCTCCAGGGCATCACCGTGGACCCGGTACTTCTCGGCGGTACGGCGCTGACGCTGACGTACTCGGCGTACGTCGCCGAGGTGTTCCGCGCCGGCATCGAGTCCGTGCACCCGTCGCAACGGGCGGCGGCGCGCTCGCTCGGGCTGACCAACCGGCAGGCGCTGCGGTACGTCGTGCTGCCCCAGGCCGTACGGCGTCAGGTGCCGCCGCTGCTGAACGACCTGGTGTCACTGCAGAAGGACACCGGGCTGGTCTCGATCGGCGGTGCGGTCGACGCCGTACGCGCGGCCGACATCATCGTGGGCCGCAGCCTCAACTACACGCCGTACATCGTCGCGGGACTGGTCTTCGTCGCGCTGACCATCCCGATGACCCGCCTCACGGACTGGGTCACGGCCCGGATGGACCGGCAGCGGGCGCAGGGAGGAACACTGTGAGCGACATCCCCGACTCCTCCTCCCCCGTGCTCCGTATGGAGTCCGTGCGCAAGGCCTTCGGTGACTCCGTCGTCCTGCGGGACGTCGATCTGGAGGTCGCCCCGCACACGGTGACCGCTCTGATCGGCGCGTCCGGCTCCGGCAAGTCGACGCTGCTGCGGTGCGCGAACCTGCTGGAGGACATCGACGACGGCGCGATCTGGCTGGACGGCGAGGAGATCACCGACCCGCGGACCGACCAGGACGCCGTGCGCCGCCGGATCGGTGTGGTCTTCCAGGCGTACAACCTCTTCCCGCACATGACCGTCCTGGAGAACATCACCCTCGCCCCCCGCCGGGTGCACGGCGTGGACCGGGCGGCGGCCGAGCAGTACGCCCGTGAGCTGCTGGAGCGGCTCGGGCTCGGCGCGAAGGCGGGCGAGTACCCGGACCGGCTGAGCGGCGGCCAGCAGCAGCGGGCCGCGATCGTCCGCGCCCTGGCCGTACGCCCCCGGCTGCTGCTCCTCGACGAGATCACCGCGGCCCTCGACCCGGAACTCGTGGGCGAGGTCCTCGCCGTCGTCCGGGACCTGAAGGGCGACGGCATGACGATGGTCCTGGCCACGCACGAGATGGGCTTCGCCCGCGATGTCGCGGACCAGATCTGCTTCCTCGATGGCGGCGTGGTCCTGGAACGCGGCACGGCCGAGCAGGTGTTCGGCGATCCGCAGCAGGAGCGCACGCGGCAGTTCCTGCGTCGGATCGTGGAGGCGGGGCGGCTGTAGTCACGCCTCCGCGGTCGCCGCCTTCGCCAGCGCGGCGACCCGCTCGACCCCGAACACGTACCCCTGCACACCGCACCCCGCGATGACACCGTCGGCGCGCAGTGAGACGTACGAGTGGTGCCGGAACGTCTCGCGCTGGTGGATGTTGGAGATGTGGACCTCCAGCACCGGCATGCCGTCGCAGGTGTTGAGCGCGTCCAGGATCGCGACGGACGTGTGCGAGTAGGCGCCGGGGTTGATGACGATGCCGGCGTGGTGGAGGCGTGCCTCGTGGATCCAGTCGACCAGCTCGCCCTCGTGGTTGGACTGGCGGAAGTCCACCGTCCCGCCGTGCCCGGCCGCCGCCTTGGCGCACAGGGCCTCGACGTCGGCGAGCGTGTCGGAGCCGTAGATCTCCGGCTGGCGCTGACCCAGGAGGTTCAGGTTGGGCCCGTTGAGGATCATGATCGGGGCGTTGGCGAGGGTGCGGGTGCGGGGCACGGTTCCTCCGGTCCGTTGAGGGATGGCGGCCTGTCGAGGACCGCTGCTCAGCCCCCGGTTTATCACGGTGCGCCGACAGCGGGGCGGCCCCTACGCTCCCGGCATGACCACACCCGCCTATACGCACGGTAAGGGCGCCTTCCATGGCCGGCGGCGCGCTCACGCCGATCGCGGCGACGGCGCTCGCCGAGCACGGGGGCCGGGTCCGGTGGGGCGTGGGCGCCTATCTGAGGGGATCACGCTGTTCCGTCCGCGGCGCTTCGCCATGCTGCCGGAGACCCGGCAGGTATCCCGCCTCTCCGCCATGTCGGCCACGGGGTGACCTGCGGTGATGGTCAGGGGTTGATCGCCAACTCCAGGTACGCGGCGAACAGCACCAGGTGTACGCCTCCCTGGAGCGGCGTGGCCCGCCCGGGCACCACCGTCAGCGAACCGACCACCACGGTCAGGGCGAGCAGCACCATATGGGTGGCGCCGAGGCCGAGGACCAGTGGCCCGGAGAGCCAGACGGACGCCAGGGCCACGGCGGGGATGGTCAGGCCGATGCTGGCCATCGCGGATCCGAGAGCGAGGTTGAGGCTGGTCTGCACCCGGTCGCGGCGCGCGGAGCGCAGCGCGGCGATGGTCTCGGGAAGCAGCACGAGCAGGGCGATGATCACACCGACGACGGCATGCGGCAGGTCGGCCGCCTCCACCCCGGACTCGATGGTGGGCGACACGCCCTTCGCGAGGCCGACCACACCGACCAGTGCCAGGCCCAACAGCCCCAGGCTGATCCGGACGTCGCGGGCCGTCGGGAGCTCCGCGTGGGCGTCCGCGGTGATGACGTCGCCCTGCCGGGTGATCGGCAGGAAGTATTCGCGGTGCCGCACGGTCTGGGTCGCCACGAACAGGCCGTAAAGGATCAGTGAGGCGAGTGCGGCGAAGGTGAGCTGGGCGGTGGAGAACTCCGGGCCCGGCTTGCTCGTGGTGAACGTCGGCAGCACCAGGCTGAGCGTGGCCAGTGTCGCGACCGTCGCGAGGGCGGCGCCGGTGCCCTCCGGGTTGAAGACAGCGGTCCCATGACGGAGGGAGGCGGTGAGAAGACTCAGTCCGACGATGCCGTTGCAGGTGATCATCACGGCCGCGAAGACGGTGTCCCTGGCCAGGGTGGAACTCTTGTCCCCGCCGTCCGCCATCAGCGTGACGATCAGGGCGACCTCGATGATCGTGACGGCCACGGCCAGCACGAGCGAGCCGAAGGGTTCACCGACCCGGTGGGCGATCACCTCGGCGTGGTGCACGGCGGCCAGGACCGCTCCCGCGAGGACCAGCGTCACCAGCGCGACGACCGCGCCGGGAAGATCCCGTCCCCACGTGAACACCAGGAGGACGACCGCGGCAACCGGCACGACGGCCGTCCACCGCGTCACGAGCGACCGCAGCCGGACGATCATTCAGCGACCCTCGCAGACGGGCTCGGGCCACGCATGCCCACGCCGATCCGCGCGCGCTCCCTCACACCGGCCCCACAGACGGTCCTCCACACTGCACTGCCCCTTACGGTCTTCCCCGGCTTCGACCTGGTGCCCCGAATTCCCGGGCGCTTGCTCCGGTGCCCCGAGCCCTCGCACCGGCCTCCCGCACCGGTTCGACGGGCCCGGAGCCCCTCGGCGGCACGGGGCGACCGCGCCTGCCGCTGCGGAACCCCGCGCCGCCCTCCGCCGGGAGATGCCCGGCGTCCGCGCCTCGCGGGGCCCGCTCGGTGTCCGCTGCCGCTACTTCAGCTCGGTCATCTCCCGTACGTCGCAGTCGGTGAAGGACGGCGGCCTTGTACACAGCGAGGCCAGTTGCTCCGCCATCCTGGTCGTCTCGGGGTCGTCGCTGTTACGCATGGCCTCGTCGTACGAGTCGAACTCGATCGTCACCAGGAACCTGTTGGGCTGGTTCCTGTCCTGCAGAACGAGGCGGTGTGTGGGTCCGCCTGCCCGGCCGGCGAGGCGCTTGTCGGTCTCTTGGACCAGCGCCTGCATCTCCTCCATCCGGTCGGTCTCGATGTCGATGATCTGAACGAACTTCGCCTCTGTGTCCACGATGCCTCCACCCGGCTGTGGCGTCCCCGGCAGGGAACGCTCACCACCCAACGAAGCACCGGGAACGGTGCTCGGCAATTCGCCGCGCCCCGCTCCCGATGGTGGTTGTCCCTACGTCCGACGTGGTCAGGCGCCGATGCTGTCCTTCGGAGCGCCTTCGCTCTCCTTCTGCGCCGCCTCGGCCGCCTCCTGTTTCCTGGAGGCGATCAGGCTGGTGATGGTGGTGATCACCAGGACCCCGCAGATCACGCCGAGGGAGACCGGTATGGAGATCTCCGGTACGTGGACACCCGACTCGTGCAGCGCGTGCAGTACCAGCTTGACGCCGATGAAGCCGAGGATGACCGACAGACCGTACGAGAGGTGGACCAGCTTCCTCAGCAGGCCGCCGATGAGGAAGTACAGCTGACGCAGTCCCATCAGGGCGAAGGCGTTGGCGGTGAAGACGATGTACGGGTCCTGGGTCAGGCCGAAGATCGCCGGGATCGAGTCGAGGGCGAACAGGACGTCCGTGGTACCGATCGCGAGCATCACGACCAGCATCGGCGTCATGATCCGCTTGCCGTTCTGCTCGATCCACAGCTTGGTGCCGTGATAGCGGTCGGCCACACCGAACCGCTTCTCGACAGCCTTGAGCAGCTTGTTCTCCTCGAACTCCTCGTCCTCGTCGTCGGTGCGGGCCTCCTGGATCAGCTTCCAGGCGGTCCAGATGAGGAAGGCACCGAAGATGTAGAACACCCACGCGAAGCTCGCGAGGATCGCGGCGCCGGCGGCGATGAATATCGCCCGCAGGACGAGCGCTATGAGGACACCGACGAGGAGCACCCGCTGCTGGTACTGCGAGGGCACAGCGAACTTCGCCATGATCAGGACGAAGACGAAGAGATTGTCGACACTCAACGACTTCTCGGTGATGAAGCCCGCGAAGAACTCACCGGCGGGCTCACCGCCGCTGAAGACGAGCAGCCCCAGGCCGAATAGCCCGGCCAGGGCTATCCAGACAACCGTCCAGATGCCGGCTTCCTTGATGGATACGTCGTGGGGCTTGCGCCCGATGAAGAAGTCCACCGCGATCAGAGCGGCGAGACCCACGATGGTCAGGACCCATAGGGCCAGGGAAACATTCACTGCGCCTCCGGCAGTAGTAACGGCAAATTTCAGCGTCGTCGCTACCGGAGGTCTCTTCCACCCGCGACAGTCGGGCTCCTTCACGCGCCCGGATGCCTGCGGGCCGACGCCCCGGGATCTGGACTGATCCGTATTGACGGGTACGCCGCAGCAGGTAGGGAGTACTCCCCTCCGTTAGGGAAAACAGTACCCCAATCACCAAGAGAAGGTAAAGAGATTGGTAAAAGAAAATCAAAGTACCCAGGTCAGAAGCCTTTGCGGATGCTTGGTGAACGGTCTGCGGGCGTCAGCGGTTCCATGAGCGGCGGGCCGCCGCGACCTGGCTGAGCACCTGCTCGAGCACCTGACTGCCGCTCGGGACGACCGACGGCTCGTACGTCCACGCATGGCCGACCCACGGGTCGGCAAGGTGGTCGTCGGGTACCGGAGTGAGTCGCATGAGCGAACGCCAGAGCGGGTCGAGCAACGGGCCGTAGGCCGCTGCGTCCTCGCGGTCCGCGACCATCATCAGGTGGACGCCGACGGCCGGGCCCTCGTCCGCGAGGTAGCGCAGCTGGGTCACCGCACGGTCGTCGAAGCCGTGCGGGAAGTCATTGACGATCAACAGCTGCTGAGCGGTGTCCAGGTCGGGCGGCAGTGCGTCGGCCGCGCCGCCACGCACCGCCATCTGCACCAGGTCGACGCGCTGGGTAAGCCGGCCCAGGACGTCCGCGACACCGGTGGCTCCCACGGCGGGCGGACCCGCGAGCACACCGGTCCGCACCAGCGGCGCGAGGGCCGGGGCGCCCGAGCCCGCCGGATCGATGACGTGCACGGCGAATTCTCCCGCCGGATGGACGGCTAGCAGCCGGGCGGCGTGCGTGACCGCCGTGTCCATGGCGAGCCGCCGCAGCTCGTCGGAGTCGAGGAGCGAGCCGTCGAGGGACTCACCGCCGCTGTCGATCCACAGGCCGCGCTCCAACGGCAGCCGGACGAGCATCGGAATGCTCAGCTCGGCGCTCTCGGGCAGCCGGAGGTCGCCCAGCCGCAGCGCCATGGGCATCTCCATCGGTACGCGGTAGCCGTGCCAGACAGGGTTGTCCCAGCGCGCGTAGGAAAGGGGCAGCGCGGGCTCCACGACCTCGGCCTCGGCGACGAGCTGGGAGAGGTCGCGGTCGAGCGCGGCACGGGCCTGGTCGACGAGCTGGGCCTGCTTGGCGCGGGCCGCTTCCCGCGCGGCGTCGCCCCGGCCGCCGACCCTGCTGCGGGGATCGGCCAGCGCCTCGTCGATCTCCTTTTCAAGGCGCGAGTCGGCGAAGTCCACGGCGCTGCGGTACGCGGCGACGGTACGCGCCAGGTCCTCGAACATGCCCCAGACCTGGTTGTACAGCCGCTCGTCCATCGACCATCCGGTGGCGTCCCCCGCGACCGGCCGCGCCGCCTGTCCTGACTGGGCCGGGGGCGCGGTCGGCGGGGCCGGGGGCGGAGCGGCCGTACGGCGGCTGGGATGGCTGTAGTTGATCGGTGCTCCGGCGGCGGCGGACGACTGCGGGGTGGCGGAAGGGTCGGCCTGCGCCGGGGTGTGCTGCGGGTCCTGGACGTCGTACGGTGACGCGGGTTGGGCGGAACCAGTGCCCTGGCCGCCCTGGACCACCGGGCCGGCCTGCTCCGGTGCGCCGGGAACCGGGGTGTCCTGCGGCCCCTGAGCCGCGTACGGGGACGCGGACTGCGGGGGAGCGGGAGACGACGCGGTCCGGCGGGTGCGGTCGCCGTCCTGCGTGCGGGACGGCGGGGGTGCGACCGAGCGGGAGTGGGCCCGGGCCACCGCCGCGTCGATGACGTCCGCGAGCCGGCGGGCCTCGGGGAGGCCCTGGTCGGCGAGGAGTTCGGCGAGGCCGCCGGAGTATCCCTGGCCGATGGCGCGCACCTTCCAGGCGTCCTGTCTGCGGTAGAGCTCCAGGGCGACCACCGCCGACTCGGCCTCCAGGCCCGTGATCGTGTAACTGGCGACCTCGGTGCCGTCCAGACCGGTGACGGCGACGACGGGCGCGGCCACAGCGCCGAAGCGGACCGGCCCGCCCACACCGGACGGCAGGGCGAGCAGCACGCTGACCCGGTGCACCGACTCCGGCATGGCATCAAGGTCCACGGCGAGCCGGTGGTCGGCCGCCGCCTGCTTGGAGACCTCCAGGCCGGGGAGAGTGGGCGCACCGGGGTGGGCCACCCACTCGACGCCGTGGACCTTGCCCTGCTCGTCGCCGATCGTGGCCCCGGCCACGATCGGCGCGCCGGCCGAGATCCGCACTTCGAGGCGAACCTGGGAGAGCGGATGGTTCTGTCCCCGGACCAGCTCGGCCGTCATCGCCCTCGTCCCCCGTGTTGTTCTCTTGTTCCGTGGCTGCCCGGGACCGGCTACAGGTGCGGCAGGATCGCCGGCATCAGGTCCTGGAAGGTGCGGCCGTTGGCAGGCGTGCCCAGGGCGGTCATCTGCCAGCCCGTGCCCGCGCGGTGCACCTTCGCCATGATCTGGGCCGTGTACTGACCGCCGCCGTCCAGTGTGTAGCGGGCGAGTTCGTCACCGTTGGTCTCGTCGACCAGACGGCAGAACGCGTTCTGCACCTCCTGGAAGGTCTGGCCCGTGAACGAGTTCACGGTGAAGACGATCTGGTCGATGTGGACCGGCACCCGCGGCAGGTCGACGAGGATCGCCTCGTCGTCACCACCCTGGCCGACACCGCCGACGAGGTTGTCACCGGTGTGCCGCACGGAACCGTCGTCGCTCACCAGATGACGGAAGAACACGACGTCGACGGGCTGCTTGTCGGCGAACAACACGGCAGAGGCGTCGAGGTCGATCTCCCGCGTACGCGAGCCGAACAGGCCACGCCGGGGAGCCGCCTGCCAACCGAGGCCCATGCGCACCGCGGTGAGGGTGCCCCCGTCGTTCTTCTGCAGGTTGATGGCCTGACCCTTGGTCAGATTGACGCTGCCACTGGGCGTTCCACCCTTGGATACGTCCACCACGCGCTGTTCCCCTCTCGAGCCGTCCCCTGTTTCCGCGGGGTCCGCGGATGACCTGAACCCTACGCAGGGGCACTGACAGTGCCGAAGCCTCGGGCGCACTTTGTGTCGGTGTTGCAACACTGCGCGTACGACGCAGCTCACGCCCGCCGTCGGGGTGCCCGTCCGGTGCGGCGGCCGGCACCCCGTGTGCCCCGTGCGGCGGTCAGGCGATGCCCGCCTCCTTCATCTGCCGCAGTTCCTTCTTCATCTCCGACACCTCGTCGCGCAGCCGGGCGGCGACCTCGAACTGCAGGTCGGCCGCGGCAGCGCGCATCCGTGCCGTCATCTCCTCGATCTGCTCGGCGAGTTCGGCCGCGGGGCGGTCCGTCGGCACCGTCTCCCCCGCCTTGCCCTTGCCGGCCCGGGCTCCCCTGGCCGCCTTGCCGAGCGCGGGCACCGGGGCCCTGGCGGCCTTGCCGTCCTTCGACTTGCGGTAACCCGAGCCGAGGAGCTGTTCCGTGTCGACGTCCTCGCGGGCGATCTGCGCGACGATGTCGTTGATCTTCTTGCGGAGCGGCTGCGGGTCGATGCCCCGCTCCTTGTTGTACGCGACCTGCTTCTCCCGGCGGCGGTTGGTCTCCTCGATGGCCTTCTCCATCGCCGGGGTGATCCTGTCCGCGTACATATGGACCTGGCCGGACACGTTGCGTGCCGCGCGGCCGATGGTCTGGATCAGGGAGGTGCCGGAGCGCAGGAAGCCCTCCTTGTCGGCGTCGAGGATCGACACCAGGGACACCTCGGGAAGGTCGAGCCCCTCCCGGAGGAGGTTGATGCCGACCAGGACGTCGAACTCGCCGGCACGCAGCTCGCGCAGCAGCTCGATCCGGCGCAGGGTGTCGACGTCGCTGTGCAGATAGCGGACCTGGATGCCGAGTTCCAGGAAGTAGTCGGTGAGGTCCTCGGCCATCTTCTTGGTGAGCGTGGTGACCAGGACGCGCTCGTCCTTCTCGGCGCGCGTGCGGATCTCGTGCACCAGGTCGTCGATCTGGCCCTCGGTGGGCTTGACGACGACCTCGGGGTCGATGAGGCCGGTGGGACGGATGATCTGCTCGACGAAGCCGTCGCCACGGGAGAGCTCGTACTTGCCGGGGGTGGCCGACAGGTAGACGGTCTGCCCGATGCGCTTCTGGAACTCCTCCCACTTCAGGGGGCGGTTGTCCAGCGCGGAGGGCAGCCGGAAGCCGTGGTCGACGAGCGTGCGCTTGCGGGACGCGTCGCCCTCGTACATGGCTCCGATCTGCGGGACCGTGTTGTGGGACTCGTCGATGACGAGCAGGAAGTCGTCCGGGAAGTAGTCGATCAGGGTGTTCGGCGGGGAGCCGGGGAGGCGGCCGTCGAAGTGCATCGAGTAGTTCTCGACTCCGGAGCAGGAGCCGATCTGGCGGAGCATCTCGAGGTCGTACGTCGTCCGCATCCGCAGGCGCTGGGCCTCCAGGAGCTTGTTCTGCTTCTCCAGTTCGGCGAGCCGGTCGCCGAGTTCCTTCTCGATGTCGTTGACGGCCCGCGCCATGCGCTCCGGCCCTGCCACGTAGTGCGTGGCCGGGAAGACGTACATGTGCTCGTCTTCGCTGATGATCTCGCCGGTGAGCGGGTGGAGGGTGGAGAGTGCCTCGATCTCGTCGCCGAACATCTCGATGCGTACGGCCAGTTCCTCGTAGACCGGGAAGATCTCGATGGTGTCGCCGCGCACACGGAACGTGCCTCGGGTGAAGGCCAGGTCGTTGCGCGTGTACTGGATGTCGACGAAACGGCGCAGCAGCTGGTCCCGGTCGATCTCCTCGCCGACCTTGAGGGAGACCATCCGGTCCACGTACTCCTGCGGGGTGCCGAGGCCGTAGATGCAGGACACGGAGGCGACCACGATGACGTCCCGCCGGGTGAGCAGCGAGTTGGTCGCGGAGTGGCGCAGGCGTTCGACCTCCTCGTTGATCGAGGAGTCCTTCTCGATGTAGGTGTCCGACTGAGGGACGTACGCCTCGGGCTGGTAGTAGTCGTAGTACGAGACGAAGTACTCGACGGCGTTGTTCGGGAGCAGTTCCCGGAACTCGTTCGCCAGCTGGGCGGCCAGGGTCTTGTTCGGCGCCATGACGAGCGTGGGGCGCTGAAGCTTCTCGATCATCCACGCGGTGGTGGCGGACTTGCCCGTGCCGGTCGCGCCGAGGAGCACGACGTCCTTCTCACCCGCTTCGATGCGCCGAGCCAGCTCGGCGATGGCAGCCGGCTGGTCACCGCTCGGCTGGTAGGGGCTGACGACCTCGAAGGGCGCCACCGTGCGTTCGATCTTGGAAACAGGCCGCATGCATCCACCGTACGACCACCCACTGACAACGGGCCCGGATCACCGGTTCTGCGGGGTGCGGGAGCTGCGGTGCTCGTGCCGTCGGCCGGGGCGCGACGGGGGGCGTCGGCCGGGGTGCGGTACGGCCGGGTGGGCCGGGATGCCGGGCTTGTTGTCGGTGGGGTGACGCCCGGGCTTGCCCATGACCATCAGCGGGTCGAACAGCACGACGACGCCGGCCAGCAGGAGGAAGGCCAGCGGGCCGATCATCAAGGGGGCGAGCAGGGTCGCGGGCGAGTCGCCGTCCGGACTCCCGGGCGCGGTGTGGAGATGGACCCGCAGGGCGGCCATGCCCGTGTAGTGCATACCGCTGACGGCGAGTCCCATGACGAGGCTGGCGCCCACACTCCACAGGAAGCCGCGGATCTGCCCGGCCGCCCACAGGGCGGCGGTGGCGGCCACGACGGCTATCACGACCGAGGCGGAGACGGTGAAGGTGTTGTACTCCAGCTTCCCGTTGAGACGCATTCCGGCCATGCCCAGGTAGTGCATCGAGGCGATGCCGAGGCCCGTGATGGTGCCCCCGGTGAACAGTGCCGTTCCGCTCGCGCCCCGGTAGCCGACGATGAAGATCCCGACGCCGACCATGAGGACGGCGACGCCCAGACTGGCGAAGGTCAGCCCCATGTCGTAGTTGATCGGGGTCTCCTTGACGGTGAACCCCATCATCGCGACGAAGTGCATGGTCCATATGCCGGAGCCGATCGCGGCCGAGCCGAGCGCCAGCCAGCCTGGTCGCCACGAATGGGCGACCAGCATCGATCTGGTGGTGCAGCGCAGGCCGAGCGCACCGCCCAGGCAGGCCATGAGGTAGGCCACCAGCGGGGTGACGAGTCCGTAGCTGAATCCGTCGACCGTGCCCTGCATGCGCGGCTGCCCTTCCGCCCTGTGCGTCCCGGAATTCCCCGAAATGCTCCCCTGCCCCAGGACCGGCCAGCGGTCAGGGTTGTGGCAGAGAGTATGACTGGCTCCGGATGGGTCGAACGATTTTCCGGCAAAGAAACACGACCTTGCCCCACTTGTGCGGCAGGAGTGTGTGGACTCGGGCAACTCCGTTCAATCGGTGTCTGTGCCGCACCTCTTCTTTCGTTGTCACTCTCCTGTCCCTCCGCTGTCACCCGGGGCCGTCCACACCCGCTCGGACCGCGCGCCGGGCGTTGTCAGTGGCGGGTCGTACGGTGGGGCGCATGGACAGCCATGGGCGGGACGAGCAGCAGGACCCGGAGAACCGGCAGCGGGTCGTGTGGGCGGTTGTCGGCACCGACATCGGCCCGATGCTGCTCGCCGCGACGCACGAGGGTTTGGTGAACGTGGTGTTCCATGCCACAGAGCCGGTGCGCGAGAGGACTGTCGAGCGGCTCGCCTCCCGGCTGGGCGCGGAGCCCGTCGAGGCTCCCGGGTCCCCGCTCCTGGCCGAGGCGATACGCCAGTTCACTGCGTACTTCGCGGGCGAGCTGCACGACTTCGAACTGCCGCTCGACTGGTCTCTGATCTCCGGATTCAACCGGCAGGTGCTGCGCGAGCTCGCGTCGGGCGTGCCGTACGGAGCGGTCGTGGGGTACGGCGACCTGGCCGGCCGGGTCGGCCGGCCCGGCGGGGCGCAGGCGGTCGGAGCGGCCATGGGCGCCAACCCGCTGCCGGTCGTGGTGCCGTGCCATCGGGTCGTGGAGAGCGACGGCGGCCTCGGCGGGTTCGGGGGCGGCCTGGAGACCAAGCGGAAGCTGCTCGCACTCGAAGGAGTGCTGCCCGAGCCGCTGTTCTGAGGGTTTCAGCCTCGGGACCCGAGGGTTTCATCAGTAGGGGGACGTCGGTACGAGGGACAGTCCCGTACGGGAAGAGGTGCCGTGGGGGAACGCTGTGCGGAAGCAGGGGGGACCGCGCCGGTGACCACATCTTTCGCCCACCCGGGCGGAGTGCGATGACCGCCGTCGAGCGGAGCCTCGGCGTGCCTGTGGCCGGCGAGCAGTTGGCCTCACTGCGGCGCCGGGTCTCCGGTGTGCTGGTCGCGAGCCAGATCCTCGGCGGGCTCGGGGTGGCCACCGGGGTCGCGCTCGCTTCCGTACTGGCCCAGCGGATCAGCGGTACCGAGTCGTTGTCCGGGCTCGCGCCCACCGCGATGGTCACGGGCACGGCGGTGGCATCGCTGCCGCTGGCGGCGCTGATGACCGCGCGCGGGCGGCGCCCCGGCCTGATCCTGGGGTATCTCGTCGGCGCCCTGGGGGCGGGCGTCGTCGTGGTCGCGGCGGTCATCGACAGTTTTCCGCTGCTGCTGTGCGGTATGGCCGGGTTCGGGGCGGCCTCGTCGGCGAATCTGGGGGCGCGGTTCGCGGCCGCCGATCTCGCCGAGGCCGACCGGCGCGCACGGGCCATTTCGAACGTCGTGTGGGCGGCCACCATAGGGGCGGTCCTCGGGCCGAACATCGCCGCGCCCGCGGGACGCAGTGTGTCCGGGCTCGGGATACCCGCGGTGGCTGGCCCCTTCCTCTGGGCGGCCGGGATCTTCCTGGTCGCGGCGGTGACGGTGGCCGTTCTGTTGCGCCCGGATCCGCTGCTCACGGCCCGCGCGCTCGCCCCGGTGGAGGAGCGGTCGGCCGGGGGCCGGTCCCTGCGGGCGGGTCTTGCCGCCGTCATGGCCTCGCCGCGTGCCCGGCTCGCGCTCGTGACGGTGGCCGTGTGCCACACGGCCATGGTCTCGGTCATGTCGATGACCCCGGTCGCGCTCGGGCACCACGGCGCGAGCATCGATCTGATCGGGCTGGTCATCAGTGTCCACATCGCGGGCATGTACGCGTTCTCGCCACTCATGGGGCGACTGTCCGACGGGGTCGGGCGGCTGTCCGGCATCGGTCTCGCCGTGGGTCTGCTGGTCTGCGCGGCGTTCCTCGCGGGCACGGCCGACGGCAGTCACGGCCGTACCGCGGTGGGGCTCTTCGTCCTGGGACTGGGCTGGTCGGCCGGGCTTGTCTCCGGATCCGCCCTGCTCACGGACTCCGTGCCCGAGGCCGCGCGCGCCGCCGCGCAGGGGCTGTCCGACCTCACCATGAACACCTCGGCGGGGCTCGGCGGGGCAGCAGCCGGGCTCGTGATGGCCCAGGCGGGCTATGGGTGGCTGAATCTCGCCGCCGCGTGCCTGCTGATACCCGTGGGCGCGCTGGCGTTGTTCACACGCGACGACCTGCGGCGGGTCCGGGACGCGAAGGCGCGCGGCTGAGCCACGGAGCCGGAGGGACGGCGACCGCCTTCCCCGGGCTGGTGGCGTCTGCCACAGGCCGCGGGGGTTTGACCGGGCGCGCCGCCCGCCAGAGATGAGGGAAGACCGAACGACAGGAAGCAGGCGCGTGATGCTGGTGGTGTCCGAAGAAGTGCGGGAAGCGGTCGACGCGCGTCGACCCGTGGTGGCCCTGGAGTCCACGATCATCGCGCACGGGCTGCCGCGCCCCCGCAATCTGCAGGTGGCGCTGGAACTGGAGGACGTCGTGCGGCAGGAGGGCGCCGTACCGGCCACCATCGCCGTGCTTGACGGGCGCCCCCATGTCGGCCTGGACAAGGAGCAGTTGGAACGGGTCGCGAACGAGGACGGGATCCGCAAGCTGGGTCACCGCGATCTGCCGCTCGCGGTGGCCACCGGGGCGAGCGGGGCGACCACGGTGTCGGCTACCGCGCTGCTGGCCGCCCGTGCCGGCGTACGGGTGTTCGCCACGGGTGGGCTCGGCGGGGTGCACCGGGAGTGGACGGTGACCCAGGACGAGTCCGCAGACCTGGGGCTGCTGGCGCGCACCAGGATCACGGTCGTCTGCGCGGGCGTGAAGTCGATCCTGGATGTGCCGGCCACCCTGCAGCGGCTGGAGACCCTCGGGGTCGCCGTGGCCGGTTTCGGTACCGGCAACTTTCCCGGCTTCTACCTTTCGGACTCCGGGCATCCGGTGGACTGGACGCTCCACACGCCGGAGCAGGTCGCGGACGTGATGCGGGCCCAGGACGCGCTCGATTCCCCGGAGTCGGCGTTCATCGTCGCCAATCCGGTGCCCGAGCAGCAGCAGCTGGATCCCGGGCTCCACGCGCGCGTGCTCGCCGACGCGCTGCACGCGTGCGAGGAGCAGGGCGTGAGCGGGCAGGCGGTCACCCCGTTCCTGCTCGACTACCTGGTGCGGCACACCGACGGCGCCTCGCTCAGCGCCAACCTGGCAGCGGTCCGCGGCAACGTACGGCTCGCGGGGCGGATCGCGGCGGCCTGGGCCGGGGCGTGACGGAGCCGGGCGGGGCGCTGCTCGTCGTCGGGGACGTCATCACGGACATCGTCGCCCGGCACCGGGGTCCGCTCGCGTCGGGGACCGACACGAGCGCCGAGATCCGGACCCTGCCGGGTGGTGCGGGCGCCAATGTGGCCTGCTGGGCAGCCCATTGGGGCCGCGCGGAGGTACGGCTGCTCGGGCGGGTGGGCGCGGACTCGGCGGAGTGGCACGCGCGCGAGCTGACCGCCTGCGGGGTACGGCCACGCCTCGTCGTCGATCCCAAGGCGCCGACCGGGACGGTGATCTGCCTGGTGGACGCGGACGCGGCGGCGGAGCGCACGTTCCTGACCCAGAGCGGCGCCTCGCTGCGGCTGGACCCCGACGACTGGTCGGACGTACTGCTCGACGGTGTCGCACAGCTGCATCTCTCGGGCTACCTGCTGTTCTCGGCACCGAGCCGGGCGTTCGTGGCGGTGGCGCTGGAGTCGGCACGCGCGCGTGGCGTACCGGTGAGCCTGGATCCGGCGTCGGCGGGGTTCCTCGTCGAACTGGGTGTCGACCGCTTCCTGGATCTCGTGTCCGGAGTGGATGTCCTGCTGCCGAGCCGTGACGAGGCGTGTCTGCTCACCGGGTTGCCCGACCCGGCGGACGCGGCGGCCGAACTGAGCCGCCGCGTCCCACTGGTGGTCGCGAAGCAGGGTGCCGAAGGCGCGCTGGTGGCCCGGTCGGGGACCCTGTCCGCCCGTGTCCCGGCCGTGCCCGCGACACCTCGGGACACGACGGGCGCCGGCGACGCCTTCACCGGAGCGTTCCTCGCCACCCTGCTGACAGGCGCCGCACCCGAGGACGCGGCAGCACAGGGGTGCCTGGCGGGCGCGCGTGCGGTGGAGCGGGTGGGCGGGAGGCCGCCGGTGCTCGGTTGAGGGGACGGTGAGCAGTGCCTCCGACTGCCGTTGCCGTGGCTACCCCTTGCGTCCCCAGGCCGAGATCATCGGTGCCGTGGCCAGGTCCATCCCGCCCGCGGCGACATTGGCCAGGTGCCGGTCGATGTCCTGGTCCGTGGCGTGGCCCCCGGCGACGAGCCGCTCCCGGATCTGACGGATCGTCGCGGACTCCAGCGCGGCGCAGGCGGGCGAGGTGACGGGGAAGTACCCGTCGGCCTGTACGTTGTTCAGGCCCGCCTCGCGCAGCAGCCGCGGGAGTTTGCGGCCGTAGGCCAGGTCGGCGCCGCTGTCCGCGAGCAGTTGGCGGAAGCTGTGGCGCAGCCGGTTGGCGAGCTGCTGCTCGGGGCCGTGCTCGTCGGGGCAGAGCAGGGGTTGCAGAGCGGGATCGGCGTCCTCGACCAGGAGCCGTCCGCCGGGGCGCAGCGACTTGATCATCGAGCGCAACGCCCGTTCCCGGTCCGGCACATGGACGAGGACGAGCCGGGCGTGCACCAGGTCGAACCCCTCCCCCGGCGGCTCGTCGACGCCGACGTCGTGGACGCGTACCTCGACCGGCTGGCGGGCTGCCGGGGCCACCCACGAGGTGTCGAGGTCGGTCGCGACGACCTTCCCGGTCGGGCCCACCTTCTTGGCCAGCCAGGAGACCACCGAGGTGCCGCCGACACCGACCTCCCAGCAACGCCAGCCGGGTCCCACGCCGAACCCTTCGAGGTGACGGAAGGTCGTGGGATCGAAGAGGGCGGCGAATGCGTCGAAGCGTTGTCCCGCCTCGGTCTGCCGGTTGTCGAGGAGATAGCCGTCGGTTCGCGTCATGCCGAGATCATCCCAGTCATCCGCTTTGTTCGACCGGGTCGACGCTCCCGCACGACGAGATGTCCGACGATCACGCCGACCGGCGAAAACGGATCGGAACCTTCCGTTCCCACAGGCTCCTCCGGTGTTCGCGGAGGGCTGGCAAACTGGCGAGCCAGACGCATGGTGCGGACAGTGCGGCACGAGGAGATCCACACGAGGGGGTCCAGATGTCCATGGCGGGGAATCTGCGGAAGGTCACCGGCCTCGGCAGGGGCGGCGGCCTCCGCAAGGTGGCACGGCTGGCACGCCGGCGCCCGCGTGTCGACCTGAGTCACCACGCCCGGTCACCGCTGGGCTCCGCGGTCGTGAACTGCGTGGCCTACGAGGACGGCGTCCGGGTCCCGGCGGGCCGGGATCTGGTCGACGCCGTGCGGCGGGTCCGCAAGAGCGACGAGGGCTTCGTCTGGCTCGGCCTCCACGAGCCGACGGACCAGGAGTTCGCGGGCATCGCCCAGCTCTTCGACCTGCACCCGCTCGCGGTCGAGGACGCGGTCGACGCCCACCAGCGCCCGAAACTGGAACGGTACGGCGAAACCCTGTTCGCGGTGTTCAAGACGGTCTGCTACGTCGAGCACGCCGAGCTGACGGCGACCAGCGAGGTGGTGAACACCGGCGAGATCATGGTCTTCGTCGGCCGGGAGTTCGTGATCACGGTACGACATGGACGGCATGGCTCACTGGGCCCGCTGCGCGAGGGTCTGGAAGCCGACCCCCAGCAGCTCGCCAAGGGCCCGGCGGCCGTGCTGCACGCGATCGCGGACCATGTGGTCGACGACTACCTGCAGGTCACGGACGCGGTACAGGCAGACATCGACCAGGTCGAGACGGATGTCTTCGCGACGAACGGCGCGCGGGCCGACCCCGGCCGGATCTACCAGCTCAAGCGTGAACTCCTGGAGCTGAAGCGGGCCGTGGCTCCACTGCACCGACCGCTGCAGGAACTGGCGACGCGGCCGATACGGGTGATCGACCCGGAGATACAGGCCTACTTCAGGGACGTCTCCGACCATCAGATCCGGGCCACGGAGCAGATCGCGGCGTTCGACGAGCTGCTCAACTCGATTCTGCAGGCGCACCTCGCGCAGGTCACGGTCGCGCAGAACGAGGACATGCGCAGGATCACGGCCTGGGCGGCGGTGATCGCCGTACCGACGATGGTCTGCGGGGTCTACGGCATGAACTTCGATCACATGCCGGAACTGCGTTGGCGGTTCGGATATCCGCTGGTCATCGGTCTGATATCCGTCGTCTGTCTGACGCTGTACCGGAGCTTCCGGCGCAACGGCTGGCTCTGACACGGCCGGCCGTGTCACACACCCTCGCCACGAGGGTGTGTGACGGGGCGGCGGGTCAGCGCATCGTGGTCCTGGCGTAGACGCTCTCGGCCCAGGACGCGATCTGGTCGTCCGTGAGGTGCTGGGCCAGATCAGCCTCGCTGATCATGCCGACCAGACGCTTGTTCTCGATCACCGGAAGCCGGCGGATCTGGTGGTCCTTCATCTCTTCGAGCACCTCGCTGACATCGGCACTCGCGTCGATCCAGCGTGGGGTGCCCTGGGCCATCTCTCCCGCGGTGACCTTTGCCGGATCGTGGCCCATGGCGACACAGCCGACGACGATGTCGCGGTCGGTGAGGATGCCGCAGAGGCGTTCGTTCTCGTCGCTGATGGGCAGGGCGCCCACGTTGAGCTCGCGCATCATCTGGGCGGCCCGGTCGAGTGTCTCGTGGGCGGGAATCCACTGGGCGCCGCGATGCATGATGTCTCCGGCGGTGGTCATGAAGTACCTCCCGGTGCCGGACGGCCGGCGCGGCGCGGAGGGCACCGCTAGTCCCGGCGCCCTACATTCTTGCCGCGCTCACGGGGATACGCACCCGGAAGTCCGCGTTTTCCGGGCACCGCGTCCGGGGCCGGGTCAGCCGTTCCACGCCGGGTGACGCGGGTCGTCCGCGCGTATCAGGACGTCGGCCGTGGTGGCGGGGTCCGTCTCGCTCTCGTAGCGCTCGAAGGCGGGGAGGGTCCATTGCTCGGCCTCGGGGGTACGGCGGCGCAGGGCCGCCGGGGAGAGGAGGACATGGACGGTTCTGTCGAACGGGAACCAGTGGCGCAGCAGGAAGGGGCCGTGCAGCAACAGGATTCCGCCGGGCGGGAGTTGGACGTAGGGGCTGCGGGTGGAGCGGTCGGTGAGCGGGTCGCGGAGGTCGGGCAGGACACGGCCGTCGCCGCCGGGTTCGAGGGGGCCGAAGACCTCACGCCAGAGAGCGCCGGTGTCGAACCAGCCGTTGTAGTAGGCCTCCACGTCCTCGTGGCCGTACTCCAGCCGAAGAGAGGCGGGGCGCAGGAAGCCGGCGGTGTCGATGGCGAGCGAGGGCCGGCCGCGTAGGCGCAGCGCCTCGGCCACACGTTCCGCGAGGTCTCCTGGGCGGGCGGCCGGGGCCCCGTCGAAGGCGATGCGTGGCCAGGGGCTGCCGTCGTCCGGCTTCAGGTCGAGCACACGTTCGGCGAGGAGGTCGCCGAGCCGGTCCCAGGTGATCGGTTCCAGTCGCACACGGCCCATGATGCCGGGTGGCCGTCGGTGGCGAGAAGGTGAGGTCTGTCCGGGGATTCCTGGTCGCCAATGGGAATCAAGCACCCGTGACAGACGACCGTGCGACTCCCCCGCTCCACGCCGGACTTCTCGTCGTGCAGCCGCTCAGGCGGCGGCACTGTGCCGAGTGCCGGCGGGGACCGTTGACCTTGCTCGTGCTGGAGGACGGGGCGCCTCGGTGTCTTGACTGTGCCGACCTCGGGCATCTGGTGTTCCTGCCCAGGGGCGACACCGCGTTGACGCGCAGGTCGCGGGAGGAGAGCGGGCTGTCGGCGGTGGTCGTGCGCTTCAACCGGCGCCAGGGGCGGTACGAGCGGCAGGGCGTTCTGGTCGAGGAGGCGGGACTCTCCCGGGCCGAGGAGCGGTGCCTGGCGGACGCCGAGGCACGGCGGCGACGTCGGATGCGGGACGCGCGGCGGCGGGTCGCGGAGGATCTGCGGTTCACGGAGGCGTTCGCGCGCGAGATCCACCGGTTGTTTCCCGGATGCCCGCCGGATCGGGCCGAGGCGATCGCCGCGCACGCCTCGGTACGTGGCAGCGGGCGTGTGGGGCGTAGTGCGGCGGGGCGGGCGTTGTCCGAGGGGGCGGTGCTCGCGGCGGTCGTGGCGGCCGTACGACACGTGGACACGTCGTACGACCAGTTGCTGATGAGCGGGGTCGTGCGGCACGAGGCTCGGCGGCGGATCGCCGACGCCGTCGCGGCGAGGCTGCGGGAATGGGGGACGGAGGCGGAGGCGGAATCGGGTGGGGATGCTGGTGCCGGTGCGGAACAGAGGGACGGCTCCGGGGCCGGGTCTGCGTGAGGGGGACGGCGGGCCCCGTGACCCGGTCGCGACCCGTGCCGCTGCCTCCGCCGGACGCGTGCGTACGGCACCGTGGTGCTCGGCCATGGGCGTTGTCAGTGGCAGGAGGTTCACTGGTGGGGACCGATGGAGATGATCGACCGGGGAGTCGGCATGATCGATGGGGCGTACTTCGTACTCGTGGTGCTGGGTGTGCTCGGTACCGGGCTGGTGGCCGGGGTCTTCTGCGGGTTCTCGACCTTCGTGATGAGGGGGCTCGCCGCGTTGCCACCCGCGCAGGGGGTCGCCGCGATGCGGGCGATCAACGTCACCGCGGTGAATCCGCCCTTCATGTTCGTGTTCATCGGGTCGGCAGCCCTGTGTCTGGTGACCGTCGTGGTCACGTTCGTGGTGTGGCCGGACGAGGGTGCGGTGGAGCTGCTGGTGGGCAGCGCGCTGTATCTGTTCGGCTCGTTCGGGCTCACCATGGGCGCGAACGTGCCGCGCAACAACACGCTGGCGGAGCTGGAGCCGGGGACGGCGGAGGCCGCCGCGTACTGGCCCGTGTACGTGCGCGAGTGGACCCTGTGGAACCACATACGCACGGTCGCCTCGGGGGCCGCCTCCGTGCTGTACGTCCTGGCCGTCGCCTGAGCCACCGGCCCGCTCGGCGTGCATGGCCGATGAGCCGTATCGTGGCCGAAGGAGAGTGCCGCCCGATGACGCACGGCCCCGTCATGCGTACGCAGGGAAGACGGCGAGGACACGGTCATGGGCGATCCCAAGGGTTTTCTCACCACAGCACGCCAGAACTGGCCGCGCAGGCCCGTCGAGGAGCGGGTCCGTGACTGGGACGAGGTGTATGTCCCGGGGGCGCTGCTGCCCATCATCAGCAAGCAGGCCGGGCGCTGCATGGACTGCGGTGTCCCGTTCTGCCACGAGGCCTGTCCGCTGGGGAACCTGATCCCCGAGTGGAACGACCTGGTCTCCCGGGAGGACTGGCGTGCGGCGAGCGACCGGCTGCACGCCACGAACAACTTCCCCGAGTTCACCGGGAGGTTGTGCCCGGCGCCGTGCGAGGCGGGCTGTGTGCTGGCCATCAACCAGCCCGCGGTGACCATCAAGAACGTCGAGGTGGCCATCGCCGACCGGGCCTGGTCCGACGGCTTCGCACCGCCGAGACCGCCGGACCGGCTGTCGGGGCGTACGGTCGCGGTGATCGGGTCGGGGCCCACCGGGCTCGCCGCCGCCCAGCAGCTGACCCGCGCCGGACACACCGTCGCCGTGTACGAGAAGGATGACCGGCTCGGCGGGCTGATGCGGTACGGCATCCCCGGGTTCAAGATGGAGAAGCACCATCTTGAGCGGCGCGTCGACCAGATGCGGGCCGAGGGAACCAAGTTCCGTACGTCGACAGCCGTCGGGCGGGATGTCGGGGCCGCCGAGCTGCGGTCGCGCTACGACGCCGTGGTGCTGGCCGTTGGTGCCACCGCCTGGCGTGATCTGCCGCTTCCCGGGCGGGAGTTGGCCGGTGTTCATCAGGCGATGGAGTATCTTCCGCTGGCCAACCGGGTGTGCCAGGGGGATCTGGCGGCGTCCCCGATGTCCGCCGCCGGGAAGCACGTCGTCATCGTCGGCGGCGGTGACACGGGCGCCGACTGCCTGGGCACCGCGGTGCGTGAAGGGGCCGCCTCCGTCACCCAGTTGGACATCTACGCCCAGCCCGGCACGGAGCGCGACGAGGACTCCGATCCCTGGCCGACGTACCCGAAGATCTACCGGCTGTCGGCCGCCCACGAGGAGGCCCGTGACCTGGGGTCGGCGCCCGCGGCCGACGCCGACGCGCGGCTCTTCGCGGCGTCCACGCTCCACTTCTCGGGCGACGCCGACGGGCACGTACGGGCACTGCACCTCGTCGAGGTGGACACGGAGCGCCGTCCGCTGCCCGGATCCGGGCGGACGCTCCCCGCCGACCTCGTGCTGCTCGCCCTCGGCTTCTCCGGGCCCGACCAGGAGGACGGTCTGATCGACCAGCTCGGGCTCGCCCTGGACCCGCGCGGCACGATCGCCCGCGACGCGGACTTCGCGACGAACGTACCGGGCGTGTACGCGGCGGGGGACGCGGCCCGCGGGCAGTCGCTGATCGTGTGGGCGATAGCGGAGGGGCGGGCGGTCGCGGCGGCCGTGGACCGCCGGCTGACGGGCGCCACGCAGCTGCCGGCGCCCATAGGGCCGTACGACCGGCCGATGACCGTGTAAGCACGCCAGGGCCGCCCCCGTCCGTGCCTGACGCGGGTCAGCGCTCGTCCGTGCCGGCCACCTTGCGGGTCGCCAGGGACACCCGGTTCCAGGTGTTGATCGTGAGGATCAGGGCCAGGACCTGGGCGAGTTCCCGGTCGTCGAAGTGGGCCGCGGCCTCGGTGTAGACGTCGTCCGGGACACCGGCGTCGGCCACCAGGGTGACCGCCTCCGTGAGGGCCAGCGCCGCCTGTTCCCTCGGGGTGTAGAAGTGGCGGGCCTCGCGCCACACGGCGACCAGGTGCAGCCGGTCCTCGCTCTCGCCCGCCTTGCGCGCGTCGTTCGTGTGCATGTGGAGGCAGTACGCGCAGTGGTTGAGGTGCGAGGCGCGGATCTGGATCAGTTCGACCAGCGCCGGGTCGAGGCCCTCGCGGGCCGCCGCGTCGAAGCCGACGAGGGCGCGGAAGACCTTGGGGGCCGTCTTCGCGAAGTTCAGGCGGGGGGGTTCGGCGGCCCCCTCGAAGTGCGCGGTTGTGGGGTTCGCGGTGTTCGTGTTCGTCGTCATGACCATGAATCTACGGGCCGGAAAGACCGGCTGTAGGGTTCATTTCTGTGGCAGAGACATGGGTCAATTCAGCGGAGCGCATCGGCGCCGACCTCCATCTGGAACTGGAGTCGACGGGGCCGGGCGGGCGGCGGGCCGCGCTGATCCGTGCCCTGCGGGACGCCGTCCGCACCGGCCGGCTCCCGCCCGGCACTCTGTTGCCGCCGTACCGTTCCCTCGCCGCCGATCTCGGCGTGGCCCGCAACACGGTGGCCGACGCGTACGCCGAACTCGTCGCCGAGGGCTGGCTGACCGCCCGCCAGGGCTCGGGCACCCGGGTCGCGGAGCGCGCCGAACCTCTCGGGGCGGCGTCCCGTGTCGCCGTGAAGGCACCTCCACGCGCGCGTGGGCCACGGCACGACCTGCGCCAGGGCAAGCCGGACGCGTCGGGGTTCCCGCGTTCCGCCTGGCTGGCCTCGTACCGGCGGGCGCTCCAACAGGCGCCCAACGAGGCGTTCGGGCCCGGCGATCCGGCCGGCCGGGTCGAACTGCGGGAAGCGCTCGCGGAGTATCTGGCACGCGCGCGTGGCGTACGTACCGAACCCGCACGCATCGTCATCTGCTCGGGCTTCGCACACGCCCTGCGGCTCCTCTTCGGCGGCACGAGCGGCAGTGGGGGCGTTGACGCCGTACTGCGCGGGCCGTTGGCCGTGGAGGCGTACGGACTCGGCTTCCACCGGGAGCTGTTGGCCGCGGCCGGGGTACGGACCGTGCCGCTGCCCCTCGACGAGGACGGCGCACGGGTCGGTCTGCTCGACCGGGAGCGGGCCGTACTGCTCACGCCCGCGCACCAGTTCCCGACCGGCGGCCCGCTGCACCCCGAGCGCCGGGCGGCAGTGATCGACTGGGCACGCGCGCGTGGCGGACTGATCCTGGAGGACGACTACGACGGGGAGTTCCGTTACGACCGTCGGCCCGTCGGCGCGGTGCAGGGGCTGGACCCGGAGCGGGTGATCCATCTCGGCTCGGTCAGCAAGAGCCTTTCACCCGCGCTGCGGATGGGCTGGATGGTCCTTCCGGAGCGGTACGTGGAGCCGGTGCTCGCGCTGAAGGGTGAGCGGGAGGCGTGGACGAGCGCGCTCGATCAGCTGGCGCTCGCCGACTTCCTCGGGTCGGGGTCGTACGACCGTCATGTGCGGCGGATGCGGCAGCGGTACCGGCGCCGCCGTGACCGGCTGGTCGCCGCCCTCGCCGCGCACGCGCCGCATGTCGGGATCACCGGAGTCGCGGCCGGCCTGCACGCGGTGCTGCGGCTGCCGCCCGGGACGGAACGGTCGGCGGTGAAGGCGGCGGCCTGGCGGGGAATCGCCCTCGACGGGCTCGCGGAGTTCCGGCATCCCGAGCTCCACGAGTCGGAGAAGGCCCCGACCGAAGGCCGGGGTTCGATCGCACTCGACGGGCTCGTCGTGGGGTACGCGGCACCCTCCGAGCATGCCTACGGTGCGGCACTGGAGGCGCTCTGCCAGGCCCTTCCCCCGGGATGAGGGAGCACTGGCCGCGTCGCACCCGGTCGGCGAGGAGAGCAGCACCCTCACCCGGCGGGCAGCGGGCACATCACCACCGTCGCGGCGGATGCAAGGGTTCCTCGATGTGGTCGTCACGTCGTCCCGGGCCGGTGTTCGTGCGCTGCGGCGCCGCCGTCGGCCGTGCGCGGACGACGGCGGCGACGGATCTCGTCCGGACCGCCGAGCAGTCGCCGTCGGCGGCGGTCCGGCGCGACCCCGCGGTCGGACCGCCGTCATGGCAGTGAACCCGTGGCCCCCGTGAATCCCGACCCGTGAGCCCGCAGTCCGCAGTCCGTGTCAGGACGTGCGGCCCACCGCCCCGTACCCCGGAATCACGCCGTCCTCCTGGCCCGGGATCGGCTCGCCCAGCTCCGGATGCCACTTGTCGACCACCTCGACGCCGGGCTCGACCAGGTCGAGGCCGTCGAAGAAGTGGGCGAACTCGGTGCGGGAGCGCAGGGCGAGGGTGACGCCCGCGGCCTTGAGCTTCGCGGTCGCGGCAGCCGACTCCTCCGGGGAGAAGTCGGCGGTCGCGTGGGTCATCATCAGGTAGCTGCCGGCGGGCAGGGCGGCCAGCAGGCGGCCGACCAGGTCGTGCGCGCCGTCCTCGTCGGAGATGAAGTGCAGGAGGGCGACGAGGGAGAGTGCTATGGGCCGGTCGAAGTCCAGGACCTTCTGCGCGCCCTCGATGATGGCGTCCGGGTCGCGCACATCGGCCTGAAGGTACTCGGTGACGCCCTCCTCCGTACCCCGCAGCAGGGCCGCCGCGTGAGCCAGCACGATGGGATCGTTGTCGCAGTAGACGACGCGCGCGTCGGGCACGATCTCCTGAGCGATCTGGTGGAGATTGGGCTCGGTCGGGATACCGGTTCCGACGTCCAGGAACTGACGGACGCCGTGCCCGGCCAGCCAGCGCGTGGCACGCTGCATGAAGGCGCGGTTGACCTTTGCCATCACCGGGACGCGCGGGTCGAGCGCGAGCATCTGCCGGCCCATCGCCTCGTCGACCGGGTAGTTGTCCTTGCCACCCAGATACCAGTCGTACATCCGCGCGGGATGAGGCTTACTGGTGTCCATCTCGATGGGGTGCTGCCCGGTCATGGCGAACTCCGTGAATCTCTTCGGTCGCTGGCGTGGCAAGTGATCAACTGAGCACCAAATTAACCAATTTAGGGAATCGACTGAACGCAAAGGAACCGACGCCGCACAAACGGCCGGAACCGGACCTCAAGAAAGCAGGAAGTCGGCCTCCCCAGCCTTGGCGCCCTCGATGAAGGCGAGCATCTCGGCCGTGGTGTAGATCAGCGCCGGACCATCCGGGTCGGTGGACTGGCGTACGGCGATCCGGCCGTCGGCGAGTTTCATCGCCTCCAGGCAGTTGCCGCCGTTGCCGCCGCTCCACGGCTTGTGCCAGCCCTCGCTGCCCAGTTCACCGGCGGGCATGCCGTTGTAGATGCGGGCGCTCGCCCGTTCGGTGATCCGTTCAGTGGTCAGCTCATTGATTCGCTCGTGGCGTATCCGGGCCTTGGACGTCATGCGATCCATGCAGAGATTCAGAGCTCCTTGCGGAGATCCCGGAGGATCTCCTTCGTGCGATGTGCTGTAGCGGACTGAGCCGCCATGCGGTCCATGACCTCCAGGTGGGTGGCCACCTCGGTGCGCGAATCCAGATAGACGGCGCCGGTCAGGTACTCGCTGTAGACCATGTCCGGGAGTTCCGGCACGGCAAAACGGAACAGCACGAACGGCCCGTACGTGCCCGGGTGCGGCCCCGAGGAGAAGGGGGCGACCTGGATCGTGACATTGGGCAGGTCCGTGGCGTCGAGCAGTCTGTCGATCTGCGCACGCATCACCTCCGGGCCACCCACCGGGCGGCGCAGAACGGTCTCGTCCATCACGACCCACAGCCGGGGCGCGCCGTCACGGGTGAGCAGCCCCTGCCGTTCCATGCGCAGCGCGACATGGCGTTCGATGTCCTCGGGTCTGGTCTGGCCGATGGCGCCCGATTTCAGGACACCGAGGGCGTACTCCTCGGTCTGCAGCAGTCCGGGGAAGAAATGGGGCTCGTACTGGCGGATGAGGCTCGCCGCGCCCTCCAGGCTGACGTGCATGGAGAACCAGCCGGGCAGCACGTCATGGAACCGCTGCCACCACCCCGGCAGATTGGCGTCCTCGGCGAGCTGGACGAACGCCTCGGACTCCTCGTCCGAGACGCCGTACGACTTCAGGAGGAGCTGGAGGTACGGGATCTTGAGCGTGACCTCGGCCATCTCCATACGACGGACGGTGGCGGGGGCGACCCGGAGGATGCGCGCGGCCTCCTCGCGCCGCAGGCCCGCACGCTCCCGCAGGTCCAGCAGGCGCCGGCCGAGGACGACCTGTCCGACCGTCGGCGCGGACCGCGGTTCGCTCACGCTCCACCTCCATCGAGCACCGGCGAACGCCGGTGAAGATTCCTGACAGCCCGGCGGCGCCACCGGGAATTCGTTCGAAGGTTTATTCGAAAACCTGCCGAAAGTCCCAACTGGCGCCGCTCCGCGTGCTGTTGCGAGCAGTGTGCCACGCCGTTCCACTCCGTCACACCGCACTCTGCATTTTTCAGAGTGACACTTGCCAAGTGTTCACGGCGGGGAGATAGTGGCAAGCGTGATTCCGTCCCCGCCCTTAGGAACAGACGCCGCCGCGGACCGCTCCGGTCCCGGGTCCGCAGCCTCGCTGCGCCCCGGTACAGCGG
Source organism: Streptomyces kryoterrae (assembly GCF_054072135.1). NCBI lineage: Bacteria > Bacillati > Actinomycetota > Actinomycetes > Kitasatosporales > Streptomycetaceae > Streptomyces > Streptomyces kryoterrae. The sequence continues at coordinate 7,820,297 of NZ_CM133358.1, read as the reverse complement.
CCGAGCGCCGGTTCCGCTTCGAGCTGGCCGCCCATCCGGGCTCGCCCGCGCAGGCCCGCCGCCTGACGCGGGCCCGGCTCACGGGCTGGTCGGTCTGCGAGGACACCTGCGACACGGCGGCCCTGGTCGTCACCGAGCTGGTCACCAACGCCATCGTGCACACCGCGAGCAGCCACATAGTCTGCGAGCTGCACGACGGAGACGACCTGGTGCGCATAGCGGTGCGTGACGAGGGCTGCGCTCCTGGTGTGCCCCATCAGTCGCCACAGCGCCCCGATGACGAGCAGGGGAGGGGGCTGCTCCTCGTCGAGGCCATGTGCAGGGCCTGGGGCGCCCAGGAACACGGCCCCGGCCTGCTGGTCTGGGCGGAACTCGCCCGGACGGGCGCCGAGGCCCACGACGGCACGGCGGCCCGCGGCGATCTCGGCTGGGGCGCGCCACCGCCCCGCCCCGGCACGGCCGGCGACCCGGAACCGGAGCCCGCCGACGACGCGCAGGCGCACCACGGACACCACGGGCGCCACCGGTTTCAGGGGCACGCGACAACGGGGACGGGGACAGAGGCCGAATGGGTGTAAGGGGTTCGTCCGCGGGTGGCCGGGTCGTCAGCATGGACACGCTGGTGCGCGTGAAGCGCGGCCTGCACAGTCCGCCCCACCCGGGAAACTCCCTGCACCTTCCGATACCGGACGGCATGACCGCCCCCCTGGGCTGCGACGCGGTGGCGGTGCCCGCCCGCTTCGGCCCCCAGATACTGCCCCGGCTACCGCGCGTGGGCTGTGTCTACGCGGACGCGGGCCACTGGTGGTGGCTCGTCCCCGCCGACTCCGACTACGCCCTGGAGTGGCCCTCCCCGGCGCACTACTCCACGGGAGCGGTGGTCCTCGACACCCCCCGCATCCCGCCCCTCCTGCACCGCCCGCACGACACCCTGCCGTACACCCCGCCGATACCCCTCTACCTCGCCCTGTGCCAGGTGACGGGGACGATTCCGACGTGGTCGAGGCCGATCAGCGCCTGAACCTCTTCACGAGGGGCCCGGCGGCCGTTTCACTCCCCCACGGCTCCGCCCGGGACGATCACCAGGAACATGTCCGTCGCGATGTCCATGACGACCTCCGCGGCCTGGCCCTCGAGGCGCCGCGCCTGCGCGAACTCCTCCGCGGGCCAGGAACCACGCGGTCCCCCGGCGGGAAAGCGTTCGAGCACCTTTCGCCCGTTCACCCTGCACCTCCATGTAGCGCTGATCTCATAGAGTTAAACGCTCATCATGGAGAAAGGTCCTCGCCAAATGACTGTACTGAGACGTAGTTGACACTCGTTCACCGCCGGATGTGAGGATGACCTCATCCTGTTACATCCTCTGCGCCCCTTTCGTCACCTTCCGTATCAGTTACTCGTACGCGTCGTGATGGCGCACCCGGTCGCCGCCCATCGGCGGTCCCAGGGGCATGAGGTCCAGGAAACTGGTGACCGAGCCGAGGCCTTCGAGGCCGCGTCCGTACGCCGGGTACGTGTGGAAGACCTGGTCACGGTCCCGCAGGAAGCAGCTCGCGCCGGACCGCTCGACGACCTCCCGCGCGCTCTCGGACGTCACCAGGATCGCGTGTACGGCGCCCGGGACACGGCCACGAACGAGGCGTCGCGTGCCCACAGGCGCGCCAGGTGACCGACGTCGTCGAGGAACTCCGAGCAGCCGGGGCAGCCCTCGGTCGACTCGGGGGCGAACATGAAGTGGTGGACGAGGAGCCGGTGGCGGCCCTCGAAGAGGTCGAGCAGGGTCGCCTTGCCGTCGCCGCCCTCGAACACGTACTCCGCGTCGACCTCGACCATGGGCAGCTCGCGACGCTCGGCGCCAAGCGCGTCACGCGCGCGTGACGACCTTCTCCTTGGCCAGCAACGCCTCGCGTGCCGCCCGTCACTCGTCGCGCGAAACGATCCGCGGCAGTGTCATCGCCCCTCCATGCCCCGTTGTGGAACCGTCCGTTCTCAGGGGTGGACCGGTGGGGCAAGCGAAACTCATCGGCGCCGGCGGCAGGACTTCAGGCGTCGTACTCCTGGATCCGCCTGCCGTGACTCCGGTCGACGAGCGCGGGCAGCCGCTCCCTCAGCTCCCGGACGATTCCCGGCACATCGAGGGTCAGCAGCTCGCGGTCGCGCATGAGGACACGGCCGTCGACGATCGTCGTACTGACGTCCGAGGAGCGGGCACTGTGGACGAGGGTGGCGGCGAGGTCGTGCACGGGCTGGGTGTGCGGCCCGGTGAGGTCCACGAGGATGATGTCGGCCTTCCGGCCCGGCGCGAGGCTGCCGATCCGCTCGCCGAGTCCCACCGCCCGCGCGCTCTGCAGCGTGGCGTGGTGCAGGGCCTGCCGGGAGGTCAGCCAGCGGGGGTCGCCCTCGGTCGACTTCTGGATCAGCGAGGTCAGCGCCATGGACTCCCACACGTCGAGCGAGCCGTTGGAGGCGGCGCCGTCGGTGGCGAGCCCGACGGGGACGCCGATCTCGCGCAGGGCGCGCACCGGAGTGGTGGTGGGCCAGGCGAACCTGAGGTATCCGCGGGGCGCGGTCGCCACGGCCGTACGTCCGTTCGTGCGCTCCAGTACGGGCAGGTCGCGCTCGATGATGCCGGTGCCGTGCGCGATGAGGACGTCGAGGTCGCCCGCCAGGATGCCGGCGCGGGCCAGGATCTCGATCGGGGTGAGGCCGTGCCGGGCGAGGCTGGTGTCGGTCTGGTCGCGGTTCTCGGCGGCGTGGATGTGCACGGGCAGGCCGTGTTCGCGGGCGAGGTCGGCGGTGGCGGCGAGGTCGGCGTCGTCGACGGTGTACGGGGCGTGCGGGGCGAGGGCGGTGGTGATGCGGCCATGGGCGCCGCCCCGGTGCCGCAGTGCGAACTCCAGCGACTTCTGGCGTCCTTGGGGACCTTGCGAGGAGAAGTACGCCTCACCGAGGTGCGCCCGGATCCCGCACTCCTCGACCACCGCGGCGACGGTCTCCATCGAGAAGTAGTGGTCGGCGAAGCAGGTGACACCACCGCGGATCATCTCGGCGCAGGCGAGCCGCGCGCCCAGCTCCACGTCGATGTCGGTGAGGTTGGACTCGATCGGCCACACGACGTCGTTGAACCACTCCTCGGTGGGGAGGTCCTCGGCGATCCCGCGCAACGCGACCATCGGGGCGTGCGTATGGCAGTTGATGAGCCCCGGCATGGCCAACTGCCCGCTCGCGTCGATGCGTTCACGTGCGTCCGGGAGATCGACGCCCACCCCGATCGCCTCGATGATCCCTCCCCGTACGACGATCGAGGCGTCCTCGGCGAACTCGATCCGTTCGCCGGCGTCGGTGTGGAGGAGAGCGGTGCAGCCGGTGATGACGAGATCCGCGGGAGCAGCGGGAGAAGGCGTCATGCGGCCACCGTACGGCGCGGTCGTGCCCGTGGGCGACGTGAACCGCGCATCCCGGCGCAGCCCTGTCGCCGGGGGCGACGGCGCGGGCACCCTGGACGCGTCACCGCGGAACTCGCGGAACCTGCTGGGACTTGAGGGGGAGCCGGCATGCTCGTCGCCACCTGGAACCTGGAGAACCTCTACCGCCCGGGCGGGCCGTCCGGCCCGAAGGACGAGGCGGCGTACGGGGCGAAACTCGCCGCCCTCGCCGCCGTGATCACGGAACTCGACCCGACGCTGCTCGCCGTCCAGGAGGTCGGGGACACCGAGGCGCTGGGTGATCTGGCCGGCCTGCTGGGCGACGGCTGGAGTGTCGCGACCTCGCGGCTCCCGGACAGCCGGGGCATCCGGGTGGGTTTCCTCGGCCGCGTGCCGTTCGAGGTGCTCGCCGACACGAACGTGTTCCCGGTGAAGCTGGCTCCGGTGCAGGTGGACGACTCGGGCCTGGAGATCTCCGTGGCGGGCCGCGGTTTCCTGGCGGTGGAGGCCGACATCGGGGGCGGGCCGGTACGGGCGGCCGTCGCCCATCTGAAGTCGAAGCTGCTGTCGTATCCGAACGGCCGCTTCCAGCCCCACGACGAGGGCGAACGGGCCCGCTTCGGCGCGTACGCCCTGTACCGGCGCACCGCCGAGGCGACCGCGCTGCGGGCCCTCGCGGACGGCCTGCTGGCCGGTGAGGGCCGTACGCGGGACGTGCTGGTCCTGGGCGATCTGAACGACGAGGTGCAGGCGGCGACCACCCAGATCCTGCTGGGCCCGCCCGGCTCGGAGATCGGCGCGCCCGGCTACGACCACGACGACAACGGCGATGCGACGCGCCTGTGGGACGTGGCTCCGCTCATCCCGGCCGAACAGCGCTACTCCCGGATCACCTCGGGGCGCCGCGAACTGATCGACCACATCCTCCTGAGCCACCGCCTGGTCCACCGCGCGGTGGAGGCGGGCACGGGCCTGCCGGGAAACGGCGCGCCCGCCCTCCCGTCGGTCGGCCCGGACCCGGAGGACCGACGGGACGCACCGGGCTCGGACCACGCACCGGTATGGGTACGCATCGACTGACACGATCAGCGCGGAACCGCCCTCAGCCCGCGAGGGGCGTCTCACCCGCGCGCGGGACACGCATTCGCAGCCCGGCGCGTTCGCGCCGTTCGGCGAGTTCGTCCAGGAGTTCGGAGAGGTGTTCGGTGTGCCGCCGGCTGAGGCGTCCGGTGTCGTCGAGGTGGACGGCACAGGCGGTTGCCGTGTCGACAAGTCGTTCGAGGGTGGCGGCGACCTCCTCCGTGCCCTCGGTGTGCCGTGCCAGGGCGGGCAGTTCGGCCGCGGAGTGCGCGATGGCGGTACGGGCCTCGGCGAGCGCGCGATAGGCCTCGCGACGCAGCATCCAGCGCGCGTGCCGGTCGTCCGAGCCGCTCATCACATGCTGGAGGTACGCCTGAGCGGCCTCGGCGGCCCGCGCCAGCCGCGCCCGAACACCCCCGCCGCGCTGCCCGGGCATCGGCAGATGTCCGACGATGAGTACGAGGGCACAGGCGACCAGCGTCTCGAGGATCCGGCTCCACGACGCCTGGGGCTCGCCGCCCACCATCACGAGGGCGAGCACGAGCACCGTGACGACGGCGGTCTGGGCGGCGAAGTGCCGGGTGGCGACCGGGATCAGCGCACCGCACACGGCGACGAGCACGACGAGCCCTCCAGGCCGGGGCAGAACAACGGCCAGCCCGGCGAACACGACGGCCCCGAGGACGGTCCCCGCGGCCCGGCACAGGACGCGCGAGACGAGCGGCCCCAGGTCGGGCTTGACGAGGAAGACCGCGGTGGCGGGAATCCAGTACCAGTGGGCGTGGTGCGTCGCCTGGGCGACGGCCGCCCCGGCCCCGAAGGAGAGCGCCACCCGCAGCCCGTACTCGCGTCCACCGGAGTCGACGGCCGTACGGAGCAGGGAGGCGACGGTACGGCGCCGGGTGTGCAGGTCGTGCGTGTCGCCGCCCCGGTCGAAGGCGTCGGCGGCGTGCAGCAGCGCGTCGTCGAGAGCGCGCAGCCCGGGTGCCGAGCGGGCGGGGGCGGGCAGCGGCCCGGTGTGTGTGTTGGTCCGTACGGCGGCGGCGAGGCGCCGGGGCCCTTCCGCCACGCGCGCGTGGAGAGCGTCCCCGGTCCAGGCGAGAGCGGTCGCGGCCTCGGCGAGGGGCAGCGCGGCGGCGTACTGGGTGCGCAGCCGCCGCTCGTCCCTCGAACTGGAGTACTGGCGGAGCCGGGGTCCGCCGAGGGCGTCCTGGGCGTGGTCGAGCGCGGCGGTGAGAGCGACGCGCCGGGCGCCGGCCTCGTCCGTACCGGCGGCGTCGAGGAGATGGGCGACGGCGTCGTACACCGCGGCGACGGCGGCACGTTCCCCGTCGAAGCGGAAGTCACCGGCGCCGCCGCCGGGGGTGGGCAGCGCGAGCCGCAGGGCGAGCAGCCAGCCGGCGCCCGCGACGAAGAACAGCGCCCGTTCCCAGCCCGGCTCGGGCAACGGCATCCCGGCCCCGATGGCGGCGGCGACGAGCAGTTGCGTACCGGCGCCGGACGCGACGGGCCCGATGGCGCTGACACCGCCCGCGAGGAGCCCGAGAACGGTGAGGAGAAGGGTCAGCGGCACAGCTCCGAACTGCTGTCCGGCGTACGTCCCGACGACCAGCCCGACAGCCCCCGCCGACGCGGGCACGCCGAGCCGCCTGACGGAGGAACGCCGGCTGCCCGGCCGGTCGTTGATCCCGGCGAGCATGGCACCGAGCGCGGCGACGACACCGAGGGAGGTCCGGTCGGCCAGCACGCCGGCCAGCAGCAACGGTCCCGCGGCCAGCGCACCCCGGACGACCGCGTTCCAGGGAACGGGCCCCCGCTGGGCGCGCAGCGCGTGGGCGAGCCAGGGCGGCAGGGCGAAACGCGGGCGCGTACTGGTGGGGCGTGACACAGGGCTCCTGTCGGGCGAGGGCGGGGTGCGATGCCTTCGGGCGACGTCGGCCGGGCTGTGGTGTCCACCGTAGATCGGGTCGGTGGAGGAGATGGGGCGCGAGTATTTCGAGGAGGTGACGGTCGGCGGGAAACCCGCGTTCTTTATGAACGCAACGCCGGGCACCCTCCCGCCTCCCGATGCCCCTGGCCCACGGCAGGAACGCCGAGGTCCGCACCCGAGATCCCGCCGAACCCCGCCACGCTACGCACCAACGGCTCGCGCAGCGCGGGTTCCTGCGGACGCCGACCCGGTCGCGTACGAACGGGCGTGAGAACACGCGGAGGCCCTGCGCCCGGAGAGCGCGGCGGCGCGCCAGACGCCGGCGCTCCTGGGCCGGGTCGCGGATTCGGCGTCCCCTCGCAGATCAGAGCCCTCATGACGATGGTTGAGGGCACGATCGGCTACGGACTCGGTCTGGTCCTGACCGCCCCAGAGCGAACCGTTCGACTCCTGGCTCCATGGCGGCTCGGGTGATTGTCAGTGGTGGGCGCTTCAATTGGAGGTGTCGTCACAGAGCGTCACGACCGAGCTACGGGGGAGGTAGCCATGGCTTGCCATGCCAGTGATCAGAGCTTCGAGGACAGCCAGGAACATCAGGGCTGTCAGCACGACGAAGGCTACGAAGAGGACGGGCAGCGGTACGTCTCCTCGGCGGGACTGCGGGCTCGCGGGTGGACCGGCGGGATGGTGCACCGGCTGCTCGGGACACCGGACCGCCTCAGCGTCAATCCACGGCTCAGGGCGGCGCCGCAGGTCAGGCTGTACCGCGTCGAGCGGGTCACGGCGGCCGAGCGGACCGACGAGTACCGGAAGGTGGCGCAATCCTCGGCGCGACGGTCGGAGGCGGTGCGGAACGCCGTACAGCGCCGCCGACTGGAGACCCTGGAGCGGATCAGGACCGAGCCGATCGAGGTACCGCGCCTGGACCCGGGCAAGCTGGCCCTGCGGGCGGTGGAACACCGGGCTCGTCAGGAGGCGGCGGCCGGCGGCCCGATCGAGCCGGCCGACGGAGGCTCCGCGCGGGAGACGGGCCATGTCGGCCGGGCTTCCCTCGCCCCCTGGAAGGTCGACTATCTGCGGCACCGGATGAGTCATTACGACCAGTTGCTGGACGGTCTGCCGGGAGGCGAGCGGGACTCCGGCCGGGCCGAGGCCGCGGAACTGCTCCGCCGACGGATCTGCGCGGCCATCGCCGAGGCGTATCCACCACTTGAACAGGAGTGCGAGAGGCAAACACGCGACCAATGAGCGGGTCCACCGCGAAGGTGAATCCCCAGGTGAGATCCCCTCCCGAGCCGGACAGGCACACCACCGACGTCCCTACGCTCCGGCCATGGAAGATGATCTCGCCCTGCGCGTGCACGAACGTCTGTCGGCGTGCCCCGGCCTGAGCCCGGTCGGGCCCGCCGAAGGGCAGCGGTTCGCACGCTGGGACCTGGCCTCACTCGCCGAGGGCGCCCTCGGCGAGTGCACGGATCCTGACTCGATCACGGCCTCGCACGAGAAGCGGTTACGCCTCCGACTCGGGGCGTCCGGACGGGAGTACGAACACGACGACTACTGCAGGAGGTACTGGATCCGGAACCCCACCGAGGACAGGGAAGGCGAGCGGCCGAGGGTGCCGCTCGGGACCATCGCCGTGGACACCTGGCCGAGCGGCGTGGGGTCGCTGCGCGTCTCGTCGCTGTACGTCCATCCCGTCGCCCGGCGGCGCGGCCTCGCCTCGTCGACGCTGGACACGGTGTACGAGGCGTGCCGCGCCGAGAGCCTGCACGGCTTCCGCCTCGACACGTGCTGGACCTGGCAGCGGAGCGTTCGCTACTACCTCAACCGGGGTCTGTGGGTGACGTCGTGGAAGCACGCGCTCGGGCTCGCCCGGCTGTCGTATCTGCCCCGGTACGAAGTCGCGGAGAGCGAGGGCGAGTTGACGTTCCTGGTGGCGGATCCGGATGCGTGCGCGCCCGGTGCCATGGTCCCGCTGCTCGTCGCCGCTGCCGTGGACGGGCGGTTGCGGCTGCGGGAGACCGAGCAGTACGCCCGTACCTGTGATGAGCTGAACGCCGTCCGGTACTACGCGCGGTCGACACTCGCGCTGCATCTCGCCGTGCGCGGACTGCCGTTGGTGAGAGGGAAGGAGGAATGGGCCGAGGCGGTCGCGGGCCGCTGGTGCGACATCGGCGACCCGGAGGGGCTCGCGCGGAAGATCGAGGTCTTCGAGCGAGTGGCACGCGACGACGGCTGGCGACTGACGGGCCTGTACGGCCAGTCGTCCCACACGCGCCACCTCTGACACGCCTTCGAGGCAGCCGAGAAGACCTGAGGCGCGAACGCAGGAACAACCACGGACGGACGGGCAGGCAGGCAGGCAGTGGACGCGGAGGGGCGGATCGTCGGCGTGGGCGGTCCCGTGCGACAAACGGAACAGGCGATCGTCGGCCTGGGTGCGCCACTCCGGACGGTCACCTGCCTCGGCCACCCGGGGCAGTTGGCGGAGATCACGGCAACAGCCGCCGTCCCGGAGCCGGAAGAGGACCCGAAGGCAGATTCGGAGGCAGATTCGGAGGCAGATTCGGAGCTGCCGGGCGCGCTGGGGCCGGTAAATCCAGGTGCGTTCGGCGCGGCACCTCTGACAGGCTCCGCCCCCGTGACCTCTTCCTCCCCCAGCCCGAAATTCACCCTCCGCCGTGCGACAGCCGACGATGCCGGCGCAGCGGCCGACGTCCTCCTTCGGTCCAGAGCCGCCGCCCTGCCGACCGTCGCCTGGCCACGGTCCGACGACGAGGTCCGCGACTACTTCCGGGACGTGGTGGTGCCGCACCACGAGACCTGGGTCGCGGACGCGTCGTCGGACGGGATCGTCGGCGTGATGGTGCTCGCCGGTGACAAGGTGTCGCAGCTGTACCTGCTCGCGGACTGGCGTGGCCACGGCATCGGCGGCCTTTGCATCGCCCTCGCGAAGGAGCGCAGCCCGGGTGGACTGACCCTGTGGACCTTCCAGGTCAACAAGCCCGCCCACCGCTTCTACGAACGCCACGGCTTCGTCGCCGTCGAGTACACGGACGGCAGCGGAAACGAGGAGCGGGAGCCGGACGTACGGTACGTCTGGCAGCCGTAGCCCGTGCAGGGGCATCGCATGCCCGGCCCAGGCTCACGACCGTGCGTTGCGGGCGAGTTCAAGGGCGTACGACGGCCACCACTGCCCGGCCGGCGGGCCACCCCGGCAGCCGCCGTCGGACTCGCCCGGCCGTTTGATCCACAGCTGGGCGTCGAGCCGCGGACGGCCGGTGACGGTCGTGGGCGGTGTCCCCAGGGCCCGTCCCGGCGGATTGCACCACGGCTCGGCGTCCGTACCGATACCTGTGTCGGTCGCGGTGTCAGTACCGGTGTCAGTACCCGTGTAGGGGCCGTTGCCGTTGCGGCTGGTGTCCACGACGTAGTGCTTGCCGCCGAGGGCCCTCGACAGTGCGTCGCCGTAGACCGAACTGTCCTGGTCGGTCTGGAAATTCGAGACGTTCAGGGCGAACCCGTCGGCCTGTCCCACCCCCGCCGCCCGCAACGCCTCGACCAGCCGCTCCGGCTGCGGAATCCAGCCGGAGTTGCCCGCGTCGAGGTACACACGCGCGTGCGGCTGCCGTTTGATCCGCTCGACCGCGTAGGCGAGCAGCGCGTACCGCTCCTGCGCTTCGACCTGGGCGCAGCCCGCGACCACCTGGGCGACGGCGTCCGGTTCGACGATCACATAGGCACCCCGGTCACCGAGGCCCGCCGCGAACTCGTCCGCCCAGGTGCGGTAGTCCAGCACGCCCAGGGCACCGCCACCGGAATACTGCCCGCAGTCCCGGCCCGGGATGTCGTACGCCACCAGCACCGCCGTCCGCCCGGCGCGCGCGGCGGCCGTGGTGACCGTCCGGACGACGGACCCAGGGCTCTGCCCGGTCACCCACTCGGCCTGGGGACGGCTCGCGATACGGTCCATCAGCTCGGCGTCCGCCGCACGCCCCACGACCCGCCACTCGGCGGCCTGCCGCGCCGCACGCGACCCAGGATCCACCCAGAGCGGTTCGAAAGCCGCCCCTACACGCCCCACCGCGTACTCCCCGGAACCGGCGGGCGCACCAGTCCCCGGCCCCGCCCTACGGTCACTCTCCTCCCCTGTCCCCAGCACCCCCACACAGCAGCCCCCTACGAGCAGTACGACGACAAGGGCTCGCGGCAACCACATGGGCAACCTGGCTGATCTGCGCAACCTGGGCACGGGCGACTCCGTTCCCGTCGCCGACGGGCCGTGCCGGCGACGACGATCCGACCTCCCCGGAGTCTGCGGTCACCACCGGCCGGCACCGCGCACAGCACCACCGAGCCGCCCCAGGATCACCCCACCGGCGGCCACCAGCCCCCAGACGCCGTAACGCACCCCCGGGTCGGCGAAGATGGGCCCATGACGAAGATCGAACCGCTCGAAGCAGTGCACGAGCCGACCGAGCGCTTCGACCGCGTCCCGGCCTCGGCCGGCAACAACCTGAAGGGCGACCTGTGACCGCCCGTACGGTGATCGGTGCCGCCCGCACCCGCCCCTGCACGCTGGTCGTCTGCCGTGGCTGCTGCTGCGGCGACCCGCGCAAGTACCCCGGCTACGACCACGACTGGCAGCTGGAGCGGCTGCGCGCGGCGGCCACGGCCTCCGCCGGGCGCCTCGCGGTCCGTACGACGGACTGCCTCGGCCCCTGCGACCAGGCGAACGTCATCGTCGTACAGCCCTCGGGCGAGGGCCGCGGACGGGGCGGGAAAGCCGTGTGGATCGGCTGGTCCATGGGCGACGACTGCACCGAAGAGATACTTCGCTGGGCGGAGGCGGGCGGCCCGGGTGTCGTCGCTCCCCCACCCACGCTGGAACTCCAGTTCGTACAGTCAGCGGGCGAACGCACCCGTGCCCGTCGTCGCTAGCCGCCGGCAGCCGGCTCAGCCACGGGCTGCGTACCGGTCCGTGGCCGCCACCAGCTCGTCCACCATGCCCGGCGCCCCCGCGTTGTGCCCCACCTCGTCGACGACGATCAGCTCACTGCCGGGCCAGGCGTGGTGGAGCCGCCAGACCGTGCCGAGCAGGTTCCCGGGGTCGAGGCTGCCCTGGACGAGGGTGCCGGGGATGTTCCCGAGCAGGTGCGCGTCGCGCAGTACGACGCCTTCCGCGCCCGCGTTCCCCTCGCCCAGGAAGTGGTCGTGGCCCCAGTAGTGGGCGACGGTCCGGGCGAAGCCCATGCGGAACACCGGGTCCTCGTAGCGCGGTACGGAACGGGGCGGTGCCGGGATCATGGCCGTCTCCCAGTCGGTCCACGCCCGTGCGGCACGTGCCCGGACCTCGGGGTCGGGCGACTCCAGCAGCCGGTTGTACGCGGCGGCCAGGTTCCCGTCCCGTTCGTCCTCGGGCACCCCGGCGCGGAACCTCTCGAACGCCTCGGGGAAGAGAGTCCCCAGTCCCCTGGTCAGCAGGGCCACTTCGGCGTCGGATCCGGTCGCGACCGCGGTGAGCACCAGCTCGGACACGACCTCCGGATGCGTCTGCGCGTACCGCAGCCCGAGCACCGACCCCCACGACACGCCCCACACCAGCCACTGTTCGATTCCCAAGTGCCGCCGCAGCAGCTCGAGATCGGCCAGGAGGTGGTCTGTCGTGTTGACGCTCATGTCGGTGTCGTAGGCGCTCGCGTGCGGTGTCGAACGCCCGGCCCCGCGCTGATCGAGCAGCACGATCCGGTAGGCGGACGGATCGAAGTACCGCCGGAAGTTCGCACTTGCCCTCGATCCCGGCCCACCGTGCAGCATCACCGCCGGCTTGCCCCGCGGATTCCCGCAGACCTCCCAATGGACGTGGTTGCCGTCCCCGACATCGAGCATGCCGTGGTCGTACGGTTCGATCTCCGGATACAGGCCCATCAGGGCAAGGTAACGTGCGGACGCCGGTCCGGTGGCGCCGATTTCCACCGCCGCCGCTCTCTCCGCTGATGGGGCAGACCGGCGGCGCTCGCCGCGTCCCGCAGCACGTCCTGGAGCATCGCGGGCGTGAGGCGGCCGGTGAAGGTGTTGCGCCGGCTGACGTGGAAGCAGCCGAGGAGCGGCAGCCCGCCGCCGAGCGTGACCCGCGCCCCGTGTGCGAAGGCGGGGCGCGGACGCGGCACGCTCCAGCCGGCCGCGTCGAGGACGGGCAGCGTCGCCTGCCAGCCGAACGCCCCGAGCACCACCACGGCCCGCAGCGTCGGCCGAAGCAGTTCCAGCTCGCTCACCAGCCATGGCCGGCACGTGTCCCGCTCCTCGGGCGTCGGTTTGTTGGCGGGCGGAGCGCAGTGCACGGGCGAGGTGATGCGTACGCCGTACAGTTCGAGCCCGTCGTCGGCGCTCACCGATCCGGCCTGCGACGCGAGCCCCACCTCGTGCAGCGCCTCGTACAGCACATCTCCGGAGCGGTCCCCGGTGAACATCCGCCCGGTCCGGTTCCCGCCGTGGGCGGCGGGCGCCAGCCCGACGATCAGCAGCCGGGCATCCGCCGGCCCGAACCCCGGCACCGGCCGCCCCCAGTAGTCCCAGTCCGCGAAGCCGGCCCGCTTGGTACGGGCGACCTCCTCCCGCCACGCGACCAGCCGAGGGCAGCGCCGGCACCCGGCGATCCGCTCGTCCAGCGCGGTCAGCCCGGCCGGGCCGTTGATGTCCATACGTCCACGGTAGAGCTGTGGACGCCTGCCGCCCCGGAGCCAGGCGCCGAAGACAGGATCAGGTATCAGGACCAGGTATGAGAACCAGGACCGGAAAAACCCGTCCTGTCCGCCCGATCCGGAGTACTAAGGTCGAGGGCATGGCATCTGGCAGGGCTTCCGAGGGCGCGGACACCGAAGGCAGCGCACACGCCGAAGACGGCACCATGACCGACACCGCATCGGCCCCGCCGGTCGCGCCTGCGGTGGCCGCGGCCGACGCCGCCCGTCCGGCGAGCGGCGAGACCGTCCGCATCGACAGCTGGATCTGGTCCGTACGTCTCGTGAAGACCCGTTCCATGGGCGCGACCGCCTGCCGAGGCGGCCATGTGCGCGTCAACGGCGAGCGGGTGAAGCCCGCGTACGCCGTACGCGTCGGTGACGAGGTCCGCCTCCGCCACGACGGCCAGGAACGGATCGTCGTGGTGAAGCGCCTGATCCGCAAGCGGGTCGGAGCCCCGGTGGCCATCCAGTGCTACGTCGACAACAGCCCTCCGCCGCCACCCCGCGAGGCCGTCGCCCCGGCCGGTATCCGCGACCGCGGCACGGGCCGCCCGACGAAACGCGACCGCCGGAGCATGGAGCGCCTACGGGGCCTCACCGCACCCGACGACGCCTCGTAAGGTCGCCGCCACCACAGGCCCCTCTCCCCCAAGGCCCGCAGGGACGCGACCCGGCGCGGCCCCGTGTATACGGCAGCGGCGCCCGAGCGGGTCTCCACGACCCGCCGAACGCCGCCCCCGGCCGCACGCCGACACCCTCACGCCCGGCGCCGCACCAGCCGCAGCAGGTCCGCGTTGTGTCCTCGGCGGGCCCAGGCGATGAGGGCGAGCGGCACGATGAGGATCAGCGGTGTCGCCGCGTACTGCCCGTCGAAAACAGCGACCTGCACGATGAACGCGCCCACCATCAGCGCGCCCAGTGCCATCGCGGCCACCGACTGCAGCACCGGGATCAACAGCGCGACGGCTCCGGCCAGTTCGAGCGCTCCGATGGTGTACATGCCCGCGCTGCCCCAGCCCATCCTGTCGAAGGACTCGGTGGCCGACGGGTGCGCGATCAGCTTGGGCAGCGCGCTCGCGAACCCGTAGAAGAGGGCGAGCACCACCTGAAGCGCGCGCAGCGCGATCCGGGCGCGCCGCCCGCGAGCCGACACGGACCTGGCGGAAGCGACCTCCGTGGTGGAGGTGGAGTCGAGAGAAGTCGCGGGAACGGTGGTCTCGGACATGGAGGTCTCCTGTGTGAAGCGGTTCGCGTTGCTTTCACAGAGGTAGACCCGGCATCGGCCCGGAACTCATCGCCGTTCGGCGGGACTTCTCAGACCGGGCGCAGAGCCTGGTGCGGTCCACTGGGAAGTTCGACCTTGACCGTGTCTCCGGGGCACACCTCACCGCCTTCCTTCACGACGCTCATGATTCCGGCCTTGCGGACGACGTTCCCTGCGTCGTCCCGTCCGACCACCCGCTTCAGCAGGCCGTCCTGGAAGTCGTCGATCTGACGACAGGGGTTGCGCAGGCCGGTCACCGCCAGGACCACGTCGTCGCCGATGTGCAGGAGGGTGCCGACCGGAAGCGCGAGCAGATCGACGCCTTGGGTGGTGATGTTCTCGCCCAGTTCTCCGGGCGCCACCCCGAACCCCTCCTCACCGACCTCTGTGAGGAGCTCCTCGTGTATCAGATGGACCTGGCGCAGATTCGGCTGCGTGGGGTCCTTCGCCATGCGCGAGCGGTGCTTGACGGTCGTCCCGGCATGCACGTCCCCCTCCACACCCAGCCCTGCCAGGAGTCTGACGCTGTCCCGGTTCGGTTTACTGAACGAGTACCCGCCGTTGCTGCTGACCGCCACGACCATGCCGCTCATCCTCAGAATCCCCTCGCCCGCGTATTCCCTGTTCGCTACACGCTTCCCCTACCCACTCACCGCCCTCACCCAGACCCCGTCCTCCGTCAGATACCGGTCCACCGTGAGCCCCGCTTCCCCCAGAGCCTCCTCGAACTGCTCCGGTGTCAACGGCCGGGCCAGGAAGGTCTGGGTCCACACCGCGTCCGGGAACTCGTACTCCGCGCGCACCGAGTGGACGCCGTCCCCGACCGGCTCCGACGACACCAGCCGTATCGTGGACCCGCTCGGGCCGACTCGCTCGCGCGGCAGGTTCGTGTGATAGTCCGCGCCCTCGCGCTGGATCAGCACATGGCCGTCCTTTGCGAGGTGCCGGGCGCAGGTGCGCAGCAGCCCCCGCCTGACCTCTGCGTCCCCGGCGTGCACGAGGAACGACGCGAGCATCACCACATCGAACTTCTCGCCCAGATCGAGATCCTCGATCGGGCTGCGTATCGTGCGCGCGCCCCGGACGCGCTCCAGCATCTCGGCCGACTCGTCCACCGCCGTGACCGTGAACCCGCGCTCCAGGAGCGGGTGGGTCATGCGTCCGACGCCACTGCCGAGTTCCAGGATGTGCGCGCCTGCGGGCACCGCCGCGGCGATGATGTCCGGCTCGTCCCCGATCGGCAGCCTCGAGTAGAGCTCCACCGCGCAGCCGTCCGGGGTGATCGCCCCCGGTCCTGTGCCTTCGTATCCTTGTCGCGTTCTCAGCCTCATACCCGCACAACGGCCCGTGCCGGCACGGCCGTTCCCACCTCTGGCCTGTTCACCCGTTCGAGTCAAACCGTCGGCAGCGGGAACCATCCGTGCCCGATGTACCAGTGGCCGCCCGCCCGCAGATGGTCTCCGACGGCCCGTTCCAACGTGCTCCGCCGGGGCAGCTCGGCCACCGGCAGATCCGGATTCCCGAACACGAACTGGACCGGCTGGGAGTCGGCCGGCTCGCCCGCGTCCTCCGCGGTCCGGAAGCGTTCCTGGAAGCGGACGATGTTGGAGTCCGCCCCCAGATACCGCTTGAGCTGCGGGTCCAGCAGCCAGGAGTGACAGACCCCGGCCGTGTACCGCTCCTCCGGGAAGTGCCGCGCGAAGAAGTCCAGGGCCAGTGCGAGGGACCGATCGCAGGCGGCCGGCGACAGCGGCCCGTGGAAGTCGGGGATGTGCAGGCTGAGACACATGGCGTCGGCGTCCGGGGCCGGACCGGTGGCGGCGAGCAACTCCGCCGTCCGCTCCCCCACGCGCGCCCGCTGGAACTGCAGCCGCCCCAGTTGGAACAGCTCCCCGTGAAAGTGCAGGCCGAGCCACCACGTCGTCTCCACACCGCCCCGGCCGTGCCTCCTGCGGTGCAGCGCCATGTTCCGCCCGAGATCGGCGAGCGTACGACGGGACACCTCGGGCGGAACCCCGAGGGCGTGGTGGTGAGCGCGTACGTACGGAAGGGCGGCGAGGAACGCGTACACGGCGAAATACCGGCTCAGTGCTCCCGGCTCCCCGCTGGCCCGTCCGTCCGACCGCCCGCCGAACAGCTCCGCGACCCGCTCGCCGGGCCAGGGCGCCGCCCCGCCGATCTCCCCCATGTCCCGCACCAGCCCCTCGACGCACTCCTCCAGGAGCCGCATCGCGCCGAAGTCGCGGGTCAACAGGCTTCGCAGTGCGACCAGTTCGTTGATGTCCTCATGGGGTACGGCCAGGTCGAGCAGGATCTCGGGAAGGTCGTCGGCATCCGGTAGCACGGTGTGGTTCTCCCCCGTCGTCTCAGCGGCCGGCGGCCCGGCCGACGGCCCTTGGTGAACGTCCGGAGCGAAGAGTACGTTGCAGGAAGGAGTAGTGGTTCCCATGCGTACAGGCAGTGAGCCGACGACAGCGCGCAGTGCCCTGCGGGCACGCCTGTGGCTGAGCGTGTGGGGGCTGGTCTGGGCGATCGCGGGGACGGCCGCGTTCGCGCTTGCCGGGCGCCCCGGGTGGGCGGCCGCCTGCGGTGTTCTGTGGCTGGTCGTCACGATCGACCTGACCATGATCCTCCGGCACATCCGACAGGGCCCGCACTACCAGCCGGGTCCCGACATCCCGCCGTACCGGCCGCCGGAACAACGCGGGCCGTGAACACCCGCACGCGCGTGAACCCGGGGGCATCGAACCTGGCGCTGTCGGCCGCTCAGGACGGCGAGTCGTCGAAGCGCGCCGCTTCCAGATAGCGCGGGTTCGGGTCGAGCGCCGCCGCCAGCCGGAAGTGGCGCTTGGCCTGCTCGGGTCGGCGCTGGCGCTCGTAGGTGCGGGCGAGCGCGTAGTGCGCGAACGCGTTGTCCGGCTCACGCTCCAGGACGATCGTGAACTCCAGCTCGGCGGGACGCAGTTGAGCGGCGGCGAAGAAAGCACGCGCGCGCAGCAGTCGGGCGGCCGTGTTCTCGGGGTGCGCGGCGATCACGGGGTCGAGCAGTTTCACCGCGCCACGGGGATCACGTGCGGCGAGCAGTCGCTCGGCCGCGCGGAAGTCGATGACATGCGTCTCCGGAGTACGTCCGGTCCATCCGCTGGTCTCGGGCACGGCTGAGTCCTTCCCTCACTGGGGCGGTTCAACGCCCGGCCACGGCAGCGCTATTCCCGCGCCGTCCGCGCTCTGCGCACCAGATCCGCCCAGACGTCCGTTACGCGCTGTGCCAGCTCCTCCAGGGGAACGTCGTTGTCGATGACGACGTCAGCGATCTCCAGGCGCTTCTCGCGGGTGGCCTGGGCGGCCATGCGCGCGCGTGCGTCGTGTTCCGTCATGCCGCGCAGCCGCACCAGCCGGTCGAGCTGTGTCTCGGCGCTCGCGTCGACGACGATCACGAGGTCGTACAACGACCTGAGACCGTTCTCCGCGAGCAGCGGTACGTCGTGGATCACGACGGCGTCGTCCGCCGCGGCGGCTTCGAGCGCGCGGGAGCGGACGCCCACCAAGGGGTGCACGATCGCGTTGAGCACGGCGAGCTTCTCCGGGTCGGCGAAGACGATCGAGCCCAGCTTGGGCCGGTCCAGGCCGCCGTCCTCGGCGAGCACCTCCGTACCGAAGGCGTCGACGACCGCCGCGAGACCTTCGGTCCCCGGCGCGACGACCTCGCGCGCGATGCGGTCCGCGTCGATCAGGACGGCGCCCCGCGCGACGAGCAGCCGCGACACCTCGCTCTTGCCGGCCCCGATGCCGCCGGTCAGGCCCACTGTCAGCATGCCCGGCAGCTTAGGGCCTGCCACTGACAGCGTCACCGACCGGGCGTCTGCCAGGGCTCGGCCCCTGAGGGCTCAGCCCTCGCCCTCCCGCTCCGCGAGGAACTTCTCGAACTCCAGCCCGATCTCGTCGGCGGAGGGGATGTCGACCGGTTCCGCGAGCATGTTGCCCCGGCTCTCGGCACCCGCAGCCGCGTCGTACTGGTGTTCAAGACCCTGCACCAGGGCCACGAGGTCCTCGTCGCCCTCCTGGATCTGGCGGTCGATCTCCGTCTGGGTGCGGTGGGCGTCCGTGCGCAGCGCGTGCGCGATGCCGGGCAGGACCAGGCCGGTGCCCGCCGTGATGGCTTCCAGGACGGTCAGGGCGGCGTCCGGGTACGGGGAGCGGGCGATGTAGTGCGGGACGTGCGCGGCGACGCCCAGGACGTCGTGGCCGGCCTCCATGAGGCGGTACTCGACGAGCGCCTCGGCGCTGCCGGGGACCTGCGCCTCCTCGAAGGGGCTGCGGTGGCCCGGCACCAGTTCGTTGCGGTTGCCGTGCGGGGTGAGCCCCACGGGACGCGTGTGCGGGACTCCCATCGGGATGCCGTGGAAGTTCACGGACAGGCGTACGCCGAGGCGCTCGATGATCTGCTGGACAGCCGCGGCGAAGCGCTCCCACTCGACGTCCGGCTCGGGTCCGGACAGCAGCAGAAAAGGCGCTCCGGTGGCGTCCTGGACGAGCCGCACATCGAGTGTGGGCACCTCGTAGTCGGTCCAGCGGTCGCGCTTGAACGTCAGCAGCGGGCGGCGTGCCCGGTAGTCCACGAGCCTGTCGTGGTCGAAGCGGGCGACCACTTGGTGGGGCAGCGTGTCGAGCAGCCGCTCGACGATCTGGTCACCGGTCTCGCCCGCGTCGATGTATCCGTCGAAGTGGTAGAGCATGACAAGACCGGCCGACTCCTGCGCCAGCGCCATGTCGACGACGGCGAGGCCTTTCGGCTCCCATGCGTACAAACCCTGCGGATCAAGCACAGTGACCGCTCCTCCTCGTGTTCACACTCCACAACGCCGCACGAGACATGAGCATTCCCGCCGGCACCCGCTCGGAGTCACAACTCGCGAGAACGGCAGGGCCAACTCCCTTGAGGGGCGCGGGGCCGCATTGATGTGCGGCTCCGCGGCGTGGGCGCGACGGGCCACAAACGACCCGCGGCCGAACGACAACCCGAAGCGCACAGGACTGAGGGGCCCGTACCTCGAAAGGTGCGGGCCCCTCAGTCAGCTGCTAAGCCTCAGCGGCAGCGATCAGCTCTGGCCACCGGCCAGCTTCTCGCGGAGCGCCGCAAGGGCCTCGTCCGACGCCAGGGCGCCGGACGTGTCGTCCGACTCCGAGGAGTACGAGCCGCCGCCGCCACCACCGGAGGCGGCCGGAGCCGCACCCGTCGTGCTGGTGCCCTCGGCCTCGGCCTGAGCGTCGGCCTCGCGGGACTTGATGACCTGAGCCTGGTGCTGCTCGAAGCGCTGCTGCGCCTCGGCGTACTGGTTCTCCCACACCTCGCGCTGGGATTCGAAGCCCTCGAGCCAGTCGTTGGTCTCGGGGTCGAAGCCCTCGGGGTAGATGTAGTTGCCCTGGTCGTCGTACGACGCGGCCATGCCGTACAGCGTCGGGTCGAACTCGACCGAGGCCGGGTCGGAACCGAAGGACTCGTTGGCCTGCTTCAGCGAGAGGCTGATGCGACGGCGCTCGAGGTCGATGTCGATGACCTTGACGAAGATCTCGTCGTTGACCTGGACGACCTGCTCCGGGATCTCCACGTGGCGCTCGGCCAGCTCGGAGATGTGGACCAGACCCTCGATGCCCTCGTCCACGCGGACGAACGCACCGAACGGGACGAGCTTCGTGACCTTACCCGGGACGACCTGACCGATCTGGTGCGTCCGGGCGAACTGCTGCCACGGGTCTTCCTGCGTCGCCTTCAGCGACAGGGAGACACGCTCGCGGTCCATGTCGACGTCGAGGACCTCGACGGTGACTTCCTGGCCGACCTCGACAACCTCGGAGGGGTGGTCGATGTGCTTCCAGGAAAGCTCGGAGACGTGCACGAGACCGTCGACGCCACCCAGGTCCACGAAGGCACCGAAGTTGACGATCGAGGAGACGACGCCGGAGCGGACCTGACCCTTCTGCAGGGTCGTGAGGAACGTCTGGCGCACCTCGGACTGGGTCTGCTCGAGCCAGGCGCGGCGGGACAGGACCACGTTGTTGCGGTTCTTGTCCAGCTCGATGATCTTCGCCTCGAGCTCCTTGCCCACGTAGGGCTGGAGGTCGCGGACTCGACGCATCTCGACGAGGGACGCCGGCAGGAAGCCACGGAGGCCGATGTCGAGGATGAGACCACCCTTGACGACCTCGATGACGGTACCGGTGACGATGCCGTCCTCTTCCTTGATCTTCTCGATGGTGCCCCAGGCGCGCTCGTACTGGGCGCGCTTCTTCGAGAGGATCAGGCGGCCTTCTTTGTCCTCCTTCTGGAGAACAAGGGCTTCGATCTCGTCGCCGACCTTGACGACCTCGTTCGGGTCGACGTCGTGCTTGATCGAGAGCTCGCGGCTCGGGATGACACCTTCGGTCTTGTAACCGATGTCGAGGAGAACCTCGTCCCGGTCAACCTTGACGATGACGCCGTCGACGATGTCGCCATCGTTGAAGTACTTGATCGTCTCGTCGATAGCGGCGAGGAATGCTTCCTCGTCACCGATGTCGTTGACCGCAACCTGCGGAGTGGTGGCGGTGATCTCGGTGCTGCTCGTCATGTGGGAAAGGGCTCCGGTACGGACAGAGAGTCGTAGGTACTGCTTACGCCGGGAGCCCGTTTCGCTCTGCAGAAGGCCGGACAGCCAAGGAAGCGCCACATCAGGACCGAAAGATCCTGTGGCGCCTCGACAACCGAGGGGACATACATACAGATGCGAGCGCAGCCTGCTACGTCTGAGGTGCGCAGGCCCGCAGCGCAACTTGTAGCATACGGGGGCAGCCAGGCAGGGTCAATGCGCGAAGGCGCACACCCGGGGCGGATCGCCGCATTCCCGGCACAAGACGTGCCCCAGGAGGCCACGCGGGCGCGATGACGTCCCATTCGCGACACCGCCGGAACAGGTCCGACGGAAGAGCCCGCAGACTAATACGAGGGAGCCGACCATCCAAGAGCCCGAATCGCCCGAGCCGGACGCCACCCGGCGCGCCGCCGGAGTCACCGAGAGCTCCCGGGCCAACCGGGGCTGGTGGGACCGGAACGCGGACGACTACCAGAACGAGCACGGCACCTTTCTCGGCGACGACCGTTTCGTCTGGTGCCCCGAGGGCCTCGACGAGGTGGAGGCGGAACTCCTCGGCCCGGCCGAGGACCTCAAGGGCAAGGACGTCCTGGAGATCGGCGCCGGCGCGGCCCAGTGCTCGCGCTGGCTGGCGGCCCAGGGCGCGCGTCCGGTGGCCCTGGACCTCTCCCACCGTCAGCTCCAGCACGCCCTGCGGATCGGCGGCGGTGTCCCTCTCGTGGAGGCGGACGCGGGCGCCCTGCCCTTCGCGGACGGCTCGTTCGACCTGGTGTGCTCGGCGTACGGGGCGATGCCGTTCGTCGCCGATCCGGTGCTGGTGCTGCGCGAGGTGCGCCGGGTGCTGCGCCCGGGCGGGCGCTTCGTCTTCTCGGTGACGCACCCGGTCCGCTGGGCGTTCCCCGACGAGCCGGGTCCTGAGGGCCTGTCCGTCTCGGGTTCGTACTTCGACCGCACGCCGTACGTCGAGCAGGACGACGACGGCAACGCGGTGTACGTCGAGCACCACAGGACGGTCGGCGACCGCGTCCGGGACGTGGTGGCGGGCGGCTTCCGCCTGGTGGACCTGGTCGAGCCGGAGTGGCCGGCCTGGAACACGTCCGAGTGGGGCGGCTGGTCCCCGCTGCGCGGCAACCTCATCCCGGGGACGGCGATCTTCGTCTGCGAGCGCGACTGAGCAGGCCCGAGCAGTCGGCTTCGAAAACGCCCTCCACGCACGCGTGGGGGGCGTTTTTCCTACACGTACGACACTGGGGGCGTGATCCGTTACGACGCCCTGGACGTTCTGCCCGTACGCGGTGCCCTGCCCGACCTGACCGACGCGCTCGACGCGCACGGCACCGCCGTCCTCGTGGCGCCGCCCGGTACCGGCAAGACGACGCTGGTGCCGCTGGCGCTGGCGGGTCTGCTGGGGGACGGCGGACCGGCGCGGCGGGTCGTGGTCGCCGAGCCGAGGCGGATCGCCGCGCGGGCGGCGGCGCGGCGGATGGCGTGGCTGCTGGGCGAGCAGGTCGGCGCGAGCGTCGGGTACACCGTGCGCGGGGAGCGGGTCGTCGGGCCACGCACGCGCGTGGAGGTCGTCACGACCGGCGTGCTGCTGCAACGGCTGCAGCGGGACCAGGAGTTGCCGGGCGTCGACGTGGTCGTGCTCGACGAGTGCCACGAACGGCACCTGGACGCGGACACCGCGGCGGCGTTCCTGGTCGACGTACGGGCGGCGCTGCGCCCCGAACTGCGGCTGCTGGCGGCGTCGGCGACGACCGACGCCGAGGGCTGGGCAGCCCTGCTGGGGGGTGCGCCGGTGGTCGAGGCCGCGGGTGTGTCGTATCCGGTGGAGGTGGTGTGGGCGCCGCCGGGACGTCCGGTACGGCCGCCGCACGGTATGCGCGTCGATCCGGCGCTGCTGACGCATGTGGCGTCGGTGGTGCGGCGGGCGCTGGCCGAGCGGGCGGGGGACGTGCTGTGTTTCCTGCCCGGCGTGGGGGAGATCGCGCGCGTGGCGGGCCAGTTGCGGGACCTCGGGCCCGCGGTGGAGGTGCTCCAGGTGCACGGGCGGGCGCCGGCGGCGGTGCAGGACGCGGTGCTGTCGGGCGGGTCGGGGCGCCGGGTGGTGCTGGCGACGTCGGTGGCGGAGTCGTCGCTGACGGTTCCGGGGGTGCGGGTGGTCGTGGACTCCGGGCTGGCGCGGGAGCCGAGGGTGGACCATGCGCGCGGGCTGAGCGCGCTGACGACGGTACGGGCCTCGCACGCGGCCGGGCGGCAGCGGGCGGGGCGGGCCGGGCGTGAGGCGCCGGGGGCGGTGTACCGCTGCTGGGCGGAGGCCGAGGACGCCCGCCTGACGCGCTTTCCGTCTCCCGAGATCAAGGTGGCCGACCTGACGGCGTTCGCCCTTCAGGCGGCCTGCTGGGGCGACCCTGATGCCTCCGGGCTGGCGTTGCTGGACCCGCCGCCGGGCGGTGCGATGGCGGCGGCGCGGGCGGTGCTGACGGCGATCGGCGCGGTGGACGCCGGTGGGCGGGCCACGGACCGGGGTGCCCGTATGTCCCGCCTCGGCCTGCACCCCCGGCTGGCCCGGGCCCTGTTGGACGCGGCTCCGGAGGTGGGCGCGGCCCGGGCCGCCGAGGTGGTCGCGCTGCTGAGCGAGGAGCCGCCGCGGGAGTACGGCGACGATCTCGCGGCGGCCTGGCGCACGGCCCGCCGCGGCAACGACGCGTACGCGGCCCGTTGGCGGACGGAGGCCCGCAGGCTGCGCTCGGCGGCGCCCGACCCCGTGTCCCGCGATCCCGCGAAAGGCTCCGCCCCGGCCAACGGGGACGACCGCGCGGTCGGGCTCGTCGCGGCGCTCGCCTTTCCCGAGCGGGTCGCCAGGGCTCAGGGGGGTTCGTATCTGATGGTGTCCGGTACCCGCGCCGAGGCCGGTGACGGTTCGGCGCTGCGGGGCGCGCCCTGGATCGCGGTCGCCGTGGCGGACCGGCCGGTGGGGTCCGGGCACGCGCGCGTGCGGCTGGCCGCCACCGTCGACGAGGACACCGCGCGGTCGGCCGCCGGTGCCCTGCACTCCACCGGCGAGGAGGTCCGCTGGGCCGACGGGGACGTCGTCGCCCGGCGGGTCGAGCGGCTCGGGGCGGTGGAGCTGGCGGTGCGTCCGCTGCGGGACCCCGACCGCGGACTCGTACGCGATGCCCTTCTTCAGGGGCTGCGGCAGGAGGGGCTCGGGTTGTTGCGGTGGTCCGCGGACGCCGGGACGCTGCGGCAGCGGCTCGCGTTTCTTCATCTGCACCTGGGCGCTCCCTGGCCGGACGTCTCCGACAACGCCCTCCACGCGCGCGTGGACGAGTGGCTGGAGCCCGAGCTGAGCCGGGCGCGGCGGCGGGCCGACCTGGGCCGGATCGAGGCGGGGCAGGCACTCAACCGGCTTCTGCCGTGGGCCTCCGGGGAGGCCGGCCGCCTCGACGAGCTGGCGCCGGAGCGGCTGGCCGTGCCGAGTGGGTCGAGGATCCGGATCGACTACTCCGATCCCGAACGGCCCGTGCTCGCCGTGAAGTTGCAGGAGATGTTCGGCCTGCGGGAGTCGCCCGCCGTGGCCGGTGTGCCGGTGCTCGTCCATCTGCTGTCGCCCGCCGGACGGCCCGCCGCCGTCACCGCCGACCTCGCCTCGTTCTGGAAGGACGGTTACAAGGGCGTGCGCGCCGAGTTGCGCGGCCGGTATCCGAAGCATCCGTGGCCCGAGGACCCGGCGACCGCCGAGCCGACGCGGCACACGAACGCACGGCTCAGGCGTTGACCGGCTCGGGGGTTGAGGTCTGCGCGCGGGCGGGGTCCGCCGGCCTGCGGCCACGGGCCTCCAGGTAGAGGGCGAGGGCCAGCAGGAGCACGCCCAGGGTCAGGAAGCCCCAGGGCAGGTACGAGGTCAGCAGCAGGACCAGTACGCGCTGGGACTTGACGAGGGCGACCGTCGAGTCGATGTAGTCCTCGCGCATTTTCACGTCCCCGGAGAAGGCCGTCACCTTCTCGCGCCCCTGAAGGATCCTGCCTCCGCGCAGTTCCTCCTGGTGGATCTCCTCGGCACGGACGGGCGCACCGGTGACCGGTTCCACCCAGAACTTCCGGACCGTGGTGTACCAGCGGGTCGTACCGGACGCGGCGACCTCCTCGGCGGTGATGCCCTTGACCGGCATGTAGTGGGGGAAGGGAATCTTCGTCCACGGGATGGTCTGCTCGAAGTAGTAGACCGACAGGCCGCGGAAGGTCTGTGTGCCCTTGTAGTGGATGGGGGCGGTCACCCGTGCCTGCGCGTCGAAGTACTCGTAGTCCCGTTTCTCGACCAGGAAGGGCCACTTGAACTCGATGCCCTCCCGTTTCACCGGGTAGCCGTCGACCATCTCCCCGGTGGCGTGGACGGGTTCCTGGGTGTGCGCGTCGAAGATGTAGCGCTCGGGGATCTTCGAGACCATCTTCCCGTCGGGCCCCTGGACGTAGGAGAGGCCGTCCCAGACGACGACGTCCCGCCCCGCCGTCTTCTCGATCTTCTCCGAGGCCTCGACGTTGCCCTTGAGGGTCTGCACGATGGTGACCTTGGGGACCTTTTTGGAGTGCAGCGAGTCGTAGTCGAGGAGGGTCGCGTCCTTCGCCTCCAGGACCATGGTCGTGTACTGGTTCGCCGGGATCTTGGCGAGGCGCGGGAAGGCGTACCAGCGCAGCAGCGGGGACAGCGCCGCGAAGAACACGGCGAGGGCGAGCAGGATCAGGCCGGACTTTCGGCGCATCTCGGCCTCCCTCCCGGAGAGGTGCGGCGACTAGGGGTGTGACGGGACCGTGGTCAGCAGCGGCTTCGGGGACGTCGTGCCCGCCGGAGAGCCCAGGGCCGTGATCGTGAGGACGAGCGCGAACGCGAGGGCGAGGCCGGTCGCGGCGGCGATCAGGGCACGCATACGGGGCCTCCCCGGCCGTCGACCATGAACTGACGGGGTGTCAGGTCGGGCACGGTAGCAACGGGCGGCCGAGATGAGAACAGCCCGCACACACGAGAAAGCGGCACCCCTCGCCGTGAACGGGGTGCCGCTTTCCCGCGTATTGACGCGTACGACGACCTACGCGCTCGGGGAGCTGGAGGCCGAGGGACTGGCCGACTCGGTCGGAGTCGTCGATTCCGTCGTGGATTCGGTAGCGGTGGGTGCCGCTGTCACCGTCAGCTCGACCGTCAGGGTGGCGCCGCCGGTGGTGGTGATGCGGAGCAGGAAGGTGCCGGTGGTGTCGTCCGCGTACAGCTTCGGCAGCTTGAGCAGGCCGTTCGCGTCCGTTTCGAGGCCCGTGAGGGTGCGGACCGTCTTACCGTCCGCGTCCTTGAAGTAGGGGCCCTTGGCGTTCGCGGTCGCGTCGTCGGCCGAGGTGACCAGGGTCGCGGTGGCCGCGACACCGTCCGCGACAGCGCCGTCGTACGTCGCCTTGACCTCGACCTGGTCGGCGAACTCGCCGCCCGCCACACAGGTGAGCGCGGTGGTGCCGGTGCGGGCGAGGGTGTCGGCGGCGCGGGCGGTGACGGTGACCGAGTAGTCGAGGGCGCTGACGGTACGGCCGACGACGACCGCGCGGACCGTGAAGGCGCCCGTCGTCTCGCCCGCCTGGAGCACGGGTGCGACCGCGACTCCGGTGCTGTCGGTGACGACGGTGGCGACGTTCTCGCCGCCGGTGAAGGTGGTGTCGGTGTCGCCGACGATCGTGAAGCGGATCCTGACCTTGCCGACCGCCTCGCCGGCCGCGGTCTCCGCGCGCGTGCTGATCCTCTTGGTGAACGCGTCGCCCGCCGTCGCGGTGAGCTTGGCGGTACCCGCGTCCTCCAGGTGGTCCACCGTGTCGGTGGCCGTCGGCGTGGGCACGGGCGTCGGGGTCGGCACGGTGGGCCTGCCGGGCTTCGCCGGGGCCGGGGTGCTCGTCCCCGGCGTGCTCGGGGCGGGGCGCGGCGTCGTCGTGACCGGCGACGTCGTGGGGCCCGCTCCGGAGGTGCCGTCGCTGCGGCTGACGGGCACCGTGCCCGTGCCGTCCGGGACCTCGTGGGTGCCCTTGCGGTAGTACTCCAGCCACGACAGGACGAGGTTCAGATAGTCCGTCGAGTTGTTGTAGCTGAGGATCGCGCGGTTGAGATCGGCCTGTGTCGACAGGTCCCAGCCGTACCGGCACAGGTAGTGGCCGGCGGCGAGGGCCGCGTCGTAGACGTTGTTGGGGTCCGACTTGCCGTCGCCGTTGCCGTCGCGGCCCGCCCACGCCCAGGTCGACGGGATGAACTGCATGGGCCCGACGGCCTGGTCGTAGCTGCTGTTGCCGTCGTACGCGCCGTTGTCGGTGTCCTTGATGAGCGCGAAGCCGTTGCCGTCGAGCTGCGGGCCCAGGATCGGGCTGGTGGTGGTGCCGTTCGCGTCGACCTGGCCACCGCGGGCCTGACCGGACTCGACCTTGCCGATGGCCGCGAGGAGCTGCCAGGGCAGGTTGCAGCCGGGCTTGGCCGTGCCCAGCGCCGCCTCGGCCTTCTTGTAGGCGTCGAGGACGGTCGCGGGTATGCCGGCCTCGGCCTCACCGAGCGAGACCGGCGTGCCTATGGTCGACGACTGCGCCGGGCTCGGACTGGGGTTCGGGCTGTGGAGCGGTGGAAGGTCCGTGTAGTACGGCGAGTTGCCGGTCGCGCTCGCGCTGTCGTCGGCCGTCACCTCGGACGTGGGCTGGGAGTCGCTGGCGGTCTGCCTGCCCTGGTCGTCGACCGTCGCCCCCGGAGCCTGGGACGCGGACAGAGCCGCGACCGCGAGTGCGGCCACAGCGGTCGTCGCCGCCCCCTTGCGGAGCCTCCTGCCGATGTACGCCGCCATACAGAGAACCCTCCCGTGGGCGGCAAGCCGCCCTGTTCCGCCTGTTTTCGTCCGGTCCTGGCCGATCTCGACCAGTCCCAAGCGATCTCGGCCAGCCTTGCGAATCGGCCATTTCGCCCGATTACACGCCTTGTTGGCGCGTTACGCCTACGTTGCGCTTCCGTGTTCGACCATGCTCCCCAGCAGGCCGACCCAGGCGACCCTACGACAACTTGCGTTGCGCGGACACCCGTTCGTGCCCGATATTCACCGATTGGCCAACTGTGGTTCGTCGCTTTCCACAGAGCCGGGCGGCCCGCGCGCGGCTTTTCACGTGCCCCTCCCACCGTCCTCTCACCGCCCGCCGCAGCCCGCGGCCGTCCCGCATACTGGACGACGGTGATCATCGGGGTGGCCCACCCCCGTCAACATCCGCTCCAGGGAGCCTCCTTGCCGTTCACTCTCAGCCACGCGGCGGCCGTACTGCCCGCCGTACGCGCCGACGGAACCGGACGCGGCCGACTGGTACCGGCGGTACTCGTCGCCGGCTCCTTCTCCCCCGATCTGACCTACTTCGCGGCGAGCGTCCTGCCCCGGGCGATGGAGTTCGGCGCCGTCACCCACTCCTTCCCGGGCGTCTTCACGATCGACGTGGCCGTCGCCTGGGTCCTGGTGGCCCTGTGGCTGCTCCTGCGTGAGCCGCTGGTCGCCCTGCTGCCACGCTCCCGGCAGGGCCGGACAGCGACCCTGCTGCGCTGCGGAACCCCCCGCGCGCGGGTGACTCCGTCCCTGATCCTCCGGTGGTACGCCTCGGCGGCCTTCGGCGCCCTGACCCATGTCGTCTGGGACGCCTTCACGCACCACGACCGGTGGGGGGTGCGGCTGTTCCCCGTCCTGGACGCCGAACTGCGGGGCTCACCTCTGTACTGGTACCTGCAGTACGGCGGTTCGGCCCTGGCCATGGTGGTCATCGCGGGGTTCGTGTACCACGCGCTGCGGCGGACCGGCGCGGGCGGGCCGAGCGGCGTACCGGTGCTGTCGGTACGCGACCGGTGGCTGGCCCTCGCCGTGATCGGCGGCTGCGCGGCGGCGGGGGCGGTACAGCGGGTGGTCCACTGGTGGGCGTACTGGGGTGCGACGGCAAGGCCGTGGGAGGTGATCCCGACACTGTGCTTCGGAGCGGGTGCGGGCCTGCTGTCGGGGCTGATCCTGTACGCGGCGGGGGTCAGGGTCCGGCGCCCCGGGGAGCGGACGGGGGCCCACGCCCCGGAAGACCAGCACGTCCGTACAGAAGGTCGTACGGAGAGGGACGCGGAGGATCACGCGGGAGGACGGGCCGGCGGGCGTACGGGCTCTCGCTGACCGCCACGAAGCGGCCGGCGCAGCCACTCGCGCCCCCGGCCGGCCCACAGGCGCCAGGCCTGGACGCGGCCGGACACCGGGGGCCCGGAGGGCGGGCCGAGGCGGGCACGGCGAGTGCGGGCGGGCGGCGCGAGGGCTCGACGGAGTGCGTCCGCACGGCATCCGAGGGATGCGACGGCCAGGTTGCCGCCGGGAATACGGGCGGTGCTCGCGTCGGCCGCGAAGGCCGGTATCGGAGAGCGCGTGGGGGCCGTCCGGCGGATGAGCGTGCGTATACCCATGCCCGCATCCTGTCGGGCGGACCCGGGGCAGGCGTGCCCGCGAGGGCCACGCGGGTGACGGGCTCGGCGGAGGCCGGGGCGAGTCCCTGGGGCCGCCCAGGACTGGCCGGCCGAGGCGGCTCACCCGCGCCCCGCAGGGGCGCGGGTGAGCCGCGCGACCAGCCCTCACCGGCCCGAGGCAGACAACCCGCCCGCCCGAACGAACCGCCCACCCAGCGGAGCGCCAGAGCGCTAGTGTGCCGCCGACTCCCAGTCGAGCCCCGAGCCCACCGACACGTCCAGCGGTGCCCGGAGGGTCACCGCGCCCGCCATCTCCCGGCGGACCAGCTCCTCCGTGGCCTCGCGCTCGCCCGGGGCGATCTCCAGGACGATTTCGTCGTGGACCTGGAGCAGCATGCGGGACTTGAGCTTCGTCTCCTCCAGCGCCCGGCCCACGTTCAGCATGGCGATCTTGACGATGTCCGCCGCCGTGCCCTGGATCGGGGCGTTCAGGGCCATGCGCTCGGCCATCTCGCGCCGCTGGCGGTTGTCGCTGTTCAGGTCGGGAAGGTACCGGCGGCGGCCGAAGAGGGTCTCCGTGTAGCCCGTCGCCCTCGCCTCGTCGACAGCCCGGCGCAGATAGTCCCGTACGCCGCCGAACCGTTCGAAGTACGTGTCCATCAGACCGCGGGCCTCGCCCGCGTCGATGTTCAGCTGCCCGGACAGGCCGAAGGCCGACAGACCGTACGCCAGGCCGTACGACATCGCCTTGATCTTGCGGCGCATCTCCGCGTCCACCGCGTCGCGGTCGACCGCGAACACCTGGGAGGCGACCGTGGTGTGCAGGTCCTCCCCCGACGTGAACGCCTCCAACAGGCCCTCGTCCTCCGAGAGATGGGCCATCACCCGGAGTTCGATCTGGCTGTAGTCCGCGGTCATCAGCGACTCGAAGCCCTCGCCGACCACGAAGCCGCGCCGGATGGCACGGCCCTCGTCCGTACGGACCGGGATGTTCTGGAGGTTGGGGTCCGTGGAGGACAGCCGGCCCGTCGCCGCCACCGTCTGGTTGAACGTGGTGTGGATACGGCCGTCCGCCGCGATCGTCTTGATCAGGCCCTCGACGGTGACACGCAGCTTCGCCTGCTCGCGGTGGCGGAGCATGATGACCGGCAGTTCGTTGTCCGTCTGGGTCGCCAGCCACGCCAGGGCGTCCGCGTCCGTCGTGTAGCCCGTCTTGGTCTTCTTCGTCCTCGGCAGACCCAGCTCCCCGAAGAGGACCTCCTGAAGCTGCTTGGGCGAGCCGAGGTTGAACTCGTGACCGACCGCCGCGTGCGCCTCCTTCACCGCCTGCTGCACAGCGCTCGCGAACATCTGCTCCATGGCTTCCAGGTGGGCCCGGTCCGCCGCGATGCCGTGCCGCTCCATACGGGCCAGCAGCGCCGACGTCGGCAGCTCCATGTCCCTCAGCAGATCCGCCGCGCCGACCTCCTGGAGGCGCTCGCCGAACGCCTCGCCCAGGTCGACGATCGTGCGGGCCTGCACCATCAGGGAGTCGGCCTCCGCGCCCTCGTCCGTACCGAAGGCCAGCTGGCCGTCAGCCGTCGCGGCGGGCGCCAGTTCACGGCCGAGGTACTCCAGGGACAGCGCGTCCAGATCGAAGGAACGCCGGCCCGGCTTGACCAGGTACGCGGCCAGGGCCGTGTCCATGCTCACCCCGGCCACGGTCCAGCCGTGCTCCGCGAAGACCCGCATCGCGCCCTTGGCACTGTGGAACACCTTGGGCCGGTCCGCGTCGGCCAGCCAGGCCGCGAACGCGTTCTCGTCGGCCTCGTCCAGCTCCGCCGGATCGAACCAGGCTGCCGCTCCCCCGGCCGAGGCGAACGCCACCTCGGCGACCGAGCCGCTGCCCAGCGCCCAGGTGTCGACCGTCGCGACGCCGAGGACCTCCGTGCCGTGCCCGGTGAGCCAGGGGGCCAGCTCGCCCGTGCCGAGCACCGTGCCGTCCACCTCGACCCCGGGCTCGGCGACCGGGCCCGCGTCGGCCTCCTCGGCGCCCGGATCGACGGCCAGCAGCCGCTCGCGCAGCGAGGGGTTGCGGATCTCCAGGGTGTCGAGGACGACCGCCACCGCCGTACGGTCGTACGCGGCACGCCCCAGGTCCGTGACCGTCTTCGGGAGTTCGACGTCCCGGACCATCTCCGTGAGCCGGCGGTTGAGCTTGACGGCGTCCAAGTGGTCGCGCAGGTTCTGCCCGGCCTTGCCCTTGACCTCCTCGACCCGCTCGACCAGGTCCGCGAACGACCCGAACTGGTTGATCCACTTCGCCGCCGTCTTCTCACCGACCCCGGGAATGCCTGGCAGGTTGTCGGACGGGTCGCCGCGCAGCGCCGCGAAGTCCGGGTACTGGGCCGGCGTCAACCCGTACTTCTCGAAGACCTTCTCCGGCGTGAACCGGGTCAGCTCGGAGACGCCCTTCGTCGGATACAGCACCGTCGTGTTCTCGGTGACCAGCTGGAAGGAGTCCCGGTCGCCGGTGACGATCAGCACCTCGAAGCCCTCGGCCTCGGCCTGCGTGGCCAGCGTGGCGATGACGTCGTCGGCCTCGAAACCGTCGACCGCGAACCGCTCCGCGTGCATCGCGTCGAGCAGCTCGCCGATCAGCTCGACCTGCCCCTTGAACTCGTCCGGCGTCTTCGACCGGTTCGCCTTGTACTCCGTGAACTCCTCGGAGCGCCAGGTCTTGCGGGACACGTCGAACGCCACCGCGAAGTGCGTGGGCGCCTCGTCGCGCAGCGTGTTGGCGAGCATCGACGCGAAGCCGTAGATCGCGTTCGTCGGCTGTCCCGTCGCGGTCGTGAAATTCTCCGCGGGCAGCGCGAAGAACGCGCGGTACGCCAACGAGTGCCCGTCCATGAGCATCAGCCGGGGGCGGCCGGTGCCGGAGGTCTTCTCGGTCTTCTTCGATGCTGTTTCTGCCACGACCCCGATCCTGCCACGTGCCACTGACAACGCGGGACGCCCGAGCCCTCCAGACCTGTCCACACCGTTGTCGCCACCCCGTGCGAGGATCGAACAGGTGGCACACACGCAGGTGAGTGATGCGCACACCCACCACGTGCAAGCGGAGAGACACGTGCAAGCGAAGGGGCTCAGCCATGGCCAGCAAGCCGCCCAAGAGTGATCCGGTCCAGGACGCGCCGCAGGTCACCGACCCCAAGCATGCCGCGGCCGGACTGCCCGCCATCGGCCACACCCTGCGCATCGCCCAGCAGCAGATGGGCGTCCGCCGCACCGCGCTCACCCTCCTGCGGGTCAACCAGAAGGACGGCTTCGACTGCCCCGGCTGCGCCTGGCCGGAGCCCGAGCACCGGCACGCCGCGGAGTTCTGCGAGAACGGCGCGAAGGCCGTCGCCGAGGAAGCCACCCTGCGCCGCGTCACCCCCGAGTTCTTCGCCGCCCACACCGTGACCGACCTGGCCGGCCGCAGCGGCTACTGGCTGGGCCAGCAGGGCCGTCTCACCCACCCCATGTACCTGCCCGAGGGCGCCGACCGCTACGAACCGGTCTCCTGGGACCGCGCCTTCGACATCGTCGCCGAGGAGCTGAAGGCCCTCGGCTCGCCGAACGAGGCCCTCTTCTACACCTCGGGCCGCACCAGCAACGAGGCGGCCTTCCTCTACCAGCTGTTCGCCCGCGAGCTGGGCACGAACAACCTCCCCGACTGCTCCAACATGTGCCACGAGTCGTCGGGTTCCGCGCTCTCCGAGACCATCGGCATCGGCAAGGGCAGCGTCCTCCTGGAGGACCTCTACAAGGCCGATCTGATCATCGTCGCCGGCCAGAACCCGGGTACCAACCACCCCCGGATGCTCTCCGCCCTGGAGAAGGCGAAGGCGAACGGCGCGCGGATCATCAGCGTCAACCCGCTGCCCGAGGCCGGGCTGGAACGCTTCAAGAACCCGCAGACCCCCCAGGGCATGATCAAGGGCGCGGCCCTCACGGACCTGTTCCTGCAGATCCGCATCGGCGGCGACCAGGCCCTCTTCCGTCTCCTCAACAAGCTCGTCCTGGCTGCATCCGACAGCGCCTCCGGCGCGGGCCAGGGCGCGGTCGACGAGGCCTTCATCCGTGAACACACCCACGGCTACGAGGAGTTCGCGGAGGCGGCCCGCGCCGCCGACTGGGACGAGACCCTCACCGCGACGGGCCTCA
Organism: Streptomyces kryoterrae; assembly: GCF_054072135.1. Taxonomy (NCBI): domain Bacteria; kingdom Bacillati; phylum Actinomycetota; class Actinomycetes; order Kitasatosporales; family Streptomycetaceae; genus Streptomyces; species Streptomyces kryoterrae. Next base: position 7,786,556 of record NZ_CM133358.1, on the reverse strand, counting down.
CGCGCGCGGAGATCGAAAAGGCCCTCGGCATGGTCCTGGCCTCCGAACGCACCATCGTGTGCTGGGCGATGGGCCTGACCCAGCACAAGCACTCCGTGCCCACCATCCGCGAAGTGGTCAACTTCCTTCTCCTGCGCGGCAACATCGGCCGCCCGGGCGCCGGCGTGTGCCCGGTGCGCGGCCACTCGAACGTGCAGGGCGACCGCACGATGGGCATCTTCGAGCGCCCCGCCCCCGCCTTCCTCGACGCCCTGGAGAAGGAGTTCGGCTTCGCCCCGCCCCGCGAACACGGCTACGACGTCGTACGGGCCATCCGCGCCCTGCGCGACGGCGAGGCGAAGGTCTTCTTCGCCATGGGCGGCAACTTCGTCTCCGCCTCCCCCGACACGGAGGTCACCGAGGCGGCCATGCGCCGCGCCCGGCTCACCGTGCACGTGTCGACGAAGCTGAACCGCTCGCACGCCGTCACGGGCGCGCGTGCGCTGATCCTGCCGACGCTCGGCCGCACCGAGCGCGACCTCCAGGTCGGCCCGAACGGGAGAAGCACAGAGCAGTTCGTGACGGTCGAGGACTCCATGGGCATGGTGCACGCCTCCAGGGGCCGTCTGGAGCCGGCGAGCACGCATCTCCTCTCCGAACCGGCCATCGTCTGCCGGCTGGCCCGGCGCGTCCTGGGCGAGGGCTCCCGCACCCCCTGGGAGGAGTTCGAGAAGGACTACGCCACGGTCCGCGACCGCATCGCGCGCGTGATCCCCGGTTTCGAGGACTTCAACGCGCGCGTGGCCCGCCCGGAAGGCTTCACCCTCCCGCACGCCCCGCGCGACGAGCGCCGCTTCCCGACGGCCACCGGCAAGGCGAACTTCACCGCGGCACCCGTCGAGTTCCCGAAGCTCCCCGAAGGCCGCCTGCTGCTGCAGACCCTGCGCTCGCACGACCAGTACAACACCACGATCTACGGCCTGGACGACCGCTACCGGGGCATCAGGAACGGCCGCCGTGTGGTCCTGGTGAACCCCGAGGACGCGCGGACCCTCGGGGTCGCCGACGGGTCGTACGTCGACCTCGTGAGCGAGTGGAAGGACGGCGTCGAGCGCCGGGCGCCCGGGTTCCGGATCGTGTTCTACCCGACGGCCCGGGGATGCGCGGCGGCCTACTACCCGGAGACGAACGTCCTGGTTCCGCTGGACGCCACCGCCGACACCAGCAACACCCCGGCCAGCAAGTCCGTGGTCGTGCGTCTGGAACAATCGGCTACCGACTGAGCGTTTGCTCAGTCGATGGACACAGACGTACGAACGCCGCGCCGACCACGACGAACGGAGCCGGACCCCATGGGTGAGCAGCAGCATGTGAAGTTCCCGCAAGAGGTCATCGACGAGTACGCGGCGCTGGGTGTCGACGTGGTCGCCATGTTCTCCGCGGGACACCTGGGGAACCGGATGGGCGTGCAGATCGTGGAGGCGTCGGCCGACCGGGTCGTCGGCACGATGCCCGTCGAGGGCAACACACAGCCGTACGGACTGCTGCACGGAGGCGCGTCCGCGGTGCTGGCCGAGACGCTCGGGTCGGTCGGAGCGATGCTGCACGGGGGCAGCACGAAGATCGCCGTCGGCGTGGACCTGAACTGCACCCACCATCGCGGGGCCCGCTCCGGGCTGGTCACCGGCGTGGCCACGCCGGTGCACCGGGGGCGGACGACGGCGACGTACGAGGTCGTGATCACGGACGAGGCCGGCAAGCGGGTGTGCACGGCACGCCTGACGTGCCTGCTGCGGGACGCGCCCACGGCCGGCTGAGGGGGGTTCCCGCTCTCGCCGCCCCCGCCCCGTCCACCCCTGGGGGCGGCGCCCCCGGACCCTCCTACGGCCCCGAACCGGCCGCACCCTCGAACGCGGGACGGGCCGGGGTCTACCGTTCCCCCATGAGGCTGCGACCATGACCGGCATCGGCCCCGTCGAACCCGTCAACTCGCCGGACGCGCAAGAGACTTACGAAGTCATCGGTGCCGACACACCACCCATCACGGATCGCTGGCGGGCTCTGTCGCCGCGCGTCCGCAGAACCCTTCTCGGCACCGCCGCGCTCGCCGCCGCGACAGCCGGCGTCATCGTCCTCCTGCCCCCGGAGCCGTCCGCCCCTACCAGCACCCTCACCGCCATTCCGTGGCCCGCGAACGTGACCACGTTCCGGTACACAGGACTCGCCGCGACCTTCGACTCCGCGCCCACCAGCGGCCTGTTCCGGTTCGCGGTGACCGTGCAGGGCGGGCCACCCGTCACCCTGCGCGTCACCGGCGCCGCCGTCGACGGTCTCAGCGCCCGCATCTCGCCCACCGAGGCCTCCACCGTCAGCGCCGGGACCACGCGCCGGATCACCGTCCAGATCTCCGTGGTCGACTGCACGGGCCTCCCCCTCGACACGGATCTGCCATTTCTTGACGTAACGCTGCGTAACACGCGCGCAATACAGCAGCACCGTTTCAGGTTCGGCGGCGCCTACCCCGACGACCTCTCCCAGCTTCTCGACAGGGCCTGCCACCCCTTGCCCCGGGGGCCAAGCACAAGGGCACAGGCAGAGGCAATCGAGGACGCGGATTCTCAAAGTATGGACTGACAAAAATTCAGGCCAAACTGGCTGAGATCCGCTTCAGCCAAGGATCATCAACCGACACGTCATAACAAGAAAGTCACAAGCAAGCCCTCCCATATGCTCCCACCCACAGCGGGGCTTAGAGTCACGGCCAGTCACCGCGCCGCCGGGCGCGTCTACAGAACGACCTGCTCCACCCCAGTACGGCCCGGCGAGACACACGGCAGCCCAGCAGGGCCGCTGCGCCAGGGAGAGGATTTAATCGTGCGTCAGCGTTCTTTGGTCGTACTCACCTCCATGCTCACCACGGGAGCACTCGCACTGACCGCGTGTGGTTCACGCGACGACAGCGGAGACAAGAGCGACAGTAAGACCGAGATCATCATCGGCGTCGACGCCCCACTGACCGGCCAGAACTCCGCCACGGGCCTCGGCATCCAGGGCGGCGTGCAGATCGCCGTCGATGACGCCAACAAGAACAACACCGTCCCCGGCGTGACCTTCAAGGTCCAGGCGCTGGACGACAAGGCGATCCCCGCCAGCGGCCAGCAGAACGCCACCCAGCTCGTCAGCAACGACAAGGTCCTCGGCGTCGTCGGCCCGCTGAACTCCGGCGTCGCCACCCAGATGCAGCAGGTCTTCGCCACCGCCAACCTGGTTCAGATCTCGCCCTCCAACACGGCGCCCGAGCTCACCCAGGGCAAGAACTGGCAGACCGCGAAGTCACGTCCCTTCAAGACGTACTTCCGCACCGCCACCACCGACGCCCTCCAGGGCGGCTTCGCGGCCGAATACGCCTACACCACGCTCAAGAAGCGCAGCGTCTTCGTCGTCGACGACAAGCAGACCTACGGTGCGGGCCTGGCCAAGCTCTTCAAGGCCGGCTTCACCGGCTCCGGCGGCAAGGTCGCCGGCGAGGACCACGTCAACACCGGCGACACGGACTTCTCGGCCCTCGTCACCAAGATCAAGAACTCCAAGGCCGACCTCGTCTACTACGGCGGCCAGTACGACGAGTCCGAGAAGCTCACCAAGCAGCTCAAGGACGGCGGCGCCAAGGTCCCGCTGTTCGGCGGTGACGGCATGTTCACCCCGACCTACATCGAGAGCGCCGGCAAGACCTCGGAGGGCGACCTCGTCACCTCCGTCGGCGCGCCCGTCGACTCCCTGCCCTCCGCCGCGGACTTCATCAAGAAGTACAAGGCCTCCGGCCTCAAGGGCGACTACGGCACCTACGGCGGTTACTCCTACGACGCCGCGACCGCCATCATCAAGGCGATCGGCAACGTCGTGAAGGACGGCAAGGTCCCGGACGACGCCCGCGCCCAGATCGTCGCCGAGGTGCAGAAGACCAAGTTCGAGGGCATCGCCGGCCCCGTGGCCTTCGACGAGTACGGTGACACGACCAACAAGCAGCTCACCGTCTACCAGGTCGTCGACGGCAAGTGGAAGGCCGTCAAGAGCGGCACGTTCAACGGCTGATCTCCACCGCCGCTAGCACCACCCCCGGGCCGCGCGGCCACGACCACACGTCACCGCGCGGCCCGTTTCACGCCCTGCTCACTCCCCACCACCCACATGGAGGCCATGCGGTGAACACTCTGCCGCAGCAGCTGGCCAACGGGCTGTTCCTCGGCTCGATGTACGGGCTGATCGCCATCGGATACACGATGGTGTACGGCATCGTCCAGCTCATCAACTTCGCCCATGGCGAGATCTTCATGACCGGCGGCTTCGGCGCACTCACGGTCTACCTCTTCGTTCTCCCGGACAACACCTCCATGTGGCTAGCCCTACCGGCGATGCTCATCGGCGGCGGACTCGTCTCCGTCCTCATCGCGGTCGGGGCAGAACGTTTCGCCTACCGACCACTACGCGGAGCGCCACGCCTCGCACCCCTCATCACCGCCATCGGCCTCTCCCTCGCCCTCCAGCAGGCCGTCTTCAACTGGTACCCCGACGCCAAGACCGACCGGAACTTCCCCCAGCTCGGCTTCGGCCCCTTGCACATCGGCTCCGTCAGCGTGAGCAGCGGCTCCGTGTTCGTCATCGTCGCCGCCCCCCTCTGCATGGCAGCCCTTGCCCTCTTCGTCAACCTCTCCCGCACCGGCCGCGCCATGCAGGCCACCGCGCAGGACCCCGACACCGCCCAGCTCATGGGCATCGACACCAACCGCATCATCGTGATCGCCTTCGCCATCGGCGGGTTCTTCGCCGCGGTCGCCGCGGTCGCCTACGGCCTGCGCTACGGCTCGGTCAAGTACGACATGGGCTTCCAGATGGGGCTCAAGGCCTTCACCGCCGCCGTCCTCGGCGGCATCGGCAACATCTACGGCGCCATGATCGGCGGCCTCGTCCTCGGCCTCGCCGAAACCATGGCGACCTCCTACATCGACGGCATCCCCGGCATGCAGCAGCTCGGAGGCGGCGGCTGGGCATCCGTCTGGGCCTTCGTCCTCCTCATCCTCGTACTGCTGTTCAGGCCACAAGGCCTGGTCGGCGAACGCGTCGCGGACAGGGCGTGAGCACCATGGCAACCACCGACCAGACCACGGCCACCCCCCGCGGCCTCATCGCACTCCCCCAGAGCACCGCACGCGTCCTCATCGCCATCGGCGCCGCCGGCACCATCGCCAGCACCTTCATGTCGTGGACCTACACGTCCGAATTCCCCGGGGACCTCACCTACTACGGCTCCCCGGCCGGACTCCAGATCCTCGCCCTCGTCGCCGGCGTACTCACCCTCCTGTACGCGCTCACCCTCTGGAACGTACGCGGCCTCAACTGGCTCAACCCGGCAGGCGCCACCGCGCCCGTCGCTCTCGCCGCCGCCTCCGCGTTCGCCGTCAGCTGGTTCACCACCATCGCGATCGTCGTCGACCTCAAGGGCCTCGTGGCCCTCGACCCCGGCGCCTACGTCGCCGCGATCTCCTCACTGGTGGCCCTCCTCGGCGCCCTCGCGCTCCCCCAGCCCGGCGACACGGTCAAGAGCTACATCACCAAGCCCGAGAACATCCCCGCGGCGGTCAGGCTCCCCGGCTGGGTCGAACGCCTCGTCATCTCCGCAGCCACCGCCCTCGCCCTGCTCGTCTTCGCCTACGGCATCGGCGTCGACCCGGACGCCAGCGAAACGTTCCTCGGCTACCTGCTGCTGATCGTCTTCGGCGCCTGGGCACTGCTCACCGCCGGCCTCTTCGACCGCATCTCGGAACTCAACGCCCGCCACAAGGGATTCGCCACCTCCATGGCGTTCCTCGCCGCGGCGCTCTTCCCCTTCGTCGAGAACGACGAACACAACGCCAACATCGGCGTGAACATCCTCGTCGTCGCCACCGTCGCCCTCGGCCTCAACATCGTCGTCGGCCTCACCGGACTCCTCGACCTCGGATACGTAGCCTTCCTCGGCGTCGGCGCCTACGCCGCAGCCCTGGTCTCCGGCTCCGAGTTCTCCCGGTTCTCCGGCGTCCAGTTCCCCTTCTGGGCCGCCATGCTCACCGGCATGCTCGCCTCGCTCGTCTTCGGCGTCCTCATCGGCGCCCCCACCCTGCGACTGCGCGGCGACTACCTCGCCATCGTCACCCTGGGCTTCGGAGAGATCTTCCGCATCACCGTCAACAACCTGGACGGCACCTCCGGCCCCAATATCACCAACGGCCCCAACGGCATCTCGATGATCCCCGACCTGGACATCTTCGGCTTCAACTTCGGGACCTCCCACGACATCGGCTCGATCACCCTCGGCCGGTTCGCGAACTACTTCCTGCTGATGCTGATCATCACCGCGATCGTCGTGGTCGTCTTCAACAGGGCAGCCGACTCCCGCATCGGCCGCTCCTGGATCGCCATCCGCGAGGACGAGACCGCCGCCACCGCCATGGGCATCAACGGCTTCCGCGTCAAACTCATCGCCTTCGCACTCGGCGCCTCCCTCGCCGGCCTCGCCGGTACGGTCAGCGCCCACGTCGGCTACAGCGTCAACCCCGCCCCCTACCAGTTCGCCGGATCCGTCCCGCCGAACTCCGCCTTCCTGCTCGCCGCGGTCGTCCTCGGCGGCATGGGCACCGTCAACGGCCCCATCCTCGGCGCCACGCTCCTCTACCTCCTCCCCGAGAAGCTCGGCTTCCTCAAGGAGTACCAGCTCTTCGCCTTCGGACTCGCCCTCGTGGTCCTCATGCGCTTCCGGCCCGAAGGCATCATCGCCAACCGGCGCCGCCAGCTCGAATTCCACGAAACAGGCCAACTCGACAACCCCGAAACCGGCCTCCCCGACAGCACCGTCGGCGTCACCAAGGCAGGGGCGTGACCCGCATGACCACCACCACGGCCACCAGCCCCGTCCTCGAAGCCACCGGCGTGACCATGCGCTTCGGCGGCCTCACCGCCGTACGCAACGTCGACCTCACCGTCAACACCGGTGAGATCGTCGGCCTCATCGGCCCCAACGGCGCGGGCAAGACCACCTTCTTCAACTGCCTGACAGGCCTGTACGTCCCCACCGAAGGCAGGGTCGCCTACAAGGGCAAGGTCCTCCCGCCCAAGCCCCACCTCGTGACCAGCGCCGGCATCGCCCGCACCTTCCAGAACATCCGGCTCTTCGCCAACATGACCGTCCTGGAAAACGTCCTCGTCGGCCGTCACACCAGAACGAAGGAAGGCCTCTGGTCGGCCCTCCTCCGCGGCCCCGGCTTCCGCAAGGCCGAAGCCACCTCCCGCGAACGCGCCATGGAACTCCTCGAGTTCATCGGCCTCGCCCACAAGGCCGACCACCTCTCCCGCAACCTCCCCTACGGCGAACAGCGCAAGCTCGAAATCGCCCGGGCCATGGCGAGCGAACCCGGCCTCCTCCTCCTGGACGAGCCCACCGCCGGCATGAACCCCCAGGAGACACGGGCCACCGAAGACCTCGTCTTCGCCATCCGCGACCGGGGCATGGCCGTCCTCGTCATTGAGCACGACATGCGCTTCATCTTCAATCTGAGCGACCGCGTCGCCTGTCTCGTCCAGGGTGAAAAGCTCGTCGAAGGCACCTCGGAAGTCGTCCAGAACGACGACCGCGTCATCGCCGCCTACCTCGGCACACCCTTCGAAGGCGCCCCCGGCGCCGAGGAGATCGCCGAAGTCGAAGCGGCCGAGGCCGCCGGAGCGCAGAGCACCACCAGCACGGAAGGACCCGCCCAGTGACCGCACTGCTAGAGGTCGAGGACCTCAAGGTCGCCTACGGCAAGATCGAAGCCGTCAAGGGCATCTCCTTCACCGTCGAGGCCGGCCAGATCGTCACCCTCATCGGCACCAACGGCGCCGGCAAGACCACCACCCTGCGCACCCTCTCGGGGCTCCTCAAGCCCAGCAGCGGCCGCGTCCTCTTCGACGGCAAGCCGATCAGCGGAGTCCCCGCGCACAAGATCGTCGCCCTCGGCCTCGCCCACTCGCCCGAGGGACGCCACATCTTCCCCCGGCTGACAATCACCGAAAACCTCCAGCTCGGAGCGTTCCTGCGCACCGACAAGGCCGGCATCGAGAAGGACATCCAGCGCGCCTACGACCTGTTCCCCATCCTGGGCGAACGCAGGAAGCAGGCGGCAGGCACCCTCTCGGGCGGCGAACAGCAGATGCTCGCCATGGGCCGCGCCCTGATGTCCCAGCCCAAACTGCTCATGCTCGACGAGCCCTCCATGGGCCTCTCCCCGATCATGATGCAGAAGATCATGGCCACCATCGCCGAGCTCAAGGCCTCCGGCACGACCATCCTCCTCGTCGAGCAGAACGCCCAGGCGGCGCTCTCCCTCGCCGACCAGGGACACGTCATGGAGGTCGGCAACATCGTGCTCTCCGGCACCGGCCAGCACCTGTTGCACGACGACTCGGTCAGAAAGGCGTACCTCGGCGAGGACTGAGTCCTTCGACGGTACGCACACGGCTGTACACGAGGAGGCCCGCACCCCTGGCCGGGGGTGCGGGCCTCCTCGTACTCGTACGTCCGTCCGTGGCCGCGTCAGCCCTTGGCGGCCTTCTTCTCCTCGGCGTCCGCGATGACCGCCTCCGCGACCTGCTGCATGGACATACGCCGGTCCATCGACGTCTTCTGGATCCACCGGAACGCGGCGGGCTCGGACAGGCCGTACTCCGTCTGCAGGACCGACTTGGCACGGTCGACGAGCTTGCGGGTCTCCAGCCTCAGGGTGAGATCCGCGATCTCCTTCTCCAGCGTGCGCAGCTCGTTGAACCGCGACACCGCCATCTCGATCGCCGGCACGACATCGCTCTTGCTGAACGGCTTCACGAGGTACGCCATGGCTCCGGCGTCCCGGGCCCGCTCGACGAGGTCGCGCTGCGAGAAGGCGGTCAGCATCAGCACCGGCGCGATGGACTCCTCGGCGATCTTCTCGGCCGCCGAGATGCCGTCGAGCTTCGGCATCTTCACATCGAGGATGACGAGGTCGGGCCGGTGCAGACGGGCCAGCTCCACGGCCTCCTCGCCGTCACCGGCCTCACCGACGACGGAGTAGCCCTCTTCTTCGAGCATCTCCTTGAGGTCGAGCCGGATGAGCGCCTCGTCCTCGGCAATGACGACACGGGTCGTCAGCGGAGGCACGTGCGACTTGTCGTCGTCGGGCGCGTCTGCGGGCTGGGGCGACTCGGGGGCGGTCACGGGGGCTCCTCGTTCAGGGCGGGGTGCTGCTGGCAAGAGCGTACCTAGATGATGCCGACAGTGGGCACCGGGTATACTCCCAACAGCACTCGGGCCGGGTTGGCGCAATCGGCTGACGCGGAGGTCTCAAACACCTCTGTCCGAAAGGACATGTGGGTTCGAATCCCATACCCGGCACCCCCGAAGCGGATGTCCACGTTCTCGTGAACATCCGCTTTTTGCTGCGCGCCGTCGCGATCAGTGACACTGAGTGTTCGCATGAACTTTCACGGCACTGACGTGCGACAGAAGGCGGTCACACTGCTACGCGGCGGTGCAAAGAACGCAGAGGTGGCGCGGCGCCTCAACGTCCCACTCGGGACGGTCGGCTACTGGAAGCACATGGACCGAGCCAAGCGCGGCGAATGTCCCGGGAGGCACGACCCCAAGTGCCATCGCTGCGACGGCCGGGAACTCGACGAAGAGGCCTACAGCTACCTGCTCGGCCTCTACCTTGGTGACGGCCACATCAGCCAATACTCCGAGCACCGCGTACCCAACCTGATGATCACCTGCACCGAGTCATGGACCGGCCTCATGGACGAGTGTGAGCGGGCCATGCGCGCGGTCTTCCCCGACAACTCCGTCTGCCGTGTCCGCAGGACCGGCTGCAGCAACGTAAAGGTCTATTCGAAGCACCTGCATTGCCTCTTCCCTCAGCACGGCCCCGGCAAGAAGCACGACCGCCGCATCGCCCTGGAGCCCTGGCAACAGGACATCGTCGACGCGCACCCCTGGGCATTTATTCGCGGCCTCATCCACTCCGACGGCTGCCGCATCACCAACTGGACGACTCGCCTTGTCGCCGGTGAGCGTAAGCGCTACGAATACCCTCGCTACTTCTTCGCCAACAAGTCCGACGACATCCGGAAGCTCTTCAGCGACACCCTCAACAAAGTCGGCGTCGAGTGGACCAGCCTCGCCCGAGGCAGTGACCCCTTCAACATCTCCGTCGCCCGCAAAGCCTCCGTAGCCCTGATGGACATCCACGTAGGCCCCAAGCACTGAACCGAAAGGGCCCCTCCGTCAAAGAAGGGCTCATCGGGGGAACTCCTACTTGGGACTGTCGTCCTCGCCGATGTGGTGTACCCGCACCAGGTTCGTGGACCCCGATACGCCGGGCGGGGAGCCGGCCGTGATCACCACCACGTCGCCCTGCTGACAGCGCCCGTACTTCAGCAGCAGTTCGTCCACCTGGTCGACCATCGCGTCCGTCGAGTCGACATGCGGGCCCAGGAACGTCTCCACGCCCCACGTCAGCGCCAGCTGGGACCGTGTCGCCGGGTCCGGGGTGAAGGCCAGGAGCGGGATCGGGGACCTGTAGCGCGAAAGGCGCTTCACCGTGTCGCCGCTCTGCGTGAACGCCACCAGGAACTTCGCGCCGAGGAAGTCGCCCATCTCGGCCGCCGCTCGGGCCACCGCGCCGCCCTGCGTGCGGGGCTTGTTGCGGTCCGTCAGCGGGGGCAGGCCCTTCGCGAGGATGTCCTCCTCGGCCGCCTCGATGATCTTCGCCATCGTACGGACCGTCTCGATGGCGTACTTGCCCACGCTCGTCTCGCCGGACAGCATCACCGCGTCCGTACCGTCGATGACCGCGTTCGCGACGTCCGACGCCTCCGCCCTCGTCGGGCGGGAGTTCTCGATCATCGATTCGAGCATCTGTGTGGCGACGATGACCGGCTTGGCGTTGCGCTTCGCCAGCTTGATCGCGCGCTTCTGGACGATGGGGACCTGTTCCAGGGGCATCTCGACGCCGAGGTCGCCGCGGGCGACCATGATGCCGTCGAAGGCGGCGACGATGTCGTCGATCGCTTCGACCGCCTGCGGCTTCTCGACCTTGGCGATGACCGGGAGGCGGCGGTGCTCCTCGTCCATGATGCGGTGGACGTCGTCGATGTCGCGTCCGCTGCGCACGAAGGACAGGGCGATGACGTCGAAGCCGGTGCGCAGCGCCCAGCGGAGGTCCGCCTCGTCCTTGTCGGAGAGGGCGGGGACCGACACCGCCACGCCGGGGAGGTTGAGGCCCTTGTGGTCGGAGATCACTCCGCCTTCGACGACCTTGGTGTGGACGCGGGGTCCGTCGACTGCGGTGACCTGGAGGCAGACCTTGCCGTCGTCGACGAGGACGAGTTCGCCGGGGGTGACGTCGGTGGCGAGGCCCGCGTAGGTGGTGCCGCAGGTCTGCTGGTTGCCTTCGACGCCTTCTTCGACGGTGATGGTGAAGGTGTCCCCGCGTTCGAGGAGTACGGGGCCTTCGGTGAAGCGGCCGAGTCGGATCTTCGGGCCTTGAAGGTCGGCGAGGAGGCCGATGCTGCGGCCGGTTTCGTCGGCGGCCTTGCGGACGTGCTGGTAACGCACCTCGTGTTCGGCGTGGCTGCCGTGGCTGAGGTTGAAGCGGGCTACGTCCATTCCGGCATCGACCAGTGCTTTGATCTGGTCGTACGAGTCGGTGGCGGGGCCCAGGGTACAGACGATCTTTGCTCGACGCATACTTCGAGCGTAGGCCTTACCGGTGGGTAGCGAATTGGCCCTGCATGACTACTCAACAACCGTTGAGTGAAGGGTTATTGACAATAGTTGAATTGTGCGACGGGTTGCTCCGATGAGCATTTCAGTGCCCTGTCCACAGGCTTGACCGAAAGCCTGTTCACAGTTGTGGGGGCACCATCGTGAAGCGGGCGTTCACCTGTGCGTAGACCTGTTGCCGCTGCGGCTCCAGATCGAGTGGTGCCGCCTCGTCCGCGACCTCGGCGCCGGCGAAGGCCGCGCGCCGGAGAGAACGGGACTGGGCCTCGTACGCCATGGGCTGTGCGGCCTCGGCGCCCACGTCCGCCAGCTCCACCAGGGCAGCCAGCGAGGTGCCCAGGGCTTCCGCGTACTCGCGAGCCCGTTGCACCGCCTCCCGTACGGCCTGGCGGCGGGCGTCCCGGTGGGCCGGGGAGTCGGGGCGCAGGGCCCACCAGGGGCCGTCGACGCCGGTGAGCTCCAGGTCGGCGAGTTTGCTGGTCAGTTCGCCGAGGGCGGTGAAGTCGGTGAGTTCGGCGGTGAGGTGGACGCGGCCGTGGTAGGCGCGGACGCGTTCTCCGCGGCCGTGTCTGGTGAGTTCCGGGGCGATGGAGAAGGCTCCTGTCTCCAGGCGTTCCACCGCCTCGCCGTAGGTCTTCACGAGGTCCAGGACGGTGGCGTTGCGGCGGGTCAGGTCGTCCAGGGCCGAGCGGCGGTCCGTGCCCCTTGCGCCGATCGTGATGCCGATGCGGGCGATCTCGGGGTCGACTTCGAGGTGGGCTTCGCCGCGGACGGCGATGCGGGGGGCGTCCGGGGTGCCGTAGGGGACAGCGGTGGGGTGCTCCGGGCTGGAGGTCATACGCCCCACTCTGTCACTCGTAGGGCGGTTGCGGACCGTGTTGCGGAGTCTGCCGGTCACCAGATCGAAACCTTTGGGGGCTGTTGCCGCCGGTCATGCGCGGGTCAGAATCTACGCGCGTCGTTGACCATTCCCCGAGGAGCCCGAAACATGCCGTTGAACCGCCGGAAGTTCCTGAAGAAGTCCGCTGTGACCGGGGCGGGGGTGGCGTTGACCAGTGCTGTCGTGGCTCCGGCGGCGCAGGCCGCGGAGGCGAAGAAGCCCGCGAAGCCGGTGAAGCGGTACTCCCTGACCGTGATGGGTACGACCGACCTGCACGGTCACGTCTTCAACTGGGACTACTTCAAGAACGCGGAGTACTCCGACGCGAAGGGCAACGCGCAGGGGCTGGCCCGTATCTCGACGCTGGTGGAGCAGGTCCGCAAGGAGAAGGGGCGTTGCAACACGCTGTTGCTCGACGCGGGCGACACGATTCAGGGCACGCCGCTGACGTACTACTACGCGAAGGTCGACCCGATCACCGCCAAGGGCGGTCCGGTGCATCCGATGGCGCAGGCGATGAACGCCATCGGGTACGACGCGGTGGCGCTCGGCAACCACGAGTTCAACTACGGCATCGAGACGCTGCGCAAGTTCGAGTCGCAGTGCCGTTTCCCGCTGCTGGGTGCGAACGCGCTGGACGCGAGGACGCTGAAGCCGGCGTTTCCTCCGTACCTCATGAAGACGTTCCATGTGAAGGGCGCTCCGCCGGTCAAGGTGGCGGTGCTGGGGCTGACGAACCCGGGTATCGCGATCTGGGACAAGGCGTATGTGCAGGGGAAGCTGACGTTCCCGGGTCTGGAGGAGCAGGCGGCGAAGTGGGTGCCGAAGCTGCGTTCGATGGGCGCGGACGTGGTGGTCGTGTCGGCGCACTCGGGGTCCTCGGGGACTTCTTCGTACGGTGACCAGTTGCCGTACGTCGAGAACTCGGCGGCGCTGGTGGCGCAGCAGGTGCCGGGTATCGACGCGATTCTGGTGGGGCACGCGCACACGGAGATCGCCGAGCTGAAGGTCACGAACACGGCGACCGGTAAGACGGTGGTGCTGTCGGAGCCGCTGGCGTACGCGGAGCGGTTGTCACTGTTCGATGTCGAGCTGGTGTTCGAGAAGGGTAAGTGGGCCGTCGAGTCGGTCGCGGCGACCGTGCGTGACTCGAAGACGGTCGCGGACGACCCGAGGATCACCAAGCTGCTGAAGGACGAGCACGACGTTGTCGTGGCGTACGTCAACCAGGTGGTCGGTACGGCGACGGACACGTTGACGACGGTCGAGGCGCGGTACAAGGACGCTCCGATCATCGACCTGATCACGAAGGTCCAGGAGGACGTGGTGAAGGCGGCGCTGGTGGGGACGTCGTATGCGTCGCTGCCGGTGATCGCGCAGGCGTCGCCGTTCTCGCGGACGTCGGAGATCCCGGCCGGCCAGGTGACGATCCGGGATCTGTCGAGTCTGTACGTGTACGACAACACGCTGGTCGCGAAGTTGCTGACGGGCGCGCAGGTGCGGGCGTACCTGGAGTACTCGGCGCAGTACTTCGTGCAGACGGCGGCGGGCGCGGTGATCGACGTGGACAAGCTGACGAACGCGGCGAACCGGCCGGACTACAACTACGACTACGTGTCGGGGCTGACGTACGACATCGACATCGCGCAGGCGGCCGGTTCGCGGATCAAGAACCTGGCCTACAACGGTGCCGCGCTGGACGACGCCCAGCAGTTCGTGTTCGCGGTGAACAACTACCGTGCCAACGGCGGCGGGGCGTTCCCGCATGTGGCGTCGGCGCAGGAGTTGTGGTCGGAGTCGACGGAGATCCGGACGCGGATCTCCGAGTGGGTGACGGCGAAGGGTGTGCTGGATCCGAAGGAGTTCGCGTCGGTGGACTGGAAGCTGACGCGCGACGGCACGCCGGTGTTCTAGTCGGCGTTCTCCGGTGGGCTGTCTCCGGTAGGCGGCGAGTCGCCTTGGATTCCTCAGATTCCTTCCACGAGGGGGGTCAGCACATGGTGCTGGCCCTTTTCTCGTTCCTGGCTCTGCCGGGGGGTGGGAACCGCGGCCAGTGGTGGTTCGAGGCCGAAGGTGGTGAAGGCGGTTCTGGCCGGCTGGGGGTAGGGGTCCTTGCCGGTGAGGGAGTTGAGGATGGCGGCGCTGCGCCAGGCGACGAGTCCGAGGTCGGGGGTGCCCACGCCGTGGGTGTGGAGTTCTGCGTTCTGGACGTAGACGTGGCTGTCCGAGCCGGTGATGGCGGGGTCGAAGACGAGTCTGAACTGTTCGTCGATGCGGGGGCGTTCGGCGTTGTCGCGGCGGAGGTAGGGGTCGAGGCCGGCGAGGACGCGGTCGAGGGGGCGGTCGCGGTAGCCGGTGGCGAGGACGACGGCGTCGGTGGTGAGGCGGGAGCGGGTGCCCTGCTGGGTGTGTTCGAGGTGGAGTTCGACCTTGGTGGTGGCGACGCGGCCGGCGGTGCGGACGCGGACGCCGGGGGTGAGGACGGCTTCGGGCCAGCCGCCGTGGAGGGTGCGGCGGTAGAGCTCGTCGTGGATGGCGGCGATGGTGTCGGCGCCGATGCCTTTGTGGAGTTGCCATTGGGCGGCGACGAGGCGGTCGCGCACGGGTTCGGTGAGGGCGTGGAAGTAGCGGGTGTGGTCGGGGGTGAAGTGTTCGAGGCCGAGTTTGGAGTACTCCATGGGGGCGAAGGCCTCGGTGCGTCCCAGCCAGTGGATTTTTTCGCGTCCGGCGGGGCGGTGGCGCAGGAGGTCGAGGAAGATCTCGGCGCCGGTCTGTCCCGAGCCGATGACGGTGACGTGTTCGGCGGTGAGGAGCCGGTCGCGGTGGGCGAGGTAGTCGGCCGCGTGCAGGACGGGCACGGTGGGGGCGTCGACGAGGGGTTTGAGGGGGTCGGGGATGTAGGGCTCGCTGCCGATGCCGAGGACGACGTTCTTCGTGTACGTCCGGCCGAGGGCCTCCGCTTCTCCGTCGGCGTCGAGTTGGGTGAAGTCGACTTCGAACACGTCTCGTTCGGGGTTCCAGCGGACGGCGTCGACCTGGTGTCCGAAGTGCAGTCGGGGCAGGTTCTCGCTGACCCAGCGGCAGTAGGCGTCGTATTCGGCACGCTGGATGTGGAATCGCTCGGCGAAGTAGAACGGGAAGAGCCGGTCGCGGCTTTTGAGATAGCTGAGGAAGGACCAGGGGCTGGCGGGGTCGGCGAGGGTCACCAGGTCGGCGAGGAAGGGGACTTGGACGGTGGCGCCGTCGATGAGGAGTCCGGGGTGCCAGTCGAAGCGGGGGTGTTGTTCGTAGAAGACGGTGTTGAGGTCGGGGAGGGGGTGGGCGAGGGCGGCGAGGGAGAGGTTGCAGGGGCCGATACCGATGCCGACGAGGTCGTGGGGGGCGTCGGGGGTGGGGGTGGCGGCCGGGTTGTCGGCGGGCGTGGGGGGTGTCATCGGGGGGTGTTTCCTTCCACCAGCTTCAGGAGTGCGGCCAGGTCGTCCGGCCGGGTGTGGGGGTTGAGGAGGGTGACCTTGAGCCAGAGGCGGCCGTCGAGGTGGGCGCGGCCGAGGACGGCGCGTCCGTCGTGGAGGAGTTTTCGGCGTACGGCGGCGACGGTGTCGTCGGTTGTTCCGGCGGGCCGGAAGAGGACGGTGCTGATGGTGGGCGGGTCGTGGAGTTCGAAGCCGGGGTGGGCCCGGACGAGGCGGGCGAACTCGTGGGCGTGGGCGCAGACCTGGTCGACGAGGGCGCCGAGTCCGTCGCGGCCGAGGGTTTTGAGGGTGACGGCGATCTTGAGGATGTCGGGCCGTCGGGTGGTGCGCAGGGAGCGGCCGAGGAGGTCGGGGAGGCCTGCTTCGGTGTCGTCGTCGGCGTTGAGGTAGTCGGCGTGCTGGACGAGGGCGGTGAGGTCGTGGGGGTTCTTGACGGTGAGGAGGCCTGCCGCGACGGGTTGCCAGCCGAGTTTGTGCAGGTCGAGGGTGACGGTGTCGGCGTGTTCGAGGCCGGCGAGTTTGGTGCGGTGGCGTGCGCTGAAGAGGAGTCCGCCGCCGTAGGCGGCGTCGACGTGGAGCCGGGCGCCGTGGGCGGCGCAGAGGGCGGCGATCTGGGGCAGCGGGTCGATGAGCCCGGCGTCGGTGGTCCCGGCGGTGGCGGCGACGAGGAGCGAGCCGCGAGGGCCTGGCAGCGCGGTGAGGGCTTCGTCGAGGGCGGCCGGGTCGAGGGTGCCGGCGGGGGCGGGGACCGTGACGGGTTCGGGGAGGCCGAGGAGCCAGGCGGCGCGGGGCAGGGAGTGGTGGGCGTTGGCGCCGCACACGAGGCGGACGCCGGGGTGTGCCTCGCGGGCGAGGAGCAGGGCGAGTTGGTTGGACTCGGTGCCGCCGGTGGTGACGAGGGCGTCGGCGGCGCCGGTCTCTGCGGCGAGGGCGCGTGTGACGAGGGTTTCCAGCTCGGAGGCGGCCGGGGCCTGGTCCCAGGAGTCGAGGGACGGGTTGAGGACGCTGGCGGCGAGGTCGGCGGCGGTGGCGACGGCCAGGGGTGGGCAGTGGAGGTGGGCGGCGCAGTGGGGGTGGGCGGGGTCGGCGGCGCCTTCGGCGAGGGCGCGCACGAGGTCGTACAGGGCGTTGTCGTCGCCTTTGTCGGGCAGTACGTCCCCGACCGCGGCGCGTATCCGCTGGGCGACGGTTTCGGGTCCGCCGGCCGGGAGGGGGCCTCCGCGTGCGTGTCCGCCGTCCGCGAGGGCACCGAGGACCGTGTCGAGCAACGGCCGCAGGGTGTCGGGGCCTTCGGCACCTGAGGCGAGGGGCGGCATGCGCATGGTGGTCCTCCCGGGGCGCGTGGCTGGGGAGTTCCAGCTTGGACGGGGCTGGGGCGACGCGCCCGGGAAGACCAACGATCGGAACCCGAAAGGGGGGCGGTGGCTGCTTGCAGAGGGGTGCGTTCGGGGCGGAGTTAGCTCGATCGTGTGATGGTCGGCTCCTGGGGTTGTTGTGCCTCTGCTCCACCGGAGCGATGGTTCAGGGCCTCCGAGTCGCCTCTGGCCGTACGCGACGGGCCAGGTCGCGCAGGGCTGTGCCCTCAGCGGTCTCCGGCCCCGGGGCGCCTCCCGGGCCCGGACCCCGCGCAGGACGCGTGTCGGCGCCCCGGGGGCGGGTACGTCGGAGCGACACGCGTCCTGAGGTGCGTTCGAGGGGCGTTACGCCTGTTCCCGTGCCCCTTCCCGTACGCGCAGTGCGCGGCCCAGGTCGTCGAGCTGGTCGACGAGTTTGCGGCGCAGGGCCGGTATCGGGGCGGCGTCGCGCAGGCACTCCTCGCCGAGGCGGAGGGTGTCGGGGGTGACGGCGTGGGTCGGGAAGGCCCAGCGGCCGGCGGCGTCGGCCATGGCGGGGCCCCGGCTGGCGGCGACGGAGACGGCGTCGGTCCAGTACCGCTTGACGTACTCCTCGGTGAGGTCGGTCTGTTCGGGCTGCCAGAAGCCCTGGGCGGTGGCGACGAAGAGGTAGTTGGAGAGCGCGTCCGAGTTGAACATCTGTTCCCAGGCCCGGAGTTTGGCCTCGGGGTCGGGCAGGGCGGCCCGGCAGCGGGCGGCGCCTTCCTGGCCGGAGGCGCTGGGGTCGCGGGCGAGTTCCGCGTCGATCTCCGCCTCGTCGGTGGCGCCGAGGACGGCGAGCCGGGCGAGGACGCGCCAGCGCAGTTCGGGGTCGAGTTCGGGGCCGCCAGGGACCGTGCCGTCGGCGAGCCAGGCGGCGATGGTGTCGGGGTGGGCGGCGACGTCGATGAAGTGGCGTACGGCGATGAGGCGCAGGCCGGGGTGGTCGCCGTCCTCGGTGCGGCGGATGAGGTCGCGGCACAGGGAGGCGAGGGCGGCCAGGGCGGCGGGGCGGTCCTGCGGGGGCAGGTAGCGGTCGGCGACGACGGTCGAGGCGAAGGTGAGGACGCCCTGGACGAGGGCGAGGTCCGTTTCGCGCGGGAGGTGGGCTCGGACGGTCTCCAGGTAGACGGCGGGCGGGAGTTGGCCGTCGCGTACGGCGTCGCGCAGGGAGTTCCAGACGACCGCGCGGGTGAGCGGGTCGGGGAGGCCGGAGAGGGCGGCGCGGACGGTCTTGAAGGACTCGGGGTCGAAGCGGACCTTGGCGTAGGTCAGGTCGCCGTCGTTGACGAGGAGCAGGGCGGGGCGCTTGCCGATGGGCTCCGGGGCGTCCTGGGGGACGTCGACGTCGAGGCGCTCGCGGAGGGTGAGGGTGCCGTCGCCGGCGACGTCGTGGTCGTAGAGGCCGACGGCGACGCGGTGGGGGCGGCTGCCGTTGTGGCGGACGGTGAGGGTGTAACCGCCGGCGTCGCCGTTGGTGAGGCGCGGGGTGAGGGTGTCGACGCCGGTGGTGCGCAGCCAGGCGTCGGCCCAGGCGTGGACGTCGCGTTCGGTGGCGGCGGCGAGGGAGTCGATGAAGTCGGCGAGGGTGGCGTTGCCGAAGCGGTGGCGGGCGAAATGGGTGTTGATGCCGGCCAGGAAGTCCTTCTCGCCGAGCCAGGCGACGAGTTGGCGCAGGGCGGAGGCGCCCTTGGCGTAGGAGATGCCGTCGAAGTTGACGAGGGCGGCGGCGGTGTCGTCGACGGCCTCGGGGGCGACGGGGTGGGTGGAGGGGCGCTGGTCGGCGTCGTAGCCCCAGGGTTTGCGGGTGACACCGAAGTCGGTCCAGGTGCCGGTGTAGCGGGTGGCCTCGGTGAGGGTCTGGTAGCCCATGTACTCCGCGAAGGACTCGTTCAGCCAGATGTCGTCCCACCACTGGAGGGTGACGAGGTCGCCGAACCACATGTGGGCCATCTCGTGGGCGATGACCATGGCGCGGGTCTGGCGTTCGGTGTCGGTGACGGCGGAGCGGTAGACGAACTCGTCGCGGAAGGTGACGAGGCCGGGGTTCTCCATGGCGCCGAAGTTGAACTCGGGGACGAACGCCTGGTCGTAGGAGTCGAAGGGGTAGGGCTCCTCGAACTTCTCGTGGTAGCGGTCGTAGCACGCGCGCGTGATGTCGAGGAGTTCGTCGGCGTCGGTGTCGAGGTGGGGGGCGAGGGAGCGGCGGCAGTGCAGGCCGAAGGGCAGGCCGCGGTGCTCGCTGCGGACGGAGTGCCAGGGGCCGGCGGCGACGGCGACGAGGTAGGTGGAGATGCGGGGGGTGGGGGCGGCCTGCCAGAGTCCGTCGGCGGTCTCGGTGGTGATGCCGTTGGCGAGGACGGTCCAGCCCTCGGGGGCGCGCACGGTGAACTCGAAGACGGCCTTGAGGTCGGGCTGGTTGAAGTTGGCGAAGACGGCTGCCGCGTCCTCCAGGGACATCTGGGTGTAGAGGTAGGTCTCGTCGTCGACGGGGTCGGTGAAGCGGTGCATGCCCTCGCCGGTGCGGGAGTAGCGCATCGCGGCGTCCACGCGCAGTTCGTGCTCGCCCTCGGCGAGGCCCGTCAGGGGCAGTCGGCCGTCGGTGAGAGTGCCGGTGTCCAGGGGCTGGCCGTCGAGGGTGGCCGAGCGCAGCTCGGCGGGCCTGACCTCGACGAACGTGTCCGCGCCGGTGTGGCCCGCCGTCACCGCGAAGCGGATCACGGTACGGGAGTCGAAGGTGTCGTCCCCGGTGGTGAGGTCGAGTTCGACCGTGTACCGGTGGACGTCCAGGAGGGTGGCACGGGCTTGCGCTTCGTCGCGCGTCAGTACGGACATGGAGGACATGCTGCCTGATGCCGCTGACACGGCACAGGGGCGGATCGGTACACGGCCTTTGTCCGTGCGCGCGCCCCTGCCCCCGGTGCGGCCCGGGGAGCCGTTCGGGGGCTGTTCAAGGACCGTTTGCGGTGTCTAGGCGCGGTCCTTCTCCAGGGTGCGGGTGAGTACGCCGTGGTCCTTGACGAGGGCGCGGAGTTCCCGTGCCTCCTGTTCGAGGGCCAGGTGGCGGCGGTGGGCGTCGTACAGGTAGCGGACCTTGGTGCGCAGGGTCCAGGGGTCGATGGGTTTCCTGACGAGGTCGGCGACGCCGAGTCCGAAGGCGGTGGCGGTGAGTTCGGCGTCGGGGCCGAAGCCGGTGAGCAGGACGACGGGGATGTGCTGGGTCTGTTCGAGGCGGCGCATGTACCGCACGACGTCGAGGCCGCCGGCGCCGGGCATGCGTACGTCGAGCAGGAGGAGGCCGACCTGGCCGCGCAGTACCTGTTTGAGCGCTTCGTCGCCGCTGGTGGCGCGGGCGAGCAGGTAGCCGAGCGGGGCCAGGGCGCTCTCCAGGGCGTACAGGGTGTCCTCGTGGTCGTCGACGATGAGGATCTTGGCATCCGACGGCATGGCCCGACGTCCCCTCCCGTGTGGACAACCGACCGGCACCCGCGCCGCTGACGCGCAGTGCCCGTCGGCTGACTACGAGTGCACAAGGAGTGCACAGCGCAGCATGCCCCCGCGGGCACCCTGCTGTCACGCCCCGGGGGTCAATTCACCGGTGGTTTCCCGCCGTTCAGAGTGTCCTCGGCGATGCGCTCGTGGTGTCTGATCACCTCGGCGATGATGAAGGTGAGGAGTTTCTCGGCGAACGCGGGATCGAGGTTGGCGCTCTCGGCGAGCCGGCGCAGGCGGGCGATCTGCTGGGCCTCGCGGTTCGGGTCGGCGGGCGGCAGCTGGTGTACGGCCTTGAGGTGGCCGACCTGCTGGGTGCACTTGAAGCGCTCGGCGAGCATGTGGACGACGGCGGCGTCGATGTTGTCGATGCTCTCGCGCAGCCGGCCGAGTTCCGCTCGGATCGCGGGGTCGACTTCACGGTTGTTGCTGGTGGTCATGGGCGTCCACATTACGTGGCACGGATCGGGCGGGTTCGTGGGGCGTCGGGGTCGTGCGGGGTGGGGGGACGGGCGGGTGCCCGGCGTCACGCCGGGTGCGGGTGTTCGATCGTCGGGGGGTCGGCGGGGTCGGGGACGCGGTCGCTCCAGCCGCCGGGGACCGTGCGTCCCTGTTGGGCCCGGAAGCGGACGGGGGGCATGCCGACGCGGCGGGTGAAGAGGCGGGAGAAGTACGCGGGGTCGTCGTAGCCGACGCGGCGGGCGACGGCGGCGACGGGCAGTTCGGTGGCGGCGAGGAGTTCCTTGGCGCGGCTCAGCCGGATGCCGAGGAGGTAGTCCTTGGGGCTGCAGCCGGCGCCGCGTCGTACCGCGGTGCGCAGTTCGGCGGGGGTCATGCCGTGCCGGGCGGCGTGTTCGGCGACGCTCAGGGGCCGGCAGGCGTCCCGGGCGAGGGCGGCGAGGACCTGGTCGCCGTCGGGTGCCAGGTCGGCGCGGGTGCGGCGCAGGGCGACGAGCAGTTCGTGCACGGCGGCGGCCGTCTCGACCTCCAGGACGGGGTTGTCGCGGCGTGCGGCGCGGGCCATGCGCCCGATCACGGCCCGGGCGGGGCCGGCGTCGGTGAGGGGTACGAGGGGCCGCTCGGGCTCGATGTAGCCGAGTTCGGCGTACGTGGCGGTGGCGGGGCCGGTGAAGTCGACGAACGCCTCGTCCCAGCCGGTGTCGGGGTCGGGCCCGTAGTGGTGGGCGGTGCCGGGGGTGAGCCAGATCAGGGTGGGCGCGGTGACGGGCCGGCGGCGTCCGTCGGTGCCCTGGAACCAGCCCCGGCCGCTGCTCACGACGACGGCCACGTGGTGGTCGAGGACGCGCGGACCGACGGTGGGCAGGGCGCCGTGCTGGAGGCCGACGCCGAGGCAGACGAGGCCGAGCCGGTGGTGGGCGGGCGCGGGGCTGAAGAAACGCATCCAGGTGCGGTACATCCGCGGTCCTCCCGCCTGTGCCGTGGTCGTCTTTCCCGGTCGACGGTCGAAAACCCGCCGTGCGCCGCTGTGAGCCGTCGCGAGCCCGGTCCAACTGAAGCTGATCTTTGTCCATGGACCTGCCGGCCGCCAGAGGTGAGGGTGGGGCACATGAGCGAGTTCACGGTGGGGGACACGGACTTCCTGCTGGACGGGCGGCCGGTGCGGCTGCTGTCCGGGGCGCTGCACTACTTCCGGGTGCACGAGGAGCAGTGGGCGCACCGGCTGGCGATGCTGCGGGCGATGGGTCTCAACTGCGTGGAGACGTATGTCCCGTGGAACCTGCACGAGCCGCGCCCCGGTGACTTCCGCGATGTCGGGCAGCTGGGCAGGTTCCTGGACGCGGCGCGGGAGGCGGGGCTGTGGGCGATCGTGCGGCCGGGTCCGTACATCTGCGCGGAATGGGACAACGGCGGTCTCCCGCACTGGCTGACGGGACACACGCGCACGCGTGACGCCCGTTTTCTGCGCCCCGTGGAACGCTGGTTCGACCGTCTCCTCCCGGAGATCGTGTCGCGGCAGATCGACCTGGGCGGCCCGGTGCTGATGGTGCAGGTGGAGAACGAGTACGGCAGTTACGGCTCCGACCGGGAGTACCTGGACCGGCTGACGGGCCTGCTGCGGGCCGGGGGCGTGAGCGTCCCGCTGTTCACCTCGGACGGCCCCGAGGACCACATGCTGACGGGCGGCTCGCTGCCGGGCGTCCTGGCGACGGTGAATTTCGGTGCCCACGCGCGCGTGGCCTTCGAGACGCTGCGCCGGCACCGGCCGACGGGCCCGCTGATGTGCATGGAGTTCTGGTGCGGCTGGTTCGACCACTGGGGCGCCGGGCACGCCGTACGGGATCCCGAGGACGCGGCGCGGGCCCTGCGCGAACTCCTGGAGTGCGGGGCGTCGGTCAACGTCTACGTGGCGCACGGCGGTACGAGTTTCGCGGGCTGGGCGGGCGCGAACCGGGCCGGCGGCACGGATCTCGGGGAGGTCCACGAGGGCGCTCTGGAGCCGGACGTGACGTCGTACGACTACGACGCGCCGATCGACGAACACGGGCGCCCCACGGAGAAGTTCTGGCGCTTCAGGGAGATCCTCTCCGCGTACGCGGACGCCCCGCCGCCAGAACCGCCGCCCACGCCCTCTCCCCTGGGCGCCACGGCCGACGTGCGGCTGACGGAGTGGGCGCCGTTGACCGCCGTGCTGGACACCCTGGGGGGTCCCGAGACGGAGCACGCCGTGCCGCCCACGTTCGAGGAACTGGACGTGGACCGCGGGCTCGTGCGCTACACGGTGACCGTTCCGGGTCCCCGGCGGCCGTATCCGCTGTCGGTGCGCGGGCTGCGGGATCTGGCGGTGGTGTACGTCGACGGGGTACGGGCCGGGGTGCTCGGTGAGGGCGACGTGCGGCTCGCTGAGCCGGTCGCGGGGCACGCGCGCGTGGAGCTGTGGGTGGAGTCCCTGGGGAGGGTCAGCTACGGGCCGCGCGTCGGTGAGCCGAAGGGCATCACCGGGGGCGTGCTGCACGAGCGGCAGTTTCTGCACGGGGTGCGGGCGCGCGGGCTGCGGCTGGACGCGTTCGAGGAGGGTGCCGTGCGGGAGGTGCCCTTCGCGGGGCTGCCCTCCGAGGACGCCCCGGGGCTGTACCGGGGGGCCGTGACGGTGCGCGGGGCCGGGGACGCCCGGCTCGAACTGCCGGGGTGGACACGGGGGTTCGCGTGGGTCAACGGGTTCGGCCTGGGGCGCTACTGGTGCGTGGGCCCGCAGCGCTCGCTGTACGTGCCCGGGCCGGTGCTGCGGGAGGGCGTGAACGAGGTGTGGGTGCTGGAGCTGGAGGGCGCGGGGCGGACGGGGCCGGTCCTGAGCCCCGTCGAGCCGAGCGGGGACTGAGGTGCCCGTGCACGCGCGCGTGCAGGCAACCGGATCCGGCGAGGCCGTGCGGCCCGGCCGGACCCGGAGCCCAGGGCCTGTCGTCACATTCCCGTCGTGCGCCCGAAGGGCGGGCCTCGCGCCCGCCGCGGCAGCGGCAGCGGCAGCGGCAGCGGCAGCGGCAGCGGCAGCGGCAGCGGCTGATGTTCGGGGAGGCGCGTGCTCTCGGCGTGCCGGGCACAGACCCTCGTACTGGTTGTACGTGGGTCTGTGCCCGTTGCGGCGAGTGGGGGCACTCCCTCGCTCTCAAGGCAGTGGGGAGCGTGCCTGGCGTCGTCAGGCGGACGGGAAGGTGACGACAGGTCCTACAGGGCGGACGCCGCCCGCGCTATGTCCTTCGCGAACGTGGACACCTGGGAGTAGACGCCGGGTACCCCGGGCCGGGCGCAGCCGTCGCCCCAGCTGACGATGCCGACCTGGATCCAGGCGCCGGTGTCGTCCTTGCGGAACATGGGCCCGCCGGAGTCGCCCTGGCAGGTGTCGACGCCGCCGGCCAGATAGCCGGCGCACAGTTCGTCGCCGGGCACGAGCCGCTTGCCGTAGTGCAGTTTGCAGCCCGCGTCGCTGACGTAGGGGACGGTGGCCTTGAGCAGCTTGGTCGTGCCGGTGCCGGCGTTCTCCGTGGTGTCGCCCCAGCCCGCGATGGTGAACGTGCCGCGGTTGTACTGGGTGGTCGTGGCGATCTTCAGCGTGGGCTTGTTGATCGGCCGGGCGAGCTTGATGAGCGCCCAGTCCTTGCCGCTGCCGTCGTAACCCGGGGCCTGGCGGACCTTGGTCGACTTGACCTTGATCGCCCCCGAGGCGTTCAGGTCGGCGACGCCCGCGGTGACGGTGATGCCCGTGGTGGCGCCGGAGCCGTCCACGCAGTGGGCGGCGGTCAGGACGACGTCCTTCTTGTAGAGCGCTCCGCCGCAGCCCATCGAGAGGTGCACCAGCCACGGGAACTCGTTCTGCGCGGCTGGCGTTCCTCCTACGACGGGCACGGGCGCGGCCTGCGCGGCGAGCGGCTGGAGGCTCGCGATCGCGAGGGCCGCGGCACCGACCGCCGCGGCCCGCTTGACCAGGGAGAAACCTCTTCCGACCGACGAGGTGTGGGTCAACGTACGTCCTTTCGTGGGGATGACGACAAAGAACGCAAGTATGAAGATCGTGCGGGTGTGAAACAAGGGCGGATCTCACGTGCCCGCGGCGGAACCCGGCGGGAGGAAATCCGCTCTTACCGACAGCTCCCCGGCACGTAGGATGGAAGAGAGTTCAGGGCGTCTTGGGGGTAAGGACGTGGCGAACGGCGGACCGGTCGAGCACGGCTACCCGCATCTGGAGACGGTGCGGGCCGCGATCAACGCGCTCTACAAGAGGCTGTCGTACGACACCGTCCAGACCTTCGCGACCAGTGTGGCCCCGGCCGACGTGGCCTTCTGCGACACCGACGACCTGCATCTGGGCGTGCAGCGCGTGGCCCGCGAGATGGTGCGCCACTACCGGCTCCCGGACGCGCGCATGATCGTCGGATTCCGCGAGATGACCCACGCGGCGAACGTCGAACTGGCGGCCGGGCCCGAGTACTTCATCGAGCTGAACGACCGTTTCCGCACCCACCGCAGGGACATCGGCGCGGCTCTCGCGCACGAGGTGATGCACGTCTGTCTGCACCGTCTCGACCTGTCCTTCCCCGGGACGCGGGACAACGAGATCCTCACGGACACGGCGGCTGCGTACCTGGGCGCGGGCTGGCTGCTTCTCGACGCCTTCCGCGAGGACGCGGCCTCCTCGCAGAAGCTCGGCTATCTCACGCCGGAGGAGTTCGGGTACGTCCTGGCCAAGCGTGCGCTGGTCTTCGACGAGGACCCGGCGATCTGGTTCACCAGCCCGCAGGCGTACACCGCGTACACGGCGGGCATGGAGCTGGCCCGCCACGACACGCGCCAGCCCCCACTGACGGCGGCGGGCTGGGCGGGCCGCCGCCGCTACGCACGCGACCGCCGCCATGCCCAGGACCACCACTCGCCGGACACGTCACAGCCGGGCGGGGTCCCGTACAGCTTCACGCCCGACTCCCCCGACTCCCCCGACTCCCCCGGCAGCCACGGCGGCCACGGTCCGCTGCGGGTCTCGTTCCCCTGTCCGACCTGCCACCAGCGCATCAGGGTGCCGGTACGGGGGCGGGTGCGGGCGCGGTGCGGGGTGTGCCGGACGGTGCTGGAGTGCGACACATGACGTCGGGGAAGCGTGGGGCACCTCACCCCGAAACCCTTTGCCTCACCGGCCCTTCGCGAGCGAAGGTCGGAAGGTATGAACGGGCAAGAACCGCATATCGGCAGTGAACGCGATCTCTTCACGGCGGTGTACGCGGGTGACGAGGACGCGGTCGTAGGGCTGTTGCGTCTCGGTGTGAGCCCGGAAGCGGTGGACGAGGACGGCCAGAGCGCCCTGTACGCGGCGGCGGTGAGCGACGCGCCCGGCATCGTACGGCTGCTGCTGTCCGCCGGTGCCGCGCCCGACCGGCTGAGCGCGGGGTCGGACCTCCCCCTGTGCGGGGCGGCCTGTGGCGGGCACACGGAGGTCGTCCGGGCGCTGTTGGCCTCGGGGGCCGTTCCCGACGCGGTGGAGGCGTTCGGTTTCACGGCCCTGACCTGGGCTCTGCGATGCGGTCACGCGGCGGTGGCGGAGGCCCTGCTCGCCGCGGGCGCGGACCCCAACCGCCCCGACCCGACCGGTTTGTCTCCACTGGTCGCGGCCGCCCGCCGGGGCTCCCCCGCCTGCGTACGGTCCCTGCTGGCGCACGGCGCCGGGTCGAGGGGGGAGGCACTGGCGGAGGCCCGCCGCTGGACCTGGCTGGACGTGGCGTCGGAGCTTCGGGCAGGGCTGGGGCGTGCGCATGGGTTCGGCGGGGAGTACGTGACGCGGCGCTGGGCGGAGGGGGTGGCAGTGGAGCTTGTGCGCGACGGGAACGTGGTGGCGGGGATTGATCAGGGGACCGGGCACGCGGAGATCGTGGCGGTGCTGGAGGAGGTACTGGGGATGGGCTGAGCCTTTTCCTCGCCCCCGCCGCCCCTACCCGTCCCGTCCTCGGGGGCGCAGCCCCCAGGAACGGGACGGGACGGACCCCCCGACCTCATCCTCATCCACCACCCCTGTTCGCGGTCGCCGCGTCCAGAAACGCGGGCCGTTCTCCCCCGCCGTGCACCAGCAGACTCGCCCCGCTGACATACGCCGCGGCATCGGAGGCGAGGAAGACAGCGGCGGCCCCGATGTCGGACGGATCGGCGAGGCGGCCCGCCGGGACCGTGCGGGCGACGGCGTCGAGACCGTCGTCACCGCCGTAGTGCAGATGGGACAGCTCGGTCCGGACCATCCCGACGACGAGGGTGTTGACCCGTACGTCGGGCGCCCATTCCACGGCCATCGACCGGGCGAGATGCTCCAGCCCGGCCTTGGCGGCACCGTACGCGGCGGTCCCGGGCGAGGGACGGCTCCCGCTGACGCTGCCGATCATCACGACGGATCCCCGGGCCTGTTTCAGATGCTCGTACGCGGCGAGGGAGACGGTCAGCGGCGTGATCAGGTTCAGCTCGATGACACGGACGTGCCGCTCGACATCGCCACCCCCGTCTCCACCCAACGGTCGATAAGGACTCCCCCCTACGTTGTTGACGAGTACATCAAGTCGAGGCAGACCTCCGACGAAGTCGTACACCGCGCTCCGGTCCCGCAGGTCGACAGCCGTGAACTCCACGCCGGGCAGCGGGACTTCGGGCGGCCGACGAGCGCAGGCCAGCACCTCCGCACCGGCCTCGACGAGAGCCCGCGCGACACCCGCGCCGACTCCGCGGGTACCGCCGGTGACCAGAGCGACACGGCCCTTCAGGCCGTTCGAAACGTTCGAGCCGTTCACGTCGGTCAAAGCCGTTCGATGATCGTCACGTTCGCCTGTCCCCCGCCCTCGCACATCGTCTGGAGCCCGAACCGCCCGCCCGTGCGCTCCAGTTCGTGCAGGAGGGTCGTCATCAGCTTGACGCCGGTCGCGCCAAGAGGGTGGCCCAGGGCTATCGCGCCACCGTTGACGTTGACCCTGGCAGGGTCCGCGCCGGTCTCCTTCAGCCAGGCCAGGACGACCGGCGCGAAGGCCTCGTTGATCTCGACGAGGTCGATGTCGTCGATGGACAGGCCGGTCTTCTTGAGGGCGTGGGCGGTGGCCGGGATCGGCGCCGTCAGCATCCGGATCGGGTCCTCGCCCCGTACGGACAGATGGTGGACGCGGGCCCGTGGCCGCAGCCCGTGCTCGCGTACCGCCCGCTCGGAGGCGATCAGCATCGCGGCGGCGCCGTCGGAGACCT
Organism: Streptomyces kryoterrae; assembly: GCF_054072135.1. Classification (NCBI taxonomy): domain Bacteria; kingdom Bacillati; phylum Actinomycetota; class Actinomycetes; order Kitasatosporales; family Streptomycetaceae; genus Streptomyces; species Streptomyces kryoterrae. The sequence continues at coordinate 7,757,822 of NZ_CM133358.1, read as the reverse complement.
GGGAGGAGACGGCGGCGGTGATGGTGCCGCCGTCGATGACGGGCTTCAGGCCGGCCATCTTCGCCAGGGAGGTGTCCCGGCGCGGGCCCTCGTCGACGGTCACCGTCTCGTAGGCCACGGTCTCGCGGGTGAAGCGGCCCTCGTCGATGGCCAGGACCGCGCGTTCGTGCGAGCGCAGCGCGTACTCCTCCTGGTCCTGCCTGCTGATGCCCCACTTGGCGGCGATCATCTCGGCGCCGGCGAACTGGTTCACCGGTCGTTCCCCGTACCGCGCCCGCCAGCCCGCGCTGCCCGCGAAGGGGCCCTCGGTGAGCCCCAGGGGCAGGGCCGCCTGACGGGAGGCGAAGGCGATCGGGATCATCGACATGTTCTGGACGCCACCCGCGACGACGAGATCCTGGGTGCCGGACAGCACGGCCTGCGCGGCGAAGTGGACGGCCTGCTGCGAGGATCCGCACTGCCGGTCGACGGTCACCCCCGGCACCTCCTCGGGCAGTCCGGCGGCCAGCCAGCTGGTGCGGGCGATGTCACCGGCCTGCGGCCCCACCGTGTCCAGGCACCCGAAGACGACGTCCTCCACGGCGGCCGGGTCCACCCCGGCCCGCGACATGAGCGCCGTCAGCGCGTGCGCGCCCAGGTCCGCCGGATGGACACCGCTCAGACCACCCCCACGCCGCCCGACGGGCGTACGGACCGCTTCGACGATATAGGCCTCGGCCATGGCAACTCCCTCACAGAAAAGGGTTGTTCACGTACGACTCTTCAGGTGCGACTCTTCACATACGGCTGTTCACGTACGGCGATTCCGTCCAGCACCATCGACAGGTACTGGCGGGCGATCTCCTCCGGGCTGTGCTGTCCGCCCGGCCGGTACCAGGACGCGGCGACCCACACGGTGTCGCGCACGAAGCGGTAGGTGAGCCGGATGTCGAGGTCGGCACGGAAGACCTCGGCGGCGACTCCGCGTTCCAGCGTGGACAGCCACGCCTTCTCGAATCTGCGCTGCGACTCGGCGAGGAACGCGAACCGCTCCTGCGCGACGAGTTGCCTGGACTCCTTCTGGTAGATCGCGACGGCGGCGCGGTGCCGGTCGATCTCCCGGAACGACTCGGTGACCAGCGCCTCCAGCGTCTCGCGCGGCCCGGACTCGGCGTCCAGGACGGTGTCGTAGCCTTCCCACAGCTCGTCGAGGAACGTGCGCAGGATCTCCTCCAGCATCGATTCCTTGGAGTCGAAGTGGTAGTAGAGGCTGCCCGCGAGCATGCCGGCGTGGTCCGCGATCTTGCGTACGGTGGTGGCGTTGTAGCCCTGTTCGGCGAAGACCTCGGCGGCGGTGCCGAGGATTTCGCGGCGGCGGGCGGGCACGGCGGTCACCTGGGGCTTCTTCTTCGTAGGAGGCACGCGTCCATTGTGGTCACAGGCATGTGCCGTCCTAGGGGTGCTGGCTGCTGACGGAGACGACTTCCCCCGTCAGGTACGAGGAGTAGCCGGACGCCAGGAACACGATCACGTTGGCGACCTCCCATGGCTCGGCGTACCGCCCGAAGGCTTCACGGGCCGTCAGTTCGGCCAGGAGTTCGGGAGTGGTCACCTTCGCCAGGTGGGGATGCATGGCGAGGCTCGGTGACACCGCGTTGACCCGGACCCCGTACTCCGCGGCCTCGATCGCCGCGCTCCGGGTCAGTGCCATCACGCCCGCCTTGGCGGCGGCGTAGTGTGCCTGTCCGGCCTGGGCACGCCAGCCGACGACGGACGCGTTGTTGACAACGACGCCTCCTGCCCCGCTCTCCCGGAAGATCCGCAACGCGGCCCGCACGCACCGGAACGTGCCGCCCAGCGTCACGTCCAGCACTCTCGACCACTGCTCGTCCGTCATGTCGACGAGAGTCGAAGTGCCGCCGAGACCGGCGTTGTTGACGACTATGTCGAGCCGCCCGTGTACTTCCACGGCCGTGTCGAAGAGGGCCCGCACCTGGCGTTCGTCGGTGACGTCGCAGGGCAGCGAGTCGACACCCTCGAACTCCCCGGCCAGCTCCCCCTCGTACTCCTTGAGCCGCCGCGCGTGCGCGTCGCTGATCAGCACGCGTGCGCCTTCCTCCAGGAACCGGCGGGCGGTGGCCCCGCCGATCCCCGCACCGGCGGCTGCCGTGATGACGGCGGTGCGCCCCTTCAGCAGCCCATGTCCGGGTACGTACGCCGGACTGTCGACGTCTCCCATGCGGCCACACTAGCCTACCAAACACTTGTTAGGGAAGGTCCGTGTCAGCCGACGATTCCCTCCGCCCGAGCGGCGACCAGCCACTTCGGGAACTCGCCCACCAGCCGGTCGTACAACTCGTCGTCGGACACGGCGCGCGGATCGGAACCGGCGTGGAAGAACCCGGCGTTGTCGACGACCCGCCGCTCCGGCACCGCCAGCTCGTCGAGCTTGCGCAGGAAGTCGAACTGTTTGCTGCCGGCGTCCCCGAAGCCGATGAACTGCCAGAACAGCGGCAGCCGCGCCGACTTGCACACGTACCGTTCGGCGGCGAGCTTGTTGATCGGGCCGCCGTCGGTCTGGAAGACGACGAGGGCGGGGGCCGTCGACCCGCTGTCGAGGTAGTGCTCGATGACGGCGTCCATGGCGAGGTGATAGCTCGTCCTGCCCATGTGCCCGAGCCCGGCGGCGATCCGGTCGATGCTCCCCGTGTGGTCGTCGAGCGCGATACCGGTCACGGCGTCGACGTCGGTGGAGAAGAAGACGACGGGAACCGTCCCGTCGTCGTCGAAGTGGGCCGCCAGCCCCAACACCCGGTCGGCGAGCGCCTGCACGCTGCCGTTCTGGTAGTACGGCTTCATCGAACCGGAGTAGTCGACCACGAGGTAGACGGCGGCCCGCTGACCGTCGAGCCCGTGCCGGTCCACAGCCGCCCCGGCACTCTTGTACAGGCTGACCAGCGCGGGAGCGCTCTCCTCCACCTTGGTGAGACTGATCGCGGCCACGCATGGGCTCCTTACCGGAATGCGACGGACTGATGCAAACGCTGAGAGTACGTCACCCGGACGAGCGAGAGCCCCCCGTACCCTTGTGCCCCATGAAACGACCCGGCGCCCTCCTCCTCGCCGTGCTCCCCCTGCTGGCAGCGACCGCATGCCTGTCCGTCGCGTCGGACGACTCGCCCGCCCCCGACGCCAAGCGCGTGGAGGAGGCCGGCTCCCTGGACGCGGAGGCCACACTCGCCGATCCGGCGAAGAAGGAGCTGGCCCAGCAGATCGTGGCGAGCGCCGAGAACGGGACGCTCGACTGGCGCAGCGCGTACGGCTACGTCGAGGACATCGGCGACGGGCAGGGTTACACGGCCGGCATCATCGGTTTCTGCACCGGGACCCACGACCTGCTCACCCTCGTCGAGGACTACACGAAGAACCACCCGGACAACGCCCTCGCGCCCTACCTTCCGGCGCTGCGCGAGGTCGACGGCACGGACTCCCACGAGGGGCTGGATCCGGGGTTCCCGGCGGCCTGGAAGCAGGAATCGAAGGTCGCCGCCTTCCGCGAGGCCCAGGACGAGAAGCGGGACACCGTCTACTTCGGACCGGCTCTGCGTCTCGCCGTCGGCGACGGGCTGGGTCTGCTGGGCCAGTTCGTCTACTACGACGCGATGGTCTACCACGGCCCGGGCATCGACTCGTTCAGCGTGGGCGGCATCCGCGCCGCCGCGCTGAAGGAGGCCGACAGCCCCGCGGAGGGCGGCGACGAGACCACGTACCTGGACGCGTTCCTCGACGCCCGTCGCACGGCGATGCTGGTCAAGCGGCCGGGCGTGAACACCAGCCGCGTCGACACGGCCCAACGGCGCTTCCTCGACGAGGGCAACCTGGACCTCCGTACACCGCTGGAGTGGAAGGTGTACGGGGACACGTACAAGGTGCCGTAGCCGACCGGCGACTGTCCCGGACGCGCCGCGGCGCCCGCCGTGTCCGGTCGGGGACTGTGGCGAGCGCCGTGGTGTGTTCGTTCCGTACGCCGTTGTACGGGACGTCTTTTTGGGGGTACCCCGTCAGACCATCAGGGAACGGTCCGTCGGGCGGATCGGGGCCGGGAGGTCGCTCGCGCCGGTGAGGAAGCGGTCGACTCCGCGGGCCGCCGAGCGGCCCTCGGCGATGGCCCACACGATGAGCGACTGGCCGCGGCCGGCGTCACCGGCGACGTACACGCCCGGGACGTTGGTCGCGAAGTCGGCGTCGCGGGCGATGTTGCCGCGCTCGTCGAGGTCCAGGCCGAACTGCGAGACGAGGCCGTTGTCCTGGTCGGTGCCCGTGAAGCCCATGGCGAGGGTGACCAGCTGGGCGGGGATCCTGCGCTCCGTGCCCGGCTTCTGGGTCAGCCTGCCGTCGATGAACTCGACCTCGGTGAGGTGCAGCCACTGCACGTTGCCGTGCTCGTCGCCCTCGAAGTGGGTCGTCGAGACGGAGTAGACGCGCTCGCCGCCCTCCTCGTGCGCCGAGGTGACCTTGTAGAGCATCGGGAAGGTCGGCCAGGGCTGCCCGGGGCTGCGGTCCTCGCCCGGGCGGGGCATGATCTCCAGCTGGGTGACAGAGGCCGCGCCCTGGCGGTGGGCGGTGCCCACGCAGTCCGCGCCCGTGTCGCCGCCGCCGATGACCACGACGTGCTTGCCCTCGGCGGTGACCGGCGGGGCCACGAAGTCGCCCTCCTGCACCTTGTTCGCCAGGGGCAGGTACTCCATCGCCTGGTAGACGCCCTTCAGCTCCCGCCCGGGGACGGGAAGATCGCGGGCGGTCGTCGCACCGGCGGCGATCACGACGGCGTCGTACCGCTTGCGCAGGTCCGTCGCCTTGAGGTCGCGGCCGATCTCGATGCCCGTACGGAAGCGGGTGCCCTCCGCGCGCATCTGCTCGATACGGCGGTTGATGTGCCGCTTCTCCATCTTGAACTCGGGGATGCCGTAACGCAGGAGGCCGCCGATGCGGTCCGCGCGCTCGTACACCGCGACCGTGTGACCGGCCCGCGTGAGCTGCTGGGCGGCGGCGAGACCCGCCGGGCCCGAGCCGATGACCGCGACCGTCTTGCCGGAGAGGCGCTCCGGGGCCTGGGCGGCGACATCGCCGGTCTCCCAGGCCTTGTCGATGATCGAGACCTCGACGTTCTTGATGGTGACCGCGGGCTGGTTGATGCCCAGCACGCACGCCGACTCGCAGGGAGCCGGGCACAGGCGGCCGGTGAACTCCGGGAAGTTGTTGGTGGCGTGCAGCCGCTCGGACGCCGACGTCCAGTCCTCGCGGTAGGCGTAGTCGTTCCACTCGGGGATCAGGTTCCCCAGCGGACAGCCGTTGTGGCAGAACGGGATACCGCAGTCCATGCAGCGGCCGGCCTGCTTGCTGATGATCGGCAGCAGGGAGCCGGGGACGTAGACCTCGTTCCAGTCCTTGAGACGGACGTCCACCGGGCGGGACTTGGCGACCTCGCGGCCGTGGGTCAGAAAGCCCTTGGGATCAGCCATTGGTCGCCGCCTCCATCATCTTCTCGGTGATCTCGGACTCGGTGAGCCCGGCTCGCTCGGCGGCGTCCTTGGCGGCGAGCACTGCCTTGTACGTGCTGGGGATGATCTTACTGAAGCGCTCCACCGCGACGTCCCACTCGGCCAGGAGCTTCTCCGCGACCGTCGAGCCGCTCTCCTCCTGGTGCCGGCGCACGACATCGTGCAGCCACTGCTTGTCGGTGTCGTCGAGGGGCTCGACCGCGTCCGCGTTGCCGACGTTGACGTTGTCGCGGTTCAGGTCGATGACGTACGCGACGCCGCCCGACATACCGGCCGCGAAGTTGCGGCCCGTCTCGCCGAGGACGACCGCGTGACCGCCGGTCATGTACTCGCAACCGTGGTCGCCGACGCCCTCGGACACCACCGTGGCGCCGGAGTTGCGGACGCAGAACCGCTCGCCCGAACGACCGCGCAGGAACAGCTCGCCGCCGGTCGCGCCGTACGCGATGGTGTTGCCCGCGATGGTGGAGAACTCGGCGAGGTGGTCGGCGCCCCGGTCGGGGCGGACGATCACCCGGCCGCCGGAGAGGCCCTTGCCGACGTAGTCGTTGGCGTCGCCTTCGAGCCGGAGGGTGACACCGCGCGGCAGGAAGGCGCCGAAGGACTGGCCGGCGCTGCCGGTGAAGGTGATGTCGATGGTGTCGTCGGGCAGACCGGCCCCGCCGAACTTCTTCGTCACCTCGTGGCCGAGCATCGTGCCGACCGTGCGGTTGATGTTGCGGATGGCGACCTGGGCGCGGACCGGCTGGGCGTCGGTGGCGCTGTTCGCGGCGAGGGCGTCGGCGGCGAGCTTGATCAGCTCGTTGTCGAGCGCCTTCTCCAGGCCGTGGTCCTGCACGATGACCTGGTGGAGCGGGGTGCCCTCGGGCAGCTCGGGCACGTAGAAGAGCGGGGACAGGTCCAGGCCCTGCGCCTTCCAGTGGGTGACCGCCCGCTCCACGTCGAGGGTCTCGGCGTGGCCGACGGCCTCCTCGATGGTGCGGAAGCCCAGCTCGGCGAGGATCTCGCGGACCTCTTCGGCGATGAACTGGAAGAAGTTCACGACGTACTCGGCCTTGCCGGCGAACCGGTCGCGGAGCACCGGGTTCTGGGTGGCGATACCGACCGGGCAGGTGTCCAGGTGGCAGACGCGCATCATGACGCAGCCGGAGACGACGAGGGGCGCGGTCGCGAAACCGAACTCCTCGGCGCCGAGCAGCGCGGCGATGACGACGTCACGGCCGGTCTTGAGCTGGCCGTCGGTCTGGACGACGATCCGGTCGCGCAGGCCGTTGAGGAGCAGCGTCTGCTGGGTCTCGGCGAGGCCGAGCTCCCAGGGACCGCCGGCATGCTTCAGCGAGGTGAGCGGCGAGGCGCCCGTACCGCCGTCGTGGCCGGAGATGAGGACGACGTCCGCGTGGGCCTTGGACACACCGGCGGCGACCGTGCCGACGCCGACCTCCGAGACCAGCTTCACGTGGATCCGCGCCTGCGGGTTCGCGTTCTTCAGGTCGTGGATGAGCTGGGCGAGGTCCTCGATGGAGTAGATGTCGTGGTGCGGCGGCGGCGAGATGAGGCCGACACCGGGGGTGCTGTGCCGGGTCTTGGCGACCCACGGGTACACCTTGTGGCCGGGCAGCTGGCCGCCCTCGCCGGGCTTGGCGCCCTGGGCCATCTTGATCTGGATGTCGTCCGCGTTGACCAGGTACTCGCTGGTCACACCGAAGCGGCCGGACGCGACCTGCTTGATCGACGAGCGGCGCGCCGGGTCGTACAGACGGTCCGCGTCCTCGCCGCCCTCACCGGTGTTGGACTTGGCGCCCAGCTGGTTCATGGCGATGGCGAGGGTCTCGTGCGCCTCCAGGGAGATGGAGCCGTACGACATGGCGCCGGTGGAGAACCGCTTGACGATCTCGCTGACCGGCTCGACCTCGTCGATGGAGATCGACGGGCGGTCCGACTTGAAGCCGAAGAGCCCGCGGAGCGTCATGAGGCGCTCCGACTGCTCGTTCACCCGGTCCGTGTACTTCTTGAAGATGTCGTAGCGGCGGGTTCGCGTGGAGTGCTGGAGGCGGAAGACCGTCTCCGGGTCGAACAGGTGCGGCTCGCCCTCGCGGCGCCACTGGTACTCGCCGCCTATGTCGAGGGCGCGGTGCGCCGGGGCGATGCCGGAGGCGGGGTACGCCTTGGCGTGCCGGGCGGCGACCTCCTTGGCGATGACGTCGATGCCGACGCCGCCGATCTTGGTGGCGGTGCCCTTGAAGTACTTCTCGACGAAGGCCGTGTCGAGACCGACGGCCTCGAAGACCTGGGCGCCCCGGTAGGAGGCGACGGTCGAGATGCCCATCTTGGACATGACCTTGAGGACGCCCTTGCCGAGCGCGTAGATCAGGTTGCGGATGGCCTGCTCGGGCGCGACGTCGATGGCACGCAGGAAGGTGCCGGCGCGGACCAGGTCCTCGACGGACTCCATCGCCAGGTACGGGTTCACCGCGGCGGCGCCGAACCCTATGAGCAGGGCGACGTGGTGGACCTCGCGGACGTCACCGGCCTCGACCAGCAGGCCCACCTGGGTGCGCTCCTTGGTACGGATGAGGTGGTGGTGGACGGCGGAGGTGAGCAGCAGCGACGGGATCGGGGCGTGCTCGGCGTCCGAGTGGCGGTCCGACAGGACGATGAGACGGGCGCCGTTGTCGATGGCCGCGTCGGCCTCGGCGCAGATCTCCTCGATACGGGCGGCGAGGGAGTCGCCACCGCCACTGACCCGGTAGAGGCCGGAGAGGGTCGCGGCCTTCATGCCGGGCATGTCGCCGTCGGCGTTGATGTGGATGAGCTTGGCCAGCTCGTCGTTGTCGATCACCGGGAAGGGCAGGGTGACGCTGCGACAGGAGGCGGCGGTCGGCTCCAGCAGGTTGCTGGCGGGGCCGAGGGAGGAGCGCAGGCTGGTGACCAGCTCCTCGCGGATGGCGTCCAGCGGCGGGTTGGTGACCTGCGCGAACAGCTGGGTGAAGTAGTCGAAGAGCAGTCGCGGACGCTCGCTCAGCGCGGCGATCGGCGAGTCGGTGCCCATGGAGCCGAGCGGCTCGCCGCCGGTCTTGGCCATCGGCGCGATGATGACGCGCAGCTCTTCCTCGGTGTAGCCGAAGGTCTGCTGGCGGCGGGTGACCGAGGCGTGGGTGTGCACGATGTGCTCGCGCTCGGGCAGGTCGGAGAGCTCGATCTCGCCGGCCTCCAGCCACTCCGCGTAGGGCTGCTCGGCGGCGAGGCCCGCCTTGATCTCGTCGTCCTCGATGATGCGGTGCTCGGCGGTGTCGACGAGGAACATCTTGCCGGGCTGGAGGCGGCCCTTGCGGACGACCTTCGCGGGGTCGATGTCGAGGACGCCGACCTCGGAGCCGAGGACGACGAGTCCGTCGTCGGTGACCCAGTAGCGGCCGGGGCGCAGTCCGTTGCGGTCGAGGACCGCGCCGACCTGGACGCCGTCGGTGAAGGTGACACAGGCCGGGCCGTCCCACGGTTCCATCATCGTGGCGTGGAACTGGTAGAAGGCGCGCCGGGCCGGATCCATGGTGGTGTGGTTCTCCCACGCCTCCGGGATCATCATCAGCACGGAGTGGGGCAGCGAACGGCCACCGAGGTGGAGCAGTTCGAGCACCTCGTCGAAGGACGCGGAGTCGGAGGCCTCGGGCGTACAGATCGGGAAGATACGGTCGATCTTCTCCTGGTCGCCGAAGAGGTCGGAGGCGAGCTGCGACTCGCGGGCCGCCATCCAGTTCCGGTTGCCCTTGACCGTGTTGATCTCGCCGTTGTGCGCGACGAAGCGGTACGGGTGGGCGAGCGGCCACGACGGGAAGGTGTTCGTGGAGAAGCGCGAGTGGACGAGCGCGACGGCCGACGCGAAGCGGCGGTCGGACAGGTCCGGGAAGAAGGGCTCCAGCTGGCCGGTGGTCAGCATGCCCTTGTAGACGATGGTCCGCGCGGAGAGCGAGGGGAAGTAGACGCCGACCTCGCGCTCGGCGCGCTTGCGCAGCGCGAAGGCCTTGCGGTCGAGGTCGATGCCCTTGGCGGGCACCGCGGCGCTGTCCGCGACGAAGATCTGCCGGAAGGCGGGCATCGTCGAACGGGCGGTGGCGCCGAGGAGTCCGGGGGCGACCGGCACCTCGCGCCAGCCGAGGACGGTCAGGCCCTCTTCGGCGGCGATCGTGTCGATATGTGAGACGGCCTCGGCGGTCGTCGGGACGGCGTCAGTCGCCGTCCCCTCCGGGAGGAAGGCGATACCGACCGCGTAGGCACCCGCCTCGGGCAGCTTGAATTCGGCCACCTCACGGAAGAACGCGTCCGGAACCTGCGAGAGAATGCCGGCGCCGTCGCCGGAATCGGGCTCGGAGCCGGTGGCACCGCGGTGCTCCAGGTTGCGGAGAACCGTGAGCGCCTGCTCGACCAGCGCATGGCTCGCCTCGCCGGTGAGGGTGGCCACGAAGCCGACGCCACAGGCGTCATGCTCGTTGCGGGGGTCGTACATACCCTGCGCAGCAGGGCGAGCATCCATGAAGGACCACTTCTGGCCATTCTCGGAATGCTGGGACGGCTGGCGCGGCGTACGCATCGGCTCTCCCGTCGTCGTTGTGTGGCATATGCATTAAGCCGAGGGACGACGTTGGCCCTCTTGGAGTGCAAAATTTCACGCAGGTTACATGATGGGGCGATTCTCGGGAACCGGATACCGCGTACCAACATGCGGACACCGCAGCGCGCGGCATGGTGACCGCGCGGCAGTGGAAGCAATGGGGGCCGAATCGGACAGATCGGTGTCCCTCGACCCATGGCGAGGAGAGCGTCGTCGCCCTCTCCGCGAGTGCGCCGCATGCCTCGTTGCCCACAGCGCGTACGGCTCATGCCCGGTGGTTAAGCGTTCGAAACCAGCGAGTAACGGCTACTTATGCGGCCCATCGCATAAGTGCACGATCCCCTATCCTACGGCCGCACCGAACAGGTTGCCCAGGGCGTACGTCACACCGGCCGCCGCCCCGCCCAGCGCGAGCTGCCGCAACCCGCTGAACCACCAGCTCCGGGCGGTCACCCGGGCCACCACCGCACCACACCCGAAGAGCCCGAACAGCGCGACCAGCACGGCGGGCCACAACGCGGTGGCCCCGAGAAGATACGGGAGCACGGGCAACAGCGCGCCCAGCGCGAACGCCCCGAAGGACGACACCGCGGCGACGGCGGGCGAGGGCAGATCACCGGGGTCGATGCCCAGCTCCTCGCGGGCGTGTATCTCCAGGGCCTGCTCGGGGTCGCGCGAGAGCTGCCGGGCCACTTCACGGGCGAGCTTCGGCTCGACGCCCCGGGACTCGTAGAGCTCGGCGAGCTCCCGCTCCTCGTCCTTGGGGTGCTTCCTCAACTCCCGCCGCTCGACGGCGAGTTCGGCCTCGACGAGCTCGCGCTGCGAGGCGACGGAGGTGTACTCGCCGGCGGCCATGGAGAAGGCGCCGGCGGCAAGACCGGCGAGTCCGGTGATGACGACGGTCCGATGCGAGACGGCCCCGCCCGCCACACCGGTCATCAGGGCGAGGTTGGAGACGAGCCCGTCCATCGCCCCGAAAACGGCAGGCCGCAACCACCCGCCGGTGACATCCCGGTGGGTGTGGTTGTCGCGGTGCGCCTCGTGCAGCGCCGCCTCGGTCTCGATGATGGCCATGCCGTCCCCCAACTCGCTCGACTCCGAACCCGACTCCGAAACCGGATTTAGACTCATTCCAGTTGTCGACAACACCAAAAATACGCCCCGAATTCCCTTCCCGCCAGCAAGGAAAGGCTGCCCTCACCTGCACCTTCGCCGTGATCGCTCATCCGTAGGGGCTCTCGCACAAATGTCGACCGGGTGATGCTGGGGCGCCTGAGGCGCACCTGAACCCCTCCGGTGGGACAGTTCCGCAAAGGGTTCCGCTCCCCGGGAGGGAGCCCCCGGAACCCTCCGGAGGAGAGGCCGCGTATGGCATCGATCGCCTGCATTCCCTCGGTCCCGGCGCACCAGGACGCCGCCCTGCTCCGCGACAGAGCACGCGGCGCCCTGCTCGGTCTGGCCGTGGGGGACGCGCTCGGCGCCCCCGCCGAGAACATGAAGCCCTCGGAGATCCGCGCCCGCTGGGGCCGCATCACCGGGTACGTGGCCGAAAACCCCGCCGGCACGGACGACACGGAGTACGCGATCTTCTCGGGCCTCCTCCTCGCCCGGCACGGTTCCGCCCTCACCCCGGCCCATGTGGAGGCGGCCTGGCACCAGTGGATCGCCGACCTCGACGAAGGCCCCTTCCGAGGCGCCGGTTTCAGCGAACGCGGCACCCTGGAGAACCTGCGCCGGGGCCTCGCCGCCCCCATCTCGGCCCAGCACCGGCACGCCTGGAGCGACGGTCTCGCGATGCGCGCAGCCCCTTTCGGCGTCTTCGCGGCGGGCCGCCCGGCCGAGGCGGCCCGGCTGGTGGCGATCGACGGCTCGGTGAGCCACGACGGCGAGGGCATCTACGGCGGCCAGGCGGTCGCGGCGGGCGTGGCGGCGGCGATGGCGGGCGCGCCGACCATCGCCGTGGTGGCCTCCGCCCTGGCGGTGGTCCCCGACGACTCCTGGACGGCACGCTCCCTGCGCCGCGCGGTGGCGGTCGCCCACCGTGGCGAACGCGCGGTCCGCTCCGCGGTGGTGATCGGCGGCTACCCCTGGACCGACCTGGCCCCCGAGGCGGTCGCCCTCGCCTTCGGCGCGTACGCGGTGGCCGACGGCGACTTCGCGGAGTCGGTGCTGACAGCCGTCAACATGGGCCGCGACGCGGACACGACAGCAGCGGTGGCGGGCGCCCTGGCAGGCGCCACCCGCGGCGCCTCGGCGATCCCGCCCGAGTGGGCGGAGGCGATCGGCCCGGCCCGCGGCACCTGCCTCCCCTCCATGGCGGGCCACCACATCCTCGACATCGCGGAACTCCTGACCCCGGGCGAGGGCGGCAAGTGGGGCGCGAAGCCGGTCCTACGGGAACCCGCACCGGACCAGGCGGCGTACGTCCTCGCCTCGGACGGCGACACGCCGACCGCAACGGAGGTACGGCCATGAGCCCGCACGCTCAGCCTCTCCGGCATCCCCTCCAGCGTCCCTTTCAGCCCCTCCGGCATCCCCTCCAGCCCCTCCGGCGTTTGAGGAGCGGGGGTTCGGGGGCAGCGCCCCCGATGGGGGTCCCCCCTCTGGGGGAGGGACGGGTAGGGGCGGCGGGGGCGAAACACACCACCCACCCCCGAGCCGGAGCCAAAGCCGAGGTCCGCCCATGACAAGCCGCCGCATCGAGGGACTCCTGCTCGGCCTGGCCGCAGGCGACGCCGCAGGCTGGCCCGCCGCCAGGCACCGAGCCGCCCGGATGCCCGACTGGACCCGCCGCCTCACCCGCGAACTGGACACCTTCGCCGAGCAGAACGCGACCACCACCCTCCCCGTACCGATCGCCCTCAACCAGCCCCCGGAACCCCTCCGGCTCGGCCCCTCGGACGACGCGGAGTGGGCGGCGTTCTCGGCCGAGGCCCTGCTGAAGGCCGGGGACGACAGCGTGCTGGGCGACCTGAGCCGGGAGCGCCGGGCGCGGGCCGCCATCGACCTGTCCTGGAACGCGGTCGCCAGCGAGGTGGCAGCCGCGGCGGAACGCGCCCCCGAGGTCGAGTCGGCGGTGCTTCCGCTGCGCGCCCGTATCTCCGTACGGGCCGGCCTCGGCAACCTCGCCGCCGGTCTACGGCCGCCCGCCACCGGCCACGACAACCCGCACTACTTCGACGACGCGGCCTGTGTACGGGCCTGTGTGCTGGCGGTGGCCCACCCGGGCGACCCCCGACTCGCCGCCGAACTGGCCGAGTTCGACGCCCGCTACACCCAGGACGGCGACGGTGTGCACGGCGCCCGCGCGATGGCGGCGGCACTCTCCCTGGCCCTGGTCGGCGAGGAGGTGGACGCCTGCGTGAACGCGGCGCTGGCGGAACTGCCCGAGTTCACGGAGATCGGCCGGAACGCCCGCCACGCGCTGAAGCTCGCGCGGGACGCAGACAGCGCGTTCGCCCTGGTACCACTCCTCGAACACCAGATCGTGGACCACGTCTACAGCTACGGCATCGCCGCCGCCGAAACGGTCCCGGTAGCCCTCGCGCTGGCCACGGCGGCGCACGGCCGGATCGCCGAAGCGGTCCCGGCCGCCGCCTGTCTGTCGCGGGTCGCGGACTCGGCCCCCGCACTCGCGGGCGCCCTCACCGGCGCGCTCGGCGGCGGTGCCGCGATCCCGGCGGCCTGGCGGGACGCCTGCCGCACCCTCTCCGGCTGCGCCCTTCCCAGGCTTACCGGTACCGACCTCGTGGAACTCGCCGAACTGCTGGAAGCCACACAACGGGTCACCCCAGGAGGATGATTCGCGACATGACACCCAAAACAGAAGAAAGCCGGGAAGGCGCTCAACTGGCGGGCCTGGACGAGCGGATCACCGGCGCCCTGGTCGGCGCGGCCGTCGGCGACGCGCTCGGGGGTCCCGTGGAGGGCTACACCCCCGAGCAGATCCTCGAACGCCACGCGGGCCGCGTCCACGGCATCGTCGGCCCCTGGAACGGCGACGCCTGGCGCACCGCCCGCCCGATCGCCCCGTACCACAAGGGCGACGGCCACGTCACCGACGACACCCTGATGACCCATGCGCTGGTACGGGTGTACGCCCAGGTCCGGGACCACCTGGACGCGTACGCGGTCGCCGACCACCTGGTCCCGGACCTGATGACGAACCCGCGCTGGATCCCGGAGCTGGAGGCGGAGGCGCTCCCCCTGCAGCGCATCTTCCTGGCGGAGAAGTGGCTGGTGGCCCGGATCCACTACGGCCACATCGACCCCCGCGAGGCAGGCGTGGGCAACATCGTCAACTGCGGTGCGGCGATGTACATGGCCCCGGTCGGCCTGGTCAACGCGGCCAACCCGGCGGGCGCGTACGCCGAGGCCCTCGACATCGCGGGCGCCCACCAGTCCTCGTACGGCAGAGAGGCGGCGGCAGTCTTCGCGGCGGCGGTGGCGGCGGCGTGCACCCCGGGCGCGACCCCCGGCTCGGTGATCGGGGCCTGCCTCTCCCTGGCGAAGGACGGCACCCGGGCGGCGATCGAGACGGTGTGCGAAGTGGCCTCCCGTTACTCGGACTTCGAGTCGGCGCTGCGGCCACTGCGGGAGGCGGTGACTCCGTACGACACGGTGGGTGCGGACTACCGCAGCCCGTCCCTGGGTGCCCGTCGGCCCTCCCGTCTCCACACGATCGAGGAACTCCCGGTGGCGCTGGGCATGTTGGTGGTGTCCGGCGGCAACTTCCGCCATGCGGTGCTGGGTTCGGTGAACTACGGCCGCGACTGCGACTCGATCGCGACGATGGCGGGGGCGCTTGCCGGTGCGCTGGGCTCCGAGGTGCCGTCCGACTGGTCGAAGACGGTCGCGGAGGCGAGCCGCCTGGATCTGTGGGAACCCGCCCGGACACTGACCGAGGTGACCCGGGAGGTCTTCGAACGGGACGTACTCCGACGCCGTTCCCACGAAGGGGCGTTCGCCCGGCTCAGGAGCGTGGGATGCTCCGACTGACCTGGGTCCAGCCGGAGGACCTGATCGGCCACGAGCTGCGCCAGGCGACCCAGGACGGCCGCGAGCCCAGCAGAATCGCCGCTCGCTGGCGGGCCGCGGGCGGATCGGAGGCACCGTCGCGTGCCGGCGCGTCAGCCGGCCCGGTCTCCCGCTACCTGCGCCTGCTGGCCGAAGATCTCCTGGACGAACTGGCGGACCTGCCAAGCAGGTTGGCGGACGACGAGCCAACAGAGCTGACCCGGATCCGGGCGCTGTGCCCCGACTGGCCCGCGCAGCCCGCCTCGGCCGCCCGGCCCGCGCCCACTCCCCTCCGCCTGGAAGCCGCCTGGCTGGGCAGAGCGGCCGGCTGCCTCCTGGGCAAACCGGTGGAGAAACTCCCCCTCGCCGCCATCCGCGACCTCGCCCGGTCCACCGGCAACTGGCCCCTGAACACCTGGTTCACCGCCAGAGGAGTCCCCGAGGAACTGGCCACCGCACACCCCTGGAACCGCCGGTCGGCAACAACCTCCCTCGCCGAGAACATCGACGGCATGCCAGAGGACGACGACCTCAACTACCCCCTCCTCAACCTGCTCCTGCTCGGGCGCCACGGCCCCCACTTCACCACCACCGACGTGGCACAACTCTGGCTGGACGAACTCCCCGCGGGCCGCACCTTCACCGCCGAACGCATCGCCTACCGAAACCTCCTCTCCGGCCTCGAACCCCCGCTCACCGCCCGCCACCGCAACCCGTTCCGCGAATGGATCGGCGCCCTGATCCGCGCCGACGTCCACGGCTGGACCAACCCCGGCGCCCCGGCCACCGCCGCCGAACAGGCGTACCGCGACGCCGCCCTCACCCACACCGCCAACGGCGTCTACGCGGCGATGTTCACGGCGGCCGCCATCGCCGAGGCCGCCACCGGCACCCACGACATCCACGCCTGCCTGCGCACCGGCCTGACAGTCGTCCCGCCACGCTCCCGCCTCGCCGAGGCGATCCGCCAGGGCATCCAACTGGCCGAGTCCCACCGCGACTTCACCACCGTCGTCGACGAACTCCACGCGACCCACGCGGCCGCCTACCACTGGGTCCACGCCATCCCCAACACCGCCCTGATCGCCGCCGCCCTCACCCACGCCGACGGCGACTTCACCGGCTCCATCTGCCGTGCCGTGTCCGGAGGCTGGGACACCGACTCCAACGGCGCGACCACCGGGAGCATCGCCGCCCTCCTCGCGGGCTCCCCCGCCGCCCTTCCCGAACGCTGGACCAGCCCCCTGAAGAACCGGCTCGCCACCTCCGTCGCGGACTTCAACGGCACCGGCTTCGACACCCTCGCCCGACTGACCCATTCCCTCACCCACCTGGAGACAGCCCACCCATGACCCATATCGCCGTGCTGGGCAGCACGAACATGGACCTCGTCGCGTACGTCTCCAAGGCCCCACAGCGCGGAGAGACCGTGACAGGACGGGAGTTCCGTACGATCCCCGGCGGCAAGGGTGCCAACCAGTCCGCAGCCGCGGCCCGCGCGGGCGCCGACGTCTCGATGGTCGGCGCGGTGGGCAACGACGCGTACGGCAGCCAACTCCGTTCCGTACTGGAGATCCCCCACTCTCGGCTTCGCTCGAGCGGGGGGACCCCCATGGGCGTCGGCACCGGCCATCTCCGCACCGCCGAGGGCGCCTCCGGCACCGCGCACATCGTCGTGGACGACGAGGGCGGCAACGCGATCGTCGTCATCCCCGCCGCCAACGGCACCGTCACCGGTCTCGCCCCCGGCGACGAGGGCCTGATCGCCACCGCCGACGCGCTGCTGCTCCAGCTGGAGATCCCGCTCACGGCGGCCGTCGAGGGTGCCCGGGCCGCTCACCGCCACGGCGTCCGCACGATCCTCACTCCGGCCCCCGTCCAACCGCTCCCACCCGAACTTCTCGCCGCCACCGACCTGTTGGTACCGAACGAGCACGAGGCGGCGGCCCTGACCGGCCTGACCGACCCGCACAAGGCGGCCACCGCACGCCTCGACCAGGTGCGGGAGGTCGTCATCACGCTGGGCGCGGCCGGCAGCCTCTACGCGTCCAGGGACCTCGCCGAACCGGTCACCGTCCCCGCGCCGTCCGTCACCGCCGTGGACTCGACCGGCGCCGGCGACACCTTCGTCGGCGCCCTCGCGGTGGCCCTGGCCGAGGGCCGCCCGATGCCGGACGCCCTGGCGTGGGCCTCGGCGGCGGGGGCACTGTCCGTACAACGGCCGGGCGCGTCGGCGTCGATGCCGTACCGCGCCGAGATCGAGGCGCGGTACACGTCATGAACACACCTGACACGACCGCACCCGCACCCGGCGGGAACACAACCGCCGCGGCCCCCCTCACCGGTCTTCGCGTCCTCGACCTGGCCACCCTCTTCGCCGGCCCGCTCGCCGCCACCATGCTCGGCGACTTCGGGGCCGAGGTGATCAAGATCGAGCACCCGGTGAAACCGGACCCCTCCCGGGGCCACGGCCCGTCCAAGGACGGCATCGGCCTCTGGTGGAAGCTGCTGGGCCGAAACAAGCGCACGATGACCCTCGACCTCTCCCGGACCGGCGGCCGGGCCACCCTCCTCCGGCTCGCCGCCACCGCCGACGTCGTCATCGAGAACTTCCGCCCGGGCACCCTGGAAAAGTGGGACCTGGGCTGGCCGGAGCTGTCCGCCGCCAACCCGCGCCTGGTCCTCGCCCGGGTCACCGCCTTCGGCCAGTTCGGCCCGTACGCGCACCGCCCCGGCTTCGGCACCCTCGCGGAGGCGATGAGCGGCTTCGCCGCGATCACCGGCGAACCGGACGCACCCCCGACGCTCCCGCCCTTCGGCCTCGCCGACTCGATCGCGGGGCTGGCCACGGCGTACGCCGTCATGACGGCCCTGTCCGCCCGCGCCCGCACCGGCGAGGGTCAGGTCGTCGACATGGCGATCATCGAGCCGATCCTCACCGTCCTGGGCCCGCAGCCGCTCTGGTACGACCAGTTGGGCCACGTCCAGCCACGCACCGGCAACCGCTCGCAGAACAACGCGCCCCGCAACACCTACCGCACGGCCGACGGCACCTGGGTCGCCGTGTCGACCTCGGCCCAGTCGATCGCCGAGCGCGTGATGCGCCTGGTCGGCCGCCCCGAGCTGATCGACGAGCCCTGGTTCGCCACCGGCGCCGACCGCGCCCGCCACTCGGACGTCCTCGACGAGGCGGTCGGCGCGTGGATCGCCCGCCACTCCCACTCCGAGGTCCTCGCGGCCTTCGAGAAGGCGGAGGCGGCGGTGGCTCCGGTCCAGGACGTACGGGAGGTGATGACCGACCCGCAGTACCAGGCCCTCGACACCATCACCACGGTCGAGGACCCCGAGCTGGGCCCGCTCCGTATGCAGAACGTTCTCTTCCGGCTCTCCGCGACCCCCGGCGCGATCCGCTGGGCGGGCCGCCCGCACGGCGCGGACACCACGGCCGTCCTCACCGAACTGGGCCTGACCGGGCCCGACATCGACGCCCTGCGAACCGAGGGAGCCCTGTGACAGCCGTCCCCCTGACCTGGCTGTACGTCCCTGGCGACCGCCCCGAGGTGGTGTCCAAGGCCCTCGCGTCCGGCGCCGACGTGGTGGTCGTCGACCTGGAGGACGCGGTCGCCCCCGACCGCAAGGAGTATGCCCGCACAGCCACCGCCGAGCGCCTCACCGACCCCCAGCCGGTCCCGGTCCACGTCCGGATCAACGCCCTGGACGGTCCCCTGGCCACCTGCGACCTCCGGGCCCTCGAAGGACTCCCCGGCATCTCGGGCCTACGGCTCCCGAAGGTGACGACACCGCAGGAGGTCGTCCGCGTGGCGACCCGCACGACCGTCGCCACGGCCACCGGGGCCGGGCTCCCGCTCCACGCCCTCCTCGAAACCGCCCTCGGCATCGAACACGCCTTCGCCATCGCGACCGCCCACCCCGCCCTGCACGGCATCGCGCTCGGCGAGGCCGACCTGCGGGCGGATCTGGGGGTACGGGGGGACGCGGGCCTCGACTGGTGCCGCTCCCGGGTCGTCGTGGCCGCACGGGCGGCCGGACTCGCCCCGCCGCCCCAGTCGGTCCACCCGGACATCCGGGATCTCGACACCCTGGCCGTCTCCTGCGCCTACGGGCGCGCCCTGGGCTTCCTGGGCCGGGCGGCCATCCACCCCCGCCAGCTCCCGGTGATCGAACGCGCGTACCTCCCCACCCCGGAGGAGATCGAGGACGCCGAGCAGATCGTCAAGGCGGCGGCGACGGACGAGGGCGCCCAGGCCCTCCCGGACGGCCGCTTCATCGACGCGGCGGTGGTCGCGACGGCCCGCAGAACCCTGTCCCTGGCCGACCGCGACCGCCCCTGACCCGCACGACGAACGAGGGCGCCCCGGTCCGACCGGGGCGCCCTCTTCTTCGTACGGCCAGATCTCAAATCTTCTTGGTCGGCTCCGCCTCGGCCTTGGCGACGTCCTCGGAGTCGGCCTTGCGCTCGTCCTCGTCGTCGGGTTCGGGCCCGGCCTTGTCCTCTGTCTTGTCCTCGGCCCCGGAGTCGGCCTTGCCGTCGCTATCCGTATCGGGCTCGGAATCGGAATCGGAATCAGCCTTCACCTCCGCCGATTCACCGTCACCCTTGTCGCTGTCATCACCCTCGGCACCGTCCTCCGCCGAACCGTCGGGGACATCCGCACCCGGCTCCACGACTTCCTCCCGGCCCGGCCGCTTCTTCGCCGAGAGCACGAAGTAGATCACCGCGAGGATGAAGACGAAGATCGCGGTCCAGTTGTTCAGCCGCATACCCATGATGTGGTGGGCGTCGTCGACGCGCAGGTACTCGATCCAGAAGCGTCCTACGCAGTACGTCGCGACGTACAGCGCGAACGCCCGGCCGTGTCCCAGTGTGAACCGGCGGTCGGCCCAGATGACCAGCAGCGCGACACCGACGCACCACAGGGACTCGTACAGGAACGTCGGGTGGTAGTAGCCCGGGACCCGGCCGTCGGTCGTGGAGGTGATGTGCAGCGCCCAGGGGAGGGTGGTCTCCCGCCCGTACAGCTCCTGGTTGAACCAGTTGCCCCATCGCCCGCACGCCTGTGCGAGGGCGATACCGGGGGCGAGGGCGTCGGCCCAGGCGGGCAGCGGGATACCGCGCCGGCGGCAGCCGATCCACGCACCCAGCCCACCGACGGCGATCGCGCCCCAGATACCGAGGCCGCCCTCCCAGATCTTGAAGGCGTCCACCCAGTCGCGGCCCTCGCTGAAGTACAGCTCGTAGTCCGTGATCACGTGATACAGGCGGCCACCGACCAGGCCGAAGGGCACGGCCCAGACCGCGATGTCGGCCACCGTGCCGGGTCGGCCACCGCGGGCGAGCCAGCGCTTGTTGCCGAGCCAGACCGCGACGAAGACACCGATGATGATGCAGAACGCGTAGCCGCGCAGCGGAATGGGTCCAAGGTGCAGCACCCCGCGCGACGGACTGGGAATGTAGGCGATTTCCATGGCAGCCCCGACGCTACCTTGACGGACGCGGCGGATGTGAGCCGCCCCGGGCAACGGCTCCATAACGGGCGGTGCCTCCGGTTCCGCCGACGACGGTGGACCGGAGGCACCCGGGACGCCCTGGGAACACCCAGCCGCTACGCCTTGTCGGCGGCCTCGACCAGCTGCTTGAGTTTCGCCGGGGTCATCGTCTGGTCCTGGTAGATGTTCTTCCCGTCGAGCAGCACGGTCGGCGTGCCGCCGAAACGGCCGCTCTGGAAGGCCTGGTTCGACTTCACGACCCAGCTGTTGTGCGTGCCGTCCTCGACACATGTCCGGAACGCGGGCGTGTCGAGCCCGTCGGCCTTCGCCGCCAGCTCGATGAGCCTGCTGTCCTTCGCGAAGGCGTCGTCGGTCTCCTGCGGCTGGTTCTCGTAGAGCACGTCGTGGTACGCGGTGAACTTGCCGGCGTCCTGGGCGCAGGCGGCGGCGTTGGCCGCGTGCCGGGAGCCGCTGCCGCCCATGTTGCCGTCGATGATCGTCGCCAGGTGGTACTGCACCTTCAGCTTGCCCGCATCCGTCAACTCATGGATGACCGCACGGTAGTTGGTCTCGAAGGACTGGCAGGCGGGACAGCGGAAGTCCTCCCACACCGTGAGCGTCGACTTGGCGCTCTCCTCGCCCACGGGGATCGCGAGGCTGTCCTTGCCCTGCGCGCCCGAGGGCGCCACGACCGGGCCGGCGCTCTCGCTCTTGCTGTCCTTTCCGGAGTTGGCGGCGACGACACCGATCACCGCCGCGAGTCCCAGCACGCAGACGACACTGGCGCCCACGATCAACGCCCGCCGCCGCTTCTCCGCGGACCTCTGCTTCTCACGCTCGACCGCCAGCCGCTCGCGGGCGGTGCGCTTTCCGTCACGATTCTTCTCGCTCACACCCCGCAGAACGAACCGGGGAGACGCATTGCGTCTCCCCGGCCCCAGGTCCACCCGTTCGGGCTACCTGTACGAAATGTCCCGCCCGGCTACGCGGTGCCGCGCACGCCCTTGGCGAGGTCGGCGGCGAGTTCCCGCACGGCCTCGACACCGGACGCGTGGTCCGGGGCGTCCAGCATCCGCTTCACGAAGGCCGATCCGACGATCACACCGTCGGCGAAGCCGGCGACCTCGGCGGCCTGGACCGCGTCGGAGACACCGAGCCCGACACAGACCGGCAGGTCGGTGCCGGTGCCCCGGGTGCGCCGGACCAGGTCCTGGGCCTGGGCGCCGACCGACGCCCGGGTTCCCGTGACGCCCATGAGCGAGGCGGCGTACACGAACCCGCTGCCCGCCGCAGTGATCTCGGCGAGCCGTGCGTCCCTGCTGCTGGGCGCGACGACGAACACGGTCGCGAGCCCGTGCTTCTCGGCGTGCTCCCTCCACAGCGCGGACTCCTGCACGGGCAGGTCGGGCAGGATGCACCCGGCGCCGCCCGCCTCAGCGAGTTCGGCGGTGAACCGCTCCACGCCGTAGCGGTCGATCGGGTTCCAGTACGTCATGACGAGCACCGGCTTCCCGGTGGCTGCGTACGCCTCCCGGACCGTGCGCATCACGTCCGCGATCCTGACGCCACCGCGCAGGGCGATGTCGTCGGCGGTCTGGATGACGGGCCCGTCGAGCACCGGGTCGCTGTGCGGCAGCCCGACCTCGACGATGTCGGCACCGCCCTCGAACACGGCCTTGATGGCGTCGATCCCGCCGTCGACGGTCGGGAACCCGGCGGGGAGGTACGCGATGAGCGCGGCGCGTCCCTCGGCCTTGGCGCCGGCGAGGGTGTCCGACAGCAGCCGAATGTTCCCGCTCACTTGGCGTCCCCCTCGATCTCGGCGGTGTCGGCCGCGTTCGCGGCGACCTCGGCATCGGTGTCGTACAGGTTGAAGTACCGGGCAGCGGTGTCCATGTCCTTGTCGCCGCGCCCGGAGAGGTTGATGACGATCAGCCCGTCCTTGCCGAGCTCCCTGCCGACCTCCAGGGCACCGGCCAGCGCGTGCGCGCTCTCGATGGCCGGGATGATGCCCTCGGTACGGGACAGCAGGCGCAGCGCCTGCATGGCGGCGTCGTCGGTCACCGCGCGGTACTCGGCGCGACCGCTGTCCTTGAGGTAGGAGTGCTCGGGCCCGATGCCCGGGTAGTCGAGTCCGGCGGAGATGGAGTAGGGCTCGGTGATCTGCCCCTCCTCGTCCTGCAGGACGTACGACCGCGACCCGTGCAGGATGCCCGGCTCACCGGCGGTGAGGGTGGCGGCGTGCTCGCCGGTCTCGACACCGTGCCCGGCGGGCTCGCACCCGATGAGCCGGACGTCGGCGTCGGGGATGAAGGCGTGGAAGAGCCCGATGGCGTTGGATCCGCCGCCGACACAGGCGACGGCGGCGTCGGGCAGCCGCCCGGCCTGCTCCAGAAGCTGCCGCCGGGCCTCGACACCGATCACCCGGTGGAAGTCGCGCACCATGGCCGGGAAGGGATGCGGGCCGGCCACGGTCCCGAACAGGTAGTGCGTGCGGTCGACGTTGGCGACCCAGTCGCGGAACGCCTCGTTGATGGCGTCCTTGAGGGTGCGCGACCCGGACTTCACGGCGACGACCTCGGCGCCGAGCATGCGCATCCGGGCGACGTTGAGGGCCTGGCGCCGGGTGTCGATCTCGCCCATGTAGATGGTGCACTCGAGCCCGAACAGCGCACAGGCGGTCGCGGTGGCGACCCCGTGCTGACCGGCACCGGTCTCGGCGATGACCCGGGTCTTGCCCATCCTCTTGGTGAGGAGGGCCTGTCCGAGCACGTTGTTGATCTTGTGGGACCCGGTGTGGTTCAGGTCCTCCCGCTTGAGGAAGACCCGGGCGCCACCGGCGTGCTCGGCGAACCGGCGCACCTCGGTGAGGGAACTGGGCCGCCCGGTGTAGTGGACAAGCAGATCGTCGAGCTCACGGGCGAACTCCGGGTCGGACTTCGCCTTGTCGTACTCGACGGCGACCTCGTCCACGGCGGCGACGAGCGCCTCCGGGATGAACTTGCCGCCGAAAGCACCGAAGTACCCGTCGACGTTGGGTACTTGACCCTCAAGGTCAGGAATGAAGAACTCACTGGACATACGGCTACCTCGCAGGGGCGGAGCCCCGGGGTCGAACCGGACAGGGGAAGCGTGAGGGGGACGCGCCGCCATGGGGGCGCGGGGCTGTGTCGATTTGCGGCTCCGCCGCGTGGGCGCGCCCAGCCACAACGAACCCGCGGCCGAAAACGCGCCCCTCGCGAAGCGCAAAGCCAGGGCGCAGCCCGAATCAGCCGAGCCGCACCCTACTGCCAAGCCCCGCAGGGCCATCGCATCCCGTTGACCTGTCCAGGCTCGTCCCCGATGACATAGCGAACCCGCCGCCCGTGCACACGCCTCGCGGGCGCGCGGCAGCCACGGGGTCGGCAGCCGCGCGCGAGGCGGGCGTACCGGTCCATGGGTGCCAGGGTGAGTGTCATCGGGGTCAACTCTAGCGGGGGATCAGCCGCGGCCGTGGCGCAACGCGGGATGCTCGCCCGCCGCCACCAGGTCCGACACCGCGGACTTGGGGTCACGGCCGGTCACGAGGGACTCGCCCACCAGCACCGCGTCGGCGCCCGCGTTGGCGTACGCGATCAGATCGTGCGGGCCACGGACACCGGACTCGGCGATCTTGACGACGCTGTCGGGGATCTCGGGGGCGACCCGCTCGAACGTGGTGCGGTCGACCTCCAGCGTCTTCAGGTCGCGCGCGTTGACACCGATGATCCGGGCCCCCGCGTCGACCGCCCGCTCGACCTCCTCCTCGTCGTGCACCTCGACGAGCGGGGTGAGCCCGATGGACTCGGCGCGCTCGATGAGGGACTCCAGGGCGGACTGGTCGAGGGCGGAGACGATCAGCAGGGCCAGATCCGCGCCGTACGCCCGCGCCTCCCACAGCTGGTACGACGTGACGATGAAGTCCTTGCGCAGCACCGGGATGTCCACCCGGGCGCGCACCGCCTCCAGATCCGCCAGTGAGCCGCCGAAGCGGCGCTGTTCGGTGAGGACGGAGATGACGGCCGCGCCGCCCGCCTCGTAGTCCGCCGCGAGGCCGGCGGGGTCGGCGATCGCCGCGAGGGCGCCCTTGGAGGGGCTGGACCGCTTGACCTCGCAGATGACCTTGACGCCGTCGCCGCGCAGTGCGGCGACCCCGTCCTTGGCGGCGGGAGCCTTCGCCGCGCGCTCCTTCAGCTCGTCGAGGCTGACGCGCGCCTGTCGCTCCGCGAGGTCGGCACGGACTCCGTCGATGATCTCGTCGAGCACACTCACGCGAGCGGCCCCCTTCCGGACGGTAGGCGATCGGCTGTTCAAGCCGTTCGCACCAATTGAAGCTGCACAAACTGTCAAAGTAGGTCACTCCGATGGTATCCGGAGGAGGGCAAGCCCCTCGCATCCGGTTGACACCGGTCCCACTACCTGGACATTCATCATTTGATCAAGGGTGGAGCCAGCCACCGAACGGCAGGTTCCGGACAACCGTGAAGACCAGCAGCAACGCGCCCAGGCTCCACAGCTGCACCGGCCCGAGGTCGATCCGCATCGGCCGTCCGCGCACCGCGCGAACCACCCAGACGGTCCACAGGACGGCGAAGGCCACGTATCCCGTCACGGCGAGCGCGTTGGCCCCGAGGGCCGTCACCCAGTCGCCGTGCACGAAGGCGTAGGCGCTGCGCAGTCCGCCGCAGCCCGGGCAGTACACGCCGGTCAGCCGCAGCAGCGGGCAGACGGGGTAGTGGCCGGGTCGGTTGGGGTCGACCGTCCCGACGTAGGCGAAGGCCCCGACGACGGCCGCGAGGACGCCGACAGGCACGGCCACCCGTCCCGCCACGGCACCGGCGCCCGTCGGCACGCCCTGCTGAGCCCGCTCGGTGTTCACCCCACGCATTGTGCCCCCTGCGGGGCGTACACGCCCGAGGGGCGGCCCGGCGCTTTCGGCGGGCCGCCCCTGCCGGTCCGAAAACCGGTCCCCTACGGGGTTCAGCTCCCGGCACCCGCCGGCTCGCGCGTGACCTGGTGGCCCTCGCGGCCCTGGGTGGTCGGCTTCTGCTTGCCGAGGCCCATCGCGGCCATGATCCAGCCGACGACACCGCCGAGGACCGAGAGCACCATGCCGGCCCAGAAGCCCAGCGGCTCCGCCATCACCATGAAGGCGCCTGCTACGCAGAAACCGATGATGGAGATGGTGACGCCGGTCCAGGCGGCCAAAGTGTGACCGTGGCTGCTGCCCGCCATGACTTGCTCCTCGTTGCTGAGTTGCTGGTTGCTGAGTTGTTGAGTCGTTGAGTCGTTGAACGCGGTACGTGGGTGAGCCGGACGCTCGTCGCTCATTGTCCCGCACGCGCACGCGTGGGGAATGCCCGGGGTCGACCCAGCGACTCGCCCGGGCCTGAACAAGCCCGGCGAAGGCGGCAATCGCCCGGCAGGGGCGCGAGGCCGCGTCGATCTGCGGCTCCCCCGCGTGGGCGCGGCCGGCCATCACGGACCCGCAGACAACGCACCGCCCTTCGAGCGGGTGCCTACGCCCCCGTCGGGTCCTCGCCCCGGTCGAGGGCCTTCCAGATCTCCTCGGGCCGGTCGGGGTCGGCGGCCCTCGCCCGGGGGCGCGGACGGGGCGCGCCGGCTCGCTCGTACCGGCCGGACATGGCGGGCCACAGGCGGCCGTAGCGCAGGGCGAGGAGGCCGGCGAGGAGGATCAGCGCGCCGCCGACGGCTGCCGCGTACGGCCAGGCGGTGTGGCTGAGGGTGCTCACGGTGGCGGCGGTGTCGCCGGTGACCCGCGCGGCCTTCTCGTCGAGCGCGGAGCTGTCGGAGGCGCCGAGGACGGCCGCGGCGACCGTGCCGGCGCCGGACAGCGCGAGCAGGGCGGCGACCAGGAGGCGGCCGGAGCGGCGGACGGCGAAGACGGCGACGAGCGCGGCGAGGCCCACTATGGCGAGGGCCGCGGGCACGCCCGTGACGTCGCTGCCGCTGGCGGTCAGCGGAAAGGCGCCGCCGGCCACCGTCGTGGTGCCCTCGGACCAGCGCTGGCGGGTGGCGAGCAGCGCGACGGCCGCGCCGAGCGCACCGGCCAGCAGGGCGACGGCGAGGCTGAGCCGGCCGGCCCGGCCGGGAAGGGGGGCTTCGGAACGCGGGGAAGGTACGGGTACGGCAGTCACGTACCCCACTATCGCCTGAACCCCGGGTGAACCGTCACCCGGGGCTTACGTGAGAAGCGCCCCATTCGTGGGAAACGCCCTACCGTCCGAGGCGGTTCGCCGTGTGGACCGCGCGCAGGACGGCCGCCGCCTTGTTGCGGCACTCGTTGTCCTCCGCGACCGGGTCGGAGTCGGCGACGACGCCGGCGCCCGCCTGGACGTACGCCGTGCCGCCGCGCAGGAGGGCCGTGCGGATGGCGATGGCGGTGTCGGAGTCGCCCGCGAAGTCGAGATAGCCGACGGCGCCGCCGTACAACCCCCGCCTGGACGGCTCCAGTTCGTCGATGATCTGCATCGCGCGCGGCTTGGGCGCTCCGGAGAGCGTGCCGGCCGGGAAGCAGGCCGTCAGGACGTCGAAGGCGGTACGGCCGGGCGCCACGCGGCCGGTGACGGTCGAGACGATGTGCATGACGTGCGAGTACCGCTCGACGGACATGAAGTCGACGACCTCGACGGAGCCGGGCTCACAGACCCGGCCGAGGTCGTTGCGCCCGAGGTCGACGAGCATGAGGTGCTCGGCGCGCTCCTTGGGGTCGGCGAGCAGCTCCTCGGCGAGTGCCTGGTCCTCCTGCGGGGTCGCCCCGCGGTGCCGGGTGCCCGCGATGGGGTGAACCATCGCGCGCCCGTCCTCGACCTTGACGAGGGCCTCGGGGGACGATCCGACGACGTCGAACCCGTCGAAGCGGAACAGGTACATGTACGGGGACGGGTTGGTGGCGCGCAGAACCCGGTAGACGTCCAACGCGCTTGCCGTGCACGGTGTTTCGAAGCGCTGGGAGGGAACCACCTGGAAGGCCTCCCCGGCCCGGATGCGCTCCTTGATGTCCTCGACGGCCACCTGGTAGTCGGGGCCGCCCCACAGGGCCGTGTACTCGGGGAGTTCGGAGGGCGGGAGCACGGCGGGGGGCTGGGAGACCGCGCGCGAGAGGTCGGCCTGCATGGCGTCGAGGCGGGCCACGGCGTCGGCGTACGCCTCGTCGACGCCCGTGTCGAGGTCGTTGTGGTTGATCGCGTTGGCGATCAGCAGGACCGAGCCCTCCCAGTGGTCCATGACGGCCAGGTCGCTGGTGAGCAGCATGGTCAGCTCGGGCAGCTTGAGGTCGTCACGCTCGCCGGGGCCGATCTTCTCCAGGCGGCGCACGATGTCGTAGCCGAGGTAGCCGACCATGCCACCGGTGAACGGCGGCAGGCCCTCCTGATGGGGGGTGTGGAGGGTCTCGATGGTGGCGCGCAGGGCGGCGAGCGGGTCACCGTCCGTGGGCACGCCGACGGGCGGGGTGCCGAGCCAGTGGGCCTCGCCGTCGCGGGCCGTGAGGGTGGCGCCGGAGCGGACGCCGACGAAGGAGTAGCGGGACCAGGACCGACCGTTCTCGGCGGACTCCAGCAGGAAGGTGCCGGAGCGCTCGGCGGCGAGCTTGCGGTAGAGCGCGACCGGGGTGTCGCCGTCGGCGAGGAGCTTGCGGGTGACGGGGATGACGCGCCGGTCGGTGGCCAGCTTGCGGAAGGTCTCGAGGTCCATGCCCGCTGACCTTACTGACCTTGCGGGAGTACGCCGGAATCGGCGTCCTCGAACGACACGTCGAGCAGGACGTCGGCGTCGAAGCAGTTCCGCGCGCCGGTGTGGCAGGCGGCGCCCACCTGGTCGACCTTGACGAGCACGGTGTCGGCGTCGCAGTCGAGGGCGACGGACTTCACGTGCTGGAAGTGGCCGGAGGTGTCGCCCTTGACCCAGTACTCCTGGCGGCTGCGCGACCAGTAGGTGCAGCGGCCGGTGGTCAGGGTGCGGTGGAGCGCCTCGTCGTCCATCCAGCCGAGCATGAGCACCTCACCGGTGTCGTACTGCTGGGCGACGGCGGGGACGAGCCCGTCGGGGCCGCGCTTGAGGCGTGCGGCGATCTCCGGGGCCAGGGGGCTGGGGCCGCCGGTCCTGCTGGGCGGAGGCGTGCTGCTGGTCATGGGGCCATTGTGCCGCGCTCCACCGACACTCCCCGTAGATGTCCATTGGGCGGACCGTGGGGACAGTCGTACGCTTGCTGGCATGTCTACCTACGCGAAGCGTGAACGACTTCTTCTCGCCGACCTGTTGGAGACCGAGGGTCCCGACGCGCCGACCCTGTGCGAGGGCTGGCGGACCCGTGATCTCGCCGCTCACGTGGTGGTGCGCGAGCGCCGCCCGGACGCCGCAGGCGGACTGCTGATCAAGCAGCTCGGCTCCCGTCTCGAGCGGGTGATGGCGGAGTTCGCCGACAAGCCGTACGACGAGCTGATCCAGCTCATCCGTACCGGCCCGCCGCGTTTCTCGCCGTTCTCACTGAAGCAGGTGGACGAGGCGTCGAACACCGTCGAGTTCTACGTCCACACGGAGGACGTCCGCCGGGCGCGGCCCGACTGGACGCCCCGCGAGCTGGACCCGGTCTTCCAGGACGCCCTGTGGTCCCGGCTGGAGCGCACCGCCCGTCTGACGGGCCGCGGCGCGGCGACGGGCCTGGTGCTGCGCCGCCCGGACGGCCAGACGGCGGTCGCCCACCGCGGTACCCCGGTGGTCACGGTGACCGGCGAGCCGTCCGAGCTGCTGCTGTTCGTGTACGGCCGCCAGAACGTCGCCGATGTGGAGCTGGAGGGCGACAAGGACGCGATCGCGAAGCTGCACGAGTCGAAACAGCTGGGCATCTGAGCTCCGGGCCGGGCGCGTCTCCGCGCCCGGCCCACGCCGCTCAGACCTGTCGGACGGGGTGCCCGGCGTTCCGCAACGTCTCCTTGACCTGCCCGATCCGCAGATCCCCGAAGTGGAACACGGAGGCCGCCAGGACGGCGTCCGCGCCCGCGGCGACGGCGGGCGGGAAGTCGGCGAGGCTGCCCGCTCCCCCGCTGGCGATCAGCGGCACGCGCACGTGCTTGCGTACGGCCTCGATCATCTCGATGTCGTAGCCGTCCTTGGTGCCGTCCGCGTCCATCGAGTTGAGCAGGATCTCGCCGGCGCCCAGTTCGGCGGCCTGGTGCGCCCACTCGACCGCGTCGATTCCGGTACCACGCCGGCCACCGTGGGTGGTGACCTCGAAGGACCCGGATTCGGTGCGGCGGGCGTCCACGGACAGCACCAGCACCTGGCGGCCGAACCGCTCGGCGATCTCGCGGATCAGTTCCGGACGCGCGATGGCGGCCGTGTTGACGCCCACCTTGTCGGCACCGGCGCGCAGCAGCTTGTCGACGTCCTCGGCCGCGCGCACCCCGCCGCCCACGGTCAGCGGGATGAACACCTGTTCGGCGGTGCGCCGCACCACGTCGTAGGTGGTCTCGCGGTTGCCCGAGGAGGCGGTGATGTCCAGGAACGTCAGTTCGTCGGCGCCCTCGGCGTCGTACACCTTGGCCATCTCGACGGGGTCGCCCGCGTCGCGGAGGTTCTGGAAGTTGACGCCCTTGACGACCCGGCCGTTGTCCACGTCCAGGCAGGGGATGACTCGTACGGCAAGGGTCATGCTGCGGACACCCCTCGGAACGCCTCCACCTCGACCTCGACGACCAGACTGGGGTCCACGAGGCCGGCGACGATGATCATGGACGCGGCCGGCCGGACGGAGTCGAACAGCTCCTTGTGAGCGCGTCCGATGTCGTCCACGTCGCGCGCGTGGGTGATGTACATGCGCGTGCGCACCACGTCGTCGCGGCCGAGGCCCAGCTGCTCCAGCGCCGCGAAGGCGACGTTGAAGGCGTTGACCGCCTGCTCGTAGGGACCGCCGCCGGCGATCTCGCCGTCCACGATCGAGGTGCAGCCGGAGACCAGCACCAGGCCGTTGGGCAGCTCCACCGCGCGGGAGTACCCGAAGGTGTCCTCCCAGGGCGCACCGGTCGTGACACGCCGTACGTCGCTCACTTGGCCACCGCCTCCAAGGCCTCTTCCAGGGTGAACGCCTTCGCGTACAGGGCCTTCCCGACGATGGAGCCCTCGACACCGAGGGGTACCAGCTCGGCGATGGCCCGCAGGTCGTCCAGCGACGACACGCCGCCGGACGCCACGACCGGCCGGTCGGTCGCCGCGCAGACGTTCCTCAGCAGCTCCAGGTTCGGGCCCTGGAGCGTGCCGTCCTTGGCGATGTCGGTCACGACATACCGCGCGCAGCCCTCGGAGTCGAGACGCTCCAGCGTCTCGTAGAGGTCGCCGCCGTCCCGGGTCCAGCCGCGTCCGCGGAGGGTGGTTCCGCGTACGTCCAGACCGACCGCGATCTTGTCGCCGTGCTCGGCGATGACCTTGGCGACCCACTCCGGGGTCTCCAGGGCGGCCGTGCCGAGATTCACCCGGGTGCAGCCGGTGGCGAGGGCCGCGGCCAGCGTGTCGTCGTCCCGGATGCCGCCGGACAGCTCCACCTTGATGTCCATCGCGCCGGCGACCTCGGCGATCAGCTCGCGGTTGTCGCCGGTGCCGAAGGCGGCGTCCAGGTCGACCAGGTGCAGCCACTCGGCACCCGAGCGCTGCCAGGCGAGGGCTGCCTCCAGGGGGGAGCCGTACGAGGTCTCCGTACCGGACTCGCCGTGCACGAGGCGGACGGCCTGGCCGTCGCGGACGTCCACGGCGGGGAGGAGTTTGAGCTTCGCGGAAGAGATCGAGGGCATCAGAGGGTTCCGATCCAGTTGTTCAACAGCTGCGCTCCGGCGTCGCCGGACTTCTCGGGGTGGAACTGGGTGGCCCACAGGGCGCCGTTCTCGACGGCCGACACAAAGGGCTTGCCGTGCGTCGACCAGGTGACCCTGGGGGCACGCATCGCGGCGTTCGTGATCTCCAGGGACCAGTCGTGGACGGCGTACGAGTGGACGAAGTAGAAGCGCGCGTCGGCGTCCAGGCCCGCGAAGAGCTGGGAGTCGGCCGGGGCCTCGACGGTGTTCCAGCCCATGTGGGGCACGATGTCGGCCTGGAGCGGCTCCACGGAGCCGGGCCACTCGTCGAGGCCCTCGGTCTCCACGCCGTGCTCGATACCGCGCGCGAAGAGGATCTGCATGCCCACGCAGATGCCCAGCACGGGGCGCCCGCCGGACAGCCGTCGCCCGACGATCCAGTCGCCGCGCGCCTCCTTGAGGCCATGCATACAGGCGGCGAAGGCGCCGACGCCCGGCACCAGCAGCCCGTCCGCGTTCATCGCCGTGTCGAAGTCACGCGTTATCTCGACGTCGGCGCCCGCGCGCGCGAGAGCGCGTTCGGCGGACCGCACGTTCCCGAAGCCGTAGTCGAAGACGACCACCTTCTTGGACGCTGTCGCGCTCAATTCCATACCTCCAGCCTCATGACACCCGCGACCAGACACATCGCGGCGCCTATCGAGAGCAGCACGATGAGGCTCATCGGCATCTTCTGCTTGACGAAGGAGTAGATCCCGCCGAGCAGGAAGAGTCCGACGACGATCAGGATGGTGGAGAGGCCGCTCATGGCTTACAGGGCGCCCTTCGTGGAGGGGAGGATGCCCGCCGCGCGCGGGTCGCGCTCGGAGGCGTACCGCAGCGCCCGTGCGAGGGCCTTGAACTGGCACTCCACGATGTGGTGCGCGTTGCGACCGTAGGGCACGTGCACGTGCAGCGCGATCTGGGCCTGGGCGACGAAGGACTCCAGGATGTGCCGGGTCATCGTGGTGTCGTACTCGCCGATCATCGGCGCCATCTTCTCGGGCTCGGTGTGCACGAGGTAGGGGCGGCCGGACAGGTCCACCGTCACCTGGGCGAGGGACTCGTCCAGGGGGACCGTGCAGTTGCCGAAGCGGTAGATGCCGACCTTGTCGCCGAGCGCCTGCTTGAAGGCGGCGCCGAGGGCGAGGGCGGTGTCCTCGATGGTGTGGTGCGAGTCGATGTGCAGGTCGCCCTCGGTCTTCACGGTCAGGTCGAACAGACCGTGCCGGCCGAGCTGGTCGAGCATGTGGTCGTAGAAGCCGACGCCCGTCGACACCTCGACCTTGCCGGTGCCGTCGAGATCGATCTCGACGAGGACCGACGTCTCCTTGGTGGTGCGCTCCACGCGTCCGACGCGGCTCATGACTTGCCCTGCGCTTTCTTCAGTTCACGTACCGCGTCGAGGAACGCGTCGTTTTCGGCGGGAGTTCCGGCGGTGACCCGCAGCCATCCCGGTACACCGTTGTCCCGGACCAGAACGCCTTGGTCGAGGATCTTCTGCCAGGCGACATGGGAGTCCGCGAAGGTGCCGAACTGTACGAAGTTGGCGTCGGACTCGGTGACGTCGAACCCGATGGCGCGCAGTTCGGCGACCAGCCGGTCCCGCTCGGCCTTCAGCTGCTCGACGTACTTGAGCAGCGTGTCGGTGTGCTCCAGGGCCGCCAGCGCGGTCGCCTGCGCCACGGCCGACAGGTGGTACGGCAGCCGTACGAGCTGTACGGCGTCGACGACTGCCGGGTGCGCGGCGAGATAGCCGAGGCGCAGACCCGCCGCGCCGAACGCCTTCGACATGGTCCGCGAGACGACGAGATTCGGCCGTCCTTCGATCAGCGGCAGCAGTGAGTCGCCGTGGCTGAACTCGACGTACGCCTCGTCGACCACCACCATCGACGGCCTGGCGGCCTGCGCGGCCTCGTACAGCGCGAGGACGGTCTCGCGCGGGACCGCGTTACCGGTGGGGTTGTTGGGGGTGGTGATGAACACGACGTCGGGCCGGTGCTCGGCGATGGCCTTCTCGGCCGCCGGGAGATCGATGGTGAAGTCGTCGTTGCGGGGGCCGGAGATCCACCCGGTGCCCGTCCCGCGCGCGATGAGCCCGTGCATCGAGTACGACGGCTCGAAGCCGATCGCGGTACGGCCGGGCCCGCCGAAGGTCTGCAGCAGCTGCTGGATGACCTCGTTGGAGCCGTTGGCGGCCCACACGTTGGCGAGGCCGACCTCGTGCCCCGAGGTGTCGGTCAGATACCTGGCGAGCTGCGTGCGCAGCTCCACGGCGTCCCGGTCGGGGTAGCGGTTGAGGTTCCGGGCCGCCTCGCGCACCCGCTCGGCGATACGCTCGACGAGCGCTTCGGGCAGCGGGTAGGGGTTCTCGTTGGTGTTCAGCCGTACGGGGACGTCGAGCTGGGGCGCGCCGTACGGCGACTTGCCGCGCAGCTCGTCCCGTACGGGGAGATCGTCGATGCCGGTCACTTGCTTCCGGGTACCTTCCAGTCGAACCGAGCCTTGACCGCCGCGCCGTGCGCGGGCAGGTCCTCCGCCTCCGCCAGCGTCACCACGTGCCGCGCCACGTCGGCCAGCGCGTCCCGCGTGTAGTCGACGATGTGGATGCCGCGCAGGAAGGACTGGACGGAGAGACCGGAGGAGTGGCAGGCGCAGCCGCCGGTCGGCAGGACGTGGTTGGACCCGGCCGCGTAGTCGCCGAGCGAGACCGGCGACCAGGGCCCGACGAAGATCGCGCCGGCGTTGCGCACCCGGTCGGCCACGGCCGCCGCGTTCGCGGTCTGGATCTCCAGGTGCTCGGCGCCGTAGGCGTTGACGACCCGCAGCCCTTCCTCGACACCGTCCACGACGACGATCGCGGACTGCCGGCCGGCCAGCGCCGGGGCGATCCGGTCCTCGATGTGCCTGGTGGCCGCGACCTGCGGTTCCAGCTCCTTCTCGACCGCGTCCGCGAGCGCCACGGAGTCCGTGACGAGGACGGCGGCGGCCAGCGGGTCGTGCTCGGCCTGGCTGATCAGGTCGGCGGCGACGTGCACCGGGTCGGCGGTGTCGTCGGCGAGGATCGCGATCTCGGTCGGGCCGGCCTCGGTGTCGATGCCGATCCTCCCCGCGAAGTACCGCTTGGCGGCGGCGACCCAGATGTTGCCGGGGCCGGTCACCATGTTGGCGGGCGCGCACGACTCGGTGCCGTACGCGAACATCGCGACGGCGGTGGCGCCACCGGCCGCGTACACCTCGTCGACGCCGAGGAGGGCGCAGGCGGCGAGGATGGTGGGGTGCGGCAGCCCGTCGAACTCGGCCTGGGCCGGGGAGGCGAGGGCGATCGACTCGACGCCCGCCTCCTGCGCGGGCACGACGTTCATGATCACGGAGGACGGGTACACGGACCGGCCGCCGGGCGCGTACAGCCCGACCCGGTCCACGGGCACCCACTTCTCGGTGACCGAGCCACCGGGCACGACCTGGGTCGTGTGCGTCGTACGGCGCTGCTCGCGGTGGACGAGACGGGCGCGGCGGATGGACTCCTCCAGGGCCGCGCGGACGGCCGGGTCGAGCTGCTCCAGCGCGTCGGCGAGGGCGCGGGCGGGCACGCGTACGGATTCCAGCCGTACTCCGTCGAACTTCTCGGCGAAGTCGATCAGCGCCGCGTCGCCCCGGTGATGCACGGCCTCGCAGATCGGACGCACCTTCTCCAGGGCGGCCGAGACGTCGAAGTCGGCTCGGGGCAGCAGGTCGCGCAGGGCGGGTCCCTCAGGGAGGGCGTCGCCGCGCAGATCGATTCGAGAGATCACGCGGTCAATTCTCTCAGACGGGGATCGGGCGCCGTTCGCGCGTATCAGTGGCTGATACAGAGCGTTGCGAACCCCCGCAGGGGAACTTGGAAGATCAGCTTCCCGTCTTGAGTTCAGAGAGTTACTGAGCGGGCAGAACGGTTGTACGAAACCCGCTGGTAGTGCTTGTTGACGCGGGGAGGAGTAGGAAAAGTCGTGACAGAGGGTGCCGGCATCCGCACGGGGGGCTCGGCGAACACGGGGGAACCACCGGACGACCTGAGCGCCGCCGAACTCGGCATGTGGCTGGCCTTCCGCAACGGCAGCGTGTACGACCTGAGCAGCGGCGACACCGTCGTCGACGATCCGCACGGCGGGCATCCGTGGGGCGCCGATCGCACCGTACGGGCCCGCATCGTGTGCTGGCTGCTCCTCGACGGCCCGCCTGCGCTCGCCGGGCGCGTGGCGTCCCTCAAGCTCACCGGTGTGCAGGTCAACGGCACGCTGGATCTGGCGGGCGGCACGGTCGTGCCGTACGTCGAGCTGAAGAGCTGCCGGTTCGAGAAGGAGATCCTCCTGCCGGAGGCCCACTTCACGACCGTACGGCTGGTGAACTGCTCGGTGCCGCGGCTGGAGGCGGCCCGGGTGCACACCGAGGGCGATCTGCACCTCCCCCGCTGCCGCTTCCACAACGGCGCACGGCTCACCGACGCGCAGATCGGTACGGATCTGCTGCTCAACCAGGCCATCGTCTACCGGGACCGGCGCGGGCGCTCGATCGTCGCGGACGGCATGAGCGTCGGCCAGGACCTCCAGGCCGAGATGCTGGAGTCGCACGGCGAGCTGAGCCTGCGCGGGGCGACGATCGGCGTGTCGCTGAGCCTGCGCGGCAGCCGGCTCGCCAACCCGTACGGGAGACTCGCGCTCAACGCCCCCCAGCTGACCGTGGGCCGCACGCTGTATCTGACCCCCGCGGGCGTCTGGAACCCCATTCTGACCAGCGGCACGACCCCCGCGCGCGGGACGCGCATCCAGCGCTTCGAGTGCGAGGGCGGGATCCGGCTCGACGACGGCCGGTTCGGCGACGCCGTCGACCTCGAACGCGCCCGTCTCGTCTTCACCGACGATCAGCAGCTGTCGCTGCTCCGGGTGCAGACACCCGAGCTGCGCTTCCTCGGCGAGCGGCCGGAGCGCGGCAAGGTGGTGCTGTCGGGCGCCAAGGTCGTCAACCTCGTGGACCGGGCGGACAGTTGGCCGGGACCGGGCAACCTGCACATGGGCGGCTTCACCTACGAGAACCTCGTACCGCAGGGGCCGTTCCCGCCGGTGGAGCGGCTGGCGTGGGTGGCGGCGGCGACCGCCGAGTACAGCCCGGAGCCGTACGAGCGGCTGGCCACCGTGCTGCGCAACAGCGGCGAGGACGAGGACGCGCGCGAGGTTCTGCTCGCCAAGCAGCGCCGGCGCCGCGAGACCCTGCCGCCCGCGGCGAAGCTGTGGGGGTACGTGCAGGACTGGACGGTCGCCTACGGGTACCGGCCCGGCCGGGCCGCCGTGTGGATGGCGGTGCTGTGGGCGGCGACCTCGGTGGCGTTCGCGCACGCGAGCCATCCGCCGCTGAAGAGCGGGGAACACCCGCCGTGGAACCCTTCCCTCTTCGCCCTCGACCTGCTCCTGCCGGTGATCGACCTGGGCCAGGTCGGCTTCTGGCAGCTGCGCGGCGGCTGGCAGTGGCTGTCCGCGGCGATCATCATGCTGGGCTGGGTGCTGGCGACGACGGTGGCGGCGGGGGCGACCCGCCTGTTGCGCAGAAACTGAGCAGGGCTCATTTTTCTTCACCATCTCCTCACCTCGGGCCGTACAACTAAAAACAGGGTGTGCGTTTGCTCTGGCGTGAGCCCGACCTGCGCCTTTCAATGGTCGACACCATGGCTTCGCTGCGTGCGTTCCTCCGTGTCACCAGGGCGGAACGGAACACTCCGCCGTCTCCACGCCTCGCCACCGCCGGACTGCCCGCCGACGACGAGGTACTGCTCGACGCGCCCGACGCCCGTCTCGGTCCCGCGCTCGTCGCGGCGGGCCGGGGCGAGTACGGACCGGCGGCCGAACTGCTGGCCGGCACCCGCGCCACGGCCGAGTGGGAGAACCGCGACCGGTACGTGATCCGGCTGGCCGCGTTCGCGCACTCCCGCGCCGAGTGGTTCACGTCCTGGCGCGCCGCCGCCCCGCACGACCCGGACGCGCTGCTGGTCGGTGCCGAACTGGCGGTGACCCGCGCCTGGGCCTCTCCGGCCCGCGCCGAGCTCCTCCACCAGACCGGCCCGCTGGTCGAGGCCGCCGCGGCGGCCGACCCGCGCGACCCGGTGCCCTGGCGCGTCGCGCTGGACCGGGCCCGGGGCAGCGACGCGGACCACGGTGAGTTCGAGAAGCTGTGGGGCGAGGCCGTACGCCGCTCCCCGCACCACTACGGATGCCATGTGGCGGCGCTCCAGTACCTGTCCACGAGCCCTTTCGGGTCCTCGGGCGGACACGGCTCGCACCGCGAGTGCTTCGACTTCGCCGAGCGGGCCGCACAGGACGCCCTGCCCGGCTCACTCGTCCAGGCGCTGCCCCTGCACGCCGCCTTCGCCTGTCTGGCCGAGGACGACGGCACAACGGTGGTGGACCGGGCCCGCCTGGACTCGGCGGCGGACGCCGCCGTCGCCCTGTCGGCGACGCAGCCGTCGGCCGACCCCTGGCCGGCCGAGCTGCGCAACCTGCTGACATACGTCCTGGTGGGACTCGAACGCTGGCAGGACGCCCTCCTCCAACTGCGGCTGACCGGCCCGTACGCCGCGTCCTTCCCCTGGGACAGGTTCTCGGACGACCCCCTCGGCAGGTTCCTCGAAACACGCGAGGAGGTCCGCCGGAACGCGCCCGCCGCCCGCTGCGCGGCCTGCGCCGGTCAGCCACGAAGTGAGCACGGCGGACGCGCACACTCCGGCGACCATTAGGCTTTCCCGTTGTGACCATTGTTCGGCTGCCCCTGTTTCCGCTGAACTCGGTGCTGTTCCCGGGACTCGTCCTCCCGCTGAACATCTTCGAGGAGCGATATCGCGCCATGATGCGCGAACTCCTGAAGACCCCCGAGGACGAACCACGCCGGTTCGCCGTCGTGACGATCCGCGACGGCCACGAGGTGGCGCCCAGCGCACAGGGCCTGCCCGACCAGGCGGCGGTGCCCGAACCAGGGGCCACGGCGGGCTTCGGCGACGACCCGCTCAAGGCGTTCCACTCCGTGGGGTGCGTGGCGGACGCCGCGACGATCAGGGAGCGCGCGGACGGCACGTACGAGGTCCTGGCCACCGGTACGACCCGGGTACGGCTGGTGTCGGTGGAGGCCTCGGGCCCGTTCCTGACGGCCGAGCTGGAGGAGCTGGAGGAGTCCGCCGGTGACGGGGCCGGCGCGCTGGCAGAAGGCGTCCTGAGGGCCTTCCGCCAGTACCAGAAGCGCCTGGCGGGCGCGCGGGAACGCTCCCTGTCGACGGGCGCCGACCTTCCCGACGAGCCGTCGGTGGTGTCGTACCTGGTGGCGGCGGCGATGATGCTGGACACCCCGTCCAAGCAGCGCCTGCTCCAGGCCCCGGACACGTCGTCCCGCCTCCGCGAGGAACTGAAGCTCCTGCGCACGGAGACGGCGATCATCCGCAACCTCCCGTCGCTGCCGGCGTCGGAACTGACGCGCGGCCCGACAAGTCTCAACTGACTGAGGGGGAGCAGGACTCGGGATGGCGAAGAAGAACAAGAAGCAGCAGCAGTCGGGCGGAACCCCGGCGACGGTGGCGCTGGCGGCGGCGGGCGTCCCGTACACGGTGCACGCGTACGAGCACGACCCCGCGCATCCCTCGTACGGCGAGGAGGCCGCCGAGGCGATGGGGGTGTCGCCGGAGCGCGTCTTCAAGACCCTGGTGGCGGACGTGGACGGGGTACTGACGGTCGCGGTGGTCCCGGTGGCCGGCCAACTGGACCTGAAGGCGCTGGCGACGGCGGTGTCGGGCAAACGGGCGTCGATGGCGGACCCCACCCTGGCGGAACGCACGACGGGCTATGTCAGGGGCGGCATCTCCCCCCTGGGCCAGCGCAAGAAGCTCCGGACGGTCCTGGACACGTCGGCGGACGCCCACGCCACGATCTGTGTCTCGGCGGGCCGCCGGGGCCTGGAGGTCGAACTGTCCCCCGAAGCCCTCACCACCCTCACCGAGGCGGTAAGGGCCCCGATCGCCCGCACGTGATCACGCGATACCGGCCGACATCGCCAGCCCGAGCGGTGATTCCCACCCGCCCGCCCCCGCCGTCGCTGCAGCCCAGGCCCAGGCAACCTCCAGCCCGTCCGGCGCTGGAGGACAAGGCCCCTTCAGGGCCGATAGCGGGGGTCTGGGGGCGCAGCCCCCAGGAACGGGACGGGACGGGTAGGGGCGGCGGGGGCGAGAAACCGCACGTCAAGCAGGAGGCACCTGCCCATACTCCCCCAGCTCCGGATCCCGAGGCCCGAACAACCCCGTCAACCCCAGATGCACCACCAGCGCGCCCACGGACCACACCAGCAACGCCCCCTTCGCCCCCAACTTCAACGGCGCCGAGAACGTCACCCCCTTACCCACGTCCTTCGCGTGCGCGAGCACATCCTGGGTGGGCCCCAGCCACACCCCGAGCCGCCACGCCAGCACCGACCCGAGCACACCCCCGACCGTCAGCGCGACCACCAGCGGCACACCCCCACGCCGCCGCACCAGGAACGCCCCCAGCGCGCTCACCGCCCCCAGGGCGAACGCCAGCAGAGTGAACGTTCCGTCGACCCCGATCGCCTGTTCGCCCTCGCTGTCCTTGACGTACACGATCCACCGGTTCTCGACGATGTCGCCGACCAGCGGCACACTCGGCGCCAGCCACCACCACAACAGCCCGAGCAGCACCCCACCGAGCGCCAGAGCCACCGTGACGACGGCGGCCTCCCGCAGCTCGGTCTTCATCCCGGGGCCGTCCTGGCTGTACGCCGGTGCGAACCCGCTTCCCCCCGACGGCTCCGGCCAGAACTGCCGGGACCGGCCGTCCGGGGCCTGCTGGAGCGAGGGCTGCTGCTGCAGGGGCTGCTGGGACCGCGAGGCCTCGTCACGGTCGTGGGAGGGCTCTTGATGCGGCGGCGGAGGCGGAGTCAGCGGTGCGGTCACCCTGACATCGTGCCAGGCCCGTCTGTGCGGCGCGTCACCGGACGGCCGCCCGACGGTACGCCCAGGTCGCGACGGCCAGCGAGGCCACCCCGACCCCCGCGCACACGGCGAGGTCACCGAACACGAAGGCCCAGTCGGGGTCGGACCCGAAGGTCCGGGCGAAGGCCTCCACGCCGTAGGTGGAAGGCAGTAGATCCCGCGCGAACCGCACCACCCCCGGCATCCGGTCCGCCGGCAGCACCCCCAGCAAAAGCGCCGCCGACATGCCCAACTGCCCGAGCAGCGTCGCGAGTTCCGGCCGGGGCGCGAGCAGCCCGAACGCGGCGCCGAGCCCGGCGAGCGCGGCCCCCGCGAGCGGGATCACCAGGGCGAGCACCCACAGGTGTGTCAGCGGCAGCCCGTACAGCAGACACCCGAACACCGCTGTCACGACGGTCCCCGGCACGGTGAAGGAGGCGTACGCCCCCGCCGCGCCGAGCACCACGGCCGCGGGCGGTACCGGCAGCGTCGCGTAGTGGTCGAGTCCACCGCTGGCCCGCAGCTGCCCGAAGTACTGGGCGAGCAGATTCAGCGCGACGAAAGCCACGACGAGCACCGAAGCCCCGGCCACCACGGCCCGAGCCTCGTTGCCCCCATCCACGACACCCCGCATCAGGATCATGATCCCGACGGACTGGAAGGTGGCCACGAACAGCAGCGGAATCCGCGCGACCCGGGCCCGGGACAACTGCGCCCGGTACACCGCGACGAGCGCGGGCCACAGGCGCGCACGCGGCCCGAGCTCGGCCGTCGCGCGGCGCGCGGGCGTCTCCTCCATGGCCAGGGCGCTGCCCGGCAGCGCCTCGGCGGGTACGACACTCACGTCGAGCTGCTCCTCTTCGTCCCGGTCACGACAGCCGCCCTCTCCCCCGACGGCGTCCGCCCGCCCACCCGTACGGATCCGGAGCCCCGCGCACTCACGCCGGTCGTACCCGCCCTGCCGCTCACGCCTTCACCAGCCCCTGCGCTTTCCCGCCGAGCGCCAGGTACACGTCCTCCAGGCTCGGCGTGGCCAGGGTGAAGTCGTCCAGCGCCGTGAAGGCGGCCCCGCCGGTGACGGTGGCGACGGCCGCGCGGGCCTCCTCGGGAGCCAGCCGCAACGTCCACCTGCGCCCCGACTCGACCGCCCGGTCCCGCAGCGCGGCGACCTCGGGGACGTGCAGGGGCGCCGCCTCCCGCCAGACCAGATCGACCCGGACCTCGCCGGCCACCTGCTCCTTCAGCCCGGACGGGGTGTCGCACGCGATCACCCGTCCCCGGTCGAGAACAGCCACCCGGTCGAGAACCGTCTCGGCCTCGATCACGTTGTGCGTCACCAGCAGCACCGTCGTACCGCGCTCGGCGCGCCGCCGGTCGACCGCCGACCACACCGCCCGCCGCGCCACCGGATCCATCCCGGTCGTCGGCTCGTCGAGGACGAGCAGCGGACGTTCCCCGACGAGCGCGGTGGCGAAGCACGCGAGCCGCCGCTGCCCGCCGGACAGTTTGCGGATGGGCCGGGCGGCAAGGGAGGTGAGCCCGAGTTCCTCCAGGACCGCGTCCCGTTCCGCGCGCGCCTGCCGTACCTCCAGGCCGCGCAGCCGCGCGGTGGTCTCGACGGCGAGTGAGACGGTCAGTTCGTCGAGGGCGCTGGACTCCTGGCCGAGATAGGCGAGGATGCGCGCGGCGCGCTCGGGGTGGCGCACCACGTCGTGGCCCAGGATCTCGACGCTGCCCCGGTCGGGGCGCATCAGGCCGGTGATCTGCCGGACGAGGCTCGACTTGCCGGCGCCGTTCGGCCCGAGCAGGCCGAAGATCTCACCGCGCCGGACGTCCAGGTCCACGGCGTCGGTGGCCTGCACCTCGGGTGTTCCCGGGGCGCCGCGTCGGCCGCGTACCGCGCGATAGGTCTTGGTGAGATCGCGC
This sequence comes from Streptomyces kryoterrae, assembly GCF_054072135.1. Lineage (NCBI taxonomy): Bacteria > Bacillati > Actinomycetota > Actinomycetes > Kitasatosporales > Streptomycetaceae > Streptomyces > Streptomyces kryoterrae. Next base: position 7,715,369 of record NZ_CM133358.1, on the reverse strand, counting down.
ACCGCGCACACGACGTCGTCACCGTGTCGGGCTGCGTGTGCCGTGCGCGTACTCACGAAGGCGAGAGTACGGGGTGCCCGACTCCGCCTGAAATCCAACCCCCGCCCGTCCTTCCACCGCGGGGGCCGGTCAATCCCCGGCGGGCGCGTGTTCCGCGGTCGTACGGACGTCGATCTCGCGCCAGAAGCCGGCCCTGATCGCGTACCGGTCGTGCTCGTCGATCTGGTCGTCCTTGTGGGCGAGCAGGCCGAAGCGGGCGGCGTAGCGCAGCAGTTCGCCGTCGATGCGGTGCGGGATGCGGGGGTACATCGTGGACAGTTTCTGCACCTGGGCGGGCTCCGGGAGGCGCTCCATCCAGCGGCGCGAGAACACCTGTCCGACCTCGTACGGATCACCGCCGACCGTGGTGATGTCCTCCTCGCGGTCGGCCCACCGCTGCTCGGCCGAGGTGAGCTGGGCGAGCGTCGGCATGGCGGCGATCTCGGGGGGCTCGGCGGCCACGCCCGGCCGGTCGACCCAGCCCTTGTCGGAGGACCAGCGCAGGGTCGCGTTGGCGGGAGGCTGGGCGGGCTGGGCGCCGGGGGCCCGCAGCGCGGCCAGGTCCTTGGGGGTCGGTACGCCCTTGGCGGTGGGTACGCGCTCCTGCTCGCCGTTCTGCTCGGCGGGTGCCGCCGAGTGCTCCTGCCGCTCGCCGGTGTCCCGCTCGGCCGCCTGCGCGTGCGCCGACTCGGGCAGCGGCGCGGACAGGATCGCGGCGATCTCGGGGCGGGGCGCGGGCTGCGGTGCGCAGACCCCGCCGAGCTCCTTGGCCCGTACGGCCTTGGTGATCCACGTACGGTCGAGGACGCGCCGCTCGTCGGCCTCGGCGACCAGGTCCTCGGACTGGTTGTAGTCGCCGTCGGCGGCCTGCACGGCCCACAGGTGTACGGCGACCCCGTGCTCCTTGGCCGCCATCATGCCCGGCAGCAGATCGCCGTCGCCGGTGACGAGGACGATGTCGGAGCAGGCGCGGTTGCGGGCCAGCTCGGTCAGCTCGGCGTGCATGGCGGCGTCGACGCCCTTCTGGGCCCACCGTCCGTCGCTGCGGGTCAGGGCGCCGAGCCGGACGGTGACCCGGGGCATCACGCGGAGTCTGCGGTGCTCGGGCTGGGGCACCCGGTCGGGGGCGCCGTCGAACCAGTAGATGCGCAGCAGTGGCCGTTCGGTGTCCGATTCGGCGCGCTCTCGCAGGCCCTGGATGAGGGCGGGGTGGTCGACGGTGATGCGGGACCGCGAGGGCTCTCCGGCGAGAAGACTCGCGGCGGCCCCCAGCAGATACCCGGCGTCCACCAGGACGATGCAGCGGTCCACGCGATCCACCCTCTTTCCGGGAGGTTTGCTTCGGGCTTGCTTCGAGTCTGCCCGACCGCGCGGGGGTTAACGGCCCGAACTCGATCTTCGGCGTGGCGTTCCCCGGGTCGGCCGAGGGTCCCACCGCACGATTCGACCCTATTACGTACGACATTACGCACGGTAATTCTCTGACATGCGCGCTTTGTCGGGCCATGTGAATCTGATTCCGGATTTGGCCCCTAGATCCCCCTCAGGAGGAAGATCACCATGGCCAAGAACAAAAAGCAGAGTCGCCCGCACGAACAGGCGTCGCAGGCCGAGCGCGGAACCGAGCAGGCGAAGTCCTCCTCGATGGAGTCGCAGGTCGAGCAGCGCGCCACCCAGGTGACTCCCGGTGACATGGCACGCAAGGGCCGGCAGAAGCGCTTCGGCCACAACTGAGCCGCCCTGACCGCCACTGACCCGCCACTCGGTACGACAGACAGCTGAACAGCGGGCTGTTGAAGCCCGGACACAGTGAGGGGCGCACCCGGAACCGGGTGCGCCCCTCACTCACATCCGCCGGTCAGCCGGCGAGGCAGGACGGTCCGAGCAGCACCTTCAGGTCGCCGAAGAGTGCCGGGTCGGGCTTCACCCGGTGGCGGTCGAGCCGCAGCACGGTGGTCTTGCTCGGTCCCTGGAGTCTGATGCGGACCTCGCTCTCGCCCTTGTGGTGGCTGAGGATCTCGCCGAGCCTGCTGATCATCGGCGGGGTGACCTTCAGCGCGGGGATCGTGAGGATCACGGGCGCGTTGGTGCCGGCGTTGGACAGGTCGGGGACCTGGAGTTCCATCGCGACCAGCCGGGGCACGTCCTCGCGCTTGTCGAGGCGTCCCTTGACGAAGACGACGGCGTCCTCGACGAGTTGGGTCGACACCAGCTGGTAGGTCGCCGGGAAGAACATGCACTCGATGGAACCGGCGAGGTCCTCGACGGTGGCGATGGCCCAGGCGTTGCCCTGTTTGGTCATCTTGCGCTGGAGGCCGGAGATGATGCCGCCGATGGTGACGACCGCGCCGTCCGCGTGCTCACCTCCGGTGAGCTGGGAGATGCCGGCGTCGGCCTTGTCGGACAGGACGTGCTCCAGGCCGAAGAGCGGGTGGTCGGAGACGTACAGGCCGAGCATCTCCCGCTCCTGGGCGAGCAGATAGGCCTTGTCCCACTCGTCGGTGGTGAACTCGACGTCGAGGCCGAAGCCGGGCTCGCTGGTCTCCGCCTCGCCCATGCCGCCGAAGAGGTCGAACTGTCCCTCGGCCTCTTTCCGCTTCACCGCGACCACGTTGTCGATCATCGGCTCGAAGTGCGCGGTGAGGCCCTTACGGGTGTGCCCCATGCTGTCGAAGGCGCCGGCCTTGATCAGCGACTCCGTGGTCCGCTTGTTGCAGACGACGGCCTCGACCTTGTCGAGGTAGTCGGGGAAGGAGCCGTACTTCCCCTTGGCGTTGCGGGACTTGATGATCGACTCGACGACGTTCGTGCCGACGTTGCGCACCGCGGAGAGGCCGAAGAGGATCACGTCGTCGCCCTGGGCGGCGAAGTTGGACATCGACTCGTTGACGTTCGGCGGGAGCACCTTGATACCCATGCGCCGGCACTCGTTCAGATAGATCGCGGACTTGTCCTTGTCGTCCTTGACCGAGGTGAGCAGACCCGCCATGTACTCGGCCGGGTAGTTGGCCTTCAGATAGGCGGTCCAGTAGGACACCAGTCCGTACGCGGCCGAGTGGGCCTTGTTGAAGGCGTATCCGGCGAAGGGGACCAGGACGTCCCACAGGGCCTTGATCGCCTCGTCGCTGTAGCCGTTCTTCTTGGCGCCGGCCTGGAAGATGGTGAAGTTCTTGGCCAGTTCGTCGGGCTTCTTCTTGCCCATCACACGGCGCAGGATGTCGGCCTCGCCGAGGGAGTACCCGGCGATGATCTGGGCGGCCTTCTGCACCTGCTCCTGGTAGACGATCAGACCGTAGGTGACCGCGAGGACCTCCTGGAGAGGCTCCTCCAGCTCCTTGTGGATCGGGGTGATCTCCTGGAGCTTGTTCTTGCGCAGCGCGTAGTTGGTGTGCGAGTCCATGCCCATCGGGCCGGGACGGTAGAGCGCCGAGACGGCGGAGATGTCCTCGAAGTTGTCGGGCTTCATCAGGCGCAGCAGCGAGCGCATGGGGCCGCCGTCGAACTGGAACACCCCGAGGGTGTCACCGCGCTGGAGCAGTTCGAACGTCGCCGGATCGTCCAGCGGCAGGGCCAGCAGGTCGAGGTCGACGGCCTTGCCGGCCTTCACCATCTTGACGGCGTCGTCCATGATGGTCAGGTTGCGCAGGCCCAGGAAGTCCATCTTCAGCAGGCCCAGCGACTCGCACTGCGGGTAGTCCCACTGGGTGATGGTCACGCCGTCGGTGTGCCGCACCCAGATCGGGGCGTGGTCCACGATGGGCTCGCTGGACATGATGACGCCGGCCGCGTGCACACCCATCTGCCGGACCAGACCCTCGACGCCCTTGGCGGTGTCGATGACCTTCTTCACGTCGGGCTCGTTCTCGTACATCGCCCGGATCTCACCGGCCTCGCTGTAACGCGGGTGCGAGGGGTCGGTGATGCCGTTGAGGTCGATGCCCTTGCCGAGGACGTCGGCGGGCATCGCCTTGGTGAGCCGGTCCCCCATGGCGTACGGATAGCCCAGCACGCGCGCGGAGTCCTTGATGGCGTTCTTCGCCTTGATCTTGCCGTAGGTGCCGATCATGGCGACCTTGTCGGCGCCGTACTTCTCGGTCACGTACCGGATCACCTCGACGCGCCGGCGTTCGTCGAAGTCGATGTCGACGTCGGGCATGGAGACGCGCTCGGGGTTGAGGAACCGCTCGAAGATCAGGCCGTGCGGGATCGGGTCGAGGTCGGTGATGCCCATGGCGTACGCGACGATCGAACCGGCCGCGGAACCACGGCCGGGGCCGACCGCGATGCCCTGCTTCTTGGCCCACATGATGAAGTCGGCGACGACGAGGAAGTACCCCGGGAACCCCATCTGGATGATGACGTCCATCTCGTACTCCGCCTGCTTCTGGCGGTCCTCGGGGACACCGCCGGGGAAGCGGCGGTTCATGCCGAGCCGGACCTCTTCCTGGAACCAGGTGATCTCGGTGAAGCCGTCCGGGATGTCGAACTTCGGCATGAGGTTTTTGGCCTCGAACATGCCTGCGGTGTCGATCTGTTCGGCGACCAGGAGGGTGTTGGCGCAGCCCTCCTGCCAGGCGTCCGAGGAGTCGATGGCGTACATCTCGTCCGTGGACTTCAGGTAGTAGCCGGTGCCGTCGAAGCGGAAGCGGTCGGGGTCGGAGAGGTTCTTGCCGGTCTGGATGCACAGCAGCGCGTCGTGTGCGACCGACTCGTGCGCGTACGTGTAGTGCGAGTCGTTCGTCACCAGGGGCGGGATGCCGAGCTTCTTGCCGATCTCCAGGAGGCCGTCACGGACCCGGCTCTCGATCTCGATGCCGTGGTCCATCAGCTCCAGGAAGTACCGGTCCTTGCCGAAGATGTCCTGGTACTCGGAGGCCGCCTTGAGCGCCTCCTCCTTCTGGCCGAGGCGCAGCCTGGTCTGGAGCTCGCCGGAGGGGCAGCCGGTGGAGGCGATGAGCCCCTCGGACCACTGGGAGATGGTCTCCTTGTCCATGCGCGGCCACTTCTGCAGCCAGCCCTCCGCGTAGGCGTCCGAGGACAGCCTGAAGAGGTTGTGCAGGCCCTTCGCGTTGGACGCCCAGATCGTCTTGTGGGTGTAACCGCCGGAACCCGACACGTCGTCGCGCTTCTGGTGCGGCTGGCCCCACTGGATCTTCCGCTTGTTGCGCCGCGACTCGGGCGCCACATACGCCTCGATGCCGATGATCGGCGTGACACCGGCCTTCTTGGCGGTGTGGAAGAAGTCGTACGCGCCATGGAGGTTGCCGTGGTCGGACATGGCGATATGGGTCATGCCCATCTCGTTGCACGCCTCGAACATGTCCTTGAGCCGCGCGGCACCGTCCAGCAGCGAGTACTGGGTGTGGACGTGCAGGTGCGTGAACGGCGGCTTTGACACGGCATGGCCTCCATGGAAAACGCTCGGCGACAGGCTGCGGGCAGTCTGGGGGGACAGCGACGAAGTCTAAGCCTCGGCACTGACAGCGGGAGGCGGCTCCCCGTACGTTCGTGAGCGGGTCGTGGGCACTGAGGCGTACCTTCGGACGTTGGGGGGACGACGGAGTCATTCGTCTCCCCGGTCGGCCTGTCCGGCCCCATTCGTCTTGCACCACCTGCACCAGGAGGCACCCAGCGATGTCGGTTCCGCAGCTCAGCGCCGAGCACCGCGGCGAGGAGATCCTCACCGTCTTCGACACCGCGTTCGGAGAGCTTCTGGCCGCCGATCCGGCCGCGTTCCGCGTGAAGTTCCGCAAGATGGCGGCTTCCGCGTTCGCGTTCTACCGGGGTACGGCGTGCCTCTTCTACCACGACCTGGAGGCCGAGCGGCGGGGCGGACCCTACCTGGACGACCGCACCGCGCGCGTGTGGATCCACGGCGACCTGCACGCGGAGAACTTCGGCACGTACATGGACGCCGAGGGCCGGCTGATCTTCAACGTGAACGACTTCGACGAGGCGTACGTCGGGCCCTTCACCTGGGACCTCAAGCGTCTCGCCGCCTCCCTGGCCCTCATCGGGTACGCGAAGGCGCTCTCCGACGAGCAGATCACCGAGCTCGTCCGGACGTACGCGGGCGCGTACCGCGAGCGCATCCGTGCCCTCGCGACCGGCGCGAAGAGCGACGAGGTGCCGCCGTTCACCCTGGACACCGCCCAGGGTCCGCTGCTGGACGCGCTGCGCGACGCGCGCTCGCTGACGCGGTTCGGGCTGCTCGACTCGATGACGGAGATCCGTGACTTCGAGCGCCGGTTCGCGCCGGGCGGCGGCTCCATCGAGCTGGACGCGGCCACGCGCTACAAGGTGCTGGCCGCCTTCGACGGCTATCTGGAGACGCTGCCGGAGTCGTCCCTGACCCGCCCGGACTCGTACCGGGTGAAGGACGTCGTCGGCCGTCGCGGCATCGGCATCGGCTCGGCCGGGCTGCCCTCCTACAACATCCTTCTGGAGGGCGCCACGGACGCCCTGGAGAACGATGTGGTGATCTACATCAAGCAGGCCCAGACCCCGGCCGTCTCCCGGCACATCACCGACCCGGCGATCCGCGGCTACTTCCAGCACGAGGGCCACCGCACGGTGATCTCGCAGCGCGCCCTCCAGGACCACGCCGACCCGTGGCTGGGCTGGACCGAGCTGGACGGCCGCGGTCAGCTGGTCGCCGAGGTGTCGCCGTACGCCGTTGACCTGGACTGGGGTGACATCGACGACCCGGTGGAGATCGCGGCCGTCGTCGCCGACCTGGGCCGGGCGACGGCCACGATGCACGCGGCGGCGGACGACCAGTCCGGCGAGTCCCTGGTGCCCTTCTCCACGGAGCGGGCCATCGACGCGGTGATCGCGGCCGACGAGGCGGGCTTCGCGGACGTCCTGGTGGACTTCGCCCACGAGTACGGCGCACGCGCGCGCAGCGACCACCAGACCTTCGTGGACCTGTTCCGCAACGGCCGGATCCCGGGTCTCTAGACAGCCCATTGGACACCTCTTCCGACAGTGCACAGGCTCACAGGGAGCTTTTAGGGGCCTCTTACAGGAGTCCGTGACACACTCACCTCCGCTATGGACATATCCGGGACCCACCTCAGAGCCGTACGCGCGGCACTGTTCACGGCACTCGTCGTGACACTCAGCAGCGCGTCGCACGTGCTGCTGTCCCGGGTCCCGCTGCCGATGGGGACGGTGGCCGTGATCGCCGCCGCCGTCTTCGTCGTCGCGTACGCCCTGGCCGGCCGTGAGCGCGGCTTCGCCCGGATCGCGGCTCTGCTGATCCCGCTGGAGCTGGCCGCCGACACGGTCTTCACCACCGGCCAGACCGTCTGTTACGGCCGGGCGGGCGGCCCGGTGGCCGGCCCGCTGCGTTCGGTCGGCTTCGACGTGCTGTGCGCCGGCGACGGTGTGAGCACCCCGCTGGCCCGGGTGGCGGGTACCGACACCGACCGGGTGGCGGCGCTGCTCGCCCACTCGGGCCCGTCGACGGCCTGGCTGCTGCTGGCCGCGCATGTCGGCGTGGGGCTGCTGGCCGCCGCCTGGCTGCGCCGGGGCGAGCGGGCCCTGGCCCAGCTGCTGGGCGCGCTCACCACCTCCACCTTCCGTCCGCTGCTGCTGGCCGCCGCCGCGGTGACGGTCCGGTCCGCCCCGGCGGTACGCCGTCTGCCGCGGCCGGCTCAGCGCGTCGCCGCCCTCCGCGCGCGTCTGCTCGTGCACTCCCTGGGACGACGGGGACCGCCGCGCCCGAGCCTGCTCGCCTTCGCCTGAGCGACAGCACCGAGCACCGGCAGGCCCTCATTCGTTTCCGTGTACGCCGCCCATGCCGCGTACGCGTCCCCCAGGGAGATCACCAGCATGAGCAAGCGAAACAGCCAGGCGTCCAAGAACGCGGCCCGTGAACGTCTGCGCGAGGAGCGCGAGCGCCAGGCCAAGCGCGACAAGGTCAAGCGGCAGGTCATCGTGGCCGGTGCCGTCGTCGCCGTCCTCGCGATAGCCGGCGGTATCGGCTACGCGGTCGTGCAGAACAACAAGCCGGGCTACTGGGACACGGCGAAGGACGCGAAGGTCGTCGCGCCGGCCAACACCACGGGCACCAACGGCACGACGGTGATCCTCGGCAAGAGCACCGCCAAGAAGACCCTCAAGCTGTACGAGGACCCGCGCTGCCCGATCTGCGCCCAGTTCGAGCAGACGGTCGGCTCGACCCTCAAGCAGGACTTCGACGCGGGCAAGTTCAAGATCCAGTACATCGGTGGCACGTTCCTCGACGGTGACACCGACGACAGCGGGAAGATCCAGATCGGCTCCCGCGGCGAGGGCTCCAAGAACGCGATGAGCGCCATGGGTGCCGCGCTGAACGTGAGCCCGGAGGCGTTCCTGGAGTACAAGACCGCGCTCTACTCGGCGAAGTACCACCCCGAGGAGACGGACGACAAGTTCAAGAGCGACGACTACCTGATCAAGGTGGCGGACACGGTCGGCGCGCTCAAGAACAACACGAAGTTCCAGACCGCCGTCAAGAACGGCACGTACGACGCCTGGGCGCTGGCGATGTCCCAGACGTTCAACACCAACAAGGACGGCGTCAACGGCACTCCGAGCCTGGTGATGGACGGCAAGAAGCTCACGGCCCCGAACAGTGAGAACGCGCCCATGACGGTCGCCGACTTCACCACGGCGATCACGGCGGCGCTGAAGGCCTGAGCAGCGGGTTCCGGCGCGTTCGGAGCGCCTGTCGTACGGTCCGCCGCTCGGCCCCGGTGGACGTTCAGCCGAAGAGCGGGCGAACTTTTGTCGTTCGCCCGCTCTTCTGGCCTACTGATCAGTAATCTCAGCGCCCGTGACGAGTCGAAGCTCTTCCTCCGAGTCCACGGGCGCCCGGGTCAACTCCCTCGCCCCACGCCGCCGTACGGTCGTCAAGGCCGCCGCGGCGACCGCCGTACTGGCCGGTCCGCTGGCCGCCGCGCTGCCCGCCCGTGCCGCTGCCGAGGTCCCCGCGTTCCTGCACGGGGTCGCCTCCGGCGATCCGCTGCCGGACGGCGTCCTGTTGTGGACGCGCGTGACACCCACCGCCGAGGCGATACCAGGCTCCGGGCTCGGCCCGGACACCGAGGTGAGCTGGACCGTCGCCCTCGACAAGGCGTTCGCGAACGTCGTCTCCAAGGGCTCGACCACCGCGACGGCCGCCGCCGACCACACGGTCAAGGCCGACATCCGTGGTCTCTCGCCCGCCACGGACTACTGGTTCCGCTTCTCCGCCGGCGGCACGGACTCCCCCGCCGCCCGCACCCGCACCGCGCCCGCCGCGGACGCCGCGGTGACGGGTCTGCGCTTCGGCGTGGTCTCCTGCGCCAACTGGGAGGCCGGCTACTTCTCCTCGTACCGCCACCTCGCGGCGCGCGGCGACCTGGACGCCTGGCTGCACCTCGGCGACTACATCTACGAGTACGGCACCGGCGGGTACGGCACCCGCGGCACCGTCGTACGACCGCACTCCCCCGCGCACGAGATCCTCACGCTCGCCGACTACCGCGTACGGCACGGGCGTTACAAGACCGACTCCGACCTCCAGGCCCTGCACGCGGCGGCCCCCGTCGTCGCGATCTGGGACGACCACGAGTTCGCCAACGACGCGTGGTCGGGCGGCGCCGAGAACCACACCGAGGGCACGGAGGGCACCTGGTCGAGCCGGCAGTCGGCGGCGAAGCAGGCCTACTTCGAGTGGATGCCGGTCCGCCCGGCGATCGCGGGCACCACCTACCGGCGCCTCCGCTTCGGCAAGCTCGCCGACCTCTCCCTCCTCGACCTGCGCTCCTTCCGCTCCCAGCAGGTGTCCACCGGCAGCGGTACGGTCGACGACCCGGCTCGTACGATCACCGGCCGGGCCCAACTGGACTGGCTGAAGGCGGGGTTGAAGGCCTCCGACACCGCCTGGCGGCTGGTCGGGAACTCGGTGATGATCTCGCCGTTCGTCATCGGCTCCCTCACCGCCGACCTCCTGAAGCCGCTCGCCGAACTGCTCGGCCTGCCCAAGGAGGGGCTCGCCCTCAACACCGACCAGTGGGACGGCTACACGGACGACCGCCGTGAACTCCTCGCCCACCTCCGCTCCAACGCGATCCGCAACACGGTCTTCCTGACCGGCGACATCCACATGGCCTGGGCCAACGACGTGCCCGTGGACGCCGGCACCTACCCGCTGTCGGCCTCGGCCGCCACGGAGTTCGTCGTCACGTCGGTCACCTCCGACAACCTCGACGACATCCTCAAGGTCCCCGAGGGCACCGTCACCGCGCTCGCCGCGCCGATCATCCAGGCGGCCAACCGGCACGTCCACTGGGTCGACACCGACCGGCACGGCTACGGCGTCCTGGACATCACCGCGGACCGCGCGCAGATGGACTACTACGTGCTGTCCGACCGCACGAAGGCGAACGCGACCTCGACCTGGTGGCGCTCGTACCGCACGCTCAGCGGCACCCAGAAGGTGGAGCGGACGTACGCCCCGGTGTAGCCCGCGGACGGCCGGTCGGCTGACGATCCCGAAGAACCGGCCCTACAGACTGTCGAGGAAGCCGAGCGCCACCCGCCAGGTGGCCCCGGCCGCCTCCTCGTCGTAGTCCGGCAGGTCGGGGTCGGTGTAGAGGTGACCGGCCCCGGCGTACCGGTAGATCTCCACGTCGGCGCCCGCCTTGCCCATCTGGAGATACCAGGAGCCCAGCCAGTCGTCGGTCTCGAACGCGTCCGGCTCGGCCACGTGCAGCTGGACCGGCAGCTCGTCCACCGACGCGGTCTCGGCGATGTCCGACGTGCCGTGCAGCAGCAACAGCCCGCGCGCCTTGGCGTCGCCGAGCGCGAGCGTCTGCGCGGTCGCGGCACCGAACGAGAACCCCGCGTACACCAGCCCCCGCCCGGAGTAGGGCGCGGCGGCCAGGATCGCCCGTCTGAGCAGCTCGTCCTTGCCTATGGCGTCCTTGAAGGCCATGCCCTCCTCGACGGTCTCGAAGGTGTGCCCGTCGAAGAGGTCGGGGGTCCACACCTCGTGTCCGGCCGCCCGCAGCCGGTCCGCCGCGGCACGTACGGCGGGGCGAAGCCCATAGGTCGAGTGAAAGAGCATCACGTTCATGTGGACATCGTGCCAGTGACCACTGACACAGAAGCCCCCCACATGTTCAGGACCGCCCTCCACCGGTTACGTTCTCCGGCATGGAGAACGTACTGCGCCCGCTGATCGTCCTCGGTGGCTCGGTCGTGCTCACGCTGCTCATCGGCTGGGCCACGGACCGCGTGCTGCGCAAGGCGGACGAACGGCAGACCGAGACACCGCTGTGGGGACTGCTGCGCCGGGGCCGCGTGCCCTACCAGCTCGTCCTGTGCGCGGCGCTGCTCAGAGGGTCCTACCACCAGGCCGACCTGCTCAAGGAGCACCAGGTCGCCGTCGGCCGGGCCCTGACGCTGGTGCTGATCGGCTCGACGGCCTGGCTGATCGTCCGCATCGCGACGGCGGTCGTGGACACCTCATACACCCGCTACGCCCGTATCCACCCCGACCCGGCCCGGGTCCGCCGGGTCCGCACCCAGGTGTCGCTGATCACGCGGGTGGTCGCGGCGGTCGTGGGCGTCGTGGCGGTGGCGGCGATGCTGCTGACGTTCCCGGCGATGCGGGCGGCCGGCGCCTCGCTGCTGGCGTCGGCCGGAATCCTGGGCATCGTCGCGGGTGTGGCGGCCCAGTCGACGCTGAGCAACATGTTCGCGGGGTTCCAGATCGCCTTCGGCGACATGGTGCGCCTGGGCGACACCGTCGTGGTGGACGGCGAGTGGGGCACGGTCGACGAGATCACGCTCACGTTCCTGAGCGTGCGCACCTGGGACGAGCGCCGCATCACGATGCCGGTGTCCTACTTCACCTCGAAGCCCTTCGAGAACTGGTCGCGGGGCGGGGCCCAGATGACCGGCATAGTCTTCTGGCACCTCGACCACAGCGCGCCCATGGAGGCGATGCGGGAGAAGCTCCGCGACCTCCTGCGCGAGTGCCCGGCCTGGGACGGCCGCGCCTGCGACCTGTCCGTCACGGACGCCACGCCGAGCACCATGGAGGTACGCGCCCTGGTGACGGCGAAGGACGCGGACGACGTCTGGAAGGTCCGGGTACACGTCCGCGAGGGCATGATCCGCTGGCTGACCGAGCAGCACCCGTACGCCCTCCCCCGGGTCAACACGGCGGACGCGTCCCTGCCTCCGGGCAACCAGACGGCCCGCCGCTTCCAGGACGGAACACCGCGCAGGGCCCACGAAACACCGAGGACAGCCGGCCGAGGCTAGATACCTCCGACGGGCGGTGCGTGGGTGGGAGGGAACCCTAGAAAGAACGCCGCATCGCACGATGCGCGATACCGGCCTCGTGGAACTCGACCCCGTACCCCGCATACCCGAGCCGCTCGTAGAACCCCAGCGCGGAGGTCTGCGCATGCAGATCCACCGCGGCAAGCCCCAGCCCCCGAGCCGCCGCCTCGATACCCCGCACGAGGGCGGCCCCGACCCCGAGCCCCCGCGCTTCCTTCCGCACCGCGAGCCGCCCGAGCGACCCCACGGACAGGTCGCCCCCGGTCCGGCCGACCGCGGCCTCCCCGTACAGCAACCGTCCCGTGCCGAGCGCCGCCCCGTCCTCCCGGACGGCCACCACATGCAGCGCGCCCGCGTCGAACTCGTCGTACTCCAGGTCCTCCGGCACCCGCTGCTCGGCGACGAAGACCTCCTTGCGCACCGCGAAACAGGCCTCGCGGTCGGCGGGATCCTCGGCGACGCGCACCACGTACGACGGCAGGGTCATGCGTAGGTCTCCTCGCGCACCCGCTCCAGGGCGGTGGCCAGGTCGTCCGGGTAGTCGCTCTCGAACTCGACCCAGGTCCCGTCCCCCGGGTGCTCGAAGCCGAGGCGTACGGCGTGCAGCCACTGGCGGGTCAGGCCGAGCCGCTTCGAGAGCGTCGGGTCCGCCCCGTACGTCAGGTCGCCGACGCAGGGATGCCGGTGGGCGGCCATGTGGACGCGGATCTGGTGGGTGCGGCCGGTCTCCAGCTTCACGTCGAGCAGGGAGGCCGCGCGGAACGCCTCGATGAGGTCGTAGTGCGTGACGGACGCCTTGCCCTCGGCCGTGACCGCCCACTTGTAGTCGTGGGTGGGGTGCCGGCCGATGGGCGCGTCGATCGTGCCGCTCATCGGGTCGGGGTGGCCCTGGACCAGCGCGTGGTAGCGCTTGTCGACCGTGCGCTCCTTGAACTGGCGCTTGAGCGACGTGTACGCACGTTCCGACTTGGCCACCGCCATCAGGCCGGACGTGCCGACGTCGAGCCGGTGCACGATGCCCTGGCGCTCGGCGGCACCGGAGGTGGAGATGCGGTATCCGGCGGCGGCGAGCCCGCCGATGACGGTCGTCCCGGTCCAGCCGGGCGAGGGGTGCGCGGCCACGCCGACGGGCTTGACGATCACGACGATGTCGTCGTCGTCATGCACGATCACCATGCCCTCGACCGGCTCGGCCACCACCTGCACGGGGGCGGGCGCCTGCGGCATCTCGACCTCGAGCCAGGCCCCGCCGTGCACCCGCTCCGACTTGCCGACCACCGAGCCGTCGACCATGACCTTCCCCGCCGCGGCCAGCTCGGCGGCCTTCGTACGGGAGAAGCCGAACATCCGGGAGATGGCGGCGTCGACACGCTCACCCTCCAGGCCGTCCGGCACGGGCAGGTTGCGGATCTCGGGAATCGTACTCACCTGTCGAGTATGCAGGACGGGCCCGACACCCCCGACCGCGCCTGTGGACAAACCCCGCCCAGCCCGTCAGTCCCTGTGGACGGTCCCGTCCGGGTCGAGCCCCTTGAAGGACAGCAGAACGATCAGGACGCCGCCGCAGACGATCGCCGAGTCGGCCAGGTTGAAGACCGCGAAGTGCTTGGGCGCGATGAAGTCGACGACCGCGCCCTCGAAGACGCCCGGTGAGCGGAAGATCCGGTCGGTCAGATTGCCCAGCGCGCCGCCGAGCAGCAGACCGAGCGCGATCGCCCAGGGCACGCTGTAGAGCTTGCGGGCCAGACGGGCGATCACGACGATCACGGACGCGGCGATGACCGTGAAGATCACCGTGAAGGCCTCACCCATGCCGAAGGCGGCGCCCGCGTTGCGGATCGCCTCGAACCTCAGCCAGTCCCCGATGATCTCGATCGGCGCGTGGTGCTCCAGCTTGGCGACCACGATCATCTTGCTGGCGAGGTCCAGCGCGTACGCCAGCGCGGCGACCGTGAACAGCACGAGGATCCGGCGCCTGCCCCGGGGCCGCTCGTCCGGGGTTTCCGGCTCGGCTCCCGCCGCGTCTGGGATGTCCGGCGTACCGATGATGCGCTCCGCCTCTGCCACGTGAGTCCCTCAACCTAGGTTCCTGACTGAGGACGAGAGTACGACACGCCTCCTGGCACACAGGAGCGCAGGAGGCACACGGCGAGGATCGGCGGCCGGTCAGTAGCGGCGCTCCTGCTTCTGCTTGCATTCGACGCACAGCGTCGCGCGCGGGAAGGCCTGCATACGCGCCTTGCCGATCGCGTTGCCGCAGTTCTCGCACAGGCCGTACGTGCTCGTGTCCAGCCGTTCCAGGGCCCGCTCGTCCTGGACGAGCATCTCGCGCGCGTTGGCCGCCAGCGCCATCTCGTGCTCGCGCGTGGTGTTCTTGGTGCCGGTGTCCGCCTGGTCGTCGCCCGCGCCGTCCCCGGAGTCCCGCATCAGACCCGCGAGCGACTGCTCGGAGGCCGCGATCTCGGCGCGCAGCCGCTGCACCTCGGACTGCAGCTCGTCGCGTGCCTCCGCCACCTCCTCCGGGGTCCATGGGTCCTCACCGGGGCGTACGGCGAGTTCGCCCGGCTCCGGCGCCGCGACGATCCGCGCCTTGGGGACCGCGCTGGGCTTCTTCGCCGTCGTGGTCGTACCCGCAGTCTTCTTCGCAACCACCGTCGTGGCTCCCGTCGTCTTCGCGGCCTCGGCCGCGCCCGCCCTGCTGGCGGTGCTCTTCCTGGTCGTGCTCTTCGTGGAGGTGCTCTTCGTGGCAGTGCGTTTACCGGCGCCGCCCTGAGCTGTGGTGCTTCTGGGAGCGGCAGCCCTCTTCCCGACGGCTGTCCTCACCGCGGCTGTCTTCACGACAGCCGCGGTCTTCTTCGCGGCGCCCTTCTTGAGAGCGCTCTTCTTCGCGTCCGTGCCCTTGCCACTGCCGGAGGCCCCCGAGGCCGTGGATCCGGTGGATCTGCCGGTCGTCGACTGCTGCTCGGCGGTCTTTTTCGCCACCATGGCCGCGGCCCCTTCACATATCGTGATCTTGCTCGCGAATCGTGCTGGGACGATAAATCGACTTGAGTCCCGCGGCAACGGGGAGCGCCACCCGATTCGCCCACCCCACCGCTCCCGCGGGGCAGGCCTGCAAGCGTTGTGCCCAGCTCCCCGCCCGGTAATCCGCCGAGCCGCGCGTCCCGGAATCCGGACACCCGGCCCTGGCCATTCGGGTGGCCCGGAAAACCGGTCGGCCGCCGTCCGCGGGGCGCCGTACACTGGCCGGAGCGAGAAGCGTGGATGGGGACGAGTAGCGGCGTACGCAGCCCAGAGCGACCCGGGGACGGTGGAAGCCCGGGGGCGAGCGCGACGCGAAGATCACCCCGGAGCCGCCGGAAGAAAGCCGAAGCGGGGCGAGCAGCCCAGCCAAGGCCAGTAGACCCGGTATCGCGACCCCAATGAGGGGGCTCATCGGTGCGCACGACGCACCGGAGAGCCAAGGAGGGTGGTACCGCGGGAGTACGCCGTACACGGCGTCCGGAGAATTCCGGCTCTCGTCCCTCCGACGGAAGGCAGAAAGTCCGCCGGAGGAAGCTCGCTGATGACAACGCCGACGTACCGCCAGGTGCCCGCCCAGGTCGACCTGCCCGCCCTTGAGCACGCCGTGCTCGACTTCTGGCACGACCAGAAGATCTTCGCCAAGACCCTTGAGCAGTCCGAGGGGCGCCCCGAATGGGTGTTCTACGAGGGCCCGCCCACCGCGAACGGCATGCCGGGCGCCCACCACATCGAGGCACGCGTCTTCAAGGACGTGTTCCCGCGCTTCCGCACCATGCGCGGCTACCACGTGGCCCGTAAGGCCGGCTGGGACTGCCACGGCCTCCCGGTGGAGCTGGCGGTCGAGAAGGAGCTCGGCTTCTCCGGCAAGCAGGACATCGAGGCGTACGGCATCGCCGAGTTCAACGCCAAGTGCCGCGAGTCGGTGACCCGGCACACGGACGCCTTCGAGGCGCTCACGACCCGCATGGGGTACTGGACCGACCTCCACGACCCCTACCGCACGATGGACCCCGAGTACATCGAGTCGGTCTGGTGGTCGCTGAAGGAGATCTTCACCAAGGGCCTGCTGACCCAGGACCACCGCGTCGCCCCCTGGTGCCCGCGCTGCGGCACCGGCCTGTCGGACCACGAGCTGGCCCAGGGCTACGAGACGGTCGTCGACCCCTCCGTGTACGTCCGTTTCCCGCTCACCTCCGGTCCGCTGGCCGGCGAGGCCGCCCTCGTCGTCTGGACGACGACGCCCTGGACGCTGGTCTCCAACACCGCGGTCGCCGCCCACCCCGACGTCACCTACGTGGTCGCGACGAACGGTTCGCCCGACAGCGAGAAGCTCGTCGTCGCCGAGCCGCTCCTCACCAAGGCGCTCGGCGAGGAGTGGCAGCCCACCGGACAGACCTTCACCGGCGCCGAGATGGAGCGCTGGTCCTATCAACGTCCGTTCGAGCTCGTCGAGTTCCCGACGGACGTCCCCACCCACTACGTGGTGAACGCGGACTATGTGACGACCGAGGACGGCACGGGTCTGGTCCACCAGTCCCCCGCCTTCGGTGAGGAAGACCTCAAGGTGTGCCGCGCGTACGGCCTGCCGGTCGTGAACCCCGTCCGCCCGGACGGCACCTTCGAGGCGGACGTCCCCCTCGTGGGCGGTGTCTTCTTCAAGAAGGCGGACGAAAAGCTCACCGAGGACCTCCAGCAGCGCGGCCTCCTCTTCAAGCACATCCCGTACGAGCACAGCTACCCGCACTGCTGGCGCTGCCACACCGCGCTCCTCTACTACGCGCAGCCGTCCTGGTACATCCGCACCACGGCCGTCAAGGACCGTCTCCTCCAGGAGAACGAGAAGACCAACTGGTACCCGGAGACGGTCAAGAACGGCCGCTTCGGCGACTGGCTGAACAACAACATCGACTGGGCACTCTCGCGCAGCCGTTACTGGGGCACCCCGCTCCCGATCTGGCGCTGCGAGGAGGACCACCTCACGGTCGTCGGCTCCCGCGCGGAGCTGACCGGGCTCACGGGCACCGACCAGTCGGACCTGGACCCGCACCGCCCCTTCATCGACGCGGTCACCTTCGCCTGCCCCCAGGACGGCTGCGGACAGACGGCCACGCGCGTGCCGGAGGTCATCGACGCCTGGTACGACTCGGGTTCGATGCCGTTCGCGCAGTGGGGATACCCGTACCGGAACAAGGAACTGTTCGAGTCGCGCTACCCGGCGCAGTTCATCAGCGAGGCCATCGACCAGACCCGCGGCTGGTTCTACACGCTGATGGCGGTCGGCACGCTCGTCTTCGACAAGTCGTCGTACGAGAACGTGGTCTGCCTCGGCCACATCCTCGCCGAGGACGGCCGCAAGATGTCCAAGCACCTGGGCAACACCCTGGACCCCATCCCGCTGATGGACCGGCACGGCGCGGACGCGGTGCGCTGGTTCATGGCGGCCGGCGGTTCCCCGTGGGCGGCCCGCCGCGTCGGGCACGGCACCATCCAGGAGGTCGTCCGCAAGACGCTCCTCACGTACTGGAACACGGTCGCCTTCCAGGCCCTGTACGCGCGCACGTCGAACTGGGCCCCGTCCGCGGCGGACCCGGCCCCGGCCGACCGCCCGGTCCTGGACCGCTGGCTCCTGTCCGAACTCCACGCCCTCACCGACCAGGTGACGCAGGCCCTGGAGGCGTACGACACCCAGCGCGCCGGCAAGCTCCTGTCGGCGTTCGTCGACGACCTGTCCAACTGGTACGTCCGCCGGTCCCGGCGCCGCTTCTGGCAGGGCGACAAGGCCGCGCTGCGCACCCTGCACGAGGTCGTCGAGACGGTCACGAAGCTGATGGCCCCGCTGACCCCGTTCATCACCGAGCGGGTCTGGCAGGACCTGGTGGTGCCGGTGACCCCGGGCAGCCCCGAATCCGTCCACCTGACGTCCTGGCCCGAGGCGGACCTGTCCGCGATCGACCCGGAGCTGTCGAAGCAGATGGTGCTCGTTCGGCGGCTGGTCGAGCTGGGCCGTGCCACGCGCGCGGAGTCGGGCGTGAAGACGCGTCAGCCGCTGTCCCGCGCCTTGGTCGCGGCGGCCGGCTTCGACACCCTCGACCGCGAACTGCACGCGCAGATCACGGAGGAGCTGAACGTCAGCTCGCTGGCGTCCCTCTCCGAGGTGGGCGGCTCGCTGGTCGACACCACCGCCAAGGCCAACTTCCGCGCCCTGGGCAAGCGGTTCGGCAAGCGCGTCCAGGACGTCGCGAAGGCCGTCGCGAACGCCGACGCGGCAGCGCTGTCCCTCGCCCTGCGCGCGGGCACGGCGTCGGTGGAGGTCGACGGCGAGACGGTCACGCTGGCGCCGGACGAGGTCATCATCACGGAGACCCCGCGCGAGGGCTGGTCGGTGGCGTCCGACTCGGGCGCGACGGTCGCCCTCGACCTGGAGATCACGGAGGAGCTGCGTCAGGCGGGCCTCGCCCGTGACGCGATCCGGCTGATCCAGGAGGCCCGCAAGAACAGCGGCCTCGACGTGGCCGACCGCATCGCGCTCCGCTGGACGTCCACGGACCCGGCGGTCACCGCGGCGCTGACCGAGCACTCGGGCCTGATCGCCGACGAGGTCCTGGCGACGGACTTCGTTCAGGGCGAGGCGGACGACACCTACGGGGACCCGTTCACGGACGAGGGCCTGTCACTGACGTTCCGCCTGCGCAAGGCGTAACGCCACGCACAGCACACACGAAGGCCCGGTTCCGCCGACCACGAGAACCCAAGGACTTGGCGGAACCGGGCCTTCGGCGTCACCGGCGTGAAAGAGGCAACGCAAAAGGGTGGGGCCCCGGATGAAAATCCGGGGCCCCACCCTGAACGCCGACGACGCCTAAGGCGTACTAAAGGCCGTCAGTTGTCGTCCTCGTCGATCAGGAAGCCGCGCATCGGTGAGGGAGCCTGACCCATCGGAGACGGGCCCTGCGGCCGGACCGGAGCCATGGGCTGGGTCATGGCCGGGGACATCTGCTGCTGGCCGCCGTAGGACGGACCGGCCGGGCCGGGACCACCCATGCCCTGGTTGCCCATGCCCTGGTTGCCGCCGTACGACGGAGCACCGGCGCCGGCCGGAGCCATCGAGGGCGCCGGGGACGGCGGCAGGGAGGCCGCGGCCGGAGCACGCGGCGGGGCCAGCGAGTCGTCGGCCTGGGTCTCCAGCTGACGCAGCTGCGACTCCAGGTAGGACTTCAGACGGGTGCGGTACTCGCGCTCGAAGCCGCGCAGATCCTCGACCTTGCGCTCCAGCGTGGCGCGGGCGGACTCCAGGGAGCCCATCGCGACGCGGTGCTTCTCCTGCGCGTCCCGCTCAAGAGCGTCGGCCTTGGCGCGGGCGTCGCGCTCCAGGCCCTCGGCGCGGCTGCGTGCCTCGCCGACGATCTTGTTGGCCTCGGAACGGGCCTCGGCGATCGCCTGGTCGGCGGTCTGCTGGGCCAGCGAGAGAACACGTGCGGCGCTGTCGCCACCGGGACCCTGACCGGGGCCGCCCATCATCTGCGGGGGACCGCCCATCGGGCCGCCCATCTGCTGCATCTGACCCTGCATCTGCTGACCGGGCATCTGCTGCATCTGGCCGGGCATACCGCCCTGGCCCATCTGGCCCTGCATCGGACCCTGGCCCATGGGGCCCTGGCCCATCTGACCCTGCATCGGGTTCTGGCCCATGGGGCCCTGACCCATCGGGCCGGGACCCTGCTGGCCACCCTGGCCGGGGGGCAACTGCGGGGCACCGCTGGGCAGCTGGGGCGGGCCGCCCATGGGGCCGCCCATCTGCTGCTGCGGCGGACCAGATATGCCGGCGGGCACCGGGCCGCCGGGGCCTCGCATGCCCTGCGGCATACCCTGCTGCGGCATGCCTTGCTGGGGCATGCCCTGTTGCTGCATACCCTGCTGCTGGTCCTGTTCCGGAGGCTTGCGCATGCCCTGTTGCTGGTTCTGGGCAGCGGCACGCGTGGCAGCTGCCAGCTTGGCGCGCAGGTCCTCGTTCTCGCGGAGCAGGCGGGTCAGTTCGGCTTCAACCTCGTCGAGGAAGGCATCGACCTCGTCCTCGTCATAGCCTTCTCGGAGGCGGACGGTCGTGAACTGCTTGTTCCGCACATCCTCGGGGGTCAATGGCATCTCTTCACCTCAACGTAGTCGTCGGCATTCGGCAAGACCGTATCGTTCACACCAACACCTTCGTGACGACGGTGATCAGGATGTACACGATGATCATCAGTACGAAGAAGGACAGGTCGAGCGCCACGCCCCCGAGACGCAACGGCGGGATGACCCGCCGCAGAAGCTTGAGCGGTGGATCAGTGACAGTGTAGGTGGCCTCCAGAATGACCACCATCGCCTTGCCGGGCTGCCATGAGCGGGCGAACTGGAAGACGTAGTCCATGACCAACCGGAAGATCAGCACGATGAGGAAGCACATCAGCGCGATGTAGAGAACCTGTCCAACCACGCTCATGATCCGCGCTTCCCTCTCCCCATGTTTCCGTGCTGTCGGTGCTGCTGCTGGTACTGCCTTGTTACCGCTGTTTCCGGTCGTGCGTCTCAGCTCTGGTTGAAGAACCCGCCCTCTGCGATGCGGGCCTTGTCCTCCGCCGTGACATCGACGTTAGCAGGCGACAACAGGAACACCTTCTGCGTCACCCGCTCGATGCTGCCGTGAAGACCAAACACCAAACCGGCCGCAAAGTCGACAAGTCGCTTCGCATCTGTGTCATCCATCTCAGTGAGATTCATGATCACAGGCGTGCCCTCACGGAAGTGTTCCCCGATGGTACGGGCCTCGTTGTACGTCCGGGGGTGGAGCGTGGTGATCCGGTAAGGCTCTCGTTCGGACACGACCTTGGGCATGATCACCGGTGCGTTCTTCTCCAGGCTTTGACGTTCTTGTGTGATGGACGCCACGGGTGCGATCCGCGCCGGACGCCCGGATTCCGCGCCCAGCGAAGCGGAATGCGGCAGCGGATCACGCGGAGCGGACGGCTGCACCACTCGTACCGATTCGTCCCTTTGGGACTGATGAGGCTGGTGGGACTGGTGCGAACCGTGCGGCTGGTGCGAGGGCTCACGCCGCCGCAGGTCGCGCTCGGGTTCCGGGTCGAGTTCGGGCTCGAAGTCGTCATCGGGGTCGAATCCCCGGCCGTCGTACCCATCGTCCTCCACGAGGCCGAGGTAGACCGCCATCTTGCGCATCGCGCCGGCCATGCTCTGAGTCCTCCGCTCTGTGGTGGATCGACTGACGTATGCCAAGTGCCCGCGATCCACGAGGTCGTTATTACCGCCTCTCAGCGATAATGACCATATTTTCTGCTGTGGTCCGACTTCCTGGCGACGTTACCCGAGCCTGGGACGGACTCCGAGTACCGCACTGCCGACGCGTACATGTGTCGCCCCGGCAGCCACGGCCTTTTCAAGGTCCGCACTCATCCCTGCGGACACCATGTTCGCAGCCGGATGGGTGCGGCGCATAGCAGTCGACAAATCCATCAGCCGCTCGAACGCCGCAAGTTCACGTCCGGCGTACGGTCCGGTCAGCGGTGCGACGGTCATCAGCCCCTCCAGCCTGAGCCCCTCGGCCCCGGCGACCAGGTCGGCCAACTCCCCGACTCCGCCCGGCCCCACGCCTCCACGCTCCCCGCGCGCGCTCTCCTCCGCGTCCAGCGCGACCTGGATCAGACAGCCGACCTCGCGCCCGGCCCGTACGGCCTCCCTGGACAGCCCGGAGACCAGCCGGTCACGGTCGACGGACTGCACGACACCGGCGTAACCGACCACGGAACGTACCTTGTTGGTCTGCAACTGGCCCACGAAATGCCAGGTGAGCGACAGATCCGCACACGCCTCGGCCTTGGGCGCCGCGTCCTGGTCGCGGTTCTCGGCCACATGACGCACACCGAGCTCCCACAGAATCCGCACATCGCTCACGGGGTAGGTCTTGGTGACGACGATCAGCGTCACCTCCTCGCGCTTGCGGCCCGCCGCCGAGCAGGCCGTCGCGATACGCTCCTCGACTGCCGCCAGATTCGCGGTGAGTTCGCCCTTACGGTCTGTCATGTCCTATCAGTCCAGCCAGACATAGCCCGCGAGCCGCCCGGTGGTGCGGTCTCGGCGGTACGAGAAGTGGTCGGCGGACTCCCGTGTGCACACCGGCGACCGCTGCCGGTCACGCACCCCGAGCCGCTCCAACTGGGCGTGCACTCCCGCGACCACGTCGACCGCCGGGGTGCCCCAGCCGGTCTCGGCGTACGCGGCGGGTTCGACGGCGGCGACGTCGGCACGCATCTCCCCCGGTACCTCGTAGCACCGGCCGCAGACCGCGGGGCCGGTGCGGGCGACGATCCGTGCGGGTTCGGCGCCGAGCGATTCCATGGCGTCCACCGCGGCGGGGACGATCCCGGCGACCATACCCGGCCGGCCCGCGTGTGCCGCGGCGACCACCCCGGCGACCGGATCGGCCAGCAGGACCGGGACACAGTCGGCGGTGAGGACGGCGAGGGCGAGACCGCGGGCCACGGTGACCAGGCCGTCGACGGGCGGGGTGAGCCGGGTGGTCCACGGCCCGTCGACCTCGGCCACGAGGTTGCCGTGCACCTGGTTCATCCAGACCACCCGGTCCGGGTCGAGACCCAGGGACTTGGCGGCCAGTTCACGATTCGTGCGGACGGCTTCGGGGTCGTCGCCGACCGCTCCGCCGAGATTGAGCTCCTCGTACGGAACGGCGCTCACCCCGCCCCACCGGTCGGTGAAGGCGAAGTGCGCGCCGCTCGCGTCGCTCGCTTCGGAGCGTTGTCCTATCACTTCAGGAAGTCCGGCACGTCCAGCTCCTCCGCCGTGCTGTCCGAGTAGGACCGGGACGGCGGGACCGGCGGGGAGACCTGGATCTCGTTGACCGGCTCCGGGGCGGGCGCCGGGGCCTCCCTCGGCGTGACGCTGCCGAGCGACCCGAAGGACGGACGGCTCTCGGCGCGTACCGGCGTGGGTTCGTCACGCTTGGCGCCGGCCGAGCCGAGGATGTTGTCGCGCTTCGGCGGAGGCTGACCCCCGTCGAAGCCGGCCGCGATGACCGTGACCCGGACCTCGTCGCCGAGCGCGTCGTCGATGACCGCGCCGAAGATGATGTTCGCCTCGGGGTGCGCGGCCTCGCTGACCAGCTGGGCGGCCTCGTTGATCTCGAACAGGCCGAGGTCGGAGCCGCCGGAGATGGAGAGCAGGACGCCCCGGGCGCCGTCGATGGAGGCCTCGAGGAGAGGCGAGGAGATCGCCATCTCCGCCGCCGCCACCGCGCGGTCGTCGCCGCGGGCCGAGCCGATCCCCATGAGGGCCGAACCGGCCTCGGACATCACGGACTTGACGTCCGCGAAGTCGAGGTTGATCAGACCGGGGGTGGTGATCAGATCGGTGATGCCCTGAACGCCGGAGAGCAGGACCTGGTCCGCCGACTTGAAGGCGTCGAGGACCGAGACCTGGCGGTCCGAGATGGACAGCAGCCGGTCGTTGGGGATGACGATGAGGGTGTCGACCTCTTCGCGGAGTTCCGCGATGCCGTCCTCGGCCTGGTTGGCGCGGCGCCGCCCCTCGAAGGTGAAGGGCCGGGTGACCACGCCGATGGTGAGGGCGCCGAGGTTGCGGGCGATGTTGGCCACGACGGGCGCGCCGCCGGTGCCGGTGCCACCCCCCTCGCCGGCCGTCACGAAGACCATGTCGGCCCCCTTGAGGACCTCCTCGATCTCCTCGCGGTGGTCCTCTGCCGCCTTGCGGCCGACGGCCGGGTTGGCGCCGGCGCCGAGTCCGCGGGTGAGTTCGCGGCCGACGTCGAGCTTGACGTCGGCGTCGCTCATCAACAGCGCCTGAGCATCGGTGTTGATGGCGATGAACTCGACGCCCTTCAGACCGACCTCGATCATCCGGTTGATGGCGTTGACACCACCGCCGCCGACACCGATGACTTTGATGACTGCGAGGTAGTTCTGCGGTGCTGCCACGTCGAAGGCCTCTCGCCTCGAGTTACGTGTCGCCGTTCGCGATTACGGCGAACGGACAACTCATGCCGAAGTGGGACGGTCCGAACGCCGACCCGAACCCTAACGTTGAAGTTTAGGGTTACCAGTGTGTCTGTTCCTTGGACTCTTCCGAACAGGACACTAAGTCGACAAGTGGCGCACGTTCAACGAACACGCCGAACCTCCCGTTTTTCTTTTCACCCTATGTGATCAGCCATAGCGATGCCCAACCAGGGTGGTGGCCTGCACGGACAGGCGTCAACTCCCTGATGACGCAGGGGCGGTGGGCACGCTCACGTCGAAGTGCCGCGCGCCCGGAGCCGCTTTCATGAGGGCGGTGAGCGCACGGGCTTTCGCGCCGCCCTTCTCGCCGCTCCCCCACGCGACGGTCCGGCCGTCGCCCAACTCCAGCGAGACGGAGTCGTACGAGCCCACCTTGACGGTCCGGACGGCGCGCGCGACGGCACTCGGCAGTTCGCCCGCCACCCGCACCGCCTCGCGCACCAGCCGGTCGCTGCCGAAGCGGCGCAGACTGGCGGTCTGCGAGCCGGTCCGGGACAGCGTCAATTCCAATACGGGTACACCTTTGGGCGCATCCGAAACCCGCGCGAAGCGCACGCCTTTCGCGTCCACTTCGACATACTTGCCCCCGTTCCCGGCGCTTTCGACAATCAGGACCGGGGTACGTTCGACCACTTTCAGCCCGATTCCGTGCGGCCAGGATCGAGTGACCTCAACCGAGTCAATTCGGGGCAATTCATGGAGCAGTCGGGACTCGATCGCGTCGGTGTCGACAGAAACGAGCGGTTTCCCGACCGGCACGTCGGCGGCTTCCCGCACCTGTGCCTGCGTCAGGACACCGGTCCCCGACACCGATACGCGCTCCACTCGCGTCCACCGGGAGCCGTAGAGCACCCACAGGACGCCCCCGCCGAGGACGAGCAGGGCGAGGGCCAGGACGGCCACCGTACGCAGCCTGCGCGGCCCCAGGCGGCCGAGGAGGCCCGGCCGGCGGGGCGGGCCGGAGGTGTCCTGCTGCCGTTCGCCGCGCTCGGCGGTCGTCGCTCCTCCGGCCACGCCCTTTCCTGCCTTCCCTCGTCGCCTAGCGGTGGCGCGAGGCGATCGCCTCGTACACCATGCCGACGAGCAGTTCGTCGGCGTCCCGGCGGCCGAACTCGCTGGCGGCGCGGGACATCTCGTACAGCCGGTGCGGGTCGGCGAGGACGGGCAGGACCTGTCGCTGGACCCACTCGGGCGTCAGTTCCGCGTCGTCGACCAGGAGTCCACCGCCGGCCTTGACCACCGGCTGGGCGTTCAGCCGCTGTTCGCCGTTGCCGATGGGCAGCGGGACGTAGGCGGCCGGGAGTCCGACGGCGGAGAGTTCGGCGACGGTCATCGCGCCCGCGCGGCAGAGCATCATGTCGGCCGCGGCGTACGCGAGGTCCATCCGGTCCACGTACGGTACCGGGATGTAGGGGGGCATCCCCGGCATCTGGTGCACCTGTGGCAGTTCGTTCTTCGGGCCGACCACGTGCAGCACCTGGATGCCGGCCTGCTGGAGGTACGGCGCGACCCGCTCGATCACCTCGTTGAGGTGCCGGGCGCCCTGCGAGCCGCCGGAGACCAGCAGCGTCGGCAGGCTCGGGTCGAGCCCGAACGCGGCCCGCGCCTCGGGGCGTACGGCGGCCCGGTCGAGGGTGGCGATGGTGCGTCGCAACGGGATGCCGATGTAGCGGGCGTCGCGGAGCTTGCTGTCCGGGGTGGAGACGGCGACCTGGGCGGCGTACCGCGAGCCGATCTTGTTGGCGAGGCCGGGACGGGCGTTGGCCTCGTGGACGACGATCGGCACGCCCAGGCGCTTGGCGGCGAGGTAGCCGGGCAGGGCCACATAGCCGCCGAAGCCGACGACGGCGTCGGCCTTGGTGCGCTCCAGGATCTGCTCGGCGGCCTTGATCGTGCCGCGCAGCCGCCCGGGGACGGTGATCAGTTCGGGGGTGGGCTTGCGCGGCAGGGGGACCGCTGGGATCAGCGCCAGGTCATAGCCCCGCTCGGGGACCAGCCGGGTCTCCAGACCGCGTTCCGTGCCCAGGGCCGTGATCCCCACTGTGGGATCACGCCTGCGCAGGGCGTCCGCGAGGGCGAGCGCGGGCTCGATGTGACCGGCGGTCCCCCCACCGGCGAGTACGACATGCACCGAAATTCACCGCTCTCCGGACGAACGCGCCGCCGAGGCACGCCGTCTCATCGTGTTCCATCTCCGGGAGGTTCCGGCCGGCCTTTCCGACCGAACAGAGCCCCCAGCTCCCCGCTTTCTACCAAAGCGGGGTTGCCGCAACGAAAGCGCCGCCCGCGCACCCGGTTCGTCGCGGGCGAAGGCGATCAGCAGTCCGACGGCGAACATGGTCGGCAGCAGGGCGGAGCCCCCGTAGGAGAACAGCGGGAGCGGGACCCCGGCGATCGGCAGCAGGCCGAGCACCGCACCGATGTTGATCACTGCCTGAGCGGTGATCCAGGTGGTCACACCTCCCGCGGCGTACCTCACGAAGGGGTCCTCCGTGCGTCCGGCCACGCGGATACCCGCATAGCCTAGAGCCGCGAAGAGGGCGAGTACCGACAGCGTCCCCGCGAGGCCCAGTTCCTCACCGGTGACGGCAAAGATGAAGTCGGTGTGCGCTTCGGGCAGTTGCCCCCATTTTTCCACACTCGCGCCGAGGCCCGAACCGAACAGGCCACCGGAGGCGAGCGCGTAGATGCCGTGCACGGCCTGCCAGCAGGAGGTGGCCCCGGTGCCGGGCTCGGTGGCGCCGATGCACTGGAAGCGGGCCATGCGGTTGGGGCTGGTCTTGATCAGGACGAGGCCGATGAACGCGGCGACGGACAGCACACCCACGAACAGTCGCGTGGGCGCCCCGGCCAGCCACAGCAGGCCGAACAGGATGGCGGTGAGGATGATCGCCGTCCCCATGTCGCCGCCGAGCATGATCAGGCCGAGCAGCATGAACGTCACCGGGACCAGCGGCACCAGCATGTGCTTCCACTGCGTGAGCAGCCGCTTGTCCTCCTTGCGCGCGATCAGGTCGGCGCCCCACAGCACCAGGGCAAGCTTGCCGAACTCGCTCGGCTGGATCTGGAAGGAGCCGCCCAGCGAGATCCAGTTCTGGTTGCCGTTGATCGCCAGCCCTATCCCGGGCACCTGCACGAGGATCATCAGGAAGACGGAGCCCGCGAGGATCGGGTAGGCGAGCGCCCGGTGCAGCTTCACCGGCATGCGCGAGGCCGCGAACAGCAGCACGCCGCCGATGGTGGCCGCGAGGAACTGTTTGCGGAAGAAGTAGGACCCGGGCAGCGACAGCTGGAGCGCCTTGATCTGGGAGGCCGAGTAGACCATCACCAGCCCGAGCACCGTGATCAGCAGGGAGCCGCCGAGGATCAGGTAGTACGCGGTCAGCGGCCGGTCCCAGGCCCGCTGCACGCGCCCGTGGAGGCGTCGTACGGGGTTGTCCCGGGGCAGCCGGGGGGCGGCGGGCCGACGAGCCCGCACGCGCCCCTGAACGGGCGCCTGCCCGGTACGGCTACTGGGCATCAGCAGCCCCCGCGCGACCGAGAGGGGCGCGAAGCGCCCTCGAAGGGGCGCGGGGCTGTGTCGATCTGCGGCTCCGCCGCGGGGCGCGACCAGCCTCCACCGACCCGCGGCGAGCGAACCGCCGATAGTTCCCGGGCCACATCCGACCTCACGTGTCCCTCCAAGGGTCCCGAGGCACCGAACGTGGCCGAGACCGACCGTCAGGTACCCGCACCGAGTTCGCGAACCGCCTGCGCGAACGCGTCACCGCGCTTGTTGTAGTTGGCGAACATGTCCATGGAGGCACAGGCCGGTGCCAGCAGCACCGTGTCACCCGCCTCGGCCAGCCGCCGGGCCTCCTGAACAGCCGCGAGCATCGCCCCAGTGTCGGTCCGGTCGAGGTCGACGACGGGTACTTCCGGGGCGTGTCGCGCCAGGGCTTCGCCGATCTGCGCACGGTCGGCGCCGATCAGCACCACCCCGCGAAGTCGCTTTGCCGACTTGGCGACCAGTTCGTCGAAGGTCGCGCCCTTGGCGAGCCCGCCGGCGATCCACACGATCGACTCGTACGCCGCCAAGGAGGCCTCGGCCGCGTGGGTGTTGGTCGCCTTGGAGTCGTCGACGTAGGCGACCCCGTCCACGTCGGCCACGTGCGCGATGCGGTGCGCGTCCGGGGTGAAGGCCCGAAGGCCGTCCCGGACCGCCTTCGCGGGCACCCCGAAGGCGCGTGCGAGGGCAGCCGCGGCAAGGGCGTTGGCGATGTTGTGCGGGGCCGGCGGGTTGACGTCCGCGACCTCGGCCAGCTCCTGGGCGTTCCGCTGCCGGTTCTCGACGAAGGCCCGGTCGACCAGGATGCCCTCGACGACGCCGAGTTGGGACGGTCGGGGCGCGCCGAGCGTGAACCCGACGGCCCGGCAGCCCTCCTCGACGTCCGCTCCGCGCACGAGGTCCTCGGTGGACGGTTTGCCGGTGGCATCCACGTTGTAGACGCAGGCGACCCGATTGCCCTCGTAGATACGGCCCTTGTCGGCGGCGTACGCCTCCATGGAGCCGTGCCAGTCGAGGTGGTCGGGGGCGAGGTTGAGGACGGCGGCGGAGTGGGCGCGCAGGGAGGGCGCCCAGTGGAGCTGGTAGCTGGAGAGCTCGACGGCCAGGACGTCGTACGTCTCCTCGCCGAGGACCACGTCGATGATCGGCGTGCCGATGTTGCCGACGGCGGCCGTACGCAGGCCGGCCGCGCGCAGGATCGAGGCGAGCATCTGGGTGGTGGTCGTCTTGCCGTTGGTGCCGGTGATCGCCAGCCAGGGCGCGGCATCCGGGCCGCGCAGCCGCCAGGCGATCTCCACGTCACCGACGACGTCCACGCCCGCCTCGGCCGCCGCCGCGAAGAGCGGTGAACTCGGCTTCCAGCCGGGCGAGGTGACGACGAGTCCGGTCCCCTCGGGCAGCGTCTCCGCGTCCCCGAGGCGTACCTCGACGCCCTCCAGGGCCGCCGCGCGTTCCCGGTGGGCCTCGGAGTCCCCGCCGTCCACGACGGTGACCAGGGCGCCGAGCGCGGTCAGGGCGCGGGCGGCGCTGATGCCGCTCACACCGAGACCGGCGACGGTGACCCGCATGCCCTCCCAGTCGCCGCCCTGACCGGACGTCACTTGTCGGCCGCCCATCCCGCGTAGAAGATGCCCAGTCCGACGATCACGCAGATGCCCTGGATGATCCAGAAGCGGACCACGACAAGGACTTCGGACCATCCCTTGAGTTCGAAGTGGTGCTGGAGTGGCGCCATCCGGAAGACCCGCTTGCCGGTGAGCTTGAAGGAGCCGACCTGGATGACCACCGACATGGTGATCAGGACGAACAGGCCGCCGAGGAGCGCCAGCAGCATTTCCGTACGGGAGCAGATCGCGAGGCCGGCGAGCGCGCCGCCCAGGGCCAGGGAACCGGTGTCGCCCATGAAGATCTTGGCGGGTGACGTGTTCCACCACAGGAAGCCGAGGCAGGCACCCATCAGCGCCGAGGAGACGACGGCGAGGTCCAGTGGATCTCGTACCTCGTAACAGGCGGACGGGTTGGTCAGGGTCAACGCGTTGGCGCAGGACTCCTGGAACTGCCAGACGCCGATGAACGTGTAGGCACCGAAGACGAGGACGGAGGCGCCGGTGGCGAGGCCGTCCAGACCGTCCGTCAGGTTCACGCCGTTCGACATCGCCAGGATCATGAAGAGCGCCCAGACGACGAACAGCACCGGGCCGATCGTCCACCCGAAGTCCTGGACGAAGGAGAGCTTCGTCGAGGCCGGCGTGTTGCCGCGGTCGTCCGCGAACTGCAGCGAGAGCACCGCGAAGGTGATACCGCCGGTCAGCTGGCCGGCCATCTTCGCCTTGGCCCGCAGGCCGAGCGAACGCCGCTTGACGATCTTGATGTAGTCGTCCAGGAAGCCGACCAGGCCCATACCCGCCATCAGGCCGAGCACCAGCACCCCGGAGAAGGTCGGCGGCTTGCCGGTGATCACCTTGGACAGGAAGTACGCGATGACCGTCGCCAGGATGAAGGCGATACCGCCCATGGTCGGCGTACCGCGCTTGGCATGGTGCTCGCGCGGGCCGTCGTCACGGATGTACTGGCCGTAGCCCTTCCGTGCCAGCAGCTTGATCAGCAGCGGGGTGCCGATCAGCGTCAGGAACATACCGATGACGCCCGAGAACAGGATCTGGTTCATCATCGGGCCGAAACCTCACCCTCGGCAGCACCGGGAAGCAGCGCCTGCGCCACCCGTTCGAGCCCGACCGACCGGGACGCCTTCACGAGCACGACATCCCCCGGGCGCAACTCGCTGCGCAACAGGTCGACAGCCGCCTGTGCGTCGGACACGTGCACCGACTCCTCACCCCACGAACCCTCGTTATATGCGCCCAGTTGGAGCCAGGACGCTTCCCTGCCCCCGACCGCGACGAGCTTGCCGACATTGAGCCGGACGGCGAGCCGTCCGATCGCGTCGTGCTCGGCGAGCGCCTCGTCCCCGAGCTCGGCCATCTTGCCGAGCACCGCCCACGTACGACCCCCCTTTGCCCGTGAGGCTGTGCCCATTGCCGCGAGCGCGCGCAAAGCCGCTCGCATGGACTCGGGGTTCGCGTTGTAGGCGTCGTTGACGATCGTCACGCCGTCCGGGCGCTCGGTGACCTCCATCCGCCAGCGGGAGAGGGAGCCCGCCTCGGAGAGCGCGGTGGCGATCTCGTCTGCGGACATGCCCAGCTCATGGGCGACGGCGGCGGCGGCGAGCGCGTTCGACACGTGATGCTCACCGTACAGGCGCATGGTCACGTCGCTTGCACCGGAGGGTGTGTGGAGCCTGAAGGCGGGCTGTCCCCTGTCCGTGAGTCGCACGTTCTCGGCGCGTACGTCCGCTTCGCCGGACTCGCCGAAGAAGATCACCTTCGCCTTTGTTCGAGTCGCCATGGCGCGTACGAGGGGATCGTCGGCATTGAGGATCGCGGTGCCGCCGTCGGCCTCGGAGGGCAGCGCCTCGACGAGTTCGCCCTTCGCTTGTGCGATCTGCTCGCGTCCGCCGAACTCGCCGATGTGGGCGGTGCCCACGTTGATGACGAGGCCGATCCGCGGGGGCGTCAGTTCCGTCAGGTAACGGATGTGACCGATGCCGCGGGCGCCCATCTCCAGGACCAGGAACCTGGTCTCCTCGGTGGCGCTCAGCGCGGTCAGCGGCAGCCCGATCTCGTTGTTGAGCGAGCCGGGCGTGAAGACCGTCGGTGCCTTGTGCCGGAGCACCTGGGCGATCAGGTCCTTGGTGCTGGTCTTGCCCGCGGAGCCGGTGAGGGCCACGAGGGTCGCGCCGAGCTTCTGGACCACGTGCCGCGCGAGGGCGCCCAGCGCCCGCTGTACGTCGTCCACGACGACCGCGGGCACCCCGACCGGCCGGGAGGCCAGTACGGCGACCGCGCCCGCCTCGACGACCGCGGCCGCGAAGTCGTGGCCGTCGACGTGCTCGCCGGCGAAGGCGACGAAGAGGCTGCCGGGCTCCACCTCACGGGAGTCCCTGACGACCCGTCCGGTGACCTGGACCGACGGGTCCGGTATGTCGTAAGTCTGCCCGCCGACGACTGCTGCGATCTCGGCGAGGGAGAGGGCGATCACAAGTTCATCCCTGGGTCTTCTGGATAGCTTCGCGAAGCACCTGGCGGTCGTCGAACGGACGGACCACCCCGGCGATGTCCTGGCCCTGCTCGTGGCCCTTGCCCGCGACCAGCACGGTGTCCCCGGGCCGCGCGCGGGTCACGGCGGCGGTGATGGCCGCGGCCCGGTCCTCGAACACCTGGACCTCGCCGCGCTCGTGGGCCGGCACCGAGGCCGCGCCTTCGAGCATGGCCGCGAGGATCGCGAGGGGGTCCTCGGAGCGGGGGTTGTCGGAGGTCAGTACGGCGGTGTCGGCGAGCCGGGCCGCGGCGGCGCCCATGGGCGCGCGCTTGGTCGTGTCCCGGTCCCCGCCGCAGCCGAGCACGACGTGCAGGCTGCCCTCGGTGACCTTGCGCAGGGCGCGCAGCACCGATTCGACGGCGTCCGTCTTGTGCGCGTAGTCGACGACCGCGAGATACGGCTGGCCCACGTCCACCCGCTCCAGGCGCCCCGGCACTCCCGGTACGGCGGCGATGCCGTCGGCGACGGCCTGCGGGTCGAACCCCGCCTCGGCGAGGGCGACGATCGCGGCGAGGGTGTTGGCGACGTTGAAGGTGCCCGCGAGCGGCGATTTCGCGCTGATCCGCTGCGCCTTGGGGCCGACCACGGTGAACGTCGAGTCCATCGGGCCGACCTGGACGTTCTCGGCGCGCCAGTCGGCGTCCGGGTGGCCCTCGGCGGAGAAGGTGACGACCGGGACGGTGGCCTCCCGGGCGAGCCGCCGGCCGTAGGCGTCGTCCTGGTTGACGACCCCGAGTTTGCTGCGTTCGGGAGTGAACAGCCGCGCCTTGGCCTGGAAGTAGTCCTCCATGCCGGAGTGGAACTCCATGTGTTCCGGGCTGAGGTTGGTGAAGACGGCGATGTCGAAGACGCAGCCGTCGACCCGGCCGAGGACCAGCGCGTGGCTGGAGACCTCCATGGCGACCGCCTCGACCCCGCGTTCGCGCATCACCGCGAACAGGGCCTGGAGGTCGGTGGCCTCGGGCGTGGTGCGTTCGGACTTGATGCGCTCGTCGCCGATGCGCGTCTCGACCGTGCCGATCAGCCCGGTGGCCCGCTCCGTCCGGAGACCGCCCTCGACGAGGTACGCGGTGGTGGTCTTGCCTGACGTGCCGGTGATCCCGATCTGGAGCAGGTCGCGCCCTGGACGGCCGTAGATCGTGGCCGCCAGTTCGCCCATCCGCGCGCGCGGGTCGTCGGCCACCAGCACCGGAAGCCCGGTGGCGGCGGCGCGTTCGGCCCCGGTGGGGTCGGTCAGCACGGCGGCGGCGCCGAGGCCGGCGGCCTGGGTCACGAAGTCGGCGCCGTGCAGCCGGGCCCCCGGGAGGGCGGCGTACAGGTCGCCGGGGCGGACGGCGCGCGAGTCGTGGGTGATGCCCGTGACCGCGACGATCACGTCCTGTGCGGCCGGGGGCTGTGGGGCACCACCCAGCTGGCCGACCAGTTCCGCGAGGGGTGTGGCGGAGACGTGAACCGGCCTCGGCGGTCCCGGATATGTCACAGGAACGCCCTTCTGGGTGGTTTGGTACTGATCAGGGTGTGGCACGGCGGTGAGCGTACCGGGCGCACCCCCGGACGAGCGAAGTGAGGGCGCGGCCGGGGCGTGCGCCGGGGCGCTGTGCCCCGGGTCGGGAGAGTCGGGAGAGATCGTGTTCACGAGCTGTTTCCTGGCTGGTTTCCGTGCTGATCAGGGCGTGAAGGACACGGGGAGATTCGCGGCCTTGGCCCCGGTGGGCGGCACCTGAAGGGTCTTCAGGGCGAACTCCATGACCTCCTTGTAGATGGGGCCACAGATCTGACCTCCGAAGTAACTGCCCTTGGTGGCGTTCTGGATGGCGCAGTAGACAGTGATGCGGGGGCTGTCGGCGGGCGCGAACCCGGCGAACGACGACGTGTAGCCGTGGTAACGGCCGGTGGCCGGATCCACGCGGTTGGCCGTGCCCGTCTTGCCCGCGACCCGGTAGCCGGGAATGCGCGCCTTGGCGCCGGTGCCCTCCTCGTCGTCCACGACGGACTCCAGCATCTTGGCGAGGGTCTTCGCCGTCTTCTCGCTGACGACCCTGGTCCTCTTCGGCTCGGCGGCGGGGGTGAACCGGCCGTCGGCGCCCTTGGTGCCCCGGATCAGGCTGGGCTCCACGCGGACACCGCCGTTGGCGATCGTCGAGTAGACGGAGGCCGCCTGCAGCGCGTTGAGGGACACGCCCTGGCCGAAGGGGATCGTGAACTGCTGGGAGGTCGACCACTGGTCGGGCGGCGCGAGGATGCCCTTGGTCTCGCCCGGGAAGTCGAGCCCGGTGTAGCTGCCGAGGCCGAACTTGCGCAGGTAGGAGTAGAGGACCTGGTTGGACTGCGCCTGGGACTTGCCGAGTTGCCCGGTGGCCAGGATGGTGCCGATGTTGCTGGACTTGGCGAGCACGCCGTTGAGGGTGAGGTACCAGGTCGGGTGGTCGATGTCGTCCTTGAAGAGCCGGTCGCCCCGGTGCAGCCGGTTGGGCACCACGACATGCGTCGCCGGCGTGGCGACGTTCTCCTCCAGTACGGCGGCCATCGACATGACCTTGGCGGTGGAGCCGGGCTCGTAGGCGTCCTGGAGGGACGCGTTGCCCAGCGCGTCCGGGTTCGCCTTGCTGAGGTCGTTGGGGTCGAAGCCGGGCGAGTTGGCCATGGCCAGGATCTGGCCGGTCCGGGTGTCCTGCACTATCACGTACCCGCGGTCCGCCTTCGACTTCTTGACCTGCTCGGTGATGGCGTTCTGCGCGGCCCACTGGATGTCGCGGTCGATGGTCAGTTCGACGTCGGAGCCGGGCACGGCGGGCGTCTCGGTGGAGTCGGCGGTGGGCACCTGCCGTCCTCCTGACTGTGCGTACCGGATCTCGCCGTCCTGCCCGGCCAGTTCGCCGTTCAGCTGCTGTTCGAGGCCGCCGCCGCCCTTGCCGTCGGCGCTGACCCAGCCCAGCAGTCCGGCGGCGAGTCCGGCGTTCGGATAGACGCGCTTGCTCGCGGGCACGGCCAGCACACCGGCGAGGACGTTGACGGTGTCCGGATCGGTTCCGGACTTGGCGGCCAGGGTGGACTTCAGGTCCTTGATCTGCGTCCACACCTGGGGGGTCTGACGGTGCGCGAGCAGCGTGTAGCGCGTGTCCGGCGTCTTCAGCTTCTCGGCGATGCCGGCCGCGTCCTGCCCGAGGATCGGCGCGAGGAGAGCGGCGGCCTGCTCGGGGGCGTCGCCCAGTTTCGTGCTCTTCGGCGTGAACATCGACGGGTCGGCGGTGATGTCGTACGCGTCCACGCTGGTCGCCAGTTCGACGCCGTCGCGGTCGGTGATCTCGCCGCGTTCGGCGGCCAGGGTGCGGCCGACGTACCGGTTCTGCTCGGCCTTGGCGGCGTACTCGCTCGCGTCGACGGCCTGCACCTGGAGCAGCCGTACGACGAAGGCGGTCATCACCAGGGCCAGCGCGAGGCCGACCATGCGCAGCCGGGGCCGGGGGCTGCCGAGCCGGATGACCTTGGGCCCGGCGGGGCGGCGGGGGGCGGGGCGGCGGGTGGGTCGGGCGCCGGGGCCGGGACGCCGGGCGGGGCCGGGGCGGGCGGACCTGGCCGGGGCGGGCACGCGACGGCGCGGCGGTTCCCTGTCGGACACTTCCGTCACCTGCCGGGGGTCGTGGAGGGGAGGGTGGGGGTGGGGGTGACCGCGGGGGCCCGCTCCGGGGACGCCGTCGCGGAGGGGGTCGGCGTGGGCGTCGGTGTGGGGGTGGCCGTTGGCGTCGGTTCCGGGACGTTCACCTCGGGCGGGATCACCGCCGGGATCCGCAGCGCCGCCGGCTCCGCGGCCCCCGGGACACCCTTGACGGTGCCGTCGGGGTCGAGGAAGGCCGGGTCGCCGCCGGGCACCATGCCGAGTTCCCTGGCCCGGCGCTGGAGGGCGTCGGGCGCGGCGTAGGCGTCCACGTCCCGCTGGAGGGCCTGTTCCTCGTCGGTGAGGCTCTTGGTGTCCTTCTGGAGGTCGTCGAGGCGGAACCCGCCTTCGCTGAGCGCGGAGTTCAGCACGAGGAGCGCGATGAGACCGCCGCCCAGCAGGAAGACGACGAGCAGGACAAAGGGGGTACGGGCGGCCTGCCCCGGCCCCGTGGGGAAGAGCCGGGCCAGCCTGGCGGCCCGGCCCTTGAGTTCGGGATTCCTACTCACCCGCGGTTCCCTCCGTACGCCTCACTCGGTGTCCTCCCTGATGCGCTGGGCCCCGCGCAGCCGTGCCGGGGCGGCTCGCCGGTTCTCGGCGATCTCTTCCTCGGTGGGAAGTTCGGCACCACGGGTGAGCAGCTTGAGCCGGGGCTGGTAACGCTCGGGCACGACCGGCAGGCCGGGCGGCGCGGTGTTGGCGGCGCCGGCCGCGAACACCTGCTTGACCAGCCGGTCCTCGAGCGAGTGGTACGACAGGACGGCGATCCGGCCGCCGACGGCGAGCGCCTTCACCGCGGCCGGGATCGCCCGTTCCAGGACGGTCAGTTCACCGTTGACCTCGATGCGCAGCGCCTGGAAGGTCCGCTTGGCGGGGTTGCCGCCGGTGCGCTTGGCGGCCTGCGGCAACGAGTCGCGGATCAGTTCGACGAGCCGGGCGCTGTTGCCGAACGGCTCCCTGTCGCGCTCGCGCACGACCGCGGAAACGATCCGCTTGGCCTGCTTCTCCTCGCCGTACGCCCTGAGGATCCGGACGAGCTCGCCCGGCGGGTAGGTGTTGAGGACCTCCGCGGCGCTGATGCCGGTCGTCTGGTCCATGCGCATGTCGAGCGGCGCGTCCTGGGCGTAGGCGAACCCCCGGTCGGCCTCGTCGAGCTGCATGGAGGAGACACCGAGGTCGAAGAGGACACCGTCGACCTTCGACAGGCCCAGCCGGTCGAGCACGTCGGGCAGTTCGTCGTACACCGCGTGCACCAGGTCGGCCCGCTCGCCGTAGGGGGCGAGCCGCTCCCCGGAGAGGCGCAGCGCCTCCTTGTCGCGGTCGAGGGCGACCAGCCGGACCTCGGGGAAACGGGCGAGCAGCGCCTCGCTGTGGCCGCCGAGACCGAGGGTGCAGTCGACGACGACCGCGCCGGGCCGCTCCAGTGCGGGGGCCAACAGGTCCAGGCACCGCTGGAGCATCACCGGGACATGTCGACTGTTGCTCAAGGGGCCCTCTCAGGTCCGGCGCGGCCGACACGCACCGCCGGGTCCCCGCCCGCTCGGAGAAGGGGAGGCCGCCGGCGCCGGAAGCGTCAGCCGACCGGGAGCGGGAGGAGGCCGAGCCGTACGTACGCGCCGCGCACGCGGGGGATCAATCAATCCAGCAGGGAGTCTCGCCTCCCGCTTCGCGTCACTTTAGTCCACGGTGTCGCGCGGTCAATCAACCGGCCCGCGCGTGGTGCGCTCTGCCCAGGCAAGCCGCAAACCGCCCAGAATCAGTCGTACGGGCATACTCACACCACCCGTGTGGGTTACCTCACAACAACGCTCATTGATGTTCTTTGTCCCCTCTCACAGCAGGCCCGTGAGGGGCGTGACCAGTACCGTCATGCTTATGACGACTTCCGCATCAGTTCCCACCGGACCCGAAGGCGCCATAGCCACCGACGACACCGTCATCGACCGTCTCGTCGAGGCCAACGGAGAGTACGCGGCCGCCTTCACCGACCCGGGGATGGACGCCCGCCCCGTGCTCCGGGTGGCGGTCGTGGCCTGCATGGACGCCCGTCTGGATCTGCACGCCGCGCTCGGTCTGGAGCTCGGCGACTGCCACACCATCCGCAACGCGGGCGGCGCCGTCACCGACGACGTGATCCGCTCCCTGACCATCAGCCAGCGGGCGCTCGGCACCCGCAGCGTCGTCCTCATCCACCACACCGGCTGCGGCCTGGAGTCCCTCACGGAGGACTTCCGGCAGGAGCTGGAGGCCGAGGTCGGCCAGCGCCCCGCCTGGGCCGTGGAGGCCTTCCGGGACGTCGACCAGGACGTACGCCAGTCGATGCAGCGTGTGCGCACCAACCCGTTCCTGCTGCACACCGACGACATCCGCGGCTTCGTCTTCGACGTGAAGTCCGGCCTGCTGCGTGAGATCGATCCCGCATAACCGAACCGGACCGCGCATCCGTACGTATGTCTCTA
Organism: Streptomyces kryoterrae; assembly: GCF_054072135.1. Lineage (NCBI taxonomy): Bacteria > Bacillati > Actinomycetota > Actinomycetes > Kitasatosporales > Streptomycetaceae > Streptomyces > Streptomyces kryoterrae. The sequence goes on along the minus strand of NZ_CM133358.1, from coordinate 7,677,080 downwards.
CGAAATTTACCCTTCACTTCAGCGCCGAAAAGGCCTGAAAATCAGACATACCCCTGCCAGTTGTCCACAGGCGAGTGACACGAACCGGTAACGGCAACAAGAATGCGTGTGTGACGTCACGCGGGGCTTTCCCCGCGTGGTGTCCGTGTTTCGGGGTGGGCCGGTCCTCATCGCAGAGCGTCGGCCCGGAGAAAGAACGGGCCTAGGAGGGCCGTGTGACGACCTATGACGATCGAGCTAGCCTCACTGATCTGACCGCCACCGCGGAGCGAGTCCGCAGCTCGGTGGAGGGAGTGATCGAGGGCAAGCCTGAGGTCGTACGGCTTTCGCTGACCGTGCTGCTCGCCGAGGGGCATCTTCTGATCGAGGATGTCCCCGGCGTCGGCAAGACCATGCTGGCGAAGACGCTGGCCAAGTCCATCGACTGTTCCGTGCGGCGCATTCAGTTCACGCCGGACCTGCTGCCCTCGGACATCACGGGTGTGTCCATCTGGGACCAGCAGCGCCGCGACTTCGAGTTCAAACCGGGGGCGATCTTCGCGCAGATCGTGATCGGCGACGAGATCAACCGCGCGTCACCGAAGACCCAGTCCGCGCTCCTGGAGTCCATGGAGGAGCGCCAGGTCACCATCGACGGGCAGACCTACGAACTGCCCAGCCCCTTCATGGTGGTGGCCACCCAGAACCCGGTCGAGATGGAGGGCACCTACCCGCTCCCCGAGGCCCAGCGCGACCGCTTCATGGCCCGCGTCTCCATCGGCTACCCGAGCCCGGAGGCCGAGCTGCAGATGCTGGACACGCACGGCGGCGTCTCACCGCTGGACGACCTCCAGCCGGTGGCCCACGCGCACGACATCGTGAAACTCGTCGAGGCCGTCCGCAACGTCCATGTCGCGGACTCGGTCCGGCGGTACGCCGTGGACCTGGTCGGCGCCACGCGCACGCACCCCGACCTCAGACTCGGCGCCTCGCCGCGCGCCACGCTGCATCTGCTGCGCGCCGCGAAGGCGTCGGCCGCCCTGAGCGGCCGGGAGTACGCGCTGCCGGACGACATCCAGGCCCTCGCCGTGGCCGTCCTGTCCCACCGCCTGCTGCCCACCGCCCAGGCCCAGCTGAACCGCCGCACCTCCGAGCAGGTCGTCCAGGAGATCCTCCAGCGCACCCCGGTGCCCGCGGCGCCCCAGCAGCAGAGCGGCTTCGGCATGGGCCGCTCCGCGCCCGACTTCGGCCAGCAGCCGCCCCGGAGGCTTGGATGAGCGCAGGGGCACCCGGACACCCGGAGGACGACCAGGGCGAGAAGGGCGGGGTGCGCACGGCGCTGGCCGGTCTCACCACCCGCGGGCGCTCCTTCCTGGCCGCCGGGGTCGCCGCCGCCATCTGCGCGTACGTCCTGGGGCAGAGCGATCTGCTCCGGGTGGGCCTGCTGCTCTCCGTACTGCCGCTGGTCTGCGCGACCGTCCTCTACCGCACGCGATACCGGGTGGCCGGCAGCCGCCGGCTCTCCCCCGCGCGCGTGGCCGCCGCCGCCGAGGCCCGTGTCCATCTCCGGATGGACAACGTCTCGCGGCTGCCCACGGGCCTGCTGATGCTCCAGGACCGGGTGCCGTACGTGCTCGGTCCGCGCCCCCGTTTCGTCCTGGACCGGGTGGAGGCGGGCGGGCGCCGCGAGGTGTCCTACCGCGTCCGCTCCGACCTGCGGGGCCGCTATCCGCTGGGCCCGCTCCAGCTGCGGCTGACCGACCCGTTCGGCATGTGCGAGCTGACCCGTTCCTTCTCGACGTACGACACCCTGACGGTGATCCCGCGCGTGGACGCGCTGCCACCGGTGCGGCTGACCGGCGAGGCCAGGGGGTACGGCGAGGGACGGCAACGCTCGCTGGCGCTGGCCGGCGAGGACGACATGATCCCGCGCGGGTACCGCTACGGCGACGACCTGCGCCGCGTGCACTGGCGTTCCACCGCCCGCTACGGCGAGCTGATGGTGCGCCGCGAGGAGCAGCCGCAGCGGGCCCGCTGCACGGTGCTCCTCGACACCCGGGGCATCGCCTACCTGGGCGCGGGCCCGGACTCGGCCTTCGAGTGGGCGGTGTCGGGCGCCGCGTCCGTCCTTGTCCACATGCTCGAACGAGGCTTCTCCGTACGACTGCTGACGGACACGGGCACCTCCGTGCCCGGCGAGGGCGCCGAGGGTTTCGCGGGCGCCAGCCAGGGATCGGCCGACGCGGCCGGACTGATGATGGACACACTCGCGGTGATCGACCACTCGGACGGCGAGGACATCTCCCGGGCGTACGACGTGCTGCGGGCCGGCGGCGAGGGGCTGCTGATGGCGTTCTTCGGCGACCTCGACGAGGAGCAGGCCGCGGTGGCCGCCAAGATGCGGCAGCGCAGCGGCGGTGCGGTCGCCTTCGTGCTGGACAGTGAGACCTGGGTGCGGGAACCCCACGATGTGCCGGGTCCCGAGGACCCGGGCGAGGAGTCGCTGCGGATGCTGCGCGAGGCGGGCTGGACGGCGGTGCGGGTACCGCGAGGGGTCGCGATGAGCGAGCTGTGGCGCCAGGCGGACCGGGAGCGTTCCGGTCCCGGTGCCCTCAGCGGCAGGGAGGGACGGTCATGAGCGGGCGCGCACGACTGGCGCTGTGCGGCTGGGTGGCCACCCTCCTGACGGCGTGCTCTCTGGTGCCGCTGGTCGAGGACCGGAACTGGCTGCTCCAGGTCGTCATCCTGCTGGGCATACAGACGATCGTCGGCGCGGGCGCCCGGCGGGTGCCGCTGGCCTGGCCGCTGACGATGGCGGCACAGCTCCTCGTCACCCTCGTCCTGCTGACCCTGGTCTTCGCCCGGGAACAGTCCCTCTTCGGCCTGATTCCCGGCCCCGACACCTTCCAGCGGTTCGGCACGCTGCTCCAGACCGGCACGGACGACGTGGGGCGGTACGCGATCCCGGCGCCGCTCTCCGACGGCATACGCCTGATGCTGGTCGGCGGCGCCCTGCTGATCGGGCTCGCGGTGGACACCCTCGCGGTGACGTTCCGCAGCGCGGCTCCGGCCGGCCTGCCGCTGCTGGCGCTGTACTCGGTCGCCGCCGGGCTGTCCGACGGCAGCTGGGCCTGGCTGTGGTTCCTGCTGGCCGCCACGGGCTATCTGATGCTGCTCCTGGCCGAGGGCCGGGACCGGCTCTCCCAGTGGGGCCGGGTCTTCGGTGGCGGTCCGCGCGCCCCTGGCGAGCAGTCGGCCGGCGGTGCGATCGCCCCCGTACGCACAGGGTGGCTGGTCGGCGCGGTCGCGCTGGTCGTGGCTCTGCTCCTGCCGCATGCGCTGCCCTCGCTCGACGGCGGGCTCCTGAGCGCGGCGGGCGGCGGGGTCGGCTCGGGCAGCGGAGGCGGCGGCACGATCTCCGCCGTGAACCCGCTGGTGTCACTGCGCGACAGCCTGAACGTGGACGAGGACCGCCAGGTCATGTCGGTGCGCAACAGCAGCGAGGACACCCAGGACCTGTATCTGCGGATCGTCGCGCTCGACTCCTTCGACGGCACCGCCTGGAAGCCGTCCCAACGGCACATCGAGGACGTACCGAAGGCGTTCCCGAACCCGCTGGGTCTGCGGGCGGACGTGCGGCGCGCCGAGATCACGACGACCGTCGCGGCGGCGGACTGGTACGCCCAGGACTGGCTGCCGATGCCGTACCCCGCGACCGGTGTGAAGATCGACGGCAACTGGCGCTTCGAGCCGGTGGGCCGCACCCTCGTCGGTGACCACGGCCAGAACACGCGCGGCGTGCGGTACACGGTGACGAGCCTCGACGTGCAGCCGACCGCGCAGCAGCTCGCCGAGGCGCCGGATCCGGACCCGGCGCTGGTGCGCGAGTTCACTCAGGTCCCGGAGTCACTGCCGGCGATCGTGTCGCGCACCGCGCAGGAGGTCACCGCCGGTTCGGCCAACGCCTACGAGCAGGCGGTCAAGCTCCAGGACTACTTCGCGGTGAGCGGCGGCTTCCGGTACGACACACAGGTGCAGGTCGGCAGCGGCTCCAACGCGATCGCGCGGTTCCTGAGGGACAAGGAGGGCTTCTGCGTCCACTTCTCCTTCGCGATGGCCTCGATGGCCCGCACGCTGGGCATTCCGGCCCGCGTCGCGGTGGGCTTCGCGCCGGGCACCCCGCAGCCGGACGGCACGGTCTCGGTGGGGCTGCGTGACGCGCACGCCTGGCCGGAGCTGTACTTCGAGGGGGTCGGCTGGACCCGTTTCGAGCCGACCCCGACCCGTGGTTCGGTGCCGGAGTACACGCAGTCCCAGGCTCCGGGGAACCAGATCCCGAACCCGGACGTACCGTCCCAGAACGCCTCCGTGGCACCCTCCGACTCCGCTTCGGCGGGCGAGACCTGCACGGCGGCACAGCGGCGGCTGGACGGCGGGTGCGCGAGCGAGTCCGCGCAGGCCCCGCCGGGCCAGGACGACGACAGCTTCTGGTGGTTGGTGCCACTGGCCTGGACGCTTGGCGGACTGGCGGCGCTGGCTCTTCTGCTGCTGCCGATGCTGTGGCGGCTGCGGGTCCGGGGAGTACGGATCGGGGGACACGGCCGCACCGACGCCGACGCGACGGTCCACACGCTGTCGGCCTGGCATGAACTGGCCGACAGCGCCTGGGACTTCGGCATCAGCCCGGAGGAGTCCCAGACGCCCCGGCAGGCGGCTGCCCGCATCGTGAGCCTCGGCCGTCTCGATCCGTCGACGGCGGGCGCCGTGCACCGGGTGGCGGATGCCGTGGAGCAGATCCTCTACGCGCCGAGTCCACGCCCGGTGGCCGGGCTCGCGGAGGATGTGCACCGGGTGACCGAAGCCCTGCGGACCACGGTGAGCCGGGGCACGCAGTTGCGCGCGGCGTTCGCCCCCCGTTCGACCGTCCGTGTGCTGTGGGCGCTCTCGGCACGCTGGGACGCGCTCAGCAAGCGGGCGTCGGCGGCCAGGCCGGCCCTGCGCAAGCCGTGGGGCCAGCACGGCTGACGGCACGACGGCAGGACATGCCGGTGGCCCGGAACCCCTGGGGGTTCCGGGCCACCGGCGTTTCACGTCTTGCGGTCACAACGCGGGGAACTGCGGCCCGACGGGCTACTGGCCACCCTGCTGTTCGTCACGGCGACGCTGCCAGCGCTCTTCGATGCGATCCATCATGGAGCGTCGCTGCCGGCCCTGTCGGCGAGCGTGCGGAGCTCCGGGGGCGGCACCCGCGGCGGGCTGTTCGCCCGGCTTGGGGGCCTTGCGCCAACCCGTCACGGCCAGCACCGCACAGCCCAGCATGACGAGGAATCCCACCACGCTCAGCCAGATCTGCACTGCGACCATTCCGGCCATGAGGAGCGCGATACCTACGAGGAAGCCCGCGACCGCCTGGTAGACCCGTCGCCGGGTGTACGTGCGCAGCCCGCTTCCTTCAAGCGCTGTCGCGAACTTGGGATCTTCGGCGTACAGCGCTCGCTCCATCTGCTCGAGCATTCGCTGCTCGTGCTCCGAGAGCGGCACGGAGTCCTCCTCATTCGTGCAGTCGCCGGGGCGACCGGGGGTCCCCTTCAGGATAGGCAGGGAATCGCCCCCGTGAAACCCGCCCCTCTACGCCAATTGGCAACCGGAATCCGCCATGGCGGTCCCGGCTCACTGAGGCGTTCATTCCCCAGCAACCGGCCCGTCATGCAGAGCGGTGTCCCTCGATCATACGGCTCCGGGCGGCCGATCGGGGGGCCTGTGGCGTACTCCATCTGCGGCCGAGCCCCTGATCAGCGGTCCGCCACCGGAGGGGACTCAGACCTCGGTGGCACCCGGAGTCTCGCCGAGCACGTGAAGCTGGGTGGCGACGGAGTGGAACGCGGGCTGCTCGGCCGCCGCGGCCTCCAGTTTCAGCAGTGCGTCCAGGGCGCCCGGTTCGGTGTCCACGAGGACGCCGGGGACCAGGTCGGCGAAGATCCGCACGCCGTGCACGGCGCCCACGCGCAGGCCCGCGCCCTCGACGAGCGCGGTGAGCTGTTCGGCGGTGAACCGGTGGGGAACGGGGTCACTCTCGCCCCAGCGGCCGTTCGGGTCGTCGAGCGCCCGTTTGGCCTCCGTGAAGTGTCCGGCGAGGGCCCGCGCGAGCACGGCGCCGCCGAGTCCGGCGGCGAGCAGGCTGAGGACGCCCTCGGAGCGCAGCGCGGCCACCACGTTGCGGACGCCCTCGGCGGGGTCGTCCACGTACTCCAGGACGCCGTGGCAGAGCACCGCGTCGTAGCCGCCGCGCTCGACCACGTCGAAGAGGCCGTGCGCGTCGCCCTGGACGCCCCTGACCCGGTCGGCGACGCCGGCCTCGGCGGCCCGGCGCTCCAGCGCGAACAGCGCGTTGGGGCTCGGGTCGACGACGGTGACGCGGTGACCGAGGCGGGCGACGGGCACCGCGAAGTTGCCGCTGCCGCCGCCGGTGTCGAGGACGTCCAGCGCTTCACGCCCCGTGGCTTTGACGCGGCGCTCCAGGGCGTCCGACACGACTTCCCAGACCACGGCGGTACGGAGGGAGGAGCGGGGACGCGTGGGGTCCGGCACGGCAGGTGACTCCTCGGCGCGGCACCGCCTCTTGCGCGGCGGAGCGAACGGGGTGCCTTCCCGGCCCGATGGGCTGCGGAAAGGCGCGGCTTCTCCACCTTATTGCCTTCCGTGACATGGCCGGTCATCCGTCTCAGCTCGCGTCCGGGGGCGTGTCCGGGTCCTGGCGCGGTTGTGGAAGCACCGGCTGGAGGACGAGCATCCGCTCGACCAGGCGCAGAAACATCGCCACATCGCGTATCAGGTCGTCGGCGTCGCGGTTGCCGGCCGCGCCCTGGATGCCGGCCTCGGCGCGGGCCCGGCGGCGGGCGCCGGAGGCGAACAGCGCGCTCCACTCGGCGAGTTCGGGCGCTATCTCGGGGAGCACCTCCCAGGCGCTGCGGATGCGTGCCCGGCGCCTGGGGGTGGGTTCGGGGCGGCCGCGGGCGGCGAGCACCGCGGCGGCGGTGCGCAGGGCGGCGAGGTGGGCGGTGGCGTACCGCTCGTTCGCGGTCTCCAGGACGGCCGCCTCGTCGAGTCCGGCGCGGGCCTGGGCGAGCAGGTCGAGGGCTGCGGGCGGGGCCGTGGCCCGGCGGAGCACGGGGTGCACGTCTCCCGCCGGACCGTTCAGTGAGGGGGCAGGGCCGGGGGCGCGGCGCCGAGGGGCGGCGGCTGCGTTCGAACTGGCCATGACGAACCTCCTGTCGTCTGTGTGACGGCGCTTCCCGACGGGAGGTGCCGTATGTGCCCATCGTGCGGTATGCCACTGACAATCCGTTCTGACCTGGTCTTTTGCTTCGATCGAAGGTTCGGGTTAGTTTTTGCACTGACCAGTCAGTGCAAACAAATGCCAAGGGGGCGGGAACTGTGGACGGTCCGTACGGGCTCGGGTTGACCACCCGGGCCTTCGGGCTCAAGGGGCCTCGCGGCTGGGCGTTCCGTGAGGTGTCCTTCGACGCGGAGCCCGGCTCGCTGATCGCGGTGGAGGGGCCGTCCGGTTCCGGACGCACCTGCCTCCTGCTCGCGCTCACGGGCCGGATGAGGGCCACCGAGGGGTCGGCCGCGGTCGGCGGGCTGAGCCTGCCCAAGCAGTCGGCGGCGGTGCGTCGCGTGAGCGCGCTCGCGCACGTCCCCGGCGTCACCGACCTCGACCCCGCCCTGACCGTCGGGGAGCACCTGCGGGAACGGGCGCTGCTGGAGCGCCGGTTCGGCGGTTCCCTGCGCGGGCTGCTGCGGCCACGGGCACAGCGGGCGGCCGAGACGGAGCGGCGCGTCCACGCCGCGCTGACGGCCGCCGGTCTCGACCGCGAGGCGCTGCCCAAGGGCTCCCGGACCGCCGTACGCGATCTGGAACGGCTGGAGGCGCTGCGGCTGTCCGTGGCGCTGGCCCTGATCGGCCGGCCGCGGCTGCTGGGGGTGGACGACACCGACCTGAAGCTGTCGGACGCCGAACGGGCCGAGGTGTGGGCGCTGTTGCGGTCCCTCGCCGAGGCCGGGACGACCGTCGTCGCGGTGTGCAGCGAGGCTCCGGAAGGGGCCGTCACCGTGTCGACCGCCGTGTCGACGTCGCCGCGCGAACAGGACACCGACGGGACAAGGACGAACGCGAAAGAGACTCACGAGAAGGAGACGGTGGATGCGCTCCCCGAGACTGGCCGCGCTTGAGCTCAGGCGTTTCGGCCGGGGCAGGCTCCCGCGGGCCGCGCTGGCCTCGCTCCTGCTGCTGCCGCTGCTGTACGGCGCCCTGTACCTGTGGTCCTTCTGGGACCCGTACGGCAGGCTCGACCGCATCCCCGTGGCGCTGGTGAACGACGACAAGGGGGCGAGCGTCGCGGGGAAGAAGCTCGCCGCCGGTGCCGACATCGTCAAGGGGCTGCGCGACAGCGACACCTTCGAGTGGCACGAGGTGACCGCGGCCGAGGCCCGGGAGGGCGTCGAGGACGGCACGTACTACCTGTCGCTGACCATGCCGGCCGACTTCAGCCGACGGATCGCGTCCAGTTCGGGCGACTCCCCGGAGACGGGCGCGCTCCAGGTGCGGACGAACGACGCCAACAACTACATCGTCGGGCAGATCTCCCGGACGGTGTTCGGCGAGGTGCGTACGGCCGCCTCCACCAAGGCGTCGCGGTCCTTCCTGGACCGGATCTTCGTCTCGTTCTCCGACATCCACGGGCAGACCGTGAAGGCCGCCAAGGGCGCCGACACCCTCACGGGCGGCATCGGCAAGGCCGAGCAGGGCTCCAAGGACCTCGCCGACGGGCTGAGGGACGCCAAGGCGGGCAGCGGCAAGCTGGTCCGGGGGCTGAAGAAGCTCGACACCGGCGCGGGCGATCTGGCGGACGGCTCACGGCAGGTCGCGGCGGGCACGCAGACGCTCGCCGACCGGGTCAACGGCGTCTCGGACCGGCTGGGGCCGTTCCTCAAGGACAACGAGAAGACCATCGGGGACGCCGCCCAGCTCGTCGCCGACTCGGCCGGTACGGTCCGGCGCAACCTCGGCACCCTGGTGAAGGCCGCCCCGGTCGCCGCCAAGGGCGCCCACACGGCCTCCGACACCCTGAACGGGGTCTACAGGGCACGCTGCGAGACCGCGGTGCTGCCCGACGCCGCGTGCGCCGACCTGAAGAAGGCCAGGAAGGCGGCGGCGGACGTGGCGACGGTCGCCGACGACGTCAACACCCTGATCGCCGACCAGAACGGCGATCTGGACCGGCTCGACCAGCACCTCGCCACGCTCCAGAAGCAGGCCCAGGCGCTCGCCGACCGCGCCCCGCGTCTCTCCGAGGACCTCGACGACGCCGTCCGGAAGGTCGACAGGCTCAACGACGGTGCCGCACAGGTCGCCGTGGGAGCGCGGAAGCTGCACACCGGGCTCGCCACCGCCAGGACCGGCGCGACCACCCTGGACACGGGCGTCGGCGACCTCAGGACGGGCGCGGACGACCTCTCCGGAGGCATGTTCAAACTCGTCGACGGCTCCGGGAAACTCGCCGGCGGGCTGCACGACGGCGCCGGGCGGATCCCCGACTACGACCGGCAGGACCGCGACGCGCGCACCGAGGTGATGTCCGACCCGGTCCAACTCGCCTCCAGGGACCTGCACAAGGCGCCCAACTACGGCACCGGTTTCGCCCCGTACTTCATCCCGCTGTCCCTGTGGGTGGGCGCGATGGTCGCCTACATGCTGATCCCGCCGCTCAACCGGCGGGCGCTCGCCGCGGGCGCCCCGGCGTGGCGCATCGCACTGGCCGGCTGGCTCCCGGTGGCCGCCCTGGGCGTGCTGCAGACCGTGGCCCTGATGTCCGTACTGCACTGGGCGATCGGCCTGGAGATGGTGCGGGCGGCCGGGACGGTGGGCTTCCTGTTCCTGGTCACGGCGTGCTTCGCGGCGATCGTCCAGTGGCTGAACGCGCGCTTCGGAGCGGCGGGCCGGATTCTCGTACTCGCCCTCCTGATGCTCCAGTTGACGTCCGCGGGCGGCACCTATCCCGTGCAGACCAGTCCCGGCTTCTTCAACGCGATCCACCCCTTCATGCCGATGAGTTACGTCGTCGAGGCCCTGCGCAGGCTCATCACGGGCGGTGGGCTCGGCCCGGTGTGGCAGGCGTGTGCCGTGCTGGTGGCGTTCACGGCCGGCGCCCTGGCGCTGACCGCCGTGTCGGCCCGCCGCCGGCAGGTGTGGACCCTGGACCGGCTGCACCCGGAGCTGAGCCTGTGACGTCTCGTCAGCGTGGGCCTCGTGTTCCTGTGAGAATCAGGGCCATGGAACGCAGCAGCACCCCGCCGGGCGGCAGTCCGCGCCGCGAGGCAACCCGGCAGAAGCTCTACGAGGCCGCCGTCACGCTCATCGCGGAACAGGGCTTCTCCGCCACCACGGTGGACGAGATCGCCGAGCGGGCCGGAGTCGCCAAGGGCACGGTCTACTACAACTTCGCGAGCAAGTCGGTCCTCTTCGAGGAGTTGCTCCGGCACGGCGTGGAACTCCTCACCGCCTCCCTCAGGGAGGCGGCCGAGCGGACCGACCGGGACGGCGGCACCAAGGTCGACGCCCTGGACGCGATGATCCGGGCCGGGCTCGTCTTCATCAGCCGCTATCCGGCCTTCACCCAGCTCTACGTGGCCGAGCTGTGGCGCACCAACCGGGCCTGGCAGTCCACCCTGATGGTGGTCAGACAGCAGGCGGTGGCGGTCATCGAGGACGTCCTGCGCGAGGCGGTGGCGGGCGGCGAGCTCAGCGACGAGATCGACATCCCGCTGACCGCGGCGGCCCTGGTCGGGATGGTCCTGGTCGCCGCCCTGGACTGGCAGTCCTTCCAGCCGGAACGCTCCCTGGACGACGTCCACTCGGCGCTGTCCCGGCTCCTCCAGGGACGGGTGAGCGGCAACCGCTGAGCGAGCGGGGCCGGACTCGGGCGCGCAGAAAAGCGCCGGTCCCAGGTGGCCGCGTCCCCCGCGGGCCACCTCGAACCGGCGCTTCCTTCCTGCTCCCCCGTTTCCCCGTCCCCCCGTGTTCCCCCGTGTTCCCCCGTGTTCCCCCGTGCGGTCGTTCCCCCGGGTGCCTCGCTCCCGCCGACGGATCGGCGGAAGGAGCGGTCCAGGGCGCCGGCACCGTTCCGCCGCCCCGTGTCGGCGGTACCGGAGCCGTGCCCCTTTCCGTGCCCCCAGTCTTTCGTTCCCGCAGGTCGCGGCCCATCCGTGCGCCTACTCATCTCTCGCCCTAGGTACGCGTACTCAGCCCTGCGCACTCAACCCCAGGACGCGCCGTTGCCGACTGGTTACCATCGCGTCCGTGTCGGTACTCCCTTTGGTCTTCACCAGCGGCTGGGCCAGCGGCATCAACGCCTACGCGGTGGTGCTGCTCCTCGGCGTCTTCGGCGCGACCGGGCTGAGCGACGAGGTCCCCGAGTCGTTGCAGCGCCCCGAGGTGCTCATCGTGGCGGGCGTGCTGTTCCTGTGCGAGGCGGTCGCCGACAAGATCCCGTACGTGGACTCGGCATGGGACGCGGTGCACACCGTGATCCGGCCGGTCTCCGGGGCCGTCATCGGGGCGCTGCTGGCCGGTCAGAGCGGTTCGCTGCCCGATCTGGCGGCGGGTGCGATCGGCGGTTCGACGGCGTTGGCCAGCCATGCGGTCAAGGCCGGGACGCGGATGGCGGTCAACACCTCGCCGGAGCCGTTCAGCAACGTGATCCTGAGCTTCGCCGAGGATCTCGGGGTCGGCGCCATCGTGACGTTCGCGATGTTCCACCCCGAGGCGGCGGCGATCATCGCGGGCGCGCTGCTGCTCACCGGCCTGATCGTGCTGTACTTCCTCGTCTCCCGGATCAGACGGTTCCTGCGGCGCCGGGCCCAGCGGCGCGAGGAGAGGCGGCTCGCGGCCCGGGCAGGCAGGCCGCCAGGGTGACCGCCAGCTTGTCCCGGCCCTTGGGGCCGGGACCGTCCTGCTGATGCCGGGACCGATAAAGTCCCTCGCGTGACTCCGCTCCCCCACACGAGGCGGGGGCTTCCAGCCCGAAGGCTGCGGTCCAGCCCGAACCGGCCCTTTCAGGGCATAGCAAAAACACCATCCGCTAGGAGACTGATGGCACGGACTGCGGTGATCGGCGCCGGCATGGGCGCGATGGCGGCCGCTGCCCGGCTGGCCGTCGCGGGCCACCAGGTGGCGGTGTACGAGCGTGGGGAGACGTACGGCGGAGCGGTGCGCCGCTTCGAGCGCGACGGCTTCGCGTTCGACACGGGCCCCGGGCTGCTCACCCTGCCCGCGGTCTACCGCGACCTGTTCGTCAAGACCGGCAAGCAGTCCCTGGAGGAGTGCGTCGAGCTGGTCCAGGTCGACCCGTCCTCCCGGCACGTCTTCCCGGACGGCACGGAGGTCGCCCTGCCGAACGCGTCCCGCGCGGGCGTCGTCCAGGCCCTGGAGGCGGCTCTCGGGGCCGGGGCGGGTGACCGCTGGGGCGACTTCCTGATCAGGGCCCGGGAAGCCTGGGACCGCACCCGCAGACCGCTCCTGGAGGAGCCTCTGTGGGCCGACTGGCAGGCGCTGGCCGAGCGGGAACCCTATCCGGCGGTCCCCCACAGGCGGCTGCTGCGTACCCGTCGGGCCGGCACGCTCGCCGAGGTCGCCGCCTGGGAGCTGCGCGACCCGCGCCTGACCGCCCTCCTGGACAGCCACGCCCTGGCGTACGGCCTCGACCCCCAGGACGTTCCCGCGAGCGCGGCCGTGCTGCCGTACATGGAGCACGCCTTCGGCACCTGGTACGTCCGGGGCGGCATCCGGGAGTTGGCGCGTGCGGTGTACGAGCGGTGTCTGGAGCGGCGGGTCGAGTTCGTCTTCGGCGCCGAGGTCACGCGGATCGTCGAGAAGGACGGCCGCGCGACGGGGCTGGAGCTGGCCGACGGGACGGTGACGGAGGCGGACCATGTCGTGGCGGGCGTGGATCCCGGACGGCTGAGGGGACTCACGAGGCACACGCTCGACGAGGACGGTGACGTGTGCGCCGACGCGTCGGCGCCGTCGCCGGGCCGGTTCACCGTGCTGCTGGCCCTGCGCGGGGCCCGGGAGGCGGGTGCCGCGCATCGCACGGTCGTGCACGCGCCGGACCGGGAGGCCGAGCTGAACTGGGTGAGCGGGGAGGGACCCGGCCCGGTGCGGCCCACGGTGACCGTGCTGCGGCCGGACGATCCCGCGCTGCGGCCCGACGAGGAGCACGAGTCGGTGGTCCTGACGGCGACGGCACGGCCGAAGGGCGACTGGGCTGCGGACGGCTCGGCGAAGCGGTTCGTGGAACGGATGGTCCACGAGGCCGGGGTCGCGATTCCCGGGCTGCGTGAGCGGATCCTGTGGCAGGAGACACGAACACCCGGTCACAGCGGGGACGAGACGGGCGCCTTCTGCGGGGGCATGCCGGCCCCCTCGCTCGCGGGCGGCAGGGGGGACTTCCTGCATCCCGCCAACAGCACCAGGCTGCCGGGGCTGTACCGCGTGGGCGGCTGGTCGCACCCCGGGGGCGGACTTCCGCACGCGGGCATGTCGGGCGCGCTGGTGGCGGGGCTGATCGTGGAGGGGCCGGGCTTCCGGGGCTCGCAGTGAACCCCCGGGTGCCCGGGCGGGGCGGCGGTCCCCGGATGCGGCGCGGCTAGAAGCGGTACTGCTGCTCGTCGTACCCGTGCCCGTTCGACTGACCGTTGCCGTTGTCCTGGCTGTTGCCGTTGCCCTGGCTGTTGCCGTTGTCCTGGCCGTTGTCCTGGTAGGGGTACTGCTGCTCCGGCGGGAGTTCACCGCCGAAGAACGGGTCGTCGGTGTTGCGCTGCTGCGGGACCCAGACACCGCCCCCCGGGGTCTCGTTGTAGCCGCCGTTGCCGTACTGGTCCTGGCCGTAGCCCTGCTGACCGTACTGCTGCTGGTCGTAGCCGGCGTCGTACGAGGTGCCGCCGTAGCCCTGGCCGATGTACGGGTCGGAGTAGGCGGCGTACTGCTGCTGGCCCGAGGCGTCGTAGCCGTACTGCTGCTGGTCGTAGCCGGTGTAGCCGTCGTACCCGTAGTTCTGGTCGCCGCTCTGGGCCGCCGCCGCGTACGACTGGTCCTGGCCGGCGCCGGCGTACGACTGGTCCTGGCCGGTCGCCGCCGCGTACGCGGCATCGCTGTACACGCCGTACGAGCCGGTGTCGTCGGGGAGGGGCTGCGGTTCGTAGACGGCCGCGGGCCGGGCGGGGGTGAAGACGTCGTCCCGGTCGTAGTCGCGGTCGAAGTCGTCGCCCTGGCGGTACGTTCCGGCACCGGTGTCGTAGGCGTCGTTCCCGGCGCCGTCGGCGGAATCGTTTCCGAAGCCGTTGCCCGGCGCGTAGGCGCCCTCCGGCGCCTCCAGGCCGGAGACCTCAAGCGTCGGGTCCTTGTACTCCCCCTCGCCGCGGCCCTTGCCGAACCGCCCGAGGAAGCCCGGGCGGCCCGCGACGGCCCAACCGGCCGAGAAGCCGCTGCGGAACGACAGGGTGACGTACGTCTGCCCGACCGCGAAGGCCGCGGCGCCCAAACCGATGACCAGCACATTCGGAATGAGCACGCCGAGGACCACGCCGAGGAAGCCGACGAAGGCCAGCAGCCGCCAGCGCAGCCGCGCCTTGTACTGCAGCAGAACCTCTCCGAGTAGCCACAACGCGACGATGCCAAACGCGATGTAGAGGACCGTCCAGCCCATGTACGCCCCTCTCCCAGTGGCCGCTACGCAGTGTGTCGTACGCCGGTGCGGCCGGTCTAGGCCCGCTGTGGGTGGTGCAGACCCAGGTTTTCGTAGATTTCCAACGATGCCGTCGAGTTGTTCAGCGTAATGAAGTGCAGTCCGGGGATTCCCTCGGCCAGCAGTCGCGCGCAGAACTCCGTGGCGAACTCGATGCCAATGGAGCGTACAGCCGCCGCGTCGTCTTTGGCTGTGAGGATCCGCTCTTTCAGGGTAGACGGGATGGCCGCGTTGCTGAGCTGCGGCAACCGTTCCAGCATCCGCACGCTGGTCACGGGCATGACCTCGGGGATGACCGGGGTCGGGCAGCCCGCCGCCGCGACGGCGTCCCGCAGCCGCAGATACGACTCCGGGTGGAAGAACATCTGGGTGATCGCGTAGTCCGCGCCGGCCCGGCACTTGTCGACGAAGTGGGTGACGTCCGTGTCCCGGTCGGGAGAGCGCGGGTGCGTCTCGGGGAAGGCGGCGACACCTACGCAGAAGTCGCCCGACTCCTTGATGAGGCGCACGAGTTCGGCCGCGTACGTCAGACCGCTCGGGTGCGGTACCCACTCGGCCATCGGGTCGCCGGGCGGGTCTCCGCGCACGGCCAGGATGTTGCGGATGCCCGCGTCGGCGTACTGGCCGATGATGTTGCGCAGTTCGGCCACGGAGTGGTTGACCGCGGTGAGGTGGGCGACCGGGGTGAGCGTCGTGTCGGAGACGATCTGCTGGGTCTCCTTGACGGTGCCCGCGCGCGTCGATCCGCCGGCGCCGTACGTCACGGACACGAAGTCCGGCGCGACCGCCTCGACCCTCCTCAGCGCGTTCCAGAGGTTCCGCTCGCCCTTGGGGGTCTTGGGCGCCGAGAACTCGAAGGAATACGTGGTCTTGCCGGACGCGAGCATGTCACGCACCGTGCGCGCGTGGTCGGTCCTGGTGGACGCGGTTCCTAGGGCCATACCCGCAGGTTAGTCAGGGGGCGGCGGTCCCCCAACCGGACTGCGGAAATTTGCCCGGATTGTCGACTTGTTGTCCACGCCTCGGACACCGGGACCCGGACCCCTGGACCTCCTACAGGGAACGCAGCCGCTTGGCGAACTCCGCCGCCGCCGCGCCCGGGTCGTCGGCCTCCGTGATCGCCCGTACGACGACGACCCGGCGGGCGCCCGCCGCCAGCACCTCGTCCAGGTTGCCCAGATCGATGCCGCCGATGGCGAACCAGGGGCGCTCGGTGGCGAGCCCGGCCGTGTACCGGACCAGGCCGAGGCCGGGCGCGTGGCGGCCCGGCTTGGTGGGGGTCGGCCAGCAGGGGCCGGTGCAGAAGTAGTCGACGCCCTCCTGGACGGCGGCTGCGGCGGCCTCGGACGGGGCGTGTGTGGAACGGCCGACGAGCACGCCGGGGCCGAGGATCGCGCGGGCCGCCGGGACGGGCAGGTCGCCCTGGCCAAGGTGGAGTACGTCGGCACGGGCCGCGTGCGCGACGTCCGCGCGGTCGTTGACCGCGAGAAGCCTGCCGTGCCGGGCGCAGGCGTCGGCGAAGACCTGGAGGTGGTCCAGCTCCTCGGCCGCCTCCATGCCCTTGTCGCGCAGCTGCACGATGTCGACCCCGCCGGCCAGGACGGCGTCCAGGAACTCGGCGAGGTCGCCCTGCCGTCTGCGGGCGTCGGTACAGAGGTAGACCCGGGCGTCGGCGAGCCGGGCGCGGGCCGTGCCGGCGTCGGCGGTCGCCCCGGGCACGATGTCGGTCGTCTCGGGCATACGGATGTCCCCCATGGGCGCGCCCATGGGGGGTTCTCCCCCGGGCGCACCCCTGTGCGGTGTGGAGGTGTACGGACCGCGGCCCGCACACCGGAACGGCTGTTCGGATCAGACGGCGAGCGCCTGGGCGCGACGCTTCACCTCCGTGCCGCGGTTCTCACTGAGGGCCTGCGCGGGGGTGCCGGGCAGGCTCGGGTCGGGAGTGAAGAGCCACTCCAGCATCTCTTCGTCGGAGTAGCCGTCGTCCCGCAGGAGCGTCAAGGTGCCGGTGAGGCCCTTGACGACCTTCTGCTCGACCCCGTCGATGAAGGCGGCGGGGACGTGCAGCGCGCGGTTCTCGCCACGGCGTACGGCGATCACTTGGCCCTCCCTGACCAGCTGCCGGACGCGTGTCACCTCGATATCGAGGATTTCCGCGATGTCGGGCAGCGTGAGCCAGGCGGGGACGAGAGCATCGATCTTTGCGTCAATCTCGGTCACGGGACAAGCGTGCCATCCCGCACTGACAGTCGGAAGCCAGGCCCCTCCGACCTGGGCCGATCCGGTGGTGTCGGGTGGCCTCGGGCTACGCCGTGGCCGCCTTCAGGGGCCGGGACGGGTCCGTCAGCGCCTCGGCGTCCATCAGGGCGCCCGCCTCGACCAGGCGGCGCCCCTGGGCCAGGTCCCGGGGACGGCCGACGGCCAGCAGGGCGACCAGGCGACCCTCCCGCAGCCAGCAGACCGTCCAGGCGGGGCCGGACGGGTCGCCGCGCCACAGGGTGGTGTCGGCGGTCTGGTGGTGGCCGACGTACTGGACGAAGCGGCCGAACTGCTCCGACCAGAAGTACGGGACCGGGTCGTAGACCGCCGGGGACTCCCCGATGATGTTCGCGGCGACCACGCGGGGTCCCTGGAGGGCGTTGTCCCAGTGGTGGACCAGAAGGCGCCGGCCGTACCTTCCCGAGGGGAAGGAGGCGCAGTCGCCGACCGCGTAGACGTCCGCCGCGGAGGTGCGCAGATGGTCGTCGGCGACGATCTCGCGGTGGTCGCCCAGGGTGATCCCGGAGCCCGCGAGCCAGGCCGTGGCCGGGCGGGCCCCGATGCCGACGACGACGGCGCCCGCGGGCAGCCGCGAGCCGTCGTCGAGCACCACCGCGCCGGGCTCGACGCGGGCCACGCGCGCGTGGGTGCGCAGCGAGGTGCCGCTGTCGGCGTACCAGGCGGCCATCGGCGCGGCCACCTCGGCGGGCAGGGCGCCCGCGAGCGGCCGGTCGGCGGCCTCGACGACGGTGACGGCGCAGCCGGCCTCGCGCGCGGCGGTGGCGAACTCGGCGCCGATCCAGCCGGCCCCGACGACCACGATGTCGTGCTGGCGCGCGAGTACGGGCCGCAGCCGCTCGGCGTCGTCGAGGGTGCGCAGCAGATGCACACCGGGTACGCCCTCGGTGCCCGGCAGCCGGATCGGTTCGGCGCCGGTCGCGAGGACCAGGGCGTCGTAGGGCAGGGGTCCCTCGGGGGTGTCCAGCTCGTGTGCGCCGGTGCGGACGCCCAGCACCTCGCACCCGAGCCGCAGTTCGATGCCGAGGGCCTCGAAGTCGACGTCGAAGGCGGAGCCCTCCGCCTTGCCGAGCAGGACGGCCTTGGACAGCGGCGGCCGGTCGTACGGCTGATGGGGTTCGGCGCCGAGCAGCGTGACGGTGCCGGTGAATCCCTGCTCCCGCAGGGCGACCGCGGTCTGCACCCCGGCCATGCCCGCGCCCACGACGACCACGCGTCGCGGCTGCGGCCCGCCCGGTGTGCCCTGTGCCTGCGTCTGCTCGCTCACCCGATCACCATAGACAACTGACAAATTGTCAGTCAGCGGGCGCGGGAAGTGACCTACTGCACACCCAAGCGCTCGACGTCCTGGACCCGCGCGACCTGCTCGACCAGGCTCGTCCCGCTGCCCGGCCGCGACTCCCACTCCCAGGTCTCCGTCAACCGCAGCCGCCCGTCCGGCAGTTCGGTCACCTCGGACGCACAGTGGCCCGAGGACGTCGTCCCGTCGTGCGTCAGCTGCACGTACCGGAAGTCGAGACGGTCACCCTCCCGCGTACCCACGAGACGGCCGCGTACGACATCCCCGCCCGCGTACTCGGCCCAGATCTCGCCGTCCTGCTCGTGATAGGTGAACCGGGTGCCCGTACCCACCTGGCCCGGCGCCTGGTCCACTACCGGGGCGAGGACGAGTCCGTCGAGCGAGCGGGGCATGGGCGAAGGCTCCCTTACGTGTGTGTCGCTCTGCGGGCTAGGCTGACCAGCGTAAGCACTCGCGGGAGTCCGGACGCACCGGGCTGAGAGGGAGGCTGGGCGGCCTCCGACCGTACGAACCTGATCCGGGTCATGCCGGCGAAGGGAGGGGCTGGACGCCCATGTCGCGTACACACACCTCGGACGTCGTTGTCGTCGGGGGCGGGATCATCGGGCTGGTGACGGCCTGGCGGGCCGCGCAGCGCGGGTTCACCACGACCGTCGTGGATCCCGTGCCGGGCGGCGGGGCCGCGCAGGTGGCGGCCGGGATGCTGGCCGCCGTCACGGAGCTGCACCACGGCGAGCAGACCCTGCTGGGGCTGAACCTGGAGTCGGCCCGCCGCTACCCGGACTTCGTGGCCGAGCTCACCGAGCTGACCGGCCGCGATCTCGGCTACCGCCGCTGCGGCACGCTCGCCGTCGCACTCGACGCCGACGACCGCGCCGAACTGCGTGAACTGCACGCCCTGCAACAGCGGTCCGGCCTGGAGTCGGAGTGGCTCTCGGGGCGTGAATGCCGGCGCCTGGAGCCGATGCTCGCGCCCGGCGTGCGCGGGGGGCTGCGGGTGGACGGCGACCACCAGATCGATCCGCGGCGGCTGGCCGGGGCACTGGTGGAAGCGTGCGAGCGGGCCGGGGTGGTGCTGCGCCGGACCTGGGCCGAGCGGCTCGACGTACGGCGGGGTCGGGCCGTGTCGGTCACGGACTCGGACGGCGACGAACTGGCCGCCGGGTCGATCGTGCTGGCCGGGGGCAGCCTCAGCGGGCGGCTCGCGGGCGTCCCCGAGGCCGTGCTGCCGCCCGTACGGCCCGTGAAGGGGCAGGTGTTGCGGGTGACCGTGCCGAAGCGGTACGCGCCGTTCCTGAGCCGGACCGTGCGGGCCGTGGTGCGCGGCAGCCAGGTCTATCTGGTGCCGCGCGAGAACGGCGAGCTGGTCGTCGGGGCGACCAGCGAGGAGCTGGGCTGGGACACGACCGTCACGGCGGGCGGTGTGTACGAGCTGCTGCGCGACGCCCACGAACTCGTCCCGGGGATCACCGAGTTGCCGTTGACGGAGACACGGGCCGGCCTGCGCCCCGCGTCCCCCGACAACGCGCCGCTGCTCGGCCCGACCGCGCTGGAGGGGCTGCTGCTGGCCACCGGGCACTATCGCAACGGTGTGCTACTGACGCCGGTCACGGGAGATGCCATGGCCACCGTCCTGGCCACCGGTGAACTGCCCGACGAGGCCCGGGCCTTCACGCCCCGCCGGTTCGACACCGTACGCATGGAGCAGTTCGCATGAGCCATCACTTGAACATCCTGGTCAACGGCCGGCGGCGTGAGGTCTCCCCGGGTACCGCGCTCGACACTCTGGTGAAGTCCCTCACCCCGGCACCCTCCGGTGTGGCCGCCGCGCTCAACGAAACCGTCGTCCCACGCGCGCGGTGGTCGGCCACCTCCCTCTCCGAGGGTGACCGCGTCGAGGTCCTCACCGCCGTCCAGGGAGGCTGAGCCATGGCCGACGATCCCTTTGTCCTCGGGGGTACGACCTTCACGTCCCGGCTGATCATGGGTACGGGGGGTGCGCCCAGCCTCGACGTGCTGGAGCGGGCGCTGGTGGCCTCCGGCACGGAACTGACGACGGTCGCGATGCGGCGCGTCGATCCCTCGGTGCACGGGTCGGTGCTGTCGGTGCTGGAACGGCTCGGCATCCAGGTGCTGCCCAACACCGCGGGGTGCTTCACCGCCGGGGAGGCCGTGCTGACGGCCCGGCTGGCCCGGGAGGCGCTCGGTACGGACATGGTGAAGCTGGAGGTCATCGCCGACGAGCGGACACTGCTGCCGGACCCGATCGAGTTGCTGGACGCGGCGGAGGTGCTGGTGGAGGACGGGTTCACGGTGTTGCCGTACACGAACGACGACCCGGTGCTGGCGCGCAAGCTGGAGGACGCGGGCTGCGCGGCGATCATGCCGCTCGGGTCGCCGATCGGGTCGGGGCTGGGCATTCGCAACCCGCACAACTTCCAGCTGATCGTGGAGCACGCGCGTGTGCCGGTGATTCTGGACGCGGGGGCGGGGACGGCGTCGGATGCGGCGTTGGCGATGGAGTTGGGGTGTGCGGGGGTGATGCTGGCGTCGGCCGTCACCCGGGCGCGGGAGCCTGTGCTGATGGCTGCCGCCATGCGGAGCGGGGTGAAGGCGGGGCGGTTGGCAAACCGGGCGGGTCGGATACCCCGGCGGCACTTTGCCGCGGCGTCGTCCCCTGTCGCCGGGCTGGCTGCGCTGGATCCTGAGCGGCCCGCTTTTTAGGCGCCCGGCGCTTCCCTCCCGTTCGATCTCGCACCGCGCACCACCCGTTTCCAGCCCGTTCACCAGGGGAGCTCTCCCGTGGGGGTTCCGCTCCGCCGACGGCTGCCCGGTGCGATCCGCGTCACAGGACAGCTTCAGTCCCGCTGCTTTCCTGTGCTTTCCTGGCCGAAACCGCGGGCTTGTCAGCGACGGCTCGTACACTCACCTGCGTGGACACGACCCTTCAGGACCCTCTCGTCGGGCAGGTGCTCGACGGCCGCTACCGCGTGGACGCTCGGATCGCGGTCGGCGGGATGGCCACGGTCTACCGGGCCGTGGACACCCGCCTCGACCGTGTGCTCGCCCTCAAGGTGATGCATCCGACGCTCGCGGCGGACGTGTCCTTCGTCGAGCGGTTCATCCGGGAGGCGAAGTCCGTGGCCCGGCTCGCGCACCCCAACGTGGTGCAGGTCTTCGACCAGGGCACCGACGGGCCGTATGTCTATCTCGCCATGGAGTACGTCGCCGGCTGCACCCTGCGTGACGTGCTGCGCGAGCGCGGCGCGCTCCAGCCGAGGGCCACGCTCGACATCCTGGAGCCGGTGCTCGCCGCCCTCGGCGCCGCGCACCGGGCCGGGTTCGTGCACCGCGACATGAAGCCCGAGAACGTGCTGATAGGGGACGACGGGCGGGTCAAGGTCGCCGACTTCGGACTCGTGCGGGTCGTGGACACGGTCACCAGCACGACCGGGTCCGTCCTCGGTACCGTCTCCTACCTGGCGCCCGAGCAGATCGAGAGCGGCACCGCCGATCCCCGGGTCGACGTGTACGCCTGCGGAATCGTCCTCTACGAGATGCTGACCGGCGACCAGCCGCACTACGGAGACTCCCCCGCGCTGGTGCTCTACAAGCACCTGCACGAGGACGTGCCGCCGCCGTCGGCCCTCGTACCGGGGCTGGCCTTCGAGCTGGACGCGCTGGTCGCCTCGGCCACCGCGCGCAACGCCGACATCCGCCCGTACGACGCCGTGGCGCTGCTCTCGCAGGTCCTGGAGACGCGCGGCTCGCTCGACACCGAGCAGCTGGACGCCGTACCGCCGCAGGCCATCGCCTCGGGACACGGCAACGCCGAGAACCTGACGAGTGTCATCCCGCGCGCGCTGTCCGTGCCGTGGCCCCTGCCCGTCAACGAGGACGAACCCCCGGTCGGCGAGCGGCGGTTGAACCGGACCAGTGTGCTGGGAGCTGTCGGCGCTCCCCCGGCGCCCGCCCCGCCCTCCCGGCGGGCCGCGCGGAGTCCGAGACGGCGTGCGCCGCTCGTCATCCTCGTCGCCGCCGTACTGCTCGTCCTCGGTGTGGGTGCGGGCGTCTGGTACATCAACTCCGGGCAGTTCACGCGTGTCCCGGCGGTGCTGTCGCAGTCCGAGGAACAGGCGACGGAGCGACTGACGGACGCCGGGCTCGAGGTGAAGCACGACGAGGCCTACAGCGACACAGTGGCTCGCGGCGCTGTCATCAGCACGGACCCCGACGTCAGAACGCGCATCCGGGTCAACGACACCGTGACCCTGACCATCTCCCTGGGGCCGGAGACCGTACCCGTGCCCCAGATCACGGGCTTCCGCCTCGACAAGGCCAGGGCGCTGCTGAAGCGGGACGGTCTGGCGCCGGGGAGGGTCACCCGGGAGTTCAGCGAGGAGGTGCCCCGCGGCTCCGTGATCAGCACCAGCCCGGATGCCGGCACCGAGCGGCGCGCGGGTTCCGCGGTCGCCCTCGTCGTCAGCAAGGGCAGCCCGGTGGAGGTCTCCGACGTCACCGGCGCGAGCCTCGCCGACGCGCAGGCCGAGCTGGAGGAGGCGGGGCTGAAGGTCAAGGTCACCGCCGAGACCGTCAACTCGGACGAGTTCGAGCAGGGAGAGGTCGCCGTCCAGTCACCGGAGGGCGGCAGCGAGGCCGAGCAGGGCGACACGGTCACGCTGACGATCTCCAAGGGCCCCGAGATGATCGAGGTCCCGGATGTCGTGGGCGACAGCGTCGACGACGCGACGGCGGCCCTGGAGGGGGCCGGGTTCGCGGTCGAGGAGGACCGGGGGCTGCTCGGGCTCTTCGGCGACACCGTGAAGAAGCAGTCCGTGGACGGCGGTGACACCGCCGCCAAGGGGTCGACGATCACCATCACGATCCGCTGACGGGACGCGGAGCGCCGCGTGACACCCTGAAAAGGTGACCAGCAAGCAGCTCCGCAACCCCGTTGGCGGCCATGTTCCCGTGGCCGGCGGTCTCCACTCCGTCGGCCTGTCCTACGCCCGTGACCTCCTGGCCGAGACCGTGCAGGTCTTCGTCGCCAACCCGCGCGGCTGGGCGACGCCCGTGGGCAGCCCCCGGCAGGACGAGGCGTTCCGGACGGCCTGTGCCGACGGCGCGATCCCGGCGTACGTCCATGCCCCGTACCTGATCAACTTCGGCTCGCACACCGAGGCGACCGTCGAACGGTCGGTGGAGTCGCTGCGGCACTCGCTGCGGCGCGGGCGGGAGATCGGCGCGCTGGGTGTGGTGGTGCACACCGGGAGCGCGACCGGCGGACGGGACCGGTCCGTGGCCCTGAAGCAGGTGCGGGAACATCTGCTGCCGCTGCTCGACGAGCTCACCCACGACGACGACCCGTTTCTGCTCCTGGAGTCGACCGCCGGGCAGGGCTCCTCCCTGTGCTCGCGCACCTGGGACTTCGGGCCGTACTTCGAGGCGCTCGACGCCCATCCCAGGCTCGGCGTCTGTCTCGACACCTGCCACATCTTCGCCGCCGGGCACGATCTGACCGGGCCCAGCGGGATGCACCAGACCCTCGACCTGCTCGTGGACACGGTCGGCGAGGGGCGGCTGAAGCTGATCCATGCCAACGACTCCAAGGACGTGGCCGGCGCACACAAGGACCGGCACGAGAACATCGGCGCGGGTCATATCGGCGAGGACCCGTTCCGCGCGCTGATGACGCACCCCGCGACCGCGGGCGTACCGCTGATCATCGAGACGCCCGGCGGGAAGGAAGGGCACGCGGCGGACGTGGAGCGGCTGAAGAAACTCCGGGACGGGGAGTAGCTTCGGGAATACCCCCAGGGGGTATGTTGCTGCCGAGTGCAGTCAGCCGAACCTCACCGGGAGTACTCATGGAGCACGAGGCACACGCGCACCAGCACCAGCACCAGCACCAGCACATACACGATCACCAGCAGGCCCCGGCCGCCACCTGGGCCGTGGCCGTCCAGGCCACCCTCCACTGCCTCACCGGCTGCGCCATCGGCGAGGTGCTCGGCATGATCATCGGCACGGCGCTCGGCTGGGGCAACCTGCCCACCACTGTCCTGGCGATCGTCCTGGCGTTCTTCTTCGGCTACTCACTCACCCTGCGCGGCGTCCTGCGAGCCGGCGTCGGCCTCCGTACGGCCGTCCGGATCGCGCTGGCCGCGGACACCCTGTCGATCGCCGTGATGGAACTGGTCGACAACGGCGTGATCGTGCTGTGGCCGGGAGCGATGGACGCCCAGCTGGACGATCTGCTCTTCTGGGGCGCGCTGGCGATCTCGCTGGCCATCGCGTTCGTCGTCACCACGCCGGTCAACAAGTGGACGATCGGCCGCGGCAAGGGCCACGCGGTGGTGCACCAGTACCACCACTGACCTCAGACCTCAGAACCCCAGGACCTCAGAACTCGGGGCCGTCGCCGGGCTCCTCCTGGTACGAGTAGCGCTGCTCGCGCCACGGGTCGCCGACGTTGTGATAGCCGCGCTCCTCCCAGAAGCCGCGGCGGTCGGCGGTCATGTACTCCACCCCGCGCACCCACTTGGGGCCCTTCCAGGCGTACAGGTGGGGCACCACCAGCCGGAGCGGGAAGCCGTGTTCGGCGGTGAGGAGTTCGCCGTCCTTGTGGGTGGCGAAGATCGTGCCGTCGGAGGCGAAATCCGCCAGTCGGAGATTCGAGCTGAAGCCGTATTCCGCCCAGACCATGACGTGCGTGACCTCGGGCGCCGGCGGAGCGGCCGTGAGGATCGTCCGCGCCGGAATTCCGCCCCACTCGGCGCCGAGCATGCTGAACTTCGTGACGCAGTGCAGGTCTGCCAGAACGGAGGAGTACGGCAGGGCCGTGAACTCCGTGTGGTTCCAGCAGTGCTTCTCGCCGTCGGCGGTGGCGCCGAAAACCCTGAACTCCCAGCGTTCGGGACGGAATTTGGGCACCGGACCGTAATGGGTGACCGGCCAGCCGCGCTGCACTCGCTGTCCCGGCGGCAATTCGGGCTGCGGCGCACCCGCTGAATCGCGCTCTCCCGATTCGCTTTCCACCGGCTGACCCATGTCTCCATCCTGACAGACCAGGGAGAGTGCGCATGACCAGGCCAGTCCAGATTCCAACAAGTCCGGATAACTTGGACTAAGCATGCCCTTACTTACTAAGTGCGCACTTACTGGACGATCTTCGGCAGCGATGCGATCATTCGGCGGCAACCCAGCAAGTCCCCGTTTGGAAGGAGCCTCTGCGATGCAGGGCGACCCCGAGGTCCTCGAATTCCTCAACGAGCAGCTGACCGCTGAACTCACGGCGATCAACCAGTACTTCCTGCACGCGAAAATGCAGGAGAACTTCGGCTGGACGAAGCTCGCGAAGTACACGCGGCACGAGTCCATCGACGAGATGAAGCACGCGGAGATCCTCACCGACCGGATCCTGTTCCTGGAGGGCCTGCCGAACTACCAGCGGCTCTTCCATGTGCGGGTGGGCCAGACCCTCACGGAGATGTTCCAGGCGGACCGGCAGGTCGAGGTCGAGGCGATCGACCGCCTCAAGCGCGGTATCGAGGTCATGCGCGGCAAGGGCGACATCACGTCCGCGAACATCTTCGAGTCGATCCTCGCGGACGAGGAGCACCACATCGACTACCTGGACACTCAGCTGGAACTGGTGGAGAAGCTCGGCGAGCCGCTCTACATCGCGCAGCTCATCGAGCAGCCGGAGAGCTAGGCAGCCTCGTCCAGCTGTTCGGCCAGGACCTGTCGGCCCTCGTCCACGAGCCCGCGGGTCGGGCAGGTGCCCCTGCCCAGCAGCGCCTGGATGCGTCGTACGCACGAGCCGCAGTCCGTGCCCGCCTTGCAGGCCGACGCTATCTGCCGGGGGGTGCTGGCGCCGTCCGCCGCATGCTTCTTCACCTGCGTCTCGGTCACTCCGAAGCAGTTGCAGACGTACACGCGGGTCACCTCCCGACGGGGCCAAAGGTCGTGCCGCACCAAGACCAAGCATGTCCGTCTGGCCGGTGAGGCAAACCTAACCTTACCCGGCTCGCGGGTGCCCGAAAAGTGGTGTGGGGCGCGGATCGTATGTGATCCGCGCCCCATGGCACGCGCCGGTAAGAGGCGCAACAACTGGTGATCTGCTACTGGTCCCGGTACATCTCCGCGACCAGGAACGCCAGGTCGAGCGACTGGCTGCGGTTCAGCCGGGGGTCGCAGGCCGTCTCGTAGCGGTGGTGCAGGTCGTCGACGAAGATCTCGTCGCCGCCGCCCACGCACTCGGTGACGTCGTCGCCGGTCAGCTCCACATGGATACCGCCGGGGTGCGTGCCGAGCTCCTTGTGGACCTCGAAGAAGCCCTTGACCTCGTCGAGCACATCGTCGAAGCGGCGGGTCTTGTGGCCGGAGGCCGCCTCGTAGGTGTTGCCGTGCATCGGGTCGGTGATCCAGGCCACCGTCGAACCCGACGCCGTGACCTTCTCGACCAGCTCGGGCAGCTTGTCGCGGACCTTGTCGGCGCCCATACGGACGATGAAGGTCAGCCGGCCCGGCTCACGGTCCGGGTCGAGGCGCTCGATGTACCGCAGCGCCTCCTCGGCCGTCGTCGTCGGGCCGAGCTTGATGCCGATCGGGTTGCGGACCTGGGAGGCGAACTCGATGTGCGCGCCGTCCAGCTGCCGGGTGCGCTCACCGATCCAGACCATGTGCGCCGAGACGTCGTAGAGCCGTCCGGTGCGGGAGTCGACGCGGGTCAGCGCCGACTCGTAGTCCAGCAGGAGTGCCTCGTGCGAGGAGTAGAACTCGACCGTCTGGAACTCGGCCGGGTCCGTGCCGCAGGCGCGCATGAAGTTCAGCGCGTTGTCGATCTCGCGGGCCAGCTGCTCGTACCGCTGGCCGGACGGGGACGACTTCACGAAGTCCTGGTTCCAGGCGTGCACCTGGCGCAGGTCGGCGTACCCGCCGGTGGTGAAGGCGCGGACCAGGTTGAGCGTGGAGGCGGAGGCGTTGTACATCCGCTTCAGGCGCTCGGGGTCCGGGATCCGGGACTTCTCGTCGAAGTCGAAGCCGTTGACCGAGTCACCGCGATAGGTCGGCAGGGTCACGCCGTCGCGGGTCTCGGTGCCCTTGGAGCGCGGCTTGGAGTACTGGCCGGCGATCCGGCCGACCTTCACCACCGGCACGGAGGCCGCGTAGGTGAGGACGGCACCCATCTGCAGGAGGGTCTTCAGCTTGGCCCTGATGTGGTCGGCGCCGACAGCGTCGAAGGACTCCGCGCAGTCGCCGCCCTGGAGGAGGAACGCCTCTCCCTTGGCGACGGCCGCCATCCGGGCGCGCAGCTGGTCGCACTCGCCCGCGAAGACGAGCGGCGGATACGACTCGAGCTCCGCAACGACTGCGCGCAGAGCCTCGGTGTCGGGGTACTCGGGCTGCTGCGCCGCGGGCAGGTCTCGCCAGGTGTTGCCGGCGCTGGCGCTGGTCTTAGCGTTCACGGTCACGGGCTCAACATTACGGGGTCGTGTCGGGCGTCCATCCGCCTGCTCATCAAGTGAGACGCGGTTCGCTCGTTCGGGTCCGGTGAACGGAACGGCCGGTCCGTGCGCCGGTTCACGATCTGCCCGTGACCCGTGGTGTATGGTCCGTCGCATGTTCGCGCACTCGACCCAGAACCAGAACTGGTGGTGGCCCGCTCACTCGGCGGCCCACTGACTGCGCGTACGCAAGACTTCGCGAAGGCCGCCCGAGGGGCGGCCTTCGGTGTTTCCGCGGACTTCCGCGCCGGGCCGTTCCTCCCGATCACTGATCTGTTCATCGATCGATGGAAGAGGAACGATGCGACTCGACCGGCTCCTGCACGACAACCGCCCGTTCGCGCTGCTCCGCCGCCGTACCCCGGGTCACGACCACGCCGTGGTCGAACTGCTGCTCGGCCCGGTGAGCACGTACGACCGGCTCGCCGACATTCCCGACGAGGGTCTCGCCCTCATCCCCTTCCGCCAGATCCGCGAGCGCGGCTTCGACGTCCGCGACGACGGCACTCCGCTCACGGTGCTCACGCCCGAGGAGACGTACGAACTCCCGCTGCGGGAGGCGCTGGCCCAGCTCCCCGCGCACGACGTGCGGGTCGAGGGCGGTGGCTTCGACGTCGGCGACGAGGAGTACGCGGACATCGTCGGGCGGGTGCTGCGGGAGGAGATCGGGCGCGGCGAAGGAGCGAACTTCGTCATCCGGCGGACGTACGAGGGCGAGATCTCGGGGTTCGGACGCGCCGACGCCCTCGCCCTGTTCCGGCGGCTGCTGGTGGGGGAGCGAGGCGCCTACTGGACGTTCGTCGTGCACACCGGTGAGCGGACTCTCGTGGGCGCCAGTCCCGAGGTGCACGTCCGGATGTCCGGCGGGACCGTGGTCATGAACCCGATCAGCGGCACGTACCGCTATCCGGCCGAGGGGCCCACCCCCGAGCACCTGCTCTCCTTCCTCGCCGACGGCAAGGAGATCGAGGAGCTGTCGATGGTCGTCGACGAGGAGCTCAAGATGATGTGCACCGTCGGCGACATGGGCGGGGTGGTGATCGGGCCCCGGCTGAAGGAGATGGCCCATCTCGCGCACACGGAGTACGAGTTGCGGGGGCGGTCCTCGCTGGATGTGCGCGAGGTGCTGAAGGAGACCATGTTCGCGGCGACGGTCACCGGCTCGCCCGTCCAGAACGCCTGCCGGGTGATCGAGCGGCACGAGGTCGGTGGGCGCGGTTATTACGCGGGCGCGTTGGCGCTCGTCGGGCGGGATGCGGGCGGGGCGCAGACCCTCGACTCGCCGATCCTCATCCGGACCGCCGACATCGCGCCGGACGGGCGGCTGAGGGTGCCGGTCGGTGCCACGCTCGTCCGTGGCTCGGACCCGGCGGGGGAGGTCGCCGAGACCCACGCCAAGGCGGCCGGGGTGCTGGCGGCGCTCGGTGTCGTACCGGGAAGACCCCGGGAGGCGGGCGTACGGCCGCGGCTGATGGACGATCCGCGGGTGCGGGCGGCGCTGGACGGGCGGCGGGCCTCGCTGGCGCCGTTCTGGCTGCGGATGCGGGAAGCCACCGAAAAGGGAACGGAGCTGACCGGGCACGCCCTGGTCATCGACGCCGAGGACACCTTCACGGCGATGCTCGCGCACGTCCTGCGGTCCTCGGGCCTCGACGTGACCGTGCGGCGCTACGAAGAGCCGGGGCTGCGGGAGGCCGTCGTACGGCATGAAGGACCGTTGGTTCTCGGGCCCGGCCCCGGTGACCCGGGTGACCTGACCGACCCGAGGATGCGGTTCCTGCGCGAACTGACCGCCGAGGTCGTGCGGGACCACCGGCACGGTGTCCTCGGGGTCTGTCTCGGGCACGAGCTGATCGCGGCGGAGCTGGGGCTGGGGATCGTACGGAAGGAAGTGCCGTACCAGGGCGCGCAGACGGAGATCGATCTGTTCGGGCGGCCGGAGACCGTCGGTTTCTACAACAGCTTCGTGGCGCACTGCGACGACGAGGCGTCCAGGGAGCTGGCGGCGCGCGAGGTCGAGGTCAGCCGGAGCGCGAGCGGGGAGGTGCACGCGCTGCGGGGGCCCGGGTTCGCGGGTGTGCAGTTCCATCCGGAGTCGGTGCTGACGCTCAACGGTGCCGCTGTCGTACGGGAGTTGATGGGGCGGCTGCGGGGTGCGGGCACCCTCGGGTGAGGCGGACGGGCGCCCGGGCCGTTGCCCGGGCGCCCTTGCGCGCCGTCAGCCGAAGAAGACGCCGACCTCCTCGTACAGCTTCGGGTCGACCGTCTTGAGTTTCGCCGTGGCCTCCGCGATCGGGACGCGGACGATGTCCGTGCCGCGCAGGGCGACCATCTTGCCGAAGTCGCCGTCGCGGACCGCCTCGATGGCGTGCAGGCCGAAACGGGTGGCGAGCCAGCGGTCGAAGGCGCTGGGTGTGCCACCGCGCTGGACATGACCCAGCACCGTGGTGCGCGCCTCCTTGCCGGTCCGCTTCTCGATCTCCTTGGCCAGCCATTCGCCGACGCCGGACAGGCGCACATGGCCGAAGGAGTCGAGGGTCTGGTCCTTCAGCACCAAGTCGCCGTCCTTGGGCATGGCGCCTTCCGAGACGACCACTATCGGCGCGTAGGAGGCACTGAAGCGCGAGGTCACCCAGGCGCACACCTGTTCGATGTCGAAGCGCTGTTCGGGGATGAGGATGACGTTCGCGCCGCCGGCGAGGCCGGAGTGGAGAGCGATCCAGCCGGCGTGGCGGCCCATCACCTCGCAGACGAGGACGCGCATGTGCGACTCGGCGGTGGTGTGCAGCCGGTCGATCGCCTCCGTCGCGATGCCGACCGCGGTGTCGAAGCCGAAGGTGTAGTCGGTGGCGGACAGGTCGTTGTCGATCGTCTTCGGTACGGCGACGACCGGCACCCCGTACTCGTCGGTGAGGCGGGCCGCGACGCCGAGGGTGTCCTCGCCGCCGATCGCGATGAGCGCGTCGACCTCCAGCGCGGCGAGGTTCTCCCGGATGCGGGCGATGCCGTTCTCCTGCTTGAGGGGGTTGGTCCGCGAGGAGCCGAGGATGGTGCCGCCGCGCGGAAGGATGCCGCGGACGGCGGGGATGTCGAGGCGCACGCTCGCGCCCTCCAGCGGACCTCGCCAGCCGTCCCGGAAGCCGACGAAGTCGTACTCGTACTCCTGTACGCCCTTGCGGACGATGGCCCGGATGACGGCGTTGAGCCCGGGGCAGTCGCCGCCTCCGGTCAGTACTCCGACGCGCATGGAAATGTCCCTTCGCCGCGGGTTCCTGACGAAGGATCAGTGTGACGTGCGCCTCACTCGGCGTCGAGGCTTCTCACTCGTCGTCCAGGCCGCGCTGTATCGCGTACCGCACCAGTTCCACCCGGTTGTGCAGCTGCAGCTTGCCCAGGGTGTTCTGGACGTGGTTCTGGACCGTGCGGTGGGAGATGACCAGGCGTTCGGCGATCTGCTTGTAGCTGAGGCCCTTGGCCACCAGCCGCAGCACCTCCGTCTCGCGGTCGGTGAGCTCCGGGGCCCTGGGCTCGTCGGCGCCCGCGGCCGGGGCGGGCTCGGAGGCCAGCCGGCGGTACTCG
Organism: Streptomyces kryoterrae; assembly: GCF_054072135.1. Classification (NCBI taxonomy): domain Bacteria; kingdom Bacillati; phylum Actinomycetota; class Actinomycetes; order Kitasatosporales; family Streptomycetaceae; genus Streptomyces; species Streptomyces kryoterrae. The sequence goes on along the minus strand of NZ_CM133358.1, from coordinate 7,645,632 downwards.
CCGAGGACCAGACCGGCCAGGCCCGGGGTGAACACCGGGTCGCCGACCGCCGTACGGCGCACCGCGTCCAGGAGTTCCTCCGTCGAGGCCGACTTCAGCAGGTAGCCGGTCGCGCCCGACTTCACCGCCTCCAGCACGTCGGCGTGCTCGCCGCTCGCCGAGAGGACCAGTACCCGCAGGGCGGGGTTGGACCCGACCAGTTCCTTGCAGACCTGGACGCCGGGTTTGGCGGGCAGGTTCAGGTCGAGCACGAGGACGTCCGGTGCGACGGCGCGGGCACGGCGTACGGCCTGCTCGCCGTCGCCCGCCGTGGCGACCACGTCGAACCCGGACTCGGCCAGGTCGCGGGCGACCGCGTCGCGCCACATGGGGTGGTCGTCCACCACCATCACCCGCAGCGGGCCCTGGCGTGCTTCCCCGTCCCCGTCCCCACTCATGCCCTTGTTCCCGTTCCCGGTGGCCGTCATCGCCGCTCCGCCTTCCCCCGTGCCGCTCTGGTGTCCTTCGGTACCTTCAGTTCGACCTCGGTGCCCTGCCCCGGCACCGAGATCAGTTCGGCGTCGCCGCCGAGGTCGCGCAGCCGGCCGCGGATCGACTGGGCCACCCCGAGCCGCCCCTCGCCCTCGGCCTGCGCGAGCCGCCCCTCCGGGATGCCCGGCCCGTCGTCGCGCACGGTCACGACGACGGAGTCCGGCTCGTCCTCGACCAGGATCCAGGCCCGGGCGCCCTCCCCGGCGTGCTTCCGTACGTTGTCCAGGGCGGCGCCGACCGCGGCGGCCAGCTCCTTCGCCGCGGCCCGGGCGAGCGGCACGGGGGCACCGGGCTCGGAGAGGGTGATCGTCGAGGTGGCGTACGGGACGAGCAGGGTGCGCAGGTCCACCGGGTCCGGCGCGTCCGGTCCGGCCGGCGCGGACTCCCCCGCCGCGTGTACGGCGGTGCCCGGCGCCCCGGGCTCCGGTACGAGGCCGGCGGAGACGAGGGCACGCAGCGCGACCTCCTGCTCGCCGGCCATCCGGCCCAGTTCCCCGGCCTCGCCGCCGAGCACGGCACCGCGCCGCTGCACCATCGCCAGTACCTGGAGGACGCTGTCGTGGATGTCCCGGGCGAGCCGCTCCCGTTCGCGGGTCGCGGCCTGGATCTCCAGGGCGCGGGCGAGGGTGCGCTCGGAGGCGCGGGCGACCTCGACGACGTATCCGATGGCGATGGAGGCGACCCACACCAGGACCACGTTGTGGACGGTGTCGCGGGCCGGGGTGCCGCGCTCGACCAGGTTCACTACGGCTACCAGCGTCGAGGCGACGGCCGCCCAGCGCCAGCCGCCCTTGATCGCGAAGGCCAGCACAGCGCCCGCGGTCCATATCGACGGCAGGGTCGGGCCGCCCGACTGGACGCGTTCATGGGTGTCGGCGAGGGGCGTGAGGAGGATGCCGGTGAGGGCGACCGTGAGGTCGGCGGCGAGGAAGCGCTTGGTGCAACTGGCCGCGTTCGCGACCCAGGGCAGGGTGGCCAGGGTCCAGACGAACAGGACGCAGTAGTAGGCGACGGCGACCCAGGGACGCTGGAACCCGTCGTAGGCGGTGGCGAAGAACCCCACCGCGTACAGCATGGTGAGCACCCGGTAGCCGGCCAGCGCACGCCACAGCGGCTGCTCGACCGACATCCGCGCGATCCTCGGACGTCCGGTCCGCCGACGCCCGGCCGTCTCATCCACGGCCGCCTCGTCTACGGCCTTCTCACGTACGGCCATGTCCCCCGCCCATCCCCGAACCCGCCCCCAGGTACTGCTACTTGGTGCCCAACCGTTCCTTCTCCAGGGCCTTCTGCGCCTGCTTCTCCGCCAGTTTCTCCGCCTTCGCGGCTTCCGCGATCCGGCGCTTGGCGGCCGACGCGTAGATGTCGACGTACTCCTGGCCGGAGAGCTTCATGATCTCGTACATGACCTCGTCGGTCACGGCCCGGAGTACGAAACGGTCGTGTTCCATGCCCTGGTACCGGCTGAAGTCGAGCGGCTTGCCGATGCGGATGCCGGGGCGCATCAGCTTGGGCATCACCTTGCCCGGCGGCTGGATCTTCTCGGTGTCGATCATCGCCACGGGGATGACCGGCGCCCCGGTGGCCAGCGCCACGCGCGCGAGGCCGCCGGGCTTGCCCCGGTAGAGGCGGCCGTCGGGCGAGCGCGTGCCCTCCGGGTAGATACCGAACAGCTCACCGCGCTCGATGACCTCGACACCGCTTTTGATCGCGGCCTCACCCGCGCCGCGCGCCCCCGAGCGGTCCACCGGGAGCTGGCCGACGCCCTTGAAGAAGGCGGCGGTCATCCTGCCCTTGAGGCCGGGCGTCGTGAAGTACTCGGCCTTCGCGATGAAGGTGACCTTGCGGTCGAGGACCGCGGGGAGGAAGAACGAGTCGGAGAAGGACAGGTGATTGCTCGCCAGGATCCCCGGGCCGTCGGCCGGAACGTTCTCCAGGCCTTCCACCCAGGGCCTGAAGGCGACCTTCAGCGGGACCCCGACGGAAAGCTTCATCGCGCCGTACAACAACCGACTGCCTCCTGTGTCTGTGGATCAGACCTTATCCCGCGGCACTGTCAAAGAACCCGACGGCCCTGGTCGGTGTCAGTGCGGTCGCGTACGGTGAAGTACGCCTCGAAGCCTCGTGGCTTCCACGCGTGATCACCCACCCCAGTCACCCACCCCATGAACAGGAGACCGATGGTGCCGGTCCTGCCTGGAGCCGAGCCGTACCGCCATGAGGGCGGAGAGGTCGGAGTCCTCCTCTGCCACGGTTTCACCGGTTCCCCGCAGTCGTTGCGCCCCTGGGCGGAGTACCTCGCCGAGCGCGGCCTGACCGTCTCGCTGCCCCTGCTGCCCGGGCACGGCACGCGCTGGGAGGACATGCAGCTCACCGGCTGGCAGGACTGGTACGCGGAGGTGGACCGCGAGCTGCGCGCCCTGCTGGAGCGCTGCACCCAGGTGTTCGTCTTCGGCCTCTCGATGGGCGGCGCGCTCACCCTGCGGCTCGCCGCGCGGTACGGCGACCGGATCAGCGGCATCGTGGTCGTCAACCCGGCGAACAAGGTGCACGGCCTTGCCGCGTACGCCCTTCCGGTGGTGCGTCATCTGGTGCCCTCGGTGCCCGGCATCGTGAGCGACATAAAGAAGGAGGGCGTCGCGGAGGTCGGATACCCCAGGGTTCCGCTGCACGCGGCGCACTCGATGCGGAGGTTCTACCGCCTGGTCGACGGCGAGCTGCCGCAGGTCACCCAGCCGATGCTGCTGCTGCACAGCCGCGCCGACCATGTGGTGCCGCCGGCCGACTCGGCCCGGGTGCTCAGCCGGGTGTCGTCCACGGACGTGACGGAGATCGTGCTGGAACAGAGCTACCACGTCGCGACGTTGGACCATGATGCGGACAGGATCTTCGAGGAGAGCCACGCGTTCGTCCTCCGGCTCGCACCCGCGGCCGGTAAGGGGTCCGGGGAGTCGAAGGACTCGGTGGGGCTGGGAGACCAAGTGGGGCAGCAGGAAGGGACGGCCACGGGTGGCTGAGCACGACTCCGACCGCGAGCCGGAGGAGAAGGGCGTGCCCTTCGACGAGGCGGCCGCGTGGGCCGCGATCGTGGACGCGTACGGCGACGAGCCGCCGGACCCGCCCGGCGCCAAGCCGTTCAAGTCCGTCGAGGACCTGGCGCTGCTCGAGCCGGACACGAACGACGACACCGACGACACCGTCGACCCCGATCCCAAGGGCAACGCCGACAAGGTGGCCAAGGGCGACGGGCAGCCCGCGAAGCCGCTGGGCAGCTCCGTCGCCTTCGCCCCGGGCGTCGGCGGCCCGCGCGACTACACGTCCTCCGACGCGTCGGAGGACGACTTCGACGATGGCGACGAGGGCCACTTCGTGCCGCCGGAGCCGCCTCCGCTGCCGTCCTCCGACACGACCGCCCGGTTCGCCTGGCTGGCGGTGCTCGGCGGTCCGGTTCTGCTGATGCTCGCCGTGCTGCTGGGCTGGGACATGACCTGGTGGCTGACGACGCTGGGCATCGGCGGCTTCCTCGGCGGGTTCGCGACGCTGGTGATGCGGATGCAGGGCGACGAGGACGAGGAGGATCCGGGGCGGGGTGCCGTGGTCTGACGACCGCGGTCCGGCTCCGGGGACGTTTCCAGGACGCGTCTTGAGCGTCTGAAGCACAAGAATTCTGAGGGCGGCCAGGACCGGAAGGTGGTCCGTGGCCGCCCTCGGGCAGTTCCCCCCGACGCCGGACTTTGCCCGGCGGGCCGGGCTCAGGATGCCGGTACCCGCAGTGCCGCCAGCACGGGCAGGTGATCCGTCGCCGCCCTCAGGTCCGACGCCAGCACCCCCGGGTGCCCCGTCGGCACCCCGCAGCCGAGGACCTCGATGCCCGGCGTGGCCAGGATCGCGTCGATCCGCTGGTGCGGGTCGGTGGGCGTCGAGGTGTACTCCGTACCCCAGGGGGCGGTGGTCCAGCAGTCCTGGAGGCCGGTGGCCAGGCGCCGGAAGCTGCGGCCGGTGGGGCGTTCGTTGAGGTCGCCGCCCGCGACCGCGTGCGGTACGTCCAGCGCGGCGAGGCGGTCGAGGAGCAGGCCGGACTGCTCGTACCGTTCGTCCTTCTCCAGGCTGAGGTGACAGCTCAGGACGCCGAGCCGGGCGCCCCCGAAGCGGACGACCGCCGTCGCGAAGCCGCGTCGGTGCTGACCGGGGGTGAGCGGAAGGAGGACGTCGTCGGTGCGTTCGACGGTCGCGCGCAGGGAGCAGAGGAGGGCGGGGCCGGCTGCGGTGGCGCCGCCGGAGAGGAGCACCTGGCCGGAGGCCGCCGCGAGGCGGGAGAGTTTCTTGCGCCAGCGGAAGAAGCGGGGGGCTTCCTGGATGAGGACGAGGTCGGGGGCACAGGCGGTGATGACTCGGGCGAGGGCGGTGGTGTCGTCGCGCATCGAGCGGATGTTGTAGCTGAGCACTCGGATGACGGCGGAACCGTCGGGGTCCGTGCGGGGGGTGGGGAGCGGGGGGTTGGTCGCCATGTTGGTCAAGATACGGAGGCCGGTTGCGGGAAATGCCGGGAACTCGCCGTTCGGGGTGCGGTAGTTGACCGTCTGACGGCCCGCTGTGGCTTGTCGCGCCCGCGCGGCGGAGCCGCATGATGACACAGCCCCGCGCTCCTAGGTGCAACAGCTCGCCGCCCCCTGCAAGGGGACGGCGAGCAGCTACACGTATGAAGGTGTTACATGATCGGGTCTGGTTCTCTCGCCAGGTCCGCCGCGCCCACCATGCCCGCCTTGTTGCCCAGTTGGGCGGCGATGACGTCGGCCACCGGGCGCCAGTTGCCGCCCACCAGCCAGCGTTTGTAGGACTTGCGGATGGGGTCGAGGACCAGTTCGCCCTCGTCCGAGAGACCGCCGCCGACGATGAAGGCGGAGGGGTCGAAGAGAGAGGCCAGGTCGGCGAGGCCCGAGCCGGCCCAGCGGGCCAGTTCGCGGTACGAGTCGACGGCGACCGCGTCGCCCTGTCTCGCGGCCATCGAGATGTGCTTGCCCTCGATGCCCTCGGGCGTGCCGTCACCGAGGGAGAGGAGCAGTTCGGCGTGCTCGGGGGTCGCGTTGGCGCGCTGCTTCGCGTACCGGACGAGGGCACGCCCGGACGCGTACTGCTCCCAGCAGCCCTGGCTGCCGCAGCCGCACAGCAGCCCGTCCGGGACCACGCGGATGTGGCCGAACTCGGCGGCCACGCCGAAGTGGCCGCGGCGCAGCTTGTTGCCGATGATGATGCCGCCGCCGAGACCGGTGCCCAGGGTGATGCAGATGACGTTGCGATGGCCCTTGCCCGCGCCGAACTTGTACTCGCCCCACGCCGCCGCGTTCGCGTCGTTCTCGACGACGACCGGCAGGCCCACGCGGGTCTCGACCTTGTCCTTCAGCGGTTCCTCGCGCCAGTCGATGTTGGGCGCGAAGTAGACCGTGGATCGCTGGCGGTTCACGTATCCGGCGGCGCCGATGCCGACGCCCACGATCTCGTGCCCGGCGCGCGCGCCCTCGACGGCGGCGGCGATGGCGTCCACGATGCCCTCGGGTGTGCCCGGGGTCGGCACCTTGTGGGTCGAGAGGATGTTGCCTTCCTCGTCGACCACGCCGGCCGCGATCTTCGTGCCGCCGATGTCGACGCCGATGGTGAGTCCCATGAATCCCTCAGTTTCGGTGGAGCCCCGCTACGGCCAACCGTACCCGAGGCCCTGTCGCCGGGTGCCCTTCGTCCGCACGGTGGGCGGGCCCGGCGGGAGGTGACGCAGGGGGTGTCAGTCCAGGTCGATGCGCTCGCCGGAGCCGGTGCCGTCACCCCGGTCCTCGCCCCGGTTCTTTCCGCGGTCGGCCTCCCGGGTCGTCCAGCGGCGTTCCTGGGTCTCGACGGCCGAGCGGTAGGCGGCGAGCAGTTCGTTGCCCGCGGCTGCCAGGTGGTCGAAGACATCCGGGTTGCGTTCGATCACCGGTTCGACGGCCGCCCTGGCCTGCTGGACGACCTGCTGCACCACCTGCTGGGCGGTGCCCTGGGCGACCGCGCCGAGCAGCGGTGACTGGAGGGACGACAGCTTCTCCGAGACGGCGTCGACGAGTTTGCGCAGTTCCTCGGCGGCGGAGGCGGGCGGCCGGCCGTAGCGGGCCCGGCGGCGCGCCTTCTCCGCTTCCAGGTCCTCTGCGCAGGCCTTCGCCCACGCGTCGGCGTCGGCGTCGGAGGCGGGCGTCTCGTACGGTGCCTCGTCGGCCGCGTCCCCCCGAGCGGTTTCGGATGTGGGGCGCTCTTCGCTCATGGCGGGCTCCTGACTACGGTTCGTCTCTCCGACGGTACCCGAATGGACGTACGCCGTTCATCGTGCCTGCGGCCACAGATCGGGGTCCGGCGCGAAACGGACCCTCAGCTCGCCGTCGCGCAGGGCGGCGCCGGCCACCGTGCAGCGGCGCAGTGCCGAGGGCAGCGGCACGATACGGCGGAACGGGCCGACGGTGACGACGAGTTCGTCGCCGCGCCGGACCAGGTCGAGCTCGTCGCGTATCGCGCCGGGCAGCGGAATGTGCCAGACGAGCACACCGTCGTCGGCGAGGTCGTCGGTGACGGGCCACTCGACGGTGGCGGGGGTCCGGTTGACGGCGGGTGCGCGGAGGGCGGCCAGGTCGTCCGAGCCGCGCGGGTCGTGTCCGAGGTGCGGGACCTGGTGGAGGGCGTACGCCTCCTGCCAGTCCTCCAGCGACTTCCGCTGCTGGGCGGTGACGGAGGCCAGCCAGGGGTCGGTCGAGGGCTCCGGCAGGACGCGGTTGGCGAGCAGCACGTCCGCGCGCAGGCCGCGCAGGGCGAGTCCGGTGGTGGCGGCGCGTACGGCGTCGGTGCCGGCCGGGCCGGGTTCGGCGACCAGTCGTACGACGGTGTCCCGGTCCTCGACGACCGCGGTGACGGCGGCCAGTTCCACGTCCCAGCGGGCGGCGGCCTCGTACAGCCAGTCCGTGGGCATCGGGACACCGGCGAGGCGGCCGAGTACGGGGCGCAGGGCGCGGGCGGCCTGGCGTTCCGCCGGGAGGAGGCGGCGCAGATAGCGGCGGAGTTCCTCGGGGAGGGCGAGGAGCGCGAGCGCCTGCGCGGTGGGCGGGAGGTCGACGACGAGGAGGTCGTACGCCTCCGAGAGCGCGGCGTCGCGCAGGGCGCGCAGCAGGGCGAGTTCCTCGGCGCCGGGGAGGGGGGTGGGTTCCTCGGGGTCGAGCCGGGAGGCGCCGAGGAAGTCGAGGACGTTCGCGGCGCGGTCCTGGAAGGCGGTGAGGTCGGCGCGGAAGCGCTCGGCGGCGTCGGGGCGCCAGGCCGTGAGGTGGGGGGTGCCCGGTACGGGTACGGGGGTGGGGCCGGTGGGGGTGCCGAGGGCGGCGCCGAGGGTGTCGGTGCGGTCGGTGCTGAGGACGAGGGTGGGGGTGCCGTCGCGCGCCGCGGTCAGTGCGGTGGCCGCGGCGAGGGTGGTACGGCCCGAGCCGCCGGGGCCGGTAAGGAGGAGGGTGCGCATGTGGGTGAACGGTACCGGTGCCTGCGCCGCACCCCTGGGGGCTGCGCCCCCGGACCCCCGCTTTCGGCCCTGAAGGGGCCTCGTCCTCAAACTCCCCCAGAGGGGGGACCCCCAACGGGCTGAATATCCAGCCTCTCCGGCGTTTGAGGAGCGGGGGTTCGGGGGCAGCGCCCCCGATGGGGGTCCCCCCTCTGGGGGAGGGACGGGTAGGGGCGGCGGGGGCGAGAAACTACTTGGGTTCCTCCACGCGCTTCTTCAGCCCCGCCAGCGCCCGGTCGATGATGACCTTCTCCGCCTTGCGCTTGATCATGCCCAGCATCGGGATCTTGACGTCCACCGTCAGCTGGTAGGTGACCTCGGTCGCCCCGGCGCCCGCCGCCTTCAGGATGTACGAGCCGTCCAGCGCACGCAGCATCTGCGACTTGACCAGGGTCCACGAGACCTCGTGCTCGCCGGTCCAGGTGTAGCCGAGGGTCTGGTCGTCCTTGATCGCGCCGGCGTCCATGACGAGGCGGACCTGCTCGGCGCGGCCCTGGGCGTCGGTCTTCAGGATCTGCGCCTCCTTCACCTCGCCGGTCCAGTCCGGGTAACGGGCGAAGTCGGCGATCACCGCCATCACCTCGTTCGGTGCCGCCTCGATCGTGATGCTCGAACTGGTGAATTCCGCCATCGAAGTGGCTCCTCCAGATGCGGTCCGGTGAGGGAGGGTTGGTGCGCACGTATGTGCAGCGTGAAGGCTACCCCGCGGCGGGCAGGCCGTTGCCACCAGGACCCGGGCCGCCGTCGGTCGTCGGGCCCTGGGATCACCATTCGAGCGCCCACGGCTGCCCGCTCCCCGCGAAGTGCCCTACGTTCACGCACTCCGTGGCGCCGATCCGCATCCGCCGCGCCAGCGGCTGGTGGACATGACCGAAGAGCGCGTACCGGGGGCGCGTGCGCCGGATCGCGTCCAGGAGGGCGCGGCTGCCGCGCTCGAAGCGGCGCGCGACCGTGTCGTACACCAGCTCCGGGACCTCCGGCGGGATGTGCGAGCACAGCACGTCGACCTCGCCGACCGCCTCGATCTTCGCCGCGTACTCCTCGTCGCTGATCTCGTACGGCGTGCGCATGGGTGTCTTCAGCCCGCCGCCGACGAAGCCGAAGGTCCGGCCCCCGATCTCCACCCGCTCCCCGTCCAGGACCCGGGTGCCCGGGCCGGCGTACTCCGGCCACAGTGCCGGTATGTCGACGTTGCCGTAGGTGGCGTACGTCGGTGTCGGGAAAGCGGCGAACAGTTCGGCGTACTGCCTGCGTACCGCCTTCTCGATGGCCGTCGCCCGGTCCATACCGATGCCGGACCAGAGCCGGGCCCCGAGCTCGCGTGCCTCCTCGAAGCGGCGGGCCGTGCGCAGCGCCACGAGGCGGCTCGCGTTCTCGGCGCCGAAGAGGTCGGGGAAGATGCCGCGCGAGTGGTCGGCGTAGTCGAGGAAGAGGACCAGGTCGCCCAGACAGATCAGGGCGTCCGCGCCCGCACCGGCCACGGCCAGGTCACGCACGTTGCCGTGCACGTCGCTGACCACATGAACGCGCGTCCTCTTCTCCTGTGGGTTGCCCCGCGGTGTGGGTGCCATGGCGATCAAGGGTAGGCGTGTGCGGCATGCGTGAACAGGACAGGGAGGCGCTCACGGTTACTGGTCAGTCAAGAAAACCGTGCACTACTGTGCGTAAAAGACACCCAGCCGTGTGACGCCGCGAACATCTCGGCGGACCCCCTGTCGTAGAAGCCATACCGGCGGGTAACGTCCGGGCAGTCCAGTCGTGCTCAGGATTTCAACTACGAGATCCGTGAGTACTTGCCCGAGCCATGGACCGCACCGTCGCATCGCACAACGTCGTGGCGCCGGCGCCCTATGAGGAGCAGCAGTCTTGCGCGAGTTCAGCCTTCCGGCTTTGTACGAGGTCCCCGCGGACGGAAATCTGACCGACATCGTGCGCCGAAACGCCGCGCAGCATCCGGATGTCGCCGTCATCGCCCGCAAGGTGGGTGGCGCCTGGCAGGACGTGACGGCCACGACGTTCCTCGCCGAGGTGCACGCCGCCGCGAAGGGCCTCATCGCCTCCGGGGTCGCACAGGGCGACCGGGTCGCCCTGATGTCCCGTACGCGCTACGAGTGGACCCTGTTCGACTTCGCGATCTGGTGCGCGGGCGCGGTGACCGTACCCGTGTACGAGACCAGTTCCGCCGAGCAGGTGCAGTGGATCCTCAGCGACTCGGGGGCCACCGCGATCATCGTGGAGCTGGACGGTCACGCGGCCTCCGTCGAGTCGGTGCGCGACCGGCTGCCCGAACTCAAGCACGTCTGGCAGATCGACGCGGGCGCGGTGGAGGAGCTGGGGCGGGCCGGCAAGGACGTCAGCGACGCGACCGTCGAGGAACGCAGCGCGGGGACGAAGGCCGACGACCCGGCGACCATCGTGTACACGAGCGGTACGACCGGCCGGCCCAAGGGCTGTGTGCTCACGCACCGCAGCTTCTTCGCCGAGTGCGGGAACGTCGTCGAGCGGCTGCGGCCCCTGTTCCGGACCGGCGAGTGCTCGGTCCTCCTCTTCCTGCCGCTCGCACACGTCTTCGGACGGCTCGTGCAGATCGCGCCGATGATGGCGCCGATCAAGCTGGGCACCGTCCCGGACATCAAGAACCTCACCGACGAACTGGCCGCGTTCCGGCCGACGTTGATCCTCGGTGTGCCGCGCGTCTTCGAGAAGGTCTACAACTCGGCGCGGGCCAGGGCGCAGGCGGACGGCAAGGGCAAGATCTTCGACAAGGCGGCGGACACGGCGATCGCGTACAGCCGCGCGCTGGACGAGCCGTCCGGCCCGTCGGTCGGACTGAGGTTCAAGCACAAGGTCTTCGACCGGCTGGTCTACAGCAAGCTGCGGAACGTCCTCGGCGGCAGGGGCGAGTACGCCATCTCCGGCGGCGCCCCGCTCGGTGAGCGGCTCGGGCACTTCTTCCGCGGGATCGGCTTCACGGTGCTGGAGGGCTACGGCCTCACCGAGTCCTGTGCCGCCACCACGTTCAACCCCTGGGACCGGCAGAAGATCGGCTCGGTCGGCCAGCCGCTGCCCGGCTCGGTGGTGCGCATCGCCGACGACGGCGAGGTGCTGCTGCACGGCGAGCACCTGTTCAAGGAGTACTGGAACAACCCGGGCGCGACCGAGGAGGCGCTGGCCGACGGCTGGTTCCACACCGGCGACATCGGCACCCTCGACGAGGACGGCTACCTGAGCATCACCGGCCGCAAGAAGGAGATCATCGTCACGGCGGGCGGCAAGAACGTCGCCCCGGCCGTGATCGAGGACCGTATCCGCGCGCACGCGCTGGTCGGGGAGTGCATGGTGGTGGGCGACGGGCGGCCGTTCGTGGGCGCGCTGGTCACCATCGACGAGGAGTTCCTGGGCCGTTGGGCCGACGAGCACGGCAAGCCGGCCGGGTCCACCGCGGCGTCGCTCGCCCATGACCCGGATCTCCTCGCGGCGATCCAGGGCGCGGTCGACGACGGCAACGCCGCGGTGTCGAAGGCGGAATCGGTGCGGAAGTTCCGCATTCTGGCCTCCCAGTTCACCGAGGAGTCGGGCCACCTGACGCCGTCCCTGAAGCTCAAGCGCAATGTGGTGGCGAAGGACTACGCGGACGAGATCGAGGCTATTTACCAGGGTTAGTACAGGAGTTGGTACCGGAGTTGGTACCGGAGTCGGGTCATGGCGCGGTGTCCTCGGCGAGGACCCGCGCCATCGTCCGTTCCGCGAGCGCGGTGATCGTCACGAACGGGTTCACCCCGATCGAGCCGGGCACCAGCGAGCCGTCGGTGATGTACAGCTTCGAATACCCCTTCACCCGCCCGTAGTTGTCGGTCGCCCTGCCCAACACGCAGCCGCCCAGCGGGTGGTAGGTGAAGTCGTCGGCGAACACCTTGTTGCCGGTGCCGAACAGGTCGTACCGGTAGATGGTGTTGTTGGCCGCGTTGATCCGGTCGAACAGCTTCTTGGCCATGGCGACGGACACCGCGCTCTGGGCGGCGCTCCAGCCGAGGCGTGCCGAGTCGGTCGCCGCGTCGTAGGTGAACGACGCCCGCTGCGGGTTCTTGGTGATCGCCAGATAGAGACTCACCCAGTGTTCCAACCCCGTGGGCAGCGGGGCGATCTCGGCGAAGACGGGGTTGTCGGTGTTGGCCCAGTCGTCGATGCCCATGACCGGCATCGTCGACTGGTTCGCCCCGACCGTGTCCCACAGGTGGTTGGCGCGCCCGAGCATCACGTTGCCGTTGGTCCCCCAGCCGGTCCCGACGCTGGCGTCGAGCGCGGGCAGCGCGCCCGTCTCCCGGGCCCGGACGAGGAGTTCGGTGGTTCCGATGCTGCCGCCGCCGAGGAACAGATAGGTGCACCCGTACTGCTTGGTCTGGACGACCGCGCCGGTGTCGTCGATCCGGTCGGCGGTCAGGACGTACGTCCCGTCGGCGGCCCGGGTGATCGCCCTGACCCGCTCCATGGTGGTGATGGTGACGTTGCCGGTGCCCAGCGCCGAGGCGAGGTACGTCTTGTCGAGGCTGCGCTTGCCGTAGTTGTTGCCGTAGATGACCTCCTGCCCGAGCGCGGACTTGGTCGCCGTACCGGCCGCCTCGCGCTGCATGTAGTCGAAGTCGTAGACGCTCGGTACGAAGGTGGTCTTCAGGCCGGTGTTCTGCGCGTGCTTACGGGAGATCCGGCTGAAGCGGTACCACTCCGTCGACTCGAACCAGGCGGGGTCGACGCTGTTGACGCCGAGCATCGCGCGGGCTCTCGGGAAGTAGGTGCCGTACATCTCGGTGGCGTTGACGCCGGGGAACTGCTCGGCGAAGTACGACTGGAGCGGGGTGACGGCCATGCTGCCGTTGACCAGCGAACCGCCGCCGACCCCCCGTCCGAGGAACACGGACATGTCGTTGTAGTGCACGCGGTCCAGTGCGCCGGGGTAGGGCGGGATGTCCCTGTTGACGACGTCCAGCCACAGGAAGCTGGCGAGGGGGGCCTCGGTGCGGGTCTTGAACCACATGGAGCGCTTGTCGGGGGCGGCCGTGGAGCAGAAGATCTTGCCGTCGGAGCCCGCCGTGTTCCAGAGGCGGCCCATCTCGATGACAAGGGTGCGGATGCCGGCCTGGCCGAGGCGGAGAGCGGCGACCGCACCGCCGTATCCGGAACCGATGACGATCGCGGGGGCGGATTCGACGGCGGCGGGTTCGACGGCCTGGGCGGACTGGAGGCCGACGCGGGTGAATCCGAGGGCGGCGGCCGTCTGGAAGGCGGCCATGCCCAGTATTTGACGTCTCGTCAGCTGATGCTGCGTCAACTGACGGTGTATCAGTTTTTCTGTCATGAGCGCAGCATCGGCGGAATATTGGGTTCCGCCTAGTAGGTGCGTACCAGCACATGTTCAAAAACAGCGGACGCCCGCCGTCACAGCAGCGCCTTCAGCTCCTCCGCCAGCAGGTCCCAGCGCCACTTCTCCTCGACCCAGGCCCGCCCCCGCTCCCCCATCCGGGCGCGCAGTTCGGCGTCGCCCAGCAGGACGGTGATCCGGTCGGCCGCCTCCTCCACGGAGGTGCCGCGCACCACCCAGCCGGTCTCGCCGTCCAGGACAGCGTCCGGCGCGCCCCCCGAGTCACCGGCGACCACCGGCAGCCCGGTCGCGGACGCCTCCAGGTACACGATCCCGAGCCCCTCGACGTCGAGGCCGCCCCGGCGCGTCCGGCACGGCATCGCGAAGACGTCACCGGCGCCGTAGTGGGCGGGCAGTTCGGCCCAGGGCACCGGCCCCGTGAACCGGACCGAGTCGGCGACGCCGGTCTCGTGCGCCAGCTTGCGCAGCTCCCGCGCGTAGGGCCCGCCGCCGACGATCAGCAGGACCGTCTCCGGCTCGACCGCGAGGATGCGGGGCATCGCCAGGATCAGCGTGTCCTGCCCCTTGCGCGGGACCAGCCGCGAGACACACACGACGACGGGCCGGCCGGTGAGCCCGAGCCGGGCGCGGACCGCGGCGCCCCCCGACTCCGGGTGGAAGGTCTTCTCGTCGACCCCGGGCGGCAGTTGGACCATCCGCCGGGCCGCCCGGGGGCTCAGCGCGGCGGCGATCCGCGACCGCGTGTACTCGCCCAGGTAGGTGATCGTGTCCGTCGACTCGCCGATCCTGCGCAGCAGTTGACGCGCCGCCGGCAGTTGCGCCCACCCGGCCTCGTGACCGTGGGTCGTCGCCACCAGCCGCTCGGCGCCCGCCTTCCGCAGGGCCGGCGCCATCAGCCCGAGCGGCGCCGCCGCCCCGAACCACACCGACGTGCACCCGTGTTCACGCAGCAGCCCGACGGCCCGCCCGGTGACCGCGGGCGTGGGCAGCAGCATCGTCGTCCGGTCCCGTACGACGGTGAAGGGCTGCTCGGCGTCGAAGGCGGCCGTCGCCCGGGCGCCCTCCGGGCCGCGCTTCCAGGTGGAGGCGTAGACGACGACCCGGTCGGGGTCGAGCCGTAGCGCCATGTTGTGCAGGAAGGCCTGGATACCCCCCGGACGGGGCGGGAAGTCGTTCGTCACGATCAGGGTCTTGTGCACGCCGCCGACCCTACCGAACCGTCTCCCAGACCCTCCCAGAACCCTCACAGGTGTCCGGCCCCGCTTGATGGCGTTCGCACAGCCGAGCGGGAGATCATGGCCGCCCACCGGTTGACGCACCATGAATCAGCCACGAAGAACCAGAAGAACCAGCCACGAGGAACGGACAGGGATTCACGTGGACAACGCGGGCGGAGGGCGGCTGCGGCTCCCCGTGGCACTGCTGGGCACCTGGGGCCTGACCCGGCTGCTCCTGCTGCTGTTCGTGTTCAAGGTGTTCGTCTTCCCGGGCCCGGACGTCACGAGCGACGTCACGGTGATCTACCACGGCTGGTACGAGGTGCTGCGCCACGGCACCTTCCCGCTGGCCGACGTCACCTGGCAGTACCCGCCCGCCGCCGCCCTCGCGATCCTCTCCCCCGCCGCCCTGCCGTTCCTGGACTACGCGACGGCGTTCTTCCTCCTGGCCCTCCTCGCCGATCTCGTCGCCCTCTCCCTCCTCCTCTACGCGGGCGCGCGCCCCGGCCGGACGCCGCGCGGCGCCTGGGTGTGGGTGGTGGGCGTACCACTGCTGGGCCCGACCGTGTACGCCCGGTACGACGTGATGGTGACCGCCGTGGCGGTGGCCGCCCTGCTCGCCGGGGCCCGGCGTCCGCGCCTCATGGGGGCGCTGGCGGGCTTCGGGGCCCTGCTGAAGGTCTGGCCCGCCCTGCTGCTGGTGGGGGCCGTACAGCGGCGTGCGTGGGCCTCGGCGGCCGTCACGGTGGCCGCGCTGGCGTCACTGTTCGCGCTGGCCATGCCCGGCGCCTTCGCCTTCCTGACCTTCCAGGGCGGGCGGGGCACCGAGGTGGAGTCGCTGGGCGCGCTCGTCTTCCATGCCGGCCGGCACTTCGGCTGGACGGGCCGGGTGGCGCTGAACTACGGCTCGATCGAGTTCCTGGGCCCGTTCGTGCGGACGGTGAGCACGGTGGCGCTGCTGCTGACGGTGGCCGTCTTCGGCTGGCTGCTGCTGTGGCGGCTGCGCGCCACCCGGTTCCTGCCGCACACCCTGGCCGACGCGGCCTTCGTGGCGGTGCTGCTGTTCGCGGTGACCAGCCGGGTGATCAGCCCGCAGTACATGGTGTGGCTGGTGGGCCTCGCCGCCGTCTGCCTGTGCTTCCGGGCCAGCCCGATGACCCTGCCGGCCGCCCTGGTCGTCGTCGCCTGCCTGGTGACGGTCCTGGAGTTCCCTATCGGCTTCGGACACGTGGTCGCCAGTGACGCCTACGGCACGGCCCTCCTGTTCACCCGCAACGGCGTCCTGGCCGTCGCGGCCCTCACGGCGGCCCGGGAGCTGTGGCGCACGACGGCCCCGCCCCGGGCACAGCTCCCGCCACTGCCCGACCAGTCCGCCCGCGCCCGGGAGACTCAGCCGAGCTGAGCGCGGAGATACTCCCGCCACCACCCGGTGAACTGCCCCGGCGTCGTCCCCAGCACCTCCGCCAGGGCCCCCTCGACGGCCCCCGCCCGCTTCCCGTGCGCCCCGACGGCCCGGTAGAACTCCCCGAGCCGCACCTCGCCCCACCGGTCGGCGACCATCCGGCACGCCAGCCAGCCGCCCTCGTACGCCCGGGCCAGCTTCGCCGCGTCCCCGCCGAAGCCGAAGTCCGCGTCCCCGGGCAGCGCCTCCGGCACCTCGCCCGAAGACACGGCGAGCGCCAGTTCGGGCGCCGCCTGGGCCGGCGTACGGCCCGTGGACCGGTAGCCGACCCAGTCCGCGTACCCCTCGGAGAGCCACAGGGGCGTGGCCGCCGTGGTGGCGGTACGGGTCGCCACATGCGTGGTCTCGTGGGTGAGCACGACCTGCTTGCCGAAGTCGCCGAGCACGCCGTACGCCTCGGGGTTGACGATGATCCGGTCCGCGGGCGCCTGCACCGACCCTCCTGTCTCCCCGGTCGTGACGGCCGCGATCCCCCGGTACGCGGAGGCGGGCGACCCGAGCAGCTCCGCCATCCCCGCCAGCGACTTCGGTACGAGGACCACGACCCGCCCGGTCCACGACCCGCCCCACGCGTCCGTCACCGCGGGCACGGCACGGTCGGCGAGGCCCGCGTAGCGGCGCAGGGACTCCGGTGACTGGCCGACCCCCAGGACGAGGCTGTGCGCCCCGCGTACGGCCCGTACGGTCCCCTGGTCCCACAACTGCCGGCCCGTCTTCCGGGCGGGCTCGTCGTCGTCGACATACCACTGCCCGCCGTCCCGCTCGGTGAGGCTCAGCGTGCGCCCGACCCGCACGGGCGCCTTGTCGATGCCCTCGACGCGGTAGCTCAGCTCGACGTCGGCGGTGGCCTTGCCGCCGTCGGTGCGGTGCAGAGCGGTCAACCGGTACGACCAGGCCGCCAGCGGGAGCGCGCGCAGCCGCGTGAACTCCGGTGACGCACCGGTCCGCGCGTACGCCGGTTCGTCGCCGGCGAGAACGGCGGCGGCCCGTCGGTCCAGCAGCCGTCGTACGTCGGCTGAGGCGGTGTCGGTCGCCGACCGGCCGCCGCCGCACGCGACGAGGGAGACGAGAGCGCCGAGCAGCAGCCAGAGCGCCACTCCCCACCACACACGCCTTCGACCAGCCACGCCGACGATCGTACGGGCCGATTGTCAGGAAGTTCAGGAAAGGTACCGCTCCGGACGTTCAGACCCTGGTGACCGACGAGACGGGCATCATGCCCACCGGGTCGTACCGCACCGGCGCGCCCGGATAGGGGGCGTGGATCACCTGGCCGTTGCCCACGTACATCCCGACGTGGCTGGCATCGGACCGGTAGGTGACCAGGTCGCCGGGCTGGGCCTGGGAGAGCGGGACCTGCTGCCCGGCGTACCGCTGGGCCTGCGAGGTGCGCGGCAGGGCGACCCCGGCCTTCGCGTACGACCACTGCATCAGGCCCGAACAGTCGAAGCCGGAGGGCCCGTTGGAGCCCCAGACGTACGGACTGCCCAGCGCCGCCCGGGCCGCGGCGACGGCGGCTGCCGCCCGGGCGCTGGGCGCGGCGGCGTTGCCGAGGTCGGGCAGGTCGGTGCGGTCGGACCGGGAGGCCCGGTCGTAGGCGGCCCGGTCTGCGGACGGCAGCGAGTTGAGCAGCGCCCGCGCCTTCGCCAGCTTCTGTTCGACTGTCCGCTTGTGCACGGCGACCGCCTTGCGGCTGCGGTCGAGCTCGGCGAGCTTGCCGGTGGCCTCCGTGCGCTCCTGGGCGAGTTCCCGCATGGCTGCCTGGAGTTCCCTCAGCTCACCGGCCTGGTGAACGTTGATCCGGTCGAGCGCGGCGGCCTTCTCCAGGTACTCGTCCGGGTTGTCGGAGAACAGCAGCGCGAGCGACGGGTCCAGGCCCCCGGCCCGGTACTGGGCGCCCGCGAGCGAACCGAGCGTCTCCCGCATGGTGTTGATGCGCAGCTGCTGCCGGGCGATCCGGTCCTGCGCCCGGGTCACCTGCTCGCGCAGCGCATCGGCGCGTTCGTCGGCCCGGTTGTAGGACTCGGTGGCCTTCTCGGCCGCCGCGTAGAGCCGGTCCACCTCGGCCCGGGTGTGGTCGGTCGGCGCGGCGCTGGCCGACGGCACGGCGGCGCCGAGAGCCGCGGCTGCGGCGGACAACACGGTGAGGGCGGCGCCTGCGGCGCTGGCTCCCCGGTCGAACCCGGACGGTACAAGGCGGCGATGGAACCCCACGAGAAGCCGCACTCCTTCCGCTGGCGGACGCATGTGCTCCCCCGGTGTTGGGGGCGCGCCAGACAGTAGCCGTGCGACTACGCGCGGACCAAGGACCTCGACGGCCACACACGGTGACGCCCCGCCTATGACGCAGGTCATCGGCGGGGCGCGGGGTCAGCGGACGGTGTCGGGATTCGCTCGTTCGGGCGTCAACGTGTCCTGATCCTGAACAGACCCGGAAGGAGTACGACGATCGGATCCGTCGACGAGAGGATCAGATCCGAACGCCGAACTGGAACGGCATGTTGTCGATCGACTCGTACCGCACGACCGTGCCGGTGCGCGGCGCGTGCAGGACCTGGCCGTTGCCGGCGTAGAAACCGACGTGGTGGAAGTCGCCGTAGAAGATGACCAGGTCGCCGACCTCGAGATCGCTCTGCGAGTAGATACGCGTACCGGCGTTGGCCTGCGCTTCCGAGGTCCGGGGTATCGAGATGCCGGCCTGGGCGAACGCCCAGGAGGTCAGTCCCGAGCAGTCGAAGGAGTTGGGGCCCGAGCCGCCGTAGACGTACGGCGAGCCGATCTTGCTCTGCGCGGCGGCGTACGCGGAACCGGCGCGGCCCGTGACGGCCGAGCCCGAATCGCCCGTGTTCGAATCGCTGAGGGCGGAGCGCTCGCTGGCCCGGCTGGCGCGGGCGTCGGCGGCGGCGATGGCCGCCTTCTCCGCTGCCGTCATCGAGTTGAGGAGCTTCTGGGCCTCGGCGAGCCTGCTCTGGACTTCCTTCTTCTTCTTGGCCAGCTCGGTGCGGGTGTCCGCGAGGTCCTCGAGCTTCTCGCCGGCCTCGGAGCGCTGCTGCGCGAGCGCGCGCTGCTTCTCCTGGACCTTCTTGAGCGACTCGACCTGCTGAGCGCTCAGCTGGTCCATCGTGGACGCCTTGTCGAGGTAGTCGTCCGGGTCGGCGGAGAGGAAGAGCTGCACGGAGGGGTCGATGCTGCCACTGCGGTACTGGGCGGCGGCGGCGAGTCCGAGGCCGTCGCGCAGCTCGTTGAGCTCTTCCTGGCCGCGGGCGACGTTGTCCTGGAGGGTGGAGATCTCCTTCTCCAGCCGGTTCTGCTTCTCCTCGGCCCCGTTGAGCTTCTCGGTGGCCTGCTCCGCCTGCTCGTAGAGCTTGTCGACCTTGGCCTTGACCTCGTCCTTGCTCGGCTTCTCGCTCGGCGCCGCGTTGGCGGCATTGGCGCTGAGGGCCACGGCGGCAGCCGCGGCGGTGGTGAGCACGGTCACGCGGGTGCGGCTCGGCTGCTTCGGTCGACGATGGGACGCCACGGAGGCGAACTCCTTCTTCTCCCGCTGTCACTCCCTTTGAGCGATCACCCGAGCGGAGGTTCGAGGCCTGACCCTAGTGACCTTCTTGTGATCAGTTCAAATCCTGAAGCGAAAAATGTTTGTCACTCCTCGCATTTTTTACACACAACACACATACAGCAATGCCCGATTGACGCTACGTTGCGTGACACTTCCGCCAATTCGGTCATTGCGCCCGTATGTTGCCGGCGGTTGTCAACCGCGCGAGAACCGCTTGAGCAGCACCACCGAAGCCACCGGCCGGGCACCCGCCTTGGCGATCCCGTCGGCCACCTCGCGGTCCGTCGACACGACGATGACCGGCCGGCCGGGCGGCTCCGCGCGCACCAGTTGACGGATCAGCTCGTCGGCGCTGATACCGGCCTTGGAGAACAGCACCCGCACCCCGCGCGGCGGCGCCAGCAGCACCGGCGCGGCCAGCTCGGCCCCGTCGAAGACACAGGTGACCTCGGCCCCGGTCTGCGCGGCGAGCTGCGACAGCTGCCCCAGCAGGCGCAGCCGCTGCTTCTCCAGCGGCATCTGCGGATAGCCGGTCTTCGTCACGTTGTAGCCGTCGACGACCAGATGCGCCTGGGGCAGCGCGAGCAGCTGGTCGAGAATCGCCGGATCGTTCTCGGACAGCGCACGGGCGGCGATGTCCTTCGGTGTCATCCGCCCCGGCTCGACCGCCTCCACGGTCTCGGCCGGCCGCACCGACAGCGGCGGCAACGCCAGCTCCCGCCGCAGCCCCTGGGCCGCCTCCAGCACGGTGTCCAGCAGCAGCCGTACCCGCATGTCCTCGACACTGCGCCCCTCCCGGGCGGCGCGTCTGCTGGCCTCCAGCGCGGCCTCGACCTCGCTCAGCCGTCCCTTGAGCCGCCGCGCCTCGCTCTCGGACGCGGAGACCTGCGTGTGCCCCTCGGTGCGCAGGGTCTCCATCTCGGCGTGCGCCTTGCGCAGGGCCGCCTCGCCGCGCTTGACGTCGCTGAGGGCGGCGCGCAGCTTGCGGTGAAGCGATTCGGCTTCCTTCTTCGTCGACTCCAGCTCCGTACGCAGCCGCTCGGTCTCGGTACGGGTGTGGTCGCGGGCTGCGGTCAACTCCTCGCGCAGCCGCTCCAGTTCGGCCCGGCTCTCCTCGTCGGCACGCTCGGCGTCGGCGCGCTGCGCCTCCTCGCCGGCCGCGGTGACGAGCTTGACCCAGCCCGTGGGACGCAGCACATAGGCCGCGGCGGCCACATCCAGCGGATCGGCGGCCGGGGGCGGCGAGCCGGAGTCGAGAGCCCCGGCCAGCTCCGGCTGGGCCTCCCTGAGCTTCTCCCCGATGCGCTGCCGGAACAGCGTGTCGGTCTCCAGCGCGGAGGCCATCGCGTTGCCGGCGAACTTGGCCCGCCGATTGGGCGCGAAGCGCGCGTACTGCCTCAGCTGGGCGGGCAGCTCGGCCACGGTGAGCCCGCCGAACCCGTCCGACACGATCTGCACGACGCGCCTGCGCACGCCGTCGGGCAGCGGACGGTCGAGCACCTCGGCGGCGCCGTCGCCCGGCTCCCCGCCTGTGGTCTCCACCATCCGTCACCCCAACCAGTTCCGGTGCGGGGCCGGCTCCCGTCAGGAGCCGGCGCCCGGCCTGTCCACGAGTTCCACCTGATCCACGGCGTTGCACCAACGGCAGCGCACCGACTCGATGGTCTCACTGACCACCTCGCGCTCCTCCACCTTCGGGTCTCCGGCAAGGTCGAGGTGCACGTACTCCACGACCTTGGAGGAGCGGGTCACGTCGAAACGCGTGAGGTTGCCGCAGAGAGCACAGCGCCACCGGGTCGAGTCGGTAGGCAGAGGAACCGTCATCGTGGATATGTTCGCTTTCCTTCTAGTATCCGTGCTGCGCCCGTTTCCCGGCGCGTGTGGCTCGTAACCCTAAGGCCTGGCGGGTACTCGCCGCCCGTCCGTCCACAGCGGCGAGGCGGTCTGCACTGTTCGGTCCCGTTACGTCATGCTCTGTGTCCATGATCGGCGAGTTCGAAAAGTGGCGTACGGCGTTCCGCAGATCGGTCCGCGCCCAGTCGGCGCCGGTGACGTACGGGCTGATCGCCGTCTGCTGTCTGCTCTTCGTCATCGGCCCCGCCTCGGGCCTGAACCCCGGGTACGGCACCGGGGACGCCCTGCTGGCCGCCCAGCGGGCCTACTTCCGCCGCTGGGGCGTGGTCCCCGCCGACCTCTTCACCGGCGCCCCGCGGGCCACGCTCACCCCCGCCACGGCACTGTTCGTGCACGGCAGCTGGGTCCACCTGCTGGGCAACATGCTCTTTCTCTACGTCTTCGGCGCGATGACCGAGGAACGCCTCGGGCACCTGGAGTTCGCCCTCTTCTACGTGGGCTGCGGCTACCTCGCCCTGCTGGGGTACGCCGCGGCCAACGCGGGCTCGCAGCAGACGCTGGTGGGGGCGTCCGGCGCGATCTCGGCGATCCTGGGCGCGTTCCTGTACCTGTTCCCCGGCGCCCGCGTCACGAGCCTCTTCCCGTTCCTCTTCTTCCTCCCGCTGCGCTTCCCGGCCTGGCTGACCCTGCCGTTCTGGGCGGCCCTCCAGTGGGTGGCGGCGGGCCGGGCGTCCTCCGGGCCCGGGGTGGCGTATCTGGCGCACGTGGTGGGGTTCGGGCTGGGCTTCGCCTACGCGTGGGTGCGATATCGGCGTACCACTAGAGTGAGGTCCGCCCCAGCGCCGGCCACCGAGGGAGAGAACCAGCCGTGATCACCGCGATCGTGCTCATCAAGACCAGCGTGGACCGGATCCCCGAGATCGCGGAGTCGATCGCCGCACTGGACAGCGTGAGCGAGGTCTTCTCCGTCACCGGCACGTACGACCTGATCGCGATGGTCCGCGTCAAGGCCCACGAGGACCTGGCGGAGATCATCCCCGGCAGCATCAGCAAGATCCCGGGCGTGGAGGCGACGGACACCCACGTGGCGTTCCGCACGTACTCCCAGCACGACCTGGAAGCGGCGTTCGCGATCGGCCTGGACAGCTGAGGACGTTCAGCCCTGAAATCCAGCCCCCGCCGGCAAAAATCCAGCCCCTCCGGCGCTTGAGGAGCGGGAGTCCGGGGGCAGAGCCCCCGGGATGGGACGGGTAAGGACGGCGGGGGCGATCAAACCGCCGGCACGCAGCGCCCGTCCTCGGTCCGGTACTGCCACCGGGCCCCGTCCCGCACAAGCTCCTTCACCGCACCCACGAACCGCTCGACGTGCTCATCAGGCGTCCCCGCCCCGAAGCTCACCCGAATCGCGTTGAGCGACTTCTCGCCGGGAGCGGCCTCGGGGGCCCCGCACTCCCCCTGCGTCTGCGGGTCACTGCCCAGCAGCGTCCGCACCAGCGGATGCGCGCAGAACAGCCCGTCCCGCACCCCGATCCCGTACTCCGCGGAGAGCGCCGCGGCGAAGTGCGAGCTGTTCCAGCCCTCGACGACGAACGAGATGACGCCGACGCGCGGAGCCTCGTCGCCGAACAGCGAGAGCACCCTGACCTCGGGCACCTCCGCCAGCCCCGCCCGCACGGTGTCGATCAGGTGCTGCTCGCGGGCCACGAGCGTGTCGAAGCCGGCCTCCGTGAGGGCCTTGCAGGCGGCGGCGATCGAGTAGGCGCCGATGACGTTCGGCGAGCCGGCCTCGTGCCGGGCGGCGGTGTCGTGCCACTCCACGTCCACTCCCCCGTCCGTGCGCCGCGTGACCTTGCGGCTGGCGCCGCCACCGGCGAGGTACGGGTCGGCGGCGCGCAGCCAGTCGGCGCGGCCGGCGAGGACGCCGGAGCCGAAGGGCGCGTACAGCTTGTGGCCGGAGAAGGCGACCCAGTCGACGTCCAGGTCCTGGACGGAGACCGGGTGGTGCGGGGCCAGCTGGGCTGCGTCCAGGACGATCCGGGCACCGTGCGCGTGAGCGGCGTCGGCCAGCTCCCGTACGGGCCACAGCTCGCCGGTGACGTTGGAGGCGCCGGTGACGCAGACGAGGGCCGGGCCCTGACCCTCTTGAATGGATGCAGTGCGGGCGGCGAGGGCCTCCCGCAGGGTCGCCACGGCCTGCTGGGGGGTGCGCGGGGCGTTGAGGTAGGTGACCTGGGCGTCCCGCCAGGGCAGCAGGGAGGCGTGGTGCTCGGTCTCGAAGACGAAGACCTGGCAGCCGGCGGGAAGGGCGGCGGCGAGGAGGTTGAGGGAGTCGGTGGTGGACCGGGTGAAGATCAGCTGGTCGTCGGCACGGCAGTCCAGGAACTCGGTGACCGTCCTGCGGGCGTTCTCGAAGAGGTCCGTCGACAGCTGGGAGAGGTAGCCGGCCCCCCGGTGCACGCTGCCGTAGTAGGGCGCGTACGCGGCCACGTCGTCCCAGACCCGCTGGAGCGCGGGGGCGCTGGCGGCGTAGTCGAGCGCGGCGTAGGTGACTTCGCCGCCCGTCACGAGCGGGACGGTGACATCTCGTCCCAGAACGGGCAGCGGAGTACAAACGGACTGCTCGGCGGCAACGGTGGAGACAGACATGGCGAACTCCCGTGAGAAGCAAGAGGAATCGCTGTGCGAGCGGACATGGCTCAGCACAGGAAAAGGGTGAAAAGGGTGCGCGGAGGCGGGGCTCGGCAGCCCTATCGCATTCGCTTGCTCACGGAGGACTCCCTCGTACGACCAGGACCCCTGGTGTCGAGAGGGGCCCGCGCTTGCCGTAAGCCTTGCTGCCTACGGCCTGGTCTTCATCCCGGGGCACCCCGCCACGGACGGAGGGTTGCCGGACAGTCGGCCGGGGCCTCATGACTGTCACTCATGACCTGGCACAGAACGTAACCGAAGTGATCGACGTCCCGCAACCCATGTCCGGATCGCGGGACGCCCATGCCCGAAGAAGCGAAGACGCGAAGACGCGAAGACGCAGGGAACGTCTACGCGTTGCTGACCGCCGCCCACCGCTCCAGCGTCCGCTTCGCCGCACCGGAGTCGACGGATTCGGCCGCCTTCACCATCCCGGCGCCGATCTGTTCGGCCAGCGAGCCCGGCCCCGGGTCCAGCGCCACCAGCGCCGCCGCCGAGTTGAGCAGCACGGCATCCCGTACGGGCCCGGTCTCACCGTCCAGCAGTCGCCGGGCGACCGCCGCGTTGTAGGCGGCGTCACCGCCGCGCAGGGCCTCGATCGGGACCAGCTCGATGCCGACGTCGCGCGGGTCGAAGGCCTCCTCCGTCACCTTGCCGTCCCGGACGACCCACACCCGGGAGGTGGCGGTGATCGTCAGCTCGTCGAGGCCGTCGTCGCCCCGGAACACCAGGGAGGAGTTGCCGCGTTCGGCGAAGACACCGGCGACGATGGGGGCCATCCGGGGATCGGCGACCCCGACCGCCTGCGCCCTGACCTTGGCCGGGTTGGTCAGCGGGCCCAGGATGTTGAAGACCGTGCGGATGCCCAACTGGCCGCGTGCGGCGCCCACATGACGCATCGCCGGATGGAACCTGGCCGCGAAGCAGAAGGTGATCCCGGCCTCCTCCGCCACCTCGGCCACCCGCTTCGGCGTCAGCTCCAGATTGACCCCGAGCTGCCCCAGTACGTCCGACGCCCCCGAGGCCGAGGAGGCCGCCCGGTTGCCGTGCTTGACGACCTTGGCGCCCGTGCCGGCGATGACGATCGCCGACATGGTGGAGATGTTCACCGTGTTGGCGCCGTCGCCGCCGGTGCCGACGATGTCGACGGTTCGCCCCGGCACCTCGATCACGTTGGCGTGCTCGTACATCGCCTGGACGAACCCGGTGATCTCCTCGACGGTCTCGCCCTTGGCCCGCAGCGCCACCACGAACCCGGCGATCTGCGCGTCGGTCGCCTCGCCGCCCATGATCAGGTTCATCGCCCAGGCGGTGTCGGCGGCGCTCAGGTCATGGCCGTCGAGCAGGCCGTTCAGCACGCGGGGCCAGGAACGGACCGCCGCGGTATCGCCTCCGGCGGGGTTCACAGCGCTCATCTGCCGCTCCTGGGTCGGTCCCGGCGGGACTCCGCGGGGACTTCTGGTGGAATGGGAACACCCTATCCAGCCCGGCGGCACGGCGAAGGGCCCCGTCCGATGTACGGACGGGGCCCTTCTGCCGTTCTACCGTGTGTGGCGAAGCGAGGTGATCAGTGGTGGCCGTGGCCGCTCGTGATCTCCTTGTACTCCTCGGTTGTCGGCTTGGCGATCTGGCTGTCCTCGCCGTAGTACGACTTGCTGAGCTTGGCGCGCAGCTTCTCCGCGCCCTTCACCTTGCGCTCGACACCGTTCTCGTCGACCGTCGCGCCGATCATGGCCGGCTCGTACTGCTCGTGCGCGGTGAGCGTGTGCAGGGCCTCCTGGCTGAGCGGCTCGTGCACCTCGATGAACTCACCGTGCGGCAGGCGCTTGATGATGCCCGACTCGCGGCCGTGCAGCACCTTGTCCCTGTCGCGGCGCTGGAGGCCGAGGCAGATCCGCTTGGTGGCGATGAACGCGAGGACCGGGGCGACGAAGAAGGCGACCCGTACGAACCAGGTGATCGCGTTGATCGACAGGTGGAAGTGGGTGGCCCAGAGGTCGTTTCCACCACCGATCAGCAGCACCAGGTACCAGGTGATCCACGCGACGCCGAAGGCCGTACGCGTCGGCACGTTGCGCGGGCGGTCCAGGATGTGGTGCTCGCGCTTGTCGCCGGTGACCCAGGACTCGATGAACGGGTAGACCGCGATCGCGACCAGGACCAACGGGAAGACGATCAGCGGGATGAACACGCCCAGGACGAGCGTGTGACCCCAGAAGTTGATCTCCCAGCCCGGCATGACCCGGATCAGGCCCTCGGAGAAGCCCATGTACCAGTCGGGCTGGGCGCCCGTCGACACCTGGTCCGGACGGTAGGGGCCCATGGCCCAGATCGGGTTGATCGAGGCGATGGCCGCGATGACCGCGATGACACCGAAGACCAGGAAGAAGAAGCCTCCGGCCTTGGCCATGTAGACCGGCAGCAGCGGCATGCCGACGACGTTGTTGTTCGTCTTTCCGGGGCCCGCGAACTGCGTGTGCTTGTGGTAGAAGACCAGGATCAGGTGCGCCACCATCAGGCCGAGCATGATGCCCGGCAGCAGCAGGACGTGGACCGAGTAGAACCGGGCCACGAAGTCGCCGCCGGGGAACTCCCCGCCGAACAGGAAGAACGACAGGTAGGTGCCCACGACCGGCACGGACAGGACCGCGCCCTCCATGAAGCGCACACCGGTGCCGGAGAGCAGGTCGTCCGGGAGCGAGTAGCCGGTGAACCCGGTGAACATGCCCAGGACGAACAGCAGGAACCCGAACAGCCAGTTGACCTCACGGGGCTTGCGGAACGCACCCGTGAAGAACACGCGCATCATGTGCACGAACATGCCGGCGAGGAAGATCAGCGCCGCCCAGTGGTGGATCTGCCGGATCAGCAGACCACCGCGCACATCGAAGGAGATGTGCATGGTCGAGTTGAACGCCTCGGACATCAGCTGGCCCTGCAGCGGGATGTAGCTGCCGTGGTACTCCACCTCGTTCATCGACGGGTGGAAGAACAGCGTCAGATACACACCCGTGAGGATGATGATGATGAAGCTGTACATGCAGACTTCGCCGAGCATGAACGACCAGTGGTCGGGGAAGATCTTGCGCATGTTGGTCTTGGCGAGGGAGTAGATCCCCAGCCGGCCGTCGGCCCAGTCGGCGACCCGCTCACCGGCGGGCGCCTTCTCGCGCGACGAACGCGTGTCCGTTTTTGCCGTAGTACTCATCCGCGCTCCCAGAAGGCAGGACCGACGGGCTCGGAGAAGTCGCCGAGCGCCTCAAGGTAGCCCTCGTCGTTCACGCCGATGCGCAGCTGCGGCAGGGCGTGACCGGCGGGGCCGAAGATCACCCGGGCGCCGTCGGAGAGGTCGAAGGTGGACTGGTGGCAGGGGCAGAGCACGTGGTGCGTCTGCTGCTCGTACAGGGAGATCGGGCAACCGACGTGGGTGCAGATCTTCGAGTACGCCACGATGCCCTCGTGGGACCACTCGAGCTCGCGCTTGTCCTTGATGTTGTCCGGCTGGATACGGACGATCATCAGGGCGGACTTGGCGATCTCGGTCTGGAACTCGTGGTCGTCCTCCTCCAGGCCGTCGGGCTTGGCGAAGGTGAGCGAACCGACCGCGATGTCCGAGGCGCGGAGCGGCTCGTTCGTGTTCATGTTGACGAGCAGCTTGCCCTTGGACCACAGGGTGTGGCGCAGCTTCGTGCCGGGCAGCGTGCCGAGGTCGCGCAGCAGCATGACGCCGGAGAGCGGGAACAGGGCCAGCGCGCCGAACATCGTGTTGCGGACCAGCTTGCGCCGGCCGATCGCGGACTCCTTGGCGCCCTGCTTGAAGTCGGCCAGGACCTTCGCCTTGACCTCGGGCGGCGCGGAGATCGCGTGCCGCTCGTCGACGAGCTCCTCGTCGGACATCAGGGTGCGGGCCCAGTGGACCGCGCCCGCGCCGATCAGGAAGAGCGCCAGGCCGAGGGACACGCCCAGCGCGAAGTTCAGCGCGCTGAGGTGCCCGATCGGGAAGACGTAGATGGCCCTGTCGACCGGGATCGCCACGTACGAGACGATGAAGGCGACGGTGGCCACCATCGACAGCGTGAACAGGAAGGCGATCGCACGCTCGGACCGCTTGGCGGCCCGCTCGTCGATGTCCTGGACGCGGTGTTCGTGGGGCGGCAGCCCCGGGTCCGCGAACGGGTTCTTCTCGTCCGCGACGCCGGCGACACCGTGCTCGTTCTCCTGCTCAGCGGGCAGGTTCTCTTCTGAAATGTCTTGGCTACTCATGACTTCTTGGCCTTTGCGGTCCGAGCGGCGACCCAAACGGCGACCGCGATGAGCGCTCCGAGGCCGAAGATCCAGGCGAACAGGCCTTCACTGACCGGTCCGAGACCGCCCAGGCCGAGACCGCCGGGCTCCACGGTGTCCTCGCCGTTGACCGCGTCGAGGTACGCGATGATGTCCTTCTTGTTCTTCTCCGACAGCGTCGTGTCGGGGAAGGACGGCATGTTCTGCGGGCCGGTCTGCATGGCCTCGTAGATGTGCTTCGGGTCGACACCCTCAAGGTCCGGGGCGAACTTGCCGTGCGTGAGCGCACCGCCCTTGCCGGTGAAGTTGTGGCACTGGGCGCAGTTGGTGCGGAAGAGCTCGCCACCCTTGGCGATGTCCGCGCCGTCGGGGCCGTACTGCTCCTCGGTGGGCACGGACGGACCGGCGCCCAGCGACGCGATGTACGCCGCGAGCTGGTCGATCTGGGCCTGCGAGTAGATGTTCCTCTTCTTCGGGATCTGCGCGCCCTGCGAGGTCGCGGCCGGCATGCGGCCGGTCGCCACCTGGAAGTCGACCGCCGCGGCGCCGACGCCCACCAGGCTCGGACCGTCGGAGGACCCCTTGCCGCCGGTGCCGTGGCAGCTGGCGCAGCCCACGGAGTACAGCCGCTGCCCCTCCGTGATGGTGAGGGACTGAGCGGTTTCATCGGCCTTCGCCTGGCCCGTAGGCGCGACAGCGGAGTACAGCCCCCCGATGGCCGCCAGCGCGATGAGTAGGACGACGACCGCCGCCATCGGATGGCGTCGTCGTGCGGAGAGCTTTTTCACGGATTACCCCGGTGTCAGGATCTTCAGCGTCGAGTCTTCTGGAGGTGTCGGGCGGACCCGATGTGAGGATCGGGCGGGCCCGGCTACTTGATCATGTAGATCGTGGCGAAGAGCCCGATCCAGACGACGTCGACGAAGTGCCAGTAGTAGGACACGACGATCGCGGCGGTCGCCTGCTCATGGGTGAACCTTCGCGCCGCGTACGTCCTGCCGAGGACGAACAGGAACGCGATGAGACCGCCCGTCACATGCATGCCGTGGAAGCCGGTGGTCAGGTAGAACACCGAGCCGTACGGGTCGGAGGAGAGCGAGAGCCCGTCCTTCTTGACCAGCTCGGTGTACTCGAAGATCTGACCGCCGACGAAGATCGCACCCATGACAAAGGTGACGATGAACCACATCCGGAGCTTCTTCACGTCACCGCGCTCGGCGGCGAACACGCCGAGCTGGCAGGTGAGGGAGGAGAGCACCAGGATCGTGGTGTTGGTCAAGGAGAACGGGAAGTTCAGGCTTGACGCCATCTCCTTCCAGTGATTCGGACCTGTCACCGATCGCAGGGTGAAGTACATCGCGAAGAGGGCCGCGAAGAACATCAGCTCGGAACTCAGCCAGATGATGGTTCCGACGCTGGTGAGGTTCGGCCGGTTGACCGACGGGTGCGCGTGCCCGGTTTCTACTGTCGTTGCTGTCGCCACGACCGACATTATGTCGGTCGCTTATCCCGCCCTCACGCCGGGGGGTGCCGTTCGGGGTGTCTGTGGGGTGTGTCCAGCCCGTATGGCCCATCGGACGGCTGTCCGAGCGGGGTTCAGACAGGGGGTCCGAGGGAGTAGCATCCGGCCCAACGGACCCGGTCCGTCTGTCCGTACGACGCTGATGTCTCGGAGGGGAACAATGCAGCCGACCGCCACGGTGCTGGTCTACAGCGATGACTCCAACACCCGCGAGCAGGTGCGGTTGGCGACGGGGCGGCGACCCGCTCCGGACGTTCCCGCCGTCGAGTTCCTCGAGTGCGCGACGCCCGCCGCTGTCCTGACGGAGCTGGCCAAGGGCGGGATCGACGTCTGTGTGCTGGACGGTGAGGCCGTGCCCATGGGGGGCATGGGCATGTGCCGGCAGATCAAGGACGAGGTTTTCGCGTGTCCGCCGGTGCTGTTGCTGATCGGGCGGCCGCAGGACGCGTGGCTGGCGACGTGGAGTCGGGCCGACGCGGCGGTCACCCTGCCGGTGGATCCGGTGGAGTTCGCGTCGTCGTTGGCTTCTTTGCTGCGGGTCAAGCGGGCTCTGAGCGCCTGAGAGCTCGGGGGTGCGGCCCCGTCGGCGCCCCGCGTCAGATGTTCTCCGGAGTCAGGCGTGCCCGGTTGGCTGGATTTGAGCCCTGTGAAGAGGTGCTGACGAGGGCGCTGCCTCCCTGCCACTTCTGCCAGTTCAGGTTCCAGTCGCCGAAGCCGTTGCCGAAGGTTTCCATGGTGTCGCCGTAGGAGTTGACGACCTTGACGACGTCGCCCTCCCGGACGTGGTCGTAGAACCACTCGGCGTTGGCGGTGCTCATGCCGGTGCAGCCGTGGCTGACGTTGTCGGAGCCCTGGGAGCCCACGGACCAGGGGGCGGCGTGCACGTACTCGCCGCTCCAGGTCACCCGGGTGGCGTAGTAGACCGGCAGGTCGTACGAGTCGGCGCTGCCCTCGGCTATGCCGATGCTGGTGCCGCGCATCTGTACGAAGTACTCCTTGCCGAGTACGACCTTGACGCCGTTGCGGGTCTCGAAGCCGGGCTTGCCCGTCGTGACGGGGATGGTGTTGATCACCTTGTCGTTCTTGTAGACGGTCATCTCGTGGGACGACGCGTCCGTGACGGCGATGACCCGGTCGCCGGTGGTGAACTTCAGGGGCTTGGCACTGCCGCCCCAGAGCCGGTCGGCGATCTTGATACCGGGCAGGTTGCTGTGCACCTGGACGGTGGCCCGGGCGGGCCAGTACTCCTTGGGCCGGTAGTGCAGTTCCTTGTCGTCCACCCAGTGCCACGCGCCCTCGGTGGCGGGGGTCGAGTCCACCTTGAGGGCGCGCTCGACTATCGCGCGCTGCGCCTTTCCCCGTACGGGTTCGCTGAGTTCGGCCGTCACCGGCCGGCCCACGCCGTAGGTGCCCGTCTTGGGGCCGAAGGTGACGTTCAGGCGCTTCTTGGTGGTCGGCCTGCTGGTGTCGAAGGTGCGGGTCCCGCGGCCGGGGGCGCCGTCCTCGTCCTCCGTGCTCACCCGGACCGTGTAGCGGGCTCCTGCGGCCAGGGGGGAGGTGCTGTGCCAGCGGCTGCCGTCGGCGGAGAGTTCGCCGGCCACGTAGCGTCCGGACGCGTCGACGGCGGTGACGTCCGTGATGCGGTCGTCGGAGTCGTCGGCGGTGACCTCCAGGGGCTTGTCGGGGTCGGCCTTCTCCCCGTCGCCGACAGAGCCGCCGAAGGAGATCCGCTCAGCCGCGTCGTACGGCTTCGCCGAGAGGGGATGGCCGTCGGAGCCGCAGGCGCTGGCGGACGCGCCCAGGGCGGCCACCAGGAGGGTGCAGCTGACGACCGTACGGTTACGCGGTGAGTGCCTCATGCCCTCACGCTAAGAACGTACGTCGGCCTCGGCGCGGCGGGTGATCCGTGCGAGGGAACGGGGGTGTGGCAAAAGAGGGAGCCCGGACTCTCCTGACGGAGTGTCCGGGCTCCCCTGAGCACCGAGCGTGTTACTGGGTGCGGTTCTCACCGCGGTAGTACTCGAAGACCCATCCCCACAGGCCGATCAGGAGGATCGGCGCCGCGAAGAACGCCAGCCACCAGCCGATCGCGACGCTCAGGAACAGGAACGCGCCACCGATGCCCAGCGCGAGCGGCTGCCAGCTGTGCGGGCTGAAGAACCCGACCTCGCCGGCGTCGTCCGCGACGTCCGCTTCCTTGTTGTCCTGGGCTCCCACGTCGACCCGCCGGGCCGTGAAGGCCAGGTAGTAGCCGACCATGATGCACAGGCCGAAGGCCAGGAAGAGTGCCGTGGTGCCCGCGG
Source organism: Streptomyces kryoterrae (assembly GCF_054072135.1). NCBI lineage: Bacteria > Bacillati > Actinomycetota > Actinomycetes > Kitasatosporales > Streptomycetaceae > Streptomyces > Streptomyces kryoterrae. The sequence continues at coordinate 7,613,277 of NZ_CM133358.1, read as the reverse complement.
GCTCCTTCGACCACACGCCGTAGACGATCGCCATGACGAGGACGAAGACGGCGAGCCAGATGAACATCTTGCCCTGGATCTTCACTTGCCCGCCTCCTTGCCGCCGGCGAGAGCCTTCTCGCCGTGCCCGGCGTTCTCCAGCTGGTCCAGCGCTGCGATCTCAGGGTGGTGCAGGTCGAACGCCGGGGATTCGCTGCGGATCCGCGGCAGGGTGAGGAAGTTGTGCCGCGGGGGCGGGCAGGACGTGGCCCACTCCAGTGAACGGCCGTAGCCCCACGGGTCGTCGACCTCGACCTTCTTGCCGTACTTCGCGGTCTTCCACACGTTGTAGAGGAACGGGAGCACGGACAGACCGAGCAGGAACGAGCTGATCGTCGAGATCGTGTTCAGCGCGGTGAAGCCGTCCGCCGCGAGGTAGTCCGCGTACCGGCGCGGCATGCCCTCGGCGCCCAGCCAGTGCTGGACGAGGAAGGTGCCGTGGAAGCCGATGAACAGCGTCCAGAACGTGATCTTGCCGAGGCGTTCGTCGAGCATCTTGCCGGTCATCTTCGGCCACCAGAAGTGGAAGCCGGAGAACATCGCGAACACGACCGTCCCGAAGACGACGTAGTGGAAGTGCGCCACCACGAAGTAGGAGTCCGAGACGTGGAAGTCCATCGGCGGCGAGGCCAGGATGACACCGGTCAGACCACCGAAGGTGAAGGTGATGAGGAAGCCGGTGGCCCACAGCATCGGGGTCTCGAAACTCAGTGACCCCTTCCACATCGTTCCGATCCAGTTGAAGAACTTCACGCCCGTTGGCACGGCGATCAGGAACGTCATGAAGGAGAAGAACGGGAGCAGTACACCGCCGGTGACGTACATGTGGTGGGCCCACACCGTCACGGACAGACCCGCGATGGCGATGGTCGCGCCGATCAGGCCCATGTAGCCGAACATCGGCTTGCGGGAGAAGACCGGGATGACCTCGCTGATGATGCCGAAGAACGGCAGCGCGATGATGTACACCTCCGGATGCCCGAAGAACCAGAACAGGTGCTGCCACAGCAGGGCACCACCGTTGGCGGCATCGAAGATGTGTGCGCCGAATTTCCGATCCGCCTCCAGCGCGAAGAGCGCGGCGGCGAGGACGGGGAAGGCGAGCAGGACGAGGACCGCGGTCAGCAGCACGTTCCACACGAAGATCGGCATGCGGAACATGGTCATGCCGGGGGCGCGCATGCAGATGATCGTGGTGATGAAGTTGACCGCGCCGAGGATGGTGCCGAAGCCGGAGAAGGCCAGGCCCATGATCCACAGGTCGGCGCCGATGCCCGGGGAGCGGACGGCGTCCGAGAGCGGGGAGTAGGCGAACCAGCCGAAGTCGGCCGCACCGGAGGGGGTGAGGAAGCCGCCGACCGCGATCGTCGAGCCGAACAGGTACAGCCAGTAGGCGAACATGTTCAGCCGCGGGAACGCGACGTCGGGGGCGCCGATCTGCAGCGGCATGATCCAGTTGGTGAAACCGGCGAACAGCGGCGTCGCGAACATCAGCAGCATGATCGTGCCGTGCATCGTGAACGCCTGGTTGAACTGCTCGTTCGACATGATCTGCAGACCCGGCCGGGCCAGCTCGGCGCGCATGAACAGCGCCATCACGCCACCGATGCAGAAGAACGCGAACGACGTCACCAGATACAGCGTGCCGATCGTCTTGTGGTCCGTGGTGGTGAGCCACTTGATGACCACGTTGCCGGGCTGCTTGCGCCGTACCGGCAGTTCGTTCTCGTACGAGTCCTCAGCCGCGACGGCATCCTGGGGTTCGTTGGTGATGCTCACAGGTTTGTCGTCTCCCGGTTCTTCTCGTGGCTCGTCTGCGCGATGCCGGCGGGAATGTAACCGGTCTGCCCCTTCTTCGCGAGGTCCTTGAGGTGCTGCTCGTAGCGCTCGGGGGAGACGACCTTCACGTTGAAGAGCATCCGGGAGTGGTCGACGCCGCAAAGCTCCGCACACTTGCCCAGGAAGGTGCCCTCCTTGTTGGGGGTCACCTGGAAGGCGTTGGTGTGGCCCGGGATGACGTCCTGCTTCATCAGGAACGGCACCACCCAGAAGGAGTGGATGACGTCACGCGAGGTGAGGACGAAGCGGACCGTCTTGCCCTTGGGGAGCCAGAGGGTCGGGCCGGGGTTGCCGGTCTGCGGGTTCTTCGTACCGGGGGTGCCGACGTCGTAGACGCCGCCGGCGTTGGCCGGGAAGTCCTTCTTGAACCGGTCCGGGATGGCGGCCAGGTTCTCGTCGGTGTCCGCGTTTCCGGTGGAACCCTCGACGTTCTCGATGTAGTTGAAGCCCCAGCTCCACTGGAAGCCCACCACGTTGACCGTGAGGTCGGGCTTCTTGGAGGTGTCGAGGAGCTTCGACTCGTCACGTGCCGTGAAGTAGAAGAGCACCGAGACGATGATCAGCGGAACCACGGTGTACAGCGCCTCGATGGGCATGTTGTACCGGGTCTGCGGAGGTACTTCGACCTTGGTGCGGCTGCGCCGGTGGAACATGGCGCTCCACAGGATCAGGCCCCAGACCAGCACGCCGGTGGCGAGCGCGGCTGCCCAGGATCCCTGCCACAGGGAGAGGATCCGCGGAGCCTCTTCCGTGGTCGGGGTGGGCATACCAAGGCGGGGGAAGTCCTTGTATGTGCAACCGGTCGCGGTCGCCAGGACCAGGCCCGCAGTCAATGCCTGCAGCAGCTTCCGCCGCAACGGGCGCCGCGGCGTGGGGGTACCGCCCGCGCCCCCCAGGGCGTGGGGGAGGTCGGAGCCGTTGGGACTCACGTAGCGCCTTCCCGAGAGTCTCGCCCGCGCGGATCGGCTGCGGCCTGCCTTCTCGGGGTCGGTCGCCGCCCTGCGTCGGGCAGGGGTTTGGATGTTTATGCGGACCAAACCCTACTGGACGCAATTTGGGGTCGCGCGGGGAGGGTCCCCAACGCGCCGGGGGTCACCCCGAAGGGGTGGGCTGGGCCGGGTTGGGGGTGTTCTGACGGGGGGTCGGGCGCCCCCTGGGGTGCGGGTTCGGGTGGTACGACGGGTACCGGCCGTCCGTGGCTTGTCGCGCCCGCGGCGGAGCCGCTGATGTGACAGCCCCGCGCCCCTCTGGGTGGGACCACGTACCCCTTGTTGAGGACTTAGCGTTGGTTCGTGTCCTACTTCGATGCCGCATCCTCTGCCCCCCTCCACCCCGTTGCCCGGCAGGCTCTCCTGGCCTCGCTCGACGAGGGGTGGGCCGATCCCGCGCGTTTGTACAGGGAGGGGCGGCGGGCCCGGATGTTGCTGGATGCGGCGCGGGAGGCGGCGGCCGAGGCGGTGGAGTGCCGGGCCGATGAGCTGACGTTCACGTCGTCGGGTACGCGCGCCGTGCACACCGGTATGGCGGGCGCTCTCGCTGGTCGGCGCCGCGTCGGACGTCACCTGATCGTGTCAGCGGTCGAACACTCTTCGGTGCTCCATTCGGCGGAGGAGTGGGAGGCGACGGGCGGCGAGGTGACGACCGTCGCGGTGGATCGTGCCGGGGCTGTGGCCGTCGGGGCGTACGAGGCCGCCGTACGGCCCGACACCGCGCTGGCGTGTCTTCAGTCGGCCAACCACGAGGTGGGGACCGAGCAGCCGGTGGCCGAGGTGGCCGAGGTGTGCCGGGCGGCCGGGGTGCCGTTGCTGGTGGACGCGGCGCAGTCGTTGGGGTGGGGGGCTGTTCCGGGGCCCTGGTCGCTGCTCGCCGCGAGTGCCCATAAATGGGGTGGGCCTTCCGGGGTCGGGCTGCTCGCCGTCCGTAAAGGGGTGCGGTTCGCGGTGCGTGGGCCCGTGGACGAGCGGGAGTCGGGGCGGGCGGCCGGGTTCGAGAACCTTCCGGCGATCGTCGCGGCGGCGGCCTCGTTGCGGGCGGTACGGGCCGAGGCGGCGCAGGAGGCGGTACGGCTGAGGGAGTTGACGGAGCGGATCCGGGCGCGGGTGCCGGTGCTGGTGGCGGACGTGGAGGTGGTCGGCGATCCGGTGCGGCGGCTGCCCGGTGTCGTCACCTTCTCCTGTCTCTATGTCGACGGGGAGACACTGCTGCACGAGCTGGACCGCGCCGGTTTCTCCGTCTCCTCCGGATCGTCCTGTACGAGCAGCACGTTGACGCCGAGCCATGTGCTGAGGGCGATGGGGGTGCTGAGTGAGGGCAATGTGAGGGTGTCACTGCCGGTCGGGACCCCGGCCGAGGAGGTCGACCGGTTCCTGTCCGTCCTGCCGGGCGCGGTGGCGACCGTACGGGAGAAGCTGGGCGCGCCGCTTCCGGTGACGGTGGCTGTCGTCGGCGACGGGGAAGGTGACGGGGAAGGTGACGGGGACTCGCTCGTTGTCGATGCCCTCGGCAGGCGCTGCCCGATCCCGGTGATCGAGCTGGCGAAGCGGATCGGTGAGGTGCCGGTGGGCGCCAGGGTGCGGGTTCTCTCGGACGACGAGGCGGCGCGGCTGGACATTCCGGCGTGGTGCGAGATGCGGGGGCAGGAGTACGTCGGTGAGGAGCCGGCGGACCGGGGTGCGGCCTACGTGGTCCGCCGGCTCTCCTGACTCACTTCAGGTGCTGCTGGACCTCGGTCACGGCGTCGTCGCCGTACGCCTTGCGGAAGCGGTCCATGAAGTGGGCGCGCCGGAGCTGGTACTCCTGGGTGCCGACCGTCTCGATGACCAGGGTGGCGAGCATGCAGCCGACCTGTGCGGCACGCTCCAGGGAGACGCCCCACGCCAGGCCGGACAGGAAGCCGGCGCGGAAGGCGTCGCCGACGCCCGTGGGCTCGACCTTGGCCTCCTCGTCCGGGCAGCCGACCTCGATCGGCTCCTCGCCGACGCGCTCGACGCGTACGCCCTTGGCGCCGAGGGTGGTCACCCGGGTGCCGACCTTGGCGAGGATCTCGGCGTCGGACCAGCCGGTCTTCGACTCGATGAGGCCCTTCTCGTACTCGTTCGAGAAGAGGTAGGCGGCGCCCTCCAGCAGGACCTTGATGTCGTCGCCGCCCATGCGGGCGATCTGCTGGGAGAAGTCGGCGGCGAACGGGATGGACCGGGTGCGGCACTCCTCGGTGTGGCGGAGCATCGCCTCCGGGTCGTCCGCGCCGATCGAGACCAGGTCGAGGCCGCCGACGCGGTCGGCGACGGTCTTCAGCTCGATCAGCCGGGCCTCGCTCATGGCGCCGGTGTAGAAGGAGCCGATCTGGTTGTGGTCGGAGTCGGTGGTGCACACGAAACGCGCGGTGTGCAGCGTCTCGGAGATACGCACCGAGTCGGTGTCCACACCGTGGCGGTCCAGCCAGGCGCGGTACTCGTCGAAGTCGGCGCCGGCGGCCCCGACCAGGATCGGCCTGGTGCCGAGCTGGCCCATGCCGAAGGCGATGTTCGCGCCCACGCCACCCCGGCGTACGTCGAGGTTGTCGACCAGGAAGGACAGCGAGACCGTGTGCAGCTGGTCCGCTACGAACTGGTCGGCGAAACGGCCGGGGAAGGTCATGAGGTGGTCGGTGGCGATGGAGCCGGTGACTGCGATACGCACGACGGGGACACTCTCCTGCGAGGGGAGGGGGATTGACAGTTCACGCTACCCGGTCGGCCCGTGCCGGTTGAAGCGGCAAAACTACCCGATAGTAGATCTTTCTCGCCGGGTATCCGGTGCATACGGTTCCGATATGACGAACTTCAAGGTCCACCAGGCCCTTCAGGTCCAGCAACTGCACTCGGGACCGGGTGCCGCTCCGCTCGACGTCGAAGGGGGTCTGGCCGCCCTGCGCGGCGACTGCGCCCGGATGGCGCCGCACTGGGCGGCCCCGGACCGGGTCATCGCCCTGCCCGTCTCCCCGTCCCGTATCCACGGCGTGACCGTCCCGCCCGCCTCCGCCCGGCTGGTGGACGCGATGCCCGAGTACGGCGACTAGGCCCGGCCCGGACGACGGCCCGCGACCGACGGCACCCCGTCGACCAGCGCTCGACGGGAACCGTGCGCTCCCCCGCTGCGTCCCATCGCTGTCCCCCGTAAAGAGGACGCGGTGTACGACCCCCCGGCGCCTGTCTGTGACAGGGTCGGCCGGTCGGGACAGCCGGGACAGCTGGGAGCCCAAGGAGCGATGCGGTGAACACCGAGCGACCCGATCACGACGACGCCGACGACAAGGCCGACGACAAGGCCACCGAGGCCGAAGCGGACGTCACCACCGAGGCCACGCCGGAGGAGAGCGACCCGGAGCGCCCGTCCCGGCGCCGGTCCCCGGTGCTCGTCGCCTCGGTCGCCGCCGCGGTCCTGCTCGTCGGGGGTGGCGGGGCCTACCTCACCGCCGGCCTGACCGGCGGCTCGGGCGACGACGACCGTACGGACAACTCCGCGCCCGGCGGGGACAGCACCACTCCCCCGCCACTGGCCCTCGACGGCTACACCGAGGGCGGTACGGGTGACACGGGCGGTACGAGCGGCATCGCGCCCGGCGAGCCCGACCCGAACGGGGTGACCTACCGGGCGGACGGCGCGCTGCCCGCCGGGCCCGCCTCGGCGCCGGTGTACACGATGACGAAGAACGGCGAGGAATCGATCACCGCCGCCGAGGTGACCCGGCTGGCCAAGGCGCTCGGCGTCGAGGGGAAGCCGGTGACGGAGGCCGACAGCTGGCTGGTCGGCACCGCGAAGGACGGGACGGGCCCGTTCCTGCGAGTGAACAAGCAGGCGCCGGGGACCTGGTCCTTCAGCCGGTACCTTGCCGGGGGCTCCGACAACTGCAAGAGCACGACCGTGTGCGCGCGGAACTCCGGCACCGCCGCCGAGGGGACGACCGTCGATCCGGTGAGCGAGGCAGCCGCGAAGAAGGCCGTGGCGCCGGTCCTGAAGGCCGTCGGCCAGGACGACGCGAAACTGGACGCGAGCCGGCTGACGGGCACCCAGCGGTCGGTGAACGCCGACCCGGTGGTCGGCGGGCTGCCCACCTACGGCTGGACGACCGGCCTCCAGGTCAGCGCGCAGGGCGAAGTGGTGAGCGGCAGCGGCCAGTTGGCGACGCCGGTGAAGAGTGACACCTACCCGGTGATCGGCGCCAAGGCCACCCTGGCCCTGCTCAACGAGCCTGGGGCCGGGGCGACTCCCGGGCACCGCATGGGCATCGGGGGCTGCGCAAGCTCCGTACCGCTGAAGGACCGCCTGGAGGCGCCGTGCGGTACCGGTACCGGTACTACCACGACGACGGGGCAGAAGGAGTCCCTCACCGTCGACAAGGCGGTGTTCGGGCTGGCCTCGCACTCCGTGTCCGGGCGGCCGGCGCTGGTGCCGTCGTGGCTGTTCGAGGTACGGGCGCAGGGTGCCGCCGAGGGCTTCACGGTGACGTATCCGGCGGTCGACCCCCGGTATCTGACCGGGGCCACCATCAGCGCGGAGCCGTCCCCGACGGCCACGCCGACCGCGCCGGGCGACGAGCCGACCTCCGGGACGACGACGCGTGGCACGAAGATCGAGGGCTACACGGTCTCCGGCGACGGCAAGGAGCTGACCGTGGGCTTCTGGGCGGGGGTGTGCAGCAAGTACTCCGCGTCGGCGAAGGAGGAGGACGGCGAGGTGACCGTGACGGTGACCTCGAAGTCCGAGAAGGGCAAGATCTGCATCATGATCGCCAAGGCCACGTACGAGACCGTGCGGCTGGACGAGCCGCTGGGTGACCGGAAGGTCGTGGGGACGGACGGACAGTCGATCCCCGAGGGCGACTTCGTCAAACGGTAATCAGCCCGGGCCCCTGTTGGGCTCCCCCGGTACGCGTGAAGGCGGCGCCCCCGTCGGAGGGGGGCGCCGCCTTCACGCGTACCGGCCTTGCGGCCCTACGGCCTAGCTGAAGGAGTCACCGCAGGCGCAGGAGCCCGTCGCGTTCGGGTTGTCGATCGTGAAGCCCTGCTTCTCGATGGTGTCGACGAAGTCGATGGAGGCGCCACCGAGGTAGGGAGCGCTCATACGGTCGGTGACGACCTTGACGCCGTCGAAGTCCTTGAGAACGTCACCGTCGAGGGAACGCTCGTCGAAGAACAGCTGGTAGCGCAGACCCGAGCAACCGCCGGGCTGGACCGCGACACGCAGGGCGAGGTCCTCGCGGCCTTCCTGGTCGAGCAGGGCCTTGACCTTCGCCGCGGCGGCGTCGGACAGGATGATGCCGTCGGTGACGGTGCTGGTCTCGTCCGATACGGACATCTACATCTCTCCCGGGTTGTACGGAGACTTCTGCCGACGAGTGCAACCGGCGGGGCCGCGGATTCATTCCGGGCCGAGAGTCTGTTTCTTTCCGTTCTCCTCTCCATGCTCGCACACACGCGGAAACGCGAACAGCGGCCCTGTGGACGGGCTCGCACCCACGCTCCGGGATTCATGTCACATCGACGCTATGAGACTCGTCAAAGTGACGTGAAGGGGTTACGATAGATAACGTCAATTCGACGAAAAGGCGTGAACCGCAGAACAGAAAGGGTGCGTGTCGTGACCACCGCCCAGACCCAGGACCTCGACGTACAGCCGACGCCCCTCGCCCTGCTGCTCCTCGGCCGTGAGGCCGACCCGCGGAGCGAGCGTGGCGTGGAGTGCCCCGGCGACCTGCCCTCCCCCTCCGACCCGGACCTGGTGGCACGTGCCCGTGCGGCCAAGGACAAGCTCGGCGAGAAGGTCTTCGTCCTCGGCCATCACTACCAGCGCGACGAGGTCATCCAGTTCGCGGACGTCACGGGCGACTCCTTCAAGCTGGCCCGGGACGCGGCGGCGCGTCCGGAGGCGGAGTACATCGTGTTCTGCGGTGTGCACTTCATGGCGGAGTCGGCGGACATCCTGACCGGCGACGACCAGAAGGTGGTCCTGCCCGACCTGGCCGCCGGCTGCTCGATGGCGGACATGGCGACGGCCGAACAGGTGGCCGAGTGCTGGGACGTCCTGACGGAGGCCGGGGTGGCCGACCAGGTCGTACCCGTCTCCTACATGAACTCCTCGGCGGACATCAAGGCGTTCACGGGCAAGCACGGCGGCACGATCTGTACGTCGTCCAATGCCGAACGCGCCCTCGAGTGGGCGTTCGAGCAGGGTGAGAAGGTCCTGTTCCTGCCGGACCAGCACCTGGGCCGCAACACGGCGGTACGGAACATGGGGATGTCGCTCGACGACTGCGTCCTCTACAACCCGCACAAGCCGAACGGCGGCCTGACCACGGAGCAGCTGCGCGCCGCGAAGATGATCCTGTGGCGCGGCCACTGCTCGGTGCACGGGAGGTTCTCGCTGGACTCGGTGAACGACGTCCGCGCCCGGATCCCCGGCGTGAACGTCCTGGTCCACCCGGAGTGCAAGCACGAGGTGGTGGAGGCGGCGGACCACGTCGGCTCGACCGAGTACATCATCAAGGCGCTGGAGGCGGCCCCGGCCGGCTCCAAGTGGGCCATCGGCACGGAGCTGAACCTGGTACGCCGCCTGGCGAACCGTTTCGCACCCGAGGGCAAGGAGATCGTCTTCCTCGACAAGACGGTCTGCTTCTGCTCGACCATGAACCGCATCGACCTCCCCCACCTGGTCTGGACCCTGGAGTCCCTGGCCGACGGCAAGCTGGTGAACCAGATCTCGGTGGACCGGGAGACGGAGACGTTCGCGAAACTGGCACTGGAGCGGATGCTGGCGCTGCCGTAGGCGGTGCCCCGCAGGCGGTGCCTCTCCCGCCCGTGTCCATTCAGGTGCGCTGCCGTTCTTAGGGATGTACATCTTAGATGTGCATCCCTAAGAACGAGGTGACCTGACAGTGCCCCGACCGCCCCACCGCAACATCCCCAAGCCGTCCCATATCTTCGAACGCGACTGGGAGTGGAGCGAGCTGACCGCGTTCGCCTCCAACGAGGAACCCGGACCACGCCTCGCGGTCGTGTCCGGACGTCGCCGCCAGGGGAAGAGCTTCCTGCTCGAAGCCCTCACCAAGGCAACCGACGGCTTCTACTTCGCCGCGGTCGAGGGCACCAGGGCCGAAGCGCTGATGTTGCTCGGCAAGGAGATCGCACACTTCACCGATGCTCCCGTGCCACCCCGCCCCCAGGACTGGACCGAAGCCCTGGAGCTGCTCTTCGACCTGGCCACGCAGCGCCCCGTCCCGATTGTCATCGACGAGTTCCCCTATCTGGTCCGGGGCGACGCCTCCCTCCCATCCCGCCTCCAGCGGGCCATCGGAGTCCGCGCGGGCAGTCATCTGCGCCGCCATCCCCGCATCCTCCTCTGCGGCAGCGCGATGTCGTTCATGGGCGGCCTACTGTCCGGTACGTCACCGCTGTACGGCCGCGCGGGACTCGACCTCGTCGTGCACTCCCTCGGCTACCGGGAAGCAGCCACGTTCTGGGAGATCACCGACCCGAGGCTCGCGGTCCTCACCCACTCCGTGGTCGGCGGAACCCCTGCCTACCGACGGGAGTTCGTGGACGACGACACTCCGACAGGACTGGACGACTTCGACAACTGGGTCAGCCGGACAGCCCTCAACCCGGCCCGTCCGCTGTACGGCGAGGCGGAGTTCCTGCTGGCCTCGGAACCGGATGTACGCGATCGCGCGCTCTACCACTCCGTCCTCGCGGCGGTCGCGGCCGGCAATCACACCAGCGGTGGCATCGCGAGTGCGGTGGGCCGCAAGGCGACGGACATCTCCCAGCCGCTGACGGTACTCAAGCGCTGCGGACTGCTGACCGTGGAACCGGACGCCTTCCGCGGCAACCGCAGCGCGTACCGCATCGCCGAACCCCTGATCACGTTCCACCACGCGGTAGTACGCCCCAACCAGGCCCGCCTGACCCGCCGCCACAACGCCGCGCCGGCCTGGGCGCTGTCCAGGGACACGTTCCTGAGCAAGGTCGTCGGCCCCCACTTCGAGCACCTGTGCCGTGAGTGGGTCTCCTGGCACGCGGAACCCGACACCTTCGGCGGTCTGCCCATCGACGTCACCTCGGGAACCGTCCCCGATCCGGCCGCGCACACCTCCCACGAGGTCGACGTCGTCGTACGCGGTGCCGTCGGCCAGGACCACGGCATCCTGCTGTCGGTCGGCGAGGCGAAGTGGAACAGGGTGATGAACGTCGGCCACCTCGAACGGCTCCGCCACATCCTCGGGCTCCTCGCAGCGCGCGGCATCGACACGAGCCATGCCCGCCCCGCCTGTTACAGCGGGGTCGGATTCTCGGCGGACCTGCGGGCGGCGGCGGACCGGGGTGAGGTCGTCCTCGTCGACCTGAAACGGCTGTACGGCGGGTCATGACCATGCCCGCGTGTGCAGACGAAGGGGCGCCGCGCGCACACGGAGTTCGTCAAGTACAGGCACGGGCAAGGGGCGATGCCGACCCTCTGACCTGGCCCTCGGCGTCACGCCAAGGAAGGAGCCACCGATCCGCTGGTCGTACCCTCCGCCTCACCGGCGAAGGCCAGAATTCCGTGCACGTGACACACAGGGGAGGTATTTCCCTTGCGGTGCGCAAAATCTTCCAGTAATTGATAGCCGGCGCACAGAACGACCTCGCTCCCCTGATATGACTCCAGGTTAATTACGGCAGCCTCAAGAAGACCAATCTCGTCGACAAGTAAAGGAATACTGCGGCGCCCTTGGATTGAACTGAATCCAGCTCGCGCGTAAAGCATCGGTATCAAACTGGATCCACTGGCCCTGGCGAGGGTTTCTTTGTCGACCTCACTCACATCGTCTATGAGGGCATGGGCGTGCTCGAAGATCTCTATAAGGGTGACTACCTCTGAGATCGCAATCGCAATCGCGTCCGGGAGCGCTGACGCCAAGGGATCGCGAGGCTGGTCACGGTGCCGTCGACGCATGAATCTACTCCCGCAAGAGGCCTGCATGAGGACTGGATTCCGCTTGCCATCCAGCCATTTCGCACCACGGCCGACAACGAAGGAGTCAAGCGGTCCTAAAGCTTATCGTAAGCGCTTTCCATTTCGACAGTCATCGACTGTCTTCGATTACCTTTTATGTCATTTTCTCCATATCGTGCACCCAGTCGTCGGGCATCGCCGTTGACCGCCACGGCGGGCGGCACGTCGAAGCCCTGAGCGATGCGGGCGACCTCGTGGTTCACCGGCATCAATCCAGAGCTTCGCCACACGGGAGGCCACTCGTCGGAGCATCGTCAGACTGTCGTGGCCATCACGGATCGCCGACCGGCAGGACTTCGGAACCGTCGCGAGGGGTGAACGACGCGGAACCTTCACCTTTGCGACTACGGAGATTTCCGGTGTCGGCGGATTCGGAGGCCCACGGCTACGCCTGTGGGACTCATGGAAAACGCACGGGTACTGGCTTTCCGGCAATCGCGCCCCCGACTCACCACAATCCGCAACACATCTCGCAGCGCCTCAGCCAGCCGTGCCCCGGCGAACCTCAACTCCCGCTCCCCCACAGCCCGGTCGCCAAGCAGCGTCCTCGCCCGGCCGAGGACGAACTCCCCCGAGTCGAGCAGTTCCGTCTCCAACTCGTCCGCCAGGCAAGACAGTCGGATGTTCGGGTCGGACGTGCTGAGGCAGCAGGGGTCGCCCTCCGGTGTGGCCTCCCTCCGGTCTGGTCCCTCTGGCGGCCACAAGCACCGATGATTACCTTTCGTGTCTCCATGGTCACCGTGTGACATGCGTCCCAACAGAGGGTCCGTGTCCCAGCGTTGAGATCCGGATGCCGGCGGGGGCAATTGCGTCGAGATCACCGAGGACCTCCCCGGCGTCGTCCCAGCCGCGATCTGGGACACGTTCGTCAACTCCCCGAAGACATAAGACAGAACGAAAGGGCGGCCGGGTCACGTACGCGACCCGGCCGCCCTTCTCAATCTGTCAGCCGGTCACACCCCGGCCGGCTCCAACACCTCCGCCTTCGGCTCCCTCTTCGCCGCCTTCTTCTTCGCCCGGCGTTCCTTCCGTAGTTCCACCACCGCGTACAGGGTCGGAACGAGCAGCAGTGTCAGGGCAGTTGACGTGATCAGGCCGCCGATGACGACCACCGCCAGGGGCTGGGCGATGAAGCCGCCCTCGCCCGTCACGCCCAGTGCCATCGGGAGGAGGGCGAAGATGGTCGCCAGGGCTGTCATCAGGATCGGGCGGAGGCGGTGCCGGCCGCCTTCGACCACAGCCTCGACCACTCCGTAGCCCTGGCCGCGGTACTGGTTGATCAGGTCGATCAGGACGATCGCGTTCGTCACCACGATGCCGATCAGCATCAGCATGCCGATCATCGCCGGGACGCCCATCGGGGTGCCCGTGGCGATCAGCAGGCCGATCGCGCCCGTTGCCGCGAACGGAATCGACACCAGGAGGATCAGTGGCTGGACCAGGGAACGGAACGTCGCGACCAGCAGCATGAAGACGATCGCGATCGCCGCCAGCATCGCCAGCGCCAGGTTCTTGAACGCGTCGTCCTGGTCCGACGACACCCCGCCGATCTCCGCCGTCGCGCCCGCGGGGAGCTTGAGGGCGTCCAGCCTCGAGGTGAGGTCCGCGCTGACCGCGCCCGTGTTGTCGCCGGTCGGGCGAGCGGTGATCGTCGCGGCCCGCTGGCCGTCGATCCGGGTCATCGACACCGGGCCGTCCACCAGTTGTACGTCCGCGATGTCGCCCAGTTTCGCCGCGCCCAGCCGCAGAGCCTTCAGCTCGGCCAGGGTGCCTGCCGGCTTCGCCGGACTGATGACGACGTCGCGCTCGGTGTCGTCCAGGGTCGCCTTGGCGGCCGTCGTGCCCTTGACCGCCTCGGCCACCGCCAGGCCCAGCGTCTGCTGGTTGTAACCGGCCGCCGCCGCCTTGGAGTTGGCCCGCACCGAGATGCGCGGCACGCTCTGCGCCAGGTTGCTGGTGACGTCGGTGACGTCGTCCAGGCCCGCCACCGTGTCGCGGACCTCGTCCGCCGCCTTGCGCAGGACGTCCGCGTCGGCCGCCTTCACGACCACGCTCAGATCCTGGCTGCCGAAGCCGTCACCGGCCGCGATCGTGGTCGTACCGATGCCGGAGAGCTTCGCCAGGCCCTCTTCGATCCTGTCCTGGACGTCGTCCGCCGACGCCGAGTCCGCCAGCATGACCTGGTAGGAGGCCTGGTTGGTGTCCGTGCCGCCGCCGAAGGCCGCCAGGAAGCCGGACGAGCCGATCGTCACCTGGTAGTCCTTGACGCCCTTGACGTCCGCGAGCAGTTGCTCGACCTTCCTCGCCTGGACGTCCGTGGCCGCCAGGCTCGTCCCCGGCTTCAGCTGCTGCTTGACCGTGAGGACTTCCTGCTCGCCCTGGTCGAAGAAGTTCGTCTTCAGGAGCGGTGCCATGCCGAAGGTGCCGATCAGGACCACCGCCGCGATGGCCACACTCGTCAGACGGCGCCGGGTCGCGAAGCGCAGGACAGGGACGTACACGCGCTGGAGCCTGCTCTTCGCCTCCTTCTCCTCCGCCAGCCTGCGGGCCTCGTCCGCGTCGTCCGGGGTGTCCCTCGGGGCGCGGAGGAACCAGTAGGAGAGGACCGGTACGACCGTCAGGGAGACCAGGAGCGATGCCAGCAGGGCCGCCGTCACCGTCAGGCTGAACGAGCCGAACAGCTGGCCGACCATGCCGCCGACCAGGCCGATCGGCAGGAACACCGCGACCGTCGTGAGCGTCGAGGAGGTGACCGCGCCGGCCACCTCACGGACCGCCTTGAGGATCGCCTCCTGGCGCTCCTCGCCGTAGCCGAGATGGCGCTTGATGTTCTCCAGGACCACGATCGAGTCGTCGACGACCCGGCCGATCGCGATCGTCAGCGCGCCCAGCGTCAGCATGTTCAGGGACAGGTCCCTGGTCCACAGGACGATCAGGGCCAGGACCACCGACAGCGGGATCGAGACCGCCGTGACGAGGGTGGAGCGGATCGACGCCAGGAAGACCAGGATGACGATCACCGCGAAGAGCAGGCCGAGGCCGCCCTCCGTCGTCAGGCCCTTGATGGACTTCGCCACCGCCGGGCCCTGGTCGCTGACCACCGTGATCGTGGACCCCGTGCCCAGATCCTTGCGCATGTCGGCGAGTTTGTCCTCGACCGCGTTCGAGATCGACACCGCGCTGCCGTCGTTGTCCATCGTGACGGTGACCGCGAGGCTCGGCTTGCCGTCCGTACGCGTGATCGAGTCGGCCTTCGCGGACTCCTGCCTGACGGCCGCGACGTCGGCGAGGCGCACCGGCTTGGCTTGAGAACCGGGCGCGCCCGTGACCATCAGGTCCGCGATCTGCTCCACCGAGGTGAAGCCGCCGCCGACCTGGACCGTGCGGTTGCTGCCGGCCTCGTCGAAGGAGCCCGCCGGGACGGTCGCGCCGCCCGCCTGCAGTGCCTGGGCGAGGGCGGCGGAGGTGAGACCGGCCGCCGTCAGCTTCCTGTCGTCCGGGGTGACGGTGACCTGGACGTCGCGTACCCCGTCGACCGTGACCTGGCCGACGCCGTCGATGGCCCGCAGGTCGGGGACCACCGTGCGGTCGAGCCGGTCGGCGAGGGCCTGCTGGTCCTGGTCGGAGGTGACGGCGAGGACGACCGTCGGGATGTCGTCCGTCGAACCGGCGACGACCTGCGGGTCCACGTCGTCCGGGAGCAGTACACGGGCCCGGTTGACGGCCTGCTGGACGTCGGCGACCAGCTGCTTGGTGTCGTTGCCGTAGTCGAAGGACGCCGTGATCAGGGCGTTGCCCTCGCTGGCCGTGGAGGTGACGCCGGTGATGCCGTCGACGCCTTCGAGGTTGTCCTCGATGGGCTCGACGACCTGCTTCTCGACCACATCGGGGGACGCACCCTGGTACGGCGCGAGGACGGACACCACCGGGAGCTCGATGGTGGGCAGCAGCTGTTGCTTGAGCTGCGGTATCGCTATCGCCCCGAAGACGATCGCGACGATCGACATCAGCCCTATCAGGGCCCGTTGCGCGAGGCTGAACCTGGACAGCCAGGACATGGGTGAGCGTCTCTCTTCTGTGGCCTGAGCGGAGGAAGGGCGCATGAGTGACACACCTGTGCAGCGCCTGCCTCTACACCCTGAGCCATGGGCGACCCCTGTTTCGTAGCCCCCAGGTCCCGTTTCCTTACCTGGCCCCTACTCCGGCCGCAGTACGCCCCGCGAAGCTCACTCCACCCTTGGACGTACCAGTCCCGACTCGTAGGCGATGACGACGAGTTGGGCCCGGTCCCGGGCGCCCAGCTTGGCCATGGCCCGGTTGACGTGCGTCTTCACCGTCAGCGGGCTGACCTCCAGCCGCTCCGCGATCTCGTCGTTCGAGTGCCCGCCGGCGACCTGCACCAACACCTCGCGCTCCCGCCCGGTCAGCGCGTCCAGCCGCTCGGCACGGGCCGGGTCGCGGCCGTCGTCCAGCACGTCGCCCTGCGCGAGGAACTGGGCGATCAGCCCCTTGGTGGCGGCCGGCGACAGCAGTGCCTCGCCCCCGGCCGCGACCCGGATGGCGTTCAGCAGTTCGTCGGGCTCGGCCCCCTTGCCGAGGAACCCGGACGCACCCGCGCGCAGCGACTGCACCACGTACTCGTCGACCTCGAACGTCGTCAGCATCACGACCCGTACATGTGCGAGCGCCGGATCCGCGCTGATCAGCCGGGTCGCGGCCAGTCCGTCGGTGCCCGGCATCCGGATGTCCATCAGCACGACGTCGGCATGCTGCTCCCGCGCCAGCCGCACCGCCTCCGCCCCGTCGGACGCCTCCCCGACCACCTCCATGTCGGCCTCCGAGTCCACGAGCACGCGGAAGGCGCTGCGCAGCAGGGCCTGGTCGTCGGCGAGCAGGACACGGATCGTCATGGGCGGTCCTCGTTGAAATCGGTGAATCGGCGAACGGTGAATCGGCGTGCGGCTGTCTCTGCGTGTGTACGGCGGCCGTCTACGCGGTTCTCTGTACGGGGGTGCCCGCGCCGTCCGCGGGACGCGGTCTGCTCTTCACCGGCAGGATCGCATGCACCCGGAAGCCGCCTCCGTACCGGGGACCGGCGGTGCAGCCGCCGCCGACCGCGGTGACGCGCTCCCGCATCCCGAGCAGCCCGTGCCCGCCGCCCTCCTCCGGGCCGTCCTGGCCTTCTCCCCTGCCCGGCCCGTTGTCCAGCACGGTGATCTCGATGTTCGACCCCACCCGTACGACGCTGACCTCGGCCTTCGCCTCCGCTCCCGCGTGCTTCTGTACGTTCGTCAGGGCCTCCTGGATCACCCGGTAGGCGGCCAGATCGATGGCCGCGGGGAGGGTGGTGTCCTGGTCGGCGCGGGCTACCTCGACCTGGAGTCCGGCGCTGTGGAAGGTGCCGACCAGCTCGTCGAGCCGGTGCAGACCGGGCGCGGGCTCGGTGGGTGCCGCCGGGTCCCCGGACTGGCGCAGCAGCCCGACGGTCGCGCGCAGCTCGTTCAGCGCCGAGCGGCTGGCCTCCCGTACGTGGGCGAGGGCCTCCTTGGCCTGGTCGGGGCGCTTGTCCATGACGTGTGCGGCGACCCCGGCCTGGACGTTGACCAGGGCGATGTGGTGGGCGACCACGTCGTGCAGGTCACGGGCGATGCGCAGCCGCTCCTCGGCCACGCGTCGGCGGGCCTCCTCCTCGCGGGTGCGTTCCGCCCGCTCGGCGCGCTCTCTCATGGCGTCGATGAAGCCACGGCGGCTGCGTACGGCGTCCCCGGCGGTCGCGGCCATGCCGGTCCAGGCGAAGATGCCGAGGTTTTCCTGCGCGTACCAGGGCAGCGGGCCGGCCAGCATCGCGGAACCGGTGAGGACGGTCATCGTGAGGAGGCCGACACGCCAGGTGGTGGGGCGGTCGGTGGTCGACGCGACGGTGTACAGGGCGATCACCGCGGACATCGCGACGGGAGCACGTGGGTCGGCGGTGACCGACTCGACGAGGGAGGCGGCGCCGGTGAACGCGAGCACCTTCATGGGGTCGCGTCGGCGCAGGATGAGCGCCGCGGCGCCGAGCACCATGAGGACCAGGCTGAGGACGTCCGGGGTGCGGGCGGTCCAGGCGCCGCCGTCCTGCCCGTGCGGGTCGACGAACGAGGTGCCCAGCATGCAGACGAGGACGGCTGCGGCGAGGGCCACGTCCAGCGCGAGGGGGTGCGCTTTTAGATGGCATCGGGCTCGCTGGAGGGCGGTCACATTCGTCAAGGTAGTCACCTGGGCGTTGCTGGGGGTTGCACCCCCAGACCCCTGCTACGGCCCTGAACGGGCCTTGTCCTCAATCGCCGGACGGGCTGAAGTTGATCAGGCCGCCGTCGCTCAGCAGCTCCCGGACCTGCTCCAGTGTCGCGTCCGGCGACGGAAGGATCAGTTCCGAGGGTTCCAGGGAGTCGTCCGGCAAGGGGTCGCCGAGTTCGCGGACCTTGTCCAGGAGGGACTGAAGGGTGCGGCGGAAGCCCGGGCCGTCGCCGAGCTCCATTTCCGCCAGGAGCACGTCGTCCAGCTTGTCCAGCTCGGTGAGGTGGCTGTCGGCCAGCCTCACCTGGCCCTCCCCCATGATCCGTACGATCATGTCGCCCTCCTCAGGCGTGGCCTACTGCTGTTGGCTACTGCGGTGGCTTACTGCTTGTCGAAGCGCGGAGCGTCCTTCGGCTGCTGCTGGGACTGCTGCTGGCCGCTGCCGCCCTCGATGGCCTGCTGCCCCGACGACGAACCGCCGGCCAGCTCCGCCTTCATGCGCTGCAGCTCCAGCTCCACATCCGTACCACCGGAGAGCCGGTCCAGCTCGGCCTGGAGGTCGTCCTTGGCCATGCCCGTGGGGTCGTTCAGGGCGCCGGAGGCGAGCAGCTCGTCGATCGCACCCGCCCGCGCCTGGAGCTGTGCCGTCTTGTCCTCGGCCCGCTGGATCGCCAGGCCCACGTCGCCCATCTCCTCGGAGATACCGGTGAACGCCTCACCGATCCGGGTCTGGGCCTGGGCCGCGGTGTACGTCGCCTTGATCGTCTCCTTCTTGGTGCGGAAGGCGTCGACCTTGGCCTGGAGGCGCTGCGCCCCGAGGGTGAGCTTCTCCTCCTCGCCCTGGAGGGTCTGGTGCTGCGTCTCCAGGTCCGTCACCTGCTGCTGGAGGGCGGCGCGGCGCGAGAGAGCCTCGCGGGCCAGGTCCTCACGGCCCAGCGCGAGCGCCTTGCGGCCCTGGTCCTCCAGCGTGGAGGACTGCTTGTTCAGCTGGGCGAGCTGCAGTTCCAGTCGCTTGCGGCTGGTCGCCACGTCGGCGACACCGCGGCGCACCTTCTGGAGCAGCTCCAGCTGTTTCTGGTACGAGTAGTCGAGGGTTTCGCGCGGGTCCTCGGCCCGGTCAAGGGCCTTGTTCGCCTTCGCGCGGAAGATCATCCCCATACGCTTCATGACACCGCTCATGGGCTTCGCGCGCCCCCTTCTGACGGACTCCAGCTCCAGCACCTGCAACAGGACCAACAGTACGGGCCCTGCCTCCATTACCGCACTGTTCCGGGCCCGATGCGCTCATCCCCAAGGACGACTGCGATCTGTCCCACTCCGGCGTAGGGAGTAGGTGACCCCCTACTGTCTGTCTCGTAAAGACGACCGGTGTTGCCGGATCGTTCCCCACTCGGCTGGGGTCCATGCCCCGATACCCATTACCCTTGGGTTTTGTGTTCCGTAGCCGCGCCAAGGAAGAGAAGGCCCCCGCCGACAAGGCGCTGGTGACCGACTCCAAGCAGACCCGTGACCCGCAGGCCCCGAAGGGCAGGCCCACTCCCAAGCGGAGTGCGGCCCAGTCCCAGCGCCGCAGCGTCGCCAGTACCCCCACGACGCGCAAGGAGGGGGCCAAACGACAGCGTGACGAGCGCCGAGCCGCGATGGAACGCCAGCGCCAGGCACTCGCCAGCGGGGACGAGCGTTATCTCCCCGCCCGCGACAAGGGCCCGGTGCGCCGTTTCGCGCGCGATTTCGTGGACTCGCGCCTCTGTGTCGCCGAGTTCTTCCTGCCGATGGCCGTGATCATCCTCGTCCTGAGCATGGTCCGGGTCGGCGCGCTGCAGAGCATCGCGCTGCTGCTGTGGCTCTTCGTGATCGTGCTGATCATCGTCGACTCGGTCTTCATCGCGCTCCGGCTGAAGAAGCAGCTGGCCGCGCGCCACCCGAACGAGCGGACGAAGGGCGCGGTCGCCTACGCGCTGATGCGTTCCCTCCAGATGCGTCGCCTCCGGCTGCCCAAGCCCCAGGTCAAGCGCGGAGAGCGGCCCTGAGCACGACGTCGTTCTCCGGGGGCGCGGCGGATGCCTGGCTGGACAGGCTGGGCGGGCTGCGGAATGTCGTACGGCAGGAGCTGGTGGCCCGGCAGCTCGACGAGCAGATAGCCGGGCGGTTCCCGGTCGGGCAGCGGCTGCGGGTGCTCGACGTCGGTATGGGCCAGGGCACGCAGGCGCTGCGGCTGGCCCGGGCCGGCCATCAGGTCACCGGTGTCGAGAAGGACCCGAGGATGCTCGGCGCTGCCCGTGAGGCGCTGGCCGCCGAGCCGGAGGGCATCCGTGATCGCGTCCGGCTCCTGGAGAGCGACGGCCGCGACACCGGGGTGCACTTTCTGCCGGGCAGCTTCGATGTCGTGCTCTGCCATGGCGTACTGATGTACGTCGAACTGCCGGACGCCCTGCTGGCGGGGCTGGCGCGGATGCTGGCGCCGGGCGGGCTGCTGTCCCTGCTGGTGCGCAACGGCGACGCGCTGGCCATGCGGCCGGGGCTCGCCGGGGACTGGGCGGGAGCGCTGGGCGCCTTCGACGCCGACTCGTACGTCAACCGGCTCGGCCTTGAGGTGCGCGCCGACCGGTTGTCCGTCCTCACCGGCACGCTCGCCGGTATCGGGGCGCCGCTGCACGCGTGGTACGGGGTGCGGGTGTTCACCGACACGGCGGACGACGACGCGGAGATTCCTTCCGCCTCCGACGTCGACGCGCTGCTGGCCGTGGAGGAGCGGGCGGGGCGGACGGATCCCTATCGGCAGGTGGCTGCTTTGTTGCACCTGTGCGGGGTCCGGGGCTGAGAGACGTCGTCGGCCGCGGGCCGGTCGAGGCTTGTCGCGCCCCGCGGCGGAGCCGCACATCAGATACAGCCCCGCGCCCCTGAAGGCTCGCCCCTGGCGGGGCGCCTTCGTGGCGCCCCGCCAGGTACCGCTACGCCTCCTGGGCGTCCTTCAGGCTCATCGGGCCGTAGATCTCTGTGGTGTCCTCGAACAGCCGTACCTGGTCCGCGCCGCCTGCGAGAAGTTCTTTCCAGTACTCACCGATCCAGGACTCGGCGTCCCCCTGCGTCGTGAACTCCTCGGGCTCCAGCGCGGGCTGGACCTCCGCCCCGTCGGTCTTCTCGAACCGCCACGTCCATGCCGCCATGTACGCCTCCAAGATATGAACCGCTGCAGACCAGGAGCCGGATCTTGATCCCGCTCCTGGTCCGAGAGCCTAGGGCCTGTCCGGCGGATCATGTCGGAGACGCAGGCCCCGGCACGCCCGTCTGCGGCGTTGTGTTCCCTCGCCGACGCTCCGCGTCGACTCCCTCCTCCGCCTTGCGGCCAGACGCACCAAGCCCCGCTCACCTGCGCTGATGAGGCGCCGCAGCTGTTCTCCGACCTGATCCGCCGGACAGGCCCAGGCCGGACGCGCAGGACCTGCGGGGACACGCGAAAATCAGGTTCGTGGAACTCACTCTGCTCGGTACCGGTGCCCCCGCGGGTCTGCCCCGCCCCGACTGTGCGTGCGCGGCCTGCACCGGCGCGCTCGGTGTGCACGCGCGCGCGGCCACCGCGCTGCTCGTGGACGGCACGCTGCTGCTCGACCTCACCCCCGGCGCCGTACTCGCGGCGGCGCGTGCCGGGCACTCGCTGGGCGGCGTACGGCAGGTGCTGCTGTCGCATCCGCACGACGGGCCCGCCGTCGAGGTGCCGGTGGGGCTCCCGCAGCCCGGACGGGTGCCGGACGGGCGGGAGTTGGCGCTGCTGACCGGCCACCGGGTGTGGGCGGTCCCGATGGACGCGCCGGGTACGGGGTACGCGGTGACCGGTCCCGACGGGCAGCGCCTGCTGTATCTGCCGCCGGGCGCGGCGCCGGCCGGGCTCGACGGGAACGGTCCCCCGTACGACATGGTCCTCGCGGACGTCGTCGGGCGGCCGGACGCCCTGGCCCGGCTGCGGGCGGTGGGTGCGCTCGGGCCGGCCACGGATGTCGTCGCCGTTCATCTGGACCATGACGTGCCGCCGGGTGCCGAGCTGCGACGCCGGCTCGCGGCGGCCGGCGCGCGGGCGGTGGCGGACGGTACGACGTTGACGGTCGGGGTCTACGAGGACGTACCGGACGTGCCCCGGCGGACGCTGGTGCTGGGCGGGGCGCGGTCCGGGAAGTCGGTGGAGGCGGAGCGGCGGCTGGAGGCGTTCCCGGACGTGCTGTACGTGGCCACGGGCGGGACGCGGAACGGGGACGGGGAGTGGGCGGCGCGGGTGCACGCGCACCGGGAGCGGCGGCCGGGGTCGTGGCGTACCGCCGAGACCTGTGACCTCGTACCGCTGCTGCGGGACGAGGGGGCGCCGCTGCTCATCGACTGTCTGTCGCTGTGGCTGACGGACGCGATGGACCAGGTCGGGGCATGGGACGACGCGGAGTGGGCGGGGGGCGGGGAGCGCGAGTTGCGGCGGCGGGTACGGGAGTTGACGGCGGCGGTCCGGTCCACGCGGCGGACCGTCGTCGCCGTGTCGAACGAGGTGGGGTCCGGGATCGTGCCCTCCACGGCGTCCGGGCGTCGGTACCGGGACGAGCTGGGGCGGCTGAACTCGGTGTTCGGGGCGGAGTGCGAGCACCTGCTGCTGGTGGTGGCCGGGCAGGCGCTGGTGCTGCGGGGGTGAGCGTTCTCCTCAGCCGGGCTCCTCAGCCGGTGGGATCGCGGCGCGCGATGATCCGGTACGTGTTCGCGAAGCGGGTGCGGCGCAGGAGGGGGGCCAGGGCGTGGTCCAGGGCTGTGGCGGCGGCCAGGAACGGGGTCGTCGCCCGGAGCAGGGCCGTGCGGGTTCTTCGCTGGAGCGGCGTCGGCGGGGTGGAGCGCCAGTGGGCGTCCGGGGCCGGGAGGGCGCGGGTGACGGCCAGGGAGAGGGCACCTGTCAGGTCGTAGGGGATGTGGGGTTCCCGGCGGTCCGTCGCGATGATCGTGCAGTGCTGGGACTCCAGTTCCGCCACCAGGTTGGCCAGCGGCATCAGGTGGAGGTGGCGGGGCTGGGCGTACCAGGGCCACCACTTGCCCAGCAGGGTGCCGAACGCGCAGTTCGGGTCCGGGACCTCGATGAGGAGGTGGCCGCCGGGGCGCAGGGCCCGCAGGGCGGCGCGGAGTTCCTCGCGGGGATCCTCGGTGTGTTCCAGGTGGTGAAACATGCTGACGACGTCGTACCGGGCGTGCAGACGGTTGACGATGTCCAGGTCGGTGAGGCGGCCCCGGTGGGCTTCCTCGATGTGGCCGGAGGCGCGGGCCTTCTGGACGCGGCGGGTGGTGTCCACGCCGTCGAAGGCCGTGTAGGGGAAATAGCGTTTCGCCGCCGCCGGGAAGGCGCCTTCGCCCGTGCCCACGTCGAGCCAGCTCTCCGGTTCCGGGAAGGGGAGCATCGCCCGGGCCGCCGCGCGGTGGCGGCGGGGCGCGACCGGGTGGGGTGCCTCGGGCAGGTCCTGGTGGTGGAGGGCCAGGCCCTCCGCGGTGAGGCGCGGGTTCTGGAAGGCGTGGGCGCAGTCGCGACACTCGTCGACGACGAACGTACCCGGCCCGCGCCGCCGGAGGTCCGACGTGCGCAGACGGGTGCGCAACCGCCTGGAACCGCACCAGGGGCAGTCCTCGCGGCGCGGTTCGTGGAACCCGTCGGCCCCGGTCTCCTGCGGGGCTGTCGCCTTGGGGGCGGGGGACATGGGCGGCTCCTGCTGAAGCGGTGTACCGAAGCGGTGCACTGATGCGGTGCGCTGAGGCGCCGTGCGACATTACGCATCAAAACGTTACGTAGGGGATCGCGATCCCGGGTGCAATGACATGGCTCCAACGTGACGGCGCCCTGTTCGATCGCTGCCGGTACTGTTCGGCGAATGAGCTCGCTTAATCTCGACGACTTCACCGATCTGATCGAGCGCCCCGACGGCGGCGTGCGCCGCGACGCGGAGGCACGGCGGGAGCGCCAGATCGTGCCGCCCGGGTCGCTCGGGCGCCTCGACGACCTGGGTGAGTGGCTCGCGGCGGCGCAGTCCTCCGTGCCGGTACGGGCGGTGGAGCGGCCGCGTGTCGTGCTGTTCGCGGGGGATCACGGGATCGCCGGGCAGGGTGTGTCGGCGCGCCCCGCCGGCAGCGCCGAGCGGTCCGTGCGGGCCGTACTGGACGGCTCCAGCCCCGTCGCCGTGCTCGCGCGGCGGCTCGGCGTGCCCGTGCGTGTGGTCGACATGGCGCTGGACTGCGAGCCGGACGCGCTGCCCGACGAGGTCGCGGGGCACCGGGCGCGGCGCGGCAGCGGGCGGATCGACGTCGAGGACGCGCTGACCCTCGAGGAGGCGGAGGCCGCCTTCCTGGCGGGGGTCGCCGTGGCCGACGAGGAGGCCGACTCCGGTACGGATCTGGTGGTGCTCGGCGATGTGAGCGTCGGCGGCACCACGGCCGCGTCGGTGCTGGTGGCCGCGTTGTGCGGGACGGACGCGTCCGTCGTCACCGGGCGGGGCGGGCTGCCGATCGACGACCTGGCGTGGATGCGCAAGTGCGCCGCGATCCGCGACGCGCTGCGGCGTGCCCGGCCGGTGCTCGGGGACCAGTTGCAGCTGCTGGCGACGGTGGGCGGCGCCGACCTCGCCGCGATGACCGGGTTCCTGCTGCAGAGCGCGGTGCGCAAGATGCCGGTGATCCTGGACGGTGTGGTGTCGGCCGCGTGCGCGCTGGTCGGGCAGCGGATCGCCTTCCGGGCGCCGGACTGGTGGCTCGCCGGGCACAACAGCGGGGAGCCGGCCCAGGCGAAGGCGCTCGACCGGATGGCACTGGAGCCGCTGCTCGACCACGGGGTGACCGTGGGCGAGGGAGCCGGGGCGCTGCTGGCCCTCCCGCTGGTCCAGGCCGCGGCGGCACTGGCGGCGGAGCTGCCGGAGGCGCCGGAGGCGTCCAAGACGGAGGACGTCGAGGAGCCGGAGGACGTAAAGGAGCCCGAGGAGCCCGAGGAGCCCGAGGCCCTCTGACCGCCGGGCCGACCACCGAGAGGCATATGGGGCATGTAGCACAACATGCCCCATATGATCACTCTCCATGGGAGATGACCGGCTCACGCCGAACGTTCAGCGCAGCGCCAGCACCACCGCCTCGCGGCGCGCCGCCGCGTTCGCCGTCTGGTATCTGCGGGTCGTCACCTTCGTCAATCTCCTCAGCGCGGTGTGGGTCTCCTTCGGGAACGACGTGCGGCGGCACAACGAGGAGAACTTCTTCACGCCGTACCTGCTGACCGCCGGCTTCGCCTCCGGTGTGTTCACGATGTTCCTGGCCATCACCATGCGGCGCCGCAAGCGGGCCGCCTGGATCCTGAACATCGTGATCAGCACGCTGTTCCTGCTGCTGTTCGCGTTCGCCATGTTCTTCGCGGAGATCCGGGAACACGGGCAGAACTGGATCTCGCTCGTCCTCACGGCCGCCTTCGTCGCCGCGCTCGTCGTCGGACGGCGCGAGTTCTACGCCAAGGGCGACCGGTCCAACCCGCGGCTCGCCGCCGCCGTCGCGGTCGGCGGCCTGCTCGTCTCCTCGCTCCTCGCCGCGCTCCTGGTCACCGTCGCCAACCAGGCGCACGACAGCCACCGCTCGACGTTCCTGGAGCGCTGGGGCTACGGCACGATGCGGCTGATCTCCGTCGCCGCCGACGACACGGGCTTCGCCGGGATCTCCACGCCCAACTGGGTCGACGTCACCATCAACGTCATCAGCACGGTGCTGATCCTCGCCGTCCTCTACGCCGCCTTCCGCTCCCGCCGTGCCGTCGACCCGCTCACCGAGGACGACGAGGCCCGGCTGCGCGCCCTCCTCGACCGGCACGGCGACCGCGACTCCCTCGGCTACTTCGCCCTGCGCAGCGAGAAGAGCGTCGTCTGGTCCCCCACCGGCAAGGCCGCCGTCGCCTACCGCGCCCTGGGCGGGGTCTCCCTGGCCGCCGGTGATCCGATCGGCGACCCGGAGGCCTGGCCCGGCGCCATCGAACCGTGGCTCGCCGAGGCCCGCGCCCACGGCTGGATCCCGGCCGTGATGGGGGCGAGCGAGGAGGCCGGCACGGTGTACGCGCGGCACGGGCTGGACGCCCTCGAACTCGGTGACGAGGCCATCGTCGAGACCGCCGAGTTCGCGTTGGAGGGGCGGGCCATGCGGACCGTCCGGCAGGCCTACAACCGGGTCGGGCGGGCCGGGTACACCGTACGCATCCGGCGCCACGCCGACATCCCGGCCGACGGGATGACGTCCCTCCTCCAGCGCGCCGACGACTGGCGGGACGGCGCCACCGAGCGCGGGTTCAGCATGGCGCTCGGACGGCTCGGCGACCCGGCCGACGGGCAGTGCGTGATGCTCGAGTGCTCGGACGGCGACGGGGAGCTGAGAGCGCTGCTCTCCTTCGTGCCCTGGGGGCCGCACGGCCTCTCGCTCGACCTCATGCGGCGCGACCGTGACTCCGACAACGGGCTGATGGAGTTCATGGTGATCGAACTTCTCCAGCGTGCCCAGGAGATCGGGATCACTCAGGTCTCACTCAACTTCGCGATGTTCCGTTCCGTCTTCGAACGTGGCGGGCGCATCGGCGCGGGGCCGGTGCTGAGGCTGTGGCGCTCGCTGCTCAGCTTCTTCTCCCGCTGGTGGCAGATCGAGTCGCTGTACCGCGCCAACGCGAAGTACCGGCCCATCTGGGAACCCCGGTTCCTGCTCTTCGAGAAGAGCGCGGACCTGCCGCGCATCGGCATCGCCGCCGCGCGCGCGGAGGGCTTCCTGGAGGCGCCGGGACTGCCGAAGTGGCTGCACCGCAGGCACCTCGGGCCGAAGAGATGAGCACGTAGACAGGGCACGCACGGATGAGGGTCGGGAGATGAGCACGGTCGCCCGCTGGGTCCGCGCCGAATGGGGGCGGCTGTACGTCGCCGTACGTGGGCCCCTGCTCCGGCGGCGGTGGCGGGCGGTGCCCATGACGCTCGGGGTGGTGTGCCTGACCGCGCTCGTCCAGTTCACGCAGAACCGGTCCTGGGGCTACCGGTTCGTCCAGGACGCCGGTGCCGTCCGCGCCGGGGACCCTCTCTGGCTCGCCCTTCTGCGCACCCCGCTCTCGCTCTTCGTGCCCGCCCCCGACCTGCCGGTGTGGGGCGCCCTGGCACAGATCCTGATCGCCTTCGGCCTCGCCGAGATCTGCCTCGGCCGGTGGCGCACCCTTGTCGTCGCGTACGCCGGCACGCTCTACGCGCGCGTGGGCATCGCCGTGGGCCCGGCGGGCTTCCTGGGGCTGCCCGGCACGGACGCGCACGTCGTGGACACCGGCCCGTCGGCGGCCGTGGTGGGCCTCGCCGTGTTCCTGGGGTGGCGCTACCGGGCTTGTGCGACCGCCGGTGCGGTGATCGTCGCGATGGTGGTGGAGGTGACCCTCAAGGACAACCTCGCGGGCAAGGAGCATCTGGCCGCCATCGTGGCCGTACTCGTCGTGTGCGGGGTCTCGGCGACGCGTCACCGGCTCACGGGGGTGTGGGCCGGCCGGGGGTCGGGCTTGCCGCCGATCAGGTCCTGGATACGGCGCCGGGGGCCGGCCCAGCGGCGGTCGTGGCGGTAGGCCCGCAGGGTGGAGCGGGAACGGGCGCGCGGTCGGCGGCCGTAGAAACGCTTCGCCCAGGGGGAACCGGGGCGGGCCAGGCGGAACGCGCCGAGGAGCGCGACGAAGGGGACGATCACGCCGAAGATCGCCGTGCGGGCCTTGCCCTTGCTCAGGGCGAGGAGGGAGAAGAAGAAGTTGACGCCGACGCTGAGCATGGCTTCGCCCCGGTTCTGGATGTCCTCGTCGGTGAGGTCGTTCACCCCGAACGGCAGGAAGCCCAGGAGGACCAGGCCGACCAGGGCCGCCGTCAGCACCACCACCTCGACGCTCTGCCGGCCGGCCTCGGTCCAGTAGACGTCGTCGAGGTGCAGGATCAGCGCGAACTCGTCCAGCACCAGACCGGCGCCCATCCCGAACAGCACCGCGCACAGACCCGCGCCGAACCCGCTCTGCCCGCTGGCCACGGCCCCGAACCCGCCCACGACGGTCAGCACGACGCCGGGGACGACGTGATGGATGTGCATCCCGCCCGCCTTGACGTTGCCGAACGGCCCCTTGCCCGCGCGGATCATCCGGGTGACGACCCGGGTGATGAGGAACGTCAGTACGAAGGCGGCGAGCGCCAGGAGCAGGGGCAGCTTGCCCGGCTCGATGATGTTCCGCTCCAGCCAATGACCCATGGGTGCACTTTATCCAGGTATGCACCATCCATGACGCCCGCTCACTGCCCGCCCTGGGCTGCCCGCACCCCGCCGGGTAATCTGCGCCGGTGTCCACACCCCCTCCCCCGCCCACGGAATCTCCCGGACCCCCCGCCTCCCTCGACGGGCTCCGCTTCGCCTTCGGCACGCTGACCGTGTTGCCGGTGCGGGTGACCCGCTGGGACCGGGACGCGGCGCGTGGCGGCATGCTGTGCGCGCCGGTGGCGGGGCTGGTCGTCGGTGTGTGCGCCGCCGGGGCCGGGCTGCTGCTGCTGTTCCTGGGCGCCGGTGCGCTGCTCGCCGCCGTGGCGACGGCCGCCGTGCCCGCCGTCCTCACCCGGGGGCTGCATCTCGACGGTCTCGCGGACACCGCCGACGGGCTGGGCAGCGGCAAGCCCGCCGAGGACGCGCTGCGCGTCATGAAGCGGTCGGACATCGGCCCGTTCGGTGTGCTCGCCCTCCTGTTCGTGCTGCTGGCCCAGGTGGCCGTGCTCGCCCAGGTGTACGGCGACTCGTGGGCCAGGGGTGCGCTCGCCGCCGTCGTCTCGGCGACCGCCGCCCGGCTGGCCCTCACCCTGGCCGCCCGCACCGGCGTACCGCCCGCCCGGCCGGACGGACTGGGGGCGGCGGTCGCGGGAACGGTGCCCGTGCGCTCGGCGCTGCTGGTCGCGGCCCTGGTGACGCTCGCGGCGGCCGGCTGCGGCGCGTTCTTCG
This sequence comes from Streptomyces kryoterrae, assembly GCF_054072135.1. Taxonomy (NCBI): domain Bacteria; kingdom Bacillati; phylum Actinomycetota; class Actinomycetes; order Kitasatosporales; family Streptomycetaceae; genus Streptomyces; species Streptomyces kryoterrae. The sequence continues at coordinate 7,584,084 of NZ_CM133358.1, read as the reverse complement.
GGGCGTTCGACACCGTCCGCACCGCCTTCGCGGTCGTCGTGGCCTGCGCCGCCGCCGAACGCCTCCTGCGGCACTGCACGCGCCGCTTCGGCGGAGTCACCGGCGATGTCTTCGGCGGCCTCGCGGAGACGGCGGCCACGGCGGCACTGGTCGTGCTGTCACTGGGCTGAGGGACCGGCCGCTCGGCCCACGGGCACGGCGTGGGGCAGGGTGCCCCAGGGGTGGTCCCCGGTGCCGGGCACCGCGCAGTGCAGGTCGGCGCCCCGGTTCCTGGCCTCGGTTTCGAGATCGGCGTCCGGCGGGACGCCGTACACGAGGTGGCACAGGCGTGTTCCCGGGGTGCGCCAGGGTGGGGGACGCTGGGTGCGGTACGTGTCCCAGGTGCCCTCGAAGGTCACCAGGACGTCGGCGATCCTGGCGTACGAGGGGTGCGGCGGGACGCCGTGGTTGAGGGCGAGGGTGCGGAGGCCGGCGCCCCAGGCCGCCGACGCGAGACGCCGGTAGTGGTCGAGCCGGTCCGGTTCCGAGGTGACCTGGTCGAGGAAGGCGCCGTCCGCGCCGTACCACTCGTGATGGCGGACCAGGTCGCGGATGACGGCGGTGACCGGTCTGCGGGCGTAGTCGGTGTCGGCGTACCCGAGGACCCGTACGCCCTCGGCGCGCAGTCGGGCGGCTATCCCGGCGAACGCCGGGTCGGGGTGGTCGCCGGGGCCGCCGGCCGGGTTCAGGACCACTCCGTACAGGCCGGGCGCGGCGGCGAGGATCGCCTCCCATTCGGCTGGGCGGACGGACGGGTGTTCGTAGTACGGGACCAGGAGACTGCTCGGACTCATGTGGGGGTTCTTATCCGTTCGTTCGGCTGGGACCGGCTCGGCGGTGGGCGGTCGCTCGGCCCAGGAGGCCGCTGACCAGGGCCACCTGGACGCCGGCCACCGTTGCGTACACGGCCGGGCCCACCCAGGGCGGGCTGCCGGCGTGGGTCGTCAGGGCCAGGGTCTGGGCGAGGGCCGCGACACAGCAGATCACGGCCGCGCCGAGGACCGGCCGGTGAACTCCGCGCGCAGAAAGCGGGAGCTGACGCCCTTGAGGGAGTTGACGAGCTTGGACAGGGCGATTTTCAGCGGGTGGACGAGCAAATGGATGTGATCACCTTCGCCGTTGAGGTGAACGCTCGCAAGAATGAGCGAACCCGGCCACCGAGCGTAGGCTCGTGCCGGGTGTACCAACCCTGGTACGGACTGCTCCCCGGAGCCGGACTTAGGGTCGCTTGTCGGGCCTGGTCGACCCATTCCACTCGGCCACAGAAGTTTTCAGACGGAAGCGAGAATTCACCACCGTGACTGCTCTCACTCTCAGCACCGCCGCGGCGCCCGGCCTTCGGGCCGACGCGATCGTCGTCGGTGTCGCCAAGGGCGGCAAGGGCCCCGTCGTCGCACCGGGCGCCGAGGCCGTGGACAAGGCGTACGACGGCAAGCTCGCCGACGTCCTGGGGACCCTCGGCGCCTCGGGTGCCGAGGGCGAGGTGACCAAGCTGCCCGCCCCGGCCGGCTTCAAGGCACCCGTCGTCGTGGCCGTGGGCCTGGGCGCGCTGCCCGAGAAGGACGAGTCCTTCGGCGCCGAGTCGCTGCGCCGGGCCGCCGGTGTGGCCGCCCGTACGCTCGCCGGCGCCAAGAAGGCCGCCTTCGCCCTGCCGATCGAGGACGCCGCCGACGCCGGGGCGATCGGCGAGGGCGCGCTGCTCGGGGCGTACAGCTTCGACGCGTACAAGGAGATCGGCAAGGACGCCAAGAACGGCAAGGCGCCGCTCGGCGAGATCGCCCTGCTCGGCGGCAAGCCCCGCGACGCCGCGTACAAGGCGGCCGTCGCCCGCGCCACCGCCGTGTCCGAGGAGCTCAACCGGGCCCGCGACCTGATCAACACCCCGCCGAACGACCTCAACCCGGAGGCCTTCGCCGCCGTCGCGCAGGCCGCGGCCGAGGAGCACGGCATCAAGGTGCAGGTGCTCGACGTGAAGGCGCTGGAGAAGGGCGGCTACGGCGGCATCCTCGGCGTCGGCATCGGCTCCGTGGCCGGTCCCCGGCTGGTGAAGCTGACGTACACGCACGAGGCGGCGAGCAAGCACCTCGCCTTCGTCGGCAAGGGCATCACCTACGACTCGGGCGGCATCTCGCTCAAGCCCGCCGGGCACAACGAGACGATGAAGTGCGACATGAGCGGCGCGGCGGCGGTCTTCGCCGCGGTCGTCGCCGCCGCACGGCTCGGCCTCCAGGTCAACGTCACCGGCTGGCTGGCGCTCGCCGAGAACATGCCGTCCGGTTCCGCCACCCGTCCCGGTGACGTGCTGCGCATGTACAGCGGCAAGACCGTCGAGGTCCTCAACACCGACGCCGAGGGCCGTCTCGTCCTCGCCGACGCCCTGTGGGCCGCGTCGGCGGAGAAGCCGGACGCGATCGTCGACGTGGCGACGCTGACCGGCGCGATGATGCTGGCGCTGGGCAACCGGACGTACGGGATCATGGCGAACGACGACGCGTTCCGCTCCACGGTGCACGAGGCGGCCGAGGAGGTCGGGGAGCCGGCGTGGCCGATGCCGCTGCCGGACCACCTGAAGAAGGGGATGGAGTCCCCCACGGCCGACATCGCGAACATGGGTGAGCGGTACGGCGGCGGGCTGGTCGCCGGCCTGTTCCTGCAGGAGTTCGTGGGTGAGGGGATCACCTGGGCGCACCTCGACATCGCGGGGCCCGCGTACAACGAGGGCGGGCCTTTCGGGTACACGCCCAAGGGCGGGACGGGGACCGCGGTTCGTACGTTGGTGCGGCTGGCCGAGTTGACCGCCGCGGGCGATCTGGGCTGAGGTCCGTCTTCGCGACGGGACCCCGTGGGCGGGTAGTCCGGGGTCCCGTCGCCGGTGGGGCGTCTCTCACAGTGGCCCGGCGTCTCGTCCGGCTCCGACAGGTGCGAAGATGGGCTCGGCAGGATGGGGCCCCCACCACAGGGCCGAAGAAAGAGCGGCCGGACACCAGCCGCCGCCCGGTCATTGACGACCGGCGTACGGCGCAATGCATGGAGGACGTGACGTGGCGAACGACGCCAGCACCGTTTTCGACCTAGTGATTCTCGGCGGTGGCAGTGGCGGTTACGCCGCGGCGCTGCGCGGGGCCCAGCTGGGGCTTGACGTCGCCCTGATCGAGAAGGACAAGGTCGGCGGTACCTGCCTGCACCGGGGATGCATCCCCACCAAGGCCCTGCTCCACGCGGGCGAGATCGCCGACCAGGCCCGCGAGAGCGCGCAGTTCGGCGTGAAGGCCACCTTCGAGGGCATCGACGTCCCGGCGGTCCACAAGTACAAGGACGAGGTCATCTCGGGCCTGTACAAGGGACTCCAGGGCCTCGTCGCCTCCCGCAAGGTCACCTACATCGAGGGTGAGGGGCGGCTCTCCTCCCCCACCTCCGTCGACGTGAACGGGCAGCGGATCCAGGGCCGCCACGTCCTGCTGGCGACCGGCTCCGTGCCGAAGTCGCTGCCGGGTCTGGAGATCGACGGCAACCGGATCATCTCCTCGGACCACGCCCTCGTCCTGGACCGGGTGCCGCAGTCGGCGATCGTCCTCGGCGGCGGCGTCATCGGCGTCGAGTTCGCCTCGGCGTGGAAGTCCTTCGGTACGGATGTCACGATCATCGAGGGCCTCAAGCACCTGGCCCCCCTCGAGGACGAGAACTCCTCCAAGCTTCTTGAGCGCGCGTTCCGCAAGCGCGGCATCAAGTTCAACCTGGGCACCTTCTTCTCGAAGGCCGAGTACACCGCGAACGGTGTCAAGGTCACCCTTGCCGACGGCAAGGAGTTCGAGGCCGAGGTGCTGCTCGTCGCCGTCGGCCGCGGCCCGGTCTCGGCCGGCCTCGGCTACGAGGAGCAGGGCGTCGCGCTGGACCGCGGCTACGTCCTGGTCGACGAGTACATGCGGACGAACGTCCCGACCATCTCCGCCGTCGGTGACCTGGTCCCGACGCTCCAGCTCGCGCACGTCGGCTTCGCCGAGGGCATCCTGGTGGCGGAGCGTCTGGCCGGTCTGAAGGCCGTTCCGATCGACTACGACGGTGTGCCCCGGGTGACGTACTGCCACCCCGAGGTCGCCTCCGTGGGCATCACCGAGGCCAAGGCCAAGGAGATCTACGGTGCGGACAAGGTCGTCGCTCTGAAGTACAACCTCGCGGGCAACGGCAAGAGCAAGATCCTCAAGACCGCGGGCGAGATCAAGCTCGTCCAGGTCAAGGACGGTGCCGTGGTCGGCGTCCACATGGTCGGCGACCGCATGGGCGAGCAGGTCGGCGAAGCCCAGCTGATCTACAACTGGGAGGCGCTGCCGGCCGAGGTCGCGCAGCTCATCCACGCCCACCCGACGCAGAGCGAGGCGCTCGGCGAGGCCCACCTGGCCCTGGCCGGCAAGCCGCTGCACTCCCACGACTGACCCTCGGTCGACGGACGACGACACAGACTTCCGCAATTCGTAAGGAGCAACCGAAACCATGGCGGTTTCCGTAACCCTTCCGGCGCTCGGTGAGAGCGTCACCGAGGGCACTGTCACCCGCTGGCTGAAGGCCGAGGGCGAGCGCGTCGAGGCCGACGAGCCGCTGCTGGAGGTGTCGACCGACAAGGTCGACACCGAGATCCCCTCGCCCGTCTCCGGCGTTCTGGCGTCCATCAAGGTCGCCGAGGACGAGACCGTCGAGGTCGGCGCCGAGCTGGCCCTCATCGACGACGGCACCGGCGCCCCCGCGCCCGCTGCCGCCCCCGCCCCGGCGGCCGAGGAGGAGCCCCCCGCGGCCCCCGAGCCGGCGCCGCAGGCCCAGCCTTCCACCGAGCAGGCGGCTCCGGCCCCGGCTCCCACCGCTGAGGCCGCCACCGGCGGCGGCTCCGCCGAGGGCACGGACGTCGTTCTGCCCGCGCTCGGCGAGTCCGTCACCGAGGGCACCGTCACCCGCTGGCTGAAGTCGGTCGGCGACAGCGTCGAGGAGGACGAGCCGCTGCTCGAGGTCTCCACGGACAAGGTCGACACCGAGATCCCGGCGCCCACCTCCGGTGTGCTCCTGGAGATCGTGGTCGGCGAGGACGAGACCGCCGAGGTCGGCGCCAAGCTGGCCGTGATCGGCGCCCCGGGTGCCGCTCCGGCGGCTGCTCCGGCTCCGGCCGCCCCGGCTCCGGCGCCCGCCGCCGCTGCCCCGGCGCCCGCTCCGGCGGCCCCGGCCCCGGCCGCGCCCGTCGCGGCTCCGGCCCCGACGGCTCCGGCCCCCGCTCCGGCTCCGGCTCCGGTCAAGGCCGCGGCTCCGGTCGCGCCCCCGGCGCCCGCGCCGGCCGCTCCGGTCGCCCCCGCGGCTCCGGCCGCCGCCGCACCCGCCGCCGCCTCCGGTGACGACGGTGCCTACGTCACCCCGCTGGTGCGCAAGCTCGCCGCCGAGAACGGCGTCGACCTGGGCTCCGTCAAGGGCACCGGCGTCGGCGGTCGTATCCGCAAGCAGGACGTGCTGGCCGCCGCCGAGGCCGCGAAGGCCGCCGCGGCTGCTCCGGCGCCCGCCGCTGCCGCCGCCGCTCCGGCTGCCTCCACGGCACGCAAGACCCCCGTCCTGGAGGTCTCGCCGCTGCGTGGCCAGACCGTCAAGATGACCCGCATCCGCAAGGTCATCGGCGACAACATGGTCAAGGCGCTGCGCGAGCAGGCGCAGCTGTCCTCGGTCGTCGAGGTCGACATCACCCGCCTGATGAAGCTCCGCGCGCAGGCGAAGGACTCCTTCGCCGCCCGTGAGGGCGTCAAACTCTCCCCGATGCCGTTCTTCGTGAAGGCGGCGGCCCAGGCGCTGAAGGCCTACCCGGTCATCAACGCCCGGATCAACGAGGCCGAGGGCACGATCACCTACTTCGACACCGAGAGCATCGGTATCGCGGTGGACTCCGAGAAGGGCCTGATGACCCCGGTCATCAAGCACGCGGGCGACCTCAACATCGCCGGTATCTCCAAGGCCACGGCCGAGCTCGCGGGCAAGGTCCGGGGCAACAAGATCACCCCGGACGAGCTGTCCGGCGCGACCTTCACCATCTCCAACACCGGCTCGCGCGGCGCGCTCTTCGACACGATCATCGTGCCGCCGAACCAGGTCGCGATCCTGGGCATCGGCGCGACGGTCAAGCGCCCGGCGGTCATCGAGACGGAGGAGGGCACGGTCATCGGCGTACGCGACATGACGTACCTGACCCTGTCCTACGACCACCGTCTGGTCGACGGCGCCGACGCGGCCCGTTACCTGACGGCCGTCAAGGCGATCCTGGAGGCGGGCGAGTTCGAGGTCGAGCTCGGCCTGTAACCAGCCGCCAGCCGCCTGGGCTGTACGTGTGTACGACGGTGCCCCGTCCGGAGTCCTCCGGGCGGGGCACCGTCGTACGTGCTGTGGCGTGGGTCCTGTCCGGTCTGTAACGCTCGTCTCACGTTCGGCCGCACCGTCTCCCGGAACCCCTCCGGGCAGGGACGCGGCCGTATTGTCTATAGGTCAACGCCCCTGGGGCCGAAGCCCCTCCCTCTAGGAGCCCTCATGACCGCGCCCGTCGTCCACTCGCTGCGCGAGCAGATCCGCGAGCACATCGTGGAGGGGATCGTCAGCGGGCGCTGGAAGCCGGGCGAGCGGATCGTGGAGCGCAGGATCGCGACCGAGCTGGAGGTCAGCCAGACCCCCGTCCGGGAGGCGCTGCGGGAGCTGGAGTCGCTGCGGCTGATCGAGTCGGCCCCCAACAAGGGCGTACGCGTACGGAATCTGACCGCCGCCGACCTGGAGGAGAGCTACCCCGTCCGGGCCGGCCTGGAGGCCATCGCGGCGGAGCTGGCGGCGGAGAAGCTGGCGGACGACTGCTCGGCCCTCGAACCGCATGTCGCCGCCCTGTACGAGGCCGACCGCGCGTCGGACGGAACCGGCCAGGTCCGGCACACCGTGGGGTTCCACCGCGAGATGGTGCGCGCGGCCGGGAACTCGGTGCTGCTGCACACCTGGGAGGGGCTGGGCATCGAGGTGTTCACGGCCCTGTCGATCCGCTGGCTGGGGACGGTCCAGCAGTCGTACGCGGAGGAGCACGAGGAGCTGGTCGCCGCGTTCCGCCGCCGGGATCCACGGATCGCCGAGCTGGTGAAGGCCCATGTGCTGGGGTGCGCGCCGCGGGCCTGACGCAAGCGAGCCTTTAGCCGCTCACCTGCGGAAACGACCCAGAATCGCGGCACGCCGTGCCCGCCCTCAAGGCACCCCGTGCCTACTTTCTCGCGATCAAGAGGTTTTGCCCTCAACCCTTTGATCGATCATCGATCAGCGAGTTACAGTCGCCACCGGACCCGCGGCGGAGCCACAAACCCGACACCGCCAAGGACCCGCAGCCCTGTCCTGCCAAAGACCGAGGGCACCCCCGAACCCTTACCGACAAGGGAACCCCCTTCGACTGAGGAAGGCGGCGACATGACCGACCCCAAGGCCATCCAGCCGAGCGAGCTCGACCAGCTCCCCGACCGCGACCCCGAGGAGACCGCCGAATGGCAGGCCTCCCTGGACGCGGTCACCAAGGCGGCCGGGCCGCACCGGGCCGCGTATCTGATGCGCCGCACACTGGAGCGCGCCGAGGGCAACGGCATCGCGCTGCCCAAGCTCCTGGAGACGGACTACGTCAACACCATCCCCACCGCCGCCGAGCCCGCGGTGGACGGCGACGAGGCGATGGAGCACCGGATCGCCGCCTGGAACCGCTGGAACGCGGCGGCCATGGTGACCCGGGGCAGCAAACACGGCGTGGGCGGCCACATCGCCACCTTCGCCTCGGCCGCCTGGCTGTACGAGACCGGCTTCAACCACTTCTTCAAGGGCAAGGAGTCGCAGGAGTCCCCCGGCTCCGGTGACCAGCTCTACATCCAGGGCCACGCCTCCCCCGGCATCTACGCCCGCGCCTTCCTCGACGGCCGGCTGACCGAGGACCACCTCGACAACTTCCGCCGCGAGTCGGGCGGCAACGGCCTCCCGTCGTACCCGCACCCGCGCCGGCTGCCCTGGCTGTGGGAGTTCCCGACGGTGTCGATGGGCCTCGGCCCGCTGTCGGCGATCTACCAGGCCCGCTTCAACCGCTACCTCACCAACCGCGACATCAAGGACGTCTCCGCGTCCCACGTCTGGGCGTTCCTCGGCGACGGCGAGATGGACGAGCCGGAGTCGACGGCGGCACTGGCGCTGGCGTCGCGAGAAGGTCTCGACAACCTGACCTTCGTCATCAACTGCAACCTCCAGCGGCTCGACGGCCCGGTCCGCGCGAACTTCAAGATCGTGCAGGAGCTGGAGGCACAGTTCCGGGGCGCGGGCTGGAACGTCGTCAAGACCCTCTGGGGCACGGCGTGGGACGAGCTGTTCCAGCTCGACACGACGGGCGCGCTCGTACGCCGCCTGCGCGAGGTACCGGACGCCCAGGTGCAGACGTACCAGACCCGCGACGCCGCCTACATCCGCGCCGACTTCTTCGGCAAGGACCCGGCGCTCGCCGAGATGGCGAAGCTGCTGAGCGACGACAGGATCCTCGAGTGTTTCCACCTCTCGCGCGGTGGTCACGAGTCCCGCAAGGTGTACGCGGCCTACAAGGCGGCGGTCGAGTTCAAGGGCGCGCCGACGGTCATCCTGGCCCAGACGGTCAAGGGCTTCACCCTGGGCGAGGGCTTCGCGTCGAAGAACGCCAACCACCAGATGAAGAAGCTGACGGTGGACGAGTTCAAGCAGATGCGTGATCTGCTCGAACTCCCCATCTCCGACGCGCAGTTCGTGGACGGTGTGGTGCCGTACGGCCACCCGGGCGCCGACTCGCCCGAGGTCCGCTACCTCCAGGAGCGCCGCGCGGCCCTCGGCGGCCCGGCTCCGGCCCGCCGTACGCAGGCGCTCGCCCCGCTCCCCGCTCCGGCGGACAAGACGTTCACTTCGTTCGACAAGGGCTCCGGCTCGCAGAACATCGCCACGACGATGGCCTTCGTACGCCTGGTCAAGGACCTGGTCCGCGACAAGGAGACGGGCCGCCGCTGGGTGCCGATCGTGCCGGACGAGGCACGCACCTTCGGCATGGAGTCGCTGTTCCCCTCCCTCGGGATCTACTCCCCCAAGGGCCAGACGTACGAGCCGGTCGACCGCGACCAGCTGATGTACTACAAGGAGGCCAAGGACGGCCAGATCCTCAACGAGGGGATCACCGAGGCCGGTTCCATGGCGGACTTCATCGCCGCGTCGACGTCGTACTCCACGCACGGCGAAGCGATGATCCCGTTCTACATCTTCTACTCGATGTTCGGCTGGCAGCGCACGGCCGACCAGATGTGGCAGCTCGGCGACCAGCTCGGCCGCGGCTTCCTGGTCGGCGCGACGGCCGGCCGTACGACGCTGACCGGCGAGGGCCTCCAGCACGCGGACGGCCACTCCCCGGTGATCGCCGCGACGAACCCGGCCGCGCTGTCGTACGACCCGGCCTTCGCGTACGAGGTGGCGGTGATCGTGCGGGACGGTCTGCGCCGCATGTACGGGGAGACGGCGCCCGGCGAGGACCCGAACGTCTTCTACTACCTGACCGTCTACAACGAGCCGATCCCGCAGCCCGCGAAGCCGTCGGGCCCGGCCGGTACCGGCATCGACGAGGGCATCGTCAAGGGGCTGTACCGCTTCAACACGGCGGAGTCGGCGGGGCTCTCACCGGCCGCCAACGCGCCGCGCATCCAGCTGCTCGGCTCCGGTACGGCGATCCACTGGGCCCTGAAGGCGCAGCGGCTGCTCGCCGAGGAGTGGGGCGTGGCGGCCGACGTGTGGTCGGCGACGTCCTGGACCGAGCTGCGGCGGGACGCGCTGGACGCCGACGCGGCGCTGCTGCGGGGCGAGGAGCGGGTGCCGTACGTCCGTCAGGCGCTGCAGGGGGCCGAGGGGCCGGTGCTGGCGGTGTCCGACTACATGCGGCAGGTGCCGGACCAGATCGCTCAGTGGGTCGAGCAGGACTACTCGTCGCTGGGCGCGGACGGATTCGGGCTGTCGGACACGCGGGACGCTGCGCGGCGGTACTTCGGGGTCGACGCGGAGTCGATCGTCGTGGCGGGGTTGGCGCAGTTGGCGCGGCGGGGGGAAGTGGGGGCCGCGGCGGTGAAGGAGGCGCGGGAGCGGTACGGGTTGTAGGGGGCGGGTTCACCCACCCACCCGCCCGTTTCCAGTCCGATTGCCGGGCGCCGTCGAACTTCGCGAGTGCGCCCGGCGAACGAAGGGCGAGGCCCGTGCAGCCCAGGTCGTGTTTCCCACCCACCCACCCGTTCACCGCATATGTCCAGCCCGTCCGGCGTTTGAGGACGAGCGCGTTCAGCGCGAAAGGGGGGTCTGGGGGCGCAGCCCCCAGGGATGGGACGGGTAGGGGCGGCGGGGGCGAAAACCTCTCTCGCACCCCCGGGCATCATGAACCCATGCGTGCTGCCCGCCTCATCAAAATGGTGCTGCTGCTCCAGTCCAGCCCCTCCATGACCGCCGCCGAGCTGGCCCGGGAACTGGAGGTGTCCGAGCGCACCGTCACCCGGGACGCGCAGGCCCTGTCCGAGGCGGGCGTGCCCGTGTACGCCGACCGGGGGCGGGCCGGCGGATACCGGCTGGTCGGCGGATACCGTACCCGCCTCACCGGACTGGCCCGCGGCGAGGCGGAGGCACTGTTCCTGAGCGGAGTACCGGGCGCCCTGCGTGAGATGGGGCTGGAGGACACCGCCTCGGCGGCCCGCCTCAAGGTGTCCGCCGCTCTCCTGCCCTCCCTCCGCGACGCCCCCCGCACAGCCGCCCAGCGCTTCCATCTGGACGCCCCCGCCTGGTTCAGCGAGCCCCCGACTCCCGAGTCGCTGCCCGCCGTCGCGGAGGCGGTGTGGGACGACCGTCGGATCCTGGCCCGCTACCGGCGCGGCTCCGGTGACACCGACGTGGAGCGCACGTTGGAGCCGTACGGGCTCGTCCTCAAGGCGGGCGTCTGGTACCTGTGCGCCCGGGTGCCGGAACACGCCGGTCCTGAGCCCGGGGCCGGACCCTTCCGGGTGTACCGCGTCGACCGCTTCACCGCCGTCCAGGCCACCGGCCAGGCCATCGGCCCCCACGCACGCTTCACGCGCGACGCCGACTTCGACCTGCCCGCGTTCTGGGAGGAGCGTGCGGAACAGTTCGCGCGGTCGATCCTGCGCGCCGAGGTCGTCGTACGGCTCTCGGCGGAAGGGGCGCGCAGACTGCCGTACACCGTCGAGCCCGTGTCCGCCCGGGACGCTCTGTCGGCCGGCGGCGAGCCCGACGAGCGGGGCCGGGTCACCGTGACACTCGCCGTGGAGTCGGCGGAGATCGCCCATACGCAGCTGGCGGGACTCGGGCCGGAGGCGGAGGTGCTGGCCCCGCCGGAACTGCGGGCCCGGTTCACGCGGGACGCGCAGCGGCTGGGGGCGCTGTACTCCCCTCCGCCAACGCATAGCTCCCCCGAAGGTCAGGCACCGACCCCACACGAGCACGGAACCCGCAACAGCTGAGAACGCCGCGCCGCTTCTCCCCGTGAGGTCCGCGGGTCTGTACGCCCCGTCACATTCCGCGAATCTCCACGTGCGTCCCGCCCCTCCAGGCCCGATGCTGGACCCGTGATGGACGAGACGGAGTTCTGGAAGCTGGTGGACGCGACCCGTGAGGCCGCCGAGGGTGACCCCGAGGATCAGGCCGATCTGCTGGTCGAGCAGTTGCTCCAGCTCGACCCGGACTCGGTCCTCGACTTCGCCCGGCATTTCGAGGCCCGTTACAACAGGGCCTACCGCTGGGACCTGTGGGGCGCCGCCCGGGTGCTGCTCGACGGGGCCGACGACGACGCCTTCGACTTCTTCCGGTGCTGGCTGATCGGCCAGGGCCGCGAGGTCTTCGAGGGTGCACTGCACGGCGACCCGGACTCGCTCGCCGATCTCCTGGACGACTTCGACGCGGAGATCGACGGGGACGGTGAGGAGTTGGGCTACGCGGCCGACGAGGCGTACGAGCAGCTCACCGGCACCGTCGCCCCGGATCTGGGTATTCCGCCCGCGCCGGCGGAGCCCGAGGGGACGCCCATCGCCCTGGCGGACGAAGGGGCGCTCGCCGACCGGTATCCCAAGCTGTGGCAGCGGTTCAAGGGCGCCTGAGAGCCGTCTCTCAGGCCGCCGTACCGCGGCGGCGGGTCAGGTCCGACGGGATGTACGCCTGCTGCGTGTGGTCGACCCGTACGGCGTGGTGGTGGCGCATGGGCGCCGCGTTGGCCTGGTCGAGGGCGGATGCCGTGACCGCCGCCGGGCCCAGGACGACCGTCGCCACCGCGCAGAGCACGGTCCACGGATTCCGCGCGGCCCCGGCCCAGCCGCCGGACGGCCTCTTGCCGCCGGCCCGTTCGGTCCGCTCCACGGGGTTGTTACGACTGCTGCTGCTCATGATCCCCACCTCCGGTCAGTGCGTATGACGAAGGTAGGACGGGGAGTTGGGGCGCCTCGTTGAACCCGCTGTGGTGTACCTGTGAGCCCGTGTGGGCACGTGTGAGCCCTGGCTTGGCTCAGCGCCTGCCCTGCAGACGTGCCGCCGCCTTTCTGATCGCCGGGAGGCGGGCCGTGAGGGCGGCGCCGGGGCAGCTCGTCATGTAGCCGGCGTTGTGGCCCGCCAGGGCGGGCAGGGTGACGGCGGTGCCGGACGCGTAGCGGCTGAGGTCGTTGCTGGAGACCAGGCGTGCGGTGCCGCGCGGGTCGGTGTTCGAGAGGCCGAGTTTCCAGGCGGTGAGGGCGGCGATCGCGTCGGTCATGGCCTGCGGCACGGGCACGCCCGTGGTGAAGGTGCCGAGGGCGGCGATACCGGCGGTGCGATGGTTGAAGCCCTGGGTGTGGGCGCCGGTGACGGGACGGTCGACTCCGCCCGCACGGCCTTCGTAGACGGTGCCGCACCGGTCGACGACGAAGTTGTAGCCGATGTCGTCCCAGTCGCGGGAGTCGACCTGGCCGACGTACAGGTAGCGGATGATGCGGGGCGCGTCGGCGCAGTCGTAGCCGTTGGGCGAGTCGGTGTGGTGGACGAACACGGCGACGACCCGGTCGTCGTAGCGCGGCGGCGGCTGCTCGCGTTCGGCGTCCGCGATCCAGGCGGTACGGGGCACGATGCGCGGCTTGGCGGCGGAGTGGACGACGGCCGGGCGGGCCACGACGGGGGGTGTCCGGCGGGAGGTCGTACGGTCGACGCCGGTCGTCGCGCACAGGAGCAGCCCGACGGCGACGGCGATTCCGGGCAGGCAGACGAGCACCACGCGGGCGGCGCCCGGTACGCGGCGGACACGCGAGTCACCCATGGACTCCTTGGACCCCATGGGCCCCACTGTTGGTCAGTGCGGTTCCGCCCGCGATGTGTGGTGTGCCACTTGGTGGAACCAACGTCCGGGTCCGGGACGTTTTTACGGGTCCAGGCGTCTGATGCGCTCATGTGACCGATCGGCGACTGATCACCGGGCCCGTCCCGCGCGTACTACCGCATGCGAGGCATGTGTACGGGGGACCAATGGGTCCAGAGAGAAAGGCGGCCGGAGTGGACCTGCTCGACATCCTGCTGTTGCTGGTGATCGTCGGCTATGCGGCGTCCGGTTACCGGCGTGGCCTGGTGGCGGGCTGTGTCTCTCTGGCCGGGTTCGTGGGCGGCGCCGTCATCGGGGTGTGGGTGCTGCCCTGGATCATGGAGCTGGCGACGGCGGGGACGCCCGCGGCGACGGTGACGGCCGTGCTCACGGTGCTGGTGCCGGCCGTGGTGGGCCACGAACTGATGGGCAGGTTCGCGCTGAGGCTGCGCCGCGAGCTGGACCGGGGACCGCTGCGGGTCGCCGACGGGGTCGGCGGGGCCGTGGCCAACGCGGTCGCCGTGCTGTTGGTGGCCTGGGTGGCCGCGAGCGTCCTGGGCGCCTCCTCGTCGCCGGTGGTCACGACGGCGATCCGGGACTCGGCGCTGCTGGGCGCGGTGCAGGACTCGATGCCGGAGACGACCCCGACCTGGTTCTCGCGGGCCACGTCCGCGCTCACCGAGGCGGGCTTTCCGCAGGTCTTCAACCCCTTCGAGAACGAACCGGCGACGAGCGTCGCCAAGCCCACCGGGGACAGTGTCACGGCGAGCGCGACGAACGCGGCCAAGCTGAGCACGGTCAAGATCGAGGGCGTCGCGGGCACCCAGGGCCGCGAGGGCAGCGGTTTCGTGTACGCGGCCCGGCATGTGATGACCAACGCCCATGTGGTGGCGGGCATCGACAACCCGACCGTCCGGGTCGGCGGGGTCGGGACGGCGTACGAGGCCCGGGTGGTGCTCTTCGACCCCGAGAAGGACGTGGCCGTGCTGTACGTCCCCGATCTGCGCGCGCCCGTCCTGCGCTTCGACGACAGTGCGAAGCGGGGCGACTCGGCGGTGGTCGCGGGCTATCCGCAGGACGGCGACCTGAATCTGCAGGCCGCCACGGTCGCCGACAAGGTGCGGGCGAGGGGCCAGAACATCTACAACAGCGAGACGGTGACCCGCCAGATCTACTCGATCCGCTCGACCGTCCGCCCCGGCAACTCCGGCGGCCCGCTCCTCACCACCGACGGCAAGGTGTTCGGTGTGGTCTTCGCCCGCTCCACGTCCGACGACGAGACGGGCTACGTCCTGACGGCGGACGAGGTCTCCGGCGACGCGAAGGGCGCGGCGACCGCGACGGCGGCGGTGGACACGGGCGACCTGGTCACGTCCTAGACGCCCGCGCCCGGGTGACTACAGCGCCCGGCCCATGAGGACGTCGTCCACGAACTCCCCGTCCAGCAGGAACTCCCTGGGCTGTACGCCCTCGACGACGAAGCCCTCCGACTCGTACAGCCGCCGGGCCGGGGTGTTGGGTCCGAGGACGCGCAGCGAGAGGCGCAGGGCGCCCCGGCGGCGGGCCTCGGCCACGGCGGCCCGGATCAGCAGCCGCCCGACGCCCATGCCGCGCGCCTCGTCGGCGACGGCGAGCCCCTGGATCTGCCGGACGTGCGCGTTCGACGCGAGCGGAGTGGGCCGGCCGAGCTTGGCATAGCCCACCACCAGACCGTCCCCGGCGACGGCGACCAGGTGGTCGCCCGGGGCGGAGTTCTCGTGGAAGAACGGCGTGTACGGCGGTCTGGGCCGGGGTGAGACGGCGTGCAGGGTGGACCAGGTGGCGCGGTCGAGTCTGCCGAGGGCGTCGTCGTCGTCGGGCACGGCGAGGCGCACGAACGGCTGGTGGCCGACAGGGGACTCCTGGTCCTCGTGTCCGTCGTACGGCTGGTGCGGTTGGCGCGGCTCGGGCGGCATGGGGATCACTCTAGAGCGGGGGTACGACAACGGGCCCGGGGCGGGTGGCGCAGGATGGGGGCATGGAACGCTCGCGAATCGCGGTGGCCGGTGCGTCCGGTCTCATCGGTACGGCCCTGGTGCGGTCCCTGACCGCCGACGGGCACGAAGTCGCCCGCCTGGTACGGCATGCGCCCCGGACGAAGGACGAGGTCCGCTGGGACCCCGCACGGCGGACGATCGACACGGCCGGGCTCGCGGGCTGCACCGCTGTGGTGAACCTGGCCGGGGCGGGGGTCGGCAGCCGGCGCTGGACGGACGCGTACAAGCGGACGATCCGTGACAGCCGGGTCCTGGGCACGACGACGCTCGCCGAGGCCGTCGCCTCGCTGGACGAGCCGCCGCGGGTCTTCGTGAACGGCAGCGCGATGGGCTACTACGGGGAGACCGGCGAGCGGGCCGTGGACGAGGACTCCCCCGCGGGAGAGGGCTTCCTGCCGTCGGTGTGCGTGGAGTGGGAGGCGGCCGCGGGCGCCGCCGAGGCGGCGGGCGTGCGGACGGTCTTCGCGCGGACCGGGCTGGTGGTGGCGCGCGGCGGCGGTGCCTGGGGAAAGCTGTTTCCGCTGTTCAAGGCGGGCCTGGGCGGACGGATGGGCGACGGCTCCCAGTACTGGTCGTTCATCGCGCTGCACGACGAGGTGGCGGCGATCCGGCATCTCATCGACACCGACGGACTGTCCGGGGCGTTCAACCTGACGGCGCCGCAGCCGCTCACCAACCGGGAGATCACGGCGGCGATGGGACGCGTGCTGGGGCGGCCGACACTGTTCACGGTGCCGGCGCCCGTGCTGCGGCTGGTGCTGGGCGAGATGTCGGGGGACGTGCTCGGCAGCGCGCGGGTACTGCCCAAGAGGCTGCTGGAGTCCGGGTTCACGTTCGCGTACCCGGAGATCGACGACGCGATCCGGGCGGCGCAGGCCTGATCCTCCTCCGCGCCCCTGGCCCACGCCTGGGTGACAGGGTGCGACCACATGCGCTCGGTGTGCGACCGTGCCCTGTTCATGCGCGACTTCCGCCTGCCGCGAGCCGCCCTACTCTCGATCCGAACTCGCTTATCCCGTAAGCCTGTTGGGGCATCGGCGCCCTGGCCGGCCGCGTCACCGCGATCGAGGGAGGGCACGTGCTTGAGCCCGCGTACCAGGCGGACGTCGTCATCGTGGGGGCCGGGGTCGCCGGACTCGCGGCGGCCCATCGGCTGACCAGCGCAGGAGTAACGACCGTTGTCCTGGAGGCCGCCCCTTACGTCGGCGGCCGGATGGCGACCGAGAAGGTCGACGGTTTCCGGCTCGACCGGATCGGGCAGCTGCTGTCCACCTCGTATCCCGAACTGGGGCTGACGCCCGGCCTCGACGCGCTCGTCCTGCGGCCCTTCGCACCGGGTGTCCTGGTGCACAGCGACGGACGCCGCCACCGCGTGGGCGCCCCGCTGAGCGGCGGGGGCGCACGGGGCGCGCTCGGAGCTGTGCGCGCCCTGGCGAGCGCCCCGAGGCCGGTGAGGACGACCAGGTCCCCCCGCCTGACGGCATCGGCGGGGGCGCGCACCGGCGCACAGCTCGGCGCGGCAGTGGGCGGGGCGGTCGGCGGCGCGGTCGATCAGGCCCGGCTGGGCGCCGCGTTGAGCCGGCTCGCCGGGGTCCCCGTGCAACGGCTGCTGGCGCGCCCCGAGCTGCCGGCCGCCCGCGCCCTGGCGGGCCGCGGCCTGCCCGCCCGTACGGTCGAGGGCTTCCTGCGCCCGCTGCTCGCCGCGCTGCTCTGCGACCCCGAGCTGACCACGTCGAGCCGGTGCGCGGATCTCGCGCTGCGGTCGTTCGCGAGCGGCCGGCTGTGTGTGCCGGAGGGCGGTGCGGAGACGCTGCCGGAGCTGCTCGCGCGGGCGTTGCCGCCCGGCACGGTGCACACCGGGGTCCGGGTCACGTCCGTCGCCACGAACCTCGTGACCACCGCCGACCACGGCGAACTACGCTGCCGGGCCGTCCTGGTGGCGACCGACGCCCGCGCCGCCGCCGGTCTGCTGCCCGGCCTGCGCGTACCCGGCTTCCACCCGGTGACCGTCGTCCACCACACGGCCGACGAGGCGCCCGCGACCGGCGCGTTCCTGCTCCTGGACGCGGACCGCGGGGGCCCGGTCGCGTACACGGCGGTGGTCAGCCGCGTGGACCCGTCCCGCTCCCCCGCCGGCCGCCCGCTGATCTCGTCGACGGTGCTGGGCACCCCTCCCCAGGACGTGGACACGGCCGTACGGGCCCATCTGTCCCGCCTCTACGGGATGTCGACCGCGCGCTGGGAGACGCTCGCCGTGCACCACACCGCCGAGGCGGTGCCCGCGATGCGTCCGCCGCACGACCTGCGTCGCCCGGTGCGGCTGCTGGCGGGCCTGTACGTGTGCGGTGACCACCGGGACACGAGCACCGTCCAGGGCGCCCTGCACTCCGGTCACCGGGCCGCGTCCGCGATCCTGACGGACCTGGGCGCGGGCCCGATGCACGCGGCGGAGCCGTCGCGGACGACAGTGACTGCGACGACGACAGCGGCGGACGACGACGAGGATGAGGCGGAGGAAGCGGCAGCCGC
Organism: Streptomyces kryoterrae; assembly: GCF_054072135.1. NCBI lineage: Bacteria > Bacillati > Actinomycetota > Actinomycetes > Kitasatosporales > Streptomycetaceae > Streptomyces > Streptomyces kryoterrae. Next base: position 7,566,093 of record NZ_CM133358.1, on the reverse strand, counting down.
ATGAGCGATCGGCGCTATCCGAGCGCGGCGACCTTGTCGCGGTACCCCCTGACCGGTGCCGCGTCCCGGTAGGGCTCCAGGCGCCGCTCGAAGTCCCGTACGTACTCGAGCGCCCGCACCGAGCGCATCTCCGTCGCCGCGCCGGCCGCCTCGGCGCCCAGCTGGCAGGCCTGGTCGAGCTCGCCGAGGCCCAGCCGGGCGGAGGCGAGCACGACGCGGCAGAAGAGGCGGCTGCGGGCGAAGGCGGGGGCACGCAGCTGGAGTGAGCGCTCCGCGTGCTGGGCGGCGGCGCGGAACTGCTGGAGATCGCGGTGGCAGTGCCCGAACTCGTCGGCGAGCTGTGCCTCGTCGAAGAACCTTGCCCAGTGCGGGACTTCGTCGCCGGGCCGGGCCGCTTCGAGAGCGCGTTCGGCCCGTACGAGGGAGGCGGTGCAGGCCCTGACCTCGCCCAGCACCCCATGGGCGCGTGCCTCGCAGGCGTGCAGCAGGGACTGGACGATGGGCGGCGCGGCGGTGCCGACCCCCTGCTGGGCCACCCGCGCGAGCTGCACGGCCTCCCGCCCGTGCCCGAGGTAGACGGCCTGCCGGCTCATGGTGGCCAGCACGTACGAGCCGTACGCCCGGTCCGCCGCCGCCTGCGCGAGCCGCAGCGCCTGCACGAAGTAACGCTGGGCGAGGCCGTGCGCGGCGATGTCGTAGGAGGTCCAGCCCGCGAGCCGGGTGAGGTCGGAGGCCGCCGCGAACAGCCGGCGGCCCGTCTGCTCGCCGTACGTGCCGCGCAGCATGGGCTCGGTCTCGTGTTCGAGGTAGCGGACGAGGGCCTGCCGGGCGTGGCCGCCCCCGTAGGCGTCGTCGAGGGTGCGGAACAGCTCGCCGACCGAGCGGAGCGCGGCGATGTCGCCCCCGGTGACCTTCTGGCCGGGGCCGCGTTCGGCCTGCCCGCGCTGCCGGGGCACGCCGGGGCGCCCCTGGACGGGCACCCGTACGACGGGCTGGTCACCGCCGCCGCGTCCGACGCGGTCGTCGGGGCGGCCGATCAGCCAGTCCCGGCTGGGCACGACGAGTCCGGCCGGGGTGAAGGCGATCTTGCGCAGCTCGGCGTGGCTGCCGGAGTCCTTGCGCCACAGCCCGCTGACGATGTCGACGGCCTCCTCGGGGGTGGCCGCGAACTCCAGCCCCGCGTAGACGGGCGCGCAGGCGTCGAGCCCCAGGTCCTGGGCGGTGAGACGTCTGCCGAGGCGCCGGGTGAACACCTCGGCGATGAGCGCGGGAGTGGTGCCGCGCGGCTGCTGCCCGCGCAGCCAGCGGGTGACCGATGTCTTGTCGTATCTCAGATCAAGGCCGTGTTCGAGACCGAGCTGGTCGACCCGGCGGGCCAGACCTGCGTTGGAGAATCCCGCTTCTGCGATGAGCGCGGCGAGCTGTCGGTTGGGCGTGCGCTGCGCGGGTCGTTCCGTCATCTGCGGTGCGGTCTCCTGCCTTCGGGCCCTCTGATGTGCCCGGATTGCTGGTGAGCAGCCCTATTTGGCCTCGTGAACGGCGCGAATGTAGCGGAGCGTAAGCAGCCGATCGCACATTCCGCCGCACATTCATCCGATCGTGTGAGAATCGGGCGTCGGACTGACGGGGATCGACCGGACGTACAGTGGCTTGGGCGCGTTACGTGCCTGACGCACAGCTGCTGAGGAAGCCGCTGAAACAGCCAGGGAGGCGCCCCCGTGAGTGGTGAGTTGCGGTTCGTCCGGATGGGATTCGGTGCGGACGGCGTCGAGTACGTCGACTACCAGGTGGCCTGGGACGAGCAGCGCCGGGTGCACGCGGCCCGTTTCGCGGACGAGATCCCCGACACGTGCCTGCTCCTCGAACACCAACCGGTGTACACGGCCGGCCGGCGCACCGACCCCAGCGAGCGACCCCTCGACGGCACTCCGGTCATCGACGTGGACCGCGGCGGCAAGATCACCTGGCACGGTCCGGGCCAACTGGTCGGCTACCCCATCCAGAAGCTGCCGCGTCCGGTGGACGTCGTGGCGCATGTACGGCGGCTGGAGGACGCGCTGATCCGTACATCCGCGGAGTTCGGCGTGGAGACGTCGCGGGTGGAGGGGCGCAGCGGGGTGTGGGTGCTGGGTGACCCGGTCGAGCAGCGGGCCGCCGCGCTGGGCGGTCTCTCGCTGGACCTGGACCCGCGGCTGACGGACGACGAGTTCGATCCTCGGCTGAACGGGCCCGAGTACGCGCCCTCGAACGCCGGGCAGCGACGGGAGGACCGGAAGCTGGCGGCGATCGGGATCCGGGTGGCGAAGGGGGTCACGATGCACGGCTTCTCGCTGAACGTGAACCCGGACAACGTCTGGTTCGACCGGATCATCCCGTGCGGCATCCGGGACGCGGGGGTGACGTCGCTCGCGAACGAGCTGGGGCGGGATGTGACGGTGTCGGAGGTGCTGCCGGTGGTGGAGCGGCACCTGCGGGACGTGCTGGAGCACGCGGAGCTGCGGGCGAGGGTGGTGGAGGGGGCGTCGGCGTGACGGGGCACCCCCGGATTGCCCCTGGGGGCTGCGCCCCCAGACCCCCCTTCGCGCTGAACGCGCTCGTCCTCAAACGCCGGACGGGCTGGTTGGTCAGCCCCTTGGGGGTCCCCCTCTGGGGGAGTTTGAGGAGCGGGGTCTGGGGCGGAGCCCCAGAAGGACGGGACGGGTAGGGGCGGCGGGGGCGAGAAACCCGGCCCCGGGAATGCACCCTCCGTCTCAAAGGTTGCCCGTCTCGTAGGGCGGGAAGCTCACGGGCGTACCCTGGTGTACGCCGAAGAATCGAAGCTACAGGGAGCCATCGTGTCCGCAGTCGCACCCGACGGACGCAAGATGCTGCGCCTGGAGGTCCGGAACGCCCAGACCCCCATCGAGCGCAAGCCCGAGTGGATCAAGACCCGGGCGAAAATGGGTCCCGAGTACACGAAGATGCAGAACCTCGTGAAGAGCGAGGGCCTGCACACCGTCTGCCAGGAAGCCGGCTGCCCCAACATCTACGAGTGCTGGGAGGACCGCGAGGCCACCTTCCTCATCGGCGGCGACCAGTGCACCCGGCGCTGCGACTTCTGCCAGATCGACACCGGCAAGCCCGAGGCACTCGACCGCGACGAGCCCCGCCGCGTCGGGGAGTCCGTGGTCACCATGGACCTCAACTACGCCACCATCACCGGCGTCGCCCGCGACGACCTGGAGGACGGCGGCGCCTGGCTGTACGCCGAGACCGTGCGCCAGATCCACCAGCAGACCGAGGGTCGGGAAGAGGGGCGCACCAAGGTCGAGCTGCTCGCGCCCGACTTCAACGCCGTACCGGAGCTGCTGGCCGAGGTCTTCTCCTCCCGGCCCGAGGTCTTCGCGCACAACGTCGAGACGGTCCCCCGCATCTTCAAGCGCATCCGCCCCGGCTTCCGCTACGACCGCTCGCTGAAGGTCATCACCGACGCCCGCGACCACGGTCTGGTCACGAAGTCGAACCTGATCCTCGGCATGGGCGAGACCCGCGAGGAGGTCAGCGAGGCGCTCCGGCAGCTGCACGAGGCCGGCTGCGAGCTGATCACCATCACGCAGTACCTGCGGCCGACCGTCCGGCACCACCCCGTCGAGCGCTGGGTCAAGCCGCACGAGTTCGTCGAGCTGAAGGAGGAGGCCGAGCAGATCGGTTTCTCCGGCGTCATGTCCGGCCCGCTGGTGCGTTCCTCGTACCGCGCCGGCCGCCTCTACCGGATGGCGATCGAGCTGCGTCAATCAGCTGCCCCGCAGCGGGGGGGCTCCTACATCGCCTCGCAGGCGGTCTGAGCGGGCCTCCGGCCCCGGGTACGGCGCCTGACACACCGTCACCCTCCCTGCCCAGCAGAGGCGCGGTAAACGTGTGAACTCGCGCACAAGTGACTACCCGCCAGTAACGGCCGATTCCGTGCGGTCCTGACCGTCCTCCCAGTTGAGGGCATACGTCAGGGCCGCGCCGGTGTTTTCACCTTCCGTATCAAGGCTTCATCGGTGTTTGACCGGCAGGTCACGCCCTGGTAACACCAATCAGTGAGCCTGGCTTCACACGATGTGCACCCTTACCCAGAGCCGTTCCGAGGGGGGACCTCCACCATGCAGACCGCGCCCGTCCGCGCCACACCCATTCCGTCGTTCACCGACGCACTGCGCGCCGTCGAGTCGCTGCTCATGAGCAGTGGCCAGCGCACCGCCCGCCAGAACGCCTGGACCTCCGTCCAGGAGGACCGCCGTCGCGCCAAGGACCGGGGCGAGGCGCAGCGCGTCCTCGAGCAGGCCCTGGCCATGTACCCCTGACCCCCGCTCCCACACCTCCCGGCGGCACCGCCGTCGTCGGCGCTTCCCAGGCCACGTAGACTTCACGGCATGGCGAGGAAGGAAACCGCGGCGGACGCCGCGAACCCCGGGCGACTCAAGCAGATCGCCCTGACGTACAAGATGACCCGCAAGGCCGACAAGAAGATCGGTCTTGTACTCGCGGCCGTCGGAATCTTCACCTTCGGTGTCTTCCTTGCGATCGGCTTCCTGATCGGTCACCCGATCTATCTCGGCGTTCTCGGCCTTCTGCTCGCCTTCCTCGCGACGGCGATCGTGTTCGGGCGCCGGGCCGAGCGGGCCGCCTTCGGGCAGATGGAGGGCCAGCCGGGCGCTGCCGCGGCCGTACTGGACAACATCGGCCGAGGCTGGACGACGACTCCGGCGGTGGCGATGAACCGCAGCCAGGACGTGGTGCACCGCGCGGTCGGCAAGGCCGGCATCGTGCTGGTCGCCGAGGGCAACCCGAACCGGGTGAAGAGCCTGCTGGCCGCCGAGAAGCGGAAGATGGCCCGCATCGTCGCGGACGTACCGGTGCACGATCTGCTGGTCGGCACGGGTGAGGGTCAGATCGAGCTGAAGAAGCTCCGCACGACGATGCTGAAGCTGCCCCGCGTTCTCGCCGGCCCCCAGGTGACCGCCACCAACGACCGGTTGCGGGCGATGGGCGACCTGATGAGCAACATGCCGGTGCCGAAGGGCCCGATGCCCAAGGGGACGCGCATGCCGCGCGGCGGCAAGATGCGCTGACGCACGCGACCTCGTACGACGACAGCGACCTCGTACGACGATGGGGGCGCCCGGATCACTCCGGGCGCCCCCATCGTCGTACGGCGTATGTCATGCCTGTCATGCCTGTCGTGCCATGGAAGCGCTAGATCCGCACTTCCACCGTGCGGGCCAGCCGGTCGTGCAGGCCGCGGCCGTCGCGGTCCCAGATCAGGGGCGGGAGGGCGAGGAAGAACAGGACCGTTCGCAGTGCGGCACGCAGGGGGTTGACACGGCCGGTGTCCACGGCGACGACCCGCAGGCCGAACAGCCGCTTGCCCGGGGTGTAGCCGAGTGTGCCCAGCGTGAGAAGGAGCAGCGCGAGGAGAATGAGCGGCGCCCACACCTGTGCCGCCTCGTTGTAGCTGTCCGTGATGAGGCCGTATGCGATCAAGAGGCACAGGCCCCAGTCGACGGCCAGGGCGCCGAGCCTGCGGCCCGGGCGGGCGATCGAGCCGGGGCCCTCCTTCGGCAGACCGAGCTGTTCGCCCCGGTATCCGAAGTCGACACCGGCTTCCTCCGCGGCTGCGCGCGGTCCGGAGAGCCACGATCCGATTGCTTGCCTGTTGTCCACCCGACCACGGTACTGCGCGCGATTCTCGATCCGTCCAGGTGGGTCGTCCGGCCGGAGTCCGGTTAACTTGGTCGAAACAAATGGGTCATGCCTGAGAAATCACCTGTCCCTATGGTCGGATCCAACGTGTGCCACCGCACTGGCCGCACGAACGAACTACCACCCCGGCACGGACGGCCGGGAGTAGGAGGAGCTGGATGTTCCAGAATGCCGACGAGGCCAAGAAGTACATCGCGGACGAGGACGTCAAGTTCATCGACGTCCGCTTCTGCGACCTGCCGGGTGTGATGCAGCACTTCACGCTGCCGGCGACGGCCTTCGACCCGGACGAGGAACTTGCCTTCGACGGCTCCTCGATCCGCGGCTTCCAGGCCATCCACGAGTCCGACATGGCGCTCCGCGCCGACCTCTCCACGGCGCGGGTCGACCCGTTCCGCCGTGACAAGACGGTCAACATCAACTTCTTCATCCACGACCCGATCACGGGCGAGCAGTACTCCCGTGACCCGCGCAACGTGGCCAAGAAGGCGGAGGCGTACCTGGCGTCGACCGGTATCGCGGACACCGCGTACTTCGGTCCCGAGGCCGAGTTCTACGTGTTCGACAGCGTGCGCTTCGCGACCGGCGCGAACGAGTCCTTCTACCACATCGACTCCGAGGCCGGCGCCTGGAACACCGGTGCGGTCGAGAACAACCGTGGCTACAAGGTCCGTTACAAGGGCGGGTACTTCCCGACCCCGCCGGTCGACCACTTCGCCGACCTGCGTGCCGAGATCTCCCTGGAGCTGGCCGCGTCCGGCCTCCAGGTCGAGCGTCAGCACCACGAGGTGGGCACCGCCGGCCAGGCCGAGATCAACTACAAGTTCAACACGCTGCTCGCCGCGGCCGACGACCTCCAGCTCTTCAAGTACATCGTGAAGAACGTGGCGTGGCGCAACGGCAAGACCGCGACCTTCATGCCGAAGCCGATCTTCGGTGACAACGGCTCGGGCATGCACGTCCACCAGTCGCTGTGGACGGGCGGCTCGCCGCTCTTCTACGACGAGTCCGGTTACGCGGGCCTGTCGGACATCGCCCGCTACTACATCGGCGGCATCCTCAAGCACGCCCCGTCGCTGCTCGCCTTCACCAACCCGACGGTGAACTCGTACCACCGTCTGGTCCCGGGCTTCGAGGCGCCGATCAACCTGGTGTACTCGCAGCGCAACCGCTCCGCGGCCATGCGTATCCCGATCACGGGCTCCAACCCGAAGGCCAAGCGCGTCGAGTTCCGCGCGCCCGACTCCTCCGGCAACCCGTACCTCGCCTTCTCCGCCCTGCTGATGGCGGGCCTGGACGGCATCAAGAACAAGATCGAGCCGGCCGAGCCGATCGACAAGGACCTGTACGAGCTGGCTCCCGAGGAGCACGCGAGCGTGGCGCAGGTCCCGACCTCCCTCCCGGCCGTCCTCGACTCCCTCGAGCGCGACCACGAGTTCCTCCTCCAGGGCGACGTGTTCACGCCGGACCTGATCGAGACGTGGATCGACTTCAAGCGCACGAACGAGATCGCGCCGATCCAGCTGCGTCCGCACCCGCACGAGTTCGAGCTGTACTTCGACGTGTGATCGACCCGCCTCACCAGCGTTCCAGGGCCGTCCCCGCGAGGGGGCGGCCCTGCCGTGTTCGGGCTGATCGATATCCTTTCCCGCTTCACAGACCGGCCACGGTCAAGGGATCATCCTTGTCTATTGTCCAGACGGTTGTTCGAACCAGACATGAGAGAGGTAAACGGGGATGTCCGAACAGGACGACGTGGAGCGGGAGTTCGACGTCAGATGGGCCGACAGCGCCGAGCACAAGGAGCCCTCCGCACGGGCCCGGATGCTGGCCGCGCGGTGGAAGGAGAACCCGCCGGAACCGGTGCCGTTCCGGGGGGAGCCGGACTACTCGGGACCGCGTCGGTCGTCGTGGGTGTCGACGGCGGTCGTACTGGGGTGTGTGGCCGCGGTGATCCTGCTGCTGGGGTACGCGAACTTCCGGGCTCCGTACTAGCCGTAGCAGCTGCGCTGGCCGTATCGCCGTATCGGCCGTACTGGAGTGCGTTGCCGGCCGCCCGTATATCGCGCGACCGGCGGCCGGGTCCCGGCCTACCATCGCGCGATACGGCAGGCGAACCGGGGGCGGGCAATGCGCGAGGACATCAGGGGTGGCGAAGTGGCGGCGCGGCGACTGGCCACGGGGGCCGCTCTGCCGGACGTGCTCGATGCCGGGGACCCGATGGCCTGGCTCGGGCTGGACACGGAGGTTCGGTACTGGCTCCCGCCGGAGCTGCTGCCGACCCTGACCGAGGTCGACGGCCGGCGCCCCTGGCTCGCCGCCCCCACCGAGGCCCGGCTCGCGCTCGCCCTGTGCCACCGCGACGGGCGGGTGCGTGAGGCGGCGCTCGGCCAGGCGGTGCGGTGTCCCGGGCTGTGGCCGCTGGTCGTCGTCCGTACGGCCGACTGGGTGCTTCCCGTGCGGGAACGTGCCCGGGAGGTGCTGCGGGCGGTCCTCGACCTGGACGCGGCCGTCCGGCTCGCGCCGCTGATCCTGCTCGGCGCCCGCCGCGGCCGGGGTGTCTTCGCCGTCGACCTGCTCGACGACGTGCTGCGCCGGGCACCCCGTGAGCGTCTCGCGCCGCTGTTCACCGACCCCGACCGCGGTGTACGCCGCTACGCGTACCGGCTGGCCGTCGACGAGGGCCGCCTCTCCCCCGCCGAACTCGCTCGCGCCGCCGCCCGCGACACCGACCCCGTCGTCCAGAACCTGTGCGCCGAGGCCGCCTTGGCCGCCGTACCGGAGTGCGATGCGGCGGGTGGTGTGGACGTCGGCGTACTCGACGCGCTGCTCGGCGCGCGCGGGCCCCGGGTGCGGTCCGCCGGGGTGACCGCGCTGCGGCGGGCCGGGCAGGGGGAACGGGCGGAGCGGTTCCTCGCCGACCGGTCGGGGCTGGTGCGGGCCTGTGCGCGGTATGTCGTACGGCAGGCGGGCGGCGACCCCCTGGCCTGGTACCGGCAGCGGTGTGCCGGGGCGGGCGATCCGGCGCTCTCCCCCGGCGCGGTCGCCGGGCTCGCGGAGTGCGGGGTACGGGCGGACGCGGAGCTGCTGTGGCCGCTGCTCGGCCATCCCGCCCCCGGGGTACGGGCGCGGGCGGTGGCGGGGTTGCGGACGCTGGACGTGACGGACGTACGACGGTTGCGGGCGCTGCTCGACGATCCGGAGCCCGGCGTGGTGCGGGAGGTGACGTCGGCGCTGCTGCCCTTCGCGCGGTCGCTGGACACCGACCGGCTGGCGGAGCGGCTGGGCGACGGAGCGCCGCGGCATGCGCGGGTGGCCGCGTTCCGGCTGCTGGAGGCGCACGGCGGGCTGGTGCGGCTGCGGGCGGCGGTCGCGCTGCTCGACGATCCGGACGTCCGGCTGCGGACCTGGGCCGCGCACTCCGTACGGGCCTGGTCTCCGACTCCGGATGTGCCGCGTGGGTCGGCGGAGGTGGGTGAACTGCTCGGACGGGCGCGGCGCCTGCTCGGCGAGTCCGCGCTGAGAACGCCGATGTGGGAGGCCGGTATCAGACGCTGAGCTTTGCTGGGCCCAGGACCGATCGCGACCGTTTCATGGGACGGGGCGGGTGCACACTGGGCAGTGGGGCGAGTGCCTGACTGCGGGGTGGTAGGGATGCCGAACCGAATGCGGAGCGATCGGCGACTGACCGTGCGGATGACGGTCACGCTGTTTCTGCTCGGACTGCTGTACGTGGCCTTCGTCGCCGCGTTGATCGTGTTGCTGAAGTCCTGGGTGCTGGTCGTGGTGGTCGCGGCGGGGTTCCTCGCCGCGCAGTACTGGTTCTCCGACCGGGTCGCCCTGTTCGCGATGCGCGGGCGGGTCGTGGAGCGCGAGGAGTATCCGCAGCTGCACGGGGTGATCGACCGGCTGTGTGCCGTGGCCGACCTGCCCAAGCCCGTGGTCGCCGTTTCGGACATGGATATGCCGAACGCGTTCGCGACCGGTCGGAACGCCGATCACGCCGTGGTGTGCGTGACGACGGGGTTGCTGCGGCGGCTGGAGCCGGAGGAACTGGAAGGTGTGCTCGCGCACGAGTTGTCGCATGTCGCCCACAAGGACGTCGCGGTGATCACCGTCGCGTCCTTCCTCGGCGTCATCGCCGGGCTCATCGTGCGGTTCGCCTTCTACTCGCAGCTGTTCGGCGGGGGCCGGCGGGACCAGAACACCGCCGTCGTCTTCATGGCGGTGATGGGCGTCTCCGCGGCCGTGTACACGATCAGCTTCCTGCTGATCCGCGCGCTGTCCCGGTACCGGGAGCTGGCCGCCGACCGCTCCGCCGCGCTGCTCACCGGGCGGCCCTCGGCCCTGGCCTCCGCGCTCACCAAGGTGTCCGGTGACATCGCGCGGATCCCGTCGAAGGACCTGCGGACCGCGCAGGCCTTCAACGCCTTCTACTTCACGCCCGCCCTCGGCAAGGAGCCGGGCCTGGCCCGGTACTTCTCCACCCATCCCAGTCTGGAGCAGCGGCTCGACCAACTGGGGCGGATCTCCGGCGAGTTGGGTGAGGCTACGGCTCCCGGCACGGGAAACCCGTGAGCTGAGGAGCGAGGAGAACGGAACCCATGGGGCTGCTGGACATTCTGCTGGGGCGCACCAAGCCCGTCGCGCCCGACCTCGACCGGCTCTTCGGGCTGCCGTCGGCCGCCGTGACCCTCCAGGCCGCGGCCGGCCTCACACCCACGGGCGGGGGGTCGGTGTGCTTCGCCACGGTGGAGGGCGCGGCCTTCGACGACGTACGCAAGGATGTTCAGGCCCTGCTCGACGCGGACGCGGAGCGGACCGGGCCGCCTGTCGAGCTGGTCCGGGACGAGTACGGGTACTCGTGGCTGGTGTCGCGGCGTGGGCCGGAGGATCTGCCGGCGCTCGTGGGGGATCTGCACGCGGTCAACAGCGCACTGGAGGCCGGTGGGTTCGGGCCTCAGTTGTTGTGTTCTGTGGTCGGGTTCGAGGATGTGGGGGGCTCTGGGAGTTCGGGGGGTTCGGGTGGGGGTGCTCGGCGGCTTGGGCTTGTCTATCTGTACAAGCGCGGGACCTTCTATCCGTTCTCGCCGTTGACCGGGGGTGACGGCCGCGGTGACGGTCAACGGCGGGACAGCGCGCTGGAGTTGCAGGTGCGGGCCGCGCTCGCCGACGATCTGCGGATCGAGCAGGACCTGAACCGCTGGTTCCCGGTGTGGGGTGCCCCCGGTCTGTGAGACGGCCCGACCGGAGACACGCCCTTCTTCCCGACTTCTCTCACTTGCCCCGGCGGTCCTGGCGGCGGGCCTGGACCGGGTGCTCGCGGCGGTAGCGGCGCTCCCACCTTGCCTGCTGGTCCCGGCGCCGGCGGTAGGCGCGGTAGCTGGCAGGTGCGGAACCCGTGGCCGGGCCGCCGCCTCCGGACGAGGTCGCCGTACCGCTCCCCGTGCGGCCGTAGCGGAAGTAGACGAAGAGCAGGCCGGCTGCGGCGAGCCACAGGACGCTGTTCTTGAAGCCCATGATGATCAGAACGACGATCGCGGAAATGATCAAGGTGCCCATGACGGGACTCCTTGTGAGTGACGTGGGTGGCTGAGCGGTGATGTACGTGACGGTGTGTGCCGGGCGGGGCGCCTGGGGTGGGTGACCGTCCGTCGGTGCGTAGAGAGTAGCCCCGACTCCTGGAAGTCATGCCTGTCCGGCGGAAAGCGGTGTGGACGGCTTCGCTCTGCCTGTCCAGCGTAGGGACGACAGGGGAGCCCGCGCATCCGTATTTCGCGGTGCTCGTGACGGGAGTGGCGTGAGTGAATGGGCACATGAGTGAGCTGCTGCCCTTCGTGTGCGACGTTGACGGTGAACGACTCAGCGGGGTGTACGGGAGTGCCCCGGGCAGTGATTTGGGTGGGGATTCGAGCGGTGATTCGGGTGGTGAGTTGGGTGGGGCCGCCGTCGTTCTGCTGCACGGTGCCGGCAACGGGAGCAAGGAGCGGCTGGTGCCGTTGCTCGCCGAGTTCGTCGCGCGTGGCTGTCAGGGGCTCGCCTTCGACTTCTCCGGGCACGGTGAAAGTACGGGTGAGCTGCGGGAGTTGAGCTTGCGGCGGCGGTTCGAGCAGGCCGTGGGTGTCATCGGGGCGCGGGTTCCCGTGGACAGCCCGCTCGTGCTGGTCGGGTTCAGCATGAGCGGGCAGACTGTGGCCGATCTTGTCGGGCACTACGGCGAGCGGGTCGCCGGTGTGGGGTTGTGCGCGCCTGCCGTGTACGGGGCCGAGGCGTGGGATGTGCCGTTCGGTGAGGGAAGTGGCCGCTTCAGCGAGTTGATCCGGACGCCGGGCAGTTGGCGCGGGGCGCCCGCGCTGGGTGTGCTGCGGGCGTTCGCGGGGCGGGCGGTGCTGGTGGTGCCGGGGACCGATCACGTCGTTCCGGGTGAGGTGACGGAGGCGGTGGCGGAGGCTCTGGTGGCGCGGGCGCGGTTCACTCGGCTCGAACTGGCGGACGCGGACCACTTCTTGGGGCTGTGGTTGCGTGAGCATCCGGAGGATCGGCGGCAGTTTGTGGATGCGGTGCTGAAGGGGGTGGGGTGAGTGGGGTTTTCGCCCCCGCCGCCCTTACCCGTCCCATCCTGTTTCTGGGGGCTGCGCCCCCAGACCCCCGCTTTCGGCCCTGAAGGGGCCTCGTCCTCAATCGCCGGACGGGCTGGAGGGTGCCGGCCGGTGCTTGAAGAGGTGCCGGGTGCCCCTGCAGCGGACGAGGCACCCGGCGGTCGTTCAGCGGGAGTAGCGCATCAGGGCTCGTACCATGTGGCACGTCGTTTCCGACGGGGGGTGGATGCCGATCAGATCCGCCGCGCTGCGGATCGTTTCGTTGCGGGCCTGGTTCGGCATGTAGACGCCGGAGTCGAGCAGGGCGATCGCGAGCCGCATCGCCTTGAGTCGGCGGTTGTGCGTGACGTACCACTCGCGGGGGCGCCCCGGCGGCAGCGGGCGCTTCTCCACGGGGGCGCACGGCAGTTCGAGCGGGACCCCCCTCTTGGCGGTGGACTGGGTGGGCATCGGCTTGAGAGCGGCAGCGGGCACAGGCATCCTCCGTCGCGGTCAGGGTGGCACCGGACCCCCCGGCGACACCCTCGAACACTGCTTCTATTCTACTGCCCGGCACTGACAAAAGCCCCTGGCCACAAGGCCTCTGGCGTACCGTGAGCCCCATGGAAATCTGGATCAACCCGGCCTGCTCCAAGTGCCGTGGAGCCCTGTCCCTGCTCGACGCCGAGGGCGCCGAATACACCGTCCGCCGCTACCTGGAGGACCTGCCCACCGAGGCCGAGATCCGCGACGTACTCGACCGGCTCGGGCTCGAACCCTGGGACATCACCCGGACCCAGGAGACCGTCGCCAAGGAGTTGGGGCTGAGGGAGTGGGGCCGGGAGACTGCGGACCGGGAGCAGTGGGTCGCCGCTCTCGCCGCGCATCCCAAGCTCATCCAGCGGCCCATCATCACCGCTGACGACGGGAGTGCCGTCGTGGCCCGTACCGACGAGGCCGTGCGGGATGCTCTGGGGCGACGTCCGACTGCGTGACGTACGTCACTTCGGCGGCGCCTGTGACCGCTGAGTGACCTCGTTCGGTATCTCGTACATAGCGGCGTACGCTCCCCTATCTCTTCAGGAGGCGCGCATGTCGCGTAGGAGAACTGTCAGTACGAAGAAGAAGCTGGCGCTGCTGATCGGCGCCGGCGTGGTGGCGGGCGGTGGTGCTTTCGCCATGGCGGCCACCTCCAACGCGGCGCAGACCGCCGCGGACTCGACCGTCTGCCAGGGGCTCGCCACCGCCCTCGGCAACAACCAGAAGTTCATCGCGGACCAGCGGGCCGATCCCGACGCCCAGTCGACGGCCCGCATCGCGAACCGTGACGCGGTCGTCGCACAGATCAAGGTCCAGCAGGAGGCGTCCGGTTGCGTGGTTGGGGAGTCGGCTCAGGACTCCCAGATCACACAGCCCGTCACCCAGCCCGCATCGCCTGCGACGCCCGCATCGCCCGCCCAGACCACCTCTCCCACCTCACCTGACACGCCGGCCACGCCGGCCACGCCGGCCACGCCGGCCACCCCGGCCGCGCCCGGCGACGGGCAGCAGGTCTGCGCGGGGTCCACCGTCACCCTCTCCGGGGAGGGCGGGGTCCCCGCCGCGTCCAGCAACCAGTTCCCCGCCGGGACCACGTTGCGCGTCACCAACCTGGACAACAACAAGTCCACGACGGTGGAGGTCACTTCGGTCTCCGGCAGTTGCGCTCTGCTCAACAACGCGGCCTTCGAGCAGGTTCGCGAGCCCGGCAAGTTCCTGATCCGCCGGGCACTGATCGAGAAGGTGGGGTGAGGTTCCAGCGCCGACCCGCTCGGACAAGGGTCCTGTCACTCCCGGCCAGGGGTGGCGGGACCCACCCGTTTCCGGGATTTTCCCAACCCCTTCGCATACGAGTCCCGGAGCGCTCCCCGTCGATTCCCCTCCGTGGTCCGTGCGGCCCTCCCCGCGTGAAAAGCACCACAAGAACACCAGGTAACACGGGGTTCACATTCGAGCAATGATCGGGAAATCGCCTGTTGACAGGCTCGCGGGTACCAAGAGCGGCGCCTCAGTGCCGCAGCGCCGCAGCACCCGCAAGTGCGCCTAGAGACCCACCCCGAAGGATGTGTCCCGTGACCTTCAAGGCTGAGTACATCTGGATCGACGGCACCGAGCCGACGGCCAAGCTCCGCTCCAAGACCAAGATTCTGGCCGACGACGCCAAGGGCGCCGAGCTGCCGATCTGGGGCTTCGACGGGTCTTCCACGAACCAGGCCGAGGGGCACTCCTCGGACCGCGTGCTCAAGCCGGTCTCCTCCTACCCGGACCCGATCCGCGGCGGTGACGACATCCTCGTCATGTGCGAGGTCCTCGAGATCGACATGACGCCGCACGCGTCCAACACGCGTGCCGCGCTGACCGAGGTCGCCACGAAGTTCGCCGCTCAGGAGCCGATCTTCGGCATCGAGCAGGAGTACACCTTCTTCGACGGCTCCCGCCCGCTGGGCTTCCCCGAGGGCGGCTTCCCGGCCCCCCAGGGCGGCTACTACTGCGGTGTCGGCGCCGACGAGATCTTCGGCCGCGAGATCGTCGAGGCCCACCTGGAGAACTGTCTCAAGGCCGGTCTCGCCATCTCCGGCATCAACGCCGAGGTCATGCCCGGTCAGTGGGAGTTCCAGGTCGGTCCGGTCTCCCCGCTGGAGGTCTCCGACCAGCTGTGGATCGCCCGCTGGCTGCTCTACCGCACCGCCGAGGACTTCGGCATCAGCGCGACGCTGGACCCGAAGCCGGTGAAGGGCGACTGGAACGGCGCCGGCGCGCACACCAACTTCTCCACGAAGGCGATGCGCGAGGGCTACGACGCGATCATCACCGCGTGCGAGTCCCTCGGTGAGGGCTCGAAGCCGCTCGACCACGTCAAGCACTACGGCGCCGGCATCGACGACCGCCTCACCGGTCTGCACGAGACCGCCCCGTGGAACGAGTACTCGTACGGCGTCTCCAACCGTGGCGCCTCGGTCCGTATCCCGTGGCAGGTCGAGCAGGACGGCAAGGGTTACATCGAGGACCGCCGCCCGAACGCCAACGTCGACCCGTACCTCGTGACGCGGCTGATCGTCGACACCTGCTGCTCCGCCCTGGAGAAGGCCGGACAGGTCTGATTCCCGTCTGATCCCCGCCTGACCCTGTCTGATCCCAGATAGTGAGAAGGGGTGTCCACCGGACGGTGGACACCCCTTCTCTGCTTCGCCCCTTCTCTGCTTCAATGGACCCATGGCCAGCTTCCAGAAGTGCATCGCGACAGGTCGCCACGACCTCGAGCCCTTCTGGCCTTCCCGCCAGCACCACGACTTCGACCGGGTGTGTTGTCGCGCGATGAACGCGCCGGCCCTCTAACACCAGCTGTACGGCCCTTCTGACGCCGTACCTCTCGGTCTTCCGCCGACGCGCACGACGTACGTCCCCGACGAACTCCTCGCGCGAAAGAGCTGACCTCACATGGCGACCACTCGTACTCTCCCTGCTCTGGCCCCCCTCTCCCCCCTGCCCCCTGTCTCCCCCGGCGGCTCCGCCCGGCACCGGCTGCGCGCCGTCGACCGGGACGAGGTGGTCGACGTCAGGGACTTCCTGCCGCCGGGTGCCACCTGGCTGCCCGCTCCGCCGCACACCCTGCCCACGCTGCCGGGCCAGCCGCCGATGATCGGCTACCTGGTGCTCGTACCGGCCGACCAGCAGCCGCCCGTACTGCCGTTCGCGTTTCCGGACCCGGAGCAGCCGGCCCCGGCCGTGGCCCCGGAGCAGCCCGGGACCGACGCCGGCCGTCACCTCGTACATGTCGACAACGTGCAGCGCACCGCCGAGGTCGAAGGGCGTCCGCTGGATCTCACGTACCTCGAGTTCGAGCTGCTCGCCCATCTCGTCGCCCACCCGAACCGGGTGCACACCCGTGACCAGCTGGTCACCACCGTGTGGGGCTACGGGCATGTGGGCGACGGCCGGACCGTCGACGTCCACATCGCCCGGCTGCGCCGCAAGCTCGGCGCGGAGCACCGGAAGGCCATCCAGACGGTGCGCCGGGTGGGCTACAAGTACACGCCCCCGACCGCGCGCTGACCTGTCGCCCTGTCCAGGGGGTGTCCCTGACACCACCCCCCGGTACGGGTGTTCGGGCCCGTGACCCGGCGGGTGTGCTCGGCGAGACTGACCGCATGGACGACGCCATCAACGCACGGGTTCGGATTCGGGTCCGCACGGTCGTGCTCGCCGGGGCTCGGGGGCTGCTGCTGGCCGTCGGCTCGATCGCCGTGTCGGTGCCGCTGTTCGTGCTCCTCCTCGTCTCCCTCTCGCTCGTGCCCGCCCTGGGCATCGGTCTCCTCACCACGCCTCGGGTCGTCGGCCGGGTGCGGGCCTGGGCCGACTGGCGGCGGCTGACGGCCCTGCGGTGGGGCGGGGTGCGGATTCCGCCCCGGATGCCGGCGACGGACGCGGGGCGGTGGGCACGGGCCTTCGGGGTACTGCGTGATCCGGCTACCTGGCGGGAGTTCGCGTGGCTGCCCCTCGACGTGGTGCTGGGGTTCGTCACCGCGCTGGTGCCGGCCGCGCTGGTCTTCTACCCCGTCGAGGGGTTCGCGCTGGCCCTCGGGCTGTGGCGGGTGTTCACGGACGGGACGTACGTCGGCTGGTGGTACGGCTTCGTGCCGATCGGCGGGCAGGGCAGCGCGCTCGCCGCCGGTGCCCTGGGGGCAGTACTCCTCGTGCCCTCGTACCGCCTCACACCCGCCCTGCTGCGCCTCCACTTCCTGTGCACCCGGGCGCTGTTGGGTGTCGGACGCGGTGAACTCCGCGAGCGGGTGCGGGTGTTGACCGAGTCGCGACGGGATGTCGTGGACACCGCCGCCGCCGAACTGCGGCGGATCGAAAGGGACCTGCACGACGGTGCGCAGGCGCGGCTGGTCGCCATGGGGATGGATCTGGGGACCGCCGAGGCGCTCATCGAGAAGAACCCCGAGAAGGCGCGGGAGTTGCTGGCGCGGGCCCGGCGGTCCTCCGCCGAGGCGCTCGCCGAGCTGCGCGACCTGGTGCACGGCATCCATCCGCCGGTGCTGGCCGAGCGTGGACTGGGCGACGCCGTAAGGGCGTTGGCGCTGCGGCTGCCGGTGGACACCGAGGTCACGGTGGAGCTCGGGGACGGCCGGGTGGAGGCGCCGGTCGAGTCGGCGGCGTACTTCGCGGTGAGCGAGGTGCTGACCAACGCAGTGAAGCACTCCGGTGCCGAGCGGGTACGGGTCGATCTGCGGTACGCGGGCGGCTCGCTGCGGATCGCCGTCACCGACGACGGGCGGGGCGGGGCCCGCGTCGAGGACGGGTCGGGGCTGGCCGGGGTGCAGCGGCGAATCGGTACATTCGACGGCGTCCTGGCCGTCAGCAGTCCCGCGGGCGGTCCCACCATGGTGACCATGGAGATTCCTTGCGAGTTGTCCTAGCCGAAGACCTGTTCCTCCTGCGCGACGGGCTGGTCCGGCTGCTGGAGGCGTACGACTTCGAGATCGCCGCGGCGGTGGAGAGCGGCCCCGAGCTGGACCGGGCGCTCGCCGAGCTGGCACCGGACGTCGCCGTGGTCGACGTACGTCTGCCGCCGACGCACACCGACGAGGGGCTGCAGTGCGCGCTGCGGGCCCGCCGGGCGCGGCCGGGGATGCCGGTGCTGGTGCTGTCGCAGCACGTGGAGCGGCTGTACGCACGGGAGTTGCTGGCCGACGGGGTGGGCGGGGTCGGCTATCTGCTCAAGGACCGGGTGTTCGACGCGGAGCAGTTCGTGGACGCCGTACGACGGGTCGCGGCGGGCGGTACCGCCATGGACCCGCAGGTGATCCAGCAGCTGCTGGCGGGGCGCGCCGGAGACCGCCGGCCACTGGGACGGCTGACACCCCGGGAGCTGGAGGTGCTGGAACTCATGGCCCAGGGACGTTCGAACGCGGCGATCGCTGGGCATCTGGTTGTCACGGAGCGGGCGATCGCCAAGCACACGTCCAACATCTTCGCCAAACTCGGACTCGAGGTGTCGGACGATGACAACCGACGCGTCCTGGCGGTACTGACATATCTCGACCAGGGACGCTGAAAGCACGCCAAAGTCGGCGGCATCCGTTCCCTCGCCGAACACTTGCCGTAAGAGATCCGCAACTCCCGGTACAACCGGTGGAGTTCGGGCTGAATTGTCCTACGAATCTCTCATCAATTTCTGAGGCGGCTGAACACTCCTGAGGTCCCCCTCGTATGGAACGACGCCGCTTCAACTCCTGTCGGGCGCCTCGATAGCCCCGCAAGGAAGTCAGAGGAGTTCCATGGGACGCAATGCACGTAAACGACGCTCACCACTGGCCGTTCGCGCCGTGGCCGCATCCGCGGCCCTCGCGATCGGTGGTGGTGGACTTGTCTGGGCGAATTTCTACGCCTCCGCACACGAGGAGAACGGCGCCCAGAACCAGACCAAGGCCGCTGCCGCACAGATCGCCACGATCGACTGCCCGGACATCGGTCAGAAGCTCTCGAACGTCCCCAGCGGCGCCCGCGCCGGTGTGGACAAGGAGCTCGCGAATCTGGACAACCAGATCACCGAGGCCTACGCACGTCTCGCCTCCACTCGCCAGGCTCAGGCCGGCGACGCCAGCTTCGTTCAGAACGCGATCGTCGGTCCGCTGAAGGACAAGCGGGTCGCCGCGATCGACCGGATCCGCATCAACATCAAGCGGGCCGGTGGTTCCGGGGCTGACAACCTGGCGCAGTTCGCCCAGTGCACCGGTGTCGCGGCCGCGCCGCAGACCAACGCCGGCCAGGGCCAGGGCAACAACAACCAGGGCAACGGCCAGAACAACAACGGCAACCAGAACAACAACGGCCAGGCCAACGCCGGTGCGGGCAACGCCGGTGCGGGTAATGCCGGCGCGGGTAACGCCGGTGCGGGCAACGCTGGTGCCGGCAACGCCGGTGCGGGCGCCGGTGCGGGCAACGCCGCCGGTGGCGGCCAGGGCGGCAACGGTCCGGTGGCCTCCGACTTCGTCGACATCACCACGGTGCAGGCCAACGCCCAGCTGGGTGTGGGCGCGAACGGACTCGCTGCGAACGGCAACAGCGGCTCGCGTGGCTCCTTCACCACGAAGTGCGGCACCAACGGGAACGACAACCACAACACGGACAACGTGATCGTCGCCCCCGGTGTCGCCAACGGTGCGCACCACCTGCACGACTACGTCGGCAACCAGAGCAACGACGCGTTCGCCAGCGACCAGGAACTGCTCGCGGCCCAGACGAGCTGCCAGAACCAGGGCGACAAGTCGTCGTACTTCTGGCCGGTACTGCGTCTGCAGGACGGTTCGCAGGACTTCGACCAGAACGCGGACGGCGGTGGCAAGGAGGGCAACGTCGGCAAGATCCTCCAGCCCGTCCAGGCCCAGCTCAAGTTCGTCGGCAACAAGAAGGGCAACGTCGTCGCGATGCCGTCCGCCCTGCGCATCATCACCGGTGACGCCAAGGCCTTCGTCAACGGCAACGCGAACGCCAACGTGAACTGGAGCTGCACCGGCTTCGAGAACAAGGTGCAGCTGAAGGACAAGTACCCGATCTGCCCCCAGGGCAGCTCCGTGGTCCGTACGACCGACTTCCAGAGCTGCTGGGACGGCCAGAACATCGACAGTGCGAACCACCGCACTCACGTGTCCTTCGTCCAGGCCGACGGCACCTGCGCCAACGGCTTCAAGGCGATCCCCCAGCTCCAGGTCCGTCTGGTCTACAACGTTCCGGCCCCCAAGCTGCAGAACGGCACGGTCGTGAACCCGTACGCGGTGGACTCCTTCCCGGAGAACCTGCACAAGCCGATCACCGACCACAACGACTTCATCAACTTCTTCTCCGTGAACACGATGAACAAGATGGTCAACTGCATCAACACCGGCAAGAAGTGCCAGTAGATCCACCAGTGGCCCACCGACGGTGGGCCACCTGAGAAAGCCGGTGGCGGGTTCTCCCGCCACCGGCTTTCTCTTGTCCTTCTTGTTCCTGCTTCCGCTCAGCCTTCGTGGCCGGCCGCGTGGTGGTCGGCGCCCGCCTCGGTGGTCCCGCCGAGCTTGCCCTGCAGCTTGGCGATCATCTTCTGGTCGCCGACCGCGGTCCACTTGCGGCCGAGGAGGTAGAAGCCGCCGTAGTCCTTGGCCCCGTTGATCCACTCGCGCTGGCCGCGGTCGGTGGCGTAGGTCAGGAGAAGGAACTTGCCGTAGGTGGTGGTCTTGCAGGCGGCCTGGCGGAGCTCGTCCGCGTCGATCTGCATGATCGGCTTGCAGCCCGCCTTGCTCGCGAGCTGCTCCAGGCTGCCCGTCGCGGCGACCGGCGTGGCGTCGATCGCCGTCGCCCGATCGCTGTCGCCGCCCGAGCAGCCCGTCAGTGCCAGCGCCGCCACGGCTGTGACCGCGGCAGCCGCGAGCTTCGGTCGCGTCACCATCATCTGTTCGTCCTCCGGTCCGTTCGCCGCCGACATTACTCTCGGCCCATGCCGCGGGAAGCTCCGTCGAGGAGCCCCCGCCCTCGATACGGCTGCCGGGCACAGACCACTCAATCAGGGAACGTGTGTGCGAGAGTGGGCAAGTGCTGCATCTTCCCGGGGGCTCCGACATCTGCGGCTGCCGCCGCGGGCCCCGGACCCCCAGCAGAAAAGCAGGTCAGCAAGCATGACCGGCACGGACATCGCGAGGCGACCTGAGTGAACGCGGACTGGAATGAGCGCGTGGACGCGGCCTGGGCCACCTTCGACGACTACGACGAGGACCACGGGGCCGACTTCCGCGCCGTGATCGACACCCTCGTCGCGGAACTGCCCGCCGACAGCCCCCTGGCCCCATTCGAACAGGCGTGCGCCTGGGACTCCACGGGCCACTCGGACCGGGCGGCACCGCTCTACCGGGAGGCTCTCGCGCTCGGGCTCAGCGAAGACAGCGGCTACAAGGGCCGCCGCGCCAAGATCCAGCTGTCGAGTTCACTGCGGAACCTCGGGCAGGCCGAGGAGGGCGTCAAACTGCTCACGCCCGAACTGGACGCCCCCTCCGACGAGTTGGACGACGCCGTACGAGCGTGTCTGGCGCTGTGTCTGTCCAGCCTCGGCCGTGACCGTGAGGGCCTCTCGCTGGTCCTCGGCGCCCTCGCTCCCCATCTGCCGCGCTACCAGCGGTCGATGGCGAACTACGCCCGTCTGCTGACCGACCCCGACCAGTGACTCCGGGCGGGCCAGGTGACCATCCGACGATTCGCTCGTTCTGCTGAACGTGCAGTCACAGGATGTCGCCTTCAGTCCCACCCCCGGTAACAGCGCGAAGGGCCGCCCCGTCATCGACGTGGAGCAGGCCGAGGCCGCGCTCGTCGAGCACTACCCCCGGCTTGTCCGGCTCGCCTATCTGGTGCTGCCGCCGAGCCTCGGCCTGGGCCGACGGGTCCTGACCGCGCACGCCCTCACCCAGCGCGCGCTGCCCAGGGGACGCACGGCGACGGCCGCGATCCCGGCCCAGCCGAAGGGCCGCGCGGGCGACCCCGGTTACGCGCTCGTCCGCCTCCAGGTGCTGCGTACGGCACTCGCGGCGGGGCAGCCGTGGCGGGGCCGCACGCTGCCGAAACGGTCGCAGCTGCCGCCGCTGCTCCCCCAGGTGTGGGGCCTGCGGCTCTTCCCGCGTGCCGGCGGCGCCGAGGAACTCGCCCTGGACCAGCGGCTGTCGGCCCTCTCCGGCCCCGCGCGGGCCGCGTACGTCCTGCGCGGTCTGGAGAGGCTCCCGGACTCCGACGTACGCACCGCCCTGGAGGCCGCCGGGGTCGACCGGCCGATCGAGGCGCTCCGCGAGGCGGACGAGGTCCCGGCGCAGTACGCGCTGCTCGACTCCGCCGAGTTCGACCCCTGTTCGCTCCAGGCCCGCCCGACCGACCTGCTGCGGCGCAGGCAACACCTGAAGGCCGCGCTCGTCGCCGCCGCGGCCGTCGCGGTGTGCGGCGCGCTGCTCGGTCTGCCCGGCGACGGCTGGGCCCCGGACGGTGCCGCCGCCCCCGCGTACGCGAAGAACCCGGCCGCCGAAGCCGCCCTGGACCCGGCCCGGCTGACCCTGGTGGCGCCCGCCACCTGGAAGTCCTCCGCGCGCACCGACTTCTCCGTCTGGCCCGCGCGCGGTGACCTCGTCGGCGACAGCGCCCTGCTGCGCCGCGCCCTCGCCGTCTGGGCCCGCCCCGGCGAGGCGGTCCAGGTGTCGGCGACCCCGGGCACCCCGTCCGGCGGCCCGGCCGGCCCGCCCCAGCTCCTCTACGCGGGCACGGTCGACGCGGCCCACGTGGTGATCCTCTACGACGGTCTGCGCATCGCCCGGTACGCCGAACCGAAGGACGGCACGAGCGGGGCCGCCCTCGACTTCGCCCGCGTCGACGGCGCGACCGGCGCCGAGGCCGACGCGGTGGTCCTCGACCGGGCCGACGGCAACGTCCGCTATCTGACGGCGCCCTGGGTGCTCAAGGCGGAGATGCGGGACCTGCGCACGCCGGCCGGGACGCCGATCGACCTGGGGCTGACCGACGGGGCGACCGGACCGCTGGCCAGCCCGGTCGCGCAGACCGGCACCTGCCAGTCCTGGAACACGCTCCAGGTGACCGACGCCGGTGGCGCCCGTCTGCTGAGCGACCTCGGCGAACTCGTCCCGGCCCACCTCACCACGGGCCGCCCGACCGCACCCCGCGAGGCCTCGGCTCCGGCGGCGCTGGCGACATGGTCGCCGTTCGCCTGCTCCCTCGCCACGATGCACTCCCAGGGCGTGCGCTCCGTGAACGCCTGGCAGTACGCCGAGCAGCCACTGCCCGACGCGAGCGGCGCCGCCGACTGGGTGTGCACCCGCGCCGAGACCTGGCGGGGCGACGGCGCCCGGGTGCTGGCCCAGTTCCACACGCCGGGCGGGCAGTACGGGGCGGTCGCGGCGAAGTCCGAGAGCAGCCCGGCGTGCGGCCCCCGCGACCCGAACGTGCTCGCCGGAGTGCTGTGGAAGTCGGGGGCGGGCGAGTGGTTCATGCTGGCCGCCGGCACCGAGAACACGGCGTCGATCACAGCGACGGGCGGGGTGAGTTCTTCGGCGCGGGGTGCCATGCTGGCGGCGAAGACCCGGCAGGGCGCTCAGGCGGGCCTGAAGGGAACTCTCAAGGACGGGCGGGCCATCGGGGGGTTGCGCTAGCTGACACTGGCGTCAACAAGTCTGCACAGGAGGGTTTCCTCACCTCCTACTCATCAGTACATTGACGCCATGTCCAACAGCCCCGATCCCGTCGCCGCCGAACACGTTCCACCGCACATACCGGCTCACACACCGCTCAAGGCGCGCAAGGTGTCCTTCTCCTGGGAGGGCACCCCGCTGCACTGGGTGCCGGGGGATCCGTTCACCTCGCACACCATCAACGTGCTGCATCTGCTGCTGCCCGCCGGTGAGCGGTGGTTCGTGCACGTGTACAAGCAGGTGCTGCCGTACATCCGCGACGAACGGCTGCGGGCGGACGTCGTCGGGTTCATCGGCCAGGAGGCGATGCACTCCCAGGCCCACGACGAAGTCCTCCCGCATCTGAGGGAGTCGGGGCTCGATCCGACGCCGTACACCGCCCAGATCGACTGGCTCTTCGAGAAGCTGCTCGGCGACCGGTTCCCCCTGCCGGGCCGCCGGGCGCGCGAGTGGTGGCTGATGGAACGGGTCGCCGTCATCGCGGCCATCGAGCACTACACGGCGTTCCTCGGCGACTGGATACTCAACGCGCCGGAGCTGGACCGGCGCGGCGCCGATCCGACCATGCTGGACCTGCTGCGCTGGCACGGCGCCGAGGAGGTCGAGCACCGGTCGGTCGCCTTCGACCTGTTCACACACGTCGACGGGAGCTACCGGCGGCGCGTGCGGACCTGGCTGACCGGGCTGCTGGTGATGTTCTTCCTGTGGCAGCGCGGGGTGCGCTTCTTCATGGCGAACGATCCGGCCCCGAACCTCCGCAAGCCGACCTTCCGGGGCTTCTACGTGCGCGGGAAGCGGGGCCTGCTGCCGTCGACCCGGGCCATGGCGAGATCGGTGCCGCGCTATCTCGCCCGGGGCTACCACCCGTCCCAGGAGGGCTCCACCGAGCAGGCCGTCGCCTATCTGGCCTCCTCCCCCGCCGCCGTGGCCGCCGACCGGGGCGCCGCCTGATGCCCCGGCCGCTGACTCTCGCGCTCACCGCGGGGGCCGCGCTGCTCGCCCGGCGGGCCGTGCGGCGCCGGATCGAGGGCTCACCGCTGTGGCCGCTGCCGGCGCTGGCGGAGC
Source organism: Streptomyces kryoterrae (assembly GCF_054072135.1). Lineage (NCBI taxonomy): Bacteria > Bacillati > Actinomycetota > Actinomycetes > Kitasatosporales > Streptomycetaceae > Streptomyces > Streptomyces kryoterrae. The sequence continues at coordinate 7,541,465 of NZ_CM133358.1, read as the reverse complement.
CGGTCTCCGGCCGGCCGCGCTCCCGGGCCCTGCGGCTGACGGTCGCCGCGCACGAGACGGTCGCCGACGGGGTCGTACAACTCCGCTTGGAGGGACGGGAGTTGCCGGGCTGGGCGCCGGGTGCGCATCTCGATCTGGTGCTGCCGTCGGGGCTCGTACGGCAGTACTCGCTGTGCGGGGACCCGGCGGACACCTCGTCGTACACCGTCGCCGCACGGCTGGTGCCGGACGGACGCGGAGGCTCGCGCGAGGTGCACAAGGGACTGCGGGCGGGCATGACCGTCGAGGTGCGCGGCCCGCGCAACCGTTTCCCGCTCACCCCGGCTCCGGCGTACGTCTTCGTGGCCGGCGGCATCGGCATCACTCCGATCCTGCCGATGCTCCGGGCGGTGCACGCACAACCCGGCCTGGAATGGCGGCTGTTGTACGGGGGCCGGAGCCGGGCCTCGATGCCGTACCTCGCCGAGATCGAGGAACTGGGCGCGGGCGACGGCCGGGTGAGAGTCGTCGCGGAGGACGAGGACGGGCTGCCCGACCTCGACGCGCTGTTCGCGGATGTGGCGGCGGACCTGCCCGAAGGCACCGCCGTTTACTGCTGCGGCCCCGAGGCGCTGACGGCCGCGGTGGAGGCCCGGGTGCCCGAGGGTGCCGTGCTGCGTCTGGAGCGCTTCACCCCGCGTACGTCGACCGGGGGCGATCAGCCTTTCGAGGTCGAACTCCGGCGCAGCGGGCGGACGTTGACGGTGGCCGCCGACTCCACGGTGCTGGCCGCGGTACGGGCGGAGCTGCCGGACACCGCGTACTCGTGCGAGCAGGGGTTCTGCGGGACCTGCCAACAGCGCGTGCTCGCGGGGGAAGTCGACCATCGTGACGGGCTGCTGACCGACGCCGAGCGGGTGGACTCGATGCTGATCTGTGTGTCGCGGGCACGACGGAGTCCACTTGTGCTGGATTTGTGAACATCCTCGGTCGGACCCGTCCGTTGCGGGCCGTATCCGATCGGTAAGGTGTTCGCATGACAACCGGGGTTCGCCGCAGAATGGGAGTCGAGGAACGCCGGCAGCAGTTGATCGGCGTCGCCCTCGAACTGTTCAGCCGCCGCTCGCCCGACGAGGTCTCCATCGATGAGATCGCGTCGGCCGCGGGCATCTCGCGCCCACTGGTCTACCACTACTTCCCCGGCAAACTCAGCTTGTACGAGGCCGCGTTGAAGCGGGCGTCGGACGACCTGGCAGGCCGGTTCACGGAGCCGCACGAGGGTCCGCTGGGGTCGCGGCTGCTGCGTGTGATGCGCCGGTTCTTCGACTTCGTCGACGAACACGGGCCCGGCTTCGCGGCGTTGATGCGCGGTGGTCCGGCGGTGTCCGCGGACGAGGTGCGTTCGAGCAGCGCCTCGACGACGAACGCGCTCATCGACGCCGTACGACAGGTCGCGTACGTCCAGATCCTGTCGCATCTGGAACTGAGCGTCGAAGAGGCGCCCGCCCGGCTGGAGTTGGTCATCCGGACATGGATATCGCTCGTCGAGTCGACCGCGTTGATCTGGCTGGACGGGCGGCGGGTGCCGCGCGGTGAGCTGGAGGCGCAGCTCGTGCACGACTTCGCGGCGCTGGCCGCCGTGAGCGCCGCCTATGACGAGGAGATGGCCGCGCTGCTGCGCCGGATACTCAAACAGGAGCCCACCGACGGCCCGTTCAGCGACCTGGTCGCACGACTCATCTCGCTCGCGTCCTGATCGGCAACCGGCTCAGTTGTCGAACTTGCGGTAGGAGTCGTCGAGTTCGCGGACCTCGACCGAGGCGTGCAGGGCGAGTCCCTCGACGGGCTTCACATGGGCGCGTACCAACTCCAGTACGGCTTCCGTCAGTTGGGCCTTCGTCGCCACCGTGCGCCCGGTGAGCATGCCGATCCAGACATGCACGATCGCGTGGCCGTCGCTGTCCGCGCCGACCGTGGCGTCCTCGGTGCGGCGGAACTGCGTCTTGCACGCCTCGGGCTTCGCCTTCGCCGTGGCGACGACCTCCTCGTGCAGCGCGAGCGCGAACGCGCGCCGGTCGAAGGCCTCGGTCAGCGAACCCGAGTAGTCGACGGTGATCTGCGGCATGGGTCAAACCCCTGTTCTACGACGGCACGGCCATCACACCCTAGCCGTTGGCTCCGATCGTCAGCCCTGACCGTCGGCCCTAGTCAGCGAGCCGCAGCGCCAGCATCGCGATGTCGTCCTCCCGGTCGTGGCCGAAGGAGACCAGCAGTGTGTCGCAGAGGGCGTCCAGGCCGGGCAGCGCGCCGGAGGCCGCCGCGCGCAGGTGCTCCATGGAGTCCGCGAGGTCGGTGCCCCGGGTCTCGATCAGACCGTCGGTGATCATGAGGAGCCGGTCGGTGGGTTCGAGGAACAGTTCGGTGGGCGGCGGATGGGCGAGGCCCACACCGAGCAGCGGGCCCGCGGCCTTGGCGTAGTCGGCACTGCCGGTGTCGCGGATGATCAGCGGCGGGATGTGGCCCGCGTTGGCGATACGGGTGCGCCCGGTGCCCGGGTCGACGTGGACCAGGCAGACGGTGGCCGTGACCTCGGGGTGGTAGCGCTGGAGCATCCGGTCGAGGCGTTCGGCGAGCACGGCCGGGTCGCTCTCGTCGACGCAGTAGGCGCGCAGCGCGTGCCGGATCTCGACCATGACGGTGGCCGCGTCCAGCGAGTGCCCGACGACGTCACCGACCGCGGTGAGCATGCCGTCGTCGGTGCGCAGGGCGGCGTAGAAGTCGCCGCCGATCTCGGCGTCCCGGGACGCGGGCACGTACCGGACCACGACGTCGATGCCCGGCAGGTCGGGCAGCCGGTCGGGGCGGGGCAGGAAGCTGTGCTGGAGGGTGAGGGCGACATGCCGCTCGACCTGGTACATGAGCAGCGGCTCGGCGGCGAGCACGGTGGCCTGGGCGAGCCGGGCGACCAGGGACTCGTTCTCGGGGCTCACCCTGCGCGTCCCGCGGGTGGGCGTGGCCAGGCACACCGAGGCCCTGCCGTCCTCGGTGGGGATCAGCACCAGGCGGGCGTCGTGCTCCATGCCCGGCCGGAAGAACCCGGCGGGCCACAGCGGCGAGGGCACCGTGGTGATCTGCACCCCGCTCTGCCCGCGGGTGAGACGCCGCAGCAGACCCGCGACGAGGCGGTGGGCGTTCTCGTCCGGCATGGCGAGCGTGGTGCGGTCGCGCGAGGTGGCGCGGTACAGCTCGTCGTCCGGGCCGAGGAAGAACACGGCGGCGGGTGAGCCGGTGAGCCGCGCGGTGCCCTCGGCGGCGGCGTCGGCGAGTTCCTGCAGGGAGCGCGCCGACTGGATGGTGAAGATCGTCTCCGACAGCCGGGTCAGCCGCCGTGCCAGTGCCTGGTCGTCGGCCCGCAGCCGCGAGGCGCGTACCGCGGCCCGCAGCACCGCGTCGATCTCCCCGGGCTCGGCGGGCACCGTCAGATACGCCTCCCCGCCCGCCTCCAGCCCGTCGCGACGCTCGCCCGGGGACATGGCGGAGGCCGAGAAGTGGACGACGGGCAGGCCTGCCATGTGCGGCCTGGTCTTGATCCGGCGGCACAGTTCGACCCCGCTCACGCCAGGCAGGTTCACGTTGATGAGGGCCACGTCGGGCAGGATGCCCTTGCGCAGCCGTACGTCGAGTTCGGCGAGCGCCTCGTGAGCGCCGGCGACCGGGACGACCTGGTAACCGGCGCGGCGGAGCAGGGCACTCATCGCGTAGCGGCCGGCCGCTGTGCCGTCCACGACGAGCACGGTGGTGTCGGTCCGCTTGCCGTTGCCGTCCATCTGACCGCCCTTGGACACACCGGTGGGGCAGACCGAGGTCCATGGTCTGCCCCACCAGGGTAATCCCCTTGTCAGGAGGTGCGCGAGAACACCGCGACGGTTCTTGCCGGAACGGCGAACGTGCCCGAACCCCGGTCGTACGTGGCCGACTTGACGACGGGGTCCGCTCCCGCCCGCTGTACGGGATGCAGCGCGTACGAGGTCCCGGCGAGCGGGCCGACCCGCTGCTCACCGCGCTGGGGCGTCGCGTTGAACACGATGACGAGATCGCCGAGTTCCATGGTGATCACGCCGGGCCGACGAACATCGGCGAGAGCGATAACCCGCTTCACAACAAGGCCGCTTGACGGCCTAGTGCAAAGAGTAAGATCAGCCAAAAGGCGACCCCGGGAGCGTTTCTCAGGCCCTCCCGGGGTCGGTTTGGCCAGTCTCGAAGGAACTGACATGACGCAGCTTACCGCTGGTTTCACCATGCCTGGAATCGAGTCCATGGTGAAGCGCGTGGCCCTCTACGCCCGAGTTTCCACCAAGGAGCAAACACTCGGCCACAGCATGGACAGCCAGGAGGAAGACGGCCTCGCGCACATCGACGCGAACCCCTTCCTCACCCTCTTCAAGATCTACCGTGACCCCGGAATCTCCGGCACCAAATTCAGCCGCCCCAGCCTCGACCGTCTACGCGAGGACATCAAAGACGGCTTCGTGGACGTCGTCCTCGTCAAGGCTATCGACCGGATCGGCCGCTCCGAGCGCGTCCTCATCCCCTGGTTCTGGATGCTGGAAGAAGCTGGCGTCGCCGCCATCTCCCTTACCCAGAGCATCGACACCACCACCTCGAACGGCAAGCTCGCCCTCTCCACCTTCATCGCCCAGACCCAGGCAGAGTGGAACGCCGTCCGTGAACGCACCATCGACGGCCTCAACGCCAAGGCAAAGGCTGGTGGTTGGGTATGCGGCGTGCCTCCTTACGGCTACAAAATCGAAGGCCGAGGCCAACGCGGCGGCTCCAAGGCGGTCCCGCACCACAAGGAAGTCGAGGTCCTGAAGAGGGCCGCCCACTGCCTCCTCGAACAGGGATACAGCCTCGACCGCGCGGCAGAAGCCCTCAACGCCGACAACTACCGCACCCGCAGTGGCGTCGCTTGGACCGGCCCCAACCTCCGCCTGCGCCTCCAAGGCCCCATCCTCGACGGATACACCGAATACCGCAGCCTCAAGAACAAGGGCACCAAGACCGCCCTCGGCCCAGACGGTCAGCCGAAGTGGGGCCCGACCGAACGCATCAGCCTCCCGAAGCTTCTCGACGACGGCCTCGTCAAAAAGCTACGCACCTACTTCGATACCCGCTACGTCCCCCGGGGGAGCCGGGAACACCTCTATCACCTCTCCGGCCGCATCACCGGAACATGCGGAGGCTACTTCGTCGGCCGTCGCGTCGCGCAGACAAGGCGACACATGTACTTCTGCTTTGAGCACTCCAAGGACAGGGACGTGCGGGGGTGCAAGTACTACCGCGCGGACCTGATCGAAGAAGCCGTGTGGAAATCCGTCGTCGGCGTTTTCGGTGACCGCCAGTTCCTCGAAAGGGCTGCCGACGACTGGATTGGGGCCCTCCCCGTCACTGGGAACGAATACAGCTCGCGCATCACCGACCTCGATGCGCAGATCGACAAGCTCGAAACCATCCGAACCACGAAGCTCGTCGAATACACCGCCGCAGGTATCGCCCCCCTGGTGGTCAAGGCTGCCCAGGACAAGTTCGAGCAGAACATCAAGGAACTGAAATCCCAGCGCGCCATCGCTCAGACGCTGCTGTCGGAACTCGACGCGGCACTCGACCGCAAGAGCCAGATCCTCTCCCTCTCGGACCTTTCCTCGGAAAATCTACTGGAGGCTCCGCCACACGTTCGGTCTATGGTCGTCGAGATGCTGGACCTGAAGATCGAGTTCGTAAGGGACCCCAAGAACTCTGCGGCCGGCAGCCCCTGCAATGTCCAGGCATTTTTCCGCGAGAACGGGAAGCTGGTCCCGGACACCCTGACTGACGAGCAGTGGGGCATGCTCGTCAGCAAAGTCCCGGCGCTCACTCCGAAGGGCCGGAAGATCTCCTTGCGCACCGTCCTCGAAGCGGGCTTCTACAAAGTCCGCAACGACATCCGGTGGCGGGAGCTTCCGCAGCACTTCGGCAAGGAGGTGAGCTTGCGGGCCATCTGGCGAAAGTGGCTCACGGCAGGTGTCCTGGACGCCATCGTCGAGGCTCTGGGCGACTACGAGGGCACCGAGATCGACGAGTCCCGCTGGCTGCCGGAGATGAGGATTCGCGGTGTCCTGGAAAGTCACGTGGACGCAGGTCCACGACGAGGCTGAGCTCGGAGTTCGCGGTGAGGACGACCGAACAGGGGTCGGTGGCAGACCACACCCCCGTGGTGTCGTCACGCTGCATCTTCGCGAGAGAGCCGTCCATTCCGAGTTCACCGATTGCGCTGTGGAAGCCCGAACGGTCAGCATGGGACGGCCGTTACGGAAGGCCCGACCCGAGGCCGGCGTTCGACGCGGCGGCGTAGAGATCGTCGAGTACGCCGGCGATCTGGACACCCGTCGCCGCCAGCACAGCCCCGTTCGCGGCCCGTTGGGAGGCCACGAGCTGGCCGCGCAGGGCCTCGCGGACCCGGTCGCTGTCGCGCGGGTCGATCGTCCAGGCGGTGTACGAGGCGAGGTGCGGGAACCTGGCCTTCTGGGCGTCGGTGAGGGCCGACTTGGTGAGGCGGAGCCAGCGCTCGTCGGTGCTGGTAAGCGCGCCGTCCTTCGCCGTGATCGAGCCGGTGCGGGAGTACAGCAACTGGGTCGAGGCGGCGGTGTCGTTGCCGTTCCAGGCGACGGTGTTCCGGTCGATCCAGACCGCCTTGGAGGTGGTCGGGTCCAGGGCGGCCGAGCTGCCCGCGGGCTGCGGGAGCAGGTACTTCTCCTGGCCGTTCAGGAGCCAGACCTCGTGGCCGTTGGTCTTGAGGTCGAGGGCCTGGTCGGTCGAGAGGTCCTTCTCGTCACCCTTGTGGAGGATGTAACTGAGGCTGGTGACACCGGCGTTGAGTGGTACTTCGTAGACCGCGCCGTACGCGTCGGTCCGCACCGGCTCCAGGGGCTTCGACCAGTCCGTGGGGTTCGCGGCGCCGGACCAGACGTGCAAGCCCCAGCCGTCGTAGTCGCCGTCGGCGCGGTGGTAGTGGAGGACCGCCTTGGACGTGTCCTGGTCGGGATAGTCGGCGGTGGGCCTCTCCGTCAGTACGGCTTCCTTGCCCTGCTCGGCCCAGATCTCGCCGGTCTTCGTGACGTCGATCGAGCGGTCGGCGGAGACGTCCTTGGTGCCGTCCTTGTCGATGACCAGGTAACTGACATTGCTGGCACCGGGCTTGAGCTTGACGTAGGCGAAGGCGCCGTACGCGTCCCGCCCGACGAAGTCGTGGCCCGCCGGCCAGGTCGTGCCCTCGCCGTCGGCGATGTCGCCCCAGGCGTACAGACGCCAGCCGGTGTAGTCGCCGTCCGCGCGCTTGTAGTGGACGACCGCGTAGTCGCGCGAGGAGGCCGTGGGGACCTCGGGGGCGGGCGGGGTGCCCGTGGTGGAGGCCGCCATGGCGCTTGCCGTGCGTCCGGTGCTGTCGATCACAACTGCCTTGTAGCGCAGGGGTGTTCCGGGGGCAACGTCCTTGGCGATGGTCTGGGTGACCCGGTAGGGCGCGTGGTCGGCGGAGCCGAGGGTCTGCCACGTGCCGTTGCCTACCTGGGCGGCGAAGACGACGCGGTCGAGCCGGCCGCCGTCGACGTCGGCGGTGATGTTCACGGTGCCGGTGGCGCCGGTGGGCGGGGCTGTGAGGGTGACGGACGGCTTGGTGGCGGGGGTGGGGAGCTTGCCGGCGGCCTTGAGGACGATCGCGGCGCCGGGCGGGACGGAGACGGTGATCTTCCTGTCTGCGCCGCCGCTCGTCACCTTGGCGTCGGTGCCGTAGATCCCCTTGAAGGTCATGTCGGCCGAACCGGTCGCGAAGGTCGCCGTCTTCGCCTCGGCCGCGTTGTTGAAGGCGACGACGTACTCGGTGCCGTCCTTGGCGTCGGTGCGGGAGAAGGCGTAGACGCCGGGGCCGTCAGCCGCGTAACGCTCGGTCTGGACGCCGTCCGTGAGGGCCGGGTTGGCCTTGCGGAGCTTGGCGAGAGCACTGATCTGCCGGTAGAGCGGTGCTCTCGTGTCGTAGGCGTCGCTCGCGTGCGTGCGGTCGGTGCCGAGTTCGTCGTCGTCGAGGTAGTCGGTGACCTTCGAGGCGAACATGGTCTGACGGGCGTCCTTGTCACCGCCCGCGCCGGTGAAGCCCTGCTCGTCGCCGTAGTAGACGACCGGGTTGCCGCGGCCGAGGAACATCAGCTCGTTGGCGAGCCTGTCCTTGGCGAGCAGTTCGGCGTCGGTGGCCCGGGGGTTGTCCTGTCGCAGGAAGGACCCGATGCGGCCCATGTCGTGGTTGCCGAGGAAGGTGACCTGCTCGTACGCGTTGGCCTTGTCGGTCGTGTACTTGTAGTCGTCGCCGAAGACCGAGGCGAGCTTCTGGGCACTGCCGCCCTGGGAGGCGTACGAGCGGGCCGCGTCCTGGAAGGGGAAGTCGAGGGTGGAGTCCAGGCGGCCCTGGGTGACGTACGGGGAGGTCACGGACGTGTCGGCGGAGTAGACCTCGCCGAACATGAAGAAGTCGTCGCGCCCATGCCGGGCCGCGTACGTGTCGAGCGCCGTGGCCCACTGGGTCCAGAACTCCATGTTGACGTGCTTCACGGTGTCGATCCGGAAACCGTCGATCCGGAAGTCCCGTACCCAGCGCTCGTAGACCTTCTCCATCCCGCTGACGACCTCGGGACGCTCGGTCCACAGGTCGTCGAGCCCGACGAAGTCGCCGTACGTGGCGGACTCGCCGGCCCAGGTGGAGTCGCCCCGGTTGTGGTACATCGTCGGGTCGTTGAGCCAGGACGGGACCTTGGCGTTCCTCTTCGCGGCGGGCACTACGGGCGTGCGCGGGAAGGAGTCGGCGTCGACCTTCGGGAAGGCCTCGGTGCCGTCCGCGTAGTCGGCGTCGTCGAAGGGCTCGCCGTCCTTGGTGAGATAGGGGAAGGCACCCTTGGAGAGGTAGTCGTAGGACTTCTGCTCGTAGTCGACGACGTCGGCGGTGTGGTTGGTGATGACGTCGAAGAAGACCTTCAGGCCCTTGGCGTGTGCCTTGGCGATGAGGGTTTCGAGGTCCTGGTTGGTGCCGAAGTGCGGGTCGACCTGGGTGAAGTCGGTGATCCAGTACCCGTGATATCCGGCTGAGGCGTCCGCCCCGGTCCCCTGCACCGGCTCGTTCTTGAAGATCGGGGCCATCCAGATGGCGGTGGTGCCGAGGCCCTTGATGTAGTCGAGCTTGCTCGTGAGGCCCTTGAGGTCGCCGCCCTGGTAGAAGCCCTTGTCGGTGGGGTCGTAGCCGGTGGCGAGGCGTGAACCGGTGAGTCCGCCACGGTCGTTGGCGGTGCTGCCGTTGGCGAAACGGTCTGGCAGGACGAAGTAGAACTGCTCGCGGGTCAGGTCGTTGCGGGCGGCGGTCTTCGCCAGCTTCGCGTCGGAGGGGGGCGGGGGCGGGGTGGCGGCCCCCGCGGACCCGGCAGCCAGGGGCTGGACAAGGGCCGCTATCAGCGCGGTCACGGTGAGCGCGGCGACTCGTCCGGCGTGGGCGGTACGGGTGGTACCGGCGCCACGGGTGGTACTGGCAACGCGGGTGGTACTGGCTGCACGGCGCCTTGTCGGCGACGGCCATCTCGGTATCACGGATGGACTCCTTGCGATCACGGCTCTTCGGGTCCGACCCCGCGCGACCGTACCGCCGCCGAAAGGTTTACAGCAAGGGTCTTGAAAGCAACGGAAAGAACTTTCAGCAGGTGGACTTGCCCGCGTAGATCGCGAGGGCCGCGTTGGAGCCGAGGGTCGCGGTGAACTGACCCGAACCGTTCACGGTGACCGGAGTGTTGCTCTGCACGTTGCAGTACGTACCGGCGGGCAGCGAGGTCTGGTACGTGCGACTCAGGCTGCTCGACTCGTGGTTGATGGCCACGTACCCCTTACCGCCCCGCCCGAAGGCGATGGCGTCGCCCCCGTTGTCCCACCAGTTGGTGACGGACTCGCCGCGCACGGTGTTGCGGAAGGCGACCATGCGCAGGATCTCCGGCCAGGCGTGCTGGCACTTCCAGCCGTCCTGCCAACAGGCGTTGACGGTACCGCCGTTGGGCGGGCCGGCGTCCGTGTCGGAGAACTCGTACCCGGAGTTGATGTCCGGGGCGCCGTACGGGTGGGCGAGCATGAAGACGTTGGCGAGGGTGTAGTTGGCGTTGTCCTTGTAGCTGAGCGTGGAGCCGTTGCGCTCGGTGTCGTGGTTGTCGACGAAGACACCGGCGACCGAGCTGCTCATGTAGCCCCAGCCCTCGCCGTAGTTCTTCAGGTAGGCGAGGTTCTCGTTGTTGAAGACGCGCTTGAGGTCGTACGCGTAACGGAACTCCTGGACGTCGCCGTTGCCCGTGTACTCGGTGGGCTGGACGGCCTCGCCGCTGCCGTAGATGACCTCCTGCTTCCAGTACGCCGACGCGTTGCTCAGCCGGGACTTGATGTTGGCCAGATCGGCCGCCGGAATGTGCTTGGCCGCGTCGATGCGGAAGCCGTCGACACCGTAGCCGAGCAGGGAGTTCAGGTACCCGGCGATGGCCGAACGGACGTACTCCTCACCGGTGTCGAGGTCGGCGAGCTGCACGAGCTCGCAGTTCTGGACGTTGGCGCGGTTGGTGTAGTCGCTGACGGTGGCCGTGCAGTCGTCGAAGTCGTAGGAGGAGTACAGGCCGGGGTAGTTGTACTTCGTGTACGACGAACCGCCGGTGCCGGTGCCGCTGCCCGCGGACATGTGGTTGACGACGGTGTCGACGACGACCTTCACACCTGCGGCATGACACGTGTCGATCATGCTCTTGAAGGCGGTGGCGTCACCGAGGCGGCCCGCGATCCTGTAGCTCACCGGCTGGTACGACGTCCACCACTGCGAGCCCTGTATGTGCTCGGCGGGCGGGGAGACCTGGACGTATCCGTAGCCGGCGGGGCCGAGGGTGTTGGTGCACTCCTTCGCCACCGAGGCGAACTTCCACTCGAAGAGGACGGCGGTGACGTCCTTGGTGCCGGGCGGGGAGGCGTGGGCGGCGCCGGCCGGGACGGCGAGCGCGATCGACGCGCCGGCCACGAGGGCGAGCGCGCCGGAAAGGGTTCTACTGGCCATGTGGGGGTCCTTCTCCATTGAAGGTCCAGGCAAGATCACTTGCCGGTTCTTGCTGCAAGATGACTGAAAACTTTCAACGGACCAGAAGGTACGAGCCCACTTGTGGGACGGTCAACCCTTGGGACGCTCCCTCTTCACCGGACGCGATCCCGCGCGGGTCGCAGGGCTCGGTCGAGGCTGGAGATCTCTGCATCGGGGCGGCCCGGACCGTATCGCGGCAGAGGGCAGGCCGCATGTATCCCCACTGGTATCAAGTCACGCCGGCCGCGCAGGGGCATACCGAAGTGGTTCCTCGCTGCCGTGCGGGAATCGTCATCCGGTTGCCGTGATGACGTTCGGTCATCCAGTCATCCAGTCGTCCAGGTCTGGTTGTCCCTGCCGTTGCATTCCCAGAGGACCGCCCCCGTTCCGCTCGCTCCCCCGAAAATGTCGACGCATTTCTGTGACTGCTCAGCGAGCAGTCCGTACCGGAGAGGTGGAACTGCCGGCTGGCGTCGCCGCTGCATCCGGTCAGTCGGATCTCGGTCCGGTCAGCCGCCGGTCGCGGGAGCAGAACCTGCAGTACCACCCCCGGCCTGGGCTCGACCGGCGGATGTCCTTGACACAGTTGCCGGATTCTTGAGAGAACCTGGGCCTTTTGGAGCTGTGCCCGGTGAATCGGGTACCGGTACAACTGACGGGTGACAGAACCTCTTGGCCCCGGCAGGATCGTCGGCCGCACCGGCCCGAAGCCGGGACAGTGGACCAAGCAGTCGGCGGGCGCGATGTTCGCCGGCGTCGCCGCGTTTGCGATCACTCGCGACATCGCGTTCGAGCGTTTCCGGCATACGCTGCCCGGCCATGCGTACACGGCTACGGTGCTGGTGGGATTCGTTGTCGCCGCCGTCGCCTCCCGCGTTGCTCTGTTGTGGCTCAGGCGACTGCCGTAGCCGGACCCACGGGATCCTGGGTTGCCTCCCTCACGCAGGGCCCGCCACCCCGAACCGGGCGGCGGGCCCTGCGAGTTCGACCTCAGCCGGTCGTCCACCACACCGTCGTGTCCGCCGGCAGCTTCGCCTCGGCCTCCGCCACGGTCACCTCGCCGCTGGCGACCAGGACCTCCCCGTACGCCGGGATCGTGACCGACTCGCCGCTGGCGTTCGCGACGCACACGAACTCGCCGCGCCGGAAGGCGAGGACGCCCTGCGGGGACTTCAGCCACTCGACGGAGTCGCCCGCGCCGAGGCCGGGGTGTTCGCGTCGGGCGCTGAGGGCGGCGCGGTACAGCTCCAGGGTGGAGCCGGGCGTACCCGTCTGCGCCTCGATGCTCAGCTCGGCCCACTCCGCGGGCTGCGGAAGCCAGGAGCCGCCGTCACCGAAGCCGTACGACGAGCCCGCGCGGGTCCACGGGATCGGCACCCGGCAGCCGTCACGGAAGCCGTCCTGGCCCTCGCCCCGGAAGTACGCGGGGTCCTGGCGGACCTCGTCCGTGAGGTCGACGACGTCCGGCAGGCCCAACTCCTCGCCCTGGTAGACATACGCCGAGCCGGGCAGCGCCAGCATGAGGAGGGTGGCCGCGCGGGCCCTGCGCAGGCCCAGCGCGCGGTCTCCAGCCAGGCGGATCTGCGTGCCGAGGCCGGGCTCGTTGGCGAAGCGGGTGGCGTGGCGGGTCACGTCGTGGTTGGACAGGACCCAGGTCGCGGGGGCGCCGACCGGGCGCATCGCGTCCAGGGTGCGGTCGATGACGGCCTTCAGCTCCGCCGCGTCCCAATAGGTGGCCAGGTACTGGAAGTTGAACGCCTGGTGGAGTTCGTCGGGGCGGACGTAGTTCGCCGTGCGCTCGATGGTCGGGGTCCAGGCTTCGGCAACGAAGATGCGCTCGCCCGCGTACTCGTCGAGGACCAGGCGCCATTCGCGGTAGATGGCGTGTACGCCGTCCTGGTCGAAGAACGGCATGACATCGTTGCCCAGCAGCTTGAGCTGGTCGTGGGATCCGAGGTCCGGGAGGCCTTCCGCCTTCACCAGTCCGTGTGCGACGTCGATACGGAAGCCGTCGACTCCCATGTCGAGCCAGAACCGCAGGACGGAGCGGAACTCGTCCCCGACGGCCGGGTGTTCCCAGTTGAAGTCGGGCTGCTCGGGCGCGAAGAGGTGCAGGTACCACTCGCCGGGGGTGCCGTCCGGCTCGGTGATCCTCGTCCAGGCCGGGCCGCCGAAGATGGACTCCCAGTCGTTGGGCGGGAGTTCGCCGTTCTCGCCCTTGCCGGGGCGGAAGTGGTAGCGGTCCCGCAGCGACGAGCCGGGGCCCTCGCGAAGCGCCTGCTTGAACCACTCGTGCTGGTCGGAGGAGTGGTTGGGGACCAGGTCGACGATGATCCGCAGGCCCAGTTCATGGGCGTCGCGGATCAGGGCGTCGGCGTCCAGGAGGTTGCCGAACATCGGGTCCACGGCCCGGTAGTCGGCGACGTCGTAGCCGGCGTCGGCCTGCGGGGAGGCGTAGAAGGGGCTGAGCCAGACCGCGTCGACGCCCAGGTCGCGCAGATACGGCAGCCGGGTGCGTACGCCCTCCAGGTCGCCCATGCCGTCGCCGTTGCTGTCGGCGAAGCTGCGGGGGTAGACCTGGTAGATCACCGCGTCGCGCCACCAGTCGCCGTGGGCGGTGAAGGTGTTCGTGGCGGCGGAGGTCGGGGCCGGAGCGGCGGGGTGCTGGCTCATAACATCCTTGATATGTAACGGAGTTCGGGTCACAGGGCGTTGTGAAGCTGCGGGTTCGGTGTAGCTGGTCGCGCAGTTCCCCGCGCCCCTGAAAGGGGCGCTGCGGACTTGGGCGGCCCGCGGTGACAGCGAGGTCGGATGGACACCGCGGGCCGCCGACCCGTACGACAGAGCCGTACGGGAGTTTTACGCAGGACGGGGCGTCAGCCCTTTGTGCCGCCCGCCGTCAGGCCCGCCACGAGGTTCTTCTGGACCAGGTAGAAGAAGGCCGAGACAGGTATCGCGACCAGTACCGCGGTGGCGGCCATCAGGTTGCGCTGTGCGTCGTGCTCGCTGACGAAGCTCTGCAGGCCGACCGCGAAGGTGTACTTCGTGTCCGACAGCATGAACGTCGAGGCGAAGGCGACCTCGCCGAACGCGGTGATGAAGCTGTAGAACGCGGCGACCGCCAGGCCCGGTTTGGCCAGCGGCAGGATCAGCCGCGCGAAGGTGCCGAAGGGGGTCAGCCCGTCGACGCGTCCCGCCTCGTCGATCTCGAAGGGGATCGTGTCGAAGTATCCCTTGAGCAGCCAGGCGCAGTAGGGCACGGCCGTGGAGCAGTAGACAAGGACCAGGCCGAGGTAGTTGTCGATGAGCTGGAGGTCCGAGAGGATCTGGTACATCGGCACGATGAGTACAGCGATCGGGAACATCTGGGTGACCAGCAGTACCCACATGAACTTGCGGTAGCCGGGGAAGCGCATCCGCGAGACCGCGTACCCGGTGGTCGCCGCGACCATCACCCCGATGACCGTCGTACCGAGCGAGACGATCAGCGAACTCCTCATCCAGTCGAAGAAGTTGGTGTGCTGGAGGACGAACGAGTAGTTGTCGAACGTCATCTTGTCCCAGATGCCTCCGGGGTGGAGGTAGTCGTCCTTGTCCGGGCCGAGGGACAGATAGAGCAGCCAGGCGATCGGGAAGAGCGCGATCAGGCTCGCGACGGTGAGGATGCCGTGGGAGGCGAGGGTGGTGGCGAGGCGGCGTCGGCCGGGTCGCCCGGGCTGCGGGGCGGCGGCCGGGTCCGACTGCGCGGGCTTCTGAACGGTCATGGCACTCATGGGGGTGGGGACTCCTGCCTCAGATCGCGAGCTGCTGGTCATTGCGGTTCAGCCAGCGGCGGTAGAAGGAGGTGAAGACGATCAGGATGGCCAGCAGCAGCATGCCGTAGGCCGCCGACTGCGCGAAGTCGCGCGGCTGTTGGCCGAAGCCGAGGTAGTAGGCCCAGGTGACGAGGATCTGCGCGTCCGGGGCGGTGTTGCCGAACAGCAGGAAGATCACGGCGAACTGGTTGAACGTCCAGATGATGCCGAGGAGTACGACGGTCGAGCTGACGGAGCGCAGGCCCGGCAGGGTGACGTACCGGAACCGCTGCCAGGCGTTCGCGCCGTCCATGTCGGCGGCCTCGTACAGCGTGGAGTCGATGGACTGGAGGCCGCCGAGCAGCGAGACCATCATGAACGGCACACCGCACCAGGTGTTCACCATGATCGCGGCGAACCGCTGCCAGAAGGTGTCCTCCAGCCACAGCGGTGACGGCAGGTGTACCGCGTCGAGCATCGAGTTGATGATGCCGCCGTCCGCGAGCATGAACCGCCAGCCGAACACCGTGACGAAGGTGGGCACGGCCCACGGCAGTACCAGGATCAGCCGGTAGAAGGTGCGCCCGCGCAGCTTCTGGTTGAGCAGCAGGGCCAGGCCGAGGCCGATGCAGTAGTGCAGGGTCACGCAGAGCGCGGTCCAGACGATCGTCCAGATGAAGTGCGACCAGAAGCGGTCGTACGCGGTGTCGCCCCACAGGATGTCGGCGTAGTTGTCGAAGCCGATGAACTTGTAGGTGGCGTCGATGTGGTTGACGCCGATCGTGCGGGCCGAGTTGAGGCTGTTGGCGTCCGTGAGCGTCAGATAGATGCCGCGCACGAGCGGGTAGAGCACGAGTCCGCCGAGCACGACGACCACGGGGGCGATCATCGCGTACGCGTACCAGTACTTCTGGTAGGCGTGCTTGAGACGATCGAGCCGTCCGGGTCGCGGCCCGGGCTCACCGCGGCGCTTGCCGGTCGCGCGGTCGATGGCGACTGTCATGGGTTCGACACCTTCTGGAAGATCAGGAAGTCCAAGGAGACCAGGGGGTACGGCAGCCAGGCCGATGACCGTCGGAACTGTCCCCGGGTCCAACCGGTCAGCTCCGACGGTCATTCGGGGTCATGTGCCGATCACTCGCGGACTACTTGCCGAAGTCCGGGACCAGTTTGGCGATCGCGGTCTCCGCGTTGCCGAGGCCCTTGTCGAGGGACTCCTTGCCGCCCGCGATCTGCGCCAGCTCGGTGTCGAGCGGACCCCACAGGGAGCTGTACTCGGGCAGCGCCGGGCGGGGCTGGGCGGCGGCGAGGACGCCCTGGTAGCCGGCGAGGCCCGGGTCGGCCTTGACCTCGGCGGTGTAGGCGTCGTCGCGGGTGGGCAGCGTCGAGTTCTTCAGGGCGATCTGTGTCTGGGACTTCGCGGACGTCATGAAGTTGACGAACTTCAGTGCCGCCTTCTGGTGCGCGGCGTCCGAGCCCGCGTACACGGAGAGGTTGTGGCCGCCCGTCGGCGCGCCCGCCTTGCCGGTGGAGCCGGCCGGGACGGTGGCGATACCGAGATTGGCCTTGTCCTTGAACGCGGCGCCCGCGTAGAAGTTGGTGATCTCCCACGGCCCCTGGACGATCGCGGCGACCTTGCCGGTGACGAAGGCGTCCTGGATGTGGGCGTAGGCGTCGGCGGTGGTGTCCGCCTTGTGCAGGCCCTTGCCGTCGAAGAGGCCGAGCCAGGTGCCGTAGGCCTTCTTGGCGGCGGCCGAGTTGACGGTGATCTTCTTGGCGGTGGCGTCGACGGTGTCGGTGCCCTCGCCGTAGAGGAACGACTGGGCGTAGTAGGCCTGGGTGGAGCCCCAGTAGCCGTCGACGCCGGTCTTGGCCTTGATGGTGGCGGCGGCCGTCTTCAGGTCGGCCCAGGTCTTCGGGGCCTCGGTGATGCCGGCCTTCGTGAAGAGTTCCTTGTTGTAGACCAGCGCGAGGGTGTCGGTGACCAGCGGTGCGCCGTACGTCTTGCCGTCGTACTTGGCCTGTTCGATCAGGCTGGGCTGGAACTTGGCCTCGTCGGTGAGGGCCTCGGTGCCGTCGAGCGGCAGCAGGAAGCCCTTCTTGGCGAAGGCGGGGG
Source organism: Streptomyces kryoterrae (assembly GCF_054072135.1). Lineage (NCBI taxonomy): Bacteria > Bacillati > Actinomycetota > Actinomycetes > Kitasatosporales > Streptomycetaceae > Streptomyces > Streptomyces kryoterrae. The sequence continues at coordinate 7,524,409 of NZ_CM133358.1, read as the reverse complement.
TCCAGCCGACCTCGGAACGCAGCACGTCCGGGGCGCCGGACGCACCGGCGGCGGTGTCGAACTTGTTCTGCGCCTGGTCGAAGGGGACGTTGACGTACTTGACCTTGACGCCCTTGTTGGCGGCCTCGAACTCCTTGACCAGGGCCTGGTACGTCGGCGCCTCGTTGGTGGCGTTGGAGGTGTCCCACCAGGTGATGGTGACCGGACCGTCGGCCTTGTCACTGCCGCTGTCGTCTCCGCCGCAGGCCGTCGCCGCGAGGGCGATGGACGCCACCAGCGCGGTGGCCACTATGCCACGCCGCATGAGTTCTCCTTGAGGGTGAAAGCCCGTGTACTGACGGAAACGGGCCCGTCCGCCGTTTCCGCCGACTTGCCGGCCGCTCCGTTGCCGCCGCCGGGCGACGTGAACGTAACAGCCAGGTAAGCGCGACGAAAGACCTTGCAGCAAAAAAATGCAAGAACCGACGACAGTTACCGCGCCGTGACCCTTGCCGCCTTCACCGGCGGGTTCCTCAGCCCCTGTTCTGCCGCTGCCCAGCGGGATTCGGGACACTTGTGCAAGACTCTGCAAGCTCTTGCCATGTACGCCCCATCAGACCCACGCATGACACACGTGAGACCCACGCCAGACACACGTGCCAGACACGAGGGAGCGCGATGACGCAGCAACCCGCGGCGGCGAGCGGCCGTCCCGGCCGTCCGGTGGGCCGTTCGACGGCCCGTGCCCGGCGGCCGTTCGGTGGGCAAGGCGAGGGCCGGCCGGTACAGTCCAGCCCTGTGACCACACGGCTTGCCGACATCGCCGCCCAGGCGGGGGTGAGCGAAGCGACGGTCAGCCGGGTCCTGAACGGGAAGCCGGGCGTCGCCGCCACCACCCGCCAGACCGTGCTCGCCGCCCTCGACGTACTGGGCTACGAGCGCCCGGTCCGGCTGCGGCAGCGCAGCGAGGGCCTGGTGGGCCTCATCACCCCGGAGCTGGAGAACCCGATCTTCCCCGCGCTGGCGCAGGTCATCGGGCAGGCCCTGACCCGGCAGGGTTACACGCCGGTCCTGGCCACCCAGACGCCCGGCGGCTCGACGGAGGACGAACTGACGGAGATGCTCGTCGACCGGGGCGTGGCCGGCATCATCTTCGTCTCCGGTCTGCACGCGGACACCTCCGCCGACATGCAGCGTTACGATCAACTGCGCGCCCAGGGCGTGCCGTTCGTCCTGGTGGACGGCTTCTCCCCCAAGGTGCAGGCGCCGTTCATCTCGCCCGACGACCGCGCGGCGATGACCCTCGCGGTGACGCACCTCGTCTCCCTCGGCCACACCCGTATCGGACTGGCTCTGGGGCCGAAGCGTTTCGTGCCGGTGCAGCGCAAGATCGAGGGCTTCGTGCGGACGATGCAGGATCTGCTGGGCCTGACGGCACAGGACGTCGAGACGCGGTTCGTCCAGCACTCGCTGTACACCCTGGAGGGCGGCCAGGCGGCGGCCATGGCGCTGATCGACCGTGACTGCACGGCGGTGGTGTGCGCGAGCGACATGATGGCGCTGGGCGCGATACGGGCGGCCAGGCAACGCGGTCTGGAGGTCCCCCGGGACGTCTCGGTCGTGGGCTTCGACGACTCCCCCCTGATCGCCTTCACCGACCCGCCCCTCACCACCGTGCGCAAGCCGGTCCCGGCGATGGGCCAGGCCGCCGTACGCACACTCCTCGAGGAGATCGGCGGTACACCCGCTCCGCACAGCGAGTTCGTGTTCATGCCGGAGCTGGTGGTCCGGGGTTCGACGGCCTCGGCCCCCGGGGACCGCAACCGTTCCCGGTAGCGCTCCCGGACTCCACCCCCAGTGTCGTTCTCAGGGTGGAGAATTCCCCGCTTCGGCCAGTGCCCTGGTAGTACTCCGGGCCGTCTCTCCCCACCGTAGGACGTGCGGGTCGGACAGGACCAGGGGATGATCTGGGAGGGGACCGTATCTGGCAGACTCTGTGTCCATGGGTGAGACGACCGTGACGACTAGGGAAGGCCACGACCGGGCCGCTCCACACTCCGTCACGGACGAAACGGCGGAGGGGAACGACCGCGTGGTCAAGGGACTCCTGCGCCGAGTGCGCGCTCCGCGCCGGCCACGGCTGTGGTTCGAGATCCTTCTGATCGCGATCAGTTACTGGACGTACTCACTGATCCGCAACGCCGTGCCGGAGCAGAAGACCGAGGCGCTGCGCAACGCGGACTGGCTCTGGAAGACCGAGCACACCCTGGGCATCGCCGTCGAGGAGTCGGTCAACCACACGGTCAACTCGGTGACATGGCTGATCGTGGGCATGAACTACTACTACGCGACGCTGCACTTCATCGTCACTCTCGGTGTCCTTGTGTGGCTGTACCGCAGTCACCCGGGGCGTTACGCGGCGACACGCCTGACCCTCTTCGCGACCACGGCGGTGGCCCTGGTCGGTTACTACCTGTATCCGCTCGCCCCGCCCCGGCTGATGAACGGCGGCGACTTCGTCGACACGGTGCTGATCCACCACACCTGGGGTTCGATGGCGTCCGGCGACCTCAAACACGTGTCGAACCAGTACGCGGCGATGCCGTCGATGCACATCGGTTGGTCCACGTGGTGCGGCCTGACGATCTTCGCGCTGGCCAGTGTCCCCTGGGTGCGCGTCCTCGGGCTCCTCTACCCGGTGGCCACCCTGGTGGTGATCGTCGCCACCGCCAACCACTTCTGGCTGGACGCGGTGGGCGGCCTCATGTGCCTGGCCTTCGGCTTCACGGTGGCCCGCCTCTGGTACGGCAGGCTCCCGTACGCCCTGCCGAAACTGGTCCCGGTGCGGGGGCGGGGCGGCCCACTGCTCCCGGTCAAGCCATAGGCCCGGACTTCTCCGTCTACGACGCCCCGTAGAACAGCGTCTCCACGACACCGCGGGCCCGCCGGGTGGTCCGCCGGTACGCGTCGATCATGTCGCCGACATGACCCGGCCCGTACCCCAGGTACCGCCCGACCGCGCCCAGTTCCCGCCCGTCCGAGGGGAAGGTGTCCCCGGCCCGCCCGCGCACCAGCATCACGGCGTTGCGCACCCGGGTGGCCAGCACCCACGCCTCGTCCAGTATCGCCGCGTCCTCCCCGGAGATCAGTTCGGCGGCGCAGGCGGCGGCGAGGGCCTCGCGGGTACGGGTCGTCCGCAGCCCCGGTTCGGCCCGCCCGTGCTGGAGCTGCAGCAACTGGACGGTCCACTCCACATCCGACAAACCGCCCCGCCCGAGCTTGGTGTGCAGGGTCGGATCGGCGCCGCGAGGCATCCGCTCCGACTCCATACGCGCCTTCAGGCGTCGGATCTCACGCACCGCGTCGTCGCCGAGCCCCTTCGCCGGGTAGCGCAGTGGATCGATCAGCTCGATGAAACGGCGCCCCAACTCCAGGTCCCCGGCGACGACTTCGGCCCGTAGCAGCGCCTGCGACTCCCAACCGAGGGACCAGCGGCGGTAGTACGCCTCGTACGACGGCAGGGTCCGGACCATCGGCCCCGACTTGCCCTCGGGGCGCAGATCCGCGTCGATGAGCAACGGCGGGTCGGCGCTGGGTGCTTGGAGGAGGCGCCGCATCTCGGAGACGACGGTGTTCGCGGCCTTGGCGGCCTCGTGCTCGTCGACGCCCTCCCGGGGTTCGTGCACGAACAGGACGTCGGCGTCGGAGCCGTAGCCCATCTCGTGCCCGCCGAAGCGTCCCATGCCGATGATCGCAAACCGGGTGGGCAGAGTGTCCCCCCATCCGTCCCGCACGACCGCCCGCAGGGTCCCGGCCAGGGTCGCCGCCGTGAGGTCGGAGATCGCGCCGCCGACCTGCTCCACCAGGGCGCCCTGGTCGGCCTCGGCGGGCGACTGCTCGGTGCCGTAGGAGCCGACGATGTCGGCGGCGGCCGTACGGAACAGCTCGCGCCGCCGGACACCACGCGCGGCGTACACGCCCTGTTCTCCGGACTCGGAGCGCCCGACGGCGGCCAGTATCTCCTGCTCCAGCTGGTCCCGCTCGCGCGGCTCCAGCCCGCCGGTCCCGTCACCGTCGCCGAGCAGTGCGACGGCCTCCGGGGCGCGCATCAGCAGGTCGGGGGCGAGGCGCCCGGCGGACAGGACGCGGGCCAGGTTCTCGGCGGCGGCCCCCTCGTCCCTCAACAGCCGCAGATACCAGGGGGTTCGGCCCAGCGCGTCCGACACCTTGCGGAAGTTGAGCAGCCCGGCGTCCGGGTTGGCGGAGTCGGCGAACCAGCCCAACAGGACGGGCAGCAGGGTCCGTTGGATGGCCGCCTTCCGGCTCACCCCGCTGGCCAGCGCCTCCAGGTGCCGGAGCGCGGCGGCCGGATCGGCGTACCCGAGCGCGACCAGCCGCTCCCGAGCCGCGACGGTGCTCAACCTGGTCTCGCCGGGGGCGAGTTGGGCGACAGCGTCGAGCAGCGGCCGGTAGAAGAGCTTCTCGTGCAGCCGCCGTACGACGGACGCGTGCCGCTTCCACTCCCGGTTCAGCTCGGCCACCGGATCGGTGCGCAGCCCGAGCGAGCGCCCGATGCGCCGCAGATCGGCCTCGCCCTCGGGCACGAGGTGGGTGCGCCGCAGCCGGAACAGCTGGATCCGGTGCTCCATGGACCGCAGGAACCGGTAGGCGTCGTCGAGCTGCACGGCGTCCGCGCGCCCGACGTACCCGCCGGCGGCGAGCGCGCCCAGCGCGTCCAGGGTGGTCCCGCTGCGCAGGGAGGTGTCGGCGCGCCCGTGCACCAACTGCAGCAGCTGGACGGCGAATTCGACGTCCCGCAAGCCACCCGGCCCGAGCTTCAGCTCCCGCTCCACCTCGGCGATGGGAATGTTCTCGACGACGCGGCGGCGCATCTTCTGCACGTCGACGACGAAGTTCTCTCGCTCGGCGGCATGCCAGACGAGCGGGGCGAGCGCGGCGACGTACGCCTCCCCCAGTTCGGCGTCACCGGCGACCGGGCGGGCCTTCAACAGGGCCTGGAACTCCCAGGTCTTGGCCCAGCGCTGGTAGTAGGCGAGATGGCTGCTGAGTCTGCGCACCAGCGGCCCGTTGCGGCCCTCGGGGCGCAGATTGGCGTCGACGGGCCAGATGCTCCCCTCGATGGTGGTCTCGGAGCAGATCCGCATGAGATGCGAGGCGAGCCGGGTGGCGGCCTGCAGCGCCTTGCCCTCGTCGGCCCCGTCGACGGCCTCGCCGACGAAGATGACATCGACGTCGGACACGTAGTTGAGCTCGTGGCCACCGCACTTGCCCATCGCGACGACCGCGAGCCGGCACTGTGCGGCGTCGTCGGGCGCGGCGGCTCTGGCGATGGCGAGGGCGGCGCGCAGGGTCGCGGTGGCGAGGTCGGCCAGCTCGGCGGCGGTCTCGGCGAGGTCGGTGGTGCCGCACACGTCGCGGGCGGCGATGGACAGCAGGCAGCGCCGGTAGGCGACGCGCAGCGACACGGGGTCGGTAGCCTCGGCGAGCCCCCGCTCGAACTCCTCCACCCCGGGATGGAGATCCCGGGGTTCGTACGTGGTGAGGGCCTGCCAGTCGCGGGGATGCCGGATCAGATGGTCGCCGAGGGCGGCGGAGGCGCCGAGCACCCCGAGCAACCGGTCGCGCAGCGGCTTGGCCGCTATCACCGTGTCCAGCAGCTCGTGCCGGGCGGTCCGCCCGTCCTGTGCCTCGGCGAGCCGTACGAGGCCGAGCAGCGCGAGATCCGGGTCGGCGGTCGCGCCCAGCGCGTCGAGCAGCACCGGGTCGTCCCGCATCGGGGCGAGCTCGACGCTGTCGAGAAGCCGCTCGGCGGCGGAGGGATCGGTGAAGCCGTGCCGCAGCAGCCGAGTGAAGGTACTGCTCCTGCGCCCCGGCGCCATCATCCTGGGCCTTCCCGTCGGACCATCGGATCAAGGTCGTACGCTCACGAGCGTAACCGGAGAGGCCGCGGGAAGCGCCGGCCGGACCAGCGCGATGTTCGCAGGCCGGACCGATGATTTCCGCCGCCGCTGTGCTCTTTTCGGTGGCGCCCCGCACGGATTTCGGCTTCGGTGAGGGGAGCCGTTCCGTAGAGGCGATCTGGAGGACCAGCGATGCAGTACACGCTCGAAGTCATCCCGCTGCCCGTGAGTGACATCGACCGGGCCCGGGACTTCTACCGCGACAAGGCCGGTTTCCACGTCGACATCGACCAGGAGGTCATGCCGGGGATGCGCATCGTCCAGCTCACGCCGCCGGGCTCGGGCTGTTCGATCGCCCTCGGTGACACCATCTGGGAGACGATGGACGGTCCGACGCCCGCACCGGGCTCGTACCAGGGCCTCCAGCTGTGCGTCGCCGACATCAAGGCGGCCCACGCCGAGCTGGTCGAACGCGGCCTGGAGGTGTCGGAGCCGATGCGGTTCTCGCCGGACGACGGCGCCACGTTCATGTACTTCAAGGACCCGGACGGCAACGGCTGGGCGATCCAGGAGTACCGCCAGCGCGCGGCGAAACCGCTGCACGCGCTGCTGACCGAGTCGGCGGCCGGCTCTCACTGACGGCTGTGTCCCGGGGCCGCCGCTGCGGCCCCGGGATTGTCCGGCTACCCGCTTACAGCACCGGCAGGTTCTTCCGCAGCTCGAAGGCGGTCACCTCGGAGCGGTACTCCTCCCACTCCTGGCGCTTGTTGCGCAGGAAGAAGTCGAACACGTGCTCGCCGAGCGTCTCGGCGACCAGTTCGCTGCGCTCCATGAGGGAGAGCGCCTCGCCGAGGTTCTGGGGCAGCGGCTCGATGCCCATCGCGCGGCGCTCCGCGTCCGAGAGGGCCCAGACGTCGTCGTCGGCGCCCGGCGGAAGCTCGTAGCCCTCCTCGATGCCCTTGAGGCCGGCGGCCAGCAGGACGGCGTACGCCAGGTACGGGTTCGCGCCCGAGTCCAGGGAGCGGACCTCCACGCGCGCGGAGCCCGTCTTGCCGGGCTTGTACATCGGGACGCGGACCAGGGCCGAGCGGTTGTTGTGGCCCCAGCAGATGTACGAGGGGGCCTCGCCGCCGGCGCCCGCGGTGCGCTCCGAGCCGCCCCAGATGCGCTTGTACGAGTTCACCCACTGGTTGGTGACCGCCGCGATCTCCGCCGCGTGCTTCAGCAGGCCGGCGATGAACGAGCGGCCCACCTTGGAGAGCTGGTACTCCGAGCCCGACTCGTAGAACGCGTTGCGGTCGCCCTCGAAGAGCGAGAGGTGGGTGTGCATGCCGCTGCCGGGGTGCTCGCTGAACGGCTTCGGCATGAATGTCGCGTTGACGCCCTGCTCCAGCGCCACCTGCTTCATGACCAGGCGGAACGTCATGATGTTGTCCGCCGTGGAGAGCGCGTCCGCGTACCGCAGGTCGATCTCCTGCTGGCCGGGGGCGCCCTCGTGGTGGGAGAACTCGACCGAGATGCCCATGGACTCCAGCATGGTGATCGCCTGGCGGCGGAAGTCCTGGCCGACGTGGGTCGGGGTGTGGTCGAAGTAGCCGGAGTTGTCGGCCGGGGTCGGACGGGTGCCGTCCAGCGGCTTGTCCTTCAGGAGGAAGAACTCGATCTCCGGGTGCGTGTAGAACGTGAAGCCCAGGTCGGAGCCGCGGGTGAGGGCCCGCTTGAGGACGTAGCGCGGGTCCGCGAAGGACGGCGAGCCGTCCGGCATGAGGATGTCGCAGAACATCCGGGCGGTGCCGGGGGCCTCCGCGCGCCACGGGAGGATCTGGAACGTCGACGGGTCGGGCTTGGCGATCATGTCGGACTCGTATACGCGAGCGAATCCCTCGATCGCGGAGCCGTCGAACCCGATGCCCTCGTCGAAGGCCTGCTCGAGCTCGGCCGGGGCCACGGCCACGGACTTGAGGAAGCCCAGCACGTCCGTGAACCACAGCCGGACGAACCGGATGTCACGCTCCTCCAACGTCCGGAGCACGAACTCCTGCTGCTTGTCCATCTTCCGCTTCCCCATCCTTGCTGGTCAGGCCGCCTGTCTCCCGTACCACGGAAGGCGGTCGGGCACCTGAGCATCCCACCACAACAGCATTTCATGCGCATTGCGCACCTTGATCGTCCAGCCGACCTCGGAGTGAACGCCTCGCGTACGGCAGGTGCACCGCTCTGCTCCTCATCTTGCCTGTTCGCGGCCACATCCGTAATGGGTGCCCCTGGACGGGAACCGTTGCGGGCGGTCGCGGATTACGATCAGTGGCCACCGATTACGATCAGGGACCGAACAACCGACCGGCCAACCGACCGCCCCTTTCCCCAGAAGGACCGATCCCATGGGTTCCGCCAAGAAGAGCGCCAAAGACGCCAAAGACAGTGGCAGCGCGGCGCGCAAGGCGCGCATAGAGGAGATGCGGCGCGCCGAGCGCTCGCGTGAGCGCCGGAACCGGATCCTCACGATCGGCGTGAGCGTCGTCATAGTGGCCGGCCTGGTCGTCGGTGCGACGGTCCTGGTGAAGAAGCAGTCCGACGACAGCGACACCGCGGCGACCGACTCCAAGGGCGCCGGCAAGTTCGTCACCGGCGCGGACGGCGTGAAGACCTGGGACAAGAAGCTCACCCAGAACCACGTCACCAAGACCGTGAACTACCCGATGGAGCCCCCGGTCGGCGGTGACCACAATCAGGTCTGGATGAACTGCAACGGCGACGTCTACACCAAGGCGCTCAACAACATGAACGCCGTGCACTCGCTGGAGCACGGGGCCGTATGGGTGACGTACAACAGCAAGGCGTCGAAGACCGACATCGACGCGCTCGCGGCCAAGGTGAAGAAGACGCCGTACACGCTGATGAGCCCGGACGACAAGCAGGCGGACCCGATCATGCTGTCCGCCTGGGGCAAGCAGCGCACGGTGACCAGCGCCAAGGACCCGAACGTGGACAAGTTCTTCGAGGAGTTCGTCCAGGGCAAGCAGACCCCCGAGCCGGGGGCCGCCTGCACGAACGGGCTGTCCCAGTGAGCCGGTCGGTCTGGATCGCCGGTGCCGCCGCGGCGGCGCTCGTCGCGGCCGGCGCGATCACCTACGCGGTCGCCGACGGCGACGACTCCGGGATGAAGGCACCCGCCGCCGACTCGGCGGACGCGGGCTTCGCCCGTGACATGGCCGTCCACCATCAGCAGGCCGTCGAGATGTCCTACGTCGTGCGCGACCGGACGACCGACGAGGAGATCCGGCGGCTCGCGTACGACATCTCGCAGACGCAGGCCAACCAGCGCGGCATGCTGCTGGGCTGGCTCGACCTGTGGGAGCTGCCGAAGGTGTCCTCGGACGCGCCCATGTCCTGGATGGACATGGCGGGCATGGCCGACGGCAAGGACGGCGCGCTGATGCCGGGCATGGCGACCAACACCGAGATGACGAGGCTGGGCAAGCTCAGCGGCAAGCAGGCGGAGGTCTTCTATCTCCAGCTGATGACCAAGCACCACCAGGGCGGTGTCCACATGGCCAACGGGTGTGTGGAGCGGTGCGAGGTGGGGGTGGAGAAGCGGCTCGCGCAGGGCATGGTGAACGCGCAGGAGTCGGAGATCTCCCTGATGGCGGGGATGTTGAAGGAGCGCGGCGCCAAGGCCCTTTCCTAGGGAGGGGGTTCGGCGGAGCGGTCCGGCGGAACGATTGGGACCTTAAACATCAAATCGCTTGCGTATACGTTCTCTTGGGTGCTTCTTGGCACAGCCATTCCCACCTGATTCCCCTGACATGAACGGATCATCGCGAGAGTGGCCAGCGGCGAGTGATCACTCGCCTTGCTCGCGTTGAACCGCATCAGGGGGTTCCATGAGATCCACTCGCGCCGTCAAGCGCGCCGGTGTGAGCCTGGCAGCGACACTGCCTCTGCTCGCCGGCGCGCTGGCGCTCGGCATACCCGCGGCCCATGCCGCGGACGCCCCGGGCCGGGACACGCTCGCCGGCACCAGGCCCGCGTGGGCCACCGCCAAGGCGGACAAGGGAGCCACGCCCGACAGCTCCAAGGTCACCGCCCGGGTCTACTTCGCAGGCCGGGACGCCACCGGTCTGACCGCGTACGCGAAGGCCGTCTCCGACCCGACGTCCGCCTCGTACGGCAAGTACCTCACCGCCGCGCAGGTCCAGCAGCGCTTCGGGGCCTCCCCGGCCCAGGTCGCCGCTGTCAAGGCGTGGCTGAAGGCGTCGGGCCTCACGGTCACCGGCGTCACGGCGCACTACGTCACGGTGACCGGTGACGTGGCCGCGGCCGAGAAGGCCTTCAGTACGCAGCTGCACAACTACGCCAAGGGCAAGAAGACGTACCGGGCGCCCGCGAAGGCGGCCTCCGCGCCTGAGAGCCTGCACGGTGCCGTCCTGACCGTCACGGGTCTGGACAACGCCCCGCACCACGCGACCCACGACGACACCCTGCCGGCGCCGGAGACGGTGTTCCGCAACTCGGGTCCGTTCTCCACGTACTTCGGCTCGAACACCGCCGCCTCGCTGCCGACGGCGTACGGCGCGCAGATCCCGTACGCCGTCCAGGGCTACACGGGCAAGCAGCTGCGGGCCGCGTACGGCGCGGGCAGCTGGACCGGCAAGAAGGTGCGCGTCGCCATCACCGACGCCTACGCCTCGCCGTACATCGCCGCCGACGCCGCCACCTACGCGGACGCCCACGGCGACGCCACCTACCGGAAGGGCCAGCTCAAGCAGGTCCTTCCGGCGGACTACCGGTACACCGAGGAGTGCTCCGCGGCCGGCTGGTACGGCGAGGAGACCCTCGACGTCGAGGCCGTGCACGCGGTCGCGCCGGACGCCGACATCACGTACGTCGGCTCCGCGTCCTGCACCGACGACGATCTGCTCGACTCGCTCGGCAAGATCGTCGACAAGCACCTGGCCGACATCGTCTCCAACTCGTGGGGCGACATCGAGGCCAACCAGACGCCGGACCTGGCCGCCGCCTACGACCAGGTGTTCAAGCTCGGCGCGGTCCAGGGCATCGGCTTCTACTTCTCCTCCGGCGACAACGGCGACGAGGTCGTCAACACCGGCCAGAAGCAGGTCGACACCCCGGCCAACTCGGCGTGGGTGACGGCGGTCGGCGGTACCTCGCTGGCGGTCGGCCGGGGCGACAAGTACCAGTGGGAGACCGGCTGGGGCACCCAGAAGGCCGCGCTGTCGGCCGACGGCAAGAGCTGGACGAACTTCCCGGGCGCCTTCACCTCGGGCGCGGGCGGCGGCACCAGCGCGACCGTGGCGGAGCCCTTCTACCAGAAGGGCCTCGTCCCGGACTACCTGGCCAAGGCCAACAGCTCCAAGGGCAACCGCGTCGTCCCGGACATCGCGGCGATCGCGGACCCGAACACCGGCTTCAAGGTCGGCCAGACCCAGACCCTGCCGGAGGGCGGCACCGCGTACAGCGAGTACCGCATCGGCGGTACGTCCCTGGCGGCACCGGTGATCGCGGCCGTGCAGGCCCTCGCGCAGGAGGCCCGCGGCGGCAAGGCGATCGGCTTCGCCAACCCGGCGATCTACGCGACGTACGCCTCGCACGCGAAGGTCTACCACGACGTGACCGACAACCCCACGGGGTACGGACTCGCCGTGGCACGCCTCGACTTCGCCAACGGCTACGACGCCACGGACGGGATCCTCACCTCCGTCCGCAGCCTCGGCAAGGACAGCTCGCTGCAGGCCGTACGCGGCTATGACGACGTGACCGGCGTGGGTACGCCCTCGAAGGGTTACGTGGAGTCGTACCGCCGCTGACCCGGCGACCTGCTCGACCCAAGCCCGTCCCCGGAGCGTTCACCGTCCGGGGACGGGCGCTTTTCGGGTACCCCGCTCGACCAGGAGGAAGATCACGAAACCCGCGGCGAACAGGAGCACGCCGCCGACCAGGAACGGTAGGGGGGTGTACTCCTCGGTGCACGTCTGCCCGCCCGGCGACGAACCGCAGACGTCCCCCGGGCCGCCCCGGTTCAGGTACGCGAGGTAGAAGAGCGGCAACGCCAGACCCGCGAGACCTCCGGCTACGGCGTTCCGAGGCCCCTTCCGCAGCAGGAGCCCGGCGGCCACGGCGGCCAGGACAAGGAAGACCAGCCCCACGGTCAGGAGGGCGGCGAGCCCGGCAGCCACGCACGCTCCCACCGCGAACCAGGCCAGGAACCATCCCCAGCCCGTTCTGCGGCCTTCACTGTCCACATGTGCCCCGTTGTATGTCATATCCCCTACTGAAGACGCAGCCATGACGTCCGGGCAATGCACTTCAAGATCCCATTGCCCTACCGTCAGGGAGAGATGACCCCAAGCGCCTTACCGTGAGCCCGACTTGCACCGAATAGCCGGTAAGTCGGGATCGGGTCCTCAGCCCGGCGTGGGGCGATCCACACTCCTCCACCCCCCATCGCGTCGTATTGACGATTACACTTGGCGGCGTGCCTCAACTACGCCTCGCCCTGAACCAGATCGACTCGCGCGTCGGCGACATCGCCGGAAACACGGACTCGATCCTCCGCTGGACCCGGCACTCCGCCGAGCAGGGAGCGCACCTCGTGGCGTTCCCGGAGATGATGCTGACCGGGTACCCCGTCGAGGACCTCGCCCTGCGCTCCTCCTTCGTGGAGGCGTCCCGCGCGGCCCTGCGGTCCCTCGCCACGCGCCTCGCCGACGAGGGCTTCGGCGAGCTGCCGGTGGTCCTCGGCTACCTCGACCGCTCCGAGAGCGACCTGCCGAAGTTCGGCCGCCCGGCCGGCTCCCCCCGCAACGCGGGCGCCGTGCTGCACAGGGGCGAGGTGCTCCTGACGTACGCCAAGCACCACCTCCCCAACTACGGCGTCTTCGACGAGTTCCGCTACTTCGTGCCGGGCGACACCATGCCCGTACTGCGCGTGCACGGCGTCGATGTGGCGCTCGCCATCTGCGAGGACCTCTGGCAGGACGGCGGCCGGGTCCCGGCCGCGCGCTCCGCGAAGGCGGGCCTCCTGCTCTCGATCAACGCCTCCCCGTACGAGCGTGACAAGGACGACACCCGTCTGGAGCTGGTCCGCAAGCGCGCCCAGGAGGCGGGCTGCACGACCGCCTACCTGGCGATGGTCGGCGGCCAGGACGAACTGGTATTCGACGGCGACTCGATCGTCGTGGACAGGGACGGCGAGGTGATCGCGAGGGCCCCGCAGTTCACGGAGGGCTGTGTGGTCCTGGACCTGGACCTGCCGGCGGCCCTGACAGACGCCCCGACGGGCGTGGTGGACGACGGTCTGCGTATCGACCGCGTGGTGCTGTCCGAGGAGCCGCTGCCGGCGTACGAGCCCGAGCTGACGGGCGCGTACGCGGAGCGCCTGGACGACGACGAGGAGATGTACTCGGCGCTGGTGGTGGGCCTGCGGGCGTACGTGACGAAGAACGGCTTCAGGTCGGTCCTGATCGGGCTGTCCGGCGGTATCGACTCGGCGCTGGTCGCGGCGCTCGCGTGCGACGCGGTGGGCGCGGAGAACGTGTACTGCGTGGCGATGCCGTCGAAGTACTCGTCGGACCACTCGATCGGCGACGCGGCGGAACTGGCCCGGCGGACGGGCCTCAACTTCCGTACGGTGCCGATCGCGCCGATGTTCGACGCGTACATGGACTCGCTGGGCCTGACGGACCTGGCGGAGGAGAACCTCCAGTCCCGCCTGCGGGGCACGATGCTGATGGCGATCTCCAACCAGGAGGGGCACATCGTGCTGGCGCCGGGCAACAAGAGCGAACTGGCGGTGGGTTACTCGACGCTTTACGGCGACTCGGTGGGTGCGTACGGCCCGATCAAGGACGTGTACAAGACGTCGATCTTCCGTTTGGCCGAGTGGCGCAACCGCGCGGCCGCACAACGGGGCCAGACCCCGCCGATCCCGGAGAACTCGATCACCAAGCCGCCGAGCGCGGAGTTGCGTCCGGGGCAGATCGACACGGATTCCCTGCCCGACTATCCGGTGCTCGACGCGATTCTCGAGCTGTACGTGGACCGGGACTCGGGGGCCGACGCGATCGTGGCGGCCGGGTACGACGCGGAACTGGTGACCCGGGTGCTGCGGATGGTGGACACGGCGGAGTACAAGCGGCGGCAGTATCCGCCGGGGACGAAGATCTCGGCCAAGGGGTTCGGGAAGGACCGGCGGCTGCCCATCACCAACGGGTGGCGGGAGTCGGTCTGAGGGCCCCATAACCCGCGAGGTTACCGGTTCGGAATTTCGAGCAATTCAATTTGGTTCGACATTTCGATCACACCCGTTCGGAATTTCGACCGAATTCCAACGCGACCCTGCCCTGCCTGGGAATTTGACGACTTGTTGGCCGACGCTTGACGAGTTGTTAGCGCTCGCATGCGACTCATGCCGGAAATATTGACGCAACTTCACACCGGAGCCATACTGGCGGCCATCTGACCTCCAGGTTACTCCCTCCGGTCGTTCGAAGTCCCGCACGACAACCTTTCCCACCCCCCTCCGACCCTCCCCTGAGCGCGAAAAATGTTAGCGCTCACATCGTGTACTCGCGAAGAAGTTGCACTGCATTGAGCCCGATCCAGAAAGCGGGCAACGGACAGCGGCACCTTCGGGTATTCGGCATGCCCTACAGAAACGGAGATCAACGGTGATTTCTCTTTCACGTCGTCAGCGCCTCAGAGGGATACTTCTCTCGGTCGGCGCGACCATCGCGGTGGTCGCCGGCCTCCTGGTCGGCGCCGCCGCCCCGTCGCAGGCCGCCACCTCACTCCCCTGCGACATCTACGCCGCGGCCGGAACGCCCTGCGTCGCCGCGCACAGCACCACACGCGCGCTCTACGCCGCGTACAGCGGCTCCCTCTACCAGGTGAAGCGCGCCTCGGACTCCACGACGGCCAACATCGGCACCCTCACCGCGGGCGGCTACGCCAACGCCGCGGCGCAGGACTCCTTCTGTTCCGGCACGACGTGCGTCATCACGAAGATCTACGACCAGAGCGCCAAGCACAACGACCTCACCGTCGAAGGCCCCGGCGGCAACGGCGGCCAGGACGTCGGCGCCATCGCCAACGCGCTGCCGGTGACCGTCGGCGGGCACGCGGCCTACGGGATCTTCGTGTCGGCCGGCGTCGGCTACCGCGACAACAGCACGTCGGGCGTCGCGACCGGGAGCAGCCCCGAGGGTATGTACATGGTGACCAGCGGCCACCACGTGAACAACCGGTGCTGCTTCGACTACGGCAACGCCGAGACGTCCGGCAACGACACCGGCAACGGCCACATGGACGCGCTCAACTTCGGTACGGAGTGCTGGTTCTCGTGTTCGGGTGCCGGATCGGGCCCGTGGGTCGAGGCGGACCTGGAGAACGGGCTCTTCTTCGGAGCGAACGGCTCCTACCCGAGCAACACCGGCAACAGCAGTGAGTTCGTCACGGCCCTGCTCAAGAACAACGGCACGACGACCTATGCCCTCAAGGGCGGCAACGCGCAATCGGGGTCATTGACCACTTGGTACAACGGAGCCCTGCCCAACCTGGGCGGATACACCCCGATGCAGAAAGAGGGCGCCATCGTCCTCGGCACCGGCGGTGACAACAGCAACGGCTCCGACGGCTCCTTCTTCGAAGGCGTCATGACCGCCGGCTACCCGACCGACGCCGCCGACAACGCCGTACAGGCCAACATCACCTCCGTCGGCTACACCACCCCGACCGCCACCTTCCCCGTCGCCGGCACCGCCTACCGGCTGACCAACACCAACTCGGGCAAGGTCCTGGACGCGGTGAACTGCGGTACGGCCAACGGGACCTCGGTCGATCTCTGGTCCTCGCTCGGCAACACCTGCCAGCAGTGGAAGTTCGCCAGTGCGGGCAACGGCCACTACACCATCACCAACGTCAACAGCGGCACGGTCCTGGACGACAAGAACTGCGGCCAGAGCAACGGCACGGCCGTCCAGCTGTGGGCCTCGCTCGGCAACCAGTGCCAGCAGTGGGACGTCACCCACGTCGGCAGCCACTACACGATCAGCAACGTCTACACCGGCATGACCCTGGACGTCACGAACTGCGCAACGGCCAACGGCACCGCGGTCCGCCAGTGGCAGCAGCTCGACAACACCTGCCAGCAGTGGGACATCGCGCCCTAGCCGGCACCCCCACCCCGAAGGCCTGCCGGATGCCCACACCTCCGGCAGGCCTTCGGCCTTGCGCGGGCGGGGAGGGGCCTGAGACGGGCGCCGAGATTCGTTGCTCACTACACTCCCACGATGAACAACATACGGTGCACCCAATGCGGTGCGGTGGGGCTGGAGCCGGGCTTCGTCGAGGACTCGGGACAAGGCGCTCGCGGGTTCGCGCGGTGGATCGCGGGCCCCCTTCAGCGAGGCCCGCTCGGCGGCGCCAAGAGGATGGGCCGACCGCACTGGCAGATCGATGCCTATCGTTGCCCCACCTGCGCGCACCTGGAACTGTTCGCCGCTCAGCGGGACTAGCGGCGTGGTGTGCGAGAGACAGGAACGGCCGGGCCACGGCGTGAAGAGAGCCGTACGGGTTGGGGCGATTGCGACGTCTCCCTTGACCCGTATTGCTCTCTCGCGTCGTATCTGCACCGGCATTTCGAGGCGTCGAATTGGCGGGCTCACCGCCGAGTTGGCGGGCCCATGGATGGCGCGGCTGGGCTCTCGACGGCGTGAACGTCGTGGTCACCGCAGTCCGCCCCTCGGGGCGGGCCGTCAGTGGACGACGTCGAAGACGTTCTTCTGCAGGCCGTTGGCGTACACCTCGGACTCGACGAGCTTCAGCTTCTGGGCGTCCTTGTCCGTGCCGCTGAACAGCCGCTTGCCCGCGCCGAGCAGCAACGGGAAGACCAGCAGGTGGTAGCGGTCGATGAGGCCGGCGTCGGAGAGGTCGCGGGTGAGGGTGGCGCTGCCGTGGATGATGATCGGGCCGCCCTCGGTCTCCTTCAGTGCGGCGACGTCGTCGAGCGAGCGCAGGATCGTGGTCTCGCCCCAGTTCGACACCAGGGCGTCGTCGGTGAGGGTGGTGGAGACGACGTACTTCGGCATCACCTTGTAGTCGGCGAAGTCCTCCATGTCCGGCCAGACCGGGCTGAACGCCTCGTAGCTGACACGGCCCAGCAGCATCGCGGCGGCTTCCTTCTGCTCCCGGCCCTTGATCTCGAACGCCTCCGGCAGGAACTCGACGTCCTTGAAGGTCCATCCGGCGTTCCGGTAACCGGGCTCGCCGCCCGGGGCCTCCACGACGCCGTCGAGCGAGACGAAAGCGGTGCTGATCAGGGTGCGCATCTCGGATCTCCTGGGGGACGTCTCGTGGCTGGTTCTCAGCCTTTTCTACCCTGGCTGACTCCGGTTCGCGGTGAAACTCATCGGCCGTCGTCGAGTTCGAGGGCACCCTGGAAACGCACTGGAAACGGGCGGTCGGGTGGGAAAGCACCCCCTCAGTGGTGCACCTTCTCCGCCCGCACAGGCACATGCGACGCCACCACACGCTCCCGCCCGGCCGACGGAGTCACCCCGCGACGGTCCACCACGTACGCGATCCCCGCGACGCCCAGGCCCAGCAGAGCCAAGCCCGCACCGACCAGCGCCGGAGAGGTCGCCCCGAAGCCCGCCGCCAGGGCCAGGCCGCCGATCCACGCTCCCCCGGCGTTCGCCAGGTTGAAGGCCGCCTGGTTCGCCGAGGACGCCAGCGACGGGGCCGTCGACGCCCGCTCCATCACCATCAGGTTCAGCGGCGAGCCCGTGACGAACGCCGCCACGCCGAGCAGCACGACCGCCAGGGCCGCGCTCCACGCCGTACTCATCAGCAGCGGGAACGCGCCCAGGACCGCGATCAGTGACACCAGGCCGCCGAACAGCGTGCCCCGCATCGAATGGTCCGCGAGCCGGCCGCCCACCAGGTTGCCGATCGTCGCGCCGACGCCGAACAGGGCCAGCAGCAGCGTCACGCTGGAGTCGGCGTACCCGGCGGAGTCCGTGAGCATCGGAGTGATGTAGCTGTACGCCGAGAACAGGGCGCCGAAGCCGGCCACCGTCGTGCCGAGAGCCAGCCAGACCGGCAGCGACCTCAGCGCGGCCAGTTCGCCGCGCAGCCCGGCCACCGGTGCTCCCATCCGGTCGTGCGGGATCAGCAGCGCCAGCGCAGCGATCGCCGCCACGCCGATCACGCTCACGCCGAGGAAGGTCGCCCGCCAGCCGAGCTGCTGGCCCATGGCCGTGGCCACCGGGACGCCGACCACGTTCGCGACCGTCAGGCCCAGGAACATCAGCGAGACCGAGCGGGCCTTGCGCTCCGGGGCCACCATGCTCGTGGCCACCACCGCGCCCACGCCGAAGAAGGCGCCGTGCGGCAGCCCGCTCAGGAAGCGGGCGGCCAGGAGGTAGTCGTAGGTCGGTGCGAACGCCGACAGAGCGTTGCCCGCGATGAACAGCCCCATCAGGCCCATGAGGACCTTGCGGCGCGCCATCCGGGCCGTGACCGCCGCGAGCAGCGGGGCGCCGATGACGACGCCGAGCGCGTACGCCGACACCAGGTGCCCGGCGGACGGGATCGAGACGCCCAGGTCGTCGGCGACGTCGGGCAGCAGGCCCATCATCACGAACTCGGTCGTGCCGATGCCGAAAGCACCCACAGCGAGGGCCAGCAGGGCCAGTGGCGTGGTTCTGCGGGTGGACGAGGTGGTCGGCGGCGTGGTCGGCATGGGCCGGGACATCAGAGCGCGGGGCCTTTCGAAGAGTGCGGCGGGCGTACGTCCGTACAGTTTATGTTCAAGTACGGAACAAAGCCTGTCAGGCCCAGTATTCCCCCGGGTTACGAGCCGGTTGCCGATGCCGGAATCTTCACCCGCGCCGCGATCGGCAGGTGGTCGCTCGCGGTGCGCGGCAGTGACCAGGAGCTGACCGGTTCCACGCCCTGCACCATGATCTGGTCGATCCGCGCCAGCGGGAACGACGCCGGCCAGCTGAACCCGAACCCGCTGCCCGACGCGCCCTGTGTGGAGCGCATCTGGGCGGTGACGGCGTTGAGCGCGCGGTCGTTCATCGTGCCGTTGAGGTCGCCGAGCAGGATCTTGCGCGTCAGCTTCTCGTCGTAGAGCGCCTCGCCCAGCGCGTCCGCGCTCCTGTCGCGCTGGCGGGCCGTGAACCCGGCCTCCAGCTTCACGCGTACCGACGGGAGGTGGGCGACGTACACCGCGACCGGGCCCTCCGGCGTCGCCACGGTGGCGCGCATCGCGCGGGTCCAGCCCAGCTTGATGTCCACCGGCCGGGAGGCACTGAGCGGGTACTTGCTCCACAGGCCGACGGTGCCCTGCACCGAGTGGTACTTGTACGTCGACGCGAGGGCCTTCTCGTACGTCGGGACCGCAGTCTCCGTCAGCTCCTCCAGGGCGAGGACGTCCGCGCCGGAGCCCGCCACCTCGCGGGCGGTGCCGGACGGGTCCGGGTTCTCCGCGTTGACGTTGTGGGTGGCCACCGTCAGGTCGCCGCCGGTGCCCGCGTTGCTGCCGAGCAGCCCGCCGAAGAGGTTGAACCAGACCGCCGTGGGCAGCACGACCGCGATCAGCGCCGTCGCGGAGCGCCGGATGAGCGCGACGACGAGCAGCAGCGGTACGGAGATGACGCCGAACCAGGGCAGGAACGTCTCGCTGAGGCTGCCGAGGTTGCCGATCCGGTTGGGGATCTGCGCGTGCAGCACCATCACCAGGGCGAGCAGGATCGCCAGCGCCGCGGTGATCAGGCCCCGGCGCCAGATTCTCGGATCCCCTCGCCAGCCGGCCGCCAGACGGCTCATCAGGCGCCGAAGCCGGGGTCCCCGGCGCTCGGGTCCCGAGCCTCCGTTGTCCGTCTCCGTCATGTACGCCTGCTGGGCCATACCGTCGCCTCACAACCTGCCGTGCATCCCGTCCGTCCCCCGCGCCTAAGACCCTAGGGGATGAACGGCTCCGATCTCGCCGTCTCATGACGGCCGTACGGGGACGATGACGAACAAGTCGGCACGACCAGTTCCGGTTGCCGCCACAAGATGGTCCTCTGTGACGAAACGCGCACAGTCGAGCGTCGGCCGGCCCGACAGGCGTACGAATTCCCGATTACGGGGCGGCCGGCCGCAGACCTTCCAGCAGCGTGTCCACGATCAGCTCGGCGAGACCCTCCGGCAGGTCCCCTTCGGGGCGCAGTACGGCGCGCAGGAGCATGGGGCCGAGAAAGAGGTCGTACAGGATCGCGGCGTCGACGTCCGGGCGCACCTCGCCGTTCCGCTGGCCGCGGCGCAGGAGTTCGGCGCCGAGCAGGCGGCGCGGTTCGATGACGGTGGCGTGGTACGCGGCCCAGAGTTTGGGGCTGCTCTTCATCTGCGCCTGGACGTTGTGCAGGAACGCCGAGGACCGGTTGGCCAGTCCGCGCCGGCGCAGCACCTCCAGCAGGAGGACCAGGTCGTCGCGCGTCGATGTGCCGGGCAGTTCCGGGTCGGCGGGCTCCATGACACGCATGACGTCGACGAAGAGCTCCTCCTTGCCCGGCCAGCGGCGGTAGATGGTGGCCTTGCCGACACCGGCGGTACGGGCCACCCGCTCGATGGAGATGTCCGCGAGCGGCACGCCTTCCTCCAGGAGCTGCATCACGCCCTCGATGATGGAGCGCTCCACGGCTTCGCTCCGAGGGCGGCCACGGGTGCCGCTCCGGCCGGCCAGGCCGTCCGCGAGATTCACGCGACCTGCTCCTTTCCTCGTCCTTCTGTCGTGCGTCCTGCGTTGATTCTCCCCCGCTGCTCAGGCTGCTCAGTGGTCCGCCGACGCCAACTGGGGCTTCTCCTCGCCCTCTTGGGGGGCGGCAGGGCGGCCCGGCAGGCACAGGGCGACGACCAGGGCGCCCAGGAGGGCGACGCCCGCGCCGCACAGCGCGGTGAGGTGCATCGCGTGCAGGAACGCGTCGTTGGCGGGGGCGATCAGGGCGTCGCCCTTGGGGCCGAGCTTGGCGGCGACGCCGAGGGTGGCCTCGATGGACTCGCCCGCGGTGTGCCGTACGTCGGCGGGCAGCGCGCCGAGCTTGTCCTCGATGTCACTGCGGTAGGCCGCGGAGAGGACCGAGCCGAGTACGGCGATGCCGAGAGCGCCGCCGACCTGGCGGAAGGTGTTGCTGAGCGCGGAGGCGGAGCCGGCCTTCTCGCGGGGCAGGGCCTGCATGATGACGACGCTGGTCGGGGTCATGATGTGCGCCATACCGGTGCCCATGAGGAAGAAGACGACCTCCAGCACCCAGATCGGTGTGTCGGTCTCGAACGTCGCGAACGCGGCCAGGGTCGCGGCGATCAGGAGCATCGCGGCGGTGGTCGTGGCCCGGTTGCCGAAGCGGTCGACGGCCAGCCGGGCGCGCGGCGCGAAGAGCAGCTGGGCGGCGGCCAGCGGCAGCATCAGCAGACCGGTCTGGAGGGGCGAGTAGCCGCGCACGCTCTGGGTGTAGAAGACCGAGAAGAAGGTCACACCCATCAGCGCGAAGAAGACGAGCGCGATGACGGACATCGCCGCCGAGAAGGTCTTGTTGCGGAAGTACGTCACGTCGATGGACGGGTGGTCGCTGCGCTTCTCGAACAGCACGAAGCCGACGAGTACGGCGAGACCGGCACCGATGGTCGCCAGCACCTGCGGGTCGGTGAAGTCGGCGAGCTGGCCGCCCTTGATGATGCCGTAGACGAGCAGCACCAGCCCGACGACGGACAGCACCACCCCGACGGGGTCGACACGGCCGGGCTTCGGGTCGCGGGAGTCGGGCACCAGGACCGTCATCAGGACCAGGGCGATGAGCACGATCGGCACGTTGATGAGGAAGACGGAGCCCCACCAGAAGTGGTCGAGGAGGATGCCTCCGGTGATCGGCCCGATGGCGATGGCGAGCCCGACACCGCCGGCCCAGATGCCGATGGCCTTGGGCTGCTCCTCGCGCTCGAAGACGTTCATCAGGACGGCGAGGGTGGCGGGCATCACGAAGGCGGCGCCGAGGCCCATCACGGCCCGGAACACGATGAGCTCGGTGGGCGAGCCCGCGAAGGCGGCGAAGGCGGAGCCGAGGCCGAACACCGCGAGACCGCCGAGCAGCACCTTCTTGCGGCCGAGCCGGTCGCCGAGGATCCCGGCGGTGAACAGCAGTCCGGCGAAGACGAGGGTGTAGGCGTTGATCGCCCACTCCAGCTCGCTCTGGGTGGCACCCAGGCCGGTCGGGGCGGGGGTGGAGATGGTCTTGATGGCGACGTTGAGGATGGAGTTGTCGAGCACCACGATCAGCAGGCTGAGCATGAGCACGCCGAGAATCACCCAGCGTCGCCGGTGCACGGCCTCGGGGATCCGGGGGCCGAGGGTGGATGGGCCGGCGGGAGTAGTCATGGCGGCAAGCCTAGGGCTATTTCGATACGGGACCGTCTCGTATCGAAATACTTTACCGAGACCTTACGCATGGCCGCCACTCTTCTCGCGCCGTCTCACGTCCTCTCGCGCGCGAGACGTTCAGCACACAGGCCCCACTCCACGGGCGACCACTAGCCGTTCCCGGACGGGAGGTGCCACCATGGGGGGTGATCCGGGGACGCCGTCAGGGCGCCTCGAGATGATGAAGGAGCCGTTGCCATGACGCAGCTTCAGCCTGCCCACCAGGCCTCCGCCGGCAGCACCCACGCGACGAACGCGCTGTACGGAGGCAAGGGCACACGCCGCATCACGGTCCGGGACATCACCGCCGCCAAGGAACGCGGCGAGAAGTGGCCCATGCTCACCGCGTACGACGCGATGACCGCGTCCGTCTTCGACGAGGCCGGTATCCCGGTCATGCTGGTCGGCGACTCGGCGGGCAACTGTCACCTGGGGTACGAGTCGACGGTACCCGTGACCCTCGACGAGATGACGATGCTGTCGGCGGCGGTCGTCCGGGGTACGAGCCGGGCGCTGATCGTCGGCGACCTCCCCTTCGGTTCCTACCAGGAGGGCCCGGTGCAGGCGCTGCGGTCGGCGACGCGGCTGGTGAAGGAGGCGGGGGTGGGTGCCGTCAAGCTGGAGGGCGGCGAGCGCTCGCACCGCCAGATCGAGCTGCTGGTCGAGTCCGGCATCCCCGTGATGGCCCACATCGGCCTGACCCCGCAGTCCGTGAACTCCATGGGGTACCGGGTCCAGGGGCGCGGCGAGGAGGCCGCCCAGCAGTTGCTGCGGGACGCGAAGTCCGTGCAGGACGCGGGGGCGTTCGCGGTGGTCCTGGAGCTGGTGCCGGCGGAGCTGGCCGCGGAGGTCACGCGGACGCTGCACATCCCCACGGTGGGGATCGGGGCGGGGGCGGAGACGGACGCGCAGGTGCTGGTGTGGACGGACATGCTGGGGCTGACCGGGGGGCGGATGCCGAAGTTCGTCAAGCAGTACGCGAATCTGCGTGAGGTCATGGGGAGCGCGGCGAAGGCGTTCG
Source organism: Streptomyces kryoterrae (assembly GCF_054072135.1). Taxonomy (NCBI): domain Bacteria; kingdom Bacillati; phylum Actinomycetota; class Actinomycetes; order Kitasatosporales; family Streptomycetaceae; genus Streptomyces; species Streptomyces kryoterrae. Next base: position 7,501,008 of record NZ_CM133358.1, on the reverse strand, counting down.
CGGAGGACGTGACCGGCGGGACGTTCCCGGCGGAGGAGCACTCCGTGCACTGACCGTCCGGCCGACCGACCACGGGGTTCACGGATCCCACAGAGCCACTGCGGTACGAAAGCAGCCCGCCGACTTCCCCCATCGGCGGGCTGCGGCTTTTGTTCCTCACCCTCACCCTCCCCCTCACCCTCGCCCCTACCCGTGACGCAGTCGCTCGGCTCCGGCGGTATATCGGTCAAAGCCCGAACGGGCCGCCGACGACACGGCCGGGAAACACGGCGAGGACGCCCGGCCGGGGTTCTGGCGGGGTTCTGGCACAGATCTTGGGGAGCGGTCGCGGAGCGTCACTGAAGCAGGATCATCTTGCGGAGCAGGTCGAATCCGGCACGACCGTACAGCTGTCTCTTGATCTTCTTGATGCGGTTCACAGCACCTTCGGCACCGCCGGAACTCCAGAAGGACGTCCGCCGGAGCGGACGCCCTTCTGGCTGCGCGGCGGCACCGAGGCTGACTCAGGATGAGCTGACCGGCACCTCACCCGTTTTGTCCGCGACGCCAATTCCCAGGAGTGCGCTCTTGGTTGTTCCAAGGTAGACGAGACTCGACGAGTCGAAGACCCAGGCGTAGCCCTTTGAGGAGCCCTGGAACGTAAGGCCGACGCCCTCCCGCCCCGCGGCGTCCTTGACATGACTCACGACGCGCACGTCGGGGAGCTTGGCCATGGCACGGTAGATCGCGGCGCTGAGGTCGGGCAGCAGAGTGGCGTCGTCGATGATGGCCCCGAGGTTCTCGACGACCACTTCCGTGAGGCGGCTCGCTTCCACATTCTTCGCATCGCCGGAGAGCTTCTTCAGCAGCGCGTCGGGATCGGTGGGCAGAGCCTGAAGCTGCCGGAAGGTCAGGTATCCGACGCCGCTCATGTCCATGACCATCTTCTTGGACGGGTCGTTGAGCGCGACGCCCTTCCTCAAACCGTCCCGCTTGCCGTCTACCGAATCCCATTGCTCTCGTCGGACGGACCCCTTGTACTCCTCCACCTTGAAGGTCCCCTTGCGCTTCGCGAGCTCTTCGAAATCGCGGAAGTCAACGCCCAACTCACCTGCCGACCCTTGGGACTTGGTGTAGATGTACTGGTCGCCGCGTACCGTGACCGCCGGGCGGTCGGCCGCCGCCAGGGCGATCCGGTCCAGCAACTGCGTGGCTTTCCGGTGGTCGTCCGCGGTGACACCTGCGGCAGCTGTGTCGCGCCGGCCGTCCTGTGCGCCGTCGACCGCCACTACGCCCAGGCTCACGGCGGCGGCCAGTGCCAGCGGGGCCGCGACGAGAACGAGGCGCCGCCCGGGGCGTCGGCGTGCGGGGGGCCCAGGTGATGCGCTCGGTGATGGGTTCGTCGCACCCGACTGCTCGTGGGTGGTCTCGTGAGTGATCTGCTCCATCAGGTGTTCCCTCAGTACGCGGTGGCGGTCCTGCGCGAGCACCGGACGGCCCGGCGCGGGCAGCAACTCGGCCAGATCCTGGTAGTCGACCGGCTGATCGCGTCGTCGCGGGTTGGTGTTCATCGCTTCTTCTCCTGCGTGGACCGAGCCGCCTGATGGCGGCTAACCGGTAACTGTCCGACCGTGGCGGGCCGTTGCACTCGGCTCTGCCCGGTGGCGTCTTCCGCGCCGTAATTGCCGCCTGTGCCGCCGTCGAGTTCGAGCTCAGTGAGCTTGCGCAGGCGTTTCCTCGCGCGCGAGAGCCGGGCCCGTACGGTGCCGACGGCCACGCCCAGGGCCTCGGCCGCTGTGGCGGCGTCCAGGCCCTCCCACACGCAGAGCGTGAACACCTCGCGCTCCCCGCGGCGCATCGTGCTCAATGCCTTCTGCGCGGCGGCCAGTTCCTCGGTGTCGGCCAGGCGCTGTGTCACCTCGTCGGCGAAGTCCGGCACGGGTTCGGGGGGCGGGACTCTGATGAGCGCGGCCTGGTGTCTTCGCGCCGCCCGCGCGGTGTTGCGTGTGACGTTGGTTGCGATCCCCAGCAGCCACGGGCGCAGGCTGTCGTCACCCGGAAGCACCCGCTCACGCAGCCGCCATGCCTCCAGGAAGGTCAGCGACACGATGTCGTCGGCCATGACCCAGTTGCCGGTCATCCGGACGGCGTGCCGGTGGACCACCGAAGCGTGCTCGTCGAAGAGTTGCCTGAACGCATCCGGATCCCCGGCTCGCACGCGGGCCCGCAGTGAAATCTCCACACTCCTTCCTGTCCGCCGCGAGGACCGCGCTGCGGTGATCCGCGTCACACCATGGCCGGACCAACCCCGCAGTGCACATCACCGGACCGCTGCAACCATTCCGGCTTCTCGGACCATTCGCCAGTGACGAGCCTGGGGCCCTTGCCGGGCAGACTCCGCCACGTCACTGAGGGCACGGCCGCCCTCGCCCCGGGCTGTCGACGGATGGAGGCCATGCCTGGGGGCTTGCGGTCGGAGCATGGACATGCCCTGTGGGATGAGGCTGCGATGGCGCCACATCCTGGGGAGCGGTCGCGGAAGGTCACTGAAGCAGGATCATCTTGCGGAGCAGGTCGAATCCGGCACGACCGTACAGCTGTCTCTTGATCTTCTTGATGCGGTTCACAGCACCTTCGGTGCCCCCGGAGCTCCAGTGCACGGTCAGCCCGGCGATCACGGCTTCGAGGTCGGCGATCAGTCCGCGGGCGAAGCCGGTGATCCCGGGCAGTCGCGCGTCGCGGGCGGAGCTGATCCGGTCCGGCAGGTCAGCACCCGTACGCTGGGCGAGTACCTGCGCGAAGTCGCGCACGAGTTCGTGAGTTCGCTCCAGCTCTGGGCAGGCGTCGAGCACCGCCTTGAGCTGCTTGCCTTCGTCCTCGGTGAGCGTGTCGGGGTGACGGGTGATCCAGCCGACGACGGTGCGGACGGACGGCGCCGCGGCAGCCGGCGTGGGTGCATCAGGCCACTGAAGGCGGCTGCGGGCCCAGTCGCGCAGGCTGCCGCAGGGCACCGGATGGCCGCGGTCGGCGAGCTCCTTGCGCAACTCGATGATGCTGATCTTGCCGTTCGTCTCATCGATGCGCCGTTGCAGGAAGAGCCGGTGCAGGTCGAGGCGGCTGGTGCGGGTGCGGCGTCCGGTGACCATGTCCGGCCAGCGGGCGGCGCGAGCCATGCGGCCAAGGGCGCCGCTTTGCGTCCGGGCAGGACCTCGATGGGCCGGTGGCGTTCACCGTCCGTGATCACGGTGGCGTACGAGTGCCCGCGCCGGGTGGCGAAATCGTCCGCCCCGAGCACGCGAGGCGTGGTGACCTGCGGGTCCGGCAGCGCCATGATCCGGCGCAGTAGTGTCATTCGCCCGGCGCCGAGACATAGTTGGGCAGCCAGTCGGGCGCCGGCCCGTCCGGCCAGTGCGAGCCCGATGCGCTCCAGCGTGTGGTTGAGCCTGGTAGTGAACCGCGCGTATGGGGTGGTCAGCTGCGGGAACGACTCAGCGAAGGTCCGGCGCGGACAGGTCGCGGCGTCGCAGATGAAGCGCCGGACCCACAACAGGATCACAACGCCCTGCCCACCGATCGGGAGATCCTTCAACCTGCGCTGGTAGGAGTCGTGCACCAGGTCGGAGGAGTGACCGCGGTCCGGACACCCCGCGCCGGCCGCCCGGCCTCTCGCCACGATGTCGACCGTGCCGAAGGCGGCGGACGCCGCCTCGATGTCCACGTCGTCGATCCCGTCGAACACCAGCGAGTCCCAGAACGATGAGTCGGTCTGCATGACCAGCACCGTCCCTGGTCACAGTCGACAACCACGGAGGTATGCAGAGACCTGATGGAGCGTCACTACAGACTGTCCGGCGGCGAGGCGGACGCGGTCTCACATGAGAGCGGCCCCTTGCAATCGAACACCGTGGTGACGCTCCGCGACCGCTCCCCAAGTTCTGTGCCAGAACCTCTGGCGGGGCGTCCTCGTGGTGGGTGGTGCGGGGGTCACATCCGGGAATAGCTCCGGGCGGTGATCGTGTCGAAGGGGAGCCAGAGCACGGGGGTCGCGGCCGGCGGGTTGGCAGGTGTCTGGAGGGCGGCCAGGTCCGTGGCGCCGAGAGCCTGCCGGTAGACGCGGACCTCGTCGAGAGAGCCGGTCAGGAGCTGGGTGCCGTCAGGCTTGCTGCCCAGGCGGAACCCGTCGACCGCGAAGGTGTCGGCGGCGGTCAGGGCGCCGTCGCCGAGGTCGGCTGTGACGGCCCGGGAGGCCACGTTGTCCACCGTGAGTGTCAGGGAGTCGCCGGAGCGGACCAGGGTCACGTGGTGCCACGCGTTGTCCCCGAAGGCGATCCGGGTCGGATAGGCGTCGTCCAGGGCCAGGAGGCGGGCTCCGGAGGCACCGGTTTCGACGTCGGCGTAGATGCCGTGGTTCACCGGGCTGGCGCGGAGCCAGACCTGACGCTCCGCGCTGCCGGCGCCGTAGGCCCACAAGAGCACTTGATCCGACACGGCGGTGGACGTCGCGGAGTACTTGAACCACAGCGAGAGGGTGAAGTCGGAGGTCTCGCCCTGCCTGCTCGGTTGCGTCGAGGGTGCCACCGCCTCGGGTGCCAGCGCCAGGCTGGGGCTGTACGGCACCAGGGCGGCGGTTCCGGTTGAACCGTCCAGACGCAGCCCGGTGCCGAGCGTGCCGGCGGTGTCGATGCTCCCGCCGTTCAGCACGTACGCGTTGTTGCACCAGCCGGAGTGATCGGGGGTGGCACGGGTGGACTCGGGGGCGGCCCGGTTTGCCGGGATCGAGTACATGTACTTGTTGTCGAAGCTCCAGCGCACCGACATGCCGGATGTCGGGGAATTCGCTCCGTTCGTGGCGACAGCGCCGCGTTCATCGGCGCTGAGGGCGTGGTCGTAGAGGCGGAACTCGTCGAGGTCACCGTCGAGGATCTTGGTTCCGTCGGGCTTGGACCCCACCCTGACGCCGGTGACACCGCTTGCCTTGGTGCCGGTGAGAGAACCGCTCAAAGCGGCGGAGGCGGTCACCGACGCCTGGAGGACGGGCGGGTCCCCGCCCCAGACGTCGAGCTGAACGGCACCGCCGTGACGTTGCAGCATGAACAGGTGCCACTGTCCGTCGCCGAAGTCCTGCCCGTTGGCATCGGTCTCCACGGTCACGGCGGGGCCCGTGTCCGGCTGGACCGCGGCCAGCAGCGTCGTTTTCCCGTTGGCCTTGTACATCGCCTGGACCCAGAGTTGTGCCGATCTCGTCCCGTTGGGCCCGTAGGCCCACAGAAGGGCGCGCTGGCTGGTGCCCGAGGCGGAGCCGGAGAACCTGAACCACATCGCGTACGTGAAATCACGATCGGCGACGTCCAGCGCCGGCGTGAGCTCCGAGGTGACGCCGGGAAGTGCGGAACTCACCGGCAGCGCATCGGTGAACCTGCCACTCGTTACGGCTCTGGTGCCCAGGAGGGTGCCGTCGGTGCAGTTGCCGGACTCGTCGTCGGTACCCGCGATGTTCGTGGTGCTCACCGCGGTGGTCTGGTCCAGGGCCTGGAAGGGCAGGCGCACCACGAGGTTGGCGTTGGCGGCGGCGTCCGCCGCCGGGTCGGTGGACCCGCTCACCTTGTCGCGGCTGGTGTCGGGGGTGGCCAGCGAGGCCCGCTGGGCGGAGGTCAGCGCACCGCGGTACAGGCGGAACTCGTCGATCTTCCCGACGAAGGAACTGGAGGCGTCTACGGGCCTGGCGCCGATCCGGATACCGAGGGGGCCGCCGGTGGGGGCGCTGGAGACGTCACCGGTGACGGCACCGGCCGGTGTCCCGACGTCACGGCTGTCTACCTGGACGTTGACCTGGCTTCCGGTCCGGGTGACCGTGACGAAGTGCCATTTGTCGTCGCCGAAGGCACAGCCGCATTCCTTGTCCTCGAGAGTCGCGCTGGCCTGGTCTGCGGTGCCGCTGCTCTGTGCCCAGGCGTACAGACGGTTGCTCTTGCGCTGGGTTCTGAGCCAGACCTGCGGTACCGCGGTTCCGGTGGCGTTGGACCAGAACAGGATGTGGTCGGGCTCGGTGGCGGGATCCTGCGCCAGGTACTTGAACCACATCGAGTAGGTGAAGTCACCTGTCCCCGTGCGCAGCGACCGGGCGTACGGAACCTCGGCGTAGCCGCCCGCGGTGAGGGCGAGGTTGTTGTTGGTCCGGGTGGTGTCATTCTCACGAAGCGGGTCGGTGCTGCTCAGGGTCGCCCCGGTGGAGCCGAGGTAGCCGTCGTTCGCCTGCGGCGAGGCGTCCGGAGTGGTGGGGGCGAGGGCGGGGACCGCCTGCGCCGACGTACTCGGGGGCGGTGACGCGTTGCAACCGGTGGCGAGTTGCACCTGGGAGAAACGGGTGAAGCGGATCTCGTTGGCGGAGTAGTTCGCCCCGCCCTCGTAGAGCAGGCCGATCTCGTTGTCCGCCATCAGGGCCAGGTCGGAGTAGCCCGCCCGGTCGGGGGCGGGGCTGACCACCTTCGCGGTGGGGCTCCAGGTGCCTGCGCAGCGCGACCAGATGGTCATCGCGGTCTTCGCGGGCAGGTTGGCCGGGGCGGACAGCAGGACTTCCTCCTTCAAGTTCTTGGAGGCGTCCGCCTGCTGCACCGTCAGGACCGAGCCCTGGATGTCGCCGGGCGACGGCACGGGACCGTCGGTGAAGTCGACCTTCGGGACATCGTCGCCCGGGGGCATTCCCTGAGTGGTGTAACTGAGCCTGTGCTCACCGGCGACGCCTTCGTTGCGAGCCGCCAGAAAGACCTCGCCGCCTGCCACCTCGGTCACGCTCACCTCAGAGGGCTTCACACCGGCCGCGGTCGAGGGCTCGGCCGGCGCGGCTTTCCACGCCGGAGTCCCGGGACCCGGGTCGAGGTAGAGGTAGCCGGCGTAGACGCTGCCCCCGGACTCCTGGTGGGCACCTACGACGAGCCGGTTCTTGTGCGCCCCTTGGGTGAGCTGCACACCGTGGCCGGGGCCGGTCGCGAACCAGTGCGGCACGATGGGAGAGGGGGCGAGGCTGACGTTCAGCGCGGTGGGAGCGCTCCAGGTGAGCCCGTCGTCGATGCTTTCCTGCACCCAAGGGATCCGGGGATAGCTGAAGTTGACCGGGTTGGAGGTGGAGAGCAGGTAGACGCGGTGGTTGACCGCGTCGACCACCGGCGCGGGATTGGTCCGGGTGACCGGCGATCCGGCCTCGACTCCGGCCGGGACCGCGCCGGTTCCGTAGGCTCCGCGCGCGGTGGCGCCGCTGGCGACCACCTTGATCGGCCCCCAGGTGCGGCCGTCGTTGGTGGACCTCCGCACGACGATGTCGTTGTCGCCGCGGTCGCCGCAGGACTGCGTCTTGCGGCCCTCGGCGAAGGCGAGGAGCGAGCCGTCTCCCGTACGGACCAGCGCGGGTATTCGGTAGCAGCCGTAGCCGCCCGTTCCGGCCTGGAAGAGGATCTGCTGCGGCATGCTGCCGATGGAGGAGACGGCCGAGGAGTTGGCGACGCCGGCCGCCACTGCCTGGGGCGCCGCACCGAGACCTCCCGCCAGGCCCAGAGCGAGGCCGAAGGAGAGAAGAGTGGAGCGCCACCGTGGCCGGCCCCGGCGTGGGGCGGCCGGAGCAGGACGGGCGGCCGGATCCGCTGAGCTTCCTGAGATCGTTTTCACCGCGCAAGCGTACGGATCAACTTGCCTTTATCGCTCATGAGTTCTTTTTCGCCTGCCGACGGGACAACACCGGTTCGGTGGTGGGATCCCGACCCGATATCGGCTGTCGGTGGTCTGTCGGTGGTTTGTCGGTGGGGGGTGACAGGTTCGGTTCATGACGCGAATCGACAACCGCCCCGCCGACGGGGTCACACATGCCGTTTCCGTGCGGGGGCTGGTCAAGCACTACGGCGAGACCAAGGCGCTGGACGGCGTCGACCTGGACGTCCGGGAAGGCACCGTACTCGGTGTGCTCGGACCCAACGGCGCCGGCAAGACCACCCTCGTACGCATCCTCTCCACCCTGCTGCGGCCCGACTCGGGGCACGCGACCGTCGCCGGGTACGACGTCCTGCGCCAGCCCCGGCAGCTGCGGCGGGTGATCGGTCTCACCGGGCAGTACGCCTCCGTGGACGAGAAGCTCCCGGGGTGGGAGAACCTGTACATGATCGGGCGGCTCCTCGACCTGCCCCGCAAGGACGCCCGCGCCCGGGCCGACGAACTGCTGGAGCGGTTCTCGCTCACCGACGCGGCCAAGCGGCCGGCGAGCACGTACTCCGGCGGTATGCGGCGGCGGCTGGACCTGGCCGCGTCGATGATCGGCCGGCCCCAGGTCCTCTTCCTCGACGAGCCCACCACCGGCCTCGACCCCCGTACCCGCAAGGAGGTGTGGACCGAGGTCAAGCGGATGGTCGGCGACGGGGTGACCGTGCTGCTGACCACCCAGTACATGGAGGAGGCCGAACACCTCGCCTCCGAGCTGGCCGTCATCGACCGGGGGAAGGTCGTCGCCGGCGGTGCCATCGACGCGCTGAAGGCGAAGGTCGGCGGCCGTACCCTGCGGATCCGGCCGGCCGACCCCCTGCAACTGCGCCCGCTCGCCCGCGACCTCGACGACCTCGGCATCACCGGGCTCGCCACCACGACCGTGGACACCGAGACCGGCAGCGTCCTGGTGCCGATCCTGAGCGACGAGCAACTCACCGCCGTGACCGGCGCGGTCGTCGCGCGCGGTATCACCATCGCCTCGATCTCCACCGAACTGCCCAGCCTGGACGAGGTGTTCCTGTCCCTCACCGGTCATCGTGCCGGTGCCCCGCAGGACGACGCCGGCACCCCCGCCGACATCCGAGAGGAGGTCGCCGTATGAGCACCGCGACCACAACCGTGAACGACATCCAGGGCGACGGCCGTATTCCGCTGCGCGGCCATCTGCGCCACACCGGCGCCCTCGTCCGCCGCAACCTGCTGTGGATCCGGCAGGACCCGGAGTCGATGGCCGACGCGCTGCTGATGCCGATCATCTTCACCCTGCTGTTCGTGTTCGTCTTCGGCGGCTCGATCGGGCAGGCCCTGGGCGGCGGGCAGGACGGGTACGTGCAGTACGTCATCCCCGGCATGATCGCGATGATGAGCATGACCCTGTCCCAGGGCGTCGGCACCGGGTTCAGCCAGGACTTCAACTCCGGTGTCATGGACCGCTTCCGGTCCCTGCCGATCGGGCGCGGCTCGGTGCTGTTCGCGAAGATCTCGGTCGAGCTGATCCGGATGCTGTTCGCGACCACCGTGCTGATGATCGTCGCCGTTCTGGTCGGCTTCGACATCGACCACTGGGTGGGACTGTTCGCGGCCGTGGGCCTGTCCACCCTGTTCGCCTCGTCGATCATGTGGGTGTTCCTCACCCTGGGCGTGATCATGAAGAGCGCGCAGTCCGTGCAGGCGATGGGCTTCCTGGTGCTGTTCCCGCTCCAGTTCGGTTCGTCGATCTTCGCCCCGACGCAGTCGATGCCGGGCTGGCTGCAGGCGTTCACGGACTACAACCCGTTGTCCACGCTCGCGGACGCGGCGCGCGGACTGATGGTGGGCGGCCCGGTCGCGCACGACCTGTGGGTGACCATCGGCTGGTCGGTGGCCATCACGGCGGTGATGGCGCCGGTCGCCATCCACAAGTTCCGCACGAAGAGCTGAGAACCGGGCATCAGATACATCAGGTGCATTAAATACATCAGATGGATCAGGTGCATCAGGTGTCAGATGAGGGCGGTCGCCTCCCCCGCGGAGAGTCGGCCGCCCTCCGCGTACGCGGCCTCGTACGCCTCGTCGCCGAGCACGTCACGGACCGCGCGGACGGAGCGGGCGCGGACCTCGCGCTCCATGTGTCCGCGGACATGGCCGGGCGGCAGCAGGGCGTCGGCGGCGCCCAGGCAGCGGGCGGCGTCGTGGGCGCGGCCGGGGTCGAGGCCGACGAGGGCGGCGGCGCCGGTGGTCAGGAAGGTGGAGCGCAGATGGGGGGCGATGGCGCGGGACAGCTCGTCGTCGGCGCGGGTCACCGCCTGTCGCGCCTTGACGAGGGCCTGCTCGTAGCGTCCTTCCACGACGTCCAGCCAGGACTCCCCACCGAGGATGAACGCGTCGAAGACGACGAACGAGGAGGCTCTGAACTCCGCTCGCAGCAGCCGTAGTTGCTCGCGTGCCTCCGGGACCCGGTCGGTGATGCCGAGCCAGGCCGCGAGGAAGAGCCGGGCGGCGGGCATGGCCTCGTTGACCATCCCGTCCGACTGCTCGATCACCTCGCGCAGCAGCTGTTCGCCCTCTTCGTTCCGGCCCGCCTCCAGAAACACGTTGCCGAGGCGGGCGGCGAGCACGGTCTTCTGGGAGCGGGCGCCGAGTTGTTCGGCCAGTTCTATCGCGTCCTGGAAGTCGGTGGCGGCGGCGGCGTACTCGGCCTTGCGTTCATGGGCCTCGCCGCGTGCGGAGAGCGCCTCGGCGGCGCCCCAGGAGTCGCCGAGGCGCAGGAAGATCTCCAGCGACTCGTCGGCGTCGCGGGTCGCGTCCCCGGCCCAGTCGCTGCGGTTGGCGAGGATGTTGGCGCGCAGCTGCAGACAGGCGGCGAGTTCCCACTCGTAGCCGGGGGCAGCGTCGCGGCAGGTGCGCACGGACTCGCCGGCGATGACGCTGAGCCGCTCCATGTCGCGGGTGAGCATGACGGCGAAGAACCAGAGGAGGCCGGGGTAGCGGCAGGTCTGCGGGGCGCCGGGTTCGTAGACCTGGGTGATGGCGCGCAGTTTCTGTCGGGCCTCCGGCGTCTGCCAGGCCTCCAACTCCATGTCCATGGAGGCGAGATGGATGAGGTGGACGCCGCGCCGGGCCTCTTCGAGGAGTTCGCCGCGCCAGGGGGGCGCGGTGTTCGTGCAGCGCTCCCACACGGGCTGGGCCGGGCGGATCGGAAGGGCGAAGGGGTCGGGGCCGAGGTTCATGACCTCACGGGACCAGTTGCGGCCGGCGAGACGCAGATCGCGCATCTGGCAGTACCAGGAGATCGACAGGACGAGGCAGAGCGCCTCCTGTTCGTCGCGCGCGGTGACGGCGTGGCGGAGGGCGGCGCGGATGTTCTCGCTCTCCCGCTGGAACACGTCGAGCGCGGCGAGCTGGCCGGATCCGCGCAGCAACGGGTCGGTGGTGCGGGCGAGTTCGCGGAAGTACGTGAGGTGCGCGCGCTCCGCTTCGGGGCGGACACCCGCCTCGTCGAGGCGCTCACCGGCGTACTCGGCGACGGTCTCCAGGAGCCGGTAGCGCATCGCGCCCACACCGTTCTCGTCCGAAGGGGCGGCCACGACAAGGGACTTGTCGACCAGCGAGCCGAGTGCCTCGAGTGCGACGGGGCCGCACACCGCCTCGGCGGCGGGGAGGTCGCAGCCGCCCGCGAAGACGGACAGCCGCCGCAGGACGTCCCGTTCGTCCGTGTCGAGCAGGTCCCAGGACCAGTCGACGACAGCTCGCAGGGTCTGCTGGCGGGGCAGGACGGTACGGCTGCCGGAGGTGAGCAGCCGGAAACGGTTGTCGAGCCGGTCGGCGATCTGCCGCAGCGACAGCATCCGCAGCCGGGCGGCGGCCAGTTCGATGGCGAGGGGCAGTCCGTCGAGCCGCCGGCAGATCTCGGCGGCGGCCTCCGGATCGTCCTCGACCCGGAACCCGGGCCGGGCGGCTGCCCCACGGTCGGCGAGCAGCCGGAGCGCGACGGGCTCGGGCAGCGGTTCGACCGGACGCACCAACTCCCCCGGTACGCCCAGGGGTTCACGGCTGGTGGCGAGGACGGTGACGCCCGGGCAGCGCGCCAGCAGCTCCGCGACGAGCTGCGCGGCGGCGTCGACGACGTGCTCGCAGTTGTCGAGGAGGATCAGCATCCGCCGGTTCGCGCAGTGCTCGGTGAGGCGTACGAGGGGGTCGTCGTGGCGTTCGGCGGAGGCGGCGCGCAGTTCCTCGGCGCCGGCTCCGCGCAGCACGGTCTCGCGGGCGCCGACGGCGGTGAGTACGGCTTCGGGTACGGCGTCCGGGTCGACGACGGGCGCGAGTTCGGCCAGCCACACCCCGTCCGGCGCGACGTCCCGCGTCCGGTCCCGGGTACCGCCCCACGTCCGGTCTCCTGTGCCGTCCCGCACGGCTTCGGCGGCCTCCTGCGACAGTCGTGTCTTACCGGCCCCGCCGGGCCCGAGCAACGTCACCAGCCGGGCCGTCGCGATGTCCCCCCGGATGGCCTCGATGTCCGCCTCCCGGCCCACGAAGGAGGTGAGGCGGGCGCGCAGATTGCCCGGAGGCGGGGGTGGGGGCGAAGCCTGGTGCGGGGTGCGGAAAGCGACAGGCCGGGGCGAACGGAGGGTCGGGCCGCCCCCTGCGGGAGCCGCGCCCGCAGGGTTCGTGGCGGCGCCGCCGAAGGCAGGGGCAGTCGGGCCCCGTGCGCCTTCGAGTGTGCCGTCCGGATTCAGCAACTCCGTGTGCAGCAGCCGTAGTTCGGGGCCCGGGTCGGCGCCGAGCCGGTCCGCCAGCAGCCGGCGTACCTCCTCGTACGCGGCCAGCGCCTGGGCCGGGCGGCCGGCGTCGCGCAGGGCGCGCAGGCGGAGGGCCTGGAGGGGCTCGTCCAGGGGGTGGCTGTCGCACAGGGCGGTGAGTTCGGGCAGCGACTGTTCCGCGCCGCCCAGGGCCAGCGCGGCGCTGAGGCGGGCGCGACGTGTGTCCAGGCGCCGGGTCTCCCAGCGGGCCGCCTCGGCGGTGCGGTCGGGGAGGTCGGCGAGGGCCGGGCCGTGCCACAGGGCGAGGGCGTCGTCGAGGACGACGGCGGCCTTGGCGGGGTCGCCGTCGGCCAGCGCGCGCGTGCCCTCGTCGGCGAGCCGCCCGAAACGGTGCAGGTCGACGTCGTCCGGCGCGGCGCACAGCCGGTAGCCGCCCTCGGCCGAGGCGATGGTGTCCGGGCCGAGCGCACGGCGCAGCCGGCCGACCAGCGCCTGCAGCGCGGCCGGCGCGTCGGCGGGCGCGTCCCCGTTCCACACCTCCCCCACCAGGACGCCCGCGGGGACGGTCCGGCCGGGCCGCAGGGCGAACACGGTCAGCAGGGCGCGCAGCCGCGCACCGCCGACCGGGACGAAGGTGCCGTCGGGACGGAATGCCTGGGTGGTGCCGAGGATGCGATAGCGCACGGGCCCATTCTCTCCGGGGACAGCTCCGCGGCGCGCATGGGTTTAGGCGCGCGTGAACAGGGAGGCGAACAGGGAGAAGTCCAGGATCTCCGGGAACCTCCAGGAACCTCCGACCCTGGGTGAGGCGTTCTTCACAGAGCACGGGTACCGTCGACCCGCCCGCACCAGCCGCGTACGGCGTTTCCCGCCGAGTCCCCTCAGGAGTCCCGCCCCATGACCACCGCCACCACCCGCACCAGCGACCGGCGGATCAGCCCCGTCTTCCTCGGGATTCTGGCCGTCACGGCGGTCACGGGCTGGGCCACCTGGACCGGGTTCGCCGAACAGCCCGGTGTCGCCGTGTTCCTGTTCGTGACGGCCGCGTGGATCGTGTCCCTGTGTCTGCACGAGTACGCGCACGCGCGCACCGCGTTGCACGGGGGCGACATCACCGTGGGGGCCAAGGGGTATCTGAGCCTCAACCCGCTCGCCTACACGCACGCCCTGCTCAGCATCGTGCTGCCGGTGATCTTCGTGATCATGGGCGGGATCGGGCTGCCGGGCGGCGCCGTCTTCATCGAGCGGAACCGTATCCACGGCCGCTGGAAGCACAGTCTGGTCTCGGCCGCCGGTCCGCTGACGAACGTCCTGTTCGCGGCGGTGTGCGCGGCGCCGTTCTGGCTGGGCGCGCTGGACGGCGTGCCCACGGAGTTCCGGTTCGCGCTCGCCTTCCTGGCCCTGCTCCAGGTCACGGCGGCCATCCTGAACTCCCTGCCGGTGCCCGGCCTTGACGGCTACGGGGTCATCGAGCCCTGGCTGTCGTACAAGATCAAGCGCCAGGTGGAGCCGTTCGCGCCGTTCGGCCTGCTGTTCGTGTTCGCGGTGCTGTGGATCCCGTCCGTGAACGGCGCGTTCTTCGACGTGATCGACACGGTGCTGCGCGGTCTGGGGATCGGCGAGTTCGAGACGTACTGCGGTCAGTCGCTGTACCGCTTCTGGCAGGGGACGAGCGAGTTCTGCTCGGTCAACTGACGGAGCGGGGGCCTGCGGACCGGGGGTCGGCGGACCGGGCGCGCCGGGCGTAGTACCAGCACATGTTGGACGACAGCCCGGCCAGCAGTACCCACACGATCCCCAGCAGGTTGCTCTGGACGAAGGACACGACGGCGGCTGCCACGGCCAGCAGGCAGACGATCAGGGCGTAGAGGGCGAGGCGGGGCATGGGGTGGGCTCCTGTCGGGGACGCCGGTCGGGGGACACCGGTTCACGGCGTCCAGTGTCCCCCATCCGCTCAGATGTCGGTGACGCGCAGGCCCGCGTGGGCCTTGTAGCGGCGGTTGACGGAGATCAGGTTGGCGACCAGCGACTCGACCTGGTGGGCGTTGCGGAGCCGGCCGGAGAAGACTCCGCGCATGCCGGGGATGCGGCCGGCGAGGGCCTGCACGATCTCCACGTCCGCCCGCTCCTCGCCGAGGACCATCACGTCCGTGTCGATCTCCTCGATCGCCGGGTCCTGGAGCAGTACGGCCGACAGGTGGTGGAAGGCGGCCGTGACCCGGGAGTCCGGCAGCAGGGCGGCGGCCTGTTCGGCGGCGCTGCCCTCCTCCGGCTTCAGCGCGTAGGCGCCCTTCTTGTCGAAGCCGAGCGGGTTGACGCAGTCGACGACGAGCTTGCCGGCCAGTTCCTCGCGCAGGGATTCGAGGGTCTTGCCGTGTCCGTCCCAGGGCACGGCGACGATCACGATGTCGCTGCGGCGCGCGGTCTCGGCGTTGTCGGCGCCCTCGACACCGTGGCCGAGTTCGTCGGCGGCGGCCTGGGCGCGGTCGGCGGCGCGCGACCCGATGATCACCTTCTGTCCGGCCCTGGCGAGCCGGTAGGCGAGGCCCTTGCCCTGCGGCCCGGTCCCGCCGAGCACGCCGACGACGAGCCCGGAGACGTCGGGAAGGTCCCAGGGGTCCTTCGCGGGAACCTTCGCGGGGGTCGCGGCCGGGGTCTGTGCACTGTCGGTAGAGGTCATGGGCCGACTTTACGTCTGTACCTGGGGACCATGGGCTCAGGTGAGCTGGGTCACGGGGACCCGGCGGAAGGAGATCCTTTCGTACGGGCCGAAGTCGCCGGTCTCGAAGAGCAGTCCGACGGTGTCGGCGTCGACGCGAACGAGGTCGGAGTAGGCGGCGGGCAGGCCGTTCACCGTGTCCACCGGGCGCCAGGTGGTGCCGGCGTCGGTGGAGGCGCGGATGGTCATCAGGGCGCGGGCGGCGGGATCGGCGGGACCGGAGAAGAGGAGCAGGTCGGGGTCGCGGATCTGCAGCACGCTGCCCTGGCAGATGGGGGCGGACAGGCCGGCCTGCGGGCGGAAGGGTTTGACGAGGGTCCGGCCGCCGTCCGTGGAGTGGGCGTCGGCGCGGTTGCCGGGGGACGGCGAGTCGTTGCGGGTGTTGAAGTAGACGCGGCCGTCGGGGAGTTCGGCGGCGGTGGTCTCGTTGACGTTGATGTAGCCGTTGGTGTTCTCGTCGAGGTACCCGATGCGCCAGGTCTCGCCGCGGTCGTCGCTGAGCAGGCAGTGGCCGCTGTTGTAGCGGGCCTCGTTGCCCAGGTCCGCGCCGGTGGGCGGGATCGTGTGGTTGGCGGCGACGACGATCCGGCCGGTGCTGAGCTGGATGGCGTGGCCGGGGGTGGTGGCGTACCAGCGCCACTCCGGGTTCTTCACCTGGGCGGTGATCTCCACCGAGGAGGACCAGGTGACGCCGTCGTCGTCGCTGTGGCGCACCCAGACGCGGCGCCCTTCGGCGGCCGACACGTTGCCGAGCAGGATGTCCTTCTCGGTCACCGTGCCCGAAGCACGGACGTACACGAGCAGGATGCGGCCGGTGTCGAGGACGACGGGGGCCGGGTTGCCGGCGAGGTTGCCGCCGTTGGTGGCGGCGGTGCTGAGCGGGCCCCAGGTGCGCCCGCCGTCCGTGGACCGCTTCAGGACGATATCGATGTCACCGTGGTCCGAGGCGGAGTCGACCCGGCCCTCGCAGAAGGCGAGCACGGTGCCTGCGTGGGTGACGACGACAGCCGGAATGCGGTAGCTGGCGTAGCCCTCCTGGCCGGACCAGAAGGGGATGCTTGTCTCCACTGTCATGTGCGGCTCCTCGCTGTGAGTGGTGACGGTGGCTCTGGCTGTGACTGTCCGTACGGGCAGTGGTCCGGGTTCTTACCCATGTTGGGCGAAAACATGGTGAAGAGAGCGCCCTGGGTTGCCTGTTGCGGCAGGATGCGCGGTCATGGACGCCGTACGGGTCGCGTTGCTGCGCGAAGTGCTCGCTGGAACCGAGTGGTTGGGGGCCACCCGGAGGTTCGCGGGAACTTTACGGGGGTCCGTGGTGTCGTACGGAGGCGGCCTGCTGTTGGTGGGGACGCCGGCGTACGAGCCGTGGCACCTGGCGGCGCATCTGGTGGACGAGGCGACGTGGTCGGGGACGCCCGAGCTGGCCCCGACGCTCGTACGGCATGACCCGCGGGCGTCCGGTCCCGGGCGGCTGTCGGTCGGGCTCGGGCGGATCGAGGCGGCGCGCCGGGGTGAGACGTTGCTGGTGGTGGCGCCGGAGGGGGTGGGCGGCGCTCTGCTGGAGCGGGTTCATGCCGCTCGGCGGGGTGGGGCGAAGGTGCTGGTGCTGGGGTCGGGCGAGGGGGAGTTGGTGTCGATGGCTCATGAGGCGCTGGCGGTGCCTGATGGGTTGGAGCTGGACCTCGACACCGTGCAGCACCTGGTGAGCGCGGCGGCCGGGGAGAACGCGGTGCCTGTCGGCCGGGGACGGCGGGGTTTCCGTGACCGTCTGGCCCGGCTGGCGGACGTCCTGACGGCACCGCCGCCATCCCGCTGGTAACAGCAGCCGACCGCCGGGGCCAGTCACCAGCTTCGGGTTCCCATAGACGGAAGTCGGCCAGGGGCCGCCCGACCTGCGGACCCCTGACCGGCCGGATCCCTCAGTCCTCGTCCTCGCCGCGCGCATGCGCATCGTGCCACTTGGGGTCGTTCTCCCACTGGAGGTTGCGCTCGCGGGCCGTCTCCATCGCGTGTTCGGCCTCCACTCGGGTGGCGTACGGCCCGAAGCGGTCCTTGCCCGGGCAGTCCGGGCCCTCCTCGACCTTCTTGTGCTCCAGGCAGTAGTACCACTCGCCCGGTTTGCCGACCGTGCGCTTCTTGAACAGGGCCATGGTTCGGACTCCTTTCACCAGGGTCATCGTCCCCCACCAGGGCTCGTTAAACTCGCTGGTATGTCTGGCCAGTCACTGCTCGTACCAGGGGAGCTCTCTCCCATCCGTTCCGTGCCCGGGAACATCCGTCGCCCCGAGTACGTCGGCAAGCCCGCGCCGACCCCGTACACCGGGGCGGAGGTGCAGACGCCCGAGACGATCGAGGCGATGCGGATCGCCGGGCGGATCGCCGCGCGGGCGATGGCGGAGGCCGCGAAGCTCATCGCGCCCGGCGTGACCACCGACGAGCTGGACCGGGTGGCACACGACTACATGTGCGACCACGGCGCCTATCCGTCCACCCTCGGCTACCGCGGCTTCCCCAAGTCGCTGTGCACGTCCGTCAACGAGGTCATCTGCCACGGCATCCCGGACTCCACCGTGCTGCGGGACGGCGACATCGTCAACCTCGACGTGACGGCGTACATCGGCGGGGTGCACGGCGACAACAACGCGACGTACCTGGTCGGGGACGTCGACGAGGAGTCCCGGCTGCTGGTGGAGCGCACCCGTGAGTCCCTGGACCGGGCGATCAAGGCGGTCAGGCCCGGACGCCAGATCAACATCATCGGCCGGGTCATCGAGTCGTACGCCAAGCGCTTCGGATACGGCGTCGTCCGGGACTTCACCGGGCACGGGATCAACTCGTCGTTCCACTCCGGGCTGATCGTCCCGCACTACGACAGTCCGCACGCCACGACGCTCATCCAGCCCGGCATGACCTTCACCATCGAGCCGATGCTGACGCTGGGCTCGTACGACTACGACATGTGGGACGACGGGTGGACGGTCGTCACGAAGGACCGCAAGCGCACCGCCCAGTTCGAGCACACGCTCGTGGTGACGGACTCGGGCGCGGAGATCCTGACACTGCCGTAGCCCACCCAGCCTGCCAGGCGACGCGAGCCCGTCCTCTTCCGGGGGCGGGCTCGCCGCGTGTCCGGGTACGCTTCCGCCACTTTGCCGACAGACCGTCGGTAAAGTATTGACAATCGCCGGGACGGGCTGAGATTCAGTCCCTCCGGCGTGCGGAAACTCAGCGTTCCAGAAACACCCGCCCCCCGACCTCCACCCACCCCATCGGCTGCGGCGCCGTGAGTATCTGCGACCCCTTGCCCTGCGTGATGTTGAGCGCCCGGCCCAACTGGTCCGTGAGCAGCAACGCCGCCGCCCCCGTCGCCTCGTCCTCCGCGATCCCGTCGTCGCGCCCGGGGAAGGCGCGGGCCCGCACCCGGCCCGCCGCCTCGTCCTCCCAGGCCCACGCGTAGATCCACTCCCCCGCCGGCGGCACCGCCAGCGCGTCGACCTCCGCGGCCGACCCGTACCGCCGCAACGTCCGCGCCGGCACCCACTCCGCCCGCGCCTCGATCCAGCTGAACTCCCCGTCCAGCCGCGCCCCCACCAGTCCGGCGGGCGTGACCAGTTCGGGTACGTCGAGCAGCCAGGCCGTACCGACACAGGGGTGACCGGCGAAGGGCAGGCGCAGGGTGGGCGTGTAGATGTCGATGATCCCGCGCTCGGGGTCGTCGACGAACACAGTTTCGCTGAAGCCGAGTTTCGCCGCGAACGCCTGCCGCTCGCTCCGCTCCGGCATGACGGAGCCCTCACGGACCACGGCCAGTTCGTTGCCGTATCCCCCGTTGGGCGCGCAGAAGACGCGGAGTACGTCGTAGTCAGTCACGCGCGCATTCAAACACCCAGGTGGCAGAGGTCACCAACTACGCGTCGGTACACCGACGTCGTACCGCCACGCCACACCCGCGCCCGCCGCCACCGTAACCACTGCATCCGAACCCAGCACCCACCGGAATCCGCACGGGCGGCCGCGAGATCCACCGGTCACACCGCCGCTCGCCGTGGCCGCAGCGACGTCGTGGAGCCCGTAGTACCGGACCTGTCCTGATCTCGTCGATCCGTCACACTTGACCTGTGCGTTGCCTGTGCATGGGGTCTGCTTTAGGTTTCCTTTAGATCACCATTAAGTGTCCGTGATCGGGGCGTGCCCATCCACCGCCCATGAGAGGTGAATCACCGATTACCCGGGTATCACTGAGGCAAGCCTTAGGTAAGTTAGGGCCGCCTCACCAAACCTGTGTGAGCCCGGACACGTCGTTTTTTCGCCACTCGCGATTCTCAGGAGCCCGCATGCGAGCCGTCAGACTCTCCGTCGTCACCGCCGCCGCCACCGCGGCGGCCCTGGCAGCCGTCACGGGGTGCACGGAGAAGGGCAGCTCCGGGAGCGGCGACCGGGTCATCAGCGTCACCGCGACGGACGACAAGTGCGAGGTCTCGAAGAAGGAGTTCCCGGCCGGACACGTCGAACTGGCCATCGAGAACAAGGGCTCCAAGGTCACCGAGGTCTACGTCCTCTTCCCGGACGACCGGATCGTCACCGAGCGCGAGAACATCGGCCCCGGCACCAAGCAGAAGGTCACCGCCGAGGTGAAGGCCGGCGACTACACGATCGCCTGCAAGCCCGGTATGAAGGGCGACGGCATCCGTCAGGCCGTGAAGGCCACCGGCGGCAAGGTCGCCAAGCGCGACCCGCGCCTGGACGCGGCCGTCGCCGCCTACCGCAAGTACGCGCAGGAGCAGGCCGACGCGACGCTGCCGCTCGCCAAGACCTTCGCCGAGGCGGTCAAGGCCGGCGACCTCGAAGCCGCGAAGAAGGCGTACGCGCCCTCCCGTATCGGCTGGGAGCGCACCGAGCCGGTCGCCGAGTCGTTCGGAGACATCGACCCGAAGGTCGACGTCCGCGCGGACGGTCTGGAGGCCGGCCAGAAGTTCACCGGCTGGCACCGCCTGGAGAAGTCCCTCTGGGAGGACAAGAAGATCACCGCCGAGGACAAGGCCCTCGCCGCCGAGCTGATCACCGACCTGACTGACTGGCAGAAGCGGGTCGGCAAGGCCGAGATCACTCCGACCTCGATGGCCAACGGCGCCAAGGAACTCCTCGACGAGGTCGCCACCGGCAAGGTCACCGGCGAGGAGGAGCGCTACTCGCACACCGACCTGGTCGACTTCAAGGCCAACGTCGAGGGCGCCGAGCAGTCGTACGAGCTGCTGAAGCCGGTAGCGAAGGAGAACGACGCGGCGCTGGTCACGGAGCTGGACAAGCAGTTCGCGGCCCTGAACACGCTGCTCGACAAGTACCGCACGGACAAGAACTCGTACGACTTCACCTCGTACGACAAGGTCGGCGAGGCCGACCGCAAGCAGCTCTCGGACGCGGTGAACTCGCTCGCCGAGCCGCTGTCCAAGCTCGCCGCCGCCGTCGTGAAGTAGGAGAGGGGACCGACTGTCATGACGGAGACACCGGAGACAACCAAAAGCAGTGCTGAAGTCAGTACCGAAGGCAGGGCTGAAAGCGGTACCGAAGGCAGTACCTCGCGGCGCGCGCTGATCGGCTGGGGCGGGGCCGGGCTCGCGCTCGGGGCCGTCGTGGCCGGAAGCGCGGTGGCGGTGACCCGTGGCAGCGACGAGGTGCAGACGGTCGCCGCCGATGCCGGCGGGGCCGTCGGCTTCCACGGCGCCCACCAGGCGGGGATCGCGACGCCGGTGCAGGACAGGCTGCACTTCGCCGCGTTCGACCTGGCGACGGACGACCGCGCCGAGTTCGTGCAGATGCTCAAGGAGTGGACGGCGGCGGCCCGGCGGATGACCGCCGGACAGACCGTCGGCGAGGGCGCGTACGGCGGTCTTGCCGAGGCTCCGCCGGACGACACCGGTGAGGCGCTGGGGCTGAAGCCGTCGCGGCTGACGCTGACGATCGGTTTCGGGCCCAATCTGTTCGAGAAGCTGGGGATGGCGGACCGGCGGCCCGACGCGCTGGTCGATCTGCCGCAGTTCCCCGGCGACAACCTCGACCGGAACCGCAGCGGCGGTGACGTGTGCGTACAGGCGTGCTCGGACGATCCGCAGGTCGCGGTGCACGCGATCCGCAACCTGGCCCGGATCGGCTTCGGCAAGGTCTCGGTGCGCTGGTCGCAGCTCGGGTTCGGCAAGACGTCGTCGACGACCCCCGAGGAGCAGACCCCGCGCAACCTGCTGGGCTTCAAGGACGGCACCCGCAACATCGCGGGCACCGAGACGGCCCGGCTGAAGAAGTTCGTGTGGGTGGACGGCGCGGACACCGACGACAACTCGGCCTGGATGGAAGGGGGTTCGTATCTCGTCGCGCGACGCATCCGGATGCACATCGAACCCTGGGACCGGACGTCGCTGCAGGAGCAGGAGGACATCTTCGGGCGCGACAAGGGTGAGGGCGCCCCGGTCGGCAAGGCGAAGGAGCGGGACGAGCCGTTCCTCAAGGCGATGAAGCCCGACGCGCACGTCCGGCTCGCGCACCCCGACTCCAACCACGGGGCGACACTGCTGCGCCGCGGCTACTCCTTCACGGACGGCACGGACGGTCTCGGCCGCCTGGAGGCGGGCCTGTTCTTCCTCGCCTACATGCGGGACGTCCGCAAGGGTTTCATCCCGGTGCAGCGCAACCTCGCGACCGACGCGCTCAACGAGTACATCCAGCACGTGGGTTCGGCGGTCTTCGCGATCCCTCCGGGCGTCCGGGACAAGGACGACTGGTGGGGCCGAGCACTGTTTTCCAAGGAGGCGTAGGCGCCGTGTTCGCGAACTATCTGATCGGTCTGCGCGAGGGTCTGGAAGCCAGTCTCGTCGTCTGCATCCTCATCGCCTACCTGGTGAAGACGGACCGCCGGGATGCCCTCAAGCCGATCTGGATCGGCATCGGGGTCGCCGTCGCGCTGGCCCTCGGCTTCGGCTGCGCGCTCGAATTCGGCTCCCAGGAGCTGACGTTCGAGGCGCAGGAGGCGCTCGGCGGCTCACTGTCGATCGTCGCCGTGGGTCTGGTGACGTGGATGGTCTTCTGGATGCGGCGTACGGCCCGGCATCTGAAGTCGGAGCTGCACGGCAAGCTGGACGCGGCCCTCCAGATGGGCACGGGTGCGCTGGTCGCGACCGCGTTCCTGGCGGTGGGCCGGGAGGGCCTGGAGACCGCGCTGTTCGTGTGGGCGTCGGTGCGGGCGTCCAGCGACGGCACCGAAGGGCCCCTGATCGGCGTGCTGTTGGGCATCGCGACGGCGATCCTGCTCGGCTACCTCTTCTACCGGGGCGCCCTGCGGATCAACCTGTCCAGGTTCTTCACCTGGACCGGCGGCATGCTGGTCGTGGTCGCGGCGGGCGTCCTCGCCTACGGCTTCCACGACCTCCAGGAGGCCGACTGGGTGCCCGGCCTGACGAACAAGGCCTTCGACATCAGCTCGACGATCCCGCCGGACAGCTGGTACGGCACGCTCCTCAAGGGCGTCCTCAACTTCCAGCCGGACCCGACCGTCCTCCAGGTCACGGTGTGGGCGCTGTACCTGGTCCCGACGCTCGCGCTCTTCCTCGCCCCGGTAGGGTTCGCCTCCGGGAAGGGGAAGGTGAAGCCAGCTGATGAGCACGGTGAGCAGGGGTCGCAGCCCTCGGAGTCCACAAACGCCTCGTAGGCCTCGAAGGCCTAGGGGTCTTCTTGACCGGAGCGTCCTCGCAGCGGCCTCGGTGACCGTGTTGGCCCTGGCCGCGAGCGGCTGTGTCGTGGTGCACGGGGAGCGCGAGGTGCTCCCGGCGGCGACCCCGACGGAGGCCGCCGAGGCGCTGAAGGACTTCACGGCGGCGTACAACAAGGCGGACAGGGCGTACGACCGTGCCCTGGACGCCGACTACGTCACCGGCGCCCTCGGTGCGATCGACGCGGCCCGGCTGGACGCCGGTCACGAGGTCAGCCCGGCCGGCAACCCGTCGTACGTACCGCTGGAGTTCACGGACACCCGGTTCACGATCCCGAAGAAGGCGGGCTGGCCGCGCTGGTTCGTCGCGAACGCCGACGCCAACAAGGGCAACGAGGCACGCTGGCTGCTGGTGTTCACGCGCAGCAACGTGGCCGAGCCGTGGGCGGTGGCGTATCTGACGCTCCTCGACCCGGCCGACGTGCCGGTGTTCAGGACGGACAAGGACGGCCTCGCGGAGCCGGTGACGGCGAACTCGGCCGAACTCGCCGTCTCCCCCAAGGACTTGAGCGCGGACTACGCGACCTATCTGACGAACGGCGGCGGCGACGTCTTCGCGCCGGGTGTGCACACGAGCGGCTGGGTGGAGCAGCGGAAGAAGAGCGCCACCAAGCCCGGGCTCGTCACCCAGTACATCGACGAGCCGCTCGGCAAGGGCGACTTCGTCCCGCTGGGCCTGCGGACGGCGGACGGCGGCGCGCTCGTCTTCTTCGCCACGCACCACTACGAGAAGCAGACGGCCGCGCTGGGCACGTCGATCCCGGCGCAGAGCGACAGTGTGCTGGCGCTGACGACGGGCGAGATCAAGCAGTCGCTGACCCTGGAGTTCGTGTCGAACCAGGTGGTGCTGGACCCGGGGAAGGGTGCCGCGAACCAGAGTGTGGAGTTCCTGAACCGCATCCAGGGTCTGACGGCGGCGCAGGGCGAGTAACTCCGGCAGGAACTCCGCCTTGTCAGGCGGCAGTTCAGTTGCGGTGGGGCCAGGCCGCGGTGGCGTGGTCGGGCTCCTCGCCGGCGTACCGGGCGCAGGCGTCGGTGAGGACTTCGAGCAGGCTCAGCGGGTCGGGCAGGGCGAACTCCGGTCCGCGCACCCAGTACACGCCCTGCTCACCGGGCAACCGGGCGGGCGGTACGAGGACGTAGGAGCCCCGGCAGTGCCAACGCAGGCCCGGATGCTCGTCCATGGTCTCGGGGTGGCAGTCCAGTTCGCAGGGCCACCACTCGTCCTCGTCGTCG
The DNA here is from genome assembly GCF_054072135.1 of Streptomyces kryoterrae. Lineage (NCBI taxonomy): Bacteria > Bacillati > Actinomycetota > Actinomycetes > Kitasatosporales > Streptomycetaceae > Streptomyces > Streptomyces kryoterrae. The sequence continues at coordinate 7,476,833 of NZ_CM133358.1, read as the reverse complement.
GGGGTGCCGCGCGTGAGGGTGAAGAACAGGAGCCGTCCGTCGTCGCTCTCGGCGACGGGTCCGACCTCGATCCCGGCCCCGAGCAGCCGCTCCAGCGCCTCGCGGCCCGCTTCGAGGGGCACGTCGAGGACGTCGTGGACTATGCCGGTCGCGGTGATGAAGTTGGCCTGCGGCTGGTGCCTGGCCCAGCGCTCGATCTGGGCGCGGTCGGTGGTGGACTGCGTGTGCCAGGCGAAGGAGATCGGGTGCCGGGCGGGCGTGGGACAGCCGACGCGGTCGCAGGAACACCGGTAGGCGGAGGGGTGCGCGGCGGGCGCGAGGGGCAGTCCGGCACGGGCGACGGCGAGCAGCAGTTCCTCACGGCGCCCGCTCTCGGCGGCGGTGGCGGCGTCCTCCCGGGCATTCGTACGGCCGCCACGCAGCCACTGGGAGATCCTTCCCTGCCAGCCTGTCGTACTACCGCCGAACTCCGCGCTCATGTATCGCCTCGCCTCGCTGCTGTTGTGCGGACAGCCTGCTCCATGCTCCCACCATCCTGCGGTGCGAGAGGCCGGAGCCGACATCCGGGGTAGGGGGGACGAGGCGTACGGGGAGTGGGATGAACCGTTTTCAGGTCGATTAGCAGGATTTACCACCCACCATTTTCAGCCATTCCGGCTCCTGCCGTTGCCGGGTGCGGCGATCCCGCCCAGGGCGTAGTCGACGAGGGTGTCCGTGTACTCGTACGAAATCGGTCCGGTGCGCTGGAGCCAGCGCTGGGCGAGCGGGGAGACGAAGAGTTCGAGGGCGATACGGGGGTCGACGTCGGCCCGCACCTCCCCCGCGTCCTGGGCGGCGCGCAGTCGCTGGACGTAGAGCTGGAGGGAGGGTTCGAGCAGCCGGGCGACGTACCTGCGGCCGAGTTCCTCATTGACGAGGCCTTCGGCGGCGAGGGCGCGGGAGGGGACCTCGAACGCGGGGTCGAGCAGTTCGTCGACGGTGGCGCGCAGTACGGCCTTGAGGTCGGCGGCGAGATCACCGGTGTCGGGGATGGCGTACTGTCGCCCGGGCTGAGCGGCTTCGGCGGCCTGCTCGCTCAGATCGACGAAGGCCTCCATGAGCACGTCCCCTTTGGAGGCCCACCACCGGTAGATGGTCTGCTTCCCGACACCGGCCCGGGCGGCGATGCCCTCGATGGTCGTCTTCTGGTACCCGACCTCACCGACGAGCGCGAGCGCCGCGCTGTAGATGGCACGGCGGGACTTCTCACTGCGGCGGGTGGAGTCGGGGCCGGGTTTGGCTGGGGCGGGTTTGCCTGGGGTGGGCTTCTGGACCATTTCGGCAATTTATCAGGTTGACAAGACGGAGCGTCTCGCCTCAGGGTGAGATCGTACCGAACGAGACGATACGTATCGTCAGAACCGAAGGAGATGTCTCATGGCACGAGGTGGCGGAAACATGCTCGGAGTGGGCGGCACCCGCAGCAACCTGGGCAAGAACGCCCTGCGCGGCGGCGGCCGGGGCAAGCAGACCGGCGGCGGGACGGACCCGCAGGCCCAGAAACGGGAGCTGGTGCGCAAGCTGCAGGAGAAGCGTGCCGAGGAGGAGGGCACACAGGAAGGCACTCCAGAGGGACCTGCGTCGGACAAGGCCGACCCGACGGCGACCGAGTGACCGAAGCTCCTCAGCGCAGTACGGCCACCAGCAGGTCGGTTCCCAGCACCGTCAGGTCGGGCGGACTGACGGTGCAGCGGACATGACGACCGTGCCGGCGGGCCGCGAGCAGGTCCGTGCGGCACAGGACGGCGAGATGGCGGGAAACCTCCGGTGGTGAGAGGTCCCACACCTGGGCTGGTTCACGGGTGGCGCGGGGACCGCGAGGGCCGCCGGGCCAGGGTGCGCGGCAGCCACAGCCGCACCGGACGGCCGCTGGACACGGCTGGACCGCTCCGGCCGTCGCCGCAGTGACCGTGGCGTCCGTGGTGGCCGTAGCCCGTGGTCCGCACGATCGGCGAGATCGTCTACGCCGGCAGCACGACCGCGCCCGTCACCGCCACTCGCCCCCACCCACCACCACGGCTCGACGGCTCGACGGCCTGTGGGGTGGCCTCAGCGCTGAGGTGCTCCTCCCAACGTCCGCCGGTAGCCAAGGACTTGGGGTGTCCGACACCTGATGAAGGCAGAGAGATGAGCACGCAGCCCCACCCCGTCGACCACGAACTCATCCAGGCCGCAGCGCGCATCGCGCGCACTCGCTGCCGGGGTGACAACCACACCATGGCAGCAGCGGCCCGTACTCAGGACGGCCGGATCGTCACGGCGGTGAACGCCTACCACTTCACCGGGGGCCCCTGCGCCGAACTGGTCGTCATCGGCACGGCAGCGGCCCAGGGCGCCTACGACTTGGACACGATCGTCGCGGTGGGCGACCGGGACCGCGGGGTTGTCCCACCTTGCGGCCGATGCCGTCAGGTCCTGCTCGACTACTTCCCCGCCCTCAAGGTCATCGTCGGCGAAGGCGACCGCCTCCGAACCGTCCGCATCACCGAGTTGCTCCCCGAGACCTATGTCTGGGCCGACCACCAACTCGATACCGAGTAAACCGCTGTCGCAGCCGAAAGCCCCACCATGTACGCGACTTGTGCCCGACTGGGGTGCTTGGTTTCCGCCGTGAGTGGCACGATGCGGCCGCGTCTAGATTTCGGCCCCCGATTTCCGGGACGCTCCCCCCTCGACGCTGTCCGACTCTTCGGCTTGACGGGCGACGGCGAATTCGCGATTCCTCAGTGTTTGCAGACGGTGGGATTCCGGCAGGTCAGGCATGGCCAGAAGGCGGTCACACGCATCGAGGGAGCCTTGAACATCCCCTGCCCAGTAAGAAACGACGGAATACTCGAAGAGCATCCCCCACTTGTAGACCCATGGGTGAGTGAAGAGAATATCGTCGGGCTCTGTGCGATTGATCCCCGCACATGCGAAGGCATGCCCGGCACGATAGTTTCCACGCTTCCGCAGCCGTGAGACCAATTCGAAGCATGCCTCAAGGCGCTGCGGACGCTGCTCCCATGCCCGCGAGAGGGTGTCCATGGCTCCCGGCCAGTCACCGGAGTCATCTTTGAGGATTCCTGCCTGCAGGAGTGAGTAATAGACCTCCTCTCCCCAGCCACCCATCTCCGCACGCCGTTCGTAAAGGGCGATCGCCTCTTCGGTGCGACCCATGTCACGCATGGTCTGGGCCAGGTAGAACGTGCTTCGCGCGTTTGTGGGATCGCGCTCGAGCTCCGCGCTCAGCAGGGCCATGTCTCGTTCGAACTTGTCATGCCGGGAGCCGCCGTCGGCGAAGTGCTCGATCACGAGGGCGTCGAGATTCTCCTGCTCATGCTCCTCGTCGGCGGTCAGGTACTCGTGTGTCACGCCTTCGTAGCGCCAGTGCAAATCACCGCGGACGAGACGCTTGATCCGGTAGGCGAGACTTCCGGCGTGCGGGATCATGTAGGACGCACAGGACAGCGAAGGCAATGGCCCTTCTTGCCGAATGGTCATGTCGGCGTCCATCAGAAGCAAGTAGTCAGCTTTCCCGCGGGCGCGTTCGATGTTGAGTGTGCGATTGACCCCGAAGTCAACCCAGGCGTCTTCGTGCAACTCGCCGGGGACACCGTCGAAGGCTTTTCTAATCAGATCCTGAGTGCCATCTGTCGAGCCCGTGTCAGAGATAATCCAGGTGTCGACGATGTCGCGCACCGAGGCGATACACCGCTCGATTACGGCCGATTCGTTCTTTACGATCATGCAGAGACAGATGGTCGGCTTCATGGTTCTGACCCTACTTTCGAGTTTCTCATCGGGCATGACGAAAAAAGCTTGAATCGCACAGGAGGAAGTCGCCGTAATCACTGTAGACACTTCAACTCAAGGATTGTCGACGCAACGCCGATTCTTGTTATGAGCGAGCCGGCCGGGCGACAGGAAGCGGGCGGGTGCCGGTAGACCGGCGGCCACCCTTGCCCCCCTGGAGGGGATACATCCGGCATCTGTCATGGAGTTGGCCGTTCGCGCCAATGCCCGGCAAAAAATGCCATGTGCATGGCACGTAACTAGGAGCACTTAAAGCATGGACAAGGCGGCAATGTTACACAAAGTGCGCAAACCGTCGCACATGGTAATGATGGGGATGTCGCCCCTTCCGGGGTGGCGTGACTCTTCGACTTCGCGAAATCAGGAGACCGCATGAGTCCTGACTCCAGGACACGTTCCTCACTCGGCCCGCTCCCCAGGCGAAGCAGTTGGATCGCGGGCAGCAGCCTTGCATCCCTCGCCATCGTGCTCACGGGCATGGCCAGCCCGGCTCTCGCGACGGAGCACACCAAGACGGTCGCCAACATAGCCTCTGCCACCAGCCCTGTTGGCGATGGCGACTACGGCGACGACGACCAGACCGGCCCCACAGGACCGACCGGGCCGAAGGGTCCCAAGGGGCCGAAGGGGCAGACGGGCGCGACGGGCGCGACGGGGCCGAAGGGTCCCAAGGGGCCCACGGGGCCGACGGGCGCCACAGGCGACACGGGCGCTGACGGTGCGACCGGCCCGACCGGTGACACGGGCCCGACCGGTGACACGGGCGCTACCGGCGCTACCGGCCCTGCGGGCGTCGACGGTGCGACCGGCCCGACCGGCCCGACCGGCCCGACCGGCGCCACGGGTGCTACCGGCGCCACGGGTGCTACCGGGGCCACAGGTCCCACGGGAGCTACCGGCGCCACCGGCGCCACCGGCCCTGCGGGCGTCGACGGTGCGACCGGCCCGACCGGCCCGACGGGCGCCACCGGCGCCACGGGAGCCACGGGAGCCACCGGCGCCACCGGCGCCACGGGTGCTACCGGCCCTTCGGGTGCTACCGGCCCTTCGGGTGCCACCGGCGCCACCGGAGCTACGGGCGCCACGGGTGCGACGGGCGCGACGGGTGCCACCGGCCCGACCGGCCCGACCGGCCCTGCGGGCGTCGACGGTAGCGCGGGTGCCACCGGCCCTGCCGGCGCCACGGGCCCCACCGGCGCCACCGGCCCCACCGGCCCCGCCGGACCGTTGACTTCGGTGATCGTCTCGCAGGACTACAACGTCCTGGTGGGCGTTAACGCGTCCTACGACTCCCCGGCATGTCCGGCCGGCACCACTCCCATCTCCGGAGGACTGTCTGCCGTTGGCCTCGCCACCGTCCTCGGGCAGACCTACCCGAACGGAGACCACTGGACGGTGACCGCGACGGCGGGTGCCATCACCACCATTACGGTCTACGCGGTCTGCAGCTGACCGCACACCTCACGAACGCCTTTGCACGTATGAGTCCCCGCCGGGCTTCTTCCGGCGGGGACTCACGCGTGCTGAGGTTCCACCTCGGCTCGGTGCGGCGGAAGAGCCCGCCTTCGATATTCCATCCGCCTGTCCAGCTCGCACCTGCGCTTCCTGACCCGCCAGCCGGCCGATCTCCGCCGTCAGGTCGGCACCGGCCGGCGGATCCGGGTACGCCGCCGAGGCAGGCGTGGCGGCACTCGACTGGCTCACCGGCGCCCTTCCCGGCGAGCCGGTGGTGCTCACCGCCCAGACCGCCAAGCGTCGGCTCGATGCGCCTCGCGGCGAAGCTGGGGTTCACCGAGGTGGAGCGGTTCGAGGCCTGGGGCGCCGAGCGGTGGCTCGGCATGTGGTCCACGGTCACATCACCCGACTGACCTTTCCCGCCAGCCCCGTGACACCTCAGGCAGCCTGGACGGTTTCAGCCGGCCGTGGGAGAGCCGCGTCGGGCTGGACAGCGGGCCGGGGCGAGGGCGAGCATCGCTTCGGAGCGCTCGGCCGGTCCCGTAGTCGCGAACGTTGCGGACATTGCGGCGCACGTGCAGCAACCGCACCGGACTCCTCTCGACCGCCCAGCATCCGGCCACCGGTTGCCGCACTTCCAGGAGCACCCCCTTGTCCCCCACACGATCGTCCATCGCCGCCCGCGTCGGGCTGACGGCCGCCCTCCTCCTGCCGACGGCCTTCCTCACCGCGTGCTCCGCGCTCGGCGACGACGACGGCTGCCACGACACGGCCGCCCAACTCGAAGGGCTGGCAGGCCAGCCGCCGCTCGGCTCGGCGCCCGCCGGCGCAGGCGAACCCGCCAACTACCGCGGTACGGGGGTGACCACCGGCTGCGACGACGACAGCGGTGGAAAGCCCTGGCTGCACGCGGACCGCCTCTACACCTTCCCGGGAAAGCCGGACGCCGTCATCGCCTACTACACGAAGACCGCCACCGCCGAAGGCTGGCGACCCGAGCCGGACCCGGACCCGGCGGCGCCGCCCCCCAGTGTGGAGGGCGCCTGCTGGACCAAGACCGACAAGAACCGACACCTGCTGCTCAGCGTCGACTTCCGCACCGACGGCTTCTCGCCCACACCCGAGGTCGGCACGGGACTCGCCTACGCGGTAACGGTCGGCGCCGAGGGGGACGACGGCAAGGCCACCTGCTGGCACTAGGTCGCGTCGACGGGGAGGCCCGGAACCGGGCCGCTCGGGTTCCGGGCATCACGAACGGGGACCAGGCCACGCGGGGCGACCATGTTTACGGATTCCGCCGCACAGGTGTCGTCGTCACGGCGTCAGAGCGGGTTGAGGCGGGCCTTGAGCAGGCAGAACTCATTGCCTTCGGGGTCGACCAGGACATGCCACTGCTCTTCCCCTGTCTGGCCGATGTCGGCCGGACGCGCACCGAGCTTCAGAAGGCGTTCGAGCTCGGCGTCCTGGTCGCGGTCGGTGGCGTTGACGTCCATGTGCAGCCGGGTTTTCCCCGGCTCCGGCTCGTCCCTGCGACTGAGGATGATCGTCGGCTGCGGACCGCCGAACCCTTCGCGCGGCCCGATCTCGTACATGTCGTCGCCCTCGCGATCGAGCACGACGAAGTCGAGGACCTCGCACCAGAACCGCGCCAGCACCTCAGGGTCGCGGCAACCGAGCACGAGCTCACTGATACGACACGCCATGACGAAACCTGCTCTCAGCCTGGGAACCGCCGGGAGCCGAAGGTGTACCCCATGTGCTCCCAGCAGTGAAAACAACCTCGCGACCGTATCGAACGAGGCGAGCGCTGGCGAACGATTTCAGAGCGGTACGGGGGTGGCGGGCGGGCGCCGGGGCCACCGGGAAGCCGGTGGCCCCGCGTAGTTGAACTTCTCGTCCTCGTACGGGGCCCACAGGCAGCCGTGAGAAAGGCTGGGCGGCGCAGCAACAAGCCCCACACCACGCTCCCTCCTGACAGGGGGCGCGGCGAGGATTCTGCTGCCGCGCACTACGTGCGGAGCCAGGCGGTCGGACGGTCAGACGGTCAGACGGCGCCGAACTCTCCGGCCCTGACGCCCTTGACGCCCTTGATGCCCTCGACAAAGGTCGAGAACGCGTCGACGTGGAAGTCCAGAACCGGGCCGCTCGGGCTCTTGGAGTCACGGACGGGGACCAGGCCGCGCGAAGCGACGAGGTTTGCGGCGACCGCTACGCAAGCGCCGCCGTTGTTGCTGTACGAGGACGTGAACCAACGCGGGGATTCGGTCGTCACGAGGTGCCCTTTCGTAACTGCTCGATCATGGCCACAGACGCCGCCTGAGAGAGCGCTTCGGCCTGCAACTGATGGTAGGCCGTCAGCATCGGCAGTACGAAAGTGCTTTCCCGTTCGAGGTGACCGCGGTGGGCGGACTCGGCGTAGGACACGAGCGAACGGTCCGGCAGAGTCAGGATGTAGATCGGCAAGTCGAACGGACGACGGGACCCCATCACGAACGGAGCGACCTGGAGGACGGTGTTCGGCAGCTCCGCGAACTCGACCAGCCGCGCCAACTGGGCGTCCATGACGGCGGGTTCACCAATAGGCACACGGATGCAGCTTTCGTCCAGCACCACGAAGACCATCGGCGGGGGTCTCCGGACAAGCGTGGCCTGCCGTTCCGCGACAAGCTCGACGCGTTCGTCCGCCTGGTCGCTCGTGATCGCACCCCGCCGCACAGCGCTCTGTGCGAGAACCGCCGCGTACTCCGGCGTCTGGAGCAGACCGGGGACGACACCCACCTCGTACAGCCGGATCTCCGCCGCCTGCGCCTCATGGTCGACGAACTGCGGGAAGCCTTCCAGCAGCCCCGCGTTCCGCACCTTGCGGAATGCGCGCTCGAACATGTCGCCTGTCCCCAACGCCGAATCCGCACTCCGCGCGAGGCGCAAGGTTGGAAGCTTGCGACCGGTTTCGACCGACGAAATATGCGTGCTGGAGTACCCCATCTGCTCTGCCAGCTCTTCCTGCGTCCAGCCACGCGCCTCCCGTGCAGTGCGCAATCGCGCCCCGAAGGCCGCCTGGGGCGAGCTGTCCGGGTCCAACTCCTTACGGTTCAAAGTTTTTTCATCAACCTTTCGTCCTCACCTGACAAGTTGAAGGGTTCCCGCCTCTGAGTCACGCTGAAACGCCTTGGTAGTGGAACGACTACGGAGAGGAGTGGTTGTGTCCGGAGAGAGTGTTCCCGCACACAGGCGAGAACCCCCGCACGCACCGACCCCCGGCACACTCGTGGTGGACACCAGCAGTGAAGGCCGGGTCGGGGAGTTCCGGGGTACGGCCGGCCCGTACTGGTCACTGCGTCCGGTCTGCGGCGGAACGGAGTGGGACGCGGACCCTGAACACGTCCGCCCCGCCACACCGGCCGAGTGCCTCAGCGCCAGGACGGCGCGCGAGAACGCCAGAAGCCGGGGAGAAGTGGCGTGACCGACACCAACACCGACATCAACACCGACGTCAACGCCGCTGAGCCCACCGCATGTTGGGGCTGCCAGGAACTCGACCGGGCCGAAGCCGCCGCCAGAGCCGAGCGGGACGCGAGCAAGGTGAGCGACTGCCGCGTGCTGCGTGTTCGGCACCGGGTCGCCGAGCACGGAGAGCGCTCGTGAACCGGGAGAAGAGGGCCGGCACGCTCGCCGACCGGGCGACCGACCCGGATTCCCTGGGGCGCCCGGTGGTGGTGGCTGCGCCCCGGCACGAGTTGGTCCCGCGCTGGTGGGATGTCGACGGCTGGGGGGTGCGGGTTCTCCGCGAGCGGGAGACGCCCCGGACGTGCGGGCGGAAGCCGCTTACGTGGACGGGTAGTGGGTGACCGGGCTCGCGGGCTCGACGAGTGGCCGGAACCAGCACGGCTGCGGCTGCGGCACTGTCTACAAAGTGATCCAGTAGCGGCGCTTGATGCCCACTTCGGTGGTACGTACGTCCTCCAGGACGCCACCGTTGCGCTCGATGGTGCGCGCCGATCCGACGTTGTCGTCGTCGCAGGTGACCAGGACCCGGTCCAGCCCGAGCGTGCGGGCTTCGTGCAGAACCGCCCCGAGGGCCCATGTGGCCAGGCCACGTCTCCGTGCGGAGGGCCGGATGCTGTAGCCGATGTGCCCGGCGATATCGAGCAGAACGGCGTTCAGATAGTGCCGCAGATCGACGGCTCCCAGATAGCTGCCGTCCTCGACGATCCACCAGTAGGTGGCGTGGACGTGCCCTTCTCCCACGGCAACCGACCTGTCCGACTGCTGCCGCAGTTGTTCGACCCACTGCGCGAAAACCTCGGGGCTGTCGAGGCCGTCGTCAGGTGCGAGACGCAGACCGGTTCCGTCCTGGTGGGCGCCTGGAGGCCACTCGTCACACGCCGCGAGCCATGAGGACTGGAGTCGGCCTGTGGGTGTGATCAGTTCGGGCATGCGAGCGACGTTAACACCCGTCCATCCTCGGTGATCAGGCATTCTTCGTAACCTCGGGCCCACGACTGCTCACGCGTCACGCGACATGCGTCACGCATGACCGTTCCCGACCGAGATCTACTTTCACCTCGGGTCATGGTTCCCGTCCTCCTCCACCGGCGGCCAGGCATCCCCCCAGTCCACGTCCCGGGCCGCCCGGTAGAGAACACCGTGCCGCTTCGTGACTGTTTCCCGGCGCAGCGAGAGGTCTGTCTCGCACAGATCCAGAAGCACCTGCCCCTTGCGGATCTGCGGCTTGCGTACGACGCGGGCGGGCGCCGGAGTCACCGGGAAGCGGGTGGCGGCGACGTAGCTGAACTTCTCGTCCTCGTACGGGAGGGAGCCGCCCTTCACCTTTCGGTGGAGGGAGGAGCGGCTGACCCGGGCGGAGAAGTGGCACCAGTCCTCGCCGGGGACGATCGGGCAGGCCGCGCTGTGCGGGCAGGGCGCGGCGATGTGGAAGCCGGCGCGGACGAGCTGCTCGCGGGCCTCGATGACGCGGAGGTAGCCGTCGGGGGTGCCGGGTTCGATGACGACGACGGCCTGGGCGGCGCCGGCCGCCGTGTCGACCACGGAGGTGCGGTCGGCGGCGGTCAGTTCGCCGAGCACGTAGGAGATGGTGACGAGATCAGTGCTCTCGATTTTGAGCGCCGCTCCGATCCGAGAGCGCTGCCACTCCGCGCCCTTCAACTCCGGGTTGGCGGCGGCGATCTCCCGCCCGAGAACGAGCGCCGGCTCGGCCCAGTCGAGGACGGTCACGGGCCGTACGCCCGCCCACACGGCGTTGACAGCCCAGGTCGCGGCCCCGGTCCCGCCCCCGACGTCGACATGACTGCCGGGCACCCAGCCGGGCGCCGCCGCGGCGAAGGCGTCCAGCGCCGAGCACATCGCCTCGAACGTGGCCGGCATCCGGTAGGCGGCGTACGCGGCCACGTCGGACCGGTCCCGCAGTACGGGCACATCGGTCGGCGTCAGTCCCCGGTAGTTGGCGATCAGCCGCTCGACCGCCTGCGTGGCCGCCTTCGGCGGCAGCCCGTCGAGCAGACCGGCAAGGGCGACGCGCAGGGCGCCGGCTGGGGAAACAGGGGTGTTCACGGGCCGATTGTAGTGATTCCCGGAGGGATGCCGATCTCGCCCATGGGACGGACGAAACTCGGCGGCGGCCGGGCATCCGGCGCCGATAGCGTCCGCCCCATGGCTGACGAAGCGTTCCGGCACCCCCGCCTCGCCGCGATCTACGACCCCCTCGACCCCGACCGTACCGACCTCGACGCCTACGTCGGCATCGCGGCCGAGTTCGAGGCCCGCCGCGTCCTCGACATCGGCTGTGGCACCGGCGTGTTCGCGCTGCTGCTCGCGCGCCGGGGGATCGACGTGGTCGGCGTCGACCCCGCCCTGGCCTCGCTCGACGTCGCCCGTGCCAAACCCGGTGCCGGACGCGTCCGCTGGATCCACGGCGACGCGACAACCCTGCCGCCCCTCCGGGTCGACCTCGCGACGATGACCGCCAACGCGGCCCAGGAGATCACCGACCCGCACGCCTGGCAGCGCACCCTGCGGGGCGCCTACGCCGCCCTCCGTCCCGGCGGCCACCTCGTCTTCGAGACCCGGGACCCGTCGAGGCGAGCCTGGGAGCAGTGGAACCGTGACTCCTCGTACCGCGTGACGCAGATTCCCGGCGTCGGTGCGGTCGAGAGCTGGGTCGAGCTGACCGGCGTCAACGGCCCACTCGTGACGTTCCGTTGGACCTTCGTGTTCCCGGTGGACAGGGAGGTGCTGACCTCCGACTCCACGCTGCTCTTCCGTGAACGGGACGAGACCGAGGCCGAGTTGCTGTCCCAGGGTTACGAGGTACGGGACGTGCGCGACGCTCCCGACCGCCCCGGCCGGGAGTTCGTGTTCGTGGCACGGCGGGCGCAGCAGTGACCTGGCCTCATCTCCCCCGCACCCCCCGAGCCACCCGGTCCGCCACCCGCACCCGGGGCCCGTTCCCCACGCGCCCCCAACTCCGTTTCGGATGCACCGCGTTCGTCAGCAGCACCACGAACGTGTCCGTGGCCCGGTCCAGGACCAGGGACGTACCCGTGAAGCCGATGTGGCCGGCCGCGCCCCGCCCCGCCAACTCCCCCATGAACCACGGCTGGTCGACGGCGAAGCCCAGACCCGGCGGGACCAGCAGCAGTTCCACGTAGTCCGGGCCCAGGATGCGGGCCGGGCCGTACGCGCCGCCCGCCAGCAGGCAGCGGCAGAAGACGGCCAGGTCGTGTGCCGTCGAGAACAGGCCCGCGTGGCCCGCCACCCCGCCCAGCGCCCACGCGTTCTCGTCGTGGACCTCACCCCGTACCATCCCCCGTTCCACCTTGGCCCAGGGTCCGCGCTGGTCCTCGGTCGCCGCCGCGTCGGGGCAGGGGCCGAAGCCGGTCGCCGTCATGCCGAGGGGGCGGGTGATGCCGTCGTGGATCAGTACGTCCAGAGTGCGTCCCGTGACGCGCTCCAGGACGTACTGGAGGAGCAGCATGTTCAGGTCGGAGTAGAGGTGGTGGCCCGGCGGGGACGACGGCGCCTCCGCCCGTAGCCGTGCTCGGCGGGCCACGCCGTCGGGGCAGTCGTACAGCGGGAGTTCGGGGCGCAGGCCCGAGGTGTGGGTGAGCAACTGCCGTACGGTGATGGCGTGTTGGGCCGCCGCCGTGAAGTCCGGCAGGTATGCGGCCACCCGGGCGTCCATGCCCAGTGTGCCGCGCTCCAGTTGCTGCACCGCCGCCACCGCCGTGAACAGCTTCGTCAGGGAGGCGAGGTCGAAGGGCGTCGACATCGTTGCCGGGATCCGTGCCGCCGCCGGGAGTTCCACTCCCGTGTCCGTGCGCTCGTCGTACGACGCGTACCGCACCGCCCAGCCCGCCGCCGCCTCCACCGCGATCACCGGGCCGCGCCCGACGATCACGACCGCGGCCGGGGCCCAGGGGCGCTCGCCGGTGGTGAGGGCGCGTACCTCTCGTACGAGGTGGCGCATCTCCTCGGGATCCAGGCCGGCCCGTTCCGGGGTGTCGACGCGCAGTCTCGGTACGGCGCTCAGCTCTCCACTCCCTCCAAGGTCGTACGTCTGTTCCAAGGACGGCACAGTCCCACGAAGCAGCCGACCGCCACCAGTGCTGCCGCCAGTTGGACGACCGCCATCGGGACGGCGGTGTGCTCTCCGGCGATGCCCACCAGGGGGGAGGCGACCGCGCCGATCAGGAAGGACGTGGTGCCCAGGAGGGCGGACGCGGCGCCCGCCGAGTGGCGCGTCCGCATCAGGGCGAGGGTCTGGGTGTTGGGCATCGCCACGCCCATCGCCGACATCAGCACGAAGAGCGCGGTGGCCACCGGGAACAGGCCCGCCTCGCCGAACACGCCGGTCGACATCAGCAGCAGCGCCGTCGCCGCCAGGGTGATGACCGCCAGGCCCAGCGCCAGCACCTTGTCCATCGACACGCGGCCGACCAGGAATTTTCCGTTGATCTGGCCGACGATCACCAGCCCGACCGAGTTGATGCCGAACAGCAGGCTGAACGTCTGCGGGGAGGCGCCGTAGATCTCCTGGATCACGAAGGGGGACGCGGCGATGTAGGCGAACAGGGCCGCGAAGGCGAAGCCGCCCGCCAGGACGTACCCGGTGAAGACCCGGTCCGCGAGGAGAGCGCGCATGGAGTGGAGCGCCTCGCCGACTCCCCCGGCGTGACGGTCGGCCGGGTCGAGGGTCTCGGGGAGGCGGAACCAGACCAGCACCGCGAGCGCGATCCCGACCACCGTGAGGACGGCGAACACACCCCGCCAGTCCGTCACCCGCAGGATCTGGCCGCCGATGAGCGGCGCGACGATCGGGGCGACGCCCGAGATCAGCATGAGGCTGGAGAAGAAGCGGGCCATGGCCACGCCGTCGTACAGGTCCCGTACGACCGCCCGCGCGATGACTATCCCGGCCGAGCCCGCCAGCCCCTGGAGCAGCCGGAAGGCGACCAGGAACTCCAGGCTGGGCGCGAGGGCGCACAGGACGGTGGCCACGACGTACACCGCCAGGCCCGCCAGCAGCGGGCGCCGGCGGCCCCATCGGTCGCTCATCGGGCCGATCAGGAGCTGGCCGAGGGCCATGCCCGCCAGACAGGCGGTCAGGGTCAGCTGGACGCTCGCGGCGGGCGCGTGCAGGGAGGTCGTGACCTCGGGGAGGGACGGGAGGTACATGTCCATCGCCAGCGGAGGCGTCGCCGTCAGCCCGCCGAGCATGAAGGTGACGAGGAGGCCGGTGCGGCGGAGGGCGCGGGCGGAGCCGGGTATGTCTTCCCGAATCTCTGCCGCTGCCTCTGTCTCTGCCTGCGCTGTCTCTGCCCCCGCTGTCTCTGCTGTCTCCGTTCCTGCCCCTGTGTCTGTCTCTGCCTGGGGACGCTTCCTGTCCCGCGTGGTTCGGCCACGCTCGGGCATACGCCCTCCCTTTTCGAGTAATCCGCCACCTATGCTCTCAGCTCGTACAGGCGGTTCGTACATTCCGTTCGTGCAGGGTGTTCGAGGTAACAAAGTCACGGGACTAGGGGCTGGCATGTCGGCTGAGCGCGTGCGGTGGGGAATTCTGGCTACGGGAGGGATCGCGGCGGCGTTCGCGGCGGATCTGGTCGATCTGCCGGACGCGGAGCTCGTGGCGGTCGCCTCGCGGACGGAGGCCTCCGCGAAGGCGTTCGCGGAACGGTTCGGCATCCCCCGGGCCTACGGCGACTGGGCGTCGCTGGCCGAGGACGCCGACGTGGACGTGGTGTACGTCGCCACTCCACACGCGGCGCACCGGGCCGCCGCGGGCCTGTGCCTGGAGGCCGGGCGGAACGTGCTGTGCGAGAAGGCGTTCACGCTGAACGTGCGGGAGGCGGAGGAACTGGTCGCGCTGGCGAAGGAGCGCGGCGCCTTCCTGATGGAGGGCATGTGGACGTACTGCAACCCGGTCGTCCGGCGGCTGAAGGCGCTGGTCGACGAGGGTGCGATCGGTGAGGTACGGACCGTGCAGGCCGACTTCGGGCTCGAGGGGCCCTTCCCGCCCTCGCACCGGCTGCGGGACCCGGCGCAGGGCGGCGGGGCACTGCTCGACCTGGGCGTCTACCCGGTGTCGTTCGCGCACCTGCTGCTCGGGGAGCCCGACGGCATCTCGGCGAGAGCGGTGCTCTCCAAAGAGAACGTCGATCTCCAGACGGGAGCACTGCTCTCCTGGGAGAGCGGCGCTCTCGCCTCGGTGCACTGCTCCATCGTCGGCGGTACGTCCATCAGCGCGTCGGTGACCGGTTCCAAGGGCCGGATCGACGTACCCGACGGGTTCTTCTTCGCGGACCGGTTCGTGCTGCACCGCGACGGCCGCGACCCCGAGGAGTTCGTCGCCGCCCCCGACCACGGGGCCCGCAACAGCTTCCGGCACGAGGCCACCGAGGTGATGCGCGCGCTGCGGGCCGGCGAGACCGAGTCCCCGCTCGTCCCGCTCGACGGCACCCTCGCGGTGATGCGGACGATGGACACCATCCGGGAGCAGATCGGCGTCCGCTACCCGGGCGAGGCCCGCGTATGAGCGAGGGGAAGATCGCGGTCGTGACCGGTGCCGGTTCCGGTATCGGGCGCGCGGTCGCCCTCGAACTGCTCGGCGCGGGCTGGTCGGTGGCACTCACGGGCCGCCGTACCGAACGCCTGGAGGAGACGGCGGCGCTCGCGCCCGAGGGCCTCACACCCGAGGGCGCGAACGGGGGCGCCCGTCTCGTCGTACGCGCCGACGTGGCCCAACCCGACGACGTGGCCGCCCTGTTCGCGGCCGTGCGTGAGCGGTTCGGGCGGCTCGACCTGCTGTTCAACAACGCGGGGACGTTCGGTCCTGGCGGGGTGGCGGTGGAGGATCTGGCGTACGAGGCGTGGCGGCACGTCGTGGACACCAACCTCAACGGGGCGTTCCTGTGCGCGCAGGCGGCGTACCGGCAGATGAAGGAACAGGATCCGCAGGGCGGGCGGATCATCAACAACGGGTCGATCTCCGCGCACACACCCCGGCCGCACTCGGCGCCGTACACCGCGACCAAGCACGCGCTGACGGGGCTGACCAAGTCGCTGGCGCTGGACGGGCGGCCGTACCGTATCGCGGTCTCCCAGATCGACATCGGGAACGCGGCGACGGACATGACCGCGCGAATGCAAACAGGCGCCCTGCAGGCGAACGGGGAGACGGCGCCGGAGCCCGTCATGGACGTGACGGACGTGGCACGCACCGTGCGGCACATGGCGGAGCTGCCGTTGGAGGCGAATGTGCAGTTCGCGACGGTTCTGGCGACCGCGATGCCCTATGTGGGGCGGGGCTGAGGCGGAGTCGAGGCGGTCTCGCGCAGGTATTCGAAGACTCAACCTGCACAAATGGAATTGATTGCTCCGTAGCGTTCTGCCCGGTCGCAGGCATATGCTCAACACGCCTTCTCCACCGGAGCTTCACACTTGACGCTCCGGGGTTCCGGTAACACACAACGGACCACACCGAGGGGTGGGGAAGACGACAGCCGCTCCATGGCGCATCCGGGTGGGGGTGGACCTCGCGTGGGACCGCGAGGTACGCACCGGGTCATGGAGCGGCTGTCGTGTGCTCAGGCACACGAGCATCACGGGCACGGGCAGCGCGATGGGCAGCACCAAGAGCCACGCCACGCGTCTTAATTGTTCGTGATTGTTTCGGTCCCGATTTCTCAGCCCCCGCACATCGTTTACCCAGTTCCCCACAAAGGTTCCTCCCTAGCTTGTGGCAGCGCCCACAGTGGGCGCCGTCCGCAGCTGGGCGCCCATGAACCTTTGAGGAACGGGATGTTTGGCATCTATCTCAAGCGTGAGCTGAGCCGGCGCAAGAAGGCCGCTCTGGTCATCGCCATGGGTCTGGCGCTCGGTATCGCGCTGGTCATCACCGTCAACTCGGTGTCGGCCGGCATGCAGCAGGCACAGGAGAAGGTCCTGCAGTCGCTGTACGGCCTCGGCACCGACATGACCGTCACCAAGGCCAGATCGGCCCCCACCGGCACCCAGTCGGGCCGGCCGAGCTTCGACTTCGACGCCAGCTCGAACGACTCGACGGAGACGCAGAGCAGCGACCGCGTGACGACCCAGGGCGGACAGACCCTGAAGTCGGCGCTGGTCACCAAGGTCGCCGCCCAGAAGGGCGTGGCGACGGCGGTCGGCGCGCTGAGCCTCAACGTCACCAAGGTCGACGGCTCCTTCACCCAGGGCAAGGCGAAGACCGACACCTCGTCGTCCTCGTCCTCGTCCTCCGGCCAGGGTGGTCCCGGCGGCGGCCAGGGCAACAACTCCGGCAGCACCGCCCCGCCCGAGATCCAGGGCGGCGGCGCCTCGTTCGACGTCAACTCGTACTCCGTCACGGGCGTCGACGTGACGAACCAGGCGCTCGGCCCGCTCGCCACCACGACGATCACCAGCGGCAAGACGTTCACGACGGCGCAGGCCAACGCGAAGGTCGCGGTGCTCAGCAAGTCGTACGCCAAGGAGAACAAGTACACGGTCGGCAAGACCCTCACGATCTCCGGTACGAAGTACAAGGTCATCGGCATCGCGACGCCCGAGAGCAGCGAGGCCACGACCGACGTCTACGTGCCGCTCAAGCAGGCGCAGACGCTCGGCGACTCCGCGAACCTGGTCTCCACGATCTACGTCCAGGCGACCGACTCGAAGCAGATCGACACCGTCAAGTCGACGATCCAGAAGAACATCTCGGGTACGACCGTCACGACCTCCGCCGACCTCGCGGAAACCGTCTCCGGTTCCCTCTCCACGGCCTCGAACCTCGCGACCAGCGTCGGCAAGTGGCTGTCCATCGCGGTACTCGCGGCGGCGTTCCTGGTGGCCGCGCTGCTCACCTCCTCGGCCGTGTCCCGGCGGGTGCGGGAGTTCGGCACACTGAAGGCGCTGGGCTGGCCCTCGCGCAGGGTGACCCGGCAGGTCGTCGGCGAGTCCATCGTGAACGGTCTGCTCGGCGGCGCGCTCGGCATCGGCCTCGGCCTCGCGGCGGCGTACGCGGTGACCACCTACAGCCCCAAGCTGACCGCGCAGCTCGGCAACACCGGCGGCGGTGGCGGCGGCATGGGTGGCGGCCCCGGCGGCGGCCCGGGTCAGCAGTCGGCGGCCAACACGATGGAGATCGCGCTGTCGGCGCCCGTCTCCCTCACCACCATCGCGCTCGCGGCGGGCCTCGCCATCACCGGCGGTCTGATCGCCGGGGCGATGGGCGGCTGGCGGGCCTCCCGGATGCGGCCCGCGGACGCGCTGCGCAGCGTGTCGTAACCACCCGGCACTCCCCTCAGCTCCACTCTCCCCCTGCCCCAATTCCCGTACGTCACGGAGTCGTTCATGTACAAGCTCACCGGTGTCACCAAGAGATACACGCGGGGCAAGGAGACGGTGGAGGCGCTGCGCGGCATCGACCTCGTCATCGAGGACGGCGACCAGCTCGTCATCCAGGGCCCCACCGGCGGCGGCAAGTCCACTCTCCTGCAGATGATCGGCGGCCTGGACCGGCCGACCGAGGGCAGCGTCGAGCTGGACGGTGTCGATCTCGGCGCCATCAGCGAGGCCAAGCTGACCCGGCTGCGCGCCGAGAAGATCGGCATCATCTTCCAGGCGTTCAACCTCATCCCGACGCTGACCGCGCAGGAGAACGTCGAGACGGCCCTCGTCCCGCTCGGTGTGAAGCCCGCCGAGCGGCGCGAGCGGGCGGCCGAGGCGCTGCGCTCGGTCGGCCTCGGCGACCGCCTGACCCACTCGCCGGCCGAGCTGTCCGGCGGTCAGCAGCAGCGGGTCGCCATCGCCCGCGCCCTGGTGAAGAAGCCGAAGGTACTGCTCGCGGACGAGCCCACCGGCAACCTCGACGAGGGCACGCGTGACGACATCATGGCGCTGCTCGAAGGGCTGTGGCACGAGTACGGGCTGACCTTCATCCTGGTCACCCACGACTCGTCGATCGCCCGCCGCGCGCCCCGCGTGGCGACCATCAAGGCGGGTCAGCTGACGGTCACGGACCAGGACCAGTACGTCAGTTGATCACCTGACACATGGTGATCGCGAAAGGGCCGCTCACCGCCCGAGCAGTTGGTCGATCTCGGCCAACTGCCCTGCGGTGAGCGGCCCTTTCGCGATCGCGCCGGCGTTCTCCTCGGCCTGCGCGACGGACCGGAAACCGGGGATGGGGACGGTACGGGGGCTGCGCGCCCACAGCCAGCCGAGGGCGCCCTGCGCGAGCGTACGGCCGTCGCTGGTGAGGACGGAGCGAAGTGCGTCCACGTGCGCCAGCCAGTCCGGGTCGGCGCCCGCACCGGCCGTGAAGCCCGGCAGCCAGGCGGGCGGCGCGTTGCGGATGTCCCCCGCTTCGAGTGCCTGCCCGGCGGTCCGCTTCCCCGTCAGCAACCCCATGGCGAGCGGACTCCGGTTGATGCTCGCGAGCCCCGACTCCTCACAAAGGGCGAGCATTTCGGGCGCGTCCTGGACGACGTTGAGACGGTGCTGTACGGCGGCACAGTGCGGCCCCTGGGCGAAGAGGGCGGCACGGGCCGGGTCGTCGGTGCTCCAGGCGTAGGCACGGATGAGCCCTTCGGCGACCAACTCCTCGCATACGCCCCGGAGTTGAGCAGCCGCGTCCAAGTCGCCCTCGGACAGGTGCAGTTGGTACAGATCGACGTAGTCGGTGCCGAGGCGGGCGAGGGAGGCGGTGAGGGCGTGGCGGACGTACGCGGGGCTGTCGTCCTGGCCGTCCGCGATCCGCGTCCGCTCGTCGAAGAGGTTGCCCCACTTCGTGGCGACCACGACATCCGTACGGTGCTTGCCGAGGGCCCGGCCGAGGACGCGCTCGCTGTGTCCGGTGCCGTACACGTCGGCCGTGTCGAAGAAGGTGACGCCCAGGTCGAGGGCGCGCCGCACCGCCCGTACGGACTCGTCGTCGTCGACCCTGCCCCAGCCCAGGGGTTGTCCGTCCGGGGCACCCCACTCCCCGCCGATGGCCCAGCAGCCGAACCCGAGGGGGCTGACCTCGATGCCGCTGCGGCCCAGGGTCCGGTTCGCGAAGGCCCGGGTGGCGCCTGCGCTGCCCGGGCTGTCCGCGTTGTCCGTGATATCCGTGGTCTCCATGGATCAGGACACTAGGAGTTGGAGCACACTTCAGCGCAAGGGCAGGACGTACCGGCGACTCCCGCGACTCCCGCGGCTGTCAGGCCTGGCCCGTCTCGAAGCGGAGGATGCGGCCGTCGTCGACGGTGAAGATCCACTTGGTGCGCATCTCGCCCCAGGTGTCGTTGCTGTAGTTGGCGACGAGGACGTGGCCTCCCCGCCGCTCGTTGGCGACGTCCATGTGCCCGTGGGAGGAGAAGATCTCGCGCTCGGTCCAGTCGGCGAGGTCACGGTCCGAGCCGTCGTCGGACATGGTCGCGTCGGGCGCCAGGACGGCCCGGAAGGCCTCGCGGTCGTGCGCGTTCACGGCGTTGACGAAGGCCCGGACGGCCGGGTCGCTGAGCTTGGCGGTCTGAATCGTCATGCCGGTCACACTGGCACCGCGCCCGGGCACCCGCCACCCGAACGGCAGGCATGGATGGCCCCCGCGGGTGCGGTGGACGTGATCGGTGCGACGGTGGGGGCATGACCTGTGACGACCGATGCGACCGTTACGACCGGCGTGATCTGGGGCTCCTGTTGCTCCGTCTGGGGACGGGCGGGGTGCTGGCGGCGCACGGCGCGCAGAAGCTGTTCGGGTGGTTCGGCGGGCACGGCCTCGAAGGCACCGGCGCCTTCATGGAGTCCGTCGGCTACGCGCCCGGGAAGGCCAGCGCCACCGCGTCGGGCCTCGCGGAGACGGGCGGCGGTGCGCTGCTCGCACTGGGCCTGGCGACTCCGGCGGCCGGCGCGGCGGCAGCGGGCGCGATGGTGGGCGCCACCGCCGTGCACGCGCCCAACGGGTTCTTCAACACGGGCGGCGGCTACGAGTACGCCGCGACCCTCGGCCTCGCCGCCGCGGGCCTCGCGGTGACGGGCCCGGGCCGGCTCTCCCTGGACCACGCGCTGGGCCACGTACTCGACCGCGGCTGGATGGTCCCGGCGGCCCTCGCCGGCACGGCCGCGGTCACGGCGGTGGTCGTGGGGGCGCGGAACAGACGGGTGCGGGAGCGTCAACAGGGCACGCAGGAACCGCTGTTCGAGGAGTAGGGACGTAGAGGGCGCATCCGAGGAACAGATGAACGGGGGAACTGAGGGGAGCAGACGGATTCGGGGTGCCGGGGTCGCGTGGGAGGCTTCTCCCATGGCCGATGACGACGTCTGGGCAGTGATCGACGACCTCTGGACCTGGCTCGACGCCAACCAGGCGCATCCCGACCGCGAGTCCCTGCTCCTGCGCATGCTGAAGCTGACCGAGGAGGTCGGCGAGGTCGCCCAGGCGGTGATCGGCGCGACCGGCCAGAACCCGCGCAAGGGCGCCAGTCACACATGGGACGACGTCCGGTCGGAGCTCTGCGACGTCGTCATCACGGCGATGGTGGCCCTGCGCACCCTGACCCCGGACGCCCGGGAAGTCTTCACGACCCACCTGGACGGAGTCAGGGAACGCTCCCTGGGTCCTGCGTCATGACCGGCTCATGACCAGCCCATAACCGACACGTTGCCCTGTGGCGCCCAAGGAACAGGCGAGCGGGCATGAGTTGGTGCCCGCGCGCCGTGTTCGATTACCCGTTCGGTCAGATGTAGCCTTCGCGCAAGGCATAGGCCACGGCATGCGCCCGGTTGCGCAGATGCAGTCGGGTGGTGAGTCCATGCATCACGTTCTTGACCGTGCGCTCGGAGTAGGACAGCTTGCCGGCGATCTCCCCCGTGTCGAGCCCCTCGGCGACGAGGCGCAGGACATCGACCTCGCGCGGCGCGAGGCCCGCGGTGGGGGCACCGGGCTGGCCGGCCGCCGTGCGGTGCAGTGTGCCCACCTGGCTGATGAGCCGGCCGAGCAGGTCGGAGGGCAGGTCGCCGTCACCGCGGGCGGCGGCGAGTACGGCCTGCGCCAGCCGGTGTCCGGTGGCCTCGTGGCGCCAGACGATGGCTCCGACGCCGCACTCGATGACGTCCAGCAGTTCGTTCTCGCGCAGCACGCCCACCACGAGAACGGCCTTGGCGCCCTCGCTGCGGACGAGTCGGCGCAGCCTGGACAGCGTTGTCTCGTCGAGGACCTCACTGACCAGCAGGGCCACGACGCCGGGCCCACTGTCGGATTCCTCCCGGAGTTCGACCACCGGGTGCTGCCGCAGCTGGCTGATCGCGCCGGCGCGGGAGATCGGGTCGGCCGCGTGCACGGCCACGGGTATGCGGCGCCCGGCTTCGGACGGCCCGGTACTGGCCCTCGTGCCGGCCACGGCCCCCGTGCCGGGGCCTGTGGTGCGGAGTGTGGTGCGCAAGAACTGCCCCCAGGGTCAGGTGCCGCCACCGTCGAGGGGTCGGTGGCCGACGTACACAGCCCAGACTTCTGTGACACATGGGGCGCGCACAATCGTGGACCACCACGAGACACACCACGAGATCGGCCACCAGTTCGACCACGAAACCGGCCAGTACCTATCCAAGACAGGAGGCAGGCATGCAATCCCCACCCCCATCCCCCTCCCCCTCGTCGTCCCCGTCGTCATCCGCGTCCTCAACGTCACCGTCACCGTCGTCGTCAGCTGCGCCGTCATCCGCGTCCTCATCGCTGTATGAGCGCCGGGAGGCACTTGCTCTGGTGGCCGACGAGGCAGCCCGCGCCCGCGGGGGGACGGGCCGCCTGGTCCTGCTGCGCGGCGCCACCGGCACCGGCCGCACCGCACTCCTGGAGGCCGCCACCGAGGACGCGGAGGCGCACGGCATGCGCGTCCTGCGGGTCCGCTGCTCCACCGGGGGCAGCGCGCCCGGCGTCCGCCTGGCCGCCGTAGAGCAACTGCTGTCCCCCCTACAGGAGTTGACCTCCTCGCCTCCGCCCGGTTCCGCTGCCGAAGTCACCGGCACTCCGGACGAGTCGCTGCCGGCCGCCGCCCGGCTCTGGCGGTTGCTGCGCGCGTACGCGGCCGAGGGCCCGGTGCTGGTCGCCGTGGACGACGTACACCTCGCGGACGAGGACTCCCGGTGCTGGCTGATCGAGGCGGCGCGCAGGGTGGACCGATTACCGCTACTGCTGCTGGTGACGGAGCGCAGCCAGTACGACGTGGACCCGCCGTCCGCCGGCCTGGTCCACACCCTCTCCCCCGCCCTCGTACGCACCCACACCCTCGCCCCGCTGAGCCGCGACGCGGCGGCGGAGCTGGTGCGTTCGGCTCTCGGCGACGTACCGGAGGAGTGGGTGACGGACTACGTGCGGGCGGGCGCGGGCAACCCGCTGCTCCTGCGCGCGCTGCTGGAGGACCTGAACGCCACCACCGCCGCACCGGCCCCGCTGCCGGAGACGTGCGCGGCGCTGTATCCGGGGGCATATCCGGCGGCGGTGTCGTGGTGGCTGGACTGTGCCGGGGCGGCGACGACCGAGGCGGCGCGTGTGCTCGCCACGTTGGACGAGCTGTCGGAGGGCGCCGACGTCGACCTGTTCACCGAGACCGCGGACACCCTCGGAGCCGACCCGGCCCGGGTACGGGGCTGGCTGACCGCCATGCCCCGGCTCGGCATGCTGCGCTTCGGCGACAACGGGCTGCCCCGCTATGCCCACCCGCTGCTGCGGGACGCGGTGCTCGCCGGCTGGTGCGCCGCCGACCGGCAGGCGGCGCACGGGGCGGCGGCCGAGGCGATGCTGCGCCGCGGCGTCCCGACGGCGACGGTGGCCCAACTGCTGCTGCGCTCGGGCACGATGGGCGAGGTGTGGGCGACGGAGGTCCTGCTGGACGCGGCTGGCGGCGCCGTCAGCGAGGACCGCACCGACGACGCGGTGGTCCTGTTGCGCCAGGCACTGGACGAGCCCATGTCGGACGGCCGCCGGGCCGAGGTGCTGACCGAACTGGGCTCGCTGGAGTTCGCGGCCGTACGTTCCTCGGCGGGCATCCCCCGGCTCACGGAGGCGATGCGCCTGCCGGGCCTGCCGCAGTACCGCGTACGGGCGGCGGTGGCCCTGGGCACGGCGCTGGCCAGACGCGGCGAGGCCCGCGCGGCGGTGGCCCTGCTCCGCGACCTGGACGGCCAGCTGACGGACCACCCCGACCTGCTCCGCACGGTCCAGACGGCGTCGGCGCTCCTCTCCGACCACGACCAGACGATCCGCGAGGAGATGTACCGCCGGCTGCACGAGACCGCCGAACACTCCCCGCAGGCACTCGGCCCCGCCGGCCACGCCCTCCTCGTACGGTACGAGGCGACAGCGGGCCTGATTTCGGCGAGCGCCGCCATGAAACGGGTACGCGCCCTGCTGGCGGAGCCGGCCGGCCCCCTGGCGGAGCCGTTCCTGCTCGGCACGGCGGCTGCGGTGGCCCAGTGGGCCGACGAACTGGACGAGGCCGAACGCCTGACGGACCGAGGCCTGACCGGCCAACGCCCGACCCTGCTCCACCCCATGCACGAGGCGTTGCTGAACGTACGCGCCGACATAGCCGCCGCCCGCGGCGACTACGGGCAGCTGCTGAGCGATCCGGAGTCGTGGCGGACTGACAGGGTGACATCCGGGGCGGGGACGGGGACGGGGGCTGGTGAAGGGCCCGGACCGGGGTTCAGATTCGGGTCGGAATGGGCGACGGGAGCCGGCGCGGCCGAGACTGCAGCTGCGGCTGCGGCTGACCTCGGAGCCGTACCCGGAACCGGAACCGGAACGACCGGGACCGGACCGACGAACGTGGAGGCGCACGTACTGCTCGCGCTCGTCGAGACCGGCCGCGTCGACGAGGCCTGGCAGCTCGCCGACGCCTTCGACCTGCGGGAGGCGCACGACTCCTGGGAGTTGAACCGTTTCCTCTACGCGCGGGGCGTGGTGCGCGCCGCCTCCGGCGATGCGGCCGGCGCCCTCGGTGACTTCCTGGAGTGCGGACGCCGCCAGTCCGCCCGCGAAGTACTGAGCCCGGTGGTCACCCCCTGGCGGGCCGCCGCCGCACAGTGCCAACTGGCCCTCGGACACCCCCGGGAGGCGCTCGCCCTGGCCGAGGAGGAACTGCGGCTGGCCCGGGTGTGGAACACCCCACGCCTGGTGGGCCGTTCACTGCGGATACTCGCCACGGCGACGGGCGGTCGCCGCGGCCTCGACCTGTCCGACGAGGCGGTACGGATCCTGCGCGAAGCCTCTGTCGAAACGGAACTGATCCCGGCCCTGATCGCCCGGGGCCGTCAACTGACCGCCGCCGGCGAACGCGCCCGAGCCCGCAAGTCGCTGCGCGAAGCAGCCGAACGCGCCGAACGCCTGGGCGCCGTACGCCTGCGATCCGCAGCCGACGAGTCCCTCCGCGAGGGCGGCGCCCGCAGCACGACGACGACACTGACGGCGAGCGAACGCCGGATCGCCGAACTCGCGGTGGAGGGCCGCACGAACACGGAGATCGCGGAACTCCTGCACGTGGCCCGCCGCACGGTGGAAACCCATCTGACCAGTGCTTACCGGAAGTTGGGCATCAGGCGCAGGGGCGAATTGGCGGGGGCGCTGGGCCGGGGACCCGGTTCCGACTCCCGATCCAACTCGCCGTAAGAGAGGCGTTGTGAACTGTGTGAACTAGAAGTGGGTGTCGGTGTCGGTGTCCGTCGCCGCCAGCACCGCGACCCGGGTACGACGGGGATCGAGTACGGCGAAGGCCACGTCCGCCGTGTCGTGGTGGAACCAGTCCGTGAACGCCATGAATCGCAGCCACCGAAAGTCGGCGGCGTGCCGCACCGCCCCCGGGAACGGGATGTCGTCGGGCAGCCCCATCAACGCGTAGAAACTGTTCCAGGCGTGCAGTCGGGCGTACGCGGCACCCAGTCCCTGGGCGTTCACCCCGCCGTTGTGCGCTGCCGTGAACAGTTCGTTGATCACGTCGTCGGCTGTGGTGTGACAGGTGAGGGCACCGCCCCGGCGCGTGCCCTCACCCTCCAGGCACTCCAGGGGCAGTTCCTTGATGAACGCGATGTTGAAGTCGTCCGGATCGAGCTGGCTCGGCAGCGTGAAGAAACGCGCTTCGGGCTCGCGGGACCAGCCGCTGGCGGTGAAGGGCTCGGCGGCCGTCCCCGCGCGCCCGACGTCGGGGCTCTCAACTGCCGTACGTCCGGCGGCCACACCACTGTCAGACGGGGGAATCTCCGGGAACCGGGACCGTAGCTGGTCGGGGGTTTTCACCGCCCCGAGGCCCCGTACGCGGACCCCGAACCGGTGCTCGACGTCCAGGCGAGTCCTCGGCAACCGGGCCAGCGGGTGCCCCAGCTCGCGCAGTCTCTCCGCGTAGGCGTCCAGGGCGGGCCGACCCCGCCCCGCCCCGATCATGGCGAGCTCGCCGAGGACGCAGGCCCGTACCTCCACCGCGGGGTCATCGAGCCGCTCCGGCAGTTCACCGAAGAGAGCTTCCAGATCCCGCGGTTGCTGGGCCTTGACCAGTTTCTCGACCAGCTTCTCGGCCACCGAGCGCCGCACCCCGGCACGTTCCTCCCGTCCCTCGGACCCGAGCGGCAACAGCAACCCCACGATGTCCACGGCGAACCTCGCGCAGTCCCGGGAGCGCGTGTCGGCAAGAGCATCGGCGATCCGTCCGACGGCCTGCGCCACGGAGGGTCCCTCGGGTCCTCCTCCGAACACGGTGCGGCACAAGTGAACTCCTCCAAGATCCTCGCCGCGGGCGAGCGCGGTGCCGTGATCGCCGTCGCCAAGAACGGTCGCCCGGCCTGCCGGACCTCGCCAACCCATCGGAATCCGTACTAGAATCTGTACAGAATCAAGACTCTATATGGGTACGGTGACATTGTGGAGATCCCCGAAGTCACTTGGCGTCTACACCGGAGAGGCCTTCGGCCGTCTCGCCTCGTCCGGCCATTTGCGGGATCTCCCCCGGCAGGAATTCGTCATCCGACTGGCCGCGCCGTACGGCGACCTGAACGTCCTCCACCTGTTCCGCGAGGGCAACTGCCGCGCCCAGCGGGCGTTCCAGACCCAGCTCAGCGCCGACGCGCGGGATACGACCTGAACTGGTCGGGCATGGACCCTCAATGCAACGAGGACGCCTCAGTGAAGAGCTTCCTCTGAGACAACAGCCTGTCGGACCAGATGCTGGACGAACTCGTCACTGGTGGAACACCGGGCGGCTACGGCGTCGGTGGCACATACGGCGCCTGAGGCCGCCTAACCCCGGGCCCGGGCGAAATGGTCGCCGTCGTGCGCTGCGGCGCCAATACCGATCCTGGCGACCCGGCCCGTTGAGCGCAGCCAAACCAGTACGGATTTCCGTACCAGTCCGGTACGGTATTAAGTACCAGCCTGAGAGAGGACGTGCGTCATGGCCCTCACCGCAAGCGAGGCGCGCAGGGATCTGTTCCCTCTGATCAAGAAGGTCAACGACGACCACGCACCCGTACGCATTCACTCCAAGAACGGCGACGCCATACTCATGTCCGCAGAGGACTACGACGCCTGGCAGGAGACCATCTACCTCCTACGCTCCCCGGCCAACGCTCGCCGCCTCATGGAAGCCGTCGCCCGCGACCGTGCGGGCCAGACAGGGGTCACGAAGACCCTGGAGGACCTCCAGGAACTGGCCGGTGAGGAGTGAGGGACGTCAACTTCGACCCGGCCGCCTGGGACGACTTCCAGCACTGGCTGGAGACCGACCGCAAGATGGTGCGCCGCGTCGTTCGCCTCATCGGCGAGATCCAGCGCGACCCGTTCAACGGTATCGGCAAGCCCGAACCCCTCAAGGGAGACCTGTCCGGCTACTGGTCGCGACGCATCGACGACGAACACCGCCTCGTCTACCGAGCCGACGACAAACAGGTCAAGATCCTCAAGGCTCGGTACCACTACACGGACTGACCTCGGCCGCGAAGGTACCGGTCACAGCGGCTCGTTGAGGACTGCGGCCGGCACGGTCGCCTCGTGGCGGACGGCAGGCGTACCTGGTTGCCCTTCTTGACCTCAGCAATGGGGTCAAGCCCCTCCTGCAGCGCATCGTCGAACCCGGGATCGCTGAAGGCGCACATGTCGCTGGCATGCGTCTGTTGACGTCGGCGACCTGGTGGAGCTCGGCGGCCGTGGAAGTGTCCAGGGCCAGCCCAACACGTCAAAAAGTCCGCAGCTTGAGCTGGCGAGTCGTCATGAAAAGCCGGGGCTAGCGGCCCGCCACAAGCCCGCAGAGCATCTCACGCGTCTCCCTGTCCGTGGAGAAGATCACGGTGCCCCGCATGCCGCGGGTGAGCAGCACCTTGTAGGTGTTGCGTATGAGGTAAGCGAACGCCTCTGGCGAAGTGCCGGCAACGGCACCGTCCTCGCTTTCCTTGCTGTCGGAGATCCAGGTGCCGTCGCGCCACACCATGTCGGGTCCGAGGATCACACCGTTCCAGTCGTATTCGAAGCCCTGAGCGGTGTAGATACATCCGACCTGGGAAAACCCTGCCGAGTCGGTGGCCCACAGGTTCTTGGACGGGTAGCCGCCGACGGGGCGATCGCTCTTGACGTTCCACGGACGCGCCCAACCCCATTCGGAGAGACTGACGTCGTCGACGAGTCCGATGAGTCTCCGGTCGGCATC
Organism: Streptomyces kryoterrae; assembly: GCF_054072135.1. Taxonomy (NCBI): domain Bacteria; kingdom Bacillati; phylum Actinomycetota; class Actinomycetes; order Kitasatosporales; family Streptomycetaceae; genus Streptomyces; species Streptomyces kryoterrae. Next base: position 7,448,364 of record NZ_CM133358.1, on the reverse strand, counting down.
CACCATGGGATCGCTCCAGGGCCAGCAGAAGCCGGCGGTCATACGAGCTTGCTCGCCGCTCTCCTGACGAGAGCGAAGAACGGCCTCGAGTTCCTGCGGCGTCTCCGCCACTTGGACCGTGAACCGGTCATCTCCTCCCCAAGGCATGGGCCCACCGGGGCGCAGCCCCAAAAGACGCAGCACCCACTCCTCGTAGGCGCGGCTGCCGCCACAGCGGAACTGGGCGTTGAGGTTCACGTGGCGGACGGGCAGGTTCATGGCTTTGGCGGCCTCGTCGATCACCGCGACATTGCACCTCTCACCCGGGCGTACGACCTGGTCCTCGTCCAGAAGGAAGACGGGTACGCGGGCGGCATCAAGGAGTGCTTCGACTTGGCGGCGGTATCCGCGTATGGGCTTGGCGGGGCGACGGAAGGACTCCCGTATGCGGTGCGCTTCGTCGCAGATCAGCACGTCGATTCCGTTCTTCGGCGCCTTGGTGAAGTCGTTGAAGTAGCGGAACAGGTTCCGGACACGTGTGTCATCCGCGCCCGCGACCTGCTGCAGCGTGGTGGTGAATGACTTGGATCCGGTGGCATGCAGGGCGGAGAGGCCGTTCCGGTACAGCTCTCCCAGTAGTTCGAGGGCGATGACGCTCTTCCCGGATCCGGGCCCGCCGATGACGACGATGACTTCCTTGGACTGGGCTTGCCCGGCGTTCTTCACCGCGCGCATGACCAGGGAGTAGGCGATCTGCTGCTCGTCGAGCAGGTTGAAGTGGCCGCGTTCCGCGATCTCTTCAGCGGCCACGGCCATGAGCCGCTTGCTCGGGGCGACGGCTTCCGGGCGCAGGGCATCGGCTGCCTCCACCCCGGACATGGGTGCTAGCCGCTCGGCGAGGTACGTCTGGAACTTCTCCCGACCGGAGCCGGTGAAGAGCTGCCCGTACGCATCGGAAGGGAGGGCGAAGAGCTGGTCGACGCCGTCGTCCGTGGCGTTGTGCAGATAGGCGGCTCCGCTGATCCGGCGCTCGTGGCCGTGCAGCGCCTCGGTGAAGTCGGCGATGTGGTCGCAGTAGCGGCGGACCTGCGACACGGGGTGCAGACGGGCCACATTGCCCATGTGTTCGACCAGCACGAGGTCTTCCGCGTCGGCAATGGACCTGGCCTTGGACCACTGCTTGAGTTCGACGGCCACGTACGACGGTTCCCCGGTCGCGGGATGGACGCCGCAGAGGAGGGCGTCCACACGGTAACTGGACAGCGGGACCGGATATTCGACCAGAACCTCGACGTCTCCGAGCCCGGCGTCCACGAGTGTGTCGGCGAGAGCGGGAAGGCTCTTCCGCCAGGAGCGCTGCTCGCTATCGCCCGTCTCGTATCCGTACGCTCCCCGGAAACTCGAGGACAACTTCTCCCCAAGTGTGCCTGCGGCGGATTCCCTGAGGAGGTCGTGGGCGGACATGCGCAGCAAAGACACTGGAGATTCCCGCCAGGACGAAGAGACCTGTGCGGTCCACAGGGCGTGGCGCACACCTGTGCGAACGCCCTGTGGACCGCAAGAACGAGATTCACCCTAACGGGTGACGTCTCGACCGGAGGTGCGATTAATCGCCTGTCGCCGACCCATCAGGCCAAACGTTGCGCGACAAGACTCAGATGCCGGATATGGCCGATCTGAATCCATTTCTCAGCACTGCCCGCGTTGCGCGGTCCGTCGCCGTACGCGCATGCGTGCAACCAGTGCTCCGCCTCACTGACACCGAGGCCGCCGACGCCTCGGAAGTCTTCCGATTCCACGATCCAACGGGCCATGGCACGAGCGCGCTCGCCGTGGTGCGGACCTCGCGTGGGCGCCCTCGCGATAAGAAATCCGTCAGGCGTCGTATAGCGGAGCAGCCCCCACCCCGGGCCCGGCTGCCTGACCGTCGGGATGTTCGCTCTGCAAGCGTGCTCCACGGAGTAGTCCCCGTAGACGACAGTTCTCGGGAAGTCGGGACGGGCCTCGCGCAGTGACCGGTGGAGTTGCCGGTCGTAACGCTCGACGGCACGTGTGGGCTGCGCCTCGAGATCTTGGGTCACGCGAGGGAACGCGCCGGCGGCAAGGACGACCCGGCGCCATGCGACGAGGGAGCCGAAGTAGTCGAGTCCCGCGAGGGCTCTCTTTCCGGACTCGACCGCGTCCGTGATCGGACCGACGTCGAGCAGGAGATCGAGTCGCGAGGGAGGCATGCGCAACCAGTCGATCATCTCCACGAGTTGCGCTCGTTGGCGTTCGTCGGGCGGCTCGTCGAGCAGGACCCGTATGCCGAGGCCCCGGCCGCTCAGGAAGGCCAGGTCGGCGGCGTACCGCTGCTGGGTCGGCGTTCGCTCCGGGCCGGTGACGGGCCAGAGGCTGCTCCTGGTCGCCAGTTGCCACAGGCTCTGGGCGGAGGCGTCGACGAGGCGTTCGACATGGACGGCATCGAGCCAGCCGCCCAGACCGTCCATGGCCTCGATGAGACCGTCGATGCGCGGAGTGAGCCAGCGCTTCAGTTCTGCTTCGTCCGGCTCGGGATCGGGCACCATGAGTCGTCCTCGTAGGCGCTCGGGCCCGATGCGCGGCACGACCGTCCACAGGGGTGCCATCCGTCGCCTCAGGTGAAGATCCACGTGGGAGTAGGCCGTGATCGCTGCTCGTGTCACCGGCAGTACCGGTACATAGATCGGCTCGACCATCGCGGCGCCCCCGTCGATTCCGCTGTTCTGCCGTATCGCCCCTGGTCGAAGGGTGAGCTGCGACAGTTGAAACGGAAAGAGCGCAATTCAGCCAGGAATTCACATTTCTCCGAAACCACGGGAAGTAGCCTGTCGAAGGACAGGCACGTTGTTCCCGGGTTGTCGGCGCCCTCCCGGAGAGGTACCCGCTGTCGGTGGCCGCGGCTAGGATTCAGCAGGTCCGCGACGTGGTGAGAACAGTGTGTGAGGCCGGGAGCGGACAGGTACGCGAGTCGGAGTCAAGAGGCGGGGACGGCGCATGCGGCAAGGCCGGTGGACCACGGTCACCGAGTCCGAGTTCGACCATGAACACCGTGGCCTGGAGGCGATCCGGGAGAAGCTGCCGGACGCCGATCCCTGGCGGGCCTGGTCGAACTTCACGTTCACCGCCCACACCGGTCACGTACGCGAGGTCGACCTCCTCGTTGTCGCCCCCGGCGGCGTCTACATGATCGAACTCAAGGACTGGCACGGCTCCGTGACCAGCGAGAACGGCACCTGGGTGCAAACCACCCCCGGTGGCCATCGGCGCCCGCACGGCAATCCGCTCCACCTCGTCAACAAGAAGGCGAAGGAACTGGCCGGGCTGCTCGGCCAGAACGGACCGCGGGTATGGGTCGGCGAAGCGGTCTGCTTCACCGACGGCGGTCTACGTGTCCGTCTGCCCGCCCACGACCAGAACGGCGTCCACACCGTCGACGAGCTGGTCACCATGCTCAAGCAGCCTCCGCGCGACGAGCGGCGCCGCATCACGGCCGTCGAGTCCCGCGAGATCAAAACCGCCCTCGACCGGATCGGCATCCGGCGCAGCGACGCCGAGTACAAGGTCGGCCCGTACCAACTGGACCGGAAGTCCTTCGACTCGGGCCCGACCTGGGCCGACTACAAGGCGAGCCACAGCGAGCTGCCCGAGGTCGCCCGCGTCCGCGTCTACCTCAGCGAGCGCGGCTCGGACGCGTCGATCCGGCGGTCGGTGGAGAACGCGGCCCGCCGGGAGGCCGCCGTACTACAGCGGTTCAAGCACCCGGGCGTCGTTCAGCTCAAGCAGTACTACCCGTCCGGGCACACCGCGGGCCCCGCACTGATCTTCGACTACGACCCGCGCACGCTCCGCCTGGACGAGTACCTGCTCCAGCACGGCAAGAGCCTCGACATCCTCGCCCGGATGGCACTGGTCCGCCAGCTCGCCGAGACGATGCGTTCCGCGCACTCCGCCCGCATCCACCACCGGGCGCTGGCAGCCCGTGCCGTTCACGTCGTCCCCCGCGACCGGGGCCGGCGCGGGCAGACGGTCGGTGAGGACGCCGCCTGGCTCAATCCCCGCCTGGAGATCTCCGACTGGCAGATCGCCACCCAGCGCGCCTCCGGCACGGACGGCGACAGCGGGCAGGGCATGACCCGCTTCGCGCCGACCGCCCTCTCGGCGATGCACCTGGCGGAGGGCTCCGACCCCTACTTCGCACCGGAGTTGACCGCCCTCAAGGCCGACCCGGTCTACCTCGACGTGTACGGCCTCGGCGTCCTCACCTATCTCCTGGTCACCGGCAAGGCCCCGGCCGCGAGCCAGGCCGAGCTGCTGGCACGCCTTGAGGCGGGCGAGGGGCTGCGCCCCAGCTCGCTGGTCGACGACCTCTCCGAGGACATCGACTTCCTCGTCCAGGCGGCGACCGCCTACCGGCCCGGACAACGACTGTCATCGGTGGACGAGTTCCTGGAGATGCTGGAGATCGTCGAGGACGGCCTGACCGCGCCGACCTCGCCGCCCGACCCCGAACCGGCCGAGGACCCCGAGAAGGACCCCCTCGAAGCGGTTGCCGGTGACCTGCTCGGCGGGCGCTGGGAGGTCCGCCGCCGCCTCGGCACCGGCTCCACCAGCCGGGCCTTCCTCGTCCGCGACCTCCAGGCCGAGGCGCGCAAGACCCGGCCGCTCGCCGTCCTGAAGGTGGCCCTCTCGGACAGCCGGGGCCAGGTGCTGGTCCACGAGGCCGAGGTGATGAACCGGCTGCGCCCCGACTCCCGGGTGATCCGCCTCGTCGAGCCGGAACCCCTGCACATCGCGTCCCGGACGGTCCTCGCCCTGGAGTACGTGGGCGACGAGCGCGAGGCCACCGAACAGAGCGCCGAGACCACCGACTCCAGCACCGGTACCGGTACCCGCACCCGCCGCCGCGAGGAGACGGTCGCGCGTCAGCTGCGCGAGCAAGGCCGTCTGAAGATGGACCAGTTGGAGGCGTACGGCGACTACCTGTTCGGGGCCGTGGACTTCCTGGAGGGCGAGAGTGTCTGGCACCGCGACATCAAGCCGGACAACATCGCCATCCGTATCCGCCCCAACCGCACCCGCGAGCTGGTCCTCATCGACTTCTCCCTGGCGGGCTACCCGGCAAAGGACTACGAGGCCGGCACCGACGGCTACCTCGACCCGTTCATCGGCACCCTGACCCGCACCGCGTACGACTCGCACGCCGAGCGGTACGCCATCGCGGTCACCCTGCACCAGATGGCCTCGCGCGAACTGCCCAGGTGGGGCGACGGCTCGGTCCCGCCCCGGATGACGGACCCGAAGGAGTTCCCGTACCCGACCGTCCAGGCCGACGCCTTCGAGCCCGCCGTACGGGACGGTCTGGTCGCCTTCTTCCGCAAGGCCCTGCACCGGGACGCGGCGAAGCGCTACGCCGAGCTCAAGCCGATGCGGGACGCCTGGAAGAAGATCTTCCTGGACGCCTCGCAGACGGTGCCGTCCAGCCACCGCTCCCGCCACCCCGAGCCCGCACCGCGAGAGACCGTGGAGGGCGAGCGCGCGGCGACGATCGCGGACGCCGAACCGCTCACCGCCGACGAGCAGCGCGAACGCCTCGCGGCGGCGGTCACCCGCGACACGCACCTGTCGGCAGCCGGTCTCACCCCGGCCGCCGAGTCCTTCCTCTACGGCCTCGAGATCACCACGGTCGGCGGCCTCCTCGACTACAGCCGCAGCAAGCTCCTCAACGCCCCCGGTCTCGGCACCAAGACCCGCACCGAGGTGCAGCGCCGTCAGCGCCAGTGGGGCAGGCTGCTGCGCGAGGCACCGCTCTCCCCGCTCACCCCGAAGGGCCGCGCGGAGGCGAAGGAGGAACTCGCCCAGCTCACCGCCACCGAGTCGGCGGTCGCCGGAGCCCTGGCCGTGGGCGACGGAGCGGCGGGCCTGAGCGAGTCCGCGCTGCGCTCGCTCAGCCTCGACCTCCTCGCCACGCTCTTCGTCCCGGAGCTGAACAACAACCGCTCCAACAGCAACAAGGTCGAGATGGTACGGCTGTTGCTGCGCCTGCCGGACGAGCGCGGCGAGCTGCCCGGCATCGGCGTCTGGCCCAAGCAGAAGGACGTGGCGGTGGCACTCGGCCTGTCCGCCGGGCGCATCCCGCAGATGCTGAAGGAGGAGCGCAAGCGCTGGAAGAAGCACCCGGCGGTCCAGGCGCTGCGGGACGAGATCGTGGGCCTGCTGGTGGGCCTCGGCCGGGTCGCCTCAGCAGTTGAGATCGCCGACGCCCTCGCCGTACGGCGCGGTACGCAGCTGGCGGGACGCGAACAGCGGCGCGCGCTGGCTCTGGCGGCGGTACGGGCGGTCGTGGAAGTTGAGCAACTCCAGCCGGAGGAGGCGGAGTTCCAGCACCAGGCCAACCGCAAGGCCACGGAGGACGTCCTGGCAGCGGGCCTGCTCGCACTGGACGTACGGGAGGTCGACGCCCCGGACACCCCGACGGCTCCGGGCCTGCTGGACTACGCGACCCGCCTGGGCAAGACGGCGGACCGGCTGACCCGCCTGGAGACCTTGCCGACCGCCACGACGGTGCTGAGCGAGCTGGGCGCGCTGACTCCGCCGCCCGGTGTCGTGGACTGGGACGAACGGCGATTGGTCGAACTGGCCGCAGCCGCGTCGGTGAACGCGGCGGCGACCCCCCGCCTGGAGATCTACCCGCGCGACCTGCCCCTGGTACGGGCCCTGCGCCTCACCCAGGCCGGCCTGGTACGGCTGATCCCGGGCGTACCGGAGGCACGGCAGCCCGGCCTGACGGGCGAGGACGTCCACGAGCGGGTACGGGCCCGCTTCCCGGAGCTGGTCATCAGGGACACCCGGGGCACGAGCACGCACGACCTCCCGACCGGCGGCCCACTGACCAAGGCGCTGCGCGACGCAGGCTTCGATCTGACTCTGTCGACGCGCGAGGACACCAGGACGCTCCGCTATCTGCCGACGCGGATGGACAGTGCGTCCAGCTATCTGACGGGCGGGAACTGGCGCCAGTCGACGCAGGCCGGCGCGGTCACGCGCTACTCCGACGACCCGCTCGTGGCAGGCGGGGTCCGCACGGACGAACGGCTGCTGGCCTCGGCCCGGAAGGACGGCTACCGGGTCCTGACCGTGCACCACGGCCGTACGGTCGAGGCGGTACGGAGGCTGGCGGGCCATCGCATCGGCGCGCAGGCGGTGTCCGTGACCGAACTCTTCCTGGAGTCGATGCACGCGCTGGTCCCCCCGGGCACGAAGCCGACCTGGGAGACGCTGCTGAAGGCGGACGTGGCGGAGCCGGGCTCTCGGGGCGCGCTGAAGTTCACCGAGTACGCGCGGACCGCGTGGGGCACGGTGGAGCCGCAGGTACGGGAGCTGCTGGCCCCGGGGGCCGGTTCGGGCCCGGTCCTGCTGACCGAGGTGGCGGTGTTTGCCCGGTACGACGGGATGGGCGTCCTCGACCGACTGGCGGAGGCGGCTCGGCAGGGCGGGCGCGGACTGTGGCTGCTGGTGCCGCAGGCGGACCCTGGGCGTGAGCCGAAGCTGGGGCACACGGCGGTGGCCTACCAGGCCGGCCTGGGCGAATGGATAGACCTGCCGGACTCGTGGGTGAAGAAGGACTACCTGTCCGGGGTGACGGACGTGAGTGTCGTGGGCGTGAACGTAAACGTGAACGGTAACGAGGGGGACGACAAGTGATCGACCGCAAAGCCCTGTTGGACGACCTGAAGCAACAGGTCAAGGCGGTCGAGGCCGACCTCGGCAAGCAGGTCAAGGTGGTGCAGGAGGGCGAGAAGCTGCGCGCCGAGTGGGACCGTGCGCGCAAGCTGGGCCGTACGGCGGCCACGTGGAACTCCTGGCTGGACGAGCGGGTCACTCAGGTCGCGGTGGCGTGGGTGCTGGGGACTGTCTTCGTACGGTTCTGCGAGGACAACAGGCTGATTCCGGAGCCGTACTTGACGGCACCGGAGGGCGATCGGCGGGATCTGGCGCTGGTTCGGTTCGAGGAGTACGTCGCTCGGTCGGAGGACCCGACATACCGAGGCTGGCTTGAGCAGGCGTTCGAGGAGCTGGGGGCGGGGCAGGCGGGGCGGTTGCTGTTCGATCGGCGGCACAACCCGCTGTTCCAGATTCCGCTGTCGCATGACGGTGCGCGGGAGTTGGTGGACTTCTGGCGGGGGCGGGACGAGGGCGGTGTTCTCGTCCACGACTTCACGGATGCGCTGGAGGAGGACGGGGACGGTACGCGGGGGTGGGACACGCGGTTCCTGGGCGACCTGTACCAGGACCTGAGCGAGGCCGCGCGCAAGACGTACGCGCTGCTTCAGACGCCGGAGTTCGTGGAGGAGTTCATCCTCGACCGGGCGATGGATCCGGCGGTGCGGGAGTTCGGGTACGAGGGTTTGAAGATGATCGACCCTACGTGTGGGTCGGGGCACTTTGTGCTGGGGGCGTTTCGGCGGTTGGTGCGGCTGTGGGGGGAAGGTCGGCCGGGCAAGGACGCGCATGAGCGGGTGCGGGAGGCGCTTGATTCCGTTCACGGGGTGGACTTGAATCCGTTCGCGGTGGCTATTGCTCGGTTCCGGTTGCTGGTGGCGGCTATGGCTGCGAGTGGGGTGCACACGCTGGGGGAGGCTGCCAAGTACGAGTGGCCGATTCATCTGGCGGTGGGCGACTCGCTCATCAAGAGCCGGCACAAGCAGGGGAACCTGTTTGACGACTTGGAGGAGGAGGGGGCCGATGAGCTGGCCGACTTCAAGTATGAGACTGAGGATGTGCATGAGCACCCGGATATTTTGCGGCCGGGGCGGTATCACGTGGTGGTGGGTAATCCGCCGTACATCACGGTGAAGGACAAGAAGCTTAACGAGCTTTATCGGGGATTGTATGACGCATGTTCGGGGACATATGCATTGTCGGTTCCGTTTGCTCAGCGATTCTTCGAGCTAGCGAAGTCGGGGGACGCGGAGAGCGGTCTCGGGTACGGGATGGTTGGGCAGATTACTGCGAACTCATTCATGAAGAGGGAGTTCGGGACGCGACTGATCGAGACGTACTTCGGGCACGAAGTGGAGCTAACTGAAGTCATTGACACATCGGGGGCTTACATCCCAGGCCACGGGACGCCAACGGTCATCATTGCAGGCAGGCGACGATGGGGCAGCAAGCGCTCCACCACCATTCGAACCGTCCGGAGCATTCTGGGAGAACCCATCACTCCGGGAAACGCCGAGAACGGGCTCGTATGGAATGCCATCGCTAATCAGATTGACGAACCCGGGTCGGTAAGCCGGTGGGTTTCAGTGAATGATCTAGACCGAGAGCGATTTTTCGGGAAGCAGCCATGGATCCTCACAGACGGCGGACTCGAAATTATCGAAGCCATCGAGTCAGCAGCTGTCCAGCGAGTTAAAAACATTGCCATTCGTATCGGATATGTAGGGTCCACTCACGCCGACGAAATTATGGTTCGTCCCAGTCGCACCTGGAAAAAAGATTTGTCAGATTTTCTCACCCCTATTGCAGCAGGTGATGAGGTACGAGATTGGGGCACCAGCACCGAAAGCGCTGCTTTCTACCCTTACACTACGGATCGCACCCTCCGGCCACTTTCGGACAGTATCGGCAAGTCGAGTGATATCTGGCCCTACAGAACCGATCTTGGGCAGCGAGCTTCATTTAGCGGCGGCACTTACTTTACTGCTGGCCGCGCCTGGTGGGAATGGCACCAACTCCCCAAGGATCGAGGCGCGCATGACTGGTCGATCGCCTTTGCAGAAGTTGCTACACATAATCACTTTTCGCTCGATCGAGACCGGAAAACATTCAAACAAACAGCTCCCGTTATCAAACTCGCCCACAGCGCAACAGAGGTTGACCATCTCCACCTGTTGAGCTTGTTCAACTCATCCACTGCTGGACTGTGGCTCAAGATGGCGTGTCACAATAAAGGCGGTCAGGGAGTAAACGAGGGGTTCAAATCTCAAGGATGGGAGCGTTTCTACCAATTCAACGGGTCCAACATCGAGCGCTTCCCACTGCCAGCCAATTATCCGACCGTTGTCGCCAATCTATTCGCCATCTTGGCCCAGAAAATCGATGCGGCCCGCCCGTCCACATTGACTGCCGAGTCGACTCCCAACACTGCCGCCCTCAAGCAGGCCAAGGAAAATTGGAACTCCGCTCGCGCCCGCATGATCGCCCTCCAGGAAGAGCTGGACTGGCAGGTCTACTCGCTCTACAACCTGTACCCCGAAGACCTGCGCGTCTCTGAGAACCCAGACTGCCCCGACCTCCCCGAACTTGCCCTCGGAGAGCGTGCCTTCGAGATTGTGCTCGCGCGGCAGGTCGCCGCAGGCGAGGCCAGTGACGAATGGTTCAAGCGGCACGGGTCCACGCCCATCACCGAGATTCCCGCCCACTGGCCCGCCACCTACTGCGAGGTCGTCCAGAAGCGGATCGACGCCATCGAGTCATCCCGCGCCATCGGCATGATCGAACGGCCGGAGTACAAGCGGCGTTGGGCCACCGAAGGGTGGGACTCACTTCAGGAGAAGGCCCTCCGGAGCTGGCTACTCGATCGGATCGAGGACCGTGCGCACTGGTTCGACGAGAACGGGATGCCCACGCTCGTCACGCTTTCCCGCCTCACAGACAACCTCTCCCGTGACGAGGATTTCGTCTCCGTCGCCAAGATCTACGCGCCCCACAAGGAACTGCACGCCGTCGTTGCCGAGTTGCTGACCGACGAGCACGTGCCATTCCTCTCCGCCCTGCGCTACAAGCCCGCCTCCCTCAAGAAGCGCGCGGACTGGGAGAACGTCTGGGATCTCCAGCGCCAGGAGGACGCCGCACCGGATGAGCCAGCCAAGCGGAAGATCCGGGACTCCATCCCCGTACCGCCGAAGTACACCTCCGCCGACTTCCTGCGCCCCTCGTACTGGCGGGCGCGCGGCAAGCTGGACGTACCCAAGGAGCGGTTCATCTCGTACGCGCGGGCCAACGTGGCCACCCCCGACCTCTACGGCTGGGCAGGCTGGGACCACAGAGAGCAGGCGATCGCGCTCGACACCTACATCGCCACTCACGAGGGCCTGACGACCGAAGAGGTCGCCCCGCTCCTCGCTGGCCTGCTGGAACTCCAGCCCTGGCTGAACCAGTGGCACAACGAGCCCGATCCACTGTTCGCCCCGACCCCCGCCAAGTTCTTCGAGGGCGACCGGCAGATGGAGCAGGGCAAGCACGGCCTCACCGACGACGACCTGCGTGCCTGGCGCCCGACAGCCACGACCAGGGGACGCCGTACGACCAAGAAGTAGCCCCCAGCTACGCCAACGGCCCCGCGATCGGAACAGATCGCGGGGCCGCCGCCTTGCCTGATCAGTCGCTCAACTGCCCGTCCCTGATTGCCGAAACGAAGGAGGTCCACCCGCCAGCAGGGAACACAAGCACCGGCCCGAGGAGAACCTTGCTGTCCCGCACCGGGACGACAGTGGCGAAGTCGTCAGAGACTTCGACGCAAGCGCCACCGTCCGAGTTGCTGTATGAGCTCTTGCGCCAGTTCACGACGCTCAGGTCGATGGATCGCACGGCACTTCCTCCAACATGCGCAGGACGAACTTCCGCGACTCGGCCGGGGACAGCGCCAGGTCACGAACTGCATCGTAAGCACCTTGCAGCTTCTCGACCGCCGCGCTGTCTTCGATCAGATCGCCGCGGTGCGCGTTCTCCGTGTATGCCACCGTACGTCCCTGCGCCAGACGTAGGAACCACACGTCAGTGCTATCAAGCCCGTAGGGGCCAGCACTGAACGGCAGCACATGGACGGCGATGTTCGGGCGCTCCGCCATCTCAGCCAGGTGCTCCAACTGCCCGCGCCACTCAAGGGTGTTCAGCAACGCCGTGCGCATGACCGCCTCAGAAAGAATGGTCCGGAACCGGGGCGCATCCTCCCCCTCCAACAACTCCCGCCGCCCCATCCGAGCCTCGACCTGCTGCTCAAGCTCCTTCCCCTTGAGCCCACCCGCCGCCAACACCTCCCGCGCATACCCCGGCGTCTGCAACAGCCCCGGCAGCACACTCACCGCGAAGTGCCACAAGCTCACCGCCTCCGCTTCCAGCGCCATGTACCGCCGGTACCGCTCCCGGAACTGCGTATGGTCCCCGGCCGCCACCTCCCACAGCGCCAGCAACAGCCCCGGCGTCCCGTAGTGCGTGTCGAGGGCCTGGACGACCTCCGGGCTGCCGAGCGTCTCGCCCTTCTCCATCTTGCCGAACAACGACCAGTCCCAGCCCAGCCGTTCACCGAGCGCCCGCAGGCTCAACCCGCTCTCGGCCCGCAGCTTTCGCAGCTCCTCGGCGAACCGCTGACGGGGTTCCTGGCTACGGCCGGTGATGACGCGTCGCTGCGGCATACCGCTCCCTCCGGGACGTTCGGGTGACCGATGTGGAACCTGTGGAACTTGTGGAACCACCTCTCGCGACGGGGAACCACCACCCCGCCCACAACCCGGTCGCCCACATCCGGGCGCATCCTCGTAACGACCGGACTACGCAGCGTAATTCACCCAGCGCAGCTAGGTCATGGAATCAGCGGAACCACACCTCCAACCGCACCGACGAGGACCCACATGACCCCCACACCTCACCCTCCCCACGCTCTCAACGCACCCCACACCCCCAAGATCCAGGAAGCCCTCAACGCCCGCGACGCCCTCGCCACCGCCCTCTCCCAGGCCGGCATCCAGCTCCCCGCGATGGACATCCGCACCCCCTGGGCCGACGACCGCAAGGCCGAAGCCGAGTACGCGCTCGTCCACCTCGGCGTGTGCTCAGCCCCCATCGCCCTGATGCTCGCGGACGTGATCACGAAGGGGATCGCCGGGTGACTGAGGACGCCGACGGGATCCCGACCGTCGGCGCGGCCGTCCACGACAGTGCCCGCGACCGCGTCGGACGCGTCATGGGCCACGAAGGGCCGTACATGCAGCTCCGCCCGCTCGCCGGTGGCCGCGAATGGGACGCCGAGCCCAACCGCCTCCGCACCCTCACCCCGGCCGAGCTGCTGAGCGTCCTCGTCGCCGAGGCGAACGCCCGGAGCAGACAACCCAGATGACGGCACCACTCCACATCCGACCCGACCCATCCGAAGCCGCACCCCAACCCCCCACCCACCACCCACCACCCACCACTCGGTTATGGCCGACTCCGTACTGATCCCCTCCCCGTGATCAACACCCTCACCTAGGATGACGAGAACCAATCTCAGCGGCCCGACGGGCTTCCTGATCCGCCTCGCGAGAGCGCACGGCGGATCTCCAAGGACATGCCCCCACCCGCACGAGTCTTCTTCGTGCTGCATGGGGGCATTTCCTTGCTGTTCCGTGAGTCCGCGGCGTCCGTGGCCGCCCGCATCCTCGAAGGGTCGCTGGCGCTGCATCTGACCGAGAACTTCCGTCACCTGCACGGCCGGAAGGCCGGGCAGTCGGAGATCAGGTCCTGGGAACGCAGCCTCCCGGCTCTTGTCAACGCCCTCCTGGATGCCGGACTCGGCGATGTCGAGGTCCTCATCGAGTACAGCCTGCCCCTCACCAGCAAGCGCGCCGACGCCGTCCTCGCGGGCGTGCACCCCACCACGGGCGAACCGTCGTACGTCATCGTCGAACTCAAGCAGTGGAGCGAGGCCCGCCCGGACGAGGACGAGCCGCTGCTGTGCCGGCTCGACGCCTACCCGAACGCCGTGCTCAACCCGATCGAGCAGGTCCGGGGCTACTGCGAGTACCTGCTGTCGTTCAACGGCGCGCTGGAACGGATGCCGGAGGCCCTCGCCGGGGTGGCGTTTCTGCACAACGCCACCGAAGCCCGTATCGCAGGTCTGCGGGGCGTCGACGAGGACCAGCACGGCCGGATGTACACGGGTGAACAGCGCGGTGCCTTCCTCGACTTCCTGCGTTCGCGGCTCGCTGCCAAGCCGGGTGCGGAGGCTGCGGACGCACTGCTGAGCGGCAAGATCCGGCCGTCCAAGCAGCTGATGGCCGTCGCGGCGGCGGAGATCCGCGACCGTGAGCAGTTCGTCCTCCTCGCCGAGCAGCGGGTCGCCTACGAGATGGTGATGTCCGCCGTACGCAAGGCGAAGCAGTCCAACCACAAGCAGGTCGTCGTCGTGACTGGCGGCCCCGGTTCCGGCAAGAGCGTCGTCGCGCTGTCGATCCTGGGGGACCTGTACCGGCGCGGGGTGACCGCCTATCACGCCACCGGGTCCGCGTCGTTCACCAAGACCATGCGCAAGGTCGCCGGGACGCGTATGCCCGTCGTGCGGGAGTTGTTCAAGTACTTCAACAGCTTCATGGACGCCGAGCCGAACGACATCGACGTGCTGATCTGCGACGAGGCCCACCGGCTGCGTAAAACCTCCGCCAACCGCTACACCAAGGCGGAACTGCGCACCGGCCGCCCCCAGGTGGCCGAGCTGATCGACGCCGCCCGGGTGCCCGTGTTCCTGCTCGACCAGCACCAGGTGGTGCGGCCCGGCGAGATGGGGACCAAGGAGGAGATCCAGCGGGCCGCCGCCGAGCAGGGCCTCGACTGCACGGTCGTAGAACTGGACGGGCAGTTCCGGTGCGGCGGCAGTGACGCGTACGAGAAGTGGGTCGTCGACCTGCTCGGGCTGGAGGGTGGCACGCCCACCTCGTGGGAGCCGGACGGCAAGCTGAAGCTGCGGACCGCCGAGAGCGCGCAGGAGCTGGAGGACTTCCTCGTCGCCCGCCGGGCGGACGACTACAGCGCGCGGATCTCCGCCGGCTACTGCTGGAAGTGGACCACCAAGGTCACCCCGGACATGACCGAGCTGCCCACGGACGTCGTCATCGGTCAGTGGGCGCGGCCCTGGAACGTGTACGGCGACCGGTCCGTCCTCGGTGCGCCGCCCGCGCCCCTGTGGGCCACCGAAGCGGCCGGTTTCGGGCAGGTCGGCTGCGTCTACACCGCGCAGGGCTTCGAGTACGACTGGTCGGGCGTGATCATCGGCCCGGACCTGGTGTGGCGTACGGACCGCTGGGTCGTGGACCGGGCGGCGTCGAAGGACCCGATCTTCACGAAGACGACGCCGGACAGCGAGATCGACCGGCTGATCCGCAACACCTACAAGGTGCTGCTGACCCGGGGCATGGTCGGGACGATCATCTACTCGACGGACCCGGAGACGCGCGACAAGCTGCGCTCACTCGTGCATCCGGCATCCGGCGTGGAGGCGCCCGCCCTCGTGTAGTCGCGCGTGTGCGAAAAGTGGTCTTCCGTTGTCAGTGGTACGCCATACGATCGAATGAGCCCGCGCAGCCGCCCGTCGGAGAGTGATCCTTCATGGTCCAGCAGCCGCCCCTGCTCCGCGATGTCATTGACATCAAGGAGTCCATCTCCACGTCGGACTTCGTCCTCCAGCTCTCGGAGGCGACGACCCCGGAAGGCGCCGAGCGCGCGCTGCGGGACTACGTGGTCACGGAGCGGCTGCTGGAGAACTTCGACGAGGCGCTCGGGCTGATCCGGTCCGCGCTCGACGGGCACACGTCGAAGGCGTCCTACCTGCACGGGTCGTTCGGTTCCGGTAAGTCGCACTTCATGGCGGTGCTGCACGCGCTGCTCAGCGGGGCCCCGGCGGCCCGTGGGCGGGCGGACCTGGACCCGGTGCTGACCAAGCACGAGTGGCTCGGCACGGAGGGGAAGCGGTTCCTGCTCGTGCCGTACCACATGCTCGGGGCGAAGGCCCTGGAGCAGCGGGTCCTCGGCGGGTACGTCAGTCACGTCAAGAAGCTGCACCCCGAGGCTCCGACGCCGCAGGTCTACCGGACGGACTCCCTGTTCGCGGACATCCGGGCGATGCGGTCCCGGCTGGGCGACCAGGCGGTGATCGGCGGTCTCACCTCGCTGGACGGCGGCGACGGTACGGCCGACGAGGAGGACGAGTGGGGCGAGGCGTTCGGCTGGACGCCCCAACTGCTCGACACCGCCCTCGGCGCCGAGGAGGTCCACGAGGGCGGCCAGGCGCTCAACCTGGTCAGCCCGTCGACGCCCGCCGAGTTGCGGGCGCGGCTGGTGCAGGACGCGAGCACACACCTGCTGCCGGGCTTCGCGAGGAACGCCGCCGAGGACGAGCACGGGTTCGTCTCGCTCGACGCCGGTCTGTCCGTGATCGCCGAGCATGCCAAGGCGCTCGGTTACGACGGGCTGATCCTCTTCATGGACGAGCTGATCCTGTGGCTCGCGACCCTCATCCACGACCAGAAGTTCGTCGCCCGGGAAGCCGGCAAGATCACGAACTTCGTGGAGGGCGGCGACGCCCGCCGTGCCGTGCCGGTGGTCTCGTTCATCGCCCGTCAGCGCGATCTGCGCGAACTGGTCGGCGAGGAGGTGTCGGGGGCGGCCGAGGCGTCCATCCAGGACACGCTCAACCTCGCCTCGGGCCGGTTCGACAAGATCACGCTGGAGGACCGCAACCTCCCCGAGGTCGCCCATGCCCGCCTCCTCAAGCCCAAGGACGACGAGTCCGCCGCCCTCGTCGACGCCGAGTTCGAGAAGACCCGCAGGATCCGCCAGGAGGTGTGGGACACCCTCCTGGGCTCCGACCGGGGTGCCGACGGTGTCGGCGCGGACGAGCAGAGCTTCCGGCTGACGTACCCGTTCTCGCCGGCATTCATGGACACCCTCGTACACGTGTCGTCCGCTCTCCAGCGCAACCGGACCGGCATGAAGCTGATGGGGCAACTGCTCGCCGACCACCGGGCCGAGCTGCGGCTGGGCGACCTGATCCCGGTCGGTGACCTGTACCCGCTGATCACGGCGGGCGGCGACAAGCCGTTCACCGACAGCCTGAAAGTCGTCTTCGAGGCGGCCGACAAGCTGTACCGGACGAAGCTGCGGCCGTACCTCATCCTCACGTACAACGTGTCGGAGGAGGTCATCGAGCAGTACGTCCACCGGCCCGACAGCATCACCGACCCGGACCTGCGCAACCGGCTCAAGCAGTTCACGGGGGACAACCGCATCGTGGGCACGCTGCTGCTGTCGGCGCTCGCCCCAAGTGTCCCGGCCCTGTCCGACCTGACAATCCGCCGTCTGTCCGCGCTCAACTACGGCTCGGTGGTCGCCCCGATCCCGGGCCGCGAGTACGGCATCCTGAAGAACAAGGTCGCCGAGTGGGCCGGCCGCTTCCCCGAGATCAAGGAGACCGGCACCGAGGCCAACCCGGGCGTCCGGCTCGAACTGTCCGGCGTCGACGTCGACTCGGTGATCGCCAACGCCAACGTCAACGACAACCCCGGCAACCGCGAGGCCCTCGCCAAGCGGGTCCTCGTCGAGGAACTCGGCATCGACCAGTCGCAGTTGATCAACGAGCTGCGCTTCGCGTGGCGGGGCACCGAGCGCAGTGTCGAGGTGGTGTTCGGCAATGTCGCCGACGAGGACGCGCTGCCGGACCACGACCTGATGCCCCAGCAGGACGGGCACTGGCGGATCGTGATCGACCTCCCCTTCGACGAAAGCGAGTGGGGCCCCCGTGAGGATGCCAACCGCATGCAGCGGCTGCGTGAGCGGCAGGGCGAGCCGTCCCGCAGCATCGCGTGGCTGCCGACCCACCTCTCCAGCCAGCGGTACGCCGACTTCCGCCGCCTCGTCGTCATCGACAAGGCCCTGTCCGACAGCCAGCGGTTCGACGGCCAGTACGCGGGCCATCTGAGCCCCGACAACCGGGCGCGGGCCAAGGGGCTTCTGGAGACCCAGCGGGAGTCGCTGCTCAAGAACGTGAAGGCGGCGTTCAAGCAGGCGTACGGCCTGGCGGACAAGAAGGCCACCGACGTGGAACTCGGCTTCGGCGACCATCTCGAGTCGCTGCGCGAGGTCGAGGGACTGGTCCTGTCCTTCGGACAGTCGCTGCGGGACGGCATCCGGCACATCGCCGGCAAGCTCCTCGCGAGCCAGTACCCGGACCACCCGAACCTCGACCCCGAAAGCAACGGCACCGTCGTCAAGCCTGCCGACGCCAGGAAGGTGTTCGCGCACGTCCGGGCCGCCGCCGAGGCCCGCGACGGACGCGCCGAAGTCCCCGCCCCCGACCGGAACCTGATGCGGCGGGTGGCCACTCCGCTGCGGCTGGGGCTGCAGAAGGAGGCGTACTTCGAGCTGTCGCAGTACTGGGCGGACCACTTCCGACAGCTCGCCAGCGGGCAGGGCGTGACCGGCGACCTCAGCCTGATCACCCTCACCGACTGGACGGACCGGCCGACACCGCGCGGCCTGCCCGGCTTCCTCGCCCGGCTCGTGGTGGCCTCGTTCGCCGAGATGGACGACCGGGTGTGGGTGCGCGCGGGTACCCCTCTCGACCCGGCGCCCGCGCTGAACGAGATCAAGGACCATGACGCGCTGCGCAGCCAGCCGCTGCCCTCGGAGGAGGACTGGTCGGCCGCCCGTCAGCGGTTCACCGCGATCTTCGGTGAGCCGGCTCCCACACTGCGGCGTGGCCGGATGGTCAACCAGCTCGCCCGGCAGATCGCCCAGCAGGCGGGCGCCCACCAGGAGGCGGCCCGTGAGCTGGTGACCCAGCTGGAGCGGCACGTCGGCTTCCTCCGCCTCGACGAGACCGCCGAGGGCGGGCGCCTCGCGCTCGCGCGGCGGGCCGTCGAACTGCTCCAGGCGCTGACGCGCTCGGCCGGTCAGGGTGCCGCCGGAGCCCGGAAGACCGTTGAGGCTCTGGCCGCCTTCGACTTCGGCGCCGTCGGCGCGGACCGGTTCGGGACCTCGGTCAAGCAGGCCCGTGCGGTGGCGCAGGCGCTGGACTCGGCGTCCTGGACCACCCTCGACCTGGCCACCTCGGAAGGTCCGGAGGGAGAGGCGCTGCTGGAGTCCCTGCGCAACGCCGCGCAGAGCGACCAGCGGACCAACGACCTGAAGGAGGCGCTGGCCCGGACGCAGCGCGAGGTGCTGGCGCTGGTGAAGCGCAACCGCGCGACGCAGACTCCGCCGCCCGCTCCCCCAGCCCCGGCCCCGGGCCCCAATGACGTGCCGCTCGACAGGCCGACAAGTCACCCGCAGGTCCCCGAGCAAACGCCGAGTCCGGGCCCGTCCACCCCCGGGCGGGTGAAGCGCTCCGGCGGCGGACGCACGACCGCGGCAAAGGCGGTGGCCGAACTCCAGGCCGAGATCGCGGAGTTGGCGACCCTCGAACCCGGTACCGAGGTCACGTTCACTTGGCGGGTCGTCGAAGGATGAGCACGGCGACGACCAGCACGGTGGCGGTGCGGCTGAACCTCGCGACCATCACCCAGTACCTGTCGGCCCAGAGTTCACTCGCCGACGTCCTCGCGGGCCGGGACCAGCGGCGGGCCGTGCTGCTGCGCTCGTCGCCACAGTGGGACGGGCCCGCCGAACACGCCTGGGGCGACGGGCTGTCGGCCCGGATCGCGGCGGCGCCTTCCCCGCTCGCCGTGCACGAGCTGCTGCTCGGCCACCTGTCGGGCACGGCGGCCAGTCCCGCCCTGCTCGTCGTCCTGACCGACCGCGAACAGAACGAGCTCGACCCCGCCATCCTGGCCCGCGCTCACAAGAAGCGCATCGACACGGTGGACAGCTGGGACGTGGTGCGGGACGCGTTCGGAGCGCATCAGGTCGACCAACGGCTCAGGGACGACAAGTGGGCCGCGGAGGCCCTGCTGGACGCCGCGCCGCCGAGGGGCGGCTGGCCCCGGCTGGGCGGCGGCATCCTGTCGCGCGGCACAGCACTGTCCGCGCTCGCGCTGCGGCGCCTGAGGCTGGGCAGCTACGAGGACGAGGCGGCCCGTCAGGACCACACCACGTCCGCCGACCGGCTGGACACCCACGCACTGCTCGGCTGGTCCCTGCTGCCGGGCCGTCCGGAGCGCTTCCTGACGCTGCGCGGCCCCGAACGCGGCGGCCTGGCGCAGTTCCTCGGCGAGGACGACCGGGCCGGACTCGCTGGGCGGGCACTTCTGGCCCTCGTCGATGCCGAGCACGGACCGGACGCGGTGGCCTTCGGACTCGTCTGCGCCGCGCTGTGGTGCCATGCCGAACCGGACGCGACCGTCTACACGGCACGCGGTCGCGCGGAGCGCTGGTTCGGGGAGCGTCCCCCGGCGCGGGGCGAGCAGCTCGACGCCATCGCGACCGCCTTCGGCCGGGCCTCGGAGGACTACGTCGGCACGCTCCTCGCCGCAGCCGCCAGGGATGGTGCCGCAGGCTCGGAAGGAGCCCGCGAGGCCCGCCGGACCAGCGACACGGTGCTGGAGCGTGCGTCGTCGCTGGTCCGCCAGTTCGGCGCGGAAGCCGCCGCCAGGACCAGTCCCCTCCTGCCGGCAGGCCTGGACGCCAGGTTCAGCGCCGTCGGGACTGCCCTGGCAGCCGGTGAACCTGGACCGCTCGACACGGCCGTGCGTTCTCTGAGCGAACACCGGCGTGCGCAAGGACCGGAGGTCCAGTCGCGGATCGAGCGGACCCGCATGGCGCAGCGGCTCGTCCAGTGGCTGGCCACCGAGCCGGCGGTGGAGGCGTCTCACGTCGGCGCGGCCATAACGCGCCATGTCGACGAGACCGCGTGGGTCGACCGGGCCCTGGAACACATCGAGGCCGGCGGGGACCCCGACGACCGGCTCAGGTCCGCCTACGACGCACTGGCCGTGCGTGTACGGGAACGCCGGCACGAGATCGACCGCGACTTCGCCGGCGTCCTCGCGACCTGGACCGCGGCGGGCACCGATCCCGGCCGGATGCTGACCGTGGAGACGTTTTTGGAGCGGGTGGTGAAGCCGGTCGTGCGGGGCACCGACCGGCGCGTGCTGCTGATCGTCCTGGACGGGATGAGCGCGGCCATCGCCACCGAGCTGGGTGAGGAACTGCGCGCGTCCTGGGCCGAGTTCGATCCGGTGGCCGAGGAGGGAAAGTCTCCGCGCCGCCGTGCCATGGCCGCGGCTCTCCCCACCCTCACCTCCGTGTCCCGTACTTCGCTGTTCGCGGGCAAGCTGACGCAGGGATCGCAGAACGACGAGGCACAGCTGTTCCCCGCCCTCCCGCTCTGGGGCGGGGCGCCGGCGGCCGTGTTCCACAAGGACGACCTGCGGGCCGACAGCGCCGGGGACACGTTCGGGCCCGCGCTCACCGAGGCGCTCATGGACGGCCGTACGCATGTCGCGGTCGTCCTCAACGCGATCGACGACCGGCTCGCCAAGGAGCAGAAGCTGGGTGACGGAGCCTGGCAGGCCGGGCACATCCCCGGCCTTCCGGACCTGCTGCGGATCGCCGCCTCGCAGGGGATGGCCGTGGTCGTCACCAGCGACCACGGGCATGTCGTCGACCGGCACGGGGTGAAGCTGGACACCGGCTCGCCGCTGTCCGCCCGGCACCGCGCACCGGGCGGCGAGACGGGCCCCGCCGAGGTCGCGCTGCACGGCACCCGAGTGGTCGCGCCGCAGCCGGGAGGCTCGATCGTCGCCCTGTGGGACGCCGACTCGCGGTATACGGCTCGCAAGGCCGGATACCACGGCGGGGCGTCCCTGGCGGAGTTCACGATTCCCGTGCTGGCCTTCCTGCCGTTCGGGGCGCCCCCTCCCCCGGCCTGGCGTGAGTTGGGGGATCAGCGGCCGACCTGGTGGCTGGTGGAGGAACCCGCGCCGCGCCCCACCACCCTCTCACCCGCCCCGGCGGCCACCGCGAAGCGGTCGACGCGGCCGAAGCCGACGAAGGCGCAGGCCCACCTGGCCCGTACGCACGACTCGTTGTTCGAGGTCGCCGTGGTCCCGGCGTCCGACGACGAGGAGACACTGGTGACCGCCACCCTTGTCGGTCCCGACGACACCCTCGTCTCGGGCCTCTTCGCCTCGGAGGCGTTCCAGGGTCAGACCGGCCTGCTCGCGCGCAAGCCGCCGATGGACAAGGTGGAAGGAGCGATCCGGGCCCTGCTCGACGCCGGAGGCACTCTGCCGGTGACCGCCCTCGCCCAGCGCGTGTCCTACCCGACCACTCGGGCCGACGGGTTCGCGGCCATCCTGCGCCAACTGCTCAACTACGACGGAGTACAGGTCCTGGAGACGCTGCCGGACGGTCGGACCGTCCGCCTCGATCTCTCCCTGCTCCGCATGCAGTTCGACCTGGCCTGACGTTCCATCAGGCCTTTAGACCACCGATGAGCCGGGAGCCATGAGCGCCAACGACCGTGTGTTAATCAACCAGATGATCGAGGAACGTCGCAACGCCCGCGCCGTCCCTCTCTCGTTCGACGCGGCCTTCGAAAGGTTTGCGAGCGAACACGCGCTGCACGGCTTCGGTCTCTCGGAAGAGGAGATCGAAGCCGGTGTGATCGGTGGGGCGAACGACGGTGGCATCGACGGGGTATACGTCTTCCTCGGTGGTCGGCTCCTGCACGAGGACAGCGAGATCCTTCAGCAGACCTCCGCCGTCTCGAACGTGGAACAGGGGACCCAGCTGACCCTCTGGCTCGTCCAGGCCAAGACAAGCTCCGGGTTTTCCGAAGTGGCACTGGACAAGGTTGCGTCCACCTGCACGAACCTCCTTGACATGGAGGTCGACGAGGCCACCGTCGGGATCCTGTATACCGAAGACCTGCTCGCCCGCTTCAGGTTGTTCAGGACAGCGCTGCTGCGGCTCCTCAGCCGTCATCCGACCGTCCTGATCAAGTTCTCATACGTGACGCGCGGCGAGGCGAGCGAGGTGCATCCCAAGGTCCAGGCGAAGGCCAAGATCCTGGAGGCGCAGTTCTCCAACGCCTTCGCCGTCTCCACCGGCGAGGTCGAGTTCCTGGGCCCCTCGGAACTCTGGAAGCGGGCCAGCACCCTCCCCTCGTACACCCTGGAGCTTCCCTACCGGGAGAGCATCACCCACGGAACCAGCCACATCGCACTCGTCTCGCTCGGCGAGTACATCGACTTCCTCAGCGACGAGACCGGGGCGATCAAGTCCCACATCTTCGACTGGAACGTCCGCGACTACCAGGGAAACGTCGAGGTGAACCGGGAGATCACAGCGTCCCTCCAGAACCCCGAGGCACCCGAATTCTGGTGGCTCAACAACGGCATCACCATCGTGTGCTCACAGGCGACCTCGGTCGGGAAGCGCCTCAGCCTCTCCGACGTGCAGATAGTCAACGGTCTCCAGACGTCGTACACGCTCCACGAGACGCTCAACGACCTCTATGCCAGTGATCCCACCGACGCCGTCTTCGACAGGCTGGTGCAGGTGCGCATCCTCGTCACCGTGGACCAGGCGGCCCGTGACTCCGTCATCCGCGCCACCAACCGGCAGACGAGCGTGCCGGTCGCCTCACTCCGGGCCACGGACGACATCCAGCGGCAGATCGAGTCGTACTTCCTCGAACACGACTGGTTCTACGACCGACGCAAGAACTTCTACCGGAACCAGGGCAAGTCGGCCAACCGTATCGTCAGCATCCCCCTGCTCGCACAGTCCGTGATGGCCATGGCTCTGGGACAGCCCGACTACGCGCGCGCCCGCCCCTCGAGCCTGCTGAAATCGGACTCGGACTACCGCCGCGTCTTCTCCGACAAGACGGAACTCCCTGTCTATCTGTGGCTGGCCAGAGTGCAACGCCAGGTCGACGAGTTTCTGCAGTCGACATCGGATCCCGCCGTCCGTTCACTGCAGACCAACCTCCGCTTCCACCTCGCCATGCTCGGTGCCGTAGACCTCGTGGGCCGTGTGTTCAGCAAGCCGGAGGCCCTGAACAACGCCGCCCGGGAGGACGTCTTCCCGACCTCTACGCGTCTCGAATCGCTGTGGACGTCACTCCAGGAGCAGTTCGACGCATTCCAGCGAGAGAGCCGGTCGGGGCCCGACAGGACCGCGAAGAGCAGCGAGTTCGTCACCTACCTCACGACCAACCTCGGATACGGCAGCCTCCGCCGCAAGTGATCTCGGAGCACGATCCGCCGGGCGGTGCGGATGGGACAATGAGCCGGTGACCGGTCCTCGCCCTTCTCCCGTCTCCGCCGCCCGGCGGCGTACCGCCCTCGACGCCCTCCGGCGCGGTGCGGTGCCCGAGAGCGGCCTGGATCTCCTCGCCACCGGCCTCGACCGTTTCGAGTCCGCGCTCGACGCGGAACTCGACGCGGTCGCCTCCGGTGCCTCGGTCTTCAAGGCCGTGCGGGGTGAGTACGGTTCCGGCAAGACGTTCTTCACCCGGTGGCTCGGGGAGCGCGCCAAGCAGCGCAACTTCGCGGTCTCCGAGATCCAGGTCTCGGAGACGGAGACCCCGCTGCACAAGCTGGAGACCGTCTACCGGCGCCTCACCGAGCGGCTGTCCACCACCAGCTTCCCACCGAGCGCTCTCCGCCCCGTGGTGGACGCCTGGTTCTACGCACTGGAGGAGGACGCCCTCGCCGCGGGAGCGGATGAGGACGATCTGAGCGGCGCGGTGGAGGAGTTGCTGGCCGCCCGGCTGACCGAGGTGTCGCGGCA
This sequence comes from Streptomyces kryoterrae, assembly GCF_054072135.1. NCBI lineage: Bacteria > Bacillati > Actinomycetota > Actinomycetes > Kitasatosporales > Streptomycetaceae > Streptomyces > Streptomyces kryoterrae. The sequence goes on along the minus strand of NZ_CM133358.1, from coordinate 7,423,875 downwards.
CGCCCCGTCCTTCGCTGCCGCACTGCGCGGATACCGGTCCGCGCTGGCCGAGGGCGACGAAGCGACGGCGGCCTCCGTCCTCGCCTGGCTCGGCGGCCAGCCCCACGTGGCGGCGGCGGCCCGGCGATCCGCGGGGGTACGCGGCGACCTGGACCACTTCGGCGCCCTGGGCTTCCTGCAAGGGCTGCTCACCGTCCTGCGGGACTCCGGTCACCGGGGGCTGTTCGTCGTACTGGACGAGGTGGAGACCCTGCAGCGCGTGCGGTCGGACGCCCGCGACAAGGCGCTCAACGCACTGCGGCAACTGATCGACGAAGTCCACTCCGGGCGGTTCCCCGGCCTGTACCTGGTCATCACCGGCACGCCTGCCTTCTACGACGGTCAGCAGGGTGTGCAGCGGCTTCCGCCGCTCGCCCAGCGGATCGCCACCGACTTCACGACCGATCCTCGGTTCGACAACCCCCGGGCGGTCCAGCTGCGTCTGTCCGGGTTCACCCTGGAGTCGCTGACCGGACTCGGGATCACCATCCGCGATCTCTACGCGTCCGGGGCTGACTCCCCCGACCGGATCAAAGCGCTGGCGGACGACGCCTACATCGCCGATCTCGCCCGTGCGGTGGGCGGAGCCCTCGGCGGGAAGGTGGGCGTCGCGCCCCGGCTCTTCCTCAAGAAGCTGGTGGGCGACGTCCTCGACCGTATCGACCAGTTCCCGGACTTCGACCCGCGGCAGCACTACCGGCTCACGGTGGGCAGCAGTGAACTCACCGACGTCGAGCGGAACCTCGCCGCATCGTCGTCGGCAGACGACATCGACCTGGAGCTGTGATGGCGTCGGCCGCGGACCCCGTCGACCGGCTCGATCCCGTCATCCTGCATCACGTGGTCAACACGCTGGGCTGGCCTGACCTGCGGCCTCTGCAACGGGCCTCGATCGATCCGGTGATGGACGGTGAGGACGCCGTGCTGCTCGCGCCCACGGCCGGCGGCAAGACCGAGGCCGCCTGCCTGCCGGTCCTCTCGGCCATGTCCGCCCAGGGCTGGACCGGTACTTCGGTCCTCTACCTGTGCCCGCTCAAGGCTCTCCTCAACAACCTGGTCACCCGCGTCGACGGATACGCGCAGTGGCTCGGACGCAGCGCGGCCCTGTGGCACGGGGACACGAAGGAGTCCCAGCGCCAGCGCATCCGTACCGAGAGACCCGACATCCTTCTGACGACACCCGAGTCGCTGGAGGCGATGCTGATCGGGGTGAAGACGGACCACGCACACCTGCTGGGCGGGATCCGAGCCGTCGTCGTCGACGAGGTCCACGCGTTCGCCGGCGACGACCGGGGCTGGCATCTGCTGGCGGTGCTGGAGCGACTGCAACGGGTCGCGGGGCGCCCGATTCAGCGGATCGGGCTGTCGGCGACGGTCGGGAATCCGAAGGAACTACTCACCTGGCTGCAGGGATCGGGCGCCGGCCGACGCCCGGGACGGGTCGTCGCCACGGACAACACGAGCCACTCGCCCGGCGGGGGCACCGCGAGTGGCGCGACCGGGCCGCCACCAGGAGACGTCGAACTCGACTACGTGGGCTCCCTTTCCAATGCGGCCAAGGTTCTCTCAGTCCTGCACAAGGGCGAGAAGCGACTGGTGTTCTGCGACTCCCGACGGCAGGTTGAGGAACTGGGTGCCGCGCTCCGGGCGCGTGATGTCACGGTGTTCCTGTCCCACGCCTCGCTCTCGGCCGACGAACGGGCCCGGTCCGAGGAGGCCTTCGCCGAGGCACGGGACTGCGTCATCGTCGCCACCTCCACCCTGGAACTGGGCATCGACGTCGGCGACCTGGACCGCGTCATCCAGATCGATTCTCCTGGCACCGTCGCCTCGTTCCTCCAACGGATCGGCCGCACCGGGCGCCGCACAGGGAGCACCCGCAACTGTCTGTTCCTGGCCACAGACAAGGACTCCCTGCTGCAGGCTGCCGGTCTCCTTCTCCTCTGGAGCCGCGGGTGGGTCGAACCGGTCGTCCCACCGCCCGAGCCGCGCCACCTCGTCGCCCAGCAGTTGCTCGCCGCCACCCTCCAGGAACACAGGCTGGGCGATCAGCTCTGGCCCGAACAGTGGAACGGCCTCGCACCCTTCGATCTTTCGGCCGCTCCCATCCTGCGTCACCTGACGGAGCAGGGCTTCCTGGACACCGACGGCGGCATGCTGTTCATCGGTCCTGAGGCCGAACACCGCTTCGGACGACGGCACTTCATCGAGCTGACCGCCTCTTTCACCGCGCCACCGCAGTTCACCGTGCTGTCCGGGCGCACCGAGATCGGCCGGATGGATCCCTCAGTACTCACCGAGGAACGCCCAGGCCCACGACGGCTGCTACTGGCCGGCCGCAGCTGGCAGGTGACGTTCATCGACTGGGGACGGAAACGGGTCTTCGTCGAGCCGGTCGAGAGCGGCGGGGTCGCCAAGTGGTCGGGTGGCACCCTCGTCGGACTGTCGTACGCGCTGACGCGCGCCATGCGGGATGTCCTCCTGGGCGCGGACCCACCTGTCTCCCTCACCCGGCGAGCCGAGGTCTGCCTCCAGGAATGGCGCGACGAGGATGCGCCGCACTTGGTCCACCCCGGTGGGACGCTGGTGGCTCGGCAGGGCAACGACGTCCGCTGGTGGACATGGGCGGGGTACCGAGCGAATGCGACACTCGGCGCAACGCTGTCGTCGATCGCCGACCCGGTCCAGCGCCCGACTGACTGCTACCTGCGTCTTCGGGAGGATCTGAGCCCGGCGATGTGGCGCGCGGCACTTGATGCCGCGCAGGCCAGCCCCGCATTGGTCCTCCCCGATGTCGACCAGAAGGCCGTACGCGGTCTGAAGTTTTCGGCAGCGCTCCCCCAGCGACTGGCCGTGGCCACTTTGTCTGCAAGGCTCGCCGACTTCGACGGTGCACGGGCTGTGCTGTCGAAACCTACGCGCTTCGCCACGAGATAGGCGTGGCTCCCAGCAAGCCTCTGTCACTCTCCGCGTTCAAAGGCCTGGCGCATGATGCAGACGCTGCAAGCACCGCACCTTTCTACGAACCAAGTCGAGCGGTGGTTCGTACTGCTGACTGGCAAACAGATTCGCCGATCCCCTCGGCGCCGCTGAAGGAGGCACGAGGTCGGTCACCGTCCGCGCGTTCCGTCCAAGTCGGCCCATGCCGACTGCACGTGACGAGCGGTAGGGTGAGTGATCGGTCATGGGGCGTTTGATCGGCGCACGAACGACGCCAAGCGGGAGGGATACGGGGGGCTGACATGGCTCAAGAGCCGGGCGAGCCCGAGAGCCTGCTCGCAGACCTGGCAGACACCTCTGCCAACTTCGGTTTCCTCCTCCCCCACGAACCGTTGCTGATGTTCCATGGCGCCTCGGCCGAGGCCCGCATGTTCGACGCCCCGGCCCAGTCGACGTCGGCGGCGCGCCTGTTCGGCGAGGTTCTTGCCTCCGAGCTCTGCGGTCTCGCCGGTGTACGGCCGCCGTCCACTGGCCAACTGGAGCGCCTGCGAGTCCTGACCCGTACCGGACTGCTCCCCACCCCAGTGCTCGCCGCGTTCAATGATCTACGCCAGATCCCAGACGGCGGGGCCGGTCGGCCCGACGAGTCGGTGGCAACGCATCTCGTCGAGCGATGCTTCGCCTTGGCCGTCTGGTTCTTCCGGCTCCGCACCGGCGACCGCGAGCCGATGCCGTTCGTCCGAACCGACGCCCGCGTGCTCCGAGCCCTGGCGGAACGAGTGGCTTCGGTGGAGCCGGAACTTCCCTTGGTGCAACGGGAGTTCGCGCAGCGAACCCGGCCCACGCAGGTGTCGGCCTCGGAGCGTGAGCGGCTGATCGTCGCCGCTCGCCAGGCGGCGCTCGAGCCGCTGGCGGAAACCAGAATCGCGCCCCAGGTCGAACGCGGTCTCGCCAGAGCGGGATGGACCGTTCTGGAGTCGGGTCATGACGAGGACGTGAACGGTTCACTGGGTTGTGCGGTGCGGAACCCGTACCTCACCGGTGACCGACGCGTCGACTACCTCCTCCTGGTCGGTGGGCAGGTGGTGGGGCTCGTCGAGTGGAAGAGCGCCGTCACGGATCTCGCGGCGGCAATGGACCAGGTGACGACACTGGCGGAAGCAGTCGCGGATGCGTCGCCGTGGCCGGTCTGGCGAGCCCCGCTGCCCTATCGGTATGTCACCGACGGGCAGCGTCTACTCTTCCTCGACGACCACGATCCCGAGCCACGGCCCCGGCTCGTCAGCGGCTTCCACCAGCCGGCCACCGTGGCCCGTTGGCGGCGCGAGGCGGAGGCGGACACCGGGGCGCCGACCTACCGAGCCAGGTTGGCCGCCCGCGTGCCCGACCTCACCACACCGTCGCCGACTGCGGGAGAGCCCCGTCCCGCACAGCTCAGGGCAGTGCGGGCCATCGAGCAAGCGCTCCGGTCCGGGCAGCGGCGAGCCCTGGTGCAGATGGCCACCGGCACGGGCAAGACATTCACCGGGGTCCTCACGGCCTACCGTCAGCTCAAGTACGCCAAGGCCCATCGCATCCTGTTCGTGGCCGATCGAGCAGCACCGGCACAGCAGGCGATCGCACAGTTCCAGCAGTTCGCCGCCCCTGACGGAGGACGGCGTTTCACCGACCTGTACAACGTCGACGAACTGCCCCCGGCAGGACCGGCGCAGTCGACGAAGGTTGCCGTGACGACCGTGCAGAGGCTCTCGGCCATGCTGGCGGGTGTACCCGGCCCGGACGCGGGATCCGATCGCGTCTCGGCGTTCGAGACCGCCGAGCGCGTCCCTCCCTCCGACATCACGCCGATTGACGTCACTTACAGTGCGACCCTTCCTCCCGATGCGTTTGATCTCGTCGTCGTCAACGAATGTCACCAATGGATCTACGGCGAGGGCCGCGCCCTCCTCGAGTACTTCGACGCCCCCGTTCTGGGTTTCACCGCTACTCCGGTCGCGCCGGTCTACGGCTTCTTCCAGGGCAACCTGGTCAGCGCATACCCCTACGAACAGGCCATTGCCGACGGCCTGGTCGTGGACCACTCCGTCTACCAGGCACGGATCGAGTCACCCGGGCGAGCGGTACTCGTCCCGCTGAACGAGCACACCGACCTCAAGGACAAACTCCCTCTGCGCACCCGGTACGAGCTACTGGACGAGGACCTGGCCTATGCCGGGCCGGTCGGGGCGCCACAGATCCTCGAGTCCGACGCCCTGTCAGTCGTTCTGACAGCTCTCCGGGACAGTCTCCCTAGGCTGTTTCCGGGCAGGGGAGCCGGCGCGGGGGCGATTCCCAAGACGGTGGTCTTCGCCCGCGACGACCACCATGCCGAAGAAATCGTGGACAGAGTCCGCACCGTTTTCGGAGCGGGCGCCGCGTTCTGCCAGAAGATCACCCTCCGGAGCGGCGATCCGGACCAGCTCCTGAGGGACTTCAGGACGACGCCGGAGTTCCGGATCGCCGTCGTGGTGGACCTGATCTCCGGCTCGACGGACATGCGGGCGGTCGAATGCTTCCTGCTCCTCCGTGACGTGCGATCCAGCGCCTACTACGAACAGTTGCTGGGGCGAGGAGCTCAGCGCATCGCGTCCGCAGACCTCCGCGCCGTCACTCCAGAGGCGTTCGCCAAGACACAGTTCGTGGTCATCGATGCGGTCGGAGCCACCCGTCACCACCGTCGGCAACTCGTCAACGTGACCGACACGGCCGGCTCCGCCGGCCGGGCCGCCCTGGCCCGCCTGTTCGACCGTACGGCGGAGGGCGCTACGAGCCCGGACGAGACGGCCGAGCTCGGTCTGCGACTTGCCCGGCTCATCCCCGTCCTGACCGAGCCCGACAGCGCCGCAGTCACGACGCTGGCCGGCATGTCCTTGGAAGAGCTCGTGAGCGGGCTCCTCGCCACGGTCGACGCCGATCACTTGGCGCATGTCCGCGCGACAGGTGGCGAGCATGCGGTGGACGCGGCCGCCCGGGAGGCGACAGCCCCACTCGCCGAACTGCCGGAGCTGCGGGGCCTGCTGCTGCGCCTCTATCACGGCCCGACCCCGTCGGGGTCAAAGGCAGTAGGTCGGCACACGCCCGCCGCCGAGGCCGTGTATCGCCGTCTCGACACGTTCAAGAAACACCAGGCCGGACATTTCACTGCGACCCAGTTGTGGTGGATCGAGAACATCGCCGAGTTCGCCGCCACCGGTGCCCGGTTCGATCCAGCGGACCTCGACGGCATGCCCTTCTCCGGACGCGGCGGCACGGACGGCTTTCTCCGCGAGTTCGGGACGGACCGCGCCGTCGGCCTGTTGCACGAACTGGATCGGGAACTCGCTTGAACCGTGAGCTTCCCGCAGGCTGGACGATGGCCCGGCTGGCGGACATTCTGAGCAACCGGCTGGTCAACGGCCGCTCCGTGCGCGCCCGTGAAGGTGGCTTCCCGGTGCTACGGCAGACCGCACTGCGCCCACTGACCGTGGACTTCACCGAGTCGAAGAGCGGTGACTGGACCGCTGAGGAAGCCGCTCACCATCTGGTCGAGCCCGGTGACCTGCTGGTCAGCCGGGCCAGCGGCTCACGTGCACTCGTCGGCGAAGGCGCCCTGGTGGACGATCCCCCGACCCCAACTGCCTTCCCGGACACCATGATCCGGGTCCGCGCGCAACCCTCCGTGGTCGATGCCCGCTACCTCGCCCACCTGTGGAACTCACCTGTCATGCGGCGCCAGATCGACGCCTCCGCCCGCCGGGTCGGCGGAGGAATGTACCGGCTCAATCAGCGCGAGCTGGCGGACTTCGTGCTTCCGCTGCCGGGGATGGCCGAGCAGCTTCGGATCGTAGGGCTACTGGAGGACCGCCTCACTCTGATCGACACCGCAACGGCCCGGACCCGCAAGGCCGTCGACCGGGCTGCCGAGCTGAATCTCCTCATTACGGCCCGGGGCGGCCTCGGCGGCCTCGGCGGCGACACGGTCCTTGCGTCGGCGGAGCTGCCTCCCGCCAGGACATTCGACGGTGCTCTGCCGCCTCTCCCCGCCGGATGGCGCTGGACTCGGCTCGAGGCCGTCGCCGATGTCGCGCGGGGGGCCGCCATGGACAACAGGAAGCAGTGGGATCCGCTGGCCGTGGAGGTGCCCTTCCTACGCGTCTCCAACGTGCAACGCGGCCGCTTGGCACTGGACGAAGTGACCACGGTGCGGTTGCCAGCCGATCGGGCCCAGGCGCTCCAGCTGCAGCAGGGTGACGTGCTGCTCACCGGCGGCGGGGACCTCGACAAGTTGGGCCGGGGCTGGATCTGGGAGGGGCAACTGTCCGACTGTGTGCACCAGAACCACGTCTTCCGAGTCCGGGTCAGGGACCAGTTGCTGCACCCGAAACTGCTCGCCTGGCACGCAAACGGCTTCGGCCGTCAGTGGTGCGAGCGCAACGGGACGCGGAGCACGGGGCTGGCATCCATCGGCCTGGGCGTGATCCGGCTGATGCCGGTCCCCCTTCCCCCGCCTGCCGAGCAACGGGAGTTGGTGACGCTGGTCGAGGACCGCACGGCGGAGCTCGAGAGCGCCGTTGCCTCGGCCGAGCGAGCCCTGGTGCTGGCCGACCGACTTCGGCTCACTGTCCAGGAGCACGCCTTCACCGGTCGGCTGACGCACGCCGACGGACCGCTCAGGCCTCAGGAGTCCCCGCTGTGAACCAACGCGCTTCCTCCTCTCCCGCCGTGCAGGAGCGGGACGATGTCAAGATTTTCTGGGCCTTCTCCAACGTCCTGCGCGACGACGGGGTTTCGGCGCTGGAGTACGTCGAACAGCTCGCGTTCGTGCTCTTCCTCAAACTGGCACACGATCAGCGTCGGCGCCCGCTCAACCCAGTGGACGTGATCGGCTTCGACGCGTGGGAAGAACTCCGCGACGCCAGTGGCCAGGAACAGCTGGGGCGTTATGACCAGATCCTCGACCGCCTCGGGACCCTGCAGGGCACCGTCGGTCTGGTCTTCCGGAAAGCGCAGAACCGGGTACGGGACCCTGCCAAGCTCAGTCGGCTGATCGAGCTGGTCGATGACCACGACTGGTCGGCGGAGGGCGCCCTGGACCGGGGCGCGGTCTTCGAAGCACTACTGACCCGCATGGTGGACGACGTGCGGACAGGAGCCGGGCAGTACTTCAGCCCCCGGCCGTTGATCGACATGATCGTCCAGTGCGTCCGGCCCACTATCGACGACACGATCATCGATCCTGCCTGCGGCACGGGCGGCTTCCTGATCAAGTCGTTCCAGTACCTGATCGACCACTTCCCACGCGGTGTAACAGCGGCGCAGCGTGCGCGGCTCAACGAGGGCACGATCTTCGGCAACGAGCTGGTCGACGCCACCGCACGGCTCGCGACGATGAATCTGGTCCTGCACGGCGTGACCCGGACGGACGGCGCCCACGACCGTATCGCGGTCGGTGACTCGCTGGCCCGCACACCGGCCCGGCGCGCATCGCTGGTGCTGACTACTCCGCCGTTCAACAGAGCGTCCCTGATCACTGTCGTCGATACAGTCGACGCCAAGTCCGTCGGCGACTTCGCGCACTCCCGGCCCGACTTCTGGGCGACAACCTCCAGCAGACAGCTGAACTTCCTCCAGCACGTCCACACTCTGATGGAGACCGACGGCCGGGCAGCCGTCGTGGTCCCCGACAACGTCCTGTTCGAAGGCGGAGCCGGGACGACGATCCGGCGACGGCTGCTGACCTCCTGCGATCTGCACACCCTGCTCAGGCTTCCCACGGGCGTCTTCCCCGCCAGAGGGGTCAAGACCAACGTCCTGTTCTTCGACAAGCCCGCTCCCCGGTCGGACGGCAGCCCTTCGTCCCACCGGCTCTGGGTATACGACATGCGCTCCGGGCACCCGCTCCCCTCGACCGCGCCGTCGATCGACGCAGGCTTCGCCGACTTCGTGGCCGCCTACCTGCCGGGGCGGCCCCGGCATGAGCGGGTCGAGACGAGCGTCTTCCGGTCCTTCGGGGTGGCGGAACTGCTCGGCCGGAACGGCGTCAACCTGGACCTCTTGATCGGTCCTCGGGAGGAGACCGTCGCAGCCGCCGAACCGGAGGTCGACCTGCACACCCTGGCCGAGGAGATCACAAGAGAACTCCGCTCGGCGCTCGCGGACTTCAGCGCTCTCGCCGAGGCGTTGCAGCCGTCCGGCCTGCGCGACGACCGCGCAGGCCGGGACTCTGCGCGATGAACACGTCCACGACTCTTGTGACCGGGGGAATGTCGTGCAGCTGCTGGAACTGAAGCTCTCCTCCTACCGAGGTCTGCGCGATTTCCATCTGGACCTCTCGGACGCGGTAGACGGCGGCCATGCCATCGCCACGCTGATCGGACCCAACGGTGGCGGCAAGTCACGGATCCTGCACGCCCTCGCCGAGATATTCGGTGTCCTCCATCGGCCCGGCCGACGCGCGGCCTTCGCCTTCGAGGTGAGTTACGTGCTGCGTGGCAGGGCAGTCCGCGTCCAGCAGGCCTCCCCCGAGGCATCGCCCGAGCTGACGCTGTTGGAGGCCGGGCGGACGCCGACGACGGTGCGCCAGGGCGACTGGCCGCGTCATCTCCCCGATCATGTCTTCGGCTATCAGGCGCATCCGCGCGCACTCTGGACCTCGGAGTTCGACCGGCACAGGAGCCTGGCCACGCGGCAACTCGGGGACTGGCGGCGGGAATGGCGGGGAGGGCTGGAGGAGTGGCGGGCCGGCCGCGCTCCACACGATCCCTGGCCGGAGCAACTCACCCTACCGATCAGCTGCCGTCTCTACGCCCCCGCCTTCCTCTGCACTCCTGCCCATCTGCCCCTGCTCCTCCTCTCCCAGACCGCTCACTGGTCCGACGCCTTCGGCACCTATCTGCGCGAGCACTCCCACCTCCAGGGCGTGGCCTCTGCAGTCCTTCGCATCAGGGCGCCTCGTGCTGCACGGGAGACCTGGTCCGAGCTGCCGTACTGGGGCCTGGGCGGGCCGGCGCGCACGCTCTTCGCGGCGGCGGCCGAGTCCGGTCGCTTCGGACCGGTGCCCGACGCCGATCCAGATGGGGCCGGAAGCCCTGCCGACGGGTTCGGCTTCGTGCTCGGCAACTCCGAGGACATCAAGGCCTTCCGCAATCTCTTCGACAGCGACCTGTCGATGTTCGCGCTGCTCGCGACTCTGCTCGACGCCGGATACCTCGCCCTCGACGTCCGGCTGCGTTCGACGAACGAGGTGACGCTGGGTCTTGACGACCTGAGTTCGGGAGAGCAGCAGCTTCTCACCATTCTGGGACTGCTCAGGCTGCAGCGGGCCCAGGAGTCGCTCTTCCTGCTCGACGAACCCGACGCGCACTTCCACCCCGAGTGGAGCCGACGCTGGTACAACTCCGTGCGCACCGTCCTGGGAGCCCACCCCGACTCCCAGTTCATCGCGGCGACCCACGAGCCTCTCCTCGTTGCAAATATGACCCGCCGTCAAATTCGGCTCATCGGCACTGATACTGACGGCCGGACTACCGCGGTGACGCCCAGCACCAACCCACGCGGGCAGGGCGCCGGCGGCTTGCTGACGACCGACCTCTTCGGGTTGCGGAGCCAGTTGGACGAGTACACCCAGGGCCTGATCGACCAGCAGTACGAGCTACTCCCCGCCGCGGCGGACGATCCCGCCAAGAGGGCGGAGCTACGAGACGTCACGGCGAAACTCGATGCGCTCGGGTTTTCCACTGCTAACCGTGATCCCCTGGTGTCCGCCTTCCTCGCAGAGTTGCATCGCAGACGCCGTGCCCTCGTCGAGGTGGCCGGCAGCGTCGACCCGCCGTCCCCCGAGCAGTTGGAGGCCCTCGTCGCCCAGCTCTTCGACGAGCGCTTCTCGACGGTGCTCTGACGCCCATGAGACACATCGACATGAGCGGCCTCAGCGCCCCGCAGGAGTGGACCGACAAAACCGCGGCCACCCTCAGCGCGATACGGGCCGCGATGTCCCGCGACGAGGAGCACGAGTTCACGCCGCACTGGACCGATGACGCCGTACGCGAGCCCCTGCTCGGGCTCGTCGGCAGGAAGTGCTGGTACTGCGAGTCCCCCATCCTGCGCGCAGACGTGCACGTCGACCACTTCCGGCCCAAGTCCGAGGTCTCCGGTGAAGCCCACCCCGGTTACTGGTGGCTCGCCTACGACCTCTCGAACTACCGCATCGCGTGCAAGTACTGCAACAGCGGCGGAGCCAGGTTCAACGGCATGCCGGAGGGCCGCGCCAAGAGCAGCCGGTTCCCGCTCCTGGCCGGTACGCGTGCCCGTCGGCCTCAAGACGATCTCGGACTCGAGCACCCCGTGCTCCTGGACCCGGCCACGCCCGGCGACTGCGACTTGATCGGCTTCGACATCCAGGGTTTCGCCCGGCGCAGCAGCGCCGCGTATTCGGATGCCGAGGAACTGAGCGAACTGTGCCGCGCGGAGGAGACCATCCGGATCCTGGCGCTCAATTCCAGTGAGCTCATCGAACAACGACAGGAGGTGATGCGAGGGGTCCGGACACTAGCCGACATAGCGGGCCTGCCCGCTATCGAAATGCTGATAGCGAAGAGTGTCGGCCCCAAGTCGCGATGGAGCACAGCGGCCTCGACCGCTCTCGCGCTACAGCGTGCCTGTGCACCGTCGGCGGCCGACGCCTCCCGGCCTTCAGCGGCACCTTCCGTCCAGCCGGTCACCGCCCCTGCCCGGTCGAAGGTGGACCTGCTCGACCTGCTCAAGTACCTGGACCCAGATGAACTCGCGGCGGGCATTCCACTGACTGGCCGACACAAGAACAAAGTGCGCCGGGGGCTCTTGAAGCGTGAGGGCCAGATCGAGGTGTGGGGCCGGGCATGGAGCACACCGACCTCCGCCGCCCGCAAGGCCACGGGCAGCGACGACGTCAACGGATGGGACTTCTGGCGACTGACCACAGGCGGAGTGGAGCAGTCGCTCGCCGAGTTCCGGGCCGCGCACACGCGCTAACGCCTAACCCTGCGCCCCTACCCCTCCTTCAACCGACGCTCTCTCGAGATACCCAGAAGTTCACCGAGTCGCTATGCACCTAAAACTGCCCGGTCCCCAGATAGCGCCTGGCTGTTCCTCGCTTCCCATCCGCCGAAGTAACCATCGAGCCGCAGGAAAATAGAGACCATGAAGCACGAGCACGAGGCCAAGTTCCTCAACATCTACGTCGACGCGCTCCAAGCCAAGCTCACCGGCCTGGGCGCCACGCAGACCTTCCCCGTACCCGTCTCACCCGGAGGATCTTCGAGAACGACGCCCTCGACGCCGGCCAGTGGATCCGGCTGCATGACGAGGGCACCCGCTCCACGCTCACCCTCAAGCACGTCACCGACGCCACGAGCATCGACGGCACCACCGAGATCGAGACCGAGGTCTCCGACCTGGACGCCATGGCCGGCATTCTGCGTGGCCTCGGGCTGCGAGAGGTCCGCTACCAGGAGAACTACCGTGAGGAATGGCATCTGGGCGAGGTCGCCTTCGACTTCGACACCTGGCCGGACCTGCCCACCTTCGTCGAGATCGAAGGCCCTGACGAAGCGTCGGTCCGTCAAGCGGCCGTCCTGCTCGACCTCGACCACACCGCTGCGCGCTTCGGCAGCGTCGACGAGATCTACAAGAGCGAAGCCGGTCGCGACATCCTGGCCGAAGCCACTCTTCTCTTCGCCGACGCCGACAAGCCCGACGGCTCAGAGGCCTTCGGCGCTGTCTGAGAGGCTTCCGAGGGACTTTCCGCCGCCTGTCGCGGCAAGCCTGCGAAACATCAGAAAGGGCCTCCGGCACAGAGCAGAGCGTCACTGCTCTTCGACATCAGCCGAGACGATCGCGCCATCCCGAACCGTGTACGTGCCGACGAACAGCTGATGCGTCCCGTCCGTCTGCAGCGCGTCGAGCTGCATCGTCACGGTGTCCCCCGAGACGGAGTCGACCGTGACCGTATCCGAGACGGTGTCGGAGAGGCCCTTGACGAAGGAGTCGTAGGTTCCGCCCAGGTTCTTCGCCCCGAGGTCCCAAGCGCGTGCGTAGTCCCCGGCGTTGATGGCGGCGAAGTACTTCTCGACGACCTGTTGGGCAGGCGCGACGGCGGCCGTGGTCGGAGGGGCTGACGTCGGTGTGAGGGTGGGCGTGGGGGTGGGTTGTGCCGGTGCCGGGGGCTCCTCGGCCTTGGTGGAGGGCGGGATTTGTGTGGCCGTCCGGGTGACCGTGGCCCGCGAAGTGACCGTGCTCTGCGAGGTAGCGGGTGCGGACGAGGCAGCGGGTGTGGACGACGTAGCAGGTTGGGACGACGTAGCGACTGCGGACTGCGGGGTGTCTCCCGAGTGGCTGGTCATCACCACCGCTGCGGCGCCGCCGCCCACCAGTGCCACCGCCAGTGCCGCCCCGGCGATCAGCAGCGACCTGCGGCGCCCGGGCCGGCCTCCGCCCGCGCCGTCCGGATGGGCGTCGGCGGAGGCTGCCCGTACCGTCGGCGGAGTAGGCGCGCGGTGCTCGTCGTAGGGCGTCGCGGCAGGCCCGGACGGGTTGGCCGAGCCGTATGCCGGCACCGGTGTGGGCGGTGTCGTCCGGGTCGGTTCCCTGGCGAAGAGCTCCTTGCCGGTGCTGGGGGTCGGCGACGCCAGTTGCGTGGGCGGGTGCTCCGCTGCCCCCGGCGCGGGTGCGCTCACCGGTAGCCCGGCCGCCACATCGGCCAGCATTCGCTGGGCCTGCTCGGCCGTTGCCCGCTCGTTCGGGTCCTTGCGGAGCAGCGCTTCGATGACGGGGGCGAGTGGGCCCGCGTGTCGGGGTTCCGGAAGCTCCTCGGCGACCACCGCCTGCAGGGTGCTCATGGTCGTAGTGCGGCGGAACGGGGACTGGCCCTCCACGGCGGCGTACAGCGTCACGCCGAGTGACCACAGGTCGGACTCCGGGCCCGGGCGGTGGCCCGTGGCGCGCTCGGGGGCGAGGTAGTCGGGCGAACCGACGACGTCGCCGGTGCGGGTCAGGCCGGTGGAGCCGCCCATGACGGCGATGCCGAAATCGGTGAGCACCACCCGGCCGCCGCGCTCAAGCAGCACGTTCGCGGGTTTGACGTCCCGGTGGAGAACCCCGAGCTGGTGGGCCCGGTCCAGTGCCGCCAGCAACTGCGCTCCGAGTCGGGCCGCGTCTCGTGGGAGCAGTGTGCCCTCCGTGGCGATGACGTCGGCGAGTGACTGGCCGTCGATCAGCTCCATCACGATCCACGGTCGGCCGTCCTCTTCCAGCACGTCGAACACGGTGACGACCCCCGGGTGCTTGACCCGCGCCGCGGCCCGCGCCTCCTGCTCCATACGGGCGTGCAGCACCGTGAGTTCTTCGCGCGGCAGGCCGCTGACCGTCAGCTCCTTCACCGCCACCTCACGGCTGAGCACCTGGTCCTGGGCTCGCCACACGGTGCCCATCCCGCCGTGACCGAGCTGCTCGACGAGGAGATACCGGCCGGCCAGCAGCCGTTCTTCGGGGCCGCTCATGATGTTCCGGAGCCCGAGCCGTGATCGGGCAGGTGTGGGCACCGTGCGGAAGGTGTACGCATCGTCATAGCTCCTCACTTCCGCCGTCATGCGGTCGAGGATCCCGCCTCTTTCCATGCTGTGCCGACTGCTCGGTGTTGTCGCGCCGAACCGCGTGGCGTCACCCCACCCCGGGAGCGAGCCAAGCCCCTTTGTGGTGTCGAGGCGGACAGTGGTCGTCCTCCGGTTCCCGCCCTTACTCGTTCGAGTTCGATGGGGTCGGTGGGTTCTGTGGGTTCGGTGCTTCCAGTCCCAGCCAGCCTCGTTCGGCTGCCCGGAGGGCGATCTGGAAGCGTGTTCTGGCGCCCAGTGCGGCGCCTGCCTCGCTCACGTGCTTCTGCACGGTGCGGCGGCTGATGTCGAGTACCCGGGCGATGGCGTCGTCCTTCATCCCGGTCGCCATGAGGTCGAGGATCGCCTGGGTTCGTTCGTCGATCCGCGTCGTCTCCCGGGTCTGGCGGGGGGCGGGCCAGTCCGCCCGACTCTCCAGCGACACCGGCAGCGCCTGCTTCCAGATGGCCTCGAACAGCGCGGCGAGTGCGTCGATGAGGGCGGGCGAGCGGACCTCGAGGGATCCTGCCGAGGGGCGGTCGTCGTGCAGGGGCAAGAGAGCGGCGGTCCGGTCGAACAGGACCAGTTTGACGGGGAGTCGGGAGCTGAGCCGGAACTCGCCGCCGCCGGCGCTGCCCCGCAGCGCCGTCTCCAGTGACACCGTGTCCGTGAAGCCCTCGGTGTCGTAGACCGACCGCAGCCGTAATCCCTCGCGGAACTCCGGCTGTGCGGCGTCCCCGTGACCGGAGTCATCCGCGGGCCCGGTCACATAGGGCGGCTTGGCCAGGTGCAGTACTTCCTGGGTGCTGCCCTTGAGGAGATGCGCATAGCGTGCGGCGACCTCCTCGTTGTCGTCCAGGACCTCCACCAGGTACGGAGCCTGCGGGCGGGCCGCCAGGTCGTAGATCTCGTGAAGCTGCTCCATGTACCGCTCGGCCTGGGCCAGTTCGGCGCGCCTGCGGGCCAACAGGGAGCCCAGGGAAGAACGTGGCGGGCCGGCCTTCCATCGCCGGGGCCGGCCGGCGATGGGGATGACCAGGAGGGCGTCTTCCAGAGACCGCAGTGCCGTCTCGACCTCTTCGAGCGGCGCACCGACCGCGGCCGCCACGGTGCGGGAACCGGCGGCGGCGTGACCCACCAGGTACTCCAGGACCCGGCCGCTGAGCGCGTCCAGGCCGGTGCCGGCCCAGGGGTTGTCCGACGTCACGTCCATGCGGCCTGACACTCCTGCCTGTAGTGCGCATCGGTGTCGAACGTGTCTCTGCCGTGTCGCTGCCGTATCTCTGCGCCGCCATCCGCGGGACACAAGCGCATGTGGGCAGTTGCGCGAATCCGCGACGGCCGGATCTTGTCGCACGTGACGCGGCACCGTCAAGGTGGGAACGCTCCCACCAGTCCCGACGGCGCGACTGGCCCTGCGCGTTCATCCGCCAGTACGCCCATTCAAGTCGAGTCAAGTCGAGTCAAGTCGAGGGAATCCTTTGACACACCACCCGTCCGGAAGACGGCGCCGCCTGTTCGTGGTCCCGGCCGCCCTCCTGGTCATCGCGGCGACCCCGCACGTGGCCTCCTCCGCAGACACCTCGCCGGCCAACAGCCCGGTCGGCACCACCCGCACCGCTGACAACGTTGCCTCACCTGTCGTCACCCTCATCACCGGCGACAAGGTGACCGTGGGCCCCGGAGTGGGCGACCGCCCCGGCACGCTCACCGTTCAGGGTCCCGACGGCGAGCCCACCGGCGCCCGTGTGCTGACCGTGGGCGGCGACACCTACGTCTATCCCGACTCCGCCCGCGTCTACCTGGCGTCCGGCGCCCTGGACGACCAGCTCTTCAACGTCTCCCGTCTCGTGGCCGACGGCTACGACGACGCGGCGCTGGGGCACCTGCCCCTCATCGTCACGTACGGCGGCAAGGAGGCGTCCGCCTCCACCTTGCGGGGGCGTGCCGTCGGCATGCCGGGCGACGTCACGGACGTACGCCCCCTCACCAGCGTCAACGGGGTGGCCCTCGCCGCGGACCGCGAGCACACCGACGACCTGTGGAGCGCGCTCACCGGCACCGAGTCCGGATCCGAGTCCGGAGTCGGATCCAACTCCGCGAAGGCGCCGGACGCCGACGCCGCCTTCCACGGCGGCGTCGCAAAGGTCTGGCTCGACGGCAAGGCCGAGGCCACCCTCAGCGACTCGGTCGCCCAGATCGGCGCCCCCGAGGTCTGGGCGGGCGGCAACACCGGCGACGGCGTCGACGTGGCCGTCCTCGACACCGGCTACGACCCGGGCCACCCCGACCTGAAGGACGCGGTCGAGGACAGCGCCAGCTTCGTCCCCGGTCAGGACGTCACCGACCGCCACGGCCACGGTACGCACGTCGCCTCCACCATCGCCGGCAGCGGCGCCGCCTCCGACGGCAAGGAGAAGGGCGTCGCACCCGGCGTCGACCTGCACGTCGGCAAGGTCCTCTCCAACGAGGGCTACGGCTACGACTCCTGGATCCTGGCGGGCATGGAGTGGGCCGCCCGCGACGTCCACGCCCGGGTCATCAGCATGAGCCTGGGCAGCGGCGAGAACGCCGACGGCGAGACCGTGCTCGCCCGGGCCGTGAACGAGCTGAGCGCCGAGACCGGCGCCCTGTTCACCATCGCCGCCGGCAACGACGGTCCCGGCGCCCAGACGGTCCGGTCGCCCGGCACCGCCGACGCGGCCCTGACCGTCGGCGCGGTCGACTCCTCCGACGCCATCGCCGACTTCTCCAGCCGCGGCCCCCGCTACGGCGACGACGCCCTCAAGCCCGAGATCACCGCCCCCGGCGTCGGCATCCTGGCCGCCCGGTCGCAGTACGCCGGCAACGGCTCCGGCTACTACATGAGCGCCAGCGGTACGTCCATGGCGACCCCGCACGTGGCGGGCGTGGCCGCGCTGGTCGCCGCCGCGCACCCCGACTGGACCGGCAGCCGCATCAAGGACGCCCTGGTCAGCACCGCCAAGCCCACCCCCGGCATCAGCGCGGACGACGGCGGCAACGGCCGGGCGGACGCCGCCACGGCGGCCACGGCGACACTCACCGCCACCGGCAAGATCGACGCCGGCATCCACTCGCCCGGCACGGACAAGGGCCCGGTCCACTCCACCGCGACCTGGACCAACACCGGCGACCGTGCCGTCACCGTGGACCTCGCTGTGGACGCCCCCGGCGTTCCCGACGGCGTCTTCACCGTCTCCCCCGGCCGCGTCGAGGTCCCCGCGCACGGCACCGCGACCGCCACGGTCACCACCGACCTGGACAAGGCGGGCGACCTCCAGCGCTGGACCGGACGGCTGACGGCGTCCGCCGAGGGCACCACGCTGACCCGCACCCTGCTCGGCGTCAGCACCCGCCAGCAGCTGTTCCACGTCCGTACCAAGGTCACCGGCCGCTCCGGCGAGGCCACGGACGGCGTCCTCACCTTCTATCGCAAGGGCGACGAGTACGCGGGCACCTACCTCTACAACGGCGGTCAGTCCGACGAACTGCTGCCGCCGGGCCTCTACACCGTCTACGCCGACTTCCGGGTGGAGGGCACGCACGGCGCCGCCTCGGCCGGATACGCCCGCATGGTCATCCCGCAGGTGCGGGTGACCGGCGCCACCGACCTCGTACTGGACGGCACGAAGCTCAATGAGGTCAGGACCGTCACGCCGAAGAAGACCGAGACCTTCTCCCGGCACCTGGACTACTACCGCGAGTTCAAGGGCGGCTCCTCGGTCGCCGACACCTCGCTGATCGGCGACGGCTACGACAGCATCTGGACGGCGCCCACGCGCGCGCCCAGTGACGGCGAGCAGTACCTCACCGCCCGCTGGCGCAACCAGGAGCCGCTGCTGTCGGTGACCGCCGGCGGGCAGGAGTTCGACGATCTGTGGATCATGCCCGGCTCGACGAAGCTGCCCGAGGACGACTACACCCTCGACGTGATCCACCCGGGCGACGGTCTCAAGGAGGACTACAAGGGCATCGACGCCGCCGGCAAGGCCGCCGTGGTGCGCTGGGACTCCGACGACGAGGACACGGCGGACGACCAGATCAGGGCCGCGCAGGCCGCGGGCGTGAAGCTGCTGCTGTTCGTCAACGACCTCGACGGTCGACTGCGCGAGCCCATCATCAGGTCCTCCATCGAGGTGGTGGGCCTGTCCCGCACGAACGGCGACAGGCTCATGGCGCGCGTGGACGCGAGCACGACCGGCAGCGTGCCGCTTCGGGCCGTCTCCCGCCCCGACACGGACTACCTGTACGACCTGGTCCGCACCTGGAAGGGCCGCGTCCCCGCCAACACCGTCTACGCGCCCACGACCGGGCAACTGGCCCGGGTCGAGACCTCCTTCCGCAACCCCACCGGCCGTGAGGTGTACGAGAACCGCTACGACGTCCATCCCTGGACCACGTACCAGGTCGGCACCAACCGGCTGAGCACGGCCGGCGCGCACCGCACCGACTACGTCAGCACCGACAGCACGTTCTCGTGGACCGAGGAGGGCGAGCTTCAGTCCCTGTCCTACAGCGCGTCCGGAGCCGTCACCTATCCGGCGGGCAGCACCACGGACGTGGAGTGGTTCGGACCCGTGGTGCGGCCCCGCATCAACGACAGCATCCAGCCGCCCGTGCGTACGGGTGACCAGGTGGACGTCATCATCCCGTCCTGGGGCGACTCCGGCGGCGGCCACGCCAACTACGCCGCCTTCGGCAGCTCCGACACCACCCAGGAGACCTCGCTGTACCGGGGCGACACCCTGGTCGGCGAGGGCGGCGCCGGGGTGAGCGCGACCGTGCCGGCGAAGAGGGGCACCTACCGTCTGGTGCACACGGCGACCCGTACCGCCACGGCCGCCTTCCCCTACTCGACCGCCACGCGCACCGAGTGGACGTTCACCTCCGCGGCGCCCAGGAACGACGACGCCAGCGAGCAACTCCCGCTCGTCCAGGTGGACTACACCCTGCCGACGTCCGACGAAGGGAAGGCGGCCGCCGACGCCTCCCTGCTCGTCACTCCGCTGCATCTGCCGGGCGGCTCCAACGCGGCGCTCAACACCCGCAAGGTCGAGGTGTCCTACGACGACGGCGCCACCTGGACGACGGCACGCCTCAGCGGCAGGGGCAACGGCAAGGTCAGCCTGGGTCTGCACGCGCCCGCCCCGGCGCGGTACCTCACGCTGCGCGTCCAGGCCGGTGACAGCCGCGGCAACACCGTGACGCAGACCGTCGTACGCGCCGCGGGAATCGCCGGATGACCTCGACGTGATGCGAAGCCGCCCGGCGGTCCCCGCACGACCGCCGGGCGGCACCCGTCCGCGTCCACCCCTCCGACGTACCCCTGGCCGACGATCTCGCACAGGGGTGCTCGTGAAAGAGAGAGAAGAATGTCGGTGCACATACCACCCCTCGGACGTTTCGGCCCGAGCGGCCCGCGCCTCGGGAATCGGATCGCGGCGGTCGCCCTGAGCGCCGCGATCGTGGCCATGTCCGGTGCGGCGGACGCCTCCGCCGGTGATCGAACAGCGCTCCCCGTTTCGGCCTCCTCCGTCCCTGCCTCCTCCGTCTCTGCCTCCTCGCCGAAGGCCGACGGCACCGAGTCGCTGTGCGGCACGCCCTCGCCCGGAGAGGCCACCTGCTTCGCCATCCGGCGCACCGGCCCGCCCGCGAAGCGGTCCGGCGCCGTGGCCGCCCAGGCGCCCCCCGGCTTCGGCCCGGCCGACCTGCGGGCCGCCTACACGTTGCCCGACGACGGCGGGGAGGGCCTGACCGTCGCCGTGGTCGTCGCCCAGGACGCCCCCACCGCGGAAGCGGACCTGGCCGTCTACCGCGCCCAGTTCGGCCTTCCGGCCTGCACGAGCGCGGACGGCTGCTTCACCAAGGCCGACCAGCGCGGCGGTACCGGCTATCCGGAGCCCGAGGCAGGCTGGGCCGGCGAGGCCGCGCTCGACCTCGACATGGTGTCGGCCGCCGCCCCGAACGCCCGCCTGTTGCTGGTGGAGGCGGACGACGCCACCATCGAGAACCTCGGCGCGGCCGTGCAGCAGGCCGTCACCCTGGGCGCCGACGTCGTCTCCAACTCCTACGGCACCCGCTACGACCTCTTCGACGAGGACCCGGCCGAGACCGCCTGGGACGCCTACTACGACCACCCGGGGGTCGCGATCGTCGCCTCGTCCGGCGACAACGACGCCGGCGTGTCCTTCCCGGCCGCCTCACCTCACGTCACCGCGGTCGGCGGCACCAGTCTGCGCCGGGACACCGGCACGGCACGCGGCTGGTCGGAGTCGGTGTGGTCGCACGACGGCTACGGCACCGGTTCGGGCTGCTCCCGCTACCTGCCCAAGCCGGCGTTCCAGCACAACTCGGGCTGCGACCAGCGCACCGTGGCCGACGTGTCGGCCGTGGCGGACCCGGACACCGGTGTGGCCGTGTACGACAGCTACGGCTCGGCGGGCTGGGGCGTCTACGGCGGCACCAGCGCCTCGGCGCCCCTCGTCGCGGGCGTCTACGCCGCCGCCGGTCGGGCCGCCGAGGACACCGAGCCCAACACCTACCCCTACTCCGCGGCCGACGAAGCGCTCAACGACGTCACGGACGGCTCCAACGGCACCTGCGATCCCGTCTACCTGTGCACCGCGACCACCGGGTACGACGGCCCCACCGGGCTCGGCACGCCGAACGGGCTCACCGCCTTCCGCATGGGCCCGCACGGCCGGATCACCGGCACGGTCACCGACGCCCGCACCGGCGAACCGGTGCCGGGCGCCGCGGTCTCCGCCGGCGACGACCACCGCACCAGCACCGACGCCCAGGGCCACTACGCCCTGACGCTGCCCACAGGAACGTACGACCTGACCGTCGACGCATACGGCTACGCCACCGCCACACCCGGCGAAGTCCGCGTCGACGACGGCTCAGACCTCGCCCGCGACCTGACCGTCACTCCGGTGCCCAGCCGGACCGTCTCCGGAACCGTCACCGACGGATCGGGACACGGCTGGCCGCTCTACGCGGCGATCACGGTGGACGGCACGCCCCTGGACCCGGTGTGGACCGATCCCGCCACCGGCCGGTACTCGGTGTCCCTGCCCACCGGTCACACCTACCCGCTGCACATCACGGCGGCCTACCAGGGATACCGGGCGGCGACCCGGGAAGTGAGGGTCGCGGGGCGCGCGGTGAAGGCCGACGTCGCCATACCCGTGAACGAGGAAGCGGCGCTCGCCCCCGGCTACGAGGTGCACCGTTCGGGCCCGACCGAGCCGTTCACCGAGACCACAGCGGCACCGGACGGCTGGCGGGTGGCCGACGCCGGCTCGTCCACGGGCGGCTGGGCGTTCGACGACCCCGGGGCGCGCGGCAACACCACCGGCGGCAAGGGCGCGTTCGCCGTCGTGGACAGCGACCACTACGGCAGCGGCGTCTCCCAGGACAGCCAACTCATCAGCCCCGTCTACGACTTCACCGACCGCAGCGCCCCCCAGGTCGCGTTCGACACCACCTACCGGGGCTACGACGGGCAGAGCGCGACCGTCGACGTCAGCACCGACCACGGCACCACCTGGACCACCGTCTGGCAGCACACCACGGACTCGGTGGACGGCCCGGCCCACGTCGAGATCCCCCTGTCCGGCTACGCGGGCCGCTCCGCGGTCCAGCTGCGTTTCCACTTCACCGGCGGCTACGGCTGGTGGTGGGCCGTGGACGACGTCTTCGTCGGCGACCGCACCTACGACACGGTCCCGGGCGGACTGGTCGTCGGCCACACCCGGGACGCCAACACCAAGGAGCCGGTCAACGGCGCCGAGGTCACCGGCGGCACCACGGGTACCTCGCCGGCCGTGTCCGTCGCGACGCCCACCGACCCGGCGACCGCGAACGGCCTGTACTGGCTGTTCGCGCCGACCGGTGACCACGGGCGCCCCGGCACCGTGAAGCTGACGGCGGCCAAGTCCCTTTACGCGAACCGCACCTTGACCGCGAGCGTCGTACGCGACGGCGTCCGGACCACGGGCCTCGCGCTGCCGGCCGGCCGGGTCACCGTCACCCCGTCCGCCGTCGCCGCCTCGGTACGGCAGGACACCGTGTCCCGCGCCACGGTCACCGTCCGCAACACCGGCGGCGCCGCCGCCACCGTCCGGATCCAGGAGTCCGCCGACGCGTCCCCGACACCGCCGCAGACAGGAGAGTGGCAGCACGCTCCCGGCATCGCCTACGGAGTCATCGACAACGCGGCGGACACCTACCGGGGAACGGTGTACACCGGATTCGGAATGGAGGGCGACGACGTCGTCGAGAAGGGCCTCTGGGCCTACGACACGACGGACGACACCGCCGCCTGGGTCCGGCGCGCCGACGCCCCGGAAGCACGGCGTGGTCCCGTCCACGGCTTCGTCGACGGGAGGTGGTACGTCGCCGGCGGCAAGGACGAAGCCGGCCTGGCCGTCACCCCGGTCGCCGTCTACGACCCGGCGACCGACACCTGGTCCGCCGGTGCCGCCGCTCCCGAGGCGTACTCCGTGGCCGGCAGCGCCGTCCTCGGCGGCCGGCTGTACATGGTCGGTGGCTGCGGCGCCAGTTGTGGCGTCACGGCCGTCCAGGCCTACGACCCGGCGACCGACAGCTGGCGGAGCCTGGCACCGTACCCGCTGCCGATCGCCTATCCCGCCTGCGGCGGACTGGACGGTCACGTCGTGTGCGCCGGCGGGACCTCCCCCGGCACGGGCGTCGTCGACGACGTCTACTCCTACGACCCGGCCGACGACACCTGGTCACCGGTCGCCTCGCTGCCCACCAGCGTGTATGGCGCGGCCTACACCACCGCCAACGGCCGACTGCTGCTGACCGGCGGCTCCGTCGCCACCCAGGCCACGGCGGACATCACCGCGGCCACCTGGGCCTACGACCCGGGCGCCGACGCCTGGCAGCGGCTCCCGGACAACTCCACCCCCACCTACCGCGGCGCCGCGGCGGCCGGCCTGTACAAGATCGGCGGCAGCACCGGCTGGGGCAACGGCAACGCCGTCACCACCACCGAACTCCTGCCCGGCTACGGACAGACGGAGGCCGACGACATCACCTGGCTGAGCGAGGAGGCCACCACGCTCACCGTCCCGGCGCACTCCGCCGTCACCCTGCGGCTCACGCTCGACGCGAGGCTGCCCGAGACCCGGACTCCTGGCCGCTACACGGCCGCACTCGGTCTTGTCCACGACACGCCTTACACCGTTCCACCGGTGCCGGTCACGATGAAGGTCACCGCGGTCCGACCACGGTCCTGACCGGGCGGGAGCCGGGGCCGGCACACGACGTCCGTGCCGGCCCCGGCTCCCCGTCTGCCAGGCAGTCCCGTCGGTTCCCTCCGGCAGACCGGTCTTCGTCACCGAGCCTCCGGCGCCACCGTACGGTGGCGCCGGAGGCTCACCCTGACTCCCGAAGGCCGATCACCTCACCCGAACGCCAGCTTGTCGTTCCACCCGGACCCGATAACCGTCTTCACCGGCGAGTTGGCCCAGTTGGTCGCCGGGTGCCAGACGGACATATGACCGTCCGACGCGAACCGGCCCCAGATGTCCGGGATCCCGTCCTCGTTGATGTCCGGGATCCCGATCGCCGCGCTGACGTTGGCCTCCGTCCAGGTGGTACCGAAGGACTCGTCGCCGTTGACGGCGTTCGAGCCCAGCATCAGGGAGTTGAGGTCGACGTTGCCCGTCACCGCACCCGGCTTCCCCCGCCGGAGGTACAGGTTGCCGTTGTCGAGGTTGCGCCAGAGCAGGTCGGCCACGCCGTCCTTGTTCATGTCTGCGAGGTTGACGATGTCGCGGCGGGACCAGGCGTCGGGGTTCATCATCGTCGCCGTCTGGATGCTGCCGCCGGTGTAGCCGGAGAGCACCCAGAAGCCTGCGGCGGTGCGCAGGACCAGGTCGGGCAACTCGTCGCCGGTGATGTCGCCGAGGGCCTTCAGCTAGGTCCAGGTGGACGGGGCGGGGGCGTTCGACGGGAGGCGGATCTTCATCCGCTGGGCGACGTCGAAGGAGCCGTAGCCGTCGCCCGGGTAGAGCCAGAAGCCGCCGTCCGGGGTGCGGGCGAACAGGTCCGTGGTGCCGTCGCCCGGGTAGGCGTCCTGGTAGTGGGCTATCAGCGCGGCCTTGTTGCCGAGCGTCGAGGCGGCGTCGTACCAGTGGCCGGGCGGGTTGAGGGTCGTCTTGCCGGCGGCCCTGGCGTACGACGAGATCAGTGAGCCGTACAGTTCGCCCTCCGGCTGGCCCGCGTATGTCCGCAGGACGCCGCCCGCGTCGATGACGAGCAGGTCGGGGATGCCGTCGCCGCCTGTGTCGCCGGGGGCGTCGGCGTTCTCCTTCGGCGGGACGTATGTCGTGTGGTCCGTGCGCGCGCTCGGGTTGCCGAGGCTGTCGTAGGCGTAGACCTGGAGGGTGTTGGGGCCGGCGTTCGGCGGTGCCAGGTCGGGGACGGTGGCGTTGCCGTCGGCGTCGGCGTTGACCGTGATCGGGGCGACGCCGCCCCAGGCCCACGTGAACTTCTTCGCACCCGGCGACGAGAAGGTGATCGGGCCGGTCTGGCCGAAGCTCGCCTTCGCCCAGGTGGCGCCGTCGTTTGGACTCCAACCTGTGCCTGGCGGCCCAGGGCGGGGCCACCGCGAACAGCACACCGATCGTGCTCGCGACCTGCGACGCCTCTTCCACGGCTCAGCAGTGGCTGCCGCAGAACGACACCCGTCACATCTACGGTCCCGGCGGTGAGCGTCTGCTCACCATCAAGGGCAAGCAGGCCACGCTGCACCTGGGCGAGGCCGAGGTCACCGTCCAGCAGGGCGGTGTTCTCGTCAGCACCCAGCGCACCTACGTCGCCCCCGGCGGCGCGGTCATGCGCTATGCCTCCGGCACCGGCTCGGAGACCCTGGTTGCCCAGACCTCGGACCACCAGGGCAGCGCGTACACGGAGGTCGCCCTCAACGGCGGCATGTCGGTGCGCATCCGCAAGCAGGATCCGTTCGGCAACGAGCGGGGCACGGCCGGCGCCAACCTGCAGAACCACAAGGGATTCCTCGGCAAGACCAGGGACGACGCCTCCGGCTACCAGCCGCTCGGCGCCCGTTTGTACGACCCGGTGGTCGGACGCTTCCTGTCCGTCGACCCGGTGCTCGATGTGAACGACCCGTTGCAGGCCAACGGGTACGCCTACGCGAGAACAACCCGGTGACGTACTCCGACCCGACCGGTCTGGCGATCAGCCTGAGCGCCTCGGAGAAGGCGGCTGCCCTCGTCGGCGCGGGTCTGTCCGCGGCGCAGGTCGCGCAGGCACAGTCCATGATGGGCAAGTCTCTGACCTCGGTGATCCTGGCGATCGCCTGGGAGACGCTAAAGGACTTCATCGGCATCAACGACGCGATGGCCTGCTTCGGCGGTGACATGTGGTCGTGCGGCAGCATCATCCTGGACGCCATTCCGTGGACGAAGCTGGGCAAGATCCCGTCGGTCCTGAAGGCGATCAACCGCACCATCGACGCCATCCAGGCCTTCAAGGCCGCCAAGAGGGCCGCGGAGGCCGTCCTCAAGGCGGCCAAGGCCGCCGAGGCCGCCGCACTGCGGGCCAAGAAGGCGGCCATCGAGAAGGCGAAGAGGGAGGCCGCGCAAAGGGCCAAGAAGAAGGCGGCCGAAGCCGCCAGGAGAAGAGCCGATGCGGCGGCCGCCGCGAAGCGGAAGACGGGTAACGCGGCACAGAAGCAGGCGCAGGCCAAGGCGGCTCCGAAGGCTTCCTCCCACTCCGGAAAGGGCGGCGGAGGCGGCTCCGGCAAGGGCGGTGGTGGCGGACCGGGCAAGGCCGACGGCTCCTCCCGCAGCAAGGGCGGCACCAGCGGCGGAGGCGGCTCCGGCAAGGCCGAGGGCGGAGGCTCCGGGGGCGGTTCCGGGGGCGGCTGCAACAGCTTCGTGCCCGGCACGAAGGTGCTGATGGCCGACGGCTCCACCAAGGCAATCGAGAAGGTGAAGGTCGGCGACAAGGTCGTCGCCACCGACCCGAAGACCGGGGAAACCCGGATCGAGACGGTCTCCGCGGAGATCACGGGCAAGGGTCTCAAGCACCTGGTCAAGGTCACGATCGATGTCGACGGCAAGGCCGGCTCGAAGACGGCTGAGGTCACCGCGACCGACGGCCACCCCTTCTGGGTCGAGGAACTCGGCAAGTGGATCAAGGCCGCCGATCTCGAGACCGGTGAGTGGCTGCGAGCCAGCACGGGCACCTACGTCCAGATCGCCTCGATCCAACGCTGGACCACTCGGAACGCCACGGTTCACAACCTGACCGTCTCCGACGTCCACACGTACTACGCGCTCGCTGGTGCAACGCCCGTCCTGGTTCACAACGACGGTGGCAGTGATCCGCACGTCTGCGAGATCGCAGGCGAGCCGTCCGACGCCCTGCTCGACCGGGCCGACGAAAGTGCCGGTACGACCAACGTCGCTTCGGAAGTGTTCACGGCCGACGGGCAGCACAGCGGTCTCGGCATCAGCATGAACAGGTCGCTCGACGACCTCACCCCGAATGTGCGGACGGCGGTTCAGCTGACCGGCCACCACGGCGGGTGCGGGGAGATCGGCGCACTGTGCGATCTTGAGAGTCGTGGTCTGCCGATCGGAGGAGCCAGGACGCAGTCCGTTGACGTCCGAGGCGGGTCCCAGGGCTATGGGTGGGACCGTCATGGCGTGCCTCGGGAGATGTGCCCCAACTGCAGGGATCTCTTCACCTACCTGCTGAACGTCGGCCACTGATCCGTCACCCTGAAAGGAGCGTCCCGGTGAGACTGACAGCCGAGTCCGTCCGATTCCTGAACGAGGAAGTACGTGCCCCTCGTGGGCTTCCTGAGGTCGACCCGATCGAATTCCCGTCAGAGGCGGAAGACCTGGTCGAGCTGCTCATGGAGCACTGGGAGGGAAGCACCCTTCCCTGCTACGGAGGGAACTACTACGGGTGGACCCGGCTCTCGGTCTCCCGAAGTGGCTGGACGTCGTCCCCTGATGGGGACGAGTTCATCCGCATCGCGGAGAACCAGTACGCCCCCTGCGCGATCGTCCTGCGTCGCGACGGGAGGGTCGGAGTCTCGTGGAACGGCGAATATCTGGACATGTTCGCCGACTTCGCGGAATTCGTGGAGACGGTGACGCTCTGGTCGACGATGCGGGGACGGACGGCCATGGAGAGTGCCGGACTCCGGTTCTCCGATGCCGTGGAGGTCATCTCCCGAGGGAGACACCACCCGGTGACAGGCGGGAGCATCACCCGATGGGTGCGCTTCGACGACGCGGCCGTCCTGGAGGAGCCGTATCTGACCGGCACCTCCGGCCGCCCGCCACGGGTTCATGTCGTGGTGGCGGACCCCGAGCTGCCGGCCCGGTCCGGATTCGTCGAATCCGATCCGTACGCCAAGTTCTCGACGATCGGCCGGGGGTTCCCCGAACTCCCGGCCCGCTGGGTCTGAGACCTGCTCCTGAACGCACGACCCGACGGGCCGGTCCCGAAGGATGAAGGGGAAGCCCTGCCGTATCACTTTCGGCAGGGCTTCCCGCGTCGCCGGTGGCGGTCGGGCGACACCCAGAACCCAAGGAGACGTTCGGCGGGGCCTTGCGGCATAGCCGTTCAACCTACGAAAACGGCCTCTGACCTGCTATTTAGCTGGTCGAGGGCCCTGGGGGCAGACGAGTCGGGCTGTACGCCGGGGAGAATCACTTCAACGCTATGACCTGCACAAACGTGCAGGGAGGGCGTTTCCGTGGCTACCTTGATGGCTACGTAAGGAGGCGCCCGCGCCGGAGCGGTCCGGACGAGGGCTTTGTCGTTCTCGGAGAGGCCGGTTCTGGTGACCACCGAGGCGGACGACATCACCGCCGACATGGGGATCACCGAACTCAACCGGCGCGATATGCCGGTGGGCCGGTTCAATCCCGCCGACATCGGCGAGAACCTCGCGGTCTCGGCTCGGTTCGCGCCCGCCCGCCCCCCTGTGGCGCCACCGGCCCGTTGTCCAGCTCCGCTTCCAGGACGGCGAACCCGCCCGGGACGGGACACTCACCGGAATCCGTACTAGAATCTGTACAGAATCAAGCCTCTATATGGGTACGGTGACAGCATGGAGATCCCTGAGGTCGTGACCGTCAGCGACGCGCGCGCGGGACTGTCGCGAATCCTGGCTGACCTGTCGGAGTCCGGCGCGGATGCCGACCCGGTCCTGATCGGCGCCCACCGCAAGCCCCAGGGCGTCCTCCTGTCCGTCGAGGCCTTCGAGGCGCTGAGCGGCCGAGCGGCACGACGTGCGGCCGTCGCCTCGGCCACCGGTTCCATCGAGGCCGAGGGGCTCCAGGCCTCCAAGGCCTCCGACCGCGACACCGAGGCGTACGTGAAGGGCGACCTCGACGTGGACACCCTGGTCGCCCGCGCGATCGCCCGCCACCGACAGACTTCGGAGCGGCAGGCCGGGTGAACGATCCGTACGCCATGCCCAACGGCGTGCTGCGCAACACGCTCGGCATCACCGACCAACAGCAGCTCGCGGCAGCGGAGGCGGACATCACCCGGGCACGCCTCGTCATGCTCGCCGAACGCCCCCTACCCGGCGCGTACGACCTCGGCCATCTCCAAGCGTTCCATGCCGCGATCTTCGGTGACGTCTATCCGTGGGCAGGCGAGTTACGCACCGTGAACATCGCCAAGCGCACCCCCTTCTGCCCTGCGAGGAACCTGGTGCCCTACGCCGGAGAGGTCTTCGGCCGTCTTGTCTCCTCCGGTCATCTGCGGAGTCTCCCCCGGCAGGAATTCGTCGTCCGACTGGCCGAGCTGTACGGCGACATGAACGTCCTCCACCCGTTCCGCGAGGGCAACGGCCGTGCCCAACGGGCGTTCCTGACCCAACTCAGCGCCGACGCGGGATACGCCCTGAACTGGTCGGGCACAGACCCGCAGCGCAACGAGGACGCCTCGGTGAAGAGCTTCCTCGGCGACAACAGCCTGTTGGAGCAGCTGCTCGACGAGCTGGTCGCCACGAGCTGACTCCCTGCCCGCCGAGTCGCGACGAACGTGCCGACGAGCGCGCCCTTCGGAGGCGAAGCCGCCGGTGGCGGCAGACCAGTCGGGCTGTACGCACCGTCATCCCCCACCCCCGTCCAGTTCCGCCATCAGCTGCCCCCTGGCGGTCAGGCGCTGGTGCATGCCCTGCGGCCGTTCACACAGGGGAGCATCCGGCGAGGCTTAGGCACAGGAGGGTGCTGGACGGGTCCCGACGTCCTGACGCCGTGAAACCCGGGGTCAGACCGGCAGGTGGAACTGCTGATTGGTGGTGCCGGTGCAGGACCAGATCTGCAGCCGGGCGTTGTTGGCGGTGGACATCTCGGTGACGTCCAGGCACTTGCCCGAGGCCGGGTTGACCAGGGTGTCCCCGTTGCCGCGCTGCCAGACCTGGGCGGCGGTGCCCTTGCAGTCATACAACTGCACCTTGGTACCGTCCGCCGTGCCGGCGGCGGTGACGTCCATGCACTTGCCGAGCGCTCGGAGGGTACCGTCGCCGCCCACGGTCCACTGCTGGGCGGCGGTGCCGTTGCAGTCGTACATCTGGACGGCGGTGCTGTTGGTGCTGTTGGCTGCGGCGATGTCCACGCACTTGCCTCCGAGGCCGGTGATCGGTCCGGTGGGCAGCTGCGTGTTGGGCATCACCGGGTTGTTCGCGTTGGTCAGCGTCTCCCAGGCCACGAACAGGTAGTTCGTGCCGGCGGGGCGGCTGCCTTCGGTCAGGGCCTGGGTGTTGGCCATGGCGATTCCCTGCCTCGTGTGCAGGGCGTTGAACCCGGTCTCGGTGACCGGGCCGAGACCGCGCTCGAGCGGCCCTTTGCCGCACAGGTTCGCCGGTTCCGGAGCCGCGCGGAGTTCCTGGGTGGCCTGCCAGCCGAGAGCCTGCCGGAGTCGCTCTCCCACCTGCGGATACAGATCCGTGCCCTGCATGAGTGCCGTTTCGGCGATGTGGGACATCGAGGCGATGCTGTAGCCGGTGTGTACGAAGTCCCGGCAGGTCTCCTGCGTCATCCCGGTGATGTACCGGGTCGCCGTCTCCCAGTTGAAGCCGCCGTCCGGGCTCGGGTGCGGCGTCGGCCCGTCGGATGCGAGGTAGACGAAGGCGGGAACGCGTGCCAGGTACTGGCTGACGGCCTTGTCGAAGGTGACTCCGTCGTTGGTGAAGACGGCGATCCCGATCGAGGCCTCGGCCTCGGTGAGGTCCCAGTTGCTGGTCCTGTCGTCGCCGTTCACCACGACGGGCAGGTAGACCGACCTCAGCATGTTCGCGAAGCGACCCGCGTTCGGCCAGTTCTGGTACTGGTACTTGATGAGTTCGGCTGCCTTGACCCACGAGGCGGCCGACCACGCCGTCTGGATGCCCGTGTTGGCGCCCGTGTGGCTCGTGATCGTGGCCGACCAGGCGTCCATGATCTGGATCGACTTCTGGGCATACCGTTCGTCACCACTAATGGCCCACGCCAGCGCGTCGGTGTACGCGGCGATGGCGTCCTGCCGTTCGTCGGTGCAGCCGTTGTTCGGATTGCTGCTCTGGCCGCAGTTGACGACAGGCCGGGGCGCCGGCACCCGCGAGAGCGAG
Organism: Streptomyces kryoterrae; assembly: GCF_054072135.1. Taxonomy (NCBI): domain Bacteria; kingdom Bacillati; phylum Actinomycetota; class Actinomycetes; order Kitasatosporales; family Streptomycetaceae; genus Streptomyces; species Streptomyces kryoterrae. The sequence goes on along the minus strand of NZ_CM133358.1, from coordinate 7,392,591 downwards.
GCCAGCGGATCGCCGACCATGTCGTCGTAGGCGGCCTTCCAGGGAGCGGCACCCTGCTGGACCTTGGTCCGCACGAACTCCAGTTGCGTCGAGGTGATGTTGACCCCTGGGTGCGCGAAAGTCTGCGGAGCCGAAGCTTGAGTCGAAGTCTGAGTCGAGTGCGGCGCGGCGGCTGCCGCGACGGCACTCGTTGACGCCCCTGAGAGCATCAGGAATCCAAACGCTGTCGCGAACGCGAAGCGCTTCTGCATCGAATTCATGAGAGTTTTCCTGTTCCTGGACAAGATCGAAGTGGTGACTGTGCGGTGCCCCTGGGCACCGCACAGTCACGAGAACGCTGAGTGGTCCGCCCAGTGCGGGGCTCGGGTGCCGTGCGATCCCGGCCGCTCCGGCGACGCATGGGTGGGGTTCAGCAGTAGAGATTGCCGCCCGGGACGACCCCGAGGATCGCGGTGAACTTCTGGTACGCGCTCACCCTGCTCTGCACCTGCCCGGGGTTCTTCCCATCGCACTCGAGAGAGCCGTTGATGGCACGGATGGTCTGGCCGAAGCCCGCCTGGTTCACCATCGCGTTGTGCGGGGTCATCGTGCCGGCGCCGGTCGACGTGTTCCAGAACCACAGACCGGTGCGCCAGGCCACGGCGGCGTCGGTCTCGACCAGCCGGGGGTTGTGGAGCAGGTCGATCCCGAGCGCGTCGCCCGCCGCCTTGTAGTTGAAGTTCCAGCTGAGCTGGATGGGACCGCGCCCGTAGTAGGCGGACTGACCGGCCGGGCAGCCGTACGACTGGCTGAGGTCGCAGTAGTGCGGGTAGTTGGCGGTGTTCTGCTCCACCACATAAACCAGGCCGCCGGTCTCGTGATTGACGTTGGCGAGGAAGGCGGCGGCCTCCTGCTTCCTGACCGTGTCACTGCCGGTCTTCGCGAACCCCGGGTAGGAGCTCAGCGCCTGCACCAGCCCGCTGTACGTGTAGAAGCTGTTCCGGTTCGGGAACATCTGGTTGAACTGGGCCTCGCTGACCACGAAGCCGGAAGGGGTCGTACCGCCCCCGCTCGCGGGCGCCGTCCACTTCTGGTTGGGGTTGCCGGTGCAGGTCCAGATCTGCAGCCGGGTGGCGTTGGCGGGGTCGTTCCCGCGGACGTCCAGGCACTTGTCGGCCGCGGGGTTGACTATGTCGCGTGCCGCGGTGACCACCCACTGCTGGTTGGCGCCGCCCGAGCACTCCCACAGTTGGACGGACGCGCCGTCGGCCGTGCTGTGATCGACGACGTCGAGGCACTTGCCGAGGGAGCGGAGGGTGCCGTCGCCCGGGTTGGACCAGATCTGGGCGTTGGTCCCGTTGCAGTCGTAGATCTGGACGGCGGTTCCGTTGGCATTGCTCGCCCCGGCGACGTCGACACACTTGCCGGCCAGCCCGGTGATCCGTCCGTCGGCCGCCGAAGTGGTCGGAGCGGCCACGAACAGAGCGACGATCAGCGCGGTGAGCACCGTGAGAGCTGTAAGCACCGTGGAGGTGCCAGAAGAAGCGCGTCTTTCCGGTAGCTGATGGATGAGGGATGTGGGCATGCGAATACCACTCCTTGGTCGGCTCAAGGCCGCGAATGTGTGAGAAACGGGGGATCTTCCCCGTAGGTGCCGGTGTTCCCTGGCGTGAGTCCGTGCCACTCCGGGTGAGACGGCGCGAACCGCCGCCTGACCAAGACAACTGCCAGGGTGTCTATAGCTTGTTGACGTTCGCTCCACGGACCGTTGACGTCCGCTCGCCGGGTCTCGCGCGCCACGTGTAGGACGTTCCTCGCGCCGAACTGATGGTCAGTGGAGGGGCGCCTTCGCCGGGAGGCTGTCGGCTGAGGCGTTCGGTGTCGACGGCGATGGCGGTGGCGACGGCGATGGCGGTGAGTACGTGCTGCGGGTGGGCCTTGGTCTGCCCGCAGTATCGGCAGCGACGTATGCCGTGGCCGTGGGCGAACTCTCAGACGGCGCCCTCAATGCCGGACCGGACCGCGTAGCGCTTGTGCCAGGCCGGGTCCCACTGGTCGGCTCGGGCGGGTAACGGGAGTTCGAAGAGTTCGCGGGGGAAAAGCCTGCGGTGCGAGCGGTGTCGCGGGAGGTGGTGCATTTGTCCCGGACCGGGCAGGGCCGGCGCCCGCGCGCACGGCCTCCGTGACAGGTTCGAGGCGGGGCAGATCGCGGACGACGGCCAGGACATGGGTGGAGTCGGTGCGTTGGGTGGCGCGCTCGCGGACCAGGCGGGCTTTCTTCCAGCGGGCCAGGACGAGATCGAGGAGGCGGTCTGGCCTGCCGCCCTGCAGCAGGCGGTCGCGGAAGTCGCTGAGCACGATGTGCTGGAATCCGGGGTCGCCGAGATCGAAGCCGAGCGCGTACTTGAAGTCGATGCGGCAGCGCACGGCCTCGGCGGCATCGCGTTCGGAAAGGTCCAGCGGGAACTCTGCAGCACGCTCACTGTGGCCAACTGCCGGGCGAGAGTCCCGGGCCCCGGTCGCGCGGGTACCAGTCGGCAAAATCCTCGTCCCGCCACAGGCCATCGAGACGGCCACGCACCCACATCACCGTCGTACCGGAGGGGCTGTCGGCCCGCGCCATCCGCGACGTCAACACCGGGACCTCGACACCCGGACTGGGACGGAACCGGAATATCGCACTCCGCGGGAATCTCGCGGGCACCACGTACCCGTGAGACTGGCGCACCACCATGATCGCCGGTATCCGAACACCAAGATCCCAGACAGGGCCAAGGTTAGACTTCGGGCGTGATCCGCGCGGTTGCCCCGGAAGCCTGGCCTCGCCTGCCGGCTTCGGACGTGCATCCCTGAAGGAGGGCGCTGGTTGAAAGAGCGATTACGGTTCTCGCTGCTGGGACCGGTCAGGGCGTGGCGGGGCCGGGACGAGATCGCGCTCGGCCCACCCCAGCAGCGGGCGGTGCTGGCCGTGCTGTTGCTGGCCGAAGGCTCGCAGGTGTCGGTGGGCAGGCTCGTCGACGCGGTGTGGGGGACCGAAGCACCGGCCTCCGCACGTGGCATTCTGCGTACCTACGTTCATCGGCTTCGTAAGGTATTGGAGCCCGCCGGGGACACCGCGTCGTCCGTGATCCGTGCCGTGGGGGACGGCTATCAACTCACCTCGCCGGGCGAGCTGGACCTGAGCGTCTTCCGGGAACTGTTCGCACAGGCCGAGCGGTTGCGAGGTGCGGGAGACGCCCAAGGCGCGGCGAAGTGCCTGGGTGATGCGCTCGGTCTGTGGCGGGGAACGGCGTTGGCCGGTGTCCGAGGCGAGTACGCAGACAGCCAGCGGCAGCGGCTGGACGAATTGCGTCTGTCGGCGGAGGCGGCCCGGCGGGCGGTCGAACTCGAACTGGGGGGCCATGAGCAGGCGGCCTCGGAGCTGACCCGTCTGGTCGCCGAGCATCCGCTGGACGAGCGGTTCCGGGAGATGCTGATGCTCGCCCTGTACCGCTCGGGGCGGCAGGCGGCGGCCCTCGCCACCTACCGCGAGGTGCAGACGCTGCTCCGGGGCGAGCTGGGCGTCGATCCCGGGCCGGCGCTTCAGGCGACGTACCGGCGGGTTTTGCAGGCCGACGCCGGGCTCCTCGCTCCGCCGGTGCCGGCCGAACCCACCCCGGTACCCGCCTCGGTCCCGGCCGAGCCCGCCCCCGTGCCCGCCTCGGTCCCGGCCGTTCCGGCTCAACTGCCCGCCGGTCCGGTGGTGTTGGTTGACCGGGACGCCTCAGGAGAGGAGACCGGAGGTCCGGATACCCGTACCCGCCGGCTCCGCTGGATGCTGGCCGGCTCCGGCCTGGCGATGGCCCTGCTCGCGTGTATCCCCTACCTCGTAGCGGGCTCGGTCTCCGACGAGGGCGGTTCGACGGCGGGTGCTTCGACAGCGAGGCCTTCGACAACGGGCCCTTCCCCCGCCAAGCCTGCTTCAGGCGTGGCAATACAAAGTCACGCCTCCGACAGGTGCATTGACGGCGGCCCCCTCGGGGACACGCCGCTGCAGATCAGGGACTGCTCGAGCAGCGACAGACAGTGGTGGCAGATCGTGTCGGAGGACAGGACTATCCGGATCTCGGGCAAGTGCCTGGACGTCGCGGGTGGTTCGACAGAGAACGGCGCGGCCATCCAATTGGCCGACTGCAACGGCAGTGGCTCCCAGAGGTTCCGGCTCAACCCCGCCCACGACCTGGTCAACCTTCAGGCTCACAAATGTGTGGAGGCCACGGACCCGCGCGGGAGCAACCGCACACCGCTCCGGCTCTGGACCTGCACAGGCGCCCAGAACCAGAAGTGGACGGCGGTCATCTGATCCATCGGTCGTTCAGATCACGCGTACCGGGTCGCGTACTGCCATGCCGGCTGCCCTCGTGCCGCCCCGAGAAACATGTACCGCAGCCCCGGTGAACTCCGCGAGCACGCGACGAGGCGGCTTTGAAGGAACTGCGCGAACCCTGCCGCTCGTGACGGTGCGATCAGGCGTATCGCCGGTCCTGACGCCGCGGCCACGGACCGGCCCCGCCCACAACTCGGGGCCTGCCGCCGTCAATGGTGTTGAGGGCGGCCGGGTGAATCGGGGCCGAGGACCAACGCGTGTGGCGCGCGGAGGTCGTGTCCCGCTTCGTGGTGTAAGCGACCTTGCTCGATGCGTTCCGGTAAACCGCGCGTCGGCCACCTCATGGGACACAGCGCCCGGGTCGGGCAGCATCTGACCTGCCGTCAGTGCCATGCGCGGCCCCGAGCCGCATCGTTGCGGCGATGACCTGCGGATTCCGGCACCCTGATCCGCTACACCACCTGGCGGGACGCCACCGAACCCGCATGGTGCCCCCCGTCAACGTGTATCAGCTCATGTATGAGCCAACCGAGCTTCGACGCCGCTAACGAGTTGGCACAGGCGTGGAACATCCGAGACGAGTACGGCTACCGGGACGGGTCCCGAACGATCTCGCTGCAGGAGAGCTACACCCGATGGGTTTTCGTACAAGCCGCCACCAGGGCGCCCGGACTTCTAGAGTGTGGAGATCAGCGGGCTGAGGGGGCGTAATGGCGCGGGTCGTCGGTGTGCACGGGATCGGGCAGCAACAGTCCGGCGGGCGCCAGTTGGCCAAGGACTGGGGGCCGGCCGTGCAAGACGGGCTGACGGCGGCCGGGGCGCCAGGGATGCTGGCCGACGGGGACATGACGGTGGCGTTCTACGGTGACCTGTTCCTGCCGCCCGGACAGCAGTTGTCGGGCGGGGAGGCGTACCTGACGGCGGCCGATGTGGAGTCTGGCTTGGAGCAGGAGTTGCTGGCGCTGTGGTGGGCTGCGGCGGCGGAGGAGCCACAGGTGGTGGGGCCGGATGCGGCCGACACGTTGGGCGGGGTTCCGGGGTCGGTGCAGGCGGGGTTGCGGGCGTTGTCGCAGTCGCGGTTTTTTGCCCGGGTCGCGGAGCGGATGCTGGTGGCTGATCTGCGGCAGGTGCGCCGTTACCTGTCCGACCCGGTGCTGAGGGCGGCCGCCCGGGGACGGGTGACGGAGGCGATCGGGCCGGACACCGTCGTGGTGGTGGGCCATTCGCTCGGGTCGGTGGTGGCCTACGAGGCGTTATGCGCGTTGGACAGTCACCGGGTACGTGCGCTGGTGACCCTGGGGTCGCCGCTGGGGATCCCCCGTCTCATCTTCGACCGGCTGGATCCGGCCCCGCAGACCGGTGTGGGCCGCTGGCCCGGAAACGGCCAGATGCGGTGGACGAACGTCGCCGACCGGCGGGACGTGGTGGCGCTGGTGAAGGACCTACGGCCGATATTCGGGCCGGGCGTGGACTGCCATCTGGTGCCCAACGGGTCGCACGCCCACGACGCGACGTTCTACCTGGGCAAGCAGGCCACCGGTGCGGCGATCGCGCAGGGCCTGCGGTGACGCTCCCGGTGCCCGGGGACGGGCCGCGCCGGTTCCTGATCGCCACCGCGGTCTCCTCGATGCCCCGCTCCCCGCACGGCAACCGGCCCGCCCTGACCGGCGCGCGCCGCAAGATCATCGACTTGTTCACCCGGCAACTTGGCTACACCCACATCGACGACCTCGGCATGAACCCGAGCAAGGAGGCGCTGCTGGATCACTTGGGGCAGTTCGCCGATGATCCGGACCGGCGTCCGGACGACATCGTCACGGTCTACCTGGCCGGGCACGGCCAACTGCTGGGGTCCGCTCCGCGGCGCCACATGTTCTTCCCCGCCGACGCCGACCTCGACAAACCCAAACAGGGCCTGCCCACCGGCCAGATCGCCTCGGTCCTGCTGGACGACACGAAGATCACACAGCTGCTGCTGATCCTCGACACCTGCCACGCCGGCCAAGGCGGCCAGGACGCCCTGGCGGCGGGAGGGGAGAGCCTGTACCGGTCACTGGACGGCGACCCGTCCGGCATCGCGGTCATCGCCGCCGCCCAACCCGCCCAGACGGCCACCGCCGACGCTTTCCCCGACCTGCTGACCGCCGCCGTGGAATCGCTGTCGACGGCCGGAGAACGGCCCGCGTACCTCGACCTCGACGCGCTGCTCGCGCACATCAACAGCAACCCGGCCCGCCCGGCCACCCAGCGTTGCGAAGCCGCGCTGGCCCGCCTGGACGGCACTATCCCGCCGTTCTTCCCCAATCCCCGTCACCGCACCCCGCCCAACGCGGTGGACCTGGCCATCCAGCAGGCCGCACAGTGGCAGGAACACGACGCCCGGCGCGACACCGAACTCCACAGCCGCCTGCTCGTGCACGCCATGGCCTCCTTCGGACAGCAGCGCGGCTGGTGGTTCAGCGGCCGCCGCCGCGCCCTGACCGACCTCACCACCTGGCTCCACACTCCCGATCCCGCGCAGCCCGCCCGCATAGTGGCTGCCGGGCCCGGATCAGGCAAGACCGCCGTTCTCGGCCTCATCGCCGCCCTCAGCCACCCCGACCGGCGCCGTACCGTCCCCGTCAGCAGCCTTGACCTGCCCGCGAATGCCATCCCCGGCGCCGGGGTCGTCGATATCGCCCTGTACGCCCAGGCCCTGACCGACGACGACGTCCTGCAGGGCATCGCTGCGGCTGCCCGCATCACCGCCACCACCCCCGGCCAGCTCCTGGAAGCGCTCTCCGAGCGCCCTGCTGGCGCGGCTCCGTTCACCGTGCTCATCGACGCTCTCGACGAAGCCACCACCCCCGACACCCTGTGCAGCCGCGTCCTGGCCCCGCTCATCGCCCACAGCAACGGCCGCCTGCGTCTTCTCCTGGGAACCCGCCCCTACCTCCTGGAGCGCCTTCCCGACATCCCCGTCATCGACCTGGACACCCCCCGCTACGCCGACCGCGACGCCATCGGCGCCTACACCGTCCAAGGCCTCGTCCACGGACACCCCGACAGCCCTTACCCCCATGCCCAGCACCTGATCCCCGAGGTCGCCCGCGCCGTCGCCGACGCCGCCTTCCCCTCCTTCCTCGTCGCCCGCTTCGCCGCCGAACACCTCGCCACCACCCCTCACCTCCCCGACCCGCACGACCCCCAATGGCGCGCCGGCCTCCCCCGCACCGCCGACACCGCCATGGCCAACCACCTCGACCGTCTGGGCCCCCACGACGCGACCCGGGCGCGCGACCTGCTCCGCCCCCTGGCCTACGCCCAAGGCCAGGGCCTGCCCTGGGAAGACCTCTGGGCCCCCCTCGCCACCCGCATCTCCGGCCGCGCATACACCGACGAGGACCTGCTGTGGCTACGCCACACCGCCGGCAGCTACGTCGTCGAAGCCACCGAAGCAGGCCGCTCCGCCTACCGCCTGTATCACCTGGCCATGGCCGAACACCTCCAGCGCGACACCGACCCAGCCGCTGTCCATGCCGCGTTCGTCCGCACCCTCACCGACCACGTCCCGCTCCACCCCGACGGGACCCGCGCCTGGAACCGCGCCCACCCCTACGCCCTGCGCCACCTCGCCACCCACGCCAATGACGCAGGCCTCCTCGACGAAGTCCTCGACGACCCCGAATACCTCGTCCACGCCGTCCCGGAAAGCCTCACCCCCCACCTGCACACTGCTGGTTCGCCCCCCGCCCGTCTCGCGGCAGCGGTCTACCGCAGCTCCATCGGCACCCACCGCCACGCCGACCCCGCCACCCGCCGCCAGATCCTCGCCCTCGACGCCGCGCGCTACAACGTCCCAACCCTTCGCGACGCGCTCAACCACCACGCCCCCAACGGGACGTGGAAGCCGCTGTACGCCACCGGGACCACCGTCTCCCCAGCCCTCAGCAACATGCTCATGGCCGACCACACCGCTATTGTGAGGGCGGTCGCCTGCACTGTCCTGGACGGACGCCCCATCGCCCTCGCCGCCTCCGGCGGCGCCTCGGTGGGCGTGTGGGATCTGGCCACCGGGGAGCCCGTCGGCCAGCCCCTCACCGGCCACACCGGCAATGTCAACGCGGTGGCCTGCACTGTCCTGGACGGACGCCCCATCGCCGTCACCGGCTCCGGTAACGACTTCGGCGACGCCTTCCGCGACGGCTTGGTGCAGGTGTGGGATCTGGCCACCGGTGAACCCGTCGGCCAGCCCCTCACCGGCCACACCAGCCAGGTCAACGCGGTGGCCTGCAGCGCCCTGGACGGACGCCCCATCGCCGTCACCGGCTCCGCCGACCACTCGGTGCGGGTGTGGGATCTGGCCACTGGGGAGCCCGTCGGCCAGCCCCTCACCGGCCGCACCAACTGGGTCAACGCGGTGGCCTGCACTGTCCTGGACGGACGCCCCATCGCCGTCACCGGCTCTGGCCACATCCTCGGCGGCGGCTCGGTGGGGGTGTGGGATCTGGCCACTGGGGAGCCCGTCGGCCAGCCCCTCACCGGCCACACCAACCGGGTCAACGCGGTGGCCTGCACTGTCCTGGACGGACGCCCCATCGCCGTCACCGGCTCCGACGACGACTCGGTGCGGGTGTGGGATCTGGCCACCGGCGAGCCCGTCGGCCAGCCCCTCACCGGCCACACCAGCTCGGTGTACGCGGTGGCCTGCAGCGTTCTGGACGGACGCCCCATCGCCGTCATCGGCTCTGGCGACGACTCGGTGCGGGTGTGGGATCTGGCCACCGGTGAGCCCGTCGGCCAGCCCTTCACCGGCCACACCGCCACGGTGTACGCGGTGGCCTGCAGCGTCCTGGACGGACGCCCCATCGCCGTCACCGGCTCCGTCGACGGCTCGGTGCGGGTGTGGAACCTGACCACCGGGGAGTTCGTCGGCCAGCCCCGCACCGGCCACACCAACCGGGTCAACGCGGTGGCCTGCAGCGCCCTGGACGGATACCCCGTCGCCATCACCGGCTCCGACGGCGGCTCGCTGCAGGTGTGGGATCTGGCCACCGGGGAGCCCGTCGGCCAGCCCCGCACCAACCACACCAATCTTGTGAAGGCGGTGGCCTGCACTGTCCTGGACGGACGCCCCGTCGCCGTCGCCGACTCCGGTTCCTTCCGTGACGCCTCGGTGCGGGTGTGCGATCTGGCCACCGGGGAGCTCCTCGGGCGGCCTCTCACCGGCCACAGCGGCCCGGTGCTCGCGGTGGCCTGCGGTGTCCTGGACGGACGTCCCATCGCCGTCACCGCCTCCACGGACAAGACGGTGCGGGTGTGGGATCTGGCTACCGGTGAGCCCGTCGGCCATCCCGGCACCGGCCACACCAGCCATGTCAACGCGGTGGCCTGCAGCGCCCTGGACGGACACCCCATCGCCGTCACCGGCTCCAGCGACCACTCGGTGCGGGTGTGGGATCTGGCCACCGGTGAGCCCGTCGGCCAGCCCCTCACCGGCCACACCAGCCATGTCAACGCGGTGGCCTGCAGCGCCCTGGACGGACACCCCATCGCCGTCACCGGCTCCAACGACGCCTCGGTGCGGGTGTGGGATCTGGCCACCGGGGAGGCCGCCGGCCAGCCCGTCACCGGCCACACCGGCACGGTGCGCGCGGTGGCCTGCAGCGTCCTGGACGGACGCCCCATCGCCGTCACCGGCTCCGGCAGCGGCTCGGTGCGAGTGTGGAATTTGGAGGACGGCCTTGTCCGGCAAGAGCTTCGTCTCCCAGGTGCTGTTTCGGCAGTCGCTGTTTCGGAGGCCGGCGTCCTCGTCTGTACTTTCGGCCAAGACATTGCGATCTTCCAACGAACGCCCCTGACGTAGAGGCGTTGCTTGACGTCGTAGGCGGACTGTGACCACCGCATCCCGAGCCCGTCCAGCGCCTCGACCCGTTCGGGCGCGAGAGCGTTCCGCCTCGCCCGGGCGCTGGCGATCGCCACCCCCAGCCTGACGACTTGTTCTCCGACGGTCTCGACGTCGAGGTGATCGTCAACCTGCCAGCCGCGCCAGCCCCCCGGGTTGTCGCGATACTGCAGGCCGAACGAAGAGATGAGTGGGCGTCACTATGGAGACCCTACAAAGCAATTCACCGGGCGGTCCCGCTGTTGACTGTTCCCGGCAATACCGCATCGCGGGTGCCGTTTGCGTTTCTGCCCCGGATCCGGAATACGCCATGCCGAGGATACTGTCGTGCAGGCCGCCCGGGGTCTCAGTGTTTCCTGGTCTGTGGTGCCTACCCTGGGGGTGACCGGCCAGCGTCGCACAAGGCGGCCGGTCAGTCAGCGAGGTAATCGGGCAGATCCAGCTGCCCCGCATTTCGTACGACCCAGCGATGACGGCCCAGGTGCGTGGAGGACTCGATGCCGCGTCGGGCCAGACGGTGCGTGATGCCCCGCCCGCGGAGCCATTGCCGCAGGTGGCGATAGTCGTAGCCCTTGTCGCCGTGCAGCTTGCCGGGCTTACGGCGGCGCGGCCCGCGTCGCGAGCGGATCGGCGGGATACCCCGCACGAGCGGCTCCAGGCCCTGACTGTCGTGCAGGTTCGCACCCGAGATACCGACTGACAGTGGCAGACCGGTGCGCTCGGTGATCAAGTGGATCTTCGACCCGCACTTGCCGCGATCCACAGGATTCGGACCTGTCAGATCCCCCTTTTCATCGCCCTCATGTTCACCGAGTCGATCGCGCACCGCGACCAGTCCAGCTCGCCACGGGACCCGAGTTCATCGAGCACCAGGCGGTGGAGCTTGGCCCACACCCTGGCCTTCGTCCACTCGGCGAAGCGTCGGTGGGCCGTCGCGCCGGACGGCCCGAACGACACACTGGGCAACTGCTGCCACGTGCAGCCCGAGGTGCCTTGCGTTCGGGTAAGCCGGGCTGTAATGCGCGGAGAATCACCGCAGCCCATTGACCAGCACGAGTGCCCGCAGGGCCGCGTGCGTGGCTACCTTCATGGCTACCTTGGTGGCTACGTTCACAGCCGCGTGTACCGGTTTGAACCGGTACGGACCGGGGTCTGGCGAAGCCTCTCGACCTGCGAAAAAGGGCCCCTGACCAGCATGTTCGCTGGTCAGAGGACCTTGATGACAGACGAGTCGGGCTGTACGCCGGGTTCTGTCGCCCGGCTGCCTCGCGGCGGCCGGGGAGACGGCCATCCATCTAGGGCCGGCGTTGCCGCCGGCCTCGTGCGGTCTACCCGAGGACTCGGGCGGGCAGCCCTCGAACGTCCTCGCAGAGCGCGCTTTTTACGGCGGCTCCTTTTGACCTTGCTCCGGGTGGGGTTTACCTAGCTGCCCAGGTCGCCCTGGGCACTGGTGGTCTCTTACACCACCGTTTCACCCTTACCGGGGAGCGCCCTCTTTCAAGAGCACAGCCCCGGCGGTCTGTTTTCTGTGGCACTGTCCCGCGGGTCACCCCGGGTGGCCGTTAGCCATCACCCTGCCCTGTGGAGCCCGGACGTTCCTCGGGGAGCGCCCCCGAGGGGGAGTCCACGCGGCCGTCCGCCCGGCTCGTCTGCCGTGTCGACCATGCTACCGGGCGTCCGCCCCGACGCGGTCCAGTGGCCGTCGCCAGGACAGACCCCGCCAGGATCAGCGCGAACGCGGCGAGGATGCCGGCCGTCAGCGGTTCGTCCAGGAACACGGCGCCCGCCGCCACCGCGACCGCCGGATTGACGTACGTGAAGACCGTGGCCCGGGTCGGGCCGACCTCCTTGATCAGCTCCAGGAACGCCACGAAGGCGAGGGCCGTGCAGACCACGCCCAGGACAGCCAGGGCCAGCAACACGTGCGTGGACGGAAGTGTCGCCGGACGGGTGATCACAGCCGCCGGGGCGTACACGAGCGCCGCCAGCGCCAGGCACGGTGCCGTGAGGTGGAGCGACGGGACGTCCTTCAGATGGCGCGCCACCACGAGCGGGGCCGTGGCATAGCCGATCACCGTCAGCAGGACCTCCGCGAGTGAGCGGGCGTCGCCGCCCGTCAGGTGCGGGACGGTCAGGACCGCGACGCCCGCCAGGCCCAGGGTCAGGCCCGTGAGCCGCCGGACCCCCAGCCTCTCCGTACTGCCGAAGAAACGGGCCAGCGCGATCCCGGCTATCGGCACCCCCGCGATCAGGAGGCCCGCCGTGGAGCTGGAGAGGTGGCGTTCCGCGTCCGTCAGGGTCCACCACGGGCCGATGATCTCGATGACCGCGAAGGCCAGCATCGGGCGCCAGTGCATTCGTATCGTTCGGACGAGACCCCCCTGGCGGATCGCGAAGGGGAGGAGGAGTGCCGCGCCCAGCAGGCATCGCGTGAACACCACCGTCGACGGTGACAGGTCCGCCTCCACCGCCACCTTGATCAGCAGATACGGGATGCCCCAGACCACTCCCATCAGGGAGAACAACAACCAGCCGCGTGCAGTCATACGGGCAAGTGTCGGCTGCCTCCCCGGCCGCCGTCTTGAACGCTGTTGCGGTACGCCGCCGGGGTCACCCCCAGTACCCGCCGGAACCAGCGGGTCAGGTGCGCCTGGTCGGCGAAGCCTACGAGCGACGCGACTTCGGCGGGGCGCAGTCCGGTCTCCAGCAGGGCCCGGGCCCGGATCACCCGGTGCTGGGCCAGCCAGGCGTACGGGGGTATCCCGACCGTCGTACGGAAGGCGCGGAGGAGTTGGTAGCGGGACAGGCCCAGGTCGGTGGCGAGGTCGGCGAGAGAGGGTGGGGTGGTCAGTTCGTCGGCCAGGCGGGTTCGTACGGCGTGGGCTATCCGGTCGGCGCCGGGGATCCGATCGTCTACCGGGCGGGCCGTGGAGTGGCGGCGGGTCAGTGCCGTGAGCAGCCAGGGGAGGCGGGACTCGGCCTCCAGGGGGTCCGGGCAGGTGCTCAGGTCGGTGTGTGCGGAGCGGAAGGCGGCGGCCAGTTCGGGGTCGTCGAGGAGAGGCTCGCGGAAGTACGGGAAGTCGCCGGTGGTGCCGTCCGTGAGGAGGGAGGTGTCGGCGTACAGGGCTCGGTAGGCGTAGCCGTCGGCCGTGTCCGGGCCGCCGGTGTGCATCTCGCCGGGGTCCAGTACGACGATGGAACCGGGCCTGGGGCGGAGGCGGCCACCCCGGTAGTCGATGACCTCGGAGCCGCCGACGCAGAGCCCGACCGTGAACTCGTCGTGGGCGTGCGGGGCGTAGACGTGCCGGTCGAAGCGGGCGGTGAGCAGGTCCAGAGCGGGGCCGCAGCGACCGAGTCTCGCTCTGGTCCACAGCGCCTGTTCCCGTGTGCCCCCACCTGCGTTCACCGTCCTACGGTACTTCGCGGACGTCAGAGGAACTCTGTCGTGTCCAGGTCGAAGGCGAAGGGTTCCGGGAGGACGAGCGGTTTGCCGAGCGGGAGGGTGCAGTGCTGGCGGTAGTCGCCCTTCTCCGGGTCGCTGAACAGCGTGATCGAGGAGGCCTCACGGTCGATGAGCAGGTAGAGGGGGATGCCGCCGCGGGCGTAGCAGCGGCGTTTGGCCTCGCGGTCGGTCTGGGGTTTCGACGAGGTCACTTCGAGCACCATGGCCACGCCGTCGCAGGGCATCCAGGAGCCCTTGCCCCGGTAGAGCCGTAGCTCCTTGGGAGCAAAGGTACCGTCCGGAATGACGTGGTTTCTCGGACTGTCTCCTCCACTCGGCACCTGCAAGCCCTTGGTGCCGGAGAACTGCATCCTGGTCCGGGAATTTCCGTACACCTGATCCAGGACCAGCTCGATGTAGTCCTCGTGGTCCCCGTCCGGCGGCGGCGTCACGACGATCTCCCCCTCGATCAGTTCTGCCCGGAAGCCCTCCGGGGTGTCGAGGGCCAGGAAGATCTCCAGCAGGCCCTCAGCCACAGTGGTGGGCTCATGAGCCACGGCAGTCATGTCACGCGCCTCCTTCGGTTGCTCGCCACACTGGGACATCGGCTGATCACCTGTCCATGAGATCGGGATCCGTTCCCTCGATCGTGGCACACAGTCACGCCTGACGTCCGGCTCACGCGGGAGCGAACCGCACCCCCGCCACCCCCAGCTCGGCCCGCACGAGCCGTACCCGCAGCCGCTCCCCCAGTGGCAGCGGGGCCCCGTCGGCCTCGATTCGCGCGACCACCGCCGGAGAGTCCAACTGCACCGTCCCGACCGTCGGTTCGTGTTCCTCCACGTCCACCACGCACCCCTCGAAGACCTCTCCCACCCGGTCCTTGAGCAGTGCGGCCTCGACGATGTCCACGCAGCCTCGCTCCACTGCCCCCGCGCGTCTGCCGCCCTCGGCCATCTCCTTGGGGAGCGCGTCCAGTGCCGCCAACACCCAGTCGGGCGGGGGCTGTTCGGCGACGGCGGCCAGGCAGATCTCCGAGGCGTACCGGTCGACCAGGCGGCGTAGCGGGGCCGTGCAGTGGGCGTAGGGGGCGGCTACGGCGGCGTGGGTGGTGAGCGGGGGGAGGTTGCCGTCGCGGAAGATCGTGTAGCCGGCGCCTCGTAGCAGTGTCGTGCACTCCTGGAGGAAGGCCGCGTGGTGGGGGCGGTGTGGGTCCAGGGAGCGGATCAGGGCCGCGTACGAGACGTGGTGCGGCCAGTCGATGTGCAGGGCTTGCGCGGTGCGGCGCAGGCGGCCGACTGCGCCGTCCGGGGCGGCGGGGAGGGTACGGAGCACTCCCGTGCCGTGCGTCAGCATCAGCTCCGCGGCCGCCATACCCGTGAGCAACGAGATCTGGGCGTTCCAGCCCTCTGCGGGCAGTGGTGCGCGGTAGGTGAGTGAGTACGTGCGAGCGCTCCCGCCCCCGTCCTCGAACTCGTCCTCGACTATCTCCTGCTCCGGGACGTTCAGGGAGATTCCGCCGCGGTCGGCTTCCAGGCGTTCCCTCGCCTCGCCTATGTCCTTGAGCAGGGCCAGGGGCTCTTCCGCCGTCCCTGCGTCGAGTTGTCGTTGCACGCCCTCGTAGTCGAGTTTCGACCGGCTGCGGACCAGGGCCCGGTGGACGTCCACGGCGACCGTACGGCCGTCCGCGTCCAGGTCGATCGTCCAGAGGGCGGCCGGGCGGGTCCGGTCGGGGAGGAGGCTCGCGGCGTTCTCGCTGAGTACCGGCGGGTGCAGCGGGGTCTTCTCGTCCGGGAAGTAGAGGGTGGTGACCCGGCGGTGTGTCTCCGCGTCCAACGCCCCGCCCGGTACGACGAATGCCGCCACGTCCGCGATGGCGTACCGGACGCGGAAGCCGCCGCCGGGGCGGCGGGACAGGTGCATCGCCTGGTCCAGGTCCGTCGACGTGGGCGGGTCGATGGTGAGGAACGGGATGTCCGTGGCGTCCGTCTCCGGGCGCTTTTCAGGGTTCTTCGCCGCCCGGTCCGCCTCCGCCAGTACCGCGGGCGGGAAGCTGTCGGGGACGCCCAGTTCGGTGCGCAGCGCGGTGAGGGCGGCCCGGAGAGGGGCTTCGGGGGCGCCGGTCACGCGTATGTGGCGGCGGGGCATGGAACGAGCGTAGACACAATCCGGACGACCTGCCCGACCACGTAATCTGACGCGGGTCGACCCCGTGTACCCGCGTACCTGTTTGGAGTGCTCACCGTGCTTGTCCTGCTGCCCCCCTCCGAAGGCAAGGCCGCTTCGGGTCGTGGCGCCCCGTTGAAGCTGGAGTCGCTGTCCCTGCCGGGGCTCACGGGCGCCCGTGAGGCCGTGCTCGGGGAGCTCGTCGAGCTGTGCGTCGGGGACGAGGACAAGGCGCGCGAGGTGCTGGGGCTGAGTGAGGGTCTGCGGGGTGAGGTCGCCAAGAACGTCGGCCTGCTCACCGCCGGAGCGCGGCCTGCCGGGCAGATCTACACGGGGGTCCTGTACGACGCCCTCGACCTCGCCTCGCTCGACGCGGCGGCGAAGAAGCGGGCCGCGCGTTCACTGCTGGTCTTCTCGGGGCTCTGGGGCGCCGTACGGGTCACGGACCGTATCCCCTCGTACCGTTGCTCGATGGGCGTGAAGCTGCCCGGGCTCGGTGCGCTGGGCGCGCACTGGCGTGCTCCCATGGCCGCCGTCCTTCCCGAGGTGGCCGGTGACGGGCTCGTTCTCGATCTGCGGTCCTCCGCGTATGCCTCCGCCTGGAAGCCGAAGGGGGAGGTTGCCGGGCGGACGGCGACCGTGCGGGTGTTGCATGCGCCGACCCGGAAGGTGGTCAGCCACTTCAACAAGGCGACGAAGGGGCGGATCGTGCGGAGTCTGGTGAGCGCGGGGGCGGCGCCCTCCGGGCCGGGGGAGCTGGTGGAGGCGTTGCGGGATCTCGGGTACGTGGTGGAGGTCGAGGCGCCGAGGAGGCCTGGGGCGGCTTGGGAGCTTGATGTGCTGGTGGACGAGATCCACTGAGCCATGGGTTGTCGGTCGTCCGCTGCGCCGTTGTGGCTTGTCGCGCGGTTCCCGCGCCCCTCTGATCGCGCCCTATTGCAGCATGCGCAACGTTCATTGCGCGTGCTGTAGACCGGAGGCAGGATGAGGCGCGTGCCCAGCTTCCCCGCGCCCTTCCCCTCCGTCCTCGGCCTCGCGCCCGTCGTGCCCGTGGTCGTCGTCGAGGATCTGGCTGACGCCGTGCCGCTTGCCCGGGCGCTCGTCGCCGGGGGGCTGCCTGCCATCGAGGTCACCCTGCGTACGCCCGTCGCGCTCGACGCCATCCGGGCCATCGCCGGCGGAGTCCCCGGCGCGGTGGTCGGCGCCGGCACCGTCATCTCACCGGCTCAGGTGTCCGACGTGCTCGCCGCCGGGGCGCGTTTTCTCGTCAGCCCGGGCTGGACGGACGTACTGCTGGAGTCCATGCGGGCGTCCGGGCTGCCGTTCCTGCCGGGGGTGTCGACCGCGTCCGAGGTCGTCGCGCTGCTGGAGCGTGGGGTGCGGGAGATGAAGTTCTTCCCGGCGGAGGCGGCGGGCGGCACCGCCTACCTGAAGTCCCTGTCCGGGCCGCTCCCCCAGGCCCGGTTCTGCCCGACCGGGGGGATCGGTCCCGCGAACGCGCCCGAGTATCTCGCACTGCCCAACGTCGGTTGCGTGGGCGGGAGTTGGATGCTTCCGGCCGATGCCGTCGCCGCGCGCGACTGGCACCGGGTCGAGACACTCGCCCGTCAGGCCGCAGGGCTCAGCGCAGGTGGGACGTGTCGTTGAAGAGTCGTACGCTCGCGTTGCCGTCCGCGTAGTACGCCACCGCCGAGAGTGAGGCCGCCGAGAGTTCCATGCGGAACAGGGACTCGGGTGGGGCGCCCAGGGCCAGGCGGATGAGGGTCTTGATCGGGGTCACGTGGGTGACCAGCAGGACCGTACGGCCGGCGTGGGCCGCGATCAGCTTGTCGCGGGTGACGGCCATCCGGCGCGCTGTCGCCGCGAAGCTCTCGCCGCCGCCCGTCGGTTCGGCCTTCGGGGAGGCCAGCCAGGCGTTCATGTCGTCCGGGTAGCGCTCGCGCACCTCGCCGAAGGTCAGCCCCTCCCACGCGCCGAAGTCCGTCTCGCGCAGACCGTCGTCGATGGTCACGTCGAGGCCGAGGCGGGTAGCCACAGCGGCGGCGGTCTGGCGCGTGCGGGTCAGGGGGGACGCGATGATCGCCTCGATCGTGCCGCGCTCGGCCAGGGACGCCGCCGCCCGCTCGGCCTGGTCCAGGCCCACGTCCGAGAGGGACGGGTCGGTGCCGCCGCTGCCCGAGAAGCGCTTCTGGGGGGTCAACAGGGTCTCGCCGTGGCGCAGGAGTACGAACGTCGCCGGCGGGCCGAGATCCGCGGGCGCCGACCAGCCGGCGGCCACCTTCGTGGCGGCACCGGTGTCGGCGTCAGCGGCAGCGGGGGTGAGGCCCGCGTCCAGCTCCGCCGTCGACGTGGACGCCGACCACTGTTCGCCGCGCTTGCCCGCGTCCATCGCCTCGTTCGCCAAGCGGTCCGCGTGCTTGTTCCGCTCGCGCGGGATCCACTCGTACGTCACCTGCCCGGCGTCCGGGAACACCCGGGCCGCCTCCGCCGCCAGTGGCTTCATGTCCGGGTGCTTGATCTTCCAGCGGCCCGACATCTGCTCGACGACCAGCTTGGAGTCCATCCGGACGTGGACGGTGGCGGTCGGGTCCAGTTCGCGTGCCGCGCGCAGGCCGGCGACCAGGCCCCGGTACTCGGCGACGTTGTTCGTGGCGACGCCGATGTACTCGGCCGCCTCCGCCAGCGTCTCGCCCGTGGCCGCGTCGATGACGACGCAGCCGTAGCCCGCGGGCCCCGGGTTGCCCCGGGAACCGCCGTCGGCCTCGACGATGAACTCCCGCACGCCGTACGCCCCTTACTGAGACTCGCAGACCTATTGCCTTGCCGGCTTACAGACCCGACTCCGACGTGCGTACCAGGATGCGGCGGCAGTTCTCGCAGCGCAGTACGGCGTTGCGGGGGGCGGCCTTCACCTCGTTGACCTCGGTGATGTTCAGCTCCAGGCGGCAGCCCTCGCAGCGGCGCTGGAAGAGACGGGCGGCGCCGACTCCGCCCTGCTGCTGGCGCAGCTTGTCGTACAGCTTGAGGAGGTCGTCGGGCACCGAACCCGAGATGACCTCGCGCTCCTTCGTCGCCGTGCCGACCTCGCCGTCGAGCGACTCGTACGCCGCCTCGCGCCGCGCGGTCGCGTCGTCGATCTTGCCCTGGACGGCGCCGACCCGCTCGGTCAGCTCGGCGACGCGCTCCTGCGCTGACTCGCGGCGCTCCATGACCTCCAGGACGATGTCCTCCAGGTCGCCCTGCCGCTTGGCGAGGGAGACGATCTCACGCTGGAGGTTCTCCAGGTCCTTGGACGAGCTGACGGAGCCGGAGTCCAGGCGCTGCTGGTCGCGGGTGGCACGCTGACGCACCTGGTCCACGTCCTGCTCGGCCTTGGTCTGCTCGCGGCCGCAGTCGCTCTCCTCGGTCGTCGCGGCCACCAGCAGGTCGCGCAGCTGCGTGAGGTCCTTGGTCAGCGACTCGATCTCGGCGTGCTCGGGCAGCGACTTGCGCTTGTGCGCGAGCTGCTGGAGGCGGGCATCGAGGGCCTGGACGTCGAGAAGTCGGATCTGGTCGGCGGGCTCGGCGTTCAGTTGGGGGCTCCCAGTGCTTCAGAGGTGGTGGTGGACGCCGCGTGGGCGGTCCAGGGGTCGGTGACCGTGGCGGAGACGTGGACCCGAAGGCCCCATCCGTGCCGGTCGGAGATCTCGTCGAGCTGGGCGGCGGCCAGCTCGCACCAGGGCCACTCGGTGGCCCAGTGCGCCGCGTCGAGCAGCGCGAGGGGGTTGTGGGTGCCAGTGCCCTTGCTCGTGCCATGGGTGGCACTGTGGGCGCGGTCCGCGATGAACTCCGACGCCGGGTGGTGGCGCAGGTCCGCGGTGAGGAAGGCGTCGACACCGGCCGCGCGTACGTCGTCGAAGAGGCTGTCGCCGGAGCCGCCGCTGACGGCGACCGTGCGGACGAGGGCCTCGGGGTCGCCGGCGACCCGGATGCCCTGCGCGGTCGCGGGCAGGCGTTCGGCGACCCGGGCGGCGAACTCGCGGACGGTCAGCGGGTGGTCCAGCTCGCAGACCCGGCCGAGGCCGCGCCGGCCGGCGGGGTCGGTGGGGTCCGGGACGAGCGGTCGCACGACCCGCAGGTCGAGGGCGCCGGCGAGGGCGTCGCTGACTCCCGGGTCGGCGACGTCGGCGTTGGTGTGGGCGACGTGGAGGGCGATGTCGTGCTTGATGAGGGTGTGCACGACCCGGCCCTTGAAGGTGTTCGCCGCGACCGTGGTCGTACCGCGCAGATAGAGCGGGTGGTGGGTGACCAGCAGGTCGGCGCCCAGCTTCACGGCCTCGTCGACGATGTCCTGGACGGGGTCCACGGCGAACAGGACCCGGGAGACCTCCTGATCGGGGTCGCCCACGACCGTGCCGACCGCGTCCCAGGACTCGGCCCGTTCGGCGGGCCACAGGGTCTCCAGCGCGGTGATGACTTCAGACAGACGAGGCACGAGCGCAAGGCTACCTGGCTGTTCCGTACGGCTGAACCGGTGTGTCCGCCCCACTGTCGCCCCACCACTGTCCCCACCGCCGTCCCCGCTGACGCCCCCGGTCCCGGTCAGCACATGCACCACCGTTTCCTCAGGCGAATCGTTACTGGGCCACCCTTATGTGTGAAATGCCGCCGCCCGGTCCCACGTCTGTGCGTACGAAAACTAGTTTCGTCGCTGGAGGTGACCGATCGATGACGGCCCGTGCGATCGAAGCGATCGAGCCCATGATCGAACCCATGGCGATCGGACCCATGGCGGAGGACGGATTTCCCCCCGGGGCGGAGCTGGCGATCACGGCGGACGGCGCCTACGCCGCCCGGCTCGTGCGGAGTGGCGGCTCATGGAGTGGCGACTCCTGGTTTCCGGAGCGCTGGACGCTCGACGGGCCCGAGCCGTACGCCGTGCCGCTGCCGGGCAACCAGCCGGAGGAGCCCGGCACCCAGGTACTGCCGATGGGCGACGGACGGGTCCTCATCCACCGTCCGATCGACGGCCGGCACACCTTCGCGCTGCTCTATCCGACCGGTCCCGGCACCGGCGAACTCCCCCTCGGCGCGGTCGAGTGCCCCGACGCCGGCACCCCACTGCGGCTGCTGCCCCCGGCTCCGGGCGGCGACCGCGCGTACGCCCTCGCCCTGGGCCGGCGTTCGACGACGGTGTGGCTGGTGGCGGGCGGCGCCTTCGGACCCGAGTACGTCACGGAGGTTCCCGGCCGTTGCTCGGGCGGCGTCTGGCTGGACCGCACGGGGCGGCTGCTCGCCCTTGACCGGGAGGTCGGGGGGCGTACGAAGGCGATCGTGGTCGATCTGGAGCGCGGCGGCGAGGTGTCGCCGCTGCTCCAGATCTCGGCGGAGAGCAACGACCGGCTGCTGCTCGCGGACGCGGACAGCGGACTGCTGCTGATCGGCTCGGACGCGCCCTCGCCCGGCGGGCAGGAACGGTTGGGCTGGGGAGTGCTCGGCAGCACCCTGCCGGTGCGTTTCCCGGAGTGCCTGCGCGTCGACGGGTGCGCCCTCACGCCGTTCGCGATCCAGCCGGGGCAGGTGCTGACGCCGGAGAGCTGCGGGGTGGCGTTGCGCGTGGACGGTTCGGCGGGGAGCTGGGTGGGGGTCTGGCGGCCCTCGGAGCGACAGGTGCGGCATCTTCCGGCGCCGGAGGGGTGGTTGGCGGGAGCGGGGCTGTGGAGCAGGGACGGGGAGCTTCAACTGCCGTACGTGACAGGAGAGATGCCGTGCGGGGTGGCTCGGGTGCGGGCCGAGAGGCTCGAAGGGGCCGAGCAGGCCGAGGGGTCCTCGGAGGGCGTGACGTTGGCGGGCGTGACGCTGGAGTCGGGGGCGGCGGGCACGGAAACGGCCGTTCCCGTGCCCGTCGCGGTGGTTCGGCCGGTGCCGTTGCAACAGGCTCCGCTGGGGCGGCTGGTGGCGAAGGCCGGGAAGCCGGGTAACGAAGTGGCGAAGCTTGTAACGAACTAGTCCCGGTCGGTGTGTGCGGCTCGTGTCACCCCGAGTCGCGCTGGTTAAGATCACCCGGCTGTAGAAGGATCATGTTGACGGGGTGACACTTTCCGATGAACGACGCAAGCACCATGCAGCCGCTGTCCGCCGACGCCCACGAGGCCACGGGCCACAGCAACGGCTATGGCAGGCACCGGGGGCCGGTCTCGGTCCACAACGACGAGACGGCCCCGCACGGCCGTCATCGCAAGCCGTCCGAGCAGGCCGAGAACCGGGCCTGACGATACGTCAGGCAATGTGCGACCCCGCCCGGTTGGCCACGGCCACGGGCGGGGCTGCTTTTTGCCGTGCCAGGCGCTGTCCGCATCAGCCGCCGGGTCAGGCGCGCTTGAGTCCGAGCACCTCCGCCGCCGCGAACGTCTCCCCGGCGGGCCGCTCCGCGTAGTGCGGGGTGAGGAGCGCGTCCAGTTCGTCGTAGGTGAAGGTGTCCTGCTTGCTGTCGAACTTGGCGGCCACCCGTGGGCGTTCGACGACGGCGACCATCCCGCCGTGGACGACGAGCAGCTGTCCGTTGACGTGTTCGGCGGCCGGGGAGGCCAGGTAGCCGACGAGCGGGGCGACATGCTCGGGGGCGAGCGGGTCGAGGCCGCCGTGGCCTTCCTCCGACCGCTCGATGCCCTGGAAGACGTCCTCGGTCATACGGGTCCGGGCGCGTGGGCAGATGGCGTTCGCCGTGACGCCGTACTTGGTGAGGGCGAGGGCCGTGGAGG
Source organism: Streptomyces kryoterrae (assembly GCF_054072135.1). NCBI lineage: Bacteria > Bacillati > Actinomycetota > Actinomycetes > Kitasatosporales > Streptomycetaceae > Streptomyces > Streptomyces kryoterrae. Next base: position 7,370,014 of record NZ_CM133358.1, on the reverse strand, counting down.
TGGTCAGCCCGACGATTCCGCCTTTCGCGGCGGCGTAGTTGGGCTGCCCCGCCGAACCGGCGAGAAACGCCTCCGAGGACGTGTTCACGATCCGCCCGTACACCGGTGCGCCGGTCGCCTTGGCGCGCTCCCGCCAGTGCGCGGCGGCGAAGTGGGTCGTGTTGAAGTGTCCCTTGAGGTGGACCCGTATGACGGCGTCCCACTCCCCCTCCGTCATGGAGAAGACCATGCGGTCGCGCAGGATGCCCGCGTTGTTCACGAGGACGTCCAGCTTGCCGAACTCGGCGATCGCCAACTCGACCAGTTCACGCGCCTGTTCGTGGTCGGCTACGTCCCCGGTGTGGGCGATCGCCGTGCCGCCCGCCGCGCGGATCTCGGCGGCGACCTCCTCGGCGGGGGTGGCGGACGCCTCGCCGGAGCCGTCCCGGCCGGGCTGCCCGTAGTCGTTGACGACGACGGCCGCGCCGAGCCGGGCCAGTTCCAGTGCCTCGACCCGGCCCAGACCGCGCCCCGCGCCCGTGACGATCGCGGCGAGTCCCTCAAGTGGCGATGACGGTGAAAGTGGTGACATCGGCGTCCCTCAGATCTCGATGCACGTACGCAGCGCGGTTCCGGTGCGCATCTGGTCGAGGGCCTCGTTGATGCCGGCGAGCGGTACGCGGTGGGTGATGAGGCCCGCGAGGTCGACGCGTCCGGCGCGCCAGAGGGCGATCGTGCGCTCGTAGGACCGCAGGACGTCGCCGCCGCCGTACATGGACGGCAGGATGCGCTTCTCGTCGAAGAACAGCTCGAACATGTTGAGTTGGAGGTTGTCGTCCATGGCGCCCGCGCCGACGACGACCATGGTTCCGCCGCGCCGGGTGGTGTCGTAGGCGGTGCGGGCGGTGGTGGAGCGGCCGACGACCTCGAAGACGTAGTCGAACCCCTCGCCGCCGGTGAGCTGTTGCTTGGCGTCGGCCAGCTCGTCCGGCGAAACAGCCTTCGTGGCACCGAACTTGAGCGCGGCCTCCCGGCGTGAGAGGACCGGGTCGACGGCGACGATCTCGGCGGCGCCCTGGAGCCGCGCGCCCTGTATCGCGGAGATGCCGACGCCTCCGCAGCCGATGACGGCGACCGACGAACCGGCCTGTACGTCAGCGGTGTTGAGGGCGGCGCCGAGTCCGGTGGTCACCCCGCAGCCGATGAGGGCGGCGATGTCGAAGGGCACGTCGTCGGGGATGGGCACGGCGCATCCCGCGTCGACGACGACCTCCTCGGCGAAGGTGCCGGTGCCGGCCATGCCGAAGATGTCGCCGCCGGGGCGCCGGAAGTTGGGGGTGCCCGCGTTCATGAACCCGGCGAGGCACAGTTCGGTCTGCCCGCGCTTGCAGGCGGGACACGCGCCGCAGGCGGGCAGCCAGCAGACGACGACCCGGTCACCGGCCTTCACGTGGCCTACGCCCTCGCCGACTTCGAGGATCTCCCCGGCGCCTTCGTGGCCGGGGACGAAGGGAGCCGGCTGCGGCAGTACGCCGCTCATCGCGGAGAGGTCCGAGTGGCACAGCCCGGTGGCCCGGACCCGGATCCTCACCTTGCCGGGGCCGAAGCCCACGGCCTCGACGTCGTCCAGGACGTCCAGCTTGTCCTGCCCGATCTCGTGCAGTACGGCTGCGCGCATTGGTGCGGCTCCCTTCGGGGACCTACAGCGATATACGGGGATGTGCAGGGAGTACGGAGATGTACGAGACGGAGATGTGCGGGTGCGAGTGCGTGTGCGGGTGCGGGTGCACGGTCGTGATCACGAGTGTTCGACGACCGTGTCGACCAGTACGGGCGCGTCGTCCCGCTCGCCGGCGGTGACCGACACCTGGACGCGGTCCGGTTCGTGCGTCCACATCCGGATGCGGAGGGTCTCCCCGGGGAACACGACCCCGGCGAAGCGGGTGCGGTACGCGCGGACCCGGCCGACGTCCCCGCCGAGCACCGTGTCGACGACCGCCTTGAGCGTCATGCCGTAGGTGCACAGGCCGTGCAGGATGGGCCGGTCGAACCCGGCGCGGGCGGCGAAGTCGGGGTCGGCGTGCAGCGGGTTCCAGTCGCCGGAGAGCCGGTAGAGCAGCGCCTGGTCGTCGCGGACGGTCCGCTCGACGACCTTCGCGGGCTCGGTGTCGGGCGCCGGGAGCCGGTTCGAAGGGCCCCGGTCACCTCCCCATCCGCCCTCTCCGCGGATGAAGATCTGCGCGTCACTCGTCCACAACGGCCCCTCGGCGTCGGCGACTTCGGTGCGCATGACGAGGATCGCCGCGTTGCCCTTGTCGTACACGGCGGCGATGCTCCCGGTGGCGCGCGCTCTGCCCTCGACCGGGATCGGGCGGTGCAGCTCGATGCTCTGGCCGCCGTGCAGGACATGGGCGAGGTCGACGTCGACACCGGGCATGGAGAGGCCGCTGATCACGTCCGGGGAGTCGTTGCCGGCGACGGTGGCGAAGCTGGGCAGGACGTGCAGCCGGGATTCGAGGGTGTAGCGCAGCTCGCCGGGGTCGGTCGCTGGGACGCCGGCGCCGATGCCGAGGTGGTAGAGCTGGACGTCCTTGCGGCCCCAGGCGATCTCGGTGGACCGGGGTTCGGCGGCGACGGCCTTGGCGGCGTCAATGGGCATGGGGCTCCTGATCAGCTGGCAGTACGGACGACTGGCGGTAGGAACGACTGGCGGCAATCTCGCGGGACTGAGACCTCGGTACGACCGTCCGCACCGTCGGCCGCACCGAGGTCGATACGGGCCGATCTAGAACGCGTTCCAGTCCGGCGCCCCCTGTTGTATAGCCGAGCGGTCCCGAGTTGTGAATACTCCTGACGATGCGTCAGCTGTGCGATCCCGGGTTGGACGGCACGCCGGGCCGGGACATTTGTCCTGCCGGAGTCCGTACATCGGCATCTGCCCGGGGTGCCCCTCGCTTCGTACGCTGTGGTGCATGTTCTGGATGCGAGAGACCGCCTGCCAGGTGGGCGAGTGGCGGGCCGAGCGGGCGCGCTGGCGGGCGGACATGGCGCGGTACAAGGCCGCCCGGCGGGCCGCCCGGAAGTCGGGCGGCCGGATGCCGGAGCCGGAGAACCCGGGCCCGCCGCCCACCGGATTCGCCCTGCTGCCCTGGCTGCTGATGGGCCTGGGCTCCTTCTCCAACCTCCTCCAGGGCCGGACCCCGTTGCCCTGGATCGGCGCCCTGGGCCTGCTCACCTTCAACTCCCTCTACATCTACGTCACGTTCCGCGCCTTCTCGAAGAAGACGCGGGACGCCAGGTCGACGCGGGTGGCACTCGTCGTGATGGGTGCGGTGACCTGCGCGCTGGCGATCGTCTACGGCGGCAGCTGGCTGTACTTCTTCCCGCTGCTCGGGCTGGCCACGGGCGCGGTGATGCGGGGCCCGTGGCTGGGCAGCACCGGGCTCGCGCTCACCGCCCTCGCGGCGACGGTCTCCTCGGTCCGGGAAGGCTGGGACGCGCTGAACGTGGCGTACGGGACCTTCCTGTCGACGATGGTGACGGCGGCGATCCTGTCCCTGACCGAGGCTGTACGTGAACTGCGGGCGGCGCGTGAGGAGTTGGCGCGCCGCGCGGTCGAGGAGGAACGGCTGCGTTTCTCCCGCGACCTGCACGATCTGCTGGGCCACACCCTGTCGGTGATCGTGGTGAAGTCGGAGGCGGCCCGACGGCTGGCGCCCCGGGACATGGACGCGGCCCTGCTGCAGATCACGGACATCGAGTCGGTGGGCCGCCAGGCCCTGACGGAGATCCGCGAGGCGGTCACCGGCTACCGGCAGGGCAGTCTGGCCACGGAGCTGGACCGGGCGGACTCGGTCCTGACGGCGGCGGCCGTCACCACGGTGATCCACAGCTCGGGCCCGCCCCTGCCGTCGCCGACGGAGGCGCTGTTGGGCTGGGTGGTACGGGAGGCGGTCACGAACGTCCTGCGGCACAGCGGTGCCACCCGCTGCGAGATCACGGTGAAGGGCACGGGTGTGGAGGGCACCGAGGCCGGGGGGCCGCGAGCGGAGGGCACGGGCGGGCGGGTGCGGCTGACCGTCGCGGACAACGGGACGGGCGTGACGCCGCCCACCGGGGCCACGCAGAGGGGTGTCGGCGGTACGGGGCTCAAGGGGCTGACGGAGCGCCTGGCGGCGGCTGGAGGCTCGCTGTCGGCGGGTCCGATGCCGCGGGGCGGGTTCCTGGTGACGGCCGAACTGCCCGGCCTGGCGACCGAAACACCTTCCCCCGCATCTCCTTCAACACCTCCTTCCTCCCCCTCCCCCTCTCTCCCTCCCTCTCCTTCGACCGGTTCTTCCCAGGTCAGCCCCCGCATCCGTCCTACTCTTACCCCGTGAACGAGATGCCCCGGGAACACCGTCCCTCGAAGTCCATCAGGGTCCTCCTCGCCGAGGACCAGCAGATGATGCGAGGTGCCCTCGCCCTGTTGCTCGGGATGGAGCCGGACATCACCGTCGTCGCCCAGGTCGCGGCCGGTGACGCGATCGTCGACGCGGCACTGCTGCATCGCCCGGACGTGGCGCTCCTCGACATCGAGCTGCCCGGCATGAGCGGGCTGGACGCCGCGGCCCAACTCCGCGACGAGGCCCCGGACTGCCGGGTGCTGATCCTGACCACCTTCGGCCGCCCCGGCTATCTGCGCCGGGCCATGGAGGCGGGGGCCGCCGGTTTCCTCGTCAAGGACGGACCCGTGGAGGAACTGGCGGCGGCGATCCGCCGCGTGCTCACCGGGGAGACGGTCATCGACCCGGCCCTCGCCGCCGCCGCGCTCAGCGCCGGGCCCAATCCGCTCACGGCTCGCGAGTGCGAGGTCCTGAAGGCGTCGGTGGACGGGGCGACGGTCGCCGATGTCGCCGGCAGGCTTCACCTCTCCGAGTCGACGGTCCGTAACTACCTCTCGGCGGCCATCGGGAAGACCGGGACCCGCAACCGGATGGAGGCGGTGCGGGAGGCTCGGCAGCAGGGGTGGCTGTAGGGGGGCGGTCCGACGGTTTTCGCCCCCGGAACGCCCAGCGGCCGTCGGCCCTGGCGATGCGGTCGCCGGTGCCGGGCAGCTCCTCACGCGTGACGGAAGATCAGATTCCCATGGGCAGGTCAAGGATTAGTTAGTACGCCAAAACATCGGAATAGTTGCCCAGGCACACGGGTTCATCTCACACGTACCCCCGTCCGGACCCGCCTGGAGGCCCCACCCCATGACGCACACGACGACCGACCGGCTCGCCGGTGGAACCGGCAGAACGGGCGGGGCCATCGTCCCGGTGCTCGCCTTCGCGGGCATTGTTGTCGCGGTCATGCAGACCCTGCTCGTCCCCGTCATCAAGGATCTGCCCCAACTGCTGAGCACCTCGCCCAGCAACGCCACCTGGGTGCTGACCTCGACGCTCCTCTCCGGAGCCGTGGCCACGCCGATCATGGGGCGGCTCGGTGACCTGTACGGCAAGCGGCGTCTGCTGATCGCGAGCCTCTCCATCATGGTGGTCGGCGCCCTCGTCAGCGCGCTCACCAGCGACCTGCTGACCATGATCGCGGGCCGTACGCTCCAGGGCTTCGCCATGGGCGCCATCCCCCTCGGCATCGGTCTGATGCGCGACCTGCTGCCCCGCGAGAAGCTTCCCTCGGCGATGGCCCTGATGAGCTCCTCCATCGGCGTCGGCGGCGGCCTCGCCCTCCCCCTCGCCGCGCTGATCGCCCAGCACTCCGACTGGCACGCCCTCTTCTACGGCGCGGCCGGCGTCGGCGCCCTCGCCATCGTCCTCACCCTGCTCGTCGTACCCGAGTCCGACATGCGCGCCGAGGGCACCTTCGACGTCCTCGGAGCCATCGGGCTCTCCGTCGGCCTCGTGCTCTTCCTGCTGCCGATCACCAAGGGCAGCGACTGGGGCTGGACCTCCGGCACCACGCTCGGCCTGTTCGGCGCGTCCGCCCTCGTACTCCTCCTGTGGGGCGTGCTGGAGCTGCGGCTGAAGGCCCCGCTGGTGGACCTGCGGACCACCGCCCGGCCCGCCGTCCTCTTCACCAACCTCGCCTCGATCATGGTCGGCGTCTCCTTCTTCGTCGTCTCGCTCGTCCTGCCCCAGCTCCTCCAGCTGCCCACCTCGACCGGCTACGGCCTCGGCCAGTCGATGGTCATGGCAGGCCTGATCGTGGCGCCCCTCGGCCTGACGATGATGTTCACGGCGCCCGTCTACGCCCGCCTCTCCGCCAGGTACGGGCCCAAGGTCACCCTCATCCTCGGCCTGCTGATCATCGCGATCGGCTACGGCGCCGGCCTCGGCCTGATGAGCGCCGCGTGGCAGTCCGTGGTCATCGCGGTGGTGCTGGGCGCCGGTATCGGCCTCGCCTACTCCTCGCTCCCCGCCCTGATCGTCGGCGCGGTCCCGGCCTCCGAGACCGGCGCGGCCAACGGCCTGAACACCCTCATGCGCTCCATCGGTACGTCCGTGTCCAGCGCCGTCATCGGCATGGTGCTCGCCAACACCGCGGACCATGTGGGCGGCGTCGCGATCCCGACGATGCACGGCTTCCGCGTCTCCTTCCTGATCGCCACGGGCGCGGTGCTGGTCGGCCTGCTGCTGGCCCTGTTCCTGCCGGGGCGTCGCCCGGTGAACAAGCCGCAACTGCGGGCGAGCAGCGAGGAGGTCGCCACGCTCGGCTCCGGGTTCCGTGGACGGGTGCTGGGTGCCGACGGCAGCCCGGTCGCGCGCGCCAAGGTCACGCTGATCGACCGGCGCGGGCGTCAGGCGGGCGCGACCCTGTCGGGGGACGACGGCAGCTACGCGCTCGCCGTCCCCACGCAGGGTGCGTACGTCCTGGCCGCGCGGGCCACCGGCCATGGGCCGCTCGCGTCGTCCGCGACCCATGCGGGTGAGGCGGGGACGGTCGATCTCGACCTGTCCCTGCCGGGGGAGACCGTCAGCGCGTAGGCGCTGCGCTCGCCGGGGCGTGGGTTGCGTTTTGGCTGCGGGCCGGCTGCGGCTCGCGCGGTTCCCCGCGCCCCTGAAAGGGACAATGCCAGGCGCTGCGCGCCGGGCGCGGGGGTTGTGTTCTGGCTGCGGGCCCGCCGTGGCTGGTCGCGCGGTTCCCCGCGCGCCCCTACAGGGCGCCCCCCGTTGTCAATATCACCGGGGTTGTACGGCAGCATGAGGCTCCCGCACGCTCGTACGACCGAAAGGACCCCCATGACCGCGGCAGCGCCCAAGCCCGAGATTCTGGCCGCTTTCGAGGCGGCCAAGGGGTTCATGCCCGTCGGCGAGGGGCTCGCGCTGTACGGGGCCGCCGTCGAGGCGGGGGCGCTCGGGCTGCCGTTGCTGGAGGTCGGGACGTACTGCGGGCGTTCCACGATCCTGCTCGCCGACGCGGCCCGCGCGGCCGGGGTCACGGCGGTCACCGTCGATCATCACCGGGGCAGCGAGGAGCAGCAGCCGGGGTGGGACTACCACGACCCGGAGACCGTCGACCCGGAACTCGGTGTCATGGACACCCTTCCGCTCTTCCGGCGCACCCTCCACACCGCGGACCTGGAGGACCACGTGATCGCGGTCGTCGGGCGTTCGCCGCAGGTGGCGCGGATCTGGAACTCGCCGCTCGGCCTCGTCTTCATCGACGGCGGACACACCGACGAGCACGCCACCGCCGACTACGAGGGCTGGGCCCCGCACGTCGCCGAGGGCGGCCTCCTCCTCATCCACGACGTGTATCCCGACCCCGAGGACGAGTTCACCGGCCAGGCGCCCTACCGCGTCTACCTCCGCGCCCTCGCCTCCGGCGCCTTCACCGAGGTCTCCGCGACCGACTCGCTGCGCGTCCTGCGGCGAACGGAAGCCGGAGTCCGAGCCCACGATTAGAGTCGCTCCCGTGTCCTACGCAGGCCCCGGCTTCGAGCCGCCCCCGCCCCCTCGTCCCTTTCTGCGCCGTCCACTGGCCGTCGCCCTCGCCGTGCTGGTGCTGGGCGGGACAGGCGGGTGGTTCGTCTGGGGGGCCGTCGCCGACGACGGGGGCGACGGCAAGGGCCGGGCCGAGTCCGGCGGCGTGTATCCGTCCCTGTCGCCGATCGAACCGCCCGACTTCTCCACCGCCGGCCAGCCCGCGACTCCCCTTGAGGGCAAGGTCGTCGTCATCGACCCCGGCCACAATCCCGGCAACTTCAAGCACACCGCCGAGATCGCCCGCAAGGTGAACATCGGTACGAACTCGAAGGAGTGCGACACCACCGGTACCGCCACCAACAGCGGCTACACGGAGGCCGAGTTCACCCTCGATGTCGCGCGGCGGCTGCGGACGGTCCTCGAACGGGAGGGCGCCACCGTGAAGTTCACCCAGGACGGCGACCGGTCCGACTACGCCTTCGGGCCCTGCGTGGACGACCGCGCCCGGATCGGGAACGCCGCGCACGCCGACGCCGTCGTCTCCATCCATGCCGACGGGAGCGCGCAGGGCGACCGCGGGTTCCATGTGATCCTTCCGGGGGCGGTGCACGAAGGGGCCGCGGACACCCGGCCGATCGTCGCCTCCTCCCGGGTGCTCGGCGAGGACGTCAAGGCCGGGTTCCACCGCGTGACGGGCTCAGCGCCCTCCAACTACATCGGTGGCGGTACCGGTCTGGACACCCGCACGGACCTCGGCGGTCTCAATCTGTCAACGGTTCCGAAGGTGTTCATCGAGTGCGGCAACATGCGCGACAGCAAGGACGCGGCCCTGCTGACCAGCGGAACCTGGCGTCAGGAGGCCGCACAGGGGATCTCTGAGGGAATAGTGAGTTTTCTGCGCGGGTCGTGATCAACGTGTGCATCCCGGCGGACAGTCCACACGGACGGACGATAATGTCGTGCCCCTACGCACGATCGATCGACGGCCGCCCGAACCCGGATGGCCGGCCGACCGAATGATGATGACGACGACGACACGACCTACGAAGGACCTGAGGACCTGAAGTGAATATCCGCTCCCTCACTCGAGGCGACGGCGTGGTGATCGGAGCAGCGGTATTGCTGTTCATCGCGTCGTTCCTCGACATCTACTCCGCCGACGGCGCCACGGGCGTCGACATGCCGAGCGCCTGGGCCAGCGGACCGCTCCTGATGGGCGTCGTCCTGGCGGGCCTCATCGGTGCCGCGCTCGTCGTGGTGTCGCACGGTCTGCCGCAGGTGCCCAAGGTCGCGGGCATCGAGCTCGGCCAGTTCGGTGTCGCCTTCACCGTCTTCGCCGCCTGGAGCGCGCTGGGCAACGTCTTCGACCCGGCGGGCGGCATCGACAACGTCGGCAGCAACGCCGGTTCGGGCCCGGACGCCGGCACCGGCCTGATCCTCTCCCTCGTCGCGACGGTCGTCATGGCCGCCGCCGCCGTCGCCACCCCGCTGGTCCCGGCCCTGAAGGGCGCCCTGGTCGGCGCCCCCAAGCCGGCCGCCCCGCAGCCGTACGGCGGCGGCCAGCCCTTCCCCGGCGGCCAGCCCCAGGGCAGCTACGGCTACCCGGGCGCCGACGCCCAGCAGCCGCCGTACGGCGGTCAGCCGCAGACCGGTCAGCCCTTCGGCGCCGGCCCGGGTGCGGGTGCGGGTCAGCCGCAGCAGCAGGCGCAGCCGCCGGCCCCGGAGTTCTCCCCGTTCTGGTTCGCCGTGCCGGTGCCGCGTGCGCTGTTCGCGGAGGACGGCTCCGCGACGGCGATCGCCGAACTGGCCCCCGGTACCTGGTACCTGGCCGTCGAGCAGCGCGGCCAGGGCCTCATCGCCCAGACACAGGACGGCCGCCGGGGCGTCCTCCAGGACACCTCCGGCATCCAGCGCGGATAGCACCGACTGCGGGATACGCGGGCTGCGGCCCCTTGCCCTTCCGGGCGAGGGGCCGTTGTCGTACAGTCACGGCCGGCGCTCTCGGAACTGACGTCCCGTCAGGAGGCAGGCATGCGGCTCGGTCTCGCGCTCGGCTACTGGGGTCGTGGCCCCTCCCCGGATCATGTACCGCTCGCCCAGGAGGCCGAACGGCTCGGCTACGACTCCGTGTGGACCGCCGAGTCCTGGGGCTCGGACGCGTTCACCCCACTGACGTGGATCGCGGCGCAGACGTCAAGGATCAAGCTGGGTACGGCGGTTGCCCAGATGGCGGCCCGCTCGCCGACGACCACCGCGATGCACGCCCTCACCCTCGACCACCTCTCCGGTGGACGCGTCATGCTCGGGCTCGGCCTGTCCGGCCCGCAGGTCGTCGAGGGCTGGTACGGGCGCCCGTTCCCGAGGTCGCCGCTCACCGCGACCCGGGAGTACGTGGATGTCGTACGCCAAGTCCTCAGGCGCGAGGCCCCCGCCCAGCTGGAGGGGCGCTTCCACCCTCTGCCGTACACCGGGCAGGACGGCACGGGCATCGGCAAGCCGCTGAAGTCGATCACCCATCCCCTGCGCGCCGAACTCCCCATCCTGCTCGGGGCCGAGGGGCCGAAGAACATCGCCCAGACGGCCCGGATCGCCGACGGCTGGCTGCCCCTGTACTGGTCCCCGCTGCGGGCCGGGGTGTACGAGGAGCCGCTGCGCGGCGCGCCAGAGAGGTTCCTCGTCGCGCCGATGGCGCAGGCCCGCGTCTGCGCCGACGTCTCGGAGGGGCTGCTGCCCGTCAAGACGATGCTCGGCTTCTACATCGGCGGGATGGGGCACGCGGCCCGTAACTTCCACGCCGATCTGATGGCGCGCATGGGGTACGAGGAGGAGGCCCGGCGGATCCAGGAGCTGTTCCTCGCCGGGCGGCGGGAGGAGGCCGTGCTCGCCGTGCCGGACGCCTTCGCGGACGAGATCTCCCTCGTCGGACCGCGTGAACGCATCGCGGAGCGGCTGGAGTTGTGGCGCAAGGGGCCGGTGACCGACCTCCTCGTCCTCTCCCCCGACCCGCACACTTTGCGTGTACTGGCGGAGCTGAACTCCTGACGGGGCCGAGCTCCTGACGGAAAGCTGCCGGAAGTTGGTTTCATCCGGGATTCCCGGGCAATCCGCAGGACATGTCCCCTGCATATCGCCGTGGTAGCAATCAGGCCGGGTCTATCGTCGCGATCATCGCCGACATCATGGCCTTCATTCTCGGCCTCTGGATCCTGATGTACTTGCTGGACGCCAACCGTGCGAACGACTTCGTGCAGTTCGTCCATAACGCGGCCACCTGGCTGGCGGGCTGGTCGCACGACCTGTTCACGTTCGACGAGCAGTGGGCGCGGGTCGTCGCCGGGTACGGACTGGCCGCCATCGTCTATCTGTTCGTTGGCCACGCGATCGCCAACCGCATCAACCGTCACTGAACACCGGCCAACCGCTGGACCCCGGCTACCGCATCCGCTATCGGCAGCAGTCGGGGTCCAGCCCTGTCGGCAGCAGTTCGCCGCCGAACACCGCGCAGGTCGCCTCGTGGCCGCCGAGTGCGGCGACCGCGAGGAGCAGTGAGCCCGCCGTCCAGGTGGTGAGTTCGCGCGGCCAGATCGCCTTGGCGTCGAACACGTACCCCGTCCAGTAGAGGCCGCTCTCCGCGTCGCGCAGATGCCGGATCGACTGGAGGATCTCCAGGGCCCGGTCGGACTCCCCAACAGCCCAGAGTGCCAAGGCGAGTTCAGCCGACTCGCCGCCCGTCACCCACGGGTTGGGCACGACACAGCGCACCCCGAGTCCGGGGACGACGAAGCGCTCCCAGCCCTCCTCGATACGGGACTTGGCCTCCGTACCCGTCAACGCGCCGCCCAGGACCGGGTAGTACCAGTCCATCGAGTAGCGGCCCTTGTCGAGGAACCGCTCCGGGTGCCGACGGATCGCGTGCCGCAGCGCGCCCACCGCCAACTCCCAGTCGGGCTGCGGCTCTTCGCGTGCCTCGGCGATGGCGAGCGCGCAGCGCAGCGCGTGGTGGACCGACGAACTGCCGGTCAGCAGCGCGTCCTTGATCTCCGTGCCGTCGTCCTCGCGCTTCCACCCGATCTCACCGCCGGGCTGCTGCAACCGGAGGACGAACTCGACGGCCGCGAAGACCGTCGGCCACATCCGGTCCAGGAAGGCGTCGTCGCCCGTGGACAGGTAGTGGTGCCAGACGCCGACGGCTATGTAGGCGACGAAGTTGGTCTCCCGGCCCCGGTCGGTGACGGCGGCGGCGTCCCCGTCGGCGTACGCGGCGTACCAGGAGCCGTCCTGGAGCTGGTGGGCGGCCAGCCACAGGTACGCGCGCTCGGCGGCCTCGTGCTCTCCTGCCGCGTCCAGGGCCATCGCGGACTCGGTGTGGTCCCACGGGTCGAGATGGTGCCCCCGGAACCACGGAATCGCCCCGTCCTCCCGCTGCTCCAGGAGGATCCCGTGGACGGTGACGGCGGCCTGCTCGGCGGTGAGGACCCCGGGCAGGACGAGGTGTTCTGTCCGGGGGGTCGTCACTTCGCGGCCACCTCGGCTTCGGACTTGACGTCGGACTTCGAAAGGCTCGGGAGGTGCGGCTTGGTCGCGTACGCCACGAAGCTCTTTCCGATCAACGGGTTCAGCGCCTGCTCGGCGACCCGGGTGACCAGCGGCTTCTTCATGATGTCCCAGACCAGCAGCTGGTGGTAGGCGCGCACCGGCAGCACCTTGTCGTTGTCCACGCCGAACGCGCACTTCAGCCACCAGTACGGGGAGTGCAGGGCGTGGGCGTGGTGCGTGCCGTAGGGCTTCAGTCCCGCTTCCCTGATCTTCGCGAGCAACTCGTCCGCCTTGTAGATGCGGATGTGGCCGCCCTCGACCTCGTGGTAGGCGTCGGACAGGGACCAGCAGACCTTCTCGGGCCCGTAGCGCGGCACGGTGATCGCGATCCGGCCGCCGGGCTTCAACACCCGCACCATCTCCGCGAGTACGCCCTTGTCGTCCGGAATGTGCTCCATGACCTCGGAGATGATCACGACGTCGAAGGACTCGTCGGGGAACGGCAGCGCCAGGGCGTTGCCCTCCATCGCCGTCGCGGTCGCCCCCGCGGGTGCCTCGCCCGCCTCCTTCATCGCCGCGAACCACTTGGCGACCTCGCGGATCTCCTCACCGTTCTGGTCGAGCGCCACGACCTGGGCGCCGCGCCGGTAGCACTCGAACGCGTGCCGGCCGGCTCCGCAGCCGAGGTCCAGGACGCGGTCGCCCGGGGCGAGCGGGAACCGGGTGAAGTCGACGGTCAGCACGAAGTCCTGCTTTCGCGGTCGGGGGTCACGTGGGGGGCGGGCATGGACGTGGGTGCGGACGCGGGCGCGGAGCGGGCGATCGCCTCCCGGTAGTGGGCCGCCGTGCCCGCCGCGGCCCGGGCCCAGGTGAAGCGGGTCAGCACGCGCTCGCGGCCGGCCCGGCCCAGTCGCGCCCTCAGTTCCGGGTCGGCGAGGAGGGTGGCCAGGGCCGCGCCCAGGGCTCCCGGGTCGCCCGGTGGGACCGCCAGGCAGGTTTCGCCGTCGGGGCCCGCCACCTCCGGGATCGCTCCGCCGGTGGTGGCGACCAGGGGCGTGCCGGTGGCCATCGCCTCCGCCGCCGGGAGGGAGAAGCCCTCGTACAGGGACGGTACGCAGGCGATCTCCGCCGAGCGGACCAGGTCGACGAGTTCCGCGTCCGAGATGCCCTTCACGAACTCGACGGCACCTTCGAGGCCGTACCGCTCGATCGCCTGCGCGACGGGCCCGTCCTCGGCGCGCTTGCCGACGACCACGAGGTGGGCGGCGGGATGTTCCGTACGTACCTTCGCCAGCGCCTCCACGAGGAACACCAGCCCCTTGAGGGGAACGTCCGCACTGGACGTGGTCACGATGCGGCCCGGTATCCGGCGGACCGCCGGGTCGGGTGAGAAGAGGTCGGTGTCCGCTCCGATGTGCACGACGTGGATGCGCTCGTCCCGTACGCCGAGATGGTCGACGATCTCCTGGCGCGACGTGCCCGAGACGGTGAGCACCGAGGGCAGGCGGCGTGCCACGCGCCTCTGCATGCGCGTGAAGCCGTACCAGCGCCGTACGGATATCCGGCGGCGCATGCCCTCGGCAGCGTCCAGCTCCAACTGCCGGTCCACGGTGATGGGGTGGTGGATGGTGGTGACGAGCGGGGCGCCGATGTCGCCCAACAGGCCGTATCCGAGCGTCTGGTTGTCGTGCACGACGTCGAACTCGCCGCTCCGGGCGCGCAGTTGGCGGCGGGCACGGAGGGAGAAGGTGAGCGGTTCGGGGAAGCCGCCGGTCCACATGGTGGCGACTTCGAGCGCGTCGATCCAGTCGCGGTACTCGGCACGCCCCGGAGTGCGGAAGGGGTCCGGGTGGCGGTACAGGTCGAGGCTGGGCAGCTCGGTGAGGACGGGGTCGGGACCGAGGCCGGAACCGGCTTCGAACCCGGCTTCGGAACCGTCGCGGCCGTCGAGGACGTCCAGCACGGGGTACGGCTGGGAGCCGATGACCTCGACGCGGTGACCGAGCCGGGCGAGTTCGCGCGACAGATGGCGTACGTAGACGCCCTGGCCGCCGCAGAACGGGTTCCCCTTGTAGGTCAGAAGTGCGATGTTGAGCGGTCGCTCGCCGTCCGCTGCAGGTTCCCCCGGAGGGCCTGCCTCGCTGGCCTCGGCCGTCACTCCTGGCCCCCTTCTCCCCACGGTTTCCCGCGAGACTACGACGGGACGCTAATCTAGAACAAGTTTCAGACTTGATCGTTCAGGAGGCTCCGAATCTACCGGCAGGTACCTCGGCTGTGAGCGGTGGATCAGGTGATTCGCGCCACGGCGGCCGCACGACGCTGGCGTGCCATGCTGACTGTTCGCTGACATATGACTGCCAGATCGCTGTCTGATCGCCGCCTGATCTCCGCCCGATCGTCACGCGATCACCGACTGTCACGGAACGGGACCCATGCCTGCCGACGCGAAGGTGGAAGCACATACGGCGCGACCGAGTTCGCCGTCCGGTTCGACGTCGCGTTCGGCGTCCGGTTCGGCGTCCGGTTCGGCGGCGTCCGGTTCGGCGGCGTCCGGTTCGCTGCCGGCCGCGGTGCCGCCGTCCGCTCCGCTCACCGAGCGGCAGCAGGCCCGGCGGCGGCGGATCCTGCACGCGAGCGCGCAGTTGGCGAGCCGGGGCGGTTTCGACGCGGTGCAGATGCGGGAGGTCGCGGAGTCCTCGCAGGTCGCGCTCGGCACGCTCTACCGGTACTTCCCGTCCAAGATCCATCTGCTGGTCGCCACCATGCAGGACCAGTTGGAACACATGCACGGCACGCTGCGCAAGAAGCCGCCCACGAGTGAGACGGCCGCGGAGCGGGTGGCGGAGACCCTGATGCGCGCCTTCCGCGCGCTCCAGCGTGAGCCGCATCTGGCGGATGCGATGGTGCGGGCGCTGACGTTCGCGGACCGCAGCGTTTCGCCGGAGGTCGACCAGGTCTCCCGTCAGACGACGGCGATCATCCTGGACTCGATGGGGCTGGGCGAGCCGGGGCAGGGGCACCCGACGCCCGAGCAGCTTTCGGCGGTTCGTGTCATCGAGCACACGTGGCACTCGGCGCTGATCACGTGGCTGTCGGGCCGGGCCTCGATCGCGCAGGTGAAGATCGACATCGAGACGGTGTGCCGGTTGATCGACCTGACGGACCCCTCCGGGGAGGAGCGGTAGGTTTCTCGCCCCCGCCGCCCCTACCCGTCCCGTCCCTGGGGGCGCCGCCCCCAGACCCCCGCTGTCGGCCCTGAACGGGCCTCGTCCTCAAACTCCCCCAGAGGGGGGACCCCCCAGACGGGCTGGAGAAGCGGGCCGGTGCTGGAGGGGCGCGAGACCGCGCGGGAGAGGTGCCGGACAGTGCTGGAGGAGTACGGACCCGCGGAGGAGGCGCCGGGCGGCATCGAGTAGTTCAACGGCGCCCGGTGATCATGCCGAGACGGGCGGGTGGGTGGGAAACAGGGCCCGGGCCGCACCCACCCCACCCGCACTACTCCTCCGGCGGAAACACCACCTCCCCACCCCCCACCAACGTGATCATGATCGCCTCCACCGGACAGTTCTCCGCCGCCGCCAACACCTTCTCGTTCGCGTCCGTGTCCGGTAGGACCGGGTGGGACTGCATCCCGGTGTCGAGGCGGAAACCGTCCGGGGCCCGGTGGACGCACTGGGCCGAGCCGATGCACAGCGAGCGGTCGACCTCCACGTGCCAGCGGTCACCCATGGCCCCTACCCCTCCCAGCCGGCCGGCAGGTGGATCATCTTGTGCTCCAGGTACTCACTGAACCCCTCCGGCCCGAACTCCCGCCCCAGCCCCGAGTTCTTGTAACCGCCGAACGGGCCGAGCATGTCGAGGCTGAAGGTGTTCACCGAGTACGTGCCGGTACGGACCTGCCGGGCGACCTCGATGCCACGGGCGACGTCGGCCGTCCACACGCTGCCGGAGAGCCCGTAGTCGGAGTCGTTCGCGATCTTCACCGCCTCGGACTCGTCGCCGTACGGGATCAGGCAGATGACCGGGCCGAAGATCTCCTCGCGGGCGATGCGCATCGAGTTGTCGACATCGCCGAAGAGGGTCGGTTCGACGTACCAGCCGCGGTCGAGGCCGGCGGGACGTCCGCCGCCGGTGAGGATCTTCGCGCCCTCCTCCTGGCCGATGCGGATGTAGTCGAGGTTGCGCTGCTGCTGCCGCCGCGCGACCAACGGGCCGACCTGGGTCGCCGGGTCGAGCGGGTCGCCGACCACCAGCGCGCTCGCGGCCTGGGTGAAGGCGTCCGCGAACTCGTCGTAGCGGGAGCGTGGGAGGAGGATGCGGGTCTGGGCCACGCACGCCTGACCGTTGTTCATCCAGGCGGCGGAGACGATGCCGGGCACGGCGGTGTCGAGGTCGGCGTCGGGGAGGACGACCGCCGCCGACTTTCCTCCCAACTCCAGCGTAACGCGGGTGAGTTGACGGGAGGCGACCTCCATCACGCGTTTGCCCGCCGCGACCGAGCCGGTGAAGGAGACCTTGTCGACGCCGGGGTGTCCGACGAGGTACTCGCTGACCTCGCGGTCGGCCGGGAGGATGGAGAGAACGCCGGGCGGCAGTCCGGCCTCCTTCGTGATCTCCCCGAGGATGTACGCGTCGAGGGGCGACTCGGGCGACGGCTTCAGGACCACCGTGCAGCCGGTGAGCAGCGCGGGCGCGAGCTTGGCCGCCGCGACGAACTGCGGGACGTTCCAGGGGGCTATGGCCGCGACCACGCCCACCGGCTCGCGCCTGACGAGGATGCGGCCGAGGGCTCCGTCGCGTGTCTCCTCGTACGTGAAGCCGCGGGCGACCGTGATCGCCGCGTCCCACACCATCATCGCGCCGAGGGCCTGGGCGAGGACGCTCCAGGAGTACGGGGAGCCGTTCTCGGAGGAGATGACGCGGCCGATCTCCTCGTACCGTGCGGCGATCCCGTCCTTGATGCGGGTGACGACGGCGATCCGCTCGTCGAGGGTCAGCCGCGGCCAGGGTCCCTCGTCGAAGGCGGTGCGCGCGGAGGCGACGGCCCGGTCGACGTCGGCCGTCGAGGCGTGCGGCACGCGGCCGATGACCTCTTCGGTGTGCGGGGAGATGACCTCGATGACGTCCTTGCCGAGGGGGTCGGTCAACTCCCCGCCGATGAACAGCTGTCCGTGTTCCACGAGCTCGGTCATGGCCGACTGCCTCTCGCCGACTGCCTTTCCGGGTACCGTCTCTGACGGATCGTCAGATAGATACGGAGACAGTTACCAGTTCCCTCCGGAGGAGTCCACAGCTCTGGCACCACTACGCGGTAAGTGACTTGGGCTCCCATTGAAACCGGTTCTAGTTATAGTTGCTGGCAGCCCAGCCACAGGGGAGCCCATGACACAGGTGTCGACGCAGGTGACCGATCATGGCGGGGGCGTACGGTCCCTGCGGGTCCCCATTCCGAACAACCCCCTCGGATACACGCTGGTGTACGTCGTCGACACCGACAGCGGACCCGTGCTCGTCGACACCGGCTGGGACGACCCGCTGTCCTGGGACGCGCTCGCCGAGGGCCTGTTGGCGTGCGGCACGTCGGCAGGCGAGATCCACGGCATGGTGATCACCCACCACCACCCGGACCACCACGGCCTGTCGGGCCAGGTCCGCGAGGCGTCCGGGGCGTGGATCGCGATGCACGAGGCCGACATCGCGCTCGTACGGCGCACGCGCGACAACCGTGCCGAGCGCTGGTACACGTACATGGTCGCGAAGCTGGCGGCGGCCGGTGCGCCCGCCGACCACGTGGCGACCCTGACCAGGACCCCCGTCGGCATGCTGCCCGGCTTCTCGCCGGCGCTCCCCGACCGCGAGATCGTCCCCGGCGAACTCCTCGACCTCCCGGGCCGCCGCCTGCGCGCGATCTGGACGCCGGGCCACACCCCGGGCCACGTCTGCCTCCACCTGGAGGAGGCCCACCCGGCCCAACTCCCGGGCAACGGCCGCCTGTTCTCCGGCGACCACCTGCTCCCCGGGATCACCCCGCACATCGGCCTGTACGAGGACCCGGACGATACGACGGTCGCCGACCCCCTCGGCGACTACCTCGACTCCCTGGAGCGCATCGGCCGCCTGGCCCCGGCGGAGGTGCTCCCGGCCCACCGCCACGCCTTCCCCGACGCGACCCTCCGCGTACAGGAACTCCTCGACCACCACGACGACCGCCTCGTCGGCCTCCGCACCCTCCTCACCACTCCCCTCACCGCCTGGCAACTGGCGGAACGCATGGAGTGGAACCGCCCCTGGTCCGAAATCCCCCCGGGCTCACGGAACATCGCGGTCTCGGAGGCGGAGGCCCATGTACGCCGCCTGGTCAAACTGGGCCAGGCGGAGGCGGTGACCGGCAGCGAGCCGGTGACGTACGTGGCAGTGTGACGCGTGGCCCGGATCGACCCGACGGGCCGCCTTCACGGAAGTAGCGTACGGATCAACTCCTCTGCTGCTCGCAGCAGTTCGACCTCGTCCGGACTCATCGTCGGGTTCGCCGCCCGTCGCCGGCGGGCCTCCGGCAGCCCCTCCGCCGTCCGGCCCGCCTCCGGCACGGCGGACGGGGCTGTCAGCATGGCGGTCAGCATCGCGCGGGCCGGTTCGGCCAAGGGCTCGGCGGATACCGCGACCTGGGCCAGGATCACGGCGGACATCGCCCGGTCCAGGCCCGGCGGCCCCTCCTCCGCGTTGGCCCAGTCGATGACCCGGGGGCCGTCGGGAGTGAGCATCACGTTCTCCGGATGCAGGTCGAGGTGGAGGACGCGGGTCCCGGGGGCAGGAGCCAAATCTCGGGGCGGGATGGCGTGCAGACTGTGCAGGAGCGCCGCCAACATCTCGCCGCTCGCTCGCGCGTCCAGCAGCCCTGCCACGAACGCCTCCAGCATCGTCGGACCGGACAGCCGCTCCAGGACCAGGTCGGTCCGGGTCGCCGCGCGCACCTCGGGCACCGGGTAACCGTGACCTCGTACGTGCTCCATCACAGCGGCCTCCGCCGCCGGGTCCCCGTATCCGTCACGGTAGCGGCGCAGCGCCCATGCCGGCTCGTCGAGTTCGTAGATGTCAGCCGTGCGTCCCGAGCCAAGCAGCCTCCCCATTCGCATGCGGTGAAGTTACAGGGGGTCTCCTGATCGCCGCCAAGATGGTGCGCCGGGCCGCCTTCGAGAGCCAGGTCACTTTCGACGCGCCCGGCGCGTGAAGCGGCCCACAGGACGCAGATCACCTACGAGGCGGATTAGTAGATCGAACTCCGTGTCATGCCCACACAGAAACCACTCCTGACCTGCACGTTGAGAGCCACGTCACACAGTGCACTGACCACCCACATACGAACACAACTAGCAAAAGGGGTGATTGCGGACGACCGTCGGGTTTGTTTCTCTGGAGCAGTCGCACGGCGCCGACGAACCCTCACGGGTCGCGGCGCCGCCGCATGTCACCGCCACACACGCAGCAAGCGCAGGACGTGGCACCGGCTTGCCCGCGACCGCCCTGACCCCGAAGAAAAGGTTCTCCGTGTTCGTCTCCCGTATCGCCCGCACCATCGCCTCCCCCAAGAAGGCCCTCACCACCGCCGCCGTGGCCGCCGCCACCGCCGGTATGGTGCTGGCCGCGGCTCCCGCGGAGGCGGCGACCACCGCCTCCGCGTCCAACGCCAAGGCGATCGCGCAGAAGCTGATCCCGAACGACGCGCAGTACAACGCCTTCAGCAAGATCGTCGAGCACGAGAGCGGCTGGGACGTCGACGCCACCAACGCCTCCTCCGGCGCGTACGGCCTGGTCCAGGCTCTCCCCGGCTCGAAGATGGCCTCGGCCGGCTCCGACTGGAAGACCAGCGCGGCCACCCAGATCAAGTGGGGCCTGGACTACATGAACGACCGCTACGGCAGCCCGGTCGGAGCCTGGAACTTCTGGCAGGCCCACCACTGGTACTGAGCCGGCCCAGCAGGACACGGCCACGAAGGCGCCGGCCCCCGATCACTTCGGGAGCCGGCGCCTTCGTACATATGTCCCCGGACATTCATGGTGGACTGACCCGATGAGCACAGGGGCAACCGACCCGGTCCAGTCGTCGTCGCACGATCCCGAATCGCGCGGTCTGCGTCTGGTGGCCGTGCTGCTGGTGCTGACGGTGGTCAGCGGGTTGATCGACGCCGTCAGCTATCTCGGACTCGGCCATGTGTTCACCGCGAACATGACCGGAAACGTCGTCGTGCTGGGCTTCGCCGCCGCCGGGGCACCGGGGTTCTCCGTACCGCACACCCTGGTGTCGCTGTGTTCGTTCCTGGTGGGCGCGGTGGCCGGCGGGCGCGTCGCGGGGCGGCTGGGCGGCGGCTCACGCCGGCGGTGGGCCCGGATCACCCTCGCCGTCGAGGCGGTGTTCCTGGGCGTGTCCTCGGCGGTCGCCTTCGCGGCGCCGGACGCGCCGGCCACCGTCTACACGCTGATCGCGGTCACGGCCTTCGCGATGGGTCTGCGCAACGCCACCGTACGCAGGCTGGGCGTCGCCGACCTGACGACCACCGTCCTGACGATGACCCTCACCGGTCTCGCCGCCGACTCCCGCGCGGCCGGGGGCACGGGCAGGCACTCTCCGCGCCGCTCGGCGTCGGTCGCGGCGATGGCGGTGGGCGCGCTGCTCGGCGCGTGGCTGGTGATCCATCACGGCCTGGGAATTCCGCTCCTCGTCGCGGCTGTCGTGGTGGCCGTGTTGGCGGTGAGTACGTCGGGGAGGGAGTGATCGGGGCTCGCGGCATGCCGTTCGGGTGCTGTTCGGGACCGCGAAAGTGGCTACCGATTCATAACTCTTCGCGATCATGCTGCCTGTGGCCGGACCGTCCGACGGGCCTCCGCAGGGGCTCGTTCCGGCCCTCCAAACCCCGCGTGACCTGCACGATCCGCTTCGGCGAGGGGGCTTTCCCCGGTCCCCGCGCGCGTATACGCGGACCGGGCGCGGGTGTGGCCCGCGAGAGTCGGGGGTACCCATCGGGCCCACGACGGGCCCGCGCGGAGCATACTGGAGTCAATGACAAAGACAGCGGTAACGCGGGCCCATCTGGCCACCAGCCCCTTCAAAGCCCCTGTGGCACCTCCTACCAAGCTGTTCGCGGTAGGCGACCGAGTCACTCACGACGTCTTCGGCCTCGGCCGGGTGACCACCGTGGAGGACGGCATCGCAGTACTCGTCGACTTCGGCGGGCGTCAGGAACGGATCATCAGTCCCTACGCCAAGCTGACTGTTCTCTGAGTTCCGCAGCGCCGTCTCGAGGATCAGGAGACCTTCCATCGAGCTGACATCTCTGTTCTCCGCGCCGGAACCGACAGCGTTCCAAGCGAGGACCGATTCGCCGACCCCGGATATCGACCCCTTCCAGGCGCCGGCCTTCCGGGAGGGCACTCCCGGCGCCTCCGCCACCCTGGCCGAGGACTCCGCCAGCTGGGAGCAGCTCTGAGCCGCGCCAGCACGTCCGTGTGACCGCCGACCGAATCGCCCAGTAGCGGGTCGCGGGCTCCCGGGTGCCTTCAGGACCGAGGCACCGGAAGCGCGTACACCCTGTCGAAGTGCTGGGCGATCAGCGGATGATCCGTGCCGCCGTCGGCGTCACAGGAGAGCTGCCAGTCGTTGATGCCCGTGTCCCGGCCGTCGGTGAAGTTCCACAGCAGCTCGCCCCGCCGGGCGTCGATCGCGTAGAAGCCGTCCTTGTTGGCCTCGGCCGTGACGAACACCGCGCCGCCGCCCGCGACAAGGGGGTTCCCCAGGTTCAGCCGGGGGGTTTCGCAGAACCAGCGCCGGGACCCGTCGGTGGCGTCGAACGCCTCGACGCCGTGCGGGCTGCTCGTCGTGCAGTACACCGTGCCGTCCGCCACCGCGACAGAGGCGAAGCCGCTCTTCTCCCCCCTCACCCGCCAGCGCAGCGCCCCGGTCTCCAGATCCACGGCGACGAGCTCGCCGTCGGCGGCGAACACGGTCCCGTCCACCACCACCGGGGCCGACCGGCTTTCCGAGTCGGACGCCATGCGCCGGCTCCACAGCACGTCGCTGCGGCCGTCGGTGCCCCGGGCCGTGAGACGGTGCAGCCCGTCCAGGTAGACGAAGTGGCTGGAATCGATGAACGGTTTCAGTTCGAGGCCGATGTCCTGCGGGCTGATGGGGATGACCTGGGCCAGACGCGCCCCCAGATTCGTACCGAGGACGACGTTCGTCGAGGTGGCCGAACCCCGTGACCCGTCCGGGTTGTCCGGGCGGTCGAACCGCAGTCCGACGATGGTGACCGTGCCGGTGGCCCCGCTGCCGAGCAGCGTGTCGAACCGGAAGTCCTCCCCGAAGTCCAGCGAGTACCGCTCCGCGCCCGTGACCGGGTCGACGCCCAGTACGGTCGCGCCGGTGCCGAGGGCGACGACGACGTCCGAGACGATCAGGGGCGGGGTGGGCGACTGACTGATGCCCCGGTAGGTCCACCGGGGACTGGCGCCGTCGGCGAGGCCGAGGCAGAACAGGGTGCCGGACTGGGTCTTCAGCAGGGTCGTGCCGTTGTAGAAGACCGCCGGTGCCTGGACGAGCGGGTCGCTGCGGTACGTCCACAGGGGTTCCGGCGCCGGGCCGGCCGGCGTCGCCGCACCGCTCTGCCCGGCGTCCTTCGCTCCGTGGAGCAGCGCGGCGCCCCCGGTACCGAGGGCGAGCGCGGCGATCGTGAGGATCCCTCGGCGGGAGGGGGCCGGCCGCGACGAGCGCCGGGCGCGGTGGGTGCCCCGGTCGGGCGACGGCTCGGGCGGCTGCTGTTGCGGGGACCACGCGCGCGTCGGGCCGGGCTCCGGCCGGCCGGGGAGTACGTCGAGTTCGCCGAGTTCGCCGGATTCGGGGGTTTCGGGGGTTTCGGGGAGTTCCGGGAAGACGACGCGGTGGGGGCTGCTCGGGCGTCCCGTGACCAGTCTTCGGGTGGCCGCCAGGCGCGGGTCGACTCGGAGAACGCCGGAGCCGGGGGCGGCTGCCACGGCGGCAGGGGCGGGCTTCCGCCCGAGGACGTCCGCCTTCGCGTCGGCGGCGAGGTCCAGATCCATGAGGTCGGCGGCCTGGCGCCCTATCGCGGAGAGAACGGCTTCGGGCAGCCAGCCGTCCCAGTCCAGCGCGTCGACGCCCCCGGGCGCGCACGCCGCCGACACCCGGTCCGGGCTGGGCCGGGCCGCCGGGGACTTCTCGAGACACAACCGCATGATCGTGTCCAGCGGTTCCTGGACGCCCGTCAGGTCCGGCGTGCCGTGCACCACCTGGTACAGCAGGGTGGCCGCCGACGCGCCGTCGAAGGGCGCCTTCCCGGTGGCCGCGTAGGCCAGGACCGAGCCGAGGCAGAACACGTCGCCGGCCGGGCCCATCGGGTCCCCGGTGGCGTGCTCCGGGCACATGTACCGCGGTGATCCCAACAGCACGCCGGACAGGGTGAGTTCGTAGCCGTCGGTGGCGCGGACGATGCCGAAGTCGATGACACGCGGGCCCTCGGCGGAGAGCAGCACGTTGGAGGGTTTGAGGTCGCGGTGCACCAGCCCCGCGGAGTGCACGGCGATCAGCGCCTCGGCGAGTCCGGCGCCGAGGGCCAGTACGGATCTCGGCGGCAGCGGCCCGTACGCCTCGATCGCGTCGGCCAGCGTCGGACCGAGGATGTGCGTGGTGGCCAGCCAGGGGACGGGACCGTCCGGGTCGGCGTCCACGACGGACGCCGTGTAGGTGCCGCTGACCGCCCGCGCCGCGTCCACCTCACGGCGGAACCGGTCGCGGAAGGCCCGGCCCGAGGCAAGCTCCGGACGGATGACTTTGACCGCCACGGTCCGTTGCCGGTCGTCCTTGGCGAGGAAGACCTCGCCCATCCCTCCGGCCCCGAGTCGCGCGACAGGACGGTACGGCCCCAACCGCTCCGGATCTGTGGGACGAAGTGGCTCCATGGTCCTCAGCTCGCCTGTTCCCCGTCTGTCCCCCGTCGAATGGTTTTGGAGGGAGGTTAGGTGCTGGAGGGACGGATGGCGTACGCAATCGAGCAACTCGTGGCCAATACTTGAGACTTCAGGCAGGGATGCTCCGGACGTTACTCGTGACGACAGGGCGAATCGGACACGTGTACGACCCTCACTTTGTTGTCGCGTACACGATGAGGTTGTCGACCGGGTGCCCCTGCGCGTCGAAGTCGCCGTCGCACGTGATGAGCCGTAGAGCACGCTCCTTGGTCGGCCCGTAGACCTTCTCCGTCGGGAAGGCGGTCTTGCTGACGCTCTCCGTGGCCGTGACGGTGAAGTGGCGGGCCTTTCCCGTCGCGTCGGTGACGGTGATGTCCGCACCCACCTCGATCTTCCTGAGGTCGTGGAAGACGGCCTTGCCGAAGCGGGTGTCGTTGTGGCCGATGATGACGGCCGCGCCGACCGCACCGGGCACGGCACCGCCCGTGTACCAGCCGGCGGTCATCCCCTTCTCGGCCGGCGGGACCTCGACCGTCCCGTCCGTGTCGAGGCCCAGCTCCATCAGCGGACTGGTGATCCCCACGGAGGGGACGGCGACCTCGGCAGGGGCGGCCGGAGCCGCCGGAGCGTCGGGGGCCGCGGGCTGCTCGGACTTCGGGGCGCCGGGTGCGGCGGCGGAGGCGGTGGGGACGACCCGCACCGTCGGGTCGGGGCTTGACGAACAGCCGGTGAGCAGCGTGACGAGGGTCAGCAGGGTGAGGGTCGCGAGGCGGGCCCGGGACAGGGCCGGACGGTGTGCAGGGGGCAACGCGGGCTCCAGAACAGGGTGCGGGGGTTCACCGGAACGCACAGGGCGCCGCCTGGTGAAGGGCGGCGCCGCCGTTCGTACGAGAGGTGGTGCTGCCGGGTCAGCCCTCGCGGCGGGCGGTGGTGCGGCGGCGCAGTACGTAGGTGCCGGCGCCCGCGAGCAGCAGCGCGCCCGTGGCCGAGCCGATGAGCGTGCCGGTGTTGTCGTCCTGGGCGGGGGCCTCGCCCGCGGCGACACCGCCACGCGGGTAGCCTTTGCCTCCGGTCTTCTGGGCTTCGGCGGCCTTCCGGGCCTCGGCCTCCTTGAGCGTCCTGGCGTCCTCGGCCTTCTTCTTCGCCAGGGCCTCCTTGTCGGCCGGGGTCGAGTCGGTCGCGCCCGGCGTCGGAGTCGAGTCGGCGAAGGCCGCGGTGGCCGGGACGAGCAGTGCGCCGGCCGCGACGCCGGTCAGGACGGCGAGACGCAGCGGGCGCAGGGTGAGACGGCGGGACATGTAAGGGCTCCAGTTCCAGCCCGGCTTGGTCGTTCCCGGTGCGGATCCGCACCAGGTTCCGGGCATGGCCCCACCCTGACGGCCACTTGTGAGGAACCTGTCAGAGCGCTGTCGTCATCCCATCAGGGTCGGTGGCGGACCTCACCGGCAGCCGCAGGGTGAAGGTGGCCCCCTCCCCCTCCGTGCTCGTCACGTCCACCGTGCCGCCGTGGGCCTCCGCGAGCTTGAGGACGATCGCCAGGCCCAGGCCGCTGCCGCCGGTGCTGCGGTTGCGGGACTTCTCCGCCCGCCAGAAACGGTCGAACACGTACGGGAGATCGCCCGCCGGGATGCCGCTGCCGGTGTCGGACACCTCGACGGCGAGCTCGTCCCCCGCGTCGGTGACGTACGAGCGCAGGGTCACCGTGCCGCCGGCCGGGGTGTGCCGTACCGCGTTGGAGAGCAGGTTGCTGACGGTCTGGCGCAGCCGTACGGGGTCGGCGTCGAGGAGCGGTGGGCGAGGGGTGCCCGGCGGGGCCGGCAGGACGGTGAGGGTGACGCCCGCAGTCTCGGCCGGCACCTGGTGTGCGGAGGCGACCTGGCCGAGCAGCTCGTCGATCCGTACCGGCTTGCGGTGCAGCCGCAGGGCGCCCGCGTCGGCCGCGCCGAGGTCCTGGAGGTCGTTGATGAGGTGCTGGAGCTGCACCGCCTCCTCCAGGAGCGAGGAGACGAACGCCGGGTCCGGCACGGCCAGTCCGTCGTGGGCCGCCTCCAGCCAGCCCCGGATGTTGCTCAGTGGTGTCCGCAGCTCATGGGCGACATCGCTGACCATCACCTTGCGCTGCTCCTCCAAGCGGGCCCGGTGCGCGGCCATGTCGTTGAAGGCCGCCGTCAGCCGCCCGATCTCGTTGTCGGAGACGACGGGCACGGGCACCGGAGTCGCGTCCAGGCCCTCCCGCATCCGCTGGGCGGCGCCGGTGAGCGCTTGCAGCGGGCGTACGAGCCTGGCTCCCGCGAGTACCGAGGCGCCGACGGTGAGGGCGAGGACCAGGGCGGTGACGCCGGCGATGCGTGCGGTGTTGGCCCGGGAGAGGTCGAAGCCGGGTACGCCGGCGGCGCCGGGGCCGTCGATGAACAGCAGTGCGCGCGCGGCGACATAGCCCGTGAGCTGTTCCCGGCGGGCGCTGCCGACACAGTCGGCCACGGCCCGGTCGTAGGCGCTGTCGCGGATCTCGGCGGGGGTGTAGTCGAGTGCGCCGCCGGAGGCCGCCTTGCGTTGGGCCGTCGCGGCGTCCTCCGCCTTCTTGGCGGCCAGGGCCTTCGCCTCCCGAGCGCTGAGGCCTTTCTCGGCGTAGTCGAGCGCGTCGTCCCGCCCGTACACGTAACTCCGGTCCCAGGACAGGTCCAGGTTCAGTTTCACGGCGGTGCGGCCCTGCCGTTTCAGGCAGGCGTCGGCCAGTTGGTTGAGGGCGCTCAGGGCCTTCCGCTCGGTCGCGGTGGGACCGACCGAGTAGGACGCCAGGCACTTGGCCTCCAGGTCACGGTCGGTCACGCTGTCGGTCCCACCCTCTGTCTCGTCGCTCACGAACCGGACGCGAGGCCGTCCGCCCGGGCTCTCGACGACGTCGGCGGCGATACCCATCTGGCTGAGGCACTTCACCCTCCCCTCGGAGGCCTTCCGCAGTGCGGTGCGTTCCTTCGCGGGCAGCCGGAAGGGCCCCACGGCCCGTGGATCGACGCTGTCCGAGCCGGCCTTGGCCGCGTCGGGCACCAGCACGGTGTCGACGGCGAGGGGGTCCACGACCGCCGAGGGCTGCGGTGCGAGCGCAGCCGACGTGGAACTGCCGCCCGCCGAGCGCGAGTCGGCCGAGGCGGCCGAGTCCACGAACGGGCGCCGGTCCCGCGTGGTCAGCACGATCCGGCGCCCGGACTTACCGGCCAGTTCTCGCACGGTGGTGTCGACGCCCCCCCAGTTGGGGTGGGTGGCCGCGTATCCGAGGAGGGTGTCGTAGATCTTCGCGTCGGACTTGAGGGTCTGCCCCTGCTCCTGGCGGATCGCGACGGAGGTCGTCTGCACGGCCAGCCAGGCGGTCGCGGCGACCGAGCACGAGGCGACCAGCGCCGACACGGTCAGCAGCCGCCCCGCCAGGCTCTTGCGGAGCGGCAGCCTGGCCCCCGCCGGGCCCCTCCTGTCAGGACGACGCATGGCGTACGTTCCTCGCCGGGTCCGTCAGTTTGTAGCCGACGCCGAAGACGGTGATGAGACGGGCCGGCCGTCGTGGGGCGCGCTCGATCTTCTTGCGCAGGTTCATGACGTGCACGTCGACGGTCCGGCCGCTGATGTACTTGTCGAAGCCGTGCAGTTCGTCCAGAAGCCGCGCCCTGGTGAAGACCCGGCCGGGCTCGGCCGCCATCGCCGCGAGGATACGGAACTCACCGGGCGTGCACTCGACGGGCGTACCGGCGACCGACACCTCGTGCCGGGCGGGATCGACCCTGAGCGCGCCGACCGCCAACACCTTCCCGTCCGGGGTCACTTCGGGCTCCGGGGCGGGAGCGGGGACAGGGACGGGGAGGGACACGGTCGCGGGAGCCGGGTCGGCGCCGCGCCGGTTGCGGCGCAGCAACGTCCTTACCCGGGCCGTCAGTTCGCGCGGGCTGAACGGCTTGGTCATGTAGTCGTCGGCGCCGAGGTCGAGGCCGAGCAGCATGTCGTCCTCGGTGCTGCGGGCCGTCAGCATCAGCACCGGCACCTCCCGGCGTTCGGCGCGCAGGATCCGTACGACGTCGAGGCCGTCGGCTCTCGGCATCATCACGTCGAGGACGACCAGGTCGGGTTCCTGGTGCCGGACCGTCTCCAGAGCCGTCCGGCCGTCCTCGACGACCGTGACGGTGTGACCCTCGTGCTCCAGGTAGCGGCGCACCAGTTCGGCCTGCTTCGCGTCGTCTTCGGCGACCACAATGTTTGCGCACACGCCGCAGATCGTAGCGACCGCCGGCGCCGGGAGAGCGGAAGTGCCCTTACTGTGAAGGCGGTTCGGTGATGGACAGGCGTGGGTGCAGGCGCGCCGTCGAGCGTCCCGTGAGGTCGAGGAGCAGCTCGGCGAAGAGGGCGTCGCCCCAGCCGAACCAGGGGCGGGTGAAGGTCGCGGGGTCGTCGACGTGGAAGCTCTCGTGCACGGACCCGGTGCCCCCGTCGGTGCGCAGCAGCAGCTCGGCGAGGCGGGTCCGCTCG
The DNA here is from genome assembly GCF_054072135.1 of Streptomyces kryoterrae. Lineage (NCBI taxonomy): Bacteria > Bacillati > Actinomycetota > Actinomycetes > Kitasatosporales > Streptomycetaceae > Streptomyces > Streptomyces kryoterrae. The sequence goes on along the minus strand of NZ_CM133358.1, from coordinate 7,341,104 downwards.
GCCTCGTCGTCGCTGGTCAGGGCCTGCATGGTGAGGGAGAGCGGCCAGACGTGGTCGGGCGGGGTGTGCGGGCTGCCGATGCCGGCGGCCGAACCGCCCGCGTAGTAGAAGGGGTTGGCGTCGCTGAGGACGAACTCGCGGGTGCGCAGGTAGAGCTGGTCGCCCGGGTCGCACCAGCCGAGGTAGGGCAGTGAGAGCAGGCTCGGGATGTTGGCGTCGTCCATCAGCAACTGCCCGCCGAGACCGTCGACTTCGTACGCGTACACCCCAGGGTCTGCCCCTGCGGTCACCCCGTGCGTACGCACCCCGGTGGCGATCTCGCCGGACAGCGCGGTGGCGTCGGCGGCCAGGGCGGGGTCGCCGATCGCCGCCGCCAGTTCGGCGAGGCCGGCGAGGGCGACGGCCGCCATGGCGTTGGCCGAGACCAGATAGCCGTACTGGCAGCGGTCGTCGCTGGGGCGGAAGCCGGACCAGGTCATGCCGGTGGGCGCGGTGGGCGCGCCCCGGCCGCCGCGCGGCAGCGTGTCGTACTCGTAGTCGCCGAGGCGCCGGAACCCGTACGGCGAGCGGTTCTCGTGGTCCTGCTCGATCCGCCACAGGGCGATGACGCGGCGGGCGGCGCGGACGAAGCGGTCGTCGGCGGTGAGGTGGCCGAGGCTGCCGGTGGCCCGCCAGATGCCGTAGGCCAGCTGGAGCGGGGCGCAGAGCGAGTCGATCTCGTACTTCTGCTCCCAGACCAGCGGGTCGGGGGTCGGCTCGTCGATGTGACCGGCGCCGGAGCCGTCGGGTTCGGCGTTGAAGGCGTTGGCGTACGGGTCGGCGAGGACGTACCGCAGCTGGCGGCGCAGGACGCCGGTGAGCGCGGTGGCGACGGCGGGGTCGTCGGCGGCGAGGAGGTAGGGGCGGACCTGGGCGGTGCTGTCGCGCAGCCACATCGCGGGGATGTCGCCGGTGAGGACGAAGACCTCGCCGTCGGGGAGCGGGCGCATGGCCCTGCCCCAGGTGTCGGTCAGCAGCCGGGTGAAGCGGTCGGCGGCGCGCGGGTCGAGGGAGCGCAGCTCGCGGTGCACGTCGGCGCGCAGGGCGCGGAGGCCTTCCGGCAGCCCGGCCTCCGGGTCACTGACAGGCAGCATGATCATCCTCCCGCGTACTTCTCACAGCACTTCTCAACACTTCTTCACAGCACTTCTCAACGCTTCTCAACGCTGCCGGTCCACCGAGACAACGTTGTTCCGAAACAACGTTGTCGGAGCGTACGTACCGACCCCCGCACCGCGCAAGGGCAAGCAAAATCCCTGTTCCAATCCATTGACAACGTTGTTTCACGGAGGTTTGCTGTGCGGCACGCAGCGACACCCAAGTGACCCTTTTCGGAGTGATGCCGGACATGCGAACGCCCACCATGCGGGAGGTCGCCGCCCTTGCCGGGGTGTCGATCAAGACCGTCTCCCGGTTCGTCAACGGTGACGAGACGGTCTCCTCCGCGATCGCGGAGCGGGTGCGCGCTGCCATAGACGAGACCGGCTACCGCCGTAACGACCTCGCCCGGAGCCTGCGCCCCGGCCAGCGCAGCACCACGCTCGCGCTGCTGGTCGGCGACCTGACCAACCCGTTCTACGGCTCGATCGCCAACGGTGTCATGGGCGTGGCCCGCGCCCACGGCCACAACGTGGTGCTGGCCAGCTCGGACGAGGACCCCGAGGCCGAGCGCCGGGGCATCGACGACCTGCTCGGGCAGCGCGTCGCCGGGCTGCTGATCGTGCCGGGAGCGATGGACTACGGCTATCTCGGCCGTGAGGTAGCCCAGGGCACCCCGGTGGTCTTCCTGGACCGGCCCGCGCTGGGCCTGGACGCGGACACCGTGCTGCTGGACAACCGCGGGGGCGCCCGCAAGGCCACCGAGCATCTGATCGCCGCCGGTCACCGGCGGATCGGCGTCCTGGTGGCGGCCAGCTACTACACGACCGGACGCCGTCTCGACGGCTACGTGGACGCCGTACGCGCCGCCTTCGGCGAGGTCGACGAGACCCTGGTCGCGAGGCTGGAGCACGGCACCCGGGCGGAGGCCGAGCAGGCCGCCGCCGAGCTGCTGGCGCTGCCCCCGGACCGGCGCCCCACGGCGCTGTTCACCACCACCAACTTCCTGACCCACGGCGCCCTGCGCGCCATGGGCCCGGGGCAGGGCCTGGCCCTGGTCGGCTTCGACGACTTCCCGTTCGCCGACCTGCTGCCGACTCCCGTGACGGTGGTGTCCGGGGACGCCTACGAGATGGGCCGCGAGGCCGCCCGACTGCTGCTGGCCCGGATCGCGGGCGAGAGCGGACCACCCCGCCGGGTCGAGCTCGGCACCGTACTGACCCCCCGTGGAAGCGGAGAGCAGAAGCCATGAGCATCCCCACTCCGGCCACCCCGACTCCGGGGTACGCCGGCCCGACACCGCACGGGGCCACCGCCGCCGCCACCCCGGTCCTCGAACTGTCCGGCATCGTCAAGAGCTACGGCCAGGTGCAGGCGCTGCGCGGTGCCGCGCTCACCGTCTACCCGGGCGAGGTGGTCGCGCTGGTCGGCGACAACGGCGCGGGCAAGAGCACCACGATCAAGGTCATCTCCGGGGTGATCCAGCCCGACGCGGGGGAGATCAGGGTCGACGGCAAGCCGGTGAGCATCCCGGACCCGATCGCCGCCCGCCGCCTGGGCATCGAGACCGTCTACCAGGACCTGGCCCTCGCGCCCGACCTGGACCCCGCCGAGAACCTGTTCCTGGGCCGCGAGATCATGCGCCCCGGTCTGCTCGGCAGGCTCGGCTTCCTGGACCGGAAGGCCATGCGGACCAAGGCCGACGAGGCGTTCGGCTCGCTCGGGGTCGGCATCCAGGACACCGCCGCGCAGGTCGTCACGATGTCCGGCGGCCAGCGCCAGGGCATCGCGGTCGGCCGGGCAGTGAACTGGGCGGACCGGGTGCTGCTGATGGACGAACCCACGGCCGCGCTGGGCGTCGTCCAGACGGAACGGGTCGGACAGCTGATCCAGCGGGTCCGGTCCTCAGGCGTGGCGGTGGTCCTGATCAGCCACAACCTGCCGTTCGTCTTCGAGTACGCGGACCGTATCGAGGTGCTGCGGCTCGGCCAGCGGGTGGCCCGGCTGTCGGGCGCGACGGCCACCAGCGAGAACGTCCTCGGCGCCATGACGGGCGCGCTCACCTTCGAGGACGCCTCGGATCCCGCCCTCAATCCGTCGGACAGCGAGGACCAGTCATGACCCCCACCACCGAGGTGAAGTCCGCCGCCGCCGGACCGGACGAGGACGCCCCCCGTTCCCTGCGCTCGGCGGCCCTCGCCGCCGCCTGGCGCAACATGAAGGGCACCCGGAGCCTGGCCCTGGTGGTTCTGCTGGTGCTGGTGGCGGTGTTCGGCGCCATGTACCCCGACAACTTCCTCACCGCGTACAACCTGCGCAGCGTCGCCATCGAGGCCGCCTCCTACTGTGTGCTGGCCATCGGGATGACGTTCGTGATGACCACCGGGGGCATCGACCTGTCGGTCGGCTCGGTGCTGATCTTCTCCGGGGTCGTGGGCGTGAAGGTGATGTCGGCACTGGGCGGCGACGGCCCGCTGACCCTGCTGGCGGGCCTGGTGACAACGATGGCGACGGGCCTCGCCTGGGGCGTCCTGAACGGTCTCCTGGTCACCAAGGCCAAACTCCCGCCGCTGATCGCCACGCTGGCCACCCTCTCGGCGGCGGGCGGCGGCGCCCTGGTCCTCACCAACGGCCTGGACCTGCGCGGAGTCCCCGACTCCCTGGTCAGCGGCCTCGGCTTCGGCCGCTTCCTGGGCATCCCGTACACGGTGTGGCTGGCCATCGGCCTGACCATCGGCGGCGCGATCGTCCTCGGCCTGACCCGCTTCGGCACCTACACCCGCACGATCGGCTCCAATGTCGAGGCCGCCCGCCGCGCCGGAGTCGCCGTCGACCGCCACCTCATCAAGGTGTACGCGCTCTGCGGGCTCCTCGCGGGAATCGCCGCGTACGTCAACCTGGCCCGCTTCTCCACCACCACCGTCGGTGGCCACACCGGGGACAACCTCCAGGCGATCGTCGCCACCGTGCTCGGCGGCACCAGCCTCTTCGGTGGTGTGGGCAGCGTCCTGGGCACCGCCTTCGGCTCCCTCATCCCGGCCGTGCTCAGCAACGGCCTGGTCATCATCGGCCTCCAGCCGTTCTGGCAGCAGGTCGCGGTCGGCGCGGTTTTGGCGGGGGTCGTGTACGTCGACCACGTCAACCGGCGCCGCCGCACGCTCCGTTAGGACCGCCTCCGCCCTCTCGAACGCCCCCCGCTCAACGCCCCGTCGCACCAATGGAGTTGCACCATGAAGACCGCCCACCTCACCCTCAGAGGCGCTGCCCTCGCCACCGTCATCGTCCTCGGGGCCACCGCCTGCGGGTCCGGCGATTCCTCCTCCACCTCGAATCCCAAGGTGACCGTCATCCTCGGCACCGCCTCCGACTCCTTCTACAACACCCTCGGTTGCGGGGCGAAGGCCGAGGGCAAGAAGCTCGGCGCCACCGTGGACGTCCAGGGTGCGACGACCTTCGACCCGGCCACCCAGACGCCGATCCTGACCAGCACGGTGGCCAAGAAGCCGAACGCCATCGTCATCGCGCCGACGGACTCGAAGGCGCTGGGTACGCCGTTGAAGCAGGCCAACGAGGCCGGCATCAAGATCGTGACGGCGGACACGGGCCTCGACGACACGAGCTTCGTGTCCTCCGCGGTCTCCTCCAACAACGTGGAGGGCGGCGCCGAGGCGGCCCGCACGCTGGCCAAGCTCGTCGGCGAGAAGGGCAAGGTCGTCATCATCGGCGGCACCCCGGGTGTCACCACGGCCGACCAGCGGATCAAGGGCTTCGAGGACGAGATCAAGAAGTACCCGAACATCTCCTTCGTCGGCGTCCAGCCCTCCACGCCCAGCGGCGGCGTCGTCGAGGCCGCCCGCCTCACCGCCGCGTCCCTCTCCAAGGACCCCGATTTGGCGGGCATCTTCTCCATCAGCACCCCGGCCAGCGACGGCGCCAACAACGCCATCAAGGACGCCGGCAAGGTCGGCAAGATCAAGGTCGTCGGCTTCGACGCGGGCCCCGCGCAGGTCGAGCAGCTGAAGAAGGGCACGGTCCAGGCGCTGATCGCCCAGAAGGCGGAGGAGATCGGCGCGCAGGCGGTGCGGGAGGCGGTGAACGCGATCCAGGGGAAGAAGGTGACGAAGTCGATCGGCACGTCGTTCGTGTCGATCACGGCGGCCAACCTGGGCGACGCGAACGTGAGCAAGTACGTGTACAGGTCGACCTGCTGACGCCTCGTCAGGGTCGTTCGTACGCTGTTCCGGCGCCAACCGCCGGGTGACTCCGTCCCGTTACCCGGGCGGAGTCACTTGGACGCCCGCAGGTTGTCCCAGGTCACCCGCTTCACGATGCCGTCGATGGCAAGTCCCTTGTCGGACTGGAATCTCTCCATCGCGGCCTCCAGTCCCTCCCCGAACACGCCGTCCACGCCGGTGCCGCCGATGTCGTACCCACGCAGCATGAGGATGCACTGGACCTGCTTGACGCGCTTCCCGGTGTCGCCGACGGCCGTGCGGGCCTTGCCCGCGTAGTACGTGCAGTCGGTGACCCAGGGTGCCGAGGCGGGCTCGGTCGTGGAGGTGACCGGAGACGGCGTGGGGGTGGGAGTGGTGCCGGTGCCGCCGTCCGTCCCGGGGTCGGGGTCGGTGCCCGTACCCACGGTCGGGTCCGTGCCCGTGGGGGTGTCGGGGTCCGTGGGGTCGTTCCCGGCGTTGCCGTCGGTGTTGTCGGTGTCGTCGGTGTCGTCGGAGACCTGTGAGGGGTCGGCGGGGCCGTCGGCGGTCTCGGTGCCGTTGCCGGACGTGCTCGGGACCGACTTCCCGTTCGAGGCACCCGGCTTCGGCAGGGCGCCGCCCGCCTCGGCGGCGGTGTCGGCGGAGGCCGTCGGGCCGGCCCCGGGCTGCGAGGCGGTCGCCCGGTCCTCCGGGCTGGCGAGCACGAAGGCCAGCCCGGCCAGGGCACAGAGGGCGAGGGCCGCCGCAGCGGCCGGTACCGGTCTTCTGCGCGCCCAGGCGACAGCTCCCTTAGGGCGCCGCCGCCCCGGGGACGTCTCGTCGGACGCCACGACCGGGACGGCCGGATCAGCCGCCGGGACGAGCGCCGCGTCCTTCGCCGGCACCGGTAGCGCCGGGTTCGGGCGGTGGCCCTGGAGGCGCAGCTCCGCCGCCCGCGCCACGGGGACGCGGTACAGGACGTCGTACGCCCGCTGCCGCTCCAGCACCCTGCCGAGCAGCGGTTCCGGCCACCTGGACGCCTCCGGGGACTCGCCGGCACACTCACGCGCCGCCTGGACCAGCGCCCTCGGCGTCGGCCGCCGCTCGGGTTCCTTGGCGAGGCAGGCGGCCAGCAGCGCGCCCAGCGCCGGGTCGATGGCCGTGATCTCGCCGATCACCTCGGCGTCGGGCTCCTCGAAGGCGACCCGGTGCATCACGTCGACGCCGGTGCCGTCGCCGAAGGGGGCCCGGCCGACCGCCGCGTAGATCAGTGTCCCGGCGAGCGAGAACACGTCGGACGTCGCGTCGCAGTGGCCGGTCCGCAGATACTCCGGGGACATGTAGGCGGGCGTTCCGACCCGGTTGCCGGTACCGGTGATCGCGCTCGCGTCGGCGGCCTTGGAGATGCCGAAGTCGATGACGTGGGCGCCCCGGAGCGACAGCAGCACGTTGGAAGGCTTCAGGTCCCGGTGCACGATCCCCGTGGCGGCGAGGTCGGCGAGCGCCTGCCCCAACTCCGCCACCAACCGCCAGACGGCGCCCCGCTCCAGGGCACCGTCCTCCCGTACGGCTTCCGTGAGGTCGAGCGCGGCGAGGTACTCCGTGGCCATCCACAGCAACTCGTCCTGGAACCCCGTACCGCACAGCCTCGGCGCGCGCGGCGAACGGACCCGGCCGTGCACCAACGCCTCCTGCTCGAAGCGGCGCCGGAACGTCGGGTCCTCGGCGTACTCCGGGCGGATCACCTTGACCGCGAACAGGCCGGGACCGTCGTCCGAGGGGCGCGCCAGATAGACCCGCCCCATGCCACCGCTGCCGAGCAACGCCAACGGCACGTAGGGGCCGATGTGTTCAGGGTCTGCGGGACGCAGGGGGGCCGCGCCGGCCTGCCGCAGGGCGGCAGATTCGTCCGTCACAAAACCCCCGAAGTGATGTTCTACATACGCCAGTTCGCCTCACTGGCAGAACGAGGCTAACTCAGCTCGCGCGTACGTACAGGGTTTCGATCAGTTCCGCAGGGTGGTTACGAAAACTGCCCAGGCGCCGGCGGGGAACACGAGAGCGGGACCGTGCGGGTTCTTGGAGTCACGGACGGGCACGACGGGGAGGTTGTCGGCGACTTCGAGGCACGCGCCGCCGTCGGGGTTGCTGTAGCTGCTCTTGCGCCAGGAGGCAGCCGCCAGGAAGTCGTCGGAAACCTCGACGCACTCGCCGCCGTCCGAGTTGCTGTAACTGCTCTTGCGCCACGTCACAGCTGTCAGGTCGATGGATCGCACGGTGTTTCCTCCAGCATCTGCCCGATGAACTTCCGCGACTCGGCGAGGGACAGGGCCAGGTCGCGCATCGCATCGTATGCGAGTTGCAGCCGGTCGAGTGAGGTGTGCTCCTGGATGAGTTCACCTCGGTGGGCGGTCTCCGTGTAAGCCACGGTACGGCCGTCAGGCAGCCTCAGGAACATCACATGCGTGCCGTCCAGGCTGCACGGCCCGGCGCTGAACGGCAGCACCTGAATCGTGACGTACGGGTGCTCGGAGACCTTCAACAGGTACTCCAGCTGCTCCCGCCAAGCCCCCTTTTCGCGCAGCGCCACGCGCAGGACGGCCTCGTACAGGATGGTGCGGAAGTGCGGGCCGCCCTCCCGGGTCAGCAACTCGGCTCGGCCGAGCCGCGCCCCGACCTGCTGGGCGAGCTCCTCTCCCCGGATGTCGCCCGCCTCAAGCACCTCGGTCGCGTACCCGCGCGTCTGGAGCACGCCCGGAATCCTGGTGACCCCGAAGTGCCACAGGCTCACCGCCTCGGACTCCAGCTGCATGTACTCGCGGTACTGCTCCTTGAACTCGGCCTTGCCCCCGAGCGCCAGTTCCCACAACGTCACCAGCAACGTGCCCGTGTCGTAGTACTGGTCGAGCGCCACGACCACATCCCCGCTGCCGAGCGTGTGGCCGTTCTCCATCTTGCCGAAGAGCGAGGAGTCCCAGCCCAGCTTGTCGGCCAGCTGCCGCAGGCTCTCGCCGCTCGCCCCGCGCAACGCCTTCAGCTCCTCGGCGAACCGCTGGCGCGGCTCCTGGCTGCGACTCGTCACAGGACGTCGTTGCGGCATCGCACCCTCCCCCTACAACACCCATGGATTCTCACGCACCGTAATCCACGGGCTACGCAGGGCACGGGCAAACGCCGGACGGCCCCCTGTACGAGTGAGCCGCAGCCACCACCGCGACCACCTTCACAACCGCTGGATGATCGTCCCCGTCGCCAGAGCCCCGCCCGCGCACATGGTGATCAGCGCGAACTCCTTGTCCACCCGCTCCAGTTCATGCAGCGCCGTGGCGATCAGCCGCGCCCCGGTCGCGCCCACCGGATGCCCGAGGGCGATGGCCCCGCCGTTCACGTTCACCTTGTCCAGGTCCTGCTCGAAGACCTGCGACCAGCTCAACACCACCGACGCGAACGCCTCGTTGATCTCGATCAGGTCGATGTCCTTCAGCGTCATGCCCGCCTTGCCGAGCACCGCCCGGGTCGCGTCGATCGGACCGTCCAGGTGGAAGTGCGGGTCGGAGCCCACCAGCGCCTGGGCCACGATCCGCGCCCTCGGGCGCAGCTTCAGCGCCCGCGCCATCCGCTTCGACGCCCACAGCAGCGCCGCCGAACCGTCGCTGATCTGGGAGGAGTTGCCCGCCGTATGGACAGCGGTCGGCATGATCGGCTTGAGGGAGGCCAGCGCGTCGGCCGACGTGTCCCGCAGCCCCTCGTCCCGGTCGACGAGCCGCCACATGCCCTGCCCGGCGCCCTGCTCCTCCTCCGTCGTGGGCACCTGGACGGCGAACGTCTCCCGCTTGAACCGCTCCTCCGCCCAGGCGACCGCCGCCCGCTCCTGCGAGACAAGACCCAGCGCGTCCACGTTCTCCCTGGTCAGCCCGCGCCGCCGGGCGATCCGCTCCGCCGCCTCGAACTGGTTGGGCAGATCCACGTTCCACTCCTCCGGGAACGGCTTCCCGGGGCCGTGCTTGGACGCCGAGCCCAGCGGCACCCGCGACATGGCCTCCACCCCGCAGCTGATGCCGACGTCGATGACGCCCGCCGAGATCATGTTGGCGACCATGTGCGAGGCCTGCTGGGAGGAGCCGCACTGGGCGTTGACAGTGGTCGCCGCGGTCTCATACGGCAGGCCCATGGTCAGCCAGGCGGTGCGGGCGGGGTTGGCGGACTGTTCGCCGGCCTGGGTGACCGCGCCGCCGACGATCTGCTCGACGCAGTCGGCGGGGATGCCGGTACGGCCCAGCAGTTCGCGGTAGGTCTCGCCCAGGAGGTAGGCGGGGTGCAGGTTGGCGAGGGCGCCGCCGCGCCTGCCGATGGGGGTGCGTACGGCTTCGACGATCACGGGTTCCGCGGCCATGATGGGGAGTTCCTCTCCTCAGGTCACCCGCGCGGCGCGGGCGTCCCGGCCACCCGCCACGCAGAACTAGTACGCGTTCTAGTTCTGCTTGCAGTCTGCTGACGGCCCGTCCGACACCGCAACCCCCTTGCAGCGCCCGATAGCACAAGCGGTGCCCGGAATTGGTGGCGTCGCACCCCTTGCCTCTTCTGGAACCCGTTACTACCTTCGCGACACCCACCCATTCCTGATGGACCGTCAGATACTGGTCAGATGACGGGAGTTTCCGATGGCGTCCTGTCCCGCGCTGCCTGAAGGGTTCGACTTCACCGACCCCGACCTGCTCCAAGACCGCGTACCTCTTCCGGAGTTCGCCGAGCTGCGCGCCACCGAGCCGGTCCACTGGGTGCCCCAGCACCCCGGCATCGCGGGCTTCGCCGACGAGGGCTACTGGGCCGTCGCCCGGCACGCGGACGTCAAGTACGTTTCCACGCACCCGGAGTTGTTCTCGTCCAACACCAACACGGCGATCATCCGCTTCAACGAGCACATCGAGCGCGACGCGATCGACGCCCAGCGGCTGTTCATGCTCAACATGGACCCGCCCGAGCACACCCGGGTCCGCCAGATCGTCCAGCGCGGCTTCACCCCGCGCGCGATCCGCGGTCTGGAGGACAACCTGCGCAGCCGCGCGCTCGCCATCGCCGCGAGCGCCGCCGCCCGTGGCGGCTCCTTCGACTTCGTCACGGAGGTCGCCTGCGAACTGCCTCTCCAGGCCATCGCGGAGCTGATCGGCATCCCCCAGGAGGACCGCCTCAGGATCTTCGAGTGGTCCAACAGGATGATCTCGTACGACGATCCGGAGTTCGCGATCACCGCGGAGGTCGGCCAGCAGTCGGCGATGGAACTCATCGCGTACGCCATGAACATGTCCGCCGAGCGCAAGCAGTGCCCGGCGAAGGACATCGTCACCACGCTGGTGGCCGCCACGGACGAGGGCAACCTCGCCTCGGACGAGTTCGGCTTCTTCGTGCTGATGCTGGCCGTGGCGGGCAACGAGACGACCCGCAACGCCATCACCCACGGCATGCACGCCTTCCTCACCCATCCCGACCAGTGGGAGCTGTACAAGCGCGAACGCCCGGAAACCACCGCCGAGGAGATCGTGCGCTGGGCCACCCCGATCATGTCCTTCCAGCGAACGGCCACCCAGGACACCGAGTTGGGCGGCCAGAAGATCAAAGAGGGCGACCGCGTCGGCATGTTCTACTCCTCCGCCAACCGCGACCCCGAGGTCTTCGACTCCCCGAACGTGTTCGACATCACCCGCGACCCCAATCCGCACCTCGGCTTCGGCGGTGGAGGCCCGCACTTCTGCCTCGGCAAGTCCCTGGCCGTCATGGAGATCAACCTGATCTTCAACGCCCTCGCCGACGCCATGCCGGGCCTCACCCTGACCGGAGACCCGCGCCGACTGCGCTCGGCCTGGGTCAACGGCGTCAAGGAACTCCAGGTGAGCGCGGGCTAGCCACAGCCACGCGAGAAGGCCGCGAGACTCGGGCCGGCGGCCTCCCGGCGTCGCCGGCCCGTCCCGACGTGAGGCAGGGGCACATCCCACGCCCCGCCCCTGCCTCCGCCCACCACCGGTCGTAGACTGCGAAGGCAAACGCAACTACGACGGTGAGGCGTGCCGGTGCGATCCTGGCAACGTTGTCTGGACGCGGCGGGAGTGACCAGCGGCAGTGACCGCGCCGCCTATCTGAAGGCCAAGCAGTTCATGCTGAGCCGGGAACCCGCCGGCCATGTGGCGGTGCGGCTGCTGATGCCCGCCCGTCTCCAGCCCCACACCCTGGCCGGATACGCGTTCGCGTCGTTCACCGACGACCTCTGCGACCGGGGCACCGTGGCGGAGCGGACGCGCCGCTACGAGAGCTGGGCCGGGCAGGTGCGCACAGCGCTGGACACCGGAACCGCCCGCCATCCCCTGCTGCGGGCCTTCCTGCACACCGCCGAGGCACGTGAACTGCCGCGCTCCTGGGTGGACTCGTATCTCGTCGGGGCCGAAATCGACCTGGACTTCGGCGGGTTCACGACCGAGGACGACTACCAGGCGTACATCGACAAGCTGACCTGGCCGTTCCTCATGATCACCTCGGGCCTGTCGATGCCGGGCGGCGGCAGCCGGGCCTACGCGGACAGCTGCCGGCTGCTCGCCGACGCCTGCCAGCGCACCGACTTCCTCACCGACCTGGCCGAGGACCTGCGCGACGGACGCCTCTACCTCCCCACCGACGACCTGGAAAAACACGGTGCCGTACGGGCCGACCTGGAGCAAGGCCGGGACCTCCCCGGTGTCCGTTCCCTGCTCTCCGCCACGGCGGCGACGGCCCACGCCACGCTCCGCGAGGCGACCCGGATCGTCGCCGAACTCCCGGCGGAGCAGCGCACGTTGACCCGCTTCGTCATCCTCCTGCACGACCAGCGTCTGCGCCGGGCAGCCACCATGGGCGCCACGGTCACCCGCCGCCCCGTCCGCGACAACCCGGTCACCTGCCTCCGTCTGCTGGCCCGCTCGCACCGCCCGGACCTCGACCTGCCCCCGCTACGGGCCGGTTCCTAGGGCTGTCCGGCACACGCTCTCAACTACGCTTTCAGCCAAGCAGGTTCAAGCCTGTCGGCGCTCTGTCAACGAGTATGTGACGGGTACGGGCCAGGTGAATGGTGACAGGGGTGCGGACACGATGATCGGGACGGCGTTCCGGAGTGAGGACGTGGCGGCGGAGGACCGGTTCGAATACTGGCGGGAGTTGGTCGGCCGGACGCACGCCCCCAGCGACATGAGCAGCGAGTACGCCGACGACTTCTGGGCGGAACAGCGGCTGTTGCAGCTGGGACCCGTGACGGTGTGGCCGGGGTCGTTCCGGCCGATGCGGTTCCGGCGGACCACACGGATGATCCGGCAGTCGGACCCGGAGTTCTACCACGTCTCGCTGGTGCTCGGCGGCGGGCTGGGAGTCGACCAGGCCGGGCGGATGGACACCCACGGCCCGCAGGACCTGTACGTGGTCGACACCTCGCAGCCGTACGACGTACGGCCCCCGGCGGACAAGGACCGTTGTGTGGTCACGGGGGTGGGCGTCGAGTTCCCCAAGGTCCTGGTACCGATATCACCGGACCGGGTCGCGGACCTGCTGGCCAGACGGCTGTCGGCGCAGGAGGGAGTGGGCGCCCTGCTGTCCGGCTTCCTCACCGGCGTGGCCGAGCAGGCCGACTCCCTCCAGCCGTCCGACGCGCCACGCCTGGGCACCGTGGTGCTCGACCTGCTGCTGGCCTGGTTCGCGCAGGAACTCGACAGTGAGACGGCCCTGACCCCGGAAACCCGCCGGCGCACCCTCACCGCGCACATACGGGCCTTCGTCCGGCGCAACCTCCACGACCCGGACCTCTCCCCGCCCGTGATCGCCGCCGCCCACCACATCTCCCTCAGCTATCTGCACCGTCTCTTCCAGCAGGAGACGCGCGGCGAAACGGTCGCGGGCTGGATCCGCGTCCAGCGGCTGGAAGGCGCCCGCCGCGACCTGGCGGACCCCGCCCTGCGCGCCACGCCCGTCCACACCATCGCAGCCCGCTGGGGCCTGAGCCGCCCCGCCGAGTTCAGCCGGGCCTTCCGCAACGCCTATGGCGTGCCGCCCACCGAATACCGACTCCAGGCGGCGGCGCCCACCACACCACAGGACATCGCGAAGAGGTCCGCCGGCGGACGGGTGGTTCGGGTGCCGGGCGGGAAATGAGACCGACCGGCACATGAGGGGTGGGAGAAGGAACGGGGCTGGGTGCGTGCGGCTGCAAGGCGGAGGATTGAGGCATGGCGGAGCCATGGTGATTGACGACAACGCGGCAGATGCGCGTGCCCGGGCCCGCGACGCCGCCCCCCGTTTGCCGGTCGGTCTAAGGTCTCGTCATCGACTTGACGCGAGGGAGCGACCGGGGATGCTGGCAGAGGCGATGATCGCGGCTGCCGCCGCGGCGGGCACGACGGTTGTACAGAGCGCGAGTTCGGATCTGTGGACCGCGTTCCGGGACCGGTGCGCCCGGCTCGTCGGCCGCGGCGATCCCGAGCGGGAGAGCGACGCTCTGGAGCGGCTCGACCAGACCGCCGCCGTACTGGACGCCGCCGGCGAGGACGAGGCCGGGCGGGTCCGGGACCTTCAGGTCGGCCTCTGGCAGGGGCGGTTCGAGGCGTTGCTGGAGAGCCTGGAGCAGCCCGAACGTGAACGCCTCGTCGCCGAACTCCGCGCGCTGGCCGAGGAGTCGACAGCTGTGCAGGCCGGCCGGGGTGTGGTGTCCGGCAACACCTTCCACGGCCCCACGGCGGTCCAGGTCGGCGACCACAACCACCAGGACGTCCACTTCGGACCCGGCGGACCCACCGGATGACCGACAGCGGCCCGGACGGCCCGACCGAGGTACCCGACAAGCCGGACAGCCCAAAGGAATTAGGGGAATCGAGGGAGTCAGGGGAGTTGAAGGGCAACACCTTCCACGGTCCCACCGCCCTCCAGGTCGGCACCGGCAACACCATGAACGTCCGCTACGACGTCACCGCGCCCTCTCCCCTCGACGCGGCGGCCGACGAACTGGCCGCCGCCGTGCGCCGTCAGTGGGAGCGGGAGGCCGGACTCCGCAGGCTCCTCGACCCCGCCCCGCTGCCCGTCCGCTGGCAGGTGAGCGACCGCAGGATGACCGGCCGGGTCAGCGGCGCCACCGCCGAGGGCGCCCGCGCCCGCTTCGCCCCGCTGCCGGGGCTCGTCCCCGCCACCCGCGACGGGCTGCGCCGGGGTGGCGGTCCGGGTGAACTGCACGCCGCTTACGGCGGGTTGGCCTCCGGGCGGCTTCTCCTCGTCGGCCCGCCCGCGGTGGGCAAGACGGCCGCCGCCGTGCTCCTGCTTCTCGACGCGCTCCGGTACCGCGCGAACACCGCCTCGGCCGACCTGCGCCGTCTCGTGCCCGTGCCGGTGCTGCTGTCGCTGCACGGCTGGGACCCGGCCGCCGAGAGCCCGGCCGACTGGGCGGCGACCCGGCTGTCCCGCGAGTACACCCTGTTCCGGGGCCGCAACGGCCGTGCCCGTGCGCTCGAACTGCTGGAGTCCGGCCGCGTCGCGCTGTTTCTGGACGCCCTGGACGAGGTCGGCGGCAAGCTGCGTACGGCCATGGTGAGCGCGTTGGAGTCCGCCGACTTCCGCCTCGTACTCGTGTCCCGCTCGAAGGAGGCCGTTCTCACCTCCCGGCGGGCCCGGCTGAGCGGTGCCGTGGCGCTGGAGATCCTCCCCGTGCGCCCCGCCGACGCCGCCGCGTATCTCCTCGGCCCGCTCCCCGAGCCGTCGCCGCCCGCCTGGGAGGCACTCGCGCACACGCTCCTGCGGACACCCGACAGCTCCGTCGCCCGCGCCCTCTCCAGTCCCCTCGCCGTCGGCCTCCTGCGTGACGTCTACGGCGACGCCGACCCGGTCGACGAACTCCTCGACCCCGTCCGCTTCCCCACCCCGCGTGCCGTCGAGGACCATCTCCTCGACCACGCCGTCACCGCCGCGTACACCGCGCGGCCGGGACGCCCGCGCCCCCGGCACTCCCCCGAGGCGGCCGACCGGGCCCTGCGTCACCTGGCCGTCCGCCTCACCGAGCAGGGCACGCGCGACCTGCTCTGGTGGCACATCCCCAGCTGGGCGGACCGCCGGCCACGGGCGGTCGCCGTCGGAGCCGTCGTCGGTCTCCTGTACGGCGTGAGCTGCTTCTTCCTGACCCTGCGGGGGTCCGGTCCCGTGTGGGCGGGCGTGCTGGGGCCCGGATCCGCGATCACGGCCGGGGTCGCGGCCGGGCACATGAGTTTCCGCAGCGGTGACCCGCAGCCGTTGCCGAGCGCCGGGTGGCGGGACATCTTCAGCCGGTCGGCCGTCCGGGCGGGCGTCGTCCAATGGCTGGTGACGGCGGTCGGCGTCTGGCTGGTCTTCGGGACCGGAACGCTGACGGACGTCGATCTGCCCGCCTGGCTCTGCTTCCTCTCCACGATTCCGGTCGGCTTCGGCACGACGCTGGTCTACGGCCGCGGCTACGAACTCGTCGCCGGAACCTTCATCGGCCACGGCTCGGGGCGCTGGTTCGACAGGGTCAGGGAGGAGCACACCAACCCGCCCGTGGCGGACAGCCGGTCCGTCGGGCCCCGGGACGTGTGGCTGCACCACATAAGGCTGCGGCTCTTCCTCGGTCTCCTGGTCGGCCTCACGGTCGCCCTGCTCGTCGTGCCCGCCGCCACCTGGGGGCACGACTTCTGGACCAGTGCCCCGCTCGGCCTCGGCGCGGGCCTGTGGGCCGGCCTCACGGCGGGTCCCGTGACCAACCTGGGAGTCGCCACGGCCATGACCGCCGTACAGCTCTCCGCCGCCGAGGGCACCCCCGTACGCCTGATGTCCTTCCTGGAGGACGCCCGCCGCCGCAACCTGCTGCGGGCGACGGGCCCGGTGTACCAGTTCCGCCACGCCAGACTCCAGGAACGGCTGGCCCGGCCGCGCTCCCGGTGACACCGGGACACCTGTTGCCGGTCAGGTGCGGGTTTTCGCCGCCCAGGCCGGGCGCGGCAGGCCGTCGTCGTCCTCCGCCGCTGCCGCCACGACCGTACGGGCACGCGGGCCCATGAACACGTACGACAGTCCGAACCCGGCGAGGACCACCGCCGCCCCGCCCACCGCGTCCAGCACCCAGTGGTTGCCGGTCGCGACGATCGCGGAGACGGTGAAGAACGGATGCAGCATCCCCAGCGCCTTCATCCACCACTTCGGCGCGACGATCGCGATGACGAGCCCGCACCACAGCGACCACCCGAAGTGCAGCGAGGGCATCGCCGCGTACTGGTTGGTCAGGGCGGTGAGCGTGCCGTAGTCCGGCTTGGAGAAGTCCTGGACGCCGTGCACGGTGTCGATGATGCCGAGGCCCGGCATCAGACGCGGCGGGGCCAGCGGGTAGAGCCAGAAGCCGACGAGGGCGAGCAGGGTGGCGAAGCCGAGGGAGGCGCGGGCCCAGCGGTAGTCGACCGGGCGGCGCCAGTAGAGGACGCCGAGGACGGTCAGGGGCACGAAGAAGTGGAACGACGTGTAGTAGAAGTCGAAGAAGTCCCGCATCCAGCCGATCTTCACGACCGTGTGGTTGACCCAGTGCTCGACGTCGATGTGCAGGAACTTCTCGATGTCGTGGACCTGGTGGCCGTGCGCCTCGGCGGTGGACCGGCCGCCCGTGGTCGTCCCGCCGGTCGCGGCGAGCCGGACCTTCTGGTAGGCGGCGTACGTGACCCGGATCAGCAGCAGTTCGAGGAGCAGGTTCGGGCGGGTGAGCACCCGGCGCAGGAAGGGCGTGAGCGGGACGCGCCCGAAGCGGGCGGGGACCGGCGCCGCGTAGTCCGTGGGGACCGGTGAGCGGTAGTGCTCGGAGGTCCGGGACAGGAACGGTACGACGGTGGCGGCGGCGATCGCGGCCAGCAGCACGATGTTGTCGCGGACCGGGTAGAGGGCGCCCATGTTCGGGATGACCATCTTGGCGGGCAGTGTCATCACGATGATGACGGCGATCGGCCACATGTAGCGGTCGGAGGCGCGCCTGCCGACCCGGCCGACGACCGCGAGCAGCACCCACAGCAGCTGGTGCTGCCAGGTCGTGGGAGACACCGCGATGGCCGCGCAACCGGTGATCGCGACGGCCAGCAGCAGCTGGCCGTCCTGGGCGTAGCGCACCGCCCGGCGCAGGCCGAGGGCGGCGACGCCCGCGCCGAGCACCAGGAACAGGGTGATCTCGAGGGGTCCTTCGAAGCCCAGCCGCAGCAGGGCGCCGTGCAGGGACTGGTTGGCGAGGTCGTCGGCGGCGCCGCCGAGCCCGACCCCGCCCATGTGGTGGACCCAGTAGGTGTACGAGTCGTCGGCCATCGCGATCCACGCGAGCGCGGTGCAGGCGGCGAAGGTGATCCCGGCACAGACTGCGGCCCGTCGCCGGCCGGTGAACCACAGCAGCGGCGCGAACAGCAGCACAGTGGGCTGGAGAGCCGCGGCGAGGCCGATGAGGGCGCCGGCCGCCCGTTCCTCGCGTGCGACGAAGCAGCCGAGCAGGACCAGCAGGACGGGGATGATGCTGGTCTGGCCGAGGTAGAGGGTGTTGCGCACGGGCAGCGACAGCATCAGCAGGCTGATCGCGACGGGCGCGGCGAGCAGCGAGGTGCGGCGGCTCACCGGCGTCGGGAGGGCGCGGGCGGCGACCACACCGAGCGCGACGACCAGCAGCAGCGTGCCGAAGGTCCAGCCCCAGCCGAGGGCCTGTTCGGCGGCCCGGGTGAGCGGCTTGAGGACGAGTCCGCCGAAGGGCGTGCCGGTGAACTGCGTCGAGTCGTAGAGCGAGCCCTTCACATGCAGGACGCCGTCGGGGCCCACCCAGGTCTCCAGGTCGGTCAGCCGGTCCGCCTTCGGGGTGCCGAGGACGACGGCCACCTGTCTGACCGCGAGAACGGCGACGACGAGCCAGAGCGCCGCACGGGCCAGTTTCAGCCGTGCCCGCGCCGTCCCGGCGGCGCCCGCTCCGAAGGCACCTCCCGCTCCACCACCGTGCTCTGCGTTCGCCACGCCGTGCAGGCCTCCTGCCCTGTCTGCCCCGTATGCACCATGGGCACGATTTGCCCCACGCGTATCATCCTGTACGAATCCCCCGGGGATCGCACCGCCCCTGATGGGGGACGCGAGCAACCCCCAATTCACCTGAGGGACCCCGGCCATTCGTCCGGCCTTTTGTCCGGTCGACGATAGTCGGCTCGGGGTACGGTTCCGCCCCCGGCCACGACGCGGACCGCGCGGAGGCGCGAAACCGGCCGCTTTCAGGCCGGAACGGACAAGGTCCGCCCGAAGCCGACCGTGGCCTGTCGTGGCCCGGAGTAGCGTCGCCGGGATGCGGATACTCCATCTCTCCGACATCCACATCAACCACGCCGGCGCGCCCAACCGCCACGGCGTCGACACCACCGGGTCACTGCGCGGGATGCTCGCCGCCGCCGGGCATCTCCCGGGCCTCGGGGCCGTCGTCGCCAGCGGGGACCTCGCGGACAGCGGGGCACC
This sequence comes from Streptomyces kryoterrae, assembly GCF_054072135.1. Classification (NCBI taxonomy): domain Bacteria; kingdom Bacillati; phylum Actinomycetota; class Actinomycetes; order Kitasatosporales; family Streptomycetaceae; genus Streptomyces; species Streptomyces kryoterrae. Next base: position 7,322,262 of record NZ_CM133358.1, on the reverse strand, counting down.
CGAGGAGTACGCGGTCGTACGGGACCTCGTGGGCACGTTCGCCCGGGAGCGGGGCATCCCGGTGTTCTGCACGACCGGCAACCACGACGAGCGCGGCGCCTTCGCGAAGGCACTGGGCAGCGGCCATCTGGACCCGGCGGGCGGGGACCGCGCCGACTCCCGGCTCATTTCCGCCGTGGGCGAGTTGGCGGCGTCGAGCACGGTGGGCGGGCATCGGATCGTCACGCTCGACTCGCTCGTCCCGGGCAAGGTGTACGGATACCTCGGCGCCGCCCAACTGGACTGGCTGCGCGAGCTGTTGCGCACCCCGGCGCCGCACGGCACGACCGTCGTCCTGCACCATCCGCCGGTCACCCTCGACAACGCGCTCCAGCGGGCGCTGGGGCTGGGCAACCCGGCGGACCTGGCCGACGCGGTCCGGGGCAGCGACGTACGGCTGATCCTGTGCGGCCACTTCCACCTCCAGATCATGGGGTACCTGGAGTCGGTGCCGGTGTGGGTGACGCCGGGAGTGTTCAACCGGATCGACCTGACCGGCCCGGCGGGCACGGAACGGGCGGTGCGCGGGGCCTCGGCCACGCTCGTCGACCTGGGCTCGCCGCACGGCCCGCTGTTCCACACGCTGCACGCCCGCGATCCCCGGGCCGGCGAGACGGTCTACGAGATCGACGAGGCGCGGATCGCCGACGTCATCGCCCGTGAGGGCTACAAATAGGCGCGCCACAACCCACAGGGCTACGAAAGACTCGGCACGCACTCGCACGCACTTCGTACCCGGCCACGACGGAAGGCACAGCCCACATGAGTGAGTCCCAGCACTGGGAAGACGTCGACGACTACTTCACCAACCTCCTGGCCCCGGCCGACGAGGCCCTGGAGGCGGCGCTGCGCGACAGCGACGCGGAGGGGCTGCCGCACATCAACGTCGCCCCGAACCAGGGCAAGCTGCTCCAGCTCCTCGCCCAGGTCCAGGGCGCCCGCCGCATCCTGGAGATCGGCACGCTCGGCGGCTACAGCACCATCTGGCTGGCCCGCGCGCTCCCGGCCGACGGCCGGCTGATCACCCTGGAGTACGACGCGAAGCACGCCGACGTCGCCCGCCGCAACCTCGCGCGGGCCGGCCTCGACGGCATCACCGAGGTGCGGACGGGCCCCGCCCTGGAGACGCTGCCCAAGCTGGCCGACGAGAACCCCGGCCCGTTCGACCTGGTCTTCATCGACGCCGACAAGGCCAACAACCCGCACTACGTGGAGTGGGCCCTGCGGCTGACCACCACGGGCAGCCTGATCATCGTCGACAACGTGGTGCGCGGCGGCGCGGTGACCGACGCGGACTCCACCGACCCGAGCGTCCGGGGCACCCGCGCCGCCCTCCAGCTCATCGCCGAGCACCCGAGGCTGAGCGGGACGGCGGTGCAGACGGTGGGCAGCAAGGGGTACGACGGCTTCGCGCTGGCGAGGGTCGTGGCGTAGCCGGGGCCCCTCCCCTGGCCTCAACCCTCGGGGGCCTCAACCCTCGTGGTAGAAGCCGACGTTGACGCTGCGCGGCCCGGTGCGGTCCTGGACGATGATCTCGCCGGAGCCGCCCCGGGGCAGCGGCACGCTTCCTCCGTACGGCACGGTCTGGGCGTACTCGCCGACCACCAGCCGGACTTCGGAGGACGGGTCGGGCTGGGAGCCCTGCAGCCAGGAGAGGTGCCAGGTGCTGTCGGGGCCGCACAGGAACTCCAGGTGGACCCGGGAGACGAACAGCCAGTCGTCCGGGGTCACGAGACGGCACACCGCCTTGTCCCGGCCCACCCGCATGATGGCCCCCGGTTCGCTGGGCGCCTCGGCCATGAGCATGCCGGCCGTGGCGCCGGCGTCCGTCCCGGAGACGGTGGCCATGGTGAGTTCGAGCACGTGCGCTCCTTCTGAACGGTCACCGAGGGTGACCCGACCGGTCCTCGCGGAACAGTCGTTGCTGAACAGTCCCTGTACGGCAGCCATGTTGCCGTACGACGCCGCATGATAAATCGCCCCATCGTCGGGTTGGGCGAGGTCCGGCACAATGGACACATGACCGAACGCAAGCCACCCGGTGTGGGTTTCGAGTCCTGGGTCGACCGGCAGATCCGCGAGGCGGAGGCGCGCGGGGAGTTCGCCGGGCTGCCCGGTGCGGGCAGGCCGCTGGCCGACGGTCCTGACACGTCGTACGACGAACTGTGGTGGATCAAGCAGAAAATGGCCCGCGAGGGGCTGTCGGTCCTGCCGCCGACGCTGGCCCTGCGCAAGGAGGCGGAGGACGCGCTGGCGGCGGCGCGAAAAGCCCCCTCCGAGGGGGCGGTCCGCCGGATCGTGACGGAGATCAACGTCAAGATCCGCGACATGATGTTCAGGCCGCCGCCCGGCCCCCCGCTGGGTCTCAAGCCGTACGACGTCGACGACCTCGTACGGGAGTGGCGGGAGGCGCGGGCGGGTCAGGCGGAGTAGCCGTGCGGTACGCAGGCCTCAGCGGTGTGCCGGGGCCTCAGCTGCGCAGCAGCCGGTCCGCCAGTTCGCGGTAGTCCCGCAGCGCGAGCCGGAGCCGCTCGGTCTCGCCGCCGCCGTTGTCGTTGGCGCCGGTGGCCTGCAGGGTCGCGCGGACGGTACGGCGGCTGCGCGCCACCGCCTCCGTGAAACGCTCGGTGATCTCCTCCAGTACGCGGTCGGCCTCCTCGACGGACTCCTGGGGGCCGTCCACGAACCCGGTGACGGCGTGCTGGAGCCGCAGGGTGAGCTTGTCCCGCTCGTCCTGGGCGAGCAGTGCGACCCCGTGGGACGACTGCCCCTCGTGGGAACGGGTGGCAGCGGGCGCGGAGCCGGGCGGCCGTACGGCGGCACCGTCGACCGGATTCCTGCCGTCCGACCTCTCGGCGGCCGGCCGTTCACCGGCCGACTTCCTGGCATCGGACCTCGCGGTGGCCGACCGATCGCCGGCCAGCCCCTCACGGCCCGCCCTCTCGCCGGTCAGCCTTCCACCGTTCGACTTCTCGGCGGTCGGCTTCTCGCCTACGGCCCTGTCGCCGGACAGTCGTTCGCCGGTCGCACTCGTGGTGCCCGACGTCCCGGCAGCGGACCTGTCGCCGGACACGCCGTCGCCGGTCGGCCCCTGGCCGCCCGGCCTTTCGCCGACGGCCCTCTCGCCGGACAGGCTTCCGCCGGCCGTACTCGTGGCGTCCGACCTCTCGGCGGCCGACCGTTCGCCGACCTGCCGCTCGGCGCCCGCCCTCTCGCCGACGGCCCTCTCGGTACCCGACCTGTCGGTGCCCGACCTGTCGCCGGTCGCCTTCTCATCTGTCGCCCGCTCGGCGGCCGACCTCTCCGCGGCCAACTTCTCCGGATCGAGCCTCGCGGTGTCCGGCTTCGTCGTGTCCCGGTTGCTGTTGTCCGTCATGTCCGTCAACTTCCCTTCAGCTGAAGCTTGTTGAGTCGCGACTTCGACGTCGGCCGGGGCCGCTCCCTCTCGTCGACCAGGTCGTCGAAGAAGGCGCGGGCCTCGATCATCGCCGTGCGCATCTCCTCCGTGTCGGCCCGCTCCTCGTGGGCCGCGCTGTGCACGCGCCGGTAGCCGTGCACATGCTCGGCGTGGTGCACCGAGAGCGCGGCGACCTGCTCCTCGTACTCGCCGCCGACGGGGAAGCCACGGGCACCGGCCAGCTCACTGAGGAGCAGGTCGGCATCGGCGACCGCCTGGTGCGGCGACTCGACGAACTGTTCCTGGGCGGCCGTCCAGCGGGCCGTGAACCGTTCGCGCTCGGCGGGCTCCAGCGGGCGTTCCCGCAGGTCACCGTGGCGCTGGAGGCGCTCGGCGAGTTCGTGGTCGGCTGCCTTGGTGTCGCCGTCGTGCCGGGCGAGGACCCGGTCGTACTCGGGTCCGAAGTGCCGTTTCAGGTTGCGTGGGCCGTGTGCTCCGGCGGCCCGCCGGTTCAGGGCGACCGCGCCTATGACGACGGCCGCGACAATGAGCACGATCAGAACGATGAGCACTCCTGTGGACATGAATGCCTTCCGGATTTCTCGACCGACTTGTCGACCGACCCGACCGACGGTCCGAACAGGGCGGTCACAGTCCCGAGTTGCCCGGAAGTCGCTTCCCAAACAGGCCGGCGCGGGACTCGCAGGTCACGCGTATCCGGTTGCGCACCCGCCGGGGCGGTTCCCGAGAATGCCGGTCATGACCTGGACCATCGCCCCGGAACCCTTCGACTCCCCTGCCGCCACCGCACTTTGGCGGGCGTACTACACGGAGGTCAGCGACCGCTGGTACCTCCTGCACCAGGGCCGGCGTACGGAGCCCGGTGAGCTGGAACGCGGGATCGCGGCCAACTTGGGCGCCGAACTGGCCCCGCCGCACGGACAGTTGCTTGTCGCCCGGTACGACGGTGAGCCGGCCGGCAGCGCGGGCGTACGGCTCCTCGACGCCACGACCGGTGAACTGACCCGGGTCTTCGTGTACGAGGGGATGCGCGGCAAGGGCGGCGCATCCCTCCTCGTGGCCGCGGCTCAGGACGCGGCACGGGCCCTCGGCGCCCGGCAGCTGGTCCTGGACACCCGCTCCGACCTGGTCGAGGCACGCGCCCTGTACGCGCGCCTGGGCTACACGGAGACCGGGCCCCACAACGACGACAAGTACGCCGAGCACTGGTTCCAGAAGAGCCTGGAGAAGAGCCTGGAGGGGCCGGGCAGCCTCAACTGAGCCTGTCCGCCGAGCCGTTGTGCGGCTGTTCCGCGTCCGAGCCGCACAGCTCCTCGTTCAGCAGCCTCACCAGCTGGACCAGGTCGGTGGGCCGGTCCGGGCCCCACCAGTCGCCCAGCAGCTCGGCCAGGGACTCCTCACGGGCCCGCGCCAGCCGCTCGGCGGCCTCGCGGCCCTCGTCGGTGAGGATCATGTCGAGGCCCTCGCGTACGGCGAGCCCGCGTTCCTCGACCTGCCGGGCGGCCTTGATGATCACGGCCGGCGGTACGAGGCTGCGCTCGGCCAGCACCGCGGGCTCCGCCCACCCGTGCCGCCGGATGCGCAGCAGCAGCCAGCTCGCCGCCGGGTACAGGTCGAGGCCGGCCCGTGCCGTGATCGTCCGGTAGATCTCGCGGCGCCCCTCGCGGGTGCCGAGCACGGACAGCGCGCGGCACACCTCGTCGTACGACGACCGCTGGACCGGGTTGCTGGCCAGGGTCTCCGTGACGTCGGGCGCGGTCACCGAGCCGCGCAGCCGGTCCTCGCGCAGGAACCAGGCGAGGACGAAGCCGAGAACGGCGACCGGAGCGGCGTACAGGAAGACGTCGGTGATGGCGGACGCGTAGGCGTGCAGCGCGGGCGGGCGCAGGGCCTCGGGGAGGGCGGCGATGCCGCGCGGGTCGGACTCCAGCGCGTCCGCCGACACCCCGGCGGGCAGTTGTACCCCCCGGAAGGCGTCCGTGAGCTTGTCACCGAGGCGGCCGGCGAAGACCGTACCGAAGACGGCCACGCCGAAGGAGGCGCCGATGGAGCGGAAGAAGGTGGCGCCGGAGGTGGCGACGCCCAGATCCTCGTACGAGACCGCGTTCTGCACGATCAGCACCAGGACCTGCATGACCAGGCCGAGTCCCAGGCCGAAGACGAGGAAGTAGGCGCTCATCTCGCCGGTGGAGCTGTGCTCGTCGAGCCGGTGGAGCAGCAGGAGGCCGAGGGCGGTGACGCCGGTGCCCGCGACGGGGAACACCTTCCAGCGGCCCGTGCGGCTGACGATCTGTCCGGAGACGGTGGAGGCAAGCAGTAGTCCGAACACCATGGGCAGCATGTGCACGCCGGACATGGTCGGGGAGACGCCCTGGACAACCTGGAGGAACGTCGGCAGATAGGTCATCGCGCCGAACATGGCGAAGCCGACGATGAAGCTGATGACGGCGGCGAGGGTGAAGGTGCGCAGCCGGAACAGCTTGAGCGGGAGGACGGGTTCGGCCGCCCGTCGCTCGACGAGGACGAAGGCGCAGGCGAGTGCGACGCCGAGTACCGCGAGACCCACGATCCGCGCCGAACCCCAGCCCCAGGAGGCGCCGAGGGAGGTGACGAGGATCAGGCAGGTGGCGACGGAGGCGATGAGCAGGGTGCCCAGGTAGTCGATGACGTGCCGTGCGGACCGGCGCGGGATGCGCAGGACGGTCGCGATCACGGCGAGGGCGACGGCGCCGACGGGAAGGTTGACGTAGAACACCCAGCGCCAGCTGAGGTGTTCGGTGAAGAGCCCGCCGAGCAGCGGCCCGAGCACACTGGTCGCGCCGAAGACGGCGCCGAACAGGCCCTGGTAGCGGCCCCGTTCACGCGGCGGGACCAGATCCCCCACGATCGCCATCGACAGCACCATCAGCCCGCCGCCGCCGAGCCCCTGCAACGCCCGGAACCCGATCAGCTGGGGCATGTTCTGCGCCATGCCGCACAGCGCGGAACCGATCAGGAAGATCACGATCGCGGCCTGGAACAGGCGCTTGCGGCCGTACTGGTCGCCGAGCTTGCCCCAGAGGGGGGTCGCGGCGGTCGACGCGAGCAGATAGGCGGTGACCACCCACGACAGGTGATCCATTCCGCCCAGATCGCTGACGATGGTCGGCAGCGCGGTCGACACGATGGTCTGGTCGAGGGCGGCGAGCAGCATCCCGAGCAGCAGGGCGCCGATGGGGACGAGGACGTTCCCGGGCACGTGTTCGGGCCCACGAGCCGCCGGTCGCTCCTCCGCGACATCCCCCGTCCTGCCGTGCGCTTCCCCGGCCATGCGGTCCTCCTGTGAAGTCCTCCTGTGACTCTTGTGACACCCCCATCGTGGTCGGTGTGACCGGTTATGGCCTGTCGAATCCTCACGGGATTCGATGGAAGCCCGGATTCCGGGGGCGTCCGGGAGAAGGTGTGACGAGGCTTTGGATAACCTCTGAGATTCGTACGGGGGTTCGTACGCGGAAGGAACCGACGCGCAGTGAACGATCCGAAGGGGCATGTGTGTCCGGAGTGCGGCGCGCCCCGGGGAGCCGACAACACGCCCTCCTGCGCCTGCACCGAACGCGCCGCCGACGCCCACCTCGAGGCCCGTACGGCGGAGGCCGCGGCGGCGGAGGACTTCGACCCCCTGCGCATACGCCCGTACGTGGAACTGACGCCGGACAACCCCGCGCCGTCCGAGCACCCGGCCCCTGACCAGGCAGCCGAGGCGACGATGCCGATGCCGGCGGTCCAGGCGTCCGGCTGGGGGGCGGACGAAGCCGCGACCACAGCGATACCGGCCGTACGGCACCCCTCGGACAGCCCCGCCCACCCCGAGCCCTTCGCCGGGGACGAGCAGCCGAGCGTTTCGGGCCGCCGCCCCCGGGTCCTTCTCCTCAGCGCCGCCGGAGCGGTCGTCGTCGTACTGGCGGCGGGCGGACTCGCGGGCGGGATGTTCACGTACGACAAGCCGGACCGGAACAACACGGCGGCCCAGGACGTCCGGGAGAGTGTGCCGGCGGCGACGACCAGCGCGGCGTCCCCGACCCCGTCCGGCAGTCCCACGCCGTCGGCGTCGCCGTCACCCACCCCCACCCCGTCCCGCAGCGCGACCCCGACCCTCTCGCCCACACCGACGGCTCCCTCGGCGACCCCGTCCAGGTCGGCCACCCCGACCCAGGCACCGACGACCGCCCAGGCCACCGGCACGATCACCCCGGCTCCCGGCGGCGACGACAAGGAGACCCCGCCTGTTCTGCGCCTCGGCGACCAGGGTGACGAGGTCCTCGAACTCCAGCTGCGGTTACGTCAGTTGGCCATCTACCTCAACGACACCGATGGCGTCTACGACGACAACGTCGTGACCGCGGTGACCACGTACCAGACGACGCGAGGCATCGACGCGGCGGAACCGGGCGTGTACGACCGCACCACGCGCGCACGGCTGGAGTCGGAAACGACAGAACCGTAGGGCGGCTGCGCAGGCTTCGGGCGGCCCCCGGTGGCGTTCACATGAACGCCACCGGGGGCCTCGCCCCCAGACCCCCGCATCGGCCCTGAAGGGGCCGCGCCCTCAAACTCCCCCAGAGGGGGGACCCTCAGACGGGCCGGAGGGCGCTCAGACCACGCCCGCCCCGAAACTCACCCGCAGTTCCCCGTCCCCCGCACGCTCGACCCGTACCCCCGCCAGATCCGGCACCACCACATCCGGCCGGTGGAAGTGGGCCCGCGGCCCGACCCCCACCACACGCATCCCTGCCGCACGCCCCGCCGAGATCCCGGCCCCCGAGTCCTCGAAAACGACACAGTCGGCGGGGTCGACCCCCAACTCGGCCGCACCCTTCAGAAACCCCTCGGGATCCGGCTTGCTCGCGCCGACGGACTCCGCGGTGACGCGAACATCGGGCAGCCCCAGCCCCGCCGCCCCCATCCGCGCGGTCGACAGCGCGACGTCGGCAGAGGTCACCAGCGCGTGCGGAAGCCCGTGCAGGGACGCCAGAAACTCGAAGGCACCCGGTATCGCGACGACACCGTCCAGGTCAGCCGTCTCCTCCGCGAGCATCCGCGCGTTGTCGGCGTAGTTCTGCTCCATGGGCCGTCCGGGCAGCAGCACCGCCATGGAGGCGTACCCCTGCCGCCCGTGCACCACCTTCATGACCTCGTCCCCGTCCAGCCCGTGCCGGTCCGCCCACCGGCGCCAGACACGCTCGACGACGGCATCCGAGTTGACGAGGGTGCCGTCCATGTCGAGGAGAAGGGCACGGGCGGTGAGCACGGCGGTGGCCGTCATCGGCAGGCTCCAAGGCGCGGGTACGGGACCAAGGCGGCCCCGCCCGCCGGTCAGGGAAAACGGGCGGGAGCCACTTTGTTCCTACACGGTACAAAATAAACCGCGCCTCCCGCTACCGCCTTGGCCAATCGTTCACCGACCGGTCACCTCCCGGGCGACCCCGCCCACCACCCACCTGGCGCTCACGCGGTCACCGCCTCCCACAGACTCCACGCCCCGAGCCCCAGCATCAGCACCGCCGCGACCTTCGTGATCAGCTCCAGCGGCACCCGCTTCATCAGCGCCCGGCCCCCCACGATCCCGAGCCCGGCCACCGCCCACAGCGCGAGCACCGCACCGAAGCCGACCGAGAGCGGATCGTCGTATCGGGCGGCGAGGTTGGCCGTCATGATCTGCGTGAGATCGCCGAACTCGGCGACGAGGACGATCATGAAGCCGGCCCCGGACACCTTCCAGAAGGACTGGTCCCCGGGCCGCCGCACCTCCGCGTCGCCATCGGCCGGCCCCTTCTGCAGCAGCAGCACGGCGGCCCCGCCCAGAAAGAGCACACCGGTGAGCGCGTGGAGGAGCTGCTGCGGCAGCAGCGTGAGGACGCTGCCCGCCGCGACGGCCAGCACGACATGGACGGCGAAGGCGGCTGCGACGCCCGCGAAGACGTACGAGGCGCGATAGCGGGTGCCGAGGACGAGCCCGGCGAGGGCGGTCTTGTCCGGGAGTTCGGCCAGGAAGACGACGCCGAAGACGAGCGCCGTCACGGTGAAGCTGATCAAGATTCCTCAATCGGTCGGGGCTGCCCCACCGAGAGTGTTACTGGGAAACGACACCTCGGCACGGCAGCACACAGTCAGTGCACTACTGGCCGAAGGTCTCGCTGGCAGGTCACAGGTGACCTGCCTCCGGGCGCCGGCTCAGACGAGCTGAGCAGTATGTCGACGGTCCGGCGAAGAGCTACTCCCCTTCTGCACCAACCACGATAACCGACCCCGCAGGGTTGTTATGTCATGCCCACGTCACTAACTTCTTACCGGTAGCACATCTCACGGCAATCAAGCGACGCGACGATTCACTCGCTCGCGCTCAACACCCCCATCCCCCGAGGGAGTTCGCATGCCGAAGTTCTACGCGCGTCGACGGCTCAGCATACTCGCGGCGCTCACCGGGCTCATAGCCTCGGTCGGACTTTTCAACGGTCCGACCGCCTCCGCCGCTCTCCCCACCCCGGTCAGCGCCGCCACCGCCCGCACCTACCTCGCCGCGCTCACCGTGAAGACCGAGAACCGCACCGGTTACGACCGCGACCTGTTCCCCACCTGGATCACCATCAGCGGCACGTGCAACACGCGTGAGTACATCCTCAAGCGGGACGGTACGAACGTCGTCACCAACTCCGCCTGCACCGCCACCAGCGGCAGCTGGTTCTCCCCGTACGACGGCGCCACCTGGACCGCCGCGTCCGACCTCGACATCGACCACCTGGTCCCGCTCGCCGAGGCCTGGGACTCCGGGGCCAGCGCCTGGACCACCGCCCAGCGCCAGGGCTTCGCCAACGACGTCACCCGGCCGCAGCTCATCGCCGTCACGGACAACGTGAACCAGTCCAAGAGCGACCAGGACCCGGCCGAGTGGATGCCGTCCGTCACCTCGTACCGCTGCACCTACGTCCGCGCCTGGGTCCAGGTCAAGTACTACTACGACCTCTCCGTCGACTCGGCCGAGAAGACCGCGCTCACCAGCTACCTCTCCGGCTGCTGATCGACCGCTCGCCGGCCCCTGACCACCCGGAAACCGCCCGCGGATCGACCGCGGACCGACGCGAATCGACCGCGAATCACCGGTAAAACGTTTGCATCATGCACGGAACCTCCCCGCCCTCCTCCGTCGTCCGTACCGTACGGTGCTACGGAGGAGGGTGATCACGTGGCGACACTTCGCCTGGGACCGCTGCTGAGGTATGCCGACAGTTCGTCCGCGACCATCTGGGTCGAGGCGAGCCGTCCCTGCGTCGCCGAGGCGCGCTGCGCGGACGGCGTGGGTGGTGAGACCCGCACCTTCCAGGTCGCGGGGCACCACTACGCGCTGATCCCGGTGACCGGCCTCACCCCGGGCACGACGACTCCGTACGAGGTGCTGCTGGACGGCGTCCGCGTGTGGCCGCTGCCCGACTCGCCCTTCCCGCCCTCCGTCATCCGCACCCCCGAGGAAGAAGCAGGCGAAGGAACGGGTGCGGGAAAAGGTGACCCGTTCCGGGTCGCCTTCGGTTCCTGCCGCTGGGCGGCGCCGGCCGCCGACGAGAAGGACCCGGTGGGCGCGGACGCCCTGGACACCCTGGCGGCGCGTATCGCGGCCGACCCCACGGCCGAACGCCCGGACGTCCTCCTCCTGTTGGGCGACCAGGTGTACGCCGACGAGGTGTCCGACGCCACCCGCGACTGGCTGGCCGCCCGCCGCGACCTGTCCGAACCGCCGGGTGCCGAGGTCGCGGACTACGAGGAGTACACCCACCTCTACTACGAGTCCTGGCTCGACCCCGAGGTCCGCTGGCTCCTCTCCACCGTCCCCAGTTGCATGATCTTCGACGACCACGACGTCATCGACGACTGGAACACCAGCGCCGCCTGGCTGGCCGACATGCGGGAGACCACGTGGTGGCGGGAGCGGCTGCTGAGCGGCCTGATGTCGTACTGGGTGCACCAGCACCTGGGCAACCTCGCCCCGGCCGAGCTCGCCACCGACCCGCTGTACGCGGCCGTACGCGAGAGTGCCGACGGTACGGACGCCGTGCGCGACTTCGCCTCCCGGGCGGACGCCGACCCGGCCTCGGTCCGCTGGAGCTACCGGCGCGACTTCGGCCGCACACGTCTGCTGATGGTGGACAGCAGGGCGGCCCGGGTCCTCGACGAGGACGAGCGCGCGATGCTGGACCCGGGCGAGGAGGCCTGGGTGCGGGAACAGGCGCTGGCCGATCCCGGCTCGTACGACCACCTTCTCATCGGCACCTCGCTCCCCTGGCTGCTGCCGCACCTCGTGCACGACGCCGAGGCGTGGGACGAGGCCCTGTGCCGAGGTGAACGGGGCGCGCGCTGGGCCCGGTTCGGGGAGAAGCTGCGCCGTGGGGCCGACCTCGAACACTGGGCGGCCTTCAGTACCTCGTTCACCGCCCTGGCCGACCTGATCGCGGAGGCCGGCTCGGGCCCCGGGGCGCCCGCGACGGTCCTGGTCCTGTCGGGAGACGTCCACCACGCGTACGCGGCCGAGCCCACCTGGCCCGAAGGCTCCCGCCCGGACGCCCGCGTCCTCCAACTGACCTGCTCCCCCGTCCACAACGCCATCCCCCTCTACATCAAGGTCGGCTTCCGCCTGGGGTGGAGCGGCCTGGGCCGCGCCGTGGGCCGCCGCCTCGCCCGGCACGGCCGGGTCCCGCGTCCACCGGTCACCTGGCGCAAGACGGACGGCGGCCCCTGGTTCGGCAACATGCTGATGACCCTGACCCTGCACGGCCGTTCGGCCCGGCTGCGGCTGGAACGGGCGCAGGGGCAGAAGGACAGCGCCCAGCTGGAGACGGTCATGGAGTCGAAGCTGAGCGGGTGAACCATCCCACACCGGCGACGAGCCCCGTCTCCGGTGCTCGTTTCCTGATGCATCGTCAAGAGCGGCCGCACGCAAGGAGGTTGGCGTTCGGCATGCCCGCGGAAGGCGTGCATGGGGTGACCGCGGCCGGGACCCCGCCCTGACGTAGATTCGGTCACACTTTCGGACGCGGACGCGGTCGCGCGGGCGGTGCCGCAGATGCCCCCAACAGCCGCTCCACGTGCGGGAATCGGCGAATCGGAACGGCAAGCGGAGGCTCATCAGGAGGCAAAGCGGTGGCCAAATGTTGAACTTGCAAGCGTTGATTGGGCGCCCCTACGGTGGACTACCCGCTCGGTTCCGCCCCCCGGACCGATCCGTCCACGGTTCCCGAAATTTTTCGGACGGAACGATCCCGACCGAAGGAGACATCCCCACATGTCCGCTCGCCTCAACAACGCCCAGCCCTACGCCATCGGCCTCTTCCGGATCGTGGTCGGCCTGCTCTTCGCCTGCCACGGCGCCCGTTCGCTCTTCGGCGTCCTCGGCGGCGAGGAGACCGTCGCGGCCGGCACCTGGCCCGGCTGGTACGCGGCAGTGATCGAGCTGGTCGGCGGCACCCTGGTCCTGCTGGGCCTCGGCACCCGCGCCGCCTCGTTCATCGCCTCGGGAGCGATGGCGTACGCGTACTTCGACGTCCACCAGCCGAACGCCCTCATGCCGATCCAGAACCAGGGCGAACTGGCCGCCGCCTTCTGCTGGGCGTTCTTCCTGCTCGTCTTCACCGGCTCCGGCGCCTTCGGCCTGGACCGGTTCCTCGCGAAGCGCTCGTCGGGCACGACGAAGGAGTCGCGGGAGAAGACCCCGGTAGCCGCCTGATCCAACCGATCCAGCTGATCCATCGCTCGTTCGTACGCCGGTGCCCGTCCCCGCATCCCGGGGACGGGCACCGGCGTACGTCAGGGTGAACCTCGCGTGCCGAACACATGCGCCCCCGTGGATCTCCTGCCAGACCCCCCACGTACGCTGTATGGCTGTCACACGCCGCCCGCCGCTCCCCCGCGAGGTAGCGGCACGGATCGGGCCGACGGGGGAGTTTCGGGGAGTCTGCGGTGCTTGAGAGTGTGGGGTCCCTGACCGGGACCCCGTGGATCTACGCCCTGGTGGGTGTGTCCGTCCTGTTCGACGTCCTGGTGCCGGTGCTGCCGAGCGGTGTCCTGGTCATCACGGCCGCCACGGCAGCCGCCGCCGGTTCGGGCGCGGCCACCGGGCAGGTACCGCAGGAAGTCCCCGACATCCTCGCGCTCACCCTGTGCGCGGCCACGGCGTCGGTCCTCGGCGACCTGGTGGCGTACCGGCTGGCCTGGCACGGCGGGGCCCGCCTGGACCGCGCGATCGCCCGCTCCCGGCGCCTGACCAACGCGCAGGAACGTCTCGGCCAGGCCCTCGCGCACAGCGGCGGCATCCTGGTCGTCGTGGCCCGCTTCGCCCCGGCCGGCCGCTCGGTCGTCTCCCTCGGCGCGGGCGCCGCCCACCGCCGGGTCGGCGAGTTCCTCCCCTGGTCGATCGTGGCCGGCCTGGCCTGGGCCGCGTACAGCGTCGCCCTCGGCTACTTCGGCGGCCAGTGGCTGGGCGCGACGTGGCTGGCGACAGGCGTATCCGTGGCCGCCCTCTTCGGAGCGGGCGCGGGGGCGGCCTTCCTGATGCGCCGGCCCCGGGTGAGCGGCACCTGATACCAGGGGTTCGGACGGACGCGCCCCGCCTTGAGGGGCGCGGGCCGCCGCCCGACCGACAGCAGCAAGGCGCTCGACCCCGAACCCGCCCACCGGCTCAGCCGAAGAGGCATGCTCGGTGTGACCGCCGCCGCTCCCCTCGGCGCCGCATCCCCCGCCACGGCGGCCACCTCGACGCAGACCGCCACCGCAGGCCGAAGAAGCCAGAGCGACCCCCCTCGACAACACCGCCACGCCCGAAGGGCATGCTCGGCGTGGCCGCCGGAGCCCCCCGCCGCTCTCCTCGGCGCCGCCACCCCCGCCATCGCGGCCACCTCGGCGCAGACCGCCGCCGCGGGCCGGGGTCGTCCCGTCCTGCCGCCCGGCCGGCTCGGCATCCAGCCGTACAGCCTGCGCGACGGGTCTCCACGCTTCATTTGCGGCTCCGCCGCGGGCGCGACAAGCCACGCCGCACCCGCACCCGCACCCGCACCCGCCACACAACAGAGCTCCCGAGCCCACAGGCACCCCACCCCGCAATTCCCGCCCGAAATCCGCCGGTTGGGAAATCCACTCCTGCCACACCCGTTGACTTAACCCTCTCCTCGCTCTAATTTCAGCCCGCCCCCCTCGTTCGGTTCGCCGATCGCGGTTCGAAATATCGACCAACTCTCCGGGAATCGCAACGCCGCGACCCCGGAAAGGAGCCGCATGTATCCCCCGCCGCGCTCGTCCCTCTTCAGGCGCACCGCCATCCGCGCCCTCGCCCTGGCCACCGCGGCGACCGCCGCCCTCCTCTTCGCCCAGCCGCAGGCCGAAGAAGCCCGAGCGACCCCCCTCGACAACACCGCCCCCGTCGCCGCCTCCACGCGCCAGATACCGGTCCCCACCGCCCCCATGGGCTGGGCCTCCTGGAACAGCTTCGCGGCGGCGATCGACTACAACGTGATCAAGGGCCAGGTCGACGCGTTCGTCGCCTCCGGGCTGCCCGCGGCCGGCTACAAGTACATCAACATCGACGAGGGCTGGTGGCAGGGAACCCGGGACAGCGCCGGCAACATCACGGTCGACGAGTCCGAGTGGCCCGGCGGCATGAAGGCCATCGCCGACTACATCCACAGCAAGGGCCTCAAGGCCGGTATCTACACCGACGCGGGCAAGGACGGCTGCGGCTACTACTTCCCGACGGGCCGCCCCGCCGCCCCGGGCAGCGGCAGCGAGGGCCACTACGCGCAGGACATGCTCCAGTTCTCCACGTGGGGCTTCGACTTCGTCAAGGTCGACTGGTGCGGTGGTGACGTCGAGGGCCTCGACGCGGCGACCACGTACAAGTCGATCAGCGACGCGGTGGCGACCGCGTCCGCCACCACCGGGCGCCCGCTCACCCTCTCCATCTGCAACTGGGGCTACCAGAACACCTGGAACTGGGCCCCGGGCCTCGCTCCCCTGTTCCGGACCAGCACCGACATCGTCTACTGGGGCAACAACCCCTCGATGACGAACATGCTGTCCAACTTCGACCAGGGCCTGCACCCCACCGCCCAGCACACCGGCTACTACAACGACCCGGACATGCTGATGGTCGGCATGACCGGCCTCACCGCCGCCCAGAACCGCACCCACATGGGCCTGTGGGCCATCTCCGGCGCCCCTCTGCTCGCCGGCAACAACCTCTCGACGATGACCGCCGAGTCCGCCGCGATCCTCAAGAACCCCGAGGTCATCGCCGTGGACCAGGACCCGCGCGGCCTTCAGGGCGTCAAGGTCGCCGAGGACACCACGGGCGCACAGGTGTACGGCAAGGTGCTGGCCGGCACGGGCAAGCGTGCCGTCGTGCTCCTCAACCGCACCTCCTCCGCCCAGAACATCACCGTCCGCTGGGCCGACCTCGGCCTGACGAACGCGTCCGCGACCGTCCGCGACCTGTGGAGCCGCACGAACATCGGCTCGTACGCCACCGGCTACACCACCAGCGTCCCGGCCGGCGGCTCGGTCATGTTGACGATCACCGGCGGCACGGAGGCGGCGAGCAGCGCGTACGAGCCCGCCTCAGCCGGCAGCTACACCGCCGTGAGCGCGGCGAACACAGGTGTCGCGGTAGCCGACTTCACGTACACGAACAACACGAGCACCGCCCGTACGGCGACCCTCAAGGTCAACGGCCAGACGGCCACCACGGTGTCGTTCCCGCCGACCGGCTCGACCCCGGGGACCGTCTCCGTCCAGGTCGCCCTGTCCAAGGGCGCCGCCAACACGCTCACCGTCACCAATGGCCCGACCCTGGGCACGCTGACCGTCCAGCCGGTCCCCGGCACGAACGGCAACCTGATCGTCGGCAAGCAGTCCGGACGCTGCCTGGACCTCTTCAACAGCACGATCACCAACGGCACCCAGGCCGAGCTGTGGGACTGCAACGGCGGCTCGAACCAGGCGTGGACGTACACCTCCCGCAAGGAACTCGTGGTGTACGGCAACAAGTGCCTGGACGCCTACGACAGCGGCAAGACCAACGGCACGAAGGTCGTCATCTGGGACTGCCACGGCGCCAACAACCAGAAGTGGAACGTCAACACCGACGGCACGATCACGAACGTCAACGCGGGCCTCTGCCTGGACGCGTACGGCGCGGCCACGGCCAACGGCACGCAGCTGGTGCTGTGGGCCTGCGGCACGGGCGACAACCAGAAGTGGACGGTCAGTTAGAGGTTCGGTGGCTTGGAGGTTCGGTGGCTTGGAGGTTCGGTGGCTCGGCCAATAACCTCGCAGCTCAGCCCAGTCCGGCGCGCGTCCTCAGGACGCGTGCCGGGCTGTCGTCGTACTACCGCCCCCGCCCCCACCTCCGCCGCGCACCTCGATGCCGGCGAGCAGTTCGGCCGTGGCCGCCGCGATGACGTCGACGGCGTGTTCGAAAACCTCACGGTTGTGGGCGGCCGGTGCCCGGAAGCCGGAGACCTTGCGGACGTACTGAAGGGCGGCGGCCCGGACCTCCTCCTCGGTGGCCTCTTCGGGGAGTACGGGCGGGCGAAGGGTCTTGATGCTTCGGCACATACCTCCAGTCTCGCGCGTACCCGGCGATCCGCGCCGCCCGCATGCTGAAATGGGGAGTGCCCTACGTCAGTACCGGCTGCGATCATGCTCAGAAGCTGTTGTCTTTCCCATTCGAACCGGGGCGGTTCAGTTACTGACGCGCCGGCTCCCGCGATGTTGGCGCCCTGGCTCGCGAGTTCCTCGACTGAAACAACACCGCGGCATGCCCCCATCACTGATCTGCAGCTGAGAAACTGCATCCTCCGTCATCATGTCAGGGATGGAGCGACTGAACCGCTGGTTGCGTCCCCTGTTTCGTCAACGAAAGTCAATATTCCGTGTATATGACGCAAGGGGTAGGAGCTCGCCTCGCGGAGCCAATCCGGCTCGCGCGTACAAAAAAGGTATGAGTGCGGTCCCACTGGCGCGAACAATTGTTTCGGCGTCAGTCTGGCTTAGCTCGGTAATTCGAGTATGGGCATGCTCAAGAACCCCCACAAGGGAAACCAGCTCTTGAGCGGTAATGGGGATGGCTTCCGGCGGCGTCGTCAATGTCGTGGACTTTTGAGGCTGGTCCCGATGGCGTCGGCGCATCAACAAACGCTCCTAGAGGGCCCGTGTCAGGCCGCCCCTGAAGGATCCGACCATCCCGCAACGAACTCGGCTGGAATTTTATGTGTGCTGCAGTGCAGCACAAGGTTGCCAGCCGATAGGTTCAGCATAGCGAAAGCCCTTTCCTTGTCGAGTCAATCAGTCAGCCTTTACTTTGACCTGTCCCTATTTTTGCTGTCAGCATTGTCGACATGTCCCGCTTGCGTGATCAGTCGACTATGTGCCGTATGGCAAGCCTGCCCTGAAAGACGCGATGTCTCCGCGGTGGTGCGCTCAGTTTCTATCGACGGCTGCGAGTTGCGTGGCACCGACGGTTGCCCTTTCGCAGCACTCGACCCCGCCGAGCCGAAACTCGGCGGGGTCGAGAAGAGCCTGCCCTCTAATGACCAACAGCGTCAGAGAAGGTTTCCTCCGGGGTTGCCTGTTACCGTGCGCAATATTCCGCTACATGGCCATTCGGCGGTTTCTAAGGTTCCGTCCAGGCCGCTCCGCTATCTCGTTCTCCGCGGTTTGCGTATCGCGATCGCGATAGCTGTCCCGACGATAATTCCAGGGATGACCAGGATGCCGAGTGCCACTTTTGGCACCGCAAGATGAGCCAGATAGAGGCTGCTCACGCTTGTGAGGGAAGCGATGAGAGGCCCGACGCGGTCAGGCTTGCGATCAGGAGAGCGCATTTATGTTGCCTCCGATTTCAGTTCCATGCGTAGCCCCACATTCCACCTCCACATCCGCCGGCGAAAGCCAATCCGGACGCGCCCCAGGCGAATTCTCCAGTCCACCATCCCCACGCCGCTACTGGCGCGGCCGCACTGCTGCCCCACACTGTGCAGGCTCTGACGTAGTGATTGCGCGACACGCGGCCGCCCCAGTGCGCAATCCCATAATAGGCGTGACGCACAAACCGGTGATGGCTCACCCAGTGACTGATCCGTCGGTGCACACGGTGCCAATAGTGGTGCCCCCACCACCAGCGTCCGTCGAGGTCGTAGTGGTTGAGCGGGTCTCCGTTGCCGTAGTCGTAGGCGCTGCCGCCGGGGACGGGGTCGACGGACAGGAAGCGTCCGGTGGTGGGGTCGTAGAGGCGGACGCCCATGAGGGTCACGCCGTTGGGGGTTTCGGTGGAGCGTTGTTTGCCGCCGAGCCAGCCGTAGCGGGTTGGGTCGGTGCCGGGTAGGAGGTTGCCGTATTCGTCGTAGGTGTTGACCACCGGGGTGGTGTTGTCCACGAGTGGGATCTGGGTGGTGATGTCGCCGTGGAGGTTGGCGAGTTGCAGGACCGCGTCACCGGTCGCGCTGGTGGTGGCGATCAGGCTGCCGGTCAGGTCCTCCAGGCTTCGGCTGACGGCGCCGTTGCTCTGTGCGGTCCAGTCCGGACTGTCGCCGTCGCCCCCGTAGTGGCTGGTCTGGGTGGTGTCCGTGCTCCAGGTAGCGTCCTCGGCCTGCTTTTCGGTGGTGGAGGAGGCGAGTCGACCGGACGCGTCCAGGTTCCAGGTCGTGCGCCTGGAGTTGGCTGTGATCTGGCGGGCGAGGTCGTTGGCGTAGTAGGCGTTCTGGGCGCCGTTGGCCTGTGCGGTGGTGCGGCCGAAGGCGTCGTAGACGGTGCCGGTGGCGATCAGCCGGTCGGCGCTGTCGTAGGTGGAGTTGACGGTGTTGGTGGTGGGGGCGCCTCCGTCGACGTCGTCGACCGTGGTGGTCAGCGAGTTGCGGTTGGTGTTGTCGTCGAACGCGTAGGCCCGATGGGTGGTGACGCCGGCTTCGGAGTCGTCGACCTTGGTCAGGCGGCCCGCAGCGTCGTAGCTGTAGTCCTGGTAGGCGCCGCCGCTGGTGTAGACGGTGCGGCTGACGACCTGGTCGTGGATGTTCTCACTGGTGGATTCGCCCTGGACGGTCCAGCCGGATTCCCAGTGCCAGTAGCGGGATGTTTCATTGCCGGTGGGGTCGAGGTCGAACTCGACGTTCATGTTCCACGGCAGCACCTCCTTGTACAGGCGGCCGTCGGAGTCGTAGGAGCCGGTGACGTCACCGATGGTGCCCATCACCGAGTCGTGGATTCGGCTGGGCAGGCCGGCGGGGTTGTCGTAGTCGTAGGTGACGGTCGACGGCGCCGAGTCGGTGACCCGGATCCTGCGGTCGCGGTTGTCGTACTCGGTGTGCGTGACGTTGCCCGCGCCGTCGTCGTAGGCGATCTCCCGGCCGAGTTGGTCGGTGGTGTGGGTGACGGTGGCGGTGCCGTTGGAGACGGTTGCCACGTCACCGCTCGTCGAGTCGTAGGTGGTGGTCTGGGCCGGAACCGCGGTGCCGACTCCGCCAGTGATCTGGGTCTGCTTCAAGCGGCCTGCGGCATCGTAGGTGCTGGTCGTGGTGCGGGTGACGCTGTTGGCTGTCTCGGTGACCTTGGCGGGGTTGCCCCAGCGGTCGTACTCCATGGTCTTGACCGGCAGTTCGGTGGGGTTGGAGCCGCCCCCGGTGATCGCGGCGGCCGGCCCCGTGGAGCAGACGAGGTCCGCCCATTCCGGGCGCCCGGCGCATGTGCCGGTTCCGGTGGCTGACCAGTAACTGGTCACCGTGGCCCCGGCGTCGGTTCCGGTGGACTTGGGCAGCGTGGATTTGATCGTCCGGCCCTGGGCGTCGTAGCTGGTGGTCTTGGTCAGCTTCAGCCCGTTCGGGTCGGTGACGACGCTGGTGGGCAAGCCCTTGACCCAGTCGTAGGCGGTAGCAGTGGTGAGCACGTCACCGTCCGTCGGGTAGCCGTCGATCGTGGCGCCCACCTTGGTGGTGGTCACCTGGTCGGTCACCGTGGCGGTGCCGTCGGTGGGGCGGCCTTCGTCGTAGCTGTTGACGGTGTGCTCACGCGCCGCGACCTGGACTCCGGCCGGAAGGTCGGGGCTGTCCGCGTCGCCGGTGAGGGCCTTGGTGAGGGTGACCAGGTGCAGTGGCCCGAACTCCTCCAGCTGCCGCTTGCCGTCGGTCGAGTAGACCGAGACGGTGCCCAGCTGGCGGGCCCGCTCAGATGTGGAGTCGGACAGGATGCCGAGTTCGCTCTGTGTGTTGACCTGGTAGTCCGCGCTGCCCAGGGCCAGTTCACGGTTGGTTGCGGTCAGGTCGAAGACGGTGTTGCCGAACCGGTCGTACTGCTTGGTGGTCAGATGCCGGCCTGGCAGGCCGGTGTTGACCTCGCGACCGGAGGCATCGGTGTAGGTGACGGTCGCCTTGTCGTAATCGGCCGCGCCCAGATCGCTTCCAGTATGGGAGGAGGGAACCTGGTCGGCGGGGAAAATGGCAGCGGCGTCCGTGGGTGCGTCCGTCTGGCCCCACGTGGTGGCGTCGCCGGGCGAGACCTGGTTGGGGGCCTTGTCGCCGGACAGCGGCACGTCGTAGACGACGGAGGTCGTAGCCTTGCCGCCGTCCTGCTCGTCGATCACGCCGGCCGTCGGCTCCGCGTCCCGCCCTTCTCTCCAGCGGATCCTCGATCGCAGCCGGTCGTGGAACTCCTTGACCAGCACGTGGTCGCGCCGGCGGTGGAAGAACACGTAGACGCGGTCCCACGGCGGGAAGTCGGCGGGCATGGCCCGCCACTTGATGCCGTTGTCGACCAGGTAGCGAATCGCGTCCAGGATCGCCCAGTGGCAGTACGCCTCCGGCTGCCCTCCCAGGCCGCGCAGCAGCCGGGCATCAGCAGCCGCGGGCGGACCACGGCCCACTCCGCGTCCGTCATGTCCGAGGGATAACGCCGAACACGTTCTGGGTGATCGGCCGCGTTTCCGAACCGGTGAGCGACACAATCACACGTCGGTGCAGTCGAATTGAACTCCACCGGCGTGAGCACGTACAACTGCGACACCAGGGTCCCTCCCGGACCTCGGTTGGCTTCGCAACCCCGAGCTACCGAGAGGCCCTGCGTTCATGCCTGCAGCCGACGGCGACCACCCGGCCGAGACTCCCGTTCTGCACGCACCCCTCAAGATCGGAACGACAACAGCTACTCAGCGAAGCGGCCACCTGTCAGGGGCCGACCGAGGAGAGGTTCGATCAGCCATGCGGACGGACACACCCACAGGCGTACGCCCGGACACGCTCACCTTTGCCGTACTCGGCCCCGGAGGCGTCGGCGGCCTCCTCGCCGCCCTGCTCTCCCGCGCCGGCCACCGCGTGCTCTGCCTGGCCGGGGACGACACCGCGCGGACGCTGCGCGAGGGCGGAATCCACGTCCGCAGCGGCCGGTTCGGCGAGTTCACGGCGAAGGTGGACGCGGCGAGCGAGCTGCCGGAGGCATCGGGCCCCGCCGGCACGATGGACGCCGTCAACGCCGTCGACGCCGTTCTCGTCGCCGTCAAGCACACGAACCTCGACGCGGCCCTGGCCCGCGTCCCGGCGAAGGCGCTGGGCGACGCCCTGGTCGTACCGTTCCTGAACGGCGTCGAACACCCGGCCGCACTGCGCGCCCGCTACGGCGCCGACCGCGTCGCCCCGGCCGTGATCCGCGTCGAGTCGACCCGTACGGCACCCGGCGTGATCGAACACGCGAGCCCCTTCGTGGAGATCGACCTGGCCGGCGACCCGGTTCCGCGCGAGCGTCTCGACGCGCTGGCCGCCGCCTTCACGGCCGCCGGACCGGCCACCCGCGTCCTGCCCGACGAGGTGGCGGCACTGTGGGCGAAGATGTCGTTCCTCGCCCCCTTCGCCCTGCTGACCACCCTGTTCGGGCTCCCGCTGGGCGAC
The DNA here is from genome assembly GCF_054072135.1 of Streptomyces kryoterrae. Lineage (NCBI taxonomy): Bacteria > Bacillati > Actinomycetota > Actinomycetes > Kitasatosporales > Streptomycetaceae > Streptomyces > Streptomyces kryoterrae. The sequence continues at coordinate 7,299,864 of NZ_CM133358.1, read as the reverse complement.
GTCCGCACCCGCCACCGCGACGAGTTGACCGCCCTGGTCGAGGAGACGGCGGCGGTGAGCCTGGCCTGCGGCGGACCGGCGGACCCCGCCCAGGCTCTGGCCCGCTACGACACCTTCCCCGCGGCCACCAGGTCGTCGATGCAGCGCGACGCCGAGGCGGGCCGCCCGCTGGAGCTGGACGCGATCGGCGGAGCCCTGCTGCGCGCGGCCGAACGGCACGGTGTGGACGTACCGGTGGCCACGCGGGTGGTGCGGGAGCTGGCGGCCGGGGGCCGCTGACCGCGCGCTCACCGGCAGAGTCCGGCACAGTCACTCGTTCGCGTGAAGACAGGGAGGAAGTCCCCGGAGGAACTCGCATCCCAAAATCGAACAGGCGTACCATTACCGCGTGGCGACGACCTATGACTTCCCGAGTGACCTCCTGGCCGGTCAGGAGGAGCTGCATCAGGTCCGGGCCGAGCTGTCCGCCCTTCTGAAGCGGCTCCCCTGGTCGGTCGAGCCGCTGGACGGTTTCAGTGACACCGGCGGCTGGCGCAAGGTGGAGCGCCCCGCGTCACCGGGCTGGTCCGCCGACGAACAGGCCGAGGTGGAGAAGCTGCGGCGGCGGGAGCACGAGCTCGCGGTGTTCGTGAGCGGCCACCGCTTCTGGGCCGAGGTCACGGGAGCGGACCGGGTGGACGCGCGTACGCGGCTCAAGCACGCGCACGAAGACACGGACGAGGAGCTTGAGGCCTAAGGCGACCCGGGGGTCAGGACGTGGAGGTGACGCGGAAACCTTCCCGCACCCGGTCGAAGACCGGCCGGTAGGTGTCCCACTGCGCCTCGGGCGCCGAGACATAGATGTCGTACTCCCGGCCGCCCTCCTGCCCGAAGCCGAGGTTGACGGCGTGGAAGACACGCGCCCGGCCCTCGATGGTGAACTGCCAGATGGCGGCTTTCTGGCCCCGGTACGTCGTGCGCTGCATGTAGAGCTTGCGGTACTTGTCCCCGGGGTAGTTGAGCTTCGTGTTCGCCTCGATGTCCTTGAAGTGCGCCAAGGTGTCGCCGGCCGGGTCCACCATGCCGATGCTGAGGCTGACCAGGCGGGTCTCGTCGATATAGACGACCCCGTCGGACTTCCGTCTGCTCAGCTTCCAGCCGTCCGGCACCGGGAAGGCGACGCCGAGCGCCTTCTCCGTGACCAGGTGGTAGCCGTCGGGGACGGGCGAGGGCGCGTAGGTCGTCGGAGTGGGACTCGTCCCAGAGCCCGCGCTCCGCGTGTCCTCGCCGGACGAGTTCACGTAGTAGAGGCCGCCCGCGGTGCCCCCGGCGACCAGGATCACCGCGAGCGCGCTCCAGAGGACGGTACGACGCCCACGCCCGCCGCGAGACGGTACGGGAGCCGTCTTCCCCGTGCCGGTCCGCCTCCGCGTGCCGCCGGTACGGTCGGGATCCGGCGCCCGTCCCCGTGTCGCCGTCGGAACGGACGCCGTCCACGCGCGCGGCTCCGTGTCCTCGGTCACCGCCCGCAGCGCCAGTTCCGCCTCCTCCGCCGAGGGCCGCTCGGCGGGGTCCTTGGCCAGCAGGGCCGTGATCAGCGGCTCCAGCGGGCCGGCCTGCTTCATCGGCTCCAGGGGCGCGGTGACGATGGAGTACGCCGTCTCGACGGGCGTGAGCCTGCGGAACGGCGGCTGCCCCTCCACCGCCTGGTAGAGGGTCGCGCCGAGCGCCCAGAGGTCGGAGGCGGGGCCGGGGGTGTCGCCCTGGATGCGCTCCGGTGCCATGAAGTCGATGGAGCCGACGATCTCGCCGGTCCGGGTGAGGGTGCTGGTGCCGGTCGCCGTGGCGATGCCGAAGTCGGTGAGGACGACCCGGCCGCCCTCGGTGAGCAGGACGTTGCCCGGCTTGACGTCACGGTGCAGTACGCCGGCCTCGTGGGCGGCCCGCAGTGCCCCGACCATGCCCCGGCCGACACGGGCGGCCTCCACGGGAGAAACGGTTCCGCCGCTCTTGAGCAGGGCGCCCAGCGTGGTGGAGGGCACGTACTCCATGACGATGCACGGCAGCCCGTCGTCCTCGACGACGTCATGGACGACGACCACGTTCGGGTGCGCGATCCGGGCCGCGCTCTGCGCCTCGCGGCGGGTGCGCTCGTACATCAGGGCCAGTTCGTCGTCGGCGAACCGCGAGTCCTCGTGCAGACGCTTGAGCGCGACCCGACGGTTGAGCATCTCGTCGGCGGCCAGCCAGACCGTGCCCATACCGCCGCGGCCGATCTGCTCGGTCAGCCGGTACCGCCCGGCGATGAGCCGTCCCTCGTCCGACACGTGCGACACGTCCGACCTCTCTGCTCCCACCGGCACTGCCGCTCACGATATCCGGCACGCGTAAGAGGCCGATCCGAAGGTCGCGCTCACCACGCTTCACCCCTCGTCACCTTGCGGACGCCTTGTGGGCTCCGGCCAGGCCGGATCACTCAACCGCAGGGAGTCCGTTTCCCCCCTCGTCCGTCAGTGCGGCGCGTACGTTCCGCCGAAGGCCCGCCACCGCGCGGGCCCTCGGCATCCCACCCCCACCGCATCGGGTCACAGAAGCGCAGAGTTGTCCCATCGTCTTCACACGCCTCATGTGTCGCCTAGATTCTCCCCACGCGAATCACGCCAAGGGGGACATATGAGCCAGCAACACCCACAACAGCCCGGATGGGGCACACCACAACAGGGACCAGGCTGGGGCGCACCCCCACCACCGCCGGAGAAGAAGTCCTCGTTCGGCAAGATCCTCGGCTTCGGATGCCTCGGCATTGTCGCCCTCTTGGTCATCGTCGGCGTCTTCGGAGCGGCACTCGGCGGCGGCAGCTCCAGCGACAACAGCAGCAAGGACAAGGCCGTCTCCGCTGAGGCCGGGAAGCCCGCGAAGGAATCGGTCGCGCAGAAGTCCCAAGCCGCGCAGTTCAAGGACTGCGTCGCCAAGTCCGGCACGGCCACCGAGAAGACGGCCGTCAAGCACGTCACCAAGGTGACCGGCGTCGACAAGAGCAACGACATCCTGGACGCGGCCGAGGTGTTCACCGACTACAGCGGCGGCCTCCTCGGCACGCACGGCTCGGACGGGAAGCTGATCGCGTCCGCCTTCGCATCCTGCTACGAGTCGAAGAACGGCCTGGTGACCGTGTACGACAAGGACGGCGAGATCCTCTCCAACGGCAACTACTGACCTACCGCCGACCGGCCCGGCTCACGCGAGCGCGTGACGGGCTTTCGCACGCCCGGTCGCAGGAGAGGCCTCCCAGGGATTCCCCGGGAGGCCTCTGATCTGCTAACTAGCCCTGGTGGGCGCGGACGGTTTCGAACCGCCGACATCCGCCTTGTAAGGGCGGCGCTCTACCACTGAGCTACGCGCCCAGGACGAGTGGTCAGCCTACATTGCCCGGGGCACTGCCTCGCAAACCCGTATCCGCCCCGGAGATCACCGGCTCCGGATTCGGGGGTTTTCCCCACCCTGGATCGGGGAGCGTCCCGGATGCCCCGGCCGACGCCGGCTCCGTACGGTCGAAGAGTGTCGCAGGGCCGGCTCCACCGATCGCCGATCACCGGTCCCGTGTCGCCTCAGGGGGAGTAGGACCATGGCCCGATCAGCGTCAGTATCAGCATTTCCGCGCACCCGTGTCATCGCTGTCACGGGTGTGGTCGTCGCTCTCGTCGCCACCGCGTCGGCCTGTGCCTCCGCCGGGGACGACAAGGATCCGGAGCACCGGTCCTTCGCGATGCGGGGGCGCACGCTCACCGTCGACTCGAACGAGTCAGGGCTCGACATCGTCGCCTCGGACTCGAACAAGTCGGGCCGGATCGAGGTCACGCGCTGGTTCCAGGGGTCCGTCACCATGGGCAAGGATCCCAAGGTGACCTGGTCCATGGAGGACGACCGGCTCAAGCTGCGCGTGAAGTGCTCGGGCGTGGTCGCCGACTGTGCCGCCAAGCACCGGATCGAGGTACCGCGCGGTGTCTCCGTCGTCGTACGGACCGGGGACGGGAGCGTCACCGCGCGCGGCTTCGACCAGGCCCTCGACATTCGCTCCGAGGACGGCTCCGTCACCGTCGAGGACTCCACCGGCCCGCTGAAGCTGCACACCGACGACGGTTCGATCCGCGCCCTCGGTGTGCGCTCCCAGCAGGTGCGGGCGCACTCCCAGGACGGCTCGGTGCGGCTCGAACTCGCCTCCGTGCCGGACCTGGTCGAGTCGAGCAGCGACGACGGCTCACTCACGATCGAGCTGCCCCGGGAGACGTACCGCGTGACGGCGGACTCCGACGACGGGTCCGTGAAGGTGTCCGTGCCGCGCGCCGACCGCAGTAAGCATGTGGTGTCGGCGAAGACGCAGGACGGGAGCATACGGGTGCGGGTCGCCGGGGAGTGAGCCTCGCGGTGGCCCGGTGTGCGATCCGGCGGGTGACCGGGTACGCGCAGCGCGAACCGACCGGGCCGTGTGTTCGTCCTCTACCGGTGGGAGAATGAACCGGGCAGGGCAGATCACAGCACGGGAGAGGGAAGTGACGGCGACCAATTCTGAGCCGTACACGCCGAATGCGCCGCGCGCGCACCAGCCACCTCGCCGTTCGCCGCACCGCCCACCCGAGACCTCTCGCACGGGCGTGCGCGCCGCGGCCCGGGACGCGCTGACGCTCGTACTGCTCCCGTTGCCGCTGCTCCTCGCCCTGCCCGCCGCCTTCGCCGGTGGCGGTACGCGGCGGTGGTTCGGTGGGCGGGCCGAGAGCCAGCGTGCCGAGGCGCAGGCCGCGAAGGACGCCGCCGCTGCCGCCTTCTACGAACTGGACACCGCCCAGCGGGATCTGCGGATCTCGATAGAGACCATCAAGGCTGTCGACGACACCCCCGCCGCCCGGCGGGCGGTCGCCGACTTCGAGGGGCTCGGGCGTCGGATCGACGAGGCCAGCGGCCAGTACATCACCGCCATCGACGCCCACGACCTCGAACGCGACGACCTGGAGGCCTCGGCCGCCACCCACGCCCGCTCCGAGCTGACCCGGGCCAAGGAGGAGCTGGGGCGGGTCAAGCAGGACCTGGACCGCTTCGCGGCGGGGCTCGGGCCGCTGCTTGGCAAGGCCGAGACGCAGTTGGCCCGGCTCGCGCCCTCCGTGGAGCGCGCCCGCCAGTCGCTGCTGGCCGCGTCGAACGCCCTGGACGCGGTACGGGGATCGGGGCTGCGGGCGGACGACCTGGCCGCCCGGCTCGCCGCCCTCGGGCCCGAGCTGACCCGGCTCAACCAGGGCGCCGGGCAGCACGGCGTGCCGGAGACACTGGAGCGGGCCGACCGGGTCGCGCGTGAGGCGGAGGCGGTGCGGGCGGAGGCGGCGCGGCTGCCCGAGCGGGCCGCGGAGATCGATCACCGGCTGGTGTCACTGCGTACCCGCGCCGAGGCGCTGACCACCCGGTCCGGGCAGGTGGAGCCGCTGCTGAGCGAGCTGCGCCGACGGTTCTCGGCGGCGTGCTGGCAGGATCTGCAGCACGTACCGGAGCAGGCGGGCGACCATGTGCGGCAGGCCGAGGCCAAGCTCAAGGAGGCGCAGGCCGCCCGGGACGCCCAGCGCTGGCCGGATGCGACGGCGCTGCTGTCGGCGGTGCGGGCGCTGCTGAACACCACCGACGAGGCGGTGTCGGCGGCCGGGGACCGGCTGCGGCGGCTGAACGCGGTACAGAAGGACCCGCGGGGCGAGATCGACCGGACGCGTTTCGCGATCCGGGACGCGCAGCGGCTGGCCATGTCGGGGCGCAACACCCCGGACCCGCGGGACGCTCGTCCGCTGGACGAGTCGGTGGCCCGGCTGGACCGTGCGATCGCCGGACTGGAGGGCCGCCATCCCGACTACTGGCATTTCCTGACGGAGGCGGAGGCGGTACGGCACACGGTGGCCGGTGTGGTCACCCGTATCCGCGAGGAGCGCGGCATGACCGCGCACTGAGCGCGCATCCCTCCGGCGGGTCCGGGGCGATCAGGTGCGGTAGGCGTAGTAGTAGGCGTTCGGTTCCGAGGCAATGATGCTCGCCACCGACCTGCGGTAGGTGTTGGCGGAGTGGTACGTCAGGTACGGCACGCCCTGGGCGCTGCGGTACGTGACGATCATCGTGTGGTCCTTGGACCCGTCCTTGTTGAAGTCCATCTGGAGCACGTCACCGACGTCGAGCTGGTAGACGTAGGCGAGGCTCGTGGTGCGCTTGGAGTTCTGGGCGAACCAGGACCACTCGTTGACGCCGACGAAGGAGTCCGACTGGATGTCGGCGTTGCCGAACCAGCGGGTGTAGTCGTAGACGTAGCCGGAGACGTGCTTCCAGCCGCCGGCCTTCAGGGACTGGCTGACGAAGTTGGTGCAGTCGCCGCCGGCGCCGTGCCCGTTGAAGTTCGGGTAGGCCTTGTTGTAGGTGCTCCAGTACTTCTCCGCGTACGTGGCCATGGCCTTGTAGTCGAAGGCGCCGGTGGTGAGGTTCTTGGCCTTGGCCGGTGCCGTGCGAGTGGTGGCGGCGCGGGGGGCGTTGGGCGTGGTGCCGGCGGCCACCCTGGCGACGCGGGCGGCGGCGGACGGCTCGGCCGGTTGGTTGACAGCGATGTCGGCGGCCAGGTCGGTGTTCCGGATGCCCGTCAGCTGCCAGTGGCCGCGCGCGTCGGCGGTGAACGTCAGCGCGTGGTGGGCCTGGAACCCGGTGGTCCCCGGCTCGTCGCCGCGGACCTTCTGGTAGGTCAGGGTCGTGGTCTCGGTGACCGCGACCTCGGCCTTGGCGCCCCGGAGGCGGGTGCTGTCCAGGGTGACGACGGTGTTGGCCTTGCTGTACTTCTCGCCGAGCGCCGCGAGGCGGTCCTTGCGGCGGTCCAGCGAGGTCAGTGCGGCGTTCTCGCTGCGGGTCAGTGCGGCGGACAGCTTGACATCACCGGAGAAGCCGTGGGTCAGTGGCTTCTTCCGGTCGCCCTGCGCGCCGTCGACCAGCGCGTCCGTGCGGTCGGTGAGGACCGCGTCGGCCAGGCGCTGGAAGGTGGCCCTGGTCTGCTGGTCCACGATCGGGGCGGCGGAGCGCGCGGTCGCCGCGCTCGCGCTTGCGGCCGGCAGCAGTGCCGCTCCCGCGGCGACCGAGGCTGCGGCCGCGACGACTATGGCGGCGCGACCGCGCGTACGGCCGATGTTCCTTGACTTCACGAATGTTTCCCCTCTTGCCCCGGCGATGGGGGATGCCGGGTTGTGGAATTTTTGCATGCCATGTGGAGCCCCCGTGAACGGGGATACCCTTTGCCGACAAGGAAATTGACGGACCGTCACATATTGGTCGTCACATACCGGCTGTCACTTCACGACCGTCGACCAGTCCGGCGACTGTGCCGGGTCCAGGCCGCGCAGCCGCTCCAGCGTCGCCGGGGTCTGCACGTCGAGCCAGTCGGCGAGTTCCTTGAAGGAGACGCACTTGACGTCCTTTTTCGTGCACATGGTCGCCACGACCTCGTCGACGGCCTTCATGTAGATGCCGCCGTTCCAGTCCTCGAAGTGGTTGCCGATGAACAGCGGGGCGCGGCTGCCGTAGTACACCCGGTCGAAGCCGGCCATGTATGAGGCGACGGTCTCCTGCTGCCACTGCGGGTAGTTGGCCGCGGCCCCGTCGGTCTCTCCCTCGGACTGGTTGTAGAGGAAGTTGAAGTCCATGGAGAGGCCCTGGTAGTCGCCGCCCTCGTACGGAAGCATCTGCAGCGGGAAGTCCCAGATGCCCTTCTTCTTCGTCGGCCAGATCTGGAAGTCGCCCGCGGAACTCGCGTCGTAGCGCCAGCCGTAGCTCTCCGCGGCCTTCAACAGGTTCGCCTGGCCCTCCAGACAGGGGGCACGACCGCCGGTGACCTCCTTCTTGATGTCGAACGGCAGCGGGTCCAGGTCGGTGTAGCCGGTGTTGGTCTTCCACTTCTGCACGAAGTCGAAGAACTGGTCGATCTCGCTCTTCCACTCGGCGACGCTCCAGTCGCCGCCGCCCTTCTCGCCGCAGAAGTGGCCGTTGAAGTGGGTGCCGATCTCGTTGCCCTCCTGCCACGCCTTGCCGAGCTCCTCGAGGGTGGTGCGGATGTGCTCGTCGGTGGCGTAGCTGATCGCCGCCGACCCCTCGGGGTGCTGCGGGGGCTTGTAGAGGTTCGCCTTGCTCTTGGGCAGCAGGTAGATGCCCGTGAGGAAGTACGTCATATGGGCGTTGTACTTCGCGGACAACTCCCGGTAGTGCGCGAAGAGTTCGTCGTCGCCGGCCAATGCGCCGTCCCAGGAGAAGACGACGAACTGGGGCGGTTTCTCACCGGGCTTGAGCGGTACCGGCTTCAACCGGCCCTGCTGCGGGCCGGTGTACGAGGTGGAGCCGTCCCCCAGGACCTTGGTCCTGCCGTCCCAGTTCGGTTCGCCGGTGGCCTGCGCGGGGGCTTTCACGGTTCCCCCGGACCCCACGGAGGCTGTCGGCGCGGTGCGGTCGGCGCGGCCCAGCGTCAGGTATCCGGCGGTCGCGGACGCCATGGTCAGGGACGCGACGACGAGGTACGCCGCGATCCGCGGGCGGCGGCTGACGGGGGGAGTCGTTGCCGGGGCCTTGCGACGGCGGCCCGACGCTTGTCTCATGTGCTGCTCATTTCGAGGGGGGTGGGGGCCCCGTCCGGTGGTCAGCCGAGCGGGCTCATGGCACCCGACCAGATGCCGTACGGAACGCTGTCGTCGGCGGTGCCTGCGAGGCCCTTCAACGGCAGCGGTTCGAGGCTCTTGGCCAGGTCGATGCGGTAGACGACGACAGCCGTGGACACGAACCTGTTCGTGCCGACGAACCAGGAGGCGGTGTCGTCCGGGGTGGTCCCCGCCTTGCCGGCCACCTTCCCGTCGGCGGACGCGGCCGCGACGGGGTGGGCGGTGCTGAAGGCGTCGGTGAGCGCCGAGGTGACCTCCTCGGCCACGTCGGCGCCGATCGCGCGGGTCAGGGTGGGGGTGTCCAGGGTGATGCCGGCTCCGTTGCGGGTGATCCTGCGCACCGAGTAGGGCTCGGTGCGCCTGCCGCCGGCGATGAACGTGGTGTAGCCGCCGGCCATCCGGATCGCGCTGGGCGTGGAGGTACCCGTCGACAGGGTGGGCACCTGTGCCCCGATGCTGGCGGGCAGCAGGCCGGCGGCCTCGGCGGTCGCGCGGACGTTGTCCAGGCCGGTGTCCATGCCGAGCTGCATGAACGGCGTGTTCACCGACAGCTGCAGCGCCCGGTGCAGGGAGATCTGTCCGTAGGACAGGTCACCGTCGTTGCTGGCGGCCACCTTCTTGCCGCTGCGGTCCCAGTAGGGGCCCTCGGGCGTGGTCACCGGCACGTCGTCGTTGCCGTTGTACAAGGTCTCCCCCGTGACACGTGTCGCCTCGTCGTCGCGGCTCTCGTGGACGCCGTGCTCCAGGCCGGCGGCGTAGACGAACGGCAGGAAGGCCGAACCGGCGGGGACGGTGGTGGAGTTGGACTCGTTGTAACCCTGCGTACGGTGGTCGGGGCCGCCGTAGACGGCGAGGATCCGGCCGTCGGCGGTCACCGAGGCGGCGCCGTAGTGCGCGGTCTTCGCGGCCTTCGGATCGTCCTTCAGCGCCTGCTTGCGGGCCTTGGCCACGGCATCGGCGAGCTTGCGCTCCCGGGTGCGGTCGAACGTCGTGTAGACCTGGTAGCCGCCGAGGTCGAAGTCCTTGTCGGAGATCCCCCCGGCCTTCTTGGCGTACTGCGAGGCCACCTCCACCAGATAGTCGGTCTGCTCACCGGTGTCGTACAGCGGGCTGCTCTTCAGCGGCTCGGGGAACTTCGTGTACGTGGCCCGCTCGGCCTTCGTCAGCCTGCCGATGTCGACCATCCGGTCGAGGGTCCAGGACCAGCGCTCCACGGCGCGGGCACGGTTCGCGCTGCTCAGGGTCGGGTCGTACAGGCCCGCGCCCTTGAGGAGGGAGGCGAGGAACGCGCCCTCGCCGGCGTCGAGTTCGCTGACGTCCTTGCCGTAGTAGGCCTGGGCGGCACGCTGGATGCCGTAGCAGCCGCGACCGAACCAGCTGGTGTTGAGATAGCCCTCGAGGATGTCGTCCTTGCTCATCCGGTTGTCGAGCTTGAGGGAGATCATCGCCTCGGTGAACTTGCGGCTGATCGTCTGGTTCTGGTTGAGATAGACGTTTTTGACGTACTGCTGGGTGATGGTGGATCCACCCTGGGTGTCGCCCTGGCCGAGGGTACGGAAAAGGGCGCGACTGATGCCCTTGACGGAAATGCCGGAATCGCTGTAGAAACTCGCGTTCTCGGCAGCGAGCACCGCCCAGCGGACGTCCTCCGGAATCTCCTCCAGCGGCATCGCCTGCCGCTGCACCCAGCCGGTGCGGGCCATGGGCGTCCCGTCGGCCCAGAAGTACACGTTGTCCTGCTGGGTGGCGTACGTGTTGAGGTTGTCGGGGATGCCGGTGGCCGCGTAGGCGATGCCCAGGAGCAGGCAGCTCAGCCCCATGGTGGCCAGCACGCCCCCCAGCCACTGGCGCCAGGAGGGTATCCAGCGCCGCCAGCCGAGGCGGCCGGGCCGCGGGTACCTCGGCGCGTGGGACGCGGCGAAGGCGCCGACACGGGCCCGGAGCAGCGGAAGGGAAATTCGGCGCGCTTTACGTGCTAATCGGGCTTTACGCCTGTTTCCCGGTGCGATGGTTGCCGGCACCACGGTTCCCGGCGCGGGCGATCCCCTCCCGTCGTCGGGAATATCCAGATCCGATATCCGCAAATGCAGAGTGGCGTCCGATTCATCCGGTTCCTGGGTCACGACACACCCCTCCGCACTCCGTGCAATCCCTGAATTCCCCGACCTCACGGCTCATCGCGGCATACACAAATTACCAGCGACCTTCGCAGCTTCTCCACATGGGGAATGAACAGTAAGGATCGCCATCGAAACCGCCGGCCTCCGCACGGCGAGCAATTGGGGACTAATCTGTCCGCATGCCTCGCTACGAGTACCGCTGCCGCACGTGCGGCGACACCTTCGAACTGAGCCGCCCGATGGCCGAGTCGGCCGCCCCCGCGGACTGTCCCGCCGGTCATGACGACACCGTGAAGCTGCTGTCGACGGTCGCCGTCGGCGGCTCGGCGTCCGCACCGGCGTCGGCGCCGCGCGCGAGCGGCGGGGGCGGGGGCGGTTGCTGCGGTGGGGGCTGCTGCGGCTGAGGGCCCCCACCGCGGGGCGGTCCAGGGGTTCTTCAGGCTGGGTTCAGGTGGGGTTTCCTAGCGTGGCCGTATGACAGCCACGACGGCCGCACCCGCATGGGTCACCGACCTCATGGACACACTGGGCGCCCCCGGCGCGGGCCTCGCCATCGCGCTGGAGAACCTCTTCCCGCCGCTGCCGAGCGAGGTGATCCTGCCGCTCGCCGGTTTCGCGGCGAGCACCGGACAGATGAGCCTGCCGGCCGCGCTGCTCTGGACCACGGCCGGCTCGGTCGTCGGCGCGCTCGCCCTGTACGGGGTCGGCGCGCTGCTCGGCCGTGACCGCACCGTCGCGCTCGCCGGCCGGCTGCCGCTGGTCAGGGTGGCGGACATCGAGAAGACCGAGGCGTGGTTTCTGCGGCACGGCACGAAGGCGGTGTTCTTCGGGCGGATGATCCCCGTCTTCCGCAGCCTGATCTCCGTGCCGGCCGGCGTCGAACGCATGCCCCTGCCCGTATTCCTCGGCCTGACCACCCTCGGCAGCGCCCTGTGGAACACCGCCTTCGTGTGCGCGGGCTATCTGCTGGGCGACAACTGGGCCGAGGTCACGACCGTCGTCTCCGCGTACTCGAAGGTGGTGCTCGCCGGAGCGGCGGTGGCGGTGGTCGCCTTCGTCGCCGTACGGGTCGTACGGCGACGGGCGCGGGGACGGCGACGGGAAACCCCGGAGACCCCTAGCGGGCCCCCGGAGTCCCCCACGTCTCGCGTGCCTCTCTCGTCTCCCGCAGGAACTCGCGCAGGATCCGCTCCCCCGCCGCGACCCCCCGTTCGGGAAGGGCGTTGACCGTGTCGGCCGTCCACTCGGTCTCCGCCAGTTCGCCGTGGCCGGGGCGCCAGCCCCGGTCGGCGGCGAGGAGGAGGTCTGCGTCGAGGAGAGAGTCACCGGCGGCGAGAGTGAGCGTCGCGCCGGTGCGGCGGGCGACCTCGCGCATGGCCGCGCTCTTGGTGAGCGGCTTCGGCACCGCGTAGATCTTGCGGCCCTGGAGGGAGACCGTCCAGCCGCGGGCCTCCGCCCAGACGGCGAGCTCCTTCACCCACTCCTCGGGGAGCAGTTCGCGCTCGACGACGAGGTAGGCGAAGAAGTCCTCGGCGATACGGTGCTTGCGCACCCAGAGCGGATCGGCGGTGGCCGCGAGATGGTCCCGGACCTCGTCCAGGGACGCGCACTCGTCCGCGAGCCGTGCCTGCACCCCGTCGTGCCAGTCCTGGTCGGCGACACCGTCGACGAGGATGTGACCGCCGTTCGCGCAGATCGCGTACTTCGGCGCCGGGCCCGGCAGGTTGATGCGCAGGTACTGCTTGCGGGTCCGGGTGGTCGTCGGCACGAAGACGGCGGCGTCGCCGAGTTCGGTGAGCAGTCCGGCGGCCACCTCCGTCATGTACGACAGCGGCCGGGTCTCGTGCACCTCGACGCAGAGCAGCCGGGGCGCGCGGGCGTCCGGCATGGTCAGCGCGAGGGCCGCGGCGGAGTAGATCAGCGTACGGTCGAGATCGCTGGCGACCAGGACGGGGCTCATACCGACACCGCCTTGCCGTCGGCGCCGGTCGCGCCCCGCGTGTACTTGGGGTGGATCAACCCCACGCAGGTGTACGGGAGTTCGGCGACCTCCTCGACGGGTACGCCCCGCTGCTCGGCGAGCAGGCGTACGTGGTCGAGGTCGGCGCCCGCTCCGGCGCGGGCCAGGATCTTCCAGGGGACGCGGCGCAGCAGCACCCGGGTGGTCTCGCCGACGCCGGGCTTGACGAGGTTCACGTCGTGGATCTCGTACTCCTCGCTGATCCGCTCGACTGCCGCCCAGCCCTCCCACGTCGGGGAACGGTCGGCGGCGAGCAGCTCCTTGACCGTGGTGTCGACGGCGTCCGCGACCTCGGGGAAGCGGGCGGCGACGGCGTCGAGGAAGTCCACCGAGACGTCGGCGCCGGCGAGTTCGCGGTAGAACTTGGCGCCGTGGAAGTCGTTCGGGCCGACCAGGTCGGTGCGCAGGACGGTCCTCGAAATCAGGCCGGACACCGTGGAGTTGAGGCAGGCGGAGGGGATGAGGAAGTCCTCGCGGGTGCCGTACGTACGGACACAGGAGCCCGGGTCGGCCAGGACCGCGATCTCCGGGTCGAAGCCGGCGATGCCGTCGGAGACTTCGAACTCCTTGATGGCGTCGGCGAGTTCGCGGGTGATGGCGCCCTTGCCGGTCCAGCCGTCGACGAACACGACGTCGGCGGGGTCGTGGTGGGCGGCCAGCCAGCGCAGCGCGTTGGCGTCGATGCCCCGGCCCCGGACGATCGACACGGCGTAGTGGGGCAGTTCGAGCCCGTGGCGGTGCTTGGCCCAGCGGCGCATCAGCGCCCCGACCGGCGTCCCGGCGCGGGCCAGCGACACCAGCACCGGACGCGGCGAGCGTTCGGTGAGCACCAACTCCGTTACGGCGCCCACGGCTTGGGCGATACGGGCGGCGGAGGTGTCGAGGGCCGCACGGAACAGCTCCTGGTACTGGTCGCTGGGCTGGTACTCGACCGGCAGCGACTCGGCGTAGTGGGCGCCGCCCGCCTGGATCGCCTCCTCGCGCTCCTCGGTGGGCGCCTCCAGGCTGACGTCCGAGAGATCCCGCAGCAGCCAGCCGACCTCGTCCGGTGGATACGAGGAGAACGCGGGACCGCGGAGGGGCTCGGGCAGCATGCGGGGCCTTTCGGGTACGTGCGAAGGTGCGGGTACGTAACTGGGGACGACGGCGAGGACGACGTTCGGCGTGTGCGCGGCGAGCGTGGCCAACAGGCCGTCGGGGGCGTGCAGTTCGGGCGTGTCGGCGGCGGAGTCCACGACCGCGACAACGGCGTCGAAGCCGGCGCCGGCCACGTTGTAGACGTAGCGCTCGCCGGGCCCGTCGGCCGGGTAGTCGTGGGCCGGGAAGACGAGGCGGCTGCGGATCGCGTACCCCGGGTCGTCCACGGCGAGGACGGGTGACCGGGTGGTCGTCGAGGAACGGACCTCGGCGCCCTCCAGGACCTGTTCCAGCTCGCGGGCGAGGCGCAGCGGGGCGTACATCAGCTCCTCGAAGCCGAGGACGAGCACGCGCCGGGCCGTGTCGGGCAGCGCGTCGGCGACCCGGGCGGCCATGGCGGGCAGCGCGCCCTCCAGCCGTATTCGGTGCCCGGGCGTGAACCCGTGCCGTCCGCCGTCGGGCAGCCGGGCGGGCCAGCGCAGCTCGACGCGGGACACGCTCCCGCCGGCGGCACGCGGCTGGACGGGCGGTACGGCACCCTCGTACCGCTCGACGAGCTCCTGGCCCTTCGCCAGCACGCCCTCCGGCAGGCGAACCGTTCCGTCGGCCGTGGTGACCAGGTCGACGCGGGCGCCGATCTCGTCGGCGAACACGTCCAGGCGGCCGGCGTCGGCGGCGGAGCGCATGTCGACGAGCGCGACGATGACGTACCGCTCGCGCGGATAGCGCTCGTGCAGGGCGCGGATGGTGTTGAGGACGGTGTTGCCGGTGGAGAACTCGTCGTCGACGAGGACCAGGGGGCCGGGGCCGGCCAGCAGCGCGGGGTTCTCCGGGAGGAGAAGGTGGGAGGTGGCGTGCGAGTGGGACTCCTCGAAGCCGCCCGCCCGCTCGACTCCGTCGACCGGGCGCCGGGTGGAGTGGAGGTACGGCGCGAGGCCCACGCCGTCGGCGACGCAGTGGCCGAGCCCGGTGGCCGTCTCGGCGTACCCGAGGACGACGGCGCGCCGGGACTCGTCGGCGCCCAGCAGCTCGCGCACCCGCTTGCCGAGGGCGAAGCCGTGGCCGTAGACGACTGCGGGCGACTGCGGGACGTGCTTGCCGAGCACGTTCGACACCAGCAGGTGCGCCCGCTTGGGGTTGCGGCGCAGGGCGAGACCGAGCAGCTCGCGCAGGTCGTCACCGCCGACCAGCTCGACCCCGAGCCGCTCGGCGACCCAGGTGCCGGACCAGACCCCGTTGTGCACAGCGTTGTTCATGAATCCCTATGTCTGTTCGTCGGGGGGTGCCAGGTCGGTCATGCCGGCCGCACAGGCGATCGAAGGCGGATTTCGGTCGGAGATCGGCCGGGGATCAGTCGGGGATACCGGCGGTGAGCAGCTCCACGAAGCCGATGTCCTCGTTGGCGACGCCGAAGACCTCGGCGCGCAGCAGCGTCCGCTCGGCCCAGGCGCGGTGCGGCTTCACCTCGTTCATCTTGTTCGTGTACGCCGACCGCAGGACGCCTCCGCCGCAGCGCTCGGGGCGCAGGATGTCCTGGGCGTCGCTGAACTCCTCGTGGCTGACCACGGACAGGGTGTGCACCGGCAGTACGTGCGAGGGGTGGATGCAGGTCTTGCCGAGCAGCCCGTTGGCCTGGTCGAGGCTGATCTCACGGAGCAGCCCGTCCATGGCGTGCTCGATCAGCGTCTCACGCAGTTCCTCGGCCTGGCCGTCCAGGAAGGGGCTGCGGCGCAGCTGCGGCTTGAACATGCGCTCCTGGACCCGGAAGTACTCCCAGACGGGCCCGGTGACGGTGAACCCGGTGCCGTCGGCCCGTCCCATCATGTTGACGACGTCGGCGATGACGGAGGCGACGACGTGGACGTCGTACGCGGTCATGTCCGGGGCTCTGCGCAGCCCGTACGAGGAGCAGAAGTCGGTGACGCCGAGGCGCAGGGCGAGGACGCGGTCGCGGTACTTGTCGACGGCGCGGGAGATGCCCTCCAGGGTTTCTACGCGCGTCTCCCGGTACATCAGCTCGGGGGATTCGAGCACCGGCATGCCGAACAGACGGTGGCCGCTCGTGGCCTCGGCGTCGGCGAGGGCCTCCAGGAACGGCATCCCGCGTTCCTCGGTGAACTTCGGCATCACGAACCCGGAGAGCAGCCTGACGGTGGGCCCGAGGCGCCGTACGAGGTCGGGGATCTGTTCCGGTGTACGGACCCGGATGAACAGCAGCGGCAGCCCGGTGGTGGCGTCGGGGCGCTCGTCGAGCACGCCGAACTCCCGCACCAGGTTCTCCTCGGCGTCCTCGACCTCGGAGTCGTCGATCGAGTCCTCCAGGCACAGCACCATCGAGACGACACCGCGGGCGACCTGCTTGACGATGGCGTCGGCCAGGCGCGGGCGGGTGGCCGGGCTGTACAGGGTGGCCCCCAGGGCCGTGGCGAGCAGCCGGGCCGGGGAGTCGGCGGTGAACTCGCACGGCTCCTGGTGGAACAGGCGCTGCCGTACCTCAGGCGCGATGTGCCCGAAATGACGCATGAAATTCCCCCGTGGCGGCTGGACGGCCGGTCGAGTGGTGATCGATTGTCGGTCGAGTGTTGATGGGTGGCCGGTAATAGTACGTAGGGATCCATGTCAGGGGTTCCCATTGAGAATGAAGTTCAGGTAACGCGGACACGCAGAATCGATGCCCCCGCGTTGTCGTGACCAGGACCGAGAAGGCAGGATGACCGCATGACGCACGCCATGCTGAAGGGGTCGAACGTCCCGCTCGAAGCCACGACGGTGCGGGCCGTGCTGCGCTGGACGCCCGGGCAGGGGGTTCCGGATGTCGACGCCTCGGCGCTGCTCCTCGGCCCCGACGGTCGTGTGCGCTCCGACGAGGACTTCGTCTTCTACAACCAGCCCCGCCACCCCTCGGGCAAGGTCTGGCGCCTCGGCAAGAAGCGGGTGGCCGAGGGCCTGACCGACACGATCCAGACGGATCTGACCGGTGTCGAGTCAGGAGTCGGACAGATTCTGCTGATCGCCTCGGCGGACGGCGTGCCCTTCGACCGCGTACGGTCCCTGCGCATCGTGCTGTACGACGGTGCCGTCGCGGACGGGGAACCGCTGGCGTACTTCGACGTCAAACCGGAGACGGGCGAGGAAACGGCGCTGATCTGCGGCGAGCTGTACCGGCGTGGGGAGGGCTGGAAGTTCCGCGCCCTGGGCGAGGGCTATTCGAACGGCCTGGAGGGCCTGGCCACGGACTTCGGTATCTCGGTGGAGGACCAGCCGGCCGAGGAACCGTTCCCGGACACCACGGACGCCCCGCCCACGGACACCTCGGCGGTCACCACGGTCCAGCATCCGCCCACTCTCCCTCCACAGCCGACCTACGGTTACCCGCAGCCCACCAGCCCGAACGCGAACCAGCCGGCGTACGGGTACCCGCAACCGGTGGGAACATCCCCGTCCCCGGACTTCCACCTGCCGCCGCAGGGGCCACAGTTCATCGGACGCTGACCACCGAGCCTCAGCGCTCAGCCTTCGTCTTGTAGCCCCTGCCCCACTGCAGCCCCCACCCGTACAACCGGTCGAGCTCCGCCTGGAACCCGTAGACGAACTTCACTTCCCGCCGGACGATCAGCTCGTTCTTCACGTTCTCGATCAGCACCACCGCACACGACCGGGCCTGCGAGTGCCGCTCGTCGAGGCCTATCTCGATACGCGGCCCGTTGCTCGGGTAGAGCGTCACGATCGCGTGGGTCCGGTCGAACGCCGGCGTCTGGTCGTAGATGTACACGAACACGAGCAGCCGCTTGATCTCGTCCCGGTGATCAAGATTGACGTACGCCGTCTCCCCGGACGCCGACCCGAACCGGTCGTCACCGCTGAGCTTGACGTACGGCGGCGCGTTCGTGTCGCCGAGGAACCCGCCCAGCGGCTGTACGACCCCCTTCGTGCCGTCGGCCAGCTCGTACAGGATGCCCAGGTCGAGGTCGACGTTCACCATGCTCTGGGTGTGGCCCTTGACCTCCTCCGGCCGCAGGGCCTGGAAGGGGTGTCGCCACAGGCTCTGGCGTTTGGGGGCGCCGATGTCCGACGTACGCATCCGCCAGGACAGATTGATGCGCAGGTGGCCGGTCGCGGCGCCCTGCTTGGTGAGCGAGACCCGCTGGTGCCGCTTGGTCAGCTCGATGGAGTTGCTTGCCGCGCTGCCGGCGTCGAACTCCATCGACCGGCCGCGCCACAGGTCGTCCCAGAAACTCATCCCGCCCCCACCCGTCCAGCCCCCGCACATTCGTCCATGCCGTCGGTCCACCGCCCGCAAAGCCGCGGGGCGGCCGCCGAGGACGATTCCTCGTAGCCGCCCCGCTCAGAGCGTTCCTCACTGCGGAGGGTGTCACACCCCGGACGAGACCTCAGTCTTCTCGTCCGAGCCCGCCGCTTTTCCCTCTGCCGCTGCCAGTTTGGTGTTGCGGCGCACGGAGGACCAGAAGGACCAGCCGATCAGGACGACACCGACGAGGCCGGTGATGACCTCGTGGATCTGGTACTGGATGGTGACGAGCAGGATGGCGGCGAGGGCGCCGATCGCGTAGTGCGCGCCGTGCTCCAGGTAGACGTAGTCGTCGAGGGTGCCCTGGCGGACCAGGTAGACGGTCAGCGAACGGACGTACATCGCGCCGATACCGAGGCCCAGGGCCATCAGCACGATGTCGTTGGTGATGGCGAACGCGCCGATGACACCGTCGAAGGAGAAGGACGCGTCCAGCACTTCGAGGTAGAGGAACATGAAGAACGCGGCCTGGCCGGCGAGGACGATGGCCGGCCTCTTCTTGCCGGTGCGCTCGGCCTCTTCGTCGGCCTCGTGCTCGCGCTCCTCCTCTTCCTCGAGTTTGTCCTCGAAGTAGCCGGAGAGTCCGCCGACGATCATGTACGTGATCAGACCGGCGATGCCGGAGATGAGCACCGTCTGCGCCTTGTCGACGTGGGCGCCACCGTGCTGGTGGGCGTTGGTCGCGAAGGTCATGGCGGAGACCATGAGCACGATCAGGGCGATGCAGACCGACAGCATGTCGACCTTGCCCAGCTTGGCGAGCGGGCGTTCCAGCCAGCCGAGCCACTTGATGTCACGGTCCTCGAAGATGAAGTCGAGGAAGATCATCAACAGGAACATGCCACCGAAGGCGGCGATCGCCGGGTGGGCGTCGGTGACCAGCTGCTGGTAGCGGTCCTTGTTGTTGAGCGCGAGGTCGACGGCGTCGATCGGACCGATCTTGGCGCTGATGGCCACGATCACGACGGGGAAGACGAGCCGCATACCGAAGACGGCGATGAGGACACCGACGGTGAGGAAGATCTTCTGCCAGAAGGCACTCATCTTCTTCAGGATTCCGGCGTTGACCACCGCGTTGTCGAAGGACAGCGAGATCTCGAGGATGGTGAGGATCGCCACGATCCCGAAGCCGGTCCACCCCCCGTAGAGGACGGCGGCGACCAGGCCGAGCGCGGTGACCGCGAACGACCAGCCGAAGGTTTTCAGAATCACTGGCTACCCAATCGTGTGTTCACGGGCTCCCCCGCTGCCGTACCCGGCTTTACGAAACGTTGACTCCGAAGTCTAGAGCGATGCCCTTCAGACCTGACGCGTACCCCTGTCCAACCGCACGGAACTTCCACTCGCCCTGATAGCGGTACAACTCCCCGAAGATCATGGCGGTCTCCGTCGACGCGTCCTCGCTCAGGTCGTAACGCGCCAGTTCCTGGCCGTCGGCCTCGTTGACGACCCGGATGAAGGCGTTGCCGACCTGGCCGAAGGTCTGGCCCCGGTTGTCCGCGTCGTGGATCGAGACCGGAAAGATGATTTTGTCGCAGGCGGCCGGCACCTGGGGGAGATCGACGATCAGTGACTCGTCGTCGCCCTCGCCCTCACCGGTGAGGTTGTCGCCGGTGTGCCTGACCGAGCCCTCGGGGCTGGTGAGCTGGTTGTAGAAGACGAAGTACTCGTCGCCGAGCACGCGCCCGCCCCCGCACAGCAGCGCGCTGGCGTCGAGGTCGAAGGGCGCGCCGGTGGTGGAACGCGCGTCCCAGCCGAGCCCGACCAACACCTGGGTGAGATTCGGTGCGGCTTTGGAGAGGGAGACATTGCCCCCCTTGGCAAGCGTGACGCCCATAGTGCTGGTCCTCCCCGAGGTGATGCGAACAGATGTGCCGAGCGCGTCCGGCGCCGCACTCTGGAGTGCGGCGCCGGACGGCGGAGCCGGAGGAAGTCCGGCTCAGACGTTCACGCCGAAGTCCTGCGCGATGCCGCGCAGGCCGGACGCGTATCCCTGGCCGATGGCGCGGAACTTCCACTCCGTGCCGTGCCGGTATAGCTCGCCGAAGACCATGGCGGTCTCCGTCGAGGCGTCCTCGGAGAGGTCGTAGCGCGCGAGCTCCGCCTCGCCGGCCTGGTTCACGACGCGGATGAAGGCGTTGCGCACCTGCCCGAAGGACTGCTGGCGGTTCTCGGCGTCGTAGATCGAGACCGGGAAGACGATCTTGTCGATGTCGGCCGGGACCGCCGCGAGGTTGACCTTGATCTGCTCGTCGTCGCCCTCGCCCTCACCGGTGGTGTTGTCACCGGTGTGCTCGACGGAGCCGTCCGGGCTCTTGAGGTTGTTGAAGAACACGAAGTTGGCGTCGGAACTGACCTTGCCGTCCGCGTTCGTCAGGATCGCGCTGGCGTCGAGGTCGAAGTCGGTGCCGGTGGTGGAACGCGCGTCCCACCCCAGACCAACGATGACCGCGGTGAGACCCGGGGCCTCCTTGGTCAGCGATACGTTGCCGCCCTTGCTGAGGCTGACTCCCACGAGTCCTCCATTGGTGTCTCGTCTGCGTCCGGGGGCGGTGTGCCCCGTCGTGCGCCGGTATCGGATCAACGTGTCGATCCTAGTAACGGGTTCCCGCCCCACGCAGGGCCGGAACCGGAGAATCACAGGGTGTCGAGAGCCTTCACGTACTCGTTCAGGTCACGCGCGTCCGGCAGGCCGTTGACGACCGTCCACCGCACGACGCCCTCCTTGTCGATGATGAAGGTCCCGCGCACCGCACAACCCTTGTCCTCGTCGAAGACGCCGTACGCGCGCGAGATGTTGCCGTGCGGCCAGAAGTCGGACAGCAGGGGGTAGTCGAAGCCCTCCTGCTCGCCGAAGACGCGCAGGGTGTGGATGGAGTCGTTGGAGACGGCGAGCACCTGGGTGTCCCGGTCGGAGAACCTCGGCAGGTTGTCCCGCAGGTCGCAGAGTTCGCCGGTGCACACACCGGTGAAGGCGAAGGGATAGAAGAGCAGCACCACGTTCTTCGCGCCGCGGAAGTCCGAGAGCCGCACGGTGGCGCCGTGGTTGTCCTTGAGCTCGAAGTCCGGGGCCTTGTCGCCGACCTCGATCGCCATGATCCTGCATCCCTTCGATGGGCTGTTCGGGTGAGAACACCCTAGTGACCACCGATCCGAGGGGAGGGAACAGGCTGCGGTGTTTCTTCGGCGCCGCCCGCGTTTCCAGCCCGATCGAGGACGAGGCCGTTCAGGCCGAAGCGGGGGTCTGGGGGCTGCAAGTCCCCGGGACGAGGCCCACTTCGGCCAACGGTCACTTCTTTGGGCTACTTCTTGGACTTCGCCGCCTTGGGCGTCGCCAGACGACTCCCACTCCAGTCCTTGCCCACGCTGACGCTCTTCGTCGCCGACAGACCCGCCGTCGTCGCGGCTTCAGAGATGTCGCTCGGCTCCACGTAGCCGTCACGGCCCGTCTTGGGCGTGAGGAGCAGGATCGCGCCGCCTTCTTCGATGAACGTGGTGGCGTCCACCAGCGAATCGGTCAGGTCGCCGTCATCGTCGCGGAACCAGAGCACCACGGCATCTGCGACGTCGTCGTACTCCTCGTCAACGAGATCGCTGCCGATGACTTCCTCAATGGCCTCGCGGAGCTCCTGGTCGACGTCGTCGTCGTAGCCGATCTCCTGGACCACCTGCTCGGGCTGGAACCCCAGCCTTGCGGCAGGGTTAGTCCGCTCCTCCGCGTGGTCCGCGGTCGCGCTCACGGGTTGCCTCCTGATCATGTTTCGAGAATTGTCCAGCCACGCGCGTGCGCGAAGCATTGGCCGTAGTCCACACGGGCGGGGCGGATCGCGCAAGTACCCGGCCGTCGAGACCGCCGAAACGGTGACGATCCTGGCGGTGTCGCCCCAACTTCAGACAGCGACTTCCGAGAACTAGTGACGCACACCACACCATTCTGCCCGCTTTGCGGTTTTGCTGCTCCCGAGTGACTCCCGAACCTCTCACACATGCGTACGAGATCCGAATCGCTTTACGGAACACGTCACGGACTGGGCGTATCGTTGCGATTTGGCTGCGGACACCCCGCCCGGCGATCTTCACCGGGACTACTTCTGAGTAGAGGTGACGTACCCGGCCTCGGGGTACACGATGGGGCCAGTGCATTCGCAGCCCCGGGGCACGCTCACGGCGCGCCCCGGATCAAGCCCTCCGAGAGCGAAGGAACAGCGTGGCTTCCGGATCAGATCGCAACCCGATCATCATTGGCGGCCTTCCGAGTCAGGTTCCTGACTTCGATCCCGAAGAAACCCAGGAATGGCTCGACTCCCTCGACGCCGCCGTTGACGAGCGCGGCCGGGAGCGGGCGCGCTATCTGATGCTGCGGCTGATCGAGCGGGCCCGTGAGAAGCGCGTGGCCGTGCCCGAGATGCGGAGCACGGACTACGTCAACACGATCGCGACGAAGGACGAGCCCTTCTTCCCCGGCAACGAGGAGATCGAGCGCCGCATCCTCAACGCGACCCGCTGGAACGCGGCAGTGATGGTCTCGCGCGCCCAGCGGCCCGGGATCGGCGTCGGCGGCCACATCGCGACCTTCGCCTCCTCCGCCTCCCTCTACGACGTGGGCTTCAACCACTTCTTCCGGGGCAAGGACGAGGGCGACGGCGGCGACCAGATCTTCTTCCAGGGCCACGCCTCCCCCGGTATCTACGCCCGTGCGTTCCTGCTCGACCGGCTGAGCGAGCAGCAGCTCGACGCGTTCCGCCAGGAGAAGTCGAAGGCGCCGTACGGGCTGTCCTCGTACCCGCACCCGCGGCTGATGCCGGACTTCTGGGAGTTCCCGACCGTCTCGATGGGCCTCGGCCCGCTCGGCGCGATCTTCCAGGCGCGGATGAACCGCTACATGGAGGCACGCGGGATCGCGGACACCTCCAAGTCGCACGTGTGGGCGTTCCTCGGTGACGGCGAGATGGACGAGCCGGAGTCGCTCGGCCAGCTGTCGATCGCCGCGCGTGAGGGCCTCGACAACCTGACCTTCGTCGTCAACTGCAACCTCCAGCGGCTCGACGGCCCGGTGCGCGGCAACGGCAAGATCATCCAGGAGCTGGAGTCGCAGTTCCGGGGCGCCGGCTGGAACGTCGTCAAGCTCGTGTGGGACCGCAGCTGGGACCCGCTGCTCGCGCAGGACCGGGACGGCGTGCTCGTCAACAAGATGAACACGACCCCCGACGGTCAGTTCCAGACGTACGCCACCGAGACCGGCGAGTACATCCGCGACCACTTCTTCGGGGACGACACCCGGCTGCGCGCGATGGTCGAGAACATGACCGACGACCAGGTCCTGCACCTGGGCCGCGGCGGCCACGACCACAAGAAGATCTTCGCGGCGTTCGCGGCGGCCAAGGCGCACAAGGGCCAGCCGACCGTCATCCTCGCCAAGACCGTCAAGGGCTGGACGCTCGGACCCAACTTCGAGGGCCGCAACGCCACGCACCAGATGAAGAAGCTGACCGTCGCCGACCTCAAGGGCTTCCGCGACCGGCTCCATCTGCCCATCTCCGACAAGGAGCTGGAGGGCGGGGCGCCGCCGTACTTCCACCCGGGCCGGAACTCGGAAGAGATCCAGTACATGCACGACCGCCGCAACGCGCTCGGCGGTTACGTCCCGACCCGCGTCGTCCGCGCCAAGCCGCTGACGCTGCCGCCGGAGAAGACGTACGCGAGTGTGAAGAAGGGTTCGGGTCAGCAGTCGATCGCCACGACCATGGCGTTCGTCCGGCTGCTCAAGGACCTCATGCGGGACAAGGAGATCGGCAAGCGGTTCGTGCTGATCGCGCCGGACGAGTACCGCACGTTCGGCATGGACTCGTTCTTCCCGAGCGCGAAGATCTACAACCCGCTCGGCCAGCAGTACGAATCGGTCGACCGTGAACTGCTCCTCGCGTACAAGGAGTCCCCGACCGGCCAGATGCTGCACGACGGCATCTCGGAGGCGGGTTGCACGGCCTCGCTGATCGCGGCGGGTTCGGCGTACGCCACGCACGGCGAGCCGTTGATCCCCGTCTACGTCTTCTACTCGATGTTCGGTTTCCAGCGCACCGGCGACCAGTTCTGGCAGATGGCCGACCAGTTGGCGCGCGGTTTCGTACTGGGTGCGACCGCCGGCCGTACGACGCTGACCGGTGAGGGTCTGCAGCACGCCGACGGCCACTCGCAGCTGCTCGCCTCGACGAACCCGGGCTGTGTGGCGTACGACCCGGCGTACTCGTACGAGATCGCGCACATCGTGCAGGACGGTCTGCGCCGGATGTACGGCCCCGACAGCGAGGACGTCTTCTACTACCTCACCGTCTACAACGAGCCGATCCAGCACCCGGCCGAGCCCGAGAACGTCGATGTCGACGGCATCCTCAAGGGCATCCACCGCGTGGGCGAAGCGACTTCGGGCACCATCCCGGCCCAGGTCATCGCGTCCGGTGTCGCGGTGCCGTGGGCGCTCGAGGCGCAGCGGATCCTCGCCGAGGACTGGAACGTACGGGCGGACGTCTGGTCGGCGACCTCCTGGAACGAGCTGCGGCGCGAGGCGGTCGCGGTGGAGCAGCACAACCTGCTGCACCCGGAGGAGGAGCAGCGCGTCCCGTACGTGACGCGGAAGCTCGGCTCGGCCGAGGGACCGTTCGTGGCCGTGTCCGACTGGATGCGTTCGGTTCCGGACCAGATCTCGCGGTGGGTCCCGGGGACGTACCAGTCGCTGGGCGCGGACGGCTTCGGCTTCGCGGACACGCGGGGCGCGGCGCGGCGGTTCTTCCACATCGACGCGCAGTCGATCGTGGTGGCGGTGCTGACCGAGCTGGCCAGGGAGGGCAAGGTGGACCGCTCGGTGCTGAAGCAGGCGATCGACCGGTACCAGCTGCTCGACGTGGCGTCGGCCGACCCGGGCGCCGCGGGCGGCGACGCGTAGGCGCTCCGCCGGGCAGACGGTGACCGGGGCTGTGGTTGTCCGAGGGGCGCGGGGAGCTGGTCGCACGGTTCCCCGCGCCCCTTACGGGCGCTCCGGTGCCTACGATGCGCACATGAAGGAACCGTCGGCACAGGCCCGTTGGGAGCGGCACACCCAGCGGCCCCTGATGGGGCTCGCGATCGTGTTCACCGTCGCCTACGCGGTGCCCATCGTGGACAGCCCCGCCAGCCGCTCCGTCTCGGTCGCGTGCACGGTCGCGGAGTGGACGGTGTGGGGCGCGTTCGCGGTCGACTATCTCGTCCGGATCGCTCTCGCCGACCAGCGCCGGGAGTACGTACGACGGCACTGGCTGGACCTCTTCGCCGTGCTGCTGCCGCTGCTCCAGCCGCTGCGGCTGCTGCGGGTCGTCTCCACGCTGATGCTGGTGGGCCGACGGGCTCAGATGGCGTCCCAGGTCCGGCTGACGACGTACGTCGGCGGTGCCGTGGTGGGGCTGCTGATGTTCGGTTCGCTGGCCGTGCTGTCGGTGGAGCGCGCGTCACCGGAAGGGAACATCCGCACGCTGGATGACGCGCTGTGGTGGTCGTTCACGACGATGACGACCGTGGGGTACGGGGACCACGCGCCGACGACCGGAGTGGGCCGGATGCTCGCGGTCGGACTGATGCTCTCCGGGATCGCGCTGCTCGGACTCGTCACCGCGAACATCGCCGCCTGGTTCATCTCCCGGTTCGAGATGGACGATGTGGAGGAGAGGCGCCAGACGGCGGCGATCGCGGCACTGACGGACGAGGTACGGGCGCTGCGGGCCGAGGTGGCCGCACTTTCCGTCACCAGGGAACGGGTGAGCGAGGAGCAGCCCCGTTGAGGGGGCCCGCGTCAGAGGTCCGTTGTCAGAGGTCCCTCGTCACCCCGACGGTCAGAAGATGCCGGTCGTGGGGCCGGTGGCGCTCGCCAGCCAGATGATGGCCAGGAGGGTGTCGATCGCACCCAGGACCACGGCCACCAGGGGTATCGGCTGCGGGCCCCTCCAGGTCCGGCCCATCGCCAGCCAGCCGCAGATGATGGCCACCGGGCCCAGGACGATGCCGAGGACGAAGAAGCCCGCGACGGCGCAGACGAGTCCGATGATTCCCAGCGTCGTGCTGTCCGGGGTGGTGCGCTGCCCGCTCCTGCTGCGTGCGCCGGAGTTCCCGCTGGTGGAGTGCTGCCGTCCGAAGGCCGCCATGTTTCATCAACTCCCTGGAACGTGTCGGTAGTTCGGGGTCGTTGACGCGGGTACCCCCGCAGCGGGGTTCTAGCCGTCCCGTCCTTCGGCGGGCCCGCCGGCGCGCTGTCCCCCTCCGGCAGCGCGCCGCGGCCCGGCCGTCCTCCCCACGCTGTCGTGCAGACCATGTCGTGCGGAGGACTTGACTAACTGTGACCTGTCCCGTGGGCCGAAGGGGAGGAATCTTTAGCGGAGTCACCCTGATGAGGGAACTCTCCGGCCCGGACCATAGATATATGCGCGATATATGAGCCTCAGATGTGCGCCGTCACCGGACAGACCGGACTCACGCCCGCCAAGAACTCGCCGTGCACGTTCTTCGAGACCGTGGAGTCCGTCGTACCGGCGGAGTTGCAGATGCGTATTCACTGCCCGGCCGGGTCGACGGGAGCGTGGCGGCGATGCGCGAGCCGACCAGCACTTACCTCGACGCGATGGGGGCCGGCACTGGCGGGGAACTGGCGTACGGAACAGCCGTGACGCCCCGTATCGGCGTGCGCACGGAGCGACTTACCCGGCGCTGGTTATCGAAACGTGATCCCCGTCACTCGGTTAACGCGAGACCCTCTCGTTCTCCTAGTGTGTCCTTTCAGTGACTTCCTTCGACACCTCCCCGCAACTGAACGTCTGGCGCGCACTGCTCGCGCTGGCCGTGGTCTTCGTGATGCTGGCGACGACCGGCTGGACCGCTGTCCGCAGCCATCGCACACCGTCGCCGCTCCAGGCGTCGCTCTCCGCGTGGGAGCACGGACGGATCGGCGGCCACGCGCTGCCCGACCCGGACGAGACGCCCGCCCGGCTGGCCCGGTTCTTCGCCTCGCTCACCGACCGCCAGCGCGACCGGCTCGTCCGGCGCTACCCGCTGGCGCTCGGCAACATGAACGGAGCGCCCGTCGTACTGCGCTATCGCGCCAACCGCGTCGCGCTGTACACGGCCCGCGAGACCGAACGGGCACGTATGCACGACGACCGGCTGTCGGCCGTCGGACAGTACGCGGCGGGGCGGCGCATGCACCGCTACGAGGCGCTGCTGGAGACCGGCCGCCAGATCCTGGCGTTCAACCCCGAGGGCGCGGGCCGGGTCGCCGAGGTCTTCGGCGACCTCGACAGGGCGCGGCGCGTCTCGGTCGTGGTCCCCGGCGTGGACACCGACCTCCTCACCTTCCAGCGCACCAACCGCAGGTACTCGGCGCCCGTCGGCATGGCCTCGGCGCTGTACCGCGCGGAGTGGGAGACGAGCCCCACGACCCGTACCGCCGTGATCGCCTGGGCCGACTACACCGCGCCCAGCGGGGTCGGCATGGACGCGGCGACGGCGATGCGCGCCAACTCCGGGGCGCTGCGGCTGAACGCGCTGGTGCGCGGGCTGCCCGGCCGGGCACAGGTCGCCCTGTACTGCCACAGCTACGGCTCGGTGGTGTGCGGCGTCGCCGCGCACGCGCTGCCGCGCCGGGTGACCGACATCGCGGTGGCCGGCAGCCCCGGTATGCGGGTCGAGAACGCCGTGGGGCTGCACACCGACGCCCGGGTGTGGGCGATGCGGGACGCCGACGACTGGATCCAGGACGTGCCGTACCTGGAGGTCGGCGGCCTCGGACACGGCGCCGATCCGGTGTCGTCGGGCTTCGGCGCACGCGTGCTGTCCGCGCGGGGCGCGAAAGGGCACGGCGGCTATTTCGAGCCGGGTACGGAGAGTCTGCACAACTTCGCGGAGATCGGCGTCGGCGCGTATGGCGCCGTGCGGTGCGCTCGGCGGGATCAGAACGAACAGCAGGACCGCAAGGATGACGTGTGTCTGAAGGGTTTGTCCGACGGGGCTATGGCCGGACGCGCGTAGAGGACGCAGAATTCACGGTGTGCCCGGGGAGGGGACTATGAAGCTCGCGCCGCATACGATGAGCCGCATGGGTGACGTACTGGCCGGATTTCATGCCGCCTGGGAGTTCGAGTCCGACTCCGTGCTCATCCGCTTCGAACGGGGTATCCGCACGCCGAAGCTGTTCCAGGCGCTCGGCGAACGCCGTATCCCCCTGGAGGCGATCTCGGGGGTGACACTGACCCCGGGCAAGCGCGGAACGGTGGTCCTGCGCGCCGAACCCCGCCCGGGCGCCGACCCGTTGATGGAGGCGGCCGACGGCCAGCTCAAGGACGCCTGCGATCCGTACCGGCTGGTGCTGCCGGCCGAGCGGGAGACGCTCGCCGAGTACTACGCGGACGAGCTGCGGGCCCGGCTGACCCACGAGGGGCCTGCTGAAAGGTTCCTGGTGGATGCCCCCGAGGTGCCGCGGGCGTTCAAGGCGTACGACGCGAAGGCGTCCTTCGACGGGCGGGCCGTGTCCTTCCGGTGGTTCTGGACGGGCGCGTCGTCGGCCAAGTGGAAGGCCGGCGACCAGACGTTTCCGGTCGCCGACCTGAGCGGGGTGGAGTGGCGGTCGCCCGAGGTGTTCGAGGGTCATCTGCGACTGCTGAGGCGTACCGATTCTTCTGTCACGCCGGTCGACCAGGACCCCGCCTCGGTGGTGTTCGGGCTCGGGTACGGGCCTGTGCACGAGTCACTGCCGTTCGCGGCGGCGGTGTTGGCCGCCGTACGGCGTTCCTCCGGAGGTTCGGCGGGGGTGGGTGTGAACTCCGTTCGGCGTGATCCGGCGGATGTCGCCGAACGGATTCGGCATCTCGGGGAGCTGTACGAGGCCGGGTTGGTGACGGAGGAGGAGTTCTCGGTGAAGAAGGCCGAGTTGCTGGCGGAGTTGTAGCGCCTGCCCCCTAGGGGGTTTCCCTGCCCGCCGAGGTGAAGGTCATGTCGGCGTAGCGGGCCCCCGCGACCTGCGCCGCGATCGGTTCCAGCAGAGCCAGGTCCTTCTCGGCCAGCACGATGCGGGTCGCCGCCGTGTTCTCCTCCACCCTGGAACGCCTGCGGGTGCCGGGGATCGGGACGACCGGGAGGTTGTGGACGGTCGTCTGCTGCTGGACCCAGGCCAGGGCGATCTGGCCGACGGAAGCGCCGTGGGCTTCCGCGACCGTTCTGATGGGGGCCAGCAGAGCCGCGTTCGCGGTGGCGTTCTCGCCCGTGAAGCGGGGCTGCGTACGGCGGTAGTCGCCCTCGGTCAGTTCCTGGTCGGCGTCGGTGAAGGAGCCGGTCAGGAAGCCTCGGCCGAGCGGGGAGTACGGGACCAGGGTGACGCCCAGTTCGCGGGCCACCGGGACCACGCCCGCCTCGATGTCCCGGCTGAACAGGGACCACTCCGACTGGAGGGCGGCGATCGGGTGCACGGCCTGGGCCGCGCGCAGCTCCGGGCCGGTGACCTCGCTCAGGCCCAGCTGCCTGACCTTGCCCTCGCGCACCAGCTCGGCCATGACCCCGACCGACTCCTCGATCGGGACGTTCACATCGCGCCGGTGCATGTAGTAGAGGTCGATGACGTCCAGCTCGAGACGCTTGAGGCTGGCCTCCACGGCCTGGCGTATGTAGGGGGCGTCGTTGCGGATGATCCGCCGGGTCGGCTCGCCGGGCGGGATCGCCAGGGCGAACTTCGTCGCGACGACGACCTCGTCGCGGTGGGCGCGGAAGAACGGGGACAGGAAACGTTCGTTCTCCCCTTCGGCGTAGGCGTCCGCCGTGTCGTAGAGGGTCACGCCCAGTTCGAGTGCGCGTTCCAGCGTGGCGCGGGCCTCGTCGGCGTCCGTGGGGCCGTACGCGAAGCTCATGCCCATGCAGCCGAGGCCCTGTACGCCGACCTCGGGGCCGCCGGTGCCCAGCGGGGCCGTGGTGAGCCTGCCGGCGGTGTCGTCGTTCGTCATCGAACCCTCTCCATCTCACGGACCACGCGGACAAGGCCCGCGTCCTGGTCCGCTTCCGCGTAGAAACTGATCTTCCGGTCGAGTACCGCGAGCGTGTCCTGGAGTTCGGCTATCCGGTCCAGGACGGCCCGGCGGGTCGATTCGAGCAGTTCGAACCGCTCGCCGTACGTGTGGTCGCCCTCGCGCACGAGTTCGGCGTACCGCACCATGTCCGCGACCGGCATACCGGTGAGCCGGAGCTTGCCGACGAGGTCGAGCCAGTCGAGGTCGCGGTTGCGGTAGCGGCGCTGACCGGTGTGCGAACGGTCGATGTGCGGCATCAGCCCGATGCGCTCGTACCAGCGCAGGGTGTGCGCGGTCAGCCCGGTGAAGACGACGACCTCGCTGATCGTGTAGTGGTCCTGTCCGTCCGGGCGCCGGTCGGGCCGCCGCGGCCCCGCACAGCCGTCGGCCGTGGCGGGATCTGTGGTGGTGTCCGTGGTGGGGTCTGTGGTCTCCAGCACCGTCATGACCCCCACGCTAAAACCCTGGAGTGCACTCCAAGCAAGCGGATACCTCGATATTGCGGAGACTTGGCCGGTCCGGGCTCATTACCGTACGGATCATGACTCTCGTACGCCGTGCCACACCCGAGGACGCCGGAGAACTGCTGCGGCTGCGCCAGGTGATGATCGACTCGATGACCGGGGCGAACACCGACGCCCACTGGCAGTCCGCGTCCCTGGCCACCGTGACCGCGCGGCTGGCCGATCCGGCCGGGACCTTCGCCGCGTTCGTCGTCGACCATCCGGAGCGGTCCGGCTCGCTGGCCGCGCTGGTCGTGGGGACCGTCGAGTACCGGATCGGGCGTGCGGGCAATCCGCACGGGCGGATCGGGTACGTCTTCAGCGTCGCCACCGATCCCGACGCGCGCCGCCGGGGGTACGCGCGGGCCTGTATGGAGGCGTTGGTGGACTGGTTCCGGGAGCGGGGCGTCGGCCAGATCGACCTCACCGCGTCCGCGGACGCGGTGCCGCTGTACGAGTCGCTGGGCTTCGTCCGGCAACCGGACCCCTTCATGCGGCTGCGGCTGTGAGCCTCCTAAGCTCGGCACCATGTCGTCGAAGTCGTTGAAGAGCCTCGCGCTGGTCGAGAACTGGCCCGTGCCCACCGCCGCCGCTGCCGTCGTACGGGCGGACGGTGCCGTTCTCGGCGGCCACGGCCCCCTCGACCACCGGTTCCGCCTCGCCTCGGTCACCAAGCCGCTCGCCGCGTACGCCGCCCTCGTCGCGTACGAGGAGGGTGCGATCGAGCTCGACGAGCCGGCCGGGCCGCCCGGGTCGACGGTCCGCCATCTCCTCGCGCACACCTCGGGGCTCGCCTTCGACGAGCACCGGGTGACGGCTCCGCCCGGGGAGCGGCGGCTGTACTCCAACGCCGGGTTCGAGGTGCTCGGGGACCACGTGGCGAAGGCGACGGAGATGCCGTTCGCGGAGTATGTGCGGCAGGGGGTGCTGGAGCCGCTCGGGATGACGTCGACGGGGGTGGAGGGTTCGCCCGCGAAGGACGGCGTGTCGACCGTCGGGGATCTGCTGCGGTTCGCCGCCGAGGTGCAGGCTCCTCGGCTGCTCGATCCGCGTACGGTCGCGGAGGCGATGAGCGTGCAGTATCCGGGGACGAAGGGTGTTCTGCCGGGGTACGGCCATCAGAACCCCAACGACTGGGGGCTCGGGTTCGAGATCCGGGGCGTGAAGTCGCCGCACTGGACGGGGAGTTCGTCGTCGGCCCGGACGTTCGGGCATTTCGGGCAGTCCGGTACGTTTCTATGGGTCGATCCGGTGCTGGGGGTGGCGTGTGTCGCGCTGACCGATCGGGCGTTCGGGGCGTGGGCGGTGGAGGTGTGGCCGGGGTTCACGGACGCGGTGGTGGCGGAGGTGGGGGGCTGACCTCCCGTACCTGGGGGCTGCGCCCCCAGACCCCCCTTTCGCGCTGAACGCGCTCGTCCTCAAACGCCGGACGGGCTGAATTGCGGACGCTCCCGTCAGGCTGTCATCTCCCACAGCAGCAGCTCCGCCGACGTCACCCCTACCGCCTCCACGCCCTCCGCCGCCGTGATCCGCGCCGCGTCGCCCGGGCCCAGTTGTTCCGGGCCCAGGCGCACCTCGCCCCGTACGACATGGACGTACACATACGCCGCGTCCGGCACCGCCGTCCGCTCCCCCGCCGCCAGCCTGCGTACGTGCAGCATCGCGCCCGCCTCCGGGACCGCGT
This sequence comes from Streptomyces kryoterrae, assembly GCF_054072135.1. NCBI lineage: Bacteria > Bacillati > Actinomycetota > Actinomycetes > Kitasatosporales > Streptomycetaceae > Streptomyces > Streptomyces kryoterrae. Next base: position 7,267,339 of record NZ_CM133358.1, on the reverse strand, counting down.
ACGGCGTGGAGTCCGCGATGCCGTGGACCGTCTCGTAGGACGGGGTGCCGCCGGGGGTGAGCGGGGCCAGCCAGGTCTGGATGAAGGTCAGGGGAGACGCACCCTCGTTGCGCTCCACATGGCGTACGCCCGCCGCCGCGCTCAGGCGTTGCACGTCCCCCGGGACCACCACCGTCTCGTGGCCCGTCGAGTCGCGGTGGGTGAGTGCCCCCTCCGTCACCCACGTCACGATCTCCGTGTGGCTGTGCGGGTGTTCGTCGAAGCCGGCGCCGGGGGCCAGGCGTTCCTCGTTGCAGGCGATCATCGCGCCGAAGCGGAGGTTGTCAGGGTCGTAGTGGGGGCCGAAGGAGAAGGCGTGCCGGGATTCGACACCGGCTGCCTGGTCGCCCCCTGGATAGCGCTCGTGCGCGCGCCGTACGTCCATCACGCACACCACCGTAGCCCCGAGGCCGCACGCTGCCGTCCTGATAAGGCAGTCTTGTTCCGTGCCCGAACCCGAATCCCACCGCCCCGAGCCCACCGCACGTCCCGCGCACCCGCATCCGGCGACTCTGAAGCGGCTGGAGAAGTCGTCCGGGAGTCTCGCCGCGCAGGCGATCACGCGTATGGACGAGACGCTGTCGTGGTACCGGGCCATGCCCCCGGAGAACCGTTCCTGGATCGGGCTGGTGGCCCAGGCCGGTATCGCCGCCTTCACCGAGTGGTTCCGGCATCCCGACGCCCCGCAGGCCATCTCCACGGATGTCTTCGGTACCGCTCCCCGCGAGCTGACCAGGGCGATCACCCTGCGCCAGACCGTCGAGATGGTCCGTACGACCATCGAGGTCATGGAGAGCGCCATCGACGAGGTGGCCGCTCCCGGCGACGAGTCCGTGCTGCGCGAGGCGCTGCTCGTCTACGCCCGCGAGATCGCCTTCGCCACCGCACAGGTGTACGCGCAGGCCGCCGAGGCACGGGGTGCCTGGGACGCCCGGCTGGAGTCGCTCGTCGTCAACGCCGTGCTGAGCGGGGAGGCCGACGAAGGGGCCGTTTCGCGGGCCGCCGCGCTCGGCTGGAACTCGCCCGACCATGTGTGCGTGGTGCTGGGCACCGCGCCCGACGGGGACAGCGAGCTGACCGTCGAGGCGATCCGGCGGGCCGCGCGGCACGCCAAGCTGCAGGTGCTGACCGGGGTGCTGGGCGATCGGCTCGTCGTCATCGCGGGGGGCAACGACAATCCGCTCGCCGTCGCCAAGTCGCTGATCGGGCCTTATGCCGCCGGGCCCGTGGTCGCGGGGCCGATCGTGCCCGATCTGCTCGCCGCCACCCGGTCCGCGCAGGCCGCCGCCGCGGGGCTCAAGGCGTGTTTCGCCTGGCAGGACGCACCGCGTCCGGTGCTGTCGGACGATCTCCTTCCGGAGCGCGCGATCGCCGGTGACCCGGGGGCGCGCGACCAGTTGGTGGAGGAGATCTACAGACCGCTGGAGGAGGCCGGATCCGCGCTCCTGGAAACTCTCGCCGTCTATCTGGAGCAGGCGAGCAGTCTCGAGGGCGCGGCTCGTATGCTCTTCGTTCACCCCAACACCGTGCGCTACCGGCTTCGACGTGTGACTGACGTCACCGGATGGTCACCTTCAGATGTACGATCCGCATTCACACTTCGGATCGCGCTGATCCTGGGGCGCCTGGCCGACGGGGATCACCAGCCCTAGGGTTTTGTCGGGGGTCTACAAAACCCCCTCCTGTTCTTCGTCCCTGTCCCCACGGGCGGCCGTGCCCGTACCCAAGAGAGAGTGTGAGAGTGCTCGTACTCGTCGCTCCCGGCCAAGGCGCTCAGACGCCCGGCTTCCTGACTCCCTGGCTCGAACTGCCCGGTGCCGCCGAGCGCGTCGCCGCGTGGTCCGACGCCATCGGGCTCGACCTCGCCCACTACGGCACCGAGGCCGACGCCGACGCGATCCGCGACACCGCCGTGGCCCAGCCGCTGCTGGTCGCGGCCGGGATACTGTCCGCCTCGGCACTGGGTGCCATGGGCGGTGACTTCACGCCCGGCGCGGTCGCCGGTCACAGCGTCGGTGAGATCACCGCCGCCGCCTTCGCGGGCGTACTCGACGACACGGCCGCCCTGACCCTCGTACGCAAGCGCGGGCTGGCCATGGCCGAGGCCGCGGCCGTCACGAGGACCGGGATGGCGGCGCTCCTCGGGGGCGACCCCGAGGTGACCGTGCCCCACCTGGAGAAGCTGGGGCTGACCCCGGCGAACGTGAACGGCGCAGGGCAGATCGTCGCCGCGGGTACGGTCGAGCAGATCGAGGCCCTCGTCGAGGACAAGCCCGAAGGCGTGCGCAAGGTCGTCACGCTGAAGGTGGCCGGCGCCTTCCACACGCACCACATGGCCCCCGCCGTCGACGTCCTCGCCTCCGCTGCCGCGTCGCTGACGCCCGGCGACCCGAAGATCACGTACGTCTCGAACAAGGACGGGCGGACGGTCTCGGGCGGCTCCGAGGTGCTCGCCCGGCTGGTCGGGCAGGTCGCCAACCCGGTGCGCTGGGACCTGTGCATGGAGACGTTCAAGGCGCTGGGTGTGACCGCGTTCATCGAGGTGTGCCCGGGCGGCACCCTCACCGGTCTCGCCAAGCGCGCGCTGCCCGGGGTGAAGACCCTGGCCCTGAAGACCCCCGCCGACCTCGACGCCGCTCGTGAGCTCATCGCCGAGTCGCTGACCTCGACCTCTGCCGCTGACGCGGCGGGCGCCTGAAAGGAGCCCGAGCAATGTCGAAGATCAAGCCCAGCAAGGGCGCCCCGTACGCGCGCATCCTGGGTGTGGGCGGGTACCGGCCGGTCAGGGTCGTGCCCAACGACGTGATCCTGGAGACGATCGACTCGTCCGACGAGTGGATCCGCTCCCGCTCCGGCATCGAGACCCGGCACTGGGCCTCCGACGAGGAGACCGTCGCCGCGATGTCCCTGGAGGCGTCCGGCAAGGCCATCGCCGACGCGGGGATCACCGCCCAGCAGATCGGCGGCGTGATCGTCGCCACCGTCTCGCACTTCAAGCAGACCCCGGCCGTGGCCACCGAGATCGCCGACAAGCTCGGCACGGCCAAGGCCGCCGCGTTCGACATCTCGGCCGGCTGCGCGGGCTTCGGCTACGGCCTGACCCTGGCCAAGGGCATGGTCGTCGAGGGTTCGGCGGAGTACGTACTCGTCATCGGCGTCGAGCGGCTGTCCGACCTGACCGACCTGGAGGACCGGGCGACCGCCTTCCTGTTCGGCGACGGCGCGGGCGCGGTCGTCGTGGGCCCCTCGCAGGAACCGCACATCGGTCCGACCGTGTGGGGCTCCGAGGGCGACAAGTCGGACACGATCAAACAGACCGTACCGTGGAACGAGTACGACAGTTCCGGCAAGTTTCCTGCGATCACGCAGGAGGGCCAAGCGGTGTTCCGCTGGGCCGTGTTCGAGATGGCGAAGGTCGCCCAGCAGGCGCTGGACGCGGCCGGGATCACCCCGGACGACCTGGACGTCTTCATTCCCCACCAGGCCAACGAGCGGATCATCGACTCGATGGTGAAGACACTGAGACTGCCGGAGCACGTCACGGTCGCACGCGACGTGCGCACCACCGGCAACACGTCGGCAGCCTCGATTCCGCTCGCGATGGAGCGGCTTCTGGCCACCGGCGAGGCGAAGAGCGGCGACACCGCGCTCGTCATCGGCTTCGGGGCGGGTCTCGTGTACGCCGCGACGGTCGTTACCCTCCCCTAGGCACCTCGCACCGGATCCTCGGACCCGGGACGGGGACAACCGCCAATCCTCTCTGGATAGATACACAAGAAGGAGCGCCTGCCATGGCCGCCACTCAGGAAGAGATCGTCGCCGGTCTCGCCGAAATCGTGAACGAGATCGCCGGCATCCCGGTTGAGGACGTCCAGCTGGACAAGTCCTTCACCGACGACCTGGACGTCGACTCGCTGTCCATGGTCGAGGTCGTCGTCGCCGCCGAAGAGCGCTTCGACGTCAAGATCCCCGACGAGGACGTCAAGAACCTCAAGACGGTCGGCGACGCCACCGAGTACATCCTCAAGAACCAGGCCTGACCAACGGGGCCGGCCCTTCGGCCGGCCCCCCAGCCCCGCCTCCCGGCGGTGGCGCCGTTCTCCCCGCCTGTGCGGGGGTTGTCCTCCCGTACCAGTTGGAGAAGGAATTCCCGTGAGCCCGACCAATCGCACCGTGGTCGTCACCGGTATCGGCGCAACCACACCGCTGGGTGGCGACGCGGCCTCTACCTGGGAGGGTCTGGTCGCCGGCAAGTCCGGTGTCCGTCCCCTGGAGCAGGAGTGGGCGGCCGAGCAGGCCGTCCGTATCGCCGCGCAGATCGCTGTGGAACCGTCCGAGGTCATCCCGCGGCCCCAGGCCCGCCGCCTGGACCGGTCTGCGCAGTTCGCGCTGATCGCCGCCAAGGAGGCGTGGGCCGACGCGGGCTTCACCGACCGGGCGGGCGAGGGCGAGGGCCCGGCCGTCGACCCGGACCGGCTCGGTGCCGTCATCGCCTCGGGCATCGGCGGCGTCACGACGCTGCTCGACCAGTACGACGTGATGAAGGAGAAGGGCGTACGCCGTGTCTCCCCGCACACCGTCCCGATGCTGATGCCCAACAGCCCCTCCGCCAACGTGGGCCTGCTCGTCGGCGCCCGCGCCGGTGTGCACACCCCGGTCTCCGCCTGCGCGTCGGGCGCCGAGGCCATCGGCTACGCCATCGAGATGATCCGCACCGGCCGCGCCGACGTCGTCATCGCCGGTGGCACGGAGGCGGCCATCCATCCGCTGCCCATCGCCGCGTTCGGCAACATGATGGCGATGTCCAAGAACAACGAGAACCCGCAGGGTGCGTCCCGTCCCTACGACACGGGCCGCGACGGCTTCGTGATGGGCGAGGGCTCCGGTGTGGTCGTCCTGGAGTCCGCCGAGCACGCCGCCGCGCGCGGTGCGCGTGTCTACGCGGAGGCGGTCGGCCAGGGCATCTCGGCCGACGCCCACGACATCGTGCAGCCGGAGCCGGCGGGGCGCGGTATCTCGGCGGCCCTGCGGAACCTGCTGGCCAACAACGACCTGGATCCGACGGAGATCGTGCACGTCAACGCGCACGCGACGTCGACGCCGGCGGGTGACGTGGCCGAACTCAAGGCGCTGCGCAATGTGTTCGGCGCGGATGTCGACCACATGGCCGTGTCGGCGACGAAGTCGATGACCGGGCATCTGCTCGGTGGGGCCGGCGGGGTCGAGACGGTGGCTACGGTGCTCGCGCTGTATCACCGGGTCGCGCCGCCGACGATCAACGTCGAGAACCTCGATCCCGAGGCCGATGCCGACATCGTGCGTGGCGAGGCCCGCAAGCTGCCGGTCGAGGGCCGTATCGCCGCCCTGAACGACTCGTTCGGGTTCGGCGGGCACAACGTGGTGCTGGCGTTCCGGTCGGTCTGACGGACACCGGTACAGAGGTGAGTACGGCGAAGGCCCCCACCATTGGTGGGGGCCTTCGCCTGCGGAAGTCACACCACCTGGTGCAGCCATCTCACCGGGGCGCCCTCGCCCGCGTATCTGAAGGGTTCGAGTTCGTCGTCCCAGGGTTTGCCCAGGAGTTTGGCCAGCTCGGCCTCCAGGTCCGTCTCGCCTTGCTGGGAGCGGGTGAGGGCGGCGCGGAGGCGGTCCTCGGGGATGAGGATGTCGCCGTGGATGCCGGTGACGGCGTGGTAGATGCCGAGGTCAGGGGTGCAGCTGTAGCGCTCGCCCTCGGCGGTGGCGCAGGGTTCCGCGGTGACCTCGAAGCGGAGCAACTGCCAGCCGCGCAGGGCCGACGCGAGCTTGGACGCGGTGCCGACCTGGCCCTTCCAGGAGAACTCGGAGCGCCAGGTGCCCGGTGCGGCGGGCTGGCGGATCCAGTCGAGACTGACGCGCGTGCCGAGGACTCCGGCGACGGCCCACTCGACGTGCGGGCACAGCGCGCGCGGCGCGGAGTGCACGTACAGAACTCCACGTGTCGTCACTGCAACCTCCGGACAGAGCGGGACGTCTTGCGAACTGACTGGGCGGCGGTGGCGGGCAGCCGCGTTGATGGCGAGGCTACCGTGCGACGGCGCAAGGAGTGTGACGTACCGTCGGTCCCGATGCCATGAAAAGCCCGCCATTCACCCAGGGGGACGCTTGTACGGGTGTGCGACGTTGCAGTGTTTGGGGCATTAGTTGTTTTCGGTTCGGGAACTGTCGTGCGTTGTCAAGGACGAGAGCCGTCGCACGCCGACCGAGGGGACCCGAAGGATGCGGAAACGAAGTCACCGTTCGCGGGCCGTCGCCGCCGTGGTGTCGGCGGCCCTGCTGGGCGTCGCCGGGTGTGACGCCGCCGGTGGCACGTCTCCGGCTCCGGACGGCACGCGAACGAAGGCGAAGCCGTCCGCCCGCCCGACGCCCGCCTGGGACAGCAGCCCGGCCTCCATGGCCGCCGTGGGCGATTCCATCACGCGCGGTTTCGACGCCTGTTCGGTGCTGTCCGACTGTCCCGAGGTGTCCTGGGCGACCGGCGGCGACAAGGACGTGAACAGTCTGGCCGTACGGCTGCTGGGGGCGTCCGGGGCTGCCGCGCGGAGCTGGAACTACGCGGTCAGCGGGTCCCGGATGGCCGATCTGCCCGCCCAGATGACGAAGGCCGCCGCCCGGAAGCCCGCGCTGGTGACGGTGATGACGGGGGCCAACGACGCGTGCCGGCCGTCGGTGACGGAGATGACGTCGGTGGCCGGCTTCCGGTCGTCGTTCGAGGAGGCGCTGCGGACCCTGCGTACGACCGCGCCCAGGAGCCAGGTGTACGTGGCGAGCGTGCCGGATCTCAAGCGGCTCTGGTCGCAGGGGCGGACCAACGAGATGGGCAAGGCGGTGTGGAAGCTGGGGATCTGCCAGTCGATGCTGGCCGACCCCGACGCGGTCGACGCGGCGGCGACCACACGCCGGGACGAGGTGCGGGACCGCGTGGAGGCGTACAACTCGGTGCTCAAGGAGGTGTGCGCCACGCATCGGCTCTGCCGGTACGACGAGGGCGCAGTCTTCGGCTTCGACTTCGGGACGCGGCAGCTGAGCCCCTGGGACTGGTTCCATCCGAGCCGCGACGGGCAGGCGCGGCTGGCCGAGATGGCGTACCGCGGGGTCACGGGCAGGAAGGCGGTGACCTAGGGTTTTCCGCATGGCCCACAAATATGAACTCTTCGGCACACTTTCCGACGGCACCCCCGTGCACCGCTGGACGCTGGAGCGGGCCGGGGTCCGGGTGCGTGTGCTGACGTACGGCGGGATCGTGCAGTCGGTCGAGGTTCCGGACCGGGCCGGGCGGCTGGTGGACGTGGTGCTGGGGTTCCCGGACCTGGCCGGTTATCTGTCGCACCCGGAGCCGTACTTCGGCGCGCTGGTGGGCCGGTACGCGAACCGCCTCGCGGGCGGTGTCTTCACGCTGGACGGACAGAGGTACCGGCTCGCGCGGAACAACGCGCCCAACTGCCTGCACGGGGGCGTCCAGGGCTTCGACAAGCGGGTGTGGGACGCGGAGCCGGTCGAACACGGGGTGCGGCTGTCCCGGGTGAGCCCGGACGGCGAGGAGGGGTTCCCGGGGCGCCTGGAGATCTCGGCGACGTACACGCTGGACTCGGCCGGGGCGCTGCGGATCGCGTACGAGGCGGTCACGGACGCGCCGACGGTGATCAACCTGACGAACCACACGTACTGGAACCTGTCCGGCCCGGCTTCCGGCAGCACGGGCGGGCACGCCCTGCGCATCGACGCCTCGCGGTACACGCCGGTGGACGCGGACCTGATCCCGACGGGCGTCGAGCCGGTGGCGGGCACCCGCTTCGACTTCCGTACGGAGCGGAAGGTGGGCGTCGAGTACGACCACAACCTCGTCCTCGACAAGGGACGGACAGTGGAGCCGGTGGCGGTCGCCGAGTTGTACGACCCGGCCTCGGGGCGGGTCGTGACCGTGGCGACGACCGAGCCCGGCCTTCAGCTCTACACCGCCGACCACCTGGGCGAGCCGTTCGGGCCCGGGCACGGTGTCGCCCTGGAGACGCAGCACTTCCCCGACTCGCCGAACCGGCCCGAGTTCCCGAGCACGGAGCTGCGGCCGGGTGACACGTTCCGCTCGGAGACGGTGTTCGGGTTCGGGGTACGGGGCTGACGGGCGCGGCGTTCGGGGTGCGCGGTCCGTACGGGCCGCCGGCGAGCCCCGGTCCGGGGGTCAGGTCCCGGGCCGGGGCCGGCTGGTGGGGCGGACTGCCCTCGGCTAGACCGTAATCGGCGCGGTGAGCCTGCGGTCGGTGATCGAGCGACCCACCTGGATTTCGTACGAACCCTTCACAAAGGCCCACCCGTTGGCGGACTCGTCCCAGATCTCGAAGACGCGGCGCGGGAGTTCGAGGGCTACTTCCACTGTTTCGCCGGGGACGGCCTCGATCCCGGCGAAGGCGGCGAGCCAGCGGGCCGGACGGTCGGGGGCCGGGGATTCCGCAAGGGTCGGTGCGAGATACGCCTGGACGACCTCGCGGCCCGGGCGCGCGCCCGAGTTGGTGACCCGGACGGTGACCGTCACCCCGTCGGTCCGACTCCCCTCCGCCTCGGCCGTCTCGTACGTCCAGTCGGTGTAGCCGAGGCCGTGGCCGAAGGGGTACGAGGGTGTCCTGCCCTCCTTCTCCCAGGCGCGGTAGCCGATGAACACGCCCTCGGAGTAAGGGAGTTCACCGTCGGTCGGGGTGACCCGGGTGACCGGGGCGTCGGTGAGCGCACCCCAGGTGGTGGGGAGCCGGCCGCCGGGTTCCCGGGCCCCGGTGAGTACGTCCGCCAGGGCCGCGCCGCCCTCCTGGCCGGGGAACCAGCTCAGCAGTACGGCGGCGACCTCGTCGCGCCAGGGCAGTTCCACCGGGGAGCCGGAGTTGACCACCACGACGGTGTTCGGGTTGGCGGCGGCGACGGCTCGCACCAGGTCGTCCTGGCGGCCGGGCAGTTGGAGGTCGGAGCGGTCGAAGCCCTCGGACTCGACGCGGTCGGTGGTGGCGACCACGACGACGGCGGTGTCGGCGGCGCGGGCGGCCTCGGCGGCCTCGGCGATCAGTTCGTCGGGGTCGCGCCGCGGTTCCTGGTGGCACAGGCTGAAGCCGACGGACTTCATCGCGGCGCCGTCGGGGAAGGTGACGGTGTAGGTGAGGGACACCTCGACCGGTGTGTCCGCGGTGAGCCGGACCTCGGCTCGGGGTTCGGGGTCGCCGAAGAACGAGATGAAGGGGTCGTCGCTGTCGGTGGTCTGGACGCTGTCGTAGTACGTCGTGCCGTCGACGGTGAGGACGAAGGCGCCGAGGCCCTTGATGCCGAAGGTGTGCGCGCCGGTGCCACGCGGAGTGAAGGTGCCGGTGAGTTCGACGGTGTGGAGTTGGTCGTAGGTGACGCCGTCGGGGAGGTCCGCGCCCATCCAGTTGATCTGGCCGCTGGGCGCGGAGCCGGTGCCGAGGACCGTGCCGGCGCTGTCGCGGCAGACGGCGCGCAGCACGAACCCCTTGTCGGCGACGGCGAGTTCGGTGTTCGGGTCGGCGCCGACGGCGTACGTCAGGACGCTCTCGGGGAGGGCGGCGGTGAGACCGTCGAGCGGGGAGACGACGCGGGCCGGGAAGACGGTGGCCGAGCCGCCGCCGAGGACGCGGGCGTCGCGGGCGGCGGCTCCGATGAGGGCGACCGTGCGTCCTGCGGGCAGTGGGAGGGCGCCCTCGTTGCGGACCAGGACGAAGGAGCGGTGGGCGATCTCGCGGGCCAGGGCCTCGCCGTCGACCGGTGCGGGGAGGTCGGTCTCGGCGACGACGGGTTCGGCGCCCGCCAGGATGCCGACGCGGGCGGCGAGACGCAGCACGTTGCGTACGGCGCCGTCGAGGGTGGCCTCGGCCACCTGTCCGTCCCGTACGGCCCGGGCGAGGGGGGCGCCGTAGACCGTTTTCGGGCCGGGCATGGCGACATCGAGGCCGCCGTCGATCGCGCCGGTGGTGGAGCGGGCGGCCGTCCAGTCGGAGACGTTGTAGCCGTCGAAGCCCCATTCGCCGCGCAGGACCTCGTTGACCAGGTAGCGGTGCTCGCTCATCGTCGTGCCGTTGACCGTGTTGTAGGCGGTCATGATGCCCCAGGGGTGGGCGTTCTCGACGATGGCCTCGAAGGGGGCCAGGTACAGCTCGCGCAGGGCGCGTTCGGAGACCAGGTTGTCCACGGTGAAGCGGTCGGTCTCGGCGTCGTTGGCGACGAAGTGCTTGACGGTGGTGCCGACGCCACCGGACTGGACGCCGTTCACATAGCCGGCGCCGATCCGCCCGGTGAGGTACGGGTCCTCGCTGTACGCCTCGAAGTGCCGGCCGCCGAGCGGGGAGCGGTGCAGGTTGACGGTGGGCGCGAGGAGCACGTGGACGCCCTTGCGACGGGCCTCCTGGGCCAGCAACACCCCTGCCCTGTGGGCGAGTTCGGGGTCCCAGGTGGCGGCGAGCGCGGTCGGGGAGGGCAGCGCGACGGAGGGGTCGTCGGCGGTCCAGCGGGTGCCGCGGACGCCGATCGGGCCGTCGGACATGACCAGGGATTTCAGCCCGATCTCGGGCAGCTCGGGCAGCGACCACATGTCCTGCCCGGCCAGCAGCCGGGCCTTGGCGTCCAGGTCGAGCTTGCCGAGAGCCGCTTCCACGGCGGCCTCACGTGCCTTGTCGTCCGGTACCTGAGATACCGGCGGTGCCTGGGGTACCTGCGGTGTCTCCGTCACGTGGGCGCCTCCTCGTCGAAGTGCATGAACGTCTCCCCGCCTCCCACTATGGCGTAGACCACTTCCGGCACGCGATACTGCGGCCGTCCGGCAGCACCCCACTGCTGTGTCCCCGCGGCGACGGAAGGCTGAACTCCCTTGAACTCCCCACGTGTTCGGATCGGCATACTCGGGCTCGCGCTGCTGGCGGGGCTCTCGGCGCCCGCCACCGCCTCGGCGGCCGACACCTCGGTCGCGCCCACGGTCGAGGAGCTGCGGCTCGACCGGGCGGCGCCGCAGGAGATCCTCCGGCGTTCCGGGTTCGGCACCGTGGCCCCGGCGTTCGCCCGGGCGCTCGGCGGCGCACGCTCGTACGCGGAGGCCCGCGGACTCGTCGTACGCCGGGGAGCCGCACTGTGGCAGCGGGCCGTAGACCGGGCGCAGGGGCGCGGGCCGGCCGGCGGCGACCTGAGCCGGGACGACGACCGGCCGCTGTACTGGGCGCGGCTCGGGATGACCCGTGAACTGCGGTTGTGGGAGCCGTCGTTCGGGGTGAGTGCCGCGCAACGGGCCGCGCTTCTGCATGAGTTGGAGCGGAACTCGCGCGGGCAGACGTCGATCCGCTATCCGTGCGGCGGGGCGCTGAAGCGGGTGCTCGTCACCGGGTTCGATCCGTTCACGCTCGACCGGGACATACGGATCTCCAACCCGTCCGGTGCCACCGCGCTCGCCCTCGACGGCACGGTGATCGAGACGGCGGAGGGCCGGGTCAGGGTCGAGACCGCGGTGTTCCCGGTGCGCTGGCAGGACTTCGCGGACGGAACGGTGGAGCGGGCGCTGAAGCCGGTCCTGCCGAAGGTCGATCTGTTCGCCACCGTGAGTCAGGGGCGGGTCGGGCGGTTCGACGTGGAGCGGACCAACGGGGCCTGGCGGGGCGGCTTCCCGGACAACGAGAACATCGGTCGGACGGAGACCGTGCCGGTCGGCGACCCCGCCTCGCAGCCGCAGTGGACGTCAACGACCCTGCCCTACACGGCGATTGTCGCCGCGAACACCGGGCGTTTCCCCGTGTACGACAACACGAGTGTGACCGAGATCCCGGCGGGAGGCACCGAGCCCGTCGTACGGGCGGACGGGCCCACCGACGGGTCGACGGCGCGGGCCGGGGGCGGCGGGAACTACCTGTCCAACGAGATCGCCTACCGGGCAACCCTGTTGCGCGACCGGCTCGGTCTGGGTGCCACGCTTCCCGGCGGGCATGTGCACACGCCGGTGCTGCAGTTCGGGACGGGCAACACCGATCCGGCGACCGGGGCCGTGACCGACCCCGAGTTCGTGCGGAACAGGCTGGACATCATCGCCCAGGTGCGGTCGATCCTGACCGTGGCCGTGGACGCGTCCGGTCAGGGTGCCGAGGCCGACGTCTCCTGATCGTCGAAGTCCTCGTCATCCGAGGAATCCCGGGACTCCCCGGACTCCCGGGTCTGCTCGCCGAGCAGGTCGCGGGCCATCATCGTGGCGCCCGCGACCGCGCCCGGCATCAGGAAGACGGCGACGAAGGGCACCAGGAAGGCCACCCCGAGCGGCGTACCGAAGCCCCACACGAGCGTCTTGCGGGAGCGCAACAGGGCGAGCCGCTCACGGAGTTCGACCCGGCGCCGCTGGAGGGCGACTCCGGTCAGCTCCTCGGTGAGGAAGAAGCCGGTGACGACGACGCCGATCACGGGTACGACGGTCTGCCCGACGACCGGGACGAAGCCGAGGGCGAAGAGGAGCAGCGCCCAGCACAGGGCCCGTACGAGGACCCGGAGGCTGTCGCGGGCCGAGATCCACAACTCCTTGAGCAGCGGCAGGCCCGACTGGGGGGCCGTGCCGTCGGGGGACACGTCCCGGTCGACCTTCTCGGAGAGGTTCTCGTAGAAGGGCTGGCCTATGAGGAGGGTCATCGCGGTGAAGGTGAGGACCGAGAGGAGCAGGGCCAGGACGAAGAGGAGCCCGGTGAGGAAGCCGCGGAAGATGCCCTGCCAGGGGCTCGACCAGTCGTCGGCGAAGGGCGTGGCCCAGGTGGTGAGGTCGGTGCCCCACAGGGCGAGGGCGGTCAGGGCGGCGAGGTAGAGGACAAGGGTGAGGAGACCGGGGAGCAGCCCGAAACCGTACTGCTTGCCGTGTCCGGCGACCCAGCGCTGGCCCTTCAGGAGGTAGCGGAAACCTGTCGCGAGATCGCTCATGGGGGAACTCTATCCGGGGCGCGTGATCCGTCCGGGGGACGCGTGGCGCGAAGGCCCTCTTGTTGGCATTGAGTCGGGAAGGTACATCTCGCGTACCGATCCCAGGAAGCATGTGGAGGAGCCAAGCGTGCGTCTCACAAGACCCGTTCCGCCGACATCGGTTCAACGGCCTGTTCTGCTCGCCGCCCTCGCCGCCACCACGGCGGGCTCGCTCCTGCTCACCCCCCTCACCGCCACCGCCGACCGCAAGCCCGTCACCCGTGAGGCGGCGGACAGCGAACGGTCCGCCACCAGCCCGGCCGGCGCCGCCACCCGCGCCCTCACCGCGCCCGTCACCGGCCTCGCCGACAAGGGGCGCGGCTACCCCCGCGAGCAGACCCTGTCCCCCGACCCGGAGAACCCGGCCGACAAGTCCATCAAGCTGGGCCTGACGCCGTATCACGCCATCGCGCCGAAGCTGAACGCCCTCCAGAGGCTGGGTGACCGGGTGAGCGTCGAGGTCGCCGGGCGTTCGGCGGGCGGGCACCGGCTGTATCTCGTCACGGTCACCGCGCCGGAGAGCGCGGCCCAGACGCGTGCCCAGGAGGGCATGCGTGAGCTGATCGAGAACGCGCCCTCGGTGGCCGCCAGGAGCCAGGCGGTCAAACGGAGTTACAAGGCGCCCGTGTTCGTCAACAACAACATCCACGGCAACGAGTGGGAAGGCACCGACGCCTCCCTGAAGATCGTCGAGCGGCTCGCGACCGCCACCGACGCCAGGACACGGGACCTGCTCGCGCACAGCCGGCTCTACTTCAACATCACCGCCAACCCGGACGGCCGTATCGCCGGCACCCGTGCCAACGCCAACGGGTTCGATCTGAACCGGGACTTCGTCACCTCCTCGCAGCCCGAGGGGCGGGCGATGCGGCAGATCGAGATCGACAAGCAGCCGACCGTCATGCTCGACCTGCACGGATACGTCAACGGCACCCTCATCGAGCCCACCACTCCCCCGCACGGCGAGAACTACGAGTACGACCTCTTCCTGAAGAACACCTACGCCAACGCCCTCGGTATGGAGGCCGCGGTCAACGGCCTCGGCTACACACCGGCGAAGGACGGCGTCGAGCCCGCCCAGATCCCGTTCCGTGATCAGGAGGAGGGCTGGGACGACTGGCCGCCGATCTTCACCCCGCAGTACGCGGCCTTCCACGGCACGGTCGCCGCGCACACCGTCGAGATCCCCATGACGGTCAACAACCGCGCCTACGACACCCTGCCGGTCGAGGAGTTGCGCCGCCGCTCCGCGATCAACGTCGCCGTGGCCGGCGCGGCCATCACGGCGACCCTCGACTACGTCCAGGATCACCGGACCTCGCTGGTCGCCGACCAGATCGAGGTCTTCCGGCGCGGCGCTTCGGGGGCCGCCCAGGTTCCGGTGTCGGCGGCGACCGTCCCGGGGGTGCCGGGTATCGGGCCGGAGGACGTCTACACGACCACCTTCCCCCGTGCGTACGTCATTCCGGCCGGCGCCCCGGCCCAGCGCTCCGCGCCCGCCGCCGCCCGGCTGGTCGACCACCTGCTCGCCAACGACATCAGGGTCACCCGCGCGAGCCAGGCCTTCCGGCTCGGCGGACGGACGTACGCGAAGGGGTCGTACGTCGTCGACATGCGTCAGCCGAAACGCGGGCTCGCGAACGTGCTCCTCGCCGACGGGCGGGACATCAGCGACAAGGTGTCGGTGATGTACGACATCTCGGGCTGGAGCCTTGGCCGGTTGTGGGGCGCGAGTGTCCAACCGGTCAACAGCGGCAGCCTGTTGGGGCTGCCCGTCCGGGCGGTGAAGACGGCGACGCGGGTCGGGTATGTCGCTCCGCAGGGCTGACTGCGGCTGCGCCTGGACGATCCGCGTGAGGTCGCTGCTCTCAACTCCCTGCTGCGGGACGGGGTTTCGGTACGGCGGGCAGCGGACGGCAGTGCGATCGTCCCGGCGTCGGCACGCAGGCGGGCGGTCGCGCTCGCCCGTACGTACGACGTGGCGTTCGACGCGACCAAGGCGACCGGTACGGCCGCCCTGCGTCGCACCCGGGTCGCGGCGGCCGTCACGCCCGGGGAGCTGTTCGCGCTGCGTGAGATGAACTTCGAGGTGACGCCGGTGTCGACGGCCGTCCTCAACGCCGGTTTCGACTGGGCGGGCGTGGATGTGCTGTTCGTGTCGCAGGGCGTGGAGTACGAGGGCCTGAACCAGGCCGCCCGTACGGCACTCGACGCCTTCCTCCGCTCCCGTGGGCTGGTCGGCCGGGGTGCCGAAGGGGCCGCGCTGAACTCTGCCGCCGGACTGCTGGCCGCCAAGCGGGTCGAGGGCAACGGGGACGCCAACGGCGTTGTCCGGGTGGTGAATTCCGGCCAGAGCCTCGTCACCGGCGGGGCGCCGGACCACGGGTTCGTCTACGCGCCCGTCTGGTTCACGGACCTGGGCCCCGACGTGCGGGTCGACCAGTCGTACGGGACCGGGAACCTTCTCGTCTCCGGGCACTGGCGGCCGTTGCCGGGCGGGTTCGGGGGTCCGGCGGCAGCGGCGGGCCAGGCGTCGGTGGTCAGCGGGCCGCACGCGGTGCTGTTCGGTACCGAGCCGCTGTTCCGGGATCACCCCAAGGGGGAGTTCGCACAGGTGGCACGTGCTTTGCTGACCGTGCCGACCGCGACGATCGGTACGTCGAGCGAGGAGAGCCGATGACGCAGGAGACCACCGAGACAGCCGGACGACTCGTCCGGGGCACGGTCGCCGAGGGCTTCGAGGCGGTGCGGGAGGAGTTCGCCGCCTTCGTCGCCGGTGAACTGCCCGACTACGAGGGCCAGTTGTGCGCGTACGTGCACGGCAGGCGGGTCGTCGACCTGTGGGCGGCCCCGGACACCGAGCCGGACGCGGGGCCGGACAGCCTCTACGGCGTGTACTCGTCCACGAAGGGCGCCGCCCATCTCGTGGTCGCCCTGCTGGTCCAGGAGGGCACCCTGGAGCTGGACCGCAAAGTCACCTACTACTGGCCGGAGTTCGCCCCGGAGGGCAAGGCCTCGCTGACCCTGCGCGACCTGATCGCGCACCGGGCCGGTCTGGTCGGCGCCGACGCCGGTTTCACCCTGGAGGAACTGGCCTGCGACCGGCTGATCGCCGAACGCCTCGCGGACCAGCGCCCGTTCTGGCGGCCGGGCACCGCCTTCGGGTACCACGCCCTGGTGATCGGCGCGTTGACCGGCGAGATCGTACGGCGCGCCACGGGCCGTACGCTCCAGGAGGTCCACGAGGAGCGGGTGCGGGTCCCGTACGGCCTCGGCTTCCATCTGGGTCTGCCGGAGGCGCTGGAGCCGCGCTTCCGTACCGTCCAGCCGATGCTGCCGACGCCGGAGCAACGGGAGTTGCTCGACTCGGTCCCCTCCGGACCGCACACGCTCGCGTCGATCGCGTTCAACCGCCACGGGGTGGAGCCCACCGACATCGAGTCACTGCCCAACCACCGGGTGGTCCGCGCCAAGGGTCCGGCGTCGGTCGGCGGGGTGGCGTCGGCACGTGGGCTGGCCGGGCTGTACGCGGCGGCGATCAGTGAGGTGGGCGAGCACGCGCCGCTGCTGAAGCCGGACACGGTCGCGGAGTTCGGCCAGTTCCACTCGGCCGGCTACGACCTGGTGGCGCGGACCCACAAGTCGTTCGGCCTGGGCTTCCAGAAGACCGCCGACGTCGCCTACCCGTTCCTGGGTGCGGGCACCATCGGTCACAGTGGCGCGGGCGGATCCCAGGCCTTCGCCGACCCGCACAGCGGCCTGGCCTACGGCTACACCCGCCGTCGGTACGCCTTCCCGGGCGGCGCGGCGCCGGAGAACGAGCGGTTCGTCCGGGCCGCGCACACGGCGGCGCTGCGCGGCTGAGCCACCCGTCCAGCGACAGAGGCCGCACCCCACGTCCGGGGGTGCGACCTCTGTCGTACCGTCAGAAAGGTCTGGTGGCTCAGAGCTTGACGATCATCTTGCCGGTGTTGTCGCCGCGCAGCACCCCGAGGAACGCCTCCAGGTTGTTCTCGATGCCCTCGACGACCGTCTCGCGGTACTTGAGCTCGCCGGAGCGGACCCAGGCGCCGACCTCCTCGACGAACTTCGGCTGGAGGTCGTAGTGGTCGTTGACCAGGAGACCCTCGATGCGGCCACGGGTGGCGATGAGGCGGGCGAGGTTCTTCGGGCCGGGGGCGGGCTCCGTGTTGTTGTAGACGGAGATCATGCCGCAGACGGCGATACGGCCGGCGTGCCTGAGGGCGCCGATGGCCGCCTCCAGGTGGTCGCCGCCGACGTTGTCGAAGTACACGTCGATGCCGTCGGGTGCGGCCTCGCGGAGCTGCGAACCGACCGGCCCGTCCTTGTAGTTGAAGGCGGCGTCGAAGCCGTACTCCTCGACCAGCAGCTTGACCTTCTCGTCGGACCCGGCGGAGCCGATGACCCGGGAGGCGCCCTTGAGCTTGGCGATCTGGCCGACCTGGCCGCCCACGGCGCCGGCCGCGCCGGACACGAACACCACGTCACCCTCCTTGAAGGAGGCGGTGCGCAGGAGGCCCGCGTAGGCGGTGAGGCCGGTCATGCCGAGAACACCGAGGTACGTCGACAGCGGCGCGGCCTCGGGGTCGACCTTGACTGCGTCCTTCGCGTTCACGGCCGCGTACTCGCGCCAGCCGAGGAAGTGCAGGACGTGGTCGCCGACGGAGATGCCCTCGGCGTTGGAGGCGACGACCTCGCCGACCGCCCCGCCCTGCATGACCTTGCCCAGCTCGAAGGGGGCGACGTACGACTTGGCGTCGCTCATCCGGCCCCGCATGTAGGGGTCCACTGACACGTACAGGTTCCGCACCAGCACCTGGCCCTCGCGGGGCTGCGGGACCTCGGCCTCGACCAGGGCGAAGTCCTCGGCCTTGGGCCAGCCGACCGGACGGCTGAGCAGGTGCCATTCACGGCTGACGGTGGGGAGGGCGGGGGTGGGGGCGTCGGACATGAGGGGGGCCTCCGGTGCGGCTCGGATGTTTCAGGCTCACTTGTTTCACTAACTGAAACAATAATGCTCCTGAATATTTCATGGTGTCAAGTAAAGAGGTAGCCTGGAGAGCATGGCCACACCGGAGAAGACCCGCCGCCGCGACCCCCTGACCCTGGAGGTCATCGACCTCATCGGCGCGGTCGTGGCCCGCTATCACGAGGAGTACGAGGAGGCGGCCACCCAGCACTCCCTCACCGGAGCGCAGGCCCGCCTGCTCAGCCTGCTCTCCCTGGGGCCACTGCCGATGCGCCAACTGGCGCGGAAGCTGCGGTGCGAGCCGTCGAACGTCACCGGGATCGTGGACCGGCTGGAGTCCCGGGACCTGGTCGAGCGCCGCCCCGACCCCTCGGACCGCCGGGTGAAACTGGCCGCCTGCACGGACGAGGGGCTCCGGGTCGCCCGGAGCCTGCGCGAGTCCCTGGACTTCGCCCGGGAGCCGCTGGCCGGGCTGTCCGACGAGGAACGGGTGCTGTTGCGGGGGCTGTTGGTGCGGATGGTGGAGGCGTAGCCGCAGAGATGGGCGCCGAAACAGGCGCGGGGCGGGCGTGGGGCGGCTTTACGTTCCATGAGGGGCAACTGTGCGTTGGCGATGAGTTGAACGAAATTGTTGACGATTTTGCCGCCACCAAATTACGTTCCTGAGCGCAGGCACACCCCTCACGGACCCCAGGAGTCATCGTGAAGCGCAGGACCGTAATCGGAGGACTCGGCGCGGCCGTCGCCGTCCCGGCGATCGCCACGTTCATGAGCAACGAGGCCATGGCATCCGGGACGTCCACATCGTCGGCATCCTCGTCCTCGTCCGGTGCGCTCGTCTTCGACAGGACCGCGTACACCGAGCTGACCACGACGATCACCACGGACGCCGGCGACAGGTCGGTGACGTACCACTTCTACAAGGCGATCACGTACGTCACGAACCCGGTCGACGAGAAGTACCAGAGCCTGAACGTCAGCGTCCCCGTCAAGATCGACGGTACGGCGGTCGACGCGACCCGTGCGCCCATCCTGTTCGCCAACTCGGTGGGCGGCTACCTGCCGTCGTCGGTCGCGGACGCGACCGGAGTGGGCGGCGCCGAGATGACCGGCACGCCCGGGGGCGGGGCGCCCACGGCGTCGGCATCCGCGTCCGCCTCGGCGTCCACCGGTTCGGGTGAGGTGGAGTCCGGCGGCAACGCCCAGGTGGACGGCCAGGGCGGGATGGTGAGCAACGCCAAGCTGGGGCTGGCGGCGGGGTACGTGGTCGTGGAACCGGGGGCGCGCGGCCGTACGCTGGTCGACTCGTCCGGCACGTACTACGGCACGGCGCCCGCCGCGATCGTGGACCTGAAGGCCGCCGTGAGGTACGTCCGCTTCAACAAGGGCCGCATCCCGGGCAACACCGACCGGATCGTCTCCTCCGGTACGAGTGCCGGCGGCGCCCTGTCCGCGCTGCTCGGGGCGTCGGGCGACAGCCCGCTCTACGCCAGGTACCTGAAGGAGCTGGGCGCGGCCGACGCGAGCGACGCGATCTTCGCCAGCGGCGACTGGTGCCCGATCACCGACCTCGAACACGCGGACATGGCGTACGAGTGGAACTGGGGCGCCAACAAGCTCGGTTCGGGGTCGCTGGTGGACCAGACGGTGTCGAAGGAACTGAGCACGGCGTTCACGGAGTACCAGGCGTCGCTGAAGCTCCGGGCGCGGGGGTTCGGCGCGCTGACGGCACGCAACCTGGACGACTACCTGCTGGAGACCTTCCTCCAGCCGGCCGCTACCAAGTACCTCACGTCCCTTTCGGAGTCTGCGCGTTCGACGTACCTGGCGGCCAACACCTTCATCACGTGGGCGGGCGGGAAGGCGACGTTCACATGGGCCGACTTCCTGACGCATGTGGGGGCGCGGAAGAAGGACACGCCGGCGTTCGACGCGTTCGATCTGTCCGCCGGGGAGAACAACCTGTTCGGGGCCGGGACGACGCAGGCCCGCCACTTCACGCTGTACAGCCTGCGGCACGAGGGCAGCGGCAGTGCGCGGCTGGACAGTGACCTGCCCGGGAAGCTGACGCTGATGAACCCGATGCCGTTCCTCGCGAAGCGGAATCCGTCGCGGGCGAAGCACTGGTGGATCCGGGTCGGTACGAAGGACAGCGACACGTCGCTGTCGGTGGTGGGGAATCTCGCGGCGAGCCTTGAGGGGTTGGGGGATGACGTGAACGCGGCGATGTACTGGGACTCGGGGCATGGGGCGAACGACGATGCGGCGGACTTCGTCGCGTGGATCGCGAAGGTGACGGGGTACAAGGGCTGAGGTGGGCCGGGGCTGACGGTTTCTCGCCCCCGCCGCCCCTACCCGTCCCGTCCCTCGGGGGCTCCGCCCCCGAACCCCCGTGTCGCGCTGAACGCGCTCGTCCTCAAACGCCGGACGGGCTGAATGGTGCGGGTCGGACTGGATGGTGTCGTCCGGGCCGCAAGCAACCTCGACCGGCCGGAACCCCTACGAACACCACCACAGAAACTGCTCGCACGTTTCCGAAGGTGACGGTTCCGGGGTCGGGTCCGTGGTGGTCGGGTCGGTGGTCGGGGTTGTCGAGTCCGTCGGAGTTGTCGAGGACTGCCCCCTCGTCGGGGTCGGTGCCGTGCCGATCGGCGCCGACTGGGCGTCCCTGCTCGTGGTCGGTGAGACCGACGGCGACGGTGATCCCGAGCTCTCCGACGCGGACGGTGATGCCGTCGAGGACGGGGACGCCGGGTCCGACGTGTCGTCGTCCACCGTGGCCGACTCGTCGGACAGGGGCGTCTCCGTGGCGCCGGTCCCCGTCGTCGCCGTACCGTCCGCCGTCTCGCCGTCCGCCGCCGTCGCGGTGTTCGGGTTCGAGCCCGGCGCGTCCGTGCCCAGCTCGGCGAGGCTCAGCCCGCCCGCCGCGAGCACGAAACCGGCGACGACGAGCAGCGCCCGCTTCCGTCGCCGGCGGTGTGCGGCGGCCTTGCGGTCACGCCGGCTGCCGCTCGCCTGCCCGGCTTCCCCGGCCTCGGCCTCATCCTCGTACTCGTCGGTGTCCTGCGCGGCCGGGGCAGCGGCAGCCACCTCGCGTCCGCGTCCGCGACCCGCCTTGCGGGCTGCCGCCCGTCCCGGACGGTCCGCCACCACATCATCCGTTTCCGGGCGCGCGTCGGCCTCCTCCGCGTGGCGGTGGAGGGGGGCTGTCGCCGAGCCGCACCCCGGGCAGGCAAGTGCGCCGTTGAGGTGCCGCTGGCAGTGCTGGCAGTAATCCATGACGCGGGAAGAATAGGTCCCCGCAGGGACCGTTCCTAGGGGTCTCTGTGAATATTCCGTACGGAACTTGCGTTTCGGGTTTGCCCAGTTGAGGTCAAGGCCGATCATTCCACGCCATCTCTGGCACGCCGGAGCGGTCCGTCGCACGGCGTACGCGCGACGAACCGCTCCCGGTCGGAGAGTCTCCCCGGTGGCTCAGGTTTTCTTACGGGCCGTCATGGCCCGCTGGATCAGGATGAACGCGCAGAGCAGCACACCGGTGGCGATCTTCGTCCACCAGGAGCTGAGCGTGCCCTCGAACTGGATGATGCTCTTGATGAGGCCCAGGACGAGGACGCCGAACAGGGTGCCCAGGACATAGCCCGAGCCGCCCGTCAGCAGTGTGCCGCCGATGACGACGGCGGCGATCGCGTCGAGTTCCATGCCGGTCGCGTGCAGCGGGTCGCCGGACTGGATGTACAGGGTGAAGAGCAGACCCGCCAGGGCGGAGCAGAAACCGCTCACCGTGTACACCGCGATCTTCGTGCCGCCCTGCGGGAGACCCATCAGCATGGCCGAGTGCTCGTTGCCGCCGATGGCGTACACCCGGCGGCCGAAGCGCGAGTAGTGCAGGACGTAGAAGGCGACGGCCAGCACCACCAGCGCGATGATCGCGCCGATCGACAGGAAGCCCACTCCCAGTTGTGCCTGCGCCTGCGCCATGCTGCTCACCGAGGAGTCGTCGATGGCGATCGACTCCTTGCTGATGACCAGGCACAGGCCCCGGAAGAGGAAAAGGCCGGCGAGGGTCACGATGAAGGGCTGGATCTCGAAGTTGTGGATCACATAGCCCATCAGGAAGCCGCCGAAGGCTCCGACGCCCAGCGCGATGGGGATGACGACCACGATGGGCAGACCCTGCTTCTCCACCAGCCATGCCGTGAGCATGGTCGTGAAGCCGATCACGGAGCCCACGGAGAGGTCGATGCCGCCCGAGAGGATGACGAAGGTGGCGCCCACCGCGGCGACCAGCAGGTAGCCGTTGTCGATGAACAGGTTGAGAAAGACCTGCGGTTCGCCGAAACCGAAGTTCTGGTAGCGGCCGAGGCCCACGAGGTACATCACGAGGAAGAGCGTGGCGGTCACCACGACGGGCAGCCGCCGGTCGCCGAGCAACTGCGCGGCCTTGGACGGCGTACGACGGTTGTCGGGAGCCGTGGGCGTCTTGGTGGTCGTGCTCATCACGACACCTCCATCTTCGGGGCTGCCGCGGTCGTCGGGGCGGTGTCCGCCGGGGTGGCGGCAGGTGTGCCGCCGCCCTTCGCGCCGGACCCGGAGCCGAACTTCCCTCCGAACTTCCCGCCGAAGACCTTGGTGCGGAACTTCGGGGACTGCAGCAGGCAGACCACGATGACGACGGCGGCCTTGAAGACCAGGTTGGTCTGGGTCGGCACGCCGATGGTGTAGATCGTCGTGGTCAGGGTCTGGATGACGAGGGCGCCCACCACCGTGCCGCCGATGGAGAACCGGCCGCCCAGGAGCGAGGTGCCGCCGATCACCACGGCGAGGATCGCGTCGAGCTCGATCCACAGGCCGGCGTTGTTGCCGTCAGCGGCGGAGGTGTTGGAGCTGATCATCAGGCCCGCGATGCCGGCGCACAGGGCGCAGAACACGTACACCATGATCTTGATGCGCAGGGACCTGATGCCGACCAGCCGGCTGGCCTCGGCGTTGCCGCCGACGGACTCGACCAGCAGGCCGAGGGCGGTGCGGCGGGTCAGGGCCACGGTGACGGCCACGACCGCGGCCACCACGAAGATGGAGAAGGGCAGCGTCAGCCAGTAGCCGCCGCCGATCAGCTTGTACGGCTCGCTGTTGATCGTGATGATCTGGCCGTCGGTGATCAGCTGGGCCACGCCTCGGCCCGCGACCATGATGATCAGGGTCGCGATGATCGGCTGGATGCCCATCCGGGCCACCAGGAAGCCGTTCCACAGACCACATACGACGGCTGCCACCAGGCCGATGCCCATGGCCAGGAAGACCCCGGACAGGGAGTCCTGGTCGGCCTGGTCGCTGATGTACGAGCAGGTCAGGGCGCCGGTGATGGCGACGACCGCGCCGACGGAGAGGTCGATGCCGCCGGTCGCGATGACCAGGGTCATGCCGACCGCCACCAGGATGAGCGGCGAGCCGAACAGCACGATCGAGACGAGGCTGCCGTAGAGGTGGCCGTCCGCCATCTTGACCGAGAAGAAGTCGGGGGTGAAGGGAACGTTGATCAGCAGCAGGACGACCAGCACGACCACCGGCCAGAACAGGTGATGCTGCGTCAGCGCTCGCCAACGGGGAGTGGTGGTCACTGGTGCTCTCCGCTCGCGATGGTCTCCAGGATCCGGGTGGGGGTGATCTCGGGCCCGTTGGCGATCTGGGCGACCAGCTTGCGGTCGCGCAGCACGCCGATGGTGTGGCTGAGCCGGAGTACCTCCTCCAGTTCGGCCGCGATGTACAGCACGGACATGCCTTCCTCGGAGAGCGAGACCACGAGTTTCTGGATCTCCGCCTTCGCGCCGACGTCGATGCCGCGCGTCGGTTCGTCCAGGATCAGCAGCTTCGGCTGGGTGATGAGCCAGCGGGCGAGCAGCACCTTCTGCTGGTTGCCGCCGCTGAGCCGGCCGACCCGGGCCTCCGGGTTGGCGGGGCGGATGTCCAGTGCCTTGATGTACTTGGCGACGAGTTCGTCGCGCTGGGCGGCCGGGATGGGCCGGGTCCAGCCGCGGGAGGCCTGGAGGGCGAGGATGATGTTCTCCCGCACCGTCAGTTCGGGTACCAGGCCCTCGGTCTTGCGGTTCTCGGAGCAGAACGCGACGCCGGCGCCGATGGCGGCGTTCGGGGCGCTCATCGAGACCTGCTTGCCGTCGATGGTGACCTTGCCGCTGTCGGGCTGGTCGGCGCCGAAGAGCAGCCGGGCGAGTTCGGTGCGGCCGGAGCCGAGCAGACCGGCCAGGCCCAGGACCTCGCCCTTCTTGATCTCCAGGTCGAAGGGGGCGACACCGCCCGTCCGGCCGAGGCCTTCCGCCTGGAGCAGGGTCTCGCCGACCTCGGCGTGCAGCTGGTGCTCGTGGAGCCCCTCCAGCTGGTCCATGGCCTTGCCGATCATGAGCTGGATCAGTCCGACCTGGTCGAGCTCGCTGACCAGGTGCTCGCCGACGAGGGTGCCGTTGCGCAGAACGGTCATGCGGTCGCAGATCTCGTAGATCTGGTCGAGGAAGTGCGAGACGAACAGGATCGCGACGCCCTCGTCCCTGAGCTGGCGCATCAGGCGGAACAGTTCGAGGACCTCGTCGCGGTCGAGGCTGGACGTCGGCTCGTCCAGGACCAGCACCTTGGTGCCGGTTCCGGCGCCGTCGCTGTCACCGGTGCCCACCGCCCGTACGATCGCGACCAGTTGCTGCACGGCCAGCGGGTACGAGGACAGGGGCGCGGTGACGTCGAGGTCGAGGCCGAGCCGGTCGACCAGTTCCGCCGCGTCCTTGCGCATGCGCGACCACTGGATCTGGCCGAAGCGGATGGGTTCACGTCCGATGAAGATGTTCTCCGCCACCGACAGGTTGGGGCAGAGGTTCACCTCCTGGTAGACGGTGCTGATGCCGGCCTGCTGGGCCTGGAACGGGCTGTCGATCCGGACGGACTGACCGTCGAGGGTGATCTTGCCGTCGTCGAGCGGATAGACGCCGGTCAGCACCTTGATGAGGGTGGACTTACCGGCTCCGTTCTCGCCCATCAGGGCGTGTATCTCGCCGGGGAAGAGCCGGAAGTCGACACCCGACAGAGCGCGTACCCCCGGAAACTCCTTGACTATGCCCGTCATTTCCAGGACGGGCCGCGGCTCTGCCATACCTCTCCTAATGAGGAGGCCACCGGCTTTGCCGGTGGGTAACTTCGTTCCGTGTTAAGTTGATTACGCTCTGCGAGGGGCCGGTTCGGGCTGGACCGCAGCCTGCGGGCTGGAAGCCCCCCAACCGGGGCGGAGTCACGGCAGCGCTCCTCTTTGAAGCGAGCCGCTGCAGGCCCAGAGGGCCCGGCCGACCGAGATTTCGGTCGGCCGGAGGCTCCCTGCCGATGGGTGCGGTCGGTCAGTACTTGCGGGTGGGGAGTGCGGCCTTGGCCTGGTCCTGCATGAAGTCGCCCTCCTTGGTCTTGATCCAGCGCTCGACCGTCTCGCCGTCCTTGACCTTCTTCACGACCTCCATCAGCTGGGGGCCGAGCAGCGGGTTGCACTCGACGATGGCGTTGATCTTGCCCTCGGACATCGCGATGAAGCCGTCCTTCACGCCGTCGATCGAGACGATCAGGATGTCCTTGCCGGGCTTCTTGCCGGCCGCCTCGATGGACTGGATGGCGCCGATGGCCATGTCGTCGTTGTGCGCGAAGAGGACGTTGATGTCCGGGTTGGACGTGAGGAAGGCGGCCATGACCTGCTTGCCGCCGGCGCGGGTGAAGTCACCGGTCTGACTGACGACGATCTTCCAGTCGGAAGCGTGGTCGGCGTCCATGACCTCCTTGAAGCCCTTGGCGCGCTCGATCGCGGGGGCGGCACCGGTGGTGCCCTCCAGCTGGGCGATCTTCACGGCGCCCTTGTGGCCGGCCTTCTCCAGGACCTTCTCGAGGATCTTGCCGGCGCGGCGGCCCTCTTCGGTGAAGTCGGAGCCGACGAGGGTGACGTACAGGGACTCGTCGGAGGTCTCGACGGAGCGGTCGGTGAGGACCACGGGGATCTTCTTGGCCTTGGCCTCCTTCAGCACCGCGTCCCAGCCGGTGACGACCACCGGGGAGAAGGCGATGACGTCCACGTTCTGGGTGATGTAGCTGCGGATCGCGGAGATCTGGTTCTCCTGCTTCTGCTGCGCGTCGGAGAACTTCAGGTTGTAGCCGGCCTCCTTGGCCGCCGCCTTGACCGAGTCGGTGTTGGCGCTGCGCCAGCCGCTCTCCGAGCCGACCTGCGAGAAGCCGAGGGTGATCTTGCCGTCGCCGCCGGAGCTGGTGGAGCCGCCGTCGTCCTCCTTGGCGCAGGCCGCCAGGCCCGTCGCAGCCGCCACGCCGACCGCCGCAGTGAGGAAGTTCCTTCTGTTGAGCATGTGTCTTCTCCTTTGAAGAGCCGGCCCGGTGATGGGCCCGCTGGTACTCGTGGTGCTCGTTGGTACTCGTGGGGCTTGTGTGGTGCTGGTGGTGCTGGTGGTGCTTTTGGTTCTTGTGGGGCTCGTGCGACAGGCCGCGATACGTCCTACCTGTCGATCATTGTTCGAGATATCGGCCACACTGATGGGGCGGGGACGATCGTCGAACCGGTCGGTGCCCCCTCAGCCGGGAGCGGTCGCCGACTGAGGGGCGTACGGGAAAGTGCTGGCGCGGACGAGGAGTTGGGGTTCGATGGCGACCTGGGGCGTCCCGGAGGGGGTCCGGCCCTCGATGAGCTCCAGCAGCAGGGCGATGCTCTGCTTGCCGACCGCCGAGAAGTCCTGCCGGACGGTGGTGAGCGGCGGAGCGAAGAACTCCGACTCCGGGATGTCGTCGAAGCCGACCACCGCGACGTCCTGGGGAGTGCGCACGCCCGCCTCCCGCAGCGCCCACAACACCCCCAGTGCCATCTGGTCGTTGGCGACGAAGACGGCGGTCAGACCCCGGCCCACCCAGCCGGCCAGTTCCTGGCCCGCACGGTAGCCCGACAGCGGACTCCAGTCCCCCCGCAGCGGCGCCGGCGGTTCGACGCCGGCCTCCTCCAGGGTCATCCGCCAGCCGTCGGCCCGGTCCACCGCCTCCTGCCAGTTCTCGGGCCCGGCGAGATGCCAGACCGTGCGGTGGCCCGTGGCCAGCAGATGACGGGTGGCCAGCCGTGCGCCCAGCCGCTGGTCCACGTTGACGCTGGGGATCTCCACGCCGGAGCCGGTACCCACGGCCACCACCGGGAAGGGGTGGCGGAGTTCGGTGAGGGCCTCGACCGCCGACCGCTGCGGGGCGAGGGCGATCACTCCCTCCACCCCGCCCTCACTGAGCCGGTGCATGGCCTCGGACAGCGTCTCGACCGTCAGTTCGCGAAGACTGACCGTCGAGACGAGATACCCCTCGGCACGTGCCGCCTCCTCCAGCGCGAACAGTGTGCTGGCCGGCCCGTAGAGCGTGGTGTTGGAGGCGACCACACCCAGGGTGAGGGTGCGCCGGGTCGCCAGCGCCCGTGCGGAGGAGTTGCGGCGGTAGCCCATCTCCTCGATGGCCTGCAGCACCCTGGCCCGTGTCCCTTCGCGCACATTGGGGTGGTCCCCCAGTACACGGGACACGGTCTGGTGGGACACACCGGCCTGGCGTGCCACGTCGGCCATGGTGGGCGGCCGGAGCTGCGAGCGGGGCTGGGAGCTGGTCTGCGAGTGGGTCACGGCTGCACCTCCCTGGCGGTCGTCTGCGGACAAGCGGATAAGTCCTGTGGGGTGGACGGTCGCCTCCGCGCCGCCGGCCTCACGCCGGGTTTCCGGAAAGCTCCAGGGCACCGGACGGGAAGGCAAGTTGTAACACTGCCGACATGACGCTCGTACCTCCCTCGATGCCCTTGGGCGACGATTGGTGAAGCGGAGGTCATTGTGAGCGCTAACAATCGGCGGCGGTCAAGAGGGCTGCGTCAGGGAGGCCGTCACGGTTGGATAACGCGGCAGGCGAAGGGCAGGAGGGGTGTCGCTCCGGCGATGTGGGAACGGATGGCGGTAGTCCAGGACGCGGCGAGGGTTGTTTGTTCGACCCATTGACACTCCGCCCGAAGCATCCTTACTGTCGCGACAGCATTTCGAACAAGTGACGAAATCTCGAACATGTCACACAGGACTTAGGGAGTACCGTGCGCATCACGGGAATCAGCACGCACGTGGTCGGGACGCCGTGGCGGAACCTGACCTACGTCCAGGTGCACACCGACGAGGGACTCACCGGCGTCGGCGAGACCCGCATGCTGGGCCACACCGACGCGCTGCTCGGCTATCTGCGCGAGGCAGAGGTCAACCACATTGTCGGCTCGGACCCGTTCGCTGTCGAGGACCTGACCCGCCGCATGAAGTACGGCGACTACGGGCGCGCCGGCGAGATCGTGATGTCCGGCATCGCCGTCATCGAGATGGCGTGCTGGGACATCAAGGGCAAGGCCCTCGGCGTGCCGGTGTGGCAGCTGCTCGGCGGCAAGGTCACCGACAAGGTCAAGGCGTACGCGAACGGCTGGTACACCACCGAGCGCACGCCGGAGGCGTACCACAAGGCGGCGAAGGGCGTCATGGAGCGCGGTTACAAGGCGCTCAAGATCGACCCCTTCGGGACCGGCCACTTCGAGCTGGACCACGAGCAGAGCCTGTACGCGGTCTCCCTGATCGAGGCCGTGCGGGACGCCATCGGGCCGGACGCCGAGCTGATGCTGGAGATGCACGGCCGCTTCTCGCCCGCCACCGCCATCCGCCTCGCCAAGGACCTGGCGCCCTTCAAGCCCGCGTGGCTGGAGGAGCCGTGCCCGCCGGAGAACCTGAAGGCGCTGGAGAAGGTCGCCGCCAAGGTCGACATCCCGATCGCCACGGGTGAGCGGATCCACGACCGGATCGAGTTCCGGGAGCTCTTCGAGAGCCAGGCCGTGGACATCATCCAGCCCGACGTCGGTCACATCGGCGGCATCTGGGAGACCCGCAAGCTGGCAGCGACCGCCGAGACGCACTACGTGCTGGTCGCGCCGCACAACGTGGGCGGACCGGTGCTGACCGCCGCCTCCCTCCAGGTCGGGTTCAGCTCGCCCAACTTCAAGATCCTCGAGCACTTCAACGACTTCGCGGACGCGGAGATCAAGAAGGTCATCAAGGGCGCCCCGGAGGTCGTGGACGGCTACTTCCACCTCTCCGACAAGCCCGGCCTCGGTGTCGAGCTGGACGTCGACGCGGCCGCGGAGTTCCCGCAGCAGCAGGCCCGCTTCGACCTCTGGGCAGAGGGCTGGGAGCGGCGCAAGCCCAAGGGGACCGAGTGAGCGGCGCCGTGGTGATCGAGGCTCCGGGCGAGCACCGTCTGGTGCCGCACGAGCCTCGCCGGCCGGACGCGGGCGAGGCCCTCGTCCGGGTCCACGCCGTCGGCATCTGCGGCAGCGACCGCGAGGTCTACCAGGGCAACAGGCCGGAGGGGTACGTCCGTTACCCCCTCACCCCGGGTCACGAGTGGTCCGGGACGGTGACCGAGGTCGGGGCCGGAGTGCCTTCGACCCTCGTAGGCAGCAAGGTCGTTGGCGAGGGTTTCCGCAACTGCCAGGTGTGCGACCGCTGTCACGCGGGCGAGACCACGCTGTGCTCGGCCGGGTACGAGGAGACCGGGTTCACCGAGCCCGGCGCGATGGCCACCACGCTGACGCTGCCGGCCCGGCTGCTGCACGTTCTGCCGGAGGACGCGGATCTGACGGCGGCGGCGCTGCTGGAGCCGGCCGCGTGCATCGCGGCGGCCGCGCTCAAGGCGAACGCCGTTCCGGGTGAGCGGGTCGCCGTGGTGGGCACGGGCACGCTCGGGATGTTCGCCGTTCAGTTCCTGAAGGCGGGCTCGCCCTCCGAGCTGCTCGTCGTGGGGACGCGACCGGACCGGGCCGAGCTGTCGAAGAGGTTCGGTGCCACGGACTTCCGTACCAAGGACCAGCAGCTCCCCGACGACTTCGACGTCGTCATCGAGACCGCCGGGTCCGCGGACGCGGCGGTCACCGCCGCCGCCCTGCTGCGCCGCGGCGGCCGGCTGGTCCTCACGGGGATCCCGGCGGCCGGTGCGGACGGTCTGGACCCGACGGATCTCGTCGTACGGCAGCTGGAGGTGCACACCGTGTTCGGTGCGGCGCCGGACGCCTGGGCGCACACGGTGCGGGTCTTCGGGGCCGGACTCCTGGACCCACTGCCGCTCGTCACGCACGAGCTGCCGTTGGAGGAGTTTCCGCAGGCCATCGAGTTGGTGGGATCCGGCGATCCGAAGGTCGGGAAGGTCCTGCTGCGGCCATGACACACCCCTGAGCCGTACGCCGGTACGGGGTACCTGACGACCCCGTACCGGCGTACATCCAACGTCTTGTGCACCCAGAGCCGCGAACCTTGTCCGAAATACCGAACCCTCCGACCTGCCGGACCTGCCGGACCTGCCGATCCTGAAGGACAGATTGTGACCGACACCACCGCCTCCGCAGCCCGCCGCCCCGGAGAGCAGGCGCTCGCCGCGCTCGGCCTGGACGCGCCCGCCCTAGACCCCGCCGACGCCTCCCCGCACGCCTTCCCGGGTGGTGGACGCTGGCGTACCGAGGTTCCCTCCGTCGAGGGGCCCGAGGCGCTGGGTGTGGTCCTCAAGGAGTCCTCGCGGCTCGATGTGCCGATCCACCGGGTCAGCCAGGGCAGCGGTATCTGGATGCTGACCGACGCCGAGATCACCGAGATGGTGGAGGCGACGGCCGAACGCGACATCGAGCTCTGCTTGTTCACCGGTCCGCGCGGCACCTGGGACATCGGCGGCTCCACCCGTACCGACTCCAAGGGCGGCGGACTGCGTGCCCGCGGTCACGACGCGGTCGCCGGGTGCGTCGAAGACGCCGTCCGGGCAACGGAGTTGGGCGTGCAGTGCCTGCTCATCGCCGACGAGGGCGTGCTGTGGGCCCTGCACCGGGCGCGGCTCGCCGGGATCATCCCGGCGGAGACGACGCTCAAGGTGTCGGCGCTGATCGGGCCGGTGAACCCGGCCGCGTACGCCGTGTACGAGAACCTCGGCGGCGACTCGATCAACGTGCCGAGCGATCTGACGCTCGATCACCTCACGGAGATCCGGCGGGTGTCGGCCGCTCCGATGGACATGTACATCGAGGCCCCCGACGATCTCGGCGGCTACATCCGGATGTACGAGGTCGCCGAGCTGATCCGGCGCGGCGCACCGCTCTACCTGAAGTTCGGTCTGTCGAAGGCTCCCGGGATCTACCCCTACGGCAACCACATGCGTGAGCTGACCCTGAGCACGGCCAAGGAGCGAGTGCGGCGCGGCCGACTCGCTCTGGACCTGCTCGCGCGGCACGGGGCGGACGCCGACATGGCTCCGCTCGGCTCGCGGCTGCCGGGCGACCTGAAGCGGTTCGAAACGCCTGCATAACGTTACGGACAACTCCCCTTCACAAAACACGACGCAGTCGAACAGACTCCGACACGACTCCCTCGGGTTCCTCCCGCACCGCCGACAGGGCACCCGAACCGCCAGACCGCTCCTGGCCTCACGACATCAAGGATGATGATCATGCGTACTCGCAGAGCCGCACTCTCCGCCATAGCCACCTCGGCTGTCCTCGCCCTCTCCCTCTCCGCCTGCGGGCAGAGCGGTGAGGGTGGCAGCGACGCCGGCGGGGACAGTGCCAAGGGCGGCACCATCGGCATCGCGATGCCCACCAAGTCCTCCGAGCGCTGGATCGCCGACGGTGCCAACGTGGTCAAGGACCTGAAGTCGAAGGGCTACAAGACCACGCTGGTCTACGGCGAGGACGACCCCGACCAGCAGGTGTCGCAGATCGAGAACCTGATCACGCAGGGTGTGAAGGCGCTGATCATCGCGGCCATCGACAACAAGTCGCTGAACAACGTGCTGCAGCAGGCCGCCGACGCCAAGATCCCGGTCATCTCCTACGACCGTCTGATCCTCGGCACGAAGAACGTCGACTACTACGCGTCCTTCGACAACGAGAAGGTCGGCGCGCTCCAGGGCAACTACATCCTGGAGAAGCTCGGCCTCGCGGACGGCTCGAAGAAGGGCCCGTTCAACATCGAGCTGTTCGCCGGCTCGAACGACGACAACAACACGAAGTACTTCTTCGGCGGCGCGATGAAGGTCCTGCAGCCGTACATCGACAAGAAGCAGCTCGTCGTCAGGTCCGGCCAGACCGCGCTGACCCAGGTCACCACGCTGCGCTGGGACGGCGGCACCGCGCAGAAGCGCATGGACGACATCCTGACCGCGGCCTACAAGACCGAGCGGGTCGACGCGGTGCTCTCGCCGTACGACGGTATCTCCATCGGCATCCTGTCCTCGCTGAAGTCGGACGACTACGGCTCCAAGAACAAGCCGCTGCCGATCGTCACCGGCCAGGACGCCGAGGTCGCCTCGGTGAAGTCGATCATCGCCGGCGAGCAGTCGATGACCGTCTACAAGGACACCCGCGAACTCGCCAAGGTGGCCTCGAACATGGTCGACGCGGCGCTCACCGGCAAGACCCCGGAGACCAACGACACCAAGACGTACGACAACGGTTCGAAGGTCGTTCCCGCGTACCTGCTGGTCCCGGTCAGCGTCGACAAGACGAACTACCAGAAGGTCGTCGTCGACTCCGGTTACATCAAGGCCGGCGACCTCAAGTAACACCCGCACACCATAGATTGGCAGGCACGACCATGGCGGGACCCGTCCTGGAAATGCGCTCGATCGTCAAGACCTTTCCCGGCGTAAAGGCGTTGTCGGACGTCACCCTGACCGTCCGTCAGGGCGAGGTCCACGCCATCTGCGGGGAGAACGGCGCCGGCAAGTCGACCTTGATGAAGGTCCTCTCCGGCGTCCACCCGCACGGCACCTACGAGGGGGACATCCTCTTCGAGGGGGAGGTCGTGTCCTTCAAGGACATCAGGGCCAGCGAGCACCGCGGCATCGTTATCATCCACCAGGAACTGGCCCTGGTGCCCTATATGTCCATCGCGGAGAACATCTTCCTCGGCAACGAACAGGCCAGCGGCGGCGTCATCAGCTGGAACGAGACGCTGAAGCACGCGACCCGGCTGATGCGCCGGGTCGGCCTCGACGACCATCCGCAGACCCGGGTCGCCGACATCGGTGTCGGCAAGCAGCAGCTCGTGGAGATCGCGAAGGCGTTGTCGAAGGAGGTGAAGCTGCTCGTCCTGGACGAGCCGACGGCCGCGCTGAACGACGAGGACAGCGGCAAACTCGTCGACCTGATCCTGGAGTTGAAGGAACAGGGCATCACCTCCATCATCATCTCCCACAAGCTCAACGAGATCCGGAAGGTCGCCGACTCGGTGACGATCCTCCGCGACGGCCGGACCATCGAGACCCTCGACGTGAAGGCCGCGGAGACCACCGAGGAGCGGATCATCAACGGGATGATCGGCCGGGACCTAGACCACCGCTTCCCCGAGCGCACCCGGCACGACGGGGTGGCGGGCGAGGCGCCGGCCCTGGAGATCCGCAACTGGACGGTCCATCACCCGATCGACCAGCAGCGCAAGGTGGTTGACGATGTGTCGATCTCCGTGCGACGCGGGGAGATCGTCGGTATCGCGGGCCTCATGGGCGCCGGCCGCACCGAACTCGCGATGAGCGTCTTCGGGCGGACGTACGGCCGGTACGCGGGCGGCACGGTCCTCAAGGACGGCGCGGAGATCCGTACGAAGACCGTCCCGCAGGCGGTCGCGCACGGCATCGCGTACGTCACCGAGGACCGCAAGCACTACGGGCTCAACCTCGATGACACCGTCGGCCGCAACATCTCGCTCAGCGCGCTGGACAAGGTGTCCAAGCGGGGCATCGTCGACGGCCACGAGGAACGCAAGGTCGCCGAGGGCTTCCGCAAGTCCATGAACATCAAGGCGCCCAACGTCTTCGAAACGGTGGGCAGGCTGTCCGGCGGCAACCAGCAGAAGGTCGTCCTCAGCAAGTGGATCTTCACGGGTCCGGACGTGCTGATCATGGACGAACCGACGCGCGGCATCGACGTGGGCGCCAAGTTCGAGATCTACACGGTCATCGACAAACTGGCCGCCGAGGGCAAGGCGGTCGTATTCATCTCCTCCGAGCTGCCGGAACTGCTCGGCATGTGCGACCGCATCTACACCATGGCCGCAGGGCGGCTGACCGGTGAGTTCTCGCGGGCGGAAGCCTCGCAGGAATCGCTGATGCGTCAGATGACGAAGGACAAAGAGGTAACGCGATGAGCACGGATGTGACCGCCAAGACGCCGGCCCCCGCGCCGACGGGAAAGAGCGGAACCGCCGCCGCCGACGGCCTGCTGCGGCTGCTGTTCGACGGTATGCGCCGCAACATGCGCCAGTACGGCATGCTGATCGCCCTCGGCGTGATCGTGGCCCTGTTCGCGGTGTGGACCGACGGCGACCTGCTGCTGCCGCGCAACGTCTCCAACCTGGTGCTGCAGAACAGCTACATCCTGATCCTGGCGATCGGCATGATGATCGTCATCATCGCGGGTCACATCGACCTGTCGGTGGGCTCGATCACCGCCTTCATCGGAGGTGTGGCAGCGGTACTGATGGTCAGGAACGACATACCCTGGCCGCTCGCCGTGCTGCTGTGCCTGGCCATGGGGGCCGCCGCGGGCGCGGCACAAGGGTTCCTGATCGCCTACGCGGGCATGCCGTCGTTCATCGTGACCCTCGCCGGCATGCTGATCTTCCGCGGTCTGACCGAGGTCTTCCTGGAGGGCCAGACGCTCGGCCCGTTCCCGGAGGGCCTGCAGAAGACCGCCAACGGCTTCCTGCCCGAGGTCGGCCCGGACACCAACTACCACAACCTCACACTGCTGCTGGGTCTCGCACTGTGCGGTTTCGTGATCCTCCAGGAAGTACGCGACCGCAAGCGGCAGTCGGAGTACTCGCTCGAGGTGCTGCCGGCCAAGCTGTTCGCGGTGAAGCTGGCGGCGCTCAGCGCGGCCGTCCTGACCTTCACGATGCTCCTGGCCAGCTACAAGGGTGCCCCGGTCGTCCTCCTCATCCTGGGCGTGCTGCTGGTCGGCTTCGGCTACATCATGCGCAACGGGGTCATCGGCCGCCACGTCTACGCCATCGGCGGCAACCTCCCGGCGGCCAAGCTGTCGGGCGTGAAGGACAAGAAGGTCACCTTCCTGGTCTTCGTGAACATGGGCATGCTCGCCGCCCTGGCGGGTCTCGTCTTCGCGGCCCGCTTCAACGCGGCCTCGCCGAAGGCCGGCCTGAACTTCGAACTCGAGGCGATCGCCGCCTCGTTCATCGGCGGCGCGTCGATGAGCGGCGGTGTGGGCACCGTCCTCGGCGCGATCATCGGTGGCCTGGTCCTGGGCGTGCTGAACAACGGCATGAACCTCGTCGGCATCGGCACCGACTGGCAGCAGGTCATCAAGGGCCTGGTACTGCTGGCGGCGGTCGGCTTCGACGTGTGGAACAAGCGCAAGGTCGGTTCGTAGGCACGTAGTTCGGCATCACGTCCTGTCGTGGGTCCTGCGGGCAACTGCCCGCGGGGCCTTCGGCTTTTGTACGTCGACATGGGAGGCAGAGCTGTGGGAGGCAGGAACCCCGTGAAGGAACTCTTCGGCAAACTCGCCGACGGTACGGAGATCCACCGCTGGTCGCTGGAGAACGGCGGCACCCGTCTGAAGGTCCTGTCGTACGGCGGGATCGTGCAGTCCCTGGAGATCCCGGACGGCGAGGGCCGGTACGCCAACGTCTCCCTGGGCTTCGACACCATCGAGGACTACGTCGCATCGAGCCCCTACTTCGGCGCCCTGGTCGGCCGGTACGGCAACCGCATCGGCAAGGGCCGGTTCACGCTGGACGGCACGTCGTACCAACTGTCGGTCAACGACGGCGAGAACAGCCTGCACGGCGGCGGCGAGGGCTTCGACAAGGCCGTCTGGGAGGTCGAGCCGTTCACGCGGGGGGCGGACGTGGGCCTGGTCCTCCAACACACCAGCGCCGACGGCGAGATGGGCTTCCCCGGCACGCTGAGCACGAAGGTCACCTACACCCTCACCGAGCACGGCGACTGGCGTATCGACTACGAGGCCACCACCGACAAGGTCACGGTCGTCAACCTCACCAGTCACGTCTACTGGAACCTGGCCGGCGAGAGCGGCGGCTCGGTCGACGGCCACGAGCTGGAGATCGCCGCCGCCCGCTTCACCCCCGTCGACTCCGGCCTCATCCCCGCCGGTGAGCCGGCCGAGGTCGCGGGCACCCCCTTCGACTTCCGGACGCCCAAGACGGTCGGCGCCGACCTCCGGGTCGCCCACCAACAGCTGCTGTACGCCAAGGGCTTCGACCACAACTGGGTGCTCGACAAGGGCGTCACGGCCGAGCCCGAGCACGTCGCCACCCTCAAGGACCCGTCGTCCGGGCGCACGCTGCGGATCGCGACCACCGAGCCCGGCCTCCAGTTCTACTCGGGCAACTTCCTCGACGGGACCCTCGTCGGCAGCGGCGGCGCCATCCACCGCCAGGGGGACGCGCTGTGCCTGGAGACCCAGCACCACCCGGACTCACCGAACCGGCCGGACTTCCCGTCCACCGTGCTGCGTCCCGGCCGGACCTATCGCACGACGACGATCCACTCGTTCGACACGTGACCGGTGTTACCGAGGGTGACAGCGGTGATCGGTTTCACAGGAGCTTCACAATTTTCCATCGAAACCACAGCGGTTGAACAGCACCACACAGCCATCCGTATTCAGGGACGGCCCGTACTCCCCCGCGCGGGCCACCCTGAGCCGGAGGACCCGTCCTCCCCAACGGGTCCGCCACATACGGAGGTTCCATGGCCGACAACGTCACCTCGCTCTTTCGCAGCACGGCGGCGCACAGCCCCTCGATGGCTGCGCTCGCGCGAGAGAGCGACGGGACCGGCCCGGTCGACTTCTGTATCCCGTGCAACCCCTACTTCCCCACTCCGGCCATGATGGACACCATGTCGGCGCGGCTGCGTGACATCATCACGTTCTACCCGAGCAGCGCCGACACGATCACCGCCGAGCTGTGCAATCTGCTCCAACTGCCGCCGCAGGCCGTGGCGATGGGCAACGGCTCGACCGAACTGATCACGTGGATCGACCACTTGCTGGTCCGCGAATCCCTCGCCGTCCCCGTCCCCACCTTCGGTCGCTGGACCGACCAGCCCATGGAGACCGGCAAGCGGGTCGACATGTTCCCGCTCCAGGAGTCCAGCGGCTTCAATCTCGACCTGGGCCAGTACGCCGAGTTCATCCGCGCGCGTGGCACCCGGGTCGCCGTCATCTGCAACCCCAACAACCCCGACGGCGGCTTCCTGCACAAGCACGCGCTCGTGCAGTTCATGGACGCGATGGCCGACCTCGACCTGATCATCATCGACGAGTCGTTCCTCGAGTTCGCCGACGCGGAGGCCGAACCGAGCGTCGTGCAGGAGGCGATGATCCGCCCCAACGTCATCGTCCTGCGCAGCCTCGGCAAGAACTTCGGTCTGCACGGCATCCGCTTCGGCTACATGGTCGCCAACCCGTCGCTCGCGGGCCGCGTCCGCTCGATGCTGCCGAAGTGGAACCTCAACGCCTTCGCCGAGTACGTGGTGTTCATGCTCAAGGAGCACGGCCAGGAGTACATGCAGAGCCTCCACCA
Organism: Streptomyces kryoterrae; assembly: GCF_054072135.1. Lineage (NCBI taxonomy): Bacteria > Bacillati > Actinomycetota > Actinomycetes > Kitasatosporales > Streptomycetaceae > Streptomyces > Streptomyces kryoterrae. The sequence continues at coordinate 7,229,620 of NZ_CM133358.1, read as the reverse complement.
GGTGCGCCGGGACCGCCTCGACATGGCGAGCCAGCTTTCCTCCCTGCCCGGTCTGACGGTCTACCCGTCACAGGGCAACTTCCTCTTCGTGCGCCTCCCCGTCGGCGCCGAGGGCACCGTGGTCCGGGACCGGATGCTCACCGAGCATCGCATCCTGATCCGCGAGTGCGGCAACAAGATCGGCTCGTCCAGTCGCTTCGTGCGTCTCGTGGTGCGCCCCCAGGTGGACGTACGTCGCCTGGTGTCCGGCCTGGAACAGGTGCTCTACGGGACCAGGAGGGGAGCCGCCGTACCGGAGCTGAGCGCAGCGACCAACTACAGCTCGGGCACGGCGGCGGTGGACCGGCTGGTCAGTGCCACCAACGGGGGCGGTATGCCGGGCCTTGCCGCTCAGGCCCTCGGTACCGGTATGCCGGGGCTCGCGGTGGCCGCGGCAGCCGGTACCGGCATGCCGACGCCCATGCAGGCACCGATGCAGGCTCCCATGCCGATGCAGATGCCCGCCGCCATGCAGATGCCGGCGGCGATGACCGCGCAGAGTTACGGCGGCGCGGGACAGAGCTATGGCGGCGGGGGGCAGAGCTACGGCGGCGCGAGCATGCAGATGCAGCAGCCGCCCATGCAGCAGCAGCAACCGCAGCAGGTCCCGCAGCCCCAGATGCAGCAACCCCAGATGCAGATGCAGCAGCCGCCGATCCCCCAGCAGCCGCAGCCCCAGCAGATGGTTCCGCAGCAGCAGCCCACCCCCTCCGGTGTCCCGGCCCGCAACGGCCTCACGGCCGCCCAGGTCCGCGGCACCACCGGCCCGGGCCTGGCCCCGGCCCCGGCGACGGGCTGGCCCGCCGCGCAGAGCTGGCCGAACCCGGCGGGCATGGGCCAGGCGGGCTGATCACCCGCCCCGGACCCCGGGGATCAGTGATCGTTCTCCAGGTGGAGTTTGAGCAGGTCGACGCCGTAGTCGCCCCCGTTGGGGGTCCTGACGACGGTGTGGAGGTGCTGCTGCGTGGGCGTGCCCCCGGGCCCGCCCGATGGGGACCTACCCTGTCTCCCACCCCTGCCGCCTCACCAGCGACCACCACCCCGGTACGTCCACCTCGGCCCGTACCGTCTTTCCCGGTGGCTCCCGGTCCAGCACCTCCCAGCGGTCGGCCACCGCGTCGACGACGACCAGCCCGCGCCCGGACTCCACCAGGGGCAACGCAGGCCGTACGTCCCTCGGTCCCGGCGGGCGCGAGCCGCTGCGGCTGTCGGTGACCTCGACGCGCACGCTGCCCGTGACGAGCGTGAGCCGCAGCTCGAAGTCCCGCCCGGGGACGCGTCCATGGGTCACCGCGTTCGCCGCCAGCTCGGCGACGATCACGGAGACGGCCTCGGAGACGTCCGAGCCGTACGGGATGCCCCAGGCGTCCAGTTGGCCCACGGCGAGGTGCCGGGCGAGGCGGGCGCCGCGCGGGGTGGCACTCAGGCGCTGGGTGAACATACGTACGGTAACCGGGTGCTGGGGGGCCGAGGATGCGCTCATGCGCCCAATGTGACGGGCGAGAGGGCCACTTCACCAGGTCGGAGCCGTGTACGCCGGGGCAGCGTACGCGGCTACGGACTGGACAGTACTCGTCACCGCACGTGACCATGGGTGCGCTGGGTGTGTACGGCGGGACGAGTGCGCGAGAGGTGGCCGACGATGGCTGAGAGCACGCAGGGGATTACGGGCGGCGAGCCGGAGTTCTCGGACAGCTTGCGGACGTTCGGGGCGGTGGTCCAGGCCCTGCGCGAGCACATGGGGATGACCAGGAGGGAACTGGCCCTGGCAGTGCGGTTCTCCGAACATACGGTGGCTTCCGTGGAGTTGGGGAGGCGCATGCCCGACCCGGAGTTCGTGGACCGGGCGGATGTGGCGCTCGGCAACACGGGGGCACTGAAGAAAGCGGCCGAGTTCCTGAACCGGCAGCCGGGGTTGGCGGCGTGGTTCAGGAGGTGGGCGCAGCTGGAGGGGACGGCGATCAGTCTGTGCACGTACGAATGCCGCCTGATTCCGGGCCTGTTGCAGACGGAGGCATACGCGCGAGCCGTGACGACGAGTGTGCCGCCGCGACCCGCCGAGGAGGAGATGAACAAACGAGTCGAGGCCCGGCTGGAACGGCAGAAGCTGCTCTCCGTGCAGCGGAATCCGCCGTGCTCGTTCAGCTTCATCCTGGAACAGGCGGTGCTGGAGCGGCACACGGACGGTGAGGAGGTCACCCGGGAACTGCTCGACCATCTGCTGGACGTGATCGACCGGCACTGGAACGTGGAGATCCAGATCATGCCGCTGCGCCAGCCCGTACACGCGGGGCTGGACGGGCCGTTGCGGCTGCTGGAGACACCGAAGAACAAGTGGTTCGCCTACTCCGAGGGGCAGGAGAACGGCCGTCTCATCTCTGACCCAAAAGGGATCAGCATCCTCCACCAGCGGTATGCGAAACTGCGCTCTCAGGCTCTGCCACCGGAGGACTCCCGGAGCCTGCTGGAGCGGATGCGAGGAGCGCTATGAGGACGACGCCCAACCTGGCCTGGTTCAAGAGCAGTTACAGCGGCTCCCAAGGCGACGACTGCGTCGAGGTCGCCACCTGCCCCGGCACCATCCACATCCGGGACTCCAAGGACAAGGCGGGCCCCCAACTCGCCCTCTCCCCCACCACTTGGGCCGGCTTCGTCGCGTACGCCGCCAGGGTCCGAACTTGACCTTGCCGGGCCCGACGATCCGCACCACCACACCGGGAGATCGGAAACACAGGGTCCCTGTCAGGGCGCCGACAAGGACTCAGAAACGATCGAGGTCAAGCCGCCCTGAATGGGTTGATGTAGAACATGGGAACACATAGGGCGACGATGGCAAGCAGATCCAGCCATGAAGGCAGAAGCGCAATACGAATTTTTGCCAGGCGAAAGGATCCGCGCCTTCCCGCTTCACCCATCTGACGTCTCGCGGTAATCACCAGCTGGAACAGGGCGATTCCGCTGGTGACGGAAAACGTAAATCGACCCACAGTCGCAGCAACTGATTCCGGCGAGAGGGAATCGGTGATCACATATGCGATCGCACCAAAGGTGAATGCCGCAAGAATTACTCCCCACCAGGCGATGCCGAGGAAGGAGTTGAAGTCGATCAGCGAATCCGGGTCCACCTCTCCGGTGTTTACCTTTCGCATGCTCTCTATGAGCTGCTCGCGCTCTTCGGGGTCAGTGAAGCTCTTGACTGCCGCCCTGGCGAGAAAATATTCGAACTCGATCATTTTTGGGTCGTTCCGCTCGGGCCCGGTTCGGACCTTGAATATTCCAGGCCCGAACCGGGAAATCAGCGCTTTTACGGGCTAGAAATAGTGGTGGCGGTTATGCCACCAGTACCTTCCCTCGTAGGCGGCTCCCGCGCCCCAGCCGAATCTGTCGGAGTAGCTTCGGTACCGATGGTAACGAATCCCTCGCCGCTTCAAGGCCCGCCTGGCCCTGTGGAAGGCGCGCCTGGTGGCGTATCTTCCGCGGGCCAGTCTTGCTGCTCGGCGCTCCGCGGAGCGGGCGGCGAAACGGTACCCATAGCTGGCTCCGCCGGAGAAGACACCTGCGACGTCCAGCGCGGCACCGACATAGTCGCCGTGCCTGTAGTCATTGTATGCGTCGTAGGCTCCGCTGATCATTGCGGCTACGGCAAATCCTTCGCCTACAAATGGAATGAACGAGCCGACTGTCAGAATCGTGGTGCGGTGATTCTTGACGAAACTCCATGTGCGTCCCCAGAAGGACTGGCCGTCGAGGTCGAACTGGTTGACAGGGTCGCCGCCACAGTAGTCGTACGCGTTCGCACTGCCGCCCGGGACCGGGTCGACCTGGAGGAAGCGTCCAATCGTCGGGTCGTACAGGCGGACGCCCATGAGAATGGCGCTGGTGACTGTTTCGCTGGAGCGCTGCTTCCCGCCGAGCCAGCCATAGCGAGTAGCTGCGGTGCTGTCCTCGGCGTTGCCGAACTCGTCGTAGGACTGGGCGGTCGGGGCCACCGAGGTGTCCACCGGGAGCTGGACAATGGTGTCACCGTGCAGATCAGTCAGCTGGAGGACGGTGCCGCCGGTGGCGCTGGTGGTGGCGTCGAGGTCTCCGCTGGTGCCCTGGACGTTGCGGGTGAGGGTGCTGCTGGTCTCCTGGGTCCAGTCGGGGCTGTCTCCGTCGGCGCCGTAGTGGTTGGTCTTGGACGAGGTCTGTGTCCAGGTGCCGCTGCTGTCGGATTCGGTAGTCCAGGCGGCGAGGCGTCCGGTCGCGTCCAGGGTCCAGGTCTGTCGGTTGGTGCCGGAGGTCTGCTGGCGGACGAGGTCGTTGGTGTAGTAGCCGATGGTGGCACCGGAGGCCTGGGTGGTGGTGCGGCCGAAGGCGTCGTAGACGGTGCCGGAGGTGGTCAGGCGGTCGGCGGTGTCGTAGGTGTAGGAGGTGGTGGTGGCGCCGGTGCCGGTGCACGCGGAGCCGACGTCACTGGTCGAGACCGCGAGTGCGGTGCGGTTGGTGTTCTTGTCGAAGGTGTAGCTCCTGCGGGTGCAGGAGCTGTCGGCGGCTGTGTCGTCGGCCTGGGTCAGGCGGCCGGCCGCGTCGTAGGTGTAACTGCGCGACCGGGTCTGGCCGTTGCTGTCGACGTCCGCGACGGTCTGGCCCTGGACGGTGTGATCGGCGGCGTCGGAGGCGACGACGGTGGCGTCGCTTCCGGTGCCGAGACGGTAGACCCGGGAGGTCTCCGCTCCGGTCTCGTCCTGGGTGTCGGTGAGGGTGTAACCCCCGGGCAGAGTCTCGGTGGCCAGGTCACCGTCCGCGTCGTAGGTGGCGGAGAAGGTCCCGGCGACGGAGTCGGTGCGGGAGGTTTCCAGACCGCGCGGGTCCAGGGTCGTGTCGTAGGTGTAGGTGGTCGTGGACGGGGCCGAGTCGGTGGTCTTCACCGGGCGGTCCAGGGCGTCGTATGCCTTGGTGGCCGTGTTGCCGGCGCCGTCGGTGTAGGAGATCTCCCGTCCGAGCTGGTCGTAGGTGTGGCTGACAGTGCCCGCGCTGGTGGAGACCGTGGCGACGCGGCCGGTACTGGGGTCGTACGTGGTGCTGGTGTCCGGGACGGCTGTGCCGGTGCCGCCGGTGATGGCGGTCGTGAGGATGCGCCCGGCGCCGTCGTAGGTGTGTGTAGCGGTGCGGGTCACGGAGTTGGCGGTCTCGGTGACGATGGCCTGGTTGCCCCACCAGTCGTACTGGATGGTTTTGGTGGGCAACTGGGTCGGGTTGGTGCCGCCGCCGGTGATGGCACCGGCCGGTCCGGTGGAGCAGATCTGGTCGGCCCATTCGAGACTGCCGTTGCAGGTGCCAGTGCCGGTGGCGGAGTAGTAGGTGGTCACCGTGGTGTCGGCGTCGGTGCCGCTGGACGTGGGCTGGGTGGTCTTGATGACCCGGCCCTGGGAGTCGTAGGACGTCGTCGTGGTGATCGCGAGGCCGCCGGGGTCAGTGACCTGCGTGATGGGCAGGCCCTTGCCCCAGTCATAGGCAGTGGTGCTGGTGCGCACGTCCGCGTCGGAGGGGTAGTTCTCGGCCCAGGCCCCGGTCTTGGTCGTGGTGACCTGGTTGGCGACGTTGGCGGTGCCGTCGGTGGGGCGGCCTTCGTCGTAGGTGTTGACGGTGTGCGAGCGCAGCGGCCAGGCGGTGCCCGCGGGCAGGTCGGTGCCACCGGAACCGGCGGCGAGTGCCGAGGTCAGGGTCGCCATGTGCAGCGGACCCTTCTCGTCCAGCTTCTGCAGGCCGTCGGTGGAATACGTGGAAAGGGTGGACAGCAGTCCGGCGCGGACGGAGGTGGTGTCGCCTGCGATGTGCAGCAGGCTGAGCTCGTCATAGCTGTCGCCGCTGGTGGCGGAGGTCAGTGCGAGTTCCCGGTTGCCTGCGGTGAGCTGCATGACGCTGTTGCCGAACCGGTCATAACCGGTGGTGGTGATGTGTCCGCCCGGGGAGGCGGTGTTGACCTCCCTCCCGGAGGCGTCGGTGTAGGTGATGGTGGCGCGGGTGTAGTCGGTGGCCGACAGGCCGGAGCCGGTGTGGGAGGCCGGGACGGCGTCCGGCGGGAAGACCGCGGTGGCGTCGGCGGGGACGTCGCTCTGGCCCCAGTCGTCCACATCCGAGGTACTCATCTGGTTCGGGGCATTGGTACCGGACAGCGGTACGTCGTAGACGACGGACGTGGTGGCGGTGTTGCCGTCGAGGGTGCTCGCGCTGCCCTGGGCCAGGGTCGGCCGGGAAGCGGTCAACAGCATGCCGGTGCCCGCCGTGTCGTAGGTGAAACTCCATGCCAGTTGCGACTGAGACTGGTACCCGGTGACGCGGCCGGCGCTGTCGTAGGAGTACTGCGTTTGCGTGGCCTGCGACAGGTTGGGGTTCCACTCCTGGCGCAGTTTGCCGCCGGCGTCGTAGCGGTAGGTCGCCACGGTTTTGTAGGTCGCCGCTGTCGCACCGGGAGCGGTGGACCACTCGCGGATTTCCTGGACCCGGCCGGTGTAGTTGCCGAAGTCCGATCCGGTGCTGTAGCCGGTGGCGCTGGTGGAGGTCGCGTAGACGAACTCCAGTACCCGGCAGCCGACCGCCGACGGAGTGGACTGGCAGACCGACTGCGAGACCGCGGAGGTGGGCGCGATCAGGTACTTGGGGCGGGAGAGCGTGGTGCTGCCCGGTGCCAGCTCGGAGACCACCTCGGTGCTGGAGTTGGCGGTCGGCGGGGAGGTGGTGGAGACCTGCCAGGTGGTGGCGGTCGGGGCCGCCTTCACGAAGGTGGTCGTGGTGCCCTGGTCGTCCTTGAGGGTGAAGTCGCCGGTGGTCGCCGACTGCGTCAGGGTCAGGTCCTCCGAACCCGGCTCAGGCTTCCAGCCCCCCGCGGAGGTGGCGGTGAAGCCGGTCTCGTCGCCGTCCACGTCCACCAGCGCCACCGAGGTGGCGGTGGACTGCTTCAGGTACGACCAGTCCGAGTCGGTCAGCTCGGCGATGACGCCAGAGGTCCACTGCGAACCGAAGATCGCCGCCTGGCCTGTCGCGTCCGACCCGGCGGTCGGGCGCCGCGAGGACGCCATGCGCGACACGGACATCCCGAATGCCGAGGCGTCGGTCTCGGAGACGGTGAAGTCACCGGTGAGCGCGTTGACCGCGCCGGGGCCGATGTCCTCTGACGGCGCGGTGCCGGCGTTGCGGTCCACGGTGACGGTGTTGGACTGGCTGTAGCCGGTGGTGGAGCCGTCGGTGAAGGCGGCCCGGATGTCGATCGGCCCGTCCGTGGACACCGACGAGGTGACGTCCCAGGTGAGCGGGGCCGGAGCGCCGCTGGTGACGGTGACCGGCCAGGCCGATACGGAGGAGCCGTCGGAAGTCTTGGTGACATGGGTGACCGGGACGTTGGTCCAGGTGTCGGTCTCACCGTGCCGGTACTGGTAGGTGACCCCGGTGTAGGTGGTCTTGCCGGTGGAGGTCAGGCTGACCCGGCGTGCGGTGCTGTCCCCGTTGCCGGGGGTGAGCAGACCGGCTCCGTCGGCGCCCACACCGAAGTTGTACGAGGTCGTCGCGGTGGAGATGTTGCCGCCGGAGTCGATCGTCTTGGCATACAGCGTGTGCCAGCCGAGGTCGGGCGCAATGGAAAAGGTCAGTGGGTCGCCACCATTTCCATCCACGGTGTCGTAGACCGACTTCGGAGTGGTGGAGTCGTCCAGGCCCCACAGGTAGCCCTGGCCGTCGGTGGAGGAGGTGTCCAGCGTGCAGGTCACCGACCCCGACGCCTTGTCCACCCAGGTGTCCTGGGCGTAGGTGGTGCACGAGACGGTGGGGGCGTTGGGCTTGGCGACATTCGGCACGAAGTAGATGTAGGACGACCACGAGCCGTAGTCGACGCCGTCGTAACCGCGTACCCGCATCCGCAGGTGTGAGGCGGCCAGCTGGCTGGCTGCCGGGATCGTCAGCTTCGCCGTGCCGCCGGACGACACCGACGCCGAGGTGGCGGTGTAGGAGTACGAGGTCTCACCGCTGTACGACGGGTCGTTGGTGATCTCGAACTGGCCCTTGACCGTCGAGCCGTCCGCGTCGGTGACCTTCGCCGACAGGGTGGGAGTGTAAGTGGTCACGTACCGTTTGCCGCTGTAGGCGTTCACGGAGCTCGGCGAGACCGCCAGCCCGCTGGTGGTGGCGTAGGAGTTGTAGTTCACCACCAGTTTCGGCGCATAGCCGGACGTATCGTAGTTCGCGGAGCGAAAGCGCCGCCAGCTGGTGGAGTCACTCTCGTCCGCGCTGCGGATCTGCAGACCGTAGTTGGCCGCGCCGTTGGCCCAGGCCTGCACGATGGTCTGCAAATTCCAGTTCGAGTAGGTGGCCGGGCAGGAAGAGCTGTAGCCCCAGTGACCCGTGTTGTTCGCCACGTCCGTGGTGGTGGTCGAGGGCTGCGAACTCCATGTCACCGAGGACGACGACCAGGTGGAAGTGATCCGCCGGGCCTGGGTCGCCGCGCCCGAGGTGGCGCAGGTCGCGGAGTAGTAGTTGTACAGCGACATCGTCGCCGAGGTGATGTCCTTGCCGGTGAACTTCGATACGTCGAACTTCAGGTACGCGCGCGCCACATCGCTGCCGGAGTCGTACGTGCCCGACTTCAGCTCGGTCGAGGACACCTGCGAGTCGGTGTAGTCCGGCGTCTGCACCCAGGTGTCCGTGGTCACCGCCAGCGTGGAGGTCGGATCGACCGTCACCGGATACGTCGCCGTGGCCAGGAAGTCGGCGGCGGGGGTGAGTACCAGGGTCTGCGACCCGTCGTCCGCGGTCTCGACCTTCGTGGCGACCTGTTCCTGGTGCGCCGACTCCCCGGACGCCGCGTCCTTGGACGCGTCCCACATCATCGGTGCCGGGGCCTCGGCGACCAGCTTCCCGCCGGAGTCCTTCAGCAGCAGGTGCCCGGAGTCCGCCTGGGACAGCGTCAGACCCTTCAGGTCCAGCGGGATCCGGTACGACGTCGCGGCGTCCGGCCGCTGGGTCAGGACCAGGTTCTCGGAGAACCCCTGAGCCAGAGCGGTGACCTTCAGAGTCTGCCCGCTGCCCAGGTCGTAGGAGGCAGTGGCGTCCTTCACCGTCGGGGTGGGGAGCTTGTCCTCCCAGCCCAGCCCGAAGGACGTATCCCCCTTCGACACTGACGCCAAGGACTTGTCCCCGCCGTCGGACACCACGATGTCCGCAGCCGCCGCCTCCGGGGCAAGGTCGGCTCCGGTGTCGGACAGCGACGTGTCGATGTCCTTCCACACACCGTCCTGCTTCACCCGGATCGGCCCCGCGTACGCCTCCGTCGACAACGTCCCATCAGGCAGGGCGTAGCTCGTCGAGTCCGCTGTGCGCTCCGACAGCACCTCGATCTTCCGGTTCTGCAACCGCGCCATCAGCACCGCCGACGCCTCGTCCTGCGCCTGCGCAGGACCCAACGCCTTCGTCGAGGTCGATGTCGTGGTTGTCGTCTCGGGGGTGACGGCTATCGCCTGCCCCGTCGATTCCACAACCATCGCCGTCTCAATGGCCAGGAACAGGGCCAGCACTCCAGCTGTCCGTCTTATCCGTCTGCGCACAGACAGTGCGCCCGACACCCTGAACGGACCGGGAGGCCCGCCGGTGGACCAAAAACTCATCGCATCTCCTTCAAGCCGATCTCCGCATGAGAGATCAATGAGAGAGATTTACAGGGCTGAACAGCACTCGGAAAGGCACTGCTCCACGAGGAAATATTTTACATGCACATGCCAATAAGACGTAAATAACCCATAACGACCCGGATGGATGTGAACAAAATGATCAGATCGATATGCGGACTCGACAATTCATCTCGGCAGCCTTTGATGACGAATTTGCTAAAACGAGGAAAGGGCAGGACATTGCCATGAAGGCGCCATTACTCATCCATAGGCGATGCCGGTCCACAGGGGACAAGCGGGCCGGCCAACGGCCTTGGCACCTCGTGTTGGCGTACACGTGAACGTGACTCTGGCAAGATTTTGTCAGGCAGGCCACGTCATACGCCGGATGCTGCAGGAGCGGACGATCCCCTCCACCGCCGGCGTCGACAGCCCACGCTCCGCCGACTCGACGACCTGTGCGGCCAGTTGCCGATCGAGCGCTACGACGAGACGGCCCCCGGCCGTGGACACCGAGCCGGTGCACTCCACCCAGGTGCAGCCGGGACCCGGAGGGCCGTTCATACAACCGCCGGAAAACCCAGAATCGTCGAACGCACGGCACGTCCACTGCGTCACAGTCCCGACAGCATCAGCTTCGGGGGGACCCCATGCGTACGCACACCACCCGCACCACGACCCGACTCGCCCTCGTTCTCACCCTCACCACCGCCTTGTTCGCGGCCGGTTGCGGCAGCGAGAAGGCGGAGGAGAGTATCGGCACCAAGCCCCGCGACCGAGACACCTCGTCGCCGGGGGACGGTCGCGCCCAGCAGGTCGCCGACGCCTGGGACGGCTCCAAGGCCGCCGAGGCGTGGCGCAAGGGCTACTTCCCCATGGGCGAGGCGGCCCAGCCACCCGCCGGCGGCTTCCACAGCAAGGACGACAAGACGGCCTTCACGATGGAGAGCTACGTACTGCGCGGCGAACTCCCCACCACCGCACCCGAGGAGGGGACGGCGAAGTGGGAGGGCGGTGGCTCACTCACCCGCCCCCTGATGGACGCGCGACAGGCGTACACCGCCCTGGACCGCGTCGAGAGCTCCGACGTCCCTCACCTCACCGTCACCGGAGCCAGGTCGGGCGAGATGACGATCGCGACGAGCCGGGGCCCGGCGTCCGTGCCGGCCTGGCTGTTCACGCTGGACGGATATGACGAGCCGCTCAAGCGCGTCGCCCTGCGCCCGTCGAAGCTTCCGAAGTCGCCGATCGGGCAGTTCGGGGAGTCACCCACCGAACTGACGCAGATCCCGCGGCTGGTGAAGGTGTCCGGGGACGGGCGGACCGTCACCGTGATGGCACACCATGGCTCCTGCGACGACGGCCCTCGCGTGCAGGCACGGGAAACGGACGGCAGTGTGGTGCTCTCGGCGACCGTCGCCCCCGGGAAGCAGGATCCGGATCTGGCCTGCGCCGCCGTCATGCTCGGCAAGAAGGTGAAGGTCAAGCTGGACCGGCCGCTGGGCGACCGGGTTCTCCTGGACGCCTTCATGGGACGGCCGGTGCCGTACGGCGAGTGGGACTCACCGAGCTGGAGTTGAGACGGCACCCTTGTCGCTCCAACCCCCTTGTCTCACAATCGACTTGACGCATCGTCACTTTGCCGGATCCCCAGCTTTTCGACAGCTCACGGACAGCTGATGCCACTACATTGCCGTGTTCATGACAGAGATTTCGGAAACGCCCCCCACTGCGATCGGACGCCGCACCGTTCTGATCGCGACCGGTGCCACCGCCGCCGCCCTGGCCGTGGCCGCCGCCGTGCCCGAATCCCCGGCCCCCACCGCAGACAAGACCGCTCCTGTCGCAGCCGCGGCCGTCTGCACCCTCACGAAGGAGTTGACCGAAGGCCCCTACTACCTCGACGGCCAGTACGTCCGCGCCGACGTCCGCGAGGACAAGACAGGTATCCCGCTCAAACTCACCCTCACCGTCGTCGACGACGACACCTGCGCACCCCTCAGCAACGCGCTCGTCGAGATCTGGCACTGCGACGCCCTCGGAGAGTATTCCGGCTACGTCGGCAACAACGGGCACAACGAGGCGGACGACGGCACCTTCCTGCGTGGCGGCGTCCTGACGACCTCCAGCGGAATCGCCAACATCACCACCGTCTACCCCGGTTGGTACCGGGGCCGCTGCGTCCACATCCACGTCAAGGTGCACAAGAACGTCACGCTCACGTCCAACGGCTCGTTCACCGGTGGCACGGAACTCCACACCGGTCAGTTGTTCTTCAACGAGACGATCACAGCGAAGGTCGCGGCACTCTCGACCTACGCGGCGAACACGGTCACCCGCACCACCCTCGCCCAGGACTCGATCTACGACGACGGGGGCGCCACCTCCGGCCTCCTCACCCTTACCGCGCTGGGGAGTTCGACCTCGGCGGGGTACGCGGGAACGCTGACCCTGGGAGTGGAAAGCAGCTGACGCCGGCAGCACCGGCGTAACTCCGCACAACGGGAGGGGTGTTGTGGACACGGCCGGCCGTGTCCACAACACCCGCACGCCCACCGAGCCGACGGGCGGCGCCCCACTCACGGGACGCCGTGCAACCGGCCGGCCCTACAACCGCGTGACGGCTCCGACGGTTCCCACGGTCCTCACTTCGCGGGGCACTGCTGCCACGCCAGGTGGTAGATCGTGTCGATCTCGCCGTCCGTCGAGTCCATCGCCATGAAGCTGGTGCCCGTCGACGTTCCGGCGTTCACCCGCAGCTCCGTATTGATGTTGAAGTTGCGCTGAACTCCACAGGGCGCCCAGACCAGTTGGGCCCACTCGGTGGAGTCCGTGGCCTGCCAGTTGTCGTTGTACGGGCCGTTGTACGTGTGGGTGCGGAACGCCGTGTTCGACGAGCCCTGGAAGTAGTACGAGGCCCGCTGGATGCCGCTCGCGCCCCGCTGAAGGGCCGCGAAGCCCCGGTAGTCGACGCTCGCGATGGCGTACGTGAAGCCCGCCGGGACGTGCACCAGCAGATTGAGCTGGCAGTTCTTGCGGAACGCCGTCGGGTCGGAGTTGCCGCCGACCTGGGCGAGGTAGTCGCTGTAGGTGACGGTGAAGGCGGTGTTGTCGCCGGAGACGGCCACCGCGGCCGTACCCGCGGGACAGCCGGAGCCGTTCACCGTGGCGACCTTGATGACGATCTTGTCCGGGGGCGGGTCCTCGAAGGACGACCCGGCACCCTGTGCGGGTATCGCAGCGGCGAACAGAGCGGCTATCGCGCCGCTGACGAGCAGGCCACCAGCCATGTTTCTCCCTTTCATCGCAGTGATGCTGTGGGGGGTGAGAATCACGCACGCAACAGTCATGGGCATGCCAAATACATGCACGTGACTGCGCTCAACCTGTGATTGAGCCATGAAGAATCTGTGAAGGCCGAGCGGTCGCAGCATAGGTGGCCGGGCAGACCCCAGCCACGTCGATCCCCGGCCAATCCCCGCCCCCGCGCGGCCGGTTCCACCCATCGATGTAACGCGCAGCCATCATTGCGCCACGCGGAGTGTGCCCCAACTCCGCACCAAACCCATGGAGTTGGGCGGTAGGTCCCCAGGGCATTCATAGCCGCGATTTAAGGTAATCCTCAGATACGTCCCTAAGTTTCCGGGACATGACAGAGAACACGAACCCCCAGAACAGCGCCCCCCAGACCGCCGCCGAGACCCTCTCCGACACCACAGCCACCGCGGGCAAACACCGGCTGAGCAAGACCGTCCAACGGCGCCGTGTCCTGATCGGCGGCGGCACCGCCGCGGTGGTCGGCGGACTCGCGGTCGCCGGCTTCGCGTCCGCAAGTCCCACCACCTCGGCCACGGAGTCCGAGACGGCCACCAGCACCTCCGAGGACAGCTCCTCGTCGACCACGAGCAGCGTCTGTGTCCTCACCGCCGAGGTCACCGAGGGCCCCTACTCCCTCGACGGCGCCCTCGTCCGCGAGGACATCCGCGAGGACAAGGAAGGCTTCGAGGTCCAGCACACCTTCACCGTCGTCGACCTCACCAACGACTGTGCGCCGCTCGAAGGCGCCCTCGTCGAGCTCTGGCACTGCGACCACCTCGGCGAGTACTCCGGCTTCGTCGGCGGCAACGGCCACCAGGAGGAGGACAACGGCACCTTCCTGCGCGGCGGGCAGCTGACCGACGCGAACGGCCAGGCCACCATCGTCTCGATCTGGCCCGGCCACTACATCTCCCGCGCCGTCCACATCCACATGCGGGTGCACACGGACGTCACGCTCACGGACACCTCGTACACCGGCGGCGAGGTCATCCACACCAGTCAGCTCTTCTTCGACCCGGACATCAACGCGAAGGTCCAGGCCACCTCCCCCTACTCGGCGAACACCACCAGCGAGACCCTCCTCTCCGCCGACAGCGTCTACGACGACGGTGGCGCCTCCTCCGGACTGCTGACGCTCACCGCACTCGGCTCCAGCGTCTCCGACGGCTACAAGGCCACCCTCACCGTGGGTGTGGACACCTCCGGCTGAGCCCGGAGACGTGAACAGCCTGAGCGCCGTACGAGGACGGCACTCAGGCTGTTCACGTTGTTCCCGTTGTTCACGCCGGGAAGGGGAACGGGAGGCGTGCTACTTCAGGTAGACCAGGCCGTCCGTCGTGACCGCCGGGCGGCCGCTCGTGCCGACGACCACGATTTTGACCGTGTGTTTGGCGCTCGCGCTCCAGCTCTTCGTCCAGATCGCGTCGCGGTACTTGGTCGTCGCCGACTTCAGGTCCACCGTGGCGACCTTGACCCCGTCCACGAAGACGTTGACCTGACCGGACGTCGAGGCCCGCGACACCGCGAGGGCGGCCGAGCGGCCGGTGAACGTCCAGGTCAGCGCGGCGTTCTTGGCGGAGCTGGAGTACGACTTGCCGCCCAGGTAGCTGGTCGACGACTTCGTCGTCCAGGTGCCGGTGCGAGTCGCCGAGGTCTCCTGGAGGATCACCGGGGTACCGGCGACCGAGGCCGCCCTGGTGTTGCCCGCCTGGTCGTACGCCGTCATCGACCAGGTCGTGGCCGCGCCGGGCTTGGCGGCCAGGTCGGCGCTGACGATCGTCGGGCCGTACGTCCTGGCGACCGGGGCCGTCAGGCGCACCTCCTTCAGCGCGGCCGAGTCCGTGGCCTTCCACTTCAGGGTGACCGGGACGGCCGTCGTCTCCACCGTGCCGGCGCGCAGGGCGAGGTTCGGCGCGGTGGTGAAGGCGGGCGGGGTCGTCTCGGCGACGACGGTCGCGGCGGCGGTGGTCGTCGCCTGCCCGGAGATGTGGGTGGCCCGTACGGACACGGAGTGCGTGCCGAGCGCCAGGTTCGCCTTCGCCGAGGTCGCCGTACCGTCGGTGGTGGCGGCCACCTTGCCGTCGACCAGCACCTCGTACTTCGTGATCAGAGCGGCCGGGGTGGTCGCCGACCAACTGACCGTCGTGGCCGACTTGGTGTACGTCCGCGTGCCCGAAGTGCCCGCGCCCGTAACCGAATTGAGGCTGAGACCGGTGACCGGGCCCGCCGCATAGCCGCGGATGGTGGCCAGTTGGGCATGGAGCCTGGTGCCCGGGCACTCGGTGGCGTAGCCGTCGCCGTGGCCGTGGATGGTCGGGAAGGAGAGCTGGTCGCCCGTCTTCCACGTCCTCGTGTTGTACTCGCTGGTCCCGGCCGCGCCCGCGGTGAGCGTGGTCGTACCGGCCGGGTCGACGCCGTACTGGCCGAGCTTCCAGGCGGCGAGGCGGGCGACGGAGGTCAGCACGGCCGTCGGCGGATCGACCAGGTTGTAGTTGCCGAGGACCGAGACGCCGGTGGTCTGGCTGTTGAAGCCGTAGGCGTGCGCCCCGAAGACCGGCTTGTCGACCCCGCCCTTACGGCCCTCGAAGATCGTGCCGCACTTGTCGACCAGGAAGTTGTAGCCGATGTCCTTCCAGCCGTTCGATTTGACGTGGTACGTGTAGATGGCGCGGATCATCGCCGGAGACTGGTCGCACGTGTAGTCGTTCGTCTCGGCGGTGTGGTGGACGACCACCGCCTTGATCCCGTTGGTGAGGTAGTCCGGCGCCTCGGGGCTCATCGACTCGTCCGCGCCCCAGCCCGCCCGCGAGGTGATCGGCGGCTTGGGAGCGGTGGACGGCGGGGCCGTGGGGCCGGTGCTCGCCGAGGCGTCCGGCGAGGCAGGAGCCGAGGTCGTCGCCGGCGCGGTCGTCACGGGCGCGCTGCTCGGCTGCTCCGACGTGCCGGGGGAGGCCGAGGCGGACTCGGTCGGGGAGGCGGAGGCAGGGGCGGACGCCGAGTCCGTCTGTGTCGGCGAGGCGGAGTCCGTCTCGTCCGGCGTGATCGTCGCGTCCGGCGACTCGGTGCTCGCAGCCGCCACGTACCCCGCCGGCTCCAGGTCCGAGGCGGAACCGGTGCCAGGGTCGATCATGTCGACGCGCAGTCCCTCGGGCAGGTCGGCTGACGCCTTGCCGTCGACCCGGACCTCCACGCCGTCGGACGCGCCGACCCACGCGGGCTCGGTGCCGGCGCGGGTCGCGCCCTCCTCGCCGGGCCCGCTGTCCGTGCCAAGCTCCAGCCAGGACGACCAGGTGTCGGTGCCGGCCTCGCGGGTGCGGACCTCGACCTTGCCCGCCATGCGGTCCGACGGGTCGGACCAGGTGACGCCGAGCATGCTGAACGGCTTGGTGTCCCGCTTGGCCAGCGTCGCCGAGTCGCCGTCGGCGGCGACCTTCAGCGCCGCCGCGTACTCCTCGCTCGCGATCGGCCCGGAGACCGGCTTGCCGTCGTCGGCCGCGTTGTTCGCGCCCCCGCCGCTCACGCTCTGCACGATCAGAACCCCGGACACACCGGCGGCCACAACGGCCCCGACGCCCCACCCTCGACGCGATCTCAGCAGACTCATCCCCGTACGCACACCCTTCACCTGGACCCCACACATTGCATGCACATGCAGGGGTCAAGGTATCGGGAGAGTGAAGGGCGTCAACGACCAACTCGCAATTTCACCCTTCCAAGTGGTTTAGGAGCGCTCCGATGGAGCAAGATAAAAGATTCTGAAAAACCGGAAATCTGGAGAATTCACGGGTTTTCCCACGCAGCCGGTTCCGCCGCCAGCCCCCGCACCGGCTCCGGCAGCTCCCCCGCCGCCAGATCGGCGAAGGTCACCCCCTCCAGCACCTTGCGGACGTTGGCGCGCAGGGCGACCCACAGCGGCAGCAGCGGTTCGGCGGGGCCGGTGTAGGCGAGGCCGGTCGGCCGTTCGCCGCGCACCGACACGATGGGCCCGTCGACGGCCCGGACGACGTCCGCGACGGTGATCCCGGCGGCGGGACGCGCCAGCCGGTAGCCGCCGTTGCCACCGCGCCGGGAGTCGACGATCCCGCCGCGCCGCAGATCCCCGAGGATGCCCTCCAGGAACTTGTGCGGAATGGCCTGGGCCGCGGCGACGGTCTCCGCCTTCACGGCACCCTCGTCCTGCCGTACGGCGAGCTCCAGCACCGCTCGCACCGCATAGTCCGCCCGCGCCGAGATCCTCATGGGGTCATTGTCGGTCGTCACGGTGTGGACAATGACCGCACCCGCTCATCCGCGATCACTCACGCGGGTCCCGTACGGCCGAGGAGACCACGTTGGTGTTGAGCAGACGAACCTTCACCGCATTCGCGGGCACCGCCGCCCTCGGCCTCTCCCTCAGCGCCAGCGCCGGCATGGGCTCCGGCGGCCCGGGCGGGTCGGCGTACGCGGCCCACACCGCGCCCACCGGCCCGGCCCCCGACCCGCCCTCGGCGGACGGCCGCCGGCACACCGTCGGCTTCGACCGCTACTCCCTCCTCGTCGACGGCCGCCGGCTCGTCCTGTGGTCGGGCGAGACGCACCCCTTCCGCCTGCCGAGCCCGTCCCTGTGGCGGGACGTCCTGCAGAAGATGCGCGCGCACGGCTACAACGCCGTCAGCATCTACGTGGCCTGGAACCACCACTCCCCCGCCCCCGGCCGCTACGACTTCACGGGCGTCCGCGACCTCGACCTCTTTCTGCGCCAGGCCGCCGAGACCGGCCTGTACGTCATCGTCCGCCCGGGCCCGTACATCAACGCCGAGGTCGACGCCGGCGGCTTCCCCGGCTGGCTGACCGCGACAAAGGGCCGCGCCCGCACCTCCGACCCGACCTATCTCGGGTACGTCGACGAGTGGCTGACCGCCGTCAACAGGATCGTGGCCCGCCATCTCCACACCCAGGGCGACGGAACGGTTCTGCTCTACCAGATCGAGAACGAGTACGGCTCGTACGTCACCGAGCCGGCCGGCGTCGACTACATGGCCCACCTGTACGCCAAGGTCCGCGCCGACGGCATCGACGTCCCCCTCTTCCACAACGACCTGGGCCGGAACGGCTACTGGGCCCCCGGCTCCTTCGACACCGGTGGCGAGCGCGGACGTTGGCTGTACGGCTTCGACGGTTATCCGGACCCCGATCAACTCCCACCGGACTGGGGGCACTTCGGCATCGGCGGCGAGAAGGGCGGGTCCACGGCGAGTCCCGAGACCCCCGGATTCATCCCCGAGTTCGGGGGCGGCTGGTTCGATCCGTGGGGCGGGGCCGAGTTCGACGGCGCGGGGTACGCGGGGTCGGCGCGGACCCGGGACGCGGCCTACGAACGGCGCTTCTACCTCACCAACCTCGCCAACGGCATCACCGTCCACAACGTCTACATGACCTTCGGCGGCACCAACTGGGGCTGGCTGCCCGCCCCGCAGGTGTACACGTCGTACGACTACGGCGCCGCCTTCGACGAGGGGCGCCGGGCGACCCCGAAGGTCGTCCCCATGCACCAGTTCGGCCATCTGGTGCGGTCCGTCCCGGAGTTGGCCAAGCTGGACCGGGCCGAGGACATCGCGGCAGGGGGCGTCCCGGCGGATGCCGGGCGGATCAGGGTCTACCACCTCACCAACCCGGACACCCACGCCCACGTGTACGTCCTGCGCAACGACTCCCCGGAGCCGGTCACCTCGACGCTCCCGGTCGCCGGGATCTCACTGCCGGTCACCGTCCCCGCCTCGGACGCCCGACTCCTCGCCGCCGGAATCGCCCTGGGGCGGCGGAAGCTGGCGTACTCCAACGCCCAGCCGATGCTGTGGCTGACCGTCGGGCGCCAGGACGTCGCCGTTCTCACCGGCCGGGCGGGCGAGGCGACGGTGACGGCGGTGGAGTGCGCGAGCGAGCCGACGGTGACCGTGCTCGCGGGGGACGCGGAGTCCTCGTACGCGGACGGGCGGGTGCGCGTGACCGCCCGGCTCGGCGGGCTCACCCGGGTGCTGGTGGAAGGCGGCGGCGTCTCGGCTCCCCTCCTTCTCCTCCTCGCCGACGACGAGACCTCGGTGCGGCTCTGGCCGCGCGAGACTCCGTCGGGGCCGGTGCTGGTCCACGGGCCGCCGCTGCTGCGGACCGCCGAACTGCGGGGCGACTCAGTGCGGTTGACCGGGGACACCGTCGAGGCCGCCGGGCTGGAGGTGTGGGCGCCGGGCGGGATTCGTGAAGTGGTGTGGAACGGGCAGACGTTGAGGACGTCGGCCACCGCCTCCGGAAGCCTGCGGGCCGAGGAGCCGTTGGCGGGGGTCCCGGCGGTCGCGCTGCCCGTGCTGGGCGGCTGGCGGCGCCAGGAGGAGAACCCCGAGTCCGAGCCCGGCTTCGACGACGCCGACTGGACGGTCGCCGACCGGACTTCGACGTTCAGTACGACCGCCGTGCCCGACGGGCAGCCCGTGCTGTTCGCCGACGACTACAACTTCCACTACGGGGACGTCTGGTACCGGGGCTCCTTCACCGACGCCACGGGTACGGAGTCCGTGTCCCTCTCCTACAGCACCGGGACGCAGGGGCTGCTGATGGCGTGGCTGGACGGTGAGCCGCTGGGCACGCACCGGATGCCGGTGCCCGACAAGAAGACCGTGCGGAAGGGGAGTTGGGCGGCCACGGCGGCCTTCGGCGTGCCGGAGAAGGTGCGGACGGCCGGCGCACATGTGCTGTCCGTGCTGGTGCGGCGGATGCAGCACGACATGGACGGGAAGGCGCGGGACACGCACAAGGTCGCGCGCGGCCTGACTGCGGTGACCTTCACGGGTGCCACTCCTGCGGTGGGCTGGCGGTTGCAGGGTGCGGCGGCGGCCGATCCGGTGCGCGGACCGCTCAACACCGGTGGGCTGTACGGGGAACGGTCGGGCTGGCATCTGCCGGGGTACGCGGACGACGGCTGGCCCCCGGTCGGCCTTCCGCGTACCGAGCGGCGGCGGCAGGGGGTGACCTGGTACCGGACCGGGTTCCGGCTCACCGTCGATCCGGGCGTCGACGCGTCGATCGCACTGGTGCTGGAGGACGATCCGGCACGTGCCTACCGCGTCCAGATCTTCCTGAACGGCTGGAACATGGGCCAGTACGTCAACGACGTGGGCCCCCAGCACACCTTCGTCCTCCCGAACGGCATCCTGCGCACCCGGGGCGCCAACACCCTTGCCCTGGCCGTGCTTTCGGACGGGACGACGGAGTCGGGGCCGGGGCAGGTACGGCTGACGCTGCTGGGGAGCGCGGCCGGGGGAGTTCCGGTGACGGTCGTTCCCTCCCCCGGCCGGTAGCCGGAGACCTGGCTACGCCAGCCTGATCACGTTCCACGACAGCGGCTCCAGGACGGCGGTCAGCCTGCCGTCCTGGAGGGTGGTGCCGGTGGCCTGGTGCGGGGCGACGCGCTCCGGGTCGTCCAGGGTGTTGGCGGCGTCCGGGTCGGCGTCGGCGATCACACTGTGCTCGACGACCGACGTCAACTCCAGGCCGTTCAGGACGACTTCGAGAGGCAGCGGCTGCGTACGGTCGCGGTTCACGGCGAAGACGGTGACCGTGCCGTCGTCGGCGCGTACGGCGGTGGCGTGCAGCAGGTCCGTCTCGCCGTACTTCTTCGTCTCGTACGTCGGCGAGTCCACCCGTACGTCGAGGACCTCGCCGCGCCCGTACCTGCTGGCTTGCGCGAACGGGAAGAACGTCGTCTGGCGCCAGGCCGGGCCGCCCGGCTCGGTCATGATCGGCGCGATGACGTTGACGAGCTGGGCGAGGCAGGCGACGGTGACGCGGTCCGCGTGCCGGAGCAGGGCGATGAGGAGCGAGCCGAAGACGACGGCGTCGGTGACGGAGTAGACGTCCTCCAGCAGCCGGGGGGCCTCGGCCCAGTCCCGTGCGCCGGAGTTCTCGATCGCGTGCCACTCCGACATGTACCAGACGTTCCACTCGTCGAAGGAGAGGTTGATCTTCTTCTTCGACTTGAGGCGGGCGCCGACGTGGTCGCAGGTCGCGACTACGTTGTCAATGAACGACTCCATGTCCACGGCGGAGGCCAGGAAGGAGTCGATGTCGCCGTCCTCGGGCTGGTAGTAGGCGTGCAGGGAGATGTAGTCGACCAGGTCGTACGTCTCCTGGAGGACCGTCGACTCCCACTCGGCGAACGTCTCCATGCCCTGGCTGGAGGAGCCGCAGGCGACCAGTTCGAGGTCCGGTTCGATCTGGCGCATCGCGCGGGCTGTCTCGGCGGCGAGGCGGCCGTACTCCTCGGCGGTCTTGTGGCCGGTCTGCCAGGGTCCGTCCATCTCGTTGCCGAGGCACCACATCTTGATGCCGAACGGGTCCTTGTCGCCGTGCGTGACGCGCAGGTCCGAACGAGCGGTGCCGGAGGGGTGGTTGGCGTACTCCTGGAGTTCGAGGGCCTCGGCGACCCCGCGCGTGCCGAGGTTGACGGCCAGCACCGGCTCGGCCTGCGGGCCGATCTTCCGGAGGAAGTCGATGTACTCGGAGAGCCCGAAGCGGTTGGACTCCGTGGAGCGCCAGGCGAGGTCGAGGCGGCGGGGGCGTTCGTCGGCCGGGCCGACCGAGTCCTCCCAGTTGAAGCCGGAGACGAAGTTGCCACCGGGGTAGCGGACGGCGGTGACGCCGAGTTCGCGGACAAGTTCCAGCACGTCCGTGCGCAGGCCCGCTTCGTCGGCGGAGGGGTGGCCCGGCTCGAAGACGCCGGTGTAGACGCAGCGGCCGAGGTGTTCGACGAAGGATCCGAAGAGACGGGGACTGACCTCGCCGACGGTGAAGGCGGGATCGATCGTGAAGCGGGCGGTGCGGGACATGGGTTCCTCTCCGACATTCGGCGTGCGGTGCGCGGGTGCGGTGTGCGGCAAATCAGCGTTCCGTATATCGGCGTTCGGTATATCGGTGTCCGCTCGTAACTTCGAACAGGACCGTAATTTTGGAGTGTCCGCACGTCAATGGCGCGCGGGTCCAACGATCGTTCCGTGGTCTCCAACGATCGTTGGATTCTCCTGGTGCGCGAGGGTCCGGACGCGTAGGGTCGGCCCGTGAGTGAGCCCCTCTCGAAGACCCTCGCCCTCCTCGAAGAGCGCATCGCCGAGGCCCGTCTCGATCGCGCCGAAGTCCTCGACATTCCAGGCCTGTCGGCCCGTACCGCCCTCACCGAGGGTGAGATCCGGGCCCTGCTGACCGAGGGCGCACGGCCTCCGGCCGACGACATCGAGAGCCGTATCCGGCGCCGGGTGCGCACGCTCCACGAGACGCGGCTCGCGGCGAGCGGCAGGAAGCGCGGCGAGGTCTGCAAGGAGATCGCGGACGCCCTGTCGATCAGCCCCGAGTGGGCCCGTCAGCTGCTCCTGGGCAAGAAGATGCCGAACGTTCCCGACCTCACCGCGCTCGCCGCGTTCTTCGGGGTCGAGCAGGGCACCGGCTTCTTCACCGACCCCGCGCCCATCGCCTTGAACCGTGAACTCCGCCGGCTGCTGGAGGATCTCGGCGGCGCCGAGGAGGGCCCGCTGGTCCGGTTCGCGACCCGGCACGGGGTCGTCACGCTGGCCCTGCGCGGCCGGCGGCTGACCCCGCGCAAGCAGGAGGCCCTCGCGGTGATGCTCGAAGGGCTGCTGAGCGGCGGCGAGGAGACGGACCGATGACGCCGAGGGGGGTGACGAGGCGCGTCCTGGCGGCGCTGCTGCCCGCCCGGGCCGCACACCGCTTCCGGACCCGGGCCGCGATGCGCGAGCTGACCGGAGCGCTCGACGCGGCACTGCGGGAGCACGCCAACAGCCCGTCCGACGGACGGGAGTTGTGCCGGGCGTTGTGCGAGGAGATGAGTGAGCGGCGCGGGCGGCGCGTCGACCTTCGTTTCGAGCGCTTCCCCGACGAGATCGAAGTCACCGGTCTGTGGGTGGAGTTCCACGACTTCGACCTCGTCATCGTCGAGGAGCGGGCCGAGGCGGTCCAGCAACTCGTGATCCTGGGCCACGAGTTGTGGCATCTGCACGCCGGGCACTGTCACCACCACAGCGCCGGCGCGACCGCCGCCCGGGTACTGGCCGACGAGCAGTCCTGGCAGGGCGGAGCGCTGGCCGTCGCCGCCCGCAACGGCTCCCGGGCGGCCGACGAGGCCGACGCCGAGGAGTTCGGCCACCGCCTCGCCACCGTCTTCCGGCCGTGGGTGGAGGACCGTACGGCGAGCACGGGCAGCAGCGGTGTGCAGGCCTCCCTGGGGTATCGCGGCCGGGGAAGCGGAAACGCCCGGCGATGAACCCCTCCGGCTTCCCCGGTGAGCCGTACTCCGTCCTCGTGTTCGGGATACCGGTCGCGTTCCTGGCCGCCGCCCTGGTGTTCAAGCTGCCCAGCATCGTCAGGCTGTGGCGGGACCCGCTGCGGCGCGCGGTCGGCGGGCTGCTGCTGCTCGCCTGCGGCATCTTCGTCCTCGCGGCGCCACCGGCCGTCGCCTGGACCAACCGGGTCACCGGCGTGCCCAACATCGCGGCGCCCCTGGTGTACAGCTTCCTCGTCGCGTTCTGCGGCGCGAGCCTGCTCCTGATGATCGCGTGGCGCGGCGGCCTCACCGGCCACTCGCCGGGATCGGCCAGGGCGCGGCGCGCGATGCGGTGGGTCGCCGCCGGGCACGCGGGGGTGATCGTCGCGCTGTGGGCGTTGTTCGCGCTCGCGGACGTACCCGTGGAACGCCGGCGGGACCTGGACACGTACTACGCCGGTACGCCCTTCATGCGCGAGCTGATCGTGCTCTACCTGCTCGCGCACACCACGTCCTGTGTGCTGACGTTCCGGCTGATCCGGGACTGGATCCACACCGTCGCACTCGACGTGTGGCTGCGCCTGGGTCTGCGGTCGCTGGCCGTCGGTTATGCCGCCAACCTGGTGTTCGACGCGGCGAAGGGCACGGCCGTCGTCGCCCGGTGGACGGGCGGCGACCTGGATCCGCTCTCCACGGAACTCGCCCCCCTCGCCGCGTGCGTCGGGGCCGTTCTGATCGCGACGGGGTTCGTGCTGCCGCACGCCGGCCAGTATCTGCGCGACCGCTGGCGGATCCGGCGCGGCCTGCTCCGGCTCGGCCCGCTGTACGACCTGCTGCGTACCGCCACCGGCAGAGGCGTCCCCTTCTCGCTGCGGGCCACCCCGGAGCTGCGGCTGACCCGCCGTGAGACGTTCATCCGCGACGCCCTGCTGCAACTCGCCCGCCACTTCGACGAGGAGCTGCGGCGACGGGCGTACGAGGCCGCCGTGGACCTGGGACACGGGCCGGGGCGGGCGGGGGCGCTGGCGGCGGCGGTGACGATCCGGGACGCGATCGAGGCGCGTGCCCTGTCCCGTACCCCTTCACCCCAGGTCACCGGCCGCGCAACGCGTTTACTCACGGACCTGCTCCGGGACATCGAATCCGTGTCCCAGGTCCTGAGTCACCCCGATGAGATCGAGGCGGTGCGCGCCCTCGCGACCGCCACAGTAGAGAGCCTGCACGTATATGAGTGATCAGTCGTCTCCCGTCAGATCAGCCGTGGTCCTCGGCGGGTCGCTCGCCGGGCTGCTCGCGGCCCGCGCCCTGGTCGGGTTCGCCGACCGCGTGACCGTCGTGGAGCGTGACGTCCTGCCGGACGGACCTGAGCCGCGCAGGAACCTGCCGCAGGCCCGGCACGCGCACCTGCTGTGGTCCGGCGGTGCCCGGGCCGTCGAGGAACTGGTGCCGGGGGTGGGCGAGTTGCTGCTCGACGCCGGTGCGCACCGGTTGGCGGTCACCACGGACATGGTCGCGCTGGCGCCGCAGGGCTGGTTCCGGCGGTGGGAGGAGTCGCACCACGTCCTCCTGTGCGGCAGGGACCTGCTGGACGCGACGGTCCGGGCCCAGATCCTGGACGACGACCGGATCAAACTGGTCGAGCACGCCGAGGTGCTGGGCCTGGAGGGCACGGACGAGGCCGTCACCGGCGTGCGGTTGCGCGGCGCCGACGGCAGCCGGCGCACACTCCACGCCGACCTGGTCGTGGACGCCACCGGCCGCGCCTCGCGTACCCCGCACTGGCTGCGCGAGTTGGGACTGCCCGAGCCGCCCCGCCGCGTCGTCGACTCCGGGCTCGCGTACGCCAGCCGGATGTACCGGGCGCCCGAACCGGCCCGGCACGGCTACCCGGTGGTCAACGTGCTGGCAGACCCGAGGGCGGGCGGTCCGGGCCGGGCGGGTGTCCTCATGCCGATCGAGGACGGCTGCTGGCTGGTCTCCCTGTCCGGCACCCGGGGCAGCGAACCCCCCACGGACGGCTCGGAGTTCACGCGTTTCGCCCGCGAGGAGCTGCGCCACCCGGTGATCGCCGACCTGCTCGCGGGAGCGGAGGCGCTGACGGACGTCTCCGTCACCCGGACGACGTCGAACCGCCGGCACTACTACGAGCGGATGCGCGACTGGCCGGAGAACTTCACGGTGATCGGCGACGCGCTGGCCGCGTACAACCCGGTCTACGGCCACGGAATGTCGGTGGCGGCCCAAAGTGCCCTGGCCCTGAGGGATGTGATCCGCCGTCAGGGCTGGGGCACGCCCGGTCTGTCGCGCCGTGTCCAGAAGGCGGTGGCCCGTCCGGTCGCGGCGGCCTGGGACCTGGCGACGGGCCAGGACATCTTCTACGCCGGCGCCACGGAGCAGGGCCCCACCCTGCGGGACCGCCTGCTGGCGGCCTACGTGGGACGCCTCATGTACACGGCGACGGGCAACGGCCGGATCGCGCGCCGGGTGACGGACGTGACGTCCCTGGAACGCGGAGCGGAGGTGCTGCTGGCGCCGAGTGTCCTGCTGGCGGCGGCGATCGGCCCGCTCAGGCCACCGCTGAGCGGGCCGCCGCTGCGGCCGGAGGAGTGGAAGGCGGCGGAGTGAGAGTGGCGCCGGCCCCGAGGTGAGAGCGGCCGGGCCGGCGACGGAATTCCCGTTGCCCGCCCGGCCGTTGACGCATCCGTCTTACGGTCGCCGTCCAGTCGTGAGTCGTGCCCCGTCGTGTCCGGTCGTGCCGTCAGCCCGCGAACGGCGGTTGAGCGACCCCCTTGCCCGCTCCCGGTACGACCAGGAGCGAGCCCGACATCGGGTGGGGGGCGGTCAGGCCGACGCGGGCCGTGGTGATGTACAGGTCCGTGAGGTCCGGGCCGCCGAAGGCGCAGGCCGTGGGGCGGACCGTGGGGAGGGTGATCGTACGGTCGAGGGCGCCGGCCGGGGTGTAGCGGCGGACCGCTCCGCCGCCCCACAGGGCCACCCAGACACAGCCGTCCGCGTCGACCGTCAGGCCGTCGGGGAAACCCGCGCCCTCCTCGATCAGCGCCAGTTGGCGGCGGTTGGTGACGCTCCGCCCGTCGGCCGACACGTCGAAGACGTCGACGCGGCGGGTCGGGGTGTCGATGTAGTACATCAGGCGGCCGTCCGGGCTCCAGCCCGTGCCGTTGCTCACCGCCACGTCGTCCAGGACGGTCGTGGCCTCGCCGTCGCCCGTCAGCCGGAACAGTGTGCCGCCGCCCGGCGCCTCGTCGTAGCGCATCGTGCCGGCCCACAGGGAGCCGTCGGCGGCCACCGCCGCGTCGTTCGCGCGGCGGCCGGGGGTCGGGTCGTGGTGCAGCCAGCGGAAGCCGCCGACGGGGTCGGCGCCCTCGCCGTCGCCGTCGTACAGGGCGACTCCGTCGCGCAGGTTCAGGACCAGGCCGCCGCCCGCGCGCGGCTTGGCGGCGCCCACGTGCTGTTCCGTCACCATGACCGTACGGCGGCCGGTCGACGGGTCGTAGGTGTTGACCCGGCAGCCGAGGATGTCGATCCAGATCAGCCGGGACCTCGCCGCGTCCCAGGTCGGGCCCTCGCCGAGGGTCGCCTGCGCCTGGACCGCGACTTCGAGGGCGGGCTCGTACGTCGTCATGCCACGCTCCGGTGACCGAGGCGCTCGGAGAGTTCGGCGGCGCCCTTGACGGCGAGCTGCTCCAGCTCCGAACGGTGGTCCTCGCTCCAGCGGATCATGGGGACGGAGATCGACAGCGCGGCGACCACCCGGCCCGTGCGGTCGTACACCGGCGCCGCCACACAGCTGACGTCCGGGTTCGACTCGCGGTTCTCGACGGCGACGCCCCGGCGGCGGATCTCCGCGAGGGCTTCGCGCAGGGCCGCCGGGTCGGTGATGCTGTTCGGCGTCATCGCGGCCAGCGGAACGTTGTCGGGGACCCGCGCGGAGAGCTCGTGGTCGGGCAGCGAGGCCAGCAGCATCTTGCCCACGGACGTGCAGTGGGCGGGCAGGCGGCGGCCGGCCGCCGACACCATCCGTACCGCGTGGGTGGAGTCCATCTTCGCGATGTAGATGACGTCCGTGCCTTCGAGGATCGCGACGTGCACCGTCTCGTCACACGACTCGGCGACGGAACGGGCCACCTGCAGGCCCTCCGCGGCCAGGTCCAGCTGCTCGGCGTAACGGCTGCCGAGCTGGTAGGGGCGCACGCCCAGGCGGTAGCGTCCCGGCTGGCCGGGGACCTGCACGATGTACGAACGGGCGGCGAGGGTCGTCACCAGTTCGTGCACGGTGGTGCGCGGCAGCTGGAGCCGGCGCACTATGTCCGGGGCGGAGAGTGTGCCGTCTCCGTCCAGGAAGAGCTCAAGAATGTCGAGAGCCCGGGTCACGGCAGGTACGAGGCGTCCCATGACGGCCCCCTCTCTTGTGTCCAGGGTGTTGTCGGTCTCGACGCTTTTCGACGACGTTCGAGATTTCAACAGACGATCGGCATGACGAACAGAGGACAGGCTAGCCACAAGGACTCGGGCGGGCAATGGGCGTGCGATGGCTTCGTTGCGGTCCGTGACTGTCCACGTCTCTCGGCCGGTACGAGACGATGGTCCGTATGTTCACGGTGAGCGAGTTCCAGCTGGTGCTGCTGCGCCGCATGGCCGACCACAACCCGGACCTGGTGGAGGACGCCCGGCACCAGCTGGGCGTGTCGATCGCGGACATGCGCGAGGCCAACAAACGCTGGCAGGCGATGCTCCGCTCCCCGCGCGCCCGCGCCGCCGCCTCCCTCCCCCACTCTCGGCTTCGCTCGAGCGGGGGGACCCCCATCCGCTCGGTCCTCGGCCCCCCGGAGTCGGTGACACCCCGCAGGATCGGCGACCTGGAGTGCGAGGCCTGGCTGTGGCCGGTCCCCCTCTGGCCCGACCTGCGCTTCGAGGTGCTCGTGGCCCCGAACGGCGTCGCCTGGAACGAGTGGCTGGTACGGGCCCCGGGCGCCCCCGCGCCCGCACTCCGCACGCCGGACGACCTGCGCCCCTGGTCCTGCACGGTCGACGAGGTCGCCCACGCCTTCGCCCCCGCGCGCCCCCTGGAGGGGACGGCCCCCACACGCTGGGGCCTGGCGTTCACGGCGCCGGACGGGACGGGGGTACGGCGGAAGTGGGTGGCGGAGTTCACGTGGGGGCTGTTGCAGCGGACGGCGGTCAAGGACTGACAGGTCCGAGGGCAGGGACAGTCCCTAACGGCCGACGGCGGCCCGCAGGATGGCCTGCACGACCACCGGTACCGAGTCCGGATGCAGGTCGAGGAACAGGTTCGGCTCGATCAACTCCACTTCCATGACCCGGGGTTCACCATCGTCACCGAGGACGAGGTCGACACGGGCGTACAGAAGAGCGGAGTTGTCCGGCACGGCGGCCAACGCCCTTTCGGCGACGGCGAGTTCGGCAGAGGTCGGGGACCAGACCTCAAGGTCGGGATGGGCGACCTTCTCGTCGTCGTACGCCGTACCCGGAGCCAGCACGGCCCCCTTGCGGCTGGCGTGCAGGAAACGCCCGCCGAAGAACTGCAGGGCGCGCTCCCCCGTGACGTCGATGCTCCCGACGTACGGCTGCACCATCGCGGTGAACCCCTCGGCGTGCATCCGCGCGAGATGCCGTACGGCCGTCTCCCGGTCCTCGGGCGTGTAGCGGGCGGCGTAACGGGCGCCGGCGCCGGAGGTGGGCTTGACGACGTACTCGCGGTCGTCGGGAAGGTCGGGGGCGTCGCCCGGGCCCAGGTAGTGGGTGGGGACCGTGGGGACACCGGCCGCGGTCAGCTCGCCGAGGTACCGCTTGTCCATGTTCCAGCGCAGGACGCCGACCGGATTCGCGACCCGCGTGAGCTTCCCGCACCGCTCCAGCCAGCCCGCGAACTCCTCCGCGCGCCAGGTGTAGTCCCAGGTGGACCGGACCACGGCGAGATCGAAGGAGGCCCAGTCGATGTCGGGGTCGTCCCAGTGGACGGCGGTCGCGTCGGCCCCGGCTGCCACCAACTCCCTTACCAGGAGCGGGAAATCGCGGTCCTTGCTGGTCTCCGGCCGGGGGTCGTAGGTGACGATCGCGATGCGGACCACGGGGACTCCCTCGATGTAAGGCGCGTACTGCTGGTTCACCACTGATAGCGATACCGGGTGAAGGTTAACAAGCTCTTGACCTTCCCCTTCGGTGAAGCCGCAGCATCGGTGGCGGCACGAGGAACCCGGCGGGAAACCGGGATCGGAAACCAGGATCCAGGAAACGGGGTGCTCCATGACGAAGCCGGAGAGGGAGAGGGAGAGGCTGACCATCGGGGCGTTCGCCAGGGCATGCCGGCTGTCGCCGAAGGCGCTGCGGCTCTACGACGAACTGGACCTGCTCCGCCCCGCCCGCGTCGACCCCGACAGCGGACACCGCTACTACGCGGTCGAGCAGCTGGAGCAGGGCCGCCTGGTGGCCTGGCCGCGCCGGCTGGGGCTGCCGTTGGCCCATATCCGGCAGGTCAGGGCCATGGAGCCACCGGCCGCCGCCCGGGAGATCCGCGCCTTCTGGGCACGGAGCGAGGCGGACGGCTTCGAGACGGCGGGCCTCGTCCTGACGTGGGCGTCGACGGCACTCGCCGACTGGACGGTCCACCGCTCCCGCACGGCCGGTCCCGCCGACGCGATGTCCGACCCGCAGGGCGAACCCGTTCCCGGCCCCATATCCCCAGTCCCCCGCGCGTCAGCGCCGCGTCAGTCCGGTGTCATCGGGCGCCGCCAGCCTGGAACCTCCTCACGGACGCACCGGCCCCACGACCGACGGCGCCTCCCGACGGCGCCGCGCTCGTACGGACCGTGCGAGTCCCCTCGCCCGCGGTGGACCCGCGCAGACGGACGGACCCCTCCCGCACCCGTCCGATCAGCGCATCAGCATCACCACGAAGGGACCCCGACATGAAATTCGACGACGGCCTGTACATAGCATCGGCGGCCGGTTGGCTGCCCGACGTCGTCCCGATGGCCGACGCGATCCGGGACGGACTCGTCGACGCCGAGCACAGCGACATCGGCTACGAGTCGATCGCCGTCGCGGACGGTGTCTCCGGCCCCGAGATGGCGGTGCGCGCCGGCCGGATCGCCCTGGAGCGGGCCGGTCTGGAGCCCGACGAGGTGGGCCTGGTGCTCCACTCGTCCTGCGGCTACCAAGGACACGACATGTGGCCCGCCGCCACGTACGTCGCCAACAACACCGCCGGGCGCGGCGTTCCGGGCTTCGACCTCCAGCAGCGCTGCAACGCCGCCATGGGCTCACTGGCCCTGGCCGCCGGATACATCCGCACCGGATTCGCGCCGGCGGTGCTGCTCACGTCGGGCGACAACTTCGCGCTGCCGTACGTCGACCGGTGGAACGTCCAGCTCAACCTGATCTTCGCGGACGGCGGCAGCGCGCTGGTCGTCTCCGGCCGGACCGGCTTCGCCCGGGTGATCTCCGTGACGCTCGGCGCCGACAACACCCTGGAGGGCTGGAACCGCGGCGACTCGCCGTTCGCCACCGCCCCCGGCCGGGAGATGCCGCTGCCCCTGCGCCGGCTCGGCCTCGAACACGCCGCGAAGCCGGAGGCGGCGGGCTCCTGGGAGCGGTACGAGGCGGCGCTCGCCGCCACCACGGCCCGGGCCCTGGACGAGGCCGGTGTCACCATCGAGGACATCGCCCGGATCGTGGTGCCGCTGATCCACCGGGGTGTGTCCCCGGAGAACTACGAACTGCTGGGCTTCACCGAGAAGCAGAGCACCTGGGACCTCGGCCGCCGGGTCGGCCACATCGGCGCGGGCGACCAGTTCCTCGGTCTGGAGCACCTGGTCCTGGAAGGTTCGGTCGGCCCCGGCGACCTGGTACTGATCGTCGCCGCCGGCGAGGGATTCAGCTTCTCCGCCGCCGTGGTGGAGATCCTGGACGTCCCGACCTGGTGAGCGGACACGGAACGTCCGGGTGACTCAACTCCCTTGTTTTTCAGGGTTGTTCAGGTAACCGGCGAGGCGGTACGCCACCGGCCTCGCCGCCCGCCTCCCGGCCGTCACGCCGGACCTGCCCGAGCACCCGGACCACCCCCGCATCCTCGCCGCCCGGCCACCTGGCCGCCTGGCCGGCCTCGACTCCGGCACGATCTTCGCCGGGTCTCCGCCCCGCCCGTGTCGACCCCGCCACCGCCCCCCGCCACCCGTCCCCCGCCGGTACGACGCGCCGTCGCCACCGCCCACGAGCACGGCACCCGTACTCCTGCCGCCCCGAACAGGGCCGCCTGTTGCACGCCCTGGCCGGCGGCGCGGGTGCCCGCATCGCGGAGACCGGCACGGGGTGCGGGGTCGGCCGGCCCGACGGTGTGAGAGGTGGAGGCGGGGGCAGGTGGGGGCAGGCGGATCGTGAGCATGGAACGGGATCCCCAACTCGCAGGACGTACCGCCGAGTTGTTCGGCGACCACCCCGGCGTCGAGGTCGTCGAGGGCGACTGGCGAAGGATCGCGGAGCAGGCGCCGTACGACCTGCTGGTGCTGGACGGCGGCGGCCAGGGCAAGGCACCCGGCGACCCGCCGGCCGACGTCCACAGCCTGCTGGCCCCCGGCGACCGGCTACCCGCCACTGCACGATGGCGTCCCGGACAGGGCCCGGCTGTTCAGACGCCGGGGGAGCCGCTGGGCACCACGACTTCCTCGAAACTTGCCACCTGGACACCGAACATCCCCGCGCTCGCGGCGTCGGCGACCGTGGTGGACGTTTCCTCCGACAGCTGATGGTGTACGGAGGAGTCGTAGTGGCTGTAGTGGCCGTGGTTGGTGGTGGTACCCGGCTGGGTGTGCCGCCGGGTACCACCACGCCACCGCGCCTGTACAACCGACGTGACGAGTTAAGGAGTACGACGCGTGTCCTCTCCCTTCCCCGGTCTCTTCCCCGGGCTGTCCGAAGCCCCGACCGACACCTCGGGCGAGCGGCCCGCCCTGCGCTTCGGCGACCGCTCGCTGACGTACGCCGAGCTCGCCGTCTCGGCCGGAGCCCTCGCCGGCCGGATCTCCGGCGCGGGCGGCCCGGTCGCCGTCTGGGCGACACCGACGCTGGAGACGGCCGTCGGTGTCGTGGCCGCGCTGCTGGCCGGCGTCCCGGCGGTGCCGCTCAACCCGAAGTCGGGCGAGAGCGAGTTGGGGCACATCCTGAAGGACAGCTCACCCGCGCTCGTGCTCACCGCCCCCGGCGATCAACTCCCCGCTGCGCTGGGCACGTTGAGGCGTATCGACGTTGACGTCGACGTGCGTACGTCCGCGGGGGCCCCCGGGACCACGTACGAACCGGCCCCCGAGACCCCCGCCCTGATCGTCTACACCTCGGGCACCACCGGCCCGCCCAAGGGTGCCGTCATCCCGCACCGGGCCGTCGCCGCCACCCTGGACGCACTCGCCGACGCCTGGCAGTGGACTGCCGAGGACGTGCTGGTGCACGGGCTTCCGCTCTTTCATGTGCACGGTCTGATTCTCGGCATCCTCGGGCCGCTGCGGCGCGGCGGCTCGGTACGGCACCTCGGGCGGTTCGGGACGGAAGGCGTGACCCGCGAGCTGAACGACGGGGCGACGATGCTGTTCGGTGTGCCGACGATGTACCACCGGATCGCGGAAGCCCTCCCCGGCGATCCGGAACTCGCCGAGGCGCTCGGCCGGGCCCGGCTGCTCGTGTCGGGATCCGCCGCGCTGCCCGTGCACGACCACGAGCGGATCACGGCCACGACCGGGCGGCAGGTCGTGGAGCGGTACGGCATGACGGAGACCCTGATGTTGTGCTCGTCCCGGTGGACACCCCCGGACCCCCGGCCAGGTGTCCGCGCGGACGGGGAGCCGCGCGCGGGCACGGTCGGCGTACCGCTGCCGGGCGTCGAGCTGCGGCTCGTCGAGGAGGACGGGGCGCCCATCACGGCGTACGACGGCGAAACCGTGGGCGAGATCCAGGTGCGCGGGCCGAACCTCTTCACCGAGTACCTCAACCGGCCCGATGCCACCGCCGCCGCCTTCACCGCCGACGGCTGGTTCCGCACCGGCGACATGGCGGTGCGCGATCCCGACGGCTATGTCCGTATCGTCGGCCGCAAGGCCACCGACCTGATCAAGAGCGGTGGCTACAAGATCGGCGCGGGCGAGATCGAGAACGCGCTGCTGGAACACGCGGGTGTGCGCGAGGCGGCCGTGACCGGGGAGCCCGACGCCGACCTGGGGGAGCGGATCGTCGCCTGGATCGTCCCCACAGACGCCCAGTCCCCGCCGGACGCCGAAGAGTTGGCGAACCATGTCGCCGGTCGACTCGCCCCGCACAAACGCCCCCGGGTCGTGCGCTATCTGGACGCCCTCCCGCGCAACGACATGGGGAAGATCATGAAGCGGGCCCTGCCCAGTGACTGATCCGGCAACCAACCGAGACGCCGCCCCCACGACCGGCCAGGCGGCCGACCCACTCAATGACCGAGAGACCGATCCGGTCACCAGCCCAGTGGCCGCCCCCTTCACTGACCGAGACGCCGGCCCAGCGGCTGGCCAAGTGGTTGGTCCAATGGCCGACCCATTTGCCAGCGCAATGGCAGACCCAGTCAATGACCAAGAGACCGATCCAGTCACCGATCCAGTCACCGGCCCAGTGGCCGACCCATTCGCTGACCGAGACGCCGACCCCACGACCGGCCAAGTGGTTGCCCCAGCGACCGGCCCAGCTACCGGCCAAGTGGCTGGCCCCATGACCGACCGCACCCCCGGACGCCACTCCGCCCGCGAGCTCATCGCCCTGCTCGCGGACCACTCCCGCGACGGCTCCCATGACAGCTTCCGTGAACTCCCGTACCCCACGTGGGAGTTCAAGCCCGACGGCCCCCTCTCCTGGCAGGGATACGACGCCGCGCGCGCCCGCGCCGCCGCCCGTACCGGTGAGGAGGAGTCCGTCGTCTGCGGGACCGCGCACATCGGCGGCACCCCGGCCGTACTGATCGCCTTCGAGTTCGGCTTCCTCGGCGGCTCGCTCGGTGAACGCACCGGGGACCGGCTGGAGTTGGCCTACGAGTACGCGCGCACCCACCGCCTGCCCGTCGTCCCCCTCGTCGCGACGGGCGGCAGCCGTATGCAGGAGGGCATGCTCGCGCTGACCCAACTCCAGCGCGTGGCACGGCAGTCGACGCTCACGCGTGAGGCGGGCCTGCCGCAGATCGCGGTCCTCCGGGATCCGACGACCGGTGGCGGCTGGGCGACCCTGGGCGCGGGTGCCGACGTCGTGCTGGCGTTGCCCGGCGCACAGGTGGGCTTCGCGGGTTCCCGGGTCCGGCCGGCCGACGCGGACCCGGCGGCGTACACGGCCGAGGCGCAGGTGGCGGCGGGCGCGGCCGACGCGGTCGTACGGCCGGAGGCGCTCCGGGAGACGCTGGCCCTGTGGCTGCGCCTGCTGAGCGCCGATACGGTCGGTGCAACCGGCACGTCCAGCACCGCAGGTGCAGCCAGCACCGGCGACGCCCGGTCGACGGAGACCGCCCCGCCGCCCCCGGCCCTTGGTAGCGCGTCCCTCCCCACCACCGGCTGGGACGCCGTCCAGCGCGCCCGGTCTCCCCGACGTCCGCGCGCCGAGGCCTATTTGGACGCGTACTTCACCCGGCGCGCCGCGATCAGCGGTGACCGCTGCGGCGGCACCGACGCCGGGATGGCGTGCGGGTTCGGCGAGCGTGCGGCGGACGGGCGGACCGTCGCGTACGCCGCTCAGCTCGGTACGGCCACCCGCCCCGCCGGCTATCGCACCGCCGCCCGGCTGATCCGCCTCGCGGACCGGCTCGGCATCCCGGTGCTGACCCTGGTGGACACCCCGGGTGCCGCCAACGACGCCGACGCCGAGCGCCAGGGCGCCGGCGCCGCGATCGCGGACCTGTTCGGCGCGGTCGCCGCCGCCCGTACACCGGTCACCACGCTGCTGATCGGCGAGGGCGGCTCGGGCGGCGCCCTCGCTCTCGCCGCCCCCGGCAACACCTGGGCCACGCCGGACAGCTACTTCTCCGTCATCGCCCCGGAGCTCGCGGCGGCCATCCTCAAGCGTCCGGAGGGCGAGGTGGAGGCGACGGCGGACCAGCTCCGGATCCGGCCGCAGGATCTGGTGGAGCTGGGGGTGGTGCGGGGCATCGTGGGCCGCCCATAGCTTTCCCGGGACGCCCCACAGCCCTCCCGGGACCTTTGGCCGTCCCCATTGGGACCTTAGTCATAATTAATACATAAAGGATAAAATACCCATACGGCGGCACCCCGCCCGGCCCCCTACAACGGGCGCCCCCTCCCCCGCCCCCCGCACGATGCCAGTGGAGGCCCGCCGACCGGCGCGGCCCGTACGGTCCGCGCTCTCGGGAGGATCTGCCATGACCGTCAGTCTGGAACAGATGCGCCGCTGCCATTTCGCCGTCGACCTCGGGGCCGCGCGGACCCGCGTCTACGTCAAGGGTGCCGGGCTCGTCGTCGACCAGCCGTCCGTTGCCGCCGTGAACACCAAGACCGGCGCGCTGATCGCGGTCGGGGAGTTCGCCGAGAAGATGACGGGCCGTACGCCCCACTACATCCGGGTCGTACGGCCCGTGTCCGGTGGGACCGTCGTCGACATCGAGATGGCGCAGCGCATGCTGCGGCACCTGATCGGCGACAAGGTGCGGCGCACGCTGCGCCGCAAGCCCTTCCTGCGGGCCGCCGCCTGCACCCCGCACGACGCCGACCCGCTCGCGCAGCGCGCGACCATCGAGACGCTCGTCGGGCTCGGCGCCCGGCGGGTCGAGCTCGTCGACACGCTCGTCGCCGCCGCCGTGGGGTGCGGGCTGCCCGTCGAACGGCCCGAGGCGACGATGGTCATGGTGTGCGGTGCCGCCGCCACCCAGCTCGCCGTTCTCTCCCTCGGCGCGATCGTGACCGCCCAGCGGATCCCGGTCGGCGGCGAGGCCGTCGACCACGCGATCGTGCAGCATCTGCGGCATCAGCACGAGCTGATGCTGCCGAGCCAGTCCGTGCGTCCGCTGCAGCTCGCCCTCTCCGGCAACGGGCTCACCGCGCACGGGCCGGAGTCCACCGAGATCCACGGACGGGACGTCGCCACCGGCCTCGCCCGCTCCGTCCAGGTCGACACCGCCGCCGTGCGCGACGCCATCCAGACGCCGCTGACGGCCGTACTCGACGGGATCGGCAAGGTGCTGCGGGACTGCCCGCCCGATCTGGTGGCCGACCTCGCCGACCGCGGCATCATGATGGTCGGCGGCAGCGCGCTGCTCCCCGGGTTCGACCAGATGCTGCGGGAGGCCACGGGCATGCCGGTGCACATCGCCGAACGGCCGGACGTGTGCGCGGTGCAGGGCCTCGGGTACATGCTGGAGGGCAAGTTCGAGCCCATGGTGCTGGATCCACTGGCCACCTGAGTCCGGCCTCCCGAACCGGTAGCCCGCCAGCCGTATGTCGGACGACACGCCCCCGCCTTCCCCTCCCCCTCTGCCGCCCTGTCTCGAAGCCGTGCTCGGCATCGGTACCGATCTCGAACTGCGCACCACGCTCCAGCACATCGTGGACGGCGCGGCCGAGTTGACCGGTGCCCGGTACGCGGGATTCGGGATGGCCGACCCCGGGCACGACGGCCTCGTGGAGATCCGCAGGGCCGATCTGGGGCGCGCCCGGCGGGAGGGCATCACCGTCATCGACGTACCGATCGACATCGACGGCGAGGAGTTCGGGCGGCTGTATCTCGCCGAGAAACTCGACGGTTCCCCATTCGGCGACGAGGAAAGGGAGTTGCTGCGGGTGCTGGCCGCGCAGGCCGGTATCGCGATCGGCAACGCCCGGCTGTACGAGACCGCACGGCAGCGCGAGCGCTGGATCGAGGGTGCCGCCGCCGTCACCACCGCGCTGCTCACGGGTGGGGCCGACGACGACGCGCTGATGACCGTCGCGACCCGCGCCCGGCTCCTCGCCGACGCCGCCGCGGGCGTCATCCTGCAGCCGACGGACGCCGGCGGCATGGAGATCGTGACCGCCTCCACACTGGACGATCACGGTGACATCGTCGGGACCACCATTGAGCCGGGCAGCCCCGTCCTCGTTCAACTCCTGGGTGGGGAACCGGTGTTCGTCGACGACTCGGCGACCGACCCGCGGATGACGACTCCGGTACGGCACCAATTCGGGCCCAGCATGCTGCTGCCGTTGCAGGCCGAGGGGCGGCTGATCGGCACGCTCGCGCTGCCGCGCCGGCGCGGGGAGCGCCCGTACACCGATGTGGAACGGCTCCTCGCGACACAGTTCGCCTCGCAGGCCGCCCTCGCGCTCGTGCTCGCCGACGCCCGGCGCCGTCGTGCCCGCCTCGCGGTGTACGAGGACCGCGACCGGATCGCCCGTGACCTGCACGATCTCGTCGTCCAACGGCTGTTCGCCACCGGCATGATGCTGGAGTCCACCCAGCGCCGGGCTGCGGGCGACGACAAGGTGTGCGAGATCCTCGGGCACGCCGTCGACGAGCTCCAGGCCACCGTCCAGGAGGTCCGTACGACCATCTTCGCCCTTCAGCAGCCCCCGGCCGACGCACCAACCACTGTGCGCGGCAAGGTACTTCGGGAGGCGGCCGGTGCGGCGGCGGTACTCGGCCGCCGCCCCTCCGTCCACTTCACCGGCCCCGTCGAGCACCGTGTCCCGCCTCTCGTCGCCGCCCAGCTCCTCACCGCGCTGCGCCGCGCCCTCGCCACCGCCGTACGCCGCCCCGCTGTCACCCGCGTCGAGATCACCGTCGACGCGGCGGCGGCCCTGCCGGACGGCCGGGACGGCGTACGACTGACGGTGTACGACGATGGCGGCAGTGGCGAAGGCACAACGGGCCCAGGCGCGGGTACGACCGTCATCTGGCAGGCCCCGCTGGGAGACGGCACCCTGGGATGAGGTCACGGACCGTGGACGGCGGAGGAGCAGCCAGTGACGGACATCGGCACGCGCAACGGCACTCGCGTCGGCACGGGCATCGACACCCGCACGGGAATGGACACCGGCATGGGCACGCGCATCGGGACGCGCGTCCGCACACGCATCGGCGTGACCGGGCACCGCTCGATCCCCGCCGCCGTTCTGCCGTCCGTCCGCACGGGCATCCGCCGGCAACTGCGGGGCGACGGGGAGATGGAGGCTCTGAGCTGCCTCGCGGCCGGGGCCGACCAGTTGTTCGCCGACATGGCCCTGGACCGGGGTATCCCGGTCACGGCCGTGATTCCCGGTATGGACTACGAGGCCCACCTCGGCGACGCCGACACCCAGGCCGCCTTCCGCCGACTCCTCGGATCCTGCCGTACGCAGGTGAATCTGCCCGAGGAGGCGACGCACGAGGAGGCCTATTTCGCGGCGGGCCGCTGGATCGTCGACCACGTCGACCGGCTGGTCGCGGTGTGGGACGGGCAGCCCGCGCGGGGGCTCGGGGGCACCGCGGACGTGGTGGCGTACGCCCGGCGCACGGGCGTTCCGGTGACGGTGCTGTGGCGGCCGGGGGTGCTGCGCGCCTGACTTCGGGGCCGGGGTGCCCGGCCCCGAGCCGGCGCCTCGGCCTGTCTCTCAGCCGAACCTGACCACCCAGTCGGTGTGCTGCGGCGAGACCAGCCGCTCGGCGTCCGCCACCGCCTCCGCCCAGGCCGCCTCCGTCACGGTCTTGGACATCGTGATGCGCAGCATGTCGAGGTCCTGGTTGATGAGGCCGTACGCGTACGCCAGCGGCCGGTGTCTGCGTACCTCCTGCCACGCCACCCCTGCCGCCGCGGCGGCGCTGAGCAGACCGGTGAGATCCCAGCCGCCGATGACACCGAGCGCCCTGAGGCCGGCGGACAGCAGGGCGAGCAGGGTCAGTACGGCGGTGACGGACGACCAGTGGACGGAGGACCGATGCGTCTGCGCCGCCTTGTTGCGGTGCCAGACGAACTGTTCGAGCAGCCGGTCGCGGAGATAGATGTCCCGTCGCGCCTCGAACGGCTTGGCGCGTACGGCGCGCATGGCCGGAGTGATCTGACCGGCCGCCCGGGCACGGGTTCCGTTGCGGGAGTCGTCGACCCACCCCACCTTCCTCAGTTCCGCCAGCCGCCCTTCGAGCCGCTCCGCGAACAGTCCGTCGGGATCGGCGACCCGTGAGTGGAAGGGCCCGCCGTGCACCATGTACTGCCAGGCCAGTGATTTGAGCAGCTCGGCGACGTCCCGGTGGGCGCGCCAGTGGGCCCGGGCCCGTCGGCGTGCGGTGTGCAGGCCGACGCCGATGGTCATCGCGTAGAGCACGGCCGCCAACGCCGCCGGAACATGGCTGTCGAGACGTTCCGCGACCATGGCGGCCGTGGTCGCGAGGAGCAGGGTGACGAGTTGCGTGCGTACCGCGCGAAACGATTCTCCTTGCCTGACCAGCGCACGATGGTCACTTATCCGGAAGAGCGGTGGCAGATCGCTGTCACTCAACGTCACACTTGGCCCAGGAGTTCCGATATACATAGCCCCCTCGCGCTACCAGAATGCGAGCCCTGACCGGATTCCGACCGTCTCAGAGAATAAGACACCATAGCGGCTTGGAGAGCCGCATGCTATCGCGGTGACTCACATTCAGGAACGGGCTGGAAATAGTCCCCGAGCGGCCGCCGCGCCCGCCTTATCCCCAGGGAACCCACCCGCATCCTGCGTCCCGTCGCCACCGTCGATCTCTGTACACGCATAAACGGAATACTGTTGCACGGGCTTCTACTGGAGACTCTTCCGAATTCGGAGTGAAGATCGGAATTGATCCGGTGGGGGGAACGGAGTCAGCCGGTGAAGGTGCGCATCTTCAAATCGGTGATCAGCCCGGTGTACGCGGCATCCATCCCATCGGGACCTGGAGCCGCTGACGGTCTGCCAGACCGTCCGGTGGCCGAGGACAAGCGCGTTCAACGCGGCCGGGGGTCTGGGGGCGGCGCCCCCGGGTACGGGATGGGACGGGTAGGGGCGGCGGGGGGATACTCCCCGGCGCCTCCCTGACCGGCCCCTTACCCCCACCTGGCACACTGTCCGCACCCGGAGAAGGAGCAACCGCATGTCGATGGTCGGCAGCCTGCGCAAAGTGGCCCGCCTGGCTCGGCGTGGGCGGCGGGTGGACCTCAGTCACCCCGCCCGCTCACCGCTCGGCTCCACCGTCGTCAACTGCGTGATCTACCGCGAGGGTGTACGCCAGCCCACCGCCCCCTCCGTCGAGGAGTCCGTCGCCCGCGTCCGCAAGCA
This sequence comes from Streptomyces kryoterrae, assembly GCF_054072135.1. Lineage (NCBI taxonomy): Bacteria > Bacillati > Actinomycetota > Actinomycetes > Kitasatosporales > Streptomycetaceae > Streptomyces > Streptomyces kryoterrae. The sequence continues at coordinate 7,189,043 of NZ_CM133358.1, read as the reverse complement.
CAACCGCGGCTTCGTCTGGCTCGGACTCCACGAACCGTCCGAGACGGAGTTCGCCCGCGTCGCCGAACTGTTCGGGCTGCACCCGCTCGCCGTCGAGGACGCCGTCCAGGCCCACCAGCGCCCCAAGGTGGAGCGGTACGGCGACGTCCTGTTCGCCGTGTTCAAGACGGTCTGCTACGTCGAGCACGAGGAGCTGACCGCGACCAGCGAGGTCGTCACCACCGGCGAGATCATGGTCTTCGCCGGCCCCGACTTCGTCGTCACCGTCCGACACGGCCGGCACGGCTCCCTCGGCCCGCTGCGCGAGGACCTGGAGTCCGACCCGGAGCAGCTCGGCAGGGGCCCGGCCGCGGTGCTGCACGGCATCGCCGACCACGTCGTCGACGACTACCTGCACGTCACGGACGCCGTCCAGGACGACCTCGACCAGGTCGAGTCGGACGTCTTCTCCCCGCAGAGCCCGCGCACCGCCGACGCCGGCCGTATCTACCAGCTCAAGCGTGAACTCCTCGAACTGAAGCGGGCGGTGGTCCCCCTCGGCCGTCCTCTCCAGCAGCTGGCCACCGAGCCGATGCCGTCCGTCGAGCCGTCGATACAGGCCTACTTCCGGGACGTGTCCGACCACCTGATCCGCGCCACCGAGCAGATCCACGCCTTCGACGCCCTGCTCGACTCGATCCTCCAGGCCCACCTCGCCCAGGTCACCGTCGGCCAGAACGAGGACATGCGGAAGATCACGGCATGGGCCGCGATCGTCGCCGTACCAACGATGGTCTGCGGGATCTACGGCATGAACTTCGAGCACATGCCCGAACTGCACTGGCGCTACGGCTATCCACTCGTCCTCACCGTCATCGCCACCGCCTGCTTCTTCCTCCACCGCGGTTTCAAACGCAACGGCTGGCTGTGAACACGGCCGACCGACCGCCCGTACCTTCTGTCGAGTCGTACGTCCGCCGTACCACCCGATCTGGAGCAGCGCAGTGTCCCAGCAGCACCCCCGGCGATCGTCCTCCCGCGGGGCCGTCGCGCTCGTCGCGCTTCTGACGGCCGTCGTCCTTCCCCTGGCCACGGCATGTACGGCGGACCCGGGCACGGATCTGGGCACCGGGAAGAAGGCGTCGCCGTCCGCGTCGGAGTCCATGCCGCCCGCTCCCGCGGCCGCCGTGGTCGCGCCGGCCAAGGTCGAGGTGATCGCCAGGCTGACGGGCTGCGAGGTGACGATCCGCACCGACGCGGACGAACTGCGCGAGGGTGTCTGCCACACCGCCGGCGGGAACTACCTGATCACGACGTTCCCGGCGGAGAAGTACAAGCTGACCTGGCTGGACAGCGCGGCCATCTACGGCGGCAGGTACCTGGTCGGCCCCAAGTGGGTCATCAGCGCGCCCCCGAAGGTCCAGGAATCGCTGCGCCAGAAGGTGGGCGGCACGTTCGAGGACCTCAACGACCACGACGCCCGGAACTAGGACCGAGCTCCGTCAGGACTGTTCCCCCGCGGGCGCCGGATCCGGCTTGTAGCCGCTGATGACGTACGACTGCTCGTCGTCGACCGTGTTCTCCGCCGGGTCCAGGGTGATCCGTACGGGGTGCCCGTCGGGCGCGTACTCCGCCTCCGCCGTGTCCGCGCCCTCGTCGTGGGCCCGGGCCAGCTGGTCCAACAGCCCGCCGATGGTGGGCACTTCCTCGGGCGCGCGCTCCACCGCGCCCCGCCCGCTCTCGTCGAGCCCGACCACCTTGGCCACCCTTCCGTCCCGGACCGTCACCCGGAACGTGCCGATCAGGCCGCGCTCCCCCTCGCTCGACGTCAACGTGTAGACGTACGAGGCGGGTTCCTCCCAGGACTCCGCGAACGACGAGAACGAGGAGGTGGGGGTGGGCGAGGACGCCGACGTACCCTCCCCCGACACCGAGGCTCCGGAATCCCCGTCGCAGCCGACGACCGTGCACACCAGTCCCGCGACCAGTACGACGGACGACAGCAATCGGACCGAAGCCATGGTGATCCCCCTGAACAGTGAACGAGTGCGGCTACCGATACCGACCACCGCTAACCGCTACGACGCGCCTTTGCCGCGAAACGTTCATCCGCGAGGCCGAGGCTCTCAGGCCGCACGCCCCCGCCCGTCCGCGGTCGGGGCCGTCGCCACCCCGGCTATTTGCTCGAGGAACGCGTCCACGAGGTCGTACGCCCGCTGCCGTGACTCCTCGTGCCGGGCACGGGTCTCGGCAAGCAACTGGTCCGGGTCCTCGCCGTGTGCCCTGGCCTCACGCCGGCCGGCGTCGTCCAGCCACAGGAGCAGCGTCTCCTCGTCGAGCTCGGGATGGAACTGCACCCCGAGCGCCCGCCCGGCCCGGAACGCCTGTGGGCCGACCGCGCTGCGGGCCAGCTCCACCGCGCCCGGCGGGACCGTGAACCGGTCGAAGTGCCACTGGAACCACGGCCCCGCCGGAATCAGCCCGGGTACGTCCGACTCGACGGCCGTCCAGCCGATCTCGTGCCGGGGCGCCGCCTCGACGCTCCCCCCGAGGGCGGTGGCGAGCGCCTGCGCCCCGAAGCAGATGCCGAGTACGGGCAGCCCGGCGGCGTACGCGGTGCGCAGCAGCTCCAGCTCACCGTCGATCCAGGTCCCGACGGTGGCCCTGTCGTAGACCGACCAGGGCGCGCCGAGCAGCACGATCAGGTCGTAGCCGGCCGGGTCGGGGAAGTCGAACTCGACGCCGGGGCTGTCGTACCGCTCGGCCGGTACGACGGTCAACTCATCGATTTCATAGCCGAGTCGGACGATACGGTCGCCGACGGGACCGGACAGCGAGAGATGGTCGTGACGTATGACGAGGGCGCGCACGGGGTTCTCCACTTCTCAAGTGCTCAAGTGCTCAAGTTCTCAAGGGACGTGACTGGGGTCGAGGTGGGGGGATCAGCCGTTGGGACGCCGTCCGCTGCGGCGCGGAGCGGGTTCGGCGCCGTCGAGCAGCTCCAGCCGGCGGTCCTCGCCGTGGGTCTCGACCTGGACGACGATCCTGGGCAGCGCGTCCGCGGTGGCCCGGGCCTCCTCGGCGTTGAAGTCCGGGAAGAGCGTCCGCATCAGCGCCTCGCCCTCGTCCGTGAGCCCGAGCAGCACCCGCCGCCCGTCCGATGGGTGCTCGATGCGCCGGACCAGCCCACGCGACTCCAGCGTCCGGGCCACCCCGGTGAGCGTCCCCTTGGAGATCCCGGCCTCCTCGGCCACGAGCCGTGTCTCGGTCTCCCCGGAGATCCGGACGACCCACAGCACGACGAACCCGGTCCACGTGAGATCCACCCCGCGCAGCACGGAGTTCTCGACATGCCGGCGCACGGCGGAGGCGGCCCGGTGGATGTTCGCGGCGACGGCCATCTGGTCGTGCCGGATCGAAACGTCCCCGGGCTTGGCCTTGACCAATTGCTCGGTGACCAACTGCTCGGTCTCGACGATCGGTCGCTGCGTCACCGGCGTTCCCCTCCAACGACACGATGTCGTTCGGCACCAGATTGTACGAAGGACGCGAGGAACGCCCAGGCAGAGGCGCGGGGCTGTGACATTCACGGCTCCGCCGCGTGGACGCGACCCTCACCGAGGACCAGTCGCACAGGAGGAGCCGCGGTCATGGTCGTACGCACTCGGATCTCCACGCCGGGTCGGGCAGTGGCCGTCGGGGCCTCGGCGGGTCAGGGGCCGGGAGGTGGTGTGCGGGCGTCCTGGCAGCCGCAGGACGTGCGGACGACCAGGCGGGACGGGAAGCGGCGGGTGCGGTCCGTCTCACCTGGTGTCGCCGTGTCCAGTTCCGGATCGAGCGCCATGTCCACCGCCGTACGGGCCATCGCCTCGCGGTCGGTGGCGACCGTCGTCAGCGGCGGGTCGGTCATCGCCGCCTCCTTGACGTCGTCGAAGCCCACCACGGCCAGCTCGCCCGGTACGGCTACGCCCAGTTGACGGGCCGCCCGCAGCAGGCCGATGGCCTGGTCGTCCGTCGAACAGAACACGGCGGTCGGCCGGTCGGGGGCGGCGAGCAGGCGCAGGGCGGCCTCGTAGGTGTCGTACCGGTTGTAGGGGGCGTGGAAGAGGAGCCCCTCGGTGGGGCGGCCGGCGTCCGCCATCGCCTTGCGCCAGCCCTCGACGTGGTCGGCGACGGGATCGCCGGCCACGGGAGCCGACCCGGGGCCGCCCAGGCAGGCCACGGCGGTGTGCCCGTGCTGGAGGAGATGCCGGGTGGCGAGCCGGGCACCCTCGACGTCGTCCGTGACCACGGCGAACTTGCGTACGGACGCGGACCGTTCGTGCATCAGCACGACCCGGGTGTCCATGGTGTCGAGCTCGGCGGCGATCCGGTCGCCGAGCCCCAGACTGACCAGGATCAGCGCCGACACCCGCATCCCCAAAAAGGCGTGCAGGTAATGGATTTCGCGCTCCTCCTGGTAATCGGAGTTGCCGACGAGCACCATTTTCCCCCGGTCTGCGGCGGCTCGTTCCAACGCGTGGGTGATTTCCCCGAAAAATGGCTGACGGGCGTCCGGAACGATCAGCCCCAGCAGGTCCGTACGGCGACTGGCCATGGCCTGGGCCACCCGGTCGGGCCGGTAGCCGAGTTCCCTGACGGCTTCGAGAACGCGTCGGCGTTTCTCCGCGGAGACGGGCCGGGGGCCGTTGTTGACGACGTAACTGACGACCGCGCTGGAGGTTCCCGCGAGCCTGGCGACGTCGTCCCGTGTCACCTTTGTCACCGGGTGGGTCTACGGGCGTCAAATAGCCTGCTGTAAATGACCGTTGGCTTTCGGCCAGGGCTCCGGAACGGGTTCGTGGGCGCCCCGTGCCGGGCATCGTGAGGACAGGAACGGACAGGACGGGACGGCGGGGGCGCAGGCCCGTCGGGTCGTGCACCGGCCTGGGGGCGTCGCCGGGCCGGGGAAGACAGACCGGTGTGCGGCTTCTCCCCCGGCATCAGGGCCCCTAGCATTCACCTGCCCCACGTTGGTCGCACACGTACCGCCGGGCGAACCTCTCCGGCTCGTGCCGGACAGCGCGCGGGGCCGGAGGGGAGGGGGGACAAGGTCATGGGGACATCCTTGCGCACCCGTTCACGAAGGCTGCCGGAGGTGGTCCCCGGGATCGTGCTCGGCGCGGCGGGCCTGCTGGCCGTCGGTGTGCTGACCGGTCTGGCGGTGGACGTCTCGGCGCTGGTGGGTTCCGACGGCTATGCGCTCGGGGCGGCGCTGCTGCTCGCGGTCGGCCTGTACGGGAGCACGTACTCGATCGATCTCCGGGCGCTGCGGGCCGATCTGCCCGGTGTGGTGGCCGCGGTCACCCTGGGTGTGGTCCTGAAGGCCGTGCTGATCGCCGGCACGATGGTGCTGGTGTTCCGGCGGCCGGAGTATCTGGTGCTCGGCATCGCGGTCGCCCAGATCGACCCTCTGTCGGTCGCCGCGCTGACCGGCAAGGGGCGGATGTCGCCGCGCGCCCAGTCGCTGCTGACGGCCTGGGCGTCGTTCGACGACCCGATGACGGTCCTGCTGACGCTGTATCTGGCGGGGTACGCCTACACGGCGGCGGGCCACGAGGGCGCCCCCGGGATCAGCCGGGGCGCGGGCGGCGACTACGCGACCGGGCTCCTCTTCAACGCCGTACTCCTGGCCGCGGTGGTGCTGTTGTGGTGGGGCGGACGGCGGGCGGTGTCACGGTTGCCGGACGTCCCGGCGGTCCGGCGCGCGAAGGCCGGCGGCGCGGTGCTGCTCGTCGGGGCGATGGTGGTGCTCGCGGCGCTGAACCAGCTGATGCTCGGGGTGGCGCTGGCCGGTCTCGTACTGCGTGCCACGGTGCTCGACAAGGCGGTCGGCCGGGCGGTGGGCGGCGCGTTCCTCGCCGCGTTCCTGACGCTCGGGCTGCTGCTCGCGCACGGGGTGGCGCTGTGGCCGGGGTTCGTGCTCGGCGTGGCCGCGTTCGCCGCGCAGGCGGTGGTGGCACTGGGCGTACTGCCGTTGTTCGTACGGGGGTTGGAGCGCCGTGACCGGATCGCGCTCGGCCTCGGCCAGCAGAACGGCATCACGGCCGTGCTGATCGCCCTGACCCTGGAGCGGGACTTCCCTGGCACCGCGGCGACCGTCGGCCCGGCCGTCATCACCGTCAACCTGCTGCACGGCACCTCACAGGCGCTCCTGGCGCATCCGCCCCGGCGACGGCGGGCGCGCGCGCCTCGGGAACTCTCCACCGGCGCCGCGCGTCACTCTCCGTACGATCAGCAGACGGAGGACGAACAGTCGGTCGCATAACCGGAGTACGGAGTCCCGAAGCACGGAGTCCCGGAGGATGGGGTTCCGGCGGGCCGGAAATGTGGGGCGGGCGGCGACCGCGGGGAATGCAAGACGTACGAGACCTGGACCGTACGAGACCTACCAGGCGTGTGAAGTGCCGGCACCGGACGGGGGAGACGCTGATGAGGCAGGCGAGGAGATCAGGTGTGCGAGGGGTGCCCTGCGACGGCACCAGGCCGTTGACCCGGAGCGTCAGGAACACTCGGAGTACCGCTCCCCCGGGCCGTCGGCCTCGCGCCCGGCACGCGGTGACCGGCGCGGCTCTCCTGCTGCTGGCCGCCGGTGCCGCGCCGGCCTTCGCCGCATCCGCCGGGGGCGCCGACTCCCCCGAGCGGGATGCCCAGTTGGTGTACTGCCTCGACCCCGTCCACCGCACCGACCTGCTCACGGCGGCCGTCAGGCTGGGGCTGCAGAAGGCCGACGCCGAGGTTTCGCCGGAGCGGTGGGCCAAGGACCACGACGAGGACTTCGGGCGGGCCTGCGCCGCGCTCATGGCCGCCGAGTCGGACTCCCCGGCGACGTCCGCGCAGGCCAGGGGCGCGGACGACGACGGCTGGCTCATGACCCTGGTGAAGCAGGTCCCCCTGCTTCTGCTGGGTGCCCTACTCCCCCTGGCGGGCCAGTCCTACGAGCGTGTGTCGTCCCAACGCCGTTCGCTGCGACAGGAGTTGAGGACGACGGAGACCGCGTACCGGGTGGCCGTACAGGAGTATCTCGCCGGGCACGACCAGGAGCACCCCGAGGACCACTCACCGGTGCGTGCCGCACGGTACGCACTGGCCGTCACCCTCTCCCGGGTGACCGGCCCATCGGCCCGGCGAGCGGCGGCGGAGCAACTCGCCGACGGGCTGCCGCTGGCCCGGCCGCTGCCACGGGTCGACGGCGGCTATCTGATCGACACGCCGACCCGCACCCTGGACGCGGCCGAGCAGCACATCTCCGTGGAACGCTGCCTGCGCGCCTTACCCGAACTCAACCGCGGTTCCCTGTACTGGAGTTGGCGCACACTACGAACCCGCCCCGGGCGCGCCGGAGCAGCGGGGGCCGCCGAATGATCGGGCCGCTCGACGAGACGGAGAACGCGAACCCCTTCGGTGTGTACGTGCCGGAGAGCCGGGACCGGCTGCCTGCGACGCATGTCCGGCCGAAGGCCGACCATCCGCTGGTGCCGTGGAAGGAGCAGAGCCATGTCCACCAGTGGGTGGACGTCGATCACGCCGGACAGCAACTGGGCCGGTTCGTGGAGTGTTTCCAGGAGGAGCTGCCCGGGCTGCTCGTGGAGGAGGAGGGCCGCGGGCATCTGGTGGTGGTGACCGGGCCGGTGGGCATGGGCAAGACGACCCTCATCCACCGGTGCGTGCACTGGGCGCACGGGTACGTCCAGGGCCTGGCGCGTCCGGTGGTGGCGATGGCCGGGGGCTACCAGAACCTCGGCGACAAGGTCAGCTGGGACCCCAAGGGCCACTTCGCCGAGACTCCGCTGATCAACACCTTCATCCGCGACAGGATCGTCAAGAAGCTGGAGAGGGAGTTCCCGGGGGAGCCACTCGACCCCGCGCTCACGGGGGACGACGTCCAGAGGGCGTTCAGCGCCATCAGCAAGCTGCTCGCCCGGCAGGAGAGTCTGCTGTTCGCCATCGTCCCGCACATCGACTGGCGGGACGCCGGGGGCGAGGTGCGGACGAACTTCCTCAAGACGTGGCTGAGCCACGCGGAGAGCCGGATCGTACTGTTCGTCGAGATCAGTCACCAGAACCGCGACACGGCGGGCGAGGTGATCGCCGGGCTGCCCTCGAACATGCCGGTCACCCATCTCTCGCTCGGATCGCTCGCCACGGAGGACACCGTGAAGTTCACCGAGACCGCTCGCGGCGGCCATCCCGACCCCGAGAGCACACCGCCGTCGCTGCCCGCCATTCCGACTCAGGGCCACGGGTCGGGCCACGGGCCGGGCCAGGTTCCCGGTCAGGATCCGTGGAGCCTCGCCGACGTACGGCATCTGCGCCGGGAGTGTTTCGCCATCGCCAAACAGCAGAGAGAAAGGGGTGAAGCGGTGCATGTGACCGCCGCCCATCTCACCCCGCCCGCCATCGACCCGGCCGCCCTGGGCCGCGCCCCCCGCAGACCCGCCTGACCGCAGGGCTCCCGACCCGCCCGTTCCACCCGTACACAGGATCCATGAACAGGAATCCGTGAACAGGTGTCCGCACACAGGAACCGAACTCCCGTACAGATGTACCCGCCCGCCGCTCCCAAGGCCGACACCGGACAGACGAGGAGTGCCATCGTGACACCGACCAGTGGACACACCTGGCACCAGAACCCCTTCCCGCTGAGCCCTGTCGTGCGCCTCGGACCCTCGTCCGACCTGGGAGACGCGCGGGTCAGGGCGGCCGACTCGGGCAACGCCCACATCGACACCCCGCTGATCGAGGACGTCGAGGGGCTCGTCGACGACTACTTCGCGCCGCCCGCCGCCGGTGGCCGGCGCGGCCGGGCGATCGCCCTGGTGGGCGAGTTCGGCCTCGGCAAGAGCCACGCCCTGCGCCGGACCTACCAGACGATCCGGACGCGGCACGCCGAGACGGCGACGTGGATAGTGGACGAGCCGGCGCAGGACATGGGGCGGCTCTACCGCGACCGGCTGCGCGGACCCGGCGACTCCGAGCAGGGCAAACGCGCCTTCGAGGAGCTGGTGCGGGACTACTACGCCTATGTCACGGCCGGCTGGGTCGGCGCGGCCGACGACGATCCGCGCCGCGGCACCCTGCGGGAGATCGCGACCGGACTGCGCGACCGGGTCCTCGACCCGGACAAGGTCGTGTCGGCGCTGCGCTACGACCCCGAGGTGATCCACGCCGATCTGCGCGGCACCCTGGGCGAGGTCACCGAGCACCGCAGGTTCTCCACCGCGCTCGCGCTGCTGCTGGAGCCGCCGTTCAACCAGATGGTGTGGAACTGGCTGAACGGCGCCGAGCCCGCCGAGCCGCTGCGCGAGCGCGGCATCACCGAGGCGATCGGCCCGTCGGACGGGCGCCCCGACCGCGCGGCCGGCATCGACCGCGTCTTCGACGCGCTGACCGTGCAGGGCTTTCTGCACGGCCGGGTCGGACAGCCGTACGTCCTGCTCCTCGACTCGCTGGAGAAGGTGCTCGACTGGCCGGACGACACCCGGCGCGCGTTCATGGACGCCTTCGAACGCCTCATCAACATCTATACGAGCCACGGCGGTCTGCTGGTGTTCTGCTCCTCGCCCGACGGGCTGCGGGCGCTGCGCCAGAGTGTGCACGAGCGGGTGGTGCAGTTGTGGCCGACGGGGCTCGACCCGGACCGCACCGGGCAGCTGGTGGCCCGCTATCTGGCCTCGGGCGAGGAGACGAACGAGGCGGTGAGGGACACGGGTGAGGTGGACGCCGACGGCGAAGGGCCGTCCGAGCCCGCCCCCGCACCGCCTCCCACCGGGCCCTTCGACGACGAAGCGCTGCGGCTGCTCCACGAGTTGACCGAGGGGGTGCCGCGCGAGGTGCTCAAGACGTGCCGGGAGGCATGGCAGCTCAGTGAGGACACCACGGGCCTGGTCCGCCGGGTGCCGGGCGTGACGGTCCTGAAGGCGGTACGGGCGCTGCACGAGCGGGTGTCGTACCAGCGGGTCCTGGGCGATGTGCACGACGCCCTCGACCTGGGCCAGTGGCGGATAGCCTCCCGTGATCCGGTGCCGCCGAGGCTGACGCGCTCGGCGGGCGGCCGGGAGGAGGTCCTGTACTGGCTGTCGCCGGCGCCGAACGCCTACATCGCGGTGGTCTACGCCCGTTCCCTGCTCCTCGCCGACGATGTCGAACGGATCGTCACCCAGGTGAACGGGCTGCGCAGCGCGGTGCGCCCGGGGCGGTTCGAGGCACTGTTGGTGGTCAACGGGCTGGTGTCGCACGCGATGCAGGACCGGCTCGGGCGATCGATCGGCTCCCGCCCGCTGGTGTACCGGCAGGGTGTGTTCCCGAAGAGCGTGCACGAGGCGCTGCTGCAGCTGGAGCGGCGGCTCGTGGAGGAGGGCCGGGAGGAGGACCTCGCCGAGCTGGGCGAGCGGATGCGCCGGAACCTGGAGCAGCAGACGGCCCATCTCGACGAGATGCGCCGCAACCTGGCCGCGATGACGCTGGAGGTGCGTCCGGGCGCGACAGGGGCGCCCGGACCGGCGGCGGGGTCCGTTCACGCGAGCGCCGACGAGGAGCCGGCCGAGGAGCTGCCGGGCCCGGTGTGGCGCCGGTTCCGGGACGCGCTGGCGATGCTGGAGTCGGTGACCCGGCGGGTGGCCGGCCGGAGCGTGAACCTGCGGGCGGCGGCGACCTCGGCGGATCTGAGCGTGCTGGGCTGCGCGACGCTGGTGCGGGCCCTGACGGAGGACTTCCGGGGCGCTGTCGCGACCTGGGCACGGGCGGCGACGCCGGGTACGCCGACCGAGGTCCAGCTCGGCGAACTGCGCCGGATCTGCCGGGAGTACGAGAGCGCGGTCGAGGTGCTGCCGGTACATCTGCTGCGCAGCGCGGAGCATCGGCATCCCCTCACACCGGCCCGCACGGTGGAGATCCTCGCGGAGGAGGTGTGGGGCACCCTGAGTACCCCGGCGGTGCCCTAGGGACCGCCGACTCCCCTCTGCCGCAGGGGTGTTCGGTGCGGTGGCGGTACGGGCACGCCGCCCGTGGTCCGGGCCAGGGCCGCGAGCCGCTGTTCCGCGTTGGCGACCTGGCGCTGGTCGAGGGTTACGCCGAGGAGGAAGGCGCGCGGCGAGGTCCAGTGGACGTACACCGCCCCCTCCTGGACGTCGAGGACCAGCCGCTCGACGGAGGCGCCGTTGCCGGGGGGCGGGGCGATCAGGTCGAGCGCGTCCCTGAGCCGGATCAGATGGCCGCGCAGGCTGCGCGAGAGGTCGCGGTAGGCCGTCCGCCGGGTGCGCACGCTGACGTCCATGAAGCGCGGGCCGAGTTCCTGGCTGTCGAAGACGTCACCGACACAGACCAGGGTCCAGTCCTGGTAGTAGCCCGCGTACTGCAGGTCCGTGGTGTTCACATGGGTGCGCCACAGATCGCGCAGCCGCTGCTCGTACACGGTGTCCGGGGCGGCGGCCGTCCCGAAGTCGACGTGTGGGCCCGTGGGCGACTCCCCGCTCTGGAGATGGGCCGTCGCCCGCACGTCGCCGCCGAGCAACTCGTCGGGCAGCCCGTGCACTTCGGTGCGGATACGGGTGACGAGCCGGTTCATCGCCTCGTCCATGCCGGACACGCCGTCGGGTACGTCCGTCACCGCCGCCAGGAACTCGTCGGGGCGGGCCCGGCCGCCCCACAGGCCGGCGCGGGTGCCCGCGAGGACCGTGCGCATCAGCTCGCCGGTCTTCAGCGGGCGCAGGACGGCGCCGAGGTCCTGGGTGCACAGCAGCAGCCTGGAGCCGGGCAGCGACTCGTTCTGCGCGTCGTCGCCGATCTCGGCGACCAGGCTGGACAGCGGGGCTCGGTCCGCTCTCAGGACGGCGAAGTCGAGGATGCCGTTGCTGTAGTGGGCCAGGGAGCGGATCGCGGGTGTCCGTCCGAGGGTCTCCTCGCACAGCGCGGTGATCAGGCCGTGGCGCTTGGAAGTCCAGTGGGACTCCTTCAGCGTGGTGCTCCGGTGCGGTACGGGGGCTGCCACGGGTGCTCGCCTTTCGCTGGTCGGTGCGTTGCTGAGCGGCGCCTTGCCGGTCGGTCTCCGAGGGGCTGCCGTACGGGCGGGTCACACTCCGGGCAACTCCAGGTCGATGTCGTAGCCCGAGGGCGGGACGGGGCGGGTGGGGTCGACGCCGGTGAGGCGTTCCAGGTGGGCGCCGACCCGGCGCCCGCCCGGGCGGTGGGCGATGCCCAGGTCACCGAGGCGGGCCAGGGCGGTGCGGGCGAGTTCGACGGCCTCCTCGTCGCGGCCCGCCGAAGCGAGCGTGGCGGCAAGGGAGTTCTCCGCGAACGCGACCCAGGGGTGGGCCCCGCCCAACTTGTGGGTGAGGAGACTGAGCGTGAGCCTGCCGATCTCCTCGGCGAGCCGCAGCTCGCCGGTGGCCCGCAGATAGACGCCGTGGCGCACCTGGGCGAGGCCCGTGTAGGGGTGCCCCGGTCCGAACCATTGGGCGAGGGCGTCCACGCACTGCCGGGCGTGCTGTTCGGCCTCGTCGGCCTTGCCGAGGGCGTGCAGGTCGGCGGCGTAGCTGAACCGGCAGCGCACGGTGTCGTAGCGGTCGGGGCCGAACCGGTCGACGTAGAGGCCGAGGGCGCGCAGGTCGCGTTCGTGGGCGAGTTCGTAGCCGTAGAGGGGGTCCTTGAGGGCGGGGAAACCGTCGGCGAGCCGGCGTTCGCTGACCGCGAGGCCGACCTCGGTACGCAGCCGGACGAGGTCCCAGGTGTCGCCGTGCCGGCGCAGCTTCTGGCGCAGCAGGTCGCGGGCCTCGCCGTCGCGTCCGGCGGAGCGGTACAGGTAGGCGAGCAGTCCGGCGGTGCCCCAGGCCGCCGGATCGTCCTTGCCTCCGACCGCCTGCCGGTGGCGGAACCGGTCCTGGAGCGTGGTCAGGGCGCGCGCGACCCGGCCGGTCAGGGCCTCGGTGAGGGCGAGGTTGTGCTCCACCTGTCTGGTGGCCGGATGCTTCCAGCCGAGCAGCAGGGTGAGCCCTTCCACGACGGGCCGCTGTTGCAGCAGGGCGTCGTCGAAGCGGCCCAGCGCGCGCAGGGTGGCGGCGTAGGAGTCGGCGGAGAGCAGGGTGCGCGGGTGGGTGATGCCGAGGAGTCGGCGGTGGCCGCGCAGGGCGTCCTGGGCGATCCGGCGGGAGAGGTCGTAGTCGCCGCGCAGCCGGTGGGCGCGGGCGACGAAGTTGAGCAGGCGCAGGTACTCGGGTGACTGTTCGTCAACGTCGTCGCCGTCGTTGCCGCCATCGGCTCCCCACTCCTCGAGGGCCCGCCCGGCGATGTCGAGGAGGCGGTCGAGGTCGGCGGCCTCGGCGCGCTGGCTGAGCGCGTTGAGGTGGCGCAGCAGCGAGCGGCGCACCCGCGGCCGGGGGTCCTCCCACAGGCGCAGCGAGAACACCTCGCGGGCCCAGTCGGCGGGCAGGTCGGGGCCCTGCGGGGCGTGTTCGGACAGGACGCTGCGCAGTACGGACTCGATGTGCGCGCGCTCGGCCGGGTCCATGCCGGCGCGGATCAGGTCGCGCAGCCCGTGGTGCTGGACGAGCGGCTGCTGGGTGCGGTCGAAGTCGACGTCCAGGAGGCCCACTTGGGCCAGGGCCCACAGGGCGACGCTCACCATGTGCTCGTCGGGCAGCAGGACCTCGGTGCCGGCGGGTGCGGGCGACGAGGACTCGTCGTCGCGGGCGAGTTCGGACAGGATGCGGCGCGAGCGCAGCAGTTCCAGGCCCATGCCACGCCCGGTGAGCAGGGAGGCGGCGCCCAGCAGCCAGCCCACGGCGTCGTGTTCGGGGCTCTCGGCCCGCCAGGCGACGGCGCCGGGGGTGGCCTGTACGACACGCCGGGCGACCTGCACCATCACTGCCACGGGCGACACGGCGTCGGCGGTGCGCAGCAGTTCGGTCTTCGCGGCACGGTACTCGGCGAGGAGGTCTCCGACGGCGGCGCGGACGGCGGCGTCCTGGTTCATGTGGTCGTCGCGGCGGTGCGCGGCGGTCCGTTCGGCGAGGCAGTGGGCGGCGAGGTGCAGGGCCTGCGGGACGGAGTCGACGACGCTGCCGATCTGCCGGGCCTGCCGCTCGCTGATCTCCGGCACCTTCTCGGCGAGCAGCGAGCGGCTCTCCTCGGCTTCCATCGGGCCGATGGCGAGGGGCCGCAGACGCGGCGGCCGTACGTCCTCGGCCTGGTCGCTCTCGGCCGGTGCGGTCCGGCTGGTGACGAGGACGTGCCCGCGCTCGTGCGGTACGGGCAGCAGGCCGTGCAGTTCGGCGGGGTCGGTGACACCGTCGTAGACGATGAGCCAGCTCTCCGCCTCGGCGTCGGTGCGGGAGAGCCGGGACAGCAGCCGGGAGATGCCGTCCCCGTCGGTGCCGACCCGGTCCTCGGGTGCGCCGAGGCGCCCGGCGAGCCGGCCGAGGCCGCGCTCGACACGGGTGCGCTCCCAGGCGCGCACCCACCACACCACGTCGTACGAGGCCCCGACGCGGTGGCACAGTTCGTGCGCGGTGTCGCTCTTGCCCCAGCCGCTGGGGCCGTGCAGCACCAGGCAGGCGCCGTCGCGGGCGGCGTCGCGCAGTTCCTCGTGGATTGTGCCGAGCAGTCCGGCGCGGTCCACGAAGGCGTTGTTGCGCGCCCCCACGTTGGTGGTCTCCGGCAGCCGCGGGAACCCGGCCCCGAGGCCGCTGTCGCCGGGTTCGGGCGCGCTGAGGCCGAGACCGGTGTACAGCAGCCGCAGCGCCTGGTCCTCCGTGGTGTCGCGCAGGTCGATCCGTTCGTGGTGGGCGGCCTCGGTGTGCGGGAACGGCTCGTCGACGAGCAGGATGCGGACGTCGGTGTGGGACAGGGCGCCGATCTGTTCGAGCAGGGTGTCGTCGGCGTCGTCCGGCGACAGGAAGAGCAACGCGGCACCGGAGCCGGGGCGTTCACCGGCGTAGGTGTCGGCGCGGCGCAGCTCCGTACGCACTCCCTTGAGGGCGAGCCGGTCGCGCAGCCACGCGGCCCACAGGGCGTGCCGGGCCGAGTGGACGACGGTGACGTCGGTGAGGCGGGCGACGCGGCGGGCGCGCAGCCAGTCGGCGAGCTGCTCGTAGTAGGGGCGCAGTCCGCTGATCGTGCCGGCGTCCTCCGCCTCGACGGCGAGGCTGAGGCTGTCCTGGTAGAGGGGGTTGTACGGGATCTCGAGGAAGGGGACGTCGGTCCTGCCGAGCGCGGCGGCGACCGGGGCGAACTTCCTGCGCACCCGTTCGCGGGCGTCACGCAGGCGGTCGTGCACGCCGGTGTCGCTCTTGAGGCCGAGGGCAAGCAGCCGTACGGGCTCCTCGCCCCGCCGAACCATCAGGTCCTCGGCGAGGGCGGCGGCCCCGTCGATGGACCAGGCGGTCATCGCGAAACAGACGACGAGCGTGTCGGCGTACGCGGCGGAGCGCACCGGTTCCGTCTCCTCGGAGGAGTCCGGTACGGGAGCCTCGACGAGGAGATGGTCGTACGCGGCGGCGACGGGGTCCTCGGCGAGGGCGGCGAGGGCGGGGCCGCCGGGGGCGGTCGCGGTGTGCACACGGCCGGGTTCGGGGCGGGGCGGGGGCGCGCTCGCGCCGGGTTCGCCGGAGCGGCCGTCGACGAGGAGGACGCTGCGGTTGGTGTCGGCGAGGATGTCGGCGACGTTGCGCAGGGTCGTGCTCAGGCCGAGGTTCTCGGAGGTGGCGAGGAAGACCGCGAACGGCCCTGGCCTGTCAGGGGGGTTGGCGTCTGGCATGGCTTCTCCGCTCGGCACGTCTCCGCTCGGCGCGGCAGTGAACAAGGGGGACAAAAAGGGCGGACGAGGAGCGCCAGTATAGGCCGCCGCGCACCTGGCGGACGGTGTCCGGACCGCTCCCGCGTACCCCGTGTCTCATGCGCTCTCGCTGTGCCCGGTGACGAAGGGACTGCCCTCGGCGCAGCTGCCGTACACCTGACGCAGCAGCGCGCCGAGCACCGAGTCGGGCAGGGCCCCGATGTCCTCGGGCGACAGGGCGACGAGGTCGAGAACGACCGACTCGACCTCGGGGCCCGGGCCTTCGCCCGCTCCCGCTCCTGTACACGCCCCGGTGGGAGCGGTGCCGTCGGCGACTGCCATGCAGGTCACTCCATGGGGTGTCGGAGGATCTCAGGAAGACTGTCCAGCGTAGCGCCGCCAACTGCCCTTACGGCAGAAGCCGGAGGCGGTGAGCGTTGCTCAACTTCCGTGCAGTCGACCTTCGTTGGCTCATTCATGATGTTGACGCTGAAGTTGACCCGCCCGAATACTGGTCGCACGTCGGACAAGTGCGCCGCCGGCAACGCCCGGTTGGGCACAGGACAGGCACCGGACGGGCACTGGACGGGCGGCAGGACAGGCACCGGACAGGCCAGGCCCCGGGTCCGCGGCGTACGCCTTCGGGGGGAAGCGGATGAGTCGACCGCCACTGGGCCGCGCCGAACCGCCCTGGCCGAGGGCCGCCGACGTGGCGGCGCGCCGGGCGGCGGGCTGGCAGCCGTATCCGCTCGACTCCTTCGTCCTCAAGGTGCACAGCCGCTGCGACCTGGCCTGCGACTACTGCTACATGTACCGCTCGCACGACCGGAGTTGGCGCACCCAGCCGCGCACGATGACACCGGCGACCCTCGCCCGCACCGCCGAGCGGATCGCTGAGCACCTGTCCGCGCACGGGGTGACCGAGGCGGGCGTGGTCCTGCACGGCGGCGAGCCGCTGCTGATCGGCGACGAGGCGCTCGCGCGGACGGTCCGCACCCTGCGCGGGGCGGTCGGCGACGGGGTACGCCTGCACCTGACCCTGCAGACCAACGGTCTTCGCCTCACCGAGCAACGCCTCGACCTGCTGGGCGAGTTGGGGGTGACGGTCGGGGTGAGCACCGACGGCGGCCGGGCCGCCCACGACCGGCACCGGCGGGGCGCGGACGGCCGCGGCAGCCACGCCCGGGTCGAGGCCTCCCTGCGCCGCCTGGCTAGCGAGCGCCACCGCCGTCTGTTCGGCGCGCTGCTCTGCACGATCGACCTGCGCAACGACCCGGTACGCACCTACGAGGCCCTGCTGGCTTACAGTCCGCCGGCCGTCGACTTCCTTCTCCCGCTGGGCAACTGGCAGACCCCACCGCCCGGTCTCGACCCGCGCGGCAGGCGTACCCCTTACGCGGACTGGCTGTGGGCGGTCTTCGAGCGCTGGTACGGCGCCCGGACCAAGGAGACCTCGGTCCGGTTCCTCGACAACCTGCTCGCCCTGCTGCTCGGCGCCACCCCGCGCACCGAGGCACTCGGTCTGTCCCCGGTGCGGTACGCCGTGGTCGACACGGACGGCTCCCTCACCCAGGACGACACGCTGCGCACCGCGTACGACGGCGCCGCCCGCACCGGCCTCGACGTCCGCCACCACTCCTTCGACACCCTGCTGCTCCACCCCGGCATCGCGGCCCGCCAGTGGGGCACCGCCGCCCTGTCCGCCCCCTGCCGCGCCTGCCCCCTGCACCGGGTCTGCGGAGGCGGCCACTACGCGACCCGCTACGACCACGCCACCGGCTTCGCCAATCCGAGCGTGTACTGCGCCGACCTGACCGAACTGATCAACCGCGTCCGCGACCGCGTGAACGCGGACCTGCGGACAGGGGAACAGGCGCGGACGCGGACGCGGGTGGAGTCGGACACGGGAGCGAAGGAAGAGCGGCCCCTGCCCAACACCACAACCAGCCCCTCACCCGGCGCCCCCTCCGGTCCGCCGCCGGGCGGCATGACCGGCCCGACATCCATCCACGTAACCGGCCCGACCCCCGGCGGCGTGAGCGGCTCGCCGCCCGACGACGCGTCCGGCCCGAAGTCCATCCACGTGACCGCCCCGACCCCCGACGCCTTGACCAGCCCGACGCCCGACGGCGCGTCCGGCCCGAAGCCCATCCACGTGACCGGCTCGACGCCCGGCGGCGTGACCAGCCCGCCGCCCGACCGTGTCACCGGCTCGACCCCCGACCACGCCTCAGACCCGACACCCGACCGCATAACCAGCCCGACGGCCGACGACGCGTCCGGCTCGACCCCCGACCACGTGACCGCCCCGACCCCCGACCACGCGTCCGGCTCGACCCCCGACCACGTGAACGGCTCAACGCCCGGTGGCCTGACCAGCCCGCCGCCCGACCGTGTAACCGGCCCGGCCCCCGACCGCATGTCGATGTCCGCGCGGCCCGCATGAGCCCGACGCCGTACCGGATGCCGGGGGCGCTGTTCGACGCTGTCGCCTCGGGTGGCGGTGGGGCGGCGGCTCTGCGGCTGTTGGGGCGTGCCGAGCACAGCAGGCGGCTGGCCTGTGCCTACGCCGTGACCGTGGCGGCTCGGGAGGCCGGGGGCGCTGTCTCCGAGGCGGCCGAACACGCCTGGGGTCTGTTCACCGACGCCACGCGCATCTCCCCCGAGGCGGCGACGGCCGTACTGACCCACCCGTCGGCGGGCCCCGCCCTGTTCGGGCTGCTGGCCCAGCTGCGTCACCCGGACGGCCAACTCCCGCCGCCCGTGCACTGGTTCACGGCCCTGGCCGTGTCGGCGGCGGCCCGTGCGGGGCTGCCGACCCGAGCCGGGCTGCCGCTCACCGGCCCCTGGGCCGCCCTGCCGTCGCTGGGCCGCGCCCGCTTCCCCGGTGCCCGCCCCGGCGACCGCTCCGAGGTGCATATCGACGGGGCGGGTCGCTGCCGCGTCACGGCGACGGCGACAGGCGACACGGTCGCGGTGCCCGGACTCCCTTACACCGACGGCCCGTTGGGCGGCCCGCCGCACGGACCCGCCCGCGCCGACGGCTTCCGCGGCACCACCGGCCGCTGGTCCGGCGCGCATCTGCTCCTCACTCTCGACGGCGGCGCCCCGCTGCTGCTGGACACCCTCGACCCACCCTGCTTCCCCCACTCGGCGCGCCACCCGGACGGTCTCTCCGCCACAGAGGCACGCCGCTGGGCCGCTCCGGCCCGGGGCGCCGGCCGGCTCCTGCGTGCCGACCATCCCGAGACGTACGCCGAACTGGCCGCCGGACCAAACCTGTTGGTACCGCTGACCCGCCCCGGCCACGGCAACAGAAGCGGCAGCAGCGCGGAGACGTTCGGCTGCATGGCGCTGTCCCCGCCGACCTCGGCGACGAGCCTCGCGGTGACGCTCACGCACGAGACACAGCACAACAAACTGGCGGCGCTGCTCCACCTCTTCGACCTGTTCGAACCGGGCGGCCCCGAACGCTTCTACGCCCCCTGGCGCCCCGACCCGCGCCCCCTCCCCGGCCTGTTCCACGGTGCGTACGCGCATCTGGGCGTCGCCCGCTTCTGGGAGCGCCGCCGGGAGACGGAACCCGACCCGGCGCTGCGCGCCACCGCGCACGCCCAGTTCGCCCGCTGGCGCCTGGCCGCCCACGAGGCGACCACCGTCACCTTGTCCTCCGGCCGCCTCACTCCCCTCGGCCACCGCTTCGCCGCGCACATGCTGACCACCCTGGACACCCTGTGCCGCCTGCCGGTGCCGACGCCGGCCCTGCGCCACGCCGAATCGGCGGCCCGTGCCCACCGCACCGACTGGCAGGACCGGAACGGAGACGCGGCCCGCAGGCTGTCGGCGTGACGGCGCCGCACCCACGCCTGTACCGGACTTCATCGCGTTCGACCTGTCGACACCCGTTCCGCCCGGCGGACGTGTTACGTGCCGGAAACCTTGACGATCTCCGTGCCGGGTGCCACGATTCCGGCGCCACGATGTTTACGTAAACATCGCCCCCCTCGGTCCTTCGACCGGCATGCGAAAGGGCAAGTTGATGGGCAACATCCTCGGCGGCACCCGCCTCTCCCCCCGCCTGCGTGCGGCCCTCCTGGCGCTCGCGATCGCCGCGACCAGCGGTACGGCCGTCGCCGCGAGCCCCGCCTCCGCCTCCACCCCTGCCTCCGCCTCCGCCCTCGCCGCCGGCGCGCCGGGCAAGGACACGACCCGGTTCAAGGGCGTCAACTGGGCCGACCCGCGCGACAACTTCGCCGACGACCTGCTCCAGCTGTCCGGCCTGTCGACCTCCGACAACTACGCCCGGACCTACTCCAAGGCGAGCCGGATCATCGCGGCGTTCCGCGTGAACCTCGGCGCCAACACCGTGCGGCTGCCGATCAACCCGTACACGGTCAACGGCTCCTACTGGAAGTCGTACCGCGCGGTCATCGACGCGGCGTCCGACCAGGGCTTCCAGGTGATCGTCTCCTACTGGGAGGGCACCGGCGCCCAGAAGGACGGCTTCATCGACGACACGGCCACCTACTGGCCCATGTGGGACAGGGTCGTCAAGACCTACAAGAACGACAGGCACGTCTACTTCGAGCCGATGAACGAGCCGCACGGCTACACCGACACCGAGTGGGCCGACATCGCGGCGAAGTGGCTCGCGAGGTACAGGTCGGTTCCCCGCAACCAGGTGTTCGTCAGCGGCGCCGGCTACAACGACCACGTGACGTCCGTCTGCGCCGACCCGCGCCTGAAGGGCACGTACCTGTCGCTGCACCACTACGGCTTCTGGAAGGACTACGCGACCTACGACCAGTGGGTGGCCGACCTGAAGGTACGTATCGGCGACTGCGCCGGCCGGACCGTCGCGGACGAGTTCGGGGCCTTCATGACGACGGGCCTCGACTACAACAAGAAGACCCCCGACAACAACTTCATCAACTTCATGCAGGCCGTCACCGACACCTTCCGCGAGCTGAAGATGGGCTCCGTCTACTGGCCCGGCCTGCGCACCGACGACATGTACTCGATCCAGACCCTGACGGGCACCACCGACCGCCCCTGGCTGGCCACCACCAACCAGTCCGGTGCCGACCGCCTCGCCTGGGGCTGGGGCCGCGGCAAGCCGGTCAAGGGCTGACCCACTGCCGACCGCGTAGGTTCGGGAGCATGACGAACCTACGGATCGGTGTGATGTACGACCGCGACTGGGCCCCGGAAGAGCTGCCCGGGTTCGCGCGGCAGGCCGAGGCCCTCGGCGTGGACGACCTGTGGGTGGTCGAGGACCTCGGCTGGAACGGCGGTGTGTCCGCCGCCGCCGTGGCACTGGGCGCGACGGAGCGGCTGCGGGTGGGCATCGGGATCACCCCGGCTCCGTTGCGCAGCCCGGCGCTGCTCGCGATGGAACTGGCCACGCTGGCCCGGGTGTTCCCGGGCCGGCTCGTCGCCGGGATCGGGCACGGCGTGCGGGAGTGGATGGAGTCGGTCGGCGTCGCGCCCCGTTCACCGCTGGCCCTGCTGGAGGAGACGATCACCTCCGTACGCGCCCTGCTGCGCGGGGAGCGGGTCGAGCTGGAGGGGCGCGAAGTGCGCCTGGACGGCGTCCAGTTGGTACACCCGCCCACCCAACCGCCGCCCGTGGTCGCGGGGGTGGTGCGAGCCCGCTCGCTGGAGCTGTCCGGCCGGGTCGCGGACGGCACCCTGATCGCCGAGGGCCACGGCCCGCGCGACCTGGAGAACACCCGGGCGCTGACCACGAAGGGCGGCGCCGGTCCCGAACACACCCTGACGGTGCTGGCCTTCTGCTGCGTGGGCGACGACCCCGTTGAGGTGGCGCGGGCCCTGCACCCGCTCACCGAGGGCCAGGGCGGCTGGCTGGGCCGCCCGCAGGAGGACGTCTTCACCGTGTCCGGCAGCGCCCAGGAGGCCGCCGAGGACATCGGCGCACTGTCGGCGGCCGGCGCGGACACCGTCGCCCTGCGTTTCGCCGGCGCCGAACCGCTGCGCCAGCTCGAGGCCGTACTGGAAGCTGTCCGGCGGATCAGGTCGCAGACAGGCACCGGCGACTGATCGACGCGGGTCCAGCGGAGCACGGCGCGTCCCAGCCGCAAGGCGGAGGAGGCGGCGTCGACGCGAAGCGTGGGCAACCGACCACAACGCCGCTGGGGGTCCCGCTCCGGGCGAGGGCGTGCCCGTCCCCCGCCCCCGCGGCGTGATCCGCCGGACCGGCCCTCAGCGCCCCGGGACGGTCAAGGGCCGGTCAGTGGGCGGCGAACTGGACGCGGGTCGGCTGGACGACGTCCGGCCGTACCGCGATCCCGTCGAGGGTCAGCTGCTCCCCGTAGATGTCGCTGATCCTGATCGAGCCGCCGCACCCGCTGCCCTGCTCGGAGAGGAAGTAGTTGTACCCGGTGCGCGCCAGCCGGACCCAGCCGCTGCCGGTACGGACTTCGAGGCGCGCCAGCGGATTGCGGTGACCGATCACCTGGATGCCGCACCAGTACTGGCTGGACCCGGTCTTGTAGCGGATCGAGAGCGGCTCGGCCGTGGCCGGGCTCAGCAGGCTCCACGTGATCGGGATCCGGCCGGCCACGGGGTCGGCGATCTTGGCGAAGGCCGGGGCGCTGAGGTCGAGTTGGCCGGGCGCGCAGTCCCCCGGGCACTCGTTGGTGATCCGGACGGTGACGGAGGCCCCGCTCGCCGCGCGGACGAGGATGTACGCCCCGCACGCCATGGACGTCTCGTAGTCGGCGGTGTTCATCGCGGCGGTCATGACGTCGGAGCTCGGGCCGTACGAGCAGGCGTGGCCCTCGCCGTTCCCGGCGCCGTAGAACGTGGCGACCCCCTGGTAGGTGGTGCCGGGCCGGATCCGGCCGGCCAGCGGCGCGTCACCCGAGGCCGGCCGGGCGGCGGCGACACCGCCGCCTCCTCCGCTCGCGGCCGAGGGCGTGGGCGTCGGCCTGGGTCTGGCCTTCGCGGCCGCCGGGACGCCCGGGGTGGCCGTCGGGGTCGGGGACCGGGTGACCGGGGGCTTCTTCGGGGCGGACGTCGTCGGCTCCGGCGTCGCGGGCGGGAGGATCACCCGGGCGCCGGCTGCGGACACGGCCGCCCCGTACCCGTCGTCGGCCTGGTGGTCGGGCCGTAGAGCCATGACCAGGGATATGACGAGCGCGACGGCCGCCACGGTGGCGCCGACGAGAACGCCGCGCCGCCGAAGAGGGGAGGGGCGCGGGGAACGGCGCGGGGAGTGGGACGCCACGGCAGAGGTCCTTACCTGGTCCGGGAGTGCGTGTGCGCGATACGGGGCTCCAGTCGAGGCAGCTTCCGGCCCATAGTCTCCACGGCGGCCGAAAAGGTTGCCGCGCTTTCCCGGATCCCGTGACCACCCTCACCTCGGCCGGCTCCGACGTGACCGGGCCGCAGTCCGTTTCGGCGGCTGAAGCCGCGATGAGAGCCACCTGTCAACAGGCCCAGGGATTCTCCTCAATATGCGGTGTACGCCATCCAAATGGGACGGGGCCCGAGCCGCACGCATTGAGTTGTCAACAATGTTGCTGGTACTCCTCTCTCATCGCGCGCGTGTCCTGGACGGTGCCGCTCCCCGGAGTCGGCACCGTCCCCACCCTTGTCTTCAGGGAGCTGTTCGTGAGCAAAGAGAGAACAAGTCGGGCGCGTCACCGCCGGACCTGGCGGGGTATAGCCGGTGTGGCCGCCGGTGTCGTCCTCGTCGGTGGCGGATTCGCGGCAGCCAACGCCGCGACGACCACGGGCGGGGCCAAGAAGGCCGGCGTCCACTTCCCGGTCGACAAGAAGGCCAACGGCGTCGCGGCCGTGGTCAGCGCCGCCAACGCGTTCCTGAACACGCTGGACTCCGACCAGCAGGCGGCGACGGTCCTGGACTTCTCCCAGGCGAACGCGACCTCGTGGTCGAACCTGCCGTGCGGCTCGTCCTGCCGGCCGGGCATCCAGACCGGCTCGCTGAGCGACGAGCAGCTGGCCGCCCTGAAGAACGTGCTGAAGGTGGCCCTGGGGACCGGCAAGGACACCGGCTACGAGCACGTCCTGCAGACCCTCCTGGCCGACGACCAGCTGGCCTCGGCGGAGAGTTCCGGCTCCGGTCCCTCCGCGCCGTCGAGCAGCACGTCGACCGACGCCTCGGCGGACCCCTCCGCCTCCACCTCGGCCGACCCGTCGGCCACCGCCTCGACGGACCCGAGCGCCACGGCCGGCGACGCCCCGACGGGCACCCCGCCGTCCGGTGCGCCCGGCGGCGGCGCCGGTGGTGGCTACGGCAGTGACATCTACTTCCTGGCGTTCCTGGGCACCCCGTCGGCGGACGGCACCTGGCAGCTGCACTTCGGCGGCCACCACCTCGCCGTGAACATCACCTACAAGGACGGCAAGGTGTCCGGCGCCAGCCCGTTCTTCACCGGCGTCGAGCCCACCAGCTGGACCGCGGACGACGGCACCACGTACGAGCCGCTGGCGAACTTCCGCGACGGTCTGCTCAAGCTGACCAGCAGCCTCAGCACGGAGCAGCTGGCCAAGGCCAAGCTGTCCGAGTCGTTCAGCGACGTGCTGCTCGGCCCGGGCGAGGACGGCCAGTTCCCGGCGACCAAGGAGGGCATCAAGGCCGGCTCGCTGTCGCCGAAGCAGAAGAAGCTGGTCCTGGAGGCGATCCACCCCTGGATCGCCGACGTGGACAACGCCACCGCCGCACAGCTCACGAAGACGTACGCGCGTGAGCTCGACCAGACCTTCGTCTCCTACTCCGGCGGCACCGGTCTGGACACCCAGGGCGACTACGTCCGCATCGACGGTCCCAGCGTGTGGATCGAGTTCGTCTGCCAGAGCGGCGTCGTCTACCGGGACCAGATCCACTACCACACCGTGTACCGGGACCACACCCGCGACTACGGAAGCGAGTTCTCCTTCTCATGATCCGACCGCGAAACTGGCTGACCACAGCACTGCGTCTGGTGGCCGGGATCGCGATCGTGGTGCCGGCGGCGCTCCTCACAGGGGCGTCGCCGGCCGCCGCGCATCCGATGCCGCACTCGGTGGTGGAGCTCGACGTGTACCGGACCTCGGTGAACGCCCGCCTGGAACTGCCGGTCGACGACTTCTCCCGGGCCAGCGGGATCGATCTGAGCAGCGCCACCGAGACCACACTGGCCCAGCGGGCCAAGGCCGTCCGGACCTACCTCGCCGGGCACATCCACCCGGTCACCACCCAGGGCAGGGCCTGGGAGGTCGGCATCGGCGGCCTGAGCCTCAGCAGCACCGAGCAGACCTCCACCGGCCCCTACCGCGAGCTGGTCGCCGAGGCCGTGCTCACCCCGCCGGCCGGCACCGACGTACGCCACTTCACCTTCGCCTACGACGTCATCGTCCACCAGGTCGTCACGCACACGGTACTGGTGACGGTTCGTCAGGACTGGTCCTCCGGGCAGGTCGACGGCGAGGGCACCACCCAGGTCGGCACCATCCGGATCGACACGCGGACCATGACCGTCCAGGCCCTGAAGGTCGACCTCGGTGACGGCAGCGCCTGGCGCGGTTTCCTCGCCATGGTGAAGCTGGGCGGCGACCACATCCTCACCGGCACCGACCACCTGCTGTTCCTGCTGATCCTGCTCCTGCCCGCGCCGCTCGCGGTCAGCGGACGACGCTGGGACGGCCTGGTCGGCGGCCGGACCGCGCTCGGCCGGATCGGCCGCATCACGCTCGCCTTCACCGCCGGGCACTCCGTCGCGCTGGCCGCCACCGCGCTCGGCCGTCTGGACATCCCCGGCCGGCCGGTCGAGGCGTTCATCGCCGCGAGCATCCTCGTCGGCGCGGTCCACGCCGTCCGCCCCCTCTTCCCGGGCAAGGAGGCGCTCGTCGCCGGGGTCTTCGGGCTCGGCCACGGCATGGCGTTCTCCTTCGTCCTGGCCGAGATGCATCTGTCCACCGGTCAGCTCGTGACCAGTCTCCTCGGCTTCAACCTCGGTATCGAGCTGGTCCAGCTCCTGCTGGTCTGTCTCGCCCTGCCCTCCCTGCTGGT
This sequence comes from Streptomyces kryoterrae, assembly GCF_054072135.1. Taxonomy (NCBI): domain Bacteria; kingdom Bacillati; phylum Actinomycetota; class Actinomycetes; order Kitasatosporales; family Streptomycetaceae; genus Streptomyces; species Streptomyces kryoterrae. The sequence continues at coordinate 7,163,220 of NZ_CM133358.1, read as the reverse complement.
CCTGGCGCGTCTGCGTGTCCAGCGCGCGCTGCGACTGGCCGGCGCCCTGCTCACCGGCACGGCGGCCCTCGGCTGGCTGGCCGACCGCCTGGGCCTGCCCAACCCCGTCGCCCGGACCGCCGACAGCGCCGGATCCCACACCACGCTGATGCTGGCCACCCTCACGGTGACCGCGCTCGCCGCCACCGCCTGGACGTCGGTCACCCGCCGACGCGCCGGGCCCGGACCGGCATGTCCCGCGTGTGAAGGGCGACACGCGGCGACAACGTGTGAGCCGGACCGGGACCAGTCGGCGGAAACCGCCGACTCGACCGCGGCACGGAGCCGTTGAAAGACGTGTGCGGATCGTCCTCGGCTCCGTCGGCAGGGCGGCTCCGCCGTAATCCGGCGATCCCGGACGACGTCGGGAACAGGGCGACCGTGGAACTCCGCAGCGGCGTGCCCTTCTTGTCGGACGCCCAGCTCAGGACGGTCCTCGACAAGGCGGGCGTGAGCCCGGAGGCGGCTCGGGCGGCGTTCGACGCGAACGCCGCCGCCCGGATCGACAGTCTGCGCGCCGCACTCGCCGTCCTCGCCTTCACCGCGCTCCTCGCGATGTTCTTCACCCAGCGGATCCCGAGGACCCAGCCCCGTTCGACGGAGCCATGACCGCGCGACGGCGGGGAACGAGCCGTCCCTGCCTCCTCATCGCTCCGCCGGGCCGGGAGCGGTGCACAGCGCCCAGATGACGAAGCCGTTGATCGCGATCAGGACCACGGCCCAGAGCGGCGCGTACGGGATCCAGAGGAAGTTCGCGATCATGGCCAGGCCGGCCAGTCCCACGCCGACGACCCTCGCCCAGGTGGCGCCCTGGAACAGGGCGACACCGGCGAGAGTGATGACCACACCCATGATCAGATGGATCCAGCCCCACCCGGTGATGTCGAACTCGTACACGTAGTTCCGGGTGGTGACGAACACGTCGTCGTTGGCGATGGCGGCGATGCCCGCGAGAAGCGTCATCAGGCCGCCGAAGACCATCAGGACGGCCGCGAAGACCAGCCAGCCGCTGCCGAGCCCGATCCCGGTCCTCGCCGAACTCCGTACCGCCGCACCCGAGCGGCTCCCACTCGCATGACTGGCCATCGCAGGCTCCTTCGTGTCGTACGGCCCCACCCGACCGCGCGTGCGCGTGGGGCCGTTCGCGCTACTTCCCATCTCGTCCCGCAGGGTGCCCCGCGCACCTCGAGATGCCGGCCGGGGCGGGTTGTGGAACGGTGGGAGGGCCCAAAACGGGCCGGGATCGGGGCAGGTCCCCCAAAGCCGGCTCCGTTCAGGAGGTGGTGGCGTCATGGCCGAACAGGTCGGTGGGGGGCAACCGAAGGAGAGGGCGGCCCTGGGCCGGGCCGCACGGGCCGACGCTCCGCGCTCCGCTCACGCCGAGTACCAGCCGTCGGCGAAGCGCCCGGATCCGGTGGACGTCATCGAGGCGCAGTCGGCCGCCCGGCTGCCGGAACTCGTACCCATCCGCTACGGCCGGATGCTGGAGTCCCCCTTCCGCTTCTACCGGGGTGCCGCCGCCATCATGGCCGGTGACCTGGCCGACACTCCCCGCTCGGGATTCACCGCACAGTTGTGCGGTGACGCGCATCTGCTGAACTTCCGGCTGCTCGCCTCGCCCGAGCGGCACCTGATGTTCGACATCAACGACTTCGACGAGACCCTGCCGGGCCCCTGGGAGTGGGACGTCAAGAGGCTGGCCGCGAGCCTGGCCATCGCCGGCCGCGAGAACGGCTACCCGGATGCCGAACGGGCCTCCGTCGTACGGACCGCCGTACGGTCCTACCGCGAGCGGATGCGCCACTTCGCCGGCCTGGGCCACCTCGACGTCTGGTACGCCAAGGCCGACACGGACGTGCTGTGGGAGCTGGCGGACCGGAAGGTGGGGGCGCGGGCCCGCGAGCGTGCCCGGCGGGCCATGGCCAAGGCGCGTGGCCGCGACAGCCTCCAGGCGTTCGAAAAGCTCACGCGGGTGACCGACGGCCGACGCGGGATCTCCCCCGACCCGCCCCTGATCGTGCCGCTCCAGGACCTGCTGCCGGACGTCGAACGCGACGCCCTGGAGGAACAGCTGCACGAGCTGATCGAGCGCTACGGTCACAGCCTGCAGTCCGACCGCCGCCATCTGCTGCGGCAGTACCGGGTCGTCGACATGGCCCGCAAGGTCGTCGGGGTCGGCAGCGTCGGCACCCGCTGCTGGATCATCCTGCTGCTCGGCCGGGACGACGAGGATCCGCTGCTGCTCCAGGCCAAGGAAGCCGACCGGTCCGTGCTGGCCCCGTACGCGGGAGCGAGCGTCTACGACAACCAGGGCCATCGGGTCGTCGCCGGACAGCGCCTCATGCAGGCCGCCGGCGACATCTTCCTCGGCTGGGCACGCGTCACCGGCATCGACGGGCGCCGACGCGACTTCTACGTACGCCAGTTGCGGGACTGGAAGGGCATCGCCGCACCCCAGCTCATGACCCCCAAGGACATGCGCGCCTTCGGTGAACTCTGCGGCGCCACCCTCGCCCGCGCCCACGCCAGATCCGGGGACCGCATCGCCATCGGCGCCTACCTCGGCGGCGGCGACGTCTTCGACCGCGCGGTCGCCGTCTTCGCCGAACGCTACGCGGACCAGAACGAACGCGACCACCAAGCACTCACCGACGCCGTACGCACCGGCCGGGTCCGTGCCCTGAACGCGTAGCGCGTTCAGGGGACCGACGACGACTGTCGTGCCGCGAGGCACGGCACAGGCAGGAGGACGACTATGAGCGACAACCTGTACCTGGCATACGACTATCCGCTCCTGGGCGCGTTCTGGACGATGATGTGGATCTTCCTGTGGATCCTGTGGATCACCCTGCTGTTCCGCGTCATCGGCGATGTCTTCCGCGACGACTCGCTGAGCGGCTGGGCGAAGACGGGGTGGACCTTCTTCCTGATCGTCATGCCGTTCCTCGGGATCTTCGTGTACCTGATCGTCCGGGGCCGTGACATGGGCAAGCGGGAACACCAGGCCGCCAGGGCACGGCAGGAGTCGCTCGACGCGTACTTCCAGGGACGCGCCGGCGGCCCCGCGGACGAACTGACCAAGCTCTCGGAGCTCAAGAGCAGGGGTGTCCTCACCGAGACGGAGTTCCAGCACGCCAAGGAGAAGGTCCTGACGTCCTGACCTCGTCCTGGGCACCCGGCCGGCTTCCCCGACTCACCTCTCGGGCGGTACGGCTGTGACCTCCCGCAGGTCGCGCGTGGTCGTCGCGGTCCTCCCGAGCCAGCGGCCGTACCGCTCGGCGAGGGCCACCGCGGAGACGCCGTGCAGGAGGACGCTCAGGCCTACGGTGATCGCGACCACCCTGCCGAGCAGCTCCACCCCGTGGACGTGCTCCTCCACCACGAGCAGTGCCAGCACGACGGACGCGAGACCGCGCGGCCCGAACCATCCGACGTACGCCACCGTGGGGAGCCGCAGCCCGCTCCCGGCGAGGGACAGGGCCACCGGCAGCATCCTGACGAGGGTGAGGCTGAGCACCGCGTACAGGACGATCCGCCAGGTCAGGTGCTCCAGTGCGGGGCCGAGCAGCACCGCCCCGAAGACCAGCAGGCTGATCGCCGCGAGGAGTCCCCCGAGGTTCTCGGCGAACTCGGCTGTACGGTCCGGGACTTCCGGGACTTCCTGGTCGTTGCCGGTCCGGTGGCGGCGCAGGGCGAACCCGAAGGCGAAGCCGGCCAGCCAGGCGGCGATGAAGCCGCTGCCGTCCGTCACGACGGCGAGTTCGTACGAGGCCGCCGCGAGGGCCAGCGGATAGGCCTGCCGCCACTCCCCCGTGACCCACCCCCTGGCCAGGGACCACTGCAGCAGCCGGCCGCCGAGCCCGCCGACGACGAGACCCAGCGCGGCGCTCAGGACGAGGGCGCGCCAGAAGACACCCGCCACGCCCTCCTCCGCGTAGTGCGTGCCCGGGATGGCCGCCAGGAACAGGACGAAGAAGGGCAGCACCATGCCGTCGTTCAGGCCGCTCTCGACGTTCAGGCCGTGCCGTACCAGCGCCGGGACGCGCGGATGGGAGAGGGCGGTGGTGCCGAGGGCGGCGTCGGTGGGGGCGAGGATGGCGCCGACCAGGGCGAGTTCCCACACCGTCAGGCCGGGCAGCAGGAGCCGGGCGAGCAGCCAGCCCGCGCCGATGCTCAGCGGCAGCCCGATGCCCAGCAGACGACCCGGCAGAAAGCCGCCGGTCACCAGGTCGCGTCTGCGGACCGTCATGGCGTCGGTGAACAGCACGAGCGCCAGGGCGGTTTCGAGGAGCGCGATGATCGGTGCGGCGTCGTGCTCCAGGTCGACGATGTCGAGCGCGGCGGGGCCGAGGAGGATCCCGGAGCCGACGAACACGATCGCCGACGACAGCGGCGTCGAGGACAGCCGTCGCGACCCCAGTGCGTAGGCGGCCGTGACACCCGCCACCGCCACAACGGTCCAGGCGCCGCCGCTCATGTTCTGGCCCTCCGGATCCATCGGCTTCCGCGCTGCCGGGGCGGCCCCGCCTGCCGCGTGATCGCGCCGGTGGCCTCCTTATACAGGCCGCCGGGGGCTGCCCCCTGGCGTCGACCCGGACACGCCGGACTCCGGCCCGTACGGCCCATCCGGACGGGCCGTCCTGCCGTAGAGCGGCGGAAATGGAGGGAGGCACCCGCACAAGACGTCTTGGAGCCCCCATGGCCGCCAGCCCGCACGAGCCGTCCGAGGCCGCCCCCACCCCGGAGGGGAAGGCGGGTGACACGGCGGCGAACGACCGCGGGCACGGCTCGGCCGCCGTGCGGATCACGCGGATCACCGCCTCGGCGGTGCTCATCGTGCTCACCTGCGTCCTGGTGCCGGTCGCCCTGCTCACCGTGTGGGTGCACGACATCGTGCTGGACACCGACCGGTATGTGGCGACGGTCGCGCCGCTGGCCTCGCATCCGGCGATCGAGGACGCGGCGGTCAGGCGCATCACCCGGGCCGCCGATGTGCGGGCGGACGGCACCCGGGCCGCCGCTGACATCGCCGCCTGGCTGCGGTCGCAGGGGCTGCCGTCCCGCGCGGCCGAGGCCGTGAAGGGTCTGGGCCCGCAGCTCGACTCCGCGGTCACCGGCACGGTCGAGAAGGTGGCCACCCGTTTCGTGCGCGGCGACCGCTTCGAACGGATCTGGACCGAAGCCAACCGCGCCGCCCACGCCGGGGTCGTGCACGCGCTCACGGGTGAGGGCCGTGGTGCGGTGGGGGTGGACAGCGGGACGGTCACCCTCGATGTCGGCGAAGCCGTCGATCAGGTCAGGCAGGCGCTCGTCGAGGCCGGCTTGTCACCGGCCGCCGGGATCCCCGAGGTCGAGAAGCAGATGGTGCTCTTCCAGTCCGACGAACTGGAGAAGATCCGCAAGGGCGCCCATCTGCTGGACGTCCTCGGGAACTGGCTGCCCGCGCTGGTCGTGGTGATCGGCGCGGCCGGCGTCCTGCTGGCCCGGCGGCGGCGCCGGGCGCTGGCCCGTACGGCTCTCGGCGCGGCCCTCGCCTGCCTGGTCGTGGCCGTCGTCCTGGTCGTCGTCCGCCGCTACTACCTTGATCACCTCCCGCCCCAGGTGCAGTCCGAGGCCGCCGCGGCAGCCGTCTTCGACACCCTGCTGCGCTTTCTGCGGGCCGGCCTGCGCACGGTGATCGTGCTCGGTGTGGTCATCGCGCTCGGCGCCTACCTGATCGGCCCGGGGAGGCTGCCACTCGCTGTCCGGGGCGCCTCCGAGCGCGCCGCCGACTCCGCGGCGCGATGGGCGTACGCCCGCCAGGCACGTACCGGCCGGGTGGGGATCTGGGCCGAGGCCCACCGGCGGTGGATCGCCCTGGCCGCCCTGCTGATCGTGACCCTGGTCTTCGCGCTCTGGAACCGGCCGACGGCCCCGGCCGTCCTGCTGCTGGTCATCGCCCTGCTGACCGTACTCGCGCTGCTCGCCCTCCTCGCGGCGACCGGCCGCGCCACCATCGATGCCGAGGGTCCACGACCGGGCCCGTCCGGGTCGTGAGCGTTCAGCGTCGCCGGGTGGAGGCCGTGAGTGACACGGTGGGATCGTCGACAAACGGCTTCTCCGCCACCGGGGGTCATGATTTGCGCATGTGAAGGGCGCCGAACGCCCCGACACCGTGACAGGTGAGCATGACCGTCGGATTCTCGGTGCACGTCGCCCAGTCCAGCCGGGGATCCCGCCTGTCGTCCAGTACCGGCGCGAGCTGTTCCCCGCCGCCGGTCACCACGACGGTGACGCCGACGATGATCAGCAGCAGCCCGGAAATCGTCGCGATCGCGATGTTCCGGTCCATGAACCACCAGGCGGCGAGCGCTGCCACGGGGTCTCCGGCAGAAGCAGGACGCTCATCGTCGTCGCCGAGTCCTGCCGAGGACGACGTTCAGCGAGCCGAGCCCCAGGAGCTGCGGGAGGAGAGCAGTCCGAACAGCGACAGCTGGGTGCGCGACTTCTCGACCAGCACCGTGAGTGCCTGACCAGGGCCGGCCTTCAGCACAGGCTCGCCCCGCTCCGCCCACTTCGCAGCGCTTCGACCCGCCGGAGGGATCCGGCGGGGCGAAGCGACCGGGCCCGGATCGGTCGACGGCGTCGCACCATCGGTCCCGGGCCCTTGTGTCCCTAGGAGAGAACCCCGGCCCCCGTGGTCCCCGCCAGCTCCGTCGCCAGGTTCTTCGCCGTCGTCTGGAGACCTGCCGTCAGGGCCGGCTTCCAGTTGACCGTCGTCTTCAGCTTCTTGGAGTTCGCGGCGTTGTACGCGGCCACGAGATCCGTCACCGTGCCGTTGACGAGGTTGCCGGTGGCCGCGACCGAGCCGGTGCCGTCGCCGCTCAGCAGCTTCGCGGTCTTGCCGCCGGAGGGAACCTTCCAGGCATTGTACTCGGCGACGACCTGCGCCTTGGCCCGGGAGTTGACCGTGTAGAGGGGCGCGTAGCCGCCCAGGGTCGTCGTGTCGAAGTAGTTGTTGTAGACGTGGATCTGGCCGATCCGGGCCAGCGGGGCACGCTGGACGATGCCCTTCCACACGTTGTGGTGGATGGAGACCCGCAGCTTGCCGACACTGTCGGTGTCGCTGCTGCCGATCAGCATGGTCTTGTCGTGGTTGGTGAACTGGTTGCGCTCGACGGTCACCAGGTCGGAGCCCTTGGTGATGTCGAGGTCGCCGTCGTGGATCTGGTACTCCCGGCCGTAGTACTTCGGGTTGACGCTGTCGAGGTGCGGCGCGTCGGTGAAGGTGTTGTGGTCGGCCCAGACATGGGTCGCCCCGCGCAGGGTGACGGAGTCGTACGCGGAGTTCCAGTTGCCGGTGGAACCGTCCGTCGGGTCCCACTGCGGGAAGCAGTCCTCGGTGGCGCTGAAGCTCAGGTTCCGGATGATGACGTTGTCGACGTCCTTCACCTGGAGACTGCCGCCGGTGATCCCGGCCTTGGTGCCCGGCACTCCCACGATCGTGGTGTTGGCCGGCACCTTGAAGACGATGTTCTTCGCCTGCGCGGCCTGGGCCGCGGCCCGCGCCTTCTCCTGCGTACCCGAGGGCAGCTTCGAACGGCCGTACGTGGCCGGGTCGTACGCCTTCAGATAGGCGGCGAGCGAGTATCCCGTACCGGCCGCGTAGTTGGCACAGGTCAGCTTCTTGCCCGCGTCGTTCGTGTTGGCGTCGATGGTGCCCTTGATCTTGATGATCTTCGCCGTCGAGTTGGTCGCGCTGCCCAGCGCCTTCACCAGCTGCGCGCGGGTGCTGACGGTGAAGACGTGCGCGGAGTCTGCCCGCGCGCCCCCGGTCGTGCCGGTGCCGGAGGCGGCCCAGCCGTCCTTGGCGGGCAGCACCTGGTGAGCCAGGTCGACGGCACCCGCGTTCGCGTTCATGGCGAACACGGCGGCACCGAGACCCGCTGCGGCCACGGCCGCGGTGGAGACCAGAACGGTGCGACGCGTGCGGAGGGAGCGGCGATGCGAAGGGGAAGCCACGGATGAGTCCTTACGTGGTGGTGGAACGCGTGCGGTGTGTGAAGCTCCCGCGTGGGGGCTTTCGACTCGTCAGTTGCCGCGGAACGCCGGAAAGGTTGCCCCCCGACGCGGGGGATTTTTGAGGCCGGTCGCGGGCCGGATCCTTGAGACCACCTCGCGGTGGAACATCCGGCAGCGTCCTGGGAGTGGGCCTAGGCTGTTGTCAGGGCCCGAGAAGCAGGGAAAACAGGGGAAACAAGGGATCATGGCGATTGGGGACAAGCCCATGTCCGGACGGCCCCGGCCGTCGATGGCGGACGTCGCCCGACACGCCGGTGTCGCGCCGCAGACGGTTTCGCGCGTGTCCAACGGCCACACGAACGTCGACCCGGCGACCAGGCAGCGGGTCGTAGAGTCGATGCAGGCGCTGGGCTACCGGCCGAACGGAGCCGCACGCGCGCTCAAGAGCGGGCGGTTCAACACGATCGGTGTCATCACCTTCACGCTCAGGACGTTCGGAAACACGCGCACCCTCGACGCCATCGCGGGGGAGGCCGCCCGCGCCAAGTACGCCGTCACCCTCATCCCCGTGCCGGACCCGACCATGGGCGGGGTCTCCGGTGCCTACGACCGGCTCAGCGAGGCGGCCGTCGACGGAGTGATCCTCATCTTCGAGGCGCATCTCCTCGACGACGCGGAGTTCAGCCTCCCGCCAGGGGTTCCGATGGTGGTCGTCGACTCCGACACCGGCCCCGGCTACACCGTGGTGGACACCGATCAGGCACAGGGCGCCCGGCAGGCGACGGAACACCTGCTGGAACTCGGCCACCAGCAGGTATGGCACATCGCCGGACCCCCGACCTCGTACTCCGCGGCCCATCGCGTCGAGTCCTGGCGGCGCACCCTGCAGCAGGCCGGCATCACCGCGCCCCCGGTGCTGTACGGCGACTGGACCACCCGGTCCGGATACCGGCACGGGCTGACTCTGGGGCGACGGCCGGAGGTCACGGCGATCTTCGCCGCGAACGACCATATGGCCCTCGGTGTCATGCGTGCCCTGCACGAGCTCGGCCGCCGGATTCCCGACGACGTCAGCGTGGTGGGGTTCGACGACATGGAGGAGACCCATGCCTTCTGGCCGCCGCTGACCACCGTGCGGCAGGACTTCGCCGCGGTCGGCCGGCTCAGCCTGCAGAAGCTGCTGGGCAAGATCGGCCGCACCGGGCCCGACACGGTCGACAGGACCCTGGTCCCGACCCGGCTGGTGGTCCGCGCGAGCACCGGAGCGCCGCCGTCCTCACCCGGGGGCGAAGAGCGGCGGCGCTGACCGGCGTCAGTGGTCGAGTTCGGTCGTCGAGCCGGTGGTCGAGTCAGCGGTCGAGGGGAGCAGGTGCCGGAATCAGCTCCTGGCCCACTGCTGGTTGCTGCTTCCGTTGCAGTACCAGACGTCGACCGACGTGCCGTTACCGGTGCCCGCTCCGGCCGCGTCCAGGCAGAGCGCCGGGTTCGCGACGCTGGTCACGGAGAGGTCGGCGTTCACGTTCCACTGCTGTGCCGTCGCGCCGGTGCAGTCGGAGATGACCACGGGGTCTCCCGCCGTGGCTCCGGTGCCGCCCACCGTCATGCACTTGTTGCCGTAGACGGTGAGCTGCTTGTCCGCGTCCCAGTTCCAGGTCTGGTTGCCGCCGGCGTTGCAGTCCCAGAGGTCGAGCTGGGTGCCGTTGGTCGTGCTGAAGCCGGGCACGTCCACACAGCGGGTGGAGCCGACTCCGCGCAGGACCTCACCGGGAGGCGCGGGCGGCAGGTCGTTGACGGGCGGGGTCTTGCCGAAGCCGTAACCCCAGCGCAGCAGGGCGACTCCGGTGGCGCTGTTGTCCACCAGGTTGCCGTTGGAGTCCAGCGACTCGATCGAGTAGGCGTCACCGAACCGCAGCCCCGGCCAGTACACCAGGCCCATCCCCTTGCCGCGGGCGGTGTTGGCCACGGCCGCGAGGTACGAGGTGTAGATGTTGCCGTTCCACGCGCCGTAGTTCAGACCGATGGTCATCGGGGAACCGGCCTCGTCGATGATGGTCCGGCCGGCGTACTTGCCGATCCGGGCCTCCAGGTCGGCGACCCAGTCAGCCTGCTGGGTGTAGCTGGCCCAGAACCCGTAGAAGTGCAGCGACAGCAGCGTTCCCCGCAGTGCGGGTGCCGCGCCGACACCGGTGACGTTGTCGTTGTAGCCGGTGCCGCTGATCACGACACGGCCGCGCGGGACGTCCTTGTGCTGCGCCAGCCAGCCGCTGGTGACGGACACCCACTGGTCCAGGGTGTAGCCGTGCGGCTCGTTCATGGGCTCGAAGTAGACCCGTGGGTTGTGCTTGTACTCCCGCACCACGGTGTTCCACATCTTCTTCCAGGCGGCCGTGTCGTCGACCAGGCCGTCCTTGCTGGAGTCGGCCTCCCAGTAGCTGACGATGACCTTGTCACCGTAGGCCGTGGCCGCGTCGATCGTCGCCCGGTACGACTTCCACCAGGTGGTGCCCACGGTCGCCGGGTTGATCGGCAGGCGCAGCGTGTTGGCGCCCAGGTTCTTCTTGAAGCCGCGCACCATACGGCCCGTGGTGCCGTACACGGTGTGGTAGTCGTCGGTCACCTTCAGCCCGCTGGGCACCACGGCGTCACTGGCGTAGTTGTCGCGCGGGTCCGCCCAGTTCACCCCGCGGAAGTCACTGGTACCGCCCTTCGCCGCGGGCTTCGCCGGCGCGTGCGAGGCGGCCGACCGCTCGGGGGCCGACTGGGCGAGGGCGGGGGCCGGGGCGGTCAGGAACAGGAGTGTCGCGCCGAAGCCGGCCATAAGCACGCTGGCCAGTCTTCTCGACCTCGTCGGGGTCTTGGTCATGTCGTCTCCAGTGACGGGAATCGCGGAGGGCGGAGTGCGGGTTCGTCACCTGAGCCGAGGCAGTGATGAACCAGGGCCCGGATACAGACACTCGGACCCGTGTAAACCGGCCATGGTTACGTAACCATGGCCGGACACTGGCACGCCGCCCGCACCGGTGACAAGACCCGTGACAGTTCCGAAACACGCCGGACCCTTTCACGGCGGCGGACCGGACAGCGACCGGGATTCAGCTGCCCTCCGTCGAGGCGAACACGTGCCGTACCAGCTCCCCGTCGATCTTCGGCACCACCAGGTCGTACGTCCCGTCTGCGGCGACGAGTTCGTAGCGGTCGAACCTGGCGCCATCGGCACCTTCCCGGCCGTGAGCTTCGGACGGAACGGCGGGCGCAGGGTCGCGGTGCGGTCGCCCCGCCGGTCGCTCCAGAGCGGAGCCTCACCGACGGCCGGCCGCAGGTGCCCGTGCATCAGCCGGGCAATGCCCCTGTCCTTGCCGACGGACTGTGTGACCGTCCCGCCGATGTTCTCCGTGAACCGGAGGACCCGCAGCGCCTGGCCGTTCTCGAAGTCCTCGATGTCCTGCGCGGGCGTACGGCGTCGGATCGATGTCCGGAGCAACGGCACGTCCGGCATGGTCTGCGTACCCGCGGCCCGCCGTGCCACCGAAGGGCTCGGCGCCTGCCGTTCTCATCGTCCGTGGAAATTCATCATGACCGTTTCTTCTGCTGTTTCACGAGGCGGCCCGCCAGGGCCGTGCGAAAGTGGGAGAAACGGGTTTCGTCCTCTTCGATGATCTCGAGAATGTCCAACGCGTTCTCCGTGTCTCCCGACATCGCCTCGCGGTAGAGCACCCACAGTCCTTCCCTGGTTTTCACGTAGCACTCCTCGTCGAGATTCTCCCGCCCTGTCGCCGTCTCACTGGATTGCGACTCCCCGGAAACCGCGAAGAGCAGAGTCACCAGGAAATGAGCGCGCACGAACGGCGCGAGTTCCTCGGTGAGCGCGGCCAGGATCACGGAGACGGCCAGGACCGCCGCCCCGAACAGCATCGACTGGACTTCGACGTGCCCGTCCAGCCGGTAACCGACCGCGTCCTGCAGCGATTTCGCCTCCAGCAGATCGTCCGTCTCGAACGGGATCCGCTCCGGGCGGCGCAGGAACAGCGCGGCCCGGAGAAGGTGATGTCCACGGTGGCCGCCTTCGGAGCCAGTTGGCCGTCGGCGGTGGCCGCGAGGTCGGTGTCGCCGGGCACCCGACCCGACGCCCGCCGCACGCGCACCGCTTCCGGATCGAGACGGAAACACCCACTCCACGAAACGGAGGGAATTGCCAACCCGAGCCTCGCATGCAATACATGGACAGAAAATTAAGAGTAAAGGTTACGCATGACACTCCCCCTGCTCGCTCACGGCGTTCGTGGCACGATTGACGGTGCGTCACATTCTTTACTCAACTCTGGCTCACTGCTGACCTGTTCATGAACTCCCCCCACCGTTCCATCAACGTTCAATTCACCGTTCCTGTCCGCAAGCCATGAAATCCCTAGGGTCCCTGGAGGCTTCACAGGAAGGGACCCATGGACACACGCCTTTCAGTCCGGGCTCGCGGGATCACCAAATACTTCGGCGACGTCGTCGCACTCGACGGCATCGACCTCGATGTGACGCAGGGTCGGATACACGGCCTGGTCGGACCGAACGGCGCCGGAAAGACGACGCTGCTCGGACTCCTGCTGGGCCTGGCAGCCGCCGACAGCGGCCGACTGGAGATCCTGGGGACGCCGGTCGGACGCGCACTCCCCGCTCCCGACGGTGTCGCCGGCTTCGTGGACGGGCCCGGCCTCTACCCCTCGCTCACCGCCAGGCAGAACCTCGCCGCCCTGGCCGCTCTCCGCGGCGCCGACGTGCGGACAACGGGAATCGACGACGTGCTCGACCAGGTCGGGCTCACCGACGTCGCCGACGACCGGACCCGCGGTTTCTCCCTGGGCATGCGTCAGCGGCTCGGGCTCGCCGCCGCCCTGCTCACCAAACCCCGGCTGCTCGTACTCGACGAACCCTCCAACGGCCTCGACCCGGCCGGCAAGAGGCACGTACACGGTGTCCTCGACCAGCTCGCGGCCGACGGTGCCGCCGTCGTGCTCTCGAGCCACCGGATGGACGACCTGGAGGCACTGTGCGACGAGGTCACGATCCTCGCGACCGGACGGGTGGTGTTCTCCGGTCCGCTGAGCAAGCTGGCCGCCGAGAACCGTGAGCTGGACTACCGGTTGCGCACCTCCGACGCCCAGGCCGCCCGCCGGGTGGCCGCCGACACGGCCGGCGTCCACCTCGTCGACAACACCGGAGTACGGCACGGCGCCGTAGAGGGGATCGTCGTACGCGCGCAGGTGCCCGCTCTCGACGAACTGGTGGCGGGACTCGTCCACGCGGGCATCGCGGTACGGGAGTTCACCCCCGTGGTGTCGCCGCTGGAGGCCGCTTTCCTCGCCCTCACCGAGCAGCAGCAGGAGCAGGAGCAGGAGCAGGAGGAGTGCGCCGGATGACCGCGACCGTCGTCAACGACCGTGTCGCCGCCCACCGCGTCACGGTGGCCCGCGGCTACCGCTTCGAGCTGGTCAAGCTGCTCTCGCAGTGGCGGATCCGCCTGCTCGTCCTCGCCTGCTGGATCACGCCGGCGCTCTTCGTCGCCGCGGTGAGCGAGCAGGGCACGCTCCCCTCCGACACCCTCTTCGGCCGCTGGATGCACGCCACGGGGTGGGCCGGACCGCTGGTGGTGCTCGGTTTCGCGGGCACCTGGGCGCTCCCGCTGCTGACCTCGGTGGTCGCCGGCGACGTGTTCGCCTGTGAGGACCGGCTCGGCACCTGGCGCCATCTGCTCGTCGCGGTCCGGTCGCCGCGACGGATCTTCGCGGCGAAGGCACTGGCCGGCCTCAGCGTCATCCTGCTGCTCGTGGCCGGGCTGGCCTGTTCCAGTACGGCCGGCGGGCTGTTGGCGGTCGGCAACCAGCCGCTGGTCGGCCTCGACGGTCACCTGCTGGCGCCCGCGGACGCCGCCGTGAAGGTCCTCCTCGCCTGGTCCTGCGTGCTGGCGCCGACCCTGGCCCTCGCCGCGATCGGGCTCCTCGGATCGGTCGCGCTCGGCCGGTCCCCGATGGGGCTGCTGCTGCCGGCTCTCGTCGCCCTCGCGATGCAGGTCGCCCAGATGCTGCCGCTGCCCGTCGCCGTACGCCTCGCCCTGCCCGGCTACGCCTTCATCGCCTGGAACGGCCTGTTCACCAGCCCGGCACAGCTCGGTGCGCTGCTGATCGGCATCGTTGTCAGCCTGCTGTGGGCGCTGCTCGCGACCGTGCTGGCGTATCTGCTCTTCCTGCGGCGCGACTTCACCAACCTGGCCCACGACGGCTCGGGGCGCCGTGCGATCACCCTCGGACTGCTGCCGCTGGCCGGACTGGCCGCCCTCACGGTCACGGTCGTCGCCTTGGCGACCCCGTCCATGGGCTCCGGAATCGGGCAGGACAAGGTGCAGCGGTCCCTCGCCACGGCGTTCGCCCACCTCTACCGCCTGCAGACCGACCAACTCCACCGGCCCGCCGTCACCGAGACGCAACTGCGGGCCACGGCCGCGTGCACCAAGAGCGACGGCCGTGGCGCCCAGGAGGGGGCGGGCAACGACTGGCGTTGCGTCGTGACCTGGCGGCTGCCCGGCGTCCCGGTCTCGGGGACCGCCGTCTACCAGCTCGACATCGGCTCGGACGGGCGGTTCATGGCCGACGGCGACGGTCCGAAGGAAGTCAACGGCTACTTCCTGGTGCGGACTTCGACCGGTGACGCCCCGAACCCGCTCTGGCAGTTCGACGGCAACGTCGACCTGCTCGACACCACCTCGAAGGGATAGGTCCATGCAGGTAACACGGCAGCGCAGGATCAACGAGAAAGAGCGGGTCAGCCTCTTCGGCGGACGCGTCGGCCGGCGGGCCACGCTGGTGACCGCGGGCATCGCCGTCGCCCTCGGCGTCACGGGCACCGCGGTCGCCTCGACGTACCGGTTCGGCACCGAGCAGGTCGGCCAGACCACCGCCAAGGGCCAGGTCATCTCCAGCGACCAGTACCTCAAGCCGTACGGCAGCCGCACCGTCATCAACGACGGCAAGATCATGTCGTCCTCGGTCAGCCCGGACGGCAGCCACCTCGCCGCCTCGATCACCGACGGCGACGCGTCGCTGGTGATCATGGACCTCAGCACCGGCCAGGTGAAGCAGCGCGTCGGCACCTCCAAGGCCGACGACCTGAAGATCGCCGGCGGTGCCGTCGGCCAGGAGGGCCCGGCCTACTCGCCCGACGGCAAGCAGCTGTGGCTGGGCCAGAGCGACGGCTACACCAGGTTCACCGTGAACGCGGACGGCACCCTCGGCAACCCGACGTCCGTCCCGATACCGGCCGACGGCACCAGGCACGCGCTCGTCGGGGCGGCGGTGTTCTCGGCCGACGGCTCCACCGTGTACGGCGCGGTCAACGGCCAGAACCGGGTGGTCGCCATCGACGCGGCGACCGGAACCGTCCAGCAGAGCTGGGCCGTGGGCAACGCCCCCCGCGGCATCGCCCTCGTCGGAAACAGGCTCTACGTCAGCAACGAGGGCGGGCGCCCGGCCAAGGCCGGCGACACCACGATGAACTCCTACGGCACCCAGGTGCCGGCCGACCCGAAGACCGGCGCCACCACCACCGGCACGGTCAGCGTCATCGACCTGGCGAACCCGTCCGCCGCCGTCAGGAGCATCGACGTCGGTCTGCACCCGACCGCGGTGTACGCCAAGAAGGGGGCGGTGTTCGTCACCAACACCGCCGACAACAACGTGTCGGTCATCGACACCCGCAAGGACAAGGTCGTACAGACCATCGCCACCCAGCCGTGGCCGGAGGCGTCGGTCGGCTACGAGCCCGACGCGGTGACACTCACCGACGACGGTCATCTGCTGGTGACGCTCGGGCGCGCCAACGCGGTCGCCGTCTACCGGTACAAGTCGCCGCAGGAACCGGTCAGTTACGTCGGCCTGCTCCCGACGGACTACTTCCCCGCCGAGATCGCGGCCGTGGGCAGGAAGGTGGTCGTCTCCAACACCCGTGGCATCGACGCCCGCCGCCCCGACAACGCGGGCCACGGCACCCACGACACGACGTCGAGCCTGACGCGGTTCACGCTGCCGGACGACAGCGTCATCAGGTCCCAGACGGCCAGGGTCTTCCGGCAGAACGGCTGGACGCCCGGCTCGGTCACATCGGCAAAGGGCAGGAGCCACGCCAAGCCCGTACCCGTCCCGGCACGGCTCGGCGACCCCTCGACGATCAAGCACGTCTTCCTGCTCGTCAAGGAGAACCGGACCTACGACCAGGTCTTCGGCGACCTCCCGCAGGGCAACGGCGACTCCTCGCTCACCCAGTTCGGCGAGAACGTGACGCCCAACCAGCACGCGCTGGCCCAGCAGTTCGGGCTGTACGACAACTTCTACGACATCGGCACGAACTCGGCCGAGGGTCACAACTGGCTGATGCAGGCCGACAACCCGGAGTACACCGAGTCCTCCGCCGGTGAGTACACGCGCAGTTACGACACCGAGGACGACGTTCTCGGCCACCAGAAGTCCGGGTTCATCTGGACCGGCGCGCAGGCGGCCGGCAAGTCCGTCAAGGACTTCGGCGAGTTCCAGTCGATCGAGAGCAAGCCGGCCGGTGCGACCTGGCAGAACCTGTACTGCGACGCCAGGAACATGGCCGCGACCGGGCAGCAGACCGCGTACCCCATTCAGACGGGCTCGGCGATCCCCTCACTCAACAAGGTGTCGGTGCCCGGCTTCCCGCTGTTCGACCTGAACGTCCCGGACATCTACAAGTACGGCATCTGGAAACAGGACTTCGAGAAGAACGGTCCGGCGAACCTGAACATGTTCTGGTTCTCCAACGACCACACCGGTGGTCCGGCGAGCCCGGCCGCCGAGGTCGCGGACAACGACCTCGCGGTCGGCCGGATGGTCGACGAGATCTCGCACAGCGAGTACTGGAAGGACTCGGCGATCTTCGTCGTCGAGGACGACTCCCAGGCCGGCCTCGACCACGTCGACGGCCACCGTGCCCCGGTCCAGGTCATCAGCCCCTGGGCTCAGCACGACAAGGTCGACAACCACTACTACTCGCAGATCACCAT
Source organism: Streptomyces kryoterrae (assembly GCF_054072135.1). Classification (NCBI taxonomy): domain Bacteria; kingdom Bacillati; phylum Actinomycetota; class Actinomycetes; order Kitasatosporales; family Streptomycetaceae; genus Streptomyces; species Streptomyces kryoterrae. Next base: position 7,146,116 of record NZ_CM133358.1, on the reverse strand, counting down.
GATCCGTACGGTCGAGCAGATCCTCGGGATCCACCCGATGAACCAGAAGGACAGCGCGGCCACCCCGATGTCCGGGGCGTTCACCAGGAAGGCGGACAACACGCCGTTCAAGGCCGTGGCCAACCGGACCTCGCTGACCGACGGCCTGAGCACCCTGCCCTCCTGCGGCGCGGACACCCCGGCACCGCAGGACCCCGCCGCGGCGCCCGCGCCGACGACGAAGAAGGTGCCGGCGGACCGGCAGAAGGTCGCGGCACAGTGGAGGACCTGGGAGTCGCACCAGCGGCTGACCGGCCCGAACGCCGTGCCCGACTACGCCAACCCCGTCCAGATGAACCGCCTCACGTGGTACGAGACGCACAACTGGACCAAGCCGTACCCCGGCGACAACAGGATCTACGCACCGAACGACGTGCCCGGCGCCTACCTCCCGTCACCGGAGTCCGACGGCTGACACACACTGATCACCCCGCCGTGAACTCCCCGCGAACGGACGGGACTTCTGGCCTGCGTCACCGCCGGTCAGGAGTCCCGTCCGTTCGCGCCGGGAACGCGCGACATATGCGTCGCGTGTTGTCGCGCGCGCCGGAATACTGCGTCGGTGACCGCTTCCGCACGGCCTCAACCGCCTCAACCGCATCAACCGCTTCGACCTCGTGCCCTGCGGCCCGGGGATCTCGTCGTCATCGCATCGCTGTCCGGACCGCTCCATGCCGCCAACGAACCCGAACTCTTGCAGGCCGTGGTCGTGCTTGAGCGGATGGGCTTCCGCGTGCGTCGCGCACCGCTTCTCCAAGCAGGGCGGCACCGCTGGTGGAGCGCGGCCCGGCCGGCGGAGATCGCCGATGAGTTCAACGGACTGCTGCGTGATCCCGAGGTGCGCGCGATCATCGCGCATGACGGCGGCCAGACGGCCCTCGGTTACCTCGACCTGATCGACTTCGAGGCGATCACCGCCGACCCCAAGCCGATCCTCGGCTACAGCGACATCTCGCTGCTGCATCTGGTGATCTATGCACGCACAGGCCTCGTCGGCTTCCACACCGACTTGGCCACCCCTGGACTCGGCGGCCACTGGCAGACCGCGCCCGCGGCACGCCAAGCGGTGCTTGCGAAGCTCTACTCGACGCTGCTGACCGGTACGGAGCCGATCGGTACGCTGCCGGCCACCCCGACGTGGGAGTGCTGGCGTGCCGGTCGCACCGAAGGCCGGCTGATCGGCGGGGTGATCAACCGCATCGTGCTGGCGCAGGCGACGCCCTACGCGCTGCCGCTCGAACAGTTCGACGGCGCGGTGCTGTTCTGGGAGGAGGCGGGCGGCCAGGCGTCTCATGTGTGGAGCTACCTACAGGTACTGCGGCACTGCGGCATCCTCGACCGGATCTCCGGCATGGTCGTGGGCGTCCCGCACGAGATCGACGGACTCGACTCGCCCGACGCGTCCCCGACCCTCCGCGAGATGGTCCTCGACGTCCTCGGCGACCGGGACATCCCGGTCCTGGGCAACGTCGAGTTCGGACACGCCGGCCCGAATCTGCCGATGCCGGTCGGCATCCGCGTCGCCCTCGATGCGCGGCAGCGCACACTGTCGCTGCTCGAACCGGCGGTACGACCCCACACGATGACGGAACCGACGCCTGACGTCTCCTTCTGACCTCCGGTGGTGCCGAGACCGGGAATGGTGTGGAGCCTTCCACTCCGGTTCAGGGCCTGGCGAGGAAGTCCAGGAGCATGCTGTTCAGTGCGGCGGCACGGGTGAACGGGACGCCGTGGTGCGACACGCCGGGGAGTACCGCGGTCTCGACGTGTGGCAGGTGCAGCCGCGCCGCCGCCTCGACGCGCCGGATGTCGTGCGCCCTGCTGTCCCCGGCGAGCAGCACCAGTGTCGGGATCGACAAGTCCCGCAGTTGCCGGGAGTTCGGGCGTCTGCCCACGACGACCTTCGTGCGGGGGAGTTCGGCGGCGAGCCCGTACAGGTCCAGCCACGCCTGGTCGACTTTCGCGCCGCGGGTTTCCCAGGCGAGGAACGTGCGGGCTCGTCGGGCGGTGGGCCGGATGAGCGTGGGAAGGGCGTGCAGCAGGTATCCGGCCCTGTATCCGGCGAAGCACTGGGTGGGGTCGAGGAGTGTGAGCTTGCGGACCCGCTGCGGCGTGCGCAGCGCATAGGTGAGGGCGATCCATCCGCCGTAGGAGTGCCCGCACAGGTCGGCGCGGCCAGGGACCAGGCCGTCGAGTACGCCGTCCAGCCAGTCGAGAAGGTCGTCGACGGACCGCAGGGGGCGGTCCCCGCGCAGGCTGCGGCCCGCCTCGCCGATCCGGTCGACGGCGTAGACGCGCCGGGTGCGGCTCAGGTCGGCCACGTTGGCGAACCACACCGCCGAGGTGGCGCCGCCACCGTGCAGCAGCACCAGCGGCTCCCCGTCCACGGGCCCGCACGCGGTGACCCGGGTGGTGCCGTGGACCGACGTCAGATCGATCCGGTCGAAGGGCACGGGCCAGTGGTCCAGGACGGCGTCGTACGCCGCCAGAAAGCGGGTCAGGTCTTCTGCCATGGGACGCCCTCGGAGAAGTAGGTCACTGAGCAAGTATCTCGCTGAGCGAGATACTATGCATGCCGGATCGATCACGGAAGGGTGAAACGGCATGGCCGAAGAAGAGCCCGGGCTGCGGGTTGTGCATCAGCTGCGTGGCATCACCGTCGAACTCGACCTGCTCGGAGCCGAGTTCGCGAGACGCAACAGCCTGCATCCGACCGACCTGCGCGCCCTGATCTGCCTGTTGGATGCCGCTCGGACGCACACGCCTGCGACGCCCGGCCGGCTCGGGCAGCAGCTCGGCATGAACTCCGCGGGCACCACGGCCCTGGTCGACCGGCTCGAGAGGCTCGGCCACGTGCGGCGCGTACGAGACAGCCGCGACCGACGCCGTGTGCTGCTCGAGGTCGATGAACGGGCAGTCACCCTCGGACAGTCGTTCTTCGGACCACTGATCACAGAGGTTGTCGCTGCGACCCGGAACTTCTCCGACACGGAGCTGGCAACGATCCAGCGGTTTCTGCTGAACGTCCACGAGGTCGCCGCCGCACAGCGAGACCCTTCGAGCCCGCCCAGCCGAAGTCCCGTGCCTCAGAAGAAACGAGGGGACGACCGATGACCTGTTCGTGACGACCGACTTCGAGACCTGGCGAGGCGGATGATCCGAGAACCGGCGCGTTCGGACCTCGCCGGGTCCGCAGCAGGCGGTCCGAGTGTGGAGTTCAGCCCCGTGGAGTTCAGCCCCGTGGAGTTCAGCCCCAGGGCCGGTCACGCCGTGACGGGGCCGGGCCGCTGCTCTCCCGCACGATCAGCTCCGGCTCGGCCCACAGCGGCAGGGCAGGGGCGGTGTCCGGCTCGAGGAGCCGGTGGAGCAGGCCGAAGCAGCCCGGCCGAGGCCTTCGAAGTCGAGGCGGACCTGCCGATTTCAGGTTTTCTGCAGGTACACCGAAGCCCGGAACGCCACGATGACCTCTGCCTGGCCGCCGACGCCATCGTGGGGCGGCCGACCGACCGAGGGGGACAATCATGCCGATGCGGAAGGGCGCCGCCATCCCCCGTCACACCACAACCGGCGTTCCCGACGCCCAGGTCACCGTCCACCCCGTCACCACGGACGACGGACTCGGCCTCCAGCTGACCCGTTTCCGCCGGGCGGAGTGCGACGACGTCGTACTCCTCGTACATGGACTGACCGCGTCCAGCGACCTGTTCATCATGCCCGAGCACCGGAATCTGGCGACCTGCCTCCTCGACGACGGTTTCGCGGACGTATGGACGCTCGACATGCGGATGAGCAACCGCTTCCCGTACAACACGGAACCGCACGCGCACACCCTCGACGACGTCGCCCTGTACGACTACCCGGCCGCGCTCGCCGAACTGCGCCGGCATGTCGGCGAACGGCGGGTGCACGTCGTGGCGCACTGTCTCGGGTCGATGACGTTCCTCATGAGCCTGTACGCCGGCGCCGTACGGGACGTCACCAGCGTCGTCACCAGCGCGGTCGGCCTGCTGATGCGCGTACCGGCCTGGTCGCGCTGGAAGCTGGCGTACGGCCCCGCGCTCGTCGAGGGCGCGCTCGGGCTGTCCCAGCTCGACCCGCGGGGCGGCGACGCGGCCTGGTTCAGCCGGAGCGGGCTGTTCGCCCGTCTGGTGTCACTGGCGCACCCGGAGTGCGACAACCCGGCCTGCCACATGGTGAGTTTCATGTGGGGCACCGGCTGGCCCGCGCTCTACAGCCACGACAGACTCGACCCCGTCACCCACGACCGCGTCGCGGACCTGCTCGGTCCTGTCGGGCTGGGCTACCACCGGCACATCGGCAGGATCGTACGAGCGGGTCGTGCCGTGAGGTACGACGACGCCGAGCAGCGCCACGCGTGCCTCCCGGACGACTACCTCGCGGCGGCGGCCAAGGGTGGCCCACCGGTGCTGTTCCTGACCGGCGAGCACAACCGCGTCTTCGGGGACTCCGTCGTCCAGGAGCACGAGGAGATGTCGCGGGAGACCGCCGACCCCGACCGCTACGAACTGTTCGTCGCCCCCGGCTACGGCTACGTGGACACGATCATCGGCCGGGACGCGCACCGGGACGTGTTCCCGCACCTTCTCGACTTCCTCCACCGAAGGGCTGTGTGAGATGCGGGAGTTGCCTGCGGACACCCCGTCCGAACACGTCGGCACCGTCGTCGTCGGCTCGGGATTCGGCGGCTCCGTGGCCGCGTACCGGCTGGCCTCGGCCGGACAGCGGGTGGTCCTGCTGGAACGCGGACGCGCCTACCCGCCCGGCGGCTTCGCCCGTTCCCCGGCCGAACTCGGCCGTGCGTTCTGGGACCCGCGGGCAGGCCTGCACGGCCTGTTCGACGTGTGGAGCTTCCGCGCCTTCGACTCCGTCGTCGCCAGCGGACTGGGCGGCGGATCGCTCATCTACGCGAGCGTGCTGCTGCGCAAGGACGAACGCTGGTTCGTCGACGAACAGCCGCTGCCCGGCGGCGGCTACGAGACCTGGCCCGTCGGCCGCGCCGAGCTCGACCCGCACTACGACGAGGTCGAGCGGATGCTCCGCCCGGTCCCGTACCCGCTCGACCGCCCCGGCTACACGGACACACCGCGGGCGCACGCGATGCGTGACGCGGCCGAACGGCTGGGCCTGACGGCGCAGCGGCCGCCGCTCGCGATCAGCTTCGCCCCACAGCCGGGCGCCGATCCCGAGCCCGGACTGCCGATGGCCGACGACGGCCAGGGCAACCTGCACGGTGTCGGTCGCCGTACCTGCCGGCTGTGCGGTGAGTGCAACCTCGGCTGCAACGACGGTGCCAAGAACAGCCTCGACCACACCTACCTGCCGGCGGCACGGCGGCACGGTGCCGAACTGCGCACCGGGCACGAGGTGCGCGCGGTGCGGGCCCTCGCGCGAGGCGGATACGCGGTGGACTACGTCAGACATGACGGAAGCAGCACAAGACACGGACCAGATGGCGAAGGGGGAGGGGAAAGGGGTGATCCGGACGGCCGCGGGGACGGAGGAGGCGTGTCCGGATCACCCCGTACCTCCCGAACGCTCCACACCATCAGCTGCGACCGTCTGGTCCTCGCCGCCGGCACCTACAACACGGTCTCGCTGCTGCTGCGTTCCCGCCGGAACCTGCCCGGTCTGAGCCCGGCGATCGGCAGCCGGTTCTCGACGAACGGCGACCATCTCGCGTTCGTGCTCCGGGCCGGGCGGGGCGACGAGCCCCGGCCGATGCGGCCCAGCCGCGGTCCGGTCATCACCAGCTCCATCCGGCTGCCCGACGAACTGGACGGCGTACCGGGCGCGGGGCGCGGAGGGTACATCCAGGACGCGGGATACCCGGGTTTCGTGGAGTGGCTCGTCGAGGGCGCTCACGCGCCTCAGGGAGTCTCCCGGGCGGCCCGCTTCCTGGCCGGGAGGCTGCTCGACCGGATCTCCCTCGCCCCGGACCCCAGCCTCTCGGGCGCGTTCGCCGAGCTCCTCGGCGACGGCGCGTTCACCGGTACGTCCCTGCCGCTGCTCGCGATGGGCCGAGATGTGCCGGACGGCGAACTGCGCATGCGCGGCGGCCGGTTGGACAGCACGTGGACGGTACGGGGCGGCAGCGCGGCCCAGTTCGAGCGGACGCGCGCACTCATGCGGCAGATCGCCGGCGCGCTCGGCGGCGGATACGCCGACCATCCGCTCTGGCACCGGGACCGCGTCCTCACGGTGCACCCGCTCGGCGGCGCCCCCATCGGCCGCCACCCCGGCACCGGGGTCTGCGATCCGTACGGCGAGGTCTTCGGCCACCCAGGTCTGTACGTCGCGGACGGGGCGGCGATGCCCGGCCCGGTGGGCCCCAACCCGGCCCTCACCATCGCGGCCCTGGCCGACCGTATGTGCACCCGCCTGCTGGAGCACCGGCCGGCCGCTCCACGGGCGGTCGCGCACCGCACGTATCCCCGTCGCACCTCTCTCCAGTTCACGGAGGAACTGCGCGGACGCTACGCACCCGGTGCGGACGGGTCCGGGACCGAACCGTTCGCGTTCCGGCTCACCGTCACGGCCGACGACGTGGACGCCTTCCTGGAGGAACCGGACCACGAGGCGCGCGCGGACGGCTGGATCGACAGCCCGTCGTTCGGAGGGCGCCGCCCCGTCCTGCACGGCAGCGTCCGCCTGTTCGCGGACGGCCGCGGAACGATGGGCTACCGGCTCCACTTCACCGACGCCGACGGTCACTCCCGCACCTTCGTCGGCCGCAAGGACCTGGCGCCCGGCGCCCCGGCCCGTCTGTGGACCGACACGACCAGGCTGGCCTTCCGCGTCCTGAACGGACACGTCCACGAACCGGGCGGGACCGACGCCAAGATACTGGGCACGGGGACGGCCCATCTCGGCGCCACCGATCTCGCCCGCCTGCTCACCACGTTCCGCACAACGGGCCCGCACGGCACCGCGGCACTCACTCGCTTCGGCCGCTTCTTCGCCGGCGAACTCTGGAACACCTACGCCCTTCGGCGCCCCTGAGAAGCTCAGGAAGTCCGCTGTTCGGGAACCTTAGGCGCCGGGTGTCGTACCAGCTGTCGGAGGCGGGGTCCGGTCCGCGATGCGGTGGTGTTCGTGATCAGCCAATTCGGACAGGGCGGAGGTCCCGCAGGTATCCGCCAGGACTTTCACCTGTTCCAGCTCGGCGAGTGCTTCGGCCTGGCGGCCGGCGGCGGACAGTGCGGTACCGGCGGTCAGCCGGGCCACGGCCTCGTTGAGGGGCATCCGGGCCGCGCGGAACTCGGCAGCGGCCTGGCACGCGGTGGGACCCGCCGCCGGGTTCTGCCGGGCGAGTTGTACCTCGGCGCGGGCCAGGGACGCGAAACCGCGCCAGCCGGGCGGCAGGTCGAGCCCCGCGGCAGCGGCTGCCCGGTCGGCCCACAGCTCGGCAGCTGTCACGTCGCCCAGGGCCAGTTCCGCGACAGCCAGCAGCCGGAACCACATCGGGCGGACCGGGGCTTCGAACCCGAGCAGGTGCGGGCCGCCGCCCGCTTCGAGCACCTTGCTGACACAGCCCTCCGGATCGCCGTTGACCAGCAGCGTCTGGCCGAGCATCCCGACCATCGCCGACCGGTGCGCGCCCGGTGCGGGGCCGGCCGAAGAGAGTGACTCCTCACAGATCTTCAGCGCTCCGGCGAAGTCTCCCCGCCACATCAGGACTGCCGCGCTCACCACCTCGGCCAACGACCGCGGCTCGCCGCTGCCGACCAGTGACGCCGCCTCCAGGGCGTCGTCGGCGTAGGCCGCCGCCTCGTCCAGGCGCCCGAGCCACAGGTAGGCGTAGGCGGAGGCGGCGAAGAGATCGGCGAGCACGAGGCTCTGGCCGGTGCGGCGGGACACTTCCAGGCCTCGGCGGAGATGGCTCAGTGCGGGGTCGTAGCGTCCGTGGAGCATCTCCGTCCAGCCCGTCATGACGAGCATGTCCAACTGGCCGGCCAGTTCCTGATCGTCGGTGTCGTCGAGCACGTCCACCACGGGGTCGAGGTGGTCGGCCGCCCGGGCGTCGCCAGCGAAGGTGTGCGCCAGGGCCAGGAGAGCGCGGACCGCGGTGGTCTGCGGCGGGTCGCCGATACGTGCCGCCGAACGCAACGCGCGTTCGCCCCAATCGATCGCCGTGGAGAAGTCGTTCCTACGAAGCGCCACCACCGCGACGCCCAACTCCAAAGTGGCGGTCTCAGGCCGCAGTTGGCCCTCGTGGTCCGCCAACTCCCGCAGCAGCAGAGCCGTGGCCTCCTCGTACCGGCCGAGCGCCCACTCCATGGTGGCTCGTAGGGCGGTCACCCGGGCCCGTCGGCCCCGGTCCCGCGCGGGCAGGAGGGTGGCGGCCGTACGCAGGATGTCGCGGCTTTCCAGCAGGCGTCCGGCCATGCCCAGCGCATCGGCCTGCTGGAGCCACAGTTCGGGCCGCAGTCGACTCTGCTCGCCGAGCAACCGCAGGGCCTCCTGTGTCCAGTGCGCGGCGGTGGCCGGTGCGATCGTCATCACCTGACGGGCGGCCCGTACGAGTACGTCGACGGCGTGTTCGTCTCCCACGCGCGCCGAACGCTGAACGTGCGACGCCTGGGCGGTCAGCGGCGCGCCGTGCAGAGCCAGGCCGTCCGCGGCCCGGGTGTGCGCCTCGATCCGCCAGCCGGCACCCGCCCCCTGGTACACCGCCGCCCGCACCAGCGGATGGCGGAACCGGAACTGGCGCGTGGAACCGACCTGACGTACGAGGTCCCGCGCCGCGGCCTCGTCCAGGGCGGCAAGGGCCTGCGCCTCACCGGTCTGGGCCACGACTGCCACCATGCCGGCTTCAAAAGAGTCGCCGAGCACCGCGGCCGCCTGTGTACAGACCCTCGCAGTAGCCGACAGACCGCCCAACTCCTCCAGCAGCGCGGCCCGCACCGACTGCGGCAGATCGCCGGCGACAGGTGCCGAGACGGCCGGCACCGCCGGCGGGCTTTCGTTCCCGGCGCTTCGGGCCAGCGCCTCCAGGTAGAACGGGTTGCCGCCGCTGGCCTCGTACAGCCGTTGGAAACGCCGGTGATCCGCCCTGGCACCGCACAGGTCAGCTCCCTCGGCCGGAGACAGCGGACCCAGCTCGACCCTGGCCACTCTTCCCTCCGTTCCCGCCCGGGCCAGCGCCGCGGCCAGTCGCGGCGGGGCCTGCCGGGGACGGTAGGCGAGGGCGAGAAGCAGCGGTGTCCTCGGCGGGTGCCGTACCAGATGGTCGATCAGCTCGGCCGTACCGTCATCCGTCCACTGCAGGTCGTCCAGGCCGAGCACGAGCCCGCCGTCGGCACTCAGCGTCTCCAGCAACGTCCGCACCGCCCGGTGGAACCAGTACCGTTCGACCCTCACCGGCTCCGGCCCGGTCGGGAAACGGTCGCAGAGCGCGGGGAAGACCGTACTCAGCAGCGCGAACGCGCTGGGCGGTGATCCATCAGGCCGGAGCCGGAGGAAGTCCACATTGCCGAGGTGGTCGTCCAAGGCGTCCACGAACGCACCGTACGGGGCCCGGTCGAACTCCACGCTGCGGCCGGCCAAGGACACGAAACCGCGCTGTCTCGCGCGTTCGCCCAGTTCGCCGAGCAGCCGTGTCTTTCCTATACCCGGTTCCCCGACCACCTCGACCACCCCTGGCGCACCGGCCAAGGCATCCTCGAGCGCACCGTCGAGGACCGTCAACTCCGCTGCCCGCCCGATCAGGCGGCTCCCTGCGCGAGGCCGCTGCGGCGTCGGCGGAGTGGTCAGGGCATCACGGTCCCGTGCGGCGGGCACCGGCGGGTGCGTGGGTGACGGGCGGGGCACGAGAGCGGGTGCGGATCCCGGAGCGCGCCCGGCGGCGGGGCCTGCGGCTGGGACGTTCAGCGCGGGATCGGTGGTGAGGATCTGCTGGTGCAGTTGCCGCAGCGGCAGGCCGGGGTCACAGCCGAGTTCTTCCGCCAGCAGCAGCCGGATCCGCTGGTAATGGTCAAGGGCATCGGCCGGGCGGCCGCAGCGGTACAGGGCGAGGATGAACTGCCCTGCCAGTCGTTCGTCCAGGGGGTGTGTCCCGACCCGGGCTGACAAGTCGGCCAACAGTCCGGTGTGGTGACCGCAGCGGAGCCGAGCGTCGGTGTGGTCCAGTTCGGCCGCGAACCGTTCCTGGTCCACGGCGTCGCGGAGGGTGTTGATCCAAGGAGTGTCCAGGCCGGCGAAGGCATCTCCCCGCCAGAGGCCGAGCGCCTGCCCGAACAGGTTCGCGGCCTGTTCGTGGTGCTCGTTCCGCGCGGCCTCACGGGCTTGTGCGGCGACGTCGTGGAATCGGTGCAGATCCACCGCGGTCGCCTCGACGTTGAGGACGTAACCGCCGGATCGCCGAACGATATCCGCCTCTCCGGCGATGGCCAGCGGTTGCCGCAGACGGGAGAGGTAGCCGTAGAGCGTGTTCCGCACCCGCTGCGGAGGACGGTCGGCCCAAACCCGCTCGACCAGTCGGTCCACCGAGACCACCCGGTTGGCATCCACCAGCAGTGCGGCGAGGACGCACCGCTGCCGGGCGGGACCCAGATCGACGATTCGGCCGTCCACCCGCGCCTCGACGCTCCCGAGCAAGCCGAACTCAACGGTCACCGCGCCCCCAGGGTTTCAGGCCCACCCTGGCACAGCGTCTTCGACCAGCCAATTCATTGTTTGCCCAAGAGTCACCGACGGCCGCCCGCGCACCGTGGTCCAGGAAAGGACAGCTCGACACGCGACTTGCCGCTCACCACGGCGAGCCGGCCACGGGTCACACGATGAAGGAGCCACCAGGAGAACGCGGCAACTCACGCACAGATCCGGGGTCGTGCCGACGGCTTCGGCGAGCCGACCGGCGGGACCGGCAGCTCGGGATGCTCGTCCACCGGTTCGGTCGGGGTGCGGGCTGCGGTGTCCGCGATGATCGCCGCGTCACGAGCCCGTCACCGGTACGGGGCTGGGACTGTCGGGGCCGACGACCCGGACGTCTTCCGGGCGACTGCGAGCCACCTGGACCCGGGTACCGGACGGATCGCGTCCATGGTCCTGTCCCCGCCGCGGTCCTCACACCCCTCGGAGATGATCCGCAGCAACGATCCCGAGAAGTACGGCATCGCGCCGGCCCCAGGAACACCCACCCGGGCCCGGACCGTCGGGTCACGGTTTCGACGGGTTGCTCGGTGGGCGGCTCTGAGCAGCGGATTCAGTCCACACGGGTCGAGTTGACGCTCCGCCACCCAAAAAAAGAACGTTTCCGCAGGTCAGACCCTGCGCAGGTGGGGCGGGTGGGACTCGAACCCACGGCCGACGGATTATGAGTCCGCTGCTCTAACCGGCTGAGCTACCGCCCCATTACGGCGCGTCGCGCACATTTGTGCGCGCCGTCTGCCGCAGCATAGCCGCTCATACGATCTCCTGCTTCGGATGGTCGACTTCGCATGACCATGAGGACCTCGACGCGACTCGAGCGGTTCCCCCGGGCATGAAAAAGGACCCCAACGGGGCCCTCGTTCAAGCGCTCTCCCGACTGGACTCGAACCAGTAACCTGCCGGTTAACAGCCGGCTGCTCTGCCAATTGAGCTACGGAAGATCGAAGCTCCCCCGACTGGACTCGAACCAGTAACCTGCCGGTTAACAGCCGGCTGCTCTGCCAATTGAGCTACAGGGGATTGCCTCGTTGCATCGATCGTGACTCCCTGGGTATTCGCCAGGGGGCGTGCGGTCGCTGCGACACATACATTAGCGCAAGCAGGGGGGTGCTCCGCCAATCGGTTCCGCGTGGCCCGTACGCGGCACCCCTCGTTCGCCAACCGTCGTCCGCCCGCCCTCTCACTCACCATTCGACACTCGTCAAGGAAAGGTGGCCGTCATGCGCTACCGGCTCACGTTCGTCGCCGGACTGGCCCTGGGTTACGTGCTGGGCACACGGGCAGGGCGCGAGCGTTACGAGCAGTTGAAGAAGTCCGCCCGCCGGATCTCGCAGAACCCCGCCGTCCGCAACACCGCCGAGTCGGCCGCGCTGCAGGGCCGGGAGTTCGCCGGTAAAGCGTTCCACACCGTGAGCGAGAAGGTCGGGGACCGGGTGCCCGACTCCGTGGCCGGCCGGGTGCGCTCCCTGCGTGAGCGCAACGCCACAGGAAGTGGCGAGGACGACTGGGGCACCAGTAACACCTGAGCGTGGGGGTGTCGGCATGGACACATCTGCGGCACCCGCACGCCCCTGGTCACCGACAACGCACTGGTCACCGGCAACGGAGGGCCGACCCGGCGCGTTCACCTCTCCGCGTACGGCAGAATTTTCGCCATGGGGATAGTCGCCGGGTTGGACAGTTCGCCCGATTTCACTCGTATCGTCGTCTGCGACGCGGACACGGGGTCCGTGCTGCGGCAGGGCTATGCGCCGCATCCGATGGAAGGCGTCGAGGGCGGGGGCGGCGGGCGGCCCTCCGATGTCGATCCGCAGGCCTGGCTGCTCTCCCTCGGTGAGGCGGCCGGCGGCGGGCTGCTCGAGGGCGTGCAGGCCATCGGGGTGTCCGCGCAGCAGAACGCGCTCGTGCCGGTCGACGCGCAGGGCAACACCGTGCGGCAGGCGATGGTCGGCGGGGACAAGCGGGCGCAGGTCGCCGCGGCCGATCTGATCGACGCGCTCGGCGGGCGTGAGGCGTGGGCGCAGGCCGTGGGGTGTGTGCCGCAGGCCGGGCAGCCGGTGACCAAGCTGCGGTGGCTGGCGCGGAACGAGCCGGAGGCGGCGCAGCGCACGGCCGTGCTGATGCAGGCGCACGACTGGCTGGTGTGGCAGCTCCTTGGGCGGCCGGTGCGCCGGACCACCGACCGGGGCGGGGCTTCGGGGACCGGGTACTGGTCCGCCGCCATGGGGGCCTACCGCGGTGATCTCGTCGAACTCGCGCTCGGGCGTCAGGCGATGCTGCCCGAGGTGCTCGGCCCGTCCGATGCCGCCGGTACGACGCCCGAGGGGCTGCTCATCTCCGCCGGGACCGGGGAGACCATGGCCGCCGCGTTCGGGCTCGGGCTGGGGCTCGGTGATGTCGTGGTGTCGCTCGGGGCCTCCGGGTCCGTGATGGCCGTACACCCCGAGGCGCTCTTCGACTCGACCGGGATGATCACCTCGCTGGCCGACGCGACCGGGCTGCATCTGCCCGTCGTCACGACGCTGAACGCCGTGCGGACGCTGCGGGGGACGGCTGAGCTGCTGGGGCTCGGGGATCTGGAGAGTCTGTCCGATCTTGCGATGAAGTCGACCCCGGGCGCGCACGGGCTGGTCATGCTGCCCTATCTGGAGGGTGAGCGGACGCCCAATCTGCCGCACACCGCCGGGACGCTCGCCGGACTGCGGCGGGAGTCCATGAAGGCCGAGCATCTGGCGCGGGCCGCCTTCGAGGGGATGCTGTGCGGGCTCGCCGACGCGCTGGACGTGCTGCGGGGGCGGGGAGTCGACGTACAGCGCGTCTTCCTGCTCGGTTCCGCCGCCGAGCTGCCCGCCGTACAGGCCGCGGCGCCGTCGCTGTTCGGGGCGCAGGTCGTCGTACCGCAGCCCGCCGACTACGCGGCCATCGGGGCCGCGCGGCAGGCCGCCTGGGCGCTCGGGGTCTCGCAGGGCACGCTCGACCCGCGTACTCCGCCGGCCTGGCAGGGTGCCGCCGCGCAGGTGCTGGAGCCCGGTGAGGAGTTGGCGGTGGGGCAGGCGGTGCGGCAGCAGTACGTGTCCGTGCGGGAGCAGACCCATCCCGGGGCATTTCGTGGCTGATGCGTGGTCGAGGGGCTCGGGTCGGCCGTCGCACCGGCGGTTCTTGGTCCGCTGTTGGATTAATCGGTTGAAGTAACACGGGTGGAGTGTCGGACGATGGGTGCGTGGGGCACTCCCCATCGTCCGTCACGGACAAACCGCCGACTCCGAGAGATTCAGCGTGCTCATACAACTTCTGCGCACTTATCTGAAGCCCTACAAGAAACCCATCGGCCTGCTCGTGCTGCTCCAGCTCCTGCAGACCTGCGCCACCCTCTATCTGCCCACGCTCAACGCGGACATCATCGACAAGGGTGTGGTGAAGGGCGACACCGGCTACATCCTGCTCTCCGGTGCCGTGATGATCGGTATCTCGCTGGTGCAGGTCTTCTGCAACATCGGTGCCGTGTACTACGGCGCCCGTACGGCGTCGGCGCTCGGCCGGGACGTGCGCGCCGCCGTCTTCGACCGCGTGCAGTCCTTCTCGGCGCGCGAGGTCGGGCAGTTCGGGGCGCCCTCGCTGATCACCCGCACGACCAATGACGTCCAGCAGGTGCAGATGCTCGCGCTGATGACGTTCACACTGATGGTGTCGGCGCCGATCATGTGCGTGGGCGGCATCGTACTCGCGCTGGGCCTGGATGTGCCGCTGTCGGGCGTGCTGATCGCCGTCGTGCCGGTGCTGGGCATCTGCGTGACGTTGATCGTGCGGCGGCTGCGGCCGCTGTTCCGGACGATGCAGGTACGGCTCGACACCGTCAACCGGGTGCTGCGCGAGCAGATCACCGGCAACCGGGTCATCCGCGCCTTCGTGCGGGACGAGTACGAGAAGGACCGCTTCGGGAAGGCGAACCACAGTCTGACCGAGGTGTCGCTGGGGACCGGGCGGCTGCTCGCGATGATGTTCCCGATCGTGATGACCGTCGTCAACGTGTCGTCGATCGCGGTCGTGTGGTTCGGTGCGCATCGCATCGACAGCGGCGGGATGGAGATCGGCGCGCTGACCGCGTTCCTCGCCTATCTGATGCAGATCGTGATGTCCGTGATGATGGCCACCTTCATGTTCATGATGGTGCCGCGCGCGGAGGTGTGCGCCGAGCGCATCGAGGAGGTCCTCGGTACGTCGTCGAGTGTGGTGCCCCCGACCAACCCGGTCGTCGAGCTGCGGCGGCACGGGCATCTGGAGATCCGGGGGGCGGGCTTCCGCTATCCGGGCGCCGAGGAGCCGGTGCTGAAGGCCGTCGACCTGGTGGCGCGGCCCGGTGAGGTGACCGCGGTGATCGGGTCCACGGGCAGTGGGAAGTCGACGCTGCTGGGGCTCGTACCGCGGCTGTTCGACGCGACCGACGGGGAGGTGCTCGTCGACGGCGTGGACGTGGCCACCGTGGAGCCGAAGCTGCTGGCCAGGACGGTGGGGCTGGTGCCGCAGAAGCCGTATCTGTTCGCGGGGACCGTGGCGAGCAATCTGCGCTACGGCAATCCGGACGCCACGGACGAGGAGTTGTGGCGTGCGCTGGAGGTGGCGCAGGGCAAGGGGTTCGTCGAGCGGCTGGAGGGCGGGCTCGACGCGCCGATCGCGCAGGGCGGTACGAATGTGTCGGGCGGCCAGCGGCAGCGGCTCGCGATCGCGCGGACGCTCGTGCAGCGGCCCGAGATCTACCTGTTCGACGACTCCTTCTCCGCGCTCGACTACGCCACGGACGCGGCCCTGCGGAAGGCGCTCGCGCGCGAGACCGCCGAGGCGACCGTCGTGATCGTCGCCCAGCGGGTGTCCACGATCAGGGACGCCGACCGGATCATCGTCCTCGACGAGGGGCGGGTCGTCGGCACCGGCAGCCACCACGAACTGATGGCGGACAACCAGACCTATCGGGAGATCGTGCTCTCCCAGCTCACGGAAGCGGAGGCTGCCTGATGGCCGGGCCCATGGGGCGCATGATGGCCGGAGGCGGCCCCGACCAGCACTCGCTGGACTTCAAGGAGTCCGGCAAACGGCTCCTCTCCCAGTTCAGGCCCGAACGGGCCACGATGTTCGTCATGCTGTGCGCGGTGTTCGTGAGCGTGGGCCTGTCGGTGGTGGGCCCGAAGATCCTGGGGCGGGCGACCGACCTGGTCTTCTCCGGCATCATCGGACGTCAGTTCGAGAGCGGCGCTTCGAAGGCCGAGGTCCTCGCCGCCATGCGCAGGCAGGGTCGCGACGGCATGGCGGACATGCTCTCCGGTACCGACTTCACACCGGGCAAGGGCATCGACTTCGACGCGGTCGGTGAGGTGCTGGGGCTCGCCCTGGTGGTGTTCGTGTTCGCCGGGATGCTGATGCTGGTCGCCACGCGGCTGGTGAACCGGGCGGTCAACCGGACCGTGTACCGGATGCGCGAGGACCTGCAGGCGAAGCTGTCGCGGCTGCCGCTGTCGTACTTCGACAAGCGGCAGCGCGGTGAGGTGCTCAGCCGCGCGACGAACGACATCGACAACATCGGGCAGACGCTCCAGCAGTCGATGGGGCAGCTCATCAACTCGCTGCTGACGATCATCGGCGTGCTGGCGATGATGTTCTGGGTGTCCTGGCTGCTGGCGCTGGTCGCGCTGGTGACCGTACCGCTGTCGTTCTTCATCGCCACGCGCGTCGGCAAGCGGTCGCAGCCGCACTTCGTGCAGCAGTGGCGGACCACCGGCAAGCTGAACGCCCACATCGAGGAGATGTACACCGGGCACAACCTCGTGAAGGTGTTCGGGCGGCAGGACGAGTCGGCGCAGCAGTTCGCCGAGCAGAACGACGCGCTGTACGAGGCCGGGTTCAAGGCCCAGTTCAACAGCGGCATCATGCAGCCGCTGATGATGTTCGTGTCGAACATCAACTACGTGCTGGTGGCCGTGGTGGGCGGGCTGCGGGTCGCTTCGGGCGCGCTGTCGATCGGTGACGTGCAGGCCTTCATCCAGTACTCGCGCCAGTTCTCGATGCCGCTGACGCAGGTCGCGTCGATGGCCAACCTGGTGCAGTCGGGTGTGGCCTCGGCCGAGCGGATCTTCGAACTGCTGGACGCGGAGGAGCAGCAGGCCGATCCGGTGCCGGCGCTGCGGCCCGAGGAACTGCGCGGGCTGGTCGCGCTGGAGCACGTGTCGTTCCGGTACGAGCCGGAGAAGCCGCTGATCGAGGACCTGTCGCTGGCGGTGGAGCCCGGGCACACGGTCGCGATCGTCGGGCCCACCGGGGCGGGGAAGACCACTCTGGTCAATCTGCTGATGCGGTTCTACGAGGTTTCCGGCGGGCGGATCACCCTCGACGGGGTCGATATCGCTTCCATGTCCCGGGACGAACTCCGGGCCGGGATAGGGATGGTGCTCCAGGACACCTGGCTGTTCGGCGGGACCATCGCGGAGAACATCGCGTACGGGGCCGCGGGTGAGCGTGAGGTGACGCGCGGGGAGATCGAGGAGGCGGCGCGGGCCGCACACGCGGACCGTTTCATCCGTACGTTGCCGGACGGGTACGACACCGTGATCGACGACGAGGGGACGGGGGTGAGCGCGGGTGAGAAGCAGCTCATCACGATCGCGCGGGCGTTCCTGTCCGATCCGGTGATCCTGGTGCTGGACGAGGCGACGAGTTCCGTGGACACGCGGACGGAGGTGCTCATCCAGAAGGCGATGGCCAAACTGGCGCACGGGCGGACGTCGTTCGTGATCGCGCACCGGCTGTCGACGATTCGGGACGCGGACACGATCCTGGTGATGGAGAACGGGGCGATCGTGGAACAGGGGGCGCACGAGGAGCTGTTGGAGGCGGACGGGGCCTACGCGCGGTTGTACAAGGCGCAGTTCGCGGAGGCGGTTGCCGAGGTGGATTAGCGCCGGTGGCCGGTGAGGTGGGGCTGGGGTGGGTTTTTTTCTCGCCCCCGCCGCCCCTACCCGTCCCATCCTCGTCCTGGGGGCTGCCGCCCCCAGACCCCCGCTTCGGCCCTGAAGGGGCCTCGTCCTCAAACGCCGGACGGGCTGGATGGTGCCCCCGGCCGGGGTTTGAGGAACTGGGCGTCAGTCCAAGTAGCCCCGCAGCTGGTCCGCGAAGGCGTGGTCCCTCAGTTTGTTCAGGGTCTTGGATTCGATCTGGCGGATGCGCTCACGGGTGACGCCGAAGATCCGGCCGATCTCCTCCAGCGTGCGCGGCCTTCCGTCCGCCAGCCCGTAACGCAGCTGGACGACCTTCCGCTCCCGCTCCCCCAGCGTCGACAGGACCGCCTCCAGGTGTTCCCGCAGCAGCAGGAACGCCGCCGACTCGACCGGCGACGCGGCGTCCCCGTCCTCGATGAGGTCACCGAGCGCCACATCGTCCTCCTCGCCCACCGGCGCGTGCAGGGACACCGGTTCCTGGGCCAGGCGCAGCACCTCACTGACGCGCTCGGGCAGGAGGTCCAGGTGGGCGGCGACCTCCTCGGGGGTCGGCTCGTAGCCGCGTTCCTGGAGCATCCGGCGCTGGACGCGGACGACCCGGTTGATCAGCTCGACCACGTGTACGGGCACGCGGATCGTCCGGGCCTGGTCGGCGAGGGCGCGGGACATGGCCTGGCGGATCCACCAGGTCGCGTACGTCGAGAACTTGTAGCCGCGTGCGTAGTCGAACTTCTCGACGGCACGGATCAGGCCAAGGTTCCCCTCCTGGACGAGGTCAAGCATCGTCAGGCCGCGGCCGACGTACCGTTTCGCCACCGACACCACCAGGCGCAGGTTCGCCTCGATCAGGCGGCGCTTGGCCATCCGGCCCATGACGACCAGCTTGTCCAGGTCGAGGGCCAACTGGCTGTCCAGGTCGGAGGCGAGACGCAGTTTCTCCTCGGCGAACAGGCCGGCCTCGACCCGGCGGGCGAGTTCGACCTCCTCGACGGCGGTGAGCAGCGGGATACGGCCGATCTCGCGGAGATACTGGCGGAACAGGTCGGAGGACGGGCCGCTGGTGTCGGCGCGGGCGGGGGCCCGGGCGCGGAGCCGTTCGGCGGGCTCGATGGGCTCGATGGCCTCAATGGGTTCGAGCGGCTCGATCGGCTCGATCGGTTCCGCCGTCTCCACCGCGTCCGCCGGGGGTTCGTCCGGTTCGGGCCGGCTGTCGGGCTCGGCCGTCTCCGGGTGGTGCGCGGCGCGGCTCTGCGGCGGCACGGCCGCGATGACCTCGGCGACGTCCGCGGTGCCGGTCTCGGCGCCGGGCTTCGTCGCGGCGGTACTGCTGTCGGTCTGGGCGAGGGTCTGGGTCTGCACGGGGGCGACCTCCAGGATGATCGCTGCTGAGGCGTACGGCAGCGGTACTCGGGGGGCGGAGTGGGCGGCCTTTCCGCTGTCCGTCCCGTACGCGTTGACCGGAATCGCGGGGGTGTCGGACCCGTCGGGGACGGGCCGGCCGCGCTCCGAGGACTCAGGCACCGGAACCCAGTGTGGAGTACGACACATCGCCGCCACGAGGGGCGTGCGACGACTTTCTGGGTTCGGTCCGTGACCACGTGGTTACCGTCGCGGCGAACTCGGGTGCCCGTTCGGGGTCCGACCTGGCACGATCGGCGCGTGTCCGGTTCCCTTCGCGCGACTCACGTGTACGAAACGCATATCACTGTCCGCTGCGAAACCTCCGCCGAGACGGAACGGCTGGACCGCTGGGCGACGGCGACCGGTCTCGAGCTGACGCACATCGTCCTCGCCCGTGGCCGGATGCCGGCCCGGCCGATGCTCACCCTCACGGGTCGCGGCGCGTCGTACGCCGCCGAATCGGCCCGCGCGCGGGAAGTCGTGGCGCTGCTGCGGACGGACGGCTTCGAACCGGTGCGCGTCAAGACCGAGTCGTCGCCGTGGACCCCGAGGTGCCGCGTGAACCAGGCGCGGACGAGCGGTACTTCGAGCACCACGTGAAGCTGCGGCTGCCCATGGACGCGGATCTCGACGCCCTGGCCGCGCGGGTCGTCCCGTACGGCGCGCATCTGTCGTGGAACGCCCGCCAGTTGGCGCGAGCCGGCCGGTGGACCGAGCGGTTCGTGACGCAGCGGTGTCGGGGCGTGGACGCGGCGGGGGGCGGGACGGGCCCTGGACCGGCTGCTGGCGGTGCTGCGGGGTCACGAAGGGATCGGGCACGAAGTGATCGATGTGGAGCGGGAGTTCGTGGACCGGTTGGTGCGGGCGGTGACGCCGGCGTTCGAGGGGCGGTGACTCCGGGGCCTGCTCAGAGCGCTGCCGCGCCTCGCTCCCGCAGGGCCTGGTCGTACTGCTGGAGTACCCACAGTTCGTTCTGTACGGCGGCCAGTTCGGCCGGGTCGCCGTGGTTGGCCAGGCGGGTGTGGGTGACCTGGACCTCCTGGATGCGGCGTTCCACCGCTCTGCGGCGGACCATGACCAACTGGTCGCTCGCGTACACGTCGTCGACCGTCTTGCGCATGATCGCCTCGACCGCCAGCTCCGTCACCATGGCGCGGACCGTGTTGTCCGGGGCCACCTCGCGGACACGGACCAGGTACTCCTGGGGATCCTGGGCGCCGTACTCCACACCGCCCACTTCCATGATCGCCTGGCGTACGGCCGCGTAGGGGGCGGCGGTGAACTCGTCGAGGCCGTAGGCGTCGAAGGCCGGGGAGACCAGGTCGGGGCGCTGGAGGGCGAGTTTGAGGAGCTCGCGTTCGGTGGCGTAGACCGGGTTGCGGAGGTTCAGGGCGGGGCCGGAGGGGCCGCCGGGCCGGGACGAGGTCGTCTCGTACGGCTGCGACTGGCGCTGTTGGCCGGTCGGGGCTGGGCCCTTGCCGCCGCGGTCCCGGGCCCAACGGGCCAGCTGGGCAACCCTTTTGACGACGAACTGGGTGTCCAGGATGCCGAGCATGCCGGCGAGCTGGACCGCGACCTCGTGCTGTGCGCCGCTGTTCTTGATGCGGGCCACGATCGGGGCCGCCTCGTCCAGCGCCGCCGCGCGGCCCGCCGGGGTCTCCAGGTCGTAGCGGACGGCGATCTGGCGCAGGGCGAACTCGAAGAGCGGGGTACGGGGTTCGGCGAGGTCGACGACGGCCTGGTCGCCCTTCGCCAGGCGCAGGTCGCAGGGGTCCATACCGTCGGGCGCGATCGCGATGTAGGTCTCGGCGGCGAATTTCTGGTCGTCCTCGAAGGCGCGCAGCGCGGCCTTCTGGCCGGCCGCGTCGCCGTCGAAGGTGAAGATCACGCGGGCCGAGCCGTTGTCCATCAGCAGCCGACGGAGGATCTTGATGTGGTCGGTGCCGAAGGCGGTGCCGCAGGTCGCGATCGCCGTCGTCACCCCGGCCAGGTGGCAGGCCATGACGTCCGTGTAGCCCTCGACGACGACCGCGCGGCTCGCCTTCGCGATGTCCTTCTTGGCGAGGTCGATGCCGTACAGGACCTGGGATTTCCGGTAGATCGCCGTGTCGGGGGTGTTGAGGTACTTGGGGCCGTTGTCCTCGTCGTACAGCTTGCGCGCGCCGAAGCCGACGACCTCGCCGCCGATGTCGCGGATCGGCCACATCAGGCGGCCCCGGAAGCGGTCGATGGGGCCGCGGCGGCCTTCCTGGGAGATGCCGGACAGCAGGAGTTCCTTGTCCGAGAAGCCCTTGCCGCGGAGGTAGCGGGTGAGGTGGTCCCAGCCCTGGGGGCTGTAGCCGACGGAGAAGTGTTCGGCGGCCGACTGGTCGAAGCCGCGTTCCGCGAGGAACTTGCGGCCCGCGTCCGCCTCGGAGCTGGTGGCCAGCTGCTCCACGTACCACTGTGCGGCGATCTTGTGGGCCTCGACCAGGCGGATGCGCTCGCCGCGCTGGCCCGCGGGGTTGTAGCCGCCCTCCTCGTACCGCAGGGTGATGCCGGCCTGGGCGGCCAGGCGCTCGACCACCTCGGAGAAGGAGAGGTGGTCGACCTTCATCACGAACGTGATGGTGTCGCCGCCCTCCTGGCAGCCGAAGCAGTGGAACAGTCCCTTGCTCGGGCTGACCTGGAAGGACGGTGACTTCTCGTCGTGGAAGGGGCACAGGCCCTTGAGGTTGCCGCCGCCCGCGTTGCGCAGCTGGAGGTACTCGGACACGACGGCGTCGATCGGGACCGCGTCCCGAACCGCCTTCACGTCCTCTTCGTTGATCCTTCCGGCCACGCAGTGAGTCTACGGGGGCGGGCCGACAGTGCCGTGACAGTCGCGGGCGGTATCGCGGCTACGGGACGAGGCTGTCCAGTGGTACGTGCGGGTCGGCCAGGGCCTCCGTGTCCACCTGGGACCGGGAGCGGATGAGCTGCTGGACGGTCTCTGTGACGTCCCACACGTTCACGTTCATCCCGGCCAGCACCCGGCCCTCCTTCACCCAGAAGGCGATGAACTCGCGCTTGCCGGCGTCTCCCCGGATCACCACCTGGTCGTACGAGCCCGGGGGCGCCCAGCCCGAGTACTCCATGCCCATGTCGTACTGGTCGGAGAAGAAATAGGGGACTCGGTCGTACGTCGATTCGCGGCCCAGCATCGCGCGGGCCGCCGCCGGGCCACCGTTGAGGGCGTTGGCCCAGTGCTCGACGCGCAGCCTGGTGTCGAACAGGGCGTGGTGGAAGGCGGCCACGTCACCGGCCGCGTAGATGTCGGGGTCGGAGGTGCGCAGGCGTTCGTCGACCGCGATGCCGCCGCCGTACGCGCGGTCGGCGAGGGTCAGGCCGGCCGCCTCCGCCAGTGCCGTGCGCGGTGCGGCCCCGATGGCCGCGAGGACGTCGTGGGCCGGGTGCTCCTCGCCGTCGTCCGTGCGGGCCGCGAGGACCATGCCGTCCTGCCCGACGATCTCCGTCAGACGGGCGCCGAAGTGGAACCGGACGCCGTGCTCGCGGTGCAGCTCGGCGAAGAGGTTGCCCAGCTCGGGGC
Organism: Streptomyces kryoterrae; assembly: GCF_054072135.1. Taxonomy (NCBI): domain Bacteria; kingdom Bacillati; phylum Actinomycetota; class Actinomycetes; order Kitasatosporales; family Streptomycetaceae; genus Streptomyces; species Streptomyces kryoterrae. The sequence continues at coordinate 7,123,454 of NZ_CM133358.1, read as the reverse complement.
CGAGCACCGAGTGCAGCGGGGTCGCCTCCGGCTCGACGACGGTCACCTCGGCGCCGTACTCACGCGCCGCCGCGGCGACCTCCAGGCCGATCCAGCCGGCGCCGGCGATCACGAGGTGGCCGTTGTCCCGGCCCAGGGCGGCCAGGACGCCCTTGAGGCGCTCGGCGTGCGCGAGGCGGCGCAGATGGTGGACGCCGGCCAGGCCCGTCCCTGGGATGTCGAGGCGGCGCGGCTCGGCGCCGGTGGCGATGAGCAGTTTGTCGTAGTGGACAAGGGTGCCGTCGTCGCCGAACCGGACCGTCTTCGCCGTACGGTCGATGGCGTCGACGGTCTGGCCGAGGTGGAGTTCGATGTCGTTGCGCGCGTACCAGGCCGGCTCGTGGACGAAGACGCTGTCGCGTTCCTCTTTACCGAGGAGGTAGCCCTTGGAGAGCGGGGGCCGCTCGTACGGGTGGTCGCGTTCGTCGCAGATCAGTATCACGCGGCCGGTGAAGCCCTCCGTCCGGAGCGTCTCGGCCGCCTTGGCCCCGGCCAGTCCGCCTCCGACGATGACGAATGTCTGATCCGCGTCGACCACTTCATGCCTCCTCGTAATACGGATGCCGCGTGTTGTTCGTGCCGCGTGTTGCTCGTGCCTCGTGTACGAATGCCCCCTGGGGAGCGTCCCGCACGGAGTGTGATGGGGGAAGAGGGTGTGGCCCGATCAGGCCACACAGGGTCACATTTATGTCATATGCGGTTCATATGGGGCGGCATATGGGCCACATACGGGCCATATGCGGGTCATATGCGGGTCATATACGGCCCTTCAGGTGCGCGTGCAGCGAACGCGCCGACGCGTCGGTGAGGGACGCGATCTGGTCGACGATCACCCGCTTGCGCGCGCGGTCGTCGGTCGCCTCGTCGAACAGCGCGCGGAACTGTGGGTCCAGGCCGTCCGGGGCGCGGGCGGTGAGTGCCTCGGCGAGTTCGGCGACGACGACGCGCTGGTCGGCGCGGATCAGTTCCTGTTCGGCGCGCTGCATCACGTACCGGTCGGCGACGGCCTTGAGGACCGCGCACTCCAGCCGCGCCGCGCGCGGGACGACCAGTTCCGCCGTGTACCGCGTGAGCCGGCCCTTGCCGTACGCCGCGCGCGTGGCGCCCTCGGCGGCAAGGCAGAAGCGGCCGATGAGCTGGCTGGTGGCGTCCTTCAGCCGGGCCTGGGCGATGGCCGTACCGTCGTAGCCGTGCGGCCACCACTCCTGGTCGAGGAGGCGGTCGAGGGCCTCGGCGAGTTCGGCGGGGTCGGTGTCCGCGGCCACATAGCGGCCGGTGGCGACCCGGAAGATCTCCTGGCGCTCGGGCTCGGCGTGCAGGCAGTTGGGGTCGATGTGACCGGCGTGCAGGCCGTCCTCGACGTCGTGCACCGAGTACGCCACGTCGTCCGCCCAGTCCATGACCTGGGCCTCGAAGGTCGTCCGGGTCCCGGGGGCACCCTGGCGGACCCAGTCGAAGACCGGCCGGTCGTCGTCGTAGACGCCGAACTTCGGGGAGGCCGGGTCGGTGGGGTGCGCGCCGCGCGGCCAGGGGTACTTGGTGGCGGCGTCGAGGGTGGCCCGGGTGAGGTTGAGGCCCACACTGACGAGGTCGCCGGTGGTTCCGGATCCGCCGGTGGTCTCAAGACGTTCGCTGCGCACGAAACGCTTCGGTTCGATCCGGGTGAGGAGCCGGAGGGACTGGGCGTTGCCCTCGAAGCCGCCGCAGTCCGCCGCGAACTCGTTGAGCGCCTGTTCGCCGTTGTGCCCGAAGGGCGGGTGGCCCAGGTCGTGCGAGAGACAGGCCGCCTCGACGAGGTCGGGGTCGCAGCCGAGGGCGGCGCCCAGTTCGCGGCCGACCTGGGCGCATTCCAGGGAGTGCGTGAGGCGGGTGCGGGGGCTGGCGTCCCAGACCTGGCTGCGGGTGCCTGGCGTGACCACTTGGGTCTTGCCGGCCAGCCGTCGTAGCGCGGAGGAGTGCAGCACGCGGGCGCGGTCGCGCTGGAAGGCGGTGCGGCCTGGGCGTTTGTCGGGTTCGGCGGCCCAGCGGGCGACTGCCGTCGGGGCGTAGGCGGTCAGGGTGTTGTCGGTGGGGGTGGTGTCGTTTTCGGGGGGTTGGGGGGTGGGGGTCGTGTTGGTGCGTGTGCCTTCCATGGTTCGACAGTAAGGGCAGGTACTGACAATTTGGGCGTGTGTGTTTCGCCTGCGCGTCTGCCGGGGCTGTTTCGTCGGCGGGGGCGGGTCCGTTGTGGCTTGCCGCGCCCACGCTGCGGAGCCGCAGATCGATACAGCCCCGCGCCCCTACATGGCCGGTGCCAGTTCCCGGGTCAGGGTTGTTGCGGGGGCCGCGACGGTCTCGTCGTAGCGGTGGAGGATCAGGTGGGCCATGGACGGGTGGGCGCCCAGGGGGGCCGCGGCGATCCAGGGGGCGGCGTCGGCGCACTCCGTGGCGAAGCGGCCCGGAGCGGTGAAGTACGAGGCCACGGCGACCCGGTGGCGGCCACGGGCGGCCAGGGCGCGTACGGCTTCGGGGACGGTCGGCGCGGCGGTGGTGGCGTACGCCGGTACGACGGGCACGCCCAGGCGTTCGGCGAGGAGCTGGGCGGTGCGGCGGGTGTCGACGTCCGAGTCGGGGTCCCGGGAACCCGCGGCGGCGAGGACGACCGCGCTCGACCGGCGCTGCTCGTCGGTCATCCGGGTGCGCCAGCCGGCCTCGACGAGGCGGGCGTACAGGGTCTCCACGAGCAGGGGGTGTGGGCCGAGCGGGGCGGCCACGCGCGTGCGTGCCGATGCCGCCGCGGCCATCTCCGGGATGTCCTGCTTGACGTGGTAGCCGCGACTGAGCAGCAGTGGTACGAGGACGGCCTCGGCGGTGCCGAGTCCGGCGAGCGTGTCCGGGAGCAGGGGCGCGTTCAGCTCGATGTGCCCCAGGTGGACGGGCAGGCCGGGGCGCAGTTCGCGGACGCGTTCGGCGAGCGCGCCGACGGTGCTCAGGGCACGTGGGTCGCGGCTGCCGTGGCCCACGAGGACGAGTGCGGGCGGGGCGGAGCGACGGCTGCCGTCGAGCGAGATGAGGCTGAGCTGGCTGCCGAGCTGGCTGGTGATCCGGTCCATGATGTGCGCCGTACTGTCGAGGTGGGCGCCTCCGGGCGGCCGGGGGCTCTGCGGGCTCTGCGAGGACTGCGAGGACTGCGTGGACTCGTCGTACGGAGTGGGCGACGGCGTCATGTACCGATCGTGACGGTACGAGGTTGCCACGCCGTTGCGCCCTGGTCACGGGTCTTTTCCGGGGTATCACGGTGGGAGCAAGGGATGTGTGAGCTTGCCTGACCTGCGGTTTCCTGAGAACGAGTGAAGCTGGTCACGTCGGGGGCGGTGAACCGGGGCGGTGTCGGGGGCGTCTTCCTTGATCGAAGGCCACCGTGGGCCGCCGAAAGCCACCTGGGAGGGACCCGTCCGATGAGCAGTCCGAAGGCGCGTGGATCGCGGGCGTCTTTGGCGTCTTTGCGTTCGCGGGTGCGTCTGCCTCGTACGCGGGCCGGGCAGCGGCGGGCCGTGCAGGTCGTGATGTCGCTGTGCGTGCTGGCCTTGCTGCCGGCCACGTGGATGTTCGTCGCCACCGGCGACCGGCTCCGCGATCTCTCGGACGCGCCGCGTACCGATGTCGCCGTCGTCTTCGGTGCGGGGCTGTGGGGCGGGGAGCCGTCTCCGTACCTCGCGCACCGGCTGGACGCGGCGGCGAAACTGTACCGGGCGGGGCGGGTCAGGGTGGTGCTCGTCACCGGGGACAACAGCCGCGAGGACTATGACGAGCCGGATGCGATGCGGGCGTATCTGACGCGGCACGGGGTCCCGGACGGGCGGATCGTGAGTGACTACGCCGGGTTCGACACGTGGGACTCGTGTGTCCGGGCGAAGAAGATATTCGGGGTCGACCGGGCGGTGCTGATCAGCCAGGGTTTCCATATTCGTCGTGCTGTCGCGTTGTGCGAGGCGGCGGGGGTGGAGTCGTACGGGGTCGGGGTCGAGGCCAAGCATGATGTGACGTGGTACTACGGCGGGGCGCGGGAGATCTTCGCGGCGGGCAAGGCCGCGATGGACGCGGTGTTCAAGCCTGATCCGCGGTTTCTGGGGCCGGTGGAGGTGGGTGTTCAGCGGGCGTTGGGCGGGTGAGCGTGAGGGTTTCTCGCCCCCGCCGCCCTTACCCGTCCCGTCCTCGGGGGCGCTGCCCCCTGACCCCCGCTCCTCAATCTCCCCCAGAGGGGGCCCCAAGGGGCTGGATGATGCCGGCCGGGCTTGACCTTCCAGCCCGTCCGGCGATTGAGGACGAGCGCGTTCAGCGCGAAGAGGGGTCTGGGGGCGCAGCCCCCAGGGACAGGACAGGACAGGACGGGACGGGTAAGGGCGGCGGGGGCGAAGAACCTCACCGGCCGCACCGGGCCCCCGGGAGGTCCCCGTGCCTGGTGTGTAACGGGGGGCGTTCCGGGGTGTAACACCGGCGCCGCACGCTGGGCGGTATGGACACCTCCGTGACGCCCACGCACTGCCCGTACTGCGCCCTGCAGTGCGGTATGAACCTCACACCGGCGGCAGGCGGCGGCGTCACGATCACCGAGCGCGTCGACTTCCCGGTCAACCGAGGCGCCCTGTGCGGCAAGGGCCGCACCGCGCCGGCCCTGCTGTCACCGGCGCTACGGCTCACCGAGCCGCTCGTCCGGCGTGACGGGGTCCTCGTACCCGCCTCCTGGGAGGAGGCGCTTGACCGGGTCGCCGAAGGACTGACCCGCACGCGTACGGAGCATGGCCCGGACGCGTGCGGTGTCTTCGGCGGGGGTGGGCTGACGAACGAGAAGGCCTACGCGCTGGGGAAGTTCGCACGGGTCGTCCTCGGGACCTCGCAGATCGACTACAACGGGCGATTCTGTATGTCGTCCGCCGCCGCTGCCGGGAACAAGGCCTTCGGGATCGACCGAGGGCTGCCCTTCCCGATGGAGGACATCCCCAAGACCGGGTGCGTCATCCTCGTCGGCTCCAACCTCGCCGAGACCATGCCGCCCGCCCTCCGCTATCTCACCGAACTCCGGGAGAACGGGGGGACGTTGATCGTCATCGATCCACGTCGGACCCGTACCGCCGAGCAGGCCGATCTGCATCTCGCGCCGCGTCCCGGCACCGATCTCGCCCTCGCCCTCGGCCTGTTGCACCTGGTCGTGTCCCAGGGGCGCACCGACGAGGCGTACATCGAGGAGCGGACGAGCGGCTGGGAGGAGACCCGGGCGGCGGCGATGGCCCACTGGCCGGAGTACGTGGAGCGGATCACCGGGGTGCCCGTGCCCCAACTCCGTGAGGCCGTCCGGATGTTCTGCGCGCCGGCCAACGCGATGGTGCTGACCGCGCGTGGACCCGAGCAGCAGTCCAAGGGAACGGACACGGTGAGCGCGTGGATCAACCTGTGCCTGGCGACCGGGCGTTCGGGGCGGCCGTACTCCGGATACGGGTGTCTGACCGGGCAGGGAAACGGGCAGGGCGGGCGTGAACACGGCCAGAAGGCCGACCAGTTGCCGGGCTACCGCAAGCTGACCGACCCGGAGGCTCGGCGCCATGTGGCCGGTGTGTGGGGAGTCGACCCGGACTCGCTGCCCGGGCCCGGGCTGAGCGCGTACGAACTCCTCGACGCGCTCGGCTCCGACATCCACTCCCTCCTACTCATGGGGTCCAACCCGGTGGTGTCCGCACCCCGGGCCGCACACATCCAACAGCGCCTGGAATCCCTGGACTTCCTCGCCGTCGCGGATGTCGTGCTGTCCGAGACGGCCGCGCTCGCCGATGTCGTGCTGCCGGTGACCCAGTGGGCGGAGGAGACCGGTACGACCACCAATCTGGAGGGCCGGGTGCTCCTGCGCCGGCAGGCCGTCGCTCCGCCGGACGGGGTCCGCAGCGACCTTTACGTTCTGCATCAACTCGCCGCGCGCGCAGGGGTGGAGAAGGGGTTCCCGGTCGACCCCGAGGAGGTTTTCGAGGAGTTGCGCCGGGCCAGTGCGGGCGGGATCGCCGACTACTCGGGGATCACCTACCGACGGCTCGCCGAGGAGAACGGCGTCTTCTGGCCCTGCCCGGCGCAGGACGACCAGTCGGACGAGCAGCAGCACGAGCACGACGACCAGTCGCGGGCAGCGCCGCATCCCGGTTCGCCCCGCCTGTTCCTCGACCGGTTCGCGACCGAGGACGGGCGGGCCCGGTTCGCGCCGGTGGCGTACCGGCCGATCGCCGAGGAACCTGACGCCGAGTACCCGGTGCTGTTGACCACCGGGCGGGTCGTGGCCCAGTACCAGTCAGGGGCCCAGACGCGGCGGGTCGACGAGCTCAACGCCGCCGCGCCCGGACCGTTCGTGGAGCTGCATCCCCGGCTGGCCGCACGACTGGGCGCCGGGGAGGGGGACGCCATCGCCGTCGTGTCCCGGCGCGGGCGGGCGGTGGCGCCGGCGCGGATCACCACTTCGATCCGCCCCGACACCGTCTTCATGCCCTTCCACTGGCCGGGCGAGGGGCGGGCCAACACACTGACCAATCCGGCCCTCGACCCGACCTCGCGGATGCCGGAGTTCAAGGCGTGCGCGGTACGGCTGGAGACCGTACGCCCTTGAGGGGCAGGTGAGTTGGGGTACGCAGTACTACCAGGTGACCGGGAGGGTGCGTACGCCGTGGACCGCGCGGCCCTCGTGCGCGTTCACCTCGGCCGGGGCCGTCAGTCGTAGGCCGGGCAGGCGGCGGAACAGGGTGGGCAGGGCGATCTGGAGTTCGGCGCGGGCGAGGGACTGACCGAGGCAGTTGTGCAGGCCGTGACTGAACGTCAGGTGGTGCTGGGTCTCCCGGGTGATGTCAAAGGTGTCCGGGTCGGCGAAGGCGCTTGGGTCGCGGTTGGCGGCCTGGAGCGCGATCACGACGCCTTCCCCGGCCCGTACGGTGACGCCGCCGATCTCCACGTCCTGCGTGGCGATGCGCCGCATCCCGACGTGAACGACCGTGAGATAGCGCAGGAGTTCCTCGACCGCTCCCGGCACCAGCTCCGGACGCGCTTGCAGCGCGGCCAGTTGGGCGGGGTGGGACAGCAGGGTCACCACGCCGAGCGACAGCATGCTCGCCGTCGTCTCGTGCCCGGCGATGAGCAGCATCACGGCAAGTCCGGCGGCTTCGGCGGGAGTTGCCTCCCCGGTGGCGACGCGTTCGGCGGCGAGCCTGCTCAACAGGTCGTCGCCGGGGTCGGCGGTCTTGGCGGCGAGCAGCTCCATGAGGTACCCGAAGAGGGCTCCCCAGCCCGCCCGCATCGCCTCGGGCCCGTCGGTCACCGTGGCGAACGCGGCGGCGTGCCGATGGATGAACTCCCGTTCCGCGTACGGCACTCCGAGGAGTTCGCAGACGACGAGCAGCGGCAGCGGCAGGGTGAAGTGCTCCACCAGATCGATGTCGGGCCCCTTGGCCACCAGATCGTCGATGAGCCGGTCGGTCAACTGCTGGATGGACGGGCGCAGTTCCTCGGCCCGGCGAAAGGTGAAGTCGGGGATCAGCATCCGGCGCAGCCGGGTGTGGTCGGGCGCGTCCATGGCGAAGAGCTGACCGGGGGTGGGGGGTGGCGGGGTCGGCTGGAGACCGGGGAACCCCTCCCGGTGGTTCTCGGCGCTGAAGCGGGCGTCCGCCAGGACGGCACGGGCGTCCTCGTGCCGGGTGACCAGCCAGGGGGTGTTGCCGCCCCAGAGCGCGACACGACTGATCCGACCCTGCTCACGCAGCAGGGTGAGCTCGGCGGGCGGGTCGAGCAGGGTGGTGCGCCGCATGGGCAGTGGGGGGAACGGGGTCTCGGACATGGTTGGTGTCTCCGCGTGGTGGGGGGGCGGGGCATGGTCGATGCCAAGACTCGGCCAACGCCTGCGGCACGGTCGGTACCCAGGCGCAGGCGGTGTGCCTGAGCGAGGCCGGTGCCAAGGCGTGGTCGGGTGCCTAGGCGCGGTCGGGTGCCAAGGCGAGGCCGGGTGCCAAGGCGAGGCCGGGTGCCAAGGCGAGGCCGGGTGCCAAGGCAAGGCCGGGTGCCAAGGCAAGGCCGGTGCCAAGGCACGGTCGGGTGCCTAGGCGTGGTCGGTGGGCGGGGTTGCGGGCAGGCCGGCGAGTTTCAGTAGGAGGCCCTTGACGTCGGTGGCGGCGAGGGCCTCGCTGCGGTGCTCCGGTTCCGAACACAGCAGTACGGGACCGTGGTCGGGGTCGCTCGGGAGGCGGCCGTGGCTGCCGCGGACGCCCGAGGGGTCCAGCGGGACGGTCTGCATGCGGTAGCGGAACCCCAGCTTCTTGCGGGCGAGTTGACCGGCCGCATGCAGCTTCACGTTCGGGGCGGTGTCGTCCCAGAGCAGTTCGGCGGGGTCGTAGCCGGGCTTGCGGTGGATCTCGACCTGGCGGGCGAAGTCGGGGGCACGGTCGTCGTCGAGCCAGTAGTAGTACGTGAACCAGGCATCTGCGTCCGCCACCGCGACCAGCTCTCCCGAGCGCTCGTGGTCCAGGCCCTGGGCCGCCTTGCCCATCTCCCCCAACACCTGGTCCACTCCGTCGAGTTCACCGAGGATCTTGGCGACCTCGCGGATGTCGGCGGGGTCCCGGACGTAGACGTGCGCCACCTGGTGGTCGGCGACGGCGAAAGCGCGGGAGGTCCAGGGGTCGAGGTACTCCATGCCGTCCTGGGTGTGCACCTCCAGCAGTCCGGCCCGGCGCAGGGCCCGGTTGATGTCCACGGGGCGGGAGACCGGGGTGATGCCGTACTCGCTCAGCGCCACCACCGTGGCACCGGCGGCCAGGAAGTGGTCGATCAACGGGCGTAGCGCGTCGTCGAGTTGGCGCGCGGCGCGGATCGACACCTCGGACTGCGGGCCGGAGCGCTGGGGTTCGTAGTCCATCTCCGGGATGTAGACCAGGGTCAGGTCGGGATCGTGTTCGTCGAAGATCTGGCGGGCGGCGCCCAGGATCCACTGGGTGGAGGGCATGCCGGCGTTCGGGCCCCAGTAGGTGAACAGGGGGAACGGGCCCAGACGGTCGGTGAGTTCGTCGTGCAGCGAGGGCGGCCAGGTGTAGCAGTCGGGTTCCTTGCGGCCGTCGGAGTAGTAGATCGGGCGCGGGGTCACCGTCCAGTCGACGTCGGCGCCCATGGCGTACCACCAGCAGATGTTGGCGACCTTGTAGCCGGGGAGCCGTTTTCGGGCCGCGTCCCAGATCTTCTCGCCGCCGACGAGGGCGTTGTGCTGCCGCCAGAGGAGTACTTCACCGAGGTCGCGGAAGTACCAGCCGTTGGCCACCGCGCCGTGTGTGGAGGGGAGTTCGCCGGTGAGGAAGGTCGACTGGGCGGTGCAGGTGACGGCCGGGAGCGTGGTGCCGAGGGTGGCCTGGAACCCGCGGTCACCGAGGGCGGCGACGGCGGGCATGTGGCGCAGGAGGGCGGGGGTGAGACCGACGATGTCGAGGACGACGAGTCGGTTGGCGTTCGGGGTTTCGGTCATGAGGAGTTCCTTGCGGCCGGTCATGAGTGGTCCTCTTTGAGGCCCAGGCCGGTCAACCGGTCGCGGGCCCAGGTGAGTTCGGCGGCTACGCCGGCGGCGAGGTCGGCGGGCGGGCGGGGCAGGACGGACCAGGTGTAGGTCTCGACCTCGATGTGGTCGCAGACGGCGCTCGGGCCGCCAAGAAGTCCGGTGAGGACGGTGGTGAGTTGGTCGGCGGTGGTCCGGAGTGGTGGTTCAGGCTCGGCATGCAGCGGGGCGTGGAAGTGTGTGCGCCAGGGGCTGTCGACGCCGACCGCCGGAAGCCCGTCGCCGTCCAGGGCGTCCGGCAGGTCGTCCACGCCGACCACCGTGCCGTCGTCGTTGACCGTTCGTGTCTGGTGCAGGAACCGTCGTTCGGCCAGTTCACGCAGGGCGGTGCGGGCGCGCGGGTCGGTCGGGTCGGGGGCCTCGACCGCGCAGGACGCCTGGAGCTTGACGACCGGCAGACCGGCGTCGGCGAGGCGCCCGAGGGCTTCGCCGGGTTCCTCGAACTGGACGGCGAGATGGCAGGCGTCCAGGCAGACGCCGAGGTAGTCGCGGTCCACGTCGGCGAACTCCCGTACCGCCTGGGTGGTGGTCTCCACGACGCACCCCGGTTCCGGTTCGAAGCCGACTCGGATACGGCGGCCGGTGTCCGACTCCAACTCTGCCAACCCTGAAGCCAGTTGGTCCAGTGCGCGGCGGGCGGTGTCCGCGCGCTCTGTCGGCCAGGGGGTGCGCCAGGCGAGCGGGAGGGTGGAGACGCTGCCGCGTCGGGCGTCGTCGGGGAGAAGGGCGGCGAGGACGCGGGCGCAGTCGAGGGTGTAGTCGAGGCGGGCCGGGTCGGCCCAGTCGGGGAGGTAGACGTCCTTCTTGACGACCTCCCGGTGGAACCCCTCGTACGGAAAGGCGTTGAGGGTGACGGTCTCCAGGCCGCGCGCCGCGAGTTCGCGCTTGAGTGTCGTCAACGCCTCCTCGTCAGCTGCGAGTTCGGTGACAGCGGTACGAGCCAGCCAGAGGCCGATGCCGAGCCTGCCGACGCCGAGCCGTTGCCGTACGGGTTCGGCGTGGGCGCCGAGCTGGGCGATGACCCCGGCGAGGTCCTCGGCCTGGTGGACGTTGCTGCAGTACGCGAGGTGGACGGGGGTGCCGTCGGGGTGGAGGAAGCGCACGGGCGGCTCACTCTCCCCCGCGCCGGATGGAGTTGCCCTCGAACGACGAGGTCTCGTCGGGCTTCGGCTCGCCGTCCGTGTCGTCGAGGTCGAGGCGTCCGCTCTGGCCGTAGAAGGCGACGGGGTTGCGCCACAGGACGCGGTCGACGTCGTCGTCCGTGAAGCCGTCGGCGAGCATCGCCTCGCCGGTCTTGCGGGTTTTCAGGGGGTCCGAACTGCCCCAGTCCGCAGCCGAGTTGATCAGGACGCGGTCGAGGCCGTGCTCCTGGAGGATGCGGACCATCCGGTCCTCGCTCATCTTCGTCTTCGGGTAGACGGAGAACCCGGCCCAGCAGCCACTGTCGAGGACCATGCCGACCGTCAGCTCGTTCAGGTGGTCCAGGACGACGAGTTCGGGGGCGATGCCCGACTCACGTACGACGTCCAGGGTGCGCCTGGTCCCGGCCGCCTTGTCCCGGTGCGGGGTGTGGACGAGGGCGGGCAGGCCGTGTTCGACGGCGAGTTGGAGCTGACGGGCGAGGACCTCGCCCTCCGCCTTGGTCATCGAGTCGTAGCCGATCTCGCCGACGGCGACGACCCGGTCCTTGGCGAGGTAGCGGGGCAGTTCGTCCAGGACGGGGAGGCAGCGCGGGTCGTTCGCCTCCTTCGGGTTGAGGGCGATCGTGCAGAAGTGCTGGATGCCGAACTGGGCTGCCCGGTAGGGCTCCCAGCCGAGCAGCGAGTCGAAGTAGTCGTAGAAGGTGTCGGGCGAGGTGCGGGGCTGGCCGAGCCAGAAGGCGGGCTCGACGACGGCCCGGACCCCGGCCGCGTACATCGCCTCGTAGTCGTCGGTGGTACGGGAGGACATGTGGATGTGGGGGTCGAAGATGCGCATGATCACACGGTTTCGTCGGTGATGGAGGTGCGGGCGGAAGTGGTGAAGGGGTGCACGAGGGGGGCGATGTCCTCGGGTACGGGGCGTCCGGCCGCCGTCCGTTCGCGGGCGAAGTCGCGCAGCATGCGGGCGAGTTCGACGTCGGCACGGTTGTCGAGTCCGGCGACGCGGGCGAGCGGGATCTCGCAGAAGACGCACTTCAGGACGGCTTGGCGGTACTCGTCCGCCGGGAGGTGGGCCGCCGCGTACGGGCCGAGGGCGGCCTCGATCAGCGTGTTGTCGTTGCCGCGCAGGGTCTGCCGTACGAGGTCCAGGAACCGGCCGGTCCCCTCCCGGTCGAGCTGTGGCAACGCCCTTAGGACGGCCCGCTGTTCGGCGGGGTCGCCGTAGCGGTGCAGCGCTGACACCTCGTCGGCGAGGGCCTGGTCGCGCAGGGGCAGCGCGGTGAGGAGCAGCACGCGGGCCGCTTCGTCGACGGTCCGGCCGTCGGGCAGCGGGGCGCGCCCGCAGTGGCGGCGGACGGCGGGGAAGCGGGTGCGGACGGTCGCGGGGTCGGCGGTGACCTCGGCCAGGGCGGTGTCGAGCCAGGCGCGGGCTTCGGGGGTGAGGGGCAGGGGGGATGCATCGGAAATCGGCATGGCGTGGTTCCAGAAAGGGAGTTGGAGAGCTGGAGACAAAGACAGGGGGCCGGAGAAGACCGGAAATTCGGTCGCGGAATTCTCGTGAACAGAGTGGTGGGGCGGCAGACTCAGGAGGCGAGCAGGCTGCGGGCCTCGGCCCGGCGCAGGAACTCCAGGGAAGCGCGGGCGATGTCGGGGGCGTCCAGGGCGCCGCCCTGGATCTCGACGGACACCAGGCCACGATGGCCGAGGTCGGTCAGCGCCGCCAGTACGGGCGGGAAGTCGATCTCACCGGCGCCGAACTCCAGATGCCGGTGGACCCCGCGGACCATGTCCTCGATCTGGACGTTCAGCAGGTGCGGCGCGGCCAGGTCGACGCAGTCGAGCAGCGTCGGCTCCTCCACGCAGTGGGCGTGTCCGATGTCCAGGGTGACGCCGAACAGCTCGTGTCCGCCGACCAGTTCGCGCAGTCTCAGACACTTCAGGACCGTGTCGACGAACATGTGCGGTTCGGGTTCGAAGGCCAGCGCGACCCCGTACGCCTCCGCAGTCTCCAGCGCCGCCGCGACACCTGCGGCCAGCCGCCGCCATGCCTCCGTCTCCGGGATGTCGTCCGGGACCGGTCCGCTGCACAACTGGACGCTGGGCGAGCCGAGTTCGGCGGCGATACGTATGGCACGCCGCAGCAGGTCGACGCGGCGATCGGGTTGGCCGGACATCAGCGTCGGCTGGTGCTTGCCCCAGGGGTCGAGGAAGTAGGGCGCCCCGGTCTCGACCGTGACGCTCAGCCCGAGCCGCGCCAACTGCTGCCGGACGCGGTCGACCTGGTGGTCCAGGTCGTCGGCGTACGGGTCGAGGTGGTTGTGGTCGAGGGTGAGGGCGACTCCGTCGTAGCCCAGGTCGGCGAGGACGCCGAGGACGTCGGAGAGGCGGTGGTGGGTGAACCCGTTGGCGCCGTAGCCGAATCTCAGACCCATGGCCTGCCCTTCGTCACATAGCTCATGACAGGGCTCACGTCGGGGACACCCGTCTCGCCAGGCGCTGCGCCAGCGGGTGCACGGCGCCCAGGAGTGCGGCGGCGACGGGCGCTCCGGCGCGCGCCGTGAGCGCCGCCTGCAGAGGGACCATGGCGAGGATGCCCGCCCCCACCGCACGCCGTACGGAACTCGCGCGTGGATCGCGTACGGCCCGCACCTGCGCCCAGCCGTACGTGCCCAGGTAGGCGAGAACTCCGGCCGAGGCTACGGCTGTTCGGGCGAGCTCCTCCCGGGGCAGGGGGCGCCGGGGCGGGAGAACGGCCGGGAGTACGGAAGGCAGCACCGTCGACAGCGCCGTGGCCGACGACACGGCGAGCGTCGTGGCGGGGAGCCGCGCCGGCGCGCCGGAGATCTCGTGGCGGCTGAGAGCGGTGATCGTGTAGGTGTGCACCCCGGTGAGGAGGGCGGGGACGGCGCCGCGAGCGAGCGCGCCGGCCGTGCCGCCCCCACGTGACACGTGCCACGGAGGGCTGCCGCCGCCGGCCACCGCGCCCGTCAGCACGTCGAGCGCACGCGCGCCCGCCATCGCCGCCGGACCGGCCGGAGTCGACTTCAACTTCAGGTCGTACGCCCATATCAGCGCCGTCAGCGGCAGGGCGACGGCGAGTCCGCGTCGGCCGCCCGAGACGGCGGCGAGACCGAGGCCGGCGCCGGTCAGGCCGGTGGCGACGGCCAGCGCGGTCCGGCGCGGTACCCGGCCGGAGGGCACCGGACGGGCGGGCCGCTCGACCGAGTCGACGGCGGCGTCGGCGTAGTCGTTGAGGGCCATGCCGGCCCAGTAGAGACAGACGGAGGAGGCCATCGCGCCGACCGTCCGGGGGCCGAGGGGACGGCCCGCCGCGGTCGCGCCCGCCAGGATGTCGCCGGGGACGCTCAGCGCGGCCGGAGCCCTGACAAGGCTCACCAGGTCGGAAAGTGGGGGCAGTTGAGAATTGATGTGGTACGGGGGTTGTCGGGAACCGGCGGGGGAAAACGCTTTCCGGTCACTCATGCACCAATCATTACTGAAGATGATTGAAAGCTAATACTCTTGACCCATGTTGCTTCTTGTGAGGAACCCGACAACTCGCCCTGGTTGACACGGCCTTCACCCGACTGCCCCACCGGCGTGGAGATGAGGAAACGATTCTCGCCATAAGTCGAGGTGAAGACGCGTTCGCTCTGGACATGACATGTCATGAACCCTTAAATCTGAGCGATCCCCGCCGTCTTCATCCCCAAGGAGACCGATGACCTCCCGTCTCGCCGCGGCCGGTACAGCCGCCACCACCGCCGTCCTGCTGGCCGCCGCGCTCTCCCCCACCGCCGACGCGGCCGACAGGCCGACCAGGGACACCGCGATCAGGAACGGGGTCACGGCACTCGTGGACCAGGCCGCTCACCTGGGCCTGACCTCCGTACAGGGCACCACAGTTCGGGACGTCGTCATCGACAAGGACGGCAGCCAGCACGTCCGCTACGACCGCACGTACCGTCAACTCCCTGTTCTGGGCGGCGACTTCGTGGTCCACCTGACACCGAGCGGCACCTACCGGAGCGCGAGCCGCGCCACGACCCGCCCGATGTCCCTGTCCACGATCAGCCCGTCGGTGTCCGCCCCGAAGGCCGCCGACCTGGCGACCTCGGCGCTGCGCGCGGCGAACCGGGGCGAGGCACTGAAGAAGGCAACCTCCAAGCCGCAGCTGGTGGTTGACGCCCTGCACGGCGCCCCCAGGCTCGCCTGGCGGACGAACGCGGTGGCCCTGGACCCGGCCGGCAACCCGGTCGCCCGGACCGTGCTGACCGACGCGCGCACGGGCGCCCAGATCGACGCCTGGGACAGCATCGAGACGGCGACGGGGGACGGCCGGTCCCTGTACGGCGGCACGGTTCCGCTGGAGACGACGGTCTCCGGATCGACGTACCAGCTGAAGGACCCGACGCGCGGCAACACGTACACGGGCGACGCCGCCAACGGCACCGACCTGTGCATCTTCGGCATCTGCATCGTCCGCGCCCCTGCGACGCTCTTCACGGACGCGGACAACCACTGGGGCACGGGTGCGACAACGGACCGGGCCTCGGCGGCGGTTGACGCGCAGTACGGCACCGACGAGACGTGGGACTACTACAAGGACACGTTCGGGCGCAGCGGCATCAAGGGCAACGGGGTCGGCTCGTACAACCGCGTGCACTACGGCAACAGCTACAACAACGCTTTCTGGGACAACAGTTGCTTCTGCATGACGTACGGCGACGGTGACGGTACGACGTTCGGTCCGCTGGTCTCGCTGGACGTTGCCGGGCACGAGATGACGCACGGCGTGACGTCGTCGACGGCCAACCTGACGTACTCGGGCGAGCCGGGCGGCCTGAACGAGGCGACGTCGGACATCTTCGGCACGCTGGTGGAGTTCAACGCGGCCAACTCCACCGACCTCGGCGACTACTTGATCGGCGAGAAGATCGTCAAGTCGGGCTTCGGCCGGTCGGCACTTCGCTACATGGACCAGCCGTCGAAGGACAACAACTCGGCCAACTGCTGGAGTTCGGGCGTCGGGAACCTGGACGTGCACTACTCCTCGGGCGTGGCGAACCACTTCGCGTACCTCCTCTCGGAGGGCAGCGGCGCCAAGACACTGAACGGTGTCAGCTACAACTCCCCTACGTGCAACGGCTCGACGGTCGCGGGCATCGGCCGGGACAAGCTGGGCGCGATCTGGTACAAGGCGCTGACCACGTACATGACGTCGTCGACGAACTACGCGGGTGCGCGCACGGCCACGCTGAACGCGGCGCGTGATCTGTACGGGACGAGCAGCACGGAGTACGCGGCGGTGGGCGCCGCCTGGAGTGCGGTGTCGGTGGGCTGATCCGGAGATCGGAGACGTGTGACTGGTGGTCACCCCGGGAAGTTCGCCGGGGTGACCACCGGGTCGCGTGCTGACTCGGGCAAGCGGAATACGTAAGGTTGACCTCGGGCCTTAAGTTGAACCCTGCACCAACGCGTCCGCTGCGACCGAGGAGACGATGCCGGCATGTCCGAATCCGAACAGAGGATCGATACCTCGGTACCGCACTCCGCCCGCATCTGGAACTACTGGCTGGGCGGCAAGGACAACTACCCCGTCGACGAGGCGGCCGGCGACGCGTACACCGCCGTCTTCCCCGGCATCGTCACGATCGCGCGCAGCAGCCGCGCGTTCCTGGGCCGTACGATCCGCCATCTGGCCGGGGAGGCGGGCATCCGCCAGTTCCTGGACGTCGGCACGGGCCTGCCGACGGTGGACAACACGCACGAGGTGGCCCAGTCGGTCGCTCCCGACGCGCGCATCGTGTACGTGGACCACGACCCGCTGGTCCTGACCCACGCCCGAGCGCTCCTCACGTCGACTCCCGAGGGCGCGACGGACTACGTGGACGCCGAGCTGTACGACACGGACCGCATCCTGGAGGCGGCGGCCAGGACGCTCGACCTCTCCCGCCCGACAGCACTGATCCTGAGCGGCATCCTGGGCCACGTGGCGGACCACGAGGTGGCCCGCGGCATCGTCCGCGACCTGATGGCGGGCCTCCCGTCGGGCAGCTACCTCTCCCTGAACGAGGGCTCCCGGGGCACGGACCCCGCCTACGAGCAGGCCCAGGACGCGTACAACGAGACGGGCGCGGTGCCGTATTTCCTGCGGCCGGTGGACCAGATCGAGGCGTACTTCGAGGGGCTTGAACTGGTCGAGCCGGGGGTGGTCTCGGTGCCGTTGTGGCGGCCGGAGCCGAACGCGTCCGGGGTGGCGGCGCCGGCTATTGGGCAGCATGGGGGGCTGGGGCGGAAGCCCTGACCAGATCGATCGCTCTCCAGGACCGAGCTGGGGTTCGGTAGTGGTGGTGGTGCGATCGCGGTGTCCGGCGATGGCCAGGACACCGGAGCGGGGTCGCGCCGCGGTGTGTTCGGCGGGGTCGGTGGGCAGGTGCCCACCGACCCCGCCGAACTTCGCCGCGTGATTGGTTCTCAGGTCTTCCTGTTCCGCGCCCCCGCTCGGTGCCGACCCGGCGAGAACTACGTGCGGACCCTGCCCCACGGCTTGAAGACCGAGAGCACCATCGCGAAACTCAGGAACACCATCGCGGTGGCGGCGAGGAACGCGACGAACCAGATGTCCCGCAACGGCTGTTCGCCCGAGGCGAGTTCGGTGATCGGGCCCAGGAACGCCAGCAGCATCACACAGGCGATGACGTTGAGGGCCAGTTTCACCGCGACCCACCGGTAGCGAACGAGTCCCCACTTCGTCGCCAGCCCCAGCAGGACACCGGTGACAAGGCAGACCACCCCCGCCACGAGAGCCGACAACAGTAGGGGAACGACGAAGAAGTCCGCCAGTGCCCGGTATACGGCGGTGCGGTCGTCGCCCGCGCGTACCCAGCCGATCGCCACCAGAACGGTGGAGATGACATCTATGCCGATCCAGGCTCCCGCCGACACGACATGCGTGACCAGGACGCTCTTGCGCAGCCGAGCCGAGATGCGCCAGCGGACCAGGTTCCCCCGTGCCGGTGGGGTGGTTCGGGGCGTGGTGAGGGTACTCATGGTTGTCCCTAAGAATGTGAGGCGGTCCGGGAGGACCGGGTGTGGCTGATGGTTGTTTGCCGTTGATGGCTCACGAGGAATGGCCGCCCGGTCCTCCGGGACGCTCCGACCACTGATTGAGAACTGCGGTCATCGCTGGTTAGGGACCTGTCGGCGGGGTGTTCTTCGGGCCATGAAGTGCTGGTCACGAGGGATACGGAGCGATGGGGTTGAGCACGCGGCAGGCGCGGATATGGGTCGGCATCGACGCCGGCAAGGGGCATCACTGGGCGGTTGCGGTCGACGCCGACGGCGAGACGCTGTTCTCGACGAAGGTGATCAACGACGAAGCCCAGATCCTGACTCTCATCGGGACGGCCCGGGAACGGGCCGACGAGGTGCGATGGGCGGTGGACATCTCGGGACGCGCCTCCACCTTGCTGCTGGCCCTGCTGATCGCACACGGCCAGCAGGTCGTCTACGTGCCCGGCCGCACGGTCAACCGGATGACCGGCGCCTACCGGGGCGAGGGCAAAACCGATGCCAAAGACGCCCGAGTCATCGCTGACCAGGCACGGATGCGGCGGGACTTCGCCCCGCTGGACACACCGCCGGAGCTCGTTTCGACCCTCCAGCTGCTGACCCGCTACCGGGCCGACCTGATCGGAGATCGGGTGCGGCTGATCAACCGGCTCCGCGATCTGCTGGTGGGCATCTGCCCGGCCTTGGAGAGAGCCTTCGACTACTCCGCGGCCAAGGGCCCGGTCGTCATGCTGACCGAGTACCAGACCCCCGCCGCCCTGCGCCGGATCGGCGTCAAGCGCCTGACAACCTGGCTGGAACGACGCAAGGTCCGTGGTGCCGCTGAAGTCGCCGCGAAGGCCGTCGAGGCCGCCCACTCGCAGATGACCGCTCTGCCCGGTGAGAAACGGGCCGCCAAGCTGGTCTGTGACCTCTCCCACCAGCTCCTTGCCCTGGACGAGCGGATCAAGGACAACGACCGGGAGATCCGCGAAGCCTTCCGCACCGACGAACGCGCCGAGATCATCGAATCCATGCCGGGCATGGGCCCGATCCTGGGCGCCGAGTTCGTCGCCATCGTCGGCGATCTGTCCGGCTACCGCGACGCCGGCCGTCTCGCCTCGCACGCCGGCCTGGCACCGGTCGCCCGGGACTCCGGCCGCCGCACCGGTAACTACCACCGGCCCAAGCGATACAACCGGCGTCTGCGGCACATCTTCTACATGGCCGCGCAGACCGCGATGATGCGGCCCGGACCGTCCCGCGACTACTACCTCAGGAAGAGGTCCGAAGGACTGCTGCACACCCAAGCCCTGCTCGCGCTCGCCCGGCGACGGGTCGACGTGCTGTGGGCCATGCTGCGTGACAAGAGGCTGTTCACCTCCGCCCCGCCCGTCACACAGGCGGCTTGACACGATCATTGAGATTCCTTGTCTGCGGAGGGCGTGTGTGCACCGGCACCTTCAACGCCGTTCGTGGCGGCACTGCGGAGGAGACGGATCCGGGCTTCCCTCAGGCGTTGAGTACTTCCAGCGCGGCGGCGTGCACACCCGGCGCGGCGGCGAGGTAGCTCTGGCCGGCCAGTTCCCACGGTTTGCCCTCCATGTCGGTGACGACGCCGCCGGCCTCCTGGACAAGGAGCACGCCTGCCGCATGGGACCGGACGTTGTCGAACTGCCAGTGCAGGTCCATCCGGCCTGCGGCGACCTGGGCGAGATGTTGGGTCACCGGTACGGAGATCCGCACATAAAGGGCGGCGTTCGTCATCGCGGCGAAGGCGGAGCCCATCCGCTTCGCGAGCTCGGGGTCATGCCCCGGCTTGGCCTGGCCGGTCCCGGCCAGTGCGCCGTCCAACGACGTCTTGACCGAGACCCGCAGCCGTACGCCGTTGAGGAACGCCCCGCCACCCTCGGTCGCGGTGAACATCTCGTCCAGGGCCGGGAAGTAGACCACCGCCAGCACCGGGCGGCCGTCACGGACGAGGCTCACGCCGATGTTCCAGTCGGGCATGCCGTGCACGGCGTTGACGTTGCCACCGACCGGGTCGATGAGCCACCACTCACCCATGGCCAGCGGTCCCGATCCGTGCTCGTCGTTGAGCCAGCCCGCGCCCGGCAGGGCCTCGGTCAACGCCGGGCGCAACGTGTCGACAACGGCCGCGTCATTGGCCTGGAGGTTCACGAGCAGTTCGGAGAGCCCGGGCTGACGGGACTCGGTGGAATAGCGCGTCATCATCCGGGCGCCGGCGAGGCGGACGGCGGCGACGGTGGCGGTAAGCAGTTCCTGACTCATGGGATACCCCTGGAGTTGAGTGAAGTGAATCTATGTCTTGTTAAGCTTTACTCTTATGCAATTGGACTTGAATCTGCTGACCGTGCTGAACGCCCTGCTCGAAGAGGGCAGCGTGATGGGCGCGGCCGAGCGGCTGCACCTGTCCTCGCCCGCGGTCAGCCGCACCCTCGGCCGGCTTCGTACCGTCACCGGGGACGACATCCTGGTGCGCACCGGCCACTCGATGACTCCCACCCCGTACGCGATGTCGGTACGGGAGGACGTGCACCGGCTGGTCAGGCAAGCGCACGAAGTGCTCTCGCCGACCCGCGAGCTGGACCTGGCCGAGCTGGATCGCACCTTCGCGATCCGGTGTCACGACGCGGCAGCCGCGTCACTGGTACCGGTACTGGTCGAGAGGATCCAGCAGCGGGCTTCCGGGGTGCAGCTGCGGGTGCTGGCGGAGAACTCCGTCGACACCGACGACCTGCGACACGGCCGCGTCGATCTGGAACTCGGCGGCGGGAGGCCCCGTCTGCCCGAGTTCCGGTCCGAGCCGCTCGGCGACGATCGGCTCGTCGTGGCGATGCGCGCGGGCCACCCTTGCGCCGCCGGACTCGACCTGGCGTCCTACGCGGCGCAGCCACATGTGGTGATCTCCCGGCGTGGCCGCCTCACCGCGCCGATCGACGAGATGCTGGCCGCCGAAGGCCTGCGGCGCCGGGTGGTCGCGGCGGTGGCGACGGTGTCCACCGCCCTGCAGATCGCCGCCCGGGGCGACGCGCTGGTCACCTGCACGGAGATCCTCGGCCGCCCGCTCATCGAGGCGTTCGGGCTCCTCGCCCTGCCGCTGCCGTTCGAGTCCCCGGCGGCGACGATCAACTGCAACTGGCACCAGCGCTACGATTCCGACCCCGCCCACGCCTGGCTCCGCGAGCAGGTCCGGGCGTCGTTCGAGGAGATCCACGTCGCAGCGCCTGTCGGGTGAGGGCGATTCCGGTTGGCCCTGAGGCCACGAGGACGGTGAGGTTCATGCCGAGAACGCTAGGGAGTTCTCGACTTAACATCAAGTGCAAGTAACTGACTCGATAAATTACTCAAACGCAATCGCCTGCGCGGCCACGGGTACCGTCCGGCACCGCGTCGCCGTTCCGACGTCGGGCCGCCTCGCTTCGGCCGCGTCGGCGCCTGTCGTGTACCGGTGCCCGAGAAGGGCGGCGAAAGAGTCGCGCACCTGAGCGCGGAGCCACGCGTGGGCCCTGTCATTGCCGTAACGCTGCTGCCAGGCCAGGGTCACCGGCACGGGTGCGAGGTCAAACGGCGGCGCGGCGGTGCGGAGTCCGCGGCGCCGGGCATCGGCCGGCGGATCTGACGCAAGCTGAGGTTTTCAGGGCGACGTCGATCGGTTCCTCATCGCCACGCGATCCGTTGCGGCGCGCCGAGAACGGCTGATGCGTTGCGGCTCGGCGCGCCGCAATGGAGGGCTCAGCCCTGCTTCGGGGCTGCCTGCTGGACCACTTCGAAGGACCAGAGCGTCGATCCGGACGCGGCGGGCTTGGGCTGCTCCCCGCCCGGGGACGCGGGGCGGTGCGCCGACTGCATCGGGCCCGCCATCCAGGCCTGGAAGTCCTCTTCGCTGCGCCACCGCGTGTACACCAGGTAGCTGTCGGTGCCCTCGACAGGCCGAAGCAGCTCGAACCACTCGAACCCGTCCGACCCCTCGACGGCACCGGCCCGCGACGCGAACCGCTTCTCCAGCACCTCGCGCTGCTCTTCGGGAACCGTGAGTACGTTGATCTTTACGATGCTCATGAGGCCCATCTTGCCGCAGGGGGTCGCTGACGGTTTCGCGTGGGGGCAGGCACGGACAGAGGGCGCGACTCCTGCTCGTTCGTCGCCTGATCTGCGGCGCGTACGACGTCCAGCTCGCACCAGACGAGCTTGCCGACGGTCAGTTCGGTCACGCCCCAGCGGTCGGCGACGGCATCGACGATCAGCAGTCCCCGGCCGAACATCTCATCGGGGGCAGCTTCGCGCGCACGCGGCAGTAACTCGCCCCGGGGGTCGGAGACGCTGACGCGCACCACGTGCTCCGTAAGGGCGAGCTCGACTCGGAAGAAACGGTCCCGGAGACACCCGTGCAGTACGGCGTTGCCGCCGAGCTCGGAGACCAACAGGGCGATGTCGGGCGCGAGTTCGGGGTGACCCCAGTCGGTGAGGAGACGGTGGGCACGGTGGCGGGCGAGGGTGACGCTCTTCGGGAAGGGCGTGTAGTCGAGGCGGTCGTATCGAAGGGGGGCATCCTCGGTCATGGGGGTCACTTTCGGGCAGGGGGGAGCTGCGCCACACATCAACTGACGCCACTCTGCGATCGGTTCACCACGGAAGGTAGCGGCATGGCGCACTTCATTCAACCTCTACCCGGAAGATATCCACCGATCGTGTTTGCCACCCCGCCCCAGCACACAGCAGACTGACCGCGCACAGCACCGAAGGAGCAGCAGGTGACAGCAAGTCAGGCGCGGCAGGGGAACAGCACAACCAGCGTTCTGGGACGCAGGCTTGGAGCCGAACTCCTCAAGCTCCGTGCAGCGGTCGGCCTCACCCAGCCGCAGGCCGCGAAGGCACTTTCCGCCTCGACGGCAAAGGTCGCGAAGCTGGAGGGCGGCTGGGTACCTGTGCGCGACCCGGACATCCGGGCTCTGTGCGAGCTGTACGGCGTCCACGACCCGGGGACCGTCGGAGGGCTGCTGGAGTTGGCGAGGATCGACCGCGAGCGGCGCAAGGCGAGCGGCTGGTGGGACGACTACGCGATGCTCGGCACCATGCAGGAATACGTCGCGCTGGAGAACGCGGCGACGAGCATCAGGGCATGGCAGCCTGCCTTCATCCCCGGCCTGCTGCAAACTCCCGCATACGTAAGGGCGTTGAGGAGTTCCCCCGCCGACACTGCGACAGTGGCCCACCGCCGGGACCCCGACGAGGAGTTCATCTCGGCGCGACTCGCGCGGCAGGAGCGGCTCACCGACGATCCGCCGCTCGCCCTACGGACGGTGCTCTACGAATCCGTGTTGCGGAACCTTCCCGGGGACGTGGAGACAGCGCGCGGACAACTCGAACACCTGACGAAGATCGCCGACCTGCCGAGCATCACCCTCCGGGTGTTTCCCTTCAGCAACGGCACGCATCAAGGGCTGAACGGTTCGTTCAACATCATCTCGTTCGCCGAGCCCGGAGCCATGGACGTCGTCTACTCCGAAGCCGCGTTCAAACAGACGTGGGTCGAAGGCGGGGAAGGAGCGGCGGCGTACGACGAGTTGTTCGAGCTGATCGCCTCCCGCTCCCTGGATGAACGAGAATCCCTCTCGTTCATCCACAACCTCAGCAAGGATCTCTGAGCCGTGCCCGATTTCCAGTTCCGCAAGTCCAGCTACAGCGACGACAAGGACGAGTGCGTCGAGGTAGCAACCAACATCCCCGCCACCATCGCGATACGCGACTCCAAGGCCCCCCTGAGCCCGCCCCTCCGCCTCCACCCCACCACCTGGGAGACGTTCCGAGCCGCCGTCACAGACGACCGTATTGGTTAACTGTCCTCGCAGGCCCTGGCTTTGAACTCCGCCATCGGGACGGTGTCCGTGGATTCGTCGCCCTCGTAGCGGACCGTTCCCGGCGTGAGCCGGTCACGGTCGGTCAGGGTGAAGGAGACGGTGCTCGCCGACCGCGAGTTGTCCTTGGTCCAGCCGTAGAGCGTGTAAGTGGTCTTCGCGGTAAGGGGTTTGAGAGCTGTCGTCGCGGTCCAGCCGACGGCAGGCTCATCGAGGATCCAGGTGGCGAAACCGGCCTTGAGCGGCCGTGCAGCGGTCCATGAACCGACCGCCACCTGGCTGTCGACGTCGCTGCTGTCCACGTAGAGAGTCGCACCGTCGATGTGATGCCCGCAGACCATCATGACGCCGACCAGATGACCGTCCTCGGACACCGAGATGCCGGTGACGGCGTCAACAGGGACCGTGCACCCCGAGGTTGCGGCCAGGGCCGCACAGGCAGCGAGAGCACCGCCGACGCGCTGGACCAACGGCCACAAAACTGTCGCCTTCACGGTGCCCCCTGACCCGGGGTCACTATGCGTACCCCTGTATACGGGATGGTAGGGACGATCCGCGTCGAGCTGCGGCGCCGCCGCCGACCCGTTGCGGGCTCGTTGTGGCCCTGTGGCCGGAGGAACTGGGTGTCCTCCGCGCCGGCGACGGACAACTGCCAGCCGCGTAGCCGGACACAGTTCGTCAGTGGCTGGACAGCATGTGCAGCACGTCGGCGTACTGGCCGCGGGCCTCGGCGAATCGCAGGGGCTCGACCGCCTTGACGAGGATCTCGTTCGGTCGGGCGTTGGATCCGAGGATGCCCATGACCTCGTCGAGGAAGGCGTCGAGGGGCATGGCGTTGTCCGACTCCTCCTGTCCCATCAGGGCGGTGCGCACCGCCGGGGGCACCAGTTCCAGGACGTCGATGGCCGTGTCGGCCAGCTGGACGCGCAGGCTTTCGGTGAAGGAGTGGACGGCGGCCTTGGTGGCGTTGTAGGTCGGGGTGATCGGCAGGGGGACGAATGCCAGCCCGGAGGACACTGTCATGATCGTCGCCTGCGGCCGGGTGGCGAGGTGCTCGGTCAGCGCGGCGATGAGGCGGACGGGGCCGAGGAAGTTGGTTGCCACGGTCGCTTCCGCCGTGGCGAGGAAACCACTGTTGTGCAGGTCCTCCGGCAGCATGATGCCGGCCATCGCGACCAAGACGTTCAGGTCGGGAAAGCGTTGCAGCAGTTGCGCGGTGACGTCCTGGACGGCGACCGGGTCGGTGGTGTCGAGTACGACGGACTCGACGCCGGGGTTCTCCGCGACGATCTGCGCCAGCCTGTCCTCGCGGCGTCCGGAGACGATGACCCGGTTGCCTGCCGTGTGCAGCCGCAGCGCGAGGCCGAGGCCGATGCCGGAGGTCGCTCCGGCGACGAGGACGGTGTTGCCTGTGGGATTCATGGGGTTTCTCCTGCTGCGGTTGGTGGTGAGTTGAGGTGAGGTGAAGGGTGAGTGGAGGGAGGGGAGGTCGGTCGGCCAGTCGGCGGGCGTCATGACGTAGCCGGCCCGGTCGTGGCCGTGCGTCGAGTGCGGCAAGGTCGGGAAGGGGCGCGGTGGGTGAAGGAGTTCCCGGCGCCCTCCCCGGTCGTGGCGGAACGCGTTGCGCCGTCGCGGAGTGCGTCTTCGCGGAACGCGTTGCGCCGTTCCACAACGACCAGTGGACGGCACCCGGGCGCGCGGATGAAGGGCCCGCTCAACCACTGACTCGCAGTCAGTGGTTGAGGCCGCTCGCGGCTGCGACGATGGCGGTGTACGGCGGCCCCGACCGGAGTCCGGACCGCACGTGACCTCTGGAGGAAGGCCCATGGAGCAGACGGTGGACCGCGCGTCGCTGGGCGCCTTCCTGCGTGCCCGGCGGGAGGCACTGCAACCGGAGGATGTGGGACTGCGCCGCGGATCGCGTCGGCGTGCCAGCGGGCTGCGACGGGAGGAAGTGGCCGAACTGTGCGATATGTCGGCCGACTACTTCGCCCGCCTGGAACGTGGCAGCGGGCCGCAGCCCTCACAGCAGATGGCGGCAGCCATCGCCCGTGGGCTGCGCTTCACGCCGGACGAGCGCGATCACCTGTTTCTCCTGTGCGGGCACCGCACACCGAGTCGGCACCTGCACAGCGAGCACGTCAACCCAGGGCTGATGCGCATCCTGGACCGGCTGCAGGACACCCCGGCACAGGTCATGGGTCCCCTCGGCGAGACACTGCTGCAGACGCCTCCTGCCGTGGCCCTGCTCGGCGAACAGACCCGCTACACCGGGGAAGCCCGCAGTGCCTCCTACCGCTGGTTCACCGATCCGACCGCCCGCAGGCTGTACCTCCCCGACGACCACCGTCTCAGCAGCCGTGTGCACGTCGCGATCCTGCGGGCAGCGTCCACGAGAGAAGGGCCCCGGTCGCAGGCCGCCCGTCTCGTGGCGATCCTGCTGCGCCAAAGCACGGAGTTCGCGTCGCTGTGGGACCAGCAGGAGGTCGGCCTGTCCTGGAGCCACGCCAAACGGTTTGTCCACCCCCAGGTCGGGCGTCTCGACCTGTTCTGCCAGAACCTGCATGATCCCGACCAGTCGCAGTCCCTGCTCGTCTTCACCGCGACGCCCGGCACCGACAGTTACGACAAGCTGGCCCTGCTGAACGTCCTCGGCGCGGACAGTTTCCCTACCGGCTGACGCTCATGGGGACGGCGAAAGCAGGTCCGTTGGTCAGCCGCTCATAAATCGCATCTGAATGAGCCACGCCATCTCCTATGCGGCGCCGGGACCGTCGAGGAAGCGAAGCAGTACGGCGGCCTCCGCACGGAGTCGCGCGGCCCGGTCGGCGTGCGCGGGTGCGGTCAACTGCGCCGCGACGTCCAGCCGTTCGGCGACCTCTGCGCGTACGACATCCTCCACATCGCGCTCGCTCAACTCGCGCCGCGACGCTTCGGTGGCGCCGACGCCGACCGGCGACAACTCAAGTGCCACCCCGCGGAGTTCGGCTTCGCCCACGGGAACCGCCTCGGTGTTGTCCAGTGCACCAAGGGTTGAACGCAGGGCGCTCACCGCGACCTTGTCACGGGCGCGCATCGCTTCCGGAAGTGCTTGCCGCATACGAAGACGTAAAGACATGCAGGTGACCTTATGGCGGCGTTCCCTGGACCCACAACGCCGGCTGGACCTTGGCCTTGGCCTTGAAGGGCCCGTTCACCCGCCCCGGGAACTCTTCGCGTGCTTCACGCCGGCGATTCGGTGACCGTCGTCAGGAACCCGCGGATGTACCCGGCCACGGTGTCCAGGTGGCTTTCGAGCAGGAAGTGTCCGCCTCCGGGAACCAGGTGGATCTCCGCGTCCGGCAGGTCCCTTGCGAAGGCGCGTGCTCCGGCCGGGCCGAAGATCTCGTCGCCCGCACCCCAGACCGCGAGGAGAGGAACCTGGCGTTCCCGGAAGTAGGCGTGCACCTGGGGGTAGAGCGGTGGATTGCTGGCGTAGTCACGGAACAGGGCGAGCTGCACGAGGTCGAGGCCCCGCCGATTGACCTCGCGGTGGTCGGCGGCCCAGGTGTCGGGGTCGACCAGCTCGGGCCGGTCCACGCCGTTCAGGTACTGCCAGCGGATGGCGTCGAGGGAGAGGGCGGCGCGGACGCCGGGTTCGGTCTCGGGGCCCGGATCCTCGCAGTACGCCCATACGGGCTTCCAGAAATCCGGGACGAAGCCGTCCTCGTAGGCGTTGCCGTTCTGCGTGATCACCGCGGTGACCGCGTCCGGCGTGCGTAGAGCCAGCCGCCAGCCGATGGGTGCGCCGTAGTCCTGGACGTACACGGCGTAGCGGGTGACGTCGAGCTGGGCCAGGAGGGCTTCGGTGACGTCGGTCAGGGAGTCGAAGGTGTAGGTGAACGCGTCCACGGGCGGGACGTCGGAGTTGCCGAAGCCCAGGTGGTCGGGGGCGATGACGTGGAATCGATCGGCCAGCGCCGGAATGAGGTGACGGAACATGCGCGAGCTGGAGGGGAATCCGTGCAGGAGTACGAGCGTGGGCGCCTCGCGGGATCCTGCCTCGCGGTAGAAGACGCGATGTCCCCGCACGGTCGCGTACTGGTGGCGGACCTCAACCATGACTAACCCCTTCAACCTCTTTTGATGGTTACCTGTCGTCGTCGTTCAGTAGACCGCCTCTGGAGTAACCTGTCAAACCACTTGATGGAGTTAGATGGGAGGTGAGGTTCGTGCTGAACGACCAAGCCCTGATGCAGGCGCTCAACAGCACCCCTGTGGTGGATGGCCGACGCCAGGACCTGTGGCGTGACGACGACGAGGCGGACAGGTGGGCGCGGGAGCACGGGGGTCTCGGCGGCGATCAGGAGCGCGGGTGGCTGCGCACCGCCCGGGACGCGCTCCAGGCGGTGGCGGCGGACACGTCGGCGGAGCCACATCTGAGCCGGGTCCTCGCGGGCGTTCGCAAAGTCCCGCAGCCCAGCGTGTCGGGCATCGAGTGGCACTTGGAGGTGCCACCGGAGCGCAGGCTCGCCGTCGAACTCGTGCTCGCGTGGGCGGACGTCAAAGAGCGCATGCCCGGCCGTCTGCGGCCGTGCGAGAACCCCGACTGCCGCCTCTTCCTTCTGGACCGCAGTCGCGCCAACACCGCACGGTGGTGCTCGATGAAGACCTGCGGGAACCGACTCAAAGCCCGCCGCCACCAGGCCCGGACACGGGAGGAGACCTCACGGCCCGAGTAGAGCCCCGGTGAGCCGGCGAGCGCCAGAAGCCTCCTCAAGGGGTACGTGAATCTCAACGACGGTGTCCATGACCGGCGTTGTCGCCGCTCAAGCCCCGACGCGACGCGGCCCCGACTCCGTACGCCCTACCCTCCGTACGGCCGAGCCGCCCGTCCCTCCCTCAACGTCCGGCCCCACCACACCACTTGACTCAGCATCGTCCTCGCCGCCGCGTCCGGGCCCGAGGGGTCCCTCAGTTGTCCCTCCTCGTCGAACGACGCCCCCGCGTTGTGGAACGACACCGTGTCCCGGACCGTCGTCGCGTGGAGTTCCGCGAAGACCTGGCGGAGGTGTTCGACCGCGCGGAGGCCTCCGGAGACGCCGCCGTACGAGACGAAGGCGACCGGTTTGGCCTGCCACTCCGTGTAGTGCCAGTCGATGAGGTTCTTGAGGCCGGCCGGGTAGGAGTGGTTGTACTCGGGGGTCAGGACGATGAACGCGTCCGCCGACGCCAGCTTCGGGGTGATCGCCGCCAGCTGGGCCTTCGCGTCGGCGTCGGTCGCGAACGTCGTCGGGAGTGCCGTGCCCGCGACGTCCACGACCTCCGCCACGAGGTCGTCGCGTTTCGCCAGCCGGTTCAGCAGCCAGGCGGCCACCACCGGGCCGAAACGGCCCTCGCGGTTGCTGCCGACGACGACGGTCACACGTACGGGTTCGACAGATTCGCTGCGTTCACTGGATTCAGTGTGTGTCTGCATGCGGTACAGCCTCATACCTCAAGCTTTCTTGAGGTCAAGCCCTTCCTTCACCTCCGCCCCGGTCACCCGTTCACACCCCCGGTACCCCTCCATCCGGTTCTTTTCGCGACACTCCGGCTGTACGGCCATGACCTGCCCGAATGTCGACGCGCCGGTCGTTTCCGGCAGCCTCCGGCCACCCGTTCACCGTATTTCTGACGGGTCCTCAGGGAGCGCGTCCGGGCCCCTGCCACTTACCTCGGTAGCAGAACGCCCCGTTCGCGAGCTCTCGGAGGAGCAAGCCCGATGCGACGAACCGCCGCCGCCCGTCTGCTGACCGGTTCCGTGCTCGCCGTCGCCCTCGCCGGGCCCGCTCACGCAGGCACCGGCGGTTCCCTCGAGGTCTACCCGGCGACCGTCACCCCCGGTACGCACGTCACCGTCAACACCACGGCCTGCGGAGCGGGCGGTACCGCCGCCGGGGATGCCAGTGCGGTGGGCGCCGGGGCCTTCGTTCTCGCGCCCGGTACACACGAGGAGGTCGCCGTCGGACGGTTCCGGGTGCCGCCGGGCGCACAGCCGGGGACGTACGAGATCGTCGCCCGGTGTGACGGGCACGGGAAGGGGAACAGGAACGGTCGGCCGGTCAGCGGTGATCTGGTTGTCACGCTCACCTCGACCCGGCCGCCCGCGCATCCCCCCGTGCGGCCGAGGGGGAGTGTGAAGACGGGGGTCGGTGGCGCGCTCGGTCCCGACCCCGTGCAGACCGCGGCCGGTGTGGCGGCTCTCGCCGTCGCCGCCGCGGGCGGTACCTGGCTCCTGCATCGCCGGGCGAGAGGCGACAGGATCTGACGGACGTCCTCCGCCGTCCGTCCGCCGGTACCGCACGCCCCCTCCCCTCCGGGCCCGACGCCCCTCGCGGCCCGGAGGGGAGCCAGGGTGAACCATCAGGGAATCGAGTCGAAACCTCAGGCTGAGACATCAGGGTGGAACCGGGGGCATCCAGGAGGCCGGAGGCCCTCGTGCGCAGATTCGCCAACCTCGCCATAGCCGTCGTCACCGTCGTCGCCCTGTGCTCCGGCGCCTGGCTGGTGCGCAGCGGCGGCGCGACGCACGGCCCGCCGCAGCCCTCCGCCGCCCAGGCCCGTACACGGCCCACCCACCCGGAGTCCGCCGCCCCCGCGCTCCCGCCCTCCCCGCCCCTCCGTATCCGCATCCCCGCCATCGGCGTGAACGCCCCCCTGATGGGCCTCAGTCTCACCCCCACCGGCAGCCTGGACGTGCCGCCCACCGAGCGCGAGGACCTGGCCGGCTGGTACGAGGCCGGCACGGCACCCGGTGAGACGGGCACCGCGATCGTCGCCGGGCATGTCGACAACGCCGACGGCCCCTCCGTCTTCTACCGTCTCGGCGCCCTGGAGAAGGGCGGCGCGATCGAGGTCGAGCGGCTCGACGGAAGCACCGCTCTCTTCACCGTCGACGCCGTCGAGGTGTACGACAAGGACCACTTCCCGGACGAGAGGGTGTACGGCGCCGCGCCCCGCCCCGAGCTGCGCGTCATCACCTGCGGCGGCGGCTACTCACCCCGGACGGGATACGAGGGCAACGTGGTCGTCTTCGCCCACCTCACCGGCAGCGGTCACTGAGCCCCTCCGCCAACTACGCCAGCCACTGCTGGTACGCCAGATTCGCCACCAGCGTGAACACCACCACCAGCAGCACCACCCGTACGAACCCGCTCCCCTTCTTCAGCGCCGTCCGCGCCCCCACCATCCCGCCGACCAGGTTGAACGCGGCCAGCAGCGCGCCCAGCTGCCAGTACACCGTGCCCTGCCAGGCGAAGATCGCGAGGGCGCCCGCGTTGGTACAGCAGTTGACGATCTTGGCGGTGGCGGAGGCGGTCACGAGGTCGAGGTGGAGCAGCGCGGTGAGTGCGAGGACGAGGAACGTGCCCGTGCCGGGGCCGATGAGGCCGTCGTAGAAGCCGATGCCCAGGCCCGCGAGTCCGATCGCGGCGAGGACGCGGCGTGCGGAGACCGGGGTGGTCGCCGGGGCCGTACCGAAGGTGGGCTTGAAGATCACGAAGGCGCCGACGCCGAGCAGGACGACCATGATGACCGGCTTCAGGGTGTCCGTGCTCATGCCGGCCGCGACGAACGCACCGGCCGTCGAGCCGGCGACCGCCGCCAGCCCGATGCGTACCGCCAGACGTACGTCCACCGGCGCCTTGCGTGTGTACGTCACGGCCGCGCCCGTGGTGCCGACGATCGCCATGGCCTTGTTGGTGCCGAGCGCGTACTGCGCCGCCGACGACGTGTCCGGGAGGCCCAGCAGCAGTACGGGCATCATGAGCAGGCCGCCGCCGCCCACGACTGCGTCGATCCAGCCGGCCGCGAGGGCGGCGGCACAGAGGGCGACGATCATGGGCAGCGATATGTCGGGCATGATCGCGATTTTAGGTGGCGCTTCCACCGGCCCAGGACACGGGTTGGCTCCGGCCATGACGTTCCCGCACCTCACAGCCGCCTGCCTCGGCCTTCCGGAACCCTCACACCCTCTATCGGCTACCGCTGAGGGAAGCGTGCCCCCCGGGAAACAGACGTGATGCTGCCGGGTAACACCGGCAACGCACGCTGCAGTACATGACCTCGAATACGCGTGTGGTGGTGATCGGCGCCGGGCTCGCGGGCGTACGGCTCGCCCGGCGGCTCGGCGAGCTCGGCCTGTCCGCCTCGGACGTCGTGCTCGTCGGCGAGGAGGAGCACCGCCCGTACAACAGGGTGCTGCTCGCCGAGGTCCTCGCCGGGCGGTACGGCCCCGAGGTGATCGCCCTGCCGTCGCCGGACCGGCTGGTCCGGGCCCGCGCCGAGCACATCGACCGCGCCGACCGGACCGTGCACTGCTCCGACGGGTCGTCGATCGCCTACGACACGCTGGTGCTGGCGACGGGGTCCAACCCCGTACTCCCGCCCCTGCGTGGGCTGTTCACCCCGGACCACGAACTCCCCGCAGGCGTCCACGCGTTCCGCACCATGGACGACTGCATCGGCCTGTCCAAGGCGGTACGTCCGGGGGCGCGGGTCGTCGTCATCGGCGGCGGGCTCCTCGGTGTGTCCGCCGCCCGCGCACTCGCCGTACGCGGCGCGCAGGTCGTTCTCGCCCAGCAGGCCGAGCGCCTGATGGAACGTCAGCTGGACCCGGGCGCCTCGGCGTTGGTGCTTCGGCACCTCACCGATCTGGGCGTCGAGGTGCACACCGAGTGCCGGGTGCGGAACGTGCGCTGTGTGGGCGGCAGGGTCCGTTCGGTCGAGCTGGCCGACCACTACGCCCTGGACGCCGACCTCGTCGTACTGGCATGCGGCGTCTCGCCCCGGGTGGGGCTCGCGCGTGACGCGGGGCTCGCCGTGCACAAGGGCATCCTCGTCGACGACGAACTGCGTACCTCCGACCCGCACATCCGGGCCCTCGGGGACTGCGCACAGCACCAGGGAACGATCTACGGGCTTGCCACTCCCGCGCTCGAACAGGCCGAAGTCCTGGCCGAGTTGATCGCCGACAGGGATGGGACCGCGGGCGTCAGGTACACCGGCACCCGTGCCCTCACCCGGCTCTCCCTCACCGACTTCACCGCCGACACCGGCAACCCCTTCGACCTCGCCGCCTTCGGCGAGCCGACCCCCCGCCCCGGCGACGACGTCATCCAGCTCGCCGACGCGACCCGGGGCACCTACCGCAAGGTCGTCGTCCGCGACGACCGGCTGGTCGGCGGGGTGCTCGTCGGCGAACTCGGCACCGTCGGCGCCCTCGCACGCGCCTGGGAGGGAGCAGAGCCGCTCCCCACCGACGGCGGACCCTTGCTCCACCTGCTCACCAACGATGGAGGCTCCTCATGACCGCCGCTGATGGGGCCACCCCCACGATCGTGCTCGTCGGCCACGGAATGGTCGGCCAGCGCTTCCTCGAAGCCCTCGCCGAGCGCGGTCTGACCGCCGCGCACCGCGTGGTCGTACTGTGCGAGGAACCGCGTCCGGCATACGACCGCGTCGCGCTGACCTCGTACTTCTCGGGCAAGACGCCCGAGGACCTCTCGATGACCGACATGGCGTTCATCGAGAAGGAGGGCATCGAGCTGCACATCGGCGACCCGGCGGAGACCATCGACCGCGAGGCGAAGCGGGTGACCTCCCGCTCGGGCCTGGTCGTCGACTACGACGTCCTCGTGCTGGCCACCGGCTCCTACCCCTTCGTACCGCCGGTCCCCAACAAGGACGCCAAGGGCTGCTTCGTCTACCGCACCATCGAGGACCTCCTCGCCATCGAGGAGTACGCGAGTACCCGTACGACGGGTGCCGTGGTCGGCGGTGGTCTGCTCGGACTTGAGGCGGCCGGCGCGCTGAAGGGTCTCGGACTCACCTCCCACATCGTCGAGTTCGCGCCGCGCCTGATGCCGGTGCAGGTCGACGAAGGCGGCGGCGCCGCGCTGCTGCGCACCATCGAGGACATGGGCCTGTCCGTCCACACGGGCGTGGGCACCCAGGAGATCGTCGTCGACGAGGACGGCGCGGTCACCGGGATGAAGCTGTCCGACGGTTCCGAACTCGCCGCCGACCTGGTGGTGTTCAGCGCCGGTGTCCGGCCGAGGGACCAACTCGCCCGGGACTGCGGCCTTTCCGTCGGCGAGCGCGGCGGCATCGCGGTCGACGAGCGGTGCCGTACGGTCAACGACCCGCACGTCTTCGCGATCGGCGAGTGCGCGCTGGCCTCCGACGGCCGGGTGTACGGCCTGGTCGCCCCCGGTTACGAGCAGGCGGAGACCGCCGCCGCCGCCATCGCCGCCGACGAGGCCGAGGAGTTGACGTTCACCGGCGCCGACCTCTCCACCAAGCTGAAGCTGCTCGGCGTGGACGTGGCGTCCTTCGGTGACGCGCACGGCGCCACCGAGGACTGCCTCGACGTCGTCTACTCCGACTCCCGCTCGGGCCTGTACAAGAAACTCGTCATCGGCCGCGACGGCACGCTGCTCGGCGGCATCCTCGTCGGCGACGCGGAGGCCTACGGCACCCTGCGCGCGTTCACCGGTACGGTCCCGCCGGTCTCCCCCGAGTCCCTGGTGCTCCCGGCCGGCGCCGGCGGCCCGGTCCAGCTCGGCCCGTCCGCGCTGCCGGACAGCGCGATCATCTGCTCCTGCAACAACGTCACCAAGGGCACGATCCGCGGCGCGGTCACCGAGCACAACTGCACCACCGTGCCCGAGGTCAAGAAGTGCACCAAGGCCGGTACGACGTGCGGCAGTTGCGTCAAGGTCCTCGGCCAGCTCGTCACCGCCGAGCTGGAGGCGAGCGGCGTCGTCGTCGACAAGGGCCTGTGCGGCTGCTTCTCGCAGACCCGCGAGGAGCTGTACGAGATCGTCCTCGCCCTGCGCGTCAACACCTACCAGGACCTGCTCGACCGCTACGGCCGCGACAACGCCAAGGGCGGAGACGGCTGCGACGTCTGCAAGCCGGCGGTCGCCTCGATCATCGCCTCCCTCGCCCCGACCATCGGCGCGAGCGGCTACGTCCTCGACGGCGAGCAGGCGGCGCTGCAGGAGACCAACGACCACTTCCTCGCCAACCTGCAGAAGAACGGCTCGTACTCGGTCGTCCCGCGCATCCCCGGCGGTGAGATCACCCCGGAGGGCCTGATCGTCATCGGCGAGATCGCCCGCGACTTCGGCCTCTACACGAAGATCACCGGCGGTCAGCGGATCGACATGTTCGGCGCGCGGGTGGAGCAACTCCCGCTGATCTGGACCCGGTTGGTGGACGCCGGCTTCGAGTCGGGCCACGCCTACGGCAAGTCGCTGCGCACGGTGAAGTCCTGTGTCGGCCAGACCTGGTGCCGCTACGGCGTCCAGGACTCGGTCCGGATGGCGATCGACCTGGAGCTGCGCTACCGGGGGCTCAGGTCGCCCCACAAGCTCAAGTCGGCGGTGTCAGGATGCGCCCGCGAGTGCGCCGAGGCCCAGTCCAAGGACTTCGGCATCATCGCCACCTCGGGCGGCTGGAACCTGTACGTCGGCGGCAACGGCGGCGCCACCCCGCGCCACGCGGACCTGCTGGCCCAGGATCTGAACGACGCCGAACTGATCAAACTGATCGACCGGTTCCTGATGTTCTACATCCGCACGGCGGACCGGCTGGAGCGCACGTCGACCTGGCTGGAGCGGATCCCCGGCGGCCTGGACCACGTACGCGACGTGGTCGTGGAGGACTCCCTCGGCATCTGCGAGGAACTGGAGTCACTGATGACCGCGCACGTCGCCCACTACCGCGACGAGTGGGCCGACACCATCAACGACCCCGAGAAACTCGCCCGGTTCGTGTCCTTCGTGAACGCGCCGGACACCCCCGACCCGGTCGTCGGCTTCGTCCCCGAGCGCGACCAGATCAAGCCCGACCTGCCGCTGCTGTCCATCGGCCTGCGCCCCGCCGATGACGTCCTGGAAGGAAGCGCCCAGCGATGACCCTGGCACCCGAGACGACCGACCTGAAGATCCAACTCCGCCTCGACAACAGCGACGACAGCGCTGACGACTGGTTCACGGTCTGCGACCTGAGCCTCCTGCTGCCGGGCCGCGGCGTGGCGGCCCTGCTGCCCGACGGCCGGCAGGCGGCCATCTTCCGCGACCGCGCGGGCAGTCTGTACGCCATCGACAACCGCGACCCGTTCGGCGGCGCGGCGGTCCTCTCCCGCGGCCTGACCGGCACCCACCAGGGCCGCCCGTACGTCGCCTCGCCGCTCCTGAAGCAGCGCTTCGACCTGGAGTCGGGCCGCTGCCTCGACGACGAGACGGTGGCCGTGCAGGCGTACGAGGTGCGCGCCGCCGCCTGACCCACCCCCGACCGATGCTGCTCGTGAGCGGCGCCCCAGCCTTCACCGGCCGGGGCGCCGCTCACGTACTTCATGACTTCAGGCCCTCGTACGTCACCCCGGTGAGCTGCTCGGAGGCAGCCCAAAGGCGTTCCCCGGCACGGTCGTTGAGCGTCCAGGAAGCCCGCCAGGACTTGGCGGGCGAGCCGCGCCAGCCCAGGAAGGACGGCCCGACGAACGCGTCGGGCCGTACGTCCGGTGCGGTGGCCGCGTACAGCGTGGGCAGGGCGCCCGCCTCGGCGGACTGGGCGAAGACCCGGTTGCCGAACTCCATGAACCGCTCGGCACCCTTGCGGCCCTGCATCCTCGGCGCGGCCGTCTGCAGGTTGGTGGCGGCGTACCCGGGGTGCGCGGCAGCGACCACGACACCGGAGCCGACCGCGGCCAGCCTGCGCGCCAGCTCGTGCGTGAAGAGCAGGTTGGCCGTCTTGGAACGCCCGTACGCGGTCCAACGCCGGTAACCGCGCTCGCTGTTGAGGTCGTCGATGTCGATGTTGCCGAGCGCGTGGGCACCGCTGGAGAGGTTCACGATCCGGGCGCCGGGCGTGCCGAGCAGGGTCGGGAACAGCAGCCCGGTGAGCGCGAAGTGCCCGAGGTGGTTGACCCCGAACTGTGTCTCGAACCCGTCCGCCGTCGTGCCGTAGGGCAGTGCCATCACGCCCGCGTTGTTGACGAGGAGATCGAGCCGCTCGTACGGAAGCTCGTCCGCGAACTCCCTTACGGAGCCCAGGTCTCCGAGGTCGAGCGGCCAGAACTCTGCGATGGCGTCCGGCACTTCGGCCAGCAGTCGCCCGACCGCCTCGTTCCCGCGCGCCTCGCTCCGGCACGCGAGCACCACCCGCGCCCCCTTGCGTGCCAACTCCCGCGCGGTGACGTACCCGAGACCGCTGTTGGCCCCGGTGACGACGGCGATGCGACCGCTCTGGTCGGGGATGTCCTGCGTGTTCCAGCCCGGCATGTTCGGGTTACCTCCATGAGCGACGAGTCCGGCGGTTCCGGCGGACACGGGTACGCGTCCGGACGCGTACCCGGGTACGTGTCCGGATCCGGATACGCGTCCCAGACTGCGCCGGATCGGCCCCCATGGCCAGTTCCAGGCTCCGCATCCGCACGTCAGGGCTTGCGGCCCACTCCACAGTAGGCGTCGACGGACGCGGCGGGACCGGCCGGGCCCCGGAGGTCGGGGCGCCACTCGGGTACCTGGACCACGCCCGGCTCCACCAGGTCGAGGCCGTCGAAGAAGGCGGCGATCTCCGCGACGCTCCG
Organism: Streptomyces kryoterrae; assembly: GCF_054072135.1. Taxonomy (NCBI): domain Bacteria; kingdom Bacillati; phylum Actinomycetota; class Actinomycetes; order Kitasatosporales; family Streptomycetaceae; genus Streptomyces; species Streptomyces kryoterrae. The sequence goes on along the minus strand of NZ_CM133358.1, from coordinate 7,086,128 downwards.
CACGTAGTACGGCACGGCGCCGCTCGCGTTGTAGGCCTCCGACGCGGCGATCATGCCCTCGCTGGTGGCGGTGGAGTCGCTGACCACCAGATGGCTGCCCGACGGCAGGCCCGCCATCAGCCGGCTCACCAGGTCACGCGCCTGGTCATGGTCGGCGACATGGCCGAGCGTGTTGAGGATCATCAGGGCGACCGGCCGGGAGAGGTCGAGGGTGTCGGCCGCCGCTTCGAGGATGGTCTCGGGGGCGTACAGATCGGCGTTCAGATAGACGGTCCGGCCCTCGGGGGTGCTGCCGAGCAGGGCGTCCGCGTGGGCCAGCACGACGGGGTCGTTGTCGACGTACACGATCCGGGCGTCCGGGGCGGCGCGCTGCGCGACCTCGTGGGTGTTGTCGGCGGTCGGCAGCCCGGTGCCGACGTCCAGGAACTGGCGTACGCCCTGCTCGTCGGCCAGGTAGCGGACGGCGCGTCCCAGGAAGTGCCGGCTGGTGACGGCGACATCGACGAGACCGGGGAAGATCCCCTTGATCTGGTCCCCGATCTCACGGTCGACCTCGTAGTTGTCCTTGCCGCCGACGAAGTAGTTCCAGAAGCGTGCCGAGTGCGGCTTGGAGGTGTCGATGTGCGCCCGCGCCCGTGCGCCGGTGCCGGTGCCGGTGTTGACCGAGGGAGTCGGGTTGACCGAGGGAGTCGGGTCGTCGTCTAACACGGAAGAGCCTCCTGTGGCGTGACGGTGATCATCAGGCACCAACGTAGGTGAACTCGTTTTCTCCGCAACGGAGTTGTGAAGATCCGCGCCCACGCACCGCAGGGTTCCGGCCATCCGGCGCCGACTGCTCGTAGGCATGCGCGTCGGGGTCAGTCGCCACCGGTAGGGCCCGGATACTCCATGTGGGAGAGCCACGCCGTCAGCAGCGTTTCGAGCGCCGAGGCCTCGGCGCTCGGCAGGAGATCCAGCAGCCGCCGCTCGTTGCGCATGTGGTCGGTGAACGCCCGGTCGATGAGTTCCCGTCCGGGTCCGGTGAGGGCGACGATCCGGCCCCGCTGGTCGTCGTCGGACCGGCGGCGGGTGACGAGTCCGGCCTGCTCCAGGCGATCGACTCTCTTCGTCATCGCGCCGGTGGTGACCATGGTGTGCGCGGCGAGTTCACCGGGTGCCCGTTCGTACGGCTCGCCCGCGCGCCGCAGGGCACACAGGACGTCGAACTCCCCCTCGCTCAGGCCGTAGCGGCCGTAGACGAGGCGGAGTTCCTCGCTGAGACGGTCCGCCAGACGGTGCAGCCGACCGATCACTCCCTGTGGCGTGATGTCGACGTCGGGCCGTTCGCGGCGCCACTCGTCCTGGATGCGCGCTACGCGGTCCATCCCCTGCCGGTCTCCCACTTCTCCCACTCCTCCCCCGTCTCCCATGACTCTTACGACGTACATATTAGCTTCCCTGGAAGCTATAGTATCTTCCATGGAAGCTAACGCACGCTGGGTGGCGCTGACCGCCGTCGCGCCGGTGGCCTGGGGAGCCAACTACTTCGTCACCCGCGAGTTCCTCCCGATGGATCACCCGCTGTACGGGGCCGCCCTGCGGGCGCTGCCCGCCGGACTGGCCCTGCTGGCCCTGCGCAGGCGCCGACCCCGGGGTGCCTGGTGGTGGCGGTCCGCCGTGCTGGGTCTGGTCAACGTGAGCGTGTTCTTCGTCCTCGTCTACGTCTCCTCCAAGCTGCTGCCGACGAGCGTCGCCTCGACCGTCATGGCGGTGTCCCCGCTGACGATGATGTTCGTCGCATGGCCCCTGGTGTCCGAGCGGCCCCGGCCCGCGCACCTGGCCGGGGCGGTGATAGGGCTCGCGGGCGTGTGCCTCATGCTGCTCGCGGGGGCAGGAGCGACAAGCGTGCCGGGAATCCTCGCCGCGGCGGCGGCCGTACTCGTATCGTCCTTCGGTCACATCCTGACCAAGCGGTGGACCGGCGACGCCGACATGATCGCCACGACCGCCTGGCAGCTCACCGCCGGAGGTCTGCTCCTGCTGCCGGTCGCCGTAGTCATGGAGGGCGCTCCGCCCGCGCTCCCCCCACCCACACTCCTCGCCTTCTGCTACGTCGCCCTGGTGGCCACCGCTCTGGCCTTCACCGTCTGGTTCACCGGACTGCGACATCTGCCCGCAGGCACCGTGGGGCTGATCGGACTCCTCAACCCGGTCACGGGCGTGCTGTTCGGCACGGCGCTCGCCGGAGAAGTACTGACGATCCAGCAACTGTGCGGACTGGCCCTGGTGCTGGCGGGCGTCACCCTCGGACGCCCCAGGCGTGCCGACGCACACGTGGACCGAGGCACCGACCGACGTTCCGACCGACATGTCGACAATCCAGCACCCGACCGTCTCGCGGCACGGCAACGAACGACCGCCAAGGCTACATCGCGCGTACATGACAATTCCATTCCGCCGCCCTAAGGTCCCAGACGTCACCGCACGCCACGCCACCCCCCTTTGGACCCTTGGAGCGAGAGTGGACGCACACAACGCGCACATGGAACGCCGTACTCTTCTGCGCGCCGCCGTCATCGGCGGCTCGGCGGCCGTCTTCGGCGGCACCCTGTGGCGCGGCGCCGCCCACGCGGCCCCCGCCCAGCCGGGCACCGGCCCGTACGGAGCCCTCGCCGCGCCCGACGCCAACGGCATCAGACTCCCCGCCGGCTTCACCAGCCGGGTCGTCGCCCGCTCGGGCCAGACGGTCACCGGAACGTCGTACACCTGGCACAACGCCCCTGACGGCGGGGCCTGTTACGCCGACGGCACAGGCTGGATCTACGTCTCCAACTCGGAGATCAACCCGTCGGGCGGCGCGAGCGCGGTCAGGTTCTCGTCGACGGGCGCCATCACCTCCGCGTACCGCATCCTGTCGGGCACGCGCCAGAACTGCGCGGGCGGACGGACCCCCTGGAACACCTGGCTGTCCTGCGAGGAGGTGTCACTGGGGTACGTCTACGAGACGGACCCGTGGGGCACGAACGCGGCGACACAGCGCCCGGCGATGGGCCGCTTCAAGCACGAGGCGGCGGCAGCGGACCCGGTCCGCAAGGTCGTCTACCTGACGGAGGACGAGACGAACGGCCGCCTCTACCGCTTCGTTCCCACGACCTGGGGCGACCTGTCGGCCGGCACTCTCCAGGTCCTGGTGGCCGGCACGGCGACCTCGGGCTCGTACACCTGGACGACGATCCCCGACCCGGACGGCTCCCCGACGACCACGCGCACCCAGGTCTCCGGCTCCAAGTCCTTCAACGGCGGCGAGGGTTGCTACTACGCCGACGACAAGGTCTGGTTCACCACCAAGGGCGACAACAGGGTCTGGCAGCTCAACCTGCTGACGAACACCTACGAGTTGGCGTACGACGACTCCCTCGTCACGTCGGGCACGGCCCCGCTGACCGGCGTCGACAACATCACCGGCACACCCTCCGGCGACCTGTTCGTGGCGGAGGACGGCGGCAACATGGAGATCTGCCTGATCACTCCGGACGACCTGGTCGCCCCGTTCCTGCGCATCGACGGCCAGTCGGCCTCGGAGATCACGGGCCCGGCGTTCTCACCCAACGGCAGCCGCCTGTACTTCTCCAGCCAGCGCGGCACGAGCGGCAGCTCCTCGGGCGGGATCACGTACGAGGTGACAGGCCCGTTCCGCTCGTAAGCACCGCCCCTGTACACCCCGCCCGTACTGCGCACCGGCGTCGATGTCAGTGGTGCGCAGTACGTTGCGGTCATGGGCGTATACCTGGTCGATGTCGGTGCGGAGGACTGGTTCGGTGAGAACGAGGACGAGGACGAGGGTGGGCATGCGGAGATCGCCGCGGGCCTGAACGCGGAACTGGTACGACGCGGTCTGCCCCGGTACGACTCCGTACCCGCGGCAGCGGAATTCGTACGCGGCTCGGGCCGGTCCTTCGAGGAGAAACTGGTCCCGTCCATGAACAGCTTCCTCACGCTGTGCGGGGCGCACCTCTCGGACGCGGAGACGGATCTGCTCTGCGGCTGGAACGTACTGGTGCCGGTGTCCCTGGACGAGGAGATCGAGTTGCCGGTCGAGTCCTCGTACTCCGACTCGACGGTGATCGTGGGCGCCCCGCAAGTCCTGGCGATCGCCGAGAAGTTGGCGACGGCGGTCGAACTTCCGCCCGAGACCCCGGAGATGTGCGACAACCTGGACCTGACCAGCTGGTTCCTGGACGGGACAGCGGAGAAACTGACGGCGACCCGACCGGGGCCGTGGGGGGAGGATCTGAACGCCGCCTTCTATGTCGCCCTGTACCTGCGCGCGGCCCAGCACTCGCTCAGACGGGGGTGCCCGATGGTGTACTCCTGACGGTCCGCTCCTTGGCCGGCGCTGTGCTCACCGTGAAGCCTTCCGCCACTCCGTGCTACTACTCGTCGCCCGTGACCGCGTCCCAGATCGCCAGGGGGGTCCCGGTTGCGGTCGCGACCTGCAGAACGTGGCATCCCATGAGCTGAACGGCAGCGAGCAGGCGTTGGCGAACCTGTTCCGTGTCTTCGAGTGGGTAGTCCACCCGGTCACGGCAGGTCACGCAGTACGAGCGCTTCGGCGAAGGGGCTGCCGGTCCGCCGCGCGTACGCCACCCGCTCGCGTACCTCGCGCAGGGTACGAGGCCGGTAGCCGGGTCCGCCGCAGCAGCTCTTGTGGAAGCGCACGCCCGCGTTCAACAGCACCGAGAGTGTCCGCCACGCCTCGGTGTCCCGCCGTCGGGGCGCAGCGAAGGCCGACCCCACATGGATCAGCCGTTCCGCACATCGCGGGCAGATCCGCCGTTGATCTCCGTTGTGAGACTGGCACCACCCCACGAGGAGATCGACGTCGAATCCGCCAAGCCGACCTTCCAGCGCAGCCCGCAGACCAAGCGTCGCTCATTCCAGATAAGTACTTCGCGTACTTGACGTACTTAGTCGCACAAGGCAGGCTGATCCCACGAGGGTCGGCAGGAGGTCACCATGTCCGCAGTGCATTTTGAGAGCTATACCGAAGCGCGTACGCACCTGAAAGAGCTTCTTGACGCCGCAGATGAGGGGCGGGTCGCGACCGTTCGTCGAGCCACCGGGTGTGCTGCGGTCGTCGACGTCGAGCGACTGCGTCGGTATCTGTTCTCAGTGTGTTCGTCCAAGGCTGAGGTCATCGCGGAGGCGGGCGGCTGGTCCATCTTCATCCCCGGCCTCCCGGTCGCGGCTGACGGAGCGACCTTCGACGACGCCGTGAACGAGATGGTCGACGCCCTGCGGGAGTACGCCGACGACTGGCAGGAGCGGTTGCGACTGGCTCCCAATCATCAGGACAACTGGGGACTGGTGCAGTTGATCGTCTTGAGCGATGACCGTCAGCTGGCGGACTGGCTGGTGGGAGTGCAGCGGTGAGCCGACCACAACCGGACCGTGAGCGCCATGAACGGTTCTGTGTCGTCGAGGACTGGAAGCGAGTCCGGGAGGCTCGTGGGCGCACTGGCACGCATCACGTCACCTACGAGTTGACGCTGTACGACGGACGGGTCCTGAGGACCCGTATCTCGCACCCTGTCGATCGCACGGTCTACGGCGCCGCGCTGTGGAGCCACATCCTTCGTGATCAGCTGATCGTCACCGACACCGAGTTCTGGGACTGCGTCCTTGACGCAAAGCTCCCCGACCGGGGAGCCCCCTCCGCGCCCAAGGAGTCGCTGCCGGCGGATCTGGCCTATCTCCTGATCCACCGTGTGGGTCTCTCGGAGGGCGCGGTGGCCGAGCTGACCAAGGATGAGGCGGTGGCCCGTCTTCAGCGGTACTGGACGGACGGCACATAACCCACCTGCGGCGGCCAACCCCCTCTGCCAGGATGCCGACATGGGGAACACCATCGCGTGGCCGGTGTTGCGGACCACGGACCTGTCCGAGGCGTTGAACCTCGCGGAGAAACTGCTGTCCGTCGCCTCCTGGCACGATCCGGGCGGTTGCTACTTGGACGCCTGGGCATACGACGACGATGTCCTGCGGCAGCTGACGGAAGCCCTGCCGGATGTAAATGTCAGTTGGTACGGAAAGGGTGACATCGGTTTTCCCGCGAGCCTGAGCGTGAGGGCCGGCACGTTCGCCCAAGCGTCCGAAGCCCTCGGAGTCTGGGCGGGCATCAGCAGATGTTACGTGCTCTGGCACAACATGAAGTGGCCGGCTGTGCCTGAACTCGGGCTGGACGTGGAGTACAAGTACGCCGAGTTGCAGGTCGCGTCCAACAGCCACACCATCCATTGCGAGGAGTGGGCCGCCGAGCACACCGTTTTCGTCCATGCGCGCCCCGGGGACGACGAGCGGCCCGCCTGGTTGGCGGCACAGGTCGGCTCGCGGGTTGTCGGGCCCGCCGAGTTCGGGTGGTAGGGCGACAGGCGTACGGATCGCGCATCGGCCATCGGCCATCGGTATGAGCACGGACAGCGAGAAGGCGGCACTCCCCGCACAGGGGTGCCGCCTTCTCTCGTGCTCCGGAACCGCTGCCGTGTCGCTGAGGGTCGGGGTGACAGGGCGGCGGTTCCGGCGTCTTCGGGGCTCCTTGGAGCCCTCTGGTGGCTCTACTGGCCTCTACCGGTGATCGCTCCCCGTCGACGACGAAGCCGCCCGCCCCGCCTCCAGCCTCGCCACCGGGATCCGGAACGGTGAGCAGCTGACGTAGTCCAGGCCCACCTCGTGGAAGAAGTGGACCGACTCCGGGTCGCCGCCGTGTTCGCCGCACACGCCCAGTTTCAGGTCGGGGCGGGTCGCGCGGCCCGCCTCGACCGCCAGCTTGACCAGCGCGCCGACGCCGTCCCGGTCGATCGTCTCGAACGGGGATACGCCGAAGATGCCCTTCTCCAGGTACGCCGTGAAGAACGAGGCCTCCACGTCGTCCCGGCTGAAGCCCCACACCGTCTGCGTCAGGTCGTTCGTGCCGAAGCTGAAGAACTCCGCCGCCTCGGCGATCTGGCCGGCCGTGAGCGCGGCCCGCGGCAGCTCGATCATCGTGCCGATGGCGAGCTTCAACTGCAGGCCTGTCGCCGCCTCGACCTCGGCGATGACCTGGTCGGCCTCCTCGCGCACGATCTCCAGCTCCTGGACGGTGCCCACCAGCGGGATCATGATCTCGGCGCGCGGGTCGGCCTTGGCGTTCTTGCGCTCGGCAACCGCCTCCGCGATCGCCCGTACCTGCATCGTGAACAGGCCGGGGATCACCAGGCCCAGCCGTACGCCGCGCAGGCCCAGCATCGGGTTCTGCTCGTGCAGCCGGTGTACCGCCTGGAGCAGGCGCAGGTCGTTCTCGTGCGGGTCCTTGCGGGACTCGGCGAGGGCCACCCGTACCGACAACTCCGTGATGTCCGGGAGGAACTCGTGCAGCGGGGGGTCGAGGAGACGGACCGTCACCGGGAGGCCGTCCATCGCCGAGAACAGCTCCACGAAGTCCTGCTTCTGGAGCGGGAGAAGCGCCTTCAGGGACTCCTCGCGCTCGGCGTCCGTGTCCGCCAGGATCAGGCGTTCCACCAGCTCGCGCCGGTCGCCGAGGAACATGTGCTCCGTACGGCACAGGCCGATGCCCTGCGCGCCGAACCGCCGCGCCCGCATCGCGTCCTCGGCGTTGTCCGCGTTGGCCCGGACACGCAGGCGACGCTTCCGGTCCGCGAAGGCCATGATCCGGTGGACCGCCTCGACCAGTTCGTCGGCGTCGTTGGCGCCCGCGTGCATCCGGCCCTCGAAGTACTCCACCACCGGGGACGGGACCACCGGAACCTCGCCCAGGTAGACCTTGCCGGACGACCCGTCGATCGAGATCAGGTCGCCCTCCTCCACCACATGTCCGCCGGGGACCGTCATCCGGCGGCGCTTGGTGTCGACCTCAAGCTCCTCCGCGCCGCACACGCACGTCTTGCCCATGCCGCGCGCCACGACGGCCGCGTGGGACGTCTTGCCGCCACGGCTGGTCAGAATGCCCTCGGCCGCGATCATGCCGTCGAGGTCGTCGGGGTTGGTCTCCCGGCGGACCAGGATGACCTTCTCGCCCGAACGCGACCACTTCACCGCGGTGTACGAGTCGAACACCGCCTTGCCGACCGCCGCCCCCGGCGACGCCGCGATGCCCCGGCCGACCTGCTTGACCTTCGCCTCGTCGTCGAAGCGCGGGAACATCAGCTGGGCCAACTGGGCGCCGGTGACGCGCTGCAGCGCCTCCGCCTCGTCGATGAGGCCCTGGTCGACGAGCTGTGTGGCGATGCGGAAGGCCGCGCCCGCCGTGCGCTTGCCGACGCGCGTCTGGAGCATCCACAACTGGCCGCGCTCGATGGTGAACTCGATGTCGCAGAGATCCTTGTAGTGGTTCTCCAGGGTCCCCATGATCTGCATCAGCTGGTCGTACGACTTCTTGTCGATCTGCTCCAGCTCCGCGAGCGGGACCGTGTTGCGGATGCCCGCCACGACGTCCTCGCCCTGCGCGTTCTGCAGGTAGTCGCCGTACACGCCCGCGTGGCCGCTGGCCGGGTCGCGGGTGAACGCGACGCCCGTGCCCGAGTCGGGACCCAGGTTGCCGAAGACCATCGAACAGATGTTGACCGCCGTGCCGAGGTCGCCCGGGATGCGTTCCTGGCGGCGGTAGAGCTTCGCGCGGTCCGTGTTCCAGGAGTCGAAGACCGCGTGGATCGCGAGGTCCATCTGCTCGCGCGCGTCCTGCGGGAAGTCGCGACCCGCCTCGGTCTTGACGATCTTCTTGAACTTGGTGACCAGCTTCTTGAGGTCCGCGGCCTCCAACTCCGTGTCGACCGCGACCTTCTTGGCCGTCTTCGCCGCGTCCAGCGCGTCCTCGAACAGCTCGCCCTCGACGCCGAGAACCGTCTTGCCGAACATCTGGATGAGGCGGCGGTACGAGTCCCACGCGAAGCGCTCGTCGCCGGACTGCCTGGCGAGGCCCTGGACCGACTTGTCGGAGAGGCCGATGTTCAGCACCGTGTCCATCATGCCGGGCATCGAGAACTTCGCCCCGGAACGGACGGACACGAGGAGGGGGTCGTCGGCCTGGCCGAGCTTCTTGCCCATCGCCGCTTCGAGGGCCGCGAGGTGCGCGCTCACCTCGTCACGCAGTGCCGCCGGCTCGTCGCCGCTGTCGAGGTAGGTCTTGCACGCCTCGGTGGTGATCGTGAAGCCCGGAGGCACCGGAAGGCCCAGGTTGGTCATCTCGGCGAGGTTGGCGCCTTTGCCGCCGAGAAGGTCCTTGAGGTCCCTGTTGCCCTCGGTGAAGTCGTAAACGAACTTCACGTCCTCAACACTGTTGGCCGGCCGAGCTACGTGGGGATCTTTGTTTTCCGACACGGGTCCCAACTCCTTGAGGACGCGGTGGCTGCCCTGACGGCCAGGAACATACCCAGATCGAAGGCGTCTGGGTACGTCCACTTGCGCGTCATGTGCCTGTAACCAGCCGTCAGCCAGTAGATCCAAAGTCACAGCTCGCAAGCTGCGCGAGCGGCGTGTTTTCACTTCTTGAAGGCAACCATGGCCTCATGTGCATTTTGTCGCTCAAGTGAGCAGATCGCGACACGTCTGAGTTCTGTCGATGAACGATCAAAGGGTGGCACTCAGTGCCACCCTTTGAGAAGTGCAGTCGTCCGCGATCCGCTCATCTGAGCGCAACCCCTATCAAGGGTGGCGAGAATCACGCACTCACGGGCACCGGAATTTCACCATGCGGACGCCGACAAGAGAGGGAAACACCCTCGTCACAAGGTCACACCCCGAGCGCCGTCAACCGCTCCTCCACCCGCTCCGGCGCGTACAGGTGCTCCACGACCATCGCCCCGGCCCCCACCAGCCCCGCCCGCTCCCCCAGCCTCGACGTCACCACGTCCAGATGAGCGGTCGAGCGCGGCAGCGCCCGTTGGTACAGCAGTTCCCGTACGCCGGTCAGGAACGGCGTGCCGGCCAGGTCGCCCGCGATCATCAGCACGCCGGGGTTGAGCAGCGTCACCACCGTCGCCAGTACGTCCCCCACGCTCCGGCCCGCCTCCCGCGCGAGCGCGAGCGCCCCCGGGTGCCCGGCGGCGAGCAGATCCCGTACGTCCGAGCCCGACGCCGCCGGCACCCCGGTCTCGGCGAGCCGGCGGGCGACGGCGCCACCGCTCGCGATGGCCGCCAGGCAGCCGTACGACCCGCACCGGCACAGCGCCTCGGCGCCCTGCGGGACACGGATGTGCCCGATGTCCCCGGCGCCGCCGTCGATGCCCCGGAACACCGAACCGCCGACCACCACGCCGGCGCCGATGCCCGTCGAGACCTTGACCAGGACGAACGCCGAGCAGCCGGGATAGGCGGTGCGCTGTTCGCCGTACGCCATGAGGTTGGCGTCGTTGTCGACCAGTACCGGGACCCTCGCGGCGCCCGGCTCGTCCGTGTGTTCGGCGAAGGCGCGGGCCAGCCGGGCCCTTATGTCGTAGCCGTCCCAGCCGGGCATGATCGGCGGCTGGACGACGCGGCCGGTGTCCATGTCGACCGGGCCCGGTACCGCGAGGCCGATGCCGCAGACCTCGGACGGGCGGTGGCCGGCCTTCGTCAGGAGCTCCGCGAACCAGCGGCCGAGTTCGCCGAGTACGGCTTCGGGACCGTCGTCCACGGCCAGCGTGCCCGAGTGCTCCGCGAGAAGTTCACCCGTGAGGGTGAGAACGGCGGCGCGGGCATGACGGGTGTCGAGGTCCGCGGCGAGGACCACGGCGTGGGCGTCGTCGAACTCCAGGGTGATCGACGGGCGACCGCCCAGCGGTGAGTCGACCGGGCCCGACGCGCCCTCGCGCAGCCAGCCCGCGCGGAACAGCCGGTCCAGCCGGTGTCCGACCGTCGCGCGTGAGAGACCCGTCACCTGTTGCAGGGCACCGCGAGTCGTGGCGCGTCCGCTGCGTACCAGTTCGAGCAGATCGCCGGCGCTCGCCTGAGCACGACCACTCATGCGCACCCCCTTGTGTTTCTCAAGCCTGCATTACATATTGAGTTATGCGTGTTAAATAGACGTAACTCTAAGGTGGCGCGACCGAACCGGTCGGGCCGAACGTGTCGGGGAGCCCCGAGTGGATCGCACTGCCCAGCTGACCTCCCGTGCCCGCATCACGGGGCACTCCTTCGTATACGAAGCGGACGTTACGACACATGCCCCGCATGCCCTGCACATCAGGGCCGCCGAGGTACTGGAGGGCAACTGGACCGGCACCTCGACGGTGCCCTCGCGCGGCCTGTATCCGCACCAGTGGTCCTGGGACTCCGCGTTCATCGCGATCGGCCTGCGTCATCTGTCGCCCCTGCGCGCGCAGACGGAGCTGGAGACGCTGCTCTCCGCCCAGTGGGGCGACGGGCGGATCCCGCACATCGTCTTCAACCCCTCCGTCCCGCTCGACGCGTACTTCCCGAGCCCCGACTTCTGGCGCTCCTCGACCGCGGGGCGCGCTGCGGGCGCCCCGCGCACCGTACAGACGTCCGGCATCGTGCAGCCACCGGTGCACGCGCTGGCCGTCTGGCTGGTGCACCAGGCCGACCCCGGGCTGTCCCGGTCGCGCGGCTTCCTCGCCCGCGCCTACCCGGCACTCGCCGCCTGGCACCGCTATCTGCTGCACCGCCGCGACCTGGGCGGGGGCGGCCTCGCGTCGGTCGTGCACCCCTGGGAACAGGGTATGGACAACAGCCCTTGCTGGGACGCCCCGCTCAGCCGCGTCACCCCGGCTCCGGCCCGCTCCTTCCGCCGCGCCGACCTCGACCACGGAGCCGCCGAGGACCGGCCGACCGACCTGGACTACGGGCGGTACGTGCGACTGGCCACGGACTACCGGGACGCCGGATACGCGGACGGTACCGGTGAGTTCGCCGTCGAGGACCCCTCCTTCAACGCGCTGCTGATCGCGTCGGAGCACGCGCTGGCCCGTATCGCCCGCGAGCTGGGCGCGACGGGGACGGCCCGGCACGCCCGCGCGGAACGCCTGACGGCGGCCCTGGTGGAGCGGCTGTGGGACCCGGCGGAGGGCATGTTCTTCTGCCGGGATGTGCGGGACGGTGCTCTCATCCCCGAACGCAGCGTCTCCGGGCTGATCCCGCTTCTCCTGCCCACGCTCCCCCGGGACATCGCCGACACCCTCGTGCGTACCGCGCGCGGGCCGCACTTCGAGGTCGGCGGCGCCGCCCGTCTCGTGCCGTCCTACGACCTGCTCGGCGAGGCCTTCGACCCGCACCGCTACTGGCGGGGGCCGGCCTGGTTCAACACAGGGTGGCTGGTGGAGCGCGGGCTGCGGCAGCACGGGGAGCGGGCGCACGCCGAGTCGCTGCGCACGGCGCTGCTGGAGACCGCCGACGCGACGGAGTTCGCGGAGTACGTGGACCCGTACACCGGCGAGGCCTGTGGGGCGCTCGGCTTCGGCTGGACCGCCGCGCTCACCCTCGACCTGCTCCACCAACAGCCCTTCGGCGACAGCGACATCAACACCGTATTCGGCACGAGTGGCATGAGTGACGTAAGTGGCATGAGTGGCATGGATGACAAGGGAGGCGAACGGGCATGACGGACCGGCATCATCTGCTCGTGCACGGCGGGACGTTCGCGGCAGTGGGCGACGGCGGGGACATCAGCGGCGTACGCGGGAGCAACCAGCCCGACGGGTTGTTCGTACGCGACGCACGGCACTTGAGCCGCTGGCAGCTCACCGTCGACGGCGCCGTGCCCGAGACGCTCAGCCCGGTCGCCGACGGGGACACCGCGCGCTGTGTCCTCGTACCGCGCGGGGGCCGTCAGGAGCCGCCCGCCTACACGCTCTTCCGTGAACAGGCCGTCACGGACGGCGCGTTCGTCGAGGCGCTGCGGGTGACCAGCAACCGTCCGGTGCCGGTGACGGTCCGGATCGCGGTCACCGCCGACGCCGACTTCACCGACCAGTTCGAGCTGCGCTCCGACTACCGGACGTACGTCAAGTCCGGCGCCGTCCGTAAACGTGAAGTCCTGGACGACGGCGTCGAGTTCAGCTACCGGCGCGGTGAGTGGCTGTCCTGTACGACGGTCACCGCCGAGCCCGCCCCCGACGGCGTCGAGGAGACCGGCACCGGCGCCCGGCGCCTCGTCTGGACCCTGGACCTGGAACCGCACGGTTCGGCGGAACTGGCGTTGCGCGTCGCCGCCCGCCCGCACGGCGCGGCCAAGGAGCCGCTGGTCCCCGCCTCCCCCACTGCCGCCAATGACCAACTCCTCGCTCTGGAGGGGGAGTTCGTCGAGGGCGTCGCCTTCCCCACCGGCTGGCCCGAGCTGGCGGCGGCCTGTGCACGCGGTCTCTCCGACCTCGCGTCGATGCAGGTCCCCGCGACCGGACCCGACGGTGAGGAGCTGCGCGTACCGGCCGCCGGCGCACCCTGGTTCCTCACCCTCCTCGGCCGCGACGCACTCCTCACCTCACTCTTCGCCCTCCCCTACCGCCCCCAACTCGCCGCCGCCACCCTCCCGGCGCTCGCCGCGACCCAGGCGACCGAGGTCGGCCCCGACTCCGTGGCCCAGCCGGGCAAGATCGTGCACGAGGTACGGCACGGCGAACTGGCGCACTTCGGGCAGGTGCCGTACGGCCGTTACTACGGCTCGGTCGACGCGACACCACTGTTCCTGGTGCTCCTCGGGGCGTACGTCGAGCAGACCGGCGACACGGCCCTGGCGCGCCGCCTCGAAGCCAACGCCCGTGCGGCGATCGGCTGGATGCTGGACCACGGGGGCCTGACGTCCCGTGGCTATCTGGTCTACCGGGCCGACCAGGGCGGCCTCGCCAACCAGAACTGGAAGGACTCCCCCGGCGCCATCTGCTCGGCCGACGGCACCCGCGCAAGCGGCCCGGTGATGGCGGCGGGGGCCCAGGGCTACGCGTACGACGCCCTGCGCCGTACCGCCCAGCTCTCCCGCACGGTATGGGGCGACGAGGTGTACGCCGCTCTCCTCGAACAGGCGGCGGCCGACCTCAGGGACCGTTTCCAGCGGGACTTCTGGATGCCCCAGCACTCCTTCCCGGCCCTCGCGCTCGACGGCGAGGGCAAACAGGTCGACGCGCTGGCCTCGGACGCGGGCCATCTGCTCTGGTCGGGGCTGCTCGACAAGGAGTACGGCGAGAAGGTCGGCCGGCGCCTGGTCGAACCGGACTTCTTCTCCGGCTGGGGCGTACGGACGCTGGCGTCGGGCCAGGCCGCCTACCATCCCCTCTCCTACCACCGGGGCTCGGTCTGGCCCCACGACAACGCCCTGATCACGCTGGGCCTCGCCCGGTACGGCCTGCACGACGAGGCCCGTACGGTCGCCCACGCACTCGTCGACGCGGCGACCGCCACCGGCCACCGCCTCCCCGAGGTCCTCGCCGGTTACGGCCGCGACACCCACGGCGAACCGGTGCCCTACCCGCACGCGTGCGTACGGGAGTCCCGGTCGGCGGCGGCCCCGTTGGCGCTGCTCACGGCGGTCGGGGGCGCCTGAGGGGACGTGCGACGACGTGTGTGGCCGGTCGGGCTTGGTGAGGCGTTTGCCGGGTGTTTGCCGGGTGCTTGGGCGCGAAGGCTGAACGGAGGCTGAGGGCCCGCCGTACGGGATGGTGGCGGACCTCGGCTCCCGCGCCGGGTCCGCCGCTTCCTGCACGGCTTCACACGGAAGGACCTCCGGGGTGCCTCAGTTCACTCGTACCAACCCATCGACGGACGCCACCCCCGAGGGACCTTCCGAGGTGCCTTCGGCTCAGCCGGTCGCTGAAGCAACCGATGCCGCCGATACGGCGGTTGAGGAGCCGGAGGCAACGGCGACGGCTGAACCGGCGGCGGAGGCGGAGGCGGAGGCGGCGGCGGCGGCCGAGAAGCCGGCCAAGACCGCCGTAGAACCCGGCAAGGTCGCCGACGAGCCGGACACGACCGCCGAAGCGCCCGACAAGGCCACCGCAGAGGCCACCGAGGCCACCGAGGCCACCGAGGCCACCGAGGCCACCGAGGCCACCGAGGCCACCGAGGCCACCGAGGCCACCGAGGCCGAGCAGACAGCTCCCAAGGCCGACTGGCGCACCCGGCGCCCCATCGCCGCCCGTAACCTCGGCTGGGCGGCGACCGCCCTCTCCGCGCTTCTCGTTCTCGTCGCGCTGCAGATGCCGAACACCTTCGGCAACCTGCGGATCACGGAGTTCCTCCGGCTCCCGGCCGAGGCGATCGTCGGAGCCGTCGTGCTGCTGGCGATGCCGCGCCGGCCGCGCGTGATCACGGCGGCGTGCATCGGTGTCTTCCTCGGTGCGGTCACCGTGGTGAACCTGCTGGACATGGGGTTCGTCGAGTTCCTCGGCCGGCACTTCAACGTGCTGCTCGACTGGACGCTGCTGAGCGACGCGCAGTCGTACCTCACCGACTCCTTCGGCGCGGTGGGGTCGATCGCGGCCACCATCGGGGTGATCGTGCTCGTGCTGTTCCTGCTCGTCGGGACGGCCCTCGCGACCGTGCGGCTCAGCGATCAGCTGGCCCGCCACAACGCCGTCGCCACCAAGGGCGCGCTCATCGCCGGCACCGTCTGGATCACCTGCATGTCCCTCGGCCTCACGGTCGGCGGGGTGCCGATCGCGTCGGACCACACCGCCGGGGTCGTCAAGGTGCACGCGCGGCGGGTGAGCGACACCCTGCACGACGAGGCGGAGTTCAAGGAGCTGGCGAAGAACGACCCGTTCGCGAAGACGCCCGGTGACCAGCTGGTGCCGGACCTGCGCGGCAAGGACGTCATCTTCACGTTCATCGAGAGCTACGGCCGCAGCGCGATCGAGGACCCGATCATGTCGCCCGGCGTCGACCGGACGCTCGCCGACCAGACCCAGGCCCTGACGAACGCCGGGTTCGCCGCGAAGAGCGGCTGGCTGACCTCGGCGACGTACGGCGGCAGCAGCTGGCTCGGCCACTCCACGTTCCTGTCGGGCCTGTGGATCAACAACCAGCAGCGTTACCGCACCCTCGTCAACAGCGACCGCCTCACCCTCCCCGAGGTGTTCCGGCGCACCGGCGACTGGCGGACGGTCGGCGTGATGCCGGGCGTGCAGAAGAGCTGGCCGGAGGCGAAGTTCTACGGCCTGGAGAAGAACTACGCGGCGAAGGATCTCGGTTACAAGGGACCGAAGTTCAGCTGGTCGACCATGCCGGACCAGTACACGCTGGAGGCCTACCAGCGCCTGGAGCACGGCAGGAAGCAGGCCAAGCCGCTGATGTCGGAGATCATCCTGACGTCGAGCCACCAGCCCTGGGCGCCGCTTCCCAAGACCGTCCCGCAGGACGAGCTCGGCGACGGCACGGTGTTCGACGCGATCCAGAAGGCCGGCAAGGACCCGAAGGACGTCCTCTACAACGGCCCCGAGGCCAAGGCGGAGTACGGCAAGTCGATCCAGTACTCGGTCACCAGCCTCATCGACTGGCTGACCCGGTACGGCACCGACAACACCGTCCTCGTCTTCCTCGGCGACCACCAGCCCATGTCCCGGGTCAGCGGCAGCAACGCCAGCCGTGACGTGCCGGTGTCGGTCGTGGCCAAGGACCCGAAGATCCTGGACAAGATCGCCGACTGGAACTGGACGGACGGCCTGCGCCCCGCCCACAACGCCCCGGTCTGGAAGATGAGCGCGTTCCGCGACAAGTTCCTGACGGCATACGGCTCGACGCCGCATCCGTAAGCGGCACGGAACCCTTGTCCGGACCCGCAGTCGAAAGACTCAGCCCCCGGACGTGTCCAGTTCCGCGTCCTCACTCACGCCCGTGCAGTCGTACGGGTCCTTCAGCCAGCCGTCCGGCAGCACCACCCGGTTGTTGCCTGACGTACGGCCGCGGGGCCCGTCGGCGCCGAGCGGCCAGGGCTGGTCGAGGTCCAACTCGTCGAGTCCGGAACGGAGTTCGGCGAGCGACGAGGTGATCGCGAGGCGCTTGCGCATCTCGGAGCCGACCGCGAAGCCCTTCAAGTACCAGGCGACGTGCTTGCGGAAGTCGATGACCCCGCGCGGCTCGTCCCCGATCCACTCCCCGAGCAGGGTGGCGTGCCGGACCATGATGTCGGCAACCTCGCGGAGGGACGGGCGCGCGATGGCCTCCGTACGCCCCTCGAAGGCCGCCACCAGGTCCGCGAACAGCCACGGCCGCCCGAGGCACCCGCGCCCGACCACGACTCCGTCGCACCCGGTCTCCCGGACCATCCGCAGCGCGTCCTCGGCCGACCAGATGTCGCCGTTGCCGAGTACGGGGATCTCCGGCACGTGCTCCTTGAGGCGGGCGATCGCGTCCCAGTCCGCCGTGCCGCCGTAGTGCTGGGCGGCGGTGCGGCCGTGCAGCGCGATGGCTGTCACGCCCTCCTCCACCGCGATCCGGCCGGCGTCGAGGTAGGTGATGTGGTCGTCGTCGATGCCCTTGCGCATCTTCATCGTGACGGGGATGTCCCCGGCGCCGGACACCGCCTCGCGCAGGATCGCGCGCAGCAGGTGCCGCTTGTACGGGAGGGCCGAGCCGCCGCCCTTCCTTGTCACCTTCGGGACGGGGCACCCGAAGTTGAGGTCGATGTGGTCGGCGCGGTCCTCCTCCGCGATCATGCGGACGGCCTTGCCGACGGTCGCCGGGTCGACGCCGTACAGCTGGATCGAGCGCGGCTTCTCGGTCGCGTCGAAGTGGATCAGCTGCATGGTCTTCTCGTTGCGTTCGACCAGCGCCCGGGTCGTGATCATCTCGCTGACGAACAGGCCCTTGCCGCCGCTGAACTCCCTGCACAGGGTACGGAAGGGCGCGTTGGTGATCCCGGCCATGGGTGCGAGGACGACGGGCGGCCGCACGGTGTGCGGGCCGATCCGGAGGAGGCTTGCTGGGGCGGTCACGGGCGTGGACATCGGGCCATTCTCGCGCACCGAACGGAGTACAGCCAAAGTCGTTAGTTAGGCGTACTATGGACCGCATGTCCGAGCTGAGTCCCCGCCGCCGCATGCTGGTGCTCGCGATCTGCTGCATGAGCCTGCTGATCGTGAGCCTCGACGTCACCGTCCTCAACGTCGCGCTGCCCTCCATGGAGAGGGACCTGGGCGCGAGCGTGGCCGGTATGCAGTGGGCGCTCGACGCGTACACGCTGGTGCTGGCTTCGCTGCTGATGCTGGCGGGCTCGACCGCCGACCGGATAGGCCGCCGCCGGGTCTTCCTGACCGGGCTGGTGCTGTTCACGCTCGGCTCGGTGCTCTGTTCGCTCGCCCCGAGCCTCGACTGGCTCATCGTGTTCCGCATGATCCAGGCGATCGGCGGCTCGATGCTCAACCCGGTCGCCATGTCGATCATCACCAACACCTTCACCGACCCGCGCGAACGGGCCCGGGCGATCGGGGTGTGGGGCGGGGTGGTCGGCATATCCATGGCCGCCGGCCCGATCATCGGCGGCCTGCTCGTGGACTCCGTAGGCTGGCGCTCGATCTTCTGGATCAACCTGCCGGTGGGCCTCGCCGCGCTCCTGCTGACCCTGCGGTACGTCCCCGAGTCCCGGGCGCCGAAGGCCCGCCGCCCGGACCCGGTCGGCCAGGTCCTGGTCATCGCGCTCCTCGGCTCGCTGACGTACGCGATCATCGAGGCGCCGGGTTCACCGGTCACGCACACGCTCGCCTTCGGGACGGTCTCCCTGGCCGCGCTGCTCGGGCTGCTGTACTACGAGCGTCGGCGCACCGAACCCCTCATCGACCTGCGGTTCTTCCGGTCGGTACCGTTCAGCGGGGCGACCGTGATCGCGGTCAGCGCGTTCGCGGCGCTGAGCGGGTTCCTGTTCCTGTCGACGCTGTACCTGCAGAACGTGCGGGGGCTGTCCGCGCTGGACGCGGGTCTGTGGATGCTGCCGATGGCGGTGATGTGCTTCGTGTGCGCGCCGATATCGGGGCGGCTGGTCGGCAGCCGGGGTCCGCGGTTCTCGCTCCTCATGGCAGGGGTCGCGATGACGGCGAGCGGGGTCCTGTTCGCCGGGTTCGACGCGGAGTCGTCGAACGTGACGCTGGTCATCGGGTACTTCGTGTTCGGTCTCGGCTTCGGCTTCGTCAACGCGCCCATCACCAACACGGCGGTCTCGGGCATGCCCCGCTCCCAGGCCGGGGTGGCCGCCGCGGTCGCCTCCACCAGCCGCCAGACCGGCGGCACGCTGGGCGTCGCGGTGATCGGCGCGGTGCTGGCGTCGGGCATCGGGGCGGGCCCGTACAAGGAGGTGTTCGCCGCCGCGGCGCGGCCCGGCTGGTGGATCATCGCGGGCTGCGGTCTGGCCGTACTGGTCCTGGGCGCCGTCACGACCGGCGGCTGGGCCCGGCGGACGGCGGAGCGGGCGGCCGACCGCCTGGCGGACGGAGAGGGCGCTTCGCGTGAAGGCGGGGGCGAGGGCGGGGATACGGGTGTGCGGGGCTCTGCGGGGGCGCGCACCGCGGGGTGAGTCGCGTTGGCCTCCGGCCCGGTGCGATGGAGAGCTCGGGGCAGGCGGTTCGCTTTCGGGTGCGGGTACGGGTGCGGGTGCGCTGTGGCTGGTCGCGCCCGCTCGGCGGAGCCACAAATGTAGCGGCCCCGCGCCCCTGGCCGGGAGCGCCCCTGCGGGGCTGCTCCCGGCCCCGTCCCTGCGGCCGGCCAGCGCGCCCACCCGCGGTGACGGACGCGCTCAGTAGCCCTGCCCTCACACCCTCCCGACCGCTCCCTCAGCTCCCCGCTCTCAACTCCCGCTCCCCGCGCCCCTCTTCCCGCTCCCCGGCCAGGACCATCGCGTACAGCTTCTCCAGGCGTTCACGCGTGTCCTCGTCCGCCGGGACCAGCGTCACCAGGCGGGTGCCCAGTTCCGGGGCGAGCCAGAGGTCGGTGTGGTCGACGGTGAGCAGGCCGACGTACGGATTGCGGAACTGCTTGGTCTTGCCACGGGCGCTGACCACCTCGTACCGCTCCCAGATCGCGCAGAACTCAGGAGACTCGGTGCGCAGCCGCTTCAGCATCAGCTTCCAGGCGGGGTCACCGAGATGGGCGGCCTGCTGGACGCGGAGCTTGGCCGCCATCACTCGCATCGTCTCTTCGAGCAGGACGACCGACGATCGCCACTCCTCGCTCGTGTACACGAGCAGCATGAGGTTGCGGTCCTCGGGCGGTACGGCGTCCAGGTCGCCCATGAGCCGGCTGTACGTGCGGTTGTACGCCTGGATGTCGTACCGGCTGTTCTGGATGCAGGCCGGGATGGGGTCGAGGGCGCGCAGGAGTTCACGCAGGGCGGGGGTGATCGTCGGGCAGCTCGCGGCGGGGGTGGGGTCGACGGCTCCGGCCAGCTGGAAGAGGTGGGCGCGCTCACTCGCGTCGAGGAGGAGGGTGCGGGCCAGAGCGTCGAGCACCTGTTCGGAGACCTGGATCGCGCGCGCCTGTTCGAGCCACGTGTACCAGGTGACGCCCACCGCGGAGAGCTGGGCAACCTCCTCACGGCGCAGGCCCGGCGTACGGCGGCGTCGGCCGCGCGGCAGACCGACCTGCTCGGGGGTGATGCGCTCGCGGCGACTGCGCAGGAAGACGGCAAGCTCGTGGCGCCGGATCTCCGAGCCGCGCCCGCCGGGCCGCTCCCGCCGAGCCGTGGTTTCCTGGGCGGCGGCGATGCTCGTCGTGGTCACGGTTCCCACTCTCCCTCCCCTCCCCCTCCCTCCGGACCCTGTTTCCGGGTACTCCTACTACCAGGATAAAGACACTCTGGTACCACCCTCGAGCGAAGGCGGATGCTGGCCGATGTGACCGAAACCAGCACCTCACCCACCGCCGCTGTCCGTTCTCCGGCCGGGCCACCCGTACTCGGCGGGCTCGGGCTGTTCACCGTGCTCCTCGGCGCGGCGCTCCCCCTCATCGACTTCTTCATCGTCAACGTCGCCCTGCCCACCATCGGCCGGGACCTCTCGGCGAGCGAGTCCGTCCTCGAACTGGTGGTCGCCGGGTACGGGGTCTCGTACGCCGTCCTGCTCGTCCTCGGCGGGCGGCTCGGCGACCTCTTCGGCCGGCGCCGGCTGTTCCTGGGCGGCATGGCGGCCTTCGCCGTCACCTCGCTGGCCTGCGGTCTGGCGCCGACCGCCTGGACCCTGGTGGCGGCCCGGATCGCACAGGGCGCGGCGTCGGCCGCGATGCTGCCGCAGGTGCTCGCGACGATCCAGTCGGCGACGGCGGGCCCGCGCCGCGCGAGGGCGATGGGCTTGTACGGCGCGACGGCGGGCCTGTCGATGGTTGCGGGCCAGATCCTCGGCGGCGTACTGGTGGCCGCCGACATAGCGGGCACGGGCTGGCGCTCGGTATTCCTGGTGAACGTACCGGTGGTGCTCCTCGGCCTGGTGCTGGCCGCCCGGTCGGTCCCGGAGACCCGCTCGCAGCACCCGGAGCCGGTGGACGTCCCCGGCACGCTCCTCCTGGGGGTCTCCCTGATCACGCTGCTGGCCCCGCTCACCGAGGGCCGGGCGGCGGGCTGGCCGCTGTGGACCTGGCTGTCGCTGGCGGCGTTCCCGTTCGCGGCGGCGGCGTTCTACGCGATCGAGCGCGGCGCGGACCGCAGGGGCCGCACGCCCCTCGTACCGCCGACCCTCTTCGCGCTCACGTCGCTGCGCCGGGGTCTGCTGATGATCGTGCCGTTCGCGATCGGGTTCAGCGGCTTCATGTTCGTGATCGCGGTGGCTCTGCAACGGGGCGCGGGCCTGGGTCCGGTGCGGGCGGGGCTGGCGCTGGCCCCGATGGCGGTGACGTTCTTCGCCGTCTCCCTCGCCGGGCCGCGTCTGGTCGCCCGGTACGGCACCCGGGTCGTCACCGTCGGCGGCCTGATCCAGGGGGTGGGCGTGGCTCTCATCACCGTCGCGGTGTGGCGTTCCTGGCCGGACCTGGGTCTGGTCGAGCTGCTGCCGGGAGCGGCGGTCGCGGGGGCGGGGCAGGCGCTCCAGCTCCCCGTCCTCTTCCGGATCATCCTCTCGGAGGTCGAGCCGGCCCGGGCGGGCGTCGGCAGCGGTGTCATGGTCACCACCCAGCAGTCCGCCCTGGCGCTGGGTGTGGCGACCCTGGGCACGCTGTTCCTCTCCCTGGCCCCGGGGATGGGCATGCGGGATGCCCTGGTGACGACGTTGGTGGTGCAGGTGGGGGGCATCGCGCTGACGACGCTGCTCAGCCTGCGGCTGCCACGGAAGATCGGGTGAGCCTCTGGCCTCCGGCCCGGTGTGATCGAGGGCTCGGGGCAGACGGTTGCGCTGTCGGGCGCGGGTGCGGGTGCGGGTGCGGGTGCGCTGTGACTTGTCGCGCAGTTCCCCGCGCCCCACACCGGAGCGCCCCACACCGGAGCGCCCCACACCGGAGCGCCCCACACCGGAGCGCCCCACACCGGAGCGCCCCACACCGGAGCGCCCCACACCGGAGCGCCCCTTCGGGGCGGCTCCCGTGTCCCCGTCCCCGTCCTCGTTACTCCGTGCGCAGGGCCGTCGCCGTACGCACCTTCGCCGCCCAGCCTGCCGGGAGAAGGGCGCCCAGCAGCGCGATGGCGATGCCTGCCAGGCCCAGGAGCAGTAGCTGCCAGGGGTCGTACACGTCGAGGACCGACGGTGGTAGCTCGGTGCCCGCCGCATGGCCCATCACCGGTAGGACGAAGCCGTGGAGGGCGAAGCCGGCGGGTACGCCGATCAGACCGCCGAGCACGCCGATCCCGGCCACCGAGGCGAGGACGAGGCTCACCGTCTGGCGTGGTGACATGCCGAGCGCCTTGCAGACGCCGAGGTCGTGGACCCGCTCCCGGGTGTCCAGGACGACGGAGTTGAGGACGCCGAGGCCGGCCACGGAGACCAGCATGAGGGTGAGGAGTGCCGCCATCGACTCCAGGATGATGATGAAGTTGTCGTTCGCCGAAGGGGCGTTGGCCATGGCGGCGCCGCCCAGCGGCTGCACCACGGCGGCGAGCTTCGCGGCGTACTCGACGGGAGAGACTCCCGGCTTCACCTCGACGAGGAACGTCCGGGGCTGGGCCGTGGGGAAGTCGGCGATGTTCCCGTGGATCTGCAGGCCGCCGTCCGACGTGTCGAAGGCCTCGCCGACGATCCGCAGGGCCCGGGTGGCCCCCTCGTAGGTCATCCGCACCGTGTCACCGAGCTTCGTGCCGGTCCGTTCCAGGAAACCCGAGCCCACCACGGCCTGACCGGCCCCGGCGAGCCAGTGCCCGGAGATCATCTCGTAGCTGCCGGCGCGGGAGTCCCCCTGGTAGAGGCTGACCGGTACCGAGCCGGTGATCCCTGCCACGGTGGCGTCGTTCCGGGTCATGGCGTAGTACGAGGCGGTGCCTTCCTGTGCCTCGACCGCGGCGCGGATACGTGCCGGATCAGCGGCCGGGGCCTCGGACCTGCCCACTTCCTGCCGGGGTCCGCCGGGAGCGGCCCCCGGTCCGCCGCCGCCGAACACGGTGACCGCGGCGCTCTCCTCGGGATCGGCCGCCGCACCGACCGCCGTCAGGGACGCGGTCAGCCCCACCGCGAAGGTCGCCGCGACGGTACCGAAGGCCACCGCGAGCAGCATCGCGACCGTGCGGACCGGGTGCGCGAAAGGGCTCGCCAGGCCGTACGTCACCGCTCTGGGCAGCGGCAGCCGTCCCGCCACCCGGTGCGCCCACTGGCCGCGTCCCGGGCGCGGGGCCCGGCCCACAGCGATGGCCTCGACCGTGCTCAGCCGCCCGGCGCGCAGCGCGGGCACCAGCGCGGCGAGCCCGACGACCAGCAGCGCGGCGGCCGGCACCACGACGTCCACCCACCACGTCACGCCCAGCGTGGCGGTGCCGTACGCCTGCTCGGTGTCGTCGAGGAGGGGTACGGCCAACAGGTTGCCGAGGACGACACCGAGCCCGATGCCGACGGCGGCCGGGATCAACGCCTGGGCCACATAGGCGCGTACGACCTCGCGCGGGGTGAAGCCGATGGCCTTGAGGATGCCGATCCTGCGCAGGCTGGAGCCGACCGCGCCGCTGGTCACACTGCCGACGATGATCACCGACATCACGATGCCGAGGACGCCGAAGGCGACGAGGAAGGGGATCGTCGGCGCCGCGCCCTGGTCGGCGTCGCGCTTGGTCTCCAGATAGGACTGGCTGCCCAGCAGCGCGCCGGACGGCACGGCCGCGGCGAGCTGTCCGCGGTCGGCGGTGAGCTGTTTCTCCGTGCCTGCCGAGTCGAAGCGGTACAGCATCTGGCTCGTGAGCGGGGTCTCCTTCGACGCCAGCGCCCTGGCCTGGGCGGGAGTCGCCCAGACGTCGGCGGTCCTGCTGACCGACAGGGCGAAGCCGACGATCGTCAGGGTGGGGCTGCCGACGGCGTCCGAGGCCTGAAGTGTGGAGCCGAGCCCGAGGTCGGGACCGGAAAACGACGAGTTCAGCACGATCTCGCCCGGCTTCGCCGCCCACCGGCCGGACTTGAGGTCCAGATCGTCCACGTCGGCCTGCGGACCGGACCGTCCGACGAGCGTCAGCGTCGGCAGGTGGCCGCCGTTGGAGTCCACCGGCTTGATGGTCGTGGCGGGGTACGGTCCCGCGCTCGCGGTGACGCCTGTCTCCTCCCCCGTGGCCGCGAGTTGCGCCGTACTCGCTCTGCCCGGATCGAACTGGACGGTCAAATGCGCGCCGTTCTGCTGCGCGAAGGCGTGGTCGAAGGGCGCGTTCGAGGCGACGATCAGCGACCCGGCGACCACCGCGGAGGCCACGGCCATCATCGTGGCGACGGCGATCACCACGGTCTGTACCCGGCGCCGCCCCACCCCGGACCGTACGACGCGGCCGAGCGCACCTCCCATGCCGAACCCGAAGCCGTTCAACGGGCCGCCCCCGCCCGGGTGTCGAGGGCGAGGTGGCCGTCGACGAGCTGGATCGTCCGGCTCGCGCACGCCTCGGCGAGTGCCAGGTCGTGCGTGACCAGCACGATGGTCTGCCCGCCTCGGTGCAGCTCGACCAGCAACTCCCGTACGTCCTCGCCCGAGGCGGTGTCGAGGGCGCCGGTCGGCTCGTCGGCGAGCAGCAGGGCGGGGCGGTTGACCAGGGCCCTGGCTACCGCGACCCGCTGGCGTTCGCCGCCGGAGAGCCGGCCCGGATAGGCGCGGGCGTGCTTCTGGATGCCGAGCACCTCCATGAGTTCCCCGGCGCGGGCGGCCGTCTCGCGCCGGGCGGTGCCGGTCAGTTGGGCGGGGAGCTGGATGTTGTCGGTGACGGTGAGATCGTCGAGCAGGTTGAAGAACTGGAAGACCATGCCGATCTGTTCACGACGGAACCGGGCCAACGCGTGCTCGGTCAGAGCGTCGAGCTGCCGGCCGGCCACGGACACGGTGCCCTCGGTCGCCCGGTCCAGGCCCGCGACGAGGTTCAGCAGGGTGGACTTTCCGCTGCCGGAGGGGCCGGTCACGGCGAGCGCCTCGCCCTCTTCGACGGTGAGCGTGAGGGGCCCGAGCGCGGGCCTGCCGGCGCTGTCGTAGCGCTTGGCCACGTCCTCCAGTTGGATCACCTGAGTCATGAACTCGCCTGTCCCTACGGTTGGTTCGAGCGGAAAGTCGTCGGACTCTGTGAACGTAGGGGCGGGCGCCGTCTCGGCGCGTCGGCCGCGGCACCGACGTCCGGCCCTCCCCGCGGAGGACCCGGCCGTGGGGTCATCCCTGCGAAGTAGGCCTGAGGAACGGCTTGTTGGGCTGTTCGGCGCGGAGGGGCGCGGGGCGGGGCGACCGGCCGCACAATGTGCCGATGGAGACGACGCCGAGGGAAACGCCTACGCGGGCGGAGGACCGGCATCGGCGCTCATGGCACTGGCGTCAGCAACTGCGGGACGCGCTGCGGCCGGAGCCGAAACCCGCTCCGCTGTCCCGGCGGGCGGTACTCGTCGATCTGGCGCTGGCGGTCGTCCT
Source organism: Streptomyces kryoterrae (assembly GCF_054072135.1). Lineage (NCBI taxonomy): Bacteria > Bacillati > Actinomycetota > Actinomycetes > Kitasatosporales > Streptomycetaceae > Streptomyces > Streptomyces kryoterrae. Next base: position 7,060,199 of record NZ_CM133358.1, on the reverse strand, counting down.
GACCGTCGTCGCGCTGCTCGTCGCCGCGGCCTATCCCGGCGACGGCCCGGTGCGCTTCTTCCCGAAGACCGAGTACGGGAGCAGCAACGTGAGCGTCCGCGCGCCAGGGGCCAGGGTCATGCTGCCGAGCCCGCCACCCGCCCCGCCCGTACCCCGTCCAGGGTTCATGGAGGGCGAGGCCCCCCTCGCGCCCTGGCCCCTGGTCGTCCTGTCGGCGCTGCCGCTGCTGGCCAGGCGCCGGTATCCGCTGGCGGTGTTCGGGGTGGTGCTGGGCGCAGCTGTGGCCATCGGCGACGAAGCCTCCTGGATCACCGTGCTGACCTGTGTCATCGGCGCCTACAGCGCCGTCATGCACAGCCGATACCGGGTGGGGGCCATCGCCGCGATGGTCGTCGGCGCCGTCCTGGCCGGCCTCGCGTTCCAGCGGGCGGAGCCCCTGCTCCCCGGCTGGTCGAGCCCCGGGGTCGTGCTGCTGATCGCCGGGGTGCTGGCCGGCCTGGTCCGCTTCTGGCGGCGGCGCCTCGCGGCCGGCCGGGACCGGTTCACGCGGTTGGAGCAGGCCCAGGAGGAGGCCATGCGGCGGGCCGTGGCGGAGGAACGCGCGCGGATCGCCGCCGAGCTGCACGACGTGGTGACCCACAATGTGAGCGTGATGGTGATCCAGGCCGGCGCGGCACGCAAGGTGATGGACACGGCGCCCGAGCGGTCGAAGGAGGCGCTGCTCGCCGTCGAGGCCGGGGGCCGGGCCGCGATGGCCGAACTCCGGCATGTGATGGGCCTGTTGGCCGCCCCGGACACCGGCGGCCGCCAGGACACTCCCGCCGACGGCCTTGAGCCACAGCCCGGCCTGGACCGGCTCGGCGCCCTGACGGAGCGGGTGCGCGGCGCCGGGACCCCGGTCGTCGTCGCGGTGTCGCTGCCGCCCGACCCCTTGCCGTCCGGGGTGGACCTGACGGCGTACCGCGTGGTGCAGGAGGCGCTGACCAACACGATCAGGCACGCGCCCGGCGCCGAGGCCTCCGTCCTGATCGGCTGGACCGACGGCTGCCTCCAGATCGAGGTCGGCAACACGAGCGGGACCACCGGAACCACGGGAGCCACGGAAACCGGCAACGGCCGCGGTCTGATCGGGCTGCGGGAACGGCTTGCGGTCTACGGCGGCGAGCTGACCGCCGGCCCGACCCTCGCCGGCGGCTACCGCGTCACGGCCAGCGTCCCGTGGCGGACCCCGTGAACCGACCCGGTCCACAGCACCCCCAGCACCCGCCCCACTCACCGCTGCGTGCCGTCATCGCCGACGACCAGGCGCTGGTCCGTACGGGCTTCGGGATGATCCTGGCCGCCGACGGCATCGAGGTGACCGCCGAGGCGGCCGACGGGGCCGAGGCGGTGGCCGCCGTGCGCCGGACCCGGCCCGATGTGGTGCTCATGGACATCCGGATGCCGGGCATGGACGGTATCGAGGCCACGCGGCGGATCCTCGCCGACGACGCCCCGGAGGCCGGGCGAACGCGCGTCGTCATCCTCACCACCTACGACCTCGACCACTACGTCTACGCCGCCCTCACCGCCGGAGCCTGCGGCTTCCTCCTGAAGGACGTCACCCCCGAGCATCTGGTCGCCTCCGTACGCCTGGTCCAGGCCGGCGACGCCCTGCTCGCCCCCGCGATCACCCGCCGCCTGATCGAACGCTTCGCCCACCGCCAGGAACCCCCGAAGGCCCCGGCCCGGCACGCCGACCTGTCGGGTCTGACACCCCGTGAACTGGAGGTCCTGCGCCTGATGGCGACGGGCCTGAGCAACGCCGAACTGGCGGAACGGCTGTTCCTGAGCCCGACGACGGTCAAGACGCACGTCGGCCGCATCCTGTCGAAACTGGAGCTGCGCGACCGGGTCCAGGCGGTCGTACTGGCCTACGAGACGGGCCTGATCGCTCCCGGAACCGAGCCCTGAGCGCCCATGTCGTATCAACTGTCAACTCTTCACACGGACGACCCCTGTTGATGTTGCTCTTGCTGCACACTCACACCTGCACGCATCCCCTGGACGGCGGAGAGGTCATGTTGCAGGCCAACACGAGCAAGGTGAGCCGCTGGGACCAGCACGGTCGGGAACACATCGTCCACGTCACGCGCACCGGGGCGCAGCGCCTCATGAGCTGTGACACGTGCGGCTGGCGCAAGAAGGTGCAGTTCCTGCCCTGGCTGAAGGCGGAGGAACACCTCGCCGAAGAGCATCAGGCAACGGTGGACCCGACGGCGGGCTAGAACGTCAAGTGGCCCCGGAGTCACAGGACTCCGGGGCCACTCTCAGCCCGTCCGGCGTTTGAGGACGAGGCCGTTCAGGCCGAAGCGGGGGTCTGGGGGCGGCAGCCCCCAGGACGGCAGGGCATCGGACCTAGCAGCCGACGAGACGCTGCGCCAGGTACCCCTCGATCTGGTCCAGCGACACCCGCTCCTGCTTCATCGTGTCCCGCTCACGAACCGTCACCGCGTTGTCGTCGAGCGTGTCGAAGTCGACCGTGACACAGAACGGCGTACCGATCTCGTCCTGGCGCCGGTAGCGGCGGCCGATCGCGCCCGCGTCGTCGAACTCGATGTTCCAGTTCTGGCGCAGAGCGGTGGCCAGACCCTTGGCCTTCGGGGACAGCTCGGGGTTGCGGGACAGCGGCAGGACCGCGACCTTGACCGGTGCCAGGCGCGGGTCGAGGCGCAGCACCGTGCGCTTCTCCATCTTGCCCTTGGCGTTGGGCGCCTCGTCCTCGATGTACGCGTCGAGGAGGAACGCCAGCATCGCGCGGCCGACACCGGCCGCGGGCTCGATGACGTACGGCGTCCAGCGCTCGCCAGCCTCCTGGTCGAAGAAGGAGAGGTCCTGGCCGGAGGCCTTGGAGTGGGCGTTGAGGTCGTAGTCCGTGCGGTTGGCGACGCCCTCCAGCTCACCCCACTCGTTGCCGCCGAACTGGAAGCGGTACTCGATGTCGGCGGTGCGCTTGGAGTAGTGCGAGAGCTTCTCGGCCGGGTGGTCGAACCAGCGCATGTTCTCCTCGCGGAGACCGAGGCCGGTGTACCAGTTCCAGCGCTCCTGCATCCAGTACTCCTGCCACTTCTCGTCCTCGCCCGGCTTGACGAAGAACTCCATCTCCATCTGCTCGAACTCGCGGGTGCGGAAGATGAAGTTGCCGGGCGTGATCTCGTTGCGGAACGACTTGCCCATCTGGGCGATGCCGAACGGCGGCTTGCGCCGCGAAGTGGTCTGCACCTGGGAGAAGTTGGTGAAGATGCCCTGGGCGGTCTCGGGGCGCAGGTAGGCGACCGAACCGGAGTCCTGGGTCGGGCCGAGGTGCGTCGACAGCAGACCCGAGAACTGCTTGGGCTCGGTGAACTGGCCCTTGTTGCCGCAGTTGGGGCAGTTGATGTCCGCGAGGCCGTTCTCCGGGAGGCGGTGGTGCTTCGCCTCGTAGGACTCCTCCAGGTGGTCGGCGCGGTAGCGCTTGTGACAGGAGGTGCACTCGGTGAGCGGGTCGGAGAAAGTGGCGACGTGACCGGAGGCCACCCAGACCTCGGAGGCGAGGATGACGGACGAGTCGATACCGACGACGTCCTCGCGCGACGTCACCATGTAGCGCCACCACTGGCGCTTGAGGTTCTCCTTGAGCTCGACACCCAGCGGTCCGTAGTCCCAGGCGGCCTTCTGGCCACCGTAGATCTCACTGCACGGGAATACGAAGCCACGGCGCTTGCTCAGGCTGACGATGGTGTCGATCTTGTCGGCGGCCACGGTGCTCTCTTCATTACGACGATTTACGACGACGGGCGATGAAGCGGACGCGTTCCGGACGGGTGGAGCGGGCGCGCTTCAGAGCGAATGACTCAGGTTACCGGCGGGGCCCGCCCCCCAATCAAATCGGTTCCGGCCACGGGCCTTGCCGGCGCCCCGCCCGCCCCCCGGTCCGTGCCCCGCCATGCACCCCAAAAGCCCGCTTGTTGACAATCGTTTCCAGAATCATTGAAAATGACTGTCATGAACGTACGACGACTCATATCGGGCACCGCGATCGCGGCGGCCACCGCGCTCGGCCTCGGCGCCCTGTCCGCCTGTTCCTCGGATTCGAGCGCCGCCGACCGGGACATCAGCGGGAGGCTCGACGTCGTGGCGTCGTTCTATCCGATGCAGTTCCTCGCCGAGCAGATAGGCGGCAGGCATGTCTCCATCAGCACGCTGACCGCGCCCGGCCAGGAGCCGCACGACCTGGAGATCAGCGCCAAGCAGACCGTGGACCTGCAGAAGGCCGACGCGGTCCTCTACCTCAAGGGCCTCCAGCCCGCCGTCGACGAGGCGGTGTCGCAGTCCGGGGCGAAGGCGAAGATCGACGCGGCGACCCTCACCACCCTCGAGAAGCACGGCAGCACCGTGCACAGCCACGAGGGCGAGGAAGCGCCCTCCGACGAGTCCGGTGCGTCCGGGGAGGACGCCTCCGCCCTCGACCCGCACGTCTGGCTCGACCCGGTGAAGTACGCCGAGATCGCGGGCGGTGTGTCCGCCGCCTTCCAGAAGGCCGATCCGGCCAACGCGGCGGAATACAGGAAGAACACCGAGACGTTGACCGCGAAGCTGACCTCGCTCAACACCTCGTTCGAGGACGGCCTGAAGAACACCGCGACGAAGGTGTTCTTCACCAACCACGCGGCCTTCGGCTACCTCGCCGAGCGCTATGGCCTGACCCAGGAGGCCATCACCGGTGTGGACCCGGACAGCGAGCCGAGTGCCGCGCGGATGAAGGAGCTTCAGCAGGAGGCGAAGGCGGACGGAGTGACCACCGTCTTCTACGAGACACTGGTCTCCGACAAGACCGCGAAGACCCTCGCCGAGGACGCGAACCTCACGACGGACGTCCTGGATCCGCTCGAGGGCATCACCGAGAAGTCCCGGGGCGACGACTACATCGCGGTCATGCGGGCCAACCTCAAGGCGCTACGGACGGCCCTGGGCGCCAAATGAGCGGTGAACGAGCTGTGGACGAGCGGTAGTTGATGATCGTTACGGAGGATGCAGGCATGGGCGAGCCCGTCATTTCGCTGCGCGGTGTACGCGCCGAACTGGGCTCGCGCCCGGTCCTGCGGGGCATCGACCTCACCGTGAACCGCGGTGAGGTCGTCGCGCTGCTCGGCGCCAACGGCTCGGGCAAGTCGACCGCGATCCGCACGGTCATCGGCCAGGTCCCGGTCAGCGCGGGCGAGATCGAGCTGTTCGGCGTCCCCCGCCGCCGCTTCACGGACTGGCGGCGCGTGGGCTACGTACCGCAGCGGACGACCGCGGCGGGTGGCGTACCCGCGACGATCACGGAGATCGTCGCGTCCGGCCGGCTCTCCCGTGCCCGCTTCGGCATGCTGCGCAAGGCCGACCACGAGGCCGTACGGCGGGCCATCGGCATGGTGGGCCTCGCGGACCGCGCCAGGGACTCGGTGAACGCGCTGTCGGGCGGCCAGCACCAGCGCGTACTGATCGCCCGCGCCCTCGCCGCCGAACCCGAGCTGCTGATCATGGACGAGCCGATGGCGGGCGTCGACCTGGCGAGCCAGGAGGTGCTGGCCCGGACGCTGCGGGAGCAGGTCGCGGCCGGTACGACGGTGCTGCTCGTGCTGCACGAACTCGGGCCGCTGGAGCCACTGATCGACCGGGCCGTCGTGCTGCGCGACGGATGCGTGACGCACGACGGGCCGCCCCCGCAGGCGGTCGGACAGCATGCCCTGCCCGGCCACGACCACGTACACCCGCACGCGGCTCACGACGCCGAACCGATCCGGACGGGACTGCTGAGCTGATGGAATTCCTCGACTACCCCTTCATGCAGCGGGCCCTGCTGGCCGCCGTGCTCGTCGGCATCACGGCCCCCGCGATCGGCATCTACCTGGTCCAGCGCCGCCAGGCGCTGATGGGCGACGGAATCGGCCATGTCGCGATGACCGGCGTCGGCCTCGGCTTCCTGCTGAACACCTCACCGGTGTGGATGGCGACGGGCGTCTCCGTCGTCGGCGCGGTGGCGATGGAACTCATCCGCTGGTACGGGAAGACGCGCGGCGACATCGCCCTCGCCATGCTGTTCTACGGCGGTATGGCCGGCGGCGTGATGTTCATCAACCTCGCGCCGACGGGCTCCAACGCCAACCTGACCTCGTATCTGTTCGGGTCGCTGTCGACGGTCAGCGAATCCGACGTGACGGCGATCTGTGTGCTCGCGGCCTTCGTGGTGCTGGTCACCATCGGTCTGCGCCGGCAGCTCTTCGCGGTCAGCCAGGACGAGGAGTTCGCCCGGGTGACGGGCCTGCCGGTCCGGGCCCTGAACCTCCTCACGGCGATCACGGCGGCGATCACGGTGACGGTCGCGATGCGGGTGGTGGGGTTGCTGCTGGTCAGCGCCCTGATGGTGGTGCCTGTCGCCGCCGCCCAGCAGCTCAGCCGGAGCTTCGCGGCGACGTTCGCCATCGCGGTGGCGATCGGTGTGTCCGTGACGATCGGCGGGACGGTGACCTCGTACTACCAGGATGTTCCGCCCGGTGCGACGATCGTGCTGCTGACCATCGGCGCGTTCATCGCGCTCACCGCGCTGGCGACACCGGTGGCCCGCCGCCGGGCCCGTGCGGCGGCGGCCGGGCAGACGGCCGGGGATCCGGCGGAGTGTGTGATTCCGGCCAGCCGGGAAGCCGCCGGCAAGGCGGGCGTCTGACCGCGCACAGTCCGGGCTGGCACAATGGCCCGGCAAGCGCAGACGTGAGGAGACCAACGGTGACGACGGCCGGCCCGCCCGTTAAGGGACGATCCACCCGCCAGCGTGCCGCTGTGGCGGCGGCGCTGGACGAGGTCGACGAGTTCCGCAGTGCCCAGGACCTCCACGACATGCTCAAGCACAAGGGCGACTCGGTGGGGCTGACGACCGTCTACCGCACGCTCCAGTCCCTGGCGGACGCCGGTGAGGTGGATGTCCTGCGGACGTCCGACGGGGAGTCGGTCTACCGGCGCTGTTCCACCGGCGACCATCACCATCACCTCGTCTGCCGGGTGTGCGGCAAGGCGGTGGAGGTCGAGGGGCCCGCGGTGGAGACGTGGGCGGAGGCGATCGCCGCGGAGCACGGGTTCGTGAACGTGGCTCATACGGTGGAGATCTTCGGTACCTGTGCGGAGTGCTCTGCGGTTGGGCGGTAAGTAGGTTCGGTTTCGTTCGGTGCGTTGTCGGCTGCGGGTTCGTTGTGGCTGGTCGCGCCCACGCGGCGGAGCCGCACATCGATACAGCACCGCGCCCCTAGAACCCGTCCCGTCCGATACCTTCTCGCGGTGGGCGATGTCAGGGAACAGGACAGTCAGCTGAGCGGTGCCTCGCTCGGGGTGCCGTTTCGGTGGTTGTGGGGTGCCTATGCGGCCAGTCTGGCCGGGACCTGGCTGGCGTTCGACTCGTTTCCGTTGATCGCGGTTCTCGTGCTGCATGTGGGGCCCGCCCAGGTGTCGTTGCTGGCGGCGGCCGGGCTGGCCGTCGGGGCGGTGGTGGCGGTGCCGCTCGGGCCCTGGGTGGAGTTCCGGCGCAAGCGGCCGGTGATGGTCGCGATGGATCTCGTGCGGTGCGGGGCACTGCTCAGCATCCCCGCCGCGTACGCGCTCGGCGCGCTCTCCTTCGGGCAGCTCGTGGTGGTGGCGATCGTGGTCGCCGCTGCCGACATCACCTTCACCGCCGCCAGCGGGTCCTATCTCAAGCAACTGCTCCCGCCCTCCCAACTCCTCGTCGCCAACGGTCGGTTCGAGTCCACGATGTGGACGGCCAGCGTGCTCGGGCCGCCGCTGGGCGGGGCCGCCATCGCGCTGCTCGGGCCGGTGACCACCGTCGTCGCCAACGCGGTGAGCTTTCTGCTGTCGGCGGCCGGTATCCGCGCGATCGGCGGCCGGCCGGAGGCTCTTCCCGAACGGGGACAGCAGGTATCCGGGCAGCGCGTTCGGGTACGCGCCGGTGACCTGGTCGGCGGGTGGCGGTTCATCCTGGCCGATCCGGTACTGCGGCCCCTGTTCCTCAACACCGTGCTGGTCAGCGGGCTGATCATGGCGACGGCTCCACTGGTCGCCGTCCTCATGCTCGGCCGTTTCGGCTTCGCGCCCTGGCAGTACGCCCTCGCCTTCGCCGTGCCCTGCGCCGGCGGCCTCGTCGGTTCGCGTCTGTCCCGGCCGCTCGTGGCGCGGTACGGGCAGCGCCGGATCATGCTCACCTTCGGGACGCTGCGGGTGTGCTGGCCGGTCGGGATGGTGTTCCTGCACGGTGGCACGACAGGGCTCGTCCTCGTGATGGTCGTGCAGCTCGGGCTGATCACCAGCATGGGCGTGTTCAACCCGGTGTACGCCACCTACCGGCTCCAGCACACCCCGGTGGACCGGGTCGCCCGCACCCTCTCCGCCTGGTCGGTGTCCAGCAAGCTGACCGTCGCCGCGCTGACCGCGCTGTGGGGGCTGCTGGCGGCGCTCACCACGCCCCTGACGGCCGTCGGGGCCGCCGGAGTCCTGATCCTCGCGACTCCGCTGCTGCTGCCCCGTACCTAGCCCCGCGCCCGGAAGCGCGCACAGGGATAACCCTCGACCTCTTATTTTTTGCTGACATGCACTCCTCAATGCTGCCACTCTTCCGGCAGTTACCCCCCACGTCTCCAGCACATCAGGCACTGCTCAGCTCATCCCGGGCCGCACACCCCCGTTCGCCCGGTTCTGTTTCCGGCCGTGGAAGGCGCGGCCGTCGCAGGAGGAGTCACGAGTGAGACGAAAGTCGAGCAACACCCCCCACAGATCCGGCCGTACCAACAAGGCCACCGCGGCCGGCGCCCTGCTCGCCACCGCCACTCTCCTGGCCGTCGGTGTACAGACGGTCCCCGCCGCCGCCAAGCCCGCGGCCCCGGCCCCCAGCCCCCTGCGCGCCGGCGCCCTCCAGGCGAAGCTCACCCCGGCCCAGCGCGCGGCGCTGATCAGGACCGCGACGCAGCGGACGACGCAGACCGCCGGCACCCTGGGTCTCGGCGCCAAGGAGAAGCTGGTCGTCAAGGACGTCAGCAAGGACGCCGACGGCACCCTGCACACCCGCTACGAGCGCACCTACGCCGGTCTGCCGGTCCTCGGCGGCGACCTCGTCGTGCACACCCCGCCCGCCTCCAAGGCCTCGGGCACGGTGAGCAGCACGTTCAACTCGCGGCGGACCATCTCGGTCGCGTCCACGACCCCCACGTTCGCCAAGTCGGCCGCCGAGACGAAGGCGCTCGGCGCGGCCAAGGCGCTGGACGCGGAGAAGGCCACCACCGACAGCGCCCGCAAGGTGATCTGGGCCGGCAACGGTACGCCGAAGCTGGCCTGGGAGACGGTGATCGGCGGTCTCCAGGACGACGGTACGCCGAGCCAGCTGCACGTCATCACGGACGCCCGGACCGGCGCGAAGCTGTACCAGTTCCAGGCGATCAAGACCGGTACCGGCAACAGCCAGTACAGCGGCACGGTCACCATCGGGACCACGCTGTCCGGTTCGACGTACCAGCTGAACGACACGACACGCGGCACCCACAAGACGTACAGCCTGAGCAACGGCACGTCGGGCACCGGCACCCTGATGACCGACGCCGACGACACCTGGGGCACCGGGTCCGGGTCCAACACCCAGACCGCCGGCGTCGACGCCCACTACGGCGCGCAGACGACCTGGGACTTCTACAAGAACACGTTCGGGCGCAGCGGCATCAAGAACGACGGTGTGGCCGCCTACTCGCGCGTGCACTACAGCACGGCGTACGTGAACGCGTTCTGGGACGACTCCTGCTTCTGCATGACGTACGGCGACGGCACGAGCAGCACGCACGCGCTGACCTCGCTGGACGTGGCCGGGCACGAGATGACGCACGGTGTCACCTCCAACACCGCGGGCCTCAACTACACCGGTGAATCAGGCGGGTTGAACGAGGCGACCTCCGACATCTTCGGCACCGGTGTCGAGTTCTACGCGGCCAACTCCACCGACGTCGGTGACTACCTCATCGGCGAGAAGATCGACATCAACGGCGACGGCACGCCGCTGCGTTACATGGACAAGCCGAGCAAGGACGGCGGCTCGGCGGACAGTTGGTACTCGGGCGTCGGCAACCTGGACGTGCACTACTCCTCGGGTCCGGCGAACCACATGTTCTACCTGCTGTCGGAGGGCAGCGGCTCCAAGACCATCAACGGCGTCACGTACAACAGCTCGACGTCCGACGGTGTCGCCGTCGCGGGCATCGGCCGGGCCGCCGCGCTGCAGATCTGGTACAAGGCGCTGACGACGTACATGACGTCCAGCACCACGTACGCCCAGGCCCGCACCGCCGCGCTGAACGCCGCAGCGGCGCTCTACGGCAGCAGCTCCGCCCAGTACGCCGGGGTCGGCAACGCCTTCGCCGGTATCAACGTCGGCGCCCACATCACCGTGCCGACCACGGGTGTCTCGGTCACCAACCCGGGCAGCCAGTCGTCCACGGTCGGTACGGCGGTGAGCCTGGCGATCACGGCCAGCAGCACCAACAGCGGCTCGCTGACCTACGCGGCGACCGGTCTGCCGACCGGCCTGTCGATCAGCAGCTCCACGGGCACGATATCCGGCACCCCGACCACCGCGGGCTCCTACAGCTCGACGGTCACGGTGACCGACAGCACGGGCGCCACCGGTACGGCGTCCTTCACCTGGACGGTCAGCGCGTCCGGCGGCGGCTCCTGCACCTCGGCGCAACTGCTGGGCAACCAGGGCTTCGAGTCCGGCAACACCACCTGGACGGCGTCCAGCGGTGTCATCACCACCTCCAGCAGCCAGGCGGCCCGCACCGGCTCCTACAAGGCCTGGCTGGACGGCTACGGCTCGACCCACACCGACACGCTCTCCCAGTCGGTGACGATCCCGAGCGGCTGCACGGGCACGACGTTCACGTTCTACCTCCACATCGACACGGCCGAGACCACCACCAGCTCGCAGTACGACAAGCTGACGGTCACCGCCGGTTCGACCACCCTGGCCACCTACTCCAACCTGAACGCGGCCAGCGGCTACGTCGCGAAGTCGCTGAGCCTGTCGGCCTACGCCGGCACGACGGTCTCGCTCAAGTTCACGGGCGTCGAGGACTCGTCGCTCCAGACGAGCTTCGTGATCGACGACACGGCGGTCACGACCAGCTGACCAACGCCCACTGACCAACCCCCCACGGGTACGACAGCGGCCCCCGGCGCCTTCTCGGCGCCGGGGGCCGCTCGGCCAGGTATGCGCGGGGCTCGCGTACGCGAGGCGATCCAGGGCAGCTGCCCACGGTGCGATTCGGGCCGGTCGGCGATGTGGACGACCTCGCGCTCGGCGTGAAGGCGCTGTTGCTTCCGGCAGCCGCCGAAGCGTCCGAGAACCTGAATGGACGGTCGTTTCGTCTCCCTGATCGTGAAAGGCATGACAGACCTCGACGAGGCAGAACTCGTGCGTCGCGTCGCCGGTGGTGACCGGGCGGCGTTCGACGAGTTGTATCGGCGTACTTCGCCCTGGTTGGCGGTGCGGCTCCGCCGCCGCTGCGCCGACGACGACGTCGTCGCCGACGTGCTCCAGGAGACCTACCTGGCGGTCTGGCGTGCGGCCGGCAGCTATGCGGGCTCCGTGACCGAGGGCAGTGCGGTCGGCTGGCTCTGGGCGATCGCCGCGAACCGTCTCGTCGACGCGTTCCGCCGACGCGCCCGGCAGGAGCGGGTGCCGACCGTTGCCCTGCTCGCTACGACCGCTCCGGCCGCCGAGGACGAGGTGATGGCGAACCGCGTCGACCAGAACTTCGAACAGGCGCTCCTGCTGCTGCCACCGGAGTTGCGGCAGGTGCTGCAGGCGATGGTGCTCGACGACCTTTCGGTCCGTCAGACAGCGGTGCTGCTCGGTATGCCGGAGGGCACGGTGAAAACCCGCGCGCGGCGGGCTCGGATCGCGTTGCGGGAGGCGCTCTCATGACTCATCCCACCACCACGATCCTGGCCCGCTACGCGGACGGCGGGCGCGGACTCGACGACGCCGCGCTCTGGTCGGTCGAGGTCCATCTCGACGCGTGCGCCAGCTGCCGTGCGTCACTGGCCGCCAAGGCCACCCCTGCCACGACGGATCTGCTCGACCGTGTCGCCGTCTCGCTCGGCCAGGCGATCGAGGCGAGCCCGTCGCCGACCCGGCAACGCACACCAGCAGCGGCCCTGCACCGACGCTGGCTCGCGTGGACGCTCCTGCCCTGGCTCGCGGTGACCGTCGCGGTGCTGGGCTGTGGCGTACTCCTGGACTCCGCCGAGCCGAGCCTGCCGTCGCTCGTGCTGCTGCTGGCCCCGGTGGCTCCGCTGCCCGGCGTCGCGGTGGCCTGGAGCCGGCGGATCGACCCCGCCTGGGAACTGATCGCCACCACACCGGCAGCCGGACTGGCCATGGTGCTGCGGCGGACGCTCGCGGTGCTCGTCGTCGTGCTTCCGGCATTGCTGGTGGCTGGTGTGAGCACCGGAACCTCGCTGGCCCTCACCCTGCTGCCGTGCCTGGCGTTCACGGGGGCCACCCTCGTGCTCGGCGCCCTCATCGGCGTACGGCGCGCGGCGATCGGACTCGCCGTGGTCTGGTCCGCGGCGGTCCTGCTGCCGAGTGTGGCGGCCCAGTCCCTGTCTCCGGTACTGCGGCCGGGCAGCACCGCCGACTGGGTGGTGGCCACCGTGGCCCTTGCCGCGATCACACCGCTCGCCGCCACGCACTTCCGTCGCCTGACCAGTGGCAACTGACCCCCCTCAACAGGATCAACAGGATCAAAAGGAGAGACCCATGCGAGCGGTGCGTGCTGCCGAAACGGCTCCCACCCTTCATCCCTGGCTCGTCCACGCAGAAGACCTGCGTGTCCGGGCCGGCCGGCACCTGGCCGTCGACGGACTCGACTTGACGCTGACTGCCGGCGTGCACGGTGTGCTCGGCCCGAACGGCGCCGGCAAGACCACGCTGATGCGCGCGCTGTCCACCGTCGTCAAGCCCGCCGGCGGCTCATTGAAGCTGCTCGGCGAACAGGTGGACGGCCGTGCCGACCTGCGCGAGGTGCGTCGCGAACTGGGTTATCTGCCGCAGCAGTTCGGCTTCTACCCGCGGTTCACCGTCCGCGAGTTCGTCGCGTACATGGCCTGGCTCAAGGAGATGCCCAAAACCGCGATACCCGACGCCGTACAACGCGCGATCGATCGGGTGGGTCTCACCACCAAGGCCGACGCCAGGATGAAGACGCTGTCCGGCGGCATGCTGCGCCGGTGCGGCATCGCCCAGGCCATCGTCAACGACCCCGAACTGCTGCTGCTCGACGAGCCCACCGTCGGACTCGACCCCGAACAACGTCTCGACTTCCGCGACCTGCTGCGTGGCCTCGGCGCCGACAGCTGTGTGCTGGTCTCCACCCACCTCGTCGAGGACGTCGTCGCTGCCTGCACCGACGTCATCCTCATGAACGAAGGCCGACTCGTCTTCCAGGGCACCCCCGACGACCTGATCGCCCGCGGTGGGCAGGGCGACGCGGGCGACAGCCCGGCGGAGCGCGGCTACTCCGCGCTCCTGCGCCGGCACCGGAGCAACGCATGAACCGCATCCTCGGCATCGAGCTCCGGCGCTCGGCCGCCCTCGGCGCCGCGCTCCTGATCGCCGTCGCCGGCACGATCGTCCTCCACGCCACCGCGGGGCGATGGTCCACGGGGTGGATGGCGCTGGCCGTGACGCAGCGCGAATACCTCGCGGTTCTCTCGCCCCTTGCGATGGCCTCCGGCGCCTGGCAGTCCTATCGCGAGCACCGGGCGAACGTCGCCGAACTGCTCGCCGCCGTGCCCCGCCCGAGACCGCAGCGCATGGTGCCGATCCTGGCCGCGACGGCCCTGGCGGTGCTCGTCGCCTACCTGGTCACGTTCCTCGCGGCGGCACCGCGGATCGCCGACACGGCGCGCTACCTGCCGCCGGCCGCGTTTGTCGTCGTGGCCGTCGGGCTGGTGGCGATGATCGCCTCGGTCTGGCTCGGGTTGGCCGTCGGACGCCTGGTGCCGGCGCTCGCCACCGCACCCGCGCTGGCCGTGAGCGGCTTCGCGCTGCTGATGCTCGCGCCCCACGCCCTTCCGGACGGCGGATTCACGGCGGCGTTCTCCCCGGCCATGGGGATGAGCATGTTCAGCGACTACGACACCGTCGACGGCGGAGTCAGCGCCGCCCAGGCACTCTGGATGGCCGCGGTCGCGGTGGCCGGCGTCGTGCTCTTCGCCGTCCAGAACCGTAGGTTCGCGTTCGCCGCGCTGCTGCCGCTGGCCCTCGGGGCCACGGCCACGGCCCTGGTGGTGCCGACCGGCGATGCCTACGTCCGAGGGACGCTCGACCCGGTCGCCCAGGAACTGGTGTGCACCGACGACACCCCGCGGGTCTGCGTCAGCCGGGCGCACGAAGGGTTGCTGCCCGAGGTGACTCCCAGGGCCCGCCACGCATTGGAACTCCTGACGAAAACGTCAATCGTCGAGGCCCATGAGGACACCTCCACGTTCTCTCCTCCCACGTCACCGAGGTCGCGGGCCGACACCGCCCTGATGGGGATCACGGTCGACAAGCACGGTCACCTCGCCCACCCGGGACGGCTCGAACCGACGATGCTCACCGGAGTGTTCACCGGCCCTCTCAGCTGCGGAGACAACCGGAACTTCACGGTCGCCACCGCTGCGGCCCACTGGCTGCTCGACCGGGAGCCGACCGCCGGTCCCGACGGCCTCGAATTCGATGACCCGGACGCGGTCAAGCTCTGGAAGGGACTGCGGGCACTGCCGCGAGCCGAGGCAGAAGCCCGGGTTGTCGCCGTCTATCAGGACGCCCAGAAGTGCCAGGACACCACCGACCTCCTGAGCCGAGGCACCCGATGACAGGACTGACGCTCTACGTCCGCTCGCGCCACGTGCCGGCGGCGCTCGGCGCGACCGTCGCGGGCACTGCGGTCGCGTGGCTGCTGGCGACGGCCTTCAGCGTCAGGGGCGAGGTGAGCAGCACCGTACTCGCCCTGACGGTCCTGCTCCTGGTAGCCGTCGCCACCACCACGCTCCAAGGCCCCGACGACACCCTGGACCGCACGGCGGCGAGGCCGTGGGGATGGCTGCGGATGTCCCACCTGGCCACGGACCTGGGATGCGTACTCATGTTGCTGCTGGCCACACTGCTCACCGACACGCGGTTCGGGCCGTTCGGATGTATCGTCCGCGACGCGGCCGGCATGCTGGGCCTGACCGCCCTGGGGACGGCCACGGTCGGCACCGCTCGGTCGTGGTTCCTGCCTCTCGGGTGGACGCTCGGCGCGGCGGCGTTCCCGGGCATGGGCACCGCGGGGGAGGCGCTGACCTGGCAGACACAGGCCTCCGACAGCCGACCCGCGGCCGTGGTCGCGGCGGTACTCACCGCCGCCGGAACCGCCGCCTACGTCAGCCGAGGCCCACGTACTACAGCCGCAGATCTTGGGACGGAGCCTGTGCGGTGTCGTTGATGAACCGGCGGTCGCGGAGCGGATGTCGAACCGCCTGGCCGAGCAGGCCCAGGCCGAGGCTGCCTCTCCCCTGTTTACACCGCCTCGTCAGCCCTGCAACCCTCGGTGCCGACCAGGGCGAGGGCCAGGGGGGCTCGAATTGGTCCTGTGGAAGGCGGTGGCCGTTGTCAGAATGAGTGGCCCATCGGCCTATCCACGGAGCTGACCATGCGTAGACCCGCTGTCCTGCTGGCCGTTGCCGCCGCCCTCGGCATCCCGATGACGACGCCGGCCCCAGCCGCCTCGGCCACTACCCCCAGAACCGAGGTCATCTGCCAGGACTGGTCCATATTTCCGCAGTACATCCGCCACATCTTCCTCAGCGCGGACAATCCCACTGGCACCAGGGACTTCGACGAGCACCCCGAATTCCTCACCTGCTACGAGTGGTCGGGGTCGACTCCGGCCACGGTTTCGTACACCATCAGTTACGTCGAGAACGGGGTGGACCATCCCGACGGAGCGACAGACATCCTCACCATGGGGCACGGCTTCTCGTGGGCTCCCGCCATGCCGGGCTATGTCTACCGGGCGAGTTTCACGCTCGTCCCCTGACGCACCGAACGCACCCATCCATGGTCCTGGGGGCGTTCAGACCCCCGTGTTGCCCCGCATGTCCCGCTGCATTTCAAGCAGTTGCTCATTCGGGACCGCACCGCCGAATCGCCGGTCGCGGGAGGCGAATTCGACGCAGGCGCGCCACAGGTCACGCCGGTCGAAGTCGGGCCACAGGACGTCCTGGAAGACCATTTCAGCGTAACTCGACTGCCAGATCAGGTAGTTGGAGGTGCGCTGTTCGCCACTGGGGCGGAGGAAAAGGTCGACGTCCGGCATGTCCGGGTAGTAGAGGTACTTCTGAATGGTCTTCTCGGAGACCTTGTCGGGGTCGAGCTTTCCGGCGGCGACATCGCGGGCCATTGCCTTGGCCGCGTCGGCGAGTTCGGCCCGGCCGCCGTAATTGACGCAGAAGTAGAGCGTCATGGCGTCGTTGTTCTTGGTCTGCTCCTGGGCGACCTGGAGTTCCTGTACGACGGACTTCCACATCTTGGGCATACGCCCGACCCACCGGATCCGGATACCGAGTTCGTTCATCTCGTCGCGCCTGCGCCGGATGACGTCACGGTTGAAGTTCATGAGGAAGCGGACCTCTTCCGGGGACCGCTTCCAGTTCTCGGTGGAGAAGGCGTAGAGGGAGAGATTCTTGACGCCGAGTTCCAGGCATCCCTTGAGCACATCGAGGACGACGCCTTCGCCGACCTTGTGCCCCTCCGTGCGCGGCAGCCCGCGCTCCTTGGCCCACCGCCCGTTGCCGTCCATGACGCAGGCCACATGGTTCGGTACGAGCTCGCCGGGGAGCTTCGGCGCGGTGGCGCCGGAGGGGTGCGGTTCCGGCGTCTTGTACTCGCGGCGCCGGCTCCCCAGGATTCCGCGTACGGCCATGCGCTTCTCGTCTCCTTGTTTGCGTACTTCTACTGCTTCGGTCTGCGTCTGCTGCGCTTCTTCTTCTGCTGCTACTTCTACTGCTGCTTCTAGTTCTTCTCCACATAGCGCAGGGAGCGCAGCCCGCGCTCCAGGTGCCAGTGCAGATACGCGGACACCAGTCCGCTCCCCTCCCTGACATGACGCGGCTCACACGCGTCCGCGGTCTCCCAGTCGCCGGTCAGCAGCGCGCCGAGCAGTTCGAGGGCCTGGGGAGAGGGTACGACGCTGCCGGCCACCCGGCAGTCGGCGCAGACGGAGCCTCCGGCGGACACCGAGAAGAACCGGTTCGGGCCCGCCATCCCGCACCGCGCGCAGTCGCTGAAGGTGGGCGCGTACCCGTTGACGGCGAGGGAGCGCAGGAGGAACGCGTCGAGGATGAGGTGGGGCTCGTGCTCGGCGCGGGCGAGGGTGCGCAGACCGCCGACGAGCAGCAGGTACTGCTGCACAGCGGGCTCGCCCTCGTGGTCGGTGAACCGTTCCGCCGTCTCCAGCATGGCCGTCCCGGCGGTGTACCGGGCGTAGTCGGTGACGATGCCGCCACCGTACGGAGCGATGGTCTCGCTCTGCGTGCACAGCGGCAGTCCGCGCCCGACCAGGTCACTCCCCCGCGAGAAGAACTGCACGTCAACATGGGAGAACGGTTCGAGCCGGGCCCCGAACTTGGACTTGGTGCGCCGCACCCCCCGGGCCACGGCCCGCACCCGCCCGTGACCGCGCGTGAGCAGCGTGATGATCCGGTCGGCCTCACCCAGCTTCTGGGTACGCAGCACGACACCGTCGTCACGGAACAGGCTCATGGGGCCATTGTCGCGTACGGAACGGCAGCCTCGGACGGGGCCGTACTTCTTATCGGTGAACGGGGCGAATTCGCCTGGCGGCGAGCGGCCCGCCGACGAGGCTCGACACATGAGCCCTGAACGCACGACTCCTGGAAGCGCCGCGAAGATCAAGGCCGGTCTGGCCGCAGCAGAGGAAGTGCTGGCCCACCTGCCTCCGCCGACGCCGGAGGAGCAGGCGTGGGTGGACGACTTGATGGAACGCGCCACCGTGCCCGCCACCGGAGCCGACGAGCCACCCGGCGAAGCCATGGCAGCCGCCGCCGTACGCATGCGCCGCATCGCCGAACTGCGCGAGCGGCTGGACCTGACGCAGGCGGACGTCGCCCGGGCCATGGGCGTCGCCGAGGCCCACGTCTCCCGCATCGAGCACGGTGAGCTGGAGCGGAGCGAGGTGGACACGCTCGCCGCCTACGTACGCGCCCTCGGCGGGCGGTTGAAGATCGTCGCCGAGTTCGGGGACGAGTACTACGTCCTGGGGTGACCGGCCCTTCCACCATGTCTCGCAGGGACCCTCAAGGAACCTCACCGCGGCTGCGGGCGTTCGCGTACGCCGTGGCCGCGCTGAGGCGTTCCGCCGGGGTGGCGGGCCGGAGGGCGGCCGGGGCCGCGTCCCACTCCCTGCCGCCGCCGTACGACCTGAGCTGGACGTAGGGCCCCTCGTGCCCCATGACGATGCCGACCTTTTCGGCGCGGGTGTCCATGACGTACGCGCCGACCTCCGGCCGCCCCGACCTTCCCGACTTCACCGGCCTCACGTCGTTCATCGCAGCGCCGCCGCGATCCGGGCCGCCGTCTCGACGTTGCAGCGCCCCAATTCGATGAGCGGACAGGGCGCTTCCCGGGCCACACTCGCCGCGTCCAATCGGAGCGACGGGAGAGTAATCCCGGCGTTTTTCAACGCCATCCGCAATTCCTTCACAATTTCCTCCGCTTCTTCGACGCAGCCCGTCGAGTGTGCCGTCTGTCGTGCCGTCACCGTGCTCCCCTTGCTTATCGAGTTTCACTCTTCGCACTTCTACGATGACGTGCTGTGCCTACACTCGGAAGGCTCTGGGCGCAGCAACGGTGGTGCAGTCGAAGGGGGTTCGGTTCGGTTATGGCCAATGGTTCACAGCGACAGGCGGCTTGGGAGTTCTTCGGGACGGAGTTGAAGCGGCGGCGGGAGGAGGCCGGATTAACCCAGGTGGAGTTGGGGGCGATGGTCTTCGTCTCCGGGGGTTACATCGGGCAGTTCGAACAGGCCATTCGGAAGCCGCAGTTGGATGTGGCGATCCGGATTGACGACATCCTACAAACCGCCGGTTTTTTCGAACGAACCTGGCGCAAGCTCATCGACGACAAGCGGTACGCGGATTACTTCGCGGCGGTTGTGGAGCTTGAGCGGACGGCGACGAAGATCGCCGAGTTCGCGCCAACGGTGATCCCGGGCCTGCTCCAGACGGCCGCCTACGCTCGGGCGGTCACACTCGCGGCCAACCCGTTCGTCACCGACGAGTACGTGGACGAAAAGGTGGGCGCTCGGCTGGAACGGTCGCGCATCCTCAAGGACGCTACAAGGCCCGAGTATTGGGCGATCCTGCACGAGAACACCCTGCGCACACCGGTCGGCGGGCCGGCGGCCATGGCCGAGCAACTGGAGCACATCGCGGCGCTCGCCCGGGAGCGGAAAGCCTGGGTGACCGTGGTCCCGTACTCAGCGGGGGCGTTCGCATCCATGGGCGGGATGGTGCAGCTCATGGAGTTCGAGGACGCGCCACCAACCCTCTATACAGAGACCTCGTTTTCGGGTCATCTGCTTGACGATCCGGCAGTGGTGAAGCGGGCACAGCGCGCATACGATCTGCTAAGGGGCGCCGCGCTCTCGCCGGAGGCGTCCCTCGCCCTGATCGAATCGGCCGCTGAGGACTACAGACGATGCGCGAGTACGACCTGACCAACGCCCGCTGGAGCAAGAGCAGTCACAGCAACGGCGAGGGCGGCGACTGCGTAGAGGTCGCGCACGACTTCATCGGCGCTGCCCGCTGGCGCAAGAGCACGTACAGCAACGGCGAAGGCGGGAGCTGCGTCGAAGTAGCCGACGGAGTCCCCGGCATCGTGCCCGTCCGAGACAGCAAGGTCTCGGACGGGCCCGTACTGCTTATCGGTGCGCTCGCCTGGGCCAAGTTCATCGGCGCAGGCGTCTGACCCTACTGTCAGGTCAGGGAGTGAGCTGCCAGCTCTGGATGTACCCGACGTCGATCGACGCCCGGTCCTGGACGCGCAGCTTCCACGTGCCGTTGACGGGCTGGGCCGAGGCGTTGACCGTGAAGGTCTGGTCGACGTTGTCGGCGGAGCCGCCGCTCCGGTTGAGGAGCGAGTAGACGGTGCCGTTGGGGCCGACCAGGTCGACGGTCAGGTCACCGCGGTAGGTGTGGACGATGTTGACGTAGACCGAGGTGGTGGCGGAGGCGTTGCCGTCGCGGCCCCCGATGGTGATGGGGGACTCCACGGCGGCACTGTTGTCGGGGATGTCGACGCGGGTGGAGGTGGCGTAGATGTACGCGATCCGCCAGCTGAAGGTGTCCGTGACGGACGCCCCCGTGCTGTCGGTGACCGTGAGGGTGACGTCGCCGACGCCGAGGGTGGTCGGAGTCCCGGAGATCAGACCGCTCGGGCTGAGGGTCAGACCGTCGGGCAGGCCGGTGGCCTCGTAGGTCAGCTCCGAACCGGAGTTGGTGGTGTAGGCGTCCACCTGAAGGCTGACCGACTGGCCGACGCCGCTGGTCTGGTCGGCGATCGGGGCGACGTTGACGCCGAGGGCTATCCGGCTGCCGACGTTGATGGCGGCCCAGGCGTCGGCGACGGCGAGGTAGGTGGGGCTGTAGGCGCCGAACAGGTCGGCCGCGGCCGACAGGGTGGCGGTGCGGGCGCCCGCGTAGTTGGTCGACGAGGTCATGTACGTCGTCAGCGCCCGGTACCAGACGGCGGCGGCGTTGTCGATGCCGATGCCGGTGACGGCCTGACCGTCGAAGGTCGGGCTGTCGTAGGCGACGCCGTTGACGGTCTTGGCGCCGCTGCCCTCGGAGAGAAGGTAGAAGAAGTGGTTCGCCGGGCCCGAGGAGTAGTGGACGTCGACACTGCCCAGCGTCGAGCTCCAACTGTCCCGGGAGGAACCGTCCTTGGAGGGCTTGTCCATGTAACGCAGCGGCGTGCCGTTGCCGTTGATGTCGATCTTCTCGCCGACGAGGTAGTCACCGGGGTCGGCGGCGAGATTCGCGTGGAACTCGACGGCCGCGGCGAAGATGTCGGAGGTCGCCTCGTTGAGACCGCCGGACTCACCCGAGTAGGTCAGGTTGGCGGTGGCGGCGGTGACGCCGTGGCTCATCTCGTGGGCGGCCACGTCGAGGGAGGTCAGCGGGTGCGTGTTGCCCGAGCCGTCGCCGTAGGTCATGCAGAAGCAGCTGTCCTGCCAGAAGGCGTTGACGTAGCTGCTGCCGTAGTGGGCGCGGCTGTAGGCGGCGACTCCGTCGTTGCGGATGCCGTTGCGGCCGTACACGTCCTTGTAGTAGTCCCAGGTCGCTGCCGCACCGAAGGCCACGTCGACACCGGCGGTCTGGCGGTTGGACGGCAGACCGTTGCCCCAGACATCGTTGTCGTCCGTGAAGAGGGTGCCGGTGCCGGAGGTGCCCTGGTTCAGGTCGTACGTCTTGTGCCCGGCGCGGGCGCCGTCGGTGAGCTGGTACGTCGATCCCGCCAGGGTGCTGCCGAGGGGAACCGTGCCGACGTACTGGCCGGTGCCTTCGCCGGTGTGCACCTTCTCGGCCGCAAGGATCTGCTTGCCCGTGCTCGCGTCGGTGACGACCTGGAGTTCGCTGGGCGTACCGTCCGGCTGAGTGCCCTCGACCACCGTCTCCCAGGCCAGGACGGGCTTGGTGGTGCCGGCCCAGACGACGAGGCGGGGCGCGCGCTCGGTCGCGGTGCCGGTGACGTCGGCGCCCTTCGCGGCCGCGAGAGCCTTGCCGGTGGCGCTGGTCGCGGAGAGCTTCGGGGTGAGGGTCGGCAGCGTGAGGGTCGCCCCGCTCGCCTTGGAGACGGTGGTGCGGTTGCTCTTCAGGTGAACGACCAGGTCGCCGCCGAGGACGGGCAGTCCGGCGTAGGTGCGTTCGTAACGGGTGTGGGTGGTGCCGTCGGCGTCCTGGACGACGTCCTTGACGACGAGCTTCTCCTGCGCGCCGAGGGCGAGTTGACGAGCCGTGGCGCCGGAGGCGGTCTGCGCGGTCTTGATCAGCGAGGCGCGGCGGGCCGCCGACAGGGGCGTGGCGGCGGCTCCTGCGCGAGGCACGGCGGTGATCTTGGCCGGGCCCGGTTCGGCCGGGGCCGCGGTCGCCGTGCCGGCGGGAGCTCCCAGCGCGAGCAGGGTCCCGATGGTCGTCATCGCGAGGGCGGCGGTGGCGCGTCTGCGCCGGAGGATGGGGCGGTGTCGCCGGGGCAACGGGTTCTCCTTCTGTGCGACGTCGGCCCGTGGTGGGGACCGAGGTGGGGGCGAACCGACGGGATGGGGCCGGTCCGGAGCGCTGCACGGCAGGCGGGTGCAAGGAGGTGGGGGTGGGTGGGGGGTGTCCCGCATGGTGCGGGTGTGAAGGAATGGTGAACTTGTGCAGCAGCGTGGCACTGCGTGCCTCGTTTTGTCATGAGAATGCCAAGACAACGGCTTGAAATGACCATGCCCAGCTGGAGATCCGTCCTGCTGGGCGCACTTTTCAGCCGCGGGGGCTGCCCTCTTCACCTCGCCGCTCACACCGAAACATTCCGGACAACCTGAAGCACCAGGAACGTCGGGAGCCGTCGGCGCGCGCACCGCGCACTTCCGGAGCTTCCAAAGGCAGAGATCGCGCGGTTAGGCTCCCCCGGCGCGCGCAACGGGCGCGAACGCGTGGGGTGGGGGACATCCGAGGTGGGGGACATGACCAACGACATCGACGTACCCAGATCCGCCGAGCCGATCGGGGCGGCTGGAGCGGCTGGAGCGGCCCGACCCGAGAAGGGCATGAGTGAAGGCGCGCAGGTCGTATCGGCACTGATAGTGGTCGCATGCCTCGCGGTGGGCTTCTGGGTGATGGCGAAGTACCAGCCCGATTCCGAGGACAGGGCGCCCGCCTCGTGCTCCCGCTCGGACGACGACGAGCCGCTGTCGAGGCCCGTCTCCGGTGTGCAACTGTGCGAGGCGCTCAACCGCCCGGACCTGCCGGCGCTTCTCGGCACGCCCAACGACCGCGCGCTGGGCGCCTACAGCAACGAACGCCGCGTCAGTAAGAATCCCGACGTCATGACAACCGACCCCGAGGCCACCGTCCAGCTGGAGGGCTACTCGATCAAGCTCACGGAGTCCGAGGACATCTCGGTCTCCGACATCGTCGACTCCGAGTACGTGTCCGTATCGGGAGAGCCGAAGACGGTCCTGGGCCACAGGGCGTTCCTCTACACGGGCCGAACCCTCGGCATCGTCTTCAAGGACGGAAAGAGCTCTACCGGCCCCGGCGGCGTGTCCCGCAACCTCATGGTCGCCAAGGACCCCAAGGACGGCGGCGGTACGTACGAGATCTCCATCTGGCGCCAGGACGACCTGCCCCCGGACGGCACCGGACTGGTCTGGCTCGCCGAGCAGGTACTGCCGACGGTACCGGGGTGGCCGGCGGCCTGAGTTCAGGTGGTGCCGCCGGTCAGCAGGGCGCGCGCCACCTTCCGGAAGGAGGCGAGCAGACGGCTGCGGTCGTCCACCCGGGTGGCGAGGACGACATGGCTCGGGTCGATGCCGTGCAGCGGGATCGTGGTGAGGTCCGGGCGAAGCCGCTCCATACCCAGACCACCCGGCACGATGGCCACCGCCTGTCCGGCGGCGATGAGTTCGAACTTGTCCTCCAGCGCCCGGACGAGCGGACCGTCCGGTGCCCGGCTGCCGTCCGGACGCGGATCGATACGCCAGAAGGCGTTCCAGGCCGCGTCCTCCCGCACCCGGGGCATCGGCTCGTCGGCGATGTCGTCGAGGGTGACGGACTCCTTGCCCACGAGACGATGGTCGAGCGGGACGACCAGGACCCGGGCCTCCTCGTAGAGGACGGTCACCTCCAACTCGGCCGTGGAGAGCGGGAGTCGGGTGATCGCGGCGTCGACCCGATGGTCCAGCAGCGCGGTGCTCGGCTCGTCCCAGTTCAGGTGCACGGCTCGTACGTCGGCCTCCGGATGTCGGCGCCGCAGCTCCCGTACCGCCGGGGTGACGATCAGGTTCGACGTGTAGCCGACGAGGAGACGGCTGGGCTCCGCGGCGGCGCGGGTCTGGGAGGCGGCCCGGGTGGCCGTACGGAGCAGCGCCCTGGCATGCGGCAGGAACACCTCACCGGCCTCGGTGAGACGGCTGCCCTGCGGAGTGCGGTCCAGGAGCCGGGCGCCCAGCTCCTTCTCCAGGCTCCGGATTTGGCGGCTCAGGGACGGCTGGGCGATGCGCAGGGCTTGGGCGGCGCGTCCGAAGTGCAGGTGCTCGGCGACCACGGTGAAGTAGCGCACCAGGCGCAGATCGAGATCGGGGCCTTGCCCTCCGGGCGGCGAGGCGGGTGGTGGGGCTGGCTGCGAATCGGTCATGTGGCAAGCGTAACCAGGTAGTTGGGCACCGTAGCCCCGTACAAACACTCTGAACTGCTGTGATGCCTGATACGCATTGCGCGTTCCGGAACAGGTCTTGGACGCCGAACGGACCCCGCGCGCACCCTGAAAGCACACCGGCCGACATCAACAGGTCGGCACTCAAGGGGAGTTCATCATGCGTGTGTTCGTCACCGGCGCGGGCGGGTTCGTCGGGTCCGCCGTCGTACGGGAGTTGCTCGGCGCGGGTCACGAGGTGGTCGGGATGGTCCGCTCGGACAAGTCCGCCGCCTTGCTGAAGGAGACCGGGGCCGAGGTCTACCGGGGTGACCTGGAGGACCTCGGCAGTCTGCGCGCGGGGGCGGCGGCCTCGGAGGGCGTGATCCACACCGCGTACGTCCATGACTTCAAGGACATGGCGGACGCCGCCCGGACCGACCTGCGGGCCGTGGAGACGCTGGGCGAGGCGCTGGCGGAGTCCGGCCGGCCCCTTCTCATCTGCTCCGGAACCGCCTTCTCGCCGGGCGTCCTCGCGACGGAGGACAACCCGGGCGACCCCACCAAGTCCCACATGTACCGGCTCGCCTCCGAGACGGCGATGGTGGCGCTCGCCGAGCGGGGGGTACGGACGTCGGTCGTACGGCTGCCGCCGTCCGTACACGGCGAGGGGGACGGCGGCTTCGTACCGCGCCTCGTCGACATCGCCCGCGACAAGGGCGTCTCGGCCTACCCGGGCGACGGCGCCAACCGCTGGGCCGCCGCCCACCGCTTCGACGTCGCCCGCCTGTTCCGGCTGGCGCTGGAGTCGGCGCCGGCGGGAACCCGGCTGCACGCGGTCGCCGAGGAGGGCATCCCGGTACGGGAGATCGCCGAGGCGATCGGGCGGGGGCTGGGGGTGCCGGTGAGGTCGGTACCGGTCGAGGAGACCCAGGACCACTTCGGCTGGCTGGGCAACTTCTTCGCCCTCGACCTTCCGGCGAGCAGCGCTCTGACCCGCGAGGGCCTCGCCTGGAACCCCGTAGAGCCCGGACTGGTACCGGACTTGGCGGCGGGGCACTACTTCGGCTGACGCGGGCCTGACGCGGCGGCGGGGCCGGGACGTCGTGCCGTCCCGGCCCCGCCGTGGTTCACCGCGCCGCGAGGGCGGTGAGTGTGCCGACGGACACTGGGCCTGTCACCTCGGCTGTGGTCATCCGGTCGGGTTCCATCCGTCGGTGCCGGCCAGGAACTTCTTGACGGTGTAAACGTTCGCATACTGGTCAGGCAGTGGCGGTGAGTTGTCGGTTCCAGGGCCGAAGTTCTGGTACTGCTGAAAGTTCGTCCTGTACGTCCAGGATTGGCCGGCGATCATTTCGACCCAGGGTGAGGTGGCGTCGATGCCCGGGCCGATATCGCAGTTGCGCACTGTCGCCCGGGGATATGCCTCCGCGGCGCTGAGCCACGGTCGGCCGAGGTGCATCGTGTCGGCCGGCACACCGTCGGTCTTGATCGTGCAACTGGAGATCAGGATTCCATCACCATTGCTCTGGTCGGTGTTCGGCGCCAGTATCGTGCCGTTGGGCCACGGGAGACACTGGATCGTGGATCGGTCGATCACCGCGGTGGCGCTGCCGAAGATGAAGTCCACGTCGCCCCGGATGTGGCAGTTGACGAACCACTGCCGGGCCAGGGTCGTGGGCGTCTCCCCCTTGACGAGCAGGGTGTCCTGATGGCTCCAGATCGCCACATTGCTGTACGTCTGCCGGTCGCCCATCGCGGCGACAGCGACGGCCTGTGTCTCGTACGGGCTGATCTCCGGGTGGGCATCGCGGTCGAACGTGTTGGAGATCGTGAGGTCCCTGACGGTCAGGTTGGGCGGCCTGAAGGTGGCCACGGCACTGCCCTGGGTGCCCCACTTCGCGCCGGTCGCCGGGTTGATCATCCCGTGGCATCTGGTGTTGTAGATGACGACGTCCGCGCGGTTGCCGGTGACGCCCTTGATCGTCAGCCAGCTCTTGCTCTTCGGGACGCTGATGACCTCGTGGTAGACGCCCTTCTCGATGACGATGGTGTTCGCGCCGCTGCTGGGAACGTGGTCGATCGCGGCCTGCACGGTCCAGTGGTCGCCGTCGCCGTACGGCGAGACGGCCAGCAGGCTGCCCTCGAGCAGGTGTTTGCCGCTGGTGTCCTGGTCCGAGTGGTGGGCCGTCATGAGGTATGCCGCACCAACCGCCACGGTCGCGATGACGATGCCGGCGATCTCGACAGGAGCCGCCAAGGCGGCGGTGCCCGCCATGACCGCCAGCAGCATCGCCCTGCTGAGCCTGCCCCAGTTGTTGTGGAACGCTATGTGTGCCGTGGTGAGGGCGAACGCTTGGCCGAGGTAGAACGCCCTCGCGGTGTCCCTCGCTTGCTGCCGGAACCGGGCGGCTTCGGCGACCGCCACGATGATCTGCAGGATTGACCCTGCCGCGGTCCTGGAGTCGATCCCGGCACCGTTATGGAGGTCCAGCACGGCTTGGTTGATCCTGGCGGGAGAGATCTGCATGGTGTCGCGGGAGGCGCCCTGTCTTCCCAGGGCGTCGTAGCCCGCCTGCCCGTTGTAGTCCGTGTTCGTGTTCGCGGTCGTGGCACCTGGCAGCGCCGAGGCCCCGCCGGACGCCGCCGTGCCCTCCAGTATGAAGAAGCTGCCCCAGGTGACAACACCACCGTTCTCGTTGCCCGCCCGCCATCCCATGAAGTAGGTGTCCGACCGGCGCAGGAACACCCGGATGAACTGGGAACTGTCATAGGCGTGCAGGTCGACGGTGATGTACCGGCTGGCCCCGTTGCGGTCGGTGACGTCGATCGGGAGGGCACCCTCGATGGGGATCCTGGCGCCCATCGCCGTCCTGATCCCGTTGAGCATGTTGGCGTAGCCTCGCTGAGCGCTGTCCTCGCCGCTGCCCGCCACCATGCTGATCCGCCACTCGACGTCAGCGCCGGTCGCGGCGCCGGCCGTGGGTGCGCCGGCCATCACCACGCCGCCGGCCAGAGCGCCGGCGGCCGCAACGGCCGTCGCAGCGGACAGGAATGATCTACGGGAGAGGCCCTGCTCGGTGTTCGTCACTTGAGTTCCTTGTCGTAAGCGACCCATTGGCCGGATTGCGGCGTACGGCGGTTGCCGATCTTGGCGGTGCCCTTCATGCCCGCATGGCGGCGCTCACGCACGGCTGGCGGCCCTGGCCGGCTGTGGCTTCCGCACACCGTTTACGACGGGGCACGGAAGCGGTGACCGACATCGGTCGGGCGCGTTCCTGTCACGGATCCGGTTGCCAGACCGCCCTCAGGCGTGGCGGGGGGCGCGTCCCTGCGCCGCGGATCCGAGACCCGCGGCGCAGGAGGGCAAGCCATGTCGTGCGTCATGCCGAAAGGATCGCCGCGGGGTCCGCCCAGAGACCATGGGTGGTTCTACGGGGTCGGGCACTGCCCGGTACCCGGGTGGTTCTACGGGGTTGTTCTACGCGGTGGGTGCCTGGTTCGCTGTCCACCAGGCCGCGATCTGAGCGCGGGAGACGAAGCAGAACTTGGCCAGGATGTTCTCGACATGGCCGTCGACCGTGCGCGGGGAGCGTCCGAGGGCGGAGGCGATCTGCCGGTTGCTCATACCCTTGGCCACCAGCGCGGCCACTTCCCGCTCCCGGGGGGTCAGCGGGCTCGGGGCGGGGGCAGGGGCAGGGGCGGGGGCCGGGACCGTGGCGATCGGCACGGACTCGTTGCGCAGGGCGTAGGCGATGGCCTCGTCAGGACCGCGGTGGCCGGCGCCCTCCGCGAGAGCCTTCCCGTACGCTGCCGGGCCCAGCGCCCAGGTGACGTCTTCCTCGCATTGGGCGTGCTGCTCGGTCATGTGCGGGCCGAACGTGGCGATGGGGGTGGCGACGTCCCGCCACAGGGCACTCGCCGCGCCCAGTAGCCGCCCCGCCTCCTGGTGGTCACCGGCCGCGGCGGTCACCCAGGCGAGTTCATCCAGCATCAGGGCAACCCTGAGGTAGTCGTTGAAGCCCCGCTCGTCCTCGAGTGCGGACCGGATCAGGACCGCGGCCTCCGCCAGGTCGCCACGCCTCCAGGCGTCGTAGCCGAGCGTCCACCGCGCATGCGCGCGGGCCAACCGTTCGTCGTGCGCCTCAGCGAGGGCGACCGCCTGTCTGCAGGTGTCCGTGGTGCGCGGATCCCCGAGGTGGGACTGGGCGGTGGCCAGCTGGATCAGCGCGTAGACCGCCCCGATCTCCTCACCTGCCCCTATGAGAGCGGCCACCGCTTCCTCAAACAAAGACACCGCATCCGCGAGTCGGCCGCTGAACAACGCCAGCGTGCCGCGCAGGCTCTGGAGGTCGGCGCACAGCACCAGGTCGTCCAGCTGCTCGCCCAGGGCTCCGGCCTCCTCCACCCACCGGTGCGCCGTAGCGTGATCTCGCTGCAGCACCGCCACCCAGGCGCCGACCCAAAGGGCCCTGGCCCGGGACGGGGTGGGCTCGGGCGCGGCGGCGAGCGCTCGGTCGAGCCAGCGGCGTCCCTCACCGAGGAATCCGCCCTCGCACCAGTGGAAGCGCAGCGCGGCGGCCAGCGCCAGGGTGGCCTGCGGGTCGCCGCCCCGCTCCAGCACTGCGCGCAGATCGGCATGCTCGGCACGCAGCCGGGCCAGGCTCTCGTGCTGATTGGGGCCGTTCCAGCTGTCGGCGGTGTGCTCGGCGAGGGCCAGGTAGAAGGTGTCGTGCCGTCGCAGTGTCCGCTGCTCCTGGCCGGACTCGGCGAGCCGCTCCCGCCCGTACTGGCGGATGGTCTCCAGCATCCGGTATCGCGGCCTGCCCTCGGCTTCCGTGGGCAGGACGACGGACTGGACGACCAGCCGGTCCAGGAGATCGAGTACGTCGTCCCGGTCGATGCCGTCGCCCGCGCAGACGGATTCGGCCGCGTCCAGGCCGAAGCCGCCGGCGAAGACCGACAGCCGGTGCCACAGCAGCCGCTCGGCTGGGGTGCACAGCTCGTGGCTCCAGTCGATCAGCGCACGCAGCGTCCGCTGGTGCGGGCGGGCGACCGGGCTGCCGCTCGTGAGCAGCCTGAAGCGGTCCTCCAGCCGGTGCAACGCCTCGTCGACAGTGAGGGTTCGCAGCCGGGACGCGGCCAGTTTGATGGCTAGCGGCAGCCTGTCCAGGCCGTCGCACAGCTGGCGGACCTGGGCACGGTTGCCGTCGGTGATCCGGAACTCCGGGCGCACGGCGGTGGTCCGGTCGAGCAGCAGCGCCACCGCGTCGTCCGGCTCCAGCGGAGGGACGGTGAAGACTCGCTCGCTGGGGATTCCCAGCGTCCGACGGCTCGTCGCCAGGATGCGCAGCCCGGGGGAGGCCGACAGCAGCACATGGGCCAGCTCTGCGCAGGCGTCGACGAGGTGCTCGCAGTTGTCCAGCACGACCAGCGGAGCGCGGTGGGCGAGAAAGGCGGCGAGCTGGTCGCTGACCGATCTGGTGCCCAGGTCCGGCACGCCCAGCGCGGCCGCCGTGGCGTTCGCCGCCAACGACGGGTCCGTCACCGGCGCCAGATCCACCAGCCAGACCCCGTCCGCGAAGTCCGTCGCCGACGCGGCGGCCACCTCCAGCGCCAGCCGGGTCTTGCCCATCCCGCCCGCACCGGTGAGCGTCAGCAGCCGCGTTGTCCTCAGACCCCGGCGCACCTCGGCCAGTTCCCGGTGCCTGCCCACGAACGTGGTCAGGGCGGCGGGCAGATTCCCCACATCTGATATCTGGGTGGTCACGTGACTTGTCGCCTTCCGACGGCTCGCAGCCGTGCTGAATCATCAAAGACGTCTGTCTTCGCTGACAGCGTGGTTGTCGCGGGCCGTTGAGGTGCGGTTCTGTCGCCGCCCCGGCTGCCGTGGCCGGCATGACCCTCCGCCTGCAACCGGCATGAAGTGGTCATCGGCGACAACTCCGGTATGCGGCACTCAGGGTAATGGAACAGACACAGCCACCTCTAAGCTACTTAACAGTATCCATCGGACCATAGGCCCCAGGTAGGGGCTGTGACCGAGGTCTCCTGATCAGGCTGTGGCCCGGTCCGTCCTGCCCTGCGACCTGTGGATGGACCGGAGTACCAGCATCGATGTCAGTGGCCTGCGACATGATGCGGGGCATGTGACGGCCCGTCCGACCAAGGGTGTCGAGGCCGTCGACCACAGGGGGAGGAGTGCTGTGCGCAGACCGGTCACAGGAGACGTGCACGTTCACTACAGCCAGATCTACGTCGAGAGCGATCCGGACGGTTCGATCCCGGATCTTTCCGAGGCGTTCGCAGGCCAGCGCGGGGGACTGTGCGGGGCCGCGGTCCCGGGTGTGCTCTGGCTGATCACCGGGCTGCACACGGGCAACGTCGGCTTCGTCGTGGAGGTCCACGACGAGGAACCCGCGCTGGACCCGGCGTGGGAGGACGTGGTGGAGGTATCCTTCCGCCCGGTGTCGGACCGCACCAGTCTGGTGCAGTGGGCGGGTGAGGCCGCGTGGGACCTGGATCTCGCCCCGACCGACTACCGGGTGCGGTACTGCGCCCGGGGCATGGACACGGGACGGGAGCTCGACACCAGAGTGTCCGGAAAGCCACAGGCGGACAGTTACCTCCTGCAGTTCTGGCCCTCGCCGCCCCGCCCGGACCACGTGATCCGCGAGACCTCACAGATCGCCGGCTACTGGCACCGCCACGCCCGCGAACTTCCGCCACCACCCACACCCGAGCAGCGCGCCGAGACCGAACGCCTGGCCCGCCAGGCGGAGGAACGGGCCGCTGAGGAGCGGCGACTGCACCACGAGCAGTGGGTATGGGGCGGACGACTGCCGAGCGAGGCGCTGCGCGGTGTCGGCGGCAATGTCCACGGTCTGCTCGGCTTCGACAGCGACCTGGTGCACACCCTCGACGCCGCGGGTCCCGAGGTCCAGCGTGCGGTGGCGTCGCTGGCTGCCCGCCGGGCCTGCGAGGCAGCGGGACTGGCCGAGGTTCCGTGGGTCACCCAGGCGCTCACCGCGTTGGTGCGGAAACGTCCGCTGCCTCCACCGTTCGACGACACGGACCGGATGTGGGAGACCCTGCGCTCCGACCCACAGGTCCCGAACCGGTCCGTGGTCGAGGCGATACCTCCCGAGCGACCGCCGTATCGCCCACCCACTCCCCCGGCGACGGCCGGGGCGACATGGGTCCCGGTCCCGGCCGCGAAGCCGGCAGGCGGGTCAGGGCGAGCGGGTCTCGGCCGGGCACTGGGCTCGCTCGTACCGACAGCGCCCGTCGGCCGGAGTGCGGCACCGACGGGAGGCGTGGGGCAGCGTGTCGCCGTGGTGGTGCACGTCTCCGGCAGTCCGCGCGACCCCGCGCCGATCTCACAGCCGCACTTCGCTCTTCCTGCCGTGCTCGCCGCCGCCGAGCCCGCCCCGCTCAAGGCGGCCCTGGACGCGGTGTGGCACGCGGTGAACACGTACGGCGAGCACTACCCGGAGTTGCTGGAGGAAATCCGGGCAGCGTGCGCCGAGCAGTTGGGAGAGTAGGCAGGGCCGCTCGTACTCGGTGCCGGCGTCGGCGACCGCCTCTCCCGCTCGCCGGCGCCGTCAGCCTCGTGGCTGGGGTTCCCGGGCCATGACCTCGTCGAGTCGGTCCCCGAGCACCGGCGCGATGCCCTCCGCGTACGCGTCGGAGACGTGGCTGTCGTCGCGGTAGACGACCGTGTTGCCCACCACCACAGGACAGTTGCCCCCGCCCGTGCACAGCCACGGGGTGGGGTCGATCACCGTCGCGCCGGACGACTTCGCCGCGTCCGTCGACGCCGTTCGACGGGACCGGTCACGGATCGCCTCCGGCAGACGGTTCGCGCACCGGTCCAACCGGAGGGAGTACATCGCGGCACAGTCGACCGCGTCCGACTTCGGCCACGGGGTGTCGAGCAACGCGACAACCCTCGCCCCCGAGGCACCCAACGCGTCGTACGTCGTACGGAACCCGTCCGTCCACTGCCGGACAAGGTCGGACTCCGGATACATCGGGTCGCCCGCGTCCGAGGACGAGACGATCACCAGGGCCGGCCGCAGAGCGGTGATCCTCGTGATCGCCCTGGCCCGCCAGGTGTCGCAGGACGAGTACGGGCCACCGAGGCGGCGCAGGGTCACCTTGGCCGCCTTGCACGACGCCTTGGTCAGCGACACCAGCTTCCAACCCCGCTCCCTGGCAAGGCGGTCGAGCGCCGGGAACCACTGGGCCGCATGGGAGTCCCCGAAGAGGACGACGACCTTGCGCGAGGCCGGGTCCCCGTACTCGCACGGCGGGGTGCCCGTGCTCTCGTACGCCACATGGCAGCCGTCCCGATAGACCGCCGACCGCGCCGACTTGATCTCGGGGAGGGGCGGGGCGAGGTTGCTGGGCAGGCTCGTCCCCGACGATTCCAGGAGCTGGCCCAGCCGTAGTTGTGGGTCCGGTGCGGTGGCCATCGCCTGCCTCAACGAAGGTGCGGGGCGGCCCGAGTCGATCGCGGGCGGGAACGCGTACGCCGTCACGGCGATCAGTGCCACGCCCACCGACAGGGCCGCCCCGAGCCGCAGCGCGCGCACCGGGCGGCCACGGAACGCCGTGTGGAACCGGACGGGGTTCTCCACCAGCCGCAGGGTCGCCCAGGCCAGGACCAGGGCGACCGCGCAGAGCAGCAACGCGAGCCGGACACTGGACGTCCCGGGGAGTCTGCCCATCAGCGCGGGACCGATGAGCAGCAGCGGCCAGTGCCACAGGTACCAGCCGTACGACAGGCCGCCCAGCCAGACCAACGGCCGCCTCGACAGGAGCAGTTGGGCGCCGTATCGAGAGGGTGCGCAACCACCGGCCAGGACGAGGACCGAGCCGAGCACCGGCAGGAGCGCGTAATACCCGGGGAACGGGGTGTCGTTGCCGTAGAGGGTCGCCGAAACGCCTATGCAGGCCAGGCCGGTCCAGGTCATCGGTGCCGCCAACTTGGGCGGCAGTCCGCGAAGTCGCTCGGCGGCCAGGGCCAGCAGCGCACCTGCGCCCAGTTCCCAGAACCGGGTGTGCGTTCCGAAGTACGCCCAGGACGGTGCGTACTCCGTCACGGCGACGCTCAGCCCGAACGACAGCAGGCAGAGCACGGCGAGCGGCACCGCCAGAAGTTCGCGCCGCCGGCGCGCGAACCGCCAGCTCAGCAGGAGGAGCAGCGGCCAGAGCAGATAGAACTGCTCCTCCACCGCCAGCGACCAGAAGTGCTGGAAGGGGGATGGTGGGCTCCCCTCCGCCAGGTAGTCCGTGCCGCCCGCCGCCAGCCGGAGGTTCACCGCGTAGAGCGCGCTGCTCAGGGCGTCCCCGGCGTACTCCTCGAAGCGGGCCCTCGACAGGAACAGCCAGGAACCGGCGAGGGTGGCCACGACGACGAGCGTCGACGCGGGGAGGAGGCGCAGTGCGCGGCGGGCGTAGAACCTGCGGATCGACAGTCCATCGCTCGCGGCCAACTCCCGTACCAGTAACGAGGTGATGAGGAATCCCGACATGACGAAGAAGACGTCGACACCGACATAGCCCCCGCCGAACCTGCCCACACCCGCATGCCCGAGGACGACGAGCGACACAGCCACGGCACGCAACCCCTGGATGTCGAGCCGTAGCCCGGGGCTCTCGGCCGGTCTCGTCTTCATCTTCATGTTCACGCTCAACAGAGACGGTCAGCCCACTCGAACGGTTGTGGCCCACACCGTCCGGGTCACCTAAATTTCCTGCCGCCCGCAACCGGCAGTCCCGAAATGACTCCGTTGTCTGCTTCACGACGGTGCGCCATTGCCCACCGCCGAACACCAGGACCGGATCTTCGCGGAAGCCTTCGCGGGCGGCGACGGTCAGCCGAGCCTCGGGTTCCGGGTGGTGCACTTCCGGGACACGATGAACCAGCACCGGGAGACGCGAGCACTGCGCTTCCGGGCACACAGGCCGTCGTAGCCCCGGCTACCTGTCCGTACTACCGGCCCTGTCAGCCCTGTCAGCCCTACCAGTCTCCATTCGGTCCCTGCGGGCGTACCGCCGGGCGAGTGCGTGAAACGCCTCCTTCGGCTCCCAGTGCCAGGGTGAACTCGGTTCGCCGGGACGGTCCTTGACGGCCTTGGCGATGCCGTAGCTCGCCATGTCGATGTCGTAGAGGGGATTGTCGGACCGGTGTTCGGCGTCGGCGGTTCCGAACTCGAAGGCCATCGCCGCGTACAGGCCCATGGACTCGAAGACGTCCAACAGGTCGACGAGATAGGCGGCCTGGGTGTGCTCGCTGCGCACAAGGTCACCCTTGATCTCCTGCGGAACCTTGCCGTAGTCGACGACGTTCCAGGCCATGCCGCCCGCCTGCGGCGCCCCCTTGTACGTACAGGTGCCGAACTCGGTGATGGCGAGCGGCTTGCCCCAGCGCAGGTAGCGCCTCAACTCCCTTACATAGTCAGCCCTGTTGGGATAGCAGGAGTAG
This sequence comes from Streptomyces kryoterrae, assembly GCF_054072135.1. Classification (NCBI taxonomy): domain Bacteria; kingdom Bacillati; phylum Actinomycetota; class Actinomycetes; order Kitasatosporales; family Streptomycetaceae; genus Streptomyces; species Streptomyces kryoterrae. The sequence goes on along the minus strand of NZ_CM133358.1, from coordinate 7,025,175 downwards.
TAGTCGATGCCGATGACGTCGAAGAGGTGCCAGTCGACCTTGTCGTCCTGACCGGCGGCGTAGCTGAGCCGCCCGTGGAAGACCGACCGCCCGACGGCCGCCGCCCTGGCGGTGAACCGGTCGAGCCGGCGTTGCATCTTCTCCCAGTCCACCGTGCCGTTGAGGAGGTTCTCGATCCGGTCCAGGACCGTGTCACCGGGGACGATGCCGGGCACGAACAGCCAGAACTCGCAGCCCACGCTGAACTCGACGCTCGCGCCCTGCCGCCGCATCCGCTCCGCGTGCCGCCCGGTCTCCGCGAGGTGTTCGAGGATGTCCCGTTCCGGAACGTCCCCGAGGGTGGGCTGCAGCCAGACGTGCATGCCGCGTTCGGCGACCTCGGAGGCGGTGGCGTTCAGCCGCTCGACCCCGTCGCCGGTGACCTCGACGGTGTCGGCGCGCAGGCCGTCGCGGATCGTGCGGATGTCGGCGCGCATACGGGCGGGGCTGAAGCCGGTGACGGGGGTCTCACCGTCGACGAGGGTGTAGACGACGCCGCGGCGGGTCAGGCCACCACAGCGACCACGACCACGGTGGGCAGTTGCCGCGCCAGGCCGCTCCGCCGCCCGCGCTCCGCCCACCGGAAGGAGCGCTCCGGTGAGCCCGCCGGCCGCGGTACCGGCCAGGAACCGGGCCCGACTGATTCCGCCGGCCCCGCTGATCCCACTGACTCCTGTGCTCTTCGTCTTCTCCATGCCCTCACTGTGGCGAGGCCGAAAGCACCTCGCCGTCCCCCGAAGGTCTACGGCACCGCAACCAAGGTATGCGGAGAGGACGTCGATCACTACGGAGATCGTCACCCGCCCCGGCCAGAGGAGAGCCCAGATCCTGGGCCCCGCGAAGACCCCGACAACGACCTCCACGAAGTTCGGCCGACCCGCCGCAACCTCCTCACCACCGGAGCCACGACCACCGCGACCCCGCTGGCACCGGCCGCCCCCGCGCACGAGTCGGCCACCGACCCCGACGTCACCGCCCGCCTGCACGCGCTGGAGACTCACCACGGCGCCCGCGTAGCCGTGTGCGCGATCACCCGCTTCGCCCGCTCCGTCGGCGACCGCGCAACCCGCCTCGACCGCTGGGAGACCGAGCTCACCTCGGCGGGGCCGTAGCGGATCACGGACACGACAACGCCGTACTCCATCGGCCGCACGTACGCCCGTCCGGTCCTCGGCGACGCGCTGAACCGCCCGGACCGCGGACTCCTCACCCACTGGCTGCTGAACAACACGACCAGCGGCAAGTGTTTCCGCCCGGCCCTGCCCCCGACCTGGACGATCGCCGACAAGACGGGCACCGGCTCCTACGGCACGAACAACCACATGGGCATCGCCTGGACACAGAACGGCACCCCGATCATCGCCGTCCAGACGACAGAGCCCGACCGGGACGCCGCCGCCGACCATCCCCCGGTGGCGGAGACGGCACGACTCCTGGGGGAGGCGTTGGGCTGAGGGAGCCGTCTCCCGAACCCGTAACCCTCCCACCCCTGCCTCCGCCTCACCCGAACCGCCGCACATACCGCCGCTGCCAGGGCGTCTCCACCGCACGCCGGTCGTAGTGGGCGCGCACGTAGGCCACCGCCTCGCCCGCCGGCACCCCGTCCAGCACCGCCACACACGCCAGCGCCGTCCCCGTGCGTCCTCGCCCGCCCTCGCAAGCGACCTCCACCCGCTCGCCGGCCGCCCGTTCCCACGCCTCGGCCAGGGCCGCGCGGGCGTCCACGTGGTCCTTCGGGAGCCGGAAGTCGGGCCAGTGCAGCCAGCGGAACTCCCAGGGAACCTCGGGAGGTTGACGGCCGAGCAGGTAGACGGCGTACGAGGGGGACGGCGCCGTCGGGTCGAGCGGCCGGCGCAGGCCGCGTCCCCTGATCAGGCGGCCGGACGGCAGCCGCAGTACACCCGCGTCCCCCTCGCCCCAACGCCCCTCGCCCCAACGCCCTTCGGCCCGATCGTCCGTCCGGGCATCCCCCTGCTTGTCCATCCGTACATTCGAACGCGGTCCCGGAACCAGGGCAACCGATTCCGGGGAAACGGTGGTCTGGTGGGCGAGGGGGTACTCGATGCAGGCCGAACAAGAGGCCCAGTTCCATGAGTTCGTCAGAGCGCGGTGGTCCCATCTGGTGCGCACCGCGTATCTGCTGACCGGCGACGCCCACCACGCCGAGGACCTGACGCAGACGGCGCTGGCGAAGGCGTACCGCTCCTGGCGGCGGGTCTCGCGCACCGACAATCCGGAGGCGTACGTCCGGCGGATACTGATCAGTTGCAACAGTGACCGGTTCCGCAAGCGGCGCGTGCAGGAGGCGCTGACCGACGCACCGCCCGATGTGGTGGGCCGCGACGAGGCCGTCTCATGGGCCGACGAACGCAGCGCACTGCTCGGCGCACTCGCCCAACTCCCGCCCAAGCAGCGAGCGGTGGTGGTTCTGCGCTACTGGGAGGACCTGTCCGAGAGCGAGGTCGCCGACACCCTCGGCTGCTCCCAGGGCACGGTCAAGAGCCAGGCCTCCAAAGGGCTGGCGAAGTTGCGTACGTATCCGGGGCTGGCACAGGTCGTGGGCCGCCCCGAGCCCAGTCACGCGACACACGCGCCACACATTCGGGAAGGCATCCGGTGAACGGGGAACAGCGGCCGAAACAGCCGTACAGGTTCGGCCAGTTGGGGCACTCCGGGACTTCGGAGCAGACGCAAGAAGCAGGACAGCACGTGGGAAACGAGCAGCACGGGAAGGACTTCGAGGCACAGGTGCGCGAACTGATGGCGGAGGACGCCTACACCATCCGGCCCTCGTCGGCGCCGTATCCGGCGATCCGCCGCCAGGGCACGATCGAGCGTCGGCGGCGGGTGGCAGCGGCCGGCGCGGTCCTGGTCGCCCTGGCGGCGGCGCCCATGGCGGCGTACGCGCTGAACGGGAACGGCGGCGACGGCAGCGTGAACACCGCGGCGCCACTGCCGTCGACCGACGCCTCGCCGAGGACGACGTCAACTCCCGTTCAATCGGCACCCGTTGGCCCGGCCGGACCGGCGACGCCGGGGCAGCTGCTCGACGGGATCACGCTGGCTCAGGCTTCGGACGGGCTGGAGAAGTGCATCGCCGTTGACCACAAGCGCCAGAAGGGCCTCCCGCCCGAGATGCGGACGACCGATCTGGGCGACGCCGACGACTACCGGATCATCCTGGCTCTGAACAGCACCGGTGACTCCAACGCGCCCGGCGACGGCATCTACGTCGTCGCCGTCAGGCAGCAGGCGAACCAGCAGCAGACCCGGGTGATCTGCGACATCGTGGACGGTAAGGCGGACGGCGTCAACACCAGCGGTGAGGGCCCGGAGTTGGACAACGGCGGCCCGGTGATGGCCGACATGAACGCCGGCAAGCTCTACCAGCAGTCGTACATCGACAAGGGCAACTGGAAGCTACCGTTCCGCTGGGGCACCATCGGCCGGTTCGAGTCCAACGTGGCCCGGGTGACCGTCTCGTACGGCGGCAGCACCAGTGAAGCCGCCCTGGACCACGGCTGGTTCGTGGCCTCCGGCACCCTGAACACGCAGGTCACCCTGGCTCCGCACGTCAAGGGGTACGACAACACGGGCAAAGTCGTCTACGACTCGGACAGCGACACGGGGTACGACAAAACGCTGCCGTAGGGCAGGGCTGCGACGGGGACGTGGAGGGGGGCGCCGCACAGGGGACGGCGCCCCCCTCCACGTACCGGCGTGCCGACGTGCCCGCGCCCACCCGCACCCGCTCAGCCCACTCCCCTGGACTCCTGCGCCGCCCGTGCCTCGATCCCGCGGAAGTGCACCGCCAGCGCGCGCTGCGCGCTCTCCACGTCGCGGGCGCGCAACGCCGTCACGATGTCCCGGTGCCTACGGGCCGTCAGCTCCGGCTCCGGGTCGTCGTGCCAGCCACGGGCGCCCGAGACGCGACGGAACACCGTCCAGAAGGCGCCGAGCAGCTGCGGCACGAGCGCGTTGCCGAGGGGGCCGTACAGGGCCTCATGGAATTCGCGATCCAGTTCGGGAAAGCGCCGGCCCACCCGTCCCGCCTCCTCCATCCGGGTGACGACCGACTCCAGCCGGTCCAACTGCGCGTCGGACAGCACGGCCGCGACCCGCCGGATGAGCCCGTCCTCCAGCACCTCCCTGACCTGGAGGATCTCGGCGAGCGCGGCGCCGTCCCCGTCGTGCCGGGCGAGCGTACGGAACGTCAGTCCGTCAATCAGCGGCGTCAACGACGCCTGTCCGACGTACGTCCCGTAGCCGTGTCTGATCTCCACGATGTCGAGTGCCTGGAGCGCCTTGAGGGCCTCCCGGACGGAATTCCGGCTGACCCCGAGGGTCTCCATCAGCTCGACCTCGGTGGGCAGCGGCGCGCCCGCCCGGAGTTTGCGGTCGAGGATCAGCTGCATGACCTCGCGCTGGACCTGGCCGCTCACCCGCCGCTCGGGACGGCGCCGCTTCCCGGGCTCCTGAGACATGCGGCGCATCGTACGCTCGCCGGACATCCCACGTCCCACCTCCAGGCATATCGAAATCCGGCTGCCATGAATTCACCGCCCTCTCGATGTCGCTCTCGACCCCACCCCGGTGGGACATGTTGAATTTCATATCGTCATTGGTCGCACCTTTGGCAGATACGCCATTCGTGTGCGATCTCTTGACCGGCCCCACCGCCCCTCTTATGGTCGCGCTGCCCCCTATGACGTAGGACGTCGTATCTCCTCACCTTTTCGGACCCCACCCCGCTGGAGGAATCGTGCGCGACGTGACCCGCGACGTAACCGCCGCTGTATCGACCGCCCCGCACCGCCGGTCGTTTCTGAAGTACACCGGCGCGCTGGGTGCCGCCGCCGCCATTTCCTCCTCCCTGTCGGCCTGCTCGTCCGGGCCGGAGTCGACGAACGACACCGGGGGCGGCACCGGGGGCGCGAACAGCACGCTCACGGCCGTGATCGGCTACGGCAACGACGGCAGCTGGGACCCCACGCAGACCGCTTCCGCCTTCTCCATGGCCGCCAACAACCACATCTACGAGGGCCTGCTCGACACCGACCCGATCTCCCGCAAGCCGTACGCGGCGCTCGCCACAGCGGTCCCCGCCGATCTCAGCAGCACCTCGTGGAAGTTCACGCTGCGGGCCGGGGCGACCTTCCACGACGGAAAGCCGGTCACCGCCGACGACGTGGTCTTCGTATTCGATCGAATCCTCGATCCGAACACGCAGACACTCGCCAAGGGGTTTTTCGCCAGTTGGCTGAAAGAAGTGAAAAAGGTCGACGCGCAGAATGTCGAGCTGGTGCTGAAGTTCCCCTTCCCGGAAGGGGTTTCCCGGCTCACCCTGGCGAAGATCATGCCGAAGCACGTCTTCTCCCAGCCGGGCGGCTGGGACGACGCGATCAAGGGAAAGGCGATCGGCTCGGGACCGTACCGGCAGACCGCGCACCACCCGAAGTCCAACACGACGTTCGAGGCGTTCGCCGCCTACAACGGGCCGCGCAAAGCCGCGTTCAAGAAGATGAACTGGATGACGATAGTGGATGCCGCGCCCCGCGTCGCCAAGATCTCGGGGTCCAGTGCCGGCGCGCAGATCGCCGACAACATCCCGTACGCCAACATCCAGCAGCTCAAGAGCGGGGGGATGGACGTCGAGGGCGGGGCGGGGATGAACAACCTGTTCCTGATGTTCAACACCAAGCGCAAGCCCTTCGACGACGTCCGGGTCCGCCAGGCGCTGCACTACGCCATCGACACGGAGAAGATGGTGCAGGTGGCTCTCAAGGGCCACGGCAAGCCGTCCTCGTCCTTCCTCAACGAGGCCAACCCCAGCTACCGGCCCGCGAAGACGGTCTACGACTACGACCCGGACAAGGCGAAGGCGCTCCTGAAGGAGGCCGGGGTCAGCGGGCTGAAGATCGAGATCCTGTCGGTGAACGTCAGCTGGATCGTCGACTGCCTGCCCACCATCAAGGCGTCCTGGGACGCGATCGGCGTCGAGACGACCCTCAACCCGCAGGAAACCACCGCGGTGTTCACGAAGATGGACCAGAAGCAGGACTACCAGGTGGTGTCGGCGGCCTCGAACCCCAACCAGTTCGGCCTCGACGCGGACCTGATCATGCACTACAACTACGGCCCGCAGAACCTCTGGATGGGCTACGCCCGTTGGGCCGACAGTGCCGTGGCCAAGCAGCTCTTCAAGGACATGGACCGGGCGACGCAGGAGCCCGCCCCGGACAAGAAGAAGACGATGATCCAGGACTACATCGACGTCGTCGCCGAGGAGGCCGTGCTCTATCCGGTCGTCCACAACGAGCTGATGACGGCCTGGGACCCGAAGAAGCTCGCGGGCATAAGGGCACAGCCGTACCCCGGCATCAACCTCCTCCAGGCCAAGTGGGTCTGACCACCGCGGCTCTGACCACCGCCAAATACCGCTAGCTGTACGGGAGTTCGTACGTGGTCGCCATCGCCCGAATCCTGGCCCGCAGGATCGTCCTGCTCGTCCCGCTGATGCTCGGCATCGTGCTGTTCGTGTTCCTCGTCATGCGGTTCTCGGACGTCGACCCGGCCTCCGCGTTCTTCCAGGGCGCCAACCCGACCCCGCAGCAACTGCACGACTTCCGTGAACAGAACGGTCTGCTCGATCCGTTCCTCGTCCGCTACTTCCACTTCATCGGCGACCTGCTCCACGGTGACATGGGCATCAGCGCGCTCACCCGCGCGCCGGTGCTCGACCAGGTCACCACCGCCCTGCCGCTCACCCTCCAACTCACCTTCCTGGGCCTGGGTATCGCGGTGGTCCTGTCCCTGCTGGGCGGCGTCACCGCGGCCATCTACCGGGACCGTCTCCCCGACCAGATCATCCGCGTCGTGTCGCTGACGGGTGTCGCGGCGCCGGGTTTCTGGCTGGCGCTGCTGATGATCCAGTACCTGGCCGTCGACCTGGGCTGGTTCCCGACCGGCGGCTACATCAACCCGGCCGACTCCTTCACCGGCTGGCTGAAGACGATGACACTCCCGGCCTTCGCGCTCTCCCTCCCGGTCGCCGCGCAGCTCACGCGCATCGTCCGTACGGCGGTGGTCGAGGAGCTGGACAAGGACTACGTCCGCACGGCGATCGGCAGCGGCCTGCCACCGAGGGTGGTGGTGGGCCGCAACGTGCTGCGCAACGCGCTCATCAACCCGCTCACGGTCCTGGGCCTGCGCGTCGGTTACCTGCTGGGCGGCGCGGTCGTCATCGAGACGATCTTCTCGCTCCCCGGGATGGGCAAGCTGATGATCGACGCCGTGAAGAACGGCGATCCGGCGGTCGTCCAGGGAGTGGTCCTGACGACGGCGACCGGCTTCGTGGTCGTGAACCTGGTCATCGACATCCTCTATCTCCTGGTCAACCCACGCTTGAGGGACGCGGCCTGATGTTCATGATGTTCGAACGGGGGCGCCTGGCCGCCCTCCTGTCCCGCCCGGGCATCCGCCTGCGCGGGTGGCGCCGGCTCCCGGTCGTCTCCCGGGTCGCGGTCTGCTTCCTGGCGCTGGTGGTGTTCGTGGCCGTCTTCGCCCCCCTCGTCTCCCCCGACGACCCCCTGGACCAACAGCCCCTGACCGGCGGCACGGGAGGCCCCTCCGCCGCGCACTGGATGGGCCAGGACAGCCTGGGCCGCGACATCATGAGCCGCCTGATCCACGGCGCCCGCTGGTCCCTCGCCATCGGCCTCGGCGCCACCGCGCTCGCCCTGACGGTGGGCGCGCTGATCGGCGCGATCGCGGCGACGTCACGCAAGGCGGTCGACGAGACGCTGATGCGCTGCCTGGACGTCGTGATGGCGTTCCCGGGCATCGCGCTGGCCGCCGTGCTCGTCGCGGTCTTCGGCGGCGGCATCACGGTCCTGATCTGCGCGATCGCGTTCCTGTTCACACCACCTGTGGCGCGGGTGGTGCGGGCGAACGTCCTGGACCAGTACGGCGAGGACTACGTGACGGCGGAACGGGTGATCGGCGCCCGGACACCCCACATCGTCCTGAAGCACGTGGCGATCAACTGCGCGGCGCCGGTGCTGGTGTTCTGCACGGTGCAGGTGGCCGAGGCGATCGTCTTCGAGGCGTCGCTGTCGTTCATCGGCGCGGGCGTACGGCCGCCCGACCCGTCCTGGGGAAGCGTCATCGCGGACGGCAAGAACATGGTCCTGACGGGCGGTTGGTGGGCGACGGTCTTCCCCGGCCTGCTGATGCTGATCACGGTGCTGTCGTTGAACGTCCTCTCGGAGGGCGTGTCGGACGCCTGGGCGGCACCGGCGGCCCGGGACGTGAAGGTCCGGGAGCAGGAGGACCCCCTGGAGGCCCCCGAGCCGGGGACGGGAAAGGTCCTGGCCCTGCCGGGCCTGACGGAGGCGGCGGAACGCCTGCGCGCGAGGGCACGCCCGGTCCCAACCGGCGCCCCGGTACTGGCGGTTGAGAACCTGACGATCGGTTTTGCCGCGCGCCACTCAGGCGTGAACATCGTCGACGGCATCAGCTTCGAGGTCCACCCGGGCGAAGTCCTGGGCCTGGTGGGCGAGTCGGGCTGCGGCAAGTCACTCACGGCACTGACGGTGATGGGCCTGGAACCGAAGGGCGCCCGGGTCACCGGCCAGGTCCGCTTCAACCAGCGGAACCTGCTCACAGAACCGATGCGTGCACGCCGGAAGCTGCTGGGCCACGAGATGGCGATGATCTACCAGGACGCCCTGTCCTCCCTGAACCCGGCGATGACGATCCGCTCCCAGCTGAAGCAGGTCGTACGCCGAGGAGGCCATCGCACCCCGGAGGAGCTGCTGGGCCTGGTGGGCCTGGACCCCGACCGCACCCTCCGCAGCTACCCACACGAACTGTCGGGCGGCCAGCGCCAGCGGGTCCTGATCGCGATGGCCCTGTCCCGGGACCCGAAGCTGATCGTCGCGGACGAACCGACCACGGCCCTGGACGTCACGGTCCAGGCCCAGATCATCGAACTGCTGCTGCGCCTGCGCGCGGAGCTGGACTTCGCCCTGATCCTGGTCTCGCACGACCTGGCCCTGGTGGCGGACGTGACGGACCGGGTGGTCGTGATGTACGGCGGCCAGATCGTCGAAACGGGCGTGACGGCGGACCTGGTCGGGGCCCCGTCCCACCACTACAGCCGAGGCCTGCTGGGCAGCGTGCTGTCCCTGGAGTCGGCGGCGATCCGCATGACCCAGATCAAGGGGACGGTCCCCTCCCCCGCCGACTTCCCCAAGGGCTGCCGCTTCGCGGACCGTTGCCCGATGGCGACGGAGGTGTGCCGTACGACGGCCCCCGATCTCCTGGGCGTACCAACCCACTTGGCGGCCTGCCACCACCCGGCGATCGACCTGACGACGCCGGAGCCGACGGGAAGCGAGACCGTGAAGTGAGCACCAGTACGGCAACCGCGACTGTGTCGACTCCCTTGGTGGAACTGTCGGACACGCACGTGGTCCACAAGGCCCGCAGCGGCGGCCTGTTCACCCGTGACCGCGTGTACGCCCTGACAGGCGCCGACTTCACGGTCGCACCCGGCGAAACAGTGGGCGTGGTGGGCGAGTCGGGCTGCGGCAAGTCGACGCTGGCGAAGGTGCTGGTGGGCGTACAACCGCCGACGTCGGGACAAGTGTCGTTCCGCGGCGACGACTTGTGGACGATGAAGCCGGCGGAGCGCAGGGCGGCCATCGGCACGGGCACCGGCATGATCTTCCAGGACCCCTCGACGGCCCTGAACCGCCGCCTGACGGTTCGCCAGATCCTGCGCGACCCGCTCGACGTGCACAAGCGAGGTACACCGAGGGAACGGGATGAACGGGTAAGGGAGTTGATGGGCCTGGTAGGCCTCCCACGTGCCCTGGCGGACGGCCTCCCGGGCCAACTGTCGGGCGGCCAACGCCAACGGGTGGCTATCGCACGTGCGTTGGCGCTGAGCCCCGACCTGGTGGTGGCCGACGAGCCGACCAGCGCCCTGGACGTATCGGTCCGAGCCCAGATCCTGAACCTCCTCCTGGACCTGAAGGAGCGGCTGGGCCTGGCCCTGGTCTTCGTCTCGCACGACATCCAGACGGTACGGCGGATGAGCGACCGGGTGATCACGATGTACCTGGGCCGGATCGTGGAGGAGTCCCCGGCGGACGAGGTGACGGACGGGGCGCGTCACCCGTACACCCGGGCGCTGTTCTCGGCGACGCCGGGCCTGCTGGACCCGATCGACCCGATCCCGCTGGTGGGCCCGGTCCCCTCGGCAACACATCCACCCTCAGGCTGTCCGTTCCGCACACGCTGCTGGAAGGCGACGGACGTGTGCGCCGAGGTGATGCCGCAGTTCACGGCCGCGTCAATCCCGGGACACCGGTTCCGTTGCCACCACCCTGTGGAGGAGGGCCGGGCGACGCGTGACCTGGTCGCCCAGGCGGTCGCCGCCGTGCCCGACGTGCAGAAAAGCCCTGTAGCCGACGCCTCCGACACCCCCTCCGCACCGCCGCACGGCCCGAAAGACCCCAGGGAGCCCTGATGACCTTCCCCACCCCGCTGACCGGTGTCGTCCCTCCCGTCTGCACCCCGCTGACACCGGACCGCGAGGTGGACGTACGCTCGCTCGTCAGGCTGGTCGACCACCTGGTGGAGGCGGGCGTGGACGGCCTGTTCGTGCTCGGTTCGTCGTCGGAGGCGGCTTATCTGACGGACGATCAGCGCAGGCTGGTGGTGGAGACGGTGGTGGGCCACGTCGCCGGCGCGCTGCCGGTCCTGGCGGGCGCGATCGACATGACGACACCCCGGGTACTGGACCACGTACGGTCGGTCTCGGCGGCGGGCGCGGACGCGGTGGTGGTCACGGCCCCCTTCTACACCCGTACGCACCCCTCGGAGATCGCCCGCCACTTCCGCCTGGTGGCGTCGGGCAGCCCGGTCCCGGTCGTGGCGTACGACCTCCCGGCATCGGTCCACAGCAAGCTGCCTCCGGGTCTGGTGCTGGAACTGGCGGCGGACGGCGTCCTGGCGGGCCTGAAGGATTCGAGCGGCGACCTGGCATCGTTCCGCGCGGTGGTGACGGGCGCGCGGGAACACCCCGGGATCGGCGGGTTCAGCGTCCTGACGGGGAGCGAGCTGCTGGTGGATTCGGCGCTGGCGCTGGGGGCGGACGGGGCGGTGCCGGGGCTCGCGAACGTCGACCCCGACGGTTACGTACGCCTGGACCGGTTCTGCCGCGCGGGCGACTGGGGCCGGGCTCGGGCCGAGCAGGAACGGTTGTGCGTGCTGTTCGGCATGGTGGGGGCAGGCGATCCGGTGCGGATGGGGGGCAGCTCGGCGGGGCTGGGGGCGTTCAAGGCGGCGCTGTATCTGCGGGGGGTCATCGACTGCCCGGTGACCGCCGATCCGCAGATCCCGCTGTCGGAGGACGAGGTGGAGCGGGTGGGGAAGTTCTTGGCGGGGGCGGGGTTGTTGTAGCGGCAGGCTGAGGGAAGGGACGCGGTTTCGCGGCCCCTCCCTCTCCTTTCCTCTGGACCCCCCTCAGCCCACCCCACCCACCAACAACCGCCGGAACTCGATCGACTCGTACGTCCCCTCGGTCCCCGTCTCGTAGAGCACCCCCACCATCCGCCGGTCCACCCGCACCAGGTCCGAGTAGGCCGCCCTCCGGTCCGACAGCGTCAGGGCCTTCGTGAACGTCTCTCCGCCGTCCTCGCTCCGCCAGATGGCCATCGACCGTCGCGCCGTGGGTTCCGAGGGCCCCGAGAACAGCAACGCGTTCGAGCCGCCCCGCAGTTGGAGCACGCTGCCCTGCACGATCGGGACGTCGTTCAGGGTGGGCTGGACGGTGTACGGGCGGTCCAGGGACTCCCCGCCGTCGCTCGAGTAGGAGTCCAACCGGTTTCCGGGCATCAGGCCGCTCTGGTCCCTGGACGAGAAGTACAGCCTGCCGTCCGGGAGTTGGGCGGCGCTTGTCTCGTTGGCGTTCTCGATGCCGTCGTACGAGTCGTCCACGAAGCCCAGGTGCCAGGTGCGGCCGGCGTTGTCGCTGTAGATCGCGTGGCCGCCGTAGTACCTGGACTCCTGGCCGGTGTCGGACGAACCAGTCGGCGGGGCCACCGAGTGGTTGGCCGGGATCACGATCCTGCCCGTGTGCGGGCCCCTCGACAGGTACACCGCATGGCCCGGACCCGTCGCGTACCAGCGCCAGTTGGGGAGTTTCACCTGGGCCGTGACGTCGCGTGGAGGCGTGAAGCGGCGGCCGTCGTTCGTGCCGGAACTGGTCTGGACGAAGACTCGGCGGCTTTGCTGTGGCGTCGCCTCGCCGCGCATGATCTGGGCCTCGGTCACCGCGCCGTCGTTGTACGACGTCAGCAGAACGATCTGGCCCGTCTTCTCGTCCACCACCGGCGCCGGATTGCCCCGTGTGTCACCGCGCCCGGCCGCGACCACCGACAGCGGGCCCCAGGTGCAGCCGCCGTCCGTGGAGCGGCGCAGGACCACGTCGATGTTGCCGCTGTCCCCCGCGCCGCTGTGTCTGCCCTCGGCGAAGGCCAGGAGGGTGCCCTTGCGGGTCGTGACGGTGGCCGGGATGCGGTAGGTGTCGTAGCCGCCCTTGCCCGCGATGTACGGGACGGACGAGGTGCAGTACGAGCGGGTGGCCGCCTGGGCCTTCGTCGCGGTGAGGTCGGTGCCGATGCCGGTGCCGGTGATCAGGGCCGCGCCGGTGGTGGCGGCGAGCAGGATACGGCTCAGGGGCGTCATCGCTCTCCCTTGCGGAGTGAGGGGGTCGGGGCATGGGGGCGTGCCGGGGTGCCGTTGCGACGGCGACAGGATCTGACCGGAAAGTGGCAGGAGGCGACAGTAACTCCGCTGACGTACCGTCACCACACGCGTCACGTACGGAACATACGTACCCGCACGCCCACCCTCGCTCCTCCCCCTCCCCCGGTTCGGCGTCCAGTGTGCCGCCCATGCTGCGCGTCCGTTCGTCCGGACGTCTGGCTGACGCTCACCAGAATTCCGTCGCGCGGGAGGGCGGGTTCGGGGGCGACCCGGGGGCCGTACTGCTCCCCCGAGAGTAATGACGGGCCGATGACAGGCCGCGGAGGACCTATGAGTGCGTACGCGCCGCCGCCAGCAGCCGTGTCACGTCGTCCCCGCAGATCGTCAGCGCCGCGCCGACCGTCGCGAGGACGTCGCGTTCCGCCGGGGTGTACGGGCCGTCGGCCAGGGCGATGCGGGCACCCTGGAGGAGAATCGATTCGCGGCCGGGGGCGGCCAGGTGGGGGGCCAGGGGGTCCAGGGCCTCGTGGAGCTCTATGGCGAGGCCGGGGCCGCACGGGGGGCCGAAGAGGCGGCCCGTGTCGGCGGCCAGGGCGTCCACCAGGGCCGCGAGCTGCTCCTCCGTACAGTCGTCGAAGCCCGCCGCGCGGACGCCGGTCACCGCCGTCTCCAGGGTGAGCCGGGCCTGGGTGCCGCCGGCGGCGAGGACCGCGAGGGCGACCGTGTGGACCGCGTCGCGGAGCATCGCGGAGAAGCGGGTCGTGGTGGGGTGGTCGAGGACGTCCGTGCCGAAGTGGCTCTGGCAGGCCGCGCATTCGACGACCGGGCCGGTCTCGCCGCGCGGCAGAATCGGTACGCCGAGAAAGGTGTAGCGCCGACGGCCCGTCAGGCGCTGGTAGTTGCGGTCTCCGCCGCAACCGGGGCAGAAGAACTCGCCGTCACCGACACCGGCCCAGACCGTACGGGAGCCCAGGACGCGTGCCGTCCGGCCTCCGCGCACGACTCGGCCGTCTCGTCCCCGTCCTTGGAGCACGTCGCACCTCCGGTAACTCCCCCACTGCCTGTTGCAGGGCGCGGGAGGTACCCCACCGGCAACACTGCCGCGCTGGCGTGATGTTAGCCACATTGTTGATGTGTAGTCAGTACCCAGGACCAGACCTGCCCATGACCGGCCCTTGGTTTGGCCGGTAAACGACGGCCGCCCCGCCCGCCACGAAGGGCGGACGGGGCGGGAAACCAACCGGGCGGGTGACGTCAGCGACCCGCGCGGTTGACGGCGGAGACGACCGCCTTCAGCGAGGCGCGGGTCGTGTTGGCGTCGATGCCGATGCCCCACAGGACCTTGTCGCCGATGGCGACCTCGATGTAGGAGGCGGCCTGCGCGGAGGCGCCCTCGCTCATCGTGTGCTCGGTGTAGTCCAGGAGACGGGCGTCGATGTCCAGACCCTGCAGGGCGTGGAAGAACGCCGAGATCGGGCCGTTGCCCGTGCCCACCAGGGTGGTCTCGACGCCGTCGACCTCGGCCTCGACGGTGAGGGTGTCCACGCCGTCCTTGTCGGTGGTCGACTGGCCGGTGCTGACCTGGATCCGCCCCCAGGGGTTCTCGGGGTTCGGCAGGTACTCGTCCCGGAAGATCGTCCAGATGTCCTTCGGCGTGACCTCGCCGCCCTCGGCGTCCGTCTTCGCCTGGATCAGCTTCGAGAACTCGATCTGCATCCGGCGCGGCAGGTCCAGCTTGTGGTCGTTCTTCAGGACGTACGCGATACCGCCCTTGCCCGACTGGGAGTTGACCCGGATGACGGCCTCGTAGGACCGGCCGACGTCCTTCGGGTCGATCGGCAGGTACGGGACCGCCCACTCGATGTCGTCGACGGTGACGCCCTTCGCGGCGGCGTCGGCCTCCATGGCGTCGAAGCCCTTCTTGATGGCGTCCTGGTGGGAGCCGGAGAAGGACGTGTAGACCAGGTCGCCCACGTACGGGTGGCGCGGGTGGACCTCCATCTGGTTGCAGTACTCCCACGTACGACGGATCTCGTCGATGTCGGAGAAGTCGATCTGCGGGTCGACGCCCTGTGAGAACAGGTTCATGCCCAGGGTGACCAGGTCGACGTTGCCGGTGCGCTCGCCCTGGCCGAACAGACAGCCCTCGACGCGGTCGGCGCCGGCCATCAGCGCCAGTTCGGCGGCGGCGACGGCGGTACCGCGGTCGTTGTGGGGGTGGATCGACAGGACGACGTGCTCGCGGCGGGTCAGGTTGCGGCCCATCCACTCAAAGCGGTCCGCGTGCGTCGACGGGGTCGAACGCTCCACCGTGGCGGGCAGGTTGAGGATGATCTCGCGGCCCGGGCCGGGCTGCCAGACGTCCATGACCGCCTCGCAGACCTCCAGCGCGAAGTCCAGCTCGGTGTCGGTGAAGATCTCGGGGCTGTACTGGTATCCGAACTCCGTCTCGGGACCCAGGTGCTTCTCGGCGTACTCCATGACCAGCCGCGTGCCGTCGACGGCGATCTGCTTGATCTGCTCCTTGGAGCCACGGAAGACCACCCGGCGGAAGACGGGGGCGGTCGCGTTGTACAGGTGGACCGTGGCGCGCTTGGCGCCCTTCAGGGACTCGACGGTCCGCTCGATCAGGTCCTCGCGGGCCTGGGTCAGTACGGAGATGGTGACGTCGTCCGGGATCGCGCCCGGCTCCTCGACGATCGACCGTACGAAGTCGAAGTCCGTCTGCCCGGAGGCCGGGAAGCCGACCTCGATCTCCTTGTAGCCCATCTTCACCAGCAGGTCGAACATCGCACGCTTGCGGGCGGGGGACATGGGGTCGATCAGGGACTGGTTGCCGTCGCGCAGGTCGGTGGAGAGCCAGCGGGGGGCGACGGTGATCCGGTTTCCGGGCCAGGTGCGGTCGGGGATGTCGACCTGCTCGTACCGGCCGTACTTGTGGATCGGCATGGAACTGGGCTGCTGACGATTGGCGCTGTGGGCCATGATGCGTGGGCTCCTCGTGGTGTCCTGAAGGACGGCCGACGGCGCAACGCCAGACTCCGCGGGGAGGGGGTCGGCCTCTACTTACAGGCCCTCGCCGCGGCAGCTAAGGAGGAGCAGCCCGATACGCATGATGCTCCGCACTGTAGCCGAGCCGCGCCGGACGCGCGGGCCTGTATCACTATGCGGGACCCTCAGTATGCGGGAGCGCGAGAGCAAAAGGTGCAAAAAGTGCGCCATCCCACTCGGTCGGCGCCCCGTCTCGACTCGGCGCCACTCGACGCACTCGGCACATACCACTCCGTCACCGAACGATGGGCCCCTTGTCCGGGTATTTCACCAATCATGGTTGCGGGTAGTGACAGCCGTATGACTCGATGCAAGGGTGCCGGGCATGACGACAAACGGGGGCTTCGAGCCCGTCTTCTGCACGATCGTCCCACCGCACCTCCTCAACAAACTCGCCCGCCACGAGGACCCGGCCGTCTCCGGCCCCGCACTGCGCACGCTGCTCCTCGACGCCCAGAAACGAACCGAGCGCCGCCTCACCGCCGAGTTCGGCCTGGCCGTCGTCCCGGCCGTGAAAGCGCCCTCCGACCAGCCGCTGCGCACGATCTACGACGCCGAACACCGCACCACGCTCCCCGGCACAAAGGTGCGCGCCGAGGGCTCCGAGCCCGGTCAGGACGCCACCGTCAACCGCGCCTACGCCGGCCTCGGCGCGACCTTCGACCTCTACCTCAAGGCCTACCGGCGCCACTCGATCGACGGCGACGGCCTGCCCCTCGACGCGACCGTCCACTACGACGAGGGCTACAACAACGCCTTCTGGGACGGCAACCAGATGGTGTTCGGCGACGGCGACGGCGAGATCTTCGTCGACTTCACCGTCGCCATCGACGTCATCGGCCACGAACTCACCCACGGCGTCACCCAGCACACCGCGAACCTCACGTACTACGGCCAGCCCGGCGCCCTCAACGAGTCGATGTCGGACGTCTTCGGCTCGCTCATCAAGCAGTACTCGCTCGGCCAGACCGCCGCCGAGGCCGACTGGCTGATCGGCGCGGGCCTGCTCGCCCCGAGCGTCACCGGCACGGCCCTGCGCTCCATGAAGGAACCGGGCAGCGCGTACGACGACGACGTGCTCGGCAAGGACCCGCAGCCCGCGACCATGGACGGCTATGTCCGCACCGGCCGCGACAACGGCGGCGTCCACATCAACAGCGGTATCCCCAACCACGCCTTCTACCTCGTCGCCACCGCGCTCGGCGGCAACGCGTGGGAGCGGGCCGGGCAGATCTGGTACGACGTGCTGACCGGCGGCGAGCTGAAGAAGGAGGCGTTCTTCGACGACTTCGCCCAGCTGACCGTCGCCACCGCGAAGGAGCGCTACGGCGACGGCGAGGAACTCCAGGCCGTACTGAAGGCGTGGGAGCGGGTCGGAGTGCCCATCACGCCCCGGCCCCGCCTGTAGCCGTACGGGCCCGCCCGTACCGGCCGCACCCGGCATCAGACACCGGCATCAGGGCACTCGTCACTCGTACCGGAGCCGTTCTCGTACCAGACAAGGACCCCATGCTTATTCAGGTGAGACGTACGGGCGGATTCGCGGGCATCGAGCGGTGCGCCGAGGTGGACACCTCGGGGCGGCCCGATGCCGCCGAGTGGCACACCCTGGCCGACCAGGCGATCGCGGCCGGCGGGGGCACCCCGCCGGCCGGGGTGCCGGACGGATTCAGCTACGAGATCACGGTGGACGGGAAGACGGTGTACTGCGCCGATCCCCGGCTCACCGAAGAGCAACGGGAACTGATCTCAAGGGTGTTGAAAGAGGGGGCATAACGGGTGTCGCGGGTGTCGACGGACAGGGTGTGACCGCATCGTCACCCCGGCCCGTTGACACCCGTTACCCCCGGTACCGATGATCCGGCGCATGGCGACCAACCCGATACCCCAGTTCCCGGCCGGCTTCCTGTGGGGCGTGTCCACCTCGGCGCACCAGATCGAGGGCGCGGCGGACCAGCGCGAACAGTCCGTGTGGGACACCTTCACGGCCGAGCCCGGCCGTGTGAAGGACGGCTCGACGGCGGCGGTGGCCTGCGACCACTTCCACCGCTATCCCGAGGACGTGGCCCTGCTGGCCGGCCTCGGCGTGGACGCGTACCGCTTCTCCGTCTCCTGGCCGCGCGTGAACTCCCCCGGCGGCCTCGACTTCTACGACCGGCTGGTGGACGAGCTGTGCGCGGCGGGCGTACGTCCCGTCCCGACCCTCTTCCACTGGGACCTGCCGGTGAGCCTCCAGGAGAAGGGTGGCTGGCTGGAGCGGGACACGGCGTCCAGGTTCGCCGAGTACGTGTCCGTCGTCGCCGAGCGGCTCGGCGACCGCGTGAACAAGTGGATCACGCTCAACGAGCCCGCCGAACACACCCTGTTCGGGCACGCGTTGGGCGCGCACGCACCGGGCAAGCAGCTGATGTTCGACGCGCTCCCGGCCGCCCACCACCAACTCCTCGGCCACGGCCTGGCCGTACGGGCCCTCCGCGCAACCGGTGCCACCGACATCGGCATCGCCAACTCGCACGGGCCGACCTGGCCGGCGTCGCAGGAGCTGGCGGACCTGGAGGCGGCCGGGTTCTACGACCTCCTCCTCAACCGGCTGTTCGCCGACCCGATCCTCCTGGGCGAATACCCGGACGGCCTGGGCGAGTTGATGCCGGGCGACGTGGCGGCCGACCTGAAGGTGATCAGCGAGCCGCTCGACTTCTACGGCGTCAACTACTACGCCCCGACGAAGGTGGGCGCGCCGCAGGGCGCCGACATCGAGTTCGGCGGTCTGACGATCCCGGCCGAACTCCCCTTCTCCGTCCAGGAGATCGAGGACGTCCCGGTGACGGACTTCGGCTGGCCCGTCGTACCCGAGGGCCTCACGGAGCTGCTCACCACCTTCCGGGACCGTTACGGGGACCGGCTGCCGCCCGTCGTCATCACCGAGAACGGCTGCTCGTACGAGGGACTCGACGACCAGGACCGGATCGCCTACCTGGACGGTCATGTCCGGGCGCTGCACCGGGCGTTGGAGGCGGGCGTGGATGTGCGCGGCTACTTCGTGTGGTCGCTGCTGGACAACTTCGAGTGGGCGGAGGGCTATGCGCGGCGGTTCGGACTGGTCCACGTGGACTTCGCGGACCCCGCCACTCTGACCCGGACGCCCAAGGCTTCGTACGGCTGGTTCAAGGACCTCCTCCGGGCGCAGAGAGACTGAGGATGACCGACGTGTCCCGCTCGGCGGGTGCGCTCGCCGAGCCGGTGGAACGGGTCGGGCGAGGGTGGACAGCCTCGCTCTCGCTCGCCAACGGAGCCATCTGGGTGGGCTGGTTCGGGCCGCTGCAGATCCTTCTCGCCTCCCAGGCCGAGGACTTCGCGCCCGGCACCGGGATGTCCAAGGAGACCCTGCTGGCCTGGGTGGCGGGCGCGGGCGCCCTGGTGTCGCTGGCGGCGAACCCGTTCTTCGGCGCGCTGTCGGACCGTACGACGTCGAGGTGGGGGCGCCGTACGCCGTGGATCGTGGCCGGTGCGGCGGGCGGTGCGCTGTCGTTGCTGCTGCTGGCGGGAGCGGGTGGGCTGTGGACGATGGTGGCGGGGTGGTGTCTGGTCCAGCTGACCCTGAACGCGGCCTTCGCCGCCATCACCGCCGCCGTCCCCGACCGTGTCCCCCGGCTTCAACGGGGCTCCGTGGGCGGCTGGTTGGGTGTCGCGCAGATCCTCGGTGTGGTCGGCGGGACGGGTCTGGCGACGGCGGTGGGCGGGGTGGGCGCGGGCTATGCGGCGTGCGCGGCTTTCACCCTGCTGGGCGTGCTGCCGTACGTGCTGCGGCACAAGGATCTGCGGCTCGCGGTCGAGGACCTGCCGGTGTGGTCCTGGCGGACCTTCCTGGCCGGGTTCTGGCTGAGCCCGCGCCGCTATCCGGACCTGGGCTGGGCGTGGCTGACCCGTTTCCTGATCAACCTGAGCAACGCGCTGGTGCTGCTGTACCTCCTGTACTACCTCCGCGACCGCCTCGCCTACCCCGACCCCGAGCAGGGCGTCCTGATCCTGACGGCGGTGAACGGCGTGACGCTGCTCGCCACCGTCGTCGTCGGCGGGGCCTGGTCGGACCGGGTGTGCCGCCGCAAGCCCTTCGTGCTCTGGTCGGGCGTGCTGATGGCGGTGGCGACGGCGATGCTGGCCGGCTGGCAGACCTGGCCCGGGGCGATCGTGGCGTCGGCGGTCCTCGGTATCGGCTTCGGCGTCTTCACCTCGGTCGACTTCGCCCTGATGACGGACGTCCTCCCCACGGCGCTGGACCGCGGCAAGGACCTGGGCGTCATCAACGTGGCCAACGCCCTGCCCCAGGTCATGGCGCCGGCCCTCGCGGCGCCGATCGTGACGTATCTGGGCGGGTACCGGGTGCTGTTCCTGGTGTCGGCGGTGATCGGGCTGGCTGGGGCGGTGCTGGTGGGGCGGATCCGGGGAGTGGACTGAGGCGCGGTGGGGTCGTCCGGGGTGTGGTGGGTCAGAGGGCGCCGGCGTCCCGGGCCGCGTAGACGCTGGGGTACAGGGGGCGGTAGCCGAGTTCCCTGCGGATGCGTTCCGTGGAGGTGATCCCGAACCACGGGTCGGGGTCGGTGTTCTCGTAGAGCTCGGCGGGGACCTCCACCCCGTTGAGCTGGTGGAGTTCGACCGCCGTGACGGGGGCGTAGTCGCCGATGTTGTAGATCCGGCCGGCGATGCCCGGGGCGTGCAGGATGCGGAGCAGGCCCTGGGCGATGTCCGCGTGGTGTGCCATCTGCAGCCGCTGGGCCGCCGCCCAGTGCGCGGCCCACATCAGCGACTGGGCGAGGTGGGGGTCGCCCTCGCCGTAGACGAAGGGGAGCCGGCCGACGCGTACGTCCAGGCCCTCCAGCGCGAGCAGTTCCCGTTCGGCCGCCGCCTTCGACTCGGGGTACGCACCCCACATCACACCGCCGGGCCTGGTCTCGTCCTCCTCGACCAACGGACGGCCCCGTCCGGCGCCGTACACGAGACCCGTGCTGACCTGCACGAACCGCTCCACGCCCGAGGCCAGCGCGGCGCGGCCCAGCTCCACCGCCGCGTCCCGGTTGACGGCCCGCGCCTCGTCGTCCGGGACCCCGCGGAAAGAAGCCGCGACGTTCACGACCGCGTCCACCCCGGCCACAGCCTTGCCGAGCGCCTCCGTGTCCCGCAGGTCCCCGACCACGACCTCGGCACCCAGCTCGGCGAACCGCTCCGCCCGCGCCGCGTCGCGCACCAGGACCCGCACCCTCTCCCCCGGCCTGCTCTGCGCCAGCAGCCTGGGCACGAAGCGCCGGCCGACCTGTCCCGTCGTACCCGTCACCAGTGTCAGCATGATCTTCTCCTTCGGTCTGGGACCACCACCCTCGGGCGGAGTCGCCGAGCGCGGGAGAGACCCGTCGATCAGGGGATCAGGAGTCCCTGGATAAGCCGGGCGCGCGGCGACATCCTGGAGGGGTGAACCGAGCCGAACTCGCCGACTTCCTGCGCCATGGGCGTGCCCGCCTGGAGCCCTCGGCGGTGGGCCTCCCGCCCGGCGCCCGCCGTCGTACGCCCGGTCTGCGCCGCGAGGAGGTGGCGGCGCTCGCCGGTATGTCGGTGGACTACTACACGCGCCTGGAGCAGTCCCGGGGCCCGCACCCGTCCCGCCAGATGCTGACCGCCCTGGCCCGGGCCCTGCGCCTCACCGACGACGAACGGGACCATCTCTTCCACCTGGCGGACGAGGAACCGCCCCGGCGCGTGAGCGGGTCCGGGCATGTGCGGCCGGGTCTGCTGGTGATCCTCGACCGGCTGCACGACACCCCCGCCCAGGTGGTCACCGACTGCGGTGAGGTCCTGGCGCAGAACGCGATGGCGAGCGCGTTGGCGGGCGACGTGTCGGCCCGTCCGCCACGGGAGCGGAACCTTGTACGCCGCTTCTTCACGGACCCGGCCGCGCGGGCCCTGTTCCCGCCGGAGGACCTCGCCGAGCACGCGCGCTCCCATGTGGCGAACCTGCGGGCGGTCGCCGCGGCCCGGCCCGACGATCCGGTGCCGGGCACCCTGGTGGCCGAACTGCGGGCGGCGAGTGCGGAGTTCGCCCACCTGTGGGAGTCGCACGAGGTGGCGGTACGGCGGGCTTCGACGAAGCGGTTCGCGCATCCGGTGGTGGGGCTGCTGGAACTGGACTGCGAGATCATGCTGGCCGCCGACCACCGCCAACTGCTGATCGTGCACACGGCCCGGCCGGGGACGGAGTCGTACGAACGGCTGCGGTTGCTGCGGGTGGTGGGGATGCAGGATCTGTCGCCACGTGGCGGGTGAGGTGGTGGGCCGAGCCAAGCCGGGACGAACGAAGCGGAAGCGGACGGGGCGGAGCGGGGCGGAGCGGAACGGACCGAGGCGGGACGGGACGGAACGGGCGGAACGGAACGGACCGAGGCGGGACGGGACGGAACGGGCGGAGCCGGGCGGAGCGGAGCGGACCGAGGCGAGGCGAGTGGGGCGGGTCAGTGGCCGGCCGTCGCGGCAAGGCGTCCCAGTGCGGCCTGTGCGGGTGGGCCCCAGGTGGGTTTGCCTCCGGGGCGGCCCTGGACGCCTGCCTCGCCGATGAGGATGCCGCCGAGGGCGCGCAGCACCGCCCAGCCGCGGGCGCGCCGCAGGGTCGCCGGGTCCGGGACTGGGCGGTAGGCGCTGTGGAAGCGGTCGATGGCACCGTCCGGCAGCAGGATCCACGGGGCGGCGAGATCGCAGGCCGGATCGCCGGCGCAGAGATCGCCGAAGTCGATCACGCCGCAGAAGGTGCCGTCCGTGGTGAGGAGGTTGGCCGGATGCAGGTCGCCGTGCAGCCACCTCGCCGGCCCCGTCCAGGCGGGCGCGGCGAGGGCGTCCGCCCAGACGGTGTGGACGGCGTCCGGGTCGGGGATCAACCCCGACTCGGCGGCCGAGGCCAACTGTTGGGGGAACTGCTCGGCGTAGTCGGTCAGCGGCCCGCCACGGCCGCGGCCCAGCGGCGCCCCTTCGGGGGCAGGCCGGTGAAGGGCGGTCAGAAACGCGGCCAGGGTGTCGGCCGCCTCCGCGGCGCGCGTGGCAGGGGCGCGGTCGGCGGGCGTTCCGGGCACCCAGGTGGTGACGATCCAGGGCCGCGGAAACCGCTCGGAGGGCTCGCCGAGGCGCTGCGGGACGGGGACCGGCAGGGGAAGGGCCGGGGCGAGCGCCGGCAGCCAGGCGTACTCCTTGCGCAACAGCTCGTCCGCGGACAGCGTCGCCCAGGGCAGCCGGACTGCGAGGTCGGCGCCGAGCCGCCACAGCTGGTTGTCCCAGCCGCGCGCACCGAGCCGCAAAGGGCGATCGGCGAGGTCCGGATGCTGGTCACGCAGCAGGTCCCGGACCAGCTCCGCGGTGATCTCGATCTCGGAGTGGGTCATGCGGATCCACGGTAGTCCGGCGGAGGGCGCGCGCCGTTGCCGGCCGGCACAGGGGGTTGCAAGAGTGCGCGGACGTCTTCCCGGCGCGCTGGAAACGCGGGCCGGCACCGAGGAATGCGAGGGTGCCCGGCAAACAGGCTGGAAACGGGTGGGTGGGTGGGAAAGAAAACCCCTCAGAACCCCAGCTTCCGCAGCTGACGGGGATCCCGCTGCCAGTCCTTCGCGACCTTCACGTGGAGGTCGAGGAAGACCGGCGTACCCAGCAGCGCCTCGATCTGCTTGCGGCTCTTGATGCCGACGTCCTTCAGGCGCTTGCCCTTCGGGCCGATGATGATGCCCTTCTGGCTGGGCCGCTCGATGTAGACGAACGCGTGGATGTCGAGGAGCGGCTTGTCGGCGGGGCGGTCCTCGCGGGGGATCATCTCCTCGACCACGACCGCGATCGAGTGGGGGAGCTCGTCGCGTACGCCCTCCAGCGCGGCCTCCCGGATCAGCTCCGCGATCATGACCTGCTCCGGCTCGTCCGTGAGGTCACCCTCCGGGTAGAGCGGCGGGCCCTCGGGCAGCAGCGGGACGAGCAGGTCGGCCAGCAGGTCCACCTGTTGGTCGGCGACCGCCGAGACGGGCACGATCTCCGCCCACTCGAACCCGAGCTCCCGGCCGAGCTGGTCGATCGCGATGAGCTGCTCGGCCAGCACCCTGCCCTCGACCAGGTCGGTCTTCGTCACGATCGCGATCTTCGGCGTCTTCTTGATCGCCGCCAGTTCCTTCGCGATGAAGCGGTCGCCGGGGCCGAGCTTCTCGTTCGCCGGGAGGCAGAACCCGATGACGTCCACCTCGGCCCACGTCGTCCGCACCACGTCGTTCAGGCGTTCGCCCAGCAGCGTGCGCGGCTTGTGCAGCCCCGGGGTGTCGACCAGGATCAGCTGCGCGTCCGGGCGGTGCACGATGCCCCGTACGGTGTGCCGCGTCGTCTGCGGCTGGTCCGCGGTGATCGCCACCTTCTGGCCGACCAGAGCGTTCGTGAGGGTGGACTTGCCCGCGTTGGGGCGGCCCACGAAGCAGGCGAAGCCGGCGCGGTGCGCGGCCGATCCCTCCGACGGGACGGTCGGCTCGGTCGGCTCGGATGACGGGGTACGAACACTCATGGCGCCCATTGTCCCTGATCCATGGAGACCCATCGCACGCCGAGCCCCCGCCAGGGCTCTCCAGTCGCCCTTCGACAGCTCATCGACGGCCCATTCGACGACCCTTCGGCAGCACCACGACACCCCTTCACCGGATCTCCGTGAGCTTCCGGAAACTCCCCCGCAACACGAAACGCGCCGGAAACACCCCCGTACGAAATGCGAAACGCACACCCGTGACCCTCTGACGAGCCCCCGCCCCCGTTGGAGAGACCGGAGACGCCGTGCCCCCCGAGACCACCGTGAACCTGGCCGCTGCCCGGATCGACACCGGCGACACCGCCTGGCTGCTCGCCGCCACCGCCCTCGTGCTCCTCATGACCCCGGGGCTGGCCCTCTTCTACGGCGGCATGGTCCGTACGAAGAGCGTGCTCAACATGCTGATGATGAGTTTCGTGTCGATCGCCCTGGTCACGGTGGTGTGGCTGGCCGCCGGCTACTCCCTCGCCCTCGGGGACGACATCGGCGGCGGGCTGCTCGGCGGACTGGAGCACGCGGGCATGTCGGGGATCGGCCCCGGCAGTGTCCGGGGCACTGTCCCCACCCTCCTCTTCGCCACCTTCCAGCTCACCTTCGCGATCATCACCGCCGCCCTGGTCAGCGGCGCGGTCGCCGACCGGGCGAAGTTCGGGGCGTGGCTGGTCTTCGTGCCCGTGTGGGCGCTGCTCGTATACGTTCCCGTCGCCCACTGGGTGTGGGGCCCGGGCGGCTGGATTCTCGAGCATCTCGGCGCCCTCGACTTCGCCGGCGGCCTGCCCGTCGAGATCACCTCCGGCGCCTCCGGGCTCGCCCTCTGCCTGGTCCTCGGCCCGCGCCTCGGGTTCCGGAAAGAAGCCATGCGGCCGCACAACCTGCCGATGGTGGTGCTGGGCGCCGGTCTGCTCTGGTTCGGCTGGTTCGGGTTCAACGCCGGGTCCGCGCTCGGCGCCAACGGGCTGGCCGCCGCCGTCTTCCTGAACACCCTCACCGCCGGCTGCACCGGACTCCTGGGCTGGCTCTTCGTCGAGCAGCGCCGCGACGGCCACGCCACGACCCTGGGCGCGGCCTCCGGCGCGGTCGCCGGTCTGGTGGCCGTCACGCCCTCCTGCGGGTCGGTATCGCTGCTCGGCGCGCTGGTCGTGGGGCTCGTCGCCGGTGTCGTCTGCTCGTACGCCGTCGGATGGAAGTTCAGGTTCGGATACGACGACTCGCTCGACGTCGTCGGCGTCCACCTGGTCGGCGGAGTGATCGGCACCCTGCTGATCGGCGTCTTCGCCACCGGGTCGATGACCGGCGGGGCCGAGGGGCTGCTGTACGGAGGCGGGCTCGGGCAGCTCGGCAGGCAGGCGGTCGCCGTGGTGGCCGTCGGCGCGTACGCCTTCGCCGTCACGTACGGCATCGGGAAGGTGATCGACCGGATCATGGGGTTCCGGGCGAGCGAGGACGAGGAGCACACCGGCCTCGACCTTACGGTGCACGCCGAGACGGCATACGATCACGGCGTCCTGGGCCAGGGCGCCCTGGTCTCGTCCGCCGTCACCTCCTCCCACGCCTCCCACTCCTCCGCGCAGAAGGTCAAGAGCCAGGCATGAAGCTCATCACCGCGATCGTCAAGCCGTACCGCCTCGACGAGGTCAAGACCGCGCTCCAGGAAGTCGGCGTGCACGGTCTGACCGTGACCGAGGCCAGCGGGTACGGGCGTCAGCGCGGGCACACCGAGGTGTACCGCGGCGCCGAGTACCAGGTCGACCTCGTCCCCAAGGTCCGTATCGAGGTCGTCGTCGACGACGCGGACGCCGAGACCGCCATCGAGGCGATCGTCAGGGCCGCGCGGACGGGGAAGATCGGGGACGGGAAGGTGTGGGCTCTTCCGGTGGAGACGGTGGTGCGGGTTCGGACGGGCGAGCGCGGTCCTGACGCGCTCTGAACCATCTGACCCCCAGTACGGACCCCACCGCGCCGAACACCACGACGACCACCGCCATGAGCCACGGAAGCGCGAAGAAGGACACGCTCGCCGACTCCCGGGTGTCCTTGGCGGACGCCGTCAACGTGACGTCACCCCAGTCGAGTTGGGGTGCGTCCTGCCAGGGTTCGGTGAGCCGGACCCGTTGGCCGGGCAGCAGCTCGGAGGGGATCCTGGTGAGGTCGCGGGCGAGCAGCGTACGGCCGAACAGGCCCTGTGCCCGCACCTCCACCCGGGGGTCGAGGGTGACGTTCCCGGTGTTGTGGAGGGTGTAGGAGATCGTGGCGGTGCTGTCGCCGATGCCGGGTACGAGGGGCTGGTGGTGGCTGATCCGGACCCGCTCGACGGCGATGGCGGAGACGGCGGGCCCGTTCACCCGCAGATAGATCCGTGCCCCGACCGCCCGCTGCACCCCGAGTGCCAGTGAGCCGTCGCCCGCGTCGATCCGTTCGTCGAGGGCGACCAACGCGCCCACGTGGTCGCCGGGTTCGGCCCGTTCGGGCACCCGGAGGGTGAAGGGGACGGTGACCGACCTGTGCGGGGGCACGGTGACCCGGGACTTCGCGGGCCGCGCCCAGGCGCCGACGCCGCGCTGTTTCTCCTTGAGGGTGCGTACCGCGAACCCGCCGTCGCGGACGGTGTTGTAGGCGTCGGCCGCGTACAGCCGGAAGGTGAGCGGCTCGCCGGTCTTGTTGGCGACGGTGACCTTGTCCTGGACCGTCGTACCGGGATCGGCGGAGAGATAGAAGTACGGGCGCTGGGCCACGGCGGAGGCGATGGGGAAGACCGACCAGCTGCCGTTGTCGGCGGCCCGGGCGGGGGCGGACGTCAGGAGTGACGTGCCGAGCGCCGCCAGCAGCAACAGGGGGAGCGCGAGAAGGACGTACGGCTTACGCATGGGTGCGGACCCCCACGGACGAGGTAGGTGGGCGGGCGGGTGCGCGCCCGGCCACCGGATGACGAACGGCCGTTCAGGTGCTGGTGGTTCACGTGCGGGTTGTTCGGATGAGCGTGTTCGGCTGGGCGTTGTCCGGATGGTCGTCGCTCAGGTGAGGGTGAGGGTGAGTACGCCGGAGTAGGAACCCGGCGGGGTGAACGCCGGTACGTCCAGCGAGAGTCCGGCGTCGACGGTGAACTCACCGCCGGTGACCGTGCCGTCGGGTGCGGAGGCCAGGGTGGCCCCCGTCCCGCCCACCACACCGGGGGAACCGGGCTGGCAGGTGCTGGGACTTCCGGCCTTGGTCGCGCAGGCCGGGGTCCAACTGAGCTTGCCGGCATCGATCTTGGCGCCGGGTCCGGTGAAGTCGGTGACCTTGCCTGTCAGGGACCAGCCCGCGGGTCCGCCGCGGAAGTCCTTGACGGTCACTGTCCGCAGCGAGCCCGTGGAGGGCCCGCCCTTGCCGAAGTCGACCGTCTTCAGCTGGACGGCGTCCCCGGCCTGGGTCATGGACAGGTCACCGGCCTTGACGGTGGTGGTGAGCTTCTGGCTGTTGTCGGGAATGGGCGTGTCGTCGATGACGACGTAGGCGGCCGGACCGGCGCCCTTGCTGTCGCTCCACGAACTGCCCTCGTACGCCACGACCCCGGTCGTCGTCTTGTCGCTGACGGCGAGGGTGCCGCTGAAGGCGCCCTGGGAGTCGGCGGTCACGGTCGCGGTGTCGCCGGTCTGGGTGGCCCCGGACCGGCCGGCGAGTGTGACCGTGGCACCGGCGGTGAAGTTGGCGCCGTTGACGGTGACGTTGGCCCCGGGCGCCCCGGAGGCCGAACCCAGCGTGATGGCACGGGTGTTGGTCTGGGTCCCGTCAGTCGCCGTGACCGTCTCGGAGACGGGCGCGGGCGGGGTGAGGACCGTGCACGGGGTGTCCAGCTCAAGGATGTAGCTGGTGTGGATGTTGTAGTCGCCGGGCGAGAGGGTGATCGCGCCGGGCGCGGTGACCGTGAAGGTGCCGGTCATCTCGAAGGACGGGAACGCTCCCTTGCCGGGCACGGGGTCGTTCTTCTTGGGCCCCGCGACGGTGAAGTCGCCGGTCTGCGCTCCGCCCAGGGTGACCTTTCCGGTGGGCGTCATGATGTCGGCGGGCAGCGCGAGATCGGTGGGATTGCTCGCGGCCGGCTTGACCACCGTGTACTTCACGGTGACGGTGTCGCCGACCTTGGGCGTGGTGTTGTCCACCGTGATCTGCGCGGTGGTGGTGCCGTCGATCGGCGGAAGGCCCGCGATCGGCGGCGGTACGCAGTGCGTGGCGAAGTCCACGGCGGCGGACGCCGTGGCGACTGCTCCGGCCGGGACGGCCAGCGCACCGCCCGTGGTGACCGCCAGCGCGGTCGCCCCGAGCAGCGCGGCCAGGCGTCGTCGTCTTCGACCGGTCGAACCCATGGATGCCGTGTTGGCCATGGTTGCCCCCTCTGAGGGATGCGGGCGCAGCGGCTCATCTGCGCCGACAGGGGGCCATTGATGTGCAGGCTGTGTGAGAAGTCAATGCAATCCGACGTAATAACGCGGAATCACAGCAAGTTACCTGACGACCCATCAGTTCGCGGTGGCAAAGGCCGACGCCGCCGTGGAGCGGGCGACGTCGGCCGTTTCACCTGAGGTGGTGCGGAGGGCGGGCCGTCACTAGAAGACGAACGGTCCCGGTGACTGGTTTCCGGTCGGGGTACAGGTCACGGTGATGCCGAAGAGCACCATCTTGAGAGTGCCGCCGCCCGCTTCGAGGCTGTCGCCGGAGGCGACGGTGCCGCTCAGCGGGCCGACGGTGACCGTGGCACCGGTGGCCGTGGCCGGGTTCTTGGTGCCGGTGAAGGCCGTGGTACCGCCGGAGGCCTTCGCCAGGGTCAGCGTGGAGGCGATCGAGTCGGCGGCGAGAGGGAGCGGGGCGCTGATGTTCGAGCTGACGGTGATCGTGGCCGAGGTGCCGTTCTGTACGGCGGTGAGAGTGGTCGAACCGCCACCGAACAGACCGCAGCCGTAGGTGATGGTCGCGGTGGTGGGGGTGACGGCCGCGGCGGCCGGCGCGAAGGCCAGACCGGCGACGGCGAGTGAGCCCGCCGCGAGTACCGCACCGATACCGAGCCGCCTGCGCGCAGGCCGGCGTACTGTCGTGCTTGTCATCGATCGGATTCCCTTCCCTGGTACGGGAATTGCCATGTGGGGAATTGCGATGTGGGGGGTACGGCGGCCGGGTGCGGTCAGCCGCGAGGCGGGTGCGGGGCGCCGCGCGGTGGAATCTGACGGTCCGTCGGAAGAGCGGGTTCCATTGAGGCGTGGGTTGCTCGCGATTGCAAGAGACGCTCTGCGAGTTCTTCCGGGGCGCCACGAAAGTGGCCGAAGACCGACCCTCCCCCGGGCGCCCCGGCTCACTTCACCCGGCGGACACCGTCACCCGTACCACGCCGTCCGGCGCGGCCACGTGCACCGGGGTCGCGGGCCCACCCAGATCCCGTACGACGGCCAGGTCGCCCGCCGATACGCCCTCGGCGCCGGTCACGACCGCCGCCGCCTCCAGCGACTTCGCCCCTGACGCCACCGCCATGGCCACCGCCGTCTGCAGCGCGCTCAGCTTCAGCGAGTCGAGGTCGACCGTGCCGGCGACATACGTACGTCCGGTCTCGTCCCGTACGGCTGCCCCCTCGGGGACGCCGTTGCGGGCCCGGGCGGAGCGGGCCAGGGTGACGATCTTGCGGTCCTCGGGATCGAGGTCGGGCGCGTTGCTGTCGGTCATGCCATGAGCATACTTACGCGGTTTGTCCCCTGCTGAGGCCGCCTGGGGCTTCATGACACAAGGAAGTCACACAAGAACAGGTATCAGGTACGGGCGATCAGGGCATGACCCAGGAACCGCGAGCCATGAGGAGGCGTTATGAACCGCCAGACCCGCATCCGCGTCATTCGTCGGCCCAGCGCTCCTTCGCCCCGCGACCTCCCCATCGACCGCAGGACGCCCTCGGGCCGCATCCTGCCGTACTAGGGCCTGTCAGGGCCGGTCGAGCCGCAACCGCTCCGCGCGCGGCAGACCGGCCACCACCAGGTCGTACGAGTCCTCGATCAGCTCCCGTACGAGCTGGTCGGGCAACTCCCCGTCCACCGTCACCGTGTTCCAGTGCCGTTTGTTCATGTGGTACCCCGGGTTGATCATCCCCGGGTGATCGGCGCGCAGCCGGATCGCGTCCTCCGGGACGCACTTCAGGTTGACCCTCAGGGGCAGGTTGTCCGTCCAGGACAGGGCGAACATCTTGCCCAGCACCTTGAAGACCGAGATCCCCGGGCTGAACGGAAAGTCCTCCACGGCCGCGTTGAAGGACAGACAGAAGGCACGCAGTTCCTGCGGAGTCACCCGCCGTTCCTCTCTTTCTCCTTCTCGTCCTCCGGTGCCACGGCGTGGTCGGTCGGCTCGACGAGCACCGTCACGATCTTGTTCCGGCGACCGGCCGCTGCCTCCGCCGTGAGCCGCAGTCCGCGCCCGTCGGGCAGTTCGACGACGGCCGAGGCCCCGGCGATAGGTACGCGGCCCAGCGCCTTCGCCAGCAGCCCGCCCACCGTCTCGACGTCCTCGTCGTCGTACTCCTCCAGGCCGTACAGCTCGCCGAGGTCGGTGATGTCGAGGCGGGCCGTGACGCGGTGACGCTCGTCGCCCAGCTCCTCCACGGGCGGGAGTTCGCGGTCGTACTCGTCGGTGATCTCGCCGACGATCTCCTCCAGGATGTCCTCGATGGTCACGATGCCGGCCGTGCCGCCGTACTCGTCGATGACGACGGCCACGTGGTTGCGGTCGCGCTGCATCTCGCGCAGCAGGTCGCCGGCGTTCTTCGTGTCGGGTACGAAGGCGGCGGGCCGCATGGCGCTCGACACCAGCTCGCTCTCCGCGTCCCGGCTGATGTGCGTCTTGCGGACGAGGTCCTTCAGGTACACGATCCCGACGACGTCGTCCTCGCTCTCCCCGGTGACCGGTATGCGCGAGAACCCGGAGCGCAGCGCAAGGGTGAGCGCCTGCCGGATCGTCTTGTACCGCTCGATGACGACCAGATCCGTACGCGGCACCATGACCTCGCGTACGAGGGTGTCGCCCAGCTCGAAGACGGAGTGCACCATGCGGCGCTCGTCGTCCTCGATCAGGGACTCCTTCTCGGCCAGGTCGACCAGCGCGCGCAGTTCCGCCTCGGAGGCGAACGGGCCGCGCCGGAAGCCCTTGCCGGGGGTGAGGGCGTTGCCGATGAGGATGAGGAGGTAGGGGATCGGCCCCATGACGCGGGCGAGCGGCAGCAGGACGTACGCGGCTGCCGTGGCCGTGTTGAGGGGGTGCTGACGCCCGATCGTGCGCGGCGAGACCCCGACGGCGACATACGAGACGAGCACCATCACGCCGATGGCGACGGCGAGGGCCTGCCAGGTCCGGTCGAACTCCTGCAGGCAGGCGTACGTGACGAGCGCGGCGGCGGCCATCTCGCAGACCACGCGCACCAGCAGGGCCACGTTCAGATAGCGGGTCGGGTCGGCGGCGATCTGCGCGAGCTTGGCACTGCCGCGCCGGCCACCGCGTACCGCTTCCTCGGCGCGGAAGCTGGAGACGCGCGCGAGGCCCGCCTCCGCGCAGGCGGCGAGCCAGGCGACGACGACCAGCGCTATGGCACCGGTGACGAGTTGGGGGGTCATGACGAGACCGTCGGGGCGGGCGACGGACCCGTCATCCCCCGTTCGCCGCGCCAGCCGTCGACGATGGCGGCCTGCAGGCCGAACATCTCGGCCTTCTCGTCCGGCTCCTCGTGGTCGTAACCGAGGAGGTGCAGCACGCCGTGGACGGTGAGGAGCTGGAGTTCCTCGTCCATGGAGTGCTGCGTCTCGGCCTCCTTGCCCTGCTTCTCGGCGACTTCGGGACAGAGCACGATGTCACCGAGAAGCCCCTGCGGCGGCTCGTCGTCGTCCTTCGACGGCGGGCGCAGCTCGTCCATCGGGAAGGACATGACGTCCGTCGGACCGGGCAGGTCCATCCACTGGATGTGCAACTGCTCCATGGCGTCGGCGTCCACGGCGATCACCGAGAGCTCGGAGAGCGGGTGGATGCGCATCCGCGCGAGCGCGTAGCGGGCGATGTCGAGGATCGCCTGCTCGTCGACCTCGGTTCCGGACTCGTTGTTGACGTCGATCGACATGGTGCTGGTTTGTCTACTTCCGCTTGTTACGGACGCCCTTGTGGGTGCCGTTCTCCGTACCGTTCTCGCTGTCGTACTTCTCGTACGCGTCGACGATACGGCCGACCAGCTTGTGCCGGACGACATCGTGGGAGGTGAGCCGCGAGAAGTGGACGTCGTCGAGGCCTTCGAGGATGTCCTGCACCTGCCGCAGGCCCGACTTCGTCCCGGAGGGGAGGTCGACCTGCGTCACGTCACCCGTGACCACGATCTTCGACTCGAAGCCGAGCCGGGTGAGGAACATCTTCATCTGCTCGGCGCTGGTGTTCTGGGCCTCGTCCAGAATGATGAAGGCGTCGTTGAGCGTACGGCCGCGCATGTACGCCAGCGGCGCGACCTCGATCGTCCCGGCCGCCATCAGGCGCGGGATCGAGTCCGGGTCGAGCATGTCGTGCAGCGCGTCGTACAGCGGGCGCAGATACGGGTCGATCTTGTCGTAGAGCGTGCCGGGCAGGAAGCCGAGCCGCTCGCCCGCCTCCACCGCCGGGCGGGTCAGGATGATGCGGCTGACCTGCTTGGCCTGAAGCGCCTGCACGGCCTTCGCCATGGCGAGGTACGTCTTGCCGGTGCCCGCCGGGCCGATGCCGAAGACGATGGTGTGCTTGTCGATGGCGTCGACGTAGCGCTTCTGGTTGAGGGTCTTGGGGCGGATGGTGCGGCCCCGCGAGGACAGGATGTTCTGCGTGAGGACGTCGGCCGGGGTCTCCTGGCCGTCGCCCTCCCCGTTTTCGCTCGCTCTGAGCATGGCGATCGAGCGTTCCACTGCGTCCTCCGTCATCGGCTGTCCGGTGCGGAGCACCAGCATCATCTCGTCGAACAGCCGCTGGACGAGGGCGACATCGGCCGCTTCGCCAGTGGCGTTGACTTCATTGCCCCGGACATGGATGTCGACCGCCGGGAAGGCCTTTTCGATCACGCGCAGGAGGGAGTCGCCTGAACCCAGCAGGGACACCATGGGGTGGGCGGCCGGGACGGTGAACTGCGCTCGTGCCTGCCCCCGCGCAGGGGGCTGAGCTGTGGGTGTCTGAGTCATGGGCCGGCCCTGTAGGCCTGCACGACCTCCTCGATGAGGCTCGCTTACCACGTGGGTAGCCTTCCGCTCCAAGCCTACGACGGTGCACTGACAACGCCGTAAGGCTTTTCGAACACGGCCCGGCGTACACGGTCACGGTCCGGTGTACATGGTGACGGTCCGGCGTCCGTGATCACGGTCCGGCGTCGGCGCTCAGGCCGATCTGCGGAAACCGATCGTCGGAACGGCCCGCCGCAGCGGCCACGGGCGCGGCCTGGCGCTCCTGGGTACCAGGTCCGCCAGGAACGCGTACCGGCGCAGGGCGGCGGGGTCCTGGTGCTCGTACGACTGGATCTCCCGCCACCAGGCCCCCACTTCGGACCAGCCGGGTGCGGAGAGGGAGCCGCCGAAGTCCTGGACGGAGAGGGCGGCGGTGAGGCCGGCGAAGGCGAGGCGGTCGGCGAGCGGCCACTCGGCGAGCGTGCCGGTGACGAAGCCCGCGACGAAGACATCGCCGGCGCCCGTGGGATCGAGCGCCTCGACGGCGATGGCGGGCACCTCGGCCGTCTCCCCCGTCCGCCCGTCCACCGCGTACGCGCCCTCGGCGCCGAGGGTGACGACGGCGAGCGGCACGTGCTCGGTGAGCGCGCGGGCGGCTTTGCGGGGGCAATCGGTGTGGGTGTAGCGCATCGCCTCCTCCGCGTTGGGCAGGAAGGCCTCGCAGTGCTCCAGGTCGGCGAGGCCGGCGAGGTCCCAGCGGCCCGTGTCGTCCCAGCCGACGTCGCCGAAGATCCGGGCACCCTTACGGGCGGCCTCGGCGATCCAGGGGGCGCGGACGCCCGGGGTGAGGGAGGCGACGGCGGCCCGGGCGTGCGGCGGGCACTGCGGCGCCGGTTCCTCATGGGGCGGCTCGTGGCCGTGGGAGACCATCGTGCGCTCACCCTCGTACGCCATCGAGACGGTGACCGGGGAGTGCCAGCCGGGGACCGTGCGGGAGGTGGAGAGGTCGATGTGCTCGCCCTGTTCGAGGGCGTCCCAGCAGTACTCCCCGTAGTGGTCGTCGCCGAAGGCGGCGGCGAGGGAGGTCCGCAGGCCGAGCCGGGCGAGCGCGGTGGCCATGTTGGCGACCCCGCCGGGGCTGGACCCCATCCCGCGCGCCCAGGACTCGGTGCCGCGCACGGGGGCGGAATCGAGCCCGGTGAAGATGATGTCGAGGAAGACGGTGCCCGTCAGATACACGTCCCACGGCGGTTCGCCGGGCGTGCGCAGAGCGGCCAGGGGATCGACCTGGGCCTGGCGGTAGGACGATCCCTCTCCGGTGGACGCGGTGGACGCGATCACGGTGCGCTCCCTGACGACGGACCCTGACGACGGTGCGGATCAGGCCAGTCTGCACCACACCACTGACAGCAGCCCGCCACTCCCGCCCCGGAGACCGGCGCGTGGCGCGGTGAGGGACGGTCAGCCCCCGAACTCGTACGCCTCCACCTCCGCCAGATACCGGGCCCGCCGCTCCTCGTCACCGTCCAGGAACGAGGCCAGGAACGAGTTCCGCGCCAGCTCCCGCAGCCGCTCCTCCCCCAGCCCCAGGGCCTCCCGGACCGCCCCGAAGTTGTCGCCTGCGTATCCGCCGAAGTAGGCGGGGTCGTCGGAGTTGACCGTGCACAACAGACCCGCGTCGAGCATCGCGGGCAGCGGATGCTCGGCCAGGACGTCAACGGCCCGCAACCGCACGTTGGACAACGGACACAGCGTCAGCGGCACCCGTTCCCGCACAAGCCGGTCCACCAGCTCCGGGTCCTCCATGCAGCGCAGGCCGTGGTCGATCCGCTCGACGCCGAGGATGTCGAGGGCCTCGGTGATGTACTCGGGCGGCCCCTCCTCCCCCGCGTGCGCCACGCGCCGCAGCCCCAGCTCGGCTGCGGCCTCGTACACCTCGCGGAACTTCACCGGCGGATGCCCGACCTCGGCGGAGTCGAGCCCGACCCCGGCGATCCGGTCGAGGTGGGGCTTGGCCGCCTCCAGCGTCGCCATCGCCGACTCGGCGGACTCGTCACGCAGGAAGCACATGATGAGCTGCGTGGAGATGCCGTGCGCCGGCTCGCTCTCCCCCAGCGCCCGCCACAACCCGTCGACGACCGTCCCCATGCCGACACCCCGGGCGAGGTGGGCCTGCGGATCGAAGAAGATCTCCGCGTGCCGTACGCCCTGCGCGGCGGCCCGCGCGAGATAGGCGTTCGCGAGGTCCGCGAAGTCCTGTTCGGTGCGCAGGACGGCCATGAGCTCGTAGTACAGGTTCAGAAAGGACTGCAGGTCGTCGAAGAGATACGCCTTGCGCAGCTCGTCGGTGTCGGCGTACGGCAGCACGACGCCGTTGCGTGCGGCGAGCGCGAAGGCCAGCTCGGGTTCGAGGGTGCCTTCGATGTGAAGGTGCAGTTCGGCTTTGGGGAGGGACATCGGGGACATCAAAGAATCGTACGACCGGTTTACCGCCGTTTCGGAACCGGCACCCGCAGCAGGTCGTGGGCGACGGTCAGCTCCCCCTCGTACCCCGCCGCCCGCGCCTGCCGCTCGAACTCGTCCGGGTCGGAGTAGCGCTGGCTGAAGTGAGTGAGAACGAGATGCCGTACGCCGGCCTCCCGCGCGACCGCCCCTGCCTGACCTGCGGTCAAGTGCCCGTGATCGACGGCGAGTTGCTGATCCTCGTCGAGGAAGGTCGACTCGATGACGAGCAGGTCGCACCTCTCCGCGAGCGTGTACACCCCGTCGCACAGCCGGGTGTCCATGACGAACGCGAACCGCTGTCCGCGGCGCGGCTCACTGACATCGTCGAGGCTCACGGAACCGAGGGAGCCCTCCCGCTGGAGGCGTCCGACGTCCGGCCCCCTGATCCCGTGCTCGGCGAGCAGCTCCGGCAGCATGCGGCGCCCGTCGGGCTCGACGAGGAGATAGCCGTAGGACTCGACGGGGTGGGAGAGCCTGCGCGCCTCGAGCCGATAACCGCCCGCCTCCGCCAGCACCCCACCGTCCCCCGCCACCGGCTCCTGCCTGATCCGGACGGTCTCGCGGTACGCGGTGGCGTACCGCAGGCGGTCGAAGAACTTCTGGCCGGAACGCGGGTAGTGCGCGGTCACCTCGTGCGGGACGCGGTCGAGGTTGACGCGCTGGATGACTCCGGCGAGCCCGAGCGAGTGGTCCCCGTGGAAGTGCGTCACGCAGATCCGGTTGAGGTCGTGGGCGGCGACCCCGGCACGCAGCATCTGGCGCTGCGTGCCCTCGCCGGGATCGAAGAGGAGCCCCTCACCGTCCCAGCGGAGCAGGTAGCCGTTGTGGTTGCGGTGCCGGGTGGGTACCTGGCTGGCCGTACCGAGGACCACCAGTTCACGTGCGGACAAGGCCCGTTACCCCGGCGGCCACTGGAGGCCGCGCCCGCCGAGGATGTGCGCGTGGGCGTGGAAGACGGTCTGGCCGGCGCCGCTGCCCGTGTTGAAGACGATGCGGTAGCTGTCCAGCTTCTCCTCGCCGGCGATCTCCCCGGCCTCGCGCAACACGTCGGCGGCGATGCCGGGTTCGGCGGCGGCGAGGGAGGCCGCGTCGGGGTGGTGGACCTTCGGGATCACCAGGATGTGCGTCGGGGCCTGGGGGTTGATGTCCCGGAAGGCGAGGGTCGTGTCGGTCTCCCGGACGATGGTCGCCGGGATGTGCCCCGCGACAATCCTGCAGAACAGACAGCTCTCGTCCGCCATGCGTGTGCCTCCTCACGCTCGCCGATCATTTCGGGCCCATCGTATCGACCGGCTGAATGTCCAGCCCCTCCGGCGTTTGAGGAGCGGGGGTTCGGGGGCAGCGCCCCCGAGGACGGGACGGGTTGGGGCGGCGGGGGCGAGAAACCTAACGCCCACCCCCGCCCACCGCACCCTCTACAGCTCCGGCAACCCAGGCGCCGTCTTGGCCGGCCGCTCCTCCAGCGACTCCAGCGCCAGCCGGATCGCCTCGTCCAACTGCACATCCCGCCCGGCCGCGTAGTCCTGCGGAGTCTGCACGACCTCCACATCGGGATCGACCCCGTGGTTCTCGACGCCCCACCCGTAACCCTCCAGCCAGAACGCGTACTTGGGCTGAGTCACCAGCGTCCCGTCGACGAGCCGGTACCGGCTGTCGATACCGATGACCCCGCCCCATGTCCGCGTACCGACCACAGGACCGATCCCCAGCGCCTTGATCGCCGCGTTCACGATGTCCCCGTCCGACCCCGAGAACTCGTTGGCGACGGCGACGACGGACCCACGCGGCGCGTCCTCCGGGTAGCTGTACGGCCGTAGCCCGCGCGGCAGGTTCCAGCCGACGATCCGCCGCGCCAGCTTCTCGACGACCAGCTGCGACGTGTGCCCGCCCCGGTTCTCCCGGACGTCGACGACCAGTCCCTCCTTCGCGACCTCGATCCGCAGGTCGCGGTGGATCTGGGCCCAGCCGGGCGCCTGCATGTCGGGCACGTGCAGATAGCCGAGCCGTCCACCGGACTTCTCGGCGACGTACGCCCGCCGGTCCGCGACCCACGCGTGGTAGCGGAGCGGTTCCTCGTCCGCGAGGGGGACGACGACCACGTGCCGCGGGTCGCCGCCGCCGGACGGCGAGATGGTCAGCTCGACGGGCTTGCCCGCCGTACCGACGAGCAGCGGGCCGGGCCCGGCGACCGGGTCGACGGGCTGTCCGGCGACCGCGACGATCGCGTCGCCCGGGCGCACCGCGACGCCGGGTGCGGCGAGCGGGGAGACGCCGTCGGGGTCGGAGGTCTCGGCGGGCAGGATGCGGTCGACGCGCCACAGGGGCGTGTCCTGGGGGCCGCCGTCGTGGCGGGAGATGTCGGCGCCGAGGAGGCCCTGCCGCTCCCCGTGGCCGTGTCCGCCGCGCGGGGTGACGTAGGCGTGCGAGGTGCCCAACTCGCCCTGGACCTCCCAGAGAAGGTCGACGAGGTCGTCGTGGGTGGCGACCCGTTCGAGGATCGGCCGGTAGCGGTCGAGGACGCCGTTCCAGTCGGTGCCGCCCATGTCCGCACGCCAGAAGTTGTCGCGCATGATGCGACCGTTCTCGTCGTACATCTGCCGCCACTCGACGGCCGGGTCGACGCTCTGCCGTACGCGCGACAGGTCGACGGTGATGTTCGTGTCGCTCTCGTCGTCGTTCGAGGCGCGCCGGTCGCTGGGTACGACCTTCAGCTTGCCGTCGGTCCACAGCAGGACGCGTTTGCCGTCGCCGCTGACGGCGAAGTGGTCGGCGTCCCCGGCGAGGTGCTCGATGCGATTCTGGGCGAGGTCGTACCGCTCCAGCTCGGTCTTCGGGTCGGGGTCGTCCGGGGTGGCCCGGGAGGTGCCGAGGACTCCGCGCACCGGGTGGCGCAGCCACAGGACGCCGTCCTTGGCGGCGCGCAGGTTGGAGTAGCGGGCGGCCTCGACCGGGAACGGCACGATGCGGTCGGCGAGCCCGTCGAGGTCGATACGGGTGACCGGGGCGCCCTCGCTGTCCGGGGTCTCGTCCTTGTCCGGCGCCTCGAAGGGCCGCCCGTGCCGCTGCGGCCCGAAGGGCGAGGGCGTGGTCGCGGCGAGCGGGATGAGGTGCGGGCGCGAACCGCCGACAAAGGCCAGGTCGAACACGTGCTCGTCGTAGACGGGGTCGAAGGACCGCGCCGACAGGAACACCAGGTGCTTGCCGTCGACGGTGAACGCGGGCGAGTAGTCCCGGAACCGGAGCGGAGTCGCCTCGGTCACCGACAGATCAGTGGTGTTGGCGAGCTTGAGCTGACGCAGTGGATTCGGCCCCGGATGCGACCAGGCGAGCCAGGCCGAGTCGGGCGAGAAGACGAGTCCCGACACATCACCGTCGCCGCTGCGGTCGACCTCGCGCACCTCCCCCGACTCGCGCTCGACGAGCAGGACGCGCCCGTCGTGGGAGGCGACGGCTGCCCGGCTGCCGTCGGGCGCCATGGCGAGGCCGAGAACGCGCCCGAGCTGTCCGGCGGCGAGCCGGCGTGGAGTGGTCCCCGGTGCGACACCGGTCGCGGGGGCGAACTCCAGCGCGTCGTCGCCCTCCGCGTCCGTCACCCACACGGCCCACTCCTCGCCGTCCACGCGGAAGGCGCGGGGCAGCCGGGCCCGTACGCCGTGCCCGGAGGCGAGGACACGGGCGGGACCGGACCGGTGGGTGACCCAGTGCACGGCCCCGCGCACCCCGATGGCGCTGCCACGCCCGGTGTGGTCGGGGGCGCCGGACCCGAACCACCGGGAGGCGCTGACGGGATGGGGCTGGAGGTCGGCGCGCTGCCCGCCGAGCCGGATGTCGAGCCGGCGCGGCTCGGCCCCGTCCAGGTCGTCGAGGAGCCACAGTTCACCGGCGGAGGAGTAGACGACACGGCTGCCGTCGCTCGCGGCGTGCCGGGCGTAGAAGCTGTCGATCGGAGTGTGCCGCCGCAGGTCGGACCCGTCGGCCAGGGACGAGTACAGCGCCCCGACGCCTTCGTGATCGGAGAGGAAGGCGATGCGTTCCCCGACCCACACCGGGTATTCGAGGTTCCCGTCGAGGTCGGCATGCAGCCGTACGAACTCGCCGGCGCCTTCCCCGTCGCGGACGTCCCGGTCGATCCACAACTTCCCTGCCGTACCGCCCCGGTACCGCTTCCACCAGGCGGCCTCGCGCCCCATCGGAGCGGAGAGGAGAACGGTCGCCGGACCGTGTGCGACATCGCCGACGGGCCCGTACGGCAGGACAGCCGCCGGACCGCCGTCGAGAGGCACGGCCCGGGCCCAGGAGCGGCGCAGGCTGGCCTGCCCCTGGGTGCTGATGGCGAGGACCCGTCCGTCCGGGGTCCAGCCGCGCACCTGGGTCCTCGAACTGCCCCAGTAGGTGAGCCGGTTGGTGGACCCGCCGTCGATCGGGGCGACATACACCTCGGGTGCGCCGTCGCGGGTGGAGGTCCAGGCGAGGCGGGTGCCGTCCGGGGAGATACGGGGATGGTTCACCGGTACGTTGTCCGCGCTGACGCGCCAGGCCCGGCCGCCGTCGAGCGGGGCGACCCAGACGTCGTCCTCGGCGGTGAAGGCGACCAGGTCGCCGTGCAGATGCGGAAACCGGAGATACGCAGGCGAAGAGGGCTGAGTCACCCGATCACCCTAGGCAACGAGCCCGCCCCCGGACAGGGGTTTGGATCACTTCATCCACAACCCGCCAAGGCCCCGACGCTCTGTTCACCCGCTCATTTGCCCTCGACGGGCAGGCAGTTCGGGGTCTCCTGGCACCAGATGGTCCTCGTCACGGTGACGGTCACGGTCGGCGCGGGCTGTCCGTTGTCCGGCGGCTGCCAGGTGGCCGGCGTGGTGCGGGTCGGGGTGGCGGGCACGTCACAGTTGCCGAGGCCGCTGACGCGGAGCCACTGCCTTCCGTCGATCCTGACGGTGAGGTTCCCGCGTACGCACCTGCCGTTGACCGCGCGCGTCACCTTGCCGGCGACGGTGATGGCCTTGCCGTCCGTGGTCTTGCCCTGGCAGTCGACGTCGGCGTAGGTGTTCTCGCTCGGCGAGGGCGAACTCCCGGACGCGGAGGCCGTGTTGCCGTTGTTGACCGAGGCCGTGCAGGTGAGCCACTGGACGCCGACGTTCCGCCGCTCCAGCTCCTTCGTCATCGTCTGGTCGGTGGTGTAGGCCACGGTGGTCGAACCGAGCCCACCGGGATCACAGGCGACGACACCACCCGCGACGGCCACCACGAGTCCGGCCACCGCGACCGCCCTGCGGCGCCCGCGCGGCCCAAGCCGAATCCACCTCGAAGCCACCATGGAAGGGCAGCCTGCCACCGTCCCGCCCCACGCGGAAGGGCGTATACGGACATGCGCGCAAGCAACTTCGCGAAGGATCGCCGGAGGCCGAACTGCCGTACGGGGAAACGAGATCAGGACCAGCGACCGGTACGGCCG
Organism: Streptomyces kryoterrae; assembly: GCF_054072135.1. NCBI lineage: Bacteria > Bacillati > Actinomycetota > Actinomycetes > Kitasatosporales > Streptomycetaceae > Streptomyces > Streptomyces kryoterrae. The sequence goes on along the minus strand of NZ_CM133358.1, from coordinate 6,983,597 downwards.
AGCAGCAGGGCCGTCGCCGCGGTACCGGCGGTGGAGGTACGCAGCACACTGGCCCCGAGCCGGTACGCCTTCGCCCCCGCCTCCTCGAAGAGGACCAACTCCTCGGGGGAGACGCCTCCTTCGGGTCCGACGACCAGCACGATCTCGCCGGCGGAAGGGAGTTGGGCGGTGGCGAGCGCGGCACTGCCGTACTCGCGGTCCTCGTGCAGTACGGCGGCGAAGTCGGCCCTGGCGAGCAGCGCGGCGACCTGCTTGCTCGACGCGGCGTCCGCGACCTCCGGGAAGCGCACCCGGCGGGACTGCTTGCCGGCTTCACGGGCGGTGGCCCGCCACTTGGCGAGCGCCTTCAGCCCACGCTCCCCCCGCCACTGCGTGACGCATCGTGAGGCGGCCCAGGGAACGATGGCGTCGACACCGGTCTCGGTCATCGTCTCGACGGCCAACTCACCCCGGTCGCCCTTGGGAAGAGCCTGGACGACGGTGATACGAGGAGACTCCTGCGCTTCCTCGACCACCACCCCGAGTCGCAGAACCAGCTGGTCCTTGCCCTCGGCGGCGACGACCTCGCCCTCCGCCCAGCGCCCGGCCCCGTCGGTGAGGACGACGGTCTCACCGGCCCGCATCCGCTTCACGGAGACGGCATGGCGCCCCTCGGGGCCGTCCAGGACGAACTGCCGGACGTCAGGGAGCTGCTCGACGACGAACACGGGCGCGGTCACGAGCTCGCACCCCCGTCCGACAACGCGGCCCGCGCGGCGGCGATTTCATCGGCCAGCACACGCACCAGCTCCCCCGCCGGAAGCTCACGGACCATCCGGTGCCCCTGCCCCGCCCACAGCGCCATGCCCTGCGCGTCGCCGGATGCGGCGGCCTTCTTGCGGAGCGGCGAGGTGAGGTGGTGGACCTCGGGGTAGGCGGCGGGGGCGTACGGGCCGTGCTCGCGCAGGAAACGGTTCACCAGCCCCCGGGCGGGCCGGCCGGAGAAGGCGCGCGTCAGCTCGGTACGGACGAAGAGGGGGTTGGTCAGCGCCTGCTTGTGCAGGGCGTGAGCGCCGGACTCCGGGGTGGCGAGGAAGGCGGTGCCGAGCTGGGCGGCGCTCGCGCCGGCGGCGAGGACGGCGGCGATCTGGCTGCCGCGCATGAGCCCGCCGGCGGCGACGAGGGGGAGATCGACGGTCTCGCGGACCTGGGCGATGAGGGAGAGCAGCCCGATGGCGGAGCCGTCCGCCTCCGGGTTGTCACGATGGGTGCCCTGGTGGCCGCCGGCCTCGACGCCCTGCACGATCACCGCGTCGGCCCCGGCCCGCTGTACGGCGAGGGCCTCCTCGGCGGTGGTCGCGGTGACCAGGGTGAGGGTGCCGGCACGGCGGAGGGAGTCCAGTACGTCGCCGCTGGGCACCCCGAAGTGGAAGGAGACGGCCGGGACCGGGTTGTCGAGGAGTACGGCGAGCTTGGCGTCGTAGCCGTCGTCGCGTCCGCTGTCCGGGTCGCCGAGCTCGGTGTCGTACCAGGTGGCCTCGCCGGCGAGCTGATGGGCGTAGACCTCGACGGCGGCGGGGTCGGCGATCTCGGGCTGCGGCATGAAGAGGTTCACGCCGAACGGCCGCCCGGTGAGCCCGCGCAGCTGCTTGATCTCCTGGTACATCCCGTCCGCGGTCTTGTACCCGGCGGCGAGGAACCCGAGCCCGCCCGCTTCGGCGACGGCACCGGCGAGCTGCGGGACGGAGACGCCGCCCGCCATGGGGGCCTGCACGATCGGGTGAGGGAAGAGATCGGTCAGTGCGGAGGACGACATGACGGCATGTTGTCACGTCCCCACCACAAGTCCGAATCAGGCCCCTTCAGCGCGAAAGGGGGGTCTGGGGGCGCGGCCCCCAGAGCCCGCCCCCTGCCTCAGCGCCCGTTGAACGCGTCCTTCAACCGCGAGAACAACCCCTGCTGCCCAGGCTGGAACTGCCCCATGGGCCGCTCCTCACCCCGCAGCTTCGCCAGCTCCCGCAGCAACCGCTCCTGCTCGGGATCAAGCTTCGAAGGAGTCATGACCTCGACATGCACCAGGAGATCACCACGCCCACCGCCCCGGAGATGCGTGACTCCCCGCCCGTGCAGCGGAATCGACTGCCCGGACTGCGTGCCCGGACGGATGTCGACCTCCTCCAGTCCGTCGAGCGTCTCCAGCGGCACCTTCGTACCCAGCGACGCCGCCGTCATCGGAAGGGTCACCGTGCAGTGCAGGTCGTCCCCGCGCCGCTGGAACTGCGAGTGCGGCAGCTCATGGATCTCGACGTACAGGTCACCGGCGGGACCACCACCGGGCCCCACCTCACCCTCACCGGCGAGCTGGATCCTCGTACCGTTGTCGACCCCCGCGGGAATCTTCACGGTGAGCGTCCGACGCGACCGCACCCGCCCGTCACCCGCGCACTCGGGGCACGGCGTCGGAACGACGGTCCCGAACCCCTGGCACTGCGGGCAGGGACGGGACGTCATGACCTGCCCGAGGAAGGACCGCGTCACCTGGGACACCTCACCCCGCCCGCGACACATGTCGCAGGTCTGGGCCGAGGTCCCCGGCGCCGCACCCTCACCGCTACAGGTGCCGCACACCACGGCCGTGTCGACCTGGATGTCCTTGGTCGTCCCGAAGGCGGCCTCGTCGAGCTCGATATCGAGCCGGATCATCGCGTCCTGGCCGCGCCGCGTACGCGACCTCGGCCCCCGCTGGGACGCCGTTCCGAAGAACGCGTCCATGATGTCCGAGAAGTTCCCGAAGCCACCGGCGCCGAAGCCACCCGCGGCGCCGCCCGCCTGCGAGAGGGGGTCACCGCCGAGGTCGTAGACCTGCTTCTTCTGCGGGTCCGACAACACCTCGTACGCGGCGTTGATCTCCTTGAACCGCTCCTGCGTCTTCGGATCGGGGTTGACGTCCGGGTGCAGCTCGCGGGCGAGCCTCCTGAACGCCTTCTTGATCTCGTCCTGGGACGCGTCGCGGCGCACGCCGAGTACGGCGTAGTAGTCCGTGGCCACTTAGGACTCCGCCAGGATCTGTCCGACGTACCGTGCCACTGCGCGTACCGCTCCCATCGTTCCCGGGTAGTCCATGCGGGTCGGTCCGACCACGCCGAGCTTGGCTACTGCCTCGCCGCCCGAACCGTAGCCGACCGACACGACGGACGTTGAGTTGAGTCCCTCGTATTTGTTCTCGTGACCGATTCGTACGGTCATGCTCGAATCCCCGGCCTCACCAAGGAGTTTGAGAAGTACGACCTGTTCCTCCAGAGCTTCGAGTACCGGCCGGATAGTGAGGGGAAAGTCATGTCCGAAGCGGGTCAGATTGGCGGTTCCACCGATCATCAGCCGCTCCTCGGACTCCTCGACGAGCGTCTCCAGGAGGGTGGAGAGCACCGTCGCGACCACTCCCCGGTCCTCCGCCTCGAAGGCGTCAGGGAGGTCCTGCACAAGCTGCGGCACGTCCGCGAAACGACGGCCCGCCACCCGGCTGTTCAGCCGCGCGCGTAGATCCGCCAGAGACGTCTCCCCGAAAGGCGCAGGGCAGTCGATCATCCGCTGCTCCACGCGGCCGGTGTCCGTGATCAGCACGAGCATCACGCGCGCGGGAGCGAGCGAGAGCAGCTCCACGTGCCGCACGGTGGACCGGGTGAGCGACGGATACTGCACGACGGCGACCTGCCGCGTCAGCTGGGCGAGCAGTCGCACCGTCCGCCCCACGACGTCGTCGAGGTCGACAGCGCCGTCCAGGAAGTTCTGGATGGCACGCCGCTCGGGCGCCGTCATCGGCTTGACGCCGGCGAGCCTGTCGACGAAGAGCCGGTAGCCCTTCTCGGTCGGGATGCGCCCGGCGCTGGTGTGGGGCTGGGCGATGAAGCCCTCGTCCTCCAGGGCCGCCATGTCGTTGCGGACGGTCGCCGGCGAGACCCCGAGGTTGTGCCGCTCGGTGAGTGCCTTGGACCCGACCGGCTCCTCGGTGCCGACATAGTCCTGGACGATCGCGCGCAGCACTTCGAGCCTGCGTTCACTGAGCATCGCGCACACCTCCAGCTGCTGTCGTCCCCTGTCGCGCCTACCCGCCGCCCGGTCTCCCACCCGGGCCGTCATCGGCTCTTCGACTCTCCATTGGCCTTCCCTGGCACTCTTCGCGTGCGAGTGCCAGAGTTCCCCGGCCCAGTGTACGGCTGTCGGGTACGCCCCCGGCAAGGGCGGCCCGCACCGACCTGCCGACGTGTACCGACCTGTCCTGCGATGTCGTGTCCGGCTAGCGTCGCCGCATGAAGGTGACTTGGGAAGAGCCGAGGTGGGCCGACCTGGGCTGGGAGCGTCTGGCGGCCGGGGTCGGCCGGTGCCAGCTGCCGGTCTGGGACTGCACGGTGGGGCTGGTGACCGGCCCGGGCGGCGCCCTGCTGATCGACGCGGGATCGAGCCTCGCGGAGGGCGCGAGACTGCGCCTGGAGGCCCAGGAACTCGCCGGCCGCCGTGTGGACTTTGTCGCACTCACACACCCCCACTTCGATCACGTTTTCGGGGCGGCGGTGTTCGCGGGTGCGCATGTGTTCGCGGCGCTGGGCCCGAACGACGCATTCGGGGAGGTGGGGCGCGCGGCGTTGTGCGCGGATGCCGTACGCAACGGTCTGGACGTCCGTGCGGCGGAGGAGGCGGCGGACACCCTGGTGGTTCCGCATCAGCAGGTCCGGGGGAGTCTCACCGCCCAGCTGCACGACGGCCCGGAAGTCGTCCTGAGTGCCGTCGGCCCCGGCCACACCCGCAGCGACCTCGTGGCCGTCGTGCCGGGCGACCCGACCGTCGTCTTCTGCGGCGACCTGGTCGAGGAGTCGGGCGAACCCCAGGCGGGCCCCGACGCCGTACCGTCGCACTGGCCGACGGCCCTCGACCGCCTCCTCTCCCTGGGCGGCGAGGACGCCGTGTACGTACCCGGCCACGGCGCGGTGGTGGACGCGGCGTTCGTACGGGCCCAACGGGACGCCCTGGCAAGCCGTTTCGGCGTGTCGCGGGAGCCGGTGTCCTGACCGTACGGCCGCTTCTCCTATCGTCATCCGAATGCGCCAGTACTCTCCGGACCTGACCCCGCCGTGGAAGAAGCCCAAGCCCGTACCGCAGGTCCCGGCGGACCCGGGCCTGGTGGTCGAGGAGCCGGGTACGGGCTTCTGCGGCGCGGTGATCCGCTGCGAGGCGGGCACGGTCACTCTGGAGGACCGCTTCGGCAAACACCGTGTGTTCCCGCTGGAGCCGGGCGGCTTCCTGCTGGAGGGCAAGGTGGTGACCCTCGTACGCCCGTCCCCGTCGTCCTCATCGTCATCGCCCTCGGTAGGCCGGTCCCGTACGGCTTCCGGGTCGGTGGCGGTGCCCGGTGCCCGGGCGCGGGTGGCCCGGGCGGGGCGGATCTATGTCGAGGGGCGTCATGACGCCGAGCTGGTCGAGAAGGTGTGGGGGGACGACCTGCGGGTCGAGGGCGTGGTCGTGGAGTACCTGGAGGGCATCGACGACCTGCCCGCGATCGTGACCGAGTTCGCCCCGGGCCCGGACGCCCGCCTGGGCATCCTGGTGGACCATCTGGTGCCGGGCACGAAGGAGTTCCGGATCGCGCGGTCGGTGACGAGCGAACACGCGCTGGTGGTCGGGCATCCGTACATCGACGTGTGGGAGGCGGTGAAGCCGGCGTCACTGGGCATCCCGGGCTGGCCCCGGATCCCGCACGGACAGGACTGGAAGACGGGGGTGTGCAGGGAGCTGGGGTGGCCGGAGAACACGGGGGCGGTGTGGCGGGCGATCCTGGCGCGGGTGGGTTCGTACCGGGACCTGGAATCGGAGCTGCTGGGCCGCGTGGAGGAACTGATCGACTTCGTGACCGCACCACCCCCCAGCCCGTCCGGCGTTTGAGGACGAGGCCCCTTCAGGGCCGGAAGCCGGGGTCTGGGGGCGCGGCCCCCAGGAACGGGACGGGACGGGTAAGGGCGGCGGGGGCGAGAAACCGCCCCCTCAGTCCACCAGGTCCCGCACCACCGCGTCCGCCAACAACCGCCCCCGCAAAGTCAACACCGCCCGCCCCTCCCGGTAGGGCCCCGCCTCCAACAGCCCCTCCGCCAACGCCCGCCCCGCAGCCACCAGCCCAGCGGAGCGCAACAGCGCCAACGGCACCCCCTCCCGCAGCCTCAGCTCCAGCAGAACCCGCTCCACCCGCCGGTCCTCCTCCGCCAGCACCTCACGCCCCGCCCCCGGCGACCGCCCCGCCGCCAGCGCCCCGGCGTACGCCCCCGGATGCTTCACGTTCCACCACCGCACGCCCCCCACATGGCTGTGCGCCCCGGGCCCCGCGCCCCACCAGTCGGCACCGCGCCAGTACAGCTCGTTGTGGAGGCAGCGGGCAGCCACCGAAGTCGCCCAGTTCGACACCTCGTACCACTGGTAACCCGCCGCGCCGAGCACCTCGTCCGCGATCAGATACCGGTCCGCGTGCACGTCGTCGTCGGTCATCGGCACCTCGCCCCGGCGGATTCGCCGGGCCAGCTGCGTACCCTCCTCCACGATCAACGCATAAGCACTCACGTGATCCGGCCCCGCCCCGAGCACCGCCTCCAGCGAGGCCCGCCAGTCGTCGTCTGACTCCCCCGGGGTGCCGTAGATCAGATCGAGGTTCACATGTTCGAACCCCACGGCCCGCGCCTCCGCGACACACGCCTCAGGACGCCCCGGCGTGTGCGTACGGTCAAGCACCTTCAGCACGTGCTGCTTCGCGCTCTGCATCCCGAACGAGATCCGGTTGAAGCCGCCCTCGCGCAGGGTGGCCAGATACCGCTCGTCCACCGACTCCGGATTCGCCTCCGTCGTCACCTCGGCGTCCGCCGCGAGGCCGAACTCGTCGCGGATGGACCGCAGCATCCGTACGAGATCGTCGGCGGCCAGCAGGGTCGGCGTACCGCCTCCGACGAATACCGTGCGCACCGGCCGCGGGTCGTCGCCCAGCACCTTCCGCGCCAGCCGTATCTCGTCGATCAGGGTGTCCGCGTAGTTGTCGCGGGAGGCCAGGACACCGCCCGTGCCGCGTAGCTCGGTCGCCGTGTAGGTGTTGAAGTCGCAGTAGCCGCAGCGGGTCGCGCAGTACGGGACGTGGAGGTAGAACCCGAGGGGACGGTCCGCGGCCCCGGCGAGCGCGGGGGCGGGCAGGGCACCGTCTTCGGGGACGGGCTCGCCGTCGGGGAGTGCGGAGGGCATTCCTCCATTGTCCAGCACCGGCGAGGCGGCCCGCCCGGGGTCGGGCCCGATGCCCTGTCCGACCCCCCGCGCGCGGGTCACTCGCCGAGCGGTTCCGCCTGGAGGACCAGCAGCGCCAGATCGTCCTCCGGCGGTTTCTCCCCGAACTCGTGCACAAGCCGGCGGATACGTTCGGCGATCAGCTCCGCGTTCAGGCCCGCGCAGCCGGCGAGGGCGTTCGCCAGGCCGTCGCCGTCGTCGAACTGGCGGGGCCCGCAGCGCCGCTCGGTGACCCCGTCGGTGACGCACAGCAGGCTGTCACCGGGCCGCAGCTCGAAACTCCCGCTCGTGTACGTCTCGTCCTCGACGACCCCGAGCAGCGTCTGCGGTTCGGCGGCCGTACGGACCTCACCGCTCGCCCGGAGCACCAGGGGCAGCGGATGCCCGGCGGAGGCGAGCGTGCAGCGCACGCCTCCGTCGAAGGGCGCGAGTTCGCCGTAGAGGAGGGAGAGGAAGCGGGTCTGCGGCCCCTCCCCAGGCCGTACCGCACCCGGGACGACCGAACCCACCGCGCCCACCGGCACTGCGGGACGCCCGTCCGCCGCGACCAGCGCGCGGGCCGCCGCGTCCGCCGTCTCCGTGGCATCGTCGAGGAGCAGCTGGTTGAGGCGGTCGAGGACGTCGGCGACGCGGTAGCCCTCGCGGGCGAGCAGCCGCAGCCAGGGGCGGGCGAGGCCGATCACCACGGCGGCTTCCGGGCCCTTGCCCTGGACGTCGCCGACGGCGAAGCACCAGCGGCCGTCGCCGGCCGGGAAGAGGTCGTAGAAGTCGCCGCTGGGCCCGCCCTTGTCGCAGGGTTCGTAGACGAGGGCGCTGCTGACGCCGGGGATCTCGGCGACGGCGCCGGGCAGCAGCCCGCGCTGGAGGATGCGGCTGATGGTGGCCTGGCGGGCGTACTGGCGGGCGGCGCCGATGGCGAGCGCGACGCGGCGGCTGAGATCCTCGACCAGGCCGGTGACCTCGTCGGGGAAGCGGATCGTCCCGGCCCGCCCGATGACCAGCGTGCCGAGCGGCCGGCCGCCCGCGACCAGCCGGTAGGCGAGCGCGGAGCCGGTCTCCCCGCACCCGCCGAGCGCCTCACCCGGCCAGGGCACGGTGACCGGCCCGGTTCTGGTGGTGTCGGGCGGCCGCGGCGGGTCCTTCTCCAGGGCGCGGCGCAGCGCCTCGATACGGTCCTCGCTGCCGTGCCAGACCCGGGCGAGCCGTGGCCCGGGCCCGGTGTAGCCCCCGTCCCCGCCTCCGCCTCCGTCGCCCCAGCTGCCGCGTCCCATGGACTCGTCCTCCAGCCACACCGCGCACCAGTCGGCGAGGCGCGGCACGAGGAGCTGTCCGGTGAGCGCGGCGACGAGGTCCTCGTCGAGCTGCCCGGCGAGCAGGTCCGAGGCCTCGGCGAGGAAGGAGAGGGCGCCGTGATTGAGCCACTCCTGGTCACCCGGGCCGCGCTGCGGCTCGGGGGCGAGGTTCTCGGCGACTCGTAACCCGTGCCCGAGGGCCTGGGTGCCGGCGTACGGGTCGAGGTCGTCGTCGACCGTCATGCCTTCGGCGGGAAGCCGCGCCCAGACGGTCTTGACGCCGGTGCGGTAGGTGACACCCCAGGCCTCGGAGAGTACGGAGACAAGGCGAAGGCCGCGCCCGTACTCCGGTATGTCGTACGGAAGTTCGACACCACCGTCCCGGGGCGCGCGGGAGGGATGGTGATCGGACACCTCGACGACGAGCGCGACGCCACAGCCCGCCTCCCCCTCTTCCTCCCTGCCCATCCCCCTCTCACTCTCCCCCTCCCCTTCCTCCTCCGGTTCGTCCGGCGTCTCCAGGCGGCACTGCAGCTCCACGTCCGTCCCCGCGTGGACGACGGCGTTGGTGACGAGTTCACTGACGACCACCATGGCGTCGCCGGTGAGCCGGTCGGACAGGGAAGCGGCACCGGGCAGACCGAGCCGGACCCAGTCGGCGAGAGCGGCGCGTACGAGGCCGCGGGCGGCGCCGGGCGCGAGGGGGCCGCCACCGAGCGTGGCGTGCACGACCGCACGCCGGTCCGCGCCCCGATGCGCGGGCGGGCCGGGCGCACGGGACAGCGCGCGGAACACGGTCTCCCGTTGCGTCGGAATGGCCCCCATGGGCAGCTCCCCGAGCAGTTCGTACGAATACAGGTCAGCGGTCGCGGACAGAGTGACAGAGTGACCACGCCCATAAGCGACGAGTTACGAAGTGGGTCGCCATGAGTGAGAAAGGTGATCCGGAAGGGCCCAGAGAAGGACAGATTCGGGCATCCGATCTACGTCCGCCGCTCACCGCGACGACAGCGGCCCGGGACGGCGACTTCGCGAAGGCACCGGAAACCGGCCACCGCCCGGCGGCGGACACGCCAAAGTTCAGCGTCTGTCGGGCAGTTGACGGGATGTGACTCAACCGGTCAACGCCACCATGCCCGGTCAGCTCTCCGCTTCACCGACGAGGGGACGGAGGCGGGCACTACGCGGTCACCTGGTGGGCAGGGGCCGTCGGTCCTGACCTCAGGGGCGCGGGGCTGTGTCGATCCGCGTCTCCGCCACGCGGGCGCGACAAGCGACAAGCGACAAGCGCCAACCAACCCGCAGTCGCCGCTCGTCCCCCGCCGTCAGCTCCTCCTACACCTACGCCTACGCCTCGCGCGACCCCGCGTACATCTCATCGATCAGATGCTTGTACTCCCGCTCGACAACCGGCCGCTTCAGCTTCAGGCTCGGCGTGATCTCCCCGTGCTCGATGTCGAGGTCCCGCGGCAACAACCGGAACTTCTTGATGGTCTGCCACCGCTGAAGCCCCCCGTTGAGCTCCTTGACGTACCCCTCGATGAGAGCCACCGTCCCCGGCGCGGCGACAACCTCCGCGTACGACTTCCCGTCGAGCCCGTTGTCCTTCGCCCAGCCCAGGATCGACGGTTCGTCGAGCGCGATGAGGGCCGTGCAGAAGTTCCGGTCGGCGCCGTGGACGAGGATGTTGGAGACGTACGGGCAGACCGCCTTGAACTGCCCCTCGACCTCGGCGGGCGCGATGTACTTGCCGCCGGACGTCTTGATGAGGTCCTTCTTGCGGTCGGTGATCCGCAGATAGCCGTCGGGCGACAGCTCACCGATGTCCCCGGTGTGGAACCAGCCGTCGGACTCCAGCACCTCCGCGGTCTTCTCGGGCAGGCCGTGGTAGCCCTCCATGATGCCGGGCCCGCGCAGCAGGATCTCGCCGTCGTCCGCGATACGCACCTCCGTGCCGGGCAGCGGCTTGCCGACCGTGCCGGTGCGGTAGGCCTCACCGGGGTTGACGAAGGAGGCGGCGGAGGACTCGGTGAGGCCGTAGCCCTCCAGGATGTGGATGCCGGCGCCGGAGAAGAAGAAGCCGATCTCGGGTGCGAGGGCGGCCGAGCCGGAGACACAGGCGCGCAGGTTGCCGCCGAAGGCCTCGCGGATCTTGGCGAAGACGAGCGCGTCGGCGACCTTGTGCTTCGCGGCGAGGGCGAAGGGCGCGGAGGCGGTGCCGGTGCGCCGGAAGTTGTCCTGGGTGACCTTGGCGTACTCGCGGGCGACCTCGGAGGCCCACTGGAAGATCTTGTACTTGGCGCCGCCACCGGCCCGCGCCTTGGCGGCGACCCCGTTGTAGACCTTCTCGAAGATGCGCGGCACCGCGGCCATGTACGTCGGCTGCACGGCCGGAAGGTTCTCGATGATCTTGTCGACACGGCCGTCGACGGCGGTGACGTGCCCGACCTCGATCTGACCGGAGGTCAGCACCTTGCCGAAGACGTGCGCGAGCGGCAGCCACAGGTACTGCACGTCAACGGCGCTGATCAGCCCGGTCGCAGCGGTCGCCTTCGCCATGTACGACCAGTTGTCGTGCGGCAGCCGGACCCCCTTGGGGCGGCCCGTCGTACCCGAGGTGTAGATGAGGGTGGCGAGCTGGTCCTTCGTGATGGCCCCGACCCGCTCCTTGATCAGGTCCGGGTTCTTCTCCAGGTACGCGGCACCCCGCTGCTCCAGCTCGGCGAGGGTGAGCACCCCCTCGCCGCTCTCGACCCCGGCCGGGTCGATGACCACGACATGGGTGAGTTCGGGCAGTTCGGCGCGCTTCTCCTGCACCTTGGCGAGCTGGGTCACGTCCTCGGCGATCAGCACCTTGCTGCCGGAGTCGGAGAGGATGAACGCCGACTCGTCGGTGTTGGTCTGCGGATACACCGTGGTCGTGGCGGCGCCGGCGCACATGATGCCCAGGTCACCGATGATCCACTCGACGCGGGTCGCGGAGGCGAGCGCGACGCGCTGCTCCGGCTGTACGCCCAGTTCGATGAGGCCGGCGGCGACGGCGTAGACCCGCTCGGCGGTCTGCGCCCAGGTCAGCGACTTCCAGTCGTCAGGGCCCTCACCGGTGGCCGGGGGTACCGGGTAGCGGTAGGCCTCGGCGTCCGGCGTGGCGGCCACGCGGTCCAGGAAAAGACCGGCGACGGACGGCGGACGGTTCTCGATCAAGGTCTGTGTGTCGCTCACGACATCCTCCGGGGCCCGCGGCAGTGCGGCGGCTGGCTCATTTGCGGCTGTTGGTACTGCGTCTTCCCGGGGGACGACCCCGGACCCCCAGCAGAAATGCAGGTCAGCAGGGCGTGACCGGCATGCACATCACGAGACGAAACCTGAGTGACTCGCGAGTAACTACCGAGCAGAGATCAGAGTAAGGCGCGACCGCCCGGCGCGTAAGGGGCGACGGCCTGTCACTTCCCACAGGGAGCGACTGTCCGCTTCCCGCAGACCCGACGGTACGCACACGAAGGGGGCCCGCCGCGTTCTTACGCGCCGGGCCCCCTTCGTCCCGATTCCCACGGGCCGGTGTCGGCTACTTCTTGCCCTTGCCCGACCCCGCGTTCTCGTCACTCGACAGGACGGCGATGAAGGCGTCCTGCGGAACCTCCACAGAGCCCACCATCTTCATCCGCTTCTTGCCCTCCTTCTGCTTCTCCAGCAGCTTCCGCTTACGCGAGATGTCACCGCCGTAGCACTTGGCGAGAACGTCCTTGCGAATCGCGCGGATGGTCTCGCGGGCGATGACCCGCGACCCGATGGCCGCCTGGATGGGCACCTCGAAGGCCTGCCGCGGAATCAGCTCGCGCAGCTTGGCGACGAGCCGCACCCCGTACGCGTACGCCGCGTCCTTGTGGGTGACGGCGGAGAACGCGTCGACCTTGTCGCCGTGCAGCAGGATGTCGACCTTGACGAGGCTGGAGGTCTGCTCCCCGGTGGGCTCGTAGTCCAGAGACGCGTATCCGCGGGTCTTGGACTTCAGCTGGTCGAAGAAGTCGAAGACGATCTCGGCGAGCGGCAGGGTGTACCGGATCTCGACCCGGTCCTCCGACAGGTAGTCCATCCCGAGCAGCACACCGCGCCTGGTCTGGCACAGCTCCATGATCGACCCGATGAACTCGGACGGCGCGAGGATCGTGGCCCGTACGACGGGCTCGTAGACGTCGCTGATCTTCCCCTCGGGGAACTCGCTCGGGTTGGTGACGATGTGCTCGGAGGTGTCCTCCATCACCACCCGGTACACCACGTTGGGCGCGGTGGCGATGAGATCGAGGCCGAATTCCCGCTCCAGCCGCTCCCGGATGACGTCGAGGTGGAGCAGCCCCAGGAACCCGACCCGGAACCCGAAGCCCAGGGCGGCGGAGGTCTCCGGCTCGTAGACGAGCGCGGCGTCGTTGAGCTGGAGCTTGTCGAGGGCGTCGCGCAGCTCCGGGTAGTCGGACCCGTCCAGCGGATAGAGCCCGGAGAAGACCATGGGCTTCGGGTCCTTGTACCCGCCGAGCGCCTCGGTCGCACCCTTGTGGAGGGTGGTGATCGTGTCACCGACCTTGGACTGGCGGACGTCCTTCACCCCGGTGATGAGATACCCCACCTCACCGACCCCGAGCCCGTCGGCCGACTTCATCTCGGGGGACGAGACGCCGATCTCCAGCAGCTCATGGGTCGCGCCGGTGGACATCATCCGGATCCGCTCACGCTTGTTGAGCTGCCCGTCGATGACTCGTACGTACGTCACGACGCCCCGGTACGAGTCGTACACCGAGTCGAAGATCATGGCCCGGGCGGGCGCGTCCACGGTTCCGACGGGAGCCGGAACCTCCGCGACGACCCTGTTGAGCAGCGCATCGACACCGACACCGGTCTTGGCGGAGACCCTGAGGACGTCGTCGGGGTCGCAGCCGATGAGGTTGGCGAGCTCCGCGGCGAACTTCTCCGGCTGGGCGGCCGGCAGGTCGATCTTGTTCAGTACGGGGATGATCTTGAGGTCGTTCTCCATCGCCAGGTACAGGTTGGCGAGGGTCTGGGCCTCGATGCCCTGGGCCGCGTCGACGAGGAGAACGGTGCCCTCGCAGGCCGCGAGCGACCGCGAGACCTCGTAGGTGAAGTCGACGTGTCCCGGGGTGTCGATCATGTTCAGGATGTGGGTCCTGCCCTGACCGCCCCCGTCCCCGTCGGTCGGGGCCCACGGCAGGCGTACCGCCTGGGACTTGATCGTGATGCCGCGCTCGCGCTCGATGTCCATGCGGTCGAGGTACTGGGCGCGCATCTGCCGCTGGTCGACCACTCCGGTCAGCTGGAGCATCCGGTCGGCGAGCGTGGACTTGCCGTGGTCGATGTGCGCGATGATGCAGAAGTTGCGGAGCAGCGCCGGGTCGGTACGGCTCGGCTCGGGCACATGGCTAGGGATCGCGGGCACGCAGGGTCCTGATTCTTGAGGCGTCCGCAGTGTCTGCGGTCTCGGGTCGGATCGATACGTAGGCTCCATGGTCCCACGGGCGGGGAGCAGGGACCGGTTTGGGCGGTTTCACGCGGTACGGGCCGGCGGCCCCGCAGCCGGATTGGGCTGTCCGGAAGACGGCTGGTAGCCTGGATCGTTGTGTCTCATGCCCTCTCAGCAGGAGACACACGTGCGGTGAAACTCCGTGCGGTAGAACGCAGTGAAACAAAGAAGCAATCAAACGGCGCGTGAGGCATGCCCTCGTGCGCCTGAACCTGAAAAGGCTCATTCGTGGCGAACATCAAGTCCCAGATCAAGCGGATCAAGACCAACGAGAAGGCCCGGCTGCGCAACAAGGCCGTCAAGTCCTCCCTGAAGACCGCGGTCCGCAAGGCCCGCGAGGCCGCTGCCGCGGGTGACGTCGAGAAGGCCACCGAGGCTCAGCGCGCTGCCGCGCGTCAGCTCGACAAGGCCGTCGCGAAGGGCGTCATCCACAAGAACCAGGCCGCCAACAAGAAGTCGGCGCTTGCTTCCAAGGTCGCGTCGCTTCAGGGCTGAACCTCTCCTTCTTGATCTGATTCACCGCCGGAAGGACCCAGCGGGCCCTCTCTCCCGCCCCCACCCGGCACCCCGGCTCCACGCACGAACTGCGTTCGCCACGCGGGCGTGAAGCCAAGCAGAACGTTCTGCCCGAGGGCCCCGTCCACTGTCCTACCCCAGGACAGCGACGGGGCCTTCGGCATGAACGCGAACGCCGCCTGCAGCGCAAGCGGTACCCCTCTAGCCCGGAACGGGACCCCGTCAGCTCCGACCCGCACCCCCAGCCCGTCCGGCGATTGAGGACAAGGCCCGTTCAGGGCCGGAGCGGGGGTCTGGAGGCGCAACCCCCAGGAACAGGATGGGACGGGTAGGGGCGGCGGGGGCAAGGAAACCCACCCTTATCCCCGCCCCCGAGACCGAGCGGCGCGAGCGATCACCACAACCGCCTTCTCCAACGCGTACTCGGGATCGTCCCCGCCCCCCTTCACCCCCGCGTCAGCCAAAGCCACCGCCTGCAACGCCTCAGCAACCCCATCAGGCGTCCACCCCCGCATCTGCTGCCGCACCCGATCGATCTTCCACGGCGGCATCCCCAGCTCCCGGGCGAGATCCGCCGGCCGCCCACCCCGCGCGGAGGACAGCTTCCCGATCGCCCGCACCCCCTGCGCCAACGCACTGGTGATCAGCACCGGCGCCACTCCGGTCGACAACGACCACCGCAACGCCTCCAGCGCCTCCGCCGCCCGCCCCTCGACAGCCCGGTCGGCGACCTCGAAGCTCGACGCCTCGGCCCGCCCCGTGTAGTACCGCCCGACCACGGCCCCGTCGATCGTCCCCTCGACATCCGCGACGAGCTGAGTCACCGCGGACGCCAGCTCCCGCAGATCGCTCCCGATCGAGTCGACAAGCGCCTGGCACGCCTCAGGCGTGGCGGATCTCCCCGTCACCCGGAACTCCGACCGCACGAACGCCAGCCGATCCGCCGGTTTCGTCATCTTGGGACACGCCACCTCCCGCGCCCCCGCCTTGCGCGCCGCGTCGAGCAGCCCCTTGCCCTTGACTCCCCCCGCGTGCAGCAGCACGAGGGTGATCTCCTCGGCGGGCGCCCCGAAGTACGCCTTCACATCCTTGACCGTGTCGGCCGACAGATCATGCGCGTTGCGTACGACCACGACCTTGCGCTCCGCGAAGAGCGAAGGACTGGTCAGCTCGGCCAGCGTGCCCGGCTGCAGCTGGTCCGAGGCCAGGTCTCGGACGTCCGTGTCGGCGTCGGCGGCCCGGGCGGCGGCCACCACCTCCTGCACGGCACGGTCGAGCAGGAGGTCCTCCTGGCCCACGGCAAGCGTCACGGGGGCGAGAGGGTCGTCATGTGCGGTCTTCTTGGCCATCCCCGAAAGCATCCCACGAGCCACTGACAACGCCGCCGCCCACCAAGCTCACCGAAGCCTCCGGCGAACCGACACGGCCAAGGCCACGCCCACGCCCCCACCCACAAACTACGGTTCCTCACGAACTACGGCTCCTCCCGCCACCCCTCCCACTCCCCCGCGAACGCGTCCAACTCCTTCGGATCCAGCCGGCCCGCCTCGTCCCGCAGCACCACAAGCCACTGCGCGTCCTCCGCGTCGTCCTCTCCGGCCAGCGCATCCCGTACGAGCCGCGGCTCCTCGTCGAGGCCGTACCTGTCACGCAGCGCCTCCACCACGGCCTCGGCGGCATCACGGTCGGGCAGCACCAGCACATGTCTCACATCGCTCACGGAGACATTTTCCGCCACCCCGAAGCCCGGTCCAGTCGCCTCAGCCGTCTCGGTCGCCCCCACCCGGCCCCCGGACCGTCGGCACCTCCGACATCTCGACCCCGAAATGCTCCCGGTACACGGCGAGCACCTCGCTGTCCGCCCCCAGCTCCCTCGCCTCCTTCTCCCCGCCCGGCGCCGTCACCGTGAGACTCCGGCCGCTGAGCGTGATCCTCCCTCCGTCGTCCGTGACCCGCGAACAGACCAGGGACTTCGTGAAGTGCGACTCCGGCGAGGTGCTGTGCCACCAGGCCCCGGCCACGAAATCCCCGAGCACACGGGGCCGCAGCTCCAGCCGGTACTGACGACTGCCGTCCCGGACCACATCCAGGTCACCCGCGCCCGAGCCCCCGTCCACCCCGCCACCTCGTACTCCCGCCGCGTCCGCCCCCGCCTCGACGACCCGGAACGTACCGCCCGGATCCTCCTGCTCGCGCCGTTCCCCGATCGCCAGTGGACCGTGGCTGTGCGCCCCGAATCCCACGTCGACCAGCCAGTCGCTGTCGTCGTCCCCCGTCCGCACCCGCAGCGCGAGATGGTCGTACGGGATCCCCAGCCGCTCCTCGTCGCCGTACACCCGCGCCGCGAGCAGCGTGACGTCGAAGCCCAGCGCCGTGAGCAACGCCCCGAAGACACCGTTCAGTTCGTAGCAGAACCCGCCTCGCCGGGCACCCACCACCTTGTCGAACAGCCGGTTCTCCTCCAGGACGATGTCCTCGCCGAGATGGATCGCGAGGTTCTCGAAGGGCACCGCCACCAGGTGCCGCAGTTGCAGCTCGCGCAGTACGTCGAGGGTGGGCGGCACCGGGCGTTCGACGCCCAGCCGACGGAGGTAGGCAGCAGCCTGTGCGGAGTCCATGGCCTCAGTCTCTCGCCACCCGCAGCTCCCGCCCCGCACCGACGACCGCCAACGCACCGTCCTCGTCCGTCCGCAGCACCACGGCACCCCCGTCCCTGAGCGCCGCCACCGTGCCGGGAGCGGGATGCCCGTAGGTGTTGTCCGCGCCGCACGAGATGAGCGCCAGCCTCGGGGCCGCCACCCGTATGAGGTCCGGGTCCTGATAGGCCGACCCGTGGTGGGCGACCTTGAGGACGTCCACGGCACGCACCTGCGCGGCGGCCGGCGAGCTCAACAGGGCGCGCTGGGCCGGGGGTTCGAGGTCCCCGAGGAGCAGCAGACGCAGCCCGGCCGACCGTACGAGCAGCGTGACACTGGCGTCGTTGGCGCCCTCCGGCTCGGGGGCCGGGGCCGGTCTCGGCCACAGCACCTCCCAGTCGAGGTCACCCGTCCGCCGCCGCTCCCCGGCGAGGGCACGCGTCACCGGAATGCGGTGGGCCGCCGCCTCCCGCTGCACGAACTCGGCCTGGTCCTCGGGCTCCTCGAACCCCGTGGTCTCGATGGCGCCCACCGAGCGCCCGCGCAGTACGCCGGGCAGCCCCGCGACGTGGTCCGCGTGGAAGTGGGTCAGGATCACGAGGGGCACCTTGGTGATGCCCAGTTCGCGCAGACAGTGGTCGACCAGTGCCGGGTCCGGTCCGGCGTCCACGACCACACCGGTGTCTTCCCCCGCCGCGAGCACGGTCGCGTCCCCCTGGCCCACGTCGCACATCGCGAACCGCCAGCCCGGCGGCGGCCACCCCGTGACCACCCTGGTCAGCGGCGCCGGCCGTACCACCACCAGGAGCAGCAGCACCCCGCAGGCCGCGCACCACCAGGGATGCTTGAGCAGGCGCGCGCCGGCGAACACGACGAGCACCATGCACAGCCCCAGCAGCAGCGCGCCCGTCCAGCTGCCCGGCCAGTCCACTCCCCCGCCGGGCAGCGCCGCTCCCGTACGGGCGATGTCCACGATCCAGCCCGCGGGCCAGCTCGCGCCCCAGGCCAGCACCTTGGCCACCGGCAGCGCCACCGGCGCCGTGGCCAGCGCCGCGAAGCCCAGCACGGTGGCCGGGGCGACGGCGAACTCCGCGAGCAGGTTGCACGGCACCGCCACCAGGCTCACCCGCGCCGACAGCACGGCCACGACGGGCGCGCACACGGCCTGCGCGGCACCGGCCGCGGCCAGCGCCTCGGCCAGTCGCGGCGGTACCCCGCGCCTGCGCAAGGCCGGGCTCCAGCGGGGCGCGAGGGTGAGGAGTGCGCCGGTGGCGAGGACGGAGAGCAGGAAGCCGTAACTCCGTGCCAGCCAGGGGTCGTACAGCACCAGCAGCAGAACCGCGGTCGCCAGCGCCGGGACCAGGGACCGGCGGCGTCCGGTCGCGAGGGCGAGCAGCGCGACGGATCCGCAGGCCGCGGCCCGCAGCACACTCGGGTCGGGTCTGCACACGACGACGAACCCCAGGGTGAGCGCGCCGCCGAGCAGCGCGGTCGTCCGGAGGGAAATACCCAGGCGCGGTGCGAGGCCACGCCGTTCGACCTGCTGGGCGAGGGCGGGCGGCCCGAGGAGCAGGGCGAGGATGATCGTGAAGTTCGCTCCGCTTACGGCCGTCAAATGCGTGAGGTCGGTCTCCTTGAACGCCTCGTCCAGCTCGGGTGTGACGCGGGAGGTGTCCCCGACGACCAGCCCGGGCAGCAGCGCCCGCGCATCCGCCGGCAGGTCCTCGGTGGCGTCCCGCAGCCCCGCACGCAGCCGCCCCGCGAACCGCTGTGCGGCCGACGGCTGCCTCACCACCTCCGGCGCCGCTCGGTCCCGTACCCGCAGCACGGCCGCGACCCGGTCACCGCCCGTCAACGCGGGCACGAGCCGGCCGGTCACCCGCAGCCGCGTGGACGGCAACAGCCCCAGCCAGGGCGAACGCTCGGGCCCGTCCGCCGACTTCGCCGCCCGGCCGAACGGTCCCGCCTTCTTCGGCTTCGCGCCCATGTCCACGGTCACGAGCACGGGCGTCCGCGTCGCCACCGTACTTCCGTCCGTCTCCTCCACTCGCCGGACATCGGCGTCGAGCAGTACGGCGGTCGGCAGGGCGTGGGCGCCCTGGACGCGGGGCCGGGTGAGCCGTGGATCGGAGGTGACCTCCAACTCGGCCGTCACCGTGGCGTACTGCCGTGCCAGCCCCGGCACCGGCCCCCGCCGCAGATCGGCCCCGTGCAGGCCGGCCGAGACGGCAGCCGCGGCGACACAGAGCAGCACGGCAGCCACGGAGACCCGTGACCAGCTGCCCCACCGGGGCTGTCCCACCGACGGGAGACCGGGTCGTCCGGAAGTACGGCGGACCAGCAGGAGCGAGCCCGCCACGACCGAGCAGCCGACCGCGATGCCGGTGACCCGGCCGGGCGAGACATCCAGCGCCAGTGCCGCCGTCGCCCAGGCCGCCAGTGCGGGCGGCACCAACCGCAGGTCGGTCGGCCCTTCCTGCCGGGGGTTGGCTTCCCCCAGCCGTTTCCCCGAGGCCGTGTGCACGGACCTGCGGGCGCGAGGTGCCCGGCGAGCGGGGGTGAACTGATCGTCGAGCGGGCGGGGCTCCTCGTGCGCGGCCCCGGCCACGACATGCCCCGGCGGGCCTTCGGACTCGGACGAGAGCGGTACCCGGCTCATGGCTGCACGAGATTTCGCAGGTCGGCGAAACGGCGGTCACCGATGCCGTTCACGTCGCGCAGCTCGTCCACGGACCGGTATCCGCCGTGCTGGGTGCGGTAGTCGATGATGTGCTGCGCCAGCACAGGGCCGACCCCCGGCAAGGTGTCGAGCTGGTCCGTGGTGGCCGTGTTCAACGAAACAGGCGCCGCCGGTCCGGCCCCCGCCCCGCCCAGGGAGCCGCCCGCTTCCCCACCCCCCGAGCCCACCACACCGCCCACGGCCGCCCCCGGTACGACGGGCACAGCCCCGCCGACCACCACCTGTTCGCCGTCGACGAGGAACCGCGCGCGGTTGAGCCCGTCGGTCTTCGTACCGGGACGCACCCCACCCGCGGCCAGCAAAGCATCGGCGACCCTGGATCCGGGCGGCAGCCGATGAACCCCCGGCTCCCGCACCTTGCCGCTGACGTCCACCACGATCTGGGCCCCGGCCGTTCCCGCGACGCTCCGGGGACCGGCCGCGCCGCCCGCCCGCGCCGCCGCGAACGGAGCCGCCGCCCGCACGACCTCCGGCGCGCGGACGGGCTGGGCACGCCCCGTCCAGAAGTGCTGCGCGGCGAGCACCGCGGCAGCGACCAGCACCACCGTGAGCGCCACCACGCTCCGCCGCTCCAGACCGCACCGCACCTGCAACCACACGGGCATCCGCTCCCGCATCGCAAGCCCGGCCCGCTCCTGCCAGGCCCCGGCGACCCGGGCGTCCACGCTATCGACGCCGGTATCGATACCGCTGTCCGGAACGGCAGCCGCGACGACGGTGTCCCCGTCGACGTCCACGCCCTCACCGGAAACCCCACGCCTTACCGCTCGCCTGGAGAACCGCGTTCCCCCACCACCCTCCACCGCCCCCGCATCCCGCTCACCACCCGGCGGCCCGTTCCCCAACTCCCTTCGTTCCAGTGCCTGTTCACCGAAGAGCACCTCCGCCCGCCGACGGAGCTCGTCTGCCGACGCCTGATGCTGCCGGGCCCGGCCACGAGGACGGCGATGGCCGTGGCGGACTCGGCCGTCGGACATCGGGCCGCGGCCCGGGCCGCTGGTCGGAGTGGTTGCGTGTGAGCGTGATCGAAGTGCCATGCGCAGAGGATGGAGCAATCCACCACACTCGCGATGATCTTGCTCAATTCCGGTGGACAACCCGCTGGTTGTGGATAACTCCGTCACCCACACGAGTGCCGCGCGAACAGGCCAAAGACACCGCCAGAAGCCAGGCAGGACCCCTCACCGAGGGGAAACGACCACTCCCAGCAGCCCAGGCCCCGTATGGGCCCCGATCACCGCCCCGATCTCGCTCACGTGCAGCGCGGCCAGCCCCGGCACCCGTTCCCGCAACCGGTCCGCGAGGGCCGCTGCCCGGTCGGGAGCGGCCAGATGGTGAACGGCGATGTCCACCTGCGCGCCGCCGGCCTGTTCGGCGACGATCTCCTCCAGGCGGGCGATGGCCTTGGACGCCGTCCGTACCTTCTCCAGCAGCTCGATGCGACCGCCGTCCAGTTGCAGCAGCGGCTTCACGGCGAGGGCGGAGCCGAGGAGGGCCTGCGCGGCACCGATCCGACCGCCACGGCGCAGATAGTCCAGGGTGTCGACGTAGAAGTAGGCGGACGTGCCCGCGGCCCGCTTCTCCGCGGCGGTGACGGCCTCGTCCACCGTGCCGCCCGCTTCCGCCGCCTCGGCCGCGGCCAGGGCGCAGAACCCGAGGGCCATCGCCACCATGCCGGTGTCCACCACCCGTACGGGCACCGGCGCCTCACGGGCCGCCAGGACAGCGGCGTCGTACGTGCCCGAGAACTCGGCGGAGAGGTGCAGCGAGACGATGCCGGTGGCGCCGGACTCGGCTACCTTGCGATAGGTCTCCGCGAAGAGCTGGGGGCTGGGGCGCGAGGTGGTGACGGACCGGCGCTTCTGGAGTGCCTGGGCCAGGGACCGGGCCGAGATCTCCGTGCCCTCCTCGAATGCCCGGTCACCGAGGACCACGGTCAGCGGCACCGCGATGATGCCGTGGCGCTCCATCGTCCGCGGCGGCAGGTAGGCCGTTGAATCGGTGACGATCGCGACATGGCGGGACATGAGCTGGAGGTTACCTGCCGTAGCTCGTGGGCGGCAGCCCGCCCCTTTCACCTGCGGCAGGACCGGAGTCGGTCCGCCGGATCAAGTCGTGCTCTCGGGACGGGGTTTCTTCTGCCAGGGGTAGGCGGGCTGCCGGACCGGCGGGGTGATGGCCGGCCGGGTCGCTTCGGCGGCCCGGCGTGCGTCGGGGTTGTCCGGCCAGGTCTGCTGCGCCGCGGCGCCGTCGGCGGCCGGGGCATCGGGCCACGGCGGCGGAGCGGGGGCAGGTGTAGGGGTCGGCCTGGGTGTCGCGGCAGGCGTGGGCTCCGCGGTCGTCCAGTGCCGCAGGGCGCCCGCCTCGACCTCTATCTGGGTCCTCAGGGCGTCGAGGTCGTCGCCCGCGAAACGGGTCGCCCGGTCCCTGGCCGCCCAGCGCAGCGAGTCGGCCCCCTGCGTGATCTGGTCGGTGCGCTCGCGCAGAGCGGGCAGGCGGGCGACGAGCGTCGCACGGTCGGGCTCGGACTCCAGCCGCTTCAGTTCGGCGTCCAGCTCCTGGCCGTGCGCGCTGAGCCGCTCGAAGAGGCCGAGGGACTCCTTGAGGGACTCGTCCTCGGACACGCCCGCGTGCAGCGCGTCCTGCGTGGCGCGCATGGACGTACGCAGCCTGAGCCTGAGCTGGGCCAGCTCGCCGGCCGGGCCGGGCTGGGCATACGTCTTGGCGCGCAGCGTGGTGTCCTCGACCGTGCGGCGGGCCTGCGAGATCGTCCGGTCCACACCTCTCTTGGCCGCGCCGACCACCTTCACGGTCGCGTACACGCCCAGCACGACGAACAGCAGGAAGAGCAGGGCGACAACTGCGACAGCGGTTTCCACGACGCTCCTCCTCGTACCGGCTGCGGCCTTCGAGCCGCTCTTCAACGGTAAACGCAAAGGGCAGGCCCGGAGTTCCAGAAGAACCCCGAACCTGCCCGTAGGGGACTACCCCGAGCGGCCTGGCGGACCGCCCACGCCCGCACCCATGCCCGCACCCGCGCCGGCACCCGTGTCGGTGCCCGCACCGGCGTCCGGACCTACGCCGTGACGATGTTGACCAGCTTCGGCGCCCGCACGATCACCTTGCGGATCCCCGCGCCTGCCAGCGCCTCCACGACCTTGTCGTCGCCCAGTGCCACCTTCTCCAGCTCGTCGTCGGAGATCGACGGCGAGACCTCCAGGCGTGCCTTGACCTTGCCCTTGATCTGCACGACGCAGGTCACGCTCTCGTCCACGACGTATGCGGGGTCGGCGACCGGGAAGTCCTGGTGGACGACCGAGTCGGAGTGACCCAGCCTGCGCCACAGTTCCTCGGCGATGTGGGGGGCCAGCGGTGCGACCAGCAGCACCAGGGCCTCGGCGACCGCGCGCGCGACCGGACCGCCCGCCTTGGTCAGGTAGTTGTTCAGCTCGGTGACCTTGGCGATGGCGGTGTTGAACCGCAGGCCCTCCAGATCCTGGCGGACGCCGTCGATCGCCTTGTGCAGGGCACGCAGTGTCGCCTCGTCGGCCTCGGTGTCGACCACGGTGACCTCGCCGCTGTCCTCGTCGACGACGTTGCGCCACAGCCGCTGCAGCAGCCTGTACTGGCCCACCACCGCGCGCGTGTCCCACGGCCGGGACACGTCCAGCGGGCCCATGGCCATCTCGTACAGGCGCAGCGTGTCGGCGCCGTACTCGTCGCAGATCTCGTCCGGAGTGACCGCGTTCTTCAGGGACTTGCCCATCTTGCCCAGCAGCCGGGAGACCTTCTCGCCCTCGTAGTAGAAGGCGTCGTCGCTCCCCACCACGTCGGCGGCCGGGACGGCGATGCCGCGGCTGTCGCGGTACACGAAGGCCTGGATCATGCCCTGGTTGTACAGCTTGTGGAACGGCTCGACCGAGGAGACGTGCCCCAGGTCGAACAGGACCTTGGACCAGAAACGCGCGTACAGCAGGTGCAGTACGGCGTGCTCGGCGCCGCCGACGTACAGGTCGACGCCGCCGTGGGGCTGTCCCTCGCGCGGGCCCATCCAGTACTGCTCGATGGCCGGGTCGACCAGCTTCTCGCTGTTGTGCGGGTCCAGGTAACGCAGCTCGTACCAGCAGGAACCGGCCCAGTTGGGCATGGTGTTGGTCTCGCGCCGGTACTTCCGCGGGCCGCGCCCGTCGCCCAGGTCCAGGGTGACGTTGACCCAGTCCGCGTTGCGCGACAGCGGGGTCTCCGGGGAGGTGTCCGCGTCGTCCGCGTCGAAGGTGCGCGGCGAGTAGTCCTCGACCTCGGGCAGTTCCAGGGGCAGCATCGACTCGGGCAGCGAGTGGGCGACGCCGTCCTCGTCGTAGACGATGGGGAAGGGCTCGCCCCAGTAGCGCTGGCGGCTGAACAGCCAGTCGCGCAGCCGGAAGTTGACCGTGCCACGGCCGATGCCCTTGTGCTCCAGCCACTCGGTGATACGCGCCTTGGCGTCGGCGACGGCCAGCCCGTCCAGCGAGATGTCGCCGTTGGCCGAGTTGATGATCTTCGCGTCGTACGCCCCGAAGGCGCCGTCCCACGTCGAGGTGTCGGTGCCGCGCCCGTCGGTCGGCTCGACGATGCAGTGGATCGGCAGCTCGAAGGCGCGCGCGAACTCGAAGTCGCGCTGGTCGCCCGCCGGTACGGCCATGATCGCGCCGGTGCCGTAGCCCATCAGGACGTAGTCGGCGATGAAGACGGGGATCCGCTCACCGTTGGCCGGGTTGGTCGCGTACGAGCCGATGAAGACGCCGGTCTTGTCCTTGGCCTCGGCCTGCCGCTCGACGTCCGACTTCGAGGCGGCCTGGGCCCGGTAGGCGGCGACGGCCTCGGCGGGCGTGGCGTGGCCGCCCGTCCAGACGTCGTGGGTGCCCTCGGGCCAGGCGGCTGGGATCAGCTTCTCGACCAGCGGGTGCTCGGGCGCCAGGACCATGTAACTGGCGCCGAACAGGGTGTCCGGGCGGGTGGTGAAGACCGTGATGGCCTCGCCGTCCGCGGGGAAGTCGACGCGGGCACCCTCGGAGCGGCCGATCCAGTTGCGCTGCTGCAGCTTGATGGCCTCGGGCCAGTCCAGCACGTCCAGGTCGTTCAGCAGCCGGTCGGCGTAGGCGGTGATGCGCATGTTCCACTGGCGCAGCTTGGCCTTGAAGACGGGGAAGTTGCCGCGCTCGGACCGGCCGTCGGCGGTGACCTCCTCGTTCGCCAGTACGGTGCCCAGTCCCGGACACCAGTTGACGGGCGCCTCGGAGGCGTACGCCAGGCGGTACTCGCTCAGGACGTCGGCACGCTCGATGGCCGTCAGTTCGTTCCACGCGCGCGCGTGGTCACCGGGTACGGCGCGCTCGCCGCTCTCGAACTGACCGATCAGGGCGGCGATCGGACGGGCCCTGTCGGCCTTCTCGTCGTACCAGGAGTTGAAGATCTGCAGGAAGATCCACTGGGTCCACTTGTAGTAGTCGGGGTCGATCGTCGCGAAGGACCGGCGCTTGTCGTGGCCCAGGCCCAGCCGGCGCAGCTGGACCTTCATGTTCTCGATGTTGGCCTCGGTGGACACCCGCGGGTGCGTGCCGGTCTGTACGGCGTACTGCTCGGCGGGCAGGCCGAAGGCGTCGAAGCCCAGGGTATGCAGGACGTTGTGGCCGGTCATGCGCTGGAAGCGGGCGAACACATCGGTCGCGATGTAGCCCAGCGGATGGCCGACGTGCAGCCCCGCACCGGAGGGGTAGGGGAACATGTCCATGATGAACTTTTTGGGCTTGGCGGCCAGCTCGGGCTCACCCGCCAGATCGCCGGTCGGGTTCGGGGCGGCGTACGTGCCCTCGGCGTCCCAGAAGTCCTGCCAGCGTGCCTCGATGTCGGCCGCCATGGCAGCCGTGTAGCGGTGCGGCGCCGCAACCTCGGCGGCGGCAGCGGGGTTCGTCTCGCTCATGGTCTCAAAGCTCCATCGATCGTCTCTGCCAGCGGCTGGAAATGAAAAATCCCCTCGCACAGGAGGGGACGCCGCGCCGATGCCGACCACGATTCGTCAGTGGTCGGGACTGATCAGCGCGGCTCGCTAAGCAGAAGGCGTACGGCACGCATGGCGTCAGGGTACCGCAGCCGCCGAGCGGACCGCGACGGAGTTCCCGGCACGCACGGCACCGGGTGCCACGCCCGGAAAGAGTCCCGAAAGTCCCCACAGGACCCCCACACGACACCCTCATGGCCCCCTAGGACCTCAGAGGGAAACGTGAATCGCCACACAGCAAAACCTGAACCAGGTTCAAAAATTACTTCGCGTAACAACCCCTATGGGACATCACAACGGCCTCACAGCCCTTTGGTAACAACGCAATAACTCAAACCTCGTACTCCTCGGTATGTCTCGACTTAGAGTTCGACGCGGGACCGCCTTCCCGAACCGCTCGGAGTTGCCCCCATGAACCCTCGTAGTAACAGTTCGCTTCCCGGGACTGGCCGTTCGGCCTCCGGGATGGCGACCGCTGCCATGCTGCTCCTCATACCCGTGGTCGTGCTGGTCGGAGGTGACTCGGTCCAGGACTTCCTCAACTTCGGCGCCGGCGTGCTGTCACTGGTCGCCCTCTCCTGCTCGGTGATCTGGGGCCTGGTCGCGACCGACCGGGTCTTCCTGAACACCCGTCAGCGGCTGATCGCCCAGGCCGTGCACCGGACGACCGCCGTCTCCTCGGTCGCCTTCCTGCTGCTGCACGTCTCGGTGAAGCTGGCGCTCGACCACGTCACACTGATCGCCGCGCTGATCCCCTTCAGCCTCGGCGTCACCGGCACCTCAGGTCTCATCGGCATGGGCTCCATGGCCGGCCTGCTCATGATCTTCACGGCCGTCACCGGCGCGCTGCGCAGCCGGTTCGCCTCCCCGGCACCGGTCGCGGCCCGCTGGCGCGCGATGCACATGCTGGCCTACCCGGCCTGGTGCTTCGCGCTGGTCCACGGCCTGTACGCGGGCCGCCAGGCGAAGCCGATCTTCACGATCCTGTACAGCCTGTGCCTGGTCGCGGTCATCGCCGCCCTGGCACTGCGCTCGGCGCCCCGCCCGTTCAAGCGCAGGGTGGCCGCCCAGATCATGGCGGTCCTGGGCTCCCAGGAGCGACTGGGCCGCGAGGGCCTGGACGCGAGCCGGGCCCGCCTCGGCGAGTCCTCCCTGCCGGGCTACGAGAACCAGTCGGCTGGCAGGCCCGCGCGCGGGGACGCGGGGATACCCGCACCGCGCAGCACGCCCTCCGCGGCGCCGCTCTACGACGCCCCGGCCAGCCGCACCATGACACCCGAACCCACGCAGGACGGCTTCGCGGCGGCCTACCGGGCCGTGACGCCGCCCCCGCGCGCGCAGGACTCGTACCAGGACTCGTACATGGACCAGACCGCGCGTATGGACATACAGGCCACCGAGGCGATGCCACGCATGGACGGCAGTACGTCGGGCAGCTGGCCGATCCCGTCCCCGCCGCCGGTCGGTGAGGCTCCCGTGTCGGCGTACGACCCGATGGCCGACACCGGATACAACATCCCGGCCTATGGCAATCCGGGCACGCCCGCGTACGGCACGAGTGATGTGTACAACACCGGTGAGTCGAATGCCGCCTATGGCACGTACAACGCGAATGACACGTACAACAGCGGTCCCGCCACTGATACAACCCCCGGTGCTTCCTATGACTTCGACGCACCGGGTTCGGGCGAACCTTGGAACGCGCCTTCCGGAGGCTATAAGTGAACGAGGCTCTGCCCGACGTACCCGAAGTCCGCGTGGTCGGGCTTCCCCAGCTCACGTCGGGTTTCGACCTTGTCGAACGCCTGGACCTCCCCATGCACCTCAAGGTGCATGGGCCGCTCGAACCGATGGGCGGCGAGCAGCTCGCGCAGCTCGCCGAACGTATTTCGCTGAAGGGCCGCGGCGGCGCGGGCTTCCCCTTTCACAAGAAGCTGCGGTCGGTCGCCGAGACGGCGATCCGCCGCGGCGTGCGGCCGGTCGTCGTCGTCAACGCGAGCGAGGACGAGCCCGCCTGCCGCAAGGACACGGTGCTGGTCAACCGTGCCCCGCATCTGATCCTGGACGGCGCCCTGTTGTGCGCGGAAGCCATGGGCGCTCGCACCCTCGTCATCGGGGTGACACGTGAATCCACCCAGCGTTCCATGGAGGCCGCGCTCGCCGAGCGCGGCCTCAACAACGGCCGCAGATCGGCCCTCCGCGCGCGCGTGCAGCGCAATCCGATCCGGATGGTCACCGGCGCCGCCGCCTCACTGATCCGTTCCATCGACGGCGGCCCGGCGATCCCGCCCGGCCGCAAGATCAGCGCCTCGCAGAGCGGCGTCGGCGGCGCACCCACCCTGCTGTCCAATGCCGAGACGTACGCCCAGCTGGCGATCGCCGCCCGCATCGGGGCCGAGCGCTACTGCAACACCGGCCTGTACGACGAGCCGGGCACCGTCATGCTCACGGTCTCCGGCGCGGTCGCCCGCCCCATGGTGATCGAGGTACCCACGGGTGTGCCGCTGCGGTACGTCCTCCAGCTCGCCGGCGCCCCGCCGGTCCCGCAGGGTGTGCTGACCGGCGGCTACCACGGCAAGTGGATCGACTCGGCGACGGTCAACGAGGCGATCGTCTCGCGCAACTCCCTGGACGCGGTGGGCGGCGCGCTCGGCGCCGGCGCGATCCTGCCGATCAGCCAGGACACCTGCCCGCTGGGCGAGTCGCTGCGCGTGGCCCAGTGGCTGGCCGAGGAGAGCGCCGGTCAGTGCGGCCCCTGCTACCTCGGTCTGCCCGCCGCGGCGCGCGGCATGGCGGACATCCTCAACGGCGGCGGCCCCGCCGCCCTGGAGGCCGTCAAGCAGGTCGCCAAGTCCGTGAAACGGCGCGGCGCGTGCTCGCACCCGGACGGCTCGGCGATGTTCCTGGAATCGACCATCAAGGCGTTCACGGACGACCTCGCCGCCCACGTCCTCGGAAACGGCTGCGGAAGGCCCGTAGAAGGCGTTCTCCCGCTCTTCGAGGGCGGTCAGACGCCTACGGGCATCCCGGGCGGCCAGGCGGAGGAGGAGAGCGGCCCCAGCCGCCAGAAGATCTACGTCGACTGGACCCTCTGCCGGGGCCACGGCCTGTGCGCCGACATCCTCCCGGAGGTCTTCGAACTCGGCGCGGACGGCTTCCCCACCGTCGCGCAGGCGAAGGTGCCCCGGTACGCGGAGGCGAAGGCACTGCGCGCGGTGCGCCGTTGCCCGGCGCTGGCACTGCGCCTGGAGGAGGACACCAGGGCCTCGGCCCCGGACCGTCTGCCGGTCCTGTCCCAGCGCGGCGGCCGGGGCCGCCGTGCCCTGGGCAGCGGTCGCTGAGACACCCGAAAGCAACCACGGCGGGCCACCCGGATCGATCGGGGCGGCCCGCCGTCCGC
This sequence comes from Streptomyces kryoterrae, assembly GCF_054072135.1. Taxonomy (NCBI): domain Bacteria; kingdom Bacillati; phylum Actinomycetota; class Actinomycetes; order Kitasatosporales; family Streptomycetaceae; genus Streptomyces; species Streptomyces kryoterrae. Next base: position 6,954,162 of record NZ_CM133358.1, on the reverse strand, counting down.
GTTCCCCGTAGGTGTTCCCGTACGGGTCCTCCGTGCACAACACCGAGGGCGGGCCATCCTGTTCGGATGACCCGCCCTCGACTTCTGTGGAGCTAAGGAGAATTGAACTCCTGACCTCCTGCATGCCATGCAGGCGCTCTACCAACTGAGCTATAGCCCCTCGCGCCCCACCGGGTTTCCCCGGCGGCGACGCCAACATTACCGGTCCCCCGGTGCAGCACCAAATCGTTTCCGACCCGCCCGGAGGGGTACCGGGGTCAGGCCGTGACGAACGAGTAGAACCGTTTGAGGGTGCAGTGCTCTTCGAGGAGCCGGCCGTAGATCGGCTCGCCCTCCAGCTCACGGTAGGTCTCGATCGGGTCGCCTTTTATGATCAGCGCCCGCGCGCATTCCTCGCACCAGTACTGGTAGTCGTGGTTCACGGGTTCCATGTCACGGACGATGGGCGTACCACTGCCGCACCAGTCGCATTTCCTCCTGTGTGCACCCATCGATCAGCTCCAGCTGTGGCCGCAGGCCGTGCACACGTAGGAAACGCCACCGTTGTCACCGAGCACCTGGGCGACATGGCCGGAACCGCAGGAAGGGCAGCTGAGACGGGTTCTTCTGCCCCGTATGACTGCCGCTTCAGGGAGGTGACCGACCTCCCTGAGGATGCTCGCAGGCATCGCAACTCCCTCCCGTCGGGCCGCGCCCCCTTCCGGCCGTTTGATTCTGCCACGGACGGACCAATACGGTCAGCGACGCCTTCGTACCAGTCCGGACACGGCACCCACCGCAGCCGTCGCGGCCAGCGCAAACATGCATGTAAGAAGAGCTTCCGCAGAGGTATACGCCTCCGGGACCCCAAGTGACTCAAGCCGGTCCAGGAAGAGTCTGCCGGAGACGGCGGCCGAACGACGAGAGTCCCGCTCCCTGGAGGGAGCGGGACTCTCGTCGCACGATGTTCTTGATCTCTCGATCCGTGGAGCTAAGGAGAATTGAACTCCTGACCTCCTGCATGCCATGCAGGCGCTCTACCAACTGAGCTATAGCCCCTCGCGTTCCGCCCGGACCCGCGGGGCGAACAAGAAGAACTTTAGCCTGTGACCAGCCGGAAAGTGAAATCCGGGTCCCGGCCCCCGACGGGCTGCGGGGAGGGGCACTCAGTCGTCGTCGCCGAGGACCGGTTCCGGCAGCGTGCCGGCGTTGTGCTCGAGGAGACGCCAGCCGCGGGCGCCCTCGCCGAGGACGGACCAGCAGCAGTTGGAGAGCCCGCCGAGGCTCTCCCAGTGGCGGGACTCCAGGCCGAGCAGGCGCCCGATGGTGGTCCGGATGGTGCCGCCGTGGCTGACCACCACGAGGGTGCCGTCCTCGGGGAGTTTCTCGGCGTGCCGCAGCACCACGGGGGCGGCGCGGTCGGCGACCTCGGTCTCCAGCTCGCCGCCGCCGCGGCGGATCGGCTCACCGCGTTTCCACGCGGTGTACTCGTCGCCGTGGCGGGCGATGATCTCCTCGTGCGTCAGCCCCTGCCAGACGCCCGCGTACGTCTCGCGCAGGCCCTCGTCGTGCGTCACCGTGAGGCCGGTGAGCTCGGCGAGTTCGCGCGCGGTGTGTGCCGCGCGCTGGAGGTCCGAGGCGACGATCGCGTCGGGCTTCAGGGAGGCGAGCAGCCGGGCGGCGCGGCGGGCCTGGCCGATGCCGGTGTCGGTGAGCTCGACGTCGGTGGTGCCCTGGAAGCGCCGCTCCACGTTCCACGCCGTCTGGCCGTGGCGCCACAGGATGAGGCGGCGGCCCGGGCCCTGCTTGCGACCGGCCCCGGTGGGCGCGGGAGCGGTCACCGCAGGCCTCCGAAGTCGGCGGTGTCCTCCTCGGCCCGGAGCTTGGCGTGCTCGGCGGCCTTGCCGCGGGTGGCCTTGGCGTCGTCGGGAAGCTCCAGCTCGGGGCAGTCCTTCCAGAGCCGCTCCAGGGCGTAGAAGACGCGCTCCTCGCTGTGCTGGACGTGGACGACGATGTCGACGTAGTCCAGGAGCACCCAGCGGGCCTCGCGGTCGCCCTCGCGGCGGACCGGCTTGGTGCCGAGCTCCTTGCTGAGCCGCTCCTCGATCTCGTCGACGATCGACTTGACCTGGCGGTCGTTGGGTGCGGAGGCCAGCAGGAAGGCGTCCGTGATCGACAGCACGTCGCTGACGTCGTAGGCGATGATGTCGTGCGCGAGCTTGTCGGCAGCCGCCTGCGCGGCGGCGGAGATGAGCTCGATGGAACGGTCAGTGGCGGTCACTACAAGGCTTTCGGTCGGCGGTCGGGAACCCGTACGGGTTACCCAAGGGTCTCACGGACCGCCGACACCACCCCACGTCATTACCGGAACACCCCCCGGGCTTCCCGCTCGGGGCCCGGGGCGCGTGCCGTAAGCCGTCACGCCGTCGGCTTGTAGTCCTGGCCGAGGATCACGGACACGTCCGCGTTCGAGGAGACCGTGCCCTTCTTGACCGAGCTCGTGGGCAGACCCAGCGTCTTGGCTGCCTCGGTGGCGTTCTGCTTGTCGGCGGCGTCGGCATAGGTGACCTGGGAGGTGGCGCGGGCGGTGTCGGCCGTACCGGCCTCCAGGAAGGTGAAGCCGCCGTTGAGGAGGACGATGCGGGCCTTCTCGGTGTCGCCCTTGTCGCCGCTGGCGTTCTGGACGGAGACCCGGACCGCGGCGCCCTTGTCGGGGCTCTTGGCGGTGCCGCCGAGCACGGCCCTGACGACCGAGGAGCTGGCCTGGGCGCTCAGGGTGCCGTCGCCCCGGACGGGCAGCAGCGCGGTCCTGTAGTCGCCGCCCTTGGCGAGGTCGGCGAGCCTGGCGAGGAAGCTGCCGAGGTCCTTGTCGGTCAGCGAGGGGTCGAGGATCTGCGCCAGCGTCTGCACGGTGAGCGTCGCGGCCTGGGAGTCCGAGGACAGCTTGCGCAGCACGCCCTGCATGACCTGCCCGAACCGCTCCAGCTGGGCGTCCTGGGCCTCGCCGGCGGCGAGGTAGGTGGCGTAGGCGACGGCCATCTTGCCGCTGAGGGTCTGGGCCTCGCCCTTCTTCACCAGGGGCGCCGTGCCCTTCTTCTTGGCGTCCGGGTCGGGTACGTCGGCGTTGGTGTCGATGTCGATGTTGCCGACCAGCTCGACGAGGTTCTGCAGGTAGGGGGTGTCGAGCCGCCAGGTGCCCTCGATGTCGGTGCCGAGGACGGTGTCGAGTGCGTCGCGTGTCCCGGAGGAGCCGTCGTCGTCGACGGACTTGGCGAGCGTGGTCGTGGTGCCGTCGTCGTCGGTCAGGGCGAGGGAGTTGGGCAACAGGACGGTGGTGCCCTGCTTGGTGGTGGCGTTGTCGACGAGCAGCACCGTGGAGGTGCCGCCCTTCCTGGTGTTGTGCAGGTGGACGACGACGACGTCCCGTTTCTGGGCCCCCGTGGTGGTCGCTCCGCCGGTCTTCGCGTCCGCGGACGACGTCCCGGGCAGCCTCCCCGCGTACCAGAGATAGCCGACGCCGCCCACCGCCACCAGGGCGAGGACGACGACCAGGGCGATGGCGCGGCCACGCGCGCGGCGCTTGGCCTCCTCGCGGCGCTCGGTGCGGTTCTCGGTGAAGTTCAGCCAGTCTATGACGTCCTCGGAGTCACCGGTGGGCTCCTCGACGAAGGCGAACTGCTGGGTGCTGTAGTCGCGTTCACCCCCGTCCTGCGGGGCCTCCCGGGCCTGCGGAACGTCGCCCTCGACCGGACCGCCCTGCTGCGGGACGTAGGCGGTCTGTTCGGCCTGCGCGGTCCGGGCCGTCGGTATCGCGGGCGGTGCCTGCCCGGCGACCCGGGGCTGCTGCCCGCTGCTCGCCGCCTGCCCGTAGGGGTCGTACCCGGTGGCCGGGTTCCCGGCGCCGTACGGGTCGTACGACGGCACGGATTGCTGCTGCCCGGTCGCGTACGGGTCGTAGCCGTACCCCTCGCCGTACCCCTGCGTCTGGGGGGTCTGCTGCGCGTACGGGTCGTACGGCTGCTGCCCCGGCTGTACCTGTTGCTGGTACTGCTGCTGTGGCAGCGGCACCGGCTGGTACACAGGCCGGCCGTAGTCGTCGTAGCCGACGAGCTCGTACTGCTGGTCGCCGTCGTATCCCGAGTCGTATGGGTCGTTCACCGGTGCCCCTCTCGGCTCACTCGCCGCGGTACAGCTCGCGCTTGTCGATGTAGCGCACCACACCGTCCGGCACCAGATACCAGACCGGGTCGCCCTTGCCGACCCTCGCACGGCAGTCTGTGGACGAGATGGCCAGGGCGGGAACCTCGACGAGCGAGACACCGCCCTCCGGGAGTCCCGGGTCGGTCAGGGTGTGACCGGGCCGGGTGACCCCGATGAAGTGCGCGAGGGAGAACAGTTCGTCGGCGTCGCGCCAGGTGAGGATCTGGCCGAGCGCGTCGGCGCCCGTGATGAAGAACAGGTCCGTGTCGGGGTTGAGCGCACGCAGGTCGCGCAGGGTGTCCGTGGTGTACGTCGGGCCACCGCGGTCGAGGTCGATGCGGCTGACCGAGAACTGGGGGTTCTCGGCGGTCGCGATGACCGTCATCAGGTAGCGGTCCTCGGCCGGCGACACCTTGCGGTCGGTCTTCTGCCACGGCTGTCCGGTCGGTACGAACACCACCTCGTCGAGATGGAACTGCGCGGCGACCTCACTGGCCGCCACGAGGTGCCCGTGGTGGATCGGATCGAATGTGCCGCCCATGACGCCGAGGCGGCGCTTGCCCGGGTTCGACGGCCCGTTGCCGGGCACACGCCGGAGCTCCGGGCGGTTCTCCGCGTCGTGCGCCGGACGGTCGCCGGCGTTGTTCGCCGGACCGGTAGGCATGTCCTGCTCTCCCATGCGGCAGACCCTACCGGCCCGGCCTGAGGGCACCGGCCACAGGTTCCGGCCCCTCCTGGACCGGAATCAGCGGTCGCGGTTGAAGCGGGTGGTGATCCACAGCAGGAGCAGCAGGACGAAGAGGGCGCCGCCGCCTGTAAGGAAGGGGCTGATGCTCTCGTGGTTGCCGCCGTGCTCCTCGCCCTCGGCTGCGAGGGTGACCAACTGGGCTGCGGTGCTGTGGAGGCTCATCTTCGGCAGGACCTATCCGGTGAGGGCGGGAATAAAGACGTCGGCTCATCGTAAGCGTGCCCGCCGACGGGGATCACGCCGACTCCGCCGACAGGTCCGGACGAGGGCCGCCGAGGGAACTTCCGGCCCGTCTCAGTCGTCCTTCTGCCTGTACCCCCGCAGCAGGAACCACGCGGTCAGGATGCAGCCGAAGAACATCACGATCAGCACGACCCGGAGCAGATCGCCGGATCCCTGCTTCTCGGCGGCGCTCGCGGCCTCGTTGATCCAGTCGGTTACGGGGGTGTGGTCCATCGGATCGCTCCTTACGGTGTGCTGCCCCGCCACGGTATCTCCGCCTGGGCTGGGCCCCGCTCCGGGGGGGCACATAGGGCAATCAGACGCGTGGGGGAACACATGTCCGACGACAGTCATGAGAGCAACGGGCAGGGGCCGGAGGGCCAGGAGAACGTGCCCAGCAGACAGCGCACCCGCTTCCCGGGGATCTCCTCTCGGGCGTACGAGCACCCGGCCGACCGCTCCGCCCTGGTCGCCCTGCGCAGGCTCAGCGGGTTCGACACCGTCTTCAAGGCGCTCAGCGGACTGCTTCCCGAGCGCAGTCTGCGGCTGCTGTTCCTGTCCGACTCCGTGCGGGTCTCGGACCAGCAGTTCGCCCATCTCAACGCCATGCTGCGCGACGCCTGCCACATCCTGGACCTGGAGAAGGTCCCGCCGATGTACGTCAACCAGGACCCGCAGCCCAACGCGATGTGCATCGGTCTGGACGAGCCGATCATCGTGGTCACCACCGGCCTCGTCGAGCTGCTCGACGAGGAGGAGATGCGCGCCGTCGTCGGGCACGAGGTCGGACACGCCCTCTCCGGCCACTCCGTCTACCGGACCATCCTGCTCTTCCTGACCGGCCTGGCCCTCCGCGTCGCCTGGATCCCGCTGGGCAACCTCGCGATCATGGCCATCGTCACCGCCCTGCGCGAGTGGTTCCGCAAGTCGGAGCTGTCCGCCGACCGCGCGGGTCTGCTCGTCGGCCAGGATCTCAGGGCCTCGATGCGCGGCCTGATGAAGATCGCCGGCGGCAACCACCTCCACGAGATGAACGTGGACGCGTTCCTCGCCCAGGCCGAGGAGTACGAGGCGGGGGGCGACCTGCGCGACTCCGTGCTGAAGATCCTCAACGTGCTGCCGCGCACCCACCCCTTCACCACCGTGCGCGCCGCCGAGCTGAAGAAGTGGGCCGAGTCCCGGGACTACCAGCGGATCATGGACGGCCACTACCCGCGCCGCACGGAGGACAAGGACACCTCGGTCTCGGGCTCCTTCCGCGAGTCGGCGGCGAGCTACGCGAGCAACGTCAAGAGCTCCAAGGACCCGCTGATGAAGCTGGTCTCCGACATAGCCGGCGGGGCGGGTGACCTCGGCGGCCGGGTCCGGCGCGGATTCGGCGGTAGCGGCGGCTCCACCCCGCCCAAGGACCACCCGCCGCGCGACGAGGACTGACGACGACCATCCCGTCGGCCCCGGTACCGGCGGCTACACCTTCGGCTGGGCTCCCGCCGCCAGCGAGCCGCACAGTGCCGTGGCGCCGCCCGTCGCATAGGGGTCCGTACCGGCCGGTCCGCCCTCCTTGGCGGTCTGGCCGGCCAGCAGCGGGCGGAAGTGGTTCGAGGAGTCCTCGGCGCAGGACAGCGGTCCGGCCTGGACGTTGGAGACGACCAGCCGGGCCTGGTGCATCCGCAGGTCGTCGCGGTCGAAGGTGAAGTGCAGCTCGCGCCGGACGGTGAACAGGGACGCCTTCGCCTGCTCGCCGGCGCCGGTCGGCCGCAGCGCGTACACGAAGGTGTGGTCGGCGACGACCTCCAGGGTCGCCGAGTCGGTCTCGGCGGCCCGCAGCGTGCCCCGTACCCGGATCCTGTCGTCGGCCAGCTGGGCGCGGGCCGGGTCGAAGCGCACCAGCCAGCCGGTGGGCGCGTGCCTGCCGTCGGCGGCCGGGCGGTCGAAGCTCGCGTCGAACTGGTCGAGTTGGTCCGGATCGAGCATCACCCGCACGGCCCGGACCTCGCTGCCGGTGAGCACCTCCGGGTAGAGCGAGGACTCGACTATGTAGTCCTTGGCCGCGGTCAGGGCGCTGACGACCTGACCGTCCGAGAAGTGCGCGGTGCGCCGCGTGGCGGGCAGCGGGATGCCCTCCGCGCCTATGGAGAACTGGGCCGCCGGACTGCGTGCGAACAGTTGTTCGGGGTCGACCATTCCGGGCACGGAACCCTGCGGCACGAGCGGGATCACGGTCATCCGCAGCGGCTCGGGGGCCAACTCGGTGACCGGGCTCTCGTAGGGGTTCCGTACGCCCATGTAGATCGCGGTGCCGAAGGCGAGAGCGATCAGCAGGACGAGGATCAGCGCCTGCCTGGACAGCCCCCGGTGCAGGGGCTGGCGACGGCGTACGGCGGGCGCGTGGTCGTCCAGGCGCTCCTGGGCGGAGAACTCCTGGAGCCGGGCAGCGCGGACGAACGACTCGTCGAAGACGACGGATCGGTACTCGTCCTCGCCGCCGCCAGGGGCAGCCTCGGGTGTCCCCTCAGGTGGGTCTCCTGGTCCGCCCATACCTTCAGAGTAGGTCTCCGGAAGGCTCGGTAAACGCCTCGCTGCACCACAAGTTCTGACAGGTTCTCACCAGGAGAGAGCAGGGCACGGCCTGGTTCGGGTCAGGGAGTCCGCGGGATCGCCGAGACCGCCGGCCGGGAGTAGTCGGCCGAGGCCGAGGGACTCACTCCGCTTCCCTGCCCGCCGCCCCGCTCAAGACCGGTCGAGGCGGGCGGCGGCACCTGTTCCTGACGGCTGGACGACGCCCCCCGGTAGACCGCCGTGAAAGCCAGGGCGACCATGCCGATCCCCATCACGAGGGCGAGCATCCAGGCGACCGGGCGGTGCCAGCGGGAGACCTGCTTGCCGTGCGTGCCCGGAGCGCCGTAGCGGCTCTCCAGGAACTGGGCGTCGTCCGGGTCGTCGAGATCCGGATCGTGGCCGAAATAGGCGGGGTCGTCGGGCCCGAAGCCGTCTTCGTAGCGCTCGTCGTCCCCTCTGGGGCCTCTGGTACGCGCCCGGCGCGCCTCGGCCTCGGAGGCCTCCGCTCTCGCCTGCGCGGCGGCCAGGAGGCGTTCGACGGCGGTCGGCTCGTGCACCACGGCCGCCTGTACGAAGGCCTCGTCGAAGACCACGGAGGCGAACTCTTCGTCCGACACCCCGCGGTCGTGGTCGTCGTCGGGCTCCCAGCCGTCAGGGAAGAACGGCGTGCCCCCCACGTCCTCCGGCACGTATCCAGAGTAGACCGGGGGTGTCAATTTGGGCAGACGGTAGGGAAATTCAGCTACCGGATGAGAGGCGTTTCATTCACCGCCGGCCGCCGTCGCACGCCCCGGCGGCCGGATCCGTGATCATCCTGTCAGCGGCGGATGTGCCCGTCACCCGTCACGATGTACTTCGTGCTGGTCAGCTCCGGCAGCCCCATCGGCCCGCGCGCGTGCAGCTTCTGCGTCGAGATGCCGATCTCCGCGCCGAAACCGAACTGACCGCCGTCGGTGAAGCGCGTCGAGGCGTTGACGGCGACCGTCGTCGAGTCGACGAGCTGGGTGAAGCGGCGGGCGGCCTGCTGCGAGGTCGTCACGATCGCCTCGGTGTGCCCGGAGGTCCACAGCCGGATGTGCTCGACGGCCCGGTCCAGCGAGTCGACGACGGCGGCGGCGATGTCGTACGACAGGTACTCCGTCTCCCAGTCCTCCGGGGTCGCCTCGACCACCGTGGCCTTCGAGTCCTTCGCGTACGCCAGTACGCGCTCGTCGGCGTGCACGGTGACCCCGGCCTCGGCGAGGGCGTCGAGGGCGAGCGGCAGGAACTCGGGGGCGATGTCCTGGTGGACGAGGAGCGTCTCGGCGGAGTTGCAGACGCTGGGGCGCTGGGCCTTGGAGTTGAGCAGGATCTCGATCGCCATGTCGAGATCGGCCTGGGCGTCCACGTACACATGGCAGTTGCCCGTACCGGTCTCGATGACGGGGACGGTCGACTCCTGGACGACGGTCCGGATCAGGGAGGCGCCGCCGCGCGGGATCAGTACGTCGACCAGGCCGCGGGCGCGCATCAGTTCCCGTACGGACTCGCGGCCCTCGCCGGGTACGAGCTGGATGGCGTCGGCGGGCAGGCCGGCCCCGCCGACGGCGTCGCGCAGCACCCGCACCAGGGCGGTGTTCGACTCGGACGCGGAGGACGAGCCGCGCAGCAGGACCGCGTTGCCGGACTTCAGGCAGAGGGCGGCGGCGTCGACCGTCACGTTCGGGCGGGCCTCGTAGATGATGCCGACGACGCCCAGCGGGACGCGGACCTGGCGCAGGTCGATGCCGTTGGGGAGGGTGGAGCCGCGGACCACCTCGCCGACCGGGTCGGGCAGCGCCACCACGTCCCGGACGTCGGAGGCGATCGCGCGCACCCGCTCCGGGGTGAGCGTCAGCCGGTCGATGACCGTCTCGCTGGTGCCGGCCTCGCGCGCGCGGGCGATGTCCTTGGCGTTGGCCTCGACGATCTCGCTCGTACGGACCTCCAGCGCGTCCGCGACGGCGAGCAGCGCGTCGTCCTTCTCGGCCCGCGGAAGGGGGGCGAGGTCGGCGGCGGCTGCCTTGGCGCGGTAGGCGGCCTGGGTGACCGGGGACATCGAGTCGTACGGCGAAAGCGTGGTCATGAGGGAAGCGTAGTGCGCCGGACGGAACCGTCCACCGGCTATCCCAAACCCCGAGACAAGCCCCGCAGAGCCCGCAAATCCACCGGACAGGCCCCGGATAGCGCCCTGGCGCCCTGGTGCCCTAGAAGGGGTGGACTCCCACCGGGGTCGCCGGCTGCGGGCCGAAGCCCTCGGCGATGCGGTAGTGGTAGGTCTCGCGGTCGATGACCTCCAGGCCGACGATCTCCCAGGGCGGCAGCTTCGCGGTCTGGCGGTGCTCTCCCCACAGGCGCAGGGCGACGGCCGCGGCGTCGTGCAGATCGCGGGCCTCCTCCCAGTAGCGGATCTCCGCGTGGTCGTTGGCGTATCTGCTGGTCAGCAGAAAGGGATGGTCGTGGGCGAGCTGCTCCAGACCGCGCCGGACCTCCTTCAGCGGGGCCTCGGCGCCGGAGACGCTGAGCGTGACATGCCACAGGCGCGGCATGTCCTTGGGCTCCTCGTACGTCTCCTCGTAGCGGGCGCCGGCCGCGACGCTCGTCAGGGCGCGCTCCTCACCCACCTTGCGGGAGGCGGTTCCACCGCGGGACGCCGCCGCCCCAGGGCGCACTCGTCTCACGGCGGCCTCCTTTACCCGATGGTCGTGCGGAATCTCCCTGAAACAGAGAGAAGCAGGTACGCACGCTTCGTGGGGCACTTTTGCGGAACGTCCACCTCACGACGGGCGGATTTGCGGGGCGTTCCCCCTGTTTTCGGCCTTTGCGGGACTGAAGTCGACGGGAGGGTTCACCGGCACGAGCCGCAGGTCCTAGGGGTTCAGGACGACGAGGTCGTCCCGGTGCACGACCTCGCGCTCGTACGCCGGGCCCAGTTCGCGGGCCAGTTCGCGCGTCGAGCGGCCGATCAGCTGGGGGATCTCCTTGGCGTCGAAGTTGACGAGCCCCCGGGCGACGGCGTGGCCCGTGCTGTCGCGCAGCTCTACCGGATCGCCCGCGACGAACTCGCCCTCGACCGAGGCGATCCCGGCCGGCAGCAGCGACTTGCGCCCCTGGACGACCGCGCGCACGGCGCCGTCGTCGAGGGTGAGCGAGCCCTGCGGGGTGGAGGCGTGCTGCAGCCAGAGCAGGCGGTCGGCGGAGCGCCTGCCGGTGGCATGGAAGTAGGTGCCCGTGTCCCGGCCCGCGAGGGCGTCGGCGGCGTGGATCGCGCTGGTCAGGACCACCGGGATACCGGCGGCGGCGGCGATCCGGGCGGCCTCGACCTTGGTGACCATGCCGCCGGTGCCGACTCCGGCCTTGCCCGCGCTGCCGATGTCGACGTGGGCGAGGTCCGCCGGGCCGTGCACCTCGGCGATCCGTGCCGTACCGGGCTTGCTGGGGTCGCCGTCGTACACGCCGTCGATGTCGGACAGCAGGACGAGGAGGTCGGCGCGGACGAGGTGGGCGACGAGGGCGGCGAGGCGGTCGTTGTCGCCGAAGCGGATCTCGTCCGTGGCGACGGTGTCGTTCTCGTTGACGACCGGGAGGGCGCCCATCGCGAGGAGCTTGTCGAGGGTGCGCGAGGCGTTGCGGTGATTGGCGCGGCGGCTGGTGTCGTCGGAGGTCAGGAGCACCTGGCCGACCCGGATGCCGTGACGGGCGCAGGAGGCGGTGTAGCGGGCCACGAGGAGCCCCTGCCCGACGCTGGCGGCGGCCTGCTGGCGGGCCAGGTCCTTGGGGCGTCGGCGCAGACCGAGGGGGGCGAGGCCTGCGGCGATGGCTCCGGAGGAGACGAGAACGATCTCCTTCTCACCCCCGCTGCGGCTCTTGGCGAGGACGTCGACGAGCGCGTCGACCCGGTCGGCGTCGAGGCCGCCTGCCGCCGTGGTCAGCGACGAGGAACCCACCTTGACGACAATCCTGTGCGCCTCTGCGACGGCCTGCCTTGCCCCTGCCACCTGCGTTCCCGTCCCCTCAGGTCGTCCGGCTCGGATCGTCCGGCCACGCTGACGGGCAATTTACGCGAACAGGGGTGAGGGGTGCGCGTCGGTCCAGTGGGCGGACCGACGCGCACCCCCGCACACCCTCAGGTCCGCGCGGTCGCCGCCTGTCGCCGCTGCCCCGCGTTGCGCGCCTCGGCCTTCACCGCGAGGTCCGCCGTCGCGGTGTTGAACTGCTCGATGGACGGCGGCTCGTCGGGCCCGAGCAGATACCGCTTGAGCTCCGCGCGCTCACCGGCCAGCGGATCGGCCGCCGGGTCGCGCACCGCGGCCAGCAACTGCCCCAGTTCCCCGGCGCTGTTGCCGAGGATCACGGCGGCACGTACGGCGGTGTTCTGCCGCTTGAACTCCTCCGCGCCCAGCGCCGCCGAGTCCGTCACGGCGTACGGCTTGCCGCTCGCGATGAAGTCGGAGACCACGCTGGAGATGTCGGAGACCATCGCGTCGGACACGTTGAAGCAGTCGTACAGCCGCGGCTCGGCGCCTGTGACGACCCGGTGCTCCCCGGCACCGAAAGAACGCCAGTACGCGTCGTTCCACTCGGTGCGCAGCTTCTCGATCTCCTCGTGCCGCTCGATGTCGACGACCCCGTCCCTGGTCGCCTCGGCCTCGTCGCCCTTCTCACCGGCCGGCCCGGCCAGTTCGGCGAGCCGCGCCTCGATACGCACGAGGTCGGCTTTTGCCGACGTCTGTTCGCCGAGGTCGCCCAGGAAGCGCGGGTCGGCGGCGCGCTCGACCGCGGCCCTCTCCACCAACGCGGTGATCCGCTCGTGCGCGGCCCTGGCCTCGTCGCTGCGGGTGCCGGTGAAGGGGTGCGGCTTGTACAGCACCCGGACGGGCGGGTCGGCCGACACCAGCTCGCGCACGATGTTCTCGCCGGCGAGGAGGATGGAGGTGTTGCCGGGGTCGTCGTCCCAGCCTTCCCAGGTGGGGGCGTACAGAACGGTCGGGATACGACCGTCGGGCGCCCCCAGCAACCCGCGGATGGGCGCCAGTTGGGGCCGCCCGACCTCGACGATGTCCTCGTCCCGCACACCCACGTCGGCGATCGCGTACCGGTCGCGTCCGGCCCGCCCGGCGACCCACACCTCGTCGTAGGCCTTGCTGAACGGGTTCACGCTGGCGATCTTGTCGCTGTCGCCGTGCCCGATGAAGACGTGCTTCATGGTCGGTACGCGCAGCAGGTGGATGTTCTTGCCGACGTTCGCCGCGTAGAGCGCGACCCGGACCGTGCGCAGGTCCAGGTTCATCAGGTGGATGCCGCCTGGCACACAGATGACGGGCACGGTCGTGGGCGCGAGGTTCTGCAGGATGACGCGTTCACGAAGGACGATCAGCGGCCGGGTCTCCAGCTGCTCCATCGTCTCCAGCCACATGTTGACCTGGTACACCGAGTCCTTGGAGCCGGAGAAGTACAGCACCGTCTGCGGCCGGTACTCACGCAGCCAGGCGTCCGTCGCGGCGAGCACCGTCTCCGCGTCCGGCGGGATGCGGCGCCCCCGGACGTAGGGCGCGAGAGCGACCACGTAAAGGAACGCCAGTCCGAGGGTGACGCCGACGCCGACCATGCCGTACGACGACGTTCCGGTCTCGGTGGTGATGAGGATGCCGGTCAGCGCGGCCAGGTCGAGGTGGAGCATCTTCTCGGTGGAGCGGTCCAGCAGGAAGCGCGGCGGGGCGTCGGGGATGGGGATGCGCGAGGCCAGATCGACGTTGCGGGTGGCCACCGGCATCCGGCGGCGGTTGCGGATCAGTGTGATCAGGGCGCCGTGCGGGGCCTGGAAGCCGTAGAAGGCGATGAAGCAGGCGATCGCGGCGTAGAAGATCATGCTTCTGGAGAGGTCCGCGCGCGCCAGCAGCAACAGCACCAGCAGTTCCCGGACCAGGAACCGGATGGAGACGCCCGCCCGCACCTTGCTGAGGCGGTTGACCAGATAGCTGCCCCGGCGGTGCAGATAGTGGTCCGCCAGGTAGGTCACTGCGGCGGCGGCGGCGAAGGCGGGCACGCTCGGGAGGAGCGCGGCCAGCATGAGACAGGGGAAGCCCAGCATCATGAGGACCGCCGCGGCCAGCTCGGCCGGGCTGCCCACCCGGGCGACGCGAATAGCAGTGGAAATCAAGGAGAACCTGTATCTGGGAAAGTCCCGGGAACGATCTGGGAATTACCCGGGAATTATCTGGGCGTCTGTCCGGTGGTTTTTTGCGGATGCGGATGCGGATGCGGTGTGAGTTTTACGCTTGTTATGGGTTTTATGCCAGGTCGTCGTTCTGACGGTCGAGGACGCTGGCGAGCGCTTGCTCGAACCCGGAGGCCCGGCCGGCCACGGCCGTCGGGTCCTGCTGGCGGACGTCGATGACATGCCCGGTCAGCTCGGACAGCAGCACGTCCAGCGAGGTACGGGCCACCGCCTCGGAGGACAGGAGCGAACCCGCGGGTTCCTGACCGAAGGCCTTCGTACGCATCGGCGTGGCCGTGCGCTCCGGGTTGACGCAGTTGACGCGGACGCCGTCGCCGGCCCATTCGTCCGACAGGGCCTGGGTGAGGTTCACCATCGCGGCCTTGGTGGAGGAGTAGAGGCTGTACTCGGCTCGGCCGCGCGTGTAGCTGCTGGAGGTGTACAGCAGCAGTTGGCCCTTGGTCTCGGCGAGGTACTTGTAGGCCGAACGGGCGATCTGTACGGGGGCCAGGTAGTTGACCTTCAGCGCTTCCTCGATGGTCGCGTTGTCGGTCTCGGCGAGCTTGCCGATGCGCAGAACTCCGGCCGTGTTGATGACGTAGTCGATACGCCCGGTCTCGGAGTACGCCTTCGACAGCGCGTCGTCGACCTCCTCCGGGTTCTCGACGTGCGTGCCGGTGGTCGAACGCCCGAGCGCGTACACCTTGGCGCCGTACCCCTCGGCCAGCCCGGCGATGTCCTTGCCGATGCCGTAGGACCCGCCGAAGACGACGAGTGTCCTACCGGTGAGCAACTCACGGTAGGCCTCCTCGCTCATCTGTTCCGGCGTGGCGGCGGAGGCGAGCTGGAAGAGCTTGTCGGCGATGAAGACGTCGACGGGCTGGGTGACCTTCATGTTGTACTCGTCGCCCGCGACGACGTGGATCGGCACGTCCGGCAGATACCTGAGTACGACCGAACAGTCGTCCGTGGCCTGGAAGTTCGGGTCGCCTGCCGCGACCTCGTAGGCCCGCCGGATGGTCGACAGCTTGAACGCCTGGGGTGTCTGACCACGCCGCAGCCGCGAGCGGTCGGGAATCTCGGTGATGAACTCACCGTCCTCGCCGTGCGTGCGCGTCACGATGATCGTGTCGGCGGAGGGAATGGCGACGTCGACGGCCTGGTACCGCTCCAGGGCGACCACACAGTCGTCGATGACCCGCTGGGACAGCAGCGGCCGTACGGCGTCGTGGAACAGGACGTTGCGGTCCTCGCCCTCGGCCAGGCCCTCCCCCAGGGCTTCGATGGCCCGCTCGGTGGTGTCGTTGCGCGTGGCACCGCCCTCGATGATCCGGGTGACCTTCTTGAAACCGGCCTTGGCGACGATCTTCTCGATGTCCGGCACATAGCCGGGTGCCATCAGCACGATGACGTCGTCGATCGAATCCGCGTGTTCGAAAGTGCTGAGGGTGTGCTCGATGACCGCCTTGCCCGCGATCTTCAGCAACTGCTTCGGAATCGACAGACCCACCCGCTGACCGGTGCCGCCCGCGAGGACGACGGCGGTGGTGCGGGGCTTGTCTTTGCGCTGGGACACGGGCGACCTACCTCGGGGCAACGGAGAACCCTGAAATCGTCCCACCTGCCGTTACCGCAGTGCAAGGTGAGCGCCCTCCGTCGCATATCCGCGCGCTACCTGTCATTCACCGGAAGTTATTTCAGTGATTCTGCTTACTGTCGGCCTACGGCCGGCCGTCAGCCCTTCACCGGCGCCGGTCAGACCTGTCGCACTCCCGGTTTTCCGGACTCCACATGCAGTTTGGCGAGGGTCCGGGAGGCGGAAGTGGGCTTGGTCACGGTGTCGACGACCCGGACCTGGGCGTCGATTCCGCCGCGCCGGATGTCGAAGAGGTGGTAGCCGCGGTGGTTGTCGATGACCTTCCAGTGCGGATTGTCACCCATGAGCGGGTCCCACTGCTTGTGGAAGGCGACGGGGTCCTGGTCTCCGGCGCTGGATATGGACGTACCGACGAACTCGGAGCCGACGACCGCCGAACCGGGGTCGGCGAAGTCCCGCTTGAGGTCGCTGATCATGGTGAGGTGCCGGTCGCCGGAGAGGACGACGGGGTTGCGCACATTCGCGAACTCGGCGAGCAGAGCGTTGCGTTCGACCTGGTAGCCGTCCCAGGCGTCGTAGTACCAGAGCTTGCCGTCGCCGATCCTGAGGTCGGTCTCGGCCATCATGATCTGCGAGGCGATGAGGTTCCACCTGGCCTGTGACCCGTGCAGGCTGTTCAGCAGCCACTGCTTCTGCGCGGCGCCGAGCATGGTCATCGCCGGGTCCTGGGCACCGGCCTGGCTGGTGGCCTGGTCGCTGCGGAACTGCCGGGTGTCGAGCACGTTGAGCCGCACCAGCCGCCCGAAGTCGAGCCGCCGGTGCATCCGTATGTGGGGCCCGTTGGGCACGGCCGTGGCGCGTACGGGCATGTGCTCGTAGTAGGCCTGGTAGGCGGCGGTGAGACGTGCGGCGAACGCCTCGGGGGTCTGCTTGTCGGGATCCTGCGGAACGTCCCCGGCGAAGTCGTTGTCGACCTCGTGGTCGTCGAAGGTGACGACGAAGGGCGCGGCGGCGTGCATCGCCTTGAGGTGCGGATCGCTGTGGTACTGGGCGTACCGGTTGCGGTACTGGACGAGGCTGAACGGCTCGCCGGTGCCCTCGTGCTTGCGTACGCCGGTGGCCGCGGACGTCGACTCGTAGATGTAGTCGCCGACGAAGACGACGACGTCCGGATCCTGGGCGAGCATGTCGGCGTACGGGGTGAAGTAGCCGTGCTGCCAGTTCTGGCAGGAGGCGAGCGCGAGCCGCAGATGGCTGCCGGAGGCAAGCTGGCGGGGGGCGGTACGGGTACGCCCGACCGGAGAGAGCTGCCCGCTGGTCCGGAACCGGTACCAGTACTGCCGGTCGGGGAGCAGCCCCCGTACGTCGGCGTGCACGCTGTGCCCGAGCTCGGGCCGGGCCCAGGCGTATCCGCGCCGCAGCTTCCGCCGGAACCTGGAGTCCTCGGAGATCTGCCACTCCACGACCACGGCCCGGTCGGGCATCCCACCGCCGTTGAGCGGATCGGGAGCGAGCCGGGTCCACAGCACGACACCGTCGGGCAGGGGGTCCCCGGAGGCGACCCCGAGGCTGAACACCCCGTCGGGCAGCGGGGTTTGCGCGGCCCGGGCGGTCCCCGCCAGCAGAAGCTGCCCGGACGCGGCAGCTCCGACGGTGGCGGCACCAGCGGTCAGAAACCGGCGTCTACCGGGCGAAACGACACCGCTCATCGCTGAACTCCGTTGCGTGGGGGGCCCGTTGGACCTACGGAAGCTCCCACGACAGGATGAACAGGAGACCCCCGAGAAATGAATCAGGGGAGATCATAAGAAGCGGCGCCTGCGGCGCCGCAGGCGGGGTCGTCAAACCCGGGCGGGGTCGTTACAGCCCGAGCGGCACCTCTTCAGCCCCGACCCGCACCCCCGGCCCAGGCGGCACCTCTTCAACGCCGGCCCGCACCCCCGGCCCAGGCGGCACCTCTTCAACGCCGGCCCGCACCCCCGGCCCAGGCGGCACCTCTTCAACGCCGGCCCACTCCCCCGGACCAGGCGGCACCTCTTCAGCCCCGACCCGCACCCCCTGGCCCAGGCGGCACCTCTTCAGCGCCGGCCCACTCCCCCAGCCCGTCCGGCGCTTGAGGACGAGGCCCGTTCAGGGCCGAAGGGGGGTCTGGGGGCGCAGCCCCCAGGAAGAGGACGGGACGGGTAGGGGCGGCGGGGCGAGTCACACCCCGCCGCCCCACCCGTACGCCCTAGAACGGCTCGAAGTCGTCGAACTCCTGCTGCGCCTCGTCCCGCTCCGCCTGCTGGTCACGCCGCCGCTGCGCAGCGGGCCGCGGCACGTCGAGCCGGTGGTCCTCACCACGCCGCCCCAGCATCTCCGCGCCCGCCATGACCGTGGGCTCCCAGTCGAACACCACGGCGTTGTCCTCGGGACCGATGGCGACGCCGTCGCCCGACCGGGCCCCGGCCTTCATCAACTTGTCCTCGACACCGAGCCGGTTGAGCCGGTCGGCGAGGTAACCGACCGCCTCGTCGTTGCTGAAGTCGGTCTGGCGCACCCAGCGTTCGGGCTTCTCGCCCCGCACCCGGAACAGCCCGTCCTCCTCCTGGACGACGGTGAAGCCCACGTCGTCGACGGCCTTCGGCCGGATGACGATACGGGTCGCCTCCTCCTTGGGCTTGGCGGCCCGCGCCTTACCGACGACCTCGGCGAGCGCGAACGACAGTTCCTTCAGCCCGATATGGGCGACGGCGGACACCTCGTACACCTGGTACCCCCGAGCCTCCAGCTCGGGCCGCACCATCTCGGCGAGGTCCGAGCCGTCCGGCACGTCGACCTTGTTGAGGACGACCATCCGCGGCCGGTTACCCAGCCCGCCGTACTGCTTCAGCTCCTCCTCGATCATGTCGAGGTCGGAGACGGGGTCACGCTCGGACTCCAGCGTCGCCGTGTCGAGCACGTGCACGAGCACACTGCACCGCTCCACGTGCCGCAGGAACTCCAGCCCGAGCCCCTTGCCCTGGCTGGCCCCGGGAATGAGGCCGGGCACGTCGGCGATGGTGTAGACGGTCGAGCCGGCGGTCACCACACCCAGGTTGGGCACAAGCGTCGTGAACGGGTAGTCGGCGATCTTCGGCTTGGCCGCGCTGAGCACCGAGATCAGCGACGACTTACCGGCACTCGGATACCCCACGAGTGCCACGTCGGCGACCGTCTTCAGCTCCAGGACGATGTCCTGCAGCCCCCCGGGCACCCCGAGCAGCGCGAACCCGGGCGCCTTGCGCCGGGCCGAGGACAGCGCGGCGTTGCCGAGCCCGCCCCGGCCGCCCTCGGCGGCGACGTACGAGGTCCCGTGGCCGACCAGGTCGGCGAGCACGTTGCCCTCCTTGTCGAGAACAACGGTCCCGTCCGGCACCGGCAGAACCAGGTCCTGCCCGTCCTTGCCGGACCGGTTGCCGCCCTCGCCGGGCTTGCCGCTGGTGGCCTTGCGGTGCGGGGAGTGGTGGTAGTCGAGCAGCGTGGTGACGGACTGGTCGACGACGAGGATCACGTCACCACCGCGTCCGCCGTTGCCGCCGTCGGGCCCGCCCAGCGGCTTGAACTTCTCACGGTGGACGGAGGCACAGCCGTGACCTCCGCTACCCGCGGCGACATGCAGCTCGACGCGGTCCACGAAGGTGGTCATGGGATGTGCCTCCAGTTACATACGAAAACTCTGTTTGGGTAAAACACGCGAAAGGCGGACCCGCTTCCCGAACGGGAAGTGAGGTCCGCCTCGCGAAAGAACCGATCAGGCGACCGGAACGATGTTCACGACCTTGCGACCACGGTGGGTACCGAACTCCACCGCACCGGCGGCCAGCGCGAACAGCGTGTCGTCCTTGCCACGGCCGACGCTCGCGCCGGGGTGGAAGTGGGTGCCACGCTGGCGGACCAGGATCTCACCGGCGTTGACGACCTGACCGCCGAAGCGCTTCACGCCGAGCCGCTGAGCATTGGAGTCGCGACCGTTCCGGGTGGACGATGCGCCCTTCTTGTGTGCCATCTCTCCTCAGTCCCTTACTTCGCAGCCGCGGGGATCTCAGTGACCTTGATCGCCGTGTACTGCTGGCGGTGGCCCTGACGACGGCGGTAGCCGGTCTTGTTCTTGTAGCGAAGGATGTCGATCTTGACGCCCTTGTGGTGATCCACGATCTCGGCCTGGACCTTGATGCCGGCCAGGACCCACGGGTCACTGGTCACGGCGTCGCCGTCGACAACGAGCAGGGTCGAGAGCTCGACCGTGTCGCCAACCTTGGCAGTGGAAATCTTGTCAACCTCAACGATGTCGCCGACAGCAACCTTGTGCTGGCGACCACCGCTGCGCACGATGGCGTACACGCAGATCTCACTCTCTCGCTCGGGATCGACACCCCCGCAGTCCAGCCGCCCGGCAAAAGCGAGTGGCCTCTCCCGCCGCACCGAAAAGCCCGGTGCTCAGGAGGACGAGGTTTACGGGGATGTGGCACGTCATGGAAAAACTATGGACATGCCGACGCTCAAGATTACGGGGCCGACGTGAAGGGGTCAAACCGAGCCCCTCTGCCCCGCTCACGCGGCTCGCAAACGCTCGCGACGAAGACGGCGGCCCGCCCGGAGAAATCCGGACGGGCCGCCGCACTATCGCACTACCGGCTCGGACAACCGGGGAGGGGATCAGCCCTCCGTGCCCGCCGAGACCGACGTCTGCGCCGACTGCTCGGCCGCAGCAGCCGTCTTCTTCGCCGTGACCTTCTTGGCGGCCGTCGTCGTCTTCTTGGCAGCCGTCTTCTTCACCGCCGCGGTCTTCTTCGCGACGGTCTTCTTGGCCGTGGTCGCCTTCTTCGCGGCGGTCTTGCGCGCCGTCCTCTTCGCGGGAACCGCGTCCTCGGCCTCAGCCGCTTCGGCAGGCGCCGAAGGCTCGGCGGACACCGGGACGACCACGACGGCCGCCTCCTCGGACGAGGTGGACACGGTGGCCTTGCGCACGGCACGTCGCCGCGGCCGGGCCGGAGCCGCACTGTCGGTCGATGCCGGGGCTTCGACCGGAGCCGGAGCCACGGCCGGCTCCACAACCGGCTCGGCGACGACCGTCACCACGGTCTCGGCCACAGCCTCGTCCGCCGCGTTCGGCGAACCGGCCGGAGCCGACACCTTGCGGGTGGCCCGCCGACGCGTACGCCCCTTGGGAGCCGCGTCGTCCTGCACCGCGGCCGGAGCCTCGACGACCGGCGCCTCGGCAACGGGCGCCTCGACGACCGGATCCTCGACAGCCACGGGCTCGGCGTGAGCGACGGGCTCCGGCGCCGAGACCGGAGTCAGGTCCGCGACCACCGAGGCCTCCGCGACGACGGACTCGGCCGTACGGGCGTCGGCGCCACGTCCGTGAGCCCCACGGGACTCGGCCCTGGGCGCACCGGCCGGAGCCGAGGCCCGCCTGCTCGCGCGCCGCCTCGAACGGCCACCGCGGCCGGCCGCTGCCTCCGCCTCGGCGGCACTGTTGTACAGCTCGTCGTCCGGCTCGAAGAAGGGCTCCGGCGCCGCGACCTCGGCGGCGACCTCGGCCTCGGTCTCCTCGAAGGCCTCGGCCTCGTCCTCGTCCTCGGGCCCGTCCACGATCACATCGTGCTCGTGGGTGTGCTCGCTCTCGGCACCGCCACGGCCGCGCTTCTTGCGCTTGCCGCCGCCTCCGCTGGAGGTCGGCTGCTCCATGTGCACGATGACACCGCGGCCGTTGCAGTGGACGCAGGTCTCGGAGAAGGACTCCAGGAGGCCCTGTCCGACCCGCTTACGGGTCATCTGGACCAGGCCCAGCGAGGTGACCTCCGCCACCTGGTGCTTCGTACGGTCACGGCCCAGGCACTCCAGGAGGCGCCGCAGCACGAGATCCCGGTTCGACTCCAGGACCATGTCGATGAAGTCGATGACGACGATGCCGCCCAGGTCGCGCAGCCGCAGCTGGCGCACGATCTCCTCGGCCGCCTCCAGGTTGTTCCTGGTGACCGTCTCCTCCAGGTTGCCGCCCTGGCCGGTGAACTTGCCGGTGTTGACGTCGACGACGATCATCGCCTCGGTCTTGTCGATCACCAGCGAACCGCCGCTGGGCAGCCACACCTTGCGGTCGAGCGCCTTGGCGAGCTGCTCGTCGATGCGGTACGTCGCGAAGACGTCGACCTCGGAGGTCCACCTCGACAGCCGGTCGACCAGGTCCGGGGCCACATGGGACACGTACCCCTGGATGGTCTGCCAGGCCTCGTCACCGCTGACGATGACCTTGGTGAAGTCCTCGTTGAAGATGTCGCGCACGACGCGGACGGTCATGTCCGGCTCGCCGTACAGCAGAGTCGGCGCGTTGCCGCTCTTCGACTTCTTCTGGATGTCCTCCCACTGGGCCTGGAGGCGCTCGACGTCGCGGCGCAGCTCGTCCTCGCTCGCGCCCTCGGCGGCGGTGCGCACGATGACGCCCGCGTCCTCGGGGACGATCTTCTTGAGGATGGTCTTCAGGCGCGCGCGCTCGGTGTCGGGCAGCTTGCGGCTGATGCCGGTCATCGACCCCTCGGGGACGTAGACCAGGTAGCGGCCGGGAAGCGAGACCTGGCTCGTCAGACGCGCGCCCTTGTGGCCGATCGGGTCCTTCGTGACCTGCACGAGAACCGGCTGTCCGGACTTCAGCGCGCTCTCGATGCGCCGCGGCCCGTGGGCCATCCCGAGCGCCTCGAAGTTGACCTCACCGGCGTACAGGACGGCGTTGCGCCCCTTGCCGATGTCGATGAACGCGGCCTCCATGGAGGGCAGCACGTTCTGCACCTTGCCCAGGTACACGTTGCCGACGTACGAGGTCGACTGCTCCTTGTTGACGTAGTGCTCGACGAGCACGTTGTCCTCGAGGACACCGATCTGGGTGCGGTCGCCGTACTGGCGTACGACCATCACGCGTTCGACGGCCTCACGGCGGGCCAGGAACTCGGCCTCGGTGATGATCGGAACGCGTCGGCGCCCCTGCTCACGGCCTTCCCGGCGGCGCTGCTTCTTGGCCTCGAGGCGCGTCGAGCCCTTGATGGACTGCACCTCGTCGCTCGGGTGCTCGTCCCTCTTGGGGCGCGGCTCACGGACCTTGACGATCGTGCGCTCGGGGTCGCCGTCGGCGAGCACGGGCTCGGGGTCGCCGGACGAGTCACCGGCGCGACGCCGACGGCGGCGCCGGCGACGGCTGCTGGCGGAACCTGACCCGCCCGGCTCGTCGCGCTCGTCCTCCTCGGCGTCCTCGTCCACCTGGTCGGCGGTGTCCGCGGCGTCCTCGTCGGCCCGCTCGGCGTGGTCGCCGGGGTAGTCGTCGTCCACGGAGTCGCTGTCGGAGTCGGCGGACTCGCCCCGGCGCCTACGGCGGCCACCGCGGCGGCGGCGCCGACGCGAACCGGGGCCCTCCTCCTCGCCGTCGTCGTCGGTGTCGGCGTCGCCGGTGGACTCGGCGGACTCGTAGGCGTCGTCGACGCCCTCCGTCTCCTCCGGCTCCTCGACCACGACGGGCGCGGCGGCCACGGGCTCATCGTCGCCACCCCGGCGACGGCGCCGACGGCGCGGCGCCTGCTCCTCGACGACGGTCTCGGCGACCGGAGCGGCCTCGACGGCCTCTTCCCGCACTTCTTCCTCGACGTCCTCGGCCAATTCGGCGGCAGCCGCCGCGGCGGCCCGCTCGGCCGTCTGGAACATCGGCTCGGTGAAGACGGGCGCCTGGAACACGGCGACCGCGGGACGCGCGGGACGCCGCCCACCCTCGCTCTCGCCGTTCTTGACGGCGGGCGCGGGCGCGGAGAATCCGACAGCGGCCGTACGGGCGACCCGACGACGCCCGCGACGCGGCGCGGTGTCCTCGGCCTCAGCGGTCTCGGGCTCGGCTGCCACCTCGGCCTTGGCGACCTCCGCGACAACGACGGGGGCCGGCGCCTCCGGGGTCGTGGCCTCGGTCTCGGTCTCGGCGGCGGGCGTGGAGACCCGGCGCGTGGCCCGGCGACGGGCACGTGGAGCAGGCGCGGCCTCCTCCACGACGGCGGGGGCCTCGACGGCCACGCTCTCCTCGTCGCTCTTGTCGCCCTGCTCGCCGCTCTCCTCGGCAGTCGGGGCGGATACGGCGGGCGCGGCGGCCTCTACTGGCGCACCGGCGGGCGCGGACGCGCGCCGGGTGGCCCGACGACGCGTACGAGGAGCGGGCGCGGCCTCTTCCTCGGCGTTCTCGGCGGGCTGACCGGTCTCTGCGGCCTTTTCGGCCTCAGCAGTCCTGTCGGCCTCTGCGGCCGGTATGGCCGGCGCTGTGGTCTCGGCCACAGCGGCGGCTTCGGTCCCGGCGACAGGCGGTCCCGCGGGGCGGGACGCCGCACGGCGCCGGCGGCGCGGCGGCAGGGTGTCGCTGGGGGTGTCGTGTGCGGAACCCTCAGTGGGCTCCGAAGCGGTTTCGGTCGGTTCGAGCATGCGGGCGGTTCTCCCGTCAGGCTCCCGGGCGCCGCGCACCTGGTCCGGCTTGGGTGCCGGTGACGTCCGCGGCTCGCGCAGTGCGCGGTGCCGCCGTCCGGGGCGCGGGCGCCGCACGGGAGCTCTCTGTGTCCTGTCTCGCCGGTTCCGTAAGCCATGTTGCGTACGGCCTGGCGAAAGTCTTGTGGGTCGGTACGCTGCCCGACCCAGGTGGCTCCCGAGTCCGAGGGCGGCGCTACGACGTGCGTCCCTTCGCGGGACCTTCCTTACGCCGGCGCCTGCGACGCGGCGGCAGTCGGAATGGCCTTGGAGAGGGCCACCGCTGCCTCGCGGTCGGGCGCGAGCGGGTCGGTCACCGTGCCGGTCTCTGCATCGAACAGCCCCTGCGCCAGCCTGGTCACCCCTGCGGGGACCGGCGGCGCGAGGTCGGCCACGGCGCGAAGACCGGACAGAACGTCGTCGGGTCGAACAGCAGGCGTCACGTGCCGAACAACCAGCCGCAGTATCGCACAAGGCTGGTCGGTAGGCCTATCACCCTGTGGACTGTGCGTCTCGACACGTGTCCCAACGCCTGCTTCAAACGCCTCGAGGCCCTCGACAGGACCTCGGGCATCGAAGGTTCTCATGCCGTTCTTGGCGAGGCGCTGGACCTCGACGGTCTCGGCGGCGTTGAAGATGTCGACGGCGCGGCGCGCGTCATCGAGCGCCACACCCTCCAGTCGCAGCTCCCATACGGAAGCCGTGAGCCGGTCGGCGAGCCCGGAGGTCCGGGCCTCGACCGCGTCGACGATGTCGAGCCCGGTGGGCAGCGACTCGTCGAGCAGCTCACGCAGCTTGTCGGGATCGCGCGCTTCGGTGAGCGCGATCTCCAGGTACTCCGCCTCACTGCCCGTGCCGGTGGCTGCGGCATTGGCGTACGACACCTTCGGATGCGGCGTGAACCCCGCCGAGTAGGCCATCGGCACCTCGGCACGGCGCAGCGCACGCTCGAAAGCGCGCTGGAAGTCACGGTGGCTGGTGAACCGAAGGCGGCCACGCTTGGTGTAGCGCAGTCGGATGCGCTGCACCGCGGGTGCGGGCGGCGGGCCTTCGGGCTGTCGCTTGCCCAGTGTCGTTCAGTCCTTCGTGAGTGCGGTCGTACTGCTACCTAGAGTACGTCCGTCGGCGCTTCCTGGTTCCCGACGGGGGGCCGGGACCGCCTGCGGACGCTCCTCGCGCGACTCCCCGAAGAGCATCCGGCGGAAGTCGGCCCGCGCCTGCCGTGCCGAGTCGCGCGCCGCGGCCAGCGCCTGCCGGGTGATTCGGCCCACACTGCGCGCGGCCTCGGCGGCGGGCCGCAGAACGGCGTCCCGCACGACATGCCCGACCGGCGTCAGCACAGCCCGGTACGCCCAGCGCACGGGCTCCACGAAGGTCCACCGAAGGAGGGTCCCCAGGAACCGTCCGACGACGAGGGAGATGTGCCCGGCGATGCGCCAGGCGTGCCCGAGCGCGGTACCGGCCTCGCGCCCGATCACGGCGAGGACGCGTCCCACGGGCACCAGGACCCAGCGCCACAGCGCGAGCACGGGCAGGACGAGGAGCAGGCGCAGCGTCCAGTGGAGAACGAACCCGATCCCGGTGATCCCCATGGCCACAAGCCACGCGACCCCCTGGACACACCAGGCGACCGCCTTCCCGACCGGCGTGAGGACCCACTCGTACAGCCACCGCGCCGGCACGACGACCAGGTACCGCACGAGCCAGACGGCTACGCCGTACACACCGAGCCCGACGGCGGCGATCGCGGCCCCGAGCCCCCTGAGCACCCACAGCACCCCGTGGCCCACAGGCGTGAGCACGCGCGCGTAGAGCCACCCCAGCCCGGCACCGATCCCCCGGAACACCCACAGCACCCCGTGCCCCACAGGCGTGAGCACGCGCGCGTAGAGCCACCCCAGCCCAGCGCCGATCCCCCGGAACACCCAGACGATCCCCTGGCCGAGGGGCGTCAGCACCTGCCGGAAGAGCCACACCAGCGGTACGACCACGAGCACTTTTCCGAGCCGGCCGAGCGCCTTGCCCAAGGGCACGACGACGTACCGCCACAGCCCGACGAACGGCCAGACGAGGACGGCCCGCGCGACCCAGGCCAGCGCCCGCCCGAGGGGCCGGAGCACCGTGTCCGTCAGGAGACGCCCGCCGACGACGAGCCCGTCCCACACCATGCGCACCGGCACGACCAGTACAAGCACCACGATTCGCACGGGGATGCGAATCGCAACGACGAGACACCCTTCGGGCTGCCGCTCGGGCTGCCGTGCCTCGGCGGCCGGTTTCTCCAGATCCATACCGACATAGACGCGCCGGCCCCCTGTACGGATGCGGTGTACCCGAAAAGTGATCAGGACGAGGGACATCGGCCGTAAACATACGACTTCGGCCCCTGCCAGAATCCGTGGATGCCGTATCCACCGAACGGGCTCAACGGACTGGCCGAGTACTGCCCTTCGACCCTCGACGAGCACAACTGCCCGTCCGTCTCGGTCGCCGTCGCCGAACACGGCGAAGTGGTCCTGGCCGAGGCGTAAGGCCTCGCGGACGTCACCTCCGCCCGTCCCGCCACCCCCGAAACGGCCTACGCCCTGGCCTCGATCACCAAGCCCATGACGGCAACGGCGATCTGCGTCGCGGCCGACGAGGGCCTGCTGGACCTGGACGCCCCCGTGCCTGTACCCGTACCGGGCGACCACGGGTGGCCGGCCCCGACCGTCCGCCAACTCCTCCAGCACCGGGGCGGTTTCGGCGCCCACTACGACTTCCACTACGGCAGCCCCGGGGACGGCGACCGGATCGACGCGAGCCCGTACGCGACACTCCACCGCCCACCGGGCACCGCCTTCGCGTACGCCAACCTCGACTACCGGACCCTGGGCCACCTGCTGGAAGCGGTGACGGGCCAGGGGCTCGCAGACTTCGTCACGGTGGTCTGCTCCCGCCCGTGACGCCGCCGAGCAAGGCGTGGGCGGTGCGGTAGCGGCTCTTCAGACGCAGGCGTGAGGCCGGCTCGTAGCACGCTTCGAGGTGTCCGGGCCGGGCGTCCCAGGCACGGGAGAACGCGTTCGTCGCGCCGGGCCGGTCGTCGGCCCGCTCCGCCTTGACGGGGCAGGTCTCCAGCAGCGGTCTCGCACGGGCGTAGCCCATCCGAATGTATCGATTAGTCCTATGCGTTGATAAATAACCGCCTTTCCGATCATATTGCGGCTCCACGCATCGCACTCAGGTAAAGCTCCCGAGGCAAACCAAGGCAAGTCGACGCAAGGAGCACACAGATGAGTCCTGAGTACAGGACGCGTTCGCTTCTCGGGCCGCTGGCGCGGGACGGATTCAAGAAGGCCGGAATGATGGCCTCGCTCGCACTGGTTCTGGCCGCGAGCGTGGTCAGCCCGACGGCGGCCGCTGCGCGCAGCGTGGGCGACCATGCCGCCGGAGCGAACCACTACAGCGGCGGCAAGGACAAGTGCAAGAAGCAGGTGTCGAAGCACCGCGTCGCCGCCTCGACCCCCCAGGGTGGCCAGGACAAGTGCCAGGGCCCGACGGGTCCGACCGGCCCGGCGGGTCCGACCGGCGCAACGGGCCCCACCGGCCCCCAGGGCGACACCGGCCCGACCGGCCCGACCGGCGCGACGGGAGCGACGGGAGCGACGGGAGCGACGGGACCCTGCTCCGACATCGACGCCGCACAGGACTCCAACAACTTCGAACTCAGGGTCGCGCTGACCGGCGGATTGACGTACGCGGGCATCCATGACCTCCGTGGCAGTACGCCCCGCCCGTTCCTGTGGACCGACCTCAGCACCCACGCCAACTATCCCGACGGCGGTCTGGACACCGAAGGAAACAACGTCGGCTTCGTCTGCGGAGCCGCCGTCAACGCGCACAGCGCCAATGCCGGGAACCCCATCAAGTTCGACGTCATGACCACCACCGGGCAGGTCTGGGAGACCACCTGCGTCGCGGTCACCAGCACCAACCCGGCCACTCTGGACTGCAACGACGCCAGTGGCCTCCCCATCCCCTGGGCCAAGGTGACACTCCAGCCGCTCGCGAACGCCGTCAACGGCGGCTCGTGACGGACACACCGCCCCCGGTTCTCACCCCCTGAGCCGGCCTGGGCCGAGACACACAGAAAAGAGGGCCGGAGGTCTGACCGACCTCCGGCCCCGCCCCCCGCTGCACCCTCACCGGGCTGCCGCGACCCCTCAGTGACTGTGCGCCGCGCTCCCCGCCGACTGCTTCACGGTCAGCGGCAGCAGCTTCTTGCCAGTGGGTCCGATTTGAATGGAAGTGTCCATCTGCGGACACACCCCACAGTCGAAGCACGGCGTCCACCGGCAGTCCTCGACCTCTGTCTCGTCGAGGGAGTCCTGCCAGTCCTCCCACAGCCAGTCCTTGTCGAGGCCCGAGTCGAGGTGGTCCCACGGCAGGACCTCCTCGTACGTGCGTTCACGCGTCGTGTACCAGGCGACGTCGACCCCGAAGTCGGGCAGCGTCTTCTCCGCGCAGGCCATCCAGCGGTCGTACGAGAAGTACTCACGCCAGCCGTCGAACCGGCCGCCGTCCTCGTACACCGCGCGGATCACCGCGCCGATCCGCCGGTCGCCGCGTGACAGCAGGCCCTCGACGATGCCGGGCTTGCCGTCGTGGTAGCGGAAGCCGATCGAGCGGCCGTACTTCTTGTCGCCGCGGATCTTGTCCCGGAGCTTCGTCAGGCGGGCGTCCGTCTCCTCGGCGGAGAGCTGCGGGGCCCACTGGAACGGGGTGTGCGGCTTGGGCACGAAGCCGCCGATCGAGACCGTGCAGCGGATGTCGTTCTGGCCGGAGGCCCTGCGGCCCTCGGCGATGACGTTCATCGCCATGTCGGCGATCTGGAGGACGTCCTCGTCGGTCTCCGTCGGCAGACCGCACATGAAGTACAGCTTCACCTGGCGCCAGCCGTTGCCGTACGCCGTGGAGACGGTCCGGATGAGGTCCTCCTCGGACACCATCTTGTTGATGACCCTGCGCATGCGCTCGCTGCCGCCCTCGGGCGCGAACGTCAGACCTGACCTGCGGCCGTTCCTGGTCAGCTCGTTGGCGAGGTCCACGTTGAAGGCGTCCACGCGGGTCGACGGGAGGGACAGCCCGACCTTGTCCTCCGTGTAGCGGTCCGCGAGCCCCTTCGCGATGTCGCCGATCTCCGAGTGGTCCGCCGAGGAGAGGGAGAGGAGGCCCACCTCCTCGAAGCCCGTCGCCTTCAGACCCTTCTCCACCATCTCGCCGATGCCCGTGATCGACCGCTCCCGCACCGGACGCGTGATCATGCCGGCCTGGCAGAAACGGCAGCCGCGCGTGCAGCCGCGGAAGATCTCGACCGACATGCGCTCGTGGACCGTCTCCGCGAGCGGGACCAGGGGCTGCTTGGGATAGGGCCACTCGTCGAGGTCCATCACCGTGTGCTTGCTGACCCGCCACGGGACACCCGACCTGTTGGGTACGACGCGGGCGATCCGGCCGTCCGCCAGGTACTCCACGTCGTAGAACGCCGGGATGTAGACGCTGCCCGTCTTCGCGAGGCGGAGCAGGACCTCCTCGCGCCCGCCCGGGCGGCCCTCCGCCTTCCAGGCTCGGATGATCTCCGTCATGTCGAGGACGGCCTGCTCGCCGTCGCCGATGATCGCCGCGTCGATGAAGTCCGCGATCGGCTCGGGGTTGAAGGCCGCGTGGCCGCCGGCCAGCACGATCGGGTCGTCGAGGCCGCGGTCCTTGGACTCCAGCGGGATGCCCGCCAGGTCAAGCGCCGTCAGCATGTTCGTGTAGCCCAGCTCGGTGGAGAAGGACAGCCCGAACACGTCGAAGCCCTTCACGGGCCGGTGACCGTCGACGGTGAACTGCGGGACGCCGTGCTCCCGCATCAGCGCCTCCAGGTCGGGCCAGACGCTGTACGTACGCTCGGCGAGGACGCCCTCGCGCTCGTTCAGCACCTCGTAGAGGATCATGACGCCCTGGTTGGGCAGCCCGACCTCGTACGCGTCCGGGTACATGAGCGCCCAGCGGACGTCGCAGCTGTCCCAGGGCTTGACCGTGGAGTTCAGCTCACCGCCGACGTACTGGATCGGCTTCTGCACGTGCGGGAGCAGAGCTTCGAGCTGCGGGAAAACCGACTCGACAGGCATCGCGGCGTTACCTTCGTGAGCTGACGGGGGATGACCACCAAGCGTAACCCGCCCGGAGGACTCCCCCGCCCGCCAGAAAACCGGCACTGAGCCAGCGCTAAACCTCCACCGACCCCTTGATCGTCCGCCACGCCTCCGGCAGCGTCTCCTCCACCCTCCCGGCCCGCCGCTCCTCGCGCCCGTACAGCAGCCCGTACGTGAAGGTGTCCTCCCCCGCCGCGTGCGCCACGGCGGACAGCTCGCCGAGCGTGGTGCGGACCATGACGCTGTCCTGGTGGTCGCCGAGCAGGCTCTGCAGGGACTTCATCGACTTGGTGAGCGCCTTGGCCGGGCCGCCGAGGGCGGGGGCCGCCGTCTCGGCCGCGTACCGGGTGCGCTTGGCCTTCTTGCGGGCCTCGTGCAGGCCGAGGTCGCGGTCGGTGCCGGGCGGCTGCTCCATGGCCTCCTCGACCAGCGCGGACACCTTCGCGAAGTCCTTGCGTACGGCCTCGGCGAGCACCTTTTCCGGTTTCTTCGCCGCCGCCTTGAGCAGCGGCGGATCGGCGACCAGGGCGTCCAGGGTGTCGAGGAACGTCAGATAGCGCGGGGAGTCCAGCACGCCGAGCAGTCGGCGGCGCGATCCTCCGTGCCCGGCCTCGGACCAGGTGCCCAGCCGCTCACGGACGGGACCGTGGACGAGGGCGGGGAGCAGTCCATCGAGGGCCTCGCTCAGTTGTTCGGCAAGCACCTCATGGTCGCGTCCCAGGCCCAGCTCACCGGCGAGCCACTTCAGCTCGTCGCCGATCGGGTCGGTGACCTTCCGGTCGAGGACCGTGCGGAAGGACTTGAAGGTGCTGCGCAGGCGGCGCGTGGCGACCCGCATGTCGTGCACGGACTCCTCGGCGTCCTGGCGCACGGCCGGGTCGAGGTCGAGGACGGCGTCCCGCTGGGCGCGGACGTAGGCCAGGACGTGGTCGCCGGCGGTGACGGGCTCGGCGGGTTCGCCCTTCGGCCGCGGGTGTCCGCCCTTGGTCTCCGCCAGCGCGCGGGCCAGCTTCGACGTGGACTTCGACGGCCGTACGCCCGCCTTGCGCAGGCGTTTCTCCACCTTGTCCAGGATGGCCGGATTCCCGCCGTCGGCGAGCTCGACCTCGATCTCGGTCCACTCGGCGGAGCCCTTGCCGCCGAACAGCCGTTCCGCCCGTACGGTGTCCACGCCGACCTCGGCGAGCTGGCGGCCGTCGGCGTCGACGAGGTCGCGCAGGTCACGCGTGGAGCGCAGCCGCACCACGGGCACGAGCTGGCCCTCGCGGATCCGGGCGCGCACCAGGCTCACCAGTTCGTCGGGGACGGTGTCGGAGAGCGGTACCTGGATCTCGTCCCTGACCCCTGGGGCGACCGGGAGTTTCAGGTGCCAGCCGGCGTCATGGCCGCCGGTGCGGCGGCGCAGGGTGATCGACGCCGCGGCCAGTCGCAGGTCCGAGGTGTCGTAGTAGGTCGCGTCCAGTTCGGCGGTGCCCTTGTCGATGACGTCCGCCACGACGGCGACGCCTGTCAGGTCGGGCAGCCCACTGTCGTCGGATTCGTACTTCCGCTCGATTTCCCGCTTTGTGTCCGCCATGAATCGAATCTAGTCACGATTGCGCTTCAATGGCAGCACTCAAAGGGGGTTTATTGGCCATCCGGGACACCTTCACCGTTTCCCCGGACTACACCCACCGGCCACCCCCGGTCAGGCGGACATCGGCCGCTGCACCCTGATCGACTGCAACAGCCCCACGGCCACCCACACGGCGAACATCGACGACCCTCCGTACGACACGAAGGGCAGTGGCAGACCGGCGACCGGCATGATCCCCAGGGTCATCCCGATGTTCTCGAACGCCTGGAAGGCGAACCACGCGATGATCCCGGCGGCGACGATCGTGCCGTACAGCTCGGTCGTCTCGCGGGCGATGCGGCAGGCGCGCCACAGGACCACACCCAGGAGCACGATGATCAGGCCCGCGCCGACGAAGCCCAGCTCCTCCCCCGCGACCGTGAACACGAAGTCGGTCTGCTGCTCGGGGACGAACTGGCCGGTGGTCTGGGAGCCGTGGAAGAGGCCGGTGCCCGTGAGGCCGCCGGAACCGATCGCGATCCGCGCCTGGTTGGTGTTGTAGCCGACGCCGGACGGATCGAGTTCGGGGTTGGCGAAGGCGGCGAAGCGGTTGATCTGGTACTCGTCCAGGACGCCGAGCTGCCAGATCAGGACCGCCCCGAGGGCACCCGTGCCGAGCAGGCCGAAGACCCAGCGGTTGGAGGCGCCGGAGGCGAGCAGCACACCGAGCACGATGATGACCATGACCATGACCGACCCGAGGTCGGGCATCAGCATGACGACCATCATCGGTACGGCGGCCAGGCCCAGCGCCTGGAGGACCGTGCGGTGGTCGGGGTAGAGCTTGTCGCCCGCGTCGACCCGCGCGGCCAGGAGCATCGCCATGCCCAGGATGATCGTGATCTTCACGAACTCCGAGGGCTGGAGCGAGAAGCCGCCGCCGAACACGATCCACGCGTGGGCGCCGTTGACGGTCGCGCCCAGCGGGGTCAGCACCATGAGGATCAGGAGGACCGAGAGGCCGTACAGGACCGGCACCGCGTTGCGCAGGTTGCGGTGGCCGAGCCAGACCGTGCCGATCATCAGACAGAACCCGATGCCGGTGTTCATGAGGTGCCGGAGCAGGAAGTAGTACTGGTCGCCCTGGTTGATCTCGGTGCGGTTGCGGGTCGCCGAGTAGACCAGGATCGCGCCCATGAAGGACAGCGCGAGCACGGACAGCAGTATCGGCCAGTCCAGCCTGCGGGCCAGCGAGTCACGGGCCAGCAGACGGGACATGGACGAGCGTTCGGGGCCGTAGCCGGAGACGGAGAAGGTGTTCGCGCCGGTCATGACATCGTCCTTTGCGTACGCCGCCTGCTCTTGCTCCTGCTCCTGCGACGGGCCCGGTTGGTGCCCGTCCGTTCGGACGCGACCGTGGCCGGCGGGAGCTGTCCGCCCGCGAGGGCGAGCGCCTCCTCGGTGGCCTCCTCCTCCGGGACGTACGGCTTGATCTTCGGGGCGTCGATGGAGCCGTCCGACTCGATCTTCGGCAGGCTCTTCTGCGGGGTGGGCAGCAGCGCCTTCCGGCTGTCGATCGTGCCGTCCTTGGAGACGCCGTACAGGGCCTCGTATATCTTGCGTACGGCCGGCCCGGAGGCTCCGGAACCCGTACCACCCTGGGAGATCGTCATGACGATCGTGTAGTCCTTGGTGTACGTCGCGAACCACGAGGTGGTCTGCTTGCCGTAGACCTCGGCCGTACCCGTCTTGGCGTGCATCTGGATCTTGTCCTGCGGCCAGCCGATGAACCGCCAGGCCGCCGAACCGCGGGTGACGACTCCTTCCAGGGCACCGTTTATGTCCTTCAGGGTCGCCTTGCTGATCGGCAGCTTGCCGTGCGACTTGGGCGCGATGGCCTGCACGGACTTGCCGTCGGCGCTGACGATCGCCTTGCCGACGGTCGGGTCGTACAGGGTGCCGCCGTTGGAGATCGCCGAGTAGATCGTCGCCATCTGTATCGGCGTGACGAGGATGTCGCCCTGACCGATCGAGTAGTTGACGGAGTCACCGGCGCGCATCAGGTTGCCTTCGAGGCAGTTCTCGTACGCGATCTGCTGGGCGTACGTGCCGCCCTTCTTGCCGTACTTGCACCAGGAGGCCTTGTTGGCCTTCCAGTAGTCCTGCTTCCACTTGCGGTCCGGGACGCGGCCCTCGACCTCGTTCGGCAGGTCGATGCCGGTCACGGCGCCGAGGCCGAACTGGTGGGCGGTCCTGTAGAACCAGTTGCCGGCGTTCTTCTTCGGCTTCAGGCCGCCGTCCTTCACCCACTCGTCGTGGGCGATGCGGTAGAAGACGGTGTCGCAGGAGACCTCGATGGCACGGCCGAGGCTGATCGGGCCGTACCCCTTGGACTCGTAGTTCTTGAAGACCTGGCCGCCGATCGAGTACGAGCTGGAGCAGTCGTAGTTCCCGTCGAAGGGGTAGCCGGCGTCGACGGCGGCCGAGGTGGAGATCACCTTGAAGATCGAGCCGGGGGCCGCCTGGCCCTGGATCGCCCGGTTGAGCAGCGGGTAGTTGGAGTTCTTGCCGGTCAGCTTGGCGTAGTCCTTGGCGGAGATGCCGCCGACCCAGGCGTTCGGGTCGTACGTCGGGTTGGACGCCATGGCGACGACCCGGCCCGTCTTGGCCTCCATGACGACGACAGCGCCCGCGTCGGCCTTGTAGTTCTCGCTGGTGTTGTCGTCGTACTCCTTGCGGGCTTCCTTCATCGCGTTGTTCAGCTCGTACTCGGCGACCCGCTGGACGCGGGCGTCGATGCTGGTGACGAGGTTGGAGCCGGACTGGGCGGGGTCCGCCTCGGCGGTGCCGATGACGCGGCCGAGGTTGTCGACCTCGTAGCGGGTGACGCCGGCCTTGCCTCGCAGCTCTTTGTCGTACTCCCGTTCGAGACCGGACCGGCCGACCTGGTCGGAGCGGAGGTACGGCGAGTCGGTGTCCCGCGCCTTGGTGATCTCCTCGTCGGTGACCGGGGAGAGGTAGCCGAGGACCTGGGCGGTGTTGGACCCGCCGGGGCCCGCGTAGCGGCGCACGGCCTCGGGCTCGGCGGTGATGCCGGGGAAGTCCTCGGAGCGCTCGCGGATCTGGAGTGCCTGGCGGGCGGTGGCCTCGTCGGTGATGGGGATCGGCTGGTACGGCGAGCCGTTCCAGCAGGGCTGCGGCGTCTTGGCGTCGCACAGCCGGACCTTGTCCTTGACCTCCTGGGCCTTCATGCCCAGGACCCCGGCGAGCTTGGTGAGGACGGCGTCACCGTCGTCCTTCATCTTCAGCAGTTCGGTGCGGGAGGCGGAGACGACGAGACGCGTCTCGTTGTCCGCGATCGCCACCCCGCGCGCGTCGAGGATCGACCCGCGTACGGCGGGCTGCACGACCTGCTGCACATGGTTGCCGGACGCCTCCTTGGCGTAGGCGTCCCCCTCGCGGATCTGGAGGTACCACAGGCGGCCCCCGAGGGTGCCGAGGAGGGAGAGGACGAGGATCTGGATGACGACGAGGCGGATCTGGACGCGTGGCGTCCGGCCGGTCTCGGGAATGTTGGTCACTGGTGCTGCCTCCGCCTCTCAGTACGCGTGCGGGACACGGACGTATGAGGCATACGAGTACACGGTCGAGCTGTGAATGTCGGTTTCGGGGGTCTTCGGCTGAGGTGCGGTCACAGGCGCTTGACCCCCTTGATGCGGCCGGCACGGGTGGCTTTCGAGCGGGCCGCCCTCATCTTCAGGCCGCCGCGCTGGCTGCCGATGCGCAGGCCGGTGCCGGAGGAGAGCCAGCCCGAGGAGATGTCGGCCTTCTTGGCCGAGGAGTTGGCCTCGGCGAGCGGGTCGTTCTCCGCTCTGCGGGCCAGGAACATGATGCCGGGCACCACGAACGGCGCGAGCAGCAGGTCGTACAGCGCGGCCGTGAACAGCAGGCTGCCCATGCCGACATGGCGGGCGGCGGTGTCGCCGACGAGGGCGCCGACACCGGCGTACAGCAGGGTCGTACCGACGGCGGCGGCCACCACGACGGCCATCGGGCCGGTGGCCGACTTGAGCCGGCCGTTCTCGGGTTTCACGAGACCGGCCAGATAGCCGATGAGGCACAGCACGAGGGCGTAGCGGCCGGCCGCGTGGTCAGCGGGCGGGGCGAGGTCGGCGAGGAGTCCGGCGCCGAAACCGACGAGGGCGCCGCCGACATGGCCGTACACCAGGGCGAGGCCGAGGACGGTCAGCAGCAGCAGGTCGGGGACGGCGCCCGGGAGGTGAAGGCGGGCGAGGACGCTCACCTGGATCACCATGGCGACGACCACCAGGGCGGTGGAGAGGAGCATCCGGTTGAAACGCATGGGAGAGTTCAGCTCCTACTGCTCTTGCTGGTACTGGCCGTCGGCCACGGACGCGGACGGAGTCACCGTCACGGTGACCGTCGGCGTGGGCGTCGGCCTCGGCTTGGCCGGGAGGACGGTGTCGCGCGGATCGGTGCGCGGGGCCTCGACGACGACACCGACGATGTCGAGCTTGGTGAAGCCGACGAACGGCGTGACGTAGATCGTGCGGGTCAGGTCACCGCCCGAGGGGTCGACCCGGGACACGAAACCGACGGGGACGCCGGGCACGAACGGCTTGTCGGCCTGCGAGCCGAAGGTGACGAGCCGGTCGCCCTTGCTCACCTTGGCCTTGCCGTTGAGGAGCTGGACGCGCAGCGGCCGGTCGCCCTGCCCGGAGGCGAAGCCCAGTTCGTCGCTGCCCTCCATGCGCGTGCCGACGGTGAAGTCGGGGTCGTTGGCGAGCAGCACGGTCGAGGTGCCGGGGCCGACGGTGGTGACGCGGCCGACGAGTCCGTCGCCGTTCAGGACGGTCATGTCGCGCTTGACGCCGTCGTTGGCGCCGATGTCGATGGTGACCGTCCAGGAGAAGCCCTGGGCCGCCCCTATGGCGATGACCTCGGCGCCCTTGATGCCGTACTGCCCGGCGCCGGCCGACTTCAGCATCCTGTCGAGCTGGCTCAGCCGGCTGCGGTTGCGGTCGTCGCTGCCGAGACGGGCCTTGAGCGCCGCGTTCTCCTTCTCCAGCGTGGCGAGCCGGTCGTGCCGGTCACCGGAGTCGCGTACGGCGGCGACCGCGTCGCCGACCGGGTCGACCACGGAGGCGACCCCGTCCTCGACCGGGCCGAAGACGGTTGCCGCGGCCTGCCGGGCACCGTCGACCGGTGAGTCCTCCCCACCGCGGATGTCCACCGTGATCAGCGCGAACGCGATGGCGATCAGCAGCACCAGGAGCAGCCGGCTCTCTCGTGTGTCCCTCACGTGCGGCGGCGTGCCTTCCTCAATAGAGTTTTTTTGGGGCAAAAGACTTGGGGCAAAAAGTTGGGCAGAAGAGTTGGGCAGAAGAGTTGTTCGGGGAGCTTATGCCTCTATACCAACGATCCGCCGTACGAGAGGAGATCATCTCGTACGGCGGAATCGAAGAGTTACGTCATCTGCGCGGCTGGGCGTCCAGCACCTGCTGGAGCGCCTCGAACTCCTCCACGCACTTGCCGGAGCCGAGCACCACGCTGTCCAGCGGGTCCTCGGCGATGTGGATGGGCATGCCGGTCTCACGGCGCAGCCGCTCGTCGAGCCCGCGGAGCAGGGCCCCGCCTCCGGTCAGAACGATTCCGCGGTCCATGATGTCGCCGGACAGCTCGGGCGGGCACTTGTCGAGGGTGGTCTTCACGGCGTCGACGATCGCGTTGACCGGTTCTTCGATGGCCTTGCGTACTTCGGCCGCGGAGATCACGACGGTCTTGGGCAGCCCGGAGACAAGGTCCCGGCCGCGGATCTCGGTGTGTTCGTCATTGTCGAGGTCGTACGCCGAACCGATCGTGATCTTGATCTGTTCGGCGGTCCGCTCGCCCAGCAGAAGGGAGTACTCCTTCTTGATGTGCTGGATGATCGAGCTGTCCAGTTCGTCACCCGCGACACGGATGGACTGGGCGGTGACGATGCCGCCGAGGGAGATGACCGCGACCTCCGTGGTGCCGCCGCCGATGTCCACCACCATGTTGCCCGTCGCCTCGTGGACCGGCAGGCCGGAGCCGATGGCCGCGGCCATGGGCTCCTCGATGATGTGCACCTGCCGCGCGCCGGCCTGGGACGAGGCCTCGATGACGGCGCGGCGCTCGACGCCCGTGATGCCCGAGGGCACACAGACGACGACACGGGGACGGGCGAGATAACGCCGCTTGTGGATCTTCAGGATGAAGTAGCGGAGCATCCGCTCGGTGATCTCGAAGTCGGCGATGACGCCGTCCCTGAGCGGGCGCACGGCAACGATGTTGCCGGGCGTCCGGCCGATCATCTTCTTCGCTTCCGATCCGACCGCGAGAATGCCACCGGTGTTGGTGTTGATCGCAACGACGGACGGCTCGTTGAGTACGATCCCGCGACCCCTGACGTACACCAGCGTGTTGGCGGTCCCGAGGTCGATTGCCATGTCGCGGCCGATGAACGACATTGAGTTCCCCATCAGGATTCGTCTGGCCTTCCCAAGTGAAGCGTGTGAGGGCTCTGCTTTGGGGCGGCGAAGTTGGTGCGGTGACGTGAAGTCTTGCCAGGCTTACATCGTAGTCGCGCCTGCACGAACACCACGCGAGGGTCTTCGCCATTGTCAGCACGCGCTGTGCCGTCTCGCTTCTGGAGACGAGCGTATGGGGGTACGCGTTCCCCCGATCGGCGCGCATATGCCGGAGGACGGCCGGTTTTCGACGGCCGTCCCAGGTCAGGCGTCCGGGTGAGGTGACGGTTCCTCAGAAGAGGCCGAACAGAAACTGCGCAGGAATTTCACCGGCCGTACGCCGTTGCCCGCCGACCGGGTATCGGGACGGCTCAGTCGCGGCCGGGGAAGAAGATCTTCAGCTCGCGCTCGGCGGACTCCTCGGAGTCGGAGGCGTGGATGAGGTTCTCGCGCACGATGACGCCGTAGTCGCCGCGGATGGAACCGGGCGCGGCGGCGATGGGGTCGGTGGGTCCGGCGAGCGCCCGCACACCCTCGATGACCCGGTCGCCCTCGACGACGAGCGCGACAACGGGGCCGGAGGCCATGAACTCGACGAGGGGCTCGTAGAAGACCTTGCCCTTGTGCTCGCCGTAGTGCTGCTCCAGCGTGTCCTGGTCCAGCGTGCGCAGCTCCAGCGCGGTGATCCGCCAGCCGGCCTTGCGCTCGATCCGGCCGATGATCTCGCCGGTCAGGCCGCGACGGACGGCGTCGGGCTTGAGGAGGACGAGGGTGCGCTGAGTCACGGGGGTGGCTCCATTCGGGTCACGTGTGTGCGGTTGTCAGAGGCTACAGGGCGGGTCCGTGCGGGTGTTACGCAGCGTCAGGACTGGTACCGGTCGACTGGGTCCGCGCCGCGAAGCGGGCCTTCGCCTCGTCGATCTTCCGTCCGTAGTGCACGGACGCCCACCACAGCGCGGCGAACATCGCGCCCATGAAGAACATGGTCGGCACGATGAAGCCGGACGCGATGAGCGCGATCTGCAGGGCCCAGCCGAGCTGCACCCCGCCGGGCCGGGTGATCACACCGCAGAGCAGCACGCACAGCAGCATGGCGATGCCGCTGACCGTCCACACGGTGGACATGGACAGGTCGGGGTTCTTCATGGCGACGAGACCGGCGAAGCCGATCAGGAAGACCTCACCGATCAGGGTCGAAGCACAGAGCGTACGCACGGCGGGTCAGCCCCTCCCCAGGAGCAGTCGGGTCTCGCCGACGGTGATGACGGAGCCGGTGACGAGGACACCGCCGCCGGAGAACTCCCCGTCCTCCTCGGCGAGGGTGATGGCGGCCTCCAGGGCGTCGTCGAGGCGCGGCTCGACCTGGACCCGGTCGTCGCCGAAGACCTCGACGGCGATGGCGGCCAGTTCATCGGCGTCCATCGCGCGATGGCTGGAGTTCTGTGTGATCACGACCTCGGCGAAGACCGGCTCGAAGGCCTCAAGCACCCCGCGTACGTTCTTGTCCGCACTCGCCCCGACCACCCCGATGAGCCGGCTGAAGTCGAAGGCCTCGCCCACGGCCTCGGCGGTGGCCCGCGCGCCCGCCGGATTGTGCGCGGCGTCGAGCACGACGGTGGGAGAGCGCCGTACGACCTCCAGCCGCCCCGGGGACGTGACCGCGGCGAACGCCTTGCGCACGGTGTCGAGGTCGAGGGGCTCGGGCCGCTGGGTGCCGACGCCGAAGAACGCCTCGACGGCGGCGAGGGCGACGGCGGCGTTGTGGGCCTGGTAGCCGCCGTGCAGGGGCAGGAAGATCTCC
Organism: Streptomyces kryoterrae; assembly: GCF_054072135.1. Classification (NCBI taxonomy): domain Bacteria; kingdom Bacillati; phylum Actinomycetota; class Actinomycetes; order Kitasatosporales; family Streptomycetaceae; genus Streptomyces; species Streptomyces kryoterrae. Next base: position 6,914,070 of record NZ_CM133358.1, on the reverse strand, counting down.
TCGTACTCCCCGCCGAGCCCGCGCAGCGTCAGCATCTGACCGCCGACGGCGACCTGCCTGCTCACGACCCCGAACTCCAGGCCTTCCCTGGCCACCGTGGCGTCCACCTCGACGGCCTTCCTCAGCAGCACCTGGGCCGCGTCGACCGGCTGCTGGGCGAGGATGACGGTCGCGTCCTGCTTGATGACGCCGCCCTTCTCGACGGCGATCTCACCGGGCGTCTCGCCGAGCCGGTCGGTGTGGTCGAGATCGATGGGCGTCACGACGGCCACATCGGCGTCGATCACGTTGGTGGCGTCCCAGCTGCCCCCCATCCCGACCTCGACGACGGCCACATCGACCGGGGCGTCGGCGAAGGCGGCGTACGCCATGCCGGTCAGGACCTCGAAGAAGGAGAGCCGGAACTCCTGCTGGGCGTCGACCATCTCGACGTACGCCTTGATGTCGTCGTACGTCTCCACGAACCGTTCGGCGGAGATCGGCGCCCCGTCCAGAGTGATCCGCTCGGTGATCGACTGGACGTGCGGGGAGGTGTACCGCCCGGTGCGCAGGTCGAAGGCGCCGAGGAGGGTCTCGATCATGCGGGCGGTGGAGGTCTTGCCGTTGGTGCCGGTGATGTGGATCGAGGGGTACGCGCGCTGCGGCTCCCCCAGCACGTCCATCAGCGCGGCGATACGGCTGACGGACGGTTCCAGCTTGGTCTCGCCCCAGCGCGTGGCGAGATCCGCCTCCACCGCGCGCAGCGCCTTGTCGACCTCGGGGTCCCGGGGCCGGCCCGGCACGTCCGCGATCGTGGCTCCGCCTGCGGCGCGGAGGGTGCGGCTGCCGGCCTCGATGACCGCGAGGTCGGGGTCGCGGTCGGTCTCGGCGTCGATGATCTCGTCGAAGGGGTCGGTGTCGCTCACGGGGGTCAGTCTACGGACGGCCACTGACAGCGTCGTGCCCAGCCTGCGGGCAGTCGTGCCGCTGGGGCGGCACGGGCGGGCGCGGGCGGCACCCGGCCGGCGCCGGTGAGCGCACCCGGGCCCCACACCGACAAAGGGCCCCCGGAGCTCTCAGGCTCCGGGGGCCCTCGCCGACGTACGACCGTCACCTACGCCGAAGGCAAGCCCTCCAGCTGGGCCTGGATACGGGTGATGTCCTCGTCCGCCTTGCTGAGGCGGCCCCGGATCTTGTCCACGACATTGTCCGGCGCCTTCGCCAGGAACGCCTCGTTGCCGAGCTTGGCCTCGGCCTGCTGGCGCTCCTTCTGCGCCGCCGCCAGGTCCTTCGCGAGGCGCTTGCGCTCCGCCTCGACATCGATCGTGCCGGAGAGGTCGAGGGCGACCGTGGCGCCGGCGACCGGGAGGGTCGCGGTGGCGTGGAAGCCGTCCTCCTCCGGCTGGAGGCGCAGGAGTTGACGGATGGCCGCCTCGTGCGCGGCGAGCGCGGTGCCGTCGAGGGTGAGGCGGGCGGGGACCTTCTGGCCGTCCTGCAGGCCCTGCTCCTTGCGGAAGCGGCGGACCTCGGTGACGACGGCCTGGACGGTGCCGATCTCGGCCTCGGCCACCTCGTCGCGGAAGCCACTGTCCTTGGGCCACTCGGCGATGACGAGGGACTCACGGCCGGTCAGCGTCGTCCACAGCGTCTCGGTGACGAAGGGGACGACCGGGTGGAGCAGGCGCAGCATGACGTCGATGACCTCGCCGAGGACCCGGCCGGAGACCTTGGCCTGCTCGCCGCCCGCGAAGAAGGTCGTCTTCGACAGCTCCACGTACCAGTCGAAGACCTCGTCCCACGCGAAGTGGTAGAGCGTGTCGCTGAGCTTCGCGAACTGGAAGTCGTCGTAGTACGCGTCGACCTGCGCGACCGTCTTGTTCAGGCGGGAGAGGATCCAGCGGTCGGTCGCGGTCAGCTGCTCGACGGCCGGGAGGTCGCCCTCGATGGTGGCGCCGTTCATCAGCGCGAAGCGCGTGGCGTTCCAGATCTTGTTGGCGAACTTGCTGGACGCCTGGACCCAGTCCTCGCCGATCGGGACGTCGGTGCCGGGGTTGGCGCCCTTGGCCAGGGTGAAGCGGACGGCGTCGGAGCCGTACTTGTCCATCCAGTCCAGGGGGTCGACGACGTTGCCGAAGGACTTCGACATCTTCTTGCCGCGCTCGTCGCGGACCAGGCCGGTCAGCGCGATGGTCTTGAACGGGGCCTCGCCGTCCATGGCGTACAGGCCGAACATCATCATCCGGGCGACCCAGAAGAAGATGATGTCGTGGCCGGTCAGCAGGACGTCGGTCGAGTAGAACTTCTCCAGGTCCGGGGTCTGTTCGGGCCAGCCGAGGGTGGAGAACGGCCACAGGCCGGAGGAGAACCAGGTGTCCAGGACGTCGGTGTCCTGGGTCCAGCCCTCGCCGGTGGGCGTCTCGTCGTCGGGTCCGAGGCAGACGACCTCGCCGTCCGGGCCGTACCAGACCGGGATGCGGTGGCCCCACCACAACTGGCGCGAGATGCACCAGTCGTTGAGGTTGTCGACCCAGTCGAAGTAGCGCTTGGACATCTCCTCGGGGTGGATCGAGACCCGGCCGTCGCGGACCGCGTCACCGGCGGCCTTGGCCAGCGTCTCGACCTTGACCCACCACTGGAGGGACAGGCGCGGCTCGACGGTGGTGGAGCAGCGCGAGCAGTGCCCGACGGAGTGCGTGTACGGGCGCTTCTCGGCGACGATCCGGCCCTGTCCGCGCAGGGCGCCGACGACGGCCGAGCGGGCCTCGAAGCGGTCCAGGCCGAGGAAGGGGCCGTGGACGGTGATGACACCGTGCTCGTCCATGATCGTCATGTTGGGCAGGTTGTGGCGCTGCCCGATGGCGAAGTCGTTCGGGTCGTGGGCCGGGGTCACCTTGACGGCACCCGTGCCGAACTCGGGATCGACGTGCGTGTCGGCGACGACCGGGATGGAGCGGTCCGTCAGCGGCAGCTTGATCTGCTTGCCGACGAGATGCCTGTAGCGCTCGTCGTCGGGGTGGACGGCGACGGCGGTGTCACCGAGCATCGTCTCGGCGCGGGTGGTGGCGACGACCACGCTGTTCTCGCCCTCGCCGTACCTGATCGAAACGAGCTCGCCCGCGTCCTCCTGGTACTCCACCTCGATGTCGGAGATGGCCGTCAGACAGCGCGGACACCAGTTGATGATGCGCTCGGCACGGTAGATGAGGCCGTCGTCGAAGAGCTTCTTGAAGATCGTCTGGACGGCCTTGGACAGCCCCTCGTCCATGGTGAACCGCTCGCGCGACCAGTCGACGCCATCTCCCAGGCGCCGCATCTGGCCCAGGATCTTGCCGCCGTACTCCTCCTTCCACTGCCACACCCGCTCGACGAACTCCTCGCGCCCCAGGTCGTGGCGCGACTTGCCCTCCTCGGCGAGCTGCTGCTCGACCTTGTTCTGGGTCGCGATGCCGGCGTGGTCCATGCCGGGGAGCCAGAGCGACTCGTAGCCCTGCATGCGCTTGCGGCGGGTGAGGGCGTCCATGAGCGTGTGCTGGAAGGCGTGGCCCAGGTGGAGGGAGCCGGTGACGTTCGGTGGCGGGATGACGATGGTGTACGGCGGCTTCTCGCTCTTCGCGTCGGCGGCGAAGTAACCCCGTTCCACCCAGCGCTCGTACAGCTTCCCCTCTACCTCGGCCGGCGCGTACTGGGTCGGCAGTTCGGTGATGGGCGCTGTTGGCTGCTGCTGAGCGTTCTCGGTCACCCGGTCAGTTTAGAGGCGTCACGGCCGTGTCCCGAAACACGTTTCTTTCGTAACGGTGGGACACCCGGGGCAACTCGGGCCCCTGGCCTGCGCCAGGATGTCAGGAACACATAAGTATCTGGAGGGGAACCCAGAGATGAGCCACAACCAGTCGGGCCCGTACGGCGGACAGCCGCAGCAGCCCGGACCGTACGGGCAGCCGGCCCAGCCGGGCCCTTACGGGCAGCCGCCCCAGGCACCTCAGGGCCCTCCGACGGCTCCCCAGCCGGGTTACGGCTACCCCCAGCAGACGCCTCCGCCCCAGCCGGGCTACGGCTATCCGCAGCAGGCTCCCCCGCAGCCCGGTTACGGCTATCCGCAGCAGCCCGACGCCTACGGCCAGCAGCAGCCGCCGTACGGCCAGGTCCCCTACGGGGTTCCGCAGCCGCCGGCCCCGGGCGGGGGCAGGAAGAAGACGGCGATCATCCTCGGGGCGGTGGCTGTCGTGGCCGCCATCGCGGTGGGCGCGTGGTTCGTGCTGGGCAGCGGCTCGGGCGGCGGTTCCGCCATCGCCGACGACGGCGCGCACAAGCTGACGGCGCCGGCGACCGTGCTCGACGGCGCGTACAAGAGCGGCGGCGGCTCGGCAGAGAAGATGTCCGACGAGGACATCAAGGAAGCCGAGGCGTGGGGTGTGCAGAACCCCAAGAACGTCAGCGCGGATTACACCGCGGGATCGGGGCTCGCCACCAAGAAGCTCATGTTCTCCGGTGTCTACGGCACGATCGACGACCCGGAGAAGGTCGTCGACGCCATGTTCACCAAGATGAAGACGGAGTCGACGAAGGACTCCTCCTTTGACGGCAAACTCGTCGGCAGCCCGGAGGCGTTCACGCCCTCGGGCTTCGACAACGGGGTCATGAAGTGCCAGCACATCGAGAGCACCGCGTCCGGTACGACCACGAAGATGCCGATCTGCATCTGGGGTGACCACAGCACCCTCAGCTACGTCATCTCGTACGACCTCGCCTCCATCACCACGGGCGGAGGCGGCTCGTTGGAGGACGCGTCCGCGCTCGCGGCCAAGCTGCGCGCCGACGTGCGCGTGAAGGCCTGACACGCCTCCACGGCGTCAACTGCGGAGGGGCCCCGGTCTGTTGACCGGGGCCCCTCCGCAGTTGCTCAACTCCCTTGACCTGCCCTGCCGTTACGCCGGTTACGCCGTCTTCTGCTCGCCCGGTCCGCGTCCGCGCGCGTCCCTCGGGATCAGGGTCGGGTTCACGTTCTTCAGGACGACGTCCACCGTGATGACGACCCGGGCCACGTCCTTGCGGGACGGGACCTCGTACATCACCGCCTGGAGGACCTCCTCCATGATGGCGCGCAGGCCGCGGGCGCCGGTCTGGCGCAGGATCGCCTGGTCGGCGATGGCCTCCAGGGCCTCGCGCTCGAAGTCCAGCTCCACACCGTCGAGTTCGAAGAGGCGCTGGTACTGCTTGACGAGGGCGTTGCGCGGCTCCACCAGGATCTGGAGCAGGGCCTCGCGGTCGAGGTTGTGGACCGACGTGATGACCGGGAGGCGGCCGATGAACTCGGGAATCATGCCGAACTTCACCAGGTCCTCGGGCATGACGTCCTCGAAGCGGTCCTTCGCCTCCAGCTCCTTCTTGGAACGGATCGTGGCGCCGAAGCCGATGCCCTTGGCGCCCGCACGGGACTCGACGAGCTTCTCCAGGCCCGCGAAGGCACCGCCCACGATGAACAGGACGTTCGTCGTGTCGATCTGGATGAACTCCTGGTGCGGGTGCTTGCGTCCGCCCTGCGGCGGAACGGAGGCCGTCGTGCCCTCGAGGATCTTCAGCAGGGCCTGCTGGACGCCCTCGCCGGACACGTCACGCGTGATCGACGGGTTTTCACTCTTCCGCGCGACCTTGTCGATCTCGTCGATGTAGATGATCCCGGTTTCGGCCTTCTTGACGTCGTAGTCCGCCGCCTGGATCAGCTTCAACAGGATGTTCTCGACGTCCTCGCCGACATACCCCGCCTCCGTCAGCGCCGTCGCGTCGGCGATGGCGAACGGGACGTTCAGCATGCGTGCCAGTGTCTGCGCGAGGAGGGTCTTGCCCGAGCCCGTGGGGCCCAGCAGGAGGATGTTCGACTTCGCCAACTCGATGGCGTCCTCACGGCTTTGACCGGCGCTGTTCTCACCGGCCTGGACCCGCTTGTAGTGGTTGTACACCGCTACGGACAGGGCCTTCTTGGCCGACTCCTGACCAACCACGTACCCCTCGAGGAACTCGTAGATCTCGCGAGGCTTGGGGAGTTCCTCCCACCTGACCTCACTCGTCTCCGCGAGTTCTTCCTCGATGATCTCGTTGCAGAGATCGATGCACTCGTCGCAGATGTATACACCGGGGCCTGCGATGAGCTTCTTGACCTGCTTCTGGCTCTTGCCACAGAACGAGCACTTGAGCAGATCGCCGCCGTCACCGATGCGTGCCACGGTGTGCTTCCCCTTCGCCTGGGAGACGCCTGGGTACAGCGGCTCCTGGTGCTGCCTTATGTCCGACGGTACCTTGCCGGGCCCCTCGTTCGGGCCCCCCTTGGCGCGGTTCACTTTGACGTGCTCCGAGTCAAACCGTGCCAAGGGGCGGCAGACGCCACAACTTCTGCGTCCACCAGTACGTCAGCGGACGCTGGCGTTGTTCATTTTCCGAGTGGAAATGATCTGATCGATCAGGCCGTACGCCAGCGCGTCCTCGGCCGTGAGGATCTTGTCGCGCTCGATGTCCTCGCGGATCTTCTCGATCGGCGTGGTGGAGTGCTTGGCCAGCATGTCCTCCAGCTGGGCGCGCATCCGGAGGATCTCGTTGGCCGCGATCTCCAGGTCGGAGACCTGCCCGCGGCCGGTCTCGCTGTACGGCTGGTGGATCAGCACGCGCGCGTTGGGCAGCGCCATGCGCTTGCCCGGCGTACCGGCCGCGAGAAGGATCGCGGCGGCGGAGGCCGCCTGGCCCATGCAGACCGTCTGGACGTCCGGCTTCACGAACTGCATCGTGTCGTAGATCGCGGTGAGGGACGTGAACGAGCCACCGGGGCTGTTGATGTAGACCGAGATGTCCCGGTCGGGGTCCATCGACTCCAGGCACAGCAGCTGCGCCATGACGTCGTTGGCGGAGGCGTCGTCGATCTGCACGCCGAGGAAGATCACGCGCTCCTCGAAGAGCTTCGCGTACGGGTCGTACTCACGCACGCCCTGCGAGGTGCGCTCGACGAAGCGCGGGATGACGTAGCGGGACTCGGCGGTGGGGCCGGTGTACTCGGCCTGGGCGGCCCTCGTACGGTCGTAGAGGCCGCTGCCGGGGAAGTCGTTCACGGTGTCTCCTGAAAGGGGCTTAGGCGGGGGCTGGAGGGCATTGGAGGCACTACACCCCTGTGCCGCCGCCGCCCGGAATGCCTGCGGCCGTGGCGATGACGTCGTCGATGAGGCCGTACGCCTTGGCCTCCTCGGGGTCGAACCAGCGGTCGCGGTCCGAGTCCCGGGTGATCTGCTCCATGGTCTGGCCCGTGTGCTGCGCCGTGAGCTCGGCCATGCGCTTCTTGGTGTGCAGCAGCCGCTCGGCGTGGATCTTGATGTCCGACGCCGAACCCGCGAGGCCTGCCGAGGGCTGGTGGATCAGGATCTCGGCGTTCGGCAGGGCGAAGCGCTTTCCGGGCGTACCCGCGCTGAGCAGGAACTGGCCCATGGAAGCGGCGAGACCCATGGCGATGGTCATCACGTCGTTCTTGATGAACTGCATGGTGTCGTAGATCGCCATACCGGCCGTGATCGAACCGCCCGGGCTGTTGATGTAGAGGTTGATGTCCTTGTCCGGGTCAGCGGCGGCGAGGAGCAGCAGCTGCGCGGTGATCTTGTTCGCGATGTCGTCGTCGACCGGCTGGCCGAGGAAGATGATCCGCTCGTTGAGCAGCCGGTTGTAGACCTGGTCGCCGAGGCCACCGCCGATGGAAGGCTCGCCGGCGGCGGAAGGCATCAGATTCGTCACGTCGTATCCACCTGCTCGTATTACGACGGCGCCGGGCCGTCTCACGTGTTCTGCCGGGGCGTGGGGCTGTCCGGCCGTTTTCGGGGACTCCCCTGCCCTCGTATTCATGGACCCTAACGCGCGGGTCCCTCCGGGGAATCCCGGGAAAGGAACTGTTCGCTGTGAGCGCATGTGGCTCCGCGGGTTGAGCAGGGTTTCCGGCGGGGGTCGGCTGTGTGGTGAGCGGGGTTCGGGTGGGCGTCGCGGGGCTGCGCCCCGGGCCCCCTGTCGCGTCTCGCCGTGGCTCCGCCGGGAGTGGTCGAGTGCGGGCCCGTGGGGGCTTGTCGCGCCCACGCGGCGGAGCCGCACATGTCACAGCCCCGCGCCCCTGTCGGGCGCGCCGCTGTGTCCGCGGATGACCAGGGGCCCGGCGTGTGGGCTTGTCGCGCCCGCGCGGTGGGGCTGTGATCGACAGGGCCCCGCGTCTCTCCAGGACGCGGACAGGCCCCCGGGGACCGAAGTTCCCGGGGGCCTGTCTACGTGCGTTCAGAGGTGCCGTGGCGTTCAGGCCTCGGGCTTCTCCTCGGGGGCCTCGGCCTCGGCGGCCGGGGTCTCCTCGGAGGTGGCCTCCGTGATCTCCGTGGCCTCGTCCTCTTCCTCGTCGTCGAGGTCGATGATCTCGCCGTTGGTGTCCTTGACCGTGGCGGCCTCCACGACGACCGCGAGGGCCTTGCCGCGGGCGACCTCGCCGACCAGCATCGGGACCTGGCCGCCCTCGACGACCGCCTGGGCGAACTGGTCGGGGGACATGCCGGAGGAGGCGGCGCGCCGCATGAGGTGCTCGGTGAGCTCCTCCTGGTTGACGTTCAGCTTCTCCTTGTTGACCAGCTCGTCGAGGACGAACTGGGTCTTGATGCCCTTGACCGCGGCTTCCCTGGTCTCGGTGTCGAACTCCTCGGCCGTCTTGCCCTGGATCTCGAGGTACTTCTCGAGGTCGAGGCCCATCTGGCCGAGCTGGTGGTGCTCCAGGTTGTGCTTGCGGGTGTTGATCTCTTCCTCGAGGAGCTTCTCGGGGACGGGCACCTCGACGAGCTCCAGCAGCTTCTCCAGGACGCGCTCCTGGGCCTGCGTGGCCTGGTCGTACTGCTTCATGTTCTCGAGGCGCTTGCGGCTGTCCGCGCGCAGCTCCTCCAGGGTGTCGAACTCGGAGGCGAGCTGGGCGAACTCGTCGTCCAGGGCCGGGAGTTCACGGGCGGCGACCTGGGTGACCTTGACGGTGACCTCGGCCTCCTTGCCGGCCGCCGAGCCGCCCTTGAGCTCGGAGGTGAAGGTGGCCTCGCCACCGGCCTCCACGCCCGTCACAGCGGCGTCGACGCCGTCCAGCAGCTCGCCGGAACCGATGGTGTAGGAGACGCCGCTCGCGACGCCGTCCTCCAGCACCTCGCCGTCGACCTTGGCCTCCAGGTCCAGCGTCACGACGTCGCCGTCCTCGGCGGCACGCTCCACCGGGGAGGTGGCGGCGAAGCGCTCACGGAGCTGCTCGACCGACTTGTCGATGTCCTCCTCGGTGACCTCGATCGCGTCGACCTCGACCTCGATGCCGGAGTAGTCCGGGATCTCGATGGTCGGGCGGACGTCGACCTCGGCGGTGAAGTTCAGCGTCTCGCCGTCCTTCAGCTCCGTGATGTCGACCTCGGGCTGGCCCAGGACGTTGAGCTCGGCCTCGTTGACCGCGTCGGTGTAGAACTTCGGGAGCGCGTCGTTGACCGCCTCCTCCAGGACCGCACCGCGGCCGAACCGCTGGTCGATGATGCGCGCCGGGATCTTGCCCTTCCGGAAGCCCTTCACCGTGACCTGCTGGTTGATCTTCTTGTACGCCGCGTCGAGGCTGTCCTTGAGCTCCTCGAAGGGCACCTCGATGCTGAGCCGAACCCGGGTCGGGTTCAGGGTCTCCACGGCGCTCTTCACGGTTCGGTCTCCTTGGGGGCTGACTTCTTGGGGTTCTGCTGAGGGTTCTGCTGATTGTCCTGATGTCGGACGCGGCGGAGCCTCAGCGGATTCGCGGCCCTTGAGGGACGTAAACAACGCAGACACACGGGCGCGCAGTCTGCATAGTAGCCGCCGGCGGTACACGCCCCAAAAGGTGATGTCGAAGATGATCCTGCCGATGGTCCGGCACGATGGTCGGGGTGGCGGGATTTGAACCCACGGCCTTCCGCTCCCAAAGCGGACGCGCTACCAAGCTGCGCCACACCCCGTCTGGTGCGACACGTAGGGTACATGCCCAGAGGCGACGGCGTTGCCGCATTTCAGGACTGGAAACCAGCGGTGGGAACAGGGTGTGCGTCGAGGTGCCTCGAACCGCTACGATGCTCTCTGTGCCGCGGTCGTGTTGACCTGCGGTGCACGCATGCGGGCGTAGCTCAATGGTAGAGCCCTAGTCTTCCAAACTAGCTACGCGGGTTCGATTCCCGTCGCCCGCTCTCTCTCGCCGCCGGCCCGGTTCCTCGGAACCGGGCCGGTCGCGTTTCTCCACGGCGGCCGGACCCTGTGGTCTGCCATCACGGTCAGAACTGGATCTCGTTGAGCGTTTCGGCTATCGAGTTCATGAAGCGTTGGATGTCGTCCGCCATGCCGGTCGAGGCGAGGAAGAAGCCGAAGAGGACGGCGACGATCGCCGGGCCCGCCTTGATCGAGCCTCCACGAATCAGCACCACCAGGATGATTCCCAACATCAGCACCACTGACAACGAAATGGCCACACTGATCACACCCTTTGGTCGGTCCGCTCTACCGGCCCAGGGATGCGTTCCCTCGCACCCCCGCCAGATCCATCGTGCCACCAACGAGGCCGCCGTATGCGGCCGGTGACGCATCATCGGCCCCACGCGATCGATTTGTCCGCACAGAGAAACCCAGAGCACGGAAAGGTGTTCTTTGAGGGTACTTAGGGTGACATTTGCGGTTCTAGAGTCCCAGTAGTGCGCGCGTTCTGGCGTACTTCTCGGTCAGGCGGGTGCGGGTCGGGGCGTCCAGTGCCGCCAGGCGGACCGGGTCGGCGTTGTGCGCCAGGTCCGCCTCCTTGACCAGGAGCGCGCCGGGGGTGTCGAGGATGCGCCGGGCGTACGCCTCGGGGGCCTCCCCCGCCCGCTTGGTGACGGCCAGCACGATGTCCTTCGTACGGCGGGACAACGCGGCTTCTTCCAGCCAGTGTTCGGACAGCGCGTCGTCCTCCACGGCGTCGTGCAGCCAGGCCGCCGCGATCTGCTCGTCATCGCCTCCCCGCGCGCGTACGCCCTCCGCGACGGCCTGGAGGTGCTCCGTGTAGGGGCGGCCCGCCTTGTCCGTCTGCGTGGCGTGTGCGGCTCTGGCCGTGGCCTCTACTTCGGCCAGGGTCAGGGGTGATGGAGATGATGAGGGCGAGGAGGGCGCTTGGGAGTTCGCCGGGTTCTTGGGCATCTGGTCAGTGTGGGGGCTCGGCCGGCGGTGTGCTTCGAGGGTCGTTCAGATCGTCGCCTGGGCCGTGGGGCCCTCTCGGCAGATCAGGAGGAGGGCCCTGTCGTCGTTGACGTCCTTGGCGACCGCCTCGATGAGGTGCCAGGCCGCGCCGTGGAAACCGCCGGCCACATAGCGGTCGGCCTCGCCCGTCAGGCGGTCGATGCCCTCGACGATGTCCCGCTCCGACGTTTCGACCAGGCCGTCCGTGAACAGCATCAGAACGTCCCCGGGGCGCAGCGACCCCTTCACGGGGTCGAACTGGGCTCCGTCGTACACGCCCAACAGCGGTCCCTCCGCTGCCTTTTCCTCCCAGCGGCCGGTGCCCGCGCTGAGCTGGAGGCCCGGTGGGTGGCCGGCCGAGAAGAGTTCGTAGTCGCCCGATTCCAGGTCCAGGACGAGGTGGATCGAGGTCGCGAAGCCCTCGTCCCAGTCCTGGCGGAGGAGGTAGCCGTTCGCCGCCGGGAGGAAGGCGTGGGGCGGCAGTGAGCCGAGGAGGCCGCCGAAGGCGCCGGAGAGCAGGAGGGCTCGGGAGCCCGCGTCCATGCCCTTGCCGGAGACGTCCGTCAGGACGACCTCCATCGTGCGGCCCCCGTTCGTACGGGCCGCCACCACGAAGTCGCCCGAGAACGACTGGCCGCCCGCCGGGCGCAGCGCCATCTCCCGGTGCCAGCCCTGGGGCAGCTGCGGCAACTTGCTCTGGACGCGGATGCGTTCACGCAGGTCGAACAGCATCGTGCCGCCGCGTCGCCAGGGGACGCCCACCCTGCTGCGGAACTGCGCGATCAGCAGGCCGAAGAATCCGCAGGCCGCCACGACGAGGACCACACCGGGGGTGACCCGGGAGGGGCCCTCCGTGTACGGGCCCAGCTTCACCGACTCCACGATCAGCGCCGTCGCCGCCGCCGCGTACAGGCCGAGCAGGCTGGCCGGGCGCAGCAGGAGGCCGCCCGCGACGATCGGGAGGACGAGCGCGGCCGGTGAGCACCACACCGAGTTGGCGAGGGTCGTGGCCGCGATGATCGGGATCATGATGAGCAGACCGGCGAGCGCGATCCAGTCCGAACCGTCGCCCCGGAAGTAGTCCACGGCGGATCTGCGCAGGCCGGTGCGGACCCGGTGAGCCTGCTTCTTCAACCGGGCCGTGAACGTCTCGGCCTCCGCGCGCCGCTCTCGTCCTGCTGCCATTAGTTCGGGACCCTATCCATCGGACCAGCTGCTTGGCACGGGAGGTCCCACTTGTCCCCCGTCCGAGCTTCAACTTCACAGTGAAACCCACCGAAGGCCGGTCCGAGGCCCCGAGGGAGAAATTCCCTCGCTCGTCCCGCATTGCCCTGGTAGTCATGGTCTATGACGACCTCCAGGACCTCCGCCACGACCGACCTGCGGGTGCTTCGGCCCGACGACTGGGATCAGTGGTACGACAACCTGCTCCGGGCCTTCGGCGGAATGCCGGAGTCCGCCGAGGAGCGGGAGTTGTGGAAATCACTGACCGAGTACGACCGTTTCGTGGGCGTCTGGGACGGTGACGCGTGTGTGGGCAGTGCGGGTGCCTTCACTTTCCAGGTAACCGTACCGGGTGGTGCCTCCGTGCAGGCGGCGGGCGTCACGATGGTCGGTGTCGCCGGCACGCACCGCAGGCGCGGGGTGCTTACGTCGATGATGCGACGGCAGCTGGACGACGTACGGAGCTGGGGCGAGCCGCTGGCCGTGCTCACGGCGTCCGAGCCCGCCATCTACGGGCGGTTCGGGTACGGGCTCGCCACCCACTCGCTGACCTTCGAGATCGACACGACGCGGGTACGGCTGACCCCGCCGGCCGGCGCCGACGACGTACGGCTGCGGTACGCCGTACCGGCCGAGGCCCTGGACGACTGCGAGGCGGTGTACGCGCGGCGGGTGCCGGAGCGGCCCGGGATGCTGGCGCGGATGCCCGGCTGGGCGCCGGTCATGGTGCTCGACCCGGAGGGTGAGCGGGGCGGGGCCTCGCCGTTGCAGTGCGTGGTCGCCGAACGGGACGGGGATGTCGTGGGGTTCGCCCGGTTCCGGGTCAAGCCCGACTGGGATGTCACCGGGTCGAACAGCGCGGTCGTCGTCGAGGACGTGGAGGCGCTCGACGCCGCTTCGCAGGGGGCGTTGTGGCGGTTCCTGTTCGACATCGACCTGACGTCGAAGATCGTCGCGCGCGGGCGGCCGGTCGAGGAGCCGTGGCATCACATGGTGTCGGACATCCGGCGGTGTGGGCTGCGCAGGCGGGACGGGCTGTACGTCCGACTCGTGGATGTGGGGGCCGCGCTGGAGGCACGGACGTATCAGGCGCCGGTGGATGTCGTGTTCGACGTCGAGGACGCGTTCTGCCCGTGGAACTCCGGGCGGTGGCGGCTGACGGGCGACGCCAAGGGCGCCGTGTGCCGGCGCACGGAGGACGCGGCTGATCTCACCCTGTCCGTACGGGAGTTGGGGGCCGCCTATCTGGGCGGCGTGCCGTTGGCCGGGCTGGGGGCCGCCGGGCGGGTGCAGGAGGTTCGGCAGGGGGCGCTGACCGAGGCTTCGGTGGCGTTCGGTTCGGTGGTGGAGCCCTGGTTGTCCCACGGGTTCTGAAGTCCCGGGCCCGGGCGCCTGGTTGTGCCTTCTCAGTCGCGCTGACAGGCGGGACACCAGAAGAGGTTGCGGGCGGCGAGACCGGCGGTGCGGATCTCGCCGCCACAGAGGTGGCAGGGCAGGTCGGCCCTGCGGTAGACGTAGACCTCGCCGCCGTGGTCGTCGACGCGCGGCGGGCGGCCCATCGCCTCCGGGGTGTGCTCCGGGCGGACGGTGTCGATGCGGTTGTCGCGTACGCCCTCGCGCATGAGGGCGACCAGGTCGCTCCAGAGCGCGTCCCACTCGGTGGGTGTGATGTCCCTGCCGGGGCGGTACGGGTCGATGCCGTGCCGGAAGAGGACCTCGGCCCGGTAGACGTTGCCCACGCCCGCGATGACCTTCTGGTCCATGAGGAGGGCGGCGATCGTCGTACGGCTGCGGCTGATGCGGGCGTAGGCGATCTGGTCGTCGGCGTCCTCGCGGAGGGGGTCCGGGCCCAGGCGGTCGTGTATCGCCTGCTTCTCGGTGTCCGTGATGAGGGCGCAGGTGGTGGGGCCCCGGAGGTCCACGTACGAGGTGCTGTTCGCGAGCCGGAGGCGGACCGTGTCCGTGGGGGGCGGGGCGGGGGCGTCGCCGAAGTTGACCTTGCCGAAGAGCCCGAGGTGGATGTGGATCCAGTCGGCCTCGCGGAAGCCGAGGAAGAGGTGTTTGCCGTGGGCGTCGGTGTGGGTGAGTTCCGCGCGGTCGAGGAGGGCGGCCGCGTCGGAGAACTTGCCCTGGGGGCTGGTGACGTGGGGTTCGGTGCGTAGGAACGCGGCGGCGTAGTCCTGGGCCAGGCGGTGGATCGTGTGCCCCTCAGGCACGGTGCGGGTTCCTTTCGCGGTTTTGTGCCCACCCACCCGCCCGTCTCGGTCCGTTGAGAGGCCGGCCTCGCCCTGGGGGCTGTGCCCCCAGACCCCCCTTCGGCCTGAACGGCCTCGTCCTCAAACGCCGGACGGGCTGGGATGTGCGGGCTACTGCTGGGGGTGGTTCGGCGGGATCGGCGGCAGGTCGCCTGTCGTCTCGTAGGCGGTGAGCATGTCGATGCGCCGTTGGTGACGCTCGTCGCCCGAGAACGGTGTCGCCAGGAACGTCTCCACGAACTTCGTCGCCTCGTCCTGCGTGTGCATACGGGCGCCCACCGCGACCACGTTGGCGTTGTTGTGCTGGCGGCCCAGCGACGCGGTCTCCTCGCTCCAGGCCAGCGCCGCGCGCACGCCCTTCACCTTGTTCGCCGCGATCTGCTCGCCGTTGCCGGAGCCGCCGATGACGATGCCGAGGGCGTCCGCGTCGGCCGCCGTGCGCTCCGCGGCGCGGAGGCAGAAGGGCGGGTAGTCGTCGAGGGCGTCGTAGATGTGGGGGCCGCAGTCCACGGGGTCGTGGCCGGCCTCCCGGAGCCACTCGACGAGGTGGTTCTTGAGTTCGAAGCCCGCATGGTCGGAGCCGAGATACACGCGCATGGTCCGAGTGTGACATGTCTGTTTCCGGGAAGCAGCGCCGGGGGCTGATGGCGAAAAGCAGTGGCAACACTACGAAAGCTCAAGAAAACCTCAAGTAACGATCTGGATTCAAAGGTTCAAGAATCCCTTTGCCTCCGATTCACTGGACCGACTGTTTACGCCGTCCCTACCGGCGCGCTTCCCCGTTCACCCGGCGCAAAGGAATTCCCCCCATGACCTCGCAGCCGACCGCCTCCCCGCCCTCCGGTCTTCAGGCCGGGCTCAAGAACCGGCATCTCTCGATGATCGCCATCGGCGGTGTCATCGGCGCCGGACTCTTCGTCGGGTCCAGCTCCGGTATCCGTACCGCCGGGCCGGGCATCCTTCTCTCGTACGCCCTCGTCGGCACGCTCGTCGTGCTGGTGATGCGGATGCTCGGCGAGATGTCCGCCGCCAATCCGACCTCCGGTTCGTTCTCCGCGCACGCCGACCGGGCGCTCGGGCGCTGGGCCGGGTTCTCCATCGGCTGGCTGTACTGGTTCTTCTGGGTCGTCGTGCTCGCCGTGGAGGCGACCGCCGGTGCCACCATCCTCGAAGGGTGGGTTCCCGCCGTACCGCAGTGGGCCTGGGCGCTCATCGTGATGATGGTGCTGACCGCCACGAACCTCGTCTCGGTCGGTTCCTACGGCGAGTTCGAGTTCTGGTTCGCCGGTATCAAGGTCGTCGCCATCAGCGCCTTCGTCATCATCGGCGGGCTCGCCGTGTTCGGTGTGCTCCCCGGTGTCGACAGCGACAAGGCCGGGCTGGGCAATCTGACCGACCACGGTGGCTTCCTGCCCAACGGACCCGGCGCCATCCTCACCGGTGTGCTGCTCGTCGTCTTCTCCTTCATGGGCAGCGAGATCGCCACACTGGCCGCCGGGGAGTCCGAGGACCCGCAGCGGGCCGTCACCAAGTCCACCAACAGCATCATCTGGCGGGTCGGCGTCTTCTATCTCGGGTCGATCTTCGTCGTCGTCACCCTGCTGCCGTGGAACGATCCCTCGATCAAGGAGAAGGGCTCGTACGTCGCCGCCCTCGACTCCCTCGGTATCGCGCACGCCGGCCAGATCATGAACTTCATCGTGCTGACGTCGGTGCTGTCGTGCCTCAACTCCGGCCTCTACACGGCCTCCCGCATGGCCTTCTCGCTCGGGCAGCGCGGTGACGCACCCAGGGCCTTCGCGCGGACCACGTCCCGCGGTGTGCCGCTCGCGGCGATCGTCGCCTCGGTCGTCTTCGGCTTCGTCGCCGTCTTCTTCAACTACAAGTTCCCCGACTCGGTCTTCCTCTTCCTCGTCAACTCCTCCGGTGCCGTCGCCCTGTTCGTCTGGCTGGTCATCTGCTTCTCGCAGCTGCGCATGCGGAAGATCATCGAGCGCGAGTCCCCGGAGAAGCTCGTCGTACGGATGTGGCTGTACCCGTATCTGACCTGGGCGACCGCCGCTCTCATCGTGTTCGTCCTCGGCTACATGCTCACCGACACCGAGCACGACGGGCGCGAGACCGTGCTGCTTTCGCTGCTGGTGGCGGCCGTTGTGCTCGCCGTCGCCGTCGTCCGGCAGAAGACCGGACGCGGATCGGCGGTCGTCAGCGGCGCTCGGGACCCGGGCACCGTCGATGACGGCGACGATGTCAACGACGTCGTCAAGGTCGGCTGACCCGGTCGGCTTGAGTGGTCGGGGAGTTGTTCACAGCACGGTGAACGACTCCCTGACCCGTTCGTAGGTCCCCACCGCCTGCTCCTCGATCTCCTGGTGGTACCAGGTGCTGATCTGGTACGACTTCCCCTCCACGTCGAAGCCGAGCAGCCTGGCGTGCCAGTGGGTGCCGTCCAGGGTGAAGGTGTACTCCCAGACGACCGCCGGGTGATCCTGGTACGTCGTCTCCGCGAGGCTGATCTTCGTGTAGTCCTGGCCCTGGCGGGCGTTGCGCTCCGACTCCTCCCAGGTCTCCAGCAACTCGCCGCGTGCGAGGGAGGACTTGGCGAGGAGCTCCTGCTTGCCGTCGGGGGACGTGTAATGCACCTCGGCGCCCGTCTTCACGTCCCGGCGCCAGCCCTTGGGTGTCGCCCACGCGTATCCGCCCGCCTCCTCGTGCGCGCCCGGCGGCAGGCTGCGCGGGCGGGAGGTGCCCTCGACCGTGGGCTGGGGAGAGTCGTCAGGGGTGGGGGTGGAGATGGGCGTGGTGGGCTGCGCGGAGGAGGCCGAGGCTGCGCGCGACGATCCGGGCGTCGCCGTGTTCTTGTCGTCGGGTGATCCCGCCGTCGCCGCGAGGATCATCCCGGCCAGCGCCCCCGCGGTGACCACACCCGCGGCCACCATGACCGTACGACGGCGACCGTGGCGTGGGGCGCGACCTCGACCCGGGTCGGACGGGACTGCGGGGCCGCGCAGTTCACCGGGCGGCATTCCCGGTGGTACCGCTGCCCGCGGGGCCGTCGGGAGGGTGGCCGCATGCCTCGGACCCGGCCGCCGCTCCGTCACCGCCTGCGCGTGTGCCTGCGCGTGTGCCTGCGCGTCGCCCTGTGCCCGGATCAGCGAGATACCGGCCCTGCGCGTTCCGCCGGGGCCCGCCGAACCGACCTCGGAACGGATCTCGGAGGGGACTTCGGTGGAGGCGTTGGACGCCTCGGGGGGCTCGGGGGGCGGGGTTCCCAGGACCGGGGTGGCTGTCGTGCGTGCGGGAGGCACCGCGTGAGTCGGCGGTGGGGGCTCAGGCTCCTGTTGCTCCAGTTCCTCCTGTTGCTCCTGTTGCTCGTGTTGCTCGTGTTGTTCCCGCTGTTGTTGCTGTTGCCGCTCTTCTCGCTCCGGTTCCTCCGGTGGCCGCTCGTGTGGCTGGCGTGCGGCCCGTACCAGTGACGCGTCCAGGTATGCGGGCGTCGGTGCGTCCTCGTGTGCCGGTACGGGAGTCGGAGGCGCCGTCCCCGGGCGCGCGGTCGGTATCTCCAGCGCCTCGGGGGTCGCCGGCTCCCTCTCCTCCCCCTGTTCCTCTTCGCGGGCCGGCTCCGGGAACGCCACCGACCGCAGGGCCCGCTCCACGTCCTCCAGTGCGGGCCTGGCCGACGGCTCCTTCTCCAGAAGGGCGGCCAGGATGTCGTGCAACGGGCCCGCTGCGGCCGGGAGTTCGGGGTCCTCGTACAGGACCGCGTGCAGAGTCGCCAGGGTCGTCTCGCGGGAGAACGGGGAGCGGCCTCCCAGCGCCGCGCAGAGTGTCGCGCCGAGGGACCACACGTCGGACGGCGGGCCCTGGTGCCGGCCCGACACACGCTCCGGAGCCATGTAGTCGGGGGAGCCGACGAGCATCCCGACCATCGTGAGGGCCTTCGCGTCCTGGATGGCGGCGATGCCGAAGTCGGTGAGGACGACCCGTCCGTCGCGTCGTTCCACGAGGACGTTGCCCGGTTTGATGTCGCGGTGCAGTACGCCCCCCGCGTGCACCTGGCGCAGCGCGGAGACCAGCCCGAGGCCGAGGCGGGCCGTATCCCCCGGTCCCAACGGGCCGTCCTGGACAAGAAGTTGCTCGAGGGAGCGGCCGTCGACCAGCTCCATGACGATCCACAGCCGTTCGCCCTCGTCCACCACGTCGTACACGCGCACGACGTTCGGGTGGTCGATCCGGGCCGTCGCCCTGGCCTCGCGGAGCGTGCGTTCACGGCGGGTTCGGGCGTCCTCCGCGTCGAGTCCGTCGATCCGCATTTCCTTGACGGCCACCGGCCGGTCGAGCATTTCGTCGGCGGCCCGCCACACCCGCCCCATTCCCCCCTGTCCAATACTTTCGACCAGCCGATATCGGCCCGTCACCACCAGACCTGGAGCACCGCCGCCCATATTCTCCGGCAATCCTCTGCACCCCCTCAACGCACGCCCCACCAGAACCACAATGGTCACACTTCGTGCCGTACCAGCATAGTGGCGAGAAATCTTGTGGTACCTCTTCATGGACTGCGAATTCAGGCGCAGTCCAGGGGGATCCAAGGGGGACGAACATGAGTTCTGGTCGCACGACCGCCATCACGGGATCGCTGCTCACGGCATCTTTCTCGGCCGTGATGATCCTTTCCTTCACCGCCGGTGCGGATGACCAGGGGCCCGGAAGCGGCAAGGGGGGAAAGGCCGTTGACACGGCGCCGACAGGCGTCAAGTTGACCACACAGTTGCCCGAGAGCATCTCGGTCGACAACAGTTCGAAAGAAACGGCGCTTACCGCCACGGTAAAGAACGAGGGGAGCAAGGACAGCGGCGACATCAGGCTTTTGGTCGTCGGATTCGATGGCCTGACGGTCAAGAACGTTCAGGGCTGTTCGGAGATTGCCGAAGGAGATCTCCCGAAGGGTTCGAACAGCGGTTTCAGCTGTGCCGTGGGCAATCTCGCCGCCGGTAAGTCGAAGTCGTACGACGTCGACGCGACGTTCGATCTGGGCAAGACCGGCAAGATCTGTCTGCCCGTCCAGACCGCCGACGGTTCGAAGACGTTCTGGCAGCAGGGCCCGGTCCCGTTCGGCACGAACAACCCGTCACCGAACGCCCCGGCCACTCCGCTGCTGCTCGGCACGGACAACAAGCCGGTGGCACCCGGCGGCGACGAACTGCCGAGGACCGGCCCGGCACGCGACCTGCTCCCGCTCGGCGGTGTCGGCGCGGCGCTGCTGTCCGCCGGGGCTGTGGGCATGTGGTGGACGCAGCGGCGGCCCCGGCAGCCGCAGGGCTGAGTCGGGAAGTCGGGTAAGAACGCGGAAGGGTAGGAACGCGGAAGATCCGGGATGCCGTGCGCGGCATCCCGGATCTCGTCGGCCTCCGTAACCTCCGTGCGGGGCTCAGCGGTTGAGGAACTTCCAGGCCGTCGGCAGTACGCCCATCGCCAGGGCCGCCTTCAGGGCGTCGCCGAGCAGGAACGGCGTGAGGCCGGCGGCGATCGCCGCGCTCGCGCTCATGCCGGCGGCCAGGGCGAGGTACGGGACGCCGATCGCGTAGATGATCGCCTCACCGAGCAGCATCGTGCCCGCCATGCGGAGCATCGAGCGGTCGGCGCCGCGGCGGGCCAGGGCGCCCACGGCGGCGGACGCGAGCAGCATGCCGAGGATGTAACCGAAGGACACCGACGTGCCCGAGCCGCCCTCCGCGAACCACGGCACGCCCGCCAGTCCGGCCAGGGCGTAGACGACGAGGGCGGCGAAACCGCGGCCGGCGCCGAGCGCGGTGCCGACGAGGAGCGCGGCGAAGGTCTGCCCGGTCACCGGCACCGGCGAGCCGGGCACGGGGACGGCGATCTGGGCGGCGATCCCGGTGAGCGCGGCGCCGCCGAGCACGAGCGCGGCGTCCCGGACGCGGGAGGCGGGGAGCAGGTCGGCGAGGACCTGGCCGGGGCGGGCGGGGGCGACGGCGGCGGTTGCCATGGGGACTCCGCGGAGATGTGGGCGGCAGGAGACTTCGTGACGCTATCCCAGCGACCTCGGGCCGATCACCGTCAGCGCCCGACAAAGGGGGTGACGGCGGCTTGGTGGACTCCGGACAAACGATGGGCATTACACCCGGTACGGCGTGACGCCGGTCACTGAGGTGAGGTGGTGTGGGCTACGGAGGTGCGGCGGGCGCGCTCTGTAGGGTTCCGCCAATCCGGCCACAGGCCTGCGCATCCCCGGGGCCGGGCCTGGACGGTGCCTGGCCCGCTTTCGGCCCCGGTTCGACCCTGGTTCGGCGCTCGTTCGGCCCCGGCCCGGACACCTGCCGTCTCGCCCGTCGGTCGCCGTCTGTGCAGCGTCGGCCCGTTTTGCTAGCTTCGAGCGCATGGTCGCCCAGTCCCGGTACTTCTCGTCGCGTCGCTATGTCGACCTGCGACGCGTGGGCACGGCCACCTGTCGCCGCCCCGGGTGAGGCGGCTCCGGCGCGCCTCGCTCCACAGGACTCCCCGAGCCTTCTCGGGTCCCCGAGTCCTCACGAGACGGCGCAGTGTCGGACCAGTTCCCCGAGGATGATCGCCATGCCCCGTGCCGCGGCACCCACCCTTGCCTCCCCCTCCCGTACCTCCCCTTCCCGCCCCTCCTCGTCCCGCGTGCCTCGCGCCGCCGATTCCGACCGGCGCAGGACGAGCGCGAGTGTCGTCCTGCGATCCGTGCTGGAGCACGGGCCGGTGGCGCGCAGCACCATCGCCCGGCTGACCGGGCTGTCACCGGCGTCGGTGACCGACTACTGCGCACGGTTCGCCGAACTCGGCCTGATCCGCGAGGAGTCCGCGCCCCGGCGGTCGAACGGGGTGGGGCGTCCGCATGTGCCCGTCGACGTGGACTCCTCACGGTTCGTGGTCGCCGGCGTGCATGTGGCCGTCTCGTACACCACGGTCGCGCTGCTGGATCTGCGCGGCCGGGTGGTGTCCCAGCGCGAACTGAAGCACGAGCGGACCGATCCGGGATGGGTGCTGGCGCGGGCCGCCGAGGGGCTGCGGACGCTCCTGGACGGCGCCCCCGGCCGCCGGGCCCTCGGTGTCGGCGTGGCCGTCGGCGGGTGGGTGGACCGGGAGTCGGGGACCGTCGTCGAGCACCAGCTGCTGGGCTGGCGGGACGTGCCGGTGCGGGACGTGCTCCGCGCCCGCACCGGACTGCCGGTCCATGTGGACGGGCACGCACGGGCGTTGGTCAACGCGGAGCGGCTGTTCGGGCCGGCGCGGGGCGGTGGGAGTGTGCTGCATCTGTTCGTCGGCAACGTGGTCGACGCGGCGTTCGCGACCAACGACGAGGTGCACCACGGGCCGCGCTCCCAGGCGGGCGCCATCGCGCATCTGCCGGTGCCGGGTGGTACGGAGGCCTGCGACTGCGGGCGTACGGGCTGCCTGCAGGCCGAGTTGAGCGAGCGGACGCTGTGCCGGCGGGCGCGGGAGGCGGGCGTCGTCGTGGGCACGAATCCCATGCATGTGGTCGCGGCGGCGGCCGGGGGTGACGCGGACGCCGTACGGCTGCTGGTGCAGCGGGCAGGTGCCGTGGGGCGGGCCGCGCGGCTGCTGCTCGACGTGCTGAATCCGGAGACGGTGGTCGTGACCGAGGTCGGGGTCATCTACCGCGAGGACTGCCTTGCCGCACTGCGTGAAGGGGTCGGCGCCGACCGCGCGGCCTCTGTCGTGCCGACGAGTTTCCCGGACTCGGTCCTCGCGGTGGCAGGCGGTTCGGTGGCCCTCGACGTGCTGTACCGGGATCCGCTGGCCGCTTCACCTCAGGCTATTTAATTCAGAAACTCCGAATGTTGACAGGGACCACGCATGACCTGGAACATCTTGCTCATGAGCCCTTTCGTGAGCTGTCGCACCCTCTGTTGCTGACACGTCGCCGCTGTTGCTGACACGTTGCCACGTGTGAAGCGCTCATTTCTTCTGAGCTTTCCGCTCTCCCTGAGCCTGTCGCTCTCTCTGCAGTCTCTGCCCGTCTGCCTTCTGCCCTTCTGCGTGAATTCCCTTTCCCGGGCCACGTCGTGTCCGTGTCCTGAATTCCGCATGCGGTCCTGCCTTCCGAACTCACGGAGTCCTCCCATGCCTTCATCTCCCCTGCCGGGTGTCGACCGACGGCTCTTCCTCACCTCCCTGCTCGGCGCAGCGGCCGGTGTCGCCGGGCTGAGCGGCTGCGCGAACAGCAGTGCCGCCGCCGACAGCAAGGGCGCTTCGACCGCCCCGCTCGCCGACAGGATCCCGGCCGGTACGAGCCTGAAGATCTCCTCGTATTCGGGCACCCAGCAACTCCAGTTCAAGCTCGCCAAGTTGGGTGATCTGCCGTTCAAGGTGTCGAGCTGGGAGAACATCTCCGCCGGTCCCGATGTCATCAACGCCTTCCGTTCGAGTTCCCTCGACCTCGCCAACAACGCGGGTATTCCGCCGATCCAGGCGCACTTCCAGGGTTACGACGCGAAAATCGTCGCGATCAACGTCACCCGTAAGCCGAACTATCTCTTCGCCACCAAGCCGGGCAGCGACATCCGGTCGGTCGCGGACTTCAAGGGCAAGAAGCTCGCCTTCTCGCAGGGACAGGCCCAGGGCGTCGTACTCCTGCGGGCACTGCAGAAGGCCGGGCTCGCGTACGACGAGGTCAAGCTCGTCCCGCTGACCAGCAACCAGTTCTTCACCGCCCTGCAGTCGGGCCAGGTGGACGTCGCGCCGCTGGCCATCAGCCAGGCGCCGGCGTACTTCCAGCAGTACGGCGGCAAGGGGGCCCGCAGTATCCCGACGGACGTGGTCGACCTGCTCAGCGTGCTGTGGGCGCCGGTCTCCGTGCTGAACGACTCCGCGAAGGCCGCCGCGATCGCCGCGTACATCCCGTACTGGGCCAAGGGCCTGGTGTGGGCGTACGAGAACCCCGACATCTGGAACGAGGAGTTCTACGTCAAGACGCAGAACCTGACCCTCCCCCAGGCGCAGGCGATCACCAAGCTCGCCAACAAGCCACTGTTCCAGCCGAGTTGGGCCGAGGCGATCAAGTGGGAGCAGGAGACCGCCGATCTGCTCGCGGAGGGCGGCTTCGTGAAGAAGTTCGACGTGAGCTCGCTCTTCGACCACCGCTTCGAGGGCATCGCGGCGAAGTCCGTGGCCGCGGAGTACCGGAGGTGAGCGCCGTGACCACGAGTGCCTCCACCGTCGCCGGTGGCAGTGCCGGTTCCGCTGCCGGTTCCGGTGCAACCGCCGAGGCCACCCCATCCGTCGCGGGCACCGAGGAGAGCGGCTCCCAGGTCCGCAGGCGGCGCCGGCTCTCTCCCGGGAAGCGTCTGCCCGCCGCTCCGCTCGTCGGACCGGCCCTCGTCATCGCCCTGTGGGCCGGCGCCTCCGCCGCCGGACAGCTCGACCCGGCCGCGATCCCGGCGCCCTGGACGGTACTCAAGACCGGCGGCCGTCTGTGGACCGACGGGACCCTGCCGAACGACATCCTGACCTCGTTGCGTCGGGCCGCCTCCGGCTTCACGATCGGGCTGGTCGCGGGCGTCCTCCTTGCCCTGGCCGCCGGTCTCAGCCGGGTCGGCGAGGCGCTGATCGACGGGACGGTCCAGCTCAACCGGGCGATCCCGGCCCTCGGCCTGATCCCGCTGTTCATCCTCTGGCTGGGCATCGGCGAGACGTTCAAGATCGCGATCATCGCCATCGTCGTCTACATCCCGATCTACCTCAACACACATGCCGCGCTGTCCGGCATCGACAGCCGCTTCGTCGAACTCGCCGAGGTGCAGGGCCTGTCGAGGTTCCAGTTCGTCCGGCAGATCGTCGTTCCCGGTGCGCTGCCCGGATTCTTCGTGGGCCTCCGGCTCGGCGTGACCGGCTCCTGGCTCGGCCTGGTCGTCCTGGAGCAGATCAACGCCACCAGCGGACTCGGCTACATGATGTTCCAGGCCCAGAACTACGGCCAGAGCGACGTCATCCTCGTCGGCCTGGTCATCTACGGCATCTTCGGCCTGGTGTCCGACAGCGCGGTCCGTCTCGTCGAACGGAGGGTGCTGTCATGGCGACGCACACTGAGCAACTGACCCGGTCCGCCGTCCGACTCCGGGGCCTGACACGGTCGTTCGCCGGGCGCAAGGTCCTCGACGGTATCGACCTCGACATTCCGGCCGGGCAGTTCACGGCCCTGCTCGGGCACAGCGGCTCCGGCAAGAGCACCTTGCTGCGGGCGGTCGCGGGCCTCGATCACGAGGTCGAGGGAAGTGGTCGACTCACCGCGCCCGAGCGGGTGTCGGTGGTCTTCCAGGACTCGCGACTGCTGCCGTGGCGGCGGGTGCTGGACAACGTACTGCTGGGGACGGACGGCAAGGAGGCTGCCGCGAAGGGCCGGGAGGCGCTCGCGGAGGTGGGCCTGAAGGGTCGGGAACGCGCCTGGCCCAGCGAGTTGTCCGGCGGCGAGGCGCAGCGGGCCGCGCTGGCCCGGTCGTTGGTCCGTGAGCCCGAACTGCTGCTTGCCGACGAGCCGTTCGGCGCTTTGGACGCGCTCACGCGGATCAGGATGCACGGTCTGCTGAGGGAGCTGTGGGAGCGGCACCGGCCGTCCGTTCTCCTCGTCACGCACGACGTGGACGAGGCGGTCGCTCTTGCCGAGCGGGTGCTTGTGCTGGAGGAGGGGCGGATCGGGCTCGATCTGGCGATCGATCGCGAGGCGGCCGCGCGTGGCGAGTACAGGGGGTTGTTGCTTGGCGCGCTGGGTGTGACGGAGGACGTCCGGTGAGCGTCGGTCGCGGTGGCCGTCCTCCGCAGTGACCGTCTGCTGGGGGCTGCCGCCCCCGGGCCCCCGCTTCGGCCCTGAAGGGGCCTCGTCCTCAAGCTCCCCCAGAGGGGGACCCCCAACGGGCTGGAGATGCCCGGGCCCGCGCCGAGAAGCACTTCGGACCAAGAGTCCGCACCGGCATTCGCAAGCAAAGGACACCACACCCATGACCCGCCAACTCCACCTCAACGCCTTCCTCATGACCACCGGACACCACGAAGCCTCGTGGCGGCTCCCCGAGAGTGACCCGTACGCCCATGTCGAGGTGGACCACTACGTGCGGCTCGCCCGGATCGCGGAGCGGGGTACGTTCGACTCGCTGTTCCTGGCCGACAGCCCCCAGCTGTGGGGCAGCGTGGCCCAGCGTCCCGCGGGTGCCCTGGAGCCACTCACCCTGCTGACGGCCCTGGCTACGGCGACCACGCACATCGGTCTGATCGCGACCGCCTCCACGTCCTACAACTCCCCCTACAACCTGGCCCGCAGGTTCGCCTCGCTCGACATCATCAGCGGGGGCCGGGCGGGCTGGAACATCGTCACCACCGCCGGCGCCGAGGCCGCCCGCAACTTCGGTCTCGACGCGGAGCCCGCCCACGCCGAGCGGTACGCCCGGGCCGCCGAGTTCCTCGACGTGGCTCTCAAGCTCTGGGACAGCTGGGAGGACGACGCGATCGTCGCCGACAAGGCGGCCGGCGTCTGGGGAGACGACGCGAAGGTCCATCCGCCCCGGCACCAGGGGACGTACTTCAGCGTCGAGGGCGCCCTCAACGTGCCGCGTTCGCCCCAGGGTTACCCGGTACTGGTGCAGGCCGGGTCGAGCGAGGACGGCAAGGCGTTCGCGTCCCGGTACGCGGAGGCCGTGTTCACCGCCCAGCAGACCATCGAGGACGCGCAGGCCTTCTACGCCGACCTCAAGTCCCGTACGGCGGCGGGCGGTCGCGACCCCGAGCACATCAAGGTGCTGCCCGGCATCGTCCCGGTGCTCGGTTCCACGGAGGCCGAGGCGCTGGCGAACGAGCAGGTCCTGGAGGACCACATCGTGTACGCGCACGGCGTGGGCAACCTGGAGGGCTTGCTCAAACTCCCCGCCGGGACACTGGAGTTGGACGCCCAGCTGCCGACGGATCTGCCGCCCGAGAGCGCGATCGAGGGTGCCAAGAGCCGCTACACGCTCGTCGTCGAACTGGCCCGGCGCGAGCGCCTCACCGTCCGGCAGCTCATCGGGCGGCTGGGCGGCGGGCGCGGGCATCTCACCTTCGCCGGGACGCCCGAGCAGGTCGCCGACGAGATCGAGACCTGGTTCACGCGGGGTGCCGCCGACGGCTTCAACATCATGCCCGCGGTCCTGCCGTCCGGTCTCGAAGCCTTCGTCGACCACGTCGTCCCGATCCTGCGCGCCCGCGGTCTGCTCCGCGGTGAGTACGGGCCGCGCCAGACCCTGCGCGAGAGGTACGGCCTCCCACGCCCCGCGAACCAGTACGTCAGCACCACACCGACCCCCGCCCTCGTCTGACGCCCCCTGAAAGGAACCCGCACATGTCCGGCATCGAAATCCAGAAGGTCACCGCGAACATCGGCGCCCGCGTATCCGGCGTGGACATCTCCAAGCCGCTCGACGAGGAGCAGGTCGCCGCCCTCCGCGAGGCCCTCAACGTCCACAAGGCCCTGGTGTTCGACGACGTGAACCTCGACGACGAGGGCCAGCAGGCCTTCGTCCGCCATTTCGGCGAGCTGACCACCGCCCACCCGACCGTGCCGTCGATCGACGGCGCCGCGAACGTCCTGCCCGTCGACAGCGAGCGGGGCCGCGCCGCCAACCACTGGCACACGGACGTCACCTTCGTCCTCAACCCGCCGCAGGCCAGCACCCTGCGCAGCATCACGGTCCCGCCGTACGGCGGTGAGACCCTGATCGCCAGCTCGGCCGCCGCCTACCGTGATCTGCCGGAGCCCCTGCGGCAGTTGGCCGACAACCTGTGGGCCGAGCACACCAACGACTACGACTACGCGGTGCCGGACGAGGCGCTCGACGAGGAACTGGCCGCCCAGCGCGCGCAGTTCACGTCCATCAACTTCCGCACGGCCCACCCGGTCGTCCGCGTCCACCCGCTGACCGGCGAACGCGGGCTGTTCATCGGCGGGTTCGCGCAGCGGATCGTCGGCCTGTCGGTCACCGAGTCCCGCAAGATCCTGGATCTGCTCCAGGCCTACGTCACCCGCCCGGAGAACATCCTGCGCCACCGCTGGTCGCCGAACCAGCTCGTCCTCTTCGACAACCGCATCACCCAGCACTACGCCATCGACAACTACAACGGCCTGCCGCGCCGTCTGCACCGGGTGACCATCGCCGGTGACATCCCGGTCGGCATCGAGGGCAAGGAGAGCTACTCGATCGCGGGGGACGCCTCGCACTACACCTCTGTCGCCGAGTAGAACGCCCTGCCCCTTCCGCTTCTCCCGGAAAAGACCCTCGTGCGACACACACGAGGGTCTTTTTATTGCTAGCGTGCAGTTGCAACTTATGTGCAATAAGAGGTCGAGGGGGGCCGCATGCCCGTCCACACGCTTCAGTCCCTGCCATGCCGCGCCCAGAACCCACTTCCCCAAGGCCGCCAAGTCCCGCACGAACGTACTGCTGTTGGCACCCTGAGCGGCTGCGGCGACTTTGCCGAACCCGAGCCGGCAGCTGTGAAGTGTCCTGCCTCGTGATCGTCTTCTCACCGAACACGACAGCAGGCGGAATGACGGGCGGCCCCCGCGAGGACATGACTCGCGGGGGCCGCCCCACATCACGCCCGGGGAGCCTTCGAGGGGCTCACTCCCCTTGCTCACAGGGCACGTTGAGGGAGAGCAGCGCGATCGTCCCGTCGGTCATGCGCGTCTCGGTGATCGCCGCGTTGCGCAGCCGGGGGAAGACGCGGCGGTACTCGCCGAGCGGGATGGACAGCAAGGAGCACAGGACCAGCCGGAGCAGGCTGTTGTGGGCGACGACCAGGACCCGCCCGCCGTTGTGCGCGGCGGCGATACGGCGCAGCGCGTCCACGCCCCGGGCCGCCGCCGCCCGGGGATCCTCGGCCTCCGGGAACGGATGGGCCACCGGGTCCGCCCGGAACGCCGCCGCCCGCTCCGGGTCCTCGGCCGCGAACTCGGCGAGCGTACGGCCCTCCAGCACCCCGAAGTCGCATTCGCGCAGGCCCTGTTCGCGGTGCGCGGTGAGGCCGAGGGCGCGGCAAGCGGGGTCCGCGGTGGCGATGGCGCGGGAGAGCGTGGACGTCCAGACCGCGTCGACGGGATGGGCGGCGGCCCAGCGTCCGAGGGCCTGTGCCTGGGCGCGGCCGACGTCGGTGAGCGGTACGTCGCTCACTCCCGCGTAACGGCTTTCGGCGTGCCAGACGGTCTGGCCGTGGCGGGCGAGCAGCAGCGTCGTCGTCGTCGTCGAGGTCATGGGTCCGAAGTATTCCGCTGTGCGCCTCTCCTGCCGCAAGGCGTACGAGGAGCGTCCCGGGCGGATCGACGGAGGCACGCTCACGACTGCGCGGGCGAGCGCGCCCCCATCAATTCAGCGGTTCATCTGTTCATCTGTTCATCTGTTCAGAGAAGGTTGCTGAAGTCCGGGCCGGCCGTCCGCGAGCGCTTGATCTCGTAGAAACCGGGGACCGAGGCGACCAGGAGGGTGCCGTCCCACAGCTTGGCGGCCTCCTCGCCCTGCGGGGCCGGGGTGACGACCGGGCCGAAGAAGGCGATCTGCTCGCCGTCGGCACCGGGGACCGCGATCACCGGGGTGCCGACGTCCTGGCCGACCTTGGTGATGCCCTCCTTGTGGGAGGCGCGCAGCTCGGCGTCGAACTCGAAGTTCTCCTGCTCGGCGTAGTCGATCAGGTCGGCGGGCAGGCCGACGTCCGCGAGGGCGCCGGCGATCGACTCGAGGGTCAGGTCCTCGCCCTTGTTGTGGACGCGCGTGCCGAGAGCCGTGTAAAGCGGGCCGAGGACGTCGGCGCCGTGCTTCTGCGCGGCCGCCGTCACAACCCGCACGCCCAGCCAGGCCTTCACCGCGAGCATCTCGCGGTACTCCTCGGGCAGCTCGTCGAGCTTGTCCTCGTTGAGCACCGCCAGGCTCATGATGTGCCAGTGGACCTCGATGTCACGGACCTTCTCCACCTCCAGGACCCACCGGGAGGTCATCCAGGCCCAGGGACAGAGCGGGTCGAACCAGAAGTCGACAGGGGTCTTGGTCGAGGTCGTCTCGGACATGGGTCTCCTAGGGAAAATTGTGTTTGTCAACAGGGAACGTATCTTCGCCACCGTCGCATTCCCGGGTGCCCGGTGTCAGTGGTGCGTGGCAGGATCGATGCTGGTCGGCCGTACTGATGACAAATCGAGGGAGTGTTCCGTGCCCGGTGAGAATCTGTCCCGCGACGAGGCCCGGGAGCGGGCCGCTCTGCTGTCCGTCGACGGGTACGAGGTGTTCCTCGACGTGCGGTCCGCTCTGGGTGACACAGGTGAGGGGAGTGGTGCGGGCGGGGCCCGGACCTTCCGGTCCGTGACCACCGTCCGGTTCCGGTGCGCCGAGCCCGGTGCCGCCAGTTTCGCGGATCTCATCGCACCCGGTGTGACCGCCGTCTCCCTCAACGGCCGCGATCTCGATCCGGGGGCCGTCTTCGACGGCACGCGCATCCTGCTGGAGGATCTCGCCGCGGACAACGAGCTGGTCGTCGACGCCCAGTGCGCCTACTCCCGCACCGGCGAGGGCCTGCACCGCTTCGTCGACCCCGAGGACGGCGAGGTGTACCTGTACACGCAGTACGAGCCCGCCGACTCCCGCCGCGTCTTCGTCAACTTCGAGCAGCCCGACCTGAAGGCCCCCTTCCGGTTCGAGGTGCGGGCGCCGGAGGAGTGGGTCGCGTGGAGCAACGGCGTCGGGGAACTCGTCGACGGCGTGTGGCGGTTCGCCGAGACCAAGCCGATCTCCACCTACATCACCGCCATCCTCGCGGGGCCGTACCACTACGTCACCGACTCGTACTCCCGTACGTTCGCCGACGGTACGACCCTCGACATCCCCCTCGGCGCGATGTGCCGCAAGGGTCTCGCCCCCCACTTCGACTCCGACGACGTCTTCCTCGTCACCAAGCAGGGGCTGGACTTCTTCCACGACCACTTCGACTACCCGTACCCCTTCGGGAAGTACGACCAGGCGTTCGTGCCCGAGTACAACCTCGGCGCGATGGAGAACCCGGGGCTGGTCACGTTCCGCGAGGAGTTCATCTTCCGGGGGAAGGTGACGCAGGCGGCGTACGAGCGGCGGGCGAACGTCGTCCTGCACGAGATGGCCCACATGTGGTTCGGCGACCTCGTCACCATGGAGTGGTGGGACGACCTGTGGCTCAAGGAGTCCTTCGCCGACTTCATGGGCTCCTTCTCGCTCGTCGAGGCGACCCGTTTCACCAGCGGCTGGGTCACCTTCGCCAACAACCGCAAGGCCTGGGCCTACCGCGCCGACCAGCTCCCCTCCACCCACCCCGTCACGGCCGACATCCGCGACCTGGAGGACGCCAAGCTCAACTTCGACGGCATCACCTACGCCAAGGGCGCCTCCGTACTCAAGCAACTCGTCGCCTACGTGGGGCCGGAGGCGTTCCTCGAAGGCGCGCGGCGGTACTTCAAGCGGCACGCGTACGGCAACACGCGCCTCGGTGATCTGCTGTCCGTGCTGGAGGAGACCAGTGGGCGCGACATGGTGTCCTGGTCGCGGGCCTGGCTGCAGACCGCCGGGGTCAACTCCCTTACCCCTGCGGTGCTGTTGAGCGCGGACGGGCTGATCACCGAGCTTGCCGTGATCCAGGAGGCCGCCGAGTCGCACCCCGAGCTGCGGCCCCACCGGGTGGCCGTCGGCCTCTACCGGCGTTCCGTGGACGGGGTGTTGGAGCGGTACGCGCGTGCCGAGGTCGATGTCGACGGGCCCCGCACGGTCGTCGGTGAGCTGGCCGGGAGCGAGGCCCCCGATCTCGTCCTGGTCAACGACGACGACCTGACGTACTGCAAGATCCGGTTCGACGAGGGCTCGTTGGCGACGCTGCGGGCGCACCTCGGTGAGATCACCGACCCGCTCGCCCGCGCCCTGTGCTGGTCCGCGTTGTGGAACCTGACGCGGGACGCGCTGATGCCGGCCCGGGACTTCGTCGACCTCGTACTGCGGTTCGCGGGGCGCGAGTCGGACATCGGTGTCCTCCAGATGCTGCACGCCTGGGCCGGCTCCGCGCTCACCCACTACGCGGCCCCCGACTGGCGGGCGACCGGCGAACGCCTGCTCGCCGAGGGCGCGTTGACGGAACTCCGGCTCGCCGAACCGGGCAGCCAGCACCAGCTGACGTGGGCCCGCTTCTTCGCGGCCGTAGCGTCGAGCGAGGCAGATCTCCAGCTGCTCCAGGGGTTGTTGGAGGGCACCGCGAAGATCGACGGCCTCGACGTCGACCAGGAGCTGCGCTGGGCGTTCCTGGAGCCGCTGACCTCGCACGGCGTCGCCGACGAGAAGACGGTCGCCGCCGAACTCGCCCGCGACGACACGGCGTCCGGCAAGCGCCACCAGGTCCGCTGTCTCGCCGCCCGCCCCTCGACGGCCGTCAAGGCACAGGCGTGGGCCCAGGTCGTCGAGTCGGACACGCTGTCCAACGCCCTCGTCGAGGCCACCATCTCGGGCTTCGTCCAGGGCTCGCAGCGGGAGCTTCTCGCGCCGTACGCGGAGAAGTACTTCGCGGTGATCGAGCGGACGTGGGCCGACCGATCGATCCAGATCGGGATGGACGTCGTACGCGGCCTGTTCCCGTCCCTCCAGGACTCACCGGAGACCCTGGCGGCGACGGACGCGTGGCTGGCGGACCACACGGACGCCGCACCGGCCCTGCGCCGCCTGGTCCTGGAGTCACGGGACGACCTGGCACGGGCACTGCGGGCACAGGCGTGCGACGGGGTGGCGGCGCGGTAAGGGGCCGCTCCGCGGGGTGACGGGGTGATCCGGTCCCCACCTTCCGGGGCCCATGGCATCCCGTGTGGCGTGTGGCGACTTGTTGGGCGGCGCATCGAATGCCTGCCGGCGAGCTGCCGTCCGGCACCACCTGGGCAGCGGCCGGAGCCTGCGCGGCTGGAAGCCGCCGCGCCCTGCCTGGCGCCGCGCCGCCTGGCCCGGTGGCCCGGTGGCCCGGTGGCCCGGTGGCCCGGTGGCCCGGTGGCCCGGTGGCCCGGTGGCCCGGTGGCCCGGTGGCCCGGTGGCCCGGTGGCCCGGTGGCCCGGTGGCATCGACAGGTGGCGGGGGCGGCGGACGTCGAGTCCGACCCCGCTGCCCCGCCACCCCACCGATCCCACCGATCCCACCGGCTGAGCTGAGTCCGCCAAGCCCGCCGTTACCGAACCCTGGCACTGCACGCCGTAACCCCCGGATGGACCAGCGCCTTTCGGCACTCGAACGCTTGCACTTTAGGGCGAGCTTGTCCTGAATTGTCGACAGGCGTGTAACAGCGGTTAGGGGACGGATCGGACACGGGAAAGCCGGAGTCATGACCCACAACACCCCGCTCTCCCCGAGCACCCGCCCCTTCCGCCACCTGTCGCACGTACAGCGCCGGGTACTGACCGCCGCGCAGCTGCGGGTGCACGGTGTCGCGCTCGCCGAGGCGAACGAGCAGTGCCGGACCGGTGGACCCTGGCAGCAGATCCTGCCGGGTGTGTTCCTGCTGCACCCGGGTCCGCCCACCAGTGAGGAGCGGCTGCACGCGGTACTGCTGTACGCGGCGAAGGAGCGGGCGGCGACGGGGATCCCGGCCCAGCCCGACTCCGAGGAGCCGTACCGGGAGCGCGGCCGTCCGGTATACAGCGAGGCCGTGATCACCGGCCTCGCCGCGCTCGCCCTGCACGGTTTCTCGTCGGCGCCGCCGCTGCTGTCCCTCGACGCCTTCGACGTCCTGGTCCCCCGGCTGCGCCGACTGCGCTCCACGAGCTGCGTGCGCATCGTCCGCTCCTCGTCGCTGCCCACGCCCGAGCTGATCGACGGGCTGCCGGTCGCGCCGGTCGCGCGCGCCCTCGCCGACGCGGTCGCCGGACTCACGGACGCGGGCGCCGTACGCCGGCTGCTGACCGACGCGGTGCGCGGCGGCCACTGTGAACCGGCTTCGGTCGTACGGGAGTTGAACCAGGGCCGACTGCTGAGCAGGCCGCATGTCGTGGACGCCGTCGACTCCCTGCTCGCCGAGGGCCGGGCCATCGCGGAGGACCGGCTGTACCGGATGGTGCGCGAGCACGGCCTCCCGGACCCGGTCTGGAACGTCGATCTGCGTCTGCCCGGTGGCCCGCATCTCGGCGGCCTCGACGCCTACTGGCCCGACCAGGCGGTGGCGGTGGAGCTGGACACGCGCACCCCGCTCCCGGGTCACCGGCAGGAGGACGACGCTCTCTGGTCGGAGTACGCCCGTAAGCGCGAGCATCTGGAGCGGCTGGGCATCACGGTCGTCCACATCACGCCGCGCAAGCTGCGCGAGGCGATCGACCAGCAGGCAACTGTCGTACGTACGGCTCTGATGGCGTCGGGGGACCGCGAGCCGGCGGCGTATGTCGTGGTGCTGCCCCGGTAGTGACGGACCGGGCAGTACCAGGAGGGGAGAGGAGGGGCCGCCGGGCGACCGGGGGCCCCTCCTCATGTGTCCCCGTGATGTGTTCCCGTGCTTCGTCGTGCGGCGCTACCTGGTCCCGCAGTACTCCGCCTCGACGATCTTCACCGGGTCGCCGCTCCAGTCGCCGTTGAAGTTGAAGGCGAGGGAGTGCCTGCCGTCGGCCGCGGTGACCGCCACCGAGCTGGAACCGTGGATGCCGCCGTTGCGGCCCCAGACGGTGACCCCGCAGCTCAGCTCGTTCTCGATGAGCCCGAGGCCGTAACGTCCGTCCACGGCCCCGGCCCCGGCGGCGACGGTCGTCTTCATCTCGGCGAGTTTCTTGGCGGGCAGGACCCTGCCGCGCAGGAGCGCCGAGTAGAAGCGGTTCAGGTCACCGGAGTTGGAGACGATCTCGCCGGCGGAGTTCGCCACCGAGGGGTTGAGTTCGGTGACGTCGTAGATCTTGCCGGTCGTGTTCTCGGCGAGCTGCGAGTAGGCGCGGCCGCTGGGCCGGGGGACGGTGGGGTTCGTACCAGGCATGTACGTGCCGTGCAGCCCGAGGGGCTTGATGACGCGCCGCCGGACCTCGTCGCCGTACGAGTTGCCGGTCACCTTCCCTATGACCATGCCGGCGAGCGTGTAGTTGGTGTTGGAGTAGCTCCAGCTGGTGCCCGGGGCGAACTCGGTCTCGTGAGCCATGGCGATCTTGACGATCTCGTCCGGTGTCCAGGTGCGGGACCGTTTCTGGAAGAAGCCCTCCGGGAGGAAGATCTCGCGCTGGAAAGGCTCGTAACGGCGGTTGCCTCGGCGGTTGCCGCCCGCGGGGCCGTCAGCCCTTCTTCAGCACCAGCTCCACGTTCCGGTCCCCCGCGTCCCCCGACAGGTCCATCCGCGCCCCGGGCGCGTTGAACGACAACTCGCGGTACAGCGCCGCCAGTCCCGTCTGCGACAGGTCCGCGTAGTCCGTCCGGTGCGGGGCCGCCGACTCCACCAGGGTCGTGAACAGCGAGAGCGTGCCGTCCTTGTTGTCCACCAGCTCGATGACACGGGCCAGTTGGGGGAAGTCGATGTGCGAAGCCGTCGAGATCTCCCAGAAGGAGCGGTTGTCCGGGGCCGAGTGCGCGGTGATGACGTTGCGGTGGATGTGGCCGTTCACCCAGGCCAGGACGTTGCTGTGGCTGGCGAGGAGGGCCACGACGGCCGAACCGTCGTAGCGCCGTTCGTCCGGGTGGGCCGGGTCCTGGTGGGTGTTGGTCATCGACTCGCTGGTGTGGTGGCTGAAGACGATGGCGTACGAGCCTGCCTTGGCGTGCTCGCGCAACGTCCGGTCCAGCCAGCGCACTTGGGTCGCGTC
The DNA here is from genome assembly GCF_054072135.1 of Streptomyces kryoterrae. Taxonomy (NCBI): domain Bacteria; kingdom Bacillati; phylum Actinomycetota; class Actinomycetes; order Kitasatosporales; family Streptomycetaceae; genus Streptomyces; species Streptomyces kryoterrae. Next base: position 6,878,544 of record NZ_CM133358.1, on the reverse strand, counting down.
GATCGAGCCCTGGTAGTGGCCGCCCGGGTCCGTGGTGTCGATGCTGATGCCGACGACGTCGTCCGAGATGCGGAAGGTGTAGTACTGGGTCCCCGCGTCCAGGTTGGCGGACGAGTAGCCGTGGCCGGCCGGGCCCGCGCCCGCGTACGCCGGGTCCAGGTGTGCCTTCAGATAGTCGGCCCGGGTGAACGGGGCCCTGTTCTCGTCCGGGGTGACCGAGCGCAGGTCTCGCGTGTGGGCCTGGATCAGCTCCCGGAAGCGGATGCCCCTCGGGTCGTCGGAGCTTCTGATCTGGTCCTGGAGCGCCTTGCTGCGCGCTGTCGGCAGATCCATCAGCTTCTTGCCGCCGACCGCGAAGTCGGTGAGGAAGGGGTCGCTCTGGGAGGCGTAGCAGCCGAGGGGGAGGGAGTCGTGGTTGCCGACCGTCGAGTACCAGGGCAGGTTCAGGCCGGGGCTGCGCACCTCCCGTATGGCCGCCGCGAGGAAGCCCTCGATGTGCGGGAAGCCGTCCTGCTTGTCGGAGTCGCGGGTGACGGAGTCCGGCTGCCAGTAGAGCGGGAGGCCGCTGTTCTGGACGCCCTCGTAGTGGCGCGGGTCGCCGGTGTTCGGCGTGATGCGTCCGCCGCTCATCACCTTCATGAACCACTCCAGCTCGGAGTGCGCGTTGTTGTCCGTGTTGTCGCCGGTGGTCATCACGAAGTCGAGTGGAGAGCCGGTGACCGGGGCTCCGCGCAGGGCGTTGATCCGCTCGACCAGCGAGGTCGCGCCCTGCACCGACAGCGCCTCGTGCGGGCGCCAGGCGTGCCGGTCGGCCGAGCGCATGTACTCCAGGCGCAGCGGGTGCTGTACGTCGGTCAGGTGCAGGTCCGTGAACTGGACGAAGGCCGCCATCGTGGTCCGGCGGGCGGCCCGGGCCGAGTTCGGCGACGCCAGATCCGTACGCACCACCCGTCCCCATGCGGGGCCCTCGCCGAGGCGTCGGTAGCCGCCCGTGCCGAGAGGCGCGGAGACGGTGTTGAGCGTGGTGCCCCGGGTGGACGGGGCGAGCGCGGCCGGCACCGCCTGGCGGGGCACGGCCACCGGGCCCTCGGCGGCTGCGGCTTCGGCCACTGTGGCGGCCTGGCTGTCACTGGGCCGCAGCCCGTAGCCGACGCCCGCCGAGACGGCCACCGCCCCGGCCGCGGCGAGTACCGTACGTCGATTGACCTCGTGCGTGGAGCTGACGACAGAGCGTGTGCGCGACATGGCGCGGTCTCCCCGAGTGCGAACGCGTCGGAAGTGGTCACGGGCGATCGCAGTCGCGAACGTCCCGCTCACTCTAAATGCTTGGCACCAGGGATGACCTGCACGTGAACGAGGCAGCAACGCGCGACGCCGATCTCCGTACGTGGATCTTGGGCCCCCCGGCCCGTTCACGACCGCACGGCGAACGGCCCGGAGTCGGTCACTCCGCGTTCATCTACCGGGGTACAACACCGGTCTCGCGGTGTCACGTCCCGGCCTTCGCCGCCCTCCCCGTAGCCGGCCGCTCCAGCCACAGTTCCAGGCCGACGTCCACCATCCGCACCTTCCGCAGGCCCGCCACCGCGCCCAGGTCGTGCCAGGCGGCCAGGTCCGTGGAGCCGTTCGTCTCCGGGCGCAGTTCGCCGCCGGTGATCAGGCCCTCGTAGACCAGCCGTAGGCCCTGGTGGTCCACCGGGCGCCGCCGGCGATGGGGGAAGGTGTGGCGGACGGAGTCGATGCCCAGCAGGCCCGTCACGTCGATGCGGTAGCCCGTCTCCTCCATGAGCTCGCGGCGGACCGTGTCGTACGGGTCCTCGCCGTGCTCCATGCCGCCGCCCGGCAGCACCCACTCATGGCCGCCCCCGTCGGCGGGGCTACGGGCCAGCAGAATCTGTCCGTTGCGGACGACAACGGCGTACGCGGCGACCCTCAGCGTCTTGCGCATATGGGGACGTTAGCGCGCCGGGGCGGCAGTGTTCAGGCGGATTATCCCCGAACGACACCGGGTGCGACATAGGACGGTGAGCGCGAAACACCGCGATTCCGACTCCATCCGACCAAAGCGCATCGCGGGTTTTCCCCACACGTTCATATCTTTTCGGTCAACCATCCCCAAAAATCGGACCCTTGGGTAAAGCTATGTGACGGTCCAGCGTCGGATTCCGGACGCTCTTGACCAAGGTCGATCAACCTGGCCGCCCACAGCACGCTCCTTTACCTACAAGGGATGCCGATGACCCTCACCCCTCAGCGCGCACCGATCTCGGGTGCGAGACGTGTGGCGCGCATAGCCGCTGCCGCCGGACTGGTGGCCGCGCTCTCCGCGGCGGGGCCCATACCCATGGCCTTCTCCGCGGACACGGCGACGGAGGCGGCCCCGGCCGACGGCTCCGTCAAGTCGGCACACGACAAGCTCGGTTCCGACGACGCCGAGCTCCTCTCCGCCGCGAAGGCCGACGGCGACAAGACCGTCACGCTGATGATCGCCACCGCGCCGGGCCAGACCGAGCAGGTCGCCGCGCAGCTGGACGCGGTCCAGGGCGGCCTCGTCGGCCGGACCTTCGACAAGGTCGGCTACGTCCGGGCGACCGTTCCCACCGCGAAGGCGGACGCGGCCATCGCCGCCGCGGCCAAGCTCTCCACGGTGCACGGGATCGACCTCCGCCAGGACATCCCGCTGGACGACCCGACCCCGAGTGCCGACACCGCCTCCGCCGCCTCCCGGGCGAGTGCCACCAAGACCTACGCGGCGCCCGACAAGAACACGCCCGCCGAGAACCCGTACAACCCGTCCTTCGAGACGGGCGCCGTCGACTTCGTGAAGAAGAACCCGAAGGCTGACGGCCGCGGCATCACCATCGGCATCCTCGACTCCGGTATCGACCTGGCGCACCCCGCGCTGCAGAAGACCACCACCGGCGAGCGCAAGATCGTCGACTGGGTGACGTCCACCGACCCGGTCTCCGACGGCGACGGCAGCTGGCTGCGGCAGACGAGGGCGGTCGCCGGTCCGGCCTTCGCCATCACCACGGCCAGCCAGGGCACCGAGAACTTCACGGCGCCCGTCGGCGACTACAAGTTCAGCTACTTCTCCGAGGCCGTCACCGCCGGTGGCGACGAGGCCGGCGACGTCAACCGCGACGGCGACAAGACCGACGTCTGGGGCGTGCTGTACAACGCCGCCGCCGGCACGGTCACCGTCGACGTGAACGACAACCACGACTTCACCGACGACACCCCGATGAAGGCGTACAAGGACGGCTACCAGGTCGGCTACTTCGGGACGGACAACCCGGCGACCGACGTCGTCGAGCGCATCCCGTTCGTCGTCGAGGTCCGCAAGGACGTCGTCTACAACGCGGCCGGCGCGAAGGCCGACTACGCGAACATCGGCATCATCTCGTCCGAGCACGGCACCCACGTCGCCGGTATCACCTCGGCGAACAGCCTGTTCGGCGGCAAGATGAACGGTGCCGCGCCCGGCGCGAAGCTCGTGTCGTCCCGCGCCTGCCTCTTCGCCGCGGGCTGCACCAACGTCGCGCTGACCGAGGGCATGATCGACCTCGTCGTCAACCGTGGCGTCGACATCGTCAACATGTCGATCGGCGGCCTCCCGGCGCTGAACGACGGCAACAACGCGCGCGCCGAGCTGTACACGCGTCTGATCGACACGTACGGCGTCCAGCTCGTGATCTCGGCCGGCAACTCCGGCCCCGGTGCCAACACGATCGGTGACCCCGGTCTGGCCGACAAGGTCATCTCGGTCGGCGCGTCCATCTCCAAGGAGACCTGGGCGTCGAACTACGGCTCGGTCGTGTCGAAGAAGTACGCGATGCTGCCGTTCTCCTCGCGCGGCCCGCGTGAGGACGGCGGCTTCACGCCGACGATCACCGCGCCCGGCGCCTCGATCAACACCACGCAGACCTGGCTGCCCGGCTCTCCGGTCGCCCAGGCCGGTTACACCCTCCCGGCCGGCTACTCGATGCTCCAGGGCACCTCGATGGCATCCCCGCAGGCCGCCGGTGCCTCGGCGCTGCTCCTGTCGGCCGCCAAGGCGAAGGGCATCGCCCTTTCCCCGGCCGACCTCCGCACCGCCCTCACCTCGAACGCCGACCACATCAAGGGTGTGCAGGCGTACGAGGAGGGCGCGGGCCTCATCAACATCGTGGACGCGTGGAAGGCCATCAAGGACGGCGCCACCGCCCACGACTACACGGTCAAGGCCCCGGTCGACACCGCGATCGACTTCGCGCTGAAGACCCCGGGCTTCGGCACCGGCCTGTACGACCGCGAGGGCGGCCTCAAGGCCGGCGTCAAGAAGTCGTACGAGATCACCGTGACGCGTACGTCCGGTCCCGCCAAGGCGATCCGGCACGAGCTGCACTTCGAGAACAACGCCGGTGACACCTTCAGGATCGTCGGCAAGCCCGAGGTCAAGCTGGAGCTGAACAAGCCGGTCACCGTCAAGGTCGCCGCGAAGTCGGCCACCGCCGGCATCAAGAGCGCGATCCTCGAGGTCGACGACCCGAAGACCGAGGGCGTCGACAAGCAGATCCTGACCACGGTCGTGGTCTCGACGCCGCTCAAGTACACGTTCTCCGCGTCGAACTCGGTGCAGCGCAACAGCACCCAGTCCTACTTCCTGACCGTTCCCGAGGGCGCCAAGACCCTCGAGGTCGCGATCAGCGGACTGGCGGCCACCAGCCAGACCCGGTTCATCTCGATCCACCCGTACGGTGTCCCGGTCGAGGACACGGGCACGCCGTACTGCTACAGCAACTACCCGAACACCAACGGCTGCGCGCCCGACGTGCGTTCGTACCCGAACCCGCAGGCCGGTGTCTGGGAGGTCGAGGTCGAGTCGCGTCGTACGTCGCCGCTGCTCGACAACCCGTACAAGCTGGACGCCACCCTCCTGGGCGCGACCTTCGACCCGGACGTCGTGACGGTTCCCGAGGCCAAGGTCGGCACGCCGATCGCCGCTTCCTGGAAGGTGACGAACAACCTCGCCCCGGTCGACGGCAAGCTGGTCGGCGGTCCGCTCGGCTCCTCCCTGACCGCCCGTCCGACCATCGCCACCGGTGAGACCCAGACGACCACGGTCGAGGTGCCCGCGGGCGCCGCCTCCCTGGACGTCGCCATCGGCAACGTCTCGGACACCGCCGCCGACCTCGACCTGGTCGTGTACAACGCGGCCGGCACCGCGGTCGGCACCTCCGCCGACGGCGACTCGGAGGAGGCGGTCTCCATCGCCTCGCCCGCCGCCGGCACGTACACCGTCGAGGTCATCGGCTACGCGATCCCGGCCGGTACGACCGCGTACGACTACCAGGACGTCTTCTACTCGTCCGCCCTGGGCTCCATCCAGGTGTCCGACACCCCGGTGAAGCTCGGCTCGGGCGCCTCGGCGACCGTCTCCGGCAACATCGTCGCCTCGGCCGTCGCGCCGGCGGGCCGTGAGTTCTTCGGCCAGGTGTCCCTGGTGAACGGGCACGGCACGGTCGCCGGTATCGGCAACGTGAAGATCGAGAAGGTCACGCCGTAGCGGTAGGCACGACCACGGGGCGGGCGTCCGGTACCTGGTACCGGGCGCCCGCCCCTTCGCGTCTCACCCGCGGTTCACTCTCGGTCCGCTCCCCGGTTCACTCACACGGGAAGGTGCGTGATTCCGGCAGCGCGGCCGTGATCCAGGCCCGTTGGGCGGCGATCTCCTTCTCGTCGGTGGTCCAGGTGTCGGGGGACCCGGCGCCCGTGGGGATGCCGATCAGGGTGTGGTCGCCCACGGTCAGCCGGGGGTCGACCTCCTGGTCCATCACGAACGTCACCTCGGCCGGTCCCGTGTCCGGCTTGTAGTACCGGGTCACGCGCAGGGCGATCCGGTCCTGGCCGGCGCCCGGTCCGGGGTCGACGGCGGTGACCGTGCCCTCGACGACCAGGCGGGCGCAGGCGAGGTATCCCGCGTGGCTCAGCGCACCCTGGTCGGTCCCGTCCCCGGCGCCCTCGTAGCCGTCCTTCTTCGAGTCGGCCGACGAGGACGTCGCCGAGTCCTCGGACCCGTTCCCGGCCTGCGAGAGAAGCCACCCCGCCCCCGTGAACAGGGTCCCCGCGGCGGTCACGGCGGCGACACCGAGCGCGAGGGTGCGCAGCGGACGCCAGTACGGGCGTGCCCGTACCGGGACCCGGGCCGGTTTCCGCACCGGCCTTCGCACCGCCTCCGCCTCCGATGCCGGCTCCGGGCGTTCCTGTTCCCGCGAGGCCAGCGCGCCCCCGATGAGCCCCAACTGCTCGCGCAGCAGCGCCACATCGGCCGCCGCCGACCAGTGCTCGGCCATGAAGTCGGCGTCCGTGAGGGCCTCTTCGGGCAGTGGATCGTCGGTCAGCGCGGCCATCAACGCGTCCACGCCGTCGTATTCGGCGGCCATGTCACACCACCTCGTCCTCGTGCAGGCGGGCGCGCAAGGCCCGTACCGCCGTGTGCAGCCTGCTCTTGACCGTGCCCTCCGGGATGCCCAGCTCCTCGGCGATCCCGCGTACCGGCAGGTCGGCGTAGAAGCGCAGGACCAGCACCTGGCGCTGGGGGTCGGGCAGGTCGTCGAGCCCTCGGGCGACGGCGAGGGAGAGCAGGCTCGTCTCCTCGCCGGAGGGGTGGGCCACCGGCTGGCGCAGGGAGGCGAGCCGCTCCCCCAGCCGTTCCTGGCGCCGCTTCGCCCGGTGCCAGTCCATGGCGAGGTTGGAGGCGACGACCGCCGCCCACGCCGACACGTCACGCGGCGCCTCGTGTCCGTTCGCGGTGCGTTCCAGCAGCCGCAGGCGGACCTGCTGTACCCCGTCCGGCAGGTCCGCCTGCGGCACTCCGCCGAGCGCGAGCACCGCTCGGACCCTGCGCTCCTGCGCCGTGTCCAGCGGGTCGCCGTGGTCGTCCTCCTGGACGCGCCGGGCCTTTCTGCGCAGCACAAGCACCCCTCCCCCTCGCCGCGTTTTCTCTACGACGCCGAGGCCGCCCAAAACGTTCGGCCGCAGCGGAGACGTACGTCACACCGTTACCGAAGCGAGACCCGGGCCCCGCCCGTCCCGGTCGGCCCAGACCCGTACAGCTTGCGTCCGAGGATCGCCGCCAGGAAGATTTCTCCAGCTCAGGAGGGGTGCGGCCGGACGATCGCAACCGGGCGGCGCCCCTGTTCCGTCCCATTCCTCGGGCATGCCGGGCAAAGGATTGGACAGGTTGCCCAGGCTGGGACGCATGATGGAAATGCGCCGGTCACGCAAACCGGGCACGCGATACAGCGCCATACAGAAGGAGTCGCCGTGAGGGTCGGAATCGTCGGAGCCACCGGTCAGGTCGGCACGGTCATGCGCAGGATCCTCGTCGAGCGGGAGTTCCCTGTCGCTGAGCTGCGGCTGTTCGCGTCGGCGCGGTCGGCGGGCTCGGTCCTCGACGGTGTGACGGTGGAGGACGCGGCGACGGCCGACTACACCGGCCTCGACATCGTGCTGTTCTCGGCGGGCGGCGCGACCTCGAAGGCGCTGGCGGAGAAGGTCGCCGCCCAGGGTGCCGTCGTGATCGACAACTCGTCGGCGTGGCGCCGGGACCCGGACGTACCCCTGGTCGTCTCCGAGGTGAACCCGCACGCGATCGTCGACCGCCCCAAGGGCATCATCGCCAACCCGAACTGCACGACGATGGCCGCGATGCCGGTCCTGAAGCCGCTGCACGCGGAGGCGGGCCTCGACGCGCTGGTCGTCGCGACCTACCAGGCGGTGTCCGGTTCGGGTGTGGCGGGTGTGGCGGAGCTGCACGGGCAGGCCATGAAGGTGGTCGCCGACGCCGACAAGCTGACGCACGACGGTTCGGCGGTCGACTTCCCCGAGCCGCAGGTCTACCAGCGGCCGATCGCGTTCAACGTGGTGCCGCTGGCGGGCAACCTGGTGGACGACGGTTCGTTCGAGACGGACGAGGAGCAGAAGCTCCGCAACGAGTCCCGCAAGATCCTCGAGATCCCGGAGCTGAAGGTGTCCGGTACGTGTGTCCGCGTGCCGGTGTTCTCGGGACACTCGCTCCAGGTGAACGCGCGGTTCGCGCGCCCGCTGTCGGTGGAGCGGGCGACGGAGCTGCTGGCGGGGGCGCCCGGTGTCGTCCTGTCGGACATCCCGACCCCCCTTGAGGCGGCCGGCCAGGACGCGTCGTTCGTGGGCCGGATCCGCGCCGACGAGACGTCGGAGAACGGGCTCGCCTTCTTCGTCTCCAACGACAACCTCCGCAAGGGCGCCGCGCTGAACGCGGTGCAGATCGCGGAGCTGGTTGCGGTGGAGTTGGGCGGTAAGTGACCGCCTGACAGGTAGGAACAGTGAAGCTACCTCCAGTACGACTCAAGGGGTGCCCACCGGTGACCGGCGGGCACCCCTCTCGTGTACGGGCTCAGAGTGCCAGCTGCTGCCGAAGCGCCCGATCGATCTCCTTGAGCGCATGCGGTGGCACCGTTCCGATACGGTGCCCAATCCTGGAGAAGTCGAGGGCCCGGATCTGTTCGCACTGCGCCTTGGAGTCAACCCTCAGGCCACATTCGGCCGCCTGCAGCAGCACCTGGAACGGCCGCACATGCGTGATGTTCGATGTCACCGGCACCACCGCCAGGACGCCTCGCCCCGCACGGTCCGCCATGCGGTTGGCGGCATTGTTGGTCACGAGAATCGCCGGGCGCGTCTTGTTCGCCTCACTACCCACCGCGGGGTCGAGGTCCACCAGATAGATTTCACCGCGGTTCATCTGAGATGCCATCCCCCACCGTTCGGTCCCACAGTTCCGCGTCTTCGCTCGCGTACCACTCATCCCACGCAGCGAGGTACTCCTCTTCGAGCGCCGACTCGCGCAGCATCTGAATGGCGGCGTGTATCACGGCGGACCTGGATTCCGCCGCCTTCTTGACTGCGTACTCATCGACGAAGGTGACATCATCCTCCGGCAAACTCACACTGATCTTCATACCTCAAAGATAACAGAGTAGGAATAGGGAAGCTACTAATAGTAGTACCGTGCACCTCTTCATCCCCGCCTCGCCCCGGGAAGCGGAACCAGCCGGCCCCCCGAAACGTCAGCAGAACGCGCCCTCTCTGGGATCAGCAGGCCGCCGGTCCGCCCCGCCCACCGGCGGGTTCCGGACATCGCGTCGGCCGCGGATCCCATGGAAGGATGACGCAACCGACACATAACGAGGAGATGACCGCGTGCCTGGCACAAACCTGACCCGCGAAGAGGCGCAAGCGCGGGCGAAGCTGCTCACCGTTGACTCGTACGAGATCGAGCTCGATCTCTCCGGCGCACAGGAGGGCGGCACCTACAGGTCCGTGACCACGGTGCGCTTCGACTCCGCCGAGACCGGCGCGGAGTCCTTCATCGACCTGGTGGCCCCGGCCGTGCGCGAGGTCACCCTCAACGGGGACGCGCTCGACCCCGACGAGGTGTTCAAGGACTCCCGGATCGCGCTGCCGGGACTGCTGGCGGGCCGCAACGTACTGCGCGTCGTCGCCGACTGCGCCTACACCAACACCGGTGAGGGCCTGCACCGCTTCGTCGACCCCGTCGACCAGCAGGCCTATCTCTACACCCAGTTCGAGGTGCCGGACGCCCGGCGCGTGTTCGCCTCGTTCGAGCAGCCGGACCTCAAGGCGACCTTCCGGTTCACGGTGACGGCGCCGTCCGGCTGGACCGTCATCTCCAACTCGCCGACGCCCGAGCCCAAGGACGACGTCTGGCGCTTCGAGCCGACGCCCCGGATCTCCACGTACATCACCGCGCTCATCGTCGGCCCCTACCACTCGGTCCACAGTGTGTACGAGGCGGACGGGCAGACCGTTCCGCTCGGCATCTACTGCCGGCCCTCGCTCGCCGAGTTCCTCGACTCCGACGCCATCTTCGCGGTGACCCGGCAGGGCTTCGCGTGGTTCCAGGAGAAGTTCGACTACGCGTACCCCTTCAAGAAGTACGACCAGCTGTTCGTTCCCGAGTTCAACGCCGGTGCCATGGAGAACGCGGGCGCGGTCACGATCCGCGACCAGTACGTGTTCCGGTCCAAGGTCACCGACGCCGCGTACGAGACGCGCGCCGAGACGATCCTGCACGAGCTGGCGCACATGTGGTTCGGCGACCTCGTCACCATGGAGTGGTGGAACGACCTGTGGCTGAACGAGTCGTTCGCCACCTACACCTCCATCGCGTGCCAGGCGTACGCCCCCGGCTCGCGCTGGCCGCACTCCTGGACCAGTTTCGCCAACTCCATGAAGACGTGGGCGTACCGCCAGGACCAGCTGCCGTCCACGCACCCGATCATGGCCGAGATCCGCGACCTCGACGACGTCCTCGTCAACTTCGACGGCATCACGTACGCCAAGGGCGCCTCCGTACTGAAGCAGCTCGTCGCGTACGTCGGCATGGACGCGTTCTTCGCGGGCGTACAGGCCTACTTCAAGCAGCACGCGTACGGCAACACGCGGCTCAGTGACCTGCTGGGCGCCCTGGAGGAGACCTCCGGGCGGGATCTGAAGGCGTGGTCGAAGTCCTGGCTGGAGACGGCCGGGATCAACATCCTGCGTCCCGAGATCGAGACGGACGCTAACGGTGTCATCACCTCCTTCGCCATCCGCCAGGAGGCCCCGGCGCTGCCCGCCGGCGCGAAGGGCGAGCCGACGCTGCGGCCGCACCGGATCGCCGTCGGTCTGTACGACCTCGACGACGAGAGCGGCAAGCTGCTCCGCGACGACGAGACCGGGCGCATCGAGCTGGACATCGACGGCGAGCTGACGGCCGTACCGCAGCTGGTCGGCAGGCCTCGTCCGGCCGTGGTCCTGCTCAACGACGACGACCTGTCGTACTCCAAGGTCCGCCTCGACGACGAGTCCCTCGCCTTCGTCACCGAACACCTGGGCGACTTCGAGGCCTCCCTCCCGCGCGCGCTGTGCTGGGCCTCCGCCTGGGACATGACCCGCGACGCCGAACTGGCCACCCGCGACTACCTCTCCCTCGTCCTGTCGGGCATCGGCAAGGAGTCGGACATCGGCGTCGTGCAGTCGCTCCAGCGGCAGGTGAAGCTGGCGATCGAGCTGTACGCCGACCCGGCCGCCCGCGAGGCCCTGCTGACCCGCTGGACGGACGCCACGCTGGCCCACCTCCGGACGTCCGAGGCGGGCTCCGACCACCAGCTGGCCTGGGCCCGCGCCTTCGCGGCCACGGCCCGTACGCCGGAGCAGCTGGACCTGCTGGGCGCACTGCTGGACGGCACGCAGACGATCGAGGGGCTGGCCGTCGACACCGAGCTGCGCTGGTCGTTCGTCCAGCGGCTGGCGGCCGTCGGGCGCTTCGACGAGGACGAGATCGCGGGCGAGTACGAGCGCGACAAGACGGCCGCGGGCGAACGTCACGCCGCCACCGCCCTGGCCGCCCGGCCGACCCCGGAGGCCAAGGCCGAGGCCTGGGCGTCGGTCATCGAGTCCGACAAGCTGCCGAACGCCGTCCAGGAGGCGGTGATCGGGGGCTTCGTCCAGACCGACCAGCGCGAGCTGCTGGAGCCGTACACCGACAAGTACTTCGCGGCGGTCAAGGACGTCTGGGACTCGCGCTCGCACGAGATCGCCCAGCAGATCGCCATCGGCCTCTACCCGGCCGTCCAGGTGTCCCAGGAGACCCTGGCGAAGACGGACGCCTGGCTGACCGCCGCCGAGCCGAACGCCGCCCTGCGGCGGCTCGTCTCGGAGTCCCGTTCCGGTATCGAGCGTGCGCTCAGGGCACAGGCGGCGGACGCGGCTGCCGAATAGGGGCGGCAAGCGGTTGTACGGAGTCGGGGGCGCCCTGCGGCGGAACGCCGGGGCGCCCCCGACGACCGTTCGGGAGTTCCTCTGCCCACTGGCCCGCGGCAGGGCGTCGCCCGTGGACGTCAGGGTGTGCAGGACGACCGGGCCGTAACGCCGGCTGACGAGGAGGCCGGCGTCGCGCAGACGGAGTGCCTGGCCGCCCTCGACCCCGAGAGGGCGGGCCAACTGGCCGACCTGCTGCGGGAGCTGCTGGCGGCGACGGACGGCTGAGAACACGCCGAGGGCGCCGTTCCCGCACCATGCCTGACGGGGTGGGGCGAGAACGGCGCCCTCGGAACGAGCGGTCGGGTCAGACCTTCGCCTTGGTGGGCTTGATGGCCCTCGGGGCACGGTCCGAGGACTTGTCCAGGACCATCACCAGGCCCGCGATGACCGCGAACAGGCCGATCGGGGCGACAACGTAGAGGCCCAGCGTCTCGATGACGCTCAGGCCATGGCCGGGGTCGTCACCGTCGTCGCGGCTGAGCGCGAGCGCGGGAGACGTCATGAGCAGCATCATCAGCGTCGTACCGGCGACCAGGGCGCCGGCGCGCAGGGCGTTCGTCTTGTCCACGGTGCAAAAGTAGCGAACGCCCGGCGGGGCCGCGCGCCCGGGGTGCCGTACGAGGAAGTACGGGCGTCCCGCGAAGGCCCCGGAGCGCCCGTCGTCGAGGAGGGGACGCTCAGGGAGTCACCTCCCGCAGCACCTCCATCAGCGCCCACAGCCGCGACGATCCCGCCAGTTCCTCCAGCGTCACCGGCCTGCCCTCCGCGTCGGCGATGGGCAGCCGCCAGTTCGGGTACTGGTTCCACGTACCTGGCAGGTTCTGCGGGCGGCGGTCGCCGACACCGTCCGGGAGCCAGACGCCGATCATGCGGGCCGGGGTGCGGAGCAGATAGCGGTGGACGGCCTGGATCTCGGCCTCCTCCGCCTCCCCCGAGAGACCGCCGCCGCCTCCCTTCAGCAGGCCGAGGCGGGCGAGCAGGGTCAGCCACTCGTTCGTGTCGGCGGCGGCCTCGGCCCGCTCCTGCGCCAGGGGGTTGGTCAACAGGCCCAGCCGGTCGCGGAGTTCGACATGGTCGCCGGTGAGGCGGGAGGCCGTCGGCGGCAGGTCGTGGGTGGTGACGGTGGCGAGGCAGTCGGCGCGCCAGTGCTCGGGGGGCAGGGGGCGACCGTCGCCGCTCCAGTCCCGTTCGAACCACAGGACGGACGTGCCGAGCACCCCGCGTTCGTGCAGCGTCTCCCGCACCCCCGGTTCCACGGTCCCCAGGTCCTCGCCGATCACGACCGCGCCGGCCCGCGAGGCCTCCAGCGCGAGGACTGCGAGCATGGCCTCGGCGTCATACCGGACGTACGCCCCCTCCGTCGGCGCCAGCCCCTGGGGCACCCACCAGAGCCGGAACAGGCCCATGACGTGGTCGATGCGCAGGGCGCCCGCGTAGCCGAAGAGGGACCGCAGCAGCTGGCGGTACGGGGCGTAGCCGGACTCGGCCAGGCGGTCCGGCCTCCAGGGCGGCAGGCCCCAGTCCTGGCCGCGTGCGTTGAAGGCGTCCGGGGGCGCGCCGACCGACATGCCGGCCGCGAAGTACTCCTGCTGCACCCAGGCGTCGGCGCCCCCGGGGTGCACTCCGACGGCGAGGTCGTGCACGATCCCGACCGGCATGCCCGCGTCGCGTGCCGCTCGCTGGGCGTCGGCGAGCTGGGTGTCGGTGAGCCAGGCGAGGCGACAGTGGAAGTCGACGCGGTCCATCAACTCGCCCCGGGCACGGGCGGTTTCGGCCGACCGGGGGTCCTGGAGGCCGGCCGGCCAGCGCGACCACTCCGAGCCGTGCACCTCGGCCAGCGCGCACCAGGTGGCGTGGTCCTCCAGCGCCTCGCCGGCCCGCGCGAGGAAGTCGGAGTACGCGGCCTGCCGTCCGGGGCCGAGCGGTACGGCGCACACCAACTCCAGCGCCTCGCGCTTGAGTTCCCACACGGCGTCCCGGTCGATCAGCTCGTCCTTGGCCAGCACGGACTCCCGCAGCCGCCCGGCCCGCTCCAGCAGACCGCGCAACCGCTCACGGTGTTCGGCCTCCTCGACGTACGCGAACTCGGGGATGTCCTCGATCCGCAGATGCACGGGATCGGGGAAGCGGCGGGAGGACGGCCGGTACGGGGACGGGTCGGTCGGCGCCCCGGGTACGGCCGCGTGCAACGGGTTGACCTGCACGAACCCGGCACCGAGGGCCCGCCCGGCCCAGGCGCTCAGCTCACCGAGGTCACCCAGGTCGCCCATGCCCCAGGAACGCCGGGAGAGGAGGGAGTAGAGCTGGACGAGGAGGCCGTACGAGCGTCCGGTGGGCGTGGGCAGCCGGGCCGGGGCGACGACGAGGTGGGCGCGGGCGGTGCGGCCGTCGGGCGCGACGGCGTCCAACTCATGTACCCCAGCCGGGAGTTGGTCGACGGAGTCGCAGGTCTCGCCCTGTTCGGTGCGGATCCGCAGACGCGTGCCCCCGGGCAGCGCGGCCAGCGCGTCCGCCGTACCGTCGGCGCCGCACACCACCGTGGGCGGCAGCAGCCGCGCCGCCAGTTCCCGTTCCCGGGCGGTGAGGGCGCCCCGGACGGCCTCCGGGGTCGTGGCGTCGACGCCGAGCGCGGCCAGTACGGCGACGAGCGCGGAGTCGGAGGCGGCGACCGCGTGGTCCGGGGAGGGGCTGAAGGAGGGGGCGACGCCGTACAGCTCGGCGAGACGGGCGAGCGCGAGCCGCTCCTCGGCCCTGCCTTCCCCGCTCTCATGGCTCCCGGCAGGTTCGGCCGGCCCGTGGACGGACATCTACAGCCTCGCAGGGTCCGACAGGGCCGGGACCAGGCCCTCGTACAGCCCTGTGGGGTCCGCCTCGGCGTCGGCGTGCTCGCTCGTCATGGCCTCGGCGTCGGCGAGCGGAGGCTCACTGGTGAGGGGCTCGGCGGCGGGCAACGGCGGCTCGCTGGTGAGCGGCCGCTCGGCGGCGGCACTCTCGGCGCTGAAGATATGGGCCGGTACGACCACGGAGGCCTCCTTGTCGCGTACGGCGGCTGACGGCGGTTGGCGGGTTTCTTTCGCAGGCTTACCCAGTGGGCGCGACCGCAGACGTAGGTGAACGGACGAACCACGGTACCGCCGGTCACATTCCGCCGTTCTTCCGTCGCCCTTCGGGAGAAGCCCGCCGCATTCCCGCCACCCTCACCCTCTCATCCGGGAAACTATTCACTCAGTACATGTAGCGAGTGCATAATGATCGGCATGAGCACCCGCCACATCCTGTTGGGGCTGCTCGCAGGGGGGCCCAGCCACGGCTATGACCTCAAGCGACGGCACGACGAACGCTTCCCGCAGGCCCGGCCGCTGGCCTACGGGCAGGTCTACACGACCCTGCAGCGTCTGGTGCGCGACGGGCTCGCGGAGGTCGACGGCACCGACGCGGACGGCGGTCCGGAGCGGACGAAGTACCGGACGACCGGCGACGGGGAGCGTGCACTCGCCGAGTGGGTACGGCAGATCAGCGCACCCGCGCCGCACGTCGTCAACGAGATCTTCGCCAAGGTCGTCGTCGCGATCCTGGCCGGCGGGGACCCGGCCGCGTATCTGCTGGACCAGCGCGCCGCGCACATGGCGCGGATGCGGGAGCTGACGGCGGTCAAGACCGCGCCTGGCTCGGACCTCTCGACCGTGCTCTCGGCGGACTACGCCCTCAACCACCTTGACGCCGACCTCCGTTGGATGACCACCACGGTGGCCCGGCTCACCACACTGACCGCGGAGGTCGACACGGCATGACCACCACCAACGGGGAAACGTCCGGCGGGGCCACCGCACCACCGCTGCTCGCGGCCCGCCGTCTGTCCAAGACGCACGGCAGGGCGCCCGCACTGCGCGGCGCCTCGGTCGCGCTGCGGGCCGGCGAGATCCTGGCTGTCACGGGGGCCAGCGGCAGCGGGAAGTCGACGCTGCTGCACTGTCTGGCGGGGATCGTCCGGCCGGACGCGGGCACCGTCGAGTACGCCGGGGAGCGGCTCGACACCCTGCCCGAGCGGCGGCTGAGCGAGCTGCGGCGCACCGAGTTCGGGGTCGTCTTCCAGTTCGGGCAGCTGATTCCGGAGCTGACCGTCCTCGACAACGTGGCGCTGCCGCTACTGCTCGCCGGTACCGCTCGGGGAGCGGCACACGAACGGGCGGGCGAGTGGCTGGAGCGGTTCGGGGTCCTGGGGCAGCAGACGCTGCGGCCGGGCGAGCTGAGCGGCGGCCAGGCGCAGCGCGTCTCGCTGGCCCGCGCCCTGGTCACCGGCCCGAAGGTGGTCTTCGCGGACGAGCCGACCGGCGCGCTGGACTCCCTCGCGGGCGAGCAGGTGATGGCGGCGCTGACGCACACGGCCCGCGAGTCCGGCACGGCGGTCCTGCTGATCACGCACGACGCCCAGGTGGCGGCGTACGCGGACCGCGAGCTCAGGCTGAGCGACGGCACCGTGTCCGCCGACGGGTCCGTGACCCCGACCGGGGTGACCTCATGATGCCGAGCGGCATCCCCGACGGCGGACCGTCGGGGCCCGGCTCGCATCCGACCCGCCGGCTCACCCGCCCCACACGCCGACCGGCCACGAACACCGGCCACGAGCCCACACCGGGCCGCCTTCCCGGCGCCGGATCCGCGGGGACCGGCTCACGGCCGGCCCCGCAGCTCACGTGCTCCGCACGCCGGCGGGCCACATACGCGGACCGAAAGCCCACACCGGACGGCTTTCTCAGCGCCGGACCCACCGGAACCGACTCGCACCCGACCCGGCAACTCGCACACTCCGTAAGCCGGCCGGCCACGATCACGGACCGAGAACCCCCACCGGACGGCATTTTCGACGCCGGACCCACCGGAACCGGCTCACGGCCGGCCCCCCGGCCAGGCCGCTCACGCGCTTCGCGCATCGGTCGTCGGCACGCGCACCCGGTCCACTCGGCACACGCCGGTCGGTGGGTACAGCCGGGCGGCATGGCCGCGGTTTCCCAGGAGGTGGGCTCATGATGTCGACATCCAGCAGGGTTTCCCGCAAGGGCTCCCTGTGGGCCGATGTGCGGCTCGCCTGGCTGCTCACCCGGGGTTCCGACCGGCGGGAGTGGTGGCGGGTCGCGCTCACAGCGGTCGGGGCGGCGCTCGCCACCGGGTTCGCGGTGGCCGCCGTGGCCATCGCCTCGGTGCGCGGGCAGTACTCCGTGTCGTTCGGCTCCGGGCTGCTGAACCACCAGGGGGAACGCTCCGGCGTGGTCCTCACCCTCGTGCTGCTGCTCGTGCCCGTGCTCGGGTTCCTCGGGCAGTGTGCGCGGGTCGGGGCCGTGCACCGGGACCGGCGGCTGGCCGCGCTGCGGCTGGCGGGGGCCGACGCGGCGCAGGTGCGGCGGATCGCGGCGTTGGAGACGGGGCTCGCCTGTCTGCTCGGCGCGGCGCTCGCCACCGGGTTCTGCGTGCTGTTCCTGCTGGGCGAGTGGCGGCAGCCGCCGACCCTCGTCTGGTTCGGGATCGCGTTGGTCGCGGCGGCCGTGCCGGTGCTGGGTGCGCTGGTGGGCGTACTGGCGCTGCGCCGCGTGGTCGCCTCGCCGCTGGGCCGGGTACGGCGGGTGCCTCCGCGTGCGGGGCGTGGTCCGGGGATGCCGGTCCCGATGGCGGCCCTGGGTCTGCTGTTCCTGGGGCCGCTGCTGGCACCGGACACGTTCGGCGGGTACCAGACCGCCCCGGTGCTGGTGTTCGCCGTGCTGATCGGGAGTGGTGTGGGCGCCTTGTGGCTGACCGGCGCCACCGCACGGTTCCTTGGGCGGATCCTGGCGGCCCGTACCGCCGATCCGGCGACCCTGATCGCGGCGGAACGGCTGCGCGACGACCCCTGGGCCGCCGCCCGCACCCATGCGGCGGTGCTGCTGGTGACCGTCGTGGGCACCGGGTTCGTCGGCGTCCGGGAGGTGCTGCTCACCTCGCTCCGCGACCGCGGCGAGAGCAAGCTGGCCTCGCCCATGACCTTCTACACGACCGGCGTCGACCTGGCCGGCGCCGCCGTCCTGGTCGCCCTGGTGATCACGCTCTGCGGGCTCGGCGTGGGCACCGCCGAGTCGGTGGCGTCCCGGCGTCGGGGCCTGGCCGCGCAGGCCGCCGCCGGAGTGCCGCGCGCGGTGCTCGGCCGGGCGCTGCTCCTGGAGACGGCCCTGCCGCTGGCACCGGCGATGCTGCTGGCGGGTGCCGGGGGCCTGCTGATCGGCGGCCTGTTCGCGGGGATCGCCCACGACGGCAGCCGCTCGGTGCCGTACACGGCCCTGTTCGTCCCGCCGGCGGTGTACGTGTGCTGTCTGCTCGCCGCGGCCACATCACTGCCGTTGCTGCGCCGTTCGGTGCGTCCGGCGGAGCTCAGGTACGTGTGAGGGGCCGGGCATGCGTGATCCGGCCCCCGGGGAACGGGGGTTCCCGGGGGCCGGATCGCATCCGTACCGTACAAATAATCCGTACAGGTGTTCGCGTAATCCATATTCAGGCTGTATTCAGGCCGTATTCAGGTATATGAAAGCCCGGACGTCAGGCTGAGATGCCGTCGATCCGGGCCATCGCGTCGTCCGCGCCGTACGGCTGCAGGTATGGCAGCCAGCGCGGGTCCCTGTGCCCGGTGCCGATGATGCGCCAGGCGAGACCTGTGGGCGGGGCGGGTTTGTGGCGCAGCCGCCAGCCGATCTCGAAGAGATGGCGGTCGGCCTTGGTGTGGTTGCAGCGACGGCACGACGCCACCACGTTGTCCCAGCGGTGCTGACCGCCTCGGGACCGCGGGATGACATGGTCGACGCTGGTCGCGGCGGCGCCGCAGTACATGCACCTGCCGCCGTCGCGGGCGAACAGCGCCCTACGGGTCAGTGGAACGGGCCCCCGGTAAGGGACCCGTACGAACCTCTTCAGCCGGACCACGCTGGGTGCGGGGACAGTAACGGTCGCGCTGTGCATGAAGGCGCCCGACTCCTCCAGGGAGACAGCCTTGTTCTCCAGGACGAGGACGAGCGCGCGGCGGAGCGGTACGACGCCGAGTGGCTCGTACGACGCGTTGAGTACCAGGACATGCGGCACGGATGCCTCCTTGGGCGTCGGCGGCACGTGGCTCGCGCCGGGACGATCTGTAGTCAGTCTCCCCTCTCGCCCGGCGGCTGCGCCACCACGTCCCGGTAACGGGCTGGGAGTGTTTTCGACCACACATTGCGTTCATGACCCGGGACCACACCCTCTTCATCCCCAGGTGAGCAGGGTCTCTCCCTCGAACATCGCGCCGATCCGCTCACGTTGCCCCGTTAGTGTGGTGGATCTGCCCTTCCGGTGACCTTTCCGTGACCTGAATGAACGAGCTCACCGTCGAGCCGACCGCCATAACCATCCGTACCGGGGGCAGGCCGCTTGGAGGTACCCCCCGTGTCCTTGTCCGCCGTCCTGCTCGCCGCCGGATCGTCGCCGTCACCGACTCCCACGGAGTCACCGACCGCGTTGGTCCCATCTCTCCAGGACGCCCAGGAGAGCGCGACGAACGCCGCCAGCTGGGTCGAGCAGAACTGGTCCACCTGGCTGGCCATCGGCCTCAAGGTCCTGCTGATCCTGGTGATCGCGGTGGCACTGAGAGTGGCCGTACGGCGGGCGATCACCAAGCTGATAGACCGCATGAACCGCACGGTCCAGGCGGCCGACGGCCCGGCCGGCGGCACGGCGCTGGGCAGCCTGCTGGTCAATGTCGAGCGCCGCCGTCAGCGCTCCCAGGCGATCGGCTCCGTACTGCGCTCGGTGGCGAGCTTCATCATCCTGGGCACCGCGGCCCTGATGGTCCTCTCGGCCTTCCAGATCAACCTGGCCCCGCTGCTGGCCTCCGCCGGTGTCGCGGGCGTGGCGATCGGTTTCGGCGCCCGCAACCTGGTGACGGACTTCCTCTCCGGCGTGTTCATGATCCTGGAGGACCAGTACGGCGTCGGCGACACGATCGACGCGGGGGTGGCGTCGGGCGAGGTGATAGAGGTGGGCCTGCGTGTGACGAAGCTGCGCGGCGACCAGGGCGAGATCTGGTACGTCCGAAACGGCGAGGTCAAGCGCATCGGCAACCTCTCCCAGGGCTGGGCGACGGCCGGCGTCGACGTGACCGTCCGCGCCGACGAGGACCTGGAGCGACTGAAGGCCAACCTCGCCGAGGTCAGCGAGAAGATGAGCCGGGAGGAGCCCTGGAACGAGCTGCTGTGGGGCCCGGTCGAGATCCTGGGCCTGGACAGCGTCCTCCTGGACTCGATGGTGATCCGCCTCACGGCGAAGACGATGCCGGGCAAGTCCCTGACCGTGGAGCGCGAACTGCGCTGGCGCGTCAAGCGGTCCCTGGACGCGGCGGGCATCCGCATCGTCGGCGGCACCACGGTCATCCCGGAGGAGGAGCCCCTGGACCCGACGGCAGCGGTCGCGGCCCCCTCGGTGTACTCGAACACCGGCTCCCCGCAGGCAGAGGCGGCCTCCCCGATCACACCGGCGCGAACAGCCAGGTAACCGGCACGAAACACGAAGCAGCCGGCACGAGAGGCGGCGCCCCCGATTCGGGGCGCCGCCTTTTCTCATTGCCCCTTGACGTCCCCCTTGGTCCGGTTCTATCTTCTCGCCATCCGATAGGAAACCTTCCTAACAGTCATCGCCGTTGTGAAAAGCTGGGCACGGAAAGGCAGGTGCAGTCACCCATGGCAGGAACCGCAGGCACGCCCGGCACCCCTCGCGTCCTGCGCGCCATGAACGACCGGGCCGCCCTGGACCTCCTCCTGGAGCACGGTCCCCTGTCCCGCACCCGGATCGGCAAGCTCACCGGTCTCTCCAAGCCGACCGCCTCACAGCTCCTCGCCCGCCTGGAAGCGGCGGGGCTCGTACTGGCGACCGGCACCACCGAGGGCCGCCCCGGCCCCAACGCCCAGCTGTACGAGGTCAACCCGACCGCCGCGTACGCCGCCGGGCTCGACGTCACCCCCGAACGTGTCCTCGCCGCGGTCGCCGACATCACCGGCCGGACCGTGGGCGAGTACGCCCTGCCCACCCCCGGCAAACGCCCCGCCAGGCCCGTCGTCCAACAGGTCACCGACGCCCTGGACGGTGCCGTCAAGGCGGCCGGGCTGGCCCGGGGCGATCTCCGGCGGCTCGTCATCGGGACGCCGGGCGCCTTCGACCCGGGTACCGGCCGACTGCGCTACGCCGCCCACCTCCCCGGCTGGCACTCCCCGGCCCTCCTCGACGAACTCGCCGCCGCGCTGCCGATGCCGGTGGAGTACGAGAACGACGTGAACCTCGTCGCCATCGCCGAACAACGGCTCGGCGCGGCCAGAGGGCACGACGACTTCGTACTGCTCTGGAACGAGGGCGGACTCGGTGCCGCGCTCGTCCTCGGCGGCCGGCTGCACCGCGGCTGGACCGGCGGCGCCGGCGAGGTCGGCTTCCTGCCCGTGCCGGGCACACCCCTCGTCCGGCAGGTCAGCAGGGCCGGCAGCGGCGGCTATCAGGAGCTGGCCGGTTCGCAGGTCATCCCCCGGCTCGCCCGCGAGCTGGGCATCAGCCCCGTCCCGAACGGCCCGTACGCCGAGGTCGCCGCAGCCCTCGTCGCCGAGGCCGCCGACATCGACGCGGGGCCCCACCGGCGGCTCCTCGAAACGTACGCGACCGGCCTGGCCACCGGTCTGGCCTCGCTCGTCTCCGTCCTCGACCCCGAACTCGTCGTCCTCAGCGGCGCCTCCCTCACCGCCGGCGGCGAACCCTTGCGCGCTCTGGTCCAGGCCGAGCTGGAGGAACTGGCCGCGGCCCGGCCCCGGCTGGTCGTGGGCGACGTACGCGAACACCCCGTGCTGCGAGGCGCGCTGGAAAGCGCCCTCGCGACCACCCGCGACGAGGTCTTCGACACCTCCCGCTGAGCACCCTCCACTTCCTGTTCCACCCCTCACCAGTCCCGTGCCCTGCTTCGCCCTTCCCTGGGAGACCTCGCCATGCCCGGAATATCAAGAAAAGTCGTCGCCGCACTCGCCGTTTCCGCCTCGACGGCCCTCCTCGCCACGGCCTGTACGGGCCAGTCCTCCTCGGGCGGCCAGGACGACGCCACCAAGGACACGACCCTCACCTTCTGGCACGCCTGGAGCGCGCCGAACGAGGTGGCGGGCGTGAAGGCGCTGATCGCCGGCTTCGAGAAGGCCCACCCCAACATCCATGTGAACGTCGTCGGCAACATGACCGACGACAAGATGAACCAGGCGCTGCGCGCGGGCGGCAGCAAGGCGCCCGACGTGATCTCGTCGTTCACCACCAACGGCGTCGGCAAGTTCTGCTCGTCGGGCGCGCTGGTCGACCTCAACCCGCTCTTCGAGAAGGCGGGCGTCGACCCGGCGACGACCATCCCGAAGGCGATGAGCGAGTACACCCAGTACGAGGGCAACCGCTGCGCCGTCCCGCTGCTCGGCGACGCCTACGGCCTGTACTACAACAAGACCGCCTTCAAGGCGGCCGGCATCACCAGCCCGCCCAAGACCTGGTCCGAGTTCGAGGCCGACGCCAAGAAGCTGACAGTTCCCCAGGGCGACACGTACAAGCAGCTCGGTTTCATGCCGGACTACCACGGCTGGGAGACGACCACCGAGCACTACATGGGCCAGTTCGGGCCGACGTACTTCGACACGTCCGGCAAGTCGACGGTCGCCACCGACCCGGCCGTCGCCGACGCCTTCGCCGTGCAGAAGAAGCTGGTCGACGACCTCGGCGGCTTCAAGAAGCTGGAGAGGTTCCGCTCCAGCCTCGGTGACGAGTGGGGCCCCAAGCACCCCTTCCAGACCGGCCAGGTGGCCATGCAGCTCGACGGCGAATGGCGTCTGGGCATGGCGCTGGACGCGAAGCCCGACTTCGAGATAGGCGTCGCCCCGCTGCCCGTGCCCGACGACCAGGCCGACCAGTACGGCAAGGGCTACATCACCGGCACCATCGCGGGCATCGCCGCCACCAGCAAGAAGCAGAACGCGGCCTGGGAACTGGTGAAGTACATCACCACCGACACGGACGCCGTGGTCGGCTTCTCCAACGCGATCCACAACGTGCCCTCCACGCTCGCGGCGCTGAAGTCCCCGAAGCTGAAGTACGACCCACGCTTCAAGACCTTCCTCGACATCGCCGCGGACCCCAACTCGTCCACCTCGCCGGCCTCGATCAACGGCGGCGTCTACCTCACCACCATCCAGCAGCTCGGCTACGACTACGAGAGCGGCAAGGTCACCGACCTGCGGGCGGGCCTGAAGAAGGCGGCGGCGCAGATCGACACGGACATCGCGCAGGCGAAGTAGCCATGGCCGCCACCTACACCCTGCGGGCCAAGCACCGGCGTTCGAGGCTGCGCACCCTCGCCTTCCTCTCGCCCTGGATCATCGGTTTCACGGTCTTCTTCGCGTACCCGATGATCTCGACGGTCTACTTCTCGTTCATGCACTACGACGGCTTCAAGCCGCCGACCTGGAGCGGAACGAAGAACTGGAAGTACGTCTTCGAGTCCTACCCCTTCTTCTGGCCCGCCCTGCGCAACACCCTGTGGCTGGTCGTGATCATGGTGACCCTCCGTGTCCTGTTCGGACTCGGGATCGGCATGCTCATCACGAAGATCAAGGCGGGTACGGGCGTCTTCCGCACCCTCTTCTACCTGCCCTACCTCGCCCCGCCGGTCGCCGCGACGATGGCGTTCGCGTTCCTCCTCAACCCCGGTACGGGACCGGTCAACTCCATCCTGGAGAAGATCGGCATCCCGGCCCCGGGCTGGTTCAACGACCCCACCTGGTCCAAGCCGGCGCTCACGATGCTGGCCCTGTGGGGCATCGGCGACCTGATGGTGATCTTCATGGCCGCGCTGCTCGACGTACCGAGGGAGCAGTACGAGGCGGCGGAACTGGACGGCGCGACGCCCTGGCAGCGGTTCCGGTACGTCACGCTGCCGAACATCTCGCCGATCATCATGTTCGCCGTGGTCACCGGCGTCATCGGGGCGATGCAGTACTACACCCAGCCCCTGGTCGCCGGAAAGGTCGCCTCGGGTGTGATCCAGGGCGCGGGCACGTCGTTCGAGCCCGGCTACCCCGAGCACTCCACACTCACCCTCCCCCAACTCGTCTACAACCTCGGCTTCCAGCGCTTCGACTACGGCTCCGCCTGTGTCGTCGCCCTGGTGCTGTTCGCCCTCTCGATGGCGTTCACCGCGCTGCTGATGCGGCGCCGGGGCGGTCTCATCCAGGCAGGTGACTGACATGACCCAACTACTGGAACGGCCCGTGGAGTCGAAGGCATCCTCCGCCACGCCCGCCGAGCGCACGGCCCGCCGCAAGGCGTTCCTGGAATGGATCGCGGTCCACTCCCTCGGCGTCGCGGCGGCCCTCTTCTTCACCCTGCCCTTCGTGTTCGTGTTCCTGACCTCGCTGATGAGCGACTCGCAGGCACTCAGCCGGGACCTGATCCCGCACACCTGGGAGTGGTCCAACTACCGCAAGGTCTTCGACACCCCCGGCTTCCTCACCTGGTGGAAGAACACCCTGATCTACGCCGGTCTCGGCACCGTCCTGACCGTCGTGTCCTCCGTCCCCGTGGCGTACGCGCTCGCCAAGTTCCGCTTCCGGGGCCGGAACCTGACGCTCATGCTGGTGATCTCGATGATGATGCTGCCGCCCCAGGTGGTCGTCATCCCGATGTACCTGTTCTGGGCGAAGCAGCTGGACCTGTCCGGCACGCTGTGGCCGATGATCATCCCGCTGGCGTTCGGCGACGCGTTCTCGATCTTCCTGCTGCGCCAGTTCCTGATGACGATCCCGGGCGAGTACGTGGACGCCGCGAAGGTGGACGGCTGCAGTGATCTGCGCACCCTGCTGAAGGTCATCCTGCCGATGGCGAAGCCCGGCATCGCCGCCATCGCCCTGTTCCAGTTCTTCAACGCCTGGAACGACTACTTCGGCCCCCAGATCTACGCCTCCGAGAACCCGGGCGCGTGGACCCTGTCCTACGGCCTGGAGTCCTTCAAGGGCGCCCACCACACCGACTGGAACCTCACCATGGCCGCGACCGTGCTGGTCCTGGCCCCCGTGCTCCTCGTGTTCTTCTTCGCCCAGAAGGCGTTCGTCGAAGGCGTCACTCTCACCGGCGTAAAGGGTTGATCGCTACATGCTGTGTCTCCCCGGGGGACGACCCCCGGACCCCCGGCCGATGAACAGCGACGCCACCGGCGCCCGAAAGCAAGGGAACTCTCAGTGAAACTCACCGTGGTCGGCGGCGGTTCGACCTACACGCCCGAACTCATCGACGGTTTCGCGCGGTTGCGGGACACCCTGCCCATCGAGGAGCTGGTGCTCGTCGACCCGGCCGCCGAACGCCTGGAGCTGGTCGGCGGGCTCGCCCGGCGCATCTTCGCCAAGCAGGGGCATCCCGGGCGGATCGTCACGACCGACGACCTGGACCAGGGCGTCGAGGGCGCCGACGCCGTCCTGCTCCAACTGCGCGTCGGCGGCCAGGCAGCACGGCAGCAGGACGAGACCTGGCCGCTGGAGTGCGGCTGCGTCGGCCAGGAGACGACCGGCGCGGGCGGCCTCGCCAAGGCGCTGCGCACGGTGCCGGTGGTCCTGGACATCGCCGAGCGCGTCCGCCGCACCAACCCGGACGCCTGGATCATCGACTTCACCAACCCGGTGGGCATCGTCACCCGCGCCCTGCTGGAGGCCGGCCACAAGACGGTGGGCCTGTGCAACGTGGCGATCGGCTTCCAGCGGAAGTTCGCCGCCCTGCTGGGGGTGACCCCGGCCGACATCCACCTGGAGCACGTGGGCCTCAACCACCTCACCTGGGAGACGGGCGTCCGGCTCGGCGGCCCCGAGGGCGAGGACGTCCTCCCCCGGCTGCTCACCGAACACGGCGACCGGATCGCCGACGACCTCCGTCTTCCGCGCTCGGTCCTCGACCGCCTGGAGACGGTCCCCTCCTACTACCTGCGCTACTACTACGCCCACGACGACGTCGTACGGGAACTGCGCACCAAGCCCTCCCGGGCGGCAGAGGTGGCGGCGATGGAGGAGGAACTGCTGCGCATGTACGGCGATCCGGCCCTGGCCGAGAAACCGGAGCTGCTGGCCAAGCGCGGGGGCGCCTTCTACTCGGAGGCCGCCGTGGATCTGGCCGCGTCGCTGCTGGGCGCGGGCGGCAGTCCCTACCAGGTGGTGAACACGTACAACAAGGGCACGCTGCCGTTCCTGCCGGACGACGCGGTCATCGAGACGCAGGCCGCCGTGGGCCGCCAGGGGGCCACTCCCTTGGCCGTCCCGGCTGTCGACCCCCTGTACGCGGGGCTGATCGCCAACGTCACCGCCTACGAGGAACTGGCCCTGGAGGCCGCTCTGCACGGCGGGCGCAACCGGGTCTTCCGGGCACTGCTCGCACATCCGCTCGTCGGCCAGTACGACTACGCCGACACCCTCACCGACACCCTGATCGCGCACAACCGGGAGCATCTCGCGTGGGCATGACCGCACACGTCCTCGCCATCGACGCGGGCAACAGCAAGACCGACGTGGCGGTGGTCGCGGCCGACGGGGAGGTGCTGGCCACCGCGCGGGGCGGAGGGTTCCGGCCGCCGGCCGACGGTCTTGACACGGCGGTCTCCGGGCTGGCCGACGCCGTCGCCGAGGCGTTCACCGCAGCCGGGGTCTCGTCCGTCGACCGGGTCTCGGCGTGTCTGGCGAACGCCGACTTCCCCGTGGAGGAGCGGCAGTTCGCCGCCGCGCTGCACGCGCGCGCGTGGGGCGCGAGTGTCGACGTACGCAACGACACCTTCGCGATCCTGCGGGCCGGGATCACCGAGCCGCGCGGGGTCGCCGTCGTCTGTGGCGCCGGCATCAACTGCGTGGGGATGACCCCGGACGGCCGCACGGCCCGGTTCCCCGCGCTGGGGCGGGTCTCCGGCGACTGGGGCGGTGGCTGGGGCCTGGCGGAGGAGGCCATGTGGCATGCGGCGCGGGCGGAGGACGGGCGGGGCGGTCCCACGGCCCTGGTGTCCACCCTGCCCGCCCACTTCGGGCTCACCTCCATGTACGCGCTGATCGAGGCCCTGCACCTGGGGGGCGTCGACAACGCCCGGCGCCACGAGCTGACGCCGGTGCTGTTCGCCACGGCGGCGGACGGTGACCCGGTGGCGTGCGCGCTGGTGGACCGGCTGGCCGACGAGGTGGTGGCCATGGCCGTGGTCGCACTGGACCGCCTCGGTCTCCTCGAGGAGGAGACCCCGGTTCTGCTGGGCGGGGGTGTCCTCGCGGCCCAGCACGCCCGGTTGACGGACCGCGTCACCGAGCTGCTGGCCGCGCGGGCCCCCAAGGCCTTCGCCCGGGTGGTGACGGCACGGCCCGTGCTGGGGGCGGCGCTGCTCGGCCTGGATCACACGAACGCCCCGGCGGAGGTGCACGCGCGCGTACGACACTTCTACGAGGTCTGACCTGCTTCGTACGGGAACCGAACAGATTCCTCCGGCGTATTCATGGGCAGAGGGGTGGTGCGGGAAGCGCGTATGTATCCGAATGCATGGCGGCGCGCCCCGGCACCACACCACCCACTGCGACACAACGCCGCCGCACTGCGATCCGATCAAGATCCAGTCAAGGCCGGTGCGGATTGTCAGTGCCGGGGGCGATACTGGCGGTGACGGATGACCATGGGGGAGGTCACAGTGACAGCTACGAGCAGTGCGGCACCACCGGCGCCGGGCTCGCCCGACCCGTCAGGCGTGTCCGGCACGTCTGCCGCCTCGGGCCTGCCCGCCATCCCCTCCCAGCCGGGCAGGGGTCCCGCTCCCGGTGTCCCCCAGCCCCCGCGCCGTACCGCCTTTGCCGAGGGCGTCGACCAGCTGCGGGCCGCCGCGACCACCGAACCGGGGCGGCTGCGGATCATCGGCGCCCTGCTCGCCGTGCTCGTCGTCGCGTTCGGTGCGGTCACCGCCTGGCAGATGACCGACCGTTCGTCCGCCGCGGACGACGTGCTGAACAACAGCCAGCCCCTCAGCTCGGCCGCCGCGGACATCTACAGCTCCCTCGCGGACGCCAACACCGCCGCCTCCAGCGGTTTCCTGGCCGGCGGTGACGAGACGCCGGCCTCCCGCGAGCGCTACCAGACGGACATCCGCAACGCCGCGGCCAAGCTCTCCGCCGCCGCGACCAACTCCGAGCCGGACTCCGAGTCCGCGACGACCATCGCCGATCTCAACAAGCTGCTGTCGGAGTACACCGGTTACATCGAGCGGGCCCGTGCCAACAACCGGCTCGGCTTCCCGGTCGGCGGCTCGTACCTGCGGCTGGCGAACGAGACGATGCAGGACCGGATGCTCCCGCAGGCGGAGAAGCTCTACGCCAAGGAGAACCAGCGGCTGCGCTCCGACTACGCGGACGCGACCTCGTACCCATGGGCGTCGATCGGCCTCGGCGTCGCCGTGCTCGGCGCCCTCGTCTGGGCCCAGCGGCGCAACTACCGGCGTACGAACCGGGTGCTGAACCACGGTCTGGTGGCGGCGACGGCCACCGCGACGGTCGTCCTGCTGTGGCTGGTCGCCGGACAGAGTTTCGCCCGCTCGGGGCTCAATGACTCCTACGACCACGGCATCCGCTCGCTGAACGTGCTGCACGACGCCCGGATCGCCTCCCTCAAGGCCCGCGGCAACGAGAACCTGACGCTGGTGGCGCGCGGCGCGGAGACGGTCGAGCTGAAGAACGGCAAGGTCGTCGACGCCTACGACCACGACTTCGAGGGCGACATGAGCGCGCTCGGCAAGGGCCTGGCCGAGGCCGAGAACCTCGCCGACGACCCTACGGGCAAACAGCCGGTCACCTCGGCCGTCGGCGGCATGGAGGAGTGGAAGAAACGCCACGACGAGGCGCAGACGGCGTACGAGTCGGGTGACTTCCAGCAGGCGCTCGCCCGCGTCATAGGGGACAAGAGCGACAAGCCGACCGGCGAGTGCTTCGACAGCGTCGACAAGGCCCTGAAGACGGCGATCGGGCATGAGCAGACGGAGTTCCAGCAGTCGGCCAGGGACGGCCGCGACGCGATGATCGGCCTCCCGCTGGGCGCCGCGGCCCTCGGGCTGCTGGGCGCGGCGGGCGCGGTACTCGGCATCGGGCGCAGGCTGTCGGAGTACCGCTGATGCGGTGCGAAGAGGTAAGAACAGTACGGACGCGGTTCGAAGCAGCACAGCAGCAACACGAAGCAGCACAAGGGAGTGCGGCGGCAAGGGAGTTCGGGCGATGAGAGGGGGCGGGACGATGAACGCACAGCGGCTTCCGCGGAGTCCGCGCACCGGTCTCCAGGTCCTGCGGGCCGGTCTCCGGGCTCTGCGTGCCGGGCTGCGGGGCTGGGGCGGTGTGGGAGCGATGGCGGCCGTCTGCGCCCTCGCGGTGACCTTCGCGCTGCTGCTCCCGCTGACCCAGTCGCCCGGCGACGGCGGTACGGAGACGGGTGGGCAGGGCGTCGCCGAGGGCATCCAGGCGAGGGCCGCGGCGGAGTGCGGGAACCCGCAGGACCAGAGCCCGGATCCGTCCCCGGTGGACGGGAAGACGATCGCGGCGATCAAGGCCCGTAAGGACCCGCGGCTGATCGTCGGCGTCGACCAGAACAGCTACCGCTGGGGCTACCGCGATCCGAACGGCGGCAAGTCGGCGGAGCTGGAGGGCTTCGACATCGACCTGGTCCACCGGATAGCGAAGGACATCCTCGGCGACGAGAACGCGGTCCAGTTCAAGGCCATCCCGACCAACCAGCGCATCCCGGCGATCAAGGCCGGCCGCGTCGACATGATCGTCCGCACGATGACGATCACCTGCAAGCGCCTGGAGGACGTGGCGTTCTCCGCTCCGTACTTCCTCACCGGCCAGCAGGTCCTCGCGCCCAAGAAGTCCTCGATCAAGGGATACGACAAGACACTCGCCGGCAAGCGGATCTGCTCGGCGGAGGGCTCCACGGCACTCGAGCAACTGAAGACGGACCGGGCGGCGAAGAAGACCGGGGTCGCCACCTCCGACATCGGGACGGTCGTCCCCAGCCAGCTCGACTGTCTCGTCCGGCTCCAGCTCGGCCAGGTGGACGCGGTGGTGACCGACGGCGCGCTCGCCGCGAGCCAGGCGGCGCAGGACCCGACGGTGGAGCTGAAGGGCGACACGTTCACCACCGACTACTACGGCGTGGCGGTGAAGAAGGGTGCGAACGACCTGGCGGCCCGGGTCAATCTCATACTGAAGCAGTACATCGCCGACGGCGGCTGGCAGGCGTCGTACGACAAGTGGCTGTCTCCGACCCTCGGCAGCACATCGGAGTCGGCGAAGCCGCCGCTGCCCCACTACAAGAACTGACGTTCACCGACCGATCAGCGAGCCGAACGAACGAGCCAACCACACGAGTAGTCGAGGTGATCGATGGGCGTCACGGGAGCCACCGGGCCGGTGATGGACCGGGACGAGGTGGACCGTGCGCTGGCGCGGCTCGGCGCGGAGCACGAGGCGATCGAGACCTCGCTCCTCGCCCTCCAGGACCACGCGGGCCGCCGACTCCTCGAAGGCGCCGAGCTCGCCGGCACGACCAAGGAGCGCTGGACGTCCGCCGACGCGTCGATCACGCTGCTGTGGGCGTACTTCGACGCGTACTCGGACACGTTCCACGCCGCCCGTGACATCCGTTCGCGCCGCCGCTGGTCCAGCCGGGAGGACCTGGTGGAGCTGACGGAGCTGCTGCGCGGCGAGTGCGTCACGGTCGCGGGCAGCGCGACGGCGACGGCCAACGCGCCCACCCTGCACGGCACCGGGAAGCTCAGCCACCAGTACTCCCTGGCCGCCCTGGTGGAGCGGATGAACGAGCTGTACGCGACCTCGCTGGACATGGTCGTCACCGCCGACGCCGTCTGGTCGGCCCTGCCCGCGCGGATAGATCTACTGGCCGCGGAGCTGCAGCGCACCCGCCAGCTGGCGCACTCCGTGGGCGTACGCCCCGGCGAGCACCCGGCGGGCGACGACCTGGAGCGCATCACCCGCACCCTGACCGCCCTGCGCGAGCGGGTGATCTCCGACCCGCTCGCGTTCTGGCTGCCCGCGCAGGGCAGTTCGGCGCCCGGCGGCGGCCGTCCGGACACCACGGTGTACGACCGGGAGGCGCGCGCCCTGGAGGACGTACGCCGGGAGATCGACGCCGTGCTGACGGTCCGCCAGGACTCGGAGGCACGGCTCATGAAGCTGCGCGACCTGCTGTCCCGCGCGGACCGCACCCTCGCCGAGGCGCGCAGCGCCCGCGGTGAGGTGCTGGCGAAGATCGCCGCGTCGGAGGTGCCCGCCGTCAGCGGCCCGCCCACGGCGTTGCAGGAGCAGCTGTCGATGGCCGCCGACTACCGCAGACACGCCCAGTGGCACCGGCTCTCGCCGCTCCTGGAGTCGCTGGAGGCGAAGGCGGAGGACGAACTGATGCGCGCCCGCGAGTCGTTGACGGCGGTCACCCAGCCGTTGGCGGTCCGCGCGGAGTTGCGCGGCCGGCTCGACGCGTACCGGGCGAAGGTCGCCCGGCACGGTCTCGCGGAGGACCCGCTGCTGATCGAGCGGTACGACGCGGCGCGCCGCATGCTGTGGAGCGCGCCCTGCGACCTGCGGGTCGCCGAGCAGGCCGTGCTGCGCTACCAGCAGGCCGCCGCCGAGTACTTCGGCGGCCCGCGGGTGCCCGGCCAGGCCGGACCCAGTGACCGGAGGGGGGACCACTGATGACCGGATCCGAACAGCAGAAGTGCCAGCGGCCCGACTGCGAGGGCTCTTACGAGGACATGGGCGGCGGCGAGCTGTACTGCGACACGTGCGGCCTCGCGCCGGTCGTGTCGGCCGGCGGCATGGCCGGTTCGTCCTCGGCCTCGGCGGCTTCCCGTGCGTCTGCCCTCTCCGCCCGGACCTCCCGCACCTCCCGCTCCTCGCAGTCCCGCCGCTCGGTCTCCGGCCGGCTGTCGCGGTCCACGTCGGGGAAGGCGACGGGCCGTTCGGTGTCGGTGCGCAGCTCCGGTTCGAGCGCCGGGTCCACCGGGCGCGGCCGGCTCGGCGCGGGCCTGGTCGAGGTGCCGGGTGTGCCGCGGCCCGACCCGCGCGCGATGGTGCTGGACAACCCGGAGGTGCCCGAGCGCAAGCGGTTCTGCTCGCGCTCCGACTGCGGGGCGCCGGTGGGGCGGGCGCGCGGCGAGGGCCGGCCGGGGCGTACGGAGGGGTTCTGCACGAAGTGCGGGCACCCGTACTCGTTCACGCCGAAGCTGCACACCGGTGACATCGTGCGCGGCCAGTACGAGGTGGTGGGCTGTCTGGCGCACGGCGGCCTCGGCTGGGTCTACCTCGCCGTGGACCGGGCCGTGTCCGACCGGTGGGTGGTCCTCAAGGGCCTGCTGGACACCGGGGACCAGGACGCGATGGCCGCCGCGATCTCCGAGCGGCGCTTCCTCGCGGAGATCGAGCACGCCAACATCGTGCGGATCTACAACTTCGTCGAGCATCTCGACCAGCGCACGGGCTCCCTCGACGGCTACATCGTCATGGAGTACGTCGGCGGCAAGTCCCTGAAGGAGATCGCCAACGACCGCCGCACCCCGGCCGGGAAGCGGGACCCGCTGCCGGTGGAACAGGCGTGCGCGTACGGCATCGAGGCGCTCGAAGCCCTCGGCCATCTGCACAGCCGCAACCTGCTGTACTGCGACTTCAAGGTCGACAACGCGATCCAGACCGAGGACCAGCTGAAGCTGATCGACATGGGCGCGGTCCGCAGAATGGACGACGACGAGTCGGCCATCTACGGCACGGTCGGCTACCAGGCGCCGGAGGTCGCGGAGGTCGGCCCGTCGGTGGCGTCCGACCTGTACACGGTCGCACGCACGCTCGCTGTCATGACGTTCGACTTCCAGGGCTACACGAACGTGTTCGTGGACTCCCTGCCCGACCCCGACCACATCGAGGTCTTCCGCCAGTACGAGTCGTTCTACCGGCTCCTGGTCCGCGCCACCGACCCCGACCCGGCCCGCCGGTTCGCGTCCGCGCAGGAGATGTCCGAGCAGCTGACGGGCGTACTGCGCGAGGTCGTGTCGCTCCAGACGGGGCGGGCCCGGCCCGCGCTGTCGACGCTGTTCGGGCCCGAGGTGAAGGTCACGGACTCGGAGTTGTTCGGCGTGCTGGACGGGGAGGTGTCGAGGCTGGGGGCACGCGTGGCGACGCCCCGGAAGAAGTCCGCGCCGCCGGCCGCTCCCGCCATCGGCGGCACCACCAGGGCCCTCACCGGCGCCCCGCGGCTCGTCAGGCCCATCGACGCCGCCGCAGCCGCGCTCGCGCTGCCCGTGCCCCGCGTCGACCCGACCGACCCCAACGCGGGCTTCCTGGCAGGGCTGTTGGCCTCGGCGGCCGGGGAGCTGATCGCCGCCCTCGCGGTGGTCCCGGCGCAGTCGACGGAGACCCGGCTGCGGGAGGTGCGGGCCCGGCTGGAGAACGGGGACGCCGCGACCGCCCTGGAGTCGCTGGTCAGGCTGGAGGAGGACCGGCCCGACGACTGGCGGGTGGTCTGGTACCAGGGCGTGGCGTCGCTGGTGACGGGCGATCACGAGAGCGCCGCGCTGTCGTTCGACGCGATCTACGACGCCTTCCCGG
Organism: Streptomyces kryoterrae; assembly: GCF_054072135.1. NCBI lineage: Bacteria > Bacillati > Actinomycetota > Actinomycetes > Kitasatosporales > Streptomycetaceae > Streptomyces > Streptomyces kryoterrae. The sequence goes on along the minus strand of NZ_CM133358.1, from coordinate 6,844,990 downwards.
GCGAGAGCCCGCCCAAGCTGGCCCTCGGGCTGTGCGCGGAGGTGCTCGGGCAGCTCGACAACGCCGCCGAGTACTACCGGCTGGTGTGGACGACCGACCCGAGCTATGTGAGCGCCGCGTTCGGCCTGGCCCGCGTCCAGTTGGCGGCGGGCGACCGCCGTAGCGCCGTGAAGACGCTGGAGTCGGTTCCGGAGGCCTCGATCCACTACACGGCGGCCCGCGTGGCAGCCGTACGGGCACGGCTGCGGCAGCGGACCGCCGTCGCCGCCGACGCGCCGTTCCTGGACGATCTGATCGCGTCCGCCGGGCAGGTGGAGGCTCTCGGCGGATACGGTCTGGACGCGGTCCGGCGGGAGCAGCTGTCGACGGAAGTCCTCGGCTGCGCGCTGGACTGGATACTCTCCCATGGCCAGGGTGTTGCCCCTCCTGCCGTCGGGGGGCGGGTGCTGCTCGGCAGCGACCTGGACGAGCGTGGTCTGCGCTTCGGTCTTGAGCGCTCGTACCGCACGCTGGCCCGGCTCGCGCAGGGCGGCGAGGAGAGGATCGACCTGGTGGAACGCGCCAACCGTTACCGCCCCCGGACGTGGGTGTAGTTGATGTCCCAGATGCCCCAGCCACCTCAGCCACCCCGGCCGACGGCCCTGTCCCGGTGCCCGAACTGCGAGGAGCCGCTCGAGTCGGGCGACCGGTTCTGCGGCGCGTGCGGGTACGACCTGTCGGCCGTGCCCCCGCGCCCCGGTGACTCCCCGACGCTCACCCTGAGCGGCGCCCTCGCGTCCGCGCCGCACCCGCCTTCGGAGGCCGCTTCCGTGGACTGGCCCCACGCACCCGAGACCAGCAGCTCCGGCAAGCCGGCGCCCGTGCACCTGGCCACCGACCTCCCGGGCACCGACTCGGGCGGGATCGCGCTCCCGCCGGTGCCCGGCCGCTCGCCGGTGCCCGGAGCGCCGCCCACGGGCTCACCGAACTCCCCGGCCACGGGCGTACGGTTCGACCGGCCCGCCGGCGGTGAGCCCGACGAGTACCCGCTCCAGGCGCCCGCCCCGCGCCCCGCCGGGACTGCGACGCCCCCGGCCGGTACCAAGGTGTGCGTGGCCTGCCTCGCGGGCCGTGTCGACAACGACGGCTACTGCGAGAACTGCGGGCACGCCCAGCCGCGCGAGCGCGACCACATGGAGGACGAGGTCGGACCCCTCGCCGCGGTCACCGACCGAGGCCTGCGCCACCACCGCAACGAGGACGCGTACGCGATCTCCCACACCACGCTGCCCGACCGCACGCCCGCGCTCGTCGCGATCGTCTGCGACGGCGTCTCCTCGGCGACCCGCCCCGACGAGGCCTCGCTCGCCGCGTCCCGGGCGGCCGGCGACTCCCTGATGGCGGCCCTGCCCCAGGGCACCCATCCGCAGCAGGCGATGCACGACGCAATCATCGCCGCCTCGCACGCCGTGAACGCGCTGGCGGACGGGCCCGCCGGGGCCCGCGAGCACACCCCGCACCAGAACTCCCCCGCCTGCACCCTGGTGGGCTCCGTCGTCACCCCGACGCTGCTGGTCGTCGGCTGGGTCGGCGACAGCCGCGCCTACTGGGTGCCGCTGGACCGCTCCACCGCCCCGGCCCGGCTCACCGAGGACGACTCGTGGGCGGCGCAGATGGTCGCCGCGGGCCTGATGAACGAGGCGGAGGCGTACGCCGACGAGCGCGCCCACGCCATCACGGGCTGGCTCGGCGCGGACGCGTACGAACTGGAGCCGCACACCGCTTCCTTCAAGCCGGACCGGCCGGGCGTGGTGGTGGTGTGCACGGACGGGCTGTGGAACTACGCGGAGGCGGCGGACGAGCTGGCCGAGGTTCTCCCGCCGGACGCCGCCTCACGCCCACTGCACGCCGCCCAGGTCCTGGTCGGTCACGCGCTCGACGGCGGGGGCCACGACAACGTAACAGTGGCCGTCGTGCCGTTCCCCGCCCCGTCGCAGGGGGCAGGATCGGCCTGAGGGCACTGACACGGGGGTGTCCGCGGAAGGACCGGAGGGGACTGGTCCGCATACAGTCACTGCTCCACGGATGTGGGGTTTTCGAGGGGGAGCGAAGCACGCATGGCCAATTTCTCGAAGTCGAACGTGCCGCAGTTCTCGGTCGACGTGTACCAGAACGAGTACCTGCCCGACGGCGGCCGTGAGGTCAGCGCGATCGTGACGGTCACCGCGACCGGCGGCGGCACGGTCGGCACCGGCATCTCGGCACCGCACCTCTACGCACCCGGCCAGGGTCCGGACGCGGCCGTGGCGATCATGGTCGACTGCTCCGGCTCGATGGACTACCCGCCGACCAAGATGCGGGGCGCCCGGGAGGCGACGGCCGCCGCGATCGACGCCGTGCGCGACGGGGTGCACTTCACGGTGATCGGCGGCACACACGTCGCCAAGGAGGTCTATCCGGGCGGCGGGCGGCTCGCGGTCGCCGACGCCGCCACCCGCGAGCAGGCCAAGCAGGCGCTGCGCCGGCTGAGCGCGGGCGGCGGCACGGCCATCGGCACCTGGCTGCGCCTCGCCGACCGGCTGCTGTCCTCGTCCGAGGTCACCATCCGGCACGGCATCCTGCTCACCGACGGCCGCAACGAGCACGAGTCGCCGGAAGACCTGAAGGCCGCCCTGGATTCCTGCGCGGGCCGCTTCACCTGCGACGCGCGGGGTGTGGGTACCGACTGGGAGGTCAAGGAGGTCACCGCCGTCGCCTCCGCGCTGCTGGGCACCGCCGACATCGTCGCCGACCCGGCCGGCCTCGCCGCCGACTTCACGCAGATGATGGAGACGGCCATGGGCAAGGAGGTCGCGGACGTCGCCCTGCGGCTGTGGACCCCGGTCGGCACGGAGATCAAGTTCGTCAAGCAAGTGGCTCCCACCGTCGCCGAGTTGACCGACCGTCGCATTGAGGCGGGCCCCCGCGCCGGTGACTACCCCACCGGCTCCTGGGGGGACGAGTCGCGCGACTACCACGTGTGCGTCCAGGTGCCCTCCGCCGGCCTGGGCCAGGAGATGCTGGCCGCCCGCGTCTCCCTGGTGATCCCGCAACCCGACGGCAGCGCCCAGAACCTCGGCGCGCAGGGCCTCGTACGGGCCGTGTGGACCGACGACATGGCCGCCTCGACGTCGATCAACCCACAGGTCGCGCACTACACAGGCCAGGCGGAACTGGCACAGGTCATCCAGCAGGGTCTGGATGCCCGTAAAGCGGGCGATGTCGACGGCGCGACGGCCAAGCTGGGACGGGCCGTACAGCTCGCCAGCGCCTCCGGAAACGCGGATACTGCGAAACTGCTTGCGAAGGTGGTGGACGTGGTCGACGCAGCGGCGGGTACTGTGCGACTGAAGGCGAAGGTCGAAGAGGCCGACGAGATGACGCTCGAGACACGGTCCACAAAGACTGTTCGTGTAAAGAAGTAGATACACAAAACGTAGCGAAGAGGAGAGGGGGAAGCGCCGACATGCCGACCTGCCCGAACGGACACCAGTCGGGTTCCGACGACTGGTGCGAGGTCTGCGGTCACCGCATGGCCGGTGCCGTGCCCCCGCCCCCGCCGCCACCCCCCGCGTCCGGTTACGGCTATCCGCCGCCGGGTTCCGCCACCGGCGCGCCCGGCAGCCGCTCGCACCTGTCCGCCGTGCCGGACGCCGAGCAGGAGCTGTGCCCGCAGTGCCGCACCCCGCGTGAGGGGGGCGCTCCGTTCTGTGAGGAGTGCCGGTGGAACTTCCTGACGAACACGGCGACCTCGTACACCCCGGCCGCCCCGCGCCCCCCGGCGCCGGGACCCGGCCAGGGCCAGGGGTACGGCGCGGGTCCCGGCCAGCGTTTCCCGTCCGCGCCGCCGCCGGGCCCGTCCTACGGCGGTGGTGGTGACGGGTACGACTACCAGAGCTCGCGCCCGTCGCAGATGAACCGCCCCGCCGAACCGATCCCGCCCTTCGGCGGCGACCCGTCACGCCCGGTCCCCCCGCCGCCGGGTCCCACTCCCGGTGGTCCCGGCGGTCCCGGCGGTCCTGGTGGTACGTCCGCCGGCGGACCGCAGGGTTACCAGTCCAGCGGTCCCGGAGGCCCAGGCGGTCCTGGTGGTACGTCCCCCGGCGGGCAGCAGGGTTACCCGCCCGGCGGCCCCGGCGGCTCGCAGGGATACCAGCAGCCCGGTCCCCCCGCCACGTCCGGCGGGCCCCAGGGATACCCGCAGCCCGGAGGCCCTGGAGGGCCCGGTGGCGCGCCGCAGGCGTTCCAGCCGTCCGGTCCGCCCTTCCAACCCGCGTTCCCGCAGGAGACGGGCCGCCCCGGTGGCCCGCAGCCCGCCCCCGGCGGTGGCTACGGCGGCGGTGACGACGACTGGGTGATCTCCCCGCCCGCCGGCGGCCCGGGCGGACCCCCGCCCCCGCAGCAGGGCGGCGGCTACGGCTACCCGCAGCCCGGCATGACCCAGGCCCCGCCCGCACCCGGCGGCGGCTACGGTCAGCAGCAGCCGCTGACCTGGTCCGCGACGATCGGCCCGGACCGCCAGTACTTCATGGCGATGATGCAGCGCTCCGGCCCCGAGGCCGCAGGCCTGAACCTGCCCGCGTACTCGCCGGAGCAGCAGCGCCCGCTCACCGGCAACCAGATCACCATCGGCCGCCGCCGGCACTCCACGGGCGAGTCCCCGGACATCGACCTGGCGGTGCCGCCGGAGGACCCGGGCGTCTCGCACCAGCACGCGGTACTGGTGCAGCAGCCCGACGGCAGCTGGGCGGTCGTCGACCAGAACTCGACGAACGGCACGACGGTCAACAACTCCGAGGAGCCCATCCAGCCCTTCGTCCCCGTACCGCTGCAGGACGGCGACCGGGTGCACGTGGGCGCGTGGACGACGATCACGATCCGTCGGGGATAGACGGGAACAGGCTGGAGACAGGCCGCAGACAGGGCTGTCAGACGGGAAGGGGCCAGGCGTACGGACCGGTGGGTTCGTCGAGCCAGGCCCACTCCTGACCGCCGCTGACGGTGATCCCGTACCGCTCCCGTACCGGCCGGTCCTCACGCTCCCACAGCGCGTACGCCTCCTGCGGGTCCAGGCTGCCCCGGGTGAGCGTCAGCAGGAACCGGAACAGTTCGTCCTCGCGTGCCCGGGCCGGGAGTGCGCCCAGATGCGGGACGGCGGGCTCCGGACGGCTCTGCCCGCGCAACGGCACAAAATAGGCGGACGTGTGCAGGAAGCGGCCCTCGGCGTGCTCGGCGTCGAGGACCGTGAGGGCGGCCAGACCGGTGGCGAACGGCGTCAGGACGCGGGCTCCCGGGCGGCACTGGGCGAGCCACGCGCACGGGACCGAGCTGAGCGTGCAGGTCGCGATGATCCGGTCGAAGGGGCCCCGCTCGGGCACGCCGCGGGCGCCGTCCCCGGTGACGACGACCGGGTGGTGTCCGGCGGCGGCCAGATGCCGGCGGGCCGACTCGGTGATCTCCGGGTCCAGATCCACCGTCGTGACGAGCGCGTCGCCGAGGCGGTGGGCGAGCAGCGCCGCGTTGTACCCCGTACCGGCGCCGATCTCCAGGACGTTGTGCCCGTCCTCGATCTCCAGCTCGGTGAGCATCATGGCCATCAGCGAGGGCTGACTGCTGGAGGAGACCAGTTCGCCGTCGCGCATCCGGGTCGCGAGCGGCGCGTCCGTGTAGGCACCGCGCACCCAGCGCTCACGCGTGCGCGGGTCGGGACTCCCGCCCCACAGCCGCTGCCGGCCGGACACGGCACCGGCGTAGTAGTACGGCACGAACAGATGCCGCGGCACCGCCTCGAACGCCTCCCGCCAGACCGGGTCACCGTCCCAGGCCCCGCTCGCCTCGATCACGCGCAGGAGTTCCGCCCGGGCCGAGGCGGCGAGGTCGCCGAGGTCGTCGTCCCTGCCCTCGTGGACAGCGTGCGTGCTCATACGTCCACTGTCCTGCGCCCTGGGCCGGGACGCGAGCGCCGATACCGGCCGGAACGCGACGGGACCCTCAGTGCGCGGCCCGGACGGGGTGGTCCTAGGCCTTGAGTCCTCGGCCGGTCCGTCTGAGACCATGGTGAGGTGAACGAGATTCCGCGCGGCACGCTTCAGGAGCAGACCTTCTACGAGCAGGTCGGCGGCGAGGAGACCTTCCGGCGCCTCGTGCACCGGTTCTACGAGGGTGTCGCCGAGGACCCGCTGCTGCGGCCCATGTATCCGGAGGAGGACCTGGGCCCGGCCGAGGAGCGCTTCACGCTGTTCCTGATCCAGTACTGGGGCGGCCCCACGACGTACAGCGAGAACCGCGGCCACCCCCGGCTGCGGATGCGCCACGCGCCCTTCGCCGTCGACCGGGCCGCGCACGACGCGTGGCTGAAGCACATGCACGTCGCCGTCGAGGAGCTCGGCCTCTCCGAGGAGCACGAGCGGACGCTGTGGAACTACCTGACGTACGCGGCGGCCTCGATGGTCAACACGGACGGCTGACCACCCTCGGGAGGCCGCGTCGTACGTCGCCGGTGTCAGCGGACGCTTACGTCCAGCGCCCCGAGTCCCGCCCTGCGTACGGCGATCGAGCCGAACTCGGTGCGCAGCCGCAGCCAGGGCCCCGAGGAGACCAGCGCGAGCGGTGCCGCGGCGGACGCCAGGGCGCCCTGTGCCGGTCGCAGGAAGCCCAGGGACTGCGCCGCGTGCACGGCCCGTACCGGCAGGCGGGTGTCCCCCACCGGCCGGGTCCAGATCTCCCGTCCGATCCGGTCGAGTTCGGCGCGGGTACGCAACTCGGGTGCCAACTCCTGCGTACGGGACCGGAATTCGGCGACCGCCGCGGCGACCATGGCGCGCAGCGCGTCCGGTGCGGGCAGGCCGGGCTCAGGGCGCCAGCCGCCACGCGGGGGCAGTACCCCGGCCCAGGGCGGCCCGGTCACCGCGCCGGGAACGGTGAGAGTGGCGGCCGACTCGTCCACCGTCTCCAGGAGTTCACCGGCCGACACGGTGACGTCGAGGGCGACGTCCAGGCCGTTCTCGTACGGCTTGGCGAGCCTGGCCGCGCGGATCGCGAGAACCTCGAAGGACGGGGGCCGCCCGAACACGGCGAGCGCGGTGCCGGCCGCCTGGAGGCGCACCGCTGCCCCACGGTCGTAGTGGAGCAGCCGGGCGAGAAAGGCGGCGACGTCGGCCGCCTCCCCCGCGTCGGCGAGGTGCAGGACCGTCATGCGGCGACGGCCCCGCCCTCTTCGGCGTTCTCGTCCTCGGCGTCGTCCGCGTCCATGTACTCCTCCAGGAACTCCCGTTCCTCGGAGGTGATACGGCGCGGGCGCTGCGTCGCGAAGTCGAACGGCACGACGACCGTCGAGGCCCGGACGTACACCTGGTCCGGGTCCTTGACCTCGTAGGTGAGCGTGAAGGAAGCCGCTCTTATCCGCGTGACCCACAACTCGATGTCCACGGGCGTGTGCCGGTGGACCAACTGCCTTTTGTAGTCGATCTCATGGCGCGCCACCACGGACCCCTGCTGAAAATCCTTGTCCGGGCGGAACAGGAAGTCGATACGGGCTTCCTCCAGGTACCGGAGGAAGACCACATTGTTGACGTGGCCGTACGCGTCCATGTCCGCCCAGCGCAGCGGGCAGCGGTAGATGTGCCGCAAGATCGATCAGCCCCGGGTCAGCTTCTTGTAGGTGGCGCGGTGCGGACGCGTGGCATCCGCCCCCAGCCTCTCGACCTTGTTCTTCTCGTACGACTCGAAGTTGCCCTCGAACCAGTACCACTTCGACTCGCCCTCGTACGCGAGGATGTGCGTCGCGACCCGGTCCAGGAACCAGCGGTCGTGGGAGATGACCACGGCCGCACCGGGGAACTCGAGCAGCGCGTTCTCGAGCGAGGACAGAGTCTCCACGTCGAGGTCGTTGGTGGGCTCGTCGAGGAGCAGCAGGTTGCCGCCCTCCTTGAGGGTGAGAGCCAGGTTCAGACGGTTGCGCTCACCACCGGAGAGGACACCGGCGGGCTTCTGCTGGTCCGGGCCCTTGAAGCCGAAGGCGGACACATAGGCCCGCGACGGCATCTCGACCTGACCGACGTTGATGTAGTCGAGCTCGTCGGAGACGACGGCCCACAGCGTCTTCTTGGGGTCGATGTTGGCGCGGCTCTGGTCGACGTAACTGATCTTGACGGTGTCGCCGACCTTGATCGCACCGGAGTCGGGGGTCTCAAGGCCCTGGATCATCTTGAACAGCGTGGTCTTGCCCGCGCCGTTCGGGCCGATGACGCCCACGATGCCGTTGCGCGGCAGGGTGAAGGACAGGTCGTCGATGAGGACCTTGTCACCGAAGGCCTTGGAGAGGTTGTTGACCTCGACGACGATGGAGCCCAGACGCGGGCCCGGCGGGATCTGGATCTCCTCGAAGTCCAGCTTCCGCATCTTGTCGGCCTCGGCTGCCATCTCCTCGTAACGGGCGAGGCGCGCCTTGGACTTGGTCTGCCGGCCCTTGGCGTTGGACCGGACCCACTCCAGCTCTTCCTTGAGCCGCTTCTGGCGCTTCTCGTCCTTGCGGCCCTCGACCTTGAGGCGGGTGGACTTCTTCTCCAGGTACGTGGAGTAGTTGCCCTCGTAGGGAATCGCGCGGCCGCGGTCCAGCTCGAGGATCCACTCGGCGACGTTGTTCAGGAAGTACCTGTCGTGAGTGACGGCGACGACGGCGCCCGCGTACTTCGAAAGGTGCTGCTCCAGCCAGTTCACCGACTCGGCGTCGAGGTGGTTGGTGGGCTCGTCGAGGAGGAGCAGGTCCGGGGCCTCGATCAGCAGCTTGCAGAGTGCGACGCGGCGCTTCTCACCACCGGAGAGGTTGACGACCGGCCAGTCGCCGGGCGGGCAGCCCAGCGCGTCCATGGCCTGCTCCAGCTGCGCGTCGAGATCCCAGGCGTTGGCGTGGTCCAGGTCTTCCTGGAGCTTGCCCATCTCGTCGAGGAGCGCGTCCGAGTAGTCGGTCGCCATCAGCTCGGCGACCTCGTTGAAGCGGTTGAGCTTGCCCATGATCTCGGCGGCGCCGTCCTGGACGTTCTCCAGGACCGTCTTGGACTCGTCGAGCTCAGGCTCCTGCATGAGGATGCCGACGCTGTAACCGGGCGACAGGAAGGCGTCGCCGTTGGACGGCTGCTCAAGGCCCGCCATGATCTTGAGAACGGTGGACTTACCGGCACCGTTCGGGCCGACCACACCGATCTTCGCGCCGGGCAGGAAGCTCAGCGTCACGTCGTCAAGGATGACCTTGTCGCCGTGCGCCTTGCGCGTCTTGCGCATGGTGTAAATGTACTCAGCCAAGAGAAACCGTCCGGCAGCTTGAAATCTGGCAGTGGTGGGATGCAACCCATCTTGCCGTACCGCTACCCCTGCGGGGAAACGAGTACGTCAGCGGCCCCGGATACCCGGAAGGCGAGCCGGGGCCGCGTGGTTCAGTGGGTCACCGTGCGGTCACACACTGTTGAGTTGTCAAGGTGCGGTGTCGCTCGCGTTCACCCCCGGGGGCCCGCCCCGTGCTGCTCCTTCTTGCCGACGAGGAGCACCACGCCCCCGCCGATCACCAGCAGGACGATCGCTATGCCCGCGATCATGGGTGTCGCGCTGGAACTGCCGGTCTCGGCCAGATTGACGCCGGCGGCGGGGGTGCCGCCCGCCAGGGCCGGGCTCGGTTCGCTGAGTGTCTGGACGGCGTCGCCGCCCGCGCTGCCCTGGGTCTCGCAGTCGAGGACACCCGCGAACCGCTGCTCGAAGCCGTTCGGCCCCAGGATCGTGAAGTCGTACGGCTGGTCCTCCTGCAAGGGGATCGTCACCGTCCGCGACTCCCCGGCCGCGATGGTGTGCTCGAAGCCCATCAGCTGGAAGGTGAAGGCCTCGTCGCCCTTGTTTACGGCCGTGATGTCCACGCCGTCCTTGGCGCAGTTCTTCCGCGCCGACAGTGCGGGGACGGGACCCGTGGCCGCCCAGTTCGCGGTCGCCGTCGCGGAGACCGTGGACTCGCTGGAGCCGGCGAGGATCTGGGTCTGGCTCCGGCTGTCGGAGGTGAAGGCGCGGCCGACCGGCACACTGGTCGAGGCCTGGACGCTCAGCGCGGCCGAACCGTCCAGCGCGTCCTCGGGCACCTCGAAGAACACCTGGCCGCCGTCGACCGCAGACGTGACGGCCTTGCCGTCCTGGTCGACGACCCGCACCCCGCTCGTCGCGGCGTCGGCGGGCGGTATCACCGTGACGCTGTCCGCGTCGGTGTGCACCGTGACCGGTCCGAGCAGCTCACCGGGGTGACCGGAGACCGCGGGCGGGTCGAGGGTCAGGGAAGCGTCGGGCTCCGCGAGGTTCTGCGCGCTCTTCTCCAGATAGTCCGCGAGCTTCTCGGCCCTCGGGTCCACGGCGTCCACGTCCGCGCCGTCCGAGTAGCGCCAGATGGCCACCTGGGTGCCCGCCGCCGCGTCCTGCTCGGTGAGGCCGGCCGCGCCCGCCCGGGCGGCCAGCGCCGCGAGGTCGTTCACCTGCGGATAGGAGTTCTGCAGGATCCAGCGAATCCGGCCCGCGTCCTTGTTGGCGCCCAGGGAGGTGCCGCTCCAGGAGGTCTCCTGGTACTTGGCGTCCTTCTGTGTCGGGGTGTGCAGGTCGACGCAGTACGTCTGCAGCATGCCGCCGTTGTCGACGGACATCTCGAACAGGCCCGCGGACACCTGCTCATCCCCGTCGTCCCCGTGGACGACAGCCGCGCCGTATGTCTTCAGCCCGCCTATGGTGGCGGTCGCCCCGCCCTGCTGCTGCGGAGTGGCGTCCGCGACGGCCGTACCCGCGGTGACCAGGGCGCCGGTGACGACGAGGCCGGACACCATCGTCGCGGCGGCGAGCCGGGCCGCCGCCGCTCGCCCGCGCCCGGACAGCGCGGAGAACGAAGAAAACACAGAATTCCCCTTCGAGCAGGACTCGTTGACGTGGGGGGTGCGGTCCCGCCAGCAGCATCAGAAGCCCCGTGAGCTATCCGGGCATCCTAGGGATGTGGCGCACCGCACTTCCCAGTCCTGTCATCGGATAACCGATCCGACTCGGAATCGTTATCGCCAAGATCATCCATATGTCGGTCAGTCCACCGATAAGCCTCAGTCCGGTCGGCGCCCGCGCCCACCGCGGCCCGACGTCACGTCACCGCAGCGGGCTCCCGCCGTTGTTGCGCCGCGGCCCCGCCCTCGTCGTCGACCGGTGTCTCCCAACTGGGTTCGGAACGAGGCGGTGCCGCGGCCTCGCCCTTGGGCGGGCCGGCTGAGCGCCGGAAGGCCGACGTGCCCCGCGCGAGATCGTGGCCGATCGCCACGGCGTCGATCTCCGCCGACGTCCGGCTCTGCCCGTCGCGCATCTCCGTGCGCACCTTCAACCTGCCCTGCACGATGACCGGTTCGCCCAGCGACAGTGACGCCCCGACGTTCGTCGCGAGTGCTCGATTCGCCCACACCGTGAAGAAGTTGGTGTGTCCGTCCGTCCACGTGTTCTTCTCGCGGTCCCAGTAGCGCGAGGTCACCGCCAGCCGGAACCTCACCGACGCCCCCGACGCCAGGTCGCGGTACACCGGCTGCGTCGCCACGTTGCCCACCGTGCACACCATCGTCTCGTTCACGCGAACCACCCCTCCCGGTCCCGGCGCACTCGCGCCGGGCGGATACCCGTACGGGCCCGTCCCGTACGGCTGCCTCCGACACGGCGACCGCGAGAACCTCTCCGACCACGAGAACCTCTCCGGTCACCGCTTCGCGCCGATCGCGTCCGTCGTGATCGCCGCCAAGCCAGAATGCATCCGTCGGTCCGAGCCCGCTGAGCCCTGTGGACTACCGGCCGGTTGTGGAAAACTCCGTCACCCGACCGAGGGACCCCACGTCTCCCCCTCCCGTCGCTCCTCCCGTCACTCCTTCGGGATTCAGCCCCTTTGACCTGCCCGTTTCCCCGCGCTCACCCCACCACCGACCGTGCCCCCGTGACCCGCACGTACTGCTCCCGTACCTCGCGATACCGCAGCAGTTCCGCCGCCACCGGATCCAGGACCCGGGCCCGGCCGCAGCCGGCCGCCGCCTCCCGCAGCCGCCGTTCCGCCTCCAGGCCGTACCGGCGGGCCGGTCCGCGAGCCGCCAGTCTGCAGCTCCACTCCACACCCGGGCCGCCGACGATGCCCACCGACATCAGCAGCACCGGCACGCCCAGGTTCGGCGCCATGACCCCGACGATCTGGGCCACCAGCCACAGCCCGCCGACGATCTGAAGGATCGTCATGGACGCCTGCGCCAGCACGGCGACCGGCCACCAGCCCGGCCGGGGCGGCCGTCCCGTGGGCGTCCCGGCGCGTGTCGCCAGCTCGTCCAGCGCCTCGGGCAGGCCCTGGGACCCCCGTACGGCCGCCTCGCGCACCGCCAGTGCCCATGGGGCGGGCAGTCCGGTCGACGCCCGCTCAGCGACCGTACGCACCGCCTGTTCGACACGCTGGCGGGCCGTGGCCTCCTCGTCCGGCTGCTCGCTCACGGCAATGCGGCCGGTGGAGGTCTCCCGCCGGTCCTGGCACCACCGCCACAGTCGCAGCCACGGGGTGCCGCAGGCGCGGTTGGCGTTGCGCAGCCAGACACGTTCGGCGGCCTGGCCGGCGGCGGTGGCGCCCACCGCGTCGGCGAGCCGAGCGGAGAACTCCTCCCTGGCCCGTTCGCTCAGCCCGGCGCGCTGTCCAGTGGCGTAGACGGGCCGCAGCTGCCATGCGGCGGCGTCGAGGTCGGCCGAGATCCGGCGGGCCGCGGCCCCGCGCTCGCCCACGAACTGACCGAGCGCCTCGCGCAGTTCGCCGATGCCGTCCCCGGTGAGCGCGGACAGCGCCAGTACGGTGGCGCCCGGTTCGCCGTACTCCCCCAGGGCGATGCCATCCTCGTCGAGCAGTCGCCGCAGGTCGTCGAGGACCTGGTCGGCGGCCTCCCCGGGGAGGCGGTCCACCTGGTTGAGGACGACGAACATGACCTCGGCGTGTCCGGCCATGGGCCGCAGATAGCGCTCGTGGAGGATGGCGTCCGCGTACTTCTCCGGATCGACGACCCAGATGACCGCGTCGACCAGTGCCAGTACGCGGTCCACCTGTTCGCGGTGCTGGACGGCCGCCGAGTCGTGGTCGGGCAGGTCGACCAGGACCAGGCCGCGCAGTTGCGCCTCGGCCTCCGCGCTCTGCAGTGGGCGCCGGCGCAGCCGTCCGGGGATGCCCAGCCGGTCGATGAGGGTCGCCGCGCCGTCGCTCCAGCTGCACGCGATGGGCATGGCGGTGGTCGGCCGGCGTACACCGGTCTCCGAAATGGCCACTCCGGCGAGGGCGTTGAAGAGCTGGGACTTGCCACTGCCGGTGGCGCCCGCGATGGCGACGACGGTGTGCTGCCCGGAGAGCCTGCGCCGGGCCGCCGCCTCGTCGAGGACCCGGCCGGCCTCGGCGAGCGTTCTGCTGTCCAGCCGGGTGCGGGACAGCCCCACGAGCTCACGGAGTGCGTCGAGCCGCGAGCGCAGCGGCCCGTCGTACGCCAGGGGCATCACGGGCTGCGGGACGCTGCTGGAGACCCGGGGCTCGACGACCGTCTCGCGCGCGGGAGGGTCGGTCTCGGACACGCGGCGCGCGATCAGGCCGTCGTCCCAGGCGCCGGAGGACTCGGATTCCGGACGGGGGTCGGTACGCCCGACGGCCACGCGCGCGTGGCCGTCGCCGTCTCGGTCTCCGTCGGCATCACCGTCGGGGGAAGCGGCCTTCCCGGGAGCTTCGTTTTCGGCCGCCTCGCCCTCGCTGCCCTGCTCCTCGCCCGGCTCCCCTCCTTCCCTCTGTTCTCCCTCCCTCTGCTCTTCCTTCTCCTCCTTTTCCTGGTCCTTCTGCTCGGCTTTGCCGCCATCGGAAAGGTCCTCGCGGGGAGGCACGTTTTCGGCCGAGGCGTCGTGGTGGTCGTGGTCAGTGACGGCGGTCACCGCGGTCACCTCTCCTTCTGCAGTACGGACAGCGCGGCGATGAGTTCGGCCTGGGGCTCCGGATGGACGTCGAGGGCGTCGAGCGGGGCGAGGCGGCGCTCGCGTTCGGCGTGCAGGACCCGGCCCAGGTAGTCGGCGAGGAGCCGTCCGCCACGGTCGCGCAGTCGCAGGGCGCCGTGGGCGCCGATGCGTTCGGCGAGCCCCTCGCCCGCGGACCGGGCCCGCCGGCCCCCCAGCAGTGCGGTGGCGACGAGCGCGGCGACCGCCTCGACGTCCGTGGCGGCACTCCGGTCGAGGTCGCGCAGTTCCTCCTCGGCGTACTCCTCCAGCTCGCGCCGCCACCGGCGTACGGCCATCCCGATGCGGTGTTCGACGCTCTCCTGGGACGGGTCGCGGCCGGTCAGTTCGGGGGCGTCCGCGGCGGGTTCGCGGCGCCAGGCGTCGTCGACGCGTTCGTCGGCGGCGGTGACGGAGCAGAGCAGGAGGGCGCAGAGGCTCTCCACGAGGGCGTCGAGGAGTTCGCCCGCGGAGCAGTCGAGCGGGAAGGCGCGCCACCGCTTCAGCGCGTCCCCGGCGAGGACTGCGCCGGCCTGCAACCGCCCCCGTACGCGCGCGTGCTCGCTGTCGTAGGCCCCGTCGACGGCCGCGGTGAGGCGCATGGCGGCCGAGTACTGCGCGGCAGCGGCGCCGGCCAGCTCGGGCATGCGGGACTTGAGGGAGTCGAGGACGCCGTACGCCGTACGGGCCATGGCCTGCTGGCGGCTGGCCGGGTCCTGCGCCTGCTGGGTGAGCCAGGCGCGCAGCGGGGCCACCGCGGTGGCCGGAAGAAGCCCACCGCCCCAGGCGGACTCGGGCAGTTCGGGCACGGTGAAGCGCGGTACGTCGCCGAGGCCGGCTTTGGTGAGGAGGGCGCCGTACTGCCGGGACACCTCGGACACCACCTGGTGGGGCACCCGGTCGAGAACGGTGACGAGGGAGACCTGGTAGTCCTTGGCGGTACGCAGGAGATGCCAGGGGACGGCGTCGGCGTACCGTGCCGCCGTGGTGACCATGATCCAGATGTCGGCGGCGCAGATCAGTTCGGCGGCGAGGACGCGGTTGTCGGCCACGAGGGAGTCGACGTCGGGGGCATCGAGGAGGGCGAGTCCGCGCGGCAGGCTCTCGGCGGTCTCGACGCGCAGAACCCTTGCCCCGTCCTCGCCGGGGAGCAGCAGATCGTCGCCGGGGTCCTGTCCCGGCTCCTGCGGGGGCACCCACACGCGCGTGAGGTCGGGCAGTACGCGCATCCCGCTGAACCAGTGGTGGTCCTCGGGATGGCAGACCAGTACCGGCGTCCGGGTCGTGGGCCGCAGTACGCCGGCCTCGCTGACCCGGCGTCCCACAAGGGAGTTGACGAGGGTCGACTTGCCGGCCCCGGTGGACCCGCCCACAACGGCGAGCAAGGGCGCTTCAGGTTCCCTCAGGCGGGGCACCAAGTAGTCGTCGAGTTGCGCGAGCAGTTCGTCGCGGTTGGCACGCGCGCGTGGAGCCCCGGGCAGGGGCAGCGGGAAGCGTGCGGCGGCGACACGGTCGCGCAGGGCGGAAAGTGCGTCGAGCAGCTGAGGCCGTACGTCCAAGGTCACCACATGTGAAGAATGCCCAATTTTAGGGGAATTCTGAAGCATATGAGCATGCCTGCGCGCCGACGGAACACAAGGGACGGAAGGGGCGACTGGGACGTAGGCGCAGTCCAGGCATAACGAGTGGACAACACCCGCGGCGCGAGAGGGCAAAAGCGGTGCACGATTCGTACCTGCCTGCGATTATCAGGACCGCTTCACCGAACCTCCACATTGAGCCACGGAGGGGAAGCAACCAGGACAAGGACCCGGGAGCCCTATCCTTGTCCCCGGCAACGTCAAGGACCGGCCCACACCCGGGCCCACCCTGACCGAGGCCACCACACCCGGCCCCCGTAGCTCAGTGGATAGAGCAGGCGCCTTCTAAGCGCTTGGCCGCAGGTTCGAGTCCTGCCGGGGGCGCAAACAACCTCTCACCAGCGGAAACAGGTGGGAGGCCTTTTCATGTCGGGCCAGCACAGCGGTATTTGGCCAAGCGCCTTGAGGATTCCAGAGATCGGCGTAGCGTCGTACTCATCCCCCGGATACCACCACCACACCCCGGGGGCGAACAGCATTCGCGTACTCGAATGAGGACGGTGAGGCGTGACCGCCACCAAAACCGCCGACGACCCCAAGCCGTACGACATCGGCCCCCTGACCGCGTCATGGATCCGCTCCCTGCGCGCGCGCAACCTCAGCCCGAACACTCAGCGGATCTACAGCCGAGCCGCCGAGCAGTTCCGTGCCTACCTCCTCGGCTACAAGCCCAACGAGCCGGAGGATCGCCCTGCCCCGACTGCGCTGGAAGGGGAAGGCGGCATCCACCGTGAGCACATCGAGGCGTACATCGGGGACCTGATCGAGGAGAGCAGCCCCGGCAACGCGCACCAGCACTTCCGCTCGCTGAAGACGTTCTTCAACTGGGCAGTCGAGGAGGAGGAGATGGACCGCTCCCCCATGCGGACGATGAAGGCGCCCACCGTGCCGGAGGTGGAGGTGCCCATCATCCCGGACGACGCGCTCAAGACGCTGCTCAGTGTGTGCAAGGGGAAGGACTTCAAGGACCGCCGCGACACGGCGATCATCATGATGTTCCTCGACACCGGGGCCCGGCTGAGTGAGCTGACCGTGCGCACACAGGAGAAGCTCGACCTGGACCTGATGGTGCTGCATGTCCTCGGGAAGGGCGGCCGGGAGCGGCCGGCACCTTTCGGCAGGGCTACCGCGCTGGCGATGGACCGGTATCTGCGGGCCGCCGGGAAGTACTTGGGGCGGGCGCTGGAGCCGGGCGATCCACTGTGGGTGAGCTTCAAGCGGCGCGAGGCCATGACGATCTGGGGCGTCGGGACGATGATCGAGAACCGGTGCAAGGAGGCGGGCATCCCGCACATTCACCCGCACCAGTTCCGGCACACGTTCGCGCACCTGTGGCAGGTGAACAGTGGTGGGGACGATGCCCTCATGAGGATCATGGGGTGGCGGTCGCGGCAGATGCTGTCCCGGTACGGGGCTTCGGCCGGTACCGAGCGCGCGCTGAAGATCCATAGGGAGCTGAGCCCCGGCGACCGGTTGTAGCCGCCGGGTCCGCTGCTCAGTCGAGGTCGTTCTCCGGATGGGGGGCGGCCTCGTTCGTTTCGATGGGGGCCTCGCTGTGCTCGGCGCGGGACCACCGGCCGCTGTCTACGCCGTCCTGGAGGACCTGTTGGAGTCCGGCCACGATGTCTTCTGCTGGCCATGAGAAGTCGATGGCCAGGTCGTAGTGCCGGGTGCTGTCGCGCACGGCGACAGGGGTTTCCCCTTTCAGGTCTTTGGCGTGGACGTGCACTCTCGGCTCTGCCACTCGTCCCCCTTTCCGCGTGTGCGCGCAGGACAGCAAGGAATCGCACACGCGTACGAATCGCGCGAGGTTCGATCACTCTACGCCGAGTGGCCTTAAATAGCTGTTCACCCATTGGGGTGAACGCGAAACGTTCCGTGAGTAGAGGAACGATGTTCGACTACTTGCCCTCCTCGCGCAGCGCGTCATAGAAGGCCTTCACCGCAGGCATCTCCTCGGCGGTCACGCCCGCCTTGGCGGCGACCCTGTAGACCACGTCCTCGCCCTCATCTACGCCTGTGACCTCGGGGGATGGTTCGCTGCTGTACCAGCCGAGGAACTGCCGGTGGGCCGCATCGGCTACTCGCTGGGGAGGGAATCCGAGGCCGGCGGCGAGCGCTTTGACAAGCGCCGGGTTCATCTTGACGCTCTTGCCGCTCGCGATTGTCCAGACGAGGTTGGGGCTCGGCGAGTAGCCGGTCTCCGGGTCGACTGACCGGTTTGCGAGCTGCTTAAAGGTGTACCGCTTCCCCTCGCCTGCCTGCTCGCTGACGAGCTGTGCGAGCGTCTCGGCGTCCCGAGTCGTCATGTAGAGGTCTCCAGGTCTTCGGCGGGGGCCGGATGTGTCGGCTCATCCGGCGGGGGGTTACCCGCACGTACAAGGGTCATTGTCCACAACCTCATACGCGAATGGGTAGCTGGCCTGCTCAAAGAGGCGCAAAGTCGCCCGGCGTGTGTACGCACAAGGGGCGCAAGGGACAGAGCAGATCTGGTGTAGCGCTGTGCTAGACATCCCTCAAGCGCTGTGCTTAGCTATGGCTATCCCCGTTCGAGGATGGGGATAGCAACACCGGAGGTTCCGTGTCGGCAGACAGATACCGCGTGCACGACGGCACGCTGCTCCAGCGCTTGATGAAGCAGCCGCTACCCGGGGGCGTGGTCCACTCGGTCAGGTCTCTGGCCAGCGCAACCGGCGTCTCGTACAGCAAGATTCAGAAACTGGTGAAGGAAGAGCGCCCCACCGTTTCGGAGCCGGAAGCCGACGCAATCGCGGCGGCAGTCCAGTCCCGACGTCGGGCTCTTTTTTCGCCCACTCCATCCCCATTCGGGGATGGGGATGAAAGAGAGAGGGAGGGACATGGATCCGCAGGACCGATCGCTTCGGGCCAGGCTCGCCGCCCACACCAGTTGGGCGAACACGCTCGATCCCGCGTCGCGGACAGCGAAGGCGCGTGCCGCGGCGAACGGCCGCTTTGAGAAGCAGGCGCGGGAGAAGCACCCGAACGCGACGGACGAGCAGATCGCCCGTGTGGCCGAGCACCTGAAGTCGGCCCACTTCGCGGGCCTCGCGCTCCAGGCTGCGGCTGCTCGCCGTGCGAAGGCTGCCGCGAAGAGCCGGATGAAGGCCGCCGGCAAGACCGCCGTTGCCTGACTTCCCCCCTGAACGCGCCGAAGGGCCGCCCGCTTGCAGGCCCGGCGACCCCACGACTCGGCGCCCCTACCGATCCAGAAACGAGAGGTCACCGATGACCACTGAGACTACCGAACCAGCCGTCCAGCCAGTTGAGACCGCGCAACAGGTCCAGCTCCGCAACTACATGGCCGCCGTGTCCGCGCTGGAGCACATGCTGAGCACGTCGCCCGTGATGCCGGACACCGTGGACGTCAGGGTCTACTCCTTCGCCCCCGCCTCGCCGAGTCTGCACCTGCACTGTGAATCGATTGCCGACGTCGAGGCCATCGGCGAGACCTTCGCTGCGGTCGTCACCTCGCAGTCGCGCCGGGATGGACGGATCTGCATGTCGGCCGTGGGCGAGTTCCTCGGCGTTCCGTTTACCGCGTGGACCCTGGCGGACCCGGCGGTGGCTGCGTGAACGCGAAGCTGGTGAACTCGGCGGCGGGCGTGATCCTCGCGGCGCTGACGCAGAACCGTACCGCGGCGGGTATCGCGCTGGCGCTGGAGTCGGCGGGCCTGCTGATGGGCCCGGACACGGCGGCCGAGCTGGACCGGCTGCGGCAGTACGCCGAGCACAAGCAGTCCCGCGAGGAGGAGTTGCTGGCCACGCTCGGTCAGTACAACCTCGCCTCCTCGCCGGACGCGTGGGCTCTGGGCATGACGGTCATCTCCCACCTGGACGGACCGCACACGCCGTCCACGCCGGAGGGGTTGGAGCCGGGTCTCCGCAAGCTGATCGAGCAGTTGCGGGCAAGGGTCGCCGAGCTGGAGGCCGCGCCCGCCACGGTGTTCCGAGCGTCGCACGACTCGATCGTGGTGGGCCACTACACGACGGCCGCCGAGGCCCGGAAGCACTGCGAGACCCTCGTCCGCCGCGAGCACGCCGACAGCGACTCCAAGGTGTCGCTTTGGTGGCGCGAGGACGAGGACACCGCCGACCAGTCCGAGGACGGCGAGGTCGAGCTCTACGAGCGCGTGACGCCGAACAACTTCGGGGGCCGGAGCTACACCGGGCGGACCGGCTACATCGTCACCGCGCTGGAGCTGGACTCCGAGTACGACGAGGAGGAGGACGAGTGATCGCCTTCCTGATCACCCTCGCGGCGATGGCCCTGTATGTCCTCGGCGGTATCGCCGTGGTGAAGGGGGCCGAGCGATGACCGGACCCGAGCACTACCGCGAGGCCGAGCGTCTGCTGAAGGAGTCCCACACGATCCTTCGCCCGCACGAAGAGGGGCCGTGCGAAGCGGACCGCACGATCGCTGAGGCGCAGGTACACGCCACGCTCGCCCTCGCCGCCGCAACCGCCCTCACCACTCCTGTCCGTTCCTCGCCGCCCCGGAACGCCACGAACGAATGGTCCGCCTGGCAGCGCGCCGCCGGGGTCCCGGGCACGGACGGGGACCGCTGATGGCCGAGACCACCATCCGCCGCGAGTACCTGCTCGCCGCCATCCGTCGCTTCGGCGGCGGCCCCGTCACCACCAAGCGGGCCCTGCACATCTACGCCAAGTCCCGCGAGTGGGCCACCACCGGCAGGAACACCGCACGCCGCGACCTCCGGGACCTCGCCCGGCGCGCGTACCTCGTACCCACCGAGCACTGCGGGCGCCGCTTCTACCGGCTCGGCAGCGACCCCAGCCCCCGCCGCCCGCGCAGCGGCGTCCGGGAGTCCGTGCTGAAGGCGATCCAGGCCGAGGGCGGCGAGTGGACCACCGGCCGCGTCAAGCGGACGTGGCACCAGCTCCTCGGCACGCATGTCCTCCGCATGAGCGTCCGCCGCTACCTGGCCGATCTGCACCGGGACGGCCACCTCGACCGCCACGGCGACGGCACCCCGCGCCGCTACTACACCCCAACGGGAGACGCCCGATGACGACCGTCGCGCAGGCCGAGGCCACCACCTCGGCCGCCGGCCCGGAGCCCATCACCGAGCCCGGCATCTACGAGATGACGAACGACGAGTACCACTCGCACCGGTACGCCCTGTCGTCGAGCGGCGCACGGAAGCTCCTGCCGCCCTCATGCCCGGCGATCTTCCGGCACGAGCAGACCCAGCCGCAGCAGCCCAAGAAGGTGTGGGACATCGGCAACGCCGCCCACAAGCTCGTGCTCGGCAACGGCCCGGAGTTGCGCGTCGTGGACCACGAGCGGTGGGACACCAAGGTGGCCAAGGCCGAGGTCGCCGAGGCCCGCGCGGCGGGGAAGATCCCGCTGAAGGCCGCCGAGTACCAGCAGGTCCACGACATGGCCGACGCCCTGCGCCGCCACCCCTTCGCGAGCATGCTGTTCGACCCCGAGCGCGGCACCCCCGAACAGTCCCTGTTCTGGCGCGACGACCGCACCGGCATCATGCGGCGGGCCCGCCTCGACTGGCTCCCGAACCCGCGCTCCGGGCGGCTGATCATCCCCGACTACAAGACGTGCAGGTCGGCGGACCCGGAGAAGCTCGCGAAGGACATCGACGAGTACGGCTACCACCAACAGGACGACACCTACCGGTCCGCTGCAAAGGCCCTCGGGATCGCCGACGACTCGGCCGCGTTCGTCTTCGTCTGCCAGGAGAAGACCGCCCCGTACGTGATCACGGTCGTCGAGGTCAACGCGACCGCCCGCCGGATCGGATCCGCCCGCAACCGGCGCGCCCTGGAGACCTTCGCCCGCTGCACCGAGACCGGCTACTGGCCCGGCTACAGCGACGACGTGGTTCCCCTCTCCCTGCCCGGCTGGGCCGAGACCCGAGACAGCCTGGAGTACCTGTGAACTACCCGGTAGCAGAGCAGCAGTTCGCCCCGTCTCCGGCGCCCGCGCCGTCGTTCGTCGGGCAGGGCACGGCGGTTGAGCAGTCCCGTGCGGTCGCCGAGGTGCAGGCCGCGGTCGTCGTGGCCCGCCAGTTCCCCCGGAACGAGGCCGCGGCTGTACAGAAGATGCGGACCGCGTTCCGTCAGAAGACCCTGGCCGCCCGTTCCCTGTTCCGCTTCAACCGCGGCGACGGCAACGTCAACGGCGAGACCATCCAGTTCGCCAAGGAACTGGCCCGCTGCTGGGGCAACATCCACCACGGCCTGAACGAGCTGCGCCGCGACGACGAGGCCGGCGAGTCCGAGATGCAGGCGTGGGCGTGGGACCTGGAGTCCAACGAGCGCGCGAGTACGACGTTCATCGTGCCGCACGTCCGGTGGGCGAAGGGCAAGGGCAAGGCACTGGAAGACCCGCGCGACGTCTACGAGAACAACACGAACAACGGTGCCCGCCGCCTCAGGGAAATGATCTTCACGGTGCTGCCGGACTGGTACCGGGAGCAGGCCAAGGAAGTCGTCAACTACACGCTGGAGAACGGGCAGGGTGACACGCCCCGCTCGCAGCGCATCGCCGACAGCATCACCTACTACGAGGGCATCGGCGTCACCGTCGAGCAACTCGAAGAGAGCCGCGGCCGGGCGAGCGAGAAGTGGACAAACCTGGACCTTGCTCAGCTGGAGGTGATCTTTGAGTCGATCCGTCGTGGAGAGGTCACGGTCGACGAGGAGTTCCCCCAGCAGCGTGTGACCGCTGTGGAGATCCGCCAGCAGCACGACGAGCAGGCCGGACAGCAGACGCCCACCGAGGGCAACTCGCAGTGGCCGACCACGCGGCAGCCCGGGGCGGGGGTGCCATCGTGAGCCCGCTTGCTCGGCTGCGGCTGATCGCGCAGCCCGGCCACGGCCGCCGCCGCGCTGGCCGCCGCCTGCGCCGGGCCCCCGAGACGGTGCCGCTCGCGATCCTCATGCAGTCCACCGAGGCCATGGTCAACGACCTCGCGTTCTGCCCGGCCGAGGAGCGGGACACGCTGCACGCGTTCCTGCGGACCGGTGGCCGGATCTGCTGGACGTGCCGCACGTACACCGACCACAGCCCGCTCACCAGCACGCCCGCCCGGGGCGGTGCAGCGTGAGCGCGCCGACCCTGTTCGACCCGGAGCGTCCGGCCGCCACCACGGCGGCCGGGCCCCGGCCCGCACCGTTCGTCATCACCCTGCCCGCACGGCTCCCACTCCTGAACGCCAACAAGAACATGCCCATGCACGACCGGCGTCGCGTTGTCGCCCGACTGCGTGAAGCGGCGAGGGACGCAGTCGGTGAGTGCCCCGCGCTCCTCGACGCGATGAGCGCCGCCCGCCCGAACCCGCTCTTCCAGCGGGCGCACATCCTCGGCGTACTGCACCCCTCGACGAAAGGCCGGCGCGACCCCGCGAACTGGTACCCCAGTTTCAAGGCGTGCGTGGACGGGCTGGTGGATGCGGGCCTGTTCGAGGACGACGACCACACGCGTGTCCTCGGTCCGGACATGCGTCTCGGCTCGGTCCGGGACCGCGATCAGCTCGTGCTGGTGGTGCGCGCGTTGGGGCCCGGCGAGGACCCGCTCGGCTACGGGGCGGTGACCCGATGACGCTCCGGATCGGCTCCGTGTGCACCGGATACGGCGGACTCGACGAAGCCGTACAGCAGGTGTTCGGCGGCGAGTTGGCGTGGGTGTCCGACAACGACCCTGGCGCCTGCCAGATCATCGCCCACCGCATGCCGGGCGTCCCCAACCTCGGCGACCTCACCACCACCCGGTGGGAGGACGTCGAACCCGTCGACATCTACATCGGCGGCTACCCCTGCCAGCCCTTCAGCCTCGCCGGCGACCTGAAAGGAACCGACGATGAGCGGCACCTCTGGCCCTTCATTGCCAGTTCCCTTCGGGTTCTACGACCCCGAGTCGCGATCTTTGAGAACGTCGCGAACCACCTTCGAGTCGGCTTCGACACTGTCCTCTGCGACCTTGCCGACCTCGGGTTCGATGTTCAGTGGTGCGTTGTACGCGCGGACGAGGTCGGCGCTCCCCACCAGCGACGCCGACTCATCTTCCTCGCCACAGCTACCGACGCCCCGCGCGAGTCCCTCGCGCGGGAAGGGGTTCGAGGACGGACTACCGAACGTGGTGCAGTTGCTGCCCACACCGACAGCATCGGAAGCCACCGGCCCGGGTCACGCGGGCGACGGAGGGATGAACCTGCGGCACACGGTGTCTCTGCTGCCCACCCCGGCGGCAGCATCACCGTCCACGGCGTACTACCGGCCGGACGGGACACCGTACAGCGAGGGCTACGGGATGACGCTGCTCGATGCGGCACGCCTGCTGCTGCCGACCCCGGTCGCGGCGGACGGAGACCGGACGAGCGAGAGGTACAGCAGGGGCAACCCGACGCTGCTTGGGGCCGTTTCCTGCCCGCCGTCCGACGCTGGGAGCGCATCCTCGGACGACCCGCCCCACGGGCAACTGACGATCAGTCTCGGCTGAACCCGCAGTTCGTCGAATGGATGATGGGCCTCCGCCTTGGCCACGTCACCGCTGTCCCGGAGTTGACGCGCACCCAGCAGCTGAAGGCCCTCGGCAACGGGGTCGTTCCGCAGCAGGCCGCCGCCGCGATCCGACTGCTACTCGATCGAGCCAGTGTCTCGGGCGGCGCGGCGTGACGCCCACCCGGCGCCGCCGCGCCCCGCCGAAGACCGAGCCCGACTACGTGCCCGGGACGCTCCTCAACTGGAACGCCTCCACGCACTGGGACTACAGCGGCCCGCAGCCCTGCCGGTACTGCTCCGTCCCCACCCAGCTCCGGGACTCGCACGGCAAGCACGCGCACAAGACGTGCGCTGAGGGCGCCCTCGCGCAACAGGTCGCTGATGCGGCCGAGGCCTACCACCAGAACGGACAGACCACATGACCGATCAGCCCGCCAGCCCCGCCACCTACCTGGTCACCCCCGCAGTCCTTGACCTGTTCGTCCGTGCCCTCGTCAACGAGGTCGACTACGACATCCACAAGAACTACGAGTGCGGCGAAGAGGACGGCCTCGACCACTACCCCGAGCTGGTCGCAGAAGCCGCCGAGATGCTCGGCCGGATCACCGCCGCGCAGGCTCAGCCCGTCACCATCGGCTCCGAGACTGCCGCCCACGTCCTCTTCCGGGAGCGCCTTGGCGGCTGGCCGCCGAGCACCTTCGCGGCCAAGTTGCTGGACACGTGGACCTCGGCCGACACCGAGCACGCCGAGCGCCTCGCCGTTGCCTTCCCCGAGTACGCCGCCGCCCTGGCTCTCCTGCGGACCGGCGAGCCGGGCATCGAGCGACTGCTCGACCTGGCCGAGACCACCTGACCACCCTCCCGACGGCCGTTCCCCCGGGCGGCCCCCAGCCCGCGGCCGTCACCCGGGCCCGCCGTCCCCCCACGGCGGGCCCGGCCACCCAGCCCAGCACCACCCACACGGAAGGCACAGCACATGCCCAAGCTCGCCAACACCGAGGTCCCCGAGGTCAAGCTCGACGCAGCCGCCGCCTCCATCGAGGCCGCCCTCACCACCGAGCAGCGACGCGGCCTGTTCGAGAAGCCCGGCACCGTCGTCTTCGCGATCGTCGAGCTGACCTCCAAGTCGTACACCGGCCACGCGTCCGGCGAGGAGAAGGAGCCGAACGTCAAGGTCCGCGTCACCTCGTGCGAGGTCGCCCGTACCGACGACGACGCCGCAGCGCTGGCCGAGGCGAAGCGCGCCATGTGGAGGGCCCGCCGGATGGACGGCACGTTCGACGAGGTCGGCGAGGGGCCCATGCGCCCGGACGCAGCGCTCGGCGACATGACCGCTGGCAAACCGACCGAGGACGAGTACAAGGCCCACCAGCGCCGCCGCGAGGACCGCGCGCGCACCGAGTACGTCCGCTGACCCGGCCGCCCGGGGCGCGCTGGACGTGCCCCGGGCGGATCTTGCCGGATCGATTCCGCACCACGCTTGAGATGAGAACGAGTTGAGCACTGACGACCGCGTGCAGAGCGTCCGCAACGCCTGGACCAACGCCCTCCGGGCCGAGGTACTGCGCGTCGGACGGCGCATCCCCGAGGTGGCGCGCGTCGTGACCGTGGGCATGTGGATCTCCACGTACGCGGACGCCGACGGCTCCAACTCGTTCCCCGGCCGCGACACCCTCGCCACCCTGTCGGGCTGCTCGCCGGAGACCGTGACGAACGCCGTGAAGGTCCTCATGGGTGTCGGTGTCCTGGCCCGGAAGCGCCGGCCGAACGACTCGTCGAAGTACCAGCTCCTCATGCCGCTCGGTGGCGGGCTCGACTGGGGGGCGCACATCCACCACATGACGGAGACGCGGCAGCGGAAGGCGTACGCGAAGAAGAAGGCTGCGGAGATCGCCGAGGCCACCCGGACAGCGTCCACTGACGTGGTCCGGACAGCGTCCACTGCTGGTGTTCCGGACAGCGTCCGTGGCGGGGGTTCCGAACCCTCCGACGAGACCCCGGACAGCGTCCATGGACGCCCCCGGAAAGCGTCAGTGGACGCGGTCCGGACAGCGTCCGTGGCGGGGGTCTACCAGTACAGCTCTACCTTCGGTAGAGACCCCCTCCCCGACCACAACATGGCTGGCTTCTCAACTCAGCCACAGCAGCGCGCGGGCGAGGACGCGAAAAACGAGTCATCGACGGGTGAAGGCGAGGCGGCCACCGCGCCGGCCGAAACGCAGCCTCCGCCCCCGTCGCAGCCACAGGCGCCGCAGCCGTCCGACGAGCCACCCGCCGTCACCCGCTGCCAAGGCCCCGACTGCGGACTCCCCCTCATCCGCCCCGGCCGCCTCTACTGCCACGGCTGCGAGACCTACCTCGCCAACCACGCCCCCGACCACGAAAGGCACAGCGCATGAGCCCCCAGAACGAGATGGCCGCCAGCCTCCGACGCGACGGCTTCGGCCCCGACGAGATCGCCACCATCGTCTGCCCCGGCGCCACCCCCGGCGAGACCCCCGAACCCACACAGCTGCGCTGGGGCCTCAACGACGTCATGTGGAGCGACGACAGCTCCGTGATCGTCATGCTCTCCGGCCCCAACGGCGAGCCCTACTGGCTGGAGCTGGACGCCGAACGCGCCGCCGTATTCCGCGAAGACCTCGCCGGACCCGACGGCGACCCCGTCACCCGCATCCGCGCCCTGCACGTCCCCCGCGACAACGGCACCTGCGCCGCCCGCTGCTACTCCGACGGCATGGCACCCGAGCGCTGGCCATGCCCGACCATCCGCACCCTCAGCCCCGAACCCACCACCCCCTGACCTGCGCCGCAGACCAACCGCCCGACCACCAACACCCCCAGGGGAGCGCCCATGACCAGCCTCGCCGCCCTCACCGCCACCACCCCGAACCTCCCCTGCCGCACTACCGACCCCGAGATGTTCTTCAGCAAGAGCAGCAGCGACAGGGAGTACGCCAAGGGCCTGTGCCGCAGCTGCCCGATCCGTGACGCCTGCGCTCAGTACGCCCTCGACAACCCGCAGCTGAAGGGCGTGTGGGGCGGGACGACGGCCGCTGACCGCCGGCAGTTCTGGACGGGCGAGTCGTGCCGGTTCGACGAGCAGGGCCGGTTGCGGTTGGAGTGCGGCAGCGAGCGGGCGTACCGGGCGCACTTCTCGTACCGGGAGCAGCCGTGCAGCGTGTGCCGGGCCGCGCACGAGGCGCACATTGAGGGCGAGCGGCGGGCGCAGCTGGCCGCCGAGCACGCCAAGGGCGGTACAGCGCGCGGCTACTTCATCCATCGCCGTCTCGGTGAGGTGGCGTGTGTGGAGTGCCGGGCAGGTCAGGGGCGTGAGTCGAAGGCGCGCCGTCAGCGGCAGCGTGCGGCCGGTGACAGGGCGCGTGGGGCGTGGGACGCCCGGAAGGCCGCCGAGGAGCTGCGAGGGGCGTACGCGGGCGTGCAGCCCGTCTCCTGCGCCGCCTGAACGATCACCCACCCACCACACACCAGGAGTTCACCCATGACCGAGCAGGACTACGAAGCCCGCTACGAGCCCACCGAGCAGCAGCAGGCCACCGCGAGGGCCGAGGCCGTTCTCGCCCCGCTGGCGGCCAAGGCCCGCGCCCTCCGCGAGCAGCGAGACGTCGAGCACCGCGCCGCAGTCCTGCGCGAGGCCGCCGACATCGCCGAGGGCCTGCGCCAGTTCGAGCGCTGCACCGGCCCTCGCCGATCGGCGCAGACCTCCGAGAACGTCGGCATCCTGCGCGTCGCCGACCACCTGCGCCGCCTTGCTGCCGAGGCACAGCCCGCGCCGACACGGAGCACGCCATGAGACGCGCCACCCACGCCCTGTGGGTGCTGTACGCCGCCCTCGCCGTCGGCCTCCTCGGCGCCGCCCTCCTCAGCCACCAGGCCGGCCACTGGCCCGGCACCGTCTTCTTCGCCGCCGCCGCCATAGGCGCAGCGATGGCCGTCGTCCACACCTCGTGGCTCCTCGACGAACACCACAACGTCCTCGTCGACCTGGACCGGGCCACACGCCCCATCAAGACCGCGCAAGACCAGCAGGTCGCCGAACTCCTCGCGCCCTGCTGCGAGGTGTGGTGGGCGACCGCCGGCCACCAGCACGACCCCGCGCACTGCACCCGGAAGGACACCACCACGTGAGCACACCCACCGCCCGACCGCCCCACGATCACGCCCTCTGGCTGATCAACAACGTCGAGGAAGGCATCAACGGAATGGTGACCCTGCCCGGCGGCCAGACCCGCAACGTGGACGGCCCCACCGCCGTCGGCATCCTCGCCGCCCGGTCAAACCTCGCGATTGCCTCGGCGCTCGTGGCCGTAGCCGAGGCACTGCGAGGTGAGGAGCAGTGAGCAGCACCCCGAGCATGGACGCGAGGGCCGTCGCCAAGGCCCTCGCCGCCCTGACGACGCAGGTCAAACGCATCGCCGACAGCCGACAGGGCGACTTCATACTGTCCGACGACGACGCAACGACGGCCGTCTACTGCCCGCTCTGCCCCGAAGCGCCCCGCCTCCTCAACCCGGCCGACGCCACCGACCACTTCCGGGCGCAGCACCCCGAGCAGCGGCTGAACACCTCCGGGGCGTGGCCGCTGCTGGTGACCGACGACGGGCCGACGACGCCCGCGACGACGTGCAGCGCGCAGTACAACGGGGTCCTTCCGGTGGGCGAGTGCATCCGCGCCGCCGGGCACATCGCTGTCACCGATCACACCGACGACCGCGGTCGCAAATGGGGGGACACCGTGGCCTTCTACCCGCCGGCCGACAGCACGGTGAGGGTCGCCCACTGGCACCCCGCCAGCGAGCAGCGGAACGAGGAGCAGCAGGAGTTGGCCGGGAAGGTGAGCGAGTTCATCGACGCGCAGGTGCAGCAGGCGCGCGCGGCTGGTATCGACCCGTCGCCGGAATGGCTGCGGCGCGGGAGCCGGGACCTGTCCATCCGCGAGCAGGCCCCGGCCGCCGGCGACGTTGAGTGCCGCCGCATGGAGACCCGCACCTGCCCCCTGTCCTACAACGGCCCGTGCGGTGACCGGCCCTGCGCCCGCTTCGAATCGGACGACCCCACACCCTGGCTCGACACAGCCGCCCCCCTGACCGTCGACGAGGTGGCTCCCAACATGCTGCGTGTCCTTGTCGACCGCGCCGCCCGTGGCGTACTCAACGAGAGCGAAGGCGAGGCTCTACGCTGCCGAGTCGAGCAGATGATCAACGGTCGGACGACGTGGAAGGCGAAGGCCGAGGAGATCGAGCACGAGCGCGACCGGACCGCCGCCGAGCTGACCCGGTCCGAGAACGCGCGCGACCACCTACGCCGCCGCGCCAAGACCGCCGAACGCGACCTTCGCACCCTCCGCACCGGCCTCCGCGCAGCAGGCGGCGACCCCACCCAGATCCAGAACTTGTGGGCGCAGCTCCGTCTCCGCAACCGTCAGTGGGCCGAAGCCAAGCGGGAGGCGAAGGTGACGCTCAGCATGCTGGAGGAGGAGGGCGGGGACGTCCGCCTCGTCGACGAGATGCTGGCGACGGTGGCGAACGCCGAGGCCAGGGCGCGGGAGACGCAGGCCGTCATCGAGCGCGTACGCAAGGCGTTGGACGACCGGCCGCCATGCTTCGACGGTAAAACCGGCCAGCCTGCGAGCAGCTACGAAGCCGGGTGGCGGGACCACGACCGGATGGTGCGCTACGCCCTCGACGGCACCGAGCAGCAGGCAGAAGCATCCAGGGGCGGACTGGCCGAGTATCAAGCCGCCGTCGCCCGCGTCGCCAAAGTGCTCGTCGAGGCCGAGCGGCACCGTAACCAGACACACCCGAGTGAGCGGCAGGACTGCGTCATGTGCGGCGCGGACCACTTCGCCGAGGCGCTGCGAGCGATCGACGGCACCGAGCAGCCCACCCGGGGCAACCGCCTGTGCCACGCCACCGACCCGACCACGCTCCGCGAGTGCGCGCTCAGGCACAGCCACGAGGGCGACCACCAGGACGGCGACCTCAGCTGGCCCACCGAGCAGCCCACCACGGAGGCGTGACCATGCACTACCTGATCCTGCTCGGCATCGCCGCAGCCCTCTTCCTCGCCATGCCGTGGCTCGCCATCGCCTTCAGCTGGTACTGCGACGCCATCAACCGGTGGCACGCCAAGCGGAAGGGCCGGTGACCATGCCGCTCCGCCTCGACAACGCGCGCGTCAGCGTCGACACCGGCAACGGCTGGCAGGAGATCCACGGCATCCGAGACATGCGCCTCAACCCGACGTACAACCCGCCCGACTGGATCGAGGGCTACGGGCTCGGCGAGATCCGCGGACTCCTCGCGTCGGTCGCCGTGCCGTTCGACTGGCGCCCGGCACTGACGCCCGTCCATCTGGCCCTGATCATCCTGCGCCCGCACCTCGAACGGTGCCCGCTGTACCGGCCGTGACGCCTCGTCGTCTGCCATCCTGAGACCCACGACCGAAGGGGGAGACCATGTCCGTCCCGCTCATCAAGATCCAGCCGAGCCCCGCCACGGCACAGCGAGTAGCCGAAGTGTGGGGTCCGTTCATCGCCGCGTTCCGAGCGGCTGCCCCAGCCATGCAGCGGGCAGGCGCCGAGGCCGGTAGGTCCCTCGCCAGCGTCAGGCGCCCGTCAGCCTGATCGACGCACGTCAACGCCCCGTCACCCCGTCACGACGACGGCCGGTGACGGGGCGTCGTCACGTACAGCGACGGCCGTCGAGGCGCAGGCACAGAGATAGTTACGCCTGGGTGTAACCATCTCTGCACGACCAGCCCACGCCAGTCACACAGCGTCAGCTCATGCCCTTCCAGATCCGCCACGCCCGCGACCGATCCGTACCGATCGCCACACCGATCTCCGGGAAGTCCATCCCGCCCTCGTGCAGGGTGTTGACCGCCTGCTGACGGATCTCCTTCGCCAGGGTCCGCCCACCCGGCCACTCCCGAAGCACCAGGCCCGCAGCCTTCGCACGCACCGTCGCGTCCGGGATCGCCTCCAGCCCACGCAACGCAGCCTGCACGTTGGCGAGCACCGCATCCGCAGCCGCGCGCGCCTCATCCACCTCGTCAGCCATACCCGCCACCTCCCCGCCGGAGCGTAGGTCTGCACACCCGCCCCCGTGTCGGGTAGCCTTCACGGTGTCGGCTATCCGACACGACGCGTCAGGACGGGCCGACGACGCCCGACGACGCCCCACAACAGAACGAGCCCCGCAGGTGCTGGACACACCGAACGGGGCTCTGACCACCGGAGAGTGACCTCCATGGGCTGGAAGAAGCCTCGCACATCCCCGCCGCCCGCGTCCCCCTGGTACGCGCGACTGGCCACCACCGCCGGCCGACCCGCCGTCCTCGCCGCCACCCTCATCATGTCGATGCCCGGTGAGTACCACGTCGCCAAGTTCGCTGGATGGTCCGACCCATGGGCGTACGGCATGCCGTTCTCCCTCAGCGCGTACGCGGGCATCGCCGCCGTCGTCGCCGCCACCCGGCCCAAGGGAGCCCGCGGCCGGTTCTCCGCGACGGTCGGCGCAGCGTTCGCCATCTGCCTCGCGCTCGCCGCGCAGGTCGTCGCGCACCTCGTCAACACCGGCCACATGAACCAGGACCAGGCGTGGCTCATCGCGGTCACGTCGATGGTGCCGCCCGCCGTGCTCGCTCACCTGCTGCACCTGGCGGCCACGCCGACCGCATCGGCTGAGGCTGCTGCTGCGGCTCCGGTCGTCGTCGAGCGTGTCGAGCAGCAGGCCGCGCCCGTCGTACCGCCGAAGCCTGTCGAGGCCCCCGCGCTCCCGGCCGCCCCGCCCGCCGAGGAGCAGGCACCGCCGGAGAGTTCCCTCGAGGAACAGGTACGGACCATCTCCTACCGGGACCCGCGATGCGCCGCCATCCGCGCCCTGTACACCGACGGCTACCGACCCGGCACCAGCGAGATGCGAGCCGCCCTCTTCGCCGCCGGCCACGGCCGCGTAGGCGACTCCACCATCCGCGGCACCATCCGCGCCGAGGTCGAAGAGCACGAGCCGACGCTCGCCGCCTACCCGCAGCGGCCCACGCCGCGCACCGCCTAGGCCGCGCCGTGCTCGCCGCCTTCTTCGTGCTCGCGGCCCTCGGCGGACTCTGCGGTCTCGCCCTCGTCGACTGGCGCACCGTGCCCCGTGTGAGCGGCACGTGCGCGTTCATCCTCACGCTTGCCGCGCTCATCGCGGCCATCCGCCACTGAAGGACCCCATGAACTACGTGACCTATGGCGGCGTCACCGTCGGCCTCTGCATCCTCGGCTACGAACTGACCATCTGGTGGCCCGGCTACAAGCGGCTGCAGAAGGACGCCATCAAGCAGGCAGCCCGACTGCTGCCGTTCCTGCTGTCCTGGTCGTACGGCTGCCTCACCACCCTCGGTATCGCCGGACTGATCGGCACCGCCTCCAGCAGCGTCCTCGGCCTGTCCAACTGGCTCGGCGACGCGGCCCTGCTGTGGGGCGTCGGAGAGCAGCCCGGCCAGCTCGCAGCCCGCGCGACCTTCACCCCCCTCAGCGGGCCCGGCGCCTGTTGGGTCCTGATCCTGACCGCCGTGTTCATCGCGTGCGTGAAGAAGGCCAACGACCACGACGCGGGCGTGCTGAAGCGGGGTGCCTGGTGCGGGATCACGCTCGGCACCTCGGCGGGCGTGGCCGGGTTCGCGGCCGTACCGCTCGCACTCGTCGTCAACTGGATCGGCGACAACACGTTCGGACGCATCGGATGAGCGCGGCCGACGAGGAGCCGGAGGAAGAGCGTTCCCCGCTGGCAGGCGCGTGCGTGCTGGTCATCCTCGGGGGTGGTGTGGCCGCCGTGTTGTTCGCCCTCTCACCCACCGTTGGAGTGCTCGCGCTGTGGGCCGTCGGGATCCTGGCGCTCTGGCGCTCGGCCCGCCGCCGCGTGTCCGATTCGTCCGCCACTCCCCCACCGCAGGAGGGGCGCCCCTCCTGCGACGAATGTGCAGGTCACGAACTCGTCAGCGTCGCCCCTCTCGAAGGCCGGAAGGGGATGTTGATCTATAAGACAGCGCCCTCCGACCGCCCCTCGCACACCCACATCCACCTCGCCCCGGGGGAGGTGAACACACCATGATCCGACGCCTCCTGGCTGCCGCATACGACTACTGCGCCACGTGCGGATGGTGGGTCAAGGACTGCGGCCACCCGCAGTAGTCCCAGCCCGTTGTCAGTCCCACGTCGTAGCGTGCATCCGAGGCCCTCGCCTAAATCCCCCCGAGGCGAGGGCCTCTGTCGTACCCCCGTGGCAGCATGCCCCTCACACCGCACCGTCCAGGGGGGACACATGCGCACCACCACCACGCTCGCCACCGTCGCCGCGCTCCTCGCGCTCACCGCCTGCTCGTCCACCGACGACAAGCCAGCCACCGCCGACAGCACCGTGAGCAGCCCGGCCGCCGTCGAGCCGACGACCACGCCCACCCCGGCCGAGGCCGGCGCACTGGAGCAGGCCGTACGCGAGTACACCGCCGCGTACTTCCAGGGCGACGCCGAAACCGCGTACGCCGTCCTGTCGAAGCACTGCCAGGGGACGATCACCGCTGCCGCGTACGGCGCAGTCGTTGAGCAGGCCAAAGCCGACTACGGGCAACAGACCGTGAAGACGGTCACCGTCGACAAGCTGTCCGGGGATCTCGCCCGCGTCTCGTACACCGTGTCCCTGCCGAAGTTCGACCAGCAGGGGCAGGCATGGACGCGTGAAGGCGGCGCCTGGAAGTACGACGCCTGCTGAACCGCGCACCACCGTGGCCCCGTCGACCAGCGTCGGCGGGGCCTTCGCATGCCCGCGAATTGCAGCCCCCAAGATCCCGCGCCCGCCGAAATCCGTACCGTCCCGAGCAGGGAGGTGACGCAGTGGCAGGCCCAACGCCGAAGAACGCAGACATCGCACGGCAGCGCGAGGACGAGGTCATGATCCTGCGCACCCGCGACCGGAAAGAGTTCCGGGAGATCGCCGAGCTGATCGGCGCCGACGTCAAGAACACGTACGAGGCGTGGAAGCGCGGCCGGGCCCGCCTGCACCAGGAGGCCGCCGAGGCGTTCGGCACGTACGTCGGCGAGCAGCTCGCCACGTGCAAACAGATCATCGACGGGCTGATGCCGCAGGTGTTCGCTGGCGGGATCAACGCGTCGAAGGCGGCCGAGGCGATCGTCCGCGCCATGGACCACGAGGCCAAGCTGTTGGGCCTGTACGCCCCCGTGAAGCAGAACGTACAGATCACCGACGAGATGACCGCCCGCGTCAAAGCGTTGGCCGACGAGATCGCACAGCTGGAGGAGACGTGACCGAGCCCACCCCCGAGACCCCGGCAACGACCGACCCGCCGGACGAGGGGACCCCGCCCGTCGAGTCCACCGAACCGTGCACGGCCGTCTACCCCAACGACGAGTCGATCGTCTGCGAGTTGTTCCTGAACCACTTCGACTTCCGCCTCCCCCACACCCGCCACGCCAACGGCACGATCTTCGAATGGGAGTAGCCCCACCGTGCACGCCGCCGACCTCGACGCAGCCATGGCCGGCATGTCCCCGGCCGAGCTTGAGCTGCTCGAAGCCGAGTTGGCGGCGCGCCTGTGGGCGAAGCGCTGGGGGAAGTGGAAGCCGTACCCGTGGCAGGTCGCACCCGAGCGCATCCCCACCCTGGGGTGGTGGCTCCAGCTCGGCGGGCGCGGCACCGGCAAGACGGACGGCTGCGCCCGCTACATGGTGCAGCACGTCAACGGCCCACCCTGCGACCCGCGGTTGAGGGGCGGGCACCGCATGGCCATCATCGCCCCCACGCAGGGCGACGCCGTCGAGGCCTGCGTGAACGGGCCGTCCGGGCTGAAGGCCCACGACCCGCGCGTGGTCCTGCGCACCACGGTCGGCGGGACGTTCGTGAAGTGGCCGAGCGGCGCCGAAGCCAAGCTGTTCGGGAGCCACACGCCCGACGACGTCGAACGCCTCCGTGCCGGCGGTAACCGGTGCCTCGTCTGGATGGAAGAGGTCGCCGCGCAACGCCGCCTGAAGGAAGCGATCACGCACTCCGAGATGGGCCTGCGTCTCGGGACGAACCCCCACTACATCGGCAGCACCACGCCCAAGCCGCGCACCGAGCTGATCGAGCTGACCCGCTCGCCGAAGGTCACCGTCACCCGCGGGCGCACCCGAGACGCGATCCACCTCCCCGAGGAGCAGCGGGCGCACCTGATCGCCAAGTACGCAGGCACACGCATCGCCGCTCAGGAACTCGACGGCATCCTCCTGGAGGACATCGAGGGCGCCCTGTGGACCCGGCAGCTCTTCGACGCCACACGGGTCGGCGCCGCCCCGCCCATGTCCCGAGTGGTCGTCGCCATGGACCCGGCCGCCAGCTCCCACGACGAGTCCGACGAGATGGGCATCCTCGTAGCCGGGCTCGGCCAGCAGTACCTCCCCGACATCAACGGCACGATGCGCCAGCACGGCTACCTCCTCGATGACGTGTCCGGCCGGATGGCCCCGGTAGAGGCCGCGCGCCGTGCTGTCGCCGCATACCACAAGCACCGTGCCGACGCGATCGTGGCCGAGGTCAACAACGGCGGTGACTGGATCGGCACCGTAATCCGGCAGATCGACCCCACCGTCAACTACCGCACGGTGCACGCCACCCGCGGCAAGCTCACCCGCGCCGAACCGGTCGCCGCCGTGTTCGAGCAGCACGCCGCGCACGTCGTCGGGAGCCTTCCCGAGTTCGAGGAGCAGTGCGTCACATGGGTACCGGGCGACTCCAGCCCTGACCGTCTCGACGGTGGCGTGTGGGCGTTCACCGATCTGATGCTCGCGTCCGCGGGCAACTCTGCTGCGGTCGCCTAGGAGGACGACGTGAGCCACTACAGGAACAGGGCGCTGCGCCGGGCCGCCGAGACGCGTGCCGGCCTCGGCCTCGACACGCTGCGGGACCGCATGCCGATCACGGTCGCGTCGATCG
Source organism: Streptomyces kryoterrae (assembly GCF_054072135.1). NCBI lineage: Bacteria > Bacillati > Actinomycetota > Actinomycetes > Kitasatosporales > Streptomycetaceae > Streptomyces > Streptomyces kryoterrae. Next base: position 6,808,809 of record NZ_CM133358.1, on the reverse strand, counting down.
GTGGGCAGCAGTCCCTGACGATGGCGTTGGACGCCGAAGCCCGCGGCTACGCCAACAGCGCGGTCGCGTACCGGTGTGTGGCGGCGATCGCCGACAACGGGTCATCCGTGCCGCTGCAGGTGGCGCGCCCGGACGGCTCGTACATCGAGGACCACGAGGTCGCGCACCTCTTCAACAAGAAGCCGAACGACAACATGTCGGCGCGCGTCTTCAAGTCGCTGATGCTCCAGCAGGGCGAGTTGGCCGGCCAGTCCTTCGTCTGGCTGGACCGTGGCGAGACCGGGCTCGGCCCGATCTCCGAGGCACACCTCGTGTTCGACGGCGTCGACATTGTGGTGGACAAGCCGGTTGCGCAGCGGCCCACGATGGCCAACCTCGTCGGGTTCATGATCCGCCGCGCGGACGGGGTGCAAGTCCCCGTGCTGCCCGAAGAGATGCTGTGGCTCCGGTATCCGCATCCGTTCGACCCGCTCGGCTGCATCGCCCCGTGGAAAGCCGCGCGGCACGCCGTCGACATGGACGCCTTCGCCCGCGAGTGGCAGCGCTCCTCGTACGCCAACGGCGGCCGTCCATCCAACGTCGTCTACCTGGGCGACATGGGCGAGACCGAGTACAACCAGACCGTCGCCGCGTGGCGCTCCTCGGTGCAGGGACCGGGCAACGCGGGCAAGAGCCTGTTCGTCCGGTCACAGCCTGGCTCAGGGGCGAACGGCGGCAAGGGCAAGGGCATCGCCGTCGAGCGGATGACGTTCACCGCAGCGGAGATGGAGTACCTCGAATCCCGCATGGCCAACGCGGCAGAGGTCATGATGGCGTTCGGGATCCCGCACGACTACCTCGCCGCGGGCACGACGTACGAGAACCGGGCAGCGGCGAAGGCCACGCTGTGGTCGGACACGATCAAGCCGAAGCTGGAGATCATCGGCTCGGAGATCGACCTACGGCTGCTGCCCTCCGACAACGAAGAGGCCGAGTTCGACCTGTCCGGTGTCGAGGCGCTCCAGGAGGCGCAGGACTCGAAGGCGAACCGTGCGCGCGCGTCGATGTACGCGGACATCACCACAGTGGACGAGGCCCGCGCCGTGCTGGGCCTGGACCCGCTGCCGAACGGGCTCGGCGCGCACACGCTCACCCCGTACCGGTCTCAGTTCGCCCCCGTGCAGGGCGCGGCCGGCGCCGACGAGGCACGGTCGTGGGATGCCGACTTCTCCCGCCTGACGCCCGACGTCGGCCCCGTCGTCGAGCGGGCCGTCGAGGTCGCCCTCGCCCGTCTCCTCGGCGGGCCGTCGCCGCAGGTGGACGGCCGTCCGACGCCCCGTCTGGAGCGCGCGGACGACGCCCCGTCGTCACCGTCCCTGACGGACATCAACGAGGCGTACGACGAGTTGGAGCGGGCCGGGCGCCGCGCGGTGCAGGCTCTCGCCCGCGAGCAAGGCGCCCTCGTACTCCGCGACTTCGACCGGCTGATGAAGAAGCCGGAGCGGTCCGCCGCGTGGCTGACCGAGGTGCGGACCGAGGCGTGTGCCCTCGCCCGCGAGCAGACCCTGACGCTCGCCCCGCCCGACCCCGAGGAGGTGCCGGCCGCGCGCCTCACCGACATGGACGTGGCGTCCGGGCCGGATGGGTGGGAGGAGCGGATCAAGCCGAGGGAGTTCTTCGACCCCAGGTACTGGAAGCGGAAGACCGGCGAGGCTCTGCGGCCGTTCGTCGAGCGGGCGTGGAAGCGCGGGGGCGCCTCGATCACCGGGGCGTTCGACCTCGACGAGCCGGACGTGGCGGGCGCCCTGGACGACCGGATCGAGGAGCTGGCCGGGCAGGTGACGGCCACGACGGAGCAGGTGCTGCGGTCGCAGATCCTCGCGCATGGGATCGCTCAGGGCGAGTCGGTGCCGGAGCTGCGGGCCCGTATCCAGCGGGTGTTCACGAACCTCGGCGACTACCGGGCAACGATGATCGCGCGCACGGAGACCGTGGGCGGCTACAGCCAGGCCTCGTTCCTGGCCGCGCTGGACGCGGGTGCCACGAAGAAGACGTGGCTGGCGACCGCCGACAAGCGGACGCGGGAGACGCACCGGCAGGAGAACGGGCGCACGGCCGCGATGAACAAGCGGTTCACGCTCACCAAGTCGCGGTGGCCTGCCGATCCTTCGGCCCCGGCCGCGCAGTCCATCCAGTGCCGTTGCGCGCTGACCTACGAGTTCGAGGAGATCTGACCATGCCCCGACGCAAGCCCGCTCCCAAGCTCAGCTTGGACGACCTCGGATATGTCGGGCCGCCGATCACACCCGAGCCGAGACTGTTCACGCTGGAGCGCGACCTCGACGTGACAGGCGTATCCGGCACCGGAACCGTGGCCGATGGCGTGGTGTGGCCGGACGGCACGGTGTCGATCAGGTGGCGTGGCGAGCGACCGTCCACCGTGGCGTGGAACTCCGTGGAAGATGCCGAGGCCGTCCATGGACATGGCGGCAACACTCGGTTCGAGTGGGTCGAGAGGTGCTGCTGACCATGGCCACCCTGCTGCGCGGTGAAGTTCGCGCGATCCTCCAGCCCGCTGGTACGAGCCAGTACGAGGGCGCCTACTGCCCGGCGGGCGTCCCGTTCCGTGAGGTCCGGCGGGGGCCGTTCGACGGCAAGAGCGACATCTGCGTACGACCGGACGCCGACGGCAGCCTGCCCCGCCACATGACGTTCGGCAGGGGCCGGACCGTCTACGAGTACGACGGCCGCGACAAGCAGGGGCGTGCCGTCTACCGGTACTCCCCGAGCCTCAGCCCGTCCCACCGGGCGGTCATGGACGGCGTAGCCGAGGTCTACGCCGAGCACGCACTCAAGCAGGCCCAGGGAGGCCAGTCGTGAACGTCCTGATGATCGAGTGCCCGTACTGCCACGTCCAGCAACCCGCCCGCGTCACCGCTGTGGCGGACGTCGACCTCGCCCGTGACGACCTGCCGGACGTGGTGCCCGTGACGCAGACCGCGGATCTGCGGCCAGCGAAGACGCACGCGCAGACGTGCAGGAGCAGGAGGACACGCTGATGGAGATCGAGTTCCGCGTCTTCGAGACGCACGAGTTCCGAGTCGACGAGGGGCAGGACGGATCGTTCGACGGCGTGGCCTGCCAGTACGGCAAGAAGGACAGCTACGGCACCACGTTCCACCCCGGAGTCTTCAAGCGCGGCATCGACAAAGCCCCGTACGCCTACCTGTGGATGCACTCGCCGTACTCGCCGATCGGCACGTTCCGCGCCGACGAGCAGCCCAACCTGCTCCACATCGCCGGGCTGTACGACGACACCGTGGACGGCCGCGACAAGCGAGCCATGGCCAGGTCCGGCAGCGCCCGCGAACTCAGCGTCGGGTTCGTACGGACAGACCTCCCCGAGTGGAAGAAGCTTGCCGAGATGGGCGACGAGGACCGCGCCGACGTCCTGGAGAACATCCGCTCGGCGCGGCTCGTCGAGGTCTCGCAGATCACCGCCCGCATGGCGGCCGTGCCCGGCTCCAAGCTGAAGGTGGTCCGGTCCGCCCTCGGCGCGCTCTACACCGAGACCGTGGGCGAGCCGACCCTCGCCGAGCGGCTGGCCGACTACGACCGCGAGCACGGCCGCGACTCGCAGGTCGCGCACGACGTCGAGATGCAGCAGCGTCAGCGCCGTGCCGCACTCCTGCGGTTGACGCCCGTCGGATCCTGACGACGCTGGCAGGCGCCCGTCTCCGGAGCGAATTGCAGCCCCCGCCGACGGGCCCGGCCACAGTCGATCTACCCTCCCCACATCCGGGCGTTCACACCGGACGTAAAAGCCGTGAGCATGCCGGGCGCGATCCACCGGCCGTGAAAGACGGACCGCAGACACCCATCACGTATGGGCGGCTGCGAGCCGTCCACGGACCGAAAGGACGCGGCCCATGAGCAACTTCGCCCGCATCCGCCCCATCGGTCGCCGCCGCGACGGACGGCCGATCTATCCCATCAAGGGTGGCGCCCCGACCCTGACCGAGCAGCGCGACGCGATCGTGGCGCAGCTCCAGGACCAGAACTTCGACGGCGACATGGACGACCTGCTGGCGCGGGCCGACACCATCGCCGCGCAGATCGAGCAGGCGAACCAGCGAGACGCCCGCCTCCGGGCACTCAGGGCCGCGCAGCTCCCCGCTGGGGACCCCGCCCCGGACACCCGCGTACAGCCCGGCATGCAGCCCGACGCCAACGGCAACGAGCACCCCCTCACCATCGCTGAGGCGTTCGTCCGCTCGAAGGCGCTGGAGAACTTCCGCGGCAACGGCAAGCAGGGCAAGTTCGCCGTCGAGTGGGACGGCCGCGCGGCCCCGGCCGGCACGGTCACCACCGGCACGACGCTCCCGCAGAACACTCGGGTGCCGGGGATCATCCCAAACAACCCGGACTTCCCGCTCCTGATCGCGAACCTGCTGGACAGGCAGACGTCGGACGGGACCACGCTGGAGTACATGCGGGACACGTCGGGCCCGCAGTCGACGTGGAACGCGGCGGCGGTCGTGGCCGAGGGTGGCGACAAGCCGAAGAGCGGGCCGTTCACCTTCGACCTGATCACGACCACCCTCAAGACGGTCGCGCACTGGGTGCCGATCACGAGGCAGGCCGCCGACGACAACAGCCAGCTGATGGGCTACATCAACGGGCGGCTGACGTACGGGCTGGAGTACAAGCTCGACCGCGAGATCCTCACCGGCAACGGCACCACGCAGATGCAGGGGATCCTCACCACGGCGGGCATCGGCTCCTATCAGCCGGGGTCGGGTAACACCGACTCCAAGCTGATCACGATCCGCAAGGCCAAGACGCAGGGCGAACTCGCGCTGTACCCGCCGGACGCGATCGTGCTGAACCCGCTCGACTGGCAGGACGTCGAGCTGGACACGGATGCCAACGGCCAGTTCCGGGTCATCACCTCGGTGACCGACTCCGGCGCCCCGATGCGTATCTGGGGTCTGACCGTCGTCACGTCGGTGGCGATGACCGCCGGCACCGCGCTCCTCGGCGGCTACCGGATGGGCGCCACGCTGTGGGAGCGGCAGGGCGTCACCATCCTGATGACCGACAGCCACGCGGACTACTTCACCGCGAACACGCTGGTCATCCTCGCCGAGCGTCGGGCGAACGTCGCGGTCCACACCCCGCAGGCGTTCGTGAAGATCACGTTCGCGGCGCTGCCGTAATGGGCGGCATCGTCAAGCAGGTGACGCTGACCAAGTCGGCGGTCGCCCGCACGGAGAACCAGGACACCGAGGTGCTGCGCGTCATCGGCACCGCCCCGGCCCTTCTGGACGGCACATCGAAGCCCGTGATCAACAACCAGGGCACGACGTTCGCCGACCTCGCCGCAGTCACCACGGCGTACAACGCCCTGCTTGCCGCGCTCCGTACGCGTGGCGTCATCGGAGGTACCTGATCATGGCAGCAGCACGTAAGCCCGCGGATGCGGGAGAGCCGACCAACCCGGCCGTCGTGTCCACCCGCGAGTACTCCGGTGGCACGGGCTGGGACGTCGGACAGTCCGCACCCGACGACGCGTTCCGCGCGCTCGACTCGGCCGGCAGCGGCGAGCAGGTCGGCCCCGTCGTGCACACCCACCCCGGCGGGTACGCCCGGCAGATCGTCGCCAAGGGCGGGCTGATCACCGCAGGCGTGAAGCGCGAGCTGGAGGCTGGCGACAAGTCAGCCGAGGGCGAGCAGGGCTGACATGTACTGCTCCCTCCAGGCCGCACGAGACGCGGGGTGTACCGGCACTGATGCCGAGGTCACCGCGTGGATCGGTGCTGCCCAGGAGCGGATCACGCAGTACACGCAGCAGCTCTTCGAACCAACTGACCTGGTGGTGGTGGCGGACGTCGGCGCGGGGGGACTGGTCATCCTCCCGCGCCGCGTCCGAACAATCACCAGCGTCACCCCCGTGTTGAACGCGGACGATGGGCCGGTCATCCCGTCGTCGGCGTACCGGGTCACGTCGTCGTCGGTCCTCGGACAGGTCGACGCCATCCACCTCGCATGGGGCGGCTACAACGACCTGGTGGTGGGGGCTGAGTCGTACAACGGCGGCTGGCAGGGCCTGTGGTCGCGGTGGGGTGCCGAGCAGGTGAAGACGGCCGGCTCGTTCGGCTACGACTCGCCGCCTCTGCTGGTCGGGCAGGGGACCGCGCTGCTCGCCGCCGACATCCAGGCGAAGGCCCGGCCGTCGGACGCGGACGCCGAGCAAGACTCGAGTCTTCAGGTGGACGACGAGGGCAACAACGTCGCCATCGAGGACAGCGACGACGAGGCGTCGGCGGACGTCGTCTCCCCGTCGTCGTCTACCGGGTCGACGCAGGTAGACGCCCTCCTCGTCGGCTATCTGAACCGTGGGCCGTCGCTGATCGGCGGTGTGTGATGCGGATACGCCGTACGGTCCCGCTCCGGATGCGGACGCAGGTGTCCGCGCAGATCAACACCCGGCAGTACGAGCGCGGGCTGCGCCGCTATTTCGGCGGCATGTCCGATGACGTGAAGCGCGCCGTGGACCGGACACGGATCGACGTGCAGAACGAAGCGCGTCGCCGGGCCCCAGTGGATACCGGACGCCTGCGGTCGTCGATCTTGTCGCGCGCTGAAACGTCCGGGCGGTCGATCGGCTACCTGGTCGGCTCGAACGTGAACTATGCGGCGGCGGTGGAGTACGGGACGGCGCCGCACGTCATCAAGCCGAAGTACAAGCGGGCCTTGTACTGGCCGGGGGCGGCGCATCCGGTGGCGCAGGTCAACCACCCGGGCACTCGGGCACAGCCGTTCCTGCGTCCGGCGATCGAGATGACTGAGATCTTCTGGCGGGCGCACGCCTCGCAGATCGGACGGCGAGGATGAGCCACGACTTTGCCACCCCACCCTCGGACTGGCCCGGTCTGGAAATGACCAGCATGACCAGGCTGACGGACAAGATCTATTACGGCTGGCTCGACGACCAGGCTCACCCCACGTTCTGGCACTGGTGCGCTGCGCTGGCCGACCTGCCCGAGGAGCAGACCGTGACCGGCCGATGGGTGGCCGCTGGCACCAGCGCGCACACTCTCGTATCCCGGGAGCCCCTACACCTCGAACCGTCCCTGCTGTGGTCCTGCTGTGGCCTGCATGGCTGGGTTCGCAACGGCCAGTGGACGGGGGCGTAATGGCTGCGACCACGTCCGGCGCCATCAAGGCCCGGCTGGAATCCCTCGCCTTCGGCGTGCCCGTGTTCCGCGACGGCCCCCGCGAAGGACAGGCCGAGCCGTACATCGTCGTCCAGGAGGGCATGCCCGCCGGGCTCGACACCGTGGCCAACGGCGACTTCGGCGACCCGACGGCCGAGATCAACATCATCGAGACCGTCACCGTCGACCTCGTGCAGCTGGCCCGCGTGAAGACGGGCGCCGCGACCACGAAGGTGACCGAGCGGTACGGGCTCGCCGAGGCCATCGCCCACGCCCTGCACGGCTACCCGTTGCCCGCCCACCCCGCGAAGGTCACGGCGGTACGGGTGCAGGACATCGACCGCATCCCCATCGCGGACAACAAGGTGCGGCACTCCATCACGGTGCAGGTGCACCGGGTCCTGCTGCGCAGCGAGGTGGTCCCAGCGTGAAGATCACCCACACTCCGACGACGCGCGAAACCGCCGTGACTGCGCTCGGCCCGCACTGGCCGCCGCTCCCTGGCTCTGCCGTCGCCCGTGTTCTCGGGTTGGCCGGTGCCGTCCACGGTGCCCTCTCCGTCCACGGCACCGACGGCCAGCCCGGCAGGGCGTGGTGGGTGGTTGACGGGCTGATCGTCCCCCAGGACGCCGGGCCCCCGCCCACACTGCCCGGCTGTCCCGTCGAGACCGTGCCCGAACCCGCCGCCGAGCCCAGCCCGCCCGTCGACCTCGCCCCCACCCCGTAACCCCGGGCCGAACCCCGGCACCAGGAAGGAACCGAGATGCCCATCTCCCGCGTCACCAAGGTCTACGCCATCCAGGACGCGAAGATCGCGCCCCTCACCGCCGACCCCGCCGGCGGCTCCGCGACGTACGGCGCCCTCATCGACGTCCCCGGCATCAAGAGCTTCGAGATCTCCGGCGACGTCGAGGTCAAGACCCTCCGGGGCGACAACACGAAGCTGGCCACCAACTCCAGCATCACGAACATCCAGGTCGCGATCACCCACGCAAAGCTGTCGCTGGACGTCCTCGTCGCGATCCTCGGCGGCACGGTCACCGACTCCGGTACCGGCTCGACCGAGGTGTCCACCTGGGACCTGACCGGCGCCAACGCCACGATGCCGCCCTTCAAGCTCGAAGGGGTCACACCCCCGAACGGCGTGGACATCGTCGGCGGTGACATGCACGTCGTGCTGCACAAGCTCTCCCTGTCGGCGTTCCCGGACCTCGGGTTCGCCGAGGAGGACTACCGCATCGCGAGCTTCACCGCGGACGCCGACCCGCTGCTCGCCACCGGCAACAAATGGATCTCGATCGTCCTCAACGAGACCGCCGCAGCGATCGCCTAAGCCCCGGGTCGGGCGCGCTGAGCGAAGGCGCGCGCCCGACCCGGTCACCCCTCACCCGCAGGCCGAACCCCGGCACTCACGTAGGGACACCACCATGACCACAGGGCTTGACCTCCTCGCCGAGGGCGGCACCGTCTCCCTCACCGACGGCACCTCGACATCCCTCCGCTACAGCTTCCGTGCGCTCGCACTCCTCGAAGCCCGATTCGGCTCGGTCGGCGCAGTCCAGTCCGCGATCGACTCGACAGGTGCAGGCGCCGCGTTCGGCCCGCTCGCGCAGATCATCGGCGCGGGCCTCGTCGGCCCCGGCGGGTTCGAGCCCCACATCCGGGAGCACGTCGACGCCAAGGGCAAGCGGACCGTCACCGACATCGTCTACCGGCGCCGCACCGACGGCGCCAACCTCGAAGACCTCCTCGACCCCGGCCGCCTCGGCGAGTACACCAACGCCTTCACCGCCGCCCTCAGCAAGGCCCTGGAGTCCCGGGGAAACGACGCAGCCCCGCCGACCGTGGAGACCGTGACCCCGGGGATTGGCCATGGGGCGAGTTCTACTACCTCGCCGTTGGTGCCCTCCACATTCAGCCCGGCACCTTCTGGGACATGACGCCGGCGCAGCTCCTCACGCTCGCCGACCACCACCAGGCCGCCCACCAGACGGGCGGCAACCGTCCTGCCCCAACCACCAGCGGACCTGGCCTCTTGGCCATGGCCGCGATGCAGTAGCCGAGGAGGCGAGCTGTGGCTGACGACATCAACCTGCCGAACCTGGTCAGTCATCTCGCGGTCAACCTCGACGGGCTGAACGGCACGGTCGCGGATGCGTCCCGGCAGGGCTCCAGTGTGGGGGCCGCGCTCGGCGGCGGCGTTCAGCGGGAACTGCACGGCCTGCTCGCGAACCTGCCCGAGATCCCGATCGACGCGAACTCCGATCAGGTGGACCAGGATCTGGCCCGGGTCCGCGAGCAGTTGCAGGCGCTGTCCGATCAGCGGATCGGTATCGACATCCCGGTCGATCAGGCGATCCGCCGTATCAACGAGCTGACGCCGCACCTGCAACGGCTGTCGGACACGCACCCGAACATCAACGTGCAGGCGTCCACCCGCGCTGCCGCACGGCAGTTGGACGAGCTTCTCGCCGCCGCTCACCGCGTGGACGACACCGATGCCCGCGTCGATGTCCATGTGGACGTGGACGAGGACCGGCCCAACCGGCTGCGCGGTCTCCTCGGACGGCTCGGCAGTTCGGGCGCGTCGGCGGGGAAGTCGATCGGGCTGGGTTTCGCGAAGGCGTCGGCGTCGATCGGCGCCGCGGTGCCGCTGGTGGCGAACGTCGTGGCCACCCTCGCGAACGTGGCGCCGGCGGCCGGGGTGGCGGTCACCGGGCTGATCGGTGTGCAGCTCACCTCGGCTGCGGTGAAGTTGGCCGCTGTCGGCATGGACGACGCCCTGTCGGCTGCGCTCGATCCGTCGAAGGCGGAAGAGTTCAACAAGGCGTTGGAGAAACTGCCGCCCAACGCGGCTGCGTTCGCGAAGGAAGTCCGCTCGCTCGCCCCGCAGCTGCACGAGGTGCAGCAGACCGTGCAGAACAAGGCGTTCGCCGGCCTGGACGGTGTCCTCGGCAAGCTGGCCAGCAAGACCCTGCCCATCCTGCGGCGCGGCCTCGTCGACTCGGCTGGCTCCGTCAACCTGATGGCGAAGGGCGTGGGTGGGGCAGCTCTGGGGCTGTCGGAGTCCGGCGCCCTCGGAAAGGCGGTCAACGGAGCGACGAAGGGCATGCGGAACCTGGTCCGCGTCCCGGGGCAGGTCGTCACCGCCGTGGGGCAGGTCGGTGCTGCTGCCGCTCCAGCGTTCAACAAGCTGACGTCTGGCGCAGGGTCGGTTGCGGACCGGGTCGCGGACCGGTTGTCGAAGGCGTTCTCGTCAGGTGGCATGGAGAAGGCCATCAACACGGCCGTCGCTCTCCTCGGCCAGCTCGGTGATGTCGCCGGGAACGTCTTCTCGGTCGTCGGCTCGGTGTTCTCTGCCGCGCAGGCGAACGGCGGCGGGTTCATCGGGACCCTTCAGCAGATCACCGGCGCGCTGGCGACGGCCTTTGCCTCCCCGGAGGTACAGGCCGGGCTGTCGGCACTGTTCTCCACGATGTCGGTGGTGGCGAAGACTGTTGCCCCGCTCCTCGGCCAGGCGCTGAGCGTGGTCGCGCCGATCCTGGAGAAACTGGGTCCACCGGCCCAGACTTTGATCAAGGCGCTCGGGGACGGGCTTTCCCCTGTGATCGACGCACTCGGCCCTGTGCTGGTCACCGCAGCTGGTGCGGTCGGCACCCTCGTGACCGCAGCCGCCCCCTTGCTACCTGTGGTCGGGCAGCTAGCGGCTAGCCTCCTGCCTGCACTGACGCCACTTCTGGACGCCTGCGTCACCGTTTTCCAGCAGCTGGCCCCGGTGGTCGCCGAGGTCGCTTCGATCTTGCAAGCGACGTTGGCGCCGATCCTCGCCGAACTGCCCGCTCTGGTGCAGCCGTTCGCCGACCTGATCGCGCAAATGGCTGTCACTGTCCTGCCTGTTCTGCTGCAAATGCTGGTCCAGCTAGCCCCGACTTTCGTGCAACTCGGCGTGTCCTTTGGCCAGTTGCTGGAGGCCGCTGCACCACTGATCGGGTTCTTCGCTGAACTTCAGTTCGCCTCCTTGGCCGGACTACTCAAGATCACGACCCCGGTGATCAACATTCTGCTGAAGCTGGCCGCGTTCCTCGCAGGCGACTTCGCCAAGGCGATCACCGACACCGCAGTGCCCGCCCTCCACGCCATCCGCGACCTGCTGAACGGCGACTTCCGGGGCGCGCTGTCGAATGCCCAGCTCGCTGTTTCGGGCATGGTCAACAGGACCGTCGAATACTTCACCGCGCTGCCCAAGAGGGCCGCGGTGGCGCTGACCCCGCTTGCGGCGAGGCTGGTTTCGCAGATGGAGATCGCGGGCGCGCAGCTGGTGGCACGCGCACAGACCAAGATCAACCAGGCTGTGGTGCAGGTCGCCTCCCTGCCGGGCAAGGCGCAGGCGGCTCTCGGCAACCTCGGCGGGCGGCTGGCCAACGCGGGTGCGTCTTTGATCGCCGGGTTCATTGCCGGGATCGTTTCGAAGATCCCCACGGTGCAGTCCGTGCTGAGCGGGCTGACGTCGAAGCTGACGGACTGGAAGGGCCCGAAGCAGAAGGACGCGAAGATCCTGACCCCGGCTGGCCGTCTGCTGATCGAGGGGTTCATCAAGGGCATCGACGGTACGACGGCCCGGTTGCGGGAGCGGCTGGAGTCCATCACCAAGGCGCTGCCCACGAACGTCAAGTCGGGCATCGGGAAGACGCTGGCGCGTGCGACGGCCGAGCTGGAGAAGCAGGTCACCAAGCGGGACGGTGTGCTGAAGAAGCTGGCCGCCGCGCAGAAGAAGCTCGATGGCCTGCTGAAGGCGCGCGACAAGGTGCGCTCGGACATCACCCAGGGCATCCTCGACGGCGCCAACATCACCACGGGCCACGCCGACGTCAACTCCGTCACGGCGATCACGGTGGGGCTCCAGCAGTCGTTGAAGGCGGCAAAGGAGTTCCAGGCAAACATCGCCAAGCTGAAGAAGGCGGGCATCCGGTCGGACCTGCTGCAGCAGATCGCGGACGCTGGAGTGGAGGCGGGCGGCGCGACGGCGGCGGCTCTGGCGAAGGCCTCCCCGGCCGAGCTGAAGAAGATCAACGACCTTCAGGCGCAGCTCGCCAAGTCGGCGGCGGCCACCGGCAACACGGTGGGCGACGCCCTGTACGGGGCGGGCATCCGGGCCGCGCAGGGCCTCGTGAGCGGGCTGAAGTCGCAGGAGAAAGCGATCGAGAAGCTCATGGAGCGGATCGCTCAAAGCATGATCGACGCAGTCAAGAAGGTCCACAAGACGAAGAGCCCCAGCCGCGCGTTCCACGACATCGGTGTGATGGATGGCGAAGGCCTGCGCGGGGGCATCCTCGCCACGGCGTCCCGCGTACGGGCTGCCGCCCGGTCGGTGGCGGGCGCAGCGCTCGACGTCGGCTCCGGGGTGGCCAACGCCCTGATCGGCACGCCCTCGGCCTCGCAGCTCGCCGCCGTGTACGCAGGCGGCGCGGGCAGCGGCAGCGACACCTACAACATCAACATGTACGGGACCCGTGCCACGCCGAGCGAGCTGGTGCGTGAGCTGTCGTGGCGTGGCCTGGTCGGGGGGCGATGACGGTGGCACAGCAGCAACTCGGCCGCATCCAGTGGTGCGACCTCGAGTTCGGGCCCGGCTCGCAGTACGCGGTCACCGCGTTGTCCGGCCTCGATGATCTGCCGGACGTTCGTGCGGAGGACGTTGCCCGGCCGGGCCAGCACGGCGAGTACACGGGCCCGGACTACACCGGTCCGCGTGTCATCCAGCTCGGGTTGGGCCTACGCGGCGACACCCCGGATGATCTGCGCGCGCTGACCCTGGCCCTGCGCAACGCGACGCAGCCCCAACGGCAACCGGCCGCGCTCCAGTTCCTCGATCAGGACATCCTCGTGTGGGCGAAGGTCCGCAAGCGCAGCCTGCCGTACGACGCCGAACGACTGTGGCGGCTGGGGGATGCGGCGCTGGAGCTGTACTGCGCGGATCCGTATTTGTACGGGCTGGAGGAGCACTCAGCCTCGACGACCGCGTACAGCCCGGCGGCCGGCCGCACCTACCCGCTGGTGCACCCGCGTACATACGGCAGCGCGGGCACCTCCGGACGCGTGACTGCGGTCAACGACGGCGCCGCTCCTGCGTACCCGATGCTGCGGCTGGACGGCCCGGTCGCCAACCCGGCCATCGAGCAGGTGAACACCGGCAGCATCCTCACGCTCGATGCCACGTTGCAGGTGGGTGAGTACCTGCTGATCGACACCCGGTCGCGGGCGGTCTTGCTGATGGGCTCCAGCCCGCGCCGTTCGTGGGTGCGCGCGGGCTCGGTGTGGCCGCTGCTCCAACCGGGCTCCAACGAACTCGCCTACCGAGGCAGCGCGCTGCCCGGGGCGCCCGGCCAAACGTCCCTGCTGACCGTCACCTGGCGCGACACCAGCCTGTAGAGAGGAGGCCAACGGTGGCCACGATCAACCCGCCGGCTTGGATGCAGGCCGGAAGCTACCCGGCCCGAAACGACCGGCTCGCGCTCACTGCGCTGCTTGCCTACCCGGGGTTCCTTGCCGACGAGTCCACCCCGATGCGGATCCGGCAGGGCGTGAAGCCCAGCTACACCAACTACCAGTTGAAGGTCCGGGCGGCGCCCACCCCGAACATGACGGTCATCGTGAGCGCGGGGTTCGCGTTCATCGACCAGCACGACACCGGGGGCACCGGCACGTACGTGGGGGTCAACGACGCCGACGTCACCCTGACTGTCCAGCCTGCGGGCGGGGCTGGCCAGTTCCGGAGGGACACAGTGGTCGCCTCGGCGTACGACCAGGAGTACGCGGGCGCCGTATCGGAATGGCGGCTGGAGATCATCCAGGGCCCGTACGCGGCAAGCGCTGGCGCGACAGTCCGGGGCACCCTGCCGGCCAACGCGCAGATCCTCGCGGACCTGGCGATCGCGCCGTCGCAGACGAGCGTGGCGGCGGCGAACATCACCGACATCCGGCAGTACTCGGTGGCTGCGGGCGGGGTCCTGCCGGTGGCGTCGAACGCGGCGCCGACCAGGCCACACCCGGGGCAGGTGCTGTATCTGACGGACACGGACGTGTTCGAGGTCGGGCAGCAGGCGGGGACGAAACGGCAGATGCGAGAGCTGATCCGGCCTTCCACCTCGGATCAGGTGTCCATGCCGCCCGCGTTCACGCCGACGGGATCGTTCGTCGACTTCACGTCCGGGCAGTGGCCCCCGGTGACGGTGACAGTGCCGCCGTCGGGTCAGGTCAAGGTGACGGTGGGCGCGGCGGTCGCGAACACCAACTCGTCGACGGCGACGGCATGGGCGACGTGGCGGGCCTCGGGGGCAACGACGTACACGGCATCCGAGAAGAACTCCGTGGTGACCATCAACGGCCGGACGTACGCGTCGAGGTCGGTGGTCCTGCCGGGGATGACGCCCGGAGCTGCACTGACGATCACCCCGCAGTGGAACGTGTCCAGCGCCGGCACGGTCGGGTCGGTGACCCGCGTCTCTGACGGGCAGCTCATCGTGGAGCCGATCGCATGACCGCCGACCTGATGGCCACCACAACGCTCCTCGCGAGCAGCGACGTCCAGCCGGAGCACACGTACACCTACCTGTTTTGCGACCTGCTGACGGACACCCTGCTCGCCGAGCTGCCACTATCTGGCGTCTCGTACTCGTTCGAGCTCAACGGTGTCGGGACCCTGTCCGGGACCATCCCCTACAGCGACGAGACGATCCTCCTCGATCCGGAGACCGCGTCCACGCCGGGTCGTACGGCGGTCTACGTGGACCGCGATGGGGTGCTCATCTGGGGCGGCATCGTGTGGACCCGGCAGGGAGTGGCGGGCGGCAAGTCCATCCAGGCCGCCGAGTTCATGTCGTACTACCAGCACCGGTACGTCAAGACGACCCTGTCCACCGACACCAGCTTGCTGATCAACCCGGCGTACGTGGACGCGGGCGGGCAGCGGTTGTTCACCGACCAGAAATTCATCATGTGGTCGCTGCTCGACTACGCCCGCGACCAGGCCGGCGGGAACATCGGCATCGACCTCAACCCGCTGACCGCCCCGGCCCACGGCATCAACCGGTCGGCGACCTATTTCGGGTACGAGCGGCCGGAGATCTACAAGGCCATCGCCGAACTGGCCGGCGCCGACGACGGGTTCGACTTCGGCATCGAGGTGGGCTGGACATCCTCGGCGAACAACCAGCCACCGACGCGGTTCCGGAAGGCGCGGGCCTGGTATCCGCGGCGCGGGCGCCCTGCTGCCGAGTCCGGGTTGGTGTTCTCGAAGGGCGGCGGGCACGGGTCGATCCTGTCGTACGACTGGCCGGAGGACGGCACGTCGTTGGTGACGGAGATGTCCGGGCTCGGCGAGGGGACGGGCGAGGCGAAGATCGTGAAGACGGCCGCCGCTCAGGATCTCCTCGACTCTGGCTGGCCGCTCCTCGAAGGTGTCGCCACGTACGAGGGCGTGGTCGACGATGCACAAGTCCAGGGCCTGACGAACGCCGACCTCCAGACCCGGTCACAGGCCAACGTGCAGCCCACGTTCGAGGTGTCCGCGGACACCGACCCCGAGTTCGGCTCGTACTCCGTGGGCGACGAGGCCCTGTTCGTCATCGAACCCGAGCCGCAGTCACCGGCCGGCCGCGAGGGCACGCTGCGGATCGTCAGCATCGAGAACACCGCGGTGAACGGGCCCGAACGTATCCGCCTGACGTGTGCGGCGGTGTGACGTGCCCAAGGTACTGAAGAAGCCGAACTTCCTCCAGGATCTGGCCAGGCTCCGGGAGGAGGTGGCCGCGCTGCGGCGGGCGGGGTGGGAGCGGGATGAGCTGCCGTTCTTCCCGACGTCGCTGCATGGCCTGGTGTACGAGGACGCCACCAGCTTCCTCACCGTGTGGGAGACGATCCTCAGCCCTCGCACCGCCACCCTGGCGCTCGGCCTGGTCCTGATCGGCGACGTCGTCTCGTCGACGAACACGGGCGGGGAGTGGCAAGTGCTCCTCGACGCCACGGTCGTGGCGAACGGGACCGTGCCCGCGACGTTCTCGTACACGTTCCCTGCCCTGTCCCTCGACCTCACGCCGTACCGGGCTGCGACGCAACTGAAAGTCCAGGTGCAGGTGCGCCGTACGGCGGGCGCCTCGACCGGCGGCAAGTGGGGCGGCGGCGGCTCGATCGGCTGCTCACCCCGCTATGCCCGAATCCTCTGAAGGGATCCCGATGAAGCTGATCACGCGTGCCCAGCTCGGATGGCCAGTGTCGGCCGCCTCGCTCCAGGCCACCACGAAGGGCGTGAAGGTCCACTACGAGGGGACCGAGGTGAGCACCCGGCTGCTCACCGACCATGACGCGTGCATCGCCGAGTGGAAGGCGATCCGCGCCAGCCACCTCGCGAACACGACCGAGAACTACTCCGACATCGCCTACAACTACGGTGCCTGCCCCCACGGCTACCTGTTGGAGGGGCGCGGCCTGGGCCGACGTACCGGAGCCAACGGCAACCAGACGCTGAACAAGGCGCACTACGCGATCGTCGGCCTCGTCGGCGACGAAGGCCTGACCGAGCCGACGGACGACATGCTCTCCGCGGTCCGCGATGGCATCGAGCTGCTGCGGCAGAACGGCGCGGGCACCGAGATCCGGGGTCACCGGGACGGATACGCGACTGCGTGCCCCGGCGGACCTCTGTACGCGTGGGTGCAGAAGGGCGCCCCGCGACCGACCACCGAGGAGGACAACGTGGCACTGACAACCGACGACATCGACAAGATCGCACTCGCGACGGCCAACAAGCTCATCGCGGGCGGGGGCGTTCTTGAGAACGGCGACGTCGACCGTGTCGCGAAGGCGGTCGCGGCCCGGCCCGCCACCCTGACCGATGCCCAGGTCCAGGCCCTGGCCACGAACCCGGCGCTCGCCGAGGCCATCGCCGAGAAGGTCGCGGCGAAGCTCGCCGCGCGACTCGCCAACTAGGAGGTACTCCATGAAGATTTCCAGCTTCGCGAAGTCGCTCATCGCCGGTGTCGCGGCCGGGTCCGCTGCCGCGGTCACGGCCGCGCAGGACAACGTGATCACCACTGGGGAGGGCGTAACCATGGCACTCGCTGTCCTCAGCGCGTGGGGCATCGTCTACGCCGTGCCCAACCGGCCGAAGACGGACGCCTGATGCGTGCGGCGGTCCGGCGGCTCCGCGCCCTGCTGGGCCGCCGCGGCTCGTTCCTCCTCATCATCGGCACGGGCAAAGTCTGCTTCGGACTCGGCCTGATCCTGGCCCCTCCGTCCGTGCTGGGCCTGGAGCTGCTGCTCCGGTGGGCGCCACTGCACTGCTGGGCATCCGTGTGGATCGTCGCCGGGACGGTGACGGCGGCAAGTTCGTTCCTGCGTGTGGGCCGCGACTGGTTCGGCTACGTGGCCGCTCTGGCGCCGCCCGTGGTGTGGGGCGTCGCCTACGGAACTGCCGCCGTGACGGGGGACTTCCCGCGCGGGGCATGGGTCGCGGGGTGGTTCCTGTTCTCCCACGTCGGCGTGATCCTGTGGGCGTCAACGGTCCCTGAGTACGAGCTGCCGCCCGGCGCGGCGAGAAAGGCCCGGTGACCGGATGGGCGGCTGGGTGGGTATAGCGGGAACCTTGATCGGCGCCGTCGCGGTAGTCCTCGGTGGGCTGTTCGCGGCGAAGGCAACGCGGGCCGCAGCCGTCGTCACAGCGGAGGCTCAGCGTGCGGCGGCGCGGGCGGCGGCCGGGCCGAACGAGCGCGCCGAGGACCGGGCTGCGTTCGACGCGATCAAGACAGAGCTGCGGGCCGACCTCGAATCGACGCGCGAGGAGGTCCGGTCGCTGCGCTCGCTGGTGCGGGCCTTCGCCTGGTACGTGGCCGACATGACGGGCCAGATGCGGGAGCACGGCATCGCGCCGCCGGCGCCCCCAGGTCGTGTCGACGAGTACAACAGAACTGGAGTGTGACCATGCCGTTCCCGCCTGGGGTGCAGACCGTCACTCTGACCGGACATCAGACCCTCGCCGATGGCGACGGCAACCCGCTGCCCGTCAAGATTCGGCCAGTGCCGTCGCGCGTCGTCGGCGCTGAGTGGGGCGTCGTCGTCGACAACGAACCCATCGCCGTCAAGCCGAACGACGCTGGTCAGTGGTCCGTCGTCCTCGTCGCCACCGAGGCCGCCGGGTTCACACCGACGGGCTGGACGTACCGCGTCGAGACGGGCCGCGACGCCCTGCACATCTCGCTGCCCCACACGCTCGGCACGGTCGACCTGTCCGAGCTGATCGACGCGGGGGCGGACGGCGGGGACTACGTCCTCGTGCCCGGCCCGCCCGGCCCGCCCGGACCGGCAGGCCCCGCAGGAGCGGCCGGTGCCACGGGCGCCACCGGCGCGCAAGGTGTCGCTGGACCGACCGGCGCCACTGGTCCGGCCGGCCCGCAGGGAGGCCCCGGCCCGACCGGTGCAACAGGGGCCACGGGAGCAACGGGAGCGACAGGGCCCACCGGACCTCAGGGCCCGGCAGGAGCTGGCGCCTCGATCCGCAGCACCGACGGCCGGATCGACCTCCAGATCATCACTCCGCCCATCGTCGCGGGGTGGGCCATCGTCACCACAACGGGCGGTATCGAGATCGGCAAGTCCGTACCCGGGGCTGTCGGTGACCGGATCTGGTACTCGCCGTCGTACCTGCGCACGTACGGCATCGTCGTAGACACCGGCATCAGGGCGGCGGCGGGCGGCGTCTCGCGGTACACCAGCTCCGGCACCAGCACCCCCGAGACGGACGGGTACGCGCCGATGTACCCGCAGGCTGCGTTTGCTGGTGTCGCCGGGGTGCGGGAGTTCATCGTGCAGCCTGGCGAGGTCGACGGGTCCGGCAACGTGACGATCGTGTTCGCCTACAAGGGGAGCAGCGCCGACGGCACGAGCCAGAAACTCTATTTCGGTGGTGGCCCCGGCTATAGCGGCGCCATGTTCGTCGCAAACGTGGGCCCCGCGTCCGCCTGACCGTCAGTCCGTGGGCTGCTGCCCGTACACCGCCACCCAGCGGTCGCCGCGCATCACGATGTCCGCAGTCTCCACCGGGCGCCCGCTGGCCTGGTCGTAGTAGGTGCGCTCGATCGCCAGAATGGGGCCAGGCGGTGTCATGCCGAGGACCTGCGCTTCCTGCCTCGTCGCCTGCCGTGCACGCACGCGCTCGACTGGATCGCCTACCTCGATGCTGATCACTCGCATCCGTGCGGCCACTCCGACGCCCGCGTACGGGCCGACCTCCGGAAGCGCGATCAGCGACTGGCCGGTGAGGGCGAGGGGCTCCCACGATTCGGCGAGCTGCACGGGCTGCTCGTCGGCCAGGTAGACGTACGAGGTGTGCATCACCGGCGTCCCGGCCTCGATGCCCAGCCGCCCGGCCACCTGCTCCGACGCGTGCTCGGTCGTCGACTCGTGCCGCCACGTACCCACCGCGCCCTGCTTGGCGGCGCCTTCCGCGAACGGCGAGTCCTCGCTGCGGCGACGATGCTGGCGTACGAGCAAGTTCGGGGTGTCCTGGCTACGGACGTAGTGGCCGGCACCATGCCGGGACACGACGAGACCTTCCTCGACGAGGAGTTTGTACGCAGCGGTGGCGACGCTGCTACTGCCGCCCCACTCGGCCGCGATCTCGGAGACGGACGGAAGCCGACTGCCCGGCACGAGATCCCCGGATTCGATCCGGGCCCGGATCTGGTCGGCGACCTGCAAGTACCGCGGCGTATCGGTCGTCACGCTGTGCCCCTTTCCGTGTGACTTACGTGACAGAGTAATGAGTTCCGGTCTACTCTTGCGCAAGAGTCAGCCTCTCACGCGAGAGTGGGGATCGGGCATGCCTATGAGCCTGCGAGCAGCAGCTTTACGCACCGCGCTGGAGCGGGCTCTCGGCGAGCCCGTGCACGTACTGGTCGTCGAGCACGGCGTACGCCTGCACGTAGCTGCCCCGGACTCTCCCGACTCCGCAGCCTGGGGGGACGTCCTCATGGCACTGCGCAGCGCGGACCAGTGGGGCAGCTCCGACGCCACCGGCATCCCCGAGATTTGGGTCGAGGTGAGCACATGAGCACGCAGCACGAGGCGACATTCAAGGGACACCCCGCAGCCGCGGCCGACGTCAGGGCGTGGGTATCAAGGCACACCGACCACCCCGACGCGCCGATCGTGGCTAACGAACTGTTCGTCGCCATCCTGACCGCCGGCGCCGACGTCATCGAGGTAGCCCTCGCCTTCGCGGGCGCGCGCCTCCGCATCACCGCGACCGGCACCCATCCGCTGTCGTTGCGCCACAGCCACGGCCCCGGCTGGCGCGTCATCGAGGGTCTCTCCCGCACGACCGGCGTCACCACGGACGAGCATGGTTTGTGGGCACAGCTGGAGCAGGCGTGAACCCGGGGTTCGTCAACGCGCTGGAGATGCTGCCCGTCCCTAAGGCTGCGGACCCGACACGCCCCCACGGGCGCGCCGCCCGAGGCCGCTGCATCTGGTGCGGCAACGCAGCCACCCTCAACCTGGGCCCCCGCCTGAAGGTCGTCGACCGGACCCTGCACCGTTGGCTGCCACGCGGCTGTGTCGACTGCGTCCAACGCAAGGCCGCGCTGACGCACCGGGCCCACCGGACATCCTGTGCGCGCTGCACCGAGTGGGAGTACTGCCCGGACAGTCTGGCTCTGTACCGCCTCGCGCTCGGTCGCCTTGACGGGCTGATACGCGAGGGTTGAACGGCCACACCCGTGCTCCCCCGAGCGGGGGCGGCCACGGCCCGCCGCAGTCTGTCCGTGCAGGCTGCGGCGGGTCACCTGAAGAACTCCGCAGCAGACACGCCGATCACGCGCGCAATCCGGATCAGGGTGTCAGAGGT
The DNA here is from genome assembly GCF_054072135.1 of Streptomyces kryoterrae. Classification (NCBI taxonomy): domain Bacteria; kingdom Bacillati; phylum Actinomycetota; class Actinomycetes; order Kitasatosporales; family Streptomycetaceae; genus Streptomyces; species Streptomyces kryoterrae. The sequence goes on along the minus strand of NZ_CM133358.1, from coordinate 6,787,713 downwards.
GGGCGACTGCTGGCCGGCCTCGATGCGAACGACGGATGGGCGGTCAGTGCTGGCCCCGTTGGCGACGGCCTCCTGCGTGAGGTTCGCGTGTTCACGCGCTGCCCGAATTCTCGCACCCATGGCCCGTCGCTCGGCGAGGACCCAGTCGGGCTGGGGTGAGGCGGACGGCACCCGCTCACGCTCGCCTGATCATGATCCAATGTCTGTAGGAGTTCGCCTACTTTGAATGATCTTGCAGTGATGGGGCATGCGCATCCGGCGCTGCCTTCACGCTGCGCGCAGCGGGCGCACGGTTGGGATCCTCGCGCGAGGTACTCATCCGCTCAGATAGCGGAGCCGTGCGTCCTGCCGCCTCGGACCCCTACAGTGGGTCCGAGGCGGCGCCTTTCCCGGGAGCGCCGAGTACCCGCCAAAATCCCCCGGGGATTGGCCAAGCGCCTTGCATTAATTCGGTGAACGCGCAGCTGGGAAAACCCTGGTGAGCACAGCGCTTAAGCCCGTACACCTTCTAAGCGCTTGGCCGCAGGTTCGAGTCCTGCCGGGGGCGCCCATACCCCGCCCTCCCTAGGGGAGGGCGTTTTTGCTGGTCAGAGCATGCCCAGCCCTACGCAGAAGAGCGCCGGACCCTCCCCCGGTGATCGCGGGGAGGGTCCGGCGCTGTCCGGCTGTCACCGGGTTTCTGCGGGTGGGTGCGGTGAATACGCGGAGAAGTTTTCCCTGAGGCTCAGAGACCAGGCGCGGTAGGTCCTGAGCCGGGGTCGGGCGCAGGTGGCTGGGTTCGACCCATCGACCGTGCGGCTCGAAAGGCTGCCTGCAGCAGCGCAAGCAGTCCCTTCTCGCTGAGACGGTCATCCTGCCGAAGTTGCAGTGCGCCTACCACCACAGCCCCGACCAATGCCCCAAGAATCACGACCGGCAGAGTCCAAACCGGAAGGACGCTCGCGACCACCAGGAAGAGAGTCGTGGCTACGGCTAGCACGAGCAGGTAGAACAGGCCAGCACGCCATGGCCCACGGCTGGCCAGTCGCTGCGTCTCTACCAGCTTGAGAATCTCAGCTACTTCCTTGGCGTTGGCGCCACTGATACTGGCGACCCGTCCGCTTGAGAAGTCAGCCTTACACAGCTGGCAAATATGTAGGGTCGATGAATCTACGCGAAACGAACTGCCCCCGCACATGGGACATCGAGCCCCATCGGTTTCATGTTGATCCATCATGTCCCTCCCCTAGCACGTAAGACGTATCCTCGATCCGATCGGTTGCAGTGGCCCAAACGACGTACGTCAGAGCCAGCTGCAGCACCGTCAGACTTCTGGTAGGTCACCGCACGCTTCAATACGCTTCTTGAGATCGCTCAGATGCCCGGATATGCATCGGGCGTAGGTCGCCAACAGCACGGGGACACTGTTGCCCGCCCACTCAGCGACCTGCGCTGGCGGGATGCCAGCGTTGAGCCAGTTGGTTAGGCAGGTGTGACGCAGGTCGTACACCCGCTTGCCGAGTGGCGAGTCGAACTCCACTGGTGTGAGCACTTCCGAGCGAGCGCTACGCCATGCCCGGCGGATGACCGAGCCGGCGAGCATGCCGCCCTTCTCGCCCTGGAACAGCAGATCTCCTGGCTTCAGGTTCTCCGCCTTGATGTGCGCGCGGAGGGTTCGTGTCAGCGACGGGTGCCCCGGCACAACGCGCGTGTCGTCCGAAGCGCGCCCCTTCAGCCCCCGCTCTTCGTGGATCTCGCCGTCATCCGTCCAGTTCTTCCCGACCTCCGGCTGAGCCGTGTGGAACAACAGCTCACACCACTGGTCTTCGGCCTCGGCATCAGGCAGGCGGACGTCCGCAACGTTCATCGCCACAACCTCCTCCGGGCGCGGCCCGGCGTAGTACATAGTGGCGAAGAAGGCGTGCAGCCGCTTGCCGCCGCGGGGACGTCGGCGTACCCACCCCATCAGGCGGGCCGCCTGCTCCGGGTTGAGGAGAGACCTCTTGTCGACCGCGGACGACGTCTTAGGCGCCGCCCCCCTTCCCTTCGGCAAGGGATTCGCTCGCAGGATCCGGTGCTTGACGGCGTACTCCATGGCCACGTTCAGGATCCGCCGATTGCGCTTCACAGAGCTTGCCGCGGCACGCGTACCGTCCAACTTCGAGCCGACAGCTCGAAGTACCTCATCGACCTTGGCGGGGTCCTCCCATGCGGCCATCGTCAAGGCGTTGCGCTCCACCCATTTCAGGATGGTGGCTATCTCAGGTGGAGCGTCTTCCCTGCGCCGCGTGTTGAACGCGAACTCCCGCAGCGCCGTGCGCACGTCAACCGGTCGGAACGCGGCCGGCGGTGTACGCAACAAAACAACGGTGGTCGCCATGAGCGCCTTGGCCGTGTTCTTGCGGTTGTTCCCGCCGGTCCGGTGCCATTGAGCGTCCGCGAACTGGACGGCGAAGTCGTACCACTTCACCGTGCTCGCCCCGGACTGGTGGGAGACCGGGCGCCCCGTGGCGTGGCTGAATGCCTCACCCCGGCGTGTGGCGCTGACAAGCTCGGAGCGGAAAGCGTCGGCGAGTGCTTTCGTGTCGAACGGTGCTCGCCACTCCTTGCCGTCCAGTTCCCACCGCACGGTGTGCGTTGTCTTGCGCTTGCCCTTATAGACCGCCGTTTTCCAGATCTTGACGTTGTACGTCGCGCCATCTATCAGGCGGCGTCCTCCCGATCGTCCAGCCAGTTTTCGTAGTCGCTGCGCCGAACCCGAATGTCACCGTTGGGCAGCTTGATGCAACGAGGGGCACGCCCCTTCGCGCGCCAGTCGTAGAAGGTTGAGCGCGAGATCTTCAGGTCCTTGCAGATCTCGGCAAGCGTGAGCTTTTCGTCCCTGAGCCTCGGTAGGGCCGTCGTCACCGCGCGCTCCCTTCCTTACTCGGGCCGGACAGCCCGGACAGCTCCAATTCCGACTGTCCGGGTTGTTCGTGCTGGTCAGAGGGGGTAACCGGACAGTCGGACAGTGCGGACACCTCCGGGGTGGTCTGTGTGCGGGTGTCGGTGTCCGGGTAGTACCGGCCGCTGGCGTCCTTGGTGAGCTGTCCCGCATCGGCCATGCGTGAGCAGGTCCGGCGGATGGTGTCGATGTCGACGTGCGGCAGCTCGCCTGCCATGTCCTTGGGTTTGGCCCCGGGGTGTGCCCGGACGTAGCGGAGGATCGCGGCGCGGGTGTCGCCGACGGTGTGGTCGGTGACCGGGCCGTCCAGCAAGTGCCAGGCTCCGGAGGCGGGTTGGAAGCTGAGGGCGTACTCGGATTCGTCGACGTCGCGTCCGGTGACGTGCAGGATGCCGTCCGCCTGCCCGCGGGCCCGCTTGAGTACGAGCGTGGCATCGGCGGCGCCCGCGATGCCGTTGGTCCCGGAGACCTCGGTCAGGAAGTCGTCCGAGCCTGCCTTGCGGACGTGGTGGACCAGGACGACGGCGATGCCGTAGTGGTCGGCGAGGCGTTTCGCGTAGCCGACGGAGACGTAATCGGCGTCGTAGGCGGATACGCCTTGGGGGGCCTGTCCGCGCATCTTGGCGAACACGTCGATGACGACCATGCGGGCGTCCGGGTTGCGGTCCAGCCACTGTGCAATCGCCTCTGTGCCGCCCTGAGGGAAGGGCGGGCACTCGGTCACGAGGGTGAGCCCGGCCGGCGCCTGCTGCCCGCCCAACAGCTTGCCCATGCGGGTCTGGAGACGCCGCGGGGTGTCCTCCAACGCGAGGTAGAGCACCGGGCCGCCGTCGACAGGGACGGAGTCGAACGCCTTGCCCCCGGCCGCGACGGCGAGGGCCAGTCCGAGGGAGAGCCAGGACTTACCAACCTTGGGCGGGCCGGCGAGCAGGCTCACGCCCTCGGCGAGGAGGCCGGGCACGGCCCACTTGGGTTCGGGGAAGTCCGCGGCCATGAGCTGATCGGCTGTCCATGCCGTGCGCGGGCGCTCCCGCTTCGGCGCCGCCAAGGCTGTGGGCTGGGGGTCGCTGGGGACCGAGTACAGGTGCAGCGGCGGGATCGGGTTCGGTTCGGCGCTCATGCCGCGACCGTCCGGGGGCGCCGGGCCCCGGCCCTGAGCCCGGAAGCGATGGTGCGCCGTGCCTCGCCCTCGCCCTGGCCGACGTGGAGCGCGGCCGTAAGCAGCCAGCCGGTCACCGCGCCCTCGCTCAGCTCTCCCCCGGCAACGAGCTGTCCGAGGGCGACAGCGGCGATGTAGAGGGAGTGGTTGTGCTGAGCGTCGCCGGAGTTGGTGACCCGTTCGACTTCCCCGTTGACGGCTGCGTTGAGGAAAGCGGTGCGCCGGCCGCGACCGGTGAGGGCGACCGTGACGGGCTTCTGCGCCGGCAGCGGTGCCGGGCGCAGGAGTTCGGCGAGCCAGCCCGGCAGCGGAGCCACGGGCGCGTTGTGGACGACCGTGTACGGGCGCCCTGCGAAGGTGCTGCCCGCACCGACGACCAGTCCGCCCACGGCGCGGGTGTCGACCTTCCAGCCGAGCCCGCGGGCGCTGTCCCCGGCGGTGTTGCGCAGGGCTTCGCCCTCGGGTGCGGCGAAGTACAGGTGGGTGCCGCCGCTCCACGTACGGACCGTGTAGGTGTCGGTGGGGAGGGGCTGGCCGTGACGCTCGCACAGCACGGCGAGGACGTCGGAGCCGTCGGTGACGCCGTGTTCGGCCCATGCGGCCGGCGGGGTGTCGGCGGGGTGCTTGGGCCGGTCCAGGTCGACGACGACCAGGCCGGACGGGCCGGTCGCAATGCCGACGTTGTACGCGGCGTGCGTCCAGCACCGGATGATGCGCTCGCGATCGGTGGTGGCGTGCTGCTCCCAGTCGCGGACGGCGGGCCGCTTGCCGCCAGGTACGAGGGGGAAGACGCGCCAGTCGTGTGACGCTGCGTCAAGTGCTGCGTGAAGTTGGGCAGAGCCGTCGGGGTACGGCATCCTGGGGTTCTCCTGTTCTGTCTTCGGATGGGCAGGGAGAACCGGGGGCGGTGGGCTGTCCTTGCGCGGAAGTGCCACCGCCCCCGGGCGGAGCTAGTGGTTCTTGGCCCAGTGGGCGTATTCCTGGCGGACGTAGCCACGCGGTTGGGCGGCAGCCCTCGGGTACGCGGCCCGAATCGGACCGCTCGGGTGTCCGCCGCTGTTGTCGCGGTCGTGGTCGACGAACCGGCGGGCCGCTTCCGTGGCCGCCGTGCCGGCGTCGCCGGTGATGCCTGCCTGTTCGTCGTGCAGCGCGATGCGGTCCAGTAGTGCCGCTTTGCGCAGCCAGTATTCGCGGCAGTCGTCGCCGTTGAACGGCAGGTCAATGACGGCCCTGGCGGTGCGGGCGGTCCATGCGATCTCGCGGACGAGGCTCGGGGCGAACGCGTAGGCCGCTTCCGGGGTGGGCCAGGGGCCCTGTTCGGTGCGGTGGTCGGCTTTGGCGTAGAGGCGGGTGCGCTTGCCGTCGCGGGCGGGTTCGACGGTGACGGTGCCGGTCTGGAAGGTGGTGTCCAGGGCTGCGGTGATGCGGTCGGTGTCGGCCGGGTCGCAGATGATGCGGATCTCGAACACGGGTGTCCTCTCGGTGGGTTAGAAGGGGGCTTCGGTGCTGTAGCAGCCACAGGTGCGTGAGCGGGTGCCACAGGCTGGGCAGGCCCGCCGTACGCGGAGCCAGCGCGGGCTGTGGGGGAGCCACACGAACCGCAGCGGCAGGAACGGGGCGCACTCGCAGTCGTCGTAGTCCGGCTCGTCCTCCCCGTACACCGCACCGATCACCTCTCCCTCGCCACCGCAGTACGGGCAGTTGGGGTCCGGCAGGCGGTGCAGGGCGAGGATCGGGCGCGGGCCGCGCGGGCGCCCGCCGACGGGCCAGGAGACCCACCCGGTGTGGTGGCGGATGGCGAGGCGGCGCCGGGCGAGCAGACGGCCGATCACACGGACTCCCGTTGTGCGGTGGGGAGTTGGGGCAGTCCGGCGCGTTCGAGGGCGGTGGGGTCGAAGCCGGGGAGGGTGGCGCGGGTGACGAGTGCCTGGGCGAGGGCTTCGGCGTAGGCGGCGCCGCTGCGGGCGACTTCGATCTGTGTGGTGGCGCGCAGGGTTTCGACGCGTTCGACGTGCGCGTATTCCTCGCGCCGCTCGCTCGTCTGCCGTTGGTGGGTGATCCGTTCGCGGCGGTCGGTGCGCCAGTAGCGGGCGGCGAGTCCGTAGGCGCCCGCGGTGGCCACCGACCACAGCAGCATGGGCAGCGGCATGCCGTCGGCGTACCCGGCGACCCCGGCGAACGCGAGTGCTCCGGACGCGGCGAACGCGGTCCCGGCGATGACCGAGTCACCGGCACGGCCGACGCTCGCGCACACCCCGGCCGCGCCCGCTGCGAGCGTCAGGGCGGTCATCAGCACGGCGTTGCCGACGCTGTGTTCGGCGCCATTGGCGTTCCAGATCCGGGCCAGGGCGAGCACGGTGGTGGTGGCGATGGCGGGCGCTGCCTTGGGTGCGGCGAGGGCGAGCCAGTGCCGGGCGATGATCGGCTCGTTCATGGGAAGCACTCCGTTTCGGCTCAGTTCGCGAGGTCGGCGGTGAAGTGGGCGAAGGAGGCGACCAGGTCGCGGATGGGCTCGTACGCGCCGGTCCCGGCGGCGAAGAACCCGAACAGGAACAGCGCCAGCGCGGCGGCCGCGCCGGCCGACTTGGTCTTGACGGCGAACACGGAGGCGGTGCCGAACAGCAGCACGGCGGAGATGTCGAAGATCACGAGGGGAACTCGCTTTCGGGCGGGGAGGCCGGGCGGGTAGGCTCACCGGGCCCCGGGTTGGCAAGGTCGGGGCGTTGACCGGCGACCGCGCCCACCTAGCGTCTACAAAATGCGGGGTCCGTCTCATGACGGGCGGTCGCCGGTCGCCTGCTCAGTTGCTGGTGCCTGTGCGGTAGATGCGGGCGGCGCGGTTGTAGAGCCAGCGGCCGACGCGGATGCGCTTGCCGTGGCCCTTGCAGCGGCGGCACGGCTTGCCACGCTTGAGCCGTCCCTTGCGGTCAGTCTTGAGCGCGTGGCCCATGCCGCGGCACTTGCGGCAGTCACCGAACGGCGAGGCCGCACACAAGCCGCTGTAACCGAGCGTGACTGTCAGCAGGCAGGCGACAGCAAGGGCTATGGGGGTCATCGGGGGCCCTCCGGGGCGGTTTTCGGGGTTTTCGCAGGTGGGGTGCTATCCGCTAGATCCCAGATGGGATGTGGTTTGGGGTGCTAGCGGGGGTGCTACCGGTAGCGGGTCACCCCGCTACCGGTAGCGACTCTTCGGGGTCAAGCCGCGCCCCGGTTCTGGTTACGCTCCGCTATCGCGGTGGTGAGGTCGTCGCGGGCGATGCCGCGGCGCGTGGTGCGCTCACCGTCGTCGGTGGTCCCAGCGACGCCGGTGGTCTTGATGCCGTGCGGCTTCAGCGCGCTGGTGACGTTCTCGCCCTTCCAGCCGCCGTAGACCTCCGGGCGCAGTTCGGCGAGCCGGGCGGCGATCCGCTCGTTCCACACCCGGTTCTCGGACGCGGGCACGACCGCGGCGACGTCGGCGAGCAGGTCGTAGGACGGCCCGGCCGTCGTGTCGGCGTCCTCCCCGAGGGCGTGCCCGGACAGGGTTCCTTCCGCCTTGCGCAGGGCGAGGGCGCGCTGGGCGATGGCGTGGGTGGCGTTGTCGTCCAGGTAGGCGGTGCGCACCACGACCGGCAGCGTGGTGGCGCCGGCGAGGTAGCCGTTACCGGCATCGATCTCGGGGCGGAACGAGGTGGCGCGCACCCCGTTCTTGTAGGCGGACGTGCCCAGGATCATGTCGTTCTCGACCTGACCGGCGACCTTGAGAGCGAAGCGGATGGAGACGTTGCCGCTGATGCCGGTCGGCAGCGAGTCCTTGTCGGGGCGCTGCGTGGCCAGCACGAGCATCACACCCAGCGCGCGACCGAGCTTGATGATGAACTCAGCGTCGTCACCTGCCTGCTTGCCGTACTTGGGGTGGGCGAACAGGTTCTGGCACTCGTCGAAGACGGCGAGCAGCGGCCACAGCTTGAGCGAGCGCTTGTCGGCGATGGCGCGGGTGATGCGCTTGTCCGGGCACAGGTCCCGCGGCAGCTTCTTGATCACACCCGCGCGGCGCATGACCTCCTCGCGCAGCAACTTGAGGGAGTCGGCCGCGTACCGGATGGAGTCGTCGTCGATCCCGGAAACGAACCGGTGACTGACGCTTTCGATTGCGTCCAGGTCGCCGGTGCCCTTGTTCTCGTGCAACCACAGCTCCACCGACGGATCCAGGGCCGCACCGCAGACGAGCACCCGCACCGAGGCGGTCTTGCCCTGGCCGGGCAGCGAGCCGATCAGGATGTTGTGCTGGATCATCGGCACCGACTGAGCACGCCCTCGCGGGTCGATGCCGAACGGGTTCCGCTTGAAGATGTCGTGCCGACGCGCGTTGGCCAGCGGCCACTTGACGATGCCGGTCTTGGACAGGTCCCGGTCACCGACCCACAGCACGAGCCGTCCCTCGTGCTCATTGGGGTCGGCGTCCGGCCACACGCACCCCAGCGGGCGGCGCAGACCGGACGCGAGGCGGGCGCGCCGGTCGGCCACGTCGGCGACGGTCACCCCGAGCGGCAGGTCGATGTCCGCGCGCCAGCCCGGACCCTCGCGGGTGATCGGGGCCACGAACCGGATACCGTCCTGCCCCTTGGCGACGGCGGACGCGATCTGGCCGATGCCGATGGACGCCATGGCCTTGACCACGATGTCGCTGGTCAGCTTCTGTACCTCGGTCTTGATGACCGCCCGCGTGGCGAGCGGAGCATCCGCCGGCGCCCCCGCCCAACCGAAGCCGAGCACCGCCACCACCGCGGCGATGAACTGCGTGAGCGGCTGCGCCCCGAACACCAGGAACAGCCCGGCGACCAGGGCGAGCACGCCCGCGAGGACGGTCACGACAACGCGCAGCCGCACCCGGCGGTCCCGCTGCCGCGACAGCTTCAAGTACTCATCCACCCGCTCGTGCGAAGCGGTGTACTGGCGCAGGGCCTCGCCCTCGCCATCCACGGCCCAACGCCCCATCCTCGCAAGGGTGTTGAGCGCGCCGCGCGGTGAGCGCCAGGCGAGCTTGGGGAGGTAGACGAACGGCACGCGCACCGCGTGGAAGGCGACGGTGTGCCAGGCGTGCCCGGCCAGCCAGCCAAGCGCTTCCTTGAACTCCGCGCGCGACTTCATCCACACGGGGAAGACGTCCAGCCGCTTGGAGTTTTTGATGCGGTCGATGACGCCGGGGCCGGACACCGTCGGCACCGTCTGGTCGACCAGGGGCGACGGCGAGTCGCCCGACTCGGTCGGCTCCGAGTCGGCCGACTGCGGCGGGGTGGAGTCGGCCGACGCGTCGGGGGTCGGGTTGGGGGTCGGGTCGGTCGACTCGCCGCGCGCGGTGCGCGCCTTGCCGAGGTCGACCACGTCGCCCCCGGAGTCGGCCGACGGGTCGGCAGTCATCTCGGTTTCGAGTCGGTTGAAGAGTTCGTTGTCGTCGTCGGGGTGCTTCACTGAAACTTCCTTCTGTGTGGAGGAGTGGCGGGGCCCGGCCGCTGTCTTGGTCGGCCGTTGGCCGGGCCCCGGTTCGGATCGGGTCAGGCGGCGCACTGTTCCTCGGGGTAGGCGCAGAGGATGCACATTCCGAGCGAGGTCGGCAGGCAGTAGCTGTAGATCACCTGGCACTGGGGGCAGGTGCGGCGGGCGAGCATCGCCAGGGCGAGCGCACCCCACTTGCGCGAGGTCATCGGCCGCACCGGACGGGCGAGGTCGAGGCGGTACAGGTAGGCGACCTGCGCCCCGGTCTTGCGGCCCCGGTGGCGGCGCATCACCTGCGCTGCGACCGGTTGACCGCCCGGCCGCAAACCACGGGCACGGAGCTGACCGCGGGTGGCGTAGCCGTCCGGGGCCAGGCGCCACGGGAACGTGGGCACGCCGTGGCGGGTGCCGGTGGGGTCGTAGCACTTGGCGAACGTCAGGGACATCAGGCGGCCCTCCGCCCCTCGGTCGCTCCCTGGGCGCAGGCAGCCAGGAGGCGCAGGGCGGCGGCGACTTGGAGGGGGACGACGCCCCTGCCGAGGGTCTGCAGTTGCTGTGTGCGGGGCAGGTCCGGGACGGCGGTCACGTGGCCGGGGGCGAGCCCCATCATCCATTCGACGAACGCCGGGCTCAGTCGACCTCGATCGTCAGTTGCCCCGGGGGCACGACGACCCGTGACCGCTTCCCACCGCGCGATCGCGGGCGCGAAACGGCCCCAAGCAGAGTCGGGTTGCCCCTGCTGTACATCGTGCTCGTGCGGTCCCCGTCCGCGGCTGTCGGTGTCGGCAGCAGCCGCACCGCATCGAGGAGCGTCATCCCGTAGCCCTCGCTGTACGGCGTCCCGTCCGGCCGGAAGTTCGCCGTCGTGCCCGGGGACGACGACGTGGGCGTGGGCAGCAGCGAAATCGCTGTCCGCAGGTCCAAGCCGCCCTCCCCGTGCGCTCCCGCTCCGTTCGTGTCCGAGGTCCGTGGCGTCGGCAGCAATGGCGAGGACGATGAGCCGCTTGCGCTGGTGCGGAGCGCCGACCTGGTCCGCGCGTACAACGTCCCACTGAACATCGAACCCGAGGTCGGCAAGGTCGCACAGGACAGTGTCGAAGCCGAGTCGAAGGCCAAAGGTGCCGCTCATCGTCGGTTCCTTTCAGTTTGCCGGCGAGCGAGAACGGCTGGCACGGATAGCCGCCGATGTAGAGGTCCACCGGCTCGATGTCGTGCCAGTCGACGGCGGTGATGTCCCCGAGATTCGGGACGTCGGGGTGGTGGTGAGCGAGGATGAGTGCGGCGCCGGGGTCGTTGTCCGCCACCCACGCCAACTCACCCCCGAACACGGCCTGTACTGCCATGTCCAGACCGCCGTACCCGGTGCACACCGAACCGATCCGCAGCCCGCTCATGCGGCCACCCCCACAACCGGAGCAGCCGTGCGGGCGCCGCGCCGGCCGGACCGGCGACCTGCGACCGTGGCGAACAGCCGCCCCAGCCCCGCCCGCCGCATACCGGCACGTCCCTGCTTCGCCGCGTACATCGCCTCATCCGCCCTGCGCAGCAGACCGGACAGGTCGTCGGCGGGGAAGTCCGCGGCGCGCACCCAGCCGAGGGAGACGGTGGTGTGCACATCCGGGTTGTGGCCGTCGGCCGGCCGGGCGAGCACACCGTGCAGCACGGCGAGCAGGTCCGCGGCGGTGCCGTGGTCGTCGATGAGGACGGCGGCGAATTCGTCGCCCCCGAGCCGTCCGGCGACCCCGGACCGGCCGACGTGGTGGGCGAGCCGGTCCGCGGTCGCCTTCAACAGCGCATCCCCGGCGGCATGCCCGAACGTGTCGTTGATGTGCTTGAAGCGGTCGACGTCGGCGAGAACGACAACCGCGCGCTCATCCGTCATCAGGGCAGTAGCCCGGCGGGTGAACGTGTCGCGGGTCGGCAACCCGGTGAGCGGGTCACGCCGTGCCGTGTTCAGCCGGGCGTGCAGGCATCGCACGTGCAGTGCCCACCCCGCAGCCAGCGGCAGTACGGACGGCAGGACCGTGGCCAGGGTGTTCATGCCGCCACCCCCTCACCGCTGCCGGTGTCGGCAGTGGTGGTGTCGACGGTGTGCAGGTGCGGACCCTCGGCACGCTCGGCAAGCAACAGGTCGCGCAGCACACGGGAGTTGGCTGCCGAGCAGTGCAGCGTGGTGCGGATGGCTTCGGCGTTGACCGCGTCATCCGTCCAGCCAGCCGTAGCCGTACGGGCTTCGGCGAGCAGCTCCGCAGGAGTCCGCGCCGTCCGGCCGGTCTTGCCCTTGGCTGCCTGGGCAGCGTGCCTGCGCGGCGCCTTGGCCGTCTCCTTCTTCGGCGGTACCTGGTCCGGAGCCTTCGGCGGAACGGGGGCCATGTACTCAGCGGCCGGGGCCAGTTCCCCGAGCTTCAACAGCACCCGCTCGGGGCGCGGTGTCTTGGAGCGCCAGCGCCGGCCGTGCTCCTCGCGCAGCTGCGCGCGGGCCAACTGCCGCTCCCGCTCACGACCCAGCGCCACCGTGTAGGAGGTGACCTCCCACAGCGTCATGCGCCGCCACAGACCGAACGTCGACAGCGGAGCGAGCAGCCACCGGGAGAACCGGATCTTCTCCATCCGCCGTCCGGTCACGGCACCGATGCGGGACGCGTACACGTGCGCGGCGACCTCGGACAGGACCACCCACAGCAAGGGCATGGTGCCGTGCGCGAGCTTCGCGGACAGCGAGTGCCCGGCCGCGATGTTCAGCCAGCACGTCACCCCGGTCAGCACCCACGGCACGAACCGCACCCAGCCCAACGGCATGTCCGTACGGATCAACAGCAGGAACGCCGCCGTGAACACCGGAATCGCCGCGTCGATACCGACCGGCAGCATCCACGGGGAATCGAAGCCCCATCGGGCGCCCGCCGTCGACACCGCCTCGAACGACGACGCCAGACCGAGCCCACCGACCCCCGCCGCAAGCACCGCAACCGTGCCCAACAGGATCTTCTCGGGCCTCGACAGCGGCGGCACCGCCGGACGCCCGGCGACGGCTGTCGTCTCGGGGGTAGAAGTCTGGGAGGTCACTGCTCCTCACCACCCTGTGAGGCACGGAGCTGAGCGTTCATCAGTTCCGCCTGAACGTCCGCCACCTGACCGGCGACGATCCGCTCGTACACAGCCTGGCCCTCCAGGAACATCCGGTCGTCGAAGCTCAGCCCGTCACTCATGCCGCGGCCCCCTTCCGGAAGTTGCGGCGGCCGGCGAACCGGGCCAGCGGGACGACGTCGAACAGCTCCGGGTGCGCGTCGATAATCTCGGCCGCGATGCGGATCAGGTCGTCGGGAAGCTCCGGGTTCTCGGTGAGGATGTCGCGGGCCGCGTCAAGGCGGGCCGCGCGCTCTTCGTTCGTCTCACCCTCGACCCCGAGCCACAACTCAACCGGGGTGCCGAGGGACAGTTCCACGAATTCGTCCGTGGTCAGGGCCTCATGGCCCGCCACGAACATGCGCAACCTAGAACTACTCACGGATCTCTCCTGTACGCCGATGGAAGGGAGGGTTGCGACGGCGGGCTGTCCTTGCGCGGAAGTGCCGCCGCCCCGGTCGGGACGTTCGATGACGCGGTCAGGCAGGACTCACATCGGCCTTCGCACCCCGTATCGGGGTGTCGACCAACAACACTGTTCTAGCACTACTGATACAACCAACACAATAGGTTGTGTCAGTAGTGCCGCTTGAACTGGCAATGAGGGGGCTAGCATCGGTCGCATGACGCCCACTGCTGATGACGCGCGCCGCGTGAACGAGAAGATCGCGGACGATCTCCAGAGAGACATCAAGGCTGGCAAGCCCAACCCCGGGGAGAAGATGCCAGCGGTGCGGGCCATCGCTGAGAGGTTCGACGTGGCCCCGGGGACCGCGACCAAGGCACTTCAGCTACTCGTGCAGCGCGGCGTGGTCCGCCCCGACTCAACTCGCGGCTACTTCGTGTGCGCGGAGCCCCAAGGCCAAGCCACGACCGAGCCGAGTCCGGAATTCACCGCGATCATGCAGGAAATCGGGGCGATCCGTGATCACCTCGCTCGCCTCGATGAACGCCTCTGCCAGGTGGAGCAGACACGGGAGTCGGATTGACTGGCATCTCAAGCCCTTGTGCGCGACGTACCAGATCGCGCACTTCCGTAGAAAGCTGTTCAAGAGCCACCATCACCTGATGCCGCTCATGAGCCGTCAAAGCCACGGCAGTACCTCCCCGTTGTCGATTCAGGGCGTCTCGCATCGGACGTTCACGACGCTATGGCGCACCCGCAGCACGACCCCGGAAAATCCTTCCGGGGTCTTTCCGCGAACCGAGGTGAGGCTGAAGCCATGCGAGGAATGACGCAGCATCTGACGACCGGCGAGCGTGTCTCTTGGTACCGCCACCGCCGCGGACTGTCCCAGGAAGTGCTTGCCGGATTGGTCGGCCGCACGGCCGACTGGCTCGGCAAAGCCGAGAACAACCGCATCGAGCTGGACCGCCTGTCGGTGATCCGAGCGCTCGCTCACGCGCTTGACGTGTCTATCGGCGACCTCATTGGCGAGCCGACCCTCATGGAGTGGTCCAAGGAAAACGGGCGCCGCACGGTGCCCGCCCTGCGGGAAGCACTGATGGACTACCGCCTCCTCACTCCACTCATCGGCACGCCGGCCGATGGCGAGCCGCCCACACTCACGGCGCTCCGGTCCGACGTGGGCGAGGTCTGGGACGCCTACCAGGGCTCGCGGTTCGGCTTTGCGGCTCGACAGCTCCCGCTGCTCCTCGCTGACGCCCTGCTTGCCGTCCGCGCCTATTCGGGTCCCAACCGGGAGGAAGCTAACGCCCTTCTCGCCCTGACCTACCAGGGCGCCGCGATGGTACTCGGCAAGCTCGGAGAGAACGAACTCGCCTGGATCGCAGCCGATCGCGGGCTTGCCGCTGCACAGCAGAGCGGCAATAACGTGATCACGGGATCGTTGTTCCGGTCCGTCACGCACTGCCTGCTATCTACAGGTCGATTCGAGACCGCAGTCCAGCTCGTGAACGATGCTGCGGGCTTCCTTGAGCCCGGTCTCGGTGAGGCCACCTCCTCGTACCTGTCCGTGTACGGCACGCTCTTGCTAACCGGTTCCATGGCGGCGGCGAGGGCGGAAGATCGAGCCGCCACTCAGACGTTCCTGCGGGAAGCCGAGACGATGGCGGCTCGGCTGGGCTCCGACGCAAACCACATGTGGACCGCGTTCGGCCCGACCAACGTTGCGATCCACCGCGTAGCAACCGCTGGCGAGCTCGGCGACATGCAGGTTGCCGCAGAGCTGGGCCCGACGGTGGACACCAGCGGTCTGCCGATTGAGCGCCAGGTGCGGCACAACTTGGAGGTTGCCCGCGCTCTCAGCGCCTGGAATCGCACAGACGACGCGCTCGCCATGGTGCTGGAAGCCGAGCGGATCGCTCCGGAGCAGGTCAGGCACCACTACATGAGCCGAGAACTCGTGCTCGGATGGGTCCGCGGCACCCGAGGGCGACCCACGCAGCCCATTGCAGACCTGGCCGAGAGGCTTCGCGTGGTGTGAACTGGTTAGGCTCGGTCGCGTGAGCGAGAACGAGCACGAGGCAAAGATGGCGCACCCGAGGATGGCGTCGGGTGCGCTTTTCTTCGATGACCAAGGCCGGGTCCTACTGCTTGAGCCGACGTACAAGGACTACCGGGAGATCCCGGGTGGATACGTGGAGATCGGGGAGTCTCCCCGCCAAGCGTGCGTACGCGAGGTTCACGAAGAACTGGGCATCTCACCAGCCATCGGGCACCTGCTCGCGGTGGACTGGGCGCCGCATCCGGCAGAGGGTGACAAGGTCTTGTACGTCTTCGACGGTGGCACGCTACCCAAGGACCTACGTGAGCGGATCCAGTTGGAGACCTCAGAGATCCGGGCGTACGCCTACCACTCCCTCGACGAAGTGGACACCCTCACCATTCCTCGGCTTGCCCGCCGCATCAGAGCGGCGGCGACTGCTCGGCAAACGGGACGGGTCAGCTACTTGGAACACGGCGAAGAGCCGACCGGGGACTAGTGTCCCACCTGTCCGACTGTCCGGTTAATGCTCTCACCTGCATAAACACCCCGGACAGTCGCAACAGTGGCTGTCCGGGGTGTCCGGTCGGGGGACAAACTCAGATGTTGCGTACGAGCCGCGGCCTGGGGTACGACCGGTGCGCGTCGATATGCGCGCACGCCTTTCCCCTATTGGTAAAGGCTGCGCCGGTCTCCCTGGACAGGGCCGGGAAGAACTGTTGGGCTTCTGACGACTGGCCCGATGTGACCCACTGGTAACCGGGGCCGTCGCGCAGGGCCCACATTACGAGCCGGCGCCCCAGGCCTTGGCGCTGCCACTCAGGAATCATCGAGATCTTCGCGATCACACCGCAACGGCACTCATGGCAGATGTTCCAGATCAGGATTGCGTGATCAAGACCTTCTCGATCACACGCTCGCAGAACTCTGGCATCTGCCGCTCCGCTGTTCGGGTAGTACAGGAAGAACTTCTCATCCCTCGGGTTGCGTGCCTTGATCCACCACCAACTGAACTCGCCTAAGCCTTCAGGCATTTGCCCTCCATGAGTCCGCCCGACTGACAACAAGTGGTAAGCCGGGCCCAAGCGGCTGCAACACCCCGGGGTGTTACAGCCCATGAGAGTCCGTACGTTAAGTTCCAGAGTCGGCGGAGAGCCCAGGGATTGGCGACGCAGCTGGCAAGCTGTCATGCACGTTCGCCAGTTTCTGAAGCAGGTAGCGAGCAACTGACGGAACTCTTTCTCGCTTAGGCTTTGCAAGCTGTTCCGTCAAGCGATAAATGAGCGATTCGACATCATTCGCTCGTACGCATTGACCGTCTCCGCTTAGGACCTTCGTTTGCTGGATGGCAACGGACACCAGTGCAAGACGGCGCACCAAGACATCGGATTTGCCGCCCTCTTCGAACGAGGAGAACATAACTAGCGTGTTCTGAATCGCCAAGCGGAGCACCACACCAAATGCAGCATCATGATGCCCCCCAGCAACCCTCACCGAGTACTCCGCTGGCATGAAGACGAAGGCGGGCAATACCGGGAAGTGAGTACGAGCTTCGTCCCAGACAGTGAACATGGCATCCAGCGCCGGACGGCTTACTACGATCGGATTTGATTCGTAGCCGCGAATACTCACAGCGACTTCTTTTAGATTCTCCAGAAAACGGGAAGTCCACATTGCCGCCTGAAGGCCAGGATAGAAGGATTCCATCCCCCAGCGATCCAACACCACTTCGAGGCGACCGCGCTCATAGCGCCAATCGCGGACCGAGAGCCCATTACTACCGAAAGCATTGAGAGCATTCCTCTCACGCAGCGCACGAACTCCCTGGGGCGGATCGCTCTCGTCAAGGAAGCGCGCAAGTTCTGGCATCTCGGCCCGAAGCGCCATCAATGCACAGTCAAACCCCACCATGAATGCGTACGCCCGCTCGATCCCATCAGCTAGATCCTCTACCGCAGCCGTGTCCTCGCCGACACAAATTAGCTCGCGATCTTCATCCCATTCGAAGTCTTCGTGAGCGGCCCCATTTCTGACAGCTGGCAGTATCGCCTGTGCTGCATCCTGAAGGATTCGGTGCCCATCAGCAACCAGCTGGTCGCGCAAGGAGGAAATCTCTGGCAACCTTCCAGATCGCCCTCGCAGCTCAAGGAGAGTCCACGCACAAGGCCGGAGCTGGCCCTCTACCACCCTGCGATAGATATCGAGCATGCAGAAGGCGCGCTGCTGTGCAGTTGATGCATTTCTGAGGTTTTGCTGGGCTTGAACGATACCCTGGTGGTTAGCCGCGCTTCGATCGGTCCGCGCCCTCAGGCGCCTAATCGGCTCCGCGAAAATCGGGTCTGAAGAAAATCCACTTCTTACGGTTCGCGAAACAAAGAATGCCGAGCGCAGCACCAACAGAGGTCTTCCGCTTTGCGTATAGGCCCAAGCGAGATCGACTGCACTTTCGACTTCCAGGGGATTCTTCGCTAGCTCAGAAAGCACAGAAGATAGGCGCTTATAGAGCACGCCAATACGCCCCCGATAGTTCGCCAGAAGGCGCGATGGCAGGAAGATCCCTCGTTGGTCACAGATCTCATCGCGCGCCACGCCAAAGATCTGACTGCACGTTTCGCTCGGCAAACTCGGCGTGGCGCTTGTAATCGAGTCCAGCTTGGCCCGCAGCTCATCCACATGCCGCAGAGCATCAGGAAATCCACAAGCAGCATCATCAAGAACTTGGATCACAAAAGCATGCAAGCACTCCCGCAGGTGCAGCACTTCCTGCGAGAGCCCAGATTTGAGCACGGCCAGATACCACAGGTTTTCTTCCCGCGCCTTTACATCATGTACCAAGTCGAGCGCACGCTTCTTGATCTCCTTGGCGTTCCCCTCCGCAACAGCGGTCACCAGCGCATCCACTGGGCCATCGAGAAGCCACTCTTCTTCACAGAGCCCTGCATCCCACAGAGACTGCTCCCAGTCGTCCTGGGCCACGGGAACACTGGCCCGCGGCGGGTCAGTGAGCTGACCGAGTTCGTTTCTCGCTGCCTGCAGGATGCGCACCAAGCCTACTGTCGGGAGAGACATGGCTTCATGGTCTCGAACCCTGCTGCTCTGAGCCATCGGTTTGTGGTCATGCCAGGCTGAAGGTACAGGAGCCGACGGGCTGTTGGACTGAACAGGCACACCCTCAGACTGTCGGATGTGACTGATCTTGAGGACGCATACACGAGCTGGCTCACCTCCCTTCATCGCCTGGTCTCGGATCCAGCGAGCCTCGCTCAGTGGCAGGACCGTCGGTTCGCCTTTGCCCATCAGGTGGGTGACTTGCTGACGCGCGGGAACGGCCGGCTCACCCCTGTGACCGGGCCCGTCCTGTACGGGGTCTTCACCCGTGGCGGGCTGTGCTACGTCGGTCAAACCCAGGAAGGGGAACGGCGGCTTCGTGATCTCCCTGTCGGGGAGAGTCATCACGTCGCCAACACCGTCCCTCCGGAACTTTGGGAAAGCGTCGTCGTGCTGCGGTGGCCGGAGCTGCTGGCACATATCAGCGTGTCGGAACGGGCGACCGCATCTGCACTCGGACCCGTTGTCTGCGGCTTGGTCCTTGAGCACCGTCTTCAAGTAGCCACATCGCCGCCCCTCAACAGTCGGCGCCGAGACACCCGTGGTGGGTGGCGCGCAAGGAATCATGCGGCCAGTCGGTCACGGGGAGCCGCTCACTCGGCCTCCGTACCAGAGTTGTGGCACTGCGCTTGGGAAGCATGGACCGCACTCGCCAACCTCGATGCCTCAGACTCCAACCTCTTTCGCGCGGAGGCGGTGGCGGGGCACGTCGTGTTTCCCGGGGCGCTGCACAGAAGCCACTCGAACACTTCCTGACAACGGGTTCTCCGCCTGGACCTAGGAGGGCGCCGCACAGTCATCGTGTGACAGGCGTGTGGATCGGGAGAGCGCGCGATCTTCCCGAAGTATTCGTGCAGGTCAGAGCAATATTATGTCGCTGCGGGATCATGCTCTCCGGAGGCGTGTGCGGGATGGGCCCGTGGGCCGCCTTCAGTCCTCGGTGTCGAGACCCTCCCCCAACCCCTTCAGAATCCTGTCGTTCATCTCCTGCTCCTGGCCGTCGATGCATTTCGCGCAGATCTTCAGCAGGTCCCCCAGCTGTCGACGGCCGGCACCGCGGCACACGGAGTACACACCGGACCGAGAAAAGCGGCTGTGGTCAGTCGTTTCCGTACTCTTCTACCGGTTCAAGGTATTGCGGCTCAATCTCAAACCGCTCTTCAGGCTCCGTGGTCCATGTGACCACTCGCTCGGTTTCAAGCTTGGCAATACGGACTTCTGACATTCCCACCAAGATGAGACCGCATACTAGACACTGGAAGTCCGTCGAGACCATGATTTGGTCATTCTCGATCAAATCGTCCACTACGCGCTCTCGAGTAGATCGGACGACCTTTTCGAATAGAAATGCACTTTCCTTACAAGCGGGGCATTCGGCAGCAGACCATGGCCTACCTCCAGTCGGAGGAATCTTCAAAATCCTACGACTCTCAACTTCCGCTTCTCGTAGCTTCGAGTAAAATTCTTTAGCTGCGGTAATTTTCAGCGAAACCGCGCGCTGAATTCTCGCATCTTCTTCGTTTGCCAGCGATCTGGCGTGCTCAATAATCTCTGAATCGATGAAATCCGCCAGGGGGATCGTTAGGTGAGTGGCAATTACTTCCGCTACGCGAAGAAATCTAGGCATCCAGGCGGCGCTGTGGAGATTTGCGAGCGTCGAGTTAGAACTGTGCAGTTCCTCATTCCTGACGTTTGCTAGATACATGGCATCGTCATAAACTTTCGAAAAATCAGGAATGATGATTTTAAGACGTTCGCAGACCGTTTTATACGGAACTGACTTCGGCTCCGATGTGGCCGATGTGTAACCGGCTGCGTGCATCAAGCTGGGACCTTCTGGGACAGCGAGGAGGAAGGAGCCCTTCTGAGCTAGTGGGGCCCGGAGCAGGAACTCCGATCCGAGCAGGAGCCAGAGTGTAAATTCATCGTCGGCCCGATCCCTATCGCTAGCACGAAGGAAGTACAATTTCGCCTTAGCGATGAACTCATCATAATTCCACATACTATTCGCTACTTTCGTATGCGTAGACGCGGCAGAGTGTTCGCTCGATCGCCACCGGAACAGGTGGACGGCGGTGCACCATTCTCCAGTTGTCGATAATTGCCACGGTTTTGGATTCCCATCCGATGGACGCAGAAGGTTGGAGTTGATCCATGAATTTCGACAATGAGACGTCTCCTATAGGCTCGCAGGATCGGGGGTCCCACCGCAGGAGTGTTCTTGCCTCAACGCGACGTTCGATAATCGAGGCGTACCTCTTTTTTCCGCTGCGCCCTGTTACCCGTACAACTCCACGCCTCAGGGAAGATAAGGTGGCCGAATCGGCCGATGATAGTGGGTCGCACAGTTCGGTGGGAATTTTACTTCCAGATTCCCCTTCGAGGCTCATACACACAAATCGTGGAGGGTTGCGAGAGACGGCACCATCGGTGTGCCACGGGAACTCTGCACGACCGTAGACCCCCGAAAGACTCCATGCAGCGGCTTCTTCTTTCGATCGAGCTCGAATGAACTCAACTCCTCTTTTTACTTGCCCCAAAGAAGCCGCAAAATTTTCGAGATTCCTGCGATCAGGATCTTCAATTATTACATACCCTTTGGTACTAAGTAGACGCTGCTCTTCCCTCGTGAGGGAACTTGTCCCAGATTGATGGCTAGACATTCAAACCTCCTTGCTAGGAATTTCGTTTGATGTGGATCAGATTTTCCCCACTAGTAGTGGTCAAATCTTTCTTTATCCCGCAGCACCACACTTTTCGCGAGCACTACCACTCATCTCGCGGAGAGTCGCCTCCCCTGCTGCAGGGGCCAATTACAGGACCTGCTGCTGCCCCTGCTGTGGCTGATCTAATTGCTGTTCTCGCATTCGCTGCTCTGAACGCAGTCTTTCCACAGTGGTAGCAAATAGTTCGAGATTCTGGGCTTCTTCAGCCGCATTGTACGGGGAAATACCCAGCTCCAAGGCGGTTGCATGTCCCTCGATACTGTCTGCCGTCTGTTGGAGGTTGAAAGCTTTCTCACGGGGCTTAAAGTATCCTGCCGCCGCAGTGATCACCGTAACTGTAAAACCCAGACCGATTAACGCCCCCTTTGCAGGTTGAGGCGGGTCATACCAAGCAGTCACCGCAGAGATTGCCGCTGAGCTAACAAAAAGCAGCCACTGCATCCAAATATGCATACGGCGATAGTACTGGGACTCCGTACGCAACCGGAATATCTCTACGGGAATCCTTTCTTTGTAGGACGCCTGGCGGTCCATCGCAGGAGGTGTGCGCCGTCTAGCTTCGAGAACATGGCGCTCTTCAGCCAAGGAAAGTTCGAGAACAAGTTCCCTGACCGGAGTCCCGTTGTCCCTCCAGGGAGAAGGTTCGCCCTCGGCAAAAAACTGCACGATAAAAGCGACAACCAAGACAGCCGTAGTACCGCTAAAAATACCGTTAATCGCTGTTGGAGTGTCCGAATTTAGCCAAATGAAAATCTTTAAGCCCGACCACACGAGGAGTGTAACCACAACAGCAATCGGGGTACCGTAAAGTCCCGCAACCTGCAATCGGCGATTCCTGATGCGCTCCTTGAGATCTGCGATGTCGCGGCGATGCTGGATCAGTACATCAGTGGTTGTTGTACCACTAGGATTGTTCACCGATTGCGCCATTAGCTGCCTTACCGCCCCTGCGGCAAGCTGTATTGAAGGAGACAGCAGCTCGGAGTCTCCCGCCTCCAGCGGCTTACCAGTCGATTCAGATCCTCAGCCATGCGTCAGATCCTACGGACGTCCCAGGCAATCGACAGTGGCGTTGACTCAACTACTGTGCGGAGGGTTGAGGACGGCGTCTGCTGGGCGCGCCCAGCTCTGAGCGCCGTCCGTTCGCCAGCGCAGCCCCTGACATCGAGCGCTCTCGGAGGTCAGCGAGCGTCCTGACACGCCTCCGACACACACTGTGGCCTTTGCCATGCCCTTGATAGGTTTGCCCAAGTCGGGGAGGTTATGCGGAGTGATCATCGCAATCCCTCCGGAGTCGTTGCCCATCCCCGGAATACTGCCCTCCGGTGAATACGCGGTGACGCTCTACACCCAGCGCAAGTCGTTCGGGCTACGGTGCAGGTCAGCGGCCTGATGCCGGTGAACAAGATCAGTCTCTTCTAAGCGCTTGGCCGCAGGTTCGAGTCCTGCCGGGGGCGCTCTGCACACATCGCTTCCGCCCTCCCTCCGGGAGGGCGTTTTGGTCAGGCCGCGCTCGCACTCGGCGCTGAACCCCGCCGGCCCGACCAGTACGGCTGTGCCGTCGAGCGCCGCGTCAAGGGCTGATCCGCCGTCCGGCCGCCTGGGACGGCCTTTGGCACCGAACGCCTTCCTTTCGCATGCGTTGAAGTGACTGTCCATGCCCGGGAACGCGCTGCCTTTTCAGAGGCCGGCTCGGGCCAGGGATGGCCTCCCGGACAGATGACCGTCAGATCGAGCACTTCTTCCCACTCACGATGATCGGGTGAGGAGAGTCGCCTGCGCAGCCAGGAAGCGGGCCAGCCGTTCGGGTGCGGAGTAGAACGGCGAATGATCGCAGTCGAGTTCGATGCTCTCGGCGGCGCGCGCGGCGCAGGCCCGCTGTGCGTCGGGCCGTACGGCCCGGTCCGCAGCGCACACGACGTACGCACTGGGGACCCTCAGCCACGCGGGGTTGTCGAGGGACGCCTGTGGCACCCGGCTGCGCATCGGCCGCCACAGCGCTGCCGCACGTTCGGCGTACTGCGGCGCGGTGCCGGAGTAGAGCACATCCCGGGCTGCCGGCAGCAGCGTCGCCGTACCGTCGGCGGCCATCTGTACTCCCTGACGGAAGCCGGGGTCGTTCCACTGGGGGGTGAGCTGCGCGGGAGACTCACCGGGCAGCGGCATCCGCGCGGCGACGTAGACCAGGCGCCCGGCCGCGTGCCCGCCGGCCGAGACCGGCAAGCCACCGTAGCTGTGCGCGACCAGCAGTACGGGGCCCTGCCGTGCCGCCTCCTCTACGGCGGAGCGCACCGTCTCGGTGTCGTCGGCGAGAGAGGTGAGCGGGAGGTCGATGGCGCGGCTACGGACGGCGGCCTCTCTCAGCCGATCCGTCACTTCCTCCCAGCACCAGGCGCCGTGGTGGGCGCCGTGTACGAGCAGGACGACCGGCTCGCGCGCGGGCGGCTCGGTCACCGGCGGCGGTTCTCGGAGTGCGGGTCGGGGGCGACAGGGCGGTTGTTCAGGTCGACGGAGAGAAAGATGTCGTTGCCGACCGGGTTCCGCATCTCCTCGGCCAGCTGGCCGATCAGCCCGGCGGTGCGAGCCAGTAGCGCGAAGCCGCGCAGCAACGGGATAGGCAGGTCGAGGTCCGCCAGGGCGGCCCCGCAGACCCCGGCGCCGTTGAGCGGCAGGGTTTTGCCCAGCACCTGCGGGTGGGTCCGGCCGATCGCGGCGAACAGCGACAGGTGGGGGCCGAACTGCTTCTCCTCCGCAGCGATCTCCATCAGCCTGGGGGTACGCGGATCGCCGTCCTTGTGAACGTGGTGGCCCAGGCCGGGCACGAACCGCCCGGCCGCCCGCTGTTCACGTACGGTCGTGAGCGCCAGAGCGTCCCAGTCCGCCTCGCGGGACGGAAGCGGGCCCGGATGGCGCTCCAGGACCTCGTGCAGGAAGGTTCCGGTGTCCTCGGTGACGCCGAGGAAGCGCGAGCCACCGCCCAGCAGACCCGCGGCGAGCGCACCCTGCACCGAGTCCGGCGCCGACAGGTAGGTGAGACGGGTGACGATCGCGGTCGGGGTGAAGCCGTGGTCGGCGAGCGCGGCCAGCACTGCTTCGAAAACCCTTACCTGCCCGGGGGTGGGGCGGCGCTGGGTGGCGAGCCAGTAGGCGAGCTCGCCGAAACCCACCTCACCCATGACGTCGCGGGCGAGGTCATGGCCGAGCAGCGTGATCGAGGTGCGGTCGGCTGCGCCCAGCGCTGTGGGATAGGACGGCTGATCAGTCACGGGAGGCCTCCGACATGGCGTGTGCGTCCCGTGGTGCGGCGAGCCACTTGCGCAGCTCCGGGCCGTGCTCGTCGAGTTCGGGGGGCGGGAGTTCGTAGCGGGCCGGGGTGTCGGAGAAGGTGATGGGATGCCGCACCATGGGCACGGACCGCTCGCCCTCACCGACCTGGACCACCGGGTCGAGTTCGAAGCGTTCGGCCATGGCGAAGCCGCCGTCGATCGTGTTGATGGGCCCGGCCGGCACCCCGGCCGCTACGAGGGCCTCGAACCACTCGGTCGCACCGCGGGTGGCCAGCCGTTCGACCAGCAGTGGCCGCAGCTCCGCACGGCGGGCGGTGCGGTCCTTGTTGTGCGCGAACCGCGGGTCGTCGGCCGTCTCGGGGATGCCGAGGACCTCGCACAGGCGCCGGAACTGCCCGTCGTTGGCGGCTGCGACGATCAGGTCACGGTCCGCGGTGGGGAGGGGCTCGTAGGGGAAGACGCTGGGGTGGGCGTTGCCCATTCGGTAGGGAACCGTGCCTCCGGCCACGTAGGCGGAGCTGTGGTTGACCAGGCCGGACAGCGCGGAGGAGAGCAGGTTGACCTCGACGTGCTGACCGCGGCCGGTCGCGTCGCGGTGCCGCAGCGCCGCGAGGATGCCGATGGTCGCATGGTTGCCGGCCATCACGTCGAATACCGAGATGCCGGCCCGGTAGGGCTCGCCCTCCGGGTCTCCGGTCAGACTCATCAGGCCGGAGATCGCCTGCACCATGAGGTCGTAGCCGGGTACGTGGCGGCCGGCGCCGGGCCCGAAGCCACTGATCGAGGCGTAGACCACGCCGGGGTTCGCCGCCACGACGCTGTCGAAGTCCAGGCCGAACTTGGCCAGTGAGCCGGGCTTGAAGTTCTCGATCACGACGTCCGCCCGGTGCGCCAGCTCACGCGCCGCCGTGGCGTCCGTCTCGTCGCGCAGGTCCAGGGCGATGGAGCGCTTGTTCCGGTTGACCCCGAGGTAGTAGGTGGACGTCTCGCCGCGGGTCGGCGGCACCCACGTGCGGGTCTCGTCACCGCCGGGCGACTCGACCTTGACCACCTCGGCTCCGAGATCGGCCAGCAGCATGGTCGCGTACGGGCCTGCCAACACCCGGGAGAAGTCGGCCACCAGCACCCCGGACAACGGCCCGCCGCCCTGGCCCGGTGCTGCTGACCGTGTGGGTATCTCCATGGAACCGTCCCTTCACGACCGTACAGCGGACACTTGTCCGTTGATCGTCGATTGTTGCACGCCGGGTCCCTCCCGGCGAGAGCCGGGAGGGATTTCACCGGCCGGCCGGCGCCGACGCACGGTCCGGGCGGGGGCGGCGATCAGGACCGGGAGCCCGCCACGGAATGCGGGACGGCGGCCAACCGGGCGAAGTCGCAACTGATCTCGCCCGCCGCCTGCAGCAGGAGCGGCAGGTGTTCGTCCAGCAGCGTCCGCACCGAGGTCTCGGCGGCATGGGCGTTGACGTTCACGGCCGCGATCACCCGGCCCTCGCCGTCGCGCAGCGGCACCGCGACCGAGCGGATGCCCAACGCCAGGTCCTCGTCGGCCAGCGCCCAGCCCCGGGCCCGCACCTCGCGCAGGACGGCATCCCGCTCCTCGTGGCCCGGCTGCCACAGAGGAGTGAGCCCGGAACGGGTCGGCTCCGTCAGAACCCTCTCCAGCCGCTCCGGCTCCAGCGCCGCCAGCAGCACCTTGCCCAGCGAGGTCTGCAGCGCCGGGAAGCGGGTGCCGATCTGCACCGCGAGCGTCACGATCTTCGGCACCGCCACCCGCGCGACGTACACGATGTCACTGCCGTCGAGCTGCGCGATCGAGCAGGATTCGCGCGTCCGGGCCACCAGCTGCTCCATGTGCGGTCGGGCGACGTCCCACAGCCCCAGGGAGTGGGCATACGCCATGCCGAGGTCGAGCACGCGGGGGGTCAGCGCGAATCCCTTGTCCGAGGTGCGGACATAGCCGAGCTCCTCGAGCGTCAACAGGATCCGCCGCACCGTCGGCCGGGCCAGACCGGTCGCCGCCGCCACCTCCGACAGCGACATCACCGGCTGCCGGGGGCCGAAGGCAGTGATCACGTCCAGTCCCCGGGCCAGCGCTTCGATGAAATCCGGTCCGGTACCCGTGCGCGCCATACGCTGCGCCTCCCACCTGCTCGACTGCTGGTCGCCCCAGGTTACTGCCGCTTGTCCGCAGCCCGGCACACCTTCCGCTCGGAGGCAGACCTCCCGCAATCCGGGCGCTCAACGACCTTGACGCATGGGGCTCCAAGCGAGAATTATCGAGCAGTACTCGCACAGCGGACAAGTGTCCGCTGATTCCAATGACCTCCGAGTCATGGAAACTCAAAGGAGAGTCGACGATGACCCAGGCTTCCACCGCGACCCCGACCCCGTCCGAACCTGTTGCTGCGGCCCTGCCCTCGCGGCTGCACCACAACGCCTACGTCACCCGCGACCAGGAGGCCACCCGGGCTTTCTACGAGGACATCGTCGGCCTGCCTCTCGTCGCGACCTGGAAGGAGTCCGACGAACTCTTCGGCGCGGTACGCACGTACTGCCACACCTTCTACGGCCTGGGCGACGGCAGTGCACTCGCCTTCTTCCAGTTCGCCGATCCCGAGGACCAGAAGCAGTTCGGCCCTCTGATGCCGCACTCGCCGTTCCAGCACATCGCGCTCAAGGTCACCGAGGCAGTGCAGACCGCCATCACCGAACGGCTCGAGAAGGCCGCCTGGCGGCCCGACGACACCTACGTACTGGAGCACGGCTACTGCCGCTCCCTCTACACCACCGACCCCAACGGCCTGCTGCTCGAATTCACCCTGGACGCGCCGGGCATCGAGACCAGCGACGCGCAACGCCGCGACACCGCCCGCACCGAGCTCGCCTCCTGGCTCGCGGGCGACCACGTCAGCAACAACACCTACCGCTGACCGGTATCCCGCACTCACCTGTTCACGGGGTAGGGACCCGGTTCGCCGCCCACCGGGTCGCGATCTGGATGCGGCGGCTGAAGGGCGAGCAAGGCGACCAGGAGCAGCCCACGCCCCGACTCGCCGTCCCGTTCCCCCTCCCCGTCCGGTGCCTGTTCGGGCAGTCGGTCGCCCCGGGCGTCCGTGACCTCGATCCGCAGGGTGCCGGCCGTGAGGGTCAGGGCGAGACGGGCATCGCGGCCCCGGACACGGCCGTGCGCCGCGGCGTTCGCGGTCAGTTCCGCGATGACGAGCGAGGCGGTGGCCGCCGCGTACGGGACTCCAAGGAACAGGGCGGTCCGCGGCTCGCGTTCGTTCGCGCAGGGCGCGTGGGCCCGGTTCCTCACCGACCTCGGGCGGGACGGGTTCTGACCGTCCCGCCCGAACCCCGGACGGGGCTCAGGGCCTGCCTGGTGCCGGTCGGTCAGTTGGTCGCCCGAGGCACCGGCGTCCCCGGCAGGTCCTCCGGCAGGAGCATCCGCAGGTCGTCCAGGCTGGGGGCCGGGAGGGCGCCGATGCGGCCCGCCTGGCGGGTCATCATCGTTTCCAGGATCTGGCGGGCCGTGCGGGCGTTGCCGAAGGAGCGGTCCCGGGGGAGGGCGTCCACGTAGGTGTGGAGGTACGCCAGGGCTTCCGGGGTGCAGTCGTAGCCGTAGCCGGTGGCGGTGCGGGCGAGGATGTCGAGGAGTTCTTCGGTGGTGTAGTTCTCGAACTCCACGGTCCGGGAGAAGCGGGAGGCCAGGCCCGGGTTGGAGGCGAGGAAGCGGGCCATTTCGTGCGTGTAGCCGGCGGCTATGACGACGACCTCGTCCCGGTGGTCCTCCATGAGTTTCAGGAGGGTGTCCACCGCCTCCCGGCCGAAGTCGGAGGTGGCGCCCTCGGGGGTGAGCGTGTACGCCTCGTCGATGAACAGGACGCCGCCCAGGGCCTGTTCGAACGCGTCCTTGGTGAGCTGCGCGGTGTGGCCCACGTAGCGGCCCACCAGGTCGGCGCGGGCCACCTCGACGAGCTGGCCCTTGGGCAGGACGCCGAGGGAGCGCAGCAGGTCGGCGTAGAGGCGGGCGACGGTGGTCTTGCCGGTGCCGGGTGGGCCCGAGAAGATCAGGTGCTGGCTGATCTTGGGGGTGGGGAGGCCGGCCGCCTGTCGTTGGCGGGTGGCGGTGAGGAGGTTGACCAGGGCGGTCACCTCGTTCTTGACCGCGGTCAGGCCGACCATGGCGTGCAGGTCGGCGAGGAGTTCCTCCGAGGCGGGGCCGCCGGCGGAACTGGCTGCCGAGTCGTCCGCGACATCCTCGGGCAGGAGGAGGGTCAGGTCGCTCTCGGCCGGGTTCGGCATGCTGCTGAGGCGGTGCGCCTGGCGGTCGATCATCTCCTCGAACACCTTGCGGGCGGCGCGGCCGTTGCCGAACGTGGCGTCCCGCGTCATCCGTTCGTAGTGCAGGGCGAGCGCGTCCAGGGTGCTGGGATGCAGTTCGTAGCGGTGGCCCGCGCACATGTTCTCGGTGATGGTCACCAGCTCCGCGGCCGAGTAGTTGGCGAACTCCACGGTCCGGGTGAAACGGGAGGCGAGGCCCGGGTTGGAGGAGAGGAAGGCGCCCATCTCGTCGGTGTAGCCGGCGGCAATGACCACGACCTCGTCCCGGTGGTCCTCCATCAGCTTCAGCAGGGTGTCGATCGCCTCCCGCCCGAAGTCGGCACCGGAGCCCTTGCTGTCGGACATGAGGGTGTACGCCTCGTCGACGAACAGCACACCGCCGAGGGCGTCGTTGAACGCCTCCATGGTCTTGATCGCCGTACCGCCGATGACCTGGGCGACGAGATCGGCGCGGGAGACCTCGACGAGGTGCCCGGAGCGCAGCACGCCCAGTTCCGCGAGGATGCCGCCGTAGAGGCGGGCCACGGTGGTCTTGCCGGTGCCGGGCGGGCCCGAGAAGACCAGGTGGCGGCTCATCGGCGGGACGGGCATGCCGAGTTGGGCGCGGCGCTGGGAGAGCTGGTTGAGGTTGACGAGCGTCCGTACCTGGTGCTTGACGTCGGCGAGGCCGACCAGGGACTCCAGTTCCGCCAGCGGGCCTTGCGGGGAGGCCTTGCCCTTCTCCCCGGCCGCCGAGGCCGCCGCGACGTCGGGGGGAAGCGTGTCGCCCCAGGCGTCCGGTGTGGCGTTGCCCGCGCTGTTCAGGTCCTCCACCGTGAGCCGCTCGTTGGCCCGGGACTGCCTGAGGCCGGCGCCCCGGTTGTCTCGTACGGTGCAGCCGGTCATGGTGACCGGCTCGGAGCTGTCGATCCGGACGCCGTCGCCGGCGCTGCCGGTGATCTGGCAGTTGGTGAGGGTGGCCCGGCCGCCGTTCGACACCAGCACGCCGTGTGCGCCGGCGTCCGTGACGTGGGTGCGCAGGACGGTCAGTTCGCCGCCGTTCTCGACGACGAGGCCGGACGCGCTGCCGGACTCCACACGGCAGTCGCGGAGGGTGCCGATGCCCTCCGTGCCCACGGAGACGGTGGAGTCGGTGGCCTCGCGCAGGACCGTGTCGCGTACTTCGGGCCTGCCGCCCGAGGCGATCCGGAGCGCTGCGCCGCCCGCCCGGTCGATCTCGCTGTGCTCCAGCCGCCCGCGGCCGTCCTCGACGACCTCGACGCCGTGGCCGCCGGTACCGCTGATCCGGGCGCGGAGCACGAGCGGGTTGGCGCCGGTACGGATGCGGATGCCGACAGCGGCGGCGTCCGAGACCACCAGCCCGTCGAACTCCGGCGACGACTCGTCCTCCAGCAGTACGGCGCAGTTCTTGTCGGCGCAGTCGCGCACCGCCGTGCCGGTGAGGGTGGGCGCGCTGGAGCCGATCACCCGGATCGCGGGCGCGGCGGCCTGGTCGAACTCGCAGTCCCGGAAGGTGCCACGGGAGCGTTCGGTGACAGCGAGGCCGCTGCCCTTGGTGCGGGCGGTGCGGCAGCGCACCAGTTCGGGGTCGGCGCTGTCGGCGAGCATGATGCCGGGGCCGGTGGTGTCGAGGACGGTGACCTGTTCCAGGACCGGGCGGGAGCTGCTGGTGATGTAGACGCCGACCGAGGTGTCGTGCACGGTGGTGCGGACGATCCGGGTGCCGCTGCTGCCCTCCAGGGCGATGGCGGGCTTGTCGGTGGCGGAGATGTCGCAGTCCTCCACCAGACCCTGTGCGGTGCCGCTGGCCAGTACGCCGTTGGCGCGGGCGTCCCGCAGCCGGCAGTCCCGTACGGTCGTACGGGCGTCCTCGCCGATGACGACGGAGGACGTGCCGGTGTTCTCGATGAGGCAGCCCTCGATGACGCTGCCGGTGGACGCGGCGTCCACGACGCCGGCGCCCTTCGGGTTGCTGACCCGGCAGTCGCGCATGGCCAGGGAGCCGGATTCGCGGGCCAGTACGGCGGTCCAGCCCGAGCCGACGACCGTGCAGCCGTCCATGGCGACCTGGCCGCGGGGCGCGTCGACCGCCGGCAGGTCCTCGCTGCCGCCGCGCAGCGTCAGGTCGGTGAGCATCACCGCGTCGGCGACCAGGATGACCGCGGTGCCCCGGCGCGGGCAGATCTCGACGCTGCCCGGATCGCCGTCGGCGGCGATGGTGACGCGTGTCCTGACGGTCAGGTTCTCGGCGTAGCGGCCGGGCCGCACCCGGATCACCGCTCCGGTGCGTGCCTTCTCCAGGGCCTCACCGATCGTCCGGAAGCTGTCCGGTTGGTCCGGGCTGACCCTGAGCAACTGCCGTGACACGCGTCGATCCTCCTCGTTGTGGTGCCGCCGCCGTGCGACTCCCCTCCCGGGTACAGGTCGCCGGGTAAGGGTCGTACGGACGTGCGCACGCGGTGAAGGCTACGGGACCGGGGTCGCCATCTTCCAGGAGAGGCTGGGGAGTTCATGTCCCGCCCCGTGCGTTTCGCTCTCGTCCGGGGCGCCTAGGATCGCGTCATGCGTGCTGCTCGTACTCAGTGCTACCGGGGGGCCGGTGCTGCCGCCGCCCTGCTCGTGGCCCTGTCGGCCGCCGTTCCCGCGGTCGCCGACTCCGTGAAGCTGCCCGCGGTGCGGTCCGTGCTGGGGGCTGATGAGCCCTGTGTGGCCGCCTCCGCCGCACACGCCGGTGGCACGCCGTGGGCGCTGGCGGCGCTGGGGCACGCACGGTCCCTGACGCTCTCCCGGGGCGCCGGGGTGACCGTCGCGGTGGTGGACACCGGGGTGAGCACGACCGCCTCCGGGCTGGCCGGGCGGGTGACCGCGCTCGACGGCGCGGGTGAGGACTGCGTGGGGCACGGCACGTTCGCGGCCGGTCTGATCGCCGCGGCGGGGACGGCGGACGGTGGCCCTGCCGGGCTGGCGCCGCAGGCCCGGATCCTGGCCGTGCGGGGCACGGACGAGCGCGGCGGCCCCTCGGCGGCCCTGGTCGCCGAGGGGATACGGAAGGCCGCCGACGCCGGAGCCTCGGTCATCTACGTCGGGGTGGCGCTCGCGGACGGCAAGGCGCAGCTGACGGACGCGGTCGCGTACGCGAGCCGCAAGGACGCCCTCGTCGTCGCGCCGCTCGCCCCCGACGCGCTGCCCAAGGACCGGGCCACCGGGAACCTCGTGCCGGCGGAGCCCTGGTACTGGCCCGCCGCGGCGCCCGGGGTGCTGGCCGTGACCGACTACGGTCCCGACGGCGGGCGGCCCGACAACGCGCCGGTGGTCCCCGGAGCCGACCTCGCCGCGCCCGGCGACTCCGTGGTCGGCCTCGGGCCCCGGGGGGACGGGCACTTCATCGGCTCCGGTGCCTCGCTCGCCGCCGCGCATACGGCGGGGGCGGCGGCGCTGGTGCGGGCGCGGCATCCGGAGATGTCCGCGGCGGAGGTGTCCCGGCAGCTGACGGAGGCCGCGTATCCGGCCGCGCCGCCGCGGCTGGATCCCTACGCGGCGCTCACCGCCGTCATGGCGGAGAAGCCGGGGGCCATGCCCCGCCCGGCGAAGGCCGTGGTCCCCGCGGCGGTGTCGCAGGAACCGCGGCGGCGGGCGTTCGTGGTGGCGGCGGCGGGGGGCGGGGTGCTGCTGCTGGTGGCCGCCCTGGCGGTGATCGTGCCACGGGGCCGATCCCGAGGCTGGCGCCCGGCCTCCTGACCCGACGCCCTGTCGGCTGACCCACTCAGGCCTCGGTCGCCCGTCGGGCCCGAGTGGTCCCGGGTGGTCCCGGGTGGTCCCAGGTGGTGACGGGAACGGCCACTGTCAGCTCACCGAGGGCGTTACGGACCGGATGTACGGGCCGGTCGAGTCGCCGCTGCCCCTGCCCCTGCCCCTGCCTGGACGATCCCCAAGTCCCGTACGGACGGGGGTGGGTGCCGTCCGCCGGAGCGGTCCAGCCACGCCCGGCCGTCCGGCACTCGCGGTCGACGAAGGGCGCCCCTCGTCGAGGGGCGCCCTTCGCGCGGGTTCACTCCCCCGCGTCCTCCAGCACCGTCGTCTGCACCTGTGTCGTCTTGCGCCGTGTCACCAGGGTTCCCCTGCCCGGGGGGAGGTTGCGGCCCTTCAGGGAGCCGATGACGAAGCCCTCCGACGGGGGGCAGGACAGGAGGAGGGTCGGGGTGTTGACCTCCAGGAGGCGGCGGATGAGGGCCTCGCCCATGCCTCGGCCCGCGCCTGCCGCCGAGCGGGAGACGATCAGGTGGATGCCGACCTCCCAGCCGAGGGCGAGGTGGTTGATAAGGGGGTCGAAGGGGGCGTTCATGGGGCCGGTGCCGACCATGTCGTAGTCGTCGACCAGGATGAACAGCCGGGGGCCGTTCCACCAGTCGGCCTTGCGCATCCGGGCCGGTGTGATGTCCTGGCCGGGCAGCCTGGAGGTGACCGCGCGGGCCGCGCCCGCGACCAGGTCCTTGAGGGCGTCGATGGAGACGGCGTGGCCGAGGCGGTACTCGTCGGGGACGGCCTCGACCAGTTCGCGCCGGTAGTCGACGACCATGATGCGGGCCTCGGCGGGCGAGTAGCGGTTCATGATGGCCTGGGCCGCCACCCGCAGCAGGTTGGTCTTGCCGCTCTCCGTGTCGCCGACGACGACCATGTGCGGGGTCTCGGAGAAGTCGTGCCACACGGTGGACAGTTCCTGCTCCTCCAGACCGATCGGCATCCGGAAGCCGCCCGCGGGCGCGTCGGGGGCGGGCAGTGCGGCGACCGGCAGTCTCGTCGGCAGCATCCGGACCGCCGGGGCGGCCGGGCCGAACCAGCTCTCCCTGACCGCCTCGACCAGCTCGGCGACCCCCTCGGTGAGGTCCTCCGCCGACTCCACCCCGTCGATCCGGGGCAGCGCGGTGAGGTAGTGCAGCTTGGCGTCCCGGGTCAGACCCCGGCCGGGCAGCCGGGGCACGGTCGAGGCGCGCCGCATGTCGATCTCGGAGTCCATCGGGTCACCCATCCTGAGCTCCAGATGGGTGGCGGCCTGGTCACGGATGGCCGAGGTCAGCTCCACCCAGCGGGAGGTGGTGACGATCAGGTGGATGCCGTAGTTGAGGCCGCGTGCCGCGATCGAGCCGAAGGTCTGGATGTACCGGTCGAAGTCCTGGCGCACCGTGGACCAGCCGTCGATGACCAGGAACACGTCGCCGTGCTGCTCGTCGGGGAACTCCCCGGCGGCCCGGCGGCGCCGGAACGTCGCCATGGAGTCGATGCCCTCGTCGAGGAAGAAGCGTTCCCGTGCCGCCAGCAGTGAGGTGACCTCGGCGACGGTCCGGCTGACCCGCTCGGTGTCCAGACGGGCAGCGACGCCGCTCATATGGGGCAGCCCGGCCAGGCCGGCGAGTGTTCCACCGCCGAAGTCGAGGCAGTAGAACTGCACTTCGCGCGGGGTGTGGGTGAGCGCGAGCGAGGTCAGGAGGGTACGGACCATGGTCGACTTGCCGCTCTGCGGGCCGCCCGCGATGGCGATGTGGCCGCCGGCCCCGGAGACGTCGACGGTGAGCAGGTCGCGCAGCTGGTCGAAGGGGCGGTCGACGATGCCGATGGGGATGGTGAGCTTGCCGCGGCCCGCCCAGCCGACGGCGGTGAGTCCCAGCTCGGGGTCCGGGGTGAGCGGCGGCAGCACCTGGTCGAGGGTGGCCGGCAGATCCAGCGGGGGCAGCCACACCTGGTGGGCCGGGGGGCCCGCGTCGCGCAGCCGTTCCACGGCCACGGACAGCAGCGTGTCGCCGGTCTCCTCCGCCTCGGCGGTCGGATCGGGTGCGAGGGCGGGCAGTTGCCGGGGCACGACATAGCTCGTGGTCCACGGCACGGTCTGGCTGGCCACCCGTACCTGGTGGGCGCCCCCGCCCCGCTTCTCGTACGGGCCGGAGACGTACGCGGCACGGAAGCGGGTGAGCTCCTCCACACCGGACTTGAGG
The DNA here is from genome assembly GCF_054072135.1 of Streptomyces kryoterrae. NCBI lineage: Bacteria > Bacillati > Actinomycetota > Actinomycetes > Kitasatosporales > Streptomycetaceae > Streptomyces > Streptomyces kryoterrae. The sequence continues at coordinate 6,753,128 of NZ_CM133358.1, read as the reverse complement.
AAGCCGCTGCCGGGCTGCGGCGGCAACTGGTAGGCGTCGGGCACCCCGAGGACTCCGCGGCTCTCCATCGCGGAGAAGGTCCGCAGACCGACCCGGTAGGAGAGGTGGCTCTCCAGGGCGTGCATCCGGCCCTCGTCGAGGCGCTGCGAGGCGAGCAGCAGGTGGACGCCGAGGGAGCGTCCGAGCCGGCCGATCATCACGAACAGTTCCATGAACTCGCGGTGTGCGGCGAGCAGTTCGCTGAACTCGTCGACGACCACGAACAGGCTGGGCAGCGGCTGCAGCGGGACTCCGGAGGCACGCGCCTTCTCGTAGTCGAGTGCCGAGGTGTAGTTGCCCGCGGCCCGCAGCAGTTCCTGACGGCGCATCAACTCGCCGTGCAGGGCGTCCTGCATCCGGGAGACCAGCGCGGCCTCGCCGGCCAGGTTGGTGATCACGGCGGAGGTGTGCGGGAGTTCGTCGAGTCCGAGGAAGGTGGCGCCGCCCTTGAAGTCGACGAGGACGAAGTTCAGTGTCTCCGAGGAGTTGGTGAGGGCGAGGGAGAGCACGAGGGTGCGCAGCAGTTCGCTCTTGCCGGAGCCGGTGGCGCCGATGAGCATGCCGTGCGGTCCGGTGCCGCCCTGCGCGGACTCCTTGATGTCGAGCTCGACCGGCTGGCCGTCGACGCCGACGGCGATGGGCACCCGCAGCCGGCCGGCTCCGGTGTGCTGCTGCCACAGCCTGGCGGGTTCGTGCCGGTGCAGGTCGGGAATGCCCAGCAGGGCGGTCAGTTCGAGGTTCATGGACAGCGGTTCCGCGGCGTCCGCGCCGGTGCCCAGACCCATGCGGTACGGGGCGATCCGGCGGGCCAGGGCCGTCGCGCCGACCACGCCGAGGCCGTCGGGGCGGCCCAGCACGGTGGTCTGTTCCTTGCGGTCCCGGTCGGTGCGCACCAGCCCGAAGGTGTCCTTGGTGACGTCGAAGCGGAGCGTGACCCGGCCGGGCCGCCAGGCGAGCGCGCCGGACAGGTCCAGTACGACGGTGTTGCGGAAGCCGGGTCCCTCCAGCCGGTGTCCGGTCGGTACGGTGACGCCGTCCACGACGATCACGGTGAACGGCTCCTCCCGGCCGGGCACGGCGTCCGGGTCGAACTGGGGCCGCTCCTCGAACTCGGCGCCGAGGGAGTCCATCAGCTCCCCGAAGGCCGAGAACGTCATCCGGGCGGGTCCGGCGCCGTCGGTGTCGTGCGGGTGCAGGGCGTGCGGGAGCCACTTGGTCCACTCCCAGTCCGCGCGCCGTTCGTCGGACACGCACAGGGCGATCCACAGGTCGTCCGGCGAGTGGAAGGTGGCCAGTTGGGCGAGGACGGCGCGGGCCACGGTGCGGATGCGGTCCTCGTCGCCCCGGAACAGCACCCGGGCCCAGGCCCGCAGGTAGATCGCGATGGGCTGCCCGGGCACGGTCGCGTAGGCGCGGATGAAGCTGCGCAGGGCGTGCGCGGCGAGCGGTTCGAGGTCCTCGACGGGGCTGGTGGACGTCGGCGTGAGCTTCAGGCCGAGTTTCTGTTCGCCGACGGCCACCCGGACCTCGCCGAAGTCCTCGTCGCGGGGGCGGCGTTCCCACAGCCGGGTGGTGCCCACCATCGACCAGAGGGCGGCGGGTTCGGGGTGCCGCCAGGCCAGCGCCCGCTGCTGGTCGACGACGGCGCCGCGTACCTTGCGCCGGATCTGGCCGAGATAGCGCAGATAGTCGCGCCGTTCGCCCTTGAGCCGCTGTTTGCGTTCGCTGCTGCGGCGCATCGCCTGGCCGACGATCATCGCCGCGGCGGCGACCACCATCACCCCCAGGGCGAGATAGATGAATCCGCCGCTGCCGCGGGTCATACCGGGCCGCATGAACATGAACATCATGGACACGGACATCATCGCCATGGGGAGGTACGTCCACACGGCTGAGGAGTCGGGCACCACCTCGGGGAGCGCGGGCGGCTCCTGAAGGTTCAGCTCCCCGTCGGGCATCTCCGGGCCTCGGCGCCGGGCCGGGCGACGGAACAGGACCACACTCAAGGAGCTTCTCCTTACGAGGACTTGCGAGAACAACGTGCGAGGACTGCGAGGTACGGGGCTCGTGGGGCGGGCGGAGCCCGGGCGGGACGGCGCCGGAGGACGGCCGGCGGGGGGCCTGTGGCGACTGTCGTCCCGGTGGCGACTGAAGCCCGCGGTGCATCTGATACTACGATCGTCATGTCGAACGCCAACGACCGGTCCTTCAAGGTGAGTTCACAACCTCGCAAACAGGACCGGCCGGGCGTGACGTTCGGTGGGGCGTCGTCCGGCGTTCCCGTCCAGGACACGGAAAGCACCTTCAGAGAAGCGTGAGCAAGCCCGATGACTGACACACAGATGGCGGAGCTGTGCCGACTGACGGTACGAGCCCCGGCCAAGACCATGGATCTGGCCGTGCCCGCCGACGTGCCCGTCGCCGATCTGCTGCCCGCGGTCCTCGGCTACGGCGGCGACGATCTCGAGGAAGCCGGGATCGACCACGGCGGCTGGGTGCTCCAGCGGCTCGGCGGCGAGCCGCTGGACGAGGAACGCACCCTCGACTCGTACGGCCTCAGGGACGGCGAGACGCTCTTTCTTCGGCCCCGCGCCGAAGCGCTGCCCGAGGTCCATCTGGACGACCTGGTGGACGGCATCGCCACCACCATGCGGGAGCGCCCCTACGGCTGGAGCCCCCGGGTGAGCCGGTGGCTGCTGCTCGGGATCGCTGTCGCGGTGCTCGCGGCCGGCATGCTGCTGATCGCGCTGCCGGGCGGTTCCGCCGCGCCCCGCGCGGTGTTCGCCATGGCGGCCGGGCTGCTGCTGCTCGCGGGTGCCGGCGCGGCGAGCCGGGCGGTCGGGGACGCGGGCGCCGGAGCCGCGCTGGGCTTCATGGTGGGGCCGTATCTGGCGCTGGCCGGCTGGCTGCTGCCCGGCGGGGCGCTGAAGGGCCCGGAGCTCTACGAGGTGCTGGGCTCGCGGCTGCTCGCGGCTACGGCGGCCGGGGCGGGCGGCGCGGTGCTCGCGCTGGCGGTCGTGGCCTCGTTCGCGGCGCTCTTCCTCGGCCTCACCGTGGTCTGTGTGTTCGGGGCGCTGGCGGCGGTGCTGATGCTCGCGGCGGATCTGCCGCCGGTGCATGTCGCCGGGGTGCTGGCGGTCGCGGCCGTGGTCCTCGGGGCGTTCGTGCCGACGCTGTCGTTCCGTATGTCGGGCATGCGGATGCCGCCGTTGCCCACCAACGCCCAGCAGTTGCAGGAGGGCATCGAACCGCACCCCACCGCCACGGTGGCCGCCCGCGCCGTGCTCGCCGACGGCTGGATGACCTCGCTGTACGGGGCGGTGGGCGTGGTCGCCCTGGCCTGTCTGGCCGTGCTGGCCCGGGAGGACGACCTGCCCGAGACGGTCATGGCGGTGGTGCTGTCCGTGCTGCTCCTGCTGCACGCGCGGGGCCTGGGGAACGTATGGCAGCGGCTGTCGCTGGTGGCGCCGGGGGTGGCGGGGCTGCTGGCGCTGGTCGTCGTCGCCGTTCCGCAGTCCTCGCCGGGGACGCGGCTGGTGAGCGCGGCGGGTCTGCTGGCGGCCACGGCGGGTCTCGCCATCGCCTCCTGGACCGTGCCCGGGCGGCGGCTCGTGCCGTACTGGGGGCGGATCGGCGAGGTGCTCCACTCGGCCCTGGCGATCAGTCTGCTGCCGCTCAGCCTGTGGGTGCTCGGCGTGTACGGCGCACTGCGGTCCATGAACGGCTGAGGACCCGTCCAACGACCGACGGACCGTCCAACGGCTGTCGGACCGTCCACAGCTGACGGACCGTCCACAGCTGACGGACCGTCCAACGGCTGAACCGAAAGGGAACCAAGGCTGTCATGCAGTCCAAACGTGATCAGGTCCAGGCGCACATGTTCGTCATGGGCCGGCTGACCTCGAGCATGCTGCGCGCGGACCCGGACGCCCCGGAGAGCCCGCAGGGCCGCACCAACCGGGGGGTGGTCATCGGTGTGGTGATCGCCGTGCTGATCTCGGCCGGGTCGTTCGTCCTCGGCCTGCTGAAGCCGGGCACCAAGGACTCCTGGCAGGCGACCGGGACCCTCGTGGTCAACAAGGACACCGGTTCCCGCTATCTCTATCTCGACGGCCGGCTGCGGCCGGTGCGCAACTACGCCTCGGCCCGGCTGCTGATGGGCACCGACATGAAGGTGTCCATGGTCGGCTCCGCGTCGCTGGGCGACACCCCGCACGGGGCGCCGGTCGGCATCGAGGGCGCCCCCGACGCGCTTCCCGGCGGCGGGGACCTGGACACCGGGCCGTGGCAGGTGTGCTCGGGCACCGCCTCCGGTTCGACCGGCACCACCCTCGCGGTGAGCGGGCAGACCATCGGGACGGGCCTGCCCACCACACGGGCGCTGCTGGTGAACGGCCCGGACAAGGCCGACTATCTGGTGTGGCGGGGCAGCAAACTGCTCCTGGACGACAAGTCCAACGCGCGCGAGGCCCTCGGCTACGGTTCCACTCCGCGTACGGCGGTGTCGGCGGCGTTCCTCAACTCCCTGCCGTCCGGCCCCGATCTGACCCCCCGCCCGGTGGCGGACGAGGGCGCGGCCGGACCGTCGCTGGGCGGCCGGAGCACCCGGATCGGTGAGGTGTTCCGGGTCACCGTGCCGGGCGCCGCCGAGCGTTACTACCTGCTGGAGCGCGAGGGGCTGACCCCGCTCACCGCCACCGGGGCCGCACTGGTGCTCGGCGACCCGGAGACCCGCGAGAAGGTGTACGAGGGCGGCGCGGCGCGGGTCGCGGTGCTGGGCGCGGACGCGCTGAACGGCCGACTGGCGCCGGGCGCGGGCGAGGTGGCACAGAACTCGGATCTGCCCGAGGCACCGCCGGAGGTGGTCGGCATCGACGAGGACACGACCGCCTGCGTACGGATCACGGCCGGCGCGGAGGGCCCCCGGATCAGTGTGGCCCTCGAAGCGGCGGCGGCGCTGGGCCCGGCCGCGCAGGCACCGCCGGAGGGGCTGACACCGGCGTGTCTGCCGGTCGCCCGGATCACCGTACGGCCCGGTGGCGGGGCGCTGGTGCGGGCCCTCGGGGCGGGCGGCAGCCAGGTCGGCGGCACGCTCTACCTGGTGACGGACACCGGGATGAAGTACCGGGTGGGGACGGCGAAGGCGCTGGCCGCGCTCGGTTACACGGAGGGCCAGGCACGCGGACTTCCCTCGCCGCTGCTGGCGATGCTGCCGACCGGCCCCGATCTCAGCCCGGAGGCCGCGGCGGTGGGCCTGAGCGGTACGACGGCGCCGCGCTGCGAGACCGGTCGGCTGTGAGTTGCCCAAACCGGCCGACCGGAAGGGCAAAGGTGATGTCCGTCATTGTTCGATCAACTCGCCCATGCTTACGCTCACTTGACCCACTAGAATCCCAGGAGGCGCAGATCCATGGCACCTACAGGTAAGCAGCAGTCACAGGCGGATGCCACCAGGAACGGTGTCACCGCGCTGGAGCAGGCCTTCTCGGGTGTTCAGCGATGCCGCCAGGACGTCGAGAACATGAAGCACAACCTCTCCTCCGGCTACTCCGGCAGCGACGGCGGCGCGTTCCAGAAGCTTCTGGAGCGGTGGGACCAGCAGGCGGAGATCATCTCCAACAACCTGCAGAACATGATCGACACGCTGAACGACACGCTCAAGGCGCAGGGCCAGCAGCAGGGTTCGGCCAACTCGTCCATCCAGGAGGCGTACAGCCGGTCCGAAGCGATCTTCGAGGCTCTGCGCGGCTGACCGCGTTCCTCCGCCCCTGAAACGACCGTCTCGAGACAAGGACAGCCATGGCCGACTTCACCGACGGACTCATCTACGTCGACTACTCCCACATGAACAACGCCGCCGACGACATGGTCCACCAGACCAAGGCGATCGACAGCATCCTCACCAACCTGGACTCGGAGCTCCAGCAGCTCAAGGAGACCTGGGAGGGCGAGGACAAGGACGTGTACGGCAAGAAGCAGGAGGCGTGGAACAACGCCGTCTCCGAGATGGAGCGGATTCTCGGCGAGAACTCGGCCCTGCTGAACGAGGTGTCCGACAGCTACCAGTACAGCGAGAAGTCCCTGACGCAGCTCTGGGAGAGCGTGCGCATCGGCGGCGCCTGACCACGTGAGGGCGGCGGCACACCCACCCCGGCGGCCGTCCGCGTGCGCATCCCGCGGACGGCCGTCCCCTCGTGCCCCTCGACGCGGGGCGGGACCTGACAGACACAGGAGCAGGAGGAGCACGGCATGGCGGAGAACACTCCCACGGTCAATCTGAACAAGGCGTGGTTGCAGCGTTTCCTCGACGACGACGTCAGCTCGGTCAAGGACGAGATCAGGAAGATGGGCCTGGAGGACAAATCCCCGACGGACGGGGTGCTGGTGCCGGCGCTGGCGGACCTCATGCCGGGCGGAAAGACAGCCATCGGCTTCCTGGACGCACAGGTGAAGCCGATCGCGATCGGAACGATGGCGGCGGACGCCAGCGGCCGGACCAACGGCGGGAACATCACGGCGAAACTGAACACGCTGCTCGAGCAGGTCACCGGGATCCTCACACAGCAGGGGGAGCTCTTCGCCGAGATCGAGGACGACCTCAAGGACACCATCGAGAAGATGTTCAAGAACCAGGAGGAGAGCCTGGACAAGATCGACGGCAAGAAGTTCGTGAACTTCTTCGAGGACGTGGACAGCATCCTTTCCGAGGGCCCCGGTTCGAGCAGCGAGAACAACGACTGACCGTGCCGCCGCGCCGAGTGCGTGGCCATCGCCCACGTTGACCGGCCCGAGTACTTCTGACGGAAAAGACCCCCTGCCATGGCGCTCGACCCCAGCAAAGTCACCAAGAATCTCTCCGCCACCGACGACAGGTGGGCCGAGGCGGTCAAGTTCTTCACCGGCTACCCGATGCCGGCCAGGGACGGACTTTTCGCCACGCTGGTCGGCAACGAGGGAATTCCACTGATGAAGGTGGAGATCTCGGACATGAACGAGGTGGACTACGTAGACACGGAGGACTACAACTGGCTGCTGGAGAACGCCGGATACAAGATAAACAACACCGACTTCGTCATCCCCTTCTACTCCGCGAGCGGCGGGGCGGGGTCGGCGGTGTCGTACCACAAGGCACGCATCACGCTGCTCGGGGACCACAGCGAGAAGGACGGCCAACTGACCGGCGGTGTGACCGAGGGCGGGGACTTCACCAGCCACATCAGTGGCCATCTGGGGATGGACGGGAAGCCCACCTGGAGCACCACGCCACTGAACCAGTACAGCTACGGCGGCGGGCGCGCCCTGGAAGCGCTGCTGTGGAACCCCCATGGGACACACGGCTTCGCCTTCGGCGGCAAGCCCGTCGACAGCGCCAGTTCCGTCACCCTGGGGAACTTCGACGTGGTGGCGGGAGCGTTCGACCGGGCGGCAAAGTTCTTCCTGGACCAGAAGGCGAAGATCGAGGAGTGGCAGGGCAGGCTCGGCACCGAGGAGAACGAGGCCTGGCGAGGCCAGGCGGCAGGCGTTTTCTGGGATCTCATCGACAAGCTCAAAAAGCAGTACACCGACTACGCGGAGGACATGGCCCCCAACGGGACCTATTACTCGAAACAGGGTAACGAGATCCGGGAAGCCAAGACGGCCCTCGAAAATGCCGCCGCCAATCTGCAGCGGGAATGGGCGAATTGGGAATGGGAAGACGGCAACCCCTTGGTGCACCTGCACAAGATTTTGTCGTCGATTGTTGATTATGCGTGGGACCACAACATTACGAAGATCACCTATGACGTCCAGGTCGCGGGTGAATCCGTCTACACGACCTATGAGGCGGAGGAAGGTTTCAGCAACCAGGCCGTGCTCGCCGGCGGGCACAAGCTGCCGGCGGAGTGGACGGGCAAGGATTTCGGCCCTCTGAAGGATCTCACCACCTGGGTGGACATCGGGAACCAGGCGATCCTGCTCTGGCAGAAATCCATCGAGGACCGGCTGGAGAAGGTGGCCGAGGCGTCACTGAACTCCCTGCGCGACGCCTGGAGCAACGCGAACTTCGACCTCGGCTCGGTCAAGTCGCGTACCAGCGACACCCTCAAGGAGGGATACACCGAGGACAAGTCCGAGCTCGCCGAGGAGAAGGCGAACAGGGCGGCGGCGGATGCCGCCGCCGCCGCCGCGGCGGCGGCCAAGAAGCAGGACGAGTTCATGCAGTGGCAGAAGGACCAGGCCCTCAGGGCCGAGGAGGAGCGCAAGCAGGAGAAGGCGGAGAACGAGCGCAAGGAGAGGGAGGCCAAGGCCGAGCAGGACCGCAAGGAGAAGGAGGCCGACGCCAAGCGGGCCGAACAGGAGGCGAAGGCCGACAGGATCCGCGCCGAACAGGAGGCGAAGGCGGACAGGATCCGCGCCGAGCAGGAAGCCAAGCAGGAGGCGAAGGAAGCCGAGCAGGAGCGGAAGCAGGCCGAGGCGGAGGCCAAGCAGGAGGCGAAGGAGGCCGAGCAGGAAGCCAAGCAGGAGCAGAAAGAGAAAGAAGCCGAGGCCAAACAAGCCGAACAGGAGGCGAAGCAGGAGCAGAAGGAGAAGGAGGCCGAGGCCAAGCAGGAACAGGCACAGGCCCGTCAGGAGCAGCTCCAGATCACTCAGCTGAACCAGGCCAAGGCCGAGCAGGAGCGGCAGCGCAAGGAGCAGGCGCAGAAGGAGGCCGAGGCCGAGGCCAAGCAGGAGGCGAAGGAGAAGGAGGCCGAAGCCAAACAGGCCGAACAGGAGGCCAAGCAGGAAGCCAAACAGGCCGAACAGGAAGCCAAGCAGGACAAGATACGCACCGAGCAGGAGGCGAAGCAGGAGCAGAAAGAGAAAGAAGCCGAAGCCAAACAAGCCGAACAGGAAGCCAAGCAGGACAAGATACGCACCGAGCAGGAGGCGAAGCAGGACAAGCTTCGCACCGAGCAGGAGGCCAAGCAGGCCGAGCAGGAAGCGAAGCAGGAGCAGAAGCAGGCCGAGGCGGAGGCCAAGGCCGACCAGATCCGCGCCGAGCAGGAGCACAAGCAGGCCGAGGCAGAGGCCAAGGCCGAGGCCGAACGGCGGTCCGTCCTCAACAACGGTGACCTCTCCCAGTTGTCGCCCACCGACATCAGCGGCCCGGTCAACGACGGTGTGCTGGACCTCGGCGGCGGCTCCCTCAACGACGGTGTGCTGGATCTGCCCGGCGGTGGCGAGACCCATATCGACTCCAGCGGCCGGGTGGTGACCGACTTCCCGGACGGCAGCTCCACCACGATCGACCCGGTCACCCACACCTCGACCGTGACCCGGCCCGACGGCTCCACCATCTCCGGCCCGCTCAACTCCGGTGACCTGCTGGCCAACCCGGACGGCAGCACCACACACCTGGACCAGGGCGGCCATGTCGTCACCGAGTTCCCGGACGGCACGGTCCAGACGGTCGACCCCGACACGGGCAACACCACGGTCACCCACCCGGACGGCACGACGTCCTCCGGCAATCTCAACGGCAACCTCAGCCTGCCCTCCGTCAGTGCCCCTTCGTACGGCGGCGGCTACGGCTCCTACGAGGAGGAGCTCTACGACGGCTCCCCCTACCAGTCGCCGCTGGACTACGGCTCCTCGTCGGGGGCCCAGCAGAGTCCCACCCGTCAGCTCCTGAACGCCGGCCCCTTCCCGGGGCTCAGCACCAGCGGCTCGGACGTGTCGGGCAACGCCGCCGGCAGCGGGACGCCCGCGAGCGGCGGATCGCCGATGGGTGGTGGCATGGGCGGCGGTATGGGCGGTGGCATGGGCGGCGCCGGAGGCGGGGGCGGTTCGGACAACGGCGAGCGTGTCCGTAACGTGTTCGACGGCGACGTGGTCAGCAACCGCCGCAGGGCGGGCGCGCGCACCGGCCGCGGAGGTTACGCCGAGGACGAGGTACGGGTGGCGGCGGGCGGTCCGACCACCTCCGGCAGTACCCCGTTCATCCCGGGGGCGGGCGGCGGCGCCGGCGGGCCCGGTCAGACCAAGACGCAGAGCGGTGACCGAGCGCGCGACGCGTGGGAGCCGGAGGACGAGGACGTGTGGGGAACGGACGAAGGGGGCGCGCCCGCCGTGATCGGCCGGTGAACCGGCGTACCACGGCCTTCGTGGCCCCGTGTGGGATGACCGGTGTCGAGCAGGGAGGTGCCCGTTGAGCGAGTCGATGGAGCGGAAGCTGGCCGAGGCGATGGCCGAACTGACCGCCGTGCAGGAGGCCGTCGCCCGGGCCGAGGGCGAACTCAGCCAGGCCACGGCCACCGCGCGGTCCCGCGACCGCGTGGTGGAGATCACGGTCGGTCCGCAGGGCGAGCTGACCGGCCTGAGGTTCCTGGACGGCAAGTACCGCTCCATGCCCGGCCCGCAGCTCGCGTCCTCCATCCTGGAGGCCGTACAGGAGGGCCGGGCCCAGATGGCGCGCAGGGTGATGGACACCTTCGCGCCGCTGACCGAACGACAGGGCGCCGGCACGGGCATCCCGGGCATCGACATCGACTGGGAGCGGATGTTCGGCTCCGCGCTCGACCCGGAGGGCGGCAGCGGTTACGGCCGGCCGTCCCGGGACCGGCTGCGCGACGAGATCCACGAGGACACCGACGACACCTTGCCGAAGGGACGATAGCCATGGCAGGCAGGTACGAGGCGAATCCGGCAGGGCTGCAGCGGAGCGGCAAGGAGATCGGCGATCTGCCGGCACACGCGCGGAAGATCGGTGACGACTTCATCTCGGATCAGGCCAACTACCGTGGTCTGAACGGTTATTCGGACGAGTTCTACAGCCAGACCCAACACCGGTACGAGGCGAACAACGAGTCGTGCCTGGCGGCGATCAGGGCGCTCGGTGACGCCTTCCTGGGGCTGGAGTCGGCGGTGCTCGGCAACCGCCGCAACATCGTGGGCACCCAGCAGGGCGCCAACGACCTGATCCAGCAGCAGTCCTCGAAACTGGACGGCCTCGAAGGGGGCGAGAGGCGCTAAGTGGAGGAGATCAATTTTCCTCCGGACGTCCGGAAGATGCTCTTCGTCCTGCTGGGGGAAGCGCCCCTCCAGGCCAGGGAGAACATGCTGTGGGGAAGCCGTAATCTCTACCTCGCTTTTCAGAAATCTCTGATCGGGCTCAGGGAGAACGCGCGCGAGAGCATCGTCAAGGCGCGTGACTCCCTGCCGCCCGAGGTCGCCGAGCAGTACATCCAGGGCCTCACCATGCTGATCGGCGAGGGCTACGGAAACGACCCCGTGCAGCGCCTGATCGATCAGCTCGATGATCTCGCCGACAACCAGATCAACCTCTCCCAGAAGGTCCAGGCGTCCAAATGGGAGATCATCACCGAGATCATCATGCTGATCGCCGAACTGGCGATCATGGCGGCCCTGATGGCGTTCACGGGCGGTGCGTCCGTGTCGCAGATGTTCCTGGCCAGGGCCAGGAGCCGGTTCGCGATCCTGATGATCGTCGACCGGCTGCTGCGGATGACCCATCTGATGCCGAGCCTGTCGGAGGCGGTGGAGGAGGCCATCCAGACCCTCGCGGTCCGGCTGGCCCAGATCGCTCTGAACGACGGTGGCCGCAAGCCCGGCGGCGTCGACTGGGGCGATGTCGGAAAGGCAGCCGCGTTCGGTGCGCTCACCGGCGCGTTCATGGGCGTGTTCGAGGCGTTCTTCAAGCCGTTCAAGAACATCTTCAAGAACTTCTTCGACGACGTCCTCACGAAGTTCAAGTTCGATCCGAACACGTTGCTGTTCAAGGGGCTGAAGAACGCGCCCGGGGAGATCGCGGGCGCCTTCGTGATCGGCGGTGCGAGCGAGGGGCTCGCCGAATACATCATCAACGGTGCGTTCGAGGGCAACTGGGACTTCAAGTGGGAGACGTTCGTCGGCGGCGGCTCCAGCGCGGTCTTCGAACTCGGCGCGGGTCTGGCGATCGGTGGCGCGGGGCTCTACACGTACAACAAGTGGTTCGCCGACAACAACCTCTTCAACGACCACATCAATGAACTGCCCGGTTCCAACGGCCCGTTGGGCAGCGGAGGGGACTCCGGTCCCGACAAGTCGCCGACCTCCGACGGTCCTTCGAGCACGACGACCGGGGGCGGCAACCCCTCCCTCTTCACACCGGGGCCGGTCACTCCGGCCCCGCGGACGACGACGTCGGCATGGCCCGTCGGGGGGAACGACGGAATCGTCACGCCGCCACCGACCATTCCGGTCACCACGACTTCGGACACTTCCTCCTCCCTCACTCCGACGCCGACGCCGAGGCCGACGCAGAGCCGACCGCTGAACACGATCCCGGACGTCACCTCGGACCTGTCCACCTCGAACCTGTTCACGTCCGACCCGTCGCTCGCGACGCCGCCGCCCCTCACGACTCCGTCGCTCGACTCGCCGTCCCTCAGCTCGCCGAACGGGTCGACGACGCCCTCCTTCACGCCGCCGCGCACCTCCGACTCCTCGTCCGTCATGCCGGACTACGAGCTCACGGACACGACGACGCCCGACCTCGACCTGGACGCCGTACTCAATCCGGACGGGGTGTCCAACACGCCGGGTTCGACGGACGACGTCTCCCCGTCCACGGTGCCGAGGGCGACCGGCACGGGCGGTACGGGCGGTACGGGCGGTACGGGCAGCGCTGTGGACCAGGAGACCGTCCGCGACGGCGTACAGACCGACGGGGACCCGGTGTCCGGCTCCGAGACCGTCGCTCCTCCGGCCCCGGTGGGTACGTCGGCGGGCCCGCAGGGCGCGTCGAACGGCACGGGTGCGCATGGCTCACCGGGACCGTCGCAGCAGCCGGGCCAGTCCGGCCAGCAGGGCCAGTCCGGCCAGTCGAACCGTCCGGACCCGTCGGAAGAGTCCCTGGACCAGCAGGAGGGCGCCGGCAGCGCCGATGGCGCGGACACCACGGACGGCACGGAGAGCACCGGGACCGGCGAAGGCACAGGCAGCACCCTCGGCCCCGACGGCTCGGAGCGGCTGGACACCGCCCCACCCGGCACGCTCACCCCCGCGCCGACGCCGGGCGCTCCGGGTGCGGCTTCCCCGGGGTTCCGTACCTCCTCGGACGCTCCGCCGGCGATCACCGACCCCGTCTCCGACATCGCGTACGACGACAGCGACACGGACAGCGGCTACGGCAGCGCGGACGAGGTCGACGACAGCGCCGACCGCAGCGACACCGGCGACACCAGTAAGGGCAAGGGGCGGGTCGACGAGGTCGCGTCGCCGTCTTCGTTCCCGGCCTCCGGGGACACCCCGCGCACGGCGGACGTCACCGGCGCGCGTGACGACCACGCCGGCGCGGTGCGCACCTTCGTCGACGCCGTCCACCGTGTCGACGCGCTTCAGCACCGTGTGGAGACCAACCGGGGTGGCAGCGGTGACAGTGCCGCCCTCGCGGAGGCCACGGCCGGGGCGGAGCAGGCTCGTCGGCAACTGGCGCAGAGCGAGAGCCGGTTGCGGGAGCTCGGGGTCGACCCGTACGCGATCGACGACACCGCTCACGCCGAGATCACTCCCGATGTGCGGCGCGACCCGGCCCAACGCCGGTGGATCGCCGAGCAGGTGACGTCCGCCGACCTCCCCGCGGACCTCTCCCCGGAGGACCTGGCCGGGCTCGGTGCCGACGGCGGCGTCATCACCGTCGATCAGGTCACCGCGGCGATGCTCACACCCGGTCCCTGGCCGAAGGCCCTCGACGTCGTGGCCGCGAACGCCACCCGGCGGATCTGGGCGGACGCCTACACGGACTTCGCGGACACCGCACCCGGCACCGCACCCGGCACCGCCAGGAACGCGGCTTCCCGTGCCTGGGGAACGGCCACCGGCCTGGTGCTGCCGCTCGAACTGCACCCGGTCCTCGCCGACTCCCGCCACGCGGGCGACGACCACCGTGACGCCGTACGCCAGGTCGCCGACCTCCTGGTGACCGGCGGCAGCCCGGAGGAGGCCGCCGCTCTCGCCGACCGCCTCCGCCACGAGCTGGGTCTGCGCCCCCGCCTCCGCGGCGGCTCGCCGGGCAGGCCCGTCGCCATCCCGACGTCCACCCAGTGGGCTCCCACTCCGGCACCGGAGTCCCGGGGCGACGACTCCGCCGACGACTCGGACGACGGGTTGTTCGCCATGCCGATGCGCCGTCCGCCCGTGGAGTCCTCGGCCGGCTGGGGCCTGGCACAGGCGGCCCCGGACGACGATTCGGACTACATCTCCGGCTCGGACGACGAGTTGTTCGCCATGCCGATGCGCCGTGAGGCTGAACCCGTCGACCTCTCTGCCGGTCTCTCCGCCGTTGCCTACGGCGGCCCGGAGGGCGCGGATGCGCCTGGGTCGTCCCGGGACGTGCCTTCCGGACGTGGACCGAAGGACCCCGAGCCGGCCGTGTTCGATCCCGAACGGGACTTCCGCCCGGCCGACGCCGGCCACCAGACGCTCACCGACCATTTCCCCGAGTCCCAATGGTGGAAGCTGTTCATCGACCCCCGGGACCACGCTCGGGTCGAGAAGGGCTACCCGGGCGATCCGGGACAGGCGTACGACCGTGAACAGTCGCCGGGCTTCCGTCTGGGAATGGTCAAGGCCTACCGCCTGTTCCTGGACAGTCCGGACGGCGTCGCGCACCGCATGGACTCGGCTTCCTACCTGGCTCTGCACAATCTCGCCGTAGAGCATCTGACGAACAAACCCGGCTGGTCGGGCGGTCAGCCCACGAGTTTCCCACTGCGCAACACCAAGTTGAGCTCCGACCTGCTGGCGGAAAAGCTGGGCGGTCGGCAACTCGTCGTCAACCTGGACGCAAAATTCTGGGCTCAGGGCAAGTCCACCGCGAAACCCATCACAGTGGTGGAGAACTTTTCCCACGGGGAGCCGCTGCTGCAGACCAGCTACGACGTGGGAGAGGTTCAGCAGCTCGTCGATATCGCGTTCGACCGCTATTACGAGGAGATCGGGCGTGCCGTCACGCCCGCGGACAAGCTCGCCGCCATCTCCCGTACCATTCGCGCTCTTCAGGTGATTCACCCGTTCCATGACGCGAACCGGCGGGTCAATGTCCATCTCCTGCTGCACAAGTTCCTGCTGGAGCAAGGATTCAGGCCGGTCATCACCCCCTTGCTGGCCTCACTCTTCCAAGGCGGCTATTCCGTACCCCAGATGGCCCGTATTCTGGCGGGATCCCTCGGTCTGAGCCCCACTGCCAGCGCTCTCCCGATAGACACGTCGGACAATTCCGCACAGTCTTCGCGCATTTCCAGTCCCGTTTTCACCGGAGACGCCGCACGCCCCGGGGAGGCCGTGTTCCCCGGTGACGAGATCGAGTTCCGTGCCCCGGGCCGGTTGACCACGGACGACGCGGACCCGGACACGGACTCTGGCTCCGAGTCCGATTCGGACTCGGACTCGGACTCGGACGACGACCTCCTCGCCGTACCGCTGCGTCGCCCACGCGTGGAAACGGGGGGATCCGCGGACGAGACGGCCGGCGCCCTCCCGACCGTCGGCTCGCAGCGCACGGCCCGGGTCCTCTTCGAGGCCGGTTCTCCGGTCATCGAGACGCCACCCGGCGCCACACCCGAGTTTCCCCGGTCCCCGGATTCGTCCTGGTCGTCCGAGTCCGGCTTCGGTGACCGGGCGGTGTCCAGTGTCGGTGCGGAGCGGCGGGTGGAGGTGCGGCAGGCTCCGCAGGTGGATGCGCAGTCCGCGGACGTGCCGGCGGAGGCGGTGGAACAGGGCTGGGGGATGCCGAAGCGGAACGAACTGTCGTTCCAGTCGGTGGCCGACCGCAGGAACGTGGTCATCGCGGTGCGGCCGACGAACGTGGAGGCTGTGCACTGGCTGACGGAGGGCGCGCTGCCCAAGCCTCAGGCAATCAAGGCGAAGACCATCAACGAGGCCGACACGTATCTCGGTGCCAGGCCACAGGACCGCGGCCTGGTGGGTTTCTTCGTGCCGCGACTGCCCGCGACGATGCCCGCCGACCCCGGGCTCGCCGCACGGGTCAGGGCCCGGTTCGAACAGCGTTCCGCGGAGTTCGCGGCCCTGCGTGAGCACATGGTCGAGTTGGCCGAGCAGCAGGAGTTCCAGGTCCTGAACGGTGTCGTACACGCGTTCAACGACCAGGGCGCGCTGCGTCCTCTCACCGGGGACCACGACATCTTCGACATGACGCGGCCGGACGGTACACGCCTGCCGCAGGCGGAGTACGACGCGCTCGTGGAGGAGATGAAGGCCCTCGACATGGGAGTCATGCACGGCGCTCATATGGAGTGGGTGGCGGAGGACGAGTTCAGCAAGGCGATCTACGACAAGATCGTGGACTCGCACCGGAACGGGCCGGGGCAGGAGGCGCTGTTGCGTTTCGTGCCGAACCGGGGCTCGGCCACGGTCGCCTTCGCGGAGGATTCCCCGCCGCTCCGGAACAGCGCGCGGTCCAGAACGACGACGGCCGAGTCGCTGCTGGCGTCGCCGCCCGTCGCAGGGGAGACGTCCACTGCGGGGGAGACATCCACCGCAGGGGGGACACCGGCGCCCGCGAAGAAGATGACGCCCGCGGTGACAGCCGCGTTCTACCGCGGATACGCGGACTACCTCTTCTCGGATCAGGGCGCCCGGGACTTCGACAGCGTGTATTACGCGTACCTCGACGAACAGGGCGTCCTGGACCAGGATCTGGCCCGTCATCAGAAGCTGTTGCCGCAAATGGCGAAGTTCCACGACGAGTTGCTGCGGGTCGAGGCGGAACAGTCGGCGCGGGCGACGGTGATTCCGCACACCGACCGTGAACCAATGCGGTTGTACCGGAAGATGGCGGAGGCCGAGGCCGAGGTCTTCCTGAGCGCGAGGGACGCGAAGACGGGTGTCGCGAATGCCATGGCGTACAACCGCAGTGACGAGTACCGGAAGTTCTTCACCACGTCCCTGTCCCACACAAGTGTGTTCGAGAACGCCAACGCGGCGTCGGACTCCGAGTCCGTGGTCGAGTTCACCCTGCCGTGGGACGGCTACTGGGACTTCGTGGAGTCGTACGGCACCCCGAACCAGCAGGACGGCGCCTACCGCGTCCGGGATTCGGCACTCGTCCACCAGGAACAGCTGCGCACCGGGGCGGGGGCGAATTTCAGGTCCCAGGAGGACGTCGACGCCGTCATGGCCGACCTGACCCACCACAACGTCGGTATCGGCCATGGCAACAGGAAGGAGTTCGCCGCGCTGATCACCGGTATGCGGGTGCTGCCGGCGGACGAAGTGACGCGGGCGGCGCAGGATGCCCGGGAGGCCGCGCGGCTGGAACGCGTACGGCACGCGCACGAACTGGTCCAGCAGAAGCTGGACGCGGCGCGGCAGCGGGCCGGGAACACGGTGCACGGCGAGCCGTTCGGCGACTACTTGGCGACGCTGGACGACGTGGGACCCGCCGACTGGTCGGATCTGGTGGACCTGCATCTGGACCTGAACCTGGAGCCGGGTTCGGTCGCGGTCGTACGGGCGGTTCGGCCACCGGCGGCCGACGCGCTGGTAGCGGGTCTACTGGCGCTCCCGGTAACGGAGTTGACCCAGACCCTGGAGCTACTGGACCCGGGCCACCGACGCTGGCTGGCCACACACACACCCTTCGTCGACGGGCTGCGGGAGTCGTTGCCGACGGCGGAGTTCGCCCAGGTGGCGGCACGCCTGCTGACGGTCGTGCCCGGCGAGGCCCTGCGGCCGGTGTCGGCACGGCACGAGACATACGAACAGACCGCACGCATGCTCCGCGACAAGAACGTCACCACGCAGCTCCTGAAGTCCGGCGCGCAAGTGGTCGTACTCCCCCAGGACGTGTCACTGACACAGATCAGCTCGTTCGCCCAGCTGCACGACCAGACCGGCGAAGCCTCCGGACGCGCCTTCAACGACATGCGCGGAGCAACCGCCGCACTCACCGCAGCCGTACCCGAGGAGAACCTCCTCGGCGAGACCACCCCGATAGGCCCCTCCCCCCACCAGGCCGAGGGCTATTCCACCGCCACCCACGAGGTCGCCCACCTCCTCCACCTCGCCGGCCTCACCGACACCGACCGCGACCTCATCAAGCAGGTCTACGACACGAAGAACGCTCAGGACGCCGCCTGGTGGAAGGCCGTGGAGGAGGGGCGCGATCCCGGCCCGCAGGTGCAGTGGCCCGACGGAGTCAGCCAGAACCTGCAGGGCCGCCCCGCCCGCAACTACTCCGCCACGAATGAGTTCGAGTTCTTCGCCCAGCTCAGCAACGCCTACCTGGGCACCAACCACGGCACCGACAAGGCGACCGGCCGCCCCCGCAACAACGGCGCCGACTGGGTACAAGCCCATGAACCCCAACTGTCGCCGCTGATGGGACAGTTGTACGGGACCGACCCCGAGGCCGTGCACAGTGCACCGGCGAACCCGGTGGCAGCCACCGGCGCGGACAACGCCATGTACGAAGCCTTCCGCACCTTCATGGCCGGAATCGAAGGGGACCCCTCCCCCGAAACGGACTCGGAAGCGAACCCCCGGACAGCCCCGTCCCAGTCCGCGGCGCTCACCGCTCCGGACGGCGCTGTACACGCCGCGCCGTCGGGTCCGGCGAAGCGGATCACCGCCGACGTCATGCGGGACTACTTCCGCGCCTACAGCGACTTCTTCGAATCCGACAACTCCGCCACCGACTTCAACAGCGGCTACTACGTGTTCGCCGACACCCAGACACTCCTCGACAACAGACTCGCCACACACGACAAAATCGCCGCCCGCATGCGCACCTTCCACAACGAACTCACACGAATCCGCAACGAACAAGCCGCCCAGCCCACCCCCATCCCCCACACCGGCAACGAACCCGCGAAGCTCTACCGCAAAATGTCCGCCGAGGAAGCCACACAGATCCTCGGCGCGAGAAACCCCGCAGCCGGTATCACCGCCGCCATGACCCACAACCGCAGCGACGAATACCGCAAATTCTTCACCACCTCCCTCTCCCACACCAGCGTGTTCACCAACGCCAACGCCTCCTCCGACACCGAAGTCGTCCTCGAATTCACCCTCCCCTGGAACAACTACTGGGCCTTCGCCCAGCAATTCGGCACACCCAACCAACAGACCGGCGCCTACCAGATCCGCGACTCCGCACTCATCCACCAAGAACGCCTGCGGACCGGCCCGGCAGCCAACTTCAGGACCACCCAGGACATCGACACCGTCCTCACCGACCACACCCACCACAACATCGGCATCGGCCACGGCAACGCCAGGGACTTCACCTCCCTGATCACCACCGCACGACAAGTACCCCCCACCGAAGTCACCCAGGCAGCAGCCGACGCCGCAGAAACCGCCCGCCAAGCCCGCAGACCGGACATCGACACACTCATCCAGCAACAAATCGCCCCCCTACGACAACGCGAAGCCGAGGCGGCCGCGGTCACCCTGCACCCCGCGCCCCTCGCCGAGGTCCAGCACGACGACCCTGAGCAGACCGGCCGGGCGCCGGGCATCTGGACCACGCCGCCCTCCGCCTTCGTCCAGGACTACGGTTCGCGGCACGACGGCAACGTAGGCCTGGTCCACGTCGAGCCGCTGCCCCCCGGCGTGGTCGCCGGACTGCACGACCAGGTCCTGACCGCGTTGGGCATTCCCCGGTCCGTGGCCGACGACCACCCGGTACGGGTCCAGCTGCGGGACCGGCTCAGCGCGGAGGAGCTGGCGCGGGAGCTGCCGTATCTGCGCAGCAGCGGTGGTCTGAGCGTCACCGTGGTCCACGAGGGCCGGGAGCGCACGGTCGACGTACGTCTCGCGCTGCGCGATCCGGTCCGCTCGGAGCGCTACGGCGCCAATGCCGCCACGGACCCCGAAGGCCGCGTGGAGCGGCGTGCGCAAGGCACGCAGGAGTCGTCGGACACCCTGGCGTCGGGGACGATCCGCGCGATACCCGTGCCCTGGTCGGGTTCCTTCCCGATCGCGGCGGCCGGCCCGGTGCGGTCGATCGACGCCGCGCTGTCCCTGACGGTGACGCACAACCAGTTCTCCTCGTCGACCACCGTCACCAACGTGGTGCAGACGATGACCGCGCAGCGCAGCAACGAGCTGTCGCAGCCTTTCGAGTTCAGCGGGGAGTGGGAGGTGCGGCTGGACTCGTCGCCGCTCGCGCCGACGAGATGGAGCTCGCCCCGGTCGCACGGGCCGGTCACCATCTGGTTCCCGGAGCATCTCGCGGTCGACCACACCGGTGAGCTGGCGGAGCCCGCGGGTCTCGACGACCTGCCGGTGTGGGGTGTGGACACCGTCCAGGAGCCGGGACGGCTGCTGTCGGAGGTACGGCAGAGCTTCGGGACCGAGCTGTCGGCACTGTCCGAGTCCTCGGTCAAGGAGCTCCGGACGTTTCTGTCCGAGCCGGTCCTGCGGGGCACACTGCCGCTGCAGCGCGGCCGGGGCCTGTTCTCGCCGGTCCTGCTGGACGGGGACGGCAACGCGATCGGGATGCTCAAGCTCACCACCGTCGTGGAGCCGGTGGAGCCGGCCCACCGTTCGCTCGACGGAAAGATCAACCTGGAGGCGCATGTCACGCAGACGGTGAAGGTGGACAGCTCGGTGAAGCTGACCAGTGGCGTCGCCCTGGACGGCAGCGTCGGCCCGGGGTTCACCGGGGACCATGCCCGGGGACACGCCGAAGCCTCGTCGCTGGTCTCCGGCAGTTTCGTCGGCAAGGCCGGCGCGAAGCTGCAGACGAACTCCGCGCTCGCCTCGGGCGGTTCCGCCAGCATGACCCACTCCGTGCGCAGCAACCGCAGCCATCTCCTCGGCCCGGTCAGGGTCACCCACCGGGTCACCCTGATCCGGGCACGCGGCGGCAGTACGTCCCATGACTTCGGGCCCTGGGACGCGGGCATGCAGCTGCGGATCCTCAGCAAGACCGACGCGCTGGGGCAGGAGCACGCCCCCGGCGAGGGCCTGCGGGAGCTGCCCGACGATCTGGAGAACCTGCAGAACCTGGGCATGTCCGCCGCCCCGCTGGCCGTGACGGGCACCGACCAGCTCTTCGAGCGGGCCGAGGTGTGGCTGCGTGAGCGGGGCTTCCTCCCGCCGACCGACGCGACGTCCGGCACCCTGTTCGACGAGGAGACGGCCAAGGCCCAGCTGATGAACCTGCGACGGTTCGAGCAGGCCCGGTCCGACGTGGGGCTGCGCGCGTCGGTCGACGCCATGGTGGACGGCGGTCAGACCATGTGGTTCGACCGGCCGACGCGGACCGGTGGCACACGCCGCGTCCAACTCCGGCTGTCCGCCTTCCGGGACACCGACACCGGTACCGGGACCCGGCACCGCCGGACGCTGCCCGACGTACAGAACATGGGCATCTCCTCGTTCAGCATCGGCGGCACCGAGTCGAACGGCTACGCCTACGGCTGGCAGGCCGGTTTCGGCGGAGGCGTGGCGGGACCGGTCGGGGGCGACCGGCCGTGGTCGCTCGGCGGCAGCGGGGACTACACCTACGCGCACGGGACCGCCCACACCTCCACGGTCGGTGCCGGGATCAACCAGGACCAGTTCTTCATCGGCAGCGGACAGTCCTCCGAGGTCTTCGAGGTTCCGGCGCAGTTCGCACTCGACCTGTACGAAGGTCCGGGCACGGAGCCGGCCGTGCGCTTCGCCGACCCCGGGCCCGGACCCGAGGACGACCTGCCGGCCGCGCCCCGCCCCGACATCGAGCGCCCCGCCGCGCCCGAGCGTCCCGTCGTACGCACCGTCGGCGGGCACCTCACCCTCCTCGTGCCGCACCACCGCACGGTCGAGCCCGGGCACAAACGCGAGACGCCGCCCGCCCACAGCGTCCGCCTCCCGGATGCCGACGACCACGCGCGGCTGGCCATGACAGGCCCGGACGGCAACCCCGTGCCCGGTGTCGTCCGGCTGCCCGACGACGCGATCATGGACGGCCTGCGCGGCTCGGCCGCGCTGATCGACGCCTTCGGGAAGGCCGTCACCAACACCTATCCCGGTCACCCCGAACGGGGCCTGTTCGACCAGGCGTGGGACACCGCCGCCGCCTATGTGCCCGGCAAGGTGGCCTCGGCCACCGCGCCCGCCAGGGACTGGATGTCCGGGACGCTGGCGGGCTCGGACCTCACCGACCAGAGCACACCGGCCACCGAGGCGCTGCGGACCGCGCTCAGCCCCGCCAACCTCGTCGCACGCGCCCATCAGATCTTCAAGGGCGGTTACGTCATCGAGGGCCTGACCCTGCCCGGGCTGGGCGCCGACCACGAGTTCTCGGTGGAGCTCCAGGGCTTCCTGCACGACCCGGAGCACCTCCAGAGCGCCAAGCAGTACCTGGAGACGGACGTCGGCGCCACGGACACCGCCACCCAGCAGGTCACCACAAGCAGCAGCCACGGGGGCGCCGTCGCCGCCATGGCCCAGCAGCGGCCGGTGAAGGTCCCCGAAGGCGCGCCCAAGCCCGACCCCGCCGCCAGGTTCAACCCCTCCGGCCGCTACGCGTTCACCCACCGTACGGACGACACCCACACCCTCGGGTCGAGTACCGGCGTGACGCGGACCCCGACCGAGAGCGGCACCCAGCATCGTGTCCGCAGCGGCGTGACCATCCTCATGACCATCCGCCACGGACGGCGCAACGTGATCGGCAACGCCCTCGGTGTCACCAGCGCCGAGCCGGTCACCGTGGCCGTGGAGCTCCCGCAGGCGGCCCAGTTCCTGCTCACCGACTCGCAACTGGCCCGCGACGCCGCCTGGTTGGACGGCATCGAGGGCCTGACCGTGCCCGAACGTGCCGAACCGACGCTGCCCCTGCCGGACAGGTTCGCCCGCACCGGGGAACCGGGCCTGGCCGGTGTCACGTCCGTCAAGCAGCTCGGCGGCGGCCCCGACGGCCGGTCCGAGCAGCGCGACCGCCTGCGCTCCGAACTCACCGACCTCGTCGAACGCGAGGCACCCGGCTCCACGGAGCCCGGCCGCGCCTCCTACCTGCCCGGTGTGAAGGCCAGGATCGCCGACATCACCATGCCGACCTCGTTGCGCGCGCTGCCCGGCCGGGGACCCCACGGCGTCCAGCGCTTCCACTTCCGGCATGTGGCCAAGGGCGGCGCCCGGCTCGTCGAGGTCACCCTCCGGGCCAGGCCCGTGCAGGACACCGCCGGGCTGCGCACGCTGCGCGGCAGGCCCGCGGGCGCGGGCACCGGCCAGGAGCAGGTGCACATCCACGCCCCGGCGAACACCTCCAGTGCCGTGGCCAAGACCCGCCAGCACGTCGGAACGTTCAACCCCACCACGCGTTACCCGCGCCCCGCAGACGACGCCCGCACCGACCGCACCGGCCCGGCGTTCACGGTCGCCGGCGTCCGTACGGACACCAGCAAGGTCTCCGCCTCGGCGGAGGACCGCTTCTGGCTGCGGACCGACAACGCCGCCGACTTCGACGTCGAGTACGAGTACGTCGCCTCGGTCCGCTCCGAACTCGTCACCGACTGGCCGCTGGACATCCCCGGCGGCCTGATCGAGGGCGGGGTCCTGGCCTGGTACGACGAGGACACCGGCCTCGCCGACTGGCTGGCACAGACCCTGCACGGCCGCCCCGCCCGTACGGTGACCGTGCCCGCGGAGGTCACCCTGCGCTTCACCGGCAGCGAGGCGGCCGACCCCCCGGAGGCCGCCACCCCGGTCCCGGCCGCCGTCTCGGCCGTCCATCCGTCCGTGGCGCCCCCCGACACCGACGGGCGCCGGCTCACCGACGGGCAGCGGATCGTGCCCACCGGGCCGACCCCGGTGTTCCACTTCAACGGCTACCAGGAACTGGCCCAGGCCCTGCGCACGGTCGCGCCCCGGCTGGCGTCCACCTGGCAGTCGTCGCAGGCCTCCAGCTCCGCCGAGGCCACCGCCGTACGCATCGGCGAACTCATCCAGGCCGGCCGGATCGGCATCGACCCGCCCCGCGCGGCCAACGCCCTGACCCACACCCTGCCCGGCACCTACCCCCTGGAGTCCGATCCCGCCACTCCGCCGTCCCTGGGGATCACGCTGCACAACCCCCGGCGTATCACCGACGCCGGCGATGTGACCCTCGACCGGCTGCGTCTGCCCACCTCGGCCGCCTCGACCTCGCTGGCGACCGGCACCACCCCCGGCGCGGCGCTGCAGGCCGCCTACGACGCGGGCGGCGACGGCCGCAACATCGTCGGCGTGGGGGTGGCACTGCTGGCCCAGCAGCCCATCACCACAGGGCAGGGCTCGGCGGGCGCCGCGACCCGCCGGGAGTGGTTCAAGACCGGCGGCAGCGCCCTGCCCGCGGACGGGCGCGGTGTCCGCAGCTACGAGACCATGGCCGACGTCGTGATCACGGTGAACGGCCCCGAAGGCACCCTGCATGTGACCGGCAGCGCCGAACTGCGCCTGCCCGAACGGGACGTGCTCGGCTACGGCATCACCGACGCCCGCACCGATCCACAGGTGTACGACCTGCGCTCGATGCTCGCCGACCAGTCCGCGTCCGACCTGCGGGACTGGACCACGCATCCGCTGACCGACCTGCCCCGGGCCCTGGCCGAGCGGCTCGACCCCACGGATCCCGCCGCGCAGATCTGGCTCGCGCCGGGCCCCGACCCCGACGGCTCCCTGCTGGGCCGCGCCCTCTACGCGGCCTCCCGGACCGCCGTCCTCGCGGACCGGCCCGTCGAGCTGGTGCTGCGTACGGACGACGGGCTGCGGCACTGGCGGTTCGACGCCACCGGGGACCTGATCAGCACGGACGCGGACACCACCGACGCCTGGACGGACCTCGCCGCCCGGATCACCGCGCACGCCGACGCCGCCCAGGCCCAGGCCGAGGCGCGGCAGCGGGAGAGCGACCTGCGCGGCCCGCAGGCCGACAGCCAGGGCGCCCTCGCCACCGCCCAGGACGACCTCGACACCGCCACCACCGAGCACACCGACGCCCGGGCCGCCCTCGGCATCGCCGAGACCGAGGTCACCGACGCGCGGGCCGCGCTCACCGCCGGCCGGGCGCAACGGGACCACTGGCAGAGCGAGGGCCGGAAGCTGTCCACCGCGCTCCTCGCCCTGCCCGGCAGGATCTCGGAGGTCCAGCAGCGGGAGTCGGACGCTTTGGGTGATGTGCAGGCCGCCAACACCCTCCTGGAGCACATCGCCCGTCAGGAAGCCGGCACCGTACCCGAGGCTCGGGCCGACGAAGCGCGGGAGCGTGCCCGGAGGGCCGCGGAGCGGCTCGCTCTCGTCCGGAAGGAGCTGACGGCCCTGCGTGCCGACCAGGTGCGCGTCCAGGACGAACTCAACGCCGCCCGGGGCAGGGCCCGGACGGCCGCCGACCGGCTGCCCGGCCTCGAACAGACGCTGACGGACGCGACCTCGGAGGCGGCCGGGGCGAAGACCCGCCTGGACACGGCCGCCGGGAACCTCACCACGGCCACCGCGGACCACGCCGCCGCGCGGGACCGGCTGCGCTCCCTCAACCGGGACATCGTCCTCGCCCTCAGGGACCAGGCGGACGGGGCCGCCGTCCAGAGCGACGCCGAGCAACGGCTGCCGGGCCTCGCCGGCCCGCTCGGCGCGGCACGCCAGGCCTCGGGCGAGGGACTGGTGAGCGTCCCGCTCTCCTCCCTGGCCTCCACCCCGGCCCGCCGGCCCGGCCCACTGCCGACACCCCGGTCCGGCGCGGTGAAGCCGTCGCGGTCCGGGAAAACCCCCGCGCCGCCGGCCCCGCCCGTGAAACCGCCGGTTCCTCCGACGGCGCCGCTGCCGCCGCCCGCGCAGTCATCCGGTTCGTCCTCGTCGGCGGCCGGGACGACATCGAAGGCGACGGAGGCGAAGAAGGCAACCAAGGCAACCAAGACGTCGAAGACGTCGAAGGGGAAATCGGCAGCGCAGCAGACCACGGCGGGCGGCACCCAGCTGCCCCCGGCCGGGGGTCGGCCGCTGCGCACCGTGGCCAACGGCGAATGCCTGCTCTACGCGTTCCTCGCCAGTGATCCGCAGCACGTTCGCACCAGCCTGCCCGGCCTGGCCGGCAACCACCCCGAGTCCGTGCAGTGGCTGGCCGACACCGGCGGTGTGCGGAGCACTCTGCGACGACGGGCGGAGGCGTACTCCAGCAGCGGCACCCTGCGCCGGCACCGCCAGGCGGATCCCGTGGTCGCGGCCATGCAGGAGTTCGTCGCCGCCTACCTGGTCCGCGCCACGGCCAACGGGCAGTTGCCTCACGAGGTCATCGGTCAGCTCCGGCTGTCGACCACGCGGGAGTTCGGCGCCGGACTGCGGAAGGCGCGTACGGACCGGCTGGTCGCGCTCGCCCGGTGGCACGGCATCAACGAGCCCGCCGGACTGGACAGCCTGTCGGACGACGAACTGCGCGAGCGCCTGGAGTTCGTCTACGCGACCAGCACCGCACCGCTCACCACCGAGGAACTGGCCGGTCTGCTCAACGCGGTCCAGAACTGGGCTCAGAACTGGGAGTCGGCGTACGGAGAGGTCTTCCCGGCGCTCACCGCCCATGCCTTCGGGGTCCGGATCGACGTGGCACGAATCCTCGCGCCAGGGCAGCGACGCGTCGTCAGCAGCCTCGGACCGCAGGACGGAACCGCCGCCGGGAACGTGGAGATCTACTACAACGGCGTCAACCACTACGACGGCAGCGACGCGGCGGCCGACGGTACGGGAGTGCATGGCGCCCCCTCCGGGCCCACGTCCCAGGGCGAGGCGTCCGCCGAGGAATCCGACGACTGGTCGGACCTGGTGGGCCTGGACGTGGACCCGGATCTGGTGTCGGTGGTGCGGGCGGTTCGGCCGCCGGGGTCGGACGCGCTGGTGGCGGGTCTGCTCGCGCTGCCCGTGACGGAGTTGAAGCAGACGCTGGAGTTGCTGGAGCCGGGACACCGGCGCTGGCTGGCCACGCATCGGCCGTTCGTGGACGGGACCCGGACGTCGTTGCCGGCGCCGGAGTTCGCCCAGGTGGCAGCACGCCTGCTGGTGGTGGTGCCGGGTCAGGCGCTGCGGCCGGTGTCGGCACGCCACGAGACGTACGCGCAGACGGCACGGATGCTCCAGGACAAGGCGATGGCGGCGCGGCTGCTGGAGTCGGGGGCGGTGGTGGTGGTGCTGCCGCAGGACGTGCCGCTGACCCGGATGAGTTCGTTCAACCATCTCCACGGCCGGGTGGACCCGGAGTCCGGACGCGGCTTCGACGCGCTGCGCGGTGCCGCGGCCGGGCTGACGGCGGCGGTGCCGGAGGAGAACCTGCTGGGCGAGACCACCCTGGTGGGGCCGTCTCCGCACCAGGCGGAGGGCTACTCCACAGCCACCCACGAGATAGCGCACCTGCTGCACGTGGGCGCCCTGACCGACGCCGACCGCGCCTTGATCAAGCGGGTGTACGACGCGAAGAAGGACCAGGAGGCCGCCTGGCGGCAGGCGGTGGCGGAGGGCCGGGAACCGGGCCCGCAGGTGCAGTGGCCGGACGGAGTCGGCCAGGACCTGGCAGGACAGGCGGCTGACACCTACTCGTCCACGAACGAGTACGAGTTCTTCGCCCAGCTCAGCAACGCCTATCTGGGGACCAACCTCGGCACGGACACGGCGACAGGCCGCCCGCGCAACAACGGTGCCGACTGGGTACAGGCCCACGAGCCGGACCTGACCCCACTGCTGACGCGGCTGTACGGGGCCGACCCCCGGACCGTCCACAGCACACCGGCCAACCCGGTAACCGCGACGAGCGCGGACAACGCCGTCTACGAGGCCTTCCGTGCCTTCATGGACGGACTCGAAGGAGACCCCGACCCCGCAGGGGATGCGGACGCGGACGCGGATGCGGAGCCCCGGACGACTACGACATCCGCCTCATCGGCACACTCGGGCTCGGTCGCCGGGGTGCACTCGGCGCCCTCGGGCCCGGCGAAACGGATCACCGCCGATGTGATGGACGCGTACTTCCGGGCCTACGCGGACTTCTTCGAGTCCGACGACGCCGCCGCCGCGGACTTCAACAGCGGCTACTACGTCTTCGCCGACGGTCAGTCCGTGCTGGACGGCAGGCTGACGGTGCATGAGGCGCTGGTCGGTCGGCTGCGGGCCTTCCATGACGACCTGACCCGGATCCGGGACGAGCAGGCGGCGCGGCCGACGGTGATCGCGCGCACGGGCAACGAACCGGCGAAGCTCTACCGGAAGATGTCGGCCGAGGAAGCCGCCCAGATCCTCGACGCGAGGACCCCCACAGCCGGAATCACCGCCGCGATGGCCTACAACCGCAGCGACGAATACCGCAAGTTCTTCACCACATCCCTCTCCCACACCAACGTGTTCAGCAACGCCAACGCCGCCTCGGACTCCGAGACCGTCGTGGAATTCACCCTCCCCTGGAACGACTACTGGACGTTCGCCGGACGCTTCGGCACACCGAACCAGCAGACCGGCGCCTACCAGATCCGCGACTCCGCACTCATCCACCAGGAACGGCTACGAACCGGCGCGGCAGCCAACTTCAGAACCCCACAGGACGTCAACGCCGTCGTCACCGACCACACCCACCACAACATCGGCATCGGCCACGGCAACGCCAGGGACTTCGCCTCACTCATCACAGCCAGACGCCAGGTCCCCCCCGCCGAAATCGCACAAGCGGCAGCCGACGCGGAAGAAGCCGCCCGCCAGGCACGCAGGCCGAACATCGACGCGCTGATCCACCAGCGGATGGCCCCTCTACGGCAACGCGAGGCCGAAGCCGCCGCGACCACCCTGCACCCCGGGCCCCTCACCACCTCCGCGGACGTGGAGTCGGCCGAGGACCCGGCGGACCAGATCACGGCGCTCGTCCCGGTCCCGCCCGTGCCGCCGGCGGGGACACCCGTACTGGACCGCACGATGGCGCCCCCGCCCACGGGACGGCGTACCCCGGCCGCGTTCGACGACGGGCGCACCATGCCGAAGTACGTCGACGAACTCGGGGATCTGCTCCCGGAGACCCTGACCGACGCCCAGCGCGCGGAACTTCTCGCCAACCCCGGCACCTTCGGGCAGAGCACGGTCGTCCTGCGCGGTATCGGTGACGTACTGGCGGAGATCCGGGCCGAGTTGGAGAGCCGACCGGGCGCGCGACCGGGGGTGGACAGCGAACTGCTGGACGACGTCCGGCGGACACTCCGGGAGAAGCCGAAGACGCTGACGGACGGCGGGCGTCCGTTCCCGTACGTCAACGCGGACGGACAGCTCCGGGTCCTGTACGTCGACACACGGCACTACGCCAGGTGGAGCCGGTTCGACGACGGCGTGGGCCACGCCTCGAAGATCGACAGCATGCACCGGGCCGCGGCGACCTTCGGGTTCAGCAAGAACATGCAGGCCAACTCCCAGTACGCCCTCGGCGGACCGATCGGCCCCATGGGTACGGCGGCGTTCGGCGGCTTCGGCCGGCTCGCCTTCCGGCTCGGTTTCATCAACAAGGTCGGTTTCACGCTGACCGACCAGCGGACGAACCAGATGGAGTCGCGGACGCTCGACGAATCCCGGTCCTATCTCGACGATCTGCGCTACGAGTTCTGGGTCACCGACGCGGCCGGCCAGGTCATCACGTCCACCACCGACACCGTCGCCCCCGTGCAGACCGTCACCACCCCCGCCCCTGCTCCGGCGCCCGCCCCCGCCACCCCCGTGCGGTTCGGGTTCGGTGTCCGTAACGGGCTGCTGGTGCGGCTGCCCGACAGCGTGACGAAGCTGTCCAGGCCGGGCCGTATCCCCAGGTCCATCGAGCTGGACCGGAACTCGCAGTACCGTTTCGTCCGGATCGAGGGATTCGGGCCGGTCTCCGCGATCCGTGACTGGGCGGCCGGGCTCGTCGGGGCGCGGCCGGGCAGTACCGCGTACGACGAACTCGACACGTTCTTCTCGGCGGACAGTTTCCAGCGGCACGGCGGCACCATGTCCCGTGGCCGGATCACCACACCGCCGCTGTTCGCCGACGACCGCGGGAAGTCACCGCTGGGTGTGTTCGTCGTGGAGGAGCTGATCCCGCTCGGCGCGACGCTGGTGGGAGAGACCTCCAAGGTGGAGATGCGGGACATCAACACCTCCACCGTGCGCAGCGAACGCAGCCGTGCGAAGGGCTGGAACTTCCTGGCCCAGGCCGCGGGAGGGCCCGCGTTCAACTTCTTCGAGCCGGGTGCGGCACCGTTCAATCTGCGGCTCCAGTTCGGGCCGACCGGTCAGTACGCGTTCGGCAGGGCGTACGCGGCCGGGCTCGGCGGCGCCGGGACGCTGAAGTCGGCGGGGCAGGTCAAGGGGCAGAAAACCGCGCTGTATCTGGTGACGAAGTCGGTACGGGTACGGCGAGCCGGCGACAGCGGGCCGCCGAGGCGGTTCCTGACGTGGAGTCTGGACCGGATGACCAGCGCGGAGGCGCGGCGGCTGGCGGGCTGGGACGACGGGACCTCGCTGACCCTGGGCAACCCGCCCTTCGCTCCGGCCCATCTGACCGAGGACCGGCCGCGCACCCTGGGCATGCACCGGGTGAAGGAGTTCACCTTCCCCGACGGCCGGCGCACCAATATCCCAGACGGCACGGACGGTGTGGGCCGTACGCTGCTGGACGACTTCGCCGACCGGGTGGTGGACTCCGTAGCCGCCCAGCGCCGGGGCATGGTGGTGCCGCTCGACCAGCTCAACCTGCCCAAGGGCTGGCGTGCCCGCCTGGGCGAGATGATCCGGCGCGATCCGGACGCGGTGGCCAGGGCCGCCCGGAGTCTGCCCAGGCCGCCGCAGTGGTCGGATCCCGCGAAGTACCACGTGGCGCTGCAGAACACGCTGCAGATCCTCGGTGTGCTGTCGCAGCAGAGCGTCACCGCCAACCTTGAGGGCCTGACGACGATCGGGCTGCGGATCAGGCTCACCGACCCGGACGCCCTGGGCCAGACCTACTACACCCTCTGGGTGCACGGAACGCTGACCGGGCGGCGCTACCAGGGCAAGGACATCAACGAGGGCATGCGGTTCAGCGCCCAGGGCGTGGACCGGCTGGACGCGCAGGCCGGCGCGAAACGCGGCGCCGACCTGGGCTTCGAGGGCACTCTGTCGGGCCGTGACATCAAGAAGGACGACGCCGAGCTGCCCAAGAACACGCTCGGTCTCACGCTGGGCGCGCGCAAGGGATGGCAGTGGGAGGCGGAGAGCACGTTCGGCTCGACCGTCACCAACGAGCCGATGTCGGTGAGCAACCAGCCCACGCACCTCTACCGCTACGACATCGAGCTCACCGCGACGCTGGGCGGCTACTGGCGGCCCCGCGGGCTGGTCCGCGGCTTCGGCTTCGGTCTGCCGGGACTGCTGGTCCTCGACGAGCCGACGAACGTGCTGTTCGGCCGGACGTCCACGGGGCTGCTGAAGGGCGGCGGCCCGGTCAGCGGGACGGTGCTGATCAGTGTGCCCGTCCAGCACACCCCGGAGGCGAATCCGCACGCGGACGGCGCTTTCAACCCGTATCTCGGCGACGAGCCGGATCCCGAGCCCATGAGCACCCAGCGGGCCCTGGCGCTGGCGAAGGGCGATCTGGTGCTGCCCGGCGCCGGGAGCGCGCCGGACGCCGGGCGGCTCTCCGCGCGGGGCACGGACCAGTTCCAGGAGTTCAGGCAGCACCCGTTCGTGATCGTGAACATGCTGCTGTCACCGCTGCTGGTCTCGGAGGTGAACCGGGTCCTCGGGGAGGCGTCGGGCAGTTCCTGGCAGTTGGTGAAGGAGGGCGCGGCCACCCGCGAGGCGATCGTCCGCGTGTTCACGCCGCAGTACCTGGCGGCGAGCTTCGACCAGAGCTCCGGGCCGCTGGGCCTGACGGGCAGCGGTCTGCTGGGCAAGGGCCCGTTCGGCTCACTGTGGGGGACCTTCCGGTACGCGACGACGGTGGGGGGTCTGCGTCCGCTCACCGCGTCGATGTCCATGGACACCGAGATGACCCTCGGCGGCACCCGGCAGGCGGCGGGCAAGACCAGCAACAGCACGACCTTCGTCTTCGGCGGCCAGTTCACCTACGCCGCCCCCCAGAACCCCGGGCGGGGGGTCCTGGGAAGCTACGGACTCGTCGTCAACCCGGTCTCGTTGTCCTCCGGGCGGAGCGTCAACGTCGTCCGGACCGTCGTCGCGGACGTGAACCGCAAGGGGTTCACCAACCAGGTGCTGGTGGCCGGTGATGTCCAGCACTGGTTCGCGCTGACCACGAGCCGGCTCGGGACCGGCTCGTTCGGCAGGGCGGCGGCGGGCAGTTCGCTGGTGCCGTCGATGCTCGCCGGGGCGGCGGGGACGGCCCTGACCACCCCCGCCGGTGTGATGGGGCATCTGCCGGAGAAGAGCGCGTACCGGATGGGGCTGCTCGACGACGGGATGGGCGAGGTCCCCCGCTACACCAAGCAGTTGTGGTCGCCGCAGCCGTGGCTGCGGGGTGCCCCGTTCGGCACGTACGCGGTGAACCCGCTGGACGCGACCGAGGCGCTGCTCGCGTTCGAGGAGCGGGTCCGCCGGGCGGGCTTCGACGAGGCGAGCCGGGAGAAGATCCGCCAGCTGGTGACGGCCCGTGCGACGCGCGCCCTGAAGGGCGAGATGACGACCACCGGTCCCTCGACGATGGTCAGCGTCGGGCACTGGGGCTGGGGCAGTGTCCGGATCGGCAACCGGTTGGTGCGGGTGCGGGTCGAACTGGTCCCGGGGACACCGGAGTTCCAGGGGCTGGACCACAGCGCGGAGCTGGAGGAGAACCGGCGGGCCATCGAGAGCGTCCAGAAGAACTCGGAGTCGTCGTCCGGGGCGGACCTCGGCATCCAGACCAGCCAGCTGGTGTACACCGGCGACCAGTACGTCCCGGCGGCCGGGCCCACGTACACCGAGAGCGGCGCCCACAAGCAGACGGTGGCGTCGAGCCATACGACGACCACGGTCACGATCTACCGGGCGGCGTCCACCGAACCGCACGCGGAGATCGTCACCCCGTACCGCATGCGGATCACCCTGGAGGCGGACGACAGCCCCGACCAGCGGCCCGCTTCGGGCAAGCCGTCGGACGAAGGCAAGGCCTCGGCGCTGGCACGGTTCCGGGGCAGGCAGCGGATCGTGGAGGAGCGCGACATCGGGGGGCTGCGCGAGCATGTGCCGCTCAGCCTGATGCAGCCGGTGCCGGCGGCCGGGAGCGCGCAGGACGCGTCGCCCGCGCCGCTGCCCGCGCCCGATCCCGGCGGCGACCCCGCGCTGGCCAGGGCGCCCCGGCCGACGGCCCTGCCGACCGCGGGCCGGCAGCTGACCGTCCGCTTCGGCGACGGTTCCGAGGGGCCGTTCACCTTCCCGGAGAACGGCATCCATCCGCGGGCGGTCATCGGGGTCGGCAACATCCGCGCCGCCACCGAGCTGCTGCTCGCCAGGTCGTACCATTCCGGCTTCTCCCTCGACGCCCTGGCGAAGGAGGACGGCCCGGACGCGTCCGAGCTGGCCGAACTCCTCCGCCAGGCCCGCAAGTCGGGCCTGACCCGGCCGGGCACCGGCTCGGCGCAGGCGCTGGAGGACGGCACCAGCTTCATGGCGATCACGTCGTTCTTCCCACGGACCCTGGAGTCCGAGGGGTACGAGGTGGCGGGGCTGACCGAGAAGTCCTTCGTGGGCACCGACTCAGGACAGCTTTCCCTGCGCTCCACCCCGGACTTCAGCCGCGCCCTGCTGCTGACGGTCGCCGACGGCAAGAAGCTGGAGGTGCTGCGGCGGTACGGCGAGAACGCGAACACCTCCAGCGCGGGTGAGCACGTCCAGACCGGAGGCCTCGGCGGCGGCTTCCTCTACGACTCGTCCGACGTCGGCCTCAACCAGATCGGGCTGGCTCTGCCCGGCCCGGGCGGCCTGGACGGCGACGGCATGCCGGTCGGCGACGACCATCTGACGTCCCGCAACCTCAAGCCCAAGACGGGGCGCACGTTCCTGTTCGCGGTGCCCACCACCTTCGTCGGGTCCGGTGACGTCCACCGCACCTTCAAGGACTCCAAGGTCGCGACCTTCATGCGCGGGACGTTCGGGACCAGGGCCAGGCCCGGGCCGCAGGCCATGGAGACCGAGGCCTATGTCCTGATGTGGATACGGGACGACATCGCCCGCGACGAGCTGATGCTCATCACGGACGCGAACTTCCCCGAGCGGGTCGGCAAGGCGTGGGACGCCGTCGAGAAGGCGAGCAAGGGCTGGGTCGACGCGGACAAGGCGTACTGGAAGAAGCGCCGTCCCGCGATCCAGCTGCGCGAGGCCGTCGATGTCGCTCGGCTCGCCCTGCGGGAGGCCCGCGAGACCGCCCGGGCCGAGGCGCTGCCAGTCGGGGGCGCGCAGGACGCCGTCGACGCGGCCGACACCGCGCTGGGCGCGGCGGTCGCCGAGGGTGAGCGGGACCGTGCCCGCGCGCAGGAGGCCGTGGACACCGCGCGGGCCCTCGTCGACAGCTTCGCCACCAACGACGCCGAACCCGATCACGAGGGATGGGCCCAGCTCCTGCGGGAGCAGGAGACGGCCGCCCGGGCCGGGCTGGCCGAGGCCGTCACGGCCGCCCGCGAGCTGAAGACGACGAGCGAGCGCCGGCTCGAAACCCTCCGGGCGCTGCGGACCGGCGCCGTCTCCCGGCTCGAAGCGGTCCGGCTGATCGCCGAGGACGCGAACAAGCAGGTCGAGACCGCCGTCCGGCGCCAGGACGAGGCACAGGCCGCCTGGGAGGCACGGCGCACGGAGCTGGACAAGCTGCGGCAGGCGGCCGAGACCGCGGCCGAGGAGTACCACCGGGTACGCGACGGAGCCGACCAGCTCACCCGCTGGCACCGGCTGGCCGCCACGGCCGAGGGCCGGGAGCAGCTCGCCGCCCGCCCCGAACCGCCCCCGGTGACCTACCAGGCCCCGCCCAAGCCTCCGGCTGCTCCGAAGCCCGACCGGCCCCGCTACACGGTGACCGGCAGCGGCCCCGACACCGTGCTCACCTCACCCGGACAGCAGAGCTACACCCGTCACGACGTACCGAGGGACGGCGAGTCCTTCTACCGGGCGCTCGCCGAGGGCCTGCGTCGGGCGGCTCCCCTGGCGCTCGCCGACGCGGGTGTCGATCCGGCGGACCCGGACGTGGCGGACCAACTGCGCCGGACACTGGCCGGCCGGCTCACCGACCCGGCCGACGTCGACCTGCTGGCCTTCGTCACTCCCGACGACACCGACACCTTCGTCTCCGGGGAACTCGCCACAGCCGACGCCGACCTGGGCACGGACACTCCGTCCCGCCGGGAGTTCGACCACCTCGGCGTCATCCCGCACGCCGCGGACCTCGGCCCCGGGGCCCGGGCGGGACTCGCGGTCGCCCAGCTCCTGCGGCGCGGTGACGCCCCCTCCGAGGGCGGCTGGAACCACTCCGCCGCCGACCTCCTGCCGATGCTCGCCGCGCGTACCTTCGGGGTGGACGTCACCGTGGTCAGGGGCGACGGCACCTTCGAACACTTCACTCCCGGGACGCGTCCCGGGGCGGGCAGCCTCGGCGACCTCGCGGGTGACACACAGTCCGGTCCGGGCGGCCGTCCGCATGTGGTGCTGGTCCTGGACGACCGTCACTACCAGCTCGGTCTTCCCACGACACCAGCCCCACCGGAGTCGTCGAAGACGCCCACCTCGGAGTCGTCGAAGACGCCCACGCCGGACGCCTCGAAGACGTCCAGCCCGCCCGAGACCCCGGCTCCCCCCGGGTCGACGAAGACACCGGGCACCTCCACGACGCCCGCGCCACCGACCGGCTCCGCCGAGACACCGACCGGGTCATCCGAGGCGCCTGCTCCGCCGGCCGACTCCCCCCAGACACCCACGCCGCCGGCCGGCTCTCCCCAGACGCCCGCGCCACCGACCGGCTCCGCCGAGACACCCACGCCCCCGCCGATCTCCGACCGCCGTGTCCTTGCCGACGGGCTGGTCTTCGCCGTGAGCCCGGTCGTCGGGGACGGGGACTGTCTGTTCAACGCCGTGCGGGGCAGCCTCGCCGCGCAGCGGCCGGGTGCGGCCGGGGCGAGCATGAGCGCCCCGCAGCTGCGTGCCGCCACGGCGGACTGGTACACCAACGCCCCGGACGCCGCGGACGCGCGTGACCAGTACGCCGGCCTGGACCCGCTGGAGACGATCGTCCAGGACCGGTTCCCCGGCCTGGCGAGTCTGATGACCCTGCTGGGCCGCACCCGGCCCCCGGAGCTCACCGACGCGCAGCACGCCCGGATCGCCGAGGAGCTGGCCCGCCCGCAGCGCCGGGCCCGGCTCGCCGCGCTGGCCGACGCCGACGACAACGACCGCGGGCTGTTGGCGGACCTGCCGACGAGCGCGGTACGGGACCTGCTGCCGGACTTCACTCCCGACCCCGCGCAGACGGACCAGGCCCTGGCCCGGCGGCTGACCGAGCTTCAGCAGGCCGCCGTACTGCGGGCGGAGCTGCTGAGCCTGCTGGGCGCGCCCAGCGGCGACGCACGGGCCGACGTCCTGTGGCGGCAGATCCGTGACACCCTGCCGTCCGACGCCCGGAGCGGGGGCCTCCCACAGGAGCGCACCGCGTTCGCCGCGGCCGGCTACGGCGGCCTGGTCGCCCGTTCCATCGAGAACCGGGCGCTGTGGCAGACGCCGTTCTACGACGACATGCCGATGCTGCTGGCCCGCTCTCAGGGCCTGAACCTGGTCCTCGTACAACCGGACGGAAGCGGCGGCTTCACCACCCTGCGCCCCGACCCGGCGGCCACGGGACCTGCCGTCCACGTGTACTACAACGGCCGGGACCACTACGAGGCGCTGGTCGTCGTCGGAACAGCCGCGCCCACCGGTACCACCCCACCGGAACCCCAGCCCCAGCCGGCGACGGCCTCCGTGCCGGACCGGGCGGCGCGCGACCGGCTGGCGGACCTCGTACGGCGGTACGGGGCGAGCGAGTCGTATGTGCGGCGGCTGACGGAGGGGCTGTCGGCGCGGGCCGTGGAAGGGCTGCTGAGGGCGGCCCAGGACGCCCGCGGTTTCCGGCGCACCGGGACCCACGCCGCCGTACTCGACGGCACCGCGTTCACCCTGCACGCGGCGCCGGAGGACGACGCCGGCACCCTGTTGTCCGTGCTGCGCCACGCGGTGCCCGCCGCGCTCGCGGACGCGGGGATCGACACGGCGGGCGCCCTCCGCGAGCGGCTGGTCCGTGGTGTCGGTGACGGCGAGGTGCCCACCGGGATGGTGCCGCCGCCGGCCGGAGGCCGGAGCCTTTCCATCCTGCGGCTGGCGGAACTCGGGGTGCCGCTCGACAACTCCCAGCACACCCAGGGAATCCTGCTCGGCGGTGACCTGCCCCTCACTGATCTGACGCCTGTCCAGCGCCTCCAGGTACTGCTCGGCGACCCCACCTACGCGGACGCGGGGACACGGCTGTCCTCGCTCCTGGCGATTGCCGTTCACCTGTTCGGCGCGAAGGTGGCCGTGGTGGATCCGGACGGAGAGGTGACGTTCCTCGGCGATCCGGCCGAGCCCGACGAGCTCACCGGGAGCGCACCGCCCGTTCTCCTCGTCCCTGACGGTGACGGCTATCTCGTCGGGCGTCCGGACGGACCACCGAAGCCGATGGGCACAGAGGCAGAGTCGGAGACAGAGACGGAAGCGGCGTCGACGGTGGGGCCCGAGGGGTCCGCCGCCGTCCAAGTCGATGCGGGGTAGGTAGTGTTGGCCCTCCAGCCGAACGTTTGTGTCACACACGTTCAGGCCACCGGGAGGGACTTTCGGTCAGGGTGTGTGACGAACGGTTCGAAGGGTGGTAAGCGTCTTGTCTTCCGGAGCACATGCCATGGCGACCGGCGCGCGGGAGCGTGCCGCGGTGGCCTCGGTCGACGGGAGCCGGACGTGAGTCGCTGGACCGGCGCCCTGGGCCGGCGCCGCGGTGGGCGGCCGGCGGCGGACCCGAAACGGGTGGCACCCCCCGGCGAGGGGGCCGGCGAGACCGCCGAGCGGGTCCTGCTGGAGGACCATGACGGCCTGTTCCTCCTGCGCCCGTCCTCGGACGAGACCCTGGAGCCGGCCGATGTCGCCGACCTGGCCCGCACACTGCACCCGCGGAGCGGCACCGTCACGATCGTCGCCATCGCGCCGGGCGGCGCGGCGGGGGCGCTGTGGCCGCGGCTGAGCGAGTTGCTCAACACCCTGCGCGCGGAGGACACCCGGTCGATCCGCCTGGTGATGGCCGGTGCCGGGGACGACCGCCCGGAGCGGCCCGCCCTGGCCCGTCGTATCGCGGACTCGTGGGAACTGGTGGTCGAGGCCCCCGACGGGCAGGTACTGGTGGTGCCGGGCGGCTCGGTGTTCGTACCTCCCGGTGACGGTGGCTGGTGGCGGTTCACGCCCGGGGAGCAACCGGAACTGCTCGGTCCGCGCACCCCGGCTCCCGAGTGGCAGTTGGGGGCGCGCCGGGTGCCGGCCCGGTTGGCGAACGGCTGTGTGGTGGACCGGATCCCGGCGGGTCTGCTGATCCGGCCCGCCGAGGCGACCGCGTCCCGGCCCGGGGACGTGTTCCACGCCATACCGGTCGACCACCAGCGTCCCGCCGTGGTCGTCGGCGTGCCGTGGGGCGAGGACGTCGCGGCGTCCGAGGTCGCCGAACTCCTCATCAGCCTGCCGGCCGCGGTGCGGTCACGGGTCCGGCTCGCCCCGGGCGGGCGGCGCGATGTGCTGCGGCTCGGCCAGTCGGTGGCCTGGATGCTGAAGGCCGAGGTCGAGGTCACCACCGGGCTGCCGCTGTTCGCCACCGAACGCCCACTGGGTTCGTACGGTGTCCGTTCCGTGCTGGTCGGCGCGGACGGGGCTCCGGTCTGGGTGCCGTTCGTGGACTCCGCGGTGTGCCCGCCGTCCCAGGACGCCGACAGCCCTCCGCCGCCCCGGCTGCTGCACTGGGCACCGCCCCTGGAGGAGATCGGCGGTGCCGAGGAGGGTGTGGTCGTGCTCTCCGACCGGTGGCAGGCCACGGCGACCAGGGCCGGGCTGTGGGTGGGCCCCCGTGACGGCACCCCGCCGCCGAACAGTGTGCACGCGGTGAGCGGTGACGGTCCGGTCATCGAGATCGGCCGCCCCGGCGAGCGTCTCGACTCCTCGCTGTGGCCTGTCCTGTCCCGCCTCCTCGAAACCCTCGCCCCCGCCGTGCGCGAGCGCGTCGCCCTCCAGGTGCACGCCACCCCGCTCGACGGCGGCCGAGCACTGCGTACCCTGGCCGCCGACCAGGGCCTCCGTATCGTCCGTTTCGCCAAGCCCCAGGCACCGCGCCCGATGCCCCAGGGCGGCTCACCCGTGCGCCCGGGGGCAACTCCGGCACCCCTCGCCCCGGGCCCCCGCCCGGCGACGGCCGCTGGACCAACACCCCCCGCGCACCCGGAACCACAGCAGGCCGAACCCGTCGGCCAAACCCTGACAGCCATCGCGACAGCAGCCACGACCGGCCCTACGACCGCACCGGCACCACACCGAACACCCGCGACCGGCAGCGACGCACCAACTCCCCAACCGGAGCCCAAGCCCGCCACACCACCCCCCGCACGCCCGGAACCACAGCAGGCGGCGGAACCCGGCGGCCAAACCCTGACAGCCACCGCGGCAACAGCCACGACCGGCCCTACGACCACACCGGCACCACCACTCCGGGCACCCACGACCGGCAGCGACGCACCTGCCACCCGACCGGCGCGCGAACCCGCCACGCCACCCCCCGCACACCCGGAACCCAGCCCCCCGCTCAAGCCCGCCACCCCGGGCCGTACGACGGGCGGAGCCGCGGACCCGGAGGGGCCTCCGGCCGCGCACCCGACCCGGCGGGACGAGGCCGGGCCCTCGGTGGGCGGCTCCCGGCCGGAGCCGGCGCCGACGACCGCGCCCCGCGAAGGCGACCGCGAGCCGACCGCTCCGACACCCAGGACCACGGCACCGCCCCCGGCCCCCGAACCCGTACGCGCGCCCAGTTCCGCCGCACCCGCACGCCCAGCGGCGACCGGACGGCCCTTGCCCCCGGTACCGGTGTCGCCACGACACCAGAGCACGGAGGAGGAACGGCGCGCCTTCCGTACCCTGGCGGACGTCGCGTGGGAGCGGCACAGCGCGGCGGTGAACCGGGCCCTGGCCGGGATGCCGACGTTGCGCGGGGCCGCCCAGGAGGCGGCCCGCGCCGATCTGATCGCCGTGCGGATGTACCTCAGGAACGGCGAAGGACCGCTGAACCACCGGGAGTTGACCCGCTCGCTACGGGACCGGGAGTCCCGGCTGCTGCCGTACGCCACCTGCCTGACATCCGGACTCGGACGGCTGCCGTCGTACCGGGGCGCGGTGCTGTGCGGCCCCGGCGGCACGCCCGACCACGGGGAACTGCGGCCGGGTACGGTGCTGCGGGACCCGGCGCCGCTGAGCGGGCTGCCGCTCGACCCGGCCGGGAAGGACCGGGTGGTGGGCGTGGGCTACGCGATCTGGTCGATCACCGGCCGCCGGGTACGGCAACTGCTGGACTCCGGGGAGGAGGTCGTCTTCACCCCCGGCACCCCCTTCAGAGTCCTCGACGTACGGACCGAAGGCACCACCCCCTTGGTCCTGCTCCGCCAGCTCCCCGACGTGAACCTGACGTCCGGAGTGCTGGAGGACGCCGACCGTACGGCCCTGGAACGGCTCCAGCACGCCCTGACGAACCGCACGTCGCCGGGGACCGGAGAGTGGCCCGAACGGTGTTCGGGGCCGATCGGCGAGTACTGACCCCGGGGCGGCTGTCGTAGACCCCGAACACGTCAACTACCCAGTAGCAATCCCCAGTTGCCCCGGACGACACCTCCGAGGTAAAGCTTGGGACTGGGACCGGATAGATGGACGACTTGTCCTGATGAGAGGAACGACTGGATGGGCGCACGAAACGAGGGAGACGGGACGGCACCCGGAACCGCGAACGGATTACCGCGTGTACGGGTGGCGGTCGCCCTGTCTGCCTCCGCGGAGCCCCCTGAGGGCGCTCTGACCCCGGGCGGCCGACCCACCACACCCGAGCAGTCCACCGCACCGGAGCGACCCGCGGTGGCGAGCCCGTCCGCGGACCCGCAGCCGCTCACCGCACCGGAGCGGCCCACGGCCTCCGCCACCCCGGCCACGGCCACGGCCACGGCCACGGAGCAGTCCACCGCACCGGAACGGTCCGGGTCACCCGCCCCTGCCCCCGCCCCTGTCGCGGAGCAGCCGGAGGAACGGGTCGTCACCGCCACGGCCCCGGCGGAGCCTCAGGCCCGGGGCGTCGGCGTTGAGCCCGCGACGGGCGTGAGCGGTGCCGCCGCCTCGGGGGATCCCGAAGGAGCGATACCCGCCGCCATCGCGGCGGCAGCGGGTGGAACACCGCCCGAGAACAACGCCCGCGCGGCCCACGACGGACGTCCGAAGAAGCCGATGCTGGCCGCGGCGGCCATCGTCGGGGCCGTGCTGATCGCCGTTCCCTTCCTCCTGATGACAGGCGGAAAGGACGACGGGAAGAAGTCCGACACCGTACAGAGCGTGTCCCAGCAGGACAAGTCCGACACGGTCCTGGGCGTGGACACATCGAGCGAATCGCCGGGCGACTACGCGACCGAGCGCCCCTCGGCGCCCCCGAGCCCCAAGGAGTCCAAGACCTCGGCCAGCGTGCCCCCGAAGCCACCGGTCAAGTCCTCCCCCACCACCACAACCGCCGCCGCCGCCGCGAAGCCGTCGACGTCCAAGGCTCCCAAGCCCCGGAAGACGAGCATTCCGAAGACGACGAAGAAGGCGGACCCGCCCAAGCAGGCGCCCGTATGGACGCAGACGTCCATTTCCGCTACCAGCACGCTCTCAGTCGGTGAGTCCTGGACCACGAACCGGATCCAGCTGACCCAGCAGGAGGACGGCAACCTCGTCGCCTACGACGAGAACCACCACGCGCTGTGGGCGACCATGGTGTTCGGCCAGAACCACAGGACCGTCTTCCAAGGGGACGGCAACCTCGTCGTCTACAACGGCGACAACCGAGCCGTATGGGCCTCCCAGACCCACATGTACCCGGGTGCGAAGCTGATCCTGCGGCCCGACGCCAAGGTGGTCATCGTGAGCAAGGGGACCGTGGTCTGGTCCACCTGACCGACTCACGCGAGAGACCCCACCGGCCGACAGGCCCTGCCCGGCACCGCTCGGGCAGGGCCTGCGTCATGGACGGTCACCGCGCGGAGGGGTGCTCCGCACAGCCACGGCTGTGGCTACGGCAGCCCCCAGGCCGCCCCCCGCTCTCCCAGGGCCACCGGCTGGATCGCGAGGTCGGGCCGCTCACCCGCGTACAGCAGGACCTCGCGCCCCTTGGCCAGGTCGATGGTGAGCGTGCCGTCCTGCGCTGTGTGCGTGCGGGCCGGGGTGCCGTCGTCCAGCAGTGCCGTCAGCGGACCGCCGGTCAGGTCGTGGCGCAGAAGCAGCGGCTCGCCCGCCAGGCTTCGGATCCGGATGAAACGGGTGGTCCCCGCGGCGCGGACCGCGCTGACCAGGAAGGCGCCCTGGGTACGGAAGTCGTGGAGGGTGACGTCCGGCCAGCTGGGCGGGACGGCGGGAAAGACCCGTACGACACCGCCCCAGCTCTGGCAGAGCATGTCGTG
Source organism: Streptomyces kryoterrae (assembly GCF_054072135.1). Classification (NCBI taxonomy): domain Bacteria; kingdom Bacillati; phylum Actinomycetota; class Actinomycetes; order Kitasatosporales; family Streptomycetaceae; genus Streptomyces; species Streptomyces kryoterrae. The sequence goes on along the minus strand of NZ_CM133358.1, from coordinate 6,710,418 downwards.
CAGGGACTGGGAGGCCGACAGCGGGGTCTCGATGACCGGACCGGCCTCCGTGTAGTGGGTGTTGGCCCGGCACGGGTAGCGCGTGGTGGGGTCGAAGAACTTCTTCAGATACGTCAGGGACGTGTCGCCGCGGCCCATCATCGCGTAAAGCGACGCGGCGCCCGTGTAGCTGTAGCCGCGGTGGGCGCCGGTCAGCGCGTGCCAGCGGACGACCGTTTTCTCGATCAGCTCGCGCTGCTCCGGCTGGTCCCAGTTCACCAGGTACAGCGGATACACCATCAGCAGGTGGGAGTAGTGGCGGTGGGACTGCGCGTACGGGGTGTCCGCGCCGATCATGAAGCCGTTGCCGTCCACCGGGTACGGCGTCAGCTTGGCCAGGGTCTCCTGCCAGCGGGGGACGAGCGGGTCGTCGACGCCCAGGCGTTCCGCCGCCTCCAGGAGTGCCGTGCAGCCCCAACGGATGAGCGCCAGGTCGTAGTTGGTGTCCTGCGGGGGGACCACCGGGTACTCCGGGGAGAGCGTCGACGGGAGGTGCAGCCTGCCGTCGTCTCCCGGCTGGAGGAAGTGCAGGTAGTAGTTGACCGCCCGGCGGAGCAGGGGGAAGACGGTGTCCCGCAGCAGCTTCTCGTCCATGCTGTGCCGGTAGCTCAGCCACACGTTGTGCAGGGCCCAGGTCAGATCGCCCACTTCGGCGCCGGTGCCGGGCCTGCCGACGCCCCGGTTGGCGTACATGTCGGAGCTGCGGCCCACCCCCGCGCTGTCCGAGCGGTAGGCGGCGGGCACGTTCGTGGTGAGTTGTTCCTGGTTCTGGCGGAGGGTGGTGGCCAGTGAGTCGAGTTCCAGGTGGTTGGAGCCGTGGATCAGCCAGTACTCCAGCTGGACGTTGAGGTTCCACCACACCGCCGGCCAGGGCGTGGGCTCCAGCCAGGGGCCGCAGGTGGCCATGGGCGGGCCGCCGGCGACACTCGCCGAGGCGACCTTGTAGAGCTGGATCCAGTGGAAGCTCTGCAGCCGCTCGTCGGGGAACGAGACGAAGCTCTTGCGGTAGTACGCGTGCCAGCCCCGGGTGTGCGGGGCGCGCAGGGCCGCGTACGGGGCGATTCCCAGGGTCTTCTGGATCGCCATGACCTGCTGGATCTTCTGGATCCTTTTGAGCGACGCCTCCCCGGCCCTGGTGTCCGACGGGTGGCTGTGGGCGACGTTGAGGACGAGGGTGTCGCCCGAGCGGCCGTACGCCGTCGCGGTCTGGCCGCCGCCGGTCAGCGGCTGGAGGACCTGCTCGATGTCTCCGGTGGTCCGGGTCGTCCAGGGTGGGTTCGGGACGTAGTCCGCCGGCGGGGCCTCGCTGATCCTGCGGGGGCTGACCGCCTCCTCCGGATGGAACGTCCAGTAGACCTCCTCGTCGCCCGTCGCCGTGACGCGGGCGGCGAGGACGCCGTCGTGGATGAGGGCGGCGAGCGTCAGGGTGCCCTTGTCCGTGGTGATCGTGCCGGTCAGTTCGGCGTTCCACAGGCTCAGGCGCCAGTCCACCGCGGTGATGGTGCCGACCGGGTCCAGCGTCAGGTGTCCCACGGGGAGGCGACAGGTGCCCCAGCCACTGCCGAACTCCGGCCGGTGGTCCTGGACTTCGCCGTGCTGGACGGTGAAGCGGACGCTGTTCGCGCCCGGCTCCTGGTAGACCATGCTGCCGAGCCGCCCGTCCCCCAGGAACGGTCCCTCGTGCCACAGCGTGGGCAGTCGGCGCCACAACAGGTCCTGCTTGCGCAGGAAACCGGCCCAGGCCGCGTCCGAGTCCATCCGGTTGCGGAGCTTCCAGGGGCGGCGTGCGGCAACGGTGGCACCGCCCGCCGGGCCGGAGGGTGCGGCCTGGGCGGCCTGGGCGGCCTGGGGCAGGGCGGCAAGTGTCGTACCGCCCAGCGCCGAGCCGAGCACTGCTCTTCGAGAGGTCATGCGGGTGCCTCCAGGAGGTGGGGGTGGGGCATCGTCGGCGTCAGGCCCAGTCGGCCGGTTCGGCCAGGGCGTAGGTCGAGGCGATCCGATGGTTGTCGTGCAGGATCGTCAGGGTCCGCGGGCCGCTGGGCGTGCCCTCGCGCCAGGCGGTGCAGTAGATCCCGTTGGACCAGCGGATCGTCTGCGAGGTGGACGGCAGTACGGTGATGCCGGTGCGGCTCACCGTCTTCGTGCCGTTCAGCCACACCTCGAAGGCGCCCCGGCCGTCGCCGTCGAGCTTCAGCCGGGTGACGATCCGGATCCAGGTGTCCCGCAGGCCGCTGATCGAACCGGCCGTGCCCTTGATGCCCCCGGAACCGCCGAACCGGATCTCCGATCCGATGACGAACATCAACAGCCAGGGCCCTTCCGGGTCTTCGGGCGACCACTGCTGGAAGGTGACGTTCTGGTCGTGGAAGGTCCAGCCGGACCCGAGACGGATCGCCTGGCCGTAGTACCGGTCCTCGCCGACGCTCTGCGCGCCGCGCTGGATCACCTCGGAGTGGTAGCCCCCGGTCTCCTCGATGTACGTCTGGGTCGCCGCGAGCGCGTGCGCGCCCTTGTAGGTGGGCGAGTCGACGGTCTCGATGGTGCCGTCCTTCTGCGTGTAGGCGTAGTCCCAGCCCTCGACGCTGCCACGGTTCTGGAAGTAGACCTCGTCGGCGGCCTGGGCCCGTCCCGGCAGGATCGCGGCGGTGACACCGGCGAGGCCGAGCGCGGTGAGTGCCTCTCGTCTCCGCACGGCTCACCGGGTCCAGTAGGTGATGTTGCGGAAGCGGGCCTCGGCCCGGCCGCTGCCGTGGTGGTAGACGCCGTTCTTGAAGTGGCGGGTGGCGGGACCCCGGTCCTCGGTGGTGCGCACCAACTCGTCGTCGAAGTAGACCTTGACGCTGCCGGCCGAGGCGTCGTGCGCGATCTTGACGTTGAACCAGGTGTCGTACGCGTCGGTCTTCAGGACCGTGCTGTCGTACGCCCGGACCGTGCCGCCGTTCGCGCTGTAGGCGTTGAGCATGAAGTCCGTGGCCGGGGTGCCGTCGGGGTGGATCACGCGCAGGATCTGTACGAAGGTCGCGCCGTTCGTGCCCGACGGGAGGTACACGTCGGCGTCCCACATATGGCGGCCGGACGTGTACTGCTGCTGCCAGCGCATCTCGGTGCGCGGGTCGGTGGAACTGCCCTCCGACAGGGGCTCGTCGGTGTCGTACACCCACATGCGGTGGACGCCGCCGCTGTTGCTGTACCGGTCGCTCAGGTCCAGGTTCCACGGCTTCTGCATGGCGTACGTGAACGCCGTCCTCGTCCAGCCGTCCGTGGGGGAGGCGGCGGGAGCCAGGGAGGACGCGGAGGCCGTCGCCCTGGTCGTCGACCAGAGGGCGCCCGAGGCGAGTAAGCCTCCGGCTGTCAGAATCGTGCGCCGTGAGGGTGTCGTGGGCATGCCAAATTGACCTTTCCGGAGGTGAGGGATTCATCGGATCTATCTTCGGGAGGAGCGTAGGACTAGACCAGAACTGCGTCAATATTCATGTCAGACCGAAGATAGATCCGATGTAAACCCGCCAACCGGCAGTCCGCGCGTGTCGACGACGATCCGGCCCACGGTGATCACCGGTCGCCGATCACGGTCACCGTGGCGATCAGCCGCGTGGCCTGCTCGGGGACGGTGTACGGCAGTCGCGGTCGTACACCGCGGAGTGGGGTGTGGCGTGGGCTGTGCCGGCGAGGAGTCCGGGGAGCGGTGGGGTCACTCCGGCGGCGGCGTTCCGCGCAGGAACGACCTGCGGGTCCATGGCCGTGACAGGGTCTCGGGTGTCGACCGGTCCTGGGGTTCGCGGTGCGGCACGATGCGCCACCTTTCCGCCCAGCGCCGCGCGCACCCCAGGACAGGCCCGCTCCGGCCGTCCAGACGATCGACGTCGGTGGGCAGTCGCGCCGACCACTCCGTCACGACGTACCACGTCCCCACGTGTTACGGCCGCACGTATTACGGCCCCACGTACTCCGTAGCCGCGTCGAGCAGCCAGTCCGTCAGATAGCCGGCGAAGGAGGAGCGGACCAGTACCCAGAAGCCGGCCCTGGGCTCGTCGCGCGCGACCAGCACCACCTGGGTGCGGCCCAGGGTCGTCTGGGCACAGCGGCCGGGGCCGAAGCCGCGCGGGTGGAGGTCCAGGGCGCAGCCGTGGGCCAGCAGGTCGCGGGCACGGGGGCCCGTGACGAGGAGCGTGGTGCGCTGGGCGGAGACGTCGGTGACGGACACCGGCTCGTCTCCGGCCGCCGCCCTGATACGGCTCTCCAGGTCCCGTTCGCTGCCGGGCGGCCCCACGATCAGCCACTCGTCGGGGCCCAGCCACAGGGAGACCAACTCCCCCGCGCGTACGACGGTGTTGGGCGCCAGCGGCAGCGGGAGGTCCAGCGCGAGGCCGATGGCGTCCGCCGCCGCTCCCTTGGAGTCGAGGCGCACGTCGAGCTGGGTCAGGAAGGGGATTTCGGCCAGCCGGACCGCGCCCCCGGAGGTGCGGGTCGCGGCGGCCAGGCGGCCGGCCGCGTCCGACAGCGGAGACACGGGGGACGGGGAGGACAAGGAGGGCCGGGCGGCGCTCAGGGTGGTGGTGTCAGCCATCTCGGCGGGCTCCCTCGGGGTCGTAGAGGACGGGGCTCGCGACGGTCACCGGGACCAGTCGGTCGCCCACGGGGGCGTACAGCCGTGTCCCGACGCGTTCCCGGCCGCCCTTGATCAGGGCGAGCGCGAAGGTCCGGCCCAGGGCGGCGCTGCGGTAGCTGGAGGTGACGTGGCCGAGCATCGGGACGGGCGGCGCGGGCAGCACGCTGTCGGCGACCAGTTGGGTGCCCTCGGGGAGGAAGGTGCCGGGGTCGTCCGGGAGCAGACCGACCAGGTGCTTGCGGTCGGGGCGGACGGCGTCGGCACGGGCGTACGACCGCTTGCCGATGAAGTCCGGCTTCTTCTTCGACACCACCCAGCTCATACCGAGGTCCTGCGGGGTGACTGTGCCGTCGGTGTCCTGGCCGATGATCGGGTAGCCCTTCTCGGCGCGCAGGACGTGCATGGTCTCCGTGCCGTAGGGCGTGATGCCGAACGGGGCGCCGGCCTCGTACAGCGCCTCCCAGAGGGCGCGGGCCTCCCACGGCGACACGTTGATCTCGTAGGCCAGTTCGCCGGAGAAACTGATCCGGCACACCCGTGCGTCGATGCCCGCGACGGGTGTCTCACGCCAGGCCATGAAGGGGAAGTCCGCGTTGTCCACGGCCAGTTGGGGGGCGAGGGAGCCCAGGACGTCCCGGGAGCGGGGGCCGACGAGAGCCACCGTGGCCCATTGTTCGGTGACGGACGTGCAGTGGACGCGCAGGTCCGGCCACTCGGTCTGGGACCACTCCTCCATCCAGTCCAGTACGGCGGCGGCGTTGCCCGTCGTCGTGGTGACCAGGAAGCGGTCCGGGGCGAGACGGATGACGGTTCCGTCGTCGAAGACCATGCCGTCCGGGCGGCACATCACGCCGTAGCGGATCATGCCGACCTTCAGGGTGCTCATCATGTTGGTGTAGAGCAGGTCGAGGAAGACGCCCGCATCCGGGCCCTGTACGTCGATCTTGCCGAGGGTGGAGGCGTCCATGAAGGCCACGCCGTCGCGGGCGGCGGCGCACTCGCGCAGGACGGCCGTCTCCATGTCCTCGCCGGCCTGCGGGTAGTACCAGGGGCGCTTCCACTGGCCGACGTTCTCGAACAGCGCGCCCTGCCCGACATGCCAGGCGTGCAGGGCGGTCGTCCGGATCGGGTCGTGCAGCGCGCCCCGGTCGCGGCCCGCGAGGGCGGCGAAGGAGACGGGGGTGTACGGCGGCCGGAACGTGGTCGTGCCGAGCGCCGAGATGTCGACGCCGAGCAGTGCGGCGACGATGCCACTGGCCAGCAGGCCGGACGTCCTGCCCTGGTCGTTGGCGGTGCCCGCCGTCGTGTAGCGCTTGGTGTGCTCCACCGAGCGCATTCCGGCGCCGGTGGCGCGCGCCAGGTCGTCCACGCTGACGTCACGCTGGAGGTCGACGAAGGAGCGGGTGTCGGACGCGTCGGGGATGGCGTACACGTGCATGGGCGGTGTGTGGGGTTGTGCGGCCGCGTCGGGGGCGGGGAGGCGGGGGGCCTCGGGTGTGTAGCCCTCCGCCTCGATCGCGCGGGAGGCCGCGCCCACGCCCTGGGCGAGAACCGAGGGCAGGTCCATGGCACCGGCCGCGCTGCCCGCGACCTCGACCAGCTGACGGCAGGTGTCGGGGACGAAGGCGCCGAGCGCGCCGTCGTAGCGGAGCTTGCCGCCGGCCTGGCTGAACAGCTGGGCCACCGGGTTCCAGCCGCCGGAGACGAGGAGGAGGTCGGCGGCGAACTCCCGCCGGCCGGTGCTTCCTCCGGCCTCTGTGGCCTCCCCTTCGTACGAGGCGACTGTCACGGCTGTCAGGCGCGTGCCGCCCTCCGTGTCGGCTTCCGTGCCGACGACCGCGTGTCCGGGCAGGACCTCGATACCGGCCGCCCTCGCACGCTCGGCCCACTCCCCCGGGTAGGGGCGGGTGTCGACGATGGCCGGCACGTCCACACCGGCCGCGGTGAGGTCCAGTGCCGCCGCGTACGCGCTGTCGTTCGTGGTGAACACGACCGCCCTGCGGCCGGGCAGCACGCCGTGGCGGTTGACGTACGTACGCGCCGAGGCGGCCAGCATCACTCCGGGGCGGTCGTTGTCCGCGAAGGCCAGCGAGCGTTCGTGGGCGCCGGTGGCCAGGACGACGCGGCGGGCGCGGATGCGCCAGACGCGTTCGCGGGAGACGTTCGCGGGGGCTGCCGCGCCGAGGTGGTTGGTGCGGCGCTCCACGGCGAGGAGGTGGTTGTCGTCGTAGTAGCCGAAGACCGTGGTGCGGGGGAGGACTCGTACGTCGGGGGCGGCTTCCAGCAGGCCCGTGGTCTCCGCCACCCAGTCGAGGTGTTCGGCGGTGCCCAGGAGGCTGCCGCCGGGCTCCGGGCGGTCGTCGGCGAGGATGACCCGGGCGCCGGTGCGGGCGGCTGCGGCGGCTGCTGCGAGGCCTGCGGGGCCCGCGCCGACGATCAGCAGGTCGCAGTGTGCGTGTACGGCGTCGTAGCGGGCGGGGTCGGGGGTGGTGGCGAGGCGGCCCTGGCCGGGGAGGCTGGTTGCCACCAGGCCGTCGTACAGCTCGACCGTGGTGGCGGGGAGCATCGGTTCGGGGAACGGGGCCTCTATCTGGATGACGGCGTTGGGTTCCTCGACGCCGGCGGAGAAGATGCCTCGGGGGCGGCCGAGTTTGATGCTGGTGCCTGTTTGGATGATGCCGTTGGCGAGGAGGGCGGAGGCGAGGGTGTCGCCTTCGTAGCCCTGGTGTTCGGTGCCGTCGAAGGTGAAGGTGAGGGGGGTGTTCCTGTTGACCCGGCCGCGGGTGGGGTGTCTGAACGGCTGGGATTCCTCCCCCGCCCCGCCCCTTCCCGAAAGCTCTGGGGGCTCTGCCCCCAGACCCCCGGTCGGCCCTGGAGGGGCCTCGTCCTCAAACTCCCCCAGAGGGGGGACCCCCAGACGGGCTGAGAATGCCGGCCGGGGCTCAACAGTTGCCGAAGGAGCTGAGGGTGCCGGCCGGAGCTCGAAAGTGGCCGGAGAGACATGGGAGGTTTGCCCACGCCTCGCTTCCTCTGTCGCCGGGCGCTCCTCGCCCGCCCTGTACACCGCCAGGATCTCGTTCGTCCCCGTGTCCCTGACCGCGTTGAACCAGCGGCGGCAGCCCGCTCCGTGGTTCCAGCGTTCGGCGAAGGGGCCCTTCGGGTTGTCGCGGAAGAACAGGTACCGGGCCCACTCCTCGTCGGTGAGGGCCGACGGGTTCTCCGGGTACGGCACATGTGCCTGGCCGCCGTAGTGGAACTCGGCCTCGTCGCGGGGCCCGCACCACGGGCAGGGGATGAGCAGCATGTCGTTCGGCTCCCTTGAGGGTCCCTAGTGGGCCACGGCGGCGGCGCCGTGCTCGTCGACGAGCGCGCCGGTGGTGAAACGGTCGAGCGAGAAGGGGGCGTTGAGGGCGTGGGGGGTGTCGTGGGCGATCGTGTGGGCGTAGACCCAGCCGACACCCGGGGTGGCCTTGAAGCCCCCGGTCCCCCAGCCGCAGTTCAGGTACAGGTTGTCGATCGGGGTCAGGCCCACGATGGGTGAGGCGTCGGGGCTCACGTCCACGATGCCTCCCCAGGTACGCAGCACATGGGCCCGCGCGAACACCGGGAAGAGCTCCAGGGCCGCCGACATCTGTTCCTCGATGATGTGGAACGCGCCGCGCTGCGTGTACGAGTTGTACGAGTCGATGCCCGCGCCCATCACCAACTCGCCCTTGTGCGCCTGGCTGACGTACACGTGGACCGCGTTGGACATGACCACCGTCGGGTGCACGGGTTCGAGGAGTTCGGAGACCAGCGCCTGCAACGAGTGGCTCTGGAGCGGGAGTTCGATGCCCGCCATCGCCGCCAGCACCGAGGTGTGGCCCGCCGAACACAGCGCGACCTTGCCCGCCGATATCGGGCCCAGAGTGGTCTGTACTCCGACCACCCTGCCGCCGACCACGTCCAGGCCCGTGACCTCGCAGTTCTGGATGATGTCGATGCCCGCCGCGTCCGCCGAGCGGGCCAGGCCCCAGGCCACGTGGTCGTGCTTCGCGATGCCGGCGCGCGGCTGGTAGGTGCCGCCCAGCACCGGATAACGCACGTCCGGCGAGATGTTGACGATCGGGCAGACCTCTTTGACCTGGTCCGCGTCGAGCCACTCGGCGTCCACGCCGTTGAGGCGGTTGGCCTCGACCCGGCGCACGCTGTCGCGGACGTCCTGGAGGCTGTGGGCCAGGTTCAGCACGCCGCGCTGGGAGAAGAGGATGGGGTAGTCCAGCTCCTCCTCCAGGCCCTCCCACAGCTTCAGCGCGTGCTCGTAGATGCCCGCGCTCTCGTCCCACAGGTAGTTGGAGCGGATGATCGTGGTGTTGCGGGCCATGTTGCCGCCCGCCAGCCACCCCTTCTCCAGCACGGCGACGTTGGTGATGCCGTGGTTCTTCGCCAGGTAGTGGGCGGTGGCGAGGCCGTGTCCGCCGCCGCCCACGACGATCACGTCGTACGACCGCTTCGGCTCGGGCGTGCGCCACAGCCAGTCGGGGTGCTCCGGCAGCTCGGCGCCGGGGGTACGGGGGCTCATCGCGCGTCTCCGTCTTCTGCGAATCGACAGGCTGACCGGCTGGCCGGCCAACCGGGGTGCCTAGCCACGGAGGCGGGACATCGTCGGGTCGAACAAGGGCTCCTCGGCGACCACGGCCTCCACGCGCCGGTCGAAGTAGCCGATGTGCAACGTCGTTCCGGGGGTGGCCAGTTCGGCCGGCAGCCAGGCGTACGCGATGCCCTTGCCGATCGTGTAGCCGTAGGCGGCGCTGGTGACGTAGCCGACGGCCCGGTCACCCTCGTACACGGGTTCCTTGCCCATGACGACCGACCGGGGGTCCTCGATCGTCAGGCAGGTGAGCTTCCGGCGTACGTCCGTCCTACGGCGTTCCAGTGCCGCCTTGCCGACGAAGTCGCCCTTGTCGAGCTTCACGGCGAAGCCGACGCCGGCCTCGTACGGGTCGTGCTCGTACGTCATGTCGGTGCCGAAGGAGCGGTAACCCTTCTCCAGGCGGAGGCTGTTGAAGGCGCCGCGGCCCGCCGCGATGCCGCCCAGCGGCTGCGCCGCCTGCCAGAGGGTGTCCCAGAGTTTCTGGCCCTGGTCGGCCGTGGTGTACAGCTCCCAGCCCAGTTCACCGACGTACGACAGGCGCATCGCCGTCACCGGGACACTGCCGATGTAGGCGCGCTTGGCGCGGAAGTACTTCAGGCCGTCGTTGGAGAAGTCCTCGTCCGTCAGGGGCTGGAGGACCTTGCGGGCCAGCGGGCCCCACAGGCCGACGCAGCACGTGCCCGGGGTGATGTCGCGGACCTGGACCGTGCCGTCGGCCGGGAGGTGGCGGGTGAACCAGTCGAGGTCCAGGTTGCCGTTGGCGCCGACCTGGAAGAGGTCGCGGCCGAGGCGGGCCACCGTGACGTCGCTGCGGATGCCGCCGTCGTGGTCCAGGAGCAGGGTGTACGTCACCGAGCCGACCGACTTGGCGACCTTGCTCGTCGTCAGGGTCTCCAGGAAGGCACCGGCGCCGGGGCCGGTCACCTCCAGGCGCTTCAGGGCCGTCATGTCGTACATCGCGACCGTCTCGCGGGTGGCCTGGGCCTCCGCGCCGACGATCGGCGACCAGTACTGCGCCGCCCAGTCGTTCGGGGTGGGCACCGAACGGCCTTCCACCAGGGGCGCGTTGGCCTCGTACCACTGCGGGCGTTCCCAGCCGTTCGCCTCCAGGAAGAAGGCGCCCAGTTCCCGCTGGCGGGTGTGGAAGGGGCTGGTACGGATCGGGCGCGGGTGCCCGGACGGCTGGAGGGGGTGGAGGATGTCGTACACCTCCACGAAGTTCTGGCAGTCGCGGGCCAGGACGTACTCCGGGGACAGCTGGTGCGGCTCGAAGCGGTTGAGGTCGCACTCGTGCAGGTCGAAGGAGGAGCAGTAGCCGTCGACCAGCAACTCGGCCATCGCCCGGCCCACGCCCGCCGAGTGGGTGACCCACACCGCCTCGGCGACCCAGAAGCCCTTGACGTCCTGGGACTCACCGAGGAGCGGGAAGTTGTCGGTGGTGAAGGAGAACAGGCCGTTGATGCCCTCCTCGACCTTCGCTTCCTTCGTGGAGGGGAGGAGTGACTGCGTCTCCGTCCAGGCGTCCGCGAAGTCGTCCTCGGTGAACTTCAGCACCGAGGGCATCCCCCCGGCCGTGTCCGCCTCGTCGAAGGAGAGGATGTCGTCGGCCGAGATCGGCATCGGGCGGTGGCCGTAGTAGCCGATGCCGATGGCGTCGAAGCGGTCGCGGTAGTAGAGGTCGGCGTCCTGGTGGCGCAGGATCGGGCGGACCGCCTCCTCCGTCTGGCCGGCGAGGGCGGGGACCGGGCCGGTCCAGGCCAGCTGGTGGGCCAGGGGGGTGAGAGGGAGGTTGAGGCCGGCCATGCGGGCGATCTTCGGGCCCCAGATGCCTGCGCAGCACACGACGATGTCCGCCGGGAGCTCGCCCTCGGAGGTGAGGACGCCCGTGACCCGGCCGTCGGTCTGCTGGACGTCCAGCACCTCGTGGCGGGGCAGGAAGGTCACGCCTCGCTCGGTGGCCCGGCGGATCTGGGCCTCCACGGCGAGGACCGCCTTCGCCAGGCCGTCCGTGGGGACCAGGAGGCCGCCCAGGACCCGGTCGCGGTTCAGCAGCGCATGCTGCTCCGCGCACTCGTCGGCGGTCAGCAGGCGGGACTCGATGCCCCAGGCGGTGATCCAGCCGTGGCGGCGGTGCAGTTCGGTGAGGCGCTCGGGGGTGGTGGCCACTTCGAGGCCGCCGACCTGGAGGAAGCAGGGCTTGCCGTCGACGTCCAGGGAGCAGAACTTCTCGACGGTGTAGCGGGCCAGCTCGGTCATCGTCTTGGACGAGTTCGTCTGGAAGACCAGGCCCGGGGCGTGCGACGACGAGCCCCCGGTGGCGGGCAGCGGGCCCTGGTCGACCACGGTCACTTCGGTCCAGCCTCGCGCGGAGATCTCGTCCGCGAGTGCCGCGCCAACGACGCCCGCTCCGATGATGACCACTCGGGGTCCCGCCATCGCCGCACCTCCGGTTGAAAACCAGTCCAGGCCCTCAGTGTCAGTTGCTTGCTACGCAACATGACTCAGGTTGCGCAACTCAATGTGCCTGCCGCACAGGTGGGTGTCAAGGGTCACCGACGGTTCTCGCCCCCGCCGCCCCTACCCGTCCCGTCCCGTCCCTGGGGGCTGCGCCCCCAGACCCCCCTTCGCGCTGAACGCGCTCGTCCTCAAACGCCGGACAGGCTGGTATGTCAGCCCGTCCGGCGTTTGAGGACAAGGCCCGTTCAGGGCCGTAGCGGGGGTCTGGGGGCGCAGCCCCCAGGGATGGGACGGGTAAGGGCGGCGGGGGCGAAACACACCAAAGCCCGGCAGGCGGCGCACGCGTACGCGCACCACCCACCGGGCAGTCGTGCTCAACACACTTCAGGCGTCACTTGATCCAGGCGTCGACCTTCGCCTTGTTGGCGTCGACCCACTTCTTCGCCGCCGCCTCCGGAGTCATCTTGTCCTCGGCTATGTACTTGGCCACGAGGTTCTGGTCGTCGTTCGTCCAGGTGAAGTTCTTGACCAGGTTGTAGGCGGGGCTGCCCGACTTGGCGAACTTCGCGCTGACGATCTTGTCGAGCTTGTAGACGGGGTAGTCGCAGGCGATCTTCTCCGCGTCGGCGTCGCAACCCGCCTTGTAATCCGGCAGCTTGACCTTGGCCAGGGGCACCTCGGACATGAACCACTGGGGCTCGTAGAAGTAGCCGATCACCCATTCCTTGTTCTTCTCCGCCTTGCGGAAGGCCTGGATGAGCGCGGTCTCGCTGCCCGCGTACACCACCTTGAAGTCCAGCTTCAGGTTCTTGACCAGCGCCTCGTCATTCGTGACGAACGACGGGTCGCCGTCGAGGAGCTGGCCCTTGCCGCCCGACTCGGAGGTCTTGAACTTCGCCGCGTACTTGTCGAGGTTGTTCCAGTCGGTGATGTCCGGGTGCGCCTTGGCGAGCCACGGCGGCACGTACCAGCCGATCAGGCCTTCGTTGCCGGTCGCGCCGACCTCGACGGCGGTCTTCTGGCCGGTGATGTACTTCTTCTTCAGGTCGTCGTGGCCCCAGTTCTCGATGACGGCGTCGACCTCGCCCGTCCCGAAGCCCTGCCAGGCGATCTCCTCCTTCAGGTCCTTCTTGGTGACCTTGCACCCGAGGTCCTGCTCCGCGACGTACGCGACGACCGCCGCGTTCGCCTCGTAGCCGACCCAGGGGTTGACCGCGAGGTTGAAGGTGCCGCACTTCCCTGAGGACCCTGCGGAACCGGAAGAGGTGTCGGAGCCCGCGGAGTCGTCGCCTACCTTCGCGCCGCCGCAGGCGGTGAGGGTGAGGGCGAGGACGGCCATGCCGGCCGCGCCGACTCTCCACTGTGTTGCTTGCCTTGCCATGGTGGTAGCTCCTTACGCGCTGGTACGCCGCGCCGCTGCCTGAGTGATCCGGTCGAACATGACTCCGAGAAGGACGATGGCCAGCCCCGCCGCCAGCCCCTTCCCGTACAGCTGGCCCTGCGAGAAGCCGGCCACGACGTCGTAGCCGAGGGCGCCCGCGCCTACCAGGCCGCCCACAACAACCATCGACAGCACGTAGATCAGACCCTGGTTGGTGGCCAGGGTCAGGGCTCCGCGTGCCATCGGCAGCTGGACTTTGGTGATGATCTGCCAGGTGTTGCACCCGGCGGAGGTGGCCGCTTCCACGGTGGTCGCGGGCACGGTCCGTATCCCGTCCGCGATGATCTTCATGGCGACGGGCGCCGCGTAGACGATGGCGGCGACGATCGCCGTGAAGCGGGTCGCGCCGAACAGCGCCAGGAACGGTACGAGGTAGACGAACGGTGGCATGACCTGCGCCGCGTCCAGGGTGGGCCGGATCAGCCGGTCGGCGAGCGGGCTGCGTCCCATCCACACGCCGACGACGACGGCCAGCAGCATCGTCATGACCGTGGCGACGAGCGTGGACGCCAGGGTCGTCATGCTGTCCGACCAGACACCGGTGGCGACCAGCAGGCCGACACACACCGCCGTGGTGACCCCGGACCGCCAGCCGCCGAGCACCGTGCCGAGCCCGACCAGGACCGCGCCGACGAGCCACCAGGGCGAGTCGGTGAGCAGGGTCTGGAACGGGTTGAGCAGGCCGTTGGTGAGGGCGTCGCGGAAGGCGTTGGTGAGGCCCGACAGGTTGTCCTGCACCCAGGTGCTCGCGGTGTCGGCGCCGCTCGCGACGGAGCTGCCGACACCGCCCTCGCCGGGGAACTCCGCCGCCCACACATAGGTGTGCGACAGATAGACGAGGACGGCGGCGACAGCCGCTCCCGCGACCACCAACCGCCGCCGCCAGGCGAGGAGTCGGCCGCCCGAACGCCGCGCCGCCTCCTCACGCCCGCTCGCGGCGGTCGTGACGCGGTCGAGGACGATCGCCATGACGACGATCGCGAGGCCCGCGTTGAAGGCCGTACCCACATCGAGCGACTGCAGGGCCTGGATGACGGTCTTGCCGAGGCCGGGGGCGTCGATCAGGGCAGCGATGGTCACCATGGCGAGGGCGGCCATGATGGTCTGGTTGACGCCCATCACCACGGTCCGCTTCGACATCGGCAGCAGAACCTTGATCAGCGACTGCCAGCGGGTCGCGCCCAGCGAGTCGGCCGCCTCGACCGTCGTCTCCGGCACGGACCGGATGGCGTGCGCGGTGATACGGATCGCCGGCGGGGCCGCGTAGACGACGGTGGCGATGGTCGCGGAGGCGCCACCGATGAGGAAGAACAGGGTCAGCGGGGCGAGGTAGACGAAGGTGGGCATCGTCTGCATGAAGTCCAGAACGGGCGTCATGACCTTGTTGAACCGGTCGGACAGCCCCACGCACACACCCAGCGGAATCGCGAACAGCAGCGCCACGAGCACCGCCGTCAGCGTCAGGGCGAGCGTGTCCATGCTCTCCTGCCACAGCCCCTGCAGCCCGAAGAACACGAACCCGGCCACGGTCAGCAGCGCCACCCGCCAGTTGCCCACGGCCCAGGACACGAACCCGGCGATGCCGACGACCCCGAGCCACCCGATCTGGGGCAGCGGCCGCGAGTCGGACGGCTGGGAGATCAGATGCTGGACGAAGGTCGCCAGGTTGTCGATGACCAGGCGGATCTCGTTGAAGAAGTAGAGGAAGAGCGGGCTGGAGTTGCGGTTGGCGCCGATCGAGTCGTAGACGTCGTTCAGCCACCGGTGCAGGTCGGTGAGGTCCGCCGCCGCGAGCGTCAGGGTGTTCGTACCGCGCAGTACGGCGAACAGCACCAGCCAGACGACCAGGATCGCCCCGACCACCATGCGTCGGCTGACCCGGCGTACGGCGGCGACGGGCGCGGCGGCCTCGGGCACGGCGTCCGCCGGCTGTGGCGGCTCCGGTGTCGGGGGTTTCTCCATGGCGACGGTCATCGCGCGCCGCCTTCCTGTCCCTGTCCGGCGACTTCCTGTCCGGCGACGACCGCGAGGATCTCCTCGTCGCCGACGATGCCGAGCAGCTTGCCGTTCTCGACGACCTTGACCGGCTTCTCGGCGGCCAGGACAGCCCGGGTGGCTTCCCGCACGACGACGTCCGGACCCAGCTCGGGGCCGTCGAGGGCGTCGCCGTCCACCGGCGGGCGCATGATCCAGCGCAGGGTGAGGACGTCGGCGCGCGGCACGTCCTTCACGAACTCGCGTACGTAGTCGTCGGCGGGAGCGCCCACCAGCTCGTCCCCGGTACCGCACTGGACCATCTTGCCGTCGCGCATGATGAGGATGCGGTCGCCGAGTTTGAGTGCCTCGGAGAGGTCGTGGGTGATGAACACCATGGTCTTGCCGACCTCGTGGTGCAGCCGGATGACCTCGTTCTGCATGTCCCGCCGGATCAGCGGGTCGAGCGCCGAGAACGGCTCGTCGAAGAGGAGAACCTCCGGATCGCCCGCCAACGCCCTTGCCAGGCCCACGCGTTGCTGCATACCGCCGGAGAGCTGGTCGGGGTAGGAGTTCTCGTACCCGGAGAGGCCGACGAGCTCGACGACCTCCAGGGCCCGCTTCATTCGCTCGGCCCGGCCCATCCCGCGTATCTCGAGCCCGAAGGAGACGTTGTCGACGACCCGCCGGTGCGGAAGCAGCCCGAAGTGCTGGAAGACCATGGAGAACTTCTGGCGGCGCAGCTCACGCAGGCGTTTGTCGTCGGCGTCGCGGATGTTCTCGCCCTCGAAGACGATCTCACCGGCGGTCGGTTCGATCAGCCGGGTGAGACATCGCACCAGGGTCGACTTGCCGGAACCCGACAGACCCATGACGACGAACACCTCGCCGGGCGCCACGTCGAAGTCGATGTCGCGTACGGCGGCGGTGCATCCCGTACGGTCCATCAGCTCGCGCCGGGTGAGCCCGCACAGCTCCTCCGATTCCGGCACCCGGTCGGCCTTCGGCCCGAACACCTTCCACAGGCCGCGCACGGAGATGACCGGCGTGCCGTCCGAGTCCTGGGGCGTGCCGCGCCGCTGCGGCACCTCGGTCTGTACTGGGGTCACGATCGACCTCTTTTCGGCGTTCAGCCGCGGAACCAGTGCTGCGGCCGGGGTTGGATGTTCTGCCAGATGTGCTTGGGCTCTCGGTACTCGTCCAGGCCGCTCGGTCCCAGCTCCCGGCCCACACCCGAATGCCCGAAACCACCCCATTCCGCCTGCGGCACATAGGGGTGGTAGTCGTTGATCCACACGGTGCCGTGGCGCAGCCGCCGGGCGACCCGCTGGGCCTTCCCGCCATCCTGCGTCCACACGGCGCCCGCGAGGCCGTACTCGGTGTCGTTGGCGATGCGTACGGCGTCGTCCTCGTCGCCACTGAAGCGCTCGACGGTGAGCACGGGTCCGAAGGACTCCTCGTGCACCACCCGCATGTCCTGCGTGCACTCGTCGAGCACGGTGGGCGGGTAGTAGTGGCCGTCGGCGAGTGCGGGATCCGTGGGCCGCTCACCGCCGCAGCGCAGTACGGCACCCTCGGCGAGCCCGGTGGCGACATACGCCTCGACCTTCGCCAGGTGCCCGGCGGAGATCAGCGCGCCGGTCTCGGCCTCGGCGTCGAAGGGCCCGCCGAGCCGGATCTGCCGGGCCCGCCGGACGACCTCGTCCACGAACCGGTCGTGCAGCGAGTCCTCGACAATGAGCCGCGCACCGGCGGAGCAGACCTGCCCGGAGTGCAGGAAGACGGCGGTGAGGGCGAAGTCGACGGCCGTCTCGAAGTCGGCGTCGGCGAAGACGACGTTGGGGTTCTTGCCGCCGAGTTCCAGGGCCACCTTCTTCACGCCCGCGGCGGCGGTGGCCATGACGCGCTTGCCGGTCTCCAGTCCCCCGGTGAAGGAGACCATGTCGACGGCCGTGTCCTCGGAGAGCGGAGCGCCGACCTCGGGCCCGGCCCCCAGCACGAGGTTGGCGACGCCGGCGGGCAGCCCGGCCTCGGCGAGCGCCTTCATGAGGAGGATCGAGGTGGAGGGAGTGAGTTCGCTCGGCTTGAGAACGATCGTGTTGCCGGCGAGGAGGGCCGGGGCGACCTTCCAACTGGCTTGCAGGAGGGGGTAGTTCCAGGGAGTGATGAGCCCGCAGACACCCACCGGCTCGTACACCACCCGACTGACGGCGTCGTCCCGCCCGGTGTCGATCACGCGGCCGGCGTCCGTGCCCCCGATCCCGCCGTAGTGGCGGAAGCAGGAGACGACGTCGGCGATGTCGTACTCGCTCTCCACCAGCCGCTTGCCGGTGTCCAGCGACTCGGCGCGGGCGAACTCCTTGGCGTCGCGCTCGATGAGGTCGGCGGTGCGCAGCAGCAGTTGGCCGCGATCCCGTTCGGGAGTACGCGGCCAGGGTCCTGTGTCGAAGGCGCGGCGGGCGGCGGCGATCGCGGCCTCGGCGTCGGGACGGGTCCCCTCCGAGACGGTCGCGGCGAGCCTGCCGTCAGCGGGACATCGTATTTCGCGGCGGCCACCGGCCACCGGCTCCCGCCATTCACCGTCCACATACAGGTCTGCCACGCGCCAAGCCTTTCAACAGAAATTCGTTGCGCATCGTGCACCCAATTGCTTGTGGTGGAACACCCTGGCGAATGTGCGGACATACGTCAAGTAGTTGGCGGATGACGATTTCGACAGGGGGTCATCAGGGGCCCAGCAGGGCGGGCGCAGCTACCCGACAGCCCTTGACCGGAGCGGTCGCCGAGCCGACCATGTTGCGTATCGCTCACCATGTTGTGCAATACGCACCAACGGAGGCCGACGTGTCCCCTAAGTTTCCTCGACCCGTAACTGGCAGCGAGTACGTCCTCACCCTCTCGTGTCCCGACAGCTCGGGACTGGTCCACGCCGTGAGCGGCTTTCTCGTCCGGAACTCGGGAAACATCCTGGAGAGCCAGCAGTTCGATGATCGACTCCAGGGCCGTTTCTTCATGAGGGTCCACTTCGATGTTTCCGATCCGAACGCGGACCTGGAAAACCTGCGTTACCGATTCGGCCCCGTCGCCGAGGCCTACGGCATCTCCTGGACCCTGCGGGACGCGTCGACCCCGACCCGCACCCTGATCATGGTGTCCAGGTTCGGCCACTGCCTGAACGACCTGCTCTTCCGCCGCCGCACGGGCGGCCTCAACATCGAGATCCCGGCGATCGTCTCCAACCACCGCGACTTCGAGGGCCTGGCGGAGAGCTACGGCATCCCCTTCCACCACATCCCGGTGACCCGGGACACCAAGCCGGAGGCGGAGGCACGGCTGCTGGAGCTGGTGCGTGAGCTGGACATCGACCTGGTGGTGCTGGCCCGCTATATGCAGGTCCTCACCGACGACCTGTGCAAGGAGCTGGAGGGGCGGGCCATCAACATCCACCACTCCTTCCTGCCCAGCTTCAAGGGCGCGCGCCCGTACGAGCAGGCGTACGACCGCGGGGTGAAGCTGGTGGGCGCGACGGCGCACTATGTGACGCCCGACCTGGACGAGGGCCAGATCATCGAGCAGGACGTGGTGCGGGTGGACCACTCGCTCGACCCCAACGAGCTGGTGACGGTGGGCCGGGACGTGGAGGCACAGGTGCTGGCGCACGCGGTGAAGTGGCACAGCGAGAGCAGGGTGATGGTGGAGGGGAGCCGGACGGTGGTGTTTCGCTGAGGGGTGCGTCCGCGCGTGAGAGGTGCGCGTCCGTATACAACGCTGGACACCTCGCACGCGGTCCGTCCGCCTGATGCTGGTAAGTGGTGTCACCAACCGAAGTGAGTGTCCGCAGGGAGGTCGCCGGCTACGGGCCGACGACCTCTCACTCCCTGCGACGTACGTCTATTTGCTTGCGGCGAAGCGCATCAGGGCGAGTTCGTCGCCCTGTTTGATCTTCCCCGTCACGTTGATCACCTCGAGCTTCCAGGCGGTGCCGGACCGCACGGCCTTGGCGACGGCGCAGCCGTTGTCCGTGGTGAGCATGCTGGGCCAGATGTCGGCGACCTGCTGGGTGCTGCCGCCACTCGCGTCGTACACCTTGAAACTGACGTTGCGCGCCTTCTGGAAGGAACTGCCCTTCTTGTAGGCGGCGGCGACGAACACGATCGAGGTGATGTGGGGCGGGATCTTCGCGAACTCGACCGTGACGGTCTCGTCGTCACCGTCCCCGTGCCCCGTCTGGTTGTCCCCGCTGTGGAGCAGGGAGCCGTTGCCGATGGGGTCGAGCGAGTCGAGACCCGCCAGACGCACCGGGTCGCCGTCGTGCAGGGCGATGGCGATCAGGTCGAGGTCGGTGCCGGTCTTGCGGCGGAGCTTGCCCATCACTCCGCCGCTCGCGCCGGAGGTGGGGTCCCAGGAGGCCCCGATGGACAGATGGGTCACCCCGTCCAGGTCCGCCGGGCCGTCTTCCTTCGTAAGCGTAATCATGGGCCCATACTGCCTGGGCTTTCACCGAGGTCCCAGAAGGGGCCCCCATGATGACCAGAGACTCCTTGGCCACGGTTCCCGAGCAGGGCTGTTATGTGGGTCGACGTCGAAGTCGGCCGAGGCGGAGTAGAACATGGCCATCGCCCGGGTGGCGTCCTGGATGGGCCGCAGGAGGGCGGAGCGCCCGGACTCCTGGTCCTGGTACTCCAGCAGCCAGCGGTCCAGCCCGAACTCGTTGGGCACACCGTAGAAGGCCAGCACGTGGCCCGCCCCCGGAATCGTGGCCAGGGCCGACGCACAGCACACCGCCGATGTCTGAGAACGCACATGGAGGCTGAACCTCGCACAAAAGAGAGCTGGTCAAGCCCCGGGGGCCCTATCGGTCGCCCATGGCAGCGCTCCACCTCCCGCGGGACAGATGGCACACCCCGTCAGGAGTGATGCGGACTTGAGCGCCGAGCAGCGGCAACGACCCTTCCGCGTTGAGGCGGTTCCGGATACGTTCCAGCGCAGTCCAGAGCCGTTGTGGGCCGCTCTGGTGGACTTCCGGCGGGTCGGTCCGCTCGGCGGACGCCCGGGCCCATGAGCCGTCGGCGTGGACCAGATAGGCGGTGCGGGTCCGGTCGCGCTGTTCGTAGGCGAGTTCCACTCCCGGTGTCGTGACTTCCAGCATGGATCGCAGTTCCCACGCGTTCGCCACATCCACCACGGGATAGCGGCCCGTGCCGGTCTCGTCACCGTCCGATTTTCGCGCGGTGGCGAACAACTCGGTGAGAGCGGGCGGGTAGTCGTCCCCCGAGCGCGTGAGCATGAACCCGGCGGTGTCACGTTCCACCCGCCCCAGGACATCGCCGTTGGCGTGCTTCCAGCCGGTGATGACGAGTGAGGTGCGCCCGAGCGTCGTCGCGATCCGTCCGCCCGTGGCGAGAGCCGCGAGTACAGGGCGCAGACCCGGTCCGGCGGGCAGCCCGACCGTGGAGACGATCCGCTCGTACGTGCCAGGTACGCGCTTCGTCGCGTCCGCAGTGACGAACTTGGGGTGCAGGCCGATGTCGGCGAGCCGGGAGGCCGCCGCGTTGGTCAGGTACGCGTCCACGTCCAGGCTCGTCACGTACCGGTCCCCGATCCGGCAGGACGCGTACGCGGTGAGCCCGCCGGCTCCGGTGCCCAGGTCCAGAAGTGACAGCCCCGCCCCGAGCCGCCCATGCCGAAGCATCCGGACCACCAGGCTCGGCAGCGTGGCGGACGAGGTGGGCAGCCCCTCCGGGCGATCGCCGGGCATCGCGTGGTCGGCATGCAGGCCACCGACCCTGGTGACCAACGACCGGTCCGCGTAAGCGGCTTCGGCCCATGCGTCCAGGTCGTCTCCCCCCTCGCGGAGAACCCACGCACCCGAGTCGTCCACGTCCCACCAGCGCGGGACCAACTCGTGCCGAGGCACGGCCGCCACCACCGGCAGCCACCGGGAATCCGGATCGGCCACCTGGTCGGCGAGCCTTGCCGCTCTCTTCTCCCAATCCATGTCGCCGAGCCTCTCAGTCATCAGTACGCGGGGTCACACGCTTCGGTGCCAGCAGGGTCGCAGTCGCCCGAGTCGTTCGGAGTGCACGCGACACGCGGGGCGGGGACGCTCGCCGCGAGTTCCGCCCACTGCGGGCCACCGAGCAGATCGGCGAGCCGGGTTTGTCGCACGTTGCCCGCCGGGAAAACGCGCGACAGCACGCATCCGGCAAGATCCCCGTTCGGGAGAACCGCCGCGCGTCCTCTCGTACACCGCCCGCACATCTCATCCAGCGTCGGCGTCCGACCCGGCAGCGCGGCCCGCCCGACCGCCCGTACCTGGTCCGTGTTGATGAGCGTCACTCCCATGGATTCCAGCTCGGCCCGTGCTTCGGCGACGCGTTGCCCTGGCAGAATGTCCACTATTCCGGCCCGCACGGTCACTCCACGGTTGACGGCCTCCCGGATGTTGCACCGAGTACGGACATAGCTGCCCGTCCTCCCCGTGATCCGGTCGTGTTCCCCGGGGTCGTCGCTGTAGTAGCTCGTCCCGAGGGTGACCCCGTCCCGCATGAACAGGTCCCACCACACGGGGTTGACGTGGAACAAGTTGGAGTACACCTCCACATGCAGCCCGAGCGAGAGCCCGAGTTCGGTGAACTCCCGCCACTGCGGGTGAACCGTCGGCTCACCCCCGATGAGCTGAACGGTCCGGATGCCGAGGGCGGCAGCGTCGATGATGACCGTTCGCCAGTCCTCGGGGGTCATGTCGCCGTGGGATGCCTGCGGGCTGGACTCGGACAGGCAGTGCACACAGGCGAGTTGACACTTGCCGGTGATCTCCAGTTCGAGCGACCGGACATCGGGGAGCGGTTCGCGGGTGGGTGGCTCAATGAGCGTCGGCATTCTGGCCTTCTCCAGTGTCATTGTGCTGAGAGCCGGCCCGGTGCCGAGCGCGCAGCACACGGCAGTCGGTCACCCTGCTCGCGTCCCGTTCCGCTCTGGCGACGGCTTCGGCCCGGTCGAGTTCCTGGCAGTCCGGACACGCGACGAGTTCGGTGAGCGCCGCCGAACCGGCGGGCGCGGCCGTGTTGTTGTGCGTCACGCCACCTCTCCCCGGCTTCTGGCGTTCTCGCGCGCTGTCCTGGCGCTGAGACGCTCGGCGGGTGTGGCGGGGCGGACATGCTCGGGGTCCGCGTCCCACTCCGTTCCGCCGCAGACCGGACGCAGTGACCAGTACGGGCCTGCCGTACCCCGGAACTCCCCGACACGGGCTTCACCCCTGAGGTCCACCACGAGCGTGCCGGGCGCCGGTACCAGAACATCTCCTCCAGGCATCACCACTCCTCTCCGTAGTCGTTCCACTACCAAGGGGATTCAGCGTGGCCTAGGCTTGGCTAGTCTTCAACTTGCGTCGGCTGCACGGAGAGTTGGGCGGGATCTGTTGAATCGGAAGACGTTGGACCCCGAGAGTTCGCCGGTCGCAAAGTTCGGGGAGCGCCTTCGCAGGTTGCGGGATGAACGAGGCTGGACGCAGGACGAGTTAGGCGTACGCATGGGGTATTCGGGAACGCATATTTCGGCCGTCGAAACTGGTCGCAGGTCTCCAACTCCCCGTTTCGCCGCAAGTGCCGACAAGGCGTTGAGGACTGGTGATCAGCTTGAACGCGAAGAACAGGCCCTGCGGGAGACCGCCCTACTGGAGGGATTCCCGGAGTACGTCGCGCAGGAGGTGAACGCGGCAGAGATCCGACTCTTTGAGATTGGCATCGTGCCGGGACTCCTCCAGACGTCGGAGTACGCGGCAGCGATCACGACAGGCGCCGTTCGTCGGGGAGCGATCACGCAGCAACAGGGAGAGGAACGGCTGACGCTCCTCGCTCAGCGACAGGCATCACTGGAGCGGGCACCCGCACCGTTCATCTACGCGGTTCTGGACGAGAGTTGCGTACGGCGGCCGGTCGGCGGCCCAGAGGTCATGGCGGCGCAGCTGGAACGGCTTGCCGCGTTCGCCGAGCTGCCCTCCACGGTCCTCCAGGTCGCTCCGTACGATCTCGGCGAGCGGCGAGCGTTCGACCTGCCAGTGACGCTCTTGACCCTCGCTGACAGATCCCACATCGCGTACGCCGAGTCCGCACAACAGGGGCGACTGGAGCGCGATATGAAGTTCGTACAGCCCATGTTGACGGCCTACCATCAGCTACAGGCCGAAGCGCTCTCGCAGGCGGCCTCCGTGACCATGATCAACCAGGTACGAAGGGGCACCTCGTGACGACCGAAAATCCGCGTTGGTTCACGTCCTCCTACAGCAGCAACGGCGGCCAGTGCGTCCAGGTCGCCGCCAACCTCGCCGCGTCGCGCGGCACAGTCCCCGTCCGTGATTCCAAGGACCCGAGCGGCCTGGTTCTGGACTTCCCCGTCGGCGCGTTCGCCACCTTCGTGGCGGGCGTCAGGACCGGAGAGTTCGGCACCTTCTGACCACAGGCCGGCTGCCCGCCCCCTCAGCCCGTCCGGCGTGTGAGGACGGGGCCTCGCGTGAAGCGTGCCCGAATACTCTGAGTAACTAGTCGCCCCGGCTCGGCAAGGGGGACCGCCACTCAGGTGGCGATCCTTGACAGGGTATCGGGGCGGGGTGGCGGGCTGACGCCTCAGCCTCGTTCATGATCGGCCGGGTTTGCGGTCACCGTTGCTGGTCTCGGTGCCTGTGTCGGCGTAGGTGGGGTCTTCTTGGCAGCGGGCGGCGCTGGTGGCGTTCTGGGTGAGGAGGAGGTGAGTCAGGATGCGAAGCGACAACGCGCCCACTCATGACACCGCTGGCACCGGCCAAACCGTCACTATCCGTGACGCTTGGATCGCGGCAGAAGAGTGCACGGCTTTGTCGCCGGTTTTCTGTTTGCGGGTCAGTTCATTCAGCCGTAGGACGAGCTGGGCTCGTCGATGAACCGGCCGTCGGTCGCCGGCGCGACCGAGCCGTCCCCCGCGTGCACCAAAGCCTGGTAGGGCAGATGCAGCCCTGCGCCGCTGTGATCCCAGCCGAACACCGTGCCCGAGCGGAGGAGTCGCCGTTATCGTCGACCGGTGATCGGCAACCTTGAGACGTTCCAGGATGAGCTGGCCGCCAGCGGGTTTCCGCCGCTGGTCAACAAGCTGGCCGGGGCCGGCTTCCGGGGCCGGGTCGCCACCTGCGACCTCGGGCCGCTGCGGCTGGTCTCCCTCGACACGCCCGAGAGCGCCTGTATCGGGCGGGAGCGCGACGCCGCCGACAGCGAGAACCTGGCGGTCAAGGTAATGACCCGGGGCCGGACGCGGATCGAGCAGGGACGCGGCGACGCCGAACTCGGGCCGGCCGACCTGGTGCTGCTCGATCCCACGCGTACGCTCCGGTTCGAAAGCACCGCCGCGGCGCACGTCACTATCCTGGTTCCGCGCCGGGAGCTTCGGATCCGGCCCGCGCAGATCGACCGGCTCGTCGGCGTACGCATCGACGGCAGGCACGGTCCGGGCGCTCTCGTCTCCGTGCTGGCCCGGGAGTTGGCGCGGTCGGCGACCGAGTTCCGCGAGGCGGAGGCGCTGCGGTCGGCGGCGGCCGTCGTCGAGCTGATCGCCGTCGCCCTGGAGGCCCGGCTCGGCGACGAGCAACCGGTCCCGGACGAGTGGCTGCGGAACCGGATCGCCGGCTACATCGAGGCCCGGCTGGCCGATCCCGATCTTTCCCCGCCCGGCATCGCCGCCGCCCACCACGTCTCCGTACGCCGGCTGCACAAGCTGTTCGAGGACCAGCCGCTCACCGTCGCGGCCCTGATCCGGCGTCGCCGCCTGGAACGCTGCCGGGCCGAGCTGACCGGAAGCGGACGTACGGTCACCGCCGTGGCCGCCCGGTGGGGGTTCTCCGATCCCACCCATTTCAGCAAGCTCTTCAAGGCGACGTACGGCTACAACGCCCGTGCACTGGTTACCAGCAACCGTGCGCAGACGACCAAGACGCGCACGGCCGGCCCGGAACAGGATGGTGGTGACCAAGGCAGGCAATAGCAATGGGAGAAGTCGTGGCGAAGGTAAACATCGTCCGCCCCGGTGAGGGCGAGATCCTCGGCAGCGGGGCGCAGCAGATCCGCATCCTGGAGAACGGCGAGCACACCGACCACCGGCTGGGGTTCGCCGAGGTCACCATTCCGCCGGGCACCCCGAGCCCGTTGCAGCATCGCCACGCCCAGCATGACGAGGGCTTCTACGTGCTGGCGGGAACGTTCCGGTTCACCGTCGGCGAGGACCGATACGACGCCGGGCCGGGCACCTGGGTCATCGTGCCGACCGGGGCGCCGCACACGTTCGCCAACGTCGGCGACGAGAACGCGGTCATGCTTAACACGTTCACGCCGGACCTGTATGTGCAGTACTTCCGCGACTTCAAGGCCATGATCGATTCCGGGCAGCCGGTCAACGCCGAGACCATGCAACCGCTCTGGAAGAACTACGCCACCGAGATCTCGAACGAATACGCCTCGTGAAGCGCCTTCAGTACGACCGCTACGGCGGCCCGGAGGTGATGCGGCTCGCTGAGTTCGAGCCACCACGCCCGGGTCCGGATGAGGTTCTCGTCCGCGTCCGGGCGGCGGCTTCCAATGCGCTGGACTGGAAGATGCGCAACGGCGAGATGAAGCTGTTGACCGGTTGCCCTTTTCCCCGGGCGATGGGGCACGACGTCGCCGGAGTTGTCGAGGTGGTCGGCGCCGGCGTTACCCGCCTGAAGGCCGGCGACGCGGTACTCGGCGGGGCTCGGTTCCGGCAGGCGGGGGCGTTCGCCGAGATGGTGACGGTCCCGGAGAAGGCGGTCGTGCTCGAACCGGTGGACCTTTCGTACGAGCAGGCCGCCGCGCTGCCGACTGTGGGCGTGACCGCCTACCAGGCCACGGCGGAGGTCCGGCCCGGGCCGGCGGTCTTCGTCAACGGGTGCCTGGGCGGGGTGGGCCGGGCCGCCGTCCAGTTCGCCCGGGCGCGGGGAGCCTCGGTCGCCGGCAGCTGCCGCGACACCGCGACCGACGAGGTCCGCGAGCTCGGCGTCGACACGACCACCTGATCAGCCTGCAGCTGGGCGGGGACCCAAACGACTACCGCAACTTGTGGGTGGAGCCGGCCGACCCCGGTCACAAGAAGGGCTCCGGGGTCAACAGCGCGAAGGATCCGGTGGAGACGAAACTTCACACCGCAATCTGTAAGAGCCAGGTCACCCTCGCCGCCGCACAGCAGGCCATCGTCACCGACTGGACCACGGCCCTGAGCAGCCTTCACCTCGGCTGAACAGGCAGGCCGCGGTCACCGCGGTGCCGGATCTTTCGAAGGCCGAAGGGGGTGCCCCTCCCACCGACGCACGCCAGTCGCTTCGTGTCGGTGACTGGGTCGGCCCGGCTCAGGGTCCGGCGCCGGGCAGCCTCCAGCGCGGTGCGGTTTGCGGCCGACGGCGTCTGGGGCGTACGCAGAGGCGTCTCGGAGTCTGCCGGGGCAGCGGATGCGTCGGGGACTGGTGTGGCGGTGGGGGCGGCGGCGGACCCCTTTCGGGCCGCACTGGAGGTGGGGGCGTTCGTCATGGCATGCCTTGCGGGGGTCAGGTCCGGCGGAGCGCGTCCAGATGGTCATGGGCGGGGCAACGGCCGCGCTCTGTGTAGCGCTCGGCGAAATCGGTCAGGACATGCCGCAGGACCGCCGGGGTGCCGGGAACGGCGAGGGCGCTGTCGGCCGCGGCAAAGCAGGCGCGGGCGGCCTTGGCGAGGTCCTGGTCGTCGAGGCCGGTGCGGGCCGCCCGCAGCCAGACGTCGTGGGAGGGGACGGGCCGCTGCGGGTCCGGGCAGAGTGGCTCGGTTGCCGCGTAGGCGGCATCGGCCACCACCGGGTCGTTCAGGAGCGTCGCGGCCAGCACAGTCGGCACGACCCAGTCGTCGCCGTTCTGCGCGTCGGTCATCCGCAACTCCAGCCAGCCGCGCGGTCTGACCGGCGGGAACAGAGTGCTGAGGTGGTAGTCCAGGTCGGCCAGGGTCGGCGGCCGCAGCCCGGGTACGCCCCGCAGCCAGGCGCGGAAGGTCAAGCCGGAGGGCGCGGACCAGTCCCCGTTGAGGTCGCCCGGTATGCACATCACCTGCGCGTCGAGCGCGTAGCGGGTCCAGGCCACACGTGGGTCGGAGTGGTATCGGGGCGGGCGGGTACGACCGGCATCCATCCGGGACCAGACGTCCTGCCGGCTGGACAGCCACCCGGTGGGCCACCCGTCCTGTATCGGGGAGTTGGCGAAGGCGGCGACGAGCACGGGACCGATACGGTGGGAGAGTTCCCAGCGGGAGCGGTAGCCGCCGACGCCGCGGGAGTCCTCGCCGGAGTCCAGGTTGATCTGTACGGATGCGGTGCGGCGCATCATGTCGCGGCCCCAGGGGCCCTCGCGGTCGAAGAAGCTCTCCATGGCCCGGTAGCGGGGGTGGTCGAGCACGCGAGGCGGTTCGCGATAGGGGTCGAGGCCCCGGCCGACGAGTGTCAGATCGGCCTGCTCGACTGCCGTGCGCAGTACGGCGAGATCCGCGGTCATCATCTCGACGCACGCGCCGAGCGTGAGGGCCGGCGGGGAACTCAGCTCCAGCTGGCCGCCCGGCTCACGGGTGAGCCTGCTGCCCCCGGGCAGGGCGCCTGCCACCTCGATCGACGCGAGGGCGGCGTTCAGCCGGTCGACGG
The DNA here is from genome assembly GCF_054072135.1 of Streptomyces kryoterrae. Taxonomy (NCBI): domain Bacteria; kingdom Bacillati; phylum Actinomycetota; class Actinomycetes; order Kitasatosporales; family Streptomycetaceae; genus Streptomyces; species Streptomyces kryoterrae. The sequence continues at coordinate 6,682,575 of NZ_CM133358.1, read as the reverse complement.
ATATCGGCAGCCGAGGGTTGTGGCGGTCCTGGACCAGCCACTCCGTCTCCACCCCGATCCGCTCAGGGGGGCCGGTCTTGAAACACACGCCGAGCACATACGCCTCCGCCTCTTCCAGGGTCAGTTCGGTCATTTCTGTCCTCCTCTCACACAATCTGGTGCGGGTCAGGTGGGTGTCGGTCCGGGCGCAGGGGTGGAGTGGCGTGTCGAGGGGGAAACCGCTCCACCCCCGCGCGGGGCCGTCAGTTGGAGACGGCCCCGGAGGTGATCTCAACGTGCTCGGGGTAGAAGGCGACGCGGCCGGTGATCGCCCCCACGGCCTCGAACGGCTCCTCGTGGAACCACACCGCGTCCGCGGTCTTCTTCTCGGGGGTGACGAGGCTGTAGTAGGACGCCTCGCCCTTGTACGGGCGGTAGGTGTGGGAGTCTGTCCGCTCCAGAAGTGCCTGGTCGGCATCGGCCAGGGGGATGTAATGAACGGCCGGACAGCCGGCCTCGGTCAGCGTGACGGCAGAGGTCGTCTCGGCGACGACCTTCCTGCCGTCCCGAGTGACCACCCGGATCAGACTGGAGTTCTCGACGACCTCAATGTGGTGGTCCGGCCCAGGGATCCTTCGTGGTGGCGGTGGTCGCCGCGTCGTTCAGACGGCGAGGCGACCACCGTCGGCCACGATCACCTGGCCGGTGACAAAGCTCGCGCGCTCGCTCGCCACGAACGCGATGACCTCGGCGAGTTCCTCGGGCGTGGCGTTGCGCTTGAGCGGGTTGACCTCGGACCAGGTCGTGAACTGGTCGGCGCCGATGAAGTCCACCACGTTGTCGCTGTTCACGTTCCCAGGGGCCACCGCGTTGACGCGTATGCCGTACCGGCCCCACTCCGCGGCCCAACTGCGGGTGAAGGATTCGACGGCCGCCTTCTGCGCTCCATACGTCGCCATGTGCGGCATGGCGATCGCGGCGGCGATACTGCTGATGTTGATGATGTTGCCGCCGCCCCGCTCGATCATCCCCCGGACGAGTCGTGTGCTGAGGACGAAGGTGGCGCGCACGTTGGTGTCCCATGACTCCGCGTTGGCTTCGCTGTCCTGGTCGAGGGTCGGCTTGATGCTGGCCCTGTAGCTTGCCGCGTTGTTGACCAGCACGTCGATTTCACCCGCCTCCTCGGCCAACCGCTCGACGTCGGCGAGATCGCTCAGATCGGCGAGGACGAACCGGGCCTTTCCTCCGCCGGCGGTGATGTCGTCCACCACCTCGGCCCCGCGCTCAGCGTTGCGGCCGGTGATCACCACCGACGCCCCGTCGCGTGCGAACACGTGCGCCGTCGCGGCGCCGATACCTCCTCGCGACCCCGCACCCGTGATCAGCACGCTCTTGCCCTCGAAATCCATGGTGTGCTCCTCAAAAAGAAAAAATGTCTGACGGCGCGCGCCGAGATCGGGCGGCAGCTTCCCTCCTGCCCTGGTGGCCGCGCCGTGCGTGCACCACGGTAGGACCGGCCTGACATAGAGGCAAATAGTGGCAACGTATACTCTGCATTGACATCTCCTATGTCATGTCGAAGGTTGGATTTCGAATGAACCTGCGCCAGTACGAATACGCCCTGGCCGTCGCCGACGAGGGCTCCATGACAGCGGCAGCGGAACGTCTGCAGGTCACTCAGCCCTCTCTGTCGCAGCAGATCGGCACCTTGGAGAAGCACCTCGGGGTGCAGCTGTTCACCCGCACCCCGAGCGGGGTGACGGTGACGGTGGCAGGGCGGGCCTTCCTCGCGGAGGCGGAAATCGCGACGACCGCATCCCGGCGCGCCGTCATGGCCGCACGCGCCGCCGACGGGGAACTGGCGGGCGAACTCATCATGGCTGTCCACATGGGCCTGGGAGCACGCCAGTTGCCCCAGGTGTTGGGGCAACTGCGCAACCGCCACCCGAAGCTGCAGGTGACTCTCCACGAGGAGCCCGATCCCACGGACATGGAACGACTGGTCCGCCAGGGAACCCTCGACATGATCCTCGTGCACCGCTTCCCCGCCGGGTGCACCTTCGACATCCACCCTTTGGGCGAGGAAGCCTACGTCGCCGTCCTGCCCAAGGGGCACCCGCTTCTCTCCGACGGCGCCGCCCTGCGCCTGGAAGACCTGGCGTCAGAGGGATGGATCCGGTTCCGGCGCGCCAGCCTGCTCGACGACTACCTCGCCCGCCTGCTCGCCGACGCCGGCCTCAGCCCGCACACGGTGGCCCGAGCGTCACAGATCTCCACCGCGGTGCGGCTCGTGGCGCAGGGCCTGGGCGTCACCGTGGTCCCGGCCTCGGCCGTCCCCGAAGGCTTCGAAGAACTGGCCTGCCCCCTACTGCCCTCCCTGACCGAGCCCGTCCTCGTCGGTGTACGGCGCAATCCGGGTGCGGCAGAGGCGGCCATGCTCGACCATCTCCACCAGCAGAACTGGTGCGGCGCAGGGCTTCTCTGCCAGTAGGACTCCGTTAGGGGGACCGGGACTGAGGTGGCGATCCTTGACAGGGTATCGGGGCGGGGTGGTGGGCTGACGCCTCAGCCTCGTTCATGATCGGCCGGGTTTGCGGTCACCGTTGCTGGTCTCGGTGCCTGCGTCGGCATAGGTGGGGTCTTCTTGGCAGCGGGCGGCGCTGGTGGCGTTCTGGACGAGGAGGAAGCCGAGGACGACGAGGCTCTGTGCTTCGGCACCGGAGTGGTGCCAATGATTTGCCCGCGGTGGTTCGTGCCGAACATGAGTTTCGATGGGCCGATCACCGTCGCCCTTCAAGGTGACTTCGCCAAGGCGAGGCTGGAAGGATCCGCCCCAGGAATCAGCCGAGCAGCGCGGTTGCTTCGACCTCGACGAGCACATCCGGCTCGAAGAGGGAGTCGACACCGATGAGGGAGGCGGGCGGCATGGGAAGCCGGAGCCCGATCTCTTTGGCGACGGCCTCCACGCCGGCCATGAAGTCGCCGATCTTCTCCGGGCCCCACCGGGTCACGTAGAACGTCAGGCGCAGCACATCCGCGAACGACGCGCCCGCGCCCGCCAGCCCGACGGAGGTGTTGCGCAGCGCCTGGGCGACCTGCCCGGCCAGATCGCCGGGCGCGACCGGAGTCCCGTCGGCCCGGCGCGCGATCTGGCCGCTGACGTGGACATGCTTCGTTCCGGTGCCCACAGCGACGTGGTGGTACGGGACCGGCTGCAGCATGCCTTCGGGCGTGAAGTGCTGAACAGTCATGGCTATGTCTCCTTTGAACTAGGTATTCCTAAGCTACCTAGTAGAAGAAGGACACTTCAACGAGACCAGGTTTCGCCATGGATACCGACGACGACCTCCGCATCGACTCCTCGCACCGCGAACTGCTCGACCAGATCCTCGACAAGTGGTCGCTCAGCGTCCTCAACGAGCTCTGCGAACGGCCGTGCCGCTTCAACGAACTGCGCCGAGCCGTCCCCCAGGTCACACAGAAGTCACTGACCGCGACACTTCGACGACTCGAACGGAACGGCGTGATCGAGCGCGAGGTCGTCTCCACCCGCCCGGTGGCGGTCAGATATCGAATCACACCACTGGGCAAGACCCTTCGATCTCCCGTCGACGCACTGCTGGCGTGGACCTCGGAGAACATGCCCGCCATCACACGAGCACGCGACACCTACGACACGCGGGGAGAAGAAGCAGGCCCCTGATCTCCCTCCCCAGCCTCGGCCGGGCGCCGGGGCGGGGGACAGGGCTCGGCGTCGTCGCATGACGTCCGTTTGGTGATCACGTGAGTCCGAGGAGCGCGAGCGGTCGGCGTGGATCGCGGGCAATGCGGCGGGGGCTGGCTGCGGTGTTGGTGCCGCCGGCCAGTCTCGATGGCCACGTTGCGCCAAGTGGCCATGGCGCGCGGCGCGTTGCCGGTTCGCAGCTGGGAGGCGATTTCCACGAAGGTGGTGTCGCGGACGTGGTGCAGGGCCTCTACTTTCCAGTATTCGCGGATCAGCGTGGTGATCTGGGCGGATGTGGCCTGTTCGGCAGCCAGGCTGGTGACGGCGTAGACGGTCGTGATAGTGGTCTTGCGGTCCGTGCGGCGGCGCTTGACCTGGATGGCCTGGCGGGTGCCGGGGAAGAGCAGGTTGTTCACGGTGGCGACCGGCACCGTTCGGTGTCGGCGTGATCCGGACGGGGCGGGTTCGACGAGGACGATGATGCCGGCGATCAGGAGCAGCGGCCGACCGGTGGTGCTGGTGGGAGGGCAGCGAGGCGTGAACACGGCGGGAAAGGAGGCGCTACCGCTCCGCAGTCCAACAGGTAACTCAGCTGACCTGCAACGACGCCCTATGCGTTCCGAAAAACCGGGAGAGGCGTTCCCGGGCCCAAGTGAGGCGATCCTTTGACCTGCGGCTAAGCAATTTTCCGCAAGGCCCGTGAGGACGAGGCCCCTTCAGGGCCGAAGCGGGGGTCCGGGGGCGGCAGCCCCCCGCAAGGCCCACCGAACCCAGGGCACCCCTCAAGCGGCCCTCAGCCATCCAACCGGTCCAGCAGCGCGCAGCGCCACCTCTCCGTCTCCGCGACCTGGTTGAACGTGAACAGGTGCAGCCCCGCCACCCCCGCCCCGGGCGCCGTGAGCGCGTCCTCCGCCCGGGAGAGCAGGCTCTCCGGCGAGTACCCCCCGGGCGCCGCGAACCGCAGGAACCAGGACGCGTGCTTCGTCAGGAAGCGCGTCGACTCCCCCACCCCGATCTTCGTCGCCATGGACAACAGCTTCGCCCGCTGCACAGGCCCCGCGACACCCACGTACACGGGCAGCGCGACCTCCCGGCGCCGCACCCGGCCGACCCACTCCCCGAGCACGCGCGCGTCGAAGCACAGGTTGCTCACGATGTACGTCGCGTGCTCGCGCTTGTCCCACATGGCCTGGATGGTGACGTCGTCGTGGATGAGCGGATGGCTCTCGGGGTAGCCGGTGACACCGACCTGCGTGAACGGGCCACCCAGCTCACCGAGCCTGCGCAGCACCGGCAGGGCACCCTCGTAGGCCCCCGCGGGCGGATCCGCGTCGCCCGCCGGCACGAAGACGTCGTCCACCCCGATCTCCCGCAACCGGTCGACGACGTCCTTCAGGTGCGCGTCGTCCCGCAGCAGCCGGGCAGGAACATGCGGAACCACCTGGTACCCCTGCGCCGCCAGCCGACCCACGAGATCGAGGGTCGGCTCCAGCCCTTTGACCGGCGACGCCGTGACCGTGATCACGACGTCGCGCGGCACGTGGGCCAGTACCTTCTCCTCGGTCGCCTTCGTGGGCAGCACCTCGTACCGGACGCGCTCAAGCAGCGCCCTCAGCCCTGAGGTCCCCAACGCCTACCCCGCCTGCTGGGCGTCGGCGTCGCGGTGGCGGTAGTACGCGGCCTTGGAGGCGGGCAGCGGCTGCTTGCCGAGGATGAGATCGGCGGCCTTCTCGGCGATCATCATCACCGGCGCGTAGATGTTGCCGTTGGTGACGTAGGGCATGACGGAGGCGTCCACGACGCGCAGCCCCTCCACACCGTGCACCCGCATGCTCTCCGGGTCGACAACGGCCATCTCGTCCGCCGAAGGACCCATCTTGCAGGTGCAGGACGGGTGCAGGGCCGTCTCGCCCTCCTTGGCGACCCAGTCGAGGATCTCCTCGTCCGTCGCCACCTTCGCCCCCGGCGAGACCTCGCCGTCGTTGTACGGAGCCATCGCCGGCTGGCTGAGGAGCTTGCGCGCGACCCGGATCGCCTCGACCCACTCCCGCCGGTCCTGCTCGGTGGAGAGGTAGTTGAAGCGCAGCGCCGGATGCTCGCGCGGATCCCTGCTCTTGATCTTCACGGAGCCGATGGCGTCGGAGTACATGGGGCCCACGTGCACCTGGTAGCCGTGGCCGCCGGCCGGCGAGGAGCCGTCGTAGCGGACGGCGATGGGCAGGAAGTGGAACATCAGGTTGGGGTAGTCGACGTCCTCGTTGCTGCGGGCGAAGCCGCCGGCCTCGAAGTGGTTGGTGGCGGCGGGGCCCTTGCGGAACAGCCACTGCAGGCCGATGAAGGGGGCGCGCCACTTCGCCAGATACGGCTGCATGGACACCGGTTGCTTGCAGGCGTACTGGACGTACACCTCCAGGTGGTCCTGCATGTTCTCGCCGACGCCCGGGAGGTCGTGGACGACGTCGACACCGAGGGCGCTCAGCTCCTCCGCGTTGCCGACGCCCGACAGCTGGAGCAGCTGCGGGGAGTTGATCGCACCGCCGCAGAGGATGACCTCCTTGGCGCGGACCTGCTGGGGCTTCCCCTTGCCACGCTGGTACTCGACCCCGACGGCCCGCTTGCCCTCGAAGAGGACGCGGGTGACGAGGGCGCGCGTGGTGACGGTGAGGTTGGGCCGCTTCCGGACGGGCTTGAGGTACGCCTTGGAGGCGGAGAGCCGGCGCCCCCGGTGGACGTTCCGGTCGAACTTGGCGAAGCCCTCCTGCCGGTACCCGTTGACGTCGTCGGTGGGCGCGTACCCCGCTTCCTCGGTGGCCTTCAGGAAGGCGCCGAAGAGGGGGTTGGTGGCCGGGCCGCGTTCGAGGACGAGGGGGCCGTCGTGGCCGCGGAACTCGTCGTCCGGGTCGGCGGCGAGACAGTTCTCCATGCGCCGGAAGTACGGCAGACAGTGCGCGTAGTCCCACTTCTCCATGCCGGGGTCGGCCGCCCAGCGCTCGTAGTCCAGGGGGTTTCCGCGCTGGAAGATCATGCCGTTGATGCTGCTGGAGCCGCCGAGCACCTTGCCGCGCGCGTGGTAGACGCGCCGGCCGCCCATGTGGGGCTCGGGCTCGGACTCGTACTTCCAGTCGTAGAACCGGCTGCCGATGGGATAGGTGAGGGCCGCGGGCATCTGGATGAAGACGTCCCACGGATAGTCGGACCGGCCTGCCTCCAGGACCAGCACCCGGTTCGCCGGGTCCGCCGAGAGCCTGTTCGCAAGTGCGCTGCCGGCCGATCCGCCGCCGACGATGACGAAGTCGTATTGCAGGGGAGCCATGATGTCTCGTCTCGCTCGCGCCGTAGATACGCGAGGCATGCTAATCCAGTAGCGCCATACGCACCAGGTTGCGGGACACGCAACATGCAAGCTCTTGGTTTCGGTGTTGTTACTTGCAACGGTGTTGTTTACCGCGCGTATAGTTTCGCTGTGAGCAACCACAGCACAGACACCGAAACGTCCAATTCACAGGCCGGCGGAGTGCAGTCGGTCGACCGCGCGATCAGCGTTCTGGAGATTCTCGCCCAGCGCGGTGAGGCAGGCGTCAGCGAGGTCGCCGCCGAGATCGATGTTCACAAATCCACCGCTTTCCGGCTGCTCGGCGCCCTGGAGGCGCGCGGTCTGGTGGAGCAGGCGGGCGAGCGCGGCAAGTACCGTCTCGGCTTCGGCATCGTGCGGCTGGCCGGGGCGGTCACGGGCAGTATCGACATCACCCAGCAGGGCCGCCCGGTGTGCGAACAGCTCGCCGAGGAGATCGGCGAGACCGTCAACATCGCGGTGATGCAGGAGCACTACGCCGTCAACCTGTTCGAGGCACGCGGCCCCGGTGCCGTCAGCGCGTACAACTGGGTCGGCCAGCTGACCCCGCTGCACGCCACCTCCAGCGGCAAGGTCCTGCTGGCCCACCTCCCCGCGAAGGAGCGCGCCGCGCTGCTGAACGGGGCCGGCCTGAAGAAGGTCACCCCGCACACCATCACGGCGAAGACGAAGCTGGAGAACGACCTCGCCCAGGCGCGCGAGCGTGGGTACGCGTGGACGCAGGAGGAGCTGGAGATAGGGCTGCACGCGATGGCGGCACCGATCCGGGACCACACCGGGACGGTTGTCGCGGCGGTGAGTGCGTCCGGGCCCTCTTACCGGTTCACCGCGGAGCGGTTGCACGAGCTGGCGCCGCTGCTGGTCAAGGGGGCGGCCGAGATCAGCCACCGTATGGGGTACCTCGGCTGAGTTCGTCGGCAGCGGGCCAGGTGGGAGCTGGTCGCTCCCCCATCGCGGCGGAGCCGCAGAGCGGCTACAGCCCCGCACCCCTCAAGGGCGCGTGCCCAGCCGCTCGTTGACCCAGTCGTGGAAGGCGCCGATGTGGTGCTCGCTGGGGACCAGGACGCCGCCCTTCGCGTAGAGCCGGGAGTGCATTCCGGGCTGGGTGCGCTCGCAGGCCTCGAAGTCCTGGCGGTTGACCCGGTCGAAGAGTTCCACGGACCGGCTGACGTCCTTGCCGCTCTCGACGACGTGCGGGAGATACAGCCAGTCGCACTCGACGATCGTGCGGTCGGCGGCCACCGGGTACATCCGGTGGAAGATCACGTGGTCGGGTACGAGGTTGATGAACACCTGCGGTTTGACGGTGATCGCGTAGTAGCGGCGGTCCTGGTCCTCCGCGACGCCCGGGATGCGGTCGAGGCCCTCGGAGCCGTCGATGGTGAACCCCTGGACCTCGCCGCCGAACTCGGCGCCGTGGCCGACGTAGTACTGGGCGGCGTAGCCGTCGGCGAACTCGGGGAGCACCTCGGTGAGTTCGGGGTGGATCGTGGCGCAGTGGTAGCACTCCATGAAGTTCTCGATGATGAGCTTCCAGTTGGCCTTCACGTCGTAGACGATCCGCTTGCCGACCGAGAGGTTGTCGATGTCGTAGTGCTCGATCGACTCGACGTCACCGAGCCGGCCGATGACCTCCCCGATGACGTCCTCCTCGAAGGAGGGCGGGTTCTCCGCGAGGCAGACCCAGACATAGCCGAGCCATTCCCGGACAGCCACGCCGACCAGGCCGTACTCGGTACGGCCGACGTCGGGCATCTTGGTGAGGTTGGGCGCGGCGACGAGCTTGCCGTCCAGGCCGTACGTCCAGGCGTGGTACGGGCACTGGAAGGCCCGCTTGACCTCGCCGGTCTCCTCGGTGCAGAGCTTGGCGCCGCGGTGCCGGCAGACGTTGAAGTAGGCGCGGATCGAGTTGTCCCGCGCCCGTGTCACGAGGATGCTCTCGCGGCCCACGTCGACGGTCCGGAAGGCGCCGGGCTTGGCCAGTTCGGAGGCGCGCGCGACGCAGAACCACATGGTCTCGAATATGCGCTCCTGCTCCTGCGCGAAGATCCCCGCGTCCGTGTAGGAGGAGCCGGGCAGGGTCGCGATCAGACTGTCGGGCAGACTGGTCGAGGTCACGGTGCACTCCTCGGAGAAACGTCGTGGTCGTGTGGATCGGTCAACTGGGTATCGCGTAGCACCCTTGAGGGGCGGGCCCGCCAGGGGCGCGGGGCTGTATCTGATCTGCGGTTCCGCCGCGACGGGGAGCCTCCACCGGGCCCGCAGCCAAAATCACCGCACTCCCGGCACAGCCAACTGCTTGCGCCACCGCACAAAAAGCCGAGGCTGGTTCATCCCGAGAACAGCGACCGGCTCCCCGGCCCGCCGGTAAACGGCCAGGACATCGCGGTCGCCGACCGCGCCTTCCTCGACCGTCACACTGTCAGCGCCCCCCGCATGGCCGACGAACTGGATCTTCACCCCGTACTGGTCGGACCAGAAGTAGGGCGGCCGGGGCACCCCCGGCTCCACCGCACCGCCGGCCAGCAGCGTGGCCACGGCGGCAGCGGGACGCTCCAGCGCGCCCGTCCAGTGCTCGACCCGGCGATGGGCGCCCACCCGGGGGTCGTACCAGTTGGCGCAGTCGCCGACCGCGACCACACCGGCGAGGCTGGTGCGGCCGTCGGCGCCGCACTTGACGCCGTTCTCGAGGGCGACGCCGGACCCTGCCAGCCAGTCGACGCAGGGCCGCGCGCCCACCCCGACGACGACGATGTCGGCGGGAACGCTGCGTCCGTCCGCCAGCAGAACGGCCTCGACCCGGCGCTCCCCGCTCAGCCCCTTGACCCCGACGCCGCACAGCAGCCGTACGCCGTGGTCCGCGTGGAGGCCGGAGACGACGGCACCCATGGCCTCGCCGAGCGGTCCGGCGAGCGGTGTCGGGGCGGCCTCGATCACCGTCACGTCGAGGCCGAGGGCGTACGCCGTGGAGGCGACCTCGGCGCCGATGAAGCCGCCGCCGATCACCACCAGCCGTCCGCCGCGGGCCAGTTCGTCGCGCAGGGCGCGGGCGTCGTCGAGGGTGCGCAGGGTGTGCACACCGGCCAGGCCGTCGGCGCCCGGGAGGGTGCGGGCGGCGGCGCCGGTCGCGATGACGACGCCGTCGGCGCGGACCTCCCGGCCGTCGGCGAGGCGGACGGACCGGTCGGTGCGGTCGAGGCCGGTTGCGCGGGTGCCCAGCAGCCACTCCGCGCGCAGGTCCTCGCCGTCCGTCTCCAGTCCGAGATCCGCCTCACCGAGGGTTCCGGCCAGGAACTCCTTGGACAACGGCGGTCTGTCGTACGGGCGGTGAGCCTCGTCGCCGATCAGAACCAGCCGTCCGTCATAGCCCTGCTTGCGCAGGGAGCGCGCCGCCGACAGTCCGGCCAGCGAGGCGCCCACCACGGCCACCGTCCTCACGCGGGACCCCCGGCGAGCCGGGACGCGACACAGGGCGGCAGGTTGGGGGCGTCCGTGGACACCCGTACATGGATCATGCCGTCCTCGACGACGACCTCGTGCGTCCGCACCGGCAGCTTGGCCGGCGGGGAGTCGACCGCGCCGGTGCGCAGGTCGAACTTCGAGGCGTGCAGCGGGCATTCCACCTCGCAGCCCTCCAGCCAGCCGTCGGCCAGCGAGGCATCCTGGTGGGTGCAGGTGTCGTCGATGGCGAAGACCTCGCCGTCGTCGGTGTGGAACACCGAGACGGGCGGGTCGATGTCGAGCCGGAAGGCCTCACCTCGCGGGAGATCCACGAGACGGCACGCGGGAATCATCATGACACCTCGGTGCGTATAGCGAAACGGATTGCGGTAAGCGCAACGTCAGTTTGAGGGCGCCCAGAACCCTTGTCAAGAAGTCCAGGGACCGGGATGAGCCACGATTTGAGTTGCGCCCTGAACAACTTCGCTCACATTGCACAACGTGAAACCAAGCAAGCCCGATGCCGGAACGAGTGCTTCAGAGCAGCTCGGACAGGCATCGGGCAGCAAAGCCCCCCGGGGTGGGGCGTACGGATCGATGGACGGACCGCTGGACGGACCGGGCGGTCAGAAGCCGCGGTCGATCCACTCCTGGAGGTGCGGGGCCTCGGCGGCGACGGTGGTCGTGTCCCCGTGCCCTGTGTATACGACGGTGTCGCCGGGCAGGGTCAGCAGCCGGTCCCGGATCGAGTCGACGATGGTCGGGAAGTGGGAGTAGGAGCGGCCGGTGGCCCCGGGGCCGCCCGCGAAGAGGGTGTCGCCGCTGAAGAGGGCGCTCAGGGCGGGTGCGTACAGGCAGACCGCGCCCGGGGCATGACCGGGCGTGTGCAGCACGGTCAGCTCGACACCGGCCACGGTGAGGACCTGGCCCTCGGCCAGCTCGCCGTCGGGCGCCCGCTCCGGGTGGGTCTGCTTCCACAGCGGCAGGTCGTCGCCGTGGAGCAGGATCGGGGCGCCGGTGCGCTCGGCGAGGGCGGGGGCAGCGTCGATGTGGTCGTTGTGGGCGTGGGTGCACACGATGGCCCGGAGGGTGCGACCACCGAGGGCCTCGGCGATGGCGTCGGCGTCGTGGGCGGCGTCGATGACGATCGCCTCACTCTCGTCGCCGATGATCCACACGTTGTTGTCGACGTCCCAGGTGCCGCCGTCGAGCGAGAACGTGCCCGAGGTGACCAGACGTTCGATACGGGCGCCGGCCATCACAGCACCACCACCGAACGCAGTACGTCGCCGCCGTGCATCCGGTCGAACGCCTTCTCGACCTCGTCGAGCGCGATGGTCTCGGTCACGAAGGCGTCCAGGGGAAGGCGGCCCTGGAGGTAGAGGTCGATGAGCATGGGGAAGTCACGGGAGGGCAGGCAGTCGCCGTACCAGGACGACTTCAGCGAGCCACCGCGCCCGAAGACGTCGATCAGCGGCAGCTCAAGCTTCATCTCCGGCGTCGGCACCCCCACCAGAACCACGGTCCCGGCGAGGTCGCGGGCGTAGAAGGCCTGCTTGTACGTCTCCGGGCGGCCGACCGCCTCGATGACGACGTCGGCGCCGTTGCCGCCGGTCAGCTCACGGATCGCCTCGACGGCGTCGGTCTCCCTGGAGTTGACGGTGTGGGTCGCGCCCAGTTTGCGGGCGGTCGCGAGCTTGCTGTCGTCGATGTCGACGGCGATGATCTTCGCGGCGCCGGCCAGGTTCGACCCGACGACCGCCGCGTCCCCGACCCCACCGCAGCCGATGACCGCGACGGAGTCGCCGCGTCCGACGTTCCCGGTGTTGATGGCGGCGCCGATACCGGCCATCACCCCACAGCCGAGCAGCCCCGCGACAGCGGCGGAGGCGGCCGGGTCGACCTTGGTGCACTGCCCGGCCGCGACGAGGGTCTTCTCGGCGAACGCGCCGATACCCAGCGCGGGCGACAGCTCGGTGCCGTCGAGCAGGGTCATCTTCTGCTTGGCGTTGTGCGTGTTGAAGCAGTACCACGGGCGCCCGCGCAGACAGGCCCGGCAGTTCCCGCACACGGCACGCCAGTTGAGGATCACGAAGTCACCGGGGGCCACGTCCGTGACTCCCTCCCCGACCGACTCCACGACCCCGGCCGCCTCGTGACCGAGCAGGAAGGGGAAGTCGTCGTTGATTCCGCCCTCGCGGTAGTGCAGGTCGGTGTGACACACCCCGCAGGCCTGGATCTTCACCAGCGCCTCGCCCGGCCCGGGGTCCGGCACGAGGATCGTCTCCAGGCCGACGGGGGCGCCCTTGCCCCGCGCGACGACAGCACGGACCTGGTGAGTCATGGCCACTCCTCGGCTGATGCGAAACCTGATACGAGACCCGAGCCGAGCGTTGCTTATTACGGCACGCATCTCATGTGTCGCAACACAGCATCATGGAGTGCCGACCGCCGGTCAAGGATTCAGACGTTCCTCCGGTACTGCCCCCCGATCTCGAAGAACGCCTCGGTGACCTCGCGCAGCGTGCACACCCTGGCGGCGGCCATCAGGGCCTCGAAGGCGTTGTCGCCGCCCACCGCGGCCTCCTTCAGCCGGGCGAGCGCCTGTGTGGCCTCCGCCCCGTGCGTGTTCTGGAAGTCGCGGACGCGCGCGAGCTGGGACTCCTTCTCCGTCTCCGTGGCACGGGCGAGCTCGACCTCGTGGGACGCTCCCTCACCGCCGGGCCGACGGAAGGTGTTGACGCCGATGATCGGCAGCGTGCCGTCGTGCTTGCGCTGCTCGTACAGCATCGACTCGTCCTGGATGCGCCCGCGCTGGTAGCCGGTCTCCATCGCGCCGAGCACACCACCGCGCTCGTTGATCCGGTCGAACTCGACGAGCACCGCCTCCTCGACCAGGTCGGTGAGCTGGTCGATGATGAACGACCCCTGGAGCGGGTTCTCGTTCATGGCGAGGCCCCACTCGCGGTTGATGATGAGCTGGATGGCCAGCGCCCGCCGCACCGACTCCTCGGACGGGGTGGTGACGGCCTCGTCGTAGGCGTTGGTGTGCAGGGAGTTGGCGTTGTCGTAGATGGCGATCAGGCCCTGCAGGGTGGTGCGGATGTCGTTGAAGTCCATCTCCTGGGCGTGCAGGGACCGTCCGGAGGTCTGGACGTGGTACTTCAGCTTCTGGCTGCGCTCCCCCGCCCCGTACCGCTCCCTCATCGCGACGGCCCAGATCCGGCGGGCGACGCGGCCGAGCACGGAGTACTCCGGGTCCATGCCGTTGGAGAAGAAGAACGACAGGTTGGGCGCGAAGTCGTCGATGCGCATACCGCGTGCCAGGTAGGCCTCGACATAGGTGAATCCGTTGGCCAGGGTGAAGGCGAGCTGGCTGATCGGGTTCGCCCCGGCCTCGGCGATGTGGTAGCCGGAGATGGACACCGAGTAGAAGTTGCGGACCTTCTGCTCGATGAACCACTCCTGGATGTCGGCCATCATCCGCAGGCTGAACTCGGTGGAGAACAGGCAGGTGTTCTGCCCCTGGTCCTCCTTGAGGATGTCGGCCTGCACGGTGCCGCGCACGTTCGCGAGCGCGTGCGCCCGCAGCTCGGCCGCCTCCTCGGGCGAGGGGTCACGGCCCTCCGCCGTACGGAACTTCTCCATCTGCTGGTCGATGACGGTGTTGAGGAAGAACGCCAGCACGGTCGGCGCCGGCCCGTTGATCGTCATGGACACGGAAGTGGTCGGCGCGACCAGATCGAACCCGTCGTACAGCGCCTTCATGTCGTCCAGGGTGGCCACGGAGACGCCGGACGTGCCGACCTTGCCGTAGATGTCGGGGCGTTCGTCGGGGTCACGGCCGTAGAGGGTGACGGAGTCGAAGGCGGTGGACAGCCGGGTGGCCGGCTGGCCCTCCGAGAGCAGCTTGAAGCGCCGGTTCGTACGGAACGGGTCGCCCTCTCCGGCGAACATCCGCGCCGGGTCCTCGCCGTCGCGCTTGAAGGGGAACACCCCGGCGGTGAACGGGAAGAGGCCGGGCAGGTTCTCCCGGCGCCAGAACCGCACCAGCTCGCCGTGGTCGGTGAAGGCGGGCAGCGCGACCCGGGGGATCAGGTTGCCGGACAGGGACTCGCGGTTCAGCTTCGTACGGATCTCCCGGTCCCGTACCTTCACCACCTGCTCGTCCCCGGAGTACGACGCCACGACCGCGGGCCAGTTCCGGATCTGGTCGCCGATGTCGTGCGGGAGGTCCCGACGGGCGTCGGCGAGCAGCGACTCCACGCCTCCCGCCTCGGCCCCGGCCTCGACGAGTTCGCCCTTGACCGCGTCCAGCCGCTGCACCCGGCGGGCCGCTTCGGCCAGTGCCTCGGTCCGGTCGTGGTAGGCGCGGACCGCCTCCGTGATCTCGGCGAGGTAGCGCACCCGTTCGGCGGGCACCACCCGCCGGATGCCGGAGGAGTGCCGTACGGCGACCGGCGCGAGGGTGCCTTCGGACAGCGGCAGTCCCCGCTCGGCGAGCCCGGCCCTCAGGTGCTGGTAGAGCGCGGTGACCCCGTCGTCGTTGAACGTGGCCGCCGAGGTGCCGTACACCGGCATGTCCTCCGGCTTCTTGCCGAACGCCTCGCGGTTGCGGACCAGTTGGCGGCCCACGTCACGCATCGCGTCCTTGGCGCCGCGCCGCTCGAACTTGTTGATCGCCACGACGTCGGCGAAGTCGAGCATGTCGATCTTCTCCAGCTGCGAGGCGGCACCGAACTCCGGCGTCATCACGTACATCGCCGTGTCGACGTACGGCACGATCGCCGCGTCGCCCTGGCCGATGCCCGGCGTCTCCACGATCACCAGGTCGAACCCGGCGGCCTTGACCACGTCGATCACGTCGGACAGGTGCTCGGGCAGCTCACGGCTGCCGCGGGTGGCCAGGCTCCGGAAGAAGACCCGGCTGCCGTCCAGGGAGTTCATCCGGATGCGGTCGCCGAGCAGCGCCCCGCCGCCGCGACGCCGGGTCGGGTCGACGGCGATCACCGCGATCCGCAGCTTGTCCTGCTGGTCGACACGGAACCGCCGTACCAGCTCGTCCGTGAGAGACGACTTCCCGGAGCCGCCGGTACCGGTGATCCCGAGTACGGGCGTGACCCGTGCCGCCGCGGCGGCGCGCACCTGCTCCAGCAACTCCGGGGGCAGCTTGCCCAGTTCGGCACCGGTGATGGCGCGGGCGATGGCGAAGCGGTCGCCGGTCAGCACGGCGGCGGCATCGACCGACCTGCTCTCCCAGAGGTCGAAGTCACAGTCCTTCACGACCGAGTTGACCATCCCGGCGAGGCCCATCCGCTGCCCGTCCTCGGGCGAGAAGATCGTCACGCCGCTGCGGCGCAGCCGGGCGATCTCCTCGGGCACGATGACACCGCCGCCGCCCCCGACCACCTGGATGTGCTCGGCCCCCTGCCCGCGCAGCGACTCGACGAGATACTCGAAGTACTCCACATGCCCGCCCTGGTACGACGAGACGGCCACCCCGTGCGCGTCCTCCTCCAGCGCCGCGTCCACGACCTCCCGCACCGACCGGTTGTGCCCCAGATGGATCACCTCGGCGCCCTGGGACTGGAAGATCCGCCGCATGATGTTGATCGAGGCGTCGTGTCCGTCGAACAGCGCCGAGGCGGTGACCAGGCGTACGGGGTGCACGGGCCGGTGGAGATCGTTCATGGTCATGGGGCCTTCCCAAAACGCGTCGGGGAGCACGACTGCCGATTTACTTGGACGTCCTACTAAAGACAATACTAGGACGTCCAAGTAAATCGCTGGCGACCCGAGCTCCGTAATGTGCCTCACGCTGTTATGCAACTAGTTGCACAATCGCTCTCCCGTCCTCTACAAAGGCAGGACCGACCCCGCCCCCGGAGGCCCCCATGAGCCGTTACCCCCACCTGCTGACCCCCCTCGACCTGGGCTTCACCACCCTCCCCAACCGCGTCCTCATGGGTTCCATGCACATAGGCCTCGAAGAGGCCGAACACGGCTTCGAGCGTATGGCCGAGTTCTACGCCACCCGCGCCCGCGGCGGCGTCGGCCTCATCGTCACCGGCGGCATCGCCCCCAACGACGCCGGACGCCCGTACGCGGGCGGCGCCAAACTCACCACCGACGCGGAAGCCGACCAGCACCGGACGATCACCGACGCCGTACACCGCGAGGGCGGCCGGATCGCGATGCAGATCCTGCACTTCGGCCGGTACGCCTACCACCAGGACCTGGTCGCGCCGAGCCCCCTCCAGGCCCCGATCAGCCCCTTCCCCCCGCACGAGCTCACCGACGCCGAGGTCGAGCAGACCATCGACGACTACGCCCGCACCGCCCTCCTCGCCCGCCGGGCCGGCTACGACGGCGTCGAGATCATGGGCTCCGAGGGCTATCTGATCAACGAGTTCATCGCCACGCAGACCAACCACCGCACCGACCGCTGGGGCGGCTCCTACGAGAACCGCACCCGCTTCCCCCTGGAGATCGTGCGGCGGGTGCGCGAGGCGGTCGGCGCGGACTTCATCCTCATCTACCGCCTGTCCATGCTGGACCTGGTCCCGGGCGGCTCCACGCTCGACGAGGTGATCACCCTCGCCCGGGCCGTCGAGGCGGCCGGCGCGACCATCATCAACACCGGCATCGGCTGGCACGAGGCCCGTATCCCCACCATCGCCACCTCGGTGCCGCGCGGCGCGTACTCCTGGGTGACGAAGAGGCTGATGGGCGAGGTCGGCATCCCCCTCGTGACCACCAACCGCATCAACACCCCCGAAGTCGCCGAGGAGTTGCTCGCCGACGGGTGCGCGGACATGGTGTCGATGGCCCGCCCGATGCTCGCCGACCCCGACTTCGTCAACAAGGCGCGCGACGGGCGTCCCGAGGCGATCAACACCTGCATCGGCTGCAACCAGGCCTGCCTGGACCACACCTTCAGCGGGAAGATCACCTCCTGCCTGGTCAACCCGCGTGCCTGCCACGAGACGGAACTCGTCCTCTCACCGACCAAGCTGCGCAAGCGGGTCGCCGTCGTCGGCGCCGGCCCCGCCGGTCTCGCCTGCGCCGTCTCCGCCGCCGAACGCGGCCACCAGGTCACCCTGTTCGACGCCGCGTCCGAGATCGGCGGCCAGCTTAACGTCGCCCGCAAGGTCCCCGGCAAGCAGGAGTTCGACGAGACCCTGCGCTACTTCCGCCACCAGCTCGACGCCCACGGCGTGGACGTACGCCTCAACACCCTCGTCGCCGAAGGCGATGTGACCGACTACGACGAGATCGTCGTCGCCACCGGCGTCACCCCCCGCACCCCGGACCTCCCCGGCGTCGACCACCCGAGCGTCGTCGGCTACCTCGACGTACTGCGCGGCGACGTGCCCGTCGGCGAGCGCGTCGCGATCCTCGGCGCGGGCGGCATCGGCTTCGACGTCGCCGAGTACCTCACCGACGGCGGCGACAAGACGAGCGAGGACCCGGCGGCGTACTTCCGCGCCTGGGGCGTCGACATGGACTACCGCACCCCCGGCGGCCTGGCCGCGCCCGAGCGCCCGGCGCCGCCGCGCAGCGTCCACCTGCTCCAGCGCAAGGCGTCCAAGGTCGGCGCCGGGCTCGGCAGGACCACCGGCTGGATCCACCGCACCGAGCTCAAGCACCGGGGCGTCACCATGGTCCCGGGCGTCCGGTACGACCGGATCGACGACGCCGGTCTGCACGTCACCGTCGACGGCGACTCCACCGTCCTGCCGGTCGACACCGTCGTCCTGTGCACCGGCCAGGACCCGCGCCGCGACCTGTACGACGAGCTGCTCGCCGCCGGCCGCAGCGTGCACCTGATCGGCGGCGCCGACGTGGCCGCCGAGCTGGACGCCAAACGCGCCATCAAGCAGGGCACGGAGCTGGCGGCGGCGCTCTGACAGCCGTACGAGCACACGAGCACAGGTCAGCCAGCACCGCCGGTCCCTAGGATTGAGCTCATGTCACTCCCGCACGCGATCCTCACCGCCCTGCTCGAAAAGCCGTCCTCGGGGCTGGAGTTGACCCGGCGGTTCGACAAGTCGATCGGCTACTTCTGGTCGGCCACCCATCAGCAGATCTATCGCGAGCTGGGAAAACTGGAGGCCGAGGGGCACATCCGCGCCCTGCCCGCCGAGCAGCCGACCCGCGGGCAGAAGAAGAGCTACGAGGTCCTGCCCGCGGGCCGCGCCGAACTGGCCCGCTGGACCGCCGCGTCCCAGGAACCCAAGCCCTACCGCGACACGATGCTGCTGCGGCTGCGCGCCTCGGCGGTCGTCGGCACCGAAGGCATCGAGGCCGACCTGCGCCGCCATCTCGCTCTGCACCAGCAGCAGTTGACGGAGTATCAGGAGATCGAGGAGCGGGACTTCCCGCCCGGTACGGGCAGCGCCCGGGCCGGCTCCCAGGGCCGCCTCCAGCACCTGGTCCTGCGTGCGGGCATCGACCTGGAGACCTTCTGGACCCAGTGGCTCACGCACGCCCTGGCGGAGTTCGCGGAGCTGCCCGGCGAAAACCGGTGAGCGCCCCGTCCCCGAGGACGGATCTCGGACACAGGGCGCTCACGGCAGCCGAGCCGATCGGCTCAGCCGCATCAATCAGCTCACGTGGGTGGGCAGTTGCCCCTCAGAGGCGGAAGACATCGAGGAAGGAGCTCCAGAATCCCTTCCTGCGCTGTTCCTGAGGAGCCGCCGGGGCCTGCTGCGGCGCCGGACGGGGTGCCGGTTCGGCCGCCGGAGTCGGCGTCAGGCTGCGCAGGGCCGCCGCCATCCGGGTGGCCGGTGTCGGGCTGAACCGCGCCGGCAGCGCGACCAGGGCGCGGTGGAAGGGGCCGGGGCGCCACATCAGGCTGTCCTGCGGGACCGCGAGGGTCAGGTCGGGCAGCGCGTTGAGGATCCTCTCGATCGCCGTGAGCGCGATGACCTGGGCCGGATCCTTGGCGGGGCAGGCGTGCGGGCCCGCGCCGAAGGCCAGGTGCGCGCCCTTGCTGGCCATCTGCCGGGCCTCGTTGAGGGCCGGGTCGCTGTTGGCGGCGGCGAAGCTGATGACGACCGGGCTGTTGGCGTCGACCGGTACGCCACCGAGGTCGACGTCCTGCAACGCGTAGTGCGTCGCGTAGTTGGCGATGGGCGGGTTGTTCCACAGCACGTGCTCGATGGCTTCCTCGACCAGCATGCCGCTGCCGCGCCCCGACGGGCCGTCGGACAGCAGCAGGAGCAGGGAGCTGGCGATGAGGTTGCGCTCGGGTTCGAGGCCCGCCCCCATCAACACGATGAGCTGGTACCGGAGTTCGTCGTCGCTGAGGCCCGCCGGATGCTGGATGAGCCAGGACGTCACGTCGTCGCCCGGCTCACGGCGCTTGAGCGTGATCAGCTCAAGGAGGGAACCGGCCACCTCCTCAAGGCCCTTCTGGGCGTTGTCGCCGTCGAACAGGGCGGACATACCGGTGGTGAGGCGGTCGCCGATGTCGGCGGGGCAGCCGAAGATCTTGTTGAACAGAAGCAGTGGCACCAGCTTGGCGTAGTCGTTGAGAAGGTCGGCGCGGCCCCGCTCACTGAACTGGTCGATCAGGTAGTCGGCGATCGGCTCGACGTCCCGGCGGATCCGGCTGATGCTCAGCTTGGCCAGGCTCTCGGTGACGGCCTTGCGCAGCCGCAGGTGCACGGCGCCGTCGGTGAACAGGACGTTGGGCTGGTAGGCCATCATCGGCAGGACCGGGCTGTCGAGGGAGACACGGCCCTCGTTGAGCGCGGCCCAGCGGCGCGAGTCACGGGAGAACAGGGTGGTGTTCTGGAGCACCCTGAGGGCCATCTCGTGCTGGACGACGAGCGTGGCGTCCACCCCGGGGGCGAGCTCGACGGGTGCCGCGGGACCGTAGGCGCGCATCTGGTCGTAGACGCGGTGCGGCTCGGCGGCGAAGTCGGCGCCGTGCATGGGGCATCTGGCGGGCGCGCTCGGCGTGGCACCCGCGTGCTGTGTGTCCATGAGGGTTCCTTAGGGATCCCCGCGCGTCGGGGCGGGGGACGGGGGTGAGGAAAAACCTTGTGCGAGGACCTGTTCCGGATGGCCTGGTGGGTCCGGCTGGTCCGGACACCCGGCCGGACCCCCTGTCCGGACCCCCTGTGCGGGGAGGGGCCCGAAAGGGAGGGACCGGGGTTCAGGCCGCGCGGGTGAGCAGGTGCTGGACGAGGGCGATCAGGGCCCTCGCCGAGGACGTCTGGTCCCTGGCGTCGCAGTAGACGACCGGGGTGTCGGGCAGCAGGTCGAGGGCCTCGCGGATCTCGTCCTCGTCGAACTCGGCCTTCGCGTCGAAGGTGTTGACGGCGATGGCGTACTCCAGGCCGTACTTCTCGACCAGGTCGATCACCGGAAACGTTTCAGCCAGCCGGGACGGGTCGACCAGGAGCAGTGCTCCGAGAGCGCCGCGGGCCATGTCCTCCCACAGCTGCATGAAGCGCTGCTGACCGGGCGTACCGAACAGGTACAGCACCAGTTCGTCGCTCAGCGTGAGCCGGCCGAAGTCCAGCGCGACCGTGGTCGTCACCTTGTCCGGCGCGCCCCTCAGGTCGTCCACGTGGGCGGACGCCTGGGTCATCTTCTCCTCGGTGCGCAGCGGGGCGATCTCCGACAGCGAGCCGATGTACGTGGTCTTGCCCACGGCGAAGTGCCCTACGACAAGGATCTTCGCGGTGGTGGTGACCGCGTCTGAGACGTAGATCGTCTCAGCCGTAGAGCGATTCGAGTCCATGCAGCACCTTTTCGATGATTCCTCTGTCGACGGACTGGGCGCGTGGGGGCGCGGCACGGCGCAGGAGATGACCCTGTTCGAATAAATCGGTCAGCAGGAGTCGGGCCACACCCACCGGCAGCGACAGGTGCGCGGCGACCTCCGCGACGGAGAGGTAGCCGCCGCCGCACAGGTCCCAGATGGCCCGCACCTCGGGGCCGGCGCCGAGCGGCACCTCCCGGTCGGGAGCCAGCGTGACCAGGGTGTGCAGAGACAGGTCGTCGGCGGTCGGCAGCCGTCGCCCGCCCGTGATGACGTACGAGCGGACGAAGTCGCTGGTGACCGTGACCGGAGCTTCCTCGCCGTGCGCGTTCATGCTTCCGCACCGGCGTTCTGACGCGGCGGGGTGGTCATCGCCTTGCCGAGCGCCCCCACCTGCTGCTGCATCCGGAACGACATGGCCTCCATGTCGACGTCCAGCGCTGCCGACACGGCGAGGTAGGCGCCGCTGCCCGCGGCTATGAGGAAGATCCAGCCGCCGTCGTACTCGATCAGCGTCTGCTTCCACAGACCGAGTCCGAAGCCCACGAAGGGGGCGACGGCCCGGCTGAGGGACTGCATCGAGCTCATCGCGGCGGCGTTGGTCTCGGCAGCGTCGCGGTCGATGTCACTGGACCGCTCCAGCAGCAGGCCGTCGGCCGAGACGAGGATCGCGTGACGGGCGCCGCGCACCTGCAGCACGTCGTTCAGCACCCACGACAGATCGGGATTCACTGGTCCTGTGGTCCTTCCATGGTCGTCGTGTCCCGCCCGAGCAGCGTTCCGCGCTGGAACGCACCGATACGTGAGGCCGTCACCTCGTTGTGGAGTTCCGCCGGCTCCGGCGGCGGTGGCACCACCGCGACCGGGCTGCCGCGCCGCCGCCGCTTGGGCAGGCCGCCGGCCGTCGTCCCGATCGGACGCTGCGGTCCGCCGGGCGTCGCCACCGGGGTCAGCCGCTGGGGGGCGACCGGAACCTCGGCCCGGGGTTCGGCCCTGTCGGCCCCGCCCTCGGGCTCCGGAACGTCCGTCGTCAACAGGTTCTCCGGCAAGAGAATCACCGCCCGTACGCCGCCGTAGGGGGACACCGAATCGACCGAGACCTTGAAGCCGTACCGGGTGGCGAGCATCCCGGACACGGCGAAGCCGAACTTCGGCGGGTCGCCGAGGCTCGTGATGTCGACCGGTGCCTGCGGGGAGAGCAGCACGGAGGCCCGCGCCTTCTCCTCCGTGTTCATACCGAGGCCGGCGTCGTCGACGATCAGACAGACACCGGTGGGTACGGCCTGGATGTTGATGTCGACGCGGGTGCCGGGCGCGCTGTAGTTGGTGGCGTTGGCCAGCAGTTCGGCCAGGACCACCGCGATGGGCTCGACGGCACGGCTGGCCACCGTGACGTTCACCTGGGTGTTGATGGTGACGCGGTCGAAGTGCTTGATGCGGCCCTGGGCGCTGCGGGCCACGTCGTACACGGACGCGGTGGACTCGCGCCGGCCGAGCCAGCCGCCGCACAGCACGGCGATGCCCTGTGCGCGCCGGCCGAACTGGCTGTTGGTGTGGTCGATCATCATCAGGTCGGCGAGGACCTGTTCGTCGTCGCCGTAGCGGCGCTGCGACTTCTCGATGATGAGCTGCTGTTCGTCGGCGAGCACCTGAAGCGTCCGCATCGCCGACTTCAGGACGGCCTTGGTGTCCTCCTCCGCGTCCTTGCGCACCGCCGCCAGATCGCCCGCGTGCTGTGCGTTCAGTTGGGTGTATTCCGCATAGAGGCGGTCGCGTTCACTCTGTACGGCTTCACGGACGCTCTGCAGGTCGTTGTTCTTCCTGCGGAGCGCCATGTTGGTTCGCCGGGCCCGCATCACTGCGACGACCGCAGCGACCAGGACCACAAGCAAGATCCACAGCAGTGGATCCTGGATCAATGACGTCATGAGACTCTCTTCAAGTCGCCTTGCGACAGGAGCAGTTGCAGTCCGACGGGGCCTGGCCTGGAACTCGGGCCTCGCCCGGTGGCGTACCTTACCGGCGGACCGATTCGGCCACTCCTTCGCATGGGACCCGTAGAGACTGCCCCCGTGCGCATGCCGCGCCTCAGCCTACTGAAAGTGCGATGATCTTAGCAGTCAAAAGACCGTCAAAAAGGTTCCGCTTACGCTCACTTGGAGACCTTCACAGGATGTGCGTACGGGTTCACGAGAGTTATGGACCCGATACCGTCCGGACGCGCGAAGGCCCGCTCCCCCTGTTCTCCGGGGAGCGGGCCTTCTGCGCGGACTCTCAGGCGGCGTCGGCCGCGGCGCCGAAGCCGGCCTCGGCGGGCCGCCAGTAGACGCCGTCGCCGCGCCGCAGGTGGTTCAGGTCCACCAGATGCCGGCGCAGCGTCACATGGTCGATCTGGCTCGCGCCCTCGCACCACACCCGCAGCCGCTCGTCGACGAGCCGCTCCGCGTACTCGATCCCGGGCTCGAAGGTCTCGTCGGCGATGTGCTGGAGCACGATCAGCTTCCGGCTCCAGCGGGCGGGCAGCCGTACGAGTCGGCCGTCCTCCCGTACGAAGGTCCGCAACACGTTCTCGGTCTGCTGCCGCTCGTTCTGCTCGGCTTGGTCGGATGCCATGTCCGCGAGGCTAACCCCTGCGCGAGCGCCCTCCCACCACTTTTCCCGACACCTTTCCCCTGACCGCTCCTCGAAAAGGGTGACGCCCGGGCCGCACGCCGTTACCAGGCGTGAGCGGGCGCGTTGTAGGGGAAGTACGGGCGCGAGTCGAGCGCCCGCACTCATCGAACCAAAGGAGAACGTGATGTCTCGCATCGCGAAGGTAGCCGTCGCCGCGCTCGGCACGGGTGCCGTGGTGCTCGGCGGTGCCGGTATGGCCATGGCTGACGCCGATGCCCAGGCCGCAGCCATCGGCTCGCCCGGCGTCCTGTCCGGCAACGTCCTGCAGGTCCCGATCCACGTGCCCGTCAACGTGTGCGGGAACACGATCAACGTGGTCGGCCTGCTGAACCCGGCCTTCGGCAACACCTGCATCAACGCCAGTGGCGACGACCACGACGACAAGAACGACGACAAGCACGGCAACCACGGCCCCAGCGGCTACGGCAGCTGACCCGTCGTACGCACACACCGGAAGAGCCCCGACGGTCCCACCGTCGGGGCTCTTCCATTCCCTTGCCTCGTACCTCGTACGCCCGCACGTCCCTACGCGTAGCGGTAGAGGTCGCTGTGGTCCTCCAGCTGGTCCGGCGTCAGGTCCCACGGGGGCAGCCTCTCGTGCCGGGCGACTACCCGGCCGCGCTGCGCGTCGCCGACCCGCGGCGGCCGGTCGGGCAGATAGCGGGCGCCGTGCCGTTCCCGCCAGCGCGACCAGCACAGGTCGACGAAGGCGTGGTGCAGCCAGAAGACGGGGTCGTTGACGGAGGCACCCCCGACCATGTGCCCGCCGACCCAGCGGTGGACGCGGTTGTGGTTGCGCCACGAGGCGGCGCCCCGCCCGCTCCCCCACCCTTCGAGTCTGTTGCGGAACCCCTTCGCGGACGTCGAGTTCCACGGCGACACGTCGTAGACGGGATCGTCGAGGGCCGAGTCGAGGTCCTGCCGGGTCGGCAGCTTGAGCGGCTCGCGGGCGCGCCCGAGGTCCCGGGTGAGGAAGTCGCCGTCGGTGACGCTCTCCTTGATGGTCCAGTCACCGTTGTCGTAGGCGAAGGGCCCGGTCATCACCCGCTGGTCGAAGGAGCGCCCGGTGCCACCGAGCAGGTCCTCGCTCCAGGGCACACCGGCCCTCGTACGGTCCCGGGTCCAGTCCCAGTACGGGAGCGTCACCGACGGATCCACGCGCTGCAACGCCTGCTCCAGCTCCAGCAGGAACTGCCGGTGCCAGGGCAGGAAGGACGGCGCCATGTGGGCCGTACGCAGCCCCTTGTCGCCGTCGGGGACGAAGTACTCGATGTGCGTGCGCACGAACTCGTCGTACTCGCCCCGCCGTTTGACCTCCATCAGCGCCCCGACGAACCGCCGCCGCTCGGAACGCGTCAGCGTGCTGACGTCCTTACGCGTGTAGGCCACGATCTCCCTCTCCTCCGCCGTCGACCGTCAACCGCCGCCCGGGTCCCAGCTCGTCGACGGCGGCGCGGGCCGCCTCCAGCGCCGTGGGGTACGAGCGGTAGTGGTCGACCATGGTCAGATACGTCCCGTCCGCCCGCCGCATCAGATGCAGGGGCCGCTCGTCCACGGTGACGTGCCACCGCTCGTCGCCGGGCGACCGCAGGGCCTGCGCCATGTGGTCGAGGTGATCCGCGTGCCCGGCGTCGGTCTTCATACCGCGCAGCCGGCGGCCCCGGTACGTCTCGTCGAACGACGAAGCCTCGTCGCCGCCTTGGTCGTGCCGGGGCCATGCCGCGGCGACGACCGGGACCACCGCCAGGGCGAGGGCAGACACACACAGGGCACGCAGCGCGTCCCGCCGCGTGCCCGAACAGGCCCGGGGACCTTCCGGTCCCCGCGGCACTCTGCTGACGAACAACACTCTCTCCCCAACCTCTCGTTCGGTTCGTTCAGGAACGGCGACCGCCCGGTGACCGGGCCCGGGTGTCGGCCCCGGGCCCAGAGGGTCCAGTTCGTCAGGTCTCGTGACTGCCCGGACTACAGCGAGCCGAGTCCCAGGACGCCCGTGGGGGCCGTCTGCAGCAGCGGGGTGAGCACGGCGGCCTGCGGCTCCTCGAGCGTCGGCAGCCCGAACACGTCGGGGTTCGACGCGGTCATGGGCGTGTCCACGGACAGACCGGGGGTCAGGGTCCGCAGGTCTGCCGCGGGGAGGCTGACCCCGGCCTCGTCGAAGCCCTTGCCGAGCACCTGCGGCAGCGGCGTCCGCGCCGACAGACCGGGCAGCGCGGCACCCATCGGCACCTGCGGCAGCGCGCTGTCCGGGATCATCCGCCCCTCGGCGTACCGCGGTCCCTCGGGCACGCCCGGCGTCAGCAGCGGCAGTTCACCGCCGACCTTGGGCAGGCTCATGTTGAGGGACTTCTCGACGCCGTCCAGCGGTACGGGTACGGGGACCGTGCCGGCCGCGACGGCAGGGGCCGCGGAGCCCACCGCCGCCGCCACGCCGGTGAGGACAGTGGCGGCAAGGATTCGGGTGGTCGACTTCATGACAGTTACGGTCCTTTTCAGGAATCGGGGGGTGTTCGTCCGTATCGCGTAACGATCCTGGGAACCGCATCAGCTCAAGATTCCCCCGTGTGGCGCATTAGTCGTCCGATCAGCCCGGAAAAGCGGCCCGGCCCGGACGGCCGACCCGCCCGTCCGGGCCCCGGACCTCACCGCTCACCCGCGACCGTCGGCTCGGCCGTCAGCGCAGGCTGCGGGCCGGGAGGATGACGTGGGCCGCGGCGGTCAGGGTCTCCTCGGCGCCCGCGAAGGCGGCCAGCGCCTCCGGCGCGATGGGCTTGCCGGGCTGGGCCTCGGGCCAGGCGCGGGTGGTGAACACCAGGTAGGCGAAGCCCCGTTCGGCGACCGCGGTGAGCCACTCCGGGGGCGCGGTGCACTGGGCGTTGAGCTGCGACATGTTGAGAACGGCCGAACCCGCCTCGACGAGCAGGCTGACCGGCAGGCTCGGGCGGGTGGAGCCGTCGACGATGTCACCGCCGACCGGCAGACCGGTGTTGGCGAGGAGCTGCTCGACGGCGACGGCCGAGGCCTCCGGGCCGCCCTCGCCGTCCCCGAGGGAGTAGGCGAGCAGGTAGGGCATGTCGCCGTCGGGGGCCTCACCGCTCCAGGCCATCACGACGAGCGTGCCCAGGTCGGCGATGCGGAAAGGGCGCGTTTCGCTTGAGGTTGAGGTCACCGCGGAACCTTATCGACGGGATTTGGGGCACCCGGCCGCATTCTCACTCGACCGGGGGATTTCCCGCCGGTATCCACACGAAAGAGGGACGGGACTCGAACAACGCGAAGGACCGACTCCGCGCGGCGGAACCGGTCCTTTCGACACGCGTGTCAGCCCTGGAGGGAGAGGCCGCCGAGCAGCCCGCCGTTCGAGTTGAGGGCGGCCGTCGCGCCCTTCACCGTACTGAGCGCCGAATCCTTGTTCTCGGTGTCGAGCGCGTTCGACTGGTGCTGGAGCGGCTGCACCTGGTCCAGGTCGAGGGGGCCCTTGGTGAGCGTGTTGACGGCGCCGTTGAGGCTGGTGGGCGTGAGGTCGGCGGTGTCGTGGGCGAACGCGGGCGCGGCGGCTCCGGCGATGACCAGGGACCCGGCAACAACAGCGGCAGCCTTCAGGGACTTCATCGTGTTCCTTTCTTCGGCAACTCATGTCACCGGCGGGAATTCTGTCGCCGTGCCTAACGAGCCCCGGTCGCGGGGGAAACCCCGTACGCAGAAATTTCTGCGGCGCGGCTGATTCCGGAACACGGAATGCGTCTCAAAGGATTGACGCACAAGTGAAATCGACGCGCGGGAAGAAGAACGGTCGTTGTACCGGCCTGGTGGGGCCGGCACAACGACCGGGAGGGTGGCCCTAGCGGGCCGGCAGCGGCAGGGGCGGCACCGGGACCGGCAGTGGCGGCACCGCCGCCGGCAGCTCGGGCAGCGGCGGCAGGCCCGCCAGGTCCGGCGCCGGCAGGCCGCCGCCGAGCAGGGTGGCGGCGACGAACCCGACGAGGCTCGTCACCACGCCGGTGACGGCCGGGGCGACGCTCGCGGCATCGCCGGACGTGACCGCCGTGAGCAGCGTGTCGACCGACTTCTGCAGCGCGGTGAGCGCGTCCCCCTGGATGTCGAGCGGGCCCTTGCCCGCCTTGCCGTGCTTGAGGCCCAGCGGGAGAGCGGGCGCGGGCGGCAGCACGGGCGCCGTCGGGAGAGCCGGGGTCGTCGGCAGCGCGGGGGTGGTGGGAAGTGCCGGAGTGGCCGGGACCGCGGGAGCCTCCGGGACCGCCGGCACCGCGGGAGCCTCCGGGACCGCCGGGACCGCCGGGGTCACCGGCAGCGCCACCGGCGGAGTGGCCGGGGCCGCCGCCGTGGCCGCGGTGATGGCCGCCTTCACGGCGTCACCCAGCTTCGTCGCCTCGTCCAGCGGCAGCTGGCCGTCGTCCGCCTTGCGTACGGCGTCCAGGAGATCGGTGACGGGTTTCAGTACGCCGCCCAGGTCGCCCAGCGACTTCACCTGCGCGAGGAGCGCGTCGGCGTTGGGGACGGGCGCCCGGGAAGCCGAGTGGCCGCGCTTGCGGGCCGCGTCGCCGTCCGCCGCCAGGGCGGCCTGTGTGGCTATGCCGAGCAGGAGGGTGGCGCAGAGTGCGGTGGCCGCGAGACGCCGTGCGGGCAGAGCACGCATGGAGGGTTCCTTTCGGTGGTTCGGTGGTTCGGTCCGGCGATCTGTGCCGGACCGTGTGTCCGCTGTCGGATCCACCGTCAGATCCACCGTTGACACCTGCAACCGGTCATACGCGCAAAGTGACGGTCCGTCGGCCGCGTCCCGTGCGTCATCGCTGGTGAGGGCCTGTATCGAGGCTCGCCCGACGAGTTGGCCGCCCGGCCCGCCATTCGGGCCAAACGCCGGAAACGCGAACCGGCCGCTCTCCCTGGAAAGAAGAGCGGCCGGCAGAAGGGGCAGCGTCGACCGATGTCAGTCGTTGACGCAGGTGTTGCCGAACGCCGGGTTCAGCAGACCGACGATGTTGACGGTGTTGCCGCAGACGTTGACAGGAATGTGGATCGGGACCTGCAGGACGTTGCCCGACAGGACACCCGGGGAGTGGGCAGCGACGCCGTGCGCGTCGCTGTCGGCGGCGGCGACACCGGCGGTACCCGCCACGGCGGCGACGGCAACGGTGGAAAGGGCAAGGCCCTTCGCGATACGCGACATGGAGAAGTACTCCTTGGAAGTTGTCACAAACATCCGGGCGGGATGCCCGGCGCTGTGTCAACGCGTGGCACGCGCCCGGGTTGTGCCGCCAATGGGGTGATCTCTCGAATCGTCCGGCTGCACGATTACGACACAGTCACCATGAATCACCAATAAATACGCATAGCGGCTAGAGTTGCCCACCTTCTGTCAGCCGCCCCGGAGCCGCCCAAAAATCCGTCCGTCGGTCCACGCCCCCTTTCCCGACTTCTCCCGACCTTTTCCCGAAAGGGCAATGCCGGTCATGTCTGTTTCCCCGGGTCTTCTGCTGCGCCGAGCGATGGTGGGCGTCTTCGCCCTCGCCGCGATCTGGACTCCGGGAGGTACGGCGACCGCCGCGCCACCCGTCGGCCAGGAGCCCGGCAAGGAGTCGGCACACCTCGCGTTCACCCAGCGGTACCGCGCGCTCCAGCACGGCGGGATCGTCCGCGCGGCCAACGTGTCCATCAGCTGCCGCGCCGCTCTCGGAACCTGCGCGGGCATCCGCAGGGGCGAGAACCTCGTGACGGGAACGGGCGGTGCCAGAGCGGCGGCCAACGGCGACCTGGACATGTTCTACGTCGACGTCGACAGCGACCCGAACACGTACAACTCCAGCCGCGCGGAGGTCCGGGTGCCGCAGGGCGGCCGGGTCTCGTACGCGCGGCTGTACTGGGGCGGCAACCTCAAGGTCGGGGAGCAGAAGCCGCCGAAGGACAACGGGCGGGTGCTGATCGCCGAGCCCGGCGGCCAGTACAAGCAACTGCTCGCGGACTCGGTCGTCGGACACCGGGTGGCGCAGGGCGCCGACGCGTTCCAGGCCTCCGCCGATGTCACGAAACTGGTCCGGGACAGCGGTTCGGGGCTGTACACCGTCGCGCAGGTCAATGTGGCGATGGGAAGGTCGGCGGCCGGGGCGTGGGGCGGCTGGACGCTGGTCGTGGCGTACGAGAACGCGGCCGAGCCGCTGCGGCACCTCGCCGTGTGGGACGGGTTCGACGCGCTGGGGGACCGGAAGGGTGACAGCACGTTGGTCCGGTTGGCCGAACTGAAGTTCCCGACGGGCGCGAACGGGCGCGCGGGGCTGGTCGCCTACAACGGGGACCGCGGCAGCGCCGGCGACTCCCTGACGGTGTCCGCCGCAGGGCGTACAACGGCGCTGGGGGACGCGGCGAACCCCCTCGACGACGTGCTGAACTCCACGATCGGCGGAGCTGTCTCGGAGCGCGTTCCGGCATACGCGAACACCCTCGGCTACGACTCGGACGTGTTCGAACTGGGGACGGCGCTGCGGCGCGGTGGTGACCAGCTGGCCTTCCGGCTCGTTTCCCAGCGGGACGCGGCGTGGGCCGGCGCACTTTTCGTGGCCGTCGACGCCCGGCAGTAGCCGAGGTGCGTCCGGCACCGCCACCCGCGAGCGAGGAAACCGCGCATGCAACTGATCGCACCCGACACCCGGCCACGGGTCCTGCACGTCACCCAGCCGGTGGACGGCGGGGTGGCCCGGGTCGTGACGGACCTGGCGCGGGCCCAGCTCGCCGCCGGTCTGCACGTCACGGTCGCATGCCCGGACGGCGGTGACCTCGCCGCGCGACTGCGGGCGCTCGGCGCCGACGTACACCCCTGGCACGCGACACGCTCGCCGGGGCCCTCGCTCGTCGGGGAGGTGCGGCGGCTTCGGCGGGTGGTCGAGGCGGTGCGGCCGGATGTCGTGCACGCGCACAGCGCCAAGGCCGGGCTCGCCGCCCGGCTGGCGGTACGGGGGCGGGTGACGACGGTGTTCCAGCCGCACGCCTGGTCGTTCGAGGCGGTCGGCGGGCCCACCGCCGCGCTGGCTCTCAAGTGGGAGCGGTGGGGCGCGCGTTGGGCCTCCCGGGTGGTGTGTGTGAGCGACGCCGAACGGGCGACCGGGGTGCGCGCCGGGATCGCCGGGCAGTGGCGGGTGATCCCGAACGGGATCGACACGGAGCGCTTCCACCCGGCTCCCGTGGACTCCGTACGGGCCGGGATTCCGCTGCTCGCGGAGGTCGATCCGGCCGCCCCGCTGGTCGTGTGCGTGGGGCGGCTGTGCCGGCAGAAGGGGCAGGACGTGCTGCTCCGGGCGTGGGACGAGGTCGCGCGGCGGGTGCCGGGGGCACGGCTGGTGCTCGTCGGTGACGGTCCGGAGGCCCAGCGGCTGCGGGATCTCGCCCCCGACTCCGTGCTGTTCGCGGGGGCCGTCACCGATGCCGTCCCCTGGTACCGGGCGGCCGATCTGGTGGTCCTGCCCTCGCGGTGGGAAGGCATGGCGCTGGCGCCGCTGGAGGCGATGGGCTGCGGGCGACCGGTGGTCGTCACCGACGTGGACGGCGGGCGCGAGAGTCTGCCCGCCGCTCTCGCACCGCGCTGTCTGGTGCCGGCCGAGAACCCGGCCGCGCTGGCCGGGACCGTCTCCGAACTGCTGCTCGACCCCCCGCTGCGTGAGTCGCTGGGGCAACTGGGGCGTCGGCACGTCCTGTCCGCGCACGACGTACGGCACTGTGCCGAGGCCGTCGCGGGCGTGTACCGCGAGCTGATCACCGCGCACGCCGTGCGGCCCGTGCGCGCCGAGTACAGGGAGTCCATCCACTCGTGACTGCGGAAAGTACCGTCCCCTCCCCCGGCGGAGGGCCTCGGGAGCACGGATTCTCGACAGTGTCGGCCGTCTCGGTCATCCCGCGCCGCGGGTCGGCCGGCGGCTTCAGATTCCCGGCCGGGCGGCGCCCCGCCCCCCGGCCGGCCTCCCCGCTGCCACTGCTCGCCGTCGACAGCACCGCCGCCCTGCTCGGCGCCCTGGCACTGACCGAGCCCCAGCGCCACCCCGTTCTCGTCGGCGCGCTGCTGCTGGGTGTGGTCGTGCTGAACACGCGGGCCTCGCTCTACCGGCCCGAGTCCGTGCCCGCGTTCCTCGACGAACTGCCCGCCGTCTGCGGCCGGATCGCGATGGGCTGGCTGGCGCTGGCCGCGGTGATCGGGGCGTACGCGTCCGCCGACGCGCTGTCCGCGCGGACCCTCGTCCTGGGCTTCGCGGTACAGGTGGCGGCCAGTGCGGCGGGGCGCGCGACCGTCCACTGGCGCCGGCGCCGGGCGTTGCTGCGCCGCCCGCACACGGCCCTCGTCATCGGCCCGGCCGGCACCGCCCGCCGCGTGGCCGCCGCGTTCCTGCGCCACCCCGCGTGCGGGGTACGGCCGGTGGGGCTCGTCACCGACCATCCGGACGGCGGGGCGGGCCTGCCCGTGCTGACCACCGGTGAGGAGGTCCAGCGGGCGCTGATCCAGAACGGCGTGCGTTCCGTGCTCGCCGTCCATCCCTCCGTACGGGCCGAACAGGGACCGCTGCTGAGGGCGTTGGCGGAGTCGGGCTGCACGGTGTGGGAGATCGACGCCGAGTCGCCCTCGTACGAGAGCGCCGAGCGGCTCGCCGGGTTCTCCTGCCGGCGGCTCGCGATGGTGCCGGACCGGCCGGGCAGCCTCGGCAAACGGCTGCTCGACGTCGTGGTCTCGGGCACTCTGCTCCTGATGGTCTCGCCGCTGCTGCTGCTGTGCGCAGTGGTGCTGCGGCTGACCGGCGGGCGGGGAGTGGTCTTCAAGCAGGAGCGCATCGGCCTGGACGGGCGCCCCTTCACCCTCCTCAAGTTCCGCACCCACCGCCCGGTCGACGAGATGGAGTCGGCGACCCGCTGGAGCGTCGCCGACGAGCAGCGCATGAACTGGTTCTGCCGCCTCCTGCGCCGCACCTCGCTGGACGAGCTCCTGCAGCTGTGGAACGTCCTCTGGGGCGATATGAGCCTGGTCGGTCCGAGGCCCGAACGCCCGTACTTCGTGGGCAAGTTCAGCCAGACCTACCCCGGTTACGCGGCCCGCCACCGGATGCAGACCGGGATCACCGGGCTCGCCCAGATCCACGGGCTGCGCGGCGACACCTCGATCGAGGACCGCTGCCGGTTCGACAACGCCTACATCGACAACTGGTCACTGTGGCAGGACATCTGCATCCTGCTGCGCACCGCCGCCACGCTCGTCCGCCCGACAGGAAGCTGAGCGCAGTGAGCCACAGCCCCACGCTGACGTTGGCGCGCCGAGCGCCCTTCCCGTACGTCACGTCCGTCGCGTCCCTCGCTCCGCTCCTGCCCGTGATCCTGGTGATCGCCCTGCTCGCGCTGCCGGCCACGCAGGGCACCGACGGCGGCGCGACCCCGGCCGACGCCGTCTCCGGGCTGGTGGTCGTCCACTGCGCGATCCGGGTCGTACGGGAGCGGCGGCGCCCCCTGTCCCGGACGGCCGCCCTGGTGCTCGGGATGCCGGTGGTCGGGCTCGCGGTCGCGGCCGTCGGGGCGTCCTCGCCTGCGGTCGGGATCGGGGGCCTGGGGCGCTACCTCCAGATCTTCGTGCTGGTCCCGGCGTCCGTGGTGCTGCTGGTCCGGGACCGGCGCGACTTCCGGGTGCTGGCCTGGTCGTTCGTCACCTTCGCCCTGTTCCAGGGGGCGGTCGGGGTGCACCAGTTCGTGACCGGGACCGGCGCCTCCTACCAGGGCGAGGAGATCCGGGCGGTGGGCACCTTCGGGCCCGCCGACGTGATGGGCATGGCGACCGTGGTGGCCTTCGGGCTGATGTGCGCGCTGGGGCTGGCCCTCGGGGCGACCGCCGCCCGGCAGCGGGCCGTCGCCGCCGGCTGCGCCCTGGTGCTGCTCGCCCCGCTCGCCGTCTCCTTCAGCCGGGGCGCCTGGATCGCCACGTCGGCGGCCTGCACCCTGCAGCTGATGCTGGCCGGGATGCGGCGCGCGCTGAAGGTGGGCGCGGTGGTGGCCGCCTCGGCGGTGATCCTGGTCGGCGGCCTGGGCCTCGGTTCGGTGATGCTCCAGGAGCGGATCAGCAGCATCGGCCAGGTCACCGACGCCCCGGACCAGTCGGTCACCGACCGGTACACGATGTGGGCGGCGGCTACCGACATGTGGAGCGAACACCCGCTCACCGGTGTCGGGTTGAAGGGTTTCCCCGAACACCGCGACGGACACGCCTCGTTGGCCCTGTCCTCGGGCAGCGACACGGAGGGCGCCGGCGCCGCGTTCCGCAAGCAGCCGCTGCTGTCCCCGCACAACATGTATCTGCTGGTGCTGAGCGAGCAGGGCCTCATCGGGCTCCTGGCCCTGGGGGGCAGCTGGCTGGCGCTGCTGGTGTGCGGCCTGCAGGGGCTGGTGCGGACCCGGCGGTCGGCGAACGGCGGCCTCGACTGCGCCCTCGCCGCCTGCGGGCTGCTGATCTGGCAGCTGATCGACTTCCTGTACGCCGACATCGGCGGGCCCGCGACCGTGCTGACCGCCGTCGTCTTCGGGTTCGTCGCCTGGTGGGCCCTCGTCGGTGGCGACGACGTGCCCGAGGCCTCGACGCGATGAACGCGACGCCGCCCCGGACCGAGGGAGAGACCAGAGTGACGCTGCCCGCGGCACGCGCCGCCACGCCGGTCACGAAGGGAAACGGCGACGGCGAGCACTGCGACGAGGGCAGCGACGGCAACGAACCCGCCGGACTCGCCCCCGTCTCCCGGAAGTTCCTCGCCAAGGCCACGCTCGTCACGGCCGTCCTCTCGGTCGCGGGCGCCCTGCTCGGGCTGGTCCGGGACCAGTCGCTGGCCCGGCTGTTCGGGGCCGGCAGCGACACGGACGCCTTCCTGGTGGCGTGGACCGTGCCGGAGTTCGCGGCGACCCTGCTCATCGAGGACGGGCTGGCCTTCATCCTGATCCCGGCGTTCAGCATGGCGCTGGCCCGGCGCGCCCACGGTGCCCCGGGCGATCCGGTGCGGGCGCTGGTCGCCACGACGCTGCCCCGGCTGGCGCTGGCGTTCACAGCGGTGGGCGCGCTGCTGATCGCCACCGCTCCCTACCTGGTCGAGGCGCTCGCCCCCGGCCTGCCCGACCCGTCGCTCGCCGTGGACTGCACCCGCCTCACCGCCACCTGCGTCCTCAGCTTCGGGCTCGCCGGGTACTGCAGCGCGGCCCTGCGCGCGCACCGGCGGTTCCTGGCGCCGGCGGCGATCTACGTGGCCTACAACACCGGCATCATCACGGCGATGTTCGTGCTGGGCGGGCGCTGGGGGGTGCGCTCGGCGGCGGTCGGGGTGGCGGTGGGCGGTGCCTTGATGGTCGTCACCCAACTGCCTTCTGGTCTACGGCAGTTGCGGCGGCGCCGGTCGGCCGCACCCGAAGAGATCGTGGTGGAGGAGACGTCCGGGACGCCGATGGCGTTCGCGCTCGTCGCGCCCGTGCTGCTCTTCGCGCTGACCCGGCAGTCGCAGGTGCTCGTCGAGCGGTTCCTCGCCTCCACGCTCCCCGCCGGGGCCATCTCGCACCTGAACTACGCGCAGAAGGTGGCGCAGATCCCGATGACGCTGTCGCTGATGCTGTGCACGGTCACCTTCCCGGTGGTCGCGCAGGCCATCGCGGAGGGCGACACCGAGCGGGCCCGCAGCCGGGTGGAGCGGGACATCGCGCTGGCCGCCTGGGTGGTGCTGCTCGGCGCGGCCTCGGTGGTCGCCTGTGCGCCGCAGGTCATCGAACTCCTCTTCCAGCGGGGGGCGTTCACCGCCCGGGACACCGAGGCGACGGCCACCGTGATGCGTGTGTACGCGGTCGGGCTGCTCGGGCACACCCTGGTCGGCGCGCTCGTCCGCTCGTACTTCTCCTCGAACCGGCCGACCTGGTACCCGCTGGCCGCGATGGCCGTGGGCATCGTCACGACCTCGTGGATCGGCGCGTGGACGGTCGGCCCGTGGGGGGTGTGCGGGATCGCCGCCGCCAACGCCGCCGGGATCACCCTGTCGGCCGCCCTGCTGCTGTACGGGATGGGCCCGCGCAGTGTGCCCATCCGGAAGCGCCAGGTGCTGGCCGAGCTGAGCAAGCCGGTGCGCGCGTCGGCGTGCGCCACGGCCGCCGGGGTGTTCGTGACCAACCGGATCGACGGGCCCGTGGCGGGACTCGCCGCCGGTACGGCGACCGTCACCGTCGTCTACTTCCTGCTCGGCCGGCTCATGCGGGCCCAGGCCGTGCAGAGCTTCGTCCTCGCACTCCGTTCCGTACTCTCCATGACCCGAAGGCTTCCGCATGCCCGCAAGCGCACCCGCTCCCACGCCCGCCCCCGTACCCGCCGCCGCGACCGGGTCCGCTGAGCATGGCCGTGAACGTGGCCGAAGAGACGCCCGCCCGGGTTCCGTGCCCTGGGTGGCGATGTACCACTCGGTGGGCGACTGCTCGGACGACCCGTACCACGTCACGGTCACGCCCGAGCGCCTCGACGCCCAACTGCGTTGGCTGCACCGGCGCGGGCTGCGGGGCGTGGGTGTGGCCGAGCTGCTCGCCGCCCGTTCCCGGGGCGAGGGGCGTGATCTCGTCGGGCTCACCTTCGACGACGGGTACGCCGACTTCCTGACCAACGCCCTTCCGGTGCTGGAGCGTTGGAAGTGCGGCGCGACCCTCTTCGTGCTGTCGGGGCGGCTCGGCGGGGAGAACGCCTGGGATCCGCTGGGCCCGCGCAAACCGCTGCTGACGGCGGAGGGCATCCGCGCCGTCGCCCAGGCCGGGGTGGAAATCGGTTCCCATGGGCTGACGCATGTCGACCTGACGAAGGCGGACGACGAGCTGCTGCACGCCGAGGTCGCCGAAAGCAGAGCGGTGCTCGCGGAGTTGAGCGGTGCTCCGGTCTCCGGGTTCTGCTATCCGTACGGGACGGTCGACCAGCGGGCGGCCGATGCCGTGAAGGCGGCCGGCTACGGATACGGCTGCGCGATCGACCCGGGCCCGCTGAACGGCGTCCATGTCCTCCCCCGCGTCCACATCGGCGAGAACGACACCGCCGTACGCCTGCATCTCAAGTACCGGCTGCACCGGCTGCGGCGCCGGCCGGCCCGGGGAGTGTGACGGCGTGAAGGCCCTGCACATCATCACCGGCCTCGGGGTCGGCGGCGCCGAGCAGCAACTCCGGCTGCTGCTCCGGCACTTGCCGGTCGACTGCGATGTCGTGACGCTCACCAACCCGGGCTCGGTCGCCGACGGTCTGGTCGCCGACGGCGTCCGGGTCGTCCACCTCGGCATGGCCGGCAACCGCGACCTCGCCGCCCTGCCCCGCCTGGTCGACGTCATCCGCTCGGGCGGCTACGACCTGGTGCACACCCACCTCTACCGGGCCTGCGTGTACGGCAGGATCGCCGCGCGGCTCGCGGGCGTACGGGCGATCGTCGCCACCGAACACTCCCTCGGCGACTCGCAGATGGAGGGGCGGCGGCTGACCGCCGGGGTCCGCGCGCTGTATCTGGCCGGCGAACGGCTCGGCCGCACCACCGTCGCCGTGTCCCCCACGGTCGCCGAGCGGCTCCGCCGCTGGGGGGTGCCCGCGCCCCGGATCGAGGTCGTCCCCAACGGCATCGACCTGACCCGCTTCCGCTTCGACCCGGTCGCCCGCCGCCGCACCCGCGAACGCCTCGGGCTGCCCGAGGGGGCGTACGTCGTCGGCGGCGTCGGACGGCTCGCACCGGGCAAGCGCTTCACCGACCTGATCGGCGCCCTGTCCCGACTTCCGGACAACTGCTGGCTGTTGCTCGTCGGCGGCGGCCCCGAGGAACACGTCCTGCGGCGCACCGCGAGCGAGGCGGGCGTGGCCGACCGGGTGCTGTTCACCGGCGAACGGCCCTACGTACCGGACGGCACCCCCGGCCCCGACCTGCCCTCCCTCACCTCCGCGATGGACGTGCTCGCCTCCCCGTGCCCGGAGGAGGCCTTCGGCCTCGCGGTCGTGGAGGCGCTGGCCGCCGGGCTGCCCGTCCGGTACGTCTCCTGCCCGGCGATCGAGGACCTGCCCCCGGAGGCCGCCGAGGGCGCCCGGCGCATCCCCGGGGGCGCGGACTCCTTCGCGCGCGCCCTCACGGAGGCCCGCGCGCTGGGCCCACGGGACCGCACGCCCCCCGCCGCGGCCCACCACTACGACATCACCCGCAGCGCCGCCCAGCTCATGGACGTGTACGCGGCGATCACCCCTGCCATGAAGCCGGCCCCGTCCCCGTCCTCACCATCCCCGTCACCTCAGGGAGCCCCATCCTCATGACCGAGAACGCCAGCAGAGTCCCCCGCCTCACCCCCTTCACCCGCACCCGCGTCCTGCCCGCGTGGTACCTCCTCACGGCCAGTGCCGTGCTCGGCGGCCTCCTCGGCGGCGCGTACGGCACCTTCAAGGCGCCCACCTACACGGCCACCAGCTACGTCGTCGCCGTACCGACCGAGAAGTCCGACCCGGCGTCCGCGCTCGGTTTCGCGCAGGCGTACGGGCGGGTCGCCACTCAGCTCGCGGTGCTCGGGGACGCCCAGGTGTGGGCGGGCGTACCGATGTCGACGCTGCGCAAGAGCGTGCAGACGGCGACCTCGCCGGACGCGCCCATGGTCGCCGTCTCGGCCACCTCCCCCCGCCGCGACCTCGCCGCCGACATGGCGAACGCCGTGGCCCGTTCCCTCACCCGGCACGCGAACGACACCAAGGAGTCCACCCACGTGGAGCTGCTCCAGTTCTCGCGCGCGGTCAAGCCGACCGAGCCGTCCTCGGCCCCGTCCACGGTGACCGGGCTGGTCGGCGCGAGCGCGGGCGGGCTGCTCGGCGGACTGGTGCTGCTGGTGCGGCCCCGGCGGCGTACGGAGGAGCCGGCGCTCGCGGCCTCCGTACCGGGCCCGGCCGTCGCCGCCGACGCACACGGCCAGCTGTGACGGTCACGATCACGGGCGCCCTGCGCACCGAACTCGTCAGCGACGAGGCCGCCTTCGCCGAACTGGCCCCGGCCTGGGGCCGGTTGTACCGGCGGTGCGCCGCGGCGACCCCGTTCCAGAGCCATGCCTGGCTGCACTCGTGGTGGCTGTCCTACGGCGTCCCGGGCCGGCTGCGGATCGTCGTGGTCCGCGACCCGGAGGGCGAACTCCTCGCCGCCGCCCCGCTGATGCGCGTACACCGCCCACTGCCCGCCCTCGTACCGCTCGGCGGCGCGATCTCCGACTACGGTGATGTGCTCCTCGACGACGACACGGCCGACGAGGCCGCCGCCGCCCTCGCCGAGGGTCTCTCGGACGCCGCGCGCACCGCGCTGATCGACCTCCGCGAGGTCCGGCCGGGCGGCGCGGCAGAACGCGTGTACGAGCGCTGGCGTGGCCCGCGCCGCCAGGTCAGGGACTCCGTGTGCCTGGAGCTGCCCGCCGTCTCCATGGACGGCCTGGTCTCCCGCCTCCCCGCCGCCAAGGCCCAGCGGGTCCGCGCCAAGCTGCGCAAGCTGACCGCACTCGGCGTCGAGCGCCGCGTCGTCGGCCCCGACGAGGTCGACGCGGCCCTGGCCCGCCTCCTGGAACTGCACCAAC
Organism: Streptomyces kryoterrae; assembly: GCF_054072135.1. Classification (NCBI taxonomy): domain Bacteria; kingdom Bacillati; phylum Actinomycetota; class Actinomycetes; order Kitasatosporales; family Streptomycetaceae; genus Streptomyces; species Streptomyces kryoterrae. Next base: position 6,643,029 of record NZ_CM133358.1, on the reverse strand, counting down.
TCCAGTGGCAGGGAAGGAAGGTGACGTCGGAACACCTCCAGCCCCGGTTCCGCGAACACCTCGCCCGGTCGGTGGGGCCGATGGTGCGCTCGGGGGACGCCGTGGTCACCGAGTTCCGCCTCGACGACAGCGTGGTCGCCGTCGATCTGACGCTGCTGTCGGGACGCCTCGCGGGCGGCTATCTGTACGGCGCCCATCCTGGCCTGCGGAAACGGAAGGCGGACGTCGCCGTGATGCTCCTCGACGCCTGCGCCCAGCACACCGGGTCGGGCGGGCACAGCACGCTGAGCCTGCTGCGCGGTGACGAGCCGTACAAGCACCACTGGCGCCCCGAACCCGTCGTCAACAAAAGGCTGTTGCTGGCCCGGCGGCTGACGGCACCGCTGATGTCCGCGGTCGTGTGCGATGTCGCCGCCCGCAGCCGGGGCAAGGAACTCCTGCGCCGGCTGCGGGAACGCGACGGAAACGGAAGCGGCAGTGGCGGCGGAGGGGAAAGCGGCAACGGTGGCGGCGGATCGTGAACGACCCGCCGCCACAGGGCGGTCACCGGCTGCGCGACCACCAGTCGAACTTCAGGCACAGCTTCCCGCCCATCCAGTACTCCACCCAGTCGCCCAGATCCAGCGGCGAGCAGTTGGGCGGCGGCAGCGGCACGGGCGGGGTGACCGGGTCCGTGGGCTTCGGCGGCTCGGGGGTCGGGACCGGCGTCGGGACCGGCGGCACCGGGGTCGGCACGGTCGGCTCGGTGTCCTTACGGCCCGTCAGGATCTGGCGGTACACCTCGGACGCCCTCGGATTGCTGCCGCACTGCCACACGCCGTGCGGGCAGTAGTCGGTCAGCGTGTTGTACAGCGGCTTGTGCTCGTCCATCCACGCGAGCATGCGCCGCATGTACTCCGGGTTGTCGCCGTTGCGGAACAGTCCCCATTCCGGATAGGAAATGGGCTTTCCGTGAGCCTTGGCGAAATCCACATGCGCCTGAAGTCCGTAGGGCTCGCTCACCTGCTCGTCGAATGAGAGTCCCCGGGGCTGGTCATAGGAGTCCATGCCGATGATGTCGACCGTGTCGTCCCCCGGATAGCACTGCGGCCACGGAATGGCGTCCTTGCCCCGGGTCGGATTGAAATCGAACCGGAATTTCTGGCCCGGCACCGCCCGCATGGTGGTGACGATCCTGTTCCAGTACCTCTTCCAGGCCTCCGGGTCCGGCCCGCAGCGATGGGTGTACGTGATGCCGTTCATTTCCCAGCCGAGCACGATGACCGTGTCCGGAATGTTCAGCGCGACCAGCCGCTCGGCCAGGGCGCGGAAGTGGTGATCGTAGAGACCGGCCGCGCCGCGCCTCAGCTGCACCTGGACCTGACGGTCGGAGACGCCCTCCTCGTTGCGCTCCAGCATGGGCACGTTGAGGACGAACAGCCGGTCCTGCTCGGCCCGCCGCCAGTCCGCCCACACGTCGAGGAAACCGGGCAGCCCCTCGATGTTGCTCCACCGGTCGCCCGGCAGATAGGTGTGGCCGATCTTGAGATCGGCGCCGCCCAGCCAGCTGCTGAGCTCGGCGATCCTGGCCGTGCCCCGTTCGCCGTCGTAGTCGACGTACGCGCCGAAGGCGGGGAGCCGGGGCGGCTCGGGGAGCTCCGGCGGCTCGACCTTGGGAGGCTCGGGAGCCACCGGGGGTTCGGGGGTCACGGGGGCGACCGGTGCCACGATCCCGGTGGGCGGGGTCGGCTGCGTGACCGTGTCCGGTACGGGGACGGGGGGATCGGCCACCCCCGCGCCCACGGCGTGTCCCGGCCCCGTCGCCAGGACGGCCGACGCGACGACCGCCGCCGCCAGGAACGCCAGCCGTCCGGTGCGGGCCCGTCGCTTGTGTGGGGCCATGCCTGCTCCTTCCTCCACGCGCGTACTCCCTGTTCTCACACTGCCTGTTTTCGCACTGCGTGTTCTCGTCCTGCCTTTTCACCTACTGACACTCAGTCATATGAGTATGAATTCCGCCACCGCGCTTGAGACTTTCGAGTGTTCCGCTCGCCCGCACGAGTGAACCGACCCGAAGGAAACCCGAAAACACATGTCCGTGTCGCTGCTCGACACCCGCGTCCCCGCCGTCCTCGTGCGGACCGACCGGAATCCCTTTCACCACGGAACACTGGGCGCCGTCCGCTCACTGGGCCGGGCGGGCGTCGACGTCCATCTGATCGCCGACGTCGACGGAAGTCCCGTACGCAGATCCCGCTTCGTACGACAACTGCATCCGCCGCCGCTGCCCGGCGCCGCCCCCGCCGACATCGCCCACGCCCTGCTGCGGGTGGCCTCCCAGATCACGCGGCCCGCCGTACTGATCCCGCTCGACGACGCGAGCGCCGTCGCCGTGGGCCGGGCCCGGGCCGAACTGGCGCCCGCCTTTCTGCTGCCGCAGCAGCCCGGCGCGCTGACCGAACGGGTGGCCGACAAGGCAGAACTGGCCGCCGTGTGCGCGGCCGTGGGCGTGCCGCACCCCCTGACCCTCATCCCGGACAGCGCGACCGAGGCCGCCGCCGTGGCCTGGCACCTCGGGCTGCCGGCCGTGGCGAAGTGGAGCCGGCCGTGGCTGCTCCCGGCCGACAGCGACCTGCGCAGCACGGTCGTCGTGCGCTCGGCGCGGCAGGCCCGGGAGCTGTACCAGCGCACGGAGGAGGCGGGCAGCCGGCTGCTCCTCCAGGCGTTCCTGCCGCCGGGACCGGACCTCGACTGGTTCTGCCACGGGTACGTCGACCGCACCGGGACCGTGCGCGGCGGCGGTCACGGCCGCAAGCTGCACGCCTGGCCGCGCGGCGCCGGCCTGACGGCGGTGGGTCACTGGACCCCGAACGCGTCGGTGCGGGCGCTCTCCGAACGCGTCGTCGGCGAACTGGGCTACCGGGGCATCTTCGACCTCGACTTCCGCCGCTGCGCCACCACCGGCGACTACCACCTGCTCGACTTCAACCCGCGCCCCGGCGCCCAGTTCCGGCTCTTCACCGACACGGCCGGGCTGGACGTCGTACGCGCCCAGCACCTCGACCTGACCCACCGTCCGCTGCCCGAGGGGGCGCCGCGGCCCGGGCGGGCGTTCGTGGTCGAGAACTACGCGCCGCTCAGCGCGCTGCGCCCGGCGCCGGCCGGCCGCGAGCTGGCCTGGCACGCCCCGGACGACCTCGCGCCCGGCTGGGCGATGTGGGCGCTGTGGGCCCGGCACGCCGCCCGTCGCCTGCCGACCCGGATGCGCCGGCTGTGCGAACGCCCCGGGCCGGACGACACACCGGTCCGCGTGGTCCGGCAGGCGGTGGCCGACGCACCGCATCCACTGCCCGAGGGCTCCCTTACCGACGGCTCCTTGAGCGACGACGAGAAAGCGAACAGCTACTGATGTACGACCTGCTGGTGGTGGGCGCGGGCCCCTACGGCCTGTCCATCGCCTCCCACGCCGCCGGCGCCGGGCTCCGGCTGCGTGTCCTCGGCCGGCCCATGGCCTCCTGGCGCGACCACATGCCCCGGGGCATGTTCCTCAAGTCGGAGCCGTGGGCGTCGAACCTGTCCGACCCCGACGACCGCTGGCGCCTGGACACGTACTGCGCCGGTCAGGGCGTCGAGGCACGGCACGGGCAGCCGATCCCGCTGGAGATGTTCGCCGCGTACGGGCAGTGGTTCGCGCGCAATGCCGTGCCCGGGGTCGACGAACGGACGGTGACCCGGGTCACGCCCGCGGCCGGGGGCTTCGAGGCGGTGACGGAGGACGGCGAGACGGTACGCGCCCGGACCGTCGCCCTGGCCGTCGGAGTGCTCCCCTTCGTGGAGATCCCCGCCGCGCTGCGCGGCTTCGGCCCCGACCTGGTCTCGCACAGCAGCCACCACGGCGACCTCGACCGCTTCCGCGGCCGGGACGTCACGGTGATCGGCGGCGGCCAGGCAGCCCTGGAGACGGCGGCCCTGCTCGCCGAACAGGGATCCCGGGTACGGGTGTTGGCCCGCGCGGAGCAGCTGACCTGGAACGACGTACCGCCGCCGTGGGAGCGCCCCTGGTGGCGCTCGGCCCGTGCCCCGCACAGCGGCCTGGGCTGCGGCTGGCGCAACTGGTTCTACGCGGAACGCCCCCGCCTCTTCCACCGCCTCCCGGAACAGACCCGCGCCCGGATCGCCGCCACGGCTCTCGGCCCGGCGGGCGCCTGGTGGGTACGCGACCGCGTCGAACCGGCGGTGGAGGTCCTCCTCGGCCAAGAGGTCTCGGTGGCACGGGAGTTGACGGGCGCCGACGGCGGTGTGCGGCTGGACACGGTGACCCGGTCCGGCGAACGGCGCTCCCTGGAGACCGAACACGTCATCGCGGCAACGGGGTTCAGGGCCACGTGCGACCGGCTGGGCCTGCTGGACCCCCGACTCGGCGCCGGCCTGGGCGCGTTGGCGGACGGTTCGCCGGCGGTCGGACGGCACTTCGAGTCCTCGTACCCCGGCCTGTTCCTGGCGGGCCTGGTGACGGCGTCCGGCTTCGGCCCGGCGATGCGCTTCGTGCACGGCGCGACCTTCACCGCGGAGACGCTCGTACGAGGGGTGCGGCGCCGGCTGCGGGCAGGGGATCGGGCGGGCGGTGCGACGGTGCCGGGGCAAGGGCGGCGCGAGGGGGTGCGGTCCGCGTCCGCGGGGTAGGCCGTTCGTCTGCTGCGGGCCCGGTGGGGCTGGGCGCGCCCACGCGGCGGAGCCGCATGCCGGCCCCTGAACGAGCCACGCGCCCCTTGCGGGGCGGGTGGCTCATCCGGGTACCTGGGGCCCTACCCGTGATGCCTCACTCGTGGGCGCCGGGCTGGCCGCGCCTGCCCCGTCGGTACAGGACGACACCACCGGCGATCATCACGACGCTGACGGCCGAGGCCGCGATCAACTCCTCACGACTGCCGGTCGGCGGCAGGTGGGGCGGCTTGGTCGGCGGCACGGTGGGAGGCGTCGTCGTCGGCGGGCCCGTGGGGGGCTTGGTCGGCGGGGTCGTCGGGGGCTTGGTCGGAGGCTTGGTGGGAGGCGTCGTCGTCGGCGGGCCCGTGGGGGGCTTCGTGGGGGGCTTGGTCGGAGGCTTGGTCGGCGGGGTCGACGGCGGCTTCGTCGGAGGCGTCGACGGCGGCTTGGTCGGAGGCTTGGTGGGAGGCGTCGTCGTCGGCGGGCCCGTGGGGGGCTTCGTGGGGGGCTTGGTCGGCGGGGTCGGCGGGGTCGTCGGGGGCTTCGTCGGAGGCGTCGACGGCGGCTTGGTCGGAGGCTTGGTGGGAGGCATCGTCGTCGGCGGGCCCGTGGGGGGCTTCGTGGGGGGCTTGGTCGGCGGGGTCGTCGGGGGCTTCGTGGGCGGGGTCGTCGGAGGCGTCGACGGCGGCTTGGTGGGGGGCTTCGTCGGAGGCTTGGTCGGCGGGGTCGTCGGAGGCTTGGTCGGGGGCGTCGTGGGCGGGGTCGTCGGAGGCTTCGTCGGAGGCTTGGTGGGGGGCTTCGTGGGCGGGGTCGTCGGAGGCTTCGTCGGAGGCTTGGTGGGGGGCTTCGTCGGCGGGGTCGTCGGAGGCTTCGTCGGCGGGATGTCGCCGTAGCCGTGACCGTTCCCGTTCCCGTGACCGTTCCCGTTCCCGTGACCGTTCCCGTGGCCGTGGCCGTGGCCGTTCCCCTGGTTGTTGCCGTAGCCGGGGTCGTCGTGTGGGGCGCCCGGGGCTCCGTGTGCAGCCGCGCCGTTGACTGCCCTGCCCGCGTCCGCGTCGGCCAGGGCGGAAATGCCGTAGAGGGACAAGAGGCTCGTCGCGGCGGCCGCCACGACCATCCCCCTGCTCAGACTCTGTCGCATTCTGATTATCTTCCTGCTGGGAGAGGTAAGAAAAAGCCGGCCTTGGCACCGAAAGGCTCTCCAAGACCGGCCCAGACACCGCCGAACGGCTGGTGCTACGGCGTCAGTCGTTGACGCAGGTGTTGCCGAACGCCGGGTTCAGCAGCGCGATGACGTTGATCGAGTTGCCGCACACGTTGACGGGAATGTGGACGGGCACCTGGACCACGTTGCCGGAGAGCACACCCGGGGAGTTGGCGGCGAAGCCCTCCGCCTCGGCGTCCGCGAAGGCCGGGGCGGCCATTCCGAGCGCCATGATGGCGCCCGCGATGACAGCAACGCTCTTCTTCATGAGGTTTCCCTTCTCTGCGGTCATGCCCCTATGTCGGCCGAAGACCGAGCGAGCACAGCATGAACGGCTCGCACCATGACCGGCAGTTGTAAAACGAGGGATAGACAGCCGAAGAAACTACGGAACGTGGTCCCACGGTTAATTCACTCGAACGCCCCGAAGCAGCAGAAAACACAGTCCACACGAAAGGCTGAAGGAAATCGGGGAGATGACAAAACGCGGACAGCCCCCGCACCGTGTGCGGAGGCTGTCCGAGCTGCGATTATGGGTGACCGGACGACTGTTGACGGCCGGTCAGCAGAAGGCGACAGATCAGCTGTTGCCGACACCGTTCCCCGACAGGACCGGAATGTCACTGAGGATGTGCGACAGCGGCTCGTCGCCCTTGGCCTGCGTCGAGTTCTCGGCGCACTGCTGGTTCTGCGGGGCCGACAGGATCGGGATGTCCTGGACGGCGACCGGCACAGCGCCGACGACGGAGCCCACGTTGGCCTTGACAGGCAGACCGACACAGAGCTTGTTCAGGGTGCCCTGCGCAAGGCTCATCTGAGGGCTCATGTCGCCCTTGGTCATGGAGTTGCCGAACTTCGAGACCGCACCGTTCCCGCTGACGGACGTCGTGCCGCCGTCGTCCGCTGTGGCAAGCGCCTGGGGGGCGACCGCCGCCGAGACTCCGACGACCGAAACCGCTACCGCCACCGCGGCCATTGCCTTCTTCAGCATTTCGCTTTCCTTTCCTGGCAGAGACACATGTTCCTGCTCTCGACATCAACCGGATGCACGGATATTGGTTTCGCTTGTTCACCCGATTGGCCCGTTCCGGCTTGCAATTCATGGAACCGCTCGGCGCACAGGCCCCTCAGGAACACCCTCGCAATAGGCCATCGGAGTGAAGCGGAGCAACTATGCGCGCTCAAAGCAGTTGATCAGAGCGCTCCGGTGGACGGGGTTTCTTCCGAAGGGACTAGCAAGTGATCAAGAAGGTTATGGCTGCCGCCGCAGTCGCCGCTTCCGTCATCGGTGCCTCTGCCGCGGTCGCGCCGCAGGCCATGGCGATCGCCAACGACGGTGGCACGACCTCCACCAGCGGCAACGGCGCCATCCAGAAGTTCGGCAACTCGGCCACGTACGGCAACATGAGCCCGCAGATGGCGCTCATCCAGGGTTCGCTGAACAAGCCGTGCATCGGCCTCCCTGCCAAGCTCAACGTCGGTTCCGTCGCCGGCGCTGTGCCGGTCGCCCTCCAGGACATCCCGATCCTGTCGGCCCCGCAGAACCAGCAGTGTGTCGAGAACTCGACGCAGGCCAAGGGCGACGAGCCGCTGTCGCACATCCTCAGCGACATCCCTGTCCTGTCCGGCAACGGCGTGGGCAACAACTGACCGTCTTCACCAGTACCACCGGCGACGACTGAGCCGGGCGTACGTCCGGGCTCTCTTCGAGCTTTCACCAGCGGGCCGTCGAACTATCGGCGGCCCGCTGGCCTACGTTACGTCCCGTGACGACCCGACACCCTTTGTTCCGGTTTTCCCGTCCTGCCCGCCTCTCCCGGCTGTGCGGGATCGCGCTGCTGTGCGCCGCGACCGCGATCGGCTGCGGCACGCCCCAGGCCCCGCCGCTGAAACCCGCGGGCGGCGCCACCCCCGCCACGGGCACCGACATCCTGCTGCTGGGCACGGACGGCCGCGGCACCATCACCGAGAAGGAGCGCCGCAAGTTCCACGCGGGCGGCTTCGCCTGCAACTGCGCGGACGTGATGATGCTCGTGCATGTGTCTGCCAAGCGCGACCGCGTCAGCGTGATCGGTCTGCCGCGCGACTCCTTGGCCACGATTCCGGCGTACAAACCCACACCGTCCGCGAAACAGCGCCCCGCGCATCCCGCGAAGCTCAACGGCGCGTACGCGGAGGGCGGCGCCCAGCTCATGGAGCGGACGGTGGAGGCGGCGACCGGGGTGAGTGTCGAGCAGTATCTGCAGCTCGACTTCCGGCGGTTCATCGACGCCGTCGACCAGGTCGGCGGGGTCGAGGTGTGCACGAATCGGCGCCTCAAGGACTCCAAGACCAAGCTGGACCTGGCGCCGGGACGGCATCTGCTCAAGGGCGGGCAGTCCTTGCAGTACGTCCGCTCGCGGCATGTCGACCAGAGCGCCGACCTGGGGAGGATCCAGCGGCAGCAGCGGTTCCTGGTCGCGGCGCTGGAGCAGCTGACCGCCCGGAAGGTGCTCACCGACCCGGTGGCCATGGGCGGGGTGGCCCGCACCCTGCTCGGTCCGGCCAAGGTCCAGCAGGGCTTCGGGAAGGACGGCGTGAAGGCGCTGGTCACTCTCGCCGCGGCGCTGAGCAAGGTGCCGGCCACGCGGACCGAGTTCGCCACCGTGCCGATCGCCGGGTTCAACCCGCCGATGAAGGACGTCGGTTCGACACTGCGCTGGGACGCCGCGAAGGCCAAGGCGATGTTCGCCAAGGTGCGCGAGGACCGGCCGCTGATCGCGGCGGGCACGGACCCGAAACCCGGTGATCCGCCGGTGTTCGGGAAGGACGTGCCGGTGCGTGGCAACCGGCTGGCGTGCCCCTGAGCAGGGGGCGGGCGGCCGAGCAAGCGGTCTCGTTTCCCCGTACGGCCGCTCGTACACCTCGTCCGCTGGGCCAAATGGGGCAATCACCGCAACCTCGGCCGGGGTTGGACCGTTGATGATCACGCAGCTCCTCACCGGAGTCCGCTTTTCGAAGGGAATGCACATGAAGAAGCTGTGGGCAACCGCGGCCCTCGCCGCCTCCGTCGCCGCCATCTCGGCGACGGCAGCACCCCAGGCCCTGGCGATCGCCAATGACGGTGGCACCACCTCCGTCAGCGGCAACGGCGCCGAACAGTCCTTCGGCAACTCGGCCACGTTCGGTGACATGAGCCCGCAGCTCTCGCTGGTCCAGGGTTCGCTGAACAAGCCGTGCATCGGCCTCCCTGCCAAGCTCAACGTCGGTTCCGTCGCCGGCGCTGTGCCGGTCGCCCTCCAGGACATCCCGATCCTGTCGGCCCCGCAGAACCAGCAGTGTGTCGAGAACTCGACGCAGGCCAAGGGCGACGAGCCGCTGTCGCACATCCTCAGCGACATCCCCGTGCTGTCCGGCAACGGCGCCGGCAACAGCTGAGCCTCCCCGCTCGGTTGCGGCGGCGGGTCACCGGTTCTCCGGTGACCCGCCGTTCGGCGTTCGTGGCTCCGCCTCGGGCTCACCTGCCGTCGGGCTCACTTGGTGTACAGCGCCTCGATCTCGGCCGCGTACGCCTCCCGTACCGCGTGGCGTTTGACCTTGAGGGACGGGGTGAGCTGGCCGTTGTCCTCGGTGAACTCGCCCTCGACCAGGGTGAAGGCGCGGATCGACTCGGCCCGGGAGACCGCCGCGTTGGCGTGGTCCACGGCCCGCTGGACGTCGGCGCGCATCCGGGGATCGGCGATCACCTCGGACATCGGAGTGTCGGCGGGCATCCCCCGGACGGTGAGCCAGTGGGCGACGGAGTCGGGGGCGAGGGTGATCAGGGCGGCGACGAAGGGGCGGTTGTCGCCGACGACCATGCACTGGCCGACCGGCGCACGGCTGCGCAGCCGGTCCTCCAGGACGGCCGGGGCGACGTTCTTGCCGCCGGAGGTGACGAGGATGTCCTTCTTGCGGCCGGTGATGGTGAGGTAGCCGTCGTCGTCGAGGGCGCCGAGGTCACCGGTCGCGAACCAGCCGTCGCTCAGTACGGCGTCCGTCGCCGCCGGGTTGTTCCAGTAGGCGCCGAAGACGACCGCGCCCTTGAGGAGGACCTCGCCGTCGTCGGCGATCCGGACCGCGGTGCCGGGGACGGGGAGGCCGACCGTGCCGGGGCGGGGGGCCAGGGGCGGGACGAGGGTGGCGGCGGACGTCGTCTCGGTCAGGCCGTAGCCCTCGTAGACGATGATTCCGGCGGCGTAGAAGAAGAGGCTGAGGTCGCGGTCGAGCGGGGAGCCGCCGCTGATGGCGTAGCGCATACGCCCGCCCAGCTCGTTGCGGATACGGCGGTACACGAGCAGGTCGTACAGGGCCCAGGCGGCGTAGAGGGCGGGGCCGGGGCCCTTGCCGGGGCCGGTGCCGAGGAACTTCTCGAGGTACGCCTCCGCGAAGCGGACGCCGATGCGGTGGGCCCGGTCGAAGGAGGCGGCGCGGCCCATCTTCTCGGCGGTCGCGCGGCCGGCGGCGTGGATCCGCTCGAAGAGGTACGGCACGCCTACCAGGAAGGTCGGCCTGAACTCCCGCAGCATCGGGCGGAGTTCGTCGGGCTTGATGCTCGGGAAGTGGCCGATCTCGATACGGGCCATCAGACAGCCGATCTGAAGGGCCCGGCCCATGATGTGGGCGAGGGGGAGGAAGAGGAGGGTCGAGGCGGTCTGGCCGGTGACCTCCTTGAAGATCGGGTGCAGCAGTTCGACGACGTTGGCGGCCTCGGCGTGCAGGTTCGCGTGGGTGAGGACACAGCCCTTCGGCCGGCCGGTGGTGCCGGAGGTGTAGCAGATCGTCGCGGTGGTGTCGGGGGTCAGGGCCGTGCGCCGCTTGGTCACCTCCTCGTCCGACACCTCCCGGCCCAAAGTGGTGAGTTCGGCCATCGCGTCCTCGTCCAGGGTGAGGACGCGCGGGGGTTCGGGGTGGGTGGCCGTGCCGGTGATGACGGTGGCTGTGTTGTCCGGCGTCTCCGTGACGACCAGACGGGCCCCCGAGTCCCGGACGATCCAGTCCACCTGGGCCGCGGACGAGGTGGCGTAGACGGGGACCGTCTGGCCGCCGGCCGCCCAGATCGCGAAATCCAGGACCGTCCACTCGTAGCGGGTCCGGGACATCACCGCGACCCGGCCGCCGGGTTCGAGGCCGGCGGCTATCAACCCCTTGGCGGTGGCGGTGACTTCCGCCGCGAAGGCGGCGGCGGTGACCGGCCGCCAGGTGCCGTCGTCCGTACGGCGGCGCAGGATCACCGCGTCGGGGGCCTCGGCCGCGTTGGTGTAGGGCAGGTCGGCGGTGCTGCCCGTGGTGGGGGCCGCCACGATGGGGACGGCGCGGGCCTCGCGGACGGTGCCGGTCCTCTCGTCGCGGATCAGCTCGACGCGGTGGCGGGCCGCCAGATCGGTGCGCCGCTTCGCCCGCTTCAGATCCCTGCGTACGCCCATGACGCTCGCTCCCGGTGGCTGGTGCTGCTCCTGATCCCGGGTCAAATTACCGGTGCGTAGCAAAAGTTCAATGGGTCGCGCGGAAGCAGATCATTCGGGGCGGATATTTTGCTGCCCGGCGCGGGGTTTCGGCCCGGCGCCGGCTTGACCTCCCCCCACCGAAAGGAATCCCCGTGCGGTCTGTTCTTCTCGCCGTGTGCGCGTCGGCCGTCCTGGCCGTCTCCGGCGCGGCGCCCGCTGTGGCTGACACGTCAACTCCCGTACCAGTAGCCGGCGTTGCCCTCTCCCCCACGTCCCCGCTGACTTCGCTGACGTCGCTGACCGACCTGTTCGCCGAGCGGCTGCTGGTGGCCGACAAGGTCGCCGCCGCCAAGTACGGCACCGACAGGCCGATCGACGACCCGGTGCGCGAGCAGCAGATCCTGGCCGACGTCTCCGCGCGGGCCGTCGGGCTCGGCCTCGACCCGGAGGCGGTGGCTGCCGTGTTCCGGGACCAGATCGAGGCCAACAAGGTGGTCCAGCGGGGGCTGTACGCCCGTTGGGACGCGCATCCCGAGCTGCGGCCCACCGAGCGGCCCGATCTGGTCAAGGAGGTTCGGCCGATCCTGGATCGGATCACTACCGAGTTGCTGGATGCGTTGAAGGAGACGGAGGGGGTTCGGACGGGGGACTCTTGTGAGCTGCGGCTTGCGCTTTCTGCGGGGCGCTCCGCATTCGGGTACCGATTGGACCGGTTGCATTTGGAGGGGCTTGGGCGGGCTGTACCCTCCGTCTGCGGTTAGCGGGGCTTGGGTTGTCTCCTGGCCGCGGGGCGGTGGGGGCTGGTCGCGCCCACGCGCGGAGCCGCAGGTTGACGCAGCCCCGCGTCCCTAATAGCGGTTCGCTTGTTCTATTGCCTCGGCCAACTGGCGTACCGCCTTGTCCTCTGTCGTGTCCGCCAGCTTGTCTGCCCGGGCGGCCAGTTCACTCAGGGACGGGGCGCCCGGGAGGGTGGTCCAGTCGTCGTCGCCCTTGCGCAGGGCGTCGGCGAAGTAGGCGGCCACCGCTGTGACCTGGAGGCGGGACGGGGCCTTCCAGAGTGCCTCGTCCACTGCCTGCGACTCCAACTGGCCGGATTCCTCGTGGGGTTCGCGGGTGTCGGGGTCGAGCCAGCGGACCGTTGCCGTGGCCAGGTGGCCCGAGGCGGACTCCTTGGTGCGGACGGCGTAGAGGGCGGTGACCGTGTGGCCGGGGCCCACCTCGCCCCCGTCCACCCGGTCGTCGCGGAAGTCGTCGTCGGCGACCCGGCGGTCGTCGTAGCCGATCAGACGGAACTCGGCGACCGTCTCCGGGTCGAAGGCGACCTGGGCCTTGGCGTCGCGGGCCGTGAGGTCGATGTTGCGCGGGAGCTGCTCGCAGAACACCTCGCGGGCGTCGGTCTCGTTCGAGACGTAGGTGGTGTGGCCGTCGCCCTTGTCGGCGAGGTGTTCCATCAGGGCGTCGCCGTAGTCGCTGCCGACACCGACGCCGAAGAGGGTGATGCCGTGTTCGCGGCGGGCGTCGGAGATGCGGTCGAGGATCGAGTCGGCGTCCGTGTCACCGGTGTTGGCCAGCGCGTCCGAGATCAGCACGACCCGGTTGGTGGCGCCCTCGCGCAGGCCCTCGACGGCGGTGGCGTAGCCGGTGCGGACGCCCGCGCCGAGGTTGGTCGAGTCGGTCGGTTCCAGCTCGTCGATCGCGTGGTGGACGCGGTCGCGGTGGTCGTCGAGGCGGGTCATCGGCAGGACGGTCTCGGCCTCGTCGCTGAAGGTCACGATGGCTACCGAGTCGTCGTCGCGCAGCCGGTCCGTCATCACGCCGAGGGAGTCCTTGGCGAGGTCGAGGCGGCCGGGTTCGGCCATGGAGCCGGAGATGTCGATGACGAAGGTGAGGGCGGCCGGCGGGCGTTCGCCCTCCCGTTCGGCGGTGCGGGTGGCGAGGCCCACGCGGACCAGGGACCAGTCCTCGCGGTCGGTGCGGGCGCCGTCGACGGTGACCGAGAAGCCGTTGCCGTCGGGGCGTTCGTAGTCCTGGCGGAAGCTGTTGACGAACTCCTCGGGCCGGACCGTCGAGGGGTCGGGGCGGTGGCCGTCGGCGAGGGTGCGGCGCGCGTAGCCGTAGGAGGCGGTGTCGACGTCGAGGGCGAAGGTGGAGAGGTAGTCGGGGGACGGGGCGAAGTCGCCTTCCGTCTCACCTTCCGTGTCGCCGTCGCGGTCGCTCTGTTCGTCGGAGCCGTTGCTCTGGGCCGGCGCGGGCGCGTAGCCCGAGCCGCCGCCGGAGTTCTGTTTGCTGCGCTGGCTGGTGTCACTACCGCTGTCGCCGCTGTTCCCCGTCGCACTGCACCCGGTGAGCAGCAGCCCGCCCGCGGCCGTCGCCGCGATCAGCGCACTCCGCAGGCGTCGTGTTCGGCGTGTCCGGTTCCGCTCCATCTGCCGTGCCCCCTCCGTCCGTTGACATCGGACGACGTCAACTTCTGTGACTGTGACGGCGGAAGAGGCCGGAATGTGCGGTACGGGGTGTTGCGGATGGATCTCGAAGTGGCCACGAGAGGCGGCCGTCGAGACCGGTAGGTGATCCTCCGGTGACCTAGGAGACGACGTCCTTGCGGGCGAAACCCCGGAAGGCCAGGGCGAACAGGATGAGGGCGTACGTTACCGAGACGGCCGTCCCCTGGATCATGCCGCCCCACTCCGGGCGGGGCTGGATGGCGTCCGCCCAGGCGAACTGCCAGTGCGCGGGCAGGAAGTCGCGCCAGTCGCCGAGGGCCGTCACGGCGTCCAGGACGTTGCCGACGATGGTCAGGCCGACGGCGCCGCCGACCGCTCCCAGGGGGGCGTCCGTCTTCGTCGACAGCCAGAACGCCAGTCCGGCGGTGACCAGTTGGGACACGAAGAGGTATCCCACGACCACCACCAGACGCTGGGCCGCCGTGCCCGCGGCGAGTGAGCCGCCGGTGGGGAGCTCCAGTGGCCCCCAGCCGTAGGCCGCCGTACCGACCGCGAGGGCCACGACCGGCAGCAGGACCATCGCGGCGAGGCTCATGCCGAGGGCGACGGCGAGCTTGGACCAGAGGAGGCGGGCGCGCGGCACGGGTGCCGCGAGCAGATAGCGCAGGGAGGACCAGCTCGCCTCCGAGGCGACCGTGTCCCCGCAGAACAGGGCGACGGGGATGACGAGCAGGAAGCCCGCGGAGACGAAGAGGTTGACGGAGACGAAGTTGGCGCCGGACGCGGTGGCCGTGTCCATCAGGGTGACCTGGCCGTTGCGTCCGCCGGGCTCGCCCCCGATCGCGAACGCGGCGACGAGGATGAACGGCAGCGCGGCGAGAATGCCGCCCATGACGAGCGTACGGCGGCGCTTGAGCTGGCGGACCAGCTCGACGCGCAGCGGCAGTGTCCGCCGGGCGCGGTACCCGTCGGCCGTCTCCGCCCGCTCCACGAGCGTGTTCGTCGTGTTGGTGCTCGTCGTGCTCATGCGGAGCCTCCGATCAGGGTGAGGAAGGCGTCTTCGAGGCGGCGGTGGGGGCCCACCGACTCCACGGGCACTTCGAGGCGGACAAGTTCGACGACGAGGCGCTGGGCGCTGCCGTCCTCGGGGGCGAGGCGGACCAGGAGGCCGTCGTCGGTGCGTACGGCGGAGACGATGCCCGGCAGGGCGGCCACCTTCTCGACGACCGGCTCCTCCACGGGGGTGGTGGTGCCGACGAGCAGGGTGTCGCCGGAGCCGATGATCTCGCTGACCGGGCCCGCCTGGACCAGCTTGCCGCGGTCCATGACGACGAGGTGCGTGCAGGACTGCTCGACCTCCGCCAGCAGGTGGCTGGAGACGATCACCGTGCGGCCGGCCTCCGCGTACCGGATCATCACCTCGCGCATCTCGCGGATCTGGGGCGGGTCGAGGCCGTTGGTCGGCTCGTCGAGGATGAGGAGGTCGGGCATGCCCAGCATGGCCTGGGCGATGGCGAGGCGCTGGCGCATGCCCTGGGAGTACGTGCGAACCGCGCGCGCGAGTGCGTCGCCGAGGCCCGCGATCTCCAGGGCCTCCGCCAGGTGGGCGTCCTCGGCCGGGCGGCCCGTCGCCTGCCAGTACAGCTCCAGGTTCTCGCGGCCGGAGAGGTGCGGGAGGAAGCCGGCGCCCTCGACGAAGGCGCCGACGCGGGAGAGGACGGGGGCGCCGGGGCGGATGGCGTGCCCGAAGACGCGGATCTCGCCGCCGTCGGGCCTGATGAGGCCCATCAGCATGCGCAGGGTGGTGGTCTTGCCGGCGCCGTTGGGGCCGAGGAGTCCGAGGACCTGGCCCTTCTCGACGCGGAACGACACGTCCCGTACGGCGTACCGGTCCGAGGACTTGGCGTACTTCTTGCTCAGGTCGGTGATCTGGAGCGGGACTTCGGCCAGGTCGGGATCCGGGGCGGACGGTGCGGCCGTACGCCGGCGGCCGGACAGGAGCAGGGCCAGGGCGATCGCGGCGCCCGCGAGGGGCAGCCACCACACCCAGGCGGGCAGCCCGGCCGAGGCCGTGGTGACGCCGGGGGCGGTGGGGATCTTCAGGTCGCTCTTGACGGAGACGGTGTACGTGGCCGGGGCGGCCGGTGACGCGTAGCCGAGGTCCGTGGAGGCGAGGACCAGGCGGAGGCGGTGGCCCTGTTCGACCTCGTGGTCGATGGCCGGGAGGGTGATCGTGACGTCCTTGCCCTGCTTGGCGCCCTCGACCCTGAGGGGGGTGACGAGCTGGCCGGGCAGGACCTGCTGCCTGCCGTTCGCGGAGACGTCGTACACCTTGGCGAAGAGGACGGCGTCCTCGCTGGTCGACTTGACGTGGACGGTGACCGTGGGGGAACCGGTGATCCGTACGTCGTCGGCGACCGGGGCCGATTCGAAGCGGGCGTTCTGCCCGGGGAAGTCGATCGAGACGCCGACTCCGAGGGAGGAGAGCTGGGAGAGGCCGCCTGCGGCACCGAGGCCGGGCAGCGAGGAGACGGCGGGCGGGGCGGCGCCGGCCGGGTTGTCGAACGACTGCTCCCTGCCGGTCAGGGCGACCTCGCGCTGACCGGCCTCCAGCCCCGGGTAGGTGTCCGAGGTGGCGCCGCGCAGGGTCGCCGCCCCGTCGGTGGAGTCGATTCCGCCGGTGCGGGTGACGCGGAAGGCGGGCCCGGTGTCGACGCCCTTGTCGTCCTTCAGGTACCGGTCGAACCAGGAGGTGATCCGGGACTCGACGCGGCTCGTCTCCAGGTCGCCGCCGTCATGGCCGCCCGCGATCCAGTCGACGTCCACGGGGGCGCCGCCCGCGCGAATCGCCTTCGCGGCGGCGTCGGCCTGGCCGAGCGGGAAGAGGGAGTCCGTCTGGCCCTGGATCAGCAGGGTGGGCACCTTGATGCGGTCACCGACGGCGGAGGGCGAGCGGTCGGCGAGGAGATCGGTGGCCGCCGTGTCCGGCCTGCCGGCCTCGGCGACCCGGTCGTACATCCGGCAGAGCTCGGCCTCGAACCGGTCGCAGCCGCCGCCGGTGTTGATGAAGATGCCGGCCCACTGCTTCTTGAAGACGCCGCCCGGGAACAGGGCGTCCGCGAGGTTCCAGTAGGTGATCGCGGGCGCGATGGCGTCGACCCGGTCGTCGTACCCGGCGGCGAGGAGGGAGATCGCGCCGCCGTAGGACCCGCCGGCCATACCGACGCGCGGGTCGCCCTTCTTGTCGAGCTGGACCTCGGGGCGCGCGGCCAGCCAGTCGATGAGTTTCGAGACGTCGGCGACCTCGGTCTTCGGGTCGTTCAGCCCGATCTTCCCGGTCGATCTGCCGAAGCCCCGGGCGGACCAGGTGAGCACCGCGTACCCGTCGCGGGCGAGTTTCTGCGCCTGGGACCGTACGTCGTCCTTGCTGCCGCCGAAGCCGTGCGCGAGGAGGACGGCGGGGCGGCGGTCGGAGTCCGGACCCGCGGTGAAGTACGAGGTGTCGATGCGCACCCCGCCGCCCATGTCCATGACCCGGTCGGCGCGGTGCACCGCGGGCGCGTCGTCGGAGGCGACGGCCGTCCACGTACCGGCACCGGCGAGCAGGACGACAGCGGCGGCCACGACGGCGACCATCCGCCGTGGCCGCCGGGGCCGCGCTCCCCGCAGTCCGGGCATTCGAAGATCCATACGTCAACGGTACGGGCCACCACCGACATCCGGGCCAACCACCGGTCGGAACCTTCCGCCATCCTGCGGGCGTACGGCCCGGGGCCGGCGTACACCAGACGTGGTACGAACGGGCCCATGGAGATCCAGCCTGTGGAGGTTCGGTCCGTGGAGATTCGCCGCGCCACGACGGTCGCCGAGTTGGCCGCCGCCGAACACCTCTTCGACCACCCGGTCCGCACGGAGTGGGCGGAACGCTTCCTGACGTCGGCCGGGCATCACCTGTTCCTGGCCTACGAGCCCGCCGAAGCGGTAGCCCCCGTCGGCTTTGTGAGCGGCGTCGAGACCGTCCACCCCGACAAGGGTGCGGAGATGCTGCTGTACGAGCTGGGAGTGGCCGGGTCGCACCGGCGCCGGGGGATCGGGCGGGCGCTGGTGGAGCGGCTGGCGGGGCTGGGGCGTGAACTCGGGTGCTATGGGATGTGGGTGCTGGTCGATACCGACAATGAGGTCGCCCTCGCCACGTATCGGAGTGCGGGCGGGAAGGATGACGGGGTGTGTGCGGTGGTGGGCTGGGAGTTCGGTCAAGGGTGCGAAAACTCTTCGCAGTGATGTCAGTACTTCGCACTACAGTTCAGTAATTCCGTGTTCACAAAGGACACACAGCTATTGGGTGGGGACACATGAAGCTGCGGCACACCGCTGCCTGGGTGGGGTTCACGGCGGTGACACTGGTCGCGGTCTCCGGGTGCGGCGCGGAGAGCGTCAAGCACGCCGCCGACGCGGTGGACGACACCGGCACGATCATGGCGGCGCTGGGCCGGGCGACCGACCGGACCGAGCAGTTGGGGTCCGCCGAGGTCTCCATGACCACGGACCTGGGCAACGGCAAGGGCCCGATTCCCATGGATGGCACGTACTCCTGGGGTGACGGGTTCGCGTACGACGTCGAGGTGGACACCAAGGCCGCGCAGATGCAGGCGGTCCAGGACGCGCCGACCATCCGCGTGCTGTTCGTGGACAGCGACTACTACTACGACGTGGACCCGCAGCCCTCCGGCCCCCTCAAGGGCAAGGAGTGGATGAAGATCGACGGCTCGGCCGTGTTCGGCGAGAAAGGCGCCCAGGCGCTCAGCGGGAGCACCGGGGGCGGCAGCCCGTCGGCCGCCATGCGCAGCCTCAAGTACGCGCAGGACGCGAAGAACCTCGGCGAGCAGACCCTGAACGGGCAGCGCACGACCCACTACCGGGCCCTCATCGACACCACCCGGCTGGGCAAGCTGAAGGACGCCTACGGCGACAAGAGCAGCCTCATCAACTCGATGACCGGCGGCGGGACTTCCATCGACATGGATCTCTGGGTCGGCGACAAGGACCTGCCGGTCCGGCTCAAGCAGGTGGTCGGGAAGATGACCGTCACCATGGACTTCCGGAAGTTCGGCGCCACGGCCAAGGTCACACCGCCACCGGCGGCACAGACCGCGGACGTCAGCGCGCTGCTCAAGGCGGCCACCAAGCAGCAGGGCTGAGCGGCGGCTCTTGGCACGCGTGCAGGTCGATGGGCCCGCCTCCGGAAGGAGGCGGGCCCATCGTCGTGGAGCGGGGACGGACTCTGTGGTTGCGGCCCGAGTCCTCGCGTTCGACGAGTGCCACGCCGGGACAGCGGCGACCGCCGCGGACGCCCCGGACGTCGACGACGAGGAGGGACCCGTCCAGATCTGATCTCGTGGCGTTGTCCCCGTCCGTCGCGCGTCGTCCAGCAGGGTCCGGGAGCCTTCACTCATCTGGGGGCATAACACGGGCATACCACCTCCACACGGCACACATGAGGACGCATGATGCCCTCCTGTACACGCCGTCCTTGGGGGGGACCATGACCGACAGCACGCCACCACCCATGCCCGGCTTCCCGCCACCGCAGCAGCCGGTGGTGAAGGGGAAGAAGAACCGCACCAACGCGATCATCATTGGCGCGGCCGCTGCCGTCATCGCCGCGGTCGTCACCACCGGCATCGTCGTCGTGCAGTCCACAGACAACGACAGCAAGGCGGCCACCGCCACCAAGTCGAGCGTCCCGGACGAAGACGTCGTGACCAACACCGTGGCTGAACCAGACCCGACGCCAACGTACGCCGAGGTCGACGCCGACAGCTTCACGATCGGGTTGCGCACCACCGCGCGCCAGTGTTTCGGCTCGGCGGGCTGCAACGTGACGGTCGAGCCGGACTTGACGTACCTGGGCGACAGCGAGGACATCGACCCGGACGCGGTGTACGAGATCACCTATGAGGTCCGCGGCGACGAGTCCGGCCCGGTCATTGAGACGGCCGAGTTGACGGACCGGACGAGCCTGAATTTCACGCCCACTTCGATCAGCACCGCTTCGGCGACCACGAAGGTGTCCGTGGAGATCACGGACGTCGTGGCCCAGGGTGGATGAGGCCACGTGAACGGCAGTGTCGGCTGCGGCTGACCTGACGCCCGATGCTCTGGCAGGCCTCTCCCGGAAACCGTCCCGCGTGGGCCTCCGCCGCGCCGGCGATCAGATCGGAGCGCCCTCCGTCGGCGAAGGCATGGCGTGCGGGCGTAGAACCATGAGCTCGCCTTCCGGGCTCGCCGTCATGGCGAAGGGGAACCGGTCGAGCTCAAGGCAGAGTGCCACGTCGTCGGGGTGGACGCCCTGGCGCACGCCCTCCGTCAGTTCGGTGGCGGCGCGTGACTCGGCGGCGCGGCGGAGGAAACCGGTGGGATCCGTGCCGGCCCCGGTGGCTCGCCGGGCGATGTACTGAGCGCACGCCAGGTCCTCGTCGGCCTGTCCGTCTTCGCCGGTGACCACGAACGTGACACTGTCGCTCTGGCGTGTCCGCAGGAGCCGGGCCGTCGCTTCCGCCACCACGAAGCCGGCGCACAGCACCAGCGACGCCTCCCTGACCGCGAGGGCGCCGACCGTCCCCGCCGTGGTCTTCTGTACGACGGTCCGTCCGCGAAGGTCGGCAGACCGCAGCATGCCGGGCGAGTTGACCATGTCGAACCCGGGTGCGGGCGGCCCGTCCTTGAGCGTCATCCAGTTGGGGTGGGCAGCCTTGAGCGCCAGCGCGTCGTCCAGGGACTCGGCGAGAACGATCTTTTCCGCCCCCTGGGCGAAGACCCAGGCAGCCACCGTGAAGGCACGCATGACGTCGACCACGACCGCCACGGACGGGGTTTCGGCCAGCTCGGGGATACCGAGGAAATGAGCGTCCATGCTCAGCATGATCGCGTACGCCCGACCGGAGCACTTCGAGAGTGACGCACATCATGGCGATGCCCGCCGACCTGGAAACAGTAGGTCGGCGGGCATGCGTGGAGGGGTGGCTCAGTGGTTGCGCGGGAAGCCCAGGTCGACGCCCGAGGGGCCGTCCGCCGGGTCCGGCCAGCGGGTCGTGACGACCTTGCCGCGGGTGTAGAAGTGGGTGCCGTCGTTGCCGTAGATGTGGTGGTCCCCGAAGAGGGAGTCCTTCCATCCGCCGAACGAGTGGTAGCCCACCGGGACGGGGATCGGGACGTTGACGCCGACCATGCCGGCCTCGATCTCCAGCTGGAAGCGGCGCGCGGCGCCGCCGTCCCGGGTGAAGATCGCCGTGCCGTTGCCGAAGGGGGAGCTGTTGATCAGCGCCACGCCCTCGTCGTACGTGTCCACGCGGAGCACGCACAGCACCGGGCCGAAGATCTCGTCCTGGTAGGCCTTCGCGGACGTCGGCACCTTGTCGAGGAGCGAGATACCGATCCAGTGGCCGTCCTCGAAGCCGTCGACCGTGTAGCCGCTGCCGTCCAGGACGACGTCCGCGCCCTCGGCCGCCGCGCCGGTGACGTACGAGGCCACCTTGTCGCGGTGGACGGCGGTGATCAGCGGGCCCATCTCGGAAGTGGGGTCGTTGCCGGGGCCGATCTTGATCTTCTCGGCGCGCTCGCGGATCTTGTCCACCAGCTCGTCGCCGATCGCGCCGACCGCGACCACGGCCGAGATCGCCATGCAGCGCTCGCCCGCCGAGCCGTAGGCGGCGGAGACGGCGGCGTCGGCCGCCGCGTCCAGGTCCGCGTCCGGGAGGACCAGCATGTGGTTCTTGGCGCCGCCCAGGGCCTGGACGCGCTTGCCGTTCGCCGAGGCCGTGGTGTGGATGTAGCGGGCGATGGGTGTCGAGCCGACGAAGGACACGGCCTTGACGTCCGGGTGCTCCAGGAGGCGGTCGACCGCCACCTTGTCGCCGTGGACGACGTTGAAGACGCCGTCGGGCAGGCCCGCCTCGGCGAACAGCTCGGCGAGCTTCATGGCCGCCGACGGGTCCTTCTCGGACGGCTTCAGCACGAAGGTGTTGCCGCACGCGATGGCGATCGGGAACATCCACATCGGCACCATGGCCGGGAAGTTGAACGGCGTGATGCCCGCGACGACGCCGAGGGGCTGGCGGATCGACGAGACGTCGACGCGGCTCGCCACCTCCGTCGACAGCTCGCCCTTCAGCTGCACGGTGATGCCGCACGCGAGTTCGACGATCTCCAGGCCGCGGGCGACCTCGCCGAGCGCGTCGCTGTGCACCTTGCCGTGCTCCGCCGTGATCAGCTCGGCGATCGCGTCGCGGTTGGCGTCCAGCAGCGCGCGGAACTTGAAGAGGATGGCGCTCCGCTTGGCGAGCGACGAGGTGCCCCAGGTCGCGTACGCGTCCTTGGCCGCGGCTACGGCCGCGTCGACCTCGTCGACCGTCGCGAAGGCGACGTTCGTGGTGACCGCGCCGGTCGCGGGGTCGGTGACCGGCCCGTACGTGCCCGACGCGCCCTCGACGGTCTTGCCGCCGATCCAGTGGTTGACGATCTTCGTCATGCCCAGGTTCTCCTTCACAGATGGCGGCGTCGGGTAGAGACGTGCCGTTCGTACAGCTCACGTGCCTTGACCGCTGACGGGCGGGTCGCGGTCTCGGCCACAGGAACATCCCACCAGGCCTGCGCCGGAGGCGCGCCCGACACTGTGTCTGCCGTTTCCGTCTCGACGTAGACACAAGTGGGAGTGTCGGCGGTACGGGCCTCGGCGAGCGCCGCCCGCAGCTCCCGTACCGTCTTCGCGCGCAGGACGCGCATGCCCAGGCTCGCCACGTTGGCGGCCAGGTCCACGGGCAGCGGAGCACCCGTGTACGTACCGTCGTCCGCCTGATAGCGGTAGGCGGTGCCGAAGCGCTCGCCGCCCACCGATTCCGACAGGCCGCCGATGGACGCGTAGCCGTGGTTCTGGATCAGGAGGAGCTTGATGGCGATCCCCTCCTGTACGGCCGTCACGATCTCCGTCGGCATCATCAGGTACGTGCCGTCGCCCACCAGCGCCCATACGGGACGCTCGGGCGCCGCCAGTTTCACACCGATCGCGGCCGGGATCTCGTATCCCATGCAGGAATAGCCGTATTCGAGGTGGTATTGGTCCTGCGACCGCGCGCGCCAGAGTTTGTGCAGGTCACCGGGGAGTGAGCCGGCCGCGTTGATGATGATGTCCGACTCGTCGGCGAGGGCGTCCAGCGCGCCCAGCACCTGCGGCTGCGTCGGGCGTACGTCCGGCTCGTCGGCCTCGTAGGCGGCGTCGACGCGCTGTTCCCAGCGTTCCTTGTCCTCGGTGTACTCGCGGGTGTACTCGTCCGTGACCCGGTGGCCGTGGAGCGCCAGTGCCTCCGTCAGCTGTTCCAGGGCGCTGCGGGCGTCCGCGATCAGCGGGGTGGCGGACAGCTTGTGGCCGTCGTACGGGGCGATGTTGAGGTTCAGGAAGCGGACGTCCGGCGCCGCGAACAGGGTGTTGGAGGCTGTCGTGAAGTCCGTGTAGCGGGTGCCGACGCCTATCACCAGGTCTGCCAGGCGGGCGAGTTCGTCGGCCGTCGCCGTTCCGGTGTGGCCGATGCCGCCCACGTCCTGGGGGTGGTCGTGGCGCAGGGAGCCCTTGCCGGCCTGGGTGGAGGCGACGGGGATGCGGGTCGCCGAGGCGAACTCCGCCAACGCCTCCTCGGCGCGGCTGTGGTGGACTCCGCCGCCCGCGACGATCAGGGGGCGGCGGGCGGCGCGGATCGCCCGTACCGCTTCGGTCAGTTCGTCCGCGTCGGCGGCCGGGCGGCGTACGTGCCACACGCGGTCGGCGAAGAACTCGTCCGGCCAGTCGTACGCCTCGGCCTGAACGTCCTGCGGGAGAGCGAGAGTCACGGCGCCCGTCTCGACGGGGTCGGCGAGGATGCGCATCGCCTGCAGCGCCGCCGGGATCAGCGCCTCGGGGCGCGTGACCCGGTCGAAGTACCTCGACACCGGGCGCAGACAGTCGTTGACCGACACGTCACCGGCGTACGGGACTTCGAGCTGCTGGAGGACCGGGTCCGCCGGGCGGGTCGCGAAGACATCGCCGGGGAGGAGCAGGACCGGGAGGTGGTTGATCGTGGCGAGCGCGGCGCCGGTGACGAGGTTGGTGGCGCCGGGGCCGATGGACGTCGTCACGGCGTGTGTGGAGAGGCGGTTGGACTGCCGCGCGTAACCAACTGCCGCGTGCACCATGGACTGTTCGTTGCGGCCCTGGTGGAACGGCATGTCGTCGGCGTACTCGACGAGCGCCTGGCCGAGCCCGGCGACGTTCCCGTGGCCGAAGATGCCCCAGGTGGCCCCGATCAGGCGGCGGCGGACGCCGTCCCGCTCGGTGTACTGGGCGGCCAGGAAGCGTACGAGCGCCTGCGCGACCGTGAGCCTCGTCGTGGGGACGGAGATCGAGGTGGACGGGGTCATCGGTGTCCCCCTGTGCTGTCCGTGATGCTGACCGGGTGTGCCAAGTGGACCTCCGGCGCGGGGCCGTAGCGAGCGGGGAGTCGTCGCCCACACTTCGCTCCTGCCAGGGCGAAGCGGCCTCCCGCGCCGGAGGCGATCAGTGCCCGGGCGTTCCGGGGTGTGTGTGCGAGGTCGGCGACCGACGCGAACACCCTTTCTCCGCCCAGGAGTTGGAACTCGTTGTGCGCCGTGCCGGACTCCGCCCGCACGGTACAGGCGCCGTACCCTTCGGTCATCGCGCGCCTCACAGCAGTCCGACGGCGGTGTCCACGGCGGCGGACACATCGCCGTCCGCCGGGTACAGCAGCGAGCGGCCGACCACCAGGCCCTGGACGGTGGGGAGTTGGAGCGCGCCGCGCCACTTCTCGTACGCGCCGTCCTGGTCGTCCCCGACCTCGCCGCCGAGCAGCACGGCGGGCAGGGTGGAGGTCTGCATGACCTCGGCCATGTCGTCCGGGTTCTCGGTGACGGGGACCTTCAGCCAGGTGTACGCCGAACTGCCGCCCAGGCCGGACGCGATGGCGATGGACTTGGTGACGGCCTCGGCGGAGAGGTCGTTGCGGAGCTTGCCGTCGGGGCCGCGGCTGCTGATGAACGGCTCGACGAAGAGCGGGAGTCGGCGCTCGGCCATCGCGTCGATCGCGTGGGCCGTGGACTCCAGGGTGGTGAGGGAGCCCGGGTCGTCGTAGTCGATGCGCACGAGCAGCTTGCCGGCGTCGAAGCCGAGGCGTGCCATGTCCTCGGGACGGTGGCCGGTGAAACGGTCGTCGAGTTCGAAGCTCGCGCCGGAGAGGCCGCCGCGGTTCATCGACCCCATGACGACCTTGCCGTCGAGGGCGCCGAGGAGGAGCAGGTCGTCCAGGATGTCGGCGGTGGCGAGGACCCCGTCGACACCGGGGCGGGAGAGCGCGAGGCACAGCCGTTCGAGCAGGTCGGCCCGGTTGGCCATGGCCAGCTTGCGGCTGCCGACCCCGAGGGCGCCGCGGGCCGGGTGGTCGGCGGCGACGATCATCAGCCGCCCGGAGTCCCCGAGGAGGGGGCGCCGGGTCCGCCGGGCGGCGGCTTCGGCAACGGCCTCGGGGTGACGGGCGCGGGTTGAGGCGAGGGCGGAGATGTCGACGGGGGCAAGGGGGCTGGTGCCTGTACGGATACCGGCGCCTGCACCTGAGCCGTTGCCGATGGATGCGGTGGAAGTCATCGCACCGCTCCCGCCGCGAGTGCCGCCTCGACCTCGGTCGGGGTGGGCATCGCCGACGAGCACTCCAGGCGGGAGGCGACGATCGCGCCGGCCGCGTTGGCGTGCCGCATGATGCGCTCCAGGTCCCAGCCTTCGAGCAGGCCGTGGCAGAGAGAGCCACCGAAGGCGTCACCGGCGCCGAGGCCGTTGAGAACGGTCACCGGGAGCGGGGGCACCTCGGCCGTCTCGCCCTTGCTGTTGACGGCGAGAACACCCTTCGGGCCCTGCTTGACGACCGCCAGTTCGACTCCGGCGTCGAGGAGGGCGCGGGCGGCGGCGTGCGGCTCGCGTACGCCGGTCGCCACCTCCACCTCGTCGAGGTTGCCGACGGCGACGGTGGTGTGGCGCAGGGCCTCGGTGTAGAACGGGCGCGCTTGCGCCGGGTCCTTCCAGAACATGGGGCGCCAGTCGAGGTCGAAGACCGTCGTACCGGACTTGGCGCGGTGGGCGAGGGCGGCCAGGGTCGCCGTGCGGCTGGGCTCCTCGCTCAGGCCGGTGCCCGTGACCCAGAAGATGCTCGCCTCGCCGACCGCGTCCAGGTCCAGCTCGTGGGCGTCGATCTCAAGATCCGGCGCCTTGGGCTGCCGGTAGAAGTACAGCGGGAAGTCGTCCGGCGGGAACACCTCGCAGAACGTGACCGGGGTGTTGAGGCCGGGGACCGACGTGACCCAGCGGTCGTCGACGCCGAAGTCGCGCAGGGCGTCGTGCAGATAGCGCCCGAAGGCGTCGTCGCCGGTCCGGGTGATCACCGCGGTGCTCCGCCCGAGGCGGGACGCGGCGACCGCGACGTTCGTCGCCGAACCGCCGAGGAACTTTCCGAAGGACGTCACCTGGGCGAGCGGCACACCGGTCTGCAGTGGATACAGGTCCACTCCGATCCGCCCCATGGTGATCAGGTCGTACGCCATCGACTTCCCTTCGCGGTTCTTCGGCTCAAGCGACTCGAGCGGCTCACGTGGTTGGCACGGCTCGCACAGTGGTCGGCACAGCGGTCGGCAGAGCGGCTCGTAGTCAGGTCTAGCCCGCCTCACTGAGCCCTGTCAATACTTTGTCCGGACATTCGGACCAGACCTTGACACGCGTCCCGGCGTCGACTGAAGCTGACGCCCATGACTACGTCGTCCCCTTCCTCCGCTTCCTCCCCGTCGGGTTCCCCGCTGTCACGCATCCGGGTCGGCTCGGCGCCCGACTCCTGGGGCGTGTGGTTCCCGGACGATCCCCAGCAGGTTCCCTGGCAGCGCTTCCTCGACGAGGTCTCGCAGTCCGGCTACGAGTGGATCGAGCTGGGCCCCTACGGGTACCTGCCGACCGACCCGGCCGTTCTCACCGAGGAGACGGCCAGGCGCGGGCTGAAGGTGTCCGCCGGCACGGTCTTCACCGGGTTGCACCACGGCGAGTCCGTCTGGGAGAAGACCTGGGCGCATGTCGCGGACAACGCGGTGCTCGCCCAGGCCATGGGCGCGTCCCACCTGGTGGTCATCCCGTCCTTCTGGCGGGACGACAAGACCGGTGAGGTGCTGGAGGCGGACACGCTGACGCCCGAGCAGTGGCGCAACCTGACCACGCTGACCGAGCGGCTCGGACACGAGGTGCGGGAGCGGTACGGCCTCCAGATCGTCGTCCACCCGCACGCGGACACGCACATCGACAGCGAGGCGAACGTCACACGCTTCCTCGACGGCACCGACTCCTCGCTCGTCTCGCTGTGCCTGGACACGGGCCACTACGCCTACTGCGGCGGCGACAGCGTCAAGCTGATCGAGACCTACGGCGAGCGGATCGGCTATCTGCACCTCAAGCAGGTCGACCCGGAGATCCTGGCGGACGTCAAGGCGAACGAGGTCCCGTTCGGCCCGGCGGTGGCCCGCGGTGTCATGTGCGAACCTCCGGCCGGCGTACCGGAGTTGGGGCCCGTCCTGGCCGCCGCCCAGAAGCTGGACGTGGACCTGTTCGCGATCGTCGAGCAGGACATGTACCCGTGCGAGCCGGACAAGCCGCTGCCGATCGCGCAGCGGACCCGCGCGTTCCTGAGGTCCTGCGGGGCCTGATCCGCCCCTCGTCCGATATCGGCGTACGCCCCGCGGGTCAACGTGCCACTCCGGTCTGCGGGCGTACGCCTTTGTGTCACTCGTGTCACAAAAACCCCCTTCTCGTCACACATGTCGCGCGTACGCGGGTTCTGCGTCACATCGTGTCAACAGACAATGACCCAGGGTCACCGAAGTCGTTCAACGGGCAATGGCCTTGTGATCGCCAAGCGCAGCGTCCGGCTCCCCCGACGGCCGACCCTGGCCGACCCCGTGACGTACGCGCAGGGAGGTGCACCGATGACCGACCGACGGCTCTGGTCGTACAAAGAGATCGCCGCGCACATCCGCGTCCAGCCCGACACCGTGCGCTCGTACCGCAAACACGGCCTGCTGCCCGCCCCCGACCACGTGGAGAGCGGCAAGCCCTACTGGTACGCGGACACGGTGCGGGCGTGGGTCGCGGCCCGCCCGGGCAACCGCGGCCGAAGGGACGACTGAGACACCTCTTGCTCCCTGTGCCCCACTCACCGGTGGGGCACAGTTCGTGGCCGGCGCCGCCCAGGTCAGCGCCACGGCTCGATGACCGTGACCCCCGCGCCAGGTGCCGCCCCCATCTTCGCCAGCGCGGCCGGGGATCCGGTCAGCGGGATGGTGGATGTGACCAGCAGATCCGGTCGCAGGACGCCCGCCCCCACCAGTTCCAGCATCGGTGGGTAGGTGTGGGCGGCCATGCCGTGGCTGCCCAGCAGTTGGAGTTCAAGGGCGACAACGCGGGCCATCGGGACGGGTGTTGAGCCTGTGGGTGACGGGAGCAGGCCTACCTGGACGTGTCGGCCGCGGCGGCGCAGGCCGTTCACCGAGGCCGCGCACGTGACTGGTGAGCCGAGCGCGTCGAGCGACAACTGAGCTCCGCCGCCCGTCAGTTCACGTACCGCCGCTGCCGTGTCGTCGATGGTGGCCGCGTTGACGCACTCCACCGCGCCGAACTTCCGGGCCAGTTCCAGTGCTCCGGGGGACACGTCGACCGCGACGACCCGGGCACCGGAGGCCGCCGCGATCATCACGGCGGAGAGGCCGACACCCCCGCAGCCGTGCACGGCGACCCACTCCCCCGCCGCCACCCGCCCCTGCTGGACCACCGCCCGGTACGCCGTCGCGAACCGGCAGCCCAGCGAGGCCGCCGTCCCGAAGGACATCCCCTCCGGCATGGCGACGAGGTTCACGTCGGCGTGCTCCAGCGCCACGAACTCCGCGAACGAACCCCAGTGCGTGAACCCGGGCTGGGTCTGCCGCTCGCACACCTGCTGGTCACCGGCCGCGCAGGACGGGCAGCTCCCACAGGCGCAGACAAAGGGCACCGTGACCCGGTCCCCGGCCCGCCAGCCGCTCACCCCGGCGCCGACCGCCTCGACGACACCGGCGAGTTCATGGCCGGGCACGTGCGGCAGCGCGATGTCGGGGTCGTGGCCCATCCAGCCGTGCCAGTCGCTCCGGCACAGCCCGGTGGCCTCGACGCGCACCACGACGCCGTGCGGCGCGGGCACCGGGTCCGGCACCTCCCGCACCTCGGCCGGCTCCCCGTACCGCTCGAACACCACCGCACGCATACGTCCTCGCCCTCACCGTCGCCGTCCCCCGTACCGGAGATCTTGCCACCGACACGAGAGAAGTACCCCCCAGGGGTATAGTAGTGTGAGACTCACAGGGCACGTGCGCCACGACGGTGCCTGGATGACACCTCGATGAGACTTCGAAGAGGAGCAACGACATGACCGCCCAGACCGACACCCCCGGTTCCGTCACCGCCGTCTACCAGGTGACCGGCATGAGCTGCGGGCACTGCGAAGGCTCGGTTTCGAGTGAGCTCTCCGAGCTCGCCGGCGTCACCTCGGTGAAGGCCGTCGCCGCGACCGGTGAGGTCACCGTGGTGTCCGAGGCCCCGCTCGACGAGGCCGCCGTGCGCGCCGCGGTGGACGAGGCCGGCTTCGAGCTCGCCGCCCGGGTCTGACCGGACGGACGCGGCGACCATGACCAGTACCGGCACCGAGACCCCGACCGTCACGCCCCACGAGGTCGAGCTGACCATCGGCGGGATGACGTGTGCCAGCTGCGCGGCCCGCGTCGAGAAGAAGCTCAACCGGATGGACGGCGTCCTCGCCACGGTCAACTACTCGACGGAGAAGGCGAAGATCGCGTACGGGGACGGGGTCAGGGTCGACGACCTCATCGCCACCGTCGTCAAGACGGGGTACACGGCCGAGGAGCCGCCCCCACCGGCCGTGACGGAGACACCCGCGGCCGGGCGGGACGAAGACCCCGAGCTGGCCGGTCTGCGGCAGCGGCTCGCCGTCTCCGTGCTGCTCGCCGCGCCCGTCGTCCTGATGTCCATGGTTCCCGCGCTCCAGTTCGACAACTGGCGGTGGCTCGCGCTGACGCTGGCCTCGCCGGTCGTCGTCTGGGGCGGACTGCCGTTCCACCGGGCCGCGTTCACCAACGCGCGACACGGCGCGGCCACCATGGACACCCTGGTGTCGGTCGGCACGCTCGCCGCGTACGGCTGGTCCCTGGGGGCGCTGTTCTGGGGCGACGCGGGCAGACCGGTGATGCCGGGCATGGAGGGGATGGGGATACGGGAGAGCTTCTCGTTCACCGCGTCCCGTACGGGCGGCACCTCGGAGATCTATCTCGAAGTCGCCGCCGGGGTCGTCGCGTTCATCCTGCTGGGGCGCTATCTGGAGGCCCGCGCCAAGCGGCGCTCGGGCGCGGCGCTACGGGCCCTCATGGAACTGGGCGCCAAGGACGTTTCCGTGCTGCGATACGAGCAGGGCGAGCGCGAAGCGCTCTCGGTTGAGGGCGGCGGCGGGAGACGGGTGGGCGGGCGTGAAGTGCGCATCCCCGTCGGCGAGTTGGCGATCGGGGACCGGTTCGTCGTACGGCCCGGGGAGAAGATCGCCACCGACGGCACGGTCGTCGAGGGTGCTTCGGCGGTCGACGCGTCGATGCTGACCGGCGAGTCCGTGCCGGTCGACGTGGGAGCCGGGGACTCCGTCACGGGCGCGACCGTGAACGCCGGGGGCCGGCTGGTCGTCGAGGCCACCCGCATCGGTACGGACACCCAGCTCGCGCGGATGGCCCGGCTGGTGGAGGACGCGCAGAACGGCAAGGCCGAGGTGCAGCGGCTCGCCGACCGGATCTCCGGGATCTTCGTGCCGGTGGTGCTGCTGATCGCGCTCGGTACGTTCGGGGTCTGGCTCGGCGTCACGGGTGACACGGTCGCCGCCTTCACCGCCGCCGTCGCCGTCCTGATCATCGCCTGCCCGTGTGCGCTGGGCCTCGCCACGCCGACCGCGTTGATGGTCGGTACGGGGCGCGGGGCGCAGCTCGGCATCCTCATCAAGGGCCCCGAGGTCCTGGAGTCCACGCGCCGCGTCGACACGATCGTCCTGGACAAGACGGGCACGGTCACCACGGGCCGGATGACCCTCCAGGAGGTGTACGTCGCCGAGGGTACCGACGAGAAGCAGGTACTGCGGCTCGCGGGCGCCCTCGAACACGCCTCCGAGCACCCGGTCGCCCGAGCGGTGGCCGCCGGGGCCGCTGAGCGGGTCGGGGCGCTGCCGGAGGCCGAGGACTTCGAGAACGTGCCCGGGCGGGGCGTGCGCGGGCGCGTGGACGGGCACGAGGTGGCCGTCGGACGGCTCGTGGACGGGCCTGCGGGGTCGCTCCCGGAGGAACTGGCCCACGCGAAGGCGGAGGCCGAGAGCAACGGACGTACGGCCGTCGTGGTGGCCTGGGACGGTGTGGCGCGCGGTGTCCTCACCGTCGCCGACGCGGTCAAGGAGACCAGCGCCGAGGCCGTGCGCGAGCTGCGCGCGCTGGGGCTCACGCCGGTGCTGCTGACCGGGGACAACCGGGCGGTCGCGGAGGCGGTGGCGAAGGCCGTCGGGATCGACCAGGTGATCGCCGAGGTCCTGCCCGAGGAGAAGGTCGACGTCGTACGGCGGCTGCAGGGCGAGGGGCGGACCGTCGCGATGGTCGGCGACGGGGTGAACGACGCGGCGGCGCTGGCCACCGCCGATCTGAGCCTGGCGATGGGTACGGGCACGGACGCGGCGATCGAGGCGAGCGATCTGACACTGGTGCGCGGGGATCTACGAGTGGCCGCCGACGCCATCCGGCTGTCCCGGAAGACGCTCGCGACCATCAAGGGCAACCTGCTGTGGGCGTTCGGCTACAACGTGGCCGCGCTGCCGCTGGCCGCCGCCGGACTGCTGAACCCGATGATCGCGGGGGCCGCGATGGCCTTCTCCTCGGTGTTCGTGGTGACGAACAGCCTCCGTCTGCGCACGTTCCGCTGAGATCGGGCCCTGACCGGCCAAAGTTACCGGCAGTACGCGCAAGTAGGTGTCCTAGTCCCTATGGAGTCCAACGCCAGCCTCACATAAGCTCTTCACAAGGCTCGCGCATCATCCTTACGCTTGGCCCCGGTCGCGACAACCGGGATCTGGCGTACCTAAAGGACATATGCGAGAGACGCGGATCACAGTGCTGTGAACGTAACCATCGAAGGGCTTCGAAGGTCTAAGTTGGCGATGTCAGACAGCGTCTTGGGGGGCGCTGGATGACGTCTGGGGATGTCTTGGGGGACGTCCTCGGAGCTGCGTTGCCGGGACACGTACACCGGGAAGCTTGAGCGGCCCACCCCAGCGTGCGCGTCCCGGCAGACCGCACACAGCATGAGTACGGCGAGTTTTGCTCGTTTTGCTCAACACCCGTCACTATGGCGGTGCGCACAACAACGGTTGCTTCGGCAGCCCGCACAAGTGATAGCGAATTCAGGCGCTGTCCTCCGAAACGCCCGGCCGGATCCCGTGGGGGGAATCCGCACCGGGACATGGGAAGGCGCCCTGTACGCCGGCCCGTGGGGGGACCGTCGGCAGGGCGCCTTCCGCTTTGTTCTGTTCCTTTGTGACTCGTTCGCCTGTGACTCACTCGCCGGGTGAACTGGCGTGATCGCGCAAGCCCACCCGGCGGTACGGAATCAGCGCTGCTCGACCGGCACGAAGTCCCGCTCCACCACGCCCGTGTAGATCTGGCGCGGGCGGCCGATGCGCGAGCCGGGCTCCTTGATCATCTCGTGCCACTGGGCGATCCAGCCCGGGAGGCGGCCCAGCGCGAACAGGACCGTGAACATCTCGGTCGGGAAGCCCATCGCGCGGTAGATGAGGCCCGTGTAGAAGTCGACGTTCGGGTAGAGGTTGCGCGAGACGAAGTAGTCGTCGGAGAGCGCGTGCTCCTCCAGCTTCAGCGCGATGTCCAGCAGCTCGTCGGACTTGCCGAGGGCCGAGAGGACGTCGTGCGCGGCAGCCTTGATGATCTTCGCGCGCGGGTCGAAGGACTTGTACACCCGGTGGCCGAAGCCCATCAGGCGGACGCCGTCCTCCTTGTTCTTCACCTTGCGGATGAAGGCGTCGACATCGCCGCCGTTCGTCTTGATGCCCTCCAGCATCTCCAGCACGGACTGGTTGGCTCCGCCGTGCAGCGGGCCCCAGAGCGCGGAGATGCCGGCCGAGATCGACGCGAACATGTTGGCCTGCGACGAACCGACCAGACGGACCGTCGACGTCGAACAGTTCTGCTCGTGGTCGGCGTGCAGAATCAGCAGCTTGTCCAGGGCGGAGACCACGACCGGGTCGAGGTCGTACTCCTGCGCCGGCACCGAGAACGTCATGCGGAGGAAGTTCTCGACGTAACCGAGGTCGTTGCGCGGGTAGACGAACGGGTGACCGATCGACTTCTTGTACGCGTACGCGGCGATCGTCGGAAGCTTGGCGAGCAGCCGGATCGTCGAGAGGTTGCGCTGCTTCTCGTCGAACGGGTTGTGGCTGTCCTGGTAGAAGGTCGACAGCGCCGAGACGACCGACGACAGCATCGCCATCGGGTGCGCGTCGCGGGGGAAGCCGCGGTAGAAGTTCTTGACGTCCTCGTGCAGCAGGGTGTGCTGCGTGATCTCGTTCTTGAACACGGAGAGCTCGTCCACGGTCGGAAGCTCACCGTTGATCAGCAGGAACGCCACCTCGAGGAAGGTGGAGCGCTCGGCGAGCTGCTCGATCGGGTATCCGCGGTACCGGAGGATGCCCTGCTCACCATCGAGGTAGGTGATTGCGGATTTATAGGCGGCGGTGTTTCCGTAGCCGCTGTCCAGCGTCACCAGACCGGTATGAGCGCGGAGCTTCCCGATGTCGAAGCCCTTGTCGCCGACGGTGCTGTCGATCACCGGGTAGGTGTACTCGCCGTCGCCGAACCGCAGTACTACAGCGTTGTTGGTGTGCTCGCTCACGTCATCCCTCACCGACGTTGTGCCTCTTCTTCGAGGTGCCCTGACTGTCTCTACCATCCCCCATTTGGCGCAGGAGAGTGCACTCGGGGTCGACCATTGGGCCTATTGGCGGCACTGAGTGCCGCCAAGCTACTCATCCTGCCCCCCTTCGCCCTGGTTCCGGAAGTCTCCTGTGACCTTTGTGACTCATTTGATCGATCATTTTTCGCGATCGTTGCGCCGGTCACGGCGGGCGGCCATGGCTGCCGCGGCTACGACCGCAGCCTGAAGTCCAGTGCGGTACAGCGCCGTCCCGCCGACACCGTGCGCACCGCCTGGCCTATCGCCTTGCGTGAACCGACAAGGACCACGAGCTTCTTCGCCCGGGTGACGGCCGTATACAAAAGGTTGCGCTGGAGCATCATCCACGCGCCCGTGGTGACCGGGACGACCACCGCCGGGTACTCGCTGCCCTGGGAGCGGTGGATGGTCACGGCGTAGGCGTGGGCGAGTTCGTCCAGCTCATCGAAGTCGTACGGCACTTCCTCGTCCTCGTCCGTCAGCACGGTGAGGCGCTGTTCCACCTCGTCGAGGGAGGTGACGACGCCGACGGTGCCGTTGAAGACGCCGTTCTCACCCTTGTCGTAGTTGTTGCGGATCTGCGTGACCTTGTCGCCGATGCGGAAAACCCGGCCGCCGAACCGCTTCTCGGGGAGGTCGGGGCGGCCCGGTGTGATCGCCTGCTGGAGCAGCCCGTTGAGGTTTCCGGCGCCCGCCGGACCCCGGTGCATCGGCGCGAGCACCTGGATGTCCCGCCGGGGATCGAGACCGAACTTGGCCGGAATTCGTCGTGCGGCCACATCCACGGTGAGCCGGCCGGCCTCCTCCGTGTCGTCCTCGACGAAGAGGAAGAAGTCCTTCATGCCGTCGGTGACCGGATGCTGCCCGGAGTTGATCCGGTGCGCGTTCGTCACCACGCCCGACTGCTGGGCCTGCCGGAAGACCTTGGTGAGGCGGACGGCGGGCACCGGGCTGCCGTCGGCCAGCAGGTCCCGCAGGACCTCGCCGGCGCCGACGCTGGGGAGTTGGTCCACATCCCCGACGAACAGCAGGTGCGCGCCCGGCGCGACCGCCTTCGCCAGCTTGTTGGCGAGCAGCAGGTCCAGCATCGAGGCCTCGTCCACCACCACCAGGTCGGCGTCGAGGGGGCGGTCCCTGTCGTAGGCAGCGTCGCCGCCGGGCTTCAGCTCCAGGAGGCGGTGGACGGTGGAGGCCTCGGCGCCGGTGAGTTCGGCCAGGCGCTTGGCGGCGCGGCCCGTCGGGGCGGCCAGCACGACCTTGGCCTTCCTGGCGCGCGCCAGCTCCACGATCGAGCGGACCGTGAAGGACTTGCCGCAGCCGGGACCGCCGGTGAGGACGGCGACCTTCTGCGTCAGCGCGAGCCGGACGGCGGCCTCCTGCTCGGGGGCGAGATCGGCCCCCGTACGCCCCTGGAGCCAGGCCAGCGCCTTCTCCCAGTCCACGTCGTGGAAGGCGGGCATGCGGTCCTCACCGGTACGCAGGAGGCGCAACAGCTGGGCGGAGAGGGAGAGTTCGGCGCGGTGGAAGGGGACCAGGTAGACGGCTGTCACGGACTCCGAGTCGCCCTCGGGGCCGGGGACCTTCTCCCGTACGACGCCGGGGTCCTCGCCCTCCTCCGGGGGTGCCGCGAGTTCGGCGAGGCACTCGATGACGAGGCCCGTGTCGACCTGGAGGAGCTTCACCGCGTCCGCGATCAGCCGCTCCTCGGGGAGATAGCAATGGCCCTGGTCGGTGGACTGCGAAAGGGCGTACTGGAGGCCCGCCTTGACGCGCTCGGGGCTGTCGTGCGGGATGCCGACGGACTGGGCGATCTTGTCGGCGGTGAGGAAGCCGATGCCCCAGACGTCGGAGGCGAGGCGGTAGGGCTGGTTCTTGACGACGGAGATCGAGGCGTCACCGTACTTCTTGTAGATGCGCACGGCGATGGACGTGGACACCTCGACGCTCTGGAGGAAGAGCATGACCTCCTTGATCGCCTTCTGCTCCTCCCAGGCGTCGGCGATCTTCGCGGTCCGCTTGGGGCCGAGGCCCGGCACCTCGATGAGCCGCTTGGGCTCCTCCTCGATGATCCGGAGGGTGTCCAGGCCGAAGTGCTGGGTGATCCGGTCGGCGAAGACCGGGCCGATGCCCTTGACCAGGCCCGAGCCCAGATAGCGGCGGATGCCCTGGATGGTGGCGGGCAGGACGGTCGTGTAGTTCTCGACCGTGAACTGTTTGCCGTACTGCTGGTGGGAGCCCCAACGGCCCTCCATGCGCAGCGACTCGCCGGCCTGGGCGCCGAGCAGCGCGCCCACGACCGTGAGGAGGTCACCGGCGCCGCGGCCGGTGTCGACGCGGGCGACCGTGTAGCCGTTCTCCTCGTTGGCGTAGGTGATCCGTTCCAGGACGCCCTCGAGGACGGCCAGGTGCCGTTCCCCCTGCGCCGCCTGCTTCGGGCCGCCCGCCTGTTTCGACATGATCCGACGCTACCGCTTGGCGCTGACAGTGCCGTCCTGTCGGTGCCGGGGGCGGACCCAGTCCCGGGTGATGATCACACAGGTGCCGATCACATGGCCGTGACGCCGCTCCTGTCGCCCGCCGGGGCCTCCGGTGGCGGTGACCGGCGTAAGCAGACGCTGACGTACCGCAACCGGCGTCTGTCCCGCCGTGTCTGCGTCGCGGCGTTCGGGGAACTGCGGCGCCGGCTCACCCACCAGACCAGCGCAAGGGGACGGAAGCGGGAGAGCGTCGACAGGACACCGGACGCGAGCAACTCGGGCTCCGGTGACACCGTCACGGACCTTCCCGGCGGCAACACCGGGAATACTGAGAGTCACCCGGACTCGATGCAACGGAGACTGTTCATGTACGACGACGACTACGACCTGCTGGTCGTGGGATCGGCCAACGCCGACCTGGTCACCGTGGTCGAGCGACGGCCCGCCGCCGGTGAGACCGTGCTCGGATCCGACCTGGTCGTCCACCCGGGCGGCAAGGGCGCCAACCAGGCGGTCGCCGCAGCCCGGTTGGGGGCCCGTACGGCGTTGCTGGCCCGGGTCGGCAACGACGGCCACGGCCGCCTGCTGCTCGACTCGATGCGGGACGCCGGTGTCGACACGGTGGGCGTCCTGGTGGGCGGGGCTCCGACGGGCGTCGCGCTGATCACGGTGGACCCGTCCGGTGACAACAGCATCGTGGTGTCTCCGGGCGCCAACGGACGGCTGTCGCCCGAGGACATCCGGGCCGCGGGGAGCCTGTTCCAGGCCGCGCGGGTGGTGTCGGCACAGCTGGAGATTCCGCTGGACTCGGTTGTGGAGGTCGTACGGAACCTGTCTCCCGAGGGCCGGTTCGTCCTGAACCCGTCCCCTCCTCGCCCGCTGCCGCGTGAAGTCCTGGCCGTCTGCGACCCGTTGATCGTGAACGAGCACGAGGCCCGGGTGATCGCCGGTGCTGACGCCGAGTTGGGCGACTCGCCGGAGGACTGGGCGAAGACGCTGCTCGCGCTCGGGCCGCGCTCGGTCGTCATCACCCTGGGCGCGGAGGGCGCGTTGGTCGCCGTACGGGCCGGGGAGCGGGTGCGGGTGCCGTCGGTGCCCGTGGACGCCGTGGACACGACGGGGGCGGGCGACGCGTTCACCGCCGCGCTGGCGTGGCGGCTGGGCGCGGGTGAGTCGTTGGCCCAGGCGGCGGCGTACGCGGCCCGGGTGGGCGCGGCCGCGGTGACGCGGGCGGGGGCCCAGGATTCCTTCCCCACGGCTGCGGAGGTCGAGGCGCTGTGCCGTGCTCTCCCGGGGGACACCCCCTGACCCCCCGGCCGTACGCCAATGCGCTGTCGCGGTGCGGGGATTTCTTCTGAGTCGGATTCCGGTTCAGCGACCCGCACGCGTGAACGTCACATGCGTGACTCCGCTGGGCGAAGAGGTGGCCTCTACCTCGTAGTCCTTCTCAAGGCCCTCCAGTCCGTCCCAGAGGCGTACGCCCCTGCCGAGCAGGATCGGGACCACCACGATGTGCAGGTGGTCGATGAGCCCGGCCGCGAGGAAGTCGCGGACCACGGTGGGTCCACCGCCGATGCGTACGTCCTCGCCGCCCGCTGCCTCGCGGGCCGTCTCGAGCGCCTTGGCGGGCGGTGCGTCGAGGAAGTGGAACGTCGTGCCGCCCTCCATCTCGATCGGCGGGCGCTGGTGGTGGGTGAGGACGAAGGCCGGGGTGTGGAAGGGCGGGTTGGGCCCCCACCACCCCTTCCACTCCGGGTCCTCGTGCCAGCCGGGCGGGCCGAACTTCGCCGCGCCCATGATCTCGGCGCCGATCCCGGGCGCGAACTGCCGCGCGAAGGCGTCGTCGAGGCCGGCGGTTCCTCCGGGTTCGCCGACCATGTCGTGCCAGAAGCGGGTGGTCATCATCCACTCGTGCAGCCTGTGGCCCGCGTGGCCGAACGGCGCCTCAAGGCTCAGCCCCTCACCGGTGCCGTAACCGTCGAGCGAGATGGAGAAGTTGTGGACGCGGACGAGTGACATGTGCGGCGACTCCGTTCCTGCGGCTGGTCGAGTCCTGGTGCTGGTCGAGCTTCGCCAGTTCTTCCCAGGACCTCAAGGTAGCCGGAGGTGGTGTCGCCCGCCGGTCGGGTTCAGCATCGAGGGGGCCCGGTCCGTCGACCGGGCCCCCTCGGCTTCCCCTCCGTATCGAAACCCCCGCGATCCCCCCGGATCCCCCTCCAGAAGCCCCGATGCCACGTACGACCCGCCAGGTGGGGAGAGGGTTGTACGGGAGGCCAGGACTTTTTCGGCCGGCGTGCGAGGGACGCCCCGGCCCGGGCCGTAAGACAGGTGAGAATCTCACTCCGGGTGTACGGGGGCCTTTTTGGATGCCAGGAATCTCTTCCACACCAGAACCACGTTTCGGCTCGCCCGGCTTGAGTGGTCGGTCGCTCTCGTCGTCTCCTCCGTCGCCGCTCTGACGCATCTTTCCGAGATCCGTTGGTGGCTTTTCGTTTCCCTGTTTCTCGTCATCGATGTCCTCGGGTACATCCCGGGCGCCATCGCTTATCGGGGAAGCCCTGACGGACGTATCGGGCGGGGATATTACGTCGCCTACAATCTCATGCACTCACTTGTGACCTGGGCCGTGTTCGCGGGACTGTGGAGCTGGCTGGTCGGTGCGGAATGGGCGTTGCTCGCGCTGCCGATTCACCTCATGGGCGACCGGGCCCTTTTCGGGAACTCCCTGAAACCCTTCGGTGTGCCCTTCGAGCCATCCACGCATCCGGACTTCGCGACATTCCAGCGGGCTTACGGCGGGAGGGCGCGCGATGCCGTCCGTGTTTGATCTGGTGGCGGCGCACGCCGACAATCCCAGCGCTTTCCTCGCCCTCAACACCGGGAACGAGTTCTTTCTCGACGATCACCACGACGGCGTCTGTGCCTTTCGGCCGGCGGGGCGTCATCTCCTCCAGCTCGGCGGTCCCCTCGCCGCGCCCGGCGACCGTGCCGGGCTGCTGGACGCGTTTCTCGACCGGGCCGCGGCCGGGCGGCGGCGCGTCATCGCCGTACAACTGCAGGCTGATGACGCCCGGTTGTACGCGTCCCGCGGGTTCACCGTGAACCAGCTGGGGGCTTCGTACGCCGTCGATCTGGAGCGGTTCACCCTGCGCGGGTCGCCGTTCGTGCGGCTGCGCAACAAGATCTCCCGGGCCCGGCGGGCAGGGGTGGAGGTCGCCGAGGCCGGCCGCTGCGACACCTCGGGCGAGCTCGACCTCCTCGACCGTGAATGGCTGCGAGGGAAAGGGAAACGAACGAAAGAGCTTCGGTTTCTCGTCGGGGAGCGCGACGGGCCCGAGCAGAAGCATCAGCGCGTATTCACCGGCACCGTCGACGGGCGCGTCGTGGGATACATCAGCTACTCCCCCGCCTTCGGCAGCCGTCCGGGCTGGCTGCACGATCTCAGCCGGCGCCGCACCGATGCCCCGCCCGGCACCATGGAACTCCTCAACTCGACCGCGATCGAGCGAATGACCGGTGAAGGCGGTGGCCAATGGCTGCACTTCGGGTTCACTCCCTTCGTCGGGCTCGATCCGGCCCTTGAAATGCCGGGCGCCAGTGAAATGGTGGCCCGTGTCGTGCGTTTTCTCGGTGAGCACGGTGAGCGGATCTATCCCGCCGCCGCACAGCTCGACTACAAGGAGAAATGGGCGCCGCATGTCGTGCTGCCCGAGTACATCGCTTTCCAGGGACGGGTACGGCCGGGTGCGTTGTGGCGGCTCGGGCGGGAGACCAACGCCTTCTGATCATCCCGGTATGCCCGATCTCCCCGGTACACAGCAGAAGAGGAGTAATTCATGCGTGAAGTAGTCGTCCAGGTGGTGGCCGAGGAGCGTACGGCCCGTCAGGCGTACGAGCTGATCTGCGACTTCCGCCGCTACCCCGAGCTGACCGACAAGGTGGACGAGGTCGTGGTGCATCCGCCGGAGGCCGACGGGTCGCTCCGGTCGGACTGGAGTGTCATCTTCCGCAACGGGCTGATGCGGTGGAGCGAACTCGACCGGTTCGTCCCGGAGACGCTGACCGTCGAGTTCGAGCAGATCAAGGGTGACTTCGAGGTCTTCCACGGTTCCTGGGTGTGCGAGGAGCGGGAGGAGGAAGGAACCGTGGTCACCTTCCGGTCCGATTTCGACCTCGGTATCCCGTCCCTGGCGGAGATCCTCGACCCGGTCGCCGAGAGCACGCTGCGGGACAACATCCTGCGCATCCTCGAAGGGCTCATGGGCCGGGTGACCCTCATGACCCCGATGGATCTCGCCGTCTCCCGGCATGGCTGACCCCCTGTCGTCCCTTGCCACGCGGCCCGGTGTCGCCCAATGCCTCGACATGTACGCCAAGTTGGCGGCCGGCGTGTGCGTCGTGACCACCCGGGGTGCCGCCGGGCGGCCGGTCTGTGCCACGGTCTCCTCGGCGGCGGCCGTCTCCGCGTCCCCGGCCCTGATGTCGCTCTGCCTGGCCAACGCCTCCCGTACCCTCGCCGCCCTCCGCGACCACGGCTCCTTCGCCCTCCACGTCCTCGACGAACGGCACCGCCCCTGGGCCGAGCGCTGCGCCGACCCCCTCGCCACCGCCGCCGAACGCTACGGCGAGGAGCAGGCGGAGTACGTCCATGACGTGCCCGTCCGCACCGACGCCCTCGCCTGGTCCGTCTGCGCGGTGACGGACGTACGGGCGTACGGCGACCACCACCTGGTCGTCGGTGAGGTGCTCGCCGCCCACACGGGCAGCGGGCATCCGCTGCTCTGGTACGACCGCGCCTTCCACGGCCGGGAAGGCGGGGCGCGGCATGGGTGAGCGGCGGCCCTACGGTGCCGTGGAAGCCTCTGTGGTCGTGGCGCCGCCGTGGCGGGGCGGGCGGCCCGAGGACCACCGACTCCCGTCCGTACGAGGCCTGGTGAGCGCCGACTTCACCGTCGTCGGCGCCGGTCTGGCCGGCCTCTCCACCGCCTACCACCTGCTGCGGTACGCACCCGGCGCCGATGTCGTCGTCGTGGACGCGGGCCACCCCGCCGCCGGTGCAAGCGGCCACGGCACCGGGCTCCTCGGGCCCCGGGCGGGTCCGCCCGTCGACCGCGCGATCCGCCGCCACGGCCCGGACACGGCCCATCGTATGCACCGGGCCGGCGAGGACGCGGTGGCCGCCGCCCTGGAGTTGTGCAGCGCTCTGGACGTGCCCGTGCGCACCGGTGAGCAACTGGTCGTGGCCCGCTCACCGGAGGGGCTGGCCCGGCTGTCGGGACAGTCGGCGGCCTACCGCGCCCTCGGCCTGGACGTACCGCCCCTGTCGGCGGCCGGGGTGCGCGAGCGCATCGACGTGCCCTGTCAGGCGGGGCTGCTCCACCGGCAGGCGGCCACCCTGGACCCCGCCCGTCTCACCGCCGCCCTGGCCCGGGCCTGTGCGGCCAATGGCGCCCGGCTGTACGGGCGTTCACCTGTCCTCGGCCACCGGGCCACCGGCACCGGGGGCACCCGGCTGTTCTTCCCGCGCGGTGAACTCCGTACGGGTGCCGGGGTGTTCGCGGTCAACGGCGGGGCCGGTGCCCTCCGCCTTCCCGTGGGGACGGTGGCCCCGCTGGAGGTGCACGCCATCGCCACCGAGCCGTTGAAACCGGCGGCGCGCGAGGCGCTCGGGGACGCGTCGGGGGCCTCCCTGGTGGATGCGGCGCGGCTGGCACCGTACTTCCGGCTGACCCCGGACGGGCGCCTGGTGCTCGGGGGCGGCCGGGCCTCGCTGCCGGGTCCGCCGGGCGGCGCCGGGGGCCGGCGGGACGACCGGGCCCGCCGGGCGACCTGGCGGTGGCTGACAGAGCGGACGCGGGCCCTGCACCCGCTCCTCGCCGACACCGCCGTCACGCACCACTGGACCGGCCGTATCGGTGTGACCCTCGACGACCTGCCCGTCGTGGGCCCGCTCACCGGAACCCCGGGGATGTGGTTCATCGGTGGCTGCTGTGGTCACGGGCTGGCCCTGTCCATCGCCCACGGTGCCCATGTGGCACGGCAGTTGGCCGGGGGCGAGGCGGACGGGAGTCCGGCGCCGCTGCCCTGGCACCGGTCGGCCGCGCCACGGTTGCCGCTCGGCGGGGCGGGGCGGCTGCTGCTGCGCCGCCATCTCGACCGGCTGGACCGCGAGGTACGAAGCACGGCGTGAACGACTGACGCGGACACTCACGCTCAAGTCCGCGCAAATCCACGCGAGGGACGCCGGAGCGGGAGATCGTAAGACCTGGTGGAGACCGAGAAAAGAGGGGGGAAGGCCCATGCCCGGCATCAAGAGCACCGGCACGAAGACCAGAGGTCCCTACCGTCTGTTGCAGGAGAACTTCCGGCGCCCGGCGGGTGCGCCGGGCGCCCTGGTCGGGCATCTGATGACCGTCCAGCATCGGGGGCTCACCCGGTGGTCGGCGGAGCATCTGGACGTCCGCCGTACCCATCATGTGCTCG
This sequence comes from Streptomyces kryoterrae, assembly GCF_054072135.1. Taxonomy (NCBI): domain Bacteria; kingdom Bacillati; phylum Actinomycetota; class Actinomycetes; order Kitasatosporales; family Streptomycetaceae; genus Streptomyces; species Streptomyces kryoterrae. The sequence continues at coordinate 6,600,121 of NZ_CM133358.1, read as the reverse complement.
ACCTGGGCTGCGGCAGTGGGATGGCCGTGGAACTGCTCGCCAGGCGCGCCGAGTCGGGTTTCGTCGCGGGGCTCGACCACTCGCCCACCATGGTCCGCCAGGCCGTGCGGCGCAACGCCGCCGCCGTCGGCCGGGGCCGGGTCGCGATCCTGCAGGGCGATGTGGGGCAACTGCCTTACGAGGACGAGGTGTTCGACCGGGTCAGTGCCATCGAGACGTTCTACTTCTGGCCGGACCCGCTGCGCGGACTCGCCGAGGCGTACCGAGTCCTCAAACCCGGCGGGCAGTTGGCCGTCACCCTGGAGATGAGCCGGGAGGCGTCGGCCGTACCGACGCTCACCCAGTTGCTCTTCGGACGGCGCTTCACCGAGCGGTCCGAGCGGGACGGGCTGCGCATCCTGTCCGGCGCCGAACTCGTGGCGATGCTCGACGTCGCCGGTTTCAAGGACACCCGTTTCGTCGCCGAGCCCCGCCGTTCCCTCGGCTGGGTCTGCGCCCTCGGCAGCAAATGAGCGGCCAAGTGGACAGGCAAGCGGCTCCCGAGGTGGCCGGGCTGCCGGTCCTCGGCAGCGTGCCGGCCTTCCGGCGGGACATCCTCGCCGCGATGCGCGCCGGCTGGCGGGAGGGCGGCGACCTCGTCCGCTACCGGCTCGGCCCGGTGTCCGTGCACGGAGTGTCCGGTCCGGAGCTGGCCGGCGAGGTGCTCACGGACAGCGCCGTCTACGGCAAGCTCGGCGCCGACAACCCGCTGCGCCTGGTGCTCGGCGAGGGGCTGCTGACCGGCGACGACCACGAGAGCTGGCTGACCAACCGGCGCATGATGCAGCCGATCTACGGCAAACAGGCCCTCGCCGCGATGTTCCGTACGATGGCCGGCTCGGTCGAGGACCAGCTGACCCACCTGGCGGCCACCTACCGCACCGGTGACACGGTCGATCTGCACACCGAGCTGATGCGGGTGACGCTCGACATCGTCAGCCGGTGCATGTTCAGCACCGACATCACCGAGGGCCTCGGCGAACTCGGCCCGGACGCGGTGGAGGTGGCGATCAACTTCGCCTTCGACCGCCTCCAGAACCCCTTCAGCCCGCCTCCGCACTGGCCGACCCCGCGCAACCGGCGGTTCAGGGAGGTCATGGACGGCATCGACTCCCTGATCTACCGCATCATCCGCGAACGCCGGGCCGAGGCGGCGGCAACGGCGGAACGCGCGTATGTCCGGCGCGGTGATCTGCTGGACATGCTGCTCGACGCCCGGGACGAGGACACCGGCGTGGGCATGGACGACCGCCAGCTGCGCGACGAGGTGATCACCACGTTCGCCGCCGGGCACGAGACGACCGCGGTCACCCTCAGCTGGACCTTCTACCTCCTCTCCCGCCACCGTGACGTCCTGGCGGCGGTGCAGCGCGAGGTCGACGACGCCCTCGGCGGACGCCTGCCCACCGTCGACGACCTGCGCGCCATGCCGTACACGCTCCAGGTCTTCGAGGAGTCGCTGCGGATGTACCCGTCGGCGCCGATCGTGCCCCGACTGACCCTGAAGGAAACCGAGTTGGGCGGCCACCGGGTGCCGGCGGGCTCCCGTGTCCTGGTCAACCTGCACAACATCCACCGCCATCCGGCGCACTGGACCGACGCGGAACGCTTCGACCCCGGCCGCTTCGACCCCGACCGTCTGGACCCTGACCGCCTCCGCGGCGGGGAGGGCAGGACGCCCGGGAAACGGCACCGGTTCGCCTACCTGCCCTTCGGCGCGGGGCCGCATCTCTGCATCGGCAAGCACTTCGCGCTCATGGAGGCGCACCTCCTGCTCGCCGCGCTGCTGCAGCGCTACGAGTTCCGGCACGTCCCGTCCCACCGGGTCGTCGACCACGCCACGATCACCCTGCGACCCCGCTACGGGATGGTGATGACCCTCCACGACCGCCGTCCCCGCCGGCCCTCGACGCCGACCACGCAGTCGCTGAACTCCCGCCCACCACAACGCGTTTGGAGCCCCTGATGGTGACGCGCCAGGACGATCCGCACACCCTGCCGCTCAACACGGTCCAGTACGACCCGGCCCGGTCGCAGGGCCACTACGAGAGCTTCTACCAACGCGGAAACCATCCGACCGAGCCGCGCGCCTTCTGGATCCGGTACACCGTCTTCAGCCCGGCCGGGATGCCGGAGGCGGCCATCGGTGAGCTGTGGGCGGTGTACTTCGACGGGGTGACGGGCCGGCACGTGGTCGCCAAGGAGGAGTATCCGATCGCCGAGTGCGACTTCCGGCGCGGGGCGTTCGGCGCGCGGGTCGGCGACCGGGTCCTGGAACCGGGCCGCCTCAAGGGCGAGGCGACGGGCCCGAACGGCGCCATCGGCTGGGACCTGACGTACGAGGGCACCGAACCGCCGCTGTTCCTGCTGCCGCCGAAGATGTACGAGGGTGGCTTCCCCAAGGCCAAGAGTCTGGTCGGGATGCCGCTGGCGCGGTTCGACGGCTCCCTCACGGTCGACGGCGGGACGGTCGACGTGGCCGGCTGGACGGGCAGCCAGAACCACAACTGGGGCAGCCGGCACACGGATCACTACGCCTTCGGCCAGGTCGCCGGGTTCGACGACGCCCCGGACAGCTTCCTGGAGATCGTCACCGCCCGCGCGAAGATCGGCCCGGTCCGGACACCGATGGCGACCTTCGTCGTCCTGCGCCACGACGAACGCGAGTACCAACTCGTCTCAATGCGGCGGGCGTTGACCGCGAAGGCCCAGTTCGGCTACTTCTACTGGGACTTCAGCACGGGCGACGACACCGTGACCGTCAACGGGCGGTTCCTGGCGAAGCAGGAGCAGTTCGTCGGGCTCAACTACTACAACCCGCCGGGCGGCATCAAGCACTGCCTCAACACCAAGATCACCAGCTGTGAGCTGGAGGTCCACAACAAGGTCACCGGCAAGGTCGACCGGCTGCGCACCGAGCACCGCGCCCTGATGGAGATCCTCACCGACGACCGCTCCCACGGCATCGAGATCCGCGCGTGAGGAAACCGGGCCGCACCGGTGACGCCGAGCCGTCCGTACCCGGTCCTCCACCGGGTACGGACGGCTCTCGGCCGTGTCGTTACGCCGCGTGCTCCACGAACCGCGCGGCGGTCTCCGCGAGCACCTCGCGCCCGTCCCGGGCCCACAGCGCGTCGTTGAACAGCTCGACCTCGATGGGACCGGTGTAGCCGGCCGCCTCGACGTACGTCCGCCACTCCCGCATGTCGATCGAGCCGTCACCGATCTGACCGCGGCCGTTCAGGACGCCCTCCGGCAACGGGGTGGTCCAGTCGGCGAGCTGGAAGCTGTGGATACGGCCACCGGCACCGGCGCGGGCGATCTGCGCGGGCGCGTTGTCGTCCCACCAGATGTGGTACGTGTCCACCGTGACGCCGACCTGGTGGGCGGGGAAGCGTTCCGCGAGGTCGAGGGCCTGGGTGAGCGTCGAGACCACACAGCGGTCGGCGGCGTACATGGGGTGGAGCGGCTCGATGGCCAGCCGTACGCCGTGCTTCTCGGCGTACGGGCCCAGCTCGGTGAGCGCGTCGGCGATGCGCTCCCGGGCGCCGTACAGGTCCTTCGAGCCGGCCGGCAGGCCGCCCGACACCAGGACGAGGGTGTCCGTGCCGAGCGTGGCCGCCTCGTCGATCGCCCGGCGGTTGTCGGCCAGGGCCTCCGCCCGTTCCACGGGGTCGATCGCGGTGAAGAAGCCGCCCCGGCACAGGGTGGTGACGGCGAGGCCCGCGTCGCGGAGCAGCTTCGCCGTCGCCTCGACGCCGTACTCCTGGACCGGAGCGCGCCACAGGCCCACCCCGGGGACGCCCAGCTCCAGGCAGGCGTCGGCCAGTTCGGGCAGTGACAGTTGCTTCACCGTCATCTGGTTGATGCTGAAGCGCGAGAGATCCGCGGTGCTGCCGCTCACTGGGCTCACTGGGCCACTCCGTACAGGGACAGCAGGTTCCTCATCCGCTCCTCCGCGAGCTTCGGGTCCGGGAACAGGCCCAGTCCGTCGGCGAGTTGGTAGGCACGGGCGAAGTGCGGGAGGGAGCGGGCCGACTGCAGCCCGCCGACCATGGTGAAGTGCGACTGGTGGCCGGCCAGCCAGGCCAGGAACACCACGCCCGTCTTGTAGAAGCGGGTGGGCGTCTGGAAGAGGTGGCGGGACAACTCGACCGTGGGGTCGAGGAGTTCGCGGAAGCCGGCCGTGTCCCCGGTGTCGAGGACGCGGACCGCCTGCGCCGCCAGCGGGCCGAGCGGGTCGAAGATGCCGAGGAGGGCGTGGCTGAAGCCCTGCTCGTCGCCCGCGATCAGCTCGGGGTAGTTGAAGTCGTCGCCCGTGTAGCAGCGCACGCCCTGCGGAAGGCGGCGGCGGATGTCGATCTCGCGCTGGGCGTCGAGGAGGGACACCTTGATGCCGTCGACCTTGTCGGGGTGGGCGGCGATGACGTCGAGGAAGGTCTCGGTCGCCGCGTCGAGGTCGCTGGACCCCCAGTAGCCCTCCAGCGCCGGGTCGAACATCGGGCCCAGCCAGTGCAGGACCACCGGCTCGGCGGACTGGCGCAGCAGATGGCCGTAGATGTCGAGGTAGTCCTCGGGGCCCTGCGCCGCCGCGGCCAGGGCGCGGGACGCCATCAGGATCGTCCGGGCACCCGCCTCCTCGACGAGGGCGAGCTGCTCCTCGTACGCCTTGCGGATGTCCGCCAAGGAGGCGCCGGGGGTGGTGAGTTGGTCGGTTCCGACGCCGCAGGCGATGAGGCCGCCCACCGACCTGGCCTCGGCGGCGGACCTGCGGATCAGCTCCGCCGCGCCCGCCCAGTCCAGGCCCATGCCGCGCTGGGCGGTGTCCATGGCCTCCGCCACGCCGAGGCCGTGGGACCACAGGTGGCGGCGGAAGGCGAGGGTGGCGTCCCAGTCGACGGCGGCCGGGGAGTCCGGGGACACGTCCGCGTACGGGTCGGCGACGACGTGGGCCGCCGAGTAGACCGTACGGGAGGTGAAGGGGGTGCCGGGGGTGAGGGCGAGAGGGGTTGCGCGTGGCTCGTACGCTCGCAACACCCCCGTGGCGTCCGGGAGTTGGATGGTCACAGCGAGATCTCCGGAACGTCGAGACGGACGCCCTCCGCCGAGGACCTCAGGCCCAGTTCGGCGAGCTGGACACCGCGGGCGCCGGCCAGCAGGTCCCACTGGTAGGGCGCGTCGGCGTAGACGTGCTTGAGGAACAGCTCCCACTGGGCCTTGAAGCCGTTGTCGAACTCGGCGTTGTCCGGGATCTCCTGCCACTGGTCGCGGAAGGAGTAGGTCGCCGGGATGTCCGGATTCCAGACCGGCTTGGGCGTGGAACTGCGGTGCTGGACACGGCAGTTGCGGAGACCGGCGACGGCCGACCCTTCCGTGCCGTCGACCTGGAACTCGACGAGTTCGTCGCGGTTGACCCGTACCGTCCAGGAGGAGTTGATCTGGGCGATGGCGCCGCCCTCGAGTTCGAAGATGCCGTAGGCGGCGTCGTCGGCCGTGGCGTCGTACGGCTTGTCGTTCTCGTCCCAGCGCTGCGGGATGTGCGTGGCGGTGAGGGCCTGGACGGACTTCACCCGGCCGAACAGCTCGTGCAGCACGTACTCCCAGTGCGGGAACATGTCGACAACGATGCCACCGCCGTCCTCGGAGCGGTAGTTCCAGCTCGGGCGCTGGGCGCTCTGCCAGTCTCCCTCGAAGACCCAGTAGCCGAACTCGCCCCGGATGGAGAGGATCCGGCCGAAGAAGCCGCCGTCGATGAGGCGCTTGAGCTTCAGCAGGCCCGGGAGGAACAGCTTGTCCTGGACGACGCCGTGGCGCACACCGGCCGCGTTCGCCAGCCGGGCCAGCTCCAGTGCGCCGTCGAGACCGGTGGCGGTGGGCTTCTCCGTGTAGATGTGCTTGCCCGCCGCGATCGCCTTCCTGATCGACTCCTCGCGTGCGGAGGTGACCTGCGCGTCGAAGTAGATGTCGACGGTCGGGTCGGCGAGGACCTCGTCCACGTCCGTGGAGACGTTCCGCGGGTCCAGGCCGTGCTGCTCGGCGAGCGCCTTCAGCGCGTGCTCGCGGCGGCCGACCAGGATCGGTTCCGGCCACAGCACGGTCCCGTCGCCGAGGTCGAGGCCGCCCTGCTCGCGCAGGGCGAGGATCGAGCGGACCAGGTGCTGGCGATAGCCCATGCGCCCGGTCACGCCGTTCATGGCGATACGCACCGTCTTGCGTGTCACGTCTTTCCCTTCGTAGGTGCCACAGGGGCGGGGTACGCGATGTACGCGCCGCGTACGCCCGGTGGAAGAGCAGCCCCCTGGCGGCCCTACTGGCAAGCGTTGCAGCAAGCGCTTTCTATCTAGGGAGAAGCTAGCCTCTGTGCAGCGGTCTGGACAAGAGCACAGAGGGGCCGAATTGTTCGAGGGGGCGAACGGCGAGCGCCAAAGGTCGTAGGGTCTGCATCGGTATGGACCTGAAGACGCAAAATACGACAACTTACAGCGACGCGACAGACGACAAGTCGCTGGACGACACGTCGCGCGACCGGAGGACGACGAGATGACGGTGACCCTGGCGGACGTGGCGGCCCGCGCGCAGGTCTCGCCCGCGACGGTGTCGCGCGTACTGAACGGGAACTATCCCGTGGCCGCATCCACCCGTGAACGGGTGCTGCGCGCCGTGGACGACCTGGACTACGTGCTCAACGGCCCCGCGAGCGCGCTCGCCGCGGCCACGTCCGACCTGGTCGGGATTCTGGTCAACGACATCGCCGACCCCTTCTTCGGGATCATGGCGAGCGCGATCCAGTCGGAGGTCTCGGGCCCGGGCGGACGAGCGGGCGGCGAACGGCTGGCGGTCGTGTGCAACACGGGCGGCTCGCCGGAGCGCGAGCTGACGTACCTCACCCTGTTGCAGCGGCAGCGCGCGGCGGCGGTCGTACTGACCGGCGGCGCGGTGGAGAACCCGCCGCACCTCGCGGCCGTCTCGGCGAAGCTGCGGCGGCTCGCGGAGGCGGGGACGAGGGTGGTGCTGTGCGGGCGCCCGCCGGCGCCGGACACCTCGGCGATCGCGCTGACCTTCGACAACCGCGGGGGCGGTCAGGAGCTGACCGAGCACCTGATCGGGCTCGGGCACCGGCGGCTGGGGTACATCGCGGGGCCGGAGGAGCGGACGACCACCCGGCACCGACTGGAGGGGCACCGGGCGGCGCTGGAGGTCCACGGGATCGAGGAGGACCCCCGGTGGACCGTCTACGGGCGGTACGACCGTCGGTCGGGGTACGAGGCCACGCTGGAGCTGCTGCGCCGGGACCCGTCGCTGACGGCTGTCGTCGCCGCGAACGACTCCGTCGCGATCGGCGCGTGCGCGGCGCTGCGGGAGTCGGGGCGGCGGATCCCGGACGACGTGTCCGTCGCCGGGTTCGACGATCTGCCGTTCAGCGTGGACGCGTGGCCTTCGCTGACGACGGTGCGGTTGCCGTTGGCGGAGGCGGGGGCCCGGGCGGGGCGGATCGCCATGGGGCGCGAGGAGCCGCCGCCTGGTGGCATCGCCACGGTGCGGGGGGAGCTGATGGTTCGGGGGTCTTCGGGGGTGCCTCGGAAGTAGGGGGGCGCACGGGCGGGGGCGGATCCCGCACAGGTGCGGAGTGCCGCACAGGTGCGGAGTGCCGGAGAGGTGCGGAGTGCCGCACAGGTGCGGAGTGCCGGAGAGTTGGGCCCACAAGGGCAGACATCTCAACCCGGCGGTGGGTTGCCGCCCTCGCCAGGCTCCTCGCTCCGCCAGGTGAAGTTGTCCAGCGAGCCGCGTGACACCTCCTCGGTCTCCACCGGCGGATGCCGCCACCACGTGACCAGCGACACCCCCGAGGCCAGCACCCAGCCCACCAGGATCATCACGACCAGGCACCCCAGGACCAGCCCCGTCACCCCCAGGAACCCGAACTTCGCCAGCATCCAGGGGATCTGGTCCTCGCCGCAGCCACAGGCCAGCCGGCCGTCCGCCAAAGAGGTCGTCATAGGGGCAGCGTGCCCACGCCCCACACCGCGAGTACACACGTCGTGGAACCGTCGCCCGACGGTTACGGTTCCGGGATCCCGCGTCCGACCTGCATACCGTCCCGAACCCGAGGACAATGGACCGCGTCGGTCGGACATCGCCCACACGTCGAAAGGTGGCGATCACCATGACTGAGCACCCGCACGCAGCCCTCGTACGCAAGGGCTACGACGCCTTCTCGCGCGGTGACATGGACACCATGCGCACTCTGTTGGCGGGGGACGCCACGCATCACGTTCCCGGCAGTCACTCCCTCTCCGGGGACTTCAAGGGGCAGGACGCGATCATCGACATGTACCGCCGGCTCGGCGAGGAGACGGACGGGACCGTGCGCGTCGCGCCGCTGAACGTCCTCGTCGACGGCCGGGGACACGTGGTCTCGATGCACCGTTTCACCGCTGAGCGCCAGGGCAGGCGGATCGACGAGACCGGCGCCCTCGTCTTCCGGATCGTCGGAGACAAGATCACCGACCTCGACGAGTGCGTCGAGGACATCGACCGCAGCAACGAGTTCTGGGGCTGAGGCGCAGCCTTCCGACCCTCCGGGCGGGGTGCCCCAGCGACGATTCCGGGAACCCCGCCGCTGCGGTCAGGGCTGGTCGTACCAGGCGAGCGCCGCGATCCGCCAGCCCTCCGAGGTGCGGACGAACTGGATGGTCTTGGTCCCGCCTCCCTCGAACGTTTCACCGTCCAGGATCCCGGACTTGCGGTACTCGCAGAACCGCGACGCGATGTCGCCCGCGATCTCCGTCCGTTCGGAGGTCTCCCATTCGGAGAACTCGACCAGCCGGCCGTCGGTCAGCAGTTGGCGGCGAGGCTCGATGAACTCGTCCACCGTGTAGACCGTGAACTCCGGTCCGGTCTTGACGATCACGCCGCCCGGAAGAACCAGCCGGCGGACCCGGGCCACGTCGGCGGCCTTGCCGCCCCGGTTGTCGAAGGCCTCGAAGAACTCGGCGGTCACCACGTCAATCTCGGTCCTGGACATGGCGCGACGTTAACAGCGGAGGGGCGTCGGACATCGTCGGCCCCGGCAAGCTGCCGTACGCCGTCGAGCAGACCGTCGCGTCGGGCCTCGCGGCCTTCTGCACGCTCGGCCGGAGGAGGGAAGAGGGAGAGTGCCGCTGCGCCGCCCAGCGTGCCGACGGCGGAGCCAAGGAGTCCGCGACGGGTCAACTCGGCCATGGTTGCCCCTTGTTGAGCCTGACGGGCTTCCACTTTTCACCTCCCGCCGCGAGAGGCGTCAAGGGCGGCGGATGAACAAGTGAGCAACGGGGGGCATGCGGTTGGCCAAGTCGTGGGACAGCGGAACCGCGCATCACCGCCCCGCTGCCGGGTCTTGAGGAACACCTCGCCCCGGCCCTACCCTCATGGCAGCGATATCTCTGACTGAGTCAACTGTCCGCAGTCGCAGTCGCAGTCACAGTCACCCCACGAGGTGGTCCATGTCCGTTCAGGACATCCGTTCCTTCAACCGCTTCTACACGAACGTCATCGGCGCCCTCGACTACGGCAGCCGCCTCTACGCCCCCTACACCCTCACCGAGGCCCGCGTCCTCTACGAGCTCGCGCACTCCACCCGTACCGACGCCGCCGATCTCCGTGCCGAACTCACCCTGGACGCAGGGTACTTGAGCCGCATCCTGAACAGGTTCGAGCAGGACGAGCTGATCGAGCGGACGCCCTCCGAGCGGGATCCCCGGCGGCGGCGCGTCACGCTCACCGTGCGCGGGCGCGAGGCCGCCCACCTGCTGAACGAGCGGTCCGCCGAGGCCATCGCCTCGCTGCTCGCGACCGTGCCGGCCGCCGACCGGCCCCGGCTCACGGAGGCGCTGCACACGGTCCGCTCGCTCCTCTCCGACGGCCGGCCCCCGCGCCGCGAGGACGTCGTGCTGCGGGAGCCCGACCCCGGTGACCTCGGCTGGATCGTGCAGCGCAACGCGGCGCTGTACGCGGCCGAGTACGGCTTCAACACCGACTACGAGGGCCTGGTCGCCCGAATCGTCGCCGACTTCGCCGAGGACCACGACCCGCACCTCGAACGGGTGTGGATCGCCGAGCTGGACGGGCGGCCCGTCGGGTGCGTGATGTGCGTACGGGACGAGGCGCCCGGGACGGCCCGGCTGCGGCTGCTGCTCGTCGAGCCGGAGGCGCGCGGGCTCGGTATCGGCGACCGGCTCGTCGCGGCCGTCGTCGGCTTCGCACGCGAGGTCGGCTACCGCGACCTCGTCCTGTGGACCAACGACGTACTCACCGCCGCCCGCCGGATCTACCAGCGCCACGGCTTCGTCCTCGCCACCGAGAAACCCCACCGCTCCTTCGGCAGGGACCTGGTCGGGCAGGACTGGCGACTGGATCTCCACGCGGCGGCAGAAACGATGGAAACGCTGGAAACGACTGAAAGGTGGAGTGACGGATAGGGTCCCTTGTATGAAACTGGCGTTCTCCACCCTCGGCGTGCCCGGTCTCCCCGTCTCCGATGTCCTGCGGCTCGCGACCACCCACGGGTACCACGGCATCGAACTGCGCACGCACCCCGAAGAACCCGTCCACACCGGTCTCGGCCTCGCCGAGAGAGCCGATGTGGCCGCCGAGTTCAAGGCGTCCGGCGTCGAGATCCTCTGCCTCGCCGGGTATGTGCGCGTCGCGGCCCCCGGCGACGACGGGCCCGTGCTCACGGAGCTCCGCGCGCTTCTCGAACTCGCCCGCGACCTGGGCGCCCCCTTCGTGCGCGTCTTCCCCGGCGGCGGCACCGACCAGAGCCCCGAGGAGGCCGACGCGACGGCGGCCCGGAGGCTCGGCACGGCCGCCGAGTACGCGGCCGACTACGGCGTACGCATCCTCCTGGAGACCCACGACTCGCATCGCACGGGCGCCGACGCGATCCGCATCCTGGGACCGGTCGGCCACCGCCAGGCGGGCGCGCTGTGGGACGTCATGCACACCTGGCTCGGCGGTGAGCAGCCGTCGGACAGCTTCGCGGCCCTCTCCCCGCACCTCGGATACGTGCAGGTCAAGGACATCGCCTCGGCCGAGGACACCACCCCGGTGGCACTGGGCGCCGGCGTCCTGCCGCTCGCCGAGTGCGTCGAGGTCCTCTCCCGGCACAGCTGGGACGGCTGGCTGTGCTGGGAGTACGAGAAGCGGTGGTACGAGGCCGCCGCCCCCCTGGAGGGCCTGCTGGACGCCGGCCGCGAGCACCTCGCGCGGCTGCTCAACGAGTCCGCCTAGGGACGGACCTACCCGAGTACGCCCCTCAGCTCGCCGAACGCCTCGTGGAACCCGGGGAACGTCTTCCGTACGCACCCCGGGTCGTCGAAGGTGAGCCCGGGGGTGCGCAGGCCGGTCACCGCGAAGGACATGACGATGCGGTGGTCGGCGTACGACTTGATGTCCGTGCCGTGGGCAGGGGCCACGCCGGGCGGACTGGGGTGGATCTCGATCCAGTCGGGCCCGGTCTCCACCCGCACCCCCAGCCGCCGGAGGTTCTCCGCGCAGGCCTCCAGGCGGTCGCACTCCTTCACGCGCGTGTTGGCCACGTCCTCGATGCGTACGGGGCCGGAGGCGAAGGGGGCGAGGGCCGCCAGGGTGGGCATGGTGTCGGAGATGTCCCGCATGTTGACCGTCAGGCCCCGCAGCTCGCCGGTTCCGGTGACCGTCGTACGGTCGTCGGCGATCTCCACGCGTGCGCCCATCCGGCGCAGTACGTCGACGAAGCCCAGGTCGCCCTGGAGCGCGCCGGTACCGAGGCCGGGGACCGTCACCTCGCCGCCGGTGAGGGCCGCCGCCGCGAAGAAGTAGCTGGCGGTGGAGGCGTCGGGCTCGATGGCGTACGTGGTGGCCCGGTAGCCACCCGGCGGGACCACGAACACGTCACCCTCCTTGCGCACCTCCGCGCCGAACGCCCGCATCATCGCGAGGGTGATCTCCACGTAGGGGGCCGAGACGAGGTCGGTGACGTGGATGCGCAGGCCCTCGCGGGTCAGGGGGCCGAGGAGCAGGAGTGCGGTGAGGTACTGGGAGGACTGGCCGGCGTCCAGGGTGACCTCCCCGCCTTCCACGCCCGCCGCGACGACGGTCAGCGGGTGGTGTCCCTCCGCCTCCTCGTGCCGCAGGTCCACGCCCAGGTCGCGCAGGGCGCGGGTGAGGGGGGCGAGGGGGCGGCGGCGCATCTGGGGGGAGGCGTCGAAGCGGTAGGTGCCGTGGCCGGCGGCGGCGAGGGTCGGGAGGAAACGGGCGGTGGTGGCGCCGTCGCGGCAGTGGATGTCGGCCTCCCTGGCCGCCGGGCCCTGCGGGCGGCCGTCGATCTGCCAGGCGCCGGGGGTCCGGCCGACCCGGTAGCCGAGACGGACCAGGCCCTCGGCGAAGCCCTCCGTGTCGTCCGAGCGCAGGGGGCGTACCAGGGTGGTGACCCCGTCGGCTGCCGCGGCGAGGAAGAGGGCGCGCGCGGTGATGGACTTGGAACCGGGAATCTCTACGACGGCCATGGCCCTATGCTCGCCCGCCCCACGCCCCACGCGCCGGAACGTCCGCGAAATGGACCATGAACGGTCGGCGCCACGACCCCGGTCCCGCCGGTCCGGCCTCCCCCGCCGCCTTCCGCGGGGACCCGACCCGGCATCGCGTCCGCCCCACCGTCCACACCCGTACACCCCCGTACCGACTTCCCGGAATCGGCGACGATCCGGGAACCCACCCCCACCCCGCCCCGTCCAACGGGCACGACTGCCGGATGAGTCACCGCTGTGCGGTGTCGGCCTCGCCGCTGGCTGCGATCGCTGACGCACCCTCTCCAAACCGCCTGCGGCCGGCAGCGAGCCGTCACCGGCGCGCCCCCCTCCGATGCGCCGGTGACGGCCCCTTTCCGGGGGCGTTCGGCCATCTCGGGTTAGCGTGCGCACTCTTGACTGGAAGAAACTTCCCGGTTATTCGTGGCTTCTCGGAAGTTTCCTTCACGAGGGAAGGAGCGCCTTCGTGCGCGACCAAGCTGAGCAGAACGCTGAGCCGAACGGGCCCGGTGCCCGCCCTTCCAGACGCGCCCTTCTCGCCGCGACCGCCGGCACCGGCGCCACCCTCGCCCTCGGCGGTGAGGCGTATCCGGCCGACCGGTACGACAGCGACGCGCGACTTCGCCGGATCATCTCCCGTATGACCCTGGAGGAGAAGGTCGGTCAGCTGTTCGTCATGCGGGTGTACGGGCACTCCGCCACCGCCCCCGACCAGGCCGACATCGACGCCAACCTCGCGGAGATCGGCGTACGGACGGCGGCCGAACTGATCGCCAAGTACCGGGTCGGCGGGATCATCTACTTCGCCTGGGCGCACAACACCCGCGATCCGCATCAGATCGCCGATCTGAGCAACGGCATCCAGCAGGCCTCGCTCACCCCTCCCCGCGGGCTGCCGGTCCTCGTCTCCACCGACCAGGAGCACGGCATCGTCGCCCGCGTCGGCCGACCCGCCACCCTCCTCCCCGGGGCCATGGCCCTCGGCGCGAACGGCTCACGCACCGACGCGCTGACCGCCGGCCGAATCGGCGGTGCCGAGCTGCGCGCCCTCGGTATCCGCCAGGACTACGCACCCGTGGCCGACGTGAACGTCAATCCCGCCAATCCGGTCATCGGCGTACGGTCGTTCGGCGCCGATCCGAAGGCCGTCGCCGGGCTGGTCGCCGCGCAGGTCACGGGATATCAGCGGTCCTCCGTCGCCGCCACCGCCAAGCACTTCCCGGGGCACGGGGACACCGCCGTCGACAGCCACTACGGCTTCCCCGTCATCGAGCACACGCGCGAGCAGTGGAGCAGCATCGACGCGCCGCCGTTCCGCACCGCGATCCGCGCCGGCATCGACTCGATCATGACCGCGCACATCATGGTCCCGGCCCTCGACGACTCCGGCGACCCCGCCACCCTCTCCCACCCGATCCTCACCGGCATCCTGCGCGGCGAACTCGGTTACGACGGGGTCGTGGTCACCGACTCGCTGGGCATGCAGGGCGTACGGGAGAAGTACGGCGACGACCGTGTTCCGGTGCTCGCGCTGAAGGCCGGGGTCGACCAGCTGCTCAACCCGCCGTCGATCGACATCGCCTGGAACGCCGTACTGACGGCTGTCCGGCAGGGCGAGTTGACCGAGGCACGGCTCGACACCTCCCTGCTGCGCATCCTCCGGCTCAAGAACCGGCTCGGGCTGCTCGACCGGCCGTACGTCACCCATGCCGGGGTCGACCGGGCCGTCGGTGTCCGGGGCCATCTCCTGGCCGCCGACCGGATCGCCGAGCGGACCACCACCCTCCTCGTCAACGCGGGGAAGGTGCTGCCCCTTTCCCCGGTCACCCACAGGAGGGTGCTCGTCGTCGGCGCCGATCCCGCCTCGCCGTCCGGTACGACCGGGCCGCCGACCACCGTTCTGGCGAACGCCCTCACCGAACTGGGCTTCACCGCCACCGCCCTGTCGACCGGCACCGCCCCCTCCGCCGCCGTCATCGCCCGGGCCGTCGCCGCCGCCGGGGAGGTGGACGCGGTCGTCGTCGGGACGTACAACCTCAGCGGCACAAGCAGTCAGCGGGCCCTCGCCACCCAACTCCTCGCCACCGGTCGGCCCGTGGTGTGTGTCGCCGTCCGCAATCCCTACGACGTGGCACAACTTCCGTCCGTACAGGCCTACTTGGCCACCTACTCCTGGACCGACGTCGAACTCCGGGCCGCCGCACGGGTGATCGCGGGCCGGGTCCGGCCGCGCGGAAGGCTGCCGGTGCCGGTGCTGCGCGCGGACGATCCGGCCCGCGTTCTGTATCCGATCGGTCACGGACTGTCGTACTAGAGGAAGGAGGTAAGGAGGCGTACGCAGCGTACGACGCACAACCGGCGCACCACCCCCAATAGGAGCAAATCCGCTGAACTTCCGGCGTGGCCCTGGCGTCGCGGGCCACGCTGGGCGCGGGTACTCGGGGGGATGCGATGCGCACAGTGCGTTCTGTGGGGTCCGTGCGTTCCACGGTGTTCGTGGGAGTGGTGCGCGGGCGGGTGTTCGCCTGCGCGCTGCTGATCCTGGTCGCGGTGTGCACGGCGACCGGGTGTCAGCTGTCGTCGGACGGTTCGACGGGCGGTTCGGCGGGCGGTTCGGCGGGCGACTCCTCGGAGGGGACGGCCTCGGGGGCCGCCGACGGCACGGCGGTCGGCCGGCGGCCCGCGTCGCCCCGGCCCACCGGTTACGGCACCGTCTTCCTCTCCATCGACGAGTGCAGTTCCTTCGGCATCACCAGTTTCACCGAGGTGCCCTGCACCAGCGAGCGGGCGGCGGCCCGGGTCGTGGCCCGGTACGACGGCCGGGTGACCAACGGTCCGTCGTGCCCGGCGACCACCGACTTCGTGCTGCACATCAGCGAACAGCGCCCCGCCGCCGACGAGGACGGCGACGGTACCGTCCCACAGGGCTACGCCTGTATGCGCAACCTCCAGGCCCCGCACCCCGGCGACCCGGGCGGCGGCGGAGGCCCACGCACGATCGTCGGCGACTGCGTGTACAGCGCCGGGCGCGGGGAGGTGCGCGAGACGGCGTGCGACGGGAAGGGCGAGAAGAAGCCGGAGTACCGGGTGACCGAGGCCGTCACCAAACGCGTCAACTGCCCCAGTTCTACTGCCCTTTACGTGCAGTTGGGCGGGGAGCGGCCGGTCGGGTGCGCGAAACCGGCATGAAGGATTCCATTTCATCGGACAAGTGGCGAAGTAACGAGTCGCTCCCATTCATCGGAACAACTGTTGTGCTGATTTCGTGAATCGGTAGGCTCCCCCCTGTCATGGCGCGGACCCCATTCTTTTCGGGCAGTCCGCCAGCACTCACAGGCCGGGAACCTCTGTGGCACTGCACGCACGCACGGCGCAACAGCAGCAGAATCGGACTCCGAAGGCTGCGAAGGAAGCGAAGGCTCCGAAAGTTCCGAAGCGCCAGTTGTCGCTCCGGACGATCCTCCTCGTCCTGGCCCTGGTGCCCTGTCTCGCCCTGGTGGCCCTGGGCGGGATGAACTCGGCCCAGCTCTACGGCGACTGGCGGACCGTCCATGACCGCAACGAGCAGGGGAAACGGTTCGGCACCCCGCTCTACACCGTCTTCTACAACCTCCAGGCGGAGCGGCGGCTCAGCGCGACGGCGCTCGCGGACCCCAAGACCGCCAGGTCCGAACTGACACGTCAACGCGAACTCACCGACAAGTCCGTACGGAGCCTCGAGGCGCTCGGCACCGCCCCCCGCTCCCTCGACGAGGCCTTCCAGAATCTCACCCTCGGTCTGAAGAAGCTGCCGCGCTACCGGGACGCCGTGGACCGGCGGTCCGCCGACCAGCAGCAGACGTTCGACGCCTACACCGGCGTCGCCGCGTCGAGCATGCAGCTGTTCGAGGACTTCGGCAACATCGGCATCGGCGAGACGACCGTCCTCGCCCGGCCGGCGCTCGACGCGCAGTGGGGCCTGGAGATGATCTCGCGCGAGGACGCGATCATCGCCGCCGGAGTGGCGAGCGGCAGACTCACCGACGAGCAGCGCTTCCAGCTCGCCGAACTGATCGGCAGTCAGGAACACATCTACAGCGACAAGGTCGTTCCGCGGCTCCCCGACGCCCGCGCCAAGGCATACCGGGCCGTGCTGTCCGGAACCGGTTGGAAGCGGAAGACCGCGGTCGAACAGACCCTCCTGAACACCAGGAACACCGACGCGGGCGGCCGGACCGCCGTCTCCGCCAAGCTCGGCAAGGAGTGGCAGCAGAGCCTCGCCGGGATCACTCCCCCGTTGTTGCAGGCCAGCAGCTCCTACTCCGACGACCTCATCGCCATCACCGACGACGACCTCGGCGGCCTGATGACCAAAATGATCGTCAACAGCGCCGTGAGCACGGCTGCCGTGCTGCTGATACTGGTCCTCTCGCTGCGCCTGACCGGAACACTGCGCCGCCGGATCTTCGGACTGCGCGCCGCGGCCCTCGAACTCCAGGAGCGGCTGCCCGACATCGTGGAACGGCTGCGCCAGGGCGAGAAGGTCGACACCGACGCCGAACTGCCCGAGATCCGCCACGGCGACGACGAACTCGGCCAGCTCGGCCAGGCCCTCAACCAGGCCCGCGGCTCGGCCCTGGAGACCGCGGTGCGGGAGGTCGAGCTGTACCGCGGCTTCGAGCGGCTGCTGCAACGCATCGCCCGGCGCACCCAGTTGCTGATCGGCATGCAGCTGAAACGTCTCGGCGAGATGCAGCGGCGGCACGAGGACCCCGAGGTCCTGGAAGGGCTCTTCGACCTCGACCACCTGGCGGCCCGGCTGCGCCGCTACGAGGAGAACCTGGTGATCCTCGGCAGCGGGACACCGCAGCGGCGCTGGCGCAGGCCCGTTCTCCTGCTGGACATCCTGCGCTCCGCCCAGGGCGAGGTGCAGGACTACCGGCGCATCCGGCTCGACACCGACGGCGAGACCTGGCTGTCGGAGCGTGCCGTCGGCCCCATGGTCCACCTCCTCGCGGAGCTCATGGAGAACGCGGTGTCCTTCTCCCGGCCGCCGACCCCGGTCGAGGTGACCGCCTCCCAGGTGGGGCGCGGGGTCGCGATCGAGATCGAGGACCGCGGCATGGGCATGGACCCCGAGCAGTACGCCGAGGCCAACGAGCTGATGGCCGCGCCGCCCCGCATGGACGTGATGTCCCGCGCCGACGACGCCCGGCTCGGCCTGTACGTCGTGGCCCGGCTCGCCGCGAACCTGGGCCTCCAGGTCGAGCTGCGGCCCTCGTCGTTCGGGGGCACCCGGGTCGTCGTCCTGGTCCCGGCGGAGCTGATCACCGCCGGTCGGCCGGTGCAGGGGCAGCCGGTCCCGCTTCCTGCGGCGGCCCCGACTCCCGCGCCCGCCGCCGTACCGGACCGGCTCGCGCTGCGCGCGGCGACCTCCCGCACCGGACCGGGGCACGCCTCCACCCGCCCCGCGTCCTCGGCCGGGCCCGTCCCGGACCCGCTCACGCTCCGCGGGGCGACGGCCCGCACCGGACCGGCCGACGCCCCCACCCACCATGCCCCCCGGCCGCACACCGGACACCCGGGGAACTCCGGGCACCCCACGCACGCCGCCGACCAGGAGGCGTACGCGCGTCCGCTCATCGGCCCCTGGATCGCACCGCCGACACCGCCGGCCCGGTCCACGCCGACTCCCGCGCCAACCCCCGCGCAGGCACCCGCTCCGGCCCCCACCGCGAGCCAGAACCCCCTGCCCCGGCGCGTCCGGCAGGCCAGTCTCGCCACCGAACTCCGGGAGGCCCCGCCCCCGTACGCCACCGAACCGCCGCACACCGGCCCAGGCACCGGCGCGCAGCCTCTCCCCCGCCGGACGGGCGCCCGCTCCGGTGCCACCGTGGGTGCCTTCCAGCGCCAGTCCAAGGCCGCCCGGCTCAGGCCCGACGCCGATCAGCAGCCCGGCCACCCGCCCACCCATCCCGCACCGGGACCCGACCGGGCCCGGAAGGAAGACGGACGATGACTCTGCGAACCACTGCCACCAACTCCGACCTCGACTGGCTCCTCGACCGTCTCGTCGACCAGGTTCCGGGCACCCTCAACGCCATCGTGCTGTCCGACGACGGGCTGGTGGTGAGCCAGTCCAGCAGCATGGCCCGGGTCGACGCGGAACGTCTGGCCGCGATCGCCACCGGTCAGCAGAGCCTGGCCCGCGGAGTCGGTGAGGTCTTCGGCGGCGGGGCCGTCCGCCAGGTCATCATCGAGCTCGACGAGCTCTGGCTGTTCGTCAGCGCGGCCGGCCGGGGCACCCATCTGGCGGTCGTGGCGGACCAGGAGGTCGACGCCGAGGTGATGGCCGTGGCGATGGACACCCTCGTCCAGCAGGTGGGGCAGCGGCTGGGGACCGAGGTGCGGGTCCAGCGGCTGGAGGGCGGGGGGCGTGAGTGAGCCACTGGGCGGACGCGTCGCCGGACGACGATGAGGCCGAGGAAAGCCTGGTCAGGCCGTACACGATCACTCATGGCCGGACGGCCTCGGTGCGCGACGACCTCACCCTCATCACGGTGATCGCCACGGTCGCGCCCGACGAACGGCACGGCGACCGGGGGCTGCAGCCCGAGCACCGGACGATCCTCCGGCAGTGCCGTACACCGGTGGCCCTCGCCGAGGTCGCCGCCGGGCTGAACCTGCCCGTGGCGGTGACGAAGATCCTCGTCGGCGATCTCATCACGCTCGACCGGGTGACGGCCCGGCCACCACTCGCGGTCGGCCAGGAACCCGACATGACTCTTCTTCAGGCGGTGAAGGATGCCCTACTCAGACTCTGACGAACAGACCGGGTCACAGGTGTCCGTGGCCGGGACGCCCACCGCGCCCGCCGCGGTGAAAATACTGATCGCGGGCGGTTTCGGCGTCGGCAAGACCACCATGGTCGGCTCCGTGAGCGAGATCCCGCCCCTGCACACCGAGGAGCGACTGACCGTCGCGGGGCTCGACGTGGACGACCTCGACGGGGTCGAGCTGAAGACCACCACGACCGTGGCACTGGACTTCGGCCGGATCACGGTGAGCAGCCGGCTCGTCCTGTACCTGTTCGGGACGCCGGGCCAGGAACGTTTCTGGTTCATGTGGAACGACCTGGTGCACGGGGCGCTCGGCGCGGTCGTCCTCGCGGACACCCGGCGGCTGGAGAGCAGTTTCGCGTCGATCGACTTCTTCGAGAGCCGTGGCGTCCCCTTCGTGGTCGGCGTCAACTGCTTCCACGGGCTGCGGGACCGCACGGTGGACGAGGTGCGGGACGCGCTCGACCTCGACCCGAACGTCCCGGTCATCATGGGCGACCTCCGGGAGCGGCCGGACAGCCGGGACCTGCTGGTGGCCCTGGTCAACCGGCTGATGACAGGCCGCCCGCCGACGGCGACCGACGGCTGACCACACGACGACGCGGCCCCCCGGTGACATGTCACCGGGGGGCCGCGTCGCGATCAACTACCCGTACCTTCCACGGTCGTTACGGCCGCAGGGTGGGCTCCCGCTCGATGTCGCGCTTGTCGAGCCTGGCGTCGTACGTGGCCAGCGGCCTGGCCACCGACGGGTTCGACTGGACGGCCGTCGAGGCGACGCCGGCCCACTCCAGGATGCGGGCCGTGGCGAGCGTCTTCTGGTCGGGGACCAGACCCGCGACGTTCGCGCCGTGGTTGAGGCCGGGGGCGGTGAAGACGTACGAGTCCTTCGCGCCCTTGCCGAGGCGGAACCGCTCGGCACCCCACGGGTCGTTCTGCCCGTACACGAACAGCATGTGCTGGGCACGGTGCTCGACCCAGTTGTCGACGTCCCGCATCACCCGCGGCTGGAACTTCATCGAGATGTCCCGGGGGACGAAGTTGCGCGGCGGCTGGTAGCCGTAGCGGATGTACTTCTTCTCGATGTACGGGAACTTGATGGTGGGCGCGCCGAGTTGGGTGCCCGCCTGGTAGTAGTACGGCGTGTACGGCTCCAGGCCCTGGTCGGTGTAGAAGGAGAACCCGGAGATCGTGTCGATCGAGGTCCAGATGTCGTCGTCGGCCGCGTTCTTCGCGTCCGCCGGGATGGACTCGCAGTCGGCGAGCAGGCTGTACTGCCAGAAGCCCCAGACGTAGTCGAGGACGACGGCCTCGTACGCGCGGTCCAGGCTGCCGATGGTGTCGAAGGTGAAGCCCTCGGCGGCGGCGTACTCGGCGTACCTCTTCTCCAGCGGCTCCCGGCGCACGAGCGCCTCGCGCTGTACGGCGTTCAGCCGGTCGCGGCACTCCTTGGTGCCGACGCCCGCGAAGAACCGGTCGTACGCCGAGTCCTCCTTGTTCACCACGTCGTTGGGGGCGACGTACGCGACGACGCCGTCCATGTCGCGGGGGTAGAAGCGCTCGTAGTACGTGGCGGTCATGCCGCCCTTCGAACCGCCCGTGGTCAGCCACTTCTTGGCGTAGATCTTCTTCAGCGCCGTGAAGAGGCGGTGCTGGTCGGCGGCCGCCTGCCAGATGTCCAGCTTGGACCAGTCGGCCGGGTCGGGACGGGACGGAGTGAAGAAGCGGTACTCCAGGGAGACCTGGTTGCCGTCGACGATCCGCGTCGGCTCACTGCGACTGGGGTTCGTGTTGACGAAGTACCCGCTGGTGAAGAACACCGTCGGGCGTGAGACGTCCTTGTGCAGGACGGTGATGCGCTGCTGGAACGTACCCTTGGACGGCCGCCGGTGGTCGATCGGCTGGGTGTAGTCGAGGACGAAGTACCGGTAGCCGGTGTACGGCTTCTCCTGGATCAGGCTCATGCCCGGGATCGCGAGGAGTTGGTCCTTGATGTCCGCACCGCTGGTCGTTCGCGTGGTGCCGGTGGCCTCCGGCTGAGCGGCGGTGGCCGCTCCCGCCGTGCTCAACGTGCCTATGAGCACGGCGAGCGCGAGGAGCCATCTGAGCGCCTTACCCATGCACCCTCCCCCTGTGTGACATCTGTGGGCCGGAAGCTATCGGAGCAACTACCGGCACACCAGGGGCCATAGGGAAATCCCTCGGGCGGGGATCAGGAAATAGGGTCCGGACGGGTCTCGACACCGGCGCGATACCGGCTCAATCGCGGCTCAGCACCGGATCCAGCCGGAACTGACCGATCCCCGGCCCACCGCCCCCTTGACCCACACCTGCCGTCGCCCCGCGTGCACGGTCACCGGGCCGGCCCGCTTCGAGAACTGCCCCTCGTCGACGACCGGACGCCCGCCGCGCGCCCGTATGCTCACCGACATCCACTGGCGCGCCCCCGGCCGCTTGGGCACGGTCACCGCGCAGACGTAGCCGTTGCGCCGGTAGATGCGCACCTCGCCGGTGGAGAAGACCAGCGTCCGCGCCTTGCGGCCGGAGCACGCGGAGGCCACGGAGGCCGCTTCGGCGGTCCCGGGGCTCGCCAGGGAGAGCATCCCGGACGCGGTCAGCACGGCCAGCCCGAGCGCCAACCGCCGCCGTATCGAACCACCACTCACCGTGTCCCCCTCCGCCACCGCCATGACATTAGCCGTGCGCCCGTACTGATGTACGGACGCAGGGCACCTGCCGAACGGTTGCGCGAGACGATCAGTGGGCCGAGGTGACCGGTTCCTCCGGTTCCGGCGCGCCCACGAACGTGCGCCACAACTCGGCGTACTGGCCGTCGAGCTGGAGCAGTTCCTCGTGGGTGCCGTCCTCCGCGACCCGGCCGTGATCCATGAGGACGACCCGGTCGGCGCGAGCGGCGGTGGTGAGGCGGTGGGCGACGACGAGGGTGGTACGGCGGCCTGCGAGGCGGTCCGTGGCCTGGTTGACCTGGGCTTCCGTGGCCAGGTCCAGGGCCGCCGTCGCCTCGTCGAGGAGCAGGATGTCCGGGTCGACCAGCTCCGCGCGGGCCAGCGCGATCAGCTGGCGCTGCCCGGCCGAGAGGTTGCGTCCGCGCTCGGCGACCTCGTGCAGGTAGCCGCCCTCCAGCGTGGCGATCATGTCGTGCGCCCCGACCGCCCGGGCCGCCGCCTCCACCTGGGCGTCGGTGGCGTCCGGCCGCCCGTACGCGATGGCGTCCCGCACGGTCCCCTGGAACAGGTAGGCCTCCTGCGGCACGACCCCGAGGCGATGGCGGTACGAGGTGATGTCGAGGGCCCGCAGATCGGTGCCGTCGACGGTGACCCGGCCGCCGGTCGGGTCGTAGAAGCGGGCGACCAGCTTCACGAGCGTCGACTTGCCGGCGCCCGTCTCCCCGACGAAGGCGACGGTCTGCCCGGCCGGAATCGTCAACTGGACGCCGCTCAGGGCCTCTTCGGCGTCGTCGCCGGACCCGTACGCGAAGTCCACGCCCTCGAAGGCGATGTCGCCGCGCAGGGAGAGCACGTCCAGCGGCTCCTCGGCGGCCTCGGTCGAGGTCCGCTCCTGGAGCAGCTCCTGGATGCGGCTCAGCGAGACCGTCGCCTGCTGGTACCCGTCGAAGACCTGCGAGAGCTGCTGCACGGGCGCGAAGAACAGGTCGATGTAGAGGAGGTAGGCGACCAGCGCACCGGTCGTCAGCGTCCCGTTGTCGATCCGCCCCGCCCCCACGACCAGCACCGCCGCTCCCGCGACCGAGGCCAGCAGCTGTACGAAGGGGAAGTACACGGAGATCAGCCACTGCCCCCGGACCCGCGCCTGGCGGTAGCTGTCGCTGCCCTCCGCGAACCGCTTCGCGCCCGTCCGCTCGCCCCGGAACGCCTGCACGATCCTGAGCCCGGCCACCGACTCCTGGAGGTCGGCGTTGACCACGGACACACGCTCACGGGCGAGTTCGTAGGCCTTCACGCTCGCCCGGCGGAAGTAGAACGTGCCGACGACCAGCACCGGGATGGTGACGAACACGACGAGCGCGAGCTGTACGTCGATCACCACCAGGGCGGCCATGATGCCGAAGAAGGTGACGACGGAGACGAACGCGGTGACCAGACCCGTCTGCAGGAACGTCGACAGCGCGTCGACGTCGGTCGTCATCCGCGTCATGATCCGCCCGCTCAACTCCCTTTCGTAGTAGTCGAGTCCGAGGCGTTGCAGCTGGGCGAAGATCTTCAACCGGAGTGCGTACAGGACGCGTTCGCCGGTACGGCCGGTCATCCGCATCTCACCGATCTGCGCCGCCCACTGGACGACGACGGACACCAGGGCGAGCCCGGCGGCCACCCACACGGCGCCCAGGGCGAGTTGGGAGACGCCCGAGTCGATGCCGTGCCGGATCAGGATCGGCAGGAGCAGCCCCATCCCCGCGTCCACGGCGACGAGCCCGAGGCTCACCAGCAGGGGCGTCCCGAAGCCGCGCAGCAGCCGCTTCAGCCCGTACGACTCCTCGGGCGTGACCGCGCGTGCCTCGTCGATGCCCGGGGTGTCGTCGGCCGGGGGCAACGCCTCGACCTGGGCCAGGAGTTCGGGCGTGGCCGGCATCCCGGCGAACGCGGTGTCCTTGGGCTCGCGGTCGCCGTTCCACAGCCTGGGGGTGACCCCGCGTTCGGCGTCGAACTCGGCGTCCAGCTCGTCCCGTACGGAGGTGTCCTCGGGCGGAGCGGCGGAGGGCAGGGCGCGGCCGGGCGAGACGCCGCCCAGCTCGTCCGGGTCGGTCAGCAGCCGCCGGTACAGGGCGGAACGGGCCTGGAGTTCGTCGTGGGTGCCGAGGTCGGCGAGGCGTCCGCCGTCGAGGACGGCGATGCGGTCGGCGAGGCCGAGGGTGGAGCGGCGGTGGGCGATGAGGAGGGTCGTGCGTCCCTCCATGACGTGCCCCAGCGCCTCGTGGATCTCGTGCTCGACGCGCGCGTCCACGGCGGAGGTGGCGTCGTCGAGGACGAGGAGACGGGGGTCGGTGAGGATGGCGCGGGCGAGTGCGACGCGCTGCCGCTGGCCGCCGGAGAGGGTGAGGCCGTGCTCGCCGACCTTGGTGTCGTAGCCGTGGGGCAGCTCGGCGATGAAACGGTCCGCCTGGGCGGCTCGCGCGGCGGTGAGGATCTGTTCCTCGGTGGCGTCCGGACGGCCGTACGCGATGTTGTTGCGGACGGTGTCGGAGAAGAGGAACGAGTCCTCGGGGACGAGCCCGATCGCGGCCCGGAGGGAGTCGAGGGTGAGTTCGCGGACGTCGTGCCCGCCGATGAGGACCGCGCCGCGCGTCACGTCGTAGAAGCGCGGCAGGAGGAGGGAGACGGTCGACTTGCCGGAGCCGGAGGAGCCGACGACGGCGAGGGTCTCACCGGGCCGGATCTCGAAGCTGAGCCCGTCGAGGACGGGGTGCTCGGGGTCGTAGCCGAACGAGACGTCGTCGAACTCGACGGTGGCGGGGGCGTCGGCGGGCAGGTCCTTGTGACCGTCCGGCAGGGAGGGCCGGGTGTCGATGAGCTCCAGGACGCGCTCGGTACCGGCCCGCGCCTGCTGCCCGACCGTCAGCACCATGGCGAGCATGCGCACGGGCCCGACAAGCTGGGCGAGATAGGTGGAGAAGGCAACGAACGTACCGAGCGTGATGTGCCCGCCCACGGCCAGCCAGCCGCCCACCGCGAGCATGGCGACCTGCCCGAGCACGGGCACGGCCTGGAGCACCGGCGTGTAGACGGAGTTGAACCGGATGGTCCGCAGCCGCCCCGCGAACAGGCGCCGCCCGACCTCCCTGAGCTTCCCGGTCTCCTGGTCCTCCTGCCCGAACCCCTTCACCACGCGTACGCCGGTCACGGCGCCGTCCACGACACCGGCGACGGCGGCGGCCTGGGCCTGCGCGTACCAGGTGGCCGGGTGGAGCTTGGTCCGGCTGCGCTTGGCGACGATCCAGAGGGCGGGGGCGACGGCGAGGGCGACCAGGGTGAGCGGGAGGGACAGCCAGGCCATGATCGCGAGGGAGATCACGAAGAGCAGCACGTTCCCGAGGGTCATCGGGAGCATGTAGAAGAGGCTCTGGATCAGCTGGAGGTCGCTGGTGGCCCGCCCGACGATCTGCCCGGTGGACAGTTCGTCCTGGCGGCGCCCGTCGAGGCGGGTGATCGTCTCGAACATCTCCGTCCGCAGGTCGTACTGGACGTCGAGGGCGAGCCGGCCGCCGTAGTAGCGGCGGATGTAGGTGAAGACGTAGACGAGGACGGCGGAGACGACGAGCGCGCCCGCCCAGGGGGCCATGGAGCGGCTCTTGTCGCCGATGACGTCGTCGATGATCACCTTGGTGATCAGCGGGACCAGCGCCATGAGGGCCATACCGCCGAGGGACGCACCCAGGGAGAGCACGACGTCCTTCGGATACCGCCAGGCGTATCCGACCAGCCGCCGCGCCCATCCCGGTACGGGTACGGGTACGGGTACGGGTGAAGGTGCCGATGCCGATACCTGCGCCTTCACCGGTGCAGGCACCTGTTCCGGATCCGGCACCTGTTCCGGTTCGGGTCCTGGCTTCCGCCCCCGCTGCTCAGTCACTCCGGCGCCTTCCGTAGATCCGCGATTCCGCACTCCGCCGGTAAGCACCAACGCGGGCGGAAGGGGATTTCATCCCTCCGCAACAATTCCGGCTACGCGCGGCTACTTCCGGCTACGGCGTCCGGACCCGCAGGAAGTAGAAGCGGGTCGTCTGTACGGCGTTCTGGTTGTCGTCGCTGACCAGCAGGACACGCAGGCCCCTGTGGGTGCGGCCGGTGACGACCATGCCCTCGATGTTGTCGAGGAGGGGGTTCGGCTGGGGCTGCTTGGCGGTCGCTCCCAGTGACGGGCAGTTCACGATGTCGGCGAGGAGCGTCTTCTTGACCAGGCGTACGCCGTTGTCCTGGCCGGTGAGGTTGTCGACCCCGCTCGTGTCCGTGGCGTGGCGCGGGTCGGCCAGGTAGAGGCGGACCGTGTTGCCGACGCCGGCGGTGAACCCGCGCTCCAGGACGAGGAGACGGCCGTCGGGGGTCGCGGCCACCTCGGGGACACCCAGGCCGGAGTCGGTGCGGTAGGCGTACTGGGCGCCCAGTACGAAGTGGCTGCCCCTGCGCTCCCAGGTCTGCCAGCGGGTGATGCCGGTGGAGTCGCCGGAGATCGCGTACTCCATGGACGCGAGGAGCGTACGGCCGCCGGGGAGGAGGGTGAGCCCCTCGAAGGTCTGGTTGGTGGTGGCACGGCCGGCCGGGGCGACCCTGAGCGCGTCCGGCACCGGGAGACGGTCGAGGATGCGGCCGTCGCGGGAGTAGCGGCGTACGGAGGGTTCCGTCTCGGAGGAGACGAGGCGGGTGCCGTCCCGGTCGACGACCAGGCCCTCGGAGTCGAGCGCGGCGCCGGTCTCGTCGGCGAGGGGGACGACGCTCGTGGGGCTCAGGGTCCGCCGGTCCAGGGTGAACAGGGACGAGCGGTCGGAGAGGGCGGCGAGGTCGCCGTTCTGGTCCACGGCGAGCGCGGAGAGGTTACCGACGAAGGTGCCGTCGTACGTCGTCTTGTCGAGGGCGTCGGAGAAGCGGTCGAGGGAGACGGTGGGTGAGCAGGCATTGCTGACGGTAGTGCCAGCACTGGCGTTACTGGCAGTACTGGCAGTACCGGTGAGGGAGTTGGCGTTCGCCGGTCCGGCGGCGGTCAGACAGCCGGCCGCCGCCAGACCGGCGGTGACGGTGGTGAGCAGGGTTCGCAGGGGTCGCAGGCGCATGGCGGTCACCGTAGATCGGGTGGGTGACGGCCGGGAGGCGACGCGGTGAAGTCGGCTCGCGGCCGGCCCGTGATCGGCCGGCGATCAGCTCGCGGCGATATCCCGGTGGACGACCTTGGCGACGCCCTCGATGGTCGTGATGCCGTAGTTCCAGGTGCTGTTGCCCTGGGTGAGCACCGTGATCATGTAGTCGTGGCCGCCACCCTTGAACGTGCCGACGCTGTGCACCCGCCAGCCGTTCGTCGCGCGTTGCAGCCAGCCGTTCTTGACGTGCACCGAGACACCCGAGGGCGCGCCCTTCGGCGTACCCCAGCGCTGGGACGCGATGACCTCGCTCATCAACTGCTGTATGTACGCACGGGAGTTGTCGGTCAGGATCGCGTTGGTGATCGTGGTGAGGGCGAGCAGCTTCTGCTCGTCGCGGGCGGTGATCTGGGTGAGACCCCAGTAGCCGTTCGCGCCGGGCTTGGTCTGCGTCATGCCCGCGGCCGCGACGAATGCCCTGATCTTCGTCAGGCCCAGCTGGTTCCACAGCTTCGTGGTCGAGGCGTTGTCCGACTTGGTGATCATGGCCTTCGCGAGGCTCTTCTCGGTGGCCGTCAGGGCGCGGTCGGTCTTCTGGGCGTCCCAGAGCAGCGTCGACAGAACGGTCACCTTGACGACGCTGGCGGAGTCGTAGGCGGTCTGCGCCCGGTACACACAGGTCGTCTTGGTGGAGCGGTCGAACACACCGACGCTGACGGAGCCCCGACGGCCGGAGAGGGCGGTGGTGATGTCCCGCTTCAGCTTGGTGGCGAGGGCGGGCTTTGCGGACGTACAACTGACGGCCGCCGTGGCCGCGTTGGCGGGTGTAGCCGTGGCAACGAGCGACAGCACGGTCGCGGCGCAGACGGCGGCGCCGCCGAGTACGCGGGTGCGCGCGGATCTGGATATGTGGTGAGTCATGGAGGTTTCCCATCCCCGAAAGACATCAGCGCGCCCCTGGCACGCTGGTGTCCTTCTGACTCACATGCACATGCGAATGGTTGTACGCCGGTCGCACTTTTTTTCGAGAATTACTTGGCGGCTTGCCTGACGGCTGCTCGGGAGCTTGCGAGGCGACTTGCGGAGCGGCTGCTTGGCGGCTTGCTCGGAAGCTGACTTGGCGGCTTGCGGAGCGGCTTGCTTGGGGAAAGCCCGCACCGCGCGTAACGCACTGTTGCCCTGATTCACAGCTGGCCCCCAGTCGCGCCACAGCGCGCACCCACCCGCCGTCCGGACGATTCGATGGTGACATCTGCCACCGACCCACACCCCCACGCCCCGGAGACCCCCGCCGCCGCCGAACCCGCGGCCCCCGAGGCTCCACCGGCCCCCGCCGCGCCAGGCCCGCCCGAGAAGGCGCCGCGCTGGTCGCTGCCCGCACTGCTCGCGATCCTGCTGCTGGCCGGGGTCCTGTACTCCTGGAACCTCTCCTCCTCCAGCCTCAACAGCTTCTACAGCGCCGCGATCTACAGCGGTACGCAGAGCTGGAAGGCCTGGTTCTTCGGCTCGCTCGACGCGGGCAACTTCATCACCGTCGACAAGCCACCGTTCGCGATGATGATCATGGGCCTGTCGTGCCGCGTCTTCGGCTTCGGGACCTGGCAGATGATGGCGCCCGAGGTCGCGGCCGGCCTCGGCACGATCTGGATCCTGCACTCCTCCGTGAAGCGGGTCTTCGGGCACGTTGCGGCCACGATCGCCGCGCTCGTCCTCGCGCTCACCCCGATCACCGTCGCGATCAACCGCGACAACAACCCCGACACCGTCCTCGTCCTGCTGATGGCCGGCGGCGCCGCCCTCGCCCTGCGCGCGGTGCGTACCGACAAGCTGCTGCCGCTCATCGGCTCCGCGGTCCTCTTCGGGCTCGCCTTCAACACCAAGATGCTCCAGGGCTACATCGCCCTGCCCGCCGTCTTCGCCGTGTACGTGTACGCGTCGAAGCTCGGCTGGAAGAAGAAGGTCGTCAACCTCGCCCTGGCCGCGGTCGCCCTGGCCGTCTCCAGCTTCTGGTGGGCCACGGCGGTATCGCTCGTCCCGGCCGACGACCGCCCGTACATCGGCGGCTCGACCGACGGCTCCGCCTGGAACCTGATCATGGGTTACAACGGCCTGGGCCGCGTCCTCGGCGGCGAGGGCAACGGTGGAGGCGGCGGAGGCGGAGGCGGCACCTTCGCCGGCACCGCGGGCATCGGCCGGATGTTCAACGACATCCTCGGCGGCCAGATCTCCTGGCTGATCCCCTTCGCGTTCCTCGCGCTCGCCGCCGGCCTGGTGCTGTGCGGACGGGCCCCGCGCACCGACCTGACGCGCGCCGCGCTCGTCCTGTGGGGCGGCTGGCTGGCGCTGCACTACGTGACCTTCGCCATGGCCGAGGGCACCATGCACCCGTACTACACGACCGCGCTCGCCCCTGGCATCGCGGCGCTGACCGGCGCCGGCGGCGTCATGCTGTGGCGCGCCTTCCGCAGCGGTGACGCCCGCTGGTCCTGGGTCCTGCCGGCCGGCCTCGCGGTCACCGGCGTCTGGGCGATCGTGGTACTGCGGCGGGCCACCGGCTGGAACACCTGGCTGTGGCCGACGATCGCCGTACTCATGGTCCTCGCGATCGCGGGCCTGTTCGTCCTGCGGACCGCGAGCTCCGGTACGAGGGTCCGGCTGCTCGGCGCCTCCGTCGTCGCGGCGATCGTGGCGGCCCTCGCGGGTCCGACGGCTTACGCCGTCTCGCCCGCCTTCTCCTCCACCAGCGGCGGCATGGGCGGCACCAACCCGACCGCGGGTCCGTCGAGCGGCGGCGGCATGGGCGGTCCCGGCGGGGGCCGGGGCGGCTTCGGCGGCAACGGCGGCGGCCCCGGCGGCCAGCAGGGCGGTACGCAGCAGGGCGGCCAGGCGAACGGGGAGCTCCCCGGCGGCGGTAACGGCCAGATGCAGCCGGGTGGCGGCAACGGCGAGCTCCCGCAGGGCGGCGGCGCACCCGGTGGCACGAACGGACAGTTCCCGGGCGGCGGCACGGCTCCCGGCGGTGGGACCACCGGCCAGAACGGCGGGACCGGTACCGCTCCCGGCGGCGACACGAGCGGCGGCCCCGGTGGCGGTGGCGGCGGCATGGGCGGCAGCGTCAGCAACGAGCTGATCTCGTACCTGGAGAAGCACCAGGACGGCGCCAAGTGGCTGCTCGCGGTGTCCAACTCGCAGGGCGCCGGCCAGCTGATCCTCAGTACCGGCAAGCCCGTCATCTCGATGTTCGGCTTCACCGGCCAGGACAAGGCGATGACCTTGGCCAGGCTCAAGGAGTTGGTGAAGAAGGGCGAGCTGCACTACATCCAGCTCGGCGGCGGCATGGGCGGTGGCATGGGCGGCGGCGACCAGGAACTCACCACCTGGGTGCAGAAGTACGGCACGGCGGTGAAGGAGAGCGACTACAGCAGCACCGCGACGGGGTCCGCCAACTCGTCGGGCTCGTCCAACTCGACGGCTGAGGAAAGCGGTTCGAGCACGCAGTCCACGTCGACGGCCTACCGTCTGGACGCGTCGGACGTCAGCTGAGCCCGACCGGCACCGGTTGACACCGAGTGGCCCCCGACCGGAACGCCGGTCGGGGGCCACGCCCGTTTCCAGACCACCTCATGGCCTCTCCTTGGCTCTACGCGCGTCAAATCGAGCCGAAATCAGCCCAGTTGCCGGTTCACGTCATGCAACGGACACGCGCAGTTCATTGCCGGAAACGCATGTCCATGTCACGCTCCCGGATGTCTCCCCCATTCGACACGCGTAGAACGGACACCCCCGATGCCCGCGACGCTGATACGCACCCGCCGTTGGAAGACCGTGGCGCTCGCCACGTCGACCGTCCTGGCGGCCCTCGCCATCCCCACGATGACCGCCACCCCGGCCGGCGCGACGACGACCGCGTACGACTCGACGTACTACAAGAACGCGATCGGCAAGACCGGTACGACGCTCAAGTCCTCGCTGCACACGATCATCAGCAGCCAGACGAAGATCTCGTACTCCGCGGTCTGGGACGCCCTCAAGGTCACCGACCAGGACCCGAACAACAGCAGCAACGTGATCCTGCTGTACAGCGGTGCCTCACGCGCCAAGTCCCTCAACGGCGGCGACGTCGGCGACTGGAACCGCGAGCACACGTGGGCCAAGTCCCACGGCGACTTCGGCGAGGCGACCGGCCCCGGCACGGACCTGCACCACCTGCGCCCCTGCGACGTGGTGATCAACAGCACCCGCGGCAACCTGGACTTCGACAACGGCGGCAGCACGGTCACCAACGGCGGCGGCAGCACCGTCGACTCCGACTCCTTCGCGCCGCGTGCCGCGGACAGGGGCGACGTGGCCCGCATGATCCTCTACATGGCCGTGCGCTACGAGGGTGACGACGGCTGGCCCAACCTGGAGCCCGACGAGAAGGTCAACAACGGCAGCACCCCGTACATCGGCAAGCTCTCCGTACTCAAGGCGTGGAACGAGGCGGACCCGCCCAGCGCCTTCGAGGAGAAGCGCAACCAGGCGATCTACGACACCTACCAGCACAACCGCAACCCGTTCATCGACCACCCGGAGTGGGTCGAGGCGATCTGGTAGCCACACCGTTTCCGACGGCCTGAACGCCCCGTGATCCACGGGGCGTTCGGCGTGTCCGCTGTCCGCCACTTCCGGCCGAGGCTTCCGGCGAGGGCCAGGAAGAGATGGAGATTGGCGACACCACTGACCCTGGCAGTGAACCAGGGGCTGGACTCACCGGACTTCATGACGTGGACGCCGCCTCCCCTCACAGCGATCTCCTGGACGAACGAGCCCTCAAGCGCGCTGAGTTGTGAGCTACCGCCCTACTGCCGTGTCCGGGCGACGAGTTCAGCGAGCAGTTGGGTACGGGGGACCATCGTCGCGATCCGCACATGCTCGGTGTCCGCGTGGGCACCGCCGCCGACGCCGCCCAGACCGTCCAGCGTCGGACAGCCCACGGCAGCCGTGTAGTTGCCGTCCGAGGCGCCACCGACGGCGACCCCACGCAGCGGTTCCTGGCCAAGATCCGACGCGATGCGGGAGGCCAGGGCGAACAGTTCGGCGGAGCAACTGGGCTCCATGGGCGGCCGTTTCCTCCCACCCAGTACGGTCAGCCGGGCGCCGGGGGTACGGGCAGTGAGCCCTCGCATGAGCTCGTCGGTGCGGTCCTGCGCCGCCAGGGTCGGCACGCGTACGTCCACCGCGATCCTCGCCTGCGCGGGCACGGTGTTGAGTGTGCTGCCGGCCGACACCAGGGTGGGCGTGATGGTCGGGGCTCCCAGGACGGGAGAGTCGTCACCCGCGATACCGGCGATCGAGTCCCCGAGACCGGCGATGGCCAGCACCTGATGAGCGGCCTCGACCGCCGCGTTGATCCCCCGGTGCGGTTCCAGCCCCGCGTGGGCGGCCTTGCCGTGCACCACGACCTCGTACCGGGAGGTGCCCTTGCGGGCGGTCTTGAGCGCGCCCGTTTCGTCCGCAGACGCCTCCAGCACAAAGGCGGCGGCGAGGCCGCGCGCGGCCTCCTCGATCAGCCCCCGGGAGGTCGGGGAACCGACCTCCTCGTCCCCGGTGACCAGCACGCACACACCTTCCGGGGACGGCAGGGAGGCCAGCGCGTGGAACATCTGCACCAGCCCGGCCTTCATGTCCAGGACCCCGGGGCCGCGGGCGATCCCGTCGGCCACCGACCAGGGGTGGGTCTCCAGCGAACCCCCGGGCCACACCGTGTCGTGGTGCCCCACCAGCAGCACGCGCGGTGTGCCGAAGGTCCACCGCAGGTGCGTCACACCGTCGATCACGATCGTCTCCGGCACCGCGCCCAGCAGTCTCGCGCCGAGCGCGCCGACCACCTGGGCGCTGCGGGCCACGGCGGTGTGGTCGGCGGAGAAGGACTCACAGACGACGAGTTCCTCAAGATCGGTGAGCATCGCGGGCAGAGCGATCACGTTTCCCCCTCGGATTTCGGCTTGCGGATTCGGCTTGCGGCTTGCGGATTCGGCTTGCGGATCGGCGACGTCATAAGACGTTACGAAGAGACACGGCATTCCACCAGCGACTAGATTGGATGAGATCCATGCACTCCAGGAATGCCAGGAACGGGGAAACGTGTTCGAGATCGACGCGCTGCGCCTGCTGGTGACCGTGGCCGACACCGGCTCGTTCACCGCCGCCGCGGTCCGGCTCAACTACACGCAGTCCGCGGTGTCCCGGCGGATCGCCACCCTCGAACAGCAGGCAGGCGGCCCGCTCTTCGAACGGCTCCCCCGGGGAGTACGCCTGAATCCCGCCGGCCATGCGCTGCACCGTCACGCCGTGGACGTACTGGAACGTCTGTCGCGGGCGGAGCAGGAGCTGACCGTGATCCACGCGGGCCACGGCGGGATGCTCCGCGTGGGAGCCTTCGCGACCGCCAACATCTCACTGGTACCGGCCGCCCTGCGGGAGTTCAGACGGGCCAGACCGGACGTCGAGATCGTCGCCGTCGAAGGCCGCAGCGCCACGCTGATGGAACGCCTCTCGGAAGGCGCGCTCGACCTGGCCGTGGTCAGCGACTACCCCTCCGGCCTCCCCTCGTCCGACGGCACCACGACGACCGCGCTACTGGAGGACGAGTTGTTCATCGCCCTCCACCGCGAACACCCCCTGGCCGGAGCCGAGTCGATCGGCCTGCGAGACCTGCGCGACGAGGCGTGGCTCCAGGACGCGTACGGCGACCGCCCGACGATGCTCGCCGACGCCTGCGCCCGGGCCGGCTTCACCCCACGCAAAATCATCAGAATCGCGGAGTGGACCGGCAAGTTCGGCTACGTCGCCGCCGGCCTGGGAGTGGCACTCGTCCCGTCACTGGCCGCCTGGGCAATCCCACCCGAACTGGCCCTGTGCCGCGTCACCGACCCCGCTCTACGCCGGACGGTTCACCTGGCGCTGCCTGCCGCGCCGCTGCCGGCGGCACTGAAGCTGGGGGAACTGCTGCGCGGTGCGGCAGGCTGAACCGTCCTCCAGGGCAGGAACGACAGGGCGGGCGGGCCCGGAAACCCGGACACGCCCGCTACCGCAGCACCCCTGCCGACTGCACGGTGGTGAACCGGCCGGTGCGCTGGGACCTGACTGCTAGACCTTCTGCAGCCGCAGCTGCATCTGGCAGCCGCCGGAGCGCCCGTCGGTGTCGATGCCGATGGTCACCGGGCTGCCCGCGAACGCCGTGTGGTTCTGGTCCGAGGGCAGGGAGTTCAGGCACTGGCTGCCGTCGCCGTCCGCGAAGTACCTCACCTCCAGGATGACGTCGGAGCGGCCCGAGACGGTGAAGGTGAGGTTGCAGTAGCCCGGCCTGCCGTCCGTGTCGACCCGGACCTGGGACCCGAAGGTCCTGAACCGCTGGATCGGTACCTGGTACGTGCCCGGGTTTCCGCACTGCCCCGCGTCGCCACCGGCACTGGCCTGGAAGCCGTAGGTGATGGACGCGCCCGAGAGCGTGTTGCTCGGGTCGAAGATACCGAAGGACAACTGACAGCCGCCCGAGCGGTTGTCGGTGTCGAACCGGATCGCCCGGGTGAAGTCCGGGTCGACGCCCCACTGCTGCCCCGACAGCCCACCGCACTGCCCGGCATCGCCGTCCGGGTTGAACCGGATGCCGATCTCCGCCGGAGCGGCGGTCGCGGTGTTCTCCGATGCCTGCGCCGTCGAACCGGACAGACCGGCGATGAGCGCGCCGGCGGCAAGTACACCGGACAGTGCTCTCAGGCGTGAGTTCCTCATACTGTTTCCCCTCCCAGGGCATCGTGGGCACACGTCGGCCACACAGTGGCGTGAGTGAACGCGATGGCCGCGTGAACCTCGGCGGCGCCTGGTCAGTGGCGCCGCGTTACCTGCGTTGCGTTGCGGTTCAGGACGTAACAAGAGCCCCCGTTGTTGCGCGAACTCAGTATGAGTTGCCCGAGGTGGGGGCTGCACTGTCGGTAACGGGCCAATCTCCGGAGCGTGAGCACCGAACGGGCCAAACCGGTCGTCCGGTACGTCAGCCCCACGGCGTATCGGCAGCTCAGGACTCACAGGTGATACACAGCCGACTTCCCTACAGCGCGGCCCTATTCGTCCGGCACGGTCCGCCGACCGCCCAAAGCGGGGAGGGAAAGGGCTTGCATTGATCTTGACGGTCCGACCCTGCGCACCCATGGTCCAGACGACCGCGTTCGGGCTCAACTTCCGCTGCAGGTAAGGGAGTTCGCCGGTGCACACACGTGTCGACCGGCTCGTACGTCACGCCCAGCGCCCCCGGGGCGGGGGCGTCCGGACCGCATCGCGCAGGCACGGGAGCTGGTGATCCAAGAAGCTGTTCTGGGTGTCAACGCATGCTTGACCATGCGTCTGGGCGAGGTGCCAGCACCGCCGAGACCACCACGCCGGCGGATGCCATGACGTCGGCGACGAAACGAAGGCGCCCGATGCCGAGTTGGCGTAGTGCTGCGCCATGGTCAGCGGCGACGACGAGGGAGACCGCGAGCAGCAGCAGTCGCCAGAGGACCGTCACCGGGCGGCGCACCGGGCGGGGCAGTTCTGCCAGGGAGGCGTGCAGTCGCTCGCAGGGGAACGGGACGTGGCGCTGCTCGTCGGACAGGATCCGTCCCGCCACGTCCGAAGTGAGCCCGTCAGGGGTGCCATCACGGAGGACCCGGTAATAGCGCAGCGCCACCACTTCCGCGATCATCAGCACCAGCAGTTCCAGGCGCAGACCCATGAGACGCCGCAACCGTACGAAGACCGTGTCGCTCCAGTGACCGGTCAACGTCGGTACGCGGCCCGCGGCCAGCAGCCGGGCGAGCAGGCGGGCGTGGTTCTGCTCCTCGGCGACGAAGAGCCGGACGGCCTGCGCGTAGTCGGCATCACCGGCCCGGTCCGCTTTGCCGACGAGGTTCGCTCCGTCACCGTCCTCGCCGATCTGGAAGCGCTGAATACTGGCCCACACCGCCGGGTGCAGAGTCGCCCCCTGCCCCCAGTCCGGGTCCCCCTGGGCGAGCCGGCGCTCCCGCTCGTCCTCGAACCGCTGCGTCCACTTGGCGAATCCGCCCGTCTGCACCCGGTCGCTCCTCTCCGGGACACGACCACCGTGCCCTGGAGGGAAACGACGCTCGGCGGACACCGAACCGTTCCGCCAGTGCCCGCCCGGTCATCACCTCGCGAGCGAGCACACGACAACCGCCCTGGGGTCGCGGCGTACCGCGACCCTGCGGCGCTCGGCGTGCACGACTACTGCGCCCGATCGAGCAGGGAACAGCGGAGGACCTCCGGTGAATACAGCCGAGCCGAACGACACTCCGGCTCAACCGTTCACCTCAGGCCGGCACCCCCAGTTCCCACAGGCACGCAGCTTCCCAAGCTCAGTGTGCGGACGGTGCTGACGCAAACCATGCCCTCCGATACGGTCCCGAGCCATGGCGAATGGCAACGGTGTACCGGAGAAGGTGGCGTGGATCCTGGTTCGGGACAACCGGGTGTTGGTGACGCGTAGTCACGGCAGAGGTCTCTTCTACTTCCCGGGCGGTCATCGTGAGCCGGGCGAGTCCGACGGCGAGACCCTGGTACGGGAGATCGACGAGGAACTGCGGGCGGTGATCGACCCCGGTTCCATGGTGCACTTCGGCACTTTCGAGATCGGCGAGGGCCATCCGGATCACGGCCCCTTCCGGATGATCTGTTACACCGCCGATCACCGCGGTGAGCTGACCCCGTCAAGGGAGATCGCCGAGAAGGCATGGTTCCGCTACGCCGATCGGGACCGGGTCTCGGCCGTCGACGAGATGGCTTTCGACGCGCTGCACGCGGCCGGGCAGCTTCCCTGATCCCGTGACCGTGGCCTTTACGGCCGCTGCTGCGGTCTTCTTCATCTGGGTGGGCGAGGGCAGCGCGGCGGGGAATCCCAGGGAAGAGGACCAGAACGAAGAGGCCGTCCCACGGCCATTCCCACAGGTCAACGCTCGCATCAGCACCGGATGATCGCAGCTTCCCAAGCCGAGAGCACCTGTTGCCATCCACGAACCGCGAGCCAGAGGAGTCCCGCCAGAAGGGGACCGTCGCTGCGGGGTTGAGCCGAAGCCCAGTACTTGTCATCGGTGAAGCCGGATGAGCTGCCCGACAGTACGGGGCGAGGCAGCCTCTTTGGCACCAACAAGGCATTCGGCTTGCCACAGGTGCTCATTCGGCAGCCTTTCTGTCACCAGATCGAGAGTCCGTCCAGCTGCCCGACCTGGTCGCCGCCGTCCGCCACGCCGTCGCCCTGCCCGTCATCGCCGCGTTCGGAATCGCCACCGCCGCCGACGTGACGGCCGCGCTGCGCGCTGGCGCGGTGGCCGCCATGGTTCGGCACCGTTCTGCTGCGCACCCAGGAGAGCGGACCCGACCGGGGCTCAGGCCGCTGCTGCGGCCGGCTGCCTCCGACGGACGCAGCCAAGTGGGCTTGGAGCCACACGGGGCCTGGACGAACAGGCGGGGCGCTACGGCTGGAGCGTCCATCCCTCCTTCGGCAGTCGGCTCGTGTTGCCCCTTGCGTGATCAGCGACGAGCCTCCATCATCAGGAATCCTGATAATTTAAGTTTGTAGCGATGGGGTCCAGTCATGTCATTCAGGCCCAGAATCCAGGCCAGAGGGGTTCAGCTGCTGTTCGGCCGAATGATGAGCCGCGTACACAAGGACCTGCGCTTCACCGACATCCCGAAGCACACGGAATCCATCCGGGTGGAGACCGGCGCCGGACCGGTGACGTGCACCGTCTACCGCCCGTCGGCCGCCACCTCGGCCCCCGCCCCCGTGTACGTCAACTTCCACGGCGGCGGTTTCGTGATCGCCCGCCCCCAGCAGGACGACCACATCTGCCGCTACATAGCCGCCACGGCCGGCTGCGTGGTGATCAACGTGGACTACGCCGTCGCCCCGCAGAGGCCGTACCCCGCACCCGTCACCCAGGCATACGACGTCACCGCCTGGGTGGCCGAGAACGGCCCCGCCAACAACTGGGACGGCTCGCGACTCGCCGTGGGCGGACACAGCGCCGGGGCCAACCTGACCGCCGCGGTCTGCCGCACCGCTCGGGACCGCGGCACCTTCGCGCCCCGCCTCCAGATCATCGACTCCGCGCCGCTCGACCAGCTCGCCGACCCGGCCACCAAACAGTCACCCATCGCCAAGCCCCTGCTCACACCTCAGCTCATGCGGGTCTTCGCCGCCGCCTACGTCCCGGACCACGCCGACCGCACCCACCCGCTGGTGTCACCCGGACTGGCCGACGACCTCGCCGGACTGCCGCCCGCCCTGGTGATCACCGCCGAGCACGACCGCCTGCGCGACGAGGGCGACGCGTATGCCAAGGCCCTGGAGGCCGCCGGCGTTCCGGTCACCCACCGTTGCTTCGAGGGCGTCGACCACTACTTCACCCACACCGGCCCGGTACCGGCCGGGAAGGAAGCCATCGACCTGATGGCCACCACGCTGCGCACGGCACTCACCGCCTGACCGCTGACAGGGGCCGACAGTCCGCGTGACAACCGATGCCTTGGTGACACCTATCGTGCTTCGGCTCAGGGGCCCCAACTCTCGTCGACGTCGCCGCGTGCGTCGTCGAACTCCTGGTGCATGTAGTCGACGAGGTCCAGCCCGTAGCAGATGACGTCGGTCTTCCACATCGAGAGCACCGGATGCCCGGAGTTTCCCCGGCCTGCGGGAAGGTACCGGTGGGCGTACACCGGTACGAGCACCGGCACATCCGCGAGGTGGAGTCGTGCGGTGGTCAGGGCTGCCGTCTCATCGGACGGCAGCTCACTCCAGGCCTTGTACCAGAACCCGTATTGCTCGACGCTCAA
Organism: Streptomyces kryoterrae; assembly: GCF_054072135.1. Lineage (NCBI taxonomy): Bacteria > Bacillati > Actinomycetota > Actinomycetes > Kitasatosporales > Streptomycetaceae > Streptomyces > Streptomyces kryoterrae. The sequence continues at coordinate 6,561,020 of NZ_CM133358.1, read as the reverse complement.
GAGGACTCGCGAAGTGGCCGAAACGGCCGAGCTGTTGCTCTCGGAGCTGTTCGCCAACTCGCTCCGCCACGCTTCCAGCCCACCCGGCCGCGAGATCGGCCTCCGGTTCGCCACGTACGACGGACGCCTGCGCGTCGAAGTCTCCGACGCGAACAACGGTCGGCCCGCTCCCCGGCAAGCGAACCTCGAAGACGAAGGAGGCCGCGGCCTCACCCTCGTACAGGCCCTCGCGGACCGCTGGAGCTTCTGCCCCCAGCAGCACGGCATCGGAAAGGCGGCTTGGGCGGAACTGCTGCTTCCACAGTGAACGCCGCCCACGCGACGGTACTGTCGGAATCACCACACATCACACCGAACGGCACCCTGAGGAGATCCCCCGTGGCCGACGCCCCCATTCCGCCGCCGGATCACACGACCCCACCCGAGGACGCCGTCACTGTCAGCGTCACCTACACGGGCAGCGAAGCCGAAGTACTGCGCACGCTGGCCCTCCTGGAAGGGCGCACCCCGGAGGAGGTAGCGCTGGATCGCATCGCTCGCCGCGTCCCGCTGTCCTTCTCCTCGTCCTTTGGCGAGGACTCCGAAGCGATGGCCGCGCTGACGCGTGCGATGTTCGACGGCCCCCCCGACCTGGCAGCCAAGTCCGGCGATGAGCTATTCCAGGAAGGTGACCGTTGAAGCGTCACCAGTTCGCAGTCGCCGACACATCGGTCCTCCTCGCCATCTACAAACCGCAAGGACGCTCATCACGAGTCCGCTGTACGAGCTCTCTCCCTGGTCGAGCGGCTCGTAGTGTCACCACTGGTCCTGACCGAACTGGACTATCACCTCACGACGAAGATCAGTGGCAGGGCGGCGGCAGACGCTCTGGCCAGCATGCGTGCATGGGCGAGCACCGATCGGCTCCAACTCGTCGCCGTGGGGTGGCCGTTGCTGAGCGAAGCCGAGCGACTCATGCGTACGTACGCGGATCATGACGCCATCGGTATGACCGACGCGGTCAACGCCCTCCTGGCATGGACGTTTCATCAGCCTGTCGTACTGTCATTCGATCATCACTATCGGGATGTCATCGCACCCCGCACGGCATCCGAGAAGCCCTTGCACGTACTTCCGGTTAGCGAGTAGGACCTGTCCCCGTCAGCCCAAGTGCGTCGCCCCGAACATCCGCAGCACCGCCGGAAGCACCACCACCGACGGCCCCGGCTCCGCCAGCGCCTTCGCGAGGTCCGTCTCCAGCGTCTCCGGCGACGTTCGCGCCCCCGGTACCCCGAACGACTCCGCCAGCGCCACGAAATCCGGCCGCGCCAGTTCCGTCCCCGTCGTCTCCCCGAACGCGTCCGTCATGTACTCGCGCAGGATGCCGTAGCCGCCGTCGTCGACGATCAGCCACGTCACGTCGAGGTCGTACTGCCGGGCCGTCGCCAGCTCCGCGATGCCGTACAGGGCGCCGCCGTCGCCCGAGACCGCGAGCACCGGGTGCGTCGGGTCGGCCACCGCCGCTCCCAGGGCCGCCGGGAAGGCATAGCCGAGGCCGCCCGCGCCCTGGGCCGAGTGCATGGTGTTCGCGCCACGCGGGTCGAAGGCCGACCATGCCCAGTACGACAGGATCGTCATGTCCCAGAAGGAGGGGGCGCGGGGCGGCAGGGCTCTCCTGATCGACTTCAACAGGCCCTGTTCCAGGGTCAGTTCCTGGGCAGTGAGACGCGCGGCCACCCGGTCCAGTACTCCCCGAACCCGGTCCCCCGCCGACTCGTCCACCCTCACCGGCACCGTCTCCAGCAGCGCCTGCAGCGCCAGCCGAGCGTCCGCGTGGATGCCCAGCGCCGGGTGGTTGGACTCCAACTTGCCCAGGTCCGCGTCGACTTGGATGATCCGGCCGCGCGGCTTCAACGTGTGGTAGTGGGAGGAGAGTTCACCCAGTCCCGAACCGACCACCAGCAGGACGTCCGCGTCCTCCAGGAAGTCGGTCATGTGCCGGTCCTCCAGCCAGGACTGGAGGGAGAGCGGGTGCGTCCACGGGAACGCGCCCTTGCCGCCGAAGGTCGTCACCACCGGCGCCTGGAGACGCTCCGCCAGCGCCCTCAGCTTGCCCGACGCGTCCGACCGTACGACCCCGCCGCCCGCGATGATCGCCGGGCGCTCGGCGTTCGACAGCAAGTGGGCTGCCAGCGCTGTCAGTTCGGGGCGCGGGGGCAACTCCTCGGGGAAGGCGTCGCCGCCCGTCACCACGGGAATCAAAGTTTCCGCCATCAGTACGTCCTGGGGGATCTCCACCCACACCGGGCCGTGCGGGGCTGTGAGCGCCGACTTCCAGGCGTCGGCGATCACCGAGGGGATCTGGGACTGCGTACGGACCGTGTGAACCGACTTCACCACACCCCTGAACGACGCCTGCTGGTCCGGGAGTTCGTGGAGGTAGCCGTGCCTGCCGCCGCCCAGCCCCGCCGTCGGGATCTGGCTGCTGATCGCCAGGACGGGTGCCGAGGCCGCCGCCGCTTCCTGGAGTGCCGCGAGCGAGGTGAGCGCGCCCGGGCCCGTCGACAGCAGCAGCGGCGCCGCCTCCCCCGTGATCCTGCCGTACGCGTCCGCCGCGAACCCCGCGTTGTTCTCCACCCGTAGGCCGATGTACCGCAGGCCGGAGCGGCGCAGCGCGTCGAACAGGCCCAGGGCGTGCTGGCCCGGGAGGCCGAAGACCGTCGTCGTGCCGAGGCCGGCCAGCGTCTCCACGACCAGGTCTCCGCCGTTGCGGCCGGGAGGCGGGTTGAGCGCGGCCTCCGTCTGGGCGGCGGTCGGCTTCAGCACCAGGTCGTGGTCGTGGGTCACTTCGTTTCGCCGCCCTTGTTCTCGCCCTTGTCCCTGCGGGCCTCCGCGATCTGGCGGGACATGATCGTCGTCAGTTCGTACGCCGTGTGCGACGCCGCGACCGACGTGATCTCGGCGTGATCGTACGCGGGGGCGACTTCGACGACGTCCGCCGAGACCAGGTTGCAGGACGCCAGGCCCCGCAGGATCTCCAGCAGCTCGCGCGACGTCATACCGCCGGCCTCGGGCGTGCCCGTGCCGGGGGCGAACGCCGGGTCGAGGCAGTCGATGTCGATCGAGATGTAGAGCGGGCGGTCCCCGATCCGCTGGCGGAGCTGGTCGGCGACCTCGTCGACACCGCGCCGCATCACGTCCGCCGACGTCACGATCCCGAAGCCCATCTTCGCGTCGTCGTCCAGGTCCTGCTTGCCGTACAGCGGGCCGCGCGTGCCGACGTGCGAGAGGGCGGAGGTGTCGAGGATGCCTTCCTCCACCGCCCGCCGGAACGGCGTCCCGTGCGTGTACTCGGCGCCGAAGTAGGTGTCCCAGGTGTCGAGGTGCGCGTCGAAGTGGAGCAGCGCCACCGGGCCGTGCTTCTTCGCCACCGAGCGCAGGAGGGGCAGCGCGATCGTGTGGTCGCCGCCGAGGGTCATCAACCTCGCCCCCGTACCCAGCAGTTCGTCCGCCGCCGCCTCCACCGTCTCCACAGCCTCGTGGATGTCGAACGGGTTCACGGCGATGTCTCCGGCGTCCGCGACCTGGGCCAGCGCGAACGGTGACGCGTCCTGCGCCGGGTTGTACGGCCGCAGCAGCCGCGACGCCTCGCGGATCGCGTTGCCGCCGAAGCGGGCACCCGGCCGGTAGGAGACCCCCGAGTCGAACGGCACCCCGACCACGGCGACATCCGCGCGTCCGCCGACCTCGTCGAGGCGCGGCAGCCGCGCGAAGGTCGCGGGACCGGCGTACCTCGGGATGCGCGACGAGTCGACGGGGCCTCGGGGCGTCTCGTGCGCCTCGTAACTGCTGGTCATGCTGTTCTGCCTTCTTTTCGCGCCGGATGTGACCGGCGAACCGCTCGCACCGGAACAGGGTGGCCGGGACGGACCCAGGAAGTGTACTTTTCCTCCACTTTCCGCAGGCCGTACGGATGGAACGTCCATCATTTCCACCACCTCCATCATGCCCACCGCGCCGCACCCCTCCGTATTGCTGAGGTCGCGTGACCTGCGTCCCAGCGGTCGGGACGTCCGGGTGCTCGCGGTGTCGCCTGCCTCACAATGGGAGGCATGCCGATACCCGGGATTCCCAGCCGCGCCGAGCTTGTCGATCACCTTGTGAAAACCCGCATCGCGGGTGATGTCGCCACGCCCCGCGAGAACAACCTCTCCCACTACCGCAAGCTGGCGAACGGCGAACGGCACTACTGGCTCGGGCTGGAGCTGGGCGACCGCTGGAGCGACGAGCAGGACGTGCTCGCGGTGATGGCCGAGCGGGTCGGCGTGAACGACGATCCCGAACACCGGCACGGCCAGGACACCATCGACCCCGAGCTGACGGTCGCCGGGCTGGAGCGGCTCGCTGCCCGGCTGCGCAAGGCGGCCGACGGGCAGCAGCGGGTGCTGTTCGCGACCGGCCACCCGGGCGGTCTGCTCGATGTGCACCGGGCCACCGCCGACGCCTTGCGGGCCGCCGGCTGCGAGATCGTCGTCATCCCGGACGGTCTGACGACGGACGAGGGGTACGTGTTCCAGTTCGCGGACGTGGCGGTGCTGGAGCACGGGGCCTCGCTGTGGCACACGCACTCCGGCGAGCCGATGCGCGCGATCCTGACGGGCCTTGAGCGCGCGGGCCGCCCGCTGCCCGACCTGGTCGTCGCCGACCACGGCTGGGCGGGGTACGCGGCACAGCACGGAATCGACTCCGTCGGTTACGCGGACTGCAACGACCCGGCGCTGTTCCTGGCCGAGGCGGAAGGCACCCTCCAGGTGGCCGTTCCGCTGGACGACCATGTGACGAGCCCGCGCTTCTACGACCCGCTGACGGCGTTCCTGCTGAACGAGGCCGAACTGCTCGGCGAGTAGAAGCTCCTGATCAGGGGGTGCTCAGGGGGTGCGGGGGACCCTGATCACGCCCTCCTGGATGACCGTGATGGCCAGCTGTCCGTCCTGCGTGTAGATGCGGCCCTGGCCGAGGCCCCGGCCGCCGGACGCCGACGGTGACTCCTGGTCGTACAGCAGCCATTCGTCGGCGCGGAACGGGCGGTGGAACCACATCGCGTGGTCCAGGGAGGCGCCGACCACGTCGTTGACCGCCCAGCCGCCCCGTCCGTGCGCGAGCAGGATCGAGTCGAGCAGCGTGTAGTCGGAGACGTACGTGGCGAGGCAGACGTGGAGCAGCGGTTCGTCGACAGCGCCGCCGAGCTTGCCGTTCGTACGGAACCAGACCTGGGAGCGCGGTTCGCGGGGCTCGCCGAACCTGCCGTAGGGCGGGTCGTCGACGTAGCGGATGTCGACGGCCTCACGGGACTGCAGGAACTTCTCGACGACCGCCGTGTCCAGGTGCGCGTAGCGGGGGAGCTGTTCCTCGGCCGTGGGGAGGGTCGCCGGGTCGGGGGCGGCGGGCATCGGGGCCTGGTGGTCGAGGCCCTCCTCGTGCCGCTGGAAGGACGCGGAGAGGTGGAAGATCGGCTGCCCGTGCTGGACCGCGACGACGCGGCGCGTGGTGAAGGAACGGCCGTCCCGGATGCGGTCGACGGTGTAGACGATCGGCACACCGGGGTCGCCGGGGCGCAGGAAGTACGAGTGGAGCGAGTGAGCGGGGCGGTCCGGCGGGACCGTGCGCCCGGCGGCGACCAGTGCCTGCGCCGCGACCTGCCCGCCGAAGACACGCGGGACGATGGCGGGCCGGGACCGGCCGCGGAAGATGTTCTCCTCGATCTGCTCAAGGTCGAGGAGATCGAGGAGAGACTGAAGTGCCTGACTCATACAGTCATTTCTACGGGTCAGCAATTTCCGGGATCTTACGGGCCCATGTCCTTACAGGCCCGCAAGATCCCAGCCGTTCGATCCCAGCTGTGCGATTCCAGCCGTTCGATCCCAGCTGTGCGATTCCAGCTGTGCGATTCCAGCCGTGCGGATGTGCCTACAGGTATCCGCAGGTACCTACAGGCCCATGTCCTTGGCGATGATCGACTTCATGATCTCGCTGGTGCCGCCGTAGATCCGGTTGACGCGGTTGTCGGCGTACAGACGGGCGATCGGGTACTCGTTCATGAAGCCGTAGCCGCCGTGCAGCTGGAGGCAGCGGTCGATCACGCGGTGCGCGACCTCGGTGCAGAACAGCTTGGCGCTGGCGGCCTCGGCCGGGGTCAGCTCGCCCGCGTCCAGGGCCTCGGTCGCGCGGTCGGCGACGGCCTCGGCCGCGTCCACCTCGGCCTTGCAGGCGGCCAGCTCGAACTTGGTGTTCTGGAAGTGCGCGACCGGCTTGCCGAAGACGACGCGCTCCTGGACGTACTGCTGGGCGAACCGGACGGCCGCCTTGGCCTGCGCGTACGCGCCGTAGGCGATGCCCCAGCGCTCGGAGGCGAGGTTGTGGCCGAGGTAGTAGAAGCCCTTGTTCTCCTCACCGAGGAGGTTCTCGACGGGCACCTTGACGTCGACGAACGCCAGCTCGGCGGTGTCGGAGGTCTTCAGGCCGAGCTTGTCCAGCTTGCGGCCGATCGAGTAACCCTCGGACTTGGTGTCCACCACGAGGAGGGATATGCCGTGGCGGCGGTCCTCGGCGCTGGGCGCGTCGGTGCGGGCGCAGACGATCATCTGGTCGGCGTGGACGCCACCGGTGATGAAGGTCTTGGAGCCGTTGAGGACGTAGTGCGTGCCGTCCTCGCTCAGCTTGGCGGTGGTCTTCATGCCCGCGAGGTCGGAGCCGGTGCCCGGCTCGGTCATCGCGATCGCCCACATCTCCTCACCGGAGACGAACTTCGGCAGGTAGCGCTTCTTCTGCTCGTCGGTGGCCAGCAGCTTGACGTACGGCAGACCGAGCAGCACGTGCACACCGGAGCCGCCGAAGGACACACCCGCGCGCGCGGTCTCCTCGTACAGCACGGCCTCGAACTTGTACGAGTCGATGCCGGCGCCGCCGTACTCCTCGTCGACCCGGATGCCGAAGACGCCCAGCTCGGCGAGCTTGTAGTAGAACTCGCGCGGCGCCTGGCCGGCGGCGAACCACTCGTCGTAGACGGGAACGACCTCGGCCTCGATGAAGGCGCGAAGGGTCTCCCGGAACGCCTCGTGGTCCTCGTTGAACACAGTACGGCGCACCGCCGCCTCCTCGATTCGAACACCTAAGCGCTTGCTCAGATCAACCGTACCGGCGAGTACGAAGCCCCGTCCAGTGGAGTTGGGCCGTAACGCTCATCACTCCCCCGCTCCCGCCGCCGCGAAGGCACCCCTCGCCATCCGGTGCAGCAGGCCCGCCGTGACGCCCCGGCCCGGCAGCGCGCCCGGGCGGCCCAGGTGCGGGGTCGAGTTCAGGAGACCGAAGACCGAGTGGACGGCCGAGCGGGCGGTCGGTTCCGTCAGCGCCGGGTAGACCTCCCGGACCACCTCCACCCACAGCTCGACGTACTGCCGCTGGAGCTGGCGCACCAGCTTGCGGTCGCTGTCGCGCAGGCGGTCCAGTTCGCGGTCGTGGAGGGTGATCAGGGGGCGGTCGTCGAGGGCGAAGTCGATATGGCCCTCGATGAGGGAGTCGAGGAGCGCGCCGGGGTCTCCGCCGGCCTCCGACACCCGCCGCTTGCCGCCGGTCAGGAGCTGGCCGCTGATGCCGACCAGCAGTTCGGCGAGCATCGCGTCCTTGCCCGGGAAGTGGCGGTAGAGGCCGGGGCCACTGATGCCCACGGCCGCCCCTATCTCGTCCACGCCCACGCCGTGGAAACCGCGCTCGGCGAAGAGCCTCGCGGCCTCCTTGAGGATCTGTTCGCGGCGGGTCGGGGCGTCGGTTCTGGTGGCCATGCGATTGATTCTAGACACGGAGGTTAGCGGTCGTTAACCTGAGGGAAATACGTTAACGCTCATTAACCTGTCGCCCGCCGGGTGACCACTGGGCGACGACTGGCTGAGGGGACCGCAGGATGCAGGAGTCACCGGAGCTGCACAGCGCGGCGGACCCCGCGTCGGAGGCCTGGCGGGCCAACGAGGCGGCCCACCGTGCGCTGGTCGGGGAACTGCACGGCAAGCTGGCCGCGGCCCGGCTGGGCGGGGGCGAGAAGGCCCGGGCGCGGCACACCGCGCGCGGGAAGCTGCTCCCCAGGGAGCGCGTCGACCGACTCCTCGACCCAGGGTCGCCCTTCCTGGAAATCGCCCCCCTGGCCGCCGACGGGATGTACGAGGGACAGGCGCCGGCCGCCGGTGTGATCGCCGGAATCGGGCGGGTCAGCGGGCGTGAGTGCGTGATCGTCGCCAACGACGCCACCGTCAAGGGCGGCACCTACTACCCGATGACCGTCAAGAAGCATCTGCGCGCGCAGGAGATCGCCCTCGACAACCGGCTTCCGTGCATCTACCTGGTGGACTCCGGGGGCGCCTTCCTGCCCATGCAGGACGAGGTCTTTCCCGACCGTGACCACTTCGGGCGGATCTTCTTCAACCAGGCGCGGATGTCCGGCGCCGGGATTCCGCAGATCGCCGCCGTGCTCGGATCGTGCACCGCGGGCGGCGCCTACGTGCCCGCCATGAGCGACGAAGCGGTCATCGTCCGCAATCAGGGGACCATCTTCCTGGGCGGACCCCCGCTGGTGAAGGCCGCCACGGGTGAGGTCGTGACCGCCGAGGAACTGGGCGGCGGGGACGTCCACGCGCGCGTGTCGGGCGTCACCGACCACCTCGCCGAGGACGACGCGCACGCCCTGCGCATCGTCCGCAACATCGCCGCCACCCTCCCCGCGCGCGGGCCGCTCCCCTGGGACGTCGAGCTCTCCGTCGAGCCCAAGGTCGACCCCCACGGGCTCTACGGCGCGGTGCCCGTCGACTCCCGCACCCCCTATGACGTACGGGAGATCATCGCGCGCGTGGTCGACGGCTCCCGGTTCTCGGAGTTCAAGGCCGAGTTCGGGCAGACCCTGGTCACCGGCTTCGCGCGCATCCACGGGCACCCGGTCGGGGTCATCGGCAACAACGGCATCCTGTTCTCCGAATCCGCCCAGAAGGGCGCCCACTTCATCGAACTCTGCGACCAGCGCGGAATCCCCCTGCTGTTCCTCCAGAACATCTCCGGCTTCATGGTGGGCCGGGACTACGAGGCGGGGGGCATCGCCAAGCACGGCGCCAAGATGGTCACGGCCGTGGCCTGCACGCGCGTGCCCAAGCTGACGGTCGTGGTCGGCGGGTCCTACGGGGCCGGCAACTACTCGATGTGCGGCCGGGCGTATTCGCCGCGCTTCCTGTGGATGTGGCCCGGCGCCAAGATCTCGGTCATGGGCGGCGAACAGGCCGCGTCCGTCCTCGCCACCGTCAAGCGGGACCAGTTGGAGGCCCGCGGGGAGTCCTGGCCGGCGGCGGACGAGGACGCCTTCAAGGACCCGATCCGCGCGCAGTACGAGCGCCAGGGCAACGCCTACTACGCGACCGCCCGCCTCTGGGACGACGGGGTCATCGACCCCCTCGAAACCCGCCAGGTACTGGGTCTCGCGCTCACCGCCTGCGCCAACGCGCCACTGGGTGACCCCCAGTTCGGCGTCTTCCGGATGTGAGGACTCATGTTTGACACTGTGCTTGTCGCCAACCGGGGCGAGATCGCGGTCCGGGTCGTCCGCACCCTCCGCGCGCTGGGCGTGCGTTCGGTGGCCGTCTTCTCCGACGCGGACGCCGACTCGCGGCACGTCCGGGAGGCCGACACCGCAGTACGGCTGGGACCGGCACCGGCCGCCGAGAGCTATCTGTCCGTCGAGCGGCTCCTGGAGGCGGCTGCCCGCACCGGTGCCCAGGCCGTGCACCCGGGGTACGGCTTCCTCGCGGAGAACGCGGGCTTCGCGCGGGCGTGCGTCGATGCCGGGCTCGTCTTCATCGGGCCGCCCGCCGACGCGATCTCCCTGATGGGCGACAAGATCAGCGCCAAGGAGACCGTGAAGGCGGCCGGAGTACCCGTGGTGCCCGGCGGCCGTGACCCTGAACTCACTGCGGCTGCGCGGGAGTTGGGTGCTCCCGTGCTACTGAAGCCCAGTGCGGGTGGCGGCGGCAAGGGCATGCGGCTGGTCCGGGACCTCACCACCCTGGAGGAGGAGATCGCCGCCGCGCGGCGCGAGGCCCGCGCCTCCTTCGGTGACGACACGCTCCTCGTCGAACGGTGGGTGGACCGGCCCCGGCACATCGAGATCCAGGTCCTGGCCGACGCCCACGGAAACGTCGTGCACCTGGGCGAGCGGGAGTGTTCGCTCCAGCGGCGGCACCAGAAGCTCATCGAGGAGGCGCCCAGCGTGTTCCTCGACGAGCGGACCCGGGCCGCGATGGGCGAGGCGGCGGTCCAGGCGGCACGCTCCTGCGGGTACGAGGGCGCGGGCACGGTCGAGTTCATCGTCCCGGGCAGCGACCCCTCCTCGTACTACTTCATGGAGATGAACACCCGCCTCCAGGTCGAGCACCCGGTGACGGAGCTGGTCACCGGCCTCGACCTGGTGGAGTGGCAGCTGCGCGTGGCGGCGGCCGAGCCGCTCGGCTTCACACAGGAGGACGTACGGCTGACCGGGCACGCCGTCGAGGCCCGTATCTGCGCGGAGACGGTGTCCGTGCGGGCGGGTGCGCGCGGGTTCCTGCCGTCCGGCGGCACGGTGCTCGCCCTGCGCGAACCCTCCGGTGACGGCGTGCGCACCGACTCGGGGCTGACCGAGGGCACGGAGGTCGGTTCGCTGTACGACCCGATGCTGTCCAAGGTGATCGCGTACGGCCCGGACCGCCCGACCGCGCTCAGGAAACTCCGGGCGGCCCTCGCGGAGACGGTCACACTGGGCGTGCCGACCAACGCGGGGTTCCTGCGTCGGCTGCTGGCCCATCCGGCGGTGGTGGCGGGCGAGTTGGACACGGGGCTGGTGGAGCGCGAGGTCGACTCCCTCGTCCCGGACGGGGTGCCGGAGGAGGTCTACGAGGCGGCGGCGGCCGTACGACTGGAGGCGCTGCGGCCGAAGGCGACGGAGGGCGGCTGGACGGACCCCTTCTCGGTGCCCAGCGGTTGGCGGCTGGGCGGTACGCCGAAGCCGCTGCCCTTCGAGCTACGAGTGACGGGGCTTGAACCCGTCACCCACTTCCTCCACGGCGGCACGCACACGGTCACCGACGACCAGGTGTCCGTGGTCGTCGACGGCGTCCGCCACACCTTCCACCGCGCCGGCGACTGGCTGGGCCGCGACGGCGACGCCTGGCAGGTGCGCGACCACGACCCGGTGGCGGCGGCCCTCACCGCCACGGGCTCCGCGGGTGCCGGTTCCCTCACCGCCCCGATGCCCGGCACGGTGACGGTGGTGAAGGTGGCGGTCGGCGACGAAGTGGCCGCCGGCCAGAGCCTGTTGGTGGTCGAGGCGATGAAGATGGAGCACGTCATCACCGCCCCGCACGCCGGCACGGTCGCCGAGCTGGACGTCACCCCGGGGACGACGGTCGCCATGGACCAGGTGCTCGTCGTGATCACCCCTGCGGAGTCCCTGGCGGAGTCCCCTGTGGAGTCCTTGGCGGAGGAGGAGAAATGACGCTCCCCATGGTCGTACCGGCCCCGGGTCTGCCCGCGCGGGTCAGGATCCACGAGGTCGGCGCGCGGGACGGGCTGCAGAACGAGAAGGTGACCGTACCGACGGAGGTGAAGGCGGAGTTCGTCCGCCGACTGGCCGCCGCCGGCCTGACGACGATCGAGGCGACCAGCTTCGTCCACCCCAAGTGGGTGCCCCAACTGGCGGACGCGGAGCAGCTGTTCCCGCTCGTCAGCGATCTTCCCGTACGGCTGCCGGTGCTGGTCCCGAACGAACGCGGCCTGGACCGCGCCCTCGCGCTCGGCGCACGCCAGGTCGCCGTCTTCGCCAGCGCGACCGAGTCGTTCGCCAAGGCCAACCTCAACCGGACGGTCGACGAGGCGTTGGCGATGTTCGAGCCGGTGGTGGCCCGGGCGAAGGCGGAGAAGGCGGAGGTGCGTGGCTACCTCTCCATGTGCTTCGGCGACCCGTGGGAGGGCCCGGTGCCGGTCGGGCAGGTCGTCCGGGTGTGCGGGGCACTGCTGGACATGGGCTGCGACGAGTTGAGCCTGGGCGACACGATCGGCGTCGCCACCCCCGGCCATGTCCTGGAGCTGCTCTCCTCTCTCAACGAACAGGGCGTGCCGACGAACGTGCTGGGCGTGCACTTCCACGACACCTACGGTCAGGCACTCGCCAACACCCTGGCCGCGCTCCAGCACGGCGTCACCACCGTGGACGCGTCCGCGGGCGGTCTCGGCGGCTGCCCGTTCGCCAGGTCCGCGACCGGCAACCTGGCCACCGAGGACCTGGTGTGGATGCTCCAGGGCCTCGGCATCGAGACCGGGGTCGACCTCGGCAGCCTCGTCGCCACCAGCACGTGGATGGCCGACCAACTGGGCCGGCCGAGCCCGTCCCGCACCGTACGAGCCCTGTCCCACAGGGATGCGCAGGGCTCACAGGACTCACAGGCCTCACCGGATTCCCAGGAGCAGTGAAGGACCATGGACCACAAGCTCTCCCCTGAACTCGAAGAACTCCGGCGTACGGTCGAGCAGTTCGCGCACGACGTCGTGGCCCCGAAGATCGGTGCGTTCTACGAGCGGCACGAGTTCCCGTACGAGATCGTCCGCGAGATGGGCAGGATGGGCCTGTTCGGACTGCCGTTCCCCGAGGAGTACGGCGGTATGGGCGGCGACTATCTGGCGCTGGGCATCGCGCTGGAGGAACTGGCGCGGGTCGACTCGTCGGTGGCGATCACGCTGGAGGCGGGGGTCTCGCTGGGCGCGATGCCCATCCATCTGTTCGGCACGGAGGAGCAGAAGCGGGAGTGGCTTCCGCGGCTGTGCGCCGGCGAGATCCTGGGCGCGTTCGGCCTGACGGAACCGGACGGCGGCTCGGACGCGGGGGCGACGCGGACAACGGCCCGGCTGGACCCCGACACCGATGAATGGGTGATCAACGGTACGAAGTGCTTCATCACCAACTCGGGTACGGACATCACCGGCTTCGTGACGGTGACGGCGGTGACGGGCCGCAAGCCGGACGGCAGGCCGCTCATCTCCGCGATCCTCGTCCCGTCCGGCACGCCGGGCTTCACGGTGGCGGCGCCGTACTCGAAGGTCGGCTGGAACGCCTCGGACACCCGGGAGTTGTCGTTCTCGGACGTGCGGGTCCCGGCCGCGAACCTGGTCGGCGCGGAGGGGCGCGGCTACGCCCAGTTCCTGCGCATCCTCGACGAGGGGCGCATCGCGATCGCCGCGCTGGCGACCGGACTTGCCCAGGGCTGCGTGGACGAGTCGGTGAAGTACGCCAAGGAACGGCAGGCGTTCGGGCGTCCGATCGGCGCGAACCAGGCGATCCAGTTCAAGATCGCGGACATGGAGATGAAGGCCCACACGTCCCGCCTGTCCTGGCGGGACGCGGCCTCCCGGCTGGTGGCGGGGGACCCCTTCAAGAAGGAAGCGGCCCTGGCCAAGCTGTACTCGTCCACGATCGCGGTGGACAACGCCCGCGACGCGACCCAGATCCACGGCGGCTACGGCTTCATGAACGAGTACCCGGTGGCCCGGATGTGGCGCGACTCGAAGATCCTGGAGATCGGCGAGGGCACGAGCGAGGTGCAACGGATGCTCATCGCGAGGGAGTTGGGGCTGGGGATGGAGATGGCGGGCTGAGGCCGACGGAGAGGGCCCCGGTGATCGCGGCGGTGTGCCGGTAGGCGACACGGGCCGCCGCGACGACCTGGTCCTGCGCCTCGGGTTCGGCGAGGGCCTGGTTCATACGGGAGGTGAAGCGGGCCCAGCGGTCGCGGTCGCCGCTGGTGTAGTAGGCGACGCCGTCCGTGCCGGGCAGACGGTAGGCGGCGGTGACGTACGGGTGCAGGAAGAGGGCGCCGAGCGTCGAGCCCTCCACGACGTAGAGGTACCCGAGGAGCGCCGGGAGGTCGGACTTCTCGGCCCGCTGCCGTATCTCCGCCGCGAACGCTTCCCCCTCCTCGGCGGCCCAGGGGCCGGACGCGGTACCGAGGTTGGCGAAGTAGGCCAAGTCGCGCTCGACGAGGGGGAGTTTGACGAGGTCCGCCGACCAGACGGGGTCGGCGGCAGGCCCCGTAACCCGGTCGAGTTCACCTTCGAGGGCCGCCAACACCACGCGATAGGCGGCGAGTTGGCCGACGTACCGCTCCACGGGAAGTGTCCCGGCGATCATCGCGCTCGCGAAGGGGGTGGCCTCCAGTGCGTCATGCCAGTCGCGGGTGCTCGTACGCAGCCGCTCAACCATCGTGGGCCGGGCCGGAACCGGGGCCGTCGTCACGCGCCGCTCCGCTGCTGGAGCGTCTCGTGGAGACGGTCGATGAGGTGGCCCTTGCGTTCGATGGTGAGGTCGAAGTAGGCGGCGCTGCGGTCGGACCGGCATACGCGGTACACGCTCTCCTTGGCCTCACGCTTCAGCAGAACGGCTTCGGCGGCGAGCGCGAGGAGCGTCGACTCCAGTTTCGGATGACCGAGGACGTACGCCTTGAGCTGCTCACCAGCCAGAGGTGAGGAGTCCGGATCGAGCAGTTCGAGGAAGACCCGGTTGCTGAGCCCGTCGTAGTCCTCGTGGATCCTGCCCCCGCCGAACTCGGGCACGAAGTCGGTGAGGTCGTTGAACAGCTGGCTGGCCAGGCCGAGTTGGCGCATGGCGGCGTCCAGGGTGTACTGCTCGTCGTCGACGACGCGCAGACCCGCGAGGGCCGAGTCGAGCGGCATCCGGAAGAGCGTGCCGGTCTTGAGGGCGGCCAGTGACTCCCAGTAGGCCACGCGTTCTTCGAGCGGCGCGGCCAGCAACTGGGCGCGGGTCTCGGCCGTACGCGTGGACAGGTCGACGGCCTGCCCGGTGAAGCCGCTCTCGACGGCCCGCAGCAAGCTGTCCACGACAGCGGGGTCGGCCGCGTGCCGCAGGACGGCCGCGATCAGCCAGGACCCGGTGTTGAGCGCGAGGGGCACGCCATGGGTGACGTGGAGGGCGGGTTCGCCGTAGCGGACCTCGCTGCCGTCCTGGATGTCGTCGATGGCGACGAAGGCCTTCAACATGACCCGGACGGCCACGGCGGCCCGCCGGACGACGGCCAGGTCGGCGGCGGAGTCCCCGCCCCCGACCTCGTTCCCGATCTCATCGGGGAAGCCACGGTAGTTGCGGTAGGCCCAGTACACCATCGACGGCCGCAGCGGGGCCTGGTTGCCGCCGGGCGCCCCGGGGGTCGGCGGCAACGCCTCCTGGCCCACCTTGGACCCGACGGCATCGGCGACGGGTTCGTAGAGGGAGCGCCGCAGGGCGGACTCGTACACGGACTGCGCAGCGACTCCTGCGGGAGCGGTCAGCGAACCGAGAAACTCGGCCAAGTCGTCCTCCAGCAGAGCGGCGTCGCTCCGCACCACCCCCGCTACCTCATCCACCGCTTCCCCAGCCGCCTCCGCGACCCTCTCCGTGGCACCCATACCCGCCCCAGCCTCCACTTCCCGCTCCCGCCCCCGACCCCCGTCGACACCCAGAAGCGTGATCGCAACTGGCGCATTTCGCAAGGGAGTTCGAGGACAGCACGGTAACGGGTGTGGCGAAATCCGGCCTCCGGGCGCGCCTCACGGGCCCGCGCAGGCCTGGACGCATGCCCCTCTGGCAAATTCCAGAGGCAAAAGCCACTCATACGGCTGAACGCATCGCCTTGGCGCCGCGGAAACACATTCGCCCCGTTACGTTCCCTCGCATGGTCAGCTCACCGCACGAGGCGATGCACCAGATCTTCAGGGAGGACCCGGAGCTCTTCGCCCGAGCCCTTCCGAGGGCCGGCATCCCCTTCCCCAAACCCACGTCGATCCAGTTCCTGGACACCGATCTCACGGAGATCAAGCCCCTGGCACGCCGCGTGGACACCCTGTTACGGATCAGCACAGAGGACAACGACGGCTATCTGCTCGCCTTCGAGTCCCAGGGCAAACCGGACCAGGAGAAGCACAGCAGTTGGACGTACTACTTGGCCTACCTCTACGCCACGTACAAGGTGCCCACGATCCTGCTGGTGCTCTGCCGGGACAAGAACACC
Source organism: Streptomyces kryoterrae (assembly GCF_054072135.1). Lineage (NCBI taxonomy): Bacteria > Bacillati > Actinomycetota > Actinomycetes > Kitasatosporales > Streptomycetaceae > Streptomyces > Streptomyces kryoterrae. The sequence goes on along the minus strand of NZ_CM133358.1, from coordinate 6,544,923 downwards.
GCGTCCTGGGCCGCGAACCCGATCCGCATCGGCCTGCCCACCCACACCAGCATCGCGATCTTTCCCCTGGTCCTGGGCCCCGACAACCTGCCCACGATCATCGACCCGGACGAGGCGGAACAGGACATCCCCCTGGCGGTCCTCTCCGCACTCGCTCACGCCAAGGACCCGGCCCTCCCTGCGATACTGGAAGCTCTAGCGACGGCGCTGGCCAACGTCGGCGGCAATGCCTTGGACGACTGGGCGGAATACACCGAAATCGGCCTGGGTGACACCCCGGCCCGCGCACTCTGGAGGAACCTCGTGGCCATGCGTCCCAGCCGCTTCCCGGGTAGCGGCACCATCGTGGAGGAATACCGGATCAAGGGCTACACCGAGGGCGAAGCAGCGGGCAAGGCCAAGGGCGAAGCCGAGGGCCGGGCGAAGGGTGAAGCTGAAGGCAAAGCCAAGGGCCGCGCCCAGGACATCCTCCGCATCCTCGACCTCCGCGGCATCGACATCCCCGAAGCCGCCCGCGAACGCATCAGCGGCTGCACCGACCTGGACACTCTCGGCGCCTGGTTCGACCGGGCGCTCACAGCCGCCGACGCGGAAGAGCTGTTCGCCCAGGCATAGCCTCCGGGGCCGACACGTCCCGCGCGGCCAGAGTTCACCGGTGGCGCGGGACGGTTCCGCTTGGGGAACGACCTGGCATCACCACGCGCGCACTACAGCCTCGACCACCGCAAGTGGATCTCGGTCGTGCAACTGAGCGGCAACCACGCGCCGCAGCAAATCCCCTGCCAGCTTGAACGCCATCTCGGAAGACCCCACCTCATCGAACCCAGCGCGGTCAACGCGCAGCAGCCCGGCAGGCAGAGCCTCAGCCGCACTGTGCCCGACCAGCCCTTCGAGCGCGGCATCGGAGAAGTCACGCGGCAATCCGGCCACCAGCGGAGGACCGAGCTCACTACTGCACGCGGCAACCGCGCCAAGCCCCATCGGCTCACCGTACGGAACTTCGAACAGGGTCTTCGATGCCTGAGGCCCCAGCGAGAGCTCGGCTCCCAGCAGAGCCCGCATCGTCATGCCGCCAAATGCCCGGCTCAGTTCCACGACCGCCCTCACAACACGGCCAGGCTCGGACGATGCGGGACGTTCGCAGGACGTTACATGCGCACCAACGTATGCAGCAGAGGCCTCGTCCGTCCGCACTGCAGCACTACGAACGCCTTCCACGATGATCACCGCGGCTCCATTCCCCACGCGCGACGCCAGCTGTTGTTGAACATGCGGAAACTGATCGATCACTTCAGGCGTGTAGTTCTTCATCCTCCGACCCCCGCCCCGTCGACATGCAGAAGCGTGATCACAACTGACATGCTTCACAAGGGAGTTCGAGGACAGCACGGTAGCGGGTGTGGCGGAATCCGGCTCTACGACATCGTTTCCGACAGTGGTCGACCTGCCTTGCTGGGGCGCCCAGGTGTCCTGCTACAACAGCAGCCATGGCGCTGAGATTCACTGCTCGTGCAGTAATAGCAGAGGTCGACCTCGACAACGACGTGATGCAGGCGGGCGTCGCCGAGGACGAGGCCGGCGAGGGGTTCTTCCTGCTGTTCATGAGCAACATCCGTGAACTGTCCCGTCAGAACATGTCACTCGGGCTCGACAGTCACTGCGTCGTGACGCAAGCCCATGGAACCGCCTATGGCTGCGTCCGTGCGGTCACTTTGTCGGGCAGGCGGCTCACTGTGTCGCTGGATCCTGCCTCGCTGGGCGAACTGGGACTGGACGCCCCCGAGATCGAGGCAGAACTCGACGTGCCGGACGAGGATATCGAGCGAATGCGGGAGGTACTCGCCGAAGTGCTGGCGTTCGGGCGGGCAGACGCCCGTCCTCGGCACGTCGAACTATAGCTGCGCGTCCCTGGCGATAGCCGCCGACGGCCGATGAGGATGGCAGCCATGCCGACAAGGGCGAGGAAACACTCGGACTTTTGCCCGTAGCGGCGGTGCGGGCAAAAGGCTGCGACTGCCACCTGGGGCGCGCCCGCCATTCGGAGGAGCCGTCATCGGAATGGACCCGAACAACAAGGCTCCGCCGGGCCAGGGCTTCGGTCTGATAGCGGAGCACCAGCACGTGAGTCGCCGAGCGCTCCGGTCAGTCGTCTTCAGTAGGGAAGAGTCAGGGTTCGAATTTCTTCAGCGCTCAAGATATCCACTGCCGAGACCCAGGTATGTATCGTCATCATCAACGACACATACCCACCGCTCAGAAACTGCAGCCACGATTACTTTCGCCACCTCTAGCGCCTGGTAGTCGATTATGAAGCCGACCCATTTTCCGATTAGCTTCTCTATTAGAGAAATCTCGTCAGGCTCATACTCCCTCTCAAGTTCACCAGCCGAATCTGGTTCGATCCATGCGAGACCATCTGCGCACGAGACCAGTACGCACTCACCCTGAAACTCTGCGTCAATTCCTTTCCCGAGCAATTGATCGCAGATTTCCGCAGTAGTTACACCCCGCGCCACGCACACGATCAATGATTTCATGGAGCAATCACTGACAACAAATCATCCAATGATGTCACGCCGATGGCACCTCGACCATTGACTTCCTTAATCACACTCGACGCATTTTTGGACCGTAAACAATCACCGGTTTACTACTCCCCTGCTGAGTACGAGTCACCTGAGTACCCGCACCCTTTCCTGGGCCCGCCTTGACTTGGATGGTGGCATTCTTCAGCTCGATATCAAAGTCTGTCAGCGTGGACCCGTCAGGACGTTTGGTCAAAACGTTCACATCATCAACGAGGCCAGGATACTTGGCTTCAATTGCGTTGGCCACGTCACCGACAAGCGGGTCATCCGACGTAAAGGTCCTTGAACCGCTAGACGAAGCGGAGGATTGACTGTTCGCCTGGTTCAGCGCCTTGTTCAACCCGCTGTCGATACGCCCGATGGCGTCCTTCATGCCAAAAGCCCCGATACCGACCATGGCCACACCGCCCGCAGCTGCGGGAACGCCGATGACGCAGCCGACACCGGTGGCGATGCAGAGGGCTCCGCCGGCAAGCACAACATCTCCGCCGGCGCCCATGAGCAACAGGCTTCCGGCTGTTTCCGCAGCCCCCCACCAGAGGTCGGGCTCGGTGACGATCGCGGTGACGTAGTTGTCGGCGGTTTCCACGATGTCGCCCAGCCAGCCCCACAGGGGCTCACTTTCCTTCCTTACGGGCGCCCCACTGCTGTTGGTGTCCCCTGTGCTGCTGGTACTTGCCGTGCCCCCGCCCCCACCACTGGCGCAGGTGTAGTAGCAGCCGTCGGCACCGACTGTGCCACCGGGGACACCGGGGACACCGGGGGTGGAACTCTGGCCTCCGCCCCCGCCACCCGGGCGCGGCTCGTTGTGGCCCGTGCCGTCGTCGAGTCACAGGCCCGTGGGATCGCTGAAGGTGATGGGGTTGTTGCCCGCGTACGTGTAGCCGTTGAGCGACTGGTGCTGGTCCGGGATGAGCGCCGGGTCCACGCTGATGAACCGCCCCGTCGACGGGTCGTACTCCCGCGCCCCGAGATGTGTCAGCCCCGAAGCGGAGTCCCTCGTAGCGCCGAGGAACCCCTTGTCGTCAGGCCAGGGGCCGAAGGTCAGCTGGTCTCGGTCCGCGCCGAACGGTGTGCTGTAGCGCTTCGTGATCACCTGGGTCGCGTTGTCCACGGCGAGGCTGCTCGTGCCGTGGTGATCCGAGGCCAGCCAACTCAGCTTGTCCGTGCCCGACTTGTTGGTGCGCATCGCGATCGTCGAGCCGGCGCCGGTGTAGTAGCGCTGGGCCCAGAACTTCGCCGTCGATGTCGAGGTGTCGAGGTGGATCTCGCTGGATCCCAGGTACAGGACCGTCTCGCCGGCCGTGTTGCGGCGGATCAGGAGGCTGCCGTCGGCGTCGTAGACGTAGCCGGTGGTGCTGATGCCCTCCTTGAGGGTGTCGAGCTTGCTCTCCGCCGACCAGGTCAGGGTCTGGCTCGCGGTGCCGTCCGGACGGGTCTTGGTGTTGCCGGTCGCGTCGTAGGTGTAGGCCGAGGTGACGCCGGTGCAGGTGTTGGCGGTGGTGGCGAGGAGGCGGTGGGTCTTCGTGCTGTCGTAGCAGTACGTCTTGGTCGTGGGCGTACTGGTGGTTTTGGTGACCTCGGTCGCGCGCAGGCCCGAGTCCTTGTACGTGTACGACGTCCAGTAGGGGGCAGCGCCGCCCAGGTTGGCCGTTGTGCGGTTGGCGGTGGAGCAGTCCGCCGCCGACGGGGTCCAGGCATCGGTCAGGCGGCGGTGACCGTCGTAGCCGAAGCACTGGTTGTCCGCCGCGCCGGTGCCGCCGAGGGTCATCGGGTCCGAGATGGACGTGACGTTGCCCGCAGCGTCGTAGGCGTAGTTCAGTTGCTGGAGCGTGTATGCGTGTGTGTCGTCGGTGACCGACGACCTGAGGATGCGGTCGGTGCCTGTCTCGTAGTGGTTGTTGATGTACGCGTTGTAGGTGCCTTCGGCGTTGGACTTACCCAGGCTGAGCACCTGGGGCTGGCCGAGGGCCGTGTAGCTGGCGTCCAGCAGGTAAGCGCTGGTGCCCTCGGTCTGGGTGTTCAGGCCCAGACCGTCGTATTCGTATGTGACCTGCTCCGACTCAAGGCCACCGGCGGCGGGTTCCGTGGTGTTCCGCAGGGTTCCGTCGATGCGGTAGTCAGCTGTGAAAGTGAGCGTCTTGTCAGCGACGGCCTTCTTGGCTACCAACAGGTCGTTGTCCGGCAGGACGAGTTCGGTGGTGGTGGCCCGGTACATGCTGTCGAAGGCCGTGACCCTCTTCGTGTACGCGCTGCCGGTGCCGCTGACGGCCCCGCCCACGTATCGGGTGGCCGAGTCCCGCTGGCCCTTGGCGTTGGCGACCCCGTCGTAGGTGTACGCCGTGAGTTTGTTCGCGTCGACCTGCTCCTCGGTGGTGGAGGAGAGGTCTGCCGTGGCGAGGGCCGACCAGGTGCCGGTGGTGCGGCCCAGCACGTCGTAGGCGCTGATCACGACTCGGCCCTCCGCGTCCTTGGTCCAGGAGACCTGGTCCAGGGTCGTGAAGCCGGTGGTCGTCGTGCCCATGTCGGGATCGGTGGCGGACGTCTGGCGGCCGTAGAGGTCGTAGGCGTACGACCAGGCGCTGTCGGGTCCCGTGATCGTGGACTGCTTGCCGTCGCGGGTGTACGTGAACTTCGTGGACGTGTAGGTCGCGCCCACCGTGGCGCCGTAGCCGGTGTCGGCCGGGCTGGTGCCCTCGTACTCGCGGGTTTCCGTCGTACGGCCCTGGGCGTCCACGATCGTGCTCGATGTACGAGGACGAGGAGATCTCGAAGCCCTCGCCGACCGGGTTGGCCTGGTTGTTCGTCGAGGCGGTACGGCCGTCGACGCTGCCGGAGTCGTAGGACAGCGCCAGGGACGGTCCGGCCGCAGCAGGCGGCACAGCCATGCCGTAGGACCAGGTGAAGGCGCCGGAGGAGCCGCCTGCCTCCCAACTGGAGGCCGGGGAAAGCGGGCTCGCCGAGTAGTCGCCCGCACCGGAGGTGGAAGCGCCCGCAGTCGCCGCGAGGGCCAGGACAGTCACCGCCGAGGTGGCCGAAGTGGCCGAGTTGGCAGTGGAGTTGGGGCTCGACGTGCTCTTCTCGGCCGTCGAAAGGCCCCCGCAAGGCCCTTTCCCCACCCCCGCGCCCCGTTTTCCAAGCTCACACCCCAGCAGCCGCACCCCCCGAAGCCGGCCAGATCTTCCGCAGCGCGTACCCCATGAACGCCGCGTTGGCCAGAGCCGCCGCCGCGATGCCCACGAGGTAGAGGGCCAGGAACACCCCGTCGCCCGTGCCGTTCAGCGTGCCCTCGGGGAGGAGCGTGTACAGGAGGCTCAGCGGAGCGGTCAGCACCCACGGGACCACGCCCGACATGGAGGCGTCGGCGTGGGAGATGAAGAAGGTGTCGACGAGGAAGAAGCCCGTCGCGGCGACGACCACGGCCAGGTAGCCCCGGGAGAGCCAGTTGTCCGTGGCCAGGGTGAGCAGGGTGCGGGGGCGGCGGTTGCCGTTCATCGTGTCCTCCGGTGCGTGCGCCGCGTCGTGCCGCGCGATGCCTCAACGATGGCCCCCGCACCCGCGCCCTGGCATGAGTACACCTACTCATCCGTAACTAGGTTGCCTCGGAGCCGAGTTGAGCGTCAGCCACCCCTTCGCCTACATGGCACAAGCGTCGCCATCGCGCACGAACAACCGGCTACACGAACGGCTTACCTGTGATTCACAGGCCACCCACAGGGGTCTGCGCACATCGCCCCACCCGCACCACTTCCCCCGACCCACCCCCTGGACAGTAGGTAAAGTTAGGCTAACCTAACTTTCGAATTGTCCGGCGGGCCGACCCGCCCCGTTCGAAAGCAGCCATCTCATGTCCAACGCCCGTGCCACCCACCTCTCCCGCCGCGGCATGCTCGCCGCAGGCGGCGCCCTCGGCCTCGGGGCCGTCCTCGCCGCCTGTGGGGACGACGACGCGAAAAGCGGTGGCTCGGACGCGGACGCGTCGAAGGCCGCCGCCACCGCTCCCGCCGGGCCCTGGACGTTCAAGGACGACCGCGGCGAGACCGCCAAGGCCGACAAGGTGCCCTCCGGCATCGTCGCCTTCACCGGTGTCGCCGCCGCGCTCCACGACTACGGCGTCGAGGTCAAGGGCGTCTTCGGCCCGACCACGACCAAGGACGGCAAGGCCGACGTGCAGGCCGGCGACCTGGACGTCACCAAGGTGACCGTCCTCGGCAACGAGTGGGGGCAGTTCAACATCGAGAAGTACGCGGCCCTCGCCCCGGACCTCCTCGTCACCACGATGTTCGACAGCGCCGGCACCCTCTGGTACGTCCCGGAGGAGTCCAAGAAGAAGATCCTCGCCATCGGCGCCCCGACGGTCGGCATCTCCGTGTTCGACATCCAGCTGGACCAGCCGCTGCAGCGCATGCTGGAGCTGGCCAGGACCCTCGGCGCGGACACCGCCTCCGCCAAGGTGACCGCCGCGAAGAAGGCCTTCGAGGACGCCGCCGCCCGACTGCGCGCGGCCACCAAGGCCAAGCCGAACATCAAGGTGCTGGTCGGTTCCGCGAGCCAGGACATCTTCTACGTCTCCGGCTCCAACCTCTCCGTCGACCTGGAGTACTTCAAGGCCCTCGGCGTGAACTTCGTCGAGCCCTCCGCCGATGTACTGAAGGCGAGCGGTGGCTGGTACCAGAACCTCAGCTGGGAGAACGTCGACAAGTACAAGGCTGACGTCATCATGATGGACAACCGTACGTCGGCGATCCAGCCCGCCGACATCACCGAGGCGACCTGGAAGCAGTTGCCCGCGGTGAAGGCCGGGCAGGTGATCGCGCGTAATCCCGAGCCGATTCTGTCGTACGACAAGTGCGTGCCGCTTCTCACTAGCCTCGCGGAGGCGATCGAGAGCGCGAAGAAGGTCAGTTGACGCCGGGCGCCTCAATTCGCGCCGTGCGTGTGCTTGTTCGCGGGGAGCTGCGGGTCTGTTGTGGCTGGTCGCGCCCCGCGGCGGAGCCGCAAATGTCACAGCCCCGCGCCCCTTTCGGGGCGCGTCATCGTGTCCCTGACGATGTGCATCAGGAGTTCGCATGACGACCGCCGCCGTTGCCGCCCCCTTCCGGTTCTTCGCCCTCCATGTCGTACGGACCGTCCGCCTCGGGCCCTCCCTCACCCGGGTCACCTTCGCCGGGGACGATCTCGTCGCCTTCCTCTCGGACGGCTGCGACCAGAGCCTCTCCCTCTTCCTGCCGCACCCGGGGCAGGAAGCCCCCGCCGTGCCCGTCGAGCTGGGCGACGGATGGTGGCAGGGGTGGCGCGAACTCCCGGACGACGTACGGGCGGTGATGCGCTCGTACACGCTCCGCGCTCTGCGCGCCGACGCCCGCGGCCGTACGACGGAGATCGACATCGACTTCGTCCTGCACGGCGTAGAACCCGGCGCCCTCGCCCCCGCCGGTCCGGCCTCCCGCTGGGCCTCCCGCGCCGGCGCCGGTGACCGCGTCCTCCTGCTCGGACCGGCGGTCGCCGACAACCGTGCGATCCGCTTCCGCCCGCCGACCGGCACCGACCTCGTCGTCATCTGGGCCGACGAGACCGCCGTCCCGGCCGCCTCCGCGATCCTCGAACAGCTCCCCACCGGTATCCGGGCCCAGGTCTGGCTGGAGGCCGGGCACGCCGGGGACATCCAGGATCTGGTGACCTCCGCCGACGCCGAGATCACCTGGCTCGTGCGCGGCGCGGGCACGGCAGAAGGCGCTGGCACCGGCACCGGCGCGCCCACGGCCCTCGACGCCGTCCGGGACGCCCAACTCCCCTCCGCCGAGCGGCCGTACGCCTGGATCGCGGGTGAGTCGTCCGCCGTGAAGGAGCTGCGCCGGCATCTCGTAGGTGAACGCGGGATCGACCGTCGGGCCGTCACCTTCGTCGGTTACTGGCGGTGCGGGCTCAGCGAGGAACAGCTGCGCGCGCAGTCCGAATGACGGGTGGGGCAGGTGGTTCACACAGGAACTTAAGTTAGGTTAGCCTTACCTAAATCGAACGTTCGACATGGCGAACATGCACCTGCCCTCTCTGTCCCCCCGGAGGCTCCCCCGATGCGCTCGCACCTGCTCAATGACACGACCGCGGAGCGGTACCGCCGTTCCGTGACCGAAGGAGTCGAGCGGGTGGCCGCGAAACTCGCCACCACGGACCGTCCGTTCACCGGCGTCACGGTCGACGCCCTCGCCCCCCGCATCGACCGGATCGACCTGGACCGGCCCCTCCTCGACGAGGCAGCCGCCCTCGACGAGCTCGAAGAGGTCTATCTGCGCGACGCGATCTACTTCCACCACCCGCGCTACCTCGCCCACCTCAACTGCCCGGTCGTCATACCCGCGGTGCTCGGCGAGGCGATCCTCTCCGCCGTCAACTCCTCCCTCGACACCTGGGACCAGTCGGCCGGCGGGACTCTCATCGAGCGCAAGCTGATCGACTGGACCAACGAGCGCATCGGTCTCGGCCCCGCCGCCGACGGCGTCTTCACCAGCGGCGGCAGCCAGTCCAACCTCCAGGCGCTGCTGCTGGCCCGGGAGGAGGCCAAGAGCGAGTCCGCCGCCGAGCTGCGTATCTTCGCCTCCGAGGTCAGCCACTTCAGCGTGAAGAAGTCCGCGAAGCTCCTCGGGCTGGGCCCCGACTCGGTCGTCTCCATCCCCGTCGACCACGACAAGCGGATGCGGACCGTCGCCCTCGCCCACGAGTTGGAGCGCTGCGAGCGCGACGGGCTGGTCGCCATGGCCGTCGTCGCGACCGCCGGCACCACCGACTTCGGGTCCATCGACCCGCTGCCCGAGATCGCCGAACTCTGTGCCCAGTACGGCACTTGGCTGCACGTCGACGCCGCCTACGGCTGTGGAGTGCTCGCCTCGGTCAAGCGCCGCGACCTCCTCAGCGGCATCGAGCGCGCCGACTCGGTCACCGTCGACTACCACAAGTCCTTCTTCCAGCCGGTGAGTTCGAGCGCTCTGCTGGTCCGGGACGCGGCCACGCTCCGCCACGCGACCTATCACGCGGAGTACCTCAACCCGCGCCGTATGGTGCTGGAGCGCATCCCCAACCAGGTCGACAAGTCCCTCCAGACGACCCGCCGTTTCGACGCGCTCAAGCTGTGGATGACCCTGCGTGTGATGGGCGCCGACGGCGTCGGTGAGCTCTTCGACGAGGTCTGCGACCTGGCCCAGGAGGGGTGGGAACTACTCGCCGCCGACCCGCGCTACGACGTCGTCGTCGAGCCCTCCCTCTCCACCCTCGTCTTCCGCTACGTCCCCGCCGCCGTCACCGACCCCGCGGAGATCGACCGCGCCAACCTGTACGCCCGCAAGGCCCTGTTCGCCTCCGGTGCGGCCGTGGTCGCCGGGACGAAGGTCGGCGGACGCCACTACCTCAAGTTCACCCTGCTCAACCCCGAGACCACGACGGAGGACATCACCGCCGTACTCGACCTGATCGCCGGCCATGCCGAGCAGTACCTGGGAGAGTCCGCGGACCACGTCGCTTCCGTCACCTCCGTCACCTCCGTCACCTCCGTCGCTTCCTGAAGCCGAAGCCATGAACAGGACCGAAGCAGTGGACAAGACCTACGACTTCATCGGGATCGGTCTCGGCCCCTTCAATCTCGGCCTCGCCTGCCTCACCGAGCCGATCGACGAACTCGACGGCGTCTTCCTGGAGTCGAAGCCCGACTTCGAGTGGCACTCGGGGATGTTCCTCGACGGCGCCCATCTCCAGACGCCGTTCATGTCGGACCTCGTCACCCTCGCCGATCCGACCTCCCCGTACTCCTTCCTCAACTACCTGAAGGAATCGGGCCGGTTGTACTCGTTCTACATCCGCGAGAACTTCTATCCCCTGCGCGTCGAGTACGACGACTACTGCCGCTGGGCCGCCAACAAGCTGCGCAGTGTCCGCTTCGACACCACGGTCACCGAGGTGACTTACGAGGACGAGGACGGCCTGTACGTCGTCCGCACGGTCGCCGGTGACCTCTACCGGGCACGCAAGCTCGTCCTCGGCACCGGCACTCCCCCGTACATCCCGGAGGCGTGCGCGGACCTGGGCGGCGACTTCATCCACAACTCCCAGTACATGCGGCACAAGCGGGAGTTGCAGGCCAAGGAGTCGATCACGCTCGTCGGCAGTGGCCAGTCCGCCGCCGAGATCTACCACGACCTCCTCAGCGAGATCGACGTCCACGGCTACCGGCTGAACTGGGTGACGCGCTCGGCGCGTTTCTTCCCGCTCGAATACACCAAGCTGACGCTGGAGATGACCTCCCCGGAGTACATCGACTACTTCCGCGCGCTGCCCGAGCGGACCCGCTACCGGCTCACGCAGGAGCAGAAGGGCCTGTTCAAGGGCATCGACGGCGAGCTGATCAACGAGATCTTCGACCTGCTCTACCGGAAGAACCTCGGCGGCCCGGTCCCCACCCGGCTGCTCACCAACTCCGCGCTGAAGACGGTGACCTACGAAAGCGGGAGTGGGAACGGGAACGGGACGTACACGCTCGGGCTTCGCCAGGAGGAGCAGGAGAAGGAGTACACCCTGGACACCCAGGGCCTGATCCTGGCCACCGGCTACAAGTACGCCGAGCCGGAGTTCCTGAAGCCCGTCCGTGACCGGCTGCGCTACGACACCCAGGGCAACTTCGACATCGCCCGCAACTACGCGATCGACACGACCGGACGCGGGGTCTTCCTCCAGAACGCCGGCGTCCACACCCACTCGATCACCTCGCCCGACCTGGGCATGGGCGCGTACCGCAACAGCTTCATCATCGGCGAGCTGCTCGGCAGCGAGTACTACCCGGTCGAGAAGACCATCGCCTTCCAGGAGTTCGCCGTATGACCTCCACGACCGCAAAGGCTGCCGTGACCTTCACCTTCCGGCCGCTCGACCCCCTCCAGGACGCCGAGCTGCTGCACAGCTGGCTCACGCACCCCAAGGCGGCCTTCTGGATGATGCAGGACGCCCGGCCAGAAGACGTCGAGCGTGCCTACACGGAGGTCGCCGCCGACGAGCACCAACAGGCCCTCCTCGGCCTCCACGACGGCGTGCCCGCCTTCCTGATGGAGCGGTACGACCCGGTCCACCGCGAGTTGGCCGGCCTGTACGAGCCCGAGCCCGGTGATGTCGGCATGCACTTCCTGGTGCCGGCGACCGACACACCGGTGTCCGGGTTCACCAGGTCCGTCATCACGGCCGTGATGGCCCACCTCTTCGAGGACCCGCGCACCGCCCGCGTCGTCGTCGAACCGGACGTGACCAACAAGGCCGTCCACGCCCTGAACGAAGCCGTCGGGTTCGTGCCCGAGCGAGAGATACAGAAGCCGGAGAAGAAGGCGTTGCTGAGTTTCTGCACCCGCGAGCAGTTCGAGAGGGCGATGTCCGTATGAGCCTCACCGACGCCACCGCCCATCTCTCCCCCGAGCGCTGGGAACAGGCCAACCGCCTCCTGATCCGCAAAGCCCTCGCCGAGTTCGCGCACGAACGCCTGATCACCCCCGAACCCGAAAGGGGCGACGACGGTAAAGGCGACGACTGTTACGTCGTACTCGCCGACGACGGCCTGACCCGCTACCGCTTCGCCGCCACCCGCCACGCCCTCGACCACTGGCAGGTCGACGCCGACTCGATCACCCGGCACCGCGGCGGGGCCGAACTCCCGCTCTCCGCCCTCGACTTCTTCATCGAGCTGCGGAAATCGCTCGGCCTGAGCGACGAGGTCCTGCCCGTCTATCTGGAGGAGATCTCCTCCACCCTCGCCGGCACCTGCTACAAGCTCACCAAGCCGCAGATCCCCGTCGCCGAGCTGACGAGAAGCGACTTCCAGGCGATCGAGACCGGGATGACCGAGGGCCACCCCTGCTTCGTCGCCAACAACGGACGGCTCGGCTTCGGTGTGCACGAGTACCTCTCGTACGCGCCCGAGACCGCGAGCCCGGTCCGGCTGGTGTGGCTGGCCGCGCACCGCTCGCGCGCGGCGTTCACGGCGGGCGTAGGCATCGAGTACGAGGCCTTCCTGCGCGCGGAGTTGGGGCAGGAGACGGTCGTCCGCTTCCGTACGAGACTGATCGACCAGGGCCTCGACCCCGCCGAGTACCTCTTCATCCCGGTGCACCCCTGGCAGTGGTGGAACAAGCTCACCGTCACCTTCGCCGCCGAGATCGCCCAACAGCACCTGGTCTGCCTGGGCGAGGGCGACGACGAGTACCTCGCCCAGCAGTCCATCCGGACGTTCTTCAATCGGACCGACCCCGAGAAGCACTACGTCAAGACGGCTCTCTCGGTCCTCAACATGGGTTTCATGCGCGGGCTTTCGGCCGCCTACATGGAGGCGACCCCGGCCATCAACGACTGGCTGGCCCAACTCATCGACAAAGACCCGGTGTTGAAGTCTACGGGCCTGTCGATCATCCGCGAGCGCGCGGCCGTCGGCTACCGCCACCTGGAGTACGAGGCCGCCACCGACCGCTACTCCCCGTACCGCAAGATGCTGGCCGCGCTCTGGCGCGAGAGCCCGGTGTCGTCGCTGGAGGACGGCGAGTCGCTGGCCACCATGGCGTCGCTCGTCCATGTCGACCACGAGGGCCGCTCCTTCGCCGCGGCGCTCGTCGAGCAGTCGGGCCTGACCCCGCGGGAGTGGCTGCGCGGCTACCTGAACGCCTACTTCACCCCGCTCCTGCACAGCTTCTACGCCTACGACCTGGTCTACATGCCGCACGGCGAGAACGTGATCCTCGTCCTCAGGGAGGGCACGGTCCAGCGCGCGATCTACAAGGACATCGCCGAGGAGATCGCCGTCCTGGACCCGGACGCGGTACTGCCGCCGACGGTCGAGCGACTGCGCGTGGACGTACCGGAGGACAAGAAGCTCCTGTCCCTCTTCACGGACGTCTTCGACTGCTTCTTCCGCTTCCTGGCCGCGAACCTCGCTACCGAAGGCGTCCTGGCGGAGGACGACTTCTGGCGGACGGTCGCCGAGGTCATCCGCGCCTACCAGGAGGCGAACCCCCAACTGGCCGACAGGTTCCGCCAGTACGACATGTTCGCCCCCGAGTTCGCCCTGTCCTGCCTCAACAGGCTGCAACTCCGTAACAACGAGCAGATGGTGGATCTGGCGGATCCGGCAGGTGCGCTCCAGCTGATCGGCACCCTGAGAAATCCCGTCGCAGGGTTCTGATCAAGGCAGACGGGCTCCCCGAGTACGGTCCTCGGGGAGCCCGTCACCGTCTCCGCCCTCCTCGTCACTTTCCGTGTACGCGACACGGGTGGGTGAACGCACAGCCCCCGCACAGAATGCGGCACTACGGTCCTGGCCTTGCCGTGCCCGCTCCGTGGGGAGTCAAGAGTCATGACCGAGCACCTCGCACAGCAGGTCCCGCACCACCGGCCGTCCGTGCCAGGAAGACCACCGGAACACGCCCCGGCCGTCCACGCGTACGCCGAAGCCTTCTGCGGCAGGCCGCGCGACGCCACCGACCTGGCCGCCCAGGTGCTCGCACGCGGATCGCGGCAGGACGGTCCCGCCCTGCGCACCGCCCTCCTCGCCGATGTGCGGCGCACCGCCGACGGCTGGCTGCGCGACGGACGGCACGGGCTGCTTCGCCCGGAGTTCCGTGACTGGTCGAAACGGGCCACGGAAACCTTCGGCCCCGTCGACACACTGCGCCAGGTGGAACACAGCTCGGTTCTGCTCGCCGCCTTCGAGCAACTGCCCGACCAGCAACGGGCCGCACTGTGGCTGTGCCTGGCCGAGCCGGAGGAGACGGCGTCGGCGGCCAGGATCCTGAACACGACCGTGGAGTTCGCCACCTCCCTGGCCCAGTCGGCCCGAAGCCGCCTGGTCGACACCTTCCTGCGCGTACGGGCCGGCCGCACCCCCGACCCACAGTGCCTCCGCTACGGCGCCATGCTCGGCGCCATCGCCCGCGGCACCCATCGGGAGGCGCCCGCGGATCTCCAGCAGCACCTGGACACCTGCCAGTTCTGCACCGTCGACCTGAAGCTGCTGCGCACGCTCGCGGCGGGTGACGCGGAGGAGGCACGGCGGCTGCTGGTCGACCAGGTGCTGGTGTGGGGCGGGGCCGCGTACCGCAAGGCACGGTCGGGGGGCGAGCCCGTCACGCGGTACGTGTCGTCCGAGCCGGCCGGGCACAGGGGCCACAGATCCGAGGGCCGCCGACGCAGACGGCCGGTGCTCGTGGTGGCGGTCACCGTGGCCGTCACAGCCGTCCTGACCACGGGGGTACTGCGCCTGCTGGCGGGGTCCGGCTCCGCCGAGGGAGCCGAACGCTCCGCGTCCACGCCGAACGCCTCCATCGCACCGTCTTCCGTGGCCAACGCCACCACCGACACGATCGCCCTCAAGAACCTGTCCACCGGACGCTGCGTCACCGGCCCGGCCACAAGCGCCTCGCCGGGTTCCGGACCGCCCGCCGATCCCACCCTGGCGGCCTGCGACGGCGGAGAGACGCAGCAGTGGCAGGTCGTCCACCTGACGAAGGGCGCGGTCGCCCTGGTGAGCGCCGCGTCGAGGTTCTGTCTGGACATCGAGGGCGACCGGGCCGCCGGCGACGGGATGCAGCAGCGGCCGTGCGCCTACGAGCAGGGTGCCTCCGCGCCCTTCCCGGAGGACCAGGCGTTCCTGCCGAGGGCCGCGGCCGACGACTCGTTCGTCCTCGTCTGCCAGGACAACCCGGAGATCGCCCTCGGAGTGCGCGCCGGCAGGCTCTCGATGCGCACAACGACCGCGACCGACAAGGCAGTTCGGTTCGCGTTCGACGACGAGGCGGCGGACGCGCTGGGGCTGTGACGGCCCGGTGCCAGAATCTCCCCATGGCGGAAATCATCCAGAAGGACGGCACATGGGTCTTCGACGGTGACGGCCTCCGGCTCACCCCGGGGCGGGACAGGAACGTCAGCCTGCTCCGCAGGGAACTGGGCGAACTCGCCGTCCCCCTCCACGCGTTGGCCGGTGTCTCCTTCGAGCAGGGCAGAAAGTCCGGGCGCCTCAGGCTCCGGCTGCGCGACGGCGCCGACCCGCTGCTCCAGGCCACCGGCGGCAAGCTGGCGGAGACCGACGACCCGTATCAGCTGAACGTCGAGTCGGACCGCTACGGCGTCGCCGCGTACCTCGTGGACGAGGTACGCGACGCGCTGCTGCTCGACGAGGTGCCGTCCGGCGCCGTGGACCGCTATCTGCTGCCCGGGCCCGCCGTACCGCTGTCCGTGTCGGCCGGGGACGGCACCGCGACCTTCGACGGTGAGCACGTCCGGCTGGAGTGGAACTGGAAGACGGAGGACGCGAAGGCCGCCGCCGGCCCCCGTTCCCTGGCCGTCGGCGACATCGCGGCCGTGGAGTGGCATCCGGCGGTGGGCCTGGAGAACGGCCACCTGCGCTTCGGTGTGCGCCACGCGCCGACCAAGGCCCCGCCGAAGTACGACCCCAACTCCGTCGAGCTGTGGGGCTTCAAGAAGGACCCGCTGATGGCGTTGGTCGCGGCGGCCGTCCAGGCCCGCCTGCCGCATCCGGCGGCGCCCGTGGCGCACGTACCGCCGCAGCGGCCGAAGGAGCTCGCCGCACCGACAGCCGAAAACGCACAGCCGGTCGAACACGACCATGACGCCCAGCTCCGCCGCCTGCGCGAACTCGGTGAGCTGCACCGGACCGGCGTACTCACGGACGACGAGTTCGCACTCGCCAAACAGGCGGTCCTCAAGCGCATGTAGAAAAGCTCGACACACGCCGGAGAACCGCCTGTTGGTGTCACTCGTGACTCACTCCTACGCCCTGCCTTCAGGGCATAGGAGCATGCTCAGCGTACGCGGCGCGCGACCGTGAAGCGGTCGACCTCGTCGCCGGTCTCCGCGATACCGCGCACCGTCAGGGTGGCGAGGCGGCCCTTGGCGGCGGGGGTGACGTCGACGCGGAGGAAGGAGTAGTCGAGGTAGCGCACGCGCGACCAGGTGACCGTCTCGTTGACCTTGCCGTCCTTGGTGTTGACGAAGGAGGCGACCGAGTCGACCTCGTTCTCGTGGCCCTCGTAGGACAGCGGGGCGGTGAACGCGTACAGGCTGCGGCCGGCCGCGCCCGCCGTCACGTAGACGACACCCTCGGTCTCGGGGTACGAAGTGCCGCCGATCGGGAGCTTCTTGGTGACCGCGCCGCCCTTGATGACATCGGTGCGCTCGTACTGGTGGTTGTGGCCGTTGATGACCAGGTCGACCGTGTACTTCTCGAACAGCGGCACCCACTCCTGGCGCACGCCCCCCTCCGAGGCGTGCGCGGTGGAGGTGCAGTAGGCGCAGTGGTGGAAGAAGATCACGATGAAGTCGACGTCGTCGCAGGCGCGGTACTTCTTGAGCTGCGCCTCCAGCCACTTGGTCTGGGTGCCGCCCGAGATGCCGAGGTTGGCGGGTATCTCGAAGGAGATGTCGTTGGCGTCGAGCGAGATGACCGCCGTGTTGCCGTAGACGAAGGAGTACACGCCCGGGAGGTTCTTGGCGTCCGGGCCGTTGTCGGGGAGGTTCCAGCGGGCCTCCTCGCCGCCGTAGCCGTTGGGCGAGTACCAGGCCTCCATGTCGTGGTTGCCGTAGGCCGGCATCCACGGGACGGACTTGGCGACCGACTCGGTCTGCGCGAGGAACTGGTCCCACACGCGGGAGTCGAAGCCGGTGTCGGCGGTCTTGCCCGCGCCGGCCGGGTCGGCGTACGCGATGTCGCCGGCGTGCAGGTGGAAGGCCGGGTTCTGGCCGAGCAGCAGGCTGTTGTTGGCGAGGCCGTGGTAGCTGACGCCCTCGTCGCCGAAGGCCGTGAAGGTGAACGGCTTCCTGTGGTCGGGGGCGGTGGTGAAGGTGCCGAGCGTGCCCAGCAGGTGTGCCTCGGCCGGGTCGAAACCGGCGTGGCCGACGCCGTAGTAGTACGTCTTTCCGGGGCGCAGGTGGGTGAGCTTGGCGTGCAGGTAGTACTGGGTGTGGTCGCCGCTGGCGCCGACACCGGCCGGGGTGTAGAGGGTGCGGACCTCGGCCTCGATCTTGCGGGAGAGGTCCCAGGGGTGGGCGCCGATGCGGATGAAGGGCTTCTTCACCGCGACCGGGACCTGCCAGGAGACGGTGACCTCCGTGCGGGGGTCGTTGCCCCAGGCGAGGTGCCGGCCGAAGGGGGCGACGAGCGCGCCGTCGACCTTCTCGGTCTGCGAGTACGTCTGCGTCGGTGCGGAGGTCCGCGTCGCGGCCTGAGCGGTGCCCGGTACGAACGCACCGCCCGCGACGGCGCCGACGGTGACGGCACCGCTTCTGATCATCGTGCGCCGCGAGAACTTGGCGCGAAGGTACTCGTGCTGCTCGGCCATGCTCATGCGCTCTGCGAGCTGCTCGGGTACGCCCATGCGAGGAGTGTCCATGGCTGAAAACGGTGCTCTGGGCAGCCATCGCCACGCAGGACACAGGGTGAACAGGCACCGAACAGGGTCCCATAAGAGTTTCAACAGACCGTTGCCCGATATCGGGCAGGATTCTTGCGATTGCCAGCGCTTTACCTCAGGATCGTCGGGTGCACGACGAACTCGTTGATCATCTGACGCGTACCACACCCCTCGCCCGGGGAGAGGCGCTGCGGGTGATTCAGGACGTTCTCGCCTACTTCGACGAGACAACCGAGGATTATGTCCGTCGCCGCCACCGCGAACTCCAGAGCCAGGGACTGGTGAACGCGGAGATCTTCAACCGGATCGAGGCGGACCTCAAATACCGCGCGGTCGCACCACCGGAGCTCACCCTCCGTCAACTGCGCCGCATCGTCTACGGCTAGATCACCCGCGTACGTATCCACGTACGACGGGGACAGGGACAGGGACTCTTATATATGTGCGGAATTGTCGGATACATCGGCAGGCGTGACGTGGCGCCGCTGCTCCTCGAAGGCCTGCAGCGCCTGGAGTACCGCGGCTACGACTCGGCGGGCATCGTCGTGACCTCGCCGAAGGCGGCGGGCCTGAAGATGGTCAAGGCCAAGGGCCGGGTCCGGGACCTGGAGGCCAAGGTCCCCAAGCGCTTCGCCGGCACCACCGGCATCGCCCACACCCGCTGGGCCACGCACGGCGCCCCCTCCGACCACAACGCACACCCGCACATGTCGGCCGACAACAAGGTCGCCGTCGTCCACAACGGGATCATCGACAACGCCTCCGAGCTGCGCAAGAAGCTCGAGGCCGACGGCGTCGAGTTCCTCTCCGAGACGGACACCGAGGTCCTCACCCACCTCATCGCCCGCTCCCAGGCGGAGACCCTGGAGGAGAAGGTCCGCCAGGCGCTGCGCGTGATCGAGGGCACGTACGGCATCGCCGTCATGCACGCCGACTTCCCGGACCGCATCGTGACGGCCCGCAACGGCTCGCCGGTCGTCCTCGGTATCGGCGAGAAGGAGATGTTCGTCGCCTCCGACATCGCCGCGCTGGTCACCCACACGCGGCAGATAGTGACTCTGGACGACGGCGAGATGGCCACCCTCAAGGCCGACGACTTCCGCACGTACACGACCGAGGGCACGAGTACGACGGCCGAGCCGACCACCGTGGAGTGGGAGGCCGCCTCGTACGACATGGGCGGCCACGACACGTACATGCACAAGGAGATCCACGAGCAGCCCGAGGCCGTCGACCGCGTCCTGCGCGGCCGGATCGACGACCGCTTCTCCACGGTCCACCTCGGCGGCCTCAACCTGGACGCCCGCGAGGCACGTGCCGTGCGGCGCGTGAAGATCCTCGGCTGCGGCACCTCGTACCACGCGGGCATGATCGGCGCCCAGATGATCGAGGAGCTGGCCCGTATCCCGGCCGACGCCGAGCCCGCCTCGGAGTTCCGCTACCGCAACGCGGTCGTCGACCCCGACACGCTGTACGTGGCCGTCTCCCAGTCCGGTGAGACGTACGACGTGCTGGCCGCCGTACAGGAGCTGAAGCGCAAGGGCGCGCGGGTGCTGGGCATCGTCAACGTGGTCGGTTCGGCGATCGCCCGCGAGGCGGACGGCGGCATGTACGTGCACGCGGGCCCCGAGGTCTGTGTCGTCTCGACGAAGTGCTTCACCAACACCACCGTCGCCTTCGCCCTCCTCGCCCTGCACCTGGGCCGCACCCGCGACCTGTCGGTCCGCGACGGCAAGC
Organism: Streptomyces kryoterrae; assembly: GCF_054072135.1. Classification (NCBI taxonomy): domain Bacteria; kingdom Bacillati; phylum Actinomycetota; class Actinomycetes; order Kitasatosporales; family Streptomycetaceae; genus Streptomyces; species Streptomyces kryoterrae. The sequence goes on along the minus strand of NZ_CM133358.1, from coordinate 6,525,155 downwards.
GGATCATCGAGGGCCTGCGCAGGCTGCCCGGGCAGATCTCCGAGATCCTGGAGCGGGAGGAGGAGATCAAGAAGCTGGCCGAGCAGTACGCCGAGGCCCGCTCGATGCTCTTCATCGGCCGCGTCCGGGGCTACCCGGTGGCCCGCGAGGCCTCCCTGAAGCTGAAGGAGGTCTCGTACATCCACGCCGAGGCCTACCCCGCCTCGGAGTTGAAGCACGGTCCGCTGGCCCTCATCGAGCCGGCGCTGCCCACGGTCGCGATCGTCCCGAACGACGACCTCCTGGAGAAGAACCGCGCCGCCCTGGAGGAGATCAAGGCCCGCAGCGGCCGTATCCTCGCGGTGGCCCACCAGGAACAGGAAAAGGCCGACGAGACGATCGTCGTCCCGAAGAACGAGGACGAGCTGGACCCCATCCTGATGGGCATCCCCCTCCAACTCCTCGCGTATCACACGGCATTGGCCCTGGGCAGGGACATCGACAAGCCGAGGAACCTCGCGAAGTCGGTCACTGTGGAGTAGGGCTCACAGGGGCGCGAGGAACTGCGCGACAAGCCCCGCGCACCCGCAGACACAGCGGCAGCGACAGAGACAGAGACAGAGACAGAGACAGAGACAGACAACAGAACGAGCCCCCCGTGTTGCCACCGGACACGGGGGGCTCGCTCATATTCGCCGGGGGTCGCCCAACCCCCGGCCTGCGCGGCTAACCGGTGGCCGTCACGCCCCGGCCGGCAGCACGTCGTGGAAGAACCGTCGGCCAGTGAGCCAGCGCCGCCGTAGCCGCGTACCAGGCCACGAGCCCACTCGCCGCGGCGAACCAGCCACCGACCTTGGCAAGCCCTCCGGAGTCCCCGAACTGCGCGATGGCGAGCAGCAGCATCGCCACGAACAACAGCCCGTACGCGCCCCGCGTGAGCGGAGCCGCCGCGGAGGCCCCCAGGGTCAGACTGAGCGCGACGAGCGCGAACAGCAGCAGGAACAGCCCCGCCGCGTTGGCGGAGACCTGGGTGTCGGCGCCGACACCCCAGGTGAACCAGAACGCCCCGAGCGCGGCGAACGCCGTACCGGTGAACGTGTCCCGGTCGCGGAAGGCGAGCAGCCCGGCGATGAAGAGGGCGAGGCCGCCGACATAGGTGGCGAGTGAGACCGCGCTCGCTGCCGTCACGCCGTCGATCACCTCGGTGTGCCCGAGGCCGAAGGCCAACAGGGTGAGTCCGAGCGCGAGATGGCCGAGGATCGTGGTGGTGCTTCCCGCGGAGACGTCATTGTCCACGGCGGGCTCCCTTCGTGCATGTGCCCGTACAGCTTGTGCGGTGACCGATATATGCCCTTCACAAGCGCACAAACACCTCTACGCGCAAGTAGGTTTGCTCAGCGCAAAAAGGCAGCCCACGAAGGAGTTCGGCGGCGGCCGCAGCTCATCTCCCGCAGAAAAGGAAGCAGTTGAGGAAGAGAGTTGGGGAGAAGAGTTGAGGAGGAGTTACGGAATGACGATGACCGGACGCTGGGCGCGCTTCGCGAGCCGTCCGGCCACCGAGCCGAAGATGCGCCCGACGATGCCGTGGGTCGAGCCGACGACGATCGCGTCGGCCTCGTACTCCCGACCCACCTCTTCGAGTTCGTGGCAGATGTCGCCGCCGCGCTCGACGAGGATCCAGGGCACCTCGGCCAGATAGTCCGCGCAGGCGAGTTCGAGCCCGAGGACCTCGGTTCTGTGGTCCGGCACGTCGACGAAGACGGGCGGCTCGCAGCCGGCCCACACCGTGGTGGGCAGCCGGTTGGCGACATGCACGATGATCAGCCCCGAACCGGAGCGGTGGGCCATTCCGATGGCGTACGCGAGGGCGCGCTCGCTCGACGTCGAGCCGTCGAAACCGACGACGACACCGTGCTTGAACGCGGGGTCGCACGACTGACGTGGTTCTTCCGCCGCCAAGGGCTCGGCCGCCGTGTGATCGGCGACGGGGCGCTTGCGGTCCGCGGGTTCCAGGAATTCGTGACCGGCCATGGGATTCTCGGCGTTTTGATCCTCGTGGTGGGACAACGTGATGTGGGACGACAGTGTGCGGCGGAGCTGTGTCCGGGAATCATCTTCCCAACCCCATACCCCCAAGGGTACGGCGGCACGCCTCCGTAGCCCATAGCCCGCACGTACTCCGGGCGGGTTCCAGGGAGCATGCACGAGGGGGTGCCCGTAACGCAATGGTTGCTGCCACGTACAGGCTGTTTCCACAGGGTTCGCCTACATCTCGCCCACGCCCAACACTCCCGCGCACATCTTCCGGACAGCCTGACCAGTGACCGACCGCTCGAACACGCGTTGAACCCCGTGACCCGTCGTCACAGGGAGCAGCCATGACCTCACCGAGCCAGGACTCCGCGAGCGACCTCGTCCGCTGGGCGGCCTTCAGCTGCGTTCTGGTCCCCGTGGTACTCGTCCTCTACGGCACCTCGCTCGGCGGCGCGGCCGGTACGGCACTGGGGCTGGCGGCCGTGACAGGGGTGTGCCGGGTGCTGATGCGGCAGTCCGAACGCTGCGCGGCCCGGCCGCCGGCCGAGGAGAGCGCCCCGCCCCGTGGGCGGCACGGCAGGACCCCTTCCGGCGCCCATTCCGGCCCCGCTTCCGGCACCCACCGGGGCGGCCGGCACTTCGGCGGAAGTACACCGGTCGACTGACCTGTTTTAGCGCACGCGCCCGATGCTTTTCAGCCAACTTCCGGCTACCGTGCACCCCTTGGCCGAACAACCCCCAAACCCCTGTTCCACCTGCACTGAAAGGGTCCCGCCGGGTCCTCGCACCCTACGCGGATTGGCCACTGCGACGAGGCGCACTTCCCTGCACGCCCCACGAGTGCAACGCTTCGTGATCGAATGCTTTACGCCAAGTTGCCAAGTCGACAATCCGTCGAGTGACCAACTGGTCACCTCGGCATCATGGGACACAGTAGATTCGATCTTGACTGTCTACGGCGGGGGACTCGTGCAGGACCGAGGGGAAACGTGCTGGAGCGACAAGCCCGACAAGATAGGGGCGACGCGACCACCGAGGGGGGCTTAGCAGTATGAGCCACGACTCCACTGCCGCGCCGGAAGCCGCGGCCCGGAAACTTTCCGGGCGACGCCGCAAGGAGATCGTCGCGGTGCTGCTGTTCAGCGGCGGCCCCATCTTCGAGAGTTCGATACCACTTTCGGTGTTCGGGATCGACCGCCAGGACGCCGGAGTGCCGCGCTACCGACTGTTGGTGTGCGGAGGCGAAGAGGGACCGCTGCGGACCACCGGCGGGCTGGAACTGACCGCGCCGAACGGCCTGGAAGCGATCGCACGGGCAGGCACCGTCGTCGTGCCCGCCTGGCGTTCGATCACCGCGCCGCCACCGGAAGAGGCGCTCGACGCTTTGCGCCGGGCCCATGAAGAGGGTGCGCGAATCGTAGGCCTGTGCACAGGCGCGTTCGTCCTCGCGGCGGCCGGCCTGCTGGACGGCCGCCCGGCGACAACACACTGGATGTACGCACCGACACTGGCGAAGCGCTATCCGTCGGTCCACGTCGACCCACGGGAACTCTTCGTGGACGACGGCGACGTACTGACATCCGCGGGCACGGCGGCGGGCATCGATCTGTGCCTGCACATCGTGCGGACGGACCACGGCAACGAGGCGGCCGGTGCGCTGGCCCGCCGACTGGTGGTCCCGCCGCGCCGATCGGGCGGCCAGGAGCGCTACCTCGATCGGTCTTTACCGGAGGAGATCGGCGCCGACCCGCTCGCCGAGGTCGTCGCCTGGGCGCTGGAGCATCTCCACGAGCAGTTCGACGTGGAGACGCTGGCGGCACGCGCGTACATGTCACGTCGTACGTTCGACCGCCGCTTCCGCTCGCTCACGGGAAGCGCGCCGCTGCAGTGGCTGATCACGCAGCGCGTCCTGCAGGCCCAGCGTCTCCTGGAGACGTCGGACTACTCGGTGGACGAGGTCGCGGGTCGCTGCGGCTTCCGTTCCCCGGTGGCTCTGCGTGGCCACTTCCGCCGCCAGCTGGGCTCGTCCCCGGCCGCGTACCGCGCGGCATACCGGGCACGCAGGCCGCAGAGTGAGCGGGTGCAGGAGCCGGACGGAGGGGTGACCGGGGCGCAGGGCGGCCCCGGCGGCATGGGTACGCCGACCACGGCGGGCCAGGGGCACGGGCACCACGGCCAGGGCGGCCACGACCGCTCCCTGCACCCGGAGAGCCCGGTCCCGATCCAGGCCCGGCGTACGGCGAGCCCGGTCGGCCTGTCGGCGGAGCACGCGCGGGACCCGTACGTCGGAAACCGCGCGACTCTGCCCGGGCAGCGGAGCGGCGCGTAGCTTTTGATCGCCGGACGGGCTGGGGGCACGTTCCCCAGCCCGTCCGGCACCATCCAGCCTGGGCGGCACCATCCAGCCAGAGCGGCACCGTCAAGCCTGGGCGGCACCATCCAGCCCGTCCGGCGATTGAGGACGAGCGCGTTCAGCGCGATACGGGGGTCCGGGGGCGGAGCCCCCGGTCGGGGCCCACACCGACGCCGGTTCACCAACCCCCAGCACAACCACACCGCACAACCACCCCGCACCACTGATCCGCCGCGGGCACACTCCCCGTAAGGTGAGACACATGAACGATCGCATGGTGTGGATCGACTGCGAGATGACCGGTCTCTCGTTGTCCGACGACGCGCTCATCGAGGTGGCCGCACTGGTCACCGACTCCGAGCTGAACGTACTCGGCGAGGGGGTGGACATCGTCATCCGTCCGCCCGACTCGGCGCTGGAGACGATGCCGGAGGTGGTGCGGCAGATGCACACCTCGTCGGGCCTTCTCGACGAGCTGGCCGGCGGTACGACGCTGGCCGACGCCGAGGCACAGGTCCTGGCGTATGTGCGCGAGCACGTCAAGGAACCGGGCAAGGCCCCCCTGTGCGGCAACACGGTCGGCACGGACCGCGGCTTCCTGCTCCGCGACATGAGCACCCTGGAGGCGTACCTCCACTACCGGATCGTGGACGTCAGTTCGGTGAAGGAGCTGGCCCGGCGCTGGTACCCGAGGGCGTACTTCAACAGCCCGCCCAAGAACGGCAACCACCGCGCCCTCGCCGACATCCGCGAGTCGATCGTCGAGATGCGCTACTACCGCGAGGCGATCTTCGTACCGCAGCCCGGCCCGGACTCGGACACGGCTCGCACGATCGCGGCGAAGCACGTCCTGCCCGCGGCGCAGTAGCCCTACGGCAGCCCCGGGAAAAGCCGGGCGCGAGCACCCCTTCGGACCCTGTACACTTTTTCTCGGCCGGTCAGGAAGACCACTCGGACTTCCCAAGCCGGTCATGGTGGGTGTAGCTCAGCTGGTAGAGCACCTGGTTGTGGTCCAGGATGCCGCGGGTTCAAGTCCCGTCACTCACCCTGAACGATCAAGGGCTGGCCTGTGAAAACGGGTCAGCCCTTGGTCGTATCCGGCCTCTTGGGAACATCATGGGAACACCGCTCCTGCACACGGCCCGCCTGGACCTGATCCCGCTGGCCGTCGAGCACGCCGAGGAGACGGCGGCGGCGCTCTCGGATCCCGCCCTGCACACCTACATCGGCGGCACCCCCAGCACTCCGGACGCCCTGCGCGCCCGCTACGAACGGCTCGTCGCCGGCTCCCCGGACCCGTCCGTGACCTGGCTCAACTGGGTGCTACGGCTGCGCGCGGACGGCCGCCTCACGGGCACCGTCCAGGCGACGGTCGCCGAAGACCGGGGACTCGCGGAGATCGCCTGGGTGGTGGGCACCCCCTGGCAGGGCCGCGGGCTCGCCTCGGAGGCGGCGCGGGGACTGGTCGACTGGCTGAGCGGACGACCGACTCTGCGTACGGTCGTCGCGCACATCCACCCGGACCACCACGCGTCGGCAGCGGTGGCCGCGGCGGCGGGCCTGTCCCCGACGGACGAAGAACAGTACGGCGAGATCGGATGGCGGCTGACACTGCCCGCCGCCCGGCATCCGTGAACTCCCGTACGCCTGCTGGGCGTTACCCCCCTCAGGCCCTCCAGGCCCCCCTCAGGACGACGTACGGGTCATCAGTTCCGTGGGGAGTACCAGTCGGCGTCGCTCCAGGACCCGGGACGCCGTCGGGCGGCGGTCGGCGACCTCTTCCAGGAGGAGGTCGATCATCGCGCGGCCCATTTCCACTATCGGCTGGCGGACGCTCGTCAGGGGCGGGTCCATATGGCGGGCTATGGCCGAGTCGTCGTAGCCGACGAGGGCCACGTCCTCGGGTATGCGGCGGCCCTGTTCCCGCAGGACCTGGCGGGCGCCCGCCGCCGTCACGTCCGAGCCCGCGAAGACCGCGTCCAGGTCGGGGCAGCGGGACAGGAGGCGGGTCATCGCCCGGCGACCGCCCTCCTCGGTGAAGTCGCCCGGTTCGATCAGGTCCTCGTCCACCTGGTGGCCCGCCGCCTCCAGGGCTTCGCGGTAGCCGTCGACGCGGCGCTGGGCGCCGTACACGTCCAGGCGGCCCGTGATGTGGGCTATCCTGCGGCGGCCTCGGGAGAGCAGGTGTTCGACCGCTTGCCGGCCGCCGCCGTAGTTGTCGGAGTCCACCGAGGTGAGGGTTTCCGCCGCGGACCTCGGGCCGCTGATCACCGCCGGGATCTCCAGCTGGGCCAGCAGGTCGGGGAGCGGGTCGTCCGCGTGGGTCGAGACCAGCAGGACGCCGTCGACCCGGTGGGCGGCCAGGTACTGGGCGAGGCGTTCGCGTTCCCTGTCGCTGCCCGCGAAGATCAGCAGGAGCTGCATCTCCGTGTCCGAGATCGCGCTCCCCACGCCGCGCAGCATGTCCGAGAAGTACGGTTCGGCGAAGAAGCGGGTCTCCGGCTCGGGGACGACCAGCGCGATCGCGTCCGTGCGGTTCGCGGCGAGGGCGCGGGCCGCGGTGTTCGGGACGTAGCCGAGTTCCGCGACCGCCGCCTCGACCGCCGCGCGGGTCGCGTCGCTGACCCTCGGGGAGCCGTTGATCACCCGGGAGACCGTGCCACGGCCCACTCCGGCGCGCGCGGCGACCTCTTCCAAGGTCGGCCGGCCACCACTGCGGCCCCGCGCTCCGTGGCTTGCCATCTGGCTCCGCCCTTCCGCTGTCATCACCCTGGCCTGGAATCTAACAGTCCCGCCTGGGGGCGCCCGCCACCACCGGGCACGCCCGGCGGCCCCGGAAGCCGGCCGCCCCGGGAAGTCGCCGGACAGACCCCGGCGCCGGCGCGGGCCCCGCTCGCACCCGATTCCGTACTGGCCGATCTTCACCGGTCCGCGTCCCGTTCGTACCATCCCGTCGAATTAGTTAACAGGCCGATAACTGAAGGCACCTCCTCCCGTCATCACCCTTGACACCCCCGCCCGGACCGACGAACCTTCAACACATCACCGATGGGAGCGCTCCCACGGTACCTGACACATACACATCCCGCACGTTCCCCGCCCGAGCCGCAGCGCTGAATCAAGACGAACTAACGGGCCCAACAATGCAGTTGGCCGGGGGGTCGGCACGTCAGGGCAACAGGAGGACGTAATGCGAGCACGTACCCGAACCGCCCGTCAGGCGGTGGTCCTCGCGGCCGTAGCATCGCTGGGCGCCGGGCTGCTGGCCGGCTGTGCCGACGACGGCGACGGTGGCAAGGGCGACAGTTCCTCGTCGGGTGGTGGCGGCAAGACCACCATCACCCTCGGTCTCTTCGGCACCATGGGCTTCAAAGAGGCCGGTCTCTACACCGAGTACGAGAAGCTGAACCCGAAGATCAAGATCGCCGAGAACGTCATCGAGCGCAACGAGAACTACTACCCCGCGCTGCTCAACCACCTCACCACCAACAGTGGTCTCCAGGACATCCAGGCCGTCGAAGTCGGCAACATCGCCGAGATCGTGGGCACGCAGGCGGACAAGCTCGAAGACCTCTCCAAGGCTCCCGGTGTGGACAAGAGCGCCTTCCTCGACTGGAAGTGGGCCCAGGCCACCACCAAGGACGACAAGACCATCGGGCTCGGTACGGACGTCGGTCCGATGGCCATCTGCTACCGCAAGGACCTGTTCGAGGCGGCCGGGCTGCCCTCCGACCGTGCCGCGGTCGGCAAGCTGTGGGCCGGTGACTGGAACAAGTTCGTCAGCGTCGGTCAGCAGTACAAGTCGAAGGCGCCCAAGGGCACCACCTTCATGGACTCCCCCGGCGGCCTTCTCAACGCGATCCTCAGCAGCGAGAAGGAGAAGTTCTACGACGCCTCGGGCGAGATCATCTACAAGACGAACCCGGCGGTGAAGGCCGGCTTCGACCTGACCGCGAAGGCCGCGAAGGACGGGCTGGTCGGCGCCCAGACACAGTTCCAGGCGTCGTGGGACACCACGATCGCCAACAGCAAGTTCGCCGCGATGGCCTGCCCGCCGTGGATGCTCGGTTACATCAAGGGCAAGTCGAAGCCCGAGTCGGCGGGCAAGTGGGACGTCGCCGTCGCCCCCAAGTCCGGCAACTGGGGCGGCTCCTTCCTCGCCGTGCCGAAGAGCGCCAAGCACGCGAAGGAGGCCCAGGCGCTGGCAGCCTGGCTGACCGCGCCCGCCCAGCAGGCCAAGCTGTTCGCCGTCCAGGGCAGCTTCCCGAGCGCGCAGGCCGCGTACACCCTGCCCGAGGTGACCGGTGCCAAGAACGACATGACCGGTACCGCGCCCATCGGTGAGATCTTCGCCGAGGCCGCCAAGTCCAGCCCGGTCCAGGTGATCGGCCCGAAGGACCAGATCATCCAGCAGGGTCTGACCGACAACGGCGTCATCCTGGTGACGAAGGGCAAGTCGGCCAAGGAAGCCTGGGAGACGGCCACCAAGACCATCGACAACAACCTGGAGAAGTGACCGGTATGACAACCCGGCACGACACCGCCGCGCCCCCCGAGAAGGAGGGGGGCGCGGCCCCGGCCCGTCCGCCCGCCACCAAGGGTCCCGCCGCGGACAAGCGCCGCCGGGACCGACTCTCGCGCCGTTGGCAGCGGGACGTGCGCTGGAGTCCGTACGCGTTCGTCTCGCCGTTCTTCCTGCTGTTCGTCGCCTTCGGTCTGTTCCCGCTGATCTACACCGGCTGGGCCTCGCTGCACACCGTGGAGCTGACCGCGCCGACCGACATGGACTGGGTGGGGCTGCGCAACTACACGCGCATCTTCGACGACGACTTCTTCTGGAACGCGGCGAAGAACACCCTGACCATCGGCATCATCTCGACGGTTCCGCAGCTGCTGATGGCGATGGGCCTCGCGCACATCCTCAACTACAAGCTGCGCGCCTCGACCTTCTACCGGGTCGCGATGCTCGCGCCCTACGCCACCTCGATCGCCGCCGCCTCGCTCGTCTTCGTGCTGCTCTTCGGGCGCGACTACGGCATGATCAACTGGGCGCTCGACGCCGTCGGCCTCGACAAGATCGACTGGCAGAACGACAGGTGGCCGTCCCAGATCGCCGTGTCGTCGATCATCATCTGGCGGTGGACCGGCTACAACGCGCTGATCTACCTCGCCGCGATGCAGGCCATCCCGCAGGACCTGTACGAGTCGGCGGCCCTCGACGGGGCCAGCCGCTGGCGGCAGTTCCTGCATGTCACGCTGCCGTCGCTGCGTCCGACGATCCTGTTCACCGTCGTCGTCTCGACCATCGGGGCGAGCCAGGTCTTCGGTGAGCCGCTGCTGTTCGACGCCAACAAGGGCGCGTCCGGCGGCGCCGAGCACCAGTTCCAGACGCTCGGGCTCTATCTGTACGAGCAGGGCTGGATCAACCAGCACCTCGGCCGGGCCTCCGCCATCGCCTGGACCATGTTCCTGATCCTCATCATCATCGGGATCGTCAACTACGTCATCTCGCGCCGGCTGCGCGCCAGCAGTTAGGAGCCCGTCGTGACGACGACCTTGACGAAACCCCCCGCCGACGCCGTACCCGAACCCGCCAAGCGTTCGCGGCTGCCCAAGTCGGCACGTGCGGGCGGGACTCTGCACGCCGGGCCCATCGCCTACGTGATCCTCGTGCTGTTCACCATCGGCTCGCTGTTCCCGCTGGTGTGGACCGCGATCGCCGCCTCGCGCGACAACAACCGGCTGGCGCAGACACCGCCGCCGTTCTGGTTCGGCTCGAACCTGTTCAGCAATCTCAAGATCGCCTGGACCGACGCCAACCTGGGCGAGGCGTTCTTCAACACCACGTTCGTGGCCGGGGTTTCGGCGGCCACCGTTGTCATCCTGTCGACCGTCGCCGGGTTCGCCTTCGCCAAGCTTCGGTTCCGCGGCCGGGGCGCCCTGATGCTGCTCGTCATCGGCACGATGATGGTGCCGCCGCAGCTGAGCGTGATCCCGCTGTACATGATGGTCGCCAAGCTCGACTGGACCGACCAGCTCCAGGCGGTGATCCTGCCGTCGCTGGTGAGCGCGTTCGGCGTGTTCTTCATGCGGCAGTACCTGATCCAGGCGCTGCCGGACGAGATCATCGAGGCGGCGCGGGTGGACGGCGCGAGCAGTTGGCGCGTGGTGTGGCACATCGTGTTCCCGGCGGCCCGGCCGGCGATGGCGGTCCTGGGCATGCTGACGTTCGTACAGACCTGGAACGACTTCCTGTGGCCGTTCCTCGTCCTCACCCAGACCGGCAACCCGACCGTGCAGGTCGCGGTGGCGGGCCTGGGCCGCGGCTACACCCCCGACCAGTCCCTGATCATGGCGGGCGCGCTGCTCGGCACGCTGCCGCTGCTGATCGTCTTCTCGATCTTCGGCAAGCAGATCGTGGGCGGGATCATGCAGGGCGCCGTCAAGGGCTGAGCGACTGCCCCGTTGACGGGCCGGTTCGCTGACGTGCCGGTTCGCTGACTCGCTGACGCGCACAAGGACTTCTCCACGGGAACTCTTCTGGGGGCCGGGTCACCGCCGCCTCGGCCCCCTCGCACGTCCCCCCACTTCCCTTTCTCCTCACCCGTCGGCCTCCACGACTTCCTATGGGAGCGCTTCCATGTCCGAACCCGTTACCCCGGTGACCTTTCCTCCCGCCTTCCTCTGGGGCGCAGCGACCTCCGCGTACCAGATCGAGGGGGCGGTGCGGGAGGACGGCCGTACCCCCTCGATCTGGGACACGTTCAGCCATACGCCGGGGAAGACGGCCGGCGGCGAGCACGGTGACATCGCTGTCGACCACTACCACCGCTACCGCGACGACGTGCAGATGATGGCCGACCTGGGCCTGACCGCGTACCGCTTCTCCGTCTCCTGGTCGCGGGTGCAGCCGACGGGCCGGGGGCCGGCGGTCCAGCGCGGCCTGGACTTCTACCGGCGCCTCGTCGACGAGCTGCTCGCACACAACATCAGGCCCTCGCTCACCCTCTACCACTGGGATCTCCCGCAGGAGCTGGAGGACGCGGGCGGCTGGCCGGAGCGGGAGACCGCGCTGCGTTTCGCCGAGTACGCCCAGATCATGGGCGAGGCGCTGGGCGACCGCGTCGAGCAGTGGACCACGCTCAACGAGCCCTGGTGCAGCGCGTTCCTGGGCTACGCCTCGGGTGTGCACGCCCCCGGCCGGACCGAGCCGCTGGCCTCCCTGCGGGCGGCGCATCACCTCAACCTGGCACATGGGCTGGGCACTTCGGCCCTGCGCGCGGCGATGCCGGCCCGCAACACGGTCGGGGTGAGCCTCAACTCCGCGGTGGTCAGGCCGCTTTCGCAGACCCCCGAGGATCTGGCGGCGGTCCGGAAGATCGACGACCTGGCCAACGGCGTCTTCCACGGCCCGATGCTGCACGGCGCCTACCCGGAGACCCTGTTCGCCGCCACCTCGTCGGTCACGGACTGGTCGTTCGTCCTCGACGGCGACCTCCCGCTGATCAACCAGCCGCTGGACGCGCTGGGCCTCAACTACTACACGCCTGCGCTGGTGTCGGCGGCCGAGGAGAAGCCGAGCGGTCCGCGTGCCGACGGTCACGGGGCGAGCGACTTCTCGCCGTGGCCGGCGGCGGACGAGGTCCTCTTCCACCAGTCCCCGGGCGAGCGCACGGAGATGGGCTGGTCGATCGACCCGACGGGCCTGCACGACCTGATCATGCGCTACACGAAGGAGGCGCCGGGTCTGCCGATCTACATCACCGAGAACGGCGCCGCCTACGACGACAAGCCCGAGTCCGACGGCAGCGTCCACGACCCCGAGCGGATCGCCTACCTCCACGGCCATCTGCGGGCGGTCCGGCGCGCGATCGCCGAGGGCGCGGACGTCCGCGGCTACTACCTGTGGTCCCTGATGGACAACTTCGAGTGGGCCTACGGCTACGGCAAGCGCTTCGGCGCGGTGTACGTCGACTACGCGACCCTGACCCGCACCCCGAAGTCGAGCGCCCTCTGGTACGGCCGAGCTGCCCGCAGCGGCGCCCTCCCGCCGGCGAACGGCGAGTAGGCGCTCCGCTGACGGGGCGGCGGTCCCGGCCGGGTCGCGGCACCTGAGGGGGGTGCCGCGCCCCGGCCGGGACCGCTCCGGGGCTCGGGCCGACGGGCAGCAGGGGGCTTCTCAGCACTGGTCGGCGGGGTCCCGCGCGTGCGACTGCACGCAGGAAGGGGACGCCGACAGCAGCCGGGCCGCAGCAAGCGGCACGGAGTGCGTCGGCAGCCGGCGGCAACATCGCCGTGGCCCGCTGGGAGCGCGCCGCCGGCCCACGTCCGTTACCGGATCCGCCGGACAGACCCCGCACGCCGGAACAGCTCGGCGGCCGGCGGCCGAGGTCAAGCCCGTGCTCCGGCGCCGCAACACCCCCGGTCCGCTCCCCCGGTGAGCAGCGAATCCGCCGGACAGACCCCGGACGCCGGAACAGCTCGGCGGCCGGCGGCCGAGGTCAAGCCCTCGCGCCGGCGCCGCGCCGCCGCAACACCCCCGGTCCGCTCCCCCGGTGAGCAGCGAATCCGCCGGACAGACCCCGCACGCCGGAACGGCTCGGCGGCCGGCGGCCGAGGTCAAGCCCTCGCGCCGGCGCCGCGCCGCCGCAGTGCCCCCGGTCCGCTTCCCCGGTGTCCGCGCCGTACCGGGGCCCGGCCGTCCAGCTGGAGCCAGATCCGTATCTCCGTGCCGCCGAGCACCGACGAGCCGATCCGTACGTCCCCGCCCGTCGACTCCGCGAGCCGGCGCACGATGTCCAGGCCGAGGCCGGTCGATCCCGCGTTGCCCGAGCCGCGCCCTCTGGCCATGGCGGCCTCGGGGTCGGTGATCCCGGGCCCCGCGTCCGACACCAGCACGATCACCGCGTCGTCGCCGTTGTGCACGTCGACCGCGAACGCGGTGCCCTCCGGGGTGTGCCGGAAGACGTTGCCGAGCAGGGCGTCGAGGGCGGCGGCCAGGTCGGCGCGGGCCACGGGTATGCGCACCGGCCGCTCCACACCGGCCACCCGCACCTTCCTCCCCTCGTCCTCCGCGAGCGCCGACCAGAAGGCCATCCGCTCGCGCACGACCTCGGCCGCGTCGCAGCCGGCGCCCGGTCCGGCGAGGGTCGTCTGCGGCTTGGCCTCCCGGGCGGTACGGATGATCGTGTCGACCTCGTGCTCCAGCTGGGCGACCGCGGCCCGGGTCTGCTCGGCGGCCGGACCGTCTCCGAGCGAGGCGGCGTTCAGCCGCAGCACGGTCAGCGGCGTACGCAGCCGGTGGGACAGATCGGCGGCCAACTCCCTTTCGTTCGCGAGCAGTTGTACGACCTGGTCGGCCATCGAGTTGAACGCGACCGCCGCGAGGCGCAGTTCGGCCGGCCCTTCCTCGGGCACTCTGGCGCCCAGTTTTCCCTCCCCCAGTTCCTGCGCGCCCTCGACGAGGCGCCGAGCGGGCCGCACCATGCGCACGCCCAGCCGGTCGGCGACGGCGACCGAACCGACGACGAGGACCGTCCCGACGCCGGCGAGGACCGCCCAGGCCAGGCCGATGCCGTTACCGACCTCGGCCTCGGGGACGTACACCTCGACGACGGCTATCTCGCCGGAGCCGATCGCGACGGGCTGGAGGAGGGCGGACCCGCCGGACACCTCGGTGGTGGAGGCGCGGCCGAGTCGGCGGATCGCCTCGATGTCGGCGTCGGCGGCACGCTGCCGGCCGAGGTCGACCGCGCTCGTACCGCCGCTCGCGGGGATGTGCACGGCCAGGCCCGCGTCGGATCCGGCGGAGGCGACGACCCGTTCCAGCTGGTCGCGGTCGGTGGTGATGGAGAGGGCGGGAGCGACGGCCGCCGCCTCCCGCTCGGCGTTGGAGAAGGCGCGGTCGCGGGCCATCTCCCTGATGACCAGGCCGAGCGGCACGGCGAAGGCCACCACGACCATGGTCGTGACCGCAACGCACACCTTGACCAGTGCCCACCTCATGGTGTCCCCCTCACAGCGGCGGCTCCGCTCCGGGCGGTGTCAGCTTCACGCCGACGCCCCGCAGGGTGTGCAGATAACGGGGGCTGGCTGCCGTCTCGCCCAACTTCCGCCGCAGCCACGACAGATGGACGTCGATGGTCTGGTCGTCGCCGTAGGACTGCTGCCACACCTCCGCGAGCAGTTCCCTGCGCGCGACGACGACACCCGGCCGGCCGGCGAGGAAGGCGAGCAGGTCGAACTCGCGACGGGTCAGGTCCAGTCGTACGCCGTCCAGTTCGGCCTGCCGGCGCAGCGGGTCGATGGCCAGGCCGCCGACGCGGATGACCGTGGAGAGCGGGGTGTCCGCGGGTGCGGTGCGGGCGCGGCGCAGTACGGCGGCCATGCGGGCCGACAGGTGTTCGACCGAGAACGGTTTGGTGAGGTAGTCGTCCGCGCCCGCGTTCAACAGCCGGACGATCTCCGTCTCCTCGTCGCGGGCGGTGGCGACGATCACGGGTACGTCGGTGATTCCGCGCAGCATCTTGAGGGCCTCGGACCCGTCGAGATCGGGCAGACCGAGATCCAGGATCACCACGTCGAAACGGAAGTGGGCGACCTCGCGCAGCGCCTCAAGGGCGGTGCCGACACTGCGCACGAGGTGCGCGGCATCGGTCAGATGCCGGATGAGGGCGGAGCGCACGAACTGGTCGTCCTCGACCACGAGCACACTTGCCATGCGCCGCACCGTACGCCAATCCGACGAGTCGGGCCCGGTGCCTGTGGACAACTCCCCGGCGACCGCGTCCGGAGGGCGGCAGGCGACACCGATGGGGCCCGTGAGGCAGTATGACCGGCGATGCGCAGAGGACTCGTACACCTTCTGGCGTGGACGCTGGCCACGGGCGCGGCGGCCACGATGACGTGGTGGGGTGTCCACACGGTGATGGCGGGAACGGCGTACGACCCGCCCCGCGCGCTCCCCATCACGGCGGTCGACGCGGCCGGGCGGAAGTCGACGGCACCGAAGCCGAAGCCGCTCGCCACGACGGCGAGCCGGCAGCCCACCCACCCGGCAGCGACTCCGTCGCCCACCCCGACACCGCCCCCGTCACCCACGTCGACAGCCACCCCGAGTGCGACCCCCTCGAAGACCCCGTCCACGGTGAAGGCGTACGACACCGACGGCGGGCGGGCGGTCTTCGACCTCGGTACGGACTACGCGACGCTCGTGTCGGCGACGCCCGGGGCGGGCTGGTCGATGCAGGTGTGGAAGACGGAGACGTGGATCCGGGTGGAGTTCAGCTCGGGCACGGACCGGGTGACGGTGTTCTGCACCTGGCACGACGGCCCGCCGCACGTGCAGGTCATCACCTACTGACCTGCTGAAACCCCTCACCGGCCCCCGGGTCAGCGGAACACCGACGGCGGTGGTGCCGGTGAGGCGACCGCCGCCGCGTCCGTGACCGGTACGGCTCCGCCGGTGAAGTCCGCGAGGGCGCGGCCGTGTTCGAGGCGGGCGGGGTGCGGGTCGGAGGCGGTGCGGCGGGTCAGCTCGGCGATGGGCAGCGGGTGTGCGGAGCCGACGAGCACCGCGTTGCCGAACCGTTTCCCCCGCAGCATGGTCGGGTCGGCGATCAGGGCCAGCTCGGGGAAGACGGCCCCCGCGGTGGCGATCTGGCCGCGAAGGTGGGCGAGCGGCGGCCCGTCGGCGAGGTTGGCGGCGTAACAGCCGGCGTCGTTCACGACCCTGCGTACGTCCGTCAGGAACTCGACCGACGTCAGATGGGCCGGGGTGCGCGCCCCGCTGAACACGTCCGCGATGACGAGGTCGGCCCAGCCGTCGGGGATCTTCGCGAGTCCTTCGCGGGCGTCGGTGGAGCGCACCCGGATACGGGCGTTCGGGTCCAACGGCAGCTCCCGACGGACCAGTTGGACGAGGGCGGCATCCCGCTCGACGGCCTGTTGGGTGGACCGGGGACGGGTCGCGGCGACGTACCGGGCGAGGGTGAGGGCGCCGCCGCCGAGGTGCACGACCTGCACGGGCCTGCCGGGCGGGGCGACAAGGTCGATCACATGACCGAGGCGGCGCTGGTACTCGAAGGAGAGGTACGCCGGGTCGTCGAGGTCGACGTGGGACTGCGGGGCCCCGTCGATGAGCAGTGTCCAGGCGCGTGCCCGGTCCCGGTCGGGGATCAGCTCGGCGAGCCCGCCGTCGACCGTCTCGACGACGGCCTCGGCGGCCGACTGTCCGCGCCGCGCGTTTCTGGACTTTCCCATTTCCCCATTATCGGGGTGGGCGAATACCCCGGCACAACTGCGATCGTACGACGGTCGTGCCAGGTCAGCGGCGGTTGTCCGCGGCCTCGATGAGCCGGGCCGCCTCGCCGAGGGCCGCGCGGAGCACCGCCGGGTCGGTGGCCAGGTCCGCGTCTCCGGGCGGGAGCAGCCAGTCCGAGCCCTCGACGGGGGATGCGGGATCGGGGACCGCGAGGCTCAGACCACGCCCGTTGGTCTCCGTGCAGGTGCTGCCGGGGACGTCCCAGGCCGCGGCGGTGCCGGGCGGTACCAGGAAGCCCAGGGTGTCGCAGCCGTCGTCGTGCAGTACGGGGCCGACCGAGTCGCCGGCACCCCGGCGCAGGATGTCGACCGCCTCCAGCCCCTGCCGCGCCGGAACCGTCACCAGATCACAGATGTGCGCTGTGTTTGACGCGGACGACGCGGGCAACGCGGGTGATGTACGTGCTCCGAACTGCGCACAAGGATCGGTGCTCTGACTGATCTCCATCCCGGCCTCCACCACGGAACCCCTCCTGTAACGAACGGGTCGGGAGTTCGGGTTGCTCCCGGTCCACCGGGTTCAACGCGCCAGAACGTCAACGGCTACGGCGCAAGACCGCTGCAAAGGATGGCAGTTCATGGCAGATCGTGGATGAGATATCCGGTTTGTAGCCAAACCCCGCATGGCGGGTCGTGCACAGCGGGTACGTTCTTGCCCGCCGGAAACAGGACGTCCGATGGATAACTGTTCCAACTCGTCAGGAATCCGGCACGGTTCGACGGTTCGCAGAGAGGGCCCGGCCATGACGTCGTCAACAGTGACCTCGTCGGAGTCCCCCCGGCCGCCACGGCCGAACCTCGCCTTTCGGCAGTTGCGCGGGCAGCGCTCTCCGGGCGAGTTCGCCGCGGCGGTACGGCGGGCCGCCCGCGAGATCGGGGAGCGGGTCAGCTGTGACGCGCGTTACGTCGGTCGGGTCGAGGCGGGTGAGATCCGCTGTCCCAACTACGCGTACGAACGGGTGTTCCTGCACATGTTCCCTGGCCGGACGCTGGCCGACCTGGGGTTCGCGCCCCGCTCGTCGGTACGCGGACGCGGGGCGCGCGACACGGAGGACACGCCCCCAGCACACCCCGCGCCCCGGACGTACGGCACCGGTGAGACGCCGGGGGCGTACGAGACGTATGACATGCAGAACGCGCAGGACCCGTACGAAACGCACGACAACTACGAGGAGAGCGACGTGCTGCGTCGCGCATTCATGACGGGCGGTGCCACCGCGGCAGCCGCCTCCCTGAGCCCCTTCGGGTTCACGTATGAGGCTTCGGCCCCGGCTGCGGACCGTCCCGCGCGCCGCGTCGGAGCCGGCGAGGCGGGGGCCCTGGAAGAGGCCGTCCGCCGTATCAGACTGCTCGACGACCGGCATGGCGCCGACGGCCTCTACCGGCGCGCGGCGGCACCGCTCCGGGCCGCCTACGAACTGCTCGACGCGGGCGCGGTACGGCAGACCACCGCGGACCGGCTGCACGCGGGCGCCGGTGAACTCGCCATCTCCGTCGGCTGGCTGGCGCACGACTCGGGCCGCTTCGACGACGCGCGTTCGCACTACGCGGAGGCGCTGGCGACCGCCCGGGTGGCCGGGGACGCGGCCCTGGAGGCGCACGCCTTCTGCAACACCGCGTTCCTCGCACGCGACACGGGGCGCCCACGCGAGGCGGTCAGAGCGGCGCAGGCCGCGCAGCGCGTGGCCCGGCCCCTGGGCTCGCCCCGCCTGATGTCGCTGCTCGCGCTGCGCGAGGCGGGCGGCTGGGCGGGCCTCGCCGACCGCGCCGGCTGCGAACAGGCCCTGGCGCGGGCCCAGTCGCTGTACGAACGCGGCCCCTCGCACGCCGACCCCGAGTGGATGAGCTTCTACGGCGAGGCCGAGCTGGAGGGCCTGGAGGCACAGTGCTGGTCGACGCTGGGCGACTGGCCCCGCGCCGCCCGGCACGCCCGCCGCGCGGCCCACCTCCAGAACCCGCACTTCACCCGGAACATCGCCCTCTACACGGCCGAACTCACCGACGACCTGGCCCGCGGCGGCCACCCGGACGAGGCGGCGGCGGCGGGCATGCGGGTTCTGGACCTGCTGGACGAGGTCCAGTCCTCCCGCATCCAGACGATGCTGGCGGCCACGGCGCGGGTGCTTCTGCCGCACCGGCGGGCGTCAGGGGTATCGGCCTTCCTGGAGAGGCACGCGAGTCTGCCGCGAACGGCGTAGCTGCGCACGCGAGCGCGTCCTGTCCGGCTGCGGGCCCGGTGGAGGCTGGTCGCGCCCACCCGGCGGAGCCGCACGATGGCACAGCCCCGCGCCCCTGAAAACTTGCCCCAGCTGCGGGCAGTCGTGCCGCTGGGGCGGCACGGGTGGGCGCAGCGGCACTCCGTCGGCGCCGGGCCGCGCGACCCGCCCCGCGGCAGCCCCGGCACCGGTTGCCACCCATCACCCGACCAGGTGTCCCTGGTCGTTCCAGCTCTCGATCGCCGGTTCGCCGTAGGCCCAGCCCAGTACCGACAACGACGTCGGGTTCAGTCTGATCCGTGCCGCGAACTCGATCGGCAGTCCCAGCCAGCGCGCCCCGATCGACCGCAGTATGTGCCCGTGCGCGAACACCAGCACGTCACGATCGGCCGACCGCGCCCACGCGACCACCTCGTCCGCGCGCGCGGTGACCGCCTCCAGGCTCTCGCCCCCGGGGACCCCGTCCCGCCAGATCAGCCACCCCGGCCGGACGGCCTGGATCTGCGCCGGGGTCATGCCCTCGTACGTCCCGTAGTCCCACTCCATGAGCGTGTCCCACACGGTCGCGCGCTCGCCGAACCCGGCGATCTCGCACGTCTCCCGCGCGCGTGCCAGCGGACTCGTGCGCACCTCCGCCCCGGAGAGTCCGTCGAAGGGTGCCCGGTGCAGCCGTTCGCCGAGCAGCTTGGCGCCGCGCCGCCCCTCCTCGATGAGGGGGACGTCCGTCCTGCCGGTGTGCTTGCCGGACAGTGACCACTCCGTCTGTCCGTGCCGGGCCAGCAGGACGCGCGATGCCATGAGGACCCCTTCCGGGGGGAGACGGTAAGCGAGGCAAATGTGGTGAGAGGCGAACGAAAGGGAACGACGAAGCGAATCAGAGGTACCGAATGGCGGAAAAGCAAGGCGGAACCCCTCCATCATCGCGCACGCTGTCCGAGGGCAACCGGCGGGTCGATCTTTGCGTCTTGTGGGACAGAGTGCCGTTCACGGCGTTCACGTACACCGTAAAACCGGACGAACCGCAGGCCACCGACGACCGGAGGCGCAGCTCAACGGGAACACAGAGTGGGAGAGACGATCGGATGCCGCGGACCGACAGTGCACGGACCGGGGCGGTCTCGCCCACCCGCCTCCGCTGGTGGACCGAGCTGCCACTGCTCCTGCTGGTCTACGCGTGCTATTCGGCCGGACGCCTGCTGGTGCGGGGCGACGAGTCGACCGCCGTCGAGCACGGCCTGGCCATCCTCCGGTTCGAGAAGGCACTGCGGCTGAACGCCGAGCACCCGCTCAACCGCCTGTTCACCCGCGAATCCTGGATCGGCGTACCGGCCGACTTCTGGTACGCGTCGCTGCACTACCTCGTCACCCCCGCCATCCTGATCTGGCTCTTCCGCTCCCATGCCGTCCGCTACCGGGCGGCCCGCGCCTGGCTGATGACCTCGACCTTCATCGGCCTCATCGGCTTCACCCTGCTGCCCACCTGCCCGCCCCGCCTGCTCGACGCCGGCCACGGCTTCGTGGACACGATGGCCCAGTACAGCTCGTACGGCTGGTGGGGCGGCCAGGCCAGCGCCCCGCGGGGGCTCGGCGGCATGACGAACCAGTACGCGGCGATGCCCAGCCTGCACGTCGGCTGGGCCCTGTGGTGCGGAGTGATGCTGTGGCGGTACGGCGGTACGCGCACCACCAGGGTCCTGGGCGTCGCCTACCCGCTGATCACCACGATCGTGGTGATGGGCACCGCGAACCACTACTTCCTCGACGCCGCCGCGGGCGCCGCGGTGATGGGCCTCGGGTTGCTGCTGGCGCCGCTCGTCATACGGAACGCGGACCGGGCGAGGGTGTGGATCACGGCCCGCGTCGCGCCTGTCGCGCCCGTCGCAACGCGCTCGCGTGGCGCAGAGGCCCCAATTGTCAGTGGTGAATGCCAGACTGCCCCGCGTGAGCGAATTCCAAGGCAGCGCGAGTCCGTCTTCGGGCCAGGTCCCGGACCGGGGCCCGAGCCGAGTGCCGCTTCCGCGGACGCGGAGGACGGCGCTGCGGCAGCGGCTCGCTGAGCTGCGCGGCCCCGCGGTACCGGCCAAGGCGCTGGACGCACGTGCCCTCGCGGCCCTCGCGGCCAACCCCGGGTGCAGGCGGCGCGCGATCCTGGACGGCGCGGGAGTGAACAAGGCGACGCTGGCCGGCGCGCTGGGCTCACCGTCCGCCTTCGGGCAGTCCCAGTTCGCCCTGGCACGCGGCAACACCTTCGAGGCCCGGGTCAAGGCCGACGGCGGCGCGGAACTGCTCCGGCTGGTGCACGAGAAGCTGGACCCGGGTGCCGAACCGCCGGTGGAGGCCACGGTCCCCGACCTCACGGCGAGCGGACCGGAGGGCCGCACCGCGCGGACGGCACTGGCCCTGCGGGAAGCCACAGCGGCGACGCGGGCCGGCACCCGTACCGGCGTCTGGACACTCCTCGACCACCCCATGCTCGTCCTCGACGTCGCGGGCTCGCCCGCCTTCCTGGAACCGGACGCGGTGGTCGTGCACCCGGACGGCGGCTGGACGGTCGTCGAGATCAAGTCCTTCCCCATGCTGGACGGTTCGGCGGACCCCGCGAAGGTGGGCGCGGCGGCCCGCCAGGCCGCGGTGTACGTGCTGGCGCTGGAGGAGGTCGCCGCCCGGCTCGTCCAGGACGGCGACCCGGCGCCGGTCGTGCACCACCGGGTGCTGCTGGTCTGCCCGAAGGACTTCTCCAACCTCGCGGCGGCGTCCGCGGTCGACGTCCGCAAACAGCGCGCGGTGACCGGCCGCCAGCTGTCCCGGCTGACCCGTATCGAGGACATCGCCGACACCCTCCCCGAGGGCACCTGCTTCGCCCCGGACCTGCCCACCGCCGAACTGACCGCGGCGGTCGAGTCGGTCCCCGCGGAGTACGCGCCGGAGTGTCTGTCCGCGTGCGAGCTGGCATTCCACTGCCGCGACCGTTCCCGCGCGCGAGGCGCGGTGACGTCCCTGGGCCGTTCCGTACGGGCCGAACTGGGCGCCCTGACCACGGTCGACGACGTGTTGTCGGCGGCCCACGGCCGGTCCGGTGACCCCCAGGACCCGACGGTGGCCGCGCTACGGAGGGCGGCGGCCCTGCGCGCGGAGGCACTGCGCGGCGCCGAACTCGCCTCCCCAGAGCTGGAGTTCGAACCGAAGTCGGAGTTGGAACCTGGGGGTGCCGTATGTCGTTGATCGCCACGCTCGCCCGCCTGGAAGCCGTCAGCACCGGGCGCGCCCAGCCCGCCGCCACCGTCCGGCACCGCCACCTGTCCGAGCGGCCCCTCGTCCTCGTACCGCTGATCACCGCCGGTGAGGCCGGGGCCCCGCTGGGCGCACTGGTCGGCGACGACCGGGACGCGCCCCGCCTGCTCGTCGTACCGCAGCCGCGTGACCGCGACCTCAGGTTCGCGTTCCTCGCCGAACTGGCCGACGTCGTCCTGCCGTTCATCGACTCCCACGCCGACGCGGTGGAGCCCGCGGAGCGCAACGAGATCGACCCGGAGACCGGCAAGCGCGTCAAGGTCGAGGTCGAACTGTGCGCGGACGCACCCCAGTTGATCGTCCCGAGCCGCGCCGGCATCGACTTCGTACGGCTGCTGGGGCGCTCGATGCGCTTCCGGCGTACGGCGGAACAGGACCCGGAGACGCCGCATCCCGCGCCGCCCCGGGTACCGTTGCTCGGCCGCTGGTTCACGCACTACGGGGAGCGGGCCCGGGTCCCCGGCTCCGCTCTCCTCCTGGCGCTGACGGACGTGCTGTCGCGGCACTGGGCCACCGGTCAGTCCACGCTGGAGGACCAGCACCTGGGCGCGCTGCTCGCCTGGATCGACCCGCCGGACGGCGTGTCGGGCGCCGAGGCGGCGCTGCGGGCCGAGCTGGCGCGGGACGCCAAGGGGCAGCTGCTGTGGCCGCCGGCCGGTCCGGCGACCGACCCCGCGTTCGACAACAAGCTGCTCGCCCCCGCGATCGAGAACTACAACCGCGCGCGGGCGGCACTCGCCGGCGCCGAGGACGGCGAGTCGGCGGACGACCGGCTCGGCGAACTCAGTGCCGCCGAGCGGGAGATCCGCGCCCTCGTCGAGAGCCGTACGCGGCCCACCTGGGACGCGGTGTGGCGCGGCCTCGACCTGCTGCGGACGCTGCCGGAGGGCGCCCACGCGGCCGACCGGTGGACCCGCGACCGCTGGTCGTTCACCGGCCACCGCGACCGGGTCACCGCGGGCGAGCCCCCGCAGCCGCGCCGCGACGACGCGGTGACGGCGGCGAACAAACTGGCCACGCGCGAGCGGGAACAGGCCCGTCTGGAGGCCCAGGAGGCACTGGACGACCCGCTGGTGATGGCGGGCCGGCGGCTGTCCGGGGAGGCGTTCGCGGGCGAGGTCACGGACGTCCTCATGACGTACAGCGAGGGCAAGCGCCCGAGCCCGCGCCCACTGGTGACCGTACGCACGGACGACCGCCCGCAGCTCGGCGAGCGGATGAAGGTGTACCGCTCGCTGGGCGGCAAACCGCAGGCGGCGGAGTTCGTGGGCCGTGAGGACGATCCGGGATCCGAGGGTTCGGTGATCGTCCTGCGGGTGGTCGACAAGATGGGCCGCGGCAAGGAACCCGAGGCCGGCTCGGTGCCCGAGAAGGGGGACCTGGTCTGCTTCACCCTCTTCGAGCACGAGCAGCGGGGCGGCGCGAAGCTCCCTGACGCGGACCAGACCCCGTGGACCCACGGCGGCCCACCGGGCGAGGAAGCGACACCGACGCTGCCGGCGGCCGACCCGGTGACCGAGGAAGACATCCTGTGAAGGCCGGTTCGCGGAGGGGTATTTCGATCGCCGCCGCCCAACGACACCGCTGCCGCCACACCGAGGCTGACGCCCGGACGACCGCCCACGCGCGTAGGTGCACTTCGGCCCCCGGCTACCGCCTCCGTCCCACCCCCGAGGAAGTCCCCCTGTGAACCCCGCTCACCCCCCGCAGGCCGCTTTCGATCCCGGAGCCGCCGCCGGCCGGGCCACCGACGCGATCCTCCGGGACACGCTGCACGGCACCCACCGCGGAGTCGTCGTCGACTCGCCGCCCGGGGCCGGGAAGTCCACGCTCGTGGTCCGGGCGGCGCTCGAACTGGCCGAGGCCGGGCGCCCGTTGATGGTCATCGCGCAGACCAACGCCCAGGTCGACGATCTCGTCGTCCGCCTCGCCGAGAAGAACCCCGAGCTGCCGGTGGGCCGCCTGCACAGCAGTGACTCCGACCCGTACGACAAGGCGCTGGACGGCCTGTCGAACGTACGGAAGTCCGCGAAGGCGGCCGAGCTCGCGGGCCTGGACGTGGTGATCTCCACGGCCGCCAAGTGGGCCCACGTCAAGGTCGACGAGCCGTGGCGGCACGCGATCGTGGACGAGGCGTACCAGATGCGCTCGGACGCGCTGCTCGCCGTCGCCGGACTGTTCGAGCGGGCCCTGTTCGTGGGCGACCCGGGCCAGCTGGACCCCTTCTCGATCGTCGGCGCGGAGCAGTGGGCGGGCCTGTCGTACGACCCGTCGGCCTCGGCGGTCACGACCCTCCTGGCCCACAACCCCGAGCTGCCCCAGCACCGCCTCCCGGTGTCCTGGCGGCTCCCGGCCTCGGCCGCGCCGCTGGTCTCGGCCGCCTTCTACCCGTACACCCCGTTCCGCAGCGGCACCGGCCACGGCGACCGGCGGCTCGCCTTCGCGGTCCCGTCGGACGGCTCGGCCCCGGACCGGGTGCTCGACGAGGCCGCCGAATCGGGCTGGGGCCTGCTGGAACTCCCCGCCCGGCACACCCCGCGCACGGACCCCGAGGCGGTACGCGCGGTCGCCGTGGTCGTACGCCGCATGCTGGACCGGGGCGGCGCGGCCACGTCGGAACGCGGACCCGACCCGACGCCGCTCACCGCCGACCGGATCGCGGTCGGCACCGCGCACCGGGACCAGGCGGCGGCGGTCCGGGCGGCGCTCGCCGAGCTGGGGGTCGCGGATGTCACCGTGGACACGGCGAACCGCCTCCAGGGGCGGGAGTTCGACGTGACGGTGATCCTGCACCCCCTCTCCGGCCGCCCCGACGCCACCGCCTTCCACCTGGAGACGGGTCGCCTCTGCGTCCTCGCCTCCAGACACCGGCACGCGTGCGTGGTGGTGTGCCGGGCGGGCGTGACGGAACTCCTGGATGACCATCCGTCGACGGAACCGGTCCAGCTCGGGGTGACGGTGAAGTTCCCGGACGGCTGGGAGGCAATGATGTCCACATGGGATCGCTGGTCCGAGCACCGGGTGTCCTGGCAGCCGTGATCGACGCGCCCGGGCCCCTGGCCAACAGGCGCCCGGCTCAGCGCCGCCCCATCGCCGGACGGTGTCCGGCACGCCGCCCGAGGCGGCCGATGGTTACAGCCCCGGACGGCTGGGAGGCCAACCACGCGGTGCTGTCGCATCTCGCGGAGCACCGGGTGACCCGCACCACCGGGTCGCTGGTGACCGTAGGGGCAGATCAGGTGCCTCATGGGGCGAACCCGGGGCCCACTTGCGCGGGCAGGGGACAATGGACGGTGGCTCTGCTCGACGGCGGGGCCTTTCGACCGTGTGCCGTACATGCCGTTGCGCATGGAGGGTACGTACGAACGATGCGGACCGTACGAGGAGGAGAAGACATGGCGGAGCCAACGCCGCGTCGCAACGAACCGCGGCTACGCCCCGCGCCCCTGCTCTTCGAGCCCACGCAGGTGGCCGACGACCCCGAGCACTTCTTCGACCTGGAGTCGATAGACGACCCCCGCGCGCTGCTGACCCGCGCCACGGAGCTGACCCTCGCGTTCCGCGCCGCGACCGACCGCGCGGTCGAGTACCAGGCCATGGCGGCGGCCCAACTCGCCGACCCGCGCCGCTTCGACCGGCTGACCGCGGCCGACATCGCGGAACAGGCACAGTGGACCGAGGACTACGCGAGGAAGATGGTCGAGTACGGCCGTGAGCTGCTGCGCGACGGCGGGGAGAACGCCAGCGGAGGCGGTGGGAGCGGGCGCGGTAACAGCGGACACGGTCAGGGACACGTCGACCCGGTCTGATCCGGTCACATCCCATCCGTTCCGATCCAGCCCGGTCGCATTCCATCCCGTCCGGTCCAGTCCGCTCCAATCCGGTCCAGTCCGGACGCGTCCCATCCGGTCCGTTCCGGTCTCGAAAGTCCGTGCGGCATATTCAGTGGGGCAAGGTACCCCACCTCGCCCCCTCCCGTCCCGGTTTCCGACAACCCTCGGAGATCACGCGGTCACTGCCGGTAGATCTAGATGCCATGAGCAGCACACACTCTGACGTCTCGGGAGTCACCTCGGAGGGCGCCGTCTGGCTCGCCTCCGCAGGAACGTATCCGCGCAGCACGCTCTCACTCTGGGCCGAGCGGCCCACCGCACCGCTCGTCCTGCCCTGCGGCACCGCGTTCGACGTCGTCAACGTGCCGGCCGTCTTCGGCCGCAGGATGCTCGACCGCCTCTGGGACGACGGGCCCGGTTCCGGTCCGGTGGCGGCCTACCGGGGCCGGATCCTCCTGTTCGCGGCGCTGGGTACGGCCCAACGGCTGCCGTCGCTGCTGAGGTGGGAGGAGTGGGGCTCGGGAGGCGAGGACGGTGGCGCCCGGCGCCGGCACTCCATCCCGCCACTCCTCTGCCACGGCCGCGGCGACGCCGTGACGGTCCCCGCACTGGTGACCGACGACATCGAGCACGGGGAGGCAGTGGACGACCCCCGGCCGGAATCCCGCTGGGTCGTCGCCCCCGACACCGGCCGCCCCTGGCTTCCGGGCCCGGAAATCCTGCTCTGGGCGGCCGTGCGAGCGGCCCGTTCCGCGGTCTCCGGCGGGGTGCGGATATCGATTTTTCCTCCCGTCGATCAGGATGCTAAGGTCTACGACGTCAGCAAGCGCCGCTAGCTCAGTTGGTTAGAGCAGCTGACTCTTAATCAGCGGGTCCGGGGTTCGAGTCCCTGGCGGCGCACGTTGTCGATTGGCGAGGCTGTTCACCAACAGCCTCGCCAACGTCTTTTCCGGACCCCTTCGTCAAACCTGTTCACCAAACCCGTTGGTCAAACCCGTTGGTCAAACCCTTGGCCGCACCTCTTAGCCCGCACCCGTGATCTGTACCGTCCACGCCCCCGAGGGCGTACGGCCCTCCACCTCGACGCGGACGTTCTCGCCGGGCACCGTGAAGCTCTCGCCGAGGGCGACGGGCGCGTCCGCGAGGGGCGGGTACACGGAGTCCTCCCAGCAGGCCTCGGTGCGCGGATGGGCGTCGACCACCTCGACCGGGCCACCGCCCGACTCGGCTCCGCCGCGCACCCGGTAGACGAGCACACCCTGCGTGCAGGTCGCGCTGTCGTTGCCCGTCGTCCCCCGCGCCTCGAAGGCGAGCGCCCGGTCGACCCCGGTCCGCACGACGGCCAGCTTCACCCCGTCCCCCTGCCCGAAGACCGGCGCCCCCGCACCCGAACCCCCGCCGCCGACCGTACCCGCACCCGCACCCGCGTATACCGTCGTGGCCGGACGCGCCCCCAGCGATTCCAGGGTCAGCCGGGTCGTTCCTCTCCCGCGGACGCACACCACCTGGCGCGGTTCCAGCCACCCCAGTTTCCACTTGTGCCAGGCGAACAGGTCCGGCGCCAGCCCGAACTGGCTGCCCATCAGGTCCCAGTCGCCGACGTACGTGTCCCAGTCGCCCTTGCCGTCCACGGGCCGGTGGTAGAGGTCGGGCAGGTCGAAGACATGGCCCGTCTCGTGGGCGAGGACCAGCCGGTCGGGCGGGTGTTTCTCGAAGACGGTGACGACCCGGCGGATGTCAGCGCCGTCGGCCCGCAGCGGGACGTCCAGGTTGACGACCTTCGTCGCGTCGGAGTCGACACCGGGCGCGTCGGGGTCGGCCACGAAGTACACGATGTCGTAGCGCGAGAAGTCGACGTCCCGGTCGGCGGCGGCGAGCGCGTCGCGCAGATAGGCGGCCCGGTGGGCGGCGCTCCAGTCCCGCTGTATGGCGTACGAGGTGGACGGCCTCGGCATCCGGATCCAGTTCCGGAGCGGGTGCGGGCGCAGCGTGAACCTGCCGTACGAGGCACGGGCGAAGAAGTCGCTGGTGGCGGGGAAGTGGTCGGCGGCCAGCTCGGCGGGGGTGGTCCGCGGGCGCGCGTCCGGGAAGGAGAGGAACACCATCACGGCGTCGAGAGCGTGGGACGGGCGCGGATAGGCGGCGTTCCAGGTGTCCAGGCCCTCCGAGTGGTGGGCGTCGGTGCGCTGGAGGGCGCAGGACTGCGCCGAGAAGGGTTCGGCGACCGAGGGGCCCGCGATGAGGGAGGTGGCGGCCAGGGCCGTCATGGTGGTGAGAACGGCGGCCGTGCTGCGCAGGTGGGGGCGCGCTCCGGCGCGCGCGAGCCCCTTGAATCCCGTCAGGGCATCACGGGTGAGCCCCTTACGGGGGAGCTGACGCGGCACGCAGACCTCCGGATGCGATTGAGGGACACCGCAACCCAGCCTGTGTGATCTTGCGTTTGTATGCCCTGTTTGTCTGCACCAGAAGGGTGATTGAGGGGCGATCAGGCGGATGACCAGGGACGATCGAGGACCGACCGGCAAACGGCCAAGCACGCGAGGGCTCACCCTTCGTGGAGCGACACCCCGAAACACTCACGGAACGTCACAACCGATCGAGGGCGAAGGAACCCGTCCAGGCGCGGGCAGAAACGATCTGTCAAAACCGCCGGTCGTTCATGGACACTGGACAGTGGCTGGAAGGGCCTGGGACCAGCCTCTATGATCGGCACACTTTCCTGGCACTTCACTGACACTTTCCTGCACGGACTGGGCCAGGGCGGCGGTTTGCCGCCCGGTCGGCCACCCGACGGGATCCACATCAAGACCGAGTGCACTGCGGGAGCGAGCGGTGAGCGGAACGTCCGAAGGGCCGGCGCCCTCGGTAGATCTCATCCGGCCGGCCGTCACAGAGAGTAACTCCGGCACGTCTTCTACGTCTTCTACGTCGCCTACATCTTCTACGTCGTCCAGGGCATCCACGTCGTCCATGGCGTCCACAGGGTCCATGGCGTCTTCCTCTGCGGCTGCCGGTACGGCTCTGCTGCGCGGCGCGTTCGCGGCGGCGCCGCTGGCCATGGCCGTGGTGGACCGCGAGGGCCTGGTCGTCGCGGCGAACGAGTCCCTGGGCGCACTGCTGGGCATCGACCCGGACGTGCTGGTCGGGAAGGTGGCCGCCGACCTGGTGGACCTGGCGTCCGACACCCGTGCGTGGCACGCGTACCGCGAGGTGCTGCGGGGCCGCCAGGCACGGCTGCGCTGCACACGCCGCCTCAAGCACCCGGACGGGCACTCCCTCTGGGCCCAGGTCACGGTCTCACCGCTGCCGGCGGAGACCGCGGCGGAGGCGGCGGAGGGTTCGGAAGGGTCGCCGGCTTCGGAGGGAGTTCAGGGGTACAGCGGCCGGGGCGTCCTGCTGTCCGTGGCCGACATCAGCGCGCGCCGTGAACTCCAGGCGCGGCTGCGGCACTTGCAGATGCACGATCCGGTGACCCGGCTGCCCAACCGCACGCTGTTCTTCGAGCGGCTGTCGGCGGCGCTGGAGGCGGAGTCGTACGAGCAGAGCGGGACGGGCCGGATCGGCCTGTGCTACCTGGACCTCGACGGTTTCAAGGCCATCAACGACACCCTCGGCCACCGCGTCGGCGACCGGCTGCTCGCCGCCGTGGCCGAACGCCTCACGCGGTGCGCGGAGGAGGCGGGGCTGGCCCGGCGGAACCCGGGCGCCGTCGCCCCGCTGGTGGCGAGACTGGGCGGCGACGAGTTCGCGCTGCTGATCGAGGACTCCACAGGCACCGACCAACTCGCCGACCTGGCCGAGTCGGTGCTGAAGGCTCTCCAGCTCCCCTTCGACCTCGCCGGTCAGCGGATGTCCGTCTCCGCGTCCATCGGTGTCGTCGAACGGCACGCGGCGGGCACGACTCCCACGGGTCTGATGCAGGCCGCGGACACGACGCTGTACTGGGCGAAGGCCGACGGGAAGTCCCGGTGGACGCTCTTCGACCCCGAGCGCAACGCCCACCGCATGACCCGCCAGGCTCTGTCCTCCACCCTCAGGCCGGCCATCGAGCGGGGTGAATTCGCCCTGGACTACCAGCCGTTGGTGGGTATGGCGGACGGCCGGGTGCACGGCGTCGAGGCGTTGGTGCGCTGGCACCACCCCCAGTTCGGCACGTTGACGCCGAACCGGTTCATCGGGCTGGCCGAGGAGGACGGTTCGATCGTGCAGCTGGGGCGCTGGGTCCTCGCCACGGCCTGCCGTCAGGCCCGTCGCTGGCAGCTCGAACGCCCGGACAAGCCGCCGATCTTCGTGAGCGTGAACGTCGCCGTACGTCAGGTCTGGGACTCGGACCTGGTGGCGGACGTGGCGGAGATCCTCGCGGAGACCGGCCTGCCGGCGGAGCTGTTGCAGCTGGAGCTGACGGAGTCGGCGGTCATGGGCTCCGCCGGCCGGCCCCTCCAGGCACTCCAGGCACTCAGCGACATGGGGGTGGGCATCGCGATCGACGACTTCGGCACGGGGTACTCGAACCTGGCCTACCTCAGCCGGCTGCCGGTGTCAGTACTGAAACTGGACGGTTCTTTCGTGCGGGGGTTCCAGTACGAGGGTGAGGGTGTCGCGCCGAACCCGGCCGACGAGATCGTCGTCGAGGCGATGATCCAACTGGCGCACCGGCTGGGGCTGACGGTCACCGCGGAGTGCGTGGAGACGGCGGCCCAGGCCGGCCGCCTGCGCCGTATCGGGTGCGACACGGGGCAGGGGTGGCTTTATTCGCGGCCGGTGGGGGCGGATCGGATCTCCTTGCTGATGGGAGGGAGTACGTGTCGGCAGGGGTGATCCGTTGTTGTCCGTTGCTTCGTCAGGCCGCTGTCGTGTGTGGGGTTGTGGGCAATCCGTAGGCGTCCGCGATGAGTTCGTACGAGCGTAGGCGCAGGTCACCCCGGTGGGCGTGGGAGACGAGCATCAACTCGTCGGCTCCCGTGCGCTTTTGCAGGTCGTCCAGGCCCGTGCGGACCTCGTCGGCCGTGCCGTGGACGATGTTCGTCATCCAGGAGCTGATGAACTCCCGTTCCATCGGGCTGAATTCGTAGGCCTCCGCCTCCTCCGGGGCCGGGAACAGGCCGGGGCGGCCGGAGCGCAGGCGGGCCATGTTGAGGCCCATCGCCAGGACCTGGCGGCGGGCCTCGTTCTCGTCGTCGGTGGCGAGGGCGGAGACGCCGATGACGGCGTAGGGGGCGTCGAGGATGTCCGAGGGCTGGAAGGACTCGCGGTAGAGGTCCAGGGCCGGGACGGTGTTCTGCGCGGAGAAGTGGTGCGCGAAGGCGAAGGGGAGGCCCAGGACGCCGGCCAGGCGCGCGCTGAAGCCGGAGGAGCCGAGCAGCCAGATGGGCGGGCGGTGCGGGGACTGGACTCCGCCCGGGGACGTCGACTGGATCGGGCCGGGGATGGCGTGGATGCGGCGGTAGGGGTGGCCGTCGGGGAAGTCGTCGTCCAGGAAGCGGGTCAGCTCCGCCAGTTGCTGGGGGAAGTCGTCGGCGCCTTCGTTGAGACGCTCCGTGCGGCGGAGGGCCGCCGCGGTGGCGCCGTCCGTGCCCGGGGCGCGGCCGAGGCCCAGGTCGATGCGGCCCGGTGCCATGGCTTCGAGGGTGCCGAACTGTTCCGCGATGACCAGAGGGGCGTGGTTGGGGAGCATCACTCCGCCGGAGCCCAGGCGGATGCGGTGGGTGTGGGCGGCGAGGTGGGCGAGGATCACGGCGGGCGAGGAGGAGGCCACGCCGGGCATGGAGTGGTGTTCGGCGACCCAGTAGCGGTGGAAGCCGCGGGATTCCGTGAGGCGGGAGAGGGCGACACTGGTTCGCAGGGCGTCGGTGGCGGTGTGGCCGGAGCCCACGGTGACCAGGTCCAGGACGGAGAGGGGGACGGGAGCGGTGCCCTGTGTCTTGCCTCGGATCCCGTCTGCCGTCACGTCTGCCGTCGCGCCGGCGGTCGCGTCTGCGGTCACGGTGGGTGCCTCCTGCTGCTGGTTCGGTGCCGTGTGCTGTCCTCCGGGGTGGAACAGGAGGGTGGCTCCGTTTATTCCCGGGGGCGTTCCGGGGGTGGCCCGGGGAGCCGGGTGCCGGAGTGTTTTCGCCCCCGCCGCCCCTGCCCGTCCCGTCCTCGGGGGCTGCGCCCCGAACCCCCCTTTCGCGCTGCACGCGCTCGTCCTCAAACGCCGGACGGGCTGAGATTCTCCCCGGCGCGTCAGGCCTGTACCAGCGGTTCCCTGGTGAACAGGGTGCCCAGGGACGGGGCGTTCACCTTGCGGGTCGTCAGCCTCAGGGCCTCCCATACGGAGACCTGGTTCGCCGTGAGGACCGGCTTCGTGAGGTGTTTCTCCAGGGTCTCGATGTGGGACGCCGTATGCAGTGCCGTGTCCGGGAGCAGCACCGCCTCCGCGTCCGCCCTGTCGGCCTCCTGGACCAGCGACATCAGCTCCTCCTCTCCCCACTCCCCCGCCTCCTCCGCCGTGCCGATCCCGGCACCGTGGACCGCCGTCACCTCGATCCCCGCCGCCCTGAGGAACCCCGCGAACAGTTCCGCCACGTCCGCCGGGTACGTCGCCCCGATCGCCACCTTCCGCACCCCCAGCTCCCGCACCGCGTGCACGAAGGCGAACGACGTCGACGACGCCGGCGTGCCCGCGGCCCGGGCAAGGGCGCGTATCTGCTCCTGGGCGCCCTCCCACCCGTACCGGAAGCTGCCGCTGGTGGACGCCCACACCACCGCCTCCGGGCCGCTGAGCCGCAGCTCCTCCACGCCCGCCGCGAGGCGGTCCGACGAGCCCGTCGACAGATCCTCGCCGAGGTCCGTGTGGACCAGATCCAGCCGGATGTCGCTGCCGAGGAGCTGCTCGATGCGCTGATAGTCGTCCTCGGCGGAGTGGCCCGGGTAGAGGAATCCGAGTGTCGTCATGTCCAGCCTTCCTGTTCGTGCTCTGCTCCTGCTGCCGTCCGGCAGTACCTGAGGCCGGGCGGTCCCACGGCTCGTGTACCCAGTCGGCGCGGCGCTGCCCACACGGTGACCTGGTTGGCCGAGATCACCGGGATACGCGGTTCCGGCAGGGCAACGGACCGTACACACACCCGTGTTGACGAAGGTGGGTACGGGTGCGAGCGTGGTCAATCCGCGCATGTCAGACGCCCAGGCGCCGGATGAACCCAGCCATCCGGCCAGCCTCCCGATCGGAAACGGCTCACGATGCCCGCGCTCCCCACGCTTCTCGTCCTGGACGCCGATCCGCCGCCCCGGCTCGGCCGGCTCACCGGACGGGTCCGGATCGTGCACGCCGACGAGACCACCCTCGCCGGGCAACTCCCGTACGCCGACGTCCTGCTCGTCTGGGACTTCGCCTCGCACGCCGTGCGCGCCGCCTGGCCGGGCGAGGGGGCGCGCCCGCGCTGGGTGCACACCGCGAGCGCCGGTGTGGACCATCTGATGTGTCCCGAACTCGCCGCGTCCGACACCGTGGTGACCAACGCGCGGGGCATCTTCGACCAGCCCATCGCCGAGTACGTCGCCGCGCTGGTCCTCGCGATGGCCAAGGACCTGCCGAGGACCCTGTACCACCAGGAGCGGCATGAATGGCGGCACCGGGAGTCGCAGCGGGTCGCCGGGACGAAGGCCTGTGTCGTCGGGTCGGGCCCCATCGGGCGGGCAATCGCGAAGTATCTCAAAGCACTTGGTGTGACGACGGCGATCGTCGGGCGTACCCCGCGTACCGGCATTTACGGGCCCGACGACCTCAACCGGCTGATGGCGCGCGCCGACTGGGTGATCGCCGCCGCTCCCCTCACCGCCGACACGCACCACATGTTCGACGCCCGCCGCTTCGGTGTCATGCAGCCCTCGGCGCGATTCGTCAACGTCGGCCGGGGACAGCTCGTCGACGAGGCCGCGCTCGCCGAGGCGCTGTCGAAGCGGTGGATCGCGGGGGCCGCCCTCGACGTGTTCGAGCACGAGCCGCTCACCTCCGACAGTCCCCTGTGGGAGGTGCCCGGGCTGATCGTCTCCCCGCACATGAGCGGTGACACGGTGGGCCGGCGCGATGAACTCGGCGCGCAGTTCCTTGAGTTGTACGAGCGGTGGGAGACGGGGAAAACGCTGACGAACGTCGTCGACAAGCAGCGTGGATACGTACCGGGGCACTGAACCACCACCGGGATACCCACCGCCTTGTTCCGCCGCTCCGAGAAAGGGACACTCCGCCGCTGATGACGATCACCGTGCTGGAGACGCTCGGCGAGGCACGGCCTTCCCTGTGGCGTCACGGCGACTTTCTTCATGCCATGGGCATATGCCAGGTGACCAATCCTCCTGCTGAGAGGCCGGAACCCGGGTGAGAATCTCGGCAACGCCCCCTCCGCGTGGACCCCCTGGCGGCTATCGTGGAGGGGATTGGCTGTCCGGATCACGGCTAAAAGCAAGCCAGGGGGAACACCGTGGCTCTCAAGCACGAGCCGACCGCGCCGCACCACTCCACCCAGGACGCACTACGCGTCCTGGAGACAGTGGCACGGCACTCCGCCGGTGTCACCGACGCCGAAATCGCCCGCCAGACCCACCTCGGCACGGACCTGCTCACCCCCCTGCTGCGCATGCTGCGCCGCGAGGGGTACGTCGAACAAGCCGCCGACGGTTCGTACGTCACCGGCACCGCCCTCAGCCGCCTCGGCGCCACGCACGGCCATGACCAGGCCCTGCGAGCCCAGCTCCAGCACACCCTCGACCGGCTGCGCGACTCGGTGGGCGCGGCCGTCTACATGAGCCGGTACGTCGACGGCGAGATCCATATCACCCAGTGCGCGGACAGCGCGGCGACGCCCGCGGTCAACGAGTGGGTCGACTTCCGATCGGCCGCGCACGCCAGCGCGATCGGCAAGAGCCTGCTGGGCCAGCTCGACCACAACAGCCGCCGCGACCATCTCGCCCGCCACAAGCTGGCCCGCCTCACCTCGCACACGATCACCAACGAGCGGCTGCTGCTCTCCCGACTGGAGACCCAGCCGCCCACGGTGCCGGTCCTGGACCTCCAGGAGTACGCGGTCGGCACGGTCTGCGCGGCGGTCCCGATCACGGCCGGTTCCACGGTCGGCTGCCTCGCCCTCTCCCTCCCGCTCCGCCACGCCCACCGCCTCCGCCAGGCGGCGGACCGGCTGAACCGGAGCGCGGGACCCCTGCTGCTGTCGCTGGCCATTTAGCCGCGCCGACCGCCCTTGCCACCTGGTCCGGAGCACCCTTCCGGACCAGGTAGTATTTTTCTTGTCGCCAGCCGCGAGAGCGGTCGGCGAGAGTCATGCGCCGCTAGCTCAGTTGGTTAGAGCAGCTGACTCTTAATCAGCGGGTCCGGGGTTCGAGTCCCTGGCGGCGCACATACGAAAGGGCCTCTCGCAGCTGCGAGAGGCCCTTTCGCCATCTGCTGAGGAGCTTCTCATCTGCTCAGCAGCTCCTCGCGCCCCCGCTCCCGGTATCGCTCCACCAGGCCCGCCACGTCGCCGCCGGTCAGTCTGCGGTACGTCTCCTCGCCCGGTGGGCGCCACCACACCGGGTCCGGGCAGCGGAAGCCCTCGCGTCTGAGTCCCGCCCGGTGGATCTTGTTGGTCGCGGTGACCGGCATCCGCCGTACGACCCGTACGAACCGGGGCGCCATCTTCGTCCCCAGGTCGGGCTGCGCGGCCAGGAAGGCGGAGAAGGCGGCGGGGTCGAAGGTGCCGGCCAGGGTTGCCATGACCTGGTCGCCGGCCACCGGGTCAGGCACCGCGTACACGGCGACGGCCGCGGCACCCTCGTACCGGGCAAGGATGTTCTCGATCGTCGCGGCGGCCAGGTTCTCGCTGTCGACGCGCAGCCGGTCGTCGGCGCGGCCCGCGAAGTACAGGAAGCCGTCCGGGTCCCGGTAGAAGAGGTCGCCCGTCCAGTACCAGCCGTCCCTGCGGCAAGCCGCCTCGGCCTCGGGGTTGCGCCAGTAGCCCTCGAAGGGGTTCGGGCCCCGGTTCACCAACTCCCCTATCGCAACGGTCCCGTTCAGCAGTCGGCCCGAGGCGTCCAGGGCGGCCGGCGGGCACTCGGTCCGCGTCGCCGGGTCGACCACCGCGAGGTCGTCGTCCGGGGCCGCCCGGCCGACGGCACCGGCCGGGGTGCCCGGCGTCCACCGCACCGCCGCCCCGCCCTCGGACGAGCCGTACCCCTCCACCAGCCGTACCCCGAACCGCCGCTGGAAGGCCGCCGCGTCCACCGCCCCCGCCTCCGTGCCGAAGCCCAGCCGCAGGGGGTTGTCCCGGTCGTCGGGCCGGGCGGGCGTCGCCAGCAGGTACTGGACGGCGCGGCCGACGTACGTGAAGTAGGTCGCCCGGTAGCGGCGTACGTCCGTCAGGAAGGCGGAGGCCGAGAAACGGCGGCGCAGGGCGACCCCGGCGCCCGCCGCCAGGGCCGGGGCCCAGTCCGCGATCACCGCGTTGCCGTGGAACATCGGCATGCAGACGTAGTGCACGTCGTCCGGGCGCACCCCGAAGGTCCCGGCCAGTGTCCGCCCGGCGGCGGCGAGCCTGCCCTGGGTACAGATCGCGGCCTTGGGGGCGCCGGTCGAGCCCGAGGTGAAGTAGAGGAGGAGACGGTCGGCGGGGGTGGCGCGGGATGCGTCCGGTTCGGCGTCGGCGTAGGGGGCCAGGAGGTCCTCGTACTCCTGCGTGTCGGTCAACAGAAGCCTTACGCCGGGGAGTTCGAGGTTGGCGAGGAGTGGGAGGTGGGTGCTCGCGGTGATCAGGACCGGGCACTCGGTGTGCAGGATGTCGCGGGCCAGTTCGGGGCCCCGGCGGGTGGGGTTGATCCCCGCGACAGCGGCGCCGGCGAGGGCCGCCGCGCTCAACCACAAAGGGTATTCAGGGGTGTTGTCGAGCAGGACCCCCACGTGCGGCTCGGCGCCGGATGGCAGCAGGTCGGCCAGCAGCGCGGCCCTCGCCGCCGCGCCCGCGGCCACCTCGTGATGCGTGAGCGTCCGGTCCTCGCACCACAGCCCCGGCCGGTGGTCGCCCCACCGCGCCGCCACGAGTTCCGCGACCGTGCGCCCGCCCGGCCCGTTGGACTCAATGAACTCCATGGGCGGGCACGGTAGTTGACGTACCGTCAGATGTGGAGACTCACGGCGAGTCGGTGCTCACGTCCCAGCCCTCGGGGAACCCGTCGCCCGTGCCGGAGTCGCTGCCGCTGTAGCCGCTGTCCGTGCCGAAGAACATGTCCCCGAACGGTTCGAAGATCTGGCTGTACGTCACCATGAACCCGATACAGAACACCACCATCACCCCGAGGAACCCCAGGATGCCCGCCAGGGCCAGCCCGTGCCGGACCGGGCTCGGGCGGTGTGCCGTCGCGTTGATCCGCTCGCCCTCGCTGTAGAAGACGGTGACGTAGTCGCCCTCGATGACCGTGCCCGGGCCGTGCGGTTCGTCGAAGCGGACGGTACGGCCGTCGCGCGCGACGAACTCGTACACGTGGTGCAGCGTCGTGTGCACGGAGGAGTCGCCGGAGCCTCCGCTGGTGGTCGTGTAGGTCCGGAGGCAGCGCGCCTCGGCGGTCAGCCCACTGTTCCAGGCGCGGCGCATCCGCAGCACCCGGCGGATCACGAACGCCGCCATCAGGACGGTCATCACGATGATGAGCGTCGGCACCCCGTAGAACATGAAGTCCATGACGGTTCCCCCGGTCTCTTCTTCGGTACGGCTCCCCGTACGCCGCCTCACCTGGTCCTGGGGGCGTACGGGGAACCTACCCGTGGGGGGTCGCGGATTTACTCAAGGAATGCTCAGAACCTGACGTCCGAGCACGCGTAGAACGCGTTGGCCGTGTCCGCGATCGTCCACACCGCGACGATCACTTGCCGGCCGCTGAGCCCGGACGGCAGTGTGCCCGTGTGCGAGAGCGTGGCCGGCGGGCGCTGGCCGTTGTAGGGGACCGTGAGGAACGGCGTGAGGTTGAGGTCCGAACGGGTGAGGGCGTGGTTCTGGTTCCAGCCCGACTTCGTGACGTAGTACTTGAAGTCGGTCGTGGCGTGCATGGCGGTGAACTGCCAGCGGAAGCTGTAGCTCTGACCGCCCGTCACCGTGGTCGCCGGCCAGGTGCCGCCGGACGGGGTCTTCGGCTGGTCGAGCGCGCCGAAGTTGCCGTGGTTCGCCGAACAGATCTGGCCGTCGGCCGGTCCGGCGGCGGGGAAGCCCTTGGGCCCCTCGACGCTCTGCGGCTCCCACTGGATGTCGCCGCAGCCCGTCACGGTGCCGTTCTGACAGAGCTTCTGCCTGCTGATGGGGAGGTCGGTGTAGCCGTGACCGCTGGCGCCTCCGGTGGTGAGGACGAGGGCGCCGGTGGTGGCCAGGCCGACCACGGATGCGTACAGCTTGGTTTTCTTGTGGGACTTGGTCTTTCCGCGCATGCTGCCGCTCCTGCTGAACGTGGGGGAGGTTCAAGTGAGCCGTGCAGGTCTAGACCAAGTCTCAGATTATTACCGCCGCTTGGGCATGTCCAGACCAATCACACCCCGGGCTCGCTCCGCCCCGCGCAGAACGCGACCGTCAGGTCCTTCACCAGTGCCTTGCGTTCGTAGTCGTCCAGTTCGACCAGGCCGCGCAGGGTCAGCCGGGTCACCGTGTCCTCCACCGAGTCGACGACAGAGTTGAGCGCGGCGGCCCGGTGCTGCGCGTCCAGGGCGGCGATGCGGCGGCGGGTCATCGCGGCGGCGACCTCGGGGGCGTACTCCACCCGGACCGGCAGCACCGAGAACACCTCCAGGCCGACCGGTGCCGTGTCCGCCGCGACCGCCCGGGTCAGCGCCTCCCCGGCCGCCTCCATCGCCCGCTTTCCCGCGCCCGGCATCTCGACCGGCACCCGGACGAGCGCCGCCTCGACACACTCGCGCAGATACGTCTCGTGATCCTCGACGCCGAGCGTGGCCCGCGCGGTGTCCCGCACCCGCCACACCACGAGGACGACGACCCGCAGCGCGACCCCGTTCGCGTCGGCCGCCGGCATCGGCTCACCGCGCCAGTGCCGCAGCCTTACGTCGACCCGGCCGCGCAGCAGCAGCGGGTTGACCCACAGCAGCCCGGTGCGCCGGACGGTCCCCCGGTAGCGGCCGAACAGGCCGAGCACCCAGGCCCGCCCGGTCCGCCCCCGCGCCAGCCCGCCGAACCCGAACAGCCCGAGGGCGCCCGCGCCGGCGTACGCCGCCCACTGGGCCGGACCGAGACCGGCGCCCGCGTACGTCTCCGGCAACCGCAGCGCCTCCACCGCGAGGGGCGGCAGCGCGCCCGCCCACCAGGAGGTGAGCACGCCCCCGGCCACCCCGGTGGCACCGGCGAGCACACCCACCGCGCCGGGCAGCACCCGCGCCGGGCGCTCCACCAGGTCGGGGTCGACCGTCGGAACCGCCGCGCGTGGTGCGGCCGGTGCGGGTCTGCGGATGCGCGGCTGCTCGCCCGTACCCTGCCTGCGGCCCACGACGGCGGGCCGCAGCGGCACCGACACCGGGTCGGGTTCGTCGCGGAACAGCAGGTGGACGGGGATCTCGGTGGTCGCCTCGTTCTGGATGAGCCGGGCGGGCCGGGGGCCGCTGTCCGGGGGTCCCTCGGGCTCAGGTGTGTGTTCGGTCGTCGTACTCATTTGTGCCTCCAGCCTCCGCGCCAGATGCGTTCATACGTGCGTCATGCGTGCGTTCGTCCATGCGTTCACCCATGCGCGCGTTCGCATGTTCGTGCGTTTGTGTGTTCGCGTGTTCGCGTGTTCGCGTGTGGGGTTACGCGGCGAAGAGGCGGCGCCAGGTCTCCGGGCCCGGGTAGCCGTCGGCCGCGCCGCCCCGCCAGCCCTGGGCGCGCTGGAAGGCCTGGACCGCGCGGCGGTCCGCCTCGTTCCAGCGCGCGTCGGGCCGGGTCGTGTAGTACCGCCCGAACCCCTTCTCCACCAGCTGCTTACCGAGCTGGGTGACGAACGGGCTGCTGGAACCCGGCCGGAACAGACCCCGTCCGGGGAATCCGGGGACCCCCTGGCCGGCGGCGGGTGGACCGGCCGCGCCGGGGACCGTTCCGGGGGTGGTTCCCGGGGCTGCTCCGGGGTCGGTCCCGGTCGCCCGCCCTCCCGGGCTGCCCCCGTCCCCGATGTCGGTGCCCGTCCCGGTCACCAGCAGTGCCCAGGTGCGCGGCCCCGGCAGTCCGTCCGCCGCCGTGCCCTGCCAGCCCTGGGCCTGCTGGAACGCCCGGGTCGCCCTGCGGTCCGCGTCCGACCAGCGCGGGCCGGGGCCCGAGGTGTAGTAGCGGGCGCCGCCGCGCTCCACGAGCATGTGGCCGAGCTGGGTCACGTACCTGTTGCCGGCACCGGGACCGAAGTACGTCCGCCCCGGGAACCGGGCCGTCGCGTCCGGGGAGGCGCCGGGTGCCGAGCCCACCGTGCCGTCGGTGCCGTCCGGGTCGTCGGTACCGCCGGTGTCTCCCGGGTCCGAGATGCCGCCCGTGTTCGCGGTGAGGCCCTTGTACCGGTAGGCCTGATAGCGGTCCGAGTGGCTCCAGTAGGCGAGCGGGGTGGCCTGCCTGCGGGCGTGCGGGCGGGTCTCCTCATAGGCGATGTAATAGGTGTGCGTGTAGTCCGTCCAGCCGCCGAAAATGACGACGTGCGAGCCCTTCTCCGGGTCCGACGGATTGTGGAACAGGAGAATGTCGCCGGGTTGCAGATCCTCCTTGGGAATGCGTACGCCGTACTTGTCGAGGCTGCCCGTCCATTCGTTCCCGGGGAGGTTCCAGGCCATGGAGACGAAGCCCGAGCAGTCCTGCCGGTAACCGTCTCCCCAATAGGTGCCCATGCTGTACGGAACCCGGGCGGCGACCCAGGTCCTGGCCCGGTTGACGATCTCCGCCCGGGTGGTCGTCCGGAGCTTGTCCAACGCCGGTTTCCCGGCCGGGCCGTGCAGCGGGGCCTTGCCGCCCTGTGGGGTGTCGGGCTCGTCACCTGCGGGTACGCCCGGACGGTGGGGGGCCTGCGGGGCCGCGGCGGCCGGCAGGGCGTGCCCGGCGCCGAGCACCGTCGAGGCCGTCGCGGCGACGACGAGGGTCCGCCGGACCGCCGTACGGGCGGGTCCCGGGCCCGTTCCCGAGACCGGTCCGGAATACGGTGGTGCCCGTCGCCGGTGAACACATCCGGGGCATTCGCAGTCGCTCGCGGGATCGAATTCCTCGAATACCGGAGTCGCCATACGATTCCCCTCACCCTCCAGGCGATGACTTGCGCGCTTCTGCACCCTCGCAGTTTCTCAACTGTCACCCGCTGTCGCATGTTGACGGTCCGAATGATGTACAGCGGGCGTTCGGCCGGGCGCGGACCTCGGGCGGTCCGGACCACTCATCCGGGTCGGGTAGAGTTGTCCGCGTCACCGCGCGCCGCTAGCTCAGTTGGTTAGAGCAGCTGACTCTTAATCAGCGGGTCCGGGGTTCGAGTCCCTGGCGGCGCACAGACATACGACAGGCCCTCCGCTGAAGCGGGGGGCCTGTTCGCGTACATCCCGTAACCGCTTCGGAACCATCCGCGCACAACCGGTCCCAATTGCACCAATCGGGATCAACAGCCGTCACAATGGGCGCGTATGACCGGTAAACACCGTGTTTCGCATCTTGCGATCATGATGAACGGCATAGAACCCTGGGCGGCAAGATGCTGCGGATGCGCAGCCATCGGGGGCGGACCGGTTGCGTCGGCACGGGGATGGGGCCCCGTTCGTGAACCGATGCCGAGGGGGGCATCAGTGCAACCGGAAGGGCACTCTTCCATGTCTATAGAGTGTGGATTACGGATGACGTGGGGGCAGAGGTCCATTACTGATGCGTCTGTGACGGCCGAGGGGGGCCCAGCGGACGCACAAGAACCGAGCAGACACGCGACTGTCCGCGTGTGGGGGGAAGACTCATGACGCCGACGGGCGCCCGGCATAACTTCGACTCATCACAGACGGCCCAGCTCAGGCTGCCGTCGAACCGGACCGGCGGTTTCCGCCGGATCAAGAAGAGCCTGCCGAAGTACGACTACGAGCACTACAGCCGACTGGCCGGACCCCTCACACAGCCCGACCCGACCAAGCCGTACACGGTCAAGTACCGGTCGCTGCTCTCGCAGGAGCCGCACCGCATACGGGCCGCGCTGATGCTGGGTGCGGCGCCGCTGCTCTCCATCGTCCTGCTGGTGTGGCTGCTCCAGCCCGCGCACTGGACGGAGCGCGACTACCCGGCCTTCGACTTCCTGCCGGCGCTCGACAT
Organism: Streptomyces kryoterrae; assembly: GCF_054072135.1. Classification (NCBI taxonomy): domain Bacteria; kingdom Bacillati; phylum Actinomycetota; class Actinomycetes; order Kitasatosporales; family Streptomycetaceae; genus Streptomyces; species Streptomyces kryoterrae. Next base: position 6,482,830 of record NZ_CM133358.1, on the reverse strand, counting down.
CGTGATGCTTGTCTCGATCGGTCTGATCGAGCTGTTCCGCTGCCTGAACGTGCTGTCGAACGCGCACGCCACGCTGGTCGCCCGCGACCCGATCCCGGTGGTGCCCGAGACCGGCACGAGAGTGGCCTTCCTCACCTCCTTCGTGCCCGGCAAGGAACCGCTGGACATGGTGACGAAGACACTCGAAGCCGCGGTGAGAATCCGGCACCGCGGCCTCATGCATGTCTGGCTGCTGGACGAGGGCGACGACGCCGACGTGAAGGCGGTCTGCGCCCGTCTGGGCGTGCACCACTTCTCCCGCAAGGGCGTCGCGAAGTGGAACCAGCCCAAGGGCCCGCACCGCGCGAAGACGAAGCACGGCAACTACAACGCCTGGCTCGACGCACACGGCGGCGACTACGACTTCTTCGCCTCCGTCGACACCGACCACGTACCGCTGCCCAACTACCTGGAGCGGATGCTCGGCTTCTTCCGGGACCCGAACATCGGCTTCGTCATCGGTCCGCAGGTGTACGGGAACTACGACAACTTCGTCACCAAGGCCGCCGAGTCGCAGCAGTTCCTCTTCCACGCGCTGATCCAGCGGGCCGGCAACGCCTACGGCTCGCCGATGTTCGTGGGGACCAGCAACGCCGTACGCATCAGTGCGCTGAAGCAGATCGGCGGGCTGTACGACTCGATCACCGAGGACATGGCGACCGGCTTCGAGATCCACCGCCACAAGAACCCGGCGACCGGGAAGAAGTGGCGCTCGGTCTACACGCCGGACGTGCTCGCGGTCGGTGAGGGTCCCAGTGCCTGGACGGACTTCTTCACCCAGCAGATGCGCTGGTCACGGGGGACGTACGAGACGATCCTCAAGCAGTACTGGAAGGGCTGGTACTCGCTGCCGCCGAGCAAGCTCTTCAACTACACGATGATGATCATCTTCTACCCGATGTCCGCCCTCAACTGGATCCTGGCGGCGCTGAGTTGCGCGCTGTTCCTGGGCCTGGGCGCCTCGGGCGTGAACATCGACCCGACCGTGTGGCTGATGCTCTACGGCAACGCCTCGGCGCTGCAGATCGGCCTCTACATCTGGAACCGGCGGCACAACGTCTCCCCGCACGAGCCGGAGGGCTCCGGCGGCGTGGCGGGCATGGTCATGTCGGCGCTGTCCGCGCCGCTCTACGCGAAGGCCCTGATCGACTCGGCGCTGCGGCGCAAGAGCAAGTTCGTGGTCACGCCCAAGGGCGACTCGGCGAGCCCCGACCGCTGGTTCGGAACCTTCCGCTACCACTGGTACTTCATCCTGATCTTCGGCGGCTCGATCGTGGCCGGCTTCGTCCTCGGGCACGCGCACCCCGCGATGATCATCTGGGCGACGTTCGCCACGGGGATCACCGCGACCCCGATGGTCGTCTGGCGGCTCATGCTGCGCCAGGAGAAGAAGAAGCTCGCCGCCGGCCCGGCCGAACCGCAGGACGCCGTGCCCACGCCGCAGCCGTTCGTGCCGGCCCAGCCGACACCACAGGCGCCGCACGCCCCGCAGACATCGCACGCCCCACACGCCCCCCACTCCACCCACGCGCCGCAGCACAAGCCCCAGTGGGCCGCATCCGGCGGGACGGGCGAGGGCAGCGTAGGGGGCGAGGGCAACGACCAGACCATGCAGATCGCCCTTGGTGGACTTGGGGGACGTAAGGAATGACAGACCGTGCAGGCCGCCGCCGCGCCCGTCGACTCGCGATAGGCACGGCGGTGGTCCTCGCGTTGGCGGGGATGAACGGGCCGTGGGTGTACCGCTTCAGTACCGAGAAGTACCACGACTACAAGATCAACAGACCGGAGTACAAGGCCGACAACGGCAAGTGGGAGGTGGTGAACTTCCCGGAGAAGTACCGGCAGAACACCATCCACGCGGCCCTGCTGCACACCGGCAAGGTGCTCCTCGTCGCGGGCTCCGGCAACAACGCGGACAACTTCGACGCGAAGAAGTTCGACACCCGCATCTGGGACCCGGTCAAGGGCACGATCAAGAAGATCCCCACGCCCGCCGACCTGTTCTGCACCGGCCACACGCAGCTCGCCAACGGCAATCTGCTGATCGCGGGCGGTACGAAGCGGTACGAGAAGCTGAAGGGTGACGTCACCAAGGCCGGTGGCCTGATGGTCGTCCACAACGAGAACCCGGACAAGCCGATCACCCTGCCCGCCGGCACCAAGTTCACCGGCAAGGAGACCGGCAAGACGTTCGTGTCGAAGGACCCGGTCGTCGTGGAGCGCGCGACGAAGGTCTTCGACAAGACGACGGGCGCGTTCCTGCGCAACGATCCGGGGCTCGGCCGGATCTATGTCGAGGCGCAGAAGAAGGGCTCCAAGTACGAGACCGGTACGCAGGACAACTACCGCGTGCAGGGCCTGTCGGGCGCCGACTCCCGCAACACGTACGGCATCGCCGAGAAGCTCGCCCTGGACAAGAAGGACTTCCAGGGCATCCGGAACGCCTACGAGTTCGACCCGGTCGCCGAGAAGTACATCAAGGTCGACCCGATGAACGAGGCCCGCTGGTATCCCACGCTCACCACCATGTCGGACGGCAGGATCCTCAGCCTCTCCGGCCTGGACGACATCGGCCAGCTGGTGCCGGGCAAGAACGAGACGTACGACCCGAAGACCAAGAAGTGGACGTACACGTCCCACACGCGCCAGTTCCCGACGTACCCGGCGATCTCGCTGATGCAGAACGGCAAGATGTTCTACTCGGGCGCGAACGCGGGCTACGGCCCCGACGACGTCGGCCGTGACCCGGGCGTCTGGGACGTGGCGACCGACAAGTTCACCAAGCTGAAGGGTCTGGGCGACCCCAACATGCTGGAGACCGCCGGCACGGTGCTGCTGCCGCCGGCGCAGGACGAGAAGTACATGGTGATCGGCGGGGGCGGGGTCGGCGAGTCCAAGCTCTCCAGCAAGAAGACCCGCGTGATCGACCTCCTGGCGGCCAACCCGAAGTTCACGGACGGGCCGTCCCTGGAGAAGGGCACGCGGTACCCGCAGTACTCGATCCTGCCCGACGACACGGTGATGATCTCGGGCGGCTCGGAGGACTACCGGGGCCGTGGCGCCTCCAACATCCTCCAGGCCCGTATGTACGACGCGAAGACCGGCAAGCTGAGGAGGGTCGCCGACCCGCTGGTCGGCCGGAACTACCACTCGGGCTCGATCCTGCTGCCCGACGGCCGTGTCATGTTCTTCGGGTCTGACTCCCTGTACGCGGACAAGGCCGACACCAAGCCGGGCAAGTTCGAACAGCGCATCGAGATCTACACGCCGCCGTACCTGTACCACGACGCGCAGCCCTCGTTGTCGGGGGGCCCGCAGACGATCGCACGCGGTGGGTCGGGCACCTTCACGTCCCAGCACGCGTCCACGATCAAGGCGGCGCGTCTGATCCGCCCGAGCGCCTCGACGCACGTCACGGACGTCGACCAGCGCTCCATCGCCCTCGACCTGAAGAAGACGAAGGACAGCATCACGGTGACGGTCCCGAAGAACCGGAACCTGGTGGAATCGGGCTGGTACATGCTCTTCGTGACGGACGACCAGGGCACACCGAGCAAGGCTCAGTGGGTCAAGGTGCCTTGAGAGGCATCACATCGGGCGCCCTTCCAAGGAAGGGCGCCCGGTCATGTCCAGGGGCGCGGGGCTCTGACATGTGCGGCTCCGCCGCGTGGGCGCGGCCAGCCACCCACGGCCCGCAGCCGACAACGCGCAGCCCCCCACCCCCGTAGTCACTTACTCGCCTTCGCCAGCTTCAACGCATACGAGGCCCACCACTGCCCGGCCTTGGGCCCGCCCTTGCACTCGCCGTCGGACTCCCCCGGTCGCTTGACCCACAGATACGCGTCAACGAGCGGATCAGCCGTCTTCACGGTCGGAGCCTCCCCGAGCGCCCTCCCGGGAGGGTTGCACCAGTTCTCGTCCGTCTCGCCCCCGGTATAGGGCCCGTTCCCGTTGCGGGACGTGTCCACCACGAAGTGTTTTCCGCCCACCTTCGCCGACAGCTCCTTGCCATAGGCAATGGACTCGGCCGTCGAGTAGAAGTTGGACACGTTGACGGAGAACCCGTCCGCCTTGTCGATGCCCGCCCACTTGAGGGGCTCGAAGATCTGGTCGGGATGTGTCCATCCCGCGTTCCCCGCGTCCAGGTACACCTTCGTGTTCTTCAGCGCCGACAGCGTGCCGATCGCGCCGCTCAGCAGGTCGTACCGCTCCTCGTGGAACTCGTCCTGGGTGCAGCCGTCCACCAGGTGGAGGATCGCGTCCGGTTCCAGGATCACCGTGGCGGCGCGGTCGCCGATGCCCTTGGCGACGCCGTCGATCCAGGCGCGGTAGCTGTCGCCGTCGGCGGCGCCTCCGCTGGAGTACTGGCCGCAGTCGCGGTGCGGGATGTTGTAGAGGACGAGAAGGGCGGAGCGGTCCGCCTTCTGCGCGGCCTCCGTGAAGCCGCGGGCCTCCGCCTCCGGGTTCTCCGGGCTGATCCACTCGCCGGTCGGCTGCTCGGCGATCTTCCGGATCTGCTCGGCGTCGGTGGTCTTGTCGTCCTTGACGTATGCGGCGACCTGTTCCGCGGCGTTGCCGTCCGGGTTCACCCAGAACGGGTTGGTCCCCTTGGGCTGCTGGGTGATCCGGGCTTCCGCCTCCTTGCCCGGCTCGTCGCCGTCCCCCTTGTCGGAGGACCCGGAACAACCGGTGAACAGCAGTGCCGCCCCCAGCACCGCCACGGACGCCCGCCCCCAGGTCGCCCCCCTACTGCCGAACATCGAACTCCCCCTCGAATGCACTGTCCTGGTCCCCCCTGGATGCAGTGTCGTAAGCCTCAATCCTGACATAGGTGGCCGAGCACCCACGAGGTCGCCAGTGCCTTGTCGGTTACCTGTTACAGCGTGTTCGGCCGGGGTAGACGAGGGCCTGGCAGTCGTGACGCCGGGTGTGAACCGCGACAGTGGAGCAGCTCGTAGAACTATCTACTACCTGCGTGGATAACACAGAGCCACCGGACCGGGACTTCACGTCAACTGCCTCTAGGCCTGGGCGCTCATCCGTTCTACAGTCGTCTCAGACGGCCCCAGCCCTCGGCCAACAGTTCACCGTCCGCGTTTTTCAGGGACGGGTACCGACCTCCCGCGCCGGTCGCCGGGTTACTCCCGCAACCCGTGCGCCCGCGGTCGAGGACCCGCCCGGTCGACGGCTCTGGGGGGAGCGATTCGTCGACCGGGCAGGTTGGGGCCGGGGGGACGTGGCGGGCGGACGAGCTCAGACGGCTGTGCCCGTCAGATACGCCGACACGATCACGTTCGCCGTGTAGGTGCGGGAAGCCCGGTCGAACGTACCACCGCAGGTGATGAGCCGGAGTTCCGCGCGGCCCGACTGTCGTGTGCCGTAGGCCTGTTGGGCGTCGAAGCGGTCGCGGGGCAGGACCCGGACGTCATCGACGGTGAACTCGGCGACCTTGCCGTCGGCGCGGGTGACGCGGATCGTCGCGCCCGGCCGCAAGGTGCTGACCTTGTAGAAGACGGCCGGCCGGGTCTTGGTGTCGACGTGCCCGACGAGCAGCGCGGTGCCGGCGGCGCCGGGCCGGGTGCCGGACCCGTACCAGCCCACGACGCCCGCCTGGTCGAAGGGCGGCGGGTCGATCGCGCCGCGCCGGTCGAGCCCGCGGGCCACCACCGGGGCCTGCACGCCCAGTTCGGGTATGTCCACGCGTTGCGGCAGGGCGCCGCTCAACGGCTCGTGCGCGGGCGGGAGTTCGGGGTCAGGGGGGCGGCCGACCGCGGCGATGTCGCCGGTGGTCGGTGCGGATACGCCCTGGCGTACGTCGGTCATCTCGCGGCCCCACAGCCACAGCCCGAGGAGCAGCAGCGCCCAGGCCACGCCCATGGTCAGGCGTCCGCTGCCGGGGGGTCGTTCGCGGTCGTCGTCGGACATGGCGGCTAGTCCCTCCCACGGTCCCGGCGGATCCCGCGCACCGCGACGACGATCGCCGCCACACCCGCGAGAACGAGACCGACCACCGTCTGCCCGGTGCCGGGGCCGGCGCCCCGGGCCTCGGCTGCGGCCACTTCCTCCGCCGCACCGCCACCACCGGCGGGCACAGGCGCGACGGGCGAGGCGGCCGGACGGGAGGGCGCGGCGGACGACGGCTTGCCGGCCCCTTCGTCCGCCCCCTTCGCGGTCACGGCGATCACGCCCCTGACCTTGCCCTCCTGCCCGCCGCACCCGACCGTGACGTCGTACGTGCCCGGCGAGAGCGAGGAGCGGACGCGGGACCCGCCGACGAGCGCCCCGTCCTCCCCCTGCGCCGCGAGCAGCACATCGGCGACGAAGGCCTCCGACTTCGCGGTGCCCGTCTTCCCCGTACAGCCGCGCACGACCAGCCGTAGGTCGCTGCCGGGCACCGGGGACGACGGGGTCACCGAGATGCCCCCGCCGGCGGCGAACGCCACGGGTGCGGGGATGAGCGCGGCGGCGACCGCGGCACCGGCACAGAGAGTGAGTCTCATGGAACCCATCGTGAACCTCCAGACACCTGGAGACTCCTCCTCCGGGCCCCGGTCCGCATCTCCGGAGCGGGTACGGCTGCTCCGTACGGGTTGCGAGTGGTTTGGAGGCGTACCCGAAGCGGGGCCGGCTCAGACGCGGTCGACGAGGTCCGCGATGGAGTTGACGATCTTGGACGGGCGGTACGGGAAGTTCTCGACCTGGTCGGGGCCGGTCAGGCCGGTGAGCACCAGGAAGGTCTGCATCCCGGCCTCGATGCCCGCCAGGACGTCGGTGTCCATGCGGTCGCCGATCATCGCGCTGGTCTCGGAATGGGCGCCGATCGCGTTCAGCCCGGTCCGCATCATCAGGGGGTTGGGCTTGCCCGCGAAGTACGGCTTCCGGCCGGTCGCCTTGGTGATCAGCGCGGCCACCGCGCCGGTCGCGGGCAGCGGGCCCTCGGTGGAGGGGCCGGTCTCGTCCGGGTTGGTGGCGATGAAACGGGCGCCGCCCTCGATCAGGCGTACGGCCTTGGTCATGGCCTCGAAGGAGTACGTACGGGTCTCGCCGAGCACCACGTAGTCGGGCTCGTGGTCGGTGAGGATGTACCCGATGTCGTGCAGCGCGGTGGTCAGGCCGGCCTCGCCGATGACATAGGCGGTCCCGCCGGGGCGCTGGTCGTCGAGGAACTTGGCGGTGGCGAGCGCCGACGTCCAGATGTTGTCGACGGGCACCTCCAGGCCCATCCGGCGCAGGCGGGCGTGCAGGTCGCGCGGGGTGTAGATCGAGTTGTTGGTGAGCACCAGGAAGGGCTTGCCCGACTCGCGCAGCTTCTTGAGGAAGGCATCGGCGCCGGGGATCGGCACGCCCTCGTGAATGAGCACACCGTCCATGTCGGTGAGCCACGAGTCGATGGGCTTGCGGTCTGCCATGTCCGGTCTCCTGCTCCTGCACTGCGTTGCCGTACACGCGTACGAGATGCCGCGTGTGCCCAGCCTGTCACAGCCCGGATCTTGGGGGAATGGCCGGTTTATGTCCGCCCCAGGGGTCGGACCCGGGCGAGCAGCATCATTCCGCCGCCGGTCAGCACGAGAGCGAGGGAGATGCCCGCGAGGCGGAGAGCGGTGTCGTGACGACCGGTGCCGGCGAGCTCGCCGAGGCGCGGCGGCAGACCATCTCGTACGCCGGGTACGGGACGGGCCGACGACGCCGGGTGGGCGGCGGAGGAGGCGGGAGTGGGCGCGGGGGCGGGGGCGACGACGTGGAAGCGGTAGTCGTTGGACTGGCCGACCCAGTCGCCGTCGCCGGCGTGCCGCTGGACCACGGCGGCGTTGGCGACGACGTCGTTGGCCACCGCTCCGGCGCCGATCGCGAGCCTCACCCGCACGGAGACGGTCTGCCCGGGCCCGACGGTGAACCCGGGGAACCCGTCGCCGTCGAACACGCCGATGGTCTCGTCGGCGTCGGTGGCCTCGAACCGCACGGGGTGGGCGCGGGGGTGGTGCCCGTCGTAGAACTCCAGGCGCGGCTGAGCCGTCGTCAGGGCACGGCGTTCGTCGACGAGTACGAGGACAGGGTGGATGTCCGTGCAGGTGCGGGCGGTGTTGTTGGTGAGGTCGAGGCGCCAGGTCCGGTGCTCACCACCGGCTTCGTAGGCGGCGGGCCCGCCGTGGATGCGGGTGGTGAGGGGGAAGGCTCGGTCGGTGGGGGTGGTGGCGCAGGTGGCCGCGGGGGCCGAGGCGGCCTGGGCTCCCGGTGCGGCGAGGAGAGTGGCGGCGGTCATGGTCGCGGCGAGGGTCGTGGTCACGCAGGTACACAGTCGCATGAACACATGACCATGCCGGGGCGGTCGGGTAGGCGGGCGGCACCGCTCCGGGGTCTGCGGGGCTACGCCCCGAACGGGCTCGCGAATGCGCCCGATCGGCGGATGCGGCGGTGGTTCACACCTTTTCGTCGGCGTGGGTGAGGTGGCCGTCGGTGAGGTGCCAGTAGTGGACGTGGGAGGTCTGGCGCCACGTCTCGGGGGCGGCGAGGCCCTGCGTGATCCAGGCGTGGAGTTGCGGGAGGGCGGTTTCCTTCAGAAGGGCGCGGATGGCGGCGCGATCAGCCGCGTCCACCGGGTGGACGTCCACGGAGAAGCCGACGCTGTCCGGGTGGATGCCCCGGCCGTAGGTGCGGGACTCGGGGGCGAGCCACCTGGCTCCGAGCACGATCGTCCCGCTGCCGGGCCCGGTCAGGAAGTCCAAGTCCTTTACCTGATCGGCGAGTTCACCGAGGGACTCGTTGACGTCGGTGGTGGTCAGCGGCCAGGCCCGGTGCCGGGGAAGTCTGCGGGCGGGTCGCCGGCGCCGGCTGCGTGCGGTCATGGGCTGAAGGGTCGCAGGGGTGGGCGGCTGATCCCACGGAGTTTCCCGAGGCGAGGGAGTTGGCAGGGAGGTGGCGGGAGGCCGAAAGATGCCGAGGGAGTTGAACGGGCGGCGGTCCCGCCACCCCTACCCCTCGGCCCGTCCGAACAGCGGCGCGAGAAGCAGTTGGGCCGCGCCCTCGGCCACTCCGCGCGCCCCTCCGGGGGCGACCCGTACGGGCACCGCCCGCTCGGCGCCCGCACGCCGGGCGCGTGCGGCGAGAACGGTGGCGACGCCTCGTACGAACCGTTCCGGTTCCGCGGCGACGGTACGGCCGCCCAGCAGGACCCGGTCGATGTCCAGCAGCCCCACGAGGTTCGCGGCGCCGGCGCCGAGCACCCGGGCCGCCTCGTCCAGGTCGCCGCGGGCCACCGCACCGAGACACAGCGCCTCAATACAGCCACGGTCGCCGCAGCCGCACGGGGGTCCGTCCAACTGGATGACCTGGTGCCCGAACTCGCCCGCACCGGTCCGGGTCCCCCGGTGCAGCGCACCGCCGATCACCAGGCCGGCCCCGAGACCCGTACCGAGATGGAGGTAGGCGAAGGACCCGCCCTCACCCCCGACCGCCAGCCCGAGCGCGGCGGCGTTGGTGTCCTTGTCGACGGCGACCGGCACCCCGAGCCTCCGCACCAACGCGTCCCGCAAGGGAAACCCGTCCCACTCGGGAAACCCGGTGACGCGATGCAGCACACCCCGGGCGTGATCCAGCGGGCCGGGGAGGGCAACCCCGACGCCGAGCAGCACGCGCACTCCCGCCCCCGGCCCACCGGTCCCGTCATCCGCCCCGCCCTCCCAAGACCCGCCGCCGAGCAGCGCCTCACCCTTGCCGTGCCGCCCGGCAGGCACTGCCTCGGCCTCCCCGCACGACACCTCGCCCGCCGCCGACCCGCCGCCGAGCAGGTCTTCGCCCTCGGCTGGCCCCTCGTGGAGCAGCCCCTCGCCCCTCCCGGGCCACCCCGCAAGCAGCGCCCCGCTCGCCCCCGACCCCTCATCGAACGGCGCCTTGACCTCCTGCGGCCCCTCACCGAGCAGCACCTCGCTCGCCCCCCGCCCCTCACCGAGCAGCACTTCGCTCCTCCCGGGTCGCCCGCTCAGCAGCCCCTCGACTTCCCCCGACCTCCCGCCAAGCAACGCCTCGCCCCTCCCGGGCCCCCAGCCGAGCAGCGCCTCGACCTCGCCGGCCACCCCCTCGATCACCGCGTCCGCGCCCGCGCCCAGGTCCAGTGGGGCTCGGCGCTCGCCCACCACGGTTCCCATGAGGTCGACCAGCACCGCTCTCACCTCGTCCCGGTCCAGGTGAACGCCCACCGCGTGGCCCGCCTCCGGTACCAGGCGGAGTACCGTGCGCGGCTTGCCGCCCGTCGAGGCGCGGTGGCCCGCCTGGGCGGCGAGGCCCTCGGTGCGCAGGCGGGCGGTGATCTTGCTGACCGCCTGGGGGGTCAGACCGGTCCGCTCGGCCAGTTCGAGGCGGCTGATGCCCTCGGCGCCCGCCGTGCGCAGAAGGTCGAGGACGAGCGCGGCGTTGTGGCTGCGCAGGGCCGGCAGGTTCACCCCGGGGGCCGCGGCGGTGCCGTTGGCGGTGGCGTTCGTCCGGTTCACTCTTGTTCGCCTCACGATGTCCGTGCAGGTCATGCCGACTGACCTGCTTTCCTCCCGGAAACCCGGGGCGCCGGGGCCCGCGGCGAGATCCGCCCGCGTCGCAGCCCCCGGAATGATGCGGCACGGGAACCATTGTCCCCGGCGCTTGCACTTTGGCAACAGCGTTGCGAAAGTGGACGGCATGACTGGTACGACTGGAATGACCCGCACGTCCGGTGCCCCCCTCCGTCTCGGCCTCGTCGGTTTCGGCCTCGCGGGCTCCGTCTTCCACGCCCCGCTGATCGCCGCCACCGAGGGCCTCCTCCTCGACACGGTCGTCACGTCGAACCCCGAGCGGCAGACCCAGGCCCGCGCCGCGTATCCGGACGTACGGATCGCCGCCGGCCCGGACGAGCTGTTCGCCCGGGCCGACGAGCTGGACCTGGTCGTGATCGCGTCCCCGAACAAGACGCACGTCCCGCTGGCCACCGCCGCTCTCAAGGCCGGCCTGCCGGTCGTGGTGGACAAGCCGGTCGCGGGCACGGCGGCCGAGGCGCGTGACCTCGCCGCCCTCGCCGACCAGCAGGGACTGCTCCTCTCCGTCTTCCAGAACCGCCGCTGGGACCATGACTTCCGGACGCTCCGCAAGCTGATCGCCGAGGGCGAGCTGGGTGACGTATGGCGGTTCGAGTCCCGGTTCGAGCGGTGGCGGCCACAGACCAAGGGCGGCTGGCGCGAGTCCGGCGACCCGGCGGAGTTCGGCGGACTGCTGTACGACCTCGGCAGCCACGTCGTCGACCAGGCACTCGTCCTCTTCGGCCCCGTCGACTCCGTGTACGCCGAGACGGACATCCGCCGCCAGGGCGCCGAGGCCGACGACGACACGTTCATCGCGCTCACCCACACGAGCGGTGTCCGCACCCACCTGTACGTCTCCGCGACCACCGCCCAACTCGGCCCGCGCTTCCGCGTGTTGGGCTCGCGAGCCGGGTACGTGAAGTACGGCCTCGATCCACAGGAGGACGCCCTGAAGGCGGGCGGGCGCCCGGGGGACGCCGGCTGGGGGCTCGAACCCGAGAGCATGTGGGGGCGGGTCGGGGCCGGAGAGTCCCCGCTCACGGGTGGCGGGCGGCCGGAGCCGACACTGCCCGGCTCGTACGAGAAGTACTACTCTGCGATCGCCGCGACCCTGCGCGACGGCGGCCCCAACCCGGTGACCGCGCAGGAGGCGGCAGCCGCGCTCGACGTGCTCGAAGCGGCCCGGCGTTCCGCGAACGAGAAGGTGACGGTGACCCTGCGATGACCAGTCAGAGGACCGGCGGCCACAAGGCGGGCGGACAGCCCTCCCTCGGGCCGCGCATCGCGCCCGAACTCACCCCGAGCGTCGAGGAACTCGAAGCACAGCAACGGCACCTGGTGTTCCCGCAGTTCTCGTACGAGGACGCGTGGGCGCTGGGTTCGCTGCTGGTGGAGCTGGCGCGGGAACGGCAGGCGCCGGTGGCCGTCGACATCCACCGGGCCGGCCAGCAGCTCTTCCACGCCGCCCTGCCCGGCTCGACCCCCGACAACGACGCCTGGATCGACCGCAAGCGCCGGGTGGTGGAGCGTTACGGCGCCCCCTCCTACCTTGTGGGCGCCCGCTTCCGCGCCAAGGGCACGACGTTCGAGGACGACTCGCGCCTCGACCCCGACACGTACGCGGCCCACGGCGGCTCGTTCCCGATCACCGTCGAGGGCGTCGGCGTGATCGGATCGGTGACGGTGTCGGGGCTGCCGCAACTCCAGGACCACCGCATGGTCGTAGAGGCGCTGGAGATCTTCCTCAAGGCATGACGCCCCTCAACATGTGACGGGAATTATCCCGAGGGACCCTCCGTTTCAGTGAGCCACGGCACGGCATCCGGACTCGGAGGGAACGCAGAACCGATGAACCAGGTCAGCGCGTCACAGGTCGGCTCGCTGAAGGAAACCGTCGGACGGTACGGCATCTGGAGTTCCGGGCTGCGTTCGGAGGACCCCGAGGGAAGCACCGAGCGCGCCGAGGCCGCCGCCGAGCTGGAGGAACTGGGCTTCCGCGCCCTCTGGTTGGGCGGCAGCCCGGGCGTACGGCACGCGGTGCCGCTCGTCGAGGCGACCTCGCGGCTCGTCGTGGCGACCGGCATCCAGAGCATCTGGCAGTACGACGCCACCGAAACGGCGTCCGGTATCGCGGAGTTGGAGGCGACCCACCCCGGCCGCTTCCTGCTCGGCCTCGGGGTGAGCCACGCCGGGATGGCGGACCGGTACCGCCGCCCGTACGCCTCGATGGTCGAGTACCTCGACACCCTGGACGCGGCCGGACAGCCCGCCGAACGCCGGGTGCTGGCCGCGCTCGGCCCGAAGATGCTGGAGCTCTCGCGGGACCGCGCCGCCGGCTCGCACCCGTACCTCGTGACTCCCGAGCACACCGCGCAGGCCCGTGCAGCGCTGGGTGAATCCCCGCTGCTGGCACCGGAGTTGAAGGTCGTACTGGACACGGACCCGGACCGGGCCCGGACGACCGCCCGTGGCACCCTCGCCATGTATCTGACCCTGCCGAACTACACGAACCACTTCCTGCGCATCGGCTTCACCGAGGACGACATCGCGGACGGCGGCAGCGACCGTCTCGTCGACGCGGTGTTCGCCTGGGGCAGCGAGGACCGGATCCGTGAGCGGATCGACGCCTTCCACACGGCGGGCGCCGACCATGTCACCCTCCAGGTCATCGAGGACCAGCCCAGGGGCACACTCCCCCGCGACGGCTGGCGCCGGCTGGCCGCCCTGCTGAAGCCCTGAAGGGGTAGCGTTTCCTCCGGATGCATCCGGTCGTTTGTCTGCACGTGCCATCGGGCGAGATCCAGGAGCCCGGTGACACGCATGCGAACGGAGAAGTCCCGTGCGATTGACCGATATCCACCGTTGCGAGATCCGGCCCGGACACCTCGTGACCTGGACCCTGCATCCGACGACCGTCGAAAACGTCGCCGAACTGCCGGAGGACACCCGCCCACCCGCGTACGTACAGGAGGCCCACGTCCGCACCGCGCGAACGGTGCGTGAGGACGGCCTGTTCGTGCCGACGTGGCTCGGTACGGCCTTCGACATCCCCGGGCGGGTCGATCTCGACGTCCTCCAGGGCGCGTTGCGGGCCTGGACGCTGCGGCACGAGACGCTGCGCAGCGGTTTCCGCTGGGTGGAGGGTCCGCCCGGGTCTCCCGACAGCTCTCCCGACAACAGCAGTGCCGACGACGAGCTGCGGCGTTTCACGCTCGCCGCCGAGGACGTCGTCCTGCACCGCGAGGATGTCGGTGACTTCCGGGACGGGGCGGTGCTGTCGCGCTATCTGCAGGATCGGTTCGACATCGCGGCGGACGCGCTGACCTGGCCGAACTTCATCTACAGCGCGGTCGTCCGGGACACCGGCACCAGCGTCTACCTGGCGTTCGACCACACCAACGTCGACTCGTACTCGATCTTCCGCATCCCCCACGAGATCCACCAGCTCTACACGGCCGCCCTCGACGGCAGGACGGTGGACACGGCGCCGGTCGCGAGTTACGTCGACTTCTGCGCGAGCGAGCGTACGCACGCCGACGGCATCGACGAGACGCACTCGATCGTCGCCGACTGGCGGAAGTTCATCGCCCGGTGCGACGGCAGGCTGCCGAACTTCCCCGTCGACCTCGGCCTCGACCCCGAAGGGCCGCTCCCCACCCAGAAGTTGATGCGGGAGTGGCTCACGGACGACGCGGACGCGGCGGCCTTCGAGGCGTACTGCCGTCCGTACGGCGGCAGCATGACCGGCATCCTGGCGGCCACCGCCCTCATCGTGCGGGAGATCAGCGGCCAGCAGGTGTACCGAACCGTCGTGCCCTTCCACACCCGGGCCAGGTCGGAGTGGTCGGACTCGGTGGGCTGGTACGTGGGCGGCGCGCCGATCGAGATCCCGGTGGGCCAGGTGTCGGACTTCGACGGCGCGCTCGACCTGGTCCGCACCGCGCTGCGCGCCAAGCGGCCCCTGTCGAGGATGCCCATCGCCCGGGTGCTGAAGCTCCTGGGCTCCGACTTCCGGCCCACCTCACCGGACCTGTACTCGATCGTCTCGTTCGTCGACACCCGGGGTATCGCGGGCTCGGAGAGGTGGGACGACCTGAAGGCGTACGGGCTGATCCGGGTGTCGTACGGCGACCAGGTGTGCGCCTGGATCACCCGTCTCCACGAGGGCCTCCAGTTCGCGGCCCGCTATCCGGACACGGACATCGCGTCGAAGAACATGCGGCTGTACGTGGCCAGGCTGCGGGAGCTGATCGCCTCGGTGGCGCGGGACGCGCCCGCCGACAGGGGCGCCCTGAGGGGCGCGGGGCTGATCCCGTCTACGGCTGCGCCGCGATGGGGGTCCCCCCGCTCGAACGAAGCCGAGAGTGGGGGATCGACCAGCCCCCACGGGCCCGCAGCCACCGAACAACCCGTCAGAACCCTTACGCGTCCTTGAATTCCTGCCGCTGCCGCCCGAGCCCCTCGATCTCCAGCTCGACCACATCCCCGGCCCTGAGGAACGGCTTGGGCTCGGGCGCACCCAGCGCAACCCCCGCCGGCGTACCCGTGTTGATGACGTCACCCGGGTACAGGGTCATGAACTGGCTGACGTACCGAACGACTTCGGCGACCCCGAAGATCTGCTCGGCGGTCGTCCCGTCCTGCTTCGGCTCACCGTTCACCCACAACCGCAGCGCGAGCCCCTGCGGGTCGGGCACCTCGTCCGCGGTCACCAGCCAGGGCCCGAGCGGGTTGAACGTCTCGCAGTTCTTCCCCTTGTCCCAGGTGCCGCCCCGCTCCAGCTGGAACTCGCGCTCGGACACGTCGTGCGCGACCGCGTACCCGGCGACATGCGCGAGCGCCTCCTCGTGCGAGCCGAGGTAGCGGGCCGTACGTCCGATGACCACCGCGAGTTCCACCTCCCAGTCGGTCTTCGTCGACTCGCGCGGCACGAGCACCGTGTCGTACGGCCCGACGACCGTGTCCGCCGCCTTGAAGAAGATCACCGGCTCGGAGGGAGGCTCGGCGCCGGTCTCGCGGGCGTGGTCGTGGTAGTTGAGCCCGATGCACACGATCTTGCCGATGCCGGCCAGCGGCGGCCCGATCCGCAGCCCGGTCGCGTCCAGCGCGGGCAGCTCACCGGCGTCGGCGGCGGCCCGGATCCGGTCGAGCGCCGCGTCGTCGGCGAGCAGCGGTCCGTCGATGTCCGGGACGAGTCCCGACAGGTCCCGCAGGGTTCCCTCGGCGTCGAGCAGCGCGGGCCGCTCCGACCCCGCCGTACCGACTCGCAGCAGCTTCATGGTCGCTCTCTCCCTCGGTTACGTCCCCCGGTCACGCCCTGAGTCATCGGTCACCATTCATCGGAGGACTGGTCGATCGTCCAAGGTCGACGTCCGGTCCGCAATACCCGTTCACGTAGTGGACCGGGTGGGGGATCCCGTAGTGGAACCCGCGGCCCCCGGTGCGAGCTGCCAGCGGTACAGCACCGCCCGCTCGACGGCGCTCCAGGTCGTACTGGTGACCATGTAGAGCGCGGCGGCCAGCGGCATCACGGCCACGGAGAAGAGTGTGAGGAAGGACATGAAGGGTGCGAACTTCGCGGCGGACGCGAGCCCGGGCACCGCCTCACCACCGGCGGTGTTCGCCGCCATCGGGTTGGCCGCCATCACCAGCTTCATACGGCGGTAGTTGAAGGTGGCGACAGCGCCGACAAGGACGAACAGTCCGAGGTAGACGAGCCCGGCGGCCCCGAAGATCCCGTCTGCTCCGAGCGCGTCGGCCCACCGTTTACCGAGGGGCGCGGCGAAGAGCTGGTGGGTGAGGAGTCCGTTGGTCCGGCCGCCGATCTCCGGGTTGGAGAAGAGGTGGTAGAGCAGGAAGAACGCGGGGAGCTGGAACAGGCTCGGGAAGCATCCGGACAGCGGCGAGACCTTCTCCTCTGCATGCAGTGCCATGACGGCCTGCTGCATCTTCTTGGGGTCCTTCGCGTGCTGTTTCCGCAGCTCGGCGACCCTCGGCTGCAGCGCGGCGCGCGCCCGCTGGCCACGCGCCGCCGCACGGGACAGGGGGTGCACGAGGAGTCGTACGAACGCGGTGAACAGGATGATCGCGGCGGCGGCCGAGGAGGCGTGGAAGAGGGGCTGGAGCAGGTCGGCGAGCTGCTCGACCAGGCCCGCGAAGGCGGACAGGAAGGTGGACATGGGTGGGTGAGCCCTCCGAGGGGTCTCGTCGTGCCGGGGGTGAGGAGAGAGCGGCAGGACGACCCGCGCGGGGGCACGCTACAGAGGTTTGTGGTG
The DNA here is from genome assembly GCF_054072135.1 of Streptomyces kryoterrae. NCBI lineage: Bacteria > Bacillati > Actinomycetota > Actinomycetes > Kitasatosporales > Streptomycetaceae > Streptomyces > Streptomyces kryoterrae. The sequence goes on along the minus strand of NZ_CM133358.1, from coordinate 6,465,972 downwards.
CTGCGTGCCCTACGCGATGGTCGTCGGGAGGGCGAGCCCGGGGGCGCGGGGGCGGGTGCGGCCGCGGGCGTCGGGGTCCCGTTGCGGCAGGAAGGCCGTGCGACGGGCCCGGTCGCGGATGGCCGTACGGACCCGGGTGGGCGGCACGGCGGGCGCGCAGCGCGAGACGATGAGCGAGCAGGCGGCGAACGCGGAGCCGGCGGCGGCGGTCGCCGCGAGGGCGACGGCGGCGGAGAGGCTGCCCGCGTCGAGCAGCGCGACCTCGATGAGCAGCAGGAACAGCGCGGCGGCGGTACGCGGGGTCACCAGGACCGGACTCCAGCTACGGATCATGCCCACGCCCTCCTCTCGCACCTGTCTCACACCTGTCTCGCATCTGTCTCGCACGGCCCACTGCTTGGCCTGCCCTGCCGTTCGTTATACAGGATGCCTCGGTTTCGGTTCAGCGGGGCCGCATCGATGTGAGCTTGCCCCAGACGACCAGGCGGTAGCGGGACGTGTACTCCGGGGTGCAGGTGGTGAGGGTGAGGTAGTAGCCGGGGGCGCGGTAGCCGTAGGCGGGCCTGACGGTGGAGCGGGGGACGGCCCTGATCACGCCGTCGTCCCGGGCGGAGGTCTGCGGAAGCGCCCGGTCGACGGTGTACGAGTAGACCGCGTCGGCCGTCTCGACCTGGACGGCGTCCCCGCGCCGCAGCCGGTTGATGTACCGGAAGGGTTCGCCGTGGGTGTTGCGGTGCCCGGCGAGGGCGAAGTTCCCGGCCTGGCCCGGCTGTTGGGTGCCGGGGTAATGGCCGACGTACCCCTTGTTGAGTACGGCCGGCTTGCTGACGCCCTCGGCGACGGGAACGCGGAGACCGAGCCGGGGGATGCTGAGGATAGCGTACGCCTGGGACCAACTGGGCGTGGAGGAGCTGGAGTTGGTGAGACGGGTGCCGTTCCGGCGGGCGGTCCCGGGAGGATCGGAGGAGCCGGAGGAGCCGGAGCCGCGTTCCGGAATCGTCGGGTTCCCCGAACTGCCGCCGGGAATCGCGGAGTTGCCCCACTCCTTCTCCAGCGCCCGTACCTCCCGTCGCGCGCCCTGTTCGGCCTGGCGGTTGGTCCACCACAGCTGGTGGACGACGAGAAGCGCGAGGACGGTGCCGGCGGTGACGAGGAGTTCGCCGCAGCTCCACAGCGCACGGCGGCGGAGGGCGCGCCGGCGGAGTGTGCGGTGCCGTATCACCGGAGCCCGAGCCCGCATGCGTACGCCTCCTCCGCGCCCTCACATGGGTCGGCCGCACCATAGGCCAGACCTCGCGAAGTCACCAGGCCTGCCCCCGGCCCCGTCCGTCCCCTCCCTGTGAGCCCCCTTTGCCCAATGGTTTTAGAAAGCGCTGTCACAACTCTCGACAACCCCACGCACCACACCTGATGCTTCCTTCTGGCATGAACGGGGAAGGTCAGAATCCGGACGGAGAAGCCATGATCCGACGCAGATCTCTGCTGGCCGCGGCAGGAGGCACTGTCCTCGGCAGCGCCCTGGCGACGGGCACCGCACGGGCCGACGCGACCATCACCGTCAACCCCGCGACGAAGTACGGGACTTGGGAAGGCTGGGGCACCTCGCTCGCCTGGTGGGCGAATGTGTTCGGCGCCCGGGACGACTTCGCGGACCTCTTCTTCACCACCAAGTCGGTGACGTACAACGGGACGTCGCTGCCCGGCCTGGGCCTGAACATCGCCCGTTACAACCTCGGCGCGTCCAGCTGGAACAGCGTGGGCGGCACGACCATGACGGCGTCGGCGAACATCCCGGCGTACAAGCAGATCGAGGGCTACTGGCAGGACTGGAACAACGAGGACCCCACGTCCTCGGCCTGGAACTGGTCGGCGGACGCGAAGCAGCGGGCGATGCTGACGAAGGCGGTGGCGCGGGGCGCGACCACCGAACTGTTCGCCAACTCGCCGATGTGGTGGATGTGTTCGAACCACAACCCGTCGGGCGCCTCGGGCGGCGGCAACAACCTCCAGACCTGGAACTACCGCCAGCACGCCTCGCACCTGGCCGCCGTGGCCCTGTACGCCAAGAACAACTGGGGCGTGAACTTCGCGACGGTGGACCCGTTCAACGAACCCTCGGCGAGCTGGTGGACGGCCACCGGCACGCAGGAGGGCTGCCACATGGACGCGTCGGTCCAGGCCGCCGTACTCCCGTACATGAGAAGCGAGTTGGACACCCGGGGCCTGACAGGTGTCAAGATCTCGGCCTCGGACGAGACGAACTACGACGTGGCCCGCTCGACCTGGGCGGCCTTCGGATCGTCGACGAAGGCCCTGGTGAACCAGGTCAACGTGCACGGCTACCAGGGTTCCGGGGGCCGCCGCGACCTCCTCTACACGGACGTGGTGACGACGTCCGGCAAGAAACTGTGGAACTCGGAGACGGGCGACAAGGACGGGACCGGCCTGACCCTTGCGTCGAACCTCCTCTACGACTTCCGCTGGCTGCACCCCACGGCCTGGGTGTACTGGCAGGTCATGGACCCGACGGCGGGCTGGGCGATGATCGCCTACGACCCGAGCACCCTCCAGCCGACGACGGTCCAGACGAAGCACTACGTGATGGCGCAGTTCAGCCGCCACATCCGTCCCGGCATGACGATCCTCGACACGGGCGTCAGCTACGCGGTGGCGGCGTACGACGCGAGCGCGAAGCGCCTGGTGATCGTGGCCCTGAACACGTCCACGTCGGCCCAGACCCTGACCTTCAACCTCGGCAACTTCACCACGGTGACGGGCGGCTCGGGCGGTCTGGTCCCGCGCTGGAACACGGTGACGGGTGGCGGCGGCGACCTCTACACGGCCCGCTCGGACAGGTACCTGAGCGGCAAGACGGTGGCGGTGCCGTTCGCGGCGGGCGCGGTGCAGACGCTGCAGGTGGACGGGGTCACCATCTGAGTCGCCGAGGAGTGACCGGGTAGTCGGCGAGAAGCGGGCGAGGAGCCGGCCAAGGGCTACAGGTGAGTTTCCGGGGAGGGGAGGCACCGGGCCGGGATGCCTCCCGGTGGCTCCGCTCCTCCTCAAAGATCCCTCTCATGGCTGCCACTCTTCTTTGTCGGACGTCGGCAGTACGGTGATCTCATGCGCCCCGACACGCCTCAGGAAAACGTCGACCACATCGCCGAAGCGGCCCGCCTGGAGCGGACCGCCGGCCTCTACCCCGAGGACGCCGAACACCTGCTCGTGCAGGCCTCGGCCCACCTGGAACTGGCCGGCGACCGCCCCGCCGCGTCCGCCCTGTACGACCGCCTGCTGCAATCCCCCGGTTCCCTGGAGAACCCCCACCTCGTACGCGCCCTCAAGGCGTCGAACCTGTGGGAGTACGGCCACGAGGCGGAGGCCCGGGCGATCATCGACGGCGTCCGCGCGGCCGGCCCCCGCGACCCGGCGCCCTGGGTGATCGTCGCCGAGTCCCTGGAGTCGCACGACGAGTTGGAGGCGGCCCACGAGACGTTCACGGAGGCGGCCCGCCTGCTGATCTCGGACGCGCAGGAACCCCCGTACTCGACCCATCCGCTCCTCTACGGCCGCCACCGCGTACGCCGGATGCTGGGCGTCGCCCACGACGACTGGGACACCCTGGCCGACACGCTCCACTCGTCGCCGGTGTCGCTGGACGAGCTCCACGACCCCAAGCGGGTCTGGTCCCTCGGCTCGGACAACCCGGCGGAGCTGCAGGCGGAGATCTCCCGTCTACGGGCGGAGCTGGGCGCGTTCAGGGAGGCGCTGTCCCGCCCGTTCCCGGTGGCGGTACTGCACTGGCCGGCGGCGGAACTGGCGGAGCTGGTGGCCGCGTATCCCGACCTGGCGGACGAATACCCCTCGCACGAGGAACACCTCGCGACGATAGAGGCGTCCCTGCGGGAGCTGGCGGCTTCCGGCACGGCGAACCTGGGGATCGTCACGGGCACGGTGCCTTCCTACGAGGCGTTCGCGGCGTCGGAGGGGGCGTCGCCGGGGGCCGCCGACCTGTTGCCGCAGTATGCGACGACGTTGGCGGCCCGGGGGAAGGCCGCGGGGTGGCCTCCGCAGCGGGGGGCGGTCTGCTGGTGCGGGTCGGGGACCGCTTATGCCGGGTGCCACGGACGGGTGGCGGTGTAGGGGGCGAGGGTGAGAGGGCGCGGTCGGGTGGGGCGGCCCGGGGGCAACGGCTGCCGGGGAGGTCTCACCCGACGGTCGGGCTCTGTCCCGTGGTGAGCGCATGCGGGTCTTCGGCCTGCTTTCCACCCGTTGTACTGGTCGGCCGGATCAAGTAGCGTCACCGGCATGAACACCGGACCGGCGCTTCGACGCCACACACGGATCGGCTATCCGGTGGAGGTCTGATCCCACGGCGGGTGTGTAGAAGGCACCCGCTCGGTTCGGCATCCAGTTCGGCACGCGGACCTCCCAGTGGTGCTTGTGCACCACGAGTCCCTTTTCCGTGTCGGGCAATGCCGAACAACACTGAGGTCAGCCGTATGACAGTCACGTTCAACCACACCATCATCGCGTCCAAGGACCGCCACGAGTCGGCCCGCTTCTTCCGCGAACTGCTGGAATTGCCGGAAGCGCCTTCGTGGGGCCTGTTCACCAACATCCAGCTCCCCGACGGGGTGTTGCTGCAGTTCGCCGAGCCGCCGGTGGACATCCAGATGCAGCACTACGCGTTCCTGATCGACGACGAGCTGTTCGACCGGGCATACCAGCGGCTCTGTGACAACGGCGTCGAGCACTGGGCCGACCCCCAGATGCGACGCCCGGGCGAGACCAACACCGAACACGGCGGCCGGGGCGTGTACTTCAAGGACCCTGGCGGCCACGCGATCGAGTTGATCACTCGGCCGTACCTGTAGCCGTTCGTACCTGTAGCTGCCCGTACCTGTAGCCGTCCATGGGCCTTGCGAGGCCCGGGGGTTCACTCGACGGTCGGCCGGCCCGGTACGTCCGGCGCCTGCGGCCTCATCGCGTCCGAGACGGACTTGACTCCGCCGTGCGCGGTGAGGCCTCCGTCCACGGGGATCTCCACTCCGGTGATGAAGGAGGACGCGTCGGAGAGGAGGAAGACCACGAGGGGCGCGATGTCGTCGACGGTGCCACTGCGCCCGAGTGGCGTCTCCCGGAAGGCCGGGGTTGCGGCCGCGGTCATCTCCGTCTCGATGTAGCCGGGGTGCACCGTGTTCACGCGGATACCTCGCGGTTCCCCAACTCCGTTGCCGCGATCTTCGACACCCCGCGCAAGGCCCACTTACTGGCCGTGTAGGCCACCGGGTAATACGCGGTGAGCGCGGCGGACGAGCCGACGTTCACGATGGACGAGCCCGGTGGCATCAGGGGCGTGAGGTGCTGGATGCCGAGCAGCGGCCCGGTGGTGTTCACCGACTGCACGTACGCGAAGTCGTCCGGGCGCACTGTGCCCAGCCGGTCGCGCTGGATGACGCCGGCGTTGTTGACGAGGCCGTGATGCGCCCGTACGTGTCGCGGAGTTCGGCGGCGAGGGCGGCCCAGTCGGCCTCGTTGGAGACGTCCAGCTTCCGGCAGTCTGCAACTCCGCCCGGGTGTACGTCGGTTGCGACCACCGTGGCTCCGGCACGGGCCAGGGCCTTGGCTTCGGCAGCGCCCTGGCCTCGGGCGGCGCCGGTGATGACGACGACCTTGCCGGTGAGGGGCGGGGGTCGCCCGGGTGGTGGAGGGACAGGTCGCTTTGAGGGGTGCGCGTCCTGACGGTCAAAGTAGCCGCCGGCGGTAAGAGGGCGGCGGTTGACCCGGTCAGTCATAGGAACAGCAGTTGACCTGCCACGATCGAGGCTAGAAGGCGGCAGCGGCCACCGCCTCGGCTTCCGGCAGCAGGTCCTTGCTCTCCTGAACCAACCTCTCGTACGTGCGCTCGTGGTCCCCGCTTTCGAGAGCGAACCGCAGGAGCGAGCCGGACCAGTTGTCGAAGAGCGAGAACGTGCGGTCCACCATCCGCTTGGCTTCCTCGCGCTGTGCGCCGTCGAGGGGCGGCAGGCTTTTCTCTTCCACCTCGGGCGACTTTATGCTGTGCGACGCCTCCGCCATGTAGTGCTTCGTGCCGAAGAACTCACATTCGCTACCGTCCCGCAGGGCGATTCCCCGGCAGTGGGTGAAGATCGTGATGGAGACGGCCTCGATGGACTCGACCATCGCGAAAACGGCGTACGTGGGGGCGCCCGCGGCGAGCGCGGCCAGCTCCAGGCAGAGACGTCGAGAGTGGCTGAAGTCCTCGCTCCACAGGACCCGCGTGGCGTCCGACAGGGGCATGCTGCTGTCGGCCCCCAGCTTCTCCAGGTCGGTCAGCATCCACTGCCAGTGGAAGTCCTCTTCGTACGTGTGCGCGTTCAGAAGGGCCTGCAGCTGATCGGGCCGGGCATTGTCTTCGTCTTTACGGAAGACGTACTTGTTCAGATCGGAGTAGCCCATGATGAAGGGAACCACGCTGGGCCCCCACGCCAGACGCCTTTCTCCGGGGAGTGACTCGTCGGCGAGCAGGCGAGTAAAGAATGCATGATTCTCGTACGATTTCCGATGTTCTTCGATGTAGTCGATGACCTTCTGCATGGAAAACTCCGTTCACGGCCTGTCGACATCTCCGCAGCGACAGGGGGTGAAGACAGCATCGCATAGGCTTCTTCAACTCATTGTGTTTCACGAAGCGTTGACATGGAGTCTGCCCTTCTTTCCCGTCGGGATTTCCCTTCTTTCCCGTCGGGAATGCCCTTCCTTGTGTAGCGCACAGCCGCACCACGACAGGCCGGTGATCGATCCCGACAGCCGAGGACGCCAGCCAGGTCCGGCGCCAGTGGACGGCTTGCCATCGAAGTAGTCCTCTCAGAAGCCTGAGCGCTGCCATTCCTTTGGCGCCAGCGTCACTTGGCCGTCCTCCAGCCCTGCACCAACAGCCCGGCAGCCGGCCGCTGACGACGGTGAACATGGCGGCATCCCCTGGCCCAGGAGAGTCTCGCTCCGCCACGACGTCAGGTCGCTCAGGGGTCTGTGTCGTCGGTCTATGGCGCCGTGGACGGGCGCCGCAATCGGCCTGGGACTCGGCTCGTTGGCCGCCGTCGAGCAGCAACCACGTCGGTCTCGTCGATGCGGTCGGGCAGCCTACTCCATGCGGATGCGATATCTGTGGTGCGGGTGCAAAGTGAGAAATGAGCCATGCGGCTTCCCCGCTGGAGTTCCTGTGACACGAACGCTTCGCGGGCAGCCACCTTTCCCAGAACTGATCCGGAAATCCGTGGTCCTCCAACCAGATTCGCTGGACCTTACGGCACCGCGTCCGCGACCGTGGCCCGCACCGTAGGCGTGCGGTGAGGACCGCACATCAGCACTGGCCGGCGGCTGTATCGCCGACCGGTTGCCCGAGCCAACCGAAGGATCCCCCATGGCTGTCACCACGACCGACCACTGGGTCAAGCACACGTCGACCGTTCCCGCCAACAAGGGCGAGCAGGTCGAGCTCTTCGTTCGCGAACGGGACGGCACCCATCACGGTCCCCCCGCAAACCGCAAGGCCGTCCTCATGCTGCACGGCAGGAGCGTGCCCGTGCTGGCTGGCTACGATCTCCAGCACACCTCCTACGGTTGGGCCGAGGCACTCGCCCGGGACGGGTACGACGTCTTCCTGATGGATCTCCAGGGCTCGGGCCGGTCGCCCCGGCCCCGGATGGAGGACCCGTGCAACGTCAATCCCAACCAGCAGAAGGACATCGTTCCCCCGCTGGTGGGACCGAACCCGCAACGCAGCCCGAGCTACCCCTTCGTACTGACCAACTCCCAGAGCGACCAGGACGAGCTCAGCAGGGTGGTCGAGTACATCCTGAGCACGCGCAACGTCTCGGAGGTCGCTTTCATCGGCTGGTCGGCGGCCGCGTTCGCCATGGGGCCGTACGCGATCAAGAATCCGGGGAAGGTGTCGAGTCTGTTCCTGCTCGCGCCGATCTTCCCGCCGCTGGGTCCCCCGAACCCGCCGCCACTGCCGGCGCCCGGCTTCCCCACCCACGTGCTCACGTACACCGGCTTCGATACGGCGTGGGGCAAGGAGGCGCCGGCGACCTGCCCGTTCCAGCGTGAACCCGGGATCTTCGACGTCGTGTGGGGCGCCCTCATGGACAACGACCCGATCGGCCGCACCTGGGGACCATTGGTGAACGGAAAGCCCGTGGGCGTCAGCCGGTACCGGAACTTCGTGTCGTGGGGCTGGAACAACACCACCGCGGGCCAGGGCGGCGTCCTGGGCGGAAACGTGCCCGTGCTGATCGTGCACGGCGAGAACGACAAGACCGCCAACACAACACCGCCCAGCTCCAACCCCGTTATCGACTTCCACGTCCCCGCGCTCTATGACGCCATCACGGGGAATCACAAGATCCTGGTCACGGCGGAATGCGCCGGCCACTCGATGCCCTGGGAAGGGCAGCACAAGAACCTGCAGAACCTGTCGAAGAACTGGCTCAATCAGCTCAAGGTCGACGGCCAGACCCACGGCCGCTTCACCATGGACCAGAGCGGCAACATCAGCCCGGCGATTTAGGCGACCCAGGCGATACGGAACCTGCAACAGCGCGCCCCCGGGCGCAGGGCACGCCGCCCGCCGCCTGTGTCCTGCGCCCGGCCCGACACCGCTGCCGTCTTCCGCCGATGGCATGGCCTCGGACGCACCCGCGCGTCGGTCGCGGACCGCCTCAGTCGAACCACTCCGGCTCTCCGGCGTCGATCAACTCCCCCAGCAGCAGTCATGCGCCGACCTTAGGGGTCACCACTGACAACCGGACATGCCCTCCTCACCGGATCGAAGGGCTCACTCCTTGGTGAACGTGCCGAGGCCGGTCGTGTCGAGGTTCTCGACCCGGACCTTGTCGGCGCGTCCGCCGGACCCGACACCGAAGGTCACGCCGGACAACCCGACGGCGTTCTCGCCCGTGGTGCGGTAGCTGAACGTGTCGCCGTCGTAGTGCCGCAGGGTGAACCGCTGTTTCTTCGGCCCCAGTTGCATGACGAGGTCGTCGCCCTGGGCGCTCACGGTCATCGGGCCGTAGAAGTCGTTGGCGTACGTTCCGGTGTAGGCCCCGCCCGCACTGGCCGGTGCGGGCCGTGGCGGAGGCTTGGCGTAGTCGGTCTCGGAGCGGTCACCCGCCGCCGCCTGCTGGATGATCGGGCCGAGGAACGTCAGCCAGTCGACCGTGGGCCCGCCCGTCTCGGCGATGTCGAGGAAGGTACTGGCGATCGCCTCGGGTACGCCGATGGGCTCGCCGTTGGTGAGGACGACGATGCCGAGGTTCTCCGAGGGCAGCAGCGTGACGCTGGTGGCCGCGCCCATCGCGAACGCGCCGGAGTGGCCGAGCTTCAGCCTGCCCTGGTCGTCGTAGCCGACGTTCCAGCCGAGCCCGTAGAACCCGGTCCTGCCCGCCGGCGTGTGCGGCGGCCCGGAGACGATGTGCGGCAGGTGGGTCTCGTCCAGCGCGGCGCCGTCGACGACCTGCCGCCCCTCGAACTCGCCGTTGCCGAGCTGCAGTCGGAGCCACTTCGTCATGTCCCGGACGGTGGAGCTGGCCCCGCCCGCCGGACTCTGGGCGTCCGCGTCCCGTACGAACTCGGCCTGCCAGGTGTCGCCCTGCCTCACATGGGTGACGGCCTTGTTCTTGGCCTTCTCGTAGTCGGCGAAGGAGGAGCTGGTGGAGTCCATGCCCAGCGGCCGGTACAGCTTGTCGGCGGACAGCTTCTCCCAGCTGGTGCCCGCCGCCCGCGCGACGGCGACCGCGGCTTCGGTCGGCCCGAAGTTGGTGTACGCGTAGCTCGCACGGAACGGCGCCAGCGGTTCGTGGCGCAGCCGCTCCAGGATGTACGAGCGGTCGTAGCCGAGGTCCTCCAGGAGGTCCCCGGCGTGGTCGGGCAGCCCGCTGCGGTGGGCGAACAGGTCGGCGAGCGTGACGTGACGGGTGACCCAGGGATCCTTGAGGGCGAATCCGGGACTGTGCTCGACAACGGGGTCGTCCCAGCCGACGGTCTTCTCGCCCACGGCCGCGGCGACCACGGTCGAGGCGACCGGCTTGGAGACCGAGGCGAGCTGGAAGACGGTGTCGGGTCCGACCCTGCCCGCCGCTCCGGCCTTCCGTTCACCGAAGCCCTTCAGGTACAGCACCTTGTCGTCATGGACCACCCCGACGGCGACCCCCGGCACACCGGTCCTGCGCATGACGTCCCGTACGACGCCGTCGAGCCGGTCCACCGCGGCGTCGACCTTGGCCCGCGTGAGGCGTGGCGGCGGCTGGGCCGGCGGCACGGTGGGCAGCGGGGAGGTCCGGGCGGCAGCCGCCCGGGGGGCGGCGGCGGTGTCGGTATCGATACCTGTGCAGCCGCCGGTCAGGGCCGCGATCAGGCCCAAAGCCGCAGCGGAGCGAAGGCGCCGGGCCGGCGGCCGATCGAGGCGAGACATGCTTCCCAGTGAAGGCCCTGCCCCGACGCCTGTCGCATTGCCGAGCCATTAGGGGGACCCATCGACCCGGCCGGGCCGGTGCCCGTGCCCGTGCTGCGGACAACCCCCGGTTGACGGTCTGAACGAGTGGACTCGCCGGTACGCGACCGGAAGGGGGCCTTCGCGACGAGTTGCCGATGGTGATGTTGCCGTCGAGCCCAGGACCAATCATGACCGTCCGCGACTCTTCATGACTGTCCGCGACTGGAAGAGGCACCCTCAGATGCGACGCAACCCCCACCGTCGACTGCTCGCCACAACGCTGTTCGCGGCGTGCTGTGCCCTGGTCCCGATGGCAGCGGCTCCCGCCGCGGCCGTTCAGACCGCAAGGGTCGACCGGCACGACTGGAACGACCGGAACGACTGCCCGCCGGGCGGTCTCGGCCCCGAGATGACCGCCCGGCTCGACAAGGCGATCGCGGACGTCCGCGAGCAGGCCGACATCCCCGGTGTCGTCGTCGGACTGTGGATGCCCGGCAGGGGAAGCTACGTTCGCGCGACCGGTGTCGCCGACACCGTCACCCGCCGGCCGATGACCACCGACGGCTACGTGCGGATCGGCAGCGAGACCAAGACCTTCACGGTCACCGCGTTGCTCGAGCTCGTCGACGACCATCGGATCCGGCTGGACGACCCGATCTCCCGTTACGTCAACGGCGTACCGAACGGCCACCGGATCACGCTGCGTCAGCTCGCGGAGATGCGCAGCGGCCTGTTCCCGTACACCTCCGATCCGGACTTCGACCATGACCTGCTGAGCGACCCGACGCGCTCCTTCACACCTCGGGAGGTGCTCGCGTACGGCTACAAGCACAAGAACACCTTCGCGCCGGGGAAGAAGTTCGAGTACTCCAACTCCAACCTCGTCCTGCTCGGCCTGGTGATCGAGAAGGTCAGTGGTCAGCGGCTCACCGACTTCATCGACGGGCGGGTCCTGCGTCCGGCTCGCCTGCACCACACCCTCCTCCCCCAGGGAGCCGAGTTCCCCGAGCCGCATCCGCGCGGCTACACGAACCAGACGCTGAGCGGCGCGGTCGCCGACGCCACCGACTGGAACCCCAGCTGGGCCTGGGCGGCCGGGGCGATGATCTCCGACCTGCACGACCTGCACCGCTGGGCGAAAATCGTCGCCACCGGAACACTCCTCAGCCCCCAGACCCAGGCCCAGCGCCTCAAGACGCTGCCGACCGGCCTCCCCGGCCTCAGCTACGGCCTCGGCATCTTCAACGCCAACGGCTGGATCGGTCACAACGGCTCCATCCCGGGCTACGAGACGGTGACGGTCTATCTGCCCTCGAAGAAGGCCACGCTGGTCATCATGATCAACACGGACATCACCAGCGGGGGCCAGGAGCCGTCCACGCTTCTTGCCCGGGCGATCACGGGGGTGGTTACGCCGGGGAACGTGTATGACGGGGCGGTTTCTCCGCGGTAGGTGTGACGAGTCCGAGGTGCGTCGTTCCTCTGCTCGGTTCTGCTCCAAGGGGTCACGCTCCGTGCGTTGGGGCGTGGCCTGCTTGGATCGGCGTATGACGGATTGGCCGACAGCCGTTCGCGCCTCTGCGTAAGGCACGACGGAGCGTGTCGAGGGGCAGTCCCGGGTAGGTACCTGAACTCCGGCCGAGGAGGACTCGCAGCCCCGGAAAGAAGGTAGAGCCGCATGACGGCGACGGCCCTGTTCTGTGGAGACATCGCGTTCGATGTGGCGCTTCGCGTTCCGCGCCTTCCTGGCCCGGACCAGAAGACGCACGCGTTCGAGAACCTGGTGGGCGCCGGAGGGGTAGCCGCCAACTCCGCGGTGGCCTGCGCCCGACAGGGCGTCACCGCGGCCCTGCTCGCCGTCGTCGGGGACGACGTGCTCGGCGCCTACGCCACGGACTTCCTCGCCACGCGAGGCGTCGATGTCACAGGCGTCACCACCACACCCGGGATGACCGCGGTCTCGGTCTGCACCCTGGCCGAAGACGGAGAGAAGCGTCTCGTCTACACCTCGTCCGTGTCGCAATCGCCCCCGCCGGAGCGCCTGCGCGACGCCGAACTGGACGGTGTGGACTGGGTTCACACCTCATGTCTGCACCCCGAGGCCGCCGCAGTGCTCGCGGAACGGGCACGAGCCGCCGGCATCCCGATGTCGATCGACCTGGAACCCGCCGCGCTCGCCCACGGCACGACAGCCCTCACTCCGGCCCTGGACGGGGCCGAGGTCGTCTTTCTCAACGAGCAGGTCACGGCCGCGATAGGAGACGTGCACGCCTTCTCCGTCCGACACCGTCTCAAGTCGGTCGTGCGCACCTGTGGGTTACGCGGGGCGGTGCTGACGGACGGCTCCGGTGAGATCGCCGTCGCGCCAGCACCCACCGACCGGATCATCGACACCACCGGCGCCGGCGACTGCCTGGCCGGGGTCTACATCGCCCGCTCCCTGTCAGGCTCGGACCCGCACTCGGCGCTACGGGCGGCGGTGGCCTCGGCGACATACGCCTGCGGCCACCTCGGCGCCCAGGGCGGGTACCCGGACCGGGAGACTACGGACGAACTCGTCGCGAACGGCGGCCTCCTGGAGGGGGGCACACCTCGGGGACCGGGGGCTTAGCCAAATGAACGCGTCCGGGGGTGCCGTTCCCCTGCTTCAAGGGATCCCGCTCCTCGCTCCGTGCGTCGGCGCGTGGCCTGCTTGGATCGGCGTATGACGGATTGGGTGACGCTCACCAACGTCTGTGGTTCCGCGGAGCATGTCCCAGCCCTGCTCGATCGCTTCGCGTCCGACCCGGGCGGCGCCTGTTCGGAACTGATGGATCATCTGTGCCCGCAGCTGGACACCGCGTTCTCGGCGAGCTTCGCGGCGCTGCCCCGGCTGGCCGAGGTCGCGGCGGGCTGCGGCGGCGCCGAGGACCGCCGGTGGGTGCTGTTGGCTGCCGGAGCGATCATGGCCTGCGCCCCCAGCGGCGACGAGGTGTTCAAGGTCTTCTCGGCTCCGATCGCGGGCCTGCACCGGTTCACGGACCAGTGCCTGCGTGAGACCGGGGACGCGGAGGACTACGTATATCTGCTGCAGTCCTTGCTGGCATTCGAGGGCGTCGAGATCTGGGACCGACGCCTGGAAGGTCTACAGACCGGCGAGTACGAAGTCGACTGCCCTCACTGCGGCGTCGACATGTTCATCGTGATCGGCGAGGACGACAGCTTCCCCACCGGTGACGACTACTCGTCGCGGGAGGTGGAGATGGCGGAGAAGGTGCCTCTCCGCCCGGCCATGCGCGATGAGCTGGACGGTCTGGCCGGGCGTCTGCGGGATCGAACTCTCGCTGACGGGCAGGCGGCGCTGGCAGGCAGCTTGCTGTACCTGTTCGGCAAGGCGGCCTGCCCGGACTGTCGGACGGTGTTCTCTGTGGCGGACCGGGTGGCTGCGTAGTGGACGTTGACAACCAGGTGGTTTGGACGGTTGAGGGGGCAGGGATCGCACGGATACCGAGCGGCGTACGGTTCAAGGTCGGCGACGAGTGAGCAACCGGGCAGCCCGACTCTCCGGCGCGGTCTGCTGCTGCCGCAGCCTTGAACAGATCGCCAAGGCGCTGGGACATCGAGCCCACCGATCCCACCGAGTTGCCGCGGGCAAGACCCGCCCTCACTACGTGGAGGCTGCTCAACAACTAAGTCGGGGCACCTTGCGCTGCAGATGTATCGCTGAGGGAACTGGCCGCCTCTGGGACGCCGAATCTGGGGATCACTACGAGCGAATCCCCCCTATAGGGTGTTCGCGGCAAATTTACGACAGATTACACTAAAGAGACAGACGCCTTTCCTGAGGCCTGTGACCTCAGAGGAATAGCCCGCCATAGTCCTGGAACAGCGACAATGGCATCCTGATTACCCATGAACACTAGGGAAGGGGCGCTTGTGGGGCAGTCGCTACAAGTTGGGGAAGTATTGCGTTACGCAAGCGCGAAGGACCCAACCGCCCGCACACTCGACGGATACACCAACTTTCACCACCTAACGCACTCACCGGGACGCAAGAGGGCGTTACTCGAATCCGGAATCAATGGGATGGCGAAGGTCAAGGACAATGCTGGCCAGCGACGACCCGCCATCCTGATCCGGTCCCGCCCGTGGAAGGCAGGGAGCGAACAAACACCGTGGCATGACGTCTTCGACATGGACAACGGGCATGTCCGCTACTTTGGCGACCACAAGGCTGGCCTCACCAACGCGCCTGGCACTACGACTGGGAACGCCACTCTCCTGGAAGCCTTTGGCGAGTATCAGGCTCCCACGCCGGAAGCCCGGACCCGATCAGCACCTCTCCTGCTCTTCCGCGCCGTCTCCCGCAACGGCAAAGTCAAGGGGTACGTAGAGTTCTGCGGGCTCGGCGTAATAGAGCGATCAGAGCGGATAGTTCAGTGGGCCGGCCACGACCACACCACGTTCACCAACTACGTGTACGACATCGCCCTCATAGATCTGACGACTGAAAACGATCGAGTTGACTGGGACTGGATCAGCGCGCGACGGGACCCAAATATTTCTGACAGAGAAGTCCTGGCCATGGCGCCTCGATCATGGCGAGATTGGGTGAAGCGAGGCCATTCCTCCCTTCCGCGCGTAAGACGGAGAGTAGCCCGTTCCCGAATCTCCAAGGTGCGCGATCAACGCCCTCCAGACGGCACCGCGGAGGAGGCAGACCTTGACTTCATCTACAAACAGTTTGACGGACGAAAACACGACTTCGAAGCCGTGGCGTCCGCCGTTGCTGCCCGAATACTGAGAGGCTCCGGACATAGCTATAGAGAAGGATGGATCACTCACCGCTCCGGCGATGGGGGCACGGACTTCGTGGGGCGCCTGGATCTAGGGACAGGCCTGGCTGGCACCAGCTTGGTCGTGCTCGGACAGGCCAAGTGCATACGTCCGGATAGCCTGGTGTCTGCGGAACAGATTGCGCGTGTGGTCGCACGACTACGTCGTGGTTGGATCGGTGTGTACGTGACCACAGGTGCTTTCTCAGAACCGGCCCAGCTCGAGATGATAGAAGATCAGTATCCGATTGTTCTGGTCAATGGGATGCACTTGGCTCGCGAACTGCGCGGCATGGCGCGCGATGCCCACGGAGGTGATCTCGGAGCATGCCTCGATCACATTCTCTATGCGCAGGGCGTACCCATCACCAGCCGACATCCAGAGGAGGTCCTGCTTCAGTGAGGGTGCCAAGGTCAAGGCCAACGCCCCGGGGCGAACAGTCGCCACCAACATCTGAGGACATCACAATGCTTTGTCAACCCACGAACGCGAGCATGGCCCGAGCAAGGTCCCAACCAATGGGCTGGGCAATCACATGCCTCAGGTGAACGAGCCGCTCACGACGGCGGCAGCAATCAATCCCTCTTCCCCTGCCGTCTCGACACGCATGAGCAGACAGGCCAGCAAGGACACGGGTGCCGAACTGGCCGTGCGACGGCTGTTGCACGCTTCCGGGCTGCGCTATCGCGTGGAGTACCCCGTGCCCGGCATGCCGCGACGTCGACTCGACTTGGCCTTCACCCGGGCCAAGGTCGCGGTCCTCATCGACGGCTGCTTCTGGCACGGTTGCCCGCAGCACGCCACACATCCGAAGGCCAACGCAGACTGGTGGCGTCGCAAACTGGACCGAAACATGGCCCGTGATCGGGAGACCACCGAGCATCTGCTCGATGCGGGCTGGACGGTTCTACGGTTCTGGGAACACGCGCCACCAGAAGAGGTCGCGGCGACGGTACGTGCAGCGGTCGACCGAGAGACACGGGACCAGAATCGGGAACGGCGGAAACCGAGAGCACGCGAGCAGGGCACCCCGAAGAGCGGACAGGAAGCAGACAGCTGATCAACTTCGTTTCGCGGATGTCTGCTCCAGCGCGGGCGGTTGGTGTCGGATCTGAAGATTGCAGGCTTCTCGCCGGTGCTCCTGCCCGACAACGATCGCCAGGCATGCTGGCTGCATCTGGCCAATCAGTCACAGCGGAAATTGGCCAAGCCCTTGTCAAATTTCCCGAGCGAGCACCCGGCGCCCTTGGGTAGATGAACCACGAAGGGCTTACCCCCTCCCGCAGGATAACGTAGGCCTCTCAGCTCCACCTCGGCGCACGCTGGCCTGAGAAAACCTGGTGACGGCAAGACAAACGACCGAGGACTCTAAAGATCACTGACAAGGTCGCCCGATGCCCTCAGATTCACACAGATCAATCGCCTTCATCAGTATTTCTCCCCCTCACCTGTGCGTACGCGAAAAGCTCCTCGAAATGGACGACCAGCCTCTCGACCGCTGCCACTGGTGCCCGCTCTTCCTCGGGTCCCTCGGGCAGCTCGTTCCTGGGCGAAGGAAGGGACGAATCAGCACCCACAATCCACTCGCGCAGCGGCTCTCGGTCGCGTTCCGCATCTGGAGCGATGACGTCGTACATCAAGGTCGCCGCAGCAGCGTTTATCGCAGATGTCAGGGCGTTTACTTCTCGACCGGTGCGCACAGTCCCCCGCTCCATCAGTTTGACGAGAGCCAGGGCGGTAGGCCGATGGTCGATGATGTCCAACCGAAGAGCGGAGTTAAGCATGTCCTGGTTACCACAAGCTATTACGACGGGCTGGTAGTCCGAGCCATCACGGAAGAGTTCAGCCGCCCACCAGAGCCGGGCAAACGTCTGTTTGTAGTGCAGACCAGCGAACCTATCCCGGGCCACGCGTCCAAGCGAACCGTCCGCTTTCGGTTCAGACAGATGGCGCCACACGACGTAGTCCGGCGCCACTCCGAGGGCGAGATATGTCCACAGCCGCTTCTCGGCGGCTTCCCGACGGGTGAGTCGAAGGGTTTCATGCAGACGCGGTGCCAGCCACGCGTCCGCGGCTGTGGGCCGCTCGTCCCCAAACCTGCCCAGCGCATGGTCAATCAGGTCCCGAACCCGGTGCAACCGCAGCCGCGCGTCGTTACCCGGTAGCGTCTCAGCAACCTTGTTCAGTGCGATGGAGGGGACGTTCTCGCGTCCCTCGAGTAGTCCTGTCGAGATGAACTCGGCAGCCTGTACATCGGAGATCAGAGCAAGCCGTTCCGGCAGGTGCTCGGGACGGGATGTCACGCGTGGGTCTCCTGGTTGATTCGTTCGATATCGCGGACAGTGGCGGCCAACGCCTTTGGAACATCGGCGCGACGTGCCGCGGCGTACTGGATACGAGGTTGCAGATCCGTCCAACTCCCCTCGCCGGTACGACGAAGGTGTACCTCTCGGAGAGCGTCCTCCACCTCCCGCCCCGGGATGATGTCCGGAAGCATCTCTCGCAACACCGCGCCTCGCCAGTCGGGTGGGAAGAGCGGCGTCCCGTCGTCCTCGATCTCCAGGTCCCCGATGGCGGTGTGGAATACAGCGGTCCAGACATCTGCGCACATCTGGGCCAGCAGCATCTCTCCTACCACGCCCTCGACCTTCGAGCCTCGACCTTCAACTAGTCCTACGAGGCCCTCGAAATCCGAGTTCAGGCGGACGGTGGGCATCCGCCCCGAAGTGTCCACGATCCAGGGCGCGTCCCGGTAACTCCGCAACCACTCGGCACCGCGGGCAAAACTGACCGTGCTGACGTCCAGTTGGCGATCCCTGAGCGGGGCATCGGCCGTCGCGTCTACTACCCACTCCTCCTCGGTTGAGCCGATGATTCGACCTGGTGTTTCCCCGACTGTGGCTACTACGTGCACAGCCAACGACGCGCGGTCCAGATGATCGTCCCGGTCTAGCTCGATTTCTCCCGTCCACTCCCTGCCGCCCTTCGCACCGGGTTGCAAAAGGGCAACAGTACGCACATTAGTCACACTCTCCGTCAGAACGGCGACAACCGCGATATCGGACCAGTGGCCCTTCGTCTCGATCTCACGAGCCGGCACGGTCGCCGTCAAGGCGAGCCGCGCGGTCCGCCAGTCGTCGCGCTCGGCCATGCCAAGTGCCACGACCTGCTCCACGACCGATGACCCCCTTGAGTCCAGCTGTTCACGGGTGTCTCCGGGACCGCGCAACCGAACAGCCGTGACACGCGCAGCCACCGCACCGGTCAACCGGGGGTACGGGTAAACCCTCATGCGACGCCCCCCCTACTCTCCTGAAGTTCGACGACGAGACCACTCAGCGCGGCCTTCACCGGATGCGTGGACACGTCGGTGACACCCCGAAAGACCGCACGCCGGATCCCAGGCGGGAAATGCACTACGCCATCGACGACTTCACAGTTGCTGACGGCAACGAGTTCCGCCCATTTGACCACTGGGCGAGGGCCGGAGCGCACTTCCAACTTGGCGACGGGGCTCATTCTCCAGAGCTCTCCCCCCGTCGGCACCTTAACTTCCGCAGTGATCTGCCACGCACCGGAGGAGTCGACCGCGGCATCCAGATCGTCCAGCCTCGGAGGTGTCACCACCGCCCTGACCTTGCTGGTGGTTTTACCCGAGATCCTTAGTCGCTTACTTACTTTATTCGTGCCACTGGGTTTCTTCTCCTTTGGAATCGCAACAAGCTCATGCACAGCCTTATTGGTCTCCGACGTCAACGCGGTGATCCGCCGATGAGCTGAAGGCGAGTAGCGCATCCTCAATTCCTCGGTCTGACCCCACTTGTTATGCTCCGGCGGCTCGGAGGATCGTAGAAACTCCTCGGCCTCAGCGGCGAACGGCGCGTCGTCTCCCGCCGCCCGTCCCACTAGTAGAACTGCTTGGAATGGGTTGGTACCCGCAGGAAGGCCCGGCACCCAACTGGTCTTGACCGTCATGCGATTGCCTCGCATCGCAGTCACTTGGTTGATCTTGCCATCGGCATCCGCCGCCTCGGTGACAAGCAGTACTGCCCTGTGCTCACCGGCCGTTCCGGTCAAGCCATCTCGCTCGGGAACCTTCAGCAACACATTGGCGAGGGCAACCTGACCGGCCTCGGTGAGACGGTCCACGGTGGTACCGCTCAGGAACGCCTGAAGAGCACGCGAGCGCGCGGGTTGATGCACTTGTGGATCTACTTGTTCCTCCTCGATATATTCCACTCCGTTGCGCAGCGCGCACACCGACGCCTCCAGCAGTGGTCGGCCGTCACGTCCCGCTGTCATGGCAGCCCAGAAGTTACGACCCAATGCACGAACCAGCCGCTGGTGCATGCGTTCCAAGCTGTCCTCGTCGTCAGCCGTGTCACCATCGAGGTCCTGCGCCGCCCCGGCAAGGCTGGCCACATCATGGGCTCCGACGATCAAGAAGGATGTGCCGGGGTCATTGCCCTCGCGAGTGAGATGCAGCTCCTCGACCGCCTTTTCGTCAGCCCACCAGGAGCGGACGACCTCTGAGTTGTCCGCCTCAGCATCCGGCCGACCCAGCCAAGCGGGCCCGGCGAACCTCTCACCGCCAACTTCCCGCCAGGGTAGATCGAGTCGCCCGATCAACCGCCGCCTGGTATGCCCCTCGTGCGGTTCGGAGAGCGTGGAATTGATAAGAACGAGCCCCAGCCGGCTGGTCGCCCAGAGAGTGGCCTTCCCAAGGCCGTACGAACCGCCAGCCGCCGCATCCGACTTACGGCTTTCGAGTTGGCGCCGGACCACGGCGGCAAAGCGGCCGTCATCATAATCATCGCCTGTCAGACCGTGGGCGTTGTAGTCGTCGACGCGAAGTAGGACCAGTCGATCCCGCTCGAGCATCTCCCGCAAACCGACGCCGATGACGCGCCCGACCTTCTGGTCCTGGGTAGCAGCAGCCTCGTAGTGCGGCTGGAGATCGGGCCAGCGGATCGCCGTGCGGAATCGTGCCAGAGTGTCCCCGGTCAGTTCATGCAGCGTGAAGCGAACTCTGACCGGCTGATCGTTCTTCCTATCGCGTTCGTCGAGGCTGTTCTGCGTCGCTTCACGAGCCAGGACCTCCAGATCGGCCTCGAAGGCGAAAGCAGCCGCATTGCCAAACTCCCGCCCGCCGTCGTCATGCCCAGGCCGGTGGTACCACACAACCGATGCTTCCGAAAGTATGTCCGACCGTTCCGGCTCGCCCGCGAAGCCCTGCTCGGTTTCTGTCTCGGCTCCAAAGATCTCTTGCAATCTGGCCAGGAGGTCCGGGTCGGGAATAGAGCGATCACCGAGCCAAGCTTCGACAAGAGTCCGCGGCACTCCCAGACGGTGTGCCAGTTCGCTTTCGCCAGTACCCTTTTTCTGCAACCGCTCAGCCAACCACCGGCCGAACTGCGTCTCCTTCGAGGTCACCGCTCCCTCTCTCCCGTCGGAAATACTCTCTGACTCCAGCTTGCCTGCGTTGTCAATTCTTGGCGATCCCGCAACTCTCGCTTCCGCCCGCCTCGCCCGGCCTCTGTAAATTTCGGACGTCTCAGCAACCTGCTGAGCGATTTTCCGGGCGGCATTCTTTCGACGCCGTTCCGCCTCAGGGTTGTCGGGATCCAATCCCATGCCGATCCTCAGGTCCTCAAGAGCACGCTTTTCGATCTGCCGGATACGTTCACGGGTGACAGCGAATTTCCTCCCGATCTCCTCGAGCGTCCAGGACGTACCATCGATGAATCCGTATCGCAGCAGAAGGACATTCTTGGTTCTCTCCGTGAACATGCATGCATCGAATAGCTGGAAAAGTTCCTCACGTTCAAATTCTGACCACAGCTCCTGTTCCGGGCCCGAAACAGGATGAGACTCATCAACGATTAATTGTCCGAGGGTAACCTTATCGCCGACAGGTTGCTCAAGCGATAGAACGACACGATGCCCCAACCGTAGAAAACCGACCACCTTTTCGGGACTTATTTCACACGCCAAGGCCAAGTCATCTATATTAGGAATTCTTCCTTGGTCGAGAAATTTACGCTCCCACTTCCTTACCTTCTCCACATCGTTCCAGACGTGAACCGGAAGGCGAATCGCCGCCTCTTCATTAATCACGGCTCGCGCAATGCGTTGCCGAACCCACCAGGTGGCATAGGTAGAAAACTTGCACCCCAGGGAAACGTCGAACTTCTCCAAGGCGCGAATGATCCCCACCATGCCGTGCTGCGCAAGGTCCTCATACATGGGGCCACCTGCCCAGCGCCCCGTTCCGCGCAGGATCTTATGAACGAGCCGCTGATTGTGGATGACCATTGCAGATGCGGCTCTGTACGCCTCGCTGTCGCGCGGAAGTGTCGCCAAATAGCCATCGGGCAATTCATCCGATGAGTTTCTTGCCCCTCGGAACAAAAGACAGAGCCCCACTTCTTCCTCGGCGCTCAGCAGACGCCGGTGCGGGTTCACTCGCCTCCGATCGGCCTCAAGCAGGTCGCGAGCAGCGCGACGGGCCGCCTCCATGTCGCCAACACGCACCGTCCCTCGAAGGGACTCAAGGTCCGGAGCCTCATCTTCTTCATCGAAGGTGTCTAAGTCGTCGACGACCTCGCCGCGACCGGCCACGCCGTCGGAGGTTGCACTCTCCGTGCTGACCGGTGACTCTCCATCATGCCCGCGTTCTTCCTCTGCCTCAGCCACGGCTTCGTACAGGGCCTGGGTCCTCTGCTCGTCTAGGCGGGCAGCCCTCGTCACATGTATAAGGGCCGCGCTGCGTTCGACACCCTCGGCCATGAATCGACGTATGAGACCGACGAGTAGATCCCGACCAGGTCTATCCAGCCGGATGCCAGATGCACCGCCCCGCTCCGTGGTCATCACGCCCCCGCGCCCTACTTAGACTCTGCTCCGCCTAGTCCATCACCCCACGGGCCGTCACGGCCAGCACTTCTTCGCCAGGAGCCACGCGCAGAGGGTCAGTCACTCGGTATTTTGAGGACTTGTGGGCATGACCATGGGGAGAGTTGATGCGAATCATTCCGAGCGAGATCTCAACCAGCACCAAGAGCCGTGCTGAGCGCAGTGTGTTTGCGGCGCTCAAGGCCATCCCCGATGACCGGAGCGTCGCACTGCACACTGTTCATCTCCCCGAGCACCGCAAGAAGCGTGTCGGCGAGATCGACTTCGTCGTCATCATGCCCGACATGTTGCTCTTCATCGAGGTCAAGGGCGGTCGGGTCCACCACCGCGACGGAGGATGGTACTACGGGCCGCCTGGTCGCGAGGAAGGGCCCAAGGAAAGCCCGTTCGCCCAGGCCAGCGGAGGCATGCACGAGTTCGAGCGGGAACTCGGTGCCCTGATCGGGGACTTGAGGGGTCATGGCGTCCCCAGCGGGTACCTCGTGATCACCACGGACGTCGACGTCCAGCGTACGACCGAGTTTGAGCCCCAACAATATTTGGGCAGCAATGCGTACAACGGCGGGCGCGGTCTGACACAGGCCATCGAACGAGCCACTCGGTTCTGGCTGGCTCGAAACAGGTGGGCAAGTACCCCTATCTCCGCCTCTCTACGCAAGAGGATGATCGAGGCAGTACGCCCGGATTTCGACCTCGTACCGAATCTACAGTCTCGGCTGACGCATCTTGACGTGCTCTTCGAGCGCCTCACCAGCGAGCAGATCGACAGACTCGACGAGTTGGAGTCCAACGCACGCCTCATTTGGACCGGCGGCGCCGGTACTGGAAAAACCTTTCTCGCTGCCGAAGCGGCTCGCCGTAAGTCAGCCGCCGGCAGTGTCCTGTTCACCTGTGCAAGCACCACGCTGGCTGCCCACATGGACCGAATCCTGTCGGACGACGCCATCACCGTCCTGCCGTTCGACCGCCTGGACGAAATTCGAGACCGCACCTTCGACCAGCTGATCGTGGACGAGGCCCAGGACCTGATGACCTTCGTAGGTCTCGACACCTTCGAGGAACTCGTCTCGGGCGGCCTGGCCGAAGGCCACTGGCTCTTCATGCTCGATCAGAACAACCAGGTACTGGCCCCGGACTCATTCGACCCCGACGCCTGGGACTATTTGCGCCCGCTAGGTCTCCTATACGGCCCTATGAAGCGCAACTGCCGCAACACCGTGCAGATCGTCAAACAAGTCCGCCACTACACGGGAGCCGACCTAGGAATCGCCACCGATGGTGAAGGCGAGCCGGTCCGCTTCACCGATGCACGGGACGTTAACGAAGAAGCAACCATTCTCGACACCTATCTCGACGAGCTCGTACGCGAGGGTGTCTCTCTCCGGGACGTCACGCTGCTGTCCGCCTCCGGGAAGTGGGAGGCGAGCTCGGCCCGTCTGTCACAGAGAGTCTCGAAGATCGAGCGATTCTCCGACGTAGTCGGAACCGACCGCACGAAGCACCGTCCCACCTGGTCCTCCATCACCGACTTCAAGGGCCACGAGAACCATGTGGTCTGTGTGATCGACCTCGAGCCTGAGCATCTCGAGGGCCGTCTTGACGCACTCTACGTCGCTCTGACCAGGGCTCGTGCCCAGCTTTGGGTCGCCTGCCGCCCCGGCACCCGCCAGGCACTCAAGGACCTGGGCGTGGCCGTACTTACGCGGGAGGGACATCTCAAGTGAACGACCTCGCGTCACAACTCTCAGGTCATCGCGCCGACTTCGTGTCGTACCTTCGCAAGCAATTGGTAGGACCGGCAGGTGCCGAGGACGAAACGCTAATTGACCCGCCCGACCGGCGCTACCTGATGGGCACGTTGTATCCGCGAGGTGCGTCCATGCTGGAGCACTCGCAGGAAGACGGCGAACAGGATTTCAGCGAGACGGAGGCGGGAAACGGAGAAGAGGACAGCTTCGCCGACGATCCGGTGGCCGAGGCGAACGCATGGCTTCCATCCTCTCTCGGCTTCTCCTTCTTCGCCAACACTCACCGCATCGAGGTCACATGTGCGGCTTCTCGCTACCTGACGACCTGGGAAGGTGGGCGCCGGAGCTGGAGAAGGCAACCTCGCCTCTCCACTACCGAGATCGTGTCCGCGGAACGAACGACGCCGATCAGCGTCCTGGACGGCCACGGTCTTCTCCATCTCCGGTGGCGCCCTTTCGGCGCCGGACATCTCATCACCTGCGTGCTGGCGAACGCGCACGACGAAGAGGAGAGCACGCACAAGGACCGCGATCTGATGCTCTTCCAGGCCGAGCTGCAAGCGACAGCACTCGATGGATCGTCGATTCTGGAGTATCCGAGCACCCGTCTAAATAGTCGCGACGAGGAGGAGCAAGAACTCCGGGTCCAGTACCGGCACATCGTGAACAGGGCTGTGGGGCATGGATGTGCTGTGCAGTGGGACGGCGAATCGGACCTCGTCACCACCGTGCGGGCCGAGGTCATGCCTCAGCAGGTCGTCGAGCGCATCAAGCCCGACGGCCCCAAGGATCTGCCGGTACTCAACCTCGCGTATCTCTCCCGAACCGATCTCGCTGTGGACGACCTCAAGGCCGAACTGCTCTCCTTCGTCCTGGGCTATCGCAATTGGTTCGACACCCAGCGGTCGGAGGCGCAGTCCTTGCAAGCATGGACTGCTGCGCCGACCGCGCGCATCCTCGAACGCATCGAGACGGCCGCCGACCGCATGATGTCAGGAGTGGAGACTCTCACGGCCTCAACCCCGGCGGGGGCCAAAGCACGTGAGGCCTTCCGGCTGGCCAACCGGGCCATGGCTCTCCAAATGCTCCACAGTCTCCCGGAACTGGCGGGAAGCCGTCGCCGCAGGAACAGCGAAGTGCTCGAACTCTCCGAACCCGACGGCAACTATGCGTGGCATCCGTTCCAACTGGCCTATTTCCTGCTCGTGGTCGAGGGCCTGATGAAGCCCGAGCACGAGAGTCGTCGGACAGTCGACCTCATCTGGTTTCCCACAGGCGGAGGAAAGACAGAGGCCTACCTCCTCACTGCCTGTTTCGAGATCCTCTGGCGCCGATTGAAGTTTGGTGCGGCCGGGGGCGGCACGGCTGTTTTGAGCCGATACACGCTGAGTCTCCTCACGACGCAGCAGTTCCAGCGCACGGCAACGGCCATCTGTGCCCTGGAGTACATCAGACGGGGGCACGACGGGTCGCTGTCCCACGATCTCGGGAAGGAGCCCATCTCCATCGGGCTCTGGGTGGGCAAGGAGACGACACCGAACAAGATCTCGGCCGCGCAGGACGAGTTGGACACCTTGAAGCAGATGCACACACCCGATGATCGCTTCCTTCTCGAGCGTTGTCCCTGGTGTGGCACCGAGATCGTCCCGGAACGGCAGGGGCAGGATCGCGACTTCGGCATCCGGGCGGACGGAGTCTCCACATCGTTCTTCTGCCCACGCGACAAGTGCGTCTTCCACAAGCTGCTCCCGGTGTCCGTCGTGGACCAACAGATCTACAAGGAACCTCCGACCTTCGTACTCGGCACCGTGGACAAGTTCGCGCGCCTTGCCTGGGAATCAGATGCAGGCAACCTTTTCGGCGGGAACGGCAAGCGCGCTCCCTCGCTGGTCATCCAGGACGAGTTGCATCTTCTAGCCGGACCTCTGGGAACAACGGTCGGCCTGTACGAAGCGGCCATCCTCGAACTCTGTGCCCAGGGCGGCACCGTGCCGAAGGTCATCGCGTCCACAGCAACCATCAGACGCTCACAGGACCAGATCCGCAGCCTCTACGGTCGACCCGCACACCTCTTCCCCCCGGCGGGGATCAACGCTGGTCGCTCTTACTTCGCCGCGCCCGACAAAGACAAGCCCGGACGTCTGTACGTGGGTGTCATGGCACAGGGCCACACCGCCTCGACGTCGACCGTCCACGTGGGCGCCGCCGCATTGCAGGCCCCGAAGGAGATCTGTGACGACGACAACCTCCGCGACGCGTACTGGACCGCGGTCGCCTACCACAACAGCCTGCGGGAACTCGGCCGAACCGTCACGATCGCGCGGGACGACATCCCCGCACGTCTCGAGCATCTGACGAAGGACGACACTCGGCGACGCGGACTGAACGACAACTCGGTGGTCGAGCTCACCAGCAACATTCCACGCGCCGCTCAACCACGACTGCTCGAGCGTCTGGGTAAGAGCTTCAAGGAGGGTGGCAGCGTCTCCTTCCTCGCCACGACCAACATGCTGTCCGTGGGCGTCGACGTCCCACGGCTCGGCCTTATGCTCATGAACGGGCAGCCCAAGACGACATCGGAATACATCCAAGCCACCAGCCGCGTAGGACGCCGTCATGTACCGGGGCTGATCGTCACGCTCTTCCGCTCGACCAAACCGCGTGATCGGTCGCACTACGAATCATTCGGCGTGTACCACCGTTCGCTCTATCGACATGTCGAACCGACCAGCGTCACGCCGTGGTCCATGCCCTCGCGCAACCGAGCCCTGCACGCGGTGCTCACCATCCTTGTGCGACACCGAATCGGGCTGAATTCGGAGGACAAGGCCGGAGACATCCTCGGTCACACGGCCGAAGTGGCACGGATCCGTGACCTCATCGTGGATCACGCGCGGCGAGCCGATCCGGAAGAGGCCGACGCCGCGGCCGAACAGTTGGACTCCCTGATCGAAGCCTGGAAGCAGGAGGCTGAGATCGCGCGTGGCGAGGGCAGCCGTCTCTACTACCAGCCCCAGGGACGCCTGCACCCGTCGCTTCTCACCGACTTCGGCAAACAAGGCGGTCTGTGGGAAACGGCACAGTCGATGCGCAACGTCGACCGCGAATGTCTCGTCAGCGTGAGAGGAACTTGAGAGCCGTGAAAGACGTTCGCCGCAAAGTTCGCAGGTCGCAGACCATCGTCCCGTTCGGCGTCGGAGGAATCCTAGATCTCCGAGGTGAATCATTCGTCGCCGCCGACATCCGCAGTTGGGCAGCGAATGCCGAGCGGGTTGATTCACCACGGCTCGCAAGGAAGTTGGGGGTCGAAGGCTTCCGATCGGCCCCCGTCATCCCCTCTGGGAAGGCCGCCTATGCGAGCCGCAGCGGACCCTCTTACGTAAGATTTCCCAAGTGGCTGTTCTGCCCTCAGTGCAGGGAAATGGAGTTCTGGCGCCTGGATCGCGAGCAGCGAGACAAGCAGCCGGCCTGCGGGCATTGCCCCGGGAAGCCGCAGTTGGCCCCGATGCGTTTCGTCCAGGTATGCAAGGCAGGCCATATGGCCGACATCGACTGGCGTCGATGGGCTCACTCCAGGAGCCAGGGCCACGCTCAGCGCCAATGCCAGGTTCGCCGGCTTAAGTTCCTAGCCAGTCCCGAGTCCTCCGGGCTAGAGGCGCTGCGCGTCGTCTGTGCCGTTTGTCTAGCCAGTCGCAATCTGGCAGGAATCAGCCAGAAGAACATCCTCAAGCAGACGGGTGTGGAATGCCCAGGAACGCACCCCTGGCAACACGAAACGGACGACGCGGATCCTTGTGAGGAAACGCCGCAAGCGGTACAGCGTGGCGCCTCCAACGTGTACTTCCCGATCACGCACTCGGCGCTCGACATCCCGGCGCCGGAGGGCCTGTCTGAGGAAGATGAGTCCACCCAGAAGGTCGTAAACCACTTTCTATGGCCGGACTTTAAAAGTGAATACGGCAGCCCGATCTCCGACTCCTACAGGGTTGTGATCTCCAACCAGTGCGAGGTCACAGAGGAATTCGTGGAAACCGTGCGACGCCACCATGGAGACGAAACTTCCTCATTGTCTTCGGCTTCCGATGAGGATAACGACCTGAGTGTCGCCGAATGGGCAGCCTTCTCAGTACCGGATTCCGTCACCAATTCGAAGACGTTCTCCGTACGACGGACCCGCCTCGGGGTCGTACATGACGACCCCGAATCCATGCAGGTGCTGGCCACTGGCATCTCCGCGGTCGTCATCGCCGACCGGGTGCGCGAAGTACGTGCGCTCCAAGGGTTCTCGCGGTACGAGCCCAGTTCCGGCGACGACGAAGAGGGCGAGGGTGGACGCGTCGTGTCGGTCAACACGCAGGCCCGGGCCCGTTGGTTGCCTGCCATAGAGACCTACGGCGAGGGAATCTTCATCGCCGTCGACGAGCAACGTGTGAGCGACTGGGAGAAGCTTCCGGCGGTACACAGCTGGGCACGACGAATCGAGCGCGACCTGGACGCTTCCTTCAAAGCCGACCGCCTCAGGGAAAAAACGGGTCCGGTCCTTCTCCCGAGATTCGTAATGCTGCACACGTTGGCCCATCAATTCATTCGCCAACTCTCGTACGACAGCGGGTACAACGCAGCCTCGCTACGGGAACGTGTCTACGCTCGAAGCCACCTGCCAGACAGCGGACTTCCGCCCCAAGCCGGCGTGTTCATCTACACGGCCGCCGGGGACGCCGAGGGAACACTGGGCGGACTCGTACGGCAGGGGCAACCACCGAACCTCGTTGAGACTTTGATCCGTCTGCTCGAATCGGCGCAGTGGTGCTCGCAGGACCCCCTGTGCGCCGACTCGACCGGCAGATCTCTGGCCAATCTCAACCGTGCCGCCTGCCATGCGTGCACACTTCTTCCCGAGACGTGCTGCGAGATCGACAACTCCCTCTTGGATAGGACACTGTTGATCGGTGACAGCGAGGTCCCGGGGTTCTTTCGCGGAGTCGTCCAGGCCGCACTTGAGGAATCGGCCAGAGCCGTCGATGTGCCATGAAGGTTCCCGCCCTCCTCGACCTCGAAGCCGAGCAACGCGCAGTTCTCGACCTGCCATTCCACGGAAACCACGTCGTCACCGGGGCACCCGGTGCCGGAAAGACTGTGATGGCCGTCTACCGCGCCTGGGCATTGACGGTTGCTGGGCGCGATGTGGCCCTCTTCACGCGCTCCAATCTGCTGCATCAGTACCTCGCACAAATAGCACCAGATCTCACAGAGGCCCTGAACGTCACCACCTATCACCGGTGGATCCAGGACTTCTGGCGTAGGCGTTTCCGGACTGATCCCCCACAAACCGGAGAAGACGCGTGGAGCTACGACTGGATAGGGATGCAGCGGGACTGCATCCGGCAGAAGGTCAGGTCTCACGCACATCTGGTGATCGATGAGGGTCAGAATCTACCCGTCGCCTTCTACCAGTTGTGTTACATTCTCGGCGTCGACGTCACCGTGTTCGCAGACGAGAACCAACGGATCGACGACGACGAGAGCACTCTGTCCGAGATGCGACGGTTCCTTGCCGTACCGGCCGCTCCGGTCATACTGCGGAAGAACCATCGATGTAGTCGGGAGATCGCGATCCTGGCATCAGAATTCCGAAAAGAAACTCCGAAAGCGACGTCCTTGCCGACGCGCGTCGGCCCTACCCCCACTGTCCTAAAAGTCCCTTCAGTGAAGTATCTCGTCGCCAGAATTTCCCAATATTTCAAAGTGCATCCGGAGCGAAACATCGGCATTATTTGCAGGTCGACGAGTTTACTTCGCGACGTCCAGAGCGAACTCACGCGCCTCGGGCTTGCAAAGTACACCCAGGCTTATGTTCACGACGATCGATTCCGGGACACCATCAACTTCTCGACCCGTCCGATCCGAGTCGTGACCACGGCTAGCATGAAGGGATTGGAGTTCGACAGTGTCTTCGTACCGGACTTGGACGCGTATACAGAGGACCCGACCAGCTTGGACGCGCATCTTCGATTTTTTGTTCTGTGCACTCGCGCACGCGAGGACCTGAAATTCGCCTACCGCGGCCCCGAAGAACCCATCATCCTGTCGAACATCCCGGAATCCTTGTTGGTACGCCACACAGGTTGATCGGCAGCCCGTCCCTGGCCAGAGTCGAATCACGCTTGCACACCGAGTTCTGGGTTTACACCGGCACTTCGCACTCGTTCGTCTGCTCCGCGGTACGGCCGCTATACGACCAAGCTCACAGCATCCGATCGACCATGACTCGGCCAACGCTACCACTGACGGCATTGACAACCGGAGACACTTACGCCCTGACCAGAGGCCCGAAGGCTCACCGATCCCCTCAAGGTCATTTTCCTATTCAATTGACCTATTGATCCACTTTTGGTACCAGGCAGCCTCGTCATGGCAGCCGCTCCTGGCGCCGCCGGTTACACCTGGGCGATACATGAACACGCCCTCGGAGCCCTGGTTAAACTTCACGCCCATGAGCCACGTCGAGAAGGTATACTCCCCACCTGCGGTTTTCCGCATCCTGGACCTTTTTGCAGGCCCGGGTGGGCTGGATGTGGCAGCAGATGTGCTGGGACACCAGGTCACCGGCATCGAATGGGACGCAGGAGCGTGCGCCACCCGCGAAGCCGCGGGAATGGACACCTTCAAAGGCGATGTCCGGCAGTATCGCGCGGCCTTCTTCCCGCGTGCCGAAGTGCTGACCGGTGGGCCGCCTTGCCAAACCTTCACGGTGGCAGGACATGGGGCAGGCCGCAGGGCACTAGACCAGGTGGTGCAGTACATCGAGCGTTTGCATACAGCCGTACGACCCGAGAACGGTCATGACTGGAAGCATGTCTTCCGAACCTGGCGAAAGATCTCCGAGGAACTCCGGCTCAGGGAGCTGGAAGCCCAAGAGGTCAAGGAGGAGAAGCGCAAGGTCGAGGAGCGCAGGGCCAAGATGCGCAAAAGCATGAGGAACAGGCTTGATCAACTTGGAAGCTCGTCGGACGAAACCAAGAAGTTCCTGAAGCAGCTCAAGGCCCCCCACAGGCTCGAGTGCACAGATGGCGAACTCGCGGATCTACTCAAGGGGTTCAGCGATCTGAACAACAAGCTCAGCAAGTTGAAGGACAGACTGGAGGAGTTGGGAGACGAACGAACAGGGTTGGTCCTGCAGCCTCTCTGGTGGGTGATCGAGCGGAGCAGGCGCCCTGGCTTGAAACCCTACGAAGCCGTCGTCTTGGAGCAGGTGCAGGCGGTGATGCCAGTGTGGGAGAAGTACGCCGAGGTGTTGACCTCGCTCGGGTATAAGACCAGGACACAACTGATGCACACCGAGGCCTTCGGTGTTCCGCAGACCCGACGCCGCGCGGTGCTGATGGCCCGTCTCGATCGGACTGGCCTCCTGAACAGGCTGACGCCCGGTCGCCTCCCGAAAGTGCCTGAAACTCACGAGCACTACCAGCGGTTGGCGTCCCCGACCCGGCCGCCAAAGACAAGTCAGGCGGACACCCTCCCGATGGACCCCCCGAAGGCGCCCTGGCTTTCCATGGAAGAGGCGTTCAAGCGGGCGCGACAGCTCTCATGGGCGGTGGGCGATCGTCCCCCTTTCACTGTCATCTCCAACTACGGGACCGGTGGTGTCCCCGAGGCGCGCGGCCGACGCAACCACGACGCCCCTTCTGCCACGATCACGGGGAAGGTGTCACGGAACCGCGTGGTCCATAAGGGCACCGACAGGGACCTCGCCCGCTTCAACCGCTTCAACAATGCTGAGGCAGGCGTACTCCAGACATTCCCCGTCGCATACCCCTGGGGCGGCAACGATGTATCGCAGCAGATCGGCAATGCCGTGCCGCCCAGGCTCGCCCTGCACGTACTGCGCCAGGTGCTCGAACCTGAATTGAGCGGTGACCAGGCGAGGGCCAGGCTGAAGCACGCCCTCACGAAACTGGAGACCTGGAAACCCGACGCGCCGGTAGCGATCCGGCAGCACGGCGAATGGAGGGATCATCCGCTCACAGGTAGATGATCCGCACTCCCAGCTTGATCTTTGACTTCGCTAATGCCTCAGGCGGACACGGTCCGTAAGGTTTCGATTCGTTTTACTGTCCACTCGGGCTCGTGCTGCGCTGCTGAACTGCGGTGCTTCGCGCCCGGTGGGCGGCAATGGCGGGCCGGAGTTGTTCGAGCTCACCGACACGCTGCTGTGCGTCGAGGGGCAGGTCACCTTGCTGGTGGAGTTGACGCTGGTGCCCGAGCACCAGCATGGTCACGGCGCTTTCTACGGAGCCTTCAACCACGGCCGGATCGACTTCGACAGGTTATGGGCCCTGTTGGCCGCCATGCCGCTGCCGCGCTTCGACGGTGACCCCTTGGTGCTCGCGGTCGACGTGTCACTGTGACTGCCCTCGGACGCGCCGCGCTCAGCGGACAGGTTGTTCTGCCATGTCTACGACCGGGCGAAGTCCGCCTCCCAGTTCCTCCCGTGCTGGCCGTGCTCCTTCGTCGCCGTTCTGAAGCCCGGCGCCACCTCATGGACCGGGGAACTTGGACGTGGTCCGGTTCGGGCCCGAGGACGATGCGACCGCGGTCACCGTCGCCCAGCTCCGCGCTGTGGTGGAACAGCTCATCGCGGCCGGCCAGTGGACAGCTGGGAACCCGGTCATCACGATCGTCATGACGCTGGCTATGACGTCACCCGTCTGCCCTGGGTACTGCGCGATCTCCCGGTCGAGCTCGTCGGCCCAATCCGCAGCGACCGGGTGATGCGGCTTCCGAAGCCGCCCCACGTCTACAGCCCCAAGGGCGGACATCCACCCAAGCACGGACCGGAGTTCCGCCTCAACAAACCCGAGACCTGGCCCGAACCGGCGATCACCACGGCCACCGACACCACCAACTACGGCAGGGCCGAAGCCCAGGCGTGCGACCGGGTCCATACACGGCTGGCCCACCACTCGGCCTGGCCGGAGCATGACGGTGAACTCCCCACCGTCGAAGGCACCCTGGTCTGCCTCAAAGACAAGTACCCTCCCAGGAGCGGGATGAGCTGCACCCTGTTTCGTGGAGTCCTTGATGCCAGGGTTGCGATCCCGGCGAAGGAGAACCACATCAGTGCCAGCGCCACGGAATACCCCGATGAACTGCGTGAGCGTGCGATCCGCGAGTCCGCGCCACTGGTCGTCCTGTCGCGCACATCGCGAAGGACCTCGGCATCCCCAAGGAGGCCCTGCGACAGTGGGTTCCGCCAGCCCGAGGTGGATGCCGGGTACGGGACGACCGGCCAATGAGATCCTGAAGGCGGCGTCGGTTTTTTTGCCCAGGAGATCGACCATCCCCGGACGAGGCCGAGCAGGTGATTGACCACCTGCGCGAGAAGGGCCTCGGGGTCGATCCCGTCTGCCGGGAGCTGAACTTGTCACCGTCGACGTGCTTCGCCCGCAAGAAGCGGCCGAAGTCGGCCCGCCGGCTCCGCGACGAGCAGCCATGGCGCTGATCGAGCAGATCCATGCGGAATCGGGCGGCGCCTATGGCGCCCGCCGGATCACCCGGGCCCTGCGGCGTAAGGACGTCGGCGCGGCCCGTTGCGCTGTTGAACGACTGATGGCCGAGCTGGGTCTGGAGGGCGTGATCCGTGGTCAACGTCGGCGGACCACCGTGGCGGAGCCGTCAGCACCCCGCCCGCCGGACCTGGTGGACCGCGACTTCACCGCATCACGGCCGGATCAGCTGTGTGTGGCGGACATGACGCATGTCCGCACCTGGTCGGGCTCGGCGTATGTGGCGTTCGTCCTGGACGTGTATTCGCGGATGGTCGTCGGCTGGTAGGTCGCAGGCCACATGCGGACCGAACTCCCGCTGGACGCCCTGGAGATGGCCCTATGGAGACGAAAGATCAAGACGGAGTCCGACCTCATTCACCACAGCGACCGCGGGTCGCAACATGTGTCGATTCGCTACACCGACCGGCTCGCCGACATCGGTGCCTCCGCGTCGGTCGGTTCCGACGCGGACAGCTATGACAACGCGATGGCCGAGGCGCTGAACGGCACCTTCAAGGCCGAGCTGATCGAGATGCAGGGCCCCTGGACCGGCTTCGATCAGGTCGAGCGGGTGATCTTCCAGTGGGTCACGTGGTACAACGAAGAAGGCCTTCACTCCGCGCTCAAATACGTACCGCCCGCCGAGTACGAACCCGACCTCTGGCGAAGCCAGGAGCAAGCCCCGCAGTCCGCCTGAGACAAGATCACCGGGCTCTACGAAAACTCGTGGCAGCTCACTCCACATCCAGAGGGCTCGACAGGGCAGAGCACCGGTGTACACCAATCTGCGCCTCGTAGCGAGTCTGAGCCTGGTCCAGAATATCCTCCGCATCGCAGCCGTGCGCCCGCAGCCAGAGCAGGAAGTCAGAGATAGCACCGACCATGGCGTCCTGTGCCACCACCACGCTCAGCTTGCTCGGTCTCGACACGCACACGTCTTTCGAAGTTGAGCAGAGGCCAAGCAGAGCCTCGGCCCGTGCAACGCCAGGCAGCGCTACATGACCATTCGGCGAAGCGAGCTTCGTCGACAGCTCGCACCACGTCACCTTCCGGTCAGCGAGGAGTTGGACCCCCCAGCGATCAGCCATACAGCTGATGAGCTCCATGCCCCGCCCCGATTCGGAGTTGACGTCCTCGCGGAGGAGCGTGGGCAGAGCGCGGGTGTCGGGATCATGCACTTCGATACGCAGGTGAGTCCCCTTCATGGAGACTGCGAGGGTGGTGGGAGTACCAGGACCGACGTGAGTGATCACGTTGGTGACGAGCTCGCTGACGCAAAGTTGGACCGCGTCGACGAGCTCGTCCAGGCCCCAGAGCCTCAAGTGGACCCTCAGAACTCGCCGCAGGCCGGCCACTTCCTCGGGCTCCGCCAAGAAGTGAAGGTCCCACGGCTTCCGTGACATACATGCTTGCCGGATCACGAAGACCCCTCTCGTCGCATGCCGTCTCCCCTGACCTCACGTGATCAGCGGAGCGTTGCACGCACTCACAGCGAGTTGCGTCACCGGAAGCATGGACCGGGCGTATCCCTTCATGCAATGTGCACGACGGGATTCCCACTTACGAGTGATTGGCAAGCAGCTCCCTTGGCGCAAGACTGAACGCCCGCTATCCGAAAGAGGGTTGAAGTGGCCGGTTCACCGACGGCACGGCGTCGTCGTCTCTCGATCGAGCTGAAGAAGCTCCGTGAGAAGAGCGCGTTCACGTGCGCCCAGGTCGGCGAGGCGCTGGACTGGAGCGGCTCCAAGGTCAACCGGATGGAGACGGGCAGCGGCAGGGTCCAGCCGTCCGACATCGATGCCCTGTGCCGGTTCTACGCCACCAGCGACGAGCTGCGCGAATTCCTCAAGTCGCTGGCTCGGCAGGCCAAGACGCGCGGCTGGTGGCAGGTGCACGGCGCCGGCGTCCCGGAGTGGTTCAACATCTACATCGGCCTGGAGCAGGACGCCTCCACGCTCCGCCAGTACCAGTGCGAGTTGCTGCCGGGCTTGATGCAGACCCCCGCCTATACGGCCGAACTCCACAAGACCGGCGCGCACATGTCCGTGGAAGACATCGACCGTGCGGTGCGTGTACGCATGGAACGCCAGGCCATGCTGACGAAGCCCGGCGCCCCCGACGCGTGGTTCATCGTGAACGAGGGCTCTCTGCGCAATGTCATCGGCGATCGGGCGTTGATGCGGGAGCAGCTTGAACGTGTCCTGGATGCCTGCGAGTTGCCGAGCGTGACCTTGCAGGTCCTCGCCTTCGATTCAGGCACCTACCCCGCGACCGGCTCTTTCACGATGCTCGGCTTCCCTGATCAGGCGGATCCGGACATCGTGTACCGGGACGGCATCACCGACGCCGTCTATCTTGAGGGCGAGCATCATGTCCGTGAGTACACCCGGGCCTTCGACGGCCTCAGGGCCGCGGCTCTGAGCCCGCAACGTTCCGGTCAGCTGATCAAGTCCGTCATGAAGGAATACGCAGGATGAGCATCGCAGGCTCCAACAGCGACGAACTCCCCGTCGACGGTCTCCTGACGTGGTTCACGTCGTCGTACAGCAATGGCGCGGGAGGCGAGTGCGTCGAGTGTGCGCTTGTTGGTGACGGCGCCCTGTTGCGCGACTCCAAGAGCGCTGGAGGTCCTGTGATCATTGTTCGGGGTCGGAACTGGCAAGCCTTCGTGCGAGCCCTGGGGCGGATGGAGTTGAACGGCTGACCATCTGTGGAAATCGGGCTCTGCCCGCCCCGTCCAGAGGGCCCAGCCCCACGCCGCTTCACACGAAGGCATACGGTGACCAGTTCAGTCCCCTGGCAGCAACGCCTGTCCACCGGCACAGCAGACGTCCAGAACGAGGTCGTCAGCCTCTACCAGCAGACGCGGCACAGCAAGGCCTACGTCCCCGCCATGATCTGGGGCACCCTCCAGACCGAGGCCTACGCGACCGTGATCCTCCGTAAGGTCGTCGACTTCCTCGACATCCCCGACGATGTGTCGGCGGGCGTGGCCAAGCGTCTGGAGCGCCAGCAGGTGCTGTACGACGGTGAGCACCGCTACGACGTGATCCTCGGCGAACAGGCCCTGTACACGTACGTCGGTGGGCCCGAGGTGATGCGCGAGCAGCTGGAACGTCTCCTCCGCGAGATCGACCTTCCCTCGCTCACCCTCGGCGTCCTCCCCGTCACCGCCGACGTCGGCATGGTCCCCGCGCACGGCTTCAACATGTACGACGACAGCCACGCCCACTACGAGCTCGTCTCCACCGGCGTGGACATCACCGACCCGGCCGAACTCGCCTTGCACAACAAGGCGTTCGGCCTCCTCAGCAGCGCTACTCACTACGGGGCCGACGCCAAGAAGTTGATCGAAAAGGCCTTGGCCTTCTGGAGCTACGCGTAGTGCTCCAACACCAAGGCGTACCCAGCCTCCTCGCCGTCTTCGCCCACCCCGACGACGAGTCCATCTCAGCCGGCGGCACCCTCGCCCGTCACGCAACCGCAGGCGCCCGCACCGCAGTTGTCACCGCCACCTGGGCCGCAGACACCCACCGCGCCACCGAACTCGCCGAAGCCCTCCGCCTCCTCGGCGCCGGCGCCCCCCGGATGCTCGGCTACGCCGATTCCCGCGTCCCCCGTTCCTCCCCTGGCAAGGCACGCTTCCTCGACGTGCCCCTCGACGAAGCCTTAGGTCGACTGGTCGCGCACATACGGGAGTTCCGGCCCGACATCGTGATCACCCATGACGCGTACGGTGGGCTGACCGGTCACGAGGATCATGTGCACACTCACCGGGTGACCATGCTCGCCTTCCAGGCGGCCGGACTTGAACGGCTCTACCCGGGGGCCGGTGAGCCCTGGCAGCCGAGCGCGCTGTACCTGGCCACGCATCCGCACTCGGCCATCCCGGTGTGGGGCGAGCACCTGGCACCTACGGGCAAGGCCATGCACAGCGTCCCGGACGAGCAGGTCACCGCGACCGTCGACGTCGGCCCCTGGCTGGAGCAGAAGGTCGCCGCCGTGCTGGCCCATCGCACCGAGGTGGCGCGGGGAGCCGGCCCCGGGCTGATCGCCGGGCTCTCCGGCGCCGAGCGGGAACGGCTGCTCTCCACCGAGTGGTTCAGCCGCCACGACCCCGTGTCCGCGGCGGCTGCACAGACGGAGACAGAGCTCACGGTGTGCGTACCTCCGACAGTGCGTACGGCTGGGTCCCCTTCCTGAGCCTCGCGCCTGCGGAACCGTTTCATCACACCCCGTGTCCTCCTTCGTGGAAGGTGGTTCCACGCCGCGGACCGCCTCTGGAGGGGGATGGTCATGGGGGAGATACGCGACGGGGCACGGATAGGGGCCTGGGCTGTTGTCGGGGTCATCGGCCTGGCGGTGTTGTACGTGATCGGGGCGTTCGCCTTCGGCGGCGCGATGTGGATCACCGCCCCGTTCCGGGGTGAGACGGACCAACGCGAGAACACCGTCGCCTCGGGCGAGTTCCGGCAGACCACGTACGAGGAGTTCTTCGATCTGTGCGTGGCCGTACAGAACGCCGAGGGGACGATCCAGGTGCTCCAGGAGGAGCGGAAGGCCGCTTCGGAGACTCGCACGACGCAGATCGACCAGTCGATCACCGCGCTGAAGGTCACGCGGATCGAGTCGGTCAACGAGTACAACTCGAAGGCCGCCCAGGAGCACCGCGCGCCCTTCCATGACAAGGATCTGCCGTACCGGCTGGATGCCGGCGCCGAGCACACGACGTGCACCAACTGATCCCAGCTCATCCCCATTGCATCCCGGGAAGAGGGCAGCACGGCATGAAGAAGTTCGTACGCATGGCCCTGGCCACCGTCGTCGCGCTCGTTGCGGGCCTTGCCCTGACGTCCTGCACCGACGACACCAGCCAGGACAAGGAGAACGCGGCCAAACAGGACAACTACGACCACCTCGTGGCGCTGCAGCCGGCGGGCCGCATGGAGTACTCGCCGACCCGCGAAGCGATCAACCAGTGGGTCAAGACGTGGGGGCAGCGGGGCAAACTCTCGTACGTCTACATCCAGAACGCCAAGGGCGAGTACGGGTACTTCATCATGAAGGGCCTGCCGGTGCCGCGCTGCAAGATGCTCACTCCGACGGAGAGGGTGGAGTCCTACGGCGAGGGTGGTGTCGCGGTCCTCCCACAGCCCGGCATGGACGGCACGTACACGACGGGTTCCACCTGCAACGCCTACTACGGCTTCGACGCCACGACGGGCGCGTACATGGAGTTCACGGTCGGCACGAACCAGTCGTTCTTCCTGTTCGACAAGCCCATGACGTTGCCGGAGTACACCAGTGCCAGGCAGTTGGGGCCGACCTCGGTGAAGGACGTCAAGGTCGGGAAGCAACCTTGACATGTACGACCCGGTAGGTCAGGTCCAGTTCCTTATACCCGCCTCGGCATGGCTGGCCGTGTCGAGGCGGGCCAAGTGCTTGTCCAGGTGTGCTTGTTGGGGTCGGACGCCAGGTCACCGCACCCCGGGCCCCGCCATCCGCAGGCTCGGTACCAGGCGCAGGAAGGCGATTTCCGTCCATTCCAGGGCGAAGCTGCCTGGGGGGAAGACGGTGACGTCCTGGAGGTTGTTGTCGTCGTCGATCGACCCGATGCACCCACGGCCCGTGGCCGCGCCGTAGAACAGAATCCGGTCACCACTCAGCGCCGCGATCTGCGTCCAGTCCGTCGCGAAACTCCCCTCCGGAATCACCGTCACATCCCGGAGCACGTTGTCGTCGTCGATCGAGGCGACACACCCACGGCCCGTGGCCCCGCCGTAGAACAGAATCCGGTCACCACTCAGCGCCGCGATCTGCGTCCAGTCCGTCGCGAAACTCCCCTCCGGAATCACCGTCACATCCCGGAGCATGTTGCTGTCGTCGATCGAGGCGACACACCCACGGCCCGTGGCCGCGCCGTAGAACAGGATGCGGTCGCCGCTGAGCGCCGTGATCTGTGTCCAGTCCTGGGCGAGACTTCCCGCAGGAATCACGGTCATGTCGTGAAGACTGTTGGTGTAGTCGACGGAACCGATACACCCACGGCCCGTGGCCGCGCTGTAGTACAGAATACGATCTGACATTACGTCACCCTTTCCAGGCTGTGTCCGCGTCTGTTGAGCGTCGGACGAAATGAGTGATTGAGGCGGCCAGTTCAGGCGGCATGAGGTCTCCGCGAACCGCGGCAGCGGCAGCGGTGTACCGCAGGGAAACACCGGAGAAGACGTTCAGTTGCTGATGTCGCTGAATCTGGCGGGACACGCCTCTGCGACAGACGGCCCCCGGCCCTCTTCGCACCGTGCCGCTTCTGCGAGCGCGGGATCCGGCCCCGATACCCGCGGCCGGCATCAAATTCTTTTCCAGTCTCTTTTCCAGTCTCTTTTCCAATTATGGGCACCGTCCGACAAACCATGCGAGTCGGGGAGCCGACGGCTTGGGGTTGCGGGTCAGGTCCGTTGGAGGAAGCTGGGACTACGGGGGGTCGAGTCGCAGGTCTCACCCCGTTTCCGGAGGTCCCAGATGACCACTCTGCGATTGGCCACGTTCAATGTCGAGAACCTCTTCGCGCGCTGGCGCTTCGCTGACGACGTGAATCCCGCGGATGCCAATACGCGGGGCTGGATAGTCGATCAGACCCGTTTCGTCGAGCTGGGCCAGGATGACAAGGCCATCACCGGGGCCGCGGTGCACGAGATCGACGCGGACGTGCTCGCACTCCAGGAAGTCGAGAACGTCGACACGCTCAAGCACTTCCGGGCCCGCTCGCTCGGTGGACGCGCGAAGTATCCGTACGTTGCCGGGGTGGACGGAAACGACCCTCGGCTGATCGACGTGGCCGTCCTCTCCAAGCTCCCGATCACCCACATCCGCTCCTACCAGCACTTCCTGGACCCTGTCAGCCCCACAGCGACCCTGTTCTCCCGGGACTGCCTCGAAGTCGACGTGGAGGTGGGGACGGGTCTCTCGAAGAGGACGGTGACGATCTACGTCAACCACTTCAAGTCGATGATCGGGGGCCGGAAGGAGACGCGGCCGAAGCGGGAGCGCCAGTCCGCGAAGGTCATGGAGATCGTCACCGAGCGCTTCGGTTCCTCCCCGGGCGGCAGTCCGTTCGTGGTCGTGGGAGATCTCAACGACTACATGGCGACGGACGCGGACGGAGGTCCGGGCATAGCCGATCTGGTCGAATGGGATCAGGTGGAGAACGTCGTGGCCCGTCTGCCCGAGGCGGATCAGTGGACCCACTACTGGGCCGGCGGGAACGAATACCGGCAACTGGACTACATGTTGCCGTCGGCGTCGCTCGCCGCCGCGACCGTCGCGGTACCCGAAATCTTCCGCAAGGGAGTGCCGCTGCGGGCTGTCCGATACACGGGCCCTCGCTTCATCGGCGTCGGATTGGACAACCCCAAGGCTTCCGACCACTGCCCGGTCGTCTTCCAGCTCGAGGTCGCCTGAGGTGCAACTCGCGCGCCCGCCCGAGGGGCGTGTCGGCAACCCTTCCCGTGGCGCCGACTCGGCCGGGGGCGTTCAGCCAGACCCGGCCGAGCGGTCGAGGAACGGTCCAGGTCCGCTCGTGTCCGTATCGCCACCGCTCTCGACCCCCCTCTGGACGGCGATGGCGCGGGCGACCGTCCGGTACGCCTGGTGGTCGATGCCGGGCGGCGCCGTGACAGGCACCTTGGCCGGTGCCGTCGAGGGTGCGGTGGCGGGACTCAGCGCGGTCGCGGGCCCGCCGGACCGCCACCCCGCCCGACGAGGAGCCCAGGATCACGAGTTAGCCTCGCCCGTACCGCACGACCGACGCACCAGGAGGCAGGCCACCATGGCGAAGACGACGAAGGTTCCCACGGCGCTCGTGGCAGCCGGCGGGCTCGTCGGCGGGTACGCCGTCGCCCGCTGGAGCAGGAACCGGCAGCTCGGCGGGACCGTGCTGGCCGTCGCGGGGACCGTCGCCGCCCAGCGCTGGCAGGAGCAGGCGGGCGTGACGGCCGCCGGGGCGCTGACCGTCGCGTACGCCGCCGCCTTCGCCGGATCGCACCCGCTGGCCAAGAAGGTGGGCGCCTGGCCCGCCGTGTTCGGGGTCGCCGGAGCCGTCGCCCTCGCCTCCTGGGCCGTCGCCGACCGGCACCAGGCGCTCCGCTGAGGTGCGGTGAGGTTGCCGGGGCGCCGTGAGGTGCCGTGAGGTGCCGTGAGGTGCTGCGGCGCCATCGGGGCTGGTCGCGCCCACGCGGCGGAGCCGCATATCGATACAGCCCCGCGCCCCTTGGGAGGCCTGCGGCCCCTCCAAGGGAGCCCATCCGGTGGTCTGGAAGGCCCTGCGGTAGGAGTACGGGCTCGTCCCCACCACCCGTTTGAAACGGTCCCGGAACGCCGTCGGTGACCCGAACCCCGTCTGGGCGGCGATGCGTTCAACGGGGTGCGTCGTCGTCTCCAGCGGGTGCCGCGCCCGCCGCACCCGCCGCACCCGCACCCGCCGCACCCGCGCCCGGTGCAGCCACTCCAGGGACGTGGTGCCCGTCTGTTCGCCGGCGCTGGAGACCGTACGGCTCCTGCATCGGATCTGCCGGGTGTACGCCGGGGTCGGTATCGCCGTACCCGCCTTCGGGATCGCCACGACGACCAGCATGGGGGTGATGGGTGACACCTGGCTGATCGTCTCCATGGCACTGACCGTGGCGGCGGCGATCGTTCTGGTGGTGCTGGTGCTGCCACGCCAGGAGAGCGTTCAGGAGACGCTCCTCGAAGGTGCCGCGAGCCGCGCGGACCGGGCGACGACCGCGACGACCGCGACGACCGTTCAACTCGCCATGTTCACCGGCGTCTTCAACCTTCCGTGGGCCACGATGACGATCCTGATGATCCTCCGCCCCGGCTCCACCACGGCAGCCTGACCCACAGCGCCGCCGCGCCAGATGACGCACTCGCCGCACGCCGGGATCGTGTGCTGACCAGGGGCGCGTCGGGCGGGCAGGGACCACGGTCCCTGCCCGCCCATAGAGCCCACTGACGTGTCTGTCGTGCGTGGTCGCCGGTTCAGGCGTCCGCGCGCAGGGCGTCCGAGATCGACTTGGCACCGCCGTGTGCGGTGAGGCCGCCGTCGACCGGGATCTCGGCCCCCGTGATGAAGGACGCCTCGTCGGAGAGAAGGAAGGCGACGAGCGGGGTGATCTCGTCGACGGTTCCGGTGCGGCCGAGCGGTGTCTCGCGGATGTTCGCCTCGCGGAAGGCGGGCGCCGCGGAAGCGGTCATCTCCGTCTCGATGAAGCCGGGGTGGACGATGTTCACGCGGATACCGGCGGGCCCCAGTTCCATGGCGGCGGTCCGCGACAGGCCGCGCAGCGCCCACTTGCTGGCCGTGTAGGCGACCGGGTAGTGGCCGGTGAGCGCGGCGGACGAGCCGACGTTCACGATCGAGGAGCCGGGCGGCATCAGCGGGGCCAGGTGCTGGATGCCCAGCAGCGGGCCGGTGACGTTGACCGCGTGGACCCGGGCCATGTCCTCGGGGCGTACGTCGCCGATCCTGGCCCGCCAGGTGACGCCCGCGTTGTTGACCAGGCCGTGCACCTGGCCGTACGACTCCCTTAGCTCGGCGGCGAGTTCCGCCCAGTCCTTCTCGCTCGTGACGTCGAGACGGCGGCAGCCGGGTGACTCCGTGACGTCGACGGCGATCACCTGGGCGCCCTCGCGGGTCAGCGCCTCGGCCTCCGCGGCGCCCTGGCCACCGGCAGCGCCCGTGACCACGACGACCCTGCCGAGGAGCCGTTGGGGACGGAGGCCGGTCACGGCCGCTCCCTGGTGCGGCGGCGGGCGACGGGAACGGTCACGGGCTCCGCGCCGGCCACCACGGTGTTGGAGACCGAGCCGATGCCCTCGACGGTGAGGGTGACCGTGTCGCCGGGCTTCAGGGGAGGCGGGGACTGCTCACCCCGTACACCCCACAGCTCGGCGAGGCAGCCGCCGTTGCCGCAGGTCCCGGAACCGAGGACGTCGCCGGGGCGGACGACGGTACCGCGTGAGGCGTAGGCGGTCATCTCCTCGAAGGTCCAGCTCATGTTGGACAGCAGGTCCTTGCCGACGACCTCGCCGTTCACCGAGGCGGTGAGGCCGAGCCGCAGGAAGCCGTCCCCGTCGCGGTACTTCTCCAGCTCGTCGGCGGTGACGAGGTACGGACCGAGCGTGGTGGCGGTGTCCTTGCCCTTGCAGGGGCCGAGGCCGACCTTCATCTCGGCGGACTGCAGGTCGCGGGCCGACCAGTCATTGAAGACGGTGTAGCCCACGATGTGGTCACGGGCCTGCTCGGGGGTGAGGTCGCGGCCCTCCTTGCCGATCACGGCGGCGACCTCCAGCTCGAAGTCGAGGACCCGCGAGCCCGGGGGCACGGGTACGTCGTCGTGCGGCCCGTACATCGCGTAGGGGTTGCCGAAGTAGAACGTCGGGGCCGCGTACCACCGCTCCGG
This sequence comes from Streptomyces kryoterrae, assembly GCF_054072135.1. NCBI lineage: Bacteria > Bacillati > Actinomycetota > Actinomycetes > Kitasatosporales > Streptomycetaceae > Streptomyces > Streptomyces kryoterrae. The sequence continues at coordinate 6,421,988 of NZ_CM133358.1, read as the reverse complement.
TACCCCGGCGGCCCCGTCCACGGACCGCCGTACGCCCTCGACATGCTCCTCGAAGGTGACGAAGTCCCGCACGGTGGGCGGCTGGAGCGGCGGCAGCAGTCGTACCTCGGAGACATGGGGACCGGCCGGGACGTCGAGGACCGCGGAGCCCGCGTCGAGCAGCCCGGGCAGGCCGCCTCCCTCGGCGAGCAGGCCGGTCAGTGAGCTGACGCCGGGCAGGGCGTGGAGCGTGCCGTCCTCTTCGGCGACGGCCACCTGGCGTCGGTCGCGGTATTCGTACGTGGCGAAACGCATGGCGGTTTCCTGTCGGCTGTCGGCGTGCGGGGTGGGCACGAGGGCCGGGGGCGCGGCATGGGAGTCAGGGCAGTGACAGGGCCACCGCGCCCCCGGGGACTCGGGGCTCGCCGATCAGACCGGCGGGGCGACGAACACGCCGCGGTCGACGTCGTTGAAGGACTCCTTGGTGACCAGCTCGTTCATGGGGTTGGCGGTGCCCCACTGGTCGGTGACCTCGGGCTTCGAGAAGTCGTAGACGTGCGGGTGCCAGGTGTCCTCGTCCAGCAGCTCCAACTCCGTCGTGTACTCGACGGTGTTGCCGTGCGGGTCGAGGAAGTAGGTGAAGGTGTTGTCGCCCGCCATGTGCCGGCCCGGCCCCCAGATCTTCCTGAAGCCGGCGCGCATCACCCGGCCGGAGCCGCGCATGTACTCGTCGATCCCGCGCATCTCGAAGGAGATGTGGTGCAGCGAGGTGTGCGGGCCCTTGGCGATGGCCATGGAGTGGTGCTGGTTGCTGATCCGCATGAAGTGCATGACGTCGCCGATGTGCGGATGGCCGAGCGTGTCGGACAGGCGGAAGCCGAGGTGCTCCTCGTACCACTCCTTGGTCCGGTCCAGATCCGGCGAGTTGAGGACGACGTGCGACAGCTTGACCGGGATCGACTCCTTCTCCTCGATCCTGCGGTGCTGTCGGACCTCCACGTCGGCCAGGACCTCGATGGTGCGCCCGTCGACGTCGAAGAAGCGGAAGCCGTAACCGCCGCCGGGCGTTTCCGCCTTGCCCGGCCGGGAGATCAACTGCACTCCACCGGCGAGGAGTTGTTCGGCCAGCGTGTCGACGTCGGCCGGGCTCGCGGCGCCGTAGGAGACGAGGTCGAGGCGCTTCTCGTCGGCCTCGCGCAGCCGTACGACGTACTGCTCGGGGCTGCCTTCGGCGGCGAGGAAGGAGATGCCGGAGTCCTCGGCGACCTTGGTCAGGCCCCAGACGCCGGCGTAGAAGTCGAGTTGTTTGTCGTAGTCGGGTACGGCGAGGTCGACGTGTCGGAGGTGGGTGAGCAGGCGGTTACTCATGGGGGGATCCCTCTCGGACGAGGTTGAGCAGGGCGGCGGCGTTTCCGCCGCGGATGGAGTGGAAGTCGGTGTCGGCCAGTTCGGCGGCGCGCAGTGCGCCGAGCGGGTCGTCCGTGCCCATGTCGAAGGGGAAGTCCGAGCCGAGCAGGACCCGGTCGGCTCCGACGTTCCGGATCAACTCCCGTAGTACGTGCGGGTTGTGGACGAGGGAGTCGAAGTACAGCTGCTTCAGATAGGTGCTCGGTTCCCGCGCGCAGCCCCGGGCGTCGGGGCGGACCCGCCAGGCGTGGTCGGAGCGGCCGATGTGGGTGGGCAGGTAGCCGCCGCCGTGCGCCGCGATCAGCTTCAGGCCCGGATGGCGGTCCAGGACGCCGGAGAAGATCAGGTGGGAGAGGGCGACCGCGTTCTCGGTGGGCTGGCCGACGGTGTTGGACAGGTACCACTGGTCCAGGCGATGGTCGAGGGTGCAGCCGAACGGGTGCAGGAAGAGAAGGGCGCCCGTCTCCTCCGCACGGGACCAGAGGGGTTCGTACGCCGGATCCGACAGCTCGTGGCCGGGCGCGTGCGAGGAGATCTCCACGCCCCTCAGTCCCTGGTCCAGGGCGTGGTCGAGCAGGTCGGCCGCGAGGCCGGGATGCTGGAGCGGCACCAGGCCCAGGCCGTGCAGCCGGTCGGGAGCCTTCGCACAGTGTGCGGCGGTGCCCTCGTTGGCCAGCCGGCAGACCGTCTCGGCCAGTTGGGGCTCGGCCCAGTAGTGGTAGTGGGACGGCGAGGGGCTGACCAGTTGGATGTCCACGCCCTGCGCGTCCATGGCCACCAGGCGCTCCGCGGCGTCCGTCAGTTTCGCCGCGCGGGCGCCGACCATCGGACCGTTCACGGCCAGGGCCGCCGGGCCGTTGCGGCGGGCGTCGAGGGCGCGGGCCTCGGCGAGGCCGGGGTGGCCCGCAACGGCCTCCTCGACCTCCGGGAGCAGAAGGTGGGCGTGGACGTCGATGGTCGGCGCGGAGGATGCGGTGGACGCGGCGGTGGACGCGGTGGACGCGGTGGACGCGGTGGACGCGGTGGCGGTCACGGGCGCTCCTTGAGGAGGTTCATGGTGCGGCCGACCAGCCCGGGCATGTCGGCGTCGCGCACTCCGTCCAGCTGCCACTGGCCGATCTGCATGGACGCCGCGACGACGGTGCGCACCCGGGGGATGCGGCGGTCGTGGAACGCCTGGAGCAGCTCGCCGTCCCAGTCCCGTCCGCTGGTGAGCAACTCGGCGAGGACGAGGGCGTCCTCCAGGGACATCGCGGCGCCCTGGGCCAGGGTGGGCGGGCAGCAGTGGGCGGCGTCACCGATGAGCACGACCCGGCCCCGGTGCCAGGAGTCCTCGACCAGCAGGTGGTCGAACCTGGTGTAGTTGACCTTCTTCGGGTCGGTGATGTGCTCGGTGATCTCCGGCCAGACCCCGCCGTAGCCCTGCGCCAGGCGGCGCATCTCGTCGGCGTAGGTGGCCGGGTCGATGGAGGCGCGGTCGCGGCACCCTTCGACGAGGTACGCGTAGATGGTGTTCTCACTGGTCGGGCAGTAGCCGGCGATGTAGGCGGGGCCACCGTAGGCGAGGTCGGTGCGTGTCACGCTCTCGGGCCGCGGGGCGGCGATGCGCCAGATGGCCATGCCGGTCGGCTCGGGTCTGTCCGTGATGCCGATCGCGGCGCGGGTGGCGGAGTGGAGACCGTCGGCGCCGATCACCAGGTCGTAGCGGCCCTCGCTGCCGTCGCTGAAGCGCACCGAGACGCCGTCGGCGTCCTGGTCCAGCGATTCGGCGGTGGTGCCGAGGCGGACGTCGGCACCGGAGGCGCGGACCGTGTCGATGAGGAGCTGCTGCAGCTGGGGGCGCTGCATGCCGAGGGTGGCGGGCAGGTCCTCCCCGCCGGTCTGGATGTCCTCGGCGACGAACAGGACGGTGCCGTCGGGGGCCGTCACGCCCAGCGAGCCGAAGGCGTATCCGGAGGCTTCCACCTGTTTCCACACGCCCAGTTCGCGCAGGACCCGCAGGGCGTTGCCCTGGAGGGTGATGCCGGAGCCGGTGGTGGCGTTCCAGTCGGGCCTGGCCTCGATCAGGTCGACCGCGATGCCGGCCCGGCGCAGCAGGATGGTGACGGCGTTGCCCGAGGCGCCTCCGCCGATGACCAGGACGGTGGGTGTGCCCCCGGGCGGAGGCTGGGGGAGAGTGCGGCTGTCAGCCATGTCGGGGATTCCTCCCGGGGTTGGGCCGCGCGGCTTCGGGCGGCGGGGGCTGCGGCTCGCCCGCGGGGAGCACGGGCCGGAGGTGGGGACGGGGGTGCGGGGCCGGATGCGCCGCTCCTGTCCGGGGAACGGCGTATCCGGCGGTTGTGCGGGTTTGTACGGGTTACTTGACGGCGATCGGGTTGACCGGGGAGCCGACGGCTCCGGTGATGGGGAGGGGAGCGGCGGTGAGCCAGAACTCGTACACGCCGTCGTCGGCGCAGTCCGCGGCCAGCGCGTCGAGGTCCCACATCTCGCCGATCAGCAGACCCATGTTGGGGATGACGACCTGGTGCAGCGGCTGGAAGGCGTTGTCGAACTCGTTGGGGCGGACCTCGAAACCCCAGGTGTCGGTGGCTATCGCGGCGATGTCGCTGCCGTGCAGCCATCCGGCGGTGGTGAACGACAGGCCGGGCGCGGGACCGCCCGCGTAGTCGCCCCAGCCGTCCCGCCGGGCGCGTGCGAGCCGACCGGTGCGGACCAGGACGATGTCGCCGCGGCCGACGGTCACCCCATGGGCCTCGGCGGTCGCGGTGAGGTGCTCCTCGGTGATGGCGAACCCGTCGGGCAGTTCGCCGTCCGTGCCGACGACCAGGCCCACGTCGAGCAGCGCGCCGCGGCCGGCGACGTACGGCGCCATGTGCTCGATGCCGGTGACGAGGTCGCCGTCGGAGGTGACGACCTTCTCGGAGTCCCGGCCGTTCCATGCCTTGCCGTGGTCGAAGATGTGGCCGAGCCCGTCCCACTGGGTGGAGCACTGCAACGGCATGGCGATCACGTCGTCGGCGCCGCCGATGCCGTGCGGGAAGCCCTGGTTGCCGAGGGCGGCGTCGGTGCCGGTGTCGAGCATGGTGTGCACCGGGTTGGTGCGCCGGCGCCAGCCCTTCTGCGGGCCGTTCATGTCGAAGGACTGCGAGAGCGAGAAACTGACGCCGCGGCGGACCAGGGCCGCTGCCTCGCGGCGCTTGGCCGCGTCGAGGAGGTTCAGGGTGCCGAGTACGTCGTCCTCGCCCCAGCGCCCCCAGTTGGAGTACGCCTTGGCGGCCTCGGCGATCGCGCCCTCCGGGTCGCGGCGGTCCAGGCTCATGCCGTTCCCGCTCATGCCGTTCCCTCTCGTGCCGTTCCCTCCGCGACACAGCGGGTGCGCTGCACGCCCAGACCGGTGATGGAACCCTCCATGACGTCTCCGTCGCGCAGCAGGCGTCCCCAGTGGATGCCGTTGCCGGCCGGACTGCCGGTCAACACCAGGTCTCCGGGCAGGAGTCGAGCTGTCTGCGAGGCGTACGACACCAACCGGGCGACCCCGAAAAGCATGTCCTTGGTGGACTCGTCCTGCATGGTCTCGCCGTTCAGCCTGAGCGTGACCCGCAGGTCACCGGTGTCGGCGATCGACTCGGCCGGTACGAGCCACGGGCCGAGCAGTGTGAAACCGGGAGCGTTCTTGCTGCGCAGCCAGTCGGTGCCGATGGCCTTCATGTCCCGGCGGAACACGGTGGCGCGGTCGGTGAGGTCGTTGGCGATGGTGTATCCGGCGACGTACTCCAGGGCCTCCTGGACCGTCACCTGGTAGGCGGGCTTGGCGATGACGGCCGCCAACTCCAGCTCCCAGTCCGGCTTTTCGGCCCACGCGGGCAGGACCACGTCGTCGTAGGGGCCCGTGATCGCGCTCGGCAGACCGATGAACACGTACGGCAGGTCCTCGGCGGCCCGGTGGTCCATGACCGCGGCGATCTCCGCGCGTGCCTCCTCGACGGTGCGGGGGTCGTCCGGGGAGCGGTGGGCGACCTCCAGGTCGATCACGTGCTGCCGGTAGTTGGCACCGGACTGGAAGATCTGCCGCGGCTCGATGGGGGCGTGCACCTGCACGCCCCCCAGCGGACGCCAGGCGAGGGCGTCGTCGTCCGCCAGGGCACGCAGGAGCGGGAGGGTCTCCTCCCACCGCTCCACCACGGCGCGCAGACCCGACGGCGCCCAGTCCAGGGTGCTGCGCAGATCCAGTACCCGGTCTTCGACCAGGAGGCCGGGAAACGGCTCCCCGTCCTGGTCGGAGAACGTGCCGAGCGCGAACGGGCCGGCAGGTTGCGCGAGCGTTGCCATCAGATTTCCTCCTGCTGGGTTGCGGTCTACTCTGACCCTGATCGGCCAATCACGGAAATCAATCCTGTGGATGCGTCGAATCCATGCCATGGATGACTCTCGCTGCTAGGCGGTTGCCCGGTGAACCTGTCCCGACTCGACCTCAATCTGGTCCTCGCCCTTCGCGCGCTGCTGGAGGAGCGCAATGTCACCCGGGCCGGCGAGCGCATCGGCCTCAGCCAGCCCGCCATGAGCGCCGCACTGTCCCGGCTGCGCCGCCATTTCGACGACGAATTGCTCGCCCGGACCGGCAACGCCTACGAGCTGACCCCGCTCGGCGCCGCCCTGCGCGACCGCAGCGCCACCGCGTGCGACCTGCTGGAGCGGGTCTTCGCCAGCCAGGCCGACTTCGACCCGGCGGCGGAGAGCCGCGAGTTCACCCTGCTCGCCTCCGACTACGGCGCGGCCGTGTTCGGTGCCGCACTCGCCCGCGCCCTGCACGAGGAGGCGCCCGGCATCCGGCTCACCTTCCAGCACCCGGCACCGTCCGTCGTGGAGAACACCGCCGCGGTGCTGAGCACCGTCGACGGACTGCTGATGCCGCACGGCGTCATCGACGGCTTCCCCGCCGTCGACCTCCACCAGGACCGCTGGCTGTGCCTGGTCGCCGATGATCACCCCGAGGTCGGTGACGAACTCACCCTGGACCAGCTGGGGCGTCTGCCCTGGGCCGTCTACCAGCGTCCCTACGACGCCCCGGCCGCCCGCCAGCTCAGCATGATAGGGATCAGCCCCCAGGTGGAGGTGTCCGTGCAGACCTTCCAGTTGCTGCCCCTCATGGTCGAGGGCACCCGCCGGATCGCGATGATCCAGGAGCGCCTGGCGCGCAAGGCGGTCCGCTCCGCCGCGGTACGCGTCCTGCCCTGCCCCTTCGAGGCGGTACCGGTGCGGGAGGCGATGTGGTGGCACCCGGTGCACGCTCAGGACGCGGGCCACATCTGGCTGCGTCAGAAGGCCGCGGAGGTCGGCGCGACACTGGCGGGCAACGGCTACAGCGGCGGCAAGGGCCCGGAAAAGGCCGGCTCCGCCGAACAGGGCGCCGGGCCGCCGCAGAGTCAGCTCTGATCCGGCCCGGCGGCAGCCCGTGAGTGACCCATCCACGGCGGTCGGCCCGCCCGCCCTCAGGCCAACCGCACCGGCAACGGCCGGGCATCGACGGCGGGCCGCCGCAGAGTCGACTCTGATCCGGCCCCGCCGCAGCCCGTGAGTGACCCATCCACGGCGGTCGGCCCGCCCGCCCTCAGGCCAACCGCACCGGCAACGGCCGGGCATCGACAGCACCCACGCGACGGCGGGCCGCCGCAGAGTCGACTCTGATCCAGCCCCGCCGCAGCCCGTGAGTGACCCATCCACGGCGGTCGGCCCGCCCGCCCTCAGGCCAACCGCACCGGCAACGGCCGGGCATCGACAGCACCCACGCGACGGCGGGCCGCCCACAGCCCCGCCGCGACGAGGGCGGTGGCCAGCCCCAGCAGGCCCACCGCACCGGCGAGACCGCCGACCGCCGACTCCCCGGCGAGCAACACCAGCGGGCAGACGAACGCACCGCCGAAGAAGGCCGCCGTCCACAACCCCGTCCCACGCCCACGGTCCTCGAACGACAGCCGGGACATCGCACTGGTCAGGAGGGCCGGCAACAGCATGCCGGTGCCCACACAGTTGACCACCGCCCCGATGACCAGCAGCGGTGCGCTGTCCGCGAGGAACATCACTCCGAAGCCGACCGCGCAGACCGCGAGAACGGCGGGCAGCATCGGGTCGGGAGAACGCTGGAGCCGGGCGAAGGTGACCGCTCCGCCCACGGTGGAAGCACTGGCGATCGCGGTGGTCAGACCGATCACGCCGGGGTTCTCCACCCCGAGGTCGTCGAGCAGGTACGCCATCTCCACCGGGACGGTGTAGAAGACCATCGCCCCGAAGAAGGTGAGGGCACAGATACCCGCCAACCGCCGCCAGGGGAACGAACGGCGGGCCTCCGCCTCGGCCGGGGCCTCGTCGCCGGCCGCGCGGGCCGCCGGGTTGGGCAGCACGGTGGCCATCAGCGGGGCGAGCACCAGGCTCACGGCGTACACCCAGAACGGCACACGCCAGCCCGCCGATCCGGCGACGCCGCCGATCACGAAGAAGACGGTGGCCGACGCCGAGGCGCACATCGTCTGCAGGGCGAGGTACTTCACCCGCTGCTGCCCGGAGTAGTAGTCGCCGATCAGCGTCGTGCAGCAGGTCATGATCGCCGCCTCGGCGACCCCGACCAGGGCGCGGCTGGCGATGATCGCGCCCAGCGAGTCCAGCCACAGCGGTGCCGTGCCGAACAGCGCGTACAGGACGGTCGCCACGACCAGCAGGCGCTTGCGGCCCACCCGGTCCACGATCACGCCGGCGAACGGAGCCAGCAGCGCCAGTGCCAGCGCCGGAACGGTCAGCGCGAGGGGCACCAGCGCCTTGGCCCCCGGGACCGACGCGAAGTGGTCCTGCATCCTCGGCAGCACCGGGGCGATCAGCACCGCCCCCAGGATCGGCAGACAGCTGCCCGCCATCAGAAGGGTCACCCGCAGCAGATGGGCCGAGCCCGACACGGCGACGGCTGACGGAGTGGGGGCATCGACCGCGGCGGGAGGCGGCGGGGGAACGGAACCGGGCATGGCGACTCCAGGGGACGGTGTAAGGGAGCGGGCATGCCTCACGGGCGCCGACGACGCACGGCATGCTGGGGAGTTCGCACGCCGGCGGTATCCGGACAGCGGCGTGCGGTAGCGACGACTATGGGGGTGCCGAGGCGCCGGGGCCATCCCCAGCGCAATCCGAATCCCGTATCCGGGCTATCCACGCCGTGGATGGGACGGACAACCGTCACGCAGACGGAAGACGTGCACAGCCGTACCGCGCGCGAACACGGCGAAGTCCCGGAACCCGGTCGCCCCGGCCCCCGGGGCACCGCCCGCAGCACCCGGGCCGGCAGCCGGCACGCTCGCGCTCGCGCTCGCGAGGGGGCTTCAGCGGACAGGCGGCGCCAGAACACGCCGGTAGACGGCGACGGCAACGGCGCGACGGCAACGACCGCGACCACCATGCACATCACCGTCGGTCGTTCATCCCGCTGACCGACCACATCGCGGCACCGCGCCTCGCGATCGACGACGACGAGACGCTCACAGGCCCGGTGGGTGGTTACGGTGTGCGGTGTCCTGTCACCACCGTTCCCGGCGCACCCCCGCGTCTCCTCCGGCCTCACTGCCGACAGACCGGCAGGCCGACACCAGCCCCTCCATCGACTCCTCGTCCTCCACCCGGAACGCGCGCCCCACCCCCGCCGCGACCAGCACCCCCGCCGCGATCACCAGCGTGAAGAAGGCCCAGGTCAGGGGCCAGGCGTTGGCGAAGCCGTCGGGTGGGCCGGGATGGGTGCGCAGGGAGACGTACATGAGGGCCGCCGGCGGGACCGCGATCAGGAGCAGCGGCCAGCCCCGGCTGTCGCGGTGGCCGAAGTAGGCGGCCAGGAGCAGCAGCAGGACGCCCAGGGCGACGACCCCGACGCCCGTCACCGGGGTCGTCTCCTGCGTGGAGCCCGCGCTCTCCGCCCGGTTGCGCAGATCCCAGGGGACGCACTCGACGTACGCCGCCGAAGCGACGGCGGCGCCGATCGCGCGCGTCAGCCAGCGCTCGGCCCAGGGACGTGTCCCCAGCGGCCCGAGCAGCTTCCCGGTGGTGCCGTTCCCCGTTGTCTCGGTCATACGTACGAGGGTCACCTGCCCGAAGGCGGTCCGACAGAGTACGCGTACTCAGGTGCGGGTACTCAACCGCGTGCCCAGCCGAGCACGCGCCCGCGTACCAGCCGCCGGCTACACCCCGACCGCCCGCGACACCACGTAGATCAGCAGCCCCGCCAGTGAGCCGACCACCGTGCCGTTGATGCGGATGAACTGCAGGTCACGGCCGATGTGCGCCTCGATCTTCCTCGTCGTGTGCGCGGCGTCCCAGCCCGCGACCGTGTCCGTGATCAGGGAGGTGATCTCGCCCTGGTAGGTCGTCACGACGTACACCGCCGCGCCCTCCACCCAGCCGTCCACCTTGTTCTGCAGGCCGGAGTCGACCGCCATCCGGGAGCCGAGCGACAGCAGCGACGCCCGTACGCGCAGCCGCAGCTCACTGCGCTCGTCCTCGGCCGCCGAAACGATCATCGAGCGTACGGCCGTCCAGGCGGACGCGATCAGGTCCTGGACCTCGCCGCGCCCCAGCACCTCGGTCTTCAGCCGCTCGACACGCGCGCGCGTGTCCGTGTCCGACTGGAGGTCGGAGGCGAAGTCGGTGAGGAAGCGGTCCAGGGCGCCGCGCGCCGGGTGGGAGGGGGCGTCGCGCATCTCGGTGACGAAGCGCAGCAGCTCCTTGTAGACGCGCTCGCCGACCCTCTTGTCGACGAACTTGGGCGTCCAGCCGGGCGCGCCGCCCTGCACGGCGCCCATGACCTCGTCCTCGTGCAGGACGAGCCAGTCGTGGGCGCGTACGCAGACCAGGTCGACAACCCGTTTGTGACCGCCGTCGGCGACGACCTTCTCCAGCATCTTCCCTATGCCGGGCGCGATCTCCTGGGCGTCGGCCCGCCGGGTGATGGCCTCGCCGACGACCGCCTGGACGTCGGAGTCGCGCAGGACGGTGAGCGCCCCGCGCAGGGCCGCCGACAGCTCCGCCGTGACACGGTCGGCGTGCTCCGGCTCGGCGAGCCACGTACCGAGGCGGCCGCCGATGCCCACGGCCCGCAGCCGCTGCCGTACGACATCCTGGGAGAGGAAGTTCTCGCCGACGAACTCGCCCAGCGAGACGCCCAGTTGGTCCTTCTTGGTGGGGATGATCGCGGTGTGCGGGATGGGCAGGCCGAGGGGATGACGGAAGAGTGCGGTGACCGCGAACCAGTCGGCCAGCGCACCGACCATGCCCGCCTCGGCCGCCGCGGCGACATACCCCGTCCAGGAACCGGCGCCCTGTTCACCGGCCCACTTGGCGAGGACGTACACGACGGCGACGAAGAGCAGCAGCCCGGTCGCCGTGAGCTTCATACGGCGCACCCCGCGTTGGCGCTCCTCGTCGGCGGGGCTGAAGGAGGTCATGGCGCGGCCCGGGACCGCACCGTCCGCCGACCCCGTTCCCGTCGGATCCGCCCGTTCCGTTCGGTCGATCCGGTCCGTTCGTTCCGTCCGTTCCATTCGCTCCACTCACTCCACCGTTCAGTGATCCCTCACACATTGTCCCTTCCTGACCGACTCCCGGAACGGAACAAGAGTTCCCCGCGTATACCCGGAGAGAGCCGATCCGAAGGATCGGGCCGGCTCGCACAGGCCCATCCCGCATCATGGGCACAGCCCACCGGAGCCCCACGCTCCCCGCCGTACGAGGAGTCACGCATCCCATGACCAGGCGCCACGGTTATGGCCTGCTCGCCGCGATGATCACGCTCGTCGTGGCCGTGTCGGCCGCCATATACGTCGGGGCGACCCTCGACGACGGCAGCCGGCGCGCACGGTCCGTCGGCCAGGCCCGCGGCGACTCGGGCAACGACGTCGCCCCCGCGTCCGCCGGCGCCTGGGTCGGCACCTGGGCCGCCTCCCCCGTCGAGGGCGAGCCCGGCACCGAGGTCCAGGGCCTGGCAGGCCGCTCCCTGCGCAACGTCGTGCACACGGCGGCCGGCGGTACGAGTGCCCGCGTCACGCTCTCCAACCTCTACGGCAAGCAGCCCCTGACCATCGCCCACGCCTCGGTCGCCGTCGCCGCCGCCGAGAACAGCGCCGCCGCCGACGCCGGCACCATGCGCCGGCTCACCTTCGGCGGCAGCCCGTCGGTGACCATCCCGGCCAGGCAGCAGATCGTCAGCGACGCCGTCCGGATCGTCGTCCCGCGCGACAGTGACGTCCTGGTGACGACGTACGCCGCGGTCCCGTCCGGCCCGGTCACCTACCATCCGAACGCCCGGCAGATGTCGTACGCCGCCGTGGGCGACCGCACCGAGGATCCCCACGCCACGGCGTACACCGAGCGGATCGAGGCCTGGCGGTACGTCACCGCCCTGGACGTCCTCAGCGACCAGGCCAACGGCACGGTCGTCGTCCTCGGTGACTCGCTCACCGCCGGCAGCAAGTCGAGCGTGGGCACCAACAGCCGGTGGCCCGACGTCCTCGCCGACCGGCTGCACACGGCGGCGGAGTCCGGCGCGGACGTGCCCCGCTACAGCGTCGTCAACCAGGGCATAGGCGGAAACCGCGTCCTGCGCCACGGCGGCGTCGGGGTGCCGGCGCCCAACGCGAGCGGACTGTCACGGTTCGGACGGGACGTCCTGGGCCGTACGAACGTCAAGGCCGTCGTGATCGACCTGGGCGTCAACGACATCCTGCGCGCCCACGACCCCAGGGCCCTGCGGGCGTCCTCGATCGTCTCCGGGCTGCGTGAGCTGGTGGACGACGCGCACCGGCGGGGGCTGCGGGTGGTGGGGGCCACGCTGATGCCGTTCGGCGGGTTCCACGGGTATTCGGCGACCACGGAGGCGCTGCGGCAGGCCGTGAACACGGAGATCCGGAGTGGGCGGGTGTTCGACGCGTACGCGGACTTCGACAAGGCGCTGCGGGATCCGTACGACCCTCTGCGGTTCCGGGCGGACTACGACTCCGGGGATCACCTGCATCCGAGCGACAGGGGGTACGCGCGGATGGGGGACGTGTTCGACCTGGAGGACCTGAAGGGGGCGGCACCGGCCTAGCTCTAGGGGGCTGGGGGCGCCTTCGAGGAAGCACTCAGTCGTCGTCCCTGCCCAGCTCACGTTTGTGCAGGCCGTGGCCGTGGCCGTGGTGGAATCCGGGACCCGAGCCGTCCAGCTCCCCCCGGCCGTCCCTCCGGTCCAGCTTCTCCTGGCGTCGTTCCTCCCTGAGGCGCTGGCGCTCCGCCTTCGGGAGTTTGCGGGTGACGCCGACGCCGCCCCAGAAGGCGAACCCCTGGATGATCACCCGGGGGGCGCCGGGGTCGCCCAGCACCCCCTCCTGGCTGTGGTCGAAGCCGCCCATGATGCCGATGCCGCGCACGACGACCTCGACGCCCGGCGGCACCAGCACATTCACTCCGCCCATGATCGCGACGCAGTTGAGGACCACCTCGCGGTCCGCGAAGTTCGCCTCGCGCAGGTCGAGTTCGCCGCCGCCCCAGAACGCGAACGCGTTGAACTGCCGCGGCACCGTCCACCGCCCCCTGCGCTGGAACCCGCCCATGACGGCGACACCCCACCGCGAGGACCCCTCACCCCCGACGATCCGGTCCGCCCAACTCCCGTCCCCCAGCGGCTGCTTGACCATGCTCACCGGGGGCGCGCTTACCCCGGCCCCGGGCAGGTCACGGGTGATCGGCGTCAACTCACCGTACGTACGCGCCTGGTAGGTCGCGTCGAGCCGTTCCTCGAACTCGGCCATGTCGAGCCGGCCCTCCGCGAGGGCGTCCCGCAGTACCTCGGCGACTCGTTCACGATCGGCGTCGGAAGCGCGCAGCTCCGGAAGGTCGTCCGTCATGCACGCAGCCTACGAGGTCCCCGCGAGGGAGGCTACGAGGCCGCACGCCCCGACCTGTCCCCCGACTTCTCGGCCTGCTCGGCGTACATCTTCGCGATCACGGCCTCGATGTCCGGCTCCCGCACCGACAGGTCCACCAGCGGATACTCCGCCGCGATCCGCGCGACCAGCGGAGCCGCCGACTCCGACGCCGGGAACGCCAGCCACTGACGCGGGCCCTCCACCCGTACGACCCGCGCCGACGGCACCTCGATCGGCGGCAGTTCACGCTCCAGGTCCACCACGAGGATCCGCTCGCTGTCGCCCACCTCGTGCAGGCCGGTCAGCGGGCCGTCGTACATGAGCCGGCCGTGGTCGATGACCATGACGCGCGAGCACAGCTGCTCGATGTCCTGGAGGTCGTGCGTGGTGAGCAGGACCGTCGTACCGCGCTCGGCGTTCAGGTCGCGCAGGAACTCCCGTACCCGGGCCTTCGAGATCACGTCCAGGCCGATGGTCGGCTCGTCGAGGTACAGCACCTCGGGGTCGTGCAGCAGGGCCGCCGCGATGTCGCCGCGCATCCGCTGACCGAGGGACAGTTGACGGACCGGCACGTCCAACAGGTCGGCCAGTTCGAGCAGTTCGACGCAGCGGTCGAGGTTCTCCCGGTAACGGGCGTCCGGGATGCGGTACATGCGGTGCATCAGGTTGTACGAGTCGATCAGCGGGAGGTCCCACCACAGCGTCGTACGCTGCCCGAACACCACCCCGATGCGCCGCGCGAGGCGGGTGCGCTCGCGGGACGGGTCGATGCCGGCGACGCGCAGCCGGCCGCCGCTGGGCGTGAGGATGCCCGTCAGCATCTTGATGGTCGTCGACTTCCCGGCGCCGTTCGGGCCGATGTAGCCGACCATCTCCCCCCGCGCCACCCGGAAGGAGATCGAGTCGACCGCCCGCACCTCCCGCCGCTCACTCCTCATGAACCCGGTCCGCTTGCGCACGTCGAAGACCTTCTCGACACCGTCCAGCTCGATGAAGGACTCGTTGAACGAACCGTCCGCGAAACGACCGTCCATGTGACCGTGACCGTGACTTCGACTGTGACTGCGACTGTCCACGTGCCCTAACTCCCCGTGCTCCGGTACGAACGAAGTCCCGCCCGCCAGGCCAGCCCGGCCAGCGCGCAGCAGCCCGCCGCCACCAGCGGCGGCAGGAACGCCACCCACTCCGGCAGGTCGAGCGGATAGGGGCGGCCCAGCACATACAGCGCGGGCAGCCAGTTGACGAAGGCCAGCGGGAGGACGAACGTCACCCCGCGCACCAGATCCTGCGCGAACAGGCCCGGCGGATACTGCAACAGCGTGGCGCCGCCGTACGTGAACGCGTTCTGCACCTCGGAGGCGTCCCGCGCCACGAACTGGAAGGCCGCGCCCCCGACGAACACCGCGCAGAAGATCGCCCCGCCGCTCAGCACCATCACCGGCAGCAGCAGCACCTTGAGCACCGTCCAGTGGACTCCGTCGAGAGCCGTGAGGGCGTAGCCGAGCACCAGCAGACCCTGGGTGATCCGGCCGAGGCGGCGCAGCGCGAACCGGTCCGCGGCGACCTGCGCGAGCACCGGCGCCGGCCGGACGAGCAGCGTGTCCAGGGTGCCGTCGCGGACCCGGCGCCCCAGCCGGTCCATCGACCCGACGACGAGGTCGGCGATCCCGAACGCGACCGCCGACAGCCCGTACAGAAACGCGATCTCGGGCAGCGCGTAGCCGCCGAGCCGGTCGATCTGGGAGAACATCAGCACGATCGCCAGGAAGTCGAGGCCGGTCGCCAGGAAGTTCCCGAACGTGGTCATCGCGAAGGAGGCCCGGTAGGCCATCGTGGACCTGATCCACATCGCGGCGATCAGCCGATAGGCCCGAACGCCGTCGAGCACGCGCTCCCGGCGACCGAGCGGCCCGTCGTCCCAGTCGGCGCCGGTCCACCGCTCACCCCGGACCCCGGTCCTCACCGCGCCGTCAACGCCCACGCCCACGTCACCCACCCTGAACCACCACCCGCCGAGTAGCGACCGACTGCAGCAGACGCCCCACCGCCAGCAGCGCCACCGCCCACCCGGCCTGGAACGCGAACGTGCCCAGCGCATCCGCCTCCCCCAGCAGGACGTCCGTCGGCGCCTGGATCAACGCCGCCCACGGCAGGGCCCGTACGATCTCGCCGAGCAGCCCCGGGAAGACGTTCAGCGGGAGCACCATGCCCGAACAGAAGATGCCCGCGAGCCACGCCATCTGGATGACGCCCGCGCCGTCGAGAAGCCAGAACGCGGTCAGCGCCACCAGGAACCGGAAGGAGTAACTGACCAGTATCCCGAGTGCCACCGCGACCAGGAACGCCAGCCAGGTCAGCGGCGAGGCCGGGAGCGTCAGGTCGAAGAGCCAGGCGCCGAACGCCAGCGGAATCAGCCCGCGACCCATCAGCTGGAACAGGGCCCGGCCCAGGTCCTGGGCCAGCCACCACAGCTGGAGATCGGCCGGCCGGTAGAGGTCGATCGCGATGTCACCCGTACGGATACGCTCGATCAGCTCGTCCTCGAAGCCCGTGCCCATCACGCACATGGTCGTCAGCAGCGCCTGGGCCAGCCACACATAGGTGAGGGCCTGGGACTGGTCGTACCCGCCGAGGTGCGGTCTCTCGTCCCACAGGGCGATGTACGTGTAGGCGAGGATCACACCGAAGACGGTGTTGGTGAACACCCCCGCCAGCGTGGCCGCCCGATAGGTGGCATACCGTCGGAAACCCCCCGCCGCGACGGCCGCGTACAACCGCCCAGAACCCACGACACCAGCCTTCCCCAAACGCGTCAGGACCGAAGCGCAGGAGCCTAGTCCTCCGTGTTCCGGGCCCGCCACGCATTTTCGGGCAGGACGCGTGCCGAGGTCAGGGAACTGATCGCCGGGTGCGACAGTCTTCAAGAGGGGGCGCAGAAAACGTTTGAAGTGGTGAAAGAGGTCGTACGGGAACGTACGACGCGAAACAGGAGTCCGTGCACGACATGAGCGACCAGCCAGAGCCACAGCAGCCGACGCAGGGCTCGGCACCCAGAGAACCCGACGTGGAACCCGACGCACAGTCCGAACAGACCGTCGTACAACCCGTCGTGAAGCCCGCCGCGCAACCCGTCGTGAAGCCCGTCGCGCGAGCCGACGCGGAACCCGTCGCGCGAGCCGAGCAAACCGCCGTACAGCCCGCCGTGCAGGCCGACGAGCAGGCCGACGCGCAACCCGAAGTGGCCGAGGGCTGGAAGCCCGAGAACCCAGGGCCGGCCGAGACGGCCGAGAACGCCGAGGAGGGCAAGAAGCCCAAGCGTCCCCGGCGGACCGGATGGCGGCGGCTGGTCCCGACCTGGCGGTTCGTGCTCAGCGCGTTCGTGCTCGGGATCATGATGGTCATCGCCCTGTTCGCGCTCGGCTACTACATGGTGCAGATCCCGGCGGCGAACGCGGCGGCCACCAAGCAGAGCAACGTCTACCTCTACGCCGACGGCAGCCAGCTCGCCCGCGACGGCGAGGTCAACCGGGAGAACGTGACACTGGCGCAGATCTCCAAGGACGCCCAGCACGCCGTACTGGCCGCCGAGGACCGCGACTTCTACACCGAGTCGGCGATCGACCCCAAGGCGATGCTCCGCGCCGCCTGGAACACGGCGACCGGCAAGGGCAAGCAGTCCGGCTCGACGATCACCCAGCAGTACGTGAAGAACTACTACCTCGCCCAGGAGCAGACCGTCACCCGAAAGATGAAGGAGTTCTTCATCTCGATCAAGCTGGACCGGGTGAAATCGAAGGACGAGATCCTCGAGGGCTACCTCAACACCAGCTACGCCGGCCGCAACTCGTACGGCCTGCAGGCCGCCGCCCAGGCCTACTACGGCGTCGACGCCGTCGAACTGACCGCCGGCCAGGGCGCCTACCTCGCCGCGCTGCTGAACGCGCCCAGCGAGTACGACGTGATCGCCCACCCCGAGAACAGGCCGGCCGCGCTCGCCCGCTGGAACTACGTCCTCGACGGCATGGTCAAGAAGGGCTGGCTGACGGAGTCCGCACGGAAGGCCATCACCTTCCCCGAGCCCAGGCAGTCGATCGTCTCGACGGGCATGTCCGGCCAGCGCGGCTACCTCGTCAAGGCGGTCAACGACTACCTCTTCGACAACAAGATCCTCACCGAGGACGAACTCCAGGCCGGCGGCTACCGCATCACCACCACCCTGCAGAAGCCGAAGCAGGACGCCTTCGTGAAGGCCGTCAACGACAAGGTGATGAAGAAGCTCGACAAGAAGAACAACAAGGCCGACAACTACGTCCGCGCGGGCGGCGTCGCCATCGACCCGGCCACCGGCAAGGTCCTCGCGATGTACGGCGGCATCGACTACACCAAGCAGTACGTCAACAACGCCACCCGCCGCGACTACCAGGACGGCTCCACCTTCAAGCCGTTCGTGTTCACCTCGGCCGTCCAGAACGGCTCGGCGACCCAGGACGGCCAGGCGATCACCCCGAACACGTACTACGACGGCACCAACGAACGCCCGGTCGAGGGCTGGAACGGCGGGGAGTACGCCCCCGAGAACGAGGACCAGTACTCGTACGGCGACATCACCGTCCGCACGGCGACGAACAAGTCCGTGAACGCGGTGTACGCGCAGATGGCCGTCGACGTGGGCCCCGCGAAGGTCAAGCAGACCGCGATCGACCTCGGCCTGCCGTCCGACACCCCCGACCTCAACCCGTACCCGTCCATCGCGCTCGGCACCTCGACGGCCAGCGTCCTCGACATGACGGAGGCGTACGCCACGCTCGCCAACCACGGCAAGCACGGCACGTACACGATCATCGAGAAGATCGTGAAGGACGGCGAGGAGAGCGCGGTGACCCTCCCCAGGCAGAAGGCCAAGCAGGTCGTGTCACGGGAGGCCGCCGACACGACCACGGCGGTCCTGCAGAGCGTGGTGGAGGAGGGCACGGCGACGGCGGCCCAGGCGGCCGACCGCCCGGTCGCCGGCAAGACGGGCACGGCCGAGGAGGACACGGCGGCCTGGTTCGCGGGCTACACCCCCGACCTCGCGACGGTCGTCTCGGTCATGGGCCAGGACCCGGTCACCGGCAAGCACAAGTCGCTGTACGGCGCGATGGGCCTCGAACGCATCAACGGCGGCGGCGCCCCCGCCGAGATCTGGGCCCAGTTCACGAAGGCCGCCCTGAAGGGCAAGAAGGCGAAGGACTTCGACCTCCAGCTCCAGGACGGCGCCGAGGAACAACAGCTCCCGCCCGCCGACACATCACCCGACCCCGGCACGGACGACGGCCAGGACGACGGCGGCACCACGGACGGCGGCCAGGAAACCCCGGGCGCGACGACCGGTCCGACAACGGGGGGCAGCACCCCGACGACCGGCGGCACGACGACGGACGGGACCACCACCACGGGCGGCACGACCACCACCGGCGGCACCACGGACACCGGCGGAACCACCACCACCGGCGGCACGACGGACACGGGCGGCACGACCACGACCGGCGGCACCACCGACACCGGGGGCACGACGACCGACGGCGGCACCACCGACACCGGCGGTACGACGGACACGGGCGGTACCACGGGAGGGACGACACCGGGGCTGACGGGCGGCGCGCTGAGCACGTCGAGACGGGACTGACTGCGGCGCTGTGACACCGACGGGAGAGGGGCTGGTGACGATGGTCACCAGCCCCTCTCCCGATTGCCTGCGCTTCAGAGATACAGGCCCGTCGAGTCCTCGGAACCCTCGAAGCGGTCCGCGGCGACGGCGTGCAGATCGCGCTCACGCATCAGCACGTAGGCGACCCCGCGCACCTCGACCTCGGCGAGGTCCTCCGGGTCGTACAGAACACGGTCGCCCGGCCCCACCGTACGTACGTTCTGCCCGACCGCGACGACCTCCGCCCAGGCCAGCCGACGACCGACGGCCGCGGTGGCGGGGATCAGGATGCCGCCGCCGGAACGCCGCTCGCCCTCGCCGGCGTCCTGCCGGACGAGCACACGGTCGTGCAGCATCCGGATGGGCAGCTTGTCGTGATGGGTGCTCTGGTCACTGCTTTTGGCGCTCACACTCCGAACCTACCTGCCCGTTCAGCCCTTGCGCCGCCGGGTGCCGAGAGCGAGCAGCCCGACGAGCCCCACGACCACCAGGGCGACGGGCACGATCCGCTCGATCCGGGGCGCCCCGTCCTCGTCGACGAACTGCCCCTTGACGTCACCGACAACGCGGTTGACGCCGACGTAGGCGCGTCCGAGGGTGTGATCGACGCCGGCGACGACCTTGGCCTTGGCATCGCCGACGATCGTCTTCGGGTGCACCCGCACCCCGATCTCGTCGAGCGTCTCGGCCAGCGTCTCGCGACGACGCCTGATGTCCGCCTCGATCTGCGCCGGGGTTCTGCTGCTGTCCGAGGTGTCCGCCACCGTACGCCCTCCGAAGTCCGCTGGATGCATTGCTCCGGACAGTCTGTCAGTTCCGCCTCGGCCCGCACTGTCAGCACCCCCGGTTAGGCTCGGACCGGAACCTTTCCAGGCCGCACGAGGACGTACGAGGAGATCAGACGGATGAGCGAGCGACTCCAGCCCGGTGAGGTGGCCCCGGCCTTCACCCTCCCCGACGCCGACGGCAACGAGGTGTCGCTGGCCGACCACAAGGGCCGCAAGGTCATCGTCTACTTCTACCCGGCCGCCCTGACCCCCGGCTGCACCAAGCAGGCCTGCGACTTCACGGACAACCTCGACGTCCTCGCCGGCGCGGGCTACGACGTGATCGGCATCTCCCCCGACAAGCCGGAGAAGCTCGCGAAGTTCCGCGAGAAGGAGAACCTGAAGGTCACCCTGCTCGGCGACACGGACAAGACGGTCCTGCAGGCGTACGGCGCCTTCGGCGAGAAGAAGAACTACGGCAAGACGTACGTCGGCGTCATCCGCTCCACGTTCATCGTGGACGAGGAGGGCAAGATCGAACAGGCCCTGTACAACGTCCGGGCGACGGGCCACGTAGCGAAGATCATCAAGGACCTGGGCGTCTGAGCCCCCGTTTCCGCTGCTCGGGCGGCCCGTGCCGATTCGACTCCGGTGCGGGCCGCTTTGCGTTTTGGGCGTGACTGTCCGATAAGCGGTTCGTTACTCCGTACGAGACCACGAACGGGTGGTCGGGAGACGGAGGGGACTCGATGGGGGTTAGCGCGTATCCGAAGGAGCGGCTGGAGGAGGCTGCTCGGGGATCTCGGACGTTGTCGGAGGCGTGCGAGCGGTTGGGGGTGGATCCGAAGAGCTGGAAGCGGCGGTACATCTCCCAGCGGATGCAGAAACTGGGGGTGAATGTCTTGCACTTCGAGCGCGAGGGAGCCAAGTGGACCAGGGAGATCCTTGAGCCGGTGGTCGCAACGTCGTCGAGTGTCAACGAGGTCCTACGGCGACTCGGGCTTGAGGTGGTAGGCGGACACCACACGAACATCTCCCGTCGCATCAAGGCTTACGGCATCGACATCTCGCACTTCACGCCAGTCGTCCGCACGGAGCGACAGCGGTACAACCAACGCCGTCGGACTGCCGAGGAGATCCTCATCGAGGACACGTCGGCACATGCCAGGCGGGTCCCGAGCAATCGCCTG
This sequence comes from Streptomyces kryoterrae, assembly GCF_054072135.1. Taxonomy (NCBI): domain Bacteria; kingdom Bacillati; phylum Actinomycetota; class Actinomycetes; order Kitasatosporales; family Streptomycetaceae; genus Streptomyces; species Streptomyces kryoterrae. Next base: position 6,401,032 of record NZ_CM133358.1, on the reverse strand, counting down.
AAGCGGGCGATGAGCGAGTTGGGCATGGAGGAGCGGTGTGCCCTGTGCGGGATCGAAGGGGTCTGGCTCGGGGAGCCGCTCCCCCTTGAGGTCGACCACATTGACGGCAACTGGCGGAACAACCGCATCGAGAACCTGAGACTCCTCTGCCCCAACTGCCACTCGACGACGGACAGTTACCGGGGACGCGGCAAGGGGCGCGCTTCGTGACCAGCGCCATGCAGTACACACGCGAGCGCCTGATCGAGGCAGCAACTCGGTGTTCCGACCTCGATGAGGTCATTGCCTTCTTCGGCACCCGGCCATACGGCTACCTCCGCACGTACCTCACCAAGCGATTCGCCCATTTCGGCATCGACATCTCGCACTTTGGCCCCTACGGTCGGCCCGCCCGGCCCACGCCCGACGAGTTACGGGTGGCCATAACCGAGTCCACCTCCTTGGCAGAAGTGCTACGCCGCCTGAGCTGCACGGATACCGCTGCGCAGCGGAAAAAGCTGCACAAGTGGATCGCCGACGATCACCTGACGACAGCGCACTTCCTGGGGCAGGCACACCAGCGAGGACGGCGATCCCCGAACGCCAAACAGCCTGAGGATGTTCTGGTACAGCACAAGGGCCAGCAACGGACGACGACAAAGCGCCTCCGCAGGGCGCTCAACGAGGTCGGCATAGCCGAAGAGTGCGCCCGATGCGGTACTGGACCGGAGTGGCTCGGCAAGCCCATGACCCTGGAAATCGATCACATCAACGGGGACTGGCGCGACGACCGCCGCGAGAACCTGCGGTTGCTCTGCCCCAACTGCCACGCGATCACCAGCACCTGGTGCCGGGGAGGCAGAAGGCGGCAACCAGCTCCCGGTACGATGGCAGACGACTAGCGGCGGTGGTGCAATGGCGACACAGCAGACTTAGGATCTGTGGCCCTTGATCGGGCTTGAGGGTTCGAATCCCTTCCGCCGCACATAAGCGGCCTGTGAATCGAAGGAATGATTCACAGGCCGTCCCTGTTCTCCCGCCTCAGCCCAACAACTCCCGAACCACCGGCACCAACCCCCGGAACGCCTGCCCCCGATGGCTGATCGCGTTCTTCTCCGCCGGGGTCAGCTGTGCGCACGTCCGCGTGTCACCCTCCGGCTGGAGGATCGGGTCGTAGCCGAAGCCGCCCGAGCCCACCGGGGTGTGGCGCAGTACGCCCCGCATCCGGCCCTCGACCACCCGTTCCGTGCCGTCCGGCAGGGCGAGGGCCGCCGCGCAGGCGAAGTGGGCGCCCCGGTGTTCGTCCGCGATGTCCGACAGCTGGGCCAGCAGCAGGTCCAGGTTGGCCCGGTCGTCGCCGTGGCGGCCCGACCAGCGGGCCGAGAAGATGCCCGGGGCGCCGTTGAGGACGTCGACGCACAGGCCCGAGTCGTCGGCCACCGCCGGGAGGCCTGTTGCCTGGGCAAGGGCGTGGGCCTTGAGCAGGGCGTTCTCGGCGAAGGTGACGCCCGTTTCCTTGACGTCGGGGATGTCGGGGTAGGCCTCCGCGCCGACCAGGTCCATGGGGAGGGCCGCGTCGGCGAGGATCTGCCTCAGCTCGGTGATCTTTCCGGCGTTGCGGGTGGCGAGGATCAGGCGTGTCATGGCGTCCAGTATCCCGGGCTCACCCGGGACCTCTCACGCCGTTTACGACGGTTGCGCCAGCTACGACGTGCAGACCTTCGTCAGTTCGCCCGCCGCGTCCGTGACTCCGCTGATGTCCGGGGTCTGGTCGCCGCCCTTGACGGCCGTACGGACGTTGTCCACGGCCTTGTTGAGGTCGTCGACCGCCTTGTTGACGTCGGTGTTGTCGGTCTTGTCGCCGAGGTCGTCGAGGTTCTTGTCGATCGAGGTCAGGGCCTCGTCCAGCTGCGTCGGGTCGTTCGCGGCGCTGTTGACCGCCTGCTGGAGGTTGGAGACGCTGGTGGCGATGGCGTCGGCGGTCTGGACGCAGTCCAGGGCCTTGTTGACGGCGTCGCACCCGGTGGTGAGCCCTGCGGTCAGCGCGACGGCCGCCACGGTGGCGGCGATCGCGGTGGCGCGGCGCCCCCGTCCGAGTCCTCGTGCGTTGCGGAGTCGGAGTCGGCGACTGACGGGCATGGTTCGGGTTCCCTCCGTTTGACGGGTCGGGCGTACGGCGGTGTGCCGTACGCCCGTGTTCCCGCGTATGGGTGCGTATCTCTGGAGACGCGGCGGAGCAGCGGTGCGGTTGCCCGCGACCGCCACCTTATTTGGTGCGCCCTTTACCTTTCCAGGGTCGCGTCCAGCGCCTTGCGCTGGAGTGCCGTCAGGTCGGCGCAGCCGGCGACCGCGAGGTCGAGGAGGGAGTTCAGCTCGTCGCGGGCGAACGGTTCGGCCTCGGCGGTGCCCTGGACCTCGACGAAGCGGCCGTCGCCGGTGCAGACGACGTTCATGTCCGTCTCCGCGCGTACGTCCTCCTCGTAGCAGAGGTCGAGGAGCGGCACCCCGGCGACGATGCCGACCGACACCGCGCTCACCGTGCCCGTGAGGGGCTGGCGGCCGGCGCGGATCAACTTCTTGCCCTGTGCCCAGGCGATGGCGTCGGCGAGGGCGACGTACGCGCCGGTGATGGCGGCCGTGCGGGTGCCGCCGTCGGCCTGGAGGACGTCGCAGTCGAGGACGATCGTGTTCTCGCCGAGCGCCTTGTAGTCGATGACCGCGCGCAGGGAGCGGCCGATGAGGCGGCTGATCTCGTGTGTACGGCCGCCGATCTTGCCGCGGACCGACTCGCGGTCGCCGCGGGTGTTGGTGGCGCGCGGGAGCATCGAGTATTCGGCGGTGACCCAGCCCTCGCCGCTGCCCTTGCGCCAGCGCGGGACGCCCTCGGTGACCGAGGCGGTGCAGAAGACCTTCGTGTCGCCGAAGGAGACGAGGACGGAGCCCTCGGCGTGCTTGCTCCACCCGCGTTCGATGGTGACGGGGCGGAGTTGTTCGGGGGTGCGGCCGTCGATACGTGACATGCCGACGAGCCTAGCCGCAACGGCGGAGGGGCCCTTCCTGTGGCCAGGACGGACCCCTCGCGGGCGAACGCCCGTGCTGGGTACGGGGGTTCGGATCCGGATCCGGGTTCGGGCCGGGGTCTACATCATGTCTTCGATGTCCGCCGCGATCGGGTCGGCGTCCGTGCCGATGACGACCTGGATCGCGGTGCCCATCTTGACGACGCCGTGGGCGCCGGCGGCCTTGAGGGCGGCGTCGTCGATCAGCGAGGGGTCGATGACCTCGCAGCGCAGCCGGGTGATGCAGCCTTCGACCTCTTCGATGTTGTCGAGGCCGCCGAGTCCGGCGACGATCTTCTCTGCCTTGGTGGACATGTCGTACTCCCTGGTCCGAGCCGCTTTGTCGCAGTAACCCACAGTCGACCGATCTTCGCGAGCGGTCCGCGCACTGCTCGCCAACAGGTCTACACCACTCTGTATCTGTTATGGAATCGCGGGTTCCTTATGCGCCCTTCACCGTGCTACAACATGGTCTACACCACTGACTGGTGTAGACCACGTTCCACCCGTTGGAGGAAGTATGAGCACCGCCACCACCGCGGCGGTCCCCGCGAAGAAGAGGGGATCCGGCCTGTTCCAGGGCCTGCAGAAGGTCGGCCGCAGCCTGCAGTTGCCGATCGCCGTACTTCCGGCGGCGGGACTTCTGCTCCGGCTCGGCCAAGCGGACTCCCAGGAGAGGTTCCACATCCCCGCCGATGTGGCGAAGGTGTTCGCCGGAGCCGGCGGCGCCCTGCTCGACAGCTCCTTCGGTCTGCCCCTGCTGTTCTGTATAGGCGTGGCCATCGGCTTCGCGAAGAAGGCCGACGGCTCGACGGCGCTGGCCGCCGTGGTCGGCTTCCTGACCTACTACGCGGTCATCCACCAGTACCCGATCAAGGACGGGCACGAGGGCGCCACCTACACGGGGACGGGGCTTGGCGGCGGCTTCTGGCAGAAGGGCAACGAGGCCGCCCAGACCGCGACCTTCCAGAACCCGGGCGTGCTCGGTGGCATCATCCTCGGTCTCCTGACGGCGGTGCTCTGGCAGCGCTACCACCGCAAGCAGCTCGTCGACTGGCTCGGCTTCTTCAACGGCCGTCGGCTTGTGCCGATCATCACGGCCGCCCTCGGTACCACCCTCGGCGTCCTGGTGGTCCTGGGCTGGCAGCCCATCGGTGACGTGATCACCAACTTCGGCGAGTGGATGACCGGTCTGGGCTCCTTCGGCGCCGCTCTCTTCGGTCTCATCAACCGTGCGCTGATCCCGATCGGCATGCACCAGTTCGTGAACTCGGTGGCCTGGTTCCAGATCGGCGACTTCACCAACTCCGCCGGCACCGTCTTCCACGGCGACCTGCCGCGCTTCTTCGGCGGAGACCCGTCCGCCGGAATGTTCATGACCGGCTTCTTCCCGATCATGATGTTCGGTCTGCCGGCCGCCGCCCTGGCGATCGCGCACTCCGCCCGCCCCGAGCGTCGCAAGGCCGTCCTGGGCATGATGATGTCGATGGCGCTGACCTCGTTCGTCACGGGTGTCACCGAGCCGATCGAGTTCACCTTCATGTTCATCGCCCCGGTCCTGTACGCCATCCACGCGGTCCTCACCGCGATCTCGATGGCCGTGACCTGGGCCCTGGGCATGCACATGGGCTTCAGCTTCTCGGCCGGCTTCATCGACGTCTTCATCAACTGGGGCATTTCCACCAAGCCCTGGCTGTTGATCCCCGTCGGCCTGGCCTTCGGCGCGATCTACTACGTCGTCTTCCGCTTCGCCATCACCCGGTGGAACCTCCCCACCCCCGGCCGCGAGCCCGAGGAAGAGGTCGAGGATCTCACCAAGGCGTGAGCCGTCCTCGTACGGGAGTACGGCATGACGAGGGCCCCGGAACCCGAGCAGGAGTCGGTTCCGGGGCCCTCGTGCGTCTGCGCGGCGTCAGATCTCGTACGACGCCCGCGGCGCCGCCAGTTCGACCGGGCCCCGGAACACCTCGCGTGCGTCGAGGAGGTTCACCTGCGGGTCGGTCCACGGGGGAATGTGGGTCAGGACGAGCTTGCGCGCCCCCGCGCGTTTCGCCGTCAGGCCCGCCTCGCGGCCGTTGAGGTGCAGGTCGGGGATGTTCTCCTTGCCGTGCGTGAACGCGGCCTCGCAGAGGAACAGGTCGGTGTTCCGGGCGAGTTGCTCCAGCGTGTCGCTGACGCCGGTGTCCCCCGAGTACGTCAGTGACCTCCCGGCGTGCTCGATGCGGATGCCGTACGCCTCCACCGGGTGGCGCACCCGCTCGGTGTGGACGGTGAACGGGCCGATGTCGAAGGTGCTCGGCTTGACCGTGTGGAAGTCGAAGACCTCGCTCATGGAGGAGGCGGTGGGGGTGTCGGCGTAGGCGGTGGTGAGGCGGTGTTCGGTGCCCTCGGGGCCGTAGACCGGGATCGGGTCGCAGCGCCCGCCGTCGTGGCGGTAGTACCGGGCGACGAAGTACGCGCACATGTCGATGCAGTGGTCGGCGTGCAGATGACTGAGAAAGATCGCGTCGAGGTCGTAGAGACCGCAGTGGCGCTGCAACTCGCCAAGGGCACCGTTGCCCATGTCGAGGAGCAACCGGAAGCCGTCGGCCTCTACGAGGTAGCTCGAGCAGGCCGATTCCGCGGACGGGAACGACCCAGAGCAGCCGACGACGGTGAGCTTCATAAAGCAGAAACCTCCGCGGGCGGGGAGCGTCAAAACGAACGTGCCGGGGTTCTTGCGGTGCTGTCGAGCGTAAGGCGCAAAACCCCCCGTCGCTCCTCCGTCAAGGGCTGTTGTGGGCGAACTCACCTGTGCTGTCACCGGTTCGGCTGGACGTGAAGCGCCGGTAGCGCGGGCGGCGTGGGGAGTGCGCCGGTACGGTCTTCCGTATGGACACGTCATGGTGGCTCGCCCTGGCGGCCGTCGTGCTGCTCGCGCTGGTCGCGGCGCTGGTGGACGGCTGGGGACGCGGGCATCGGCCCTCGAGGCGCGGGGGCAGGCCGCCCGGGCGGCCGGAGGGACCGAAAGGGCAGCGGGGGCGGTCGGCGCGGCCGAGGCCCGCGGAGATCTGGTGGGCGAACGTGCCGTTCGAGGACGGGCCCGGGAGCAAGGACCGGCCGTGTCTGGTGATCGCGGTGCGTGGGCGGCGCGCGACGGTCGCGAAGATCACCAGCAGATACCACGACGAGCGGCCCGGAGTGATCCCGCTGCCGCCGGGTGCGGTGGGCGACGCCCAGGGCCGGCCGAGTTTCCTGGAGACGGACGAGCTGCGTGACCTGCCTGTGGCGGAGTTCCGGCGGCGGGTGGGGGTGGTGGACCCGGCCCTCTGGGACCAGGTCCGACACCTCGCCACGTAGCCGCCGGGTAGTGCGGAACAAGCTGCGGAACAGGCTCGTGATCGGCCAGGTTGGAGCCTTACGGCTCTTGCGGCCCTTGCCGCCCTTACGCCCAGAGCTGGCCCTGCAACGTCTCGATGGCTTCCTCCGTCGTGGCCGCCGTGTAGACGCCTGTCGAGAGGTATTTCCAGCCACCGTCGGCGACGACGAAGACGATGTCCGCGCTCTCGCCGGCCTTGACGGCCTTGTTGCCGACGCCGATCGCGGCGTGCAGCGCGGCGCCGGTGGAGACGCCCGCGAAGATGCCCTCCTGCTGGAGGAGTTCCCGGGTGCGGGTGACCGCGTCCGCCGAGCCGACGGAGAAGCGGGTGGTGAGGACGGAGGCGTCGTACAGCTCGGGTACGAAGCCCTCGTCGAGGTTGCGCAGGCCGTACACCAGGTCGTCGTAGCGCGGCTCGGCGGCGACGATCTTCACGTCGGGCTTGTGTTCGCGGAGGTAGCGGCCGACGCCCATCAGGGTTCCCGTGGTGCCGAGGCCGGCCACGAAGTGGGTGATGGAGGGGAGGTCGGTGAGGATCTCCGGGCCGGTGCCGGCGTAGTGGGCGCCCGCGTTGTCGGGGTTGCCGTACTGGTAGAGCATCACCCAGTCCGGGTGCTCGGCGGCGAGCTCCTTGGCGACGCGTACCGCCGTGTTGGAGCCGCCGGCGGCGGGGCTGGGGATGATCTCGGCGCCCCACATGGCGAGCAGCTCGCGGCGTTCCTGCGAGGTGTTCTCGGGCATCACGCAGACCATGCGGTAGCCCTTGAGTTTGGCGGCCATGGCGAGCGAGATGCCGGTGTTGCCGGAGGTGGGTTCGAGGATCGTGCAGCCGGGGGTGAGCCGGCCGTCCTTCTCGGCCTGCTCGACCATGTGCAGGGCGGGGCGGTCCTTGACCGAGCCGGTGGGGTTGCGGTCCTCCAGCTTCGCCCAGATCCGTACGTCGGCGGACGGCGACAGCCGCGGCAGGCGCACCAGGGGGGTGTTGCCTACCGCGGCCAGCGGCGAGTCGTAGCGCATGGGTGCCAGGGGCCGATCAGGCCATGCCGCCGGCCACGGCCGGCAGGATGGTCACGGTGTCGCCGTCGGCGAGCTTGGTGTTGATGCCGTCGAGGAAGCGGACGTCCTCGTCGTTGAGGTAGACGTTCACGAAGCGGCGCAGCTTGCCGTCGTCCACGATGCGGGCCTGGACGCCCGTGTGCCGGGTCTCGAGGTCGGCGAGGAGCTCGGCGAGGGTCTCCCCGGCACCGGGGACGGCCTTCTCACCGCCGGTGTAGGTGCGGAGGATGGTCGGGATGCGGACCTCGATGGCCATGGCTCGGGGCTCCTGTCGGGAGTGGTGGGTCGATGGGCGCGCGACGGCGCGAAAAGCAGGTTGTTGCTGGTCATGCGTGTGAGGCTCCCCCACGCTCGGCTGCGCTCGCGCGGGAGGTACCCCCACCGGCTCACGGCCGTACGGCGGCAGGAGGCAGGGTCAACAGATGGCGCTGGCCAGCCTGCACAGGTCGACGTGCAGCCGCGCCACGAGCAGCGGGGCGCCCGGCGTCTTCTCACTCACGTCGTAGGGAACCATGGGCTCATCGTATCGATTCCCGGTCCGGATCCTGGAGACCTGTCCCGCACTCTGGACATTTTCGGACCGCCAGCTGAGATCAGTAGGTTTCCACGACCGTGACCTCTTCCTCCGTGACCTCGCCCTCGACGATCCGGAACGAGCGGAACTGGAACTCGCCGAGGCCGTCCGTGTCCGCTGTGGACACGAGGACGTAGTGGGCGCCGGGTTCGTTGGCGTAGGAGATGTCGGTGCGGGAGGGGTGGGCCTCGGTCGCCGTGTGGGAGTGGTAGATGACCACCGGCTCCTCGTCGCGGTCGTCCATCTCGCGGTACAGCTTCAGCAGGTCCCCGGAGTCGAACTCGTAGAACGTGGGCGACATGGCCGCGTTCAGCATCGGGATGAAGCGCTCGGGGCGGTCGGTGCCCGCCGGGCCGGCGACGACGCCGCACGCCTCGTCGGGGTGGTCCTTGCGCGCGTGGGCGACGATCTGGTCGACGAGGGCCTGGGTGATGGTCAGCATGCCGGCCAGGATAAGCAGAGGGGCCGTCCCGTACCGAGGGCTGGTACGGGACGGCCCACATGCCGGAATCCCACAACTGCTCAGAGCATCAGGGCGTCAGGGCATCAGCGTGGTGACGAGCGTCTCCTGCAGCCCGCCCAGCCACAGATACGCCATCACCATCGGCTTGCGCGGGTCCTCGTCCGGCAGCCGGTAGAGGAGGTCGGTGTCCTCCTCGTCGACGACGTCCAGCCGGGATCCGATCGCCAGGCGCAGGTCGTTGAGCGTGCCCAGCCACTGCTGGGACTCCTCGTGGGCCAGTTTGAGCACCGCGCCCCCGTCGCCGGCCGGCGTCAGGGCGTCCAGTGAGCGGATCACCGTGAGGGCGTTCTCCCGCTTGCCGGTCCGCAGGTCGTTCTCGGTGAACCGGCGGAACTCGGCGGAGTACTCCCGCTGTTCCTCGGCCTGCCCGGGGGACGCGGGTACGTCGACGGGGTCGCCGTAGGCGTCCGGGAACAGGCGCTTGAGCACCGGGTCGGAGGGGGGTTCGCTCGGGCCCTCGGCGAACAGTTCGGCGAGCGGGTCGTCGGAGGCGTCCTCGGCGGGGCCGGGGCCGATCAGCTCCAGGAGCTGGACGGCCAGCGACCGGATGATGGAGATCTCGACGTCGTCGAGCGCGACGGCCGCGCCGCCGCCGGGGAGCGGTTCGAAGTGTCCTGGCATGGAGTGAGTTCGCTACTTCCGGTCCTGCTGGAGGGTGGCCCACAGACCGTAGCCGTGCATCGCCTGCACGTCGCGTTCCATCTCCTCGCGACTGCCGCTGGAGACGACCGCCCGGCCTTTGTGGTGGACGTCCATCATGAGCTTGGTGGCCTTGTCCTTCGGGTAGCCGAAGTACGTCTGGAAGACGTAGGTCACATAGCTCATGAGGTTGACCGGGTCGTTGTGGACGATGGTGACCCACGGGACGTCGGGCTCGGGTACGGCGAAGGTCTCCTCCGCCGACTCGGTGCGTTCGATCTCTACGGGAGCGGGTGACGTCACAGGCCCATGCTGCCACCACAAGGGGGTCGCGGGCCAAATCACCCGGGAAATCGTCAAAGTGACGAGATGGGGGTAGCATCCGTCCTTATGAACACAGCGGACCTTGGGCTGCCGGTGGACGTTCCCTCGACGGCACTCTTCACGGATCACTACGAGCTGACGATGCTCCAGGCAGCCCTGAAGGCGGGCACCGCCGACCGGCGGTCGGTCTTCGAGGCCTTCACCCGGCGGCTGCCGGAGGGCCGGCGCTACGGCGTCGTCGCGGGCACCGGGCGGGTGCTCGACGCGGTGGAGAACTTCCGGTTCGACGCTGCCGTCCTCGACTTCCTGCGCGAGCGCCGGATCGTCAACGAGGAGACCCTGGAGTGGCTGGCCTCCTACCGCTTCCGCGGGGACATCTGGGGCTATCCCGAGGGCGAGGTCTACTTCCCGGGCTCGCCGGTTCTCCGGGTCGAGGGGTCCTTCGCGGAGTGCGTGCTGCTGGAGACGGTGATCCTCTCCATCCTCAACCACGACTCGGCGATCGCGGCGGCGGCGTCCCGGATGGCCTCGGCCGCCGGGGAGCGCCCGCTGATCGAGATGGGCGCCCGGCGCACCCACGAGCTGGCCGCGGTGGCCGCCTCCCGCGCCGCGTACATCGGCGGCTTCGCGACCACGTCCGACCTGGCAGCCGGTTTCCGCTACGACATCCCGACCGTCGGGACGAGCGCCCACGCGTTCACCCTGCTCCACGACAGCGAGCGGGACGCCTTCCAGGCCCAGGTGGACGCGCTGGGCCGGAACACGACGCTGCTGGTGGACACGTACGACGTCACCGAGGCGGTACGGGTGGCCGTGGAGGTCGCCGGGCCGGAACTCGGCGCGGTGCGCATCGACTCCGGGGATCTGCTCCTGGTCGCGCACCGGGTGCGGCAGCAGCTGGACGAGCTGGGGGCCACGCGGACGCGGATCATCGTGACCTCGGACCTCGACGAGTACGCGATCGCCTCGCTGGCGGCGGCGCCCGTGGACGCGTACGGGGTCGGCACCCAGCTGGTGACGGGTTCCGGCCACCCCACCTGTTCCATGGTCTACAAACTGGTCGCCCGCGCCGAGTCGGCGGACCCGAAGGCTCCGCTCGTCCCGGTGGCGAAGAGGTCGAGCGGGGGCAAGACGTCCGTCGGCGGCCGGAAGTGGGCGGCCCGGCGGCTCGACCGGGACGGGATCGCGGAGGCCGAGGTGATCGGTACGGGACCGGTGCCCGTCGAGCTGGCCGACCGGCAGCTGCTGGTCGAGCTGGTCAAGGGCGGCCGGGTGATCGCCCGCGAGCCGCTGGACGTCGTACGGGACCGGCATGCCGCCGCGCGCGCCAACCTGCCGCTGTCGGCGACCCAGCTGTCGCGCGGGGAGGCCGTCATTCCGACGGAGTATCTGCCCGTGCGCGTCTGACAGCCCCGGTGCGCAGGGGCTACGGGCGTCCGCGCGCGCCGATTGCCCCGAATGCCCCCTCCCGAAGTGGTGCGGAAGTCTCTAGGCTCGGTGGTTCAGTAGTTCAGTAGTTCAGTAGTTCGCGCAGTCACACCGGCCGGGCCCGCACCCCTCCCGTACGACCGACCCGCCGTCGCCGCCGAAACGGCCGTACGGCCGAAACCGTCGAAGGAAGACCGCCCATGCGCCGCGCCTTGATCGTCGTAGACGTGCAGAACGACTTCTGCGAGGGAGGCAGTCTCGCGGTGGCCGGAGGTGCCGACGTGGCCGCCGCGATCACCGAACTGATCGGGCAGGCCCCCGCCGGATACCGCCACGTCGTGGCGACCCGTGACCACCACATCGCCCCCGGCGGCCACTTCGCCGACAACCCCGACTTCCAGCGCTCCTGGCCCGCGCACTGCGTGGCCGGCACGGAGGGCGTCGGCTTCCACCCGAACTTCGCCCCGGCGGTCGCCTCCGGCGCGATCGACGCCGTGTTCGACAAGGGCGCGTACGCGGCGGCCTACAGCGGTTTCGAGGGCGCCGACGAGAACGGCGTCACGCTGGCCGAGTGGCTGCGGGCCCGCGAGATCGACGAGGTGGACGTGGTCGGCATCGCGACCGACCACTGCGTCAGGGCCACCGCCCTGGACGCGGCCCGCGAGGGCTTCCGCACCCAGGTCCTGCTGGACCTCACCGCCGGAGTCGCCGAGGAGTCCACGGACCGGGCCCTGGAGGAGCTGCGGGCGGCGGGCGTGGAGCTGTCCGGCAAGCCGGTGGTGTGACCCGTAGGCCGTACGCCCTGGTCAGTCGGCCGCCTGGTTCAGCCATGTGCCGTCGCGCATCAGGTCCCGGTCGGCCATCTCGGGCACGGTTCCCCACGCTTGGATGACTTCCGGGACGACCTGGAACCAGACGTACGCGGGGCCGCTCTCCCGCGGGTCCCAGCCGTCCTTCGCGGTGAAGGCGTCGCCCACGCCGGCCGGCAGTTCGTCGCGGGTCAGCGTGCGGGCCGTGCCGTGGATCAGGACCACGTCCCGGGTGTGGCCGAAGCAGAGTCGTACCCGGCCCGAGGCGCGCAGGTTGCGGCCGGTCGGGTTGGTGTCGCGGGTGGCCAGCCACACCGTCCCGCCGTCCCACCAGAAGGTCAGCGGAACGAGGGTCGGCTCGCCGTCGGCGTCTGCCGTGGCGACCCATACGTCGATGTCCCGCGCGAGCCGTTCCAGCGCCTCGCGCCTGCGCTGCTCGATGCCGCGGGGTCCGTCGGGGTGAACTTCGGCTGCCGTCATTCGACGAGGTTACGGCGCGCGTCGGCCCTGCACATCCGGCGGCGGTCCGGGTCGCGGGGCGGAGGACCGGACCGGTCTGAACCGGCCTGAACCAGCCGGGACGTCCCCGCCCGTCACACCCGTGCCGGCGGCCTCCGCAGCAGGGACCCGATCGGGTGCCACAGCTCCGTGCGCTCCGGTATGGACGGGACGCTGTTGTCCGGGGCCGTGCGCCATATCAGGCCGTCGGGGTGGTGGAGGACGGCCGTGATCTCGTCGGGGGTGGGCGGGGCCGCGTTGCCCCGGAGGTAGACCGCTCGCAGGCCGAGGTTGCGCAGGCGGGTCAGTGCCCTGGCCCGGTTCCGGGCCAGTACCAGGACGCGTACGTCGTCCAGGCCGGCGCCCGTGCGGACGGGGGCCGGGGCGGTGGGGCTGGGCAGGTTCAACGCCACCACCACGCTGCCACTGGGCAACGTGCAGAAACCTCCTGCGGCCATGCGGTCACACCCCCCGTGGGACTCGGTGTCAATAAGAAAGGCACAGGAGGCACCTAAACACGATCGGCCGCGACCCGCCAGGGGGTCACGGCCGATCATGCTCTGACCTGCGATTATGTGGACTACTTCACCGCAGGGCCCACCTGGAGCGAGATCGTGGAGCCGTCCTTGGCCTCCTTGACGATCTTGATCTTGGTGTTGGTGTCAGTGATCTTCACGCCCGCGAGCGGGGTCGCCGCGTCGTAGTACGTGGAGGTGTGGTCGTTGAAGACCGGCACGCCCTTCTGGGAGGCGACCTTCGTGAGCACGTCCGCCTTGTGGAGCCGGAGGGCGTCCGTGCGGTACAGGCTGAACGGGGAGTCGTAGGACTGGATACGGCTGCGCATCAGCGTGCCGTCCGCCCACTTCAGCGCGGTCGGGTGCGCGTCCACCGGAAGGACCAGACCGGCACCCGGGTGCGCGGTGACGTTGTTGTCCCTCTGGGAGGTGTCCCACTTCCAGATCAACAGACCGTTCTGGTACGGGAAGTGCTCGACCCAGGACGGACGGGTCGTCGAGAAGCCGAAGTTGTACGGGCCGACCTTGAGGGTCTTGTCGTACGACACGTACTGGCGGTTCTCGGCGATGTAGTACTGCGGGTAGTCGTCCGTGATGGCCGCGCCGATGCGCGAGAAGCCCTTCGTCGTCCACGCCGCGTCCGCGCTCTCCGCGTTGTCGGCGAAGACCGTGGCGCCGTCGGCGGTGACGGTGATCTCGTCGGCCGCGAAGCCCTTCAGGGAGACGCCGCCGTCGGACGTGTAGCGGAAGCGGAGGTCGAACTTCTTGCCCGCGTAGGCGTTCAGGGAGTACGACAGCTTCTTGTACGCGTCCACCGTGCCGGTGAGCGCCGGGTTGCCGCTGCCGTCGCGCGGGATGGCAGCGCCGTCGACCGTGCCGTCGAGGGGCGTGTAGGTGGCGCCGCCGTTGGTGGAGACCTCGGTGTAGAGGTAATCGTAGTCGGCCTCGATGTCGTACCAGCCGTCCAGGGTCAGGGTGGCCGAGGACTTGCCGGTGAGGTCGACCGAACGGGTCAGCGTGTTGGAGAGGTTGTTGTCGCTGCCGCTCCACCACTGGGTCGCGCCCTGCGCCGGGGTGACGACCGGGGTGGTGACCGTCTTCTCGGGCAGTTCGACGACGAGCGCCTGCGCGTTCTTGGTGTTGTACTCGGCGACGCCCAGCTTGTGGTTCGACTTCTTCCCGGCCTTCGCCGTGTCGTAGTCGAGCCAGCCCAGCTGGAGCTTGTCCCAGGCGTTCATGTCGCCGGGCAGGTTGCCGATGTTGTCGCCGCCGGTGCCGAGCCAGGAACCGGACGACATCAGCGTCCAGAACCCGGTGGAGTTCTCACCGGTGTTGGTGGTGTCGTAGTGGTCCGGCAGACCGAGGTCGTGGCCGTACTCGTGGGCGAAGACGCCGAGTCCGCCGTTCTCCGGCTGGATGGTGTAGTCGCCGACCCAGATGCCGGTGTCGCCGATCTGCGCGCCGCCGAGCTGGTTGCCCGCCGGGCCGGTCGAGCCGGCGTCGGTGCCGAACGCGTACCAGCGGTGGGCCCAGATGGCGTCCTCGCCCTGGGCGCCGCCGCCCGCGGACTCGTCCTCACCGGCGTGCACGATCTGGAAGTGGTCGATGTAGCCGTCGGGCTCGTTGAAGTTGCCGTCGGCGTCGAAGTCGTAGCGGTCCCACTGGTCGTACGCGGCCAGTTGCGCCTTGATCTCCGCGTCGGTCGCGCCGGCTGCCTCCTGCGCCGCGACCCATGCGGTGACACCGTCCTGGACCGCGTACCAGGCGCCGTCGTTGGCCAGGTTGGAGCCGTAACGGGCCTCGTTGTAGGGGACCTTGACCCAGTCCGAGACGGTGCCCTCGACCGAGTAGCGGCCCGAGGACTGCTTCTCGTAGTACTTCTTCATCGACTCGACGTTCTTGCCGGTGCCGAAGTAGAGCTTCTGGAAGTGGTCGGTGTTGTAGTCCGCCTGCCAGGCCGTGCTGTTGTCCTGGGTGCGGTCCGGCTGGGCTATCTCGTTGTGGAGCGGGCCGACCGTGCCGCCGTAGCGGCTGTCGATCTGGTCGCCGAACTCGACCAGGATCGTGAAGATCTTGTCGGTCTTCTCCCGGCCCAGTTCGACGTACTTGCCCTTGCCCTTGCCGCTCTTCAGCTGCACGACCTGCGAACCGTTGCGGTTCTTGGCCGTGGCCTCGCCGGAGATGACCTGGTTGAGTGCTTCCTCGCGCTGGGCCTCCTGCGTCTTGGTCAGCGGGCCGTCGAGGTCGTGGTCCGCTTGCTGCTGCCCCGCCGGGTCGTGCCGGTTCGCGGCCGGCGCGGCCGAAGCGCTCGAATCGGCCTCGGCGATGGCGTAGGTGGAGAAGGTGGCGGCGGCTGTGGCGAGTGCCACACCGACGGCCGCCGTTCTGAACGTCCAGGGTCTGCTGGTCACTTGAGGGTCCCTCCCCCGCGTCCGTCCGCGCGGATGGGGGGTTCCTGGTTCGGAAGCTCTCCGCGGGCGGTATACGCGTGTAGTCAAGTGACGTAATTTGACTAGAGGTTTAGAAGAAAAGACAGACCTTGACTTGAACAGGTCAAATGCATTATGCGGAGTTGATGATCGCTATAACTCCGCCATAGGCTCGCTTTACGGACATCGGGAGCACGTCCGACGTGTCGCCCAACCGGCGCGCGGGCGCGTCCAGTTGCTGGACGCCGTGACTCCGTGCGCCCCCTGTGCTCCGGAGCCGTGGGTTAGGTCACGCTTACCGCGCGTTCCAGTCGGGCATGGACGCGATTAGAGTCGGTTGGCGGAACGCCGGATGCCCGGTGGAAAGCCAGGTCGACCCGCTCCCCTCACTCCCGATTCCCACGAGGACTCGATTGCCATGCCTCGTCAGACCGCGCCTCGTCCGACCGTCGCACAGCTCACCTACGGTTCGTGCACCGTGATTCTCTCGACGCTCGCCATGCTGCTGCTGTCTCAGACGGATTCGGGTCCGGGGGTCGCGTTGATCGCCCTCGTGGGACTCGTGCTGGGACTGCTCGTCGCCATGACCGTGCCCCGGTCCAGGCCGGCTCGGGCGACCTCACAGATCGTCGCCTCGTCGGCCGCCCAGGCGCCGCGCGAACGCGTCCCCGTACAGGCCTCCTCAGGACAGCAGGACTGAACCACCCCTTCCGCTCCGCCAACGGCGGTTGGGCGGGGCCCGCATGATGCGGGCCCCGCCCAACCGCCGTTGCCGTTCCCGGAGTTGATCAACTGGTGCTGACCACCACCGTCTTGGCCGCCTTGTCGTGCAGGCCCTGCCGGTACGGCTTGTCGAAGAAGCTCCAGCCGCCCGAGATCGCCGTCCAGACGCAGGCGCAGCAGAACGCGAACGGGATCCACAGCACGAGCGCCCGGACGAGCGCGCTCTGCACGGAGGGCGTGGCGCCGTTGTCGAGGTTGGCCACCCGGAGCCGGAGCCACTTCTTGCCGAGCGTCTGCCCGGTGCGGGAGATCAGAATCGTGTCGTACGCGATGTAGAGCACGGCGGCGACGAGCGACTGGCCGACCGAGCGGCCGTAGTTGATGTCGTCGCCGTCGACGTCGTACTCGTTGACGTTGAAACCCCAGGTGAGCAGCCCGACGACGACACCGACGAGGATCATGTCGACGAGCCGCGCGAGCACACGCCGGCCGCCGTCGGCGAGCGGGGGCATGCCCGCGAGGGGGTCGCCGGCACCGCCGTACGGATCACCGCCGCCCGCGTAGGGCGGGCCGCCACCTCCATAAGGCGAGCCGCCGCCGGCGGGGCCTGAGCTGCCGTAGGGATCGCCTGCGCCGTACGACGGAGGCGGCGGCTGCTTCCTGAACGGGTCGTCGTCCGGTGGCTGCTGACCGGAGCCGGGGGGCGGTTCGCTGCTCATGGCCCGAGTGGACCGCGAACCCCCCGGCTCCGCATCCGGCGAGGGGCCGTCCGGGGTACCGGATCAGGTGATCCGTACGCCGTACCCGTCCCACCCACCGTCGAACGTACGGCCGCCGTATATCGGTGCGCGCTCAACCCGCCACGAAGGTGTGCGCGGCCTTGTCGTGCCAGCACTGGCGCCACGGGCGGTCGAACAGGCACCACAGGACACCCACGACGCCGATGCCGAGCAGTCCGGGGACGATGTAGACGAGCCAGCGGCGCAGGGCCCCGCCGAACGACGGCGGCTCGTGGCCCTCGATGTCCCGGACCTCCAGACCGACCAGCTTCTTGCCGAGGGTGCGGCCCCACTTGGCCGTGGGCCACGCCTCGGACAGGATCCCGGCCAGCAGCAGCACGGCCAGCACGATGCCCAGGTACAGCCCGGTCGTGCCGTCCAGCAGCCATACGGTCACGGTCTCGCCGGAGAGCTTGGCCTCGTCGATCTTCTCCGTGATGTGGTCGACGGCCATGGTGCCCAGCGGCACGGCTGCGGCGGCGGTGAGGGCGCCGACGACCAGGGTGTCCACGAGCCGCGCGAACAGCCGCTTGCCGAGGCCCGCCGGACGGGCCGACGCCTGTCTGCGGGCGGCGGCCTGGAACACGTCCTCGACGGGCGGCTTCCAGGGCGCGAGGCGCTGCTCCCCGCCCTCCTCGGGCCCGCCCAGGCGGTGCACCTGCTGGGCCCAGGAGGGCTGGCCACCGCCGACGCCGGGGGCCATGGCCGCGCCGGCGCCGGGACTGTTCTGCTGGGGGACGGCCGGCGGCGGGGGCAGCAGGGCGGGGTTCGCGCCCTGGGCCGACGCCGCGCGGGCCGCCGCGGCCTTTCCGGCGCCGAAGCCGCGTCCGTTTCCGGGCGAGGGTGCGGGTGCCGTGACAGGGCCCTGCGCGCCCTCCGGCGAGCCCGTGCTCCCCGGCTGCGCGCCGCCCGCCCCGTCTTCGCGCCCCGTGCGCGGGGAGAGCGCACGGAAGGTCATGGTGCCCTCGGAGGGCACGGGGCCACGGGTGCCGGGGACGCCTCCCTCGGCGCCGGTGGCGGCCGGTCCCGGGGTGGGCCGGCGGAACACGAACGTGCCCGACTCGGGCACGTCACCGGCGTCCGGCTCCATCGGCGGGATCGTCGCCGAACCGTCCGTACGGGACGACCGCCCGTCCGGCTGGAACGGGGGCTCGTGCGCAGCCCTGGAGTCGGCGGTCCTCGGGTCGGCCGCCGGTGCCGGGAAGCCCCAGGAGACCTGGCGGTCCCGGTCGCCGCCGAACCCGGACTGACGGGAGCGGTCGGCGCCCCAGGCGGACGCCGGTTCCGGCCGGCTGCCGTGCTGGGCCTCGGCCGGGGTCGCCCGACGCGGCTCGGCGCCCGGCGAGTGCGGGTCCTCGTCGAAGAAGTGCGGCCCGGTCTCCTCGACCCGCGCCGCGGCGGGCGCGCCGTCGGACTGCGCCGGGCGGCTGGTGCCCGGCACCCAGGCGGTGCCGTTCCAGAACCGGACATATCCAGGAATGGACGGGTCCGGGTAAAACCCTTCGCGGGGCCTGTCGTCACCGGGTGCCGGGGTTGGGGCGCTCATGTCCGTCGTCCCGTATCTGCTCGGGGGTCATTTGGGGTGCCCCACATCTATCAGACCGGCGCACGCGCCGATGCCCCTCCCGCGCTACCTAATCCCTTCGTGACAGCTTCTGCCATCTGTCGCGACGGCTCCGACACCGTTCGCAAAAAACTTCTCCGAAAAACCTCTCGGAACCCGCGTAATGCTGACGCCTTCCCGCGCTCTCTCCTCGTACGGGCCCACCGCAGGCCCCGTACGAGACGCCCGTCGCGCTCGTCGAGAGAGGGGAAGTGCCCGCCATGAGTCACGCCATGAACACCGTGGTGGAACGGGAACTGGAGCTGCAACTCATCCTGTCGCCGGAGCGGAGCATTCCGGTCCCCGCACGCCTCACCTACCGCACCAACGATCCGTTCGCCGTCCACATCGCCTTCCACATCGGCTCCGAGAACCCGGTGAACTGGACGTTCGCCCGCGAACTCCTCGTCGAGGGGGTGTTCCGGCCGTGCGGGCACGGTGACGTCCGGGTGTGGCCGACGAAGGTCGACGGGCGCAGCGTCATCCTGATGGCGCTGAGCTCACCCGACGGGGACGCCCTGCTGGAGGCGCCCACCGCTCAGGTGTCGGCGTGGCTGGAGCGCACCCTGCGGGTGGTCCCCCCGGGCTCTGAGGCCGAGCAGCTCGGCATCGACGACGGCCTCGCCGAGCTGCTCGCACCGACTCCGGCCGATGATCTGTGGCTGCGCGACCCGTGGCCGTCGGACGAGTCCCAGGACGGGGAGGGATACGTATGACACGCACCGCACGTGTGACACGTACCGCCGGTCGTTCAGAACAGTTTTCCCGGGTTCAGGAGGCCCAGCGGGTCGAAGGCCGCCTTGACCGCCCGCTGCATCTCCACGCCCACCGGGCCCAGCTCACGCGCCAGCCACTCCTTCTTGAGGATGCCGACGCCGTGCTCCCCGGTGATCGTGCCGTCGAGTTCCAGGCCGAGGGCCATGATCTCGTCGAAGGACTCGCGGGCCCGCCGGGACTCGTCGGCGTCCTGGGCGTCGAAGCAGACCGTGGGGTGGGTGTTGCCGTCGCCCGCGTGGGCGCAGACCCCGATGGTCAGCCGGTACTTCTCGGCGATGCGCTCGACCCCTTCCAGCAGCTCGGCGAGCCGCGACCGGGGTACGCACACGTCGTCGATCATCGTCGTGCCCTTGACCGCTTCGAGCGCGACCAGGCACAACCGCCTTGCCTGGAGGAGGAGTTCGGACTCGGCTGCGTCGTCGGCGGGGACCACCTGCGTCGCCCCGGCCGCCTCGCAGAGTTCGCCGACGGCGGCCAGGTCGGCGGCGGGGTCGTGGGTGTCGAAGGCGCAGAGCAGCAGGGCCTCGGTGGTCTCCGGCAGGCCCATGTTCGCCAGCGCGTTGACGGCCTTGACGGTCGTACGGTCCATCAGTTCGAGGAGGGACGGCACGTGACCGCCCGCCATGATCCGGCACACGGCGTCGCAGGCGGCGGCGGCCGAGGCGAACTCGGCGGCCAGGACCAGCTGCCGGGGCGGCTGCGGCTTCAGCGCCAGCACCGCCCGTACGACGACGCCGAGCGAGCCCTCCGAGCCCACGAACAGGCGGGTGAGGTCGTATCCGGCGACGCCCTTCGCGGTCCGCCGCCCGGTGGACATGAGCCGCCCGTCGGCCAGCACCACGTCGAGGCCCAGGACGTACTCGGCGGTGACGCCGTACTTCACGCAGCACAGCCCGCCCGACGCGGTGCCGATGTTGCCGCCGATCGTACACATCTCCCAGCTGGAGGGGTCCGGCGGGTAGTACAGCCCGTGTTCGTTGACCGCGCGGGAGAGCGTCGCGTTGATGACGCCGGGCTCGACGACGGCGATGCGGTCGACCGGGTTGATCTCCAGGATCCGGTCCATCTTCACCAGCGACAGCACGATGCAGCCCTCGGACGCGTTGGCCGCGCCCGACAGCCCGGTACGGGCGCCCTGCGGGACGACCGGGACTCGCAGTTCCGTGGCGACGCGCATGACGTGCTGGACCTGTTCGACGGTGCGAGGCAGGACCACGACGGCCGGGGTGCCCGCCTCGCAGAAGCTCGCCATGTCGTTCGCGTAGGCGGCGGTGACGTCCGGATCGGTGAGCACGGCCTCGGCCGGCAGCTCCGCGAGCAGCCGGTCCGTGAGGTTGCCCTGGGCTTCGTCGGGTGCGGCTTGGATACGGCTCATGATCACAGCGTCGCACCCGGGGCCATCGGTGTGAACCCCGTCTGTGAGGTGCTTTCGGTACGGGAATCCGGTCGTCGTATTGACGCACAGTGAGCGCCATGGAGATGGAGAGAGTCCGTGGCCGTGGTCGTGTACGTGTCCTTCCTCGCCCGTTGATCGCCGCACTCGCGGGGTGTGCGGTACTCGGCGGCGCGCTGATGCTGCTGCCCCCGGACCGCCCGGCCTCGGCGCCCGCACCGGCGCCGGGTCCGGCGGCCCGGGCGGAACTGGCGGTGATTGGCGGGGTGCCCGCCGCGCTGCCCGACCTGGCGGTGTTCATCGGCGACCGTGAGGCGTATGTACGCACCCATGCGCGTGACGGGCAGGCCTGGGCGCAGCTCGGCTCGGCCTATGTGGAGCGCGGGCGGCGGACGGCGGACGCCGCTGCCTTCCCGAGGGCGGAGCGGGCGCTGCGTACGTCGCTGAGGGTGCGCCCGGCGAACGGGGACCGGAACGCCGAGGGGCTCGTGGGCATGGCCGCGCTGGCGAACGCGCGGCGTGACTTCCCGGCCGCCCGGAAGTGGGGCGAGGCGGCGCTGCGTCAGGCGCCGAAGCGCTGGACGTCGTACCCGCCGCTGCTCGACGCGTACACGGGCCTCGGCGACTACAAGGCGGTCCGGCGGACGCTGGAGCGGCTGCAGGGGCTGCGTTCCGGGGCGACGGTGCCGGCGGTGCTGGCGAGGGCGGCGGGCGTGTACCGGGACCGGGGCTGGCGCGAGGACGCGCAGGCGGCGCTCGCGGACGCGGCGGCGCGGGCCGCGACCCCGGCCGAGGAGGCCGAATGGCAGTACCGGGCGGGCGAGTTGGCGTGGGAACGCGGCGAACCGGCCGATGCGCTGCGGCACTTCGAGGCGGCCCTGCGGCTCGACCCCGGGCTGTCGTCCGCGCGGGCGGGCGAAGGGCGGGCGTTGGCGGCACTGAGCCGTACACCAGAGGCGCTGAACGCGTACCGGGCGGCCCTCGCGAAACAGCCGTCACCTCAATACGCGCTGGAGCTGGGCGAGTTGTACGACTCCCTGGGGCGGCCCGGGGAGGCGCAGGCGCAGTACGCGGTGCTGCGGGCGCGGGTGGCGAAGGAGCAAGCCGGCGGGGTCGACGGCGAGTTGCTGCTCGGGCGGTTCGAAGCGGACCACGGGGACGCGGGGTCGGCCGTACGGCGGCTGCGCGCGGAGTGGGCACGACAGCCGGGGCTCGATGTCGCGGACGCGCTGGGCTGGGCGTCGCACCGGGCGGGCAGGGGTGAGGAGGCACTCGGCTGGGCGAAGCGGGCCACCGACAAGGAGCACGGCGCCGAGGTGCGCAGCGCCCTGTACGTGTACCACCGGGGCATGATCGAGCGGGAGTTGGGGCTGACGGGTCCCGCGCGCCGGCATCTGGAGGAGGCACTGCGGATCAACCCGTACTTCTCGCCGGTGGGCGGGCCGGCGGCGAGGGAGGCACTGAAGAACCTGGGGGACCCGGGGGAACTGGGGGCGTTGTAGGCCTCAACGCCCCCTGCCCGTAAGCCTATTGGCTGTCTACAGGTTGCCGCGCTTGTCCTGCTCGCGCTCGATCGCCTCGAACAGGGCCTTGAAGTTGCCCTTGCCGAAGCCCATCGAGCCGTGCCGTTCGATGATCTCGAAGAAGACGGTCGGACGGTCCTGGACCGGCTTGGTGAAGATCTGGAGCAGGTAGCCGTCCTCGTCGCGGTCGACGAGGATCTTCAGCTCGCGAAGGGTCTCGACGGGGACACGGGTGTCGCCGGCCCACTCCCCCAGGGTGTCGTAGTACGAGTCGGGCGTGTCGAGGAACTGGACGCCGGCCGCCCGCATGGTCCGTACGGTCTCGACGATGTCGCCCGAGTTGAGGGCGATGTGCTGGACGCCCGCGCCGCCGTAGAACTCCAGATACTCGTCGATCTGGGACTTCTTCTTGGCGATGGCCGGCTCGTTGATGGGGAACTTGACCTTGAGGGTGCCGTCGGCGACGACCTTCGACATCAGCGCGCTGTACTCGGTGGCGATGTCGTCGCCCACGAACTCCTTCATGTTCGTGAAGCCCATGACCTTGTTGTAGAAGCCGACCCATTCGTCCATGTGGCCGAGCTCGACGTTGCCCACGCAGTGGTCGATCGCCTGGAAGGTGCGCCGGGCGGGCGGTTCGACGATCGGGGCGGCGGCGGCGAACCCCGGGAGGTACGGACCGTCGTACCCCGTGCGCTCGACGAGGGTGTGGCGGGTCTGGCCGTACGTGGCGATCACGGCGAGGACGACCGTGCCGTGCTCGTCCTTCAGCTCGTACGGCTCGGCCAGCGAGCGGGCGCCGTGCTCGACGGCGTACGTGTACGCGGCGCGGGCGTCCGGGACCTCGATGGCGAGGTCGACGACGCCGTCGCCGTGCTCGGCCACATGTGCGGCCAGGAAGTGGCCCCAGGTGGTGGCGGGTTTGACGACGGAGGTGAACACGAACCGGGCGGAGCCGTTCTCCAGGACGTACGACGCCGTCTCGCGGCTGCCCGTCTCCGGTCCGGAGTAGGCGACGAGCCGCATGCCGAAGGCCGTGGAGTAGTAGTGCGCCGCCTGCTTGGCGTTGCCCACGGCGAAGACGACCGCGTCCATTCCCTTGACCGGGAAGGGATCTGCCTGCCGGGCGGTGTCGGGAGTGTGGTGTGTGGTCTGCGTCATGACCGCAGCCTGGTCCTGGTGCGGCAAGATGCGCAACAGTTTGCGCTGGAGCTGGACATTCTGCTCAGCTGTAGACGCGAAGGTGCGGGCTTTCTGTACAGGGTGACCATCCCATCTGGAGGCTGCTGTGGCGATCGACGAGCTGGACGGGCGGATCATCGTGCTGCTCGCGCGGGAGCCGCGGATCGGCGTACTGGAGATGTCCCGGCGGCTCGGAGTGGCGCGGGGGACGGCGCAGGCGCGTCTCGACCGGCTCCAGTCGAACGGCGTCATCCGGGGGTTCGGGCCACAGGTGGACCCGGCGGCCCTCGGCTACCCGGTCACCGCCTTCGCGACGCTCCAGATCCGGCAGGGCCAAGGCCGGGACGTACGGGCCCACTTGGCGTCCGTACCCGAGGTGCTGGAGCTGCACACGACCACCGGCAGCGAGGACATGCTGTGCCGGCTCGTGGCCCGCTCGAACGCCGACCTCCAGCGGGTGATCGACCGGGTCGTCGGTTTCGACGGCATCGACCGGGCCGCCACGGCGATCGTCATGGAGAACCCCGTTCCGCTGCGGATCATCCCGCTGGTGGAACAGGCGGCCTCGGAACACGGGGACTGAACCGGGGCGGGCGACGACTTCGCGACTTCCAAAGAAGTGCTTGCAAAGAAACACTTGCAGCGATTTCTTTGCAACGCTATCTTTGGACACATGCCGGAGCAGCCCGAAGAACCAACACCCCATGTACTCGAACTCGACGCCCGCTCACTGCGTGGTCTCGCTCACCCTCTGCGGATGGAACTTCTGACCGCGTTGCGGCGCGGCGGGCCCGCCACCGCCTCCCAACTGGCCGCGAAACTCGGTGAGTCCAGCGGTGCGACCAGCTATCACCTGCGCCAGCTCGCCGTGCACGGCTTCGTCGAGGACGCGCCGGAGCACGGCAAGGGGCGGGAGCGGTGGTGGAGGGCTGCCCATGAAGGCCTGCAGTTCGACGACGCCCTGCTCAAGGACCCCGACCCGGCGGTCCGCGGCGCCGCGGACCTGTACCTCCACGAGATTGCGAACAGTCACACCCGGGAGATCTCGACCTGGCTGGGCAATCCGAACGACTGGTCCGAGGCATGGAAGCGCTCCTCGGACATGAGCAACATGACGCTGCGGCTGACACCCGAGACCGCCCTCGAACTGATCCACCGCATGCACGAACTCGTCGACAGCTACCGCGCCCACGCCCCGGCCGAAGGCACCCCGGACGCCGAGACGGTACGCGTCCATACCCACGTCTTCCCGACGCACACGACCTGACCGAGAGGCTGCCGCCGATGAACGCCGAGTCCCACCTCGCCCTCCACCACCTCCGCGCCGCCGACCTCCGCGCCGAGGCCGACGCCCACCGCCTCGCCCTGGCCGCCAGGCGCCCCCCGCAGGACCTGCGCACCCGCGTCGGCTGGACCCTCGTAGAGGTCGGCCTGCGGCTGGCCTCCGCGCCGCCGAGGCCCCGGATCGCCTGAAACCTAGAGCCTTTCCGGCGGGGGGCCGCTGGACTCCCGTACGACCAACGGCGGGTCCACCTCGTGCAGGACGCGTTCCGTCGAGCCGGGGTTTGTGATCTCGTCGACCAGCAGGCCGATGCCCTCGGTGGCCACCGCGTCGAAGTCCTGCGCCACCGTGGTCAGCGCGGGCTGCTGGAAACGGGCGGCCGGGATGTCGTCCATCCCCACGACGCTCACCTCGTCCGGGACCCGACGGCCCCGCTCGTGCAACGCTCTGACCAGGCCGATCGCCATGTCGTCGTTGGCCGCGAAGACCGCGGTCATCGCCTCGTCGGCCGCCAGTCGCAGGCCCGCCTCGTAGCCGCTCGCGCAGGACCAGTCCCCCTCGACAGGCTCGGCCACGGACAGGCCCGCCTCGGTCAGCGCCGACCGCCAGCCCTCCGCACGGTCGCGGGACGCCCACCACTGACCGGGCCCCGAGACATGCCGGATCTCCGTGTGCCCCAGGTCGATGAGGTGCCGGGTCGCCACATACCCACTGCGGTCCGACTTCTCCGCCGACCGGATACGCCGCGCCGCGACCAGGCCGGGAAAGCGCCCGATGGTGAGGATCGGGACGTCCAGCCAGACCTTGACGGGGCTTCCCTCGTCGATCGCCTCCGACAGCACGATGCCGTCGACGCCCTGTTCGAGGAGGCTGTCGATGGCCTCGGCGGTGCTGTGCTCGTCGTCCTCGGTGGTGTGGGCGACGCTGACCGAGTAGCCGAGTCGGCGCGCCGAACGCTCTATGGCGACGAGCATGGTCATGGGCCCGTAGAGACGGGCGCCGAGGGAGATCACACCGAGACGCCGGCTCCGGCCCGAAGTGAGGCTGCGCGCCGCGCCGTTGGGACGGTACCCGAGTTGCTGGGCCGCCCGGAGGACACGCGTCCGGAGCTCTTCGCGGACATACGGCTCGTTGTTCATCACACGCGAGACCGTCTTCTGGGAGACGCCGGCGAGCCGCGCGACATCGCTGCTCGTCGCCGGTGGCCGCGAGACACCGTCACGGCCATGGGTACCGGTCACCCGAGCCTCCCTTCTCAAGACTGCGCTGTCAGAAAACCTTCGGGATCCTTCGGGATCAGTGTGCGGCCCGACCCTCGATATCGTCAACGATCACCGTAATCCGCAGGAAACAGCTGACAACAGCAGCGACACAAGTATTGACGTCGACTTGATCCGGGCCCCAGACTCCGGGCCTGACTACGCAGTCAGAAGTGGACTCGGTACAGAGCGACCGGAGGGGTAATGCGGAGAAGGCAGACTAGACGAAAGCTGACGAAGGCGCTGGGGAGTCTCGTCGCGGCGGGTGCGCTGCTGGCGGTGCCCATGGCCACCGCGCAGGCCTACAACCCGACCGGCGGGATCCTCTACCAGCTCGGCGACGAGCCGTGCCTGAAGGGCCGGGGCAACTGCGCGGTCTACCCGAAGTCGGCGCAGCTGCCGAGCGGGCGGCTGGTCGCGGCGTTCGAGAAGGCCACCGTCGTGACGGCGACGGGCAGCGCCGACAGGGAGACCCTCCCGGTCTACAAGAGCGACGACAACGGCACGTCGTGGCAGCCCCTGTCCGAGGTCAAGGCCCCCGCGTACCTCTCCAGTGATCCCCAGTACGCGAAGTACAAGAGCAACTGGACGAACCCCTACCTGTACGCGCTCCCCCAGGACGTCGGCAACCTGAAGGCCGGCACGCTGCTCCTGGCGACCGTCGTGTCGGGCGACGACGCCTACTACAAGGAGCACAAGGCGGCCGACCCGAACTGGACGCCGTCCAACGACGGTGACCGCAGCGACATAGCGATCGCCCTGTTCTCCAGCACCGACGACGGCGCGACGTGGAAGGTCGAGAACGTCGTCGCGAAGGGCGGCTGGCAGGGCGGCAGCGCGGGCGCGGTCGGCCAGAACATCGCCGCCGCGAACACGAACAGGCAGGTGGACCCCGTCTGGGAGCCGTACCTGATGGTCCACAAGGGCCAGCTCGTCTGCTACTACTCCGACGAGAACGACTACACCGGCTTCAACGCGACCACCGGCGTCCCGACCCTGGACCCGGCCAACGACACCGCCACGGACTCGCACGGCCAGATCCTCGCCCACAAGACCTGGAACGGCCGCTCTACGACACAGTGGAGCGCTCCCGTCGTCGACGTCGCGGGACTGACCGACAACACGGGCGGCGGCAAGACGGAGATCGGCGGCGGCCGGCCCGGCATGGCGAACGTCGTGCGGACCACGGACGGCAAGTGGATGCTCCCGTTCGAGTACTGGGGCGGCGGAGCCAACACCAGGTACGTGATCGCCGACAACCCGCTGGAGTTCTACAAGGGTTCCGCCACCGGCACGGACGTCGCCTCTCTGCCGGTCGACACCGGCTCCCGCCCTCTCACGAGAAGCGGCAGCCCGGTCATCATCAGGCTTCCCGGTGGGCGCCTGGCCTACAACGCGGCCGGCAGCGGCAGCGTCTGGGTCAACGAGAGCGGGCGCAGCGACGGCCGCTGGAAGGAGTACCAGACGACTCAGCCTGGTGCCTACAGCCGCAACCTGCAGTACGTCGAGGGCACCGGCCGCGTCGCGATCCTCAACAACCAGGGCACCTCGACGCTGGCGTTCACCGAAGTCGACCTGGGGCAGTCGGTCGGCGCCTACTACCAGTTGGTGAACCGGAAGACCGACCAGGTCATCGGCACCGGGAACCACACCAACGACGCGAACCTCGGCAACGCGGACACTCCCGACGTGGCGTTGGAGGCACCGGGGTCGGTGGCGAACCCCGACTCCCAGTACTGGCACGTGGTGACCGAGCCGAACGGCGGCACGACCCTGCTGAACAAGTCCGGCGGTCGCGCGGCGGCCATCTGGACCGGCAACGCGACGGTCGGCCAGCGCATCGGCCAGTGGGTCGACAACAGCGCCACGGGCAGCTGGAACCTGATCAAGACGGACGACGGCTTCTACAAACTCCAGTCGGTCAAGAACACTGCCGTGTACCTGACGGGTGCAACAGCCGGGTCGCCTCTGACCCTGCAGAACGCGACGACGGACGGCTCACAGGACTGGGAACTGGTGAGGTGAGGTGAGACGGAGCGGGGGGCTCTTAGGGGCGCGGGGAACTGCGCGACAAGCCCCCACCGGGCCCGCAGCCGAAGAACCGCGTACCCAGCGGAGCTAACAACTCGGCACCGACCCCCGCCCCGTCTCCAACCCCACCAACGCCTCGATCGCCCCCTTGAGCGACGTAACCGGAATCAGCCGCAGCCCCTTCGGAAGCTCCGACTTCGCATCCGAGCACTCCGCCCTCGGCACCAGGAAGACGGTCGCGCCGTCGCGCCGCGCGGCCTGCGTCTTCAGGGCGACGCCCCCCACCGCACCGACCGTGCCGTCCGCGTCGATCGTCCCCGTACCGGCGATGGTGCGACCGCCGGTCAGGTCACCGCCCTTGCCGTCGCCGTCGAGTTTGTCGACGACGCCGAGGGAGAAGAGGAGCCCGGCACTGGGACCGCCGACGTCGGAGAGCTTCAGGCTGACCTTGATCTTGCCGGAGTCCTCGTCCAGGTACTTCAGGGCCGCCTCGGCCGCCGCGTCCTGCGACTTCTTCATCTCGGCCGTGTTGTGCTCCTCGATCTCCTTGGTGCTGTCGCCGCTCGGGTAGACCGAGTCGCGCGGCATCACGGCCTGGTCGGTGCGGAACCAGCCGTCGAGTACGTCGCCGAGGCTCACGTGGGTGTCCGGGCCGGTCGCCTCGATCGTCGTCATCCGCAGCTCGCCGCGCGTCTCGCGGCCCGTCGCGCCGGTGATCGTGATGACCGCGTCGCCGTCGTTGTCGCCGAGCACGTTCGCCGTCATACCGGGCTGCGCCACGGCGAACGGCAGCGGCGCGAACGCGGCCGTGGCGAGCAGGGCCACGACGGGCAGGGCACAGACGGCGACGGCCCGGGGGCGCGTGAGGCGAGAGAGCACGAGGTCAATCTAACGCGGGGGCCCCTTTCGGCCAGGGGCGGCTACCCCGCCCCTCTCCTACGGGAGCCCGGCGATCAGCGCAGCGCCTCGGACACTTCCCGGGCCGCGTCCATGACCCGCGGACCCACCCGTTCGGGCACCGCGTCGGCGAGCATCACGACCCCGACGCTCCCCTCGACCCCCGTCACGCCGATCAGCGGAGCCGCGGCCCCGCTCGCGCCGGCCTCCAGCTCCCCGTGCGTGAGGGTGTATCCGGGGTCGATGGGGGGCTGCTGCCGGGCGGAGAGGATGGCCTTGCCGGCCGCGCCACGCTCCAGGGGGTGACGGAAACCGGCCCGGTACGCCACGTGGTAGTCGGTCCAGGTCGGCTCGACGACGGCCACGGCGAGCGCCTCCGTCCCGTCGACCAGCGTCAGATGGGCGGTGGCGCCTATGTCCTCGGCCAGCGACCTCAGCGCGGGCAGCGCCGCCTCCCGTACGAGGGGATGCACCTGCCGGCCGAGCCGCAGCACCCCCAGTCCGACGCGGGCCCGGCCGCCCAGATCACGGCGTACGAGCGCGTGCTGTTCCAGGGTGGCCAGCAGGCGGTACACGACGGTCCGGTTCACGCCGAGCCGGGTCGACAGTTCGGTGACGGTCAGACCGTGGTCGGTGTCGGCGAGCAGCTTGAGGACGCGCAGTCCCCGGTCGAGCGTCTGGGAGGTCTCCGCGGTCACGACGCCCACTCCTTCACGTGGTGAGGTCGGCCACTCCCTGACGGCGGGTGCGTCGCCGGTCCCGTGGGCGACGCGCGTCAGAGGCGGCCGATCGGCGGCGGCCCAGGGCTCTCCCGGGACACTGTCGCTTCACGACTGCGCTCCGCGGCGGCACTGCCACGGGGCGTGTACGTTGCGGGGACAGTAGCGAAGGCGGTTCGCTCAGCGGAAGGCTCCGTCCAGAATCCGGTCACTCCGCGGTACGGACTACTGCGCTTCCTCCCGATATGCACGGCGTGTACGCGACCGCACACGCCCCCTCACCGGGCGCGTCGGCCGACGATGGGGTCGTCACCGCATCCGGGTGGCCCACTCCTGCACCTTGGCGATGCGCTGTCGCAACTGTCCCGCGGTCGCCTCGGCGCTCGGGGGCCCGCCACAGGTGCGCCGCAGCTCGGTGTGGATCACACCGTGCGGCTTGCCGGTCTGATGGACGTACGCGCCGACCATGGTGTTGAGCTGCTTCCGCAGCTCCAGCATCTCCTTGTGGGAGACCACGGGCCGCCGCTCGGCGGGCAGTTCGAGGAGGTCGGCCTCGTCGTCGGGCTTCTTACGGCTGTGCGCGATCTGCCGGGCCTGCCGCTTCTGCAGCAGCATCTGCACCTGGTCGGGCTCCAGCAGCCCCGGAATCCCGAGGTAGTCCTGCTCCTCCTCGCTCCCCGGGTGCGCCTGCATGCCGAACTCGGCGCCGTCGTACAGCACCCGGTCGAAGACGGCGTCGGACTCCAGCGCCTCGAAGGAGAACTGCTCCTGCTCGCCGGTGTCCTCGTCCTCCTCCTTGTTCGCCTCGTCCATCTCCTTCTCTGACTCGGCGTACGGGTCCTCCTCGCCCTCCTTCTTGGGCTTGTCGAGGGCGTGGTCGCGCTCGACCTCCATCTCGTTGGCGAAGGTGAGGAGGTCGGGGACGGTCGGCAGGAACACGGAGGCGGTCTCGCCGCGCCGCCGGGAGCGCACGAAGCGTCCGACGGCCTGGGCGAAGAAGAGGGGGGTGGAGATGGTCGTGGCGTACACGCCGACGGCCAGCCGAGGCACGTCGACGCCCTCGGACACCATGCGGACGGCGACCATCCAGCGGGAGTCGTTGTGCGCGAACTCGTCGATGCGGTCGGAGGCGCCGGTGTCGTCGGAGAGGACGACGGTCGCCCTGGTCCCGGTGATGTCGCGGATCAGCTTGGCGTAGGCGCGGGCGGATTCCTGGTCGGTGGCGATGACGAGCGCCCCGGCGTCCGGAATGCCCTTCCGCACCTCGGTCAGCCGCTTGTCGGCGGCACGCAGCACGCTGGGCATCCACTCGCCACGCGGGTCGAGGGCCGTACGCCAGGCCTGCGAAACGGCGTCCTTGGTCATCGGCTCACCGAGCCGGGCGGCGATCTCGTCCCCCGCCTTCGTCCGCCACCGCATCTGCCCGCTGTAGGAGAGGAAGATGACGGGGCGCACGACATGGTCGGCCAGCGCGTTCCCGTACCCGTAGGTGTAGTCGGCGGAGGACCGCCGGATCCCGTCGTTCCCTTCCTCGTACGTGACGAAGGGAATGGGGTTGGTGTCGGAGCGGAACGGCGTGCCGGTGAGCGCGAGCCGCCGGGTGGCGGGCTCGAAGGCCTCAAGACAGGCCTCACCCCAGGACTTGGAGTCCCCGGCGTGGTGGATCTCGTCGAGGATGACGAGCGTCTTGCGCTGCTCGACCCGATTGCGGTGCAGCATGGGCCGCACACCGACCCCGGCATACGTCACGGCGACGCCGTGGTACTCCTTGCTGAGCGGCCCGGCGCTGTACTCGGGGTCCAGCTTGATCCCTATCCGTGCCGCCGCCTCGGCCCACTGCTTCTTCAGATGCTCGGTGGGCGCGACCACGGTCACCTGCTGCACGACATGGTGGTGCAGCAGCCAGGAGGCGAGCGTCAGCGCGAACGTCGTCTTGCCGGCGCCTGGGGTGGCGACGGCGAGAAAGTCACGCGGCTGCTCCTGGAGGTACCTCTCCATCGCCTTCTGCTGCCAGGCACGCAGCTTGCTGGCGGTGCCCCAGGGGGCGCGGCCGGGGAAGGCGGGCGAGAGGTGATGGGCGGTGCCGGGGGAAGTGCCGGCGGCGGTGGTAGTCACGGTCTCCGGGGGTGGCGGGTCGGGCGGCTCTGGCGACGGCTGTAGCCACAGCGACGACTGGGGCTACGGCTACGTATGACAACCGGGCCACCCTACCGGCGGCCCGGGGCTGTCAACGTACGTACGACGCGGGGGCGCTCGGGGATGGGACTCAGCTCACATCGCCTCGTGCAGGGTCCTCAAACGCCGGGCGATCAACGCCACGTCCTCCAAGGTGCCCGCCGCCACCTCGATGACGAGTTTGTACGCCTCGTCCTGATCTACATCGAGCATCTCGGTGCCGTTGAAGTCGAGGAAGACGACCGTGGACATCCACGCCATGCGCTTGTTGCCGTCCACCAGAGGATGGTTCACAGCAAGCGACTGAAGCAGCGCCGCGGCCTTCTCGAAGAGGTCCGTGTACGCCTCGACTCCGAACATCTGCGACTGGGGACGGTGGACGGCCGAGCTGAGCAGCCCCAGGTCGCGCACGGCGACCTGCGTCTGCTCCCCACATGCCAGCTCCGCCAGGTCCAGAACCTCCTGGACCGTGAGGTACTTCATCTACTCCCCCAGCCTGCGCAGCAGGTCCGCATGGCCCGCCGCGTACTTCGCCCCCAGACGACGGACCGAGTTCCGGTCTGCCTCCTGCTCCAGATACCGGTCAATCGCCTGAAGCACTATGGCGTGCATGCTGCGCCCCTCCTCATCAGCACGCAGCTTCAGGGCCTCCTGCTGGTCGTCTCGCAGACGAAGGTTCATAGCCATACCACCATGGTACCAAAAGTGGGGTCATCTTGGTACCACTTACGCCGCCCGCACCCGCGTAGTAACCCAGGCCCCCATCAACGCCACCCCCGCCATCGGCAGGAACACCACGGCGAAGGCGCCCGGATGAGAAGCGCCGGCCGACGTGGCGGAGGCATGGGCCACCGTCCCCCCGCCCAGCGCGGCGAAGGCCACACCCCCGCCGGCCAGCAGCACGGCGTTGGAGAGCCCGTCGGAGATCTGCAGGGCGGCAGAGTTGGTGCCGGCCTCCTCGGGGGCGGAGAGGTGAAGCAGCAGCACGCTGGTACTGGAGAAGACCAGCCCCATCCCAAAGCCCCCGAACGCCCACACCACCGCAAGCGTCCACACCGGCACGGCGTCGATCAGCACGGCGGGCGCCCCGGCGATGGAGGCCGCGACGACGACCATCCCGATCGTCATCAGCCGCACCCGATACGGCTCCATCCGCGCCCGCGCCTGCACAGACGACCCGAGCGCCCACGTAACGCCCCCCGCCGCGAGCGAGAACCCTGCCATCGTCGGTGACAGCCCCCGCTGCGTGACGAGCATCAACGGGATGAAGGACTCGGCGACAATGAAGGACCCCGCAGCCACTCCACGCAACAACACGACGGACGGCAGTCCGCGCGCGGCCCGATAGGTCCCCCGGGGAAGCAGCCCGAGCGCGGCGGGCACGAGCAGCGAGACGCCGAGAAGCCCGGGAAGGAGCGAGAACCAGCTCAGATCCTGGGCCGCGTACTGAATCAGCCCGGCGCCGAACGAGATTCCGAGGGCAAGCCGGATACGCCGCCGATCCCCCTGCTCATCCCTCTCCCCCGGCTTCACGGCCCCGCCGGCCAGCCGCCGTATCTGAGGGAGCGCGAGGGCGAGCGGAAAGACGACAAGGACCGGAATCCCGACGAACACCCACCGCCAGCCGAGCTGCTCGGTAACGGCACCGGCGGCAAGGGGTCCGACGATCGACGGCACAACCCAACCGGCGGCGAACGCGGCCATGATCGAGGCCCGCAACCGCTCCGGATAGGCCCGCCCGACCACGACGTACAGGGAGACGATCACCAGCCCACCGCCCAGCCCCTGCACGGCCCGCCCGGCGATGAACACCCACATGACCCCGGCGGTCCCGGACAACAGCAACCCGGCGGCGAAGGCGGCAATGCCCGTGGTCAGCGCCCCCAGCGGCCCTCTACGGTCCGACCACTGCCCGGCGAGCACCATCCCGAAGAGGCTGGTCGTGAAGTACCCGGAGAACGCGAACGCGTACAGCGACACCCCGTCCAACTCCCGCGCCGCGACGGGCATGGCGGTCCCCACGGCGGTCGCCTCGAAGGCGATCAGCAGCACGACGGAGACGATCCCGATACTGAGCGCCCGATAGGAACGCCCCAGCACCCCCTCACCGGGTGCGACAGCCAGAGAGGTGTCCGTGTCGGCAGGGTCGGCGGCGACGCCGGTGTCGCCCGGTTCCAGGGAGGTCATGCAGGCCAGCGTAAGGGTCGTCCCCCACCTTGACCCCTGTCGGAGGGAGGACCCCGCCTGGGACCATGGTCGTACGCCCACCGGTCGCCGATCCAGCCCCCGTTCATGAACGGCGTGTGGCAGTCCCATTGCAGCGCGCCCGGTTCCCTTGATCCCCCGTGCTCCCCGCCCCTACGGTCAAGTCACCAAGTTCGGATCGGACAGGGGAACGGTCACCAGGACCGCTCCCGCTCTCCCCTCCCAACATGGCCGTGTGCCCGAGTGGTTCAGGGATTCGCCTGCAAAGCGAATTACGCGGGTTCGATTCCCGCCACGGCCTCCGCGCCCTTTGCCACGGCCGACCGCCCCTTAGCGGTCGGCCGTGCCGTGTTGCCGTTCCGGGTCTCACAGCACCCTCCCCGCCTCGCCGTCGAAGTCGATCGTCTTCGCTCGGTGCAGCAGCCACAGGGTGAAGGCGAGGGTCGAGACGTCCGTGTTCAGGCGGTGCAGGGTGGTCTCGGGCTCGCTCCAGGTGAGGATCGTGCCTGTGCTGCCGTCCAGCACCAGGCTGCTGCCCTCCGTCAGGCGGCCCAGGCGGCCCAGGTGGCCCAGGCGGATCAAGTCGCCTGCTCCCTGCGGGAGTTCGGCTGCGGTGTCCTCGTCCGCGCAGTACTCCGCGAGTGTCGGCAGCGGTATCTCCGTGTCCAGCTGGAAGAGGGAACCGTCCTCCGGGAGTCCCGTGCCGCTCAGGAAGCGGCGGGTCGGCTCGTGGGTGAGCGGGGCCGGAAAGTCCACGTCCTCGAAACGCGCCACCCTGCCATGGCCGAACGCCTGCTCAAGGAGCCGGGCGGGCAGGTCCAGGGCGAGGCCCGACTCCGCGCCGGAGGCGGCGATCCGGGCCAGCGGGCGGATCGAGGCCGCCATCTTCCAGTACGGCAGCACATCACCTCCGCCGCCGGTGCCCTGCGCGAACACCGTCAGCAGGTGGCGGGACGTCTCCGCCAACGTCCGAGGGCCGGACCGGCCCGCGGAGCATGCCAGTTGGCCTCGCGCGGCTGCCATCTCCTCCGTCGCCGCCGCGAACCGCCGCAGCAGCTCCAGCGAGGAGGCGGGCGGGCGCCGGTCCATCGGGGCGGGGCGGTGGGGCGGGAAGTGTGTCGTGGGCGCCCCTCCTGCGGAGTTCACCACCGTCCGCAGGGCACCGGTGCGCAGTGCGCCGAACCTCGACCGGCCCCCGCCGACCGGCAGTCCCCCGCGCGTCAGCGAATCGGCCCTGGTCAGAGTGATCGTCGTGCTCATGGTTTCCCCCGCGCATGGTCGTTCACAGCCTCCGGGCGCGACGCGAAAACGTCCGCTGCCCGACAGGCCGTCCCACTGACCAGAACACTACGCGGCCCCACTGACAACGGCCTCTGACCTGCGACGGAGCCCACACCGACCGCTCTCAGCCGAAGTACACGCCACCCACGACGACCACGACCGCCGCCACCAGGAACAGCAGCACCCACGCCAGCACCTTGCCGGGCGTCGGCCCGGGCTCGTAGCGCTGCGGTTCCTCCGGAGCCGGAGTCGGATTCGGAGTCTGATTCGGAGTCGTCATGACGTCGTCGTCACCACCGCCGCCTGTGGGCGGATCGGGAGGCGGTTCACCGGGCGGCCCGTGGCCGCGCGTACCGCCGAGGCGATGGCCGCCGGGGACGTCACCACCGGTACCGCGCTCGCCGCCTTCGCGCCGAAGGGGGCGACCACGTCCCGTTCCTCGACCAGTTTGACGATGTGGATGTCCGGGGCGTCCAGGGCGGTCGGGAGGGCGTAGCCGGTGAGGTCGGGGTGGCGGATCAGCCCGCGCGCGGAGCGCAGGTTCTCCGTGAGCGCGATACCGACGCCCTGGGTGACGCCCGCCTCGATACGGGCCGCCAGTTGGGCTGGGTTCAACACTCTGCCGACGTCCTGGGCCAACGCCAGTTCCACCACCCGTACCGAGCCCAGTTCGATGTCAACGTCCACCACCGCGCGGATCGCGCAGAACGCCAACCCCACGAAGGCGTCGCCCTGGCCCGCCTCGTCCAGGGGTTCCGTGGGATGCGGGCGGCACTGGGCCGTGGCCCAGAGTTCCTTGCCGTCCATCGCCTCCGTCACCGTGGTCGACAGGACACCGTCGTACGAGGTGATCTTGCCGTCGGTGATCTGGAGCAGTTCCGTGGACATGCCGAACTTGTGCGCCAGGGGCTGGAGGAGCTGGGTGCGGACCATTTTCGCCGCCCGTTCCACCGCGCCGCCCGACACCCAGGTGTGGCGGCCCCGGGCGCCCGGGCCGGCCGGGGGCTGGTCGGTGTCGACCGGGGCCACGTGGACCTCGTCGATGCCCAGCGTCTCCTGGACGATCTGGCGGGCCAGGGTGGTGAAGCCCTGGCCTGTCTCCACGGCCGCGCACAGGACCGTGGCGATGCCGTCGTGGACCTTGACGGTGGCCGTCGAGACCTCGTCCGCGCCCTCGGCGCCGAGCATGTGGACCATGCCGAGGCCGTAGCCGACGCCCCGGCGGACAGCGCCCGGTTCGCCCGCGCCCTCGGGGCCGCCCGGGAGCAGCCACTCGTCCTCGGGGGTGTCCTTGGGGAGCGGCGGGAGCGGGAAGTCCCGTACCGCCTGGAGGAGTTCGGCGACCGGGGCCGGGCAGGTGACGGACTGGCCGGTCGGGAGTACGTCTCCGGTGGCCATCGCGTTGCGCAGGCGCAGCTCGGCCGGGTCGACGGCCAGCTTCTTGGCCAGCTTGTCCATCTGGGCCTCGTAGGCCGCGCAGACCTGCATCGCGCCCTCGCCGCGCACATGGCCCGAGGGCGGGTTGTTGGTGCGGACCGCCCAGCCCTCGATGAAGGCGTTGGGGACGACGTACGGGCCGCAGGCGAAGGAGACGGCCGCCGCGAGGGCCTCCCCCGAGGTGTCGGCGTACGCGCCCGCGTCGAGCAGGATCTGTGCCTCGACCTTCACCAGCTTGCCGTCGGTGTCCGCGTGGTGGCGGTAGCGGAGGAGGGTGGGATGTCTGTGGACGTGGCCCAGGAAGGACTCCTCGCGGGTCGCCGTCAGCTTCACCGGGCAGCCCGTTTTCAGCGCCAGCAGGCCCAGCGGGAGCTGGAAGCCCTGGTCCTCGCGGTCGGCGGTGGCGCCGGGAACTCCGGTGACGACCACCTTCACCCGCTCCGGCTCCAGGCCGTAGCAGGCGGCGGCGGCGTCACGGTCCGCGTGCGGGTCCGTGGAGGCGAGGTACAGCTCCACGCCGCCGTCGGGGCGCGGTACCGCGAGGCCCGCCTCGGCGCCGATGGGGGCCGGGTCCTGGCGGCCGATCCGGTAGAGCCCCTCCACGACGATCTCGCCGACCGCGTCCGGGTCGCCGTGGCGCAGCGGGATGTGCCGGATCAGGTTGCCGTCGGGGTGCAGCGGTTCGGCCTCGAAGGCCTGTTCGGGGTCGGTCACCGGGTCGAGTACCTCGTACTCGACGATGACGGCCGCCGCCGCCATCCGCGCGGTGTCCGGGTGGTCTGCGGCGACGGCGGCGATGGGCTCCCCGTGGTGGCGTACGACCTCGGAGGCGAACATCGGGCGGTCGGCTCTGCCGCGGCCGTGCAGTTCGACCCCGGGCACGTCCTCGTGCGTCACGACGGCCCGTACGCCGGGCATCTCACGCGCGTGGGTGGTGTCGATGGAGACAATGCGCGCGTGCGGGTGCGGTGAGCGCAGTACGGCGGCCCACAGCAGGCCCTCGGCCCACAGGTCGGCCGCGTACGGGAACGTGCCCTCCGTCTTCGCGCGCGCGTCGGCGGCCGGCAGCGACACGCCGAGGCCGTGCGGGAGTGCCTCCGCGTCGGGGGCGGCCTCCGCGGCCGTGGTCGCGGTGGCGGCTTCGTTGCTCACGTCTGACCTCCGTCCTGGCCGTGAGTCTGGTCATACGCGTGCGAGTCGTGGTTCCTGGCTGGCTCGAAGCCCGGGGCGTCGAACGCGGAGGGGTTGACGCCGCCCCCGCCCGGTCCGGCCTGGTGCGGGATACGTGCCTCGCCGTCCTCGCCCTCGGCGTCGGCGGCGTGCGCCTCGCGTTCCGCGACGACCTCGCGGACCGCCTGCAGGACGCCCCGGTAGCCGGAGCAGCGGCACAGGTTGCCGCACAGGGCCTGGCGCGTCTCCAGTTCGGTCGGGGCGGGGTTGCCCTCCAGGAGGTCGTGCACGGTCATCGCCATCCCGGGGACGCAGAAACCGCACTGCACGGCCCCGCACTTGGCGAGCGCCCGCTGGACGTCCGAGGGCTGCCCGCCGGTGGCGAGGCCCTCCACGGTGCGCACCTCGCTGCCGGCGGCGGTGACCGCGGGCACCAGGCAGGAGGCGACGAGCCGTCCGTCCACCTGCACGTTGCAGGCCCCGCACTCCCCCTGGGAGCAGCCGTCCTTGGCACCGGCGAGGCCGAGGCGCTCGCGCAGTACGTAGAGCAGTGACTCGCCGATCCAGGCGTCGGGGACGGGCCGGTCGGATCCGTTGACGCGCAGCACGTACGAGGCGAGGGGGTGTTCCTCGCCGGGCGGTCCGGGGGCGTCGTCGGCCGAATCGGCCGAATCGGCCGCGTCGGGCTCTGCGGCGGGCTCCTCAGCGGTCGCTGTGGCACCGGATGCCTCGGCGTCCGCGTCCGGCTCGCCCTCCACGGGCTCCTCAGCGGCCTCCGGCGAGGTTTCCGACCCTGGAGCAGGGTCGAGCTCCGTGGCGGCCTCTGCGGGGCCGCCAGGGCCCTCCTCGGGGTCGGGGGCGACCGTTGGCGGGTCTTGATCCTCGTCGGCGACCGCGTGACCGGCTTCGGTGGCGGTGTGACCGGTG
Source organism: Streptomyces kryoterrae (assembly GCF_054072135.1). Classification (NCBI taxonomy): domain Bacteria; kingdom Bacillati; phylum Actinomycetota; class Actinomycetes; order Kitasatosporales; family Streptomycetaceae; genus Streptomyces; species Streptomyces kryoterrae. Next base: position 6,362,478 of record NZ_CM133358.1, on the reverse strand, counting down.
ACGTCGGCCTGGTGACCGATTCCGTCGTCCGTGCGACCGGCGCCGCCCGTTTCGTGCGTCGTTCCGTGCGCTGTTTCGGGCGCGTACGTCGTCCCCGCGCCGTTCGTCCGGTCGGACTCCGGCTCCGAGGCGGGTCCGGACGCCCAGGGCTGTGCCGGTGCCTCCGTCGCCCAGGGCGCGGACGCGCCGCCGGGGAGCGTGGCGGGCGGCGTGCCGCCCCACTGCTCGACCAGCGCCGAGGTGCTGAACTCACCCGATTCGTCCGGAAGATCACCCCCGGCGACGGGGATCCGCCATTCCCCGGTCACCTCGCGGCCCGCGGTCCCGGGGGCGGCGCCCGGCGCACCGGCTCCCTGGTCGAAGGCCCACTGCCCCGTGGAGCTCTGGTCGTAGCCGAACCCGTCGTGCCGCTGCGCCTCATGGGGCGCGGCGTTCGGGTCCGGCCACTGGGCGCCCCCGGGGGGCGCGGGCGGCATCCCCCACGCGTCCGGCGCACCCGGGGAACCGTCCTCGGCGCCCGGCGCTGCCGCGATCTGCGGGGGCACGTACCCGTGGCCGGGCGCGGCCAGCGGGCTGTCCACGGAGGCCAGGAGCGCGTCGATGCCCCCTTCGGGGAGCTTCACGAAGGCGGTGGCACCGTCGTCGTAGTCGCCCTGGGGCAGCGGGTCCCAGCGGCCCCCGCCCCGGGGCGTGCCCTCTTCGCGCTGGTCCCCGTACTGCTCCGGTTGCCGGCTCCCGCGCCGGTCGCCGTACTGGTCGTCGCCGTACTGGTCGTCGGTCACGACAGTGCCCTCCCCAGTGCTCGCCGGGCCAGTGCGGCGACGGTGCGCCGCAGGTGCAGTACCGCGGGCGGAAGCGGTGGTACGGAGCCGTCCTCGGCCGGAGCCGGGTCGGGAATGCAGGCCGCGGCGACGTACTCGCCGAAGGCACCCAGTGCCTCCGGGACGATCGTGCGGTTGTTGTCCCAGTCGATGAGCCGGGCGACCCACTGCTCGGCGTCCAGGGGGCGCAGCGGCATCGGCGCTATGGCGCCGACGGCGCACCTGACTCCGCGCCGGGCGGGGTCGAGGACGAGCGCGACGGACGCGAGGGCGCGCCCGGGGCCGGTCCGCCCGGTGGCCTTCAGGAAGACCTGGGGCGCGTGCAGCAGGGGCACGCGCACGAAGCCGATGAGTTCACCGGCCCGCAACAGTTCCACGCCGGCCAGCAGGTGCGACACCGGGATCTCCCGGCGGGCGCCACCGGGGCCCGCGATGATCAGCGTCGCCTCCAGGGCGGCCAGCACGGGCAGCGCGTCCCCCGTGGGGGCGGCCGTGGCGATGTTGCCGCCCAGGGTGCCCGCGTTACGGATCTGCGGGGGGCCCGCGGCACGCGCGGAGGCGGCGAGGGCCGGGATCAGGGCGGCGAAGTCGGGGCGGCCCATCCGCGCGTGGGTGAGGCCCGCGCCGAGCAGGGCGTGGCCGTCCTGGTACTGCCAGCCGCGGATCTCGCTGATCCGGCCGAGGCCGACGAGTGCGGCGGGCCTGAGCTGCCCGGAGTTGACGGTGACCATGAGGTCGGTGCCGCCCGCCACGGGAACGGCCGTCGGCATGGCGGTGAGCGCCGCGACCGCCTCGTCCAGCGAGGCGGGCAGCGTCACGGCCTGCGCCGCCTGCGGTGCTTGCGTGGTCAAACCGGCTGCCCCTTCCCGCTGCCCCACCTGGTCCCACCTGTGTTGCCGTACGGTACGTGCTGACAGGGCGGACGTGGCAACTCTGGCACATTCTCGCGAGACCCGAACGCAGGGGTCCGCTAGGAGGCATTCGCCCACCTCATCGGCGAGATGGTCCGTTTTCGCACGGCATCACCGATCAGTTCCGATTAGAACTGATCGGTGCTTGTTGGGGGCGGTTTCATCTGTGAGCCCACGAAGCCCCTGCAGGGCTTCTGCGGGCCTCACACGTTCGGGGGCGCTCCCTCGATCGGACGTCCGAGGACCCCTGGCCGCTGTTGCCACGGATGCGGCCCCGCGGGCGGCCGGTAACCGACGCCGAGGGCGTCAAGTCGCCCGTAATGGGCGGTCATCCGGCGTTCGAAGTCGGCGAAGTCCCGTTCGGCGGGCGCGGGCAGGGCACTCCAGGCGACCTCGGCGAAGGCGGCCAGCCGCGGGAAGGCCTGGTAGTCCACGCGCCCGGTGTCCTCCATCACCTCGGTCCACAGGTTGGCCTGCGTGCCGAGGACGTGCCGCGCCTCCTCGGGGCCCAACTCCGGTGGAACCGGCTCGAAGCGGAAGACATCCTCAAGGGTGCGGACGTACCCGATGGGGACGGGTTCGTCGGCGCCCCCGTGCTGACGGTGGTCCAGGTACACCTGCTCCTGAGGGCACATGACGACGTCGTGGCCCTCGCGCGCGGCCGTGATGCCGCCCGCGTAACCGCGCCAGGAGGAGACGGCGGCGCCCGGTGCGAGGCCGCCCTCCAGGATCTCGTCCCAGCCGATGAGCCGACGCCCGCGCGCGGTGAGCCACTTGTCGAAGTGCCGTACGAACCAGGACTGGAGCCCGTCCTCGTCGCCGGCCCCGAGTTCCTCGATGCGGGCCTGCGCGGTGGGCGACTCCCGCCACTGCTCCTTCGCGCACTCGTCGCCGCCGATGTGAACGAACTCCGCCGGGAACAGGTCGAGGACTTCCTCGAAGACGCCCTCGTAGAAGCGCAGGGTGTTGTCAGTGGGGGCGAGTACGTTGTGGCTGATCCCCCAGTTGTCCCAGACGGAGAGGGAGGTGGTGTCGATGACGTCCGTGTTGCCGAGTTCCGGATACGCGGCGATGGCGGCCTGCGAGTGCCCCGGTACGTCGATTTCGGGGACCACGCTGATATGCCGCTCGGCGGCGTAGGCGACGATCTCGCGGATGTCGTCCTGGGTGTAGAAACCCCCGTGCGGCTTCTCCTCCCACAGCGGTGAGGCTCCGTGGCCGAATCTGGTACGGGTCCGCCAGGAGCCGACCTCCGTCAGCCTCGGGTACCGCCTGATCTCGACGCGCCAGCCCTGGTCGTCCGTCAGATGGAAGTGGAAGACGTTGAGTTTGTGCGCCGCCATCAGGTCCAGGTAACGCAGGACGCCTTCCTTGGGCATGAAGTGCCGGGCCACGTCGAGCATGAGGCCGCGCCAGCGGAATCGGGGGGTGTCCTCGACAAAGGTGCCGGGGACGAGCCACTGCCGGCCAGGGGTGACAGGGGCACGCCGGAAGGCAGCGGGGCCGAGCAGCTGACGGAGTGTCTGCGCACCCCAGAACACACCTGCCGGCCCGCCGCCGTGGATGGCGACGGCGTCCCCGTCGACGTACAGCTTGTAGCCCTCAGGGCCCAGTTGACCGGCGTCCTCGGGCAGTACCCGCAGCCGGACGGTCTCGCCCGCGGCCCCCGCTCCGGGCGGCAGCGAGAGGCCCGTCGCGGCCCCCAGGACACCGCGCAGCCAGCGGGCCGTCGCCTCGGTACCGGGCCCGGCGTCGATCACCGTGTTCTCGTCGAACACGAAGCCGCCCGCGGACCTGACGTCCCGCACGGTAACGGGCGCCGGAATCAGTTCGTTCACGTCAGTCACGTCAGTCCTTAACCGCTCCACCGAGCCCCGACACCAGTCGGCGCTGTACGAGTACGAAAAACACCAGCACCGGAATGGTCATCACCGTGGAGGCGGCCATCACGCCGCCCCAGTCCGGGTCGTCGGGCTTGTAGAAGACCAGCAGGGCCATCGGCAGCGTCGACTGGGAGGTGTCACTGATGATGAACGACTTGGCGAACAGGAAGTCGTTCCAGGCCGAGATGAAGGAGAACACGCTGGTGGCCACCAGCCCCGGGAAGACCAGCGGGAAAAGGATCTGCCACAGGAATCGCGACCGGCTCGCCCCGTCGATGTACGCCGCCTCCTCCAGCGCCTCGGGAACCGCTTTCACAAAACCCCGCAGCATCCAGATCGCGAAGGGCAGTGAGAAGGCGATGTGCGGCAGGATCAGCGCGCCCAGCGTGTTCAGTTGCCCGAAGTCCCGCATGAGGAAGAACAGCGGGATCGTGAGCGCCTCCACGGGCACCATCTGGGCCACCAGGAACATGATCAGCAGGGTGGTCCGGAAACGGAACCGGAATCGGGTCACCGCGGTCGCCGCGAGAAACGCGATCAGCGCCGAGACGACGACCACGGAGCAGGCGACCACAAGACTGTTGAGAAAGTACCGGCCGAATTCCTGCTGCCCGAAGACCCGCCGGAAGGAGTCCAGGGAAGGGGCCAGCGTCCAGGGGCGAGGCTCGGTCGACTCGATCTCGCCGGCCGGCTTGAAGGCGCTGAGCACCATCCAGTAGAGGGGGAAGGCGACGACGGCCGCGATCAGCAGCGCCGCCACCTCGGCGGCCAGCCGCCAGGGCCGCCGGACGAACCGTCGGCCACCCCGGGCACGTTGGACAACGTTGCCGTGCATCACAGCTCCTCCCCCTGCCTGCGCAGCAGCCGCAGGTACACAAGGGTCACGGCGAGCAGGATCAGCAGCATCACGATCCCGATCGCCGAGCCGAGGCTGTACTGGGAGGAGGCGAAGGCCTGCTGGTAGGCGTAGACGTTGAGGGTGAGGTTCTGGCCGGCGATGCCGCCGCCGTTCGTCATCACATAGATCTGGGTGAAGACCTTGAAGTCCCAGATCACCGACTGGATGGTGACGACCACGAGGATCGGGCGGAGCATCGGCGCCAGCACCGAGCGCCAGATACGCAGTTGGGAGGCGCCGTCCAGGGCCGCCGCCTCCAGCACCTCGGCGGGGACGGCGCGGATGCCCGCGTACACCGTGACCATCACGAACGGGAAGGAGCACCACACCACTTCGAGCAGCACCAGGAAGAAGGCGCTGAGCCGGCCGTACGTCCATGAGTGGTCGCCGAGGCCCAGCATCCGGTTGACCGGGCCGAAGTCGGGGTCGAAGAGCAGCAGCCAGACCGTGGAGCCGGTGACCGCCGGGGTCGCCCACGCGCCGAGCGCCGCCAGCATCAACGCGAGGCGGGGCAGGGCACGGACACGAGTCAGCAGGACGGCGAGGGCGCAGCCGACGGAGAGTGTGGAGACCACACAGGCCGCCGCGAAGACGACCGTCGCCAGCAGCACCCGCCAGAACCGGGGGTCGGCGAAGATCTCCCGGTAGTTGCCGAACCCCTCGAAGGTGGCGGGCTCACCACCGCTGACCTGCGCCTGCGTGTAGTGGAAGAACGAGATCAGGCCGAGCTGGTAGACGGGGTAGAGGAGCAGCCCGCCGAGGACGACGAGGGCGGGGGCGAGATACAGCCAGGGGGTAGCCCCATGGGGGCGCGGGGCTGTTCTGAGTCTGCGGCCACCGCCGCGTGGGCGCGACGGGCCCCCACCGGGCACCCGCAGCCGCCGATGCTCCTCGACCTCCGGGCTACCGGGCGCTGTCACCTGTGTCACCCGACGGAACCAAACGCGTCGTCCATCTTCTGCGCCGCCGCCGCGGAGGCCGCCGCGACATCCTTCTTGCCGCTGACGATCTCCTGGAACATCGTCGGCAGGACCAGCGAGGAGTCGATCTGGGACCAGGCGGGCGACGCCGGTACGAACTTGGTGCCCGCGGCGAGTGTCTTCACGAAGGGCGCGACGTACGGCTGCTTCTTGGCGACCGTGTCGCGCACGTCGGCGAACGTCGGCAGGAAGCCCATGGCGTCGAAGAGTTCGGTCTGTGTCCGCTTCGACGCGAGCTGTTCCATCAGGCCGACGGCGAGCGTGCGATGCGAAGTGCTGTTCAGCACACCGAGGTTGTTCCCACCCGCGAACGCCGGTGCCACCGAGCCGGCTGCGACGCCCGGCAGCGGTACGACCGCGTAGTCGCCCTTCACCTTGCCCGCCTCGACGGCCGCGTGGCTGAAGTCGCCGCCGATCGCCATGCCGGCCTTGCCCGCGGCGAAGGCGGTGACGGTGTCGTTGCCGCCCATGCCCGCGCACTTGGCGGCGGGACAGTTGTCGTCACCGAAGAGGGAGGTGTAGGCCTTGATGCCCTTCTGCGCGGCGGTGCTGTCGATGGCGGAGGCGTACGAACCGCCCCTGCCGGTGGCGAGTTCGCCGCCGTTGGCCCAGACGAACGGCATCGCCCCGTAGGTGTAGGCCCCGCCGACCACGATTCCGTACAGGTCGGGCCTGGCCGCGCGGATCCGGTGCGCGGTGTTCGTCAACTCGGCCATCGTCTTCGGGACCTGGAGGCCGAGTTCCCTGAAGATGTCGGTGCGGTAGTACAGGGCGCGGACGCCGACGAAGAAGGGGGCGCCGTAGACCTTGCCGTCGACGGTGACGGACTGGCGGGCGGTCGGGTCGGTGTCCTTCGCCTCGTTCCAGGCCGCGAACTCCTTGCTGACGTCGAGGAGTCCGCCGTCGGCGACATAGCCGGCGGTGTCCGTGTTGCCGTACTCGATGACGTCGGGGGCGCTCTTCGGGTCGTTGAAGGCGGCCTTGATGCGCTGGGCGCGGGTCTCGACGGGGATGTACTCGACCTTCACCTCGGCGCCCTTGTGGGCCTTCTCGAAGGCGTCGACGACCGACGTGACGACCTTCTCCTTCGGAGTGTTGGAGACCTCCTGGAAGAGCCACACGCGCACGGTGCCGGTCTGCTCGTCCTTGCCGGAGGAGGAGTTGTCGGAGGTCTCGGGGGCACAGGCGGTGGCGGTGAGCCCGGCGAGGGCAAGGGTGGCCACGGAGGCGGCCAGCCGGGCAGATCGGACAGAGAGCTTCATCTGGCGTTTCCTCCGGTGAAAGCGTTGCAACATACGCAATGGATGTTTCGCTCTGCACAACATCACGGAGGCTATGGACTACTGGGACATGGCCACAAGAGGTCTTGACCACGTCTCCACCACTCTGTGACCGGCCGACGCATCCCGTGCAACGACAGACAGCGCAAAGGTCCCCAGGGCGCACCAAATCGCACCCTGGGGACCCTGTACACAACGACGACCGGCCGGCGCGGCCTACTTCTTGCCGTCGCCCTTGCCCTCGTCGCCACCGGAGCCCATGGACTCGTAGATCTCCTTGCACATGGGACACACCGGGTACTTCTTCGGGTCGCGGCCCGGTACCCAGACCTTGCCGCACAGCGCCACGACGGGAGTCCCGTCGAGGGCGCTCGCCATGATCTTGTCCTTCTGGACGTAGTGGGCGAAGCGCTCGTGGTCGCCGTCGCCGTGCGAGGTCTGCGGCGCCGGTTCGACGAGGGTCCCCGTACCAGTCCCGCGCTGGGGCTGGGTCTCAGGTTCAAGAGTGCTCATGGCGCAAGGGTACTGAAGGTCACACCCGTCAGTTCAGCGAAGGGTCGTCCGGATACGTCGCGACCATCGCCAGTTCGCTGCGCTGGCGTCGGAGGACCTCGCGCCACAGGCGTTCCGGGGACGGGGAGGAGACGTCTCCGGGCTCCGACTCGACGACGTACCAGGCGCCGTCCGCCAACTCGGCCTCCAGCTGCCCCGGTCCCCAGCCCGCGTACCCGGCGAAGATACGCAGCGATCCGAGCGCCTTCGCGAGCAGTTCCGGGGGCGCTTCCAGGTCGACGACGCCGATCGCGCCGTGCACGCGCCGCCAGCCGAGAGGGGTGCGCTCGCCTGACACCCCGCCGCCGGGGATGACCGCGACGCCGAGCGCCGAGTCGAGGGCCACCGGGCCGCCCTGGAAGACGACCCCCGGTTCACCCGCGAGTCCCGCCCAGCCCTCCAGGATGTCCCCGACGTCGACCGGCGTCGGACGGTTGAGGACCACGCCGAGGGAACCCTTGCCGTCGTGGTCGAGAAGGAGCACCACCGCGCGGTCGAAGTTGGGGTCCGCCAGGGCGGGCGTTGCCACGAGCAGTCGCCCTGTGAGCGAGGACACCTCGGTCATGCGAGACATGATCTCGCATCTTCCCCCCGTGAGGGGAGCCAATCGGGGTACCTGGGTGAAGCCGGCTCGGGGCGCATCGGAGCGGGACGGGCGCGCGCCTGCGCCGGTGACCGCATGTGCCCGGCGGCGAACGGTTCGTGTTGTGGCAAAGCTATGACACGGCTGGGTGGCGCTTGGGCTTACAGAAGGGGGGTGTGCGGCGTTTACCCTTGCTCTTCGGCTCCTGCGCGTGCATGTACGACCGCGGCCTGAACGACCGCGTCCAGCACGACGGGGGCCCGCCAACACCCCCGCCCAACTCATCGGAACGCGAGATACATGACGCTCAACGGCACAGACGACGTACTGATTGTCCACGGCGGCACCCCGCTGGAGGGCGAGATCCGTGTCCGCGGTGCGAAGAACCTCGTACCGAAGGCCATGGTCGCCGCCCTGCTGGGCAGTGCGCCAAGTCGACTGCGCAATGTCCCCGACATCCGTGACGTCCGTGTCGTGCGCGGGCTGCTCCAGCTGCACGGGGTGACGGTCCGTCCGGGCGAGGAGCCCGGCGAGCTGATCATGGACCCGTCGCACGTGGAGAGCGCCAACGTCGCCGACATCGACGCGCACGCGGGGTCGAGCCGTATCCCGATCCTCCTGTGCGGTCCGCTGCTGCACCGCCTCGGGCACGCGTTCATCCCGGGTCTCGGCGGCTGCGACATCGGCGGCCGGCCCATCGACTTCCACTTCGAGGTGCTGCGGCAGTTCGGCGCGACGATCGAGAAGCGGGCGGACGGGCAGTACCTGGAGGCTCCGCAGCGGCTGCGCGGCACGAAGATCACACTGCCGTACCCGTCCGTGGGCGCGACCGAGCAGGTCCTGCTGACGGCGGTGCTGGCGGAGGGCGTCACCGAGCTGTCCAACGCGGCGGTGGAGCCCGAGATCGAGGACCTCATCTGCGTACTGCAGAAGATGGGCGCGATCATCGCCATGGACACGGACCGCACCATCCGTGTCACCGGGGTCGACAAGCTCGACGGCTACAACCACGCGGCCCTCCCGGACCGTCTGGAGGCCGCGTCGTGGGCGTCGGCGGCGCTGGCGACCGAGGGCAACATCTACGTCCGCGGCGCCCAGCAGCGGTCGATGATGACGTTCCTGAACACCTACCGGAAGGTGGGCGGTGCCTTCGAGATCGACGACGAGGGCATCCGCTTCTGGCACCCCGGCGGTCAGCTGAAGTCGATCGCCCTGGAGACGGACGTACACCCCGGTTTCCAGACGGACTGGCAGCAGCCCCTGGTCGTCGCGCTGACGCAGGCCACCGGCCTCTCCATCGTCCACGAGACGGTCTACGAGTCCCGGCTCGGCTTCACCTCCGCGCTCAACCAGATGGGCGCGCACATCCAGCTCTACCGCGAGTGCCTCGGCGGCTCCCACTGCCGCTTCGGGCAGCGCAACTTCCTCCATTCGGCGGTCGTGTCGGGCCCCACACGCCTCCAGGGCGCCGACCTGGTCATCCCGGACCTCCGGGGCGGCTTCTCGTACCTCATCGCCGCCCTGGCCGCCCAGGGGACGTCCAGGGTGCACGGCATCGACCTGATCAACCGGGGCTACGAGAACTTCATGGAGAAGCTCGTGGAGCTGGGCGCGAAGGTCGAGCTGCCGGGCAAGGCGCTCGGATAACCGCCCTCCACCCCACCACTCCCGCCCAGGCCTGTTCCGGGTCTCGGCTGGGGGCCCGGGGGTCGTCCCCCGGACAGGCCCAGCATGGAGAAGCTCGTGGAGCTGGGCGCGAAGGTCGAGCTGCCGGGCAAGGCGCTCGGATAACCGCACTTCCTGAGTACACAACGGTGGGGCGGCTCCCGAAGTCCGGGAGCCGCCCCATTGGCGTTGCTGCAAGCCTCGCGGCGAGTTACTTGCCCTTGGCCGCTTCCTTGAGCTTGGAGCCCGCGGAGACCTTGACGCTGTAGCCGGCGGGGATGTCGATCGGGTCGCCGGTCTGCGGGTTGCGCGCGGTGCGAGCGGCACGGTGGGTGCGCTCGAAGGTCAGGAAGCCGGGGATGGTGACCTTCTCGTCGCCCTTGGCGACGATCTCACCGACGGTCTCGGCGAACGCGGCCAGAACGGCGTCGGCGTCCTTGCGGGTGACCTCGGCGCGGTCGGCCAGGGCGGCCACCAGCTCACTGCGGTTCATGTTGTTACTCCCGTGTTCTTCTTGCTGTTGAGGCGTGCCCCGCGGCGGAGCCGCATGGGGGGCACAGCGAAGCCGATGCTGCCAGGGTCCTCGGTGGGTCCCCGGACCCGGGTCCGCCGTCGGACCCTCACGCCCGAAGACGCATCCTGCCCCCACCTGCGGCGGGAAAGCCAATCCGGCACCCCTGGGAGTCACACGAACACCCTTGGGAGTCGGACGGAAAGCGTCAGCGGCCGGGGCCGACAGGCTGAACCTGGCCGCCACCCTAGAGGCGCCCGGGGGCAGGACGCCCCCGACGCGCCGGTACGAGGGCCCGTGGTAACCGTCACATATACGGCACCGGGAACCGGGAACTACTCGGCCGCCGCCTTCGCGGCGTCCCGCACCGCACCCGCCACCGCGCCCGCGACCTTGTCGTTGAAGACGCTCGGCACGATGTAGTTCGGGTTCAGCTCGTCCTCGGTGACGACGTTCGCGAGTGCGGTCGCCGCCGCGAGCATCATCTCGGTGTTGACCGTGCGGGACTGCGCGTCCAGCAGACCGCGGAAGACACCCGGGAAGACCAGCACGTTGTTGATCTGGTTCGGGAAGTCCGACCGGCCGGTGGCCACGACGGCGGCCGTCTGGCGGGCGATCGCCGGGTCGATCTCGGGGTCGGGATTCGCGAGCGCGAACACGATCGCGCCCTCCGCCATCGCGGCCACGTCGTCGCCGTCGATGACGTTCGGGGCCGAGACTCCGATGAAGACGTCGGCGCCGCGCACGGCCTCCTTGAGGGTGCCGGTGAGGCCCTCCAGGTTGGTGTTGTCGGCGATCCAGCGCAGCGGGGAGTCCGGGGCCGCGTTCACCAGGTCCGCGCGGTCCGCGTGGACGACGCCCTGGATGTCGGCGACGACCGCGGTCTTGACGCCGGCCGCGATCAGCAGCTTGAGGATGGCCGTACCGGCCGCGCCGGCGCCCGACATGACGACCCGGACGTCACCGATCGCCTTGCCCGTGACGCGCAGGGCGTTGGTGAGGGCGGCGAGGACGACGATCGCGGTCCCGTGCTGGTCGTCGTGGAAGACGGGGATGTCCAGGGCCTCGCGGAGGCGGGCCTCGATCTCGAAGCAGCGCGGGGCCGAGATGTCCTCGAGGTTGATGCCCGCGAAGCCCGGGGCGATCGCCTTGACGATCATGACGATCTCGTCGGTGTCCTGGGTGTCCAGGCACAGCGGCCAGGCGTCGATGTCGGCGAAGCGCTTGAAGAGGGCCGCCTTGCCCTCCATGACCGGCATGGCGGCCATCGGGCCGATGTTGCCGAGGCCCAGGACCGCGGAGCCGTCCGTCACGACCGCGACGGTGTTGCGCTTGATGGTGAGGCGGCGGGCGTCCTCGGGGTTCTCGGCGATCGCCATGCACACGCGGGCCACGCCCGGGGTGTAGATCATGGAGAGGTCGTCACGGTTGCGGATGGGGTGCTTGGACGCCATCTCGATCTTGCCACCGAGGTGCATGAGGAACGTACGGTCCGAGACCTTGCCGAGGGTGACGCCCTCGATGCCGCGGAGCTTCTGCACGATCTCGTCGGCGTGCGCGGTCGAGGTCGCCGCGATGGTGACGTCGATCCGGAGCAGTTCGTGACCGGAGGCGGTGACGTCGAGGCCGGTCACCGAGCCTCCGGAGGACTCCACGGCGGTGGTGATCTGGGAGACCGCGGTTCCGCTCGCGGGCACCTCCAACCGGACCGTGATCGAGTAGGAGACGCTGGGCGCCGTTGCCATGGCCGACTTCCTTCTGCTTTCACCCTGATGCTTGGTTTGCCGTCCGATCGTCGCACCTACCGTGGAGTAGCTGGTAGCGGGGCCTCGATTGCGAACGTTTTGTTCTCAACAAAGAGAGGTCCACGCCACTTTCGTGGCGTGGACCTCTACATGTTCAGTGGCACCGACCCGCCATGCTCGCCTCGCGGCAAGTGGTCGCTCGTAGCGACGAAGGTTGGGCCCGGGGGCTTGGATCGAGCCGGTGCCAACGTCAACGGTAACAAACGATCCCCGTAAGGCAATTCCCATCGGCCACTGTCTTTGCCTCAGTCTCGGAGAAGGTCGGGCACCCCCTGCGCATCGGGCTCGTCGCGGTCCGCCGACACGACCGTGAGCTGCTGGGTCGCCCGGGTCAGGGCGACGTACAGGACACGCAGGCCCGCGGGGCTCTCGTCGGCGATCTCCGCCGGGGAGACGACCACTGTGGCGTCGTACTCCAGGCCCTTGGCCTCCAGGCTGCCCAGGGCCACCACACGGTCGCCGAGGCCCGCCAGCCAGCGGGCGGCCTCGTCGCGGCGGTTCATGGCCACGACGACGCCGACCGTGCCGTCGACGAGGTCGAGGAGCCGGGCGGCCTCGTCACGGACCGACTGGGCGAGCGAACCCCGTACGGCGACGAAGCGCGGCTCCACTCCCGTCGAGCGGACCGCCCTCGGGGACTCCGAGCCCGGCATCGCCAGGGCCAGTACCTTGGCGGCCAGTTCGGCGATCTCGGCCGGGTTGCGGTAGTTGACGGTGAGGGTGAAGCGGCGGCGCGGGCGGCTGCCCAGGGCCTCGTCACGGGCCTGGGCAGCCTCGTCGGGGTCGGACCAGGAGGACTGGGCCGGGTCACCGACGACCGTCCAGGTGGCGTGCCGGCCGCGGCGGCCGACCATGCGCCACTGCATCGGGGTGAGGTCCTGGGCCTCGTCGACGATGACGTGGGCGTACTCGGTGCGCTCCTCGGCGAGCCGCTCGGCCCGTTCGCGCTGCGTCTCCTCCCGTACCGGCATCAGCTCCTCCAGGCCGCTGAGCTGGTCCAGGGGATCCGCCTCACGCCTCTTGCGGGGGCGGGCCGGGGCACCGAGGATCGCGCCCAGCTCGTCCAGCATGGCCACGTCGTGGACCGAGAGGCCCTCGCGCTTGAGGGCGCGGGCGACCCGGCGGACCTCGCCCGGGTTGAGGATGCGGCGGGCCCAGCGGCCGAGGCGGCGTTCGTCGGACATGGCGGCGAGGACCGACGCGGGGGTCAGTTCCGGCCACCAGGCATCCAGGAACGCGATGAAGTCGTCCTCGCTCGTGACGTCCTCGTCGAAGGAGGAGCGCAGTTCCGCGGCCAGTTCCCGGTCGGTGTGGCGGCTCTGCGCGCCCGAGCGGGCCCACAGGGCGTCCAGGAGCAGCCTGCGGGCGCGGGGGCGCAGCAGGTTGACGGGGGCCGTGCCGCTGAGCGCCGACTCGCGGATGCGGGCCAGCTCGGGGGCCTCCAGTTCGATGCGGCGGCCGAAGGCGACGACCCTCAGACGGCTCGTCACCGTCGGCGAGTCGTCCTGCTCCAGGGCGCCTCGCGCGGCCTTCCGCAGCACCGCGAGCATGCGGTACGAGCCCTTGGCGCGGGCCACGGCCGGGGCGTCGTACAGGGTGGCCTCGGCGCCGTCGACGAGGGACCCGATGGCGCGGATGGCGACCTGGCCCTCCTCGCCCAGGGAGGGCAGGACGCCCTCCGTGTACGCCACCAGGAGGGGCGTCGGGGAGACGATCAGGATGCCGCCCGCGTACCGTCGCCGGTCCTGGTAGAGCAGGTAGGCGGCGCGGTGCAGGGCGACGGCCGTCTTGCCGGTGCCCGGCCCGCCCTCGACGTACGTCACCGAGGCGGCGGGGGCCCGGATCACCAGGTCCTGTTCGGCCTGGATGGACGACACGATGTCCCGCATGGTGTGACTGCGGGCCTGGCCGAGCGCGGCCATCAGGGCGCCGTCGCCGATCACCGCGAGCTGCCGGCCGTCGAGGGACGCCGTCAGCTCGGGGCGCATCAGGTCGTCCTCGACGCCGAGGACCCGCCGGCCCTTGGACCGGATGACACGGCGCCTGACCACCCGGCCCGGGTCGACCGGGGTCGAGCGGTAGAAGGGCGCGGCGGCCGGTGCGCGCCAGTCGATGACGAGGGGCGAGTAGTCCTGGTCGAGGACGCCGATACGGCCGATGTGGAGGGTCTCGGCGATGTCGGCGGTGCCGTCGGGGCTCACGGCCCCTTCCGCGGCCTCCACGGCCGTGTAGGCGCCGTCCGGGCCCTTCTTGCCGTCCATGCCCCGCAGCAGGTCGATACGGCCGAAGAGGAAGTCCTCGAACTCGTTGTTCAACCTGTTGAGGTGGATGCCGGCACGGAACACCTGGGCGTCCCGTTCGGCGAGCGCGCCGGGGGTGCCGACCTGGCCCCGTTTGGCCGCGTCGTGCATGAGGAACTCGGCCTCGTCGATCTTCTCCTCAAGACGCTGGTACACCCGGTCCAGGTGTTCCTGTTCGACGCTGATCTCGCGGTCGCGGACGGAGTCCTGTACTGAGGAGTCCTCGACCGACACGAGCGCCGTTTCCTGCTGAGCCTGAGCGGCCACCGGGCCCCCTTCTGACGTGCTGGGCAGCCGTCAACCGTACGCGAAAAAGAGGCCCTGATGCTACGAGTCCGCCCCAGGACACCGTACGAGTCTTCGTACGAGGCGTCCTGGGGCGGTCTCGGAGCGGCGGTGGAACGGGTGGTAAAGGGTCAGGCGTCGACCTCGACGAGCTTCTTGCCGGTGGAGTCGACAACCTCGTAGTGGTCGATCTCGTCGGTGCTGAAGGCCGTTCCGCCGTGGATGAAGAGCGGGTTGCGGGCGGCTTCGGTCGTGGCGTCCTTGATGCCGTAGCCCGCCGTCGGGACGGACCAGTTGGACATGGTCTCGCGCGAGCCGTCCTTGCCGACGGCGATCAGGGAGCACTTCAGTGGACCCTTGACGCCTCCCAGCTCCAGGACCGCGCTGACTCCCCAGGCCTTCGACTCCATCGCCACGGTCGCGGTGACCTTGGTGTTGGGGTCGGTGGCGGAGACCCGGTCGTGCATGAGACCGAAGGCGTCCTTGGCGGAGCCGGTGACCTTCGCCGTCGTCACCGTCGGCGACGGAGTGGCCTGGCTGGTGGTGTCGCCGCCGGTCGTCGCGAACACCGCGGTCGGGCCGCCGATGATGAGGGCTGCCGCGGCGGCCACCATGTAGAAGCTGCGCCGGCGCTTGCTCGCACGCCGTTCCGCGACCTCGTCGACCAGCCGTGTCGCGAGCTGTGGGCTCGGGCGGGCGGACAGCGACTCACCGATGGCGGGAGATCCCTGGGCACCGGGCAGGTCCGCGAGTGCGGCCAGCATCGGTTCCATCCCGGCCAGCTCGTCGAGCTGCTGGGCGCACCACTCGCAGCCGGCGAGGTGCGCCTCGAAGGCCGTGGCCTCCGCGTCGTCGAGGATGCCGAGGGCGTAGGCGCCTACTGTCTCGTGTTCGTTCGGGCCTTGGGAACCCTGCATTCCTCGCATGGAACCAGGACTACCCGCTCCGAACCCCCCGTAAATACTCATGCCGTCACCCCCCGCTCCTCTAGTGCGAGCTTCATCGAACGCAGGGCGTAGAAGACTCGTGAGCGCACCGTTCCGCTGGGTATGCCCAGCGTTTCGGCGGCTTCGTTCACCGTACGTCCCTTGAAATAGGTCTCGACCAGGACCTCCCGGTGGGCAGGGGTCAGGTCGTCGAGCGCGTCCGACAACGTCATCAGCCACAGCGCCTTGTCGATCTCGTCCTCCGCGGGGATCACCTCCAGCGGCGACGGGTCCACCTCCTGCGGCCGGGCCTGCCGGCTGCGGTGGCCGTCGATGACGATGCGCCGGGCGACCGTCACCAGCCAGGGGCGTACCGAACCGGTTGCTCGATTGAGCTGACCGGCGTTCTTCCAGGCACGGATAAGTGTCTCCTGCACGACGTCCTCGGCTCGTTGCCGGTCTCCGGCGACCAGCCTGAGGACGTACGCCAGCAGGGGCCCCGCGTGCTCTCGGTACAGCGCACGCATCAGGTCCTCGTCGGGCTCCGAGGGCTGGGACATGCGATGTCGGGCCCTCGGTGCTTGTTCATTGGCCACGACGGAATCCTTACGCACGCCCACCTCCGCTGTCCCGGGTTCCCCCGGTCGGTCGCTCACCCCCAAGTACGGAAGTGACATGCGGGATGTTCAACGGGTGACCACAACTTTCTTTGTCCGGCCCCGACGTGAGGGACAAGGGAGCACATTCCTGCCGCAAGTGCTTTACATTTTCGCCACATTGGCAAGTTCGGGGCGATGCCCGCGGCGCGCCGACTGGAAACTCACGTGTAACCAAGCTCACTGCAACCCTTGAGAGTTGACAGGCCCGATTCCGCCCGGATGACCCGCTACGGGCGATCTGCGGAGGGTCTGCGCGAAGGATCCACGCGCGTGCTGGAACCGGTCTACGCGCGCGCCAGGGCGGCCCGTCGCCGATGTCTCGCGACTCGTTCCCGGTTGCCGCAGATCTCGCTGGAACACCATCTGCGCCGTCTGCCCCGGGAGGTGTCGAGGTAGACGATCGAGCAGCTGTCGCCCTCGCACTGGCGCAGACACGCGCGTGCCACGGGGTCGGTGAGCAGTTCCACGGCGTCCCGGGCGACCGCGCCGAGCAGGGCCGCGCAGTCCGGCGGCCCGTGCAGTTCCCGTACGAGCGTGCCGTCCTCTCCCCGGACCACGCGGGGGGCCGGGGGCGCCGGGCGGGCGAGTTCGTTGAGGCGGGTGAGTGCCTGGTCGAGGGGGCGGGGCTCGGTGGCCGGCGGGCTGTGCACCCACTGCCCGGTCAACCGGCCGGTCAGGTCCCGCAGTTCGCGGAAGTGCGCGACCCAGGAGGCGTCGGCGTGATGCAGGGGCGTGCCCGCCGGGACGAGTCCGGATGCGGCGATCCAGGCGCGGAGCGGCTCGACGGCGCCGAGCCGTTCGTCGGGGTGGGCGGTCGCCAGCAGGTCCAGGCAGATCCGCCCGGCGTCGAAACGCAGCTCGTACGAGGCTGTGGCCACGGTCGTCTCCGATGCCATGTGCCTGTCACCGCCTAGGAGTCGCCACCGTACGGGGCAGCCGGGATGTCGGTGGGATGCCAGTGAGGGGGTCAGGGGAACCGTTCCCTCTACAGTGCCTGCCCGCTGTCGCGGCCGGAACCCCCTGTGCGGGGGTGACCGCGCGCGCCTGGGCCATGACACGGGTGCGGACGCGATGGCCGGCCGGAGGGCAGGACGTCCGGCGCCGGGCGCCCCGCCGGATACGCGGTTCGTCCGCTGCGGACCGATGGGGCGGCTCACGGCGGCACCGCCCCGCGCCCGTTACGGGCGCGACTTCCCGGAGGCCGCACAGCCGCCTGGCAACCGGGCGCGCGGTGCACCAGCGAGTGCGGGCCGCGCTGCTCGCGTACGCCCGCCCCTCGCCGCGCGCCTCGCCTTCGCGGTGGGCATGAGGCCCGCACAGCCACCTGGCAGCCGGACGCCCGGCGCACCAGCGGGAGTGTGCCGCGCCGCTCGCGTACGCCTTGCCGTGCACCTCACCATCGCAATGGGCATGAGGCCCGCACAGCCGCCCGGCACCCGGGCACCCGGTGCACCAGCAGGAGTGTGCCGCGCCGCTCGCGTACGCCTTGCCGTGCACCTCACCATCGCAATGGGCATGAGGCCCGCACAGCCGCCCGGCACCCGGGCACCCGGTGCACCAACAGGAGTCTGCCGCGTCGCCCACGTACGCCCCTCGCCCGTACGCCTCGCCTTCGCGATGGGCATGAGGCCCGCACAGCCGCCTGGCAGCCGGACGCCCGGCGCACCAGCGGGTGCGGGCCGCGCTGCTCGCGTACGTTCGCCCCTTGCCGCGCGCCTCGCCTTCGCGGTGGGCAGGACGATTCGCGGCGCCCTGGCGGACGCCGGTGATCTGGTGCGGATCGCCGACGTACGCGCGGGGTTCGAGGTGCCGCGGGTGGTGCCTGGAACGTCGTACGGGTCGTGCTGTCGACGGGGGTGGCGGCCTGTCCGGCCCGCGCGCCGAGGCTCGCGGGCCGGGGTCAGGCGTCCGAGTACTTGGCGTCGGCTGCCGGGTCCAGGGCGAGCCGGTAACCGCGTTTGACGACCGTCTGGATCAGTTTGGGCGCGCCGAGGGCGGTGCGCAGTCGGGCCATCGCCGTCTCCACGGCGTGCTCGTCGCGGCCGGCTCCGGGCAGCGCGCGCAGCAGTTCGGCGCGGGCGACGACCCACCCCGGCCGCCGGGACAGCGCCCGCATCAGGGACATCCCGGCGGGCGGTACGGGTCGCAGGGCGCCGTCGACGATGACGGCGTGCCCGCGGATCTCGACCCGGTGCCCGGCGATGGGCAACGCCCTCGCGCGGGCCGGGAGTTCCTGGCAGAGGAGCTGTACGAGGGGGCCGAGCCGGAAGCGTTCGGGGGACACCGTGTCGACGCCGTGGGCCTGCAGCGGCAGCGCGGTGACCGGGCCGACGCAGGCGGGGAGGACGTCGTGGTGGAGGGCGGCGAGGAGTTCGGGGAGCAGGCCCCGTTCCTCCGCGCGGGAGAGAAGGGACGCGGCGGCGGGGGCGCTGGTGAAGGTGAGCGCGTCCAGGCCGCGCGAGACGGTGGAGTCGAGGAGCCGGTCGACGGGGCCGATGTCCTCCGGTGGCATCCACCGGTAGACGGGCACACCGACGACCTCGGCGCCCGCCGCACGCAGCGACTCGACGAAGCCGGGCACGGGCTCGCCGTGCAGCTGGATGGCGATACGGCGCCCCTCGACGCCCTCCTCCAGAAGCCGGTCGAGCACCTCGGCCATGGACTCGGAGGACGGCGACCACTCCTCCTTGAGCCCGGCGGCCCGGACGGACCCCTTGACCTTGGGCCCGCGCGCCAGCAGTTCCACGCCGCCGAGACAGGCGAGCAGGTCCTCCCCCAGCCCCCAGCCGTCGGCGGCCTCGATCCAGCCCCGGAAACCGATGGCGGTGGTGGCGACGACGATGTCCGGCGCCTGGCCGATCAACTGCTTGGTGGCCGCGAGCAGCTCGCTGTCGTCGGCGAGCTGCACGATCCGCAGAGCGGGCGCGTGGACCACGGCGGCGCCCCGCCGCTGAAGCAGTGTTCCGAGTTCGTCGGCCCGACGCGCGGCGGTGACACCCACGGTGAACCCCGCGAGGGGGCCGTGGTCGGGTGGCCCGTGTTCTGGTCGCTGCTGTTCGTCGTACATGGCTCTCGTCCCGCAGTCGGGTCACGTCCGCACAAGCGTGCCGAACGAGCCTGTCAACGGCGCGTGACAGGCTCGGTTCGACTTCATGTCGCTGGTGTTACTTAACTCGCTTCGGGCGAGGCTCACACCTCGGCGTAGCTGAGCTGCGACTTTGCTTCCGAGGATGTGGTTTCGGTGGCCTGTGCACCGGACGGGCGGCGAAGGTATACGGCCCAGGTGACCAGGAAGCAGACCCCGTAGAAGGCGAGGAAGGCGACGAAGGCACCGGTGCCGGAGCCGACGCTCAGGAACGACTGGCGGAGGGAGAGGTTGATACCGAGCCCGCCGAGCGCGCCGACCGCACCGATGAGTCCCATGGAGGCGCCGGACAGGCGACGGCCGTAGGCCGCGGCCTCCTCACCCTCCAGTCCCTTGGCGAGGGCCTTGGCCTGGAAGATGCCGGGGATCATCTTGAAGGTCGAGCCGTTGCCGAGGCCGGAGAGGACGAACAGGGCGATGAAGGCGACGGTGAACAGGGGCAGCGACTTCTGGGTGGACGCGAAGACGATGACACCGGCGGCGCCGGCCATGCCGACGTAGTTGTACAGCGTGATCTTCGCCCCGCCGAAGCGGTCGGCGAGCGCGCCGCCCACGGGCCGGATCAGCGAACCGAGCAGCGGGCCGATGAAGGTGACGTACGCGGACTGGAGCGGCGTACGGCCGAACTGGGTCTGCAGGACGAGGCCGAAGGCGAAGCTGTAGCCGATGAACGACCCGAACGTCCCGATGTAGAGGAAGGACATGATCCAGGTGTGCGCGTCCTTGACTGCGTCCTTGGCGGCGCCGGTGTCGTTCTTCAGGGACGTGATGTTGTCCATCTTGACCGCGGCGAGGACGGCGGCGATGAGGATGAGCGGGATGTAGATCCCGAGGAGCACCCGCGGCCCGCCGCTCGCGCCGATGACGGCGAGGCCGATGAGCTGCACGACCGGGACGCCGATGTTGCCGCCGCCGGCGTTGAGCCCGAGGGCCCAGCCCTTCTTCCTGAGCGGGAAGAAGGCGTTGATGTTGGTCATGCTGGAGGCGAAGTTGCCGCCGCCGATGCCGGCGAGCATGGCGCAGGCGAGGAACGTGTTGAACGAGGTCCCCGGCTCCATGACGATGAACGCCGCGATCGTCGGGATGAGCAGGAGCGACGCGGAGACGATGGTCCAGTTCCGGCCACCGAAGAGGGCGACGGCGAAGGTGTAGGGGACGCGGACGACGGCGCCGACGGCCGTGGCCATCGACACGATGAAGAACTTGTCGGCCGGGGTGAGCCCGTACTCCGGTCCCATGAACAGCACCATCACGGACCACAGCGTCCAGATGGAGAAGCCGATGTGCTCGGAGAGTACGGAGAAGTACAGGTTGCGGCGGGCGACCTTCTCGCCGGTCGCGTTCCAGAAGGCCTCGTCCTCGGGATCCCAGTGCTCGATCCAGCGGCCTCCCCTGCCGGGTGCGGGGGCTGAACTAGGGGCTGTCATGACGCCTCCACGGTGGTCC
Organism: Streptomyces kryoterrae; assembly: GCF_054072135.1. Taxonomy (NCBI): domain Bacteria; kingdom Bacillati; phylum Actinomycetota; class Actinomycetes; order Kitasatosporales; family Streptomycetaceae; genus Streptomyces; species Streptomyces kryoterrae. Next base: position 6,341,828 of record NZ_CM133358.1, on the reverse strand, counting down.
GGGGCTCGGGTGGTTCTTTTTGGGGTGCTGAGCGGTGATGAGTCCCGAAGGTAGGCAGAGCGCGTTTCCGCCCTGTGGCTGTGGGTGACCGGAAGGGAACTTTGCTCTCACCCCGCGAGGAGGTGGGATGAGAGGTTACGCAGACGGAGGTCACGGCCAGAGCACGGCGGTGCCTCTTGAGGGGTACCGGGTCCCGCTATCCTCGACCGGACCCCACACAGGGAACGGGAGGGTCCATGTCCGCCGAGTCCAGGTCCGACGGGCCTAAGGCACAGGCTGCTCAGCGCTCCTTCGCCGGGAAGGTTCTCTTCGCGGCAGGGTTCCTCTTTGTCGCCGCGACGACGGTGGGCGGGGCGTTCGCGTGCGTGGCCGTTCTCCTGAAGGCGGTGGACAGCTCGTCGCTGTCGGGCCTGGTGCCCGAGGACGGGCGGATCGCCCTGATCATCGGGGGGATCGCCATCGGCGGTGTCACTGGGCTGATGCTGCCGCTGGGTGTCCTCGCGATGGTCAAGGGGAACGAGGAGAAGCCCAGGGTGGGGCCCGTGGCCACCCTGCGGAGGGTTCTCGCTGTAATCGTCTTCGACCTCTACCTGCTACTCGTCGCACTCCTCGTCGCCCAGCTCGGCAGGTTCCTCCCCCAGGGCGTCGTCAACATCGTCAGCGTCTTCGCCGTCGGATTCAGCTGGATGCCGCTGGCGATGCTGCCCTGGGAAAAGCTCGGGCTCGGGGACCTGGTCGGCAAACGGATCACAGCACGCGGGCGCCCGGGGTCACCTCAGTCGGAGTGACTTCGCCAGTTCGTCGGCCATCGTGCCCAACTCCTCGCCCAGGCCCAGGGAGGCCCACAACAGCCGGCACTCCAGTGCCGTGGGGTGCCTGCGCGGGAGGACATAGTGGGCCACTCCCTCCACGATCTCGCCTGTGTCGGCCTCAGGGGCCGTGGGTTCCATACGGTGCACACGCAGCGCCGGCCCCAGCGGGAGTTCGACCTCCGCGAGGGTCTGGGCGCCGAAGAACGGCCCCTTCGCCCGCTCCGCCTCCGCGCGCAACGCGCTGACGCTCAGCTCCTCGGGCGGGACCCGCAACTCCCGCACCACATGGGCAGCGATGACCGGGCCGTCCGGCGGGGCGAGCAGCGCCGCACACAGCGCACCCTGGCGTATCGCCGCGCCCCAGTACCAGAGGAGGTCTTCGGCGAAGGCGTCGTACCACTCGGGGCGGGATCCCTCGGCCAGGTGCTGTGCGGCGGTAACTCGCGCCCAGGCCTCGGGGTCTTCGTCTCGCAGATCCAACACCAGCCAGTTGTGCGGGGCGGGCAGTTCGACGCAGCACTCGCGCCAGTCCGTCTCCGTCGTACCAGGGACCGTCATGGGACTCACCTCCCTGCCAGCGACGCGTCCGAGCCCGTCACGTCGATCTCGGGCTCGCTGCCGAACAGGCCGAAGAAGCTGTTGGTGTCGGAAGCCGCACCCGTACCCGTACCACCGAGGGCCCAGCCGTTGTACGACAGTGCCTGTTTGAACGCGTCCGGCGTGCCGATGAAGCTCAGGTCCGTCGGGTCGATGTTCTTGATGCGGCCGAGTTCGTCGACCATGCCCGGACCCACGTACATGCTGGCCAGGCCGCGTGGTCCGGCCGCGGTGTAGGCGTCGCGGGCAGCGGAGAGGTTGTCGCCGACCTTGAACGCGTCCCGCCAGTTGCTGCGGATGGTGCCCAGGTCGTCCGCGAAGGAGCGGGGCAGGCCCCGGAAGGCGGCGGCCAGTGACACGTCGGGCAGCGCCCCACCGACGGTCGCTCCGGCACGTGAGCCGACCATCGACTCGACGAGGGCACGGCGCGCCGCCGAGGCCATGCCCGGGTTCCAGCCACGGACGTACTGCGCCGCGGCCTGCCAGACCCGGCTGCGCCCAACCGTGCTGGCGAGCTTGGCTCCCGAGGAGAAGACGCGTCCGATGCCGAAGGTGGCCAGTCCGAGGACGTCCATCGCCACGTCGCCCCAGGAGCCATCGCCGTTGATGGCCAGCAGGACGTGGCAGACGAGGGAGATGGCCGTCATGACCAGGGCGATGGTGCCCAGCACGCCGGCCAGGGCCTGCCCGATGATGGGGATCCAGCCGACCAGCAGGGCGAGCACTCCACAGACCGCGGCAATCGCTCCGGTGATATCACTGATGAACTTCAGCGAGTCACGCAGATCGTCCAGCCACCCGTCGTTGAGACCGTCGCCCTCCGTGGTGTCGTGGATCGCCCTGGCCGCCTTGTCGCCGGCCTCCTTGTGGCGGGTCTTCACGTCGGCGAGTTGTCCACGCAGGTCGTCCAGACCGTCCTGGAGGTCGGTCACCTTCTTGTCGAGCTTCTTCTGCTCGCCGTCTGTGGTGCCCTTGGGCGGGTTGCCAGCACCGGACCTGGCCGTGGTCAGGTCTCCGTCCTTCGTCTCCGCCTGACTCAGGAGCCTGTCCGCGTCCTCCTGGATGGTCTCCAGGTCTGTGTAGTACGTCTTGAGCGCGGACGCGGCGCCGGCGTAGCGGTCGTGCGCCTTGCTCACTGTCTTCGCTGTGTCGTCGGCCTTCTCGGCGAAGGCCTTCCCTGCCTCGGAGTCCCAGCTCTCCAGGTTCCCGAGCCGGCGCAGCGCCTCGGTCGTGTCGGTGATGGTTTTAGCCGTGGCCTCGAACCGGCGCGAGAGTGCCTGCAGGTCGTGGACGTCTCCAGGCACCGGGTCGGCGTTCTCTCCCAGTACCTCCCACCGGTGGTCCGCAGGGCGACTCACTTCTTCTTCCCGTTGCCCACAAGCGCGTCGTACAGCGCGGTGTCGAGTTGCTTGTACGCCTTGGCGGACTCGTGGGCGACCTGCCCGAGGCCCTGGATCTCCTCGATCATCTTCTTGCGGTTGTCGTCCCAACCGTCCGAGAAGTCCTGCAGCCGCTCGTGGAGTTGCTGATGCCCGACGGTACGGCGGTCGTACGCGTCCATGAGCTTGTCGAGCCCCTCCAATTCGGTCGCCACCGTCCGCAGACCGGTGCCGGCCGTTTCCAGGTCGGCCAGGTCGACCCTCAGTCGCTCGCCCATCCCTCTTCTTCCTCCCCCTTGTTGACGTTGTCGACTTGCTGCCACCGCAAGGTACCGGCCACCGCGTCGAACAGCCCCACCATGGCGTCCGCGATGGGCTCCAGTGGAGTACTGAAGGTCAGCATCAGCACCTCCTCACGGTCCGGGACCGGTACGAAGTACTCCACGACGGTGTCCTCGAACTCGGACCCCAGCTTCCGCGACTGCTTGGACCGCTCGCGCCGGACCAGCCGGGCCGCCCGTCCGGCGGCGGGCAGCGTCACCAGCTCGACCTCGCCCGAACCGGCGAGCGCGGCGACGGCGTCCAGACCGTCGAACTTCTGGTGGAGGTGCGAGACCAGGAGGGAGGCGGACAGCGGGATGCCGCTGACCTCCAGGAACGACAGGTACAGCACGACACCGCCCTGCTCGACCCCGGCGGCGGCCGTGTCGAGCAGCTGTTCCTCGGCTCTGCGGCGCAGGATCGGCTGGTCGTCGACGCCCATGAACTGCCGCTTGATCAGCGCGGCGACGGACGCCTCACGGCGGGCATGCGGCTGGAGCGGGATGCGGTACCAGTCCTCGGGTGTGATCAGCCCGAAGACCGGCGCACGTCCGCGGGACGGGGCGATAGGCGGTTTCTGGCTCAATTTTTTCGTTCTCTCGATGGTCGTGCGCGGCAGCGCCACGGTAGCGGGGCGGGGGTGGCGGACACCAGAGCGAGCCGTCGAGGGCGCGGGGGCGTAACTGCGCGAGTTCGATCACGGAGTAGTAGCAGGCGGCGTGCACATTTATCACGTCACGCGGCAGACCGCGATCACCAAGGGCACATACCCTCATGACCACAAGGTCCTCGAGATCGAGGACGGGCCCGACGTCCAAGGCAACAGAACGACGGGACAGGGCTTTTTTGAGGAGGACCTCGCGGGCCTCCTTTCTGTTTTGTCGGGATCCCTGACGAGGAGCCGCGCCTTCAGCGGTCTGACATCCACCACCGAAACCGCCCAGTCCTTGCCGCTCAGGCCGTCCGTGAGACGAAACGATGTCCGTCATTGCCCAGGGTACCGAGGCGCGAAGTCCAAGTCCTGACTGAGGCGAGCGACCAGGCCATGAGCCTGTACGGCGTAGCCACCGGCGAGGGCGAGCTCGTAGTCACCGCCCGCGACGAGAGCATCCGCCAGCAAACGGCGGTGCAGCGCGGGCAGCTTCATGCTGTGCCGGGGCGCCGGAGCTCAGGGAAGGCTTCCTCCCACGTTTCACGCACGCCACGCCCCAGCATCTTTCGCAGGATCGGCCAGTGCCGACCGAGATGCTCGCGGTTGAGGTAGCGCACGAAATCATCCCTGGACCCGTTGTTGAGGACGAGCCGGTACAGCCCCAGCCTCAGCTTCACATCACCGAGGTCGAAGGCACGCAGCCCGAACCACGCGAGCTCCAGCGGAAGCTCGACGGACCCGCCCTCGGGGCCGGCCAGCTCGTCGAGCGCCATCGCAGCCGCTCCGTCCCGTAACCCCAGCGGGAGGACGCTCTGCTGCTTCCGTCTGCGTACTCGGCCACGACAGCGGTATGCCGGTACCGCTTCGCAAGCGGATCGTGCGAACGACCCCGCCCATACGAACCCGATTCCGCCGCCGCTGCCCGATTCAGCACCCGGCCCCCCTCCCGCCGACCTCGAACCAGAGCAGCTTCCCGGCGCCCCGGTCGAGCAGGCCGTCACCGAGGGGCCAGCCGCCCCATGAGTCGGCGTACTCCTGGATGAGCAGCAGCCCACGCCCGCTCACGGCGTCCGTCGGCGCGGGCGTGACGCGGTCGCCGGTCGGCTTGTCGAAGGGAGCGGGGATGTGGGAGCTGGTGTCCCATACGCCGGTCCGAAGGCGTCCGCAGCCCAGGGCGGTCAGGCGGAGGGACGCGGGCCCCTTTGTGTGGCGGTATGCGTTCGTGACCAGCTCGGACGTCAACAGCTCAACGATGTCGACGACTTCGTGCATGCCGTGACCGTTCAGAGCGGCCCGTACGGTCATGCGTGCAACGCGTGCGGCTCGGGGGTCATGGGGGAGGCGGAGGGCGTACACCCAGGTGTCGGGCAGGGCTACGGTGACCATGAATGGCTCCGGAGGGAAGGGGACGTACTTGCCCGACCGTTGCGTCCGGCGGTGGCTGTGCCTTAGGTAGGTGCGCTTCCGGCTTATGGGCGCGGACAGTTGGGCGCTACGGGAACCACCATAGAGGGCACGATGTAACAATTAACATCGATTGAGCAGAATGCTTAATACTTCCCTCCTGTGAGTGAACACGAGAAGCGCGATGACGAGAGAGAGTCCAGTGCCGCCGCCCAGCCCCACACCGACCCTGCGCCAACAGCGCCTCGGGGCCGAACTGCGCAAGCTCCGCGAGCACTCAGGGCTGACGTCCACTGCGGCAGCGGCGCTCCTCGGCCTCAAACCGGCGCAGATCAGCAACATCGAATCGGGCCGATACGCCGTAGGAGCCGACCGCGTACGCACGTTCTCCCGCACGTACAGCTGCGCGGACCCGGCGCTGGTCGAGGCGTTGGCCGCGATGACTGGTGGGCGCACTCGCGGCTGGTGGGACGAGTACCGCGATCATCTGCCCGCCGGACTGATCGACCTGGCCGAACTGGAGCATTGCGCCGCCGAGTTGCGGGTGGTTCTGGTCATCCACATTCCCGCCCTGCTCCAGACAACCGACCACGCCCGTGCGCTCTTCCGAGCGGTGTTCCCACCACTCCAGCAGTACGAGATCGAGCACCGTCTCACCCACCGCATCAAGCGGCAGGGCATCCTCCATCGGGACACTCCCACCCCGTACACGGCGACGATTCACGAGGCCGCGCTCAGAATGGGATTCGGCGGACGAGACGTGGCCGCCGCGCAGCTCAAGCACCTGGTGGACATGAGCGAACTCGCCCATGCCACCATCCGGGTCCTCCCCTTCGGCAAGGCGAGCTTCCATGGCACGGGTCAGGGCATCGACTACGTCGCCGGGGCGGTCCCCCAGCTCGACACCGTGCAGCTGGACACCCACCACGGCTGCGAATTCCTGGACGCAGAGGCACAGTTGAGCAAGTACCGCTCGGTGGTCGACCACATGGAGGCGAGCGCCCTCAGCCCCGAGGCGTCCCGGGACCTCATCCACCGCATCACGCAAGACCTCTGAGAGGCAAACCGCATGTCCACCCACCACTGGCAAAAGTCCACCTACAGCGGCGACGCGTCCAACTGTGTCCAGACAGCCACCTCTCCCACCACCATCTACATCCGCGACTCGAAACACACCGATGGCCCCCACCTCACCGTCGCCCCCTCCACCTGGACGACCTTCATCTCGTACGCGGCGTCCCCTCGCCGGACCCCGTAGCCCCTCCCTCTCCTCTTCCGACGCCACGCCGCTCGCCCGCACCCGTAACTGCTCGGCGATCTGAAGGTACCGGGCCCGCAGATTCTCCGGCTGTACGGCTTGGACACTGACGTGCTTCCGAAACTCGGCCCCGTCGAGAACCTGTCCGAGGAAGAAGACGAGGACGCCTGACGGTCAACGCAACCCAGCCCCGACACCCACCAAGGTGCCGTGCCGTCCCCCTCTCCTGAGCGGAAGACCGCGCGGGAAGACCGCGTCTGAGTACGCGTACTCAGGCCCGCTGAGTTGCTCGGCCCTGACGCGGCCAGCCTGTGTTCCCGACGATGAGACGGTCCCACTCCGCGTCGGAAAAGGTACTCATGGGCCGTGATCTGCAGTTGCGCGTTGCCACACTGGAGGATCTGGAGTGGATCCACGAACTGCGTCATCGGGTGTACGCACAGGAGTTGGGCCAGCATGCGCCGGATCCGACCGGGCGGCTTCGCGACGGGCTGGACGGTGACAACGTCTACCTGGTTGCCGCGCGAGGGGCGGTCCGCATCGGCTTTGTCAGCCTGACTCCGCCCTGGCTGGGGCGGTACGCGCTGGACAAGTACCTCACCCGTGACGAGTTGCCGCTGCTGAGCGAGGGCGGTCTGTTCGAGGTGCGCATCCTCACCGTGGAGCCGCGCTGGCGGGCCTCCGCGGCCGCACCGCTGCTGATGTACGCGGCGCTGCGCTGGATCGCCTCCAGGGGTGGTCGCCGGATGGTGGCGATGGGGCGGACCGAACTGCTCAGCATGTACCTGGCCGCCGGCCTGCGCCCGGTCGGCCGTACCGTCCACAGCGGTGCGTTGACGTTCGAGGTGCTGACCGGGAACGTGACCGAGCTGACGAAGGCCACGATGGACCGTTACCGCACCGCACTGGAACGTCTGCGGTCCGAAGTCGACTGGCGGCTGGACATGCCGTTCACACCCCGCCCGGACGGCTGCGAGCACGGCGGCGCCTCGTTCACCGCCATCGGCACGGACTTCCGCAGCCTGCACCGGCGGCATCAGGTGGTCGCGGCGGACGTGCTGGACGCCTGGTTCCCACCGGCCCCCGGAGTGCGGGCGGCGCTCGCGGAGGATCCGGCCTGGGCCGCCCGGACCTCGCCGCCGACCGGTGCCGAGGGCCTGCTGGCGGAGATCGCGGCAGCCAGGGGGTTGCCGGAGGAGACGCTCGCGGTCGGCGCCGGATCGTCCGACCTGATCTTCCGGGCGTTCGGCCGGTGGCTGACCCCGGAGAGCAGGGTGCTGCTGATGGATCCGGGCTACGGCGAGTACGCCCACGTGACGGAGAGGGTGATCGGATGCCAGGTGGACCGGTTCCGGCTGCGCCGTGAGGACGGCTGGCGGATCGATCCGGCCCGGCTGGCGGCTGCCGTCGGGTCCGGTCGCTACGACCTCGTGGTGGTGGTCAACCCCAACAACCCGACCGGACGCCACGCGCCGGCCGCGGAGTTGCGCTCACTGATCGCCGCCGCCCCGGCTCGAACCCGCTGGTGGATCGACGAGGCGTACCTGGGCTACGTCGATCTGGCCGAGTCGCTCGCCGGCCTCGCCGCCAAGGACCCGCGGGTGGTGGTCTGCACCTCACTCTCCAAGATGTACGCGCTGTCCGGCATGCGGGCCGCGTACCTGGTGGCCGAGCCGGCCACCGCGGCGCGGCTGCGCCGGTGGACGCCACCCTGGCCGGTCAGCCTCCCCGCGCAGCTGGCCGCGGTGGCGGCCCTGCGCGACCCGGCGTACTACAGCGACTGCTGGCTCCGCACCCACGCGCTGCGCCGGCGGCTGGCCGCCGACCTGGCCGGGCTGGACGAGACCGTGCTGGTCGAGGAGGGCGTGGCGAACTTCCTCAACGTGACCCTGCCGTACGGCGGGCCGAGTGCCGCACAGGTGGTCGAGGAGTGCCGCCGCCACGACGTGTACCTGCGCGACCTGTCGCCGTTGTCGCCGGAGTACGAGGGGCGCACCGTGCGCGTCGCGGTCAAGGACATCGCCGAGAACGCGCGCATCGTGGCCGCCTTTCAGGCCGCGCTGGAGGTACTGCTGCCTGGTTCGGCCTCGCTCGTTTCCCGGATCGAAAGCGTTCCGGCCGCCGGATCAGCCCGGTGATCACCGTGGCGTCCCTGGCGCCCTGCCTCGGTGGGGCGCTGGCGCTGGGCGGTGTCGCGGTGGCAGCGTCCCGGCGCCGCGAGCTGATGGTCAGGTGGTGCGCCTGGGCGGTCGGAGTGCCGCTGGTCACCGGCGCGTTCTGGTGGGGACGGCCGGGCACCGCGGTCCTCGCCATCGTGGTCGGGGTGATCGCGGTGCTGGAGTTCGGCGGGCTGATGCTGCTGGGCCGGGTGGACCGGGTGGTGCTGGCCGGGGCGGTGGCAGGCGTGGTGCTGGTCGCCTGGCTGGAGCCCGGACAGGTGCTCCGGGTGGTCGCGATCGAGGCGCTCGCCCTGGCCGCGGTGCCCCTCCTGACCGGCGACGCCGACCATGGCCTGCGCCGGCTCTGCGCGGGTCTGCTCGGGCTGGCCTGGCTGAGTGTGCTGGCCGCGCTGGTGCCGCTCGGGGCGAGCGCGCTCGCGCTGTTCATGGCGGTCTCTATCGCCGACATCGTGGCGTATTTCGCCGGTCGGGAACTGGGCGGGCCGAGGCTGTCGCCGCTGTCACCGGCCAAGCGGTGGAGCGGGACCCTGGCCGGCGCCGCGGCCGGCCTCGGCGTGCTCGCCGTACTGGGCGCGCTGACCTGGCCGATGGCAGTGGCGGTGGCGGTCGGCGGCCCGGCCGGAGACCTTCTCGAGTCCATGGTCAAAAGAGGGGCACAGGTAAAGGACACCGGCCGCTGGCTGCCCGGCTCCGGCGGACTGCTGGACCGGATCGACTCCCTGCTCGTCGCGCTGGCCGTACTGCTGCTCCTGCGCTGACGCGATCGCCCGGTGGCGGTCGGGGCCGGTGGCCGGGGCCACGCGCAGGACGGCCCGGCGCCCATCAAGGCGCCAGGCCGTCCCACTCCCCCGTCCCTCACGCACTCACCCCCGCCGACGCCCACCCCCGCCCTTCGCCCCGCGCCCGTCCGGCCACAGCCGTGGGCTCCGCTTTGCCGCTACGTCCTCGATCCAGCCCAGTGCCAGTATCGTCAGGCCGATCAGGGGCCAGACCAGGACGAACATCCACAGGTTGTACGTCGTGTCCAACGCGGACACCATCCCGTCGGTCATGACCGGGAGGTCGTACAGGCGGTCGAGGATGGGGACCGTGGCCATGATCAGGAAGTTGTGCCAGAGGTAGATCGTGACCGCTCGGTTGTTGGAGAGCGTGACCAGCCTGTCCCACTTCGCCAGGCGCCCCGGCAGTTCCTGCCACGACGGGGAGTACTGGAGCAGGATCACCACGAACCCGAACGACCACATCGCCTGGGCCAGCGGGATGTCGTTCAGGTCCCAGCCGTCGGGGCCCTGATGGCCCGAGGCCCACCAGATGCCGAAGGCCATGAGCGGGGCCGCGCAGGACACGGCGAGATAGCGCGGGATCCTCTTCAGCAGACCCTCGTGGTGGGCGAAGCCCAGCACCCAGCAGCCGCCGTACACCGCGAAGTCGGTCACCGCGTTGCCCGTCTCACCGGGGATGGTGACAACTCCCGTACCGACGACCGCGGTCAGGACCAGCGGAGCGAGCAGCGTCGGCCACGGGAACCGGCGGAACGCCCACAGCAGCAGCGGCGAGGCGATCACGAACCACAGGTAGGCCCGCAGGTACCAGAGCGGGCCCGCGGCCTGGACCGCCCAGGTGTTCTCCAGGAGCCCGGACTTGGAGCCGATGCTCCACGGGAAGGGCGGGGCGCCGATCGGGATGAGGTAGTTCAGCAGGTCGACCAGGCCCCAGGTGCCGCTGTGGTCGGGATCCTTGGCCGGGTTCCAGCCGCCGAGGAACATCAGCGCCAGCGCCACCGCGCTGAACGCCCACAGCGGGGGCAGCAGACGCCGGATCCGGCCCCGGATCACCCCGAGTGCCGGGCGTTTGAGGGAGCGGGCCATCAGGGAGCCCGCCAGCGCGAACATCACGCCCATGGACGGGAACAGCACGGTCAGCCACGCCCAGCCGAACAGGTGGTACACCACGACCCGGACCAGGGCGATGCTGCGGAGCAGGTCGAGATAGCGGTCACGGCCCGGCTTCGTCACCGGGGGCGGGGCGCTCGCTTCCTCGGGAGCAGGCTGCTGCGGAACTCCGTACGAGGGGGTGGTGGTCTCGTCGTACGGCGTTGTGGCCGCCGTATGTCGTTCGGTCATGCCACGGGCCTCCTGTCGGCGCTGCCGCTCGTCCGGGCGGCCGGTACGGCATCGGGTGCCGAACCCACGACGCCGGTGCGCCGGAGTTTCTGCCAGCGCAGCCGGCCGCCGGTGAGGGCGGTGATCCAGGACTGCAGCAGGACGACGTACATGAGCTGGCGGTAGAGGATCTGTTGCAGGGGCAGCGAGACCAGGTGGGTCATCTTCTCGCGGTCGAGGCGGAACGCGTAGGCCGCGCAGACCAGTTGGATGGCGAGGACGCCCAGCCAGGCGAGGACGGTCTTCTCGGTCGGGCCGAACACCAGCCCGTAGAGCAGGAACACGTCGATCAGGGGTGCGAGGAGCGGCGCCACCACCATGAACAGCGACACGAAGGGCAGGCCCACACGGCCGAAGCGGCCCGACGGACCCCGTTCGACGACCGAGCGGCGGTGCTTCCAGATCGCCTGCATGGTGCCGTACGACCAGCGGTAGCGCTGGGACCACAGCTGCTGGACGGACTCCGGGGCCTCGGTCCAGGCGCGCGCGTTCTCCGCGTACACGACCCGCCAGCCGTCGCGGTGCAGGGCCATCGTGATGTCGGTGTCCTCGGCGAGCGTGTCGTCGCTCATCCCGCCGACCCGCTTCAGGGCACTGCGCCGGAAGGCGCCGACCGCGCCGGGGATCGTCGGCATGCAGCCCAGGACGTCGTACATACGGCGGTCCAGGTTGAAGCCCATCACGTACTCGATGTGCTGCCAGGCGCCGATCATGGAGTCCTTGTTGCCGACCTTGGCGTTGCCGGCGACGGCGCCCACGCGCGGGTCGCCGAAGGGCTGGACGAGTTCGCGGACGGTGCCGGGCTCGAACACCGTGTCGCCGTCCATCATCACGATCAGGTGGTAACGGGCGTTCGCCACACCCCTGTTGAGGGCTGCGGGCTTGCCCGCGTTGAGCTGGCGCACGACGCGTACGTTCGGCAGGCCCAGGTCCTCGACGATGCGCGCCGTGCCGTCGCTCGACCCGTCGTCGATGACGACCACCTCGATGGGATGCTCGCTCCGCATCAGTGAACGCACGGTGGCCTCGATGCACTTGGCCTCGTTGTACGCCGGGACGAGCACCGACACCGGTTCGGTGATCGGCGGGCCCCAGCTGAAGTCGGGGCGGCGGGTGCGGCGGGCGTGGATGACGGAGAGCAGCAGCATCAGGCCGAACCGGGCGAACACCAGGACGCCGATGACCGCGAGACCGACGACCAGTGCGTCGGTGATGTTGTCGGAGGCCTGGACGAGGAACGTCCACGCCCTGCCCTTCGCCAGTTCGACGCCGGCGACCGGTGTGTGCGCGCTGGGCGCGTCGAGGGCCTCGGTGAGGTTCCGGAACGCGTACCCCCGCTTCTTCATGTCGGGCAGGAAGCGGTCGAGGGCCTCGACGGTCTGGTGGCGGTCGCCGCCGGAGTCGTGCATGAGGACGATCGCGCCCTTGCCGCCCTTGGGGGTGGCCTCGCGGATGATCGCGTCGACGCCCGGCTTGCGCCAGTCCTCGCTGTCCGTGTTGTTGACGACGGTGATGTAGCCGCGCTTGCCGATGTACTCCGTGACCGGCCACGACTTGTTGTCCATGGCGTCGGCGAAGGAGGAGTACGGCGGCCGGAACAGCGACGTACGGATGCCCGCCGCACCGGCGAGCGCCAGCTGGTTCTGGGACAGCTCCCAGTCGATGCGTTTCTTCGACTGGAAGGAGAGGTCGGGGTGGTTGAAGGTGTGCAGCCCCACCTCGTGGCCCTCGGCCACCATGCGTCGTACGAGGGCCGGGTAGCGCGAGGCGTTGGTGCCGGTGACGAAGAAGACCGCGTGCGCGTGGTGCTTCTTGAGGACGTCGAGGACCTTGGGGGTCCAGGTGGGGTCCGGGCCGTCGTCGAACGTGAGGACGAGCCGGTGGTCGGGCACGTCGAGGCTGGTGGTCCGGCCGCTTCTGGTGTCGATGACGGGGCCGCCCTCCAGGATCTTCTCCGGCACCCGGTCGGTGGAGGCCTCGGGCTGGATGCGGTGGTCGGCGAGGATTTCGCTGTGCACGTACCCGCGCAGCATCAGCATCGCCATCAGGGCGACCAGGATGAGCGAGGGAAGCAGCAGGCGCATGGGCAGCCGTCGGCGCCGGGCGGCGCCCCCGGCGCCGTTGCGGGCGCCGTGGCGGCGGGTGCGGGTTGCCATCAGAGGTTGTTCTCCGGGGACGAGGAGATCAGAACAGGGTGGGCAGGGTCAGCGGATCTTCAGCTGGACTGGGCGAGCGGGTCTCCGGTGGCGTCGGAGCCACTCGGTCGGGCTGGGCTCCCGGCGATCGGCGTCGGGCCGCCCGGACCTTCCGCGAACGGCCGGTACCACCGTGAGCAGCCGGGGAGCGGACCGACCGGATGCCGGCGCCGCGAGATGCCATCGGGAACTCCTACGCCGTCGAGGTGACCGGGTCTCCGGTGGCACCGGAGCCACTCGGTCCGGCCGGGCTCCCGGCGATCGACGTCGGATCGCCCGGACCTTCCGCGAACGGCCGGAACCACCGTGAGCAGCCGGGGAGCGGACCGACCGGATGCCGGCGCCGCGAAGTGCCATCGGGAACTCCTACGCCGTCGAGCCGGGCGGCACCGTCGAGGTGACCGGGTCTCCGGTGGCACCGGAACCACTCGGTCCGGCCGGGCTCCCGGCGATCGACGTCGGATCGCCCGGACCTTCCGCGAACGGCCGGAACCGCCGTCGGCAGCCGACAAGCGGACCAACCGGATGCCGGCGCCGCGAAGTGCCATCGGGAACTCCTACGCCGTCGAGCCGGGCGGCGCCGTCGAGGTGACCGGGTCTCCGGTGGCACCGGAACCACTCGGTCCGGCCGGGCTCTCGGCGATCGGAGTCGGGTCGCTCGGACCGCCCGCGACCGTGCCGGTGCCGCCGTCGGTGGCCGGGGAGGGCGACAGTGACGGGTCGGGCGACGTGGCGACGCTCTCCGACGGGCTCGGCTCCGGCGCGCTGGACACCGACACGGACGGCTCGGGGTCCGGGCCGGGCGTGGTGGCCTGCGGATCGGGCTTGCCCGCGCTGGCCGAGGCCCTGGGTGCGAGGGACGGACCCTGCTTCGTGGCACTGGGTGAGGCGCCCGGGGTGACGGCGGCGGTCCCCTGCGACGGAGTGGCCCCCGCGCTCACCGACGTCCCCGGGGCCGGTGCGACCCCGGCCGGGTCCGACGGCCGTACCGACTCGGCGGGCAGCGGCGAGCTGTCGACCTTGCCCGCCGGCTGCTCGTCCTGCTGGCCCGGTACCGGCAGCCAGGGCGCGTCCGAGTTGCCGGAGAGGAGGGTGGCGACGATGACAACGGCGTACACCGCGCAGGAGATGCCGACGACGATCCCGATCCGGCGGTACCGGCGGCTGCGGCGACCGGTCTCGTCGACGAAGACGGGGCCGTCACCGGCGCCGGCGTCCGGGCCCTCTTTGGTCTGCCGTACGAGGAGTTCCTCGAACTGCCGGCCCACTCCGTCGAGTTGGACCGTCACCTCGTGCGGGTCGTGGGTGTGGCCGAACTCCGCCGCGTTCTCCCAGGGGCGACCGGGGAACGCTCCGGCTGATCCGGTCGGGCCGGAAGCTCCGTCCTCACCCGAACGCGGCTGGGCGTGCGCGCCTCTGCCTCCGGACCGCCCGGGGCGCACCGCTGTCCCGGCGTGCCGCTGTCGGGGCACGGGGCCGGTGCCGCCTGGGGTAACTCCGGGTAGCTGCTGGGTTCCGGACACGGTGACGCCTTCGACGTCGGACCGTTCCGGTTGGGCGTCTTCACGCCACTTTTTCACACGCACGCACAACCCCCCACGGGAACTATTCGGGCGCGTGTACGATTCCGGTATTTTCGTACTACCGATGTTCGAATCGGACCCCCATCCGACCCGAGCGCCCCATTTATCACACTGCATCCGGGCCTCGAATGTAGCGCACATGGAGGTCCCGTGTTTGCCATGCGTTACTTGTGAACCGAAAGGATGTTGTTGTCCCTGGCCGGAATCCATCCTCCAACAGGCCTCCGCAACCACCCTTCCGCCGCCGCGAGCTGGGCCGCCGACCGTCGCAGAGCGTCAAATCCCGGGTGCTCCAGACCCCTTCGCCACACCAGCGACACGGGGGACAGCGGAACGGGGTCGACCAGCGGGCGCACCACCGTCCGGGGCAGCGCCGGGAAATCCACCACGGCGAGGACCGGGGTCCGCATCTTCGCCATGATCCGCTGGAACTCCTCGTCACCCACGGCGAGTGGCGCGGGTGGCGCGATGTCGATGCCGCGCCCCTCGAACAGCTGACGCGCGAGGTCGGTCCACTCCGGGGTCCGGGGATTCCCCGCACCGGCGTACACGGTCTCCCCCGCCAGCGCCGCCAACGGCACCTCGGGCAGCGCAGCCAGCCGGTGGTCCTCGGGCAGGACGACCGCCATCGGCTCGTAGCGCACGAGTTGTTGGTCCAACCGCGCCCGCAGCACCGGATCCAGGCCCGCGAACCGTCCGAACGACGCGTCGAGCCGGCCCGCGAGCAACTCCGCCGCCGCGAAGGCGAGCCCGCTCTCGAACCGGGCCATCAGCTCGTACTCCGGGGCGAGTTCACGTGCCCGGTGCAGCACCCGGCGTCCGGTCGCGAGCCCCGGCGAGTTCAGGTCCACCAGCAGCGGCCGGACCTCCCCGAACGCGGCGAGCAGCTCGTCGTGGGCCGCCAACACCCGCCGGGCGTACGGCAGCAGCCGCTCACCGTCGGCCGACAGCGTCACCCGCCGGGTCGAGCGTACGAAGAGGTCGGCGCCCAGCTCCCGCTCCAGGCGCCGGATGTCACGGCTCAGCGCCTGCTGGGCGACGTAGAGGCGGGCGGCGGCCCGGGTGAAGTGCAGCTCCTCGGCCACGGTGACGAAGGCGCGGAGAAGACGGGGGTCGAGGTGCTTCGGGGCGGACATCCGGCGAACTTACAACCAGAGTGCGTCAATCGCCGGGGATCAGGTGTTGGACCCCGTGATCGACTCCGGGCGACGGTGGGCGCATGCCGCGACCATCACCCCGACCGCCCTCCCAGCCCCTCTTCGCCGTCACCCAGGACGCCCTGGTCATCGCCGACTTCGGCCCCCGCGGCCGTATCCGTACGACCGTCGGCCACCGCCCGCCCGGCCCGTACCGCCGCCTCTTCGCGATCCCCGGCGCCCGCGCCTTCACCGCCGGGAACCTGATCGCCCGGCTCCCCATGGGCATGTTCAGCGTGAGCGCGGTCATCATGATCGCCGGGGCGCGCGGCTCGTACGCCCTGGCCGGCGCCGTCACCGCGACCGGCCTGGCCGCGACAGCCGTGGTCGCCCCCTGGACCGCACGGCTCGTCGACCGGTACGGCCAGGCCCGAATCGCCGTACCGGCCACGGCACTTGCCGCACTCGGCTCCCTCGCCCTGCTGCTCTGCGTGCACTACGGCACCCCCGACTGGACCCTCTTCGCCGCGTACGCCGCCACCGCCACGACCCCCAACACGGGCGGCATGTCACGCGCCCGCTGGGCCCATCTCCTCAGGGGCGACGAGCAGGGCACGGCCGACGGCAAGGGAGGCAGCGGGGACAGCGGCAGGGCCGGCGGGGAGGCCCTGCACACCGCCAACTCCTTCGAACAGGCCGTCGACGAGCTCTGCTTCATGCTCGGCCCGGTCCTCGCGGCCTTCCTCTGCGGGGCGTTGTTCCCGGAGGCGGGCACACTGGTCGGGGCGGCCTTGATGATGACCGGCGTACTCCTCTTCACCGCCCAGCGATCGACCGAGCCGCCCGTCCAGCCCCGCGACGAAGGGCTTCACACGCGCGGTACGTCTCCGCTGCGCACCCCCAGGATGCGCCCGCTGCTCGCCGTGTGCCTGGCCACGGGTGCCGTGTTCGGGTCGATGGAGGTCGTCACGATCGCCTTCGCCGACGAGCGGGGCCACCGGGCGGCTGCCGGTGCCGTGCTCGCCCTCCAGGCCGCCGGGTCGTGCGCGGCCGGCCTGCTGTACGGGGCGCTGCGGCCGGCCGGGCCCGCCGAACGGCGGCATCCCTGGTGTCTGGCCGCGATGACGGCGCTGATGGCGCTGCCGCTGCTCGCCGCCGCCCTGACCGGCTCGCTCCTCGTCCTCGCGGGCGCGCTGCTCCTGGCGGGGATGGCCACCGCGCCCACCATGATCACGAACATGACCCTGGTCCAGAGCCGCACCCCCGAGGGCCGTCTGAACGAGGGTATGACCCTCGCGGTGACCGGCCTCCTCGGCGGCATAGCCTGCGGTTCGGCGGCCGGCGGGTGGGCCGCGGAACACGTGTCGGCCACTGCCGGGTTCGGCGTTCCGGTCGCGGCGGCGGCGAGCGCGCTGCTGCTGTCGCTGCTCACGCTCGTGAACCGGGGTCCCGTCACCCGCACTTCATGACCCCAAGCACCCGTACCACCCGCGCCATCCGCATGACCCGCAGGCCAATTCCCGCGCACCCCATTGACTCGCCCACAGGCCACACATACCTTCGCCCGTCGAAGCGCTTCGACTACACACGTCGAATCAGTTCGACGACCCTGCACAACAGGTGACCGAGATCCATCCGACTCCCCTGGAGGCACTGGATGTTGACGGCGACAAGGTATGGCAGGTTCATGATAGCGACGGCCTCGACCCTGGTCGGGGCCCTGCTGCTGGCTTCCTGCGGCGGCTCGGACAGCGGATCGTCCGACGGGAAGACCCTGCGCCTCTGGCACTACGAGGGCCCCGACAGCGCGATGGGCGTCGCCTGGAAGGCGGCCGTCGAGGAGTTCGAGGCAACGCATCCGGGCGTCAAAGTGGAGTTCGAGGAGAAGGGCTTCGAACAGATCCAGAAGACCGCCCCGATGGTCCTCAACTCCTCCGACGCGCCCGACCTGATGGAGTACAACAAGGGCAACGCGACAGCCGGGCTGCTCTCCACGCAGGGCCTGCTCACCGACCTGACCGCCGAGGTGACGAAGCGCGGCTGGGACAGGAAGATCGGCGCGGGTGTCCGCACCACCAGCCAGTACGACACCAACGGCGTGATGGGTACGGGCAGTTGGTACGGCGTGCCCAACTACGCCGAGTACACGATGGTGTTCTACAACAAGGACCTCTTCAAGCAGCACGGAATCGCCGTGCCGACCTCGTTCGACGAACTCACCGCCGCCATGGACAAGTTCGTCGCCGAGGGCATCACCCCGCTGGCGAGCGCGGGCGCCGAGTATCCGGCCCAGCAGTACCTGTACCAGCTCGCCCTGTCGAAGGCGGACCGCGCCTGGGTCGACAAGTACGAGCTGTACAAGGGCAAGACGGACTTCCACGACGCCGCCTGGACATACGGCGCCGAGACCTTCGCCGACTGGGTGAAGAAGGGCTACTTCGGCAAGAACTCCAGCGGTCTGAAGGCGGAGGACGCCGGGGTCTCGTTCATCCAGGGCAAGAGCCCGATCCTGTTCTCCGGCAGCTGGTGGTACGGCCGCTTCAAGAGCGAGGCGAAGTTCGGCTGGGGCACGTTCCTGTGGCCCGGCGCCAGCCTCTCCCCCGGCTCCGGCGGCAACCTGTGGGTCGTCCCCAAGGGCGCCAGGAACAAGGAACTCGCCTACGACTTCATCGACATCACCATGTCGAAGAAGATCCAGAACCTGCTCGGCAACAAGGGCGGGGTCCCGGTGGCCGCCGACCCGGCCGCCATCACCGATCCACAGGCCAAGTCGCTCATCGCCGACTTCAACACACTCTCCGGCAGGGACGGGCTCGCCTTCTACCCCGACTGGCCCGTCCCCGGCTTCTACGACGTCCTCGTCTCCGAGGTCCAGAAGCTGATCACGGGCAGCGCGAAACCGGACGCGGTCCTCGACTCGCTGCAGGAGGCGTACGACAAGGGCGTACCGAAGACATGACGGTCACCGTCGAACAGGCCGGCGGGCGGAAGCGGGGCCAGGGCCGGATCACCAACGGCACGCGGAGGAAGGGAAGTTCGGGACACCGCAAGGACTCGTACACACTCTTCCTCCTCCCCGGAGCGGTCGCCTTCCTCGCCGTGATCGTCGTGCCGTTCCTGATGAACACCGGGGTGAGCTTCACCGACTGGCGGGGTGTGGGCACCCCGGAGTGGTCGGGGCTCGCCAACTACCGGGCGCTGATAGACGATTCGGAGTTCTGGGCGTCGTTCCGGCACAGCCTGTTCATGGTGGTGGCGATGGCGGCCGTGCCCACCGCGGTCGGACTCGTCCTGGCCGCCGCCCTGTTCGACTACGTCGGCAAGCACTTCGGGAGTCGGTGGGCGGCCGTGCTCCGCGCCTGCTTCTACCTCCCCCAGGTGCTGCCGATCGCGGTCGCCGGCATCGTCTGGAGCTGGATCCTCGCGCCCGAGAACGGCTCACTGAACGAGGTGCTGAAGGCCGTCGGGCTGGGCTCCTGGCAGCAGGACTGGCTCGGCGACCCGGACATCGCGCTCTACAGCGTGATGGGCGTGATGATCTGGGTGCAGCTCGGCTTCCCGCTGGTCGTCTTCATGGCGGGTCTGCAACGCGTCGACCCGCAGCTCTACGAGGCCGCCGAACTGGACGGCGCCGGCTGGTGGCGCCGCTTCCGGCACATCACGGTCCCGCAGATCCGCCCCGAGATCTACGTCGTCCTCACCTGGTGCACGATCGCCGCGCTGAAGGTGTTCGGCGCGGTGTACGTCCTGACGAAGGGCGGCCCGGGCGGCGCGACCAACGTCCCGTCCTACTTCTCCTTCACCACGTTCTTCGAGAAGACCCAGGTCGGCTACGGCGCCGCCGTCTCCACCGTACTGACGGTGATCATCCTCGCCGTCTCGCTCCTCGGCCTGAAGCTCCAGACCCGGGCCGAGGACGCCGAGGACGCTCCGACGGGGGGACGGGCATGACGACCGCCCTGCGCCGCTATCCGGTGCTCATCGCCCTGGTCCTCGCCGCCCTGTTCATGGTCGTGCCGTTCCTGATCGTCGCCGTCAACGCCGTGAAGTCGCCCGCCGAGTACTCCGCGAACGGCCCCCTCAGCCTCCCCGAGGGCGTCTACCTCGACGGCGTCAAGGACTTCTGGGAGCGGGTCGACTTCGGGCAGAAGCTCGTCAACTCGGCACTGATCAGCGGGTCGGTGGCGATCCTGGCGGTCGTCGTGTCCGTGCTGAACGCGTACGCGATCGGCATCGGCCGGATCAGGGGCCGCACCTGGGTGCTGGCCTTCTTCGTCCTCGCCAACATGCTGCCGCAGGAGGCGCTGGTCTACCCGGTGTACTACCTGAGCAAGGAAGTCGGCCTGTACGACACCCGGTTGAGCGTGATCATCGTCTTCACGGTGATCCAGGCGGCCTTCGGTACGTATCTCCTCTCCTCGGTGCTGGGCCAGTTCCCCCGGGAGATCATCGAGGCCGCGCGGATCGACGGCGCGAACAAGTGGCAGGTGCTGTGGCGGATCGTCGTCCCGGTCAGCCGCCCCACCCTCGGCGTGCTCCTCGTCTTCTTCTTCATCTGGACCTGGAACGAGTTCCTGCTCCCCCTGGTGATGCTGATCTCCAACGACAACCAGACCGTGTCGGTGGCCCTCGGCGTCCTCCAGGGCCAGCGCCTGATGGACGCCACGATGACCAACGCGGCTGCCCTGCTGGGTGTGTTGCCCGCCCTCGTCTTCTTCCTCGTCTTCCAGCGAACGCTCACGCGCGGCATCGCCGTGGGTGCCGTCAAGTGAAGGGGTTCCGGCTGTGAAGTTCACCGACGGCTACTGGCTGCTGCGCGAGGGCGTCACCGCCGCCCACCCGGTCGAGGTCCTCGATGTCACGGACGCCGACGGCACGTTGGAGATCCACGCGCCGACCCAGCCCATCCGCCACCGCGGCGACCTGCTGAAGGGACCGGTCGTGACGATCAGCGCCCACGCCCCGATGCCCGACGTCATCGGCGTCACGTTCACGCACTTCCAGGGCGAGCAGCCGCAGAGTCCTCAGTTCGAGCTGAGAAAAGAGGACTTGACGACACACACCGAGTACGACGAGGAGCATGCGACCCTGACCTCCGGCACCCTCTCCGTCCGGGTCAGTCGCACCAGCCCCTGGCACGTCGACTTCCTCGCCCACGGCCGCGTCCTCACCAGCAGCGGCCCCAAGGGCATGGGCATCATGCGGGACAGCGCGACCGGCGCCCACTATCTGCGCGAGCAGCTGGGGTTGGGCGTGGGGACGAGCGTGTACGGCCTCGGCGAGCGCTTCGGCCCGCTGGTCAAGAACGGCCAGGTCGTCGACATGTGGAACGCCGACGGCGGCACGGCGACCGAACAGGCCTACAAGAACGTCCCGTTCTACCTCACGGACGCGGGCTACGGAGTCTTCGTCGACCACCCCGGCCGGGTCTCCTTCGAGGTCGGCTCGGAGGCGGTGTCCAGGGTCCAGTTCAGCGCAGAGACACAGCAGTTGACGTACTACGTCATCCACGGCCCGACCCCCAAGGACATCCTCCGCAAGTACACGGCCCTGACCGGCCGCCCGGCACTCCCGCCGCCGTGGTCGTTCGGCCTGTGGCTGTCGACGTCCTTCACCACCTCCTACGACGAGGAGACGGTGACGTCGTTCATCGAGGGCATGCGGGAGCGCGAACTCCCGCTCTCCGTCTTCCACTTCGACTGTTTCTGGATGCGCGAGTTCAACTGGTGCGACTTCCGGTGGGACCCGCGCGTGTTCCCCGATCCCGAGGGCATGCTCCAGCGGCTGAAGTCGAAGGGCCTGCACATCAGTGTCTGGATCAACCCGTACATAGCGCAGCGGTCGCCGCTCTTCGCGGAGGGCAAGGCACTTGGCCATCTGCTGCGCCGACCGGACGGCAGCGTGTGGCAGTGGGACCTGTGGCAACCCGGGATGGCCCTGGTCGACTTCACCAGCCCGGCCGCCCGCGACTGGTACGCCTCGAAGCTGGAGGCGCTGCTCGCGCAGGGCGTCGACTGCTTCAAGACCGACTTCGGTGAACGGGTCCCGCTGGACGTGGAGTTCGCCGACGGCTCGGACCCGGAGCGGATGCACAACTACTACACCTACCTCTACAACAGGACCGTCTTCGACGTGCTGCGCAAACACCGCGGCGAAGGAGAGGCGGTGGTGTTCGCGCGTTCGGCGACGGCCGGGAGCCAGCAGTTCCCGGTCCACTGGGGCGGCGACTGCGAGGCGACCTACGAGTCGATGGCGGAGTCGCTGCGCGGCGGACTGTCCCTCGGGCTCTCCGGATTCGGCTACTGGAGCCATGACATCGGCGGCTTCGAGGGCACGCCGAGCCCGGCGCTCTTCAAACGCTGGATCGCCTTCGGCCTCCTCTCCTCCCACAGCCGCCTGCACGGGAGTTCCACCTACCGGGTGCCGTGGCTGTTCGACGAGGAGGCCGTGGACGTACTGCGGCTGTTCACCCGGCTGAAGCTCCGCCTCATGCCGTACCTGTACGAGGCCGCCCGCACCGCCCACACCGAGGGCGTCCCGATGATGCGGGCGATGGTCCTGGAGTTCCCGGACGACCCCGGATGCGCCCACCTGGAACGCCAGTTCATGCTCGGCCGGGACCTGCTGGTCGCGCCGGTGTTCAGCGACGAGGGCGAGGTGTCGTACTACGTGCCCGAGGGCGAGTGGACCCACTTCCTGACCGGCCGCACGGTGACCGGACCCCGCTGGGTACGGGAGCGCCACGGCTTCGACAGCGTGCCGCTGCTGGTGCGTCCCGGGTCGGTGATCCCGGTGGGCGCGGTGGACGACCGCCCCGACTACGCGTACGCCGACGGGGTCACGCTGCACGCGTACGGCCTGGAGCGCGGCGCCCAAGTGACGGTCCCGATAGGCGACTTGACGTTCACGGTCGTCCGCGAGGGCGACACGCTGCGGGCGTCGTGCAGCGATCCGTCGGCGCCGTGGGGACTGGCGGCGGGCAGACGTGAGGTACGGGCGAAGGCGGGCACCGGGTTCCTGACGGTGGAGCTGGGACCGGCCGAACCGAAGTCGGCGGAACAAGGATCGGTGGCGCCGGGGCCGGCCGAGTCGGGAGGCGAGTGATGGTGAAGATCACCGATGTGGCACGGCACGCCGGGGTCTCCCCGAGCACGGTGTCGTACGCGTTGAGCGGCAAGCGCCCGATCTCCGAGGAGACCCGGCAGCGCGTCGAACGCTCCATCCACGAACTCGGCTACCACCCCCACGCGGGCGCCCGGGCCCTGGCGAGCAGCCGCTCCAACGTCCTGGCGCTGGTGATCCCGTTGCGGACCGGCATCCACGTCCCGGTCGCGATGCAGTTCGCGGTGTCGGTGGTCACGGCAGCGCGCCGCCACGACCACGACGTCCTGCTCCTCACCCAGGAGGAGGGCGAGGCCGGTCTGCGCCGGGTGGCGGACACGGCTCTGGTGGACGCGCTGATCGTGATGGACGTCCAACTCCACGACTCCAGGCTGCCGTTGCTGCGCGCACTGGACCTGCCGTCGGTCCTGATCGGCTTCCCCTCCGAGCCTGTCGGCCTCACCTGCATCGACCTGGACTTCAAGGCGGCGGGCGAGCTGTGCGTGGAACGGCTGGCGGCCCTGGGGCACCGGGTGATCGCCCTGGTCGGCTCACCGCCCGAGGTGTACGTACGCCGGACCGCGTTCGCCCAGCGCGTGATCCAGGGGTTCACAGCCGCGGCGGACCGGGGCGGACTGTCGTCCTCGGTCCACCCCTGCGAGGCGTCGCCGGCCGCGGCCCGGGTGGTCGCGGAACAACTCCTGCGCGAGCACCCGGCGTTGACAGGGGTCGTCGTCCACAACGAAGCGATCCTGGAACCCCTGATCGACGCCTTCGAGCACCTCGGCCTGCGTGTCCCCGGCGACCTCTCCGTCACCGCGATCTGCCCGGACGACATCGCCGAGAACCTGCCCGTACCGGTCACCTCGGTCGCCATACCGTCGGCTGAGGTCGGGACACGGGCCGTGGACCTCCTGATGAAGAAGCTGGGCGGCACGGGAACCGTCCCGGAGTCGACGCTCCTGCCACCCCGCCTGACGGAACGGGCGAGCACGACGGCACGGGCGGCGCCGTGAACCCGTAACCCCGTCAACCGAGTTGGCGAGTTGGCGAGTCCAGGTGTTCGAACTACGCCACCGCCTACTCCACCGTCACCGACTTCGCCAGGTTCCGGGGCTGGTCCACCTCGTTGCCCCGAGCCGTAGCCAGCTCACAGGCGAAGACCTGCAACGGCACGGTGGCGACGAGCGGCTGCAGCAGAGTCGGGGTGGCCGGAACGCGGATCAGGTGGTCCGCGTACGGCACCACCGTCTCGTCCCCCTCCTCCGCGATGACGATGGTCCGCGCACCCCGGGCCCTGATCTCCTGGATGTTGGACACGATCTTGTCGTGGAGGACGGACCGTCCACGCGGCGAGGGCACGACCACGACGACCGGCACGTCCTCCTCGATCAGCGCGATGGGCCCGTGCTTCAACTCGCCCGCGGCGAAGCCCTCCGCGTGCATGTACGCCAGCTCCTTCAGCTTGAGCGCGCCCTCCAGCGCCACCGGATACCCGACGTGCCGCCCCAGGAACAGCACCGTGTTCTTGTCGGCGAGCGAACGCGCCAGCTCCCGCACGGGCTCCATGGTCTCCAGCACCCGCTCGACCGCACCGGAGATGTCCGCCAGGTCCCGCACGACGGCCCGGATCTCGTCGCCCCACGTGGTGCCGCGCACCTGCCCCAGATACAGGGCGACCAGATAGCAGGCCACCAGCTGCGTGAGGAACGCCTTGGTCGAGGCGACGGCGACCTCGGGCCCCGCGTGCGTGTACAGCACGGCGTCCGACTCGCGCGGGATCGTCGAACCGTTGGTGTTGCAGACGGCCAGCACCCTGGCACCCTGCTCGCGGGCGTGCCGCAACGCCATCAGGGTGTCCATGGTCTCGCCGGACTGGGAGATGGCGATGACCAGGGTCCGCGAGTCGAGGATGGGATCCCGGTACCGGAACTCGCTCGCCAGCTCCACCTCGCACGGGATGCGCGTCCAGTGCTCGATGGCGTACTTGGCGATCAACCCGGCGTGGAAGGCCGTACCGCAGGCGACGACGACGACCTTCTCGACCTCCCGCAGCGCACTCGCGGGAATCCGCACCTCGTCGAGCGTCAGTGAGCCCGCCGCGTCGATCCGGCCCAGCAGGGTGTCGGCGACAGCCTTGGGCTGCTCGGCGATCTCCTTGAGCATGAAGTAGTCATAGCCCCCCTTTTCCGCGGCCGACACATCCCAGTCGACGTGGTACGACCGCGCGTCCCCCGCACTGCCGTCGAAGCCCGTCACCGTGACGCCGTCCCGGCGCAGCTCCACCACCTGGTCCTGACCCAGCTCGATCGCCGACCGCGTGTGGGCGATGAACGCGGCGACGTCCGAGGCGAGAAAGGCCTCGCCCTCTCCGACGCCCACCACGAGCGGCGAGTTCCGCCGCGCCCCGACCACCACGTCCGGCTCGTCGGCATGCACCGCGACCAGCGTGAACGCACCCTCCAGCCGCCGGCAGACGAGCCGCATGGCCTCGGCCAGATCGGCGCAGGAGGAGAACTCCTCGGCGAGCAGATGGGCGACGACCTCGGTGTCGGTCTCGGAGGTGAGTTCGTGCCCCCGCTCGGCCAGCTCCGCCCGCAGACAGGCGAAGTTCTCGATGATCCCGTTGTGGACGACGGCGACGCGCCCGGCGTTGTCGAGATGCGGGTGGGCGTTGGCGTCGGTCGGCCCGCCGTGGGTGGCCCACCGGGTGTGCCCGATGCCCGTACCGCCGGCCGGCAGTGGCCGTTCGACGAGTTCCTTCTCCAGGTTGACGAGCTTCCCGGCCTTCTTGGCACCGGCCAGCCCGCCATCGGCCAGCACAGCCACCCCGGCCGAGTCGTACCCCCGGTACTCCAGCCGCTTCAGCCCGGCCATCACGACATCGAGAGCAGACTGCGACCCCACGTAACCCACGATTCCGCACATACCGCGCAGCCTACGATCGAACACGCGCCACACCGGGGCAGCACGTGCCCGATATCGGAAATTCCTGCCCCTGGCAGGAACCGGCTCAGCCGAGCTTGGCCAGCTGCGCGTCCACGAGCTCCGTGGGGAAGGTGAAGTCCTTGCCGCTGGAGGCCGCGGCGAAGTTGACGGAGGGGATGTAGACGACGGTGGCGCCCTTGCGGACGACCACACTCTTCATCGGCGCCTTCACGCCCTCGGCGTCCACACTCACCGTCAGGGCGAGCGCCTCGTCGGCTCCCTCAGGCGCCGTGGTGGTCGCCACCTTCGCGGCGTCGGTCTTCGTACCGCCCACGGTGTAGGCGAACCCTCCGGCACACTTCGTGGCGGCCGTGTCGAGGTCCTTCATGGCCTGCTCGGCGCCGCCGTCCTCGTAGGAGGCCAGCGTGATGACGGCCTGCTCCAGGTCGAGGGCGGCGAGGAACTGGTCCTCCTCACTCGCCCCGGCGGCGGGCTTCTCGGCGTCGCCCTTCCAGGTCCGCTTCACCACGGCCGCCGGCTTGCCGACGTAGGTGGCGGACTGGAGGTACGCGAGCGGCGCGCACGCGGCGTCCGTCGACGTCACCTTGTCCTGGGCGATGTCGTCCTTCGCGGGCACCTTCTCGCCGAGGGTCCCGCTCTTGACGTCCGCCTGCACGAGCGCGGCCTTCGCCAGCTCGGCGGCGGTGAGCGCCTTGGCGACGGTCTTTCCCCCGTCGGCCTTGTCGCCGCCGACGGTCGCGGCGGGTTCGGGGGAGCTACCGCAGCCGGTGCCGAGAAGGGCGAGCGCGGCAACGGAGGCGGTGAGTGCGGTACGGCGAACGACGGTGTTCCTCAAGGGGGAAAGCTCTTTCTCTTCGGGCTCTTTGGATCTTCGTGACAGCTGCTTTGCACGTACTTTACGTACGGACCCCACAGGAAGATCATCGAACCCGCATTCGAAACCCACTCGTGACACAAGTGCCGCACCCCGGCGTGACGCACTCCACCTCACTCCGCTCCCCACCCCGTCCACACTCCCGTAACAATGGACTGTGATCTCTCCGATCTCCTCGATGCCCCGGAGCGCCCACCGGCAGCGGCCGGAGGCGACTCCCTACGTCGACCTCACCCGCGCCGAGTGGAGTGCGCTGCGCGACAAGACGCCCCTCCCCCTCACCGCCGAGGAGGTGGAGAAGCTGCGCGGTCTGGGCGATGTCATCGACCTCGACGAGGTGCGGGACATCTACCTCCCGCTCTCCCGCCTCCTCAACCTCTACATCGGCGCCACGGACGGCCTGAGAGGCGCCCTGAACACCTTCCTGGGCGAACAGGGCGCCCAGACCGGCACGCCGTTCGTCATAGGAGTCGCGGGATCGGTGGCCGTAGGCAAGTCGACCGTCGCCCGACTCCTCCAGGCGCTGCTCTCCCGCTGGCCCGAACACCCGCGCGTGGAACTGGTGACCACGGACGGCTTCCTGCTCCCCACCGAGGAGCTGACGTCCCGTGGCCTGATGTCGCGCAAGGGCTTCCCCGAGTCGTACGACCGCCGGGCCCTCACCCGCTTCGTCGCGGACATCAAGGCCGGGAAGGACGAGGTCACGGCCCCCGTCTACTCCCACCTCATCTACGACATCGTCCCCGGCGAGAGGCTCACGGTCCGCCGCCCCGACATCCTGATCGTCGAGGGCCTGAACGTCCTCCAGCCCGCCCTCCCCGGCAGCGACGGCCGCACCCGCGTCGGCCTCGCCGACTACTTCGACTTCAGCGTGTACGTCGACGCCCGCCCCGAGGACATCGAGCGCTGGTACCTCCACCGCTTCCGCCGGCTGCGCGAGACGGCGTTCCAGAACCCGTCCTCGTACTTCCGCAAGTACACGCAGGTGTCGGAGGAGGAGGCCCTGGACTACGCGCGCACCACCTGGCGCACCATCAACAAGGTGAACCTCCTGGAGAACGTGGCCCCCACCCGGGGCCGCGCCACCCTCATCATCCGCAAGGGCCCGGACCACAAGGTGCAACGGCTCAGCCTGCGCAAGCTGTAGCCCCGCCACAACCTGCGCCGCACATGGCCCGGTTACCCTGCCCCCATGCTCCACCTACGCCTCATCACCCCGGCCGACAGGACCAACGACGTGGTCCGCCTGATCGAGAAGACGGTCGGCACCACCCACCTCGTCGTCCTTCCCGGCGCCGCCCGCAACCCCGCCGGGGACGTCGTGATGTGTGACGTGGCCCGGGAGGCGGGCGACGAACTCATCGCCGGTCTGCGCGAGTTGGGCCTCGACACGACCGGTTCGATCGCCGTGGAGAACATCGACCTGTCGCTCTCCAAGCGCGCCGACAAGGCGGAGAAGGAGGCGCCGGGCGAGGGCGCGGACGCGGTCCTGTGGGAGCACCTCGCGGACGCGACGCACGAGGAGTCGACACTGTCGATCACGTACGTCGCCTTCATCACCCTCGCCACGATGATCGCGGCCTGCGGTGTGGTCCTCGACAACGCGATCCTGATCGTGGGCGCGATGGCGGTGGGCCCGGAGTTCGGCCCCCTGGCCGGCCTGAGCACAGCCCTGGTCCAACGCCACCCGAGACTGGCGGCCCGCTCCCTGACCGCCCTGCTGGTGGGCTTCGCCGCGGCGATGCTGGTGACGGTCGGCTTCAGCCACTTCATGGACGCCGTCGGCCTGTTCACCGAGGCGAAACTGGAGGCGGAGCGCCCCAACACCGGCTTCGTCTACGCGCCCGACTGGTTCTCGTTCGTCGTCGCCGCCCTCGCGGGCATCGCCGGCACGCTCTCCCTGACGTCCGCGAAGTCCGGCGCCCTGGTCGGTGTGGCCATCTCCGTGACCACGATCCCGGCCGCGGCCAACGCCGCCGTGGCACTGAGCTACGGCGACATGGGCCAGACCTGGGGCTCCACGAAACAGCTCCTCCTGAACCTCCTGGGCATCGTCCTGGCCGCCACGCTCACGTTGCTGGCCCAGAAATGGCTGTGGTCAACGACGCAACGCCGGCAACAACGCGCCCGATAGGGGCGCGGGGCTCTGCCATTCGCGGCTCCGCCGCGCGGGCGCGACAAGCCACAACGGTCAGGCAGCCCGCAACGAACCCGATCCGCCACCCCGCACCAGGCACCGCCAACTACCCAAGTGCGGACTTCACCACATCCGCCAACCGCCCAGCCACAGACCGGGCCTGATCGATGTCCGCCGCCTCGACCATCACCCGAACCAACGGCTCGGTCCCGGAAGGCCGCAACAACACCCGCCCGGTAGCCCCCAGTTCACGCTCGGCATCAGCAACCGCAGCCGCCAGCTCGGCCGAAGAACCCACCCGGGTCCGGTCGACATCCGGCACGTTCACCAGCACCTGCGGCAACCGCACCATCACGGCCGCGAGATCCTTCAGCGTACGACCGGTCTGCGCGATCCGAGCCGCCAGCAGCAGCCCGGTCAGCGTCCCGTCACCGGTGGTCGCGTGGTCCGAGATGATCACGTGCCCGGACTGCTCACCACCCAGCGCGTACCCGTGCTCCTTCATCTCCTCCAGCACATAGCGGTCCCCGACCGCAGTCTGGATCAGGGACAGCCCTTCCCGCTCCATCGCCAGCTTGAAGCCCAGGTTGGACATCACCGTCGCGACAACGGTGTCGGCACGCAGTACGCCGCGCTCCCGCATCGCCAGCGCGAGTACGGCCATGATCTGGTCGCCGTCCACCTCCTCGCCGGTGTGGTCGACGGCGAGGCAGCGGTCGGCGTCACCGTCGTGCGCGATGCCGAGGTCGGCGCCGTGTTCGAGGACGGCGGCCTGGAGCTTGCCGAGGTGGGTGGAGCCGCAGCCGAGGTTGATGTTGAGGCCGTCCGGCTCCGCACCGATGGTGACGATCTCGGCGCCGGCCCGGGTGAACGCCTCGGGCGAGACCAGGCTGGCAGCGCCGTGCGCCTCGTCCAGCACGACCTTCAGACCGTCCAGTCGGTTCGGAAGCACCCCGACGAGATGGGTGACGTACTGCTCGAAGCCCTCGTCGTACGACCGCACGCGGCCCACGCCGCCGCCCGTCGGACGGTCCCAGGGAGCGCCGGTGCGGTGCTCCTCGTACACGGCCTCGATGCGCTCCTCCAGCTCGTCGTCGAGTTTGTGGCCGCCGCGGGCCAGGAACTTGACGCCGTTGTCCGGCATGGCGTTGTGGCTGGCCGAGAGCATCACGCCGAGGTCGGCCTCCAGCTCGGCGGTGAGGAAGGCGACCGCCGGGGTGGGCAGCACGCCGACCAGCAGGACGTCGACGCCCGCGCTGGCGAGGCCCGCGACCACGGCGGCCTCCAGGAACTCCCCCGACGCACGTGGGTCCCGTCCGACCACGGCGACCGGCCGGTGGCCCTCGAACGAACCCGCCTCGGCGAGTACATGGGCCGCCGCGACGGACAGGCCGAGAGCCAGCTCGGCCGTCAGGTCCACGTTGGCGACACCGCGCACGCCGTCCGTGCCGAAGAGTCGTCCCACTGGTGTCCTCCGAAGATGCTGGAAATGTGCGCACTGTACATACGGCTCATGCGCTGAGGTGCCTGCGTGTCGTGCGGCTCATGCCGAGTGTCCATGCCCGACCTGGCTACGTATATCCCCTGTGCCTGTTTCCAGGCTGTCGGGAGCGTTCCCCGATCCTGTGCCGCAGGCCTGTGATAGGTAGCCAGGAGCCTCTGACGACTGCCGTCCCCTGTAAACGAACCGCCCCGACGGCACGGAAAGTGCCGCCGGGGCGATGCGTACGAGACGTGTGAAACGTCCGAGAACAGCGGAGCGATTAACGCTTGCTGTACTGCGGGGCCTTACGGGCCTTCTTGAGACCGGCCTTCTTGCGCTCGACCGCACGGTCGTCGCGACGGAGGAAGCCGGCCTTCTTGAGGGCGCCGCGGTTGTTGTCCACGTCGGCCTCGTTCAGCGCGCGGGCCACACCGAGGCGCAGGGCGCCGGCCTGGCCGGAGACGCCGCCACCCGTGATGCGGGCGACAACGTCGTAGCGGTTGTCGAGCTCGAGCACCTTGAAGGGCTCGTTGACTTCCTGCTGGTGCACCTTGTTGGGGAAGTAGTCCTCAAGGGTGCGACCGTTGATCTTCCACTTGCCGGTGCCCGGGACGATCCGGACGCGGGCGATGGCGTTCTTGCGACGGCCCAGGCCGGCGGCCGGCTGCGGGTCGCCGAAGCGGCCGTCGAGGGCCTCCGAGTACTCGCCCTCGGCTACGGGCGCCTCGGACTCGGTGGTGTAGCTCTCGACGTCGGCGTTCTCGAACTCGACATCGGCGTTCTCGTCGAGCGGCTGCTCGACAGTGGTCTCGGCCACGATTCTCCTCAGAATTCTCTACGTCTTAGGGGGTGGCCGGAACTACTGCGCGACCTGGGTGATCTCGAACGGCACCGGCTGCTGGGCAGCGTGGGGGTGCTGGTCGCCCGAGTAGACCTTCAGCTTCGACAGGCACTGACGGCCCAGGGTGTTCTTGGGGATCATGCCCTTGATGGCCTTCTCGACGGCCTTCTCGGGGTTCTTCGCCAGAAGCTCGTCGTAACGGACGGAGCGCAGACCACCCGGGTAACCGGAGTGGCGGTACGCCATCTTCTGGGTCTTCTTGTTGCCGGAGAGGTGCACCTTGTCGGCGTTGATGATGATGACGAAGTCACCAGCGTCGACGTGGGGCGCGTAAATCGGCTTGTGCTTGCCCCGCAGAATGTTCGCGGCAGTGGTGGCCAGACGGCCCAGGACGACATCCTGGGCGTCGATGACGTACCACTGGCGAGTGATGTCGCCGGGCTTAGGGCTGAACGTACGCACTTCGTAGCCTTCGCTTCTTCAGTGGATGGGTCCTGACACATGGCATCACTGAAGCGATCGTGCAGCTGGGGACGGCAGTGCCGGGACCGACGCCCGTATGCCGCCCACTGGAAACTGCTCCAGGGAACCTACGCAAGGGCCTCTCGCGTGAGAACGACCAGGCCGATACGCATAACGAACGCCCAGGCTACCCGCGCTGCCCCGGACGGGTCAAAACGAGCTCGGCGGGCGCGGGGCGAACACAGGCGGACGGGCACGTGTAGACCCGCCCAACGGCCGCCGCAACGGACAGTACGGGCCGGTGCGTGAGAAACCCGCCTGAACCCCGACCGAACCCCGACCGGACCCGGAGAACGTTGCTCCTGTGGCCCATGAGAAGGCCCTGAGACGCATCGGCACAGGGGTTGCACGGCGTCTAAGATGCGCCCATGAGCTTTGGGCAGGGGGGACCTCAGTGGGATCCCTGGAAACCGAATTCCCCGCAACAACCGTGGGACGACCAGAGCGGCCGGGCCCCGCAGCAGCCGTGGGGCGGCCAGATCGGCGGCCAGGCCCCCGACTGGGCGGCGCTCGCCGACGCGTCCGAGACCCGTAACAGACGCCGCAGACTCCTGCTGATCGTCGGGGCCGCGGTGGCCACCGTCGGCGTGGGCGCGGCCGTCGCGATGGCCGTGGTCAACGCGGACGGCAACAGTCAGGCCTCCAACAAGCCGACCTCCGGCCTGCCCGCCACCGCGGACATCCCCAGCGGCACCACCTCGACTGTGCCGTCCTTTTCGCCGACGAGCGCCCCGCCGCCGCTGGATCCGAAGGACTTCATATCCAGTGCGAAGAAGGACACGGCGGAGCTGAGCCCGGACACCCTCTTCCCCGGTACGCAGCTGACGATGGGCGAGCGCCTCTACAAGAAGGGCCCGACCGGCGACACGACGAACTGCGCGTCGGCCGCGAAGAGCACCCTTCCGAAGATCCTCACGGACAACGGGTGCACGCGCTTCCTGCGCGTCACGTACAGCAAGGACGGCATCGCGGTGACGGTCGGCGTGGCCGTCTTCGACACCGAGGCGCAGGCCACGAAGGTCAAGGCCACGGCGGACAAGAAGAGCATCGTCGAGTCCCTGTCCGGCGGCGGTGTCCCGACCTTCTGCCGCGCGGCGATCTGCCGCTCGACGACCAACTCCTACGGCCGCTACGCCTACTTCACGATCGCCGGCTTCACCGACGGCAAGAACGTGACGACGAAGAGCACGGCCGTCTTCACCACGGGCGACGACCTGGCCGAGTTCGCCTTCCGCCAGATCAGACGCCGCGGCGAGGCCCAGGCTTCGGCGGCCAGCCAGTAGTACACCCCGGGACCCGTTTCCCCCGCTCGCGATGGCCGACAACCACCGATCGTCGGCCATCGGTCGTAAGTCGTCGGGCCGGGACATCAGCCGGGGCCGCCTCGCCGCGGCCCAGGTCGGCAGCTCCGGCCCGGACGTCGTGGCGGGCCTGGCCGGAAAGGGTCTGAGAGTGAAGGAGGGCATCAACGCGAGAATGGCCACCCTCACCCTGGACGGCGCCACGGCGGTCACCGTCGCGACCACCGCGGTCACGGCGACCAGCCGCATCTTCCTCACCGTGCGGTCCCCGGGCGGAACCCCGGCCGGCGTCGCCCACGTCGCGGCCCGCGCGGCCGGAGCGTCGTTCTCCGTCAAGGGAGTCGCGGGCGAGACCCCGACCGTGGCGTGGCTCGTCGTGGAACCGGCGTAGCGCGTTGGACATGCGGGGGCGGGTAAGGCTCGTCGGAGCCGCGGCGGGGGCGGCGCTGCTGGCTCCCCTGGCGGTATGGGCCTGGCCCGAGGGGCCGGACAGCGCGGCGGAGCCCCGGCTGGTGCCGACCGATCTGCGGAACCGTGATCCGGAGGCGACGCCCGAGACGCGCCGCGTGTACGCGATGCTGGCGAACCTGGAGAACACCGCCCGCCGGGGCCGCCCGAGCCGCACGGTGATCGGCCAGCACCTGGAGCTGCACAACGAGCGGTACAACGAGCGGTACGGCGACTACCGGGGCCTGAAGCAACCGGGCTACTACTACCGCAAGGCCCGGGACATCACCGGCCGCCTGCCCGCCTTCGTGGAGCTGGACCTCGGCCCCGGCTACGGCCGTCCCGGCTGGGCGGTGGGAGAGGCCCGCTCCTACTCGGGTGCCTGGCCGAGCTGCCGCCCGTACTGGGGGTACGTCGACGACGCCGTCGATCTCGCCGTCGGCGTGTGGGCGGGACTGCCCCGGGCGGCCGACGGCTCGTACCGTCCCTCCGGCACGCACCGGGAGTGCGCGTCCGGTGCCGAGGTGTCCCTGCCGCACAACGGGGGTGCTCCGGCGGGTCTGGTCGGGTTCTCCTTCCACCAGCCGTACCCGGGCAGCCCCGTCAAGGGTTTCCCACAGACCCTGCACCGCAACTCCCCGGCCGCCAAGGACGCGCGCTGGTTCGCCCAGGTGGCGACCCGGGGCACCGCCGAGCACCGTGCCCTGCTGCAGGACCTCGCCTATCTCGCCGACCACCTGGGCTATCTCGCCGAGCGCGGGGTGCCGGTGCTGCTGCGGCCGTACCACGAGATGAACACGGCGCCCGGCAAGGGCTTCTGGTGGGCGGGCCAGGACCCGGCCGCGTTCCGGACGCTGTGGCGGCTGACGTACGACTTCCTCGTGCGCCGGCGCGGACTGCACAACCTGGTCTTCGTATGGGCGCCGAACTCCTGGGACGGTTCCTACGGTCGGGAACCCGGCGCGTACTACCCGGGCGGGCGCTACGTGGACGTCGTGGGCGTCGACGACTACAGCGACTCCCCGGCCCGGCCCTTCGCCGGCGAAGCCTGGACCGAGGTGTGGTACCGGGGCCTGGAGGAGTACCGCAGACCGCGGATCGTGTCCGAATCCCTCCACGTACCGCTCAACGCCGCCCAGCCCCGGACCCTGGCCAGAACGCCCTGGGTGTTGTGGACGGTGTGGGGCCAGGCACTGTCACAGCGGAACACCGCGGACGATGTGAAACTGACTTATCACTCTCGACGCGTCATCACGGCTCAAGACGTGAATTGATTAAATCTTAAGCACATCATCCTCACAGCTGTTCCATTGATCCGCCTGTACATGCAAGGATCACCTTTCTATTCGGCCGATACCAGTCGATTCAAGGAAGCCCGGGGGGGCTTCTGACTGGCAAACGTCGGATGACGCCAATGACGGCGTTGGGGGGGCATGGAAACCCAGACTGGCCTGCCACGGCGCGCTTCGACGTGCCCTGGCCGAGATCCGTGACTGCCTCAGCGCACGACAGATCTCACGGGGGGTTCCAAAAGTCATGTCCACAATCGTCGTCGACGATGAAGTACCGCTCTCGCGGCACGGCGCGAAGCTGGCCAAACGCACCGCGAGGTGGAAGCCGGGGATCATCCCGTTCCTGCTGCCCTTCGTCCTGCTGGTCGCCCTCGGGCTGTGGACCTACCGGCCCAGCTCATCACCACTGAGCTGGATCCTCACCGTCGTCTGGTCTCTTCCGGTGGTCGGTGTGATGGTCGGGATCCAGGGCGCCCTGCTGATCCGCCGCCGGGTCCGCAAGAGCGACCGGATGGCCCCGCCCACCCCGGCCGGCCAGGACTTCCTGATCATTCTCTGCCCGACCATCGGCCGGCACGACACCTACCCGGCTCTGGAGCGCTCGGTGCTCTCCTATGTCGAGCACATGCCGCAGTGGTTCCCGTACATGCGTGTCGACATCCTCACCGAGGAGGGCTGCGAGGCGACGGAGGACATCGACCGGCTCGCCGCCGCCCACCCCCTGATGCGGGTGGTCACCGTCCCCAAGACGTACGTTCCGGCCAACGGCACCCGTTTCAAGGCCCGCGCCAACCACTACGCCCACGAGCTGCGCATCGATGAGGGCGAGGCCCTCGAGGACGTCTGGGTCCTGCACATGGACGACGACACGGGTGTCGGCCCCGACACGGCGTCCGCGCTCGCCCAGTTCATCAACCGGCAGCGGCGCGCCCACCCCGACAAGGCCAAGCACATGGCCCAGGGCATCCTCACCTACCCGCGCGAGAACGCGGTCAACCTCTTCACCTGGCTCGCCGACGCGGTACGCCCCGCCGACGACATCGCCCGCTTCCGCGCGCTGACCGGCATGGGGACCCCGGCTGCCGGTGTGCACGGCGAGCTGCTCGTCCTACGCGCGTCGATCGAGGCCGAGATCGGCTGGGACTTCGGCCCCAAGGAGATCGTCGAGGACGCCCGCCTCGCCCTGACCTTCTGCCGCCTCTACCCCGGCCGCAGCGACTGGTTCAACGGCCGCTGCTACGGCGCCTCCCCCTCCACCGCACGCGACTTCATCAAGCAGCGCGACCGGTGGGCCTGGGGTCTGGTGGCGCTCTGCTGCAACAAGGCCGTGCCGTGGCGCTACCGCTGGTTCCTGTCGATCTGCGTGGTCACCTGGATCCTCGGCCCGCTCCAGCACATCACCGCGGTGCTGCTCTTCGGCTGGCTCATCAACGACATGAACACCTCGCCCGTGACCCAGTCCGTGGTGATCCTGTGGGCCCTCAACTTCGCCTACGTGATCTGGACCTACTGGGAGGGGCTGCGGCTGAACGCGCTCGCCTCGGTCAGCGGGCGGCGCAAGTGGTGGGAGCCGATCGTGGTGGTCGCTCTCATCCCCGTCTTCTCCGTACTGGAGGGACTCGGCGGCTTCCAGGGATTCCTGAAGTTCGTCCGGCGCGAGGAGAACAAGTTC
Organism: Streptomyces kryoterrae; assembly: GCF_054072135.1. Taxonomy (NCBI): domain Bacteria; kingdom Bacillati; phylum Actinomycetota; class Actinomycetes; order Kitasatosporales; family Streptomycetaceae; genus Streptomyces; species Streptomyces kryoterrae. Next base: position 6,305,530 of record NZ_CM133358.1, on the reverse strand, counting down.
GTCGTGATCGCCAAGCCCGCCTGAGCCCCGGAAGACAACTGACATGCGCACGCGACTGCCTCTGCTGGCCATTTTCCCGGTGACCGTCCTCACCCTCGTACTGGGCACCCCCTTCGTCCTCGGCAACCACCCGGTGCGCTGGGAGTCCGGCTCGGTCCTGCCCAAGATCGTCAGGGGCGACAGCGAGGACTCCGGCACCCCGTCCGACGGCTCCTCCGGTACGGGCGCCTCGTCCTCCCCCGACTCCTCGGACCCCTCTTCGACCGCCGACGACGCGCTCAAGGTCGCCAAGCCCTGGAAGGCCGGCATGGCGCAGTGGGGCGTACAGGTCTACTGGGAGGAGGAGAAGCCAAGACGTTCCGACACGTTCATCGAGAACCAGGCCCGCAAGCAGGCCAACTATCTCATCGGCCTGGGGACGAACTCGGTGTCTCTCTCCTTCCCCTTCTACATCGAGGGCTCCACGTCGAACGAACTCTCGGCCGGCCCGAAAACCCCGTCCCCGGAGCGCGTCCAGCGGGTGCTGAAGGTGTTCAAGGACGCCGGTTTCCGCACCACGCTCCGCCCGATCATGGACGAGGGCTCCCTGCAGGGGAACGGCTGGCGCGGCAACATCGATCCCGCCTCGCGCTCCGCCTGGTTCGTCTCGTACAAGAAGCTCCTCACCCCGTACCTCAAGGTCGCCGGCGAGGCGAAGGCGAACACCTTCGTGATCGGCACGGAGCTCAACTCCCTGGAGGGCGACGTCGGCTGGGACGGTCTGGTCTCCTACGCCGAGCAGGCCTTCTCCGGTGAGGTCTCCTACGACGCCAACTGGGACAACTACGTCTCCGGACGCATCAACATGCCGGTCGGCCACCTCGGCGTCGACGCCTACTTCCCCGTGAAGGTGGCGGACACCGCGCCCGTCAAGACGCTGGCCGACGGCTGGAACGACTGGCTGGACAAGAAGGCCACCGGCAAGCTGCCGAACATCCTCGTCTCCGAGTCCGGCATCGGCGCCATGAACGGCGCCTACCACGCTCCTGGCGACTTCTACGCCAGGCGGGCGGTCAACCCGAAGGTGCAGGCCAACTGGTACACGGCCGTCTGTCAGGTCGTCCAGGAACGCCAGATGCAAGGCGTCTACTGGTGGTCGGTCCGCTTCGACGACGACCCGAACGACGCGCCTGACGACAAGACCGCCTCCCGGCTCGACTTCGCCGGACGCCCCCTCACCGAGAAGGCCATCAGAACCTGCTTCGGCTCCGGCTACGCGGGCCCTGGTACCAAGACCGAGAGCTGAGAGCTGAGAGCGAGGCAATCATGCAGGAAGCCATCATCCTCGTGGGCGGCCAGGGAACACGCCTGCGCCCGCTGACCAACCACACCCCGAAGCCCCTGCTGGGCGTCGCGGGCTCCTCCTTCATCCGGCACCAGATCGCCAAGCTGATGGACGCCGGGGTGGGACACGTCGTGTTCGCGACCTCGTATCTCGCCAGCCTCTTCGAGACGGAGTTCAAGGGCTTCTCGCAGGACCTGGAGATCTCCTACGCCGTCGAGGACGTGCCGCTCGGCACCGGCGGGGCGATCCGCAACGCCGGGCGCATGCTGCGCGGCGACTCGGCGGACGCGCCGGTCCTCATCCTCAACGGCGACATCCTGTCCGGCGTGGACCTGCGTGCCCTCCTGGAGCACCACGGGGCCCGGGAAGCGGATGTGACACTGCATCTCACCCGGGTCGCCGACCCGCGCGCCTTCGGCCTGGTCCCCACCGACGAGGCCGGAAGGGTGCTGTCCTTCCTGGAGAAGCCGAAGACGGCGGAGGAGTGCGTCACCGACCAGATCAACGCCGGCTGCTACGTCTTCCGCCGGTCCGTCCTCGACGCCATCCCGGCCGACCGTGAGGTCTCCGTCGAGCAGGAGACCTTCCCGCAGCTCGTCGCCGCGGGACGGCGCGTGTTCGGCCGTACGACGGCCGACTACTGGCGTGACCTCGGCACCCCGCTGGCCTTCGTCCACGGCTCCGCCGACCTGGTCACCGGCAAGGCGGCCTCTCCCCTGGTGGGGCGGCCGGCCGAAGCCCTGATCCACCCCACGGCCACGGTCGACCCGACCGCCCGTGTCACGGGCGGCTCGACGATCGGCCCGCACGCGGTCATCGGCGCGCACACGCTCGTCGACCGCTCCATCATCGGCGGGAACGTCACCGTGGCCGCGGGGGCCCAGGTCCACGAGTCCGTGGTGGACCACGACTCCTCGATCGGCAGCGAATCGATTCTTCGCGAGGTCGTCGTGGGCTGCCACTCGCATGTCGGCGCCCAGAACGAGCTCCCCGCCCAGCTACGGCTGTCGTGCGGCATCCGCATCCCCGCCCAGGGCGTACGTGTCAGCGGCACGGCTGTCGCCTGCCCGACAGTCCACTGAAGTCTCCGGCCAGCCCGGACAGTTACTGGAGAACCGTGACCCGCCACCGTTCAATGGCCGCGAGCGAAGAGCGCCTTCGCAAGTACCGGCCCGACATTCAGGGCCTGCGTGCCGTCGCCATCCTCATGGTGGTCAGCATGCATTGCGGCATCCTCGACATCCACGGCGGCGTGGACGTCAGTTTCGTGCTCAGCGGCTTCCTCATCGGCAGCCAGCTCCTCGCCGAGATCGAGAAGACCGGCAAGGTGTCCCTGAGCAGGTTCTGGGCCCGTCGCTTCCGGCGTCTGGCGCCCGGCGCCGCCTTCACCATCGTCGTCGTGGGCGTCCTGTCCTGGATCTACGCGAGCCCGTTCAGGTTCCGCGAGTACATGGACGACGGACTCGCCTCCTCCCTGAGCGTCATCAACTGGCGCCTCGCCGAGAACGGCACCGACTACTTCGCAAACGACGGCACCCAGTCGCCCTACCAGCACTTCTGGTCGCTGGGCATCGAGGAGCAGTTCTACCTCGCCGTGCCGATCGTGCTCGTCGCCGTGGCCTGGCTCAGCCGAACCCTCTTCCGCAACCGCCTCCTGGTCGGGGCGTTCCTCATGGCCGTGGTGGGCGGCTCGTTCTACCTGGGGTACACCCAGACCACGACGAACCAGCCGCTGGCCTACTTCGGCACCCACACCCGCATCTGGGAGCTCACCTTCGGCGTCCTGCTCGCCCTGTGGGCACCGCTGCTGTCCCGCATACCCCTGGCTCTCGCCGCGTCCGTCTCCTGGCTCGGCCTCGGCACCACCCTCGTCACAGGTCTGCTCATCACGGAGGACACCCCGTTGCCGGGGTACGCCGTCGCAGGCCCCGTACTCGGTGCGGGGATGATCATCGCCGGCGGGTGCGCGAACCCCGGCTTCGGCGCCGAGAAGATCCTCGACAACCCCGTCTTCGACTTCATCGGCAAGGTCAGCTACGGCTGGTACCTGTGGCACTGGCCGCTGCTGATCCTCTGGCCCCACATCATCGACTGGGAGTTCGGCTACTCCGACCGCTTCCGGGTGGCGGTCGCCTCCTTCTTCCTGGCCATCCTGATGCACTTCATCGTCGAGAAGCGGTTCAGGGACAACATGAAGCTGGTCGTCCGCCCCTGGCGAGGCATCCTCACCGGCGGCACCCTGACCGCCACCTCCGCCGTCGCCATGGTGGTCGCCCTCCAGGTCCCGCTGAATCTGTCCTTCGGCACCGCGGGAACCGCCGCCGCCGTCACCGGATTCACCGGCACCAGGTCGGTGGAGCAGGCGGTGAGCGAGCGGGCCGACCCCAAGGTCAGCCAGAGCGTGCTCCTGAAGTCCCCGAAAGACCGGGGCGACCACGGCTGCATCGACCAGTTGCTGGTCACCGGCTTCACCCCGCGCGACGAGTGCGTCATCGGCGACACGGAGTCCGACAGGACCCTGGTGCTGCTGGGCGATTCGCACGCCTACCAGTGGGGCAACACCTTCGACGCGCTCGGCCGCAAGCTGCACGTCAAGGTCATCACCGTCATCAAGAGCGGCTGCTCTCCCGAGGTCTACCAGATCTCGCGCGAGGACCTGGGACGCGAATACACCGAGTGCCCCAAGTGGCGGAAGACCGCACTCGACTACATCAGGAAACTCAAGCCGGACGTCATCGCGGTGGCCAACCGCGTCCAGTACACCACTGTGCGCGAGGGCGCCGAGGAAACGTTCAAGACGCTCAAGGCAATGGGGACGAACCTCATCTACCTGACCGACACCCCGAAGCCGACCTTCAGCGTCCCGGACTGTCTGGCCGAGCACTCGGACACCCCCGGCGAGTGCACCCTGAAGTCCGAGACCGCTGTCGATCTCCCCAAGTTCCGGCTGCTGGAACGCGAGGTGGCCGAGCAGTACGGGGCCACGGTCATCAACACGCTCCCCGCCTTCTGCGCGGACGGTTACTGCCCGGCCGTGATCGGCGGACACGTGGTCTATTGGGACAACAGCCACATGACCGGCAGCTACGCCAGATCCCTGGAGCCGTTCCTGGAGCCGACCTTCAAGAAGGCCCTGGCCGGCTGACCCGACGAGGCAGGGGGCTCCGCACCACCCACCACGGAGCCCCCTGCCCCCTCCTCCCCCTTCAGTGCACCTCGCCCCGTACCCGCCGCGCCTGAAGCTGCCGCTCCGCCAGCAACTCGTCCGCCGGATAGGCGACCTCCTCCAGGGTCAGCCCGTACGGCCGTACGACGTGCACGGCGCTGTCACGCACCCGCGCGTCCAGCACCCGCCGCGGCCACTCGACCCCCCGGTGCCCGTCGCCCACGAACAGCAGCGCGCCGACCATGGACCGCACCTGGTTGTGGCAGAAGGCGTCGGCGCGGACCTCGATCTCGACGACGCCGTCCAGCCTCCGCCGCACCCCGAAGTCGAGAACCTCGCGAACGGTCGACGCCCCCTCGCGCTTCTTCGCGTACGCGGCGAAGTCATGCTCCCCGACAAGGGACTTGGCGGCAGCGTCCATATCTGCGACATCCAACTCCCAGTCGTGCCACAGCACATGGTTGCGCAGCAGCGGATCCACCCCGCCGGCCCGATCCCCGACCCGGTACACGTAACGCCGCCACAGGGCGGCGAACCGCGCGTTGAACCCGGCCGGCGCCTCTACCGCACTCCACACCCGCACGTCTTTGCCGAGCCGCCCGGCAAGCCGCTTGAGCAGCTTCTCCCGGTGCTCGCCCCACACCTCCACCGGCAGATCGACATGGGCGACCTGCCCCCGGGCATGCACCCCGGCATCGGTACGCCCGGCCACGGTCAGCTCGTACCTGGTCTCCCCGGACCGGGTCACCGTCCGCAGGGCGTCCTCGACCTCCCCCTGCACGGTCCGCCGCCCCCCGGGCTGCCTGGCCCACCCGGAGAACGCGGTGCCGTCATAGGAAAGGTCCAGCCGCACCCGTACGAACCCGGGCTCTACGTCATCACTCACAGGGAAATCCTCTCAGCACTGGGGCAGGCCACGGAAACGCGAAAGCGGGCCCGCCCGTAGGGCGGACCCGCTCAGACGCGAACCGAAGCTCAGGCGTCCTTGGACTCTTCGGCGGCCTCGTCGGCCGGCTTGGCGTCCTCGACGACCTCGTCGGACTTGGCCTCGACAGCCTCGTCCTTCTTGAGCGTGTCTTCCTTGACGGCACGCTTGGTCGCCGCCTCGGCCTCACCGGTGGCCTGCTGGGCCACGGTCAGGGCCTCCACCAGCTCGATGACAGCCATGGGCGCGTTGTCGCCACGACGGTTACCGATCTTGGTGATACGGGTGTAACCACCCGGGCGGTTCTCGTAGCGCGGGCCGATCTCGGTGAAGAGCGTGTGGACGATGCTCTTGTCCGTGATGACCTGGAGGACCTGGCGGCGGTTGTGAAGGTCGCCCTTCTTCGCCTTGGTGACCAGACGCTCGGCGTACGGACGGAGCCGGCGCGCCTTCGCCTCGGTGGTCGTGATCTTGCCGTGCTCGAAGAGCGACTTCGCGAGGTTCGCGAGAAGCATCTTCTCGTGCGCGGCACTGCCGCCCAGACGGGCGCCCTTGGCAGGCTTCGGCATGGTTTCTCCTAGGTGTCTGCCCCGGCCGTATCAGGTACCGAAGTCAGTATCCGAGCGGGCGGATGCCCGTCGAAGATCCGGGCAAAGCCCCGAAGAGGCGATGCTCGGAAGGAGCACGGGGAACTGCGTGATCAGACACAGCGCACCCGCACCCAAAATCAGCAAACCGTGAATCCCGAGATCTTAGTACTGCTCGGTCTCCACAAAACCCGCATCCACGTCGTCGTCGGCACCGAAGGCGTCAGCCGCGGCGGTCGGGTCGAACCCGGGAGGCGAGTCCTTGAGAGCGAGACCCATCCCGGCGAGCTTGGCCTTGACCTCGTCGATCGACTTCGCACCGAAGTTACGAATGTCCAGCAGATCCGCCTCGGAACGAGCCACGAGCTCACCCACGGAGTGGATGCCCTCACGCTTCAGGCAGTTGTACGACCGAACGGTGAGCTCAAGCTCCTCGATCGGCAGCGCAAGATCAGCGGCCAGTGCGGCATCGGTCGGGGACGGGCCCATGTCGATGCCCTCGGCGTCGATGTTGAGCTCACGGGCGAGCCCGAACAGCTCGACCAGCGTCTTACCGGCCGACGCCATGGCGTCACGGGGACGCATGGACTGCTTGGTCTCGACGTCGACGATCAGCTTGTCGAAGTCGGTGCGCTGCTCGACACGCGTGGCCTCGACCTTGTACGTGACCTTCAGAACCGGCGAGTAGATCGAGTCGACCGGAATACGCCCGATCTCCTGACCCACCTGCTTGTTCTGCACAGCCGAGACGTAGCCGCGACCGCGCTCGACGGTCAGCTCCACCTCCAGCTTGCCCTTGCCGTTGAGCGTGGCGAGGACGAGGTCGGGGTTGTGCACCTCGACACCGGCCGGCGGCGCGATGTCGGCGGCGGTGACGACACCCGGACCCTGCTTACGCAGGTACATGACGACCGGCTCGTCGTGCTCACTGCTGACCACGAGCTGCTTGATGTTGAGGATGAGGTCGGTGACGTCCTCCTTGACACCCGGCACGGTGGTGAACTCGTGCAGAACGCCGTCGACGCGGATGCTGGTGACAGCCGCACCCGGAATCGAGGACAGAAGAGTCCGGCGGAGGGAGTTACCGAGGGTGTAGCCGAATCCCGGCTCCAGCGGCTCGATGACGAACCGGGAGCGGAACTCGTCGACGACCTCTTCGGCCAACGAGGGACGCTGAGCGATCAGCATGTGGAGATCCTTCAGTCGTGGACACCCGCTATTTGATGCCCGACCAGTAATACAAGGGTACGGGCGATACGGCTCCAAGGAGCCATACCGCCCGAAACCTCAAACCAACAAGCAACCGTGCGCCAGATCGGAAGATCTGAAGATCAGACGCGGCGGCGCTTCGGCGGACGGCAGCCGTTGTGCGGGGTGGGGGTGACGTCCTGGATGGAGCCGACCTCGAGACCCGTCGCCTGGAGCGAACGGATGGCCGTCTCACGACCCGAACCCGGACCCTTGACGAAGACGTCAACCTTGCGCATGCCGTGCTCCTGCGCGCGGCGGGCGGCCGACTCGGCGGCCATCTGCGCGGCGAAGGGGGTGGACTTGCGCGAGCCCTTGAAGCCGACGTGGCCGGCGGAGGCCCAGGAGATCACGTTGCCCGCGGGGTCCGTGATCGAGACGATCGTGTTGTTGAACGTGCTCTTGATGTGAGCGTGCCCATGAGCGACGTTCTTCTTTTCCTTGCGGCGCACCTTCTTGGCAGCGCCCTGACGACCCTTGGGGGGCATCTACTACTCCTACGGGGAGGTGGTCGGTCCTACAGCGAAGACCGCTGATGAAGCGTTGTCCGCTGAGGACTACTTCTTGCCCGGCTTCTTCTTGCCGGCGATGGCGCGACGCGGGCCCTTGCGGGTACGAGCGTTCGTGCTGGTGCGCTGACCGTGGACGGGCAGGCCACGGCGGTGGCGAATACCCTGGTAGCAGCCGATCTCGATCTTCCGGCGAATGTCGCCCTGGATCTCGCGACGGAGGTCACCCTCGGTCTTGATGTTGGCGTCCACGTACTCGCGGATCGCGACGAGCTGCTCCTCGGAGAGGTCCCGAACACGGGTGTTCGGGTCCACGCCAGTCTCCGCCAGCGTCAGCTGGGAGAGGGTCCGGCCGATGCCGAACACGTAGGTGAGGGCGACCTCCACACGCTTTTCACGCGGGATGTCAACACCGGAAACGCGTGCCATTCAATGGCTCCAGTTGTCGTTTCGGAGGTCTTCCACAAGGCCGTTTCCCAGCCGCCGTATGAGGTACGAACTGGGTCCCCGGCCTCCGACCGGGGGTATCAGCTCCACTGAACGATGATCGACTACAAACCACGAACGTCGAATCACCGAACTTCGGACCTGGGCCCTGCGTATGAACATGTACTGCTGCTCGCGTCGCGCGAATTTCTGCGGGTGCAGAAGGTGGGTCCTGCGTCAGCCCTGGCGCTGCTTGTGGCGCGGGTTCTCGCAGATGACCATGACCCGACCATGACGGCGGATCACCCTGCACTTGTCGCAGATCTTCTTGACGCTCGGCTTGACCTTCATGGGGTGAGGTTCTCCGGGTCAGTGCCCCACGCCAGGTGCAGACGGAGGGCGAGAATAAAGATCTACTTGTATCGCTGAAGTTCTCTTCCTGACTGAATTGACTGATCAGGAAGACTCTCCCCTGGATCGCTCCGGAGAGTTTGACAGGTGAAACCCTGTCCGACGACGACCCTCCCGGCCGCCGGGGCGAGTACGAGACCCGCCCAGGCTCACTTGTACCGGTAGACGATCCGGCCACGAGTCAGGTCGTACGGAGACAGCTCCACCACGACCCGGTCGTCAGGGAGGATGCGGATGTAGTGCATACGCATCTTGCCGCTGATGTGTGCCAGGACCTGGTGGCCGTTCTGGAGCTCAACCTTGAACATCGCGTTCGGAAGAGACTCGACGACAGTGCCCTCGATCTCGATGGCACCTTGCTTCTTGGCCACGCTTCGCCCTTCGAATCGACTACCTTGATCGACTCCCATGCGTTCCCTGATGGGCGCATGCGGACATGCGGGTGCACGAGAGCCGACGAGTCAGTCTACGTCAGCACACCCGGAAAGACGAATCGAGGAAGGATGCCCCGCACCCGTGATCCTTAACCAGCACGGGGTCTTCCCCAGCCCCACAACGGCGTACGACGGACAGCCCCCACCGTCCCGACACAGCACAGAGCCAACGCACCCGAGCACCCGAGCAAGGCTCCCGGAGCCCCGGAACCCAGAACACGCAGCCCTCGTCAGAGCCCGGGCCCCCGGGCCCAGGGCCCAGGGCCCAGGGCCGAATTCCAGGGACCGCAGCCCCCACCAGGATCCGGAGGCCAGCCCCCGCCAAGACCCAGGGGCACAGCCCCGGCCGGCCCCCGGGTTCAGGAGCACAACCCCGCCTGGGCCCCAGGAGCGAAGCCCCGCACAGGCCCCCGGGTCCAGGAACACAGCCCCGAGCCGGACGCAGGGGACGCAGCCCACGCCAACATCCGGAGACACAGTCCCGGCCGGGTCCATGGGTCCATGGGTCCATGGGTCCATGGGTCCATGGGTCCATGGGTCCATGGGTCCAGGGGCGAAGCCCCAGGCCGGGGGCGAATTCCAGGGGATACAGCCCCCACCAGGGTCCCGAGGCACAGCCCCGGCAGAACTCCCGGGGCCCAGGGGCACAACCCCGGGCGGTAGCCAAGGGCGCGGCCCCGGGCGGGGTGCAGGGGGTGCAGCCCCCGCTGGGGGGGTGCAGGGGCACAACCCCGGGCGGTAGCCAAGGGCGCGGCCCCGGACGGGGTGCAGGGGGCGGAGCCCCGCTGGGGGTGCAGGGGGCGGAGCCCCGCTGGGGATGCAGGGGCGAAGCCCCGGGGCAGGGTGCAGGGGGTGCAGCCCCCGCTGGGGATGCAGGGGCGAAGCCCCGGGGCAGGGTGCAGGGGGTGCAGCCCCCGCTGGGGATGCAGGGGCGAAGCCCCGGGGCGGGGTGCAGGGGGCGGAGCCCCGCTGGGGGTTCAGGGGGCGGAGCCCCCTGGTGGGGTCGAAGGGGCGGAGCCCCTGGGGATGGGACGGGTAGGGGCGGCGGGGGCGAGGAAAAGCCCTACGCCAGCGGATCCGGCGCCGCGGTAACCCCATGCTCCGCCAACTTCGCCGCCCCCCCGTCGGGAGACGTAAGCACCAACGGCCCCGCCTCAGTCAACGCCACCGAATGCTCCCAGTGCGACGACCAGGTCCCGTCCGTCGTGATGACCGTCCAGTCGTCCGCGAGGACCTCGGTCCTCGGCGTACCCAACGACACCATCGGCTCGATGGCGAGACAGAACCCAGGGACCAGCTTCGGCCCCTTCCCCCGCTTGCGCTCGACGTAGTTCAGCAGATGCGGATCCATGTGCATCTCGGTCCCGATGCCGTGCCCGCCGTAGTCCTCGATGATCCCGTACCGTCCACCGCCCGCCTTGGGCTGACGGCGGATGTACGTCTCGATCGCACGCGAGATGTCGACCAGCCGGTTCCCCGGCTTCATCGCCGCGATCCCCGCCCACATCGACTCCTCCGTCACCCGCGACAGCTCGATCAGCTCCGGAGCATGCCCCGACCCCACGAACGCCGTGTACGCCGCGTCCCCGTGCCAGCCGTCGATGATCGCGCCGCAGTCGATGGAGATGATGTCCCCGTCCTTCAGCACGACCTCGTCGGACGGGATGCCGTGGACGACGACCTCGTTGACGGAGGTGCAGATCGTCGCCGGGAACCCGCCGTACCCAAGGAAGTTCGGCTTCGCGTTGTGCTCCGCGAGCACCTTCCGCGCGACCTCGTCCAGATCCTTCGTACTGGCGCCCGGCACGGCCGCCTCACGAGTGGCCGCGTGGATGGCGGCGACGACAAGCCCCGCCTCGCGCATCTTGGCGATCTGCTCGGGGGTCTTGATCTGCACCATGGGAACTACGGCCTTTCCTGAACCGATCAGGCTGGGAAGCGAACGAACACACAACAAGCCAACGATACGGCGCCCCGCCCCCACGCAGCAGCCGCGGTCCCCCGACAGGGAACCGCGGCTGTCCGACGTGAAAACTGCGACCCGGAAGCCCGAAAGGGCTACTGGAACTACTCGCCCTCGCCGTCACCCTTCAGCGCGGCCATCGCCTTGCCGGTGACGTCCTCCACCTTCCCCAGCGCCGAGATCGTCACCACGAGGCCCTGGGCCTTGTAGTAGTCGATGATCGGCTCGGTCTGGGTGTGGTAGACCTCCAGGCGCTTGCGGACCGTCTCCTCGGAGTCGTCGTCCCGCTGGTACAGCTCGCCGCCGCAGACGTCACAGACGCCCTCGGCCTTCGGCGCCTGGTACGTGACGTGGAAGACGTGCGCCGAGTCGTTACGGCAGATGCGGCGGCCGGCGATGCGCTTGACCACCTCGTCCTCGGGGACCTCCAGGTCGAGGACCGCGTCCAGCTTCATGGACTCGGCCTTCAGCATCTCGTCCAGCGCCTCGGCCTGCGAAACGTTCCGCGGGAAGCCGTCCAGCAGAAAGCCATTCACCGCGTCGGACTGCTCCATGCGGTCCTTGGCCATCGCGATCGTGACCTCGTCCGGCACCAGGTTGCCCGCGTCCATGTAGGACTTCGCGAGTTTCCCGAGATCCGTCTGCTTGCTGATGTTGGCCCGGAAGAGGTCGCCCGTGGAGATGTGCGGGATCGACAGGTTCTTGGCGAGGAACGCGGCCTGCGTTCCCTTCCCGGCACCAGGCGGCCCGACGAGGACGATTCGCATCAGCGGAGGAACCCTTCGTAATTGCGCTGCTGGAGCTGGCTCTCAATCTGCTTCACGGTCTCAAGACCGACACCCACGATGATGAGGATGCTGGTCCCGCCGAACGGGAAGTTCTGGTTTGCCCCGAAACCTACCAACGCCATCGTCGGTACGAGAGCGATCAGACCCAGGTACAGCGAACCCGGCCAGGTGATCCGGTTGAGTACGTAACTCAGGTACTCAGCAGTCGGCCGACCAGCCCGGATGCCCGGGATGAAGCCACCATACTTCTTCATGTTGTCGGCTACTTCTTCGGGGTTGAAGGAGATGGCGACGTAGAAGAACGCGAAGAAAACGATCAGCAAGAAGTACGTGACGATGTAAACCGGGTGGTCACCCTTGGTCAGGTTCTGCTCGATCCACGTCTTCCAGGCCGAGGTGCCGCCGGAGAACTGCGCGACCAGCGCGGGGATGTAGAGCAGCGACGAGGCAAAGATCACAGGGATGATGCCGGCCTGGTTGACCTTGAGCGGGATGTACGTCGACGTGCCGCCGTAGGACCGGCGGCCGATCATGCGCTTCGCGTACTGGACCGGGATCCGGCGCTGCGCCTGCTCGACGAAGACCACCAGCGCGACCATGACGAGGCCGACGGCGATGACCGTGCCGAACTCGATCCAGCCGTCCGCCAGGTCGCCCTGGGTCTTGATGGCCCACAGCGCCGACGGGAAGGTGGCGGCGATCGAGATGAACATCAGGATGGACATGCCGTTGCCGATACCGCGGTCGGTGATGAGCTCACCGAGCCACATGACGACGGCCGTACCGGCGGTCATGGTGACGACCATGGTGATGGTCACGAAGATCGACTGGTCCGGGACGATCTCGCTGGCGACCTGGCAGCCGCTGAAGAGCGCACCGCTGCGCGCGGTGGCGACCAGACCGGTGCCCTGGAGGATGGCGAGAGCCACCGTCAGATAACGGGTGTACTGCGTGATCTTCGCTGTGCCCGCCTGGCCCTCCTTCTTGAGGGCTTCCAGGCGCGGGATCACCACCGTCAGCAGCTGCAGGATGATGCTCGCCGTGATGTACGGCATGATGCCCAGCGCGAAGATCGTGATCTGCAGCAGCGCCCCGCCACTGAACATGTTCACCAGACCGAACAGGCCCTGGCTTCCTCCGCCCTTCGCGACGTCGATACACGTCTGGACGTTCTGGTAGTCGACACCTGGGATCGGGATGTGCGTGCCCACCCGATAGACCACGATGATGCCGAGCGTGAAGAGCAGCTTCTTGCGCAGGTCGGGCGTCTTGAACGCCCGGGCGAACGCGGTGAGCACGGTGCCTCCTGCGACCCCCGCGCTACTGCGTAGAGGTGACGGTTTTGAGGTTCGACGAATACGTTGACAGATAACTAACAGCCGAGAGGGGTCCGGAGTTCCTCGTGAACACAACGGACTCAACTTGACAGTGCTGGCCACCTTACCGGCGACCACGCCTCCTAGGAACGACCAACCGGGGATACCCCATTTGTGGGATATCCCCGGTAGGGATCGCTCAAGTCATCGAGACGCCTGTGGTGTTCAGAGCAGCTCGGTGACGGTACCGCCGGCGGCGGTGATCTTCTCCTTGGCGGAGCCGGAGACGGCGTCGACCGTCACCTGCAGCGCCACGGAGATCTCGCCCTGGCCGAGGACCTTGACGAGGCTGTTCTTGCGAACCGCACCGTTGGCGACGAGCCCCTCGACGGTGACTTCGCCACCCTCCGGGTACAGCGACGCCAGCTTGTCGAGGTTCACGACCTGGTACTCGGTCTTGAACGGGTTCCGGAAGCCCTTGAGCTTCGGGAGACGCATGTGGAGGGGCATCTGGCCACCCTCGAAACGCGCCGGAACCTGGTAACGGGCCTTCGTGCCCTTGGTACCACGTCCAGCCGTCTTACCCTTCGACGCCTCACCACGACCCACACGGGTCTTGGCGGTCTTGGCGCCCGGGGCAGGACGGAGGTTGTGGATCTTGAGCGGGCTGTTTTCCGCCATGATCAGTCGACCTCCTCAACCGTCACGAGGTGGCGGACGGTGTGAACCATTCCGCGGAACTCGGGGCGGTCCTCCTTGACGACCTGCGTGTTGATCCCCTTGAGACCAAGGGACCGCAGGGTGTCACGGTGGTTCTGCTTGCTGCCGATGTACGACTTCGTCTGCGTGACCTTGAGGCGAGCCATTACGCACCCGCTCCCGCACGCGCACGGAGCAGAGCCGCGGGGGCGACGTCCTCGAGGGGCAGACCACGGCGGGCCGCGATCTCCTCGGGACGCTGCAGGCCCTTGAGGGCCGCCACGGTCGCGTGCACGATGTTGATCGCGTTGGACGAGCCGAGCGACTTCGACAGGATGTCGTGAACGCCGGCGCACTCGAGGACAGCACGCACCGGGCCACCGGCGATAACGCCGGTACCGGGGGAAGCAGGCTTGAGCAGGACGACGCCCGCGGCCTTCTCGCCCGTGATCGGGTGCGGGATGGTGCCCTGGATACGGGGGACCTTGAAGAAGTGCTTCTTGGCCTCTTCAACACCCTTGGCGATCGCGGCCGGCACCTCCTTGGCCTTGCCGTAACCGACACCGACGGTGCCATCGCCATCGCCCACTACGACGAGCGCAGTGAAGCTGAAGCGACGACCACCCTTCACAACCTTGGCGACGCGGTTGATCGCGACAACGCGCTCAACGTACGCGGTCTTCTCGGCGGCAGCAGCGCCGCCGTCACGGCCCTTCCGGTCCCGCCGCTCGCCGCCACCGGCACCGCTTCCGCGGCGCTGGGGTCCAGCCATTGGATTACCTCTCTCTTTTTCCGCTAGCTACGCTGCGCTGCGACGGTTAAGTCGCGAGCGCGACGGGCGGCTCAGAACTTGAGCCCGGCTTCGCGGGCGGCGTCGGCCAGGGCGGCGATACGCCCGGCGTACCGGCTGCCACCACGGTCGAACACGACGGACTCGACACCGGCGGCCTTGGCACGCTCGGCCACGAGTGCGCCGACCTTGCCGGCCTGCGCCGACTTGTCTTCGCCCTCGTTACCGCGGATCGAGGCGTCCAGGGTCGACGCCGACGCCAGGGTGTGACCCTTGATGTCGTCGATGACCTGGGCCACGATGTGGCGGTTCGAGCGGGTTACCACCAGGCGGGGACGCTCACCCGTTCCGTTGACCTTCTTACGGATCCGGATGTGACGACGCTTGATGGCAGCACGCTTGTAAGCGTCGCCCTTAGCGATCTTCGTACCGTATGCCATGGCTTACTTACCCGCCTTTCCGACCTTGCGCCGGATGACTTCGCCCTCGTACTTGACGCCCTTGGCCTTGTACGGGTCAGGCTTGCGCAGCTTGCGGATGTTGGCCGCAACCTCGCCGACCTTCTGCTTGTCGATGCCCTCGACCGAGAACCGCGTCGGGTTCTCGACCTTGAAGCTGATGCCCTCGGGCGCTTCGACGGTGATCGGGTGGCTGTAGCCGAGCGCGAACTCGAGGTTCGAGCCCTTCGCCGCCACGCGGTAACCGACACCGCTGATCTCGAGCTTCTTCACGTAACCCGCGGTTACGCCGGTGATCATGTTCGCCACCAGCGTGCGGGACAGGCCGTGCAGGGCCTTGTTCTGACGCTCGTCGTTGGGGCGGGTGACGTTGAGAACGCCGTCCTCACCCTTGGCGATGTCGATCGGCGCAGCGACGGTGTGGGAGAGAGAGCCCTTGGGGCCCTTCACCGAAACCGTACGGCCGTCGATGGTGACGTCCACGCCGGCGGGAACCGTGATGGGGAGCTTGCCAATACGCGACATAGCTGTTTCCTCCGTTCCCTTCTACCAGACGTAGGCGAGGACTTCTCCGCCTACGCCCTTCTTGCCGGCCTGCTGTCCAGTGAGGAGACCGTGCGACGTGGAGATGATCGCCACGCCGAGGCCACCGAGCACCTTGGGCAGGGAGGTGGACTTCGCGTACACACGCAGACCAGGCTTCGAAATCCGCTTGATGCCCGCGATGGAGCGCTCACGGTTCGGGCCGAACTTCAGCTCGAGGACGAGCTTCTTGCCGACTTCGGCGTCCTCGACCTTCCAGCCGGTGATGAAGCCCTCCTGCTGGAGGATCTCCGCGATGTGCGACTTGATCTTGCTGTGCGGCATCGCGACATCGTCGTGGTACGCCGAGTTCGCGTTACGCAGACGAGTCAGCATGTCCGCGATCGGATCAGTCATGGTCATGAATTGGCCTTCGGCCTCTCTCGCCGGGGTTTCCTGGATGCGCCATCCCTCTCCCCACTCACTCAATGGCGGGACGGGTGCGGTGCGGGGGACCTACGGCGTAGTAAGTCGTACGGGCGGCAATCAGGCGCCCAACCCTCCTAGCCTAAGCCATGGAGGGATGGGCACCTGACCAACCCATTAGCTTACCGAGAGCTTCGGGAATCCCTAGAAAACGGGATTACCAGGAGCTCTTGGTCACGCCCGGCAGCTCGCCACGGTGAGCCATCTCACGAAGGCAGACGCGGCACAGGCCGAACTTGCGGTACACGGAGTGCGGACGGCCACAGCGCTGGCAGCGCGTGTAACCACGTACGCCGAACTTGGGCTTACGAGCAGCCTTGGCAATCAGAGCCTTCTTCGCCATCTCGCTTACGCCTCCTTGAAGGGGAAGCCGAGGTGACGGAGGAGCGCGCGGCCCTCAGCGTCGTTGGTCGCCGTGGTCACCACGGTGATGTCCATACCCCGGGTGCGGTCGATCTTGTCCTGGTCGATCTCGTGGAACATGACCTGCTCGGTGAGACCGAAGGTGTAGTTGCCACGGCCGTCGAACTGCTTGGGAGACAGACCACGGAAGTCGCGGATGCGCGGCAGCGCGAGCGACAGGGTGCGGTCCAGGAACTCCCACATGCGGTCGCCACGAAGCGTGACGTGGGCACCGATCGGCTGGCCCTCGCGCAGCTTGAACTGCGCGATGGACTTACGGGCCTTGGTGACGGCCGGCTTCTGACCCGTGATGGTGGTCAGGTCACGGACGGCACCGTCCATGAGCTTCGAGTCACGGGCGGCGTCGCCGACACCCATGTTGACCACGATCTTGACGAGACCGGGGATCTGCATGACGTTCTCGTAGGAGAACTCCTCACGCAGCTTGCCCGCGATCTCCTCGCGGTACTTCGTCTTGAGACGCGGAGTCGTGGTGGTAGTCATCAGATGTCCTCACCCGTCCGCTTGGCAACGCGGATCTTGTTGCCCTCGTCGTCGAAGCGGTAACCGACACGCGTGACAACCTTGTTGCCGTCCTTCTCAACGACCAGCTGGACGTTGGAGACGTGGACGGGCGCCTCGGTCGTGACGATGCCGCCGGCCTGCGAACCCTTTGCGGTCGGGCCGGCCTTGGTGTGCTTCTTGACCCGGTTGACACCCTCGACCAGGACGCGGTCCTCACGGGGGAAGGCCGCGATGACCTTGCCCTGCTTGCCCCTGTCCTTACCGGTGATGACCTGAACCAGGTCGCCCTTCTTGATCTTCATGCTTACAGCACCTCCGGCGCGAGCGAGATGATCTTCATGAACTTCTTCTCGCGCAGCTCCCGGCCCACCGGGCCGAAGATACGGGTGCCACGAGGGTCGCCGTCGTTCTTCAGAACAACAGCGGCGTTCTCGTCGAAGCGGATGTACGAGCCGTCGGGACGGCGGCGCTCCTTGACGGTGCGAACGATGACGGCCTTGATGACGTCACCCTTCTTCACGTTGCCACCGGGGATCGCGTCCTTGACGGTGGCGACGATGACGTCGCCGATGCCCGCGTAGCGGCGACCGGAGCCACCGAGGACACGGATGCAAAGGATTTCCTTCGCACCAGTGTTGTCGGCGACACGCAGTCGCGACTCCTGCTGGATCACGTCTATCTCCTGATTGTCTGCCGGTTCCCCAACACGGGGTTGTCTGTACAACCCCGTACCGGAGCCTGGCGGAACTGCCCTGCGGGTAGCCCCCGCAGGAATTACTTGGGCCGCCCGGCGGGCCGCGTAAGTGACTCACGCGGCCCGGCCGGTTCCGGTGGGAGCTCCGTAAGTCGCCTTACGGAGCTCCGGCCGGAGCGGCGAGTCTGGCTACGGGTTCAAAACCCCGCAGGGACTACTTGGCCTTCTCGAGGATCTCGACGATGCGCCACCGCTTCGAGGCGGACAGCGGCCGGGTCTCCATGATGATGACACGGTCGCCGACGCCGGCGGCGTTCTGCTCGTCGTGGGCCTTGAGCTTGTTCGTACGGCGGATGACCTTGCCGTACAGCGCGTGCTTCACGCGGTCCTCGACAGCGACGACGACGGTCTTGTCCATCTTGTCGCTGACGACGAGACCCTCACGGGTCTTGCGGAAGCCACGGGCTTCGGTGCTGTTCTGCTCAGTCACGTTGCTCTCGCTCATCAGGCGCTCTCCACCGTCTCGATGCCCAGCTCGCGCTCACGCATCAGGGTGTAGATCCGCGCGATGTCCTTACGGACGGCCTTGAGCCGACCGTGGTTCTCGAGCTGACCCGTCGCCGCCTGGAAGCGGAGGTTGAACAGCTCTTCCTTGGCTTCGCGGAGCTTGTTGAGAAGCTCCTCGTCACCCAGTTCGCGCAGCTCGGACGCCTTGGTACCGGCCGACATCACGCTTCACCTGCCTCGCGCTTGACGATCCGGCACTTCATCGGCAGCTTGTGGGCTGCGCGAGTGAGGGCCTCACGGGCGATCTTCTCGTTGGGGTAGGACAGTTCGAACATGACCCGGCCCGGGTGCACGTTCGCGATCCACCACTCGGGGGAACCCTTACCGGAACCCATGCGGGTCTCGGCAGGCTTCTTGGTGAGCGGGCGGTCCGGATAGATGTTGATCCAGACCTTGCCGCCACGCTTGATGTGGCGGGTCATCGCGATACGGGCCGCCTCGATCTGGCGGTTGGTCACGTATGCCGGCGTGACGGCCTGAATGCCGTACTCGCCGAACGAGACCGCCGTACCGCCCTTGGCCATGCCACGGCGCTTCGGGTGGTGCTGCTTGCGGTGCTTGACCCTACGGGGGATCAGCATGTCGGTCAGGCCTCCGTTCCGGTGCTTTCAGCAGCCGGAGCGGCAGCCGCCGGAGCCTCGGCCTTGGGGGCCTCGGCAGCGGGAGCCTGCTGCGGCTTGCGGCCGCGGCCGCCACGCTCGCCACCACGGCCACCACCACGGGCCGGACGGTCGGCGGCGCCACCGGCACCGCCACGCGCCGGGCGGTTACCCGCACGGGCAGCGGCGTTGTCGGCGCGGACCTCGGCGATGTTCTTGACGTCGCCCTTGTAGATCCAGACCTTCACACCGATACGGCCGAAGGTCGTCTTGGCCTCGAAGAAGCCGTAGTCCACGTTCGCGCGGAGCGTGTGCAGGGGCACACGGCCCTCGCGGTAGAACTCCGAGCGGGACATCTCGGCGCCGCCGAGACGGCCACCACACTGGATCTTGATGCCCTTGGCGCCGGCCTTCATCGTCGACTGCATGCTCTTACGCATGGCGCGACGGAAGGAGACGCGGGAGGACAGCTGCTCGGCGACGGCCTGAGCGACCAGCTGAGCATCGAGCTCGGGGTTCTTGACCTCGAGGATGTTGAGCTGGACCTGCTTCTTGGTCAGCTTCTCCAGGTCGCCGCGGATACGGTCGGCCTCGGCGCCACGGCGGCCGATGACGATGCCCGGACGCGCGGTGTGGATGTCGACGCGGACGCGGTCACGGGTGCGCTCGATCTCAACCTTCGAGATGCCGGCGCGCTCCATGCCGGACGTCATCATCCGACGGATGGCGACGTCTTCACCGACGTAGTCCTTGTACAGCTTGTCGGCGTACCACCGGGACTTGAAGTCCGTGGTGATGCCGAGCCGGAACCCATGCGGGTTAACCTTCTGGCCCATTACCGGGTTCCTTCCTTGCTGCTGACGACCACGGTGATGTGGCTGGTCCGCTTGCGGATCCGGTAGGCGCGGCCCTGGGCACGCGGACGGAACCGCTTCAGGGTCGGACCCTCGTCGACGTACGCCTCAGTGATGACGAGGCTGCCGGCGTCGGTGTGGTCGTAGTTGTGCGCGGCGTTGGCGATGGCGCTGTCAAGCACCTTGCCGACCGGCACGCTCGCGGCCTGCGCGGCGAAACGCAGGACCGCCTGAGCCTCCGTGGCATCCATGCCACGGATAAGGTCCACCACGCGGCGGGCCTTCATGGGCGTAACGCGGATGTACCGCGCCTGGGCCCTGGCTTCCATGGTTGTCCTTCCAGTGTCTGTCATGGTCGATTCCACCCCGCGTTAGCGGCGCTTCGACTTCCGGTCGTCCTTGACGTGACCCCGGAAGGTGCGCGTCGGCGAGAACTCGCCGAGCTTGTGGCCGACCATCGACTCGGTGACAAACACCGGGATGTGGGTCTTGCCGTTGTGCACCGCGATCGTGTGGCCGAGCATGGCCGGGATGATCATCGAGCGACGGGACCAGGTCTTGATGACGTTCTTGGTACCGGCTTCGTTCTGTACGTCCACCTTCTTTACAAGGTGTCCGTCGACGAAGGGTCCCTTCTTGAGACTGCGCGGCATCTAAACCCGCTCCTAGCGCTTCTTGTTCGTCTTGCGGCGGCGGACGATGTACTTGTTCGATGCCTTCTTCGGCGAACGAGTACGACCCTCCTTCTGACCCCACGGCGAGACCGGGTGACGACCACCGGAGGTCTTGCCTTCACCACCACCGTGCGGGTGGTCAACCGGGTTCATCGCCACACCGCGGACGGTCGGGCGGACGCCCAGCCAGCGCTTACGGCCGGCCTTGCCCCAGTTGATGTTGCTCTGCTCGGCGTTGCCGACCTCGCCGACCGTGGCGCGGCAGCGCTGGTCGACCAGGCGGATCTCGCCGGAGGGCATACGAAGGTGGGCCATCGTGCCCTCCTTCGCCAGCAGCTGCACCGAGGCGCCTGCGGAGCGGGCGAACTTGGCGCCGCCACCGGGACGGATCTCGATCGCGTGGATCGTGGTACCGACCGGGATGTTGCGGAGCGCCAGGTTGTTGCCCGGCTTGATGTCGGCCCCAGGACCGTTCTCGACGCGGTCACCCTGCGACAGGTTGCGGGGGGCGAGGATGTAGCGCTTCTCGCCGTCCGCGTAGTGCAGCAGCGCGATGCGCGCGGTGCGGTTGGGGTCGTACTCGATGTGCGCGACCTTCGCCGGCACGCCGTCCTTGTCGTGACGACGGAAGTCGATCACTCGGTAGGCGCGCTTGTGTCCGCCACCCTGGTGGCGAACGGTCACACGACCGGAATTGTTACGGCCGCCCTTGCTGTGCAGGGGGCGAACCAGCGACTTCTCCGGCGTGGACCGCGTGACCTCGACGAAGTCGGCGACGCTGGAGCCACGGCGGCCCGGCGTAGTCGGCTTGTACTTGCGGATTCCCATTTCTCAGTCCTCGTCCGATATCGGACGATCCGACCCGCTTACGCGGCCGGACCGCCGAAGATGTCGATACGGTCGCCCTCGGCGAGGGTCACGATCGCGCGCTTGGTGTCAGCGCGCTTACCGAAACCGCTCTTGGTGCGCTTGCGCTTGCCGATGCGGTTGATCGTGTTGACCCCGGTGACCTTGACCGAGAAGACCGCCTGGACGGCCTGCTTGATCTGGGTCTTGTTGGTGCCGGGAGCGACGATGAACGTGTACTTGTTCTCGTCGATGAGCGCGTAGCTCTTCTCGGACACGACCGGCTTCAGCAGGACGTCACGGTGGTCCGTGTACGACTTGCTGACCGGCGTGACGACGGTGTTCTTGCCCTCGGCCTCGTGGCGCTTCGCCTTGGCGACGCGCGCGGCCTTGGCGGCCTTGGCCGCCTTGGAGGCAATGGCGGGGTGACGGATCGCCATCAGACCTCGCTCCCTTCGGTGTCAGTGGCCTTGGGGCCGGACACGAAGGACTCGAAAGCGGCCTGGGTGAAGACCACGTCGTCCGAGACGAGAACGTCGTACGTGTTCAGCTGGCCCGGGTCCAGGATGTGCACCTGGGGCAGGTTGCGGGCGGAAAGCAGCCCGGCCTCGTCGGAGCGCTCGATGACCAGGAGCACGTTCTTGCGCTCACTGACCTTGCCGAGGAAGCTCTTCGCGGCCTTGGTGGAGGGGGTGTCGCCCTCGATCACGCTCGTGATCACGTGGATACGAGCGTTGCGGGCCCGGTCGGTGAGGGCGTGGCGCAGGGCCGCGGCCTTCATCTTCTTCGGGGTCCGCTGCGAGTAGTCACGCGGGGTGGGGCCGTGAACGACGCCACCGCCGGCGAACTGCGGCGCACGGGTCGAACCCTGACGGGCGCGGCCGGTGCCCTTCTGACGGTAGGGCTTCCTACCGCCACCACGGACCTCGGCGCGGGTCTTGGTCTTGTGCGTGCCCTGACGGGCAGCGGCCAGCTGCGCGACGACGACCTGGTGAAGCAGCGGGATGCTGATCTTCTCTACGTCGAAGATCTCCGCGGGGAGCTCGACGCTTCCGGTCGTCTCGCCAGCGGGCGAAAGGATGTCAACAGTGCTCATCGGTACCTCAGGCCCCCTTGGCCGCGGTGCGGACCAGGACGAGGCCGCCGTTCGGACCAGGAATCGCGCCCTTGATGAGCAGCAGACCCTTCTCCGCGTCAACGGCGTGGACGGTCAGGTTCTGGGTGGTGACCCGCTCGTTACCCATGCGGCCCGCCATGCGCATGCCCTTGAAGACACGGCCAGGGGTGGCACAGCCACCGATGGAGCCGGGAGAGCGGTGCTTGCGCTGGACACCGTGGCCGGCGCCGAGACCATGGAAGTTGTGACGCTTCATGACACCGGCGAAGCCCTTGCCCTTGCTGTTGGCGGTCACGTCCACCTTGACGCCGGCCTCGAAGGTCTCGGCGGTGATCTCCTGGCCGAGGGTGTACTCGCTGGCACCAGCGGTACGGATCTCGACGAGGTGGCGGCGGGGGGTGACGTCAGCCTTGGCGAAGTGACCCTTGAGGGGCTTGTTCACCTTGCGAGGGTCGATCTCGCCGAAGGCGATCTGGACCGACTCGTAGCCGTCGGAGTCATTCGTACGGACCTGGGTCACGACGTTCGGACCGGCCTTGACGACGGTGACGGGAACGACACGGTTGTTCTCGTCCCACACCTGCGTCATGCCGAGCTTCTCGCCCAGGATGCCCTTGATCTGCTTAGCCATTCTCAGATCACCGTCCCCTAGAGCTTGATCTCGATGTCGACACCGGCCGGGAGGTCGAGTCGCATCAGAGAGTCAACGGTCTTGGGCGTCGGGTCGAGAATGTCGATCAGGCGCTTGTGCGTGCGCATCTCGAAGTGCTCGCGAGAGTCCTTGTACTTGTGCGGCGACTTGATGACGCAGTACACGTTCTTCTCAGTGGGCAGCGGCACCGGGCCCGCGACCGACGCACCAGTGCGTGTCACCGTCTCGACGATCTTCTTCGCCGAGGAGTCGATGACCTCGTGGTCGTAGGCCTTGAGCCGGATGCGGATCTTCTGTCCCGCCATGGCTACTCAGTAGTCCTGTCTCTTCGTACGCTCTGGAACCCGGTGTTCCGAACTCACTTCGCCCTGCTTGTCCGACCCACGCGGTCGGGTGTGTCGCGCTCTCACCGACACAGATGTCCCATATGAGACGTCCCTGCACGGGAAGCACGGCCCTTCCGGAACCGCGGGCCGGGGGCGACTGCGTCAAATTTCCCTGACGCGAACCCACCGGGCGCCTGGCCGGTGCCGCACTGACGCTTCCCGAAAGATTCCCGTACGTCCGCTCCAGCGCTGCCTTACGACAGATGGGGCGACGAGTACTGTGGGACTCGCTTTCGGTCCTCCCGGCGGGAGGCGCGCAGCATCGACAACTCGACCGAGCAACTCGGACAGTCTGCCATACGGGGCAGGGCCTCCGCCAATCGAGCGGGAGAGAATACCCGCAGGGTGACGAAGGTCAAACGCGGACGGGGCGTGTCCCCCGGTCGGCGGCATCGGCCATGATCCCGGTGTGACGCACGACATGGACCTGAACGAGGCGGCAGCCCGCCTGGAATCGCACATACGGGACTGGCGGGCGGCGGGCCTGCAAGTCTCGGACGTCCTGTGGTCACGGGATGCGGGCGCCCTGGCCGTGCAAGTCGAGTGCCCGTCCTGGCAGGTCCAGCTCACCGTGGAACTGCACGGAGCCGGCCGGGCGCGAGTCTTCTTCCTCTCGGCGGCCGAGCCTGCCGGAGAACGCCACCGGGTCTCGTCCCTCGACGCGTGGAGCACGCTGCTGACGGAATCGGTGGCCCGCGCCTGCCGCGTACGCCTGGTGCAGGCCCGCCTGCTCACCAGTACCTGTACGACCGGCTGGCTGGACTGGATCCACGGCGAGCTGTGGCTGCTCCCGGAGGGCCTGCTGCGCATCCGCAGCGGTCTGCTGACCACACTGGTGAACTCCGGCGGCTCCGGCCTGACCCCACGGGACCCGTACCGGCTCATCGCCCACGACGCGGAGACCGTCCTGGCCGCCCATCCCACGAACAAGCTGATCCCGTTCGCGGGGATGGGCGCGGCGCGCCTGCACGGCGGGGTGACCACCTCCGGTCTGGAGGTGGTCATGACGGACGGCACCCACCACAAACTCCTGTGGCCGTCCTGGGACCCGGCCCGGCGACTACTGCGGGAGCGTTTGCTGCCCCTGCTGGGAGCACGGCTCACGCACTGACCGGACGGTTGCGTACGACCTCGGTGACGTCGTACGACGATCAGCGCACGTCGATGTAGTCCTGGCCGCTGGTAGCGGTACCGGTCGTGGTGTTGCCGAGGTACACCCACCGGAAGAACCCGTCGGTGGAGGCGGTGACCGTGGTACGGAGGGCACCCGCGCTGTTGGTGGTGACCTTCTTGAGCGTCTTGAAGGCGGTCTCGCCCTTGGCCCGGAACTGGAGACTCACCGTGCTGCCGGCGTAGGGGCCGTTCTTGTGGGTGGTCCAGTTCGCCCGCGTGAGCTTGCCCGCGACGGTGAGCTTCTTGCCCTTGGCGACCGGCTCCGGGGTGACGTCGGCGACGGAGAGCTTCGCGGCACGCCTCAGGGAGACAGTTCCGGATCTTGAGTCGAACTCCTCGGCCAGGACAGGGCCGTCGCCGGCCGGGAACAGACGAAGGTGCACGCCGATCTTCCACTTGGTGGCGTCGCTGTTGGAGTCGATCTCGTCCATCGACGGATCGGGATCGATGAAGAGTGTGCCCTCACAACGGGCCCTCTGGGAGTCCTGCTCGTAGCAGGTGTAAGGAAGCGTCCACAGGGAGTCTTCGGCGCTGTCGTTAGCCACGTCCTTCAAGCTTCCCCGGTAGAGGAAGGGGGAGACGCCCCAGCGGGCAGGGTCACCTGCCGAAGGCAGGGTGATATTGAACGGGACGGGTGCTTCCGCCACCTTCGATGTGCCGACCACGATCGGCTTGCCCTTGTTGAAGACCAGGTTCGACACGACGATGCCCGTGTCCTTCGCCTGCGCGGCCGGGGCGTTGAGCACCGAGAGCGCGAGGGCTCCGACCGTCGCGATCACTGCGGCGGTACGTCTTCGGCCTCGTATACCTGCGTTCATGCACACCCTCTTCTGGCAGCTACTCGATCAACTGCCGGAAGCGTACGAGATGAACTCGGCCCAGCTGGTGGGCAGTTCCCTTCTCGCCTGTCCGTCCGCCGTGCCTCGGCGCCCACCTCGAACGCACAGGTCACACCGGAACCCGGGAAGGTGCGTCCCGGTGACGTGTGCTCAGGAGGGCCCAGCGCTCTTTTCAAAGAAACACGGGAGATAAAGAAACCCACCAAACCCCACCTACCCTGCCGTTCGCCACAGACGGCGGCCCCGGCCGCTTCCGCGCGAACTCACTCACTCACTCCCCCGAGTGAACATCAGCAACTTCGCTGGATTTGTGCCCGGTTGCCTGCCTTACGCTCAGCCCAACGCGGCACGACCACGTCACAGACAACTCCAGACATGCGACGGCCCTCGCCGGGACTGCAATCCCAATGCGAGGGCCTGACCACCGAGGAAGTAAGGCTTCCCGATGGATACGCAGAACCCTAGTGCGCCCCCGTGCGCCCAGTCCCGCCCGGCGGGAAAAAATCACCCTCACCGACGCCCCAGTTCCGGCGTCTCCGGGGTGATCCACGACAACGCCCGCCACACCACCCGCTTCACGGTGATCGGCAACCACCTCGCCCAGCACCCCGAGCTGTCGCTGCTCGCCATCGGCCTGGGCACACACATCCAGTCGCTGCAAGCCGGCGCCCCCGTCGACATCAAGACCCTCGCCAAGAGATTCCCCGAGGGCCCGGCCCGTATCGCCGCCGCCCTGCGCGAACTGGAAACCCACGGCTACCTCAGCCGAACCCGCGAACGCACCCCCACCGGCAACATCGTCACCCGCACGATCTCCTGCAACCAGCCCGGACGTCACGCCGACGGTCACGCTGATCGCCGTACCAGGCCGGAGTCGGGGTCCCCAGCGGAGTCGGAGTCCAAGCCCCGACCGGAGCCGCATCCGGGGCCCGCTCCCGAACACAGGGCCCCCGAGCCCACCCGGCCCGCGCACCCCACCACCGCCCCCGGCCCGCCCAAGAAGCGCACCCCACGCAAGCCCCTCCCCGCCGTACCGCAGCCCGCGTACAAGGGACCAGGCCTCCTCCAGGCAGCCACCGACCTCCTCGCCGATCTCCGCCGCCTCGACCCCGACCTGCTCCTGTCGGCCTGCGACACGGCCCACCTCGCACCCGGAGTCGCCGCCTGGCTGGAACGCGACGCCAGCCCCACCGCCGTACGACACGCCCTGATCAGCGACCTCCCACCAGAGGGCATGCGCCGCCCAGCCGCCTTCCTGGCCCACCGCCTCACCGCGAAGCTGCCGCCCCCGGCGCCGTACCGCGCACCGGCCGGGCCATCACCCGTCCGGCACCCACTCCAGAACTGCGACGGCTGTGAGCGGGCCTTCCGCAGTCCGGAGCCCGGCAGATGCGGCGAATGCCGTCAACTCCACAGCGGATCAACTCTCGGAGTCCTTCACCCCTCGGGGTGAACGTCACCAACTTGGCTGCTGCCAGGCCGTGTTGGACTCCTACGCTCGCGGCGAGATTCGTCCTGGCACATGCCATAGGCAATTTTTTTCCGCATGCCGCGTACCACCTCACACTCCCAGGGACCCCTATGGTCAGCGCGCCCCACGAAGCGATGCACCGCATCTTCCAGCACGATCCACGCCTCTTCAGCCGCCTCTCCGACGTGCTCGGCTTCTCCCTCCCCACCCCGGTGGAAGTCACCGTCATGCCCACCGACCTCACCGAGACCGAGCCCGTCGAACGTCGTGTGGACACCCTCCTACGGCTGAGGAGCGCCGAGCACGGCTCCTACCTGCTCGCCATCGAGTCGCAGCGGACGAAGAACCCGGCCAAGCCCGCGAGCTGGGCGTACTACACGTCATACTTGTGGACCACGTACAAGCTGCCCACCGCGCTCATGGTCGTGTGTCAGGACCGTGCCGTCGCCAGATGGGCCCAGCAACCGGTGAGCAGCGGTCCGCCCGGACTGCCCACGCTCACCCTCACGCCCCTCGTGGTGGGCCCGCACAACACCCCCGTCATCACCGACCCGGCCGAGGCACGCGCGGACCTGGCACTGGCCACCCTTTCCGCCATCACGCACGCGACCGATCCGGACATCTTTGCCATACTGAAAGCACTGTCCACAGCCCTACAGGGCGAGCCCGAGGACATCGCCGACCCGATCATCGAATTCACCGCACAAGGCCTGGGCGACCGCCCGGCCAGGCAGTACTGGAGGAAACTGGTGGCCGTGGACCTCTCCTTCTACAAGTCCTACATCGCGGAAGAGATCCGCGACGAAGGCCGAGCACAGGGCCGAGCACAGGGCCAGGCCGAAGGCATCGCCCAAGGCAAGGCCGAGGGCCAGGCCGCCGCCATACTGCTCGTCCTGGAGCAGCGCGGCGTCGACGTGACCGACGAGATCCGGGACCGGATCACCGGCTGCGACGACACCGAGACCCTGCGCACCTGGCTCACCCGCGCCCTCACCGCCACCTCCGCTGCGGAGATCTTCGCGGACCAGTAACCGAAGTCCGGCCGACCGCAGCACGCCGTCTGTCGGAGCCGCACACACATGGCGCAGCTTCGACAGACGGTTCGCCCCGGCAGTCGGGCAGTCAGGTCAGCGCACGTCGATGTAGTCCTGGCCGCTGGTCGCGGTGCCTGTCACGGTGTTCCCGAGATACACCCACCGGAAGAACCCGTCGGTGGAGGCGGTGACCGTGGTACGGAGGGCACCCGCACTGTTGGTGGTGACCTTCTTGAGCGTCTTGAAGGTGCTCGCGCCCTTGGCCCGGAACTGGAGACTCACGGTGCTGCCGGCGTAGGGGCCGTTCTTGTGGGTGGTCCAGTTCACCCGGGTGAGCTTGCCCGCGACGGTGAGCTTCTTGCCCTTGGTGACCGGCTCCGGGGTGACGTCGGCGACGGAGAGCTTCGCGGCGCGTCTCAGGGAGACGCCTCCGGGCCTTGTCTCGAACTCCTGGACCACTTCACCGTTGCTCTTGAACAGCGCGAGGGCCACGCCGACCTTCCACTTTGTGGCGTCACGGTTGGAGACGATCTGCTTCTGCGACGGATCGGGATCGATGGACAGCGTGCCCTCGCAATGGGCCTTCTTGAGGCTGACCTCGTAGCAGGTCCTGAGGCTCAGCTGTATCTCGGGAAGCAGAACGCTTCGCTGATACAGGAAGGGTTGCGCGTCATAGCGGAGCGGGTGGTTCGTGTCGTACCCCGGAGGCAGGGCCATATCGAAGGTAAAGGACGGTTCCACCACCCGCGACGTGCCGACCACCACCGGCTTACCGTTGTTGATGACAAGGCCCGTCACGACGATGCCCGTGTCCTTCGCCTGCGCGGCCGGCGCGTTGAGCACCGAGAGCGCGAGGGCTCCGGCTGTCGCGACCACTGCGGCGGTACGTCTTCGGTTCATTCAGACCTCTCCGATGTCCAAAGGGAGCGGAAAGGCTACACCGGTGTGATCAGCTGCCGGACGCGTACGAGATGAACTCGGCCCAGGTGGTGGGGCCGAGGGTGAGGCTGGGGCCCTTGGGGGCTTTGGAGTCGCGGACGTGGATGCCATCGGGGGCGGTGGCTATCTCGACGCAGTCGCTGGGGTTGCTGCTGTCGCTGTGACTGCTCTTGAACCAGTTGAGTTCCGTGGCGCTCATAGTGCTCCCAGCGCTTGCTCGATGAAGGCCAGCGACTCCCCCGGGGAGAGCGCCTGAGTTCGGATGATGCCATACCGCAGTTCAAGGATCTGGAGCTGCCTCGGGCTGGAGACCGGACGTCCGCCGAACTCGTCGTCGGTGCGTCCGGCGCCGGTACCGTCCCCGAATTTCAGCACCTGGATGCGACCGCTCGTTCCTGGGTGGTCCGCGCGTGCCGTCGGCATCACCTGGAACTCGACGTTCGGCAACTGGGCGATCTCCAGCAGATGTTCGAGCTGTCGGTGCAGCACCATTGTCCCGCCGATCGGGCGTTCAAGGGTCACCTGTTCCTGGACGAAGCTGAGTTCCACGGCGGGCTCCCGCTGGAAGACGGCCTGCCGAGCCATTCGCCCGGCGACAGCCCGGTCCAGGCCCTCGGCCGAGAGCTTGGGCCGCCAGGGGGCGAGCAGCGCCTGCGCGAACTCCCGCGTCTGCAACAACCCGTGGACGTTGTGGTTGCTGTACAGCAGCATCTCAACGGCCCGATCCTCCAGTTCCTTCAGCTCGCGCACCTTCTTCGGATACCGCGCCTTCTCGACGTCCTCCATGAACGTCCGCAGATGCCCTCCGACGTTCAGGACATCGTCAGCCCGATCCAGGAACTCCACCCTCGGGATCCGCGCCCCGCGCTCGATCTTGCGGATCATGTCCTCGCCGTACCCCATGACTTGGGCGAAGTCGGCCACCCTCATCCCGGCCTGTTCGCGGCAGAACCTGACGAGTCGCCCGACCGCCTCGATCAACGGCGCACTCTCGTCGCCAGGTTCGAGGTCCCAGCCGGACTCGTCCACACCTTCGTTGCCTTCGATTTCGTTGCTCATGCCACCCACCTCCAACGCGCACCCGTACCCGCACGTCATCCGAGACAGCCGAGACAGAGCGAGACAAGAACCGGACAGCGCGGATACGCACAGGCGTCACCGCACGTCAAGGCAAGCATGTTCAGCCACGCTCAGTGACATGAATCAGGAAACCGCCGATCACCGGACCCAACACACCGGCCGCATCTGCAACTTCAGCGCCCTACTGCCGCCCACGCCCCGTGGAGCCCGGCAGGCCCGTCAGCTCGCGGTGCAGCAACTGCGGGACTGGGGACTCCCTTTGGACCCCGCGGAGCACCTCGTCGCGGAACTCACGGCGAACGTGGTGACCCACGGGCGCGTACCGGGCCGCGATTTCCGGCTCATGCTGTACGTCATCGGCACCACCCTCCGCATCGAGGTGACGGACACCCGGGACGACCTGCTGCCGGGGGTACGGGAGCCGGCACCGGACAGCGAGTCGGGGCGGGGACTGGTCATCGTCGAGGCGTTGGCGGACCGGTGGGGGGTGGGGTTGGGACCGCGTCCTCGGAAGACGGTCTGGGCGGAGTGCGGGGTGGGGTGAGGGGGCCGGGGAGGCGTGAAACCCGGATGCGGGCCGGCCTGGCCGTTCCCTACCCTGCCCGAATGGACTCCGTATCGATCAGGCCGATGCAAGAAGCCGATCTCCCATCGGCGGAACAGGCTTCCGCCGCGACCTTCTTCGAGGCGGAGAGCGGTACCAGGCGGGTCAGTGACCCGGAGGTCGAGCCGCGTTCGGCGATCGCCTCGAAGCAGTGGATCGACCGGATGCGTTTCTTCCTGGGCGTGGATCCGGGAGGTTGCTGGGTCGCCGTGGAAGAGGAAGCGGGCGCCGACCGGACAGTCGGGTTCGCCATCTCGCAGAACCGCGACGGCCTCTGGTTCCTCGCGACCTACGGCGTTCTGCCCAGCCACCAGGGACTGGGCCTCGGCAAGCGCCTGATCGACGCCGCCCTCGCCCACGCCGCTGGGCGCCCCGGCATCTTCTCGTCCAGCGTCCACCCCGGCGCCACCCGCCGCTACCGGCTGGCGGGCTTCTCCCTGCACCCGCAGATGCGGATGACAGGCACCGTCGACCGGTCCACGCTCCCTGTGGTCGACGGCCTCAGGGAGGGCCGGGCTGATGACTTCGAGTGGATGGACCGGCTGGACCGGGACCTGCGGGGCGCGGGCCACGGCCTCGACCACCTCTACATGCTCGACACCCTGCAACTGGTCGTGTCCGAGGACCGCGCGAAGCCCGGATACGTCTACACCGACGACCGGGGACAGGCGTCCCTGCTGGCCGCCGCGCACCCCGAGACCGCGCAACGCCTCCTGTGGGAGGCCCTGGCCTCGTCTCGGGGGCGCACCCTGGTCAACTGCATCACCACGCCCAACCAGTGGGCGGTCGACGTCGGTCTGGCAGCCCGTCTCGACATCGGGCAGGAGGGTTACATCGCCGTCCGCGACATGCCTGCCCCGGCTCTCTACCTGGCCAGCGGGCACTTCCTCTGACCCTGACGGGCGCGGGTACAGGTCTCCGTCCTCGGCATCCATCCGTAACGGTCAGTCCCCCTCCCGCAACCCCTCCCCCACCGCCGCGAACGCCGGCTTCCGCCCGAACTCCTCGTCCGTCAGCGTCGCCGCCCCCTGCCCACCGAAGACCCCGGGCACCCACGAGTACTTGTCCGTGAAGCCCCACACCGTGAACGAAGTGCACCGCCGCGCCTGCACGCACGCGTCCAGCAGTCCCCGGAAGTACGTCGCCTGGGTCGCCAGTTTCGTCTCGTCCACCGGCAGGATCATGCGTACGTCGACCTCGGTGAACGCCGTCTGCATGCCCAGCTTCTCGAAGCGCGCGAGGTTCTCGGCGACCTGGCCCGGGAAGCCGTACTGGATGGCCAGGTGCCCCTGGATGCCGAAGCCCTGTACCGGGACCCCCGCCGCCCGCAACCGCTTCGCCAGGTCGTAGTAGGCGGTCGACTTCGCGTTGACGCCCTCGACGTTGTAGTCGTTGAGGAACAGCTTGGCCTTCGGGTCGGCCGCGTGGGCCCAGCGGAAGGCGTCCTCAATGTACGACGGGCCCAGCTCGCGCAGCCAGATCGAGTCGCGCAGCGAACCGTCGTCCCCGAAGACCTCGTTCACCACGTCCCACTGATAAATCCGGCCCTTGTACCGCTTCACCTCCGTGGTGATGTGGTCCCGGAGTACGGCCCGCAGCTCGGCCGCCCCGATCGAGCCGTCCGCCACGCCCGACGTCAGCCATCCCGGCAGCTGGTTGTGCCACACCAGCGTGTGGCCCCGTACCGCCTGCCCGTGCGCCCGCGCGAAGCGGATCAGGTCGTCCGCCTGCCGCCAGTCGTACGTCCCCCGGGTCGGCTCCACCGACTCCCACTTCATGACGTTCTCGGCGGTCACCGAGTCGAACTCCCGGGCCGTGGTCCTGCGATACGTCGTGTCGTCGGCCAGCGCCGTCATGTCCACGGCCGTGCCGACGCGTACACCGGTACCGGCCGCCAGCGCCCTCAGCGGGACGGGGTTCGGGTGCGCCGACGCCGGCTGCGCACCCCCACCGGCGATCACCAGCGTCGCGCCCAGCACCGCCGCGGAAACGGGCATGCGGAAGACGTTCATGTACGGTCCCCTCACCTTGTGTGTTACCTGCTCAGCGGACGCGCCGGCTCTCCAGCGGCCCCAGATACGTCGGTGTCAGTCCGCCCGTGTCGATCACCAGCCGCTGCACCACCACCGTCGGGTCGACCACCCAGAACCTCAGCCGGTGGACGCCCGCCGCGGCCACCGTGTGCCTGGTCGCCGTCACGTTCACGTTGTCGGACGTGTGGCGGGCCCACTGCTTGTTCATCAGGCCGTCGTTCGCACCCGTGACCGTGTGGATGTCGACCTGCTGCGGCTCGGTCCCGTCGAACGACACCGCGTAGCGCAGCCCGCCCGTCGGGAGTGTCGGGTTGCGCGGTGACAGATACGCCCACACCGTCACCTCACCCGCCGACAACAGGCTGACCTCGTACTCCAGGCGAGCCGCCGAGGCCCCGCCCGGCGTCCGGCGCGGAGCCGTCACCGGCCACGGCGTCATCCCCGCTCCCGTACGGCCGATGCGGTCCAGCCGCCGCCAACTCCCTACCACCCGCGTGTAGTTGTCGGCGTCGATCGCCACATAGCCCCCCGCCTCCACAAACCCCCGCAGCCCCCGCCGCTGCCTGCGCGACGGCTTCTCCGCGACGCAGCCGACCGTCACCGACGCCCCCGCACCCGACACCGTCAGCGACGCATCCGTACGACCGTCCGGCACCCGCGCCCAGTCCACCGAAACCGCCAGGCGCACCTGTCGCTCGACCCGCCCCTTCGGCCGGTCGATCACCAGCCACGGCACCGACGACTCCACCCGGTACTCGAAGGGCGTACGCCCCCGGTTGAACACCTCGACGTACTGGCCGGGCCGCGTCTGGTACGGGCTGAACACCGGCAGCGCGGCCGGACCGGAGGATCCCCCCGGCCACCACTCCCCCGCGTCCTCGGCCCCGTCGACCGACACCCCCAACTCCCCGCCCACCGGCAGCTCCAGCCGCCGCACGGCCGGGAACAGCACATCCGGGAGCGCCACGTTGTCCTTCTCGGGCTGCTGCCAGGGCGCGTTGGGGCCGTACCGTGCCACGTCCCCGTAGTCGATGTGCGGCTGGGTCTGGAAGCCCTCCCACTTGCCGCCCGCCACCTGGTGGTTGAAGCGGTCGGCGAGCGCGAAGTCCCGTTCCAGGCCGGCTTCCGCCTCCGCCGCGCGGTCGTCGGTCGCCGCGCGTCCCTGGGACGCGTACAGGAGGTTCTCGAACTCGGCCTCGCGCAGGCCGTACAGGTTGGCGGTCGCCTCCACCGCGTACCCGACGAGTTCGTACCAGGCGTCCTGCACCCGGGCGGGCAGGCGTCCGCGCACCCGCTCCGCCTCCTTCGCCAGCCTCCGCCAGTCCTCCGTCACCCGCTCCAACTCCCGGTGGCCGAAGGCGAAGGGGGTCTCCTGGTCGTCGTACACGACCGCCGACTCGTCCTTCGTCGGGTCCTTCGCGGGGTTGAGCGTGATGCGGCGGTTGAGTAACTCGGGCTTGCGGCGGGCCTGGAGCCGTCCGTACTCGGCGAGCACCGAGGCGATCGCCGTGGCGTGCTCGGCGCCGAAGTTCTGGCGGGCGTACCGCCGTTCCCACTCCTCCAGGTTCGTCAGATCCCAACGGGCCGGATTCCAGGCATAGTTCAGGAAGAACTCCGCCGGGAGTTCGTTGCCCTTCAGGTCTCCGACGTTCGCCACCCACAGGCCGTGGTTGCCGTACGCGTGGGCCTGGTGGAGCTGGTCCCAGAGGTTCTGGAGGTTAGTGGTGTCCACCCACTTGTAGTTGCGGCCGACGCCCACGTAGTCGAAGTGGTAGTACAGGCCGTATCCGCCGCTCCTCGCCGGCTCCGCCGGGTCCGGGTGCCTGCGGATGTTGCCCCAGTTGTCGTCGGTGAGGACGACGGTGACATCGCCAGGGACCCGCAACCCCCGGTCCCAGTAGCGCTGGACCTCCTTGTAGAGGGTCCACACCTGCGGGGTTTCCCCTACGGGCTTGCCGGTCACCTCCGCGATGATCCCGCGCTGCGCCTCGATGATCTCCCGCATCAGCTCGATGCCGTCGCCGTCCGGGAGGCTCGTGTCGCCGTTGCCGCGCATGCCCAGGGTGACGACGCCCTCGAAGTCCTCGTCCACCATCCGCCGGATGCCGTCGCGCCAGTACGCCCGGACAGCCTCCGCGTTGCGACGGTACGACCACTCGCCCGTACCCCCGTAGGGGTCCCGACCCGGAGTCACCACATTTCCCGCGCTGTCGCGCACCGCCGGCACCGCGTGCCGGTTCCACTCCTCGATGCCCCGCATCATCGGCGCCTCGTGGGACGTGCCCATGACGATGCCGTACGCCTTCGCCCTCGCGTGGTTCTCCGGGTCGTCCTCGGCGAACGCCCTGCCCCACACGGCCGGCCAGAGATAGTTCGCCTTCAGGCGCAGCAGCACTTCGAATACCCGTTCGAAGAAGGCCGCGTTGAAGCCTCCGGGGTGGCCCGGCGCCTTTCCGGGGCCGAAGAAGCGAGGGGCCCAGGTGCCGAGTGCCGGGTTCTCGTCGTTGATGAAGACGCCCCGGTACTTCACGGCCGGGGTGCCCTGCGTATGCCTCCCCGGCAGCACGTACACCGCGTCCCGGTGGACCGGCGGCACGTCGTCCCACCAGTACCAGGGCGAGACCCCGATGCCGTACGAGACGTCGTACACCCCGAAGATCGTGCCGCGCGGGTCGCTGCCCGCGATGACGAATGCCCGGTCGACGCCGGGCATCGGGCGCTCCACGACCGTCTGGAGCGAGGTCTCCCAGCGGCCGGCGATGCCCCTGACGTCCAGCTTGCCGGCGCGGATCAGACCGTCGATCAGCGGGCTGCGGCCGATCGTGCCGACGAGGATCACCTCACGGGTGACGGTGGCGGCCGGACGTACGCCCGTGACGCGTTCGATGTCGTCCCGCAGGTCACCGGCGACCCGTACGACTCCGGGGTGGTCCTCGGCGCTGACGACGACCGGCGCCCCGACGACCGCGAACACGCCACCGGTGAACGAGATGTACGCCCCGGATTCCGTGCGGCGCACCGCGCCCTGCCCCGCCCACGCGGCCCCCGACAGCACCGGCACCGCGGTAAGACCGGCCCCCGCACCGAGCACAGCCCTTCGGCTGACGGACCCAGACATGACGTACCCACCCCTCCGCCCGAATTTGGTCAGTGGCATGACAAATAGTGGGGGGAGTGACCAGCGGGGGGAACGGGTCGTGCGCGCCGAATAGTTTCGTTACAGCAACCAGGCAAACCCGGGCACAGCGAAGAGGCCCGTACGACCGAAGTCGTACGGGCCTCCTCAGGAAGCTCGTGAGAGCTGCCGGGGTCAGGCTGTCAAGCCAACAAGAACTACTTGTTGATCTTGATGACCTGGCCGGCGCCCACGGTCCGGCCACCCTCACGGATGGCGAACTTCAGGCCCTCTTCCATGGCGATGGGCTGGATGAGCTCGACGGTCATCTCAGTGTTGTCGCCCGGCATGACCATCTCGGTGCCCTCGGGGAGGGTAACGACACCGGTCACGTCCGTGGTACGGAAGTAGAACTGGGGGCGGTAGTTGTTGAAGAACGGCGTGTGACGGCCGCCCTCGTCCTTGGACAGGATGTAGGCCTGCGCCTCGAACGAGGTGTGCGGGGTGACCGAGCCCGGCTTGATGATGACCTGGCCGCGCTCGACGTCCTCGCGCTTGATGCCACGGAGGAGCAGACCGACGTTCTCGCCCGCCTGGCCCTCGTCGAGCAGCTTGCGGAACATCTCGATGCCGGTGACCGTGGTGGTGGTCTTCTCCTGCTTGATGCCGATGATGTCAACGGTCTCGTTGACCTTCAGGACACCACGCTCGATACGGCCGGTGACGACCGTACCGCGACCGGTGATCGTGAAGACGTCCTCGACGGGCATGAGGAACGGCTTGTCGACGTCACGCTCGGGGGTCGGGATCGCCTCGTCGACGGCGGCCATGAGGTCGAGAACCGACTGACCCCACTCGGCGTCGCCCTCGAGCGCCTTGAGCGCCGAGACCTTGACGACCGGCAGGTCGTCGCCCGGGAACTCGTACTCGGAGAGGAGCTCACGAACCTCGAGCTCGACGAGCTCCAGGATCTCCTCGTCGTCCACCATGTCGGCCTTGTTCAGGGCGACGACGATGTACGGCACGCCGACCTGGCGGGCCAGGAGCACGTGCTCCTTGGTCTGCGGCATCGGGCCGTCGGTGGCGGCCACGACCAGGATCGCGCCGTCCATCTGCGCGGCACCGGTGATCATGTTCTTGATGTAGTCCGCGTGACCCGGGCAGTCGACGTGGGCGTAGTGACGGCCCTCCGTCTGGTACTCGACGTGCGCGATCGAGATCGTGATACCGCGCTGACGCTCTTCCGGAGCCTTGTCAATCTGATCGAAGGCCGAGGCCTCGTTCAGGTTGGGGAACTTGTCGTGCAGCACCTTGGTAATGGCGGCCGTGAGGGTCGTCTTACCGTGGTCGATGTGACCGATGGTGCCGATGTTGACGTGCGGCTTAGTCCGCTCGAACTTTGCCTTCGCCACTGGGGTCCTCCTGCGGAGTGGTTCTGGTACGCCTTACTCATCGGCGCCAGGTGATCTTTGCTGGGATGCCGTCCGCCGGGGATTTCCCTCCCGGGTCTCCCCGGCGGTCGGGTCAAGCCTAAAGCGTGTAAAGGGGGTGCGTTACTCGCCCTTGGCCTTCGCGATGATCTCCTCGGCGACGTTCCTGGGAACCTCGGCGTAGGAGTCGAACTGCATCGAGTAGCTTGCGCGACCCGAGGTCTTGCTGCGGAGGTCACCGACGTACCCGAACATCTCCGAGAGGGGCACGAGGCCCTTCACGACACGGGCACCGGCACGCTCCTCCATGGCCTGGATCTGGCCACGGCGGGAGTTGATGTCACCGATGACTTCACCCATGTAGTCCTCGGGCGTGGTGACCTCAACGGCCATCATCGGCTCCAGGAGCACAGGGCTCGCCTTGCGCGCGGCCTCCTTGAAGGCCTGCGAGCCGGCGATCTTGAACGCCAGTTCGGAGGAGTCGACCTCGTGGTAGCCGCCGTCGAGAAGGATGACGCGGACGCCAGTCATCTCGTAGCCGGCCAGGATGCCGAACTGCATGGCCTCCTGCGCACCGGCGTCCACCGACGGGATGTACTCCCGCGGGATACGGCCACCGGTGACCTTGTTCACGAACTCGTACGAAGCGTCGCCGTCGACGATCGGCTCGATCGCGATCTGCACCTTGGCGAACTGACCGGTACCACCGGTCTGCTTCTTGTGCGTGTAGTCGTGACGCTCGACGGTCTTGCGGATCGTCTCGCGGTACGCGACCTGCGGCTTGCCGACGTTGGCCTCGACCTTGAACTCGCGCTTCATACGGTCGACCAGCACCTCGAGGTGCAGCTCGCCCATACCGCCGAGGATGGTCTGGCCCGTCTCCTCGTCCGAGTGAACGTGGAAGGAGGGGTCCTCCTCCGCGAGACGCTGGATGGCTACACCCAGCTTCTCCTGGTCACCCTTGGACTTGGGCTCGATGGCGACCTGGATGACCGGCGCCGGGAAGTCCATGGACTCCAGGATCACCGGGTTCTTGTCATCGCAGAGCGTCTCGCCGGTCGTGGTCTGCTTCAGACCCATCACGGCGACGATGTCACCGGCGCCCACCGCTTCGATCTCCTCACGCTTGTTCGCGTGCATACGGTAGATCTTGCCGATGCGCTCCTTCTTGCCCTTGACGGAGTTCAGCACCGCGGTGCCGGTCTCCAGGCGGCCCGAGTACACCCGGACGAAGGTGAGCTTGCCCAGGTGCGGGTCGCTCATGATCTTGAACGCCAGTGCGGACAGCGGCTCGTCCACGGACGGCTTGCGCTTGACGACGACCTCGGGGTCCTTGACGTCGTGGCCTTCGATGGCCTCGACGTCGAGCGGGGTCGGCAGGTAGCGCACGACCGCGTCGAGCAGGGGCTGAACGCCCTTGTTCTTGAACGCGGTGCCACAGAACACCGGGGTGACCGTGATGCCGTTGGACTTGCCGGACGCGATGGTGATGCGACGGATCGCGGCGTACAGCTGCTCCTCGGTGGGCTCCTGGCCCTCCAGGAACAGCTCCATGATGTCGTCGTCGTGCTCCGCGACGGCCTCGACCAGCTTGCCGCGGTACTCCTCGGCAGCCTCGGTGTGCGTGGCCGGGATGTCGACGACGTCGTACATCTCGCCCTTGGCGGCCTCGGCGGACCATACGAGCGCCTTCATGCGGACCAGGTCCACAACGCCCTTGAAGTCCATCTCGGCACCGATCGGAAGCTGCATGATCAGCGGCACCGCACCGAGGCGGTCCTTGATCATGTCGACGCAGCGGTGGAACTCCGCGCCGGTCCGGTCGAGCTTGTTGACGAAGCAGATGCGCGGCACGCCGTAACGGTCGGCCTGACGCCACACCGTCTCGGACTGCGGCTCGACACCGGCGACGCCGTCGAACACGGTGACGGCACCGTCGAGGACGCGCAGCGAGCGCTCTACCTCAACGGTGAAGTCGACGTGCCCGGGGGTGTCGATGATGTTGATCGTGTAGTCGTTGTCCTCAAGCGGCCAGTGACAGGTGGTGGCAGCAGAGGTGATCGTGATGCCACGCTCCTGCTCCTGCTCCATCCAGTCCATGGTGGCAGCGCCGTCGTGGACTTCACCGATCTTGTAGCTGACGCCGGTGTAGAAGAGGATCCGCTCAGTGGTGGTCGTCTTACCCGCGTCGATGTGAGCCATGATCCCGATGTTGCGGACCCTGGCCAGGTCAAGTGAAGTGGTAGCCATAAGGCTTCGGTCTTCTCTCGGTCTCGATGTGGGGTGCGACTACCAGCGGTAGTGCGCGAAGGCCTTGTTGGACTCGGCCATCTTGTGGGTGTCCTCGCGCTTCTTGACGGCCGCACCGAGGCCGTTCGAAGCGTCGAGAAGCTCGTTGAGCAGACGCTCGGTCATCGTCTTCTCGCGACGGGCGCGGGAGTAACCGACCAGCCAGCGCAGCGCGAGCGTGTTGGCGCGACCGGGCTTGACCTCGATCGGAACCTGGTACGTCGCACCACCGACACGGCGGGACTTGACCTCAAGGGTCGGCTTGATGTTCTCCAGCGCGCGCTTCAGCGTGATGACCGGGTCGTTGCTGGTCTTCTCGCGCAGGCCCTCCATGGCGCCGTACACGATGCGCTCGGCGGTGGAGCGCTTGCCGTTCATCAGGATCTTGTTGATCAGCGACGTGACAAGAGGAGAGCTGTAGACCGGGTCGATGATGACCGGGCGCTTCGGGGCGGGGCCCTTACGAGGCATTCTTACTTCTCCTTCTTGGCGCCGTAGCGGCTGCGGGCCTGCTTGCGGTTCTTGACACCCTGGGTGTCGAGAGAACCGCGGATGATCTTGTAGCGAACACCGGGCAGGTCCTTCACACGGCCGCCGCGCACGAGCACGATGGAGTGCTCCTGCAGGTTGTGTCCCTCACCCGGAATGTAAGCGGTGACCTCGATGCCGCTGGTCAAACGCACACGCGCGACCTTGCGCAGGGCCGAGTTCGGCTTCTTCGGGGTGGTCGTGAACACACGCGTGCAGACGCCACGCCGCTGAGGCGAGTTCTCGAGCGCGGGCGTCATGTTCTTCTTGACCTTGTCTTGCCGGCCATTCCGGACCAGCTGCTGGATCGTAGGCACTACTTCTCCGGTTTCTGTGTGCCGATGGTGAAGCTAACCTGGAACATCGCCGACCCACGCGGTCGGGTGTGTCGAATACTGCAGACTCCCACCGCGAGGCGGGAAGGGCGCAGATTGCGGTGGTCGCTTACGGCTCCCCGCGCGGTTCGCAGGCACGCACGAGGGCCAGGGCACACCCCAGGCACAAGGTCTGAGCGTACCTACCTCAACGACTTCGGTCAAAACAAATGGAGGCGGGTACGACACGCCGGGCCGCGAACGGCCCCAGCGCCCCCTTTTGACCACTTTCGAAAGCTTCTGCCACCTCTTGATCACTTACGAGCCAAGGTGGCTGAATCCATCCCTTTACGGCCCCGCGGGACCGCCCGTTCAGTAGCTTGATCCGTCCGCTGCGACGATTCCGCGACGATTCGAGGGCTGAGCGTGATCAGGACGTCCGCGTACTCACTGGACGACGGGGGCCTGGACGACCGGGTGCCCTTCCTCGCCCGCCTTGAACAGGAAGACCGCACGGCTCTCCTGGCCCTGGGCCGCGAGCTGGGTTTCGCCACCCGGGTGACCCTGATCCACCAGAGCGAACCCTCCTCCCACGTCCTCTTCCTGGTCCAGGGCTGGACAAAGGTCACCGCGTCGGCCGCCAACGGCTACGAGGCGCTCCTCTCCCTGCGCGGCCCCGGCGACATCGTCGGCGAGTCGGCGGCACTCACCGGGCGCCCCCGGTCGGCCACGGTGACCGCGCTGGAGGCGGTGCGGGCGGTGGTCGTCGAACACGAACGCTTCAAGGACTTCCTGGCCCGTTCACCAGCTGTTTCGTTCGCCCTGCTGGGCCTCACGGCCGACCGCACCCGGGCAGCGGACCGCCGCCGCCTGGAGTTCGCGTCCACGAACGTACGGGAACGCTTCGCGATACTCCTCCTCGACCTCGCCCGCACCCACGGCCGCCGCACCCCCGACGGCATCGAACTCTCCGTCCCCCTGAGCAAACAGGAACTGGCGGGCTCGGTGGGCGCCTCCAGGGAGATGGTCCAGCGCCTGCTGCGGGAACTCCGCGAGAAGGACGCGGTGGAAACGGGAAGGCGAGCGATGCTGATACGCCGACCGGACATCCTGCGAAGGATCGCGGCGACGGAGGGGTGACGGCGTCCAGCACATCCGGAGTCGCACCAGACACGTCCACCGCGCCCCGGACCGCGCTTCCCACCTTCCCACCCGTTTGGCGGATCCATCCAGCGCGGGCGTCGGCATTTCGAGCGGGGATGTCGGCATCTGCAGCGCGGGCGTCGGCGTCTCAAGCGGGGATGTCGGAGTCTCCAGCGCCGGCCTCGGCATTTCGAGCGCGGGCCTCGGCGTCTCAGGAGCCGGCCTCCGCGTCTCAAGAGCCGGCCTCGACATCTCCAGCGCCGGCCCGCGTTTCCAGCCCGTCCGGGGGTCCCCCCTCTGGGGGAGATTGAGGACGAGCGCGTTCAGCGCGAACGGGGGGCTGGAGGCAGCGCCCCCAGCAGACGACAACTCCAGCGCGGGCCTCAGCATCTCCAGCGCCGGCCCGCATTTCCAGCCCGTCCGGCGATTGAGGACGAGCGCGTTCAGCGCGAACGGGGGTCTGGGGGCAGCGCCCCCAGCAGAGGGCAACGCCAGCCAACCCGCACCCCCCAATCACCCCTTCTGTGTACCCCGTCACACTCCGACTGCGTCATCCTCCCTCACACCCCACCGCCCCCACCCCCCACGCTGCTGCAAGCAACCACGTGTCGAAGGGCGACCATGACCGACCCCGTGAGCCGCACCATCCTGCTGCTGGACATAGAGAGGTTCAGCGACCGGGACGACGTGGAACAGGCGTACCTGCGACGCATGCTCTACGCCCTCACCGACCGCGCGCTGGAAAGCGCCGGCATCGACGAGACCCGCCGCCTGCGCGCCGACCGCGGGGACTCCGTGATGGAGCTCATCGACGCGAACGCCCCGGTCACCGCCCTGCTGCGGGCCCTGCTCGTGGAGGTGCCGGCGCAGTTGCGGGACGTCAACCGTATGGCGTCCAGCTCGGCCCAGATCCGGCTGCGGGGGGTCGTCGCCACCGGGTACGTGGCCGTGGACGAGCGCGACGGCTGGGTCGGCACCGACCTGAACAACGCCTGCCGCCTGCTGGACGCCCAGCTGCTGCGGGCCGCCCTGCGCGAACGCCCCCACGACTTCGCGCTGCTCGTCTCGGACGCCCTGTACAGCGGAGTCGTACGGCACGGCCACCGCGGCATCCCGGCCGACGAGTTCCACCCGGTCGGGGTGGACACCAAGAACGGCCCGATGAGGGCCTGGCTGCACGGCCCGCCGCCCAGCGGCCACCAGGCGGCCTCGGCCGAGGAAGACCACCGTGACACGGGGACGGGGGAGGCGCCGGGCGGTCCGGGGGACCGCCCGGCGCCACAGACCCCGCCCGCGCCGCGAGTGCCCGCGCAGGGCGCCTCCCCCGAGAGCCGTCCCGCCCCGGGCCCCGTCCTCAACTTCAACGGTGCCGTGACCATCGGCGGCAGCGTGGTGACCGGCGACCAGCACGGCGTCAGCGGCGGCCAGGTCACCGGTGACGTCAACCTCGGCGGCCACAACGGGGGTGACGGCGCATGAGCACCCCGGACGCGTCGGAGGCCGCCCGCCCCGGGCCGGAGGACACGTCCGCCTCCGACGACGGCAGGGACGGCGCCGCGAAGGATGCCGAGGGCTCGGAAGGGTCGGAGGGATCGGAGGAGCGCGAGCAGCCCCAGACCGCCTGGTCGGCCCGGCGCGACCTGATCGACCACAGCCCCAGGACCATGAACGTCGGCGACCGTTCCCGCTTCGGCGGCAGCATGGTCGGCGGCAGCCAGCACGGCGTCAGCGGCGGCCGGGTCGCCGGTGACGTGATCATGGGCAGCAAGACGGAGATCCACCAGTGGTCGATACCCGGGTGGTCCGCCCCGTCCGCAGCCGGCTCCGCCTCCGGCGAGGTCCCGCAGGCCACGCTGGACCGGCTCGCCGCCTCGTTCGTCGCCGCCGACGCGACCGTGGAGGCGCTGCTCGCCCGGCTGCGCAGAGACCGCGTCCTCGTCCTGTCGGGCGCCCGCTTCACCGGCAGACACACGGCCGCCCTGATGCTCCTGCACCGGCTCGGAGCGGCCCCCGTACGCACGCTCGACCGCGACACGAACCCGGGCACCCTGGCGGACAGGTTCACCGCACCGGACGCGACCGCCGGGACAACCGCCGCCGGAACCTCGGACCGGGCCCCGGCCCACCCTCGCGGCTACGTCCTCGCCGATCTCGCCACCCGCCGCGACCGCCCCCTGCGCGAGCACCACCTCCTCGCCGCCCGCGACCGCCTCACCGCGCAGGACGCGTACCTCCTCGTCACCGTCGGCCCGACGGCCGTCCTGGAGGACGTACCGGTCGTCAACTGGCAGCCGCCGGACACGGCCGACGTACTGGCCGCCCACCTCCGTACCCGCGTCGACACCGAGGCGACGGCGGTGAAGCTGCTCGAACTCCCGGACGTCACCGAGTTCCTGGGCCGCAGCCACCAGCTCCGCGAGGTCGCCCACTTCGCCCAGCTGCTCGGCCGGTACGCGGCCGGTGAGGTCGCCGAGAACGCCGTCGCCCAGTTCTCCCTGATCTCCCTGGAGAACCAGGTCCAGGAGTGGTTCGAGGAGGACGAGGCGTCGATCCATCTGCGCGACAAGGCGTTCCTGGTCGCGCCGCGTTCGACGACGGCCCGTACGCCCTCACCGCCGAACTCAGCGATCTGCTCTACCGCTTCCTCCAGCAGACCCAGAACCCGGCAAGCGTTCCCGAGGTCCCCGTCTTCGGCACCCACATCGGCAAACGCCTCCAGCTCGCCCGCGCCGAGCGGTACGAGGACGACGAGCACACCGAGTGGGGCCCGGTCACCCAGCAGAAGGCCCGGTTCACCGACGACCGCGCCTCCCTCGTACTCCTGCGCGAGGTCTGGACGGGCCACCCCTCGGCGCGCCCCGCGCTGATCGACTGGCTGCGCCGGCTGGCCGACGACGGCCGCCCTCTCGTCCGTACCCG
The DNA here is from genome assembly GCF_054072135.1 of Streptomyces kryoterrae. Taxonomy (NCBI): domain Bacteria; kingdom Bacillati; phylum Actinomycetota; class Actinomycetes; order Kitasatosporales; family Streptomycetaceae; genus Streptomyces; species Streptomyces kryoterrae. Next base: position 6,261,251 of record NZ_CM133358.1, on the reverse strand, counting down.
GGCCGCGTCCACGGTGGCCGTCCTGGCCCGTACGGACCTGCCCTCGGCCATGGCCCTGGTCATCGAGCCCTGGGCGACCTCCAACCGCTTCCGGCACCGCCTGGTGGCCGTCAACGCGCTCACCCTCGCCCATCTCATCGACACGCCGAACATCCCGCGCATCCTCGACGAGTGGTCCAGGGGCGAGGACCGGCGACTGCGCTGGGTGGCCGTCCGGGCGTACGCGCTGATCGGCGCCGAACGCCCCGAACAGGCCCTGGCCGCCCTGCGCACCGCGGCCCGCGGGCTGTACGGGAATCACGGGACCTACGGGAACACAGCCGCCCAGGACGCCTTCGACCGCGAGATGACCGGCGAACTGCGCGAGGCAGTCGCCCTGTTGCTCCTCTCCGAGGCCGGCGACCGCGTGCTCGCCGAACTGCGCCTGCACCTCCCCGACGACCGCGCGGTGCACGACCTGACCGTCGGCGGCTTCGTCAGCGCCTGCCGCCACACCCAGGACGACGAGCGGTACGGACATCCACTGGTCCTCGGCTGGTACGCGCGGTCGGCCACCGAGGGCTCGGCCGCCGCCCAGGGCATCCCGTTCCTGTGGCGGGCGGCGCTGGGCGACCCGGACGAGACCCGGCACGCCCTGGACGTGCTGCGCGAGTGGGTCCTGATCGCCGACCGCTCGACGACCACGGAGTGGGCCCTGGCGGCCCTGTTCCCGGCCCTGGTCACCACCCCGGCGGAGTACCAGCGCCTGGGCCACCTCCTGCGGACGATGCCGGGCGAGGACGGCGCCCAACCGCCCGCGGTGGCGGCCCGCCTCCTGACGACGCTCCCCATCCGCTAGCACGTCACATCCCCGCCCACCGAGGAGCAACGCACGATGCCCGCCTTCCACCGCCCGCCCGAGTGGCAGCAGTCCGCGGACCGGCACACCCAGTTGATCGACCCCGTGCTCACCGTGCGGCAGCTGTCGCGCTTCGAACTCTCCCTGAAGTCGACGGTCCGCATCGACCACGCCCTCGTCTTCGCGACCGCCAAGGGCGGCTACGAGGCCTACCTCCCGCCCCGCCGCCCGACGCGCAGCGAGATCGCGGCCCGCCACTACACGGCCGTGTACGAGGTCGACATGGGCGTACACCCCTGCTCCGGCACGCTCACGCTCCCCAGTGACAACGACGCGTTCGAGTTCTCGGCCGAGATCGACCTGTCCTGGCAGGTCGTCGACCCGGCCCGGTTCGTGGGCAGCGGCCACCGGGACGTACCGGGCCTGCTCATCGGCGAACTCCAGCGCGCGGCCCGCCCGGTGAGCAGGCGCTTCCCGATCGCGGACAGCGCGGCGGCGGAGGGAGAGCTCCTCCAGGCGATCAACGTCCTGGGCCCGCTGGGCGCCCCGGCCGGCCTCCAGACCACCTGGACCCTGCGCCTGCGCCGCGACCAGGAGAATATCGACCACCAGCGCCGCCTGCAGGCGATCGACCACTCGGCGACCGAGCAGGTCTGGGCGGCCCAGCGCGGCTCAGACATCGACGTGGAGGTGGACCGCCGCAACCGAGGGCAGGACGCCCTCCAGATCGAGCGCTCGCTGGCGTACGGCGCCCAGCAACAGCACCTGGCCCTCCAGCAGCAGCGCTGGGACTACGAGCAGGCGGCCCTGCAGAGCGGCCAGCAGCACCAGCTCTCCATCCAACAGGGCCACCAGGAACTGGAGTTGCAGCAGATCGAGGCGCAGAAGGTCGCCTTCTACCAGTGGCACCTGCAACAGGGCGGCGTCCATGCCTGGGCCCTGCACCTCGCCCAGCACCCCGAGGACTCCCGCATGGTCATGACGAGCATGCGGGACGACCAACTCCGCATGATCCAGGCCCAGATGGACCTGGTGAAGGACCTGCTGCACGGCGACAACGCGGAGAAGTTCGAGCTGGAGGGCCCCAAGCAACTGGCCCTGCGCACGGTGAGCGACATCCTCACCCAACGCCTCCCGGGCGTCCCCCAGACACCTCCCCCACTCCCGGGCGGCGCCCAGGCGCTGGACGACCCGTACGCGGCGTACGGCCAGGGGCCACCGGCGGCGCCCGCACAGCCCGGATTCGTCCCGGGCCGTCCGGGCCCCGGCCGCCCCGAGCCCGCGTACGCCGACCAGCCGCCGCACGACGCGCCCCCGGCCCAGGCCCAGCCGCCGATGCCTCCGTCCGCCGCCTGGGGCACACAGGCCCCGATGCCGGGCACCGCCGCGCCCTACGGAGTCATCCCCTCGTACGACGTCCCGGACTCCGCCGACACCCCTGGGGCACCCACGCCCGTCGCTCCCCCCGCCTACTCGCCGCCGATCCCGCCCGTGCGTCCGCCGGGTGGCCCGGGCCCGTACCAGCAGCCGTACGCCGCGCCCGCGGCCCCCGCCTGGCAGCCGCCCCCGGGCTACGGCAGCACCCCGACCCTTCCCGACCAGCAGAGCGCGGCACCGGGCGAGCCGACCGAGGGCCCCGATGCCGAGACCAAGGAGGACAGGGCAGGCAGCGGCACATGACGACGCTCGACCCCAGCCCCAGCCCCACCCCGACACCGCCCCCACCGGGCGCCCCCGCCACCCCCGCCGACCCCACCCAGCTCTGCGAGCGCCTCCTGACCGACCTCCGCACGGAGATCGCCCGCGCCGACAACAAGGCGTCCGTCCTGGTCGCCGCACTGGGGACGACCGCCGGTGTGTTCAGCGGGCTGCTCGCCGGGCGGAACTGGAACCCGGCCGCGCTCAGCACTGCCGGCACCGTCGTCTGGGCCCTCGGGGCCGCGTCCCTGGTGCTGTCCCTGTTCGCGCTGCTCCTCGCGGTCCTGCCCCGCTACCGCTCCGAACCGTGGGCTCCGGGCCAGCCCCTCTCCTACTTCGGCGACATCCAACAGGCCGTGCGGCTCGGCCAGTTGGATGCAGCGCTCGCCGACACCCAGCACGACCCCACGGCCGCGCTCACCTTGGCGCTCACCGAGACGAGCCGCATCGCCGCACGCAAGCACCAGTGGATCCGTACCGGCCTGATCTCCTTCTGCGCCGGCACGCTCCTCCTCCCCGCCTCACTGCTCATCGGCTGAACACACCGGACCGCTCAGCACCGTCCCCGCACGTGAAGGAAGACCATGACCCAGCCACCCTCCTCACCACCGGAACACCCCGAGCAGACAGCGTCCCAGCAGCCGCCGCAGTACCCGGGCCGGCCCACTCCCCCGTACCCGCAGGCCGAGCAACAACCACCCCGGTACCCGAACCCGGCCCAGCAACCCCGCTCCCCGCGCTCCGCCGAACCCCGGACCTACCCGGACGCCACCCAGCCACCCCCACACCTCGCCCAGCCCCCGACCTCGCCGGGCGCCACCCAGCCACCCCGCTACCCGAGCACTGCCGAACCCCCGACCGCGCCGGGCACGACCCAGCCACCCGCCTACCCGGGCCCCACCCAGCCACCCCGCTACCCGAGCACTGCCGAACCCCCGACCGCGCCGGGCACGACCCAGCCACCCGCCTACCCGGGCCCCACCCAGGAACCCCGCTACCCCGGATCCGCCGAACCCCCGCCCTCGCCGGGCGCGAACCAGCCATCCTCGTACTCGGCCCCCACCCAACCCCCGGCCTACCCGGACTCCGCCGCCCCGCCCGAGTACCCGGGTTCCGCCCAGCCCCCGACCCACCCCGGTGCTGCCCAGCAACCCCAGTACCCGAACTCCGCCCAACCCCCGGCCTACCCGGGCGGGACCCCGACCCAGCCCCAGCCCCAGTCCCAGCCGCCCGCCTACCCCGGTCCGACCCCCAACCAGCCCCCGACCCACCCCCAGGCCACCGCCCAGGTCATCCCCCCGCAGTACGCTCCCCCGCGGCAACCCCCGACCACACCCACCACACCCTTAACGCCCCCGGCGGAGAGCCCCACGTCTCCGCCGCCCCCGGCGCCCGCCGCCGCGCACCCCCACCACATCCCCACCGACCGCCGGCGTGTCCACATCTCCGCCCACCAGCGCCGTACCGACGCCACCGCTGTGGGCAACCTGCTCCTCTACCTGCCGAACTTCCTCTGCAGCCTCCTTGTCGTCAGCATGTTCTCCCTCTTCTTCGGCGACCTCGCGTTCCTCGTGATCATCGCCTGGATACTGAGCGGCGCACTCGTCTTCCACCGGCCCACCGAAAGCGCCCTCGCGCGCCGTTTGCTCCACCTGCGCTACCCCACTCCACAAGAACGAGCCAAACTCGAACCCGTCTGGCGCGAGGTCACCGCGCGCGCGGGCGTCGAGGGCCGCAACTACGAGCTCTGGGTCGAGGACAGCGACGGCCTGAACGCGGTCGCCGCCGCCGGCCACATCGTCGGTGTCACCCGCTTCGCCATGAACGAGCTGCCCAACGGCGAACTCGCCGCCGTCATGGCACACGAGCTGGGCCACCACGTCGGCGGCCACGCCTGGTCCGGGCTCCTCGGCTACTGGTACGCGCAGCCCGGCCGTCTCGCCTGGCGGTTCCTGCGCGCCTTCTCCGTGATCGTCTTCAGGGTGTCCCGCGCCTTCTCCTGCTTCGGCGTCGCCTTCGTCGTACTCGTCCTCGGCGGCATCGCCATGGCGACCATCAGCACCCTGTACGGCCTGCCCCTGCTGATCCTCGGGGTGCCGTACGCGCTCGCCGCCGTCGGCCGCCGCGCCGAACTCCGCGCCGACGAGCACGCGGCGGCCCTCGGCTTCGCCCCGATGCTGGCCTCCGTACTCGACAAGCTCCACCAGGAGGAGCAGCGGCAGACGGCCGCGCTCGCCGCGCTCAACAACGGCGTGGCGCCGGAGGAGAGCCCGCTGAGCAAGCTGCTCTCCTCGCACCCGGACCACCACACCCGGCTGCACCATCTACAGCCCTACCTGCAGCAACAGCGCTGAGCACACGCCGAACGCCGAAGGGCGGCCACCCCGCAACGGGGGTGACCGCCCTTCAGATCAAGCAGATCAAGCAGATCGAACTGCCCGCTTACTGGTTGTACGGACCGTAGTCGTAGTCCTCCAGCGGAACGGCCTGGCCGGAGCCCGTGCCGAACGGCGAGTAGTCGATGTCGTCGTAGCCGACGGCCGAGTACATCGCGGCCTTCGCTTCCTCGGTCGGCTCGACCCGGATGTTGCGGTAGCGGGACAGACCCGTACCGGCCGGGATGAGCTTACCGATGATGACGTTCTCCTTGAGGCCGATGAGGCTGTCGGACTTGGCGTTGATCGCCGCGTCCGTCAGAACTCGGGTCGTCTCCTGGAAGGAGGCGGCCGACAGCCAGGACTCCGTCGCCAGCGAGGCCTTGGTGATACCCATCAGCTGCGGACGGCCGGAGGCCGGGTGGCCGCCTTCCTGGACCACACGACGGTTCTCGGTCTCGAACTTGCCACGCTCGACCAGCTCGCCGGGCAGCAGCTCGGCGTCGCCGGACTCGATGATCGTCACGCGGCGGAGCATCTGCCGGATGATGATCTCGATGTGCTTGTCGTGGATCGACACACCCTGCGAGTTGTAGACCTTCTGGACCTCGCCGACCAGGTGGACCTGGACCGCGCGCTGACCGAGGATCCGCAGCACGTCGTGCGGGTTGGTGGCACCGAAGGTGAGCTTCTGGCCCACCTCGACGTGGTCACCCTCACGCACCATGACCTTGGCACGCTTGGAGATCGGGAACGCCGTCTCCTCGCTGCCGTCGTCCGGGGTGATGACGATCTTCTTGGTCTTCTCGGTCTCCTCGATACGGACGCGGCCGGCCGCCTCCGAGATCGGGGCGACACCCTTGGGCGTACGAGCCTCGAAGAGCTCGACGACACGGGGCAGACCCTGGGTGATGTCGTCACCGGCCACACCACCGGTGTGGAAGGTACGCATCGTCAGCTGGGTACCGGGCTCACCGATGGACTGGGCGGCGATGATGCCGACCGCCTCACCGATGTCGACCAGCTTGCCGGTGGCCAGCGAACGGCCGTAGCACATGGCGCAGGTGCCGACGGCGGACTCGCAGGTCAGGACCGAGCGGGTCTTGACCTCCTCGACGCCGTGCCTGACCAGCTCGTCGATGAGGACGTCACCGAGGTCGGTGTTGGCCGGGGCCAGCACACGTCCGTCGATGGTGATGTCCTCGGCCAGCGCACGGGCGTACACCGACGTCTCGACGTTCTCGGTCTTGCGCAGCACACCGGCTTCGTCGCGCTCGGCGATCGCCAGCTTGAGGCCGCGGTCGGTGCCGCAGTCCTCCTCGCGGATGATGACGTCCTGCGAGACGTCCACCAGACGACGGGTGAGGTAACCCGAGTCGGCGGTACGCAGGGCGGTGTCGGCGAGACCCTTACGGGCACCGTGGGTGGAGATGAAGTACTCCAGCACGGACAGGCCCTCGCGGAAGGACGCCTTGATGGGACGAGGAATCGTCTCGTTCTTGGCGTTCGACACCAGACCACGCATACCGGCGATCTGCCGCATCTGCATCATGTTTCCTCGGGCACCCGAGTCAACCATCATGAAGATGGGGTTCGTCTTGGGGAAGTTCGCGTTCATCGCCTCGGCAACCTCGTTGGTCGCCTTGGTCCAGATCGCGATGAGCTCCTGCGTGCGCTCGTCCTTGGTGATCAGACCGCGCTCGTACTGCTTCTGGACCTTCTCGTCCTGCGCCTCGTAGCCCTTGACGATCTCCTTCTTCGCCTCGGGAACGACGATGTCGGAGATGGCCACGGTGACACCGGAGCGCGTGCCCCAGTAGAAGCCCGCCGCCTTCAGGTTGTCGAGCGTCGCCGCCACGATGACCTTGGGGTAGCGCTCAGCGAGGTCGTTGACGATCTCGCCGAGCTGCTTCTTGCCCACCGAGTAGTCGACGAACGGGTAGTCCTCGGGCAGCAGCTCGTTGAAGAGCGCGCGGCCCAGGGTGGTGCGCAGACGGAAGGTGTCCCCCTGCTGCCACTCCGGGTCGCTCTCCTCGCGGGCCGGCGGGGTCCAGCCGCGCGGCGGGATGGTGCCCACCGGGAAGCGGATGTCGACCGCCGACTGCAGCGCGAGCTCACCGTTGTCGAACGCCATGGTCGCCTCGGCGGTGGAGCCGAACGCACGGCCCTCGCCCTTGACGTCACGCAGTTCACCGTCGGTGGTGAGGAAGAACAGACCGAGGACCATGTCCTGGGTCGGCATCGTCACCGGACGGCCGTCGGCGGGCTTGAGGATGTTGTTCGAGGACAGCATCAGGATGCGGGCCTCGGCCTGCGCCTCCGCGGAGAGCGGCAGGTGGACGGCCATCTGGTCACCGTCGAAGTCCGCGTTGAACGCGGTGCAGACGAGCGGGTGGATCTGGATGGCCTTGCCCTCGACGAGCTGCGGCTCGAAGGCCTGGATGCCGAGGCGGTGCAGCGTGGGCGCACGGTTCAGCAGCACCGGGTGCTCGGCGATGACCTCTTCGAGGACGTCGTACACGACGGTGCGGCCGCGCTCGACCATGCGCTTGGCGCTCTTGATGTTCTGCGCGTGGTTGAGGTCCACGAGCCGCTTCATGACGAACGGCTTGAAGAGCTCCAGCGCCATCGCCTTCGGCAGACCGCACTGGTGCAGCTTCAGCTGCGGACCGACGACGATCACGGAACGCGCGGAGTAGTCCACACGCTTGCCGAGCAGGTTCTGACGGAATCGACCCTGCTTGCCCTTCAGCATGTCGCTGAGGGACTTCAGCGGGCGGTTACCGGGACCGGTGACCGGACGGCCACGACGACCGTTGTCGAACAGCGCGTCAACGGCCTCCTGGAGCATGCGCTTCTCGTTGTTCACGATGATCTCGGGAGCACCGAGGTCGAGAAGCCGCTTCAGACGGTTGTTCCGGTTGATCACACGGCGGTACAGGTCGTTCAGGTCGGAGGTCGCGAAGCGGCCACCGTCCAGCTGCACCATCGGGCGAAGGTCCGGCGGGATGACCGGGACGCAGTCGAGGACCATGCCCTTGGGGCTGTTGGAGGTCTGCAGGAAGGCAGACACGACCTTCAGCCGCTTCAGGGCGCGGGTCTTCTTCTGGCCCTTGCCGGTACGGATGATCTCGCGGAGGCGCTCGGCCTCCTCCTCCAGGTCGAAGGACTCCAGGCGCTTCTGCAGCGCCGCGGCACCCATCGAACCGTCGAAGTAGGTCCCGAAGCGGTCGCGCAGCTCGCGGTAGAGCAGCTCGTCGCCCTCCAGGTCCTGGACCTTGAGGTTCTTGAACCGGGTCCACACCTCGTCGAGCCGGTCGATCTCGCGCTGCGAACGGTCCCGCAGCTGCTTCATCTCCCGCTCGGCACCTTCGCGCACCTTGCGGCGTACGTCGGCCTTGGCGCCCTCGGCCTCCAGCTCGCCCAGGTCGCTTTCCAGCTTCTTGGCGCGGGCTTCGAGGTCCGAGTCACGGCGGTTCTCGATCTGCTGCCGCTCGACCGAGACATGCGCCTCCAGGGAGGGCAGGTCACGCGTACGGCGCTCGTCGTCGACGAACGTGATCATGTACGCCGCGAAGTAGATGACCTTCTCGAGGTCCTTCGGGGCGAGGTCGAGCAGGTAGCCAAGACGCGACGGAACGCCCTTGAAGTACCAGATGTGGGTGACGGGAGCGGCGAGCTCGATGTGGCCCATCCGCTCACGGCGCACCTTCGCGCGAGTGACCTCGACGCCACAGCGCTCACAGATGATGCCCTTGAAGCGGACACGCTTGTACTTGCCGCAGTAGCACTCCCAGTCCCGGGTCGGACCGAAGATCTTCTCGCAGAAGAGTCCGTCCTTTTCGGGCTTGAGCGTGCGGTAGTTGATCGTCTCGGGCTTCTTGACCTCGCCGTGGCTCCACTGACGGATGTCGTCAGCGGTGGCCAGACCGATCCGGAGCTCGTCGAAGAAGTTGACGTCGAGCACTATGCGTCAATCCCTCTCAGGGTTGTAAGTCATGGGGTCTGATACGGGGGTCCTGGGGCCGGCGGGCCTTGTCTCACCTTTTCCAAAGGCGCTCAAAGGCCCGCCGAACTCCCGTCAGACCTCTTCGACGCTGCTCGGCTCACGCCGGGACAGGTCGATGCCGAGTTCCTCCGCCGCGCGGAAGACGTCCTCGTCGGTGTCACGCATTTCGATGGACATACCGTCACTGGACAGCACCTCCACGTTGAGGCAGAGAGACTGCATCTCCTTGATGAGCACCTTGAAGGACTCGGGGATGCCGGGCTCGGGGATGTTCTCGCCCTTGACGATGGCCTCGTAGACCTTCACGCGGCCGGTCACGTCGTCGGACTTGATGGTCAGCAGCTCCTGGAGGGCGTAAGCGGCGCCGTATGCCTCCAGCGCCCACACCTCCATCTCACCGAATCGCTGGCCACCGAACTGGGCCTTACCACCCAGCGGCTGCTGGGTGATCATCGAGTACGGACCGGTCGAACGGGCGTGGAGCTTGTCGTCGACCAGGTGGTGGAGCTTGAGGATGTACATGTAACCGACGGAGACGGGCTCCGGGAACGGCTCGCCGGAGCGGCCGTCGTACAGCGGCGCCTTGCCGGTCGGGAGCACCATGCGCGAACCGTCGCGGTTCGGGAACGTGTGGTTCAGCAGACCGGACAGCTCGTCCTCACGCGCACCGTCGAAGACGGGGGTGGCGACGTTGGTGCCGGGGGCGACCACGTCGGCCCCGATGACCTGGAGGCGCTGCGCCCACTCGTCCTTCAGCCCGGAGACGTCCCAGCCACGACTGGCGAGCCAGCCGAGGTGGATCTCCAGCACCTGTCCCGGGTTCATTCGGGACGGCACACCCAGCGGGTTGAGGATGATGTCGACCGGAGTTCCGTCCTCGAGGAACGGCATGTCCTCGATCGGCAGGATCTTCGAGATAACACCCTTGTTGCCGTGGCGGCCGGCGAGCTTGTCACCGTCCGTGATCTTGCGCTTCTGCGCCACGTAGACCCGAACCAGCTGGTTCACGCCCGGCGGCAGCTCGTCGCCCTCCTCACGGTCGAAGACGCGGACGCCGATGACCTTGCCGATCTCGCCGTGCGGCACCTTCAGCGAGGTGTCACGGACCTCGCGCGCCTTCTCACCGAAGATCGCGCGGAGCAGGCGCTCCTCGGGGGTCAGCTCGGTCTCACCCTTGGGCGTGACCTTGCCGACGAGGATGTCACCGGCGACGACCTCGGCACCGATACGGATGATGCCGCGCTCGTCGAGGTCGGCGAGGACCTCCTCGGAGACGTTCGGGATGTCCCGGGTGATCTCCTCGGGGCCGAGCTTGGTGTCACGGGCGTCGACCTCGTGCTCCTCGATGTGGATCGAGGAGAGGACGTCGTCCTGGACGAGGCGCTGCGACAGGATGATCGCGTCCTCGTAGTTGTGACCCTCCCAGGGCATGAAGGCGACGAGCAGGTTCTTGCCCAGCGCCATCTCGCCTTCCTGGGTGGCCGGACCGTCGGCGAGCACCTGGTGCTCGACGACCCGGTCGCCCTCGTCCACGACGACCTTCTGGTTGACCGAGGTGCCCTGGTTGGAGCGCGAGAACTTCGCGACGCGGTACGTGGTGTACGTGCCGTCGTCGTTGGCGACGGTGACGTAGTCCGCGGAGACCTCCTGGACCACACCCGCCTTCTCGGCCTTGATGACGTCACCGGCGTCGACGGCGCAGCGGTACTCCATGCCCGTACCGACGAGGGGTGCCTCGGCGGTGATCAGCGGCACGGCCTGGCGCATCATGTTCGCGCCCATGAGGGCACGGTTGGCGTCGTCGTGCTCCAGGAAGGGGATCATCGCGGTCGCGACGGACACCATCTGGCGCGGCGAGACGTCCATGTAGTCGACGTCGTCGCCGGGGATGTAGTCGATCTCTCCGCCACGGCGGCGGACGAGAACGCGGGACTCCTCGAAGCGCATGTCCTCGGAGAGGATCGCGTTCGCCTGGGCGATGACGAAGCGGTCTTCCTCGTCGGCGGTCAGGTAGTCGACGTCGTCGGTGACGACACCCTCGACGACCTTGCGGTACGGGGTCTCGACGAACCCGAACGCGTTGACCCGGCCGTAGGAGGCGAGCGAGCCGATCAGACCGATGTTCGGGCCTTCGGGGGTCTCGATCGGACACATGCGGCCGTAGTGCGAGGGGTGCACGTCACGGACCTCGAAGCCGGCCCGCTCACGGGAGAGACCACCCGGGCCAAGAGCCGACAGACGGCGCTTGTGGGTGAGACCCGACAGCGGGTTGTTCTGGTCCATGAACTGCGACAGCTGGCTGGTGCCGAAGAACTCCTTGATGGAGGCGACGACCGGCCGGATGTTGATCAGGGTCTGCGGCGTGATCGCCTCGACGTCCTGGGTCGTCATGCGCTCGCGGACGACTCGCTCCATACGCGCCAGACCCGTACGGACCTGGTTCTGGATGAGCTCGCCGACGTTGCGCAGACGACGGTTGCCGAAGTGGTCGATGTCGTCGGTCTCGACGACCATCGACGTGCCGTTGTTGCCAACGGTCTCGGTCTCACCGGCGTGCAGCTTCACCAGGTACTTGATCGTCGAGATGATGTCCTCGACGGTCAGCACACCGGCGTCCAGCGGGGCCTCGCCGCCCAGCTTCTTGTTGACCTTGTAACGGCCGACCTTGGCGAGGTCGTAACGCTTCGGGTTGAAGTAGAGGTTCTCCAGAAGCGTCTGCGCGGCCTCACGGGTCGGCGGCTCGCCAGGACGGAGCTTGCGGTAGATGTCGAGCAGCGCGTCGTCCTGGCCCTGGGTGTGGTCCTTCTCCAGGGTGGCGCGCATCGACTCGTACTCGCCGAACTCCTCGAGGATCTGCTCGGTCGTCCAGCCGAGAGCCTTGAGGAGGACGGTGACGGACTGCTTGCGCTTGCGGTCGATGCGGACACCGACCATGTCGCGCTTGTCGATCTCCATCTCCAGCCAGGCACCCCGGGAGGGGATCACCTTGGACGCGAAGATGTCCTTGTCGGACGTCTTGTCGATGGAGGAGTCGAAGTAGACACCCGGCGAACGGACCAGCTGCGACACGACGACACGCTCGGTGCCGTTGATGACGAAGGTGCCCTTGTTGGTCATGAGCGGGAAGTCGCCCATGAAGACCGTCTGGGACTTGATCTCGCCGGTCTCGTTGTTGGTGAACTCGGCCGTGACGAAGAGGGGCGCGGAGTACGTGAAGTCACGGTCCTTGCACTCGTCGATCGAGTTCTTCGGAGGCTCGAAGCGGTGGTCGCGGAACGTCAGGGACATCGACCCGGAGAAGTCCTCGATCGGGGAGATCTCCTCGAAGATCTCCTCCAGACCGGACTTGGTGGGGACGTCCTGTCCGCTGTCCAGAGCAGCCTCGACACGAGCCTTCCACGCGGCGTTGCCGAGCAGCCAGTCGAAGCTCTCGGTTTGCAGCGCAAGGAGGTTCGGAACCTCGAGGGGCTCCTTGATTTTTGCAAAAGAGATGCGCAGCGGGGCAGTGCTGGCGCCGTGGTTTGAATTCGCGGAGGCAGTGCGCGAGGCGGCCAAGAGGGGGTCCTTCCGAGGGCTCGGACTCACTACGCGCGTACCGGCCCCTCACCGGTGCACAGAGACAGGCGCTTCACGACCAGCCGGAAAAGGCCAGGTCGGAAAAGGTCCGATCGTCGGTGCTCAAGCGAGGGCATGCCCCTGGTGACGGGCAGGAGGCAGCTAACAGGCAGCGCAAAGGGTCAGTGTAGCCACTAGGCCCACTGATGTCCAGTGCGGGTTTTTGAAGACCCTCGTTGTTCTCAACCCCTGCTGCAAGCCGCGCCTCGATGCCACATCGATACTGCCCTCTTCGCCACCGATCCAACCTCGGATTCGGATCCTTGTGACGACGCGTCCTGAGAATTGCGCGCTCCGTGCGGTTCGTCAAGGCCTCCAAGCCCAAACCCGGTGCTGCCATCGTCACGTGCGGCACAGCATCAGGGGCGTCCGGAGGCACGACGAAGATCACCTTACTCGCCGTCACCGACCGTGCAAGGCAGCCACGACCCGACCCCTCGAACGCCGAAGAGCGACCACCCAAATGGATGATCGCTCTTCACCGCGTCAGCGTTACAGGGCTACCAGTAGCCCTACGTCAGCTGTCGCGAGAGTCCTCGACGGACCCTCAGTGGGGTCACTTGACCTCGACGCCCGCGCCGGCGGCCTTGAGGGACTCGGCAGCCTTCTCGGCGGCCTCCTTGGTGACCTTCTCGAGAACGGGCTTCGGGGCGCCGTCCACGAGGTCCTTGGCCTCCTTGAGACCCAGCGAGGTCAGCTCACGCACGACCTTGATGACCTGGATCTTCTTCTCGCCGGGACCGGTGAGGATGACGTCGAACTCGTCCTGCTCCTCGACGGCCTCAGCGGCGGCGGCGGGGCCGACCGGGGCAGCGGCGACGGCCGCGGCGGCGGTGACGTCGAACTTCTCCTCGAAGGCCTTAACGAACTCGGAGAGCTCGATGAGGGTGAGGGTCTCGAACTGCGCGAGCAGCTCTTCCTGGGACAGCTTCGTCGCCATGATGGGCGATCCTTCCAGTCAATTCGGCAGGTGCCGATGTAAGTGTCGGCGGGCGTACGTTCGGCCCGCGTCGACCGCCACGTCAGGCGGCGGTCAGAGTGCGAGCCGAATTACTCGGCACCGCCCTGCTCGGCGAGCTTGACGCGAAGCGCTTCCGCGGTGCGGACGAACTTCGACGGAAGCGCCTGGAAGAGCGAGGCAGCCTGAGACTGCTTGCCCTTCATGGCGCCCGCCAGCTTGGCGAGCAGAACCTCGCGGGACTCGAGGTCCGCAAGCTTCTTGATCTCGTCGGCGGACAGCGCCTTACCGTCAAGGACACCGCCCTTGATGACGAGGTTCGGGTTGTCCTTGGCGAAGTCACGAAGACCCTTCGCCGACGTCACCGGGTCACCGGTGATGAAGGCAACCGCCGTCGGACCGTTGAACAGGTCGTCGAGCGTCGAGATCCCGGCCTCGTTGGCCGCGATCTTGGTCAGCGTGTTCTTCACCACGGCGTACTGGGCGTCTTCACCGAGCGAACGACGCAGCGTCTTGAGCTGCGCCACGGTGAGACCCCGGTACTCGGTCAGCACGGCGGCGTTCGAGCTACGGAACTGGTCCGCGAGCTCGGCTACCGCGGCAGCCTTGTCGGGCCTTGCCATAAGCGTGGCCTCCTTCCGGGTGATGAGGACCGCTCAGAAGGAGACTGGGAAAACGAAACGCCCCGGCGCAGGCGCTCGGGGCGTGAGCTCGACCAACCGAATTCCGTGAGCGGATTCCGTCCGGGAGCACATCCACAGTCACACCTGCGCGGGTCGTCCGCAGTTCAGCGGATCCTTCGGTCACCAGGTCCTCTTACGAGGACAAGGCAACGACCAGCGGTCTTTGGCTTCTGGACGAGAGTACGTGAGGGTGTCCCCGCCAAGCAAATCCGCCCGTACGGAGCAGCTACGGGCAGGTCAGCCCTCCTGCGCACCCTTCATCATTTCGGCCAGGTCCGCGACGTCCTTGGCCGGCGGGGCGGCGATCGTCACCGGCTTGTTGAAGTCGTCGAAGGTGATCGTCATGTCGAGCGGCCCCTTGTCGGCCGCGCCGCGCATCCGGAACTGCTTGGTGACGTCGCCCTCGCCGATCCACATGTCCATCGTGAACTTGTCGATGCCCAGCTTCTCGTACTGCTCAAGGCTCTTCTCGCGCTGCTCGCGGGTCACCTTGCTCTGGGACTTGAGGGAGGCGCGGAACTGGTCGAGGGTGACCGTGCCCTTGTAGTGGGTGGTCTTCACCCCGTCCACGGTCTCCGTGCCGACCTTCTTCACGTCCTTGGAACCGGTGAGGAAGGTGGATTCCTGGGCAGGGTTCTTGTCTGCCTGTCCGGCGGCCCCGAGGGACTCACCGGCGGCGCCCATCGCGGCCATGTCGAACTTGATCCAGCTCTTGCCGTCCATCTCCTTGGCGGCCGCCGCGCCCCCGCCTATGAACATCGCCTTGTCGACGAGACGGATCTCGGCGGTGCCGTCCGCGCCCTTGTCCAGGGCGGTGATCTTCATGCTCATCGCCACGTCGGGCTTGAGGCGCATCTTGGCCTCGGCCTTGACGCGGCCCTCCTCGGGCGTCTTGCCGGTCATCCGGTAGCTGAGGGAGGTGATGTCCTCGACGTTCTTCGCCGCCTTGGCGACAGCCGCCGCCGGCGTCATCTTCGGCGACTCCTCCGACGCCCCCTTGGAACAGGCCACAGCGCCGGTACCGAGAAGCAGCACAGCGAGGCCTACACGTCCTGCGCGCACAGAAGTAGAACCCATGATTCCCCCAAAAAACACAGACCAAAGAACACAGAACACAGAACGCTGTGAACACATGGTCGATTCACAGAAACGACCGTGAGCCTAACCCGGCGGGGCGGACGAGGCCTCTGAATTCCCCAACAGGTCCTTGAAGTCCACGGTGTCCCCGCCCTCCGGCGCCGCCACCGCCGCCTTCACCCCGTACGCGCTGTAGTACGCCGTGGAGGACATCCGCCCGCTCGACAGCTCACCCCGCTCGACCTTCTTGACCAGCAGGTTCCGGTCGTTGACCCAGATGTCGACCGTCTCGGTGGTGACGCCGGCCTGGACGAGCTGCTCCTTCAGAGCGGAGTCGGTGAGGCCGACCACCTCCACCGCGCCCGAGTAGTGCGTCGTACGCTCCCCGCGCACCGTCTCGGTCCCGGCCCTGCGGACGTCACCGGAGGCCAGCAGGAGCTTGACCGGCTGGATCGGGGCGGTGTTGCGCAGCTGGTCCTTCAGATACGTCCCCGAGCCGCCGGGCAGGTCCGCCAGGTCGTCGTAGTCGTACCTGATCCAGTGCTTGCCGTGCATCTGGGCGGCGAACTTGTCGCCGACCTTGGCGTAGTAGGCGTCGGGCAGCAGCCTGGCCTCCATGGAGGAGCTGTTGAGCGCCCGCATGGACTCGGCCAGTTCGCCGCCGGTGTAGGTGATGCTGAGCCTGCCGACCGGCTCGCCGGCCCAGCCGAGGACGCCGGCAGTCCGCATGGAGAGCAGATCGCCCATGACGGAGGAGGAGCTGACCCGGGCGGAACCGGCCAGCTCGGTGGCCTCCTCCACGGCGTGCAGCGCGGCGGCCGTACGGGCGTCGAGGCGGCCCGCGCTACGGGTCGGGTCGGTGTCCTCGCCGTCGGGCCCCCCGGAGAAGCTGCACGCCGACATGGCCACGCCCACCACGACCAGCGCGGCGGTCACCGCGACCGGCCGGACTCCCCGCGGTACGCCCCGTATACCCCGTACGCCGCTGTCCGTCATGCGTCCCCTGCCCCCTCGACACCCCGTGATCTTCACGCTAACCCTTCGGTACGACAACGGGCCCCGCACCTCGAAAGGTTGCGGGGCCCGTCGTACGAAACGCGTACGCGCGGCTACCGGGGTGAGCGGGAGGCTCAGACGGAGGCCGGGTCCTCCTCGACGAGGAGGTTGCGGGTGCGGTTGGAGTCGAGCGGAATGCCGGGGCCGATCGTCGTGCTGAGGGCGGCCTTCTTGATGTAGCGGCCCTTCGCGGCGGACGGCTTCAGACGGAGGATCTCGTCCAGCGCGGCGCCGTAGTTCTCCACCAGCTTGGTGTCGTCGAACGACGTCTTGCCGATGATGAAGTGCAGGTTCGAGTGCTTGTCGACGCGGAACTCGATCTTGCCGCCCTTGATCTCGGTCACGGCCTTGACCACGTCCGGGGTCACCGTGCCCGTCTTCGGGTTCGGCATCAGACCACGCGGGCCGAGGACGCGGCCGAGGCGGCCGACCTTGCCCATGAGGTCCGGGGTGGCGACGACGGCGTCGAAGTCCAGACGGCCCTTCGCCACCTCGTCGATCAGTTCGTCGGAGCCGACGATGTCGGCGCCCGCGGCGAGCGCTGCCTCGGCACGGTCACCGGTCGCGAAGACCAGGACCCGGGCGGTCTTACCGGTGCCGTGCGGGAGGTTCACGGTGCCACGGACCATCTGGTCGGCCTTGCGCGGGTCGACACCCAGGCGGAAGGCGACCTCGACGGTGCCGTCGAACTTGCTCGTGGAGGTCTCCTTGGCGAGACGGACGGCCTCGAGCGGGGCGTAGAGCTTGTCCCGGTCGATCTTGGCGTCCGCAGCGCGGAGAGACTTGCTGCGCTTGCTCACTACTGCTCCTGATGTTGTTCCGAGGAGTCGTGGTACGGACCGAGCAGGTCCTGCCACGCACTGCTTGAAGACTTACGAGGTGGGGCTCAGCCCTCGACCGTGATGCCCATCGAACGGGCGGTGCCGGCGATGATCTTCGACGCGGCGTCCAGGTCGTTGGCGTTCAGGTCGGGAAGCTTGGTCGTGGCGATCTCGCGGACCTGCGCCTGGGTGATCTTGGCGACCTTGGTCTTGTGCGGCTCGCCGGAGCCCTTCTCGACACCCGCGGCCTTGAGGATCATCTTCGCGGCCGGCGGCGTCTTGGTGATGAAGGTGAAGGAGCGGTCTTCGTAGACCGTGATCTCCACCGGGATCACCCAGCCACGCTGCGACTCGGTCGCGGCGTTGTAGGCCTTGCAGAACTCCATGATGTTGACGCCGTGCTGACCGAGCGCGGGGCCGACCGGCGGGGCGGGGTTCGCCGCACCGGCGTTGATCTGGAGCTTGATGAGCCCCGTGACCTTCTTCTTCTTGGGAGGCATTCCGGGTCCTCTATCTTCGTTTTTCTTCGGTCTTCGCTGTGCCTGGCATCAGCCAGGCAACCGCACCACGATAAGGGACACCATGGCGAGGCGTGAAACCGAGCAGGTCAGGCCAGCTCCAAGAGAGCCGACCTGACCTGGACGGAAGTCAAATGGTGCGTGCTAGTTCTTCTGGATCTGGTCGAACGACAGCTCGACCGGAGTCTCGCGGCCGAAGATCTCGACGAGGCCCTTGACCTTCTTCGAGTCGGCGTTGATCTCGTTGATCGTCGCCTGCAGCGTCGCGAACGGGCCGTCGGTGACGGTGACCGAGTCGCCGACCTCGAAGTCCAGCACCTGGACCTCGAGCTTGCGGGCCGGAGCCGGCCTGCCCTCGGCCTCGGCGAGCTCACGGGCGGCCTTCTCCTCGGCCTCAGGAGCGAGCATCTTGACGATCTCGTCCAGCGTCAGCGGGTACGGGTCGTACGCGTTGCCCACGAAGCCGGTGACACCGGGGGTGTTCCGGACGACGCCCCAGGACTCGTTCGTCAGGTCCATGCGGACGAGAACGTACCCGGGAAGCTTGTTCTGACGGACCGTCTTGCGCTCGCCGTTCTTGATCTGGGCGACCTCTTCCTGCGGCACCTCGGCCGCGAAGATGAAGTCCTCGACGTTCAGTGAGACGGCACGCTGTTCGAGGTTGGTCTTCACACGGTTCTCGTAACCGGCGTACGTGTGGATGACGTACCACTCGCCGGGGAGGAGGCGCAGTTCCTCGCGGAGCGCCGCGACGGGGTCGACGGGCTCGGCCTCTTCTTCGGCTTCCTCAGCCTCGGCCTCTACCTCGTCGTCGCCTTCGGCGTCGGCCTCGACGAGCTCTTCGTCCTCGTCGGCCTCGGCCTCGGCGACATCGCCGTCTTCATCCCCATCGGTCTCAGCCTCATCGGCCTCGATGTGGATGGCGTCTTCCTCGGCGGGCTCCCCCACGGCGGCGTCCGCAGCGTCGACCTCGTCCTCGACCTCGTCAACGCCCTCGACGATGTCGAGCTCGTCATCCACGGACTCGTCCGGCACGAGGGCGTCGTTCAGGTTCGGGTCAGTGTCAGACACGGTGGCTGCTTCTTCCTGGATACATGTGGGTGGAACATGCGAAAGGGGCGCCGCACCCGGCGCCCTTCGCTCTTGGCTCAGCCGAAGACGTACTTGGCGGCTTTGTTGAGGCCAAAGTCAATCACAGTCACCAGGCCGATCATGACGATCACAAAGACGATCACCACGGTCGTGTACGTCGTCAGCTGGTTGCGCGTCGGCCAGACGACCTTGCGGAGCTCCGCGACGATCTGGCGGTAGAAGACCGCGAGACGCTTCAGCGGGCCCTTCTTGGCGCGCTTACCGCCCTTGCGAGTCTTCTTGTCCGACTCGGGCGCCTCATCCTGGGCATCAGGCATATCGATGGAGCCCACGGCGTCCGCCATTCGTCCTCACCTGTTCCCGGGTCGTGGCCGTGCCGCGCCCGGTCTGAGCCGCACGGCGATGCAAAAACAATGCAAGTGGTACATGCGCACACCGCCTGGTGAAAGGCGCGTGTAGCAGGGCCGGAGGGACTTGAACCCCCAACCGCTGGTTTTGGAGACCAGTGCTCTACCAATTGAGCTACGACCCTTTGTGGTTACTCCAACGTACCGTACTCGTCCGGAAGCAGGGTGTGCACCGAATAAGCGCGGGCCGCTGAAGGCCAACGAGGTGAGAGTGTACGTGCTCCGGAGCCGGTCGTCGAACAGAAAGCGCCCGCCGGGCCGTTGTGGGCGGAAGATCGCCCAGCCCAGGCGCCGGATCCGGACGCTTGTCCAGCCGTCCACCCGGCCCGGCGTCCGTCCATGGTCCCGCAGGTGGTCCGGTCCGACCAATAAGTGAAACCCGTGTGCCGCGTAGGTTTCCGGTCTGAAACGATGGGCGCCATGAGCGCTGCAACCCCTTCCACCGCGCGCCGGGTCTCCGCCCGAGTCGGCGCGATCTCCGAGTCCGCCACCCTCGCCGTGGACGCCAAGGCCAAGGCCCTGAAGGCCGCTGGGCGCCCGGTGATCGGCTTCGGCGCCGGTGAGCCGGACTTCCCGACCCCGGACTACATCGTCCAGGCCGCCATCGAGGCCTGCTCGAACCCGAAGTACCACCGCTACACGCCGGCCGGTGGTCTGCCCGAGCTGAAGGCCGCGATCGTCGCCAAGACGCTCCGCGACTCGAACTACGAGGTGGACGCCTCCCAGGTCCTGGTGACCAACGGCGGCAAGCAGGCCATCTACGAGGCGTTCGCCGCGATCCTCGACCCGGGCGACGAGGTCATCGTCCCGGCCCCGTACTGGACGACGTATCCGGAGTCGATCCGTCTCGCCGGCGGTGTCCCGGTCGAGGTCGTCGCGGACGAGACCACCGGCTACCGGGTCAGCGTGGAGCAGCTGGAGGCGGCCCGCACGGAGCGGACGAAGGTCGTCCTGTTCGTCTCCCCCTCCAACCCGACCGGCGCGGTGTACAGCCCCGAGGACACCGAGGCGATCGGCCGCTGGGCCGTGGAGCACGGCCTGTGGGTGCTGACGGACGAGATCTACGAGCACCTCGTCTACGGCGACGCGAAGTTCACCTCGCTGCCCGCGGTCCTCCCCGAGCTGCGCGACAAGTGCATCGTGGTCAACGGCGTCGCCAAGACGTACGCCATGACGGGCTGGCGGGTCGGCTGGATCATCGGCCCGAAGGACGTCGTCAAGGCCGCGACCAACCTCCAGTCGCACGCCACGTCCAACGTGTCGAACGTGGCCCAGATCGCCGCCCTCGCCGCCGTCTCCGGGAACCTGGACGCCGTCGCGGAGATGCGCGTGGCCTTCGACCGCCGCCGTCACACCATCGTGCGCATGCTCAACGAGATCGACGGCGTGGTCTGCCCGGAGCCCGAGGGCGCCTTCTACGTCTACCCGTCGGTCAAGGCCCTGCTGGGCAAGGAGATCCGCGGCAAGCGCCCGCAGGACTCGGTCGAGCTGGCCGCGCTGATCCTGGACGAGGTCGAGGTGGCCGTCGTACCCGGTGAGGCGTTCGGCACACCGGGCTACCTGCGCCTGTCGTACGCCCTGGGCGACGAGGACCTCGTCGAGGGCGTCAGCCGCGTGCAGAAGCTGCTGGCCGAGGCGACGGACTGAAGCGTGTGATGTGAGTGGCCGCTTCCTTCGGGAGGCGGCCTTCTTTCGTCTCCCGGTGCGAGCGTCAGTGCGAGCAAGACCACGTTCAGGGAAAGCGCTACCGATACGAGCCGGACGTACGGCAGGATCCGAGAATGGAGCACGTACGTGATGTCTCTGAACTGCCGAAAGCCCATCTGCACCTGCACTTCACCGGGTCGATGCGGTCCGCGACCCTGCTGGAACTCGCCGACAAGTACGGTGTGCGGCTGCCCGAGGCGCTGACCGACGCCCTGACCAGTGGTGAGCCGCCGAAACTCCGGGCGACCGACGAGCGGGGCTGGTTCCGCTTCCAGCGCCTGTACGACGCGGCCCGGTCCTGTCTGCGGGAGCCCGAGGACATCCAGCGGCTGGTCCGCGAGGCCGCCGAGGAGGACGCGAAGGACGGCTCGGGCTGGCTGGAGATCCAGGTCGACCCGACGTCGTACGCCCCTCGCCTGGGCGGTCTCATCCCGGCGCTGGAGATCATCCTGGACGCGGTGGAGACCGCGGGCCGGGAGACGGGGATCGGGATGCGGGTGCTGGTGGCCGCGAACCGTATGAAGCACCCGCTGGACGCGCGCACGCTGGCCCGCCTCGCCGTGCGGTACGCGGACCGGGGTGTCGTGGGCTTCGGGCTCTCCAACGACGAACGGCGGGGCATGGCCCGGGACTTCGACCGGGCCTTCGCCATCGCGCGCGAGGGCGGTCTGCTGTCGGCCCCGCACGGCGGCGAGCTGACGGGCCCGGCGTCGGTCCGCGACTGCCTGGACGATCTGCACGCGTCCCGGATCGGCCACGGTGTGCGGGCGGCGGAGGACCCGCGCCTGCTGAAGCGCCTCGCGGACCGCCAGATCACCTGCGAGGTGTGCCCGGCGTCGAACGTCGCCCTGGGGGTGTACGAGAAGCCCGAGGACGTGCCGCTGCGCAAGCTCTTCGAGGCGGGTGTCCCGCTGGCGCTGGGCGCCGACGACCCGCTCCTGTTCGGTTCCCGGCTGGCGGCCCAGTACGAGATCGCCCGCCGGTACCACGCCTTCACGGACGCCGAACTGGCCGAACTGGCCCGGCAGTCGGTACGCGGTTCGGCGGCGCCGGAGGACGTACAGGCGAAGCTGCTGGCGGGCATCGACAACTGGCTGGCCGACTGAAGGACACGCCTCAGAGGCTGACGCCGACCGTCACCGGTTCGTTGACGAGGGTGACCCCGAAGGTGTCCCGGACCCCGGCGACGACCTCGCGGGCGAGGGCGAGCAGGTCCTCCGTGGTGGCCCGGCCGCGGTTGGTGAGGGCCAGGGTGTGCTTGGTGGAGATACGGGCGGGGCCGGTGCCGTACCCCTTGGTGAAGCCGGCCTTGTCGATCAGCCAGGCCGCCGAGGTCTTGGTGCGGCCCTCCCCGGCCGGGTAGGCGGGCGGTACGGCGTCGGCGCCGAGCCGTTCCGCCACGCGCGCGTGGAACGCGGCGAACTCGGCGTCCGTGAGGATCGGGTTGGTGAAGAAGGACCCGGCGGACCAGGTGTCGTGGTCCTCGGGGTCCAGCACCATGCCCTTCCCGGCACGCAGTTTCAGCACCGTCTCACGGGCCGCCTCCAGCGGCACCCGCTCGCCGGGCCCGACACCGAGGGCGCGGGCCGTCTCGGCGTACTTCAGGGGCGCCGACAGCCCGCCGGCGTCCTCCAGGGCGAAGCGGACACGCAGGACGACATGGCGCTCGGGGTCGGCCTTGAAGCGGCTGTGGCGGTACGAGAAGGCGCACTCGGCGCCGGTGAGGGTGACCGTCTCGCGGGTGACCCGGTCGTAGGCGATGACCTCGGTGATCGTCGAGGACACCTCCTGCCCGTACGCCCCCACGTTCTGGATGGGCGTCGCGCCCGCGGAACCGGGAATGCCGGCGAGGCACTCGATCCCGGCGAGCCCGGCCTCGACCGTGCGCGCGACGGCGTCGGTCCACACCTCGCCGGCGGCCAGCTCCACCCCGGTCCCGTCGAGGGCAACGCCGGTCGTGGCGATCCGCAGAGCCGTCCCCGCGAACCCCTTGTCGCCGATGACCAGGTTCGAGCCACCGCCGATGACCAGCAGCGGGGTTCCGGAGTCGTCGGCCTCACGGACGGCGGCGATGATCTCGGCGTCGGTCGTCGCCGTGATCAGCCGGTCGGCGGGACCGCCGAGCCGGAAGGTGGTCAGCGGGGCGAGGGGAGCGTCGTGGATTGCCTGCACGCGCCCAAGACTACGAGACCCCACTGACAGCCCCGGACGGCAACGCGACGACAGCGGCTCGCGCGCGTACGGCCCCGCCGGTGAGCCTCGGGGCCGTACGCGCGCGTGCCGCTGTCCTACGTCGTTCAGTGGGCGGCCGTCTCCAGCACCGGCTCGGCGGGCTCCGTCACCGGCGCGGAGCGGCGGGCGGCCGGGATCAGCAGGGCCGCGACGCCCGCGAGGGCGACCACCGCGGAGCCGACCACGAGAGCGGGCCGGAGGCCGTCGACGAAGGTCTGGCCGGTCTCGTAGCCGCCCTGGGCCGCGAAGATCGAACCCATGACGGCGATTCCGAGGGCGCCGCCGACCTCGCGCAGGGCGTTGTTGGCGCCGGAGGCGATGCCCTGTTCGCTCGGGCGGACGCTGGACATCACCAGGTTGGCGGCCGGGGCGAAGAACAGGGCCATGCCGATGCCGCTGATGATCAGGCCGGGCAGCTGGACGGCGTAGGAGGCGTCCGCGGTGACCACGAAGGCCAGGTAGCCGAGACCGGTGGCCTGGAGGAAGAGACCGGTGGCGACGACGGGCCGACCGCCGATCCGGTCGGAGAGGATGCCGGCGATCGGGGCGACAAGCATCGGCATGCCGGTCCAGGGCAGCATCCGCAGGCCCGCCTCGGTGGGCGAGTAGCCGAGCACGCCCTGCATGTACTGGCTGAGCAGGAAGATCGAGCCGAACATCCCGAGGAACATCAGCAGGGAGGCCGCGTTGATCCCGGCGAAGGCGCGGGAGCGGAAGAGGCGCATGGGCAGCATCGGGTTCTTCGCCCGGGTGCCGTGGACGACGAAGGCGACGAGGAGCGCACCGCCCGCGACCAGCCCGGTCAGGACGTAGGAGCTGGTCCAGCCGTCGGCCGGGCCACGCACGAGCCCGTAGACGATGCCGAACAGACCGCCGCTGGCCAGCAGGGTGCCGGTGATGTCGAGCGGGGCGCCGGTGCCGTGCGACTCGGCGAGGCGCAGCCGGGCGAGCGGCAGCAGAACGAGGCCCAGCGGAACGTTCAGCCAGAAGATCCAGTGCCAGGAGATGTGCTCGGTGAGGCTGCCGCCGATGAGGGGTCCGGAGGCCACGGCGAGCCCGTTCACCGCACCCCAGATGCCGAACGCCATCCCGCGTTTGGCGGCCGGGACGGCGGCCGTGAGCAGGGTCAGCGTCAACGGCATCATGATCGCCGCGCCGACGCCCTGGACCGCGCGGGCCGCGATCAGCGAGTCGATGCCGGGTGCCATGGCCGCGGCGGCGGAGGCACCGGTGAAGACGGTGAGCCCGGCGAGGAACATCCGACGGCGGCCGAAGCGGTCACCGAGGGCCGCGCCGAACATCAGCAGCACGGCGAAGGTGAGTGTGTAGGCGCTCACGGTCCATTCCAGGTCGCCCAGCCCTCCCCCGAGATCCTTGCGGATGGAGGGCAGCGCGGTGGTGACGACGAGGTTGTCGAGGGCCGCCATGAACCCGGCGACGCTGGTGATGACGAGCGCCCAGACGAATCCGCCGCGCGGTGCGCCGGTCCTGCTCTCCTGCTGTGACATCGTTCCCCCTTTGAATTAGTTATTAGTCACTAACTTTTACGGCGAAAAAGATCACGCACCCGGACCCGTACCTCTCAGGCTTCGGCCCGCCCCTTGATCTGCGCCGAGGGCCACATCCCCTGCCAGACCCGATGTCCGGGCGGAAACCCCAAGGCGGCAAGGGTGTTGATGAGCATTCCGTACGCCAGGAAGGTCGTCGTCTCCTCCCCCACGGGCACCTCCACGGTGTCCCAGAGCTTCATCCAGCCTGCCCGTACGGCCTCGCCGAACTCATGCTCACCCTCGGCCTCGGCGGCGGCGACGGCCACGTAGGTCTGCATCTGCATCTGCAGCAGCTCGGGATGCTCACCGATCAACCGGGCGTACGCGTCCGCCATGGCATGCAGGGCTTCCTCACCCTCCAGCCCCTCGGCCGCCTCCCCCAGCACCCGGCACACATCACCCATGCACCGCTGGGAGGCGGCGGCGAACATCGCCTTCTTGCCCGGGAAGAGCCGGAAGAGGTACGGCTGCGAGACTCCCACCCGCTTGGCGATCGCCTCGGTGGAGGTGCCGTAGTAGCCCCTCCGCGCGAACTCTGCGATCGCCGCGCGAATGACGCTCTCGCGTCGCTCCTCTGCGCTCATCCTGACCATGCGAGTAAGTTAGTGCTCAATCACTAACTACGTCAAGGGGTGCCCAGAGAAGGTCGGGCGAGGAGGTCGGGTAAGGGGCGCCCGCCCATGGCGAACGCCCCTTACCCGAGCCGGAACCGGAATGCTCCGAACTGCCGTGCTCAGCCCAGCCGGACAACGGCCCGGGACATGCCCAGCACCTTCTGTCCGGCGCACCTCGCGACGAGGTCGACGCGGACCGTGTTGTCGTCGAGCTTGGCCGCGACCTTGCCGCTGACCTCGATGGTGGCGCCCTGGTCATCGTTGGGGACGACGACCGGCTTGGTGAAGCGGACGCCGTACTCGACGACCGCGCCCGGGTCGCCGACCCAGTCGGTGACGACGCGGATCGCCTCGGCCATCGTGAACATGCCGTGCGCGATGACGTCGGGCAGACCGACCTCGACCGCGAACTTCTCGTTCCAGTGGATGGGGTTGAAGTCCCCGGAGGCGCCCGCGTACCGGACGAGGGTGGCGCGGGTCACGGGAAACGTCTGGACGGGCAGCTCGGTGCCGACCTCGACGTCGGCGTAGGAGATCCTCGCCGGGTCGTTCGCTGAGTCGTTCGCGGAATTGGCCGTCATGGGGTCAGCCCTTCTCGGCCGCGCGGGCGACGAGCTTGGTCCAGGCGGTCACGACGTGCTCGCCCGCCTCGTCGTGGACCTCGCCGCGGATGTCGATGATCTCGTTGCCCGCCATGGACTTGATGGCCTCGATGGTCGAGGTGACGGTGAGCCGGTCGCCCGCACGGACGGGACGGACGTACGCGAACTTCTGGTCGCCGTGCACCACCCGGCTGTAGTCCAGGCCGAGCCGCGGGTCCGCCACGACATCTCCCGCCGCCTTGAAGGTGATGGCGAACACAAAGGTGGGCGGGGCGATCACATCGGCGTGGCCGAAGGCCTTGGCGGCCTCGGGGTCCGTGTACGCGGGGTTACTGTCTCCCACCGCCTCCGCGAACTCGCGGATCTTCTCCCGGCCGACCTCATAGGGCTCGGTGGGCGGATAGGACCGCCCCACGAAGGACTGGTCGAGCGCCATGGGCTCGGCACCTCCCGAATCGAAGTGGATACGCACTGGTTCGCGTGGTCGTGTGGCCGCGAGGTTCGCAGCCGGCGTGCGAGGTGATGGTGCGCCGCTGTAACGACGCGAGGCCGCCCCCCAACCAACAGGGGACGGCCTCGCGTACGAGCCTGAATTACCGCGTTTCGCGATGCGCGGTGTGCGCATTGCAACGCGGGCAGTGCTTCTTCATCTCCATTCGATCCGGGTTGTTACGCCGGTTCTTCTTGGTGATGTAGTTCCGCTCCTTGCACTCCACGCAGGCCAGCGTGATCTTCGGGCGGACGTCGGTGGCAGCCACAGGAGTGCTCCTTGACGAACGGATGGGACGTTGAACGCATAACAGAATAGCCGATCGAAGGACCGACCCCGCAATCGGCTACTGTCAGTAGCGGTGACCGGACTTGAACCGGTGACACAGCGATTATGAGCCGCTTGCTCTACCGACTGAGCTACACCGCTGTGATGCGATCGGCCCTGCCTTGCGGCAGGGGCCTCTCACACCAGAGCCCCAATACGGAATCGAACCGTAGACCTTCTCCTTACCATGGAGACGCTCTACCGACTGAGCTATTGGGGCGAGCGATGAAGACATTACACGCTCGCCACCGTTCACCCAAATCCGTTTCGCGGCACCCACCCGGGCCTGTTCCGGCCCGCGTTCCGCGCTCAGTCGGCGGTTCGGGAACCCCTCCCCCAGCGGCCTCAAAGCCCTCTCCCGCAACCCCTCCCACGACCCCTTACACACCCCCTCGCCAGCGATCTTTCCGAGCCGGCGGACCACACCGGTACGACTATTGCGCTCCTCCGCAACAGGGGCGGATGCCCGCCCTAGGCTCGACTCACTCTGCGTGATCTTGTGTCCCCGCTTGCGCGCAGCCGCCCCCGAGCACAGGAGCGCGATGCCCGACAGCCAGCCGCAGCCGCCCCACTCCTCGTCGCCCGCTCCTTCGGGGGACCCGGCAGCGCTCCTCCTCTGTGGGGCACATCTCACCGACGGCCGGACCGTGGACGTACGGCTGGGCGGCGGTCGTATCGAGGCGGTCGGCACGGTCGGCAGCCTCAGCGCGTACGCCACCCGCGTGGACCTCAGCGGCTACCTCCTCCTGCCGGCCCCCGCCGAACCGCACGCGCACGGCGACACGGCCCTGTCCGCCGACGCCGACGGCCCGGTCTCCTACGACCCCCAGGACGTCCAGCGCCGGGCCACCGAGGCCGCGCTGCTGCAACTCGGCCACGGGGCCACCGCGTTGCGCTCGCACGTCCGTATCGGCGACGTACCGGGGCTGGGCGCCCTGGCCGCCGTACTGCAGGCGCGGCGGGCGCTGCGTGGCCTCGCCGAGCTGACGGCGGTGGCGATGCCGCGCGTGCTGACCGGCGCCGCCGGGGCGGACGGTCTGGCGATGCTGCGGGACGCGGTGAAGATGGGCGCGTCGGTGGTGGGCGGCTGTCCGGACCGCGACCCCGATCCGACCGGCTACGTGGAGGCGGTCCTGGAGGTCGCATCGGAACACGGCTGCCCGGTCGACCTGCACACGGACGGTGACGACCCGGCCCGCCTGGCCCGGCTGGCGGCGATGGCGGGCGGCCTGCGCCCGGGCGTGACCATCGGCCCCTGCGGCGGCCTCGGCCGGCTGCCCGCCGAGGTGGCCTCACGGGCCGCGGACCAGCTCGCCGCGGCGGGCGTGACGGTGACGTGCCTCCCCCAGGGCGGCTGCGGGGGCGCTGAACGCCGTGCCACGGCTCCGGTACGTCTGCTGCGGGCGGCCGGGGTGCGGGTGGCCGCGGGCAGCGGCGCGCTGCGCGACGTGGCGAACCCGGTGGGCCGCGGGGACCCCCTGGAGGCGGCGTACCTGCTCGCGTCCCGCCACGGCCTGCGCCCGGAGGAGGCGTACGACGCCGTGAGCGCGTCGGCGAGGGCGGTACTCGGCCTGCCGGAGGTGCGGGTCGAGGCGGGCTTCCCGGCTGAACTGCTGGCGGTCCGGGGCGACCGTCTGGCGGGCGCGCTGTCCCTCGCCTACAGCCGGTTCGTGGTGCACAGGGGGCGCGTTGTGGCAC
Source organism: Streptomyces kryoterrae (assembly GCF_054072135.1). Taxonomy (NCBI): domain Bacteria; kingdom Bacillati; phylum Actinomycetota; class Actinomycetes; order Kitasatosporales; family Streptomycetaceae; genus Streptomyces; species Streptomyces kryoterrae. The sequence continues at coordinate 6,232,884 of NZ_CM133358.1, read as the reverse complement.
GGACGAGCGCGGTACGGGAGTACTGCAACACACCGGCGGTGGCAGCGCTGGACCTGCCGCGGCAGGGGCGTACGGGGCGGTCGTGAGGCAAGGGAAGGGTGAGGCTTCGGCGAAGCGGACGGACGTCGTACGGACTGTGCGGCGAACGGGTTCGGCGGGGCGTACGGTCGAAGGCATGCGCATTGTCATCGCTGGAGGTCATGGTCAGATCGCGTTGCGGCTGGAGCGTCTGCTCGCCGCGCGCGGTGACGAGGTCGCGGGCATCATCCGCCGCCCCGAACAGGGCGACGACCTGCGGGCGGCCGGCGCGGAACCGGTCGTGTGCGACCTGGAGGCGGCGTCGGTGGACGAGGTCGCCGAGCTGCTGCGGGGCGCTGACGCGGCGGTCTTCGCGGCGGGCGCCGGCCCGGGCAGCGGGACGGCCCGCAAGGACACGGTGGACCGGGGAGCGGCGGTGCTGTTCGCGGACGCGGCGGTTCGGGCGGGAGTGCGCAGACATGTGGTCGTGTCGTCGATGGGCGCGGATCCGGCCCATCGGGGCGACGACGTCTTCGACGTCTACCAGCGGGCGAAGGGCGAGGCGGACGCGTACGTCAGCGGCCTGGACGCGCTCGACTGGACGATCCTGCGCCCCGGCGCATTGACGGACGACGCCGGCACGGGCCGCGTACGCCTGGAGGCCGACACGGGGCGCGGCGCGATCCCGCGCGACGACGTGGCCGCCGTCCTCACCGAGCTGCTGGACACTCCGGCGACGGCGGGCCTGACACTGGAGCTGATCGGCGGTTCGACGCCGGTTTCGGTGGCGGTGAAGTCGGTGGCGGGAAACTGAGGACGGCCGGTCGAGGGGCCGGGACTCTAGAAGAGGGGCAGCTGGCCGGGGAATGCGGGTGGGACGTACCCGTCCAACGACGGCTGGGCCGCCCCGAGTTCCGCCTGCCGCCGCGACCCCGGACACGAAACGAGTTCACCGCTCCCCCGGGCTCCCTGCGGATCGTGCCGCGCGAACCTCCCGGCGACGACAGCGATCTCCCGCCGGCACTCGGGACAGCTCCGGCGACGGGACGACGACACGAACGACGGCCGTGACTGCGATGGCATGGGGTCACTCTCCCTCATGGCTTCAGCGGGCGCCCGCAACGAAAAGACCCTCTTTTCTCTGCGTAATCGCAGAGAAAAGAGGGTCTCTCTCACCTGTGGCGGCGCCAGGGTTCGAACCTGGGTAGGCTGAGCCGGCAGATTTACAGTCTGCTCCCTTTGGCCGCTCGGGCACACCGCCAGGGTTTGCTGCCCTTTCGAACCGCTTTTCGGCGGCGCTCCGTGGCAACGACGTAAACGATACCTGATGGGTAGGGGTGCTTCGCCACCCGATTGAGCGGCGCCCGGAGGGGAGGGGGTGGCTACCCTTGTGCGGATGCGGCCCGGGACGTACACCGGGCTCGGCTGCTGTGCCCACGCATGCCGATACGCACCCCACAGTTTCCGACACGCACCCCATACAAGGAGCCACAGGACATGGCCGACTCCAGTTTCGACATCGTCTCGAAGGTCGAGCGGCAGGAGGTCGACAACGCCCTCAACCAGACCGCCAAGGAGATCTCCCAGCGCTACGACTTCAAGGGTGTGGGTGCCTCGATCTCCTGGTCCGGCGAGAAGATCCTCATGGAGGCGAACTCCGAGGAACGGGTCAAGGCGGTCCTCGACGTGTTCGAGACCAAGTTGATCAAGCGCGGCATCTCGCTGAAGTGCCTGGACGCGGGTGAGCCGCAGCTCTCCGGCAAGGAGTACAAGATCTTTTCCTCGATCGAGGAGGGCATCTCCCAGGAGAACGCCAAGAAGGTCGCGAAGATCATCCGCGACGAGGGCCCGAAGGGCGTGAAGGCCCAGGTCCAGGGGGAAGAGCTGCGCGTCAGCTCGAAGAACCGCGACGACCTTCAGGCCATCATCGCCCTTCTCAAGGGCAAGGACTTCGACTTCGCGCTGCAGTTCGTGAACTACCGGTAGTCCACGAGGGGTTGAAGAGGGGTGGGCGCCCTGCGACGCCCACCCCTCCCTTCTGCCTGCTGCGGACCCCGGCGCCCGGCCAGGTACGCGGTCAGTCGCGCGAGTTGCCGAACAGAAGGCGGTACGCGATCAGCAGCACCAGCGATCCGCCGATCGCCGCCGCCCACGTGGTGCCGTCGTAGAACTGTTTACTGATGGGGTGGTCGAGGAAGCGCGCCGAGATCCAGCCGCCGAGGAACGCGCCCGCGACGCCGATGACCGTCGTGCCGATGAAACCGCCCGGGTCGCGCCCGGGCAGCAGGAACTTGGCGATGGCCCCGGCCAACAGCCCCAGGATGATCCAGCCGATGATGCCCATGTCCTGAACCTGCCCCTCTGTGCTGTGCTCGAACTGTCCCGGCGCTGTGACTTGCGACGTTGTCGGTCTCGTCGTGTCTGTGCGTTCGGGTTGGTGCGGTGTTCGTGTCGTGTTGCTGTACACGACGTCAACGCGGTGCCTGGCGGTTGCACCGGTCAGTAGGGTGCGGCACATGACACAGCCCGGTGCCCAATCGCCCCCTGAACTGCGCCGCACGCTGGGCGTCGGGGACGCCGTGGTCATCGGGCTCGGTTCGATGGTCGGGGCCGGTGTCTTCGCGGCCCTGGGACCCGCGGCACGCGCGGCGGGGTCCGGGCTGCTGCTCGGGCTCGCCACGGCGGCCGTGGTCGCCTACTGCAACGCCATGTCGTCCGCCCGGCTGGCCGCGCTCTATCCCGCCTCCGGTGGCACCTACGTGTACGGGCGGGAGCGGCTCGGCGCCTTCTGGGGCTATCTCGCGGGCTGGTCGTTCGTCGTCGGGAAGACGGCCTCCTGTGCGGCGATGGCGCTCACTGTGGGCACGTATGTCTGGCCGGGTCAGGCGCACGCGGTGGCGGTCGCGGCCGTGGTGGCGCTGACCGCGGTGAACTACGGCGGTGTCCAGAAGTCCGCCTGGCTGACGCGGGCGATCGTGGCGGTGGTCCTCACTGTCCTCGCTTCCGTGGTGGTGGTGAGCCTGACCTCCGACGCCGCCGATGCCGGCCGACTGGAGGCCGGGGCCTCCGGGGGTGTGGGCGGAGTGCTTCAGGCGGCGGGGCTGCTGTTCTTCGCGTTCGCCGGGTACGCCCGGATCGCGACCCTCGGCGAAGAGGTCCGGGATCCCTCGCGCACCATCCCGCGCGCGATCCCGACGGCCCTGGGCATCGCGCTGGTGGTGTACGCGGCGGTGTCGGTGGCTGTCCTTTCCGTGCTGGGGTCTGGTGGGCTCGGGCAGGCGACCGCCCCACTGGTCGACGCGGTCCGGGCGGCGGGCGTGCCGGGGCTGGTGCCTGTCGTCCGGGCAGGTGCCGCCGTGGCCGCGCTCGGCTCGCTGCTCGCCCTGATCCTGGGTGTCTCACGGACGACGCTGGCCATGGCCCGTGACCGTCATCTGCCCGGCGCCCTGGCCACCGTGCATCCACGCCTCCAGGTGCCGCACCGGGCCGAGCTGGCCGTGGGCGCGGTGGTCGCGGTGCTGGCCGCGACGGTGGACGTACGGGGTGCTGTCGGCTTCTCCTCCTTCGGGGTTCTGGCGTACTACGCGGTGGCCAACGCCTCCGCCTGGACGCTGAGTTCGGCTCCGGCGTCCCGGTTGGTGCCGGCGGTGGGGTTCCTCGGCTGTGTGACGCTGGCGTTCGCGCTTCCGGGGGTGTCGGTGGTCGTGGGCGCGGGCGTGCTGGGCCTGGGGGCGGTCGCGTACGGCGTGCGGTGGTGGTCGGCGACGAATGATTCGCGGGCGTCGGCCGGGCCTCACGGCTGACGGAACTCGCGTCGGCTACGAGGGCTGGGCCGGCGCAGGCGGTGTCGCTGTCGCCGCCGCCGTCGCCATACGTATGCGGAATTCGGGCCAGGGCTCCAGGTCCGTATCGTCGCTGGACTCCTCGTACCAGCCCGAACCGTCGAGCCAGGTGGCCAGCCACTTCGCGAGGTCCGGGGCGTCGACATACCACGCGTGGTCGGCGTCGGCGGTGTTCGGTTCGAAGAGCAGTACGGTGCCTTCCCGGGTGCGGCAGTCCACGCACGCGTACATCCCGCAGCCCCAGTGGGATATCGGCAGGATGCCCTCGGGCCAGGGCCAGTCCGGGTCCTTGCGGGTCTCCTCGCGGTTGGCGAGGTACTGGGCGACGACGGGCGGCTCACCGGCGGACGAGCTGTCGAGCAGGGGCAACAGGCCGTAGGACGGGCCGAATCCGCCGTCTCCTATCCGGAGGTAGAGCTCGGCGAGGAGCGGCGGCAGCGGGAAACCGAGGGCGGTCTCGGCACGGTCGAGCGTGGCCGCGTCAACGGGGGCGGGCAGTGAAGGCCAGCCCCACGGCCGGGTGTCGCGTGCCTCAGCGGCCACCCGTGTCAGCAACTGCTCGATCTCGGTCATGGATTCATCATGCAGGCCGCCACTGACAATCGCGGCGGCCTGTGGACAACCGGCGGGCGGCTCGCTACCAGCGCGAGCTGAACGGCTCGTCCGTCGGCACGATTTCGCGGCCCAGCGGCAGCAGCGAGACGGGGATGAGCTTGAAGTTGGCGATGCCGAACGGGATGCCGATGATCGTGATGCAGAGGAGAACGCCGGTGACGACGTGGGCCAGGGCGAGCCACCAGCCCGCGAGAACCAGCCACAGGACGTTGCCGATGCAGGAGGGGGCGCCCGCGTCGCGCCGCTCGACCGTCGTGCGGCCGAAGGGCCACAAGGCGTAGGCACCGATCCGGAAAGCCGCGATTCCGAACGGAATTCCGATAATCGTGATGCAGAGCAGCGCGCCGGCCGCCAGATAGGCGAGGAACAGCCAGAAGCCGCTCAGGACGAGCCAAATGACGTTGAGGATTGTCTTCACTGGTGGCGACCTGCCATCTTTTCGAGCCGGGCGATGCGCTCCGCCATCGGCGGGTGCGTAGAGAACATCTTGGAGAGTCCCTGGCCTGGGCGGAAGGGGTTCGCGATCATCATGTGGCTCGCGGTCTCGATACGGGGCTCGGGGGGCAGCGGGAGTTGCTTCGTGCCCGCTTCCAGTTTGCGCAGGGCGCTCGCGAGGGCCAGTGGGTCGCCGGTGAGCTGGGCGCCCGACGCGTCGGCCTCGTACTCCCTGGAGCGGCTGATGGCGAGCTGGATGACAGTGGCCGCGAGCGGACCCAGGATCATGATCATCAGCATGCCGAGGATGCCGGGGCCGTCGTCGTCGTTCGAGCGGCCGATCGGGATCAGCCAGGCGAAGTTGACCAGGAACATGATCACGGAGGCCAGCGCGCCGGCGACCGACGAGATGAGGATGTCGCGGTTGTAGACATGGCTCAGCTCATGGCCGATGACGCCGCGCAGTTCGCGCTCGTCCAGGATGTGCAGGATGCCTTCGGTGCAGCACACCGCCGCGTTGCGCGGGTTGCGGCCCGTGGCGAACGCGTTCGGCGCTTCGGTGGGCGAGATGTACAGGCGAGGCATGGGCTGGCGGGCCTGGGTGGAGAGGTCACGGACCATGCGGTACAGGGCCGGGGCCTCGAATTCGCTCACCGGGCGGGCGCGCATCGCGCGTAGAGCCAGCTTGTCGCTGTTCCAGTACGCGTACGCGTTGGTGCCGATCGCGACGAAGAGTGCGATCACCAGGCCCGTACGGCCGAAGAAGCTGCCGATGACGATGATGAGTGCGGACAGTCCCCCGAGGAGCAGGGCTGTCCTGAGCCCGTTGTGCCGGCGGTGCACGGTACGCCCTCCTGGTGGTGCGGCAGGGGAACCCTGATGTCAGGTCCAGTGGACCCTTCCGTACTGGTCAACGCCAGGCGGGGATTCGCAGTTCCCTTGCGCGCTCTCAGGCGCGCGTGAGCCGTCCGGGTGGTCCACGCGCGCGTGCGGGCGTCGGGGGTCAGAAGAGGCCGGTGCCGGCGAAGCGCAGTACCAGCTGGGGTGCGCCGGAGAGGGCGATACCGAGGACGGCGGTCAGGGCGATCGCGGCCGTGAGGGGGGCCGGGACGCGGTGGCGTTCCTCGGCTCCCTCGGGGGTGCGGAAGAGCAGGGCCGTCCACTGGAGGTAGTAGAAGAGAGCGATCACCACGTTGACGGCCATGATCACGGCCAGCCAGCCGAGTCCGGCGTCGACGGCCGCGGAGAAGACGGTGACCTTCGCGAAGAGGCCGATGATGCCCGGCGGCAGGCCGGCGAGGCACAGCAGGAAGAAGCCCAGAACGAGCGCTGCGAGGGGGCGGGTGGCGTAGAGGCCCCGGTAGTCGCTGACGCGGTTCAGGGGCTTCGTACGGGCCACCAGGGCCGCCACGGCGAAGGCGCCGAGGTTCACGGCGGCGTACATGAGGGCGTACGCGACGGTGGAGCCGATCGTCTTCTGGGCGTCGTCGGAGTACGCGGCGGCGGCGATCGGTACGAGGAGGTAGCCGGCCTGGCCGACGGACGACCAGGCGAGCAGGCGTACCGCGCTGTACGCGCGCGTGCTCTGCTGGCGCAGGGCGCCGACGTTGCCGACGGTCATGGTGAGCGCGGCAAGGGCTGCCAGTGCCGGGCCCCAGACGTCCGCGTACGACGGGAAGGCGACGACCGTGACGAGGATCAGGCCGGAGAAGCCGACGGCCTTGCCGACGACCGACAGGTAGGCGGCGATCGGCAGGGGCGCCCCCACGTAGGTGTCGGGTACCCAGAAGTGGAAGGGCACGGCGGCCGTCTTGAAGGCGAAGCCGATGAGAGTGAGGACGACGCCCGCCTGGGCGAGGGTGTGGAGTTGCGGGTCGACGTGCTGGATCCGGTCGGCGATCTCGGTGAGGTAGAGGGTGCCCGTGGACGCGTACACGAAGCTGATGCCCATGAGGCTGACCGCGGTCGCCGTCACGGAGGACAGGAAGAACTTCAGGGCCGCTTCGGAGGACTTCCGGTCGCCGTGCCGGATGCCGACAAGGGCGAAGGCGGGCAGGGAGGCGACCTCCAGGGCGACGATCAGGGTCGCGAGGTCGCGGGAGGCGGGCAGCAGGGCCGCTCCGGCGGCGGAGGACAGCAGCAGGAACCAGTACTCCCCTTCGGGGAGTCCGCGGTCGGCGTCCTTGAGGGCGGTGACCGAGAGAAGGGCGGCGAGCAGCGCGCCACCGAGCACCAGGAACTGGATGACGAGGGTAAAGCGGTCGGCCGTGTAGCTGCACGCGTGCGTGCTGCCGGTGAGGCAGAAGGTGGAGCGGTCGCCGTCCAGGAGGGGCAGCAGGAGGAGGCCGGACGCGGCGAGGCCGGCGACCGAGGTCCAGCCGAGGAGTGCCTTCCTGTTGTCGCCGATGAACAGGTCGGCGACCAGCACGGCGAGCCCCACGAGGGCCGCGACGGTGGGCGGCGCGATGGCGAGCCAGTCGACGGACTGGACGACTGACTGAGCCGCGGACTGGGCCGGGGAGCTCATCGGGGGCCTCCTGAGAGGAGCTGCTGCACGGCCGGGTCGGTCAGGCCGAGGAGGGCCTTCGGCCAGAGTCCGGCGACGACGGTGAGGGCGACGAGCGGGGTCCAGGCCGCGAGTTCGTACGTCTGTACGTCGGCGAGCCGGGGGGCGTCCGGCTGCGGGGCGGCGCCCATGCAGACGCGGCGTACGACGATGAGCATGTAGGCGGCGGTGAGCAGGGTGCCGAAGGCGGCGATCGCCGTGTAGGTGAGGAAGGCGGGGCGGCTGAGGTCGTCGGCGGGGTCGAACGCGCCGAACAGGGCCAGCATCTCGCCCCAGAACCCGGCGAGGCCGGGCAGTCCGAGCGAGGCGACGGCGGCGAAGGCAACGAGGCCGCCGAGGCGCGGGGCCCGGCCGTAGAGGGCGGCGCCGGTGCGGTCGGCGAGGGTGTCGAGGTCGGTGGTGCCCGTGCGGTCCTTCAGCGCGCCGACCAGGAAGAAGAGGAGGCCGGTGATGAGGCCGTGGGCGATGTTGGCGAACAGGGCGCCGTTCACGCCGGTCGGGGTCATGGTCGAGATGCCGAGCAGGACGAAGCCCATGTGGCCGACTGAGGAGTAGGCGATGAGCCGCTTGAGGTCGCCCTTCGCGCCCTGCCGGGCGAGGGCCAGGCAGGCCAGGGATCCGTAGATGATCCCGACGACGGCGAACGCGGCGAGGTAGGGCGCGAACGTCCGGAATCCGTCGGGTGTGACCGGCAGCAGGATGCGTACGAACCCGTACGTGCCCATCTTGAGCAGGACGCCTGCCAGCAGGACCGAGCCGACGGTCGGGGCGGCGGTGTGGGCGTCCGGCAGCCAGCTGTGCAGCGGCCACATCGGCGTCTTGACCGCGAGCCCGATCCCGATCGCCAAAGCGGCGGTGACCTGCACGGATGTGGTCAGTCCTGAGCCGTTGTCAGTGGTGAGTGCCATGATGTCGAACGTGCCCGCTTTGATCCCGATCTGGAGCAGGCCCAGCAGCATGACCACGGATCCGAGCAGGGTGTAGAGGATGAACTTCCAGGCCGCTCGGGTCCGTTGCTCACCGCCCCAGCGGGCGATGAGGAAGTACATCGGGATGAGCACCGTCTCGAAGGCGAGGAAGAACAGCAGCAGGTCGAGGACGGCGAAGGTCGCGAGGGTGCCGGACTCCAGGACGAGGAGGAGTGCGACGAAGGCCTTCGGGGAGGGGCCGACGGGCAGCTTGAAGTAGGAGTAGAGCGCGCAGAGGAAGGTCAGGAGCGCGCTCAGGACCAGAAGGGGGAGGGAAATGCCGTCGACGCCGAGGTGGATGCGCACGTCGAGTGCGGGGATCCAGCTGATGTCGGTCGTGGCCTGCATCTTCGACGGATGGTCGTGGTCGAAGCCGAGCGCCAGGACGATCGCGGCGATGAGCACCACGCCGGTGACGGTCACGCCGTGCCGCAGCACGGCCTGCTCGGGCGACTTCCCTCTCAGTCCGGGCGGGGCCGGCAGGAGAGCGGCGACGGCACCGATCAGCGGGCCTACGACGAGAAATGCCAGAAGGAACCGCATCACTGACTCGTTGATATCGATCACGCCTGCTCACGCTCCCGTGGCGACGAGGAGGACGGCGACCACCAGGACGACGGTGCCGGCGAGCAGCGCGCTCACATAGGTCTGGACGTTGCCGGTCTGGGCGCGCCGTACGGCGGTACCCAGCAGGCGGGGCACGGCGCTCGCGCCGCGTACGTAGGTGTCGACGACCTCTCGGTCGAGGAAGCGGACGAGGGTGGCGGCGGCCTGGACCGGGCGGACGAACAGTGCCGTGTACAGGGCGTCCAGGTGGAAGCCGACGGCCGCGTGGCGGTGGAGCGGGCCGAGCAGGAGGCGTCCGGGATCGGCCGGGTCGGGTGCGGTGGCCATGTCTCCGTATGCGGGGGTGTGGGTGGCGATGGCCTCGGCCTCGACCAGGCCGCCGTCCCCTTCCGGATGGGCCGCGACCGCACCCAGGGGGACGCGGGCCGCCAGGGCGGTGAGCTGGCGCCAGGCTCCGTAGGTGACGAGGCCACCGACGAGGGCCGTTCCCGTGCCGAGGACGGAGGTGGTGAGGGTCGGGGTCAGGCCGTGTCCGTCGAACCAGTCGGGCAGCCTGCCGTAGGCGAGCCCGCCGAGGGCGAGGGACGGGACCGCGAGCGCCCAGAGCACCGATGTCATCGCGACGGGCTGTCTTCCGTGGTCGGGGGCCTCGACGCCCCGGCCGCGGAAGGCGAGCAGCCACAGGCGGGTCGCGTAGGCGGCGGTGAGCAGGGCCGAGACCAGGCCTGCGACGAGGACGATCCAGCCTGCGGCACCGGGGATGCCCCCGGCGTGGCCGGTGGTGACGTCCTCGGCGGCGCCGAGTACGGACTCCTTGGAGAAGAAGCCGCTGAAGGGCGGGATCGCGGCGAGCGCGAGGAGCGCCACGGTCATCGTCCAGTAGGCGTCGGGGATGCGGGCGCGCAGGTTGCCCATGCGGGACATGGCGGCCAGCGAGTTGGTGCCGGAGGCGTGGATGATCACGCCGGCCGCGAGGAAGAGCAGCGCCTTGAAGGCGCCGTGGGTGAGGAGGTGGAAGACGGCGGCACCGCGGTCGCCGACGGCGAGGGCGCCGGTCATGTAGCCGAGCTGGCCGATCGTCGAGTAGGCGAGGACGCGTTTGATGTCGTCCTGGGCGAGGGCGGCGAGGGCTGAGCCGGTCATCGTGACGGCTGCCATGACGGCGAGGACGACCAGTGCGGCCGAGGAGGCCGCGAAGACCGGGAGGAGCCGGGCGATGAAGTAGACACCGGCGGCGACCATCGTCGCGGCGTGGATCAGCGCGGAGACGGGAGTGGGGCCCGCCATCGCGTCGGGGAGCCAGGTGTGCAGCGGGAACTGCGCCGACTTGCCCGCCACGCCGGCCAGGAGCAGCAGGGCGACCAGTGTCGGGTGGTCGAGTCCGCCGCTCGCGACGGAGCCGAGGATCTTCGTGATCCGGAAGGACCCGGCGTCGGTGGCGAGCGCGAACAGGCCGATCAGGAAGGGGACATCGCCGAGTTTGGTGACGAGGAAGGCCTTGAGGGAGGCGGCGCGGGCTTCCGGGGTCTCCCAGTAGTGGCCGACCAGGAAGTAGGAGCAGATGCCCATGATCTCCCAGCCGACCAGCAGCACCATCAGGTCGCCGGAGTAGACGACGAGCAGCATCGCGGAGGTGAAGAGGGAGACGAGAGCGGCGTACGACGGGTAGCGCGGGTCGTCGCGCAGATAGGCCGTCGAGTAGATCTGCACACAGGTCGCGACCAGGGCGACCAGGACGGCGACGAGGGCGGCGAAGCCGTCGATGTGCAGGGCGAGTTCGACGGGTACCGAGCCGGTGGGCGTGAGCTCGGTGGCGGCGTCGACGGCCCGGTCGCCACCCTGGCGTACGGCGACGACCACGGCGAGGGCGAGCGCCGTGAGGGGCGGCAGTACGGCGAGGGGGCGTACGAAGCCGGGGGCCGTGCGGCCCAGGAGCAGGCCGGCCGCGGCGCCCAGGAACGGGAGAAGGGGGACGAGGACGGCGAGGGTGGTCGTGGTCACGCGGTGGCCTCAGCCTTCTCGTCTTCCGTGAGGGTGGCTTCGTCGGGGCCGTGCGGCTCGGCGGTGTCGCGGAGCTTGTCGATGTCCGCGGTGCCGCGGCCCCGGTGGACGGCGAGGACGATCGCCAGGCCGATGCCGATCTCTGCGGCGGCGATGGCGATGGTGAACAGGGTGAGGGCCTGGCCGGAGTGCAGGGTCTCCCGGGTGGTTCTGCTGAGCCAGACGTCGAAGGCGACGAGGTTGAGGTTGACGGCGTTGAGCATCAGCTCGACGGACATCAGGACCAGGATCGCGTTGCGGCGGGCCAGGACGCCGTAGAGGCCGGTGCAGAAGAGGAGGGCGGAGAGTACGGCGGGATAGGCGAGGTGCATCAGAGGGCACCTTCCTGATCGGCCGGGCTGGTTCGCTCGATCGGGTGATTCCGGGAATCCGGGACAGAGGGGGAACCACCGGTCGCGGCTCGGGAGTTCACAAGGGGAGAGCTCGACTCCGCCTTCGTCTTGCGGGACAGGACGATCGCGCCGACCAGGGCCGCGAGGAGGAGGACGGAGAGGGCCTCGAAGGGGAGGACCCAGTTCTGGAAGAGGCTCGCGCCGGTGACTGCGGTGGAACCGGCGGCGGCGCCGTCCAGGTCGATCCAGGTTGCGCGGAAGGCGTCGACGACGACCCAGACCAGGGCGGCGGCGGAGGCGAGGGCCACAGCGAGGGCGGCCCACCGGTTGCCGGAGTCGGCGTCCGGGGAGCGGCCGATGGGGGCCCTGGTGAGCATCAGGCCGAAGAGGAGGAGGACGACGACGGAACCGACGTAGATGAGGACCTGTACCCAGGCGATGAACTCGGCTGTGAGGAGGAGGTATTCGACGGCGAGGCCGCCGAGGGTCACCACCAGCCACAGGGCAGCGTGCACCAGTTGCCGGGTGGTGACGGTGACGAGCGCGGCGCCGAAGGTGACGAGGCCGACAAGGAGGAAGGCGATCTCGACGCCGGTCGGGGAGAGGAAGCCGTGGGTTGCGGCGGCGAGGGTCACGACGTTCCCTCCTGCGGCTCGGTGGACACGCTGGGCTCGTGCGGCTCAGCCTCTGTGGCCTGCGTGGTCGCCAGTTTCTCCGCCGTCTTTCGGGCGGTGGCGATCTCCTTCGGTTCCTCGGCGGCGGGGTCGAGGGCGGGCGGGGCCGGGACCGTCCACATCCACTCGCGGAGCTTGTCGCGTTCGTGGGTGAGTTCGTGGATGTCGGTCTCGGCGTACTCGAACTCCGGGGACCAGAAGAGGGCGTCGAAGGGGCACACCTCGATGCAGATACCGCAGTACATGCAGAGGGAGAAGTCGATGGCGAAGCGGTCGAGGACGTTGCGGCTGCGCTCGCGGCCACCGGGGGCGGCGGCCGGGACCGTCTCCTTGTGGGAGTCGATGTAGATGCACCAGTCCGGGCACTCGCGGGCACACAGCATGCAGACCGTGCAGTTCTCCTCGAAGAGGCCGATGACTCCGCGGGAGCGGGGCGGGAGGTCGGGCTGGACGTCCGGGTACTGCGCGGTGACGGTCTTCTTCGTCATCGTACGGAGGGTGACGGCCAGGCCCTTGGCCAGGCCGATGCCGGGAATGCGGGACCTGGCGGGCGGGAGGGGCTCAGCCGTGGTCACGAGATCACCACCTTCACGATGCCGGTGAGGGCGATCTGGGCGAGGGAGAGGGGGACGAGGAGGGTCCAGGAGAGCTTCTGGAGCTGGTCCTCGCGCAGACGGGGGTAGGTGACGCGCAGCCAGATCACGACGAAGGCCAGCACCGCCGTCTTCAGGAGGGTCCAGACCCAGCCGAGGCCGTCGGCGGCCCAGGGGCCGTGCCAGCCGCCCAGGAAGAGGACGGTGGTCAGTCCGCACAGGACGACGATCCCGGCGTACTCGGCGAGGAGGAAGAGGGCGAAACGGAGGCCGGTGTACTCGGTGTAGGCGCCGAAGATGATCTCCGAGTCGGCCACCGGCATGTCGAAGGGGGGCCGTTGGAGTTCGGCGAGGCCGGCCACGAAGAAGACGATCGCGCCGACGATCTGCCAGGGCAGCCACCACCACTCGAAGGCGTCGAGGATGCCGGGGATCGAGACCGTTCCCGCCGCCATCGCGACCGAGGCGGCGGTGAGGAGCATCGGGAGCTCGTAGGCGAGGAGTTGGGCGGCGGTGCGCAGGCCGCCCAGGAGGGAGAACTTGTTGGCCGACGCCCAGCCGGCCATGAGCGAGCCGAGGACGCCGACGCCCATGACGGCGAGGACGAAGAAGATGCCCGCGTCGACGACCTCGCCGACGGCGCCGTCGCCCGGGCCGATCGGGATGGCGAGGAGGACGACGAGATACGGCAGGAGGGCCACGGCGGGGGCGAGCTGGAAGATACGGCGGTCGGCTCCGGCCGGGACGATATCTTCCTTCTGAGCGAACTTGACGCCGTCCGCGACCAGTTGGGCCCAGCCGTGGAAGCCGCCCGCGTACATCGGGCCGAGGCGGCCCTGCATGTGGGCCATCACCTTGTGCTCGGCCTGACCGACGATCAGGGGGAAGGTGAGGAAGACGACGAAGACGATCAGAAGTCGCAGGGTGACGTCGAGCGCGTCGTTCACTGCGAGCCTCCTGGCGGGTTGTCGGGGTCTTCAGTGGCGGGGGGTTCGGCCGGCTCGGTGGCCTTCGGGGTGGGTTCGTCGAAGGCCGGCCGGGCGTGGTGCCAGGGGGCGTCCGCCGTGGGTGGTGGCTCGGGGGCCTCGGTCGCCGGTGTCCGCGGGTGCTGCGATGCCGAGCCCTGGCTCGCGCTGCGCGCTCGGCGGGGTGCCACCGTCGGGGTCGGCGTGGTCGGCGAGGCCTCCGTGGCGGTGCCCTCCGGCGCCGGGGTCCCGCTTTCCGGGGGCTGGCTTGCCGAGCCGTCCGATGCCGTGCGGGTGCGGCGTACCGGGCGGTCGCCGGTCGCCCGGCCGGCGGTGGCGCGGGCCGGGCGGGTCGGGGCCGGGGGCAACTGGCCCTTCAGGGGGCCCCATTCGTTGGGGTCGGGGACGCCGGGCGGGAGCATCTGGCGGCGCTTCGGGCCACCGTGCTCCGACTCCCCCGGCTCCTTCGCGCCCGGCCACGCCTTGGCGACCCGCGCCGCCAGCACGAAGTCCTTGCGGAGGGGGTGGCCCTCGAAGGTCTCCGGGAGGAGGAGGTGGTCCAGGCCCGGGTGGCCCTCGAAACGGACGCCGAACATCTCGTGCGTCTCGCGCTCGTGCCAGGCGGCGCCCGCGTAGACGTCCACGAGGGAGGCCAGTACGGCGGACTCGTGCGGGACCGTCGTCCGTACGAGGAGGCGGCGGACCGGCGAGAGGGCGACCACGTGGGCGGCGACGCGGAAGCCCGTGCCCGGTTCGTCGACCGCGCTGAGCCAGTCGAAGTAGGTGCAGGAGAGGCGGTCACGCGCGGTCTTCAGGGCCTCGGTCCAGGACGCCGGGGGTACGTCGACGGTCAGGACGTCGTACGACTCCTCGGCCGTGGCCTCCGTACCGAAGAGTTCCTCGGTGGGGGCGGGCAGCCAGCCGGTTGCCGCCGTCATGTTGTCTCTCCCGCGGTCGGGGGCTGTACCAGGGGGCTCTGAAGCTCGGCCGGTGAGGGGCGCGTCGCCGGTCCGGACGCGTACCGCTCGCCCAGGGACTCCCGGGCGATCTTCTCCTGGAGCTTGAGGATGCCCTGGAGCAGCGCCTCGGGCCGGGGCGGGCAGCCGGGGACGTAGACATCGACCGGGATGATCTGGTCGACGCCCTTCGTCACGGAGTAGGAGTCCCAGTACGGGCCGCCGCAGTTGCTGCACGCGCCGAAGGAGATGACGTATTTCGGCTCGGGCATCTGTTCGTACAGGCGCCGTACCGCCGGGGCCATCTTGTCCGTGACCGTGCCCGAGACCACCATCAGGTCGGCCTGGCGCGGCCCCGGGGCGAAGGGGATCACGCCGAGGCGGATGAAGTCGTGGCGGGCCATGGACGCGGCGATGAACTCGATCGCGCAGCAGGCGAGGCCGAAGTTGAAGACCCAGAGCGAGTAGCGGCGGCCCCAGTTCAGGACCACCTTCATCGGTTCGGGGGCCAGGCGGGCGAGGGCGCCCAGCCGCTTGGGCTCCGGCAGCAGCACGGGCACAGGCGCCGGCACGGGTACTGGCACAGGTGCGGCTACAGGTACAGGCGCCGGCGAGTTCGCTTCTGGCGTCACGTCCACGTCAGGACGCCCTTCTTGTATGCGTAGAGCAGGCCCACGGCCAGGAAGCCGAGGAAGACGAACATCTCGACGAGGGTGGCCGCGCCGTAGCCGGGAGCCGCGAAGACGGTCGCCCAGGGGAACAGGAAGATCGAGTCGACGGCGAAGACGACGTAGAGGAAGGCGTAGACGTAGTAGCGGACCTGGGTGTGGGCCCAGCCCTCGCCGACGGGGTCGACACCGCACTCGTACGTCAGGAGTTTCTCGGGGGTCGGGACCACTGGGCGCAGCAGGCGCCCGGCCCCGAAGGCGACCGCGACGAAGAGCACGCCGACGGCGGCGAGCAGTCCGACGACGGAGTAGGACTGGAAGTACTCCGACGCTGCGATGTGCTCTGTCGTGGCTACGGCGGTCGGTCCCGGCATGTCCGTCCCTCGCTCCCTGGCCTCGTGACATCTCGCCCCTGGTGTTCGGCGATCTGTACGGACGGGAGTCTAGGGCCTGCTAAAGAGACCGTAAGCAGCCCGTCACACATGGCCATGTCCGGCTGGTGTGCAAGTGGTGTGCAAGGTGGGGTTTTCCCCCGGGCCGCCGGGCGGTCCACCTCATGGCGCCGTGGCGCGCCGACGGGCAGGCTGTCGGGCATGACCGCACGTATCACCGCCACCAGCGCGGAAACCGAGGGCGACCGACTGCCCCCTGTCCGTTTCGCCCTCGAACCGCACACCTGGAAGGAGATCGCCCACCTCCTGGCCAACCTGCCGATGGCGCTGTTCGGTTTCGTGTACGTGGTGACCGTGGTGAGCGTGGGTTCAGCCCTCACCTTCACGGTGATCGGTCTTCCGGTACTCGCCGCCGCGCTGATGGGCGCGCGTCTGCTGGGCCGGTTCGAACGGGCGCGGGCCAGGGCTCTGCTCGGGGTGCGGGTGGACGAACCGAGTCCGCTGCCGCTGAGTGGCGGGCCAGGCGCCCGCGGCGAACAGCTCGGGTTCTTCGGGCGGTTGATGCTGGCGCTCAAGGACCCGGTCGGCTGGCGCACCATCCTGTACGACTTCATCAGGCTGCCCTGGGGCATCCTCACCTTCACCGTCGTGCTCGCGTCGCTCTTCGTGCTGTGGCCGGTGCTGCCGTTCCTGGCACGGGGGCTCACGAACGTGGACCGGATGATGGTGCGCGGGCTCCTGTCGCCCTCCGACGAGCTGGAACGCCGTATCGCCGAACTGGAGTCCGACCGGGGGGTCGTGATCGACACGGCCGCCGCCGATCTGCGGCGCATCGAGCGCGATCTGCACGACGGGGCGCAGGCCCGGCTCGTGAACCTCGCGATGGGGCTCGGGCTGGCCAAGGAGAAGCTGCTGGAGGGCCAGGCCGACGAGCAGGTGGCCGCGATGGTCGACGAGGCGCACGGTGAGGTGAAGCTCGCCCTTCAGGAGCTGCGTGACCTGGCGCGCGGGATCCATCCGGCCGTGCTGACCGACCGCGGGCTGGACGCGGCGCTGTCCTCGGTGGCCTCGCGGTGCACCGTGCCGGTGAAGGTGAGCGCCGACCTGCCGGCCAGGCCTGCCGCCGCCATCGAGGGCATCGCCTACTTCACGGTCTCCGAGCTGCTCCAGAACATCAGCAAGCACAGCGGGGCGCGGAACGCCTCCGTCGACGTCTGGCGTACCGACGAACGGCTGCTGATCCAGGTCTGGGACGACGGGTGCGGCGGTGCGCGGCTCGACGGCGGTACGGGGATGGCGGGGCTCGCGGACCGGCTGGGCGCGGTGGACGGGCTGTTCGTCATCGACTCGCCCGAGGGCGGGCCCACGACGGTCACGGCCGAGCTGCCCTGGCGGGAACGGGTCGAGGCGTAGGTGTCGAGGCGTAGGTAGGGAAAACCCCCGGGGGAAGACGCCTACGTGCTCCATGGTCCGTGGCGCTCGGCGCGAGCAGGCTGATGACAGACGAGCCGACCTGACAGAACGGACTGGACCGATGGCCATGGAGTACGGACAGGGGTACGGGCGCCAGGGCGGTCCCGGGGCGGGATTTCACGGAACGGCCGGCGGGGGCGCCGGGGAGCGGCGGCATCGGTTGCCGGCCGCCTTGCGGGCGCCCGTCGAGGCGCGCAGCTTGCGGGAGTTCGGGTATGTGCTGCTGAGCCTGCCGGTCAGCGTGCTGGTGTTCTCGTACGCCGTCACCCTGGCCTTCACCGGCTCGCTTCTCCTCATCACCTTCCTCGGGATCCCGGTGCTGGCCGTGGGGCTTGCGGGGTGCCGGGGGTTCGGTGTGCTGGAGCGGAAGATGGCGCGCGGGCTGCTCGGGCTCGACGTGGCCGAACCGGAGCCGGTGCGGGGACGGAAGCCCGGGGCGGCGGCCTGGATGGGGGCCGTGCTGAAGAGCGGGACCTCGTGGCGGCATCTGCTGTACTCGGTGCTGCACATGCCGTGGGCGGTGTTCTCGTTCGTGGTCTCGGTGACCTTCTGGGTGTACGGGTGGGCGCTGCTCACGTATCCGGTGTGGTTCTGGCTCTTCCCGATGTACGGCGGGCAGGACGGCCTCCAGCTGTACGGCGACGAGACCCACAGCATCTATCTCGACAACCCGTTCGAGATCACGATGACCGCGCTGGTCGGACTGTTGTTCACCATGGCCACGCCCTGGATCGTGCGGGCGCTGACCCTCGTGGACCGGCTGATGGTGCAGGGGTTGCTCAGCCCGTCGCGGCTGGCGACGCGGGTCGTCGAGCTGGAGTCCGACCGGGGGGTGGTCGTCGACACCGCCGCGGCCGATCTGCGGCGTATCGAGCGGGATCTGCACGACGGGGCACAGGCGCGGCTGGTGGCGCTGGCCTTGGATCTGGGGCTCGCGAAGGAGAAGCTCACGGAGGATCCGCGGGCCGCGGCGCGGATGGTGGGCGAGGCGCACGGTGAGGTGAAGACGGTGTTGCAGGAGCTGCGGGATCTGGCGCGCGGGATTCATCCGGCGGTGCTGACGGATCGGGGGCTGGACGCGGCGCTGTCCGCGGTGGCTTCTCGGTGTGTGGTGCCGGTGCGGGTGGAGGTCGATCTGGTGGAGCGGCCGGCCGCGGCGATCGAGGGGATCGCGTACTTCACGGTGTCGGAGCTGCTGCAGAACATCAGCAAGCATGCGCGGGCGACGGGGGCGTCGGTGGATGTGTGGCGGGTGGAGAACCGGTTGATGCTGCAGGTGGTGGATGACGGGGTGGGGGGTGCGGATGCCTCCGGCGGGTCCGGGTTGGCGGGGCTGGCGGGGCGGCTCGGTGCGGTGGACGGGATTCTGGTGGTGGATTCGCCGGTGGGTGGGCCCACTCGGGTGACTGCGGAGTTGCCTTGGCGGGGGTGAGGTTGGTGGGAGGGGTGGGGCTGGTGGGGGGCGGGTTTGATTCGCCCCCGCCGCCCCTACCCGTCCCATCCTGTTCCTGGGGGCTGCGCCCCCAGACCCCCCTTCGCGCTGAAGGCGCTCGTCCTCAAACGCCGGACGGGCTGAAGGTGCCGGATGTGCCCGGGTGTGGGAAAACCCGTCGACAACAACCCCTTCCTCGTCCGAATACTGGGATGCTGGAGCCTGGTGTTCGGACAGGGTGGGGAGCCGGGAATCGTGGGAGACAGGGTGCGGGTGGTCATCGCCGAGGATTCAGTGCTGCTGAGAGAGGGCCTGACCCGGTTGTTGACCGACCGTGGGCACGATGTCGTCGCCGGTGTGGGTGACGGGGTCGCGCTGATCAAGACCATTACCGAGCTGGCCGCGCAGGACGAGCTCCCGGACGTGGTCGTCGCGGATGTGCGGATGCCGCCCACCCATACCGACGAAGGGGTCCGGGCCGCCGTACAGCTGCGGAAATCGCATCCGGGACTGGGTGTGCTCGTCCTGTCACAGTACGTCGAGGAGCGGTACGCGACCGAGCTGCTCGCCGGGTCCAGCCGGGGCGTCGGGTATCTGCTGAAGGACCGGGTCGCCGAGGTGCGGGAGTTCGTGGACGCGGTGGTGCGGGTGGCCCAGGGGGGTACCGCGCTCGATCCGGAGGTCGTGGCCCAGTTGCTGGGCCGCAGCCGTAAGCAGGACGTGCTCGCCGGGCTCACTCCCCGGGAGCGCGAGGTGCTGGGACTCATGGCCGAGGGCCGGACGAATTCGGCCATCGCTCGTCAGCTCGTCGTGAGTGACGGTGCCGTCGAAAAACACGTCAGCAACATATTCCTGAAACTGGGACTTTCCCCCAGCGACGGCGATCACCGGCGTGTACTGGCCGTTCTGACCTACCTCAACACCTGAGCACTTGACACCTGACACCCTGCCAGTGCCGCGGGGCGGGAAAACATGACAAGTCCGGGCGCCGCCGCGTCTCAAAATGGCGTCCGTCATGCGATCCGTCCCGGGAAGGCCACCCTTACCGACGTACTGTTGATCCTGGGAGGGTCCGCGGGAGGACCGGTCCCAGGCCGCCGCCTCGAAGGAGGTCCAGTTCAGTGACCAGCCAGGTCAGCAGTCCAGCGGAGAGTTCAGCGGAGAAGGCCGGCTCGGACGTCGGAGCCGTCGTAGGAGAGCAGCGCAATCCGGCAGGCGTGAAAGACGTACGCCGCCTCGATCGGGTGATTATTCGGTTCGCCGGGGACTCCGGGGACGGTATGCAGCTCACGGGGGACCGCTTCACCTCCGAGACCGCGTCCTTCGGGAACGACCTGTCGACTCTGCCGAACTTCCCCGCCGAGATCCGAGCGCCCGCAGGCACCCTGCCGGGCGTTTCCTCGTTCCAGCTGCATTTCGCCGACCACGACATCCTCACGCCCGGGGACGCGCCCAACGTGCTGGTCGCGATGAATCCGGCCGCGCTGAAGGCGAACATCGCCGATGTGCCGCGCGGCGCGGAGATCATCGTCAACACGGACGAGTTCACCAAGCGAGCGATGCAGAAAGTGGGGTACGCGGCCTCGCCGTTGGAGGACGGCTCGCTCGACGGGTACAGCCTGCACCCGGTGCCGCTGACCACACTCACGGTCGAGGCGCTCAAGGAGTTCGCGCTCTCGCGCAAGGAGGCGGAGCGCAGCAAGAACATGTTCGCGCTGGGCCTGTTGAGCTGGATGTACCACCGGCCGACCGAGGGCACCGAGAAGTTCCTGGCCACGAAGTTCGCCAAGAAGCCCGACATCGCTGCCGCCAACCTGGCCGCGTTCAGGGCCGGTTGGAACTTCGGGGAGACCACCGAGGACTTCGCGGTCAGTTACGAGGTCGCGCCGGCCTCCACCGCGTTCCCCACCGGCACCTATCGCAACATCTCCGGGAACCTGGCCCTGTCGTACGGGCTCATCGCAGCCGGTCAACAGGCCGATCTTCCGGTCTACTTGGGCTCGTACCCGATCACGCCGGCCTCGGACATCCTGCACGAGCTGAGCCGGCACAAGAACTTCGGGGTGCGGACCTTCCAGGCCGAGGACGAGATCGCGGGAATCGGGGCCGCGTTGGGCGCCGCCTTCGGCGGGTCGCTGGCCGTCACCACCACCTCGGGTCCGGGTGTGGCCCTGAAGTCCGAGACCATCGGGCTCGCCGTCTCGATGGAACTGCCGCTGCTGGTCATCGACATCCAGCGCGGCGGGCCCTCCACCGGGCTGCCCACCAAGACCGAGCAGGCCGACCTGCTGCAGGCCATGTTCGGCCGCAACGGCGAGGCCCCGGTCCCGATCGTGGCCCCGCGCACGCCCGCCGACTGTTTCGACGCCGCCCTTGAGGCCGCCCGGATCGCCCTGACCTACCGCACCCCGGTCTTCCTGCTGTCCGACGGATACCTCGCCAACGGCTCCGAACCCTGGCGCATCCCCGACGTCGACGAACTCCCCGATCTTCGGGTCCGGTTCGCCCAGGGACCCAACCACACCCTCGACGACGGCACCGAGGTCTTCTGGCCCTACAAACGGGACCCGCAGACCCTGGCCCGCCCCTGGGCCGTCCCCGGCACCCCCGGGCTCGAACACCGCATCGGCGGCATCGAGAAGCAGGACGGCACCGGCAACATCTCCTACGACCCCGCCAACCACGACCTGATGGTCCGCACCCGCCAGGCCAAGATCGACGGCATCGACGTACCGGATCTGGCGGTCGACGAGCCGTCCGGCGCGGCCGACACCCTGGTGCTGGGCTGGGGTTCCACCTACGGGCCGATCACCGCGGCCGTGCGCCGGCTGCGGGCGGCGGGCGAGTCCATCGCGCAGGCCCATCTGCGCCACCTCAACCCCTTCCCGAGGAATCTCGGCGAGGTGCTGCGGCGCTACGACAAGGTCGTGATCCCCGAGATGAACCTCGGGCAGCTCGCCACTTTGATCCGGGCGAAGTACCTGGTGGACGCCCACTCGTACAACCAGGTCAACGGTATGCCGTTCAAGGCCGAACAGCTCGCCACGGCTCTCAAGGAGGCCATCGATGGCTGAGACGTCCACGGAAGGCGCCGGTACCGGCTCGATCGAGGCACTGACTCTGGTGCCCAAGGCCGAGGCCAGGCAGTCCATGAAGGACTTCAAGTCGGACCAGGAGGTGCGCTGGTGCCCCGGCTGCGGGGACTACGCGGTCCTCGCCGCCGTACAGGGCTTCATGCCCGAACTCGGGCTGGCGAGGGAGAACATCGTCTTCGTGTCCGGGATCGGGTGCTCCTCCCGCTTCCCCTACTACATGAACACCTACGGGATGCACTCCATCCACGGCCGCGCCCCCGCCATCGCCACCGGCCTCGCCTCGTCCCGGCGCGACCTGTCCGTCTGGGTGGTCACCGGCGACGGCGACGCACTCTCCATCGGCGGCAACCACCTCATCCACGCCCTGCGCCGCAACGTCAACCTCAAGATCCTGCTGTTCAACAACCGGATCTACGGGCTGACCAAAGGCCAGTACTCGCCGACGAGCGAGGTCGGCAAAATCACCAAGTCGACACCCATGGGATCACTGGACGCGCCCTTCAACCCCGTCTCCCTGGCGATCGGCGCCGAGGCCTCCTTCGTCGCCCGGACTGTCGACTCCGACCGCAAACACCTCACCAGCGTGCTCCGCGAAGCCGCCGCCCACCCCGGCACCGCACTCGTCGAGATCTACCAGAACTGCAACATCTTCAACGACGGCGCCTTCGAGGTCCTCAAGGACCGCCAACAGGCCGAGGAAGCCGTGATCCGCCTGGAACACGGACAGCCGATCCGGTTCGGGACCGACGGCACCAAAGGTGTCGTACGGGACCGGGCCACCGGCGATCTGAAGGTCGTCGCCGTCACCGCCGACAACGAGAGCGACGTGCTCGTCCACGACGCCCACTCCACGTCCCCGACCACCGCGTTCGCACTCTCCCGGCTCGCCGACCCCGACACCCTCCACCACACCCCCATCGGCGTCTTCCGCTCCGTCGACCGGCCCGTCTACGACACCCAGATGGCCGAACAACTCGACACCGCGATCGTCCAGAACGGCAAGGGCGACCTCGGCGCACTCCTCGCCGGCGGCGACACCTGGACCGTCGTCGGATAAACGGGGCAGAAAACCGGTACGAGTGACTACTGGGCCCGGGTCGTTCTTTCGGCCCGGGCCTTGTCGTACGTCCGGCGGGCCTGGTCCACGTCCGGCATGCGCTCCGCCGTCCAGGAGGCCAGGGCCTTGACCTGGGTGGCGGCCTCGCGGCCGAGGTCGGTGAGCGAGTAGTCGACGCGGGGCGGGATGACCGGCTTCGCGTCCCGGTGGACCAGGCCGTCGCGCTCCAGCGTCTGAAGGGTCTGCGTCAGCATCTTCTCGCTGACCCTGCCGATGGCCCGGCGCAGCTCGCTGAAGCGGTACGGGCGCTCCAGCAGCTCCATGAGGACGAGCACCCCCCAGCGACTGGTGACGTGCTCCAGGACCAGGCGGTGCGGACACATGCCCTCGGCGTCGACCGTCTCGTACCTGCCCGCACCCCGCTTGCCCATGACTTCGGTCCCGCTGCTCGCCGCCGTACTCACTGCCGTACTCACTGCCTCACTTACTTCCATGTTCGTACCTTACCTGAAAGTGGGTACTTTCCTGAAGTTAGCGCTTCCCCTAGAGTTAGTGCCAGCCCGCACCCCACAAGGAGATACGCAATGAGCATCATCGTCACCGGCGCCACCGGCCACCTCGGTCGTCACGTAATCGAGCAGCTGCTGGAGAAGGTTCCGGCCGACCAGATCACCGCCGTCGTGCGCGACGCGGAGAAGGCGTCCGGCTTCGCGGCCCGCGGTGTCAAGATCGCGGTCGCCAACTACAACGAGCCCGAGACCTTCGACGGTGTCATAGCCGCCGGTGACAAGGTGCTGCTCATCTCCGGCAACGAGTTCGACAAGGGCCGCATCGGCCAGCACAAGGTCGTCCTCGACGCCGCCAAGGCCGCGGGCGCCGCGCTGCTCGCGTACACCAGCGCCCCGGGTACCCTGACGGCCGCGCTCGCCGACGACCACAAGGGCACCGAGGCGGCGATCCTCGAGTCCGGTGTCCCGTACTCGCTGCTGCGCAACGGCTGGTACAACGAGAACTACACCGAGCAGCTCGCCGTCGCCCTTGAGCACGGCGTCACCCAGGCCGCCGGCGAGGGCCGGGTCGCCTCCGCGGCGCGCGCCGACTACGCCGCCGCCGCTGTCGCGGTGCTGACCGGCGAGGGCCACGAGAACACGACGTACGAGCTGAGCGGCGACACCAACTGGAGCTTCGCCGAGTACGCCGCCGAGGTGTCCAAGCAGTCCGGCAAGGACGTCGCCTACAACGCCGTCTCCGCCGAGGTCCTGACCGGCATTCTGGTCGGCGTCGGCCTGCCCGAGGCCTTCGCCGCGATCCTCGCGGGCGTGGACGTGTCCATCGAGCAGGGCCAGCTGGCCGGCACCCCGGGCGACCTGTCCCGCCTGACCGGCCGACCGACCACGCCGATCGCCGAGTCGATCGCCGCCGCGCTCAAGGCCTGACCCTCATACCCCTCAGGGGCGCGCACTCCCCCGTCACGCCCCTGAGGACGCCCGCCCCCGGCTGTCATGACCGTATGCCGATACGAACATGACAGCCGGGGGCGCTCGGCGTTACCGTCGTGAACGCACGTCCATATGGTCATGTGCTGGTACGAGGGGAGACGCCGGTGGCCGGCAAGCCGACGAGCGAGCAGCGCACAGGCCTGCTGAACGGCTTCGCGGCGTACGGGATGTGGGGCCTCGTCCCGCTCTTCTGGCCGCTGCTGAAGCCGTCCGGGGCGGTCGAGATCCTGGCCCACCGGATGGTGTGGTCCCTCGCCGTCGTCGGCATCGCCCTGCTGGCGCTGCGCCGCTGGGCCTGGGTGGGCGAGTTGCTGCGGCAACCGCGCCGGCTGGCGCTGATCACGGTCGCCGCGGCGTTCATCACGGTCAACTGGGGCGTCTACATCTGGGCCGTGAACACCGGGCACGTGGTCGAGGCCTCGCTCGGCTACTTCATCAACCCGCTCGTCACCATCGCCATGGGCGTGCTCCTGCTGAAGGAACGGCTGCGGCCGGTGCAGTGGACGGCGGTCGGAGTCTGCCTGGCCGCCGTACTCGTCCTGACGATCGGGTACGGCCGGCCGCCCTGGATCTCCCTCTGTCTGGCCTTCTCCTTCGCCACGTACGGCCTGGTGAAGAAGAAGGTCAACCTGGGCGGGGTGGAGTCACTGGCCGCCGAGACCGCGGTCCTGTTCCTGCCCGCGCTGGCGTATCTGCTGTGGCTGGGCGGCCGGGGCGAGGCGACCTTCGGCGCGCACGGCGCCGGGCACGCGGCCCTGCTCGCGGCGACCGGCGCCGTGACCGCGCTCCCGCTGGTCTGCTTCGGCGCGGCGGCGATACGGGTGCCGTTGTCGACGCTGGGCCTGCTCCAGTACCTGGCCCCCGTCTTCCAGTTCCTCCTGGGCATCTTCTACTTCCACGAGGCCATGCCGCCGGAGCGCTGGGCCGGGTTCGCGCTGGTCTGGCTGGCCCTGGTCCTGCTGACGTGGGACGCGCTGCGGGCGGCCCGGCGGGGAGCGCGGGCGCTGAGGACAACGGTGGCCGACCCGGTCCTCGTTACGCCGACGGTGGATGCCGTGCAGGACGTACGTCACTGACAGCCGGCGTGCAGCGGGGCAGTGTCAGTGCGACGCGTTATAAGTGGTCCTCATGACACAGACCCCCGCCCAAGACACTCCGGCTCCCGCCCCCACCCCCGTGCACTGGAAGCTGGTCGTCGACTGCGCGGACCCGCACGCGCAGGCCGGCTTCTGGGCCGCCGCGCTCGCGTACACGGTCGAGGACCACAGCGCGCTGGTCGAACGCCTGCTGGGCCTCGGTGCCGTACCGGCCGAGCTGACCGTCGAGGCGCTCGGGCGCCGCGCCTGGCGGGACCTGGCCGCCGTACGGCATCCCGGTGACCCGTACCAGGAGGAGAGCGGGACCGGGCTCGGGCGGCGGCTGCTCTTCCAGCGCGTACCGGAGCCGAAGACGGGCAAGAACCGGCTCCACCTCGATCTGCACCCGGGCCCGGACCGGCGGGCGGCCGAGGTCGAGCGGCTGACGGGGCTGGGGGCGAGCGTGCTGCGGGAGGTACGGGAGGCGGGCGGTGAGTGGGTGGTGATGACCGATCCGGAGGGGAACGAATATTGCGTGCACTAGTCACCAATCACCAGCCATCAGTCACCGGCCACTGGTCACCAGCCATCAGTCATCAGTCATCAGTCACTGGTCATGTCCATGTTCATCCGGTATGCGAACTCCTTGTCCATATAGCGCTCTTGACGAACCGTTAGCCAGAGCTTCACCATCCAGGCACCTATCCACTGTGGAATCCCTGTGATTCCCAAAGGAATTCGGAGCCCCCCACATGAAGCTCTCGGTTCCCGGACGCGCCGCGGCCACCGCTGTGGCCGTCACCGTGCTCGCCTCCACCGCGCTCCTCACCACGGGCACGGCGGCCGGCGCGACCTCCGCGTCGTCCGTCAAGCTCGCCGCCGCACCCGACCTGCCCCTGGCCAACGTCAAGGCGCATCTGACCCAGTTGCAGTCCATAGCCACCGCCAACGGCGGCAACCGGGCGCACGGCAGAACCGGCTACCGTGCCTCGCTCGACTACGTGAAGGCCAAGCTGGACGCGGCCGGGTTCACCACGACCATCCAGCAGTTCACCGCGTCCAGCCGCACCGGCTACAACCTGATAGCCGACTGGCCAGGCGGCGACACCAACCAGGTGATCATGGCGGGCTCACACCTCGACAGCGTGACCGCCGGCGCCGGCATCAACGACAACGGCAGTGGCTCGGCCGCCGTCCTGGAGATCGCGCTCGCCGTCTCCCGCGCCCAGTACCAGCCCACCAAGCACCTGAGATTCGGCTGGTGGGGAGCGGAGGAACTGGGCATGGTCGGGTCGAAGTACTACGTCAACAACCTCTCCACCGCGAACCGTTCGCGCATCAAGGGCTATCTGAACTTCGACATGATCGGCTCGCCGAACCCGGGCTACTTCGTCTACGACGACGACCCGACCATCGAGCAGACCTTCAAGGACTACTACGCGGGCATCGGCGTACCGACCGAGATCGAGACCGAGGGCGACGGCCGCTCCGACCACGCGCCCTTCAAGAACGTGGGCGTCCCCGTCGGCGGTCTGTTCAGCGGCGCCGACTACATCAAGACGGCGGCGCAGGCGACCAAGTGGGGCGGTACGTCGGGCCAGGCGTTCGACCGCTGCTACCACTCGTCCTGCGACACCTCGGCCAACATCAACGACACCGCCCTCGACCGCAACAGTGACGCGGCCGCGTACGCCGTGTGGAAGCTGTCGGAGTAACCGCGCGCACACCTGACACCAGGGGCGGTCAACCGGTCTGCATGCGGGCCGAGTTGGCCGTCCCCGCCAGCTGCCGCGGTGGGCACGGGAGAATGCGGCATGACGGATCTCCTGGTTTCGGAAATCGCCGCCGCCGTTCGGGCGCGGGAAGTGACCGCCGTCGACGTGGTCACGGCCGCGCTCGCGCGGATCGCCGCCGTGGAGCCGGAGTTGTGCGCGTTCGCGGAGGTGTGGGGCGAGACGGCGGTACGGCGGGCGCGCGAGGTCGACGTACGGGTCGCCGCGGGTGAGCGGTTGCCGCTGGCGGGCGTTCCGGTCGCGGTGAAGGGGCGGTCAGGGGGTCGGGCGGCGGACGCGGTACGGCTGACCGCCGCCGGGTGTGTGCCGCTGGGCGCCACGTCCGTACCCGCGCCGGGGGCCGGAACCCCCTGGCAGACATGGGGACTTGGGGCCGGTGGACGGACGGTCAACCCGTGGCGGGCGGACCGGGTGCCGGGCGGTTCGTCGGCCGGGGCCGCAGCGGCGGTGGCGGCGGGCCTGGTGCCGCTCGCGACCGGCGCGGACGGGGCCGGGTCCATCCGTATCCCGGCCGCCTGGTGCGGGGTGTTCGGCCTCAAGTCGACGAACGGGCGCCTGCCGCATCCCGACCGGACGGGGCTGAGCGCGGCCGGTGCCGTCGCCCGGCGGGCCGCTGACCTGCGGGCGTACTGGCGGTGCGTGGCCGGAACCGACGGGCGCGCGGTGGGCGTGGCGGGCGGCATGACCGACGTCGGCGACCAGGGGTTCGCGCGGCGCCCCCTCACCGCCGTCTGGTCCGATTCCCTCGGTTTCGCCCGCGCCGATCCCGGGCCCGCCCTCGTCGCGCACCGCGCCGCGCTGCGGCTCGACGGTGCCGGGGTCGTACGGCTGCTGCCGCCCGGTGATGCCCCCGTGCACCTCGACGACCCGGGGCCGGCCTGGCTGGCGCTGCGGGCGCCGGACGCGGATCCGGGTGACCGCACAACCGGCGACACGACGGCGGCGTACCGGCCGCGCGCGGTCAACGACCGGCGGCTGGCGGAGTTGTTCAGCCGGGCCGACCTGCTGCTGACCCCCACCACGCCGAACCCGCCGCACGGCCACGAGGGCCCCGGGGACCGGCACTCGACCGCGCTCACCTGGGCGTTCAACCTCAGCGGGCACCCGGCGGCGAGCATCCCCGCGGGGTTCGGCCCGGACGGCTGCCCGGTCGGGCTCCAGGTGGTGACCCGGCACGGCGAGGAGGAGGTGCTGCTCCGGGTCATGGCGGAGGCGGAGGAACGGGCGGGGCTGTGGGCCCCCCGGGCCCGGTAGGGGGCAGCGGGGCTGGTAGCGGGCAGTGGGGCTGGGCAAATATTATTGCATGCGCATATACTGCGTACGCATGCAATCATTGTGCGCGTTCGTTCCCTGCGCGCGCACCCGCCGTACGCCGACCGCACAGGGGGCCGATCATGAGCCGCAGTTTCCTCTTCCTGCTGGGCAGCAGCCGCAGCGACGGCAACACCGAGGCGCTCGCCCGCAGGGCCGCCGAACAACTGCCCGCCGATGTCGAGCAGCGCTGGCTGAGTCTCGCCGAGCACCCGCTGCCCGACTTCGAGGACCTGCGCCACGACGCGGACCACGTCCGGCCCACCGGGGGCAACGCGGCTCTCCTCCTCGACGCCACGCTCGCGGCCACTGACATCGTGATCGCCTCGCCGCTGTACTGGTACTCGGTGTCCGCCTCCGTGAAGCGCTACCTCGACCACTGGTCGGGCTGGCTGCGCACACCCGGCCTGGACTTCAAGGCCACCCTCGCCGGGCGCACCCTGTGGGGTGTCACCGTCCTCGCGGCCCCGGAGCAGACGTTCGCCGACCCGCTGGTCGGCGCACTCAGCAACTCGGCCGCCTACATGGAGATGCGGTTCGGCGGGGTGCTGCTCGGCAACGGGAGCAAGCCCGGTGACGTACTGAACGACACCGACGCGCTCACCCGCGCGAAGACCTTCTTCGACGCGGGTCCCGGACTCAGGCCGTGATGTCCTTCGTCGTGAAGCGCGCCCAGGCCGCCGAGCCGAACACCACCGCGTACAGGGCCTGGATGCCGAGGTTCTTCACCAGGTCGTCCCAGTAGACCGGTTCGCGCATCAGGTCGGCGAAGGACAGCCAGTAGTGGGAGAAGAAGTACGGCTGGAGCGCGTGCAGTTGGGGGATCTGGTCGAGGATCTGGACGGTGATGAGCAGCCCGACCGTCGTGGCCATCGCCGCGATGCCGCTGCTCGTCAGGGTGGAGATGAACAGGCCGAGCGCCGCCACGCCGATCAGTGACGCGGCGACGACCAGCGCGATCAACAGCGCCCGGCCGAGGCCCTCCGTGAAGCTGATGCTCGTACCGGAGATCGTCATCAGGTCGCCGAGCGGGAAGAGGAACGCGCCGACCGTGAGCGCCGATATCGCCACCACCAGCGTCGCCACCAGGCAGAACGTCAGCGTGGTCGCGTACTTGGTGAGGAGCAGGCGGGTGCGGCCGGCCGGGGCGACGAGCAGATAGCGGAGCGTGCCCGCGCTCGACTCGCCGGCGATCGCGTCGCCCGCGATGACGCCGATGGCCATCGGGAGGAAGAAGGGGAGGGTCGCGGCCAGTGCCGTGAACACCAGGAAGAGACCGTTGTTGCTGATCTGCGAGATGAACGCCGGTCCTCCGCCGCCGCCCCCGGGACCTCCCCCGGCAGCCGACGAACCGTCGCTCGTCTCGATCTTCACGGCGATACCGACGACGATCGGAACGGCGGCGAGCACGGCGAGCAGCGCGAGGGTCCGCCAGCGCCGGAAGGTGATGACGAGCTCGCTGCGGAAAAGGCTCAGGCTCCAGAGGGGGTTGGGCCTGGATGGCGCCTTCCGCATCTGGGGAGGCGCCGATTCGGTCTCAGCCTGCGACATCGAAGCCCTCCCCCGTCAGCGCCACGAACGCGTCCTCCAGGGACGCCCGTTCGACGCCGAAGCCCCGGACACGGACGCCCGCGCCGACCAACGCGGCGTTCAGATCGGCCAGTTCACGGTCGCCGTCCGGTACCTCGCCGGTCACCCGGTCCCGGTCCTCGGTCACGACCACGTCGCCGACGCCCTGTTCCTTGAGCACGCGGGCCGCGTCCGCCGCGTCGGGCGTCGTCACGACCAGCCGGCCGCGGGCCCCGGCGGCCAACTCGGCGACCGGGCCCTGGGTGATCAGCCTTCCCTGCGCCATCACGGCGGCGTGCGTACAGACCTGCTCGATCTCGTCGAGGAGGTGGGAGGAGAGGAAGACGGTGGTGCCGTCCAATGCCAACTCCCTTACCAGGGAACGGATTTCGCGCATCCCCTGTGGATCGAGCCCGTTGGTCGGCTCGTCCAGGACGAGCAGCCGGCGTGGCTGGAGCAGCGCCGCCGCGAGGCCGAGCCGCTGTTTCATCCCCAGCGAGTACGCCTTCGCCTTCTTGCCGGCGGCGGCCGTCAGGCCCACCCGGTCCAGCGCCGTCGCGACGCGTGTACGCCGGGTGCGTGGATCGGCGGTCGGGTCGGCGGCGTCGTACCGTGCGAGGTTGTCACGGCCCGAGAGGAAGCCGTACAGCGCGGGGCCCTCGATGAGCGCGCCGACGTGGGGCAGGACGGCGCGGGTGGCGCGGGGCATCGGTCGCCCCAGCACCCGCGCCGTGCCCGACGTCGGCTCGATCAGGCCCATCAGCATGCGGATGGTCGTCGTCTTGCCGGAGCCGTTGGGCCCGAGGAAACCGAAGACGCTGCCCGCCGGGACGGTGAGGTCGAGAGCGTCGACGGCGAGTTGTCCGCCGCGGTAGCGCTTGGTGAGGGCGCGGGTGACGATGACCGCGTCGTCGTCATCCCGGTTCACCTGCAGCGGCTCCGTGGCGGACGGTTCCTCCATGGGCTCCCTCAATCGTCGTACCCGTACGGGGTTTCCCGTACGACGGTTCCCGTACGGGAGTTACCGGGCTGCGTTGGCCGCCTTGACCAGGGCGTCCTTGGTGACGGCGCCGACGTAGAGCTTGCCGTCGTCCGTCATCAGGGCGTTGATCAGACGGGTCTTGAAGACCGTGCCGGAGCCGAAGTCACCGGAGACCTTGTCGCCGAAGGAGTCCAGGAACCCGCCGAACGCACCGGCGTCGGACGGGCTGTCGGACGACGGGACACCGCCCTCGGTCCCCGAGTCGAACGTGGCGATGGAGTTCCAGCCCTCGCCGATGACCTTGACGCCGTCGTCGGCGCTGTCGCCTTCGGCGCCGTTCGCCCACCCGTGACCCTCGGGTCCCTTGAGGTCGCCCTCGAACTCCTTGCCGAAGTCCTCGCCCGGCACCTTGCCGGGCTCCTCCCCGGCCTGGCCCGCGCCCTCCTCGGTGACCTTCGTGCCCTTGGGCGGGGTGAAGTCGAAGGTCGAGGCGGCGGGCTTGCCGAAGTCGACGTCGACGAAGCCGGCGTCCACGACAGCGGCACCGCCGCTCGCCGGGGTGAGTGTGAACTTCAGCGGCGTCCCGGTCTTCGAGTCGACCGCGATACTGATCGCCCCGACCGTGGATCCGGCCGCCTTCGGCTTGATGACCAGCTTGTACGCGTCCCGGCCGGCGACCTGGGCGGTGCCGTCGACGGTCACGGAGGTCGTGTCGTCGACAGCCTTCAGGGCTTCCTCGGCCAGCTGGCCGGGCGTGGCGGCCGTGTCGTCGCCGGGCAGGATCCGGTCCTCGCCCTTGTCCTTGCCGCTCTCGGACGCGGGGGCCGTCGCGTGGTACGCCTCGTTCGAAGCGCTGTCGTACGCCCACACCTCGTCGCCGTTGTGGATCACGCTGTACTCGGCGGCCTTCTCCAGCAACGACAGCTTCTGCTTGTCGGGGCCGTCGGCGGCGACCCGCACCGTGTGCGTGCCGGTGGCCAGCTCCAGGAGCTTGGCGCTCGGATCGGCGGCCGACCCCGAGCCGTCGGAGCCACCGCCGAGTCCGCCGGACAGGAGTCCGCTCTCCAGGCCGCCGAGGTCGGGCAGCCCCAGATCCGTACTGATCTTCACCGTGCCGGACAGTTGCTGTACGTCCGAGGCGGCGATCTTCTCGATGAGTTCCTGTGCGCTGATCTTCGGCAGATCGGGGTCTCCGGAACCGGCGAACGCCGGTACCAGCCCGATCGTCGCGGCCGTCAGACCTATCACCATGGCCGGGGCGGCGTACCGCGCGGCCTTGCGGCGCCGGGACGGTACGTCCTCGGCCTCGATCCGGTCCCCGGCCTTGGCCTCTTCGTACGGTGCCATGTGTGCCTTACCTCCGTCGTCGGCGGCGGCTGTCCGTCCCACACTTGTCCACCCTGAGCCGCCATTCTCACCCGAACCGGTGAGGAGTGGTTGTTTCCATCTCACCAAATCGGCGAGGGGGAATCGTCAGACCTTGGGCTCAACTCCGTGTACTGCTACGGGATGACACGAGGACCCGAAACCTCCCCCGACCCGTAGGGGGTCGGGTCCCTTCAGCCCGTCTGGGGGTCCCCCCTCTGGGGGAGTTTGAGGACGAGGCCCCTTCAGGGCCGAAAGCGGGGGTCCGGGGGCACAGCCCCCAGGGACGGGGCGGGTAAGGGCGGCGGGGGCGAACCCCTCACCCCGCCCGATGCACCACCGCATCGCACATCTCCCGCAACGCGGCCTTCGCATCGCACTCCGCCAACGGCACCAGCGCGGCCCGCGCCTCCTCCGCATACCGCACCGTGTCCCGCCGAGCCTGCTCCAGCGCGGGATGCGCCCTCAGCCGGGCCAACGCCTCCGCGTGCCGGGCGTCGTCGCTCAGGTCGGAGTCCAGCAGCTCGCACAACGCGACATCCTCGGCCAGCCCCAGCCGGGCCACCCGCTCCCGCAGCCGCAGCACGGGCATCGTGGGAATGCCCTCCCGCAGATCCGTCCCCGGCGTCTTCCCCGACTCGTGGGAGTCGGACGCGATGTCCAGCACATCGTCCGCGAGCTGGAAGGCGACCCCGAGCCGCTCCCCGTACTGGGTGAGCACATCCACGACACTGTCGTCGGCCCCGGACATCATCGCCCCGAACCGGCAGGCCACGGCCACCAGCGACCCGGTCTTCCCGCCCAGCACGTCCAGATAGTGCTCGACGGGATCCCGCCCGTCCGACGGCCCCGCCGTCTCCAGGATCTGCCCGGTCACCAGCCGCTCGAACGCCTCCGCCTGCACCCGGACCGCCTCGGGCCCGAGGTCGGCGAGGATGTGCGAGGCGCGCGCGAACAGAAAGTCCCCGGTGAGGACCGCGACGGAGTTCCCCCAGCGCGTGTTGGCGCTGGGCACCCCGCGCCGCACCTCGGCCTCGTCCATGACGTCGTCGTGATACAGCGTCGCGAGGTGGGTCAGCTCCACCACCACCGCGGACGGCACGATCCCCGGCGCGTGCCGGTCCCCGAACTGCGCGGCGAGCATCACGAGCAGTGGCCGGAACCGCTTCCCGCCGGCCCGTACGAGATGCTGCGCGGCCTCCGTGATGAAGGGGACCTCGCTCTTGGTGGCTTCGAGCAACCCTTCCTCGACAGCCGCCAATCCGGCCTGGACATCGGCTTCGAGAGCCTGGTCCCGCACGCTCAGCCCGAACGGCCCGACGACGGTCACGAGGGATCTCCTGTCTGCTGGTGTCTACTGGCGGTCACACGGTGTGTCTATAGATCACTGCCATCACTCAAGTCAGCGTATCCGGTCACGTTTCGATCACCGCTAGCGCCCGCCCGTCCAGGCCAGGCGGTATCGGATCACGACCGGAATGTTTTTGATCAGTCCAAAGCATGGACATTTATAAACATCCCGTACCCGGCCAGTGAGCTCGCACGCACACAGGCCGCCTCGCCCCCGCCCTTCGCCGCGACTCTCACCCGGACAACGTCAAGACAACGTCGCGCAGCACGCGAGAGGTTCCACTCCCGCAACGGACATGTTCACCCAGCGCGCACCAAACGCCCCAAAACCCCCTACTCGCCCCACCTGCACCGCCGCCATCCCCACTCCGTGATTCGGGTCACGCCCGCAAACAACCCCGACCACGCAAACTCCCCATTCACAAAAGGCAAGTTGCCCTCCACTCACTCTTTACCACTTGCCCGTTTTATCCCCAATGGGCATCCCAAATGGGCAAGTCCTGCATTTCTGCCCCTTGTTCCATCCGTGTGCTCTCGCATACGTTTCGCGCCACACCGGGCGGACCGCCGAATCCTGCCACCGCCCGCAGAGCAGACAACCCACCCACCCACACATGACTCACGCAGGCAGGAGCGGGGGACCCAGGTAAGCCGCCGGTCCGGGCATTCACGCCGGAGCGGCTAGGGGTGAAGCCGTGCGCCGACAGCGCGCCCGGCCGGGCATCTCCCGCCCGAACCCGACAGCTCACCTCGCAGGCGCCGGAGAGGACCCACCATGCCCGTACGAGGTCGGCACCCCCGCGCGAAAACCCCGCGCCGCCCGCTCGCACTCATGCGCACGCTCGCCATCACCACGACGGCCGCCGCAGCCCTGGCCATCCCCGTCCTGACCGCGACGACGGCATCGGCCGCACCGTCGGCGACGGCATCGACGACGACGTACTACGCGAACAACCTGGACGGCTGGATCCGCGAATCGCTCGACATCATGGCGCAGAACGGAATCCCCGGAACGTACGACGGCATCTACCGCAACGTCATCCGCGAGTCCTCGGGCAACCCGTACGCCATCAACAACTGGGACTCGAACGCGGCGGCCGGCACCCCCTCCAAGGGCCTCCTCCAGGTCATCGACCCGACCTTCACCGCGTACCACGTCGCCGGCACCTCGTACGACCCCTACGACCCGATCGCGAACATCACCGCGGCCTGCAACTACGCGGCGGCTCGCTACGGATCGATAGACAACGTGTACGGGGCCTACTAGGCGGGCCAGGATCGGCAGGCACCCCGGGCTGCGGTCCGGCCCCGGGTTGCCTACCGTTCTGGCCGGCCCGGGTCTCCTACCGGCCCGGCCAGGCCCCGAACAGCCGTTCCAGCACCACCGCGATCCCGTCGTCCTCGTTCGAGAGGGTGACCTCGTCCGCCACCGCCTTGAGTTCGGGATGGGCGTTGGCCATGGCGACCCCGTGGGCCGCCCAGTCGAACATCGGGATGTCGTTGGGCATGTCGCCGAAGGCGATGGTGGCGGACGCGGTCAGCCCGAGATACTCGGCGGCCAGCGCGAGCCCCGTCGCCTTGGTGATGCCGCATGGCTGGAGTTCGACGGTGCCAGGCCCCGACATGGTGACCGTCGCGAGGGAGCCGACCGCTCCACGCGCCGCCGACGCCAACTCGTCGTCGGTCAGGGACGGGTGGCGCAGCAGCACCTTGCTGATGGGCTCGGTCCACAGATCGTCCCGGTGCGGCACCCGTACGGCGGGCAGCGTCGGGTGCGGCATCAGGTACCCGGGTTCGATGAGCGTGAGCCCGTCGACACCGTCCTGGTCGACAGCGGCGTACACCTGCCCGACCTCGGCCTCGATCTTGCCGAGCGCGGTCTCGGCCAGCTCCTGGTCCAGGGTCACCGACCACAGCAGACGGTCCGCGCCGGCGTCGTACACCTGCGCCCCCTGCCCGCACACCGCGAGCCCCCCGGCGCCGAGGTCATCGAGCAGCGGCCGGACTCTCGGAGCCGGCCGTCCCGTCACGACCAGATGCCGGACGCCCGCGGCGGTGGCACGCGCCAGCGCGGCCCGCGACCGGTCGGAGAGCGTGTCGTCGGCACGCAGGAGCGTTCCGTCCAGGTCCGTGGCGATCAGTGCGTATGCGGTGGGAGCGGCCATGATCCAGAGAATACGGATCGTTCGACCCATCGGTCTCCGTCCGAACCGGACGACGTTCGGTCTCCCGACAGCAACAACCCCCGCGCCTGCGCCCGTTCCTGCCGGCGGCACCGGCACGGGACGACACGAGCAGCCCGACGACGCGGTACGGCGAGCCCCTGGTTCACAAGATCGAGCGCGGCACGCGTTGACCCGCCAGGCGGACCAGCACCCTTCCCCGCCTCTGTCCTGTCCCGCCCGCGCCCTACCCGTGTGCCGCCGCCAGATGCTTCGCCAGCCGCGGTGACGCGAACTCCGTACCGCACACGAACCGCATCACCGGCCCGTACGAAGCGGCCGCCGGCAACCCCGTGAAGTACAACCCGGGTACGGAGGACACATACCCGGAACCGAGCCTCGGCGTCCCCCGGCTCACCGCCAGTTCCGTACGCAGCTCATGCCCGAGGAAGTCCATCGCGGCGATGTCGACCCGGTAGCCGGTCGCGGCTATGACATGGTCGGCCGACAACTCCCGCGTACGGCCGCCGAGTTCCCGCACGGTCAACACCGGCCGCCCGCCGACGAAGCCCACCCCGCTCCCCGAACCGTGCGCCGCCGTCGAGCCGTTGGAGCCCTTCGCCCCCAGCATCCCCTGCGCCTCGGCCGCCTTCGGAGCCGCCATGCCCCCGGTAACGCCCGCAGCCCCCGTAGCCCTCGCCCGGACGATCCGCTCGACCTCACTCAGCTGCACCTTCCCCTCGAACCGGTCGCGCAGCCACCACGCCCCGAGCGGTCCGAGGACCCGGCGGACCAGGTGGTGGCGGGCCTGGGCCGGCAGGTAGCGGTAGGGGTGCGGGTAGTAGGTGAGGGCCCAGAGCGACCACGCGTTGCCGAACGGCGACTCGGGCCGCAGCCTGGGCTGCTGCCACGGGGGCGCACCGAAGGCGACGCGACCGCTCCCCCGCGACATCACCCTTACCCGTGCCCCCGCCTCCGCCGCCAGCGCCGCCGTCTCCAGCGCGGACTGGCCGGCACCTACGACGATCAGCTCTCTGCCCGCGAACCGGCTCAGGTCGTGGTGCTGAGAGCTGTGGGACACCGGTCCCGTCGGCGAGGGCCCGTCCGGTACGGCGTCGGCCAGCTCCGGGGGCAGATGCGCGAGCCCGGACAGCCCCGTCGCCACCACGACCGCCCGCGCGGTGAACAACTCACCCGATTCCAGCTTGAGTTCGAAGCCACCACCGCTGCCGCGTCCACTCGCGCCATGGCTGCCGGTGCCCCTGTGCCGCCGGTCCACGGAGACCACCCGCACCTGCTCCAGCTCGGGCACCAGCCGCTGCTGGAACCACTCGCCGTACGCGATGAAGGTCTCCACCGGGATGATGTCCTCGTCCGTGACCAGCCGGGGCGCCCCCACCGTGTCGCAGTAGTCCGCCAGGGTGTGGCCCGGCTGCGGGGCATCGATGCTGGAGGCCGCCGGCGTCGACTTCAGGAGCATCCCGGCGGGCATGTGGTCCCGCCAGCTCACCATAGGCTCGCCGAACACCCGCACCGGAATTCCCCGGGCCCGCAGATGCGCGGCGGTGGACAGACCGAACGGTCCCGCGCCGATAACCGCTACCGGATGATTCACGAAGTCCCTCCCCAGGACGCTGCTTCGCCACTTCGTGCCGCTCTGTTGTTTCCCTGTCGTCAGCCACCGCCACGACGGCTGGTCCGCCACAGCTGATACAGATGCTTCGCGCCCGGCCGCACCAAGCGGGCGAGCATCGTGAGGAACGGCAGCGGGTCGTCACCCGCGAGCCAGGCCAGTTCCGTCCCGCTCGCCCGGGCCGGCGCGTGCGGCGTCGTACAGCCACTGCGCCGATAGGCGAGGAGGGCGGGCAGGTCGATGTTCTCCACGATGTACCGGTGCCCGGCGCGCTGTTCCCCCTCCGGAACGGTGCGCCCGGTCAGATCGAGATGCATGGCCCGGACGACGTCCACCCCCGACTCGCTCTCGAAGAGCCGGAACTGGGCGCCCATCCGTGGGTTGAAATCGAGGAGCTTGTACTGGCCGTCGCGCCGGTCGAAGCGCAGGTCGAGGTCGATGATTCCGGTGAAGCCGATCTGCTTGATGAAACGCTCGGCGATGTCCGCGAGTTCCGGATTGTCGACGACGTATGCATTTGCCGTCATTCCTGCGTGCGGCGGCCAGGAACGGACCTTCACGCCCGTGAACAACGCGCGCGGGTTCGAGTCCGCGTCGAAGTAGGCGTGCACGATCCAGTCCTCGGCCTCCTCCCGGGGCAGGTACTCCTGAAGGATCACGCCGGGACGCTCACCCCAGCCGCGCGCCAGGGACAGCAGCGCGTCCCGGCTCCCGATGCGGGTAGTGCCGTTGACGGCGGGCCGGGCGCGCCGCACGAACGCCTCCCGGTTCTTGGCCACCACCGGGAACCGTGCCGTCCGCGTGAACCGCTCGATGTCGTCGTACGACTGCGGAAAGGCGGTGGCCGGGGTCGGTATCCCGTGCTCCACGCACAGCTCGTGCAGCCCCTCCTTGCTGGCGAGCCGGCGCGGCAGCCCCGCTTCCACGCGCGGGAAGAGAAACGCGTCGCCGAGTTCCTTCTGCCGCTCTGCGATCAGTACGGCCGCCTCCTCGTCCGTCGGAACGAGGACAGCGGGGCACCCGATCCGTTTCCCGATCCGCAGCAGCCCCTCGACGAGCCGCTCCGGTTCCTCGGTCCCGGTGGTCGGCCAGACGAACGCGCGCAGCAGATAGCGTGACGAGGCCGCGGGCGTGTAAGGGTCCTCGGTGATCGCGTACATCGGAACGCCCAGCCGTCCCAGGCTGCGAATCGCCCCGACGCCTCCGTGGTGCAGCGGATAGTCACCGAACTTCACGATCAGCGCCGGCACGGCATGGTCGGCCGAAAACGGCACACTGCTGTTCCTGGCCACGGGTCCCCCCACGTGTCCCCCCTACGGACCGGCCCCACCCCGTCCATGTCCCCCAAAGGACGCTAAGCCGGAATTAAGACCTCCGGACAAGGCTTATCCGGACATTACGAACTCTTTAGACACAGGGAACACTGCCCTGAGTCCGCGGCTCACCCGTAACCTGTGGCGCGACCACATGGCCACACGAGAGCGAGGCAGCACCCCATGCCCCCCTTCGATGTCCCCGAGGGCGACCCCTTCGGCCCGCACAACCTCCCCTACGGTGTGTTCTCCCCGGCCGGCTCCACGGACCGCCGGGTCGGTGTCCGTCTCGGCGACCACGTCCTGGACGCGGGGGCCGCGGCAGCCGCACTCGGCTCGCCCTACGTCTCCGTACTGGCCCGCCCGACCCTCAACCCCCTTCTCGCCGCGGGCCGCACCACCTGGTCCGACATCCGCCGCGCCCTCACGGCCTGGGTCACCGTCCCGTCCCACCAGGACACCGTCGCCCCGCTCCTGCACCCCCTCTCCTCGGTGACGCTGCACCTTCCCTTCGAGGTCGCGGACTACGTCGACTTCTACGCCTCCGAGAACCACGCCCGGAACGTCGGCCAGATCTTCCGCCCCGACGCGGCGGACTCCCTGACCCCCAACTGGAAGCATCTGCCGATCGGGTACCACGGCCGCTCGGGCACGGTCGTGGTCTCCGGCACGGAGGTCGTACGCCCGTCGGGCCAGCGCAAGGCCCCCACCGACCCGGCCCCGCTCTTCGGCCCGTCGGTCCGGCTGGACATCGAGGCGGAGGTCGGCTTCGTGGTGGGCACGCCGTCGGCCATGGGCAGCCCCGTGGCCCTGTCCTCGTTCCGGGACCACGTCTTCGGCCTCTGCCTCCTGAACGACTGGTCCGCCCGCGACATCCAGGCCTGGGAGTACGTCCCGCTGGGTCCGTTCCTCGGCAAGTCCTTCGCCACGTCCGTCTCGGCGTGGATCACACCGCTGGACGCCCTGGAGGATGCCCGCATCGCCCCGCCGGCCCGCACCCACCCCCTGCTTCCCTACCTCG
Organism: Streptomyces kryoterrae; assembly: GCF_054072135.1. NCBI lineage: Bacteria > Bacillati > Actinomycetota > Actinomycetes > Kitasatosporales > Streptomycetaceae > Streptomyces > Streptomyces kryoterrae. The sequence continues at coordinate 6,193,101 of NZ_CM133358.1, read as the reverse complement.
ACGACGCCGAGGAGGAGCCCGGCGGCTACGACCTGCGTATCTCCGTCGCCGTGAACGGCCACACCATCTCCGAGCCCCCCTTCTCCACCATGTACTGGACGGCCGCACAGCAACTCGCCCACATGACCGTCAACGGTGCCTCCCTGCGCACCGGCGACCTCTACGGCTCGGGCACGGTCAGCGGCCCCACCGAGCGAGAACGCGGCTCCCTCCTCGAACTCACCTGGAACGGCACGGCCCCCCTCGACCTCCCCACCGGCAAGCGAACCTTCCTGGAGGACGGCGACGAGGTCACCCTCACCGCCTGGGCCCCGGGTCCGAACGGCACCCGCGTAGGCCTGGGCGAGGTGACGGGCCACATCACTCCGTCGAGCTGAGCGAGGCGCCGCCGGGGATCCGCGGGGAGCAGCGGGCGGGTCAGGTGATCCGGTGCCGGGAGAGGGAAACGGGCGCGCCCTCGGTCCCGCCCCGCGCACTCCCCCGATATCCAGCCCTCCACCCTCTACATCCAGTCCTCCGGCTCGGGCTCCATGTCCATCTCGGGCCAGTCGTCCGGCTCCGTCCGATCCGGCTCCGGCCCGGATTTCGCGCCCGCGCCGTCACTGCCCGTGGAGCCGGGCACGGTCCCCGCCCCGGACACCGGCGTCCCGCCCAGCGCCGCGAGCGCCTTCAGCACGCCCTCCCCGTACGTGGCGAGCTTCTTCTCGCCCACCCCGCTGATTCCGCCCAGCTCAGCGACCGACTCGGGCCAGACGCTGACGATCTCCCTGAGCGTGGCGTCGTGGAAGATGACGTACGCCGGAACCCCCTGCTCACGGGCCTGTTCACCACGCCAGGTCCGCAGTGCCTCGAACGCCGGCTGCAGCTCGGTGGGCAACTCGGCCACCGCTGCCGCCGCCTTCGCTTTCCGCTCGCCCCGGCCGCCGCCACCGGCCGACCGCGCGGTCGCCGCCTTCTTCGGTTCCTTCCGCATCGGCACGTCCCGCTCGCGCCGTAGCACCGACCCGCTCTCCTCGGTCAGCACCAGCGTCCCGTACTCCCCCTCCACCGCAAGGAGCCCCTGCGCCAGCATCTGCCGTACGACCCCGCGCCATTCGCCCTCGGCCAGCTCCTCGCCGATGCCGAACACGGAGAGCTGGTCGTGGTCGAACTGGATCACCTTGGCGGTCCGGCGGCCCAGCAGAATGTCCACGATCTGCACCGCGCCGAACTTCTGCCGCCGCTCACGCTCCAGCCGCCACACCGTCGACAGCACCTTCTGCGCGGCGACCGTGCCGTCCCAGGTGTCCGGCGGCACCAGGCACGTGTCGCAGTTGCCGCAACCGCCCGGCTCCGGGTCCTGGCCGAAGTAGGCGAGCAGCTGACCGCGGCGGCACTGCACCGTCTCGCACAGTGCCAGCATCGCGTCCAGGTGCGCGGCGGACCGGCGCCGGTGCGCCTCGTCGCCGTCCCCGCCCTGGATCAGTTTCCGTTGCTGTATGACGTCGTTCAGTCCGTAGGCCATCCAGGCCGTGGACGGCAGTCCGTCACGGCCCGCGCGGCCCGTCTCCTGGTAGTAGCCCTCGACGGACTTGGGCAGGTCGTAGTGGGCGACGAACCGGACGTCGGGTTTGTCGATGCCCATCCCGAAGGCGATGGTCGCCACGACGACGAGACCGTCCTCCCGCAGGAAGCGCGACTGGTGTGCCGCACGGGTGCGCGCGTCCAGTCCCGCGTGGTACGGCACCGCCCGCACGCCGTTGGCGGACAGGAACTCCGCCGTGCGCTCCACGGAGTTGCGCGAGAGGCAGTAGACGATGCCGGCGTCGCCCGCGTGCTCCTCCTTCAGGAAGGACAGCAGCTGCTTCTTGGGGTCGGCCTTGGGGACGATCCGGTACTGGATGTTGGGCCGGTCGAAGCTCGCCACGAAGTGGCGGGCGTCCGGCATGCCCAGCCGCTGGGTGATCTCCTGGTGCGTCGCGTGCGTGGCCGTCGCCGTGAGCGCGATCCGCGGGACGTCCGGCCAGCGCTCGCCCAGCAGCGACAACGCCAGGTAGTCGGGCCGGAAGTCGTGCCCCCACTGCGAGACACAGTGCGCCTCGTCGATGGCGAAAACAGCGATCTTCCCGCGCGAGAGCAGGTCCAGTGACGACTCCAGCCGCAGCCGCTCCGGAGCCAGGTAGAGGAGGTCGAGCTCACCGGCCAGGAACTCGGCCTCCACCACCCGCCGCTCCTCGAAGTCCTGCGTGGAGTTCATGAACCCGGCCCGCACACCGAGCGCCCGCAGTGCGTCCACCTGGTCCTGCATCAGCGCGATGAGCGGCGAGACGACGATCCCCGTACCCGGTCTGACCAGGGACGGAATCTGGTAGCAGAGCGACTTGCCGCCACCGGTCGGCATGAGGACGACGGCGTCACCGCCCGCCACCACATGCTCGATGACGGCTGCCTGCTCGCCGCGGAAGGAGTCGTACCCGAAGACCCGGTGCAGTGTGGCCAGCGCCTCGCCGCCCTCCGCCCCGACCGCTCCCGGACCCTCGCCGGCTTCCGTCATCACACCCGACCCGCCCATCACGCTCATCGCGCTCATCGTCGTGTCCCCCGTACGTCGCGCCTCGACCACTGCGTCCACCATAGGGGCCCGCACCGACAGCCCCGGAGTTATCCACAGGCTGCCCCGCCACACCTCTGTCCCGTGGCACCGGGTTTCTCTCCGGCCCAGGGTGTTCAGCCCATTGGGCCCCTTCGCGTGGCGCCCCCGAAGACCTCCGGCACATGCTGCTCGGGCGGGACGAGGGAAGGCCCGCCCAACGGACCTGCGCCCCGCGTGCGCCTCTCGGACCGGCGCTCCCCCGCGCGCCTCTCCCGCTCAAGGAGTCCCCACATGCCCCGCCGCCAGCTCAAGGTCACCGCCGCCCTCGCCACGGCCGCCGTCGCGTCCCTCTCCCTGGCCATCGCCCCCGCGTACTCCGCGGCGAGTGATCCCATCGACCCCACGACGGTCTGGCCCGAGCTGGCAAAGACGCTCGAAGCCACCGCGAAGTACCAGTACGCCCCGTTCGCAGTCACCGCCGGCTACGAGCCCACCTTCTGCGGAGTCCACCCGACGGACGGCGGGATGGGCTTCCACTACATCAACAAGAACCTCTACGGCTCACTCGATCCAGCGAAGCCGGCCGCTCTCCTGTACGAGGACCGGACCAACGAGGACTGGATGGACAAGGTGTCCGACGCGAGCTGGGTCGACAACCTCGACGCCCTGGACGGCGACGCCCCCGCTGTCACCGCCCCGAGCGCCACCAGCGAGTCGCGCAGGCTCGTCGCCGCGGAGTGGATCGTGGTCGACAAGGACCAGGACGTGAAGACCGACGACGACCGCCCGAGCCTGTTCGGTATGCCCTTCGACGGTCCGATGCCAGGCCACGTGGAAGGCATGCCGATCCACTACGACCTGCACGTCTGGCTCTGGAAGAAGAACCCCAACGGCATGTTCGCCCGCTGGAACCCCACGGTGACCTGCCCGACGCCGTGAACACACGCCGGGCCCCGGTCCCAAAAGGGGACCGGGGCCCGGCGCAGTGCGTGAAACCCGCTGCTCAGCGCACGAAGACGCCCGCCTGGTTCGCCAGGTCGAGGAAGTACTGCGGCGCCACACCCAGCACCACGGTGACCGCCACCCCCACCCCGATCGCCGTCATGGTCAACGGCGAGGGCACGGCGACGGTGGGTCCGTCGGGCCGGGGCTCGCTGAAGAACATCAGCACGATCACCCGGATGTAGAAGAACGCGGCGATCGCGGACGAGATCACACCGACCACGACCAGCGCCCCCGCGCCACCCTCGGCCGCCGCCTTGAACACGGCGAACTTCCCGGCGAAACCGGAGGTCAGCGGAATGCCGGCGAAGGCCAGAAGGAACACCGCGAACACGGCGGCCACCAGCGGCGAACGGCGTCCCAGCCCCGCCCACTTGGACAAGTGGGTCGCCTCGCCCCCGGCGTCCCGCACCAGGGTGACCACCGCGAACGCCCCGATCGTCACGAACGAGTACGCGCCCAGATAGAACAGGACGGACGAGACCCCGTCGGGTGTCATCGCGATGACACCCGCGAGGATGAACCCGGCGTGCGCGATGGACGAGTACGCCAGCAGTCGCTTGATGTCGGTCTGGGTGATCGCGACGACCGCGCCGCCCAGCATGGTGACGACCGCGACGCCCATCATGACCGGCCGCCAGTCCCAGCGCAGGCCCGGCAGCACGACGTACAGCAGTCGCAGCAGCGCGCCGAACGCCGCCACTTTCGTCGCCGCCGCCATGAAGCCCGTCACCGGGGTGGGCGCGCCCTGGTACACGTCCGGCGTCCACATGTGGAACGGCACGGCGCCGACCTTGAAGAGCAGGCCCATGACGATCATCGCGGCGCCGATGAGCAGCAGCACGTCGTTGCCCATGGTGTCGGCGAGCGCCGGGTCGACGTTCTTGATGGTGCCGTCGACGACCTGGGCGATCGTCCCGTACGACACCGAGCCCGCGTAGCCGTACAGCAGGGCGATGCCGAACAGGGTGAACGCGGAGGCGAAGGCGCCGAGCAGGAAGTACTTGACCGCGGCCTCCTGTGACATGAGCCGCTTGCGGCGGGCCAGGGCGCACAGCAGGTACAGCGGGAGCGAGAAGACTTCCAGGGCCACGAACAGGGTCAGCAGGTCGTTGGCCGAGGGGAAGACCAGCATGCCGCCGATCGCGAACAGCAGCAGCGGGAACACCTCGGTGGTGGTGAACCCGGCCTTCACCGCGGCCTGTTCGCTGTCACTGCCCGGCACGGACGCGGCCTGTGCGGCGAACGAGTCGACGCGGTTGCCGTGGGCCTCGGGGTCGAGGCGCCGTTCGGCGAAGGTGAACAGTCCGACGAGTCCCGCGAGCAGGATCGTGCCCTGCAGGAACAGTGCGGGCCCGTCGACGGCGATCGCGCCCATGGCCGCGATGCCGGCTTTGGTGGTGCCGTACCCGCTTGTCGCGAGCCCCACGACCGCGGCGAACGCGGCGGCGAGGGCGACAACGGACACGAACAGCTGTACGTAGTAGCGGGATTTGCGGGGCACGAACGCCTCGACCAGGATCCCGACGATCGCCGCACCGATGACGATCAGGGTGGGCGACAACTGCCCGTATTCGATCTTCGGCGCGTCGATCTTGGAAATCGGATCGGCCGCCGTTGTCCACAGGCTGTGGACGGCTGCTGCGCTCACTTGGCCGCCTCCACCTCGGGCTGGGGGTCCTTCTTCTGGACGTCGGACATGGTCTGCTTGACCGCCGGGTTGACGATGTCCGTCAAGGGCTTCGGATAGACGCCCAGGAAGATCAGCAGCACGATCAGGGGTGTCACCACCACGAGTTCACGCAGCCTGAGGTCCGGCATCTCGGCGACCTCCGCCTTCACCGGGCCCGTCATCGTCCGCTGGTAGAGGACGAGGGTGTAGAGCGCGGCGAGGACGATGCCGAAGGTGGCGATGATGCCGACCACCGGGTAGCGCGCGAACGTGCCCACCAGGACCAGGAACTCGCTCACGAAGGGCGCGAGGCCCGGGAGCGACAGGGTCGCGAGCCCACCGATCAGGAACGTGCCGGCGAGCACCGGGGCGACCTTCTGGACGCCTCCGTAGTCGGCGATGAGCCGCGAGCCGCGCCGCGAGATCAGGAACCCGGCCACCAGCATCAACGCGGCTGTGGAGATCCCGTGGTTGACCATGTACAGCGTCGCGCCCGACTGGCCCTGGCTGGTCATCGCGAAGATGCCCAGGATGATGAACCCGAAGTGCGAGATCGACGCGTACGCGACCAGCCGCTTGATGTCCCGCTGCCCGACCGCGAGCAGCGCCCCGTAGATGATGCTGATCAGCGCCAGTACGAGGATGACGGGCGTCGCCCACTTCGACGCCTCCGGGAACAGCTGGAGGCAGAAGCGGAGCATCGCGAAGGTGCCCACCTTGTCGACGACCGCCGTGATCAGCACGGCGACCGGCGTGGTGGCCTCCCCCATGGCGTTGGGCAGCCAGGTGTGCAGCGGCCACAGGGGCGCCTTCACCGCGAAGGCGAAGAAGAAGCCCAGGAACAGCCAGCGTTCGGTGTTCGTCGCCATGTGCAGCGAGCCGTTGGCCCGCGCGGCGGCGATCTCCGTGAGCGAGAAGTTCCCGGCCACCACGTAGAGGCCGATCACGGCCGCCAGCATGATCAGGCCGCCGACGAGGTTGTAGAGGAGGAACTTCACTGCCGCGTACGAGCGTTGGGTGGACGCCGTCTCCTCGCCGTGCTCGTGGGCACGGTCCCCGAAGCCGCCGATGAGGAAGTACATCGGGATGAGCATGGCTTCGAAGAAGATGTAGAAGAGGAAGACGTCGGTGGCCTCGAAGGAGATGATCACCATCGCCTCGACGGCCAGGATCAGCGCGAAGAAGCCCTGGGTGGGCCGCCACCGAGTGTTCCCGGTCTCCAGGGGGTCGGCGTCGTGCCAGCCGGCCAGGATCACGAACGGGATCAGCAGTGCGGTCAGCGCGATGAGCGCCACGGCGATGCCGTCCACGCCCAGCTCGTACCGCACCCCGAAGTCCTTGATCCAGGCGCGGGACTCGGTGAGCTGGTAGCGGTCGCCGCCCGGGTCGAAGCGCACCAGGACGACCGCCGCGAGCGCCAGCGTGGCGAGCGAGACGACCAGCGCCAGCCACTTGGCGGCGGTGCGCCGTGCGGCCGGTACGGCCGCCGTGGCGATCGCCCCGAGGGCCGGGAGCGCCGCCGTCGCTGTCAGGAGGGGAAAGGACATCGGTATCAGACCGCCCTCATCAGCAGGGTCGCGGCGATGAGGATCGCCGCACCCCCGAACATCGAGACCGCGTACGAGCGCGCGTAGCCGTTCTGCAGCTTGCGGAGCCGTCCGGAGAGGCCGCCCATGGAGGCCGCCGTACCGTTGACGACCCCGTCGACCAGGGTGTGGTCGACGTACACCAGGGAGCGGGTGAGGTGCTCTCCGCCGCGTACGAGGACGACGTGGTTGAAGTCGTCCTGGAGGAGGTCGCGCCGGGCGGCCCGGGTGAGCAGCGACCCGCGCGGGGCGACCACCGGGACCGGACGGCGCCCGTACTGGGCGTACGCGGTGCCGACGCCGATGACGAGCACGACCATCGTGGACAGCGTGACCGTGAGGGCGCTGACCGGCGGGTTCCCGTGCGCGTGCTCGGTGACGGGCTCCAGCCAGTGCAGGAAGCGGTCACCGATGCCGAAGATCCCGCCCGCGAAGACCGAGCCGAAGGCGAGCACGATCATGGGGATCGTCATGGACTTCGGGGACTCGTGCGGGTGCGGTTCGTTGCCGTTCTCGTCGGGCTGCCAGCGCTTCTCACCGAAGAACGTCAGCAGCATCACGCGCGTCATGTAGTACGCGGTGATGGCCGCGCCGAGCAGGGCCACGCCGCCGAGGATCCAGCCCTCGGTGCCGCCCTTGGCGAACGCGGCCTCGATGATCTTGTCCTTGGAGAAGAAGCCGGACAGACCCGGGAAGCCGATGATGGCGAGGTAGCCGAGGCCGAAGGTCACGAAGGTGACGGGCATGTGCTTGCGGAGGCCGCCGTACTTCCTCATGTCGACCTCGTCGTTCATGCCGTGCATGACCGAGCCGGCGCCGAGGAACAGTCCGGCCTTGAAGAAGCCGTGGGTCACCAGGTGCATGATCGCGAAGACGTAGCCGATGGGGCCGAGGCCGGACGCGAGGATCATGTAGCCGATCTGCGACATGGTCGAGCCGGCCAGCGCCTTCTTGATGTCGTCCTTCGCGCAACCGACGATCGCACCGAAGAGGAGCGTGACGGCGCCGACCACGGTGACCACCAACTGGGCGTCGGGCGCCGCGTTGAAGATCTCTCCGGACCGGACGATCAGGTAGACACCCGCGGTCACCATCGTCGCCGCGTGGATGAGGGCCGAGACCGGGGTCGGGCCCTCCATCGCGTCCCCGAGCCAGGACTGCAGCGGCACCTGGGCGGACTTGCCGCAGGCCGCGAGCAGGAGCATCAGGGCGATGGCGGTGAGTTTGCCCTCACCCGTCTCACCGGTTGCTTCGAGGACCGGCCCGAAGGCGAAGGTCCCGAAGGTGGTGAACATCAGCATGATGGCGATCGACAGGCCCATGTCGCCGACGCGGTTGACCAGGAAGGCCTTCTTCGCGGCGGTCGCGGCACTGGGCTTGTGCTGCCAGAAGCCGATCAGGAGGAACGAGGCGAGGCCGACGCCCTCCCAGCCGACGTACAGCAGCAGGTAGTTGTCGGCGAGGACGAGCAGCAGCATCGCCGCGAGGAACAGGTTCAGGTAGCCGAAGAAGCGGCGGCGGCGCTCGTCGTGCTCCATGTACCCGATCGAGTACACGTGGATCAGCGAGCCGACGCCGGTGATCAGCAGGACGAACGTCATCGACAGCTGGTCGAGCTGGAAGGCGACGTCGGCCTGGAAGCCCTCGACGGGGACCCAGCTGAACAGGTGCTGCATCAGAGCGCGGTGCTCGGCGTCCTTGCCCAGCATGTCGACGAAGAGGACCACGCCGATCACGAAGGAGCAGGCGGCGAGGACCGTGCCGATCCAGTGGCCGACGGCGTCCAGCCGCCGGCCACCGCACAGCAGTACGGCCGCTCCGAGCAGAGGCGCCGCCACCAGCAGCGCAATCAGATTCTCCACGATTCAGCGACCCCTTACAGCTTCATCAGGCTGGCGTCGTCGACCGAGGCCGAGTGGCGGGAACGGAACAGGGACACGATGATCGCGAGCCCGACGACGACCTCCGCGGCGGCGACGACCATCGTGAAGAAGGCGATGACCTGGCCGTCGAGATTGCCGTGCATCCGGGAGAACGTGACGAACGCGAGGTTGCAGGCGTTCAGCATCAGCTCGACGCACATGAAGACGACGATCGCGTTGCGCCTGATCAGGACGCCGGTGGCGCCGATCGTGAACAGGAGGACGGCGAGATAGAGGTAGTTGACCGGGTTCACTTCGACGCCTCCCCACTGTCCGAGCGACCGTTCGAGCCGATGTTGGTGCGCTCCAGACGGTCCTCGGCGCGCTGTTCCAGGGCCCTGAGGTCGTTGATGGCCTCGGCGGACACATCACGGATCTGGCCGCGCTGACGCAGCGTCTGCATGACCGACAACTCCGCCGGGGTGCCGTCGGGCAGCAGGCCCGCGACGTCCACCGCGTTGTGCCTGGCGTACACACCGGGAGCGGGCAGCGGTGGCAGGTGCTTGCCCCGCACGCGCTCTTCCGACATCTCGCGCTGGGTCTTGGCGCGTTCGGTGCGCTCGCGGTGCGTGAGCACCATGGCGCCGACAGCGGCCGTGATCAGCAGGGCGCCGGTGATCTCGAAGGCGAACACGTACTTCGTGAAGATGAGGGCGGCCAGGCCCTCCACGTTGCCGTTCGCGTTGGCCTGGCCGAGGCCGGCGAACTCCTTGAGCGAGGCGTTTCCGATGCCCGCGACCAGGAGGACGCCGAAGCCGAGCCCGCACAGCAGGGCCAGCCAGCGCTGGCCCTTGATGGTCTCCTTGAGGGAGTCCGCGGCGGTGACACCGACGAGCATGACCACGAAGAGGAACAGCATCATGATCGCGCCGGTGTAGACGACGATCTGGACGACGCCCAGGAAGTAGGCGCCGTTGGCCAGGTAGAACACCGCCAGGATGATCATGGTTCCGGCGAGGCAGAGCGCGCTGTGCACGGCCCGCCTCATGAAGACGGTGCACAGGGCGCCGGCCACGGCGACGCTGCCGAGCACCCAGAACTGGAACGCCTCACCCGTGGAGGTGCCGGCGGAAAGAGTGGCTGCGGCGGCGAGCTGCGCGCTCATGCCCCCACCCCCTCTTCCTCGGGCTTCTCGCCCCTGGAGACCGCGACCTGACGCACCGTGCCGGGTGCGGCCTCGGTGACCAGCCCCCGGTAGTAGTCCTGTTCGTCGGTGCCCGGGAAGATCGAGTGGGGCGATTCGACCATGCCCTCGTCGAGTCCGGCGAGGAGTTGTTCCTTGGTGTAGATGAGGTTGGCGCGGCTGGTGTCGGCCAGCTCGAACTCGTTCGTCATCGTCAACGCGCGCGTGGGACACGCCTCGATGCACAGCCCGCACAGAATGCAGCGGGCGTAGTTGATCTGGTAGACCGCGCCGTACCGCTCACCCGGCGAGTAGCGCTCCTCGTCGGTGTTGTCGGCGCCCTCCACATAGATGGCGTCCGCGGGGCAGGCCCAGGCGCACAGTTCGCAGCCGACGCACTTCTCCAGGCCGTCCGGATGGCGGTTGAGCTGGTGCCGTCCGTGGAACCGGGGAGCGGTGGTCTTCTCCTGCTCGGGGTACTGCTCGGTCAGCCGCTTCTTGAACATGGCCTTGAAGGTCACACCGAAGCCGGCCACGGGGTTCTGGAAACCGGGCTTGGTCTGCCCTGTCTCCTTTGGCTCCTCAGCCATCGGACGCCTCCTTTCCATCCAGAGATCCGTCACTGCGAGTATCCGACCCGCCACTGACAATCAACTCGCGCTCCCGGCGCGGGCGCCTGCGTGGCACCGCCGGCGCCTCCTGTCCCGGCAGTGGCGGTACGGGGAATCCGCCCGCCATCGGATCGAAGGCGACGGGCTCGGCGACGGCCGTCTGCTCCGCCCTGCCCCGGTCGCGGAAGATGTCGACGAGGAAGGAGAGCAGCAGCAGGGCGAGGACACCGCCGCCGACGTAGAGGGCGATGTCGGCGAAGTCGTAGTTCTCGTTGCGCAGGGTCCGTACGGTCGCGACGAGCATCAGCCAGACCAGCGAGACCGGGATGAGGACCTTCCAGCCGAGCTTCATCAACTGGTCGTAGCGAACACGCGGGAGCGTGCCGCGCAGCCAGATGAAGAAGAACAGCAGCAGCTGCACCTTGATGACGAACCAGAGCATCGGCCACCAGCCGTGGTTGGCGCCCTCCCAGAAGGTGCTGACGGGGTAGGGGGCCCGCCAGCCGCCCAGGAAGAGCGTCACCGACACGGCCGAGACGGTCACCATGTTGACGTACTCGGCGAGCATGAACAGCGCGAACTTGATCGACGAGTACTCGGTGTTGAAGCCGCCGACCAGGTCGCCCTCGGACTCCGGCATGTCGAAGGGGGCTCGGTTGGTCTCGCCGATCATCGTCACGATGTAGATGAGGAAGGAGACCGGCAGCAGGACGATGTACCAGCGGTCGTGCTGCTGTTCGACGATGGTCGAGGTCGACATCGAGCCGGAGTAGAGGAACACCGAGGCGAAGGCGGCGCCCATGGCGATCTCGTACGAGATCATCTGCGCGCAGGACCGCAGACCGCCCAGCAGGGGGTAGGTGGATCCGGAACTCCAGCCCGCGAGCACGATGCCGTAGATGCCGACCGAGGCGACCGCGAGGACGTAGAGCATCGCGATCGGCAGGTCGGTGAGCTGCATCGTCGTACGGGTGCCGAAGATCGAGACCTCGTTGCCGGCCGGTCCGAACGGGATGACCGCGATCGCCATGAAGGCCGGGATGGCCGCGATGACCGGCGCGAGGATGTAGACCACCTTGTCCGCGCGCTTGACGATCAGGTCTTCCTTGAGCATCAGTTTCACGCCGTCGGCAAGGGACTGGAGCATGCCCCAGGGGCCGTGCCGGTTGGGGCCGATGCGCAGCTGCATCCAGGCGACGACCTTGCGTTCCCACACGATGGAGAACAGCACGGTGATCATCAGGAAGGCGAAGCAGAAGACCGCCTTGACGACGACCAGCCACCACGGGTCGGTGCCGAACATGGAGAGGTCTTCAGCGGCGAGGTACGGGCTCATGCCTCCACCTCCTTGGGAGCGTCGGAGGCGAGGGTCGCCGGACCGATGCGGACGAGTGCGCCGGGCAGCGCCCCGGTGTCGGAGGCGACGCCGCCTCCGGTGGAGTTCAGCGGCAGCCAGACCACGCGGTCGGGCATCTCGGTGACCTTGAGGGGGAGTTCGACCGTCCCGGTGGCACCGGTCACGGCGAGCAGGTCGCCTTCCTTGACGCCGGCTTCGGCGGCCGTGGCGGCCGACACGCGCGCGTGTGCGGCATGCCGCGTCCCGGCGAGTGCGTCGTCGCCCTCCTGGAGACGCCCCTGGTCGAGCAGCAGCCGGTGCCCGGCGAGGACCGCTTCCCCGGCGGCCGGACGCGGCAACTGGGCGCCGATCTCCAGGGGGTTGCTGGCCCGCGTCCCGTCCCAGGACCCGAGTCGGTCCAGTTCCAGCCGGGCGGTCCGCAGATCCGGCAGCCCCAGGTGTACGTCCATGGCGTCGGCCAGCATCTGGAGCACGCGGGCGTCGGACGGCGCGACACGCCGGGTCATCTGGTCGGGCTTGAGCGCGGCCTCGAAGAGGCGGGCCCGGCCCTCCCAGTTGAGGAAGGTGCCCGCCTTCTCGGCGACCGCGGCGACCGGGAGTACGACGTCGGCGTGCTCGGTGACCTCGCTGGGCCGCAGTTCAAGCGACACCAGGAAGCCCACCTCACGAAGGGCTTCACGCGCGCGTGCGGGATCGGGCAGGTCGGCGACCTCGACGCCGGCGACCACCAGGGCCTGCAACTCGCCTCCGGCGGCGGCCTCGACGATCTGGCCGGTGTCACGGCCGAAGCGGTGCGGAAGCTCGGCCACGCCCCAGGCGACGGCGACCTCGTCCCGCGCGCGCGGGTCGGTCGCCGGACGCCCGCCCGGCAGTAGCGACGGCAGCGCGCCGGCCTCGACGGCCCCGCGCTCCCCCGCCCGGCGCGGAATCCACACCAGCTGTGCGCCGGTGGTGGAAGCCGCCCGTACGGCGGCGGTGAGCCCGCCCGCCACGGCGGCCAGCCGCTCTCCCACGACGATCACCGCACCCTCGGTGCGCAGCGCCTCGGCGGCGGTCACCCCGCTCTCCTCCAGCCCGAACCCGCTCCCGAGCGCGTCAAGCCACTCGGTCTCGGTGCCGGGGGCGGCGGGCAGCAGCGTGCCGCCGGCCTTCTCCAGGCCGCGCGTCGCGTGCGTGGCGAGCGAGAAGACCTGTTGCCCGTGTCCCCGCCAGGCCTTGCGCAGCCGCAGGAAGACGCCGGGCGCCTCCTCCTCGGACTCGAACCCGACCAGCAGGACCGCGGGCGCCTTCTCCAGGGAGGTGTACGTGACACCCGTACCGTCGAGGTCACGTCCGCGTCCGCCGACCCGGGCGGCCAGGAAGTCGGCCTCCTCGGCGCTGTGCACGCGCGCGCGGAAGTCGATGTCGTTGGTGTCGAGGGCCACGCGCGCGAACTTGCTGTAGGCGTAGGCGTCCTCGACGGTGAGCCGGCCGCCGGTGAGAACACCTGTACGACTGCGGGCCGCGAGGAGTCCCTGTGCCGCCGCTTCCAGTGCCTCGGGCCAGGAGGCGGGCTCCAGGACGCCGTCGGCGTTGCGGACGAGGGGTGTCTGGAGCCGGTCGGGCTTCTGCGCGTACCGGAAGCCGAAGCGCCCCTTGTCGCAGATCCAGTCCTCGTTGACCTCGGCGTCGGGTGCGGCCAGGCGCCGCATGACCTTGCCGCGCCGGTGGTCGGTGCGGGTGGCGCAGCCACCGGAGCAGTGCTCGCACACCGAGGGCGAGGAGACGAGGTCGAAGGGGCGGGAGCGGAAGCGATACGCCGCCGAGGTCAGCGCGCCGACCGGGCAGATCTGGATCGTGTTCCCGGAGAAGTACGACTCGAAGGGGTCGCCCTCACCCGTGCCGACCTGCTGGAGCGCGCCGCGCTCGATCAGCTCGATCATCGGGTCGCCCGCGATCTGGTTGGAGAAGCGGGTGCAGCGCGCGCACAGCACGCACCGCTCGCGGTCGAGCAGCACCTGCGTGGAGATCGGCACGGGCTTCTCGTAGGTACGCTTCTTGCCCTCGAAGCGGGATTCCGCCTGGCCGTGCGACATGGCCTGGTTCTGCAGGGGGCACTCGCCGCCCTTGTCACAGACCGGGCAGTCGAGCGGGTGGTTGATGAGCAGCAGCTCCATCACACCGTGCTGGGCCTTTTCGGCCACCGGCGAGGTGAGATGAGTCCTGACGACCATCCCGTCCGTACAGGTGATCGTGCAGGACGCCATGGGCTTGCGCTGGCCCTCGACCTCGACGATGCACTGGCGACAGGCGCCGGCCGGGTCGAGGAGGGGGTGGTCGCAGAAGCGCGGGATCTCGATGCCGAGCTGTTCGGCGGCGCGGATCACCAGGGTGCCCTTGGGCACGCTGATGTCGATGCCGTCGATCTTCAGCGAGACGAGATCTTCCGGCGGGACCGCCGCGTCGCCCCCTCCGGAGGGAGCGCTCGTGGTCACCGTCATGCGTTCACCTCCGTGCGGTCGGCCCAGGCCGTGGACTTGGCCGGGTCGAAGGGGCAGCCCCGGCCCGTGATGTGGTCCTCGTACTCCTCGCGGAAGTACTTGAGGGAGGAGAAGATCGGCGAGGCGGCGCCGTCCCCGAGGGCGCAGAAGGACTTGCCGTTGATGTTGTCGGCGATGTCGTTCAGCTTGTCGAGGTCGGACATGACGCCCTTGCCGGCCTCGATGTCGCGCAGCAACTGCACGAGCCAGTAGGTCCCTTCACGGCAGGGCGTGCACTTGCCGCAGGACTCGTGGGCGTAGAACTCGGTCCAGCGGGTGACCGCACGGACGACGCAGGTGGTCTCGTCGAAGCACTGGAGTGCTTTTGTGCCGAGCATGGAACCCGCGGCGCCCACTCCTTCGTAGTCAAGAGGGACGTCGAGGTGTTCGTCGGTGAACATCGGTGTCGAGGAGCCGCCCGGTGTCCAGAACTTCAGCCGGTGGCCGGAGCGCATCCCGCCGCTCATGTCGAGGAGTTGGCGGAGCGTGATGCCGAGCGGGGCCTCGTACTGGCCCGGACTGGTGACATGGCCACTGAGCGAGTAGAGCGTGAAGCCCGGGGACTTCTCGCTTCCCATCGACCGGAACCATTCTTTTCCCTTTTGCAGAATCGCGGGAACCGACGCGATCGACTCGACGTTATTCACAACAGTTGGGCACGCATAGAGCCCTGCGACAGCAGGAAAGGGGGGACGGAGCCGCGGTTGACCCCGGCGGCCTTCGAGCGAGTCGAGCAGTGCGGTCTCTTCACCACAGATGTACGCGCCCGCGCCCGCGTGCACGGTGAGTTCGAGGTCGAGTCCGCTGCCCAGCGCGTCCTTGCCGAGGTAGCCCGCCGCGTAGGCCTCACGTACGGCCTCGTGCAACCGCCGCAGCACTGGCACGACTTCACCGCGCAGATAGATGAACGCATGCGAAGACCTGATGGCATAACACGCGATCACAATGCCCTCGATGAGGCTGTGCGGGTTCGCGAAGAGGAGCGGGATGTCCTTACAGGTTCCCGGCTCCGACTCGTCGGCGTTGACAACTAGATAGTGTGGTTTTCCATCGCCCTGAGGAATGAACTGCCATTTCATTCCCGTGGGGAATCCCGCACCGCCGCGGCCTCGCAGACCGGACTCCTTGACGTACGCGATGAGGTCGTCCGGCGTCATCGCGAGGGCCTTGCGAAGTCCCTCGTACCCTTCGTGTCTCCGGTAGACGTCGAGGGTCCAGGACCGGTCCTCGTCCCAGAAGGCCGACAGCACGGGTGCGAGCAGCTTCTCGGGGCTGGTCTCGTTGATTTCGGGTGCCAATGTCATCACTCCCCCTCCTCGGTGACGGGCCCCGCCGGGTGGGAGGGGTCGGAAGCCGCCGTGTCCTGCGGCGCGTCGTGCGAACTGAGGTGTTCGGCGGGCGACGGGTCGTGCGGCGGCGTGGCCTTGGAGGAGCCGCCCCTGGGGTGCACCACGCGTGCGGGGTTCTCGCCCTTGGCCAGCCGGAGCCCGATCAGTGAGGCGGGTCCGGAGCTGCCGCTCGCCTCGACGGCCCCGTCCCGGGTGTCGGGGAAGCCCGCCAGGATGCGGGCGGTGTCCTTGAACGTGCACAGGGGGGCACCGCGCGTGGGTTCGACCTGCACGCCCGCGCGCAGGTCGTCGACGAGGCGCTTGGCGCTGGCCGGGGTCTGGTTGTCGAAGAACTCCCAGTTGACCATCACGACGGGTGCGAAGTCGCAGGCCGCGTTGCACTCGATGTGCTCCAGGGTGACCTTGCCGTCCTCGGTGGTACCGCCGTTGGCGACGCCGAGGTGCTCCTGGAGGGTCTCGAAGATGGCGTCGCCGCCCAGGACCGCGCACAGGGTGTTGGTACAGACGCCCACCTGGTAGTCGCCGGAGGGGCCCCGGCGGTACATGGAGTAGAAGGTGGCGACCGCGGTGACCTCGGCCGTTGTCAGGCCGAGCACGTCCGCGCAGAACCGCATCCCGGTGCGCGTGACATGGCCCTCCTCCGACTGCACGAGATGCAGCAACGGCAGGAGGGCGGACCGGGAGTCCGGGTAGCGGGCGATGACCTCGCGGGAGTCCGCTTCGAGCCGGGCTCGAACGTCGTCCGGGTAAGCGGGCGCGGGCAGTTGGGGCATGCCCAGGCTGACGCCCTCGGGGGTGGTGGTCACCGGTCGACGCCTCCCATCACGGGGTCGATGGACGCGACCGCGACGATGACGTCGGCGACCTGGCCGCCCTCGCACATCGCCGCCATCGCCTGCAGGTTGGTGAAGGACGGGTCCCGGAAGTGGACCCGGAAGGGGCGGGTGCCTCCGTCGGAAACGGCGTGCACCCCGAGTTCGCCCTTGGGTGACTCGACGGCCGTGTACGCCTGTCCCGGCGGGACGCGGAAACCCTCGGTCACCAGCTTGAAGTGGTGGATCAGGGCCTCCATGGAGGTGCCCATGATCTTCTTGATGTGGTCCAGGGAGTTCCCCAGGCCGTCCGGTCCCAGGGCGAGCTGGGCGGGCCAGGCGATCTTCTTGTCGGTGACCATGACCGGGCCGGGCTGCAGCCGGTCCAGGCACTGCTCGACGATCCTGAGCGACTGGCGCATCTCCTCCAGGCGGATCAGGAAGCGGCCGTAGGAGTCGCACGAGTCGGCGGTGGGGATGTCGAAGTCGAACGTCTCGTAGCCGCAGTACGGCTGGGACTTGCGCAGGTCGTGCGGGAGGCCGGTGGAGCGCAGGACCGGGCCGGTGGCGCCGAGGGCCATGCAGCCGGCCAGGTCGAGGTAACCGACGTCCTGCATACGGGCCTTGAAGATGGGGTTCCCGGTGGCGAGCTTGTCGTACTCGGGAAGGTTCTTCCTCATCTTCTTCACGAACTCGCGGATGTGGTCCACCGCGCCGGGCGGCAGGTCCTGGGCGAGTCCGCCGGGGCGGATGTACGCGTGGTTCATCCGCAGG
This sequence comes from Streptomyces kryoterrae, assembly GCF_054072135.1. Lineage (NCBI taxonomy): Bacteria > Bacillati > Actinomycetota > Actinomycetes > Kitasatosporales > Streptomycetaceae > Streptomyces > Streptomyces kryoterrae. Next base: position 6,175,802 of record NZ_CM133358.1, on the reverse strand, counting down.
CCCGTGATGAGCTCGTAGATGTCGAGAATCATTTCACGATCACGGAATCCGTAGATCATGATCGTGGTGGCGCCGAGTTCCATACCGCCGGTGGCGATGCACACGAGGTGCGAGGACAGCCGGTTGAGCTCCATGAGGAGCACGCGGATGAGGGTGGCGCGGTCGGGAATCTGGTCCTCGATGCCGAGGAGCTTCTCGACGGCGAGACAGTAGGCGGTCTCGTTGAAGAAGGACGTCAGGTAGTCCATGCGCGTCACGAAGGTCGTGCCCTGCGTCCACGTGCGGAACTCGAGGTTCTTCTCGATGCCGGTGTGCAGGTAGCCGATGCCGCAGCGGGCCTCGGTGACCGTCTCGCCGTCGATCTCCAGGATGAGGCGGAGCACACCGTGGGTGGACGGATGCTGCGGGCCCATGTTGACGATGATGCGCTCGTCGTCGGCACGGGCCGCGGACTGGACGACCTCGTCCCAGTCGCCGCCGGTGACCGTGTAGACGGTGCCCTCGGTGGTCTCGCGCGGAGTTGCGTGCTGTGTGCTCATGAGTACGACCTCCGCTGGTCCGGAGCCGGGATCTGGGCGCCCTTGTACTCGACGGGGATGCCGCCGAGGGGATAGTCCTTGCGCTGCGGGTGGCCCGGCCAGTCGTCCGGCATCATGATCCGCGTGAGGGCCGGGTGGCCGTCGAAGACGATCCCGAAGAAGTCGTACGTCTCACGTTCGTGCCAGTCGTTCGTCGGATAGACGGAGACCAGGGACGGGACGTGCGGGTCGTTGTCCGGGGCGCTGACTTCGAGGCGGATCAGCCTGTTGTGGGTGATCGAGCGCAGGTGGTAGACGGCGTGCAGCTCGCGGCCCTTGTCGTGCGGGTAGTGGACTCCGCTCACGCCCGTGCAGAGTTCGAAGCGCAGGGCGGGGTCGTCGCGCAGGGTCTGGGCGACGCCGAGCAGGTACGCGCGTTCGACGTGGAACGTCAGCTCGTCGCGGTCGACGACCGTCTTCTCGATCACGTTCTCGGGGACCAGCCCCTGTTCCTCCAGGGCGCCTTCGAGTTCGTCGGCGACCTCGTCGAACCAGCCGCCGTACGGCCGCGCCGAGGCGCCCGGGAGCCGGACGGAGCGGACCAGGCCGCCGTAACCGGAGGTGTCGCCGCCGTTGTCGGCGCCGAACATGCCGCGCTGGACGCGGATCTCCTCGCCGCCGTCGCCGCGCTGGCCGGGGAGGTTGGAGGCGGCGAGGTCCTTCTCGGGGTTGACCCCCTCGGCCGGCCTGTCCGCTCCGGTGCCGTTCGCGTCGCTCATCGCAGCAGCCCCTTCATCTCGATCGTGGGGAGTGCCTTGAGCGCGGCCTCCTCCGCCTCGCGGGCCGCCTCCTCGGCGTTCACGCCGAGCTTGGAGCTCTGGATCTTCTGGTGGAGCTTGAGGATCGCGTCGATCAGCATCTCGGGCCGCGGCGGGCAGCCGGGCAGATAGATGTCGACCGGGACGATGTGGTCGACGCCCTGCACGATGGCGTAGTTGTTGAACATGCCGCCCGAGGAGGCGCAGACCCCCATGGAGATCACCCACTTGGGGTTGGGCATCTGGTCGTAGACCTGCCGCAGCACCGGCGCCATCTTCTGGCTGACCCGGCCCGCCACGATCATCAGGTCCGCCTGGCGGGGTGAGCCGCGGAAGACCTCCATGCCGAAGCGCGCCAGGTCGTAGCGGCCGGCGCCGGTGGTCATCATCTCGATGGCACAGCAGGCGAGTCCGAACGTGGCGGGGAAGACGGACGCCTTGCGCACCCAGCCCGCGGCCTGCTCGACGGTGGTCAGCAGGAATCCGCTCGGCAGTTTTTCTTCGAGTCCCATGTCTTAGAGGCCCCTCAGTCCCATTCCAGGCCGCCGCGCCGCCATACGTACGCGTACGCCACGAAGACGGTGAGCACGAAGAGCAGCATCTCCACGAGCCCGAAAACACCCAGGGCGTCGAAGGTGACGGCCCAGGGGTAGAGGAAGACGATCTCGATGTCGAAGACGATGAAGAGCATCGCCGTCAGGTAGTACTTGATGGGGAATCGCCCACCGCCGGCCGGCGTGGGTGTCGGCTCGATCCCGCATTCATAGGCTTCCAGTTTGGCCCGGTTGTACCGCTTCGGGCCGATGAGCGAAGCCATGATCACGGAGAAGATCGCAAAGCCTGCCCCGAGGGCTCCCAGTACGAGGATGGGCGCATACGCGTTCACCGCTCCTCGCTCCTCTCAGTCGGCACTGACTGCTGGCGATTGCATGGGCCCGCCCCACCCCGTCCGCCCGCCAACCCCGCCCGTCCAGACGAAGATCGCGAACATGTGAAGCAGGTCACAAGCCCAACTGCCCCGCATCCTATGCCCGGCGGTCTGTGATCTGCGACACGGGGTATTGCCGAACCTTTGTGATCTCCACCACCCGACGAAGGATCATGAAGTCGGATGAGCGGTGATCTTCACACTCGAAGCGTCCACGTGATCACCAGAGGTGACATTCTCTCCGGTCGCCGCTGGTCACGGGCGGCCTCTCAATATCAAGAGACTTCCCTTGCATGCAAATTGGAGATGGACAGGGCCGCTTGATAGTGGAGTGCGTTCACACATCAGAGGGAGCCGTGGGCCGGATGTGGACGCCCGCACATACGTGCACCCGTTCACGAGCGGCGGCGATCGACGATTCCCTCGCGGGACGCACCCCGACCGGTGACCGTTCCGTGACCTGCGCCACACCTGTGAAGGCCTATGAAGATCGGGGGTTGGCCACGGACCGCAACCGATGGTAGGCAGCGGGCAATTAGGACGTACCGATGAAAGTGCATGATCACAGGCATGATCACCCGTGTCCGCAATGCCCGTTACGGCGTCAATAAAGAGTGACAGTCCGGGAATTTGGGGGGTCCATTGAACAACTGTGGCGCACCACACGTTTCTTGAAGGTATGGAGGAGTCGCTGGTACCGCTAGTACCCATGTCCCACACCGCTACCGCTCACATACGAAGCCACCGGAAGCCCCGGCGTGCCGGCACCTCGTCGCTGGCGATGCGCGCCGGAGTCGCCGGTGGCGTTCTCAGCACCCTGGCAGTGGCGGGTGCGTCCGGTGCGGCGTACGCCGCCGAGTCCGGGCCGCAGACCATCGAACTGCCCACCCTCACGGCCGACCTGGCCACTCAGATCGCCGAGTCCGCGGACGCCACGCAGCTGGCCGCCGCGAACTACGAGCTCGAGGCCGAGCGTGACGCCGCAGCCGCCAAGGCGGCTCAGGAGGCCAGGAAGGACCTCGCGGAGGCGAAGCAGAAGGCTGCGGCCAAGGAGAAGGCCGAGGCCGCTCGCAAGGCCGCCGCGGAGGCCGCTGTCTCCCGCTCCGCCGAGCGCGCCACGCTCGCCGCCTCCACGTCCACCTCTGCCTCCAGCTCGGAGACGACGCAGGTGGCCGCCCCCGCGAGTGGCAGCGTCGCGACCGTCATCGCCTTCCTCAACGCGCAGTTGGGCGACGCCTACGTCATGGGCGCCACGGGCCCCAACGCGTGGGACTGCTCCTCCCTGGTCCAGGCCGCGTTCAAGCAGGTCGGCGTGGATCTCCCCCGGGTCTCGCAGGACCAGTCGATGCAGGGCACCGAGGTCTCCCTGTCGAACATCCAGGTCGGCGACATCCTGTACTGGGGTGCGAAGGGTTCGGCGTACCACGTGGCGGTGTACGTGGGGAACGGCCAGTACCTGGACGCGGCCAACCCGTCCAAGGGCGTAGTCGTCCAGGACCTCTCCGGGTACCCGGCGTCGGGCGCGGTGCGCGTTCTCTGAGCGAGCTGTAGGGATTCACGTGTGAGGGTCGTTGCCGCTGGTGGGCAGCGACCCTCGGCCCTTCTGCGCCCTTCTCCCCCTGCCCCACCTTTCCGCGCTCTCCGGCCCCTGCGGGGGACGGCTGTGTGAGGCTGAGCCTCGGTGCTTCCTCAGCACTTCTCACGCCCGAGGCGCGGCGCGGGTCCGTGCGGCGGATCACCGAAGTGGGCGAAGAGGTCCGGCACAAGCCGTGCCGGGACGTGACCGGGTTCGGGCCCGAACTGGCCGCACTCATCGACGACATGTTCCTGACGATGTAGGCGGCCGACGGGGCCGGGCTCGCGGCCAACCAGGTCGGTGTCGGTCTGCGGCTGTTCGTGTACGACTGCCCGGACGACGACGGTGTCCGGCATGTCGGGCACATTGTCAACCCGGTGCTGGACCCGCTCGACGCCGGCGACCGGCGCCTCCTCGACGAGGGCGAGGGCTGTCTGTCCGTGCCGGGGGCCGTGAGGGTCGTACCGCGTCCGGATCGTGCCGTGGTGCGCGGGCTCGATCAGGAGGGGAAGCCTCTTGTCATCGGGGGAACGGGGCATTTCGCCCGGTGCCTGGAGCACGGGACAGACCATTCGAACGGGCGCGTGTATCTGGACCGGCTCTCCAGGCGGGAGCGGAAAGGCGCGCTGCGGCAGGTGGCGGACCGTCGCGAGGAAGTGTGCGCGCGACGGGCCGCCAAGCAGGAGGAACTCACCTCCCCAGAGGCCCTCGCCTCCTGGCAGGGCCTCCGCCGATCATGCCTTCGGCGCCACTTTGCTCAGGCCGTTGATGATCCGGTCCATCGCGTCGCCGCCCGTCGGGTCGGTCAGGTTGGCCAGCATCTTCAGGGTGAACTTCATCAACAAGGGGTGGGTCAGACCGCGTTCGGCCGCGATCTTCATGACCTTCGGGTTGCCGATGAGCTTCACGAAGGCGCGGCCCAGCGTGTAGTAGCCGCCGTAGGTGTCCTTGAGCACGCGCGGGTAGCGCTGGAGTGCGATCTCCCGCTGGGCCGGTGTGGCCCGCGCGTGGGCCTGGACGATGACGTCGGCGGCGATCTGGCCGGATTCCATGGCGTAGGCGATGCCCTCGCCGTTGAAGGGGTTCACCATGCCGCCGGCGTCGCCGACGAGCAGCAGGCCCTTCGTGTAGTGGGGCTGCCGGTTGAAGGCCATGGGGAGGGCGGCGCCGCGGATCGGGCCGGTCATGTTGTCGGGGGTGTAGCCCCAGTCCTCCGGCATCGACGCGCACCAGGCCTTGAGCACCTCGCGCCAGTCCAGTTCCTTGAAGGAGTCCGAGGTGTTGAGCACGCCGAGGCCGACGTTGGACGTGCCGTCGCCCATGCCGAAGATCCAGCCGTAGCCGGGGAGCAGGCGGTCCTCGGCCCCTCGCCGGTCCCAGAGTTCCAGCCAGGACTCCAGGTAGTCGTCCTCGTGGCGCGGAGAGGTGAAGTACGTACGGACCGCGACGCCCATCGGGCGGTCCTCGCGGCGGTGCAGGCCCATCGCCAGGGACAGGCGGGTGGAGTTGCCGTCGGCCGCGACCACCAGCGGGGCGTGGAAGGTGACCTCGCGCTTGTCCTCACCGAGTTTCGCGTGCACGCCGGTGATGCGGCCGGTGCGGTCGTCGGTGATCGGGGCGCCGACGTTGCAGCGTTCGTACAGCCGCGCGCCCGCCTTCTGGGCCTGGCGGGCGAGCTGTTCGTCGAAGTCGTCGCGCTTGCGGACGAGGCCGTAGTCGGGGAAGGAGGCGAGTTCCGGCCAGTCGAGCTGGAGGCGGACGCCGCCGCCGATGATGCGGAGGCCCTTGTTCCGCAGCCAGCCGGCCTCCTCGGAGATGTCGATGCCCATCGCGACGAGCTGCTTGGTCGCCCGGGGCGTGAGGCCGTCGCCGCAGACCTTTTCGCGCGGGAAGCTGGTCTTCTCCAGCAGCAGTACGTCGAGTCCGGCCTTCGCCAGGTAGTAGGCGGTGGTGGAACCGGCTGGCCCGGCCCCGACGACGATCACATCGGCGGTGTTTTCGGAGAGGGGCTCGGTCACGACGGGTTCTCCCCAAGACTCTCAAATCTGCGTGCCGACCGGCACTGGACATGGGCAGTCTATTCAGCAGTACTGATCACCCGGCTGAAGGGCTGCCCCGTGAACCGAGCGCTCCCCGCAGTACGCCTCCGTGTTCCCACCGACGAGGACGCCTTCGCCTGGCACCGCGTCTTCGACGACCCCGATGTCATGGAGTTCCACGGGGGCAGGTCGGCGGAACTGTCCGTCTACGAGGAACTCACCGCCCGCCAGCGCCGGCACGATGCCGAGTACGGGTTCTGCCTGTGGACCATGCTCGACGAGTCGGACCAGGTCATCGGCTTCACGGGCGCCCAACCGTGGCCGCAGGACTGGGGTCCCAAGGGGGAGATCGAGATCGGCTGGCGGCTCGGAAGGGCCCACTGGGGACAGGGATACGTCACCGCGGCGGCCGGGCAGACGCTGGGGAGAGTGCGTGCGGCGGGCGTGTCCGGCGTGGTGGCGATGGTCCTCTCCCGCAACGAGCGGTCCATCGCGGTCACCCGGCGGCTGGGCATGCGCCTCACCGACGTCTTCACGACGCCGACGCTGGAGCAGGAGGGGCACTGCTATCGGCTTGATCTGTAGCCGGCTTGGTCTGTAAGCAGGTTGATCCGCGACCACAGTCAGTTACAGACGGTAGCGATTTGGCGCCGAAAAACACTTAGCGCTTCCGGGCGGTACGTGGCCGGGGTTACCCTGCCCGTACCGCTGGGGGTGACGTCTGTGCACAGAACACCCAACACACCCGATGTGCGCGTACCGAAACTCGTCGGCCTGATGGCCATGGACGCGCGCGAGAGGGCCAGAGCGCACGGGGTGCTCCTCGCCGCGCCCGACCGGCCCGAATTCCAGCTCACCGTCGTCGACCACGTCGTACGGCAGTATCCGCCGCCCGGTGTCGCGATACCGCGCGGTGCCGTCGTCACCGTGTGGTTCGACTTCGGGGAGGGAGAAGGCGGCGGGGGCGCGGGGGTGCGCGAGCCGCGGGTGCCGAAGCCACCCATGGGCGGGCTGGAGCGCGAACTGGACCGGCCCGGAGACGCGTTCGAGGTGATCAGGTGACCGGCAGGGAACAGGGGACCAGACGAACAGGCAGAGGACCGGCGACGGCTACGGCTACGGCTGCTTGAAGCCTCGGTGCAGGGCCACGACGCCGCCCGTGAGGTTGCGCCAGGCCGTTTTCGACCAGCCCGCCTCGCGCAGCAGTTCGGCCAGGGCCGGCTGGTCGGGCCAGGCGCGGATGGACTCGGCGAGGTAGACGTACGCGTCGGGGTTCGAGGACACCGCACGGGCGACCGGGGGCAGGGCCCGCATCAGGTACTCCGTGTACACCGTGCGGAAGGGCGCCCAGGTCGGGTGCGAGAACTCGCAGATCACGACCCGTCCGCCGGGGCGCGTGACCCGGTACAGCTCGCGCAGCGCCGCGCCCGTGTCCTGGACGTTGCGCAGCCCGAAGGAGATCGTCACCGCGTCGAAGGTGTCGTCCTTGAAGGGCAGCCTGGTGGCGTCGCCCGCTGTGAAGGGCAGCCAGGGGTGGTTCCGCTTGCCGACCCTGAGCATGCCGAGGGAGAAGTCGCAGGGGACGACGTACGCGCCCGTACGAGCGAAGGGGAGGGAGGACGTGGCCGTACCCGCGGCCAGGTCGAGGATCTTCTGCGCCGGGCGGGCGTCGACCGCTCTCGCGACCTCCTTGCGCCACACGCGGTCCTGGCCGAGCGACAGCACGTCGTTCGTGAGGTCGTACCGTTCCGCCACGTCGTCGAACATCGAGGCGACTTCGTGCGGCTGCTTGTTCAGGGATGCCCGGGTCACGGGCCCATTGTGGCAGTACGTACGTCACGGCCTCCCGGCGGCACGGGCGCGGGCCGGGGCGTACCTGAAGCGCCCGGCCCCTCGCCACACCACTCGGTCGGCCGCCTACGGCAGCAGTTTCGGTTTCTTCTTGGCGGCGACGTCCTCCACCCAGCCGCACAACAGGATGAACACGGCGATCAGGATCCAGCCGACGCCGAACATGAACCACTGGCTCTCCAGCGGCAGGTACTTCTCGAAGGCGGGGACGTTCCAGAACTGGTCGATCAGCGGGACGGCCAGGATCAGCGCGATCTCGTGCCAGAGGTAGAGCGTGACGGCGCGCGCGTTGAAGATCGTCACGATCCGGTCGAGCCGCTTGTAGCGGGTCAGCCCAGCGAAGTCGATCTCGAAGTGCGCCTTCGCGTACATCAGGAGCGTCACGAAGCCCGCCGACCAGAACGCCTGCGCGAGCGGGATGTCGTCGAGGTCGTAGGAGCCCGTCTCGGCCTGGTGGGTGAAGGCGTACCAGCCGCCGAAGCCGATGGCAGCCAGGGAGAGGAGGACCACCGGCGCAGGCTTGAGGCGTTGCAGGACGCCCTCGCGGTGCGCGAAGCCGAGCACCCAGCAGAAGAGGAAGGTGGCCAGGTCGGTGAGGCCGTTGCCGAAGCGGTTGTCCGGGGGCTCCCAGAGGTAGTGGAACGCCACGATCGGGGCCAGGGAGAGGAGCAGTACGGCCACCGGGGCCAGGCGGAACGTCCTCAGGAGGAGCGGGGACAGCAGGACGAACCAGAGGTACGTGCGCAGGTACCAGAGGATCTCCCAGGCCTGCTGGCCCCAGGCGTTGCCCGGCGGGTCGCCGAGCGGCACCACCCAGAAGACGATCTGCCAGCCCGGCATCCAGTCGTGGACCATCATCGCGACGATCACGAAGAAGCCCCAGAACCAGAACGGGGGCAGGAGCCTTCGGACCCGGCTTCTGATCACCTTGAGCGCGGGGCGTTCCAGGGACTTCGCCATCAGCGTGCCGGCCAGGGCGAACATGATCCCCATGGAGGGGAACACCATGCCGGCCCAGGCCCAGCCGAAGGTGTGGTAGGTGACGACTCGGACGAGGGCGACGGCACGGAGGGTGTCGAAGTAGCGGTCGCGGCCCGCCGGTTTCCTCGCCTTCGGCGGGAGCTCGGTCTCCTTGGTGTCGTTGAGGTTGGCGTCGTTCAGATTGGTGTCGGTGGAGGCGGCGTCCGGCTCCACCACGTGCTCGTGCACGTGCTCCACCACGTGCTCCGGTGCGTACTCCTGCTGCTCGTAGGCGACTTGGCCGTACTCGACCTGGCCGTAGCCGGCGTACTGCTGGGGGTACGGCTCCTGCGGGTACGGCTGTTGGGCGGGATACGGCTGTTGCCCGTGCTCGTATCCGTAGCCTTGGTTGTTGCCATAGTTGTTGCCGTAGGCATGGTTCTGGCCGTAGCCCTGCTGATCCGTCCCCCAGCTCATCAGTTCACCCCCGCCGGGGTGCCGACCTCGCCCGTGCGCTTCAGTTTCTGCCAGCGCAGGCGACCGCCGGTGAGGGCGGTGATGCAGGAGTGGATGAGGACGAGGTACATCATCTGGCGGTACGCCAGTTGCTGCAGCGGCATCATCAGCAGGTAGCGGTACTTCTCGCGGTCCAGGCGGAACGCGTAGGCGGCGCAGACGAGTTGGATGCCCAGGACCGCGAGCCAGGCCAGCAGGGCCGCCTGGAAATCGATGAAGATCATCGAGTAGGCGGTGAAGACGTCGATCAGCGGGGCGAAGACCGGCGTGATGATCTGGAAGATGACCACCAGCGGCATGCCCACGCGGCCGAAGCGGCCCGACGGGCCCTTGTCCGTCAGGGACTTGCGGTGCTTCCAGAGGGCCTGCATGGTGCCGTACGACCAGCGGTAGCGCTGCGACCACAGCTGCTTGAGCGAGGCGGGCGCCTCCGTCCAGGCCCTGGCGTGCTCCTGGTAGACGACCCGCCAGCCCGCGCGGTGCATCGCGATGGTGATGTCGGTGTCCTCGGCGAGCGTGTCCTCGCTCATGCCGCCGACCTCGATGACCGCGTCGCGGCGGAACGCGCCGATCGCGCCGGGGATGGTGGGCATGCAGCGCAGCAGGTCGTACATGCGGCGGTCGAGGTTGAAGCCCATCACGTACTCGATGTGCTGCCAGGCGCCGATGATCGTGTTGCGGTTGCCGACCTTGGCGTTGCCCGCGACCGCGCCGACCTCGGGGTCGGCGAAGGGCTGCACGAGTTGGTGCACGGCGTCCGGTTCGAAGACGGTGTCGCCGTCCATCATCACGACGATGTCGTAACTGGCGCTGCGCACACCGTTGTTGAGGGCGGCCGGCTTGCCCGCGTTCTCCTGGCGGATGACCCGGACGTTCGTCATGCCGAAGGAGAGTGCCGCGTCGCGCGCGATCTGGGACGTGTTGTCGTCCGAGCCGTCGTCGACGACGATGATCTCGATCGGGTGGGTGCTCTTCGCCAGCGACTCAAGGGTGTTGGCGATGCACTCCTTCTCGTTGTACGCGGGCACGATCACGGTCACCGGGCGGGTGACCGTCGGTCCCCAGCTGAACTTCCCGCCCTTGCCGCGTTTCCGGTTGCGTTGCCGGTAGTGGCGGCGGGCGAGGATCAGCATCATCCCGAACCGGCCCATGACGGCGAAGCCGACGACCGCGAGTCCGGTCGCCAACCCCGGTACGGCCCATTCGGCGACGGCGACGGCCGCGATGAGGGCCTTGCCCTCGTAGAGGGTCGCGCCGGTGGCGGTGCGGTGGGCGGCCTGGAGGCTCGACGTCCCCGTGCCTCCAGGGCCGTTGCCCGTCTGCCCGTTGCCGAGCTGTCCGTTGCCCGTCTGTCCGTTGCCCTGCTGTCCGTTGCCCTGCTGGCCGGTCGGCGCGCCGCCGGGCTGCTGGCCCTCGGCGGTGCCTGGAGCACCCGTGGCCGCGCCTGTGCCCGCACCCGAGCCCGCGGCGGCCCCCGTACCCGAACCTGCCGCCGTACCCGTACCCGTGGCCGTCTGCTGCGCGCTCGACGCCTGCCGCTGGATCGCGCCGCTGATGGTGGTGAAGGTGTAGCCCGCCGCCTTCATCTTCTTGATGTACGTCGGCAGCGCCTTGATCGTCTGCGAGCGCTCACCGCCGGCGTCGTGGAAGAGCACCGAGGCGCCCTTGCCGTCCTCCGGCGTGGCCCACTTGACGATCTTCGAGACGCCGGGCCGCTTCCAGTCGTCGCTGTCGGTGTCGACGAAGACGCTGGTGTAGCCCTCCTCGCCGAGCTCCTTGTAGACGGGCCAGCTGTAGTTGTCGATGGCGTCCGCCTCCGACGAGTACGGCGCCCTGAACAGCGTCGTCGTGATGCCGGCCGCGCCCGCCAGCGCGAGCTGCGTCTGCTGCATCTCGCGGTTGACGCGGGCGTCGCTCTGGTAGGAGAGGTCGACGTGCGTGAAGGTGTGGATGCCGATCTCGTTGCCCTGTTCGACCGCCGTCTCCACGATGTCCGGGTAGCGCGACACCATCGAGCCGACCACGAAGAACGTGCCGGGGACGTCGTACTCCTCAAGGATCTTGAGGACCTGGGGCGTCCAGGTGGGGTTCGGACCGTCGTCGAAGGTGAGCGCGATGGTCTTCTCCGGCACGGACTGGGTCACCGCCTGTCCGTTGCGGAAGCTGAGGATCGGCCCGCCGTCGATGACCTTGTCGGGTACGTCGTTCGAGCTGGCCCCGGTGCGTACGCGCTGGTCGCCGCCGACCTCCGCGCGCAGATAGCCGTCGAGCAGCATCACGCTGGTCAGCGCGAGCAGGAGCAGCATGGCGAGGATGACTCGCGGTTTCTGCAGCGCCGCGGCCTTGCCGACGGTCCGCTGCACCTTCGAGGGAGCGCGCCTGCGGCCGCGCGAGGTGGTCGTCGTAGTCATGTGGTGGCTGCGTTCCGGTCAGTTGGCGTCTGCGGAGGCGGACGCGGTGGCGGTCGCGGTCGGTGCCGAAGCGGGCGGCCGGCCCGTGGCAACGCCCGTCGGCGGGGTGCCGGTGGGAGCGCCCGACGGGGCCGCTCCGAAGCCGCCCTGCGGCTGCTGGTTGCTGCCCGGCCCCTGGTTGCCGCCGGGGCCGCCGCCTCCGAAGGGCAGCAGCGAGGACGGAGTGAGTGACGTGCCCCAGCCCATGAAGGCCATGCCGAGCACGACGGCATACCCAAGACAAACGACACCGAGGAAGGTGCCGAACCGGCGCAGCAGTCTCGCCCGGCGGCCGGAGTTGTCGACGAACACGGGACCGTCTGCGGACCCGTCGGACCCCTTGCCGCTCTTACGGCGCCGGCCGCGGCCGGCGGCACGGTTTTCGATGTCAGTCTCGGAATGCATTCCCCGGACATTAGGAGGGCTTTATGTGACCGAAACTCTGGTTCTCATGTGAGACGCCCATGAGAAACTCCTTAACCTGTGCATCCTCTGAGAGTTTCCTCGGAAGCCTGCGCAACCCGCCCTCAATGGAAAGGAGCCGATTGTCCTGCTTGCTTGCCCCATTCACACCCTTCACGGTGCGCTGTCCGTGGGCTCGCTGTGTGTTCGCTGTCCTCATGAAGGACAGACTCGTATGAGACCTTTCCACTTCGGATCCACTTCGGAAACACGCTTTGTTTCCATCCTGAGACAGATATCACTCAGACCTGACTGAGACACAGATCACGAGAGCGGGTGCGTGCGCGATGAGGCGTTTCCTTGGGTCGGCCGCCGGATTCACATGTCTGGTGGCACTGACCTGCGCCGGGTGCTCGTCCGGCTCGGACAGCGACACGGGCAGCGGCTCCGACGCCGTGTCCGCGACCCCTTCCGAACAGACCCGGGCGAGCGCCTCGCCCTCGGCGAGCACCGCCTCGACGACCGAGTTCGCCCCGTACGTCAGCGCCACCGACGCGAACGACAACGACAGCGCGGGCTCACCGACGGCGTACAACCTGGCGTTCGTGATCTCGGACGGTACGACCTGTACGCCGAAGTGGAACGGTACGACGGCCATCGGCGACTCGGCCGTCAAGTCCCGCCTCGCGAAGCTCACGGCGACCGGCGGCTCGGTCCGGGTCTCCTTCGGCGGCGCCTCCGGCAAGGAGCTGGCCGAGGTCTGCGACAGTGCGTCCGCGCTGGCCAAGGCCTATGGCGCGGCTCTGGACGCCGCCGGTTCGACCCAGGCCGACTTCGACGTCGAGGGCAGCACGCTGACCGACTCCGCCTCCGTCGAGCTGCGTTCGAAGGCGATCGCCCTGCTGCAGAAGGAGCGCACCGACCTGAGCGTCTCCTTCACCCTGCCCGTCATGCCCACCGGCCTCGACGACGACAGCGTGGCCCTGCTCGACTCGGCCAACAACAACTCCGTTCAGGTGTCCACCGTCAACATCATGACCATGAACTACGGCAGCGACTACAAGGACGACATGGGCCAGTACGCGCTCACGTCGGCCGCGGCGACGCATGACCAGCTCGCCGACATCTTCGGACTGTCGGACAAGGGGGCGTGGCAGGGGATGGCGTTGACGTCGATGATCGGTGTGAACGACGTCGCCAACGAGACGTTCTCCTTGGCGGACGCGGCGGAGGTGCGGGCGTTCGCGGAGGAGAAGGGGGTCGCGTGGGTTTCCATGTGGTCGACGTTCCGGGACCAGGAATGCGAGGAGGGGGTTGCGGCGTCTGATGACGCGGCGACCAATTGCAGTGGGGTTTCTCAGGATGCGGGGGCTTTTGGGGTGGCGTTTTCAGGGTGAGAAAACAAGAAAAGGGGACTACCGGTGGTTTTGTCGCCCCTGAAAGCGACACAACACCTCACCGGCGCCTATGGACCAGGCGTCCTGCGCAAACCGTCGCCAGGCACGCCCCGCCCCCGTCGAATACCGCCAGGTCCGCCCGCTCGCCCTCGACGATCGCCGGAATCCGTGTCCGCGTCAGTACGACGACGTCGTTACGGGCAGCCGCTGATCGGAGGTCTGGCGAGGTGACGTACTCCTCCAGTACCGCCACCGCACCCCCCTTCAGCACGGCGTGCACGCGTTCGCGCGGGGTCGGGGCATCCGGGAGCGGGCCCTCGTGGACGAGTCCGGGGCCCAGGACACCGGGCCAGCGCCGCACCCGCGCCCCCGGGAACCGCTCCGCCACTTCCCCGAGCGGGCCCACGGCGGCGACCCGGTTGCCGTCGACCGCGACGGCGCCGTCCGTCAGGGGTTGCGCGTCCCAGCCGACCCGGAGTTCGTCGGCGGCGTGAATCGTCAGCACAGGAAGGTCGGTTGGCTGTGCGGTCAGTTGCTGGCCAGGAGTTTCAGCTCGGGGTGGGCCGTGCCGCCCTCGATCGCGGTGGACGAAATGTGGGACATGACGCGCTCGTCGACCGGGTCGTTCGCCGGGTCTTCGTGGACGACGATGTGCTCGTACGTCGTCGTCCGCTGGGCGGGGACACGGCCCGCCCTGCGGATCAGGTCGATGATCTCCATACGGTTGGAGCGGTGCTTGGCGCCGGCGGCGGAGACGACGTTCTCCTCCAGCATGATCGAGCCCAGGTCGTCCGCGCCGTAGTGCAGGGACAGTTGCCCGGCTTCCTTGCCCGTGGTGAGCCACGAGCCCTGGATGTGGGCGATGTTGTCCATGAAGAGACGCGCGATGGCGATCATGCGCAGGTACTCGAAGATCGTGGCCTGCGTACGGCCCTTGAGGTGGTTGTTCTCGGGCTGGTAGGTGTACGGGATGAAGGCGCGGAAGCCGCCCGTCCGGTCCTGTACGTCACGGATCATCCGCAGGTGCTCGATGCGCTCGGCGTTGGTCTCGCCGGTGCCCATGAGCATGGTGGACGTCGATTCGACGCCCAGCCCGTGCGCGGTCTCCATGATCTCCAGCCAGCGTTCGCCGGACTCCTTGAGGGGCGCGATGGCCTTGCGGGGGCGCTCGGGAAGCAGTTCCGCGCCGGCGCCGGCGAAGGAGTCGAGGCCGGCCTCGTGGATACGGGTGATCGCCTCCTCGACGGACACCTTCGAGATCCGGGCCATGTGCTCGACCTCGCTCGCCCCCAGGCTGTGGATGACGAGCTGCGGGAACTCGGCCTTGATCGCGGCGAAGTGCTTCTCGTAGTACTCGACGCCGTAGTCCGGGTGGTGGCCGCCCTGGAACATGATCTGCGTGCCGCCGAGTTCGACGGTCTCCGCGCAGCGGCGCAGGATGTCGTCGAGGTCGCGGGTCCAGCCCTTGGCCGTGTCCTTGGGGGCGGCGTAGAAGGCGCAGAACTTGCACGCCGTGACGCACACGTTCGTGTAGTTGATGTTGCGCTCGATGATGTACGTCGCGATGTGCTCCGTACCCGCATAACGGCGGCGGCGTACGGCGTCGGCGGCCGAGCCGAGGGCGTGCAGCGGGGCGTCGCGGTAGAGGTGGAGCGCCTCTTCGGGGGTGATCCGCCCGCCCGCCGCGGCACGTTCGAGGACGGCTGTGACATCAAACGACATATGGTCGGCGTTCTCGGTCACCGGGCGTCCCTTCGGAAGGCGTGGGGCGGACCGTTCCAGCCTACGTCAGCGCCCCGCCACGCCTCACGTCAGGCCGCGTACGCCCCGATCAGCAGCCCGACGAACGCGCCCGCGATCAGGAACGGCCCGAACGGGATCGACGTACGGCGACCGGCGCGCCGCGCGATGACGAGCGCGAGCCCGTACAGCCCGCCGAACAGGAATCCGGCGAAGGTGCCGAGCACGACGGTCCCCCAGCCGTACCAGCCCAGGACGGCCCCCAGCCCGAGGGCCAGTTTCACATCGCCGAAGCCCATGCCGTTGGGGCTGATGAGGAAGAGCACGAAGTACGCGCCCCCGAGCAGCAGGGTGCCCAGCAGAGAGGTGAGCCAGTCTCCCGCGTGCTCCGGCAGCAGTGCGGCCACGCCCAGCAGGACGAGGGCGGCGGCGGCCAGCGGCAGGGTCAGCGGGTCGGGCAGCCGCTGCACCCGGAAGTCCACGACCGCGAGCAGCACCCAGACGGGCGCGAGCAGCAGCCAGGCCCCGAGCTCTGGCCTGATACCGGTCGCGGCGGCGAGCGCGGCGCAGACGAGCGCGGTGGCGAGGGCGAGGAGGGGGGTGCTGGGGCCGTACGACGACTTCGCACTTCCCTTGTACGAGGGGACTGCCGCGCTCGTGGCGAGGTGCCCGGCGTCCCCGGCCGGCGTGCCTGCCGTACCGGCACAGGTCGCGCAGCGCGCCCGGCCCAGCCAGCCGCCCAGGGGGTGGCCCTGGGGGCAGCTGTCCCGCCAGGTCTCCTCGGGCGTGACGGAGAAGCGGTAGGCGGCGCGCGGCACGAGCGTCCCGGCCGCCGCGCCCCAGAGGGCGGAGACGGCCACGATCAACTGGTCGATGCTCATCCCACAGCACTCATCCCACGGCCGCTGTGCCGTCGCGCCACGTCGGCAGCAGTTCGTCGAGGAGCGCCTCGGTGCGGGGTGGCAGGCCGCGTGCGCCGCTGCGGTGGATCAGGTCTGCGGCGACCTGCTTGAGCTTCTCCATGTCGCCGGTGGAGTGCGTGGCGCGCAGGAGTTCGTGCCACAGCCGCTCGTCACCGGGTGCGGAGTTGAGGGCGGCGGTGAGCGCCTCGATGGCTCGCTCGGCGCGGTTCTTCACGAGGTGGAACTCGGCGAGCGCGAGACCGATGTCCGCGACCAGCAGCGGGAGTTGGGCGTCGATGATCTCGTGTGTGAGCCAGCCGTAGCGGCCCTCGGGACGGTCGGCGAGCAGGGGCCCGCGCACCAGCACGAGCGCGTCGGTGAGGAGCCGGCCGCGTACGACCCGGCTGTCGACACCCTTGCCCTGTGTGGCCTCGTGGTAGAGGGAACGCAGCACATCGAGGTCGGACACGACCGACTTGGCGAGCGTGAGCCGCCCGCCCGCGTCGGTGGCGAGACGGGGGGTGCCGTCGGGGTCGGTGCCGAGCCAGACGCGCAGCCGTTCGAGGAGCGCCTCGCGTACGTCTTCGGTGACACCGCGCGGCCAGAGCGCGGAGGCCAGTACCCGCGGGTGCACACCTTCGCGGTGCAGCAACAGCAGTGCGAGCGCCTCGTGTTGGAGCGGGCTGCGTTCCCCGTCGGGGGTGTCGAGGCCGATGATCTCGTACGGGCCCACGAGCCGGGCGTACACCGCCGGCCGCCCCTGCTCGCTGATGTCGACGAGGAAGGGGGGCGTGGTCGCCGGTCCGTCCGGATCGTGCTCGGGGTCGGCGCCGACGAACAGCTCGACGATCGCCCGCTGTTGGGCAACGGGCAGCAGCTGGGCGTCGAGTTCGAGCCCGAGAAGGGGCGCGAGGAGCTTGCCCTCGCCGGTGATCTCCAACTCCCAGGCGGCGCCGGGCAGATCACCGCTGTCGGTGCCGACGAGGTATCCGATGCCCAACCGGCCTGCGTCGGCCGCGAGTTCGGCGAGCTTGACGGCGTCGTCGGCGGAGGGTTCGGCGGCGAGGAGGACGAGGTGCGGTGCCCAACGGGTGTGCTGGGCGGGCCCGGTACGACCGGTGAGGACCGAGTCGTGCCCGGCCGCGCCGAGCGCACCGCGCCGCTGCCTGGTCTCGGCCTCCATCGTCTCGACGAGGGCCTCGATGTCGTCGAGGTGGCGCAGCCGGTTGGGGGCGAGAGCGGTGAGGTCCTGGCCGAATCCGACGAGGGTGATGGTCATGCGGTCCGACCACCCGTTGGTGGCCAACTCGGCGGCGACGGACGCGAATACGGCGGCCCGGTCGGACTCGCTCCCGCTCAGCGAGACGATGCCCGGCACGGACTCCAGGTTGAGCAGCAGGCGTGAGTCGTCCATGGTCCCGAGGCTGACGAGGCCCGGGTAGGGAGCTGCGGTGTCGACATCCTCGTACCGCTCGGCGTCGGTCCGGGACAGCAGCCAGAAGGTCTGGTCCTGCCCGAGCTGCCACGGGGCCGGGGGCTTCCCGGCGGGCTGGGCGAGCTGGAGGTGCAGGTCACCGTTGCTGAGCCAGGCGGCGTAGACGGTGGGGAGCGGGCGGGACTCTCCGGCGAGGGCGGCGGCGAGCCCGCGCAGCGAGCGGTCGAGCAGGCGTACGCCTTCGGGGTCGGCGCCGATGAGGAGCGCGTCCTGGGCGTCGGCGGCGGCACCGGTCGGCGTGGGCGGCTCCATACCGCGCCGCCCGCCGACCGCACCGAGCGCCGACTGCCACAGGGCCTGCCGGCGCCGACGGCCGAGGGCGCCGAGGAGACCGGCGGCCAGGAGGGGAGCGCCGACGAGGGCCTCGGGGAGACCGAAAGAAACGCCGGCACCGGATTCGGCGGAGGTCGCGGTCTCGGTGGCTGCGGGCTGCTCCTGCTGTACGGCGGGGGTGGACCGGGCGCCGGTCGCGGCGCGCCGGTCGGTGAGGCTGATGCGGGTGGTGTTGGTGTCGAGGGAGGCGGTGCCGCCCTGCTGGCCGCCGCCTGCTCGTTCAGCGTGGTCGCCGGTCTGCGCGTACTGGTTAATCTGCTGCGCGACCTGCGGAGTGACGGTGGAACCGGCGGCGGGGGCACTGGTGTCGGTGCCGGGAGCGGCGGTACTGGTGCCGGTGCTGGGCATCTCGACGAGGTCGCCGCCGCGGGCGTCGCCGGGCATCTCCATGATCCAGCCGGGGCGGATCAGGCTGGCCTCGGAGAGCCGCGAACCGTCCGGCTGCACACGGTCCTTGTTGAGCTGGTAGATCTCGCCGTACCGGCGTCCGTCGCCGAGATGGCGCTGCGCTATCTCCCACAGGGAGTCGTGATGACGCCCCTCGGGAGGCTGGATCCGGTAGTACTTCGTGTCACCGGCCTTGACCGACGGTCCCCCGACCTCCGCATGACTCGCGGCATCCGCGGCCTGCCGGCCGAGCGCGGCGGCGGTACTGGCCGCCTGTTCCTGCTGCTGCGCGAACATCCCGGTCAGCGAACCGCCGGGCGTCGCCTGGGCGGAGGCGACGATGCCCTGCTGGTTCCCCTCCATGCTGTGCCCGAGCTGCGAGAGCCCCGGCGTGAGGGAGGCGGCCGTGGCACCCACGAGCAGCAACGCGGCGACCAGCTGCCGCGCGAGCAGCTGACTCGGCCCGGCCCCGGGCACCCGCCCCGGCATCCCGACCCCGGACAGCGCGGCCTTCACCTCGACGAGCACGCACGCGGTGAACTGGGCCCAGGCGATCCACACGATGACGCCGAGGACACCGGTGAACGTGTTGACCGTGATCTCTTCCTGCAGCCAGTCCAGGGACGGCGACCCGTCCGGGAACGGCCAGCCGACGAACACGGCGAGCGCGTAGGGCACCCCGACGAGCAGGCCGGCGAGGGCGACGAACGCGAGAAACGCCTTGACGAAGTCCCCAAAACTGCGCCGCCGCCTCGGCAGGGGCTGCGGTGTCCGGTTCCTGGGCCCCGACGGGTCTCCCGACGAGCTTCCCGTCCGGCTTGAAGTGCTGCGTCGCGGCATGGCGGGTGTCCTGGGTTCGTGTCGTGTGGGGTGGGAGCGAGATATGGGGGTGCACTTGAGCCTATCGGGAACTTATTTCGGGCGTAGGGGGCGGTGGAGGGCCGAGGCGCGGAGGAGATGTCCGGGCGTACTGAACTCGCCCGATACTGCCCACCAGGTCCTCGACGAGATGGACAAAGAGGGCCAATGCCGCTCCACATACGGACCGTTCACAACCGCCACGGCACACTCTTCACGGTCCCCGCACAGTCGCCCGGCGGCAGATCAGTCCGAGACGGCGCAGGACATCACCGTCCAGGAGATCCGGTGGGTCGGCCGCCGGCGCAGGCTGGGTCCCGGCGGCCGGATCGGACCAGTCAGTGCGTGCCGTCGGCGAACAGGTCCTCCGCGTTCGTCGCGTTGACCGCCCGCTGGGCCCAGATCTCGAGCTGGCCCAGGTCGGAACAGGCCTCGACTCGGTCCCGTACGGAGGCCGGAACCGTGATGCCGCGCCACTCGACGATCCGGAGGATCATCGAAGCGCGTTCCTTCTCGATGCCCTCTTCTCGGCCTTCTTCTCGGCCTTCTTCTCGGCCTTCTTCTCGGACCTTCTCGGCGACCTCGTGCCGGAAGAAGTAGTTGACCGGCATCATCAGTTCCTTCCAGATCTGCTTGGCCTGGGCGTCCCCCAGGCATGACTCGACGAACTGCGCGAGCATCCCCGCGCCTTCGGTGTCGGCGGTCTCCAGCGCTGCCGCCAGCGGTTTCAGTATGGCAGCGGCACCCGGGCCCCTACCATGCGTCATCGCGGAGAAGGCCGCGAGGAACACATCCCGTTTCGCCTCGGCCTCGTCCGCGATGAGCGGCACGTTCTCCGGGCTCAGCACGAGCGGCCGTACGGTGAGCGAGTGCCAGCCGGGCAGGCCCAGGCGGATCGGCTGTGCCGCCCAGCGGGCCGTGGCCCTGCTCTGGGTCAGGACGATCAGTACCGGCTCCCAGCGGTACTTCGCGTACAGGTAGCTGAGGTAATAGGCCCAGCTGCCCCGCTTCTCCTCGTCCCGCTTGCCCTGTGACTCGACGACCAAGAGGTACGTACCCTCGTCCGTCTCCGCCCGCAGCAACGTGTCCACGCGTCGCTCGATCGGTTCGATCTCGGTCAGATCCGCGTTCAGCACCGCGAATTCACGCGGCTCGGGGATGGGAATGTGCAGCACACGCTGAAGCGTGCGCGTGAAACCCGCCGGGTCCTTCTGGCAGATCCGGTGCAGGCCCTCATGCGACGAGCCGACCATCCGCTCTCCTTTCCATCTTCTGTTCGGTTCGATCAACGAACTAGGCCGCGACGAGGTCACCCCGTGCGTACTTGCCCTTGATGCCGCTTCTGCTCAGCGGCTGCCAGCCCCACAGGTCGGCGCAGGAACTGACCAGGGCCAGGCCTCGCCCTTCCTCCAGGTGCGTGAGCTGTGTCAACGCCTCTGCTGAGAGTGGTGGTTGGGGTGGCTCGGGGTCGGCGTCCCATGCTCCGACGCGTAGTACGCCGGCCCGCATCCGTAGGCGCAGGGCGACGGGGCCCTTGGTGTGGCGTACGGCGTTGCTGACCAGCTCGGTGGCGAGGAGTTCGGCGATGTCGGTGAGGCGGATCAGGCCGTGCATCGTGAGGACGAGGCGGACGGTGCGGCGGCAGACGGTGACGGCTCGGAGGTCGTGGGGGATGTGGAGGACGTACTCCCAGGGTTCGGTCGCGGTGGGGGCGTGTCCTTCGTTTTCGGGCATGCGTGAACTCCGTTGGCGGGGAGGGGAGTTGATTGGTCGCTGGGAGTACAGGCGGTGGCTGTGCCGCAGCCGTCGTGGCAGGACGGGGCGGTGCGCTTCCGGGGGTCCGGTGATTCCGCAGCGTGTGCGTCGCAACACTGAAGGTAGGGCATTATTTTCTGCCTACGCAACCTTTTGCCGTAGCCTGACACCCGAACGTGGCATTTCTTCACGGCTGTTGAGAATGGGAGAGTGTGTGGCACCAAGGAGCCACCCCACCGCGCGACAGGTGCGTCTGGGGACAGAACTACGCAGGCTGCGTGAGTCCGCGGGATTGAAAGCCCGGGAAGTGGCAGCGTTCCTGAACTCGACTTCGACCCAAATGAGCCAGATGGAGGCGGGCATCGCAGGCGTAAGCGAGGACCGCGTCCGCCGACTGGCGGCTCACTACGGCTGCACAGATACAGCGTTGATCGACGCTTTGGCGGCAATGACCGGCGACCGGACGCGTGGCTGGTGGGACGAGTACCGAGGTGTTCTGCCCCAGGTGAATCTGGACGTCGCCGAGGCCGAGCACAACGCGACCTTCCTGCGCGAAGTCGTCATCACCCACGTTCCCGGGCTCCTCCAGACCCCGGACTACGCCCGCGCCGTCTTCGGATACATGCGCCCTGAGCTGCCCGAGAGTGAATTGGCACCCAGAGTGGAGCACCGCACGAGACGGCGCGCGGTCATCGAGGGCGACGCCCCCACCCCGTACGAGACGATCGTCCACGAGTTCGCCCTACGCATCCGCGTGGCCGACCGCCAGGTCTCCCGTGCTCAACTCCGGCAGATCCTGGACCAGATCGAGCAGGGGCACGTCACCGTACGCGTAATCCCCACCGACCAGGACGGCTTCGGCGGTGCAGGCGCCTCGATGATGTACATGGGCGGTCCGGTGCCCCAACTCGACACCGGGTTCCGGGACGGTGCGGCCGACACCGCATTCATCGACGTGGAACCTCAACTGAGCACGCTTCGAACGCTTTTCCGTAAGCTGGAGGGAGGGACGCTGGACTCCACGGCGTCCCGGGACTTCATCCACCACTTGTCGAAGGATCTGTGAGGCGACCCCATGACCCAGTCCCTGATCTGGCAGAAGTCCAGCTTCTCCGGCGGCGCCGAGGGCAACACCTGCGTGGAGATAGCGGACCTGCACACCCGCATCGGCGTCCGCGACTCCAAGGACCCGGCCCACGGCTCACTCACCTTCCCGCCCCGAGCCTTCACCGCCTTCGTCGAGACGCTCAAGGCGGACACTTCACGCACGGCCACCTGACGCCCGTTCGCTCAGGAGCGGCGTCCGCGCAGAGCCCGCCAGGCGTCCTCGGCCGCGTACGTGGACTCCAGCCGCCAGGTCTCCAGCTTGTCCAGCACCCTTGAGGCGACCTTCCACCACTTGAGCCACAGCGGCAGTTGCCGGAACGGCACGTAGTCGAGGGTGTCGTCGATGGCGTTCACGGCGATGCTCTTGCGGCCGGGGCCCTCCGCACGCAGCGCGGCGTACAGCTCAGGTGTCAACTCGCCGTTGAGTCGCGCCGCGACGCCCGCCGCGGTGAACGCGAACCCTCGCTGGTGACGGTCCGGCAGCCGCATCGCCCTGATGATGCGTGGCGAGGCCTCGGCCAGAGAGCAGTTGAAGGCCAGCCCGATCACTGCGGAGCCCAGTGAGTCCTCACCGCGTTCGCATGCCGCGTCCCACTCTGCGGGGTCGTCGAAACGCAGCATGCTTTCGTCGCCGCCCCAGTCCCACCCGGACACCCTGTTCACCCCCGATGTCAACTACGTCGCCGCAGGACCCGCCAGGCGTCTTCAATCGTTTCTCCGGACCGGATCCACCAGCTCTCCAGCTTGTTGCGCACCCCTGACACGACCTTCCACCACTTGAACCGCGGAGGCAGCTGCCGGAACGGCACGAAGGCCAGGGTGTCCTTGATGGCGTACTCGGCAATGCTCTTGCTGCCTGGGCCCTCCGCCTGCAGCGCGACGTACAGCTCAGAGGTGAGACGACCGTTGATCCGCGCCGCGGCACCGGCTGCCGTGAAAGCGAACCCTCGCTGAGCGAGGTCCGGCAACTGCATCGCCCGGACGATCCGAGGCGACGCCTCCTCCAGCGAGCAATTGAAGGCCAACCCGATCACCGCCGAACCCAGTGGCCACTCACCCCGCTCGAAAGCGGCGTCAACTTCGGCGGGGTCGTCGACATGCGACACGCCCTCGCCGGTTTCCCAGTCCCACTTGGACGCCATAGCCAACGTTCCTTCCATCTGTGATCAGTCGCATGGTGGCGGGAGCACCTTCTGCTTCTTGACGTTATTGATCATGCCCTGCTTCTTCAGCTTGGTCAGGTCCCCTTCTGTGATGCCATCCCCCGGGTACGAGGAACGGACGTGTCCGTGGTAGATCTCCTTGACGATGTTGCCGTTTTTGTCGGTGACGTACTCATGTCGGTCCAGGACCACGATCTCGTTGTTGACGTGGTCCACGCCAAGGCGCCGGAATTTGTTCGGATTGTTCGGGTCACCCAAGGGGATTGACCGGTCCAGCGCGGCCTGACCATTGGAGGGCGCCCGGCTGACCTCGCCCTTGGCCGACGAACCGCTGCCCGAGCCGTGCTTGTCGTACGTCGAGTCGTCGTAGATACGCGTCGGCTCGTCCCCCTCGAGACCGAGCGGGTCGCTCCAGCGCAACGGATTGTCCACGTACCCGTGGTGGTTCGGGGACGGGGCCAGGCCGAGGGGGTCGGGCGAGAGATAGCTCGCCGTGTCCGGGTCGTAGTAGCGGGCCAGGTTGTAGTGCAGGCCCGTCTCCGGGTCGCGGTACTGGCCCGGGAAGGCCAGCGGGCACAGGCCGCCGTCGTCGCCGGCCAGAGGCCTTCCCCACAGGCTGGTGGCGGACCGCCAGGCGATCGCGCCGTCCTCCCCGACGAGTTCGCTGGGGGTGCCGACCAGGTCGGTGACGATCGCGTAGAACTGATGGTCAACCGCGGCTGGGTCGGCGGTGCGCCACCGGCTGCGCATCTGGGCCGCCGCGCGGTGGGTGCCGGGGGCCCAGTCCCAGGTGTCGGCCTCCGCCATACCGTCCCGGAGCGACTGCTGCTCCGCGAGATTGGCGCCGTCCCAGGTGAAGAGGATCTCCTCGGCGACCGAACCATCCTCGTTCAGGCGCGACTTGGCGGTGCGCCGACCGAGCACGTCATAGCGGTAGCGCCACACGCCGTTGTCCGGCGTCTCGGCCTCGGTGAGCCGGTCCTCCGCGTCCCAGGCGTACGTCCAGATCCGGCGAAGTCCGGACAGGGTTCGCCGGATCACACGGACCACGCGCCCCTGCGCGTCGTGCTCGTACGAGCTGCGGCCGACTGAACCGACCTTCGTCCCGGAGTGCCGTGCCGGGCCCTGCGCGTCCTGTCCGCCGGAGGCCGGGTGGCTGGCAGCGGTGAGGTTGCCGAGGCCGTCGTAGGCGTAGGTCTCGGTCCAGGTCCGGGCCGAGACGCGGGTGACGCGGCCCGCGGGGTCGAGGTCGAACGTGCGGGTGCCGGCCAGGCGGTCCGTTATCCCCGTCAGGAATCCGTCCGCGCGGTAGGTGTAGGAGCGGGACTGCCGCACGGCCGTGCTGTCGGCGCCGGTGCCCGCCCGGACGACCTGCTCGACGAGGCGGTGCCCCGCGTCCCAGGACTGCGTCAATGTGGCCGCGGCGCCCAGGCCGCGAGCGGTTTCCCGGCCGGCCGCGTCATACGCGAAGGTCAGCTCGCCGCCCGCGGTGACCAGCGAGGCGGGCAGGCCGGCGGAGTTGTACGACCAGTGTGAGGTGGCGCCGGAGGGCGTGGTCCGCCGTACTCGCCTGCCCAGCGGGTCGTATGCGCTGGTGACGGTCCGGCCGTCGACGGTCTCGGCGACGGTCCGGCCGACCACGTCGTAGGCATAGGCCACGCTGCCGACAGGGCTCGCGGCCTCGAGAAGGCGTCCGGCCAGGTCGTAACGCAGCGAGGTGACCTTGCCGTCGTTGGTGTGCGAGGTCACCACCCGGCCCGCGGCGTCACGGGTCACCCGCACGGTCTGGCCGGTGCCGTTCGTACGCTCGACCTGGCGTCCTGTCTGGTCGCAGAGATAGGTGACCGTGCGGCCGTTGAAGTCCGTCTCGCCGACCAGATTGCCCGCCGCGTCGTAGCGGTAACTCCACTCGTCGCCGCGCGGGTTGGTCACCGCGGTGAGCCGCAGCTCGGCGTCGTGAGTGAAGAGATAGCGGGTGCCGTCCGGGTCGGTCCGGGCACTGGGCAGGTCGAAGGCCCCGTACTCGAACGCGGTGGTGAACCCGCCCGCGTCGCGGTGCTCAGTGAGGTTGCCCTCCGCGTCGTAGGACCAGGAATCCCGCCCGCCGTCGGCGCGCTCCCGCCACAGGAGCATGCCCTCGGGATTCCAGCCCTGGCGGACGGTCCCGCCGACCGGGTCGTCGATCCGCACGACACGGCCGTACGCGTCCCTGTGTACGGTGGCGACACTTCCGCGCGGATCCACGACCCGTACCGGAAGGCCGCTTCCGTCGGTCTCGAAGCGGATGGTGTTGCCGAGCGCGTCGGTCTGCGCGATCCGGTGCCCGTGTTCGTCGTACGTGTACGAACTCACCGCGCCCAGCGGATCGGTGCTGCTGAGCAGGTTGCCCCGGTCGTCGTACGCGCACTCCCAACGCACCCCGTCGGGCTCCGTGATGGCGATGGGCTGGACGTCGGCGTCGTACTCCACGTGGATGGTGGTGCCGTCGGGGCGGTCCATGCGCACCGCGTCTCCGTGCTCGCCGAGCGTGAAGCGGGTCGTATGGCCCAGTTCGTCGGTGCGGGAGAGCATCCGCCCGTAGCGGTCCCACTCGGAGTAGGTGGTGTGGCCGAGCGGGTCGGTCACGGCCGCCAGTTGGTGGAGGTCGTTGTAGCGGTACATCGTCGTGTCGCCGAGTGCGTCGGTGTAGCGCGTCTCGCGGTTCTCGCTGTCGTACTCGACCGCACAGGTGAGGCTGCCGTCGTCGCCCTCGCCGCCGGTGCAGCGGTCCAGGGCGTCGTAGGTGAAGCGGTAGGAGTAGCCGTTGCGGTCGGTCCATGACGTGATGCGCGCGCGGGCGTCGTACGTCAGTTTCCGGGGCAGACCGCTGGAGTTGTGGATCTCGGTGAGGTTGCCTTCGGAGTCGTAGCCGAAGTGCCTGGCGACCGTGCCGTCGGGACCGGCCTCCGGGTTGTGGACCCGGAGCCGGGTGACGCGGCCGTTGTCGGTGTCGACGTACACACAGCGGCCCGCCGAATCCCGTACGGCGACCGGAGTGCCGTCGTCATCACGGTCGAAGTCGATACGGAGGCCGTTACGGTCGGTCATCGCGGTGATGGGGAGGGTGAACGTCTCGTCGACCGCCGTCGGGGTCCGGCAAGCGGCGAAGTGGCGCGTGATGCCGGTATCCGGGTCGGTGATCCTGACGGGGGCACCTGGGCCGCCGTCCCAGTCCAGCGGCCGGCGCGGGCCCTCCAGCGGCAGGACCGAAGTGCCCGGTGTGGGCACCGGGTAGAAGAGGAGCATGCCGTCCTCGGTGGCGTATACGGCGCCCTCGTCGTCCAGTTCCAGGCGTTCGTCCAGGGTGGAGGCCCAGGACGGGCCGAAGAAGCGGCCGTGCGAGTAGGAGGAGAGGTGCGTGCGGCGCAGCACCACCGGGAGCAGTCCCGGCAGGTCGACGTCGGTCTCCTCCATCAGCATGTCGCCTGAGATCATGTCGATGGGGTCGCCGTTCTTGCAGCGGCCCTTGGTGGGCTTGGCGTGCGCCACTGCGTCGTCGGCTTCCTTGCGCAGGCCCTTCTTCCCCAGGCCCTTGGCCATGGCCTTGAGGCCGCCCTTGCCCAGAACCTTCATGCCCTTGGCGAGACCACCGAGGGTGGTCAGCCCCTTCATCCCCGGAATGCAGTCGAGTGCGGCAAATCCCACATCCCATAGAGACGCCTGTCCCTTGGAATACTTGTAGAGCGTGTCCGCGAGCACGATCAGGGCCGCGATCAGCACGATCGCACCGAGAATCGGCCCCCCGATAATCATCGCCACAACCCCGACAACAGCTACGACGATCTTGCAGACCGCGACGATCGTGTCCCAGTTGTCGACGACCCAGTCCCCGACGTCCTCCCACCAACTCCGGTTCTGAATACCGGCGTCCGACGCCTCGTCGATCCTCCGCTTCGCCTCACCCGCCGCGTCCTCACGCATCTTCCGCGCGTCCTCGGCCATCTTCTTCGCCGCGTCCAGGGCGGATTGCGCACCGTCCACGTCCGACTGGGCGCTGCTCTGGGCCGACTTGGCGTGCTGCGCATCCCGGGTGGCCGCCCGCACCTTCGCCTCGTCCGGCTTCTCGGTGGACTTGCTGCCCGTTGGATCGTCCTTGTACTTGTCCGACTCCTTCGTGGCCCGCGTCATCCACGAATCGGCAGAGGACAGACGGGACTTGGCCGACGACAGGTCCGCCTGCGCCGCCCTCCCCTTCACCAGCGCCTTGTCCGCCAGCGCCTGCGCCCGCTCCAACTTCGGCCAGTAATCCACCAGCGCATCGCCGCACAGGTCGTACGACGTCTTCAGCTTCTTCAGGTTCTTCGGCACATCCGAGAACTCGTCCTGGAACACCTCAGCGGTCTTACCCGCCCACTCCAGCGTCTCGTTCTCCGACGCCATCCCCTTGACCAACCGCAACCCGTCCGCGACATCATCCGCGAAGTCATGCAACGTACGAGCCAGTTGACGCACACGATCCGGATCACCAGGCGTCGGGTCCTCGTCCAGGTCCAGCACATGCCAGTCCGCCGGCCGGTACCCCACCATCCCGCAACCCCCGTCACAGACACGCCATCAACAACCGTGTGCACACGTGAACCTACAAGGAACGGTCGTTCGATGTGAAGCAGTTGCTATTCGGTGAACCGGAACGTCGAGGTAACCGCGTCGAAGATGTCGAAGAACGACTCCGCGAGGTCCAGCACCTGGCTGCTGCCCGCCACCAGCGCCACTTTGCCCTCCTGGCCCGGCACCGGGATGAACGTCTGCATCAGCACAGCCCGGATGGTGCGGCCGAGTTCGTCGCCCGGTACGGCGATGTCCTCGACGCCGTACGTACGCGCGGCCGGACCGACACCGGGGATGTCGACGGTGGTGACCTTGCGCCAGGAGTCGCCCTCCTTCGTCGCCTCCTTGACCGCCAACTGGGCCGCGATGACGGCCGGGTCGGTGGAGAGCGGCTCGCCGTCCGTCTTACGGCCGCCGACCATCGAGACCGTTACGGAGCCGGTGATCGGGGTGTCGCCGCCGAAGCTCTCCGCCATGCAACCGCAGTACAACGCGCCCGACTTCCACGCGTCCGCCGCCGCCTTCCGCAGGAACGCGGTGTACGTGTCGCGGTACGGGACCAACTCCGTTCGCTGTCGCACCCGTTCGTCGACCATGCGGCGGATGGAGTCGTCGCGTGACTCGGGGCGTACGTCGAACTCCCACCACGACTCGGGCACCTTGATCCGGAACCCACCTCGCTCGACCGTCTGCGCTTCGCTGTAGCGGGCCATGTCCTGACTCCACCCCGTTCACTCGATCTCCCGTGCCGGCATCGTTCCGTTGTACGGTGCCGGTCAGACGTCGGTCAGACTACGAGGCGCTCCTGGGGGACTCACACATGGGCAAGGGCAAGTCCGACCTCACGCTCCCGCTGAGCGAACTGGAGGACTACGGCAGCCGGCTGCGCTCCATCAAGACCCGGCTGAACCACACCAAGAAGCTCTTCGCGTCCTACAAGGACGACATCGGCGACGGCAGTGTGAACGACGCGCTGGAGGACTTCGAGTCCAACTGGGAGGATGGCCGCGAGGACATCACCCAGCAGCTCGACGCCCTCGCCGACATGTCCGACGCCGTCGTACGCGAGTTCAAGAAGCTGGACGACGAACTCGCCAAGCAGGTCAACGAGAAGATGACGACCAAGGACACCAGGAACGGCGGCAAGGGCGGTAGCGGCGGCGACAGGTGAGCTGGACAAAGAGCTGGACAAGTGAGCTGGGGGACACGCCCTCTCACTCCCCTCACCCCACCTCGTTCTCCGCCACCGCCTCGCCCCGTACCGTCACATCGCCGCCGTAGAACAGCCCTGTGAACACCGGCGAGTACGTCAACTGCACCTCGACCTGCACCTCGTTGGCGTTCGCCGCGACGCAGTGGGACGCGCCAGTGTCCGCGGCGGACATGCCCATCTCCTGGGCGAAGGCCTTCACGCGCGCGTCGCAGTTCTGGAAGTTGATCGGGGCGCCGCCCGCCGCGTTGCCGTAGAGGGCGTCGAGGTCTATGTCCTGGGCGGCGTAACGCGCCGCCTGTTCCGCGATGTCCGCCGCCCGTTCCCGCTTCGAGATGGACATGCCGCCGTCGATCACGAAAGCGGAGAGGGAGAGGAAGAGGAGGGCGAAGATGATCACCGCACCTGCGCCGGAGCCCCGGTCGTCGAGGCGGTCCCGTCGGCGCTCCGACCAGTCGCGTACGGACCAGTCCCACACGGCAGAAGGCACTCTCGGTCTCAGCGTCACACTGTCCTCCGGAACGGGTCCAGCGGTGAACTGAAGGTCGCTGTCAGCGTCGTCGGGATGTCCAGGCCGAGCATCGCCAGGCCCCGCACCTCGCAGCTCACCTCGACCGAGAAGATGGTGTCGGGCTCGAAACCGGCGCTGGTCTGGGTCACCGTGACCGGGCCCGAGCAGACGTCCGTCAGGTCGGCCTCGGCCGCCTTCCTGGCCTCCGCCATCGCCGTCACGTGATCCTTCTGGATCGACCCGGCCCGGGCCGCGTCCCGCGCCGCCCCGTCAAGTGCCCCGCGCCCGTCGACCAGTTGCCCGAAGGCCACCAGCACCAGGATGAACATGATCATCACGGGGGCGAGGATCACCACCTCGATGGTGGACAGGCCACGGTCGCCGTCATCCCGCGCAACGGAAGGCACCCAGGAAGGCGGGTTCATCAGTTCTCCCCCTCCCGCACGAACCGCTCCACCGGCCCCACCGACTGCGCGTGCACGGTCAGATCGAACCCGGGGAACACCGTGGGCACCCGTGCCGTGATCTCCACGCCCACCGTGTTCTGCTCCGGCTGGAGCATCGTCACGTTCGGCGACAGGACCAGGGTCGGGCCCAACTGCTGGATGTAGCTGTCCACCACGTCCTGCGCCTCGCCCCGCCACGCACCTGGCTGGTCGTGCGCCATCGCGCGGGCCTTGCGGGCGCCGGCCTGGGCAGCCGCCTGGGCCACGTGGTCCGCGAAGAAGTACAGCGCGAACTGCACCGTCGCGAAGATCATGAAGAAGAGTACGGGCGTCAGCAGCACGAACTCGATCGCGGTCATACCGGACTCGGACGTGCGGGATCCGGACGGGCGGGAGCCGGGCGTCCCGGAACCCAGCGTCCCGGAGCCGGACGTCCCGGAGTCGCCGCGGGCGGACGCCGGCTTCCGTGCGGCCTCCACCCTGCGGCGTACCCATCTGTCTGCGCCACCCACGAGCAACCCCGTCAACTCGACCCCGTACACCCCGTTTTCGTATGTGCGATCAACAGGTGCCGCTCGCCTTGGCGCCCTTGATGCAGTCGCCGACCTTGTTGGCGCCGTCGCTCAGCGCGGTGTTGATGATCGCGGCGACCACGCCGACGATCGCCACGACGACCGCGGAGATGATGACCCACTCGACCGCGGACGCGCCGCGGTCCAGTTCGCCGGAGCGGGCGCGTTGCACCCGGCCCTGCAGGAAGGTGACCAGGAAGTCCATTGCCGGGATCCCGGTGCTGAAGTTCCGTCCGTTCAGTCCGTTCATGGTGAGTTGTCCTCTCGCGAATCTCAGGAGTTGAAGAAAGTAGTTGTTGACGTGGAACGCCGGACTCAGACCTGGAACACGCGCATCGCCGCCGGATAGATCAGGAACACCAGGAACCCGGCGCACAGCAGCAGTTGCGCCACGAGCATCGACTGCGACTTCTCGCCCGCGCTGCCCTCGATCTCCGCCAGTTCGCGGTGCCGCATGGTCTCCGCGCGGGAGGCGAGCGACTCGCGCACCTTCGCACCGTCGTCCGCGACCAGGGCGAGGGAGGCGGAGAGGTCCTTCAGTTCCTCGACCCCCAGCTCCTCACCCAGTGCACCGAGCGCCTGCCACTGGCTGGTGCCGGTGATACGGGCGTCCGCGAGGGCGTTGCGGATGCGCTGGGTTGCCCAGCCGTCCGACACCTCCGCCGCCGCCATCAGCGCCTCGGGCAGACCCCGGCCGCCGGCCAGGCTCATCGACACCAGGTCGAGATACGCCCCGATCACGCGCCGCAGGTCGCGCCGCTTGTCGGCGGCGTCCCGCCGTACCTCCAGGTCGGGCAGGAAGAAGAAGACGAGCGCGAAGAGCAGCGCCATCCAGACCGGGATGGCCGGACTCCTGCCGAGGCCCAGCGTCAGGACGATGACGAAGAGGAACGGGCCGAAGAACAGACCGGCCGCACCCAGCAGCACCTTCGTCGCGAGGAAGTTCTCCCAACTCCGGTCCAGGACAGCCAGGTCGGCCCGCAGCGAGCGTTGCTCCCAGCCCTGCTGGAAGTAGAAGTCCGAGACACGGACGCCCACTTGGGCCCTGAACGAGCCGATCCGGCCGGCGTCCTGGGTGCGATGGGCCGACTCGTACGCCGTTCCCCGCGCCCGCATCGCGTCGACGCGCGCGACCTGCGAGACCGCGCTCCGCTTCGACGGCATCAACGCCCGTACGAGGACGTAGATGCCGAGGCCCAGGACGGCGCCGACCAGTACGGGCATGGTCAGATCGTTCATCGGCGTACCCCCTCTTCAGCACCAGGACCAGAACCAGGGCCAGGGCCCGCCCCGTAGGGCGGCTGTCCTTGCGCGCCGTGCGCGCCTTGAGCCGACGTGCCGGGTGGCCGCACGAACCGCACGGACATGTCGTCCCGTACCAGGAAGCGTTCGGGTGTCTCGATGGTCGACAGCTTGCGCAGCCACCAGAAGCCGAGCGCGAACAGGCCGCAGACGCACGCGAGTACGAGCTGTCCGATCGGCGTGCCGTACGGCTCGACGAACTCGCGGTTGAAGATGGCGAGTCCGAGGACGAAGCCGACCGACACCACGACAACGATCTGTACAGACCGACGAGTTGACGACCGCTGCGCCATCACGCGCTGCCGCATGTCGACCTCCTCGCGCGCCGACTTCGCGAGCGCGCCCAGGACTTGGCGCAGACCCGGGCCGCGCAGCCGCGAGTTGAGGATGAGCGCGGCGACGATGATGTCGGCGGACGCGTCGTTGATCTCGTCCGCGAGCTGCTGGAGCGCGTCGGGGAGCGGGGTGCGGGAGCGGAGCCGGTCGACCATCGCGTCCAGGTGCGGACGCAGTACCGGTGCCGCCGCGCGCGCCGACGCCGGGATCGCCTGCTCCAGACCGACCGCGCCCGCGATGGTGTCGCGCAGCGACTCCGTCCAGGAGGCGAGGGCCTCCACGCGCCGCATGCCGGCCCGTTCCTCCGCCGCGCCGCCGAAGAGACGGTCCCAGAAGAAGACCAGAACACCGGCCGCGATACCGGCCACCGCCCACCGGGTGAGCACCAGCACGGCGAGTCCGACGAGGGCGGCGAGGGAACCGCGCTGCCCCGCGAACCGGATGAGTTCGTTGGCCCGCTCGCTGGCCTTCTGCTTCTCGTGCTCCGGCTTGACCGGCAGCCCGCGGATCGCGACCGCGAGCAGCGCGAGCCCGCCGCCGACGGCCACACCGGCGCCGAGCGAGTACAGGACCTCGATGGAGAACAGTCCGCCCATGGAACCGAGCGAGCCGACGGCCGCCGAGTAGGTGTCCCCGTACGCCGATGAATTGCCGCTATTTGTCGTCATGATCATGGTCACTCACCCCCAGTTCCCGCCGGGCAACCGGTACCCGTGCGCGACCAGATCGTCGAGGCAGGAGAGGGGCGCGTGCGGCACGACGCGGCCGTCCGGGGTCTCGGCGAAGACCTCGCTGGACAGCACGCGCCCGTCCACGCCGTTGACCTCGCGGACCGACGTCACCATGCGCTGGAGCCGCCCGCCCGTCTGGTAGTTGTTGCGCCGCTGGATGAAGACGACGAAGTTCACCGCGCCCGCGACCAGCATCTGGCTGGCCTCGATGGGCAGCCGCTCCTTCGCCTGGAGCGCGTACGTGGAAATACGGTTGAAGACCTCGTGCGAGCTGTTCGCGTGGATCGTGGAGAGCGAGCCGTCGTTGCCCTGCGACATCGCGTTGAGCATCGTCACGATCTCGTCGCCGAGCACCTCACCGACGATGACGCGCGAGGGGTTCATACGCAGTGACCGTCGTACCAGCTCGGCCATCGAAATCATGCCCTGGCCCTCGGAGTTGGGCAGCCGCTCCTCGAACGCCACGACGTTGGGGTGGAGTTCGGGAAACTGGTCGAGTCCCAGCTCCAGCGCACGTTCGACGGTGATGAGCCGCTCGTGCGGCGGGATCTCGTTGGCGAGGGCCCGAAGCAGCGTCGTCTTACCGGCGTTGGTGGCGCCCGCGATCATGATGTTCTTCCGGGCGCGCACCGCACAGGCCATGAAGTGTGCGACCTCCGGAGCCACGGTCCCGTTCCCGACCAGGTCGGAGATGAAGACCTTGCCCATGCGCGCACGACGGATGGAGAGCGCGGGACGCCGGGTCACATCCATCACGGCGGACAGACGCGACCCGTCCGGCAGCCGCAGGTCGAGCTGCGGATTGGCGGAGTCGAAGGGCCGGGAGGAGAGCCCGGAGTAGGCGCCGAGCACCTGGATCAGCTCGATGAGCTCCTCGTCGGACTCGGCCACCGGGTCGCCGGCGATCTCGCGCCCGTCCGAGTACCCGACGAAGACCTGGTCGTACCCGTTGATGTCGATGTTCTCGACATCGGGGTTGTCGAGCAGCGGCTGTAGCCGCCCGACGCCGAACAGCGCGGCGTGCACAGCAGCCGCGTACTGCTCCTCGGTTTCGGCATCCAGCGGCGTACGCCCGGCGTTGATCTCCGTACGGGCGTGGTCCTCGAGGATCTGGGCGATGACGGCCCGCGCGTACTGCCGCTCGTCCTCACCGGACATCGGCGTGACGTTGGAGGCCTGGTCGAGCCGACGCTGCTCGGAGATCCGGTCACCGGCTTCCTGCCGGAACCGCTTGACCAACGAGTGGTCGACAGCGGTCATCGGCCGGCTCCGGCATGGCCGGGATGACCACCGGCGTGACCGGGCTGCTGACCGGGCATCGGCGCCTGGTAACTCTGGCCCTGCACCTGGCTGGGTACGGTCCATGCGGCGCCGTACTGCTGATACAGGTCCGAAGTCACCTTGCGGGCCGACCGGATGAGCATCGACTTGTCGAGCCGCCCGCGCTTGCGCCCGGCCAACTGCTCGGCCCCGGCCGGGTCTTCGGCGAGCGTGCCGACGACCCGTGCACCCGTCTGCGCGTGTACGAGCATGTCGTTGACCTGGTTGACCAGCTTGCCCGAGTTGTTCGGATCGGCGATGAGGACGACCCCGATGAGGGGCGTGGCGAGACTGGCGGCGCCGCGCGGACCACCGTGCAGCTTGGCGGAGAGAGCGGCGGCACGGTCGCGCACGCGGGCGATGGCCTCGGGCTCGGTACGCGAGATGAGCAGCACCAGGGCGGCATGCGGGAACAGCTCGACGACAGGCGTGTCCCCACTGATGCGTCCGCAGTCGGCGATGACGTCGGCGGGCGCGTTCGGGGAGTCACCGAGCTGCGCGAAGGCGCTGCCGAGGGTGGGCCAGAGCCCGGCGAGCCCGGCGGCCTGCTCGGCGATACCGAGCCCGACGAGCACTTCGAGCCCGCCGCTCAACGGCTGTACGTGATCCCAGAGTTGGTCGGGAACAAGGCCGCGCCGGGCGGTCGCCGCAATCGACAGCATGCCGGTGTTGGGGTTGAGCATCCCGCCGTGCGCGGCGGCACTGCGGTAGACGAGGTCACCGCCGGCCGGGTCGGTCTCGGCGAGCAGCGCCCGCCGAGGCCAGACCGCCGCGAGCGCGACGGCCGCGGTGGTCACGCCGGGGGAACCCTTGTCGGCGGCGAGAACGATGAGCGCCATGGTTCTTGGAGCCGCCTTCAGCTACTGGGGATGAGCACGAGAGCAACCTGGCCGGCGGCGGCTGCCTGAGCGAGATCGGCGGCCTTGGTGGCGTCGACGGTGAGGGTGACGGGCAGGTTGGTGCTGCTTATGACGTCACCACCGCTTGCCTGCGGCTTTACGTAACTGACCTTCGCCTTGTCCACGATCAGACTGGTACTG
Source organism: Streptomyces kryoterrae (assembly GCF_054072135.1). NCBI lineage: Bacteria > Bacillati > Actinomycetota > Actinomycetes > Kitasatosporales > Streptomycetaceae > Streptomyces > Streptomyces kryoterrae. Next base: position 6,140,552 of record NZ_CM133358.1, on the reverse strand, counting down.
GCGCCGGACGAGGAGGAGTCGCTGGAACCGGTACTGGAGCCGGTACCTGTGGTGCTACCGACACGGTAGGCAGCAACGAAGTCCCCCTGCTTGAGGCTGTTCGGGTACTGCCCCTCCTTGAGGGAGAGCCCGACGGTGGCCTGCCCGGCGCCGAGGCCGGTCTCACCGGTGAACATCTGCCCAACGGGGACGACTCCCGCAGGGATCGCGCTGACGGCCTTCAGCTTCATCAGACCGTTCAACTGCTCCCACGGGATGTAGTCGATGCTGTCGTCGGCAGCGACCAGGACGGACGCGGTGTTCGCCTTGGTGACGGACCCCCCGGCCGGAATATCGTCGATCACCTTGACGACCTCGATCCGGTCCCCCGCCCGCAGCACGAGCATCGTCGCGCCCAGCGCCCCGACCAGAATCAGCAGCACCGCAAGAGCGGCAAGAGCCGGTTTGCGCTCGCGGGGCGGCGTCGGGAGCCGCTCACCGGACATCGGCTGAGCGGGCACCGAGGAACGGCCGCCGCCCGCACCCGTACGCTCTTGGATCTTCACGCAACAGCTCCCCGTACACCCAAGAAAAATTCTGCCAATTTACGTGCCACATTGGACACTTCACCCGCGACATACGCGATCCATGCGATACGCCCTTGCTGGACGAACCGCCCGATCCGGCCAATCAGCCAGCGCTGGGGTGAGTGTCAAGCCATGGCACCGTATCAGCCGCACATAAGCCTCTCAAGGCGCGTTCTGGATCGTGAACAGCCCGGGGCACAACGTTATTCACGTGCAACTTCGGCCGTACGGTTCCCCGTTGGACGAAGCGATGCGGATACGACATCTGCTGTGCACGCGCGAATCCGTTGCCGACCCGACACCCGCAGGCCAGACAACCCGCGCCACCGCCCCACCCCTCACCACGGGTCTGCCATGAGGCCTGCACGATTCGCTCACGCGATGAGGGACGGACGGGGACGGATCGATTACGTCGTACGAGGGACGTCCGTCACTGACGTGCTCCCTCCCACAGCGCTCCCTCGAAGAGCTCCAGGACCTCGTCCAGGCTCATCTCACGCCGCCCCTGCACTGCCGGCCGCACACTCGACCGTTCTCCCGACACGAACCAGCTGCCGTCCCACTCCACTCGCCAGACCTTGCCCAAGCGGTTCTCGAACTCCACGAATCCGCCCGAGGAGTCGGCCAGCTCGGGAATCTCCTGACGGACGATCCGCGGGTACGTCAATGCGCGCCCGGGGTTGTTGCTTCCGCCACCGGTACGGGGATTGTCGAAGCTCATCCTCACGAACGGCACCGACTCGCGCCCGGTTTCGGCGGGATGGAGCATTTTCGTGTACCTGGCCTCCGCTTCGGCGAGGGTCTCGCCCCCGGAGAACTCGCAGGCATACGCGGGAAAGACGATGTACGTCACCGCCGTGAGGTCGGGGTTCTGCGCCTTGTGGCATCCGTGGACCTCAGGGACGGCTGCCGCGACGGCATCGAACTCGAATCCGGGCACCCGCAGGCCCTCCACGAAGCAGAGGAAACGCCCCACCTCCGTCAGTTCCCGCTCGTGGGCGCGGGCGAAAGACAGCACTTCACGGGCGAGGCCGTCATCGTGCTTGCCGCGCTGGTTGGTCTGGAGGAGCCGCTTTCCGTCGGCGGTGAGAGCTCCCGCGAAGTGCATTACCGGGTTGAGACTCCACCGCCATGCCCCGTCCAGGCCATCGAGGGGGGCGACATTGCGGAAACCGGCGATGGCGGCCTGTAGATCCATGGTTCCTTCCAGGTGTGCTTCGAGACTCCGGGATCAAGGGCGAACCGAAGTGAAGCAGTCGGGTACCGGTCCATGTACGGTTCCCTCGCTCGCCCCTCCTCCGAGCCGGAAACCGGAGCACACCGCGCATGGACTGGTACCCCGACCGCGACGAGGATCTCCTGCTGCGCACCGCGGCCACGTTCGCGACGGGCATGGCGTCCCCGGTCTCGGGGCTGCGCTGGTTCCGGGACCCGGAACGGAACGACATCCAGGGCGAGTTGCCAGGCTGGCCCCCGGCCCCGGTTCACGTCCCGCGCCCGAAAGGTGACCGCGCGGCCAGGGGCGTCGGCCGCGCCTTCCTGGTCGGGATCCCCTTGATCGGCAACATCGTCGCGAACCTCGGCGGCGCCTCCGGCTCACCCTTCGGCGACGTTCCCGTACGCGGCGGGGCGAAGAACCCGGAGGAACCGCAGAACGAGGTCCACGACTTCCCTGTCATGTGGGCCGCCGCGGACACACTCGCCCGTACCGTCCCCTGGCAACTGGACCGGACCCGCCGCCCGAAGGGTTACGTCACCGACCTCGCCCTCACCGACCGCCGACTGCTCTTCCTGAGCACCCGGCACGGCACGGGCTCGCTGGAAAAGGCGGACGTACTGGCCGAGTTCGCACGGAAGACCATTGCCCGAGCCCGCCGTATGCCGTACTGCGAGACCGGCGCGGACGTACGCCTGACCTTCACCGACGAGTCCTGGGTACGCCTTTCCATCGGCCACCAGAACAACGCCGAACGCTTCTGCGCCCTCCTGCCCCTCCCCTCCGAGAACAACAACTCCTGACGCTGCAGGGCCGGTTGACAGTCGATCCACCCCGCGCGACCGTGAGACCTTCGCCGTGCCCGGAGTACCCGAAGTGCCAGGAGCACCCGGAGGTTCGCCCATGGCTCAGCCCGCAACCTCGCACCCTGCCGACGCAGCCAAAACTGCCGCCGGCCTCGTAGACCGCGTACGGGCCTTACAACCACTCATCCGCGAGCACGCGCCGCGCACCGAGCAGGAGCGGCGGGTGACGCCCGAGGTGGTCGCGGCCCTGACGGACGCAGGCCTCTACCGCATGAACGTCCCTCGCCGGTACGGCGGTTACCAATCCCCCCTGCACACCCAGGTCGACGCCCTGTCCCAGATCGCCGCCGCCTGCGGCTCGACCGGCTTCATGGCCCTGATCCAGGCCGGCTGCGCCTACATCGCGGCGCTCTTCCCGGACGAGGCCCAGGACGAGATCTTCGCCTCCCCCGACGTACGGGCCGGCGGCACCCTCATCCCCGACGCGACGGCCGTCGCGCGACCCGACGGCAGCTACGTCGTCAACGGCACCTCGGCCTTCGCCACCGGCTGCCGGAACGCCGACTGGCACCTGCTGACGGTCCGCGTCGAGCCCGATTCCGACACATCCGACAACCCGCCCGGACCTCCCGGACCTCCCGAACTCCTCTGGGCCGCCGTCCCGTTGACCGACCTGGAGATCCTCGACGACTGGTACGTGTCGGGGCTGGCCGGCAGCGGCAGCAACAGCGTGGTCGCCCGGGACGTCGTGGTCCCCGCCCACCGCGTCCTACCGGTGGGCCCCCTGCTCGACGGCACGATCGCGTCGAAGACCAACGCCGCCGACCCCTTCTACGGCATGCCGGTCCTGCTCCTCTTCTGCGCCTGGACGTCCCCGAACGCCCTCGGCCTGGCCCGCTCGGCGCTGACGGAGTTCAGGGAGCGCATCCATCACCGGGGCATCACGTACACCTTCCACGAACGCCAGAACGAGGCGACGGTCACCCACCTCCAGGCGGCCGAGGCAGCGATGAAGATCACCTGCGCCGAGCTGCTGACCAGCGACTTCGTCACGACGATCGAGTCAAGGGCGGCGACCGGCACCCCGTACACCCCGGAGGAGCGAGCCAGGATCAGGGCCCAGAGCGGCTACACGACCCGCCTCTGCAAGGAGGCCATAGACCTGCTCGCCTCCGCCTCCGGCGCATCCTCCCTGCACCGCGAGGTCCCGATCCAGCGAACGGTCCGAGACATCCACGCCCTGAGCCTCCACTCGTTCGTCAACCCGACGACCAACCTGGAGCTGTACGGACGGGTGCTGTCGGGGCTGGAGGCGGGGACGCCGTTCCTTTAGCGAATACCAAGTCCTACCAGCCTTACCGAGGACGGTCGCTCCGACCGACGCTGAGGACATCGATGGTCACCGTCTTGTCCCGCACTTCGTACATGACCCGGTAGAAACCGAGCAGCAGCCGGTGGATGTCGCTGGTGCCGAGGCGGGAGGAGTTGGTGGGGTGTGGGTTGTCCGCCAGGTCATACACCGCAGCCGTGATGAGCATCGCCGCGTCCTGATGCCTCTCATTGAGAGCGGAAAGTTGGTCGATGGCAGCATCCGACCAGACGATCTCGTAGGTCACCGCTTGCGCGTCCCGTCAGCGTTCAGGCCGAAGCGCGCGGCCACATCCGCGTGGGACACCCAGCGTGTGGCGCCGGCCTTGCTCTCCTCCGCGGCAGCAAGATCACGCTGGTCTTCGAGCTGCTGGAAGTAGTCGAGCAGCTCTATCGGGATCACCGCCGCCACGGGCGTGCCGTGATCCGTGATCTCCACAGTCCTACCGCCGTGCCGTACTTCATTGACGACCTTGCCCAGGTTGTTCCGTGCGTCCGTGAGCGTGTAAGAGGCGTCCATGGAGCAAATCCTACACTTTGTAGATTACCTGGAAGGCAAACAGAGCCATGAGTGTCATGAGCGATCTCATCGAGCGAGGCGGTATCCCCGAGGGGTACAAGGCCGAGGTCTTCGACGGGCGGGTGATCATGACGCCGCGGAGCCCGGAGCAGGACTGGACCGCTTCTGACGTCAAGGACGCGGTCAAAGCCGCGGGCATCGCACGCAACCACGCACCTCGGTGACGCCATTCACCCCGGCGACCGCTTCGAATCGGCGGTCGCCTCCTGATGAGGACGGACAACCCTGTGGACTGGCACCCCGAATCCGGTGAGACGGAACTGGCGCGCTACCCGGTCTCGTTCGCGACCGGCACCGCCGCGTCCGTGGAGGGCAGACGCTCCTTCCGCGACCGCCGGCGCAACGACATCGAGGCCGAGCTGCCGGGCTGGCCGGCCGGGCCCGCCTTCTCGGTCCGCGGGCTCCCTGGGAAGGCCGGAGTGCACGTGGGCACCGGCGTCTCAGGCGTCTTCGCCGTGGTCGGGGGCATCCTCTCCGACCTGTTGGGCGGCAGCACGGTCGATCCCGAGCCGGGACGCGGGAAGCTGGAGGAACGGGAGAACGAGGTCGACGACTTCCCGGTCATGTGGGCGGACGCCGACGACACCGCCCGTACGCTGCCCTGGCAGCTCGACCCCTCCCGGCGTCCTTCGGGGTACGTCACGGAGATCGTGTTGACCACGCGACGCCTCATCGTCACGGGCTCGGGCACTGCGTTGTGGGAGACACCTCGAGAGAACGTCGCCGAAGCGACACCCCGCCGATTCAGCATCGGCCAGTCGGACTTCCGGCTCCTCTTCAAGGACGGGTCCTGGGTACGGCTGACCACACGCGTCTCCGACCACACGACGGAGTTGCTCGGCCTGCTCACCGGAAGCCATCGCAGACTGTCCGAATCCGAGCTCTCGGCGGAGCAGCAGGCGCGGATCTCCCGCTTCACGGCGACCCTGCCCGCAGGGGCAGCACCGCCCGTCCTCACTCAGCTGCCCAGCGGACTCGTCAGGGTCCAATCAACGGTGACGGGCAACAAACCGGGGGTGGTCTCCGAGTCACGGGGGTTCGTGATGGACGAGGCCGGTCGGGACGCGTCGCCGCACTCCGGAGACATAGGACAGGGCAAGGCCTGAACGTGAGCACCAGCAACGCAGGTTCATCCGGCACACCGACAGTCATCGGCGATCCGGCTGTCCCACCCATGTCGTTCGTAGCACCGGACGGCTTCCACGCCCTGCCCGTCGACGCGGACCCGGACGACAGGGCAGCTGCCGCCAACGAGTTCGCACGCGAGCTGTTCCCCGAAGGCGACGCCAACCTCTGGGAGTCCGCGGCGCCCTTCTATACCGGCCTCACCGAAGTCTTCGCGGACGTGGGCATCGCGTACTCAGCCATGTGTGTGTTCAGCGACGACAACGGCGGTGTCGTGCACTGCTCGTTCACCGTGGGGGCCGTCGAGTCCTCGCACACCAGGCCCGAGGACGCCGCCGATGTGATCGCGCAGGGCTTCGCCCGCGATCCGCTCACCGACAGCCGCCGCATGACCCTGCCCTGCGGCCCGGCCGTATCGAACATCACGCTCCGCGAAGTCGTCATCGGCCCGGAGCTCACCTCCACAGGCGAGGAGGGCAGACTCCTCACCGGCCAGATCCAGGTCTTCGTCCCCTTCCCGGAAGCCCCCTTCGTGGCGGTCTTCACGCTGGACACCGCAGCCATGGACCACTGGGGAGAGCTCTGCGACATGACTGCGGCCATCCTCCAGACGGTGTCGTTCGTAGACCCTGTTGAGGAGTCGTCCCGAACCGCATTGCACTGAGTCAGTAGGGAGAACGGTGAAATCCGGCGCAATGAACTGGCCGAGGTTCTCGTGGAGTGGTTCGACGCCGTGATGGCGAACTTCCGCTGGAGGCAGGGATGAGCGAGTTCTGGCCGATCATCGACATCGAATACGTCGACGAGTGCAAGTGGGTCGTCGTTCCGCCCCGCGCGGGCCCCTCCGCCCCGTTCGAGGAGTGGGACGACATCCAGGCATGGGGTCGTGACTACGCGAAGGACCTTTGGGAGGACCGTGGATTCGATCCGGGTCCGAACGGCGTGGACTTCGTCGCTGCCACCCTCAGTCGCTGCGCCGAAGCCTTCTGCCCAACCGGCTCACAGCACTGGCTCTTCCTCCACCTCGATCACCCCACCGACCTTCCGATCCCCGTCTGCGTTGCCATCGGGCCGGCGCAGCGACCCCGCGAGGAGACTCTTCGGGCCCTAACCCTGGCGGACGACCCGGACGCCGTCGAGCCGCCGGTCGTCAAGACCTTCAAGGCAGAACGGCTGGGGGAAGGCCTGACAACCTTCCGATACGTCCCCCAGGACGACTCACCGCACCTGCTCGCCTGCGTGCGTTACGCCTGGCAGGTCGAGGAGCATGGAGCCGACGTGGTGATGTGGACCGCTATCGATGACCTTCCGCGTCTCATCAGCGCCTCCGAGGACCTGGAGAACCTCGCGCACTCGCTGGCGATCTGGATTCCCTGAGCTGAGGGGGCGCGGAAGCGGAGGTCAACCAGTCTTGCCTCCGCTGGCCCTGAGTACCTCGATGAACGCCGTGAAGGCTCCGCGCCGGAAGGTAAGTGTGGTGTCGGCCGGGGCTTTTGAGTCGCGTATGGCCACCTGGGTGAGCAAGGGGGCTATCTCCACGCAGTTGTTACCATCAGCGCCGCCGGAGTAGGACGACTTCTGCCAGTTGTCGGGGGTGGTCACTCCACGCCTCACAGTTCCTTCGCCAGCCTGTGGATGAAGTCACGCGAACGGGTGGGTTCGAGTGACACCGCTTCCACCTTACGGAAGAGCGTTCGAAAGGCGCCGAGTTGGGCTTCGGAGTCGATGAATGCCGTGCCGTGGGCTGTGTCGCGGAGTGCCGTATCCAATTTCGGCACGACGCCACCCGCGTAGGTCATGGTGCTCCAGGCTCCGCCGAAGTCGTCGAGGTCAAAGGGCACGACGCGCACGGTGACCTGGTCCGCTTCCGAAAGTTCCAGGATGCTGGTGAGTTGGGCTCGCGAGGCGGAGCGGTCGCTGACCCTGATGCGTAGAGCAGCCTCATGGATCACCGCTTCGTACGGGATGGGAGTGGCACCCGTGATGATCGCCTTGCGCTCCATGCGGTGGCTGACGCGCAACGCCAGGTCGTTGTCGGGGAGTTCGGGGACGCGGTACGAGAAGACGCCGCGAGCGTAGTCCTCCGTCTGGAAGAGGCCTGGGACGTGCAGGAACTCGATGTCGAAACGGTACGTGGCGTGGTGTTCCAGCTCAGCGATGTCCAGGAAGGAAACCGGCAGCAGGCCGTGGTACTTCTCCCACCAACCGCGTGTCCGGTCGGTCGCCATCGCCACCAGCGCCTCCGTCAACTCCTTGTCCGTGCAGACATAGTTGGCGGCAAGGCGGCGAACAGTGTCCTCGCTCATGCCCACGACCCCGGACTCGATCTGGCTCAAGCGCGCCGAGTCCGTCCCCAGGGCTGCGGCGGCCTCTCGCCCCTTGAGCCCTGCGGCCTCACGCAGTTTCTGCAGCTCAGCGCCGAGACGCATCTGACGCGCGGTGGGTTGCCGCCTCCTTGCCATGGAGTCTCTCCTCGTTTCAACGGCCCTGGACGGTGACCTCGTTCGAGGGCAGATTACGACAACGAGTTGCGTGAGACCAATTTTGGTCTCTACTGTCAGTGACGCGACGCACACACCGCGGAACCCGGGACCTCCGGAAGCGCACCGCTCCGTCCTGCCACGACGGCTGCGGCATGCCACCACCCGACAACCGCCACCTTCTCCCCAACTCCCCTCCCCACCAACGGAGTTCACGCATGCCCGAAAACGAAGGAAAAGCCCCCACCAAGCCCGAACCCTGGGAGTACGTCCTCCACATCCCCCACGACCTCCGCGCCGTCACCGTCTGCCGCCGCACCGTCCGACTCATCCTCACGATGCACGGCCTGATCCGCCTCACCGACACCGCCGAACTCCTCGCCACCGAGCTGGTCAGCAACGCCGTACGCCACACCAAGGGCCCCGTCGCCCTACGCCTGCGTATGCGGGCCGGCATCCTGCGCGTCGGAGCATGGGACGCCGACCCCGAACCACCCCAACCACCGCCCTCAGCTGAAGCGTTGACCCAGCTCACGCACACGGAGGAGGGGCGAGGCCTGGCCCTGGTCAGCTCCTGCGCCGACCTCTGGGGCTGGCAGCCGCTGACCAGGCATGGCAGGCGAGGCAAATACGTATGGGGTGACCTCGTCGCCGCCTAGCTCGTTGATCGCGGACGCGTCAGCCCCGCTCCCCGATGGCCTCGTACTCCCGGTCCCATCGGCTCTGCCGAACGCCGCCCCACGTACCCATCGCCACGGCCGCCACCATGAGATACGCGAGCAGCTCTCCGTACGGAGTCGGGTCCACGACGTCAACGGGTCGGGCTATGCCTTCGGGGTCGTACCGGACGCGCAGGGTGTCCCCTTCCGACACCCACTCCCTGCAGCCGTCCTCCTCCGAGAGCGAAGGCCAGATCTCACGGCCGCCGGATGTCCGCACCAGGCACTTGGCGGTCTTGCCCACTTCCTTGTGCACGACCACTGCCTCGGTCCACCGGCCGCGATCCGCGAGACCGACCTGGTCGCCCGCCTGTTTGCCGAGTACGCCCAGTGCCACCCCCGCGACCACGGGCACGATGAACTGCCACGCGACCTTTCGCTGCTTGAGCGGAACCCGGCGCAGCCACAGCAGGGGTACCAGTACGGTCGCGAACGGCAGCACGATCCAGGCCAGCAGCAGGGCCGCGCCGCCGAAAGGGTTCCGCAGAGGTGCCGCGGGGACAAGCCAGCCCAGTCCTGCGGAGCCGCCGGCGCACGCGAGGGCGCAGAGCGACCAGCGGATCATCGCGGTCCGCCGCCAGGAACCCTCATCCGCAGGGCCTGGCTGTATCTCGGTCCGGGACATGTTCGCCGCCATGTTCTCCTCTGCAGTTGGAGCAGACTTGTCGACGGTTGTTCAGAACGCCACGGTCAGCGTCTTCACGATGTCGGCCGCGGCCTGCTCCATCTCGTCGGCGATTCCCGGCACGGTCCAGGACATGAGGAAGACCAGCGCGCTCTCGGCACCGGTCGGCAGCACCCCGTACATGAGCGTCTCCAGCAGAACGCCTGGGCCGCCGGACGAGGCGGCGGCCGTGGCGAAGTTCTGGCGGATGCGTACGGCGGGCCCGATGGGGACTTCGGTACGCGTGATCAGTGGCGGGCCGAAGTCGTGGGCGCTGAAGGTCTCGGCGAGCCAGTCCAGAGTGATCCGGGGTACGGCCGCGTCGGGATGGATGAGGTCGATTTCCAGGGTGGCCAACGCGTTGTCGAAGCCGTCGGGGTAGAGAGCGAAGGCGTAGAAGGGGTCGCGTCGTCGGCTGTCGTCGGCCTGCCTTCGGAGATCCTTCTCCAGCACCTTCGCGTCGATGTCGTAGCCCGCCGCCCGGCTCCGTTCCCGAAGGTCGGCAGCCGTGCTCCTGGCCCAGCGCTTGACGTTGTCGGTCGGCTCGATCGCGAGCTCCACCCAGTCCGTCGGGCAGACGATCCCGCATTCCCGAAGGTCAGTCATGCCGCGTCCGTCCAACTGAGAGATCCGGCGACCGCGTCGAAGAGGTCGACCATGGCATCGGCGATCTGGACCAGTGGAGTGGAAAAGGTGAGGAGCAGGATCGCCTCGGCCCTCGGTACCTGCACCTGGTAGTCCAGCGTTACGGAGGGCAGCGCCAACTCCGCTTCCTTCTCCGTCGGTACGGGCGGGTGGTCGCGAGCCGGATCGTATTCGTCGCGGACCCGCAGGGCCGGCCCTGCGGCAAGTTCGACGACCGACACCTCTCGGCTGGCCTTCCCCTCGGCAGCCAGTCGGCCGGCGATGTCGTCCAGGGCTGGGAGACGCCCTCCCTGGGGAGGAAAACCCAGGGCGACCAGCAGCGATGCCGGGACGGTGAGCGGGCCCGCCTGCTGGAGGCTCAGATAGAGCTCGATGCCCCCTTCCTCGAAGGCTTTCGCCGCCTGCGCCAGCATTTCCTGTCTGGCCTGCGCCTTGATCTGGGGCGCGTTGTCGATGCCCTTGAACTGTCTCTCCACGAGGGCGTCCACGGACTGCTCGCGTCGCTCCGGGGTGATGTTCACCCGGAACCAGCCTTCTGGCAACAGTAGTTGATAGTCCGCGGGCGGCATGGGATCACTCTGGGGCGTCAAGGTCATGACGTCTCCGAGACCTGGGACGAGACATGGGGACGGTCCTGGGTGAAGCGGCTAGCAAGCTGGTGCGCGATGGCCGGGCCCCACACGGCGATCACCGTCAGGGCGGAAAGGGCTCCCGCAGCCTGGGCAGGCGCTCTGTCGGAGAAAAGGCCGGCCATGAAGAGCGAGCTGAAGATCGGGATCAAGATGACCTCGCCTCCACCGATCACCGATTCGTTCCAACTGGTCGCCCTGCGCGCGGCCTTGCCTTCCATCGGCGACATCTTCCTAGCGTCGCCCGCGAGTTCATGTGCTTTAGCCCAGAGGTCCGGACCGTCCGCGCCCCGCATCTTTGAGGCAGGCTTGAACTTCTCTTCGGTCACGGGGAGTTCGAGAGCCGCCACAAGCTCCGACCAGCGTCGTTCACCGTCCGGACCCGCGAACCACCACCGCCACGGCAACAGCACGCGGGCCTGACCGTCGCCATCCCGCAGTTCGACACCCAAGCGGGCACCAGTTTTCGGGTTCGTCAGCCGCACCAGCCTCGCGATGCCATGGGCCCCACGCCGCGCGTACCACCGCTCCTCTCCCACGGTGTTAGTCAGGACGACATCGCTGGGCAGCACCCGCACAGCCGCCGTTTCGAGGAACCGGCGAGTGGCATCGGCGTCCGCTTCCGGAGAGGGCTTGATGACAACGGCATCGACGAGCCGCGTATCACCGCGCTTTCGCCACCAGGCGAGAGCACGCACGACGACATCGCTGCCGGGCACCAGGAAGAGTGAGCCCGCCGCGACGATGAATCCCCAACTGCCCGTGCCCAGCGAGATGGAGAGGACCAGAGCGATGAACCAGCCGGCCATTCCAATACCTCGGGCCCAGCCGTGCCAGACCGGCAGATCGGATTCGCCCGCCGAGTCGCAGTCACCGCCTCCCGGGCTTTCCATCACTTCTCGATCCCAGGGCTTCGAGCTCTCCGACAGGGGAATACCGAGACGATCGGACAGTTGTTGAAGTCCGGTACGGCTCAGGCAGTTTCGGGGACTCAGATCGGCCGTCCCCGTGGCAGTCGCCTCGGGAAGCCACTGGGCGAGCGGAACCCGGAGCACGTAGCGTCCTTCGACATCCTGGAAGACAACGACACCCCACCGTGCCGTGGGACGTTTCATGGTGGTTTCCCAGACGTCGGCTGGCGGGAAGAAGGTGGCTTGCCGGACTCCACCGTTCCCTACGAGATACCGGCGCTCACGTCCACGCCGATTCCGTACGACCAGACTGTTTCCGTCGGCGAAGATACGCGCGTTGCGTACGACGTCGAGGCCGGGGCCCCGCATGCTCTTCGGCCGCACCGCCGGCTCTCGGGGGGCCGTAGCGTTCTTCGACTTCTCAGCCATCACTTGTGGTCCACGCATCCTTGATCCCAGTCGCCGACCAAAGACCGTCATCCAGTCCGTCGACGCCGATACGGTCACCGATCCATCCAGTAATTGCACCCTTGTCCATGGCATCCGTAAACGAGGCTATACCAGTCGAACCCTTCCAAATACGCGTCTGCGCCTTAAAGACGTCGGATAGATTCGAAACCGCTTCACCGGACCGCACGGCCTCGCCGATACCGTCAACCCCTCTACTCAGGGAGTTAAGTCCTGCATCGCCGAACCTGGGACGCATGCCATTCCTCCAGGCATCGGACCAGGTATTCCCCTTGAAGAGATCTCCAGCATCCTTGAACGCCTTGAGATCCTTGAAGCTGTCGATCATTTCTTTACCGATGGCCTTGGGGCTGAACGCTTCGGCCAGACGCCCCGCGCCCGGGAACCATCCCTTGGGGGCATTGGCGATCGCTTCCGCACCCGCTTTGCCGCGCAATGCGCCACCGCTGAGCCGGTTCGCTTCTTTCCATGCTGCTGCAACCGCCTTGTTATACGCGGCAGTCCCCTTCTTCGCGGTCACTCGCGCCATGGCGTTGCGGAAAGCGGCCGAGCGAGCGACACCCTTCGCCCCGGCTGCGGCTCCTCGCGCCCCGGCGATGGCGCCCCGGCCGATACCGAAGGTGGCCAGACCCACGACATCCAGCGCGACGTCGAACCAGCTCCCCTCCCCCGCGAGGGCCAGCACAATGTGGCCGACGAGGGAGATAACCGTGGCGATCAGCGCGATCGTGCCGAGAACTGCAGCAAGCGCCTGCCCGACAATAGGAATCCACCCGACCAACAGGGACAGAGTCCCGCAGATAGTCGCAACCCAGCCGAGAATGTCCACCAACTGCTTTATCCAGCCGGCATTGTCGTGCACCCAGTCCTTGAACTTGTCCCAGGTGCCGTCCTTCAGGCCATCGTTGTCGATCGCGGTCCGGATGGCCGCACGCGCACGCTTGACCGCGGCGTCGCGGACGTCCTTGGCCGCTTCGAGGTCCCTCTTCGCCCGCTCCATCGCCGAAGTCGCCGCCTCCTGGCGCTTCTCCAGCTTCTTGCGGTCTGGATCGTCGTCCGCCGTGTCCTTGGGCAGCCCGTCGATCGCGCCGGTACTCGTCTTCTGGTCCGCGTCCGCATCCTGGGCGTCGCGAAGCGCCTTGTCAGCCATGGTCTGGGCGCGGTGCAGCTCCGAGGCGTACTCCTTCGAGGAGCCGCCTTCGAATACCTTTTCACCGAGGGCGCCCGCCGCGGCGTCGTAGCGCTTGAAAGCCTTTCGCAGCTTCCCTTCGGCCCCTTCGGCCTGCGTGCGGAACTCTTCGGCCGTCTTGCTCTTCCAGGCCTCGACGGACGAGAGCGCCTTGATCTCGTCGGCCTGCTTTTTGATGGATTCCGCGGTCTTACGGAAATCGCGACCGAGCCCCGCAACCTGCTCCGGATCGCCGGGGATCGGGTCCGACGATTCCCCGATCACCGCCCACTCGTCAGCCCGAGGGCGCGTCACTTCGCACCCCCTTTACCGCTCGTACCCTGTTTGTCCGTACCACGGAGGGCCTCGGCGAGCTGGTGATCGATGTCCTCATAGGCCTGGGCCGCAGCGGAGAGAATCTTCGAGAGCTTCTCGATCTCGTCCGTGAGCCGCTCTCGATGGATCTTCCAGTTGTCGCCGAAGTCATCGAAGGTGTCGACCAGACTCCGGTCGCCGAGCACCTCGACACCGAGGCCGTCGGCCGGATTCGCGTTCCGGGTAAACTCCCGGTGGATCTTGGAGAGTGATCGTGCGCTCTCTTTGATGCGCGTGACATCGGCAGTCTGGTCCGACATGGTCCCCCCTGTTGAAAAGCCTCATTGAGAAGCCTCGCGGAGCGCGACCGGAGTCGGCTTCCCGCGTCCTCCATGGTTGCGCTGTGCGCGTCTCTCAGCCATCCACATGAGCAAGGATCTTACGGGTGGGGCTGTTGGTTCCCAGGCCCACGCGGCAACAGGATCGTGGCGGCGCGCGATCCCGCCCGCATCGGCAAGGAGAGTCCCGACGTGACATCCCGAGGCAAGCAGCGCCTGATAACGGACCGCCTCGGCATCCACGCCGAAGCCGCCGAGTGGTGCTGGATCGGCAAGATCCCGCAGCCCCCGGCGGACGTGCTCCAAGCCGCCGGCAACCCGCGGCTCCGTCCTGCCAGGGTGCCCCCGCTGGGCATGGTCGGCGCGGTGCTCGGGGCGCCGTTCATGCCGCTCGTCATGCTGTTGAGCCTTATGTCCGATGCCGAGGAAGCCGTCGAGCGCTCCCTGGGTTCGAAGGAAGAAAAGGAGCGCTGGCAAGCCAAGAAGGAAGATGGCAAGCGCCGGGACGCCACCATCGCCGAACAAGGCCTCGACAAGGTCTTCGACGGGAACTGGGGCGCCAACGCCGGGCAGTTCCTGTTGCGTTGGTACGGCCACTCCACCCACCACCAGCGACCGCTGCTCGCCACCGAGGACGGGATCGTCCTGGCGGCTCCGCCGAAGCGGGTCAGCGTGGGGCGGGAGAAGCACATGCGGATCGTCGCCCGCATCCCCGCCACCGAGGCGACCCTCGTCGACCCGTTCTCCGGGGAGTTCGAGACGAGGGTGCTGCTGATCCGGTTCCGTGACGGATCCTGGCTGCGAGTCGAGACGGAAGAGCTCCGCAGCGAGCTCCACATGTACGCGCTCCGGCATCCCCTCCCTGGCGGATCCCTCCCCGACAGCTGACGGGGCCGGGACCGGGACCGGGACGAAGACCTGGCGCCGCCCGGTGCGTTCACGGCATGCGCTGTCGCACCGGGCGGGCGGCTCGCAGAGCCTGACCTGCCGACTGCCTCTCGGCTACTTCTTCGCCGACTTGGCCAGTTCCTCGTCGATCTGCTCGAACTTGTCCGCGGCCATGGTCAGGTAGTCACCCATGCCGTCCAGACCGTCCAGCGTGTCCTTCGCGCCGCGGGTGAACTCCTCGAAGTTCTCGTCGAAGGCCTTCGACGAGCTCTTCGTGACGTAGCCGGACTCGACCAGGTTCGCGATGTACTTGCGCAGGCCGTCCAGCTTCTCCTGGAGCTTCTCCTTCTCCTTCACGACATGCTTGGCAGCATCCCGCATGTCCTGGTATGTGACATCAAGGTCCTTGGCCATGAAGCTGCTCCCTCGTCAAAGTGCCGCAGGGCCAACCCCCGTGGCTTCCCTGTTCCGACTCGCTGTTCCAACTCGCTGTTCCAACTCGCTGAGGCAGCAGCTTACGGGTGTGGCGCGAGTGGAGACATCTCGGTTCTGGAACAAGACTGTTCAACACCGTTCCGTCACCAATTCACCATAGGGAAGAGTCCGTCGTACAGGCGATCCCACCCGTTGCCCTTCTGTCAGAGGGAGCGGATATCGTCGCTCTGTACGGTGGCCGGCGTTGTGGAAGCGGCCACGGGGGCCGTTGGGGAGGACAACCGTGCGCCTGACTCTGACCGTGGTCGATCCGTTCGGCGGGAGCAGCGCCGACGTCGTGCTCGACGCGGATCCCGAGTCCACCGTCGGGGACATCGCCCAGGAACTGGCGAAACAGGTCGGTCACAGCGGTGCCCAGATCATCCCGCTCGGGCATCACGGGCAGGTGCCCCCCAACAACTCCCCCCTTGTCTATGTGGACGGTTACGCCGTCGACCCGAGCGCGAACGTCAGCGGATCGCCCTTGCGCGAAGGGGCCGTTGTCAGCCTTCAGGATCCGGCCGGATGTCTGCCCGGGGAGCCGACCGGGCTCGTCGAGCTGCGGGTCGTGGGCGGGCCCGTCGCCGGGTTCGTGCACCGGCTCGGGGTCGGGCGGTACGACATCGGCAGCGGGCCCGCCTCGTACATCCGGATCGACGATCCCGAAGTCGACGCCCGCGCCCTCACGTTGTCAGTTGCAACCGATGGCACCTGCCAGTTCGCCGTACACGGGAAGAAGGGCGACGAGAAGGGCGACGAGAAAGACAGGGACAAGGACGGGGACACGGACGGAGACACCGGAAGCGTCACTCTCGACGGCAAGGACATCGCCGACGTCGAGGGAAACGAGTGGCCCCTCGGCGGCCAGATCGCCATCGGCAACTCCCTTGTAGAGCTCGCCCGTTACACCCTGCCCAACGCCGCCCTCAAGTGGTCCGAGGACGGTGTCGGCCTCGACTACAACCGGCCGCCCCGGCTGCGCGCCCCCGACCGGCAGACCAAGTTCCGGCTGCCGTCGCCGCCCCGGGACTTCGAGGCCCGGCCGCTGCCCTGGCTGATGGCACTGACGCCCCTGGTGGGCGCGATCGTGGCCGTGGCGATCTTCGGGCGCTGGTACTACCTGATCATGGCCGGCCTCAGTCCGATCATGCTGTTCGCCAACTACTCCATGGACAAGAAGCACGGGCGCAAGTCCCATGCCAAGCAGGTCAAGGAGTACAAGGAGCAGAAGGCGCGCATCGAGAAGGACGCGCAGGACGCCCTGCTCGCCGAGCGGCAGGACCGGCGGCACGCCATTCCCGACCCCGCCACCGTCCTCTCCCTCGGCACCGGGCCTCGTACGCGGCTGTGGGAGCGGCGGCGTACCGACCGTGATCATCTGCTGCTGCGGGTCGGCACCGGGCAGTTGCCGTCCGAGGTCGTGCTCGACGACCCGGAGCAGGACGAGCACCGGCGTCAGGTGACCTGGAAGATCGAGGACGCGCCCGTCGCGCTGTCGCTGCGGTCGCTCGGTGTCATCGGTATGGCCGGTCCCGGGGATTCGGCTCGGGCGCTCGGGCGGTGGGCCGTCGCCCAGACCGCCGCGCTGCAGAGCCCCATGGACGTCCAGTTCTACGTGCTCAGCGAGAGCACCGCGCAGGAGAGCTGGGACTGGGTCCGCTGGCTGCCGCACACCAGGCCGTCCGGCGGGCAGGACGTCAACGTCCTCATCGGCACCGACGCGGAGACCGTCGGCGCGCGGATCGGCGAGCTGACGCAGATCCTCGACGCGCGCAAGAAGGCGGCCGAGCAGAACAAGGGGCAGCGGGCGTCGTTCAGCGACCCGGACATTGTCGTCGTGTGGGACGGGTCTCGGCGGCTGCGGTCGCTGCCGGGCGTCGTCAAGCTGCTGCGCGAGGGTCCGGCCGTGGCGATGTACGCCCTCTGCCTCGACGCCGAGGAGCGGTTCCTGCCGGGTGAGTGCCAGGCCTTCGTCGTCGCCGAACCCAAGGCCGAGGAGCACGCCGACCCGGCCTACGCAGCCAACCAGGGTCAGCCTCAACCGCAGGTCGCGGGCGGGTTCCCGTCCTTCCCCTCCTTCCACGCCTGGCATGCCGCCGACAGCGAACCCGACCGGCGCGCCCAGGCCGACAAGCTGCGGCTGCGCGTCGAGGAGGAGAGCGCGGAGCGCGTGCGTGACGTACGGCCCGACTTCGTGTCCGCCGCCTGGTGTCTGCGCCTGGCCCGGTCCCTCTCCCCCCTCCGTGACATCAGCGGCGAGACCGAGGACTCGGCGCTGCCCGGCTCGAGCCGGCTGCTCGACGTGCTTCAGCTGGAGCCCCCGACGCCCGCCGCGATCACCGCGCGCTGGCGCATGGGCGGGCAGTCGACGATGGCCGTCATCGGTGAGTCCTACGACGGCGCGTTCGGCATCGACATCCGCAAGGACGGGCCGCACGGGCTCATCGCCGGTACGACAGGTTCGGGTAAGTCGGAGCTGCTGCAGACCATCGTGGCCGCGCTCGCCGTCGCCAACACCCCCGAGAACATGACGTTCGTGCTCGTCGACTACAAGGGTGGCGCCGCCTTCAAGGACTGTGTGCATCTCCCGCACACCGTGGGCATGGTGACCGACCTCGACGCCCACCTCGTCGAGCGCGCCCTGGAGTCGCTCGGCGCGGAGCTGCATCGCCGGGAACACATCCTGGCCGCCGCCGACGCCAAGGACATCGAGGACTACCAGGACCTCGTGCGCAGGGATCCCTCGCATCCTCCCGTCCCCCGACTCCTCATCGTCATCGACGAGTTCGCCTCGATGGTGCGCGACCTGCCCGACTTCGTCACCGGGCTCGTCAACATCGCCCAGCGAGGCCGTTCCCTCGGTATCCATCTGCTGCTGGCCACGCAGCGGCCGTCGGGTGTCGTGTCCCCGGAGATCCGCGCCAACACCAACCTCCGTATCGCGCTGCGCGTGACGGACGGCGGTGAGTCGTCCGACGTCATCGACTCGCCGGAGGCCGGGCACATCTCCAAGAACACCCCGGGTCGCGCGTATGTACGGCTCGGCCACGCCTCCCTCGTCCCCTTCCAGTCCGGACGTGTCGGTGGACGTCGGCCCGGGGCGGCGGACCCCGCGGTCCTCATGCCCTGGTCGGGGCCGCTGGCCTGGGAGGACCTGGGCCGGGCCGCGCTGAAGAAGCCCAGGGTCGAGGCGCGGGAGGACGAGGAGATCACCGACCTCAAGGTGCTCGTCGACGCCGTGCGCGACGCCAACCGGTCGCTCGGTATCCCGCCCCAGCACAGCCCCTGGCTGCCCGCCCTCTCCGAGACGCTGCTGCTCGACGAGATCGAGGTCCCGGCCTTCGCCGACCACGGCACGGGCAAGCTGGCGCCCGTCCCGTACGGCGTCGAGGACCTGCCGGCCGCCCAGGCGCGTCGCCCGGTCGTCGTCGACTTCGCCACCTTCGGGCATCTGATGATCGGCGGCGCCCCGCGCAGCGGCCGTTCACAGATCCTGCGTACGATCGCCGCCTCGCTGGCCCGCACCCACTCCACCGCCGACGTCCACCTGTACGGCATCGACTGCGGCAACGGCGCGCTCAACGCGCTGAGCCGGCTGCCGCACTGCGGGGCTGTCGTCAGCCGTAACCAGACCGAGCGGGTCATTCGGCTGGTCAACCGGCTGAAGGGTGAGATGTCGCGCCGCCAGGACCTGTTGGCGGAGAAGGGGTTCGCGGACATCGGTGAGCAGCGGGCCGCGTCCGAGGCGGACGAGCGGCTGCCCCACATCGTCGTACTGCTGGACCGCTGGGAGGGCTGGGTGCCCACCCTCGGCGAGATCGACCACGGCTCGCTGACCGACGAGTTGACCACGATGATGCGTGAGGGCGCGAGCGTCGGCATCCACCTCGTCCTGACCGGTGACCGCACCCTGCTGGTCGGCCGGATCGCGGCGCTCACCGAGGAGAAGTACGGGCTGCGGCTCGCCGACCGCGGCGACTTCTCGATGCTCGGTATCCCGCACCGCAAGGTTCCGGAGGAGATCCCGCCGGGGCGTGGCTACAAGAACGAGTCCGGTATCGAGACCCAGTTCGCGCTGCTGTCACAGGACACGACCGGTCAGGGTCAGGCTGCCGCGATCACCGCGATCGGGGAGGCCGCTGCGGCCCGGGACGCCCAAGTGCCGCGCTCTCGGCGGCCGTTCAGGGTCGACAGCCTGCCGTCGCGGATCTCGTTCGCGGACGCGTGGGGCATGCGCGACCCGGAGACCTCCGGCTCGCGGCTGTGGGGGCTCGTGGGCATCGGCGGTGACGACATCACGGGGTTCGGCCCCGATCTCGCCACCGGGGTGCCGACGTTCGTCATCGCCGGGCCGGCCAAGTCGGGCCGTTCGACGGTGCTGATGAACTTCGCGCAGTCGTATCTGTCGCAGGGTGTACGTCTGGTCATCGCGGCGCCGCGTCAGTCGCCGCTGCGGCAACTGGACGGTGCGGACGGGGTGTTGAAGGTGTACACCGGGGACGACATCGACGAGGACGACTTCGAGGAGATCATCGACCAGGCGTCGGTCGAGGAGCCGATCGTGGTCCTCGTCGACGACGGGGAGATCCTGGAGGACTGCGACGCCGCGAGCCAGATGAAGAAGATCGTCTCGCGGGGTGCGGAGCGGGGGCTCGGGCTGGTCATCGCCGGCGACGAGGAGGATGTCTGCAGTGGGTTCAGTGGGTGGCAGGTCGATGCGAAGAAGGGGCGGCGGGGGATTCTGCTGTCTCCGCAGGAGTCCTCGAGTGGGGATCTGATCGGGGTGCGCATCAACCGGAGCATGGTGGGTGGGCAGGTGGTGCCGGGCAAGGGGATGTTGCACTTGGGGGATGGGGAGTTGCGTACGGTCGTCATCCCGGGGTGAGTTGGGGTGGTACGGCGGGTTGTTTCGCCCCCGCCGCCCCTACCCGTCCCATCCCGTTCCTGGGGGCTGCGCCCCCAGACGGGCTGGAGGTGCGGGCCGGCATCAAGAGGTTCGAGGGCGCCTGGCAAACGGGCTGGAAACGGGCAGGTGGGTGGGAAGACACCCCCAATTCCCCTACCCCACCCGCGACATCCGAGCCACCGGATCCCCCGCCTCCGGGTTGTCCGTCTCGTACGTCAGCTCGTCACCCACGGGAGTGAGCAGCACCCTGTGCGACCCCGTGGTGCACACGTTCCTGTTCGACTTGTCGGCGATCGACGTGACGACGAGCCGGGTCTTCGTGACCTCCTTCAGGAACAGATCGTCGTCGCAGATTCCGCCGATCTGGTCGGTCTGCCGGAAGGTGCCCAACTTCTCGCCCACGGCGGCCTGTTGGACCGTCACCCGGAACGTCCCCATCGGCAACGCACCGTCGAGAGCGACGGCCGGCCCCTCCCAGGTGCCGACGTAGGACGCGGGGACCGTCCCCGCGCCGCCCACCGTCCCCGCCGCCGTGCTCGGTGCGGGGCTCTCGGCAGCCCGGCTGGTGTCACTGCCGGCCGCCGAGTCGTTGTCCCCGCCCCCTCCCCCGCCCGGCAGCAGGTCGAACACGTACACCGAACCCACCGTCACCGCGGCCATCGCACCCGCGACCGCGAGGGCCACCGTGCAGCTCAGCTTCCGGCCGCGCCCGCCGGCGACGGGTGCCGAGGTCGCCGCCAGGCTCACGGAGACCTTCCCGGGCGTACGGTCGGACGGCTCAGGCTCCGGCTCCGCGTCCCGAGGTCCCGGTAGTCCCGGCATCACCGGCGGCGGCCCGAACTCCCCCACCGGCCCGGACAGCGCACCCTCCTGAGCCCCCGCCTCCGCCCCCGCGACCTCCAGGTTCAGCAACGCCACCGCCCCTCTGCTGACCCGCTCCACCACCGCCCCCGGCAGCCACCCGCCCGCCACCAGCCGCGCCGCCCCCTCCGGAGCGAGCCGTCGGGCCACCGCGCCGGGGGCCGGTCGCGCTGCCGGGTCCTTCGCCAGGCACCCCTCGACCACCTCCCGCAACTCACCGGCCAGCCCGTCGAGTTCGGGCTCCTCGTGGACGACCTTGTAGAGCAGGGCCGCCGAGGAGTCACCGGGGAAAGGGGACCGACCCGTCGCCGCGTACGCCAGTACCGCGCCCAGGGAGAAGACGTCCGCCGCTCCCGTGACCGGTTTGCCGAGGATCTGTTCCGGTGACATGTAGCCGGGCGAGCCGACCGAGACGCCCGTCGACGTCAGGGACGCCGTGCCGTCCGTGGCCCGTGCGATGCCGAAGTCGATGAGGAGGGGGCCGTCGAGGGTGAGGAGGACGTTCGAGGGCTTCACGTCCCGGTGGACGAGGTTCAGGGCGTGGACGGCGGTCAGCGCCTCGGCGAGGCCGGCCCCCAGTGCCCGTACGGAATCCAGGGGCAGGGGACCGTCGTCCGTGATCGCCGCCGTCAGGGAGGGTCCGGCCGCGTACGCCGTGGCCACCCATGGCACCGGGGCGTCGGGGTCCGCGTCCAGGACGGGGGCCGTCCAGGCGCCGCCGACCCGCCGGGCGGCCTCGACCTCGCGCCGGAACCGGGCCCGGAACTCCTCGTCGAGCGCGAAGTGCGGGTGCACGATCTTGACCGCGACGGTACGGCCGCCGGCGCTGCGCCCCAGGTAGACCCGGCCCATCCCGCCCGCGCCGAGCCGCCCGAGCAGCCGGTAGGGCCCCACGACGGCCGACTCACCGACGTCCAGCGGCTGCATGACCCCCACCTCTCCCCCGTACACACACCTCATACGCCCGCATGCGCCCGTATCGCGCGCGCCGGTGCCGTGCGCGAGCAGCAGCCTACGGCTCCAGGAGGTCGACCTCCACGTCCGCGGGGAAGCCCGTCGTGGGGCCCACCCGGCGGGCGAACTCCCGCACGGCCGCCAGCTGCGGTCCGCCGAAGCGGAAGTCGAGGGTCGTGAAGTAGCGCTCCAGGACCTTCGCGTCGAACTCCTCCCAGCGGGCCGCCTGTTCGGCCACCTTGGCGACTTCCTCC
Organism: Streptomyces kryoterrae; assembly: GCF_054072135.1. Taxonomy (NCBI): domain Bacteria; kingdom Bacillati; phylum Actinomycetota; class Actinomycetes; order Kitasatosporales; family Streptomycetaceae; genus Streptomyces; species Streptomyces kryoterrae. Next base: position 6,118,217 of record NZ_CM133358.1, on the reverse strand, counting down.
AGGGAGACGTCTCGGGAGGCGAGGAACGCCTCGTGGACCTTCCGGGTCAGGACCGGCTCGCGGGCCAGGTAGTCCTTCCGGGCCGCCCACACCGCGAAGACGAACGGCAGACCCGTCCATTCCTTCCACAGCGTGCCCAGGTCGTGCACCTCAAGGCCGTAGCGCGGACCGTCCAGAAGGTTGGCGCGCAGGGCGGCGTCCCCGATCAGCACCGCCGCGTCCGCCTCCCGCATCATCAGGCTGAGATCGGGCGGGCACGTGTAGTAGTCGGGCTGTACGCCGTAACGCTCGGCCAGGAGCAGTTGCGCCAGTCGTACGGAGGTACGGGAGGTCGAGCCGAGCGCCACCCGTGCGCCGTCGAGGCGGTCCAACGGGACCTGGGAGACGAGCACGCACGACATCACCGGGCCGTCGCAGCCGACGGCGATGTCCGGGAAGGCGACCAGGTCTTCGGCGTTGCGGAGGAACTCGACGAGCGTGATGGGCCCGATGTCGAGGTCGCCGCGCACCAGCTTCTCACTGAGCTTCTCAGGGGTGTCCTTGGTCAGCTCGAAGTCGAGGAGCGTACCTGTTCTCGCGAGCCCCCAGTACAGGGGCAGGCAGTTCAGGAACTGGATGTGGCCGACGCGCGGCCGGGTGCGAGAATTGTCCACATCGCGAGGCTAACGGGCGTTCGGTACGGTGCGCCCTCCCGGGGGCTGTCAAGGCCGCGTGCCGCCTCTCAAACGTCCGAGTGACGTGATCTTGACCTCTATTGCTTTCAGGTACCTGCATGCTAGGCTCGCCGCAAGTTGCAGTTTGGTTTCCCTTGCAGTACAGAGCCTGCGGAGCATCTGACCGCGGGCTCTCGTCGTATTCAGAAGAATGCAGTTGTTTACAAGTTTTTGTTTACACCTTGCAGGTTCTGGAGCAGGGCAACCCTTTGGGCCCAGGGAGGGCTTATGGCTACCGGAACCGTGAAGTGGTTCAACGCCGAAAAGGGCTTTGGTTTCATCGCCCAAGAAGGCGGCGGCCCGGACGTCTTCGTCCACTACTCCGCGATCAACGCGAGCGGATTCCGCTCTCTCGAGGAGAACCAGGCGGTTTCCTTCGACGTCACGCAGGGTCCGAAGGGCCCGCAGGCGGAGAACGTCAGCCCGATCTAAGTCTTCGGCTCAGCTGAGCCGAACGCTCTGATCCGGAACGTGTGCAGTACCCCAAGGAGCTCCGAGCCGTCACGACGGCATCGGAGCTCCTGCCTTTTGCTCCTGCCCTCTCCGGACGCGTCGCGTTGTCAGTGGGCCCGGCTAGGGTCCCCGCCATGACCGACACCGACTTCGTCGCCGCCACCCGCGTCTTCTACGACGCCATCGCCGAGGACTACTTCGACCGCTTCCGCTCCGGGCTCGCCGCCCAGCCGCTGGAGCGGGCCGTGCTCACCGCGTACGCCGAGTTCGTACGGGGTTCAGGGGGCGGCAGCGGCCAGGTCGCCGATCTCGGGTGCGGGCCGGGGTGGGTCACCGCGTTCCTCGACTCGCTCGGGCTGTCGGTGTTCGGGCTGGACGTGTCGGCGTCGATGCTCGCGGTGGCCCGGCGGGAGCATCCGGGGCTGCGCTTCGAGCGGGGCTCGATGCTGGAGCTGGACCTCGCCGACGGCACCCTTGCCGGTGTCGTGTCCTGGTACTCGACCATCCACACCCCGGCCGACCAACTACCCGCCCTCTTCGCCGAGTTCTGTCGTGTACTGGCGCCGGGCGGGCATCTTCTGCTCGGCTTCCAGGCGGGCGAGGTGCACAAGCACCACGACCAGCCCTTCGGACGCCCCGTGTCCATGACCTTCCAGCGGCGCCGGCCCGAGCGGATCGCCGAACTGCTGACGGCGGCCGGGTTCACGCTCGCGTCACAGACCGTACGGGCGGCGGACGAGGAGGCCGGGGAGTCGTCCGAGCAGGCGTTCCTGATGGCCCGCAAGCCGTGAGGGCTTGCGGGTTTCCGGGGCCGGCTCAGTATCCGTAGTCCTCGGGGTCAGGAAGTGGCTTGTAGTCCTTGTACTGCTGCCACTCTCCCGGGTTGTCCTGGATCAGCTGCAACAGCTTCCCGAAGGCGGTCGGGTCGTACAACGCCCCGCTTATCTCGTCAGGGACACGGACGTCGTCGATCACGGCGGTCGGTGTTCCCGGGCCCTTTCCGGGCTCCGTGCCGACAGCCTCGTAGGCGTGCTCGGCGGCGGTCACGAAGGAGCGGTACTTCATCGTCCTCACCGCCGATTCGAACGCGGGGGTGCGCAACCCGTCGATCTTCCCGGCCAGTTCGAGGAGGCGGGCGTCGGTGAAGCCGTCGACCTCCTCCTCGGGCTGGTTGGCGTAGAGCACCTCGTGGTACTCGGCGAACCGGTCGGCGTCCAGCGCGGCCCTGAGCGCGTTGGCCGCCTTCTTCGAGCCGCTGCCGCCGAGCCTGTCGTCAAGGAAGGAGGCCAGGGTGTACTCGGCCTTCACCTCGCGCCGCAGCACGGCGTTCTGGAGTTCCGGGCCGCCGCCGGACGTCTCGAACTCCTCGCAGACCGGGCAGCGCATGTCCTCGTACAGGTGCACGGTCACCTCGGCGGTCGGGTCGCCGACCGTGACGGTCGTGCCGTTCACCGCGATTTTCTCCGGCACCTGCGCCAGAGTGTCGTACGGCTCCGGATCCCCGTACCGCTGCCCGCATCCCGCGACGAGCGACATGCCCAGTACGGCCATGCCGACCACCGCGACCGCCGTCCTTCTTGACGCGGCGAACCGCCCCCCCGTGTCCCACACGCACTTGTTGCCTCCCCAGCAATCAGCGTGACACTAGGGCATGTTCATGCGGAACGCACAGGCATATCCCAGCTGAGGGCCCCCAATGGTCTCCCGGCGGTCAGAGCACCCCCGCCGCCGCCAGTGCCGCCACGTATCCGAACGTCATCGCCGGGCCGATCGTCGAGCCCGCGCCCGCGTAGCTGTGGCCCATGACGGCGGCGCTGGCGTTGCCGGCGGCATACAGGCCGGGGATCGCCGTGCCGTCGGCCCGTAGTACCCGCGCCTTGGCGTCGGTCCGTAGGCCACCCTTGGTGCCGAGGTCGCCGGGGACGATCCGGAAGGCGTAGTACGGGGGCAGCCACAGCGGGGCCAGGCAGGAGTTCGGGAGGACGGCCGGGTCGGTGTAGTAGTGGTCGTACGCGCTGTCGCCGCGCCCGAAGTCGGTGTCGTCGCCGTTCAGGGCAAGGGAGTTGAAGCGGCTGACCGTGGTGCGGAGGGCGGCGGGCGGGACGCCGATCGCGGTCGCCAGGGCATCGATCGTCCACGCCTTGTACGCGGCACCGGAGTTGTACCAGTCGGCCGGGAGCACGAAGGTCGGCGTGACGTCCTTGAAGAGGTAGCGGTTGCGGTAGTTCTGGTCGACGATCAGCCAGGCCGGGATGTCCGGGTCGGTGGCGTCGCGCTCGTACATGGTGTGGACGACGTCGCTGTAGGGACCGGCCTCGTTGACGAAGCGGGAGCCTGCCGCGTTGACCAACAGGCCGCCGGGGAGGGTGCGTTCGGCGAGGCAGAAGTACGGCTCGCCGGGCAGCGGGATCGCCGGGCCCCACCAGGCGTCCTCCATCAGGGCCAGGGAACCGCCGGCGCGCTCGCCCGCGCGGATTCCGTCCCCGGTGTTCTCCTTCGCGCCGACCGTCCACTCCGTACCGATGGGCTGCTGCTGGTACTGGGCGCGCATCGCCGCGTTGTGCTCGAAGCCGCCCGAGCCGACGATCACGCCGCGTCGGGCGCGCAGGAGACCGGCGGCTCCGTTGCGGGTGACGACGGCGCCGGTGACCGCTCCGGACTCCGAGTAGAGGTCGGTGAGAGGGGTGTTGAGCCAGACCGGCACTCCCGCCGACGCCAGGCCCGCGCGCAGTCCGCCCGCGAGCGCCTGGCCCATGGTGAGCGGGGTCTGCCCCTTGAGGGCGGCCTTCGTGCCGCGCGCCAGGCACTCGACGGCGACAGCGGCGCCCTTCGCGTTCACGGCGGCGAGGGCCAGCCACTTGTAGTCGGCGCTGAAGACGACCATGCCGGACGGGACGGCGAGGTAGGGCGGGTTGAGGTGGGCGAGTTCGGCGCCCAGGACGTTCCCGTCGAGCTGATCGGGCTCTATGGAACGGCCATTGGGGAGACCGCCGGGCAACTCCGGGTAGTAGTCGCTGTATCCCTCCATCCAGCGGAAGCGGAGGGGGCTGTTCGCCATGACGAAGGAGAGCATGGCGGGTCCGTGGGCGAGGAAGGCCTGTTGACGGGCGGCGGGGACGTCCGGGCCGACGACCGCCGCGAGGTAGCCGGCGGCCTTGGCCGGGGTGTCCGGCACCCCGGCCGCCAGGATCACGGGGTTGTTCGGGATCCAGATCCCGGCGCCGGAACGGGCGGCGGAGCCACCAAAGGTGGGCGCCTTCTCGACGACGACGCAGGTCAGCCCCTGCTTGGCGGCGGTCAGTGCGGCGGTCATCCCGGCCGCGCCCGCTCCGACCACGACGACGTCGTACGTCCCGAGGAGGGGCGGGGCCGCGGCATGGGCCGTCCCCTGCCCCGCCGCGACACCCACCCCGACCGCGACACCCGCCGCGGCGGCGCCGGCCAACACGCCTCGTCTGGAAGGGAGTTCGGCGCGTCCGGAAGGTTCGGTACGGTCGGTACGTCTCGCGGGGTCCACTTCTGGGTTCATGGGGCGGGAATGTCGTACTTGGGTCTTGCGAAGTCAAGCACTATGCCCAAGCGAAACTTGGTACGCCTTCGGCCATGGAGTTCCTCTGCTACCACCGCGACCGGCCCGACTCCCTGGCCCTGCGCCTCGAACTACTGGAAGAGCACTGGTCGTACATGGACCGGTATGCCAAGGAGATGATCGCCCGCGGCCCGACCCTCGCCGCCGACGGCGACACCCCCACCGGCAGCCTGCACATCCTCGACCTGCCCGACCCGGGAGCCGCCCGCGCGTTCGCCTTCGACGAACCGGGCTACCAGGCCGGCGTCTACCGCGACGTACTGCTGCGCCGCTGGCGCAACACCCTGCGCCGCACCATGTGGGCCTTCCCCGGCGGTCCGACCGACGGCACCCGGTACCTGGTCCTCGGCCTCGGCACGGGCGAGCCCGCCGACCTCGCCCTACCGCCCGACCGGGGCGCCGACCTGATCGCCTACGGCCCACTGCTGTCCGACGACGGCACCACCTGGCTGGGTACAGCGGCCCTGCTCCGGGCACCGGACCCGGCCACGGCCCGCACCGTCCTCCTCACCCCGGACCGGTACGCCGACATCGAGGTGCACGACTGGCGGTTCGGCGGACGGCAGTAGGGCGTCCGGGCGGTGGCGTCTCCTGTTGCCCGTGCGCGGGAAAACGGCGGCCAGGACCACGCTGGCGCTGTGACCGCATCGGCGCCGGGCCGGTGGTCGTGGCGGTCGGATGTGCGGTGACGTCCGATCCGACCGCTGGAGGCTCGGTGGCCGAGCCTGTCCGTGTGCGCGGTCGACTGCCTGGGGGCGGCCGTATCGACGGTTCTCCGATCGGCGGGATGGAATCGACGGCACTGACACCCCAGGGCCGGCGCCGCCCTGGGCGGGCCGGGTGTCAGACCGGCTCGCCGAGGTCCTGCACGATCCAGCCCGGTGCGTCGAGGCGCACCGGCTGAGCGCCAACCAGGTCCGCCAGGTGCGTCTCCAGGCTCGCGAGCTCGCTGGAACCGATCCGCTGTTCCCATTGATCGCGCAACTCGTCGAAGATCGATTCGCCCTGTCGCAGCACTTCGCAGCCGAGTGGGGTGACGTGCAGGCGCTTGCGGCGGGCGTCGAGGGGGTCCGTGTCTCGTGCCACGTATCCACGTTCCTGCAGCACCGTGATGGTTTTCGCTGCCGCCTGCTTGGAGACCGACAGGCGCCGTCCGAGCTCTGAGGCGTTGTCCGCGCCGGCGGCGATGGCTCGCATGGCGAAGTCATGGACCGGACGCACGTCCTCGTAGCCGCGGCGGGCCAGCTCGGCGGTCGCGGCGTCCACCAGCGAGCGAAAACCTCCGAGCAGGAGCAGTGCGAGATCAGCGCCAGATCGTGACATGGAAGAAGACTACGGCGACCGCGGACTGGACATCGACAACCCTGTTGTCTATTGTTTTGGACAACAAGGTTGTCGAATTGAGGAGACTGATGGACGCCACACTTCCCACACTTCCGGGTCCTGCGCTTGCGGGTCCTGCGCTTGCGGGTATCTCCCACCATTTCGCAGAGGTCAACGGAACCCGGTTGCACTACGCAGCGGCGGGAGCCGGTGGATCACCGGTCCTTCTGGTCCACGGCTTTCCCGAGAGCTGGTGGACTTTTCACAAGATCATCCCGCTCCTCGCGGAGAGCCACCGGGTCTTCGCCGTCGACCTGCGCGGCTTCGGGGACTCCGACAACGGGCCGGGCGAGTACGACAGCAGGACCTCGGCAGAGGACCTGCACCTTCTCATCGAACAGCTCGACGTCGGCCCGGTCCACCTGACCGGGCAGGACATCAGCGGAGCGACCGTCTTCCGCCTGGCGGCCACCCACCCGCAGGACGTACGCAGTCTCACCGCGATCGAGATGGGCCTGCCCGGATTCGGCCTCGAAAGCCTGGCCGACATCACCCACGGCGGTGCCTGGCACATCGGTGTCCTCGCCGCACCCGGCATCCCCGAGATGCTCCTCGCCGGCCGCGAGCGGGAATTCCTGGGACAGTTCGCGTTCCCCGCCCTGACCGCGACTCCAGGAGCCATTACCGACACCGACATCGAGGAGTTCGCCCGCACCTATTCCCGACCCGACGGCTGGCGCGGAGCGATCGGCCTCTACCAGTCGATGCTCAGGGAGGGGCCCGAGATCAGAGCTCTTGCCGACACGCACGGCCTGACCGTGCCTGTACTCGCGGTCGGCGCGGGCGGAGGCCCCTTCACGGTCGGCACCATGTCCCAGGCCGCAGCGACCGAAGTGAGCTCGGTATCACTCGACGGTGTGGGTCACTATGCCGCGATGGAGGCCCCCGCGGAGTTGGCGAAGGCCATTCTCGAATTCATCGGGAACATCGACGCCCTCTAACGTTCTGACCGACGAACAGGCCGCCGCTGTACGGGCTCTGGCCCACCTCGGGCGCACACCGCTCACCGACGGACGCGGACCCGCCTCTACGCTCCGGCCGCCGGCTCCGCCTTCCGGTGGTCCATGTCAGCGCCCCGGGCACCGGTCATCGCGGAATCACGGTCACATCAAACCGAAGCGGGCAACTCACGTTTCCTTGAGCGGGAGTTCCACCCACACCGTCTTGCCGATGTCCCACTCCGCCACGCCCCAGGTCCGGGCGAGGACCGACACGATGATCAGGCCCCGGCCCGCCTCGTCGATCTCCCATCGGGGCACCATACGCAGCCGCCGGTCGCCCCGCGTATCGCTCACCTCGATACGCAGGGCGTCCGGCGCGAGCAGCAGGAGGCGGAGTTCGAAGTCGCGTCCCGGTACGCGGCCGTGCGTGACGGCGTTCGCGGCGAGTTCGGCGACGACGTGCTGCGCGGTGTCGTCAACCCGGCGACCAGGCAACGGACTTGAACCCGCGCGACAGGCCCCCCGAGGGCCTCCAGGCAGGGCGCGTGAGGCGCGGGAGCAGCTACAGGAGATGACTGGAGGGACGAACACGGCACCTTCGTGGATCTTGAAGCGTAGAGAACTCCATGATCCCCAGGTGCCGTGTTCACCTGCTTCCGGGGCCCACTGCTGCGATCAACCACTCCACGCCAGGGCGAGCCGGGCACACGCCGGGGCCCTGGAGGCTGGCCCCGGTGATCGCGGGGATCGGGGCGCGGTACGGGGTCAGGTGATCAGACGACTTCCACTCCGTACCAGGCCAGCGCCTCGTTCACCGGCTGATAGTAGCTGTAGCACGCGCTGTTGTTCGCACCCGAAAGAATGCCGAGCGCGGCGTCGAGAGCAAAGAGGGGTCCACCGCTGTCGCCGGAGGCGCGGCAGATGTTCACCATGTCCATGCCGGTGACCTGGTGACCGCTGGTGTAGGTGATGGTCTGATTCTTGAGTCCCACGATGCCGCAGCCGTACTTGCTGTTGTATCCGGAGGCGCAAACGGTTTCATAGATCGCGCTGTCGCGCGAGTAGGTGATGTCCTGGGCTTCCCCGTTCTGCGCCTCGACGTTCCCGTAGTAGGTCACGTCGCTGGTGTTGTAGGCGCGGATCAGGCCGAAATCGTTCCCGTCCGAGTAGTAGTGTCCCGTCGTGTAGCCAATGTAGGTACCATCCGACTTGAACCAGTCATTTCCTCCGTCAATGGTGCAATGTCCTGCGGTGAGAATCGATTTGTACTCGGGGTTGGTCTTGCTGCGCACGGTGAACCCGTACGAGCACGATACGGTGTCGTTTCTGATGTAATCACCCCCATTGATAGGGGATGACGTCTCCGTGGTTTCTCCCGCGATGCGCACAATGCGCGCGGCGTCGCCGTACGGTGCGATGAATTCACCCAGTTTGGTGAAGTCCGCGTCGCTGACGGTGCTGTCTGCGTGGATGGTCACCTGGTTGGCCGGGACGTCTACACCCCACATCGTTCCGGGTGTCTTGAAGGTGTCGTCGAGCTTCCGCTTGATCGAGTCCAGGTATGCGGTGTCGTACGTGACCTGCTCCGGGATTGCGCCGGCGTCCTTGACCGCTTCCGCGGCCTTGCTGTCGGTGACATTGACGACGAATCTTTGTCTGTCGCGGTCGAGATATATTCCAGCCGTGCGGGAGTCTCCCAGGCTGTTGGCGATTTTCTGCGTCGCCCCACCGCTCGGTCCCGCTGCCACTGGAACGTCATGGGAAGGGTGATCGGCCTGCGTTTGGGCGTTCACGTTCGGTGTGAATGCCATGAGGCCGGCGACGAGTGAGGTGAGCGCCAGAGTCCTCACCGCGAAAGCAAGAGTTTTTCCGGACATGTCTTTTGTCCTCCGGTTGCTGTCAAATCATCTGCCGAGCGAGACCGCAGTTGATCAGCCGGAGGTTAATCTCCAATAACGGAATGATGAATGCCGTTACCCGTTGATTTCCCTTACTGGAGGGCTTGGATTCGGATTCGCCACAAAGAAGCGATTTTCAGGTAATGCATGTAATTCGCCTTCTTTGCACACATTGCGACTTGTCTGGCAGGGCCCCGGCGTGTGCCCGGCTCGCCCTGGCGTGGAGTGACTGATCGCAGCAGTGAGCCCCGGAAGCAGGTGAACACGGCACCTGGGGATCATGGAGTCCTACCTTTCTAGATGTGGGGCGGGTATCCCCACTCGGCGAGTTGCTGGGCGGTGAGGCGTCTGGCCAGGCGGGCGCCGCGTGGGGTGCAGCTGACGCGCTGGGTCAGTTCGTCGGGGTGGGTGGAGATTTGTGAGTTCACGTCACCGAGCGTGGCCGCCCCGACCTGACCTGACCAGGGGCGACGGGTGGACTCCGGGTATCCGTACGGGTGCGGTGGGTTACGGGTACGGGTTGTCGGCCGTGACCATGGTGTCCACGATGAGGTGAGGGTGGTGGCGTACGTGACCGAGGACGCGGAGCGGAAGCCGGAGACTCCGGCGGAGGAAGACGGTACGACGGGCCTGTTTACCGCGCTGGGCAAGATGCTCAAGCGGTTGCGGGAACGGGCGGGGCTGACTCAGAAGCAGTTCGGGGAGTTGGTGGGGTACGGGCCTGATGCCATCTCCGCCATGGAGCGCGGGGTACGGATCACGAGGCCCGAGCTGCTGGAGAAGGCGGACGACATCCTCAACGCCGGTGGGCTGTTGAAGGACGCGATCCCCGAGGTCGAGGAGGCGATGAAGAGGGCGCGGACTCGGCACCCCGAGTGGTATCGGGGCTATGCCGCTCTGGAGGCCACAGCGGTCGAGCTGCATTTCTACGCCAACCAGGGTGTGCCCGGGATACTGCAGATCGAGGACTATGCACGAGCCGTGTTCTCCCGTCGACGACCCCTGCTCGACGAGAAGACCATCGAGAAACGTGTGGCCGACCGCCTGGCACGTCAGCAGGTACTTGACCGGTGGCCGCCTCCGATGTGCGGCTTCGTACTCGAAGAGGCGGTGTTGCAACGGCCGATCGGCGGACCCGACGTCCATAGGGACCAGTTGCAGCAGACGCTCCGGATCAGCCGCATGCGCAATGTCGAGATTCAGGTGATGCCGACCAGCCAGACGCAACACCCAAACATGGACGGCGCGTTCAACTTGCTGACACCCAAGAGGCATCCACCAGTTGCGTACACCGAGGTCCAGGGTCACCCTCGGCTGATCACCGATGGCGACGAGGTAAGGAAGATCACCGACCGCTATGGGATCACGCGCGCGATGGCACTCACTCCCATGGAGTCCCAGGCCCTGATCGAGAAGATGTTGGGGGAGCAATGAACACCGACGCATTCACCTGGTTCAAGTCCAGCCACAGTGGCGGCGAAGGCGGCGAGTGCCTCGAAGCCGCCTACTCCTGGCGCAAATCCAGCCACAGCAGTGGCGAAGGCGGCGACTGCGTAGAGGTCGCCACCTGCACCCACGCCGTCCACCTCCGGGACTCCAAGAACCCCACCGGCCCCCACCTCACCCTCTCCCCCACCACCTGGTCCCTCTTCCTCCGCCAGGCGTCTGTGTAACAGCTGTGCTGCGTACGCGGCCGAGGTGGACTTACCGGCACCCGGCGCGGTGATGATCAGGGCATGACCATGACCACCCGCGCCGCCACAGCGGCAGCGATCTGCGCGGCGGTGCTGCTGACCGGCACCGCCTGTACCAGCGGCGACGACGGTCCGAAAACCTCGGCCAAGAAGTCGGCCCCGGCCACACCCACCGCCTCCGCCGAGCCCGCCGCCGCCGTTCAGCACGTCGACGGCGAGTCCGTCACCAAGGCTCCGGGGATCGGGAGCAAGACCATCGCCTCGTTCGCCAACGGGCGGTTCGGTCGTGTCATCCCCTTCAAGGGCGGGCTCCACAAGGGGAGACTCGGGATCGCCCTGAACTGCGAGGGCAAGGGCACCGTGAAGGTCGAGGTCCCCGCGCTCGGCATGACCTCCGTCGAGGAATGTGCGGACGGCAAGGTCGCCACCACCTACAACGAGACCGAGGTCAGCACCGCGGCCCCGGACGCGTACGTCCACGTCACCGGCACCTCCGAGGTGCGTTGGTCGATCTCTGCCGGGCAGTGACGTACCCGCACAAGGGGGTTCCGCGTACGTGTGTCCGGCTGCGGGCCCGGCCGTAATTCGCTTGTCCTGGCTACGGGTTGACGCTGCAATGTGGCCGGACATGATGAGTCGTGGTGCCGGTATCCCGAGGAGGCAGCGGTAACTATGGAGATCCGTTCCACGACCGATGAGGATCTCGACGTCTTCGTCGACACAGTCCATGCCGCGTTCGGGCTCTTCCCCGAACCCCCGGTCGAGGGCGGCGGGCTCTGGTGGTCGGCACTCGAAATGGACCGCTGCCTACTCGCCCTGACGGCGGACGGGCGGCCCATCGGCACCGCCGCCACGTACCCCTTCGAGCTCACCCTGCCCGGTGAGACCCTCGTCCCGGCCCCCGGGGTGACCGCCGTCGGCGTCCTGCCCTCGCACCGGCGCCAGGGCGTGCTCAGCGCGATGATGCGGCATCAGCTCACCGAGCTGCGGGCGCGCGGGGACTTCCTTTCCGTGCTGCTGGCCTCCGAGGCCCTGATCTACGGCAGGTTCGGCTACGGACCGGCGGCCTACACGGCGCGGCTGACGGTGCCGCGCCACCGGGCCGCCCTCGCCGTTCCCCGAGCGCGGGGAGTGGCCGACGCGCCGGCGACCGGCTCGGACAACGGATCGGTCGAGGTACTGCGTCGGGCCGAATGCGGTGAGATCCTCGAAGAGGTCTACGACCGGTACCGCCGCGCCCAGCCCGGCGCACTGTCCCGGCCGCACCGCTGGTGGGTCTTGCGCGCGGGGCAGCCCCCGATATCGCCCGCGCCGCGTTACGTCGCCGTCCACCGGGACTCCGACGGCGTCCCGGACGGGTACGCCAGCTACTCGGTCGAGTCCGGCACCCTGACAGTCGACGAGATCATCGTCACCGACGACGCCGTCTTCACGGCGCTGGCCCGGTTCGTACTCGAACACGACCTGGTCTCCAAGGTCGTGTTCAAGCACGTTCCGCCCGAGCACCCGCTGCGCTGGCAGTTCGCGGACTTCCGCGCCGGCGAGGTGAGCGGCGACATGGACTGGCTCTGGGTGCGACTGCTGGACGTCCCGCGTGCACTGACCGCGCGCGGCTGGTTCACGGACGGCGAGCTCGTCCTTGATGTCGACGACCCGTTCCTCGGCGAACACGGCCGCTACCTGCTGACCGTCCGGGACGGCAAGGCCGACTGCGTCCCCACGGACCGGAAGCCCGACCTGTCCCTCGACGTGCGCGACCTGGGCTCCGTATACCTCGGTGGCACCGCCCCGAGCACGCTCGTGCGTGCCGGACACATCCAAGCCCACCGCCCGGGCGCGGCCACCCTCGCTGACGCGCTCTTCCGCGCCGACCGCCCCCCGCACTGCCTGCACTGGTTCTGACCGCGGCTCGCCGACCCCGCACAAGTCTCGTCAGCCCACTGAGCTCAGCGAAGGCGCATGAGGGTAGTCGGCCGACCGCTGCTGGAAGCTGAGGATCTTCGGGTTCTGGACGACGCCGTCGCGGATCTCGATGGCCTTGCTCACCGTGACGTCGGCGTCCCATGCCACCGGGCCGGTCATGACCTTGCGCAGGTAGGGCAGCAGCGCCTCGCTGATTTCCCAGGTGGCGGAGTTCCACAGGTGCGACGGGCTGTGATCGACCGCGTAGTAGTGGCAGCCCGGTCCCACCGTGTGCATGGGCTCGCCGAAGGTGGTCGGGCGGGCCCACTCGAAGCCCATGCCCTCGTCGCAGGAGACGTCGACGAAGAAGGTCCCCGGCCGGAACAGGGCGAGTTCCTCGTCGTTGACGAACGTGAGCGGGGCGTCGGTGTCCTGCAGGATGCAGTTGACGATGATGTCGAACCCGGCCAGGTACTCCGCCAGCGGTACGGGGCCGGTCGGGGTGGCTGCCTGCAGCCGCGACGGATCGTCCTCCCGCTCCTCGAAGTGGGCCATCACGACCGAGGGCATCGGCGAGGCCACCGCCGCGGCGGCGCGCTGGGTGAGCACCGTGACGTCGGTGACCCCCATGGCGCCCAGGCCCGTGACCGCGCCGCGCGCCGTGGCGCCGAAGCTGATGACCACCGCGCGCAGGCGGCGGCCGTAGTGGCCGGTCAGCCCGCCGAGCTGGAGGGCGTGCAGCACCGAGCAGTAGCCGGCCAGCTCGTTGTTCTTGTGGAACACATGGACGCTGAAGGCGCCCGCGGCGGTCCAGTGGTTCATGGCTTCCCAGGCGATCAGGGTCAGCCGTCGGTCGATGGCGAGCTGGGTCATCTTCTCGTCCTGCACACAGTGCGGCCACCCCCACAGGACCTGGCCCTCGCGCAGCTCGGCGACGTCGTCGTGCGTCGGCTTGGGCAGCAGCATGACGTCGCACTCGGCGAGGAGCTCCTCGCGGGAGCGCAGGCCCGCCACGAGTGGGCGCAGCGCGTCGTCGGCGACGCCGAAGCGCCGGCCGTAGCCCTGTTCAAGGAAGATCTTGTCGCGCAGGTCAGGTGCGATTCGGTCGAGGTGACGGGGGTGCAGCGGCAGGCGGAACTCGTTCTCCTTGTGCGAGGAGGCGAGTACTCCGAGAGTCAACAGGCTCATGTGGGGCGGCTCATTTCCGACCGGACGCGATGCGTCCCGGCATTGCCGTTCCCCGAGGGCGACGCCGAAATGGATGACGGCGTGCGAAGTGCGCTCGGTACCGCCACCGTACTCCGGTCCAGGTCCACGGACCGCCCACCGCTCGTTTGAGCTCGAACGGCCGGCGTCGGCGATTCAGCGACGTCAGCGGCCCAGCGTCGCTCCCACGTCCTCCCACGCCCGTGCGCTCAGCAGCGGCCGGAAGCCGGTGAAGAGGGCGAGCAGGTCCGGGCCCCACTGTTCGCGGAACACCGGGTTCACTCGGGCGAGGTCCAGCTCGTTCGCGGCCGTCAGCTCGGCGAGGTCCTCGCACCGGCTCCGGTTCGTCGTTCGCGCGGCGCCGGTGAAGCGGTCGTGGAACGGCGCGTCCGGGGTGGCCAGGCCCGGGTGGGTGGCCTTGCGGTCCATGGCGGCGTAGGCGTGGACGATCTCCTCCGCCTCCGGGCCGATCACCCTCGCCAGCTCGGCGCGACGATCGAGGGAGAGCAGGGCGGTGGGGAAGCCGTCGGCGCCGTAGGCGGCGTGGCAGAGGCCCGCCAGGCGGAGGGCCGGCCGGGCCTCCCAGGCGGCGAGCAGACGGTAGACCCGGCAGAGGTGGGCGAGCAGGGTGCCGCCGGGGTGCCCTATCTGTTCGGCGCCCAACTGCCTCAGGAATCCCACGGCCTGGGCGGCAGCGGAGGTGGCGAGGGCGGGGGTGGAGGGAGAGAGCGGGGGAGGAAAGGGGGGAGACGGAGAGGGTGGGGAAGCGGACATGGGGTGGCGTCCTCTCGGTGCGCGAAAGGTCGGCACCCGTCCACTCCCCGCCCTGTGGTCCGGACCCCGGCGGGGGCGCGGGACGGGTTGCCGCCTGGGCCCTGTGCTGATCGTGACGTACTCGCCCGAAACCAGTCAATCCTAAGGTTCTGTCACCAACTCCAAGTGTTAGCTTGGGTGTTGTGACTCTGGATGACCTGCGCGTCTTCGTCGCCGTGTGCCGGGCGGGCAGCCTGAGCGCGGTGGCCCGTGACCTCGCGTGTACGCAGTCGGCCGTGAGCCAGCATGTGAAAAGGCTGGAGCGGGAGACGGGCGTCGCGCTGCTGGAGCGGCACGCGCGAGGCGTCGTACCGACCGAGGCCGGACGCGTGTTGCAGACCGCCGCCTCGGAAGGCATCGCCGGGCTGGATCTCGCGCTGCGCCAGCTCAAGGATCTCGTCGACGGGGAGAGCGGTTCGGTACGGGTCGCCACCGGCGCCACGACCGTACGGCACTTCATGGCGGAGGCGGTTGTCACCTTCCGGCGTCAACACCCCAAGGTGAGCCTGGAGTTCCGTACGGAGAACTCGAGCCGGGGGTGTTTCGCCGCGCTGGCCGACAGTGAGCTGGATCTTGCGTGGATCACCATCGGGGGGCCGGTGCGGGGGATCGAGCAGCGGGTGGTGATGGAGTTGCCGTGGGTGCTCGCTGTGGGGGCGGGTGAGGCTCTTGCGGGGCGGGATCATGCCGAGGTCGGTGATCTGCGCGACCTGCGGTTGATCCGGTTGCCGCCCAACTCCACGTCCGCGGCGCGTCTGGACGCGGCGTTCGCGGAGGTGGGGGTACGGCCGGTGTTCGACACGAGTGTCGCCGACTGGGACACGGCTCTGCTGTTGGCCGAGTTGGGGTTGGGGTGCGCGATTGTTCCGGCCGTGCCCGATCTGGCCGTGCCGGGCATGGAGGGGCCGGTCCGGCTGATCCCGCTGCCCGCGCTTCGGCCGTTGGCGGTGGGGTGGGCTGTCCGGCGGTGGGACGCGCTCAGCCCGATCGCACGGGTGTTCGCGGACACCGTCGCCGAGAGTTGCCGAGGGTAGGTCGACCGTACGCCGGTCGTACGCCGGTCGTACGCCGGTCGTACGTCGACTGCGAGACAGCGAGGGGGGCTTGTCGCACCCCGCCCCGCCGCGCCTCGCCCCGGGCTACTTCTCGTACAACCCCTCCGCCTCGTCCGCGAAGTCCCGCATGATCTCGAACCGTCGCAGCTTCATCGACGGTGTCAGATGACCGGCCTCCTCCGTGAAGTCGACGGGAAGGATGGTGAACCGGCGGATCGACTCCGGGCGGGAGACGAGTTTGTTGGCCTCCTCCACCGCCCGCTCGATGACCGCCCTCAAGTCGGCGTCGTCCATGAGGAGTTCGACCGGCACCGGATGCTTGCCCTGCATCTGGCGCCAGTGGGTGAGGCCCGGGGGGTCGAGGGTGATCAGGGCCGAGATGTAGGGGCGGCCGTCGCCGAGGATCATCACCTGGGAGATCAGGGGGTGGGCCCGCAGCCAGTTCTCCATGGGCGCCGGGGCCACGCTCTTGCCGCCCGCCGTGATCAGGATCTCCTTCTTGCGGCCGGTGATCGTCAGATAGCCCTCTTCGTCGAGGGAGCCGATGTCACCGGTCGCCAGCCAGCCGTCCGGCGCCGCCGGGACGACACCGCCGGCGCCCGGGTCCCAGTAGCCGCGCAGGATCTGTTCGCCCGCGAGCAGCACCTCGCCGTCGGCGGCGATCCGCACCCGGGTGCCGGGGAGGGGCCAACCCACCGTGCCCACACGGGGTTTGAGCGGTGGCGTGATGGTGGCCGCGCCAGTCGACTCGGTCAGGCCGTAGCCCTCGTAGATCTCGATGCCCGCACCGGCGAAGAATCCGGCCAGGGGGCGGGCGAGGGGTGAGCCGCCGCAGATCATGTAACGGACCCTGCCGCCCATGGCGTTGCGGATACGGCGGTAGACGAGGGGGTCGTAGAAGGCGCGCGCGGTGCGCAGCGCGCGGCCGGGGCCGTGGCCGACGCCGTGCCGCTGCTCCTCCACCGCCTCGCTGTAGCGGCGGGCCACGCCCACCGCGCGGTCGAAGGAGGCGACCCGCTTGGCCGTCTCGGCTCTCGCGCGGGCGGTGTTGAAGACCTTCTCCAGCATGTAGGGGATGGCGAGCAGGCAGGTGGGCTTGAAGGCGGCCAAGTCCCCCAGCAGGTCTTCCGACTTCAGGCTCGGGGCATGGCCCAGCCGCACCCCCGCCCGGATGCACGCGATGGCCACCATCCGGCCGAAGACGTGGGACATCGGCAGGAAGAGCAGCACCGACGCCTCCTCCTTCGTCCGTTCCCGGAAGACGGGGTAGAGGAGTTCGATGGCGTTGTCGACCTCGGCGAAGAAGTTGCCGTGTGTGAGCGCGCAGCCCTTCGGGCGGCCGGTCGTGCCCGAGGTGTAGATGAGCGTGGCGAGGGTGTCGGGGCCCAACACCCCACGGCGTACGGCGACTTCCTGGTCCGGTACGTCCTTGCCGAGCTCCGCGAGCCGCTCCACGTGCCCCTTCTCGAAGACCCACATGTGCTTGAGGTCGGGGATGCGGTCGCGCTCCGGGCCGAGGGCGGCGGCCTGGGTGAGGGTCTCGGCGGCGAGGGCCACCGCGCCGGAGTCCTGGAGGATCCAGCGGGTCTGGAAGGCGGAGGACGTCGGATAGACGGGTACGGTCACCAGGCCCGCCGCCCACGCGGCGAAGTCCATGAGCGTCCACTCGTATGTCGTCCGCGCCATGATGGCCAGCCGGTCGCCCGGCATCAGCCCCTCGGCTATCAGCCCCTTGGCCACCGCGAGGACCTGCTCGGCGAACTCGGCCGCCGTGACATCCGTCCAGGTCCCGTCCGGCGCACGGCGGCTGAGGACCGTCGTCCCGGGCTCCTCGTTCGCGTTGTCGAAGGGGATGTCCGCGAGCGAGCCGTAGGTCGCGGGTGCGACGAACGCCGGTACGGCCACCTCACGCACGGCCCCGTCCAGCCGCCGGATCTCGGGCTCGACCAGGAGCGGCTCGCCGTCGTAGCCCACGGCGGTCACGATCTGTTGCGAGGCCGGGGAGGACGGAGAGGACGGGAACGACGACGACACGAGCGGCTCCTGTGGCGTGCAGCGGCCTTCCGGTGGGCGTGCACCTCCGGTGGGTTCACCACAGATGTACGGATTCGGCAGCGCCGCTGTTCAGAAACCGGATCGTACGGCTCGCACGTGTGGGGGTCGTGCGGGTTCGGGGGTGGTGGAGCGGCGGGGGTGTGCAAGCTCGGACATCACACAGGTTACCGATGGGTCACCTTTTGGCCCGTCATGAGCATTTCACGTTAGCACCGGCCACAGGGGCCTTCCTAGGCTTTCCCGGGCCTTCTTCACACCTCTCCACGCAGGACGGGTCGTGTCCGTCAGGGGGGAATTGGGGCTTACCTCCGGTAACCTTACTTCAGAGTAAGTAAGCCGTGGAGCCATATCGCCAGACTCGTATCGAGCCGGGAGTTGCGTAGCCGTATGCCTGCCCACACCCTCGACCGGACGCCCTCCCTCGCTCTCCTGTTCGCCTGGGGCGCCCTCCTGTCCCCCTTCAAGAAGGCCGCCCTCAACAAACCCCGCGCTGACGCCGGCCTCTTGGACACCCGCCTCGTCCTGCCCGGCGTACGCATCGACCTCGCCCGGCTCGCCTCCTACGAGCGGGTCTGCGGCTTCCCCGTCGGTGACGACAGCCTCCCCATCACCTATCCGCACGTCCTCGGCTTCCCCCTGGCCATGCGCCTGATGACCGACCGGCACTTCCCGCTCCCGCTCCTCGGACTGGTCCACACCTCGGTGGAGATCATCCGCTGGCGCCCGCTGGCGGCCACCGGCATCTACGAACTCTCCGTGTACGTCGAGGAGTTGACGCCCCACCGACGCGGCACCGAAGCCTCGGTGCAGACGGAGGTACGGGAGGGCGAGGAACTGGTGTGGGAGTCGCGGAGCACCTATCTGGCCCGGCACCGGAGTGGGGTGCCGGCCACCGGTGTGCCTGCCGCCGGTGCGCCGGACACCGGTGCGCCTGACACCGGTGCGCCTGGCTCCGGTGCGCCGCCCGCCGGTGACGAACGCGAGGCGCTGCCCCTGGTCGCCGAGTGGCGGCTCGGCGAGGACGTCGGCCGGCGGTACGCCGCCGCCTCCGGCGACCGCAACCCCATCCACCTGCACGCCCTCACCGCCCGCCTCTTCGGCTTCCGGAGCGCGATAGCCCACGGCATGTGGACCGCCGCCCGCTGCCTCGCCGCCCACGGCACCCCCCGGTCGGCCCTGGTCCGGACCGACTTCAGGGCGCCGGTGCTGCTGCCGGGCGCGGTGGAGTACGGGGCGGACGGCTTCGGGAGCTTCGAACTGCGGGGCGGGGGGCGCGTACATCTGCGGGGGGAGGTGCGAGGGGTGTGAGGGTGCGCTCCGCCGGCCCCGCGCCCTTGGCGCCTGTAGCCCCTTGGGACGCCGCTCGCTCAGCCCTCGATACCGGCGACCTCGGAGGTCTCCGCCGGGGGTGACCAGGGGTTGCCCGCCATCAGGCTGTCCAGGCCCGCCCAGGCGAAGTTCATCAGGGTTGTCGCCGCCTGTCTCGCGGTGACGCCCGGGGTGGCGTTGGCCCAGGCGGCGAGGGACTCGGCGGCGCCGACGAGGGCCACGGCGAGGCCGGCGACCTCCCGTTCCGGCAGCGAGGGGTCGCGGTGGGCCTCGCGGGCGGCGACCACGATCAACTGGGTGACGAACGCGACGAGTTCCTCGCGCATCACGGCGACCTCGGACGCGAACGGCTCGCCGTGCGTACGGGCCTGGAGGTGCAGTACCGACCAGCCGTCCGGGTTCTGCGCGGTGTGCGTGAAGAACGCGCGCAGGCCGTCCCAGAGCTGGCGGTCGGCCGGCAGGGCCGGTCCGACTCCGGCGCGGACCGCCTCGGTGAGCGTCCTTGCCTCGCGCCGGATACAGGCGGTGAAGAGGTCTTCCTTCGAGTTCAGGTACAGATAGACCAACGGCTTGGAGACACCGGCGAGTTCGGCGATCTCGTCCATCGACGCGGCCATGTAGCCGCGCTGGCCGAAGGTCTGTACGGCGGCGTCCAGCATCTGCTGCTCACGGACGGCACGCGGCATCCGCTTGTTCTTCACAGCACCCATGGAGGCAAGGGTAGTTGTGCTCCCGGGTCAGGAAGGCTGACCCTGCGCGCGGGCCGCCTCGTCGACGGCCTCGTCCTCCTGGCTGCGGTTCGCGTCCAGGTTGGCCTTGACGCGGTCCACCCTCTCGACGATCTGCAACGACGCCCGGTCCCGCTCCTTGCGGAGCACCACGAAGCTGATCGGGGCGGAGATCACGAGGGAGAGCAGGATGATCCACATGCCGTTGGAGTCGCCGAGGCCACGCGGGGCGACACCGGAGACGACGAGGCCCCAGACGACCAGCAGGCAGGCCACCAAGATCCCGAGGCGCATCAGCGTGTAGCGGAGCATCTCAATCCACTCTTCCGGTTCCAAAAAGGGGCACCGTCCAGTGAAGCACGGCGAGGTTCAGATCTTGCAGGGGGGTGTACGGGGACGCACGGACTCATGACAGGGGCAGCAGCATGATGACGTCGTCGCGGTCGTCGCCGGGTGCGACCCGTATCGCACCGGGTACGCGGCCGACCTCCCGGTAGCCGCAGGAGCCGTAGAAACGCTCCAGGCCGAGGCCGCCGCGGCAGGTGAGGCGGATCGCCTCCGTGCCCTCGAAGGTGCGGGCCGCGTCGGCCGCCGCCGACAGCAGGTCGCGGCCGTGGCCCCTGCCCTGGTGGCGGGGATGGACCATCACCGCGTACAGCCACACCCAGTGGGTCATCAGGCGGTGGGTGTTGAAGGTGAGGAAGGCGGTCGCGGCGACCCGCCCGTCCTCGTCGTGCGCGACCAGGAGCCGGGTGCCGCCGCCCGCCATCCCGGCGAAGTACTTCACCAGCTCGGACCGGATCGTCCCCCTCTCCACGGGGGCGACGAAGCCGACGGCGCCGCCCGCGTTGGAGACGTCCGTCCACAGGTCGAGGAGCCCGTCACGGAGGTCGGGGGTGACGGCGGGATCGAGGGTGAAGGTAAGTGTCACCGGTAATAGGTACCCATTACCATTACCTCGCTCACACCCGCATCGGCTGCGGCGAGTCCCGGCGCGCCGGGTCCGGGCCGTCGTACTCGCGGATGATCTCGTACCGCGTGTTGCGCTCCACCGGACGGAAGCCGGCGTCCCTGATCAGGTCGAGCAGGTCCTCGCGGGTGAGCTTGTTGGGGGTGCCGTAGTTGTCGGCGTCGTGGGTGATCTTGTACTCGACGACCGAGCCGTCCATGTCGTCGGCGCCGTGCTGCAGGGCGAGCTGGGCGGTCTGGACGCCGTGCATGACCCAGAAGACCTTGACGTGCGGGACGTTGTCGAACAGCAGCCTCGACACCGCGAAGGTCTTCAGGGCCTCCGCGCCGGTGGCCATCTGGGTACGGGCCTGGAGCCTGTTCCGTACCTTGCCGTCCTTCATGTCGACGAAGTCGTGCTGGTAGCGCAGCGGGATGAAGACCTGGAAGCCGCCGGTCTCGTCCTGGAGTTCACGCAGGCGCAGGACGTGGTCCACCCGGTGCCGGGGCTCCTCGATGTGGCCGTAGAGCATCGTGCTCGGGGTCTTGAGACCCTTCTCGTGCGCGAGGCGGTGGATGCGCGACCAGTCCTCCCAGTGCGTCCGGTGGTCGACGATGTGCTCGCGGACCTCCCAGTCGAAGATCTCGGCGCCGCCGCCGGTCAGCGACTCCAGACCCGCGTCGATCAGCTCGTCGAGGATCTCCGACGCCGACAGGCCGCTGATCGTCTCGAAGTGGTGGATCTCCGTCGCCGTGAACGCCTTGAGGGAGACGCTCGGGAGGGCCGCCTTCAACTCCCGCAGGGAGCGCGGGTAGTACCGCCACGGGAGGCTCGGGTGCAGGCCGTTGACGATGTGCAGCTCGGTGAGGTTCTCGCCCTCCATCGCCTTGGCGAGCTTGACCGCCTCCTCGATGCGCATCGTGTACGCGTCCTTCTCACCCGGCTTGCGCTGGAACGAGCAGTAGGCGCAGGAGGCGGTGCACACGTTGGTCATGTTGAGGTGCCGGTTGACGTTGAAGTGGACGACGTCACCGTTCTTACGGGTGCGCACCTCGTGCGCCAGCCCGCCGAGCCAGGCCAGGTCGTCCGACTCGTAGAGCGCGATGCCGTCCTCGCGGGTCAGCCGCTCACCGGCCCTGACCTTTTCCTCCAGCTCGCGCTTGAGCCCGACATCCATGCTCATACCTCTCCTACACCTAGACGGACCTCGTCAACCGTACGCCCATTCCCCTACTGCTCTTCCGGCAGCTCACCCACCCTGTTCTCCCACTTCGTGGAGAGCACGATGGTCGTACGGGTCCTGGAGACGCCCGCGGTCCCGCTGAGCCGCCGGATGGTCTTCTCCAGCCCGTCGACGTCACTCGCCCGCACCTTGAGCATGAACGAGTCGTCGCCGGCGATGAACCAGCAGTCCTCGATCTCGCTGAGGTCCCGCATACGGCGCGCCACGTCCTCGTGGTCGGCCGCGTCGGAGAGCGAGATGCCGATGAGGGCGATGACGCCGAGGCCGAGCGAGGCGGAGTCGACGGTGGCGCGGTACCCGGTGATGACACCGGCCGCCTCCAGCCGGTTGATGCGGTCGGTGACACTGGGTCCCGACAGACCGACGAGGCGCCCCAGCTCGGCGTAGGAGGCCCGGCCGTTCTCTCTCAGGGCCTGGATGAGCTGCCTGTCCACGGCGTCCATGCGATCGAGCCTTCCGATGAAGAATCCTGAAGAATGCTGAACATTTCTGAAGACTGCTGAAGGTGAAGACTGGTGAGGTGCTGAGCTGCTGAGGTGCTGCAGTGCTGAAGTACAGAGGGTCCTGAAGGTGATGAGTGGTACTGCCAGTTGCTGATACGTACGCCGGCTCAGTCGTTATCAGCACGGGACGTGGGGGACGGCCCGGTCCCGCCGCCGAGTTCGCCCCTCCAGCGGCGGTACAGCCCGTGCGGGACGCCCGCCGCGTCGAGCACGCGCCCGGCGACGAAGTCCACGAGGTCCTGGATGTGGGTGGCGCCGGCGTAGAAGGCGGGCGAGGCCGGTACGACGCTCGCGCCGGCGTCGTCCAGGGTCACCAGGTGACGGAGGGTCTGCCCGTTCAACGGGGACTCCCGTACGGCGACGACGAGTGCGCGCCGTTCCTTGAGGGTGACACTGGCCGCCCGCTGCAACAGGTCCTTCGACAGCCCGAGCGCGACCCCGGCCACACAGGCCGTGGAGGCGGGCACGATCAGCATCCCCTTGGTGGCGTACGACCCGGAGGAGGGCCCGGCCGCCAGATCGCCGGCGCTCCAGTGCCGTACGCCGCTGATGTCCACGGCGAAGGTGCCGGGCTTGCCGTCCGCGCCCCGGGACAGCCATTCCCGCAGGTCGTCCTGCCAGTGGGCGTCCCGGAAGGAGATCCCGGTCTCGTCGAGCAGGGTGAGCCGGGAGGCCCGGCTGACGACCAGATCGACGGCCTCCCCCGCCGCGAGCAGCGCGCGCAGCACAGCAGCCGCATACGGCGTCCCTGAAGCGCCGGACACCCCCACGATCCAAGGCGCGCGCTGCGTTTCTCCTGCGTTCACACCCTGAGCCTACCGGCGGTCACCCCTACCGGAATTCAGACCGTGAGTCCACGGACGACCAGATCGAGCAGCGCACACCCGAAAAGAGCGATGCCGATGAACCCGTTGACCGAGAAGAACGCCCGGTTCAGCCGTGACAGATCATGCGGGCGCACGATCCTGTGCTCGTACACGAACGCGCCCGCCACGATCAGCAGTCCCAGCCAGAAGAACGCCCCCGCGTCCGTGACCAGCGCGTACCAGACGAACAGGCCCGTCGTCAGCGCGTGACAGACCCGGGCGCTCCACACCGCCGCCGGGATGCCGAAGCGGGCCGGTACCGACAGCACGCCGGTCTCGCGATCGGTGTCGACGTCCTGGCAGGCGTAGATCAGGTCGAAGCCGCCGATCCAGATGCCGACCGCCAGGCCCAGGATCACCGCGTCCCAGGACCACTCCCCCGTGATCGCCAGCCAGCCGCCGACCGGGCCCATGGCCTGGGCGAGGCCCAGGATGGCCTGGGGGAAGTTCGTGAACCGTTTGCCGTACGGGTAGACCACCATCGGGATCACCGCGACGGGGGCGAGGGCCAGGCACAGGGGGTTCAGGAGGGCCGCCGAACCGAGGAAGACGACGACGGCGATCAGGGCGCCGGTCCAGGCGTGCTTCACCGACATCGCGCCCGTGACCAGTTCACGGTGGGCCGTGCGCGGGTTACGGGCGTCGATCTCGCGGTCGATGATCCGGTTGACCGCCATCGCGAAGGTGCGCAGGCCGACCATGCAGACGGTGACCAGGAGCAGCCGGCCCCAGTGGATGTTCCGGTCCGTCTGGAACATCGCCGTCAGCGCCGCGATGTAGGCGAAGGGCAGTGCGAAGATCGAGTGTTCGATCATCACCAGGCGCAGGAACGCCTTCGTGCGCCCCGGCTGGGGCAGTGCGGCGGATGCGGATGCGGAGCTCACAGGCCGTATTCCTTCCAGCGTCTGTCGACCTTCGCCGCCGTGTCCGGGTCCGACACGACCATCTCCGGCCAGCCACCGTCCCGCGTGTACCCCTCCTCGGGCCACTTACGGGTCGCGTCGATACCCGCCTTGCCGCCCCAGAACTGCTGGTAGGAGGCGTGGTCGAGGTGGTCGACGGGGCCTTCTACGACGGTCAGGTCACGGGCGTAGTCCGTGTTGCCGAGGGCGCGCCAGGCGACTTCGTGCAGGTCGTGGACGTCGCAGTCCGAGTCGACGACGATGATCAACTTGGTCAGGGACATCATGTGGGCGCCCCAGACCGCGTGCATCACCTTCTGTGCGTGTTTGGGGTACTTCTTGTCGATCGCGACGATCGCGCAGTTGTGGAAGCCGCCGGCCTCGGGGAGGTGGTAGTCCACGATGTCCGGAATGATGATCTTCAACAGGGGCAAAAAGAACCGCTCGGTCGCCCGGCCCAGCGGGCCGTCCTCCGTCGGCGGCCTGCCCACGACGATCGACTGGAGCAGCGGGCGCCGCCGCATCGTCACGCAGTCGATCGTGAGCGCCGGGAAGGGCTCCTGCGGGGTGTAGAAGCCCGTGTGGTCACCGAAGGGCCCCTCGGGCAGCATCTCGCCCGGTTCCAGCCAGCCCTCCAGCACCACCTCCGCCTGCGCCGGCACCTGCAACGGCACCGTCTGGCAGTCGACCATCTCGATCCGCTTGCCCGCGATGAACCCGGCGAACAGGTACTCGTCGATGTCACCGGGCAGAGGTGCCGTGGACGCGTAGGTGACGGCGGGCGGGCAGCCGAACGCGATGGCGACCGGCAGCCGCTCGCCCTTGCGCGCCGCCACCTGGTAGTGGTTGCGGCTGTCCTTGTGGATCTGCCAGTGCATGCCGATCGTGCGCTTGTCGTGCCGCTGAAGGCGATAGAGACCCAGGTTGCGTACGCCGGACTCCGGGTCCTTGGTGTGCGTCAGCCCCAGGTTGAAGAAGGAGCCGCCGTCCTCCGGCCAGGTGAAGAGCGCCGGGAGACGGTCGAGGTCCACCTCGTCACCCTTGAGGACGACCTCCTGCACCGGCGCGCCCGCCGACTTCACCTTCTTGGGCGGTACGTGCGTCATCGCGCCGAGCTTGCCGAAGGCCTCCCGCACACCGACGAAGCCCTGCGGCAGCTCGGGCTTCAGCAGCCCGCCGATCCGGTCGCTGATGTCCGCGTACGACTT
Source organism: Streptomyces kryoterrae (assembly GCF_054072135.1). Lineage (NCBI taxonomy): Bacteria > Bacillati > Actinomycetota > Actinomycetes > Kitasatosporales > Streptomycetaceae > Streptomyces > Streptomyces kryoterrae. The sequence goes on along the minus strand of NZ_CM133358.1, from coordinate 6,092,787 downwards.
CAGCCCCAGCGACTTGAGCAGCCGCCGGTCGGTGCCGAACACGTTCATCGCCAGCGGCATCGCCGACCCGCGCACGTTCTCGAAGAGCAGCGCGGGCCCGCCTGCCTTCTGCACCCGGTCGACGATCTCCCCGACCTCCAGGTACGGGTCCACCTCGGCCTTGATGCGCTTGAGGTCGCCCTCGCGCTCCAGCGCCCTGAGCAGGGAGCGAAGATCGTCGTAAGCCATGCGTTCCAGTATCCGTTACGCACTACCCTGGACCTGTCAGCGGGGGCCGGACGCGACCGTCAGCGCGCCCGGACAGCAACTCAAGGGGACCGAATACATGCTGCGGGTGCTGTTGATCCTGGTGCCTCTCGCGCTGAGCATCTACGCGTTCATCGACTGCGTCACCACGCAGGAGAAGGACGTCCGCTTCATGCCCAAGCCCGTGTGGGCCATCCTCATCCTGCTGTTCCCGCTGGTCGGCTCCGTCTCCTGGCTGATCATCGGCCGCGACCGCGCCACCGCCCAGCGCCTGGGCGCCTCGGGCGGCCAGTGGATCGCCCCGGACGACAACCCGGAGTTCCTGAAGTCCCTCAACGACGAGAAGGCCGAGAAGACCGAGAAGGGCACGGCCGGGGAGCCGGTGCAGGACGACGACGCCCACCTGCGGGACTGGGAGGCCGACCTGCGCCGCCGCGAGGAGGAGCTGAAGCGCCGGGAGAGCGGCGAGGATTCCAAGGAGTAGTACAAGCTGTACGCCGCCGAGCCTCCCGAAGCGGACAGTGCGCCTCTGGGCCGGGCCTGCTGCGGCCCCGACACTTACCTCGCATGACGACTGCTCCGGCGAGTACGCCCGTGACCCCGGCCCCCGAGTACGGCGACAAGGTCATCGCCGTCGAGACGGCGGGCTCGGAACCCATTCCGGACGCCGAACGGCACGGCGGCCCGCTCCAGTTGCTGTGGACCTGGGCCTCCCCGAACATCGAGTTCGCGACCGTCTACATCGGCGTGATCTCGGTCCTCTTCTTCGGCCTGGACTTCTGGCAGGCGTCCGCGGCCCTGCTGCTGGGCACCGCGCTCGGTTCGCTGACGCACGGGATCCTCTCCCTCGACGGGCCCCGGTTCGGCGTACCGCAGATGGCGATCGGGCGGCTCTCCTTCGGGCACAAGGGAAATCTGCTGCCCGCCGGTGTGAACGCCCTTGTCTCGGGCGTCGGTTGGTTCGCCGTCAACAGTGTGAGCGCCGCTTTCGCGCTCAACACACTGACCGATCTGCGTCCACTCCCCTCCCTGCTGCTCGTGGTGGCGGCGGAGATCGTGATCGGCTTCATCGGCCACAACTTCGTACACGCCTTCGAGAAGTACGCGTTCCCGGCGCTGGCGGTCGTGTTCCTGCTGGCCGGTGTCTGGACGTTCAAGGAGGCGGACCTGGGCGCGCCCGGCTCCGGCGGTGGCATCGGCGGGTTCCTGCTCGCCTTCAGCGCGGCCTGGGGGTACACGGCCGGCTGGAACCCGGCCGCCTCCGACTACTCCCGCTACCTTCCCCGTACGGCCGACCGCCTCCGCACCGCGCTCTACCCGGCCGTCGGCCTGTTCGTGTCCGTCGCCGTCGTGGCGCTGATCGGCGCGGCCTCGGCGACGATCGTCGCTCCCGAGGGCGCGACCCCGACGGCGGCCTTCACCGGCCATCTCCCGGTCTGGCTCAGCGACTTGGTGCTGCTGGCGATCATCCTGGGCGCGGTCTCGGCGAACGCCCTGAACGTGTACTCCTCCGCGATGTCGGTCACGTCCCTCGGCTTCCGGCTGCCCGGGTGGCTGGGGCGCGGCGCGATCGTGGTGCTGTGCGGGCTCGCGGGTACGGCGGCGGCCTGGTCGTCGCTGTCGGACGCGGGGGCGGCGTACGAGGCGTTTCTGCTGGTGATCGCCTACTGGGTGGGTCCGTGGCTGGGGGTGGTGCTGGTGGAGCGGTGGCTTCGGGCACGGACGCCGGTGGAGGCGCTGAGCGCGCGGCTGTCCGACCGGGGCTTCACCAACTGGCCTGGTGTCGCCGCCCTGTTGGCGGGCATCGTGGTGTCGGTGCCGCTCTTCTCGAACCAGGAGAAGTACGTGGGCTGGGTGCCGGAACAGTGGCCGTCCTTCGGCGACATCACGTGCCTGGTGGGGTTCGCGGTGAGCGCGGGGTTGTACCGGGTGCTGCGGCGGGCCACCTGACCGGACCGAACGGACCGAACAGAGTGAGCGGCTCGCCGATCGGCCGGGCGTACATCCCCCACACGCCCGGCACACATCGGTAACGCACATCGTCAATAGGTCATGGGCACGTCATTTTTAGGCCGGCAGTCGCCCGTCGCGGCTCAGGAACAGACGGGTTCGGCGGGTCGGACAGGTCAGGCGTCGGTCAGCATCGGCAGTGCCGACAGGTGCTCCTCCGGGAGGTCGAAGGCCTGGGTCAGGGTGCTGAGATGCGGGGCGAGCCGGGTCGTGAGGGTGTGCAGGGCCTCCGGGAGGGCGCGTACCTGGTCGGCGGTGAGTGCCTGTTCGGCGAGGAGCAGGCCACTGCGGGCATCGACCTGACGGAGGAGGAACAGCGCGCTCAGGTCCTCCAGGACGGCGTGCGTGATCGGGTCGGACACCCGGGCGCAGGCGGCGAGTAAAGCGTCGGCGGCCTGGCCCACCGTGTACGCCTCCACGAGGTTGAGGGCGGCGTCGGACGCGTTGTTCCAGCGGCCGAGGGCGTCGCCGCCGCCGTTGTCGCGCCGCAGGTCGCGACGGGCGGCGAGGTGCCAGTAGCGCTCGGCGGCGGTGAGGGCGCGGCGCAGCAGTCCAAGGTCGGTCAACGGCTCGTCGCCGGTGGGCCGGGCGGGCTCCGCCGCCAGTTCGTGCCCGAAGATCATCTCGGCGCCCGCCTTGCAGCAGATCGCCAGGTTGTCGCCCTCGGCGGTGATGCCGCCGTCGATGTTGGCGGCCATGTCGGCGAGCCCGTTCACGGGAAACAGCCCCCGGGCACCGCACCGCTCCCGGCTCTGGGTCGCGATGTCGCGGGCCTGCCAGGTGATCCAGGCCTTGGTGACGGCGACCGTCCGCTCGGCGTCCTCGCGTTCCTCGGGTCTGTGGGTCGCCCAGCGTTCGGTGGCCGCCCGGTGCAGGAAGGTCATCGCGTAGGCGGTGGCGGTGTGGTCGAGGAGACGGCTGTGGTGGCTGCGGTGCGCGGCGAGCGGGACGCGCTGCCCGGCCACCGGCCCGGATATGTGCCGGGTGTACGCGTACCGGACGGCGATGGCGAGCGCCGCACGGGCCACTCCGAGGCCGGCGGCGCTCATGCACAGCTTCCCGACGGTGACCCGGCTGATGGCGTGCAGGAACCGCTTGCGCGGACTGCCGACGGCGCTGACCAGTGTTCCGTCGGACAGGAGTTGCCCGTGGGCGCCCTGGAGGAGGGCGGTACGGGGCAGCCGTACGTGGTCGAAGCTCGTGACGCAGTGGTCCACCGGACTGCCGGTGCGCTCAGGCAGCAGGGTGACGGTGATACCGGGCAGGGTGCCGTACTCGTCGCTCAGCGGGGTGAGGAAGAGGAAGGCGCCCTGGTCCTTGTCGTCGACGATGAGCCGGGCGGCGACCACGGCGGTTTTGGGCCCGCCCGCGGAACTGGTGTTGGGCATGTACTTCTGCGCCCCCGGATGCGGGGTGTGCAGGACGAACTCGTCGCGCTCGCGGTCGTAGCGGGCGACCGTCTCCAGCGCCGCCGCGTCGTTCCCGTGCGCGCGCTCGGTGCACAGGAAGGTCCCCATCCGGGCCATGGTGGTGAAGTCCGTCAACTCGCGCGGCGGGGACACCTGGTCGTCGACGACGCTGCCGAGGAACAGGTTGTAGTGAATGCCGGCCACCGTGATCGTGGCCACGTCCATGGGGGCGGCCCACTCGTGCAGCGCCGCGATTCCACGGGGGTCGTCGGCGAACCGTTCGGGCGACGGAACCTCACTGTTGAGGGCTCTCAGCCGCTCGTACGCGAGTTTCCGTCGCTGCCGGGTGCTCAGTTCGGGTCGATACCGGAACAGTTCGTTCGAGACCGCTCTCCGCCACCGGTCATGGAGGCCTTTTCCTTCCGGTCCGTCCTGGAAGAGGAGGCTGGCGACGGCAGCTTGATCAAGGACTGGATGGGGCGTGCGCGTCTCGGTGGTCATGGTGATCGGAATGCCCATTGTCATGAGGGGATCAACCAATAGTGACCAGGAGCACTTAAGAAATCGGCCAATATGAGGCATTAATAGACAGGAATCGGCCGAAGTGCGACAGCGGCGATTCGAGTGACTTCGAACACTCAATCGACTCCGGCGGAGCGCACGGAACCTGCCAACCGGAATCCGGATCGGGCCGTCTTCCTCGTAACGCTTTTCGTGTCTCGGCCCAAGAACGGGTGAAGGGCGAGTGACGCTACGAACAGGACGCGAAGGAGACGCCAGTGGACGGTGCGGAGCCGGAGAGGTTACGGGGTGGACCCGCCGAGGCCGTGCGGGACCCGGCGCTCTTCGAGGCGTTCTACCGGCGTCATGTCGACGCGGTGATGCGCTTCGTGGCCCGGCGGGTCGACGACCCCCACACGGCGGCCGACCTGACGGCCGAGATCTTCCTCGCCGTTCTCGACTCGGCCCACACCTACCGGCCGCGCCTGGGCAGCGAGACGGCCTGGCTGTACGGCATCGCGCGCAACGTCGTGTCGTCGGAGCGCCGCCGGGTCGCCCGGGAGGCCAAGCGGGACCGGCGCTTCACCGGGAGGCGCCTGCTGGAGCCCGACGACATAGTCCGCATCGAGGACAAGCTCGACGCGGAGAGTCCCGGCCGGCGCGCCCTGGCCGCTCTCGAACGGCTGCCCGAGGGCGAGCGGGCCGTCCTGGAGCTGATCGTGGTCGACCAGCTCACGATCCCGGAGGCGGCAGCCGCGCTGGGCATCCGCCAGGTCACGGCCCGGGTCCGACTCCACCGGGCCCGGAAGTCGCTGCGCGGGGAAGCGGGCTCAGGGGCGGCTTCCGCGGCGACTCCCAGGCCTGTGGAGACAACACCGGACACATCACTTCTGTACGTCAGGAGGGGCGAGGCATGAGCACGAGGACGACATCGTTCGAGGACCGGCTCCTGAAGGAGCTGAAGCGGGAGATCGGGCTGCGCGAGCTCGACACGGGCAGGCGCGGGACGACCACTTCCGTACGACGTCTACTCACTCCCCGCCGGATCTCCCTCGCCGCAGCGGCCTGCGCGGTGGCCGGACTCGCCGCGGTGGTCCTACCGGGTACGCCGGCCGACTCGGTGGCGTACGCGATGGAGAGCCACGGTGACGGCAGTGTCACGCTCACCATCAAGGACCAGCTGATCGGTATGGAGGCCCAGTACGAACTCGCGGAGAAGCTGAGCCCGAAGGGCATCCAGGTGATGGTGAACGAACTCGCCCCCGGCTATGTCTGCGACCGCGACGTCGTCCTCTGGGCGACCGACAAGCAGGGCAACCGTGTACCCATCGTCGCCGTCCAGTTGAACCGGGCGATCACCCTGGGCCCGGGCAACGTACTGGTGTTCGAGAACCTCAGCGGCCACACCCAGCCGCACAGAGTCAACGCCTACACGGGCAAGGGTGAGATCGAGCCCTGCGTACCCGTGAAGGCCGGCCCATGACCGGCGGGCCGCCGAGCGTCTCGGCGGAGAGCACAGGCCGACTGGGCTGGTTGGACGCCCTGCGCGGAATCGCGGCGCTCGTCGTCGTGTTCGACCACTCCTCGTACTCCTTCCTCCCCGGGTTCCGGCGGGAGTTGATGCCGGAGTTCAACACCAGCCGGTTCGGCATCATGGTGTTCTTCCTGGTGAGCGGGTACATCATCCCGGCGTCGCTGGAACGCCGGGGCTGTGTACGGACGTTCTGGATCGGGCGGGTGTTCCGCATCTACCCCCTGTGCGTGGCTGCCGTCGCCGCACTCCTCGCCCTCAACCTGCTGGGCGTCGCGGAGTTGCGCACCGACCTCGGCAGCGCCACCACCGCCGTCGCCCATCTCACCCTGTTCCAGGAGCTGTTGGGCACCCCCAGCATCCTCCTCGTCCTGTGGACGCTCTCCTACGAGATGGCGTTCTACCTCCTGGTCGTCGCCCTGTTCACGATCCGCCGACACGAGCGGTCGGCGCCGGTCGCCGTCACCCTGGCCGTGCTCGGCGCCGTGAGCGTGGCGGCCGGGATCACGCTCCCGCCCTCCGCCCTCTCCGACGCGGTCGGCACCGGCCGGCTGGTCGCGCTCACCGCGGTCGCCCTGGTGATCGCCGTCTGCTGCACGAGCGCGGGATCACCCCGCCTCCGTGTGTTCGGGGGCGTGGTGGCCGGGGCTCTGGCACTCGTGCTGGTCCTCTTCAACGGCACGGTCCCGATGTGGGAGGGCCTGGTGATCCTCGCCGTGATGTTCCTCGGCACGGTCGTCCATCGGGCCGAGCACGGCCGGAGCAGTTGGCGGTACGCCGCCTGCACAGCCCTCGTGGTCGTCACCTGCGCCGTGGGAAGCGCGTACGGGTACGGCGACGGTGCCCACTTCACGCGGCGTGCCTGGATCACGGCGTTCCTGCTGGCCGTACTCACCTTCGGCGCCGGACTGACACTGCGCGACCGCCGCGTACCGCGGGTCCTCATCGCCCTGGGCACGATCAGCTACTCGGTCTATCTGCTGCATCCGGTACTGCTGGCGGTCACCGACAGCACGGTCGGCCGGTGGCGGCAGGACACCCCCGTACTCGAAGTGGCTTTCTTCGCGGTGCTGTTGCCGCTGTGCGCGCTGACCTATCTCTGCGTCGAGGCGCCGGGGCAGGCGTGGGGGCGGAGGCTGGCCCGGCGGCGCCCGCACAGACCTGGTGCGAGCAGTCCTGGTGCCGATGCCGACCGAATACGTTGGCGCGCGGCGGCGACGACGCGTCAACGTCCAGGACGCATCGACGCTCGCGCGGGCCTGTCAACTTCCTTATAACGACCGGTAGTTCCACTTCGGGAAGTACTGGCCCCACTCGGCCCGAGTGATCGTCGGGAAGGCCGGGGCGCAGATCCGGTGGCTCGACGGACATGACGCCGTCGGCGTGGCCGGTGAGGAATTCCTGGGCGGGTCGCGGCGCGGAGGCGCCGATCCGCCCAGGCCTCGACCGGTGGTTCACCGGGGGCGCGAGGCGGTCTCCAGGACCTCGTGGACGGTCTTGGCGGGGTGCCCGATGGTGGCTTCCAGTGTCGGGTCGGTGGCGTTGAACTCGCCGTTTCGCGATGCCGCGAACATCGTCAAGGAGAACTCCGCGGCCGGTCGCGGCATCCCGCCGGCGACTGCTGCGGAAGTCCACTCGTCGTCGTCCATGACGACTCGGGTGACGGTCCGGCCGGTGATGCGGCTGAGGATGTCGGCAACGTCGGCGAAGTCGAGCGCGTGCGGGGCTGTCAGCGGCGGCGTGACCCCTTCGAGCGCCCCGTCCTCGGCGAGGGCGAAGGCCGCGGCTTCCGCCACGTCCTCGTGGGCCGTCCAGGACACCGGACCGTCCTGCGGCACGGCGAGCGTCCCGGTCTCCAGCGCGGCGCCGATGTAGTAGCCCAGGGCGGAGGCGTAGAACCCGTTGCGAAGAGCGGTGTAGGGGACTCCTTGCCGCTTGAGGTGCTCCTCGGTAGCCGCATGGACCTTCTGCGGCGGGAAGAGCGACACCGGAGAAGCCGCCTGGTGGCTGGTGTAGAGGATGTGCTGGGCGCCCGCTTCCCGCGCCGCGTCGATGGCGGCGCTGTTGGCGGTCAACGCGCCATCGCCTCGAATGGCCGCGGAGACGACCAGCACGCGCTCGGCACCTTCGAAGGCGTGCTTCAGGCTGTCCGGTTCGGTGAAGTCTCCCGCGCGGACTCGGACGCCTCGCTCGGCGAGGTCGGCGGCCTTGCTCACATCGCGCACGCTGACGCCGATCCTGTCGGCCGGTACCCGCTCCAGCAGACGGTTGACGATCAGCGACCCGAGGTGGCCGGTGGCTCCTGTGACGATCAGCATCGGTGGCTCCAGGATGTTGTTTCCAATGGAACGAAAATAACGGTACCATCGATACTTCCATTGGAAGCAACCGTATGAGTCCACCTGGAGATCGGCCGACAATCCCAGCACATTCGGGCAGTACGGCAGCGGACGGCCGCCGATATCAGCGGTAACAGATCCTGTCAGTCACGGGCGATAACATCGTCCCCATGGCACCGACCACACAGCGGCGAGACATCACCCGGGACCGCATCGTGAAGGCTGCGGCCGACCTGTTGCGCGACCAGGGGCCGGCCGCGGTGACCACACGCCGCGTGGCCCACAAGGCCGGGTTGCAGCCTCCTGCTCTCTACCGTCTCTTCCAGGACAAGGACGAGCTGCTGAACGCCGCCGCGGAGCGCGTCTTCGCCGAACATGTGGCCGGCAAGCAGACCAGCGCGCCCTCGGACGACCCGGTGGCGGACCTCCGCGCCGGATGGAACACGCAGATCAGCTTCGGCCTGGCCAACCCGTACGTCTACGCCCTGCTGCTCGACCCGGTCCGCGCACGTGACGCCCCGGCACAGGTCAAGGGCGTACTGATCCTCGCCGAGCGTGTGCACAGGATCGCCGCGGCCGGGCGGCTTCGGGTGAGCGAGGAACGCGCGGTCAACCTCATCCGCTCGGCGGGGATCGGAACCGTCCACACCCTGCTGACCCAGCTACCGGAGCAGAGCGACCCGCACCTGGCCGACGCCGCTTTCGACGCGATCACTCGCGCCATCCTCACGGATGAGCCCGCTGTCCCGGCCCAGGACGCGGCGGCCGTCGTCGCGGCCTTCCGCACCCTCCTCCCCGAACTGCCCACGCTCAGCAAAGCCGAGGCCGCGCTTCTCGACGAGTGGCTGCAACGCTGATCCAGTCCGACTTCCGCCTCCGACGGCGCGAGAGTGTCCTGTACGAGTCCCTGGTGCGACGAGTTGGCGTCCAGCCTCGTGAACTACCCTCGCCGGAAAGGATGTTGACCGGCGGGAGTGCAGAGTGACGCAGGACCAGGTCCGTATCGAGGGCATCGACACCAGTAGGCCGCACCCTGCCCGGATCTACGACTACCTGCTGGGCGGCAAGGACAACTACGAGGTCGACCAGCAGGCCGGTGACGCGCTCGCCGCCGCGGCGCCCGAGGTGCGGATCGGTCTGCGGGCCAACCGCGCCTTCATGCGGCGTGCGGTGCGGCACGTGGTCGGCAGCGGCGTACGGCAGATACTCGACATCGGCACCGGGCTGCCCACCTCGCCCAATGTGCACGAGGTCGCCCAGGAGCTGGTGCCGGAGGTACGGGTCGCGTACGTCGACAACGACCCGATCGTGAAGGCGCACGCCGACGCACTGCTGAGCCGGACCGGCGGCGGCACCAGCACCGTGCTCGCCGATCTGCGCGACCCGCGTACCGTCCTGGATCACCCCGACGTCCGCCGGGTCATCGACTTCGACGAGCCGGTCGCCCTGCTCCTTGTCGCCGTCGTCCACTTCCTGGCCGACGCGGAGAAGCCCGGGGAGATCGTCGCCACCCTGCGCGACGCGCTGCCGACCGGCAGCTTCCTGGTCCTCTCGCACGCCACGGGCGACTTCGCGGACCGCACCGACGCCCAGGCCGAGTACAGCAGGAAGGCCACCGCCACCCTGAACCTGCGCGCCCGCGCCGAGGTGGAGCGCTTCTTCGACGGCTTCGAACTGCTCGAACCGGGCCTGACCCAGGTCCCGTTCTGGCACCCGGACGGCCCGGCGCCGGAGCGGTCCGAGGAGATCGGTATCTACGGGGGTGTGGCTCGCAGGACGAGTTGAACGTCCGCCCCGCGTGGACGGAGGCATCAGCAGGCTGAGGTCCGGAACCGCTCGACCTCCTGCTGGAGCGAGGTCGGCAGGTCCTCGACCAGCTCCGAGACGATCACCCGGAGCTCGTACCGGAGTTCGGCGGAACCGACCCAGGCTGCCGGGCTCCTGGTGATCACTGCGGACAGCAGTTCACCGGCATACGAATCGCCCTCTGCCATCGGGTTGTCCCGCAGCACCTCCAGTGCCATGGGCAGGAGATACGGCAGTCCCACGTCCTGTCGGATCAACAGGCGCATGTCCTCGACGGTCAGCTCTCCGATCGGCCGACGCCGAAGAGCGTGCGCGGTTACGACAAGACGGGTCGCGCCGGCCGGAGGATCTGGCCAGTGGTCGCGTTCGAGCTGCTCAAGGGAACTCTCACGGTTCGGCGGCCGGTGACTACGCACTCCGACGAGACGCGCCCGCGACAAACCCCGCCCAGGCGACGCGAGTTACGACCATCACCGGACCGCCGGGACCCACCTTGCTGTCACGGACCGGGACGACGCCGGGGAATCCGGGGGCCACCTCGATGCAGTTGCCGCCGTCGTTGCCGCTGTAGCTGCTCTTGATCCAGGTCACCGTGTCGAGTTCGTGCCTGTGCATGATGCTCGTAACCCTCCATCACGTCGCTGATCAGAGCGGCGGATTCGCGGGCCGACGGAATGTCCGCCCTGAGCACATCATAGGTCTGGCTATGGCGTACGTAGTCTGCTGGATCATTGTTGAAGTGGCCCTGGCTCAGCGACTCCGAGTACACCCATCGCTCGTCGGCGAGATCGATCAGGGACATGGAACTCTTGGGCGGGACAAGCCCGAAAAGGCCCGTCGGGACCACCTGGATACGGATGTTGGGGCGCTGACCGACGTCGAGCAGATGCGCGCACTGGTCCCGCATGACCCCCGGGCTGCCGACGGCGTTGCGCAGACAACTCTCGTCCAGGACAGCGACGTACAACGGCCCGTCGTCCGCCAGGAAACGCGGCTGGCGGCTCAACCGGGCCCGGACACGTTCCTCCACCTCGTTGCCGGTCGAAATCTGGGAGAACAGTGCGTGCGCGTAGCCCGGCGCCTGCAGCAAGCCGGGGATGACCTGTTCCTGGTACTCCCGCAGCGCCACCGCATCCGCATCCATCCGCGCCCGACGCGCGAACCAGTCCGGATGCTGCACCTCCGGATACCAGTCCACCTTCTTCCACAGCCGCAGCAACACCCCACCCGTACCCAGGATTTCGTCGCAGGCCTTCGCGAACGTGTCCTGCGGGACGCTCACGCCCGCCTCCACCTTGGCCACGTGGGACCGGTCGCACGGAATCTGCTGGGCCAGCGCCGTCTGCGTGAGGAGCGCGGCCTCGCGGAAGTGCTTCAACACCTCGCCGAACAGGGCGGCGTTGCTGACTCCCGTCCCGGAGCCGTCGTCGCCGTTCCGTCGCACCACGTGTCCCCCTCATGTGCCAATGCCCCATTCACACGCCCCAGGCGTTGATACGGACCGTTCCCCTCGGCCACGCTCGATACACCCAGAGTAATGACGCGCGATGGAGTGAGCGGGCATGACGGAAGAACAGCGAGAAGTGCCGCGAGTCGAATGGCCGGCGACCAGGGACGAGCGGCTGAGCGCGAGCGTGCGGGAGGTCAACCGGCGTTCAGCCACTGACCTGTTGACGTCGACGAGCTACCCGACCCCGCCCACCCCCGTACCCGGCTGCGCCACCTGCGACGAGCTGGCCGTACTCCGGCACCTGGCCCGTTTCGAGGGCGACGGCAGCCGGGAGACCGACGCCGACGTACTGCTCCGCCGCCACCAACGGCAGACGCACCCCGGGTACGGGAACAACCCGCCACCTCGGCGCCGGATCTTCCGGTACTTGCCGTATTCCATCGTCCAGGACGGCTCCGCCGAGCCCGAGTACGAGGCACGCTGCGTCTCGGGCGACGAGGACGACTGCGGGGCGGTGTCAGGACGGCATCCGGACCCGGCCGAGGTCGAGGAGTGGCAGCGACGGCACACCCAGGAGACCCGCCACACCCGATACCGCCGCTCCTTCGCCGACTACTCCGTACTGGAGCCGACGGCGTGAGCCGAACGTGACCTCGGTCAGCGACCGTCGCCGTCGCCCTCGGGCTCCGGGCGCGGGAGTTCGTCGAGGTCGAGGGTGAAGGTCCGGCCGTCGGCCAGGGGGATGGGGAGAGGCGGATCCTCTGCGGGAGCTACGCCTCAAGGCCATCGCGCCGATCCGCCCACGCCGGCCGTCATGCGCTCACGGCAGCGACCCGTACCCACCGGCCGACCGACGCTGTCTTCACGTAACTCCAGTCCCTCGGGGCGAGCAGCCCGCTTGTTGACTGCGACTAGATACTGAGTGTAGACACTGAGGTATGACTGTCCCTCTGGCACTCCTCGGACTCCTCGAACGGGAGTCGAGCCACGGCTACGACCTCAAGCGCGACTACGACACCTACTTCGGCCGGGGCAAGCCCCTGCCCGCCGGGCAGGTCTACTCGACCCTGAGCCGCCTGGCCCGTGACGGAAAGGTCGAGGCCGGCGAGGCCGAGCCCGGGGCGGGGCCGGACCGCAAGCGTTACGTGATCACCGAGCTGGGGGTCACGCAGGTCGAGACCTGGCTGACCGAGCCGGTCGCGGGCGAACCGCACCTGCAGACGGTGCTGTTCACCAAGGTCGTGCTGGCGCTGCTGCTGGAGCGCGACCCCCGCGCGTACCTCGATATCCAGCGCGCCGCCCACATGGAGCGGATGCGGGAACTGACCGAACTGCGCCGCACCGGCAGCACGATCGACTCGCTGCTCGCCGACCACGGCGTGTTCCACCTGGAGGCCGATCTGCGGTGGATGGAGCAGACCGTGGCGCGGCTCGCGGCCCTCGCGGCGGAGGTGCGCTCATGAGTTCGGAGGACGGCTTTCTCGTGGAAGCGCGCGACGCCGTCCTGTCGTTCGGGCAGACGCCCGCGCTGCAGGGTGCGAACCTCTGCGCCCGCGCCGGCGAGATCCTCGCCGTCACCGGGCCGAGCGGCTCCGGCAAGTCCACGCTGCTGCACTGCCTGGCCGGAATCCTCGTACCCGACTCCGGCGAGATCTGGTTCGACGGCCGCCGCGTCGACAGCCTGCGCGAGCCCGAGCGCAGCACGTTACGGCGGGACCACTTCGGCTTCGTCTTCCAGTTCGGTCAGCTCGTCCCCGAGCTGACCGCCGAGGAGAACGTCGCCCTGCCGCTGCTGCTGGCGAAATCCCGCAGGGCGAGCGCGCTGGCCGAGGCCCGGCCGTGGTTCGCACGGCTCGGCCTGGACGGCCTCGAAGGACGCCGCTCCGGCGAACTCTCCGGCGGGCAGGCACAGCGTGTCGCGCTGGCCCGCGCCCTGGTCTCCCGGCCCACAGTGCTGTTCGCCGACGAGCCGACCGGATCGCTCGACTCCCTCACCGGCGAGCACGTGATGGATCTGCTGGTCGCCTCCGTACGCGAGGAGGGCACCACCGTCATCCTCGTCACCCACGAACCGCGGGTGGCCGCCTTCGCGAACCGCGAGGTCATCGTGCGCGACGGCAGGGCGACGCCGTTGTACGTCGAACGGCTCACCTCGTGATCCGTCTCGGTCTGCGCCTCACCCTCGGCGGCGGCAGGGAGGCAGGCGCCCGCCTCGCCGTCATCGCGGCAGCCGTCGCCCTCGGTGTCGGCCTGCTGCTGAGCATCCTGGCGGCCATCAACGCCACCGCCACCCAGAACAGCCGCAACGCCTGGCTCAACACCGGCTCCGGCACGAGCGCGTCGAGCCCGTCGGAAGCGAAGGCGGACACGGACCCGCTGTGGTGGCTGCTCAGGGCGGACCGCTTCGACGGCAGGATCATCGGCCGCGTCGACATCGCCGCCACCGGCCCCAACTCCCCGGTCCCACCAGGCCTTTCACGGCTTCCGGGGCCGGGCGAGTTCTACGCCTCACCGGCCCTCAGCAAGCTCCTCCGCACCACCCCGGCCGCCGAACTCGCCGACCGCTACCCAGGCCACGAGGTCGGTACGGTCGGCAAGGCGGCGCTCCCGGGCCCCGACTCCCTGATCATCGTCGTCGGCCACAGCCCCGACCAGCTCGCGAAGCAGCACGACGCCACCCAGGTCACCTCGATCACCACCGTCACCCCCAGCAGCTGCAACGGCACGAACTGCACGGTCAGGACCGGCATCGACAACAGCGGCATCAAGCTCATCCTGTCCGTCGCGGGTACCGCCCTGATCTTCCCGGTGCTCATCCTCATCGGCACGGCCACCAGACTGGCCGCCGCCCGCCGTGAGCAGCGCTTCGCCGCGATGCGCCTGGTGGGCGCCACGCCGGGGCAGATCTCGATGCTCTCGGCCGTCGAATCGACGGTCGCCGCGGTCATCGGCACGACCGTCGGCTTCGGCCTCTTCGCCCTGTTCCGTACGCAGCTGGCGGCGGTCAACCTCACGCGTACGACGTACTTCGCCGACGACCTCACGCTCCGGACCGGTGACATCCTGCTCGTCGCCGTCGCCGTCCCGGTGGGGTCCGCGATCGCGGCCCGGATCGCCCTGCGCCGCGTGCAGGTCTCCCCGCTCGGGGTCACCCGGCGCGTCACACCGCGCCCACCGCGGGTCTACCGGGTGATCCCGATGGCCGCCGGTATCGCCGAACTGTCGTACGCCATAGGCCGGGTGCCCAGGAGCACCGACGGCCAGGTCTGGGTCTTCGTCCCGGGAATCCTGCTGGTCCTGACCGGACTCGTCATCGCCGGACCCTGGCTGACCATGGCCGGCGCCCGCGTCCTGGCCCGGCGCACCAGCCGGCCCGCGCTGCTCGTCGCGGGTCGGCGGCTCGCGGACGACCCGAAGGCCGGCTTCCGCGCGGTCAGCGGGCTGGTGCTCGCCCTGTGCGTCACCAGCGCCGCCGTCGGGATCATCGGCTCGTTGAACGCCGAGCGCGGCATCCCGAAGGGCAGCCCGGCGGTCGCCGGAGCCCTGGTCGCCGACTACGTCCGGGGGTTCGACGACTCTTCAGGTGCGTTGACCGGAAGCGTGCCACCGCTCTCGCAGGCCTCGCTGGACGACCTGAATTCCGTACCGGGCGTCAAAGGCGTGCTGATGATCCACACGAACCCGCTCGGCACCAGGGACCCGGCCTGGAGCAGTTCCCAGGATTCCGGGACACCGCCGCCGGCCGGCCTGGCCTCGTGTGCCGAGCTCGCGAGGATGCCGGCCTACAGTGCCTGTGCCGCCGGAGCCGAAGCGGCATCGGTCAGCCAGGGCTACAGCACTTTCGGCACGTACGGCTGGGCACGCTGGCCCACCGCATGGCCCGCCGCCGCCATCTCCGCAGAGCGCCTCGCCGGCCTGCCGGTCCAGGAGATCGTCGTGGCCACCAACGGGTCGACGTCAGCGATCGAGCGCGCGCGTACCATCCTCGCGAACACGTATCCCGACCAGGAGAGCCCGCGGACCGTCCGCGAGGACCATGCCGAGCGGGGCGCGGAACTCGCCGGATACCAGCAACTGGCCAACGTGGTCATCCTGGTCAGCTTCCCCATCGCCGGCTGCAGCCTGGCGGTGAGCGTGGCCGGGGGCCTGCGCGACCGCAAGCGCCCCTTCAGCCTGCTGCGGCTGACCGGGACACAGCTCGGGGTGCTGCGGCGGGTGGTACTGCTGGAGAGCGCGGTCCCGCTCCTGGTGGTCGCGGTACTGGCCATCGGGATGGGCTTCCTGGCCGCCCAGCTGTTCCTGCAGGCGCAGTTCAGGTACTCGATCCGGGCACCGGGGAACCAGTACTACGCGATCGTGCTCGCCGGTCTCGTCGCCTCGCTGGGGGTTGTCGCATCCACGATGCCGCTGCTCAGGCGCATCACGGGACCCGAAACAGCCCGCAACGAGTAGCAGGTACGACGGGTGGCTCGGACCGGCTGCGGTCAGCCGGTCCGAGCCACCCGTCGTCAGCTCATCACCCGTACGCCCTCCCGCAGAAACCCGCCCGTCCACGAACGGGCCCCGGCAGCCGCCCCCGCCGCTTCCGCGACCTGCTCAGGTGTCCCCTCCGCCACCACGAGTCCTCCCCCGGCGCCGCCCTCCGGGCCGAGGTCGATGAGCCAGTCGGAGGCGCGCATGACGTCGAGGCTGTGCTCGATCGTCACGACCGAGTGGCCCGCGTCGACGAGGCGTTGGAGTACGTCGAGCAGGCGCGCGGTGTCGGCGGCGTGCAGGCCTGTGGTCGGCTCGTCGAGGAGGTAGAGGGTGCGGCCGGTCGCGCGGCGGCCCAACTCCTTGGCCAACTTGAGGCGTTGGGCCTCGCCGCCGGAGATGGTGGTGGCGGGCTGGCCCAGGGGGAGGTAGCCGAGGCCCACGTCCGAGAGCCGTCGCAGGCGGGCGGCGATCTGCCGTACGCCCCGGAAGACGGTGAGCGCCTCGTCCACCGTGGCGGCCAGCACCTCGGCGATGTCGTGCCCGCCGTAGCGCACCGCGAGCACCTCGCTCCGGAACCGGCGGCCCCGGCAGCCCGGGCACCGCACCTCCACCGCGGGCAGGAAGTGCATGTGCACGGCGAGCACACCGGCGCCCTCGCACCGTTCACAGCGTCCGCCGGGCACGTTGAAGGAGAAGGCGGCCGGAGTCAGCCCCCTCGACCTCGCCGTCTCCTGCGCGGCGAAGAGTTCCCTGACCGGGGTGAAGACGTCCGCGTACGTCGCCGCGTTCGAGCGCGGGAGGCGGCTGATCGGCTCCTGGTCGATCGTCACGACCCTGTCGAGGTGCTCCCACCCGTCGATACCGTCGTGCTCCCCCGGTGCCACCGGCAACGCCCTTGTCGGGTCAAGGCGTTGATGTGCCGCCCTGCCCAACACGTCGAGTATCAGCGTCGACTTGCCGGAGCCGGACGGCCCGGTGACCGTCACCAGCCGCCCGAGCGGAATCCGTACGGTGGCGTTTTTGAGGTTGTGGGCGCGGGCCCCGCGAATCACCAACTCCGTTCCTGTATAAGGGCGTTGCTTGCGCGCGGGGTGCTGGAGCCGGCCCGACAGATACGCCCCGGTGACGGACCCCTCCGTCGCCGCCACCTCCTCCGGGGTTCCCTCGGCGACGACCCGGCCCCCGTCCCGGCCCGCACCCGGACCGATGTCGACGACATGGTCGGCGGCCCAGAGCACGTCCAGGTCGTGTTCGATGACGAGGACCGTGTTGCCCAGGTCCCGCAGGCGGCGCAGTACGTCGATGAGGCGGGCCGTGTCGGCGGGGTGCAGTCCGATGGTCGGCTCGTCGAGGACGTACAGCATGCCGGTGAGGCCCGAGCCGAGCAGCGCGGCCAGGCGCAGCCGCTGGGACTCGCCGGCGGAGAGGCTGGTGCTCGACTGGTCGAGGGTGAGGTAGCCGACCCCGGTGTCGACGAGCCGGCGTACCCGTTCCTCCAGGTCGGCGACGACCGGTTCGGCGAAACGCCACTCGTCCCCGGTGGAGAACGCTCTCAACTCCGCTGTCCAGTCCGCGAGTTCGTCGAGGGGCAGCCGGGACGCCTCCGTGATGCCGAGCCCGTGCACGGTGACGGCCCGGCTCTCGGCGCGCAGCCGTGTTCCCGCGCACGCCCCGCAGGTCTCCTTCGCCATCGAGCGCTCGGCCTTCTGCCGGTAGGCGGTGTCGTCGACGCGGTCGGCGTAGCGCCGCATGAACGCGGTGACGACGCCCTCGAAGCGGCCCGCCGAAACGGTGGCCGGGGGCTCGATGCCGAGGGCGGGGAGGTGACTGCGGAACTCCGGCGACTCGACCCCGTACAGGAGCAAGTCCCTTGACGGCGCGTCCAGTTCGGTCACCGGGGCGTCGGTGTCGAAGGTGAGGCCGTAGTGGCGGGCCGCGGCTCGCAGCAGGGGCAGGTTCCGCTCGACGAGCTGCCTGGGCCAGCCGCGCACCGCACCGGCGGCGACGCTCGACTCCTCGTCGACCAGGGTCCGCACGTCCACCCGGATCACCTCACCGAGCCCCGTGCAGGACGGGCAGGCACCGGCGGGCTTGTTGAAGGAGAAGGAGCCCATGACGAGTTCGGGCACGGGGGCGAAGCAGTACGGGCAGGTGGCATGCCCGCCACCCTCGGCTCCCGCCTCCGCCTCCTCGTCGCCCTCCGGGTCGTGGGCGTACGACGGCGGGATCTCCGTCCCACAGCCGGGGCACGGGCGTACGCCGATCCGGGACCACAGCAGCCGCAGATAGGTGAAGACCTCGGTCGCGGTGCCGACCGTCGAACGCGGGCCGCGCCCCGCCGGACGCTGGTCGACGCTGACCGACGGGGACAGGCCGCTGATCGAGTCGACGGAGGGCCGGCTGACACCGGCGGTCGCCACGCCCCACGCCTCCATGTACTGGCGGTGGCTCTCCCGGTGGATGGTGTCGAGGACGAGCGTGGACTTGCCGGAGCCGGAGAGACCGGTCACGACGACCAGCTTCTGCTTCGGGATCGCGAGCGAAATGTTCTTGAGGTTGTGGAGACGAGCACCTTTGATGTGCATCACGGGGGTTCGGCGGTCAGCCGTGCCTTCAACCATGCCTTCGTCCAAGCGTTCATCCATGCCTTCAAGTTTTTCATTGAAGCTCCAGTTGAGGCTTTGAGCCGTAAACGTGGGCTCACACTGCCTCTAAGCTTCAAATCCGTGAAGAACCATGAGGTACGGCTGCGGCCCGTCGACCTGGCCCGGTTGTCGGGCCTGTCGACGCAGCAGATCCGCAACTACGAGGACGCGGGCGTGCTGCCCCCGGCGGCGCGGACGGAGTCGGGGTACCGCGTCTTCGGGGACGTACACCGTCGCGCACTGCTGACGTACCGGGCCCTGCAGCCCGGGTACGGGCCACTGGCGGCGACCGCCGTCATGCGCACCCTGCACGACGGGGACCTGGCGGGTGCCCTCGCGCTCGTCGACGCGGCGCACGCCGGGCTGCACGAGCAGCGGACGGCCCTGCGGGCGACGCGCGAGGCCCTGGAGGCGCTGGCCGACAGGCGGGCCCCGCAGGCGACGGCCCCCGCGACCGGCCTGCGGATCGGCGAGGTGGCCGCGCTGCTCGGCGTACGGACGTCCGCGCTGCGGGTGTGGGAGGCGGCGGGCCTGCTCACCCCGGCCCGCGAACGCGGCACGCACTACCGGCAGTTCGGCCCCGACGACGTCCGCGACGCCCGCCTGATCCAGACCCTCCGCCGCAGCCACTACCTCCTGGACCAGATCCGTCCGGTACTGGAGGAACTGCGCCGGGAGGGCGGCACGGAGGCCCTGCGAGCGGCGGTCGCGGCACGCGGGGAGGCACTGGCGGGCCGGACGCGGGCGATGCTGGCGGGGGCGGGGCGGCTGGCGGAGTACATGGAGTACGTCGAGCGGGCCGCGAACAGCTGAGGCACCAGATCCCGCATCACCGCGCTCGGCAGCGACGGATTGCCTGCCGCCGCTTCCGCCACCTCACCGTCCTCGTCGGCGAGCAACTCCACGGGCCTCGCCCTGGTGGCGCTGGAGGCGAGGCCCATGTCCGCCGAAGGCATCCTTGGCCGGTGGTTACGCTTCCTGGAGTTTGGCCACGATCCACTGGCCGAGTTCCGGGGTCATGACGGTGTGGCCTTCGTTGGTGGTGGCACAGAGGAAGTCGTGGAGGTCGCTGCTCTCGCGGTCGACCTTGGAGTAGAGGGCGGTGTGGTCGTCGATTTCGGCCGACGCCACGGCGCTGATGGTGGGGACGAAGGTGGAGGTGTTGTGGGTGAGTTCCGCCGGCTGCTCGTTGACCATCGCGGCCAGCACGGCGGCCATGCCGAAGTTGGCGGCGTCGTCCAGGAGCGGGGCTTTGGGGAAGAGGCCGCCGGGAGCGCCGTCGAGTTCGGGGAAGCCGGTGGTGTTGATCGAGACGGCGGCCTGGCGCGCCTTCGCCATCTGGGCGACGGTCTGCTTTCCCTGGCCCTGGGTGCGCAGGTGGGCGTTCACCTTCGGTCCGACGGCGGACATCGCGATGTCGTCGGCGGGGATGCTGTTCCCGACGCCGGTGCCCGTTCCGTTGGCGACACCGAGCAGGCGGGGGCGCTGGGGCCAGTCGCCCATCCGCTGGAGTGCTTCCAGGAAGTCGGTCCGTTCCCGGTCCTGGCCGGCGGTGACATCGAGGGTGACCTCGGTGCCGGTTTCGACGTGCCAGCGCAGCATCTGGCGTGCGGCCGGGCTGTTGACCAGGTCGGAGTAGAGGCCGAGGAACGGGTTGGTCTCACCCCAGTGTTTCTTCACGAAGTGGGCGAATGCCTGGACTCCGAGAGGCAGCCACGCCCCGCAGTGCGGGGTGTCGTAGGAGAGGTAGGTGGAGGTCTGGTGGTCCTCCTTCTGCCTTTCCATCTTGGCCAGGGCGTAGCGGGTGACCATTCCTCCCATGCTGAAGCCGCCCACCGTCAGCATGGCGTCGCCTTCGCGGTCGGCGACCGTCCTCCTGATGCACTCGATCGCGACGTCGGCGTTGTCGATGATGGACGCGGACCGGTCGTTGAAGCCCAGGAGGATGACGTCGAAGCCGTTCTCACGCAGCGTGGAGATGAACGGGTAGTCCCCGTTCTCCAGGCCGTCGTACAGCACATGGCCGTTGCTCCCGCCCATGGCGAAGCCGTCGGCGAGGATCACCGGCCGCTTGACGGCCGTCCGGTCGGATGAGCTGTAGAAAACCCAGGCGGTTCCGTTGCGGAGCTCCCACTCGGTGTCCCAGGGGGCCACTTCCGCGGCTGCGGGCTGAGCCCCCGGAGGGGTGCCCCAGATACTGACAACAGGCTTGGACATGCTTCGACGACTCCTTGGTCTAGCGGCCGGTCACACCGAACGCAGCCATCGTCTCGACGCGAGCATCCGCACCTACCTCAAATCCACCAATATCATCCCTTCGTGGACGAAATGCCTCTTATTGGTCCTGCCCTCGCGCCTCGCGTACGCGGGCGCACCTTGCCCGGTGCCTACGCGGGCAGGAATGGCGCAGCGTTGGATATACCGTCTCTTCGCCCGTCCTCCACCCGCCGCAGGACGGGCCGTTGAACGGCGAGTGGTTCGTGGCCGGCAACGTGCGGCTCGACCTCGCCGCGCTGAACAAGGCGGAGACCCTGCTGTGGGACGTCTGTGGGACATCTGGGGGACGGAGGCCGAGGAGGACGGGCAGACCCTGAGCGGACCCGTCCGTGAGCTGTACGACCGGGTGTCACTGGTCGTCGCCCCCGACGCTCCCAAGGACGTTCCGTCCGAGTACAACCCACCGCGTCACGTCACCCTCCGCCCCTTCTGATCACTCGTACTCCTACGGCTCTCCTGCCTAGGCCACCGTCCGCAGACCCCCCGTACCCACCCCCGCACCCGCGGTGCCGCGCACCACCCGCCACGCGCAGGCCGCCGTGAGCAGGTCGCCCAGCAGGTCCGGGTCGTCGATCTCCAGGCCGAGGAGGGACTCGATGCGTTCCAGGCGTTGGTAGAGGGACTGGCGGCCGATATGGAGGAGGGTCGCCGTGCGGGTGGGTGAGCAGCCGTTGCGGAGGTGGACCTCCAGGGTGCGGACCAGGTCGCTGGGGTGGGCCGCCTCCCAGGCCAGCAGGGGGCCCAGGGTGTGCTGGACCAGGCGGCTCAGGCGGTCCTGGTTGGCGTCCACGCCCCCTCGGGTCAGTTCGCGTTCGAGGGCGAGGGCCCGGGACGACGTCACCAGGGGGCCCTGCGGGGCGTTCGGCTCCGGTGGCGGCACCGTCAGTGCCAGTTCCAGGGTCGTACGGGCCGCGCGCAGCGTCTCGCTCCAGCGCAGCCAGCCGTTGCCGGCGTCGACGGCGTGGCCCACGGCGACGGTGAGGCCGGGGGCGGCGGCCGTGCGGAAGGCGTCCTGCACCGCCCGTACCGGGTCCCGTCCCGTCTTCACCCCCGGCGCCGGCCGGACCGCGACAAGCGCGAGCACGTCCCCCGGGAAGGCGGCCCGCAGCACCGCCCCGCCCAGGGTGCGCGCCGCCCGGTCGACTGTGGAGACGTCCCGGGTGCCGTGCACGGAGACGCCGATCAGGCGGGCGCCGGGCCCCGGGTGGAAGCCGGCGAGGGCCGCGCGGGCCTCGACCTCGGGCTGGTTGAGGGCCTGTCCGTCGGCGAGGTCGGCGAGCAGGGCGGCGGTGTGGTCGTCGCCCCAGGGGCGGACCACCGTACGGCCGGACAGGCCCCGGGCGACGATCGCGCGGTTGGCGGCCTCCGTGATGCGTACGAAGGGGACGACGCGGCGCAGGGCGAGAAGCGGCAGGCCGAGGCGGCGGGCCTCGTCCGTCACCTCGGGCGGCATCGCGGGCAGCGAGCGGCCGATCTCCACGGCCAGGCCCGCCGCGCCCCGGGCGGTCAGCTCGCGGACGTAACGGCGCCGTACCTCCTCATCCGTGTCGGTGAGGCCGAAACCGTTGGTGAGCAGCAGTTCGCCGCCGTCGAGGAAGTTCGCGCCCTCGTACACCTCGCTGGAGTGCACCCAGCGCACGGGCCGGTCCAACGCGGCCTCGCCGGTGAGGAGTTCGGGCTCGGCGGCGCGGACCAGGTCGAGGGCCATGACTTCACGGAGGGTGAGTGCGGGCACGGGTGCCTCCCAAGGCGCTGACACTTCGTCCTGCTGCGGGATGCCCGGAGAGTACTTTCCGCACGTTGCCCCGGTGTTTCCGCCGAAGGAGAGTGAACCCATGGATCAGGGAGACCAGGTGGATCAGCTGGATCAGTTCGATCGGGCACTGGCACGCTCGTGGCTCGCCGTCGCCGTCGAGGAAGCCCGCGCCGGGCTCGCCGAGGGCGGTATCCCGATCGGCGCCGCGCTCTACGGCGCCGACGGCACGCTCCTCGGGCGCGGGCACAACCGGCGCGTCCAGGACGGCGACCCCTCGACGCACGGCGAGACCGCCGCGTTCCGGAATGCGGGACGGCAGCGCTCGTACCGTGGGACGACCATGGTCACCACGCTCTCCCCGTGCTGGTACTGCTCCGGTCTGGTGAGGCAGTTCGGTATCTCCCGGGTGGTCGTGGGAGAGGCCGTCACCTTTCACGGCGGCCACGACTGGCTCGCCGAGCACGGCGTCGAGATCGTGCTGCTCGACGATCCCGAGTGCGTCGAGCTGATGCGCGACTTCATCACGAACAATCCCGCACTGTGGAATGAGGACATCGGTGAGTAGCACCACGTCGGCACAGACCCCCGCCGCGCCCCGTATCCCCACCGTCGACCTGCGGCCCTGGCTGTCCGGCGACACGGAGGCCCGGGCCGCCATCGCCCGTACCGTCGACTCCGCGCTCCAGACCGCCGGTTTCCTGCTGGTCACCGGGCACGGCGTCGACCCCGCCCTGCGGGCCGGTATCCGGGAGGCGGCCCGCGCCTTCTTCGCGCTGCCCGCCGAGGTGAAGGAGCGGTACACGGCGAAGGTCGGCGGGAGGGGGTGGCTGGGGCCGGGGGCCGAGGCCAACGGGTACTCGGAGGGGACCGAGACCCCGCCGGACCTGAAGGAGTCGCTGACCTTCGCGACGCACGACCCCTTCGACGACCCGGCCGTCAACGCCGAGTGGTACGCGCCCAACGTGTGGCCCGCCGAGGCGCCCGAGCTGCGGAGGCTGTGCGAGGAGTATCTCGACCGGATGGCCGAGCTGGAGAAGGAGCTGCTCACCCTCCTCGGGTCCGCTCTCGGGCTCGAACCCGACTTCTTCTCCCGGCACATGGACCATCCGACGTACGGGTTCAACATCAACTGGTATCCGGGAGTCGAGGTCGTCGGCGAGCCGGAGCCCGGGCAGTTCCGGATCGGGCCGCACACCGACTTCGGGACGGTCACCATCCTCGACCGACAGGCCGGGAAGGGCGGGCTGCAGGTCTACACCGACGAGGGCGGGTGGGAGGACGCGCCCTTCGACCCCGAGGCGTTCACCATCAACATCGGTGACCTGATGGCCCGTTGGACCGGCGACCGCTGGCGCTCGGGCCGGCACCGGGTGCTGCCGCCGCCGGCCGACTCCCCCGCCGAGGAGCTGATGTCCCTCGTCTACTTCGGCGAGTGCACCCCGGGCACGATCGTCGAGTCGGTACCCGCGCCGGTGGGCCGGGTCGCCTACGAGGCCTTCGACTCGCACGTCTATCTGCGGGGCCAGCTGGACTCGATCACGGTCGACTGAGGGAACGTGCAGAAGGTGAGCATCGGGACGATAATTTCGTAACACAACGGACATCCGACCATCTGGTCCTATCCAACTCCCTCTTCCTACACTGGTGTTGCAGTACTGCACAGCAGACTGGACCGCGCAGGACCCCAGGGGGAGGGATGCGGTGCTCAGACGGCTGCACGGACGCGGGGCGCTCTTCGACACCGAACCGCCGGGGCTCGCGCCCCGGCTCGTCGGACTGCGACCGCACCATCACATCGCCGCTCCCCTGGAGCATCCGCGTGAGCTGCCGTTCGTGGTGCTCACCGCGGGGCGCGGGCTCGGCAAGAGCGTGGTCCTCGGTGAGCTGCGCGCCGCCTACCAGCGGCACACCCCGGTCGCGCTGATCGACTGCGAGGACCCGCAGTTCGTCCGGGGGCCCGAGACGCGTCCGGCGGAGGCCTGGTCGCCGCTCTCGCAGGCGCTGCTGGTGATCGCCGAGCAGCTCGCCGAACCGGTCACCGGCGCCCGGCGGATCGCCTTCCCGCGGCTGATGTCGGGCCTGATCGCGGTGGCCGCCGGCGGCTGGGGCAACGCCGACACCGAGCGCATCCGCTGGGAGGTCCAGCGGATGCTGCTGCTCAACGAGAGCGGCTCGTGGTTCACCGGGTTCGCCGCGCGCTGGGCGGGCCGGGTGGCCTCGAAGGCGGTCGCGGCGGCGATCAGCGACGACCCGCTGGTCTCGGCGGTCATCGAGGCCACGCTGGAGGCGATGACGGAACGTTCCGCGAGCGCGCGCCAGCGCAGGGCGTCCACCTGGTACCGGACGTACCCGAACGCGGGTGACCGCGCCGAGCTCGGACTCCGCCTGCTCTCCGACCACTTCAGGGCCGGCGGCACCTCCCGCGAGCACGCCGAGCGCTACCTCGTCCGCGCCCTGCTCGCCGACCTCACCGACGCCTACGCCGGGATGCGGGCGCATCTGCAGCGCCTGGGCCGCCCGCTCGTCCTGGTCGACAACGCGCAGGGTTCGCCGGGGCGTGAGCTGATCGAGCAGGTGCTGCGCGACCGCGTCGAGGGCATCGCCGACCAGGTCGCGTTCATCGCCGCCGTGCGCGGCAGCGGCGGCCAGTCCTCGCTGCGCAACGCGGTACGCCGGGACCTGCGCGAGACCGTCCAGCGCACCCGCTGGACTCCGGGCGACACGCTCTCCTCCCGGGCCCTGCTGGTGTCGCTGCCGCCACTGTCCTCCGACGACACACTGCACATCGTCGACGCGGTGTGCACGGGTACGGCGGTGCCCGTACCGGCCGAACTCCCGCCTGCCACCCACCGGTTGACGTGCGGGAACCCGTTGGGCATCGCGCTGGTCGCCGAGTCGGCCCGGCAGAACCTGGGCCAACTGCCGCCCACCGCGCCCTTCGGTGCCCTGCTGACCGCCGAACTCGCCCTGCACGAGGACCGCGAGGGACAGCCCGCCTACCGCGAACTCCTCGACCGGCTCGTCCCCGCCGACCGGCTCGACGAGCTGACCGTGCTGGCCGCCGCCCACGACCACGACTCGGCCTGCGCCCTCTCCGCCTCCCAACTCCCGGACGACTTCGGCCCGTCGAGCGTCCGCGCACTGGAGACGCGACTCGTGACGGAGGGACTGCCCGCCGTTCCCGGCCAGTTCGTCGGCGACGCCTTCGTCCGCACCCTGCTCCTGCTGCGCCTGCACCACCGGCACGCCGACCACGGCAAGTGGCGGGACGTCCACGAGACCCTCATCCAGCACTACGAGGGGCCCGAGCCGTCGAAGGCCCGCTACCGCCTCCACCACGAACTCGCCCTGGGCGACACCGGATCGGCGGTCGCGTATCTGCGCGACACCTTCCACACCCTCGACACCCGCACCTGGCTCGACACGCTCCTGTTCATCGCCTCGGCGCCCTACTTCCACGCCCACGACGCCGAGGGCCACGACTTCGTCGGCGGCGACCACCAGCGCGCCCGGATCGCCTTCGGCCACACCGACGCCGAGCAACGGCCGCCGGACGACGTGGACGCCGTACTGCATCTGCGGGTACGCCGACTCCTGCACGCCGTGTGGCAGTTGACCGATCCGCTGGTGCTGCCCGACCGGAAGCTGTGCGACCGGCTGCGCTACGAGCTGGAGCAGCTGTCCAACGACCCGCGCGCGAGCAACGCACTGCTGTGGCAGGCCTCGCAGGAGTGGCCCGAGGCGGCACTGGCCGGCCGGCCGCTGCGTACCCCGGGCGACGACGAGGACACCGCCTCCGACAACCGGGACCGGAACCGCAACGACGGAGGCGCGTGATGGCTCGCAGCGGTTTCAGAGGTGCCGGGGCGTGGCTGCGCGAGGGGGTGTGGGCGATCCCGCTGCGCCGCTATCTGGCACTGCTGGTCACGGCGGCGCTGGTGGCCGGAACCGGGTTCGCGGTCAGGTCGCTCACACACGACGACCGGTCCTGCGCGCCGGGGGTCGTACGGCCTGCGGGCAGCGACGAGTGCGTGGGTGTGTCGACGACCGACTACTCCTTCGGCCGGGAGCAACTCACCGACACGATCAGGGCGATCGACCGCGAGAACGACTCCCTCACGGACAACGGAGACGGTGAGAACGGCAAGGACGGCAAGGACGGTTATGTCACCGTCGCTCTGTTCGAGCCGTTCACCGCGACCGACCAGGACAACCTCGGGGATGTGCTGCACGAGCTCCAGGGCGCCTACCTCGCCCAGTGGAAGGTGAACCACGACGCGAACGGTGAGGGTCCGCCGATCCGGCTGGTGCTGGCCAACCCGGGCCGTACCGGCGCCCATTGGGAGCACACCGTCGACCAGCTGGAGCGGATGACGACGACCTCGGACCGGCTGCGCGCGGTCACCGGGATAGGGCTGAGCACGGAGGAGAACACCCGGGCGGTGAAGGAGCTGACGAGGCGCGGTATCCCCGTCGTCGGCACGTCCATCACGGCCGACAGTCTCGCCAACGGCCAACAGGGCAGCCCCGGGGGCCTGAAGCCCTTCCCGGGACTGGCCCGCACCGCCCCCACCAACACCGACGAGGCCCGCGCGCTCGCTTCCTTCGCCAAGGTGGCGGCCGACAAGGCGGTGCTGGTGTACGACGATCCGGGCGACCCGTACACGCTCACGCTCCAGGCGTCGTTCGAGAAGCTGCTGACGGGCTCGCGCTACCAGCCGTGGCCCTTCACCCCGCTCACCGACCGCACCGAGGAGGGGACCACCGCCAACGACTTCCGGCAGATCAGGGAGCTGGTGTGCGACACCGCGCCCGGCGTGAACACCGTCCTGTTCGCCGGACGCCACACCCAGCTGCGCCAGTTCATCAACGCGCTCGGCGAACGAGGCTGCCAGCAACGGGAGTTCACCATCCTCACCGGGGACGACGCCTCGTACCTCACCGGTGACAGGAAGCTCGACCCCGAAGCCCTCAAGCACGGCATCTCGGTGCGCTACAGCGCCCTCGCCCATCCGGACGCCTGGCTCAGGAACCCTCCGAAGACCGGGGGTTCGGCGACGGACGCCCAGGACCTCAACGAACTGCTCGGCGCCGCCCAGGCCAACAAGGAGGCCAAGAGCGACAGGCCCTCACCGATCGGCGCCATCGACCTGGAGGACGGTCAGCTCATCATCGCGTACGACGCGATGCGGCTCACCGTCGAGGGCATCCGCGAGGCCACGCCCCGCGGACAGAGCGCGCCCACCCTCGCCGACGTGGGCGACGAGTGGACGCTCATCAAGGGCTCGTCGGGGCGGGTGAACGGCGCGAGCGGCTGGATCTGCCTGGACAACTACGGCAACCCGTACGACAAGGCCGTGCCGATCGTGCAACTGACCTCTGACCGGCACGCCCGCTTCGTCGAGATCGCCTGGCCGACGGGCAGGCCCCCGAAGGAGGACTGCCTGCCGCCGTCGTAACCGCGTCGGGCCTGTTCAGACTCCCGCGTACGAGTGCTTGCCGCTGACGAAGATGTTGACGCCGTAGTAGTTGAAGAGGAAGCACGCGAACGCGATCAGGGCGATGTACGCGGCCTTGCGGCCCTTCCAGCCGGCCGTGGCGCGGGCGTGCAGGTAGGTGGCGTAGGCAACCCAGGTGATGAACGCCCAGGTCTCCTTGGGGTCCCAGCCCCAGTAGCGGCCCCACGCGTCGCCCGCCCAGATCGCGCCCGCGATGATCGTGAACGTCCACAGCGGGAAGACGGCCGCGTTGACGCGGTACGAGAACTTGTCGAGGGACGCCGAGGCGGGCAGCCGCTCCATGACGGAGGTCGCGAAGGTGCCGGGCCTGCCGCCGGACGCGAGCTTGTTCTCGTACGAGTCCTTGAAGAGGTACAGGATCGTGGCGACCGCGCCCACGTAGAAGACGGCGCCGCAGAGGATCGCCGTGGAGACGTGGATGTACAGCCAGTACGAGTGGAGGGCCGGCACCAGCTGGTCGCTTGCCGTGTACAGGACGGTGACCGCGAGACCCAGGTCGAGGAGGACGGTCGTGACCAGGGGCAGGCCCAGCCAGCGGATGTCCTTCTTCAGCGCGAGGAAGACGAGGTACACGCCCACGGCGGTGGTGGAGAAGGTGAGGTTGAACTCGTACATGTTGCCCCACGGCGCCCGCTGCACGGACAGCGCGCGGGCCAGCACCCCGGCGAACTCCACGAGGAACGCGACCACGGTGAGGGACACGGCGATACGGCCGTACAGGTCGCCCTGCTCGTCCCCGCCATGGGCGCCGGGCCCGTCCGGCACGTCCCGGGCCCCCGCGGCGGCCCGCACGACGACCTTCGGCCGCTCCAGTACGGCGGTCCCGCCGGCGTTCTTGACGGTCACCTCCGGCGCCTTCGCCCCGGCCGCTCCGCCCGGCTTCGCGGTGAGCGCGGCGGCCGTCCGGCTGACCTTGCTGCGGCTACCGAAGATCCACTCGGCGATGTAGGTGAAGAAGGCCAGGGTGTAGACGGCCATCGCGGAGTAGATCAGCGTGTTGCTGATGTTCGCGAGGTGCTCGTTGGTCGCGGTGGCGAGAGTCGTCACGTGGGTGAGGTCGGTCGCGGTGGCGAGAGCAGACATTTACTTCTCAGCCCCTTCATCAGGTACGGCAGAAGTATCGGGGTCGGGGTCGGAATCGGGGGTTTCGGGATCAGGGGCGCCGGGCGCCTGGTCGTACAGGATCCCGGCGAGGTCGCCGAGTTCCTCGGGCAGCTTGGCGGACTCGCTGCGGCCGAGGCCGCCCATCTCGACGACGGTGACACCGTCGGGGCCCTTCACCGCCCGCACCCACACGCGTCGGCGCTGGATGAACAGGGAGCCGGCGAGGCCGAAGATGGCGACGATCGCGCCGCCGAGCGCCCAGCCGGCGGCGGGCTGCCGGGTGACCTGGAAGTTGGCCCACTCCTGGGTGCCCCGGTAGGTGACCGAGCCGGCGCCGCCCGGGAGTCGCATGGTCTCGCCGGGCTTCAGGTTCACCCGCACTTGCTTGCCCTTGGCGTCCTTGTAGGCCTTCATGTGGGTCTTGTCGAGCTGGTACACGCTCTGCGGGAGACCCGCGTTGACCCCGAGGTCGCCGTGGTAGGGCGCCAGGTTCAGCACCGGGTTCTCCAGCGCGGGGAACTGCGAGGCGACCTCGTTGCCCGGCACGTAGGTGGGCAGGAAGAAAGCCTGGATACCGAGCTGTTCCTCGACGCCCTTGGCGTTGCGGTAGCCGTCCATGACCTTGATCGCACCGGAGGAGGTGACGTTGGAGTCGAGGGGAAGGAGGGCCACGGCCTGGTCGAAGACGATGTCACCCTTGCCGTCGCGGACGGTGATGACGGGCGCGTAGCCGTGGGCGGTGAGGTAGACCTTGGAGTCGCCGATCACCAGCGGCTCGTTGACCTTGATGGTGCGCTTCTCGTCCTTGCCGTACGCGCCCACGCTGTAGTCGACGTCGGCCTCGTAGGTGCGCGGGGTGCCGCGGTTGGGGCCTGACACCTCGTATGTGCCCTTGAAGTCCTTCAGGGTGAAGCTGAAGGGGTCGAGGTCGTCGGTGTCGAAGAGGGTGCCGGACTTGAAGTCGTCGTACTGGGTGAGCGTGTTGGAGAAGCCGTCGCCTTCGAGGATCAGCTTGTTGCCCTCGGACTTGTACAGCTGGCCCCAGGCGAAGGAGGTCAGCATCACGATCAGCGCGATGTGGAAGGCGAGGTTGCCGACCTCGCGCAGATAGCCCTTCTCGGCGGCGACCGCGTCCCCGGCGATGGGGGTACCTCCCGCGTCCTTGAGACCGTGGGGGAGGGCGCGGAAGCGGCGCTTCCTGAGCAGTACGAGGGCTGCCTCGCGGACCTGCTCGGGCTCGGCCTCCGTACGCCATGTCGTGTAGGCGGGCAGCCGGTTCAGGCGGCGGGGCGCGCCCGGCGGGCGGCTGCGCAGCTGGCCCACGAACTGCCAGGTGCGGGGCACGATGCAGCCGATGAGGGAGATGAACAGCAGGATGTAGATCGCCGAGAACCACACCGAGCTGTAGACGTGGAACAGCCCGAGCTTGTCGTAGAGCGGCCCGAGGAAGCTGTGCCGTTGCGTGAAGTCGGCGACCTTGGTCTCGTCCGTCCCGGACTGCGGGATCAGCGAGCCGGGGATCGCCCCGAGCGACAGCAGGAACAGCAGCAGCAGCGCGACCCGCATCGAGGTGAGCTGCCGCCAGAACCAGCGGGCCCAGCCGATGACGCCCATGGAGGGCGGGCCCGGCGCGTCCTCCCGGGGGGCGGTGGACAGCTGGGAGGCGGCGGCGCCGAGGTCCTGGTCGTCGTTGTTCCCGGGCACGGGGGCAGGGGTGCCGCCGGTGGTGGTGCTGTTGCTCATCGGTCAGATCCCCACAGTGAAGCCGTTGGACCAGGTCTGCATCTCCTGCACCAGACGGTCCCACGCGCCGGTAAGGAGCAGCACACCGGTAAGGATCATCATCGTGCCGCCGATGCGCATGACCCAGACATAGTGGCGCTTGACCCAGCCGAACGCACCGAGCGCCTTGCGGAAGGCGACCGCGGCGAGCACGAACGGCACGCCGAGGCCGATGCAGTAGGCGACCGTCAGTACGGCCCCGCGCCCGGCGCTGGCCTGGTCGAAGGCGAGGCTGTTGACGGAGGCGAGGGTCGGGCCGATGCAGGGCGTCCAGCCGATGCCGAACAGCGCGCCGAGGAGGGGGGCGCCGACCAGTCCGGCGGCGGGCTTCTTGTGGAAGCGGAACTCGCGCTGGGTGAGCCAGGGCATCATGCCCATGTAGAAGACGCCCATGAGGATCATGAGGACGCCGAGCACCTTGGACAGGGTGCTTTGGTGCTCCTGCAGCGTCTGCCCGAAGTACCCGAACAGAGCCCCGGTCGACACGAACACCGCCGTGAACCCGAGGACGAAGAGCGAGGCCCCGGCGACCATCCGCCCCCTGCGGGCCTCGCCGAGATCGGTGCCGGTGACGCCGGTGACGTACGACAGATAACCGGGTACGAGGGGCAGCACGCAGGGCGAGAAGAAGGAGACGAGGCCGCCGAGCAGGGCGATCGGCAGGGCCAGTATCAGGGCCCCGCTCAGCACGGTCTTGTTGGCCTCGGGAACGGAGGCGGCGAGCGTGAGCACGCCGGTCACGTCCGTGATCGCTCCGCTCACGTCACTTCTCCGCGAGGACGGGCTTGAGCATCTCGCGGAGGTTGTCCTCGCTGAGCGCCAGGAGCGCGCGGGCGGCGATCTTCCCCTCCCGGTCGAGGACGATCGTGGAGGGGATCGCCTTCGGGTTGAGCGTGCCCTTCTTGAAGCGGAGCATCAGCTTGCCCGTGGGGTCGTACAGACTCGGGTACGTGACGCCGTACTGCTTCTCGAAGGCGACCGCCGGACGGGTCTCGGTGTCGCGGGTGTTGATGCCGACGAACTGGACGCCCTGGTCCTTGAGGTCGGCGGAGACCGCGACGAAGTTCTTCGCCTCCAGGCGGCAGGGTCCGCACCACGAACCCCAGATGTTGATGACGACGATCTTGCCCTTGTAGTCGGCGACGTCGAGCTGCTTGCCGTCGATGGTCGGCCCGGAGAGGTCGGGGGCGGCGATCCGCTTGGCCTGGGCCACCGTGGCGATGCCGCCGTCGCCGGTGACGAAGTTGGTGTCGCCGGAGCCCCCGGACGTACCGCCGGAGGTGCACGCGGTCAGGGCCAGCGCGGAGGCGGCGACCGCGGCGGTGAACAGGGCGGCCCGGCGGCTACGGACACGACCACGGGGACGGTTCGGGGAGAGGGAGACGCGGCTGGCGGCACTCATGTGAAAAGTTTCGCATGTCCGTTCCGAGGATCTTGCGCACCCCCCTTGCGGGTACAAAACCGCATTTCAGGCGGCCTTTGCGGTCCCTCAGGCGCCGGTAGCGGAAGTGCCGGACGTGGTCCCGGGCGCGGTCCCCGTCGAGGTTCCGGAAGGGGTCTTCGGCGGGGCGGCCAGGAAGCCCTTCCAGCCGCCCACCGGCTGCTGCCCGACGTCGAGGGTCCGCAGCTTCTCCAGCACCTCGGGCTTCTGTACGTCCAGCCAGTCGACGAACTGCCGGAAGGAGACGAGCCGGACGTCCTCGCCCTTCTCCTTCTCCCGCGCGATGTGCTTGAGGGCGTCCTCGACGGCGTCCATGTAGATGCCGCCGTTCCAGTGCTCGAAGTGGTTGCCGACGAAGAAGGGGGCGCGGTTCGTCTCGTACGCCCGCCGGAAACCGGCGATGTAGGAGCCGGCGGCCTGCTCGCGCCAGGCGGGGTAGTTGTGGGCGGGCGCGTTGGTCGAGTTGATCGACTGGTTGGCGAGGATGTTGTAGTCCATCGACAGGACCTCGAACTGGTGGCCGGGGAAAGGTATCGCCTGGAGGGGGAGGTCCCAGACGCCGCCGTTCTTCGTGGGCCACACCTGCCGGCCGCCGGGCGAGGAGGCGTCGTAGCGCCAGCCGAGGGCGCGGGCGGTGGGCAGCAGGTTGTTCTGGCCGAGGAGACAGGGCGTACGGCCGCCGATGAGCTCCTTGTCGTAGTCGAAGGGGAGCGCGGGCAGGTCGGTCCACCCGGTGTTGGTGCGCCACTCCTTCACGAAGCCCTTGGCCTGCTGTATCTCGCTGCGCCACTGCTGGGGCGTCCAGTTGGCGACCGTGCCGTGGCCGGAGCAGAAGTGGCCGTTGAAGTGGGTGCCTATCTCGTGCCCGTCGAGCCAGGCCTGCCGGACGTTGGTGAGGGTCGCCCTGACGTGGTCGTCGGTGAGGTAGCCGATGTCGGAGGCGCCGGGGGCGTTGTTCGGCGGGAGGTACTTGCGCTTCTGCGACTCGGGGAGGAGGTAGAGCCCGGAGAGGAAGAAGGTCATGTGCGCGCCGTGCGTCTTCGCGAGGTCCAGGAAGCGCGGGAAGAGTCCGTTGCCGACCTCCCCCGCGCCGTCCCAGGAGAAGATCACGAACTGCGGCGGGGTCTGGCCCGCCTCCAACGGCACGGGCCTGCCGGGCTGGTGGGGCTGCTTGCCGGTGAACGAGGTGGAGCCGTCACCGATGGGCCTGGCGGTGGGGGCGGTGTGGCCATGGGGGGACGGCCTGCCGGAAGGCCGGTCGCCGGTGGAACCTCCGGTGCCGCTCGACCCCTCTCCCAGTACGGTTCCGCAGCCGGCCGTGCCGAGAGCGGCGGCGGCACCGAGGCCGAGGCCGAGCGCACCCCGTCGGCCGAGTCCACCGACGCCGTCACCGTTCTTGCCGTGCATGGGATCCCCATTCGTCGTACTCACTGCTGGCTCACCCAGTCAGAGGGCACGACGAACGGGGAGGTTCCCCGTATTGTCACCCGCTTCGGAACAATTGCAACAAACGTGTCACTAATCACTCAAAGCGCGAAGGTTTACGAAGTGTTGGTTGATCAGGCCCCGAAGGCCTTGTCCTTCCCCTTCACCGGCTTGGCGCCGGCGAGGAGATGGGCCGGGACCAGGTCACGGGCGGGCTCGGTGTAACCGACCGACACGATCTTGTCGCCGCGGTAGGTGAAGGTGGTGAGGGAGGCGAGCGTGCACTGCCGCTTGCGCGGGTCGTGCCAGAGCCGGCGCCGCTCCACATAGCTGCGCACGATCCAGATCGGCAGCTGATGACTGACGAGCACGGCCTCGTGCCCACGGGCGGCGTCCTTCGCGGCGTCCAGCGCCCCCATCATCCGTACGACCTGATCGACGTACGGCTCCCCCCAGGACGGCTTGAACGGGTTGACCAGGTGCTTCCAGTTCTCCGGCCGCTTCAGGGCCCCGTCCCCGACGCCGAAGGTCTTCCCCTGGAAGACGTTCTCGGCCTCCAGGAGCCGTACGTCGGAGGCCAGATCGAGCCCGTGCGCCTTGGCGATGGGGGTCGCGGTCTCCTGCGCCCGCTCCAGCGGGGAGGCGCAGACATACGTCACGTCACGCGGGGCGAGGTGCTCGGCGACCCGGTCGGCCATCCGCCGGCCCAGCTCGGAGAGGTGGTAGCCCTCCAGCCGCCCGTACAACACCCCTTCGGGGTTGGCGACTTCACCGTGCCGCATGAGGTGGACGACGGTGAAGTCGCTGTTCGTCCCGTTGCTGACGTCGTTGCTGATCTCGCTCATGCTGCCGTGGCCTCCGCCGCCGCACGGGCCGCCGCCGGAAGGGCGTCGGCGATTCTCTGGATGGCCCGCTCGTCGTGCGCCGTGGAGACGAACCAGGACTCGAAGGACGAGGGCGGGAGATAGACGCCGTTCGCCAGCATGGACTGGAAGAACGCGGTGAAGCGGAACGACTCCTGCGTCTTGGCGTCCTCGTAGTCACGTACCGGCCGGTCCGTGAAGAAGACGGAGAACATGTTGGAGGCGTTCTGCACGGTGTGCGCCACGCCCTCCTTGCTCAGCGCCTCGCCGACGAGCCCCTGGAGCTGCGCGGAGACCGCGTCGACGGTGACGTACGCGGCCTCGTCGAGCAGCCGCAGCTGGGCGAGCCCGGCGGCGGTGGCAATGGGGTTACCGGAGAGGGTGCCGGCCTGGTAGACGGGCCCGGCGGGAGCGAGGTGGGCCATGACGTCGGCGCGTCCCCCGAAGGCGGCGGCGGGGAACCCACCGCCCATGACCTTCCCGAAGGTCATGAGATCGGGCCGCACGCCGTCGATCCCGTACCAACCGCTGCGGCTGGTCCGGAACCCGGTCATGACCTCGTCGGACACGTACAGCGCGCCATTGGCCGCACACGCGTCCTTGAGCCCCTGGTTGAAGCCGGGCAGCGGCGGTACGACGCCCATGTTGCCCGGGGAGGCCTCGGTGATCAGGCACGCGATCTCGCCGGGGTGCGCGGCGAAGGCGGCGTGCACGGCGTCGAGGTCGTTGTAGGGGAGGACGATCGTGTCGCCGGCCTGGGCGCCGGTGACGCCGGGGGTGTCGGGCAGCGCGAACGTGGCGACACCGGACCCGGCGGCGGCGAGGAGCGAGTCGACGTGACCGTGGTAACACCCGGCGAACTTGATCACCTTGGCGCGCCGGGTGAACCCACGGGCCAGCCGGATCGCGGACATGGTGGCCTCGGTCCCGCTGGACACGAGCCGCACCTGTTCGAGGGGGTCGATACGGGCGACCATCTCCTCGGCGAGAGCGACCTCGCCCTCCCCCGGCGTACCGAAGGAGGTACCGCGCGAGACGGCGTCCTGCACGGCGGCGATGACCTCCGGGCGGGAATGCCCGAGGATCATCGGGCCCCAGGAGCAGACCAGGTCGACGTACTCGCGCCCGTCGGCGTCGGTGAGATACGGGCCACGCCCCGACACCATGAACCGGGGTGTACCGCCCACGGCGCGGAAGGCGCGCACCGGCGAGTTGACGCCGCCGGGTGTGACGGCCGTCGCACGGTCGAAGAGGCCCTGCGAGACGGGCGCTTCGTATGAATAGGGCAACCCACTCGCCATTCCGCTGGCTGCCCCGCTAGACGTTTCGCTCATGACCTGCGACTTCTCCGACTTCTCGGACTCCGGTTGCCAGTGACCCCCTCAGAGTAGGCGGCCGGACAGGGGGCGTCGGCTCCGCCCGTCTGCGAAACTGGGACCGGACACACACACGGACACAGAGACACGCAGCTCATCGGCCCGTACATATGGACGATGGGCAGACGATGGTGTTCAGAGGCTGCGAAGATCCTGCGGACAGGTGTTTCAACGCACGTTTCGGCGGGCGGACGTGGGGGAGGTCACTGACACGATGATCGGGTTGCGCGACGGGGCTCGCGCGTCCTAGAACAGCAGTCGGGTGGAGATATGCATCGCGGTGGCGGACTGGGCGAGGGGACTGACGACCTGGGTCCTCGACGTGCCCGGCGGGGAAGGCACCGACGCGACTTGGAGGAAGCGGCAGCGGCAGAAGCGGCACGGCAGGCACAGGCCCAGGGAATGGGGCCCGGTCAGGGGACGGGTGCGGGACAGGGCATGGTTCCTGGCCAGAGCACGGTTCCCGGGCTGGGCACGGGATCGAACGGTGTGCCCGAGAGCATCGACCGGAGGGTCGACCGACTCCGGGCGGCGAGCGGGAACGGCGGTCGGAATGGTGGTCGGGTGGGGGTGACGTACAAATACTTCGGCGCGCCGGACGGCGCCACGGCAGCCCGCGTCCCGATCTCGATGCGCCCCGAGGAACTCGGCGGCGACGAACTCGGCATGAACGGCATGTTCACCAAGATCAAGCCGGAGACGATGGCCGCGATGGTCCTCACGGGCATCGAGGGAGTCCCCCTCAACAAGGTGCCCCCGCTGGAACTCGTCGTCCTGCACCCCGACTACGCGGTCGTGAAACTCCCGATGACGGTCGTCGACCCCCTGCGGGGCATAGGCGAGGAGGCGGTGGGCGCGGCGGCGTTCATCTGGTCCACGGTGCCGGATCGCGGGGG
Source organism: Streptomyces kryoterrae (assembly GCF_054072135.1). Lineage (NCBI taxonomy): Bacteria > Bacillati > Actinomycetota > Actinomycetes > Kitasatosporales > Streptomycetaceae > Streptomyces > Streptomyces kryoterrae. Next base: position 6,055,935 of record NZ_CM133358.1, on the reverse strand, counting down.
ACCGCGAGACGCGTACAACGTGTACCAACTGCTGCACGAGTGGCAGGACTTCAGCCACAGGTTGCATGAGGCAGGGCATCAGCCGTACTGCCTTGTCTGGCCCTGAGCCGGGGCTTCGGGGTGTTGTGGGCGGGGCTTTCGGGCTCCGCCCTTGTCATGCGCCGGTGAAGGCCGGAGGACAGTCAGGGCACACTGAGGGCACGCCGGTTTCGGCGGGAACCTGATGATGCCGTCGTCGGAGTGGATGGTGTCCGCGCCCATCCGGTTTCCGGGTCCAGGAACGTCTGCTTCGTCCCGGTGGGGACGGCATGGGGCCGGGTCGGGCCTCGACGGACCCTCGGCTGTCCGCTTGCCAGAATCGGCCAGCCGCATACCAACGACTGGCCCAGTTACCTTCCTGCGCAAGCCAAGTGGAACTCCGCGGGACTCCCGGTAGGCCGACGGTCAGGAGAACCCATCACCCATTGGGGCATTTTCCTGTCGAAACCAGTTTGCATCGAGGCCTGCCGTGCTACCGTCCTGGCCCTTATTGATACTGAACGGGATGAGCACAACAGCGGTCGGTGAGGCTCGGGGGGAATGAAAGTATGAGCAGGCAACGTACGCCTGAACGGCTGCTCCACGACGCCGTGGTGGTCGTGCCCGGCATCATGGGCAGCGCGCTGAGAGACGTAGAGAACGACACGCCGCTGTGGGGGGTAGGACGTCTCTTTCAATACTCGGCCCGCGCCCATGCCCGGCGCTTACGTGATCTCACCGTCACAGACGCCGAGCGTGCCGGACAGACCGGCCGTGTCGAGGCGACTGGTGTCCTCAACTTCGCAGACTGGATGCCAGGACTCGGCGTCGCCCAGCCGTACAACACCCTGATCTCCCGGCTGAAGCACGCCGCCCTGAACCGGGCGGCGGTCCTCGCTTTCCCTTACGACTGGCGGTTGTCCGTCGAGCACAACGGTGCCCTGCTCGCACGCGAGGCTCGTCGTCACCTCGCCTTCTGGCGCAACCATGACGCCCACCGCCGTCACCTCTCCGAACACCCCGAAGCCGGTCCGGCGCAGCTGGTGTTCGTCGCCCACTCGATGGGAGGACTACTCGCCCGCGAGGTTCTGTACCGCGGCGATCTGCGCGGCGACGTCCGCACGGTGATGACTGTCGGCACTCCCTTCGGGGGTTCGGTAAAGGCCTCCGTGATGCTCAACTCGGGCAGGGGCGCCCCGCTCCTATTGCCGCCCGACGTGCTGCGCGAGGTGACCCCCAGCATGCCGGGACTCTACGACTTGCTGCCCGGCTATCGCGCCTGCTCGGAAGGCGCCGACATGCGGGTTCCGAATGTCGACGACATCGTGGCGCTGGGCGGTCGGCGCGATCTGGCGCAAGCCACCGTGGACTGGCGGTCGAGTCGGCGCGACACTCCCCTGCTCGACCACGTCATGGTCGTCGGCATGGGACAGAGGACCTGGCAGAGCTACCGCCTGGACGCCGGTGCGGCCTTCGCGCAGCGGTACATGTTCCAGCGTCATGAGGGACGGGTGCTCCTGGACGCCGCGGGAAGACCCCGGCACGAGGACCGCAAGGGCGACGGCACCGTCTACCAGTTTGCCGCGCACCTGCCGGGCTCCGCCGCCCGGCCCGTCCACGTCTACCAGGAACACAGCGCCCTCGTCCGCAGCGAGAGCGTCATCGACCTGGCCTGCGGCCTGCTGCGCGGACTCCGTCACAGCGACGAACTGGGCGACATGCTCGGAGCAGGAGAGTTCGGACTGAACACGCCCGAATGGGCCGACCCCCACGTGCCGTTCGACATCGAGGTGGAAGGCGTCGAGCCTGGCGCCGACCTTCAGTGCGTGGTCCGCGAGGTCAGCGGGCTCGACGTGGTCCACCACCTTGCGCTGAAAGAGGTGCCCGACACACCGGGCACTTGGACCACGACCTGCCCTGCCAACCGGGCCGGGCTCTACGAGGTTGAAGTACTGGGCGGGGCCGAACCGATACGACGGCTCGTGCCCGTCCTGGCGGCCGAGCAGCACGGCTGACGCGATGGTGGCGGAGCTGATACCACCGTCGCAAGGGGCTGTAGCCACGTACCACCGGTCCGTGGGCACCCCGGACGGCCAGGCGTACGACGCCAGTCCGAACACCGCGGCGCCGTACGACGAATCAGAGATCGCGGACGCGTTCGACGTGTACGTCGTCCCTGTGGGACCCGTTGTCGGTTACGACGAGACGGTGGACACCGCGGCCGAGGCGCACCTGACCACAGCCGTGCTCGAGCAGTTCGGCGGGCAGGCCGCCGCGCCGCTCTTCGCTTACAGGGACCCCTCCGAGGAGAAGGACGACAGTCCAGGGACTCTGAAGTCCCTGAAGGAAGTCGACGAGCAACTGGCGCGCTGGGCCGGAGAACACGACGACCGTGCCGACCGCCCCTCGGCCCTTCTCTGGTTCGGCCATGGCACTCCCGGCGCCGCGGGGCCCTCGCTGCTCGTGCCCGGCTCGAAAAAGCGGAGGGACAACGCGCGGGTGACACCCGACATGCTCGCGCACTACATCCTCGCCGAACAGCGGTTCCGCGCCACCGACGAGGGTCATTGGGCGATCGTCCTGATCGAGGCCTGTAACGGGACTGAGTTCGCCAGCAAGTTGTACGTGAAGCTCACCGACACACAGCCCAAAGCGTGTTCCCTGTTGCTGGTCTCCACGGGCAAAGGGGGGGCCCAGGCGTATCTGGGGGCATTCCGCGCCCACTTGGAGAAGTACGTCCGCAAACAGACCTCCCTCGACGAGGTGTTCACCCTTCGCGACCTCCAGGTCCACCTCAAGGGCCCCGGCTGCTATGCGGAACTCGTCGGTGACGAGACATCACTCGAACTGAAGCTGAGGCTGCACGACCGCGTGCCCCTCTCCGGGGCCGTCACGGTCGCCGAACAGATGCGGCTCCAGCACGAGTTCGAAGAGACGGCCCCGCCGTGCGCGCCACCACCGGCCGCGACGTCAAGCGGATTCCTCGAACTCGTCCCGGAGTTCACCGGCAGATCCGGGGACCTCGACGCCGTCGCCGACTGGTGCTCCACCGTGGACACACCGCCCGTGCTCGTGGTCACGGGGCCGCCCGGCACCGGGAAGTCCGCACTGCTCGGCGAGGCTCTGCGCAGGTTGCGCATTGGGGCGGGCCACGGCCCCGGAGAGGCGCGGATCGGCGCGGTGCTGCGCCTCACCGGCAGCACCCCGACCGATGTCGTACACCAACTCGCCGAGTCCCTTGGCACATTGCAGCCGACGACTTCTGGACCGCCGAACGACGAGACCGACCCGACCGAGCACCCGTTGGACCTTCTGCGCCGTCGCCTCACTGCTCTCGCTGCTGCTGCGTCGGCCCGGACGCTGATCATCGCCGACGCCCTCGACGAGGCCCAGGATCCGGTCCAGGTCGCCTGTCTGTTACGGGACCTGACCGACATACCCGGTGTCGGTCTGCTCATCGGCACGCGAAGTTCACCGTACGGCCGCAGCGGAGGGTCCGGTGCCCACGGCGAGCTGCCGGCCGTCCTGGGCTCCACCACCGGGCGCGCCCGGGTACGGGACCTCGCGCCCGATCCGGACGCCGCCGCCCGGTACGCGGAAAGGCACGTACGGCGCGTCCTGCGGGAGCACCCGGCGGGCGCCCCCCCGTGGCAGGAGACCGTCGTCCTCATCGTGCGGGGCGCCGTCGACGACCACGTGCGGGACGGCTCCTGGCAGTTCCTGCAGACCGCCCTGATGGTCCGGGAGATCGAGCAGCGCCCCGACGTACTGAAGCCCGACACCGAGTCCCGCACCGCCCTGGAGAACCTGCTCGCCCGTGACCGGACAGGACTCTTCGGCTCGGCTGTAGCACGCATCACCGAGGAATTGCCGACGGCCGAGTTGTTCCTGCGGGCCCTCGCTTTCGCCCAGGGCCGTGGCCTGCCCCGTGCTGACGGCATCTGGGCCCACGCGGCGGCCGGCATCACCAGCTCCGACGTACCCCTGGGCGACCAGAAGATGTCCCTGTTCCTCAGCCGGGCGGCGGCATACGTCCTGCTCGACGGTGAGGACCGGCGCAGCGTGTACCGGCTGGCCCACCGCACCTACGCCGAACAGCTCCAGGCCTCCAGCACCCTCGAACAGCGGCTGGGCATGCTCACCGCCCTGCTGCAGCTGGCGGAGGACCAGGCAGCCGCCGGACAGCGGCTCAGCCCCCATCTCCGGTCCCGGCTCGCCCAGTACGCGGCCGACTGCGGCGCCCGGGGCTGGACGGAACTGGCCGGGCGACCCGCCGTTCTGGACCAGCTGCCACCGACCTCGCTGTCCACTCTGGCTCTCGCACCCGGCCGCCGGGAGGGCGGGGTGACACCCGGCGACCTGCCAATCGAAGTGCTGGGCACCGTCACCTCCGCGCACCTGATCAAAGAGTCCTCGCCCGGCGATCGGCCTGGGCTGCGTCAGCTCGGCGCACTACGCGCCACAGGGCAGTGGCACCCCGCAGGCCCCGGGGCCGCCTGGGAGGTGTGCTGGGGACGGCTGCGCACGGCGCCACCGCATCTGCAGCTCGGCGGCGCCGACGGGGCCGTCTCCGCGCTAGCTGCGCACCCGTCGGCGCAATGGCTTGTGTCGGGCGCGATCGACGGGACGGTGCTGGTGTGGGAACCGTGGCGCTCCCACCGTCCTGCCCTGCTACTGCGTGGCTGCGAGCTTCCGGTGAGCGCCCTGGCCTCCCTCGGCTCGGCGGCCGGCTGCGACGGGCCCGGCCTGCTGGCCGCCGCCCACGACGACCGTACGGTCCAGCTGTGGGACACGGACAGCGAGCGTCCTGCGCCGGTGACCACAGCATTCCCCCAGGTCGTCCGGCACATGGTGGCTCTGCCCGACGGCACCGGAAGGTTAGCCCTCGCCGGGGAGGCCGGTCACCTGTCGCTCCTCAATGCGGACGATCGGCTGCCAAGGATCGCAACCGCCCTGACATCCGGTGACGTGGTGGGTCTGGCACCGGTCACCGGCACCGGTGAAAGGCAGTGGCTGGCGGCGGCGTACCAGACTGGTGAACTGGCGCTATGGGACGTCTCCGACGACGCTCCGTCACTGTTGACCCAGGTGCCCACCCGGCAGGTGCTGACCTCGCTCACCGCCATCACGGACACCGAAGGGGTCATCCGGCTGGTCACCGCCGCCGAGGAGGGCCCCGTACGGTTCTGGTGCCCGACCCCACGGGAGGGTGCGGAGGTCCGGATCCTACTGGTCGGCGAAGCGCAGTCCGGCGCGGAGGACGGCCGTGATCCGGTACTCACCGCTCTGCCGGTCCCCGACGGCGGCGAGGTCGCGGTGCTCGGCGACAGCGCCGGCACCCTACGGGTCCTCGACCCGCACGACAGTCCCGGGAGGACGTTGTGCACCGGAGGGCCGACCCGCACCAGGGCACTCGTGGTCCTCGGCGGACCGAAGGGTGGCCATGCCGTCGTGTCCGCGGCCGTACGTGACCCGCGCATGCACTTCTGGGCCGCCGCGCCCAAGGCGGCCGGCGCCCCCGCACATGCGACGCGGTTGGCCGGACCCGACACCGTGCGGCGACAGGTCCTGCCGGACGGCCGGGAGGTCCTGGTACTCAGCGGCCCCGCCGGCACCGACGAACGGGTTCTGGGGGCGAAGGACGGCGAGGAACTCACGCACGAGGCGCTCGCCGGCCTCCTCTCCCCAGGGGGAGAGGCCGGAGACGACACCACGGACGCTCCGGCGCCACAGGCCGTCAAGGGCGCCCACCTACGCCGCGTGCAGGGCTGGACCCGCTTGCTGGGGGACGCGTACGAGGGGCTGTGGGCGAGCGTCGACCTTGACGGCGAAGTCGCGCTGTGGCGGCCGGGGGCGCCCGGATCCTGGCAGGTGACGCACCGGATCCGCCTCGGCCTGCGGTGCCGTGGGCTGGTGGCGCTGGACGGCGGACGGTTGGCGGTCGCCACCCATGACGGAGTCGTCGTACTCGGAATCGGATCTGTTGGGGCTGGGGCCGGCGGCGGCCGGACGGAGGAAGCGGATGGATGACGAGTTGAGCCCGGAGGAAGTCGAGGACCTGGTGGAGGCGCTGTTCATCCGCGAACACGCCCCATACGCTCCCGACAGCGCCCCGTACAAGCTCATTGGCAAGGTCGAACACACGATCAGCGGGCGACTGGTGCGGTTCGTCCTGAGCCACGACCTGCTCGGCGACCGCGAAGTCTCGCTCTTCCTCTCCGTCAACGACGTGGTGGGCGAGCTGTGGGAGCACGAGGTGCGCAACCTGCTGCGCCTGCGGATGCTCGGGCATCCGGCGCTGCCGCAGATCGAGGACGGCAGGTTCGACAAGTCGCATCGGGTGGCGTTCATCATGACCGCCAAGATCGGCACTCCGCTGGCGGAGGAGGGCTGGCCGACGGTAAGGGAGTGGGCCACCACCTACCCCGTGGTCGCGTTCGAGCAGTTCAGCCTCCTGGTGGACGCCCTCAGCCAACTGCACGGCACCCGGATCGTGCACCGCAACCTCACCCTGAGCGCTATCCGCCTCACCAAGGTGGAGAAGAAACCGACCCAGGCGACCCTCTCCCTGGCGCGCTTCGAACTGAGCGCCATGCTGAACAATCTGCTGCACTCGGTCAACGGCCCAGACGCCAGGCGGAAGCACGAGGAGGCCATGCGGGCGCTATACCACTCCCCGCCCCCCGGGATCAGCCGGGCACAACACCTGGCGTATCTCGCACCGGAGACCTACGCCTCGGTCCTGGGCGGCGCCCAACTGCGCCGTCTCGACCACGGCAGCACCGATGTGTTCGGACTGGGCGTGCTGGGCTGGGAACTGTTCATGGACTCACTGACCGAGCGGCTGCCCGAAGAGTGTGCGACGGTCGACGAGGCCGGACCCGGCGAACTGCCCGAGGCGCTGGCCAGCCTGCACACCGCGATGCGCCGCGAGCTGAACGTCGACACGCGAGTGCCCCGTCGGCTGCGCGACACCCTGCTCGCCATGCTCGACCCGTCCCCGACGGGCCGCTGTTCCGCCTTCGAGGCGGCGTCGGACATGCAACGCAGCTGGACGGCCATCTCCGGCGCCCTGGAGCCCGAGGCCGAGGTCACCACGCCCCGACTGTTGGCCTTCATGCCCGAAAAATCCGTCTCCACCATCCACGACAGCCGGGGCTGGACCGACCACCCTCCCGACACCCCGGAGGGCCAGGAGGAGCTCCGAGCCTTCCTCGCGGACGAGCTCGGCACGGCCGAACTGATCCACTGCCCACGTGGCGCCAAGGGATTCGTCGAAGGAGACGCCAAGTCGCTCGCCGAGGCGAAGTGGGCGCTCATCGGCGCCCAGGCCGTCTGGTTCTGCGCCTACCTCTACGACGAGGACCTCATGGGCCGACGCCGGGGCACCCACACGGACACCCTGGTCATCAAGTACCTCGTGGACAAGCGGTTCGCCTCCGACCTACTGGCGGTGTGGCCCCGGCGGCGCATCGGCAGGTTCGACCTGGTGCCGTTCCGCAAGGGCCAGTCACTGGCCGAGGAACGCAAGGGCCGGCCGTCGTGGACCGATCTGGCCGAGGCCGTGACCGTCGAACGGTCCGTGACGAACGGGGACGACGAGGTCCAGGACATGCTGCTGGCCTTCGCGTTCTTCCTGGAGTACCAGGGCGTCGCCCTCAGGGCCCGCCAATACCCGTACGTCAAGGAGGAGGGCGACGGCGGCGCGATCGTCCTCGTCCACGACAAGGAGCGCGACCGCCCCTGGCTGCACGGCGACCCGTTGCTGACGGCCTACGCCGACCCCCGGTACCGCCGCAGAGCCCACCTCGGCGACTTCGCTCAGCAGCTCCTGGCCGAGAACCGGTGGGCCAAGCTGTCCGTCGTGGAGGACCGGAACGCCGGGAGGGACAGCGGCAGCCGTCCGGCGGACCCGTACTTCAGCGCGCGCAACACACTCACGGTCCGGATCGACCGGCGCCTGGACGCCGATTCCGTCGTTGTCCAGGATCCGTCCGGCCTGCGGGATCTGCCGGAACGGGGCTGGCTGCGACCGGACTCGGACCGCGGCACCGAGGTCCAACTCCGCCGTGAGGCCCGTGGCCTGGATTCCCTCGGCCGCAAACGCGGCCTCGCCCGCATCCTGCGCAAACCCTCGTCCATCGCGCTGCGCGGCGTCGCGACCCCGGCCGAGTCCGACTCGTACGAACTGCGCGGCAGAGCACCCGAGATCATCGCCGACATGCTGCGGCTGCACCCCTTCTACGCGCTCCAGGGGCCGCCGGGCACCGGCAAGAGCACGGTGATCTCCCGAGCCCTCCGGGACTTCCTGGCCGCCGAGCAGGGGGCACGAGTGCTGGTCAGCGCCCAGTCGAACGACGCCCTCGACGAACTCGCCCAGAAGATCGTCGAGGAACTGGGGCCGAAGATCGAGAAACGCTCGATCCTGGTGCTCAGGGAACTGTCCCGGAGCAAGGAGCGGTCCGACCTGCCGGCCGACCTGCAACGGCTGACCGCCGACCCCATCGCGGAGGACCTGGTCAAACACGTCGAGACGCAGGTCGCCCAGGGGTGTGCGGAGGCGCGCGACGACGACGAGCGGGACCTCATGACGCGGTGGTCCCAGGTCGCACAGGCCGACATGGTGGAGCTGGCCGAACGCATCAAGTCCGGTGCCGACATCGTGCTGGCTACGTGCTCGATCGCGGGCACACTCACCGACGAGGTCCGCGACCCCTCCGACATGTTCGACTGGGTGATCATCGAAGAGGCCGCCAAGGCGTGGCCCACCGAGGTCGTCATGCCCCTCATCCTCGGGGTGCGCTGGACCCTGGTCGGCGACTACCTGCAACTCGGGCCGCATCGGGCCCGGGACATCGAAACGTTCCTGGACAGCCTCGCCTCGCACCAGCACGAGCGGATCAAACTCCACTACGGCAACCGGGACCTCTACCTGAACTTCGTGCAGATGTTCCGCCGCTTCTTCGAGGGACACGTCCCCGGCCAACCCGCCACCGCCGCACTCCCCGTCAACGTTCTTGACACCCAGTTCCGCATGCACCCCACCATCGCACTGCCGTTCGCGACGGCGTTCTATCCAGCCGCGCCGACCGAGAACTCCGAAGGCCACGTGGGGCTGCCGACGGACCCGCATACCGCGACCTTCCTTCAGCCCGATCCGGAGATCGACCAGGTCCACGGCGTGACGAAGCCGGCGTACCTGAAGCACGCCCCCTTGGTGTGGCTCGACACCTCCCGCAGCACCGGCTGCGGCGATCGCGGCTTCTGGTGGAACCCCGGCGAGGTGAAACTGGTCAGGGACTTGGTGTGCGAACTGGGCCTGGAGCACGGGACGGATCCCAAGGAGCTGAGCGTTCTGACGCCGTACCGCCACCAGAAGGAGAAGCTGAACAAGGACTTCCTCGAGGGCCGGGTGCGCACCGTTCACTCGTCCCAGGGCAGCCAGGCCAAAACAGTCATCGTCTCCCTCGTCCGCAGTGGCGATCGCGGCACCGAATCCCGGCACAACATCGGGCACACCTCCGAGCCCGAGCTGATGAACGTGATGCTGTCCCGGGCCCGGCGACTGCTCGTCGTCGTCGGGAACCTGACCCATTACGAGCGGCACGGCGGACCGGACTGGCAGACGGTCATCCGGGTCTTCCGCGACGAGGGACGGATCGTCGATGCGGAGACCGGGGAGATCACGAACGGCAGGGCCGAACCGTGGGAGACCGGGCCGGCCGACCTGGCGGCGGCGGAGAGTGAGCTGGGGGAGGTCCTGTGACCGAGACGACGCTGATCGCCCTGCCCTGCCGCGTGATCACCCTCCGGGTGGAGCTCGGCGCGGAGTCCGGGGCCTCGACCCTGGAGGAACTCGTGCTGGCGGCCGTGGCCGGCGGTCGCAACACGGTCGGGGAGCTGGGCGATCTGTTCTCGCTGCCGCACCGGTTGGTGCTGGATGTGGTGCACGGTCTGTGGGGCCGGGGCTTCCTCGCCGTCGACTTCTCCACCAACGTGCTGGAGAGGACCCAGGCGGCCGAAGCGGTCCTCGGCGAGGAGGCCGGTTCCCGGACGCTGGCCGCCACCGTTCAACAGCGCAAGTTCCTCTTCGACCCGGTGACCGCGACGATCCTGCCGTACGAAAAGGGAGCCAAACGGATACCCCACGGGGCTCTCGACATGCCGCTCGCCAGGGGCTTCTCGGAGGACGACCTGCCACAGGCGGAGCTGCTTCGCGCGGTGCGGCAGGCCGTCGACCAGGACCGCCGCACACGTGGTGTCCGCCGGCGAGTACAGAAGGTGTCCTTCGCCAACCCCGTGCTCAGCCCCCCGGAGGCGGTGCGCTGGACCACGGTGGAGACCGTGGTGAAACGGGATCCCGGCACCGGCACGGTCGCCGCGGTCCCCATCGAACTCCCGGTCGGCTGGGGCAGACGGGCCCTCGAACTCTTCCAGTCCCGCATCACGCATCTGGTGCACACCCGGCCGGACAGCAGGTTCGTCCGCCAGTTGACGACACGTCAGGCGCCGGAGGTGATCCGATTCGACAGCCTGCGCTCCCTGATGCTGGAACTGGAGGAGCTGGCCGAAGGACTGGCCACCGTCCCCGACGATCAGGTGCCGTCCCGGCACGATGCGTTGCGCACCCGGGCCAACCAGGTGCTGGAGGAGCTCGCGGAGGCCCGCCGGGCCCGCTGCTCGGCCCGCAGCGTGTCCGCCAAGGCAGATGTGGATTGGTTGGTGTCGGACCTGATCGAGCGGGCCGAGCACCAGCTGGTCCTGGCACTGCCGCACATCAGGTACGACGCCCTGCACCGGGTTTTGCCGGACCTGGAACTCGCCGTGAAACGGGGCGTCAACCTGGTCTTCCTCTGGGGTGACCACCAGTCGGCGAAGCTGGAACCGCGCGTCGCCACCGCCCTGTTGGACCTCCACTCGCGCTTCCCGGAGAACGTCCTGGTGGAGACGCGCAGCAGCAGCTGTGCGGCCTCCCTGGTCATCTGCGACGACCGGTCCGCGTACGTCGGATCGCGCAGCGTCCTGTCCGGTGACAGCGGCTGCGGTGTGCTCGTCGAGCCCGCCGCCGGCACGGACACCCCGCCCGAGTGTGTGGCGGACCTGCTGAGCTGGACCCGTCGCGTCTACCCGTACTGGGAGACGGCCCGGCGCATCGCCTTGGCTCCCGCCGACTTCGGGCGGCGCGAGCATTCCGTGGACGCCATCGGTCCGGATGTCTGGCGGCGCAGGTTCGACCCGCCGGAACTGGCCGAGGACTGGAACGACGACGCCGTCGCCCACCACACCCGGTGGGCGGCGGGCTGGGGCCGACTGCTGCAGGGCCTCGGGGCCGCCGTCAACGAGGTCTACACGGGTGATCCGGTGGTACGGACCGTCTGGGACGGCAGGTACGTCGACCTGGTGCAGCACCTGATCATCGGCGCCGTCGACCGGCTCGCCCTCACCGACGACAGGGCCGAGCCCGAAGCCTGCGGGGAGCAGCTCGCCCGGCAGCTCACCGAGCTGCGGGACAGGGGGGCCGTGGTGCATCTCCAGCATCCGCCCCTCGCCGACGCCCGGCGCACGGACCGGACGTACGCCGCGCTCCTCCAACGGCTTGGCGGCGAACGTACGCTGCGCACCAGCGAGGCGCGGGCGCGGGCGGTGCTCAGCGATCACGAGGCGGTAGTGGGCAGCCACCGCCCACTGGGCAACAGGGCCATGAACCCGGTACGCGGCCCCGCCCCCGCCGAACTGGGCCTGCACATCGTCGGCACCGTGTTCGTCGCGAGCTTCGCCGGCGCGCTGGGCATTCCGGACTGGTACGGCAGCGCCAGGGAACTGCCGGCTTACCTGCCCCCGCTGCCCACCGTCGCGTCGGCCCCCATACGCGACGACCCATGGATGGTGCTCGCTGGCCGGCGGGACTCCGGCGATTCCGCCGATGTGCTCCGCCGCGAGTCCGCCGCCCTGTTGCTCGGCACCACGGACGGGGTCGCCGATCAACAGGAGTGGGAACGCTGGCTCCTGAACGACGCCTGGGAACGCGGCGCTTTCATGGAGGCGTACGTTCTGGCTCCGCTGCTCAGCAGTGCCGGAAGAGCGACCAGGGACCTAGCCGCCGTTGCCGTGCCGCTGGAGCTCGGCCCGCTCGGCTACCCGCTCTACGCCAGCGCGATCGAACTAAGCGAAGCTCCGCCAGAACACCGTACGGTCGCGCTGGCCGGAGCCGTCGCCGAGATGCTGCTGCACGGTGGGAGCGTCGGCAGGGACGTGTGCGAGGCGCTGGCCGAGCCTGACGGACTCGGCCGCGGACTGCCTGCGGCTTGGCTGCGTCTCGCCAGCGCCGCGAGCACCTGTTTCGCCGGCCTCCAGGCTCCACTGCCGCTGCAGGACGTCATCGAGTGGGCCGCGCACCACGAACGGTCGGCGGAATTCCGCGAACGGTGGCTCCGGCTGACCACCGACCTGGACGAATTCGAACTGGCCAAGCACCGGTTCAACTTCCAGGACGGCGAGAAGCTGCACCGGGCGCTCTTCCAGCCGGAAGGGATGCTGGCCGAGGTCCGGGAGATGGCACTCCATGACGCGGCCGCCGGCCCGCGCGCCAACAACGTGGCCGCCCTGCCGCGCAACGAGCAGGAAGTCCGCACCCAGATGGACAAGATGGCAGGGAAACTCAAGCTGCGGAAGATCGAATGGCGCCACCACATGGTGTACGCACGCAAGGTCGCCGATCTGCTCACCGAGGCCCGCACGCTCGCAGCACAGGACGGCGGCGGCACGAACGTCCCTGCCCTGCTTCCCGTGCTCAACCCGTTCCAGCGGGAGTTCGCCCACCACCTGGACCGTGACTGGCACCACCTCCTCGCCGAGGCGGAGGCACTGGGCGAGCCGGCTCGCCGTCCGGCCAAGGCACTGCTGGAGGCGTTGTCCGCGCTCCCGAAAGCAGGGAGGGAAGACGCATGAGCGAGGTGGGCGCCGAGCCCGGCGTGAGCCGGTATGTGGACGGGATCGCGCGCGAACTGCTGGAGAGCTGGCCGGGCCGGTTCCGGTTCCCGGACGTCCTGGTCGCACTGGTGCGTCAGCCGAGCTCGGACGACGCCGGAGGGGGCGGCACCACGCTCGCCCGTGCCGTACTCGCCTGCGTCGGCGGCAGGCCGCCGCGGGCGGTCTGCGAGGAACTGCTGGAGCGGGGCGAGTTCGACCCCGTCGAGTACGCGCTCTCGGACTGCCCGGATCTGAGCGACCATGAGACGAATTCCCTGACCCGGAAGTTGGAGGCCGCCAGGATCGCTGCCGGGGAGGCGGTGCGGCAACGGGTGACGAAACTGGAACAACGCGCCGAGGCCGCCGGAGTGGGCTTCGCCCCACCGGACGACGGCGTGGTGAGCGCCCTGGCCCGGTCCCGGACCTCCGTGGCAGGGGCCGCTCTGGACGCCGCGAGCGCAGAGCTGGACGCACGGATTGCACCCATCATCCAGGACCTGGAGAGACGCCTGGATCAGCAGGCCACCACCGCGCGTGGCGGCGACCACACCGTCCAGCGGGTCAGGGCCCTGCTCACCGCCGGTGAACTCGTCGCCGCCCGATCCCTGTTGAACCGTGAGCCGATCGGCGCGCCGATCCCGGAGAGCATCCCCCCGCTGCCGCGGTGGAACGAGGAGTGGTCAGCACAGCAGATCCTCGGCTACCACCTGGACCCGTCGAAGCCGCGCCCGCCCGAGTTCGCCGCCTGGGAGGCGGCCGACCACCAGGGCATCACGTTGCTGACCGCCTACGACCGGCTGTCCAAGGACCCCTCCGCGGGGGCGGCCGAGGCGTTCGCAGACGCCCTCAGTCATTTCCTCGGCGCACCCAGTGGTGTGGCGGTGGCCCAGAAGGTCGAGAACAGCCCGTTCCATCTGGCCTTCTTCGACGGGCTGTTCCGCGACGAGGCGCTGTCCCCGCTGCACCCCACAGGTCGGATCGATCTGTACGTCGGCGGGCCCGACACAACCATCGTTCCCGAACTGACTGACGGACAGGCACCGCACGTCGCCGTCAGCCCGAGTCTGGAGCCCGCTGCCTACACCGACCGCCGAGCCACCGCCGTGCTGTCGCTGCGCGATCTGCTCCAGCTCGTCGTGCTGCCCGACGACCGTGGGGCAGCCGTCCTCCGCATCCTCGGCCGGCAGTGGCCGGTCACGGCGCTGGCCGGGGACAGCGCCGCGGCTCTGGCTGGCGTCCTCGGCACCGAACCGGCCACTGCCTGGCGCACCCTGCGCTGGATCACACACCTCTCGCTGGGCGGCGGCCTCGCAACCGTGCAGGCCATGGAGAACTGCACCGGCATGGATCCGGCGCTGCTGCGGGTGATGCTGGAGTACGCCGAAAACAGTTCGGCGGCCGCGCCCGCCGAACTGTGGGATGTGGCGACCGGCGGTTGGCAGGGGGACGAGGCACTCGTACGCGCGCTGCGCGAGGAACTGGTGGCGCGCTGCGACGGACCCACCCTGGAGGCCGCCTGGTGGGCAGCTCTGTCGGTCTGCGACCTCGTCGACGGTCACGTCAGCCGGGAGGACGTCGGTGACCAGGCCGAAGCCTGCTCGGGCCACCACAGCGCCAGGGAGGCAGTCCTAGCGGGCCTCGACGCTCTGGTGTCGCGCGAACTGCTCGTGTCGGCCACGGACGGCACGAAGGACTTGGCCCTGCCGCTGAACGGAGTCATGCGCACGCTGCGTCCGGGCGCCGAACAACAGCTGACAGTTCTGCTGGAACGACGCGAATACAAGCATGGCGAGCTTCGAACCGACCCGGTCGACGCCGGTGAGGTACACACCGCCTGGCTGTGGACGCCTTGGCACCGCAATCGCTTCGCCACCGTGCCCGCTCACGGCCACTATGCCGACGCCGAGACCCACGGCGCGGACAGCGGCGAGCTGGCCGTACTTGCCGCCGCCGCCGAGAGCGAGCTGGATACCCAGAATCCCGAGGCCCTGGCAGGCGTGGGCCCCGGGTCGGGCACGGAGGTGGCGCCATTGCTGCGCACGTTAGAGAAGCAGTGCGAGGACCAGTACTCGGAGATCAGATTGGACGTACGCTGCCCGCCGAACCTGCGTGTGGACATGCCCGAGGCGGTGCTTCGGGCCGTGTTGTACGAGGTTCTGGACAATGCCGCCGAGGCACTGACGGTCGGGGGCGGCATGATCCAGGTCTCGGCGAAATTGGTGAGCCCGGAGGTGCTGGTCGAGGTGCAGGACAGTGGACCAGGTCTGCCTGCCGCAGCCCAAGGAGGCCGGCGGATCTTCCTGCCCGGCTGGACGACTCGGGGGGAGGGCCGTGGCGAGGGCCTACATCGAGCCCGACGGTTTCTACGGGCCTTTGCGACACCGTCCGTCGAAACGGAAGTGGTGGTTTTCCAATCCGAGCACCCCACTCTCAAGGGCGCCGCCCTGCGTCTTGTCCTGCCCGAGCACCTCACTTGAAATGGACGATTGGCGAACATCCTCCCTGACGTGATTCCCCACATCAGCGCAACACCGCTCCCATTCCCATGAATGCCGCACGAGTGGCAGGACTTCAGCCATCGGCTGCATGAGGCAGGGCATCAGCCGTACTGCCTTGTCTGGCCCTGAGCCGGGGCTTCGGGGTGTTGTGGGCGGGGCTTTCGGGCTCCGCCCTTTTCGTGTTCCCGGAGGGGTCGTCGGGCCGCCGGAGCATCCCCGCCTTCCGCCTCGGGCTGTGTGAAGGCGTCGTCGGGCGGCTGGACTTGGGGAGTTTTCGCCGGCTGTCTGCAAGGTGTGCTTCGACGGGCCGAACAGGAGCACACTGGGCGGTACGAGGCAGGCGGTCCGACGGCGCAGGGGACTGTCTCCCCGAGCTCCCCGAGCTCCTCAACGGCCCGGCGCCCGACCTGATTTAACGGATGCCCCCGAGAGGTACGAGGGCGGCGCGGACTCCCCCTCACGTCGCCGCCTCGCACTGACCGTCCTCACCACCCGTCCCGGGGTGCGCGGGAGTTCATCCCGGGCTCGAACACGGGCTGGGGAGGACGAACGGCTGGAGCCGCGTTGTCGGCGATGCGGCTCCAGCCGCTCACCGTGGTCGGCGGCGGGGCGAGGACCCGGCTCGCAGCGTAGACCGGGGTTGGACGAGACCAACACCATGGGATTCCGGACGCCCGTGGCCGGATGAGACCTGACGGGGCCGTGGCAGCTGTCGGAGACACCTGCGGCCAGGAGGCCACAGGGGGCCAGCGGCCAACGACTGGCCGCGCATGGGCGGTTCGCATGCGTCGGCAGGTGCCGGGAACCTCCCGGATCGTGCCCGGGCGAGCGCTTGTTCGTCCCAACCCGGCCGCCTACGGCCTGTCCAGCGACCGACGGGAGGGCTAAGCTGCTATAGACGTCCCAGACCCCGGCGGCATGCTGTTTCCTGAACACAGATGTCTGTGGGGTGCGGACTCTTCGTCTGTCATCCGGCGCATCCCAGGAGGGAACCGGGTGGATCCTCTGTCCTGCCGCGCAGGCTGTCGGACCGGCCGTTGTTCTGCCTCCGCCGAAAACGCACCCCGCCGGGAGCGCGCCCAGGAAGCCGGAACTCCGGCACCAGCGCACCCGCTGCCGGAGGGGCTCCGAACCGAGGCGTCATGCCCCAGCCCCAGCTCACCGTCCACCGCCATGACCGAAGGACACGAGCGCTGATCACCCTGGTCGGTGAGATCGACTTCGCATCCGCGTCGTTGCTGCAGGTGTCCCTGGAACAGTGCCTGCGAGACGGCATCCGCGCCATCGACATCGACCTCAACCTTGTCACCTTCTGCGACTGCAGCGGACTCAACGTGTTCCTCCTCGCCGCACAGCAGGCCACCGCCGTCGGCGGGACCCTGCGACTGCATCATCCGCAGCCGATACTGACCCGCATGCTCGACATCACCGGCACCTCGGCCGTACTCATGGCGGTTCCGCCGCGCGGCTCCGTCCAGCCGGTCCCCGTCCTCTCGGGCGACGGGCGATGACGGCCGGCGCCCGGCGGGCGCGGTCACGGAAGCCGGAGATCTCACGACTCCGGAACTGCTCGACGCCCTGCCGCGGAGCCGGACCAGGACGTCTGTGAGGAAAACCGACATATGGCGGCCGACCAGCGAACGTGCCGCTCCTTCCCGCCCGTTCGGGCCGGGACCAGCCTCCATCGAGGGTGCCCACCGTGGATCAACAGCTCCTGGCCAAGACCTTCGTCGAGCTGGCCGACAACCTGGTCGCCGACTTCGACCTCATCGACTTCCTACGCCTGCTGACCGACCGCTGCGTCGGCATGCTCGACGCGAGCGCCGCCGGGGTGCTGCTCGCCGACCAGGACGGCAAACTCCGCGTCATGGCCGCCTCCGACGAACAGGTGCGCCTGCTGGAGCTCTTCCAGCTCCAGAACGACGAGGGCCCCTGCCTCGAGTGCTACCGCACCGGAGCACCCGTGATCGTCCACGACCTGACCCGGGAGGTCCACCGCTGGCCGCGCTTCGTCACGGCGGCCCACCGCAGCGGATTCGGGGCCGTCCAGGCCCTGCCCATGCGCCTGCGGGACAACACCGTGGGCGCCCTGAACCTCTTCCGCGCCGCCCCCGGCCCCTTCGACCCGCCCGCGACACTCATCGCCCAGGCCCTGGCCGACGTCGCCACCATCAGCCTCCTGCAACACCGCACCGCCCACCGCAGCACGATGCTCAACGAACAGTTGCAGACGGCGTTGGACAGCCGGGTACTGATCGAACAGGCCAAGGGGAAACTCGCCGAACGCCAGGGCGTCGACATGGAGCAGGCGTTCAGCGCGCTGCGCGGTTACGCCCGCTCCCACAACCTGCGCCTGGCCGACGTGGCCCGCGCCTTCATCGACGACTCCGAATCCCTTGCCGGTCTGAGTGTCTGACCCACGCTCCGGCGGGCACCCGCTGCTTCAGGACATGCCCGCGGCCCGTGCGACGCCGGGCCGCACGGTGGCGGACCGACGCGCGTACTGTACGGCGGAGGCCGGGCCGCGCCCTACCCTGAAGTGCCATGGACACGGGACGGAGACCGGTGATCAGCGACAGCATGGCCGAGGTCCTGCGGTCGCTGCGCCAGGGCGAGGTGATCGATCCGGCCCGGGCGTGTGCGGGGGCGCTGGGCGCCGAGGGTGTCGTGCTCTCCCTGCTGGTCGGCAAGGCCCCGACGGCCGAGCCGGTCTGGTGTCATCCCGAGCTGAGCGCGCGGTTCGACGAGCTCCAGTTCACGCTGGGTGAGGGGCCGGGGCCGGACGCGGTCCGCACGGGTTCGCCCGTCGTGGAACCGGACCTGGGCCGGGTACGCCCCGAGCGCTGGCCCGCGCTGCTGCCGGCCGCGCACGACCTGGGCGTACACGGTGTGTGCTGCTTCCCGCTGGGCATCGGAGCCATCCGGCTCGGGGTACTGACCGTGCTGTGCGACGGAGACCGGCGGCTGAGCGAGCAGCAGTACACGGACGCCACCGCCCTCACCGCCGCGCTGACCGGCGCTTTCCTGAACGGAGGCCCTGGTGGCGGAAACGGCAACGGGCGCGGGTTCGACATGTCCCTGGCCCCACCGGCGGGGCTGCGCCGCGCGGTCGTGCACCAGGCGACGGGAATGATCAGCGTCCAACTGGGCGTGGCCATGGAGGAGGCGCTCCTGCGCCTGCGTGCCCACGCGTACGGCAGTGAGCGCCCCCTCGGCGAGATCGCGGCGGATGTGGTCGCCCGCAGGCTCCGATTCGAAGACGATGTGAGCGGGCCACAATCGCCCGACGGTGGAAAGGGATGATCGGCATGGCCCGTGAACGACGTCTGGCCGAGATCTTCGTGGAGATCGCGGACTCCCTCGTCGAGGACTTCGACGTCATCGACCTGCTGCACCGGCTGTGCGCGCGCTGCGTCGAACTGCTCGACGTGTCGGCGGCCGGGATCCTCCTCGCGGACGCGCAGGGTGAACTGCAGGTCATCGCCGCCTCCGACGAGCACACCCGGCTGCTGGAACTCTTCACGCTCCAGCACGACCAGGGGCCCTGCGTCGAGTGCTACCGCACCGGCCTGGCCCGCACGAACATCGACCTGACCCAGCCGGAGGCCATCGTCGGCTGGCCGCGCTTCGCACCACAGGCCCGCGAGACGGGATACGTGGCCACCCACGCCATCCCACTGCGCCTGCGCAGCCGGGTCGTGGGCGCCCTCAACCTCTTCCAGACCACGGCGCACCACCTCGGCGACGACGACATCGCGCTCGCCCAGGCACTCGCCGACGTGGCCACCATCACGATCCTCCAGCAGCGCACGCTGGAGCGGTCCCACGTGGAGAACAGCCAGCTGGAGTCCGCGCTGACCAGCCGTGTCCTGGTCGAGCAGGTCAAGGGCGTGCTGGCGGAACGCTGGGACACCTCCGTCGACAACGCGTTCGCCGCGTTCCGGTCGTACGCCCGCGCCCGTCATCTGCGCCTGACGGACCTCGCCGTACAGATCATCGCGGGCGACTTCGACACCTCGGCCATCCCCGCTCCGGTGCCGGAGCGGACCGCGGACCAGCACGAGTGACCGGCCTCGCGCCCCCGCTTCGGGGAGTAGCGTGAGGCCATCGGGAGCACCTCGCGCACCGGCCCCGTTAGCCGGTGTCGTTCCTGGTGAGCAACGACACCGGACACCCGACCGCAGACGCCTTCAGACGGAACGGATACGATCCCCGATGATGTACGACCAGACACGCGCCCAGCAGCCCGCGAGCCAGCCTCGGGGTTCCGCCGAGCGCCGCAGGCCGGGCCCGGAGCCGCTGCTCCCGCAGGACGAACAGGACAGGGTCCTCCAGCGTCTGCAGCACGCCCTCAACACCTTCGCCGACACCCCGATCGAGGCGCTGGAAGAGGCCGAGAGCGCCTACGACGAAGCCACCGCCCAGCTGGTGAACGCCCTCGCGGAACACCGGAGTCTGCTTCGCGCCGGCTGGCAGGACCAGGACCCCGAAACACAGTCCGACGAACTCCGGCTGGCACTGCGCCAGTACCGCGAGATCACGCAGCGCATGCTCCGCCTCTAGGCATCATGTCGGCGACGTTCCTGAAGGCCGAGCGGTGCCACCGCCGTCATCACTGTGAGCCCTGCCGCCAGGCCAGGTCTCATGCTCGGCCGAACGTCCCGACGCCCCGAACGCCTTGAACGGTGTCGGGCGTTCTGGTTGCCCGCGTTCGCTCCGCGTCCGGGCGGCGATCACTCCCGCACGGCTGGGTACTCCGAGGCCAGCAGACCGAAGAGGACGTCGTCGGTCCACTCCCCCTTGATCCAGGTGCTCCGGACGAGGTGACCCTCGCGGCGGAATCCGACCCGCTCCAACAGCTTCGCCGAGCGGACGTTGCGTCCGTCGCAGGCGGCCGAGATCCGGTGCAGGCCCTCCTCCACCAGCAGGAACCGCACCAGCCGCGCGACGGCCTCGGTGGCGTACCCGTGCCCCTGGAACTCCGGGGCGAACGTGAAGCCCAGCTCGGCCTGGCGTCCGTCCTCGCTGCGGCACACCCCGACGTCGCCGATCAGCCCCGGCACGTCCCGTCGCTCGACGGCGTACTGGAACCACCCCGGAGCGCGGGGGTCCCCGGCCGAGAACGTGGCCGCCAGCCGCTCGGCCTCCGCCAACGGCACCGGCGATTCCCAGGACTGGTACCGGCTCACCTCGGGGTCCGACCGGTACGCCGCCAGGGTCGGCGCGTCCGCCGAGGTGAAACTTCGGATCCGTAGCCTCGCCGTCTCCATGTCTCCGTCTCCCTTCCCTTCAGCGGTAGTTGAGCCAGAGGTAGTTGAGTCAGCGGTAGTCGAGCTCCGCCGGCTCGGTCGCGAGCTTCCTCGGCATGGCCGTGCGGCCCAGCAGGGGAAGCGCGATGTTACGCGCGCCGCGCACCACGGGGTTGCGGGTGGTGGCCATACGGGTCATCCGGGTGGTGGTGAAAACAGTGGTGAGTTGTCCGATCAGCGCGTCGCGCCGGCGCCCCCGCTCACCCCTTCCTCGTACCGCCCCCGCATCTCGGAGAGCACACCGAACGCCGCCGCCGTCAGTGGGACGGCGAGGAGCATGCCGAGGATGCCGGCGAGGGAGGCGCCGGCGGTGAGGGCGAGGAGGATGACCGCCGGGTGCATCTGGAGCGTACGGCTCTGGATCATCGGCTGGAACACGTTCCCCTCCAGGAGCTGGACGAGGGTGACCACGCCGAGGACCCACAGCGCGGTGGTGAGCCCGCCGTCCGCGAACGAGACGAGGACCGCGACCGCGCCCGACAGGAAGGCGCCCAGGTACGGGATGTACGCGCCGATGAAGACCAGCGCCCCGAGCCCGACGGCGCCCGGCACCTGAAGGATCAGCAGGCCGACGGTGATGCAGACGGCGTCGATGAACGCGACGATCGTCGTACCCAGCATGAAGCCCTCGATCGCCTGGAAGGCGCGGCGGGCCATGACCTCCAGGGTCGCGCCGGAGCCGCGGGGCGCCAGCGAGTGCAGTGAGGCGACGGCCCGGTCGGAGTCGCGGAGGAAGAAGAAGAGGAGCAGGATCGCGAGCGTTCCGGTGGCGATCATCTCGGTGAGCAGGCTGACGCCGCTCAGCACACCGGAGACCGCGGTACCGCCGAACTTGGACAGCAGGCCCTGGGCGTTCGTGGCGAGGTCGTCCAGGGCGGTGCCGACCACGTCGAACCGCTCGCTGAGGTCCTTCGCCGCGTCCCGCAGCGAGTCGATGATCTGGTCACCGGTGTCGAGCAGCGCGTTCACCACGATGTACGCGGCCCCGCCCATGATGAGGATCACGGCGGCGCAGGTCAGCCCGGCGGCGAGGGACTTGTTGAACCTCATCCTGACCAGCCGCCGGTAGAACGGGCCGAGCAGGGCGGAGAGGAGCAGCGCGAGCAGCACCGGTGTGACGGCGGTCTGGAACGTGATGCAGAACCACACACCCACGGTGATCACGCCACTCACCAGAAGCAGCAGCACGCTTCCGGCGGCGATGCGCCGGGCGGGCCCCGACAGCAGGGGCGCGCTGCGGCTGTCGGCACGAAGCGATGGCGTGTTCCTGGGCACACCGGTGATGCGTACGGTCGTACGCGTCCGGTGTGTCCGCGGGCCGCGTTGCCCCGGCTGCCTGTTCCGGCTCGTGCCGACTCGCCGAGGGGTTCCCGTACGGCTGTTCATCCTGTTTTCGTCTCCGCTCACCCGCATGACCGCTGGCCACGGCGCTTCGAAGATCGTGCTGTGCCGCGGCGAATGGGTAGACCGGTGCGGGCCCCGCAGGGTTGAGAGGACGGAGGGGGAAGCCGGCGGGGACGGTGGAGGCGCGGCGTCCGGAAAGCGGCGCCGAAGCTGTGGGGACCGTAAGTACGGGTGTGGCTCCGCCGAGGCGGGGCAGGCGCGGACCTTATGAGTACCCCCACCGACCGGAGCACGGTAGCTGTCACTGACGCGGCCACGGAGCGGAGCCCGCAGAGCGCGCAGACCCTGCGCGGGCCGGTGGCGGGATCCCGGCGCAGATCCGGTGGCGGTCGGGGTTTTCCGTCGGCGCTGCGTGGTGGCGGGCGGGTGGCGGGGCTGGACGGGCTGCGGACGGTCGCGGTCGTACTGGTGATCGTGTACCACGTGAAGCCGGGTCTGGTACCCGGCGGCTCGGTGGGCGTGGACGTCTTCTTCACGCTCAGCGGCTTCGTCATCACCCGGCTGCTGATCGCCGAGTACGCCCGTACCGGCGGCATCGGCCTGCGGTCGTTCTACAAGCGGCGGTGGCTGCGGCTGGGCCCGGCCATGCTGACGATGTGCGCGGTCATCACGCTCCTCTCCCTGGCGCTTCCGCTGCCGCTGTTCGACGGGGCGTGGAAGGCGGCGGCGCTGGCGGCGGTGTCGGTGGTCAACCTCGTACGGGCGGGTGAGTCCGGCCCGTACTCCGACCTCACCGCACCCCTCAGCCACACCTGGTCCCTGGGGGTGGAGGAGCAGTTCTACCTGGCCTGGCCGATCCTGCTCCTGCTGCTCCTACGGCACACCACGGCACGGAGGGCACTGGCGTGGGTGGCGGCCCTGTGCGTCCTGCCGCTGCTGTGGCGCCTCGCCCTCTGGGACCCCACGGCGGCCCACCGCATCTACAACGGCCCCGACACCCGCGCCGACCAACTCCTGATCGGCGCGCTGCTGGCCGTGGTCCTGGCCCGCCTGCGCGCCGACGACCCCCGCCTGGCGCGGCTGCGCCGCTGGGCGGGACGCCTGTGCTGGCCCGCGCTCGGGTTGCTGGCCCTGGTCGCCTGGCAGATCCCGATCACCGAGGCGAGCGTGTGGAACCCCGTCTGGTACACGACCGGTTTCATGGTCGCCGCCGTCCTGACGGCCACGGTGGTGGCAACCCTGGACCTGCTCCCGGGGTCGTGGCCGTCCCGCCTCCTCTCGATCGGGGCCCTGGCCTGGGCAGGCCGCAACCTCAGCTACGGGATGTACCTGTGGCACTACCCCGTCCTCCGCCTCCTGTCCGACCTGGGCGTACCCGACGACCAGTTGCTGCCGATGGGCATGGTGGCGACGGTCGCGGCGGCCCTCGCGTCGTACGCGCTGGTGGAACGGCCGTTGCTGCGACGGGGGTGAGGGGCCTCCGGGGGGCCTCGGGGAGTGCGTCCCCGGTGTGGACCAGCGGATCGGAGGATCGGGGGATCGCGGGTCACCAGGGAACGGAACGCGATGTCAGTGGGCCGCCCTAGACTCCGGCGCACGATGACCGACTTCCACACTTACGGCACCAGCGCCCACACCCCCGACGAACTGGTCCGACTCGTCAGCGACCGCCTGGGGTTGGACTTCACCGAGCGCGACAGCTACTTCCGGGGTGTGTACCACCTCGCGGAAAGCCCCGGCCGTAGGATCGAGATCCAGCCCAACTCGATACCCGGCGACGACGAGGACGAGGACGACCTGTACGCCTCCGAACACGCGTCCTTCCAGGTGCTTCTGCTGGCCACCACTCCGGCCACCGATCCTGCCCTGCGGGCCGCCCTGGCCTCTGTCGAAGGGCTCGTTCACCTGGCCCTTGAATCAGAGGCGTGAAGGAACGTGAAGGAACGCGAAGTGTCCCAGTCGCCGATTGCCGACCAGTCCAACACCCTCGCGCCCGCCTTCGGCTCCATGACCGTGCTGGTGGCGGCCGTCATCGTTCACGACCGGGCGGCGGGCCGTGTCGTCCTTCTCCAGCGCGGCCCGCGTGCCAAGTTCGGGCAGGGCATGTGGGATCTGCCCCTCGGCAAGAGCGAACCCGGCGAGCCGATCACCGGCACGGCGGTGCGCGAGTTGTACGAGGAGACCGGGCTGACGGTGAAGCCGGAGACCCTGAAGGTCGCGCACATCGTCCACGGTTCCCAGGGCGTCCAAGCCCCGAACGGCTACCTCACCGTCGTCTTCGTCACCCACGACTGGACCGGCGAGCCCGAGAACCGCGAACCCGACAAACACGCCGAGGTCCGCTGGGTCGAAGTCGACGCGCTGCCGGAGGAGTTCGTGCGCTCAAGCGCGGGCGCCCTGCGTCACCATCTCGGCGGGGGGCCCTTACTCTCGCTGGCCGGTTGGTCGCCGTGACTGCGTCGACCGGGTTCCGGGTGGGCACGGTGATGCGGTCGCACCGGGTCCCTGTGCGCCGGGATCCGGGCGGCCACGGCTCTCCTCCTAAAGGACTTTGAGAAAAGAACCAACAACCCTCCCCCTCCCGCCCGTTCACACCTGTTCGCCCCCGTGCGCCCCCGTTCACTCTCAGGAGTGACGCGGTTGCGGCGAGTGGGTGCGGAGAGTTACGTTCCCGGAAACAACCTCACAAAGACGACGGCCCCCGCCAGGACGGCAATCCTGGACGAGGGCCTGACCGCTCAGGAAGTAGTCCCTTCCCAATGGCTGAAACGCAGTCTAACGCGCCCTCGTGCGCCAACTCCGGTGCGACGAACGCACCGAACTCACCTTCACCGAACACACCCACCTACGGTGTGATTCACGTGCGCACCCGCCTCACCGCCAACTTCACGGTGATCTCCAACGCCCTCGCCCAGCGGCGCGGCAGCGCGGTCACGATCGGCGTCGCGGCCTACATCCTCTCCCTCCCCGACGGCGCCCGCATCAGCATCGCCGCCCTCTGCGCCCACTTCGACGAGGGCGAGATCCTGATCTCGCGTGCGCTACGGGAGTTGGAGGCGGCGGGCCATCTGGAACGGCGCCGGGTGAGGGAGCCGAACGGCAAGGTACGTACACAGACCTTCTTCTACGACGTACCGCGCGGCGCCACTGACCGGGTGGCCCCTGCTCCGCAGCCGCCGACCCGACTGGCGGAGCCCGAGCCCAAGTCCGAGCCCAAGTCCGAGCCCGCCGAGGACAACACTTCGGCGGCAACTTCCCTGAGCCTCCCGCCCGTTGCTCCTCCGCCCCCTCCCCCGCTCGGCCTCGACGATGCCGACCCGCAGGCCGTCGTCATCCTCGCCTCGCTCCGTATCGTCGACCGCAGGCTGATCCTGTCCCGCAGCGAGGTCGCCGAGTTGGCTCCGGCGGTCAGCGAGTGGCTCGCGCAGGGCCTTGGCCCCGAGGAGATCACCGAGGCGCTCACCACCAACCTGCCCGCCCCCTTCCGCGCCCGCCCGGCACGCGTACTGGCGTACCGCCTGCGCGAGGCCCCGCTCCCGGCGCCCCCGAGCGCGCTACCGGCCGTCACCCCCTTGCCCCGCTCCCTCCCCTGGCAGACCTGCGACGGCTGCGAACGGGCGTTCCGGGCGGCGGGGCCCTCCGCGTGCCGCGACTGCAGGACAGCCGAGGCGGCTTGATGGTTCGGGAAGAGGACCGCTGGAAGGCCCGTGAGAGCGTCGGGGACGTCGGCTACGAGTACGACATGACGCCCGAGCAGGTGGATTCGCTCTGCCAGGCGGTGAAGCCGCTCGGCGACCTCGCCCCGCTCAGGCAGGACGGGGACCGGCTGCGGGAACTGGTCGACTGGCTGGAGAAGGAGCACGGGCCGGTCACCGAGCGCGAGAGCGCCGCAACGCTGGAGGAGTTGCGCGAACTCGACGCGGAGCACGCCCGGCGTCGTACCGCCGCAAGGAATCATGAAGGTACGGCCGAGTGACGAGCCGAACGTGCGCAGTCGACGAGGTGAGCCGTGTCCTGCGGGGTGCCCAGGCGGGCCAGCGGGGTGTGGCGGATGGCGTTCTCCCGGTCCTCCTCGGACATCCAACCGGTGTCCACCGGACCGGGGTTGATGACATTGGCGGTGACCCCGAGGTGGGAGAGTTCGCGGGCCGCCGCCAAAGTGATGCGGTCCAGCGCTCCCTTGCTCGCTCCGTACGGCAGGTTGCCCACCGTATGGTCGCTGGTGAGGCCGATGATCCGGCCGGTTCCCGGGCTCGCCGTGAAGCGGCGGCCGAACTCCCGGATCAGCAGCCAGGACGCACGTGCGTTGACGGCGAAATGACGGTCGAAACTCTCCAGGGTCGTGTCGAGCAGGCCCGAGTCGACCGACTCGCAGTGGCACATCACCAGCGCGGTGACACCGGCACCGGCGTCTGCACCGCCCATCCGCCGCTCGACCTCGTCGAAGACGTGCGCCGGTGTGTCCGGGTCGGCGAGGTCCGCCTCTATCGCCGTGCTCGCGGCGCCCTGCTCGGCCAGGAACCGGGTGATCTCTTCGGTGGCACCCGGTTCGACGCCCCAGGACATGCGTGTGTCGTAGGAGGTCCAGTAGGTGAAGGCGATGTCCCAGCCCGACACCGCCAGTCGGCGGGCGATCCCGGCACCGATCCCGACGGTGCGGCCCACGCCGGTGACCAGAGCGAGCGGGCGGGTGGTGGGAGGGTGCGGGGTCGAGGTGCGGTGGTCGGGTCGGGGCTCGTCTGCACGCGTCGTCACGGTCCGGGATCGTCCATGACCGGCGCCGGCTCAGCAACTGCTTTTCCTGTGGCCGATGTCGAAATCGAAGTCGAGGGGAGAAGCGGAACCATGAGACCCCGCCTCGTCTCGTCTCGCTCCGCTCAAACATGCCCTCTACGGGGCTACCGCCCGCACGCTCAACGTCCCGATGTAGCCGGGCTTCGGTGCGTCGAGGACTACCGCCACCGCTTCCGTGAAGCCTGCCGACACGAGAAGGCTCCGCCACGAGGCAGGCGTGTAGCTGTAACGGTAGGTGTACCTGGCCGGGCCCGCGAAGCCTCCCTTGTACATGCCCTGCGGTCCGTACGCTCCCGGGATGGCCGGCGGTTGGGAGAACGCGAACACGCCCCCGGGGTTCAGCCGTTCGCGGACCAGGGGGAAGAGCTTCCGGGGGTCGCAGAACCAGGCAGCGCCGAAGACCGAGTACACGGCGTCGTAGGTCTGGGTGTCGCGCTTCAGGAAGTCGAGTACTTCGGCGCACACGAACTCGGCGCCGAGAGGCCCCCACCGCTGCGTGGTGTTGGCCACCATGACCGGCGACATGTCCACCCCGCGCGCCTTCACACCCTGCCGTGCGAGGAACGCGAGCGCGCGACCCGTACCGCAGCCGATCTCCAGCACGCTCTCCGGCTCGCCAAGCACCTCGGGACCGGGCCCGTGACCCGCGTACTGGGTCCACCGGAACACCGGCTCGGACTCGAAGACGTCCTTCCGCGTCGACTCGGCGTAGGTGTCCCACACCGCGCGTTCATCGTCGAAGTTGTGTACGGCAGCCAACGGGCTTCCTTCGGTGAGCAGTGAGCGGAGGGGCGAGTACGGGTGCCCCGCTCCCCCGAGGAGAGTGGAAGCGGGGCACCCTATCGGGCTGTTCAGTGGCTGTCGGGCACCTTGTCGTCGCACGGCCCGCATTCCGACGCGTCGACCTCCCACAGCTCGTCGTCAACCTCGAAGCCGTGTTCGCGGATCACGTCGGCCGTGCGCATGACGGTCCCGTCGCGGCGCCGCTCGACGAGCGGGGCGTGATGCTTGTACGCGCCGCCGTTGTACACCTCGCAGAACGCGAAGTAGACGGGCGTGTCCAGGATGATCTGGTGAATGCCGATGTCGACGGTGTAGCCCGGTCCGATGTCGACGCCGGGGTTCTCCATCGCCGTGATCAGGTAGGCGACGGCTTGGCCGAGGACGCGTTCCGCGAGGCTGCGCACGGCGACCGAGTCGCGCAGCAACAGCCGTACCTCACGCTCCCACAGGTCGATGCCCTCGGCGCCGGGGGCATCGAAGATGTTGTACGTCTTCTCGGTGACATACGGGCGTACCGCGTTCAGCAACTCCCGAGGGTCGCGGTACATCGTGCTGCTCCGGGGTTGGAGTGCGACGGTCATACTGGTTGTGCCCCTTCCTTGTGAGTGGGGTGGAACCCGCCCCGGCAGGTGACCTGTCCAAGGGTTCTCGAACCTGTCGGGGCGGGGGCTCAGAGGTTGCCGGTCTCGGCGCGGCGGAATCTCACCATCGGATGGGTTCCGCGTCTCCTTCCGCGCACGACGGGCACGGAACCTTGCAGTTGTAGGCGCACTGAGCACAGCCCGCGAAGCCGCAGCATCCCGGACACCAGATCTGGCACCACCCCGCGCACGTCCCGCACAGCCTGCCCAGGGGCAGGTGTACGTCGTCGGTGGAGGCGACCACGCCTGTCGGCGCCGGAGAGGCATCCTTCGCAATCTGGACGGTGAGGGCGGTCATCGTGCCGCTCTCTTCGTCCCCTTGTTGTGCGGATGGTTCGCAAGCTCGTCATTGCAGTCGTTCACTCTCGCCGTGTACGAGACCCTGCGATAGCCCTCACGCTGTTCGACCAGGGCCGCACAAACACCGCAGCCCTCGACGGCGACGGGCTCAAGTTCCGGCAAGTGCACGGCGGGAGCCGACGACGCAGGCACTCCGGCGCTCATACGCTCAGGAGCCTCTGAAGGCCCTGCTTGACTCTCTGGACGACGGTGTGGTCCAGGGGCGGGAAGTGTCTCGGCCACCAAGCGGGTGCGTGCTCGTCGAAGCCGCGCCACTCGCCCGCCCGCACCGTGACGACGCAAGGCCCCTCATAGCCCAACCTCCACCCAACGAACCTCTGTTGCATCGCTACACCCCTCACTGACGTTGTCGCTCTACGCAACCAATCAGACGCGCACAGCGGTACCGTTGGAGCGGCAGCAGAACGTGAACGACTTGAACGTCGGAGTTCGCGGGGAGTGGTGAACGTGCCAAAGGGCCAGCCGAACGAGAACCTGGCGCGGTTGTTGGACGAAGGCGCATGGATGCATCGGCAGTTCGCCTCGTCCGTCAACCGGGTAGGTACCGAACGGGGTCTGAAGCTCCGCTACGACGAATCCTCCGTGGCACATTGGCTGGACGGGGTGGTCCCGCAGAAGGCGGCGCGACCGATCGTGATCGAGGCCTTGTCCCGACGACTTGGGCGTCCAATCACCTACGAGGAAGCGGGACTTGGCGCACTTCCGAACCTGTCCGGAATGAACGTTGCGCCCGCCCACGCCCTGAACACCATTGAGGGTCTGGTTGACACGGGAAGGGCAGACATGGATCCCTCACGCCGTACGGTCCTCACCACCGCGCTCTACTCCGCAACGCTCGCCGTACCGAACTTCACGGAAGCCGACGAGACCCTGGACCGGCTTGAGCACCAGGCCGCAGGCCGCACGGTCAGAATCGGCCCCGGCGATGTAGCCGTGGTCCGCAGCATGACGGACAAGATCGCCGACATCCTCGACGAACTCGGGGGCGCCCACGCACGGCCGATGGCCGCCGCCTTCATCGTGAACTCGGTCGCTTCCTACCTCCGCGCGGACGGAACCGAAGCCGTCAAGAACGACATGCGCGCCGCCGCATCCGATCTCGTGTACCTCACGGGATGGATGGCCATGTACGAGAAGGCTCACGGACTCGGCCAGCGGTACTACCGTCAAGCCCTCGGTCTGGCAAAAGCCGGCGGTGACGAGGTGACCTACTGCCGCACACTGCGCGGAATGGCCCTTCAGGCTGCCAATCTCAACCACGCGAACAAGGCCCTCGACCTCGCCGACTCGGCGGCGGAAGCCGCACCGAAGGCCGGCCCACGGCTGCAGGCCTTCCTTCGAGGGCAGCAGGCACACGGGGCTGCTCTGGTCGGCGACAAGGGACTTGCCTTCACCCGCCTGTCCGAGACAGAAACGGCTCTGTCGAAGGCGGACAACAGGCGCGATGCCGTGGGGGGCTACGACCAGGCGGCCTACCAGTTCCACGTGTCGAGCGTGCTGTACGCCCTCGGGGACGTCCCCGGCTCGATCGAGGCCATGAAGGCGTCGAACCGCGCGCGGCCCTCGATGGAGAAGCAGGGCAACGCACACGCGAACGGCCTGCTCGCGCAGAGGCAACTCGAAGTCGGACACCTCGAAGTCGCGTGCGCGACCTGGCACGAGTTCCTCGACGACTACGCCTCCCTGTCCTCCGCCCGCGCCGACGAGCACTTCGGCATCATGCGCCGACGCATTCACCCGCACCTCGGCAATCCGAGGGCACGGGAGCTGAACGAGCGGGCGCGGGAGCTTTCTCGGCAGAAGGCTGCGGCCTAGTAGGGCTTGGTCAGGTTCGTTTGTCGGTGGCGTGTCTGGTTGAGGGGCTGTGTCGTTGGCCGGGTTGTGACACCTGGGGAGTTGGATGAAGTCCGGTGCCGTCTGGAGGACTTCGCGGCGGATGTGTTCGAGCCGTTCGCGCGGGCGGATCAGCGTCGGTGGGGCGGGGTGTATCTGCGGGGCTTGCTGCTGGACGGGCAGCGGAAATCGGTGGAGCCGATGGCCGCCCGCCTCGGCGAGGACGGCAACCGCCAGGCCCTGGCCCACTTCATCACCACCAGCCCGTGGGATCCCGCGCACGTGCGGGCCCGCCTCGCAGGGAAGATGACCGCGGCGATCAAACCAACCGCGCTGATCATCGATGACACAGGCTTCCTCAAGGACGGCGACGCGTCGGCCTGTGTGTCGCGGCAGTACACCGGCACCGCGGGCAAGGTGACCAACTGCCAGGCGGGCGTGTCCTTGCATCTGGCCTCGGACACCGCCTCGGCGGCGATCGACTGGCGCTTGTTCCTCCCCAAGAGCTGGGATCCGGCCTCGTCGCAGGCCGATCCGGCCAAGGTGGCCCGCCGCGAGCGGTGCGGCATCCCGCCGGACGTGGGCCATGTCGAGAAGTGGCAACTGGCCCTGGACATGATCGACGAGACCCGGTCCTGGGGTGTCGATGTCCCCCTCGCCGTGGCGGACGGCGGCTATGGAGACACCGCAGCCTTCCGGCTCGGTCTGGAAGAGCGCGGGCTGCGCTATGTGGTGGGCAGCTCGACCACCCTCACGGCACACCCGCACGACGCACGGCCGCACACCCCGCCCCACAGCGGCCGCGGGCGCCCGCCCCAGCCTGCCTACCCCGAGCCGCCGAAGAGTGTGAAAGAACTGGTCATCGCTGCGGGGAAGCAGGCGGCCCGGCCCGTGCAGTGGCGGGAGGGATCCCGCAAAGGCACCGGCCGCAGCGGCTTCAAGCGCATGTACTCACGGAGAGGGAGGACCGGAGTGTTCCTCGAGATCGTCTTCGTGGGGCTGCCGATCGATCGTGACGATGTCGAGGAGGCTCTGGAGACGGCGTTCGAGCTCGACGGCGAGGTCACCGGCGGGCAGCGGCATGGGTCGTTGCCATCTTGACCTTGAAATCGCCGAGAGCCGGACACGACCGCGGCCCTGGAGCGGCTCCGGGCGGTGCTGTCCGAACTGGAGTCGCGGACTGCGCGACGTATGAACGTCAGCGAATGATCAAGCCGCCGTCGACCTCAGAGCCGCCGATCTGCGGGGCGCCAACCTCCGCGGCGCCTACCTCATCGGCGCCGACCTCAAGGGCGCCGACCTGAGAACGGCCGACCTGAGCGGCGCCGACCTACGAGACGCCGACCTGAGCGGCGCGGACCTCACCGGCAGCGTCTTCCTCACCCAGGCCCAGCTCAACGCTGCCAAGGGCGACATCAGCACGAAGCTGCCGCCGGCCCTCAGTCGTCCCACACACTGGTTAGTTTCACGGATCTCTTGATCAATGTCGGTGAGATACGGACGTCACTCAGTGAGCGCCCACTTCATGCCCTCGGGCGGCCGCTCCCGGCCGGGCCACGCGCGCTCCTCCGTATGTCTCGAGATCGGCGCATACTGCAAGCATGGACACTGACCCGCCGGACGGTCCGTCCACTACGAGTGACGCCCCACCGCCCCCGGACAAGCGCGGGCCGGAGGCCGACCAGCAACAGGTGGCCGACGAGCGGGGGCGCGCCGCCGACGTCCGTGAGGCCACCGCCGATGAGCGGGAAGCCACCGCCGACAGACGGGAAGCCACCGCCGATGAGCGGGAAACCGCTGTGGACGCATGGCAGGACCAGCTCGCCACTCAGGAGAGTCGCCTGGACATACGGCGTCGTGCGGCGGGAGCTCCGGCTCCCAGCGTGCGCAGGCGCTCGTACGAGCAGGTCGACCGGACCCAGGGCCGGCTGACAGCCGGCCAGGAGCGCCTGGACCGCAGTGCGGCGGCCCTGCGCCGGACGGATGCGACGGACCTGCGGGAGCAGGAGACCATCGACCGGGAGACAGACGTTTCCACCACGCGGATGGCTGCGCGGGACCCCGTGCCGCTCAGCGTCCTGCAGGCCACCGCCGATCGGCTGCGCGAGCAGGTCGCAGCGGCGGCCGAGGCACTGGCCGAAGCCGAGGACGCCCTGGTCGACGAGCACGAACAGCATCACCGAGCCCAGCAGGCCACCGAACACCGACACCACGCCGCACAGGCCCGCACCGCGGCCGACACCCTGCGCACCATCAACGTCACCGAACCGCCAGAGGGCGAGGACGGCGCCCCCTCAAGACCTCACATCTCGTAGACCGTCGAGCGGTGTCCGACGTGAACGACCCACACGACCAGTTCGCCGTTGTCGATGGTGTAGTTGACGCGGTAGTCGCCGATCCGGAGGCGACGGCGATCGGGTTGGGACACCAGCGCCGTGGTGCTGAATCCGAGCGGGTCGCTCTCCAGTTCCGTCAGCTTGGCCAGGATGCGCAGCGCCATGTCGCGGGGGACTTTCCGAAGCTCGGCCTGCGCCTCGGGCCGGAAGACGGTGCGGTACTCATTCACGCTGTGCTCAGTCACGCTGTGCTCAGTCACGCTGTGCTCAGTCACTGCGTGCCAGCGTCTCCTTCATGATGTCCTCGATGGGGACGCCGGCCGAGCGGTTCGCCATCCGCTCGTCGATGATGCGGTTGATCTCGCGCTCTTCCCACTGCTGGTACTTGCGCAGGACGTCGATCGAGACGACGGCGGCGACTTCTTTTCCTCGTCGCGTGATCACGGTGGGCTGGTCATCGCGCTCGGCCCGCTCGACGACTTCGGCAAGGTGTGCGCGGACGTCACGGATGGACTCTATGGGCATCTGCGTCATGTACTCAAGGTACCGGGTGTGCCATGTGTACACAACGGCAGATGCCGGTCGCGTACGTCCGCTCAGCTCGCAGGCCGTCGAATCCGACCCCCGTAGTGCCGCTCCAGCCCCAGGTTCCCCTCGAACCCCCCGGGCACGTTCGCCGACACGTACACCGGCGGGCGTTCCCCCGCCTCGATCAGTGCCGCCGCCGTTTCCGCGACCGTCATCTGCACCAGCATCACGCCGGTCAGGGTGGACAGCGCGCACACCGCGCCGCCGCCCGGGAGTTCGAGGAGCGCGTCGCCCGTGGGGGCCGCGTTGTCGAGGACCACGTCCGCGATGTCGGCCAGCTTCCTGCCGCTGGTGTGGCCCGCCGGGACCGTGCGGGTGTGGGTGAGGGACGTGATCGCGAGGATCTTGTGGCCGCGTTCCTTCGCCCGGAGGGCCATCTCGACGATGACGTTGTTGACGCCCGAGTTGGAGATGATCACGAACAGGTCGGCCGGGTGCGGCGCCGCGAGTTCGTACAGGCGCTCGGCGATGCCCGGTTTGCGTTCCAGGAGCGGGTCGTCGAGGGCGCTGGGGTCGTCGCCGCCATAGAGGACGAGGTCGGCCATGCTCAGGCGGTTGGTGGGGACGAGGCCGCCGGCCCTGCCCGCCAGTTCCAGGACGAGGGCCTGGGAGTGGCCCGTACCGAAGGCCTGGATGACGCCGTCCGCGCGGATGCAGTCCGCGATCAGCCCGGCGGCACGGGTCACCGACTCCTGGACCGCCTCCGACCCGGTGACGCGGTCGAGAACGGCCCGGCTCTCACGCACGAACCCCTGCGCGCTGACGGACTCGACGGACACTCGGCACTCCCCACCGGTGGATTGAACCACCCGCTCTATCGCTATCAGTGAATCACTGAATCACAGTGTACGGGCTGCGAGCAACGCCCCGCATGTCTCTCCTGGCCTCTCCCGCACCTCTCCCGCGCCTCCCCTGGTCTCTCCTGGTCCTGGAATTCAAACTGCCCTACAGACGGTGGCTGATACATTCGTCCCTGCCATCCGCACTACCGCCAGTACAGCGCCGAGGAGATCGGTAACCCCATGGAACGGACCGGCTCCGGCAACGGGATGCCCCCGACCGACGTCACCACCCTCATCCGTACGGAGCTGCCGCGCCTCGCCGGCTCCCTGCGGAAGGTGGGTGAGCTGATCCTCGAGGATCCCGCCGCCGTCACCCACTGCTCGGCCGCCGAGCTGGGCCGGCGTACCGGCACCTCCCAGGCCACGGTCACCCGGTTCTGCCGTGCCATCGGCCTCGACTCCTACCAGCATCTCCTCATCGAGCTGGCCCAGGAGCGCGGTCGCGGCGAGGTCTCCGACTGGGGCACCGCCGAGATCGGGCCCGACATCTCGCCCGACGACAGCCTGGAGCGGGTCGTCCAGGTCGTCGGCAGCGCCGATCTCCGTGCCATCCAGCAGACCATCGACCGTATCGACCTCGACTCGATCGAGCGCGCCGGCCAGGCCGCCGCCCGCGCCCGCCGCATCGACGTGTACGGCGTCGGCGGCAGCGGCGCCGTCGCCCAGGAGACCGAGACGCGGCTCTTCCGCATCGGGTGCGCGGTGCGCGGCTGGACCGAGGTGCACGCGGCCCTCACCTCCGCCGCCCTCCTCACCCCCGCCGACGTCGCCATCGGCATCTCGCACTCCGGCTCCACCCGCGAGACCATCGAGCCCTTCGAACTGGCCAAGCAGCGTGGCGCCACCACCGTCGCCATCACCGCCGATCCGAAGTCACCGCTGGCCCGCGCCGCCGACGTACGGCTCATCTCGTCCTCCTCGGAGACCAGTTTCCGTACCGAGAGCATCGGCGCCCGCCACTCCGTACTCGTCCTCATCGACCTGCTGTACGTCCGGGTCGCCCAGCTCTCCTACCAACGCGCCAGCGCCTCCCTCGCCCTCACCGACCACATCGCCAGGGAGCATGCGGTGAAGTCCCGCCGTACGCGCTGAGCAGTCGCACAGAACGGCACAGAAGCCGCCTCGGGTGATGTCACCCCGAGGCGGCTTTTGCATGGATGAACCACCAAGGAAACTTGAGGATGGTTGTTTGAACCATCCGGACGGTGCCACGATAGGCGCCCCCCGTTTCTCCCGTAGGCCTCGTAGGAGACCCATGCGTGTCACCTCAGTCGAGTCGACCGAGCTGTTCGTCGGCGGCGCCGAGCACCCGCGGCAGGTGGTGACCGCCGGGATCGGCCACACCGCCGGCCGTACGGTCCGTCTCACCGCCGAAGGCCCCGGCGTCCGCGCCGACGGGGAGACGCTCGCGACCGTCGGTGACGACGGCACCCTCCACGTCGAGATACCCGTGGTCTGCGACCTGCCCCCCGGCGAGCGCACCCACATCACCGTCACCGCCGAGGACACCGACGACCCCGACCGGCGGGCCTCCCTCACCGGCTGCCTCCTCGTCGCCGAGCCCGGCTGGACCATGTTCATGGTCAACCACTTCCACTACGACCCCGTCTGGTGGAACACCCAGGCCGCCTACACCGAGACCTGGGACGACGTCGACGACCCGGCCGCCTCCGGGCTGCCCGCGCGCACCTACGACTGGCGCGGTCAGTCGGGCATCAGCCTCGTCCGCGCGCACATCGACCTCGCGCGCCGCGACCCCGCGTACACCTTCGTGCTCGCCGAGGTCGACTACCTGAAGCCGTACTGGGACGCCTTCCCCGAGGAGCGCGCGTTTCTGCGGCAACTGCTGCGCACCGGGCGCGTCGAGATCATGGGCGGCACCTACAACGAGCCCAACACCAACCTCACCGGCGCCGAGGCGACCGTACGCAACGCCCTCTACGGCGACGGCTTCCAGCGCGGGATCCTCGGCGCCGACCCGCACACCGCCTGGCAGTTGGACGCCTTCGGGCACGACCCCCAGTTCCCGGGGCTGATGGCCGACGCGGGGCTCTCCTCAAGTTCCTGGGCCCGTGGGCCCTTCCACCAGTGGGGGCCCACCATGTCGGTCTTCGGGGACGAACCCCGTGACCCCCAACGGATGCAGTTCCAGGCCGAGTTCGACTGGATCGCCCCTTCCGGACGCGGTCTCCTCACCGCGTACATGGTCAACCACTACGCCGCCGGCTGGGCCATCGACAACGCGCCCACGCTCCCGGCGGCGGAGGCCGCGGCCCTCAAGCTGTTCACCGGGCTGAAGAAGGTCGCACTCACCCGCAACATCCTTCTGCCCGTCGGTGGCGACTACGCGCCGCCCTGCCGCTGGGTCATGGCCATCCACCGCGACTGGAACGAGCGGTACGTCTGGCCGCGCTTCGTCTCGGCGATCCCCCGCGACTTCTTCGCCGCCGTACGCGCCGAACTCGACGCCGAGGGGCGCAGGGCCTCGCCGCAGACACGGGACATGAACCCGGTCTACACCGGCAAGGACGTCTCGTACATCGACACCAAGCAGGCCCAGCGGTACGGCGAGACACTCCTCGCCGACGCCGAGGCCTGGGCGACACTCGCCTCCCTCGTCACCGGGCGCGCCTATCCCGACGCCGCCCTCGACAAGGCCTGGCGGCAGCTGATCTACGGCGCCCACCACGACGCGGTCACCGGCTCCGAGTCCGACCAGGTCTACATCGACCTGATGACCGGCTGGCGCGAACTGTACGACCTCGCCGAGTCCGTGCACGCCGACGCCACCCAGGCCCTCGCCGACCGGGTGACCCCGCTGCCCGGCGGCGGCCCCGACCTCGTCGTCCTCAACTCCGCGACCTGGCAACGCCGGGACGTCCTGGCCGTCGACCTGCCCGACGGCCTCGTCCCCCTCGACAACACAACTGGGCTGCCCCTGCCGGCTGTTCGGGAGGCGGATGGTGAACTCCGGGTCGTGGTGCCCGACGTACCCGGCCTCGGGCTCAAGGCGCTGCCGCTCGGGGAGGGTTCGGTGCCCGGCTGGACTCCGGGCGACGGCCTGACCATCCGCAACGAGTTCTACGAGGTGACGGTCGACCCCGGTCACGGCGGCGGCGTCAGCAGCCTGCGCCAACTCGCCGGGAATGGGCGGGAGTTGCTGCGCGCCGGTGACATCGGCAACGAGCTGGTCGTGCAGGAGGAGTATCCGACGCACCCGAAGTTCGGCGAGGGGCCCTGGCATCTCACCCCGACCGGGACGACGGCCGCCCGCAGCGGAAGCGTGACGGCTTCGGTGAAGGTGGCACACTCCGCGGCGGGGTCCCGGATCACCGTCACCGGCACCCTCGACCAACTCTTGACCTACACGCAGCAGTTGACCCTGTGGAAGGGCATCGACCGGCTCGACGTGTCGACGACCATCGACGGGTACGACGGTTCCGACCGGCTCATCCGGGTCCGCTGGCCCTCAAACGTCCAGGGCGGGCTGCCCGTGCACGAGGTGGCCGACGCGGTCATCGGGCGCGGGTTCGGGTTCGTGGAGGTGGACAGCGAGCGGTTCCCGTGGACGCTCGACAACCCGGCCAACAACTGGTTCGGCCTGGGGAGCACCGCCCGGGTGGCCGTGCACGACGACTCGGGCACACTCCTCGGCGAACGGGCCATCGGTGTCGCCGAGTTGGTCTACCCGTCCTGGAGCGAGGCCGGCGACCTCGGTGCCGAACTCGCCGCCGCCCTCGTCCGGGTGGGGGTGACGGCCACCTCGACGATCGCCGACGGCCAGCGCTACGGCGACCTGGAGATCGACTCCAACCTCCCCGACATCCGGATCGCCGTGGGCACCCCCGACCGCAACTCCGTCGTCGCCGAGGCCCTTGGCATGGACCCGGCCGCCGGTCGTGAACTCCGGCGCCAGGTCGCCGAGTCGGGCGTGGCCGCCGTATGGGTCGCGCCGCGTTCCGGGCTGCGCGAGGAGTGGGTGCCGGGGGCCGACCTGCGCGACCTGGAGCGGCTGCCGCTGCTCGTGGTGGCGGGCAGTGGTCCGCAGGGCGACGCCGAGGCGGTGGGCGCGCTGATCGCCGACCTCGGCGACGCCGTCGTCCATGTCACGTCGGCCGGTGGCGGCGAGGCGCTGCCACCGGGTGACACCTGGGACGGCACCGGCTTCGCCGTCCTCAACCGGGGTACACCCGGCTGCGTGGTCACGCCCTCCGGCGACCTCTACATGTCCCTGATGCGCTCCTGCACCGGCTGGCCGTCGGGCTTCTGGGTCGACCCGCCCCGCCGCACGGCCCCCGACGGCTCCGCGTTCCAGCTCCAACACTGGTCGCACACCTTCGAGTACGCCGTGCTGGGCGGCACGGGCGACTGGCGCGAGCTGCGGCTGCCGCAGGCGGGGCACGCGTACAACCACCCGTTGCGGGCGCGCGTTCGGGGCCACTCCACGGACACCACAGACACTGCGGCCACTGCCGAACTCCCGCGCACCACAACCCTGTTGAGCCTCGAACCCGCCGGTGAGGTGCTCCTCGACGCCCTCAAGCCCGCCGGTTCGCCGCTCGCCCGGGGGAGCGTGGCGCCCGCCGATCCGGGGCGCGGTGTCGTCGTACGGATGCACGAGGTGAACGGCCGGCCGACGTCGGCGCGGGTGCGCGGGCCGGTTGCCTGGACGGACGGCGCCCGTGCCGACGTCCTGGAGACACCCGGTGAGCCGCTGCCCCCGGACGCGGACGGCGTTCTCGGGGCCGACCTGACGGGCTTCGAGGTCGCCACCGTGCTGATAACTCCCGCCAGCACAGCGACCGTTGAGGGCATGGGAGTTGAAGGCATGGGCATCGAGACGATCGAAGCGATCGACGCGTACGAGCCCGCCCAGCCCGTCCACACCCGCTACTGGCTCCACAACTCCGGCCCGGCCCCGCGCGGCAACCTGCCCGTCGCCGTCTACCTCTCCCCCACCGCCCTCACCGCCTCCGGGCCGGTGACGGCGACCATCCGCATCAGCTCCGAGCTGACCGACTCCCCCGTCTCCGGCACGCTGGCGCTCGGCGTCCCGCCGGGCTGGTCCGCCGAACCGGCCGAGCTGCCGTACGCCCTCGGCCCCGCCGGCTTCACCCTCACCGAGGTCACGGTGACCCCACCGAAGGACGCCCCACCCGGCCGCCACTGGCTCACCGCCCGCCTGCCGTACGGGGGTCAGGTGTACGAGGATGTCGTGGCCCTGGACGTGCCGGGCACCGTGCCGGAGGAGCGCGCGCCGGACGGGCGTACCGGCCCGACTCTGGTGACACGGCTGGGGGTTGACCGGGTCGTCGTGCGGCGAGGAGAGCGCCTACGAGTTCCGGTGAGCCTGCGCAACACCACCCTCGGGGAGATCAACGGCACGTTGTGGGCCGTGTCCTCGTGGGGGACGTGGGCGGGGGTCGGGCCCGGGGTGCGGGGGTTCGCCGTACCGGCCGGGGAGTCGGTGGAGTGCGGGATCGAGGTGGACGGCGGGGCGCTGGCGCCGGGGTCGTACTGGCTGATGGCGAAGGTCGGCTGGCACGGGTGCGTGGCGTACACGGAGGCCGTGGTTCTGGAGGTGACGCCATGAACGAGCAACATGAGCGTGGGTATCCGCACGCGCGTCCACACACGCATCCACCTGTGCGTCCGCCCGAGGGCGCCTGCGCTCTCGTACGCGGTGAACCCGTCGCCCGGGAGCGGGTCGACGCGGTTCTGGCGGCCGTACCGGCGCGCGATGGCGACAGGACACGGCCCGAGGCGCTCGCGCGAGCGGAGCGGCAGCGGCGGCGCTGGGCAACCCAGGTGGTCGTGGCGGACGTTCTCGCGCGGCGGGCGTGTGCCGAGCGAGGGCTGAAGCCTCCGGAACCGCCCCACGCAGGTCTACTGACCGCCGTGCCGGAGGCGAACGTCGCCGGACTCGGGAGCATCGTCGCGGTCGTGCTGGCCTACTCGGCCGCCGCGCGGGCACTGCTGGGGCACCTCGAAGGGCACCAGGCGATTCCCGAGGCGGCCCTGTGGGAGTACTACGAACGCAACCGGGACCGGTTCCTCACGCAGGCCGCGATGCGGCGCGGAGTCGACCCCTTCGGCGGGCCCTTCGGTGAGCCGAGGGATGCCGACTTCCTGCCGTACGAGCAGGTAAAGGCCGGTATCGAGGGCGAGTTGAGGCAGGCGGCGGGCCGGCGCGCCTTCTTCTCGTGGCTCGACCTGGCGCGGGTCGACGTGGTGTACGCGCCCGGGCACGAGCACCCCGGGGACCCGTCCCACTTGGACCACGAGCACCGCCACTGAAGCGGTCGTCGTCAGATTGTCGTCAGGTTCCGGAACCTAAAAGCAACACGGCACCCCATTGACCTCCGATGAATTCTGGTCCACATTTTCATCATTCGGAGTCGAAGTTGGTGAATCAAACCAGCATCCTGGAGGGCAGCAGCAATGCGCGCAAGAAGACTGACCGGATCCCTGTCCTGTCTCGTCGTACTGACGTTGACGGCCGCCGGATGCGGCCTCTCCGGAGGCTCCGACGACAGCGGCGACGCCACCGCCGGCGGCTGCTCGGTCGACAAGGGCAACGTCGGCTCCGGGAAGCTCACCGGTGATGTCAAGGGCACGATCACCTTCCAGACCACCAACCTGAAGAAAGACTTCGGCGACTTCTTCAACGGCGTGATCGCCGACTTCCAGAAGGCCCACCCCGGCACCAAGGTCAAGTGGATCGACGACCCCGGCGACAACACCTTCACCAACCGGACCGTCGCCGACGCCCAGGCCTGCACGATGGCCGACGTCATCAACGTCAACGCGCCGACGGCGACCGCCCTCACCAAGGCCGGCTACCTGCTGGACATCGGCACCAAGGACCCGGACTCGTCCAAGCCCTTCGTCCCGTCGTTCTGGAAGACCGCCACCTTCGCGGACGCCTCCGGCAAGTCGATCCACACCACGCTGCCCTGGTACACCGGCGGCGTCCTGCTGACGTACAACAAGGACCTGCTGGGGAAGGCCGGCATCGACCCGGCCAAGCCTCCGACGAGCATCTTCGGGCTCTTCGCCGACTACGAGAAGATCGCCAAGGCCTCCGACGGCAAGTACTTCGCGACGATGGCCAACCCGATCTGGCGCATCCCGGCCGACTTCGACCAGATGGGCATCAAGGTCCTCTCCACCGACGGCAAGTCCGCCGTCTTCGGCGACGACCCGCGCACCGCCCAGTGGGTGGAGTGGATGGCGAAGCTGTACAAGGAGGGCGCGATGCCGAAGGACTCGCTGTCCTCCAGCAACGACCCGTCCACGCTCTACAGCCAGGGCAAGGTGGCCTACGGTTCGACGAACCCGAGCTTCGTGCGGTTCGTCAAGCAGAACAGCCCGTCGGTCTACGCCAAGACGGTCGTCGGCCAGCAGCCCTACGACGCCCTCGGCGTCGCCTCTGCCGGCGCCCCGCAGTACATCTCGGTCGCCGCGACCAGCAAGCACGCCCCGGTGGCGCTCGCGTTCGCGGAGTTCCTCACCAACGCCGAGAACCAGACGGCCTGGTGCAAGGACCCGGCCGTGGTGATCTTCCCGACCACCACCGAGTCGCTGAACGACCCGTTCTTCCAGAACGTCACCGGCACCGACCCGTTCTCCCAGGCCCGCAAGCTCGTCGCCGACCAGCTCAAGACGGCCTCCACCAACCAGACCAACCTCTCCCCTGCCGTGCAGAACGCCATCGTGTCCCAGGTGCAGCTGGCCATGCAGGGCAAGAAGAGCGCGGCGGACGCCGTGAAGGACGCCCAGGAGAAGTCGAACGAGCTGCTGAAGCAGGGCAGCTGACGGTGACGGCACAGATCACGAACCCGGTGTCCGGCGTGGAGCCCCTGACCTCCACGCCGGGCCCGGCCCCGTCCCGCCTCCGCCGACTCGCCGGGGCCGCGCTGCCCGGTCCCGCTCCCGGGGCCAACGGAGCGGCCATGTACCGCCGTTGGTGGCTGCCGTGGCTGTGGACCGCCCCCGCGATCGTGTGCGCGGTGGTCTTCGGGGTGTTCCCGTTCCTCAACACGGTCCTGCTGTCGTTCACCAACGCCAAGCCGCTGGGCGGCGCCGCGAGTTTCGTCGGACTCGACAACTACACGCGGATGCTCCAGGACGACGACTTCTGGCTCGCGACCCGCAACAGCATCCTGTACGCGGTGATCGTCGTGCCCCTGATGGTGCTGCTGCCGCTGATGCTCGCCGTCCTGGTGGAGAAGAACCTGCCCGGCATCGGCTTCTTCCGCTCCGCCTTCTACACGCCGGTGCTCGCCTCCAGCGTGGTCGTGGGCCTGAGCTGGCAGTGGCTGCTCGCGGACGACGGCCTGGTCAACACCTGGCTGGAGAAAGCCCACTTGATCAGGTCGGCGATCCCCTTCCTCTCCGACTCGTGGCTGATCCTGCTCTCCGCGATGGGCCTGACCCTGTGGAAGGGCCTTGGCTGGTACATGGTCTTCTACCTGGCCGCCCTCGGGAACGTGCCCAAGGAACTGCACGAGGCCGCCCAGATGGACGGCGCCGGCGCGGTCCGCCGCTTCTGGAACATCACGATCCCCGGCGTCCGGACGGCCATGATGCTCGTCGGCACCCTCACCGGCATCGGCTCCCTGCGGGTCTTCACCGAGATCTACATGCTCGGCAGCTCCACCGGCGGCCCCGGCGGCGCCGACCGCACCCTGCCGTTCTACATCCGGGACGTCGGCCTGGACCCGATCACCGGCAACGCCGGCTACGGCTCGGCCGTCAGCGTCGCCCTGTTCGCACTCACCCTGGGCCTGACCCTGCTGGCGCAGCGCCTGACCAAGGAGGACGAGTCATGACGACGACCGTCGTCGAGGCCAAGGGCCGTCGCCTGCTGCCGCGTTGGCGTGACTACGGCCGCCCGCGCGAGCTGGTCGTCCGCTATCTGCTCCTCCTCCTGGTCCTCGGCCTCACCGTGGGCCCGCTCCTGTGGCAGCTGCTGGCCTCCCTGAAGGGCACGAGCGAGGACGTCTTCGGCGCGAACGCCACCCTGCTGCCGCACGACCCGACCCTGCGCGCGTACCGGACGGTCTTCGACCAGGTGCCGGTGTGGTCGTACATCAAGAACAGCCTGATCGTGGTCGCCCTGTCGGTCACCAGCCAGCTGGTCTTCTCCACCACGGCCGGCTACATGCTCTCCAAGCCCTCCTGGAAGGGCCGCAGGGCGGTCTGGGTGGTGCTGATCGCCTCGATGATGTTCCCCTTCGAGTCGATCATGGTCTCGTTGTTCATCAGCATCCGCGACCTGGGCCTGGTCGACAGCCTGGCCGGCGTATGGCTGCCGGGCTTCGTCGGCGCCATCAACGTCATGCTGATGCGCGGCGCGTTCCTCGCGGTCCCGCGCGAGATCGAGGACTCGGCGATGCTGGACGGCGCGAACGAGTGGCAGCGCTTCAAGTACCTGTATCTGCCGTCCGCGTGGGGCGCGATCATGGTGGTCGTCATCAACACGTTCATCAGCGCCTGGGACGACTTCCTGTGGCCGCTGATCGTGCTGCGCTCCGAGAGCAACATGACGCTCACACTGGGGCTTTCACGCCTGCAGAGCTCGTCGTTCGGGTACGACCAGCGGATGGTGATGGCGGGGTCGGTGATCTCCGTGGTGCCTGTGCTGGTGCTGTTCGTCATCACGCAGCGGTGGTTCTACCGGGGGGTGGCTTCGGGGGCGGTGAAGCTGTGAGGGGGGAGGGGGTTCCTCGGTGGCGGAGCCCCTCTCCTTATGTGG
This sequence comes from Streptomyces kryoterrae, assembly GCF_054072135.1. Classification (NCBI taxonomy): domain Bacteria; kingdom Bacillati; phylum Actinomycetota; class Actinomycetes; order Kitasatosporales; family Streptomycetaceae; genus Streptomyces; species Streptomyces kryoterrae. The sequence goes on along the minus strand of NZ_CM133358.1, from coordinate 6,011,860 downwards.
ACCTACTTTGAAATGGCTTCCCCGGAGTAACCCGAGGAACGTGTGCTAATCCACACGAGTTTTCCGCCCGCCGTCGCGGCAGCAGATTTCCTCATTCAACATTTCGTGTTGGATTTTCAGCAGGTTCCTGTCTTCGCAGCTCAGAGGCACTTTCGATTTCGTGGTCACATTTCAGCCACTCAACCAGGCAGGTCGATGCAGTCGATGCAGTCAATGCATAAGAAAACCTTAAATCGACCTTAAAGGTTTATGTGCGCGTCCGAGTTGGTGCGTTTGCCCAATGTGCGATCGCTAGCGTGAGCGACTGTCACTCATTCGATCGCATTCGAAGGGCGAACAATTCATGAGGGTTATTCCTGACAGGCGTCTGTCGCGGCGGACGACCGGGCTGGTGTTCGGGTCGGCGTTGCTCGCGGCGGCAGCCGTGTCTCTTGGCACCGCACACGCAGGCGGCACCGCGGATGCCGGGCTGCCGACGGCGAGGGCCGTGGCGGGGGTCGGGCTGGACGACGCCCGGAAGAAGGAGATCGCGATGGAGCTGGTCTCCAGCGCGGAGAACTCCTCGCTGGACTGGAAGGCCCAGTACCAGTACATCGAGGACATCGGTGACGGGCGCGGCTACACGGCCGGGATCGTCGGCTTCTGTTCCGGTACCGGGGACATGCTGGACCTCGTCCAGGCGTACACGCAGGTGAAGCCGGGCAACGTGCTGGCCAAGTACCTGCCGGCGCTCAAGCGGGTGAACGGGTCCGATTCGCACAGTGGGCTCGGCGACGCGTTCGTGGCGGACTGGCGTACGGCGGCCAAGGACAAGGTCTTCCAGCAGGCCCAGGACTCGGAGCGGGACCGGGTGTACTTCGACCCGGCGGTCAAGCAGGCCAAGAGCGACGGGCTGAGGACGCTGGGGCAGTTCATCTACTACGACGCGATCGTGATGCACGGCCCCGGTGACGACCCGGTCAGCTTCGGCGGCATACGCAAGACAGCCATCAAGAAGGTCAGGACGCCTGCCCAGGGTGGTGACGAAACGGCCTACCTGAACGCCTTCCTCGACGCCCGCAAGGCGGCGATGAAGACCGAGGAAGCGCACAGTGACACCAGCCGCGTCGACACCGAGCAGCGCGTCTTCCTGCGTGCGGGCAACCTCGACCTGAACCCGCCGCTGCGGTGGAAGGTCTACGGAGACCCCTACACCATCGACAACTGACCGCCCGTAGACGGAGGTACGGCCATGGGGTCGCACGCACATACCCGCCGCAAGAAGACCGTCATGGCCGTGACCGCCGCCACGGCCGCGCTGTGCGCGCATCTGCAGAACACCTATCGAACACCTATCTGCTCGTCAAGGACCTGAAGGCGTACCAGAAGACCTGACCGTCAGGTCGCGACAGGGGTGTCGGTGTCAGTCCCCTCCCCTAAAGTCCCCCGCGTGACCCACGACCCCTCCCCCACCCACCTCACCGCGATCCGCGACTCGTACGACACCGTCGCCGCCGACTACGTCCAACTCGTCAAGAACCCGGCGGAGTTGGACCCGTTGTCGCGCGCGATGCTGGCCGCTTTCGCCGAAGCCCTGCGCGTGGCCGACGCCGGCCCGGTCGCGGACCTGGGATGCGGACCCGGCAAGGTGACCGCGCACCTGGCAGCCCTGGGCGTGCCCGCGTTCGGCGTCGACCTGTCCCCGAAGATGATCGAGCTGGCCCGCCGGGCCCACCCTCACCTGAGCTTCACCGTGGGCTCGATGACCGCCCTCGCGCAGCGGGACGGCGAACTCGGCGGCATCCTCGCCTACTACTCCACCCACCACACCCCACCCGAGCAACTACCCGTCGTGTACGCCGAGTTCCACCGCACCCTCGCACCCGGCGGCCTCCTGATGCTGGCCGGCTACGTGGGAGACGTCGAGTATCTGCGTCTGCGTCCGACCCAGGCGTACGGCGGCCATCCGGTGTCCTACGAGGCCCATCTGCTGCCGGTGGAGCGGATCGCCGAACTGCTGAGCCGGGCCGGACTCGTGATCACGGCGCGACTGGTGCAGGCGCCCGACGAAAACGTGCGGAGGACGGTCGCCACCTTCCTGGCCCGGAAACCCGAACGCCCCCTCGCGCCATAGTGGTTGTCACGTTGTCACGTTCCCGAGTTCGGCGGTGTCTTCATGTCCAGCAGGCCGACAGGCCGCTGGAACCGACAAGGAGAACACCGTGACACTGCGCATTCCGAAGGCAACGCTCCCCGCTGAGATAAGCGAGAACCTGGTCAAGCAGTTCGGTGCCGTGCCCGAGCCCTTCGAGGTGACCGCGCACAATCCCAGGGTCGCCCGGGACTCCACGGAGATCGGGGGGAAGCTGAGCGAGTGGGACATGGCCGACGAGGGGCTCAAGACGTTCGCGCACATGGCGGTCGCCGCACAGGTCGGGTGCAGTTGGTGCCTGGACATCAACTACTTCCAGGCGCTGCACAAGGACCTGGACCTGACCAAGGCGAGCCAGGTGCCCCGCTGGCGCGTGTCGGACGTGTTCACCCCGCTGGAACGGGACGTACTGGAGTACGCCGAGGCCATGACGAACACGCCGACGACCGTCACCGACGAGCTGTACGCGGGGCTCCTCGGCCGGCTCGGTCCGGCGGCGATGGTCGAACTCACCGCGGCCATCGGGTTCGCCAACATGGCTACCCGGAACAACTCGGCGCACGGGATCACCTCGCAGGGCTTCTCCGACGCGTGCGGGATACCGCTGGCCGCGCGCTCCCAGGAGTCCGGAACCGAGAAGTCCGGTGCTGAGGAGTCCGGTGCTGAGAATTCCGGCGCGGTGTCGGCGGCGATATGACCGAGGATCCCTTCGTCACCCACCGCAGCCTGCTCTTCACGGTCGCCTACGAGATGCTCGGCTCGGCGGCCGACGCGGAGGACGTACTGCAGGAGTCCTGGCTGCGGTGGGCCGACGTCGACAGGTCGCAGGTACGTGAACCGCGGGCGTACCTGGTCCGCACCGTCACCCGGCAGGCGCTCAACCGGCTGCGCACGCTGTCCCGCAGCCGTGAGGAGTACGTGGGCGAGTGGTTGCCGGAGCCCCTGTTGACCAGCCCCGATGTCGCCGAGGACGTCGAACTCGCGGAGAGCGTCTCGATCGCGATGCTGACCGTCCTCGAAACCCTCGGGCCCACCGAGCGCGCGGTGTTCGTGCTGCGCGAGGTCTTCGAGATGCCGTACGGCGAGATCGGGGAGGCCATCGGGAAGTCCGCGGCGACGGTACGGCAGGTCGCGCGGCGGGCGCGTGAGCATGTGGCCGCCCGGCAGCCGCGGGTGCGGGTGAGCCGGGCCGAGCAACGGACCGTCGTGGACCGTTTCCTTCTCGCCCTGCGCACCGGGCAGTTGCAGGACCTGCTGGAGGTCATGGCGCCGGACGTCGTCCTGATCGCCGACGGGGGCGGGGTCGTGGCCGCCGTGCTGGCGCCGCTCCACGGGGCCGAGCCGGTGGCGAAGCTGCTCACGCGCGCGAACCAGGTCGCGGTCCCGTTCGAGATGACGCCCGTGTGGCTCAACGGCGCACCCGCGGGACGGATCGAGATGAACGGCGAGCCGAGCGCCGTGAGCCTCGTGGTGGAGAACGGGCGGGTCACCCGGATCTACATCGTGCGGAACCCGCGGAAGCTGACGCGGCTCGACGAACCGGCCGAACTCGCCAGGTGAACCCGCCGCACCGCACCAGGGACGGCCCGCTCCGGCCGGAACTCGTTTCGTTCCCCGCAGCGGGCGCCCTAGTGTGACGCGATGGCGATTCCGGTTCAGGCTCAGGCTCAGGCTCAGATTCAGATGGTCGTTCTCAACGGTGGTTCCAGCTCGGGGAAGTCCGAGATCGTACGGTGTCTGCAGGCCGAACTGCCGGACCCGTGGCTGGCGTTCGGGTGTGACTCGTTCGTCGACGCCCTGCCCGCGAAGATGCGGGAGTCGGACGCGGGGATCGCGATCGCGGCGGACGGCGAGGTGAGCGTCGGGGCGGACTTCCTCGCGCTGGAGACGGCCTGGCGGGAAGGCGTCGCGGCGATGGTCCGGGCCGGCGCCCGGGTCGTCATCGACGACGTCTTCCTCGGCGGAGCGGCTTCCCAGCAGCGGTGGCGCGAGGCTCTCGGAGATCTGCCCGTGCTGTGGGTCGGCGTCCGGTGCGAGAGCGCCGTCGCCGCACGCCGCGAGGTCGCCCGGGGAGACCGGGCCCTGGGCATGGCCGCCGGCCAGGCGGACGTGGTTCACGAGGGCGTCGTCTACGACCTGGAGGTCGACACGACGCACACCGGGTCCCTGGTGTGCGCGCGAACCATCGCCGCCCGCGTCCACGGGGGTGAGGACCGGGTCGGCTGATCCGGCGCCCTCACCATCTCCCTCAGGCCGTCGCCTTCGCGACCGTGTCCAGCAGTGATCGAGGGCATGACGATCGGCCCTTGATGTCGAGGACGACCGGTACGGCGTCCAACGCCCCGCGCGCCGACTCCGCCACCCTGATCTCCACGCTCCCGGGCAGTACCGCTGTCTCCAAGTCAGGTCCGACCTGCGCGAGTTGGTCGCCCCCGAGGGCGAACGCGACCGTACGGCACTCCCCCGGAGCCAGTTCGACGCATCGGAAGGCGCGGAGTTCCAGGGTCCGCGGCCACACCGTCGTACGCAGCGGGCGGACATAGAGCTGGACCACCGAACGCCCCGACCGTTCACCGGTGTTGGTGACCGTGACCTCGATCTCGGCCCCGCAACCGGCGGCATCCCGACTGATGTCAGGGACGCCGTACTCGAACGTCGTGTACGTCATACCGTGCCCGAAGGAGTACAGCGGCTCGGCGTCCTCGTCCACGTACGACCCGTACTCCGTGTCCTTGTGGTTGTAGTAGACGGGGAGTTGGGCCGCCGAGCGCGGGACCGAGACGGGGAGGCGGCCGGTCGGGACGCTGTGCCCGAGGAGGATCTCGGCGATCGCCTCGCCGCCCCAGGGCCCCGGATACCAGGCCGTGAGCAGCGCGGCGGCGTGTTCCGCCGCCTCCGGGACCGCGTGCGGGCGGCCCTGGACCAGGACGACCACCGTGGGCGTGCCCGTCGCCGTCACCGCGTCGAGCAGCGCGTGCTGGGCCGGGCCGAGGCGCAGGTCGGCCAGGTCGGCACCCTCGCCGCAGGTCATCTCCGACACCGCCGTGCGTGCCGCGCCGTTGGCGTCGAACTCCGTGTCCGGGGTACGGGCGCTGCTGCCGCCCAGGACCAGTACGGCCAGGTCGGAGGCCGCCGCTGCCGCCACCGCTGCCGGGATGCCGGAGAGGTCGTCGCCGGTCAGGGCGCAGCCCCGGGCGTGGCGGATCTCCGTTCCCGGGAGGGTGAGGTCGCGGAGGGCGGCCAGGACGCTGGTTCCTGTGCCGGGGCGTTGGGGGGCGGTGTAGTCGCCGAGTTGGTGGGCCGTGGTGGCGGAGTGCGGGCCGAGGACGGCTATGCGGGAGACCCTCGCCGGGTCGACGGGCAGGACGCCCGCGTTGTCGTGGAGGAGGGTGACGGCCGAGCGCGCGAGGGCTGTGCTCAGGGAACGGCCGGCCTCGGCGGACGGCAACTCCGGTGTCGTGTAAGGGTGTTCGAAGAGGCCCAGGCGGAATTTCAGGGTCAGGACCCGGGATACGGCCGCGTCGAGCACCGACTCCTTCACCAGGCCTCGTTCCACCGCCTCCGCGAGGTGCGTGAAGCCCTCGTCCCAAAGGCTCAGGTCGATACCGGAGTTGAGGGCGAGAGCGCCTGCGGAGACCTTGTCGCCGGTGATGCGGGCCAGTCGGTCCACCGCCAGGCCGTCCGCCATGACCAGACCCTCGAAGCCCCAGCCACGATCCCCGCTCCCGCGCAACAACCCGTTCAGCAAAGGGCCGTTGGCCGAACACGGGATGCCGTCCACCTCGTTGTACGCGGCCATGACCGCCGCGGTACCGGCCCGCACACCGGCCCTGGCTGCCGGGAGGTGGATCTCGTGGAGTTCACGGGGACCCAGCTCCGACTCGGCCGAGTTCCGGCCGCCGACCGTCGCGCCCTGCCCGGCGAAGTGCTTCAGGACCACCGGGGCCTTGTCCGACGAGAATCTCCCCTGCTCGTCCATGTCCCCCTGCGCGCCTCTCACCAGCGCCTCCGTCAGACGAGCGGCGAGATACGGGTCCTCGCCGAAGCACTCCTCCGTACGGCCCCAGCGGGGGTCGCGGGCGATGTCCAGCGCCGAGACCAGGGCCAGGTGGCCGCCCCGGGCGCGGAGTTCGGCGGCGGCGTGGGATGCCGCCCGCTCGTACAGGTCCGGGTCCCAGGTGGCGCCCACCGCCAGGTTGACGGGGAGGACCGTGCCGTCGAGGGCCATGAGGCCGTGCGGTACCTCCTCGACGAAGAGAGCGGGGATGCCCAGGCGGCTGCGTTCGAGTACGTGGCGCTGGACCAGGTGGGCCAGTGCCGGGCCCGTCCGCGCGTCGGCGCCGGTCGAGTGGTCGACGCCGGACCAGGCGTCGGCGCGCAGCAGTCCGTACAGGGCGCCGAGGCCCTCGAAGCGGTCGGTCTCCTCGTGGAGGGCCTCGGTCAGCTCGAACTCGCCGTCCGGGCGGCGGCGGTAGGCGTCCCAGCCGTACATCCGCTGGTTGAGCTGGCCGACCTTCTCGCGCAGGGTCATCCGGGCCAGGAGGTCGGCGACGCGGGCGCCGACGGGGGCGGCGGGGTCGCGGTAGAGGGGGGACACGGTCACGGTCACTGTTTCTTCTCCTGGTGCGGGGCAGGCCCCTGTGCGAGTCGGGCCAGGGCCACCGCGCCCCGGCTGCCGTCGGGGACCCAGTGCGCCACCAGGCCGAGGGCGCTCAGCTGCCGGTCCAGGGGGGCGGTCAGCGGGCCTTCGGGGCCGAGCAGGCCGCCCGTCGCGACCACCGTCTCGCCCGGCGTCGGCTCCAACGCCCGTACGCAGTCGGCGAGATGACCGGCGGCTTCGTCAAGGATCGCCCGCGCGAGGGCGTCCCCCGCCCGGGCCGCCTCGGCGACCAGCGGGGCGAACCGGGCCAGCCGGACCGGCGGTTCGGCCATGACGGCGGGGAGGACGTACCGGCGATAGGCCTCGCGGGCGGAACGGGACCAGGGCTGCTGAGCGGCGCCCTCACCTCCGTACGCCGATACCTCACCTTCGTACGCGGATACCGCACCTCCGTACGGGAGAACCGTCTCCGGCACCCCCAACTCCCGTCCCACCAGCCCCGCCAGAGCCGTGTCGCCGCCCCGCCGGTCCGCCATGCGCAGCGCGACCCGGACCGCTTCCCGGCCGATCCAGAAGCCGCCGCCGTCGTCGCCGAGGAGCCAGCCGTCGCCGCCGACGGTCTTCTCGCAGTGGCGGGCGGTGATACGCATCGCGACGGCGCCCGTGCCGGCGACGAGGGCCAGCCCGTCGGCCGGGGTGTCCGGGGCGGCGGCGAAGGCGGCCTCGATGTCGCTGCTGATCCGGATCTCGCGCGCGGGGACGCGGATGCCGAGTCGGCGCAGGGCTTCCGTCAGCGCGGTGAGGGCGTTGACTCGGCCGGGTTCGTCGGCGGTGCCGGCGGCGCCCGCGAAGCCGCCCGCGACGGCGACGACCCGGGGGCGGTCCGGCTCCGGCACCGCACGGGCGAGGGCCTCGACGAGGTGCTCGGTGAGCTGCGGTACGGGGACGGTGAGGGCGTTGCCCGGCCCGGCGACGCCCTCACCGAGCGGGTGCCCGTCGGAGGCGGACGCCAGCACGGCGTGCGTACGGGTGCCACCGGCGTCGACCCCGACGACAAGGGCGCCGCGCCCCGGAACACCGTGTTCGCCCCGGCCGGAATCCCGGCCCGTATCCCGATCCGAATCTTGGTTCAATTCATTGCTCATCGCGCACTATGGTGGTTCATACATTCGCCGAGGACAAGACCCGACTCGCGGCCCGGCGCAGTCACGCACGTCCGTGGAGGACCCGTGAGCACACCCCCCGCCCCCCGTTCCGCCCCTCGTTTCGGCGTCAACTACACGCCGCGCCGGGGCTGGTTCCACTCCTGGTACGACTTCGACCCGGCCCTCGCCCGCGAGGATCTCGACCAGATCGCCGGGCTGGGCCTGGACCACGTACGGATCTTCCCGCTCTGGCCGCTGCTCCAGCCGAACCGCACGCTGATCCGCGCGTCGGCCGTCGACCAGGTGGCGCAGCTCGTGGACGTGGCGGCGGAGGCGGGCCTCGACGTCATGGTGGACGGTGTGCAGGGCCACCTCTCCAGCTTCGACTTCTACCCGGAGTGGACCCGCAGCTGGCACCACCGCAACGTCTTCACGGACCCGGAGGCGATCGAGGCGCAGGCCAACCTCCTGCGCACCCTCGGCAGCGCGCTGGCCGGCCGCCCGAACCTCCTCGGCCTCCAGCTCGGCAACGAGCTCAACAACCTGGTCGAACACAACCCGGTGACGGTGGCCGACATCGACCACTACCTGGACACCCTGCTGGCCGCCGCACGCACAGGCCTGGGATCGACCCCGGGCCTGGTCACGCACTCCGCGTACGACGCCGCCTGGTACAGCGACGACCACCCCTTCACCCCGGAGGCCTCGGCCCGCAAGGGCGACCTGACGACGGTCCACCCCTGGGTGTTCTCGGCCGACTGCGCCCGCCGCTACGGCCCCCGCTCCCCGCAGGTCCAGCATCTCGCGGAGTACGGCGTGGAACTGGCCACCGCGTACGCCGAGGACCCCGCCCGGCCCGTCTGGGTCCAGGAAACGGGCGCCCCCGAACCGCACATCCCGGCGGCCGACGCCCCCGGTTTCGCCCGTGCGACCGTACGCAACGCCGTCGAGTGCGCCAACCTGTACGGGGTCACCTGGTGGTGCTCCCACGACGTCGACCGCTCCCTGGCCGACTTCCCCGAACTGGAGTACACCCTCGGCCTGTTCGACTCCACGGGCCGCCCGAAACCCATCGCCGAGGCCCTCGCGGAGACGGTCGCCGACCTGCGCACCAGCCCCCGCCCGGCCGAGCCCCGCACGACCGCCCTGATCCTGGACTGCACCCTGGGGACCCGTTCGATTTCGGGCCCTGGAGGCGCGTACTTCGAGGCGTGGACGCGACTACGGGCGGAGGGCACGCGCCCGGCGGTGGTACTGGCGGAGCGAGCCGAGGACGAGAACTACCTGACAGCACGGGGAATCAAGGAGACCGTCCGGGACCTCTGAGAGGCCCGCGCTGAGGCTGTCGTTGTTCCTTTCGGTACCGGCGCCGGTACCGAAAGGAACAACGACAGCCTCAGCCGGTGCGCCCCACCAACACCTCTGCCAGCGCCCGCAGGTTGACCCGCCCCCGCCCGTACGAACACAACGCGCCCTCGCTGTCCGGCAACCCGGTCTCCACCACCACCGCGTCCCCCCGCCCGGCCACCAGCGCGTCCCGCACCCTCCTCTGCCACGGATACAACCCCGCATCCGACGTGGCGACCACCAGCGGCACCCCCACCGACCACCACAGAATCCCCTCCACCAGAGCCGCAGGGTCCACCGAAGCCTCGTTCAGCGCCATGCCCGAAGCCGTGGGATCCAGCGCCCGCACCGCGCTCAGCAGATCCTCTCCACCCCAGTTCAGCGCGGGATGCGGCGGCGGGAACAGGTCGACGACATACGCACCCCGCCCCACGGGCACCGCACCGGGACCACCCCCGAAACCGGCGGAGCCGCCCCGCACGGCCCGCCGAGCCGCGTCGAGCCCCGCACCCGCGTCCCACGGCGCGACCGCGTCCTCCCCCACCGCGCCCGCGTACCGCTCCGCCAGCTTCCGCACCCGCCCGGCGGCCTCCCGTACCCGCTCCTCCGCGAGCATGCCGTCCCGCAACGCCTCGATCACCGCGTCCCGGCAGGCCAGGGTGGTCGCCAGGTCCGGTACCGCCACGATTACCTGGTCGGCGCCCGCGGCGAGGGCGAGCCGGGCGCCGGCCGCCTCGCCGTACCGGTCGGCTATCGCCTTCATCTCCAGGGCGTCGCTGACCAGGACCCCGTCGAAGCCGAGGTCGTGGCGGAGCAGATCGCCCAGGATGCGCCGGCTGAGGGTCGCGGGCCGCTCCGGATCCAGCGCCTGGTACACCACGTGCGCGCTCATCAGCATCGGCACACCCGCCGCCACGGCCGCCCGGAACGGCTCGACATCGGCGCGGATCTCGTCGTACGACCGCGGGTCGACCGCCAGCTCGTGGTGGCTGTCGGTCACCGTGCCGCCGTGGCCGGGGAAGTGCTTGGCGCAGGAGGCGACACCGCGTGCCTCGGTGGCGGTGATCCAGGCGCGCAGGTGCCGGGCGGCGAGTTCCGGATCGGCGCCGAAGGAGCGGGTACGGACGATCGGGTTGTCGGGGTGGTGCTGGAGGTCGGCCACGGGGGCGTACGAGACGGTGATGCCCAGCGAGGCGAGGTGACCGGCGAGGGCGTCGGCGCAGCGGGCGGTGAGGGCCGGGTCGTCGACGACGCCGAGGGCGTACGAGCCTGGCACCTCTGGCGCGCCCGCGGCGACGAGGTGGCCGATCCCGCCGCCCTCGTTGTCGATGGCGACGAGGAGATCGGGGCGCAGGGCGCGCAGCTCGTCGGTGAGGCGGCGGACCTGGTCCGCGTCGCGCACGTTCCGGGTGAAGAGGATCACTCCGCCGAGGCCGCGCTCGATGAGCCGCTTGAGGGTGTCCGGGACGCCGGTGGTGCCGTCGAAACCGGCGACGAGGCACCGATGGACGGCTTCGTCGAGGTCGACAGGCAGGTCGAGGGGCAGGGAGTGCTGGGGCTGCTGCATCGACTTCATCGACTTCATCGGAGGGCCTCTGGGTTCGCGGGCAGATACCTGGATGATAGAAGCCACCAAAACTGCTGCACAAGATGAATCAATCAACCAGACATCAACCAAAACCTCACAGCGCACATGCCCCATACGCCCCGCATGCGCCATTCCACGGCCACCCCGGGTTCATCCGCGCCACCGACGATGCGCCCATGAACCGCACCACCCTCGCCCTCGCCGCACCCCTGTGCGCCCTGCTGGCCACCGCACTCCCCGCCCACGCGGCGGACCGTTCCACCTCCTCCTCCGCCGCCGACAGCTACGGCACCAAGGCCTCGTACGCCCCGCAGCAGAGCCTGCGGAGCTACCAGCAGCCCCCGAAGGGCTTCGCCCCGGTGTTCACGGAGAACGTCTCCCGGCACGGCTCCCGGGCCGCGACCGACAGCTCGGACGGCGATCTGATCCTCAAGCTGTGGGACCAGGCCGAGAGCGAGGGCCAACTCTCCGCGCGCGGTGAGGAGTTCGGGCCGAAGGTGCGGGCCCTGCTCGCCGCCATGGCCGAGGTCGGCTACGGCAACCTCAGCGGACGCGGCAGGAGCGAGATCGCGGGCACCGCCGTACGGATGGAGAAGCGGCTGCCGGGCCTCTTCGCCGGCATCGCGAGGAACGGCGAGAAGATCGACGTCGTCAGCTCCGGACAGGGCCGCGCCGTCGACAGCGGGCAGCTCTTCGCGGACACCCTCGCGGCCACCGACCCGGCACTGGGGCCCCTCATCGGAGCGGGCCGCACCGACAAGGACCTGCTCTACTTCCACAAGGCCGCCGGGGGCGCCGCCTACCTCGACTACATCGCGAACGACCAGCGTCTCGCCGCCACCCTCACGTCGATCACCGACCAGCCGGCCACCCACCGCGCCGCCTCGGACGTACTCCGGAAGATCTTCAAGCGGGCGTTCGTGCAGCGGATCGTCGACGGCGAGTTCCCCGCCGTCGGCAGCGCGGTGGACGCGGCCGAGGCGGTCTACAACCTGTACGGCATCGCCCCGGCCATGAGCGACGAGAGCCCTGGGGGCAAGGGCTGGCACATGGACCGGTACATCTCGCAGCGCGATGCCGCCTGGTTCGGGTACCTGAGCGACGCGGAGGACTTCTACGAGAAGGGCCCCGGCTTCGCCGACAGCGACATCACGTACAGGATGGCGAACGTCCTGCTCGACGACTTCTTCAAGAAGACCGAGACCGCGCAGAACAGCACCCCCGGTTCCGGCACCCTCGGCGCCGAACTGCGCTTCACGCACGCCGAGGAGATCATCCCGCTGGCCGCGCTGATGGGCCTGCCGGGCAGTACGCGGGGAGTGAGTGCCGAGCGGCCCTACACGTACGCCGACAACTCGTGGCGGGGCGCGGCGGTGGCGCCGATGGCCTCGAACATCCAATGGGACGTGTTCCGCAAGGGCGACACCACCCTCGTACGGATGCTCTACAACGAGAAGGAGACCGCCTTCGGGGCCGACTGCCGACCGATGTCCAAGGGCAGCAAGTTCTACGACCTCGATGAGCTGGAGCGCTGCTTCGGCCGTACTTCCTGAGGTACGACCTTCCAGACGTACAACCTTCCTGACGTACGACGCGCGGCGCGAATATAGGGGTACCCCGTATCCGTATACGTCCGTCGGGCTAACATGGCCGTGTGACAGCCCGCGCACAGCCACAGCAGCGCACGCACCCACCGTCCTGGTGGACGCGTGCGTTCGTCGTGCTCGGGCTGCTGGCCGGCGTCCTCGCGATGCACGGCCTGGGGCCGGGTGGCATGTCCGCCGGGATGGCGGACGCCGCCCACCATGGCCACCAGGCTCAGCCGATGAGCATGCGGGCAGGGCCTACCGACGAGTCCGTCTGCCACGGCATGGACTCGCACGGCGGCCACACCCAGCACGCCGACGCGACCTGCGCGTCCGGTGCCGTCCCGGCGGGGCACACGTTCGCCGCCCTCACGCCCGATCCGGTCGGCGCCTCGGTCCTGGCCGCCCGTGCCGACCGCTCGCTGCCCCGGTCCCCCGAGGGCGCCCGCGCGCCACCGTCCCTCGCCGAACTCCAACTCCTGCGGATCTAGAGGCGACCCCCACCTCGCCTCAATTCCCTTCCCCACAGCAGGAGTTCCAGCATGCGCAAAACCCGTAGGACCCTCGTCGTCATGGCCGCCACAGCCGCGCTCGCCATCACGCTCACCGCGTGCGGCAGCGACGACGGCACCAGCGACACCAGCACCAGCACCAGCACCGCCGGCAGTGGCGCCAAGGCCGAGGACCACAACGCCCAGGACGTCACCTTCGCGCAGGGCATGATCCCCCACCACAAGGGCGCCCTGGTGATGGCGGAGGAGGCGGCCGACAAGGCCTCGTCGGCCGAGGTCAAGTCCCTCGCCGCCCGCATCGAGAAGGCGCAGACCCCGGAGATCGCGACCATGTCCGGGTGGCTGAAGACCTGGGGCAAGGACGTCCCGACGTCGACGCAGTCGATGCCCGGCATGGAGTCCATGGAAGGGACGGAAGGGATGGAATCGATGCCCGGCATGGACCACGCCGCCTCCGGCAAGGAGTTCGACACGAACTTCCTGACCATGATGATCGAACACCACAAGGGCGCCGTCCGGATGGCCACCACCGAGAAGGCCAAGGGTGAGTACGGCCCCGCCACCTCCATGGCCGACGACGTCATCCGCACCCAGAACGCCGAGATCACCGAGATGACCAAGCTCCTCGGCAAGAACTGACACCGCCGGGTGAGCCGGCCGACCGCCTACCGGGCCGGCCGGCTCACCCCTGCCCACCCACCGTGAACCCGATGACCGCCCCGCCCCCGTCCCGGCGGTTCGCGAAGGGGGCACCGCCGTGCGCGATGGCCACCTCGCGGACGATCGACAGCCCCAGGCCCGAACCGGGGAGGCTACGGGCGTCGGCGGCACGGTAGAACCGGTCGAACAGGCGCAGCAGATCGCCCTCGGCGACTCCGGGACCCCGGTCGAGCACCTCGACCCGGATCGCGCCCTGCCGCCCGCCGCCCTGCCGTGCCCGTTCCGGACCGGTGACCGCGATCTCGATCGGCGTCGTGCCGCCCCGGTCGAACTTCGAGGCGTTCTCGACGAGGTTGGAGATCGCGCGCTGGAGCGCGGCGGGGCGGGCGTCGGCGGCCGTCTCGCCGCTCACCCGGACGAGGACGTCCCGCCCCGTACGCCGCCGGGCCACCACCGCGACCTCGTCCGCGATGTCGGCGATGTCGATCCGCTGCTTCGGCTCGGTGTCCGACTGCCCGGCCGCCAGGTCCACCAACTCGTTGACCAGATCGGTGAGTTCACGCGCCTCGATGGCGAGGTCGTCGACCAGGTCCTCCCGGGTCGCGGGCGGCAGTTCGTCGATGCGGCGCAGCAGCGAGATGTTCGTACGCAGGGAGGTGAGCGGGGTGCGCAGCTCGTGCCCGGCGTCCTGGACCAGTCGGCGCTGGTCCTCCTCCGACTGGGCGAGCCGGCCGAGCATACGGTCGAAGGACCGGCCCAGGCGGCCCACCTCGTCGGACCCGGTCACCGGCACCTGGATGCCGAGCCGGCGGGTGCGGGCGACGTCCTCGGCGGCCGAGGCGAGGATGCGCAGCCGGTGCGTGATCCGCCGGGCCAGCCACCATCCGAACAACCCGGCCGCGACGACGACCGCGGCGACCATGAGGATCGTCCGCTGCTGGAGCTCCCGGAGCAGGTCCTCCGTGTCGCTGAACTCCTGCGCGACCTGCACCGCGCCCCGCCCCTCGCTCCGCGCCCCGCCCAGCGAGACGGTCGCGATGCGGTAGACGTCCTGGCCGACGGCGACATCCCGGTGCTGCACGGCCAGCCCGGCGACCGGGGAGACGGCGATCCGGCGGTCGGCGGCGGTGACGGGCAGCGCCGGACTCCCGCTGTCGACCACCTCCCCCGCCGGCCCGAGCACCTGCACGTCGGTACGGCTGGGCCGGACGATGTCGTGCCCCGGCTCGGACGAGGAGAAGTCCTGCGGCGTCATCGTGTTGTGCCGCACCTCGTCCTGGAGGTCCTGCACGATCTCGGCGAAGGCGGACTGCTGGTCCACCCGGACCAGCCGCGCGGCGGCGTCGTACGACAGAAACCCGACCAGTACGGTCACCCCGGCCGCGACCGCGGCGAACGACACGGCGAAGGTGGTCCGCAGCGAGGCCAGCCCGCCCCTCCGCAGGGCCACTCAGTCCTCCCGGAGGACGTAACCCACGCCGCGCACCGTGTGGATCAACTGCGAGGCGCCCGGCTCGTCGAGCTTGCGGCGCAGATAACCGACGTACACGGCGAGGTTCTTCGAGCCCGGGCCGAAGTCGTAGCCCCAGATACGGTCGTAGATCGTCGAGTGGTCGAGGACGATCCCCGCGTTGCGCACCAGCAGTTCCAGCAGCTCGAACTCGGTGCGGGTCAGCTCCAGTTCCCGCGCCCCTCGCCACACCCGCCGCGCCTGGAGATCCATCCGCAGCCCGGCGGCGGTGAGATGCCGCTCAGGAACAGCGGGTTCCTTCGGTACGAGGGAAGCGGGTACGCCGACAGGGGCGACGCCCCGGAGACCGGGGCGCTGCTCGCCGGGGCCGGTGCGCCGCAGCAGCGCCCTGAGCCGGGCGAAGACCTCCTCGACGTCGAACGGCTTGACGACGTAGTCATCGGCGCCCGCGTCCAGGCCGGCGATCCGGTCGGCGGTCTCCACCAGCGCGGTGAGCATCAGGATCGGCGTACGGTCCCCCTCGGCGCGCAGCACCCGGCACACCTGGAGCCCGTCGATGCCGGGCATCATCACGTCCAGCAGGAGTACGTCCGGCGGCGTGCGATGCGCCTGGGCGAGCGCCTCGACGCCGTCGGCGACCGCGGTGACCCGGTAGCCCTCCAGGGTCAGGGCCCGCTCCAGGGCATGGCGGATGGCACGGTCGTCCTCGGCGAGCAGCACGGTTTGGGGCACCCGCCCAGTGTGCCAAGGGGGGCTCTTACTCGCCTCTCACTCTCACCCTCGTCTCACCGCCGGAGCGCGTCCAGCCGCTGAGCGAAGGGGACCACCTCGAACTCGTCCGACACGGGCTTCGGTACCGGCCGCCGCGCCGACAGCCCAGACATCAGAGCCGTCAACTCCCCCGCCGCCCGCTCGACGCGCTCCGCGAGCCCCTCCGCACCCCAGTCCTCCGAGGCCGCGTACACGGCCGTCGGCACCACCACGGCCCGCAGATACGCGAACAACGGCCGCATCGCGTGTTCCAGCACCAGCGAATGCCGGGCCGAGCCACCGGTCGCCGCGACCAGCACCGGCTTCCCCGCCAGCGCGTCCTTCTCCAGCACATCGAAGAACGACTTGAACAGCCCGCTGTACGAGGCCGAGAACACCGGCGTGACGACGATCAGGCCGTCCGCCCGCGTCACCGCGTCCAGCGCGTCCGCCAGCTTCCGCCCCGGGAACCCGTTGGTGAAGTTGTGCGCGATCTCCACAGCGAGCTCCCGCAGCTCCACCACCTGGAGGTCGACGTCCGCCTTCCGGTCCACCGCGGCGGCCAGCCGGTCGGCCAGCAACCGGGTGGACGACGGAACACTCAGCCCCGCCGAGACGACGACGAGCTTCATACCGCGGCCTCTTCCTTCTGGTCCTGCTGGTCCTTCTGGTCCTTCTGGTCCTGCTGCGCGGCGGCCAGCAGGGACGCGTGCGTGGGCGCGTCCGGTACGTCCGCCGACCGCCCCTTGGCGAACTCCGCCCGCAGCACCGGCACGACCTCCTCGCCGAGCATGTCGAGCTGCTCCAGCACCGTCTTCAGCGGCAGCCCCGCGTGGTCGACCAGGAACAGCTGACGCTGGTAGTCACCGGCGTACTCCCGGAAGGCCAGCGTCTTCTCGATGACCTCCTGCGGCGACCCGACGGTCAGCGGGGTCTGGTCGGTGAAGTCCTCCAGGGAGGGACCGTGCCCATAGACCGGCGCCTCGTTGAAGTACGGCCGGAACTCGCGTACCGCGTCCTGCGAGTTCTTCCGCATGAACACATGGCCGCCCAGCCCCACGATGGCCTGCTCGGCGGTGCCGTGCCCGTAGTGGGCGTACCGGGCCCGGTACAGGTCGATCATCCGCTTGGTGTGGTCGGCCGGCCAGAAGATGTTGTTGTGGAAGAAGCCGTCGCCGTAGTAGGCCGCCTGCTCGGCGATCTCGGGCGACCGGATGGACCCGTGCCAGACGAACGGCGGTACGTCGTCCAGGGGCCGGGGTGTCGACGTGAACCCCTGCAACGGCGTCCGGAACTTCCCCTCCCAGTTCACGACGTCCTCGCGCCACAGCCGGCGCAACAGGGCGTAGTTCTCGACGGCGAGGTTGATGCCCTCCCGGATGTCCTGCCCGAACCACGGGTACACCGGGCCGGTGTTCCCGCGCCCCATCATCAGGTCCACGCGTCCGTCGGCCAGGTGCTGGAGCATCGCGAAGTCCTCCGCGATCTTCACCGGGTCGTTGGTGGTGATGAGGGTGGTGGAGGTGGAGAGGATCAGCTTCTCGGTCCGCGCGGCTATGTAGCCGAGCATCGTGGTCGGGGACGACGGCACGAACGGCGGGTTGTGGTGCTCACCCGTGGCGAACACATCAAGCCCGACCTCCTCGGCCTTGAGCGCGATGGTGACCATGGCCTTGATGCGCTCGCGTTCGGTCGGCGTCCGTCCCGTGGTCGGGTCCGGTGTGACGTCGCCGACGCTGAAGATCCCGAACTGCATGGTCGCTCACTCTCCAGGTTGTTAACTCTTCAACTATAGCGTCCGAGTGCGACAACCGCGCGCCTTCCAGAGGTATTCCATACAGGTCCGACGCAGTGATCTTGCCCAGCGGAATGCCGGACTTGACGATGCCCTGGGGCTGGTTGAGCGTGCCCGACATGCAGTGGGTGCCCGACGTCAGCTTGCTGGCGTCGATGGCGATCGTCTGCGCTTCGTGGACACCATCCAGCGAAGCCGGCCACGTCCGGTCGTCGGTGACCGTCGTGGTGGTGGTGAGGATCTGGCAGTCGCTCACGATGTCTCCCTCATGGGTGTGGATCGGATTTCTCCCGCACCCGGCGCGAGCGGCAAGGGGCGGTGTCCACGAGACGACGACGGCCGAGCCACGCCAGGGCGTGATCCCTGATCAAGCCCGACCGGCTTCCGAAGAGCCCACCTTCATGTTCATGCCGAAAGTGAAGGGCGTCGTGAGCTACACGTACTCCTTCAACGGCGACCCGGAGGTCTCGGTCGCCGCGGGCGCCCACCACACCGCGAGCATCGGCTGGGCCCCGGCCTCGGACGGCTTCTACGACCTCCAGGTCCACGCGAGGACCCGCACCGACATCCGACCGGCGGCCTACGACAATTTTTTCGCCGTGAACGGAAACCGCGCATCGGCCGCGCCCAAGCCACCGGAGCCGCCGGTGGGTGAGAGCGCGATGTCGATTCTCGTCACCCGCTCCAGGGCAAAGGCCCGGGTCGGCGGTCTCTAGGGGCCTTTGCCCTGGCCGCCTCGGAGGCCGGGCCCGGAACGGCCCGTCCGAGCCCTGTCGGCGTGGCCTTGATCCGGCCGATGACCCGGCCTCACGAGAGCAAGCCGATGGCTCGGAATCGAGCACGGACACGACCGGCAGGGTGAACAACGCACCCCCCTTACCCCTATCGGCCTCTTATCTATATGTACTTTATGAGACTAATTGCTAGGTTTTTATCGCCGGGTGATGGCTCATCACCCCACCCGCAGGTGCTCGCCCTGCGGACTTCGGTTTGCGGCTGATTCCGCAGAACCTCGACACGACACGCGGCTTCCGTCCTGACCGGAACTACGGGAGTTCGGAATTCCCTTGCCGGGGGACTGAGCTCAACGGCGACAAGAAAGGTCACCCCCATGGCAGTTGTTGCCAATTCGTCCCGTTCGCCGATCAGATTCCGCATCCGACATCGGCTCAAGACACGTCTCGCACTCCTGCCCGGAGTAGTGCTGCTGGCCACGGCCACGGTCGCGCTGACTTCGGGCGTCGCGCAGGCCGCAGAAGCCCCCGTTGATCTGGGGACCGCCAAGAGCTACGCGGTCCTGGCCGGTTCAACGGTCACCAACACCGGCCCCACCGTCATCAACGGCGACGTGGGACTCAGTCCAGGCTCTTCGGTGACCGGCTTCCCTCCCGGACAGATCTTCGGCGACCTGCACATCGCCGATGCCGAAGCTCTTCAGGCGAAGACAGATCTGACCACGGCCTACAACGACGCGGCCGGCCGGGGACCCGGAGCGGCCATTACAGCCGATCTCGGCGGACAGGTCCTGGTGCCCGGTGTCTACACGGCCTCGTCGTCGATGGGACTTACCGGAACCCTCACTCTCAACGCCAAGGGTGACCCCAACGCAGTCTTCATCTTCCAGGCCGGATCGACGCTGACCACCGCTTCGAACAGCAGCGTCAAACTCGTCAACGGTGCACAGCCCTGCAACGTGTTCTGGCAGGTGGGCAGTTCCGCCACCCTCGGGACCAACACCGATTTCGTGGGCACCATCATGGCCGACCAGTCCATCTCGCTGTTGACGGGCACCGAGATCCAAGGCCGTGCCCTTGCGATGAACGCCGCGGTGACGATGGACACCAACGTCATCACGACGCAGTTCTGCGCGACTGGCCCCACCGGTCCCACCGGACCCGCCGGACCCGCCGGATCTACCGGACCTGCCGGACCTGCCGGACCTGCTGGCCCGGCCGGATCTACCGGACCCGCTGGCCCGGCCGGATCTACCGGACCTGCCGGACCTGCCGGACCTGCTGGCCCGGCCGGATCTACCGGACCTGCTGGCCCGGCCGGATCTACCGGACCCGCTGGCCCGGCCGGATCTACCGGACCCGCTGGCCCGGCCGGGCTCATCGGACCTGCCGGACCTGCCGGACCTCAAGGGCCCAAGGGAGACACCGGCCTCATCGGACCGGAGGGACCCAAGGGCGACACCGGACCTACCGGACCTACCGGACCTGCCGGACCCAAGGGCGACACCGGACCTGCCGGATCTACCGGACCTGCCGGACCCAAGGGCGATACCGGACCTGCCGGACCCAAGGGACCCAAGGGCGACACCGGACCTGCCGGACCTGCCGGACCCAAGGGCGACACCGGACCTGCCGGGCCCAAGGGACCCAAGGGCGACACCGGCCCCAAGGGACCTGAGGGACCTCAAGGTCCCAAGGGGCCCCAGGGTCCTGCGGGACATGGCGGTGGAGGGGACCACAACACCTACGGTGAACACAGCGACTACTAGCCCGACTGCCAGGAGCGCGAGGGCAGCGCGTGGCGCTGAAGTCCCGGGCAGTGTGCGGGAATAAGCGAAACGCCGCCGGTATCTCCCTGAGGAGAAAACCAAGATGAATGAGGGGCGCCTCCCAGAGAGGCGCCCCTTGGAGGACGTTCGAAGCTCGTCGAGGCGTACCGCGTCGAACACCCCTCCGTCGGCTTCACCCGGTTCGTGGTCAGGGACTGCGGCGGCGACGACTCCCGCACCGAGTTCAACAACGGCTGGGACATGACGTACGCCGCCGAGGTCGTACCCGTCTGGCGGCAACGCGGCTACCTGACCGGCGACCTGCTCGGCGTCTCCGAGTTCCTCCGCACCCTGGACGCCGTACTGCGCTGCGGAGGCACCATCCCGGAGGTGACGGCGACCCCACGCGCGAGCCGGAGATAGCCGTCGGCCGTCAGAAGTAGTACGCGTCCCCGGTGTCGAGCACGAGCACGCGCTGCCGGTCGTTGCCCCGGTTGCGGTCCACGACCCCGCCGCTCCAGACCGTACCGATCTCCAGCGTCACCTCGGCAGGCACACCCTGAAGCCGCATCCGCAGCCCGATCTGCTCGCCCACACCATCGGCGGCCAGCGCCCCCGTACGGCACACGACCACACGCGCCCCGAGCCGCGCGCACCCGTCCGGCAACTGCTGCCGGGCGGCGAGCGGGGCCGACCAGGTCAGCCGCACGGTCGCGTCGGCGACGGCGGACGGCCCGTGGTTGCGCGGGGTCACCCACAGGTCGATCCGCCCACGGTCCAGCGAGACGGCCCCGTGATACGCGAGATCGGCCTCGGGCCCCCCGCTGTCGGCCCCGGCGAACCCCCCGATCCCGACCAGCCCGATCGCCATCGCACCCGCCACCAGCCCACGCACCCAAACCGTCGTACCCACGTCACCCACTCCTCGGCCGTTCCCGGAAGACCATCACCGTCGTCGAACCGATGTATCCCACCTGACGCGCACGGCAGGCGCCCTCCAACAGGTGACAGTGAGCGGCCGTGCGAAGCTGCCCGCATGTCGGTCCTGCGCTCCGTAGCCCTGTTCCTGGTTGCCGCCCTGTTCGAGATCGGCGGCGCGTGGCTGATCTGGCAGGGCGTACGGGAACACCGCGGCTGGGTGTGGATCGGCGCGGGCGTGCTGGCCCTGGGCGCGTACGGGTTCGTCGCCACCCTCCAGCCCGACGCGGAGTTCGGCCGCATCCTGGCCGCGTACGGCGGGGTCTTCGTCGCCGGTTCACTGGCCTGGGGCGTGGCGGCGGACGGCTACCGCCCGGACCGCTGGGACGTGACGGGCGCGCTGATCTGCCTCGCGGGCATGGCCATGATCATGTACGCCCCCCGAGGCAACTGACGGGACCCGACGAAGGCGGCGCCCCCGCCCGGCCCACCCTCCGGACACCCCACCACCCACTCACCGCGCCTGCCTATCCTGGGCAGCGCAACCCCACGCCCAGTACCCCGAGGAGCAGTCCCATGGCCACCGCCGCCCCGTCCGCCGCCTCCCGCATCGCCGTGATCACCGGCGCGAGCAGCGGAATCGGCGCCGCGACGGCCCGCCGGCTCGCCGCCGCCGGCTACCGGGTCGTACTGACGGCCCGCCGCAAGGACCGTATCGAGGCGCTGGCCGAGGAGATCAACGCGACGGGCGGCCAGGCCACGGCGTACCCCCTGGACGTCACCGACCGCACGGCGGTGGACGAGTTCGCGACCGCCTTCAAGACGATCGGCGTCCTCGTCAACAACGCGGGCGGCGCACTCGGCGCCGACCCGGTGGCCACCGGTGACCCGGCCGACTGGCGCCAGATGTACGAGACGAACGTCATCGGCACCCTCAACCTCACCCAGGCCCTCCTCCCCGCCCTGACGGCGAGCGGCGACGGCACGATCGTGATCGTCTCCTCCACCGCCGGGCACGGCACGTACGAGGGCGGCGGTGGCTACGTCGCCGCCAAGCACGGCACCCACGTCCTCGCCGAGACCCTGCGCCTGGAGATCGTCGGCACCCCGGTCCGGGTGATCGAGATCGCGCCGGGCATGGTGAAGACGGACGAGTTCGCCCTGACCCGCTTCTCCGGCGACACGGAGAAGGCGGCGAAGGTCTACCAGGGCGTGGCCGAGCCCCTCACGGCCGACGACGTGGCCGAAACGATCACCTGGACGGTAACCCGCCCCAGCCACGTCAACGTAGACCTCCTGGTCCTGCGCCCCCGCGCCCAGGCGTCGAACACGAAGGTGCACCGGGACGCGTGACCACCCTCCGCCTCTGGGGGAAGAGGTCCACGGGTCTCGTTGCCGAGTAGCGGCCGGCCGACTCACCAGGCGGGGCGGATCGGCCCCCGTGGCATGAACCGAGAAAGATCGGCGACAAGTTCACCGAAGCGTGCCTCTCCCAGCGCCTCTCGCCATGGCGCGACGGCATCCCGGGCCGCCTGGTCGGCGGCGCGAGTGGCGGCCCAACCGGCCTCGGTCAGCTCCAGGAGCCGGGCACGGGCATCGTGGGGGTGCGGATGCCGCTCCACGTACCCCTTGCGGACCAGCTCCTCGACCAGTTGGGCGGCGGCCTGCTTGGTCACTCCCAGGTGCTCCGCCAACGCGGCCGTGGTGGCGCCTCCCCCGGAGATGCGGACAAAGGCGAAGCCGTGTGCGGGCCGCAAATCCTCGAATCCCTGCTGGGACACGCGAGCGTGGATCTCCTGCACCAACTGTCCGGAGAGCGCCAGCACAAGCGCGGAGAAAGCCAGAGCGTCGTCCATGTCTTGACTATAACTCGACAAGCTGCTTGTCTTCATGGACAAGTAGCTTGTCCATCAGGAAGGGATTGGAGCTGACATGCCTTTCATCCGCAGCACCGAGGCCGTCGCGCACGAGATCCACGGTGGCCGCTTCGTTTCCTACATCCGTCCGGACACGGGAAGCCGGGATCTCGCCGCCTGGCGCACCGAGATCCCGCCCGGAATGGTCGGCCCGGCCCACACGATCAGTCACGAGGAAACGTTCTACCTCCTGTCCGGTCGCCTCCGGCTCACCATCGGCGGCGAGAGCGCCGAACTCGGCGTCGGCGACGCGGCGGTGGCTCCGGCGGGCTCCGAACTGGCGGTTGCCAACACCACCGACCAGCCGGCCCACATGTGGGTCACCACACGCGTCGGGCTCAGCGCCGAACTGGCCGACGGCAGCACCATCACACCGCCATGGACTCATTAGGCCCACAGAGGGATCAGCACAGGCTTCCCATCCGGGAGGACTGACTGTGAACGAGGTCCCCGGCCTCAAGCCGGGGACCTCACGCGTCAGCCCTTCACACAAACAACCTGCTTCAGCTTCGCCACAACCTCCACCAGGTCCCGCTGCTGGTCGATGACCTGCTCGATCGGCTTGTACGCGGCAGGAATCTCGTCCACGACACCGGAGTCCTTACGGCACTCCACACCCCGTGTCTGCTCCTCCAGGTCCTTGGTCGAGAAGCGCCGCTTCGCCGCGTTGCGGCTCATGCGCCGACCGGCCCCGTGCGAAGCCGAGTTGAAGGCCTTCTCGTTCCCGAGGCCCTTCACGATGTACGAACCCGTGCCCATGGAACCCGGGATGATCCCGTACTCCCCGGCCCGGGCGCTGATCGCACCCTTGCGCGTGACGAGCAGGTCCATGCCCTCGTAGCGCTCGCGGCTCACGTAGTTGTGATGGCAGCTCACCTCGGGCTCGAAGGTCACCCCGGCCTTCTTGAACTCCTTGCGGAGCACGTCCTTGAAGAGGGCCATCATGATCGACCGGTTGTACCTGGCGTACTCCTGAGCCCAGTAGAGGTCGTTCTGGTAGGCCGCCATCTGCGGGGTGTCCGCAATGAAGACAGCGAGGTCTCGGTCGATCAGCCCCTGGTTGTGGGAAAGCTTCTGGGCCACGCCGATGTGATGGTCGGCCAGCTCCTTGCCGATGTTCCGGGAACCGGAGTGGAGCATGAGCCAGACCGAACCCTGATCATCTATGCAAACTTCTGCAAAGTGATTTCCGGATCCGAGCGTCCCCATCTGTTTTCCGGCTCGATCATGACGGAATTTGACCGCTTCAGCGATTCCATCAAACCGCCCCCAGAAGTCCTCCCATCCCCCGGTGGCGAACCCGTGCAGCCGCCCCGGATCGACGGGACTGTCATGCATCCCCCGCCCCACCGGAATCGCCTCCTCGACCTTCGACCGCAGCCGGGACAGGTCGCCCGGCAGGTCGTTCGCCGTGAGTGACGTCCTGACGGCGGACATCCCGCAGCCGATGTCGACCCCCACCGCCGCCGGGCACACCGCGCCCTGCATCGCGATGACCGAGCCGACCGTCGCCCCCTTGCCGAAGTGGACGTCCGGCATGACGGCCAGGCCCTTGATCCACGGCAGCGTCGAGACGTTCCGCAGCTGCTGCATCGCGACGTCCTCGACCGACGCCGGGTCGGCCCACATACGGATGGGAACCTTCGCGCCCGGCACTTCCACGTACGACATATCGTCCTCATTCCCCCGAAAAACCAACAGAAGTGCGTAAACGCAAAACCGACGCCAAGGTCAACGAAAGGGATGCCGGACCGGCGTGCACGGTGGTGCGTGCGATAGACATTGTCTGCCGGTGACGCCCCCGTGCGGCAAGTGAATAACCAGCGGGGACACTGGAGCGAGCACCGTCCACAAAGATCGTCGAGAAAGACCGTCGAGAGGAACCTGACCGTGCAGCGGAAGGCCTACGTACCCGGCGTCGCCGCCCTCCTCGCGGCGCTGCTGGCCGGCTGCACCGGCGGCTCGGGCAGCGACGACCCCGCCGAGGACGCCAAACCCGGCGACAGCGGCACCACGACCGCGGCGGCCCAGCCCGGCCGCTACCTCACCCTCCCCGAGCCCTGCGGCGCGGTCGGTCACGGCACCCTCGACTCGCTGCTGCCCGGCATCAGGCAGATCACGGACGAGGACCAGCGCGAAGAGGCGTACGACGGCGAGCCGACCCTCACGTACAACACGGACCGCAAGGTCGGCTGCCGCTGGAAGGTGGAGTCCACGGACGCCACCGACCATCTCCTCGTCGACTTCGAGCGGGTCGTGTCGTACGACAACTCCGTGAGCGACGACAGCCAGGCGACGGACCTCTTCGCGACCAAGGTGGTGGCCGCCGACCTCCCGGAGCCCGTCGCCACCACCACCGCCTCCCCCACTCCCACTGGCTCCGCGTCGGCGTCCGGCTCCCCCTCCCCCTCCTCGGCCACTCCCACCGACGCGGCCTCCGCCTCCGTCTCCCCGGACACCGACACGGACAGCACCGCCGACGCCGAGTCGGCCGCCGCTCTCCAGCCCCGCCTCCTCGACGGTCTCGGCGACGAGGCGTTCCTCGACGACCAGCTGACCCCCGCCGGTTCAACGGCCCAGCAGCGCACGGTCACTGTGGCGTTCCGCACGTCCAACGTGATCGTGACCATCGAGTACGTCGAGCAGCCGACGGCACTCGGCACCGTGCCCGACAGCAAGGAAATGCAGGACAGGGCGCAGAAACTGGCCTCGCAGCTCGCCGGCGCGTTCGACTAGGACACGGCTGGTGTCCCCTCGTACCGGCCGTCCGCAAAGGGTGTGAAGCAGAACCCCGCGCCCCCCTCACCGCGTACCGTGGCCCCTCGGACCCGATCCGACCGCAGGAACCGAGAGCCGCAGGAACCACAGCGCGATGAGTGAAGGAACCATGCACCGACCCGCACAGCGAGACCAGCGCAGCCGGAACAGCAGGCGGAACACCGGAGTGACGACGAGGCGGCAGCACCGCGCCCTCGCCACCCTGGCCGCCGGCACCGTCGTCCCAGTCCTTCTCCTGGCCGTCGGCTGCTCGTCCGACTCGGGATCCGACTCCGGGTCGGGATCCGGTTCCGCCGACAACGCGGCGAAGACGACGGAGCCCGGCGCGGGCGAGACGGTGAGCGCGTCGCCGACCGTGCAGGCGGCGGCGTACCAGAAGCTTCCGGAGCCGTGCGCGGTGCTGTCCACGAAGACGCTGAAGGACCTCGTCCCGAAGGGTGTGAAGTCGGGCAAGGAGGGGTCGTCCAACGACACCTCGACGCGCGGCAGTTGCTCCTGGACGAGCCTCGTCAACAACGGTGTGAAGGGCTCCCAGTTCCGCTGGCTGAACGTGTCGCTGCTGCGCTTCGAGTCGACCGCTTCGCGCGGCTCCGGCGACGAACTGGCGCAGGCGTACTACGAGAGCCAGGTACAGGACGCCGAGTCGACGACGGGTGCGAAGAACACCAGGTCGGCGCCGGTGGCCGGAGCGGGCGACGACGCGACGTCGGTGCGCTACGACCTGAAGAAGAAGGAAGGGGCCTTCCGGCAGCAGACGGTGGTGGTCCGGGTCGAGAACGTCGTCGTGACCCTCGACTACAACGGTGCCGGGCTCGCGGGCGAGAAGACGCCGAGCGCGGACAGTCTGGCGAAGTCCGCGGTGAAGGCCGTCAAGGAGGCCGTCGCGAAGGTGTCGTCGGAGAACGGCGAGGGTGGCGCGGGCACTCCGGCCCCCACCAACTCTCCTACGGCGTCGGCGAGTTCATCGGCGAAGCCGAGCGCGTCCCCGTCGAAGTCGGCGGCCAGGGCGGCGTCCAAGGCGCCGGCCTCGTCCGCGTCCCCCTCAGCGTCGAAGAAGAGCTGACCTTGTCTCGGCAACACGTACGCCGCACACATGTGCCACCCTGTTGCGCGCAACAACACGCACTGGGAGGGGAGTACGGGTGGCCGCGCCACTGCAACTGACACGGATGCACCGGGTTCTCATCGGCGTGGTCGTCGCCGGTGCGGTGGTCATCGCCGGGATCGGCTTCGCGGGTTCGTACGCCGCCGTCCGTGAACTGGCCCTCAAGAAGGGCTTCGGGAACTTCAGCTACGTCTTCCCGATCGGCATCGACGCGGGTATCTGCGTCCTGCTCGCCCTGGACCTTCTCCTCACCTGGATCCGGATCCCGTTCCCGCTGCTGCGCCAGACGGCGTGGCTGCTGACGATGGCGACGATCGCGTTCAACGGCGCGGCGGCCTGGCCGGACCCGCTGGGCGTGGGCATGCACGCCGTCATCCCGATCCTGTTCGTGGTCTCCGTGGAGGCGGCCCGGCACGCCATCGGCCGGATGGCGGACATCACCGCCGACAAGCACATGGAAGGCGTCCGCCTCACCCGCTGGCTCCTCTCCCCCATGCCGACGTTCCTTCTCTGGCGCCGGATGAAACTGTGGGAGCTGCGCTCCTACGAGCAGGTCATCAAGCTGGAGCAGGAACGTCTCGTCTACCAGGCGCGTCTGCACGCCCGCTTCGGCCGGGCCTGGCGGCGCAAGGCCCCGGTGGAGTCCCTGATGCCGCTGCGCCTGGCCCGCTACGGCGTCCCCCTCGCGGAGACGGCCCCCTCGGGCCTCGCGGCGGCCGGCATCGAACCGGCCCTGCTGCCCCCGGCCCCGCAGCCCGCCCTGGAGACGGCCGACGCGGGCGCGATCAGCCGTGCCACGGAGCCCGCGGCGGCGGGCTCTCAGCCCCAGCCCGTCGAGCAGCGCCCCGCACCGCAGGGCGGCGAATCCGCCGGGCAGCCGGACAACGCCGAGCCCCAGAATCCGTGGCTCCAGGCGCGTGACCCCCGGGCCATCGCGTACCAGGGCGGCTACGACCCGACCTACGACCCCGGACCCGCGGACGCCCAGTGGTACGCGGAGCAGCAGCAGGCCGAGCAGTACGACGCCCGGCAGCAGGTGGAGAACCGGCAGCAGTTCGAGAGCCGGCAGCGGTACGAGGCTCAGCAGCAGTTCGAGGAGCAACAGCGCTTCGAGCAGCAGCGCTTCGAGCAGCAGCGGTTCGAGCAACGGATGTTCCCGCAGCAGCAGTACGCGGAGCCGTCGGCCCCCGCCCCGGACCCGGAGCCCTTGCCCGAGCCCTCTCCGGAGGACACCGGCACCTTCCCGATCCCGGCCGGCCCGGGCCGCACCCGTGAAATGGGTGCGGGCGGCGGTACGGAGCCGACGGAGGAGGACTACTACCTGGTCTTCAAGAAGTCGATAGACGGCAGCTACCCCACCTCGGGCCAGTTCCGAGGCGATGTGGAAGCGACGTACGGCACGAAGCTCCCGCAGCGCGAAGCCGACCGCATGGTCAACCGCTTCACCAACCGCCACACGGCGGAACTCCAGGACGACCACATCGCGTAGTCCCCGATATCTGATTTTTCCTGGCCGTACGAAGGACGGGGCGCCCGGAGTTCACCGGGCGCCCCGTCCTTCGTATCAGGGGATGTCAGGGGAACGCGCCCCCTACTCCCCCAGCAGGGCCCGCACCCGCTCCTGCCCCACCGCGAGCAGCAGGGTGGGCAGACGCGGGCCGGTGTCCCGCCCGACGAGCAGGTGGTACAGCAACGCGAAGAACGTGCGCTGGGCGACCTTGATCTCGGCCGGGAGTTCCTTCGGGGTGGCGTCGGCGGGGAAGCCGGCCTGGACCTTGGGGACGCCGTAGACGAGATGGCTGAGACCGTCGAGGGACCAGTTGTCGGCGAGGCCGTCGACGAGGAGCCGCAGCGACTGCCGACCCTGCTCGTCGAGGGACCTGATCAGCTCGGTGTCGGGTTCCTGACGGACGATGGTCCGCTGGTCCGCCGGCACCTGCGTGTTGATCCAGGCCTCGGCCTTGTCGAGCCGGGGCCGCACCTCGTCGAGGGAGACCAGCGGGTCGGCGGGGTCGAGCTCGCCCAGGATCCGCAGTGTCTGGTCCTCGGCACCGGCGGTGATGTCGGCGACGGAGGCCAGCGTCCGGTACGGCAACGCCCGCGCCGTACGGGGCAGTTCGCCCCCGGCGGTACGCACCGCGCGGGAGTGCGCGGCGACGTCCGCCGGCAGCGCGGAGCCGTCGGCGACCTTGGCGTCGAGCTTGTCCCACTCGTCGTAGAGCCGCTGGATCTCCTGGTCGAAGGCGATCTTGAAGGACTGGTTGGGCCGGCGGCGGGCGTACAGCCAGCGCAGGATCTGCGGCTCCATGATCTTCAGCGCGTCGCCGGGCGTGGGCACACCACCCTTGCTGCTGGACATCTTCGCCATGCCACTGATACCCACGAAGGCGTACATGGGCCCGATCGGCTGCTTGCCGCCGAAGACGCTGTCGACGATCTGCCCGCCGACCTGGAACGAGGACCCCGGAGACGAGTGGTCGACACCGCTCGGCTCGAAGACGACCCCCTCGTAGGCCCAGCGCATCGGCCAGTCGACCTTCCAGACCAGCTTGCCGCGGTTGAACTCGCTCAGCAGGACGGTCTCGGAGAACCCGCAGGCGGTGCAGGTGTACGTCAGCTCGGTGGTGTCGTCGTCGTAGGCGGTGACGGTGGTGAGGTCCTTGCCGCACCCGCCGCAGAAGGGCTTGTACGGGAAGTACCCGGCGGACCCGGAACTCCCGTCGTCCTCCGCGGCGGCCCCGGACCCCTCGGCGGCCTCGACCTCGGCCGCGTCGACGGCCTTCTGGGACTGCTGAGGCTTCTTGCCGGGATTACCGGAATTGGCGGGATCGCCGGGGGCCTTCTTGGTCCGGTACTGGTCGAGGATCGCGTCGATGTCGCGCCGGTGCTTCATGGCGTGCAGGATCTGCTCGCGGTAGACACCGGAGGTGTACTGCGCGGTCTGGCTGATCCCGTCGAACTCGACACCGAGCTCGGCGAGCGCGTCGACCATCGCGGCCTTGAAGTGCTCGGCCCAGCTGGGGTGGGGGGACCCCTTGGGTGCCGGTACGGCGGTCAGCGGCCGTCCGATGTGCTCGGCCCAGGAGGCATCCACACCGTCGACGCCGTTCGGCACCTTGCGGTAGCGGTCGTAGTCGTCCCAGGAGATCAGATGCCGGACCTCGTACCCCCGCCGCCGGATCTCGTCGGCGACCAGATGCGGAGTCATCACTTCCCGGAGATTCCCCAGGTGAATGGGCCCGGAGGGAGACAGCCCGGACGCGACGACAACAGGTTTGCCCGGGGCTCGACGCTCCGACTCCTCGATGACCTCATCCGCGAAACGGGAGACCCAGTCGGTGGTCTCGGTGCTCTGAGCCACGATCGGCACGTCCTCTTTGTCTGAGAGTTCCTCAAGGCCAGCCGGTACGGTCCGACGGCTGACCGCCCCATTCTCCCAGGTGGCCCCAGAACCACGAAAACGAGTTACCGGCGAGCCGCCTGCGTGGCCCCTGCCCGGAACCTCTCAGCACCGGCCAGCACCCTCCAGCCCGTCCGGCGTTTGAGGACGAGCGCCTTCAGCGCGAACTTCTGTCCTCTTCAGCGCCGCCCGCACCCCCAGCCCGTCCGGCGCTTGAGGACAAGGCCCGTTCAGGGCCGTGGCGGGGGTCTGGGGGCGCAGCCCCCAGAACGGGATGGGACGGGTAGGGGCGGCGGGGGCGAAACAACAACCCACCCACCACCCCCGCGCCCAGGAAAACCCCTTTACCCCCCATGGGATACTGACCCCATCCACACGTACCCACCAGGAGAACGGCACCCACTCCTATGGCCCCGGTCAAGTCCCTCACCGCCACCGTCCACCAGCGCCTCGCGGACGCCCTCACGGCAACCCTGCCGGAGGCACCCCCCGCGGACCCGCTGCTGCGACGCAGCGACCGTGCGGACTACCAGGCGAACGGCATCCTCGCCCTCGCCAAGAAGGCCAAGGCCAACCCCCGCGAGCTGGCGACCCAGGTCGTCGGGAACGTCGTGTCCGGTGACGTGATCAAGGACATCGAGGTCTCCGGCCCCGGCTTCCTGAACATCACGCTCACCGACAAGGCGATCGTCGAGAACCTCGCGGCCAGGGCCGCCGACCCCGACGCCCGTCTCGGCGTACCGCTCGCCGCCCGCCCCGGCACGACGGTCATCGACTACGCCCAGCCGAACGTGGCGAAGGAGATGCACGTAGGCCACCTCCGCTCCGCGGTGATCGGCGACGCGGTGGCCCAACTCCTGGAGTTCACGGGCGAGAACGTGATCCGCAGGCACCACATCGGCGACTGGGGAACCCAGTTCGGCATGCTCATCCAGTACCTGGACGAGCACCCGCACGAGCTGGACCACAAGCCGGCCGACTCGGACCGGGCGAACGCCGAAGCGAGCGGCGAGGAGGCGATGTCGAACCTCGACCGCCTCTACAAGACGGCCCGCAAACTCTTCGACTCCGACGAGGAGTTCAAGACGAGGGCGCGGCTGCGCGTCGTCGACCTCCAGGCCGGCGACCCCGCCACCCTCGCCATCTGGCAGAGGTTCGTGGACGAGTCGAAGATCTACTTCTTCTCGGTCTTCGAGAAGCTGGACATGGAGATCCGGGACGCGGACATCGTCGGCGAGTCGGGCTACAACGACATGCTGGACGAGACGTGCCGCCTCCTGGAGGAGTCCGGCGTGGCGGTCCGCAGCGAGGGCGCCCTGTGCGTCTTCTTCGACGACATCAAGGGCCCGGAGGGCAACCCGGTCCCGCTGATCGTCCGCAAGTCCGACGGGGGCTACGGCTACGCGGCCACCGACCTCTCGGCGATCCGCGACCGCGTGTTCGGCCTCAAGGCGAACAACCTGGTCTACGTGGTCGACGCCCGCCAGTCCCTCCACTTCAAGATGGTCTTCGAGACGGCGCGCAGGGCGGGCTGGCTCAACGACGAGGACGTCAAGGCGTACCAGCTGGCGTTCGGCACGGTCCTCGGCAAGGACGGCAAGCCCTTCAAGACGCGTGAGGGTGAGACCGTACGGCTGGTTGACCTGCTGGACGAGGCGGTCGACCGCGCGACGACGGTCGTACGGGAGAAGGACTCCCTGGGCCAGCTGTCGGACGGCGAAGTCGCCGAGCGGGGCGCCCAGGTGGGCATCGGCGCGGTGAAGTACGCGGACCTGTCGACGTCGGCGAACCGGGACTACAAGTTCGACCTGGACCAGATGGTCTCGCTGAACGGCGACACGAGCGTGTACCTCCAGTACGCGTACGCCCGTATCCAGTCGATCCTGCGCAAGGCCGGCGAGGTACGCCCGCAGCCGCACCCGGAACTCGAACTGGCCGAGGCGGAGCGGGCGTTGGCCCTGCACGTGGACGCGTTCGCGGAGACGGTGGCGGACTCGGCGACGGAGTACGCCCCGCACAAGCTGGCGGCGTACCTGTACCAACTGGCGTCACTGTTCACGACGTTCTACGACAAGTGCCCGGTGATCAAGCCGGCCCCGCCGAAGAACATCGCCGAGAACCGCCTGTTCCTGTCCGACATGACGGCGAAGACGCTCCACCAGGGCATGGCCCTGCTCGGCATCAGGACGCCCGAGCGCCTCTGACACAGCGGCGGCAACAGCCGGCCGTACGGAAGCCGGGTACCCCGAGACGGACGGGTACCCGGCTTTCCGGCGCAGGCCGTCAGTCGGAGGCCTGCACCCTGAGTACCGGCCACGTCTGTCGATCGTCTGCTGAAGGCGTTGTACAGATTTCCACGATTGCCTGGACCCGAACAACGCGAAGGCCGCCCGGACGGATCCGGGCGGCCAGGGCACGGGGACGATGCCCTCGGTGCGAACGTCAGGCGTACGAGGGTGCGAGCTTGGGGTTGGGGCCGTACTTGTTCTCGCCCGCGTCACCTTCGAGGCAGGCGAAGACGAGCAGCGTGATCGAGCCGACGAGCGGGACGATCCCGAAGAGGATCCACCAGCCCGAGCGGCCCGTGTCGTGCAGTCGACGCACGCCGACGCCCAAGCCGGGCAGCAGGATGGCCAGGCTGAACAGAAGGGTGAGGATCTGGCTGCCGATGGCGGCGTCGATGATCGCCAGCACGATGCTGATGATCGCGACGAACAGCGCGAACATCCAGTATTCCTTGCGGCGCGCACGCCCGCTGAACACCGCGTACTTCTTGAGTACGTCAAGGAAATAGTTCATTGGATCCCCCAGGGAACGATGTGGGCCCTACCGAGCGGATCAGGCCAAGGGGAGAAGTTACGTAGATTGGCGGGAACTCGTCAATAGGGTTTGACGTTGCAGGTTACGGGCACCAACTTGCCCAGTACACGGAGCCGATGGCGACCCGGAGGCATCGTTTTCCGGACAGATCGGTGCAAGATCATCGCCGATGATGCTCCGAACACTGGGCGTTCACGGCACCGAGCCCTTCCCGCTGCCGAACCATCGCCGAACCATTGCGAGTTCTACGCCAGTCCGACGCACATTCGAGGCCGTGCCGACACCGTACCGATCTCGAACCGTTGCCCGCCCGCCCTCCCCCAGCCCCCACCAGGCCTCCCAGGGCCCGTTGTCAGTGGCAGGCCCTACAGTCACCGGCATGGCGACACTTCCCAACCCGCTGCCCCACCTCACGGCCGACCCGACCGGCAGCGCACTCGGCCTCGACCTCCCCTCCGGGAGGCTGATCGACGCGACGGACGAGGGCCCGTGGCACGAGCCCCTCCTCTGGCACGCCGACACCCCCTCCGCCCCCGGCGCCTGGACCACGCACCACGACGCGGGCCGGCCCGCAGGGCTCCTCCCGGTGGTCATAGAGGTGGGCGGCGGTCAAGGCGGGCCCGAGGAGTGGGAGTTGATGCCCGCCGACACCTCCTACCCCGGTGACCACGACCCCGAGGAGGTCCTCACCGGGTTCTGGGAGGAGTACGCGGCACAGGACGAGGCCTGGCCCGGCCTGGCCCCCGCCACCGTGGGCGCCGACGCCGAGCAGGCCGACGCCGACGCACTGGCCGCCCACCTGGCCGACGCGCTCCTCGCCCCCGGCTCCTCCTTCAAGGAACCGCGCCTCGCCCTCGTCCCCGCCCGCCGCTCCGCCGACATCCCCGCCGCCATCGGCTGGTCGGGCCCCGCGAACTACGAGAGCGACACGGCCCGCCTCTGCGCGGTACTCCGCTCCTGGGAGGACCGCTTCGGCATACGGGTCCTGGCGCTCACCTTCAACCAGCTGGTGCTGTCCGTGGCGGCCCCGCCGGCCACCCTCGCCGAGGCCGAAGCGACAGCCGCCGAGCACTTCGCGTTCTGCCCGGACAACATCACGCAGGGCGCCCACACCACCCTGCGCGCGTACGCCGAACACGAACTGCTGACCAAGCAGACCTGGTCCTTCTGGTGGGACTGACCACGCTCCGAGTTCAGCGAGTTCTTGCGAGGATTCCCGGGCGTTCACGCCCCTCATCCCGAACATCCGGGCGTGAGGCCGGACGCAAACGACGCACCACCGCCAGTGGTGCCCGTTGTGCAAGCCCGGGACTTTAGTCCCGGGTAGTTGACCCCTTACGGCCACTCGCCGCGTACACGTTGATGTCGGCGTCAGTGACGTCGTTGATGTCGCGGTAGCGGACCTTCTCGATGTCGTCCAGCGAGTCGAGGTACGCGGCCTCGACCTGCTCCGGGACCGGCGCGCCGCCGTCGGGACGCCAGTGGTGGGCGGGCACGACGCCCGGCTCGTCGAGGGTGAGCCCGTTCTCCCCGAAGAAGCGTTCCACCTCGGCCCTGGACCGCAGCACGAAGGTGAACCCGCGCTCGGTGTACGTCCGTTGGACCGCGCGGATCTTCTCGGGGTTCAGGTCCTCGGTGAGGTGGCTGAGGACGAGCCGGCTGCCGGACGGCAGCGCGTCGACCAGCTCGCGCACGATGTCGTACGCCTCCGGCTCCGCCACGAAGTGCAGGACCGCCGCGAGGACGAGCGCGATCGGCTGGTCGAAGTCGAGGGTCTTGCGGGCGTGTTCGAGGATCTGGGCCGGGTTGGCCAGGTCGGCGTCGATGTAGTCGGTACGGCCCTCGGGCCCGCTGGTGAGCAGGGCGCGCGCATGGGCGAGCACGATCGGGTCGTTGTCGACGTACACGACCCGGGTGTCCGGGGCGATGCGCTGGGCGATCTGGTGGACGTTGTCCTGCGTGGGCAGGCCGGTACCGATGTCGAGGAACTGCCGGATGCCCTCGTCCGTCGCCATGGCGGTCACGGCGCGGCGCATGAAGTCACGGTTGTGCCGGACGTCCAGGTAGCCACGCGGATTGGCGGCGAGCGCCGCGGCCGCCGCGTTGCGGTCGGCCGGGTAGTTGTCCTTGCCGCCGAGGAAGACGTCGTAGACCCGGGCCGGGTGGGCCTTGGTGGTGTCGATCCTCCTTCTCAGCTCGGCGGGGTCCTTGCTGAGAGCATCGCCGCTCATGTGGCCTCATCCTGGGGAGCCTGGTGTCCAAACCTCTTCAACGGACAACAACCTAGCTGCCGACCGCAGTTGATATTCGAAAATCGAAAATCGACCCTCGGGCGGTCCCGCGACCCGCTCCCGCCGTCCCGGACCGTCCCGGCACGGGACACCATCCCCGCAGGTCAGCGCACTGGTCCAGCAACAGGCGTCCCAGATCCGCCGCGAAACATGGTGCTGGGACGGATCACGGCACAAGCTGTTGCCAGCCGAACGGCACCGTCACCCTCCCCTTCCCCCCAGAAAGGGCACGCCCATGTCCGTACGCACCTCCCGTACGCGCCTGTTCGCCGCCAC
Source organism: Streptomyces kryoterrae (assembly GCF_054072135.1). Classification (NCBI taxonomy): domain Bacteria; kingdom Bacillati; phylum Actinomycetota; class Actinomycetes; order Kitasatosporales; family Streptomycetaceae; genus Streptomyces; species Streptomyces kryoterrae. The sequence goes on along the minus strand of NZ_CM133358.1, from coordinate 5,976,268 downwards.
GGCGGTCGCGCTCGTCGCGCTCACCACCCTCACGGCGTGCGAGGACGGCCAGGGCGTACGGGACGAGGGCCCGTCGTCGACGTCGGCGAAAGACCCCCGCACGCAACCGAACACACAGGCTCACAACATACGGGCGGCCTCGGTGGCCCAGTAGGTGAGGATGTTCTGCGCGCCGGCGCGCTTGATGCCGGTCAGGGTCTCCAGGATGGCCCGCTCCCGGTCGACCCAGCCCTTCTCCGCCGCGGCCTCGATCATCGAGTACTCGCCGGAGATCTGATAGGCGGCGACAGGCACGTCCACGGCGTCGGCGACGCGGGCGAGGATGTCGAGATAGGGCCCGGCAGGCTTCACCATGACGATGTCGGCGCCCTCCTCCAGGTCGAGCGCCAGCTCCCGCAGGGACTCCCGGACGTTGGCGGGGTCCTGCTGGTACGTCTTGCGGTCCCCCTTCAGTGAGGAACCGACGGCTTCCCGGAAGGGCCCGTAGAAGGCGGACGAGTACTTGGCGGTGTAGGCGAGGATGGCGACGTCCTCGCGCCCGATCTGGTCGAGGGCGTCCCGGACGACCCCGATCTGCCCGTCCATCATCCCGCTGGGGCCCACCACATGAGCCCCCGCGTCAGCCTGCACCTGGGCCATCTCGGCGTACCGCTCCAGGGTGGCGTCGTTGTCGACGCGCCCTTCCGCGTCCAGCACCCCGCAGTGCCCGTGATCGGTGGTCTCGTCGAGACAGAGATCGGACATGACGAGCAGCTCGTCGCCCACCTCGGCCCGCACATCACGGATGGCGACCTGGAGAATCCCGTCCGGATCGGTACCGGGGGTCCCGAGGGCGTCCTTCTTCCCCTCCTCGGGCACCCCGAAGAGCATGATCCCGGAGACCCCGGCCGCCACGGCGTCCACGGCAGCCTTCTTGAGACTGTCCCGGGTGTGCTGAACCACGCCCGGCATCGCGGAGATCGGAACGGGTTCACTCACCCCTTCCCGCACGAAGGCGGGGAGGATGAAGTCGGCGGGGTGCAGCCGGGTCTCGGCGACCATGCGCCGCATGACAGGCGAGGTACGCAGCCGCCGAGGACGCGCACCGGGAAAGGATCCGTACTTCGACATACCGACACGCTACGCCCGCCCCGCCCACCCCTTTACCGACGCGGCGTCGGGCACTTTCAGCACTGCCCAGCACCACCCAGCCCGTCCGGCGTTTGAGGACGAGCGCGTTCAGCGCGAAAGGGGGGTTCGGGGGCACAGCCCCCGAGGACGGGACGGGAAGGGGCGGCGGGGGCGAAACAAACCCACCGCCACCCCACCGCACCCCGGACTAAGTCGTCCGCCTCCGCCGAGCCCCCGGCCTCCGCTCACTCGGCCGAGTAACGGGATCCCCCGACTCCACAGCGGAAGCCCTCCGCCGCAGCCCGAAGTCCGCCAACGCCTCGGCCAACTTGTGCACGGACGGCTCCGGAGCCATCACATCGACCCGCAGCCCATGCTCCTCGGCGGTCTTCGCCGTGGCCGGCCCGATACACGCGATCACCGTCACGTTGTGGGGCTTGCCCGCGATCCCCACCAGGTTCCGCACAGTGGACGACGACGTGAAGAGAACGGCGTCGAAGCCACCCCCCTTGATCGCCTCCCGGGTCTCCTGCGGCGGCGGCGACGCCCGCACGGTCCGATAGGCCGTGACGTCGTCGACCTCCCAGCCCAACTCGATGAGCCCGGCCACCAGCGTCTCCGTGGCGATGTCGGCCCGAGGCAGGAAAACACGGTCGATCGGATCGAAGACCGGGTCATAGGGAGGCCAGTCGTCGAGCAAACCGGCCGCGGACTGCTCCCCACTGGGCACCAGATCGGGCTTCACACCGAACGCGACCAGCGCCTTGGCGGTCTGGTCACCCACCGCGGCGACCTTGATCCCGGCGAAGGCGCGGGCATCGAGCCCGTACTCCTCGAACTTCTCACGAACCGCCTTCACCGCGTTCACCGAGGTGAAAGCGATCCACTCATAGCGGCCCGTGACCAGCCCCTTGACCGCCCGCTCCATCTGCTGCGGAGTCCTCGGCGGCTCGACGGCGATCGTCGGCACCTCGTGCGGCACGGCCCCGTAGGACCGCAACTGGTCGGAGAGCGACGCCGACTGCTCCTTGGTACGCGGCACCAGCACCCGCCACCCGAACAGCGGCTTGTTCTCGAACCACGACAGCTGCTCGCGCTGGGCGGCGGCGAACCGCTCGCCGACCACGGCTATCACGGGCCGGCCGCCGTCGGGCGACGGCAGTACCTTGCCCTGCTTGAACATCTGGGCGATGGTCCCCAGCGTGGCCGACCAGGTCCGCTGACGCGTCGTGGTCCCGGCGATCGTCACGGTCAACGGGGTGTCGGGCTTGCGCCCGGCCGCGACCAGCTCACCCGCGGCGGCGGACACCGAGTCGAGGGTCGTCGAGATGACGACCGTCCCGTCCGAAGCCCCGACCTCGGTCCAGCAGCGGTCCGACGCCGTACGGGCGTCCACGAACCGGACGTCCGCGCCCTGCGCGTCCCGCAGCGGCACACCCGCGTACGCGGGCACGCCCACGGCGGCGGCGACACCCGGGACCACCTCGAACGGGACACCGGCGCGCACGCACGCCAGCATCTCCTCGGCGGCGTACGCGTCGAGCCCGGGATCCCCGGACACCGCACGCACGACCCGCCTGCCGCCCCGCGCGGCCTCCATGACAAGATGTGCGGCATCCCGCACAGCGGGTACACCAGCGGTCGTTGACGCGCCGTCAACAACCGTTAGTTGAGGCGTGCCTGTGCCTGGATACGTGCTGCCAATAGGCGTGTCCAATTCGGTGTTGAACTCGGCAACGCCTTGTCTGGCGTGTGGGCGTACGACGTCGAGCACCTCGTGCTCGGCGACCAGTACGTCCGCGACCGCCAGCGCCTCGACGGCGCGCAGAGTCAGTAGTCCCGGATCCCCGGGTCCGGCACCGAGAAAGGTGACGTGCCCATGGTCCGGACCGGCGGGAAGGGTGGTGGGGCTCACTGTGCTCGCTCCCCCATCAGACCGGCCGCGCCCTTGGCAAGCATCTCGGCTGCGAGTACACGGCCGAGCGCCATTGCTTGGTCGTACGTCTCGGGCACGGGACCGGTGGTGGACAGCTGCACCAGCGTCGAGCCGTCGGTCGTGCCGACGACGCCGCGCAGGCGCATCTCCTTGACAATCTGCCCGTCGGCCAGAAGGTCGGCCAGCGCGCCCACAGGGGCGCTGCAACCGGCCTCCAGGGCGGCGAGCAGTGACCGTTCGGCGGTCACGGCGGCCCGGGTGTCCGGGTCGTCGAGCTCGCCGAGTGCCGCGATCAGGTCAGAGTCGTGGGAGGTGTTCCCCGCTCTGCACTCGATCGCCAGGGCCCCTTGGCCAGGGGCAGGCAGAACCATGTCGACCGACAGGAAGTCGGTCACTTCGTCGGCGCGCCCGATGCGGTTGAGGCCGGCCGCGGCCAGCACCACCGCGTCCAGCTCACCACTGCGCACGAACCCGATCCGGGTGTCGACGTTCCCCCGGACCGGTACGACCTCGATGTCCAGGTCGTGGGCACGCGCGTACGAGTTCAGCTGGGCCGTGCGCCGCGTCGAGCCCGTCCCGACCCGCGCGCCGCGCGGCAGGTCGGTGAACTTCAGCTCGTCGCGCGCCACCAGCACGTCACGCGGATCCTCGCGCTCCGGCACGGCGGCCAGCACCAGGTCGTCGGGCTGCGCGGTCGGCAGGTCCTTCAGCGAGTGCACCGCGAAGTCGACCTCCCCGCGCAGCAACGCCTCCCGCAGGGCGGTCACGAAGACCCCCGTGCCGCCGATCTGGGCGAGGTCCTCGCGGGACACGTCGCCGTACGTCGTGATCTCGACGAGCTCGACGGGCCGGCCGGTCAGCCGGTGCACGGCGTCGGCGACCTTCCCGGACTGGGCCAGGGCGAGTTGACTTCGCCTGGTCCCAAGTCTCAGCGCCCCTTGTACTGGCTCACTCATGCTCGCCCTCGGTTTCCGGCGTTCGTCCATGCGTTCTGGTCTGCGTCCTCGTCGTCCCGGTCCGCCCGGGAGACGGAGGCGACCGTCTCCTGGTCGAGGTCGAACAGGGTGCGCAGCGCGTCCGCGTACCCGGCGCCGCCGGGCTCGGCCGCGAGCTGCTTGACCCGTACGGTCGGCGCGTGCAGCAGTTTGTCGACCACGCGCCGCACGGTCTGCGTGATCTCGGCGCGGTGCTTCTCGTCGAGCCCGGGCAGCCGTCCGTCGAGCCGGGCGATCTCACCGGCGACGACATCGGCGGCCATGGCGCGCAGCGCGACGACGGTGGGGGTGATGTGCGCGGCCCGCAGGGCGGCCCCGAAGGCCGCGACCTCGTCGGCGACGATCCGCCGGACCTGGTCCACGTCTGCCGCCATCGGAACGTCCGCCGAGGCCTCGGCCAGCGACTCGATGTCCACCAGGCGCACCCCGGCCAGCCGGTGCGCGGCGGCGTCGACGTCCCGGGGCATCGCGAGGTCGAGCAGCGAGAGCACGGCCGGGGGACGCGGCACACCGGCCGGCATCTCGGGGCGCCGCTGCTCGGGAATGCGCCCGAGGGTGGCCGCGGTCAGGGCGAGCGCGGCGATCAGCTCACGGTCGTCGTCCGGCGTACGACGGGCTGCGTCCCGCCGGTCGACGGTCCCGTTGTCGACCCAGGCCGCGTGCTGCTCCAGCGTCGCCGCGTCCATCCCGGCGACGGCGGCCTCGCCCATCACCGAGAACCCGGCCGACTCCTGCACGGCCTGCCCGGCCTGCACGGCGGACAGATCCAGCGGACACCCGTCGTCGGTACCGATGCTGGTGGGCGGCAGAACCCCTCGTACGTCCCGTACGTCACCCTGCGCGGTCGTACGAGGGGACAGCCCGGCCTCCTCGTCCGCCGGCACCCGGCCCTCGACGGCCGCCGCGACGATCTCGGCGGTGAGGACCAGCCCGGTCGCGCCCGTACAGGAAACGGCTATATCGGCACGTGTCAGCTCGAAGGGCACCGATTCGATCGGCACCGCGCGGGCGGACACGGACGCCGTACCGTCCGCAGGCCCCTCGTACTGGCTGTTCTCACTGTTCTCGTTGATGATCTGCGCGAGCCGCTCGGCACGGTCCGGGGTGCGGTTGGCGACGACGATCTCGGCGACGCCGAGCCGCGCGAGCGTGGCGGCGGCCAGGGAGGACATGGACCCGGCACCGATGACCAGGGCTTTCTTGCCCGCGGCCCAGGTTTCCACCGACCCCCCGGCAACCCCGGCTCCCCTCCCCCCGGCCAGCTGCTGGAGCCCGAAGGTGACCAGGGACTGTCCGGCCCGGTCGATGCCGGTCTCGGAGTGGGCACGCTTGCCGACCCGCAGCGCCTGCTGGAACAGGTCGTTGAGCAGTCGGCCGGCGGAGTGCAGGTCCTGCGCGAGAGCGAGCGAGTCCTTGATCTGCCCGAGGACCTGCCCCTCGCCGACGACCATGGAGTCGAGCCCACAGGCGACGGAGAACAGGTGGTGGACGGCCCGGTCCTCGTAGTGCACGTACAGGTACGGGGTGAGTTCGTCCAGCCCCACCCCGCTGTGCTGGGCGAGCAGGGTGGACAGCTCGGCGACGCCCGCGTGGAACTTGTCCACGTCCGCGTACAGCTCGATGCGGTTGCAGGTGGCGAGCAGCGCGGCCTCGGCGGCCGGCTCGGCGACGACGGTGTCCTGGAGCAACTTGATCTGCGCGTCCTGGGACAGCGCGGCGCGTTCGAGGAGGCTGACGGGAGCGCTGCGGTGGCTCAGCCCGACGACGAGGAGACTCATGCCGGCATCACGGCGGGAACATCCCCGTCAGGCCCTTTGCCACGACCACCACTGCCGCCCCGCACCTTGGCCGCGACCACCGGGGCGGGTTCGGCCGCCACAGCCTCGGCGGCGGCAGCGGCCGCATCGGCCTCCTCGCCCGCCTTGCGCTGCTCGTGGAAGGCGAGGATCTGCAGCTCGATGCTGAGATCGACCTTGCGTACGTCGACACCGTCCGGGACGGTCAGCACGGTGGGCGCGAAGTTGAGAATGGAGGTCACACCGGCGGCGACGAGCCGGTCGCACACGGGCTGAGCGGCACCGGCGGGCGTGGCGATAACGCCAATGGACACACCGTTGTCCGCGATGATCCTTTCCAGGTCGTCCGAGTGCTGCACCGGAATACCCGCGACGGGCTTTCCCGCCATCGCGGGATCGGCGTCGATGAGGGCGGCCACCCGGAATCCGCGGGAGGCGAAACCGCCGTAGTTCGCGAGGGCGGCGCCGAGATTCCCGATGCCGACGATCACTACCGGCCAGTCCTGGGTCAGCCCCAGTTCGCGCGAGATCTGATAGACGAGATACTCGACGTCGTACCCCACGCCACGCGTCCCATAGGAGCCCAGGTAGGAGAAGTCCTTGCGCAGCTTCGCGGAGTTGACGCCCGCGGCGGCTGCCAGTTCCTCGGAGGAGACCGTGGGTACCGAGCGCTCCGACAGTCCGGTCAGCGCACGGAGGTACAGCGGAAGCCTGGCGACGGTGGCCTCGGGAATCCCTCGGCTGCGGGTCGCCGTTCGGTGAGTTCGGCCAGTTGCCACGGTGCTCCTGCGGGTAGCGCGGGGCTGCAGGCGGTCACACGTTCCTGGACCGCCCCGTCGAATGCAGGCTATGTCTTTGTGAACGCGTGCACAAAGATGGTGTCCGATTTGCCCACCCAACGTGACCGGGGTCACGCACCCCCGTCGCACGCGTATGGAACCGGCACACAAGCACCGTTGTCCCTCGCCGTCACAGACACCGTTCGGGGGCAAAACCTCACACACTCCTCATGAATCCCGCCCCCGAGATCTGAACCGCACTCGATCCTAAGCGACTTTCCGGACCACTTGGACTGCTCGGTCAGCACTTGGTCAGAACTCGACCACTCGGTAATCCATCGGGAATCTATGTGAGGGCTTTGCGAAGACGTTCTTCGCTGACGCGCCAGAACGTGTGCTGGGCGCCGTCGATGAGCACGACGGGGATCTGTTCCCAGTACTCACGGTTGAGTTCTTCGTCCTGAGTGATGTCCTTCTGTTCCCATGGCACCCCAAGATCGGCACACACCTTCTCGACAACTCCCTGTGCGTCATCACACAAATGACAACCGGGCTTCCGGATGAGAGTGACGAGCCGGGACTGTGGCGTACGACGCTCGACGCGCCGAAAGAGGGGACCCATACACCCATTGTCCCGCGCCCTCCGAGGAGCTGTCCGACGCCCAGGGCACGGCACCCGGACCAGTTCTTTAACTGTGCGGTCGCGGAGAGTTCACAACCTCCAAACCTCTCGACTCCGGAAGCACCGAACAAACTGGCTATGCTCACGCCATGGCCGCTCTCGGATGGCTCACTCCCCGTAGGCGCTCCGCCACGGCGCGGAGCGTGTTGGCAGGCGAGGCCTCTGCTGAGGCAGCGCGCAAGTCCTCCCAGGAGCTGGAGGAACTGACGCCTGCGCCGGATCTGTCGGGCGAGGCGGAGGAACCGGCGTTCCCCGTCCTCGGGGACGTCAGGGCCGCCGCCTTCTTCGACCTCGACAACACCGTGATGCAGGGCGCCGCGATCTTCCACTTCGGCCGGGGTCTGTACAAACGGAAGTTCTTCGAGTCCCGCGATCTCTACCGGTTCGCCTGGCAGCAGGCGTGGTTCAGGCTGGCCGGTATCGAGGACCCCGAGCACATGCAGGACGCCCGGGACTCCGCCCTCTCCATCGTCAAGGGCCACCGTGTCGCCGAGCTGATGTCGATCGGCGAGGAGATCTACGACGAGTACATGGCCGAACGCATCTGGCCGGGCACCCGCGCACTGGCCCAGGCGCACCTGGACGCCGGCCAGAAGGTGTGGCTGGTGACGGCGGCCCCGGTCGAGATCGCCACGGTCATCGCCCGCCGCCTCGGCCTGACCGGCGCCCTGGGCACGGTCGCGGAGTCGGTGGACGGCGTGTACACGGGCAAGCTGGTGGGCGAACCCCTGCACGGCCCGGCCAAGGCGGAGGCGGTACGCGCCCTGGCGACGGCGGAGGACCTGGACCTCACGCGTTGCGCGGCGTACAGCGACTCGCACAACGACATCCCCATGCTCTCCCTGGTGGGCCACCCCTACGCGATCAACCCGGACGCCAAGCTCCGCAAGCACGCCCGCCACCTGGACTGGCGCCTACGGGACTACCGCACCGCCCGCAAGGCGGCGAAGGTCGGCATCCCGGCGGCGGCCGGCGTGGGAGCGGTGGCCGGCGGCACAGCGGCAGCCATCGCCCTGCACCGCCGCCGCCGCTGACCCGCGAGGCTCCTTCAGGGCCGAGAAACAATCATTCGCCCCGGATTACCCCCGTAACCCCTCCACCAGTCGCGTTGGCCGTACACAGCCACAACGCGCCCTGAGCAGAGCTCAACTCGACCTGAATCGATCAACAACCTGTCACACTGCGGCACTTGAACGGGCGCCAATAGGTAACAGAAGCGACGTAATCGATGATTTGAGCAACCGGGTGTAGCAGCGCCTGTACGAAGCGTTATTCTCCTCAGACGCAAACCGGTACCCCTCCGTCGCTACGACGGGTGAACGGTCCCGCACTGCACGTGATGGAAGCTCTGCCTCTGGGAGTCCCGTGTACCCACACGTCGGGGTTGACGCCTCGGGCCTGGCTACGCTGCGCGCAACGGTCCTAGACCTGTTGCGCGGCTTCGTCCCCACCGCGTACGCCGTACCCGTATTCGCCACCGCCGCACCACTCGGCCCGTGCTACGCGCTGGCCGACGGCACCGCCGCGGTCGGCCGACGAGGGCGCGCGGCCGGCGCCGCCCCCCCTCGCCGCCCCGCCGCGGACAGCGACAGCGCCCGCATGATGGACCTTGTCGAGCGTGCCCAGGCCGGTGAGGCCGACGCCTTCGGCCGCCTTTACGACCAGTACAGCGACACTGTGTACCGGTACATCTACTACCGGGTGGGCGGAAAGGCCACCGCGGAGGACCTGACGAGCGAGACGTTCCTGCGCGCCCTGCGCCGCATCGGAACCTTCACCTGGCAGGGCCGCGACTTCGGCGCCTGGCTGGTCACCATCGCCCGCAACCTCGTCGCCGACCACTTCAAGTCCAGCCGTTTCCGGCTCGAGGTGACCACGGGCGAGATGCTGGACGCCAACGAGGTCGCGCGTTCACCGGAGGACTCCGTCCTGGAGTCCCTCTCGAACGCCGCACTCCTCGACGCCGTACGACGCCTCAACCCCCAGCAGCAGGAGTGCGTGACCCTGCGCTTCCTCCAGGGGCTGTCCGTCGCCGAGACCGCGCGCGTGATGGGCAAGAACGAGGGTGCCATCAAGACCCTCCAGTACCGCGCCGTCCGTACACTCGCCCGGCTCCTCCCGGAAGACGCGCGCTGAGCACCGTAAGAGGTACTCCGCGCACGCCACACCGCACCACGCGCCACACCGCGGACCGGCCCCGCTTCCGCCTGCCCGGGGACCGCACACTCAGCGACCATCAACTCACCTTCCGTGAAAGTGCGTTGAGTTCGCGGTCCGATCATCCGCCGTCCGTAACCCAAGTGCCGCGCCACTCGTTGTGCGGGATACAGGCTCCCTGTGGTCACTCCCTGGCCCTCTCCGATCACCCGATCGAGTGGATGTGGTCAGGGACGTGCAACCCTCAGGACCCCCTGGGGAGCCGACCGTCATGACGAGAGGAGGTGCCGCCAGTGATCGCGAACGTTTCGGCGCACCGGCGGGCGAACGCCTTCGCCCAGGCCCTGGAGGAGCTGTCCGACCGGGACTCGGCGGCCGAACAGCCCGAAGGACCGGCACCGGACACCGCACCGGAACCGGCCCCGGCTGCCGCGGAACGGGCGGACCACCAGACGGACCACCGGGCGGAACGGACCGAACCGAGCCGACTGGTGGCCCTCGCGACCGGTCTCGGCGAGCTGCCCAAGCCGGTGCTCGACCCCGCGGTCAAGGTCGTCCACCGGGCCCAGTTGGTGGCCGCGATGGAGGCCATGCTGCGGGACGGCACGGTGCCGGGAGGCGAAACGGCGAACCCTTTGGTGCCCGAGCAGCGCTCCCGGGCCAAGGGCGCACACCGGGCGAGCGGGCTGGGAAAGTTGCGACCCCGTACACGGCTGACGAAGGGTCTCGCCGCCGGCGGGCTCAGCGTGGGTGTGGCCGCGGGAGCCTTCGGCGGCGTCGCCGCTGCCAGTTCCGACGCCCTGCCCGGTGACTCGCTCTACGGCCTCAAGCGCGGCATCGAGGACGTCAAGCTCAACTACCTGGCCGACGGCGACAGCGAACGCGGTCAGGTCTACCTCGACCAGGCCTCGACCCGGCTCAACGAGGCCCGTCGGCTGATGGAGCGCGACCGCGCCGGTCAGCTCGACCACGAGTCGCTCGGCGAGATCCGCCGCGCCCTCTCGGGTATGCGGCACGACGTCTCGGAGGGCCACCGCCTGCTGCACGAGGCGTATCAGCGCGACCCGGACTCCCTGGGCCCCATCCAGGCCCTGGACGCCTTCTCCCGCTCCCACCGCGAGGCCTGGGGCGCCCTGCGCGACCGCCTCCCCGTGCAACTCGGGGACGTGAGCCAGGAGGTGTCGTCGGTCTTCGACGCCATAGACCAAGAGGTCGCCCCGCTGCAGTCCCTGCTCCCGAAGCCTCCCGCCCGAAGCGGCGGCGATGCGGGTGGCGGCGGGGGTCAACGGCAGGGCTCCGCACCGGGGTCGAGCACGAGTTCGTCCGGTGCCGACCGGCCGGCCGCGCCCAGCGACACCGGCGGCGAATCCTCCGACGGGCGCGACCCCAGCAGCGGCAACCCCAAGCCGTCCGCCTCCGGCGGCACCGACGACGGCCTGCTCGGCGGCAACACCGGGGGCCTCCTCGACCCGCCGCAGAACAGCGGCACGGCGTCCCCGTCGACGACCACCCCGTCCACCACCGAGCCGGACGTCACGCTCCCACCGCTCCTCCCGGGCCTGCTGCCCGGCCTGGGCATCGACAGCGAGGACGCCGGCTAGCACGGTCGACCGTACGTCGGTGGGGGCGCCCTTCCTGTGAAGGGCGCCCCCACCGACGTACAGGCATCTGCCGAAAACGAACCGGCGTCAGAAAAAGACCGACCGCCGCTGCACCAGCAGCTTGTAGAGGGTGTGCTGGATCTGTTCCCTGACCTGGTCGGTCAGGTTGAACATCAGCATCGGGTCCTCGGCCGCCTCCGGCGGATAGCCGTCCGTGCGGATCGGCTCGCCGAACTGGATGGTCCACTTCGTGGGCAGCGGAATCGCACCCAGCGGACCCAGCAACGGAAACGTCGGAGTGATCGGGAAGTACGGGAAGCCGAGCACCCGGGCCAGCGTCTTCGCGTTGCCGATCATCGGGTAGATCTCCTCGGCCCCGACGATCGAGCACGGGATGATCGGCGCGCCCTGCCGCAGTGCCGTCGACACGAAGCCGCCACGCCCGAAGCGCTGCAGCTTGTACCGCTCGCTGAACGGCTTGCCGATGCCCTTGAAGCCCTCCGGCATCACACCGACCAGTTCGCCGCGCTCCAGGAGCCGTTCCGCGTCCTCGGCACAGGCCAGGGTGTGACCGGCCTTGCGGGCCAGTTCGTTGATCACCGGGAGCATGAAGACCAGGTCCGCCGCGAGAAGCCGGAGATGGCGGCCCGCCGGATGGTTGTCGTGCACGGCGACCTGCATCATCACGCCGTCCAGCGGCAGCGTCCCGGAGTGGTTGGCGACGATCAGCGCGCCGCCCTCGGCCGGGATGTTCTCGATGCCCTTGACCTCGACCCGGAAGTACTTCTCGTACAGCGGGCGCACCAGCGACATCAGGACCTGGTCGGTGAGCTCGGCGTCGTAGCCGAAGTCGTCGACCTCGTAGTCCCCGGTGAGCCGGCGCCGCAGGAAGGACAGGCCGCCCGCGATACGCCGCTCCAGGCCGCCGACGCCACCGCCGTCCGGGGCGGACGACGGGGACTGATGCCCAGGCTGGTCCTGGGACTCCTGCGACTCCTGGGGCGGCTGTTGCTCTTGTGTCACCTGAACATCATCCTGCGGGCGGGCCCGTCCCGGCAGGGGCTGGACCTCGCGAATCACCGCCGATTCGCCCTTGCGCCGGCCGCTCCCCGCGCTCCGGCGACGCGAAGGCCGCGGGGCGGCGCCCGTGCGGGACCTGTCGTCGTCGAACGGAATGACCTTGGCATCCGCCATCGTTGATGCGCTCCTCGGTTGGCGCTCTGCGTCGGTGGGCTGTCGCCGTCAGGTCGCTTCGGCAGCTGTCGTGACCGTTGGGGTGGCCGTGTCGCGGGCGCCGCCCCTGCCCTTGAAGGGTGCGAAGGGCAGTGCGGCGATCCGGTCGACGGCCCGCGCGAGGGCCGCCGGCGGCAGCAGACCGGGACCTCGGACGCGCGCGAAGTCCTCGAACGTCTCGGCGGTCGTGAACTTCGGCTGGTATCCCAGAGTCTCGCGCATCTGGTTCGTCGCCACGACCCGGCCGTGTGTGAGCAGCCGGATCTGTTCGGGCGAGAAGTCCGTCACGCCCAGCGTACGCACAAGCGAGCCGGCCCAGGTGACCGCGGGCAGCAGCAGCGGCACGGTGGGGCGACCGAGCCGCCGGGAGCACTGCGAGAGCAGCAGGACGCCGTCCCCGGCGATGTTGAACGTGCCGCTGTTGAGCGTTCCGCGCTCCGGTTCGTGCGAGGCGATGCGCAGGACCTCGATCACGTCGTCCTCGTGCACGAACTGGAGCCGGGGGTCGTAGCCGAACACCGTCGGCAGGACCGGCATCGCGAAGTACTGGGCCAGCGGTGAATCCGCGGTCGGCCCCAGGATGTTGGCGAAGCGCAGCACCGCCACGGCGACGTCGGGCCGGCGCCGCGCGAACCCGCGTACGTACCCCTCGACCTCCACCGCGTCCTTGGCGAAGCCGCCGCTGGGCAGCGACTTGGGCGACGTGGTCTCGGTGAACACCGCCGGATCCCGGGGCGCGGAGCCGTACACGTTCGTACTGGACTTCACGACGAGCCGCTTCACGGCGGGCGACTTCTGACAGGCACCCAGCAACTGCATGGTGCCGATGACGTTGGTCTCCTTGACCGTGACCCGGCTGCCGCTGCCCAGCGCGATGCCCGTCACGTCCAGGTGCACGACCGTGTCGGCGTTCGTCTCGGCGAGCACCCGCGCGATGGTGGGCTGCCGGATGTCGGCCTGGATGAAGTCGGCGCCACCCAGATGGTGCTCGGGGGCGACCGCGTCCACGGCGATGACCCGGTCGACCTGGGGGTCACGCTGGATCCGTCGTACGAACCGGCCCCCCAGCTGACGGGCCACTCCGGTCACGAGCACGACCTTGCCCAAGATCAGCGCCTTCCTTCCAGCCGTGTTTCCCGTGTGCAGCCCAACCTAGCGGGTTGTTGTTGCGCTGTGATGACTGCCCGATGCATGAAGTCACGAGGACCCTGAATGTACGACTGTGGCCCCCCACCGGAATCCGGTGGGGGGCCACAGCCTTCACACTCACACTCACGCTCACGCTTTCGCAGCGTCGCGGAGAGGCAGCGGTTCCGATCTCGCGATCGGACCGACTACTTCTTGTTGCGACGCTGGACGCGCGTGCGCTTCAGCAGCTTGCGGTGCTTCTTCTTGGCCATCCGCTTGCGCCGCTTCTTGATAACAGAGCCCACGACTACCCTCGCTCACTTCTCATCACTCGGCGTTGGGCGCCATGGGCCCATACGACCTACAAGGGGCCAGCCTACCCGTCCGAGCGCTGAGGTCGTAATCGAGGGGAATCAACGAGATCAAGGGGGACCCGGTAAAGCCCTGAGGGTCCCCATCCGCCCCCCTCGACCGCCGTCAGGCTGTCTCCACCCCCACATAGCTCTCGCGGAGGTACTCGTGAACCGCTTGCTCGGGGACGCGGAAGGACCGCCCCACCCGAATCGCGGGCAGATGACCGCTGTGCACCAACCGGTACACGGTCATCTTCGACACTCGCATCACCGAGGCGACTTCCGCCACGGTCAGGAACTGAACCTCGTTCAGAGGCCTCTCGCCAGCTGCAGCCATGACACACCTGAACCTTCCGCACTCGACTGGCCACCGGCTTCCCCTTCCGGTGACTCTTCGTCGTTGCGTGCTCACTCCCCAATGTAGGGGCGGGTGATGCGAGTGGGGAAGAGGTGCACCCATCGGCGGCCTACTGTGACAGACACGCCCGATTGAGTACGTAGCGGGTAAGCGGCCGGTAGTAATCGGACCGCACGGCGTCATCAAGTGGAACGACGACGGACACGCGCCCCTCGGCCTCTCCGACGAAGAGCGCGGGATCGTCCGTATCGGCCAGCCCCATGGCCTCGAACCCCAGTTGACCTGCACCGCAGACCCATCCGTGGTCCCCGATCACCAGCTCCGGGAGCATCCCGCCGGCCTCTGCGGCGGCCGTCAGAGCCGTCCGAACCGGGAGGGGAGAGTGCGTGTGTGCGCCCGGCTCACGCCCGGCGGCCCCAGCACCCGGTTCCCGTACGAGCGCGACTCCTCGTACGTAGTCAAGGTTGTACGTGCGTAGACCGAACCGGGTCGTTATGTCGACAGAGCTACCCTGCGCTGGGGTGAGAACAGCACATCCCGCCGCCGACAGAGCGTCCGCCAACGCGGCGTAGAAACCGAGCAGTCGGTGCGGGTGACCGGTGCCCAGGAGTACGGGAGCCCGGCGCCGGGCGGCTGCGGAGAGTCGCTCGGCGAATGCGTCGAGGGCCACCAGCGTCCGCTCCGGGTCGATCACATCACATCCGGAAGTGCACCGCGGATCGGCCGAAACCCCACATCTGTCGGCCATCAGACCGAGCAGATCCCGTTGCCGCCATGTCCGTTCGGGATCGAGTCCGATCAGCACCCGGGGATCACGGGCGGCGAAAAGCCGATAACTCCGCAGACTCTCCTCCCGCGAGGTGGCCACGGGCCCGGCGAGCCGGGCGGCCAGGAGATGGGCACGCAACGCCCCGGCACTCAACACGGGAGTGATGGTGGCGGACGGCGGCACCGGGCACGACGGGAATGCCGAAAACACCGCACAGTTGGCGTAACGCCGCGAACCTCCCCCCGGGCGGGCTGTTACACCGGTGACGGAACAGTGACGGAAACGACCACAACTGTCGTACGGGTTCCCGGGTCTCACCTCATGTGCACGGCGGCAGCCGGCCGACCACCGGCAGCCACGGACCGCACACCGACCATCACTACAGGGGGAACACCATGAAGCTGTCCCGTCGTACGGCCACCGCCACCGCGGCACTCGCCGCTCTCGCCGCACTCGGCGGCACGGTCGCCACCGCGGCACCGGCGTCCGCCGCCACGCCCACCGCCTACAACGGCGCCTGTGGCAAGGGCTACGACGTCTTGCAGGCCACGCCGATCCGCTCGTCCCAGTCCACCATCCTCGCCACCACGTTCGTGACCTACAACAGCATCGCCGGCAAGGTGTGCGCGGTCACCGTGCGCACCAGCCCGGGCGCCCGCGTCTTCATGGAGGTCACGCTCGACACCTGGCCGTACAGCAGTGGTGAGGCCAGGGACTCGGGCTCCTACACCAGCTACGCGGGCCCGGTGTACAAGTACGCCCCGGACCCCGGTCAGTGCCTGACCTGGAGCGGCTCGATCGACATCTACTACAACTCGGAGCACGGTCTCTGCAGCTGATCCGACGGTTGCCGGCGTGGTCGACCCCCTGGTCGGCTACGCCAGCAGCCCACGCAGCGGGAACACGGCCCGCCGGGCCGCCACGACCGCCTGGTCGAGGCGGTCGGCGGGGTCGTAGCCCGACTCCCAGTCGGCGTAGGCCACCGGCCACCGCCCGTCCGTCATCCGCGCCGGCGCCAACTGCCGCGTACGCGCGAACACTTCCTGCCGCCACCCCTCCGGGATCACGGCCGTGGGTTCGACGGCCCGCCCCGCCGCGATCGCCACCAGGTGTGTCCAGGACCGAGGTACGACCTCCACCACCGCGTATCCGCCCCCGCCCAGGGCGATCCACTTCCCGTCGGCGTACTCGTGCGCCAGGTCGTGACAGGCGACCTGCACCGCCCGCTGCGCGTCCAACGACACGGCGAGATGCGCGAGCGGATCCTCGAAGTGGGTGTCGGCCCCGTGCTGAGTGACCAGCACCTGCGGCCGGAAGTCGGCGATCAGCTCGGGCACGACCGCGTGAAAGGCCCGCAGCCACCCGGCGTCCCCGGTCCCGGCGGGCAGCGCCACGTTGGCGGCACTCCCCTCCGCCGGGCCCTCCGCCCCTGTCTCCTCGGGCCACCCGGTCTGCGGGAACAGCGTGCGCGGATGCTCGTGCAGCGAGATCGTCAGAACCCGCGGGTCCTCCCAGAACGCGGCCTGGACCCCGTCCCCGTGATGCACGTCCACATCCACGTACGCGACCCGCTCGGCCCCCAGCTCCAGCAGCCGGGCGATGGCCAGCGAGGCGTCGTTGTAGATGCAGAACCCGGACGCGCCCCCGGGCATCGCATGGTGCAGGCCACCCGCGAAGTTGACGGCGTGCAGCGCTTCCCCGCGCCACACGGCCTCGGCGGCGCCCACCGACTGCCCCGCGATCAACGCGGACACCTCGTGCATCCCGGCGAAGGCGGGATCGTCGACGGTCCCGAGCCCGTACGCCGGGTCGGCCGCCCCCGGATCGGCGGAGGCCGCCTTGACCGCCTCGATGTAGTCCTCACGGTGCACAAGCCGCAGGGTCGACTCCCCGGCGGGCTTCGCCGAGACCACGTCCATTTCCCGGTCGAGCCCGAAGGCGTCGACGAGTCGCCGGGTCAGGGCGAGCCGGACCGGATCCATCGGGTGGTCCGGACCGAAGTCATACCCCGTTACTGCCTCGTCCCACATCAGCTGTGCGCGGCCGCTCATGCTTGTCACCGTATCGGGCAGGTCCAGGATCGAACGACCTCGCGTACCTCAACGTCACCAGGACAAGCACCATCGGAACGAGCATCGCCCCCCGGTAGCTCCACAGATCACCCAAAGCCCCCACCAGGGGCGAACCGACCAAGAAACCCACATAGTTGAAGATGTTGAGCCGCGCGACGGCGGCATCCGAAGCCCCGGGGAACAAGCGTCCGGCAGCGGCGAAGGTCTGCGGCACGATCACACACAACCCGAGCCCCAGCAACGTGAACCCGAGCATCCCGACCCACGCTCCCGGCGCCACGGCCACCACACCGAACCCGAGCGCGGCCACCAGCGCACCGGCCCGTACGACGGCCACAGCCCCGAACTTCCGTACGCCGACGTCGCCGATGGTCCGCCCGATGAGCGTGGTGACCATGTACACGTTGTACGGAACGGTCGCGAGCTGCTCCGAACTCCCGAGCACGTCCTGCAGATACTTCGCACTCCAGTTGGAGACGGTCGAGTCCCCGATGTACGCGAAGGTCATCACCAGGCACAGCGGCAGCAGCATCCTGAACACGAGAGCACCGGAGTCGGCCCCCTCAGGCACCGCGTCGGCCGGCCCCGAACCGGACTTCGCCTCCGCCCCTCCCCCGTCCCTCGCGTCGACGTACCACCGGCTACCGATCAGCGCGGCCGGCAACATCACGGCCACCACCGGCAGATAGGACACGAAGAGGGCGAGATGCCAGTGCGCGCCCACCCAGGCCAGCGAGGCCCCGATGATCCCGCCCAGGCTGAACGCCGCGTGGAACCCGAGCATGATGCTGCGCCCGTACGCCCGCTGCAGACTCACCCCGAGCATGTTCATCGAGGCGTCGAGCCCACCGACGGCCAGCCCGAACGCCCCCAGGGCCACAGCGACCTCGGCCACATGGTCCCCGGCGCCGACTCCGAGCAGCGCGAGGAGTACGACGGGCTGCGACCACCTCAGTACGAGGCTGGGGGGCACCCGCTTGACCAACTGCTCGGCGCACACACTGCCGACCCCGGCCAGCACCGGCACAGCGGCGAGGAAGAGGGGCAGCAACGCGTCGGAAATGCCGTACCGGTCCTGGATGGCCGGGATCCGCGTCACGAGCAGCGCGAAGGCAGCGCCCTGGGCAAAAAAGCTGAACGCAAGCGAGGCCCTGCCGCGCCGCAGCACATCTGTCATGGCGGCGAGCGTAGGGCCCCGGCTTACTCGTGGGTAGATGATTCCGAAGATGAATTCCGCTCACCTTTGATCTCACCCATGAACAACGCCCCACTATGCACTCTGAGCGACGACACCGGCACAACCGGTACCGATACCGGCGCCAATTCCAGCCACGATGACATCGCTGCCGCGATCGCGATACCGGGCGACCTCATCTCGGAGCATCCCCTTCATGGGATCCACGGCAAGCGCACCGCCGACGAGAACGGCGACCACCATCGCCCCGACCATCACGAGGGTGCCGAGCCAGACCATGGTGTCGACGGGGAGGACATAAACCCCCACGATCCGCGCGACGCACTCCCCCAGCAGGGCCACACCCCACACCACCGAGAAGGTCCGCTCGGCCCGCCGAAACCGCATGGACCGGGAGACCAACCGCTCCCAGGCGGCAGCACGCTCGGCATCTCCCCTGACGAGGAACGGCTTCATCCCCTCGGTCATCATCGGCCGCCCCAGCCGGACCGACACCAGCACCCCGATCCCGATGACGCTGCTGACCCCGCTGTCCTTCAGGAGCATCAGCCGCGCATCCCCGGCGACGAAACTGAGCAGCACCCCCACCACATTGACCACGAGGATGAGCACGGCCATCGCGTTGACCGCCCGCCCCCGCACCACACTCCACCCGGTCCGCACCGCGGGAACGGCACTGCTCCACCCGAGCGCGGCGACGGCACTCATCCCGAACCCGTTCCTGAACACGTAGTACGACCCGACGGGAACCGCCACGTCGAGGACCAGGGGCAGAAGGCTCCGGCGAAGGGAGGCCGAGTTCGTCTTCACTGTTGTCATGCCTCAAGCCTGGCGGTCACCCCCACCCCGCCACCAGAAACGATCGTCCAGACCCAGGGATGACAATTGTCAGCCGCCGCCCGTGCCCAGCCTCAAACCACCAGGTCAGCCAACTCGCCCATGCTGCCGAAGAGTTGAGTGGCCCCGACCAGCCGATCGGCCGGAGTCATGGCAGTGAACCCGAACACGTCCATCCCGGCCGCAACAGCTGCCCGCACCCCCAACGGACTGTCCTCCACCACGACACACCGCTCAGCCGCCACGCCCATGCGCTCCGCCGCATACAGAAACAGATCGGGCGCCGGCTTACCCCGCCCCACATCCTCCGCACTGAAAACCCGCCCACCGTCGAACCACCGCTCGAGCCCGGTAGTCCGATGCCCCACCCGAATCCGCTCATGACTCCCGGAGGAAGCCACGCAGTACGGCACTCCGTCAGCCCGCAACTTCTCCAGCACGTCGACGACGCCGGCCACCGGCTGCAGCTCCCGCTCGAAGGCAGCGAACACCCGACCGTGAAAGACGTCATCGAAGTCGTCCGGCAACCGCCGCCCACTCCGCTCCTCCACCAGATCGTGTACGCGGTGCATGGCGGACCCCATGTAGTCGCGCAGGGAGTCCTCGTACGAGGTCGGATGTCCGAGTTCGGTGAGATAGGCGGCCAGGAGCGTGTTGGAGATCGACTCACTGTCGACGAGAACACCGTCGTTGTCGAAGATGACAAGGTCATAGCGCATAACCGGACCTTAAATGACAGATGACCGGAAACGCAGAAAAGCCCTGTACCGGTGAACCCGGTACAGGGCTTTTCGTAATATTTGTTCGGCGGTGTCCTACTCTCCCACAGGGTCCCCCCTGCAGTACCATCGGCGCTGTGAGGCTTAGCTTCCGGGTTCGGAATGTAACCGGGCGTTTCCCTCACGCTATGACCACCGAAACACGGTGAAACACATATCAACCGCACCACCCCCGTGACCAGACAAAGGGGTGGGGTTGTTCGTGGTTTCAGAACCAACACAGTGGACGCGAGCAACTGAGGACAAGCCCTCGGCCTATTAGTACCAGTCACCTCCACCCGTTACCGGGCTTCCAGATCTGGCCTATCAACCCAGTCGTCTACTGGGAGCCTTACCCCATCTAGTGGGTGGGAACACTCATCTCGAAGCAGGCTTCCCGCTTAGATGCTTTCAGCGGTTATCCCTCCCGAACGTAGCCAACCAGCCATGCCCTTGGCAGGACAACTGGCACACCAGAGGTTCGTCCGTCCCGGTCCTCTCGTACTAGGGACAGCCCTTCTCAATGTTCCTGCGCGCGCAGCGGATAGGGACCGAACTGTCTCACGACGTTCTAAACCCAGCTCGCGTACCGCTTTAATGGGCGAACAGCCCAACCCTTGGGACCGACTCCAGCCCCAGGATGCGACGAGCCGACATCGAGGTGCCAAACCATCCCGTCGATATGGACTCTTGGGGAAGATCAGCCTGTTATCCCCGGGGTACCTTTTATCCGTTGAGCGACGGCGCTTCCACAAGCCACCGCCGGATCACTAGTCCCGACTTTCGTCCCTGCTCGACCCGTCGGTCTCACAGTCAAGCTCCCTTGTGCACTTACACTCAACACCTGATTGCCAACCAGGCTGAGGGAACCTTTGGGCGCCTCCGTTACTCTTTAGGAGGCAACCGCCCCAGTTAAACTACCCATCAGACACTGTCCCTGATCCGGATCACGGACCCAGGTTAGACATCCAGCACGACCAGACTGGTATTTCAACGACGACTCCACAAACACTGGCGTGCCCGCTTCAAAGTCTCCCAGCTATCCTACACAAGCCGAACCGAACACCAATATCAAACTATAGTAAAGGTCCCGGGGTCTTTCCGTCCTGCTGCGCGAAACGAGCATCTTTACTCGTAGTGCAATTTCACCGGGCCTATGGTTGAGACAGTCGAGAAGTCGTTACGCCATTCGTGCAGGTCGGAACTTACCCGACAAGGAATTTCGCTACCTTAGGATGGTTATAGTTACCACCGCCGTTTACTGGCGCTTAAGTTCTCAGCCTCGCACACCCGAAGGTGCACTAACCGGTCCCCTTAACGTTCCAGCACCGGGCAGGCGTCAGTCCGTATACATCGCCTTACGGCTTCGCACGGACCTGTGTTTTTAGTAAACAGTCGCTTCTCGCTGGTCTCTGCGGCCACCCCCAGCTCGAGGAGTAAATCCTCTCACCAGTGATGGCCCCCCTTCTCCCGAAGTTACGGGGGCATTTTGCCGAGTTCCTTAACCATAGTTCACCCGAACGCCTCGGTATTCTCTACCTGACCACCTGAGTCGGTTTAGGGTACGGGCCGCCATGAAACTCGCTAGAGGCTTTTCTCGACAGCATAGGATCATCCACTTCACCACAATCGGCTCGGCATCAGGTCTCAGCCTTGATGTGCGACGGATTTACCTGTCACACGGCCTACACCCTTACCCCGGGACTACCACCGCCCGGGATGGACTACCTTCCTGCGTCACCCCATCACTCACCTACTGCAGATCTGGTCCGTCGGCTCCACCACTCCCCCTTGCCCGAAGGCTCCGGGGCGGCTTCACGGACTTAGCATCGCCTGGTTCAATGTTTGACGCTTCACAGCGGGTACCGGAATATCAACCGGTTATCCATCGACTACGCCTGTCGGCCTCGCCTTAGGTCCCGACTTACCCTGGGCAGATCAGCTTGACCCAGGAACCCTTAGTCAATCGGCGCACACGTTTCCCACGTGTGTATCGCTACTCATGCCTGCATTCTCACTCGTGAACCGTCCACCACTAGCTTCCGCTGCGGCTTCACCCGGCACACGACGCTCCCCTACCCATCCCAGCCGCCGTTGGGCGTATATGCTGAAATGACACGACTTCGGCGGTACGCTTGAGCCCCGCTACATTGTCGGCGCGGAATCACTAGACCAGTGAGCTATTACGCACTCTTTCAAGGGTGGCTGCTTCTAAGCCAACCTCCTGGTTGTCTGTGCGACTCCACATCCTTTCCCACTTAGCGTACGCTTAGGGGCCTTAGTCGATGCTCTGGGCTGTTTCCCTCTCGACCATGGAGCTTATCCCCCACAGTCTCACTGCCGTGCTCTCACTTACCGGCATTCGGAGTTTGGCTAAGGTCAGTAACCCGGTAGGGCCCATCGCCTATCCAGTGCTCTACCTCCGGCAAGAAACACACGACGCTGCACCTAAATGCATTTCGGGGAGAACCAGCTATCACGGAGTTTGATTGGCCTTTCACCCCTAACCACAGGTCATCCCCCAGGTTTTCAACCCTGGTGGGTTCGGTCCTCCACGAAGTCTTACCTCCGCTTCAACCTGCCCATGGCTAGATCACTCCGCTTCGGGTCTTGAGCGCGCTACTAAAACGCCCTATTCGGACTCGCTTTCGCTACGGCTTCCCCACACGGGTTAACCTCGCAACACACCGCAAACTCGCAGGCTCATTCTTCAAAAGGCACGCAGTCACGACCCACCAAGTAAACTTGATGAGCGACGCTCCCACGGCTTGTAGGCACACGGTTTCAGGTACTATTTCACTCCGCTCCCGCGGTACTTTTCACCATTCCCTCACGGTACTATCCGCTATCGGTCACCAGGGAATATTTAGGCTTAACGGGTGGTCCCGCCAGATTCACACGGGATTTCTCGGGCCCCGTGCTACTTGGGTGTCTCTCAAACGAGCCGTTGATGTTTCGACTACGGGGGTCTTACCCTCTACGCCGGACCTTTCGCATGTCCTTCGCCTACATCAACGGTTTCTGACTCGTCTCACGGCCGGCAGACCATGAAAGAGAGATCCCACAACCCCGTATACGCAACCCCTGCCGGGTCTCACACGCATACGGTTTGGCCTCATCCGGTTTCGCTCGCCACTACTCCCGGAATCACGGTTGTTTTCTCTTCCTGCGGGTACTGAGATGTTTCACTTCCCCGCGTTCCCTCCACACACCCTATGTGTTCAGATGTGGGTGACAGCCCATGACGACTGCCGGGTTTCCCCATTCGGAAACCCCCGGATCAAAGCCTGGTTGACGACTCCCCGGGGACTATCGTGGCCTCCCACGTCCTTCATCGGTTCCTGGTGCCAAGGCATCCACCGTGCGCCCTTAAAAACTTGGCCACAGATGCTCGCGTCCACTGTGCAGTTCTCAAACAACGACCAACCACCCACCACCCCACCCTTACAGGCGAGTTCACTGGGGCCGGCACTGAAGGCGACCAGACAAGCCGGCCGTACCCTCAGACACCCAACAGCGTGCCCGGCCCTCCCACCACTCAGATCAGCTTTCCACGCCCCGAAGGACAGTACTCACAGCCTGAGATGACTGAAGATGCCGAATAATCAACGTTCCACCCATGAGCAACCACCGTCGGACAGATGCCGACGTAATGGCCCTGGACCACCAAGCGAGCTTGGCGGCCTAGATGCTCCTTAGAAAGGAGGTGATCCAGCCGCACCTTCCGGTACGGCTACCTTGTTACGACTTCGTCCCAATCGCCAGTCCCACCTTCGACAGCTCCCTCCCCGTGAGGGGTTGGGCCACCGGCTTCGGGTGTTACCGACTTTCGTGACGTGACGGGCGGTGTGTACAAGGCCCGGGAACGTATTCACCGCAGCAATGCTGATCTGCGATTACTAGCAACTCCGACTTCATGGGGTCGAGTTGCAGACCCCAATCCGAACTGAGACCGGCTTTTTGAGATTCGCTCCGCCTCACGGCATCGCAGCTCATTGTACCGGCCATTGTAGCACGTGTGCAGCCCAAGACATAAGGGGCATGATGACTTGACGTCGTCCCCACCTTCCTCCGAGTTGACCCCGGCAGTCTCCTGTGAGTCCCCATCACCCCGAAGGGCATGCTGGCAACACAGAACAAGGGTTGCGCTCGTTGCGGGACTTAACCCAACATCTCACGACACGAGCTGACGACAGCCATGCACCACCTGTACACCGACCACAAGGGGGGCACCATCTCTGATGCTTTCCGGCGTATGTCAAGCCTTGGTAAGGTTCTTCGCGTTGCGTCGAATTAAGCCACATGCTCCGCTGCTTGTGCGGGCCCCCGTCAATTCCTTTGAGTTTTAGCCTTGCGGCCGTACTCCCCAGGCGGGGAACTTAATGCGTTAGCTGCGGCACCGACGACGTGGAATGTCGCCAACACCTAGTTCCCACCGTTTACGGCGTGGACTACCAGGGTATCTAATCCTGTTCGCTCCCCACGCTTTCGCTCCTCAGCGTCAGTAATGGCCCAGAGATCCGCCTTCGCCACCGGTGTTCCTCCTGATATCTGCGCATTTCACCGCTACACCAGGAATTCCGATCTCCCCTACCACACTCTAGTCTGCCCGTATCGAATGCAGACCCGGGGTTAAGCCCCGGGCTTTCACATCCGACGCGACAGACCGCCTACGAGCTCTTTACGCCCAATAATTCCGGACAACGCTTGCGCCCTACGTATTACCGCGGCTGCTGGCACGTAGTTAGCCGGCGCTTCTTCTGCAGGTACCGTCACTTTCGCTTCTTCCCTGCTGAAAGAGGTTTACAACCCGAAGGCCGTCATCCCTCACGCGGCGTCGCTGCATCAGGCTTTCGCCCATTGTGCAATATTCCCCACTGCTGCCTCCCGTAGGAGTCTGGGCCGTGTCTCAGTCCCAGTGTGGCCGGTCGCCCTCTCAGGCCGGCTACCCGTCGTCGCCTTGGTGAGCCACTACCTCACCAACAAGCTGATAGGCCGCGGGCTCATCCTTCACCGCCGGAGCTTTTAACCCCCACAGATGCCTGCAGGAGTATTATCCGGTATTAGACCCCGTTTCCAGGGCTTGTCCCAGAGTGAAGGGCAGATTGCCCACGTGTTACTCACCCGTTCGCCACTAATCCCCCACCGAAGCGGGTTCATCGTTCGACTTGCATGTGTTAAGCACGCCGCCAGCGTTCGTCCTGAGCCAGGATCAAACTCTCCGTGAATGTCAACCCGGCTGCGTCTAATTAAAGACTGCGGGCCACACCACGAGAGCGGAACAGTCAAGCGGAATAAGCCCGACCGTTCACAGCGTCCTCGCTGTGTTTACTACTTCAAAGGAACCTCAACCCACAGAACATTCTGTGAGCCGGGGTATCAACAAACTTGGCGTTGATTTTTGGCACGCTGTTGAGTTCTCAAGGAACGGACGCTTCCTTCGTACTCACCCTCTCGGGCTTTCCTCCGGGCAGTTTCCCTTCGGTCTTGCGTTTCCGACTCTACCAGACCGTTTCCGTATCCGATTTCCTCGGCGCTTTCCAGGTTTCCGCTTTCGCGTTTCCCTTTCCGGCGACTCCGACTCTACCAGACCGTTTCGGGCCTGATTCCCAGTCAGCGGGGCTTGTCTTCCCGGCTGTTGGGCCGTTCCGACGAGTGAGACTTTAGCGGATTCCCTGCCTCCCGAGCTAATCGGGGGGTGCGCCCTTTCGAACGCGGATTCCTCATTTCACAAATACGCATGCCGAATGACATGCCACCGGCGCGACGACAGGTCGTCGACCGTTGCTTGGTACCTGCGGAATGGCTGTCCGGGGACCGACCGGGGTCGGCGCTCACGTCGAACAACTCGGAGAACACTACGTACGGGCCTGGGGCGTGTCAACTCGGTGTCGGAGGGGGCCCGGGCTGCGTAGTCTTGTGGGTGTGACTACGCGTACGTGCACCCAGCAGTGGTGGGCCGCCTGACGGCGGCCGTACACACGTATGTACTCAACGGCCGCCGCCTCGGCGGCCGTTCTTGTTTCTCCCTCCTGAGGGGGTCGGCCGGCCGGATGCGGTGGTCTCGACCAGGAGGTGGAGAAGAGATGACACGGGTCTTCAGTGGGATCAAGCCGACCGGGCATCTGACCCTGGGGAACTACCTGGGGGCCATGCGGCGGTGGGCCGCGGTGGACCAGCACCGGGCGGACTCCCTGTTCTGCATCGTCGATCTGCACGCGCTGACCGTGGACCACGATCCCGCGCGCGTACGCCGGCTCAGTCGGCAGGCGGCCACCCTGCTGCTGGCCTCGGGGCTCGATCCGGAGCTGTGCACCGTCTTCGTGCAGAGTCATGTGGACGAGCACACGCGGCTGTCGTACGTGCTGGAGTGCGTCGCCTCCGACGGGGAGATGCGCCGGATGATCCAGTACAGGGAGAAGGCGGCACGGGAGCGGGCGCGGGGTGGGAGTGTGCGGCTGTCGTTGCTGACGTATCCCGTGCTGATGGCGGCGGACATCCTGGCGTACGGGGCCGACGAGGTGCCCGTCGGGGACGATCAGACGCAGCATGTCGAGCTGACCCGGGATCTGGCGGTGCGGTTCAACCAGCGGTACGGGCACACGTTCGTGGTGCCGCGGGCCACACGGCCGGCGGTGGGTGCTCGGGTCATGAATCTTCAGGAGCCGACGTCGAAGATGGGGAAGAGCGAGGACGTCGGGCCGGGGATCGTCTATCTGCTCGATGAGCCCGACGTGGTGCGGAAGAAGGTCATGCGGGCCGTGACCGACAGCGGGCGTGACGTCGAGTACGACCCGGAGGCGCGGCCGGGGGTCGCGAATCTGCTGGAGATTCTGGCGGCCTGCACTGGTGGGGACCCGGCGGAGCTGGGTGCTGTGTATCAGTCGTACGGGGAGGTGAAAAAGGACGTCGCGGAGGCCGTGGTCGAGGTTCTCAGGCCCCTGCGGGACCGGCACAGGGAGTTGTGCGCGGATCCCGCCTTTGTGGAGGGGGTGCTGCGGGACGGGGCGGAGAGAGCGCGGGCGATCGCGCGGCCGACCGTTGATGCCGCTTACCGTGCGATCGGGCTGCTGCCTGCGCAGCCCGAGGTCGCGGTCGAGGTCGAGGTGGCCATGGGCCGGTAGGCGCGGTGGTGGCCGGCTTCAGTTGGTGTTGCCGGCGGCCAGGGCTCGGCTGCGGTCGCGGGCGGCTTCGAGGGCGGCGATGAGGGCGGCTCGTACGCCGTGGTTCTCGAGTTCGCGGATGGCGCTGATGGTGGTGCCCGCGGGAGACGTGACGTTCTCGCGGAGCTTCACCGGGTGTTCGCCGCTGTCGCGGAGCATCACTGCGGCGCCGATCGCGGACTGGACGATCAGGTCGTGGGCCTTGTCACGAGGCAGGCCGAGCAGGATGCCGGCGTCCGTCATGGCCTCGACCAGGTAGAAGAAGTACGCCGGGCCGGAGCCGGAGAGTGCGGTGCACGCGTCCTGCTGGGACTCGGGGACGCGGAGTGTCTTGCCGACGGCGCCGAAGATCTCCTCGGCGTGGGCCAGGTGTTCGGCGGTGGCGTGGCTGCCGGCGGAGATGACGGACATGGCCTCGTCGACGAGCGCCGGGGTGTTCGTCATGACGCGGACGACCGGGGTGCCGGTGGTGAGGCGGGTCTCGATGGAGGTCGTGGTGATGCCTGCGGCTCCGCTGATGACCAGGCGGTCGGCGGGGACGTGGGGGGCGAGTTCGTCGAGGAGGGTGCCCATGTCCTGCGGTTTGACCGTGAGGATCAGGGTGTCGGCGGTCTTCGCTGCCTCGGGATTGGTGACCGGGATCACTCCGTAGCGGGTGCGGAGTTCTTCGGCTCGTTCCGGGCGGCGGGCGGTGACCAGGAGGTCGGCCGGGGCCCAGCCTGCTCGGATCATTCCGCTGAGCAGGGCTTCGCCGATTTTGCCGGTGCCGAGGACTGCGACTTTCTGGGTCATGGTTGCGGTGCCCTCCGGGGGTTGCGTCGTCCGGGGTCATCCTCGCATCGGGGGCGGGTGGGTGGGGTGGGTGTCCGGTGGGCGGGATGTTTCTTCGCCCCCGCCGTCCCTACCCGTCCCATCCTGTTCCTGGGGGCTGCGCCCCCAGACCCCCGCTTCGGCCCTGAAGGGGCCTCGTCCTCAAACTCCCCCAGAGGGGGGACCCCCAGACCGGCTGGAGGTGCCTGGACCTGGGCTGAAGAGGTGTCGTCACTGGGTTCGGCGGCGGAGGGTTGCCGCGCCGAGGGTCAGGACCAGTAGGGCGCAGGTCGCGACGATCAGGATGTCTCGTACGAAGGTGGCTGTGACGTCCGTGTGGGTGAGGACCTCGTTCATGCCGTCCACCGCGTAGGACATGGGGAGGACGTCGGAGATCGCTTCCAGGACCGGGTGCATGTTCGAGCGGGGGGTGAAGAGGCCGCAGAGGAGGAGTTGGGGGAAGATCACCGCCGGCATGAACTGGACCGCCTGGAACTCCGACGACGCGAAGGCCGACACGAAGAGGCCCAGGGCGGTGCCCAGCAGGGCGTCCAGCAGGGCCACCAGGAGGAGCAGCCAGGGGGAGCCCGTCACGTCCAGGCCCAGGAACCAGACCGCCAGGCCGGTGGCCAGGGCCGACTGGATGATCGCGAGGATCCCGAAGGCCAGGGCGTAGCCGGCGATGAGGTCGCCTTTGCCGAGGGGCAGGGCGAGGAGGCGTTCGAGGGTGCCCGAGGTGCGTTCGCGCAGGGTGGCGATCGAGGTCACCAGGAACATCGTGATGAGGGGGAAGATCCCGAGGAGCGATGCGCCGATGCCGTCGAACGTGCGCGCGCTGCCGTCGAAGACGTAGCGGAGCAGGAACAGGAGCAGGCTCGGGAGCACGATCAGCATCGCGATGGTGCGTGGGTCGTGCCGGAGTTGCGCCAGGACCCGGATCGCGGTGGCCGTGGTTCGGGAGGCGTTCAGGGCCGAGGTGGAGGTCGGGGTAGGGGCCGAGGTGATGGGCGCGGTGGTCACTGGGTCTGTTCCTTCTTTGTCGTCGGCTTCTTCGCTTCGTCCACCAGGCGCAGGAACGCCGCTTCCACCGTCTCCGTCGCCGTGCGGGTGCGGAGGGCGTCCGGGGTGTCGTCGGCGAGGAGTTCGCCGTCGCGCATGAGGAGGAGGCGGTGGCAGCGTTCGGCCTCGTCCATGACGTGGGAGGAGATGAGGAGCGTCGCTCCCCGGGTGGCCGCGATGGTGTGGAAGAGGGCCCACAGGTCGCGGCGGAGGACGGGGTCCAGGCCCACCGTCGGCTCGTCCAGGACCAGGAGTTCAGGGGTGCCGAGGAGGGCCACCGCCAGGGAGACGCGGCTGCGTTGGCCACCGGAGAGGTTGCCCGCGAGGGCGTCGGCACGGGTGGTGAGGTCCACGTCGGAGATGGCGCGGCTGACGTTCTCGTGGCGGCGGTCGGCGGCTGCGCGGCCGGGGTCGAGGATCGCGGCGAAGTAGGCCAGGTTCTGGCGGACCGTCAGGTCGTCGTAGACCGAGGGGGCCTGGGTCACGTAGCCGATGCGGGTACGGAGGGTGGCGTGGCCGGCGGGGTGGCCGAGGACGTCCAGGGTGCCGGTGACCTTGGCCTGGGTGCCGACGATCGCCCGCATGAGGGTCGACTTTCCGCAGCCCGAGGGGCCGAGCAGGCCGGTGATCTGGCCGCGCGGGACGGTGAAGTCGAGGCCGCGCAGGACTTTGCGGGTGCCTCGTTCGACGGTGAGGGCTTCGGCTTGTACGGCTTGCCCGTCCTGTGCGGACCTGTCCTGTACGGATTGGGTGGATTGGGTGGACTGGACGGCTCCTCCCGGGGGAGGATCGCTGTAATTCATCATGTGATGAATAATGCTCTCGGTCCGGGGGTGCGTCAAGTGCGTTGAGCGGGCCGGCGGCGGGCTCAACGTGCTCGCGGACGAGGCCGTACGGGCGTACGAGCTGGAAGTGCTCGGTGTGCGGCCGGCCGCCGGGCAGGTGTGCGTCATGGGTGACGTGAACACGCCCGCGAGTGCGCTCGGGCGTACGACGTTCTTGCGGTTGCCCGAGTTGCTGGATGCCCCGGAGACCCTGGACGTGGTGGGTATGCGGGTCATGCGTGTGCGGCGGCCCAGGAGGGGTGGGCCGCCGCACGGGGGCATGCGGTGAGTGGTGGGGGTGGAGGTGGCTCAGGTTTTGGCTACCAGCAGGTCTACCTCGTAGGTCTCCTCGAGCGTTTCGGCCGGGAAGAGCTTGAGGAGGAGGTTGCGTTCCTCGGCCAGGAAGGCTGTGGCGTCCTCCTTGTCGTGGACCAGGAAGGCCGAGTGGCTGCCGATGTTGGCCAGGTGGGTGTCGATCGGGACGTGGCGGCTCCAGCGGAGCCGGCGGCGGGCGAAGTCCAGGCGGCCGGAGGGGTCCGCGGCGCGGCCGGAGGCGTTGTTCTGCTCCACTGCCACATCGACGCCGAAGAAGTACTTGACGCGGTTCGCCTGGGCCGCGATCCAGGGGACGTCCAGGGCGTACGTGTTCCACCACAGGGCGAGTGCGCCGCCTGGGCGCAGGACGCGGAGGGCCTCCGGGACGGCGTGGTCCGGGTCGGTCCAGTGCCAGGACTGGGCGTAGGTGAGGAAGTCGACGGAGGAGTCGGCCAGGGGGAGGGCGTTGCCGTTGCCTCGGACGATCGGGACGTCGGGGAGGGTGCGGCGGAACTGGGCTGCCATGCCGTCGCCGGGTTCCACGGCGATCACCTGGGCGCCGCGGGCGTGGAGGAGGGCGGTCGATATGCCCGTGCCGGCGCCGATGTCTGCGACGCGGGAGCCGGGGAGGGGGTGGGCGGCCAGGTGTTCTATGGCGTCGAGGAGGGCGGGGGGATAGGAAGGGCGGTTCTGGGCGTATTGGGCTGCGGCGGTGTTGAAGGAGGTGGCTCGGGAGGGGGTGGGGGGTTGGATGGGGGGTTGGGGCGAGGCCGTCATGTGGACATGGTGGTGGGGGGTGTTCGTGGGGGGAGTGGGTTTGGCGAAGAGTTGGGGGGAGTGGAGGGGGCTGGGGTGGGGTTGTTTCGCCCCCGCCGCCCCTACCCGTCCCATCCCGTTCCTGGGGGCTGCGCCCCCAGACCCCCCGGCCCTGAAGGGCCTCGTCCTCAAACGCCGGACAGGCTGAAATAGTCCGCCCCTGTGGTGAAGGTTCCCCAGGTGTGTCCGGGCGTCGCCTGTCGTACCTGGCTTACCTGCCCTGCCCCTCGTTCCGGTCTTGCCGTCGCTCACCGTTCGACTATCGCCGGCCGGGCACCGGCACCGAATGCCGGTGCCCGGCTGGGCGCCTGGCTCAGGAGCAGTGCGCCGCTACGTAGCCGTCGCTGCCCGTCAGGACGTACGCGTCCGAGACGTACTCGCCGTTGTCGATGTTGTCCCAGATGTTCGACGTGCCGTACGGACCGGCTATGGCCTCGCCGGGGCGCTGGCAGTAGATCGGGATCTTGGCGCCCTCGGCCAGTACGCGGATGATCGTGTAGCCGGTGCCGGGGCCGCTGCGGACGTTGAGGCGGTAGCCCGGGGCGACCGAGTAGTAGCGGACGGACGTGGTCGCCGCCGCGGTCGCGGCTGCCGCTGTGGTGAGCGTCAGCTCCGTGGCCTCGCCGGCCGTTCTCGCCCCGATGTTGTCTGTGGACATGAAAAAACCTCCCCCGTTGGACCCCCATGACTGCCATGGGGTCCGGGTGATACCCCTAAAACACGCCACGAAACACATGTACGGAACTCGTACACCGACGTCAGCACGCCGCCTCTGTCCCGTATCCCTCATCGACTAGGCTCCGTGCGTCGAGCGCGCGGTCGAACAGCACGGGGTGAGTCCATGACGCCACAGCGGAACTCCGGAACCGGCGCGGAAGCGGAATATCCGGAGTACGCCGGTCAGTACCGTCTGGAGTCACGGCTGGGTTCCGGCGGCATGGGCGTGGTGCACCTGGCCCGGAGTACCTCCGGGATGAAGCTCGCCGTCAAGGTCGTACACGGCGAGTTCGCCGAGGACCCCGAGTTCAGGGGACGGTTCCGGCAGGAGATCGCCGCCGCCCGGCGCGTCAGCGGTGCCTTCACCGCGCCCGTCGTCGATGCCGACCCCGACGCCGAACGGCCTTGGATGGCCACCCTGTTCATCCCCGGGCCGACCCTTGCCGAAGAGGTGAAGCGGAACGGGTCGATGAACGCCGGGCAGTTGCGGCGGCTGATGGCCGGACTCGCCGAGGCACTGCGGGACATCCACCGGGTGGGGGTCGTCCACCGGGATCTGAAACCGAGCAACGTACTGCTCGCCGAGGACGGTCCGAAGGTCATCGACTTCGGCATTTCTCGGCCGAAGGACAGCGAACTGCACACCGAGACAGGCAAGTTGATCGGCACTCCGCCGTTCATGGCGCCGGAGCAGTTCCGGCGGCCTCGCGAGGTGGGGCCCGCCGCCGACATCTTCGCCCTGGGGTCGGTGATGGTGCACGCGTCGACCGGGCGCGGGCCGTTCGACTCCGACAGTCCGTATGTCGTCGCCTACCAAGTCGTGCACGACGAACCCGACTTGACCGGCGTACCGGAGAACCTCGCCCCGCTGGTGCTGGGTTGCCTCGCCAAGGAGCCCGAGGACCGGCCGACCCCGGACGAGCTGATGCGGGAGCTCCGGTCGGTCGCCGCCTCGTACGACACCCAGTCGTTCGTGCCTGAGGAGGGGCGCGACAGCCCATCCCAGGCTTCCTCCGCTCCCGCTCCCCCTGACCCCAACTCCCTTTCGTCCGACGAGCGTTCGGACCGGCGGCGGCTGCGCAGGCGCGTCCTCCTCGCCGCGGGCGCCCTCGTCCTCGCCGCCGGGTGCGTCTTCGCCTCGGTGCAGGCGTTCGGCGGTGATCCGACAGCCGCCCGGCCCACGGACCGTTCCTCCGGGACCGGTACCGGTACGACGGCCGCCGCTGCCGGTTTCCGGGCCTGGGCGGTGCGGCCGGGCACCGGTGGCAC
The DNA here is from genome assembly GCF_054072135.1 of Streptomyces kryoterrae. Taxonomy (NCBI): domain Bacteria; kingdom Bacillati; phylum Actinomycetota; class Actinomycetes; order Kitasatosporales; family Streptomycetaceae; genus Streptomyces; species Streptomyces kryoterrae. Next base: position 5,943,536 of record NZ_CM133358.1, on the reverse strand, counting down.
CGCCGGTATGCCCCAATGCTCGTACGGTGGCGGGAAGTTGTTCTGCGCCCAGAAGGGCCTCGTCTCCGCCATCGACCCCGCCGACGGCAGCATCCTGTGGCGGCACACGATCGACGCCACCCTCATTCCGAGCCGGCCACCGGTCCTGTCGGGCGGGCTCGTGCACCCCCCGCTGGACGAGGGCACCCGCTTGGAGGCGCTCGATCCGAAAACGGGCCACACCCGCTGGCACGAGACCGTGTCCGGCCGCGTCGGCCTCGGATACGCCGGCGGCATGACCCTCCTCACCGGCGCCGACGGCAAGGTCACCGGCGTCGACAGCGCGTCCGGCGACAGCAAGTGGAACCGGCGGATCGCCGATCTGAGCGGCCCCCAGCTGTTCTCCTTCGCCGGCGACCAGCTCGCGTACGCCACGAGCACGGCCGAGGACGGATCGAGTACCCGGGTCGCCGCGCTGGACCCGGGCACCGGTGACGTGCGCTGGCGGGAGAAGCTGAACGGGCAGCTGAAGCCCATCGGCACCACCGCCGCGGGCGCCTCCGTCTTCTTCGCCGCCCTCGACACCGTGTACGGGGACACGGTCGCCGTCGTCGACTACGACCCGGCGACCGGGGCCTCGCGCAAGGTCGAGGTGAGCGTTCCACTCCAGCGGGCCCATGGGGTCGTGCGCGGGAACACCGTCTATCTGCTGGCCGCCGGGGGCGCGCTGATCGCCGTGGACCTGAAGGCGGGCAAGCAGCTGTGGCGGCTGGAGACGTCCGTGAGTCTCGGCTCGGCGCCGACCGTGGACGGGCGGTACGTGTACTTCACCGCCGCCGACGGACGGCTGCTCGCGGTGGACGCCCGTACGGGGACGCTCGCGGGGCAGACGTCGCCGCGGCTCGACCCGGCCTCGGACACCATCGCAGCCTCGCTGCCCGCCCCCGTGGCCGCCGCCGGGCGGGTCTACGCGAGCGCTCCCGACGGTTCCGTCTTCGCCGTGGACGCGGCCGACCCGGCCGGCTGGTGACCCGGGCCGGCTGGGACGCGTAGTACGGCACCTGAAGCCCGTACGGGAAGATCATGACGAAAGGGCCGCTCCTGATCGTGAGGAGCGGCCCTTTCATGCGGATACAGATGCAGACGCAGATGTACGAAGGGGGTCAGCCCAGCTTCGACACGTCCCGCACCGCGCCCTTGTCGGCGCTCGTCGCCATCGCCGCGTACGCGCGCAGGGCCTGCGAGACCTTGCGTTCGCGGGAGACGGGGGCGTAGACGCCGTTCAGGGACTCGCGGCGGGCCGCCAACTCCTCGTCCTGGACCAGGAGTTCGATCGTGCGGTTCGGGATGTCGATGCGGATGCGGTCGCCGTCCTTGACGAGGGCGATGGTGCCGCCGGCCGCGGCCTCCGGGGAGGCGTGGCCGATCGAGAGGCCCGAGGTGCCGCCGGAGAAGCGGCCGTCGGTGACCAGGGCGCAGGCCTTGCCGAGGCCGCGGCCCTTCAGGTACGAGGTCGGGTAGAGCATCTCCTGCATACCGGGGCCGCCCTTGGGACCCTCGTAGCGGATGACGACGACGTCGCCCTCCTTGACCTGCTGGGTGAGGATCTTCTGGACGGCTTCTTCCTGCGACTCGCAGACGACCGCGGGGCCCTCGAAGGTCCAGATCGACTCGTCGACACCGGCCGTCTTCACGACGCAGCCGTCGACGGCGAGGTTGCCCTTGAGGACCGCGAGACCGCCGTCCTTCGAGTACGCGTGCTCGGCGCTGCGGATGCAGCCGCCGGCGGCGTCCACGTCCAGGGCCTCCCAGCGCTCGGACTGGGAGAAGGCCTCGGCGGAACGGACACAGCCGGGTGCCGCGTGCCACAGCTCCAGGGCCTCCGGCGAGGGGGAGCCGCCGCGCACGTCCCACGTCTTCAGCCAGTCGGCGAGGGACGAGCTGTGAACCGAGTTCACGTCCTCGTTGAGCAGGCCCGCGCGGTGCAGTTCGCCGAGGAGGGCGGGGATGCCGCCGGCCCGGTGCACGTCCTCCATGTAGTACGTGCGGTCCTTGGCGACGTTCGGCGCGACCTTCGCCAGGCACGGCACCCGGCGCGAGACCTCGTTGATGTCGTCCAGGTCGAACTTGACGCCCGCTTCCTGGGCGGCGGCCAGCAGGTGCAGGATCGTGTTGGTCGAGCCGCCCATCGCGATGTCGAGGGCCATGGCGTTCTGGAAGGCCGCGAAGGTGGCGACGTTGCGGGGCAGGACCGTCTCGTCGTCCTGCTCGTAGTAGCGGCGGGTGATGTCCATCACCGTGCGGCCCGCGTTCTCGTACAGCGCGCGGCGGGCCGTGTGCGTGGCCAGGACCGAGCCGTTGCCGGGGAGGGCGAGTCCGATGGCCTCCGCGAGGCAGTTCATCGAGTTGGCCGTGAACATGCCGGAACAGGAACCGCAGGTCGGACAGGCGTTCTCCTCGATACGGAGGATGTCCTCGTCCGAGATCTTCTCGTTCACCGCGTCGGAGATCGCGTCGACCAGGTCGAGCGTGCGGACCGTGCCGTCGACCAGCGTGGCCCGGCCGGACTCCATCGGGCCGCCGGAGACGAAGACCGTGGGGATGTTCAGCCGCAGGGCGGCGTTCAGCATGCCCGGGGTGATCTTGTCGCAGTTGGAGATGCAGATCAGGGCGTCGGCGCAGTGGGCCTCGACCATGTACTCCACGCTGTCCGCGATCAGGTCGCGGGAGGGGAGGCTGTAGAGCATGCCTCCGTGGCCCATCGCGATGCCGTCGTCGACGGCGATCGTGTTGAACTCGCGCGGGATGCCTCCGGCGGCGGTGATGGCCGCGCTGACGATGCGGCCGACCGGCTGGAGGTGGGTGTGGCCGGGCACGAACTCGGTGAAGCTGTTCGCGACCGCGATGATCGGCTTCCGCCCGATGTCGGCACCCGGTACACCGGAGGCGCGCATAAGGGCGCGGGCGCCCGCCATGTTGCGGCCGTGGGTGACGGTACGGGACCTCAGCTCGGGCATCGTCGCTCGCCTCGCTCCTTCAGAGAGTGGTGACTCCGTCGAGCCTACGCCGGTCATCCACGGATCGGACATTGAGTCCGGAATGCGGGATGGTTGTCTCGGTTTCAGGTGCGGGTGCGGGTCCGGTGTGGGCCGGTCGGGCCCGGGCTCACGGCGCTGTCAGGTGGGACTGGATCACCGGGGCCACCCTTGCGATGATCTCGTCCGGGTCGGCCGAGGCCAGCGGCTCCACCTTGATGACGTAGCGGAGCATCGCGATGCCCACGAGTTGGGCGGCGGCCAGTTCGGCGCGCAGTTCCGCGTCCGGAAGGTCCAGCTGGACGGCGAGGCGGCGCAGCAGCTGGGTGGAGATCAGGCGGCGGAAGACTCCGGCCGCGGCCTCGTTGTTCATGGCCGAGCGGACGATCGCGAGCAGTGCCTTGCGCGTCGCCGGGGTCTCCCAGATACCGAAGAAGAAGCGGGCGAGCCGCTCACCGACGCCGTCGAGCGGGCCCTCGACGATCGAGCCGGGCGCCTCCAGGATGGGCCCGAGGGCGACCGAGATGGACGCCTCGAAGACCTGCTCCTTGGTACCGAAGTAGTGGTGCACCAGCGCCGGGTCCACCTCCGCGGCCTTGGCGATGCCGCGTACGGAGGTCTTGTCGTAGCCCCGTACGGCGAACTCCTCGCGGGCCGCCACCAGGATGCGGTCGCGGGCGGCGGGGGCGGCGGCGGAGTCCGTACGGGAGGGACGTCCCCGGCGGCGCGGGGCGGCGCCGGTCATGGGCGCGGGACCCGTACGGACGAGGCCAGGTGGAGACGCGTGAACGCGAGCGCCTCGGCGAGGTCGGCCTCCCGCTCGACGCTGGACATCGCGCGGCGCGTGTTCACCTCGATGACGACATGGCCGTCGAAACCGGTGGCCGCGAGCCGTTCGAGCAGCTCGGCGCAGGGCTGCGTGCCGCGGCCCGGGACCAGGTGCTCGTCCTTGTTGGAGCCGTTGCCGTCGGCGAGATGGACGTGGCCGAGGCGGTCGCCCATGAGGCCGACCATCTCCATGGCGTCGCTGCGGGCCGTCGCGGTGTGGCTGAGGTCGATCGTGAAGTGCCGGTAGTCGTCCTTCGTGACGTCCCAGTCGGGGGCGTACGCGAGCATCTCGCGGTCGCGGTAGCGCCAGGGGTACATGTTCTCGACGCCGAACCGGACGTCCGTCTCGTCGGCCATGCGCCAGATGCCGGTGACGAAGTCACGCGCGTACTGGCGCTGCCAGCGGAAGGGCGGGTGTACGACGACGGTCGTCGCGCCGAGCTTCTCGGCGGCGGCCTGGGCGCGCTGGAGCTTGGTCCAGGGGTCCGTGGACCAGACGCGCTGGGTGATGAGGAGACAGGGGGCGTGGACGGCGAGGATCGGGATCCGGTGGTAGTCGCTCAGTCTGCGCAGGGCTTCGATGTCCTGGCTGACGGGGTCTGTCCAGACCATGACCTCGACGCCGTCGTAGCCGAGCCGCGCGGCGATCTCGAAGGCCGTCGCCGTCGACTCCGGGTACACGGAGGCTGTGGACAGCGCGACCTTCGCATCCGGGATGCGTACGACTGGTTCTGCCACGGGGGACAGCGTACGGGGTGCGTATGCGGGGGCGGGCCGGGGGCGGCCGGTCGCCATGGGGGTTCGGTGACATGGGGGTTCGGTCGCGTGGGCGGCTACCGGTTGTGTGCGGCTGCCCACGCCCACGCGGCGGAGCCGCACAATGACACAGCCCCGCGCCCCTGTTGGTCTACTGGATCTCCTCCGTGCCCATGTGGGTGCCCATGTGGTCCAGGCGGCGGAGGATCACGCCCTCGCGGAGGGCCCAGGGGCAGACCTCCAGGGTTTTCACGGCGAAGAGGTCCATCGCCGCCTCGGCCACCAGGGCGCCCGCGACCAGCTGGTTGGCCCGGCCTTCCGAGACTCCGGGGAGGGCCGCACGTTCCGCCGTCGTCATGGAGGCGAGTTCGGGGACCAGCGTCTGCAGGGACTCGCGCTTCAGCTCGCGCTGGACGTAGAGACCGTCCGTGGAGCGGGCCGCCCCGGCCAGGCGGGCGAGCTGCTTGAACGTCTTCGAGGTGGCGACGACGTGGTCGGGGGCACCGAAGCGGCTGAACTCGCCCACCGTACGGGCGATCTGGGCGCGTACATGGCGGCGCAGGGACCTGATGTCGTCGGGGTCGGGCGGGTCGCCGGGGAGCCAGCCCGCGGTCAGGCGGCCGGCGCCGAGCGGGAGGGAGACGGCGGTGTCGGGCTGCTCGTCGATGCCGTAGGCGATCTCCAGGGAGCCGCCGCCGATGTCGAGGACGAGGAGCTTGCCGGCCGACCAGCCGAACCAGCGGCGGGCGGCGAGAAAGGTGAGCCGGGCCTCCTCGGAGCCGGTCAGGACCTGGAGCTCGACGCCCGTTTCGGCCTGCACGCGCGCGAGGACGTCGTCGGCGTTGCTGGCCTCGCGCACGGCGGAGGTGGCGAACGGCAGCAGGTCCACGACGCCCTTGTCCTCGGCGGCCTGGAGCGCGTCCTGGATCACGGCGACGAGTTTGTCGACCCCCTCGGGGCCGATGGCTCCGGCCTCGTCGAGGAGTTGGGCGAGCCGCAGCTCGACCTTGTGCGAATGCGCGGGCAGGGGGCGCGCACCGGGGTGCGCATCCACCACCAGCAGATGCACCGTGTTCGATCCCACGTCGAGGACACCGAGTCTCATGGACGGAACGCTACTGCCAGCCGCGCCCGCATCCGTCCCCGGAGCGGTGCCGGAAGGCGCTCCGGGCGACTTACCCTGGACGCGTGCCCAAGACGAAAAAGGCAAAGGCCGACAAGTCGGCAGCGGAAGCCCTCCCCGCGAAGACCGTGAAGTCCCCGAGATCCGCGAAACCTCCGAAGACGGTGGTGGTGAGCGACGAGAAGGGGCTCGACTTCGCGCGCGCGTGGGTGGAGTTCCCCGATCCGGCGGACGACGAGCAGGTCTTCCGCTGTGATCTGACCTGGCTGACCTCTCGCTGGAACTGCGTCTTCGGCAGCGGCTGCCAGGGCATCCAGGCCGGCCGCGCGGACGACGGCTGCTGCACGCTGGGTGCCCATTTCTCCGACAAGGACGACGAGAAGCGCGTCGCCGGACATGTGGCGCGGCTCACGCCCGACATCTGGCAGCACCACGCCATCGGCACCGAGTCCGGCTGGACCTCCCAGGACGAGGAGGGGTCGCGGCAGACCCGGCCGTACCAGGGGTCCTGCATCTTCCAGAACCGGCCCGGGTTCGCGGGCGGCGCGGGCTGCTCGCTGCACATCCTGGCGCTGCGGGAGGGCCTGGAGCCGCTGGAGACCAAGCCGGACGTGTGCTGGCAGCTTCCGGTGCGGCGGACGTACGACTGGATCGACCGGCCCGACGACACGCGTGTGCTCCAGGTGTCGATCGGTGAGTACGACCGGCGCGGCTGGGGTCCGGGCGGCCACGACCTGCACTGGTGGTGCACGTCGGCGACCTCGGCGCACGGCGCGGGCGACCCGGTGTACGTCTCGTACCGGCCGGAGCTGGTCGAGCTGATGGGCAAGGCGGGGTACGACCGGCTGGTCGAGCTGTGCGAGGAGCGGCTGGCCTCGCAGTTGCCGCTGCTGGCCCCGCACCCGGCGGATCCCGTCAGCTGATTTCTTCGCGCTGACGTGAGCGGCTCAGGGCGTTGTCACAGGGCTCGGGGAGCCGCTGTCGGCGGGCGGTGACGAGCCTCCGGGGTCTGCGGGGGTCGAGGTCACCGAGGCCGTCGGGGTGGGGGTCGGCGTGGGCTCCGGGTCCGGTGACGAGGACGGTGGCGGGTCGCTGGGGGGCGGGGTCGCGGGCGCGGAGGTCGTCGGGTCCGGGGGCGGGGCGCTCGGGCGGGGCGGGCCGGGGGCCGGTGGGTTCACCGGGGTCGGGTCCGGGGGTGTGGGCGCGGTGCCGTACCCCTCGATGGAGACGGCGGCGGACGCCGGTGCGATCGACACCCGCGCGCTCCAGTGACCGGCCGGCTCGCGCAGCGGGTCGACGTACACCTTGATCGTGAACGACTCGCCGGGCCGCAGCGTGCCCGAGGACCGGCTCGGATACAGCCAGGACGCCCCGGTGGACGCCGTCCAGCGCACCGGGGTGTGCCCGGACGCGGTGAGGGTGATCAGCGTGGTGTCGCCGTCACTGGACGCCTCCACGGTGAGCAGGCCCGGGCTCTCCTTCGCGCCGGGGACCGCGCTGACGACCTCCACGGAGACGTCCGGTGAGCCGTGGTCCTTCCTGACGAGACCCCTGTCGGCGCCGGTGCCCGCGTTGCCCGCGTTCTCGTAGCCGCCGCCCGCGGCCTCGCCGTCGAGGATGTCGTGGCGCTGCGCCTCGCTCGCGGTGGCCGAACGGTCCCCTGGGCCGCCCTCGCCGGTCGCAGGCGCGCGGTAGGCCGCCCACAGGGCGAGTACGGGGGCGGCGACCACGGTGGCGACGACCGTGGTCGTGACGGCACGCGCGCGTAGCCGGTCCCTTCGGGCGGCGCGGTCCTTGGGATCCATCGGGAAGCCGCGCCGGTCGAAGCGCGGAGCGGCGGCGCCCCGCGCGCGCGGGAGGTGTGCCATGGCGACGTGCAGGGCCGCGCGGGGCGCCTCCAGGACGGGCAGTTCGGCGGGCGTGACGCTGGTGCCGGGCCAGGAGCCGGGGACGGCCCGCTCGGCGGTACGGCGGCACCGCGGGCAGTCGTCGACATGCCGGACCAGTTCGCGGCGCAGTGCCGTGCTGAGCACCAGCTGGTGGTCGCCGGTGAGGCGGGAGACGCTCGGACAGGCGCCGGTCTCGACGACGGCGAGGGCCGCGCGGGTGCGCTCGACCTCGCAGGCGGCGGAGGCGAGCAGGTCGGCGGCGGCGGCGGCGTCCAGGCCCAGTACGGCGGCGACCTCGTGGGCGTCGAGCTTGTGGCGCACGGCGAGTTCGAGTGCCTCGCGCTGCTCGGGGGTGGTGCCGGCGGCCTCCGGCCAGGCGAGCTGGGCCAGTTCACGGCGGTGCGCCTCCTGGGCCTCCTCGGAGACGAGGCCCGTTGAGGAGGCAGCGGCGGAGTCCGGGGCGGCCTGGGGCGCGGAGGCGGCGGACGCCTGCCGCTTGCCGCGCCGGCCCGCCGCGTGGGTGCTCTGACGTTTCTGCTTGGCCTCGGCCAGCTTGCGCAGACAGGCCCAGCGGGCCAGCGCGTAGAGCCAGGCCCTGCGGGCACCGGCGGCCTCCGGGCCGCGCGGGCTGCGGCGCTCGGCGAGCGCGAGGACGTCGCCGAGGGCGGCGGTGGCCGTGTCGTGGTCGCACAGGACGGACAGGCAGTAGGTGAACAGGCCGTCCAGATACGGCTCGTAGCGCGCGGGCGGTCGCTGGACCAGCGTGCGTCCCGCCGCCCGGTCGCGCGCCTCACGGTGCGCCCGGTGTGTGCCGGTGCTGTGGGTCGGGGTGTCCGGACTACTGCTCATCACCCGTGCGACCGTAGGCGCCTTACGACGGCCCCCTCTCCCACCTTGAGCACTTTTAATCCGTACGGGTGAAACGATCCCTCAATAGGGGACAGCAACCCCGGATTACGTGGCCTGTTCCCGCCCTGACGTGGCCGATTAGTGCCGGGAGCGCGGCTTCCGGCACCCGTCGGCGACGGTGGTGTCAGTGCTCCCGGTTACGGTTCGTCCCATGGCTGTTCGTACGAAGACCGCTAAGGACCGTCCGTCCTACCGCTGCACCGAGTGCGGCTGGCAGACGGCCAAGTGGCTCGGCCGCTGCTCCGAGTGCCAGGCGTGGGGCACGGTCGAGGAGTACGGCGCGCCCGCGGTCCGTACGACGGCACCGGGCCGGGTCACCACCTCCGCGGTCCCCATCGGCCAGGTCGACGTCCGCCAGGCCACCGCCCGCAGCACCGGCGTACCCGAACTGGACCGCGTACTCGGCGGCGGGCTGGTCCCCGGTGCCGTGGTTCTCGTGGCCGGTGAGCCGGGCGTGGGCAAGTCGACGCTCCTCCTGGACGTCGCGGCGAAGTCGGCGAGCGACGAGCACCGCACGCTCTACATCACGGGTGAGGAGTCCGCGAGCCAGGTCCGGCTGCGCGCCGACCGCATCAGGGCGATCGACGACCACCTGTATCTGGCCGCGGAGACCGACCTCTCGGCCGTCCTGGGCCATCTGGAGGCCGTGAAACCGTCCCTGCTGATCCTCGACTCCGTCCAGACGGTGGCCTCGCCGGAGATCGACGGCGCGGCGGGCGGCATGGCACAGGTCCGCGAGGTCGCCGGGGCGCTGATCCGCGCGTCCAAGGAGCGCGGCATGTCGACGCTTCTCGTGGGCCATGTCACCAAGGACGGCGCGATCGCCGGCCCACGCCTCCTGGAACACCTGGTGGACGTGGTCCTGTCCTTCGAGGGCGACCGCCACGCCCGCCTCCGGCTCGTCCGGGGCGTCAAGAACCGTTACGGCACGACGGACGAGGTCGGCTGCTTCGAACTGCACGACGAGGGCATCACTGGCCTCGCCGACCCGAGCGGCCTGTTCCTGACCCGGCGCGCCGAGCCGGTGCCGGGCACCTGCCTGACGGTCACCCTGGAGGGCCGCCGCCCGCTCGTCGTCGAGGTCCAGGCGCTCACCGTCGACTCGCAGATCCCCTCCCCCAGGCGGACGACATCGGGTCTTGAGACGTCCCGGGTCTCGATGATGCTCGCGGTTCTCGAACAACGGGGCAGGATCAGCGCACTCGGAAAGCGGGACATCTATTCGGCGACGGTCGGCGGGGTGAAGCTCTCCGAGCCGGCCGCGGACCTCGCGATCGCCCTCGCACTGGCCTCCGCCGCGAGCGACACCCCGCTGCCCAAGAACCTGGTCGCGATCGGCGAAGTCGGCCTTGCGGGCGAGGTCAGACGGGTGACAGGGGTCCAGCGCCGACTGTCCGAAGCGCACCGTCTGGGCTTCACCCACGCCCTCGTTCCCTCGGACCCCGGCAAGATCCCCGCGGGTATGAAGGTCATCGAAGTCGCCGACATGGGGGACGCGCTCCGGGTGCTTCCGAGGTCGCGTAGGCGAGAGGCCCCACGGGACGACGAGGACCGCCGGTAGACTTTGCCCAGGTCTCGCCCGTCCGTACGAACAACGTGTGCGAAACGGGAGCGGCCCAGTACCTGCGACCGGAGGAGTGCAGTGGCAGCCAACGACCGGGCAGCAGCTCCCGGAAAGTACGGTGGGAGCTCCGGTGCCGATGGCCTGATGCGCGCCTCACTGAGCGCCGTGGCACCCGGCACGGCGCTGCGCGACGGGCTTGAGCGGATTCTCCGCGGCAACACCGGCGGACTCATCGTGCTCGGCTCCGACAAGACCGTCGAGGCGATGTGCACGGGCGGTTTCGTCCTGGACGTCGAGTTCTCGGCGACGCGGCTGCGCGAGCTGTGCAAGCTCGACGGCGGCATCGTGGTCTCGTCGGACCTGTCCAAGATCCTGCGGGCCGGCGTCCAGCTGGTCCCCGACCCGAACATCCCCACCGAGGAGACGGGCACCCGGCACCGCACCGCCGACCGGGTGTCGAAGCAGGTGGGTTACTCCGTCATCTCGGTCTCCCAGTCCATGCGACTCATCGCGCTGTACGTGGACGGCCAGCGCCGGGTCCTGGAGGACTCGGCCGCGATCCTGTCCCGCGCGAACCAGGCCCTGGCGACCCTGGAGCGCTACAAGCTCCGCCTCGACGAGGTCGCGGGCACGCTGTCCGCGCTGGAGATCGAGGACCTGGTGACGGTCCGGGACGTCTCCGCGGTGGTACAGCGCCTGGAGATGGTCCGCCTCATCGCGACGGAGATCGCCGGGTACGTGCTCGAGTTGGGCACCGACGGACGGCTTCTGGCCCTCCAGCTGGAGGAGTTGATCGCGGGCGTGGAGCCGGAGCGCGAGCTGGTGGTCCGGGACTACGTCCCCGAGCCGACCGCCAAACGCTCCCGCACGGTCGACGAGGCGCTCGGCGAACTCGACGCACTCAGTCACGCCGAGCTGCTCGAACTCTCCACGGTGGCCAAGGCCCTGGGCTACACGGGCTCACCCGAGGCCCTCGACTCGGCGGTCTCCCCCCGCGGCTTCCGCCTCCTGGCGAAGGTGCCGCGCCTGCCCGGCGCGATCATCGACCGCCTGGTGGAACACTTCGGCGGCCTGCAGAAGCTGCTGGCGGCGAGCGTCGACGACCTCCAGACGGTGGACGGGGTCGGCGAGGCGAGGGCGCGCAGTGTCCGGGAGGGGCTGTCGCGGCTGGCGGAGTCGTCGATCCTGGAGCGGTACGTGTAGCGCCCGCTCAGTCCTCGTAACTCCCGCTCAGTCCTTGTCCAGTACGAATGATGTCTGGGCCTTCGGGAAGCCCTGGGCCTGTGCCTCCACGAGGTAGGTGTCGGCGGTTGCCGACCCCGCCTTCGGGGTGGCGCACTCGGGGGCGCTCGCCTTGCGGTCCCACTCGAAGGTGTACGTGATGCTGCCGCCGGCCGAGACACGGAACAGCAGGCCGGCCGTGTCCTTGGGGCAGTCGTCCGAGGCCCAGATGTCGTCGTCGCTGCTCGTCTGCGTGATCGTCACGACCGCCGCCTTCGGGCCGAGGTCGATCTTGCAGTCGTTGGCGGAGGAGTTCCTGGCGACCAGCTGGAAGGTGGGCGTCTCGTCGGGCGCGTAGGTGTTCTGGACACTGCGCAGGCTCAACCGGACGACGCCGGCGGTGCAGTTGGGCAGAGCGGAACCGGCCGGGAGCGTATCGCCGCTGCCCACGCTGCCGTTAACGCCGTCGTCGGTGCCGACGCCGCCACCACCCGTCCCGGCGGAACCGCTGTCGCCGCCGGAGCCGCCCGAACCGCCCGAACCGCCGGAGTCCCCTGAGCCCCCGGAACCCCCGGCGCCCGCCGAGCCGGAACCGGAGTCCGAGCCGCCGGTGTCCGAGCTGCCCGACTCGTCGCGTCCGCCCGGGGCTTGACTGATCGCGGGCCCCGAACCGGAGGGTCCCGGGGTGATCGTCTGCTCGGGATCCTTGCCGTTGGCACCGTCCGTGCCCTTGTCGCCGCCTCCGCCGCCGGAAGCGACGATCCAGATGCCCAGCAGCGCCAACAGGGCGAGCAAAGACAGCAGAACGGCCCTCCGACGCCAGTAGATGGAGGAGGGAAGCGGCCCGACCGGATTGCGCATAGATCCCACGGCGCAAACTGTACGAGAGATCGGACAGTTCACTCGCCCCACCCGCCGCCGGAGCACCAACTTTTCCGGATCATCATCCCGGCGAAGGGTGTTGGTGACGTGGCCTAACTCCTCCCGGAGGGGGAGCACTTCACACCGAGTGGCGTGTTGCCCCATCCGCCCGTCGTTTCGCCCCCGCCGCCCTTACCCGTCCCGTCCCGTTCCTGGGGGCTGCCGCCCCCAGACCCCCGCTTCGGCCCTGAAGGGGCCTCGTCCTCAATCGCCGGACGGGCTGGAAGATCAAGCCCCGGCCGGCATCTCCAGCCCCTTGGGGGTCCCCCCTCTGGGGGAGTTTGAGGAGCGGGGTCTGGGGCGGAGCCCCAGAAGGACGGGACGGGTAGGGGCGGCGGGGGCGAAGAAACAACCCGGGCCCACCGCACCGCATCACCCACCCCCGCACCCCCACATGGCAGGATCGGAACCGCCATGACTGCGCCCACGAAACCCCCGCACCGCGACACCGACCCCACACCCCTCTCCGTCCCGCACCCCAGCCCCACCACCGACGGCACCCCCCTCCACTCCCCCGTCATCGGCTGGTTCGACGACCACGCCCGCGACCTCCCCTGGCGGCGCCCGGACGCCGGCCCCTGGGGCGTGTTGGTCAGCGAGTTCATGCTGCAGCAGACGCCCGTCAGCCGCGTACTGCCCGTCTACGAGCAGTGGCTCGCCCGCTGGCCCCGCCCCGCCGACCTCGCCGCCGCCCCCTCAGGCGAAGCCGTCCGCGCCTGGGGCCGCCTCGGCTACCCGCGCCGCGCCCTGCGCCTGCACGGCGCCGCCGTCGCCATAACGGAGCGCCACGGTGGTGACGTACCCGCCGAGCACGCCCAGCTGCTCGCCCTGCCCGGCATCGGCGAGTACACGGCCGCGGCCGTCGCCTCCTTCGCCTACGGCCAGCGGCACGCCGTACTGGACACGAACGTCCGCCGGGTCTTCGCCCGCGCCGTCACCGGCGTCCAGTACCCGCCGAACGCCACCACCGCCGCCGAACGCAAGCTCGCCCGCGCCCTGTTGCCGGACGACGAGCCCACGGCCGCCCGCTGGGCCGCGGCCTCCATGGAGCTCGGCGCGCTCGTCTGCACGGCCCGGAACGAGACCTGCCACCGCTGTCCGATCGCCGCCCAGTGCGCCTGGCGGCTCGCCGGGAAGCCCGAGCACGAGGGTCCGGCGCGCCGCGGCCAGACGTACGCGGGTACAGATCGTCAGGTACGCGGCAAGCTGCTCGCCGTACTCCGCGAAGCCCACACCCCCGTACCGCAGGCCGCGCTCGACAGCGTGTGGCACGAGCCGGTCCAGCGGGCCCGGGCCCTCGACGGCCTCGTCTCCGACGGTCTGGTCGAGCCCCTGCCGGGCGGGCTGTACCGCCTGCCGCACAGCTGAGACGGACGGCCGGGGACGCACACAGCCAAAACACCTGCCCGGCCTCCCGTAACGCCCCGACGCGCTTCCGCAACACACTCACCCCGCCCCCAAATCACCACATAACACCACCAATTAACCCACCGGCTTACCCCTTCCCTGTTTCCGTTACACAACCGACGGACAGCCGAGCGCTCCCCGAAGGCTGGCTCGGACAACCCCGTGACAACAGCTCCGTAGCTTCATCCCTGTAAGGACCACAAGGCAGTGAAGGCCGACCGGAAGACAGGTCGGAAACGGGGAGCGGGAGGCGGTCGACATGGCGCAGCAGGGCGAGGTGCTCGAGTTCGAGGAGTACGTCCGCACACGGCAGGACGCGCTGTTGCGCAGCGCCCGTCGACTGGTCCCGGACCCCGTCGACGCGCAGGACCTCCTGCAGACGGCGCTCGTGCGGACGTACGGCCGCTGGGACGGCATAGCGGACAAGCGGCTCGCGGACGCCTACCTCCGCCGGGTGATGATCAACACCCGGACGGAGTGGTGGCGGGCCCGCAAGCTCGAAGAGGTGCCCACCGAGCAGCTCCCGGACGCGTGCGTCGACGACTCCACCGAGCAGCACGCGGACCGCGCGCTGCTGATGGACGTCATGAAGGTTCTCGCACCCAAGCAGCGGAGTGTCGTCGTGCTGCGACACTGGGAGCAGATGTCCACGGAGGAGACGGCCACCGCCCTCGGCATGTCGGCCGGCACGGTCAAGAGCACGCTGCACCGGGCGCTCGCCCGGCTCCGGGAGGAGCTGGAGTCCCGCGATCTGGACGCACGCGCGCTGGAGCATGAGGAGCGGGAGCGTTGCGCGGCCTAGGCACAGGGGCGACCGATCCCGGGGTCCCTCGGACAGGAACAGGGACAGGAACAGGGACGACGGATTCGGACGCGGCCTCACCCCCGGGCCAAGGTCCTGGTCCTGGTCCTGGTCCGGTTCCTGGTCCTGGTGCGGCATCACGAGGGTGGCCGGGGCATGGTCCGGGGCTGCTCATGGGGCCGGCTCTGTCCGGCCCTGCCCGGCGGGCCTTTCAGGCGGTGATCACGGCGACGGCCGTGCTCGCCGCCCTCGCCCTTTTCGTCTCCGCCTGCGCCACCGGCGGCACCGGCGCCCGTGACGAGGGCCCGGCCGGCGCCGACGCCGTCGCGGGCAAGCTGAGCTCCACCCCCGCGCCCTCCGCGTACGCCACTCCGGACGACGTGGACGCGGTCAAGCTCGTCAAGGACGATCCAGGGGTCGCGGCCTCGGTCAAGCGCGCGCTGAAGCCATGTGTCGGGGACGAGTACCCGGTCGACGTGTCATACGGGGATCTGACCGACGGAGCCGCCGACGACGTCGTCGTCAACGTCATGACGTGCAGCGATGCCGTGGGCGTCGGTTCCTATGTGTACCGCGAGGCGGGGGACGGGTACCGGAACGTCTTCCGGGCCGAGGAGTCCCCGGTGTACGCGGAGATAGACCGCGGCGACCTGGTGGTCACCAAGCAGGTCTACAAGAAGGACGACCCGGTGACGAGCCCGTCCGGCGAGAATGTGATCACCTACCGCTGGACGGCCGGCCGCTTCGCTCTCAAGTACCGCACGCACAACGAGTACAGCGGCGCGGTCGACGGCGACGCACCGACACCGGCCCCGAACTGACCCGTACACCAGTACCAGTACCAGAATCACTACCGCGGCCACACACGAGACGAGAACTGCGAGCACCCGGGATGGCAGACCAGACCCACGTCCTCTTCGTCGAGGACGACGACGTCATCCGCGAGGCCACCCAACTCGCCCTGGAGCGGGACGGCTTCGCGGTCACCGCCATGCCCGACGGACTGTCGGGCCTGGAGGCGTTCCGCGCCGACCGCCCCGACATCGCCCTCCTGGACGTCATGGTCCCGGGCCTCGACGGGGTCAGCCTGTGCCGCCGCATCCGCGACGAGTCCACCGTCCCGGTGATCATGCTGTCGGCGCGCGCCGACTCGATCGACGTGGTCCTGGGCCTGGAGGCGGGCGCCGACGACTACGTCACGAAGCCGTTCGACGGTGCCGTCCTGGTCGCCCGGATCCGCGCGGTCCTGCGCCGCTTCGGTCACGCGAGCGGCCCGGGCGCGGTGGCCTCCGAGGACAGCGGGCCCGTGACCGGCGGGGTGCTGGTCTTCGGGGACCTGGAGATCGACACCGAGGGGATGGAAGTCCGCAAGGAAGGCCGGACGGTGGCCCTGACACCCACCGAGATGCGGCTGCTGCTGGAGTTCTCGTCCGCACCGGGCACGGTCCTCTCCCGCGACAAACTTCTCGAACGAGTGTGGGACTACGGCTGGGGCGGCGACACCCGCGTCGTCGACGTCCATGTGCAGCGGCTGCGCACGAAGATTGGCCAGGACCGGATCGAGACGGTCCGCGGCTTCGGCTACAAGTTGAAGGCCTGAGCAGGCCACCCATGCGCTCCAGAGAAACGCGAGTCATACGGCTCATGCCGTTCAGCCGGTTCACGGGCATCCACACCGGGCTCAGGTGGAAGCTGAGCGCCGCCATCGCGCTGGTCGGTGCGCTCGTGGCGCTCACGCTCAGCCTGGTCGTGCACAACGCGGCCCGGGTCTCGATGCTGGACAGCGCGCGTGACCTCGCGGACGAACGCGTCCTGATCGGGCAGAGCAACTACAACCTGTCGGGGCGCCCCAACTTCCCCGGCATCAAGGTCGACGACCCGAACCTGCCGGAGGAACTGCGGGAGAAGGCCGCGCAGGGCCGCCGGGCCACCTATGTGGCCGACCGGCCGGACGGGGTGCCGGACATCTGGGCGGCCGTACCGCTCAAGGACGGGCACATCATGTCGCTGCACACCGGGATCACCGACCGCAGTACGGACATCATGGCCGACCTCGACCAGGCGCTGATCATCGGCTCGATCGCCGTCGTCCTCGGCGGCAGCGCGCTCGGTGTGCTCATCGGCGCCCAGTTGTCGCGCCGGCTGCGCAAGGCGGCGGCTGCCGCCAACCAGGTCGCCAGGGGCGAGACGGACGTACGGGTGCGGGACGCCATCGGCGGTGTCGTACGGGACGAGACCGACGACCTCGCCCGGGCGGTGGACGCGATGGCGGACACGCTGCAGCAGCGGCTGGAGGCGGAACGACGGGTCACCGCCGACATCGCGCACGAGCTGCGGACGCCGGTGACGGGTCTGCTGACGGCCGCCGAACTCCTGCCGCCGGGGCGGCCGACGGAGTTGGTCCTGGACCGGGCGCAGGCCATGCGCACACTGGTCGAGGACGTCCTGGAGGTGGCCCGTCTCGACGGGGCGTCGGAGCGGGCCGAGCTGCAGGACATCATGCTGGGCGAGTTCGTGGCCCGGCGGGTCCTCGCGAAGGACCCGGAGATCGCCGTACAGGTGGTGCACGAGTCGGAGGTCACGACCGATCCGCGGCGGCTTGAGCGTGTCCTGTTCAATCTGCTGGCCAACGCGGCACGGCACGGCAAGGCGCCCATAGAGGTGTCGGTCGAGGGCCGGGTCATCCGCGTACGCGACCACGGCACCGGCTTCCCCGAGGACCTGCTGGCGGACGGACCGAGCCGCTTCCGTACGGGGAGCAGTGACCGTTCGGGACACGGTCACGGTCTTGGTCTCACCATCGCCGCAGGCCAGGCCAGGGTCCTGGGCGCCCGCCTCACGTTCCGCAACATACGCCCACCGGGCGCCCCGGAACACGTCCCCGCGGAGGGCGCGGTAGCGGTCCTGTGGCTCCCGGAACACGCCCCGACGAACACGGGCAGCTACCCGATGCTTCCGCGCAAGAGCGGTTGAGAGAGAGGGCGGAGTTTCCTGCTCCGGCATCTGAGGAGCGAGACCGGTACGCCGCAGGCCGTGTTTCCCACCCGCCCACCTGTTTGCCGCATCCATCCAGCCCAGGCACCATCCAGCCCGTCCGGCACCATCCAGCCCGTTGGGGTCCCCCCTCTGGGGGAGTTTGAGGACGAGCGCGTTCAGCGCGAAAGGGGGGTCTGGGGGCGCAGCCCCAGGAAGGGGATGGGACGGGTAGGGGCGGCGGGGGCGAGAAAACACAGCCGAAGACCCCCGGGGCAGACACCACCCGAGGGCCTTCACCTCCTCACCGTCCCCCGACCCCCACGTCACACCACCTCGGCCACAGCTCCCTTGACCGAAGCCTCACCACTCGCCGGCTCCGACTCCGGCGTCGCCGCCGGTTCCCCACCCTTCTCCGGCTCCGCCCCCTTCAGCGGAACCTCCTTCACGAACACCGCCGCCACCAGCACCACGACCGCCACCACGGCCCCCAGCAGAAACGCCGAGTGCGTCCCCGAAGCCACCGCGTACTGGTAGGCCTCCCGCGCCGCCGCCGGCAGCTTCGCCAGACTCGCCGCATCCAGCTGAGCCGACTGCTCGGTCACCTTGGACCCCAGCGCCCCGGCCCGCTCGCTCATCACGTCCTGCACCCGGTTGTTGAACAGCGCCCCCATGATCGCGACCCCGAACGAGGACCCGAGCGTACGGAACAGGGTGCTCGTGGAGGACGCGACGCCCATGTCCTTCATCTCGACGCTGTTCTGCGCGACCAGCATGGTGATCTGCATCAGACAGCCGAGGCCCGCCCCGACCACCGCCATGTACAGACCGGACGTCAGCCGCGAGGTCTCCGTGTCCATCTGCGCGAACAGGTACAGCCCGACGCTCAGCAGCACACCACCGACCAGCGGGAACACCTTGTACTTGCCGCTGCCCGTCGTCACCCGCCCCGCGACCATGGACACGACCAACATCGACGCGAGCATCGGAAGCAGCAGCAGACCGGAGTTGGTCGCGGACGCGCCCTGCACAGCCTGCTGGTACAGCGGCAGGAACAGCACCGCGCCGAACATCACGAACCCGGTGATGAAGCCGATGATCGACATCAGCGTGAAGTTGCGGCTGCGGAAGATGTGCAGCGGAAGGATCGGCTCGGCGGCCTTCGTCTGCCAGAACACGAACCCGACGAGCGAGGCGACACCGATCCCGATGAGCTCCATGATCATGGCGGAGCCCCACGCGTACTCCGAACCGCCCCAGGTCGTGACGAGCACGATCGAGGTGATACCGACGGTCAGCAGCGCGACGCCCGGGTAGTCGATCCGCGTTTTCGCCCGCTTCTTCGGCAGGTGCAGCACAGCACTGACGGCGGCGAGCGCCACGACACCCAGCGGCAGGTTGATGTAGAACGACCAGCGCCAGCCCAGGTGGTCCGTCAACGCCCCGCCGACCAGCGGTCCGCCGATCATGGCGAGCGCCATCACGCCGGCCATCATTCCCTGGTACTTGCCGCGCTCACGCGGCGGAATCAGGTCCCCGATGATCGCCATGACCCCGACCATCAGGCCACCGGCACCGAGTCCCTGTACGGCCCGGAAGCCGATCAGCTGTCCCATGTCCTGGGCCATACCGCTGAGCGCCGACCCGATCAGGAAGAGCACGATCGAGCTCATGAAGACGCCCTTGCGCCCGTACATGTCGCCGAGCTTGCCCCAGATCGGGGTGGAGGCGGCGGTGGCGAGGGTGTAGGCCGTCACGACCCACGCCAGGTGTTCGAGTCCGCCCAGTTCACCGACGATCGTCGGCATCGCCGTACCGATGATCATGTTGTCCAGCATCGCGAGCATCATCGCGATCATGAGCGCGAGCAGCACCACCCGCACACTCCGCGGTTGCCTGCCCTCCGCGCCCTGCTCAATCCGCTCTTCCTGCTCGCCCTGCTCGTCCACCACTGCCCGCGTGTCCGCCATCGTCTCCGCCCCACTCCCCCACGTACGCCTTCTTACTTGCCGCCCGGCAAGTTGACTACACTGGGGAAGCTAGACCCCGAACTAGCCGGTCGTCAAGTAAGTTTACCCCTGAGGGCACTCCCGAGGGTTCAGCAGCGGAAGCAGGAGTACGGGCATGGACCGCACCAAGCAGCGCCGACGCGGGGACACCCGTCAGCGCATCCAGGACGTGGCGCTCGAACTCTTCGCCGAACAGGGCTACGAGAAGACCTCGCTGCGGGAGATCGCCGAGCACCTCGACGTCACGAAGGCGGCGCTCTACTACCACTTCAAGACCAAGGAAGAGATCGTCGTCAGTCTGTTCGAGGACCTGACGAAACCGATCGAGGACCTGATCGAGTGGGGCCGGCAGCAGCCGCACACCCTCGCCATGAAGCAGGAGATCGTACGCCGCTACAGCGAGGCGCTCACCGAAGCCGCCCCCCTCTTCCGCTTCATGCAGGAGAACCAGGCGACGGTACGGGACCTGAGCATCGGCGACATGTTCAAGACCCGCATGCTCGGTATGCGGGAGATCATCATCGACCCGGACGCCCCCCTGGTCGACCAGGTCCGCTGCGTCAGCGCGATGTTCACGCTGCACGCCGGGATGTTCGTGCTCCAGGACCTCGCGGGCGACGCGGACGAGAAGCGCCAGGCGGTCCTGGAGGTCGCGATCGGCCTGGTGACACAGGCACACGAGGGCACGGAACGGCCCTCGTAACCGCGGCGCCCCCGACCGGCCGGTCACACACCGCCCGGACAGGCCGGGCGGGTCAGACGGGTCAGACCTTCACGCCCTTGGCCCGCAGAAAGGCCACGGGGTCGACGGCGGACCCGTAGTTCGCGGTCGTACGTATCTCGAAGTGCAGGTGCGGCCCGCTGGAGTTGCCCGTGTTGCCGGACAGGGCGATGCGCTGACCGGTGGCCACGACCTGGCCGACCTTCACGTCGATCCGCGACAGATGGGCGTACTGCGAGTACGTCCCGTTGCCGTGCTTGATGACGACGGCATTGCCGTACGCCGGCCCGTCACCGGCGCCGTTGCCGCCTGCCTTGACGACGGTACCGCCGTGCGCGGCGACGACCTTCGTACCGCTCGGCACGGCGAAGTCCTGGCCGGAGTGGGTGGACGACCACATGTTGCCGGCCTGGTTGAAGCTGGCACTGAGCGTGTACTTCTTGACCGGGTCCACCCAGGAGGCGGCCTTCTTGGCGGCGGCCTGAACCTGTACGGCACCCGCCGCACCGCTCTCGGCCGCAGCCGCGACCCCGGTCACCCCCAGGACGAGTGACGCCCCGAGCCCGGCGGCCAGGACTGAGAGGCGGGAGACACGGGCCGTACGGGACTCACGGGCTTCACGGGACGGGGCGGTGGCGCGCTGGAACATCGAGACCTCATGGGGACGGGGACAGAAAAGCCACCCGGCACGAGCGTTCCCGCCGGATGGGCAACCCCTTGGTAACCCCGGGCCCCGGCCATCCCCAAACTTCCGATCTACGACACAAGTTCGTAGACGACCACAAATCAACCCACTTCTTGACAAAGCGACCTGAGCAACCACCCTCCACAAACCGCGCCCCACCCCCACTCTCACCCACTAATCACCCTAGTAACGGACATTTCGCCTGTGCATCATGTCACCGGCCCCAAGATCCACCGTCGTGCGACTGTGACGCGCGCAACGCACCGCCAGCAGGCGAATAAACCCGCTCCGACTACTGGCACCTCGCCGCTACCCGTGAGTAATGTGCCCTTCCCATCAGCGCCACTCACTTCCGCAAGCATGTCCCTGACATCTGCATGCTGTGGCACCGCACGGCCCTACGTGAGAGGACCCCCAACCCCGATGACAAAAGGCTCAAGAGGCTCCTGGACGCCCTGGACCCGCCGTATCGGCCTGACCGCGGCCGCCGCGGTCGCCACGGTGACACTGACCGGCCCCGGCACCGCCCAGGCCGCGACCACCACGGCCACCACGTCCGTGTCGGCAGCCGCCGCCGAGGACGTCAGCTACGCCACCTGGCAGCAGGACTGCCAGACCGTGATGGACCAGGCCCTGCCCTATCTGAAGCAGCGCATCGCCGCCGCCTCGAAGGGCGAGAAGCCGGCGATCGTCTTCGACATCGACAACACCACGCTGGAGACCGACTTCGGCTTCAGCTACCCGTCACCGGCCAACGCACCCGTGCTGAAGGTCGCCCAGTACGCCCAGGACCACGGCGTCGCCCTCTTCTTCGTCACCGCGCGCCCGGACATCATCAAGCCCGTGACGCAGTACAACCTCACGCACGTCGGCTACGACGTGACCGGGCTGTACGCCCGCAATCTGATCGACCTCTTCAAGAACGTGGCCGACTACAAGACCGCGCAGCGCGTCGACGTCGAGTCGAAGGGCTACACGATCATCGCCAACATCGGCAACAGCGCCACCGACCTGTCGGGCGGTCACGCGGAGAAGACGTACAAGCTGCCGGACTACGACGGCCAGCTGTCGTAAGTCGTCATCAGGGCATGCGAGAGGGGCCGGTGCTGAAAGCACCGGCCCCTCTCGGACATCTGACGCAGCCCTGAGGCTTACGCCTCCTTGCTCAGGTTCGGTCCGGCACCGCCGGCCGCCTGCTCGATCGGCGGGACGTCGGGCAGTGCCGACTTCTCCTCACCCCGGAAGGTGAAGGCCGCGGTCTCGCCCTCGCCCTCCGTGTCGACGACCACGATGTGACCGGGGCGCAGCTCACCGAAGAGGATCTTCTCGGAGAGCGTGTCCTCGATCTCACGCTGGATCGTGCGACGCAGCGGGCGGGCGCCCAGGACGGGGTCGTAACCCTTCTTGGACAGCAGCTCCTTGGCGGCCTGGGAGAGCTCGAGGCCCATGTCCCGGTCCTTGAGGCGCTCGTCCACCTTGCCGATCATCAGGTCGACGATCTGGAGGATGTCGGCCTGCGTGAGCTGCGGGAAGACGACCACGTCGTCGACGCGGTTGAGGAACTCGGGGCGGAAGTGCTGCTTGAGCTCGTCCGAGACCTTGTTCTTCATGCGCTCGTAGTTGGACTTCTTGTCACCGGAGGCCGCGAAGCCCAGGTTGAAGCCCTTCGAGATGTCCCGCGTGCCGAGGTTGGTCGTCATGATGATGACCGTGTTCTTGAAGTCCACGACCCGGCCCTGGGAGTCGGTCAGGCGACCGTCCTCCAGGATCTGCAGCAGCGAGTTGAAGATGTCCGGGTGGGCCTTCTCGACCTCGTCGAAGAGGACGACGGAGAACGGCTTGCGGCGGACCTTCTCGGTCAGCTGGCCGCCCTCTTCGTAACCCACGTATCCGGGCGGGGAACCGAAGAGACGCGACACCGTGTGCTTCTCGCTGAACTCCGACATGTCGAGGGAGATCAGCGCGTCCTCGTCACCGAAGAGGAACTCGGCCAGGGCCTTGCTCAGCTCGGTCTTACCGACACCGGACGGGCCGGCGAAGATGAACGAACCACCGGGACGCTTCGGGTCCTTCAGACCGGCACGCGTACGACGGATCGCCTTCGAGAGCGCCTTGACGGCGTCCTTCTGGCCGATGACCCGCTTGTGGAGCTCGTCCTCCATGCGCAGCAGGCGGCTCGACTCCTCCTCGGTCAGCTTGAAGACCGGGATGCCGGTGGCGGTCGCCAGGACCTCGGCGATCAGCTCGCCGTCGACCTCGGCGACGACGTCCATGTCGCCGGCCTTCCACTCCTTCTCCCGCTTGGCCTTCGCGGCGAGGAGCTGCTTCTCCTTGTCACGGAGGGAGGCGGCCTTCTCGAAGTCCTGCGAGTCGATCGCGGACTCCTTGTCCCGGCGCACGCCGGCGATCTTCTCGTCGAACTCGCGCAGGTCCGGCGGAGCGGTCATCCGGCGGATGCGCATCCGGGAACCGGCCTCGTCGATGAGGTCGATCGCCTTGTCGGGCAGGAACCGGTCGGAGATGTACCGGTCGGCGAGCGTCGCCGCCTGCACCAGGGCCTCGTCGGTGATCGAGACGCGGTGGTGCGCCTCGTACCGGTCGCGCAGGCCCTTGAGGATCTCGATCGTGTGGGGGAGGGAAGGCTCCGCCACCTGGATCGGCTGGAAGCGGCGCTCGAGGGCCGCGTCCTTCTCGAGGTGCTTGCGGTACTCGTCGAGCGTGGTCGCACCGATGGTCTGGAGCTCACCACGGGCCAGCATCGGCTTGAGGATGGAGGCCGCGTCGATGGCGCCCTCGGCGGCACCCGCGCCGACGAGCGTGTGCAGCTCGTCGATGAACAGGATGATGTCGCCGCGGGTGCGGATCTCCTTGAGGACCTTCTTCAGGCGCTCCTCGAAGTCACCGCGGTAGCGGGAGCCGGCGACCAGCGCACCGAGGTCCAGGGTGTAGAGGTGCTTGTCCTTGAGGGTCTCGGGCACCTCGCCCTTGACGATGGCCTGGGCGAGACCCTCGACGACGGCGGTCTTGCCGACGCCGGGCTCACCGATGAGGACCGGGTTGTTCTTCGTACGGCGGGACAGCACCTGCATGACCCGCTCGATCTCCTTCTCGCGCCCGATGACCGGGTCGAGCTTGGACTCACGAGCGGCCTGGGTGAGGTTCCGGCCGAACTGGTCGAGGACCAGGGACGTCGAGGGCGTGCCCTCGGCGGGGCCGCCACTGGCGCCGGCGGTCTCCTTGCCCTGGTAGCCGGAGAGCAGCTGGATGACCTGCTGCCGCACCCGGTTGAGATCTGCGCCCAGCTTGACGAGGACCTGGGCGGCGACGCCCTCGCCCTCGCGGATCAGGCCGAGCAGGATGTGCTCCGTGCCGATGTAGTTGTGGCCCAGCTGAAGGGCCTCGCGGAGCGACAGCTCCAGGACCTTCTTGGCACGGGGGGTGAAGGGGATGTGCCCGGACGGGGCCTGCTGACCCTGTCCGATGATCTCCTCCACCTGCTGGCGGACCGCCTCGAGCGAAATCCCGAGGCTCTCCAGGGCCTTAGCGGCGACACCCTCACCCTCGTGGATCAGGCCCAGGAGGATGTGCTCGGTGCCGATGTAGTTGTGGTTGAGCATCCGGGCTTCTTCCTGAGCCAGGACGACAACCCGCCGCGCGCGGTCGGTGAACCTCTCGAACATCGTTAATCGCTCCTCAGAGCGGTCAGGCAGTAAGGGGACGCTCCCCTCCCTGTCCTTCCGCAGCTTAGTCCCGCAAGCGGGGACCGCTCATTCCAACTGCCGACACCGGACCGAGAACCAACACAGCCTCCTGACCCCGTACGCCGACATATGCTCCAACCCGATCGTGCGAGACGATGTTCCCGCAGGCCAGGGAGATACCCTCACTATCAGTACGCCGATGGCGAACGTGAGACGCCCTTTTCTGCGTGTCGCCCCCTCCCACTAGGGATGTCTTACCCGTACGGACCGACACTCCATGCCGGATGCACGGGTTCCCTCCGCTACGGGCGAACAACCTTGCGCCGCCGAACTGCTCTGCGCACCCCCGGATTCGGCACTCTGTGCGCCCGCAAGGGGACCCAGCGTAACTCGCGGCCTCTTCCGGCGGTTGGCTTTGGCATGGTCCCCACGGTCCCCCTTCCTCGTCGCCCTCTTGATACGGGCGACACCTCCAGCGGTCTCATCAGCGACGCCATCAGCGATGTCACCGGTGACGTCCGGCGTTGGTACGAGAACGAACTGGGGTGGGCGACAGTGCCCGGTCCCGGTTTCCCGGACCTTCCGCGACTGGCCGTGGGCCTGTGCTTCGACGTGCTGGAGGTGCCGGCGGAGGCGGGCTTCGCGGCGCTGCGCCACCGGGAGCGGGCGGGAGCGCCGGGTTCTCCGGTGGCCCTGTGCGGGGACCGGATGCTGCTGCTGGTGGCCGCGGGGAGCGCGGACGAGCTGCCGGGGCTGCTGGACTGGCTGGAGTGGGGCGGGCTCACACCGGAGCTGAGGGCGATCGGCGCGGGCGGCCACATCGAGGCGCCCCTGCCGCCCGGGCTTCCCGCGCTGCCCGGAATTCCCGGCGGCGACTTGCCGGGCCGTACAAATCCGCAGGGGGCCGCTGTCTGGCTGCGGCCCCCTGAACCAGGGTGCGGGACGGTGATCCCGCTGCCGACGATGTCGGCCCTGGGGGGCGTCGGACGCGCCCCCGATCTCGTACGGCTGGTGGACACGCTGGCGACGCAATGCCATCGCGTCCGCCTGCGGAGCGCGTGCGCTCAGCCGTTGGCCTTCTCGTAATCCTCACGAATGGTCGCGGGAACACGGCCACGGTCATTGACCTCGTAACCGTTCTCCTTCGCCCAGGCACGGATCTGCGCGGTGTCCTGGCTGCCGCCGGAGGCGACGCGCGCCTTTCCACGCCCACCCGAAGCACGGCCTCCAGTACGGCGGCCGCCCTTGACGTAGGCGTCGAGGAGACCGCGAAGCTTGTCGGCATTGGCAGTCGTGAGGTCGATCTCGTACGTCTTGCCGTCCAACGCGAACGTCACGGTCTCGTCGGCCTCGCCGCCGTCGAGGTCGTCGACAAGAAGGACCTGAACCTTCTGTGCCACCGGATTTCCTTTCATCGATAACTTGGGAGCCGAGGCCGCGGCGTACGCCGCCGATTCGCGTCCCCTGTTATATGCAGTACTGCAGTACATCGGAAAGCAAACCGCTTTTGCCGGAAAAACACAAACCCCCGGGAGAGACCGACCTCCCTTCCATGGGCCGGAAACGTGCGCGTTTCGGACATAGGGAACCTGGGCAGGGCGGCTCAGCGGAATTGCCCGATGCCCGATCACAGATGCAGAAGCATCCGGCTGTTGCCCAAGGTGTTCGGTTTCACTCGTTCGAGACCGAGGAACTCCGCGACGCCCTCGTCATAGGAACGCAGCAGCTCGGCGTAGACATCGGTGTCGACCGGTGTCTCGCCGATCTCCACGAAGCCGTGCTTCCCGAAGAAGTCCACTTCAAAGGTCAGGCAGAAAACGCGACGAACGCCGAGCCAGCGGGCGGTCTGCAGCAACTTCTCCAGCAACTGATGCCCGACACCGGAACCTCTGAGGTCGGGGTTCACGGCAAGAGTGCGGACTTCGGCGAGGTCTTCCCACATCACGTGGAGTGCGCCGCACCCCACGACCTCGGCGTTGTCGTCGCGTTCCGCGACCCAGAACTCCTGGATGTCCTCGTAAAGCGTCACCGTCGCTTTGTCGAGCAGGATACGGCCACGGACGAACGAGTCAAGGAGTCCGCGTACGGCCTGGACATCGCTGGTCCTGGCCCGCCGGACGGTGATGGCTTTCGCTGTGGCTTCTGGACGGATCGCTGACATGAGCGGACGCTATCGCCCGGTGCGGTCCTGGACCGAGGCGGGGTTCTCGTAGGCGGTATGTTCGGCGGCTTCCGCCTGTTCGGCCTGTTCGGCCTGTTCGCTCCGCCGGGGCCGTTCGACCTGTTCCGGCCCTTCGACGATGTGAACGGCATCCCTGAGGGAGAGGCGCTGTTCTTCGCTCATCATGCCGAAGAAGGCGACGAGAGCGGCGGCGGGGTTGTCACTCTGCGACCACGCGTCGTTCATCAGCGCGGCCGAGTAGGCGGCACGGGTGGAGACCGCCTCATATCGATAGGCCCGGCCTTCCGCCTCACGACGGACCCAGCCCTTCTGATGGAGATTGTCCAGAACGGTCATCACCGTGGTGTACGCGATGGACCGTTCCTGCCGAAGGTCTTCCAGGACTTCTCGAACGGTGACCGGGCGGTTCCACTTCCACACCCGCGTCATGACCGCGTCTTCGAGTTCTCCCAATGGGCGAGGCACAAATCAGCACACTAGTGGGAGAAACGGCGAATAACGTGAAGGACGTGCGCGTCAAACGCCGAACACCTACGAAACGGGGCGGTCCTGTCCGGCCTGCGAGGTCCGCTCGGCGCGGGCGATGGCGGCGTCGGCGGCGGCGTCCTCCTTGCCCTTGTTGGCACCGCCCTGACTCTTCACCATCGTCACGATCACAGCGATGAAGAGCGCGGCCATCACTACGGGGGGCACGAGCGCGGAGACGTAGTCCATGGGGTCCAGAGTAGCCAGGCCCGAAGAAAGGCCCGGGCGGGGGCCCGGGCCTTGGCGGTTCCAGCTCTGTCAGCTCTCTCAGGTCTGTCGGGTCCGTCAGGTCTGTCTGTTCAGCCCGCGGCGAGCTGTTGTGGGGGATTCGCGGGCGGGGTCGGCTTGCGGCGCGGGAAGACCTCGCCCGGGGTGGGGACGGGGCGTGCGGGCCTGGGGGCGTCGGGTGCGGGCCGGGGTGCGGGTGCGGGCCGCTCGTGAGGCTGCTTCTCCGCGGGCTTTCCGCCGGGCTTCCCACCCGGCTCCTCGGTGGCGAGACCCCCGGGCAGGGCCAGAAGGCGCGTACGGGAGGCGGGCACCGTGGGTGCGGCCGGCGTGCGGCCGGCCACCCTGGCGCCCAGCCGGGCCCGTACGTCCCGCTCGGCGTGACGCAGGCAGCGGTCCAGGAGGGCGGCGGCGACCGGGTTCCCCCGCAGGGCCCGGAGGGCGGCGAGGTCGTCCGGGCTCGGGCGGTACCCGGCGCCCAGCGCCTCCTCCAGGAGCGTGAGGAAGCCGGCGGCGGTGCCGGGCAGGGCGGCGCGGTAGCGGGCGAGGTCGGCCACGAGGAAGGCCCGCAGCCTGACCCCCTCGTGCGCCGCCTCGTCGACGGACTCGGCGAGCCGGAGACAGTCCTGGACGTCCTCTGCGGAGGCGGGACCGGGGTGGAGGGCGAGGGCGAGAGCGCGACGGAGCACACGCAGCTCCTCCGCACCGAACGCCATGCCGCCGCGAGATCCGAATGGCGTGGGCATGCGGCGACGATACGCGCTAATCAGACAAATTCGACATTACGGAGAGGCGTGGCGCGTGTTTTCAGCCCGTCCGGCGTTTGAGGGGGCTCACATACGGGACACGTTCCGCTCGTACACCAGTCGCAGCCCGATCAGCGTCAGCCACGGCTCGTGCTCGTCGATCACCGACGCCTCGCCCAGCACCATCGGCGCCAGCCCACCCGTCGCGATCACCGTCACCTCGTCCGGATCCGCCGCCAGCTCCTTCGCCATCCGCGTCACCACACCGTCCACCTGACCGGCGAACCCGTAGATGATGCCCGCCTGCATCGCCTCGACCGTGTTCTTGCCGATCACCGCCCGGGGCCGCGCCACCTCGATCTTCCGGAGCTGCGCCCCCTTGACGCCCAGCGCCTCGACCGAGATCTCGATCCCGGGCGCGATCACCCCGCCGACGTACTCCCCGCGCGCGGACACCGCGTCGAACGTGGTCGCCGTACCGAAGTCGACGACGATCGCGGGACCCCCGTAGAGCTCGACGGCGGCGACCGCGTTGATGATGCGGTCCGCGCCGACCTCCTTCGGGTTGTCGGTGAGGATCGGTACGCCCGTCTTCACGCCGGGTTCGACCAGCACCGCCGGCACATCGCCGTAGTACCGCCGCGTCACCTCGCGCAGCTCGTGCAGCACCGACGGCACGGTCGCGCAGATGGCGATGC
This sequence comes from Streptomyces kryoterrae, assembly GCF_054072135.1. Lineage (NCBI taxonomy): Bacteria > Bacillati > Actinomycetota > Actinomycetes > Kitasatosporales > Streptomycetaceae > Streptomyces > Streptomyces kryoterrae. The sequence continues at coordinate 5,914,637 of NZ_CM133358.1, read as the reverse complement.
CGTCGATGCCGTCGCCCAGCTCGTCACCGAGGAGCGGGTGCATGCCCATGAGGCCCTGGAGGAGGACCGCGAGCTCGTCGGCGGTGCGGCGCGCGTCCGTGGAGATGCGCCAGTGCTCGACGATCTCGTCGCCGTCGAAGAGCCCGAGGACGGTGTGCGTGTTTCCCACGTCGATGGTCAGCAGCATGGCCGTGTACCTACTCCGCCGCTCGCAGGTCGAGACCGATGTCGAGGATCGGCGAGGAGTGGGTGAGGGCGCCGACCGCCAGGTAGTCGACGCCGGTGTCGGCGTATTCCTTGGCGTTCTTCAGGATGAGCCGGCCCGAGACCTCCAGCACGGCGCGGCCGTCGACGACCGCGACGGCCTCGTCGCACTCGCCGGGGGTGAAGTTGTCCAGGAGGATCAGGTCGGCGCCCGCGTCGACGACCTCGCGCAGCTGGTGCAGCGTGTCGACCTCGACCTCGATCGGTACGTCCGGGAAGGCGTCCCGGACGGCCTTGAAGGCCTGGGCGACGCCGCCGGCGGCCACCACGTGGTTGTCCTTGACGAGCGCCGCGTCCGACAGGGACATGCGGTGGTTGACGCCGCCGCCGCAGCGGACCGCGTACTTCTCCAGGGAGCGCAGGCCGGGAGTCGTCTTGCGGGTGTCACGCACGCGTGCCTTGGTGCCCTCCAGGACGTCCGCCCACGCGCGCGTGGCGGTCGCGATGCCGGACAGGCGGCACAGGAGGTTGAGGGCGCTGCGCTCGGCCGTCAGGAGGTCACGGGTGCGGGTCGTGACACTGAGCAGCTTCTGGCCGGCCTCGACGCGGTCGCCGTCCTCGACGTGCCGCTCGACCTCGAACTCGTCGGTGCAGACCACGGAGACGACCGCCTCGGCGATCCGCAGGCCGGCGACGACGCCGCCCTCACGGGCGGTGAAGTCGGCGGTGGCGCGGGCCTCCTCGGAGATGGTCGCGACGGTCGTCACGTCCACGCCGTGGTCCAGGTCCTCCTGGATGGCGACGTTGGCGATGTCCTCGACCTCCAGGGGGTCGAGGCCTGCGTCGGCGAGGAGAGCGGCGAGCGCGGGGTCGAGGCCGCACTCCATGTACACCTCGTCCGCCGTGTCGGAGGCAGCGCCACAGGCGCAGCCGTCGCCGCAGCCGCCGCTCTGGGCGAGGGAAAGGTCGGGGGTGCTCACTTCTGTCACTGCTCCTGGGGAGGGTGCTCCGGCTGATGATGCCGGGTCGGGGGGAAGTCTGCGGTGTCGGTGGTGTGTACGGCCAGCGTCCGGTCGGGATTCAGCCGTACGACGATGTGGCGGTGCCAGGTCGTGTCGTCGCGCTCGGCGTGGTCCTCGCGCCAGTGGCAGCCGCGGGTCTCCTCGCGCATACGGGCGGCGGCGACCAGGACGCGGGCCACGCACAGGAGGTTGGTGGTCTCCCAGGTGTCGACGCCGGGCTCGGCGGTCTTGCCGTTCTCGTCGAGGGCGTCACGGGCCTCGGTGTGCAGCTTCTGGATGGCCGCGGCGGCGGTGTCCAGGGAGGCGGCGGAGCGCAGCACTCCCGCGCCCTCGGTCATGACGCGCTGGATCGCGAAGCGGGCCTCGGGGGCGAGCAGCGGGTGCGCGGGCTTCTCGGGGTGCGGCACGGGTACGGGCACGCGTGCGTGGAGGCCGTTTCCGGTGTGGGCCGCGGTGATGTCGGCGACGATGCGCTCGGCGTAGACCAGGCCCTCCAGGAGGGAGTTGGAGGCGAGCCGGTTGGCGCCGTGGACGCCGGTGCAGGCGACCTCTCCGCACGCGTACAGGCCGGGGACGGTCGTGCGGCCCCGGGAGTCGGTGCGGACTCCGCCGGAGGCGTAGTGGGCGGCCGGGGCGACCGGGACGGGCTCGGTGACCGGGTCGATGCCGTGGGCGCGGCAGGCGGCGAGGATCGTCGGGAAGCGGTGCTCCCACATGTGGGCGCCGAAGTGCCGGGCGTCCAGGAACATGTGTTCGGCGCCCTGTTCCTGCATGCGGCGCATGATGCCCTTGGCGACGATGTCCCGGGGCGCGAGTTCGCCGAGTTCGTGCTGGCCGGTCATGAAGCGCACGCCGCCGGCGTCGACGAGGTGGGCGCCCTCACCGCGTACCGCCTCGGAGACGAGCGGCTGCTGGCCCTCGGCGTCGGCCCCCAGGAAGAGCACCGTGGGGTGGAACTGGACGAACTCCAGGTCGCTGACCTCGGCTCCCGCGCGCAGGGCGAGGGCTACGCCGTCGCCGGTCGACACGGACGGGTTGGTGGTCGCGGAGAAGACCTGGCCCATGCCGCCGGTGGCGAGGACGACCGCGGGCGCGTGGACGGCGCCCACGCCGTCGTGCTGGCCCTCTCCCATGACGTGCAGGGTCACGCCCGCCGTACGGCCGTCGGCGTCCGTCAGGAGGTCCAGGACGAGCGCGTTCTCGACCGTACGCAGTCCCCGCGCGCGGACGGCCTCGACGAGCGCGCGGGAGATCTCCGCGCCGGTCGCGTCGCCGCCCGCGTGCGCTATCCGGCGGCGGTGGTGGCCGCCCTCGCGGGTCAGTTCCAGCCCGCCTTCGGAGGACTCGTCGAAGTGGGCACCGGTCTCGATGAGCCGCCGTACGGCGTCCGGTCCCTCCGTGACGAGGATCCGTACGGCCCCCTCGTCACACAGGCCCGCGCCTGCCACCAGGGTGTCGTCCAGGTGTTGTTCGGGGGTGTCGCCCTCCCCCAGGGCCGCCGCGATGCCGCCCTGGGCCCAGCGGGTGGAGCCGTCGTCGAGGCGGGCCTTGGTGACGACGACCGTCCTCAGCCCGGCCGCGTCGCAGCGCAGGGCCGCGGTGAGCCCGGCGACACCGGAGCCGACGACCACGACGTCCGCGGTCAGGGCCCAGCCGGGGGCGGGGGCGTGCAGCCGTATACCGGTGGAGGTGCCGGCGCGCCGGCCGACGGTGGGGCCTGTGGTGCTCACAAGGCGGCTCCGGGGGTTCCGAAAATGAGAGGGATGTTGTCGATCAGCCGGGTCGTCCCGACCTTGGCTGCGACGGCGAGGACGGCTTCGCCCGTGAAGTCGTCCGGGATCTCGGTGAAGTCGGCGGGGTCGACCAGGGCGAGGTAGTCGAGGACCAGCGGGGGCCGGAGGCGGGCCGCGTCGTCCAGGAGGAGGCGGGCGGCGGCCCGGACGGCGGCGGGAGCACCTCCCGGGACCTTCGCGACGGCGTGCGCGTCGGCGGCGGCGCGGGATTCGCCGAGCGCGCTGAGGGCCTGGGCACGCGCGTGCGTGGCGGGCACCTCGCGGGCCCGCGCGCGCAGCGCCTCCTGGGCGGCGTGCCGGTCGCCGCCGGCGAACAGTGCCTGGGAGAGGGCCAGCGCCGTACGCCGTTCCTCCGGGGACAGGTAGCGGTTGCGGCTGGACAGGGCCAGGCCGTCGGCTTCGCGCACGGTCGGGACGCCGACGATCTCCACGCCGAAGTTCAGGTCGCGGACCATCCGGCGGATCATCGCGAGCTGCTGGGCGTCCTTCTGCCCGAAGAAGGCCACGTCGGGCCGGGTGAGGTGGAGCAGCTTCGCGACGACGGTGAGCACGCCGTCGAAGTGCCCGGGCCGCGTGGCCCCTTCCAGCCGCTCCCCCATGGGACCCGCGCTGATCCGCACCTGGGGTTCGCCGCCCGGGTAGACCTCGTCCACGGAGGGGGCGAACACGGCGTCCGCGCCCGCCTGTTCGGCGAGTCGGACGTCGGCGTCGAGAGTGCGCGGGTAGCGGTCGAGGTCCTCGCCCTTGCCGAACTGGAGGGGGTTCACGAAGACGGTGACGGTCACGAAGCCCTTGGGGCCCACGTGTTCGCGGGCGGCCCGGATCAGGGTGGCGTGGCCCTCGTGGAGGGCGCCCATGGTCATCACGACGGCGTTGTGTCCCGGCACACCGATGTGCGCGTGGGCGTCCGCCAGATCGTCGGTGTCGAACAGAAGTCCCCAGAATCGGCTGCTCATCGCTCTCCCCCGTCACTGTTCGGGCTTTCGGGGCTCGCGGGCGGGTTCGTGCCCTCCGCGAGCACCCCGAGGAGGTCCTCGGCCAGCTCCGGCTTCAGCAGGCCGTGCGCGAGCGCGCGGTCGGCGGTCGCGCGGGCCATCGCCAGATAGCCGGCGACGCTCTGCGGGGAGTGTCTGCGCAGCTCCGCGACATGGGCGGCGACGGTGCCCGCGTCCCCGCGCGCGACGGGCCCGGTGAGGGCCGCGTCCCCGGAGCGCAGCGCGTTGTCCAGGGCGGCGCCCAGCAGCGGGCCGAGCATCCGGTGGGGGGATTCGACGCCGGCCGCGCGCAGCAGGTCCATGGACTCGGCGACCAGGGTCACCAGGTGGTTGGCGCCCAGGGCGAGGGCCGCGTGGTAGAGCGGGCGGCTCTCCTCGGCGATCCACTCGGGCTCGCCGCCCATCTCGATGACGAGGGCTTCGGCGGCCAGCCGCAGCTCGGGGCGCGCGGTGACCCCGAAGGAGCACCCGGCGAGCCGCTGGACGTCCACAGGGGTGCCGGTGAACGTCATGGCGGGGTGCAGGGCCAGCGGCAGCGCGCCGGCCCGCAGGGCGGGGTCCAGGACCTTCACGCCGTACCGCCCTGAGGTGTGCACGAGCAGCTGTCCCGGGCGTACCGCGCCGGTCTCGGCGAGGCCCTCCACGAGGCCGGGCAGGGCGTCGTCCGGGACGGTCAGCAGGACCAGGTCGGCGCGCTCCATGACCTGGGCGGGCGACACGACGGGCACGTCCGGGAGCAGCTGCGCGGCTCTGCGGACGGAGGCGTCGGAAACCGCGGAGACGGCCACCGGGCGGTGCCCGGCGAGTCGCAGGGACGCGGCCAGCGCGGGGCCCACCCGTCCGGCACCGACCACGCCCACGGTGAGCCGCGCGGGGCGGTCCCTGGGGTCTGGCTGTTGGAATGTACTCACTCGACGACGGCCTTCCCGTTCCAGTCCGCTCGGGGTACCGGACGATGTACCGGACGATTTCTCGTCATGTTAACGCGATCGGTCCGGGAGGCGTCCGGTTGTCCACAGGCTGTGGGCGACGGCACGCTCTTCGTGCACGGCCGACGGAAATCCGCGTGACCGCCCGATCCCGCGCGCGAGATGATCCCGGGCATGAGCGATACGGCGAATGACGACGGGCGACCGGGCGCGGAACCCGGCCCGGAACAGGGCGCGGAGCAGGGCGGGAAGGAACGGCGGCTGCGGCGCCGGGCCGCGCTCCGGGGCGCCGAACGGGTGCTGGCGCGCCCGGGGTTCCTGGGGACGATCGGAGAGCGGCTGGCGCTGCTCGACGAGGCGCGGGAGTCGTACGACCTGGACGAACCGTCCGACATCTACGGCGGCGGGATCGTCGAGACCCTGGAGGAGCGGGTCGCCGGACTGCTCGGCAAGGAGGCCGCCGCCTTCTTCCCGACCGGCACGATGGCCCAGCAGGTGGCCCTGCGCTGCTGGGCGGGCCGCACCGGCAACCCGGCCGTCGCCCTGCACGCGCTCGCCCACCCCGAGGTGCACGAACGGAACGCGTTCAGCACGCTCGGCGGACTGCGCCCGCTGCGGGTGACGGGCGAGCCCCGGCTGCCGACGGCCGACGAGGTGCGCGACTTCGACGAGCCCTTCGGGACGCTGATGCTGGAACTGCCCCTCAGGGACGCCGGTTTCGTGCTGCCCACCTGGGAGGAACTGTCCGAGGTGGTGGCGGCGGCGCGGGAACGCGACGCGGTGGTGCACTTCGACGGGGCCCGCCTGTGGGAGTCCACCACCCATTTCGGCCGCTCCCTGGACGAGATCGCGGGCCTCGCGGACAGCGTCTACGTGTCGCTCTACAAATCCCTCGACGGTTACGGCGGTGCCGTCCTGGCCGGCCCGCGGACCCTCGTCGAGGAGTCGAAGGCCTGGCGGCACCGCTACGGCGGCGCGGTCTTCCAGCAGTTCCCGACCGTTCTGTCGGCCCTCGTCGGCCTGGACCGCGAGCTGCCCCGCCTCGCGGAGTACGTGGCCCACGCGCGCGTGGTCGCCGCCGCGCTGCGCGAGGGCTTCGCGGCGGCCGGGGTGCCGTGGATGCGCGTCCACCCGGAGGTGCCGCACACCAACGAGTTCCAGGTCTGGCTGCCGTACGACCACGAGGCCGCCGCGGAGGCCGCGGTCCGGCAGGGCGAGGAGACGAAGGCCCTCCTGTTCGCCGACGCGTGGGAACGCGGCGGCCCGGGCCTCGCGTTCACCGAGGTGTCCGTCCGTGCGGCCGGCCTGGAGTGGACGGCGGAGGACGTGAAGGCGGCGGTGACGGAGTTCGTGGGGCGGCTGTAGCCCGGCCGGGCAGCGACTTCCCGGAGGGCGTCCTCAGGTGACCGGCGGACCGGCCGGTGACGAACGGTCGCCCGACGCCGAACAGGCGGTCAGCCGGCCCCGCCGGCCCGCACGAGCCCCGTCTCGTACGCGAGGACGACCACCTGCACCCGGTCCCGCAGCCCCAGCTTGGTCAGGATGCGGCCCACGTGGGTCTTCACGGTCGCCTCCGACAGCACCAGCCGGGCCGCGATCTCGCCGTTCGACAGTCCCTGGGCGACGAGGATCATGACCTCGCGCTCACGGCCGGTGAGCCGCTCCAGTTCCTTGTGCTGGGGCTGATTGCCGGTGGACGGCAGCATGGGCGCGAAGCGGTCGAGGAGCCGCCGGGTCGTCGAGGGTGCCACGACCGCGTCGCCGCTGTGCACGGAGCGGATCGCGGTGAGGAGTTCGCCGGGCGGCACGTCCTTCAGCATGAAGCCGGAGGCGCCCGCCTTCAGCCCGGAGAAGGCGTACTCGTCGAGGTCGAAGGTGGTCAGGATCAGCACCTTGGGCGGGTCCTCGCCCTGGCAGATGCGCCGGGTGGTCTCGACCCCGTCGAGCTTCGGCATGCGTACGTCCATCAGCACCACGTCGACCTCGGTCTCCCGGAGCACCTGGAGAGCCTCGACGCCGTCGCCCGCCTCCGCCACGACGTCCATGTCCGGCTGGGCGTCGAGCACCATCCGGAACCCGGTGCGCAGCAGCACCTGGTCGTCGACGAGCATCACACGGATGTGCATGGCGGGGTCCTCCGGTCGGTACGTGTCGAACATCAATGCGTTGATCGAACGTGCACGTGTCAGTGGGCGGGTTTGAGCGGCAGCAGGGCGCTGATGCGGAAGCCGCCGCCCGGGCGTGGGCCCGCGTCCAGGGTGCCGCCCACCATGCCGACACGCTCGCGCATGCCGATCAGGCCGTGGCCCTGTCCGTCGGCGCCGCCGTCCTCGTAGTGCTCGTGCGGGGCGCCCTTGCCGTCGTCCTCGACGAGCAGGCCGAGACCGTCGTCGAAGTAGACCAGACGCACGCTCGCTCCGGTGTTCGGGCCGCCGTGCTTGCGGGTGTTGGTGAGCGCCTCCTGCACGATGCGGTACGCCGTCAGCTCCACGCCGCTGGGCAGCGGGCGCGGGGTGCCCTCGATCTTGTAGTCGACGGGCAGGCCCGAGGTACGGCACTGCTCGATCAGCTCGTCGAGCTGCTCGACGTCGGGCTGCGGAACGTACTCGCAGCCCTCCTGGTGCTCGCCGGTGCGCAGGACGCCGAGCAGGCGGCGCATCTCGGCGAGGGCCTGGCGGCCGGTGCCGGAGATGGTCTCCAGGGCCTTCTTCGCCTGTTCGGGGGCGGTGTCGAGGACGTAGGCGGCGCCGTCGGCCTGGACCACCATCACGGAGACGTTGTGCGCGACGACGTCGTGCAGCTCGCGGGCGATCCTGGCGCGCTCGGCGGCGACCGCGACCTTGGCCTGTGCCTCGCGCTCCCGCTCCAGGCGGGCGGCGCGCTCCTCCAGCTGGGCGAAGTAGGCGCGGCGGGTGCGCAACGAGTCACCGAGCACCCAGGCGAGGGCGAACGGCACCGCCAGGAAGACCATCAGGGCGAGATTGCCCGCGGTGCTCGACTCCTTCTCCGGCCAGCGCAGCTGCGCGAGCGGGGACGCGCACAGACCGCCGATCAGCGCGAAGCGCGAGGCCCAGGGGGGCCCGCTCACCGCCACCGTGTAGACGATCACCAGCATGGCGAAGTTCGCCGGCATCGGCTCGACGTCCAGAGCCAGCTGCGCCAGCCCGACCGCGGCGGCCAGCACGAGCATCCGCTCGGGCATGCGCCGGCGCAGCGCGATCACCAGACACAGCAGAAGCGTCAGGACGGCGACCACCGCCGGCGGCCTGGCACCCGGATTCTCGTTCTGGACGGCTCCACTCAGCATGGAGATCCCGAACAGGAAGACGGCCCAGAAGCCGTCCACCCATGCCGGGTGTCTGCGGAGGAAGTCATAGACGCGTTGCACGTAACCCAGCGTAGGGATGCGTTGTGCGTGCCGGGGTCAACCGGAGGGTCGATCCGCAACGGCCCGGCGTACTCCGCAAGGTGGAGACCCGCTCCCCTGGGCGGCGGGGGTCCAGGCCCTAGCCTGACCCCGTGGCAGGAGAGACAGCGGGCACGCCGGCGGGCCGGACAGCGGGCGAGTGGCGTGGCTGGCGTGCGGCGACCCAGGAGGCGCTGTACGGCGAACAGGGGTTCTACCGCCGCCCCGAGGGACCCGCCGGGCACTTCCGTACGTCCGTCCACGCTTCGCCGCTCTTCGCCGGTGCTGTGGCGCGGCTGCTGTGCCGGGTCGACGAGGCGCTGGGCCGCCCCGCGTCGCTCGGCTTCGTCGACATGGGCGCCGGCCGGGGCGAACTCGTCACCGGTGTCCTCGCGGCCCTGCCCCCGGAGGTGGCCGCACGCGCGCGTGGGTACGCCGTCGAGCTGGCCGACCGCCCCGCGGACCTCGATCACCGCGTCGAGTGGCTGACCGAGCCCCCCGGCGGCCTCACCGGCCTGCTGTTCGCCAACGAGTGGCTGGACAACGTCCCCGTGGAGGTGGCGGAGGTCGACCCGGCGGGCGTGCCGCGCCTGGTTCTCGTACGGCCGGACGGGACCGAGCGGCTCGGGGAGCCGGTCACCGGCGCGGACGCGCAGTGGCTGGCGCGGTGGTGGCCACTGCCGCCGGAGCCGGGGCTGCGGGCCGAGATCGGGCTCCCCAGGGACACCGCCTGGGCCGCCGCCAGAGCCACTGTCGACCGGGGGCTGGCCGTCGCCGTCGACTACGCGCACCCGGCCGGCGCCCGGCCGCCCTTCGGGACGCTCACCGGTTTCCGGGCCGGCCGCGAGGCAGCGCCCGTGCCGGACGGCTCGTGCGACCTCACCGCCCACGTGGCACTGGACGCCTGCGCGGGGCCGGGAGCACGCCTGCTGACCCAGCGGGAGGCCCTGCACGCCCTCGGGGTGGCCGGCGGGCGCCCTGCGCTGTCCCTGGCGTCCACGGACCCCGCCGCGTACGTACGGGCCCTGGCGGGCGCCGGAGAGGCCGCCGAGCTGACGGCGACGGGCGGCCTCGGGGACTTCGGGTGGCTGGTGGAGCCGACGGGAATTCCCGGCCCGCTCCTGTGACCTGCTTGTTCTACTTGTTCTACTTGTTCTACTTGTTCTACTTGTCGATGTCTCCGACCACGAAGAACAGCGACCCCAGGATCGCCACCATGTCCGCGACCAGTGTCCCGGGCAGCAGCACCGCCAGCGCCTGGATGTTGTTGTAGGAGGCCGAGCGCAGCTTCAGCCGGTACGGGGTCTTCTCGCCCTTGCTGACGAGGTAGTAGCCGTTGATGCCGAGGGGGTTCTCGGTCCACGCGTACGTGTGCCCCTCGGGCGCCTTGAGGACCTTCGGCAGGCGCTGGTTGATCGGGCCGGGCGGCAGTTCCACGAGGCGGTCGAGACAGGCGTCGGCCAGGTCGAGCGCGTTGTGGGTCTGCTCCAGGAGGCACTCGAAGCGGGCGAGACAGTCACCCTCCTGCCGGGTGACCACCTTCAGGGTGTCCTGGAGCTCGCCGTACGCCAGATACGGCTCGTCCCGGCGCAGGTCGAAGTCGACGCCCGAGGCGCGCGCGATCGGCCCGCTCACTCCGTACGCGTGCACGGCCTCCGGCGGCAGGACGCCCACGCCGCGCGTGCGCCCCCGGAAGATGTCGTTGCCGAGCACCAGGTCGTCGAACCGGTCCATACGGGAGCGCAGTGACGAGACGACGGCACGCGCGCGTGTGGTCCACCCCGCCGGGAGGTCCTCCTTGAGGCCCCCCACGCGGTTGAACATGTAGTGCATGCGCCCGCCGGAGAGCTCCTCCATGACGTGCTGGAGTTCCTCGCGCTCGGTGAAGGCGTAGAAGATCGGTGTGATCCCGCCCAGCTCCAGCGGATACGAGCCCAGGAACATCAGGTGGTTCAGTACCCGGTTCAGCTCCGCGAGCAGCGTGCGCGTCCACACCGCGCGCGTGGGGACCTCCATACCGAGCATCCGCTCCACGGCGAGGACCACGCCCAGCTCGTTGGAGAACGCCGATAGCCAGTCGTGACGGTTGGCCAGCATGATGATCTGACGGTAGTCACGCGCCTCGAAGAGCTTCTCCGCACCACGGTGCATATAGCCGATCACCGGCTCCGCGTGCTGGATCCGCTCACCGTCGAGCACCAGCCGCAGCCGCAGCACGCCGTGCGTGGACGGGTGCTGGGGCCCGATGTTGAGCACCATGTCGGTGCTCTCCGCGGCGCCGCCGATACCGACGACGGTCTCCGTGGGCTCGGTTCGATGCGTCGCGGGGCTCATGGACACAGTCTGTCGTACGTACGCTTGCGGTATGGAGACGGGGAGCCCGGAAACCGCGGGCGAAACGCGAGGCGAAGGGCACGACGAGGGACACGGCGAACCGGTGTGGACCGGGCTGCCGCGGGACCTGCTGCGGATGCGCCGGCTGCTGCTGGTGGTCTGGCTGGTGCCGCTGACCCTCGGTGCGGGGCTGCTGCCCGGCCTGCTCGCCGGGCCCGCCTGGGCGGCCCTCGCACTGCTGCCGCTGGTCCTGCTGCCGTGGGGCTGGCGGATGCTGGGCCGCAACTGGGCCTCCTGGCGGTACGCCGAGCGCGCCGACGACCTGCTGATCAGCAGGGGTGTGCTGTGGCGCGAGGAGACGATCGTGCCGTACGGGCGGATGCAGCTGGTCGAGGTGACATCGGGGCCTGTGGCACGGCACTTCGGGCTGGCGAGCGTGCAGTTGCACACGGCCGCCGCCGCGACCGACGCGCTCATCCCGGGCCTCGAACCGGCGGAGGCGGAACGGCTGCGGGACCGGCTCACCGAGCTCGGCCAGGCCCGATCGGCGGGGCTGTGACGACCCCCGGCACCGAGACGGACATACCCGCCCAGGACGGCAGACAGCCGGTCGTCGAGCAGCGGCTGCATCCCGTCACACCGCTCAGGCGCGCGTGGGCACCGGTCGCCGTACTCATCGGGTGGGCCGTGCACGACCCCAACCAGGCGCAGCGGCAACTGACCCGGCTGACGACCACGACCCTGCTGCTCGGCCTGGCCGTGTGCCTCGTCGGAGGCGCCCTGTACGGCTTTCTGACCTGGTGGTTCACCCACTTCGCGGTGACCGACAACGAACTGCGCATCCGTACCGGCCTGTTGTTCCGGCGCACCGCGCACATCCGGCTCGAACGCATCCAGGCCGTCGACATCACCCAGCCGCTGCTGGCCCGGGTCGCGGGCGTCGCCAAGCTCAAGCTCGACGTCGTGGGGACGGACAAGAAGGACGAGCTGGCCTACCTGGGCGAGGGGCACGCGCGTGCCCTGCGGGCCGAACTCCTCGCCCGCGCAGCCGGGTTCGCGCCCGAGACCGCGCACGAGGTGGGCGAGGCGCCGGCCCGGCAGCTGTTGCACATCCCCGCGCGCGTGCTCGCCGTCTCCCTGGTGCTGACCGGGGCGACCTGGGGAGCGCTGGCCGCCGCACTGGTCGTACCGCCGATCCTCTGGTTCGCCACCCACAGCCTGTGGACAGTGCTCGCGACGGGCGTCCCGCTGCTCGGCGCGGCGGGCGCGAGCAGCGTGGGCCGGTTCGTCGCCGAGTACGACTGGACGGTCGGCGAGTCCCCGGACGGGCTGCGCATCGACCACGGCCTCCTGGACCGCACCCACGAGACGGTGCCGCCGGGGCGCGTGCAGACCGTCCGGATCGTGGAGCCGCTGCTGTGGCGGCGGCGCGGGTGGGTCCGGGTGGAGCTGGACGTGGCGGGCTCGTCGAACTCGGTGCTGGTGCCGGTGGCTCCGCGTGAGATCGCGGAGGCGGTGATAGGGCAGGTGCTGCCCGGGGTGACGGTGCCCGCGTCGCTGTCGCGTCCGCCGCGCCGGGCGGGCTGGTGCCTGCCGTTCTGGTGGCGGGGCTACGGCATCGCCGTCACCGACAGCGTCTTCGTCTCCCGGCACGGACTGCTGCGCCGCAGCCTGGCCCTGGTCCCGCACGCCAAGGTCCAGAGCGTACGGCTGGAGCAGGGGCCCTGGGCGCGCTTCAAGGGCCTCGCGGACGTCCATGTGGACACGGGGGCCAACAAGACGGTCACAGCCGGTCTACGGGACGCCCAGGAGGCCGCGGAGCTGCTGCGGGGGCAGGCGGAGCGCTCCCGGACGGGTCGTCGGGACGCGCGACCGGACCGGTGGATGGCGTAGGCGATGTCGTAGTCGATGGCGCAACAGGCACGGCAGGGGGCGCCAGAGAGGTGCCCGAACGTCAGGAAACCGCGCTCCGCAGCCCCTGCAGGTCGATCTGCTCGGTCTCGTCGTGCGCCGTCAGGTCGATCACCTGACCGATGCCGACGCCGCGCGACTCCTCGTCCGCGGGCTTGAACTGCGCCTCGGCCTCCGCCTTGTGCAGCGCGAGCGCCTCCTGCCCGACGACGTCGGCGAGGTCCTCGTTCTGCACGGCGTCCAGCGCGGCCGAAGCCGTCTCCTTCTGGGTGCCGAAGAAGTCGAACCCGCCGGGGACAGCCGGCCTGCGCACGGGCGCGGTCGCCGGTACGACGGCCACCGCGGTCGGCACGGTGTAGTGCCCGAAACCGCGCACGGGCTTGGCGGGCTTCGCCTCGGCGGGGGTGGAGGAGGCGGCGCGCGTATGCCCGCGGGCCGCCTCGGGCTTCCCCATGGCCTCGTCCTCCAGCACGGCCTCCGCCTTGTCGGCGGCGGGGCCGTCGGTGACCTCGGGGATCTCCGGGGCCTCGGCGGTCATCTCCGCGATGCCCGGGGCCGGTTCGGCCTTCGCCGGAACCTCGTCGTCGAACCTGGCCAGTGCCGCCCGCGCCCGCAGGAACAGCGAGGAACCCTCCGGGGAGAAGATCGCCGATGCCGCCGGGCTCTCCTCCGGCTCCGCGCCGTCCACGTCGGCGGCGTCGTCGGCGGCGTCCGGGGTCTGCGCACCGACCGCGCCGAGCGCCGCCGACACCCCGGCCGCCGCCGCGTCCAGCGCCGCCGCGTCGGAGTCGACCTCGTCCGCCTCGCCCGCCTTGTTCGTCTTGTCCGCCGAATCCGTGGCCGCAGCCGACTTCACGTCGACGTCCGTATCCGTAGCCGCGTCCACGTCAACGTCCACATCCGCGTCCACGTCCGCGTCCTGAGCCGAGGTCTCCAGCTCCAGCAGTCGCCTGCCCTCCAGCGCGCTGGCCCGCTCGGTCTCCGCCGTGGCGTACCGCCGCAGCAGCGCCGCGTGCTCGTTGCGCAGCCCCTGGAGCTCGGCCCGCTTCGCGCGCAGCTTCTGCTCCAGTTTGACCCGCAGCTCGCGGGACTCCTCCAGGTCGGTCTCCAGCTCGGCGGCACGCTCCTCGTGGCGCCAGTCGTCACCGGCACGCGCGCGTGTGAGGTCGGCGACCTGCTTGCCCGCCTCGCCGTCCCAGCGGCGCATGACGGCCGCGCCCACGACCGTGATCGCCGCGGCGAACGCGGCAACCACCCGAAGGACGCCCGTATCCGTGAACACCCATGGTCCCAGGGCGCAGACGAGCGAGACGCCCGCGATCGCCGCAGGAGGCAGCAGCCGGTGCAGAGGTGGTGAATGGCGGTGACGTCCACGTGGCATGGCCAGAAACTTACCGCGCGTAGGCGAATCTTGGTGCCCCGCCCGGTAAAAACACAGCACCGCCGGACCCTTAACAGGCCTTGTCCCAGGCCTTGGGGTGTCAGCGCTCCGTCAGCCGCCCGCTCAGCCACTCCAGCGAGCCGGGGATCTCCCGCCGCCAGGTGTTGAAGTTGTGGCCGCCGCTCTCCAGGACGATCGTCGAGATCCTGGTCGGGGCCTTCGTCCTGACCAGGTCCACGAACCGCATCGTCGGGCCGTAGTTGGCCTCTCCGTGCTTGCTGGTGGTGACCAGCAGGGAGACGTCCGGCGGCGGCGTGTGCTTGATGTACCACTCCAGGTCCGCGTGACGCCTCAGCTTCCTGTCACCCTGGAAGAGGTCTCCCGTGGTGCCGTCGATCGGCGCCTTGTAGGACGGCGACAGGCCCACCGCCGCCGTGTACACGCCCGGGTGGTGCATCGCGAGCTTCAGCGCGCAGTAGCCGCCCGTCGAGTCGCCGATGATGCCCCAGCCGCCGGGCCTCGGCCCCACCCGGTAGTGGCCGGCGACGGCCGTCGGCAGGTCCCGGGCGAAGAACGTCTCCGTCTGCGGCCCGCCCGGCACGTCCACGCACTCGGTGTCCCGGGGCGGCGCCACGGTCGGCCGCAGCATCACCAGGATCATCGGCTGCGCCCTGCCCTCCGCCGCCAACTCGTGCGCGGTGTGCGGGAATTCGAGCTTGGTGACGAGAGCCTTGGCGGTCCCCGGATAGCCGGTCAGTACGACGACCACCGGGAAGGTGCGCTTCGCGTACTGCGGCTGGAAGTACTCCGGTGGCAGATAGACGTACGCCGGAGAGGTGATCCCCGTCTTCTTGCCGACGATGCCTATCTTCTGGATCTGGCCACCGACCCTGGGCAGATGACCGCCCGGCACGCTCACCGACTGGGTGGACAGCACCTGGAAGCCGCCGTGTGCCCCGGTGCTCTGCTCGACGACCACTCCCTGGTCGGTCTCCTTGCCCAGGAGGTCGTCCCAGGAGGCGTAAAAACCGAAACTCTGGTTGACGCCGAGACCGACCGACGCGAACACCGCGACCTGGGTGGCCAGCAGCAGCACCGTACGGCCGCCGACGGCCCGCCAGTTGCGGCGCGCCAGCCGGGGCCAGAACACGATCGTGCCGATGAACAGCAGTGCGGCGGCCAGGATCGCCAGCGCCAGCACTGTCTTGCTCGTGAGACCCATGACTGCAGTCGCCCACTCTCTTCGCCGGCGACGCGCGCGCTTCCTTCACTGCGGCTTGCCCCGGGCTTTGGATGTCCTTTGATACGGCTTTCCACGGGGGAGTGAACCTGTTCCCCTGAGACACCGTCCTAGAGGGCGCAATGTCGCCGGATGCCGGATTGGCTCCGGATTCCAGGTCTCTCGCAGAACTACGGGATGCGATGTCTGTCAGGATAGATGGGGAAATGTCGGGCGAGGTTCCGGGACGATCAAGCCGAGTACGGCGCATACTGCGCGGCCCGCGTCCCGAGGCCGTCCCCGCCGTCGTCGCCCGGGCCTGTGCGCTCGTGGGTCTGGTCGACATCGCCGCGGGAGTCTTCCCGCGCTTCAGGCACAGCCGGATGCACACGATCGCGGAGGTGCTGCCCGGCGCGCTCGGCCCGTTCGCCGCCGCGCTCTCGCTGAGCACCGGCGTCCTGCTGCTGCTCCTCGCGCACGGCCTCCGGCGCCGCAAGCGCCGCGCCTGGCGAGCCGCCGTGGCCCTGCTGCCGGCCGGCGCGGTGGCCCAGTTCACCTACCGGCACTCGCTCGTCGGGCTCGTCATCTCCGTACTCCTGCTGGTGGTGCTCCTGCGCCACCGCACCGAGTTCGAGGCGCTGCCCGACCCGCGCAGCCGCTGGCGCGCGCTCACCAACTTCGTGCTGATGAGCGCCGGTTCACTCGCGCTCGGGCTGGTCATAGTCAGCGCGCACGGCGACCGCATGTACGGCGACCCGAGCCTCGCCGACCGCATCACCCACGTGTTGTACGGCCTGTTCGGCTTCGAGGGCCCCGTCGACTACGACGGGCCCACCTCCTGGACCGTCGGCTACTCGCTCGGCGCCCTGGGCCTGCTCACCGCCATCACCACGATCTACCTCGCCTTGCGTCCCGAACACCCGGCCGCACACCTGACCGAGGAGGACGAGAACCGGCTGCGCGTCCTGCTCGACAAGCACGGCCGCCGCGACTCCCTCGGCCACTTCGCCCTGCGCCGCGACAAGGCGGTCGTCTTCTCCCCCAGCGGCAAGGCCGCCGTCACCTACCGGGTGGTGTCCGGCGTGATGCTCGCCAGCGGCGACCCGATCGGCGACGTCGAGGCCTGGCCCGGCGCCATCGAACGCTTCATGGACGAGGCCAAGGCCCACTCCTGGACCCCCGCCGTCATGGGCTGCTCCGAGACCGGCGGCGAGGTCTGGACCCGCGAGACCGGCCTCGACGCCCTCGAGCTGGGCGACGAGGCGGTGGTGGACGTCGCGGATTTCTCCCTCTCCGGGCGCGCGATGCGCAACGTGCGCCAGATGGTCAAGCGCATCGAACGCGCGGGCTACGAAACCCGGGTACGGCGCATCCGTGACCTCGGCGAGAACGAGCTGGAGCGCATCCGGCTCGCCGCCGAGGCCTGGCGGGGCACCGACACCGAACGCGGCTTCTCCATGGCCCTGGGCCGCATCGGCGACCCGGACGACGGCGACTGCCTGATCGCCACCGCACACAAGGCGGACGACCAGCCCGGCCCCTACGGCGACCTGAAGGCGATCCTGCACTTCGTGCCCTGGGGCACCGACGGCGTCTCCCTCGACCTCATGCGCCGCGACCGGGCAGCCGACCCCGGCATGAACGAACTGCTCATCGTGGCCGCCCTGGAGGCCGCTCCCCGCCTCGGCGTCGCGCGCGTCTCGCTCAACTTCGCCATGTTCCGCTCCGCGCTCGCCCGCGGCGAGAAGATCGGCGCCGGACCGGTCCTGCGTGCCTGGCGCGGCCTGCTCGTCTTCCTCTCCCGCTGGTTCCAGATCGAATCCCTGTACAAGTTCAACGCCAAGTTCCGCCCCCGCTGGGAACCCCGCTTCGTCGTCTACCGCACCTCCAGCGACCTCCCCCGCATCGGCCTCGCCGCCATGCAGGCGGAGGGCTTCGTCACCCTGGCCCTCCCCCGCGTCCTCCGCCGCCGCACCTCGACCCCACGCCCGTGCGCCCACGCGGTGAAGGACACAGGAAGAGTGCGCGCGGTGTGAGGCGGTGACGTGGAGGGCCCGCACATGTCTTTTTTTGTCGTTCAACCGAGCCGATCGACGGACCGAGACGGGTGGGTGGGAAACAAAAGGCCCGAGTCACAACGCACCCGCACTCACAGAACCCGCCCGACCGCCGGGGGCCTACGCTGAACGCATGAACAACCACAGCGGACGCGGCCGCGTCAGCGGCCTCCCGGCCTGGGACCGCTGCGCGGTCATGGGCGTCGTGAACGTGACCCCGGACTCCTTCTCCGACGGGGGCCGCTGGTTCGACACGACCAAAGCCGTCAAGCACGGCCTCGACCTGGTCACCGAGGGCGCCGACCTGGTGGACGTCGGCGGCGAGTCCACCCGCCCCGGTGCCACCCGCGTCGACGAGGCCGAGGAACTCAAGCGCGTCGTCCCCGTGGTCCGCGGCCTCGCCGCCGAGGGCGTCACCGTCTCCGTCGACACCATGCGCGCCTCGGTCGCCGAACAGGCGCTCGCGGCGGGCGCCGCACTCGTCAACGACGTCAGCGGCGGCCTCGCGGACCCCGCGATGATCCCGGTCGTCGCGAACGCGGGCGCCCCCTTCGTCGTCATGCACTGGCGCGGCTTCCTGGCGGGCGGCAACGTCAAGGGCGTGTACGAGGACGTCGTCTCCGAGGTCGTCGACGAACTCCACGCGCGCGTGGACGCCGTACTGGCAGGCGGTGTCGCCCCCGACCGGATCGTCGTCGACCCGGGTCTCGGCTTCTCCAAGGGGGCCGATCACGACCTCGCCCTCCTGGCCCACCTCGACCGCCTCCACGGCCTGGGTCACCCCCTCCTGGTCGCCGCCTCCCGGAAGCGGTTCCTGGGCCGCGTACTGGCCGGCCCCGAGGGCGCCCCGCCGCCCGCGCGGGAGCGCGACGCCGCCACCGCCGCCGTCTCCGCGCTCGCCGCCCAGCAGGGCGCCTGGGCGGTCCGCGTGCACGAGGTCCGCGCCACCGCCGACGCCGTACGGGTCGCCCGCGCGGTCGAGGAAGCCCGCGGCGCGGCAGCGGTCCGCAGCACCGAGGGAGCCCGGTGAGCGCGCCCCACACCGATGTCGAGCAGGTCGAACTCGCCAACACCGCCTTCTACGAGGCGCTGGAACAGGGCGACTTCGACGAGTTGTCCGCGCTCTGGCTCACCCCCGCCGACCTGGGCGTGGACGAGGAGTACCACGACCCTGCGGAGACCGGTGTGGTCTCCTGCGTGCACCCGGGCTGGCCGGTGCTGACCGGTCGTGGCGAGGTGCTCCGCTCGTACGCGCTGATCATGGCGAACACCGAGTACATCCAGTTCTTCCTGACCGATGTGCACGTCTCCGTCACCGGCGACACCGCCCTGGTGAGCTGCACCGAGAACATCCTCAGCGGCGGCCCGGCCCCCGAGGACAGCGACGAGCTGGGGCCGCTGGTCGGCCAGCTGGTCGTCGCCACCAACGTGTTCCGCCGCACCCCCGCCGGCTGGAAACTCTGGGCGCACCACGCCTCCCCGGTCCTCGCCGAGAGCGACGAGGACGACGAGAACGACGCGGGGGCCGACGACACACCCTCCTGACAGCGCCCTCCTGGGCCGAACGCGGCTGAACGCGGCCGAACGTGGTTGGAATCACGAACACCGGGTAAGTGCGGCTACCAACCCGTGAGCAGCCGTGTTCCCACGGGGAAACACTCGATGAACCCTCCTGGTCATCCCTTGGACCGGCCCCTCGCGGGGCGGGCACTGTCAGTGCTCACGGGTAGATTCGGAAGTGGCTGCCCGGGTCGACCGCACCCGGTCCGAAGCGGCCGCCAACGACGATTGCAGGAGTGATTCGCGTGGATCGTGTCGCGCTGCGCGGCCTGAGGGCCCGGGGACACCACGGTGTGTTCCCGCAGGAGCGGGAAGAGGGCCAGACCTTCGTCGTGGACCTCTCTCTCGGCCTGGACACCCGTCCGGCCGCCGCCGACGACGACCTGGCGAAAACCGTGCACTACGGCATCGTGGCGGAGGAGGTCGTGGCCGTCGTCGAGGGCGAGCCCGTCGACCTCATAGAGACGCTCGCCGAGCGCATCGCGCAGGTCTGTCTGAAGCACCAGGGGGTCCAGGAGGTCGAGGTGTGCGTCCACAAACCGGGCGCGCCGATCACGGTCCCCTTCGACGACGTGACCATCACCATCACCCGGAGCCGAGCATGACCACCTCGTTCACCGAGAGTCACAGCGACCCGACCGTCCAGCCGGTGCCCGCCTCCGTGGTGCGGCAGGTGGACGCCGCCGACACCACGCTGCACAACCCGCAACGCGCCGTCATCTCCCTCGGCTCGAACCTGGGCAACCGCCTGGAGACCCTCCAGGGGGCCATCGACGCCCTGGAGGACACCCCGGGCGTCCGCGTCAAGGCGGTCTCCCCCGTCTACGAGACAGCGCCGTGGGGCGTCCCGGCGGGCAGCCAGCCCTCGTACTTCAACGCGGTGGTCGTCCTGAAGACGACACTGCCCCCGTCCTCGCTCCTGGAGCGCGCCCACGCGGTCGAGGACGCCTTCCACCGCGTCCGCGAGGAGCGCTGGGGCGCGCGCACGATCGACGTCGACATCGTCGCGTATGCCGACGAGGTCTCCGACGACCCCGCTCTCACGCTCCCCCACCCGCGCGCCCACGAGCGGGCCTTCGTCCTCGCCCCCTGGCACGACGTGGACCCCCAGGCCCAGCTGCCCGGCCGCGGCCCGGTGGCCACGCTCCTGGAGGCCGTCGCCCTGGAAGGTGTCGCGCCCCGCGCCGACCTGGAACTCCAGCTGCCGGAATAGCCGTTAAGGTCATGACGACCGCAGGTCGGCGGTCCGGTCCGGGGAGCTGAAGGGGCACCGTGAGAGAGCTGCGCGTCAAGATGCTGGCCGGCGTGTTCGTCGTCGCCGGAGTGCTCTCCTGGGCGGGAGCCCGGCTGTGGAACACGGTGGGGACGCTTCCCAGCGTCCCGCTGGCCGCCCCCGTCGTCCTCGCCCTGATCGCCGTGGTCCTGCTGGCCACGGCCCTCTCCCTCCGCGCCCGTCTCAAGGCCCAGCGCGACCGGCGTCCCGGCGCCAAGGGCGTCGACCCCCTGATGGCCGCCCGCGCCGTCGTCTTCGGCCAGGCCAGCGCCCTGGTCGCCGCCCTGGTCGCCGGGATGTACGGCGGCACGGGCGCCTTCCTCCTGGAGTCCCTGGACATCCCGGCCCGCCGCGACCAGGCCATCTACGCCGGCTTCTCGGTCCTGGCGGGCATCGCCGTCATAGCGGCGGCCTTCTTCCTTGAACGGGTCTGCAAACTCCCGGAGGACGAGGACAACAACGCGGGCACGGCCCCGGCGGCGTAAGCGCTCCGCCGGATACACGGTTGTCGGCTGCGGGCCGACGGGGGCCGGTCACAGCCCCGCGCCCCCTACAGGCGTCGGTCCCGCCCGGCACGCGTCGACGAACCCGGAACCTCAGCGAGCCATTATCAGGCTCATCGCCTCAGCCCGGGTCGTGGCATCCCGAAGCTGCCCGCGCACCGCCGACGTCGTGGTCTTGGCACCGGGCTTTCGAATTCCGCGTACCGACATGCACATGTGCTCGGCCTCGATGACGACGATCGCGCCCCGTGCCTCCAGGATGCGCATGAGGGAGTCCGCGATCTGCGTGGTGAGACGTTCCTGCACCTGGGGGCGACGGGCGAACACCTCGACGAGGCGCGCCAGCTTCGAGAGGCCCGTGATCTTGCCCGTCTCGGCCGGGATGTAACCGACGTGCGCCACGCCGTGGAACGGCAGCAGATGATGTTCGCACAGGGACACGATTTCGATGTCCTTCACCAGGACCATCTCATCGTGCCCCAGATCGAACGTCGTCGTCAGAACGTCCTCGGGCTTCTGCCAGAGCCCCGCGAAGAGCTCCCGGTACGCCCGCGCCACCCGCCCCGGCGTCTCCTTCAACCCCTCGCGGTCCGGGTCCTCGCCGACTGCGATCAGGAGTTCGCGTACGGCGTTCTCGGCCCGCTTCTCGTCGAAGTCGCCGATCGTGCCCTCGCCGTCCAGCGTCACGGGGTCGGTCATCTGGTGCCTCGTTCCTGTCCCTGTCACGCGTGTGGACCACGCGTCGCACGTGCGGACATACCGAAATGCCGAAATGCCGCGTCCCCCAGGCTAGATCCTGGGGGACGCGGCATCCATTCCGGGCCCACTGACCGGGAGGGGCGGGAGAGCCGGGATCAGCTCTCGGCGCTGTCCTCCGGCACCGACTCCGTCGCGGGGACGGACTCGGTGGCTCCAGCCTTGGCGGTGATCGCCGGCGCCGAGCCGTTGGTCCCGTTCGTCAGCGACAGCTCCTTGGGGGAGAGCACCGGCGGGCGGGTGGACGGCGTACGGCGGGAGGAGCCGGTCCACGCGGGGCGGGCCGGGCGCTTGATGATGGGAGCGAAGACCTCGGCGATCTGCTCCTTGCTCAGCGTCTCCTTCTCCAGCAGTTCGAGCACCAGGGCGTCGAGGACGTCGCGGTTCTCGACCAGGATCTCCCAGGCCTCGTTGTGCGCGTTCTCGATGAGCTTCTTGACCTCTTCGTCGACGAGCGCGGCGACCTCTTCCGAGTAGTCGCGCGGATGCGACATCTCCCGGCCCAGGAAGGGCTCGGTGTTGTCGCCGCCGAACTTGATCGCGCCGAGGCGCTCGGTCATGCCGTACTGCGTGACCATCGCGCGGGCCGTTGCCGTGGCCTTCTCGATGTCGTTCGCAGCGCCCGTCGTCGGGTCGTGGAAGACCAGCTCCTCCGCCGCCCGGCCGCCCAGCATGTAGGCGAGCTGGTCGAGCATCTCGTTGCGGGTGGTGGAGTACTTGTCCTCGTCCGGGAGCACCATCGTGTAACCGAGGGCCCGGCCGCGCGACAAGATCGTGATCTTGTGGACCGGGTCGGAGTTCGGGGAAGCCGCCGCGACCAGGGCGTGGCCGCCCTCGTGGTACGCGGTGATCTTCTTTTCCTTCTCCGACATGATCCGGGTCCGCTTCTGCGGGCCCGCCACGACGCGGTCGATGGCCTCGTCGAGCGACGCGTTGTCGACCAGCTTCTTGTCACTGCGGGCGGTGAGCAGCGCGGCCTCGTTGAGGACGTTGCTCAGGTCCGCGCCGGTGAAGCCCGGCGTGCGACGGGCGACCGCCGACAGATCGACGTCCGGAGCGACCGGCTTGCCCTTCTGGTGAACCTTGAGGATCTCCAGACGGCCCAGCATGTCCGGACGGTCGACCGCGATCTGGCGGTCGAAACGGCCGGGACGCAGCAGCGCCGGGTCGAGGATGTCGGGACGGTTCGTGGCGGCGATGAGAATCACACCGCCCTTGACGTCGAAGCCGTCCATCTCGACGAGCAGCTGGTTGAGCGTCTGCTCGCGCTCGTCGTGACCGCCGCCGAGGCCGGCGCCGCGATGGCGGCCGACCGCGTCGATCTCGTCGACGAAGACGATCGCCGGGGCGTTCGCCTTGGCCTGCTCGAAGAGGTCACGGACCCGGGAGGCACCGACACCGACGAACATCTCGACGAAGTCGGAACCCGAGATCGAGTAGAACGGAACGCCCGCCTCGCCCGCGACAGCACGTGCGAGCAGCGTCTTGCCCGTACCGGGAGGCCCGTAGAGGAGCACACCCTTGGGGATCTTCGCGCCGACGGCCTGGAACTTGGCCGGCTCCTGCAGGAACTCCTTGATCTCGTGGAGTTCCTCGACCGCCTCGTCCGCGCCCGCCACGTCGGCGAACGTCGTCTTCGGGGTGTCCTTGGTGATGAGCTTGGCCTTGGACTTCCCGAACTGCATGACCCGGGAGCCGCCGCCCTGCATCTGGTTCATCAGGAACAGGAACACGACGACGATGAGAACGAAGGGGAGCAGCGACAGCAGAATGCCGACGAAAGCGTTCTGCTTGGTCGGAGCGACCGTGTAGCCGTCCGGAATCTGCTTGTTCTGGTATTTGTCCTGGAGAGTGTTCGCCAGGTTGACGCCCTGATCGCCGATGTAGCTCGCCTGGATCTTCGAGCTGCCCTCGACCTTCTGGCCGTCCTTGAGCTGGACCTTGATGACCTGCTCGTCACCGGTGGTGATCTTGGCCTGCTCGACCTTGTTGTCGTTGATCGCCTGGACGACCTGGCCTGTGTCCACCGTCTTGTAGCCGCCGGACGAGCCGACGACCTGCATCAACACGACCACGGCAAGGACGGCCAGCACGATCCACATGACCGGCCCACGGAAGTATCGCTTCACGTCCATCCATACGGAGCGGTGCCGCCCCGTCCCTCCTGCCATAGTGAGTTTGACAAAGACTGTTCTAAAGACTGCTCTTCGGACGGTACCCCAGCATTGTCACCCGAAGGCGCACGGGCTGGCTGGCAACACCGTCCACGCATGCTCCAACGGCGGGAAGGCCGCCCGGGTTCCCGAACGTCCCACAGGACTCGCCCTTTGGCTCAGCGGCCTCGGGACTCAGCCGCCGTAGACGTGGGGCGCGAGCGTACCGACGAACGGAAGGTTGCGGTACTTCTCCGCGTAGTCGAGGCCGTAGCCGATCACGAACTCGTTGGGGATGTCGAAGCCGACCCACTCCACGTCGATGGCGACCTTCGCGGCCTCCGGCTTGCGCAGCAGGGTGCAGATCTTCAGCGACTCGGGCTCGCGGGAGCCGAGGTTGGAGATCAGCCAGGACAGGGTCAGCCCCGAGTCGATGATGTCCTCGACGATGAGGACGTGCTTGCCCTTGATGTCGGTGTCGAGGTCCTTGAGGATCCGCACCACACCGGAGGACTGGGTGCCCGCGCCGTACGACGACACGGCCATCCAGTCCATGGTGAGAGGGGTGGACAACGCCCGGGCCAGGTCGGCCATGACCATCACGGCGCCCTTGAGGACACCGACGATCAGCAGGTCCTTGCCCGCGTACTCCGCGTCGATCTTCGCGGCCAGCTCGACCAGCTTCGCGTCGATCTCTTCCTTGGTGATGAGTACCGACTTGAGGTCGGCACCCATGTCTTTCGCGTCCACCCGCATCACTTTCGGTTGCCCGTCGCCATTCGCCCGGCTCGCCGACCCCTGCCGCGCCCCGAAGGGGGGTGAGATTCAGCCTTGCCGAATCACCAGTCTGCCACCCTGCCGCTGGGCGACGACCCGGCCGGGGAGATTGATGGCTCCCTGGCCTCGCCAGCCGGTGATCAGCCGGTCGACTTCCTCGATGTGGCGGGCGAACAGCGAACCGGCCGGAGCGCCCGCCTCGATGGCGGCGCTGCGCAGGATGCGGCGGCGTACGGCGGGCGGCAGGGCGTACAGCTTGGCGCACTCCAGGAGGCCCGCGGTGTCCCGTACGGAGGCCTCGGCCTGGCGGGCCCAGGTGTCGAGGGCGTCGGCGTCGTCGCGGGAGAGCTGGGCCGTGCGGGCGAGGGCCTCGACGACGCCCTTGCCGAGGGCCTTCTCCAGGGCGGGCAGTCCCTCGTGGCGCAGCCGGGACCGGGTGTAGGCCGGGTCGGCGTTGTGCGGGTCGTCCCAGACCGGGAGGGACTGGACCATGCACGCCTTGCGGGCGGTCTGCCGGTCGAGCTGGAGGAAGGGCCGGCGGTAACGGTCGGGAGCCCCCGGCCGCCCGGAGACGGCCGCCATCCCGGACAGGGAGCGGATGCCGGAGCCGCGGGCGAGGCCCAGCAGCACCGTCTCGGCCTGGTCGTCGCGGGTGTGGCCGAGGAGGACCGCGGTGGCGCCGTGGCGCTCGGCGGCGGCGTCCAGGGCGCCGTACCGGGCGTCGCGCGCGGCGGCCTCGGGGCCGCCCTCACGGCCGACAGCGACGGCGATCGACTCGACCGGGGCGAGGCCGAGTTCGGTCAGGCGCAGGACGACCTCGTCGGCGCGGAGGTCGGAGCCGGGCTGCAGACGGTGGTCGACGGTGACGCCACCGGCGCGCAGACCGAGTTTGGGCGCTTCGAACGCGAGAGCGGAGGCGAGCGCCATGGAGTCGGCGCCGCCGGAGCACGCCACGAGGACGAGCGGGGCGGACTCGCCGGGGGGGGTGGGGCCGGGGAGGAGGCTGTTGGGCGGGTTGTTGGCGGTCAGGATGTCGTGGAGAGCGCGGCGAACCGCCAGGCGTATCGCCGCGACCGCAGGATGGGGACCCATGTCCGGTTCCCTTCATGAAGTTTTCGGGGGGTGAGCCGACTTCGGTCACTCAGAGTGTGTAGATGGTGACAGAAACGGGGCGTTCCCCGAGCATTGCACGCCTACCCATGCTCCACGGTCCCTCGGACGGGTGATTGAAGGGGCGTTCACCTGCCGTCGGCCGGATTCGTTCACCACGTACCCGAAGGGCTCACTGGTCCGCCTTGCGGTGCACCCGCGCGACCCAGTCCGCCGGTTTGGCGATCTCCGCCTTCGTAGGAAGGGTGTTCGGAGAGGTCCACACCCGGTTGAAGCCGTCCATACCGACCTGGTCGACGACGGCCCTGACGAACCGTTCGCCGTCCCGGTACTGCCTGAGTTTGGCGTCCAGACCGAGCAGCTTGCGCAGCGCGAGGTCCAGCCGTGAGGCACCCTTGGCCCGCCGCTGCTGGAATTTCTCCCGGATCTCGGCGACGGAGGGCACCACCGCGGGACCCACTCCGTCCATCACGAAGTCGGCGTGCCCCTCCAGGAGGGACATGACCGCGGTGAGCCGGCCGAGGATCTCCCGCTGGGCCGGCGTCTGGACCAACTCCACCAGGGAACGCCCGCCGTCGTCCTCCTCGCCCTCCGGCCGGCCGCCCGCGAGGGACTGCGCGGCCTCCCTGATGCGCTCCAGGAACGTCATGGGGTCGACCTCCGTCTCCCCCAAGAACGACTGGATTTCGCCCTCCAGGTGGTCCCGCAGCCAGGGCACTCCCGTGAACTGGGTCCGGTGCGTCTCCTCGTGCAGACACACCCAGAGCCTGAAGTCGTGGGGCTGTACGTCGAGTTCGCGCTCCACGTGGACGATGTTCGGCGCGACGAGGAGCAGCCGGCCGCCGCCGTTCGCGCCCGCCGGGAGTTCGCGGGTGGCCGGGGCGAAGGTCTCGTACTGGCCGAGGACGCGGGACGACAGGAACGACAGCAGCATCCCCAGTTCGACGCCGGTGACCTTGCCGCCGACCGCGCCGAGGACGGCTCCGCCCGGTGAACTCCCGCGCCGCTCCCCCATCTTGTCCAGCAGGGGTTTGAGCACCTCACGGAACCCGGCGACGTTCGCCCGTACCCAGCCGGGGCGGTCGACGACGAGTACGGGGGTGTCGTGGGCGGCGTCGCCTCCCATCCGGGTGAAGCCCCGGACGTGCTCCTCCGAGGCCTTCGCGTGCCGGCGCAGCTCCGCGACGATGGCCCGGGCCTCGTCACGGCTCACTTCGGGTCCCGGCCGTACCAGCCGGGTCGCGGTCGCCACCGCGAGATTCCAGTCGACCATCCCAGCAGATGCGGCACCACCGATGCTCGTCATGCGTCAACGGTACGTGAGGGGTCCCTCCGGGGGCAGGGCAGTGAGGTTGGCAGGGGTGAGGTCTGTTGGGTCGGCACCCGGCGTTGCAGGCTGTGCCCACCCTCCCCCAGTCTCGGCTTCGCTCGACCGGGGGGACCCCCATCGCCCCAGCGGAACGACTGCCCACAGCACCTATCCGCAGCCGCAGGATGCCAATGCCGTCGCCGTGCGGTCCAGGGCCGCCTGGGCCTCCGCCTTGCTGGTGGTGTCGGAGGCCAGGAAGGCGAAGGCCAGGAGGCGGCCGTCGCGGTCGACGACCGTGCCCGCCAGGGCGTTCACCCCGGTCAGGGTGCCTGTCTTGGCCCGTACGACACCCGCCGCGCCGTCCGTGTAGCGGGCGCTCAGGGTGCCCGTGAAGCCTGCCACCGGGAGGCCGGTGAGGGCCGCCCGGAGTTCGGGGTGGACCGGGTCGGCGGCCTTGGCCAGGAGGGCCGTGAGGAGGTTCGGGGTGAGGAGGTCGGCGCGGTTCAGGCCGCTGCCGTCGGCGAAGCGGGCGCCGGACATGGGCAGGCCCAGCTTCTTCAGTTGGGCGTGGATCGCCTTGGCACCGCCCGCGAAGTCGGGCCGGACGCCCGTGGCGAGCGCGGTCTGACGGGCGAGGGCCTCCGCGAGGTCGTTGTCGCTGTTGGTCAGCATGCGCTCGACGAGGGCGGAGAGCGGCGGCGAGGAGACCTTCGCGAGGGTGGTCGCACGGCCCGTGGCCTTGGACGGGCCGGGGGAGGTCGTCCTGATGCCGTGCTTCGCCAGCAGGGTCGCGAAGGTGCGGGCCGCGTCCGCCGCCGGCACGGTGCTGCGGTCGGCCGTTCCACTGGTCGAGTCGTTCGTGCGGGCCTCGTCGGCCATCAGGGCGGTGACCGGGGCGAGGTTGCCGCCGTTGTCGGCCCCGATCGGGTGGAGTTCCGGGCCCGCGTAGAGCGTGGTGTCGTACGACAGCGTCACCTGGCGTACGCCGCGCTTCGCGAGGGCGGCGGCCGTCGAGTCCGCCAGGGTGCGCAGGCTCGCCCAGCCCTCCGGGTCCTTACGTGCCGTCAGGGTGGGGTCGCCGCCGCCGACCAGGATGAGTTCGTCGGTGTCGGGCTCCAGGGCGGCCCGGGTGGTGAGTCGGTGGTCGGCGCCCATCGCGGAGAGCGCGGCGACGGCCGTGGCGATCTTCGTGGTCGAGGCGGGGACGAGCGCCTCGCCGGCCCCCAGGCCGTACAGGCGCTTCCCGGTGGCCACGTCGACGACGGCGGCCGTCCGGCGGGTGCCGAGCGCGGGGTTCTTCAGCAGCGGGTCCAGCACGGCCGCGAGGGTCCTTCCGGCGGGCGCCGCCCGCACGGTGCCGGTGGCACTGCCGAGGCCCGTCAGCACGGAGGGGGCGCTCGGGGCGGGTGCGGGCGCCCCGGCCGACGTACCCGAGGTGGCGGACGTGTCGGACGTACCGGAATTACGACCGTGATCTGTGCCACCGGATCGCTCCTGGACCGCCGCCCAGTCCCGCTCGGCCGTACGCTGACCGGAGGAGTCCCAGGGGCCGGCGACGGTCACCACGCCGGCGGTCAACGCCAGTCCGGCGGTGGCGGCGCCCGCGGTGTACTGCCAGGTCCGCAGGGGCTTCGGCAGCGACAGCGAGAGAGCCGTCGGGGTCTTCGGCCTCGGGAGAGCGGCGAGCCCGGGGCCGACGGCCTGTGTGATCCGCGCGACCCGCGGTTTCACGGCGGCTGTGGCCCGTCCGGCTCTTTCGAGGTGTGGCCTGACTGTCGCCGCCGCTCGTTCGAGTTGCGGTTTCACGGCCGCTTTTGCCCGTCCGAGCTGGGGTTTCACCGTTGCCGTGGCCCGGGTGAGACGGGGTCCCACGGTTCGCGCGAGCCGCGCCACCCGCGGCCTCGCGGCCCGCCAAGGCCTCAGCTCCGGCACGACCACCAGCCCCTTTCGCGATCACACACCTGCGTGAGGGACACTTAACCACCAGAACTATGTGTTGATCATGGAGGAGTCACCGGTGGAGTTCGACGTCACGATCGAGATTCCGAAGGGTTCACGGAACAAGTACGAGGTGGACCACGAGACCGGTCGGATCCGTCTGGACCGTCGCCTCTTCACCTCGACCAGCTACCCGGCCGACTACGGCTTCGTCGAGAACACCCTCGGCGAGGACGGCGACCCGCTGGACGCGCTGGTCATCCTGGACGAGCCGACCTTCCCCGGCTGCCTCATCCAGTGCCGCACGATCGGCATGTTCCGGATGACGGACGAGGCCGGCGGCGACGACAAGCTGCTGTGCGTGCCCGCGCACGACCCGCGCGTGGAGCACCTGCGGGACATCCACCACGTGTCGGAGTTCGACCGTCTGGAGATCCAGCACTTCTTCGAGGTCTACAAGGACCTGGAGCCCGGCAAGTCCGTCGAGGGCGCCAACTGGGTGGGCCGCGCGGACGCCGAGGCGGAGATCGAGCGGTCGTACAAGCGCCTCAAGGAGCAGGGTGGCCACTGAGGTCCCCGGACCCTGTCACGCCGAGCGGGCCGCACGCGTGCGCGTGCGGCCCGTTCGTGTGTCTGTGCGCATACTGAGGGGCGTACAAGAGGGGCACGTGCAGGGAGCGATACGGAGTGACGGACGAGGCTCGCAAGCCGGCATCGGACGAGGCCAGGAGTGTCTACGCGGTTCCCCTCGTAGGCGGGGCTTCCGGCGGTGGTGACGGGGAGTCGTCCACCACCTCCGAGTTCGCGCTCCCCGAGGGGATGGCCCCGCCCAGGTCCACCGTCGGTGAGGCCGAGACCACCTCCGAGTTCGCCCTGCCGGACGGGCTCGACGTGCCGCAGCCGCCCGGCGGTGACGCCGGTGGACCGGCCTCGGCCTTCGACACTCCGCGTACGTACCGGGCGCCCGCGTTCACTCCGCCCCTGGGCATCCCGGTGGTGAGTCTCGCCGAGGACGTGCCCTGGCAGGACCGGATGCGCACGATGCTGCGGATGCCGGTGGCCGAGCGGCCCGCGCCGGAACGGCCGCAGAAGGCGGCCGAGGAGGACGGACCGGCCGTCCCGCGCGTGCTCGACCTGACGCTGCGCATCGGTGAGCTGCTGCTCGCGGGCGGCGAGGGTGCCGAGGACGTGGAGGCGGCCATGTTCGCCGTCTGCCGGTCCTACGGCCTCGACCGCTGCGAGCCGACCGTCACCTTCACCCTGCTGTCGATCTCGTACCAGCCCTCGCTCGTCGAGGATCCGGTGACGGCGTCACGGACGGTCCGGCGCCGGGGCACCGACTACACGCGCCTGGCGGCCGTCTACCGGCTTGTGGACGACCTGAGCGACCCGGAGACCGCCACGTCTCTGGAAGAGGCTTACAGGCGCCTCGCGGAGATCCGGCGGAACCGGCACCCGTATCCCGGCTGGGGGCTCACCGTGGCCGCCGGGCTGCTCGCGGGCGCGGCCTCCGTGCTCGTCGGCGGTGACCTGGTCGTGTTCGTGGCGGCGGCGCTCGGCGCGATGCTGGGCGACCGGCTGGCGTGGCTGTGCGCGGGGCGCGGGCTGCCGGAGTTCTACCAGTTCACGGTGGCCGCGATGCCGCCGGCCGCGATCGGGGTCGCGCTGACGGCCGCGCACGTGGACGTGAAGGCGTCCGCCGTGATCACCGGCGGGCTGTTCGCGCTGCTGCCCGGACGGGCGCTGGTGGCCGGGGTGCAGGACGGGCTGACCGGGTTCTACATCACCGCGTCCGCCCGTCTGCTGGAGGTCATGTACTTCTTCGTCGGCATCGTCGTCGGGGTGCTGCTGATCCTGTACTTCGGCGTGAAACTGGGCGCCGAGCTCAATCCGGACGTGGCTCTCGGGAGTACGCCACGGCCCCTGTGGCAGATCGGCGCGTCCATGCTGCTGTCGCTGACCTTCGCGGTCATGCTCCAGCAGGAACGTTCCACCGTGCTCATCGTGACGCTCAACGGCGGTGTGGCGTGGAGCGTGTACGGCGCGATGCGCTACACCGGGGACTTCTCGCCGGTGGCCTCGACGGCCGTCGCGGCGGGGCTGGTGGGGCTGTTCGGGCAGCTGCTGTCGCGGTACCGGTACGCGTCGGCCCTGCCGTACACGACGGCCGCGATCGGGCCCCTGCTGCCCGGGTCGGCCACGTATTTCGGGCTGTTGTCGATCGCGCAGAACGACATGGACGCGGGGTTGGTGTCTCTGGCGAAGGCCGCGGCGCTGGCGATGGCGATCGCCATCGGGGTGAATCTGGGGTCGGAGATCTCGCGGCTGTTCCTGAGGGTGCCGAGCGGCTCCACCAGGGGCAGGCGGGCCGCCAAGCGGACGCGGGGGTTTTAGCTCCGGGTGCGTTCGCCTGGCGTTGGGCGCCGGGGAGCCCGCGCCCCTGGATGTCTGGCCAGGCCGTCGGTTCCGCGCCGTCAGTTCTGCGGGTAACCGTTGTTGTTCTGGTTGCTGTACGGGTACTGCTGCTGGTCCTGCTGGTAGCCCTGGGGGTACTGCTGGGCGTAGGGCTGCTGGCCGTAGTACTGGTCGTGGCCCTGGTGCTGGTCGTAGCCCTGGTTCTGGTCGTACTGCTGCTGGGGGTACTCGTCCTGCTGCTGGGCCGGGGGGATACGGCGGAGCTGGGTTGTCGCGTCGTCCATCGGGGCCGGCGGGTACTGCTGCTGGGCCGGGGGCTCGGGCTGCTGGGGCGGGTTCTTCCTGGCCTTGCCGCGGGCCCGGGCGAACTCGATGATGATCGGGACGACCGAGACGAGGACGATCAGCAGCAGGATCGGTTCGATGTTCTTCTTGACGAAGGCGATGTTGCCGAGCCAGGAGCCGAGCAGGGTGACGCCCGCGCCCCAGAGGACGCCGCCGATGACGTTGAAGGTCAGGAACGAGCGGTACTTCATGCCGCTGACGCCGGCGATGATCGGCGTGAACGTGCGCACGATGGGCACGAAGCGGGCCAGGATCAGGGACTTCGGGCCGTACTTCTCGAAGAACTCGTGCGCCTTGACGACGTTCTCCTGCTTGAAGAGGCGGGAGTCCGGTCGGTTGAAGAGCGACGGGCCGACCTTCTTGCCGAACATGTAGCCCGCCTGGTCGCCGAGGACCGCGGCGAGGCAGATGAGGGCGACCGCTCCCCACAGGGGGAAGTCCAGCGTGCCCGCGGTGATCAGCAGGCCCGCCGTGAACAGCAGCGAGTCGCCCGGCAGGAAGAAGCCGATGAGCAGACCGGACTCGGCGAACACGATCAGGAGCAGGCCCCAGATGCCGAACTGGTCCAACAGGTAGTCCGGATCCAGCCAGCTCGGTCCGAGGGCAAGCGTCGTCACTGTTCCGGGCTCCTGAGGCTTGGCAGAGATGAGTGCGGAAGATGGGTGCAGAAGTCGAGTGGGGCCAAAGCTATCAACGCAAGGTGACCCCTCCAGGTTCCCTCAGCTTCCATGCGCCACTCCGGGGTGCGCTGTGCGGGAACTGGGACCACCCTGTGAGGTTATGGGCATCGAAGAGTACGGCGGCGGCCAGGGACCTCAGTCCGACGTCCTGGTCGTGACGACGAACGACATCCCCGGCTACCGGGTCGAGCAGGTCATCGGTGAGGTCTTCGGGCTGACCGTGCGGTCGCGGCATCTCGGCAGCCAGATCGGGGCCGGGCTGAAGTCGATGATCGGCGGTGAGCTGAAGGGGCTGACGAAGACTCTCGTCGAGACCCGCAACCAGGCCATGGACCGTCTGATCGAGCAGGCACGCACGCGTGGCGCCAACGGTGTGCTGGCCTTCCGGTTCGACGTGACCGAGGCCGCGGACGTGGGCACGGAGGTGTGCGCGTACGGGACCGCGGTGGTCCTGGCCCGGGAGTGACCCACCATCCACACCCGGGCCAGGGGGCTATGCGTCGTGCCGGGCCGCGTTCGCCGTGACCGCCTCCCGGAGGTGTTCGGCGAGGCCCGGGCGCATGGAGTCGTAGAACTCCTTGAAGCGCTCGTCGGAGACGTACATGTCGGCGAGGCCCCGGTGGATCTCGTACGTGCATTCGTAGAACCACTTGGTGATGTGCTGCCGGTGTTCCTCGGCCATGGTCATGGCCGCCTCACCGGCCGGGGGCTCGCCGGCGGCCATCAGGGCGTCGTAGCGCTCGCCCCAGGAGGCCACCTCCGCCTGCATGCGCTGCCAGTCGTCCTTCGTGTACGTGGCCGCGCGGCGCTGCGACTCCGCGTACGTCTCCGTGCCGCCCCAGCGGCGCTCGGCCTCCTCGGCGTGTGCCTCCGGGTCCTTGTCGCCGAAGACCTCGAACTTCTCCTCGGGCGTGAGGTTGATGCCCATTCTGCGTGCCTCCATGGCGTGCTCCACGGCCGCCGCCATCTGCTGGAGCCGTTCGATCCGGGCGGTCAGCAGCTCGTGCTGACGGCGCAGCCGCGCGCGCGGATCCGCCTTCGGGTCGTCCAGCAGGGCGGCGACCTCTTCGAGGGGGAAGCCGAGCTCCCGGTAGAACAGGATCTGCTGCAGCCGGTCGAGATCGGCGTCGTCGTAGCGCCGGTGGCCCGCGTGGCTGCGTCCGCCCGGCACGAGGAGGCCGATCTCGTCGTAGTGGTGCAGGGTGCGCACCGTGACGCCGGCGAAACCGGCGACCTGTCCCACGCTGTAGCTCACTTCCGCTCCCTTGTCGGTTCGCGCTCCACACTGCTTCCTCACGCGGCGTGAGGTGCAAGCCTTGCGGCCCCGGCCTACCGTCGTACGCATGCCACTGCACCGCGGGGACAGCGAAACACCTGACGACAAGGGCGACGGGCGCAGGCTCGCCGTCAACCCCTTCTACGGGGAGGCCAATCCGGTCGGCGGTATGACCGAGGCCCCGCCCACGCACCGGCTCGGGCAGGCCCCGCTGCCGCCGTCGACGGCGTACCAGCTCGTGCACGACGAACTGATGCTCGACGGCAACTCGCGGCTCAACCTGGCCACCTTCGTCACCACCTGGATGGAGCCGCAGGCCGGCGTCCTGATGGGCGAGTGCCGGGACAAGAACATGATCGACAAGGACGAGTACCCGCGCACGGCCGAGCTGGAGCGGCGCTGCGTGGCGATGCTCGCCGACCTGTGGAACGCGCCCGATCCGGCCGCCGCCGTGGGCTGTTCGACCACCGGTTCGAGCGAGGCGTGCATGCTCGCCGGGATGGCGCTGAAGCGGCGGTGGGCCGCGCGCAACGCCGACCGGTATCCGGGGCGGGACGTGCGGCCGAACCTCGTCATGGGCGTCAACGTGCAGGTCTGCTGGGACAAGTTCTGCAACTTCTGGGAGGTGGAGGCGCGCCAGGTGCCCATGGAGGGCGACCGGTTCCATCTCGATCCGCAGGCGGCTGCCGACCTGTGCGACGAGAACACCATCGGGGTCGTCGGGATCCTCGGGTCCACCTTCGACGGGTCCTACGAGCCGGTCGCGGAGCTGTGCGCGGCCCTGGACGCCCTCCAGGGGCGCACCGGGCTCGACATCCCCGTGCACGTCGACGGGGCGTCGGGGGCCATGGTGGCGCCGTTCCTGGACGAGGACCTGGTGTGGGACTTCCGGCTGCCGCGCGTGGCCTCCATCAACACCTCCGGGCACAAGTACGGGCTGGTCTATCCGGGCGTCGGCTGGGCGCTGTGGCGGGACAAGGAGGCCCTCCCCGAGGAGCTCGTCTTCAGCGTCAACTACCTGGGCGGCGACATGCCGACGTTCGCCCTCAACTTCTCGCGCCCCGGGGCCCAGGTGGTCGCGCAGTACTACACGTTCCTGCGGCTGGGCCGGGACGGCTACCGGGCGGTGCAGCAGTCCACGCGGGACGTGGCGCGTTCCCTCGCCGGGCGGATCGAGGAGCTGGGCGACTTCCGGCTCCTCACCCGGGGCGACGAGCTGCCCGTGTTCGCCTTCACGACAGGGGCGGACGTGACCGCGTACGACGTCTTCGACGTCTCGCGGCGGCTGCGTGAGCGCGGCTGGCTGGTGCCCGCGTACACCTTCCCGGAGAACCGGCAGGACCTGTCCGTACTGCGGGTCGTGTGCCGCAACGGCTTCTCCGCGGACCTCGCGGAGCTGTTCCTGGAGGACCTGGAGCGGCTGCTGCCCGAACTGCGCCGGCAGTCGCGCCCGTCGACCCACGACAAGGACGCGGCCACCGGTTTCCATCACTGACGGCCCGCCCGTCGGCGGTGCGGAGTCAGCGGCTCGGCCGCCCGCACCGCCGTGCCGTCAGCTCGCGCCCCCGGATGCGACACACCCGTCGCGTACGGGTTCCCCTCGCCCTCGGCCAGGACACCGACGAACGGTTCGCCCTACCTCGCGAAGGTGTACGCGCCGCCCTCGATCCGTCGTCCGTCTTCTGGTCGTACGAGGTCAGGGCCTCGCGCGGCAGGCGCAGGAACTCGTGGGTGCTCTGGTTGGTGCGAGCCGGGCTTGGGGTTGGACCACTCGTGCGCGCCCCAGTACTCCAGGTCGCCCCGCACCTGGTGGCCGTGGGCCCGCCCGGGCCGGCGGACCGCACCGAGCCCGAGGAGACGGATCGCCGGCACACGGTCCGCGGTGGGCCCCGGGGGTCAGGAGGCCTGCTCCCGGGCGACCAGCTCGAAGGCCGTGGCGCCGTCCAGGGACTCACGGATGATGTCGGCGTGACCGGCGTGCCGGGCGGTCTCGCGGATCAGGTGCAGCGCCAGCCAGCGCATCGAGACACTGGCCTGGGGCGGGAACCAGGGGTCCGGCGGGAGGTCGAAGGTGTCGTCGAGGCTCGGTACGGAACGCAGGAACGCCTCGGTCTCGGCGGCGACCTTCTCCCAGTACGCGAGCTGCGAGGCGACGGTCTCCCCCTCGACGAGGACGAAACACTCGTGCCAGTTCGACTCGTCCCGCTTGACGGCCGGCGCCTCCCCCTTGGCCCGCGCGATCCAGCCCTGCTCGACCTCGGCGACATGCTTGAGCAGCCCGGAGAGGGACAGCTCACTGGCACTGGGTCGTGAGGCCGCCTGCTCCTCTGTCAGTCCCAGCAACGCCCGCCTGATACCGCCGCGCTGCTCCTCGATGAAGGAGAGAAGCGCTCCGAGCTCGTCGCCGGGTGCTTCGGAGGAGACGTGAGTGACCATGGTGGCCGCCTTTCATCGGGTCGTGCGGGCGTTTCTGCCTGACACCGATGAAGTTACGGGGGCTTGCGGTCAGGTTCTGTCCGCAAGCCCCCGGGGTCACCCAAGAGGTTCTACGAGGTTGAGCGGGTGGTCTAGAACGGGAAGAGGCTCCGCCCGTGCTGGACCGAGATCCACTTCTGGGTCGTGAACGCCTCCACCGTCGCCTCGCCGTTCAGGCGGCCGATGCCCGAGGACTTCTCGCCGCCGAAGGCGACCAGGGGCTCGTCGTGGACCGTGCCGTCGTTGACGTGGAACATGCCCGTGTCGATCTGCTTGGCGAAGGCGATGCCCCGCTCGACGTCGGCCGTGTGGACGGCGCCGCTGAGGCCGTACGGCGTGTTGTTGACGAGGCGGACCGCCTCCCCCTCGCCGTCGAAGGGGACGAGGAGGGCCACCGGGCCGAAGATCTCCTGCTGGAGGAGGGGCGAGTCGGCGGGGAGGTCGGTCAGGATCGAGGGCTCGACCAGGTTGTCCGTCGTCGTGCCGTGGAGCAGAGCTGTCGCGCCCTCCTCCAGTGCCCGACGCACCACGCCCGAAATCGCCTCCGCCTGGGAGGAGTTGATCACCGGGCCGATGACCGTCTCGGGGTCGTTCGGGTCGCCGACCTTCAGGGACCTCACCTTGGTCACGAACTTCTCGGTGAACTCGGCGGCGATCGAACGGTCCACCAGGACACGGTTCGCGGCCATGCAGACCTGGCCCTGATGGACGTACCGGCTGAAGACCGCGGCATCGACCGCGTAGTCGATGTCCGCGTCGTCCAGGACCACCAGGGCGCTGTTGCCGCCGAGTTCGAGGACCACGTTCTTGAAGAGGGGGGCGCAGACGGCGGCGACGTGGCGGCCGACGGCGTCCGAGCCGGTGAAGGAGATGACCTTCGGGACCGGGTGCTCGATGAACGCGTCGCCGATCTCCGCTATGTCCGTGATGACGACGTTCAGGAGGCCGGGCGGCAGGCCCGCGTCCTCGAAGATCTTCGCGACCAGGGAGCCGCCGACGACCGGGGTGTCCTGGTGCGGCTTGAGGACGACGCCGTTGCCGAGCGCCAGCGCCGGGGCGACCGACTTCAGCGAGAGGAGGAAGGGGAAGTTGAAGGGGCTGATCACGCCCACCACGCCCACCGGGACGCGGTAGACACGATTCTCCTTGCCGTCGACCGGCGACGGGATGATCCGGCCCTCGGGGGTCAGTGCCAGGCGGATCGACTCGCGCAGGAACTCCTTGGCGAGGTGCAGTTCGAAGCCGGCCTTGAGGTGCGTGCCGCCGAGTTCGGCGATGATCGCCGCGGCGATCTCCGGCTCCCGGTCCTCGATGACGCGCAGGGCCTTCTCGAAGACCGCGCGACGGGCGTACGGGTTGGTCGCGGCCCATTCCTTCTGGGCCGCGGCGGCGGCGCGGTACGCCTCGTCGACCTCGTCCACCGTGGCGATCGTGATCGAGGCGAGCTTCTCGCCGTTGTACGGGTTGAAGTCGATGATGTCCCAGGAGCCGGTGCCCGGGCGCCACTCACCGCCGATGTACTGCTGCGCGAGGTCGGTGAAGTAGTACTCAAGCGATGGCATGCGATCCCTCAATCCCTCAATCCCGTATCACGGTCTGATCACACGTCATCGTACGTGCGTCCGAAGGGAGTTGGGAGATGATCAGGGACCCTGGTTACGAGAGTTGCAGCAGGCCCCTCAGCAGGTCCCGGCTCTCGTCAGGACCGGGGCTGTCCTGCTGCAACTCCTTCATCGCCTTCTCGTACTGGGTGACGTCCTCGGCCTTGTCCAGGTACAGCGCGCTGGTGAGCTGCTCCAGGAAGATCACGTCGGACAGGTCGGACTCCGGGAAGCTCAGGATCGTGAACGCGCCGCTCTCGCCCGAGTGTCCGCCGAAGCCGAACGGCATGATCTGCAGCCGTACGTTGGGCCGCTCGGAGATCTCGATCAGGTGCTGGAGCTGGCCGCGCATCACCTCGCGGTCGCCGTACGGGCGGCGCAGCGCGGCCTCGTCCAGGACGACGTGGAACTCCGGGCCGCCGGTGGTCAGGAGGTACTTCTGCCGCTCCATGCGCAGGGCGACGCGGCGCTCGATGTCGGCGGGGCTCGCGCCCTTCATGCCGCGTTCGACGACCGCACGCGCGTACGCCGCGGTCTGCAGCAGACCGTGCACGAACTGCACCTCGTAGGCGCGGATCAGCGATGCCGCGCCCTCCAGACCCACGTAGGTGGGGAACCAGTTGGGCAGGACGTCCGAGTAACTGTGCCACCAGCCCGCGACGTTGGCCTCCCTGGCGAGGGAGAGGAGCGCGTTGCGCTCGGCCTCCTCGTTGACGCCGTACAGCGTCAGCAGGTCCTCGACGTCACGTGTCTTGAAGCTCACCCGGCCCAGCTCCATACGACTGATCTTCGATTCGGACGCGCGGATCGAGTAACCCGCCGCCTCTCGCGTGATGCCCCGCGCCTCACGCAGTCGCCTCAGGTGTGATCCGAGCAACATGCGCCGCACCACCGATCCCGGCTCTCCCGCGCTCACGTTCGTCACCCTCCCCAACCTCTCCAGGGGCCGCAGTCTGCCACTAAAACACTCCGAGCAGTACTCGTTCGGTTACTCAAATGGGAAGACGTCAGAGCGTACGCACAGGCAGGGGCAAGGGGAAGACCGGCCAGAGGTGGAAAGTTGGCGGAAAAAATGACCAAGAAGCGGTACGGGTACGTCCAATTCCGGCGCGTGCACGTGCATCTGCCCTTGCATCCGCCGTACGCATCGGAAACCATGGTCTCGCGCCACCGCTGCATCGCAAGGACTGCATCGCAACGACCGCGATCTCCCGGGAGTGCCTCGCATGGGGATGAATGGATCGACCATGCTCGAGCCGTTAAGGCAGGGGCTTCCGCCACTGGATCCCTCGACCGTGGCCAACGCGGCGTCGTGTGCGCTGCCCGCCCGCTACGAAGCGGTGCGCGAGGCACGGCAGTTCAGCCGCAGAACACTCACCCAGTGGGACATCGGCGACCGTCTGGACGATGTCTGCCTGGTCGTCTCCGAGCTGGTCACCAACGCTCTTCGGCACGCGCTGCCCACGGACCCCCCGCACTCGTCGGCCCACGAGCCCCTCGTACGGCTGCACCTGATGCGCTGGACCGAGCGGCTGGTGTGCGCGGTGCGCGACCCGAGCCGGGAGAGCCCGGTGACGTACGACGCCGAGGAGTTCTCGGAGGACTTCTCGGCCGAGTCGGGGCGCGGTCTGTTCCTCGTCGACTCGTTCAGCGACAGCTGGGGCTGGCACCCGCTGTCGGGCACGCTGGGCGGCAAGGTCGTCTGGGCGCTGTTCGGGCTGCACTCCGCCGAGTGAGGCACGGCGGCGTTTCCTCGGGCCACGTTTCTACGCGCGTCACAGCGTGTGGCACAACCGTTACGCCCTGCTTGTCCCGACTCCGGAAGCTCCGGAGCGCGGACGGCCGCAGGGCGGTCAGCTCGCGGTCAGGTGGTCGAACTCGCCGTCCTTGATGCCCAGGAGCATCGCCTCGATCTCGGCGCGCGTGTAGACGAGCGCCGGACCGTCGGGGAAGCGCGAGTTGCGTACCGCCACCTCGCCACCGGGCAGCCGCGCGAACTCGACGCAGGAGCCCTGCGAGTTGCTGTGTCTGCTCTTCTGCCAGGCGGCGACCCCGTCCAGCCGCGCGGCGGCCATGCCGTTGTACACGCCGGACTCATCGGCTGCGCCAACGCCGTACACGTCGTGGTCCACAGGTCGCTCCCTGGTGGTGCACTGGCTGGTGAGGCCATTGGTGCGGTGGTCAACTCTGCCGGATCATAACTCTGTTCACGTGCAGACGCGTGGACGGATGCACAGGCGTATGCAAGGGCATACGCACGGTCAGATGCACGTGCACGCCAGGTACTCGCTCCACTACTCACCTTGACGCACGCGCGCCGCCGCACGTTCCCCGCACGCCCGTACCCCCGTCTCCCGGGGCGAACGGAGACGGGGGTACGGGTGGGTCGCGGCGGCTACCGGGACACGTACGGCAGCAGTGCCATCTCCCTGGCGTTCTTGATCGCGCGGGCGAGCAGCCGCTGCTGCTGGGCCGAGACGCGGGTGACCCGGCGGCTGCGGATCTTGCCGCGGTCGGAGACGAACTTCCGCAGCAGGTCCGTGTCCTTGTAGTCGATGTACGTGATCCTGGCCGCGTCCAGCGGGTTGGGGCGGGCCTTGAGGGGCTTGCGTTCGATCTTGCGGGCCATGGCGGGGTCAGACCTCCAGGAGGGTGTCGAAGGCGGGCGGCAGGCGTTTCCAGGCGGTGCGTCCGCCCGCGTACTCGGCGTCGGTGAGCAGGCAGGACTCCAGGAGTCGCGCGAGTCCGTCGCGGTCGAGGCCGGGGGACGTGAACACCAGGTGCTGGCAGCAGTCGCCGTGTTCGGGGTGCCAGTCGAGGGCGGCGGCGGCCCGGCGCACGGGCTCGACCATGTCCCAGGCCGCGTCCGGGAGGGAGGCGAGCCAGGGGCCCGCGCTCTCCACGCAGAGCGCGCCGCCCGCCGCGTCCCAGTGGAGCAGCGTGTCGGGGTGGTCGGCGAGCCAGAACCGGCCCCGGCTGCGCGCCGCGGCGCAGGTCAGGTCCTCCAGCGCCTCGTACAGCCGCTCCGGGTGGAAGGGGCGGCGCCGGTGCCACACGAGGGTGGACACGCCGTGCGCGTCGGCCTCCGCCGGCAGCAGCGCGCACGCCGGGTGCTGAGCGGCGGCGGCGGCCTCGACGTCGAATCCGGCGAGGGCGGCGGCAGCGAGGGCCGAGAGCGGCGCCGCCTGCCCCCCGGACGCGTCGGCCGAGTCCGCCACGCCCGCCAAGTCCCCTGGGTGGCCGCCCGTGACGGGGACTTGGCGGGCTGTCGGGTGGAGCTGCGCGAGCAGCTCGCGGTCCTCGTCGTCGGCGTCCGGGGAGTCGACGAGGGCGAGGACGGTGGCGTACTCCAGCTGGCGGGCGAAGGTGTCCGCGACCGTGCGCCGGTCGGTGGCCGCGGCGGCGAGGCCGCGTTCGGCCAGGTCGTCGCCGTTGCCGAGGTACGGCAGCAGCAGCGCCGGGTCGACGGCGGTGATGACGCCGGTGACCGTGAGGCCGCCGGCCGTCACCACCTCGGCCATCGCCTTGGGCTCGACGGAGTCCCACAGCTCGACGATCGCCAGCCGGGTCCGCCCGGCGTCCGCGAGCCGCAGCAGCTCCGGGACGAGGTCGTCGCGCAGGGCACAGCACGCACAGTCGTTGACCAGGGGCGCCTCGCCCGCGGAGAGGATGCCGGTGGTGTCGCTGACGGTCCATACGACCGTGCCGGCCACGGCCGTGGCGAGGTCGTGGTGGAGTACGACGCTGCCGGGCACGTCGGCGAGCAGCCGCGCGACGGTGGCCCTGCGGGCGTCGGCGTGCAGTCCGCCGACGATCGCCACGGAGAGTTCGTGAGCCCCCAAGGGCCCGCGCTCATGCACCTGCACGTGTGTTTCCTCAGTCCTTCTTGCCGTACCGGCGCTCGAAGCGCTCCACGCGGCCGGCCGTGTCCAGGACGCGGGCCGTGCCGGTGTAGAAGGGGTGGCTGATGTTCGAGATCTCGACGTCGACGACGGGGTAGGTGTTGCCGTCCTCCCAGTCGACCGTCTTCTCGCTGGTCATCGTGGACCGGGTGAGGAAGGCGTGGTTCGCGGCCCGGTCCCGGAAGACGACGGGCCCGTACGCCGGGTGGATTCCCTTACTCATGGCGGCTGATCAGCGCTCCTCTCGGAAGTCGACGTGACGGCCGGCGACCGGGTCGTACTTGCGCAGGGTCATACGGTCCGGGTCGTTGCGGCGGTTCTTGCGGGTGACGTAGGTGAAACCGGTCCCGGCCGTGGACCGGAGCTTGATGACCGGCCGGAGTTCGTTGCGAGCCATGCTGGTATCTTACTGAAAATGACTTCCATTTGCATTACCTGACCGAGAGAGGTGCGTCACCTTGTCCGCCCACTGCATGCTGTCCGGCGCCCAGCCGGGCTTCGGCAACAACATCAGCCACTCCCACCGGCGTACGTCCCGTCGCTTCAACCCCAACATCCAGTCCAAGCGGTACTGGCTGCCGAGCGAGGGCAGGCATGTGCGGCTGCGGCTGAGCACCAAGGGGATCAAGACCGTCGACACGATCGGCGTCGAGGCGGCGGTGGCCCGGATCCGGGCCCGTGGGGTCAGGGTCTGACAGGCCGGAAGCAACAAACCGGAAGCAACAAAGGGGACAGAGGTAGCAGCGGCATGGCGAAGAAGAGCAAGATCGCGAAGAACGGGAAGCGGCAGGAGATCGTCGCCCGGTACGCCCAGCGGCGGGCCGAGCTGAAGGAGATCGTCCGGCTGCCGTCCTCGACGGACGCGGAACGGGCGACGGCACGGCGGGAGCTGGAACGGCAGCCGCGTGACGCGAGCGCCACGCGCGTGCGCAACCGGGACCAGGTGGACGGGCGGCCCCGCGGGTACTTCCGGGCGTTCGGACTGTCCCGGGTCGGTCTGCGGGAGCAGGCCCACGCGGGGTTCCTCCCGGGGGTGCGCAAGTCCTCCTGGTAGCTTGCTGCGGTCGTGTCGTGCGGTCGTTTCGTGCGGTCGTACGACTATCGCTGGCGACTGACTGTTGGGAGCTTCCCGGTGACTTCGGTGACGTACGCGCGCGTGCTGGCGCGCAGGGCGGGTGTGGCCTCGGCGGCCGGGGTGGCCGCCGTCCTCCTGCTTGCCGGGTGCAGTGGTGACGGGGGGTCCGACGGCGGGTCGGCGAGTGGCGGTACGGGCTCGTCGGCCCCGTCCTCCTCGCCGTCACCCTCCGAGGCGGGCAGCGGTGAGGGCGGCAGCGGTTCGACCACCGCGGACAGCGCGTTGGTGGGCAGCTGGCTGACCACCAGCAAGGGCAGTGCCGTGGCGCTGGTGATCACCGGGACGAAGGCCGGGCTGTTCGCCACCGGGGGGACCGTGTGCAGCGGTACCGCGGGCAAGGAGGCGGGCATGCAGATGTTCCGCCTGACGTGCTCGGACGGGACCAAGGACCGGGCCGAGGGGATGGTCGACTCCGTCGACAGGACGTCGATGAAGATCACCTGGGAGAGCGGCCTCGGCACGGAGACGTACACGAAGGCGCAGGGCGGGCAGCTTCCGTCGGGGTTGCCCACGGCGGGGCTGGGGTCCTGAGGCGAGTCGCGGCGCGCGCGTTCGTACGGGGTACCGCTAGGCGTCCGGGAGACGAGGGTGGGCATGCAGTGTCGCCCGGTCCGCCGCCGCCGTGCCCTCTGTCCAGCCCGCCTCGTCGGTCACGCCT
Source organism: Streptomyces kryoterrae (assembly GCF_054072135.1). Taxonomy (NCBI): domain Bacteria; kingdom Bacillati; phylum Actinomycetota; class Actinomycetes; order Kitasatosporales; family Streptomycetaceae; genus Streptomyces; species Streptomyces kryoterrae. The sequence continues at coordinate 5,871,520 of NZ_CM133358.1, read as the reverse complement.
CGTAGGCGGGTTGTCGTGGTCGTGGGGAACATCTGGTCCAGGTGGGCGGTGACCGCCAGGTCCCGGGTGGCCAGGACCGGGAGCAGGGGGCCCGCGGTGCGGGTCGCTGCCGCGTCCGCGGTTTCCGCCGCCGCCGCGGCTGCCAGGCGGGTGCCCGTCTTGTGGGCGTAGGCGGCCAGGAAGGACTGGCGGAAGGTCTTCGTCCGGTTGCGGCCCCTCGCCCGCTGCGCGGCCTCCGCTTTCGTCATCGCCGTCGTGGCCTGCACCAGCAGGGACGCGTAGAGGAGTTCCACCGCCTCCAGGTCGGGCTCGAAGCCCACCACCGTGGAGAAGCCCAGGGCCTCGTTCCACACCGCTCGACAGCGGTTCGCGTCGGCCACGGCATGCAGGAGAACCGCCTTGGCCTCCTCGTACGGGGCGTCCACACCCAGGCGCCGCGCGCGCGGGGCGTCGCCCGCCGGGGCGCCGGCCGCGAGCAGGGCCTCGTCGATGCTGTGCCGGGCCATCAGTTCCTGGGCCTTCGCGCTCAGCGCCTCGGCCTCCTCGGGGAACCCGGTCGCCTCCGCCTTCGCCAGCAGCGCGCGGACACGGGTGAGCATGCGGGACTCCGGACGCTCCGGACGGGAGCCCTCCCCCGCCACCGCCTGCCGCTCGTCCAGGGACTCCAGGGTGGGCAGGCCGAGCAGCAGGCGGTACAGCTCCAGGACGGTCGTCGCGTGCGTGAAGCGGTCCGTGCGGGGTGGGGCGGGGGCTGCGGCGAGGTCGGTCAGCTGGTCAGTCCAGCGGCGGCCCCGGGCCCGGTCGTTCGGCGCCTGGGCGGTGATCAGGGCCGACACCAGGCGTACGTGTACGTCGTCCAGCTCGCGCCGGACGAGGCGTACGACGTCGGCCGGCTGCCAGCCCCGTCGCCATGCGGATGCCACGAACTCCTCGCCGCGCCGGGCGAGTTCGGCGTCCGCGGCCGGGTCGGCGGCGAGCAGGGACGCGCCCGTGTCGAGGGAGGTGTCCGTGTCGGCGTACAGGGCGGCCTGGAAGGCGCGTTCGACCGTACCGGGCGGGAGGGGCGTGCTGGTCACCCGTCGATCGTGCCATGCCACCGCCACCCGGCCAGACTGTCAACTTCGGGTTGACAGTCGCTGACTGACAACCTACGGTTGACACATGACAGCCAACCAGCCCGTCCGGGCCTCCGTACGCCTCGACGACCTCATCGAGGCCATCAAGAAAGTGCACACCGACGCCCTCGAACAGCTCCAGGACGCGGTGATCGCCGCTGATCACCTCGGCGAGGTGGCGGATCATCTGATCGGGCACTTCGTGGACCAGGCACGGCGTTCCGGTGCCTCCTGGACCGACATCGGCAGGAGCATGGGCGTCACCCGGCAGGCCGCGCAGAAGCGGTTCGTGCCCAAGGAGTCCGTCGACCTCGACCCCAGCCAGGGCTTCCAGCGGTTCACCCCGCGTGCCCGCAACACCGTGGCGGCAGCCCACAACGAGGCCATCGCCGCCCGCAACCCCGAAGGCCGGCCCGAGCATCTGGTCCTCGGTCTGCTCGCCGAGCCGGAGGGCCTGGCCGCCAAGGCGATCACCGCGCAGGGCGTCCTCCTCGACACCGTGCGCCAGGCCGCCACCGCCGCGCTGCCGCCCGCCGCCGAGGAGGTGCCGGAACTCGTCCCGTACGGCTCCGACGCCAAGAAGACCCTGGAGCTCACCTTCCGCGAGGCCCTGCGCCTGGGCCACAACTACGTCGGCACGGAGCACATCCTGCTCGCCCTGCTGGAGTTCGAGAACGGCGACGGAGTCCTGTCCGGCCTCGGTATCACCAAGGCGGCGACGGAGGAGAACATCACCGCCGCCCTCGCCACGATCAAGGTGGAGTTCGGCGAGCAGAACTGACCGCGCCGGAAGCACTTGAACCGCTGAAAGTGCTGAAGGTGCTGGTCGGGGGCGTTGTCAGACCCGCCTGCCACACTCACGGACATGGCAGGCGTGGCGGAGACGGCCGAGCGGTGGGCGCTCGCTCCGGCCGAGGACGGTGGCGTGGAGATCGCCCCCCTCGGTCCGGACGGGCTGCCCGCCGGGCCGGTGCGGCGGGAGGCGGATCTCGGCGCGGCCGTCCGTGACCGGCCGGATGTCACGCGGTGGGTGTGGCGGTCCACCCCCGAGGTCTATCCGCGACTGCTCGGCGCGAGGGTGCGAGTCGAGCGGTGCTACGACATCGAGGACGCCGAGACGCTCCTGCTCGGCCACGAGGGGCGGCTCGGTGAGCCCCGGTCCGCGGCGGCGGCCCTCGCCCGGCTGCGCGGCGGTCCCGTACCGCCGGATCCACCGCAGCGGTCCGCCGAGCCCGGCGCGCAGTCGCCGCTCTTCGAACCGGGTCCGGTGCACGTGCCGCTGGCGGATCTGCTGGAGGTGTACGCCGACCAGCAGCGGCGCCACGACGCGACCGCGCACCCGGACCGGATGCGGCTGCTGACGGCCGCCGAGTCGGCGGGGATGCTGGTGGCCGCCGAGATGAACGCGGCGGGGCTGCCGTGGCGCGCGGACGTCCATCGCGAGCTGCTCCACGAACTGCTGGGCGAGCGGTACGCGGGCGGGGGTGAGCCCCGGCGGCTCGCCGAGCTGGCGGACGAGGTGTCGGCGGCGTTCGGGCGCCGGGTGCGGCCCGATCTGCCCACCGATGTCGTCAAGGCCTTCGCGCAGGCCGGGATCAAGGTGCGGTCCACGCGGAGATGGGAGATCGAGAGCATCGACCATCCGGCGGTGAAGCCCCTTGTCGAGTACAAGAAGCTGTACCGGATCTGGGTCGCGCACGGCTGGTCCTGGCTCCAGGACTGGGTGCGGGACGGGCGGTTCAGGCCCGAGTTCCTCGCGGGCGGGACGGTCACCGGGCGCTGGGTCACCAACGGCGGGGGCGGGCTGCAGATCCCCAAGGTGATCCGGCGCGCCGTGGTCGCCGACCCGGGGTGGCGGCTCGTCGTCGCCGACGCCGACCAGATGGAGCCGCGGGTCCTCGCCGCGATCTCGCGCGACCCCGGGCTGATGGAGGTCGCGGGGCGGGAGAGCGACCTCTACCAGTCCGTCTCCGACCGCGCGTTCTCCGGCGACCGGGCGCAGGCCAAGCTCGCCGTGCTGGGCGCGGTGTACGGGCAGACCTCCGGGGACGGCCTCAAGAACCTCGCCGCGCTCAGACGCCGGTTCCCGAAGGCGGTGGCGTATGTGGACGAGGCGGCGCGCGCGGGAGAGGAGGGGCGGCTCGTGCGGACGTGGCTGGGGCGTACGTGTCCCCCGGCCGTGCGGGCCAACGACGACTCGGTGGAGGAGGCCGGCATCCCGCTCTCGGAGGACGAGGGCGCCGATCCCGGCGGGGGTGCGGGAGGCGCGGGGGCACAGGAGTGGGTGCCGGGGTACGCCTCGTCCAACTCCCGTGCCCGGGGCCGCTTCGCGCGCAACTTCGTCGTCCAGGGCAGCGCCGCCGACTGGACGCTGCTGCTGCTCGCCGCGCTGCGCCGGGCCTGTGCGGGGATGGCGGCCGAGCTGGTCTTCTTCCAGCACGACGAGGTGATCGTGCACTGTCCGGAGGCGGAGGCCCAGACGGTGGTGGCGGCGATCCGGGAGGCGGCGGAACTGGCGGGGCGGCTGACGTTCGGCGAGACGCCGGTGCGGTTTCCGTTCAGTACGGCGGTGGTGGAGTGCTACGCCGAGGCCAAGTGACGCGCGTCAACCCTGGCCGGCCGGCTGGTCGCCGTTCGGTTTCTCGAGCGCGGCCAGTTCACGGGCGTAGTCCCTGACCAGGTCGTGGGGTGCGTAGCGGCCGTACGCGGTCTCCTCCAGGAGGGCTACGTCGACGAGGCGGTCCAGGGCTGCCCCGGCGCGGCGTTCGTCGGTCGCGGTGAGGCGGGCGAGGAGCGGGGCGTCGTACGTGGGGAGGTCCAGGGCGCCGATGCGGCGCAGGGCGAGGGCCGCGTCGCGGTCGGTCTCGCGGGCGGAGGTGTGCAGCGTGTCGTGGGCGCCGGCGAGGGAGCGGCGGACGCTCAGGTCGTCGTACTCCAGATGGGGCAACCTGCTGTCGGCAGCGGCCAGTTGAGCGGCGAGCGCGTCCGGCGTGAGGGCCCGGCGGGCGGCGAGTCTGGCGGCGACCACGCGCAGGGCGAGGGGGAGGCGGCCGGTGAGTCCGACGAGGGGGTGGGTCTCGTCGAGGCCGTCCCGTCCGGACGCGGCGCGCAGCAGCTCGGCGCTCTCCCCGTCGGTCAGGGGGGTGAGGGGGAAGCGGCGGACGCCGTCGAGGGCGGTCAGCGGGGACCGGCTGGTGACGATCACGGCGCAGCCGGGGCCCGCCGGGAGCAACGGCCGTATCCGCGCGGCGCCTTCGGCGTCGTCCAGGACCATCAGGGTGCGGGTCGGCGCGAGCAGGGAACGCAGTAACGCGGCTGCCCCGTCCGGGTGTTCGGGGATACGGAGCGGGTCGGCGCCGAGGTCGCCCAGCAGGGCAGTGAGGGCGCGGGCGGGGGTGAGCGCGGACCTGCCGGGGTTGCTGCCGTGCAGGTCGACGTACAGCTGACCGTCCGGGAAGCGGTCCCGGAGGGCGTGGGCGACGTGCAGCGCCAGGGCACTCTTGCCCACACCGGGCATGCCGTGGATCACGGCGACAGGGGCGACGGGAGCGCCGACGGTGACATCGGGCTGAGGGTGCGGCTCTGGGGCCAGGGCCCGGCACAGGTCGTCGACGACGGCGTGGCGCCCGGTGAAGTGGGGCGGGGGCGGGGGGAGTTGGGCGGGGCGGGGCACGTGGAGCGGTGCGGATGCCGGTGCGGGGCGCGGTGATGCGGAGCGCGGTGCCGCCGGGGCAGGACGCGGCGCGGGATGCGTTGACGCCGGGGCAGGGCGCGGCGCGGGAGCGGAACGTGGCGTTGGCGCGGGGGCAGGGTGTGGCGCAGAGCGTGGTGTAGGGGCGGGGCGCGCTGATACCGACGCGGAGCGCCGCGTTGGCGCGGAGCGCGGTGTGGGGGCCGAACCCGGTGATACCGACGCGGCTCGTGGTGTGGGGGCGGGAGCCGGTGATACCGACACCGCTGGTGATGTGGCGGCGGGAGCCGGTCGCGGGGCTGAACCCGACGTCGGCTGTGCGGGGACGTAAGGAACCGCCAGGCAGGTGGGTGTCGCAAGCTGGGCGGGCATCGCGAAGCCGCCCGGAACATCCGGATCACCCGGAACATCCGGAACATCCAGGCCCCTTGGGCTTCCCGACCCCTCTGGGTCTGCTGCACCTGTATCTGCCGGGGTCCCCGGTCCTGCCGGGCCCTCCGGGTCTCCCGGACCTGTCCGGCCCTCCGGACCTCCCGAACCTGTCCGGCCCTCCGGACCTCCCGAACCTGCCTGGCCCGCCGGACCTCCCGAACCTGCCTGGCCCGCCGGACCTACCGGAGTCACCGGGTCCGCCGGACTCACCGAACCCACCGGAGTTACCGGCCCTGCCGGAGTCACCGGACCCGCCGGACCCGCCGGACCCACCGGACCCGCCGGACCCGCCGGACCCGCCGGACCCGCCGGACCCGCCGGACCCGCCGGACCCGCCGGACCCGCCGGACCCGCCGGCAGTCTCAGTACCTCGACATGGGCCGCTCGTACTGCCGGGCCCGGTTCCACGCCCAGTTCTTCCAGTAGGCGGTTGCGCAGGTCGCGGTGGACCGCGAGGGATTCGGCTCGGCGGCCGGTGCGGTGGAGGGTGAGCATCAGTTGGCGGTGGTAGGACTCGCGCAGTGGGTGTTCGGCCGTCAGGGCCGTCAACTCCGGGATCAGGGAGGGGAGTCGGGGGCCGCCGACGTCCAGCTCGGCGTCGTAACGCCACTCCAGCAGGAGCAGGCGGGCCTCCGTCAGGCGCTGGGTGAACGCGTATCCGACCGCTTCGGGCGGGAGGCCGGTCAGCGGGGCGCCGCGCCACAGGGCGAGGGCGGACGCGCTCTCGGCCAGGACGCGCTGCCAGTCCTGGTTGGCGTGGGCGGCCCGCGCCCGTTCGACGTGGGCCTGGAAGACGTGCACGTCCAACTCGCCCGGGCCGACCCGGAGCAGATAGCCGGGCGGCACGGCTCGCAGCCGTCCCGGATCGTCCAGGAGCCGGCGCAGCCGGGCCACGTGGTTGTGCAGCGAGGCCTGCGCGGACGCCGGCGGCGCCCCGCCCCACAGCGCGTCCTTGAGCACCCCGACCGGGACGACTCGGCCCGGTTCGAGGAGCAGGGCGGCGAGCAGCGTCCGCACCTTGATGCTGCGGATCGGCTGGATTCCGTCCCCGGTGAGGCCGTTGGGAACGTCACCTGCGTACAGAACAGGCGCGCCCAGCAGTCCGAACCGCAGACCGCACCGCATGTTCTCGCCCCACTGCCATCTCGTTCGCCGCCGGAAGTACATGTTAGCGATCTGTTGGCGTGGCCTGATGTGATCACTTCAACGGAGCCGGCCCGAGGGTGCGCGCGTGTGACGCGCAGCTCGGGGGAGTGTCGCCGTCGCGGCCGGGTCCGGGTACGCGAGAGGGCCCGGGTCGTTGGAGATGACGACCGGGGCCCTCGTATCGCGTGCGGGCTGTCACAGGCGCGTTTCCTGAGGTCACAGCACGGGTGGGCGGCCCAGCCTGGTCAGTGTCCACACCGTTCGCCAGCGCATCGGGCGGCGCTCGCCGGCCGGTTCGCGCAGGCCCTCCACGAAGCCGCCGAACCAGGCCCGCAGCGTGCGCGTGGAGCCGCCGCGCAGGACCGTGATCGCCATCCAGACGCCCAGGTGCACCGGGATCAGCGGCAGCGGGAGCCGGCGACGGACCAGCCAGACCCGGTTGCGGGCGGTGACCCGGTGGTAGATGGCGTGCCGGGCCGGCGAGGTGCTGGGATGGCGCAGCAGGAGACGCGGTTCGTAGAGGATCTTCCAGCCTGCGTCGACGGCCCGCCAGGCGAGGTCGGTCTCCTCGTGGGCGAAGAAGAAGGCGGCGGGCCAGTCGCCGGTCTCGTCGAGCATCGACATGCGCAGGGCGTGACCGCCGCCGAGGAACTGGGTGACGTATCCGCCGAGCATCGGGTCGCCCGCGCCGGGCCGGGGGACGTGCCGCCGCTGGGTCACGCCGTTCTCGTCGGCGATCCGGAAGCCGACGATGCCGAGCCGGGGGTCGGCGGCGTACAAGTCCCGTACGCGGGTGAGTACATCGGGGTCGATGAGCAGGCCGTCGTCGTCGAGGTCGACCACGACGTCGATGTCACCGAACTCGCGCAGCCGGGCCAGTGCCACGTTGCGGCCGCCCGGACAGCCGAGGTTCTCGTCGACCTCGATGGTCGTCACCTCGCCGGAGAGGCCGGGGAGTTCGGGCAGTGGACAGCCGTTGCCGACGAGCACGATGCGGTCGGGGGCGAGATCCTGCTTGGCGATCGACTCCAGCAGCGCGTTCAGCGCGACGGGCCGGTTTCCCATGGTCACCACGGCCACCGCGATACGCGGCTCCACCGCCATGCCACCCACCAGACCCACCTCGTTCCGGCCGCCGACGTACACCATCGCGGTCGGATGCTATCTGTTTACAGTAAGGATGTATTAAGTACGCATTGAGTACGTCTCTTCTGCATAACACCCTACGGCTTTCCGTCAGCGCCGAGCCCCAGCCAGATTCGCAGCGCCCACCACCAGTGCAGGGTGCCGAGCGGCCCGAAGGCGCTCCCCGGCAGGTCGTCCGTGAGGGACCCGCCGGTGAGCTGCTGGAGGCGGGCCAGGCGATAGCGGACGGTGTTGGGGTGGGTGAACAGGGTGGCCGCCGTCCGGTCGAGGCGGCGGCCGTGGTCGAGGAACGTCAGTGCGGTGACCGCGATCTGACGGTGGAAGTCGTCCCGGGGATCGAGGTTCGCGAGGAGGCGGGCGCTGAGCCAGGCACCCAGGAGCGGCTGGTCGGCGAGGGCGATCTCGGCGGCCAGTTCGGTGAGTTCGTACACGCCGTGGCCCCCGTGCTGCGGTCCCGGTGACGCTGTGGCCCCTCCGTCGAGGTCCAGGGCGCGGACGCAGAGGGCGTAGGTGGCCCGGAGGTCGTCCAGGGGTACGGGCGGTGAGACCACGACGAGCGCGCCGTCACCCCTTTCCTCCTCCCCCTCCCCTTCTCCCTCCCCGCCATCGATCGTCTCGCCCGCCGGCAGTCGTGGGTACAGGCCCACCAGCCGGCCGTCGAGCATGCCGAAGAGGCAGCCGCGCAGGGCGGCGAGGCGGTGGGCCAGGCGCCGGGTGCGGAGGGGGTCGCCGCCCGGGGTGGCGACCAGGAGATGGCGTACGGCGTTGTGGCGCAGCCCGGCACGGGCCAACTCCTCGGCGGCGGGCGCCGGTTCGCCCTCGACGAGGAGCCGGTGCAGCAGCCGCGCCCGGGTCTCGCCCAGTGCGCGCGGGGTGTCCCACTCGGCGGTGCGGTACCCGTGGACGACGTGCCGTTGCAGGGCGTCGCCGTACTCCTTGAGCCGAAGCACGGCGGAGAGCAGCGCGCCGTCGGGGACCCCGGCCGAGCGGCAGCGGTCGACGGTGATCTCGACGGCGCGGGTGTGGGCGGCCTGCACTCCGCGCAGTACGGCGGTCATCGGCACGCCCTGGCCTGCCCGGTCGGCGCCGAGCAGCAGGGCGGCGGCGAAGTCCTGGGCCTCGACACCCAGTTCGTCTGCGTCCCCGGTACCGGGCGGCCCGGGATCACACCCACCGGGGTCTCCCAGCCAGGCGCCGGCCGCGTTGATCATGGCGGTGACGTGCCAGTGGGTCTCCGCCTCGGCGAGCCGGCCCACCTCGGGAGAGTGCTTCCGGGCCGCGCGCACGAGTTCGCCCTGGACGTCCACGTCGGCGGCCATGGCGCGCAGTACCTCGGCGACGGTCTCACGGTCGGGCCGCTCAGGCAGCTCGGTGGAGTCGCTGAGGTCGGTGAGGACCGTCATGGGCCTCCCCCTTCCGCGTCGGTGCGGTGTCGCCGGGACACAACGGAGGGGCGGAGGCGTTGGCTCCCGGCTACTACCGCGCTGTTGTACCGACCTGATTCCCTGGGCGCTACCGACGGTAACCCCAGGCTCGCCACAAACACACCCTTCGCACGGACGCCCCACGCGCCCGTGCACGCGCATCTGATCCCTCATCTGCACTGTCACCCGCACCCGCACCCGCCGTACTACTTTCCCGGAAGGCACCTCCATGGAGCACTTGACTGACCCGGTCAGCCGCCGCCGGGCGCTGACGCTGGCCGGCGGCGCGGTCGCCGCGACCGCCCTCACCCAGACGGGCACGGCGTTCGCGGCCTCGGCGGCGGCCACGTCGGCCGACGCGATCGTCGTGGGCCACGGGCTGGCCGGGCTGGTCGCCACGGTCGAACTCGCGGCGGCGGGCCGCAAGGTGCTGCTGCTCGACCAGGAACCGGAGTCCAACCTCGGCGGGCAGGCGTTCTGGTCCTTCGGCGGGCTGTTCTTCGTCGACTCCGCCGAGCAGCGGCTGATGGGCGTCAAGGACTCGAAGGACCTGGCCTGGCAGGACTGGCAGGGCGCCGCCGGCTTCGACCGGGACATCGACAACCCGCTCGGCCAGGACCACTGGGGCTACAAGTGGGCCCAGGCGTACGTCGACTTCGCGTCCGGCGAGAAGCGGGCCTGGCTGGCCGACCTGGGTATGCAGTGGTTCCCGTTCGTCGGCTGGGCGGAGCGCGGCGGCGGCCTCGCCGACGGCCACGGCAACTCCGTACCGCGCTTCCACGTCACCTGGGGCACGGGTCCCGCCGTAGTGGAACCGTTCGAGAAGAAGGTCCGGGCGGCGGTGGCGGCCGGGCTTGTCACGTTCAAGCACCGCCATCGCGTGGACGAGGTGATACGGACGAACGGCACCGTCACCGGCGTACGCGGCGCGGTTCTCGAAGCGAGCACCGCCGCGCGGGGCAAGGCCAGTTCGCGGACGGTGGTCGGCAGCTTCGAACTGAGCGCCGAGGTGGTGATCGTGACGTCCGGCGGCATCGGCGCCAACCACGATCTCGTACGGCAGAACTGGCCGGCCCGGATGGGCACCGCGCCCAAGTCGATGATCACGGGTGTGCCCGCGCACGTGGACGGGCGGATGCTCGCGATCACCGAGAAGGCGGGCGGCCGGATCGTCAACCCCGACCGGATGTGGCACTACACGGAGGGTCTGAAGAACTACGACCCGATCTGGGCCAACCACGGCATCCGCATCCTGCCCGGCCCGTCCTCCATGTGGTTCGACGCGACGGGCAAGCGGTTCTCCGCACCCGACATGCCGGGGTACGACACCCTCCACACCCTCAAGTCGATCACCGGCACCGGCTACGACTACTCCTGGTTCGTGACGACCCAGAAGATCCTGGCGAAGGAGTTCGCGCTCTCCGGGTCCGAACAGAACCCTGATCTGACCAACAAGGACATCTGGATGCTGCTGTCGCGCGCCTGGCAGACCCCGGAGCCACTTGAGCGGTTCAAGAAGTACGGCGAGGACTTCATCGTGTCCACGACGCTCCCCGAGCTGGTCCGGGGCATGAACAAGCTGACCGGCACGAGCCTGATCGACCTGGCCACGCTCCAGCGCCAGATCGAGGCCCGGGACCGGGAGATCGACAACGCGTACAGCAAGGACGCCCAGGTCATGGGCATCCGCAACGCCCTCTCCTACCCCGGCGACGTCCTCAGCCGGACGGCGTCGGCCCACAAGATCCTGGACTCCTCCGCCGGACCGCTGATCGCCGTACGGCTGAACATCCTCACCCGCAAGACGCTCGGCGGCCTCCAGACCGACCTGTCGGGCCGCGTCCTCGACGCCACCGGCACCCCGGTTCCCGGTCTGTACGCGGCCGGTGAGGTCGCGGGCTTCGGGGGCGGCGGCGTCCATGGGTACCGGTCGCTGGAGGGCACGTTCCTCGGCGGGTGCCTGTTCTCGGGCCGCCAGGCGGGGAGGGCGGCGGCTGCGGCGACCGCCTGACGGCGTTGCGGCGTTGCGATCCGGCGATCCGGCGATCCGGGCGCAACTCCCCTGTGTGCTGGGCGCGTTCATGCACCTGTTCCGCATGAACGCGCATGGTCGTCGGACCGGTACCCGTACCGCCTACCGCGTCAGGCCCGGAGGGGATTCGAGCGGGCCGCTGCCAGCAGGTACCAGGCGGTCGCGCCCGTGTGGCGGTACGGGTAGTAGCCGAAGCCGAATCCGGTGTCGAGGGGGCTGGTCGCCGAGACGACCCCGGCGCGCTCGGGCAGGGCCAGGCTGCCGACGGTCTGGCCGGTGCCGAGGAGTTCCTGGGCCCGCTCGACGGAGGCGATCAGCCGGTGGGCGCGTGCCTCGTCGCCGTGTCCCGCACGGTCGCGGAGAGCGAGGGCGAGGTGCGCGGTCCCCTCGAACCAGACGCCGTTGCGGTCGGGCCTGGGCTGGAACTCGGCGATGGGCGCGTCCTCGTCGGCCAGCAGGCTCGCGGAGCTGAAGGTGACTCCTTCGTACGACTGTCCAGCGGGCACCGTGCTGTTGACGCGGTCCGCCCGGTCCAAAACGGCCAGTTCGGTGGCGGCCCAGTCCAACGAGCCCGCGTACCGGCGGGAGTCGAGGGCGAGGTGGGTCCAGGTCTGGGTGTCCTCGGGGACCGGGGACTTGTTGACGGTCACGCCGTCGTTGGTGCCCGTGTAGAAGAAGCCCCCGGGCACCCCGCCCGAGGTTCCGGTCGGTTCCCACATCTTCTCGACGAACGCCCGCGCTCTCGCCCGGCGTTGGCGCCAGACCGGGTCCCCGGTGAGCAGGGCGAGTTGTCCGAAGAGGCCGACCAGGTCGGTGTTGTGCTCGGTGGAGCTGAACGGCAGTTTCGCGTTCGCGCCGTCGACCCCGAACTTGTAGCCGCCGAGGGGCTGTTGGGTACTGGCGTTCACCTCGATCCAAGTGCCGATCCGTACGGCACCGTCGAGGAAGCGGCGCTTTCCGGTCCGGCGGGCCAGCGCGGCGAGCGCGATTCCGGCCCAGGCCATGTCGCCCACGGCGGTACCGGTGAACCCGAACTGGGTGCCGACGTTGGCGGTGCCGTCGGCCCGCACGAACCCGTCGGGCTGGGCGACCCCGTCGTAGAAGACGTACGGCCCGACGTTATAGGCCTGCCGGAGCCTGCCGTCGTCGTACACCGGGTCGTGCGCCTGCGCGTACAGCAGGGCGTCCCCGAGGGCGACGGCCCGGCGCGGGCCCGACTCGGTGCGTGCGGCGAGGTGGGCGAGGATCGCGAGGGCGTTGTCGTAGGTGAACGCCGTGCTGAACAGGCCCGCCTGGTCGGTGTAGCTCTGGGTGAGCCGGATGTCGCCGTGGTCGGGGTAGGCGTCCATGGCGGCGGCGAGGAAGGAGTGGGCGCGGCGCTGGGCGGAAGTCCCGTAGCCGGTCGCGGAGTTGGCGGCGCCTGCGACGCCCGAGCCCGCGGCGGTGAGCGCCGCGGCACCGAGACCGGCGGCCCCGATGAGGGTGCGGCGGCTGAGCGCGGGACCCGGTGCGCCTGATACGCCTGGTGCGCCTTCTCTGTCGGACCTGCCGTTCATGGGTCTCCTCTGCTGAATTGAGAGCGCTCTCACCAACGCGCGGGAGCTCATTCTGCTGGCGCACCCGGAGCGGGTCAACGCCCCTGATATGCATGCAGGTTGAACAGGTCGAACTGTCCGGCGGCGGAAGGAAACCCCGAGCCAGGAGGGTGGCCCGGGGTTTCGACAGAGGGGCGTCGGCCGCCGGTCAGGACGTGGACGAGGCGTTGCGCAGCCGCGCGAACGACGTGTCCAGGCCGCGCTTCAGCAGCCGCGCCAGGGGCGCTTCCACGAACTTGTGCACCAGCCAGCTCAGTACGAGGAAGCCGGCGATCACGGACACGACCAGGAGCCGGGCGTCCATGGTGTCGCGCAGGCGGTTGATGACCGTCGTACCGACGAGGTAGTGCATCAGATAGAACGGATACGTCAACGCACCCGCCGTGACCAGCCACTTCCAGCGGATACGGTCGGTGCAGCCGAGCGAGATGGCGACCATGACCAGCAGGAACACGGTGAAGATCAGCACACTGCCGCGCCAGCTGGAGACCCGTTCGACCGTGTCGATGCGATGCCCGAGTTCGAGCTGTCCCATGAGCCAGGCCATGCCGAGGATGCCCCAGAGCAACAGGTCCTGGCCGAAGCGGTACATGAGGTAGAGGGCGAGACCGGCGATGAAGTACCAGGCGCCCTGGGGGTTGATGATCAGCGTCGCCGGACGGAAACCGGCGGCCGGGGCGATCATCGCGGCGGCGCCCCAGAGGCAGCAGAACACCACGACCTTGCGATACGTCAGCCCGGTCACCACGACGGCCATGAAGAGCAGATAGAAGCGCAGCTCCGACCAGAGGGTCCAGTACACGCCGTCGACGTTCGAGACGCGTGAACCGGACTGCAGCATCGTGAAGTTGAGCAGGACCTCGCGCGCCCGGTGCTGTTCCCACACTCCCGGCAGCGTGACCAGGACGGCCGAGGTGAAGATGATGGCGAACCAGTAGGCCGGGTAGAGCCGGATCACGCGGGAGGTGAAGAACTGGCGCGGGGTGCGCCCCCAGCACGACATGCAGATCACGAACCCGCTGATCACGAAGAAGACTTCGACGCCGATCCAGCCGTACGCGGACAACCGGAACCAGGTCGGCATGATGTCGGAGACCGGCCGCCCCCAGATCGCGTTGTCCGGCTGGTTGACCCTCCAGGTCCCGGCGTAGTGGTGGAAGGCCACGACGAGGGCGGCAAGCAGGCGGAGCCCGTCGATGGCGTAGAGGCGACGGTCGCCGCGCCCCGGGACAGCGGCATGCTTCGCCGCGGTCCGGGTGGGTCTGTCCGTCGCCCCCGTGGGCCCGCGCGACTGCTCGGCCGTGGCGAGCGGGAGAGGCTGCCGCGGGGACGGGATCACCTTCCGTATCCCGCCCATGACCCGCCCGCGCATCGGCGGCCCACTGTCCGCGCCTTGCATCGACACCTGATTCCCCCATCGGAAAGCCCGCCCACGCACGACCGCTTGCGCCCCTGGAACGGCGGCGGCGGTCGGCAGCGGAACGGCGGACGTTTGCCAGCGGTAGTCCCGGCAAACCCGCGAACACCGTAGAACCTCACGGTTCACGCACAGAGACTTCTGGGTCAGTTCAAGGGTTGTAGAGCGGAAGAGGTCTGATTTCGCCGGGATGTGGAAGGTTTTGTTCCTATTGATCTTGGGTGGGGTTTCGGCGCCCTTCGATTCACCGAAGGGTGCGTCACTGCGGCGGTACCGGGATTGAATGTGCTGAATGTGCAGAAGGAAATTCGCGATGAACCCTGACGGGGCATCCAGGTGAGGGCACGGACGGTGTGTTCGCACACGTCGTAGAGCTGCTCGCGCCCCTCGGACTCGACGAGCGCGAGCGCCTCGGCGAACCAGGGCGCGATGTCCGCGAACGCCGGCTGCGGCACGGAAGGGTCCCCTCGGTCAGGTCGCTGTTTCTCGCCCAGGGGCGGTTTCCGGGAGCGGGAAGGTGGCCCAGGAGCACTTGCTTCGACCATGTCCAGCAGCCGCCGCCGGGAGGCGCCGGTTCCGTCCCACCAGCGCAGGTTCGGGTCAGCCGATGGAGGAGATGCCGCCCTCGCGGGCGTCGAGGAGCTCGTCCCAGTGCTCGGCCGCCCATTGGCACGCGGCGGCCAGCGGCTCCAGCGTGCTGCGGCCCAGCGGTGTCAGCGCGTACTCCACCCGCAGTTTCGGGTCGGCGTGCACGGTGCGTGACACGAACCCGTTTTGCTCCAGGCTGCGGAGCGACTGGGTGAGCGCCTTCGGGGTGACGCGCCTCAGTGGTACGCGGAGTTCGGAGTATCTGCGCGGGCCGTCGTCCAGACAGCGGAGGACCATGGATGCCCATTTGTCACCGAAGCGGAAGGGCAGCAGCGGGGACGGGCACAGCTCGTCGAACAAGTCGGTTGGCAGCGGCGGCCGTTGCGCCATTGAGGGTCTCCTGTCCCAGCTCTTGGTATCCAGTTGGCTACCGACCTTCTGGATATCTTCCGGAGCATCGACTCGACGGGAGGTATTCCGACGATGGGCAGGATCGTGGTTGTCGGGGCGGGTGACTGCCCGACCGCTCGACAACCTCACCGATCCGCACCCCTCCTCCTCCGGCCGGAAGGCAGTCGGCTTGCCGCACCTCAAGCCAACGTCGGATCTGCAGTAACGAGCATCGAATGAACACCACTATGTCGACCCATAAAGGCAAGGCAGGACATTATGCGCGCAGCCCGCTTCCATGAATACGGCGGAGCGGAGAGCCTGGTGATCGAGCAGGCCCCCGACCCCCACCCCGGACCTGGTGAGATCCGTGTCCGCGTCGCGGCGGCCGGCGTCAATCCCATCGACTGGAAACTGCGCGCCGGCACCCTGCACCAGCTGATTCCCCTGGAGCTACCCGCCATCCCCGGGCGCGACGCCGCCGGCGTGGTCGACGAGATCGGTGACGGAGTGCAGGGGGTGAGCATCGGCGACCGCGTCTTCGGGCTGGGCGGTGTCACCGGCGCAACCGCGGAGCTGGTCATCCTCTCAGCCTGGGCCCACACCCCCGACACGTGGAACGATGAGCAGGCCGCGGGCGCCGGCCTCGCATCCGTGACCGCGATGCGTGGCCTGAACGCGCTCGGCTCCCTGGCGGGGCGCACCCTTCTCGTCGAGGGCGCCGCCGGAGGCGTGGGCGGCGCGGCAGTCGAGATCGCTGTGGCACAAGGTGCCACCGTGATCGGGACGGCCAGCGAACGCAACCACGAGTTCCTCACCTCTCTCGGCGCCGTTCCCACCACCTACGGCCCCGGCCTCGCGCAGCGCCTCTCCGCTCTCGCTCCGCACGGCGTCGACATCGCGCTCGACACCGCGGCCTCCGGATCCCTGGACGACCTCGTCGCGATCACGGGCGACCCGACACGCGTCGCGACGGTCGCCGACCATGCGGGCGGGCAGCGCCTGGGCACGCATGTGGTCAACGCGGAGAACGACTCCGCCCTGCTGTCCGCGGCCGCGGAACTGGGCCGGCAAGGCCGCTACACACCCCGTATCGAACAGACCTACCCCCTGGAGCGGATCGCCGACGCCCATGCGCACGCCGAGCGCGGACGCACACGCGGAAAGATCGTGATCCGCATCTGAAGCGGGGGCACGGCGCAGATCATCCCGTGGCGGGTTTCTGGCGTATCCGGGAACCGGCGCGTATCGCATCAGATGCGAACTGGTTTCACTCTGCGCCGTGTTGGCCATTCGGGCCTCGGGAAGCTGCTGATCAGCAGGTAGGAGGCTCCGGCGTGCCTGTTGGGACGGTAGCTGACGGGCCGGGCCCGTGTCGTTCCGCTTCACTCGATCGGATGGCTGGCCTGCCGTTCCATCCCGGACTTCGCATCTGATGCGAGATTCTCGCGGCGGATGCGATCTACGGAGTGTGACGAAATGATGGGCAATGACAGGGCCGCGCCGGGGGCCGCGCGGCTGCACCTGGCCGACGGGGTGCCGCTGCTGCGGCCGGACGAGCAGGTCTTCGAGGCGATGCTGAACGGCTGGCGCAACCAGCAGCTGGCCCGGAACCTCGCGCTGTCGACGATCAACAGCCGTGAGCGGAAGGTGCGGGCGTTCGCCGCGCACGCCGACGCCTTCCCCTGGAACTGGTCTTCGCCGCTGGCGGACGAGTGGTTCGGCGACCTGCGGGCGGTCCGTGGCTGCGTACGCTCGACGCTGCGCGGCTACCAGGAGGCCGTGCGGCTGTTCTGCGACTACACCACCGACCCGGCCTACGAGTGGGCGGCCGAGTGTGAGCGGCGGTTCGGTACCCATCCGATCCAGGTGTGTCATGAGTGGAATACCGCTGTGCACATGCAGGAGTGCGAGGCCGAGTCCCCTAAACGGGCTTTCACCCGGGACGAGTTGCAGGCGTTCTTCGACCACGCCGACGATCAGGTGAGCCGGGTCCGCGGACACGGCCGCAAGGGCTGGCTGCCGGCCTTCCGCGACGCGATGCTGCTCAAGACCGCGTACGCCTACGGGCTGCGACGCAACGAGACGAGGATGCTGGACACCGCCGACTTCGGCCGCAACCCCGAAGGCCCGGAGTTCGGTGAGTACGGCGTCCTCTACGTCCGCCACGGCAAGGCGAAGAAGGGCTCGCCGCCCAAACGCCGCAGCGTGCTGACGGTATTTGAGTGGTCGGCCGAGATCCTCGACCAGTGGACGAGCGAGGTCCGGCCCGCCATGCGCCACGCGGACGGGCCCGCTCTGTGGCCATCCGAGCGCGGACGGCGGGTCGGTCTCCAGCGACTGGACTCCCGCTTCGCCGCCTACCGCGACGACCTCGGCCTGGACCCGGTCCTGGACTTCCACTCGCTGCGAAGGTCCTACGTCACCCACCTGATCGAAGACGGCTGGGACGCGTTCTTCGTGCAGTCCCAGGCCGGCCACGACCATGCCAGCACGACCTCGATCTACACCTGTGTCTCTTCCGACTTCCGCACCCGCACCCTGCGGCGGGTCCTGGACGCCACGGTCGAGGCCGCACTCAAACCCGCCAGGAGGGCCTGATGAAACGCCAGGTCAGCTACCAATGGCGCCTGCGCGAGCTCATGGCCGCTGCCGGGATGTTCACCACCAGCGAGCTCGCCCCACCACTCGCCGAACGCGGCATCGCGTTGTCGCTCTCCCAGGTCCATCGGCTGGTCACCGGCACCCCCGAACGGCTCTCGCTGCCGGTGCTGGCCGCGCTCTGCGACATCTTCGAGTGCACCCCTGCCGACCTGATCGCCACCAAGGCCGAGAACGCCACCATCCGCAAGGTCGCCACCGGCGACGCGGTCGTCGACCTGTCGGCGATCCGCCCCAAGCGCGCCCGCATCCGGCCCGAAGGATGAGCCGCACCCGTATCCGCGCCGAGGACCTGTTCTGCACCCGCTGCGGCCGGGCACTGCGGCCGGGAGCGAACCACTGGCCCGAGGGCTACATCTGCCAATGCTGCATGACCAGGGCCCTGGAGATCTACGGGACCTGCATGGACTGCGGTGTCGAGCGGCTCACCCCCGGCCTCGCACCGGACGGGGGCAAGCTCTGCACCGACTGCGCCGGCGGACTCGGAGACTTCTTCTGCGAGCAATGCGGCAAGGAGGCAAGGCGCTACCGGCGCGGCATCTGCGGCCGGTGCGTCCTGACCGAGCGCCTGCGCGAGCTCCTCGACGACGGCACCGGATCCGTCCGGGCCGAACTCCTCCCCCTGTTCGACGCCCTGCGGCAGATGCAACGCCCATGGGGCGGGATGACCTGGACCGGCCACCCCCACGTCCAGCGCAACCTGCGGGCCCTGGCCCACGGCGAAGTCCCGCTCACCCACGACGGACTGAGCCGGCTCACCCCCTGGCGCTCGGTCGCCTACCTGCGCGACCTGCTCATGCAGACCGGCGTCCTGCCCCCGGCCGACCGGCAGCTGCTGCTCTTCCAGCGATGGCTCACGGAGACACTTCCCGCCGTCGGCGACACCGACCACCGGCGGTTGCTGGGGCTGTTCGCCGCCTGGCACATCCAGCGCCGCCTGCGCACTCTGGCCGGCCGCGGCCCGCTGACCAGCGACCAGATCCGGCAGGCCCGCGACGAGATCCGCCTCGCGACCTCCTTCCTCAACCACCTCGCCCAACGCGGACGCGGCCTCGCCGCCTGCACCCAGGCCGACGTCGACACCTGGTACGCAGGCGGCTACACCGCCCGGCGCCTCACCCACGCCTTCCTGCGATGGGCGATGCGCTCCAAACACGCACCCGCCCTCGTCGTCCCGCACCGTTCCACCAGCAACCCCGCCCCGATCCCACAGCACCAGCGCCTCACGCTGCTGCGACAGACCGTGAACCGTGAGGACGTCCCGAGCCGGGACCGGGTCGCCGCCGTGCTCGTCCTCCTCTACGCACAACCCCTCACCCGCATCGTCCGGCTCACCACCGACGACATCCTTCACGAAGACGGCGAGGTCCTCGTCCGCCTCGGAGACCCGCCGTCCCCCGTTCCCGAGCCCTTCGCCGGACTGATGCTGGCCTACCTCAACGAACGGCCGAACACCATGACCGCCACCAACCCCGCAGCCCGCTGGCTGTTCCCCGGCCGCCGGGCCGGGCAGCCCATGACCTCGAAAACCCTCGAACTCCGGCTCCGCCGCCTGGGCTTCCCCACACAGCGCGGACGCACGGCGGCAATCCGCCACCTGGTCCTCCAGGCCCCCGCCCCCGTGATCGCCCGCATGCTCGGCTACCACGACGAAACCACCGCACAGCTGGCCGCCGAGGCAGGAGGAACCTGGCGCCACTACGCACCCGGCGACCACACACGGTGACCCCAGCACCTCAACCACCAAGGAATGGGCGTCAGTCGATTACGCGAGGTCGCCAGTTTCGTGCCCCTGTCAGGCGCGGTCATGGAGGGTGATCTGGTAGCCGTCGGGGTCGGCGAAGGTGAATGTCCGGCCGAAGGGGCCGTCGACCGGCGCGGAGACGACAGTGTGACCGTCGGCGACGAGAGCATCGTGAATGGCCTGGACGTCTGTGGCGTGGAGCCAGATCGCGGCACCGATGCCGGGCTGAGCGACGGATGCGAGATCGGTGCCGGGAACGACGTCGCGGAGTGCGAACGCGATCGGCTTCGTCTCGAAGACGACGGCGTGCGGAGGCCCGGCCGACGAGCGGACGAGGCCGAGGTACTGCTCGTAGAACGCCTGCGAAGCGTCGAGGTCGCGCGCTTGGAGCGAGATGAAGTCGGGGCCGGTGGCGGGCACGATAATGCTCCTTCATTCGTGTCAGTTTTCTGACACAGGTCAAGCTATGTCAGAATCCTGACATGAGTCAAAACGGTGTCGGCGTCGACCTGGAGACGTCACTGGGCTACCTGCTGAAAGAGGCGTCGAGCGCGCTCCGCGCGGCCATGGAGGCGGTGCTGCGGCCGCTCGGGATGAGCGTGACGCACTACTCCTGCCTCGAACTGCTGGCCCAACGGCCGGGCTTGTCGAACTCCGAGCTCGCGCGGGGCGCGTTCGTGACCCGGCAGTCGATGAACGTGCTGCTCCAGACCCTGGAGCGAGACGGCTACGTGACCAGGCCCGCGGAGGCACCCGTCGGGAAGGCCCTTCCCACGCGGCTCACGCCTCGCGGCCGACAGAGCCTGGAGAAGGCGACCGTCGCGGTCCGGTCCGTCGAGGTCAGAATGCTGGCCGGCATGACCGAGACCGAGCAGTCAGCCGCGCTCCGGATCCTGCGGAGCATGATCCATTCCCTGCGCGACGGCGAGGCCGGTGCATAGCTCGTCCCCCGGCGCACGTCTCGTCGCGCCCCGCCAGGAGTGCGGCCACGCGTGAGAATCCGTGCAGGCGACCTCGAAAACCGACAGACCCCGGCTACACCCTCTTCTGCGACGAGCCCTGAACTCCGCTTCACGACACATCAGCCGGACCACCGCTGACTGCTACTGAAGGAAGAACCGGCGGGCACGCTTCCGCGGCTCCTGGGGCCGCCCTGGGCCTGCTCCGCTTCACCGCGACATCGGCCGCCACAATAACAAAACTCTTGTTAAAGTGACCCCATGGGTACGTCCCCCGCCACATCCCCCGCCCCCGGCGAAGGCCCCGTCCGCCCGGTCTCCGTCTCTCTCCACGAGGGCACCATCGCCGCTCTCAAGGAGCGGACCGGCAAACGAGGCATGTCCGCGTACGTCGAAGCCCTCATCCAGCGCCAGTTGGAACGGGACCGGCTGCGCGAACTCATCGAGGACGCCGAAGCCGAACACGGCCCCGTCGATCAGGCCGCCGTAGAGGCCAAGCGGGCGCTGCTGCGCGGAGCCACGGCCGGGTCGGCGGACGCCGCGTGACGGGCACGCTCGTCCTGGACTGCGAGGGCCTGTCCAAACTCGTACGACGCACCCCCGAACTCACCGAGTGGCTCGCCGCTGCCGAAGCCGAGGACATTCGTGTCGTCACCAGCGCCGTCACCCTCGTCGAGGCCCGCGACCCCAGGACCAACCAGGCCCGTTTCGACCACGCCGTCTCCCGCGTCAACATCGTCCCGCCCACCGAGGCCATCGCCCGGCACGCGAGCAGGCTCCTCGCCGCAGCGGGACTGCACGGCCACAAGTACGCCCTCGACGCGATCGTCGCCGCCACGGCACTCGCCTCACCTGCCCCGGTGACCGTCCTGACCTCGGACCCCGAGGACCTCGACGTGCTGTGCGGCACGGGTGCTCATGTGGTCAAGGTCTGACTCCCGGCCGTCCTCCTACGTGTCCTCGAACGGTTCATCACTCCAGCGAAACCATGCCTGGCCGCCCTGAATGTGCAGCAGGAACTCCACGACGGGGCCCGACGGGGACACGAGGGTGAGGGTGCGGGCGATCAGGTCGTAGGCGTCCTCGAAACGGTCGTACTGCTCCGCCTCGATAAACGCGAGCGTCTCGACGAACCACGGCTCGACCTCCGCGAACGCCGGCTCGGGGACGAAACGGCCGCTCAGCCAGGGGAAGTCGGCGTCGTCGACCAGGATCTCGCCGAGTACGCTGCCGTCTCGCTCCAGCCGCCAGACCTCACCCACAAATCCCATCTCGGCCGTCCTCCCCGTCCTCATCGTCCTCATCGTCCTCCGCAGCTCGAGGAAAGCCGAGCCGGTCCAGGAGCACGGTGAACAGCTCTTCCACGAGACCTCCTGGGAGCGCAGCGCCTCCTCGACCGTGCTCACCTCGTCGGCCCGGCCGTATCCGGCCGACCGGGCCCAGGCCAGGGCGGCCCGCGCAGAGCCCGGCACCTCCGCGTCAAGCTCCGCGCGCGTACGGTCGGCCGCCTCCGCGAACTCGGGGCTGTTCGCCCACACGCTCGTGTCGTCGACGTCGTGCGGTGCCCGGTCCAACGTTCGGGGCGGAAACCCGGTAGCCGCCGAGTTCACCTCGCCGGTAGCGTCCGGTCTCGCGATCGGCCGTAGCAGCGGCCCCCGGGTTCAGAAAGCGATTCGCATGACCAGCCTGCAAGCAACGACGACCCTGTGGCGCCCTACCGGTCCCAAGGAGCTGGACCTGGTCCGCGATCTGAACTGGCGTGCCTGGCCACCCCGGCTCCCCGAACAGCCGATCTTCTACCCGGTCCTCAACGAGGACTACGCGATCAAGATCGCCCGGGACTGGAACGTGAAACACGACGGTGCCGGCTTCGTCACCCGGTTCGAGGTCGACTCGGAGTTCCTGAGCCGGTATCCCGTCCAGCAGGCCGGCGGGCGGACGATTCTCGAGCTCTGGATCCCGGCCGAGGAACTGGACGACTTCAACGACCACATCGTCGGCGCGATCCAGGTCGTTCACGAGTTCCGCTGAAGCAAGGAGCCGTACCGCATGTCGTCCGAACCCGGGAGTCCGCAGGGCCCCGAGTGGGAGACCGTCTGCCGTGTGTGTGGGTACGACGACGGGGTGGAGCCCTTCTGGGAACAGGGCTGGCCCAACGAGGGTGCCATCTGCCCGTGCTGCAGCAACGAGCCCGATGTCAGCGACGCCAGTGTCATGGGGATCCGCGGCTACTGGCTCGGCCAGGGTGCCCCTTGGAGTTCACCGAGTTGCCGTCCGAAGGGCTGGGACCTGCTGGAGCAGGTGGCCCACATTCCGGCCGAGTGGCGCTGACTGCCGTTGGAGGACCGGCGGGCCCGCGTGACCCCACGCGGGCCCGCTTCCGTGTTCAGTGAGCCTCGCCCCCCGGGCCCCTGCCGGATGCTCTCCCGTCGAACCAATTTCCCAAATAAATTCTGCAAAAATACTTTTGGAAAGTCTCTGGGCGTTCTAGCCTCCCGTCATGGCAAGCGAAGAACAGAGACGTGTGCTCGATCCTGAGCAGGACGCGGCAGCCTTGAAGGCCCTTACGCACCCGTTGCGGATCCGGCTGCTCGGGCTGCTGCGGCAGGACGGCCCGGCCACCGCGAGTGAGCTCGCGGTGGCGACCGGGGAGTCGTCCGCTTCCACCAGCTATCACCTGCGAGTCCTGGCGAAGTACGTGTTCGTCACCGAGGCCGAGCACCGTGACGGGCGGGAGCGTCGCTGGCAGGCAGTGCACTCAGTGACCTCCTGGAACAACAAGGCAATGGAGGCCTCGCAAAGCAGCCGCACCTGGCTCAGCTTGTCGCGCAGGGTGCAGATCGAGCACCTGGAGGCTTCGCTCGTCCGTCACGAGGCCGATATCGCCGACGGACGGCTGGGACAGGAATGGGTGGAGCCTTCGGGGATCAGCGACCTGATGCCCCACCTGACCCCCGAGTCGCTCACGGAACTCAGGGAGGTGATCGACCGGAAACTGGAGGAACTGACCACCCGCGACGCAGGGGATCCACGCGCCGCGCAGGTCGTACTCCTCACCGCCGGGCTGCCCCTGGCCCCGCGCCCCGCAGGGGCGAAGCCGGACCCCTCCGCCCTTGCGGAGACAGATGCCGAGAACGCGTCATGACCAGACCGCTGGACATACCCACCGCCCGCCGCCGCTACGTCACGGTCTGCGCCCTCTTCTGGCTGCCTCTCGGGCTGACCATCGCCCCTGGCATCCTGCTGTTCACCGAGCGCGGCATGACCATGGCGGCCATCGCGGGCTTCTTCGCCGCGCACTCCCTCACCGCCGCAGCGCTGGAACTGCCCACCGGAGGACTGTCCGACGTACTGGGACGCCGCACTGTCCTGGCCGCCGCCGGCCTGCTGAACCTGGTCGCCTTGACTCTTCTGGGTCTGGGCACCACTCCCTGGCTGCTCGGCCTGGGCATGGCGCTGATGGGCACGGGCCGCGCCCTGTCCAGCGGACCGGCCGAAGCCTGGTACGTCGACACCGTCCACGCCCATTCCGGCCCCGGCGCCGAACTGCGCACCGGCCTGGCACGCGGCTCCGCCGCGACATCCGCCGCGCTCGCCGCGGGCACCCTGCTCGGCGGCGCCCTGCCCTGGCTGCTCGGCCTGGGCCCTGACCTCGGCGCCCGGCTGAGCCACGCCACCTCCGGGCTGGTGCTGCCCCTTTCCGTCCCGCTGCTGCTGGGTGCGGTGGTCGAGGTCGCCTTCGTGCTGTACGTCCTGACAGCTCTGCCCGAACCGCCCCGGCCGGTGGCCACCCTGCGCGACGTCCTGCGCGGGATCCCGGTCACCGTCGCGGGCGGGCTGCGCCTGGGTGGCCGCGATGCGCTGGTCCGCCGGGTGTTCCTCAGCGCAGGCGCTGCCGGCAGCGCCCTGGCCGCGATCGAACTGCTCACGCCGGGCCGTGCCGCAGCCCTTGCGGGCGCGTCGGAGTCGGGGGCGGTGCTCTTCGCCGGACTCGCGTGCGCCGGATTCATCTGCGGGGGTCTCGGCAGCCACCTCGCACCGCTGATCGCCCGGCTCGCGGGCAGCGGCGAACGCGCGGTCATGGTGAGCCTCGGCGCCGGCGCGAGCGGCCTGCTCCTGCTCGGCGCCACCGCGGTATCCGCAGGAGTGGGCTCCCTGATCCTCGCGGCCACCGGCTACGGTCTGGTCTACCTCGGACTGGGCGCGGCGGGCCCCAGCGAGAACGACATCCTGCACCGCCGTGTCGACAGCGCGGGGCGGGCCACCGCGCTGTCCGTCCAGTCCCTCGCCCTGCAACTGGTAGGAGCCCTTACCGGTCTGGTCGTCGGCGTCCTTCCATCAGGGCCGCTTCCCTGGCTGCTGGGAGGCACCGCGCTCCTGGCAGGAACACTCCTGTGGGCCCACCGCAGCGAGCCCACACCCCTCACCCCGCCGACAACACCTCAGCCGCGCGCCGTGCCCTCTCCCCCGAGCGCCGTCGGCTCCGCCCCGCATCATTCGAATGCCGGTAGTTGACTTGCTCCGCGAGCTGAAGCCCGAGGAGCAAGTCAATGGCACGGCGCCTACCACCGACTGAGG
Source organism: Streptomyces kryoterrae (assembly GCF_054072135.1). Taxonomy (NCBI): domain Bacteria; kingdom Bacillati; phylum Actinomycetota; class Actinomycetes; order Kitasatosporales; family Streptomycetaceae; genus Streptomyces; species Streptomyces kryoterrae. The sequence continues at coordinate 5,846,602 of NZ_CM133358.1, read as the reverse complement.
CAGGACGGCCGGACCCTGGGGATCGTCGCCATCGTGCTGGAGGTCTCGGCCGCCCGGCAGGAGCCGCGGGAGCTGGAGCGGGCCCGCGAGCGCCTCGCCCTGCTCGACGAGGCCGCCACCCGTGTCGGTACCACCCTGGACATGGACACCACCTGCCAGGAACTGGCCGGGTTCCTGGTGGCGAAGCTCGCCGACGCCGCCACCGTGAAGGTCCTCCCCGAGCACGGCACCAGCCGGGCGCCCCGTGACGGATCCCTGCGGCTGCGGCCGACGGCGCTGGCCGCGGTGCCCGAGCTGGAGGTGGTGATGCGGCCCCTGGGGCGGCCCGGCGAGTACGTCGACCATCAGCCCGGCTCGTCCGTCGTCCGGTGTCTCGCGGAGGGACGTCCGGTGATCGACAACCTGATGGACGAGCAGGACATCGGCCGCGCCGCCGCCCACACCGGCAACGTCGCCGCCTACCTGGCCGCCGGCATCCACTCCGCCCTGATCGTGCCGCTGACGGCACGCGGCCACGACGTGGGCACCGTCACCATGGTCCGGGCGGGCGACTCCCCCCCTGTTCGACGAGACCGACGCCGTGATCGCCCAGAACCTGGCCGGCCGGGCCGCCATCAGCCGCGACAACGCGCGCCGCTCGCCGACCGTCCCGCGACCTGCGTGATCGCCATCGCCGACCCGCGCCGGGGCAGCTGCACCTACGCCAGCGCCGGACACCTTCCCCCCGTCGTCGTCCGCCCCGACGGCCGGGCCACGCTCCTCCCCGTCCCGCCCGGACCGCCCCTGGGCACCGGCCACAGCCGCTACGTGTCCTTCACGGCGCCCTGCGAGCCGGGCCACACCCTCCTCCTCTACACCGACGGCCTGATCGAACGCCGTCACGAGGACATCGACGCCTCCCTGCGCCGCCTCACCCGCGTCCGCGGCTGCCCGGTCCCCGAGGACCTCCTCGACCAGGTCGCCCCCGCCGACCCCGAGGACGACATCGCCCTGGTCGCCGCCAGGTACGACCGGGCCGAAAGCTAGAATTCCGGCCGGTCGACGAGAGGGAGCAGGGAAATCATGGCAGCGGAGCGGGCGGAGCAAGCAGAGCAGGCAGAACGCGCGGAGAAGGTGGAGCGGTTCGAGGTGAGCCGTGCCATCGCCGCACCGGCGACCCGGATATTCGGCCTGCTGTGCGATCCCGACGGGCATGTCGCGATCGACAGTTCGGGCATGCTCCAGGCCGCCGACGGCGAACCCGTGCGCGCGGCCGGGGACTCGTTCGTCGTGCACATGGACCGCGAGGCACTGAACGACCGGCCGCTGGGCCGCTACGACGTCACCGTGGAGATCACCCGGTTCGAGCAGGACACGCTCATCGAGTGGACCCCGACCCACCCCGCCTTCCAGCCCTCCATCAACCACCACTTCGGCTACCGGCTCCGCCCCACGGCGGACGGCACCGAGGTGACCTCGTACTACGACTGGAGCCGCATCCACGAGCGGTACCGGGCCGCCGGGATCTTCCCCATCCTCCAGGAGTCGGCGCTGCGCGCCACGCTGGGAATCCTCGCCCGGACCGTCGAACGGGACGCCTGACCCCCACGGAACTCGATACAGTCCAGGATGGGGATGAGAATCCCCCTCTCGGACAGGAGAACCTGATGACCATACGGAGGGCGTCGTGAAGGTGGGGTTCATCGGGCTCGGCAGTATGGGGCTGCCGATGGCGCGGCGCATCCGGGCCGAGGGGCACGGCCTCATGCTCTACGCCCGTCGGCAGGCCTCCCTCGAACCCTTCGCCGGTGCGGACGGCGTCACGTTCGCGGCGACCCCGGCCGAACTGGGCGCCGCGGTCGACGCCGTCGGCATCTGCGTCTTCGACGCGGCGGGCGTGGAGGAGGTCCTGTTCGGGGCGGACGGGCTGGCCGGCGCCCTCAAAGCGGGGAGCGTGGTGCTCGTACACAGCACGCTGTCGCCCGGGCAGATCCGGGGGATCGCGGAGCGGGCGGCGCCGTACGGACTCCGGGTCCTCGACGCGCCGGTCAGCGGAGGCGCCGAGCGGGCCCTCGCCGGTGAGCTGACGATCATGGTGGGCGGTGACGCGGAGGCGCTGGCCGATGTCTCCGGTCTGCTGTCGGCACTCTCGCGGCATGTGGTGCATCTGGGCGGGGTCGGGGCCGGGTCGTACGCGAAGCTCGTCAACAACACCCTGTTCGCCGCGCAGATCGCCCTCGCGGACGACGCGATGCGGGCCGGCGAGGCACTGGGAGTCGACCCGGCCGGCCTCGCCGACATCCTGACGACGAGCAGTTCGGCCTGTGTCGCCTCGGGAGTCCGGCTGCGGGCCGGTTCCCTGTCCGGGATCGCCGGTACGCCCGCCGGCGCGGCCCTCACCAAGGACGTCACGCTGACGGCGGACCTGCTCGGCGACGCTCCCGGCAGCGAACTCGTCGACGTGGCACGGCGGTTCGTCACCGGGGTTACCGGGAAGCGCGCCGGCGACCGAACCTGACCCCACAGTGGGTCACCTGGTCACCTGGTCACCCGGTCACTTGGACTCGACCTGTCCCAGTGGGTCGGGGCCGGCCGTCAGCTCCTCGCGCGCCGTCTGCCAGGCCGGGTCCCCGGGGTGGAGCTCGGTGCGGAGGTAGGCCGCGGTGAGCCGTTGGACCACGGACACCCGCGCGGGATTCTCGTCCGTGGTCTCGGCGACGTCGTATCCGGAGATGCCGCCGAGGCCGTGCTCCGCGTCGAACAGGGTGAGCAGGGACTTGGGGCCCGGGGCGAGGGCGTAGGGATCGGTGTGCCAGTCCGGACCCATGACCGTCAGATGGGCGGAGGCGTCCTTGTCGCCGGCGACGACCAGCGTGGGTGTCGTCATGCGGGAGAAGTCCATGGTCGAGAAGAAGGGCCAGTTCTCGGTCACGTGCGGGGTGAGGGCGTCGCCTCCTCGGCCCGGCGCGGCCAGCAGGACGCCCGCCTTGATCCGGGGCTCGGTGAGGTCCACCAGCGTCCCGTCGTGCGGGTCGGTGAGCCGGGCGCCCAGCAGCAGGCTCGCGGTGTGACCGCCCATCGAGTGCCCCGCCACGGCGACCCTCCCCCGGTCCAGGCGCCCGGCGAGCTGCGGGACGGCGGCCTCGATCTCGTCGAGCCGGTCGAGGACGCGCGTCATGTCCTCGGCGCGCGACCGCCAGTACAGGGGCGCCCCGGGGGTGTCGGAGGGCAGGCTCAGCGTCGTCGAGCTGAGATGCGTGGGCTGGATGACGACGAAGCCGTGCGCCGCCCAGTAGGTGACGAGGGGCGCGTAGCCGTTGAGCGAGGAGAGGTTGTTCGAGTGGCCCTGGCCGTGCGAGAGGAGGATGACGGGCAGTTCGTTCCCGGTGACGGGCGCGGAGATCCGTATCGCCAGGTCCACGGCTCGGTCGGCGGTCGGCAGTACTACCGGAGCGACCGAGAGGACAGGGGTTTCCCTCATGATGCGTACGTCCCTTAGACTGGAAAATGAAAGCGGAACAACGTTCCGTTTAATATACGGAGCGCTGTTCCGCTTTGTCAAAGGGCAGAGGAAGGTCACAGCGAAGGGGGACGGCGAAGGGTGGAGCGGGGATGGATGAGGACAGCGTGGTGAAGCCTGCGGGCACGTCCGGGGAGATGCCGGCCCGAAGCAAGCGGGCCGACGCGCAGCGCAACCAGCAGACGCTGCTCACCGCCGCCGCCGCGGTGTTCGTCACCTCCGGCGTCGACGCGCCGATCCGTGAGATCGCGGCCAGGGCGGGCGTCGGGATGGGGACGATCTACCGCCACTTCCCGACCCGGGCCGACCTCGTCGTCGCCGTCTACCGGCACCAGGTCGAGGCCTGCGCCGAGGCCGGCCCGACCCTGCTGGCCGACGCCGGCTCACCGCTCGTGGCACTCCGTCAGTGGGCCGACCTGTTCGTCGACTTCCTGGTCACCAAGCACGGACTCGCCAACGCGATGCAGTCGGACGCCGGCGGCTTCGACGCGCTGCACGCCTACTTCCTCGACCGCCTGGTACCGGTCTGCGGCCAGTTGCTGGACGCGGCGGTCGAGGCCTGCGAGATCAGGCCCGGTACGCAGGCGTACGAGCTGATGCGGGGCATCGGCAACCTCTGCATCGGGCATGACAGCGACCCGCGCTACGACCCGCGGCGCCTGGTCGAGCTGCTCCTCCAAGGGCTACAGCGACCCCGGTCGTCCTGATGTGATTCGTCACCGTGTACGAGTTCGCCCACCCAGGGAGCACCCTGGCCTTTCGGTCCGCGGTGACCTGCCCGGGGCCCCTCGGGAACTCTGTGCAACGACTGTGTACCGGGAATGCGGCGGAACAGTCGCAAACCCTGTCACAGCAGATCCCGCTGCTACCTTCGCCCGACGATCATCGAGCGGAACGGCCCCCACAGCCGCTCCTGGCAGCGGAGGACCCATGGCCGACGAACGAACGACGAGCCGTCCCAGACCGAGGCATCGCACGATCCGGGCCGCGGTGCTCCTCACCGCGCTCGGCACGGCCACGCTGACTGGTTGCGGGGGCTCGGGCAAGGACACCGCGGCGCAGGACAAACCGGCCACCACCGCCGCTCCCGCCATCGGCCACGGCACAGCGGCGACCGCCCCGCCGTCGACGCCACCGACAGCGGCGGTGGCGAAGGGAGCCGCCACGAAACCGGCCGCGCCCGCACCCGTATCGGCGCCTGCACCGGCGCCCGTATCAGCATCCGTGTCGACGCCCGCCGCGGATCCCGGCCCGACACCGGGCTGCGACCACAAGATGCCGATCTCGCCGGACGAGGTCGCGGTGTACGGATACACCCCCGAAGGCGGCAGCCTCAGCCTGATCGTCAAAGCCGGCGCCTGGGGCTGCCCCGACCCCGACACCGACGGCCCGCCGTTCGTGACGACCGGCAAGGAGTACGCCCTGCCGCTGGACCAGGCCGCCTATGTCACCGCCACCAACCCCATCACCGAGAGCAGCGAGAACCAGCACATCGGCGTGCAGGAACTCCTCGACTGGCTGGACGCCCACCCCGACTCCGGCCTGGTCTTCAAGTACCACGCCGGAGCGGACGGAACAGTTGACGTTCTCGAGCAGGAGTTCACCCCGTAGCTCCATGCCCCGTGGTTCCACGCCCGTCGGCGTCGGCAGCCCAACTCGCCCACCACGGACGGAACATCACGCGCATGGCCGCATCCAGAGCCGGCCGACGGCCCAGAACCGCCGGCGTCGTGACGGACTCCGCGTCGCTCTTCAGCAGCCCTTTTCTCCCCGCCGGCGAGGGCCGTGCTCGGCTACGAGCCAGTCGACGAATTCACCGAGACGGCCGACCTGGTCCTGCCGGATCAGTGCGGTGGTGACGTAGGCGGAAATCTCCCGGTCCGGTCCACGTCGCAAGCGATCCATGCCGCGCGTCCCGCACGGGATCTGCCAGAGGGCCGCGTCGTGGGGACACTGACACCCGAGGCGTACGAGGACGCGGGCGTGATCGCGCTCCACCCCGAGGCCTGACGCTCAGCCCGAACGGGTCCCGCGGGGGCTTTTGTCGGTCTCGGTCCGGCCGCACGCCGGTGTGGTCGGACCGAGACGCGGATCCGCCACCGGAACCACCTGGTCCGGTTCGGTGGTCCATTCCGGACCGCCGCCGGCCGGACGGAGGAGGACGAGGCGGCGAGCCGGACGGGCATCGGGTCCCGGCAGCACGTCGATGGGCCGATCCAGGAGTACGCCCCTCACCGAGCCGCACCGGCAGCGGCAGCTGGTCCGGATGTCGCTGGACCGCCTGTCGGACGTGGTCAACTACAGCAAGACGCATCTGCACGGGGTGGAGCCTCGGCCCATTCGGCCTGTTCCCTGAGCCGCCAAGGAACAACGCCGCCGTGTCCATGAACCGCCCTGCCCAACCTCGCCCAGCCGCGCCGTGCTCCAACACCGCCCGATCCAACAGCTCCAGAGCCCTGTCTTCCGTCCGGTCCGCCTCATCCCGCTTCCGGTAGGCGCCAGGAGGAGCGGGCCCGGACCCGAACGTCCCGGACGGGCCCGCAACGGCCGGCGGCGGAGGGTGGCCCCCCTATCCCGCGGCGGCGGGCTCGGGCACCGGGGACGTGGTGGCCGACGGGTGGGTGAGGTCGTAGGCGCTCTCCGCGTGCAGGTGGACGTCGACGCCCTCCTGTTCGACCTCGGGGCGGACGCGCAGGCCCATCGTCCTGTCCAGGGCCTTGGCGATCAGCCAGGTCACGGTGAAGGAGTACGCCAGGACGGCGAACGCGCCGACCGCCTGCTTGCCGAGGAGGGAGAAGCCGCCGCCGTAGAGGAGGCCGTCGATGCCGTTCGGGGCGTCCGACGTGGCGAGGACGCCGACCAGCAGGGTGCCGGTGAGGCCGCCGACGAGGTGGATGCCGACGACGTCGAGGGAGTCGTCGTAGCCGAATTTGTACTTCAGGCCGACCGCGAGAGCGCACACCGCGCCGCCGACGGCACCCAGGGCGAGCGCGCCGACCGGGGAGACCGCGCCGCAGGACGGGGTGATCGCCACCAGGCCGGCGATGGCGCCGGAGGCGGCGCCGAGCGTCGTGGAGTGGCCGTCGCGGACCTTCTCGACGAGGAGCCAGCCGAGCATCGCCGAGCAGGTGGCGGTGAAGGTGTTCAGTACGACGACGGAGGCGGCGTTGCCCGAGCTCAGCGCGGAGCCGCCGTTGAAGCCGAACCAGCCGAACCACAGCAGGCCGGCGCCGAGCATCACCAGGGGGAGGTTGTGCGGACGTTCCTGGCCGCCCGCCTTCTGCCAGCCGATGCGTCTGCCGAGGACGAGGATCACGGCCAGCGCCGCCGCGCCGGAGTTGATGTGGACGGCCGTACCGCCCGCGTAGTCGATGGCGCCGAGCTTGTTCACGATCCAGCCGCCCACCACGCCCTTGCCGTCGAAGGCGAACACCCAGTGGGCGACCGGCAGATAGACCAGCGTGACCCAGATGCCGGTGAAGGCCATCCAGGCGCCGAACTTGATGCGGTCCGAGATGGCGCCGCAGATCAGGGCTGCGGTGAGAGCCGCGAACAGGGCCTGGAAGGCGGCGAAGACGGAGAGCGGGATGACCGCCTTCGGGTCGTCCGCGATGACGCCGCTCATGCCGAAGAACTCGGAGACGTCACCGAGCAGGCCGGCGCCGCCGATCGAGTCGCCGAAGGCCGCCGAGAAGCCGTAGACGACCCAGATGCAGCCGACCAGGGCGACGGACCCGAAGGTCATCATGATCATGTTCAGGACACTCTTGGCGGCGACCATGCCGCCGTAGAAGAGGGCCAGGCCCGGCACCATCAGACAGACGAGTGCCGTGCTCGCGAGCATCCAAGCGGTACTTCCGGTGTCCATGCGCACACTCCACGGAGAGGTCCAGCCGAAGGAAACGTTGTTTCACCGCAGTAGACCGGTAGTGCGTTACAGGACAACTCCGTGGCCGATTAAGGCCGGGTTTCCGTAGCCGTGGCTGGGTTTCAGTGTTGCGGGCTGTCCCCGAACGCGGTCACCGTCAGGAAGCGGATGGGGAGTTCGACCAGCCGCTCGGGGCCGTGCGGGGCCTCGCCGTCGAACTGCAGGGCGTCGCCGGGGCGCAGGGTGTAACTGGACTTGCCGTGGCCGTAGACCATGACGCCCTCCAGCATGTACAGGAGCTCGGTGCCGGCGTGCTGGAAGAGCGGGAAGACCTCGCTCTGTTCGGTCAGCGTGACCAGCAGGGCGTCCATGCGCTTGTGGGCGCCCCTGAGCGAGCCGAGCTGGGCGTACTCGTGGCCGACCCTCGTGCCGCGCCGCACGATCCGGGCGCCGTGGTCGGCCGGGACGAAGACGGCCTCGCGTTCGTCGTCCATACCGCGGAACAGGGCGGTGACCGGGACGTCGAGACCGCGCGCGAGCCGGGAGAGCGTGGTGAGGCTGCACGCGGTCTGGGCGTTCTCGATCTTCGACAGCATCGCCTTGGAGATACCGACCCGTATCGCCATCTCGCCGACCGACAGCCCCGCCGCCTGCCGGTACTCACGGGCCCGGACCGCGATGACGCGCTCCAGCGCCTTGTCGTCGGAGGCCTGCGCTGCGTCTCCGGCTGTGTCGTCCTGATCGGTCACCGGCGCATTTTACTCAGGCTCGCCGCGCGATATCCGCGCCGGTCATCCCTGCCCACCTGCTTTTCTGCTGGGGGTCCGGGGGTTATCCCCCGGGAAGATGCAGCAACCAGCGCGTTCCAGGCGGAAACGGGGCTGGGGTTCGGCGCGGCCGGTGGCGAGGTCCGCGGCCATCGCGCCGATGAGCGGAGCGAACTTGGCGCCGTGGCCGGAGCACGGGGAGACGACGACGAACGGGCCGTGGCGGTCGAGGACGAAGTCCTCGTCGGGGGTGGTGGTGTAGAGGCAGGTCGCCTCGGCGACCGGGTCGGGTTCGAGGCCCGGGAGCCGGTCGCGGACGAAGCCGCTCACCCGGGTGCGCGACGACGGGTCGACGACCCCGCTGCGGGTACGGGCGGTGGTGGGCGTGCCGCGGTCGTGCTCGGCGACCTTCATCGCGGGCAGCGGGCCGCCGTCGCTTCCCGAAGGCAGGCCGTAGAGGTGCAGGCCCCCGTCCCAGATCAGGGTCGGCCACCTGACAGACGCGTCCCGCTGCCGGAAGTGGAAGACCTGCTGCTGGGTCACCGCCAACGGCGGCAGAGGGACGGGCAGTTGGAGCTCGGGCAGCCAGGCGCCGGCCGCGACCACCACCGTGTCGGCGACGATCTCGCCGCCGTCGTCGGTGCGCAGGAGCACCTCGCCGCTCCCCCGGACCTCGATGCCGGTGACCCGGTTGCCGATGACCGCCCGCGCCCCGTGCTCGATCGCCCGCCGTACGCAGGCGGCGACGGTCTCGTCGGCGTCGACCGTGCCCGCGTCCGGGTGGTACAGCACCGGCCCGGTGATACGGATGTACGGCCAGCGCTCCGACGCGGCTTCCGGGCCGAGGAGTTCATGGGGCACCCCGGCCGCGCCGAGGAGACCGGCGATCGCCCCGGGGTCGCGGTCCTCGCCCATGTCGAGCCCACCGGTCCTGCGGAGCAGGGGAGTTGAGCTGTCGTCCTCCAACTCCCGCCACTGCTCGTACGCCTGCCCGGTCAGCCGTACGTAGAAGGGGTCGGCGTACGCCCGCCGGAAGATCCGCGAGCTGCCGTGCGAGCTGCCGTGCCGGTGACCGATGTCGTACGCCTCGATCAGGGTGACCTCGTGTCCCCGCCGGGCCAGTTGCCAGGCGGTGGCCGCGCCCATCAGTCCGGCGCCGACGACGGCGATCACAGTCCCTCCCCGGGGATCCAGTTCGTCCCCGCGAGCGGGACACGGGCCATGGCGGCGGACTCTATCGTCAGGGCCACCAGGTCCTCGGGTTCCAGGTGGAGGAGGTGGGCCTTGCCGCAGGCGCGGGCGAGGGTCTGGGCCTCCATGGTCATCACGCGGAGGAAGTTGGCGAGCCGGCGGCCGGCGTCCACCGGGTCGAGGCGGGCGGCGAGTTCCTCGTCCTGGGTGGAGATGCCGGCGGGGTCGCGGCCGTCCTGGTAGTCGTCGAAGTAGCCTGCGGCCGAGCCCAGTTGACGGTACTCGGCGTCGTACTTCGGATGGTTGTCGCCGAGCGCGATGAGCGCGGCGGTGCCGATGGCGACCGCGTCCGCGCCGAGCGCGAGGGCCTTGGCCATGTCGGCGCCGCCCCGGATCCCGCCGGAGACGATCAGCTGGACCTCGCGGTGGACGCCCAACTCCTGCAGGGCGCGCACCGCTTGGGGCAGGGCGGCCAGGGTGGGGATGCCGACGTGCTCGATGAAGACGTCCTGGGTGGCCGCCGTACCGCCCTGCATGCCGTCGACGACCACGACATCGGCGCCCGCGTGGACGGCGAGCTTCACGTCGTAGTACGTCCGGGTCGCGCCGACCTTCACATAGATCGGCTTCTCCCAGTCGGTGATCTCCCGGAGCTCCAGGATCTTGATGGCGAGGTCGTCGGGGCCGGTCCAGTCCGGGTGGCGGCACGCGCTGCGCTGGTCGATGCCGACGGGCAACGTCCGCATACCGGCGACCCGTTCGGTGATCTTCTGCCCGAGCAGCATGCCCCCGCCGCCGGGCTTGGCACCCTGCCCGAGGACGATCTCGATGGCGTCGGCGGCCCGCAGGTCGTCGGGGTTCATGCCGTAGCGGGACGGCAGGTACTGATAGACGAGGTGCTTGGAGTGGCCTCGCTCCTCGGGGGTCATCCCGCCGTCCCCGGTGGTGGTGGAGGTACCGGCCTCGCTGGCGCCTCGCCCGAGGGCCTCCTTGGCCTGGGCGGAGAGGGCCCCGAAGCTCATACCGGCGATGGTGACGGGGGTGGCGAGGCGAAGGGGGTGCTTGGCGTGCCGGGCGCCGAGGACGATGTCGGTGTCACAGCGCTCCCGGTAACCCTCCAGCGGATAGCGGGACATGGAGGCACCGAGCAGCAACAGGTCGTCGAAGTGCGGCAGTCGACGCTTGGCACCCCACCCCCGGATGTCGTAGATACCGGTCTCGGCGGCGCGCTGGATGGCGTGGATGGTGGCACGGTCGAAAGTCGCCGACTCGCGCAGGCCGTGGGATGGGGCTTCCAAGGTCAACTCCTTCATCAGGGCTGAGGTGGAGCGCCCCCTTTAGGGGCGCGGGGCTGTGTCGATTTGCGGCTCCGCCGCGCGGGCGCGACCAGCCACAACGGACCCGCAGCCAAGAAACTTCGCTAGTACGCCGCCGAGTTGTCGACCTTGAAGTGATAGAGCGTCCTGGCGGAGCCGTACCGCCGGAAATCCGCAGGGTCTTCGTCCCGCTCGGCCGCCTTCAACAACTCGGCCAACTCCGCGAGGTGTTCGGCCCGCATCTCCTTCTCGACACAGTCCGCACCGAGCGACTTGACCGTGCCCCTCACGTAAATCCGGGCCTCGTACAGGGAGTCCCCCAGCGCATCCCCCGCATCCCCGCACACCACCAACCGCCCCGCCTGCCCCATGAACGCACTCATGTGCCCGACATCGCCCCCCACGACGATGTCCACCCCCTTCATGGAGATCCCGCACCGCGCGGACGCGTCCCCGTCGATCACCAGAAGTCCACTATGGCCGGTGGCCCCCGCCGACTGGGACGCGTTCCCCCGCACCCGGACCGTCCCGGACATCATGTTCTCGGCGACACCCGTACCCGCGTTGCCGTGGACGGTGACCGTGGCGCGCTGGTTCATGCCGGCGCAGTAGTAGCCGACGTGGCCCTCTATGTCGACGGCGAGATCGTCCCGGATTCCGCAGGCCACGGCGTGCGCGCCGCGCGGGTTGAGGATGCGCCAGACATCCGTGCCGCCGGGCGCGTGCAGGGCCTGGTTGAGCTCCCGTACCGGGGAGTTCGCCAGGTCGATCAGCGTCGCCATATGTACACCTCTTCCGGCTCGGGTTCGAAGATGCGGGCGTTCTCGATGCCCGGCAGGACGTCCAGCGCCCGGTACTCGGAGGCCATCGCCACCCATGCGTCGGTCTCGGCGACGAGGGCCGGCTTGCAGGCGATGGCGTCACGGACGACGGCGAAGGAGTCACCGGTCGACACCAGCAGCGTGTAGAAGCCGTCGAACCGCTCGCACAGCAGCCGCAGCGCCTTCTCCAGGTCGGCGCCCTGTGCCAGTTGGCGGGCGACGAAGCGCGCGCCGACCTCGGAGTCGTTCTCGCTGTCGAACTCGACGCCTTGGGCGCGCAGTTCACGCCGGATGGTGGCGTGGTTGGCGAAGGAGCCGTTGTGCACCAGGCACTGTCCGGGGCCGACGGAGAAGGGGTGGGCGCCCTCCGGGGTGACGGCGGACTCCGTGGCCATGCGGGTGTGGCCGACGCCCTGCCAGCCGGTGACGGCGGCGAGCCCGAAGGCGTCCGCCAACTCCACGGGGTTTCCGGTGCCCTTGAGTACGGCCATGTCGGTGCCGGAGCCGATGACGATGGCATGGGGCAGCGCGTCCGCGACGGCGGCGAGCAGGTCGGCGACGGGAAGATCCGCGTGGACGACGGTGGTCGCGTCGGCGGCGACGGCCACGGCGCCGGGCAGCGCGGCCTCGGCCTCGGCCGGGGTGACCCCGAGCAGCGAGACGACGGCGCGCCCCGGCGGGGACAGGCGGGGATCGCCGTAGACCGCGACGCCCGCCGAATCGGGGCCGCGCTCGACGACCTGGCCCAGCATCGCGGTCAGCAGCTCGCCGAGCCGGGGTTCGAGTGAGGGCTCCCGCAGATGGAGCCCGACGATTCCGCACATGCCAACTCCTCTCAGAATGCGGTCGGAATGCGGTCGAGAGGCGATCAGAAAGCGGTGAGATAGCGGTCCAGCTCCCAGGGGCCGACCGTCGCGTGCCAGTCGAAGAACTCCTCGCGTTTGAGGTCGGCGAAGTACCGGCTCACCCCGGCCCCGGCGGCGTCCAGCGCGCCGCTGATCACCTCGTTCGCCTGGAGCGCCTCCACGGCGTGCAGCAGGGTCGGTGGAAGTTCCGGGCCCTTGCCTGCCGCACCGGGCTCGCCCGGGTCGAGGCCACGTTCGATGCCGTCGAGGCCGGCGGCGAGGGCGGCGGCCGCGGCGAGGTAGGGGTTGGAGGCGCCGTCTCCGCCGCGCAGCTCGATACGGTTGCCGTCGGGGACGCGGACGAAGTGGGTGCGGTCGTTGCCGCCGTACCCCGCGACGCGCGGTGTCCAGGTGGCGCCCGAGCGGGTGCTCACCGCACCGGTGCGCTTGTAGGAGTTGACCGTCGGCGCGATGACGGCCTGGAGGGCCTGCGCGTGTTCGATGATGCCGGCGACGAACGAGTAGGCGAGCGGGGAGAGTCCGAGCCCGCGTCCGTCGGTGGCGTCGGGGAAGGCGGGTTCGTCGCCCCGCCACAGCGACATGTGCAGGTGCATGCCGGTGCCGGTGCGGTCGGTGAACGGCTTCGGCATGAAGGTGGCGGTCATGCCCCGCTGTTCGGCCAGCATCGACACCAGGTACCGCATGGTGATGACCCGGTCGGCGGTGGTGAGAGCGTCGGCGTGCTTGAAGTTCTGCTCGAACTGGCCGTTGCCGTCCTCGTGGTCATTGGCGTAGTTGCCCCAGCCGAGGGAGTTCATGGCGCGGGACACGGCGGTGAGGTGGTCGTACATCCGGGTCAACCCGCGTGCGTCGTAACAGGGTTGGGCGGCGGTGTCCCTGGCGTCGGCGACTCTCAGCACACCGTGCTCGTCCCGGTTGACGAGGAAGTACTCGACCTCGGCGCCCACGGACATCGACAGCCCCTGGGCGGCGGCCCGTTCGAGCACTCTGCGCAGGATGACGCGCGGCGCGTAGGGCCAGGGTTCGCCCTCCACGTACGGGTCGCAGTGGACGAGGGCGAGGCCGGGCTTGACGAAGGGGACGGGGGTGTAGGAGGAGGCGTCGGGGCGGGCGACCACATCGGGGTCGCTGGGCTGCTGGCCGAGCGCGCCGGCCGCGTAACCGGCGAACCCGACACCCTCGTCGCGGAGTTCCTCGACGGCCTGGGCCGGGACGAGCTTGGCGCACGGCTTGCCGGTCAGGTCGACGAAGACGGCGAGCACGAACTCGATACCGTCGGCGCGGACCAGTTCGGCGAGATCGGGGGAAGCCGGCGGATCCGGGAGAGCGGGGAGATCGGGGATGGCGGTCGCCATGGGCCCTCCTTGGGTGTCCACTGTGGTGAATCTTTGTTGCATATGAGTAGACGCGTTGGGCGTTACGGGCAGATTTCCGCCGTGGAAGGTCCCCGTAAGCCGCCGTGCACCGTGCGAGGTCCCGGTAAGCCGAAAGCCGGGCCCCGCCCCTGAAGAGGCGGAACCCGGCCGGTACGAAGTCCTTACAGCTCAGGAACCCGACGCGCCGAGCCCCTCGTTCGAGCCGCCGATGGGCAGCCCCGCCGGCAGCGCACGCCGGCCGACCCTGACGTGCTCGCCCTTCGCCCTTCGCGTGATCAGTGGACGGTTGCCCTGCTCTGCACGACGTACGCCGGGCCCGAGGCGGCCTTGACGGTGGTGGAGTTCGTACGGACCGTGGCGTTGCGGACGGTCAGGCCGGTCTTGGCACTGATGGTGACCGAGGTCAGGGTGAGCCCGGTGACCGGCCGCTCGGGGACGCCGACGATCTGGCCTGCCTCCCTGGCGCCGGTCGCGGTGATGTTGGCGATGGTGATGTCGTGGTAGTTGGGGGTGGTGCTGGTGACCGCCTGGGCGGCGTCGCCGTCCGCGGGGACCTTCGGGTAGTAGCCGACGATCTGGATGGGCGTCGTCACGTTGGTCATCGTGAGGTTCTTGTACGTGATGCCGTGGACCTCGCCGCCCCGGTCGCGTGCGGTCTTGATCCGGACGCCGGCGGTGGTGCCCTTGAGGGTGTTGTCGTGGATGTTGATGTTGTAGACGCCGCCGGCGGTGAAGCTGCCGATGGACAGTCCATGGCCGTGCAGGATCGTGCAGCCGCTCAGCGAGATGTCGTGGGCGGGCCCGCCGGCCGTCGAGGAGTCGATGGCGATGTTGTCGTCACCGACGTCGATCGTGCTGCCCGTCACCGCTACGCCCGAGGACGACCAGACGTCGATCCCGTCGGTGTTGGGTGCGTCCGCGGGCGCCGAGATCGTCAGCTTGTCGAGGACGGCCGTGGTCACCTTCTTGAGGGTGATGTGCACGTTCGGGGCGTTCCTGAGGGTGATCCCGGTGATCCTCAGGTTCGAGGCGTCGTTGACCGTTATCAGGCAGGGCCGGGACGACAGGGTCTGCCCCGCCGCCTTCTCCTTCTTCGTCCTGGCCCACCACGGGGCGCCCTGGCCGTCGATGGTGCCCGCACCGGTGATCGTGAGGTTCTTCCCGGACCCGGCCAGCAGCGGGGCGAGCTTCGATCCCGAGGAGGCGTAGTCCGCCGCGGCCTGCGAGGCGAGCAGGGTCGCTCCGGAGTCGATCCGGAAGGTGAGGTCGCCGGGCAGGGTCAGGGCGCCCGACAGGTACTTGCCGCTGGTCAGTTCGACCGTGCCCTTGCCCGCGCAGGCGTTGATCGCCTTCTGCAGGGCGGCGGTGTCCTTGGTGGTGCCGTCGGCCTTCGCCCCGTAGGCGGTGGGCTTGCAGACCGTGCCGGTCGCCGCCGTGGTCGTCCCCGTGGTCGTTCCCGTCGAGGTGCCGGCGGTCGCGATCGGGTTCCAGCCGTCCGAGCCGGCCAGGTACTTGGCCGGGGTGTGGTTCGCCGCCTGGGCGTCGCTCAGCTGCGGCCGGTTGGCGTTGACGGCCGCCCCGGCGCCGGTGTTCCTGTACTCCGTGAAGCGCGCCTTCGTCCAGACCGAGCCGGACATGTCGCTCCACGGCCGGCTGGTGTTGACGAACGACCCGAGGGTGGACTCGCGGTAGAGGACCTGCGCGTCCTGACGCCACGGGCGGCCCAGGCTGCCGGTCTTCGTGGCGGCGGGCCCGGTGATGTTCGACCTGTAGAAGAGGTAGCCGTAGGCGCGTGCCGCCGGTGTGCTGGCCGCGGTGATGTAACCGCCGCTGCCCACCTGGTGGATCTCGTTCTGGTCGAAGACCGCGATCCCGCCGCCGAAGATGAAGTCGACGGTGCCCTCGACGTAGGACTTCAGGAAGTAGGCCCGTGCGGAGTTGTTGAGCAGCAGGGTGTCCTGGTGGCCGAGGATCCGCACGTTCGTGAGAACCGCGCGGTCGGCGGACAGGCTCAGGGCGACCGCCTGGCCGGTGCTGTTGGTCCCGGTGTCGTAGTCGTTGGAGATGGTCAGGTTCGAGGCCGAGAAGTCGTGGCCGTCGACGAACGCGGTCGCGCTGCCGGAGGTTCCGTACGTCGTCCCGTCCGCCTTCTTGGTGCCGGCGCCGTGGTTCTGGACCAGCACGACGTCGGAGGCGGCGGCCCCGAGGCCCTTCAGCGTCACGAAGGGCTTGTTGCCCGGGACGGTGAAGACGCCCCGGTAGGTGCCCTTCCTGATGGCGACGGTCACCGGCTTGGTGTTGTTGACCGGGACCTTGTCGATCGCCGCCTGGACGGTGGTCACGTCGCCGCTGCCGTCGGCCGCCACGGTGACGGTCGTACCCGTGACGGTCTTGCCCGAAGTGGCGGGCGGCTGCGCGGTGCTCGACGCGGTGGCGCCGACCGCGGTCAGCGACCAGCGCTTGTTGCTGTTGGTGGAGCAGGTCTCCTGGATGACGGCGGCGCCGGACGCGGTGCTCGCCCCCGCGTCACTGACGCACAGGCCGTTGCCGACGTTGACGATCTGGTACGTATTGTCCCGCGCCGGCTTCAGCTTCCACAGCTGGTTGGCCTGGTCGTTCCCGCAGCCCCACTGCTGGAGACGGGTCCCGGACGCGGTGGAGCCGCCGGTGACGTCGAGGCACAGTCCGCTCGCCACGGACTTGACGGCGAACCGGCCCGATCCGCGGTCCACCAGGGTCCACTGCTGGTTGCCCTGCCCCGGAGCGCAGCCCCACTGCTGGACCTGCGTGCCGGGGGACGATCCGCCCCCGACGAGATCCAGGCACAGGCCGCTCTTCGCGACCGCCAGGGTGTACGTGCCCGCCTTGACGTCGGACGCCTGGTCGCCGGAGCCCCCGACGACGTTGGCCGCCGTCGCGACACCGCCCACCACGACGAGGGCCGCCAGCCCCGCGGGCACCGCGATGCGCCATCGGGGTCGCCTGCTTCGGGCCCGCTTGCCGCGTCTGAGGTACATGTTTCCTCGGTTTCCTTTCTCCGCTGTCACTACGGAGACGGCCCACCACGACGACCCATAACAAGAACCCACACACGAATTTCACGTCTGTGCCAGCCGGGGACTGCATCTTGACCTGGCGGCAACGCGTGCCATCATGACCGCCTCCGCCGAGGAACGACTCTGTGAGGAAAACGTGTACGAGGCTGCCGCGCCGCTGACAGCGGCGGACACAGCGGTGCGGTGGTCGGGGACCGAGCTGGTCGAGGCCGCCCGATCCGGTGACACCGACGCCCGGTCCGCCCTGTTCCGGGAGTATCTTCCCCTGGTCTACAACGTGGTCGGGCGGGGACTGCACGGGCACCCGGACGTGGACGACGTCGTGCAGGAGACCATGCTGCGCGCACTGCGGGCGCTCCCCGGGCTGCGGGAACCCGAGCGGTTCCGGTCCTGGATCCTGGCCATCGCGATCCGGCAGATGTACGACCACGGACGCCGGCGCAAGGCCTCCACGGTCCATCAGACACCCCTGCCCGACACCGGTGACATACCGGATGCCTCCGCCGAATTCGCCGAACTCACCGTCGACCGGCGCACGTTGGCCCGCGCGGGCAGTGATCTGCTGGAAGCCGGCCGCTGGCTCAGTGACGAAGAACGCCGGACGATGGCACTGTGGTGGCAGGAGACCGCCGGCCAGTTGAGCCGCGCCGAGGTCGCCACCGCGCTGAACCTCACCGTCCCGCACACCGCGGTGCGCATCCAGCGGATGAAGGCCAAACTCGAACTGGCCGTCGACGTGCTGGCCGCGTGGCGGGCACGGCCCAGGTGTGCCGATCTC
Organism: Streptomyces kryoterrae; assembly: GCF_054072135.1. Lineage (NCBI taxonomy): Bacteria > Bacillati > Actinomycetota > Actinomycetes > Kitasatosporales > Streptomycetaceae > Streptomyces > Streptomyces kryoterrae. The sequence continues at coordinate 5,829,064 of NZ_CM133358.1, read as the reverse complement.
TCAGCACTGACGGACGGCGGCCCGGCCGCAGCCGGCGCACGGGTCCTGACCAGGCTCAGCCGGCATGTGCGGGACTGCCCGCAGTGCCAGGCGACGGTCAGTGCCCGGAGCTCGATCGACGACGTGCCGATCCGGCTCAGCGGGCTGGCGGTCCCGGCAGCGCTGGTGGCGGGAATCCCCGGCCTCGTCGGCCAACACGGCCTGGCACCCGGCGCGTTGGCCTCGCTGTGGCGCGCCGTCCGGCACATCCTGGGCCGGATGTCGGCCAAGTCCGCCGTGGCCGTCGGCGCCACCGCGACGCTGGTCGCGGTGACCGGCCTCGGGATCCACCAGTACCTGCCGGACGCCACTCCGGCGCCGCGAGCCCCGGCCCCGACCCCGGGCGCGAGCGCCGCACACCGTCCCGGCCCGGCGGCCTCCGCTTCTGTCTCCGCCTCCGCCTCTGCCTCACCGACTGCTTCGGCCACCGCCCCGGCCGCCGGCGCCCGCGCCTACTCCGGCGTCGCGACCGCCGACTACTACGTCGCCCCCGACGGGGACGACACGAACCCCGGAACCCTTGCCCGCCCGTTCGCCACGGTGACCCGGGCCGTCTCCGGGACCAGGCCCGGCCAGACGGTCGCCGTGCGCGGAGGGACGTACCAACCGGCCGGGACGATCGCCCTCAGGACCTCCGGTACGGCCGACCGTCGGATCACGGTGAGCAACTACCGCGACGAACATCCCGTGTTCGACGGCGCCCGGTTCTCGGCCGGCACCCCGTTCGTCGTCCAGAGCGGCGCGTACCTCACGGTGCGGGGGCTGGAGATCGTCAACGCCCCCGCCATCGCGTACGCCTGCGAGTCCTGCCACGACGACGTCCTCACCCGCCTCAGCGTCCACCGCAACGGCCGGATCGGACTTCTCCTCCACGGCGCCGGAACGAACAACAACCTCGTGCTCGACAGCGACTTCTTCGACAACCACGAGTCCGGGTCCACCGGCGGGTACGCCGACGGCCTGGCGTTCCGGGACGGTTCGGGTGCGGGCAACCGGATCCAGGGCTGCCGGACGTACGACAACTCCGGCGACGGCGCGGACGTCAGCGGCTTCGCCGGTGCCGTGGCCGTCGAGCGCACCTGGTCGTTCGGCAACGGCGTCAACCGCTGGGCCATCGCGGACTTCTCCGGCGGAGGCAGCGGCTTCAAACTCGGCGGCGGTAGGAGCGACCGGACCGCCCAGAGCGCCACCGACAGCGCGGCCTGGGACAACGCCGGCTTCGGATTCACCGAGGTCGGCGACACGGGAGCCCCTCGGCTGACCCGCAACACGGCCTACCGCAACGGGGCGGCGGGCTTCGCCTTCGTCCACTCGGCGGCGACGCTCCAGCACAACCTCGCCCTGGCCAACCATCCTGACGCGTGGCTGGGCAGCGGGGCACGGCACACCGGCGACTCCTGGGACCAGCCGGGCTGGACGGCATCCGTACTGCGCCTCACCGGCTCCGCGGCGACGACCGCCCCACGCGGGCCGGACGGAAGCCTGCCCTCCACACGGTTCCTCAGCAACACGCGCGACGCCGCGACAGGCGCCGCGATGTCCTGACCGGCGGCCTTCCGAACGAGGACGACGGTACGACGGTGGGACGGAGACCTTGAACAGGTCTCCGTCCCACCGTCGTACCGTCGTCCAGCCAGGCAGCGCGGACTAGCGCCGTCCGCCGCGCCGGTCCGCGAGCCGGTGGACCGCCGCGACCAGCGTGTCCACCTCCTCGTGCGTGTTGTAGAACGCGAACGACGGCCGGACGGTGGCCTCCACGCCGTACCGGCGCAGGATCGGCTGCGCGCAGTGGTGACCCGAACGCACCGCGATTCCGTCCTCGTTGAGCGCCGTGCCCACCTCGGCGGGCTCGTAGCCGTCCAGTACGAACGACACGATGCTCGCCTTGTGTGGAGCCGTGCCGATCAGCCGGAGCCCGGGCACCCCGCGCAGGCCTTCGGTGGCGTGCTCGACCAACGTGTGTTCGTAGGCGCCGATGTTGGGCAGGCCGACGCGCTCGACGTAGTCGATGGCCGCGGCCAGCCCCACCGCGTCGGCGATGTTGCCGGTGCCCGCCTCGAAGCGGTTCGGCGGCGGCTGATAGACGGCCCGCTCGAAGGTGACGTCGGCGATCATGTTGCCGCCGCCCTCCCACGGAGGCATGTCCTCCAGGATCTCCCGCTTGGCGTAGAGCACCCCGATCCCGGTCGGCCCGAACAGCTTGTGCCCGGAGAAGACCAGGAAGTCCGCGTCCAGCGCCCTGACATCGATCGGCAGGTGCGGGACCGACTGCGCCGCGTCGACCAGGACGCGTGCCCCGGCCCGGTGCCCGAGTTCGATGATCTGCTCGACCGGTACGACGGTGCCGAGCGCGTTGGACATCTGGGTGACCGCGACCAGCTTGGTGCGGTCGGACAGCAGGTCGGCGTACTCGTCGAGCAGCAACTGCCCGGAGTCGTCGACCGGGATCACCTTGATCACCGCGCCGGTCTGCTGCGCCAGCATCTGCCAGGGCACGATGTTGGCGTGGTGCTCCAGATAGGAGATGACGATCTCGTCACCCGCGCGGAGGTGCCGGGGTCCCCAGGCCTTGGCGACCAGGTTGATCGCCTCGGTGGTGCCCCGGACGAACACGATCTCCTCGGCGGAGCCCGCCCCGATGAACCGGGCGACGGTCTTCCTGGCACCCTCGTAGGCGTCCGTCGCCCGGGCGGCCAGTTCGTGCGCGGCCCGGTGGATGTTGGAGTTCTCCCGCGAGTAGAACTCGACCAGCCGGTCGAGCACGGCCTGCGGCTTCTGTGTGGTCGCGGCGTTGTCCAGCCAGATCAGCGGACGGCCGTTGACCAGCTCGGACAGGATCGGGAAGTCCCGGCGGACCGCCCGCACGTCGAACGCCGGATGCTGCTCGAGCGGCAGCCCCACCGGTGCGCCGGGGGCGCCGGGTGCGCCGCCCTCCTGGACGAAGTAGTACGGCGTGGTCGTCGCCGTCGGTGCCGCGGGATCGGGCAGGGGCGGCAGCCCCAGGTGCCCGAAGCCGGGAAGCTCAGGCGCCTCGGCGGGGAACCCGGGTGCCTCGTTGAGGAAGTAGAACTGTCCGGGGGCCGGGAACTGGGCCGGTGCGGACATCGGTGCGGCGGACGGCGACCCGGGCGCCACCGGTGTCACCGGCAGGGCCGGCAGCTCCGGGGTGTATCCGGCAACGCCGGGCGCACTCGCCGCGTAGGTGGCCGGGGCACTGGTCGGTGGCGGCCCGGACGGTGGGCTCATGCCGGCCTTCGGCGCCGGAGGAGGCGGGTCACCGGCCGGCAGGCCGGCCGGTACCGGCCACGCCGACGAACCGCCGTGGGCCGGAGCCTGAGTACTCATCGAGGAACCGTCACGCACCGGAGCCTGAGTGGCCGCCGACGAACCGTCGTGGGCCGGAGCCCGAGTGCCTGCCGACGGGCCGTCGTGGGCCGGAGCCGCAGTGCCCTCCGACGGGACCTCGGGAACCGAAGACCGCATGCCCGCCGACGAGCCGTCGGGGACCGAGGCCTCCGTGTCCGCCGGCTGCCCGGGAAGTGCTCGGAAGAACTCCCCGGCCAGCCGGTTCAGCATCGCCTCGTCCGGCAGCCACGCCGGAGCGGCTTCGTTACCGGTAGTTGGGGGCGTAGTCATGGAACTTGTCCACCTCGACATCGTCGAGCACGGCGAGCGCGTCCTCGGTGAGTACCGCGAGCGAGCAGTACAGGGAGACCAGGTAGGAGGCGATGGCACTGCGGTCGATCTGCATGAAGCGCACCGACAGCCCCATCCCCTGCTCCCCGGCGAGCCCCGGCTGGAACAGTCCGACCACGCCCTGACGGGACTCGCCGGTACGAAGCAGCAGGAACTTGGTCTTCCCGTTCTCCAGGGGGACCTTGTCCGACGGGATGATCGGCAGCCCGCGCCAGGTCAGGAACTGCGAGCCGAACATGCTGACCGTCGCCGGCGGAACACCGCGCCGGGTGCACTCCCTGCCGAAGGCGGCGATCCCTTCCGGGTGGGTGAGGAAGAAGGCCGGCTGCTTCCACACCTTCGTGATGAGGGCGTCCAGGTCGTCCGGCGTCGGCGGCCCCGCCAGCGTGGAGATCCGCTGCGTGGGCGCCGCGCTGCTCAGCATCCCGTACTCCGGGCTGTTGATCAGCTCGCCCTCCTGGTGCTCCTTCACCGCCTCGATGGTCAGCCGCAGCTGCTGTGCGGTCTGGTCGTGCGGGCTGGAGTACAGGTCGGCGATCCGGGTGTGCAGGTCAAGGACCGTCTGCACGGCCTTGAGCCGGTACTCCCGGGGCTCCGGCTCGTAGTCGACGAAGGTGTCGGGCAGCGGCGCCTCGTCGTAGTTGTCGCACTCGATACGTACCGACTCGGGGTGCACGACCCTGTTCACGCGGTAGATACCGGCCTCGACGGGCACCCAGGACATCAGGTGCACCAGCCAGCGAGGCGTGATGGAGGCCATCTGGGGAACGGTCTTGGTGGCGTTCGCCAGAGTCCGTGCCGCGCGGTCGCCCACCGACACGGATCGCGACGGTGGATTCGCAGCCTTACCAGCCATACGACATCTCCTTTCCGCGCCCAGGGGGCGGACGCGCGTAAGGCGTAAAAGGGGGCAAAAGCTTTCGCACGAACTTTCCCACCCACCCTCCCAGTACCACCGGTATCGGACCAATGCGTGTTTTCGAGGCTGTCATCGAAGCTGGCTATGATTCGCGAATGATCGACCTGAGCCGGCTGCGTGTGCTGGTGGCCGTCGCCCGTGAAGGTTCGATCACGGCTGCCGCCGAGGCGCTGCACTACGCCCAGCCGTCGGTCAGCCATCAGCTCGCCAAGCTCGAGGCCGAGGTGGGCGTACCGCTGTTGCAGCGGATGGGGCGCGGTATCCGGCTCACCGACGCCGGCCGGCTGCTGGTGGACCGCGCCGAGTCGATCCTCGCGCAGGTCGAGTCGGTGCACGCCGAACTGGACGAGCTGGCCGGGCTGCGCACCGGCCGGGTCCGCCTGGCCGCCTTTCCCTCGGCGCTGGCCACCCTGGTGCCGCTCGCCGCCGCCCGTGTCACCGCCGAGCATCCCGGCATCGAGCTCATCCTGCGCGAGGCCGAACCGCCGGACGCGCTCAGCGCCCTGCGCAACAACGACGTCGACGTGGCGCTGGTCTTCGAGCACGGCGACCCGCCCCAGCGCGATCGCCGCGACACCACCATGATCCCGCTTCTCGACGAACCGCTGTACATGGTCACACCGGCGGACCGCGCTTGGGACGGCCCCCGGGCGGAGCTGACGACGTACGCCGGCACGCGCTGGATCGCCGGGTGCGAGCGCTGCCGCGAGCATCTCGTCGCGGCCTGCGGGCGGGCCGGGTTCTCGCCGGTCGTCGAGTTCGAGACCGACGACTACGTCGCCGTACAGGCACTCGTCGCGGCCGGTCTCGGCGTGAGCCTGCTACCCGGGCTCACCCTCCTCGCCAACCGGCACCCCGGGGTCAGGCTCGACCGGATTCCCGGCATGCGCAGACAGGTCGTGGCCGCCGTGTACGGCAAGCCACCCGCGTCCCAGCCCGCCCAGGTACTCCTCGACGCGCTCGACGCGACCCTGTCCGAACCGGAATGGCCGTCCTGACCACGCGGACCGGCCGACTCGGGGTGATGTCGGTCTAGGAGGGTGCCCGGAGGGCGTCCACCGGTTCCATCCGGGCGGCGCGCAGCGACGGGTAGAGACCGGCGAGCAGGCCGACGAGGGCTCCGGCGAGCGGGGCGCCGAGGGCGAGGTTCAGGTCCAGGACCGGGGTCCACTCCTTGAAGACGGCGACACCCACCACGACGGCGATACCCAGGGCCGCGCCGACGATGCCGCCGAGCAGGCCGATCGTCGTCGACTCCAGCAGGAACTGGCCCGCTACCTGCCGTCGCGAGGCACCCAGCGCGCGTCGCAGGCCGATCTCCCCGACCCTTTCCATCACCGTCACCAGGGTCACGTTGGCGATGCCGATCGCGCCGACCACCAGCGAGACCAGGCCGAGGACGAGGAAGAGACCGTTGACGTCGTTCTGGACTCCGTCACGCGCCTTGGACAGGTCGGGGGGCGCCACGACGGTGAGGGATCTCCCCTGCCCGGGTGCCAGGGCGATCGGTGCCTGGCGTGCCACCTGCCGGGCCGCGCCGAGCGCGGTGTTGATCAGCACCCGGGTGACGTCCGTCAGGCCGAGGCGGTCCGCGGCGGTGGTGGGCGGGAGCATCACGGCGGTGGACAGCCGCTGCTCGCGCTGGACACCGCCGAGGACACCGATGACGGTGTACGACTGGCCCTGGAAGAAGATCGCCGGGGAGTCCTGCACCCGGCTGATGCCGAGCAGCCGTGCCGCCTGGTCGCCGAGGACCGCCACCTGGGCGTGCCGGGCGATGTCACCGGCGTCGTAGAACCGTCCCGAGGTCATCGCACCGCGTACCCCGGCGGGCAGGCCGGCCGAGGCGGCCACCACGGCCAGGGTCTGGCCGGAGACGTCGCCGGGCGCCTTCACGTCGTTGGACCGCACCTGGACGCTGTTGGTCAGCGGGGAGTCGGCGAGGGCCGCGGCCGAGTCCACGCCCGCCAGTCGCCGGACCGCGTCGGTCCCCGACCAGTCCACCAGGGGCTTGTCGTCGGAGCCGGCTGGCGCGGACGGCACCGTGACGGTCACCGAGGTCGCGGTGAGCGCGTCGAACCGGCCGACGATCTGGTTGCCGGCGGTGGAGGCCACCCCGATGGTGATGACCAGCGTGGTGATGCCGAGCACGGTGCCGAGTGTGGTCAGGGCGGATCGTACGGGGCGGGCCATGACGCCCGCGAGAGCTTCCGTCCACAGGTCCCGGGGGTCCATCCAGGGGCGTTCGACACGTGCCCCGGCCCCGGCCCCGGCCGATACACGTTTCACTAGGTCTCCAGGGTGAGGCGGCCGTCGGTGATGCGGACCCGCTGGCCGGCGCGGCGGCTGACCGTCTCGTCGTGGGTGATGAGCACCAGGGTCATGCCCTGGGCGCACAGGTCGTCGAAGAGTTCCAGTACGGACAGGGTGTTCTCGCTGTCCAGGTTTCCGGTGGGCTCGTCGCAGAGCAGCAGCGCGGGATCGCTGATCAACGCCCGTGCGATGGCGACGCGTTGGCGTTCGCCGCCGGAGAGCCGGTCGGGCCTGAAGCCCGACCGGTGCCCGAGTCCGACCCGGTCCATCGCCTCCCGGGCTCGGGCGAGGCGGGTACCGCGCCCGAGCCCGGGGCGCGGCCTGCGGTACGTCTCGGCCAGCATGACGTTCTCGTCGACGGTGCGGTACGGGAGGAGGTGGAAGGACTGGAACACGAACCCGATGCGGCTGCCGCGCAGCGCGGTGCGTTCGAGGTCGCCGAGCCCGGTGGTCTCGACGCCGTCGAGCCGGTACGTGCCGGCGGTGGGCCGGTCGAGCAGGCCGAGCGTGTTGAGCAGCGTCGACTTCCCGGAGCCGGAGGGGCCGACGATGGAGAGGTGCTCGCCGCGCCGGACGGTCAGGTTCACACCGCGCAGTGCGTGCACCGGGGGCTCGGAGGCGAAGGTCCGTTCCACACCGGTGAGTTCGATGACGGCATCGTCGCCGGCATCGGCATCGGAAGGGCTGGGGACAGCGACGGGGGCGAGGCCGGGTTCGGGGGTCACTCGCCGACCACCACCTTGTCGCCCTGCTCCAGCGTGCCGCTGGTCGGCTTCACCTCGACGAGACCGGCCGCGGAGAGCCCGACGGTGACGGGGACGTCGCTCAGCCTGCCGCCGCGTTCGACCTGCACCCGCACCTTTCCGTCGGACGAGGTGCGGATCGCGGCGAGCGGCACGACCAGCACCTTGCCGTCCGAGGCACCGATCTTGATGGTCACCTTCACGGCGGCCTCGGCCTCGTCGCCCAGCGCACCGGAGTCGGATACGGAGATCCGCAGCTGGACCGGGGCCGAGGCGTTGCCGGCGGAGGTGCCGGCGACCTCGGCCCCGGTGCCCTCCGCCTCCGTCCCGGCGGATCCCTCGCCCTCCTCGCCCGAGCCCGACGCACCTGTCGTCGAGGACGCGGCGTCGGCGCCGAGCGCGGACACCGTGCCCGCCGCCTTCCTGCCGTCCGTCGTCGTCAGCTCGACGGCCATGCCCTTTCTCAGCAGTTCGGCGTCCGCGCCGGGGACGACCGCCTGCACCTCCAGGTCGGAGCTGGTCACGGTGCCGATCGGGCCGGCCGCGGTGTCCCCCGTCTTCACCGTCACCTTGTTCAGCCGTACGGGCAGCTTCGGGAAGAAGACGACCTCGCCGGCCGGGACCTTCGTCCCGTAGGAGGCCTGGAAGGTGCTGAGCGCGGTGTTCGCCATGTCCAGCGACTTCCTCGCGGAATCGAGCTGCAGTTGGTGGATCTGCGCGTCGGCGCCGGACTGCGGGTTCGGCGAGCTCGTACCGCCGTTCGCGCCCGCCTCCGCCCCCGTCTCTGTGCCGGTGCCGCCGCCGCTCGCGCCCGTGCTGGTGGTCGTGAGCAGTGTCTGCTGGGCGGAGGACACCGCCTGCTGCAACTGGCCCAGTTGCTGCTGGTCGTCCGCGCTGGGCTTCTGGGCCTCGTACCCCTTGCTCGTGTACCAGCTGGTGACCGCCGTCGCGGTGCCCTGGCGGTAGGTGCCGCTGATCGACCCGGGGTCGAAGCCGAGCCGCCGCAACGCTCGCTGGAGCTGCTTCACATCGTCGCCGGAGGCACCCGGGCCCAATGCGCGGTACATCGGTACGGATCCGCTCAGCGCGAGCACCGGACGGCCGTTGACCGTCATCAGTACGTCGCCCTCCTTGACCTCGGTACCGGCGACCGGCGCCTTGGTGATCCGCTGCTCCGCACCCTCGCCGCCCGCGACCGCGGACACCCCGGTGCCGACGGAACCGGCCAGCGCGAGCGGACGCGGCGAGGCGAACTCGACGGAACCGGACGCCACCACGGTCGCGGTGAGGGACTGCCGCCCGACCGCCACCGTCACCGGGCCGGCCTTCGGCGCGGTGTGCGCGGCGGCGGCGTCGGCGGGAGAGCGCACCTGCGTGCCGGCGATCCAGCCGCCCGCACCGACCAGGACCACCGCGCCGACCAGCGCGCCCAGTTGCTTGCGGCCACTGAGTCGGCTCATGCGTTGTCACCCCAGTACGGGTGCGCCTTCAGCTTGGGGAAGTACGCGGCCCGGAACTTCCTGCCGCACTCCAGGTCCTTCAGGGAGATGTCGATCTCCTTGGTGAGCAGCGGCAGCGCCTCCTCCTTGGTCATGCTGAAGTGGTTCTCCGGGACCTCCTGGTCGAGGCGCACCATGTCGGACATGCCGGTCGGCTGGGTGGTGCTCACCGGGATGCCCTGCGCCTTCAGGCAGGCGGCGAACTCCTGGGCGAGCTGCACCAGTTGGGTGTCACCGTTGAGCTCAAGACCGTTCGCGCGGTTCGTCTCCACCTTGGCGTTCCACGCCTTCTTCTCCGCGGCGGCGCTCAACGCCGGTCCGTTCGCCGCTTCCGACGCCTTGAGTTCGCAGCCCCCGAGTTTCTCCTCCGCCTTGGTCGCGGCCGGGGGGCCCGCGAGCGCCTCCGAGTACGCCTTCTGCTCGGCGGGGGTGAGCCCCTTCTCGTCGTCGTCGGCGGGGGTGAGCATCTTTCCGCCCTGCCTTCCGCCGGCGTTGGAGAAGGGGGCGTCGGGGTCGTTGGGGTAGACGGCGGTCGCGTAGTTGCCGAACCCGTACTTCGCCCGGGACTTCTTCGCCGCCGCGTAGTCCTCCGTGTTCTGCCCGGCGAGGTTGTCGTCGCCGCCCGACGTCTGCACGTGCGGCGTGTAGACGAAGCCCTGCTTCTTCATGCAGGCCGCGAGGGTGTTCTCGGTGATGTACTGCTTCTTGGTGTCGTCGTCCGCGTCGTCCGGGACGGTGAGCTGCACCGCCCCGTCGGCGTTCGTCGTACTGCCGTTCGCCGCGTTCGCTCCGCTGCCGGCCGCGGAGCCTCCTTCGGTCTTGTCGCCGGAACCGCCGCAGGCGGCGAGGAGCGGCAGCAGGCCGACGGCCAGGACGGTGGCCACGGAAACGCGGAGCCTCTTGGGCATGCTCATGTGTTCGGTCATGGTGGTTGAGGCTGGCCCCGCGGTGTGATGGGAACTGGCCCGGAGTGTGACCGAACGGCAACAGCCGGCGGCGGCGGGTGAGTATGTGATCGTCCCGTAACAGCACCGGCCTGGCCTGGAGTTGTACGGATACTGAGCACATGCCACGTGTCCTGCTCATCGAAGACGACCGCGCTGTCCGTGAGGGCGTCCAGCTCGCGCTGCGCCGCCAGGGGCACGACGTCGCCGCCGCCGGGACGGGCGAGGAAGGGCTGGAACAGCTGCGGTCGTTCCGGCCGGACGTCGTGGTCCTCGACCTGATGCTGCCCGGCGTGTCCGGGCTCGACGTGTGCCGCCGCATCCGCGGGGCCGACGACCAGGTCCCGATCATCATGGCGACCGCCCGGGGCGACGACGTGGACATCGTGGTCGGACTCGAGGCGGGAGCCGACGACTACGTCGTCAAGCCGGTCCAGGCCCGCGTGCTCGAAGCCCGTATCCGTGCCGTCCTGCGACGGGTCGGCGGCACACCCGCCGACGGAGCCGCGCCGAGGATCGAGACCCACGGGGAACTGGCCATCGACCGGGCCGCGCTGACCGTCACCCACGAGGGCGCGCCGGTCGCGCTCGCCCCCTCCGAACTACGGCTCCTGCTGACCCTCTCCGCCTCGCCGGGCCAGGTGTTCAGCAGGCAGCAGCTCCTGGAAGCCGTCTGGGAACACAGCTACCACGGCGACTCACGGCTGGTGGACGCCTGCGTCAAACGGCTGCGCACCAAGATGGGCGAGCCCCCGGGACAGCCGCGCTACATACAGACCGTGCGCGGCTTCGGCTACCAGTTCAGGGCCCGGTGAAGACCCGGGTGAAGGCGCCCCCGCTGCTGCGCGGACTGCGCGGCCGGCTGCTGGTGGCCTTCCTGCTGGTCGCCGGCGTCGCCACCCTGACCACCGGCGCCCTGACGTTCCGGGAGGCGCGCACGGGGGTGCTCCAGCAGAGCCAGGACAGTGTGATCGCGCAGTTCCGCGACCATGTCAACACCCTCGCCGCCGACCTCGCCTTTCCCCCGAAGCAGACCCAACTGAACCTGTTCGCCCGCCAGTTGGCGTACTCCGAACCGTCGAAGAACTGGCGTGTGCTGGCCACCTACGGCGCTCTGAGCGCCACCTCCGCACCGGAGGACCCGTTCGAGGAGCTGACGTCCGACCTGCGTACGGCCGTGGCCTCCGACGGGAGCACCGTCTTCCAGCGGGTGACGACCGACGGCCGCCCCGCACTCGTCGTCGGCCTGCCCGTCACCTTCGGCACCGCCGAGCGGCCCACGTCCGACCCGTCCGGGCTCGGCGTCTTCCTGACGGTGCCGCAGACCACCGAACAGGCCTACGTCCAGGCCCTGGTCCCCGCCGTCGAGCGGGCCACGGTTCCCGCGCTGGTCCTCGCCGTCCTGCTCGCGCTGCTGGCCGCCCGTGGCGTGCTGCGGCCGGTGCGCGAGCTGCGCCGGGCCACCCGCAGCATCGCCGAGGGCCACCTCGACACCCGGCTCGCCGTCAACGGCTCCGACGAACTCGCCGATCTCTCCCACACCTTCAACGAGACCGCCGCCGCCCTGGAGGAGTCGGTCGCCGAACTCCGCCGCATGGAGGCACGCGCCCGCCGCTTCGCCGCCGACGTCTCGCACGAACTGCGCACCCCGCTGGCCGCCATGTCGGCGGTCACCGACATCCTCGACGAGGACGCGGCCCACCTCGACCCCGACACCGCCACCGCCGTACGGCTCATCAGCGAGGAGACCGTCAAGCTGGCCCGCCTGGTGGAGGACCTGATGGAGATCTCCCGCTTCGACGCGGGCGCGGCCGGTCTGCACCTGGACGAGATCGACCTCGCGGACTGCGTCCGGCGCACCCTCGCCTCCCGCGCCTGGCTGGAGACGGTCGACATCCGGCTCCCGCCGCCCGGCACACTCCGCGGCAGCCTCGACCCGCGCCGCCTCGACGTGATCGTCGCGAACCTGGTCGGCAACGCACTCCGCCACGGCGGACGCCCCGTACGTCTGAACCTCTACGGCTGGGAGCACCCGGACGACGGCCGGCGGGCGGTCATCGAGGTGCTGGACAGCGGACCGGGCATCCCCGAGAGCGTCCTGCCCCATGTCTTCGACCGCTTCTACAAATCGGACACGGCTCGCACCAGGACCGAGGGCAGCGGCCTCGGACTCGCCATCACCGCGGAGAACGTCCACCTGCACGGCGGCACCATCCAGGCGGCGAACGGTCCACACGGCGGCGCCGTGTTCACCGTAGAACTCCCCCTGCGCCAGGGACAGGGACAGGGCGAGCCACCACCAGAACCGACCGAAACATCCGAAACGTCTGAAACGTCCGAGGGGAGCCACCCATGAGCCCCGCCCACCGGGCCGTCCGGCCCGCGCTGCTTGTCGCGTCGGCGCTCCTGCTCGGCGCCTGCGGTATCCCCACGACCGGTGTGGTGGGGTCGGGGGAGCCCGCCACCGGTATCCGGTCGACCATGACGCTCTACTTCCCGGGCAAGGGCGGCCTGATCGCGGTCACCCGCAGGACTCCTCAGCGGCCCGGCGTCGTAGCGGCCGTGCGGTTGTTGTTCCAGGGCCCGACCAGCTCCGAACAGCGCGCGGGCATGGCCACCCTGCTGCCGAAACCGAAGGAGGATCCGACGGTCCGGGCCGATGGCGCCAAGGTGTCGATCGAACTGGGCTTCACCGACCGAGTGGATTTCGCGAACGCCGCGAAGACCCTGCCCGGGGACGCCCTCGCGCAGCTGGCCTGTACGGTCGTCAGCGCCCGTCACGCCGAAGACCCGGACGTCGAATCGGTGGAGGTGTTCGTCAAGGCCACCATGAAGGCCACCGAGGACCAGTGGAACGTCGAAGGGCACAGCGCGACCTGCGCCGCGTCGTCCCGCAGGGCTGCCGCCGCCGCCCGCCTCGAATGACACGCTCAGTCAGGCTCTGCCCGGCCCGTCGCGGACGCCCACGGTGGTCGGCCGCGCGGGACTCACCAGCCACTCACCAGCCACTCACCGGGTCCCCGCCGCGTCACCGAACGCGTGCCGCACGAGTTCCCCGTCCTTCTTCGGCACCGCGAGGTCGTACGTCCCCGCGCCCGTGACGAGTTCGTACCGCTCGAACTTCGGCGCCAGCCGGACCTTCCCGCCCGCCGGCTTCAGCCCAAACGGCGCCTGAAGGGTCGCGCTCCGGCCGCCCCGCGCGTCACTCCAGACCGGCGCCTCACCGACGGCGAGCCGGAGATACCCCTGCCTCAGCCGCGCGATCTGCTTGCCCTTGCCGACCGAGACCTCGACCGTCCCGCCGATGCTCTGCGTGAACCCGACGACCCGCAGCGGCTGCCCTGCGTCGAAGTCGGCGATGTCCTGCGCCGACGTGCGGCGCCGGATCCATGTCCAGCGCAGCAGCACGTCCACCAGGGTCTCGGTGCCGGCGGAACGGCGTTCCGCACGTGAGCCTGTCACTTTCCTGTCCCCATTCTCAGTACCACGTCGACGAATTCCCGCGACGACTGATATCCGTGGTCCGCCACGTACGGCACGACCAGCGCCGGGGCAGCGTACACACGGCCTTCGCCGCCCCGTACATGGACCTCGCACCGGCCCTCGACGCGGGGATGATCCTGCCCGGTTCACACGAGGAGTGGGCCTCCGTCCTGATAGCCGCCGACGCGCTGGTGACCGACCACGGATCTGCCGCCCTGTACTACTGCGCCACTCAGGACCGCCCCGTGGTGAGCGTCCACCCAGGCGGTGGCGAACTGATCCCCGACAGCCCGATGGACGTACTCCTCGACCGGATACCGCGGTTGGGACGCGCCGAGGACATCATCGACGCGCTGCGGGCGTACCGGCGGCGGCTGCGCTGGCGCCCGCCGTGCCAGGTAGCGCGGCGTGGCCGTGACCGGTCCGCAGTTCCGGCGCGCGTCATCCGCGGGAGGGCTCTCTTCGACATCCCTGGCCAAAACCGGGCATGGAATCCGTAAGTAACAAACGCGGAATGACTGGGCAATCTGTGTGCGGCACTCTCGGCTTGGTCGTCCGGCGACAGACAGTCGGCACTGAGCACGGAGGGAAGCGCGATGAGCCTTGTCAGCGAGTGCGGCATGGACCTCCGGTGCCGTGTCCACCAGTCGGCCTGGACACGCGGACGCGTGGCGCACGGTTCACATCCGGCGTCCGAGGGCTCTCACGACTGACCTCGTACCGATGACCGCGGCCGGTGCCCTGCCCGGTCTGCGGTTCCGCGGTGTCGCACCCCCTGGACCAGCTTGTCGACGCACGCTTTTCCCTCGCATCTCTCCTCCTACGCCGTCGTCCTGACGTGTGCGCCTTACGGGTGCCTGCCAGGCCGTGCCGGCCGCGCTACGCAGAAGGGCCTTCGCATGACCACTGCTCCACCCCGGCCCTCCCTGCCCCGGGACCGCACGTGCGGCGCCGACGACCGGGCGATCCTCGCCCGGCACTGGTACCCGGTCGCCCGAGCGAGCGAGATCGGCGACGCCCCCACCGCCGTACGCCTGCTCGACGAGACCCTGGTCGCCCACCGGGCGGGCGGCAGCGTGGTCGTGGCCCACGACGGCTGCCCGCACCGGGGCGTCCCGCTCAGCCTCGGCGCGGGCGACGGCACCTTCGACACCGGCCAACCCGTCCAGGCCGTATACGACTTCGACCGCACGGTCTTCGAGGAGGACCGGGCCGTCGTCGAGGTCCGGAAACCCGAGAACCTCCCCCTGGGCCCCCGGCTCGAAGTGCGCATCCCGGCCGACCGGAGCTCCATCGCCCACCCCCGCGGACGCCGCGATCCGGGCCTGAGCCACTTCCTCACCGCGTAGAGGCCCGCCGTGAAGACCCTCGACGTCATCGTCCACGCGATCTCCCTCGCCTCCGCCGCCAGCCGCAGCAACGAGCTTCGGGCGGCGGCCGGCGGAGCCCTGCCCCCGTCCTGGCCGGCGAACCCGGCCACCTCGACGAGGTCCAGACCCCGGACGAGCGCGCGGCAGCCGACCGGATCACCATCTGCTGTTCCCGCGCCCGCCCCCGAACTCCTCCTCGGCCGCTGCCCCGGGGTCTTCGGCCCCAGGTCGCCGCCCGACCGGAGACCGGCCCGGCGATGTCCGGGCCTCGCCCCATCCATGTTCTTCATGTCCGCCATGAGCCGGCGCCCGCCCGGCCAGTGAAAGGAACCCGCACCATGACCAGAAGTACCAGCCGTGACGACAGAGCGTTCGCCGCCGCCGACCGCCGGCTCTTCCTCAGGCGAGGGCTGCAGCTGGGCGGTGCCGTGCTGCTCGGCGGCCCGTTGCTCGCCGCATGCGGTGACTCCGACTCGTCGTCCTCGGCCTCCTCGACCTCCTCGTCGTCCTCCGGTTCCAAGAGTTTCGGTGAGCTGACGCTGCGGCTGTCCTGGATCAAGAACGTCGAGTTCGCGGGCAGCTACATCGCGGACAGCAAGGGCTACTACACGGCCGAGGGCTTCTCGAAGGTCACACTGATCGGCGGTGGCCCGTCCGCGACGCCGATGGAGACGGACGTCGTCACCAAGAAGGCGCTCGTCGCGATCAGCGCCCCCGACATCACGGGCGCCGCTGTCTCCAAGGGCGCGCCGCTGAAGATCATCGGCGCGCAGTTCCAGCGGAACCCGTTCTGCATCATGTCGATGACCAAGGACGCGATCGCCAAGCCGGAGGACATGTACGGCAAGAAGATCGGTGTCCAGGCGGGCAACGAGTCCGTGTGGGCGGCGTACGTCAAGGCCACCGGGCTGGACGAGTCGAAGATCACGAAGGTGCCGGTGCAGTTCGACCCGCTGCCCCTGACCCAGGGCACTGTGGACGGCTGGTTCTCCTTCGTGACGAACGAGCCGAACACGCTGCGCCTGAAGGGCTTCAAGGTCTCGACGATGCTGCTCGCCGACACCGGCTACCCGCTGGTCTCGGAGACGTACTGCGTCCGCCAGGAAACCATCGACAACCAGCGCGACCTGCTCAAGGCGTTCCTGCGCGCGGAGATCAAGGGCTGGAAGGCGAACATCGCCGACCCGGCGCTCGGCGCGAAGCTCGCGGCCGAGACGTACGGCAAGGGGCTCGGGCTGACGACCGAGGAGCAGACCCTCGAGTCCGCGGACGAGAGCAAGCTGATGGTGAGCGCCGACACCAAGAAGAACGGCCTGTTCACGGTCACGCCGGAGCTGATCGAGGAGAACCTCAAGACGCTGAAGTTCGGCGGCCTCGACATCACCGCCGACAAGCTCTTCGACCTCTCGATCCTCGAAGAGGTCTACAAGGAGGACCCCAGCCTCATCTGAGGCTCCGGCGGTACCGGTGCGGCCCCGTCGGCCCGCCGGTGCCGGCTTCCCGTACCCGCACCGCACACCGAGGTCGCCAACTGATGAGTACCGCAGCCGCTGTTCCCGAAGCATCCGACGACTCCGCACCGTCCGGTGCCGGCACCGGGCTGTCCCTGCGCGGGCTGAGCAAGGAGTTCAAGCTCGGCCGGCAACGCGTCCCGGCTCTGGCCGGCGTCGACCTCGACACGACCGAGGGCCAGTTCCTGGCGCTGCTCGGGCCTTCCGGGTGCGGGAAGTCGACCGTTCTGCGGATCCTCGCCGGGCTCGACAGCCCGACCTCCGGTACGGCGCTCGTGCACGGCGAGGACCCGGAGGAGGCCCGCAAACGGCACCACCTGGGCATCGCCTTCCAGGACGCCGCGCTGCTGCCCTGGCGCTCGGTCACCGCCAACATACGGCTGCCGCTGGAGATCAGCGGCATCAAGGCCGACCCGGCGGCGGTCTCCGACCTCATCAAGCTGGTCGGCCTCGAAGGCTTCGAGAAGGCCCGCCCCGCCCAGCTCTCCGGCGGCATGCGGCAGCGCGTCGCGATCGCCCGCTCGCTGGTCGTCGACCCCAAGGTGCTGCTGCTGGACGAGCCGTTCGGCGCCCTGGACGACATGACCCGCCAGCGGCTCAACCTCGAACTCCAGCGCATCTGGCAGGCCCGCGCGGTGACCACGCTGCTGGTCACCCACTCCATCAACGAGGCCGTGCTGCTCAGCGACACCGTCGCCGTCATGTCCCCCCGGCCCGGCCGGATCGTGGAGGTCGTCACCATCGATCTGCCCCGGCCGCGTACCCCGGAGATGATGCGCTCGGCCGAGTTCCACGCGTACGCCGACCAGTTGTCGGAGCTCCTGTTCGGCCGGGCCGACGCCCCCGCCGACGACGCCGAGCCCGCGGCGGAGGCGTCATGAGTACGCGGCGTTCCACCTGGACCGGCGGGGCCGTCGGCATCGCGGCTCTGATCGGGGCGTGGTCGCTGCTGTCCACCACGCTCTTCGGCCCGGGGGACGGCGTACCCACCCCCTGGGCGGTGGTGGCGAGCGTGTTCGACGACGGCTGGACCTTCTACAGCCCGCATGTCGATCAGACCGTGGGCGAGGCCCTGACCGGGTATCTGATCGGCAACGCGCTGGCGCTGGGCCTGGCGGTGCTCGTGCTGCTGGTGCCCGTACTGGAGCGGGTGGTCACGCAGATCGCGGTGGCCTCCTACTGCCTGCCCATCGTGGCGATCGGCCCGATCCTGTCCCTCGTCCTGGACGGAGACAAGCCGATGTCGGCGATGGCCGGGCTGTCGGTCTTCTTCACCACCCTCATCGGCGCACTGCTCGGGCTGCGCTCGGCCGACCCCGCCTCGCTGGACCTGGTACGCGCCTACGGCGGCGGACGCTGGCAGCAGATGCTGCGGGTCCGCCTGATGGCCGCGCTGCCCAGCACGCTGTCCGCGCTCAAGATCGCCGGGCCGGCGGCGCTGCTCGGCGCGATCATCGGCGAGTACCTCGGCCGCGTCGACAGCGGCCTCGGGATCGCCATGACCATCGCCCAGCAGCAGCTCGACGTGCCCCGCACCTGGGGCATCGCCCTGGTCTCGGGCGCGGTGGCAGGCGTCGCGTACGGCGTGGTCGGGCTCGTCGCCCGCTACGCCCTGCCGTGGTCGCGCACGACGACAGTGGAAGGCGGAGGCGCATGAGCACCGTGACCGAGACACGAACGGCCCCCGCGTTGCGCTTCGCGGCGGGCGTGCTGCGCCCGCTGCTGAACGTGGTCGTGACGATGGCGGCCGTCATCGTCCTGTGGATCGTCTTTTTGGAGGTCTACGACCTGGACCCGCTGGTGGCCAAGTCGCCGGTCGACATCTTCCACTACCTGTTCACGGGCGCGGACTCGGGCGCCCACCGCTCCCTGGTCTCCTCCGGTCTGGGCCGTACGCTGCTCGACGCCGGGTTCGGCTTCGTCGCCGGGCTGGTGGCGGCGGTGGGGGTGGCGGTCGTCTTCGTCCTGGTGCGCAGCGTCGAGCAGGCGCTGCTGCCGATGGCGGTCGTCGTGCGGTCCGTGCCTCTGGTGGCGATGACCCCGCTCATCACTCTCATCTTCGGCCGCGGCCTGATGGCCACCACCGTCATCAGCGGCCTGATCGTCTTCTTCCCCGCCCTGGTCACCATGACCTTCGGCCTGCGCTCCGCCTCCCGCCAGGCGGCCGACCTGTGCCGCGCGTACGGCGCCGGGAGCTGGACCATCGCCCGCAAGGTCATGCTGCCCAGCGCGGTCCCCGCGTTCTTCGCCAGCGCCCGCGTCGGCGTCCCCGGAGCCCTGATCGGCGCGATGCTCGCCGAATGGCTCTCCACCGGACAGGGTCTCGGCTACGCCATGCTCAAGGACTCCTCCCTCTTCGACTACGACCACCTCTGGGCCTCGGTCGCGGTCCTCACCGCGGCGTCCGCACTCGCGTACAACATCATCGCGGCCATCGAGACCGTCGCCCTGGCCCGCTTCGCACCCAACATCCGCCCGGGCACATGACCCCGACCGGCAGGGCGGCCTGTTCCCCTCCCCACAGGCCTGCCCTCCCCGGCGACCTGTGACCTGTGACCTGTGACCTCGTCCTGCCTACAACCGGAGACCTGCTCGATGGATACTTCCGCCCTCGCCACCGCGTTCGGCGCCCGACTCCCCGCATGGGTGCTGTCCGAACTGGCCGATGTGCCCGAGACGCTGCCCACCGACGAGGACCGGGTCCGGCTCACCAACCGGCTCGCCGAACGCAACCACCGCGAGGACACCGGGGGGCCGTTCGCCGCCCTGGTCGTGGAGACGGCGACCGGACGGCTCGTCTCGGCCGGAGTCAACCTCGTCCTGTCCTCAGGGCTCTCCTCCACCCACGCCGAGGTCGTCGCCCTCTCCCTGGCACAGACCCGCTCGGGCACATGGGACCTCGGCACCATGAACGGCCCTGATCTTGAGCTGGTGGTCAACTGGCGCCCCTGCGCCATGTGCTACGGCGCCGCGATGTGGTCCGGGATCCGGCGTCTGGTCATCCCCGGCGAAGGTTCCGAACTGGAACAGCTCACCGGCTTCGACGAAGGCCCCATGCGCGATGACTGGGCCGAGCAGTTCGAGCAGCGCGGCATCCAGATCGTCTCCGGCGTGCTGCGTGACGAGGCGGTCGCGGTCTTCCGGGCCTACGGCGAACGCGAGGATGCCGTCGTCTACAACGCGCGCGGGGCCGTGACCGTCACCTCGTAGCGGGCCCTGGCCGACAGCACCCCGCAGCCCCGAAACCGGCCAGGACGATCAATGACGAGCTCGCGGCCAAGGCCAAGGAGCGGAGAGACGACCGGAGGTCACTGTCGGACCTCTACAAGACGTCGGACCTCTACAAGGCATCCGCCCGTGGATTCCTCAAAGTGCTTCCCCGGTAGCGCCTCAGCCTCGTCCTACCTGCCCGGTCCTACGCTGATGTGTTCCGCCGTTACCGCTGTCGGGGTGCCAGGTGATCCGGCCCAGGCCACCGAGGCCGAGTCGGTGGCGGGCGTGGGTGACGGCGCCGTGGGCGAGCCGGGCTTCGGCGGCGTCGGTGACCGACCCTGGTGATGAGTTTTCGCGCCCGCGTCCGTCGCACCTACCGACGGGACACGACGAGGCGGACCTCCCCCGGTAGCCCCGGCGCCGCCCTCTGCGGCGACCTCGAACCTCTGGTCCGTGCCGTGTCCCACCCGCTCTGACGGCGCGCCCGCGCCCGGACAGCAAGATCGACCTCGGCGCCGGCCACGGGTCCATGACCCCGGGGGCGAACTCAGGGGCGGCCCGCGTCGATATACCGGAGAGGCTGGCCGTGTCCTTCGGGTCGTCGTCTGCGTTGGTGGTGCGACGCGTGCACCGGCTTGGGCCCCCACGGCGGGCCGGTGCAGTCCGCGGCCCGCGATTCCGCGCTCTGGCGTCGGGGCCGCGTCAGCTTCCCCCGAGTCATACGAAAGCCCTGGCCCGCCCCCGAGCGGCCAGGGCTTTCGTGCTGTGACGCATGTTCCATACGGACCGGCCGCGTGGTGGATTGGTGAGGCTGCCGTCCCGCCAGGGAGACAGCGAACTCCAGCACGGCGACCTCGCTGCCGGAGGCCCGCCGCGACCACCCGGGAGTACGCATCAGCCGAGCGAGCGCGGCCCGAAACGCCATCGCCCCCCTGAACGACAATCAGCTCAGAGTGTTCCGCCGGGCACTGACAGTCGACCCCGACCAAATCGGTCAGACTCGCGAATCTGGGCCGGGAGTTCGGCAAGCGGAGTACCGGGACCAAAGGTTCGACGCGGCGCTACTCGGGGGCCGAGTAGGAACGGACCAGGGAACCGGTGTTGCTGTCAGAAGTTTTGACAGGCCGCCGTGATTGGCAGTCCGCCCCGGCCGAATCGACCAAGATCCCCGAACCCGGGCCAGAAGTTCGACGGGCGGACCGCCGGGTCATGGGTTCAACGCGGCGTTACTCTCACGAACGAGCCATTCAGGCAGAAGAAGCGGGGAAGGAAGCACGGCGGCAAGACCGGAGTGCGCCCCGGCGGCTCTGTCCGGCTCCCGTCGGCGCGCCCCCTTCGCCACACCCACGTGCGCTTCTCGATGCACAGGTCGAAACGATTTTCCGTCCTTGCACGCATCCCGCTCGCCTGATGTTTCATTTTTGACAAACCTCGTGAGCCGCAGTGCAGCTCTCTGGCTGTTTTAGAGCTTTACGCATAATCCCATTTTCTCTAGCGCCCTTGCTGCGGCATCCACCTATGCACGTAACTATTGCGTACACCCGCTTCCTTGTTCCGGCTCCCGATGAGCCTGGGCAGGACGGCAGTGAACCGGCCTGCGGTTCCCGGCCGGCCAGGAGGGGCGGTCGTGAAACCTGTACGTGAGGAGAAGTCATGAAGAAGGCTTACGAGGCGCCGACGCTGGTCCGGCTCGGGACGTTCCGGAAGAAGACCGGGCTCTTGCAGAGCTCCGGCAACGACCGTCTCATCCTGAGCAAGAACTGACGAGCGCGGTTCCTGACCCGACGTCATGACTGAACTGCACGAGAGTGCGGGGACGGGCCCCGGCGACGCGCACTTCACGGTCTTCACCGACCGGGAGGACGCGGCCGCCGTGGCCCGCTCCTTCGCCCGCCCAGGAACGCGAATCCTGCAGCACGCTTCGGGCCGGCCCTGGCTGGTGGGGCAGTGGCACGACCAGGAGATCGTCACCGCGCGCGCCGGCGACACGGTCCTCGCCGTCATCGGCTGCTGTCCGATCGACGCCGTAGAGCTCGAGCGCCGAGCCGGGCGGCTACGTGATCTCGCGGAACTCGACGCGCTGGCCCGCTCCCTTCCAGGGAGCTTCCATCTCGTCGCCGCGCTCGGCGGGCGGCTCAGGGTGCAGGGCACCGCCTCCGGGCTCCGGCTGGTCTTCCATGCCCCCGTTGACGGAACACAGGTGGCTGCCACCCGCGCCGACGTACTCGCCGCCGTGCTCGGCACCGACCCGGACGAGGAGCAACTGGCCGTCCGGCTGCTGTGGCCGGTTCCCCATCCACTCGCCGAGACACCCATGTGGCGAGGCATCACCGCCGTGTCCCCCCAGGACGCGCTGATCGTCTCGCCGGACGGCCGGACCGCACGCCACTCGCGCTGGTGGACACCGCCGGCACCGGTACGCACGATCGCCGACGGCGCCCCTCTCGTCCGCGAAGCCCTGGCCGCGGCGGTCGACGCCCGTACCCGGCAGGGTGGCGTGGTCAGCTGCGACCTGTCAGGCGGCCTGGATTCCACCTCCATCTGTTTCCTGGCGGACCGCTCACCGGCCCGGGTGGTGGCCAGCACCTGGCCGGGTCGCGACCCCGCCGACACCGATCTGTACTGGGCAGAACAGGCCGCCCGGTCGATGCCGGACATCGACCATGTGGTCTGGGACGCCGATACCTCGCCGCTCGTCTACACCGGCCTGCTCGGCATCGACGACCTGCTGGACGAACCGACCATCGGCGTCATGGACCGATCAAGGGTCCTGCACCACCTGCCCGGCCTGGCGGAGCGGGGCAGCCGACTGCACCTGACCGGCATCGGCGGCGATCACGTGGCCTGGTGCTCCGAGGCGTACTACCACCGACTGCTCCGCACCCGCCCGCTGTTCGCGCTGCGCCAGCTGCGCGGCTTCAGGGCCCTGTGGCAGTGGCCACTTGGCGGCACAGCACGCGCGCTGGCCGACTCGCGGCCGTACGGGAAGTGGCTGGCCGACTCCAGCGGCCGCCTGCGAGACCCGTTACCCGCCACCGTCAGCACCAGCCTCGGCTGGGGCATGCCCCCTCGCCTTTTCGACTGGGTCACCCCCGACGCCGAACGGATGGCCCAACGGGCGCTGCGCGAGGCCGCCATGACCGCCGTACCGCTGCACCCGGACCGCGGCCTGCACACCGACCTCGAACAGATCCTTTCCTGCACCCGCATCATCCGCCAGTGGGACCGGATGGCCGCCCGGGCCGGCGTACCGATGGCATCGCCGTTCCTCGACGACCGCGTCATCGAGGCATGCCTCGCCATCCGCCCGAGCGAGCGCGTCACGCCCTGGCGGTACAAACCCCTCCTGACCGCCGCCATGAACGGGATCGTGCCCGATGCGTGCCTGCGGCGCACCAACAAGGCCGCCGCTTCCATGGACGCATCCAACGGACTGCGCGAACACCGCGGCGATCTGCTGGTGCTCTGGGCGGACTCCCGGCTGGAACAGCTCGGTCTGGTCGACGGCGCAGCCCTGCGCCGGCTCGCCCAGCGGCCGGCCACACCCGAACTTCGCGACGCGATCCTCTACTCGACCATCGCCGCCGAAGTGTGGCTGCGCGGCCTCCATCGAACTACCGAGCCCAAGGCTCCCGCCTCCTCATGACCACCGTTCCCCAGCAGAAAGGCACACGCATGGCATTGAAGTTCGGCGCCAATGTCTCCACTGCCAAGACGGACTACGGCACGGTTCTCCTGGACGAACGCGCCGGGGACTACTGGGAGTTGAATCCCACCGGCACCCTGGTGGTCAACACGCTGATGGCGGGCGGTGACGAAGCCGCCGCGGTCGCCGCGCTCGCCGACGAGTTCGACATCGACCTCGTCCAGGCGAAGCAGGACGTCGACGCCCTGGTACAGCAACTGCGGGCCTCGGGGCTGGCCGAATGACGACCCCCAGCGCCCTGGAGCGGCCCACCGGTGTGCCCTTCGGTCGGCGCCTGGCAGCCCGACTCGTCCTGCCCCCCGCCCTCGCGCTCTCGCTCCTGCCGCCCCGCCGGATCCGCGCCGTGCTCCACCTCGCATGTCGCGGAGCCACGCCGGCCACCGCCGCACAGGCAAAGAACGCACGGGACGCGATGTGCGCGGTGAGCCTGCGCTGCGCAGGCCCGAAAGGCTGCCTGCCCCGGTCTCTGGGAGCCGCGCTGCTGTGCCGCCTGGGAGGGAGCTGGCCGACCTGGTGCACCGGGGTGCGCGTGGTGCCGCCGTTCACGGCGCACGCCTGGATCGAGGCGGACGGCCGCCCTGTGGACGAGGGTGTACCCGACGACTACTTCACCCGGCTCATCACGGTCGCCGTCGCGAGCCGATCAGGCCGATGACCGACACCCTCGTGGAGCAGGCACAGCCGGCGGCCGAGGGCGACCGCTCCACCCGGGCCGCGGTCGCCACCATGTACCGGCTCACCACCGGCCACCGGGCCTCCATCACCGTCGCTACCGTACTCACCCTCGTCGGCTCCGCGCTCGGGCTTGCCCAGCCGCTCGCTGCCAAGCAGATCGTGGACGCGAGCGGGCGCGGACAGGTGTTGTGGCCACTGTTGCTGCTCCTGGCCGGACTGTTCGTCGCCGAAGCGGCGACCGGCGCGGTAGGCCGCTTCGTTCTGGAGCGCATGGGCGAAAGCATCGTACGAGGGCTGCGCCACAGCCTGGTTGGGCGGCTGCTCCGGCTGGAGATGCGGGAGTACGACCGGCACCGCAGCGGCGACCTGATCTCCCGGGTCACCGCCGACACCACCCTGCTCAGAGAAGTCGTCTCCCAGGCACTGGTCGATCTGGTGACGGGTGCCCTCGTCGCGGCGGGGGCGATCGTCCTCATGGTGTGGATCGACCCGCTGCTGCTGCTCCTGGTCGCGGCGACCGTAGCTACAGCCGCCGTGATCGTCGCCTCGCTTCTCAAGGGCATCCGGGCTGCCTCCGAACGCATGCAGACCTCCGTCGGCGCGATCGCCGCCGACCTCGAACGCGCGCTCGGTGCCCTGCCGATGGTCCGGGTTCACCGAGCCGAGGACCGTGAAGCGGGCCGCATCGGAGAAAGTGTCGAATCGGCGTACATCGCCGGCGTACGGACCGCGAAACTCGCCTCCGTGATGAGCCCCGCGGTCGAACTCGCGGTACAGGGCTCCTTCCTGATCGTCCTGGTCATCGGCGGGCTGCGGGTCAACGGCCACGCCAACTCCCTCGGCGACCTGGTCGCCTTCCTGCTGTACGCCTCCTACCTGGTCCTTCCGCTGTCCTCGGTCTTCCGGGCGGTCGGCCTGATCCAGCGCGGCATGGGTGCCTACCAGCGCATCGAACAGGCGCTGTCCCTGCCGGCGGAGCCCTCCCCGGAGACGCCGGCTGTCCGGGCGCGTACACGCGAGGCGGCCCGGCAGACCGTCTCGTACGAGAATCCCGCCCTCGCCCTGCGGAACCTCAGCTTCGGCTACGACCCGAGCCGGCCGGTGCTGCGCGGCATCTCTTTCACCGCCCCTCACCGGCGCCAGACAGCCCTGGTCGGCCTGTCGGGTGCCGGAAAGAGCACGATCTTCGCCCTCATCGCCAGATTCTACGAACCGGACTCCGGGGCCCTGCTGTTCGACGGTCGGCCCGCCACCGAACTGAGCCGCGGGGAGTGCCGGTCACGCATCGCGGTCGTCGACCAGAACACCCACGTCGTCCATGGCTCTCTGTGGGACAACATCACCTATGCCGTACCCGACGCCTCACAGGCCGAGGTCCGGCGCGTGGTCGAACTCGCCCAGCTCGCAGGCGTCGTCGAGCGGCTGCCCGGTGGCCTGTCGGGCATGCTCGGCGAACGCGGCGGCACGCTCTCCGGGGGCGAACGACAGCGGGTCGCCCTGGCCCGCGCCCTGCTCGCCCGCCCCTCGATGCTCCTGCTCGACGAACCCACCTCCCATCTGGACGCCGTCAACGAAGCCGCGCTCACCGCCGCGATGCGGGACGTGGCCCGAGAATGCGCCGTCCTGGTGATCGCGCACCGGCTGTCCACGGTCCAGCACGCGGACCGGATCATCGTGCTGGACGAGGGCAGAGCCGTCGCCTGCGGACGTCACGAGGAACTACTCACCAGCAGCCCCACCTACCGCGAGCTGGCGGCCGGCCAAATACTTCGGCCGGCCGCCACCCCGCCCTCCCCCGTGAGGGGTATCGCCGAGGTGAGCCCAAAAGGGGCCATGGAATGATCTCGAAGACGTGCGCGACTTGGCAGGCCGAGCCTTCGGTTCACGGCGGTCGTTGAGCAGTGCATGGGACGGCTGCCGTGATCGGCAGTCCACCCCGGTCGAATCCCCCAGATCCCCGAACCCGGGGCGGAGGTTCGACGAGCGGACCGCCGGGATCACGGGTTCAACACGGCGTTACTCTCACAAACGGCCTTTTCCTGGAGCAAGATCGGAAACGGTCGGCGACAGCGGTCCGGATCGAGGATTCACTGTCACAACTCGTTCTCACTCAAAAGTGAAACCAGGCATGTTCTGGGAAATGTTTGTGACGGCATTCGGAGTCATGACGGACCTTCACACCGCGCCCGTATCCGAAGCGGACGACGTTGAGCGCCACCCCTGCCCACGCTGTCACGCATCGCCAGGTTCACCCTGCCGCTCGCGCTCCGGAGCGGTCGCCGGGACGTACCGCACCGGCCGCTTCACGAAGGTGCCCCGGCTCGCGAAACTCCTGCGCGTGCCCACCCCCGCCGACCGCGGCCCCGGCCAGCCGTGGCGGCCCGGCACCCCGGCGCCCGCGCCCATCGACCCGGTCACTCCGACCGCAGACATCCGCATCGGGTACGCGAGGTGCTCCAGCCTCACCCAGGAACTCCAGTCGCAGCTCGACGCACTCGCCGGACACGGCATCCCGCGGGACAAGATCTTCGCCGAGAAGATCAGCACCCGGGTGCGGGTCCGCCCGCAGTTCGAGGCCGCACTCGCCGCCGCCAGGGAGAGACAAGGCGCACGCCCCGCACTGCCGGGTGATCTTCACCGTGAACGAGATGAAGAGGCTGGGACGCGACGCCGCGGAGCTGACCGCCCTGGCCGACCACCACACCGCCCACGGCCTGGTGCTGGAGATACTCGCCGGTCCCCTTCAGGGGATGTACGACCCCAGCGGGCCGGGACGCCTGCTGTTCGGGTTCTTCGCCGCGATGGCCGAGACGGAGCGCGAGAACATCCGGGAGTCCACCCTCGAAGGACTGGACGCCGCAGCACGCAAGGGCAACCACGGCGGCCGGCCCCCGGTCATCACCGACGACATGCTGCACACCGTGCTCCGACGCCGCGCGAACGGGGAGACGGTCGAGGACATCCAGCCTGACCTCCTCATCCCCACCGGCCGCCGCAAGGGACACAGCCCCAGCCTCTCCAGCATCTACCGGGCCCTGGCCGAGCACGAGAAGACCCAGGCGTACCCCGAGGCCGTCGAAACGGCACACGCCGACTTCGCCGCTCTCCAGCAGCGCGACCGCAGCCCCGTGTAGTCACTCAGCGTTACTCGCCACCTGGCGGCAGCTCATACGAGAACAGGGCCAAGGATGCGGTCACGGGCCGGATGGGCATCGCTGTCCCCGCCGCCGCGATCGGCGAGGCGGTCCAGTACGCCGTCACCCAGCCCTCCGACGTGGACGTCAACTCCGCATGTGGAGCAAAGAGATCTGACCCACAGCACAGCCCCGCCCGCCGCAGCCGGTACAACACTCCCCTCGTGCACACCTCGCGCCCTCCGACAGGCGGAAGACCATTGCCTCATCGCGGGCCTGGCGTG
The DNA here is from genome assembly GCF_054072135.1 of Streptomyces kryoterrae. Taxonomy (NCBI): domain Bacteria; kingdom Bacillati; phylum Actinomycetota; class Actinomycetes; order Kitasatosporales; family Streptomycetaceae; genus Streptomyces; species Streptomyces kryoterrae. The sequence goes on along the minus strand of NZ_CM133358.1, from coordinate 5,801,535 downwards.
ACAGCGTCTGCCCCGAGCGGCGGGCGGTGACCTGCCGCCGACGTCCAGCTGTGCCATCGACTTCAGTCGGCCTGTGGGCGGGGGCATGATCGACGCGAGCTTGTGCGGGACGCCCGTCGTGGCTCGCGTCTCGGGGCGTGCGGGGCATAGCCCGTGGTTGTGGGGTGGTCGGATCCGCACCGTCCACGCTGACGGCTCTCCGGTCACCGGATGAGGAGAACGGCTGCCCACAGAACGTAGAGCACCGCCAGCATCGGGCCGAGCGGGAGTCCGTGGTCGCGCGCCGGGCTCTCCTCGGTGGGGCGGAGCTCCGGGTGGGCGTGCATGGCGGAGATCTCCTCCATGGCTCTCACGTACGACGGGCGCAGGCGCAGGCGGTACTCCATCCAGGGCCAGCCCAGGGACAGCGCCCAGGTCTTCCCGTCGGCGTGGCGTATCTCCAGGACACCGCCGGTGTAGCCGACCGCGCGCAGCTCTTCCCAGGTCACGTGGCGGACCTTGTACGCCCCGGCCAGCCGCAGCCCCGAACGGTCGGCGGTGACACGCCAGTTGAAAAGGGTCGCGAGCACTCCAGGCATGAACGCCAGCCCCAGCAGGGGCAGGACATGGCATCCCAGGGTGCCTGCCTTCACGTCGTCCAGGCCGAACTTGATCACAGCCGCGACGAATACCGCGCCGCCCACCGCCGCGCACCGGGTCAACCAGCCCGGCCCCCAGCGCACCGGACCGGCGACCGGCCTCATCGACGTCGCGGCCCGCTCCACGAGTGCCGGATCCCGCTGTTCGAGGACGTCCTCCACCGGCCCTTCGAGCTCCGGCCCCTGACCGTCCTTCGGCAACCGCACCGGACCGGCTGTGAGCAGGACCACTCGGTCCCCGTCCCAGTTGGCGGTGACGATCACCAACTCCCCGGCGTCGTAGGGCGGGCCGTACAGCACTGCTTCCCGCAGCCGGGTGTCGACACTGGGCTGATCCTCGTCCTCGTCCTCGTCCTCCTTCTCCTTCTCCTTCTCCTTCTCCTTCTCCTTCTCCTTCTCCTTCTCCTTCTCCTTCTCCTTCTCCTTCTCGTCGTCAGGGGGGCCGTCCTCACCGGCCTCGTCGTCGATGACCGGGTAGGCCAGGCAGCGCAGCAGCGGAGTACGACCGTCGGTGTCGTCGGCGGCGTAGATCCAGGTGTCGACGTTGTGGTCCACACGTTGTAGTACCCGCAGTACGGGGACCGGCGCACGGCGCAGCGCGACGACCCGGCGACGGGCCAGGAAACCGACAGCCAGGAGGGTCAGCCCAGGCAACCCGGCGGCCAGGGTGAGCAGTTGCCAGCCGAAGGCGTCGTACGGCTCGGCGGCCAGGCGGTTCCAGTCGCCGTCGGACAGGAGGATCACGACACTGTCGGTGTCGTAGTCCTCGGGGAAGGCGGCGTCGACAGTGCGCTTCGAGCCGTCCGAGACGCGGACTCGCAGCGTGTCCTCGCCATGACCGATGACGACGGCCGACACCGATTCCGCCTTCGCGGCCCGCTGCTCGTCCTCATGAACGCCCCGCAGGCCCAGGCCGACCGCCAGGCCGGCCACGGCGCACAGCACGAGCCCGGCAGCGACGGGGATGAGTCCTCGCCGCAACGGACCGATGTCGTCGGGGAGCGGCTGCCGTACCCCTGCGGCGGCCTGTTCAGCAAAATGCCGCTGCCGCCGCCGAAGAGCGAGCCGCTGCCATGATGCGGCCCATCCGAAGGCGAGTGCCGCGATCACCGCGGCGTTGGCGGCCTCGGCAGTGCCGGGCAGGGGGAACTCCTCCACCGCCACGAGGACCGCCAGCACCGGTCCCGAGACGAGTGTGAGTTCCGGCAGCCGGAAGTACCACGGCAACTGCACCACCGCGAGGCCCATCTGGATCATGCCCAGCCAGTCCGGCCCGCACGGAGCCGCCACCGAGCAAGGCGGATCCGGCTCCAGGATGATCGCCGCGATCACGGTCAACAGCAGCGCCAGTACCGGCCACCGGGGCTCTGCCCAGCGCGGCAACCGGGGATCCGACCAGCGGAGGGCGTCGTGGGACAGCCAGGCAGGAGCACTCGCAGGTGCAGCTCCGGGCGGCAGGGGAACGGGCAGTTCGCTCACCCGAGCGATTATGCGGCCCGGGAACCTGCTGCCCATGGGCGGAACGGTTGCCGGGTTCCAGCACCGTGTCCCGTGCTCCTGTCCCGTCGGAGTGCTAGCGAAGGAGAGCTGTGGGATCGAGGCGTCGGGTGAGCTCCCGTAGCTTGGCGCGGCTGCTGTGCTCGACGAGGAGCGGCACGTAGTTGGCGATTCGAGCGTTGGTGAGCGGCTGGTAGCAGTCCTGGACCACATCCCGCACGACTGCGGCCGTCAGCAGGTTGACGTAGGAGACCGTCAGCCGGTCTGTCAGCGCCTGAATCGCGTCAGGTAACGCGGCCTCGGCCGTGTTCACGCCCATGGCGGGCTCCTCGCTTCGGAGATGGCCGACCGCGGCAGCCGATCAGCATCCGCATGCTCGGTGTCGGCCTGTCTCCTTCCCACACTTGCACGGATCGCGTCCGTGGAACGGCTCACCAGATCTGTTCATGAGCTCGACATGTCGGTTCGGCCGGCCTTCGGGCAGGGCGGCCGAGGGACTTCGCGATGTCAGCACTCCCGGTTGACTCATTCACAGCATCAGCGGGGTCGGGCGACCGGTTGACGCTGTCGACTCCGCGCAGGATGGTGCACGACTGATCGGCGCCATCCGAGCGCTCGCGCGCGTCCTCGCCGCGGCATGGCTTCTTGGTGCACCCGGTCCTCGTCGGTCTCTCCTCGCTCAGCAGCTCGGCACCGATCACCGCGCCCACGGTGATCAGCGGAAAGAGCGCGACGGAACTGGTGAAGGTGACGGCCGCGGCGAGCCGGGCCCAGTGGACGGCATCCAGCCTCGAACGCCCCGCCAAGCGGGCTTACGCATCACCTTTTCGATCGATCACAGGCAGCCTTCTCAGCCGTTCCATGAGGAACATCCGCTCTCTGCGTCCCACCGTCGCCCTGCCCGGCAGTCGCCCGAGGTGTGTGCCTGAGCCGGCCGATCATGACCGCAGCGGCATCTGGGCCGCCCGGTGCGGCGAGGCCGTCTGCGGGATCGTCAGCGCGGAGCGGCCCGGTGGTGGAACCAGTGCTGCTTGTGGCGGGGGCGTTCGACCGGTCCGGCGAGGTCTGCGTCGCTCTCCTCCGCCTGCGCCGTCTGCGCACGGGCGGTGTCGCGTTCGTTGATCAGGCCACCGCGTGACTGTTCGGCTGCGGCTGGCTCGCGCCGGGACGGTTTGAGCCCGCGACGTGCGGTGCGGCCGCGGCGGGCGGTACGGCGGGCGCCGGTCAGGAGCAGGCTCAGCCCGAGCAGAGCCGCCGCCCCGACGACGATGCCGCAGAGGAAGAGCGTGCCGGTGGAGCCGGTGACGTCGAAACCGAAGACCGAAAATCCGCCGGTGAACTCATGGGCGCTGCCGCCATTGGAAAGAACGCCGGCGACACCTATGGCTACCGCGGCGACGAGAATGACGAGTCCGAGGATGATCATGGCGTGCTCCTGGGATCTGCTTTCTCTCCCCACGGTAGAGCCGTTCCGCCTGGCAGGCCACTGCCAGAGGTTGCGTCCACCCCGGAATTGAGGTGGGCGCGAGACCGGAGGACCCGGCACTACTGGCGGACGGGGCGCCCTCGGTGCAGAAGAGGGCGGCGGCGGGGACGACGGGGCCGGTGGCGAGCTGGCCGGAGAACAGGAACGACCGCCTGTCACGGACCGCCTATGGCTGAGCCAGGGAGATCACGATCTGGCCGTCGTCCTCCCATGCCGGATAGACGCGAACCCGGTAGTCGGCCGTCGCACAGGAGCCGTCCGCGAAGCTGAACGCGTTGCCATGCAGCGGGCACACCACCTTTTCACCGTCGGTCTGCCCGTCCGCGAGCGGGCCGTCCCGGTGCGGGCAGACCGCCTGCATCGCCCGCAGTTCGCCGCTGCCGCGCAGGTGGAACACGACGATCTGCTCCCCTTCGACAGCGTAGGCACGTCCTTCACCGGGGGGTATCTCCGCGACCCGGCCCAGGGTCACCTCACGCCGGCCCAGCGCCACCTCCCGAGCGCTCATCGGACGGGTACCTGCGGCAGGGCGACAAGCGGCAGCGCGTCGCGGAACTGGCCTTCGGTGACGGGCTCCCCGCCGTCCAGCCACGGTTCCCGGAAGGTGTCGACGGATTCCTGAATGCGGGCGTCGAGCTCGGCGACGATGCCGTCGCGGTCGTCGACCAGGATGGCCTTGAGCTCCTCCAGCCCCACCCGCGGCACGAAGTCGTAGGTCCGTTCGAGCCAGTTGGCGCTCTCGCGGTAGTACTGCATGAAGGTGCCGCACAACCGTAGTGCCTCGGCCTGTGAGTCGACGACGGCCAGCACGTCGCCCTTGCGGATGGTCGCACCCGCCGCACCACCGACGTAGATCTCCCATCTGCCGTCGCCGACGGCGACCACTCCGACGTCCTTGACCATGGCTTCGGAACAGTTACGGGGGCAGCCCGCGACCGCGAGCTTCATTTTCCCGGGGCTTTCCAGCCCCTTGTATCGCTCTTCCAGCGCAATGCCGAGCGCGGTCGAGTCGCCCAGCCCGTACCGGCAGAAATCGGTGCCCACGCAGGTCTTCACGGTGCGGAAGCTCTTGCCGTAGGCGAACCCGGACGGCATGCCCAGATCCGCCCACACCGCGGGCAGGTCCTCCTTGCGCACGCCGAGCAGGTCGATCCGCTGGCCGCCGGTGATCTTGATCATCGGGATCCGGTACTTGTCGGCCACGTCGGCGATCCGGCGCAGCTGCGCGGCGTTGGTGACGCCGCCGGAGATGCGGGGGACCACGGAGAACGTGCCGTCCCGCTGGATGTTGGCGTGCACCCGGTCGTTGATGAACCGGGCGTCACGCTCGTCGACGTACTCCGGTCCCCAGACCATCTTCAGCAGCGACGCCAGCGGCATCTTGCTCTTGGCGTCCTCCTGCCCGTCCCGGGAGAGTTCGGCGAAGACGGCGGACACCGATTTCAGTCCGCGCGCCCTGATCTCGGCGAGCAGTTCCGGCTTCTCCATCGGAACGGCGGGCACGTACCACCTGCTGGTCTCGTCCTGTTCCAGGCCTCCGGCGGCGGCCAGCTCGACGATGTCTCCGATCAGGCCCTTGCAGGCGCCGCACCCTTTGCCGGCCCTCGTCGCGTCCATCACTCCGCGGACGCTCTTCGTGCCGCCGAGGACGCAGGCGACCAGGTCTCCCTTACTGACCCCGTTGCAGTTGCACACCTGGACGCTGTCGTCCATCTCGGCGGCCCCTTCCTCCTGGGAGGGACCGGCCAGCTGGAAGAGCAGCTCCACCCGCTTCTCGGGCAGTGGCAGCCCGCGATCGTATGCCTGGGTCAGGAACGCGACCTTGCTGCTGTCGCCGAGCAGGGTGGCTCCGACGAGCCTGCCGTCACGGATCACCACGCTCTTGTAGACGCCGCGTTTGGGCTCGGCGAACCGGACGAACTCGTCGTCGTCGCGGGCGGGATGCTTCAGGCCCATCTGCGCCACGTCCACCCCCGCCACCTTGAGCTTGGTCGCCAGCCGCGAGCCGTGGTATGCCGCCCGGGGATCGGCCCCGGTGAGGTGGTCGGCGAGCACCGCGCACTGCTCCCAGAGGGGCGCCACCAGGCCGTAGACCTCACCGCGGTGCTGCACGCACTCGCCGACGGCGTAGATGTGCTCGTCGTCCACCGAGCGCAGCTGGTCGTCCACCACGATGGCCCGCTGCACGGTGAGCCCGGAGACGATGCCGAGGCCGACGTTCGGCCGGATCCCCGCGGTGACCACGACCATGTCGCAGTCGATCGTCTCCCCATCGGCGAGCTCGACCCCGGAAACGCTGCCGTCCGTGCCCCGGCTGATCGCCGAGCTGCGCGCCCCCGTCCGCACCGTGATGCCGAGGCGTTCGACCGCACGCCGCAGGATCAGGCCCGCCTCGTCATCCAGTTGCTGGTTCATCAGCACCGGGGAGGACTGGACGACGTGCACCTCCAGCCCGTGCTTGCGCAGCCCGTAGGCGGCTTCCAGGCCGAGCAGGCCGCCACCGATCACGACCGCGCGCCGGTGCCGCCGCGCGTAGTCGCTCATGGCGATGGTGTCGTCGAGGGTACGGAACCCGAACACACCCGGGGTGAGCGTGCGGTCGTCCGCCCACATGCCTTCGGTCCGCGGGAAGAACGTCCGGCTCCCGGTCGCGAGGATGAGCGTCTCGTAGGAGGTGATGGAACCGTCGTCGCCGTAGACCTGCTTCGCGAACCGGTCCACCCGTACCACTCGCACCCCGTGGCGCAGCGTCACGTCGTTGTCCGCGTACCACTGCACCGGGTTGATGAAGATGTCCTCGTCGCCGTCGTCGCCGGTCTCCTGCGTCGCGGCGAGGAGGTGCGACAGCATGATCCGGTTGTAGTTGCCGTACGGTTCGTCGCCGAAGACGGTGACCGCGAACCGGTCCCGGCCGCCGCGGTCGAGGATCTCCTCGACGACGCGCGCGCCGGCCATCCCGTTGCCCACCACGACCAGCCGCTGCCGCGTACTCATCAGACCTCCACCAGGCCGAGGTCGACCACGACGGTGCCGGTGAGGCCCTCCGGAGCGGCCAGGAACAGCTCGATCGTGGTGTCGTCCTCCAAGTCCTCCACCACACGAAGCGCGACGTGGATGTGGCCCTTCGCTCCGATCGGGAAGTAGCGCATGGGCACGCCGGCCCGCATCAGCACGACGGTCACCAGCTCGTCCGTGCTGTTTCCGCCGCGGAAATACAGCGGCTGGGTGATCCCTCCGACCGGCACCTTGTAGGAGAGGTCGGGATGGATCGGCACCGGCTTGTCCATGCCCTGGCCCTCGAACGAGTAGATCCCCTGGAGGAAGCGGGGCGTGCTCTGCATGCGGACCTCCTGCTGGTTCTTCTATTGGCTGTTCTCTTCGTGGTTCTTGTGGTCGTGGTTCTTGTGGTCGTGGTTCTTGTGGTCGTGGTTCTTGTGGTCGTGGTTCTTGTGGTCGTGGTTCTTGTGGTCGCTCTGGTTCTTGTGGTCGCTCTGGTCCTTGGGATTGCTGACCGCGACCGCGCATGCCTTGAACGCCGGCATCCGCGAGTGGGGATCCAGCGTCGCGATGGTCAGCCCGTTGGCGGAGCTCGGGCCGCCCCAGTGGAACGGCACGAACACGGTGTCCGCCCGGAGGGCCTCGGTGACCCGGGCGCGGAGCACCGCGGTGCCCCGGCGGGTGGTCAGCCGGACGTCCTCGCCGTCCAAAACGCCCACCAGGCGGGCGAGTTCGGGGTGCAGCTCGGCGTAGGCCGCGGGCTCGGCGGCCAGCAGCGTCGGGCTGCGGCGGGTCTGTGTGCCGGACTGGTAGTGCTTCATCGTGCGTCCGGTGGTGAGCACGTACGGGAAATCCTGGTCGGGCTGCTCCTCGGCCGGCCGGTACCGGACGGGAAGGAACCGCGCGCGGCCGTCGGGGGTCGGGAAGGAGTCGGTGAACAGCCGGGGAGTGCTCGGGTGTCCCGGCGACGGGCACGGCCAGAACAACTCCTCGCCGGCGGCCAGCCGTTCGGGGCTGATGCCCGAGTAGTCCGCCGTGCCGCCTTCACTGGCCCTGCGCAGTTCGGCATAGACCTCGGCGGCGCCGGGAGCGAAGTGCGCGCCGCGGCCCAGCCGGTCGGCCAGCAGCCAGAGGATCTCCAGATCCGTGCGTACCCCTGGCGGCGGCTCGGTCGCCTTGTGACGGAGCAGTACCCGACCCTCGAGATTGGTCATGGTGCCCTCCTCCTCCGCCCATTGCGTCGTGGGCAGCACCACGTCGGCGCGTTCGGCCGTCTCGGACAGGAAGAAGTCCGACACGACGAGGAAGTCCAGCGCGTCCAGGCGGTCGATGACCCGGTTGCGGTCGGGAGCGGACACGGCGAGGTTGGAGGCCATCACGAGCAGGACCCGCACGCCGCCCTCGGTGCCCATCCGGTCCAGCATCTCGTAGGCCGACAGCCCGGGTTGCGGCAGTTCGTCGGGCCGCACCCCCCAGACAGCCGCGACATGCGCCCGCGCGGCGGGGTCGGTGAGCTTGCGGTACCCGGGCAACTGGTCGGCCTTCTGCCCGTGTTCCCGGCCGCCCTGGCCGTTGCCCTGGCCGGTGATGGTGCCGTACCCGCTGCCGACGCGGCCGGGCAGCCCGAGGGCGAGCGCCAGGTTGATGAAGGCCTGCGCGGTGTCGGTCCCGTTGCTGTGCTGTTCGGCGCCACGGGCCGTGAGCACCATCGCCGCACGGGCCGTCGCGAGCGTGTGCACCGCTTCCGTCAGCGCGGCCTCGGGCACGCTGGTGATCCGCTCCACGCGATCCGGCCAGTACGCGCGCACCGCTCGCCGCACCGCGTCGAACCCCGTGGTGCGGGCCGCGATGTACTCGTGGTCGACCAGACCGTCCCTGATCGCGATGTGCAGCAGGCCGTTGGCCAGGGCGAGATCGGTGCCGGGTACCGGCCGCAGATGCGCCGTGGCGGCCATCGCGGTCGCGGTCGCCCTCGGATCGGCGACGATGAGCTGGGCGCCGCGGGCGCGGCCGGCTTCGAACCACTGCATCGCGGGCGGCATGGTCTCGGCGGGGTTGGCACCGACCAGGAGTATCGCGTCGGCGTCGGCGACATCGGAGAGCGGGAACGGCAGCCCCCGGTCGATACCGAAGGCCCGCTGCCCGGCGGCGGCGGCCGAGGACATGCAGAACCGGCCGTTGTAGTCGATGGCCGAGCTGCGCAGTGCCACCCGGGCGAACTTGCCGAGCTGGTAGCTCTTCTCGTTCGTCAGCCCGCCTCCGCCGAAGCAGCCGACGCTGTCCCGGCCGTGTTCGCGCTGGGACCGCCGGATCGCCGCCTCGATACGGTCCAGCGCGTCCGCCCAGGACGACGGTCGCAGCGGGGCACCCCGGTGGTCGCGTACCAGCGGCTCGGTGATCCGCTCAGGGTGGTCCAGCGTTTCCGCGGCGGTCAGCCCCTTGAGACACAACCCGCCCCGGTTGACCGGGAAATCCTCCCTGCCCGTGAGGTCCCATCTGCCGTCACGCCGGGCCAGCGTGATACCGCACTGCAGAGCGCAGTACGGGCAGTGCGTCGCGATCGGCCGGGGTGTGCTCACATCCACCAGCATCTGAGCCCGACGTTTCAGCACCATTACGCCCACGCCACGGCACCACGCACGATAACGCCGATTCACAGTTACGTTTATTGCCATGCGGTTCGGCTACGACGACGCCGGCCGGATCACCTCCTGGTCCGACCGGAACGGCACCGACTACCGCTACGCGTACGACGAACAGGGACGTGTCGTCCGTAACGAAGGCAGCAACGGATTCCTCTCCGGCACCCTCACCTACGACGAGACCACGCGCACCACCACCGCCACCAACTCCCTGGGGCACACCGACCAGTACGAGTACAACGAGGCATACCGCGTCGTCCGGCACACGGATCCGCTCGGCGCGAGCACCTGGCAGGAGTGGGACGGCGACCACCAGCTGACGGCCGTCGTCAACCCGCTCGGTCACGCGACGCGCTACCGATACGACGACAACGGCCAGGTCGTCGCGGTCGTCCGCCCGGACGGCCGGGAGCTCACCTCCGAGTACGACGCACTCGGCCTGCCCACGACCATCACGGGGCCTGACGGCGCGGTCCGGCACCAGGAGTACGACGAGCACGGCGACCGCATCGCCGTGACCGACCCGGCAGGCGCCACCACCCGCTTCACCTACAACAGGGCGGGGCACCTGACGTCCGCCACCGACGCACTGGGCCACACCACGCGCGTCCGCTGCGACCGGGCCGGACTCCCCGTCGAGATCACCGACCCACTGGGAGCGGCCACCCGCTACGCCCGCGACATCTTCGGACGTCCCGGAACGATCACCGACGCCCTCGGGAACGTGACCCGTCCGGAGTGGTCGGCGGAAGGCAGGCCCACCCGTCGCATCGCGGCCGACGGCACGAACGAGTCATGGGAGTACGACGCCGAGGGCAACCGCGTCACGCACATCGACGCCCTGGGCGCTGTCACCGGCTTCGAGTACACCCACTTCGACCTGCTCACGGCTCGCCACGGCAAGCACCCCCGACACGACGCTCCTGCTCGAACATGACATCGCCGGCCGCCTGCTGTCCGAAACGGTCAACGACCGCACCACCGCGTACGGGTACGACCTGCTCGGGCGCCGCACGCGGCGCACCACCCCCACCGGCGCGACCAGCCGCTGGTCCTGTAGAGCCAGTAGTCGCCGGGCCGGATTGTGGATGGATCGATGCCCGTGTGCCATTGAGGTGGAGCGACGCATGCCGAACGGGACCGTGCGCACGACCCGGATCAAGGAGTCTGGCAAGTGAGCGACAACAGGTTCAAGGCCAGGCAGATCATCTACGACGGGAGTGCGCTGGGGCGTGAGCGGCTGAGAGTCGTCCGCTACACCGCACACGGGCTCATCGAGGTGAAGGACTCGGCCGGACGCAAGGGTTGGATCAATCCGCACGACGCTCGGGCGTGGTCGGCGTGAATACCTGGCACAACGGGATGGCGCTCAAGGCCGCCAACCGTCCCCAGTCCCACACCCTGTTCACCACACCGGCCGGAACGGTCACTCACCCTCATGCCGCACACTCACGTGGCGGCGCGCCGGTGTTGTCCTCACACGCCGGACGGGCCGAATCGGCCGGTACCGCGGCGGCTACAGCGAGCGGGGGTCGACCGGGGACGCGTCCGAGCCGCCGTCCAGGCCTGCGCGGCTCTGCGCGGCGATCTCCTGGACCCGCCGCTCGATCTCCTCCGGGTCGAGGCCGAGCGCCTTGCCGATGTGCACCGCCCAGACCTCCGAGCGCAGGTTCGTCTCGAAGTCCAGGTCGGCCCTTACGTTCTCCCGCGCGGCCTGCCGGTTCTGACTCACCATCACAAAGGTCGACAGGAAGATCGCCTCCAGGCTGACGATCATGGTGAGCAGCCCGAACGGATACGGGTCGAAGACCCCTACCGAGCCCAGCAGGCCCTCGTTGAGCGCGATCCAGACGGCGAACCACGCGGCATGGATGTAGACGAAGAGCATGGTCCCGGCGAACTCGGTGATCGCGTCCGCGACCCGGTCCTGCGTGGTGCGCATCCGCGCGAAGACATCCCCCTCGTGCGCGACGCGGGCGGTCCTGCGCGCGCGGGAGGGGCTTTCATCGGAATCGGAATCCGGGCTCATGCGCTCATAGTGCCGGACGGTGCCACCGGCCCCGACACCAGCCGGTCCGCCGCGGTCACCGGATGGGGCGCCGGGCGGTCCGCCGGGACCAGCGCACGACGGCGAAGGCCACATCCGCCACCAGGAGCACGCAGCCGATGGCAAGGAGGTAGCCCTGCCCGTCGACGACCGCGCCGACGATTCCCAGTACGACGGCCACAATGACGAGAAGCAGGAAAAGCACCATTGCGCGAACACCTCCTTCGACCTGAAGCCCTGAGCCCGTACCCGGGCGATCAGCGGCGTGCGAGCTGTCGTTCGCCCCCCGCACCCGCCTGGTATTTCTTCCCGTAGTGCAGGAAGATCGCTTCCTCGTCCCCGGCCGGGAGTACGTCGTCCGTGCCGATCGACGGAGCCTTCCGCACCTCCGCCCTGGCGTACCGGACCTTGAGGTAGCCCGGACCGACGATCGCGTCGTCGAGGGGGACGAAGACCAGCCGGCGCCGGGTGGGCAGCCCCGTCCTGACCGTGGCCATGGACGGCTCATCGGTGGCGGTGTCCACGTACACGGCTTCCAATACACCTATCCGCTGCCCGCCGTCATCAACGACATCGTGATTACGCCACTCTCGGACGTCCGCTGCCTGGATCATGAGGTCTCCTCCACTCCCTGCTTCCTGCGCCGTGTGATGGTCGGTGAACGCCGCTCAGCGGCGACGGCTGCGGCCCCTGCCGGACCAACCGGTCCCGACACCGGCCACATGCAGGGCGAGCAGCGTGAGGCCGAGGTACAGCAGGCTCGTCGAACTGAAGATCACGTCGGTCGACGTTTCGGTGGCGTGGATGACGAAGGCGATGCCCAAGAGCACAGCCGCCGCGAAAGCCAACATCAGTTTTGTTCCATCGGTCGTGGGCGGCCCACGCCCGATCGCGGTGGCTACGCCGTTGCCGGGCGCCTTCCCTGTCGGCAACCGACTATTCGTACGGAGGCCCGGGGCCGGCTGCCCGGCCGGTTTCAGACAGGCCCTTGTCAGCAACCTGACAGGATCCTCATATCGTTCGGCCACAGTGGCCGCCATGACGAACCCCTCTCATGGCAGCTGGCCGGTTCCCGGCCGCTCCGCGCGGGCATCCCTGCTCACCGCCATCGGCGCAACGGGCCTAGTCGTCCTCACCGCGTGCGGTGGCGGCGGCTCGGGCAGCGGGAGTGACAGAAGCAGTGCCGGCGACAGCGATGTCGCCTCGATCGCGAGCCCGGGCAAGGCAGTTGGGACACCGACGCGGACAACGGACCCCGACGCCGGCCGCCCCGTCATCCGGCTGGACAGCTCCGCCGAGGAGAACGAACGGATGTGGGACAGCTGGCACGCCTGTCTGAAGGCGAAGGGCGGGCCGCTGAAGGCGGCACCGACCACCCCGGCCGAGAAGGCCGGTGCCAAGGCTTGTGCGTCGAAGGAGCCGATAACGCCGCCGGAGCTGGACCCGGCCACGAATCCGGACTACTCCGACGACCTGCGGGTCTATGTGAAGTGCCTCAACGCCCACGGCATCAGGGCCACCGTGGTCGGCAGCTCCGACTACTCCTTTGACCCGAGCCAGCCGAATCCTCCGCACTTCGAGGAGATCGACACCGCCTGCCAGGTGAAGGCCTTCCAGAAGTAGGCGTGTACGCAAGGGCGCTGGGCCGTCCAACGGCCCAACGCCCTTCGTCCACGTCATCCATGTCGTTCATGTCGTCCATGTCGTCCATGTCGTTCATGCTGACGCGAGGGCCTCGGTAGGGGTGAGGCGGGCGGCCCTGATGGACGGGTAGACACCGGCGATCATGCCGACGAGTACGGCGCCGCCGAACCCTTCCGCCACCGAGGTGAGCGGGACGACCGGCGGCCAGTGCTGGTAGGTGGCGTAGCCGACGGTGGCCAGGACGCCGAGGACCGTACCGGCCACGCCGCCGAGCGCGGACAGTACGACGGACTCGGTGAGGAACTGGCCTCGGATCTGGCCCCGGTTGGCGCCCAGCGCGCGGCGCAGGCCGATCTCACGGCGGCGTTCGAGGACCGAGATGACCATGGTGTTGGCCACTCCGATACCGCCGACCAGCAGCGCGACTCCGGCGAGTCCCAGGAAGAGGGCGGAGAAGGTGGTCTGGGTGGCGCGCTTCGCGGCCAGCGCGTCGGACGGGCGGCTGATCTGGACCATGCCGGGCAGTTGCGGGTAGACCGTGGCGGGCAGCACGCCCCGGACCGCTTCCATGGCGGATTCCCTGGCCTTGATGTAGATCACCGTGGGGTGTCCGTCGAACTTCAACTGGGCGCGGGCGGCGTCCCATCCGACGAGTACCGAGCGGTCGATGTCGGGGGAGAGCGGGGTCCGGGCAAGGATGCCGATGACCGTGAACCAGCGGTCGTTGATGTAGATCTGCGGGGCGGGTCCCCGGTCGTTCAGCTTCGCGAAGCCGAGCCGGGTGGCGGCGACCGAACCGAGCACCGCGGTGGGGAACCTCTCGGTGGCGGCGTTGAGGAAGCGGCCCGACCGCACCTCGGCGTTGATGGCCGGGAGCAGGTTGACCTCGCTGGCCAGGATGGTGAGTCCGGCGTAGTCGCTGGGGTCGACATGGTCCGAACGGTGCACGGTGGCATGGGTGTTGGCGACGGCACTGACCATGGTGACCGGACCGATACGGCGGACCATGTCCACCGATTCCGGCGGGAGCAGCACCGGTGAGTTCGGATTGGGGACCGGCTGCGCCTGGAGCATGTTGGTGCCCATCGCCGTGAGCTCGTTCAGCAGCGCCTTCTGGCTGGAGGCCGGGATCCCGGTGACGACGATCATGGTGGCGATGCCGATCGAGATGCCAAGGGCCGACAGCGCGGCCCGCATCTTCCGGGTACGGATGCCGAGCAGACCCAGCCCCAGAAGATCCAGCGGGGCCAGCCGTACCGGCCTGCTGTTCGCCTCGGTGACGGTGGTGTTCATGACCCCTCATACGTGTCGGCGACGAGGCGCCCGTCGAGGATCTCCACCCGGCGGGGCAGCCGCTCGGCGATGTCCCGGTCGTGGGTGATGATCGCGATGGTGGTGCCCTCGTCGTTCAGCTCGGTCAGCAGTTCAAGGACGGCCCGTCCGTTGGCGGTGTCCAGCGCGCCGGTGGGCTCGTCGGCGAGCACCAGCGCGGGGTTGTTGACCAGGGCCCGGGCGATGGCGACACGCTGGCGTTCACCGCCGGAGAGCTGGTGCGAGAGGTGTCCGGCCCGGTGTCCCAGGCCGACCCGGGCCAGCGCCTCCAGCGCCAGTGGACGGCGCCGGCCGCGCGGCACACCCGCGTAGAGCAGACCGGTGGCGACGTTCTCGGCTGCGGTCAGCCCCTCGGTGAGATGGAACTGCTGGAAGACGAAGCCGAGCCAGCGGCCACGCAGCGCGGACAACCGCCGGTCCGAGAGCGAGGAAACGTCCCGGCCGCCGATCTCCACGGTGCCGCTCGTCGGCCGGTCCAGGGTGCCCATGATGTTCAGCAGAGTGGACTTGCCGGACCCGGAAGGTCCGACGATGGCCAACAGTTCACCGGTCCCGATGGCCAGCGAGACATCGTCCAGCGCGTTGACCCCGCCGGGATACGCCATGCTCGCGTTGCGGACGGTGAGTACCGGAGGTGTGCGGTCGGTCATGAGGCCGTTGCCACCTTGGTGCCCGCGGTGATGCCGGTGCCGCTCACTTCCACCAGTCCCTTGGCGAACATCCCCGTCTCGACGGCCAGCAGACGGCCGCCGGGGAGCTGGAGCGCGTAACCGCCGCCGCTCAGCGCGAGCAGCGCGCCGACCGGCACGGCCAGTACGCCCTTCTTGGTCTGCCCGGTGAACTGCACTTGTACGGGTGCGGAGTTGAGGCGGCGCAGCGCCGCCGTGCTGTCCAGCGAGACGGTCACCACCAGCTGCGGTGTGCCGCCGGAGTCACCGCCTGCCTGGTCGGAGGCCTGGGCATCGGTGCTGATGGCAGAGACGGCGCCATGGGCCTCGGAGTTGTCGGGCAGCGTCACGGTCGCCTTGTCACCCTGCTGGATCGAGTCGACGTCGGTCGCGTCCAGCGACACCGACACCGACTTGGCGGTACCGGTGACCGACATCAGCGTTCCGGTGGCCGGGTCGCCGGGCTGCGCCTGTACGGCACCGACCCGCACCTCGCCCGGCAGCACCGCCACGTCGCCGGCGCCGAGGACCCCGGTGGAGGGCATACCGACCTGGGTCTGCCACCGCCCGACCGCCGCGATCAGGGAGGCGGTGAGCACCCCCTCGCCGGGCTTGACCCGTACGTAGGACGGGGACGGGGACGGGGACGGCGAGGGCGACGGCGAGAGGGACGGCGACGGCGAGGTGCTCGCGGCGCCGGTCGGCTCCGACCCTTGCGCGACCCAACTGCCCAACGCCGGCTGGGCGCCGATGTCGTAGCCGAGCGCCCTGAGGTTGTCCGCGACCACCTTGACGTCCCTGCCCATGAGACCCCTGGTGTCGAGGGGGCGGAACAGCGGTGTGGTCCCGTAGAACACCGGCACCGGACGATCGTCCACCCGGTACAGGGACCTGCCCCTGGACACCTTGGCCCCCACCGCCGGCAGCTGGGTGACCAGGCCGTCCTTGCCGCCCTTCACCGATACGGTCCTGCCGTAGCCCAGGGTTCCGTTCAGCGAAAGGGTGCTGGACAGGTCGGTCCTGACCACCGCGACGGTGCTCACCCGGGGCGCACCGCTCGCCGCGGCGCCCGACGGGTTCCCACCACTCCTCACCCCGGCCAGGCTGACCCCCACCACGCCTGCCGTGAGCAGTGCGGCCACCGCGATGACGACCCGTTTCCGCGCTTTCCCCGGCGCCGCGCTGCCGGGCGGCTCGTCGGCCTGAGCGTGCTCACTTCTTCGCACTGAATGCCTCCAGCCGGCAACTGCTCTCGATTTCATCCGAATTGGCCGGCTGGGTGTTGGAGGCGTAGTTCCAGCCCGCGTTGTCGGGCAGCCCGACAACCTTGAGCCCCTTGGAGTTCATGCACCTGATCCATTCGCGGAAGTCATCCGCGTAATGCGGGTTCTTCTTCGGGTCCGTCTCCACAGGCTGAAGTGGTTGCTTCAAGGCGCAGACCTTCGCCGATGCGGGAAAGTCCGAAGCGTTCACGCCCGGGAAGATCCATTCGGCGCCCGCCGAGCCTTTCGTGTACGTCTTCACGCCGTGGTCCTGAAGGCAGGACACCCAGGCGTTGTTGAGCTTCCGGTGTTCCTCCTCGCTGCCGTCCAGGCGCAGTTGGGGGCGGCCGGAGTCGGGGTCGGCGCTCGGCCCGGCCGATCCGGCGCTCGCGGCCGGGCCGGCGATCGAGGCCACGTCGGTGTCACCGGCCTTGCCCGCACCGGAGGATCCGCCACCGCACGCGGTGAGCGCGGAAATCGCCACCACCCCGAGGGCGGCCAACGCGACGGATCGGGACCTGGTGCTGTGGCCGCATTGGTTCACCGGGTTGCGCAGCCTTCGGCCGCGCTGTGTCCTCAATCGCCGGACGGGCTGATTGCAGCCCGTCCGGCGGCGATTGAGGACAAGGCACAGGGGCCGTCCGGCGGCGATTGAGGACGAACCGGCTACCGGACGGACCCGGGACCCGTCTGCGGCCACAGCACCAATGCCTGGCCGGTCATTGAGGTTCGGCATGGCGGCCACCATGGCCGAGCGATATGAGGATCCTGTCAGGCTGCCATCAAAAACCTGTCTGAATCGCAGCGCCCCGCCCTATGGTCGGCAGCATGTGCGCACATGTCCTGGTGGCCGAGGACGACGTCAGACAGGCCACGGTGATCCGGCGCTATCTGGAACGCGAGGGCCACACCGCCCTTGTGGTGCACGACGGACGTGCCGCGATCGACGAGGCCCGCCGCCGACCGCCCGATCTGCTCGTCCTCGACGTGATGATGCCGGTGGTCGACGGCCTGGACGTCTGCCGCATCCTGCGGAGGGAGTCCGACCTCCCGGTGCTGATGCTGACCGCCCGCACCACCGAGGAGGACCTGCTGCTCGGCCTCGACCTCGGCGCCGACGACTACATGACCAAGCCCTACAGCCCCCGTGAGCTGATGGCCCGTATCCGCACCCTGCTGAGGCGCAGCCGGCATACCGGCGGCGGCGCCGCCGTCCCGGACGACCGCCGGCCGACCGACCCGGTCCTGCGGGCCGGCGCCCTCTCGGTAGATCCGGTCCGGCACACCGTCCACCTCGGCGGGCGGCAGGTGGAATGCACCCCCGGGGAGTTCGAGGTCCTGGCGGTCATGGCCGCCGAGCCCGAACGGGTCTTCACCCGGCGGCAGTTGCTGACCCGCACCCGCGGGTCCGACCGCTTCATCACCGAGCGCACCATCGACGTGCACATCCTGAACCTGCGCAAGAAGCTCGAAGCCGACCCGAAGCAGCCGGTCCTCCTGCTGACCGTCTTCGGGGTCGGCTACAAGATGGCTGACGGCCCCGAGGGCCACCGTGCGCACTGAGCCCGCGGTGCACGCCGAGACCCCCGAGACCAGGGTGCCGCTGCGCAGGAGTCTGCTGGTCAGGCTGCTGGCTTCCTCGCTTCTCGTCGCCCTCTGCGCGATCACCGCCACCGCCTGGCTCGCGGTACGGACCACCACCAGCGCGATCCGCCAGGAGCAGGGGCAGGTCCTCTCCGACGACACGGACATCTACAAGATGCTCACCGACTACGCCGCCGTCCACCCGAGTTGGGACGGAGTCGCACGGACGATCAGCCAGCTCGCCGACCGGACCGACCGGCGTATCACCCTCACCGCCCAGGACCACGGCCGCCGGACGATCGCGGACTCCGCGCCCGGCACCTCGCCGCTGCCGAACCAGGCGTTCGCGGTCATCGACCCGCTGCAGGTCGACCCCGCGCTGTTCCCCGACGCCGGCGCCGACCGTATCGCCCCCCGTGCTCTCGGCCCGTTCCGGCTTTCCGCCGCACAGCGCCAGGACCTCCTCAGGAGCGCGAACACGCTCAGGGACTGTATCCGCAAGCTCGGCTACCCCGCCAAGGTCTCCGTCTCGCTCAGCGGTCACCCCAGCATCGAGACCGGCGACGCCAAGGGGGCCTACGCCCTCGGCAAGTGCGAATCCGCGCTCCAGCTCGCACTCGCGACACCGGGCGAGTTGAAGGCTCTCGACAGCCTCAACAAGCTGATCAGGACCTGTCTGGCACATCAGGGCCTGCCTGCCGTGGTGCTCGACCTCACGCTCTCCCGCAAGCCGAGTGACGCCGACACCCCGGCCGCGCAGAACTGCGTCAGCTCCAGCCGCCGCGAACAACTCGCCGCCTACGTCGCCCCGGCGGCGCAGCTGTTCGTCAGTGAACCGGCCGGATCGGCGGTTCCGGGCTTCGACCTGTCGCAGGCCAACACCATCCGCATCGTCGGCGTCATCGCCCTCGTCCTCGTCCTCACCATGACCGTGACCGTGGTGATCGGCGTCCGCCTGGTGAGACCGCTGCGCGCGCTCACCAGCGCCGTACGCAACCCGGGCCGGCCGCAGCTCCGTGTCCCGGTGACCACCGGCGACGAGATCGGCCGTCTCACCGCCGCCTTCAACGACCTCTCCGAGCACCGGGAACGCACCGAGGCGCAGCGCAAGGCCATGGTCAGCGACATCGCCCACGAACTGCGGACACCGCTCAGCACCATCCGCAGCTGGCTGGAAGCCACCCAGGACGGTGTGCTCACCCCGGACGACGACGTGACCTCGGTGCTGCTGGAGGAGACCCTGCTGCTCCAGCACATCATCGACGACCTCCGGGACCTGGCGGCGGCCGAGGCCGGCACGCTCCAGCTGCACCGTGAGCTCCTGGACGCGGGCGACCTCCTGCACCACGTCGCCACCGCCCACGGCGGCCAGGCCCAGAGCGCGCGCATCACCCTGGACGTCCGCACCGACGGTGACACCGAGCTGTACGCGGACCCCATGCGGCTGCGCCAGGCCGTCGGCAACCTGGTGTCCAACGCCGTACGCCACACTCCCCCCGGCGGCAGCGTCACCGTACGGTCCCGGCGCACCGGGGGCACGGTCCTGATCCAGGTCAGCGACACCGGTTCCGGCATCGGCCCGGAGGACCTGCCGCATGTCTTCGACCGGTTCTGGCGCGCCGAGAAGTCCCGCAACCGGCACACCGGCGGCAGCGGCCTCGGCCTCTCCATCGCCCGCCGGTTCACCGAGGCCCACGGCGGCAGCCTCAGCGTCACCAGCTCCCCCGGAACCGAGACGGTCTTCACTCTCCAACTACCCGGCTGACCACGGCGGTTCAGGGTGTCAGTACGGTGCGTACGCCCGGTACCTCGGGCTCGGTCCACGCGGTCCCGACGTCGGCCAGGGGCATCGTCCTGGCGGTGACCGCGATGCCGCCGCCGTCGATCTCCTCGATGAGGGACGGCAGTTCGGCCAGACACGCCCCGGTGGACACGGCGCCCTGGCCGTTGCCCCGCAACCGGAAGTTCGCCGAACGCAGTGCCACGGAGGGCAGTTCGATGGTCGGGCCGGCCATGGAGCCGATCTGGATCCAGTTCAGCACGCGGCTGCGGTCGGCGCGGGCCCGCAGCAGCGCCGTGACCGCGTCACCGGCGGGCCTGCCCCAGAGGTAGTCCACGACCAGGTCGACCTCGGCGGCCGTCTCGGCCAGCGCCGCCGCGGTGGCCTCGGCGGCGTCGGTCGTCGCGCACTGTGCGGCACCCCACGTAGAACGTCTCGCGGCCCTCGCCCTCGTCGACATCGGCCCTCATGAAGACGAGGGACTTGCCTCCGATGTCGAGCGACGCCAGCTCCCGCTCCCAGGTCCGCCGGGCATTGATGGAGTCCTTGCCGCTGGCTGCGACGTCAAGGCCGATCAGCTCCGACGCCTCCTGCCGGGCCCGCTCCAGACGGGCATACGCGTGGTCGACCACGCGCTGTTCAGCAGCGAGCACGGTTGCGCGTCGAGTGCCCTTCGGCATCCTCGCTCTTCCCCCTCCTTCCGCATGCAACGCAACAGGGCGGCGAGCATGACGGATGTTCCTACGGTAAGTGCGTGTTGATCGAGGCTCCGGACTGTTGCAGGAGGATTCGCCCTCCGACTGACTCCCCACGACAGCGTGCTTCACAGCGCCGTCGTGGTCGGCTTGAAGCACAAGGAACCTGCCGGCCTCCTGGGCGGGCGGAACCTTGGCGAGGTGGGCATGTCGCGCCCATGCCCTTGAGTGGCTGGACGCTCTCCTCCTGAACGTCAAGGGTGAAGTCCCCGACGCCGACACCGAAGCGCAAATCGTTCACGACCGGTTCCTCCGCGATGATGCGGCTCTTCGCGGCTGAGGGTGCGGTCGGGCTGTGCACGTGGCCGGCGGTCGGCGCTCACTCAGCCTTTCTCGTCGGGTTCCTCCACGTCCCCGCGCCGACGGCGCGCTCGCTCGGCGATCCCGCGGGAGAGCTTGCCCTTTACCGAGCCGGCCCGGTCGAGGGTCTCGCTGCCGAGGCTTCTGGCGGCACCGACTCCCTTCGCTCCTGTCTCAAGCGCCTGGTCCCTCACCTCCGCCGCCGCAACCGCCCATCGCCTCGTCTCCGACGGCTGGCGACCGGACGCGATCCCGAGCCGCCCGTGAAAGTCATCGACGCCGGTCACGACATGGTTGCTCGACTGGACCACAGCCGGGGACTTGGTCGGGTGCCGCAGTACCTTCGCGTTGGCCGCTCCAGCAGCCGCATTCATCCGGGTCACCAGACGCTCGGTGCTCCGCGAGATGAGGTCCAGCCGATTCTGCCGGGCAATCCGAATCCCGAGGCGGTGCCGGTCCAGTTCCTCCGGAGCCGCGTCCAGGACCCGGTCGAGTTCGAGCACGGCGATCGCGTCCTGCAGCTGGAAGCAACGAGCCAGAACAGCGAGCCACTCCTGAGCCTTGGCCTCGGCTTCCTTGGCCGCCTCGGCGAGATCGCCGATCTTGGCCTTGCGCTCCATCTTCTCCGCGAGTGCGTCGAGTCGACGCAACGCGTACACCTGGGTCGTCGCAATCGTCCCCGGCGTGGCCTGCACCTTCGACCACGTGATCTCGGAAACCCGGCCCACCTGCTCCCGGATGGTCATGGCCTCTTCGATCACGAGCTCCGCTCCGATCATGCCTGCCACCGCAGCGTCCTTCTGGGCGCGGAGCACGTCGTCGACCTTCTCGTCGATCGTGGCGAGATAGTCGGTGATCTCGTCCATGGTCTGCTGCATCGCGAGCTGCGCCATGATCCCCGCAGCATGAGCGAGAAGCGCCGGGTTACCCAGAAGCGATCGGGGCCCGCTCGCGAATTCGACGAAACCCCTGATCTGGCCCTTGGGCCCCTTCACCACACCTGTACTGAGACCCGTCTTCGAGCTTTCCCTCAGCCCGTACTTCTTGACGACCTGTGCCGACTCCCGGGTCAGCTTCACCCAACAGGCGGATTCGGCGGCAATGTCCGAACCTGCCTTCGCGACCACAGCCCCGGTACCGGCGACGGACTTGAGCTGTCGCAATCCGACGTCCTTCGACGACAGCCCCTCCGAGACGAGGAAACGTTCGACATCCGTCTCACTCCCGATGACCGTCAGTCCGTCACCGTCGCTGATCAGCTGAATCTCGTTGTCCATCCGGCTGATTCTTCATCAGTCGCCGTCTCGGCCCGCCCGATTTATGGAAACCCCCCGACAGCGTCGCTGTCGACAGCCCGAGAGACACAGACCCGCAGCCCCTTCGCCTCCGGCGGGACAGGCCAGTTCTCGTGAGCGCACTCGCCCACCGCTCTGCACGCCCACTGCACGCGTGTCCACCGGTTGTCCACCGGCGGCCCTCAGCGAGGGTTCTCGGACTGGGCCGTCAGCGCCGCGCAAGGTAATGGAAAAGCAAAAGCCCCAGGTCACGGCGAGTGAGAATCCTGAGGCTTCTACAGAGCCGCCTTCGGGATTCGAACCCGAGACCTACGCATTACGAGTGCGTTGCTCTGGCCATCTGAGCTAAGGCGGCGCGCTGTCCACACCATGGTGCGATCAGCAACGTCGGCAAGTCTACACAGTTTCCGGGGGTGCTCCGCACACCCCCGGAGGCCTCCGCACCGGCGCCCGCTCCGCCGCTACGAGCACCGCTTCCCCTCCGCCGGAGGGGTCCCCCGGAGCAGATACCTGTCGATCGCCTCGTCGATGCAGTCACTGCCCCGCCCGTACGCCGTGTGGCCGTCACCCTCGTACGTCAGGAGGCGGGCCGAGGAGAGTTGGCGGGAGAGGGACCGGGCCCAGCGGTACGGGGTCGCCGGGTCGCGGGTCGTGCCGACGACCACGATCGGGGCCGCGCCCTTCGCCTCGATGCGGTGCGGCTCGCCGGTCGGCCGGACCGGCCAGTACGCGCAGCTCAGGGAGGCCCAGGCCATGACCTCACCGAAGACGGGGGACGCCTTCTCGAAGGACGGCAGCGCATCGCGCACCTGGTCGGGGGTGGCGTACGCCGCCGGGAGGTCGAGGCAGTTCACGGCAGCGTTGGCGAACATCAGGTTCGAATAGCGGCCGTCCGCGTCGCGCTCGTAGTAGCTGTCGGAGAGGAGCAGCAGGCCCGCGCCGTCCTTGTCCCGCATCGCCGAGGTCAGCGACTCGCGCAGTTGCGGCCAGGTGCTCTCGTCGTACATCGCGGCGATCACGCCGGTCGTGGCGAGGGCCTCGCCCAGCTCGCGGCCGTCCGCGTCACCCGCCGGGATGGGCGACGTGTCGAGGCGGTCGAAGAACGCCTTCAGGTTCGCGCCGACCTTCCCCTCCTCCGTACCCAGCGGGCAGTCCCGCTGTCGTACGCAGTCCTTCGCGAACGCGTCGAACGCCGTCTCGAAGCCCGCCGTCTGGTCGAGGCTCAGGCGGCTCGCGGAGAGGGAGGGGTCCATCGCGCCGTCCAGGACCAGCCGGCCCACGCGGCCGGGGAAGAGGCCTGCGTACGTCGCCCCGAGGAACGTTCCGTACGACGCCCCGACGTACGTCAGCCGCCGGTCGCCCAGCACGGCCCGCAGGATGTCCATGTCCCGGGCCGCCTCCACGGTGGACACGTGCCGCAGCAGGTCGGCCGAACCGCTGCCGCAGCCCTCGGCGAACTCCTTGTACGCGCCGACCAGTTCGTCCGTCTCCCGTTCGTTGTCGGGAGTCGTGTCCGTCTGCGTGTACGCGTCCATCCCGCGGCCGTCGAGGCACTCGACCGGCTCGCTGCGCGCCACCCCGCGCGGGTCCACCGCGACCATGTCGTAGCGCGCGCGGACCTCGGCCGGGTAACCGATCCCGGCGTACGCCTGCAGGTACCCGACCGCCGAGCCGCCCGGCCCGCCCGGGTTCACCAGCAGCGAGCCGAGCGGCTTGCCCGCACCCGTGGCCCTCTTGCGGGAGACGGCGAGTTTGACGTCGCCCCCGGCCGGAGCCGCGTAGTCGAGGGGTGCCTTCATCGTGGCGCACTGGAAACCGGGCACACCGCACGACCGCCAGTTCAGCTTCTGCGCGTAGTACGACGCGAGGCCGGTCGGCGTCACCGACGAACTCGCCGCACTCGTCGAACTCCCCGTGGAACAGGCGGAGACGAGCAGCGCGGCGACCGCGAGCAATGTCCAGGTCTGACGAGGTGTGCGCCTCATATGCATTCAACGAGCGTAACCGTGTGAAACCATCCGAATACCCTCCGTCCGCAACATGACTCGTACGAGTTATGAGCTGCAAGTCAGGAGTGACGAGTCAGGAGTCACACGTGCCAAGCCACCACTTCCAGTCACCCCAGCCATCAGGCATCCGTTGGTGCGCGTCACGCGTCACGCGTCACGCGTCACGCGTCGCCCGTCGCCCGTCGCCCGTCGCCCGTCGCCCGTGCGCCGACGTCAGCCCGCTAGCCCGCTCTCAGCGCCAGCGTCATCGCCTCCACCGCCAGCAGCGGTGCCACGTTGCGGTCCAGGGCCTCGCGGCACGCGGCGATCGCGTCGATGCGGCGGAGTGTCGACTCGGGTGAGCCTGCGCGGGCCAGGCGTTCCAGGGTGTCCTCGGCCTCCGCGTTGGCAATCGCCAGGCGGGAGCCGAACTGGAGGGCGAGGACGTCGCGGTAGAAGCCGGTGAGGTCGATCAGGGCCAGGTCGAGGGTGTCGCGCTGCGTACGCGTTCTCCGGCGCTTCTGGCGGTCCTCCAGCTCCTTCATCACGCCGGCCGTGCCGCGCGGCATGCGGCCACCCTGGACCGCGCCCATCGCCTGCTTCAGCTCCTCCGTCTCCTTCACATCGACCTCCTCGGCGAGCTGCCTGGCGTCCTCCGACGCCGAATCGATCAGCTCCTGGGCCGCCTTGAGGCAGCCGCCGACGTCCTCGACGCGGAGCGGCAGCCTGAGGACGGCGGCCCGGCGCTCCCGGGCCCGCGCGTCCGTGGCGAGCCGACGGGCGCGGCCGATGTGACCCTGGGTGGCCCTGGCCACGGTGTGCGCGACGTTCGGCTCGATACCGTCCCGGCGGATGAGGATGTCGGCCACCGCCTCCAC
Source organism: Streptomyces kryoterrae (assembly GCF_054072135.1). NCBI lineage: Bacteria > Bacillati > Actinomycetota > Actinomycetes > Kitasatosporales > Streptomycetaceae > Streptomyces > Streptomyces kryoterrae. The sequence goes on along the minus strand of NZ_CM133358.1, from coordinate 5,776,742 downwards.
CGGCGGGGTACGCAGGGTGAGGAGACGGCAGCGGGAGCGGATCGTGGGCAGCAGGTCCTCGATGGACGGGGCGCACAGCAGCCACACTGTGCGCGGCGCGGGCTCCTCGATGGCCTTGAGCAGAACGTTGCCCGCGCCCTCCGTGAGGCGGTCCGCGTCCTCCAGGACGATGACCTGCCAGCGTCCTACAGCCGGTGACAGCTGGGCGCGCCGGACCAGGGCGCGGGTCTCCTTGACACCGATGGAGAGCAGGTCGGTGCGGACGACGTCCACGTCGGCGTGCGTGCCCGTCAGGCTCGTGTGGCAGCCGTCGCAGAAACCGCAGCCGGGAATTCCGCCGAGGGCACGGTCGGGACTCACGCACTGCAGGGCGGCGGCGAAGGCGCGGGCCGCTGTGGACCGGCCGGAGCCGGGCGGGCCGGTGAAGAGCCAGGCGTGCGTCATCTTCGACGCCTCGGGCTGGGGCTCGCCCGCGGTGACGGCGGTGACCAGGGCGTCGGCATCCCGCGCGGCGGCCTCCAGCTGCGCGCTCACCTTCTCCTGGCCCACCAGGTCGTCCCACACCGGCATGGGAGCACCGCCCTTCCGTCACACCTCGTCGTCATGCCACTTCGTCATGCCGTTTCGTCATGGCTTGCCACGCGAAGTCCATTGTGCGGGTCCCCACTGACAACGGGTCCCCATCGACAACGGGCTCCCACCGGCGACTGGCTCACCGGCGACAGCCCCGCCTCAGCGGCGCCGCCCGCCCCGTCCCGGCCCCTCGTCCCGGTCGTCGTCCGCGTGTGCCCCGAACAGTTCGTCGGCCAGCGTCGGCAGGTCGTCCAGCGGAGTCTCCTCCGCCCAGTCGGAACGCGGGCGCCGACGCGGAGTGCCGTCGGCGTCGAACTGGGGCAGTTCCCGCGTACGGTCCTCGCCGGCCCCGGACTGCCCGTCCGCACGCTCGTCCCGGAAGAACCCCGGCGGCACACGATCCACGGGCGCGCCGTCCCGCCGACCCGCGCTGTCCTCCCGTACGGCAGGCAGCACCGCGGTCTCGTCCGCCGCACCCGGCACCACGGGCGGCAGCACAGCCGTCTCGTCGGCGGCCCCCGGAGGAACCGACGGCAACACCGCGGTCTCGTCCGCCGCACCCGGAGGCACAGGACGCAGCACAGCCGTCTCGTCCGCCGCCGCCGGAGGAACCGGCGGCTTCTGCAGCTTGGCCGTCACCTCGGAATCGGAACCGCCGGACCGACCGCCCCCCGCCACACCGGACCCCGCAGCCCCGGCCCGAGCCGCGCCGACACCCGAACCCGAAGCCGCTTCCCCCGCATCAACCGCGGAAGCAGCCGCCGCGGAAGCCACCGCCGCCGAAGCAGCAGCCGAAGCCGCGGCAGCCGTCGCGGCGGCCGCAGCCGCCGCCTCCGCGAGCCGCCGCCGCTCCGCCTCCGCGCGGACAAGCGCCTCCTCGGCCTTGCGCTGCTTCTCCAGCCGTCGTTCCTCCGCCTCCGCGTGCAGCCGCGCCTCCTCCTCGGCGTGCCTGCGCCGGCGGTCCTCGTCGGCCTTGCGGCGGGCCTCGGCCTCGGCGCGGGCCTTCTCCTCCGCGAGCAGCCGTACCCGCTCCTCCTCGGCGCGACGGCGCGCGTCCTCGGCCCGCTGCCGGGCCTCCTCCGCCTGGCGTTCGGCCTCGCGGCGCTGCGCCTCCTCCAGCTCGCGGCGCTTACGCTCCTCCTCCTCGGCGCGCAGCCGGGCCAGCGTCTCCTGGCGCTCGCGCTCAAGGCGCTCCTCCTCGGCCTTGCGCGCGGCCTCTGCCTCCGCCTTGCGCCTGGCCTCCTCCTCGGCCGCCTTGCGGGCCTCCTCCTGGGCCTTCACCTCGGCCTCGGAGAGGGGCAGCATCAGGTCGAGCCGGTGGCGGACGACCGTCGTGACGGCCTCGGGCTCCTGGGCCGCGTCCACGACCAGATAGCGGCCCGCGTCGGCGGCGGCCAGCGTGAGGAAACCGGACTGCACGCGCTCGTGGAACTCGGCCGGCTCCGACTCCAGCCGGTCCGGCGCCTCCGTGAACCGCTCGCGCGCGGCCTCCGGCGAGACGTCCAGCAGGACGGTCAGGTGCGGCACCAGGCCGTCGGTCGCCCAGCGCGAGATGCGCGCGATCTCCGTCGGAGAGAGGTCCCGGCCGGCGCCCTGATAGGCCACCGACGAGTCGATGTACCGGTCGGAGATGACGATCGCGCCACGCTCCAACGCAGGCCGTACGACCGTGTCGACATGCTCCGCGCGGTCCGCCGCGTACAGCAGCGCCTCCGCGCGGTGCGACAGGCCGGCGCTCGACACGTCCAGCAGGATCGACCGCAGCCGCTTGCCCACCGAGGTGGCCCCCGGCTCGCGCGTGAGCACGACCTCGTGGCCCTTGGCCCTTATCCACTCGGCGAGCGCCTTCGCCTGCGTGGACTTGCCCGCCCCGTCGCCGCCCTCCAGGGCGATGAAGAAGCCGGTCGGAGCGAGTGCCTGGACAGGGTCGTCGCCGCCGCGCAGCGCGTCCCGCAGGTCGTGCCGCAGGGGTACGCCGGAGCGGTCGTCGACCTTGGCGAGGACCAGCGCGGCCACCGGCAGCAGCAGCGCGCCCACCAGCATCAGTGTGAACGCCGCGCCGCCGTGCGCGAACACGAACTTGCCGCTCTCCAGACGGTGCGGGCCGATGAGGGCCGCCACCAGGGGGGCGATCAGCGCGGCCAGCGCCACGGACACCCGTACGACCGCGTGGAGATGCTCGGTCAGGCGGGTCCGCCGCTGGTCCTCGGTCTCCTGGTCGAGCAGCGTGTGCCCGGTGTTGGCGGCGACGCCCGCGCCGATGCCCGCGAGCCCGATGATCAGCAGCACCGTCGTCACGTCCGGGACCAGCCCGGCGGCGAGCAGCGCGACCCCGGTGAAGGCGACGGCCAGCGCGAGCAGCCGGCGCCGTGACAGCGCCACCAGCACCTTCGGTGCCGTACGGATTCCGATGACCGTGCCACCGGTCAGCACGAGGACCAGCAGCCCGAACGTCACCGGGCCGCCGCCCAGGTCCTTGGCGTGCAGGACGGCCACGGAGACGGCCGCCGCGACCGCGCCGGAGACGGCCGCGCAGGCCAGGACGAGCAGCGGGATCGCGCCCGTACGGCCCGTGTCGGTGGCCGTGCCGTACTTGGGGCGGCGCAGGCCTTCGAGCGGTGACCGCGCGCGCGGGGTGCGTGCGTCGGGCAGTTCCAGGGCGGTGAGCACGGACAGCGAGGCGGCGAACAGCCCGGCCGCGACATACGACCCGAAGGCCGCCTGGTGCCGGCCGAACCAGTCGATCCCGGTACCCAGCAGGTTGTTGACCAGCGCGGCGACGACGAGCGCGGCGCCCGCGAGCGGCAGCGCGACGAAGGTCGTACGCAGGGAGAGGCGCCGCAGGGCGTCCATGTGGTCCGGCAGCGGGCGGACCGTGGCCCCCTCCGGGGGAGGCGTGGGCAGCAGCGCGGGCGCCGCGCTCTCCCGGCACACCGTCCAGAAGCGTTCGGCGACTCCGGTCACGAAGGCGGTGACCAGAAGGACGGCGAGGGCGTTCTCCGGCGTCCAGTCGATCCACAGGGGCGCGATGATCATGAGTATGGTGCGCAGCCCGTCGGCGCCGACCATGGTCCAGCGGCGGTCGAGCGGGCCCTCGCGCGAGGTGAGCGACGTGAGCGGGCCGAGCAGGACGGCACCGAAGAGCAGCGTGGCCAGAACGCGTGCCCCGAAGACCGCCGTCACGGCGAGCGCCACACCCCGGTAGCCGCCGCCGAACGAGCCCTCGGCGACGGCCGCCTGCAGGACGAGCACCACCAGGACCAGCAGCGCGAGGGCGTCACCGACACCGCCCACCAGCTGCGCGCTCCACAGCCGCTTCAGCTGGGGCCGGCGCAGCAGGGCGCGGACGGCGCGTTCGCGGGAGTCCGCGACCAACGCGTCGTCGGGGGCCTGGGGGATGGCCGTTGGCTGCTCTGCTGGCGTCATGCTTTCAGCCTATCGGCAGCCACCGACAGCTCGAAGTGGCCGTCCGGACGTACGACCGCCCCGACACCTGATGGTGTCGGGGCGGTCGTTTCACGAAGCCCGCGTGACGGCGAAGTGAAGATCGGTCACCGCAGTCGGTCGCGACCACTCACCGGTGTCGTCTCGACCGAAGGGCTCACTCCTCGCCGATGGCCCTCGCGGCCGTCGCCTTCTTGGCCGGAGCCTTCTTGGCGGCCGTCGTCTTCGCCGTGGTCGTCTTAGCGGCCGTCGTCTTCTTGGCTGCCGTCGTCTTCTTGACAGCGGCGGTCTTCGTCGCAGCCGCCTTCTTGGCGGGGGCCTTCTTCGCCGGAGCCTTCTTCGCCGTCTTCTTGACCGGCGACTTGGCGCGCTTCTCGGCGAGCAGCTCGTAGCCGCGCTCCGGGGTGATCTCCTCGACGCTGTCGCCGGAGCGCAGGGTCGCGTTGCTCTCGCCGTCGGTGACGTACGGCCCGAAGCGGCCGTCCTTGACGACCACCGGCTGTCCGCTGACCGGGTCCGTGCCCAGCTCCTTCAGCGGCGGCTTGGCGGCGGCCCGGCCACGCAGCTTGGGCTGGGAGTAGATCTCCAGCGACTCTTCGAGGGTGATCGTGAAGAGCTGGTCCTCGGTCTGCAGGGACCGCGAGTCCGTGCCCTTCTTGAGGTAGGGCCCGTAGCGTCCGTTCTGCGCGGTGATCTCCACGCCCTCCGCGTCCTTGCCGACGACCCTGGGCAAGGACATCAGCTTGAGCGCGTCCGCCAGCGTCACCGTGTCCAGGGACATCGACTTGAACAGCGAGGCCGTGCGCGGCTTGACGGCGTTCTTGCCGGTCTTCGGGGTGCCCTCGGGGAGCACCTCGGTGACGTACGGGCCGTAGCGGCCGTCCCTGGCGATGATCTGGTGGCCGGACTCGGGGTCGGCGCCCAGCTCGAAGTCGCCGCTCGGCTTGGCGAGCAGTTCCTCCGCCAGTTCGACGGACAGCTCGTCGGGAGCGAGGTCCTCCTGCACATCCGCGCGCTGGTGGTTCTCGGAGTCCTTCTCGCCGCGCTCGATGTACGGGCCGTAGCGTCCGACGCGCAGCACGATGTCGTTGCCCACCGGGAACGACGACACCTCACGCGCGTCGATCGCGCCCAGGTCGGTCACCAGCTCCTTGAGACCGCCGAGGTGGTCCCCGTCGCCGTTGCCCGCCTCGGCCGCGCCGCCGACGGCGGGAGCGCCGTCGGTACCCACGCCGAAGTAGAAGCGCCTCAGCCACGGCACGGACTGGGCCTCGCCGCGCGCGATGCGGTCGAGGTCGTCCTCCATGCGGGCGGTGAAGTCGTAGTCGACGAGCCGCCCGAAGTGCTTCTCCAGGAGGTTGACGACGGCGAAGGACAGGAAGGACGGCACCAGGGCCGTGCCCTTCTTGAAGACGTAGCCGCGGTCGAGGATGGTCCCGATGATCGACGCGTACGTCGACGGGCGGCCGATCTCGCGCTCTTCGAGCTCCTTGACCAGCGACGCCTCGGTGTAGCGCGCCGGGGGCTTGGTGGCGTGCCCGTCGACCGTGATCTCCTCGGCGGACAGGGCGTCGCCCTCGTTCACCTGGGGCAGCCGGCTCTCGCGGTCGTCCAGCTCGGCGTTCGGGTCGTCGGCGCCCTCGACGTACGCCTTCAGGAAGCCGTGGAAGGTGATCGTCTTGCCGGAGGCGCTGAACTCGGCGTCACGGCCGTCGGCGGACGTACCCGCGATCTTCACGGTGACCGAGTTGCCGACCGCGTCCTTCATCTGGGAGGCGACCGTGCGCTTCCAGATCAGCTCGTAGAGCCGGAACTGGTCGCCGGTCAGGCCCGTCTCGGCGGGGGTGCGGAAACGATCACCCGACGGGCGGATCGCCTCGTGCGCCTCCTGCGCGTTCTTGACCTTCCCGGCGTACGTCCGCGGGGACGAGGGCAGGTAGTCGGCGCCGTAGAGCTGGGTGACCTGGGCACGGGCGGCATTGACCGCCGTCTCCGACAGGGTCGTGGAGTCCGTACGCATATAGGTGATGAAGCCGTTCTCGTACAGCTTCTGCGCCACCTGCATGGTCGCCTTCGCACCGAAGCCGAGCTTGCGGCTGGCCTCCTGCTGGAGCGTCGTCGTACGGAACGGGGCGTACGGCGAGCGGCGGTACGGCTTCGACTCGACCGAGCGGACGGCGAAGCTGGTGTCCGCCAGGGCGGCGGCCAGGGCGCGGGCGTTCGCCTCGTCCAGGTGGAGGGTGTTCGCGCTCTTCAGTTGTCCCAGGGAGTCGAAGTCGCGGCCCTGCGCGACGCGCCTGCCGTCGACGGCAGCGAGGCGGGCGACCAGCGACGACGGGTCCGACGAGTCCCCCGCGCGGCCGGTCGCGAAGGTCCCCGTCAGGTCCCAGTACTCAGCAGAACGGAAAGCGATGCGCTCGCGTTCCCGCTCCACCACGAGCCGGGTCGCGACCGACTGGACACGGCCGGCCGACAGCTTCGGCATGACCTTCTTCCAGAGGACCGGCGAGACCTCGTAGCCGTAGAGACGGTCGAGGATGCGGCGGGTCTCCTGGGCGTCGACCAGCTTCTGGTTCAGCTCGCGCGGGTTGGCGACGGCGGCCTGGATCGCGGCCTTGGTGATCTCGTGGAAGACCATCCGCTTGACCGGGACCTTGGGCTTCAGGACTTCCTGGAGGTGCCACGCGATGGCCTCGCCCTCGCGGTCCTCATCGGTGGCGAGGAAGAGTTCGTCGGAGTCCTTCAGCAGGTCCTTGAGCTTCTTGACCTGGGCCTTCTTGTCCGCGTTGACCACGTAGATCGGCTGGAAGTCGTTTTCGACGTCCACCCCGAGGCGGCGCACCTCACCGGTGTACTGCTCGGGTACCTCGGCGGCGCCGTTGGGGAGGTCGCGGATGTGCCCGACGCTCGCCTCGACGACGTATCCGGGGCCGAGATAGCCCTTGATCGTCTTCGCCTTGGCAGGGGACTCGACGATAACGAGTCGGCGGCCGCCCTGTGCGGTCTCGCTGGTCGGGGACAACTTCGCTCTTCTCTCCGGTCGACACTCGGGGTCTCCCCCGGCCTTGTTCCCGGGGTCGGGTCATGCTGACGCTGCGGAGTGTGACGGTACATCCCGCCCCCGTGTCAAACGGGAAAAGCCCGCAACGGCCACTCGAACGGTAACCCGACTACCGCCATTCCTGCCGCCCGGAGTGTCGACCTGCCCCTTCGAGCTTATTCGGAGGGTGACCTACCAGTTACCTCCACGACCACGCCGAACGCGCCACTCATACGCCTCCCGCCCATCTCACACACGGGTCAGGCACCCTGCGCCGACCCCGAGGGCGACCAGCGCGACGGCGCTCGCGAGGGCCGCCGATGCGACGGGGTTCACACCGTGGGCGACGGGCGCCCGGTGCCGTACCCGGGCCGCGGTCCACACCCGCAGCCCGCTTCCGAACAGGGCGAACACCACTCCCACGAAGCTCGCCGTTCCGCTCTCCATACCCCTGTGCACCCCTCTCCCGCCGCCCGGGAGTCCCCGGACACGGGAGGCCGGCACGTCCGGGAAGCGTCCACGCGAACCCGAGGTGAACGTCGGGCGGAAAGCGGACACGCGTCCTGGTGAGCACCCGCCGGCCGGCCTCGAAGCCCTCGTACGAACGGGCCGGCCGACCACGTTCCGTCGCGGGCACCCCCGTGAATCTCACATCCGACGGCGCACGGCCGGCCCCGGACCGGCCGCCCCAACTCGGCGTGAATATGCCGCCCGAACCTCGCCACCCGCACACTTCCCCACGCCCCGCGCGCCGCCCCTGTACCTCCCACTGCCGTACGGCGGAGGAGTACGCGACCTGCCGTACCCGTATCGGCCGCGGAGGCCCCCTCCACCGTGGACGTCACGGCGTAGACAACAGCCTCACCGAGGCGGAACCGGCAGTACAGGGCCCCACGGCACCACGCCCCGGCCCGCGCTCACCGGCCCGACGGCTCCAGGAAGCCCTGCTCCACCAGCAACCGGATCTGCGCGGGCGTGCGGTCCCGCAGCGACACCGGGTCCTCGCCGACCAGTTGGGCGATGGCGTCCAGAATCCGCCCGGCGCTCAGTGTGCCGTCGCACACGCCTGCGAAGCCCGCGCCGACCGTGTCCACCTTGGTGGCGCGGCGCATCCCGCGGTGCTGGCGCAGCACCACGTGTTCCGGGTCCTCGGCACCGGGCAGCCCGACCTGCTCCTGCACGACCTCGCCCGCCAGTCTGAAGTGCCCGGCGAGCAGGGCGGCGTCGTCGTGCTCGCGCAGGTAGTCCAGGCGCTCGAAGTGCGCGCGAACCGTGTCCCCGAGCGGCTGTTCGACGGGATGCGGCCACTCCTCCACGGTGATCGAGGGCGCGGTCGCCCCCGTTTTCCGCAGCGTGATCCAGCCGAACCCGACCGACTTCACCTTGCGTGCCTCGAACTCGTCCAGCCAGGCGTCGTACCGCGCCCGGTACTCCGCCGGGTCGGAGCGGTGGTCGCCGGCGTCGCGCAGCCACAGCTCGGCGTACTGCGTGACGTCCTGCACCTCGCGCTGCACGATCCAGGCATCGCACCCGCGCGGTACCCAGGACCTGAGCCTGTCCTGCCAGTCCTCCCCTTCCACGTGCTGCCAGTTGGCGAGGAACTGCGCGAACCCGCCCTCACGCAACCGCTCCCCCGCCTCCTGAACGAGCGTGCGGCACAGATCGTCCCCGCCCATCCCGCCGTCCCGGTACGTGAGCCGCGCACCCGGCGAGATCACGAACGGCGGGTTGGAGACGATCAGGTCGTACTTCTCGTCATCCCGGACCGGCTCGAAGAGCGAGCCCTCGCGCAGATCTGCCGCCGGGGCGCCGGACAGTGCGAGCGTCAGAGCGGTGATGTGCAGGGCACGGGGGTTGAGGTCGGTCGCCGTCACGCGCGTGGCGTGCTGTGCGGCGTGCAGTGCCTGGATCCCGGAGCCGGTGCCGAGGTCGAGCGCGGAGCCGACCGGCGTACGGACGGTGATGCCGGCGAGGGTCGTGGAAGCCCCGCCCACCCCCAGCACGACACCCTCGTGATGACTGCCGATGCCACCGGCTCCGCCGACCGCGCACCCCAGGTCGGACACGATGAACCAGTCCTCGCCGCCCGGCCCGCCGTACGGCCGTACGTCGACGGCGGCGGCCACCTGACCGCCGTCCCCGGACAGCAGCCACCCGCTCGCCACACAGTCGTCGACGGGCAGCACGCCCGCCACGCGCGCGTGGGGCACGGGTTGCTGCAACAGGAACAGCCGTACGAGCAGTTCAAGCGGCGTGTCGCCACGGGTCGCCCGGAGGGCGGGCACGGTCTCGCTGCGCGCCAGGGCGGCGTACGCGGGCGCGCCGAGCAGGTCGAGCAGCCCGTCGGCGGTGAAGTCGGCGGCCAAGAGGGCGGCCCGGAGGCGCGCGGCGGCATCGGGGCGGTCGGCGGAGGGCAGGGCGTGCAGGCTGGCGTTACTCACGCCCCCCATTGTGTCCGCCCTGCCGCTCCGCCGCGCCCGCCTGTGGACAGACGCGCGCGGACACCCCGTACACCTGTGGAAAACTCCCGTGCGGTCCGGCAGGGCCTGCCGGAGAGATCAGCCGGCCGTCGTGGAGGCCGCGGGGGACGCCGGCGTCGACTTGCAGCTCTCCTGCTTGGCCATCGACTTGCCCACGTCGCCCTCCTCCAGGGCCTTCAGGGCGTCGTTCCCGCTCTGGCTGAGCTTGTCCAGCTGCGTGGCGACACCCTTGAGACCGTCGGCGAACTTCGCCTGGTTCTTGATGTCGAGTCCGTCCACCTGCTTCTTCAGGCTCGCGTAGGAGGCCGCGATGTCGTTGAGCTCCTTGACGGCGTTCGTCTTCTTCGTCTCGCCGTCGTCGACGTTCGGCGCACCCGCGGTGTTCACGGCCGTACCGATCGCCTTGTAGGCGTCCGCCATGTCCTGGAAGGCCTGGGCGTCGGTCTTCTGGACGGCCTCCGGTGTGCTGTTGTCGGAGGTCTCCTTCTGGATAGCGGAGTTGGCGGCCTCGATCTTCTGCGCCTGCGGTTTCACCGCGTCGCACACCTGCTTGGCCCAGGCATCCAGCTTCTCGTTGCCGTCGTCGCTGCTGCATCCCGACAGCGCCAGTACCAGTACCGCACCGCCGGACAGTGCGACCGCGAGCTTCTTGTTCACCGGATTGGTCCCTTCCATGGCTCTCGGCCCCGGAACATACACGCCAACTGGGCGACATCAACGTGACGGACATCCGGTTGATGTGTTATTGCAGCCATTTGCACCAAGAGAGAGTCAAGAGAGAGAAGGCTCACGGAAAAGGCGTGCAACCCACGTCAAGCGGGCGGACGACGCGTCACAACGCGCCGCCCGCCCGCTCGTTGGCCGGTTCCTGACCAGCCGTAAGACACCGTCGGAGACGAAAACGTGCTCCGCGGACCCTGTTCGGGTTACGAAACCACCGCGGGATCAGCCGACTTGGCCTCCCGTTCCGCCTCCTCCGCCTCGTCCTCCCCGGCGACCCCGCGCCGCTTGGACACGTACACCGCGCCCACGATCACCGCGATCGACACGATGGCGATGACGATGCGCAGGGCGAGGTTCTCGTCGTCGCCGTAGCTGAACTTGATGATCGCGGGCGCGATGAGCAGCGCGACCAGGTTCATCACCTTCAGCAGCGGGTTGATGGCCGGGCCCGCGGTGTCCTTGAACGGGTCACCGACGGTGTCCCCGATGACGGTCGCCGCGTGGGCCTCGCTGCCCTTGCCGCCGTGGTGGCCGTCCTCCACCAGCTTCTTCGCGTTGTCCCACGCGCCACCGGAGTTGGCGAGGAACACCGCCATCAGCGTGCCGGTGCCGATCGCGCCCGCGAGGAACGAGCCGAGCGCGCCGACGCCGAGCGTGAACCCGATGGCGATGGGTGCCAGAACAGCGAGCAGCCCGGGCGTGGCGAGTTCCCGGAGCGCGTCCTTCGTACAGATGTCGACGACGCGCCCGTACTCCGGTTTCTCGGTGTAGTTCATGATCCCGGGGTGCTCGCGGAACTGCCGCCGCACCTCGTAGACGACCGAACCCGCCGACCGCGAGACCGCGCTGATCGCCAGCCCGGAGAACAGGAAGACGACCGCCGCGCCGGCGATCAGACCGACCAGGTTGTTGGGCTGCGAGATGTCCATCACCAGGTTCATCGGCCCGCCCTCGCCGACCTTCTCGCCCACGTCGCGCGCGGCGGTCGTGATCGCGTCGCGGTACGACCCGAAGAGCGCCGACGCGGCCAGGACCGCGGTGGCGATGGCGATGCCCTTGGTGATGGCCTTGGTGGTGTTGCCGACGGCGTCCAGGTCGGTGAGCACCTGCGCGCCCGCGCCCTGGACGTCGCCGGACATCTCGGCGATGCCCTGCGCGTTGTCGGAGACGGGCCCGAAGGTGTCCATCGCGACGATGACACCGACCGTGGTGAGCAGGCCGGTGCCGGCCAGTGCCACCGCGAAGAGCGCCAGCATGATGGACGTACCGCCGAGCAGGAACGCCCCGTACACGCCGAGGCCGATCAACAGGGCGGTGTAGACGGCCGATTCGAGCCCGATGGAGATACCGGCGAGGACGACGGTGGCCGCGCCGGTGAGGGAGCTCTTGCCGATGTCCCGTACGGGTCGGCGGGTGGTCTCGGTGAAGTAGCCGGTGAGTTGCTGGATCAGGGCCGCCAGCACGATGCCGATGGCCACCGCGAGGAGCGCGAGGATCCGCGGATCGCCGCCCTTGCCGGCGATCGCCGCGTCGGTGACTCCGTCCAGGTCGGCGTACGACGACGGCAGATAGACGAAGACCGCGAGCGCGACGAGTGCGAGCGAGATCACAGCGGAGATGAAGAAGCCGCGGTTGATCGCGCTCATGCCGCTGCGGTCGGAGCGCTTCGGCGCGACCGCGAAGATGCCGATCATCGCCGTGAGCACGCCGATCGCGGGCACCAGGAGCGGGAAGGTGAGCCCGGCGTCGCCGAAGGCGGCCTTGCCGAGGATCAGCGCGGCGACGAGCGTCACGGCGTACGACTCGAAGAGGTCGGCCGCCATGCCGGCGCAGTCGCCGACGTTGTCGCCCACGTTGTCGGCGATGGTCGCGGCGTTGCGCGGATCGTCCTCGGGGATGCCCTGCTCGACCTTGCCGACCAGGTCGGCGCCGACGTCCGCGGCCTTGGTGAAGATGCCGCCGCCGACACGCATGAACATGGCGATGAGGGCGGCCCCGAGGCCGAAGCCTTCGAGCACCTTCGGCGCGTCGGCCGCATACACCAGTACGACGCAGGAGGCGCCCAGCAGGCCGAGGCCCACGGTGAACATGCCGACGACGCCGCCCGTACGGAAAGCGATCTTCATCGCTTTGTGCGAGACGTCGGTGAGATCCTTTTCCGGCTCACCTTCCGCCGGTGTCGCCTCCCGTGCCGCGGCGGCGACACGCACATTGCTGCGGACGGCGAGCCACATGCCGATATAACCGGTGGCCGCCGAGAACGCGGCGCCGATCAAGAAGAACAGCGACCGTCCGGCGCGCTGATTCCAGTCGTCCGCGGGCAGCAGCATCAGCAGGAAGAAAACGATCACGGCGAATACGCCGAGCGTCCGCAACTGCCGTGCCAGATAGGCGTTCGCGCCTTCCTGGATCGCCTTCGCGATCTCCTTCATGCTGTCGGTGCCCTCGCCCGCCGCGAGCACCTGGCGCACCAGCACCCCGGCGACCACGAGCGCCGCCAGGGCCACGACGCCGATGACCATCACGATCAGTCGGTTGTCGTCGGTCAGTACTGCGGCTGCGAAGGTTGTGGGTTGGTCGAACCGATGAGGGGTAGAAAGCCCCGCCATTCGTCCTCCTTGACGCTTGGACTGAGCTCAAGATGTGGACGGATTGTAGGTACCGGAAACTGATCAAAACAGTACGCGGAAACGGAATAGATCGCCCCATGCTATTCAGCAAATGATCGGGAGAAGATCCATGGAGGATCCCCGGGTGATCCATTGACCCGTTTGGCGTAATGCCGCAGACGCATTGACACTTGATCGAATTATCGCGAAACCGCTCGTGAATACCTTCACGAAGGGATCGTGAATACCTTCACTAATTCCTGCGGCCCGCCACAAAAACACCAAGGGCCCTGCTCAGCAGGGCCCTTGAGGGTTGTACGGGGGTGATTCGGGGTCGGGTGTCAGGGGAGGAGCGTGGCCGGCGGCGTGGTTGGCCAGCTCATGCGGATCGATCCGCCGTTCTCCCCCGAGGTGACCTCGACGTCGTCGACGAGGCCGCTGATGACCGCGAGGCCCATCTCGTCCTCCTCGGCATCCACGTCCACGCCACCGTCGGCACCCGAAGCGTTGTCACCGGGAACCGAGCGGGGTGCTTCGTCGCCGACCTCGATGGAGAACAGCTTCTCCTCCTCGATCAGCGTCACCCACACCGGCTCCGAGATGCCGCTGCTCTGGTGCAGTCCGACGGCACGGGAGCAGGCCTCGCCCACGGCGAGTCGCACCTCGTCGAGTACGGCCTCGTCCACTCCGGCCCTGCGCGCCACCGCTGCCGCCACCAGTCGGGCGGTCCTGACGTGCTCGGGCAGCGCGCTGAAGCGGAGTTCAACGGTGGCCATGCATCCCCCTCGGAATACGGGCGTGCGGTCAGGGGGTCGGGTCGCCGAGACCCGGACCCCCCTCGTTAACTTCTTCCGTCACCGGACGTACCTACGGGTGACCGCACGCGCGTCCGGTAAACGGCCGTCAGTCGGTGGCCGCCACCGCTTCGTCGACCGAGGTGTGGATCGGGAACACCTTGGTCAGACCGGTGATGCGGAAGATCTTCAGAATGCGCTCCTGGTTGCAGACCAGGCGCAGCGAGCCCTCGTGGGCACGCACACGCTTCAGGCCACCGACCAGCACGCCGAGCCCGGTGGAGTCGAGGAAGTCGACGCCCTCCATGTCGACGACGAGGTGAAAACTCCCGTCGTTGACCAGCTCGACCAGCTGCTCACGCAGCTTGGGCGCGGTATAAACGTCAATTTCGCCACCGACCTCGACGACCGTACGATCGCCGACGGTACGGGTCGACAGGGACAGGTCCACGGATCCTCCAGCACCTTGCTATCGAGCGGTCATCCCGAGGGACACCTCGGCAGAGTCCCCAGGTTGGTTCGCCAGCCGCGATGGCATTCAATCACTTACCGCAGGGCGTGCACGACGCCTTGGGCCCATTGTCCGTCACGCCAGTGACACACTCGATGCCGATGGCCAAGAATCACCGATCCGAACGACCCTCGGCTTTCGCCGCGTCGCGACCCGATCCGGAGACGATCCTGAACCGGCTCGCCTCGGGGCCGAGCCGGGCTTCGCGCATCACTCATACGGAGCACTTGCCCCCACGTGCGGGCCGCCATGCCGTCTGGCCCGACCGGATTCGCGCGGAGGTCGTCGCGGCCGTCCAGGCCGCCGGTATCGAACACCCCTGGGCCCACCAGGCACTGGCCGCCGAGCACGCGCTGGACGGCGACAACGTGATCGTTGCCACAGGCACCGCCTCGGGCAAGTCGCTCGCGTACCTCCTGCCGGTCCTCTCCCGGCTCCTGGACGGCTCCGAGGCGCCCAACGGCCGCGGGGCGACCGCCCTGTACCTGGCACCCACCAAAGCCCTCGCAGCCGACCAGCGGCGTTCCGTGAAGAAACTTTCACAACCATTGGGAAACGCGGTACGCCCTGCCGTGTACGACGGCGACACTCCCGTCGAGGAACGCGAGTGGGTCCGCCAGTACGCGAACTACGTCCTGACCAACCCGGACATGCTCCACCGGGGGATACTCCCGTCCCACCCCCGCTGGGCCTCCTTCCTGAAGTCGCTGAAGTACGTCGTCATCGACGAGTGCCACACCTACCGCGGTGTCTTCGGCTCCCACGTCGCCCAGGTGCTGCGCCGCCTGCGCCGCCTGTGCGCCCGCTACGGCGCCTCCCCCGTCTTCCTGCTCGCCTCCGCCACGGCAGCCGAGCCGTCCGTCTCGGCGGGCCGTCTGACGGGCCTCCCGGTGGTCGAGGTCGCGGACGACGCCTCACCACGCGGTGAACTGGTGTTCGCCCTCTGGGAACCGCCGCTCACCGAACTGCACGGCGAGAAGGGCGCGCCCGTCCGCCGTACGGCCACCGCGGAGACCGCCGACCTGCTGACCGACCTCACCCTCCAGGGCGTGCGCTCGGTGGCCTTCGTACGCTCCCGGCGCGGCGCCGAGCTGATCGCGGTGATCGCCCAGGAACGGCTGTCCGAGGTCGACCGCTCGCTGGCCCGGCGCGTGGCCGCCTACCGCGGCGGCTACCTCCCCGAGGAGCGCAGAGCCCTCGAACAGGCACTCCACTCCGGCGAGCTCCTCGGCCTCGCGGCCACCACCGCCCTCGAACTCGGCATCGACGTCTCGGGGTTGGACGCCGTCGTCATCGCCGGCTACCCGGGCACCCGCGCCTCCCTGTGGCAGCAGGCGGGCCGCGCCGGACGCGCCGGACAGGGCGCGCTGGCGATCCTGGTCGCCCGCGACGACCCGCTGGACACGTTTCTCGTCCACCACCCGGAGGCCCTGTTCGACCAGCCGGTCGAGTCGACGGTCCTCGACCCGGACAACCCGTACGTCCTGGCCCCCCACCTGTGCGCGGCGGCGGCCGAATCACCCCTGGTCGAGGACGACCTGGAACTGTTCGGCCCGCAAACGGCGGCCCTGCTCCCGCAGTTGGAGGCCGCGAAGCTGCTCCGCCGCCGCACCAACGCCTGGCACTGGACACGCCGTGAACGGGCCGCCGACCTGGCCGACATCCGGGGCGGTGGCGGCAACCCGGTCCAGATCGTCGAAGAGGGCACGGGACGGCTGCTCGGCACGGTCGACGCGGGCGCCTCGCACACGACCGTGCACGAGGGCGCGGTCCACCTCCACCAGGGCCGCACCTATCTCGTCCGTTCCCTCGACCTGGCGGACTCGGTCGCCCTGGTCGAGGAGGCGAACCCGCCGTATTCGACGGTCGCCCGCGACACGACGTCCATCGCCGTCCTGGAGACGGACACCGAGATCCCCTGGGGCGACGGCCGCCTCTGCTACGGCTCCGTCGAGGTCACCAACCAGGTCGTCTCCTTCCTGCGCCGACGCGTCATCACCGGTGAGGTCCTGGGCGAGACGAAACTCGACCTCCCTCCACGTACGCTGCGCACCCGTGCCGTGTGGTGGACCGTCACCGAGGACCAGCTCGACGCCGCCCGCGTCAACCCGGAGATCCTCGGCGGCGCCCTGCACGCCGCCGAACACGCGTCGATCGGCATGCTGCCCCTCTTCGCGACCTGCGACCGCTGGGACATCGGCGGCGTCTCCGTCCCGCTCCACCCGGACACCCTCCTCCCGACGGTCTTCGTGTACGACGGCCACCCGGGCGGGGCCGGCTTCGCGGAGCGCGCCTTCCACACGGCCCGCTCCTGGCTGACGGCCACCCGCCAGGCCATCGCCTCCTGCGAGTGCGACGCCGGCTGCCCGTCCTGCATCCAGTCCCCCAAGTGCGGCAACGGCAACGAGCCCCTGCACAAACGGGGAGCGGTGCGGTTGCTGACGGTCCTGCTGCAGGGAGCGCCGGAGGAGAAGCCTCCGGACGAGAAGGGCTAGCGCCCGCCCGTGCGGGTTTGCGGGTCCCTGCGGGTGTACGGGTTCGGCTCAGGTCGGTCTCAGCGGGCCAGGGGGCCCCGGTGGACCCGCTCTCGACCTGACCTCCGCCCCGAACAGGCCCCGTCCGGACATCACCGTCAGGTCCGACGTCTCGCCCACCATCGCGCACCGGACGAGCCGGGTGCCCTGGGCCGCCGCCACCCGGTCCGCCCGCGCACAGGCCGCCGAGGCGCCCTCCGTCCAGTGGTCCGCCGCAGCGAGCGCCGCCAGGTCCGCACCCGCGGCGGCCCGATGCCGGGCCGCCGCGGCCTGCCCCATGCCGAGCACCGCGCCGAACACCACGCACAGGACGGCGATGGCACCCACGCTCCAGACCGTCGCGGAGCCACGGTCGGAGTGGATCGAGCGCACGGAAACAGCTCTGGCGAGCCCGGCGCGCCACCCGCCTCCCCAACGCTTCACGCGCCCACCCCCACCGTCTCCTCCGCCAGCGCCACCGCTTCGTGCGCCACATCGACGGTGAGGCCACCGATCCCCGGCGGCTGCGCCACCACCCGCACTCGCACCAGGTCGCCCTCCCTGGCGACGGTGACCTCCGCCCCGCGCGGGGCCGCGCCCCGGGTCACCGCGACGACCGCGTCGGGCGGGTCCTGCCGGGCGGCGGCCCGGGCACCGGCCCGGGCCGCGTCCACACACTGGATCTGTGCGGCGGCGACGAGCAGCGCCCAGACCAGCGCCATCGAGAACAACACCAGCGCGGGCAGCACCACGGCGGCCTCGGCGGTCACGAACCCCCGGTCCCGGCCCAGGCGTTCACATTTTCGCATCGAGGGCCTTCTTCACGATGGCCTGCAACTCCGAGCTGACCTGCCCGCTCGTCACCACCTTGTAGAGCACCGCGGCGAACGCCACCGCCGCGATGATGCCGACGGCGTATTCGGAGGTGACCATTCCGGCATCCCGTCGGGCCACCAGCACCGCACGCGTCCGGCACACCAGGGCCCACATCTGTTCCCGCACCACTACGAACATCTCAACTCCCTTGATTTTCAACTCTGTTGATGGCCTGCTCCGGAAATCACGTACCGCTCGCGTCATCCACCACCCCCGCCCAGCAACCCGTCCGCCAGCCCGATCACCACAGGCAGCACGCCGATCGCGATGAACGCGGGGAGAAAGCACAGCCCCACCGGCGCGGTGACCATGACGGCCGCCCGCCGGGCCCGTTCCGTCGCCGTGCGGCCCCAGTGGGCGCGGGTGTCCGCGGCGAGGCGAGCGACGGGCCCGGCAGCCGGTACGCCCGACTCGTCGGCCCGCTCCAGCAGCCTCGCCAGGGGGCCGGCGCCCGGTATCGACGCCAACCTCCGCCAGGCTTCGGCCGGTTCACCGCCGAGCCGCACCTCCGCCGCACCCCGCGCCAGGGCCTCCCCGACCGGTCCCGCCAACGCCTCGCCCACCGCCTGGGCGGCGACCACCGGCCCGGCGCCGGCCGCGATGCACGCGGCCAGCAGATCGGCGGCGAGCGGGAGTTGCCGGGCCGCCTCGGCGGTGTCGACGTCCGGCGCCGCACCACCGGCCGGCCGCCGCAGTCGCCACCGCCACAGCCCCACCCCGGCGACCAGTCCCACCACGACGCCGGCCACGCCGCCGACCAGCACCCATCCGCCGCTCACCGCACCCGCCACGGGCAACCACCGCCGTACGGCACCCCGCGCCCCGAACCACCGTCCTGCCGGGCCGCGTTCCCGCTCCACCTCCAGCGCGAGCAGCCGGGCCAGCCTCCGGCGCACCCTCCGTTCACGCCGTACCGTCTCGATCCACCGCAGCAGCCACCCCAGGGCCAGCGCGATCCCCAGCACCACCCCCAGCCTGTGGAAAACTTCCGTGCTCACACCAACTCCCTTCTCCGGCCACCCTCGGCTGCCGTACCGAAACAGCCCCTGTCATCCGCTCCCCCGGCCCTCATGCCGCCTCCGCTCCCCGCACGATCCGCAGCGCCCACCACAGGCCCACGCCCTCCAGCACCCCGCCGACCAGCAGGCAACCCAGGCCTGCGCCGGTGTGCAGCAGCACGCGCAGGGGGTCGGCGCCCAGTGCCGTGCCCAGGACAAGGCCCAGCACCGGCAGGCCCGCGAGCATCACCGCGGTCGACCGAGCGCCCGCCAACTGGGCGCGCAGATCGGCGCGTTGGTCCCGGTCGGCGCGCAGGGCCCCTTCGAGGCGGTCCAGTCCGGCCGCGAGTCCGGCGCCCTGGTCCACGGCCACCCGCCAGCACGCCGCGAGGCCCAACAGCCCCTCCGCGCCCGGTTGTCGGGCTGCCGTGGCGAGCGCCCCGGGGACATCACCGCCGAACCGTGCAGCCGCCAGCACCGACGCCTGTGCCTCACCGAGGCCGCCGGAGTCGCGTGCCGCCCGCAGCAGCGCCTCCCCCGGCTGCCGCCCGGCGCGCACCTCACCGGCCAGCGCCCCGCACAGCGCGATCACCTCGTCGCCCCGCCGCTCCCGCGCCCGCCGCACCTCACCGGCCAGCCTGACCCGGCGCAGCAGCGGCACCCCGGCCGCGCCCACCAGCGCCGGCCCGACGGAGGCACCCAGCAGCGCCACCAGCAACCCGACGGCCACCGACCACCACTCGGCCCGTAACCGTCCGCGCAGCCGCCGCAGTTCACCGGCCGCCCGCTCCCACGGAGGCGGCCCGGTACCCACGGCTCCGCCTCCTGCGAGCAGCAACTCCGCCCGCCGCGCCCCCGGATACCGCCCGCCCAGCAGCCAGCAGACCGCCCCGACACACATCCCGGCCGCGCCCACCGCCAGCTCTACCGTCCCCGTCACGCGCCTTCACTCCCCGGCCCCTTGTCGCCGCCGGCGCGGAGCAGCCCCCGCAGCCGCTCCCACCCCCGCTCGTACGCGAACGCCTCCTCGCCCCACCGCAGCGCCGGCACCGTCACCACCAGCCCCGAGGGGTCCCGCTCCAGCACATGCACCTCGGCGATCCGGCGCCGCCCGGCCCGGTCGCGGACGAGATGCAGGACCACCGACAGCGCCGCCGCCAACTGGCTGTGCAGTGCGGCCCGGTCGAGCCCCGCGGCCGTACCCAGCGCCTCCAGCCGCGCCGGTACGTCCGCCGCGGCGTTCGCGTGGACCGTCCCACAGCCCCCTTCATGACCCGTGTTGAGGGCAGCCAGCAGGTCGAGCGCCTCGGCGCCCCGGACCTCCCCGACGACCAGCCGGTCCGGTCGCATCCGCAGCGCCTGCCGCACCAGGTCCTGGAGCGTGACCAGGCCCGCGCCCTCCTGGTTGGCGGGTCTGGTCTCCAGCCGTACGACGTGCGGATGGTCGGGCCGCAGCTCCGCCGAGTCCTCCGCGAGCACGATCCGCTCACCCGGGCCGACCAGACCCAACAACGCGCTCAAAAGCGTTGTCTTGCCGCACCCCGTGCCGCCGCTGATCAGGAAGGACAGCCGTGCGTCGAGCAGCGCCCGCAGCACCCGGTCACCGCCCGGCGGCATCATCCCCGCGGCCATCAGCTCGTCCAGGGTGAACGCGCGCGGCCGTACCACCCGCAGCGACAGACAGGTGCAGCCGACGGCCACCGGGGGCAGTACCGCGTGCAGACGGGTCCCGTCGGGCAGCCTGGCGTCGACCCACGGCCGGGCGTCGTCGAGCCGCCGTCCGGCCACCGCGGCGAGACGCTGCGCGAGCCGTCGTACGGCGCCCGCGTCCGGGAAGGAGACGTCGGTCAGTTCCAGTCCGCCGCCCCGGTCCACCCACACCCGGTCCGGGGCCGCCACCAGCACGTCGGTGACCGACGGATCGGTGAGCAGCGGCTCCAGCGGGCCGGTGCCGACCAGCTCCGACCTCAACCGCGCGGCGGCGCCCAGCACTTCGGCGTCCCCGAGCACCCGCCCCTGATCCCGCAGAGCCTGTGCCACGCGCGCGGGTGTCGCCTCGGCCCCGCTCTCGGCCAGCCACTGCCGTACGCCGTCCAGCAGCCCGGCGGACGCCCCTGGCCCCTCGTCCCAGCGCACGCCGTTCATACGCTGCCCGCCTCGGCCAGTGCCCGCTCCCAGAACACCGTGCAGAACCGGGCCAGCGGTCCGCGTGCGGCCGCTCCCGGTGGCGCCTTGCCCTCGTGCGGGCGTGACAGGGCCGATTCGACGGGGACCTCACCTGCCAGGGGCAGGTTGAGCAGCCGGGCCACCTCGTGGTCGTCCAGTCCCGGGGTGTACGGCCCCCGTACCGCCACGCGCAGGTCGCGCAGGACCATGCCGACGGCGGACGCCACCCGGCCGGCCGCCGCGACGGCGCGCAGTTCGCCGGGGACCACCAGGATCCCGACGTCCAGTTGGGCGAGGACTTCCGCGACGCCGTCGTCGATGCGCCGTGGGAGGTCGACGACGACCGCGCCGCCGCGCCGTCTGGCCGCGGCGAGCACCGCCCGTACGGCCTGGGGCGGGACGGCCACACAGTCTCCGCGGTCCCAGCTCAGCACCCTCAGGGAGTGCAGTTTCGGCAGCGACTCCTCCAGGGCTCCGCCGCCGACCCGGCCGCGTGAGGCGGCGAAGGCCGGCCAGCGAAGTCCGTCGGCCGTTTCGCCGCCGAGGAGCACGTCGAGTCCGCCGCCCAGCGGATCCGCGTCCACGAGCAGGGTGCGCAGTCCCTCGCGTGCGGAGGTGACGGCGAGCGCGCAGGCCAGCGTGGACGCGCCGGCCCCGCCCCGGCCGCCGATGACGCCGACGGTGAGCGCGGGCCTGCCGACGCCCTCGGCGACGTCGGCGATCCGGTCGACGAGCCACTGCTCGCCGTCGGGCAGCATCAGGACGTGGTCGGCGCCGATCTCGACGGCCCGCCGCCAGACCCCGGAGTCGTCCTGGTCCCGCCCGACCAGCACCACTCCCCGGCGGCGCGCGGCCCCGCGTACCCGCCGCACGGCGTCGTCACCGACGAGGACGAGCGGTGCGGCGTCCCAGCCACCGCCTCGCTCGGGCACCCCGTGGTGCACTTCGGGTGTGGCACCGGCCGCCGCGCACAGGCGCAGCAGGTCGTCCAGCAGGTCGGCGTCCTCGGTGACGATCAGCGGTCCGTTCTGCCGTCCCCCGGCCGCGGGCTGATCGTTGTCGTGTGTGATGGCTCCCGCCATGTTTTCCGGCCCCCTTCGCTATATGAACGGCCGACAGAAACCGGCCAAACGCGTCCGGCAAACGGAACCGGCCACGAACTGGCCGCCGACGGGACGCGCTGGAATCACGGTGCAGCGAACCCGGAAATCATGTGGATCTTGGTCGAAATCTGTGGACAACTCGATGCTTGTGGATATCGCTCTCACCCAAACAGGTGACCGCTGTACGACTTTCCACAGAGCAGCGATTCGGTTACCCACAGTGACAGCGTGCGGGCATGCGAAAGAGGCGGCCGGAGCCGCCTCGGACGGCACCACGGCCGCGAAGGGTGTGTTTGGGGAGAAAAAAACCCGCCCGGACATGCGACGACCCCCGCCGGGGGGGAGAGCGGGGGTCGTCCCCACGGTTCGACTCGGGGGGGGGAGGAGCCGGACCGGGTTAGCACGGTCGCGAACGATCCGTGACTTCCATGGTGTACCCGAGAGCCCTCTCAGGCAAACCCACGCGCGGTACCTTACGCCGAATGGTGGGCGCCTATGCTCAGCCTCGTGGAAAACCACTCCTTGCCCCGCACAGCCGCCTTCTTCGACCTGGACAAGACGGTCATTGCGAAGTCGAGCACGCTCACCTTCAGCAAGTCGTTCTACCAAGGCGGCCTGATCAACCGCAGGGCCGTCCTGCGTACCGCATACGCCCAGTTCGTGTTCCTGGCGGGCGGTGCCGACCACGACCAGATGGAGCGCATGCGCCAGTACCTGTCCGCGCTGTGCCGCGGCTGGAACGTCCAGCAGGTCAAGGAGATCGTCGCCGAGACGCTGCACGACCTGATCGACCCGATCATCTACGACGAGGCGGCCTCCCTCATCGAGGAGCACCACACCGCCGGCCGTGACGTGGTGATCGTGTCCACGTCGGGCGCGGAGGTCGTCGAGCCGATCGGCGAACTGCTCGGTGCGGACCGGGTGGTGGCCACCCGCATGGTCGTCGGCGACGACGGCTGCTTCACGGGCGAGGTGGAGTACTACGCGTACGGGCCCACCAAGGCCGAGGCGATCAAGGAGCTGGCCAGGTCCGAGGGGTACGACCTCGCGCGCTGCTACGCGTACAGCGACAGCATCACCGATGTCCCCATGCTGGCGTCCGTCGGCCATCCGTACGCCGTGAACCCGGACCGCGCGCTGCGCCGGGAAGCGATCGCCCGTGGGTGGACGATCCTGGACTTCCACCGCCCGGTCAGGCTGAAGCAGCGTCTGCCCGCGCTCTCCGTACCGCCGCGTCCGGCCCTGGTGGCCGCCGCCGCGATAGGCGCGGCAGCGGCTACGGCGGGTCTCGTCTGGTACGCGAACAGGCGCCGCCCGACGGCCGTCTGAGCCGCCCCTCCCGCCCCGTCCAGGCCCATCCGGCACACCGGCGCCCGATTCATTCCTGTTTGAGGACAAAAGTAAAGAAGCGCAGTAAGGGGTTCCGCTTGCCCGGGTCCAGGAGTAGAAAGGACTCAACGGCCCGCGAGACCAAGGACATCCGAAAGGATCACCTTAATAACGCATTTGGCCCCACGGACCTAGCATGAACACTGGGTACCCACGCGACGTCGACCCGTCGATTACGGGCCAGCCGCACCAGGTGACGGGCCTAGTTCCCGCCCTGATGGGCAATATTCCGAGGACGCTTGGTAACCCGGGTGGACATGCTGGCGGCGGTACGAATCCTCGTACCGCCGCAACCCGTTGAGGCCCTCCGCGGAGGGCCTTTTCGCTTCTCTCCGCCGTCTTCTCCTACGCCGCCCCGCGTTGCAGTGCCTCGCACACGGCCACCGATTCACGCGCGCCGAGTTCGATCGCCCGGCCGCAGTGGGTGATCCACGCCCCCATGCCCTCCGGGGTTCCGGAGACATAGCCGTCGAGTGCCGCCAGATAGGCCGCGCGGCCCGGTTCGGCGTGACCGACCTCGGCCGGGCACACGGACTTCGGGTCGAGGCCGCTGCCGACCAGGACGATCCGCTCGGCCGCGCGCGCGACGAGGCCGTTGTGGGAGCCGAAGGGGCGCAGCGCGAGGAGTTCGCCGTGCACGACGGCGGCCGTGACCAGGGCGGGGGCCGAGCCTCCAGCGATGATCAGTTCCGCGAGCCCCTCCAGCCGTCCGGACACCTCCGCCGCGCTCGGCAGCGGCAGTTCGACCAGCGGCTCGTCGACCGGCTCACCGTCCTGCCGCGGACGCCCCACCTCGTCGGCCGTGCCCGCGGCGGCTACCAGATGCAGCCGGGCCAGCACACGCAGCGGCGACTGGCGCCAGATGGACAGGAGTTGACCCGCCTCCGCGGTCAGCCGGAGGGCCGCGCCGACGACCCGGGCCTCGTCGTCACCGCTGAAGTCGGTACGCCGGCGTACCTCTTCGAGGGCCCAGTCGGCACCGGAGAGAGCCGCGGAGCCGCGCGCACCGCGCAGTGCCGCCTCGCCGGTGATCTCGCTGCTGCGCCGCCGCATGATGCGATGCCCGTAGACCCGGTCCACGGCCTTGCGCACGGACTCCACCGAGTCGGCCACCCCGGGCAGCGATCCCAGGGCCGCGAGCGGGTCGGCGGTCGCGCCTGTCGTACTCATGAGTACGACCCTACGCACTCGGAGGAGCCGACCCACGAAGGAGTGGAGCCACGAAGGAGTGGACTTCCTCACGCACCCTGGACACCCAAGGCGGTCACTCCACTACCGTTAGTGAACATGAAAATTGCTTTCGTCGGGAAGGGCGGCAGCGGCAAGACCACGCTGTCCTCCCTGTTCGTCCGCCACCTCGCCGCCGCCGGGGCGCCGGTCCTCGCCATCGATGCCGACATCAACCAGCACCTGGGCCCCGCACTCGGCCTCCACGACGCCGAAGCCGCCGCGATGCCCGCGATGGGCGAGCGGATGCAGCTGATCAAGGAGTACCTCCGCGGCACGAACCCGCGCATCGCCTGCGCCGACGCGATGATCAAGACGACGCCGCCCGGCGCGGGCTCGCGGCTGCTGCGGATCCAGGACACCAATCCGGTGTACGACGCCTGCGC
Organism: Streptomyces kryoterrae; assembly: GCF_054072135.1. Taxonomy (NCBI): domain Bacteria; kingdom Bacillati; phylum Actinomycetota; class Actinomycetes; order Kitasatosporales; family Streptomycetaceae; genus Streptomyces; species Streptomyces kryoterrae. Next base: position 5,751,910 of record NZ_CM133358.1, on the reverse strand, counting down.
GCGGCCGGTGGAACTCGACGGCGGCGCCGTCCGTTTGATGGTCACCGGCCCGTTCACCGAAGCCGATCTCGGAGTGGCCTGCTACCACTCCAAGACGGGCGCGGTGGAGCTGTGCCTGAACCATCTCGTCGACGGCCCGGGCGAGTATGTCGTCGTCGACATGACCGCGGGCTCCGACTCCTTCGCGTCCGGTCTGTTCACCCGCTTCGACATCACGTTCCTCGTCGCCGAACCGACCCGGAAGGGGGTCTCCGTCTATCGCCAGTACAAGGAGTACGCCCAGGACTTCGGGGTCGCCCTGAAGGTCGTCGGCAACAAGGTGCAGGGGCAGGACGACCTCGACTTCCTCCGCGCCGAGGTCGGGGACGACCTCCTGGAAACGGTCGGGCACTCGGACTGGGTGCGCGCCCTGGAGAAGGGCCGGTCCTCCCGGTTCGAGTTCCTGGAGGCCACCAACCGCCGTTCCCTGCGCCGGTTGCACACGGCCGTCGACGCCACGTACGAGCTGCGCGACTGGGAGCGCTACACACACCAGATGGTCCACTTCCACCTGAAGAACGCCCACTCCTGGGCCAACGCCCGCACCGGGGTCGACCTGGCAGCCCAGATCGACCCCCACTTCGTATTGGACGAGCGGATGACGGCGACCGTCGTCTGAGGGCGGCGGTCATGAAGGGGTGCCGGCGAAAGCGGGGCGCCCCGCGCCTCCGGCAGGGGCGCGGGGCTCTATCCGATCTGCGGCTCCGCCGCGTGGGCACGACCAGCCCCCGCCGACCCGCACCCGACGAACCTCCCCGAGCGCCTCGCCCCGAATGACCCGCACCCAGCGGAGCGCTACCGCTTGGCCGCCGGGGCTCCGGGTACTCCCTTCGGCGCAGGCGCCGGGTGGCCTGCCAGGAAGGCCGCCCAGCCCTCCTTCGGAGCCTCACCGACCCCGAGCGTGCGCATCTTCGCCAGCGTCTGCGGGTCCTGCGCGTCCAGCCAGTCGGCCAGCTGCCGGAAGGAGACGCACCGGACGTCGGCCTTCGTGCAGACGCGTTCGATGACCTCCTCGACGGCGCGCATGTAGACACCGCCGTTCCAGGACTCGAAGTGGTTGCCGATGAGCAGGGGCGCGCGGTTGCCGTCATGGGCGCGCTCGAAGCCCTTGAGGAGGCCGTCGCGGAACTGGTCGCCCCAGTACTCGTGCCGGCCCTCGTCACCCGTACGCGCACCGGACTGGTTCATGTAGAAGTTGTAGTCCATGGTCAGCGTCTCGAAGCTGCGGCCGGGGACCGGGACGAGCTGCATGGACAGGTCCCACAGGCCCTTCTTCTTCGCGGGCCAGAGCTGCTCGTTGACACCGCTCGTGTCATAGCGGAAGCCCAGTTCGCGGGCCGCGCTCATGAAGTTCTTCTGCCCTTCCAGGCAGGGTGTGCGGCCGCCGACGAGTTCCTTCTCGTAGTCGAAGGGCAGCGGGGACGCCTTCTTCATGCCCGTGGTGGTCTTCCAGGACTTCACGAAACGTTTCGCCTGGGCGATCTCGTCCTTCCAGTCCTCCACCGACCACTCGCCGACCCCACCCCCGCTGCCGCAGAAGTGGCCGTTGAAGTGGGTGCCGATCTCGCTGCCCTCCAGCCAGGCGAGCCGCAGCTGCTTCACGGTGTCGGCGATGCCCTGCTCGTCGTTGAAGCCGATGTCGGAGTGGCCCGGCGAGTGCTGAGGCGGGTCGTAGAGGTCGCGCTTGTCCTCCGGGAGCATGTACACGCCGCTCAGGAAGTACGTCATCGTCGCCTTGTTGGCCTTGGCCACCTTGCGGAAGCGGGAGAACAGCCGCTGGCTGTCCTCCCCCGCGCCGTCCCAGGAGAAGACGACGAACTGCGGCGGCTTCTGGCCGGGCTTGAGACGCTCGGGCCTGGGCTGGTAGGGCTGGGCTCCGGTGTACGCGGTGGAGCCGTCGCCGATCAGCCGGACCGCGCTCCTGGGTGCCGGGGCAGGCGCCGCCTTCTTCGCGCCGTGCGTGCCTTCCTTCACACCGGAGGAGCCGGGGGTTCCCGCTCCGCAGCCGGCGAGTGACGCGGCACAGGCCGCGACGGCCACGACGCCCGCGGCGATCCTCTTGGTGACGGCCATGTCCGCCCACCTCTTCCTTCGTTTTCCTTCGTTCGGGCCGGCGCTTTCGGGCGCGGCGCAGTCAAGGTCACATGGAGACCAAGAAGGAATTAGTACGACAAGCCGATCAAAAGTTCAGTTCACTCACCAGAGTGATTTATTGACCCATTTGACCCGAAAATACATACACGCACTTTACTGTGCATTACGATCCATTTACCGAGCGTTGAAAATCCCGCCGCTTGCACGCCGTGACCCACGGCCGCGACCCGACCCCCCGCCATCGACGGGGGGACCACCTGTTCCGCGACCGCGCTGCCCCGGAGGAGACGGGAAACATGTCTGCCTGCGTCCCCACTCGCGCCCCCGACCCGACTCGGACTGAGCGCATGCACCCACCCCACAGCCCCCCACCGCCGCCGGCCCCGCCTCGCCGCTTCCGCATCGCGGGCGCGGACGTGTCGGCCTCCATCGCGGTCTTCCTGATCGCCCTGCCCCTCTCTCTGGGCATCGCCCTCGCCACCGGCGCCCCACTCCAGGCCGGCCTGGTCGCCGCCGCCGTCGGCGGCCTGGTCGCCGGACGGCTCGGCGGCTCCCCGCTCCAGGTGAGCGGCCCGGCCGCCGGGCTCACCGTCGTCACCGCCGAACTCATCCAGCGGTACGGATGGCGTACGACCTGCGCCATCACCGTTCTCGCCGGGCTCGCCCAACTCGGCCTCGGCTGCCTGCGCGTGGCCCGCACGGCGCTCGCCGTCAGCCCCGCCGTCGTCCACGGCATGCTCGCCGGGATCGGCGTGACCATCGCCGTCGCCCAGGTGCACATCGTCCTCGGGGGTACGCCGGAGAGCTCGGTCCTCGACAACGTCCGCGCGCTGCCCGCCCAGTTGGCCGGCCTGCAGCCCGCCGCCGTGTCGATGAGCGTGCTGACCCTGACCCTGCTGCTGGCCTGGCCACGGCTTCCCGGCCGGGTGGGGCGCGTACTGCGCAAGGTGCCGGCCGCGCTCGTCGCCGTCAGCGGCGCCACACTCACCGCCGCGCTCGCCGGGCTGACCCTGCCCAAGGTCGACCTGCCGTCCTGGCGCAGCCACGCGCTGGCCGGGCTGCCCGAAGGACCCGTGCTCGGCATCGTCGCCGCCGTGCTCACCACCACGCTGGTGTGCAGCGTGCAGTCACTGCTCGGCGCGGTCGCCGTGGACAAACTGGCGGCATCCCGGCCCGAGCTGCTGGCCAATGGAGCCGGGCGGCCGGGAGCCTCGGCCCGCGTCGGCCGCTCCGACCTGAACCGTGAACTGCTCGGCCAGGGTGCAGCCAACGTCGTGTCCGGGGTGCTCGGCGGGCTGCCGGTCGCGGGTGTGGCCGTGCGGAGTTCGGCGAATGTGCAAGCCGGTGCCGTGAGCCGGAACTCCACGATGCTGCACGGCGTTTTCGTAGTAGTCGCCGCAATGCTGCTGGTTCCGATTCTGGAGCTGATCCCGCTCGCCTCACTGGCCGCCCTGGTGATGGCCGTCGGCATCCAGATGGTGTCCCCGGGCCACATTCGCACGGTGACCCGCCACCGCGAGGTCCTGGTGTACGCGGTGACGACCCTGGGCGTCGTCGTCTTCGGCGTCCTCGAAGGAGTACTGCTGGGCGTCGCGGTCGCCGTCGGCGTCGCCCTGAACCGCCTCGCCCGCACCCGGATCACCTACGAAGTGAGAGACGACGAGAGAGGGGGAACCCATTACGTACACGTCCGAGGGCAGTTGACGTTCCTCGCGGTGCCCCGGCTCAGCCGGACCCTGCACCTCGTACCCCAGGGGGCCCATGCCGTCGTGGAGTTGGACGGCTCGTTCATGGACCACGCGGCGTACGAATCCCTGCACCACTGGCAGAACACGCACACCGCGCAGGGCGGCACCGTCGAGGTGACCGGCCGGTCGGGGACACGTATCGCCGAGCCCGCCGACGCCTCCGACTGCCGCTGCCGGCCCTGGACACCCTGGCGCAACCACCAGTGCGAGGGCCCGGAGTCCGGACCGGGGCGCGGGGAGACTGCGGACAGGGCCGGCGGGGAGAGCGGTTGGACCGGTTCCTCCGGCTCGCCCGACCCGGCCGACTCCGCGGGATCGTTCGGTGCCGTCGAGCCGAGCGGGCATCAACTGGCGCGCGGTATCAGCGCGTTCCAGCGGAACACCGCGCCGCTGGTGCGCGGCGAGCTGGCCAGGCTGGCGCGTGAGGGACAGCAGCCCTCACAGCTGTTCCTGACGTGTGCCGACTCGCGCCTCGTCACGTCGATAATCACCTCCAGTGGTCCCGGCGACCTGTTCGTCGTACGGAACGTCGGCAACCTGGTGCCGCAACCCGGCGAGGAGAGCGGGGACGACTCGGTGGCGGCCGCGATCGAGTACGCGGTGGACGTGCTGAAGGTGCGGTCCATCACGGTGTGCGGGCACTCCGGGTGCGGGGCCATGCAGGCACTGCTGAACATGGAGCCCGACGGGATGCCGACGCCGCTCAGGCGCTGGCTGCGGCACGGCCTGCCGAGTCTGGAGCGGATGGCCGCGACGGACCGGCCCTGGACGCGGCTCGCCGGACGGGCGCCCGCCGACACGGTCGAGCAGCTCTGCCTGACCAACGTGGTCCAGCAGTTGGAGCACCTCCAGGCGCACGAGTCGGTGGCTCGGGCGCTGCGGGAGGGCGCACTCGATCTGCACGGGATGTATTTCCATGTGGGTGAGGCGCAGGCGTATCTGCTCACCGGGGCGGTGGGCGGGGACGAGGTGTTCGATCATGTGCGGGCGGCCGGCCTGTCCGCCTGACGGGAGGGGTGAACCGGGCGACCATGACGTACGTGACCTTGGTTGTGCCCCTCATGGAGGGGCGCACCGACGGAGGAGACCCGAGGAAGAACTAAAGGTCTAAACCAATTTTCCGTCGGCCCTTGTCAGCAGGCCCCCCGGTCTGATGAGCTGTGGCCTGGGACACAACGGACACCCTGGGAAAGGGAGATGTCGTGAGCAACGAAAGCCTGGCCAACCTGCTCAAAGAAAAGCGCAGGTTCGCGCCACCCGCCGAGCTGGCCGCAGCTGCCAACGTCACGGCGGAGGCGTACGAACAGGCCAAGGCTGACCGGCTCGGCTTCTGGGCCGCGCAGGCCCGCCGGCTGACCTGGGCCACCGAGCCGACCGAGACGCTGGACTGGTCGAACCCGCCGTTCGCCAAGTGGTTCAAGGACGGCAGCCTCAACGTCGCGTACAACTGCGTCGACCGGCACGTCGAGGCCGGGAACGGCGACCGGGTCGCCATCCACTTCGAGGGGGAGCCCGGCGACAGCCGGGCGATCACCTACGCCGAGCTCAAGGACGAGGTCTCCAAGGCCGCCAACGCCCTGCTGGAGCTGGGAGTCGAGAAGGGCGACCGGGTCGCCGTCTACATGCCGATGATCCCGGAGACGGCGATCGCGATGCTCGCCTGCGCCCGGATCGGCGCCGCGCACAGTGTCGTCTTCGGCGGGTTCTCCGCGGACGCGCTCGCGACCCGCATCCAGGACGCCGACGCCAAGATCGTCATCACCACCGACGGCGGCTACCGGCGCGGCAAGCCGTCCGCGCTCAAGCCCGCCGTCGACGCGGCCGTCGAGCGCGTCGACAACGTGGAGCATGTCCTCGTCGTCCGCCGTACCGGGCAGGACGTCGAGTGGCACGAAGGCCGGGACGTGTGGTGGCACGAGGTCGTCGAGCGGCAGAGCGCCGAGCACACGCCCGAGGCGTTCGAGGCAGAGCAGCCGCTGTTCATCCTCTACACCTCCGGTACGACGGGTAAGCCCAAGGGCATCCTGCACACCTCCGGCGGCTACCTCACCCAGGCCGCCTACACCCACCACGCCGTCTTCGACCTCAAGCCGGAGACCGACGTCTACTGGTGCACGGCCGACGTCGGCTGGGTCACCGGGCACTCCTACATCGTGTACGGACCGCTGGCCAACGGCGCTACCCAGGTGATGTACGAGGGGACGCCGGACACCCCGCACCAGGGGCGCTTCTGGGAGATCATCCAGAAGTACGGGGTGACGATCCTCTACACGGCGCCGACCGCGATTCGTACGTTCATGAAGTGGGGCGACGACATCCCCGCCAAGTTCGACCTCTCCTCCCTCCGGGTACTGGGGTCCGTCGGCGAGCCGATCAACCCCGAGGCGTGGATCTGGTACCGCAAGCACATCGGCGGCGACGTGACGCCCATCGTCGACACCTGGTGGCAGACCGAGACCGGCGCCATGATGATCTCCCCGCTGCCCGGCGTGACCGAGACCAAGCCGGGGTCCGCGCAGCGGGCACTGCCCGGCATCTGCGCGACCGTCGTCGACGACGAGGCGCGCGAGGTGCCCAACGGGGGCGGCGGCTACCTCGTGCTGACCGAGCCGTGGCCGTCCATGCTGCGCACCATCTGGGGCGACGACCAACGCTTCCTCGACACGTACTGGTCCCGGTTCGAGGGCAAGTACTTCGCGGGTGACGGCGCGAAGAAGGACGACGACGGCGACATCTGGCTGCTCGGGCGCGTGGACGACGTCATGCTCGTCTCCGGGCACAACATCTCGACGACGGAGGTCGAGTCCGCGCTGGTGTCCCACCCGTCGGTCGCCGAGGCCGCCGTCGTGGGTGCCGCCGACGAGACCACCGGGCAGGCCATCGTCGCCTTCGTCATCCTGCGCGGCACCGCCTCCGAGACCGACGGGCTCGTCGCCGAGCTGCGCAAGCACGTCGGTGACGTCCTCGGTCCGATCGCCAAGCCCAAGCGCATCCTGCCGGTCGCGGAGCTCCCCAAGACGCGCTCCGGAAAGATCATGCGCCGTCTGCTGCGTGACGTCGCCGAGAACCGGGAACTGGGTGACGTGACGACCCTGACCGACTCCACCGTCATGGACCTCATCCAGACGAAGCTGCCCGCGGCGGGCAGCGAGGACTAGAACAGGACCAGAACCGGACCAGAGACCGGCGAGAGACCGACAAGAGACCGGCGAGAGGGTTCCTCCGGGCGGTACATCCCGCGCACCTTGGGTAGGCTGAAGATCGCGTCAACAACGCGACAAGATCCGCGAGGATCGCCAAGGTGCGCCGGGAAGTCTGGTCGGCATGCGTTCCATGCTGCCCACCGACCGGAGGACTCCCCGTGGCCGCCCCCCGCAACGCAAGCCGCAAGCTCCTCGGACGGCTCTCGCTGCCCGAGCGGACATACGTCGCGGACGCCCTGCGGACCGAGACCGTCGGCGGGGTGCTGCTGCTCGTCGCCGCGATCGCCGCGCTGATCTGGGCGAACACCCCGGCCAAGGACACGTACGAGGCCGTCCTCGACTTCCACGTCGGGCCCGCCGCCCTCGGGCTCGACCTCTCCCTCCAGCACTGGGCCGCCGACGGGCTGCTCGCGGTCTTCTTCTTCGTCGCCGGCATCGAACTCAAGCGCGAGCTCGTCGCCGGGGATCTGCGCGACCCGAGGGCCGCCGCGCTGCCCGTCGTCGCCGCCCTGTGCGGAATGGCCGTACCGGCGCTCGTCTACACCCTCACCAACGTCACCGGCGGCGGTTCGCTCGCCGGGTGGGCCGTGCCCACGGCCACCGACATCGCCTTCGCGCTCGCCGTGCTCGCCGTCATCGGTACGTCCCTGCCGAACGCCCTGCGCGCGTTCCTGCTCACGCTCGCCGTCGTCGACGACCTCTTCGCCATCCTGATCATCGCGGTCTTCTTCACCGACGACCTGAACTTCGCCGCGCTCGGCGGCGCGCTCGTCGGCCTCGCCGTCTTCTGGCTGCTGCTGCGCAAGGGCGTACGCGGGTGGTACGTGTATGTCCCGCTCGCGCTCGTCATCTGGGGGCTGATGTACAACAGCGGCATCCACGCCACCGTCGCCGGTGTCTCGATGGGCCTGATGCTGCGGTGCACGACCCGGACCGAGGACGGGGAGACGTGCTCGCCCGGCGAGCACGTCGAGCATCTGGTGCGGCCCCTGTCGGCCGGGCTCGCCGTGCCGTTGTTCGCCCTGTTCAGCGCGGGGGTCTCGGTGTCCGGCGGGGTGCTGGGAGACGTGTTCACGCAGCCCGAGACGCTCGGGGTCGTGCTCGGGCTCGTCATCGGCAAGACACTCGGGATCTTCTGCGGGACCTGGCTGACGGCACGTTTCACCCGCGCCTCGCTCAGCGACGACCTCGCCTGGGCCGACGTCTTCGCCGTCGCCTCCCTCGCCGGGATCGGGTTCACCGTCTCGCTGCTGATCGGTGAACTCGCTTTCGACGGCGACCCCGCACTCACCGACGGGGTCAAGGCCGCCGTCCTGTCCGGCTCGCTCATCGCCGCGCTCGCCGCGACCGTACTGCTGAAGATACGGAACGCCAGGTACCGCAAGCTCTGGGAGGCAGAGGAGCGCGACGACGACCTCGACGGCATCCCCGACATCTACGAGGAGCACGATCCGGCGTACCACCTGCGCATGGCCGACATCCACGAGGGGAAGGCGGCAGAGCACCGACGCATCGCCGGGCTCAAGGCCGCCGAGCTGGAGGCCGCCGAGCGGGACCGGCTTGCCGAAGTGGTGGGCGGGGCGGGCGACGAGGGTGACGGTCCGGCATGATCTGACACGTAGACGTCAGACATGCGGTCAGACACTCGGTCAGGCGCGTACGCCCGGCGCGTACGTTCAGACATCCGAGCAGGACGACCAAGACAACGACAACCAAGACAACAGGGAGATCTCGATGAGCGCACCCGACGGCAGCCCGGTCGGCGCCGAACGCAGCATCGGCCAGTTGTTCGCCTCGGCGACGACCGAGATGTCCGCGCTGGTGCACGACGAGATCGCGCTGGCGAAAGCCCAGCTCAAGCAGGACGTGAAGCGCGGCGTGACCAGCGGCGGCGCGTTCACGGTGGCCGCCGCCGTACTGGTGTTCTCCCTGCCGATGCTCAACTTCGCACTGGCGTACGCCATTCGGACCTGGAGCGACTGGAACCTCGCGGTCTGCTTCCTGCTGTCGTTCGCCGCGAACGTCCTCCTCGCCGTCCTCCTGGTGCTGGTCGGCGTCGTCTTCGCGAAGAAGGCCAAGAAGGGCAAGGGCCCGCAGAAGGTCGCCGCGTCCATGAAGGAGACTGCGGGCGTCCTCCAGAACGCCAAGCCCCACCCCCGGCCCGCCCCGGTGAGTGACGCGGTCGAGGTTGTGGCACGCTCGTCCTCATGACGGACCCCGCCACACCCTCGGCGCAACCCGCGTCCGCCCAGCCCTCATCGGCGCAACCCGCCTCGGCCGTACGGCTCGACCTGCCCGGCGGACGCGAGGTGATCCACCGGGACGTCGCCGCGAACGGCGCCCGGTTCCACATCGCCGAGGTGGGTGATGGGCCGCTGGTCATGCTCGTGCACGGGTTCCCGCAGTTCTGGTGGACGTGGCGGCACCAGCTGACCGCCCTCGCCGACGCCGGTTTCCGGGCCGTCGCCATGGACCTGCGGGGCGTGGGCGGCAGCGACCGTACGCCCCGGGGTTACGACCCCGCGAACCTCGCCCTCGACATCACGGGCGTCGTCCGGTCCCTGGGCGAGCCAGACGCCGCGCTGGTCGGCCACGACCTGGGCGGATACCTGGCGTGGACGGCCGCGGTGATGCGCCCCAAGCTGGTACGACGGCTCGTGGTCGCCTCGATGCCCCACCCCCGGCGCTGGCGCTCGGCGATGCTCTCCGACGTCAGGCAGACGGCCGCCGGGTCCTACATCTGGGGGTTCCAGCGGCCCTGGCTCCCCGAGCGGCAGCTCATCGCGGACGACGGGGCGCTCGTCGGGCGGCTGATCCGGGACTGGTCGGGGCCGCGGCTGCCGGACGACGAGGCGGTGGAGACGTACCGCAGGGCCATGTGCATCCCGTCCACCGCGCACTGTGCGATCGAGCCGTACCGCTGGATGGTCCGCTCGATGGCCCGTCCGGACGGCATCCAGTTCAACCGGCGCATGAAGCGGCCGGTGCGGGTGCCGACGCTCCATCTGCACGGCTCACTCGATCCGGTACTGCGCACACGCAGCGCGGCCGGCTCCGGGGAGTACGTCGAAGCGCCGTACCGTTGGCGCCTGTTCGACGGACTGGGCCACTTCCCGCACGAGGAGGACCCGGTCGCGTTCTCCACGGAGCTGGTCAACTGGCTGAAGGACCCCGAACCGGACAGGTGAACCGGACACCAGACCGGACAGGTGACCGGACAGGGGGAGGGTGTCAGCCCGCCCGCATCCGAGAACTGGAACAGCTGTACTACGAACAGCCAATTGCCCGGCGCATAGGCCGATTGGGGGCCCATGGGGCGGTTATCGACCTTGGGGCAGGGGCAGACGTCGGGGTATGGGCTGGACGCACGACTACAGTGACGCCGCACGCAATCGCCGCTCGGGCCACGGTCTGAGCTCCCACCAAGGAGGTTCCCCGCACATCGCGGGGACCGATCTGAAGGTGGGAATCCCGCGCATCCTGCGCCGTCGGGCCCGCTGGGTCTCGATGCGCCTGCGCCACCCCCGCCCCTGAGCCCTATGAGGGCCCTATAGGGCTCCCCATAGGGTCCTTACAGGGCTTCAGAGCGCGCAGCTGTCGCTGTCCACCTGTTGGTTGGCGGTGCGCCCCTGCGCGATGTCCTCCTGGATCTCGTCCGCCGTGAGCGCGTAACCGGTGTCCGGGTCGTCGAGGGACTTCGCGAAGACCACGCCGTACACCTTGCCGTCGGGCGTGAGCAGCGGGCCACCGGAGTTGCCCTGACGGACGGTCGCGAACAGGGAGTAGACATCGCGGCGGACCGTGCCGCGGTGGTAGATGTCCGGGCCGGTGGCCGTGATGCGACCACGCACGCGCGCGGGACGGACGTCGTACGACCCGTTCTCCGGGAAGCCGGCGACGATCGCGCTCTTCCCGCTGCTCGCGTCCCCGGTCGAGAACCGCAGCACGGGCGCGCGCAGATCGGGTACGTCGAGTACGGCGATGTCGCGCTCCCAGTCGTAGAGGACGACCGTCGCGTCGTACTTCCTGCCCTCGCCGCCTATCTGGACGGTGGGCTCGTCGACGCCGCCGACCACGTGCGCGTTGGTCATCACGCGCCGCTCGCCGAAGACGAAGCCGGTGCCCTCCAGGACCTTGCCGCAGCTCTGGGCGGTGCCCATGACCTTGACGATGGAACGCTGGGCGTTGACGGCGACCGGGCTGTTGGCGAGTGCGGGGTCGGGCGGATCGACGTCCTTGATGGGCTCGTTGGCGAACGGGCTGAAGACCTGCGGGAAGCCGTTCTGCGCGAGGACCGAGGTGAAGTCCTTGAACCAGCTGTCGGCATCGGAGGGCAGCACCTCCGACACCCCTGCCAGCACCTTGGAGCCGCGGACCTCCTTGCCCACCGTGGGCATCGTGGTCTGCGCGAGGGCGGCGCCGATCAGCCAGGCGACCAGGAGCATCGCGACGACGTTGACGAGGGCCCCGCCCGTCGCGTCGAGGGCGCGGGCGGGCGACCAGGTGATGAATCGGCGCAGCTTGTTGCCGAGGTGGGTGGTCAGGGCCTGGCCGACGGAGGCGCAGACGATCACGATGACGACCGCGACGACCGCGGCGGTCGTGCTCACCTCGGCCTCGTCGGTCACGCCGTCCCAGACGACGGGCAGCAGATAGACGGCGACGAGACCACCGCCCAGGAAGCCGATCACCGACAGGATGCCGACGACGAACCCCTGGCGGTAGCCCACGATCGCGAACCACACGGCGGCGACCAGCAACAAGATGTCCAGCACGTTCACAAGGGCCACCCTGTCACGCGCGCCAGTCGAGCGGGACCTGCTTGTTTCGGTCCCAGGGGCGCTCCCAGCCCGAGTAGTGCATGAGGCGGTCGATGATCCCGGCCGTGAAGCCCCACACGAGGGCCGATTCGACCATAAATGCCGGACCCTTGTGGCCACTTGGGTGCACGGCGGTCGCACGGTTGGCCGGATCCGTGAGATCCGCCACGGGAACCGTGAAGACCCGGGCCGTCTCGTTCGGGTCGACGACCCCGACCGGCGTCGGCTCGCGCCACCAGCCCAGCACGGGCGTGACGACGAAGCCGCTCACCGGGATGTAGAGCTTGGGCAGTACGCCGAAGAGCTGGACGCCGGCCGGATCGAGCCCCGTCTCCTCCTCGGCCTCACGCAACGCGGCCCGCAGCGGACCGTCGCCCTGCGGATCGCCGTCCTCGGGGTCGAGGGCGCCGCCGGGGAAGGAGGGCTGACCGGCGTGGGAGCGCAGCGAACTGGCCCGCTCCATGAGCAGCAGCTCGGGCCCGCCGCCGCCATCACCGTCACCGTCGTCACGGCCGTTTCCGGTCTTCCCCTCGCCCTCTCCGAAGAGGATCAGTACGGCCGACTGGCGGCCGGCGCCGTCCTCGGGCGGCAGGAAGCGGCTCAGCTGGAGCGGCTCGACCGTCTCGACGGCGTGCACCATCGGATCGAGCCAGCCGGGCAGTCCGTCCTTGCTGAGCGTTGCCTCGCCGCCCTGTGTGTTGCTCGCGCGCGTCACCGCCACCCCCGTTCCACTGCTTCCAACGCCTGCGGCCGCCCTGTTGGTTCCGTAGCTGCCGGATGGCTCCCGGGCACCACCCCGGGCCTCATCCGGCCACCAGCGGCGGCGCCGGGATGCCGCCCGCGTCGAGGTACGCCTGCGGCGGGTTCAGCCGCTGGCCGGGGAAGCCGCCTTTCTCGTACTTCAGGAGCTTGTGAGCCTTCTCCGGGTCCGTCTCACCCTCCCCGTACGCCGGGCAGAGCGGGGCGAGCGGGCAGGCGCCGCAGGCGGGCTTGCGGGCGTGGCAGATACGGCGGCCGTGGAAGATCACGTGGTGCGAGAGCATCGTCCAGTCGCTCTTGGGGAAGAGCGTGCCCACGGCGGCCTCGATCTTGTCCGGGTCCTTCTCCGCCGTCCACTGCCAACGGTGCACGAGCCGCTGGAAGTGCGTGTCCACGGTGATGCCGGGGCGCCCGAAGGCGTTGCCGAGCACGACGAAGGCCGTCTTGCGGCCCACCCCGGGGAGTTTGACGAGGTCTTCGAGGCGGCCGGGCACCTCGCCGCCGAACTCCTCCGACAGGGCCTTGGACAGCCCTATGACGGACCTGGTCTTGGCCCGGAAGAAGCCGGTCGGACGCAGGATCTCCTCGACCTCCCCGGGGTTGGCGGCGGCCAGGTCCTCGGGGGTGGGGTACTTGGCGAAGAGGGCGGGCGTCGTCTGGTTGACCCTCAGGTCGGTGGTCTGGGCGGACAGGACCGTGGCGACGAGCAGTTGGAAGGAGTTCTCGAAGTCCAGCTCGGGGTGGGCGTACGGATAGACCTCGGCGAGCTCCCGGTCGATCCGGCGAGCACGCCGGACGAGCGCGGTGCGCGACTCGTCGCGGGGCGGCTTCGGGGCGGCTGCCTGGGAAGCGGGCTTCGGGGCAGCGGTCTTGGCGACGCCGGCCTTTGACGCGGCCGTCCTGGAGACTGCTGCCCTGGCAACGCCGGCCTTGGAGGCGGCTGCCTTGGAGGCGCCCGTCCTGGAGGCGGCTGTCCTGGAAGCAGCGGCTTTGGAGACGGGCTTGGCGGCGGCCGACTTCGCGGGGGCGGCCTTCGTCGGGGCGGTCTTCTTGGTCGCGGTCTTCTTCGTCGCGGCTGGCTCCGTCGCGGTCTTCTTCGTCTTCGTCGCGGCTGCTTGCGTCGCGGTCTTCTTCGTCGCGATGGGCTCCGTCGCGGCCGAGTTCCTTGCTGCCGGCTTCTTCGCCGCCGCGGAGGCCGCCCTCTTCGCCGGTGCGGCCTTCTTCACCGTCCCGGCCGACCGCGCGGCCTGGTCCTCCGGGGTGCACTTCACGTCCGTCCCACCCGCCTCGGCCGTCACGGTCACCTTCTTGGCGGCTTTCTCCACCGACATCACCTCTGCCGCTTTCTCCGCATTCCGACCCCCACCCGCATCCTGTTCGCCCACAGCGGAATCAAGCCCTGCGACCACCCGCTCAGCCCCCTTGGCCTGTGCTCCCACCGGCGATTTGGACACCCGGCCAGCCTAGAGCCCGGCACTGACATCCGCCCCGGACCCTGGAGATCGGCGCCCAATTGGCCCCCTGCCACACTGCTCGGGACACCCGTACGGCATCCTTGTGACAGATCACACTGTTTGGACCGTCCGGCAAGATGGGGAACCGGTCCCCGTTACCGGGGAGCAAGATCCCCTGAGCAGGTCGACAAGGAGAGAACTCGTGGACGACGTTCTGCGGCGCGCCCCGCTCTTCGCGGCGCTGGATGACGAGCAGGCCGCGGAGCTCCGCGCCTCCATGAGTGAGGTGACCCTCGCGCGCGGTGACGCCCTGTTCCACGAGGGCGACCCGGGTGACCGGCTCTACGTGGTCACCGAGGGCAAGGTCAAGCTCCACCGCACGTCCCCGGACGGGCGCGAGAACATGCTGGCCGTCCTCGGCCCCGGCGAGCTGATCGGCGAGCTGTCGCTGTTCGACCCGGGCCCGCGCACCGCCACGGCCACCGCGCTGACCGAGGTCAAGCTGCTCGGCCTCGGCCACGGCGACCTCCAGCCCTGGCTGAACGCCCGCCCGGAGGTGGCCGCCGCGCTCCTGCGCGCTGTCGCCCGGCGGCTGCGCAAGACCAACGACCAGATGTCCGACCTGGTCTTCTCCGACGTGCCGGGCCGCGTCGCGCGTGCCCTGCTCGACCTCTCGCGCCGCTTCGGCGTGCAGTCGGAGGAGGGCATCCACGTGGTGCACGACCTGACCCAGGAGGAGCTGGCACAGCTCGTCGGCGCCTCCCGCGAGACGGTCAACAAGGCGCTCGCCGACTTCGCGGGCCGCGGCTGGCTGCGCCTGGAGGCGCGGGCCGTGATCCTGCTGGACGTGGAACGCCTCGCGAAGCGTTCGCGCTGACCGGGAGCCGTCCGTACGCGTGAGAGGGGCCCCGCCGCACGGCGGGGCCCCTCCCGCATTTCAACGGGTTCACCGGGGCGGGGGCCGTGCGGTGACGCGAACGTGCTGAACGGAATCAAGGGGTGGGTGGGATGCACCAGGACAAAGCGCCCGAGTCGGCCTGGGTGGCGGAGCCGGAGCCCGCGAAACGCCGGTTGCGCCTCTTCCGCCGGGATCCGGAGGCACCGACGCTGTGGCAGTCCGAGTTCGAGCAGCGGGACCTGGGCGAGCCGCTCGGCCTGTGGGCGACGGACGAGGCGGTCGCCCTGGCGCGCTTCGACCGCGTGACGGCGTACGCGCCCGCGACCGGTGAGCCCCTCTGGACCTGGCAGCCGCCGGGCCAGGAGGTGATCGTCGGGGTGGCGGAGGACACCCAGGAGGGCCTGGGGCTCGTCCTGCACCACGACGACGGCGACCAGCGCGCCCCGCACGTCCGCCTCACCGCGCTCGACCTGGGCTCCGGAGCCGTGGCCTGGTCGCGCGAGCTGCCGAAGGACCAGCTGGGACACGTCGGCGCCGGCCACGCGCGCGAGGTGGCCATCGGCGGCGGCCGGATGGTGACCCTCCCCAGCGGGACGGCGGACGCGCCGCCGGTCGTCCGGTGTCTCGACGCGCGCACCGGCGCCCTCCAATGGGAGCGGTCGCTTCCGGACCGGTGGGGCGACCGGTTCTCCGTCCTGGCGACGGACCCGCCGGTCCTGTCCGTCCGCAACGACGGCAAGCGCTCCCGCCCCCGGCTGTACGTGGTCCGCGAGAACGGGCAGTGGCACGCCGTACTTCCCGACGGGTACAAGGACTTCGGGCCCGTCGTCGCCGTCGTCGGCGACACGCTCGCCGTCGGACTGGAACCGGACGACCCCGCCGGCGACGACGAGAAGAGCGCCGACACGGTCCTGCGCGCCTACTCGGTCCCCACCGGCGAGCAGCTCTGGGAGTGGCGCGTCGATCACGGCCGTACGCTCCATCCGCTGGCCCACCGCGGGTACTTCATGGTGGGCAACGGCTACGGCAGCCGGGTGACCGTCCTCGACCCCGCCGACGGCCGGGTCGTCGCGGAGCGCAGACTCCCCGGCTTCAGCTACCGGGCACGGTACGCGGCCTGGGACGACCGCCTGGCCGTCGTGTGCCACGCGGTGAGCGAGACCCGCCGCGTGCGCGTGTTCCGCTGGAAGTGACGTGACGTACGGCGTGTCAGCGCGCCCGGGACTGGACGAGCGGGGCTTCATCGCGCGTGAGGGCTCCCTCGCACGCGTGCCGCCCGCTTTCCGGCCCGTCGTCGATGCGGCCCGGGACCAGGTCGTCGACGTCTTCGGGGCGCGGCTGCACAGCGCGTACGTCTACGGGTCCATCCCGCGCGGCACCGCGCGCGTGGGCCGCAGCGACCTGGACCTTCTGCTCGCGCTGCGTGAGGAGCCCACGGAGGCGGACCGGGCGGCGGCCCGCTCTCTGGACGCCGCCCTCGACAACGAGTTCGAGCAGATCGACGGCTCCGGCACGCTGCTGGTCTCGCGGGCGCGGACGCTGAGCGACCTGGAGAGGCACGACCTGGGCTGGTTCGTGGCCTGCCTCTGCACGCCCCTCCTCGGCGAGGACCTCGCCGGGCACCTGCCCCGCTACCGCCCCGACTCCCTCCTCGCCCGCGAGACCAACGGCGCCCTGGCCCTGTGCCTCCCGCGCTGGCGACGTCTGATCGCCGAGGCGACCGCCCCGGGGGCTCCTCCAGGGGCGGTACGCGCACGCGTGCGGGGCATTTCCCGCCGTCTGGTGCGTACGGGCTTCACGCTGGTCATGCCTCGTTGGGACGGCTGGACGAGTGACCTGCACGAGATGGCCGAGGCGTTCGCCGCGTACTACCCGGAGTGGGGCCCACGCATGAGGAAGGCGGCGTCACTGGGCCACGGGCCGACGGACGACCCGGCCGTCCTGCGGTCGTTCCTGCGCTCGCACGTGGAGGAGCTGGGCTCGTGGCTCGCCGGGGAGTACACGCGCGTGCACGGCGTCAAGGCGCCCAGGCCCGAATAGGGGTCCGGGCCGGAGCTAGATGAGGCCGTGGTCGCGGAGGTACTCCAGCTGGGCGCGGACGGACAGTTCGGCGGCCGGCCACAGGGAGCGGTCCACGTCCGCGTACACGTGGGCGACGACCTCCGCGGGGCCCGTGTAGCCGTTCTCGACCGCCGTCTCGATCTGGGCGAGCCGGTGGGCGCGGTGGGCCAGGTAGAACTCGACGGCGCCCTGGGCGTCGTCCAGGACGGGACCGTGGCCCGGCAGGACGGTGTGCACGCCGTCGTCCACCGTCAGGGACCTGAGCCGCCGCAGGGAGTCCAGATAGTCCCCCAGGCGGCCGTCAGGATGGGCCACCAAGGTCGTTCCGCGCCCCAGGACGGTGTCTCCCGTCAGGACGGCCCGATCGGCCGGGAGATGGAAGCACAGCGAGTCCGCGGTGTGCCCCGGCGTCGGTACGACCCTCAGCTCCAGCCCGCCGACGGTCACGACGTCCCCGTGCCCGAGGCCCTCGTCCCCCAGCCGCAGCGCCGGATCGAGCGCCCGCACCCGCGTCCCCGTCAGCTCGGCGAACCGTCCGGCGCCCTCCGCGTGGTCCGGATGCCCGTGCGTGAGCAGCGTCAGCGCGATCCGCTTGCCGGCCTTCCGCGCGGTGTCGACGACATGCCTGAGGTGTACGTCGTCCAGGGGCCCCGGGTCGACGACGACGGCCAGTTCGGAGTCCGGCTCGGAGACGATCCAGGTGTTCGTGCCGTCGAGGGTCATCGCGGAGGCGTTGGGCGCGAGGACGTTGACCGCGCGCGCGGTGGCGGGTCCCGAGACGACCCCGCCGCGCGGCTGGCCGGGGAGAGCGGCGGCTTCGGTCATGCGGGGGCACCTGCCGGGACGAGGGTGGCTGCCGGGGGGCGGGGCGCGGGCGTGGTCATGCGGGGGCGCCGCCGATCCGGATGTGCTTGGTGAACTCGTCGTGCCCCGGCCAGGCGAGCACGATCTCGCCGTCCTCCAGGCTGGCCCTGGCCAGGACCGGGGCCAGGTCGCGCTCCAGGGCCCCGGCGAGGGCCCCGGAGGCGCTGTCGTACGGTGCCAGCGCGCGCAGGGTCGCGATCGTGGGCGGCAGCATCAGCAGCTCGCCCCTGTCGTACCCGGCTGCCGCGTCGGCCGGTTCGATCCACACCGTGCGGTCCGCCTCCGTGGAGGCGTTGCGGGTGCGCTGACCCTGCGGGAGCGCGGCGACGAAGAACCAGGTGTCGTAGCGGCGGGACTCGAACTCCGGGGTGATCCAGCGGGCCCACGCCCCGAGGAGGTCCGAGCGGAGCACCAGCCCTCGGCGGTCCAGGAACTCGGCGAAGGACAGCTCCCGCGCGACCAGGGCGGCGCGGTCCGCCTCCCAGTCGTCGCCCGTGGTGTCGCCGACCACGGAATCGGCGGCCGGGCCCGCGAGCAGGACGCCGGCCTCCTCGTACGTCTCCCGTACGGCGGCGCAGACGACCGCCTGGGCGGAGGTCTCGTCGGTACCCAGGCCCAGCCGGGACGCCCACCACGCGCGCGTGGGGCCCGCCCAGCGGATCAGGTGGTCGCTGTCGCGCGGGTCGACTCCGCCGCCCGGATACGCGTACGCGCCCCCGGCGAAGGCCATGGAGGCGCGTCTGCGCAGCATGTGGACGACGGGGCCGGCGTCGGTGTCCTTCAGGAGCATGACGGTGGCCGCGCGCTTGGGGGTGACCGGGGTGAGGGTGCCTTCGGCGAGCCCGCGGATGAGGTCCGGCCACTCCGGTGGGTACCACTGCCCGTTTGCCATGGGCGGAGGCTATCCGGTGGTGGGCGCATGTTCGAGGCCGCGAGGTTCTTTCGCCCCCCGCCGCCCCTACCCGTCCCGTCCCTGGGGGCGCCGCCCCCAGACCCCCGCTTTCGGCCCTGAAGGGGCCTCGTCCTCAAACGCCGGACGGGCTAGAAATCGCTCAGCTCCACCTGGACCTCTACCTCGACCGGCGCGTCGAGAGGCAGTACAGCCACACCGACCGCGCTGCGGGCGTGGACGCCCTTGTCGCCGAGTACCTCGCCGAGGAGTTCGCTCGCGCCGTTGACGACCCCGGGCTGGCCCGTGAAGTCGGGGGCCGAGGCGACGAAGCCGACGACCTTCACGACGCGCGCGATCCGGTCGAGGTCACCGGCGACCGACTTGACCGCCGCGAGCGCGTTCAGCGCACACGTGCGGGCCAGTTGTTTGGCCTCCTCGGGCGTGACCTCCGCGCCCACCTTGCCGGTGAGCGGGAGTTTCCCGTCCACCATGGGCAGCTGGCCCGAGGTGTACACGTACACCCCGGACCGCACGGCAGGCTGGTACGCGGCCAGCGGCGGCACGACCGCCGGCAGCGTCAGGCCGAGCTCGGCGAGGCGTGCCTCGACCGCGCTCACGACTTCTCCCGCTTCAGGTACGCCACGAGCTGCTCGGGGTTGTTCGGCCCGGGCACGACCTGGACGAGCTCCCAGCCGTCCTCGCCCCAGGTGTCCAGAATCTGCTTCGTGGCGTGGACGAGCAGCGGCACGGTCGAGTATTCCCACTTGGTCATGGAGGCGACTTTATCCGCTGGCGCCGGGCAGTCCGCGCCCACGTTGTCCACAGCCCCCGGCGTAGCTTTGGGCCGGACTGGTTAACCTCGAATACGTGAGCAGGTTCCAGGTCGTCAGCGGTAAGGGCGGGACCGGAAAGACCACGGTCGCCGCAGCGCTCTCGCTTGCCCTCGCCACCGAGGGGAAGCGCACGCTTCTCGTCGAGGTCGAGGGCCGGCAGGGCATCGCGCAGCTCTTCGAGACAGAAGTGCTGCCTTATGAGGAGCGGAAGATCGCCGTCGCTCCCGGGGGCGGGGAGGTGTTCGCCCTCGCCATCGACCCCGAGCAGGCGTTGCTGGACTACCTCCAGATGTTCTACAAGCTCGGGAGCGCAGGCCGTGCCCTGAAGAAACTCGGCGCGATCGACTTCGCCACCACCGTCGCCCCCGGGATCAGGGACGTACTCCTGACCGGCAAGGCGTGCGAGGCGGTCCGCCGGAAGGACAAGAGCGGGCGGTTCGCCTACGACCACGTCGTGATGGACGCCCCGCCGACCGGCCGCATCACCCGTTTCCTGAACGTCAACGACGAGGTGGCCGGCCTCGCGAAGATCGGTCCGATACACAACCAGGCGCAGGCCGTGATGCGCGTACTCAAGTCGCCCGAGACGGCGGTGCACCTGGTGACACTGCTGGAGGAGATGCCCGTCCAGGAGACCGCGGACGGTATCGCCGAACTGCGGGCGGCGAAGCTGCCGGTGGGGCGGATCATCGTCAACATGGTGCGGCCCGAGGTCTTGGACGAGGCCGAGCTGGAACTCGTACGAGCGGCTCCTCGCGGCGCGCTCGCGCGGTCGCTGTCGGCCGCCGGGCTCGGCGGGGCGCGGCGCGGCGGGAACGCCGAGAAACTGGTGGACCCGCTGCTGACCCAGGCCGAGGAATACGCCGAGCGGTATGCGCTGGAGCACGAACAGCGTTCCGTGCTGGGTGAGTTGCGGTTGCCGTTGCACGAACTGCCGCTGTTCACCGAGGGCATGGACCTGGCAGGCCTGTATCAACTGGCCCACGAGCTGCGGAAGCAGAGGATGTCATGAGCCCGGATCCGCACGACACCCCTTCCCGCCATGGCCTGTCCCCCGCGCGCGTGCTCGAGGTGGATCCGCTGATCGACGATCCGAACACGCGGATCGTGGTGTGCTGCGGAGCCGGCGGGGTCGGGAAGACGACCACCGCGGCGGCGCTCGGGCTGCGCGCCGCCGAGCGGGGGCGGAAGGTGGTCGTACTCACCATCGACCCGGCCCGCAGGCTCGCCCAGTCCATGGGCATCGACTCGCTCGACAACGTGCCGCGGCGGGTCAAGGGCGTCGACGGCGGCGGCGAACTGCACGCCATGATGCTGGACATGAAGCGGACGTTCGACGAGATCGTCGAGGCGCACGCCGACGGTGAGCGGGCCGCCGCGATCCTCGCCAACCCCTTCTACCAGTCGCTCTCGGCGGGCTTCGCGGGCACGCAGGAGTACATGGCGATGGAGAAGCTGGGGCAGCTGCGGTCGCGCGACGAGTGGGACCTCATCGTCGTCGACACACCTCCGTCCCGGTCCGCGCTGGACTTCCTGGACGCCCCGAAGCGGCTCGGTTCGTTTCTCGACGGCCGGCTGATCCGGCTGCTGACGGCGCCGGCGAAGCTCGGCGGGCGCGCGGGGATGAAGTTCCTGAACGTCGGGATGTCGATGATGACCGGCACCCTGGGCAAGCTCCTGGGCGGTCAACTCCTCAAGGACGTCCAGACGTTCGTGGCCGCGATGGACACCACCTTCGGTGGTTTCCGTACCCGCGCCGACGCCACGTACCAGCTGCTTCAGGCGCCAGGCACGGCGTTCCTCGTGGTGGCGGCGCCGGAGCGGGACGCGCTGCGTGAGGCCGCGTACTTCGTGGAACGGCTGGCCGCGGAGGACATGCCGCTCGCCGGACTGGTGCTCAACCGGGTCCACGGCAGCGGCGCCGCCCAGCTGTCGGCCGAGCGTGCGCTCGCCGCCGCGGAAAATCTTGAAGAGCCCCGCATTGTCGATCAGGAGGACGGGAAAGCTGGACTTCGTAACTCTCCCGACACGTACGGCAGTTCAGACCAGCCAGACCATCCGGATCACTTGGATCACTCGGACGTCGAAGAACACGTCGAAGGCTCCCCCACCGCCACCGACAGTGACCCGACCGCCGACCCGAGTGAACCCAGCGTCGAACCCACCGTCCAGCAACTCACCGCGGGTTTGCTCCGGTTGCACGCCGACCGTATGCAACTGCTCTCCCGCGAGCAGCGCACACGCGACCGCTTCACCGCGCGCCACCCGGAGGTGGCGGTGACCGAGGTCGCCGCACTGCCCGGCGATGTACATGACCTCGCGGGCCTGCGGAACATCGGCAACCGGCTCGCGACCGAACGGCCGGAGCTGCCTGCGCTTCCGGAGCTGTCGAAGCCTTCCGGAGACGAGTGACCGACGACGAGTGACCGACCAGGACGGCGGTGACCGACCGAGACGGCTCAGCTCACCGCCAAGTAGTTCTCGTACACCTCTTCCTCGTCGAGGGGCAGGATTCCCGCCCCCCGCTCGTACTCCGTACGCGCTGTTTCGAGCAGCCGACGCCACGAGGTGACGGTGGGACGCCTGCGCAGCAGTGCGCGGCGCTCCCGCTCCGTCATTCCTCCCCACACGCCGAACTCGACGCGGTTGTCGAGCGCGTCAGCCAGGCATTCCGTGCGTACCGGACATCCGGTGCACACCGCCTTGGCCCTGTTCTGCGCTGCTCCTTGAACAAACAGTTCATCCGGATCGGTAGTGCGGCAGGCCGCCTGCGCACTCCAGTCGGTAACCCAGCCCATACCGGCGCCGTCCTCTCCCGAATCGAGGCTCCCCCACGGCGGCAGCGGCATATTCACCGCCGCCAGTTGAGGACGTTACGGAAGGAGGGCACAGCGCAACACCCCCTTCGGGCCCAATCTTGAATGGCCCGAACGGACTATGGGTAAGCGGCAGATCACCCGGGGGAGTGAGCGACCGACATGCGCGACTATTCAGACGAAGCGGGAGGTTTCGGTTGAGTCACAACGGACACCACGTGACACACAAGGCGAATCCGGGCACGTAGTCCACAAAAAAATTCACAAAAAAAGTTGGGCTACATCCGAACCGTTCCGGGTCTCGGGGACGTATTGATACGTGACCTCACTGCTGTGACAGTTGTGAAGAGCTTAGGCCAAGGCCTGTACGTGTGTCCGGCGAATCAGAACGTAGGCTGCCCTCATGCCAAACAAGCGCTCGGGCGGTGGCCTGTCGGTAGTCCAGCAGGTCTCCAAGTTCCTCGGTGTCAGCGTGCTCGCGGGAGCTGTCATGGCGGGTATCGCCCTGCCGGCCGCCGGCGCGCTCGGCCTCGCGGCCAAGGGTTCGGTCGAGGGATTCGACGAGATCCCGGCCAACCTGAAGCGCCCGCCGCTCAGCCAGCGCACCACGATCCTGGACGCCAAGGGCGGCCAGCTGGCGACGGTCTACTCACGCGACCGCACGGTCGTCGAGCTCAAGGACATCTCGCCGTACATGCAGAAGGCGATCGTCGCGATCGAGGACTCCCGGTTCTACGAGCACGGCGCGGTCGACCTCAAGGGCGTCCTGCGGGCGCTCAACAAGAACGCGCAGAGCGGCGGCGTCGCGGAGGGCGCCTCCACGCTCACGCAGCAGTACGTGAAGAACGTCTTCGTGGAGGAGGCCGGCGACGACCCGACGAAGGTCGCGCAGGCCCAGCAGCAGACGATCGGCCGCAAGATCAAGGAGCTGAAGTTCGCGATCCAGGTCGAGGAGGAGCTGGGCAAGAAGAAGATCCTCGAGAACTACCTGAACATCACGTTCTTCGGCCAGCAGGCGTACGGCGTCGAGGCCGGCGCCCGCCGCTACTTCTCCAAGTCCGCGAAGAACCTGACCCTCGCCCAGTCGGCCCTTCTGGCCGGCATCGTCCAGTCGCCGACCCGGTACGACCCGGTGAACGACCCGGCGGAGGCCACCAAGCGCCGCAACACCGTGCTCCAGCGGATGGCGGAGATCGGTGACATCTCCCCGCAGGAGGCCGCCGCCGCCAAGGAGAAGCCGCTCGGCCTGAAGGTCAGCCAGCCCAAGAACGGCTGCATCGCCGCGGTCAAGGGCGCGGGCTTCTTCTGCAAGTACGTCGAGCAGGAGTTCCTCGCCAACCCGGTCTTCGGCAAGACCCGCGAGGCCCGGACGAAGATCTGGAACCAGGGCGGCCTGACCATCCGCACGACGCTGGACCCGCAGTCCCAGGCGTCCGTGCAGGCGTCGATCAAGGAGCACGTGTACAAGTCGGACAAGGTGGCGACTGCGGTCACGCTGGTCGAGCCGGGCACCGGCAAGATCCTCGGCATGGGCCAGTCGAAGCCGTACGGCTACGGCAAGAACGAGACCGAGATCAACTACTCGGTCGGCAGTGACCGGGGCGGCTCCAACTTCGGCTTCCCGACCGGTTCGACGTTCAAGCCGTTCGTGGCGGCGGCAGCCCTGGAGGAGGGCCGCCCGGCGATCCAGGAGTACTCGGCGCCGTACGAGATGGAGTACCCGAGCCCGGTCCAGACGTGCAGCGGCAATCAGTGGATCAACCAGGAGAAGGCGAAGGTCGAGAACGAGAGCGAGTCGGAGAAGGGTCCGTACCGCCTTCGTAAGGCGATGGAGCTGTCGGTCAACACCTACTTCGTGCAGATGATCTCCGACATCGGCCTGTGCCCGGTGGTCAAGATGACCGACGCGCTGCACGTGACACAGGGCAACGGCGACAAGCTGCCCGAAGTACCCGCCATCGCGCTCGGCTCCAAGGGCATCTCCCCGCTGACGATGGCGAGCGCGTACGCGGCCTTCGCCTCCCGGGGCACGTACTGCACGCCGGTCGCCATCGAGTCGATCACGCAGAAGGCCAACGGCGGGCAGAAGTCGCTGGCGGTCCCGAAGTCGACGTGCACGCGCGCGATGTCGGAGACCACCGCGGACACGATCAACACCCTGCTCCAGGGCGTCGTCGACTCCGGCACCGGTCAGTCGGCCGGCCTCACCGACGGCCGCGACAACGCGGGTAAGACGGGTACGACGGACGAGCGCAAGAACGCCTGGTTCGTCGGCTACACACCGACCCTGTCCGGCGCCGTCTGGGTCGGCAGTGCCATGCAGAACGTGAAGATGCGCAACATCACGATCGGCGGCGTCTGGAACGAACTCGTCTTCGGCGGCAAGGTCCCGGGCCCCATCTGGAAGGACGCCATGACCGGCGCCCTCGCGGGCAAGGACTCCGGGAACTTCAACTTCGTCCCCATCATCGAACCGACCGTCCCGAAGCCGGACGACAACGGCGACAACGGCGGTGACACCGGGGGCGACAACAACGGCAACAACAACGGCGGCACGACGGACGGCGGCAACGACAACGGCGGCAACACGACGTTCCCGACCCCGTCCTTCTCCATCCCGGAGAACCTCTTCCAGGGCCAGAGCAACGGAAACGGCAACGGGGGCGGCCGGGGCTGACGCCCGGACGAACTCCGGGCGTCATCACGCCAGTTGGGCAACGGGGGCACCCGCTGGGCAAGTTCCAGAATTCCCAGGTCCGACTCTGGAAGCTCCGGGCGGGAATCCAGGCCGACATGACACCTGAGCAACGAGGCAGGACCGCACCCTGGGCGAAGGCCCTCGGTGCGGTCCTGCTCACGCTGGTGGTGACGCCCGCGGTTTCACCGACGCCCGCGTCGCCACGGGCAACGGGCAACGGGCAACGGGCAACGGGCAACGGGCAACGGGCAACGGGCAACGGGCAACGGGCACGGCAACGGCCTGCTGTACAAGCTGAGTTCCATGGACGGCCGGACGCAGGTCATCGTGCTGTTCGCACGCGTCTACCAGCGCTCGGTGTCCGTCTTCGGCCCGGCCGAGTCCATGGCCGAACGCTGCTTCACCGTCGGCCTGCCCACGTCGGCGGCCACCCGGGAAAGCGTCCGCATCGTCGCGCACGGTGCGGACGAGTCCTGTACGGAGGTGGCGGCGACGGCCGGCTGACGTACTTCACCCCTGTGGGGCGAATGGGCGCTCAGCCGGCGAGGAGCCTCTTCACAGTGGCGGCGACCCGGCCACCCTCGGCGAGGCCCGCGACCTTCGGGTTCACGATCTTCATGACCTGGCCCATGGCGCGCGGCCCCTCGGCACCGGCCGCCTTCGCCTCCTCGACGGCCTGGGCGACGATCCGGTTCAGCTCCTCGTCGTCGAGCTGCTTGGGCAGGTAGGCGGCGAGGAGCACGCCCTCCGCCTTCTCGCGCTCGGCCTGCTCGGGGCGGTTGCCCTGCGCGAAGGCCTCGGCGGCCTCGCGGCGCTTCTTCGCCTCGCGGGTGATCACCTTGGTGACCTCCTCGTCGGAGAGTTCGCGCTTCTCCTTGCCGGAGACCTCTTCCTGCGTGATCGCGGTGAGGGTGAGCCGGAGCGTCGAGGAGCGGAGCTCGTCGCGCTCCTTGATGGCGGCGTTGAGGTCTTCCCTGAGCTTCGACTTGAGCGTGGTCATGGGAACGATTGTCGCAGGTGCGGGAAGGACACCGCCCGTGGATTTCCACCGTCCCCCCGCGCCTGACACCATGGGAGCATGCGCGCGCTATACGCAGTACCCCTGGGAATCACGGCCGTTGCCGCCGCCGGCCTCGCCTACTCGGCGGGTTTCGAGACCCGCTCCTTCCGCCTCCGACGGGTGACCGTGCCGGTGCTGCCCGCGGGTATGCGCCCCCTGCGCGTGCTCCAGGTCTCCGACATCCACATGGTCGGCGGGCAGTACAAGAAGCAGCGCTGGCTCCGTTCCCTGGCCGGCCTGCGCCCCGACTTCGTGATCAACACGGGCGACAACCTGTCCGACCCGGAGGGCGTGCCCGAGGTGCTCGACGCGCTCGGCCCGCTGATGGAGCTCCCGGGCGCGTACGTCTTCGGCTCCAACGACTACTACGGCCCCAAACCCCGTAACCCCGCCCGGTACCTGCTCGAGAAGACCCAGGGCAAACACGGTCTCAACGGCAACCCGCCCGCGGTCGACGTGGTCCACAACCCGTGGGAGAACCTGCGCGACGGCTTCGACGGCGCGGGCTGGCTGAACCTGACGAACACCCGCGGCACGCTGAAGATCGACGGCATGTCAGTGGAGCTGACGGGCCTGGACGACCCGCACATCAAGCGGGACCGGTACGCGCAGGTGGCCGGCGGCCCCTCGGAGACGGCGGACTTCTCGATGGCCGTCGTCCACGCCCCCTACCTCCGGGTCCTGGACGCGTTCACCGCGGACGCGTACCCGCTGACCCTGGCCGGCCACACGCACGGCGGCCAGCTGTGCATCCCCTTCTACGGCGCTCTGGTCACCAACTGCGACCTGGACACCGACCGGGTGAAGGGCCTGTCGACGCACACGGCGGAGGGCCGGACGTCGTACCTCCACGTCTCGGCGGGCTGCGGCGCCAACCGCTACACGCCGGTACGGTTCGCCTGCCCGCCGGAGGCGACCCTGCTGACACTGACGGCGCGGGCGTAACCCACACAGCCCGCCCGGATCGCCCTATTTGCCCACCCGCTCTAGCGTGAGGGCATGACCGCCCCGATACCCAGGGCCATCCCGGACCTCCCCGCGCTCCCGGGCGGACCGGCCCTCCTCGCCTCCCCCGTCCCCGCCGCGGCGGTGGTGACGCCAATACGCCGCCCCGTGACGGCGGCCTTCCGCCTCCTCACCGCCGCCGCAGCGGCCACGGCAGTGACAGCCGAGCTGCTCCTCGGCAGCCCGCTCCACGTCCTGAGCCAGTTCACGATCCAGAGCGGCATCCTGCTGACCCTGGTCATGACCGTCTCGGCCCGCCGCGCCTGGACAGCCCGCCGCCCCCTGCCCGCGGCCCTGACGGGCGCGACACTCCTGTACGTCGTGATCGGGGCCCTGGTGCACCACCTGCTGGTGTCCAACCCGTCGAGCCCGTTCGCCACACCGTCTCCGCCGACGGGCTGGCACGTCATCACCGACCAGATCCTGCATACGGCGATCCCGATCGCGGCACTCGTGAACCTGCTGCTCCTGACCGCCTCCGGCCAGCTGCACCTGCGCCAGGCGGCACCGTGGCTCCTTTACCCCCTGGCGTACCTGGCCTTCTCCCTGGCCCGAGGCGAACTGCTCCTCCCGGGCACACCGAACCGCTACCTGTACGGCTTCCTCGACGTGGACGAGCACGGCTACAAGAGCGTCCTGGGCAACGCCCTCCTCCTCGGCCTCGCCTTCTACGCCCTTGCCGTTCTCCTCGTAACCCTCGACCACATCCGCCCGAACCCGGTCCACCACCGCGCCAAAACCGGATTTCGCCTGGGGCCACCCGTGGGCTAAAGTAAACGACGTCGCCGCGACAAGCAGGACAAGCAGCGACATCGGGGTGTAGCGCAGCTTGGCAGCGCGCTTCGTTCGGGACGAAGAGGTCGTGGGTTCAAATCCCGCCACCCCGACAGTAAAACGCCAGGTCAGGCCCGGTGCTGAGAAATCAGCGCCGGGCCTGCCTCGTTCTCCAGGGGCTCTCTGGAGAAATCCTGGAGAAAATCTTGCAATCGTCTCCAGACCGGCGCCCTACCCACGAGCCTTCAGCAACGCGTCCAGAGCAGCCACGGGCGAGCCGGGACTCATCTCCCGACGCGCGCTCAACGCTTCCTCCCACATCCCGGTGAGCGCGTTCATCAGCTTCTGCCGCATGCCGGCCGTGATGTGGTCGTAGCGCGACTGAACGGAACCGTCCTCATGGCCCAAGCGTTCGTCCATGAGCTTCGGCGGGGTCCCCACTTCCCTCATCAGGGTCTTGTGAGTGTGGCGCAACCCGTGCGGGGTCAGCCCCGGAGCAATCGGCACCCAGCACGCCTCAGCCCGCTTGGAGGCGCCTCGTCCGCGCGCAGGGATGCCAGGCCACGGCTCGGCGACCACGGGAACCGGGTGCTCTTCCTGAGTGCCGCGCCCGGGATACCACCCTGTGACGGCCGGTTGAAAGAGCCACGTGGCGAAGCCAGAGCGTCGCCAGTGGGCGGCCAACTCCCCTGATCTCGCGTTGCGGACGTACCCGAGATCGGTGATGGCCTCCAGCACCTTCATCCGAGTCGGCTCCGCCACAGCGTCCGGACGGTTGAGGACGTTGGAAACGGTGCCGGTCGAGACGCCGGCACGGCGAGCCACGTCGGCCAGCTTCGCCCCCGGGCGACTCGCAGACCCGTTGGCTGTTCCGTGGCCACGGAAGACGTAGGTCAGCCCGTGGCACTCGCAAGGCTTCGGTCTCGTCCGGGCGATGTGGCCGGCAAGCAACGAGGCGAGGAAGTCCGGAGCGTCGACGTCGCGGTAGGAGTCGTCCTTGGGCGGGCAACGGTGCAGTTCGCCAGTGTCCAGTTCGTAGAGCTGCCACTCAACCCGAATGCTCTTCGGCCGGACGAACTCCGTCTCAAGGCCAACGACTTCGCCCCATCGCATGCCGGTGTAGCCCATGATGATGCCGCCAACAAACTCGTCGTCGCGGCCGGACAACAGCGCCATCCGCTCGGAGAGCAGCAGAATGCCGAGCGCCGTCGTGACCGCCTTCTCCGGGCCACGGTTGCGTGAGCGTCCAGCGCGCTTGCCCCGTCCACGGCGCCTGGTTGCCGGGTTGGAGTCGCGCAGCCCCTCGTCAACGGCGTCGGCGAGGATCAGATGCAGTGTCGCCCGCCATGTCTTGACGCTGGTTGCCGCGTAAGGCACGGCGCGTTCGTGCTTCTCCCAAGCGGCGATGTCGGTGCTCAGGATGTCTGCGACGGCGAAATCCTCGAACGCGGGGAGCAAGTGTTCTTCGATGTGCCGCCGGTAGTTCTGCATAGTGGAGGCCGCCAAGTCCTGCGCGGCATACCAGCGGTTCGCGTAGGCGCCGAAAGTGATCCGCTCAGGAGGCGCCTTCTTCGTTCCGGCCAACAGCTTCGCTTCTTCAGCGTCCGCAGCCTTCTTTGCCGCCGGCTTGGTCCGGAAGCGGATGGCCTCACCATCGGCATCTCGGACAGTGGCGTACTTGCCCGGCGCGAGCTTGTACCGGCCGCGCCAGTACGTGCCGAGGTTCTCGGCGTAACCCAACTTGCTCTCCTATGAACGGGCGTGCCGCCCGGCTGAAGGGCCGAGCGGCACACGAAATCAGGCTGCGCTGGACTGTGGTTGGCCACCTCGCGCCCTGCGTGGCGTCCTTGCCTTCAGGGAGGTGACGGACGCCGCCGTTGTGGTCGCCCTGCGCCGCGATGCTTGTTCTGCTGGCGCAGGAGCGTCATGCCTTTCGGCGGGACGGCTCTCGAAGATGCGCATGATCTCGGCGAAGTGCTCGGCCGTGAACCGGTAGCTCCCTGCGGGCTTGGTGAAGGGGATGCGTCCCCGGCGAGCTTGCTCCTTCACCCACCACTCCGAGCAGTGGAGGGCCTTGGCGATGTCGCTCGGGAGGTAGACAGGGGGAAGTGCCGGGGGTTCCAGACGCGGAGCGGTGCTCATGTGGCTATGCCTCCTCGGCAGGCGGCGGCTTAAGACCCTTCTGGGGGATCCGCAACATCCGCCACGCCGCAACATTGCTGGTCAGCGGCTTGAATCTGTGGCGGATGCCGTTTGTGTTGCGGATAGGTCCCGCCACGCGGCGGCGCGGCGGGACCCTTGGGTGCGGGCTGGTCAACCGGCGATGCGGAGTTGGAGTGTGTCGGATTCCATGGACATGTGGCGGGTCTCGGAAGGGGTATCCGCCACAGATTCACTGCCGTTGACCTGCGGTGTTGCGGCTGTTGCGGCTGTTGCGGATTTCTGGGGGTCCGGGGGGCAGTAGCGGTTCCACGCGTCGGTGAGGTCTTCCGCGTAGTAGCCCTTGGGGGTGGAGCTGCCGACCCTGATGCCCTTGGGCTTGATCGGGGTGTCGTCGGGCTTCATGTACTGGCTCAGGAGCGTCGCCAACCGTCGGGAGTTGAGGGGCTTGGCGTTCTGTCCGTCCTCGCTCATGTCGTCCCAGGGCGACTCGTCGAGGGAGAGGAGGACTTCGAGGATGGCGGCGGTGGGCATCCGGTCGGCGCCGCAGAACACGCGGTCGCGGAGATCGGTGAGGAGCCGCACTCCCAGGGAAGCCTTGTCGTCGACGCTGGCGGCTTTGATGAGCGCGAGGCAGGCTGCGCGGGCCCGGGCCGGCCATTGCCCGCCGGCCGCGTCCGCGACCGCGAGGAGCGGCTCCCACACGTCGGCGGGCCGGTCGACGACGCCCTCAGGCATCTCGGGCCAGGCTTCGGCGACTTGGTCGTGCAGGGTGGCGGTCCAGTCCGCGAGCCGGTCGCGGAGGACGTGGCCCTGCTTCTCGTGGATGCGGCGCCGGTAGGGCTCGCACTTCTCGTTTGGTGCTTTCTTGCGCATGCGGATGATGACGGACCGGGTCAGGATCGTGGTGGGGAGGGAGCCGAGTCCGGCCATGGCCACCGCGCAGAACGACGGGAAGAAACCTGCCTTCTGGTCGGAGCCATCGCCGACGCAGCGCAGGGACTTGGCGCCGCGCCGGTATCCGGAGTTGAGGAACCCACGGACTTCCTCGTTGCCGCCGGCTTTGGGCCCGAACACGGTGTCGATCTCGTCGAACAGGAGGGTGGGGGTGCCCTCATCTGCGGAGACGAGCCGGAACAGGGCGTTCGCGGAGGCGTTGACGGTGGTCGCGGCGCGCGGGGTGAGCGTCTCGATGATCTCCAGCGCACGCGACTTTCCGGAGCCGGGTTCGGGGCTGAGGAACGCGATGCGGGCGGTGCCGTCGAGGGCGTCCATCAGGTGTGCGTGCGCGTCCCACAACGCGACGGCTACGTAGGCGTGTTCGGTGGGGAAGACGTTGAAGCGGCGGTGGAAGGCTTCCACCTCGTCCAGCAGCGCGGCCCCGTCGATGGTGGGCGGGGTGGGGGTCGACTTGGTCATGCGGCGGCCCTTCCTTCCGGATTGGTGCGGAGCGGGCAGGAGTCGCGGTGGGCGGTGTGGTCGTCGATCAGGGCGTGCACGCGGGTGTGGCCTACGGCGCTGCGGTCACGGCCGCACGCGCATTTCGAGGTGGCGGTCGGGACCGCGCCGCGGGGCGCAGTGATGTGGAGCCACGCGATGGGCCGGCGCCCGTCGTCGTACTGCGACTCGGGGCGAAGAGCTGAAGGGACGCCCTTGCGGGCGGCGCCATTCGGCTCGCCCACGGCCGGCGTGTCCACAGGCTGTGGAGCGGCCGACGCCGGGTGGTGGCCGGTGAGGCTCTTAGTGGGCGGGGGGTTGCTCATGCCGCCCTCCCACCAGGCGTGTTGTGGGCGACGGACCAGTCCAGACCGCGCGTGATGACGTCGTCGTAGTAGCGCTGGGACTGTGTCGCATTGCCCGATGCCGCCCTACTAAGAGCCTCCTGGACCTCCCCCCGGTCGAGGTCGCCGGATGCGATCAGCCGACCCAGGGCCCGCGCGGCCCGCAGCAGCACCGCGTTGCGGGTGCCGTCCGCGGCCGTGGCCACGTTGTCGACCTCGCCCCGCAGCGCAGCCGCGGCGTATCCGCTGCTGTTCTTCATGGAGTCCGGCATGGCGTACCGGGGCCGTGGGGCGGGCTTGAGGGCGTCGTGCAGCCATTGAGGCAGCGGGGCGGGGGCCCGGTCGTCGAGGACGTCGTAGGTGCCGTTGGGGGTGGTGCTGCCGGCGGCGACGACGTATCCGCCCCACCCTCGGGTGTCGATCTTCTTGGCGAGGCGTCCGGCAGTGGAGTGCAGCCGGATACCGGGGGGTTGGGTGAAGTACAGGTGCTCTCCACCGCGGGCGGTCCGCACCCGGTAGGTATCGGGCAGGGCCTGTCCGGCGCGCTCGCAGAGCGCTTGAAAGGACGTTGCGCCGTCAGGCGTTCCTTTCGGTTCTTCGGGCTTGAGTGTGTCCAGGTCGACGACCAGCAGCCCGGACGGGCCGGTGGCGATGCCGACGTTGTAGGGC
This sequence comes from Streptomyces kryoterrae, assembly GCF_054072135.1. Lineage (NCBI taxonomy): Bacteria > Bacillati > Actinomycetota > Actinomycetes > Kitasatosporales > Streptomycetaceae > Streptomyces > Streptomyces kryoterrae. The sequence goes on along the minus strand of NZ_CM133358.1, from coordinate 5,719,282 downwards.
GCCTGGGCCCAGGCGGCGATGAGCCGCTCAAGGTCGGTGGTGGCGCGTTGCTCGGGTGTCTTGTGGCCATCGGTGCAGCGGCCGGTAGCGGGGCAGTACTTCTCCGCGTGGCCGGCGGGACGCTTGTCACGAGGGCGTAGCGGGATGACGTGCCAGCCGCGCTGTGCGGTCTGTGTCGCCCACGCCAGCAGCTCCGACCGAACCGGGTTCGGCAGCGGACTCATGCCGCGGCCCCCAAGCGGAGCAGGGGCGCCGCGGCGAGGAACGCGCGGCCGATCCACTCCGTGTAGGCGGGTGGGAGGGCTTCGCGCAGACGGAGGTGGTCGGTGGACCAGTCGATGCCCTTGGCCGCGCGAATCTCCTCCACAGTGGCCTTGCCACCGCCCTCGCCGTACGCGGCGACGTAGGGGCCCTCGCGGTATTCGCCGTGCCGCCAACCGCGCACGTAGCCCCGGTGCTTGGGGTGGACGGGCTGCGCGGTGCTCCAGCCTCCTAGTTCGAAGTAGCGGTGCATGAGCACCCCCAGCCCGAACTGTTCCCCGCACAGGCGGACGTCCTTGCGGACCTCGGAACCGGGAACATTCTCGATCACGTACGGGCGGCCCGTCGCCTCCAGTGCGGCGCGGGTGGGGGCGATGAGCCGGGGGTAGGTCCGGCCGATCGCCGCGTTGCGCGCGGCGTTGGTGCCCTTGGTCGGTGCCCCCTCGCCCTGGCACGGCGGGGAGGCATGGATGAAGTCGTACTCGTGGCCGTGCGCACGGATGTAGTCGATCGCATCCGCCTGGTGGAAGGCGTCACCGCAGTAGTCCGGCTGCGCCTGGATATCGACGCCGGTGATGTGGCAGTTGCCGAACGCACGCCGGTAGCCCTTGGCGGCGCCGCCGATGCAGGAGAACGCGTCCAGCACGCGGACGGGTTCGAGCAGGGCGAGCAGTCGCCCGATGTCGGGACGATGGGTCATCCTGGAAGACCTCCAGTAGCTCTGTTGCTGGCAGGTGGACAAGGGCGGCCCCGCTTCTTTGGCGAGAGTGGGGGGCCGCCCTTGGCACAGCTAGGTGTTCTTGGAGCGGGCCAGACGCAGGGTGATTCCGCCCAGTCCGATGGGTCCGGCGGCGCCGGCGATGACGGTGAAGGTGTGGGCGGCGGCGTCGAGGAGGAAGCAGATGGCAGCGACCAGTCCCCAGCCGCCGGCGACGACCGCGCCGGCGATCGCGAACGGAACGACGATGCGCTGCCACGGGATGCCCGGCGGGGGGCCGTGGACGACGAACACGACGGGCTGTCCGGTCGCCTGTGCGTGCTGGTAGAGGTCGGCGGGTATGTGCGGGGCCATCTGGCCGGGCGGGGTGTGCTGGCTCATTTCAGGCTCCTTCGGGGTGTGCCGCGGGCCCGCGCCGACAGGTGGCGCGGGCCCGTGCGGATGGATGCCGGCTTGTCGCGTTGCTTGTCGTCTGTCTTGTCGTGCGGCTTGTCGCTTGTCTTGTCTTGTCGCTTGTCGCCTCCCAGGTCACAAGCCGTTTCCGGGACTCCAGACCCCCGGTGGGCGGCATGTGGTGCAGTGGGGGTGACAAGCGACAAGCGGTCAGTCGTCGGACGTGTGGGAGCGGTGGACGTAGCGGGCTTTGGTGCCCTCACCGATACGGACGGCGGTGCCGTCCTGCATCCATGTTTTGAGCCAGCCGACGACCGTCTGACGAGTCGTGCCGTACGCGTCCGCCAGCGTGCGGGCGATCGCGGATGCGCCGGTCCCTTCGCGTCCGGCGGCGAGCAGTACGGCGAGCGCGGCTTGTTGCGCGGGGCTGTCCTGCTCACCTCGCAGCGCGGACAGATTCAGCCCGGCCGGCCGGTCCGGCACCTCGTCCTCGTCGGTGGTGCGCGGGTCGGACGCGGTACCGAACTGGGCGTCGATCTCTGCACGGAACCGGCGCGCCAACTCCTCCTCCGCAGACTCCGGAGACTTCGGTTGGGTACTGCTCAGCGCGGACAGGCGCAGCCCTCCCGCAGTGTCCGGCGGGCCGTCGCCGGCAGCGGGGTCCGTTGCGGTCTGGTCGCGCATCCATGCGGTGCGGTCGGTGTCCCAGCGCCTCGCGTAGGCGGGCCCGGCGGCTTTGGCGGACACGTCGTCGAGCATCGGGTGCCGGTCGGAGGTGGCGGCGGTGATCTCCCGGATCTGGTTGGGGAGGATCCGCCACGCCTTGAACAATGCTGCCGATGATTCCGGGGTGCCCATGAACCCGGCACCCTTGTGCGGTGCCTGATCCACGCGCAATCCGCGGGCGCCGGGGAACATCTTGCTCAGGTCCATGCCCTCGGTCTCGCCCCCGGTGAGGGCGACACGCACCTTGGCTTCCCGGCGGATCATCAGGTTGCTGAGCACGCTGCCGGTCGCACCGAGCGCGGTGAGGACGGTGCGTACGCCCATGGCGCGGGCGATCCGGATGACTTCCAGGATCTTTTCCGCGAGCTTGCGGATCTCCCGGTCGCTGCTGGCCAGAATCTCCGCACCCTCATCGATCACCAGCATGATCTGAGGAATCCGCGAACTGATCGGCAGCAGGTCGGTGTTGGCCTTGGACAGCACGTCCTGGTAGCCCATCTTGCGCTGCTTGGCCACCCGCACGGCCGTATCCAGCATGGTCATGGCTTCGTCGAAGGTTCCGGCGAGCCAGTCGATACCGGGCCGTACGGGCTTGCCGTCCTCACGCACGATCTCGCCGTTGAGTGCGGGCAGCACCCACGGCAGACCGGCCGATCCGGCGTTGAGGTCGATTACCCAGGTGAGGACGTCGTCGGCGCGGGCGAACCCGGCGAGGATCGCGTGCACCATGTTCGTCTTGCCCGACCCGGTCGGACCGACGATCAGGGCGCACTGCTCGCGCAGGTAGGCGAGGATGTGTGAGGCGTTGGTGCGATATCCCCACGGAATCCCGGTGAGGACCGACAGCGTGCTGTAGTCGGCGGGGTAGGTGCGTTCCTCTTCCAGGACGTTGACGGTGGTCACGTCGATGATGACGCGGCCCTGGTCGATGCCGGGCGAGGCGGTGGCGGTGCAGCCGTGCGGAAGCCGGGCATCCGCGGACAGCCGCGGCGACTCGGCTGCGATCCGGTTCCAGGTCGCGCCGCCGGCGGGGAGTTCGGCGTCGATGGAGAACCCGGCCCCGGTGTCCCACATCTCGACACCCAGCACCCGCACGGTGATCGAGCACACGCGCTGGATCCGGTCGACCCATTCGGCGGCGATCGCCCGGCGTTCCGCGGACAACTCCGCGGCGACCAGCCGCTGTTCGACCGCGATCGCCTCCTCGTCCCGCGCCTCTTCGAACAGGGCTGCGGAGCGTGCGGCGGCGCCGATGCCCACGCCGATGGTGGCCAGCGAGCCGAGCGCAGCCCACGTGAGGGGGCCGTTGGTCATGGCCCAGGTGGTCCAGCCGGCTCCCACGAGCCAGGAGGCGGCGCGGGTGGCCAGGGTGCGGCCGGCGTTGCGGACGCGTAGGCCGACGACGGTGTGTCCCAGGGCGCCCGCGGCGCCGACCGCGATGGCCCAGCCGGGCGGCATCGCGGTGGCGGCTCCGGCGGTGGCGACGGCGAAGGCTCCGGTGGTCGCGGACAGGGCGCCGGTCGCAGGTCCGTGACCGGCAGCCCAGTCCAGCACCGGGCCACTGCCCTGCTGCTGTTTGGCGGTGGCAGTGCTCATGGTTAGACGTTCCAGCCCTTCTCTGCTTCGGGTCCGTTGCGGGGGTCTTCGTGGCGGGCGATGTCCTGCTCGTGGACCTGCCGGAACAGCGGGCCCATGTCTTCGGCGACGGCGACCGCGCTCATGACGGCGCCGAAGATGTCGTTGAAGCCGTCCGCGACTTCCTTCTCCAGCGGAAACTCACTGTCGGAGCGTTCGGCGAGGATCTTCATGACGTTCGCCACGCTGGTCAGCGCGGCGGGCAGGCCTTCGACCATGGCCAAAATCTCCATGGCGTTGTCGGGGTCGTACTGGTTGGCGGCCTGCTCCATCTCGGAAGCGGCCTCTTCGAACCGGAATCCGGACACGTGCTCTCCCTCATTGACCTCGGGGACCGTGCTGGTGGGAACCTTCACCGCAGGGCGCTCGACACCGTCCGCGATGCCCTGCGTGCCGTCCTGCGTCGCCTCCGCGTCGGCGGCGGCCTCCTGCTCGCGCAACGCCTCACGCGCTGCTTCGTCCCGGTCCGCGCGCTGCTCGCCGGCGGTCTGCACCATGCGGCGCAGCAGGCGCCGGCCGGGGTGGATGAGCCAGGACAGGTTGAACTTCCGGCCGATCGGGCTGGTCAGAAACCCGAGCAGACCGACCGGCAGCGCCAGCAGCGCAGCGAGCAGGCGACGACCGTGGAAGCGGGCCGCGGAACGACGCAGAGCCTGCCGTGCCGCCCGGCGGGCCGGACCCTTACGGACCTGCCCACGCTGCGCCGCGATCGTCCCGCCCGTCCTGGCATCACGGCGGGCACGCTGCTTGGCGACCGCACGGTCGCGGACGGCACGCGCCTTACGAACCGCACCGCCCATCACGCGGCCTGCCAGACCAGGGCGCTTACCCAACCGGGACCGGGATGTGCCGGCGGCGGCTTTGGCGTTGCGCCGGGCATCGGCGACCGCACGGCGCGCGCTGGTGGTCTGCACCCGCTGACCACCACGCGAGCCGGCCGCAGCCCGCTGAGCGGCCCGCAGCGCCTTGACCTGCCCGATCCGCCCCGCAGCCTTACCGCCCGCGAGCTTGGACGGGCTGTGACCGCCCTTGCTCTGAGCCTTCTTGCTGGTTACCGCGCTGCCGTGCCCAGTGGCCGGGCCGGTGTTACGGCGGTGCTGTCCGGGCACCTTGCCCGACCGGCCACCGGAACGGCCGGCGCGAGACCCGGCCGAGCGGCTCCCGGAGCCGGCGCGGGTGCCCGAACCGGAGCTCCGCAGCCCCGCCGTGCGAGCAGCGGAGCGGCTGGCGGAGCGGCCGGCGGCGCGGGCCGCGGACCGGCGAGTCTCACGGCGGGAGTTGGGCTTGCGGTTGCTGTTTCGGTTGCGGGTGGCGGCGACCGTGCCGAGGACGACCATGCCGGTAGCGGCCACGACCGCGGCGATCGGCCCGCCCACCAGGGACGCGGCGGCGAGCGCACCCACGGTGCTGTTCGCCCCGGACAGAGCGAGCGGGACCACGGGCCACCCACCCGGCGTGTGATCCACCTCCTTCTCACCCTTGACCGGGGTGGGCGGGGTGTCCGGGGGCGGGGGTGGTGGGGTCGGGGCCGGTACGACTACTACCGGCTCTGTGCTGAGTTCCGTCATGCTGTGAGCACTCCTTCAGGGGAGTAGGGCCCGGCCGGTTGCTGTGGAGGCTGGTGGCCGGGCCTGCCGAATCAAGGGGAAAGTCCGCAGCTCAGCGGCTGCGGTGCGGGTGGTGGGCGGCGATCTCCTGCCAGCGCCGGTTCTCCGCACGGTCCGTGTGGGTGAGGCGGACGTGGAAGTCGCAGCCGGCGACCGTGCAGCGGTGTGTGGTCGTCGACCAGGCACCGATCACGCGGAACAGCAGGCTGGAGAACGTGGCCACGCAGGACAGGCAGGCCAGCAGCAGCGAGAGCGGCACGCCGTAACCGGACAGCCGCACACCGATCACGATGGCCAGCGCCGCACTGACAGCAGCGGCGCCCGCGGTGAGCGCGCGGTGACGTGTGATGTTCACTCGAACTCCCATGCTTGGGTGGGGTGTTCAGGCAGCGCACTGTTCGTCGTCGGGGTAGGCGCAGGTCACGCAGACTCCGAGCGAGGTGGGGATGACGTATCCGGCGTCCGTGCGGCACTGCGGGCACGTCCGGCGGGCGCGGTTGGCGCACTCCAGGGCCCGCCACTTCGCCGGCGTCATCGGCCGAACGGGCTTGGCCTGGTCGAGGCGGTAGAAGTAGGCGACCAGCGGGCCGCGCCGGAAGCGCGGGCGCAGCGCCTGAGCGGCCACCTGCTGACCACCCGGACGCAGACCACGCGCCCTCAACTGCCGGTAGGTGGCGTAGCCGTCCGGGACGCACCGCCACGGAAACGTAGGGACGCCGTAGCGGGCGCCGGTCGGATCGAAACACTTCGCGTAACCGAGGGACACGACCGTCCCCCGCTCAACCGGCGATCGCGGTCGGGAAGTCCGTCAGATACGTCTCACGCGCCTTGACCCGGCCGCGTGCAGTGCGGGCCGTCGACTCCGACGCACCCAGCCCCGCTACCGTCATCGCCTGCGTCATCCGCGCGGTACTCGGCTGCGTGAAGTCGGTGCCGTACAGCGCCCGCACCAACTGATCGACCCGGTTCGCGTAGACGACCGGCGTGCACAGATCGACGGCCGTCGACACCGCGTCGACGGGCGCCGCCTCCACCGTGACGGGCGTCGGCGGTGCTTCTGTCTGCGGTGCGGGCGCCGGGAGTTCGGGCACCGATGCGGTCCCGGCCACGATCTCCGCAGGGGATATGGCCGGCGGGCGGTCGACGCTCACTGTGACGGGCGTCGAAGGTGCTTCGACGCCCGGCGGCGGCGGGTTGACGCCCGTCACCGCGCGGCTTGCCAGGTAGGCGTGGACCTGCCGCATCAACGCGCCGAACGCGAGCAGCGCAGCCACCGGAGGGACAGCGGCGACGACGTAGTTGAGGGCGTTGGCATCCTGCCCAACCCCGGCCACGTTCAATGCGATGGAAGCACCGTCGCCTGCCGTGACCAGGCCGATTGCCCACCAGTCGACCCGGTGGGCGAGCGAGGCACGCAGGATCAGCAACTCCCCGATCACGATGAACAGATCCACCGTCGCGGGCCACGCCCAGGAGCGGGCGACGGCTTCCGCCATGCCGTGCGCGGCGGCGACTTCCTGCAAGTGCTCGTACGACAGCCAGAACGCCACCGCCGTCAGCAGCACCGTCAACACACTCGCCAGCGCGGTGATCGCACGCTCCACACCGACCGGCGTCACCATGGGTTCGACGCCCGTCAATCGAGCGTCGACGCGGGCCGGGGTACTCATGCCGCACCCGCTTCCGCCACCGCCGGAACGAGCACGTCGCCGTAGCCGATCAACTCCAACTCGGCACCCGCGAAGTCAGCGGTCGTCTTCAGCACACGCGTCCGGCCGGCGCTCTGCTCGCGGTAGACCACCGTGGCCGGGTCGACCCCCAGCGCGGACCGCCACGCCTCGAACGCGGACAGGTCGTCGTGGAACCGCAGCTGCAGCCGGTCCGGGAAGACCGTGGACACTTCCACGCACGGAGCGGGCAGGTACCCGAAGTCCACCGCCAGCACACGCAGCGCACGCAGCGGGACAGCCATGCCGTCCAGGGTCAGGTTCTCGCTCATGCGGCCACCGCCGTGCGGCTGGAGTGGCTGCGCACCGACCGGCGCACCGACGTCCGGCGGGCAGCGGCCCGCGCGTCCTTCAAGGGGCTCGTACGCAGCAGTGTCTCCGCGTACGCAGCAGCCTCCACATCCGACTCCCGCAGCTCCGCGAGCACCTCGCGCGCCACGTCCAGCCGTGCCCTGCGCTCCTTCACGGACTCAACAGCCGGACCGGTGAACAACTCCCGGTCGATACCGAACGCCAGCTCCGCGAACTCCGACGCGGTAACAGCTTCATGACCAGCAACGATGAACTTCATGGGTCGTGACTCCTCAGCGGGTGGAACGGCCCGAACAGCGGCGCCCGGGGTGCAACCCGGGCGCCGCGCGCCGTTGATGTGGTGGGTTGATCAGCTCGTGCGGCCGTAGGCCTCGTTCAGCTCCGCGATCACGTCCGTGCACTCGCCGGACGCGATGCGGTCGTAGACCTCCTGGCCGATCTGCACGGCTTCCGGGGAGGTCAGGTCGGTGGTGGACTCCTGCGACTTGATGCCAAACACATGCACTCCAGAGGTGTCGTAGGTGGTGGACCAGGCCGGATGTACCGGCCCCGGCTCCCCGCGCTCCCACCCGTACGACCTCGGCGAACCGAGGCACGGACGGGTGAGAGAGGCAGCCGGCCCGCAGCACGCTCGCGCTGCGGAACAGGGATGGACCGGGGATGTACGGCGCCGCCGGCCGGTCCATCGCGGCGGCGCCTGGGGGTGTCGTCGGTTCACACCGACCTCCCTCAAGCGGCCATCACCCGGGCCGTTGCGGGGACGGGGACTCTCACCCCGTCGAATCGACACACTGTTCAGTTCTCAAGGAACGAGCACTCCCCGACGGGTGCGGTAACCCCTGGTCAGAGGGGCTCCCGTCTTCACGGGACCCGTCGGGCGTTCATTGCGCACTAGTGCGCCCTGGTGTGCTTCACTGTGACACCGAGCCGATGGCCGGTCAAGCCCTCCGACTAATGCGCCCTAGTGCGGCATGTGTGATCTTGGTACGGTGGTCGGGTGCCGATCAGCAGAGATGACCCCAGCCCGCTGCACCTTCAAATCTCGGAAGACCTGCGGCAGCGAATTCGAGCTGGCGAATTTGAGCAAAAGAGTTTCCCTTCGCTCCGATCCCTGGCTAAGCACTACGAGACCGCGCAAGTTACAGTGCACGATGCCGTTAAAGCGCTACAGCAGGAAAAGCTGATCATTTCCGTAAGCGGCAAAGGGACCTTCGTCCTGCCTAGGGAGGAGAACGCTACGGTCGGAGCGAATGAGCCCGAAGACCTGGCGGAACAGGTTGCTTCGTTGCGCACAGAGCTCGAAGCCGTAAAGGAGCGCCTTAGCTCTCTCGAAAGCGGTGAGAGTCACCGTAAAGGTCCCTGAACTTTGACTGGTGGGGCTTCCGCTTCTTCATGGGAAGAGTCAATCGCACGGCTCGGTAAACCAACATGAAGCGAGAGTGCAGTCAGAGTGCAGCCGGAGTGCAGACCACTGACAGCAGGGGGATCAGTTGGACGTCGTTGACATCTGGACCGGCCAGAATGCAAGCGCGCTGAAAGCGGCTTTTCGCGAAACGAACGAAGGGTTCGCCGGCCGTCTCGGGGCATCCGTAAGGACTGTCGCCGCATGGAGTGCTAACCCACAGTTGGTCCCAACCGCCGAGATTCAGCGTGCCTTGGATACGCTGCTTTTTCAGGCCGCGGCTGACGTGAAGGTGCGTTTCACCTTGCTGGTCGGGAGTCGTCAAAAAGACGGAAGTGAGCAACTTGCCGCACGTCGCCAGACCCCTGCGCATCAGCGTTTGGCGAAGGACCCTCACATCGCGGCTGCCCTGTCCTGGCTCGAATCGGGTTTCACTTGGGCACCCAGTAGCGCACGGGAGCGAGTCGCGGAAGAGCTTGACGCGTTGGATCCTCTCGCCACGGAAGCACAGGATCGGCGACTTGCGCAGGTGACTCGGGAGCAGGCCGCTGCGGCGGCCCGACGCTATTACGGAGCAGGGTTCGGCCAATGGCGCCCATACATGGCGCAGGTAGCTGGGCAGGTGCTTGCGACAACCATCCTGACGCAGGACGAATGGTTGGACCTGGCGCAACCGGTGGGCAGCGGGCAGGACAACTTCCGCTTTCAGCCCGACGCGCGGCACGGAACGAAGCTCAGTCGCAGTGTGGCGGAAGAAGCTGCGCGGAGTTTGGCTGAATCCATGGAAAAGGGCAGCCAGATCGTCAACTCTGAGATCTATACCCTCACTTCTTTGGATGTCCGGCCCGGGGTTATCTCTGGCAGTGTGGGCGTAATCGACTTTGTGGAATTCGCACTCACGCTCAACCTCTTGGAGGGTGAGCTTATGCGATCGATCGCCACTGGAGAATCAGACCGATCGCCAGTCATGCCGATACGAGACGAACTCCTACCGGATGTGGCGACAGTATTGGACTTCGCCGGACGTGTCTGCGCAGGCGGAGCGCTGGCCCTAACTGCAATCGCGCGGCCACGTGGACGCGGCCACGACGCTGATTACCTACTCCTAATTCAGGAGCGGTCCGGCAGCGTACTCAATGCGAATCGACGTTTGGCAGTCATCCCCAAAGCATTCCATGGGCCGATGGCTGACTATGGCGAAGATGCTCGCTTCTCAGCAACAATCGAGCGAGAGATGGAAGAAGAACTCTTCGGACGGACCGATGTGGACTCCACCGCAGGCGAGCAGCTCCACGCTGATCCGATGCACCCCAGTCTCCTGTCTGACCCGATGCGCTGGCTCATGGACCGGCAGGGGAGCGACGCGTGGCGGATGGAGTCCACGGCTGTAGGGATCAACCTCGTGAGCGGCAACTATGAGTTCGCGAGTCTGATCGTTATCGATGACGAAGAGTGGTGGGTCAAGTACGGGGGACAAGTCCGAGCGAACTGGGAATCGAGCGGGCTGCACCGATACTCCAGCCTAGATACTGCGCGGCTGGAGTCGCTGGCGCTCGATCCGCGCTGGAGTAACGAAGGATTCTTCGCATTTACACAAGGGTGCCGACGGCTTGCCGCGATTGGCGGGCAACGTGTTCGGATTCCGTCCATCGAATTGGAGTCGTAGGGAATGGCTGACAACTGGTATAAGGGCAATGCGAACGCAGATGCCGACCAGCATCGCGGCTGGCTTCTCGGGCATTTCATCGACCCCACGCATAGTGTGGTGCGCCAGACTGGAGCGCTGGAAGTGAAGTGGGGTATCCACCCTGCCGGCGAGCAGCGGCCGGAGTGGGTAGCCGATGATCAACGAACCACCATGCTCCTCCTCGTCAGCGGCAAGTTCCGGCTAGACCTCGGCGGGGGCGCGGGTAGCGTCACGTTGGAGAAGCAAGGCGACTACGTGGTTTGGGGGCCCGGCATCGATCACTCGTGGCAGGCGGAGGAAGACTCTGTAGTCGTCACAGTGCGCTGGCCGTCTACCGTCTGACACGGTTGTTCGCGTTCTGCCCCTGAGGGCCAGGGCGGACGCAGCCTCTCGATCTAGAGCTGGGGATGGCTGAGGACTGCACTTTTCCCAGCCATCCCCAGGAGTGGCAAGTTCAGGTGACTTCGCACGTCGCAGGTGGGGGTGGGCGGCAGCCCTGCGCCTACCAACAGCATGATGCGCCCTACGCTAGGTGTCAGCTTGGCTGTGAAGTTTCGAGTTAGATTCGGTCCATAATAATGACCTTGCTTTCAATCTCCCGCAGGTGAGAAATGAAGTCGGCCGCACTTTGTTGAAACTCTTCCTTTGCTCGACCTGTGTCCTCTTCGATCCAGGCCAGCACCTCGTGCAGCAGTTGCCGCTTCGCTTCCCTCTTCTTTCTCTTATCTTCCATGGCTAGCACTTCAACCGCTTTCTCCTGGAACACCGAAGGATAGTACAGCTCTAGGCTATGTTCCGCGAGATTGCGAAAATTCCCCTCATTCCAAGCGGTGAATTTCGATCTAAGCTCGGATACAATCTGCTTGCCGCTCGGGTCGCCGTCTACCAAGACCCAGGCTCGATTTCTGTACACACTTTCCAAGTGAGCGAATAGAAAGATCTCACGAAAGTCTTCCATGATGGGACCGACTCTACTGGTACCAGCTGCTGCAAGGGTTCGAAGTCTCGTCAGGCCGGGGGCGAACCAAGGAATTAGCCACTCGCGAGCGATTCTTTCAGCACTTGACTCCTCGAAGATAAGCCAGCCCTCACCAAGGTCAAAATCTGCCAGCTCGTAGCCCAAGTGGCGAAGAATTTCTAGCCGCTCACTGGGGCCTTGAGCAACGTGATAGCTGGTCGTTGGTAGGCCGTCGGGTGCAGTCATTTCCGCCTTGCAAATCACAGCCCCCGACAAAGATCCCAGACGTCCAAGCACGATGCTGCTGTGTGTGGTAATGATGAATTGGTTTACTTTAGATGCGGCTTCTATTGCGTCGAGGAGGGATTTCAAGGCAAGAGGATGCAGGTCGTTTTCTGGTTCCTCGATCAGAAAGATTTTTCCTTCTGCTCCACTCAAGCTGACCAGTAGATTGAGTGCGCTTGTGATTCCGGTCCCCATGGACTCTAGGGTGATTTCACTAAATCTATCAAGCGTCGTCCCTAGCTTCTGGCCGTTTTCTCCGATAATTACGCTGAGCTTTACCCCCAGTACGTTTTCGCAAAGTTCCCTGAATTTTGCCGCTTCTGGAACTTGCGACGAAGCCAGCGCTGCTACTCGTGCGACGATATTTGAATCATCTGGGATGACGGAGAAGGCTTGGTCGCGGCGAACCTGCTGCTCATACGAGGACTGGTGCCGACCTGAGAAAATTGGGTAAATAAGGTTGTACGGCTCCCTGGATGGCCAAACGGTGACATCGTAAACATTCCCCTCGAAGAGGGCCGTCAACTTTGTCGTTCCGTCATAAGTCGCAGTGATAACTCCCTCCTCTAGGTCTAGCTTTGTGTTGGACGTAGAGCGTCGCCGTTTGCGAGTTAGCTCGCTCGGAGCACGCAGGTCAACGCGCGCGATTCGGGATCCAACTCTAACGTCTTGTTTCTGGGCTCTATGTCCCTGCTGGAGAAGATACAAGGCTCGGAGAAGTGAGGACTTTCCCGAATTGTTGCGTCCTACTACCAGTGAAATTGACCCGAGGGGTAGCCAGCCGGAGTCCTCAATAGACCTAAAGTCGCGAATTCTGACAGATTCAAACACGTTAGTTCCTTGTGTGCTGCGACGGCGAACGAGTTGCCATTGTGGCAGCGCAGTGTCCGCCGTGTCCGCAAATTTGCCGATCTTGACGCGCCGCAGAGCGGTCCCGTGACTCGGGCGACGCATCAGCGCCTCCTTGGGGTCTCAGAAGCGGCGGACGTCTGCCCTACCGTCGATGCTGAGGGGCGAGGTAGGGGTGGGTGACAGGGTGCCTAGCGTCACCTCTCTCCTCCGTCGTGGGCGATGCGTGGGCTAGCTCTGCCCCGAACCGGCCGCGTCTGGTCTGAAGCGCAGGTCAGAGGAGGCGACTGCGGTGAGACCATGACGCTCTTGAAAGCCGTCACAGCCCTGGTCGGTCAGGCATTCCCTACGCCATCATGGCCCGCACGGCGCAGGCGCGCCCTGCCTCTGCGGCGGCTGCGGGCCTGAAGGACGAAGTGGTCACTTCGTACGGTGCTCCGCACGACCGACAAAGCATGTCCGAGTTGCAGGCAGCTCGTGCAGTCCGCTGGCCATCGTCCTCCCGCTGGGGGAGGACGATGGCCAGCGGACATGCCAACGGCACAGATGGGTGCCGCACAGAAACCCGGCTTCCCAATCTCGGGGCTCTGCAAGGCCGAGCCGCTGTCAGTGCTGGCTACTACTGTCTATGAAGATCGTCAGACCAGTTCTGTTGTGGGGGTGCCCGTGGGTGGTCATTTGCGTGTTGGCCAGGTGTTTCGCTACGCGACCGGCAAGGATCCGAAGCCACCAGTACTCGATGGATACGCCAACTTCCACCACGTGACTCACTCGCCGGAGCTTGCCCGAGCCTTGCTGGAGGCCGGGATCAACGGCATGGCGAAGGTCCGAACTCCCGTTGGTGAGCGCCGGCCGGTGATTCTCATCCGGTCGAGCCCCTGGAAGGCAGGCACCGAGCAGACGCCTTGGCACGATGTGTTCGACATGGACAACGGGCACGTCCGCTACTTCGGTGACCACAAGGCCACCACCACCGTTGCGCCCGGCAAGACGAACGGCAATGCGGCCCTGCTGGATGCCTTCACCGGACACCAGGGGCACACGCCTGAGGAGCGGGCAACTGCCGTTCCGCTGCTGCTGTTCCGCGCGGTCTCGCGCAGCGGAAAGGTGAAGGGGCACGTCGAGTTCTGCGGACTTGGCGTCATCGAACGGGCTGAGCGTCTGGTGCAGTGGGGCGGCAGCGATCACACGACGTTCACGAACTACGTCTACGACGTCGCCCTCATCGACCTCACGGCCGAGGACGACAAGGTCGCCTGGGCCTGGATCGACTCCCGCAGAGACAAGACTGTGGCCGACGCGGAGACGCTCGAACTCGCCCCGAGCGCTTGGCGCGAATGGGTCAAGCACGGAAACTCAGCTCTACCCAGGCTGCGCCGACGAGTCGCCCGGGCCAAGGTGACCAAGGTGCCCGAGCAGCGACCCAAACCGGGGACCGTTGAAGCCAAGGACCTGGAGCTGATCTACAAGCACTTCGACGGGCGTAAGCACGACTTCGAGGCCGTCGCCTCCGCGGTCGCAGCGCGTGTGCTGCGTGGAGCCGGGAACAGTTACGTCGAGGGCTGGCTGACTCGTCGATCCGGCGACGGAGGGGCCGACTTCGTAGGCCGGCTCGACATCGGCAGCGGACTGGCCGGCACAAGTCTCGTCGTCCTCGGGCAGGCCAAGTGCGTGAAACTCGACAACCTGGTCACCGCCGAGCAGATCGCTCGCGTCGTGGCACGACTCCGCCGCGGCTGGATCGGCGTGTACGTCACGACTGGCGCGTACTCCGTGCCAGCACAGACAGAAATGGTCGAGGACCAGTACCCGATCGTCTTGATCAACGGGGCAAACCTGGCTCGGGAGCTCAGGAGCATGGCCCGGGATGATCATGGAGGGGACCTCGAAGCCTGCATCGAGCACGTCCTGACTCAGCGGGAGACCTCAGTCACGAACCGGCGCCCGGAAGAGATTCTGCTTGAGTAGCCCCCCGCCCGCGGCCCGATGGTGTCGGCAGAGTGGAGCTTCTCCCTTCGGTCTTCGGGGCTAGCTCAGCAGCAACAAATCTTGGGCGTCGCCGTGTCAGCTGGTCACGCATCTGTCGTGCTTGGTCGCGGGACGAGGCCGGTAGCGGTGTGAAGGATCTCGTCCCATGTCCATGCCGGAGCTGGATCTCCGGAGGAATTCAATCCGTAACGAGCGAGCCGAGACGCGTCGGCGTGGCAGCCCTGCGTCTCAAGGACATTGAGTAATTCACGGAAAGCGTTGAAGGAGTTGAGCCGAACCTGATTCCATGCCCAGTCTCGTACCTCGTCGGTGAGCCCCGCGTCTTGGAGGTCGCGCCAGGGAATGGACCCCTTCATGTGGCTGATACGGGGGGCGACTAGGCGCAAAGTGTCCGCGCAGCGGGGTTCGTTCGCGATGTGACGCAGTACCGCCTTGTGCTCATCCAGGGCGAGGCTCAGGAGCAGGTCTTTGTCTTCGCTCGTGTATTGGCTTAGAGCGACGAGCCATGTTTGTACGGCGGTACCAAACCCTTGCTCGGCGCTGCGCCGGAGCCATTTCAGAGCATCCTGTGTGTGGCCCGCTTGGTTCAGAACCGCAAAGAGTCTGTACTGTGCTTCGGCTGTGCCGCTCTCAGCCTCGGTACTCCAAACGGCGATTGCCTCCTCGATGAGGCCGAGGTCGGCGTACATGTCGGACAGCCTGTTTCGGGCATGCGGGTACCCGTCGCGGTTCAACTCCTCGTATATCGCGGCAGCCTCGGAGTGGCGCCCTATACGGACAAGGGTCTCAGCCAATGCGAAGCGAGCACTCACCACGCGATAGGGATGGATCGATTGATTGCCAATGAGGTCAGTCAGAATGTTGGCAAATTTTTCGAGACACTCATGTCGCTCTGATATCACCTTCAGCCTCTGTAGCGCTTTGCCGTAGTTGAGCCGCACCGCTTGGACAAGGACGTCGTAGGCCTCGTCAATGCGTCCGTTGTGTTCAAGCAGTTCTGCGAGTTCCCGGTACGCCCCACTGCCGTGCCTTTGGAAGCTATGAAACAGCACCTCGATGGCATCTTCATTTCGATCATCTTCAGCCAGCAACCTCGCGTAATAGGTTGATATGTGCCACTCTCCGCTAGTTGCCAGCGCTTGAAGTAGCCGCATCGCCTCGTCGTTCTCGCCAGCATCCTCAAGTAGATAGGCGAGCATAGTGCCGATTTCTGCGTTGCCTTCGGCGTGAGGGGTCAACAACTGAATGGCATCGCACCTTCGGTCTGCCGACTGCAAGAGAAAAGAAAGGGATCCTAGCGCATCCGTGTCACCGTGCTCTGCGCCAGGCGTCAGCCATTCGATGGCTGCGTCGACCAGCCCCATTCCGTGAAGCATTGGTGCCAGGTCGGTCATGGCGTTGCGGTTGGAGGATTCCACTAGTCGTCTGCATGCCGAGAGCCGCTGCTCTGAATTTCCGTGCTTTGCGAGAGTCCACCAAACCTCTCTCGATGCCGTCTCTGCTGCTCGCCGTAGGTAGGGCTCAGCGAGGTCGTACCTTTCAATATCGTTGATTAGGGTTCGGATTAATCTGCCGACAGCTTCGCCGTCTTCGCCCTCGGCGGCCCTCAGCAATGCGATGGCTGAGTGCCGCAACATGCCTCGGTCGCGTGTTTCCTTTTCGATCTCTAGTAGATCTTTTGGATCTCGGGTGTGGGTGACCAGAGCATCCCAAAGCTCGGGGGGTTCACATCGCTTGGGCTGATCACTTTCTTGTGCGTACTGGAGTAGGTAGTCGGCTAACCGATAGAGAGGGCCGTCCGCGGTACGGGGGCGGCCGGGATGGTGACGAACCCGCCGTAGGGCAGCCGTGCCACCGTGCACAGGGCGAGCCGCGTAGGCCAGCGCTTGTTCGAGCCAGTCATCCCCGAGGGCGTAGAACTCGTCCTCATCCAGATAGCCCGGTGCAGCGGCCTCGATCAGCCCCATCGGCACATGGACGCCACAGCCGCGTCGCAGTGCATCGATCGCTGCGTCCAATACGGCTCGCGCGGGGGCCGGAGCGTTCTCGTAGCGCTTCACGAGCTTGGGCGCGCCGGCCAGGAATTGTGTGATACGGCCGTCGGTGGCCTGGTCGAGGGCGAGCGAAAGCCGTTCGTCGGTGTTGATGGCGGCCCGAGCCGCCATCAACTGAGCTTCGGTGAAGGATTCCGCAACTCGCAGATCACATCTTGCGAGGAGTTCACGTGCCTGGGCGTGCGGGTCTTCAGCGCCTTCGTCAGGCAGCGCGGTCAGTTCGTCCCAGTACCGCGGCCACAGTGTGCCCAGCAGAAGGATGGGGCCGCGGGCAGGATCGGACAGCAGCGCACGCACCTCGGCCGCGACTCGCTCCCCTATGTGGGCGGGAGCCAGGTAATGGTGGGTTTCGTTCAACCAGACCACGGTGTGAGGCGCAACATGGCGCAGTCCCTCCAGGGCCGCCTCAGCGAGCCCCGGATTGTACGGGTGCCAAAGGCGCCACTCCGGTTGGGCAGCCAACGGCCGCACAGCTTCCCAGCAGGCGCGCGTCTTACCTGTCGAAGACCCGCCGACGAGTACCGCCATGCGGCTGTGACCGGCAAGCACCTCCTCGACCAACGTCTGCAACCGCAGATCGTGCGGTCGGGGCACGTAGACGGGCAGCACCGAACTTGAGGTCGTGCCCGTTTCGATCGCGTGGTGAACCTCTAGGTCCAGTGGATGACATTCAGCGATCGGTCGGCCTGGCACCACCGGCGCAGTCGCTCCAGCCATCAACTCCGCAGGCTGAGGGGTGACGCGGATCTGATTGTTGTTGCCCCGAACCACGAACCCTATGTCGCGACCGGCGGCGATCGCGTCGTCGGAGGCGTTCACCTTCTCGCCGAATGGACTCACGTCGTGTTGTCGTCTCCGTCAATGACCTCGCCGATGCTGCCCCCTGCCGCCACGCTACCGAGCCCGTCTGCCTTGCTACTCGTGCCCGAGCCGGGCGCGCTTGGTGGCGTTGGCAATGCCCCGGTGAGCCGGTTGCTGTTACCGCTCACGACACGACCGACGTTGCCGCCAGCTGCCACTGCCCCATTGCTGGCCTCAACAGCCGCACGCTCCGATCTCAGTAGCGCCCACACGCTCACCACGAAACCCGCGAGGCCCACCAACGCGCCCACGATGGAGGCAACTTGATTCGCCGTCTCCAGATCTGCCATCAAGGCGACGGCGGTCAATCCGATGGCTGCCGCCACGCACACAACGGCGACGGAAACGACTGCGACCCTCTTCCATCCCTGCATGGTTCTATGCCATACCTGCTCCGGCCGACAAATAGCAATACTCTCGGCACGAACACTCCGGTCGTTGGCGGTTGCACGTTTGGAAGAGCCAGGCGTGCCCCGCACCGCTGCCGTCGCCGCCGAACGACGGACAAGGTTCAAGCGCCCCGACGCCAGGCCGCCCCGAGACTGGGAGGGCGCCCACACGGGGTCGGCTGTGCGAAGGTCTGGACTGGCTGGTGTAGGCGCTCGGCACGGTCTCAGTTGTGGTCTCGATTGCTTGCTGATCCGTGCTGATCCATCGATGTCCGCCCGTATCTGGTCACTTCTCTGACCCGGGCAATGACTGTCTCCGAGGCTCACCGTGGACAACCATGGACCAAGATCGGACAACTCGCAAATGCGTACGTCTCGGTCTTGGTCGCCCGCTGGCCAGCCGTCAGCCACGGCGCAGGGCGGTGCGCGGGTGACAGACGCAGAGAACCCACAACGCAGCCTGGCTGTGCCTCCATGGAGAAATCCTGGAGACGATCTTGAGATCGCGACCCCGGAGTACCACCGGATACCGACACCCACCGATACTCTGACCTGCATCTTTGACATGATCCGCCGGTCGGCGATCTTCCAGGGCCTAATTCGGGACGAAGAGGTCGTGGGTTCAAATCCCGCCACCCCGACGCTGGTCAGAGGGCCAATCGCATGATCGCGATTGGCCCTCTTTCATGCCCTGGGGGCCAAACAGGGGGCCAAACGCTTCCGATCGTGATCCGAGTCGGTCCATGATCGGCTAGAGCTGAGAACAGATACGTTCGTCGGGTTGGCGTCTGCGGGCCCGCGCTCGGTTGGATGTCCAGCATGAATGTTTCCGCGACAGCAACGAGCGTATTGCTGGTGATAGTGGGTGCCGCCGTAAGTCTCATCCCGACGTACGTGATGGAGAGAAGAAAAGAGCGGCATGCCCTGGCAGTGCGTTGGGACGCGCCGCTCTACGACCTATGCAAGGAGTGCGCCGCCTCGGCGCGGCAGTTCGTTCATCTGGTCCGTCGCATAGACCGAGTCACGGACCGGGACAAGCAGCGCAGCAAGATCGACGACGAACATGCCCGGCTCCGGTCCGTGGTGCAGCAGCTGCGCATCCTAGGAACAGTGGAACTCCAACAGGCGGCCAGGGAGGTTGAGCACCACGCCTGGTGGGTGCGCGCCGTGCACGAGGGCCGTCCAGACGAACTCTGCGAGCATTATGGTGGCCGTGCGGTGGAGGAGAGACTGAGAGATGCAATGCGTAGCTTGTTCGTAGCCGCGCGTCGCCAGCTCGGTGTCCAGGACCCCGACACCGTGGTCTCGGACGATCCGATCGATCCCAGACGCCCAGCTCCCTGACTGCGTCGTGGGCGAGCAGTAGGGGGGACCACTCGCACGTGTCTGATCCCCCCAACGCCTAGCCCCGGACTCAGCCGCCAGGCCTTTCGTGTCCGTCATCCCGGTTGGCGAAGATCACATCCATGGCTTCGGCACCCTGCGTGATCACCGGACGGAGCTGTTTGCGGTACACCGCTTCCGTGGTCGCCTGACTGCTGTGACCGACCAACAGCGCGATGCGCTCCAACGGGATGCCATGGTCCGAGAGCAGTGACACGAAGCTGTGCCGCAGCTCTCGCGGTGTCCACTCCGGCTTCAGCCCCGCCTTCTTCACGATGGCCTTGAAGTCGCGCCGGACGTTGGCCGCATCAAGCGGCTCGCCGGTCCGGGTCGTGAAGACACGGCCGGTCGGGTCCCACTCCTTCCCCTTCGACGTGCGTTCCTTCTTCTGCAACCTCAGGTGCTCTTCGAGCACGTCAACCACCTGCTTCGGAAGCGCGATGGTCCGCCGACTCTTCCTGGTCTTGGTCTCACCGTGCTTGCGCACCGAGCGCCACACCGCGACGTGCGGCGGAAGGTCGCCCTTCGTCTCCAGGAACACGTGATCCCAGGTGAGAGGCCGCGCCTCTTCCGTACGAACGCCGCTGAGCAGCGAGAGCACGAGGTACGCGTACAGCCGTGACGGCCGTGCGGCAATGAGCACGGCTTTCGCCTCTTCCAAATTCAGTGCCTTGCTCGGTCGACCGGGGCGCCCCTCCGGCACGGTGACGAGAAGGGCGACGTTCCGCGCTGCCTTGTCCCGGCGCTGAGCGTGCGCTGTGGACCGGCGCAGGATGGCGAGCAGGTCCCGCAGGCTTCGCGTCGCGAGGAACTCGGCCCTGTCGTCCAACCAGTCGTCGACGTCGTCCGCGCTGAGTTCTTTCAGCTTGGCCTTGCCGATGAACGGGATCAGGTGCTTGTTCGCCATCGAGCGGTTCTTGCCGATGGTGCCTTTCTCGTCTCGCCCCTTGAGACCGCGCTCCAACCAGTCGTTCACCGCGTCCGCCACGGTGTAGTTGGCCGGCGCCTTGACGCCGGTCTGTACCTCCTTTTTCAAGTCCCGGATCTTGTTGCGGACTTCGGTCTTTGTCTTGCCGTACACCTTCGGTCGACGGCGCTTGCCGTTCGGGGCGTGCCCCAAAGAAACGGCGCCCACAAAACTCTTCTTCGCGGGGTCCCAATAGATCGTGTCCGCACCGTGTCCCGCCTTGGTGGCGCGTTTCGGGGTCTCGGTCATGCTGCGTTGTGCCTCCATAGGACAGGGCCGCGCCCCGGAAGGACGCGGCCCTGTTGCGGTGGGTGGTTGGGAGTTCAGGCGGTGGCTCTTGCCTCGCGCTTGAGAAGTTCGACGTACTCCGCGATGTAGTCAGGCGGCACGAGTCGACGACGACCAATACGAACGGTCTGAAGTCGTCCGAGCCGTATCTCCTCGTAGACCATCGAGCGGCCGATCCTGAGAACGATGGCCGCCTCTTCGGGCCTGTAGAGGATTTGTTCAGCAGGTGCAACGGCGGTGCTCATGCTGCGGTGCCTCCTCGGCAGGGAGTCGGGGGCGGTGGCCCCCTTCCTGTCAGGTCCGCTACTTCCGCTACCTCCGCTACCTCCCTGGTCAGGGGCGTGATCGTGGTAGCGGATCTGGGTAGCGGTAGCGGATGGAGCCGCTACCGGCCCCGGGATCGTGGCCACGGGGCGGGTAGCGGACGGGCGGCGCGGTAGCGGATGCGGAGTGCCGATCCGCTACCGGTTTTAGGGCTCTGACCTGCCCGGTAGCGGAGGTAGCGGAAGTAGCGCACTTTCCGCAGGGGGAGGGCAGTAGCGTTGCCACGCGTCGTGAAGATCGGACGCGTAGTAGCCCTTCATGACGCTTCCGCCGGCCTTGATGTTGCGGGCCGCAATCGGCGTGTTGTCCGCGGTCATGTACTCGCGCAGCATCCGTGAGAGACCGCGGGCATCAAGCGGCTTACCGCTCATGTCCGCCCACGGCGCCTCTTCGAGGCTGTGCAGCCTGTCGAGGATGGCGACGGTGGGCAGACGGTCGATGCCGTTGAACACGTAGTCGCGCAGGTCGATCAACAGGCGAATCCCGACGCTGCCCTTGTCGCTGGTCTTGGCCGCGTTCACCAACTCGATGCACGCAGCGCGGGCCCGCTCCGGCCACGTGCCGCCCGCAGCATCGGCCACGGCGAGCAGGGGCTCCCATACGTCTGCGGGCCGGTCGCTGATGCCGTCCGGAAGCTCCGGGAACACTCCGTCGACCAGGTGGCGGATGGACTGCGCCCAATTGGCGAGCCGGTCGCGGAGTTCGTGTCCTTCCTTCTCGTGGATGCGCTGACGGAACGGTTCGACCTGCTCGTTCGGTGCGCGGCGCCGCATCCGAACAATGACCGAGCGAGTCAGGATCGTGTCGGGCAGCGAGCCGAGTCCGGCGACCGCGACTCCGCAGAACGACGGGAACTCCTGTACCTGCTGATTGGAGCCGTCGCCCACGCAGCGCCACATGACGCCGGAGCGTCGGTGGCCTGCGTTCAGAAAGCCCCGGAGCTGTTCGTTCTCTCCGGCTTTGGGCCCGAAGACCGTATCGATTTCGTCGAACAGGATCGTCGGTCGTCCTTCCATCCCGGACACCGCGCGGAACAGTGCGGACGCAGATGCGTTGACCGCGACCATCGGTTGCGGCACGAGGGTTTCCACGATCTCCAGAGCACGGGACTTGCCCGACCCCGGCTCCGGTGACAGGAACGCGAGTCGCGGTGTGGAGTCGAAGCAGTCGAGCAGGTGCGCGTGCGCGTCCCACAGCGTCACGGCGACGTACGCGGCTTCGAGCGGGAAGATGTTGAAGCGTCGGTGGAAGGCTTCTACTTCATCGAGCAGTGCGGAGCCGTCCATGACGGGTGCCGGCGAGTTGGCGCTCATGCCGCCTGCCTCCCTTCCTGGTTGGTGCGGAGCGGGCATACGTCGCGGTGCGCGCTGTGGTCGTCGATCAGGGCGAGCACCTTCGTATGACCGACGGCGCTGCGGTCCCTGCCGCACAGGCACTTCGAGGTGGCGGTCGGTACGGCACGGCCCGGTGCGGAGATGCGCAGCCATGCGACCGGGTACCGTCCGTCTCCGTGCTGCGAGTCAGGGCCAACAGCAGAGCGGACGCCCTTGCGGGCGGCGCCTGTCGGCTCGCACACGGCCGGACCGAGCGCGGCTTGTGCGGCGGCGCGCGGGCCGGAGTGGGGAGCGGGAAGGCTCTTCAGGAGGGGGCGAGTAGGGGCGCTCATGCCACCCTCCGGTGCTGGTTTCGAGCAATCGACCAGTTCAGACCGCTGCGAATGGTCGCCTCACACGACCGCGGCGAGAGACCGGCCTGCTCCCCCGCCCACTGAAGAGCCTCTTCCACCTGCTCCCTGGGAAGGTCGCCCGACGCGATAAACCGCCCCAAGGCTCGCGCCGCCCGGAGCAACGTGGCGTTGCGCTCGCCCTCCGGTGCCGTGCGAACGCTCGCGGTTTCCGCGTTCAAGCCCGCTGCCGCGTAGCGAGAGGCTCGTACGGCCGACGGTGCAGCCGTCAGTGCCCGCGAAGACTGGCGGATCGTCAGGGGGGCGCACAGCCAATCCGGCAGGGGCGCGGGCGGCGCGTCGTTGACGATCGCGTACGCGCCCGCACTGGTGATGCTGCCGGGCGCAACGACGTAGCCGCCCCATCCCCGGGTGTCGATCCGCTTACCGAGCCGTCCAGCCGTGTTGCCGAGCCGGGCACCGGGCGGCGCCGCGAAGTACAGGTGGACCCCGCCGCCTGCGGTCCGCACCGTACGCGTGGTGGGGACCGCATGGCCGGCGCGCTCGCAGAGCGCCGTGAAGGTCGTCACGCCGTTAGGCGTGTCCGTACTGCACTTGCGCTTGGGCATGTCGAGGTCGACAACGAGCAGCCCGGACGGGCCGGTCGCAATGCCGACGTTGAACGGGAGGTCGCCCCATGCCCGGCGGATGCGGTCCGGGTCGATCGTGGCGCGCTCTTCCCACTTGCGATGACCGCCGGCGCAATCCCCGATGCCGGGGCAGACGTCTTCACCGTGGAGGGCGGGGCGCTTGTCACCGGGGCGCAGAGGGAGGACGGCCCATCCTCGCTCGGCAGCGTCCAGGGCGGCGTACAGGAGGTGGCGATTCATGCGGCCACCGCCAATCCGCTCGATGGGGTGGCAAGGGCCGGACGGCTCTCGCCGAATGCCGGTCGTTGGGTCATGCTTGAGGTCTCCTTGTTCTGTTGGAGGGACAGGAGAACCGGGGCGGGCGCAGGCTTGTGGTGAGACGGCGCCCGCCTCGGACATCTGTGTGTGCGGTAAAGGGAGGGGTGCTGCATGGACGCAGGGCTTGCCGCTGTTTTAGGCGCCTTGGTTGCCGGGCTCTTCGGCCTAGGAGGTGCCGTCGTTGGCGCTGTTCTCACAGCGAGATCGATGCGAGAACAGGCTCACAGTCAAGCCTCGATTGAGCATGGTCGATGGATGCAAGAGCGCCGAGTTGAGTTGTACGCGGCAGCCCTGCTCGCGTACGACCAGCTCTTCGAGAGCTTGCATTCCATCCCAACTGCCGCGGACGACGAGGAGCGCAAACGTATTTGGAGCCAGGTGCTAGCAGCCTTGGACGAGTTGAAGCGAACTTCGAATAAGGTCCGCATGGCAGGCCCACCCGAAGTGACGGAGCTTGTACAGACACTCGCCCGTCTGACGTCACGCACGGTCCTGGCTGCGGCTTCCCCTGAGGAGTCGTTCAGCCCGGAGCAGCTCGACGAGATCCGGCTTCAAAGGGATGAGACCTACACACGGTTCATCGCCGAGGCCAACCGCATCTTCGGCCGGCCTGTCCCACCAGGTGGTGAGGCCAGCACCGGACCCTAAGCGCGACGCCAAGGTCAGTACTCGGCTTCGGCCTTGGATGCTGCCAGTTCGGGCAGGCCCGCGACTTCCAGTGCCTTGGGGTCGAAGCCGGGAAGTGCAGCGCGGGCAACGAGCGCTTGCGCGAGCTGCTCTGCATAGGCAGCACCCGTGCGGGCCACCTCGACTTGCGTCACGGCCCGCAGGCTCTCCACACGCTCGATGTGGGCGCGTTCCTCGCGCCGCTCGTTCACGTGCCGCTCGTAGGCAACGGTGTCCCGGCGGTCGCGTCGCCAGTAGCGGGCGGCGAGTCCGTACGCGCCCGCGGTGGCCACCGACCACAGCAGCAGCGGCAGGGGCAGACCGTCGGCGTATCCGGCGACCCCGGCAAACGCGAGCGCCCCGGAAGCGGCGAACGCGGTACCGGCAACGGTGCTGTCTCCGGAGCGGCCGACGCTCGCGCAGGCGCCGGCAGCCGCGGCAGCGAGGGACAGCGCGGTCATCAACACCGCGTTGCCAACGGAGTGTTCGGCACCGTTGGCGTTCCAGATTCGGGCGAGTGCGAGCACGGTGGTGGTCGCGAGCGCGGGCGCCGCCTTGGGCGTCGCGATGGCGAGCCAATTGTCGGCGGCGGTTGAATCCTGACCCGGTGTGGGCGGTCGAGTTCTGACCCACCGGGTCTGGTTGCTGGTGTTCAGTCGGTGTCGTGTGTGGCGGTGGGGACGCGTCCGAGTTGGCGTCCGCGCATGCGGTAGGAGTCGCCTTTGAGGGAGTGGACCTCGGCGTGGTGGACGAGGCGGTCGATCATGGCGGCGGCCACGGTCTCGTCGCCGAAGACCTCGCCCCAGCGTCCGAAGGGTTTGTTGCTCGTGACGATCACGGACGCGCGTTCGTATCTGTTCGAGATGAGCTGGAAGAACAGGTTCGCGGCCTCGGATTCGAAGGGGATGTAGCCGACCTCGTCGATCACGATCAGCGGATAGCGGGACAGTTTGGTGAGCTCGGCCTGGAGGTGTCCGGCGTGGTGGGCGGCGGCCAGGCGGTCGACCCATTCGGCGGCGGTGGCGAACGCGACCCGGTGGCCGGCCTGGCAGGCGCGGACCGCGAGTCCGATCGCCAGGTGTGTCTTCCCGGTTCCCGGCGGTCCCAGAAAAACGGCGTTCTCCTTGCCGGTGATGAAGTCCAACGTGCCCAGATGTGCGAGCTGTTGGCGCGTTATGCCGCGCAGATGGGTGATGTCGAGTTCCTCGATCGTCTTGATCGCGGGGAAGCGGGCGGTGCGGATGCGGGCCTCGCCGCCGTGGGACTCACGGGCGGAGACCTCCCGCTGGAGGCAGGCGACGAGGAACTCGGTGTGCGTCCAGGTCTCCTTCAGGGCGCGTTCGGCCAGGCGTTCAGCGGCGTCCAGCAGGGCCGGGGCCTTCATCGCCCGGGCCAGGAAGGACAGGTCGGCTGCGGTCTGACGGCCGGTCCGGGACGCCGCCGCGGCGGGGGTCTTGGTGGTGGCGGGCATCAGGAGACCTCCGGATCATCGGCCTGGCCGCCGCCCTCGATGAGGGTGAACATGCGGTCATAGGAGTCGAGCTGGCGTTGTTCGACCTCGACGACATCGGCTGCGGTGGCGGCGTTGTGCCGGCGGGCGGCCTGGGCCCGGGAGGCGTGGTGGTGGCGGTAGTCGCCGCGCAGAACGGCGGCGGCGCGGGCATGGACCGGGTCGGTGATGGTCTGCTGCTTGGCCCAGCACCGTGGATGGCGGGCGACCTCAGCCCCGCCGGGGGCGAGGGTCACGACGACCTCGTCGGTGTCGGTGCGGACCTGGACTTTCTTGCCGATGGCCAGGGGGTGCACGGAGTAGTCGCAGGTGTCGACGCGGATGTAGTGGTCGCGGCCGATGCGGGTGGCGAAACGCCACCAGCGCGGTGGGTCGACCGGCGGCAGGGTGAGCATCTGGGCCCGGTCGGCTTCCCACCGGTCGACGGGGCGGGCGCCCAGGGTGCGGTGCTGGCGCCGGTTGGCGATGGCCAGCCAGGTGGTCAGCTGGGTGGTGAAGTCGTCGGGGCCGGTGAAGGTGCGGCCGGGCAGGAAGCTGGTCTCCAGGTATCCGTTGGCCCTCTCCACGAGCCCTTTCGCTTCTGGATCGCGGGGTCTGCAGAGGTGGATCCGGGTGGCGAGCAGGCCCGCGAAGGCGGCGAAGTCGCCGGTCACCTTGCCGCGGCCGATGCCGGCCTCGTTGTCCCAGACCAGCATCCGCGGGACAGCGTTCCAGCCGGTCAGCAGCTTCCAGTGCCCGTCGATCAGGTCTCCGGTGGTGCGGGTGGGCAGCATCCGCGCGGCGATGATCCGCGAGTAGCCGGACACCATCACCAGCACCGGAGGACGGCCGGACTGCCCGTAACCGAGCGGGACGTCGACGGGTGGGAACCACAGGTCGCACTGGGCCAGCTCGCCGGGCTGATAGGTGGTGCGTGAGACCGGGTCGACGGGCAGATAGGCGGGCCGCAGCTCGCGTACGCGTTCCTTGAAGACGGTCATCCCGCGGTCCCAGCCGATCCGCTCGGCGATCACGGTCGCGGGCATCGTCGGGGTCTGCTTCAACAGCTCCCGGATCTGTGGCTCGACCGTGTCGACCGCCGAGCCCTTCGCCGGCCGGGAGTAGACCGGCGGCCGGTCGGTGGCCAGGGCCCGCTTCACAGTGTTCTTCGAGATGCCCAGCTGCCGGGCGATCGCCCTGATCGGCATCTGCTCGGCCCGGTGCAGCCTGCGGATCTCTGCCCAGTCCTCCACGGAAATCACCCTCTTCTCCTGACCTTCGATCAAGATCAGGTTGGTCAGAAGACCACGAAGTGGGTCAGTTTTGATCCGCCGTCAGAGGGTCACGATTCACCCGTCGCCGACACCAATGGCGGGCGACGATGGGTTCGTTCATGGCAGCTCTCCCCGTCAGTTGGCGAGTGAGGACAGGAACCGGGCGAAGGACACGACTAGGTCGTGAATCGGCTCGTAGGCGCCGGTCCCGGCGGCGAAGAATCCGAAGAGGAACAGCAGCACCGCAGCGCCACCTCCGGTCGACTTGGTCTTGATGGCGAAGACAGAGGCGATGCCGAACAGGAGCACAGCCGAGACCGTGAACGTCATCGCGACACCTCCGAGCGCGGCTCGTCGGTGCCGGCGCGGTAGACGCGGGCCCACCGGTTGTAGAGCCAGCGGCCGACGCGTATGCGCTTGCCGGTCGCCTTGCAGCGGCGGCAGTCCTTCCCGCGCTTCATGCGGCCCTTGCGGTCGGTCTTCATCCGGAAGCCCCATCCGCTGCACTTGCGGCAGTTGCCGAACGGGGAGGAGGCACACACAGCGACGTAACACAGTGTCACGCCAAGCATGAGAGTGATAGCGAGCAGGGCAGAGGTCATCACGGGCCCTTCCAGGCGGGTTTCAGGGGTTTCCGCAGGTGGGCCGCTATCCGCTAGCGGCCTGATCAGAGCAGGTTTGGGGCGCTAGCGGAGCCGCTAACGTTAGCGGTGTGTGCCGCTAGCGCTAGCGGCTCCGGACGGTCATCCCGCGTCGCGGTTTCCGTCACGCTCCGCAATCGAAGCCACGATGTGGGAGCGTTCGACGCCGCGCCGGTTGACGACCTTGCCGTCCACGCGACGGCCCACCTGGACAGTGGAGACGCCGTGGGGCTTCAGGGCTGAGGCCAGTGCCTCCGGCGTCCATCCGTCGTAGACGTCGGTCCGCAGTTCGGCGAGCCGGGACACGACGGTCTCGGACCACACCTTGGGTTCATCGGCAGGGATGACCGCGAGGATGTCGGCGAGCAGGTCGTACGACGTGCTCGCGTCCGTCTCCGGCTCTTCCCCGAGTGCGTGCCCGGACAAGGTGCCGGCGGCTTCGCGCAGCTTGCGGGCCCGCGCGGCGATGCTCTCCGCGTTGGGCGCGTCCACGTACACCGAGCCGACGATCCGGGCATCCGAGCCTTCGCCCACGAAGTAGTGAATGCCCTTGTCGCCCCAAGAGAACATGGTGGCGCGCACGCCCCGCTTGTACGCGGACGTGCCCAGCACCATGTCGTTCTCCAACTGCCCCATGACCTTGAGGCAGAACCGAGCCGACGCGTTCGCGGAAATGCCCGTGGGCAGTGCCTTCGCGTCCGGCCGCTGCGTGGCGAGCAGCAGCACGATCCCGGTAGCGGGACCGCGTTTGACCAGGTCAGTGCAGATCTCTTCGAGTTCCTTGCCGTACTTCTCGTGCTCGAACCAGACCTGGCACTCATCCACCCCGACCACGATCGGGTGCAGCCCCAACGACTTCTTGTTGGCCAGTTCGGACGTGACCTTGGACTCGGGGCAGATGTCCCGCGGCAGCGAGCGGATCACCTTTGCCCTGCGCCGCAGTTCGTCGCGCAGCGCGCGCAGGTCGCGCAACGCGTACTCGATGTCCGCCTCCTCGTCGCCGGCGCGGTGGCGGTGCGCGACACGCTCGCCAACCGGGTCCAGGTCACCGGTGCCCTTGAGGTCGTACGTGTGCAGTTCCGCCCGCGGGTCCAACGCGGCGATGAGCAGCAGCAGACGGAGCAGGAAGGTCTTGCCCATGCGCGGAATCGCGCCGATGACGGCCGCGATGTACATGAGGGTGATCTCGACCCAGCGTCCGCGCTGGTCAGTGCCGAACGCGACCGGCTTGAACAGGTCCGTGCTGCCCGACTTCAGCAGCGGCCACACAGGCTTCTTGGCCTTGGACATGTCCTGATCCCCGACCCACAGGACCAGGTGCCCGGTGTGCTGGTCGGGCACTGCCTCCGGCCACACGCAGCCCAGCGGGCGGCGCAGACCAGAAGCGAGCCGCTCGCGCCGCTCGATGATGTCCGTGACCGTGACGCCGTACGGGAGATTGCCCTCCGCACGCCATCCCGGACCGTCGCGCGTGATCGGGGCGGTGAACTCGAACCCGTCGCGACCCTTGCCCTGCGCCTGGTTGATGGCGGGGATGCCGAGCGAGCCGAGTGACCGCAGCACGATGTCTGAGGTGAGCTTGACCGCCTTGGGCAGTTCCACCGCACGGTGGATGACCGGGGCGTCCGCCTTGCGGCCGGCGACCCCGAGCGCCATGACGACCGCGCCCACCGACACCGCCTGAAGCCAGTCAGGGGCGAGCACGTACAGGGCGAGCGCGGCACCGAGCCCGGTGAACATGGCGAGCACGGTCACGAGGGCGCGCAGTCGGACCCGTCCGTCACGCTGCCGCGACAGCTTCAGGTACTCGGCCGCATCCTCACGCCGGACCGCGGCGAGTCGAACCGGCTCGCCCTCACGGTCGGCCGCCCACCGCATCGTGCCGCCGACGAACTTCGCGGCGCCGGAGGGGGCTTGGAGGGTGAGGCGCGCGGCGTAGACCGGGGAGCGAAGCGCGTGGTAGCCGACCGAGTGGGCATAGTGCCGGGCCACCCACGCCGCGGCGGTCTTCAGTTCCGCCACGGACTTCAGCCACAGCGGAACGACCGGCCGGCGCTGTGCGGCGAGCAGCCGACCGAGGTAGCCCGGACCGGCCGCCTTGGCGGTCGGCAGGTCGACCATCACGCGTGCGGTCGGGTCGGCCGACTCGGCACCCGACCGACTCGGATCGGAGTCGGCCGACGGGTCGGCATCGGGTCGGGCAGTCGGGTCGGCCGACCCGATGCGGGCCGACCGTGCCTTGTCGAGGTCGACTACTTCTCCCCCGGGGTCGGGGCTCATCTCCGCTTCGAGTCGGTTGAACAGTTCGTTGTCGTCGTCGTGATTCACTCAGAGTTCCTTCCAGAGGGCATGGAGGGATGCGGGCCCGGCGCTGCTTTGGTCGGTCGTGACCGGGCCCGTCAACCGTCGGGGCGTTTTCGGAAAAAGCCGGAACAAAATGTTCCAACTCGTTTTCAGGCAGTGCGCTGTTCCTCGGGATAGGCGCAGGGCACGCACGTGCCGAGCGACGTCGGGATGACGTATCCCGCGTCCTGTCGACAGGCCGGACACGTTCGGCGGGCGCACATCGCCTTGGCGAGCGCGGCTCGTTTGCCCGGCGTCATCGGCCGGACAGGCTTGGCGCGGTCGACGCGGTAGAGGTAGGCGACCAGCGGGCCGCGCCGGTAGCGCGGGCGCATGATCTGTGCCGCGATCGACTGCCCGCCGGGCCGTAAGCCGCGGGCCCGTAACTGCCGTTTGGTGGCGAGTCCGTCGGGGGCGTAGCGCCACGGGTAGGTGGGCAGTCCGTACGTCGCGCCGGTCGGGTCGAAGCACTTGCCGTACATCACGCAGCCTCAGCCGCTGTGCCGTCGCCCTCCGAGTCGTCCACGGAGTGCAGCGGACGGCCGGCGGCACGCTCGGTCTGCAACTGGTCGCGCAGCTTACGGGCGTTGGCCTGCGAGACGTGCACGGCAGTACGGATGCGATCCGCAGTCAGTTCCGAGTCGGCCCACTCTGCGGTGGCCGTACGCGCTTCGGTGAGTAGTTCCTCGAAGGTGCGTTGCGGCTTGGCCTTGGCCTTGGCCTTGGAGTTCGTCTGCCGGCGCGGGCGCGGCTTGGGGTCGGCCGGAGGTACCGGCGGGGGCACGGCGGGCGTCTCCTGCTCGGTGGCCGGGGCCAGTTCGCCCATGCGCAGCATCACGCGCTCGCGCCGCGGGGTCTTCGATCGCCACTTGCGGCCGTAGCGCTCGCGCAGGTCCGCACGGGCCAACTGCCGTTCCTTCTCCCGCGTCAGTGCCTCCGAGTAGGAGGTGACCTCCCACAGGGTCATGCGGCGCCACAGGGCGAACGTCGACGGGAACGCGAGCAGCCACCGAGAGAACCGGATCTTTTCCATGCGCCGCCCGGTTGCCGCGCCGATTCGTGCGGCGTAGATGTGCGCGCCGATCTCGGAGAAGACCACCCACAGCAGCGGCATGGTGCCGTGCGCGACCTTGGCCCACATGCCCTGTCCGGCCGCAACGTTCAGCCCGCACGTGATGAGCGTGAGCATCCAAGGCACGAACCGGACCCACGCAAGCGCCATGTCCATCCGGATCAACAGCAGGTTGGCCACGGTGAAAACCGGAATGGCCACGTCGATACCGACCGGCAGCATCCACGGCTCGCCGAATCCCCAGCGGGCCGCAGCAGCCGAAACGGCGTCGAAGGAGGAGATGAGACCGAGCGCACCGACTCCGGCCGCGGCAAGCGCGGCGATTCCGGCGAGACCCATCTCCGGCCTGGTCAGCGGCGGCACCCCGGACGGGGGCGCCGCAAGGGCGGTGGTTGTGGCAGTCATGCCGCTTCACCACCCTGGGAGGCTCGGAGCTGTGCGTTCATCAGCTCTGCCTGAACGTCGGCCACCTGTCCGGCGATGATCTGCTCGTAGACGGCCTGGCCCTCCAGGAACATGCGGTCGTCGAAGTTCAGGTCGTCGCTCATGCCGCCGCTCCCTTCCGTACGGAGCGGCGGCGGCCGGCGAACCGAACCAGGGGGATGACGTCGAACAACTCGGGGTGCGCCTCGACAACCTCGGCCGCGATGCGGACCAGGTCGTCGGGCATCTCGGGGTGCTCAGCTAGGATGTCGCGCGCCGCGTCCAGACGGGCCGCGCGCTCTTCGTCGCTCTCGCCCTCGACCCCGAGCCACAGCTCAATCGGGGTACCGAGCGCGAGCTCCACGAAGTCCTCAGCGGATACGGCCTGTTGACGGCCGATGTACGTGCGCATGGAAGGCTCCTGAAGTGGGAGGGACATAGAGCCGGAGCAGCCGCAGGCGTTTGGTGAGACGGCGGCTTTTCCGGAAGAACCCGAGCCGCAGCGCGGCAGGGGAAAGCGCCCCCGGACCGAGTCGAACGGTCCGTGCGACCATCGGGGCGGTAGATCGATCAGCGGTTGCGGACGCGGCCGGAGACGCTGTCGGCGGACACGTTCAGGTGGCGGGCGCCGGATACCTCGACATCGCCGGAGATGCTGTGGGCGCTGACGTGCCCGGCGGCGCCGCTGGTGGCCTGTACCTCGACATCCCCAGAGGTGGTGTTCAGGGCGGCGCTGCGACCGTCGTACAGCCGCACCTTGATGTCGCCGGACACCGAGTGCGCGTTGATCTGCTCGGTGGCCCGACCGACGCGGATATCCCCTGAGGTGGTGTTGGCTCGCAGCTCACGGACGCCATCGACTCCGAGGTCACCGGAGACGGAGCGGAACTCCATACGGTCGACGTAGCCATAGACCTTGGTGTCCGCAGACTGCGAGACGACCGCAAGGGAGGACTGCGCGGGCAGGTTGACCGTCACTTCGATCGGGCTGACGGTCGGCATGTCGGCCATGCCGCCGGAGACCACGCGACCGTTGATCCGGACCGTGCCGCCGACGATGCTCATGCTGCCGACACTCTGAATGACGCTGCCGCGGCTCCCCTGTACGACCACGCCGTTCGGCATCTCCGGTACCTCGATGCCGAACGCCTGCCCATTCTGCTGACTGCGAGCACGGTTGATCGCGTCGGCCGCGGGCCCCGTGTTGTCGTCGGTGCGCAGCACCACGCGGGCGGTGAGCAGGTTCTCGATCACCTGGACACGGACGCTGCCGACCGGCAGCGACAGTCCCAGCACGATCGGACCGGAGGTCTCGGAGTCGAAAATGCGCTCGGTCATGGGTAAGCCCCCAAAGGCTTGTTGGAGTGGGACACGACGTGCGCGAACAGGCGAAACGGCCGCGGCAGTGAAGTGGTGAGACGCGGCCGTTCCGCAGAGCCCCTCACGCTGCAAAGCAGCGGAGCGGCGGAAGTTGAGGTGGTGCGTGTCTCCTTCATCGCGACCGCGCTCCCGTGTCAGGTAGAGCTGTCCGGCCTCGAAGTAGGCGTATGGAGACGTGACCTTTCGGTCTAAGCCCTCCGGTGAATGCCAAGGCGCCGGGTCGCCTCCCCCCGTCCGATGCGGGGCTCCTGGTCATGCGGTCTTGCAGGTCAAGCGCTTACGGGTACAGCCGGCTGAGCCCTTCCGGGCTTGCCGTACTAACTTGTAACAGCATGTACTAGCACGCACCATGGCGCAAGAGGTCGCCGCAGATTCGTGCTAGGTCGTACTAGGGGTGGGTACGCTCGATGGCGTGATGAGCGCTGAAATCTCGAAAGACGACCCAAGGCCAGAGTCCGAGCAGGCGGCCGACATCCTGCGGCAAGAGATCCTGCGTGGCGACATCAAGCCCGGTGGGCATGTGGGCTCCGTGCGAGACTTGACCGAACGGTTCAAGATCTCGGGAATGACAGTGCAGCGAGCCCTTGCGATCCTCCGTGAGGATGGGCTCATCATGACGACGTCGCGGGGCAGCTATGCCCGCGACCCGGAGCAGGCCGGCGAAGGCAGCGGAACCGACGCGGTTGTCGACGTTCCCGAAGTGCTGCGCCGGCTCGAACATCTCACCTCCCAAGTCTCGGAACTTCGCGGCAGGGTCGAAGCGCTCGAAAGTCGCTCCGAACCGGGTGGTGCGTGATCTGCAACCAGCATGCGTGGAACGGGAGTTGTGAGGTAAGTGACAGCCCGGGGACGGCAGAGCAGGGGAGGGGACATGCCCGGTGACACCCCGCTGTCACCTTCCCTGTCCCCCCGGCTCGCGCGCGAGACTCGGAGCAGGTACTCGGAGGAGGGCGCATGACCGACGACAGGCCCGCATGGGCGCGACGGATCGCGGCTGAGCGCGCGGCGCGACTGGTCGCAGCGCGACGCAGTCAGGGCTCTACGGGCGCATGCTCCGACGGAGCTGCCGGCGGAAGACAGCATGATCCGCCAGTGGAAGCGCTGGGAGTCAGGCCAGACACCGAACGACTTCTATCAACCGATCATCGCGGCCGTGTTCGGCACCGTGACCCATGCGCTCTTCCCGGCGCCATCGCGGCGAGACGGAGACAGGGAGATCTTGGCGGCGAGCGGCATGGAGACGTTGGAGATCGTGAGCCGGCTGAACCGGTCCGATGTCGACAGCGCGACGCTCGATGCTCTGCGGATCACCACCGATCGGCTGTGCTCGGAGTACCCGTACATGCCGAGCGGGCAGCTCATCATTGAGGGGCGCCAGTGGCTGCGCCGCGTCGTCGAACTCCACACGAAGAGCCTCACGCTCGCCCAGCACCGCGAGGTGCTCGCCCTGTCCGGCTGGCTCGCCCTCCTGGTCGGCTGTGTCGAGTACGACATGGGAGACCGGCACGCTGCCGAGTCGACACGGCGCGCGGCCCTCTCACTCGCTACGGAAGCCGACCATCCAGAGGTCGCCGGGTGGGCACACGAGATGCGCGCCTGGTTCGCGCTCACGACCGGCGACTACCGCGGCGTGATCTCGGCAGCACAGGCCGGAGGTGAGGTGGCGCCGCACCACAGCGTGGCGGTACAGCTCGCAGGCCAGGAAGCCAAGGCGTGGGCGCGGCTCGGAGACCGCCGGCAAGTCGAGGTAGCCCTCGACAAGGGGCGGCGCCTGCTCGAAGGGATGCCTCACCCCGACAACCTCGACAACCACTTCGTGGTGGACCCCGCCAAGTTCGACTTCTACTCGATGGACTGCTATCGCCTGGTCGGTGAGGACAAGCTCGCGCGTACGCTCGCAGAGGAAGTCCTCCGGGCCGGAACAGACTTCGACGGACGCGAGCGCTCGCCGATGCGCAACGCGGAGGCCCGCGTCACGCTGGGAGTGACAGCAGCACGTGAGGGCGACTTGGAACAAGCGCTCATGATGGGGGCCCTCGCTCTCGAAGGCGACCGTCAATCGGTGCCATCGCTCATCATGACCAGTCGCGAACTCGCTGCCGAGATGAAGCGCCGGTACAGCTCGGAGCCAGGGGCACAGGACTACCTGGCACGGCTCAACGCTCTCGGACAAGAGAAGCCTGGATTCCTGCCGCAGTGAACGTGGCAACGGCTGCATTCTGGTACAGCATCACGACGAGGAATCATGAATTTAGCGGCCTCAGGAGCTTACGTTCCGGAGGAATCGAGAACATGTGATGACGCTGGCCCCGAAGCATGCTTTGCAACTCTCGCTCCTCTTCACTGGTCGCAAAAATAATCTGCGCTCCACTCTCTCCAGCTTTCACGGCTCGTTCGAGAAGCGCAGCAAAACTCAGGCGCTTGGTCTCTTGCTGTCTCGGCTCATCGAAAATCAGGAGCCGCGCATGATTAGTATCAAATCGGATACTGGTCTCAAGGAAGGCGAACAAATAGGCCCAGATGACACGAATCATATCGCTGGCCGATAGATCGAATCCGAGATCGAATCCTTCATGCGTGGGTCGATACGTATCTTCACTGATTTTGATTTCACTCGGCTCTAGAGAGACAAAGTGGTAACTCGCGAGTTGTGCCACCAGGGCCGCTTCGAGGTACTCAATTTTCTGTCGATCCAAAGGCGACTGCCGCCTTTTAGCCAATTCCTTCAATGCCACCCTATTGGCTTGCCATGTCTGTGCACGCGCCCGCAGCTCCTCAACGGTGTGGAAGATCTCATCCTGGGTGGCCGCTAGGGAAGTAATCCTATCCTGGATGCGAATCTTCTCCGCAACGTCTGCCACCGAAGGCATCGAAGACGGAGACGTCAACGTATCCTTAATTGTTCGAATACTGCGACGCAAATCTGAGCTTTCACTTCGAAGCCTATCTAGCTTAGCCTCCTGTATCAAAATGAGCCGTTCCAGATCAGCCTTCATGGCTCGGAAGGTACGAACTTCCTGCTCGATATAGAGCACGCTCTCGTCCGGCGTCATCGGGGTTTCTGTGATCTCGAAACCATCCGGTAGCGCTTGTTGGCATGTAGGACAGAACGAATCACCACTTATAACTGCTGCATGACGTGCGCCAAGCCGACGCAGGAGGGCTGCATCCTTGTGACGTTGCAGATCCTCTTCTAGTGCCTCGACACGCGACTCCAAGCCACCCCGGCGAGAAAGCGAATCCTCCAGCTCAGCCAAGGCAGAGGCAGCGAGAGAGTTGGCAATGGCCAATTTTTCTTGCTGACTCTTCAGTTCGTCATCTAGCTGAGAGGAACTTTCTTCAATGCTGGGGACATCAAATTGCTCAAGTTCCGCAACTCGCCCCTGCAGTCTCTCCAATTCATCGTCTAACGAAATCCAGCCGTCAGCCGATGCAATCAACGAGCTCGCGGAGACAGCCTGCATGTCGACTACGGGACGCTGCGGGAGGCCACGAAGGACGACCGACTGCGATTTTACTGCCCCCGCCACGCGATCGACAGTCTGCCTCCATTCTGAATCCATAATGGAAGCCGCGCTCTCTAGTCGCTGCTTCTTCAAAACCGCTTGGTACTCATCAAGTTCCAGAATGAACTCGGCAACGCGCCTACTCACGTCGCGAATCATGAAGTGGGTTGGAATTCTGGCCTGCACGCCAGACCATCCATGCTTCTGCTCTACGAAGAAGTAAGGGAAGAGGCATTCCAGATACAAAGGCCCTTCGCTGCCATCCATGCGTGTGACCTGTGGGAGGCTCCAACCAAGGAATCGAGCTAGGAAGTGGTGGAATCCTCGCTCACGAACGGCAGCACCGCCGCGGCGAACAAAGAAGTCTTCACCTACCGTCATTTCAAGATTCTGCGACAGCCTAGCGCCCTCGAATTCCTCGATCAATGTTGTGTCTTTGAGGGAACTCTTCACAGAGCGACGCACTGTGATTACCTGTCCGGAAGCGTTTTCCAGCTCAAGGGCGACCCATGACTCAATGACATCCCACTCTCGGCCCTCTACTTCGATCGAGTCCGTCATCGCATGCGGCAATGGGATATCTCGGCGGGCACTGAACATCCCCTCAAGCCCAAGGGCGTAGATGATCGCCTGCATACAGGTCGATTTCCCGCTGGAGTTATCCGCGCGGATAACATTCAACCCGCCCTTGAATGGGATATCCGCTCCACAAACCGGCCCATCGGTGATGACACGCATCTGTAGTTCGCGCAGCCGAATCATTGATACCTCCCCGCCAAGAGTTCACGTATCGATTTCTGACTGATTTTTTTTGGCAAACGGTTCAGGAACTCTTTCTCGCGCTGCAACACCGCCACGTCACTCCAGATACTTCTAGCCAACGCAACACCATTCGACGATAATGAAATCGATTGATTCTCTTTCCTGACCGCCAAACCGCATGCCACAGCGATAGCAACGGTACGAGCGAGCGAGGGATCGTATCTCACCACGAAGTCATCGGGAAGGCGACGGTCTTCAAACCAGCGCGAAAGGGTGTTGCGCGCCGCATTGGAGCGCAGGGATGACGCGAGAACGTGAATTTGTTCCACACTTGCAGTGTTGGCCCAGCATCGATACAGAACGAGCACAAGTGAGGCGAGGCGCCAACCATGTCGTAGGTCGCCCGGAATAGCATCGGGTCGGCGCGTAAAGGCGACAGGTGATTCGGTTCCGGCGAAGAACTCTGCAAGTTCGTCTGTAGTAAGCATCAGCAAGCCACCGATGGAAAGCTCAGCGGGCAGCGCATAATCCAGTCTGCAATCGCAGCCCATGACAAAGCCGACCTAAGGGGGGCATCCAGTGCTGGGACATCACGCGCCAACTCGGATTCAATCTCCTTGGCGATATGTGCGAGACTGCCAAACTCAAGGGAATCTGAAGGGTATTGAAGGATAAGGAGTTGTTCCTTGTTGTTCTTGTAGCGCGTCGTCAATTCCCAGTTGTCAGGATACTTTCGGCGCATGACATCCAGAGCATTCTCCCCCTTGATGTATTGCATGATCAAACTTTCGAGAACGCTCACTCTTTGCGGATCATTGGCAATGAGAGATCTCAGTTTCCCGTCAGCCGTCCTCACAGCTTGCTCGTTGGCTGCGATCCATGTTTTAACATCGTCATTGGTCTTATCTTCTACCTCGACTAGGGCGCGGGGGCGTTGCAATATTTCCTCCCTCACATCCGCATAAGCGTCCTCGTCGACAACGACGATGCGAAACGTCTCGTGCAAGTGAGGAAGGTTTTTATCTCTATACTCCTGCGCTTTATCAGAGGCATGCTGAACAAGCTCGTATGAGTCGAAGAAGGGAACCATGAACAAATATCGATCAATGCGCACGTTCCCTAGGAGGCGCAGGAATTTCTCTTGGCGGTACTCAAGCTTCGCCAAGTCGCGAGTCAGCTTGTCTCTTTGCTTTTTGTAGCGCTCAAGTACCGAAATTGGCTCTTGCGCGGCGTAACACTGGAATGCACAACCGTCATGCGTGAAAGCTTCAATTCCTAGGTCTCCGCGGTGCCGCGCTGGGACAACCTGAACCTGATCGGCTCCGTGCCTGCGACGGATAAGCATCAGGCACCACTCTTCCCAGTCCTCCCCAAGCCAGCTGGCTACCGTCCTCACTGACACCTCCCCTACGACAGCTTCGATGGCTCCAACTCAAGCGTAGCGATCTAGCTACAGCTTGTGACCCCTCTTGTGAGTCTTGATCGCGGCTGGCACTCACCCACACCCCTGGCGACGCGCTACGTGCGAGACCCTCCGAGGTCAGTGCACGCCCCACTGCGGCAGAACCGGCACGAGAGTTGCGGCATGTGGACATCTCCCTGCCGGACCTCCTCCCAGTTCCGTGACACGGCGCCGCGACCGGGGCCGCGGCCGACGCTGATCTGTGGACAGCTGCCGACACCCCGCCGTTCCGCTCATGCCGCAGGCTCTTGGCTGAGTAACGAAAATCCGGGGGCCAAACAGGGGGCCAAACGGTGCAGCCGCACGGGGACCGTCCTGGACAGTGGTGGACAGTCCCGGAGCCGAACGACCAGCCCTGATAGCTTGGTTGCCACGTCACGAAGGCCCTTGACCGCGTTCGGGACGAAGAGGTCGTGGGTTCAAATCCCGCCACCCCGACAGCTAGAACACCAGGTCAGGGGCCTGATCCGCGTTGCGGGTCGGGTCCCTGAGTCGTTGTGGGGGTCGTATTGGGGGAGCCGACTTCGGTCTCCTCCTCCCGGAGAGGGCGGAGTCTTGTTGCCCGCCGGCGATCTGTCCGCTCAGAACAGGTGTCGGCGGTACGTCCCCTTGGGCAAGGTGCGGACGGAGTGCTGGATTCCCACGCGGTCCGGGTCCATCAGTCCGCCGTTGCCTCGCCTTGGTCGATCATGGTCAACCACCCGGAGATCTCTTCCTCGGCCTGGCGTTCGTCAGCAGCGCTTTGTTCCTTGTCCTCCTCCCAGGTCACGCTCTTGAAGATCTGCTCCGCTTCCCACTCATCAAGCAGCTCGTGAGGTCTGTGATCCCAGTCCCCGCCCACAAACGCGTTCGTGAACTCGGCGCAGAAACCGAAGGGCCCATTCGGGGTGAGCCTGGCACGCTCCCGTGCCGCACTGGCCGCTGCCACGGGAATCGCTCCGGGTCGGCACACGTCCGTGGCGTTTTCGGCCACCCACCAGCGACGCCCGGACGCGCCACGTAACCTCACGGGCATGGGGGCATCCGCATCCGGCGCAGCTCAGGGCGCCGACGAGGAGGCGCGTCGGCGGCTGGACGCGTACACGTACCTCAGCGCGCGCGAGCGGCTGGAGCACGTCGCGATCATGCGGGTCTTCTGCGGAACGCTGCTGGCGGATCTTGCCGTCCCGGACATCATGGCGAAGCTGCGTCAGAACAGTGGTTCCGCCGCGGGGCTCGACACCGACACCCTCACGGTTCGGCTGGAACAGTTGGTGCAGTGGGGAAACCTGCTGCGCAGCAGCCACACGGTGAAGGCGTCCAGCATCAGCGAGTACCAGCGTTCCCGCTCGCGCTACCAGCTGTCGAAACTGGGCGAACGCATCCAGCGGGACGCCGACGGGGTCCTGGCCGAGGCCGACGCCGCTCGTGAGGTGAGCAACGAGTTGCTGGCACTGGTCGAGCGCGGACTGCGGGAGCTGGCCGACCTCGTGACCGCGCCGGGCGGCATCGAACCGCAGGACGGGCTGGAGCGGATCAGCACACTGTTCGTACAGTTCACCGAGTTCGCGGACTCCATACGCGACTTCTACGCCTACCTCGGTCAGGTGCTGTCCCGCTACGACCTGGACAGCGCCGAGTACCAGGGCTTCAAGGAACTGCTCCTGGACTACGTCGAGGCGATCACGGAGGACGTGGCGTTCCGCGGGCCCCGTATTTCGGGGGCACTGGACACCCTGTGGCCGCACATCCCGGCCCTCCTGGACCGACTGGACATCCACGCCCAGGGACTTGCCGGGCTGTCTCAGCAGGGCGAGAACCGCATGGGGATCCGGGTCCAGCGCAGCCGGGGCCGCGAACTCACGGACTGGGAGGGCCTGCGCGGCTGGTTCAGCGACACCGACGGCCAGGGCAGCCAGGTCGACCAGCTGCGGGACGCCACCCTGCGCGCGTTGCAGTCGCTCCTCGCCAACGCCAAGCGGATGCTGCGGTCGGCCACCGGGGAGATGTCCCGGCGCAAGGATCTGCTGCGGCTGGCCCGCTGGTTCGACGAAGCGGCGCCGCAGGACGCACACGACATCGCCGTCGCCGCCTTCGGACTCTACGGCGCCCGCCATCTGGGCATACCTCCGGCCACCGACGAGGTGGTGCCCGCCTACACGAGCTGGTGGACCGGTCCGGTGGTCGAGGTACCGGTGGCCCTGCGGGAAAGGGGCAGCCGCGCCCAGCGGGGCCGGGCCTCCGCGGTGGAGGACCACTCCGCGCAGAAGGAGCGGCTGCGGGAGGCCGCCCGGCAGCGGGCGACGGCCAGAGCAGCGGCGGCGGACGAACTGCGCAGCGCGTCCGGCCGGTTCGCCGAGGTACGCCTCACCTCGGCAGCACTCGGCCTGCTTCTGGAGCTGTTGGCCACGGCACTCGGAAACGCGCAGCTCAGCAGGCACGTCAGCGCGGACGGGGAGAGGACAGCGGGGTTCGACCTCGTCTCGGCCGGCAGCGAAGACGCCGAACTGCGTATCCGGCTCACCGTGCGCCGGACGGCGGGTACGCGGACGGTGCTGCACTCGTCCGACGGCGACCTGCTGCTGGACGACCTGGAGCTGGACATCGGTCGCACCTCCGCCGCGGTCGACGGTGAAGCGGAGGCGAGCGTGTCATGACCCTTCCCTCGACTCACGACGTGGCCCTGGCCACCGAGCGCCGCACCGCCGCCCGGTTGCTGTTCGCCCACCCCCTGGTGTCGTCGGACGGCCCCCATGCCGACCTCTTCCCGCTGATCCGCAGGCACGCCGACTGGCTGGGCAAACGGTTCCAGCAGGTGTTCGGCTACCGCCTGTTGGTCGACAGCTCCTTCGCCCGGCTGTTCAAGGCGGGGCTGGGGGCCGGCTCGGGACACCGGCTGGAGCGCTCCACCGGCACTCCCTTCACCCCGCACACGTACGCCTGCCTCGCGCTGGCCCTGTCCGTGCTGGTGACCGCGCCCGAGCAGATGCTGCTGTCGCAGCTGGTCGCCGACATCCGGGCCGCCGCGGCCGACGCGGGGATCGAGCTGGCGGAGACGGGCCGGGTGGCCGGGAAACGGACCCTGGTCGCGGCTCTGCGCCAGTTGGTCGATTGGGGCGTGCTCATCGAGACCGAGGGCAATGTGGCGGCGATCGCGCAGGACGCGAGCGGTGAAGCCCTGATCACGGTGGACCGGGAGCTGGCACGCGTGGTCGTCGCCGGCCCGCTCACACAGGCCCGGGACGGCGCCGACCTGGTCCGGCGGGCAGCGGACCCGGGCTTCGGCGGACCGCGTACCTATGTGCGCCGGATGCTCGTCGAGACGCCCGTCGTCCACCTCGACGAGCTGACCGACGCCGAGCGCGACTGGCTGCGCACCCGGCAGCGCCGGGAAGCCCAGGCTTTCTCCGAACTCCTGGGCCTGGAGATGGAGATCCGTGCCGAGGGCGTGGCGCTGGTGGACCCCGAGGAGGAGCTGACGGATCTGCACCTGCCGGGCACCGGGACCGTCGCACAGGCCGCGCTGCTGCTGGCGGAACGGCTCGTGGAACGGCTTCGGCCGCAGGAGCCGGGACATCCGGCGACCGGCGGGACGCTCGTCATCGGGGTGGCTGTCCCGGACGGTTTGGTGGACGAGGTGCTGGCCGGGCTGATCGCCGAGTACGGGCAGCGCAGCAACTGGCAACGCGGCTACCTGGAGGACCTTCCCTCCCTGCGGGAGGCCGTACTGGACCTGCTGGTCCGCATGCGGCTGATGGCCCGTGCCGGGCGGCTGCGCGCCGAGGGAGAAGGGCTGCTGGAGGGATACGTCGAAGAGGCGCCGGAAGGGCGCACGGTGACCGATGTCCATGGCGCACGGCCCGGCGGCGACGGCTGGGTGCTGCTGGCCGCGGCGGCCCGCTACGCCACCCACGTCACCGTGCGCCCGGCCGGTGCTACCGGCAAAGGCACAGATGTTCAAGAGGAGTTGCCGCTATGACCACCGACGCGCGTGGCCTCGTCCCGCTGCCGCGTTCCGGCCCCGCGACGACCACCGGCACCCGTTTCCGGCTGCACCGGGCGGGCATCCAGAACGTCTGGCAGTACGACGAGCAGGAGTTCTCCTTCGGCGAGGGACGGCTGCTGCTGCGCGGCAAGAACGGCGCGGGCAAGTCCAAGGCGCTGGAGATGCTGCTCCCGTATCTTCTGGACGGCGACTCCCGGGCACTGGACGCGACGGGCACCGGCCGCACCACGCTCCCCTGGCTGATGCTGGACGGGTTCGAGCAGACCAACCGGCTCGGGTACCTGTGGGTGGAGTTCCGGGGCACGGCCGACGACGGCGGTCACCGCCACCTGACGCTCGGTGCCGCCATCCGTGCCTCGAAGTCGACGCAGAAGGCGCTGCCGACGTTCTTCGTCACCCCGCTGCGAATCGGTGAGGACCTGCGCCTGGTGGAGGCCGGTAAGCCGCTGCCGGTCGACCGGCTCAAGGAGATCGTCGGCTCCGACAACGCGACCGACCGTGCGGTCCTGCACCGCGCCCGGGTGGCCCGGGAACTGTTCGGCATCACCGACGCGACGCGCTACCGCAACCTCACCCAGCTCCTCCACCGGCTGCGGCGCCCGACGGTCGGGGACCGCATCGAACACGGAGGCCTGGCCTCCCTGCTCAGCGAGACCCTGCCGGGGCTCGACGAGGACGTGGTCGAGAAGGTGGCGCGCAATCTCCACGACCTCGACGCCGTACGGGACGAACTCGGCCGCCTGGAACGGACCGACGCGGCCTTGCGCACGTTCCTCACCGGTTACCGCGGCTATCTGGCCGGAGTACTGCGCGCCTCCGCGCAGCGGGTGAGCCACGAGCTGGGCGTCCTCGCGCAGCGGCGCCGGGCGGCCGGAGACGCCGCACAGCGGACGAGCGAGCTGAGGACGCAGGAGGAGGAGTCGGAGGGCCGGCTGGACACCCTCCGCGAGGAGGAACAGGCCGCCCGGACCGATTTGGCCGCCCTGCACGCCAGTCACGCCTACCGCAGCCTGCGCGAACTGTCGGAGCGCCGCGGCACGGTGGAGGCGCTGCGCACCGCCGCCGTCGCCGCGTTCACCACCCTGCGGAACGCACACGACGCGGAGGAGAGCTCGGCGGAGCGGCTGGCCGAAGGTGTCGAACACCTCGGAAGCCGGCTGGCCGAGCTGGGCACCGAACACCGGGAGCTGCTGACGCAGGCGGAGAAGGCCGGGCTTCCCACCGGCCATCTCGGCGAGGCGGTGGCCCTGCCGCGCACCGATCTCACCCAGGCAACCGAGACCGGGCTGACGACTCCGGACGGGGAGACGCGCACCGTACGGCACCGGCCGGTGGCCCGTGTGGACACGGTCACGACGCAGGAGGGGCTGCGGTCCTGGCAGAACCAGTTGGAGGACGCCGAGGCGGTCGCGAGGAACCGGGCCCGGATGGTTCAGGAGGTGACCCGCCTCATCTCACGGGCGGACGAGGCCCGGGCCGGGGCAGCTCAGGCCGATACCGAGCGGGAACGGCTGGAGGGCGAGGCGGAAGAGGCCGCCGGCCGTCTCGACGGCAGCCGTCAGAAGGTCGCCGAGGAGAGCGGCGCCTACGCCCGCCATGTCGCCGACTGGGCGGCGCACACGCGGACCGCGTTGGGTCCCGACTGCCCGCCACTGGACGCCGTCGACGCCTCGGTCGGCTGCGAGACCTCCGCCGACGCACCGTTCGCGGACCGCACGCTGCCGCCCGACATCGACAGCCAGGCGTGGCAGGCCGCCCAGACCGCCCTGGAGCCGTACGGCGAGGAACTCACCGCGCGCCGGGACGCCCGGGCACTCGACGTCAGCCGGCTCGGCGAGGAACTCGGCCGCCTGGCGGACCGGAAGCGGGACTGGGAGCAACGTACCGACCCCGAGCCGCCGGCCCCGCACCATCGCGTCGCCGCGAGAACGCCGGGCAGTGGAGCACCTTTCTACCGGCTTGTGGACTTCGCGGACGACCTGGCTCCGGCCGACCGGGCCGGTTTGGAGGGGGCCTTGGAGGCAAGCGGAATCCTGGACGCGTGGGTGGGCGCGGACGGCGTCCTTCATGATCCCCGCACCCGGGACACCGTCCTTGGGCCCGGTCCCGTACTGCCGGACGGACCGACTCTCGCCTCGGCCCTGCGCGTGGCTCCCGAACCGGGTTGCGGCGTCACGTCCGAGCAGGTGGGGCGTCTGCTCGCCGCCGTCGCACTCGTACCGGCACAGGAGACCTACACCCACAACTCGGTTTTCTACGACGGCAGTTGGCGTCTGGGTGTGCTCAGTGGCCGTCACGACAAGGGCGGCGCCGAGTACGTGGGGGCCGCCGTACGCGCCGAGACCCGGCGGC
The DNA here is from genome assembly GCF_054072135.1 of Streptomyces kryoterrae. Lineage (NCBI taxonomy): Bacteria > Bacillati > Actinomycetota > Actinomycetes > Kitasatosporales > Streptomycetaceae > Streptomyces > Streptomyces kryoterrae. The sequence goes on along the minus strand of NZ_CM133358.1, from coordinate 5,674,481 downwards.
GCATCCTCGCCGAGCTGGAGGAGCGGATCGCGCAGACGGAACAGCGGCTGACCGACGTCCGCGAGGAGCTCGCCGTAGCCGATGCCATGCGTCGGGCTCTCACCCTCGCGGAACGGCACTTCCCCAGGGCCCGGAGTCTCGCGGACGCGTGGAGCAGGACCGAATCGGCGGAGAGGACTCTGCGTGACCTGACCGCGAAGGCGACCCGGGCGGCACGGCTGGCCGAGGAAGCCCGCGCTCTCGCGGTATCGGCGCGTGCCGAGGCGGATGCCACCGCGACCGCTCACGACCTGCCCGGCGATCCCGCCGTCCTGGACCGTGTACGCACCGCACTGGCCGCCCTGCTCAGCGGTGTCGGGCATCTGCGCAGGGCCGTCGGAGGCACGGGCGAGCGACTCGGCGCGAACCAGGCCGATGCCGACCGGTACGGACGCGCCCAGAAGGACCGCCTGGCCGCAGACGAGAGCTACCGGCTCCACCTCACCGGCCTGCGCACCGCCGAGCGGGACCTGCGCACCCGCGAGGAGGCCATCGGGTCGTCCGAGGAGGAGATCCTCACCCGCGAGCAGGAGGCGAAGCAGCGCATCGCGAACGCCGTCCACGCCCTCCCCGCGGCACAACGGGCCCGTGACGGTTTCCACGATCTGCGCGTGCGCGCGGAAGAGGACGAGAAGCGTCTGCGCGGGACCCTGGCGGACCAGGAGACGGCGGTCATCGACACCGGCAGCGCTCTTCGCGGTGCTCTCGGCAGACCGGAAGTGGTGCTCGGCGCCGGCCTCGACCGGTCCTCGCTGCCCGAGTACGTGTCGGACGATCCCGGCGCGGACGTCCGCAGCCGGCTGCGGGCACTGCGGGCACTTGCCGACGCCGTGGAACAGGCTCTCGGCCGCCCGAAGGGCGAGGTGTCGGACAGCACCCTGCTCAACCGGCACACCGAGCTGCGCGACCAACTGGCCGGCGGGTTCGACGCGCAGCTGGAGGAACGCGACGGGATCAAGGTGTGCCGACTGGTCGACGACCACGGGTCCCATGACGTCGCGGCCGTGGGCGAGCGGATCGCGGTCCAGGCCGCGGAGGCCCGGGGGCGGCTCACCGAGCGCGAGCGTGAGGTGTTCCAGCGGTTTCTGACCGGTGAACTCGGCGACCACCTCTCGGTACAGGTCATCACCGCGGCGAACCTGGTCGCGGCTCTCAACGGCACCCTGCGGACCGTACGCACCTCCCACGGTCTCGGTGTGGAGCTGTTGTGGAAGCTGGACGAGGACGCAGACGCGGACGTGCGCGCGGCCGTCGAACTGCTGCGCAGTCCGTCGAGTCTCCGGACGCGCGAGCAGACCGAGCAGCTGCGCGAGGTACTGCAACGCCGGATCGAGGACGCCCGCCGCGCTGACCCCTCAGCCGGTTACGCCGCCCATCTGCGGACCGCGCTGGACTACCGCGACTGGTTCCGTTTCCACACCTTCGTGGTCGAGGACGCGGCTCCGGGCCGCCGTCGGAAACTGACCGGCCGGACCGGTCTCAGCCAGGGCGAACAGCGGGTCCTCTCCTACCTCGTGCTCTTCGCCGCGGCTGCCGCCAACTTCACCGGCCTCGCCGAGTCGGCACCGCACGCGCCGCGGCTGATCCTCCTGGACGACGCCTTCGCCAAGGTCGACGAACCCACCCATGGCCGGCTGGGCCGTATCCTCGTCGACCTCGATCTCGACTTCGTCCTCACCAGTGAGCGGCTCATGGGCAACTGGCCCGAGGTGCCGTCCCTGCACATCTACGAGTGCCTCCGTGATCCCCATGTCCGAGGCGTGGCCACCCTGCACTACACCTGGAACGGCCGCCACCGGCGTCTGGTGTCCGTGTGAGCGCACTGCCCACCGCGACGCGCGAATGGCTGACGGGCCCCGGGCTCACCCGGCTCTGGCAGAGCGTACGCAAACGCCTGGAGAGCAACGGCGTACAGGCCACCGGCTCCCTCCGGCTCACCGCGATGAACCCCCAGGAACGGGGCGACCTGTCCCTCCTGCTGGGCAAACCCCTCACCGGTGCCGCCGTGACGGTACGGCTCGACGTGCTCGACGCACGGCTGCGCGCCTCGGCCACCGGACTCGGGCTCAGACAGATGCTGGAGGAACTCGGCCCGCCCCTCACCGACCGCCGTGCCGCCCGCGCGGACGTGGTGGCACGGCGGGAGCAGGTGTGGTCGTCTCTCGCTTCGGCACTGGACGCCTCCCCGCTTGCCGACCAGGAATGGCCCCGGCAGTGGTACGACCTGTTGCGCCGTGCCGGCGTTCCGCGAGGAGTGACGCCCGAAGCGGCGGTGTGGACACTCCAGCAGGCGGTCCAGGTGCTCACCACCCTCCTCGGACCCGAGCGGGGCGGTGCACGCGGCCGAGGTGAACTCGCCGCCATGGCGACCGGCTCCGCGCACGGCCTGGACGACGGCACCTGGCTCGCACGCCTCGTCCAACGCGGCGTCGCCCTCGCCCGTGGCACCGAGTTCCCCGACGACGCGGCCGGTCGACGCGCTCTGTGGCGGCTGGTGTCCGTCACGCCGGACGAGGTCTCCAGCACGGTGCTGACGTACGGGCTGCGACCCGACGGCGAGGGCTGGCGGGAGAGAGCGCTACGGGAGCGGGCCGAGCATCATGCCGAAGCCCACCTCACACCGCGCGACCTGGACGCCCTGCGGCTGCGACTCCCCACCGGAACGCTCATCCACATCTGTGAGAATCCGCGTGTGGTGGAAGCCGCGGCGGACGCGGCCTGCGTCCAGCCCCTCGTGTGCACGTCCGGCAGCGCCGCCACGGTGGTCCTCACACTTCTCGACGCCCTGGCCGCCACGGGCTGCCGCTTCGCCTACCACGGCGACTTCGACTGGCCGGGGATCGCCCTGGCCAACCGGGTCATCCGCCGCTACGAAGCCCTGCCATGGCGCATGGGCACCGCGGATTACGAGCACCTGGCCGCTCGCAGTCAGGCTGAGGGCATTCCTCAACTGGCACTCGACGGCCAGCCGGTCGGCGCGGACTGGGACCCTGACCTCGCCCCTGCCATGACCGCCCTCGGCGTCGCGCTCCATGAGGAGGCGACCCTCGAACTTCTGGTGGACGACCTGTCACACCGGACGTAGGGACACCTCACCCCAGGGACGTCAGGAGGAGGGGCGGCCGTCGCCCTGCGTTGGCGACGGCCGCCGGCGCGCGGGTCTGCCTCCCTGTGACGGGATCCGCGCGCGGATCGTCCTCGCGGTCACCGGGGCGACCGGGGAGTGTGCCCCGATTCGAACGGACCGGGAGGACGCGGGCCGGAATCCGGTCACGTCCGGTGCAGGGACGCGGGTTCCGGCCACTGGAAGCATGTGTCTCTCCCGACCCGGGGGCACGGGGTCGGAAACTGCCCACTGCACAGGCCAGTGGTCCAGTGGTCAGTAGTCCAGTGGTGCTGGCTCCTTGAGGAGCGAGTCTCTTGCCCGCAGCCTAGGCCGAGTTGAGTGGAAGGCAACAGTCCGCGAACCGGATCGTTCGACAGGAGAACCCGGCCTCAGCTCACCGGCGTGTGGCCGCCGAGCGCCTCTTCCACGGTGGGCGTCATCGTGAAGACCCGGTCGAGTTCCACGATCCGGAGCATCCTGCGGATGCGGGGATGGGGGCAGACCAGCGTCAGGTGTCCGCCCCGTTCCTCGGCTCGTCGCTTCGCGCGGCAGAGCAGACCCAGCCCTGAGCAGTCCAGGAACTCGACGGGGCCGAGATCGACCACCACGTGGGTGTTCGGCCGGCTTGTGACCGTGTCCATCTCGGCGGTGACTCGGAGGACGACGGCTACGTCGATCTCGCCGATCAGCTGGACGACGACTCGCCCGTCCGTCTCGTGGACGTGGATCACCTGGGCAGAGAAAGCGGGCTCCCGGGGCATCGCGGCATCTCCATGGTTTCGCGAGATGCCCGCCTCGACGGCGAAGCGGGCTGCATTGGATATCCACAGCCACCGGGAGCACGGGCGACGACATGGTCGACTTTAGGTCGACCCTTCGAGCAGAAAGGCTTCGACCTGGAGTGGGCTCCACCATTCGGGTGTAATTTTGTAGATATTCTTGATTAGGAGCCCGAAGAGTGCACTCACATCAGGAAGTCGCTCCGGAAGACTCCGGCCGCAAATCCGGACGCGAATCAGGGCAACCATCGGCCGCTTCGGCTCCCCGCCGGCCGGTTCCGTTCCGCTACGCTCGCGGCGTGAGGCGTGACCAGCCGCCCGCGGATCACTACGGCGTCGTCGCCGTCGCCTCGTCCGCGGGAGGCATCCAGGCACTGACCGCGCTGCTCGGGGCGCTCGGCCCCGAGCTGCCGGTACCGGTACTCCTGGTCCAGCACCTCTACCCGCGGCACCGGACGGTGCTCGCCGAGGTCCTCGGACGCCGGACCAGGCTTGCCGTCAAGCTCGCCGAGGCGGACGAACGCGTGCGGCCCGGCACCGTCTACGTCGCCCCTCCCGACCGGCACCTCCTTGTCGACTCCGGCGGCGTCCTGAGCCTGTCCGACGCCGAGCTGGTCCACTTCGTACGCCCCTCCGCCGACCTTCTCTTCGAATCGGTCGCCGGTGCCTACGGGGCGGAGGCGATCGCCTGTGTGCTCACTGGGACCGGCCGGGACGGAGCCACGGGAGTCGAAGCGGTCAAGTCCCGCGGCGGTACGGTGATCGTCCAGGATCCGGAGACCGCGGACTTCCCGGGGATGCCGCAGTCGGCGGTGGACACGGGAGCGGTGGACTTCCTGCTACCCCTTGAGGAGATCGCCGCGGTCGTGCGGGGACTTGTCGGGGCCGAGAGGCAGTGATGGGCGAACCGCAGGACGACGACGAGGACAACGAGGCGCTGGAGGAACTGCTCGTATTCATCCGGGAAGCCCGCGGTTTCGACTTCACGGGCTACAAGCGCTCGACGCTGGCCCGGCGCATCCACAAGCGGATGACGGACGTCGGTATTCGCTCGTACCCGGACTACCAGGATCTCCTGGAGACCGACACCGAGGAATTCGGTGTCCTCTTCAACACCATCCTGATCAATGTCACCTCCTTCTTCCGCGACCCGGAGGCCTGGACCCTCCTCCAGCACGAGGTCGTACCCGAGCTGCTCACGACCCTCGATCCGGAGCAGGAGATCAGGGTGTGGAGCGCGGGCTGCTCCAGCGGCGAGGAGGCGTACTCGATGGCCATGATGTTCTCGGAGGCGCTCGGCATCGAGGAGTGCCTGCGCCGCGTGAAGATCTACGCCACGGACGTCGACGAGGAAGCACTGCGCGAAGCCCGTTCGGGGCTGTACACGCCGAAGGCGCTGGAACCGCTCTCCCCGGAGACAAGGGAGAAGTACTTCGAGCAGAACAGCGCGCAGTTCAGCTTCCGCCCCGACCTGCGACGCCGGGTGATCTTCGGGCGGCACGACATCACCCGTGACGCCCCGATCTCCCGGCTCGACCTGCTCGTGTGCCGGAACACGCTGATGTACTTCAACGTCGAGGCCCAGACGCAGATCGTCGACCGTTTCCATTTCGCCCTGCGCCCCAGCGGCTTCCTCTTCCTCGGCAAGGCCGAGATGCTGCTGAACGACAGCGAGCGGTTCGAAGTGGTGAACATGCGTCAGCGTGTCTTCCGGCGCCGGACGGGCAGCAACGGACTGACCTACCATCCGGCCCCCCTGAAGATCAGGACGGGCTCAGGCAACGAGGTGCACTCGGTGGCGCGCGCCCGCCAGTTGCGCGACCTGGTGCTCGACGCCGGACCCACCCCGCTGATCGCCCTCGACAGCGACGGAACCGTCGTGACGGTCAACAACCAGGCGAGGATCCAGCTCGGTCTGACCACCGGCGACATCGGCCGTCCCTTCCAGGACCTGGAGGTCTCCTACCGGCCGGTCGAACTCCGTTCCCTGATCGACCAGTCCATGCACGAGCGCCGGACCCTCCGGGTCAACCGGGTCGAGCGCCGCACGGGCGAGGACGTCCAGTACTACGACATCCTCATCCAGCCGCTCTCCGGCCCCGGCGGGCTGCACATCGCCACCGTGATCTCGTTCACCGACGTGACGGTCGCCACGCATCTGAAGGCCGAGGTCAAGAGGGTCCGGGAGGAACTGGAGACGGCGTACGAGGAACTCCAGTCCACCAACGAAGAGTTGGAGACCACCAACGAAGAACTCCAGTCCAGCATCGAGGAACTGGAGACGACGAACGAGGAACTCCAGTCCACCAACGAAGAGTTGGAGACCACCAACGAAGAACTCCAGTCCGGCAACGAGGAACTGGAGACGATGAACGAGGAGATGCGCATCCGCACGGACGAACTGGACGAGGCCAGGGCGTTCCTGGAGGCGGTTCTGAAGAGCATCGCGGCGGGTGTGGTGGTGCTGGGCAAGGACCTGAAGGTCAAGAGCTGGAACCGGGGCGCCGTCGACCTGTGGGGGCTGCGCGTGGACGAGGTGATCGGCGAGCCCTTCTTCGAACTGGACTTCGGGCTGCCCACGAAGGAGTTGCGGCCCGTCGTGGAGCGGTGCCTGGAGACCCGCAGCCGCTCCGGCCCGATCGGCGTCGAGGCCCTGAGCCGTATCGGCCGGCCCATCAGCTGCGACGTGTTCTTCTCCCCGTTCGGCGGGAACCACGGCGGCGTCGTCCTGATGATGGAGGAGAGCCGAAGCGATGTCGTCGACTGACCCGGCGGCGTAGCCTGGGCTCATGGACCCGCAGGGGCGCATGGAGGACCTCGGTCTGGCAGTGGTGGCACGGCAACGTGCCGCGCTGGCCCATGAGCGCGCGGACCGGGCGGAGGCCGCCGCCGAGCGGCACGAACTGCTGGCGGCGAAACCCGGCGGGGAGTTCCACAGCCAGATCGCGCGTACGCATCGCAGAACCGCCGAGTGCCATCGCGCCTCGGCCCGCCTCCAGGACAGCTTCGCCCGCCGCGCGACGGCGTGGGCCGGCGGGCGGGGCACCCGGCCGCGGTTCATGACGGTGGTCGCGGAGGCGTGCGGGACCGACAGCGCGGCGATGGCGCTGCTCGACACCGAGCAGAACCATCTCGCGGTCGCCGTCTCCGACCAGCTCTCCCGCGCTGCCCAGGACCTGGAGTACGTACTCGGCGAGGGTCCGGGCCAGGACGCGGCGGCGGAACACCGTCCGGTGCATGCGTCCGGGCCCGAGATCGAGGCGCGCTGGCCGGGGTACGGCCCTTCCCTGGTCTCGCTGGGGATCGCCTCGGTGGCCGCCGTACCGCTGCGGATACAGGGCAGCTGTATCGGGGCACTGACGGTGTTCGACCCGCGGCCCGCGGACGCGCGGCCCGCCCGCCTCGCCGAGGTCGCCGAGGCCCTCACCCGCATCGTGCTGCTCGACCCCGACGCCGACCCGGACCTCTACGGCGGGACCGACATGCGAGCCACCGTGCACCAGGCGGCCGGCATGGTGTCCGTACGGATCGGCTGCTCCGTCATGGACGCGCTGGCGCTCATCAAGGCCGTGGCGTTCGCCGAGGAGGTGTCCTCCGACGCCCTCGCCCGGCAGATCGTGCACGGGGACCGGAAACTCATCTGAGGGCGAGATGGCATGACGCCCGAACAGCGGCCGGCCAGCGGCTTGGCTACGCTTGGCCTCAAGTTCGTATACATACCCATACATCCATGTCTGGGTAGATTTTCTCTTGCGCCCTGAAATCGTGCAAATGTTCTAAGGAACCGAACATGGGTCTCGGTGCCGGCCTTCCAGCCCTGAAGCGCAGGTTCCTCGCGGTCTCGGTTGCCGTCGGTCTGGGCCTCCTAGGAGCCTGCGGCGGCGGGGACGGGAGCGGTGGTACCGGCGGTGACAGTCCCACCGTGGGTGTTCTCCTGCCCGGAGGTGGTGCTTCGCGGTTCGGGCAGTTCGACAAGCCCCTCATCGTGAAGAAGCTGAAGCAGTTGTGCCCGGACTGTCCTGCCGCGACCGTCGCCGCGACGGCCGACCCGGCGGTTCAGCAGCAGCAGTTCGAGGCGATGATCACCCGTGGTGTGGACGTGCTCATCCTCGCCGCCGTCGACCCCCAGCTGATGCGCCCCTCGGTCGAGGCCGCGCACCGGGCCGGTGTTCCCGTGGTCGCCTACGACCGGCTCGCGCAGGGGCCGATCTCCGGGTACGTCACCTTCGACGGGGCGGAGGTCGGGCGCCTTCAGGGTGAGGGACTGCTGAAGGCCATGGGCGGCAAGGCCGACGGTGGGCGGATCGTCATGATGAACGGGGCCACCACCGATCCCAACGCCGGGTGGTACAAGGAGGGCGCGCTCGCCGTGCTCAAGGGCAGGGTGACGATCGGCAAGTCGTACGACACCGTCGGATGGCGGCCCGAGAACGCCTACGTCAACATGACAGGCGCCATCGCCGCCCTCGGGGCCGACAACATCGACGGCGTTCTGTCCGCCAACGACGCCATGGCCGGTGCCGTCGTCTCCGCCTTCCACGCCGCCAAGGTCAGGCCGCTGCCCCCGATCACCGGGCAGGACGCCGACCTCATGGCCGTACGGCGGATCGTCAGGGGCGAGCAGTACATGACCGTCTACAAGCCCTTCAGGCGCGCGACCGACGCGACCGTCGAGATGGCCGTCGCCCTCGGTCGCGGCGAGAAGGTCGAGGCCATCGCCACCGGGTCCGTCGACAGTCCCACCACCAAGAACGTGCCGGCGGTCCTGCTGCCGTCCGTCTCGGTGACTGTCGGCAATATCGGGGAGACGCTGGTGAAGGACGGTATGTACACCGTCGACCAGATCTGTACGCCTGCTCTCCGGTCCGCCTGCGACCGGGCCGGGCTCATATGACGAGTTCGATGAGTTCCAAGGAGGTGGCAGCGTGCCCGGTCAGCCCCTGCTGGCGTTGCGCGGTGTCTCCAAGCGGTTCGCCGCCGTACAGGCACTGGTCGACATCGAGCTGGAGGTCAGGGCCGGGGAGGTGGTCGCCCTGGTCGGTGACAACGCCGCCGGGAAGTCCACCCTGGTCAAGGTGATCTCGGGGGCCGGCCCCCCGGACAAGGGCGTTGTCGAGTGGGAGGGCAGCGCCGTGCAGATCCGGCGGCCCCAGGACGCCAGCCTGCTCGGGATCGCGACCGTCTACCAGGACCTCGCGATGTGCGAGAACCTCGATGTCGTCGCCAACCTCTTCCTCGGCCGGGAGATCCACCGCTTCGGCGTCCTCGACGAGGTCGAGATGGAACGTCGTACCCGCGAGCTGCTGCACACGCTCTCCATCCGGATTCCCGATGTGCGGGTGCCGCTCGCCGGTCTCTCCGGCGGCCAGCGTCAGGTCGTCGCGATCACCCGTTCGTTTCTGGCCTCGCCCCGGCTGCTGCTGCTCGACGAGCCCACCGCCTCCCTCGGTATCCAGCAGACCAACCAGCTTCTCGATCTGATCGAGGAGCTGCGCGACAAAGGCCTCGGGGTGCTCCTCATCAGCCACAACATGAGCGACATCAAGGCCGTCGCCGACCGGGTCGCCGTTCTGCGGCTGGGCCGCAACAACGGCCTCTTCGACGTCAACACCACCTCACAGGAACAGATCATCTCCTCCATCACCGGCGCGGCCGACCACGCCGTCGCCCATCGGCCGCACCCGGACGAGGTGTGGCCGTGAACCTCGACCCGCGGCTTGTGGCGTGCGCCGGTGCCGTGCGCCGCAAGGTGCGCGAGGGCGGGCTCGGGCCTGCCCCGGTGCTCCTCGCGCTCGTCGTGACCTGGGTCGTCTTCCAGTGCCTCAACGACCATTTCCTGTCGCCGCGCAACCTGTCCGTCCTCAGCGTGGACATCGTCGGGACCGGCATGGTCGCCGTCGGCATCGTCTTCGTCCTGCTGATCGGCGAGATCGATCTGTCGGTGGGGTCACTCGCCGGTCTGGCGGGGGCCGTGTTCGCCGCGCTGAACGTGAACCTCGGTATGACGGAATGGCTCGCCGTCGTCATCGCGGTGATCTGCGGTACGGCCATCGGGGCCGTCCACGGGTTCCTCTTCGCCCGGTTCCGCGTACCCGCCTTCGTCGTCACCCTCGCCGGGCTGCTGGCCTGGAGCGGTCTGATGCTCTACCTGCTCGGCCCGGACAGCTCCATCCACTTCAACGAGAACGGGTTGGTCGCCTCACTGACCAGCCGCTACTTCAGCACCCCCGTCCTCACCTACGGCCTGGCCACGCTCTGCACGGCCGCCTATCTGCTGGTCTCCCTGCGTGACCGCGGCCGTCGCGCCGGCGCCGGGATGCCGTGCCGGCCGGTGGCCGAGATCTGGGCGCGTGCGGCCCTGCTCGCCGTCATCGCGTTCACCACGGTCTCTGTTCTGGGCCGCTTCGAGGGGCTGCCGCTGGCGCTGCTGATCTTCCTCGGGGTCATCGTCACCTCGGACCTGCTGCTGCGCCGCACGCCCTACGGACGGCAGGTGCTCGCCCTGGGCGGCGGGGTGGAGGCGGCGAGGCGGGCCGGCGTCGACGTGACGCGCGTACGGATCTCGGTGTTCATGGTGTCGGGGACACTGGCGGCGGTCGGCGGGCTGTTCGTCGCGTCGCGGTTCACCTCGGCGAGCCAGGTCTCGGGCTCCGGCATGCTGCTGATCAACGCCGTCGCCGCCGCCGTCATCGGCGGCACCAGCCTGTTCGGCGGACGAGGCTCGACCTGGTCGGCGCTGCTGGGGGTGCTCATCATCCAGTCGATCGCCTCCGGCATGGCGCTGCTGGGTGTCGAGACCGCCGTCCAGTCCATGATCACCGGCGGGGTGCTGATCACCGCGGTGATCTTCGACTCGCTGGCGCGCCGCGCCCCCGAGTCGCGTGGCCGGGCCTGAGAGACGGCCACTCGGCCCTTCGGTCACCCCTCCCCCGGTACGTCGTCCCGCCAGGCCGTCGCGTGCGGGCCGAACCTGTTCTCGTGGCCGTACGCCACCATCCGGGCGTTGCGGGCCTCGGCCTCCGGCCCGTCCGGCAGGTGGTAGGCGTCGCCCGCGCTCGCCGAACCGGCCTGCACCCGTGTCGCGGTGGCGAGCCGTCGGCGTACGTACCGGGTGAGCGCGTCCGGGATCTCCGCCGGTGCCGCGTCCGCGAGGGAGTCGCCCAGGACCGCCGCGTCCATGATCGCCTGGGCGGCGCCCTGGGCCTGGAACGGCACCATCGCGTGGGCGCTGTCACCGAGCAGGGTCACCCTGCCGATGTTCCAACGGGCCAGCGGGGTACGGGTGTTGATGCCGTACCGGAACACCTGGCCGGCGCGTTCGAGGGCGGTGAGCACCCGGCGGTCCCAGCCGGCGAACTCACGGAGCTGTTCTCCCGGTTCCGCCCGGGCGGTCCATGACTCGTGCGCCGCCTCCGCCTCGGTCGTGAACACGGCGACCAGGTTGAGGAGTTGACCGCCTCGCACCCAGTAGTGGACGACGTGCCGGCCCGGCCCCAGCCAGCCCGCGTACTCCGGCAGGTCCAGGTCGGCCACCTCGGCGGCCGGGAGCAGCGCCCGGTAGGCGGCGGTGCCCGAGAAGACGGCCTCGTCGGCGCCGAAGAGCCACTGGCGGGCCGCGGACCGCACCCCGTCGGCGGCCACGACCAGGTCCGCGCCGAGGCGTTCACCGGCGGCCGTCGTGACGTAGGCGGCCGTGTCGTCCTGGTCGATGCCCACGACCTGGGTGTTCAGCCGCACCGAGCGGGGCGGAACCCGCGCGGCCAGGGCCTGGTGCAGGTCGGCCCGGTGGACCTGTAGGTAGGGTGCCCCGAACTCGTCCTCGGCCTCGGGGCCAAGGACGTAACCGCAGATCTCGGTGCCGTCCGACCAGGTGCGGAAGCTCAGCCGGGAAGGGCGGGCGGCCCGGGCGGCGACCGTGTCGAGCAGGTCGAGCCGGCGCAGTACGCGGGTGGCGTTGGGCGCGAGCTGGATGCCGGCGCCGATCTCGGTGAAGCGCCGCGTCTGTTCGACCAGGGTGACCTCGTGGCCGGCCGCGCGCAGGCTCAGTGTCGCGGCCAGGCCGCCGATACCCGCTCCCACGACGATCGCCCGCATACCCCCGCCTCCCCGAACGGCGTCGTACGGATCGATCCTCGCCCCACGAGGCGGTGTCGTCGAGAGCCTTTGCCGCCGCCTTCGCCCTCGCCGACCGTCCTCGTCGACCAGAATCCGGGCGCTCGGCGATTCACCCCGACAACCCTCACGCCACACACACCCCACACAACCCCGACAAGGCCCTGCGGGTACCGGCACCGTACTGCGCCCGCAACGCCGTTCGGCACCGGTCCCTCCCCACGTGGGGACCGGTGCCGAACGATGGACGGCGACCCGGGAGATGTCCGGACTGTGCCGGTTCCGCGGATCTCAGGCCCGCGTGGCGCGACCGTCGCACCCGGCTGGCGACTCCGACGGAAACTGGCCGAGAACATTCGGTTCCCGAGCTGCCCTGGGGATCGCTGCGCTGGTGGTCCGGGTGGACGCCACGTGGCTGGTTCTTTGTTGCGTCATGATCCTGCCATCCAGGGGCCGAAGTGAGGAGGTTCCGGTACCAGGCGGACGGCTTAACCGCAGGTCAGCCATATAGAATGGGTTTTCCGGTCCGGACGGAACCGGATGACGTACGCGGGGGAAGTAAGGGGTGGAGACCTTGAGTTCCGACTCAGGGGCACGCACGGCCTTCGCGGAGCGGCTCGCGCTGTTGTACAAAGAGGCCGGTAATCCTCCCCTCAAACGGGTGGCCGAGGCCGTGGCCCAGTTGCAGCGGATCGACGAACGCGGGCGCCCCGTACGGGTCTCCGTCCAGCGGATCAGCGACTGGCGGCGGGCGAGGAACGTGCCCGCCCAGTTCGCCGCCCTCGCCGCCGTACTGAGCGTCCTCGTCCCGTTGGCCCGGCGCGACCGGCCCGTGGCCGTCTCCCCCGGGTTGTACGACATGGTCCAGTGGCAGCACCTGTGGGAGCGTGCCGTCGCCGATCCGGTCGGCGACCGGGTCACCGAGTCCCTGGACGAGGAGGAACCGCCCGCCGTCGAGGTCGCGGCCGTGCCGGGCGGGGTGTGCCCCTACCTGGGCCTCGCCTCGTACCGTCTGGAGGACACCCGGTGGTTCTTCGGCCGGGAGCGGAGCACCGACGCCCTCGTCGCACAGCTCCGCGCGGCGGAGGCAGCGGAGACCCCTGCGGCCACGGCCACCGGCGGTCTGGTCATGCTCGTGGGCGCCTCCGGGGCCGGCAAGTCCTCCCTGCTGAGCGCCGGGCTGGTGCCCGCGTTGCGGGAGGGGGCGCTGGGCGGACCGGGGCAGCCGGCCCGGGAGGTCGTTCAGCTCGTCCCGGGCAGTGATCCCCTCGCCGAGCTGACCCGTCGTATACCCGGACTCTCGGAGATCCTGTCCCCCGCCGGGAAGGCGGCGGCCGAGCCCGGCACGCCCGAATTCGCCCGTGCGGTACGGGAGACGGTCACCGCCTGGGCTCGCCGTGACGCCCCCGACTCCTCGACCGTCGCTCCGGCCCGCCCTGTCGTCATCGTCGACCAGTTCGAGGAAACGTTCACTCTCTGTCCCGACGAGACGGTCCGCAACACCTTCATCCAACTCCTGCACGCCGCTTCCACTCCCCCCGGGCGTGGTGAGCGGCCCGGTCCCGGCGAGCAGGCCGGTTCCGGTGAGGGGGCGCCCGCGCTCGTCGTCCTCGGTGTCCGCGCCGACTTCTACGACCAGTGCCTGCGCCATCCCGAACTCGCCGACGCGCTCCAGCACCGGCACATGGTCCTCGGGCCGCTGACCGGCACCGAGCTGCGGGAGGCGGTGACCGGGCCGGCCAAGGCCGTCGGCCTGGAGCTCGAACCGGGGCTCGCGGAGCTGATCGTGCGGGAGGTGAGCGCCGACGGACCGCGCGGAACGCACGACGCGGGCGTGCTGCCGCTCCTCTCGCACGCCCTGCTCGCCACCTGGCAACGCCGGAAGGGGGGCCGTCTGACGCTGTCCGGCTACCGCGCGGCCGGCGGCATCCAGGGCGCGGTGGCGGCGACCGCCGAGCGTGCCTGGACCGGTCTCGACCCGGCGGCACGGACCGCCGCGAGGCTGCTGCTGCTGCGGCTGGTGCGCCTCGGCGAGGACACCCAGGCCACCCGCAGGCGCGGTACGCGACGGCAGTTGGCGGCCGAGTCGGCGGACCCGGACAAGACGGAGGAGTCCCTCGAAGCCCTCGTACGCGCCCGGCTGGTGACGCTCGACGCGGAGAGCGTGGAGATCACCCACGAGGCCCTGCTGCACGCCTGGCCGCGCCTGCGCGACTGGATCGACGAGGACCGGGGCGGCAACCTGCTGCGCCAGCGCCTGGAGGAGGACAGCCGGTCCTGGGAGGAGTCGAAGCGCGACACCTCACTCCTCTACCGGGGCTCCCGGCTGGAGCAGGCGCACATCTGGGCGAAGTCGGCCGGTGACACCTTCCTGACCCGCAGCGCGGTGCAGTTCCTGGCCGCCTCGGTCAGGCTGCGCCGGCGCACCGTCCTGATCAGCCGCGCCGCCGTCGCCGTGGTGGTCGTGCTGGCCCTGCTGGCCGGGGGTGCGGCGCTGATCGCCCGGCAGCAGCGCGACGACGCGGTGTTCGAGAACGTGCTCGCCGAGGCCGACCGCGTCCAGTCCACCGACCCGTCGCTGTCGGCGCAGCTCAGCCTGGTCGCCCACAGTCTCCGCCCGGACGACACGAGCACCCGCAGCCGGCTGATCTCGATCGTGAACACACCGCTGTCCACCCCGCTGATCGGCCACACCGGCGCCGTCTACCTCACCACGTTCAGCCCGGACGGGCGGCTCCTGGCCACCGCCAGCTACGACAGGACCGTACGCCTGTGGAACGTGGCGGACCCGTCGAACCCCAGGCCACTCGGCAAACCCCTTGCCGCGAACGCGAGTTGGGTGAGCAGCGCGGTCTTCAGCCCGGACGGCCGCACCCTCGTCAGCGCGGGCGACGACGGCACGATCCGCCGGTGGGACCTGTCCGACCCCGCGCGTCCGCGCTCCCTCGGCGCACCTCTGACCGGCCACGACGGCACGATCTATCTGATCGCCTTCAGCCCGGACGGCCGCACCCTCGCCTCGGCGAGCGAG
Organism: Streptomyces kryoterrae; assembly: GCF_054072135.1. Taxonomy (NCBI): domain Bacteria; kingdom Bacillati; phylum Actinomycetota; class Actinomycetes; order Kitasatosporales; family Streptomycetaceae; genus Streptomyces; species Streptomyces kryoterrae. The sequence continues at coordinate 5,659,414 of NZ_CM133358.1, read as the reverse complement.
GACCGCACGGTCCGCCTGTGGAACATGGCCGACCCGGCCCGCGCCGAGCCGATCGGCACCCTCACCGGCGCGGGCGCCGCCGTGCGCGCCATCGCGTTCAGCCGCGACGGCCGGAAACTGGCGGCGGGCGGCGACGACAACGCGATCCGGCTGTACGACGTGTCGAAGCCGCGCGACCCGAAGCCGTACGGCACGAAGCTGACCGGGCACACCGACCTGGTGCACTCGGTGGCCTTCAGCCCCGACGGCCGTACCCTCGCCAGCGGCGCCGCCGACGACACGATCCGGCTGTGGGACGTGTCCGACCCCTCGCACGCCGCCCAGCTCGGCGCGCCGCTCACCGGCCACACCGACGCGATCTGGTCGGTGGCCTTCAGCCCCGACGGGACCACCCTGGCCGCCGCCAGCGCGGACAGCACCGCGAGCCTGTGGAACGTCAGCGATCCGCAGTACCCCTCGCAGGTCGGCGAACCCCTCGCGGGCAGCAGCGGCGAGATGTACGCGCTGGGCTTCAGCCCCGACGGCCGTACGCTCGCCACGGGGAGCGGCGACAGCAGGGTCCGGCTGTGGTCGCTGCCGACGTCGGACATGATCGGCCGCCTCGGGGTGTTCCGCCCGGACGGCAAGCTGCTCGCCACCGGTTCGCGCGACGGACGGGTCCGGCTGTGGAACGTGGAGCGGCCCGACCACCCCGTGGCACAGGGGGAACCGTTCACGCCCGGGGAGGGCGAGGTACGGACGCCGGTGTTCTCCCCGGACGGCCGCACTCTCGCGATGGTGGCCGGAAACAGCACGGTGCAGCTGTGGAACGTCAGCGATCCGAAGCACCCCGTCACCTGGGCGGCCCCCGTCAAGGTGAGGACGCGGTTCGCCGCCTCGGTGGCGTTCAGCCCGGACGGACGCACGCTGGCCACGGCCTACGAGGACTTCACCGTCCAGTTGTGGGACGCGAGCGACCCGGCCCAGCTGCGTCCGCTGGGCTCCCAGCTCACGGGATACAAGGGCTACGTCAGCTCCCTCGTCTTCAGCCGGGACGGCCGTACGCTGGCCGGCGCGAGCTCGGACGGCACGATCCGGCTCTGGAACGTCACCGACCCGGCCAGGGCCACCCGTCTCGGCAAGGTGCTCAAGGGACATCGTGGTCCTGTCAACGAGCTCGCCTACAGTCCGGACGGCCGTACGCTCGCCAGCGGGAGCGACGACGGCACGGTCCGCCTCTGGGACGTCACCGACCCGGCCGGGACGCACAGCCTGGGCTCACCGCTCACCGGGCACACCGAGGCGGTCGAGGCGTTGTCGTTCAGCCCGGACGGAAGGGTGCTGGCCAGCGGCGGCAACGACAACGGGGTCCGGCTCTGGGAGGTCAGCGATCCGGCGAGGGCCACGTCCATCGGGCAGTCGATGAGTCCCAACGCCAAGACGGGCAACTTCCTGGCGTTCAGCCCTCGCGGCGGCATCGTCGGGGTGTCGAGCGGCGCGGACACGGTCCGGCTGTGGAATCTCGACGTCGACGCGGCGGTCACCCACATCTGCTCGACGACCCGGCGCGTCCTGACGGCGGAGAAGTGGCACGAGTATCTGCCACGGCTGTCCTACGAGCCGCCGTGCGACGAGTAGGGGCCGGGCGGGGCCGGGTCACTTCCGAGGGTCCACGCAAACGGTTGTACTGAAACAGGAGTGAATAAGAGTGATCCCAGTCACAACTGGTCGCCATAGGGGAGCAGTCGACTCCCGCTGAGCATGCAGTCTTGTTACCCTTGGCCAGAGCCCGATCGCTGGTGCATCCCCCGTCGCCAGCGGTCGGGTTCTTTTGTGCCCGAAGGGACGGAACGGACATCTCCCTGTCGCGCTGAAGGCCGCCGGGCGACATCACTCCGTCGACCGCAGAATGCGCTCGAGTGTCCGACGCCCCATCCCGCTCATCGTCGGGTTGCTCTCGACGTAGTACCAGACGAGGCCCATCGCCTGTTCGAACGCCCACGCCTTCCCGCGTTCCCACTCGAGATCGTCGCAGCCCAGTGTCCGCCGGAGCACTTCCCGCGGGCCCCGTCGCAGCAGGTGCCACGCGCTGACCAGATCCAGCGCGGGGTCGGCCGGGCCGAAGCCGCCGGCGTCGAGTACACCGCTGAGCCGGTCGCCCGCGACCAGCACGTTGCCGGGGATCAGGTCACTGTGGCTCATCACGTCGGCACCCTCGCGCGGCAGCTCCCGCAGGTGGCTCCACATCTGACGCAGCCGGGGCACGTCGAGCAGCCCCTCGCTCTCCGCGAAGCACTCCTCCATCCATTCATCGTGGTCGGTGAGTACGCCGCCACGACCCGCGCCGCTGAAGCGCCGTCCAGCCGTCCCTGCCTTCCGGAGGGCGGCTATGAAGGTCGCCAGGTCCTGCGCGAAAGCATCCGACCCACTCGGGTCGGCCTCCGAGGCGACCGTCCCCGGCAGCCACGTCTGGACCGACCACGGCATGGGGTAGCCCGCTCCGGGCTCCCCCAGAGCCACGGGTTCCGGGACAGGGAAGGAAGACACCCGCACCAGCTCCGCGCTCGCCTGCGCCTCCAGCTCCAGGGCCGCCCGCGTCTCGACGGCATCCGCCCGTCGCAGTGGGAAGCGTGCGGAAAGGTCGTCCCCGATACGGAAGATGGCGTTGACCGTGCCGGTCGACCGCAGGAACCGGATCTCCTTGCCGCTCCACCGGGGAAACTGGTCCTGGATCAACGCAGCGACCGTCTCGGGGGTCACGTCCACTTGGTCTTCGTGCATGGTCATCCCCGTGATGCTGCCTGACAGGCACCTTGCACGCAGCCCGTTTTCCAGCGTCGGCCGCGTACGGAGGTCGAGGTCGCTCCGGAACCCGATTTCCCGTGCTCCGGTGCGACCAGCGCTCCTTTTAAAGGCACTTGGGAGAAAAGAAACCAACCAAACCCCACCCCTCCCGTCCGCCTGAGACAGCGGCCACGGTCGCTTGCGCGCGAACTCACTCGCCCGAGTGAACATCGGCAACTCAGCTGGATTTGTGCCCGGTTGCCTGCCTTACGCTCAGCGCAGCACGACCACCACTGACAACCGCGGACAGCGGACAGACGACGGCCCTCGCCGGGACTGGCATCCCAATGCGAGGGCCTGACCACCAAGGAAGCACTACCTTCCCGATGGACACGAAAAACCCTAGCGCGCCCCCGCGCGCCCAGTCCCGCCCGCCGGGCAAAAATCACCCCCACCGGCGCACCAATTCCGGCATCTCCGGCGTCATCCACGACAACGCCCGCCACACCACCCGCTTCACGGTGATCGGCAACCACCTCGCCCAGCACCCCGAGCTGTCACTGCTCGCCATCGGCCTGGGCACCCACATCCAGTCGCTGCCCGCAGGTGCCCCCGTCGACATCAAGACCCTCGCCAAGAGATTCCCCGAGGGCCCGGCCCGTATCGCCGCCGCCCTGCGCGAACTGGAAACCCACGGCTACCTCAGCCGAACCCGCGAACGCACCCCCAGCGGCAACATCGTCACCCGCACGGTGTCCTGCAACCGCCCCGGCCACCACACCGAGCGCCCTGCCAATGCCAATGCCGCTGCTCATACCGACGCCAGGGCCGACACCGGGGCTGGCATCGGGACAGACGCCGGGGTCGTGGCCGACCGTCCGACACGCCCCGCGAACCCCACCACCGCCCCCGGCCCGCCCAAGAAGCAGGCCCCACGCAAGCCCCTCCCCGCCGTACCGCAGCCCTCATACAAGGGACCAGGCCTCCTCCAGGCCGCCACCGACCTCCTCGCCGGCCTCCGCCGCCTGGGCCCCGACCTGCTCCTGTCGGCCTGCGACACGGCCCACCTCGCACCCGGAGTCGCCGCCTGGCTGGAGCGCGACGTCAGCCCCACCGCCGTACGGCACGCCCTGATCAGCAACCTCCCACCCGAGGGCATGCGCCGCCCGGCCGCCTTCATGGCCCACCGCCTCACCGCCCTGTTGCCACCTCCGGCGCCTGTCGGGGGACCTGTCCCGCAGACGGCGACCATCGGCGTCCGACACCCACTCCGGAACTGCGACGGCTGCGACCGCGCCTTCCGGGGGCCGCAACCGGGTCGCTGCCGCGACTGCCGGGCGGCCGTCCCCATGGCCGCATGACGCACGCCCGCGCACGTCAGCGGCTCAACCGCACGAAGGACTCAGGTTCCCACCATGGTCAGCTCGTCCCCCTTGGACAGATTCTCAGCCGACGCGTTTCCCGGCTCCTCACGAGGCTCGCTCGGCCGCCGCCCCGGCTCGATACCCTGGCGACGGCATCCTCAGGAGGACACGATGAGCACCCAGTCTGACCACGGACACGAGCTGATCCCCCGTCCCGAGCACACCCCTGACGCCCTGCGCGCGGCCCTCGCCGTCGTCGATCCGGGACGTCTGGAGGAGATGCAGGCCCAGAAGGACGAGGCATTCGCCCTGGCGGTCGAGTGGCAGTCCCTCAGCCCCGTGCAGAGCTGGGTACTGGCCTGGGCCAGGAACATCGAAATCGCGCGTCGCCCCGATCTGTCCGTCCGTTACACCCATGCACAGAACCATTTGGAGCACGAAGATCCGGTCACCGCTTGGGAAGCTTTGCGGGAACTGAATTCTGTACTGGCCGAGGCCATGAAGGCAGTCCGCGAGTGAGCTGGAAGTGGGAGTACGCGTTCGGTGCGGAGGAAACTGCTCGAACCGCTCCGGTTTCCTTTCTCGCCGCGGTGGCCAGAAAGGCGGACGAACTGGTCAGGGCGGCCGAAGCCCTCCACATCCACGGCCGAGCCCACGAAGGACTGGACCCGAAGGGCGGCGACATCCTCGTCCCCGGCGGCATGTTCACGTACCAGGTCGTCGTGCGGAGCGAGCGCGTGTACGTCGTCCAGATCACGTACCTGGGTTTCTGAACCGTCGAAGCGGGTGAAGGCCTGGAGGCGCCACTGTGACCGGCGTCCCCCTACCTCCCCGCCGCAGCCGCCGCCACCGCAGCCCTGGCCCGTGTCCTGAACGCCTCCAACTTGTCGACCGGCTCGGTCAGTTGGCGGCTCCGGGGGCGGATGCTGACGTCGTGGCCCTCGGCCGCCGCGCGCAGTGCGCCGACCGTCGCCCGGTTCTTCGGGATGTGGGAGAAGGGGTCGAAGGAGTACCAGCGCATCGCGTTCTCGTGGGTCATCCTGACCGTGTCCTCGTCCGGGACCGAGTGCTTCTCCAGGACGCCGTGGATCTGTTCCGGCGCGTCCGGCCACATGGAGTCGCTGTGCGGGTAGTCGCCCTCCCAGGCGATGTTGTCGATGCCGATCTCGTGCCGGAGCTTCACGCCCAGGTCGTCGCTGATGAAGCAGGTCAGGAAGTGGTCGCGGAACACCTCGGAGGGCAGCTTGCCGCCGAAGTCCTGGAGCGTCCACGTCGCGTGCATCTCGAAGGTGCGGTCGACGCGCTCCAGGAAGTACGGGATCCAGCCCGTGCCGCCCTCCGACAGCGCGATCCTCAGGTCCGGGTACTCCTTGACGGGCCTGGACCAGAGGAGGTCCGCCGCGGCCGAGACCAGGTTGATCGGCTGGAGCGTGATCATCACGTCCGGCGGTGAGTCGACCGCCGGGATGGCCAGCCTGCCCGAGGAACCGATGTGCACCGACATGACCGTGTTCGTGTCGGACAGCGCCTGCCACAGCGGGTTCCAGTACTCGTCGTGGAAGCTCGGGTAGCCGAGCGCCGCCGGGTTCTCCGGGAAGGTCAGGCTGTGGCAGCCCTTCTCCGCCACCCGGCGGACCTCGGCCGCGCACAACTCCGCCGACCAGATCGCCGGGAGCGCCATCGGGATGAAGCGGCCGGGATAGGCACCGCACCACTCGTCGATGTGCCAGTCGTTGTACGCCCGCACCAGCGCCAGCGAGAAGTCGGCGTCCTCCGTGGCGAACAGGCGTGCCGCGAAGCCGGGGAACGACGGGAAGTTCATCTGGGCCAGGACCCCGCCGGCGTTCATGTCCTTGACGCGCTCGTGCACGTCGTAGCAGCCGGGCCTGATCTCGTCCATGCCCTGGGGGTCGAGGCCGTACTCCTCCTTGGGGCGCCCGGCGACCGCGTTCAGCGCGGCGTTGCCGACGGTGCTGTCGCGGAACTGCCACACGTCACTGCCGTCCGCGCGGTGGACCAGCTTCGGAGCGTCGTCCAGATACCGCTTCGGCAGGTGGTTCACGAAGATGTCCGGCGGCTCGATGATGTGGTCGTCCACGCTGATCAGGATCAGGTCGTCCCGTTCCATGACGTTCCTCCGCAGTGATGGCGCGTTGGTGGCGCAGTGACTCCGCAGTGATTTCGACCTTCTCTGTCAACGTAAATTAGCTTCTCACTTTCAGAGAATCAACCATTCGGGCACACCGTAGAATCACGGGGCCCGCAGTACGGACGCCGATGGATGAGTGAGAGCACAGTGTTCGAAAACGTGTTCGAGTACGAGAAGGACGGCGCCGCGATCTACCGCCAGTCCTTCGCCACCATCCGCGCCGAGGCCGACCTCGCCGGGCTGCCCGCCGACGTCGCCCAGGTCGCCGTACGGATGATCCACGCCTGCGGGATGGTCGACCTCGCCGGCGACCTCGGCTACACACCCGGCGTCGTCACCCGCGCCCGCGAGGCCCTGCGCGCGGGCGCCCCCGTCCTCTGCGACGTCTCGATGGTGGCCAGCGGCATCACCCGCGGGCGGCTGCCCGCCGGCAACGAGGTCATCTGCACGCTCACCGACCCGGCGGTACCTGACCTGGCGGCGAAACTCGGCACCACGCGCAGCGCCGCCGCGCTGGAGCTGTGGCGCGACCGGCTGGAGGGTGCCGTGGTGGCCGTGGGCAACGCGCCCACCGCGCTCTTCCGGCTGCTGGAGCTGATCGAGGAGGGCGCACCCCGCCCGGCCGCCGTGATCGGCGTTCCGGTGGGCTTCGTCGGCGCGGTCGAGTCGAAGGACGCGCTGGCCGGGCACCCGTCCCGGCTGGAGCATCTGGTCGTACGGGGGCGGCGGGGCGGGAGCGCCATCGCGGCGGCTGCCGTCAACGCCATCGCCAGCGAGGTGGAGTAGTGGGTGGAGCGCGTGGGCCGCTTACGCCTCCGCCTCCGCGGGCTCCCGCTGCGGCCCCGCCAGTCCCGACGTCCATCTCTCCTCGATCCGGCCGACCTTCCACACCACCAGGGCCACGGCCCAGGTCCCGAAGAACAGCCCGACGATGACGTATCCGACGATGTTGAGGTCGAGGCCGGAGACCCGGTCCCAGAACGGGCCGTGGAGGTCCGCCTGGCCGGCGATCAGGCCCAGCAGTTCGACCGTACCGATGATGAACGCGACGGCCACCGACAGCCCGGTGATCGTGAGGTTGTAGTAGACCTTGCGGACCGGCTTGGAGAAGGCCCAGCCGTACGCGAAGTTCATGAACGAGCCGTCGATCGTGTCCAGCAGCGACATCCCGGCCGCGAAGAGGACGGGCAGGCACAGGATCGCGTACCAGGGCAGCCCCGAGGCCGCGCCCGAACCGGCCAGCACGAGGAGCGCGACCTCGGTGGCCGTGTCGAAGCCCAGGCCGAAGAGCAGGCCCAGCGGATACATCTGCCAGGACTTGGTGATCGACCTCGTGAAGCGGCCCAGGAGACGGTTCATGAAGCCCCGGCTGTTGAGCTGCTCCTCGAGGGCGTCCTCGTCGAAGTGGCCGGTCCGCATCCGCCGGAACACCTTCCAGATGCCGGCCAGGATGACGAGGTTGATGCCGGCGATGAGGTAGAGGAACGTCCCGGAGACGGTCGTACCGATGAGGCCGGTGACGTCGTGGAGGTGGGAGTCGCCGTCCTGGACCGGGCCGGCGAGGGCCCGGACCCCCAGCGACAGCAGAAGGGCGAGGACGAAGACGACGCTGGAGTGGCCGAGCGAGAACCAGAACCCGACGGACAGCGGGCGCTGCCCCTCGCCCATCAGTTTCCGGGTCGTGTTGTCGATGGCGGCGATGTGGTCGGCGTCGAAGGCGTGCCGCATACCGAGGGTGTAGGCGGTCACCCCGATGCCGATACCGAAGGCCTTCCCGCCCACGCTGTAGTGCTCGGGCGCGACGATCGCCACCAGCGTGAACCAGCCGATGACATGCAGCGCCACGATGAAGGCGGCCATGCCACCGACCCTGATCCACTCCTCACGACTCACCATCGCTCCAGCTTTCTGCCATTAGGCATTACCTGCAATCAATGTGCAGTAAAGGTCGCGGCAGATTTGCGTCAGGAGTGTCGGGACACCGGCCGGTGCAGGAGCCAGTGCAGGGCCCGCTCCGGGTCGTCGGCCACCCGTACGCCCTCCGGCACCGCCGGGCGGCGTACGACCACCACCGGCAGCCCCGCCTCCCTCGCCGCCGTCAGCTTCGGGGCGGTCGCCGGGCCGCCGCTGTCCTTCGTGACGAGGACGTCGATGCGGTGGCGGCGCAGCAGCTCGCGTTCGCCGTCGAGGGTGAAGGGGCCGCGGTCGAGCAGTACCTCCATGCGGGCCGGGTGGTGCGTGATGGTGACCTCGGGCGCGTCCACGGAGCGGACGAGGAACCACAGCTCCTCCAGTGCGGTGCCGGCGAAGGCGGCCAGGCCCAGGCGTCCGGTGGTGAGGAACACCCGTCGGCCGAGCGCGGGCAGCAGCGCGGCGGCCTCCGCCAGGGAGCCGGCCCCGTGCCAGTCGTCGCCCTCGACCGGCACCCAGCCGGGGCGCCGGAGCGCGAGCAGGGGAACATGGGCTGCGGCAGCGGCCCGCGCCGCGTGGAAACTGATCGTCTCGGCGAAGGGGTGGGTGGCATCGATGAGCACGTCCACCCGGTGCGCGCGCAGCCACTCGGCGAGCCCCTCGGCCCCGCCGAAACCGCCGACGCGTACCTCGCCGGGTGGCAGCCGGGGCGTGGAGACGCGTCCGGCCAGGGAGTTCGTCACCCGGAGCGCGGGCAACCGGGTATCAGCCGCGAGGAGCTCGGCGAGGCTGCGGGCCTCGGCGGTTCCGCCCAGGATCAGTACGTGCGGCACGAGAACCGGGTTCCCTTCATGAGCGGCGAGTGGCGATGAGCGGCAGCGGCGGGGCTGAGGCCAAGGGCGGGCGCGGCGCCCAACTCAAGCACACCGGTCTGCGCCCCGGCTGGACCACCGGCGCCTGTGCGACCGCCGCCACGACAGCGGCGTACACCGCCCTGCTGACCGGGGACTTCCCCGACCCGGTGACGATCACGCTGCCCAGGGGCCAGACACCGGCGTTCGCGCTGGCCACCGAGGAGCTGACCGGCTCGTACGCCATGGCGGGCATCGTGAAGGACGCGGGCGACGACCCGGACGTCACCCACGGCGCGCTCGTCCGGGCGACCGTACGCCTGCTGCCCGCCGGGTCGGGCGTCGTCTTCCGGGCCGGTCCGGGCGTCGGCACGGTCACCCGCCCGGGGCTGCCGCTGCCGGTCGGCGAACCGGCGGTCAACCCGGTCCCCCGGCAGCTGATGCGCGACCACGTGGCACGCGTAGCGGCCGAACACGGGAACAGGAGCGGGAACGGGGGCGGGGACGGGGACGGGGACGGGGGTGATGTCGAGATCACCCTCTCCATCGACCACGGTGAGGAGATCGCCCGCTCCACCTGGAACCCGCGGCTGGGCATCCTCGGCGGGCTGTCCGTCCTCGGCACCACCGGGATCGTGGTCCCCTACTCCTGCTCGGCGTGGATCGACTCGATCCGGCGGGGCGTGGACGTGGCCCGGGCCGCCGGGCACACCCATGTCGCCGGGTGCACCGGTTCGACCTCGGAGAAGACGGTCGTGGCCGCGTACGGGCTGCCCGAGGAAGCCCTGCTCGACATGGGCGACTTCGCGGGGGCGGTACTGAAGTACGTACGGCGTCATCCCGTCGACCGGCTCACGGTCTGCGGCGGGTTCGCGAAACTGTCGAAGCTGGCGGCCGGTCATCTGGACCTGCACTCCGCCCGTTCCCAGGTCGACAAGGGTCTCCTCGCCGAACTGGCCCGGCGCGGCGGTGCGAGCGAGGCGCTGGCCGCCGAGGTCGCGGACGCCAACACCGGCCTCGCGGCACTCCAGTTGTGCGCGGCGGCCGGTGTCCCGCTCGGCGACCTGGTGGCGGTGGCCGCACGCGACGAGGCCCTCGCGGTACTGCGCGGCGCGCCCGTCGCGGTCGACGTGATCTGTATCGACCGGGCGGGGCGGATCGTGGGGCGCAGCGGTGTGGCCTGAGAATCTGATCATCCGACAGGCCCCGGACTGCAACCACCCGTCCCGGTGAGGCAGTCTTCTTCCTCGTGGCGATCCCGGGGAACCTTCCGAGTCAGAGTGGGCCGAACCGTCCGCGTACGGGTGATCCCGCCGCGCACATGATCGTGTGCGGCGACGACGGGCTCGCGCACCGGCTGGCCCACGAACTCCGCAACGTGTACGGCGAGCAGGTCACGCTCGTCGTCCCGCCCTCGGAGCGCAACGTACGGCCGCCGGTGGTCGTCCGGGCCGCCGGAACCGCGTCGACGCTGCTCGACCGGATGTCCGCGGCCGTCAACCGGGCAGCGGGCAACGGCAGTGGGGGCGGGGGTGGGAACAGTGAACCCGGGCCGCACGAAGGGGTGTTGGAGGCCGACGAGCTGACCGAGGCCGTGCTCGCCGAGGCCGGCGCGGAGCGGGCCGCGGCCCTGGCGCTCGTGTACGACGACGACGAGACCAACATCCGCGCCGCGCTCACCGCCCGCCGCCTCAATCCACGACTGCAGCTCGTACTCCGGCTCTACAACCGGCGGTTGGGCCAGCACATCGGGGAACTCCTCGACCAGGCCTCGGCGTTGGCGGCAGCGGCCGACAACACCGGCGACGGCGACGGGGACGGGGACGGCAGCAGCGGCTATCCGGACAACCGCTCCGACGCGTCCACCACCGTCCTGTCCGACGCCGACACGGCCGCCCCGGCGCTCGCCGCCACAGCGATCACCGGTACCAGCAAGGTCGTTCAGACCGCCGGGCTGCTGCTGCGCGCGGTGGAACGGCTGCCGCCCGCGCCGGGCGAGGTCGCCGACCCGGGCCTTTACACCCTCGCCCTGCTCTCCGCCACGAGCAGTGACCCGGCCGGCGCGGACGGCTCGGAGGGCAGCGGCGCCCAGGGGCCCCAACTGCTCCCCGACGAGGCGGCGGTGGCGGCGGCTACCGGGCGCGGGACGGTCGTGCTCCAGCAGGTGGCGTACGCGTACTCCGGCACGTCGATGTCGGGCGGGCGGGGCTGGGCCGTGGTGCCTCCGTTCGCCTCGCTCTTCTCGCGGCGGCTGCGGTGGTCGCTGGCCGGGATGCTCGCGTGCGTGATCGCCCTCGCGATCGCGCTGACGATCGCGACGGGCGACCATCCCGTCCACGCGACGTACCTGACCCTGCTCGACCTCTTCGCGATCAACGACCCGGCGATCGGGGCATCGATGCCCCGCCAGATCCTCCAACTCCTGTCCGGGCTGGTCGGGTTGCTGCTGCTGCCGGTGCTGCTGGCCGCCGTACTGGAGGCGCTCGGTACGTTCCGCAGCGGATCCGCGGTACGGAAGCCGCCGCGTGGGCTGAGCGGGCATGTGGTGCTGCTCGGGCTCGGCAAGATCGGTACGCGGGTGCTGACCCGGCTGCGCGAGCTGAACATCCCGGTGGTGTGCGTCGAGGCGGATCCCGACGCGCGCGGGCTCGCCACGGCGCGGCGGCTGCGGGTGCCCGTGGTACTGGGTGATGTGACCCAGGAGGGCGTCCTGGAGGCCGCGAAGATCAACCGCGCGCAGGCCCTCCTCGCCCTCACCAGCGCCGACACGACGAACCTGGAGGCGGTGCTGTACGGGCGTTCCGTGCGGCCCGACCTGCGTGTCGTCCTGCGTCTGTACGACGACGACTTCGCCACCGCCGTGTACCGCACCCTGCGGGCGGCGCACCCCGGCGCGACCACCCGCAGCCGGAGCGTGTCGCATCTGTCGGCGCCCGCCTTCGCCGGGGCGATGATGGGGCGCCGGACGCAGATCCTGGGCACGATTCCCGTCGAGCGGCGGGTGCTGCTGTTCGCGGCGATGCGGGTGGGCGGGCACGCGCAGTTGGAGGGGCGGACGGTCGGGGAGGCGTTTCGGGCGGGGGCCTGGCGGGTGCTGGCGCTGGACACGGGGGTGGGGGCCGTCGGCGCGGACGGACGGCCGTCGGGGCTGGTGTGGGACTTGCCGGCGACGTATGTACTGCGGGCGGAGGACCGGGTGGTGCTGGCCGCCACCCGGCGGGGGTTGGCGGAGCTGTTGGGGAGGCGGCGGGGGGAGCGGGCGGGGGTGTAGTTTCCTCGCCCCCGCCGCCCCTACCCGTCCCGTCCTTCTGGGGCTCCGCCCCAGACCCCGCTCCTCAAACGCCGGAGGGGCTGGCAGGCAGATGCCTCTCCACGAACTCCAGTTCCAGCCGGACCTGCTTGATCCGTTCGTCCACCACCAGTGAGCCGTGGCCCGCGTCGTAGCGGTACACCTCGTGGACCGCGCCCCTCGCCTCCAGCCGCTTCACGTAGTTGTCGATCTGGCGGATCGGACAGCGCGGGTCGTTCACTCCGGCCGAGATGTACACCGGCGCCTTCACCGCGTCGACGTACGTCAACGGCGACGACGCCTCGAACCGTTCCGGGACCTCCTCCGGTGTGCCGCCCAGCAGCGTGCGGTCCATCGCCTTCAGCGCTTCCATCTCGTCGTGGTACGCCGTGACGTAGTCCGCGACCGGCACCGCCGCGAGGCCCAGGGCCCACGCGTCGGGCTGGACGCCGAGGCCGAGCAGCGTGAGGTAGCCGCCCCAGGAACCGCCGGTCAGGATCAGCCGGTCCGGGTCCGCGAGGCCCGAGCTCACCGCCCATTCCCGGACCGCCGCGATGTCCTCCAGCTCGATCAGACCGACCCGGTGCTTGAGGGCGTCCGTCCACTCACGCCCGTACCCGGTGGACCCGCGATAGTTGACCCGCACCACCGCGTACCCGTGGTCGACCCAGGCCGCCGGGCCCGCCGCGAACGAGTCGCTGTCGTGCCAGGTGGGTCCACCGTGGATGTCGAAGACCGTCGGCAGGGGTCCCGGGGTCCCCGCCGGTTTCTGCACCAGGGCGTGGATGCGGCCCCCCGGACCCTCCACCCACACGTCCTCCACCGGCACCGAGCCCGGCGACTTCAGCCCGGGCGGGTCCAGGACCACCGCTCCCGTCGTCGAGCGCACCGACGACGGCTGCGCCGACGACGACCACAGGTACTCCACGCTGCCGTCGGGCCGGGCCGTCGCCCCGGAGACCGAACCGGGGGGCGTGGGCACCTTCACCAGCTCGCGCGAGCCCAGGTCGTAGCGGAACAGCTCGCTGCGGGCCTCGAAGCCGTGGGCGATCAGGAGTCCCGAGCCGTCCGGATACCACTCCGCGCTGACATCACCCGGCAGGTCGAGGCCGAGGTCCGTCTCCTCCCCGCTCACCACGTCCCACACCAGCGGCTCCCAGCGACCCCGGCGCTGATGTCCGACGAGCAGCCGCGTGTCCCCCTCGACGGGCGCGAAGCCCAGCACCTCCAGGCCGAGTTCCTGCGCGCCGCCCTTGGTGTCGTCGAGTTCGGCGACCGTCGTACCGTCCGGGCGCAGGACGCGCAGCGCCGAGTGCATCGCGTCGCCGTGCTCCGTGTGCTCGATCGCGATCAGCGAACCGTCGTGCGAGAGGTCGCCGACGCCCGCCGACTCGCGGTGCCGGTAGATCACCACCGGGGGCTCGCCGGCCACCGCGAGGTGGATCGTCGTACCCTCCTCGTCCGTCGAGCGCCCCACGACCGCCGTACGCCCGTCCCGGCCCAGCGCCAGTCCCGCCGGGTAGGAGGCCTCCAGGCCGGGAGTCGCGAACTCGTCCTCGGCCCCGTCCGTGCCGCCCGCGAACGGCTGCCGGCGCCACACGCCGAACTCGTCGCCGTCCTTGTCGTCGAACCACCAGATCCACTCGCCGTCGGGCGACAGCACACCGTCCGTCGTGCCGTTCGGCCGGTTCGTCACCTGGCGCTGCTCGCCCGTGGCGCGGTCCCAGGCGTACAGCTCGTACGTCCCCGTCGCGTTGGACACGAACAGGGACCGGTCGGGGGCGTCTTCCGCCCAGTCGGGGAGGGAGACGCGCGGGGCTCGGAACCGCTTCTCCCAGTCCGGCGTGACCGTGTCCCGCGTGGCCGTGTCGGGCGTATTCGTGTTCGGCGTGGACCCGTTGCTCTCAGTCATGACCCCATACTGCCCGCCCGCCACGACAATGCGGCGCCGAGGTCCCCAGCCTGTGGAAAACTTCGCGGCGGATCAGACATATCCACAGGTCACAGCCGATTGTCAGTGGCCGGGTGCAGACTCTGCCCCATGACCGACACCACCGATCTGCGCGAGACCGTCGAGAGGTTCTGGGCGACCGCCGAGGCCAGGGACTGGGACGCGTTCGCCGACACCCTCGCCGACGACGTCGTCTACACCCTGCCCCAGACCCGGGAGCGGATCAGCGGCAAGGAGCGCTTCGTCCGGTTCAACCGGGAGTACCCGGACGGCTGGCACCTGCGAACAGAGCGCCTGGTCGCCGAGCCGGGGCAGGTCGTCACCTGGCTGCGCTTCACCATGGGGCCGGAGGAGACGCACGCCGTCTCGTTCTTCACCGGGGACGAGAACGGGAACATAGCCACCATCACCGACTTCTGGCCCGAGCCCTACGAGCCCCCGGCGAGCCGCGACCACCTGAAGGAGCTGACGGAACGGTACTGACCGGGCCGGCCGACCCCGCGAACCCGGCACCGACGGCCGCACCGTACCGTTGAAGGCGTGTACCGGTTTCTGCTGACGCCCCGTTGGTGGGGGATCAACGTCTTCGTGCTGCTCGCCATCCCCTTCTGCGTGTTCATGGGGTCGTGGCAGCTGAGCCGGTTCGAGGACCGGGTGCAGGACCACCGGACCGCCACCGAGGAGGTCTCCGCCGAGAAGGGGGAGGCCGCCCGGCCGCTCGCCGAGCTGCTGCCCGTCGACAAGAAGACCTCCGGGGACCGCGTCACCGTCACCGGGCGGTACGGCAAGCAGCTGCTCGTCCCGGACAGGCGGCTCGACGACCGGAACGGCTACTTCGTACTGACGCTGCTGCGGACGGACGGGGACAAGGCACTTCCCGTCGTACGCGGCTGGCTGCCCGGTACCGCCGACCCCGCCAAGGCCCCCGCCCCGCCCGCCGGCGAGGTCACCGTCACCGGTGCGCTCCAGGCGTCCGAGACACCGGGGTCCAACGGTGTGAGCGCGGCGGGCGGTCTCCCGGCCGGGCAGACCGGCGCGATCAGCGCGGCCTCACTGGTCAACCTCGTGCCGTACGACCTGTACGACGCCTGGGTCACCCTCGACAAGGGCGACTCGGGGATGAAGGCCGTACCGGCGACCGCGCCCGCGGACACCGGGCTCGACCTGAAGGCGTTCCAGAACCTCGGCTACACCGGCGAGTGGTTCGTCTTCGCGGGCTTCGTCGTCTTCATGTGGTTCCGGCTGGTGCGCCGCGAGGCGGAGTTCGCGCGGGACGCGGAGCTGGGGCTCACGCCTCCCGACGAAACGACGGCGGCCGAACCCACAGACGAACCCGCGGCGGAACCTGCGGCGGAAGCCTCCCGGGAAGGCGCCACCGCCTGACCACCCGGCCGGCCAAGTGCCGCCGGTACTACGCGGTCGCCGACATGACCCCGGTCCTGTACACCGTTCCCGCGCACGCGTTCGACACCGCCACCGACACCGTGGGCGAGCCGGCCTCCGCCGTGTAGGACACCGCCACGCTGCCGTCGGCCACGGTGCCGTCCTCCGTGAACAGCTGGGCCGAGGTGCCGGTGTCGCCGCTGCTGGTGCCGGTCGTGGACGAGTCGGTGCTCTCGCTCGGTGTGGGCGTCGGCGACGCCGAGGGATCGCCCGAGGCGCCGCCGTCGTCGGTGCCGCCGGTCGTGGGACACGTCTCCGAGGGCACCCAGGCGAACTGCACCGTGTACGCCGCACCCGGCGCCAGCACCAGTCCGCTGACCGAGGCTGACGGGTCGGGCAGGCCACCGGCCGCGTCCCCCGCCGTATGGTCGGCGACGCCCAGCTTCGACTGGTCCGCCGCGCCCTGCGCGAGCGACGACACGGTGCCGCTGCCGCCGACCGTACAGCTGGCACTGGAGACGTTGACGACCCGGAACGTGCCGTAGACCGCGCCGCTGCCGTCGGGGTCGCCGACCGAACCGGTGGCCGAGCCCAACTGGGTCGCGTCGCAGGCGGGCGTCGTCGCGGAGCTGGTCTTCGGATTGGCGCCGCCGGTCGTGCCGCCGCTGCCGCTGCCCTTGTCCGGGTTGGTCCCGCCGGCGGAGGCACTGCTCGTCGGCTTGTCCTTGACCGTGCCGGAGCCGCCCCCGGAGGTGCTCTCGCCGCCGTCCGGGCCCTTGCCGTTGTCCTTGCCCCCCTCGGTCTGCGCGCCGTGGCCCGCGATGAGGGAGGGGTCGGACGCGGTTCCGGTGACGTTCGAGACGTGCAGCAGGGCCGGGATGGCCGTGCCGATGAAGAGCGCGGCGGCGGCCATACCGATGGCGGCGTGCCGCTTGCGGGCCCGTCGGGCGGGCACCGCGCGCCGGAGATGGTCCAGCACCGCGTCGGTCGGCTGGATTCCGCCCACCGCCTGGTGCAGCATCGTGCGCAGTGCCAGCTCTTCCGAGCCGAGCCCGTCCAGGCTCTGGTCGTCGGGGCCGTGATTCACAGTTCCGTTCCCTGCGTGCGATTGCTTGTGCTCTTGCTGATGGCGGCCCGGTCCGTGGACCACGACCGGCCAACTCCCCTTGGATCGTGCCCCGTTCACGGGAATTCTACCGGCCCGGAACTCCGGGGTCCGGAAACCGCCGCTCCCTGAGGCGGCATCCCCGCGCCCTTCGCGCCCGGCATCGGCCGAGCCCGACTCCTCGTGTCCCGCCCCCTCGGTCCCCTGCCCCTCGGGCCCCCCCACCTGGTCCCGCTCCCGGTCGTGGCCCTGATCGGCGCTCATACCGGTTCCTCCATGGCGATGCGCAGCGCGGCGATCCCCCGCGAGCCGTACGCCTTCACCGAGCCGAGCGATATGCCCAGCGTCTCGGCGACCTGCGCCTCCGTCATGTCCGAGAAGTAGCGCAGGACGAGGACCTCGCGCTGGCGGCGCTGCAGGCCCTTCATCGCCCTGATGAGGGAGTCGCGCTCCAGCAGGTCGTACGCCCCCTCCTCCGCGCTCGCCATGTCCGGCATCGGCTTGGAGAGAAGCTTCAGGCCGAGGATGCGGCGGCGCAGCGCGGAGCGGGAGAGGTTCACCACCGTCTGGCGCAGATAGGCGAGCGTCTTCTCCGGGTCACGGACGCGCTTGCGCGCCGAGTGCACCCGTATGAACGCCTCCTGGACGACGTCCTCGCAGGACGCGGTGTCGTCGAGGAGGAGTGCGGCGAGGCCGAGGAGTGAGCGGTAGTGCGCGCGGTACGTCTCGGTCAGGTGATCGACCGTCGTCCCCGCCGCCGCGCTCTCGTCGACGCCGTCGCGCTGGTTGGGTATGCGGGCCGGCCGCGCCGCGGGCATCGGCGCGATCACCGGCATGCCGCCGGGCGCACCGGGCACGCGGGGTCTACGGGGCGGACGCAGGGCTGTGCCGCGCGTCGCCGCTCTGAAATCCAGTACCTCTGCCACGCATGTTGGACACGCTTACCCCCGTCAAGGTTGTACGCATCCGGTATCACTTTTGCGTCATCCGACACAGCCACCCTCATGCGTCCCGCTCTTCCCCTAAATCCATGGTCACCGCGCGTCCCCCGCATGGTCACGACGTCCCACGCCCCGGAAGGGCGACCGCAAAGACGCTCCCCGCCGTCCGCGCGGTTGCGGAGGGCGGGGAGCAAAATCTTGTCTTCTTGCCGATCTCGCCGAACTCACCTGGATCCTACAAACGTTTTCTGCCGTGATCAGAGTGATTTCCGACAAGATCAACAGACCGCGACGAAGCAGAACAGACGGTTACCCGCAGGTCAGGGCATGTCAGGGAATGGTCAGGTCGACGTCAGGGTGCCGTCAGGCCCGCTCGGCCGCCACCAGCTCGGCGATCTGTGCCGTGTTGAGCGCGGCACCCTTGCGCAGGTTGTCCCCGCACACGAACAGTTCCAGCGCGGTCGGGTCGTCCAGCGCCTGCCGGATCCTGCCGACCCAGGTCGGGTCGGTACCGACCACGTCCACCGGGGTCGGGAACTCGCCCGCCTCCGGGTTGTCGAACAGCACGACGCCGGGCGCGGTGGCGATGATCTCCCGGGCCCCGGCGACGGTGACCTCGCCCTGGAAGCGGGCGTGGACGGTCAGCGCGTGCGTGGTGACGACCGGCACGCGTACGCAGGTCACGGCCACGGGGAGCTTGGCCAGCCCGAGGATCTTGCGGGTCTCGTCCCGCAGCTGCATCTCGTCCGACGACCAGCCGTCCGCCCGGACCGAACCGGCCCACGGTACGACGTTCAGCGCGACCGGCTCCGGGAACGGCCCCGTCCCCTCGCCCACGGCCCGCCGTACGTCTCCGGGGCTGGTCCCCAGCTCCGTACCGGCGACCAGGGACAGCTGCCTGCGCAGGGTGTCCACGCCGGCCCGGCCGGCCCCGCTCACCGCCTGGTAGGTGGAGACCACCAGCTCGCGCAGGCCGTACTCGGCGTGCAGCGCGCCCAGGCCGACGATCATCGACAGCGTCGTGCAGTGCGGGTTGGCGATGATCCCTCGCGGGCGCTGCCGCAGCGCGTGCGGATTGACCTCGGGGACGACGAGGGGCACGTCCGGGTGCATCCGGAAGGCGCCCGAGTTGTCGATCACGACGACGCCCTTGGCGGCGGCGACCGGCGCCCACCGCTCGGCGACGTCGTCGGGTACGTCGAACATCGCGACGTCGACGCCGTCGAAGGCCTCCTCCGACAACGCCACCACCTCGACCTCCTCCCCGCGCACGGCCAGCTTGCGGCCGGCCGACCGCGGGGAGGCGACGAGACGGATCTCGCCCCAGATGTCCGCACGCTGGGACAGAATCCGCAGCATGACGGCACCCACGGCACCGGTCGCTCCCACGACGGCGAGCGTGGGCCGCGCGGCGGACCGGGACGTGGCCGATCGTGACATGGCCACCCGAGGACCGCCGGATCCGCTCGCGGCGGCCCACCGGGGCACGGCAGCCGGTCCGGACCCGGCCGACCGGGGCACAGCCGACCTGGACGCGACCGACCGAGGACCGGCCGATCCGCTCACGGCGGCCCCCCGAGACACGACGGTCGACCCGGCCGCGGCCGGGTGCGGCACAGCCGACCCGGACTCGGCCACCCGAGAGCCACCCGATCCGCCGACTGCGGCCCACCGAGGCACGGCAGCCGGTCCGGGTGCGGTCGACCGGGACGCGGCCGACCCGGACACGACCGACCGAGGACCGGCCGATCCGCTCACGGCGGCCCCCCGAGACACGACGGTCGACCCGGCCGCGGCCGGGTGCGGCACAGCCGACCCGGACTCGGCCACCCGAGAGCCACCCGATCCGCCGACTGCGGCCCACCGAGGCACGGCAGCCGGTCCAGACCCGGCCGACCGGGACACGGCCGACCCGGACACGACCGACCGAGGACCGGCCGATCCGCTCACGGCGGCCCCCCGAGACACGACGGTCGACCCGGCCGCGGCCGGGTGCGGCACAGCCGACCCGGACTCGGCCACCCGAGAGCCACCCGATCCGCCGACTGCGGCCCACCGAGGCACGGCAGCCGGTCCAGACCCGGCCGACCGGGACACGGCCGACCCGGACTCGGCCGACCGAGGACCGGCCGATCCGCTCACGGCGGCCCCCCGAGACACGACGGTCGACCCGGCCGCGGCCGGGCGCGGCACAGCCGACCCGGACTCGGCCACCCGAGAGCCACCCGATCCGCCGACTGCGGCCCACCGAGGCACGGCAGCCGGTCCGGGTGCGGTCGACCGGGACGCGGCCGACCCGGACGCGACCGACCGAGGACCGGCCGATCCGCTCACGGCGGCCGACTGGGGCGCGGCGGCCGATCCGGCCGCGGTCGATCGGGGTGCGGCCATCAGCGGCCGGTGCCTCCGTAGACGACCGCTTCGTCGCTGTCGGAGTCGAGGCCGAAGGCCGAGTGCACGGCTCGGACGGCCCCCGGGACGTCGTCCTCGCGGGTGACGACCGAGATGCGGATCTCGGAGGTCGAGATGAGCTCGATGTTCACGCCCGCGTCGGACAGCGCCTGGAAGAAGGACGCGGTGACGCCCGGGTTGGTCTTCATACCCGCGCCGACCAGCGAGATCTTGCCGATCTGGTCGTCGTAGCGCAGCGAGTCGAAGCCGATGCCGCCCTTCGCCTTCTCCAGGGCGTCGATGGCCTTGCGGCCCTCGGACTTGGGGAGGGTGAAGGAGATGTCCGTGAGACCGGTCGACGCGGCCGACACGTTCTGCACGATCATGTCGATGTTGATCTCCGCGTCCGCGATCGCGCGGAAGATCACCGCGGCCTCGCCCGGCTTGTCCGGGACGCCGACGACCGTGATCTTGGCTTCGGAGACGTCGTGGGCGACTCCGGAGATGATGGCGTGCTCCACCTGCTGGTCCCCTTGCCACTCGGGCTTCTCGTTGCTGACCCAGGTGCCCGGCAGTCCGGAGAAGGACGAGCGCACGTGGATCGGGATGTCGTAACGGCGGGCGTACTCCACACACCGGTGGAGCAGCACCTTGGAGCCGGACGCGGCCAGCTCCAGCATGTCCTCGGAGGAGATCCAGTCGATCTTCCGGGCCTTCTTCACCACGCGCGGGTCGGCGGTGAACACCCCGTCGACGTCGGTGTAGATCTCGCACACCTCGGCGTGGAGGGCGGCGGCCAGCGCGACGGCGGTGGTGTCCGACCCGCCGCGCCCCAGCGTGGTGATGTCCTTCTTGTCCTGGCTGACGCCCTGGAACCCGGCGACGATGGCGATGTTGCCCTCGTCCAGCGCGGTCCGGATGCGCCCCGGCGTGACGTCGATGATCCGGGCTTTGTTGTGGACCGAGTCGGTGATGACACCTGCCTGGCTGCCGGTGAACGACTGGGCCTCGTGGCCCAGGTTCTTGATCGCCATGGCCAGCAGCGCCATGGAGATCCGCTCTCCTGCGGTCAGCAGCATGTCGAACTCACGCCCGGCAGGCATCGGAGACACCTGTTCGGCGAGATCGATCAGCTCGTCCGTCGTGTCGCCCATCGCGGAAACGACGACGACCACTTGATGGCCGTTCTTCTTCGCTTCCACGATTCGCTTGGCGACACGCTTGATGCCCTCGGCATCGGCTACGGATGAGCCTCCGTACTTCTGCACGACCAGGCCCACGTGCGCTCCTCGCTCAGTCCGTCTGCGGTCGCCTCAGTCTAACGAGCGGCCGAATTCCCCCTTCGGGGTATCGCATGGTGAGATGTCCCGCTCACCAAAGCGATCTTCGGCCGCTCCGGACGGCACATGCCCACCTCGCCATGGAATACGCGTCATACACCTCGCGACTGTGAATGAAGTTTCAAGGACTGCGGGCTAAGGTTCGGCTGTGCGCGTACTCCTGGTGGAAGACGATGAACCGGTGGCCCAGTCACTCCGTCGCGGCCTGCTGCGCTACGGCTTCGAGGTGGCGTGGGTGTCCACGGGCGGCGCGGCGCTCAGCCACACCGAGCCGTACGACGTCGTCCTGCTCGACCTCGGCCTGCCCGACACCGACGGCCTGGACGTCTGCAGGGCGCTGCGCGCCCGCGGTGACGTCCCGATCATCGTCATCAGCGCGCGCAGCGACGAGACGGACCGGGTGGTCGGCCTGGAACTCGGCGCCGACGACTACGTCTCCAAGCCCTTCGGCGTACGGGAGGTCATCGCGCGCATAAGAGCGGTGATGAGGCGCGTCCAGCCGCGCGACCGGGCCGCCGAGGCCGGCCCCGACCGGTACGGCACCCGCCTGACGATCGACCGCAAGGCCGCCCGCGTCCGTCTGGACGGCGACGAGGTCGCCCTCGCCCCCAAGGAGTACGACCTGCTGGCCTTCCTCACCGAGGAGCCGGGCGCGCTGATGTCGCGCGAGCAGATCATGGAGGCGGTCTGGGACGCGAACTGGTTCGGGCCGACGAAGACGCTCGACGTCCACGTGGCGGCGCTGCGGCGGAAGTTGACGGGCGCGATCGCGATCGAGGCGGTACGCGGGGTCGGCTTCCGGCTGGAGATCGTCAAGGACGAGAAGAACGAGAAGAACGAGAAGGCCGAAACGAACGAGACGAACGAGACGAACGAGACGAACGAGATCGTCAAGGACGCTGAGCCCTCGTGAACCGTCAGCTCATCCGGAGTTACATCCTGCTCGTCGCGGTGGCCATCTTCCTGTTCACGGTGCCGGTCGCCTTCACGCTCACCAAGCAGCTGCGCGACGACACGAAGGTGTCCGTCCAGCGCGAGGCCCAGACCATGGCGCTGCTCCTCGGCAACGGCGACAGGATCTCGTGCGAGGCCCTGGAGAAGGTGGCCAAGGCGTACGACCGCGAGACGCTCGGCAGGGTTCAGGTGGCCACCGGCAGCTGCGCCGCGAAACTGCCGAGGCCCGAGGCGGACGCCGCCCTGACCCGGGCCGTGCGGGACAACGAAGGCACTACCGACTGGGGTTCCGACTTCATCTGGGGCAAGCATCTGACGGTCACCGTCCCCGCGCAGGGCGAGTCGGCCGTACGGATCGTCTACTCGACGTCGGACATGACCAAGCGGCTGTGGAGCATCTGGGGTTTCCGGGCGGGACTGGCCGTGCTCGTGCTGGGCGCCGCCGCCGCGATCGGCGCGTACGCGGCCCGCCGCATCACCGCGCCCCTGCGTGAACTCAACGGCATGGCAAGCAAGTTCAGCGACGGCGACCTGACCGCACGCTCGCCGGTGACAGGCCCGCCGGAGACCCAGACCCTGGCCCGCACCCTCAACCAGGGCGCGGAGCGTCTGGACACGCTGGTCGCCTCGCAGCGCATCTTCGTCGCGGACGCCTCGCACCAACTCCGTACCCCGCTCACGGCGTTGCGCCTGTCGCTGGACAACATCGCGGACGGCACCGACGACGAGTTCGTACGGGAGGACGTGGAACAGGCGACCGCGGAGGTGGTCCGGATGAGCCGTCTGGTCAACGGGCTGCTGGTGCTGGCCCGGGCCGAGGCGAAGGTCACGGCGGCGGAGCCGCTGTCCCTCAGGGACATCGTGGACGAACGCCTGTCGGTGTGGAGGCCGGCCGCCGACGAGCGCGGAGTCACCATCGCGCTCAGGGGGAGTGCCGACGGCCGGCTG
The DNA here is from genome assembly GCF_054072135.1 of Streptomyces kryoterrae. Classification (NCBI taxonomy): domain Bacteria; kingdom Bacillati; phylum Actinomycetota; class Actinomycetes; order Kitasatosporales; family Streptomycetaceae; genus Streptomyces; species Streptomyces kryoterrae. Next base: position 5,636,074 of record NZ_CM133358.1, on the reverse strand, counting down.
CTTGTGCTGGCCAGCCCCGGTCACCTGGACCAGGTACTGGACAACGTGCTGTCGAACGCCCTGGAGGTCTCACCGGACGGCGGGACGATCACCGTACGGGCACAACCCCGGGGCGACGAGATGGAGTTGACAGTGGCGGACGAGGGTCCGGGCATGTCGGACGCGGAGAAGTCCCGCGCCTTCGACCGCTTCTGGCGCGGCCAGGGCCTCACCGGGCGCTCCGGCTCGGGCCTCGGCCTCGCCGTCGTCAAGCAACTGGTGACGGACGACGGCGGCACGGTTGCCCTGGCGGACGCGCCCGGGGGCGGGTTGAGCGTGGTGATCAGCCTGCGGGCGGCAACTCAGAAGAGCACCGGCTGACTTGACCGACTTGGTCGACTTGGTCGACCGGGCTGATCAGCCCTCGGGCATCACCGAGGAGTGGTGGTTGACGATCAGCCACTTGCCGCCCCGCTTCTCGTACTCGTACGTGTAGCGGGCGTCGACCCGCCTCTTCTCGCCGGTCTTCGGGTCGGTGAGGATGAAGTAGTAGGAGCCGGCGTCGATCGCCGAGTTGTCGTCCAGGATGTTGATGTACGACTTGATCTTCTTGCCGACCGGCTTGTTCAGCAGGAAGTGGTCGAAGTAGTCCTCGATCTCGGCGTGGTTGGTCCGGATCTTGTTGGAGACGGTCGGCAGCAGCACCGCGTCCTTCGCGTACCGGTCGGTGACCTTCTCCGGGTCGCCGGTCTGCAGGGACTTGTTCCAGCCGTCGAAGAGTGCGGCGATCTGCTTCTTGGTGGGCTTCTTCGCCTGCTCGCCACCCGCCACGCTGACCCCGGCCGTCACCGTGGCTGCGGTGACAAGGGCGGTGGCGGTGACGAGGGCGGCGCGTATGCGGGTCTTGCGGGTCATCGCACTCCTGTACGGGTGAGGGGGGTTCGCCTCCTCCGCAACTCCTGCGGTGGAAGTGACTCCAGCCTCTCTTTTCGCTGGTTAGCGCCCGTGCAAGGGACGTACAAGGGGCGGGAAGGAAGATTCCAACTCACGTAAGGCGACGGCTCGATCACGCTCCGAGGTGAAGAGTTGCCCGGAGCCCTGGAGCCCCGGGGTCTCTGGAGTCCTAGGGTTCCTCCATGGGTGATGTGCGGGTGGCGCTGATCGGGGGCACGTCGAACGTCGGGAAGTCGGCCGTCGCCCACGTCGTGGCGGAACGGCTGGGGTTCGCGTGCCGGTCGACCGACGGGCTGGCGCGGCATCCGGGACGGCCGTGGCGTACGCCGGGGTGGGAGGTGCCGGGGCATGTCGCCGAGCACTATCGCTCGCTCACCGTCGAGGAGTTGGTCTCCTCGGTCCTGGATCACTACGAACGTCTGTGGCCGCGGATCGAGGAGCTGATCGCCGAGCACGCGGCCGGGCCGGGCGGCCTGGTCCTTGACGGGTCGGCCCTCTGGCCCACCCGTGTCGCGGCGCTCACCGTCCCCCGCACGGCCGCCGTGTGGCTCACAGCCGAGGACACCGTCGTACGATCACGAGTGCACCGGGCCGGCCGCCACGCGCAGGCGACGGCCGGGGAACGGCACCTGATGGACAAGTTCCTTGCCCGCAGCGCCCGTTACCAGTCCCTCATGCGGGCCGAGCTGGCCGCGCTGGGCCTGGACCCGGCCCGCGTCGTGGACTCGGGTGACGGACGGCCGGTGGAGGCGGTGGCCGACGCGGTCCTGCGCGCCGTGGACGCGCGGGACGAGGGCCGGAGGGTCAGTCCACGAACTCCTTGAGGGGCTCGGTGTCGAGGGAGATGTTCACGGGGTCGGAAAGCTCGACGGTGGCACCGAACGGCAGCTTCTCCTCGTGGCGGTAACGGCCGTTCTCAGGCTGGTTGAACACGACGACCGAGCCGTCGTCCCGGTCGATGAGGAGGTAGACAGGGATACCGGCGGCGGCATAGCCGTCGGGCTTCTCGACTCGGTCACGCTGATGGGTGTCGGAGTCGTACGACGTGACCTCCACCGCCATCAGCGCACCGTCGGCTTCGGACCACTCGCCCTGCCCCTTGAGGCCGCCCACCGGGACGAGTACTCCATCGGCACGCGCACGCCCTTTGCGGTAACGCTCCGTCTTCAGGCCGCTCTCCGCATGCAGCCACAGGTCAGGGCGATGCTGCATGCACATTCGTTGCAGCCAGGCGATGATCTCGCGATGGTTGCCGTCCGCCATGGGCTTGACCATGACCTTCCCGTTGATGAACTCCAGCCGCACCGTCTCTGGGGCATGACGTTCCAGCTCCTCGAAGTCCTCGACGGACATCTGCGGCCGGTGCTCGGTGATCCTGGGGGTCATGGCGTCGCCTCCTCGACTCCATGGTGCCCTGACCGGTACGTCCTGCACACTCACCGCAGCCCCGCCGCGCGGCGCAGTGCGTCGACGCGGTCGGTGACGTCCACGACCTCGTCGGCACCCGGCAGGCCGCCGATGCGCTGAGCGGGGAGGAACGTCTCGGGGACCGGGGTGTATACCGGCCCGTCCAGCTCGCACAGCGCAAGGCATTCACGGCACAGCCCGCTGACGATCTCCCCCGTGCGCTCGTCCGCGTCGCACAGACCACAGACCCTGATCACGCGGGTCACACGGGCGCGGCGGGCGGCCTGCTGTCCCGGCTTCGACTTCTTCGGCGGCATCTTGCTCTCCAATCGCTTGCGGGCGAATCCGCCCGGGTTGGTGACGTCGGACGGGAGCCCGTCGGTCAGGGCTCGGGTGATGTCGTCGGTGCTCGCACCACGGGACAGCCACTCCATGGCGAGAGATTCGAGGGAACGGCAGTCGCCGTCGGACAGGGGCATACGTGTGTCGGCGGCGCGGAGTTCGGCGAGCGCCTGGTAGGCCGCGCTGGGCTGCTCGGCGGGCTGTTCGTCCGACTTGCCGTCCGACTCGTCGCCCGACTTGCTGTCCGACCTGTCGTCCGCTTCCGGCCGCACGACTTCCGGGGCCCGCGCCTCGGTTCCTTCGGACTCCTTGGACTCCTCTGTCTCCTCGACACGGGCCAGACCCGGCTGGTAGTTCTCGGTCACGTCCCTGCCGTGGCGCTCCCGTACGAACTCCGCCCACCACTGGGCCGACCTGCGGGTACGCGACCAGTACGTGCGCGTCACCCACCGCATCGAGTTGTCCTCGGCGGTGATGTGCTCCTTGATCCAGCGCAGGTGCCCGGCGAGGGTGATGCGGCCCATCGAGACACGTACGGCCTGCTGGCCGTATCGGGGGTGCTCGGCGGCGATCGCCTTGTAGCCCATGGCGTGACCGTCTTCGAGGTGGTCGACGAAGACGGCGATCTCACGGTCGCGAGGGCGCAGATGTGCGAAGTCCGGGTCGGCGTGCGGTTCTTCGTCACCCGTGGCGCGCTTTCCGTAGCCCGTATTGGCCATGGGGTGGGACGGGGACGGCAGGGCAGGGCTAGGCTGGGCGTAAGCCACGATCGAGGTTCCTTCGATCCGTAGGTCTAGGCCCTGGCACTGGTGCTCCAACACCGGCCGGGGCCGATCTATTTGCTTGTTTGCCGTGAACCTAGGGTGGCTTTACGTTCCGGCGCAAGCTGATCACGGAACGTCACCCGTTCGAGTTACGCCGCCTCAACTCACGTACAGAATTGGTTGGTTGGGTAGGTTTTCAACCATCCCAAAGCCCAAAACCCAGGGGAAGAGCTCGAAGCCCGAGACTCAAGCTCCGGGCTGAGCTGCGGAGATGAACGCCGTCCAGGCGGGGGTGGCGATGTGCAGTTCGGGACCGGAGGGGACCTTCGAGTCGCGAATGTGGACGCGTGCGGAGAACGCGACTTCGACGCAGTTGCCACCCTCGTCGTCGCTGTAGCTGGCCTTGAACCAGTCGAGCGCGACCTCGACGCAGTCGCCGCCCTCGTCGTCGCTGTAGCTCGACTTGAACCACTTCAGCTGGTCACTCACGGCTGTCCACCATCCGCTCGATGAAACGGGCCGACTCGTCGGGTCCGAGAGCCTGCGTCCGGATCATGCTAAGTCGCTCGGTGACCCTGCTGACAACCCCCGGATCGGCCGACAGTTCGCTGGCGAACTGCCCCTCCATGAAGGCGAACCGCTCGTGGTCATGGGTCTCCAGCAGCACCATGGGACCCATGAGTGCGGCGGGGATGACCCGCTCGAAGGGGAGCACCTGCACCACGACGTTCCGCAGCCGCCCCACCTCCAGCAGGTGACGCAGTTGTTCGGCATCCACCTGCGGGGCGCACAGCACGGCCTCGTAGAGGACGAAGCTCAGACCCACCGGCGGTTTCCGTTCGGTGAGGATGGACTGCCGATCCATACGGCCCGCGATGCGCTGCTCCACCGTCTCCTCGTCCAGGGGCGGGATGCGGCTGTCGATGAGGGCGCGGGCGTACCCCTTGGTCTGCAACAGCCCCGGCACGAGCGAGACATCGTACGACCAGCGGCTGATCGCCTCCTTCTCCCGGTCCACGAGGTCCTGCGCCCGCGGCGAGTACCGTTCCCGGTCCAGGAACTCCTTGGCCGCGCTCAACATGCCCTCCGCACCGCACAGTTCGTCCGCCACGTCGAGGACTCGCGGCGTCGGCCTGCGTACGCCGCGTTCCATGGACGCGATGGTGTCGGGGGAGTAGTTGGCGGCCGAGGCGAGTTTCTCTCGGCTGACGTCCGCCTTCGTGCGCCAGCGTTTCATCTGGTCGCCGCTGTAGCGCCAGGCCACGGGCGACTGGGAGTTGGCGTTGGAGTTGAAGTTGTACGGGCTCGGCACAGCGCCACCTCCGACAGGCACACCCCGGCGTGTATCACCTCGTCGCTACCGAGCGTAGCCTGACGGACGGCACCGTGTGACCGTGACGAACGCAATTGCCCGCTACCGGCCTGGGCAGGTTCCCCTGGCTGGTCACCAACTCTTCGTATCCGGCGTCTATTTCGGCGCGGTCCGTATCCAAGGGGTCCGGAACTGGATCTCCTGCCCCGCTCCGTCCCGGGCCGCCTGCTGAAGCTCCGCCCGGATCGCCCCGATCGCCTCGGCCAGCCCCACCCACGCCTCGTCCGCCACCGGCGCCCCCTTCATCCCCGTACGCCCCGTACACGCGTTGTGGGGCGCAGCGTACTCGCCGCGCCCCACTCCGTACGTCCCAATCCGTGATCCCGCCGCCGGTCAGGCCGCGCCGACCACCCGGTCCCCGTACTCGATCGTCACAGTGACTCTCGCCCCGAGCGCCTCCGCATACGTACGCATCGTCTCCAGGTTGTGGATCTCTCCCCGCTCGATCTGGGAGACCCTGGCCTGGGAAATGCCTACCAACCCTGCCACCTGATTCTGCGTCAGCCCCTGCTCCTCGCGGATCTCCCGCAGATGGTGACCCAGCACGTGTGCCTCGGTCGCCGTACGCGCCGCCTGTTTGCGGGACTCCCATTCAGCGTCGGACACCTCAGGTTGGTTCTCCCGCATCCGGGGCTTGACCTCTGCCCAACTGCTGTACTGGTTCATCGGGCCTTCCCGTCCTCTTCTGCCCGGACTGCGGCAGTCAGATACTCCTCAAAGCGGGCCTCGGCGAGGGGGACCGCCCCGAGCTGCCTGGCCGCAGTTGCTTGAGGTGTGGGTACGGCAGCCGGAAAGCCTGTCGACGAGCGGACGCCCGGCGCACAACAGCAGAAGGGAATTCTTATACCTTTAGCTCAACGGGTGAATGCCAACACGATTCAATTGACGTGGACGCTACTTCGCTGTCCGCAGCCCCAGCGGCTCCGCGATCTCCTCGACCATGACCTTGCCGGCCTCCTCCGCCAGGGTCTCGTCGCCGAGTTCCTGGTCGGTGTCCAGGCCGTCCAGTTCCGCCAGGGGCTGGTTCAGACGGACATGGGCGACCAGGGACTGCAGCGCGCGCAGGGTCGCGGACGCCGTCGAGCCCCAGTTGGAGAAGTAGGAGAACTGCCACCACCACATGGCCTCCGTGGTGCGGCCCGCGCGGTAGTGGGCCATGCCGTGGCGGAGGTCGGCGATGACGTCGGCCAGATCGTCGGAGATACGGGCCGGGACCGGGGCCTTGCGGGGCTCGTAGGGGTCGAAGACCTCCGAGTAGACGTCCACCGGGTCCAGCATCAGCGCCAGGCGTTCGCGGATGTCGTCCACGTCCGGTTCCGGGCCCATGTCGGGCTCGTAGCGCTCGTCCGGGAGGATGTCCTCGTGCGCGCCGAGGCGACCGCCCGCCAGCAGGAGCTGGGAGACCTCCAGGAGGAGGAAGGGCACCGCCGAGTCCGGCTCGTCGCCCCTCGCCACCTCCGTGACGGCCACCAGGAAGCTCTCCACCTGGTCGGCGATCTGGACCGCGAAGTCGTCGGGGTCCTGCGTCGAGTCGTGCAGCGTGGCGTCAGACATCTAGAAGTCGTCTCCCCTCGAAGGCGCGGCCAAGGGTGACCTCGTCCGCGTATTCCAGGTCGCCACCCACAGGGAGGCCGCTGGCCAGGCGGGTGACCTTGAGGCCCATGGGCTTGATCATGCGGGCGAGGTACGTCGCTGTGGCCTCGCCCTCCAGGTTCGGGTCCGTGGCCAGGATCAGTTCCGTGATCGCGCCGTCCGCGAGGCGGGTCAGCAGTTCCCTGATACGGAGGTCGTCCGGGCCCACCCCCTCGATCGGGCTGATCGCGCCGCCCAGGACGTGGTACTTGCCCCGGAACTCACGCGTCCGCTCGACCGCCACGACGTCCTTGGGCTCCTCGACGACACAGATGACCGTCGTGTCCCGGCGCGGGTCGCGGCAGATGTTGCACAGCTCCTCCTGCGCCACGTTCCCGCAGGTCGCGCAGAAGCGGACCTTCGCCTTCACTTCGAGGAGAGCGTGCGCGAGGCGCCGTACGTCCGTCGGCTCCGCCTGGAGGATGTGGAAGGCGATCCGCTGCGCGCTCTTGGGACCGACGCCGGGGAGCCGCCCCAGTTCGTCGATGAGGTCCTGGACCACGCCTTCGTACAACGGACTGCCTTTCCTGGATGCTTCGGTGCTTCGGTGCTTCCTTACACGGTTCCGTCTTTCCTGCTGTACGTACCGTAGTTGGCCGCCGCCCACCTGAGGAAGGCGGGACGGGGGGCGCGCGGCGCGAACGTCAGAACGGCAGGCCCGGGATGCCGCTGCCGCCACCGCCCAGACCCTGGGCCAGCGGGCCCAGCTTCTGCTGCTGAAGCTGCTGCGCGTTCTCGTTCGCCGCCTGTACGGCCGCCACCACCAGGTCGGCGAGGGTCTCGGTGTCCTCCGGGTCGACCGCCTTCGGGTCGATCTTGAGGGCCCGCAGTTCGCCGGCGCCCGTCACGGTCGCCTTCACCAGACCACCGCCCGCCTGCCCGTCGACCTCGGTCCGCGCCAGCTCCTCCTGCGCGTTCGCCAGGTCCTGCTGCATCTTCTGGGCCTGCTGGAGCAGCTGCTGCATGTTGGGCTGGCCACCACCGGGGATCACGATCAGCTCCTCGTTGTCCGTACCAAAATCTGCGTTCAGCACGAGCCTACGTGGTCGGCCCTGCCATCGCTCCAGCACTCTTTCGAGTGAGCCTGACCTCTGGCCTATACCTGATCAAGGGATTCTTCCGAGCGGAAAAGAAACGAAAGCCCGGTCACCGCCACCCATTGGGCGGTAGGAAGGGGGCGGCGCGACAGCTTTACACCAGCATCGGACGTCACGCGGGCGCCTTACGGTGTCACGCACGGTGATGTGGTCAGTCTGCTCAGCTAAGGGAGTGCCGGGTGAGCCAGCCGGAGATGCAGCCCGAGGGGCCGCCGCAGAGACCGCCCCACGACGGGCGGAGCGAAGGTCCCCCCGAGCTGGGCTTCCCCGGGCTGCGGCCCGGGGACCTGACCGGCCGGCCCTTCCCCCTCGGCGACTGGGGCGAGCCCGCGCCGCGCCTCGACGAGCTGTACCGGTGGGTGGAGCAGGGCGCTCTGGAGACGGCGGCCTGGTACCTCGCCGACCGCGTCTGGAAACGGCGCGGGGCCCGGGCACTGCGTATGGGCGCCGCGCTCGGGGCGGTCGCCGGGGCCGCGCTGCCGCTGCTGGATCTCACCGGGGTGATGGGCGGGGTCGCGCCCTGGGGGTATCTGGCGATGCTGGTCGCGGTGGCGTGCGTGGCCGCCGACCGGTTCTTCGGCGTCACCTCGGGGTGGATAAGGGACGTCGCCACCGCGCAGGCCGTGCAGCGGCGGCTTCAGGTGCTGCAGTTCGACTGGGCGTCGGAGAGCGTGCGGGAGGTCCTGGGCCCGACGGAGGGAACGGCGGGCGAGGCCGCCGACCGGTGCCTCGGGGTGCTGCGGAGGTTCTCGGAGGACGTGACGGAGCTGATCCGGGCGGAGACGGCGGACTGGATGGTGGAGTTCCGGACGGGGTCCGCGCCGCTGGGGATCCAGTCGGCGGGGATGGGGATGCCCCGGCAGGACGCGACGGTGCATCAGGGCCGGTTCGGGGTCGCCGCACCGGGGGCCCGCCCGAACATGCCTCGGCAACGGCCGCCGGAGGCGCGGTGAGGGGCTCACCGCCCTTCCTCGCACAGCCGCTCCCCCGCGCTCGCCGTGCACGGGATGTGGCCGTTGTTGCGGATCGCGGCCTGGCCATGGTTGCGCACGTAGTTGAGGAAGCTGCCGGCGAGTGAGCCGGCCGGCAGGTCGGCGTAGGTGTAGGCGTACTCCACGCCCCGGTACGGGTACGGGCTGTCGTCGTACTCGATGGCGTCGACGTCGGCGTTGGCGCCGTCGAGGGCCACCCGGTTGACCGTCCGTCGGCGGATCGCCTGGCCGAGTTCGCTGTAGCCGATCGCGCCCCGTGTCGCGGCGACCTTCTTCAGCACGTCCTCCGTGGAGTCGAGTTCGCAGCGCACGGGGGCGGATCGGTCCTCCTGGAGATCGCAGCCCAGCGAGGTGCTGGGCACGCCCTCCCACTTCCCGTCGAGCACCCGGTCCTGGAAGACCTGCCGGGTGCCGGAGTCGGCGTCCCTGCTGACCAGGACGACACGCCAGTGCGGCAGCGCCGGGTCGAGCTGGTCCCAGTACTCGACCGCCCCGGAGTAGACGCGCCGCACCTGCGCCAGGGTCAGGCCCCGCTGGAGGTCGAGCCCCTTGTCGGCGACCAGGGTGAAGACCGACAGGGCGACGGGTTCGGCCCGCAGTGCGGAGCCCGCGCCCTTGTTGCGGCCGTCGGAGAACGCGACCACCGAGGCCCGCGTGCTCCTCGACTCGCCCTGCATGGCGGCGAGTTCACCCACCCCGGCGGTACTGCCACGCGCCTCGACCTTGATGTCGGAGCCCTCGCAGTCCTTCTCGTACTCCTTGGCAAGCCCCTCCGCCACGAGCGCGAAGGCGGTCGAGCCGACGACCGTCAAGGTGCCCTTCTCGCAGCCGAGCGGCGGCGGATCGTCGTCGCGCACGATGACGATGCTCGCGAGGGTGAGGACAGAGGCCGTGAGGATGACGGTGATCAGCCGGGCCGCCCGGCTGAACAGGGGCGGCTTGTCGTCCGGCGTCGCACTGCGGTTGGGGTGCACCTGGCCGTCCCGGATACCGCCGACGAGCCGGATGGCGCAGCCCACGTCACCGCCCGACAGCAGCACGAGCATCTTGAAGTGCTCGCCCCGGTTGAGCGGCACACGCGGGATGCGCAGGGTGTTGCCGCCGATGTCGTAGCCGAAGCCCGCGTGCGGCGTGAAGTGGCTCATGAGGTGTTCGATGCCGGGCGGCTGGGTGACCGACACGCCGTGGATCACGCGGTCGGTGAACTCCACGGTGAGGCCGTGCAGTTCACGGCTCGTGTAGTCCTCGTGGCCGATGCCCTGCGAGCCGTCGTTCTCGATGCGCAGCAGCACGAGGGTGGCCCGGTGCATGCCGGGCGCCTCGTCGAACAGCCCGAGCCGGACGTTCGCCTGGCCCGACTGGGCGCCGTCGCCTATCGGGTTGTCCATCTGTACGCGGTACCCGACCCGTTTGCGGCGCGGTACCCGGCGCTCGTACCAGACCATGACCGCCGACGCGACGATACCGACACCCGCGGTCGCCACGGCCACGACGTTCTCTGCGCTCAGCCACTCCATGTGGGTGCCCCCGCAAGCCCCGGAGCCGGATCCGCAGCCGGAGCCGGACAGTGCGGTCACCCTACGATCACCGGCAGCCCAAGTCCCTTATGCGGTAAGGAAGTTCGCTGAACGTTCAGCTCTCCTTCCCGTACGTCAGTTTCCCGCCGCTCCCCTCCGTCGCCCGCTCCAGCGTGCCGTCCTTGCGCAGGGTGAGGGTCGAGGCGGCGCCCGGGGTGCAGGCGGAGGCCGGTTCGCCGACCGTGACCCGGGACGGGCCAATCCTCAACAGGGCCTCGCTGGTGGACCGTTCCGTCAGGGCGGCGACGAACACGCAGTGGTAGGCGGGGCCGTCGGCGACCAGGGTCAGCACCCGGCCTCCCACCTCGCCCTGTCTGATGGTCAGTCGACGCGCGTTGTGGCCCGTGGCGTTGTCGATCGAGGCGGTCCAGGTGCCGAGGAAGCCGGACGGTACGACACCGGCCGGCGGCGAGGTCGGCGTGGGGCTCGGGGGCGTGGCCGGGGTGCCGTCGTCACCGTTCAGCAGGGCGACGATGGACGCGCCGGCCCCGAGGGCGACGACCAGCGCGGCGACGCCGAGCGCCAGCGACAGGCGGGACCTCCTGCCCCGCGCCTGCGCGTGTCCCACTCCGTAGGGCGGAGGCGGGCCGGAGGGTGTCGTGCTCCACGCGGCCGGAACGGCGGGCTCCTCGAGCACCGGGTCCCCGGGCCAGGCGGGGAGCCGTTGGCTGTCCCCAGGGGTGGCGGCGAAGGGCTGCGGGTGGTGCCGGGGGTGGCCGTGGGCGGAATGGGCGGGTGGGCCGGCGGGCGGCGCGTGCTCGGGCAGAGCGTCCAGCTCTTCCGGGTCCGGCGCTTCCGGGTCCGACTCCTCCACGGGGCCCGCCACCCCTGTCTCCACCTCCGCATCGAGCAACTCCACCGCGTGCCGCCTCAGTTGGGCGATCAGCGCGCCCGGCAGCCAGGTGTCCCGCTCGTATCCGCCGGTCCCGGCCGCGACGGGGTCCGCCGACACCCCCGTACGCTCCAGGATCTGTTCCGGTGTGGGCCGCTGGGCCGGGTTCTTGTGGAGGCAGTCGCGGACCAGGCCGACCAGGCCCTCCGGGACCCCTGTCAGGTCGGGTTCCTCCTGGGCGATGCGGAACATCATGGCGTGGGCCCCGCTGCCGACCGCGCCGAACGGCAGGGCGCCCGTGACCGCGTACGCGAGGACGGAACCAAGGCAGAAGACGTCGGCCGCGGCGGTGACGCGGTCGCCCCGCACCTGCTCGGGTGCCATGAACCCGGGTGAGCCGACGAGCGCGCCCGCGTGCGTGAGGCCGCTCTCCGTGACGGTCTCCAGGGCGCGGGCGATACCGAAGTCGATGACGCGGGGCCCGTCGATGGTGACCAGGACGTTGGACGGCTTGAGGTCGCGGTGGACGATCCCGGCGGCGTGGATGTCGTGGAGGGCGTGCGCGAGCCCGGCGGCGAGGACGCGCACCGAGTACTCGGACAGCGGCCCGTGATCGTGCCCGACGACCTGCTTCAGGCTCGGCCCGGCGACGTATCCGGTGGCGAGCCAGGGGACAGTGGCCTCGGTGTCGGCGTCGAGGACGGGCGCCGTCCAGCGCCCCCCGACGCGCCGCGCGGCGGCGACCTCCCGCCGGAACCGGTCCCGGAACTCGTCCTGCTCGGCCAGCTCCCGCCGGACCAGCTTGACGGCGACCGTACGCCCCCGCTCGGACCGCGCGGCGTACACCTGGCCCATCCCGCCCGCACCGAGCCGCCCGACCAGCCGGTACGCCCCGATCCGCACCGGATCCCCGTCCCGGAGCTTGTCCATGCCCGCGCCGCCTCCCCCTTCTCTTCTCCCCCGCACACCCCTACTTTTCCATCAGGACACGCGACAACCTGTCGTGTAAAGCGCCGGACCGCAGACAGGACGCCGATATCCCGCCGGCGCCCGGGGCACCTACGCTCCCCGCATGACCTCTCAGCCCAACCCCCAGGCCGGTGCGGCCGTGAAGGCCGCCGATCGCGCGCACGTGTTCCACTCCTGGTCCGCGCAGGAGCTCATCGACCCGCTGGCCGTCGCCGGTGCCGAAGGGGCGTACTTCTGGGACTACGACGGCAGGCGGTACCTGGACTTCACCAGTGGGCTGGTCTTCACGAACATCGGGTACCAGCACCCGAAGGTCGTCGCGGCGATCCAGGAGCAGGCCGGGCGGATGACGACGTTCGCGCCCGCGTTCGCCGTCGAGGCGCGGTCGGAGGCGGCCCGGCTCATCGCCGAGCGGACCCCGGGCGACCTCGACAAGATCTTCTTCACCAACGGTGGCGCCGACGCCGTCGAGCACGCCGTGCGCATGGCCCGGCTGCACACCGGGCGGGCCAAGGTGCTGTCCGCCTACCGCTCGTACCACGGCGGCACCCAGCAGGCCGTGAACATCACCGGGGACCCCCGCCGCTGGCCCTCCGACAACGGCACCGCCGGTGTCGTGCACTTCTGGGCGCCGTTCCTCTACCGGTCCAGGTTCTACGCCGAGACCGAGGAGCAGGAGTGCGCGCGGGCGCTTCAGCACCTTGAGGACACCATCGTCTTCGAGGGCCCTGCCACCATCGCCGCGATCGTCCTGGAGACCATTCCCGGCACCGCCGGCATCATGATCCCGCCGCCCGGCTATCTCGCCGGGGTGCGCGCGCTGTGCGACCAGTACGGGATCGTCTTCGTCCTGGACGAGGTCATGGCCGGGTTCGGGCGCACCGGCGAGTGGTTCGCCGCCGACCTGTTCGACGTCGTGCCCGACCTGATGACCTTCGCCAAGGGCGTCAACTCCGGCTATGTGCCCCTGGGCGGCGTGGCGATCTCCGCCGCCATCGCCGAGACCTTCGCCACCCGCCCCTACCCCGGCGGCCTGACCTACTCCGGGCACCCCCTCGCCTGCGCCGCGGCCGTCGCCACGCTCACCGTGATGGCGGAGGAGGACATCGTCGGCCAGGCCGCCCGCACCGGCGAGAACATCATCGGACCGGCGCTCGCGGAGCTGGCCGCACGGCATCCGAGCGTCGGCGAAGTCCGCGGCACCGGTGTCTTCTGGGCCCTGGACCTCGTACGGAACAAGGAGACCCGGGAGCCGCTGGTCCCGTACAACGCCTCCGGTGAGGCCAACGCCCCGATGGCCGCGTTCGGCGCCGCCGCGAAGGCGAACGGGCTGTGGCCGTTCGTCAACATGAACCGCACCCATGTCGTCCCGCCCTGCAACGTCACGGAGGCCGAGGCCAAGGAAGGACTCGCCGCCCTGGACGCGGCGCTGACGGTCGCCGACGAGTACACCGAGTAGGAGCCGGCACGAGTCGGCAGGAGCCGACAGGAGCTGACACACGGTGAATGTGGGTAAGCGCACGGGAAAGTTCGCCGGGAACCCGAACGCGTAAGGTGACGTGCTCGTAGTCATATGCGAGCAGAGTCATCCACACGCGCGAAGGGGGAGGGCCCCGACCATGCCCGCCAGCAGCGGCAACGGCGCCGTGACCCGCAGCACCCTGCGTCAGCAGATCGCGTCCGCGCTCCGCGACGAGGTGCTGGCCGGCCGTCTCCAGCCGGGTCAGGAGTTCACGGTCAAGGAGATCGCCGAGCAGTACGGCGTCTCCGCGACGCCCGTCCGCGAGGCCCTGGTCGATCTGTCGGCCCAGGGCCTGCTGGAGGCGGACCAGCACCGCGGCTTCCGCGTGCACGAGTACTCGCCGGCCGACTTCCGGGGCATGATCGAGGCCCGCGGCCTGGTCACCGACGGCATGTTCCACGGTCTGGCGAAGGGCCTGGCGACCGGTGCGGCGGGGCGTCCGGCAGACGGTCGGGTGAGCGGCTTCGCCGTTGACAGCCCGGGTCCGCGCGGCTTCTTCGTCCGCGTCGGCGATCCCCGGGCCGCCGCCGCCCTCGCCGGTGTCCGCCGCCGGGGCGAGGAGGCGCGGCGTGCCGCCGTCGCCGGTGAGCTGAACGTCCTCATCGGCTACGACCTGCGCTTCTGGCGCGAGCTCGGCGCCCTGTTCGGCAACCAGTACCTCACCGACTTCCTGCACCGGCTACGCGTCCAGTCCTGGGTGTGCGCGGTGCAGCACCTGCGCCGCCTGAGCGACCTGCGCGGTCACCTGTGGTCCCGGTACACCGAGGTCGTCGACGCGCTGACCCTCCGCGACCTCGCCGAGGCGCATCGGATGGTCGACGACTACGACCTGCACTCCCTCGCCCTCATAGAGGGCCTCGCCAACGACCACGCCGCCCACTCCACTCCCTCCGCCGCCTCCGTCCTCGCTTCCGACGGAGGCGAGGACAACGAGAAGGAGGAGAAGGACGACAAGGAGAGGGACGACCAGGAGAAGGACGGCGGCCTCACGGCACCGGCGGGGAACGGGGGCACCCTCGGATGAGCGCGCCCACCCGCACCACCGGCACCCTCGACCTGACCGTCGTCGTCCCCGCCTACAACGAGGAACAGCGGCTCGGCCCCACGCTCGCCGCCATCACCGGCCACCTCCGGGAGAACGAGGGCCGCTGGGGCGACTGGGAGGTGGTGGTCGTCGACGACGGTTCCACCGACGGCACCCGCGACATCGTCACCGGCCTCGCCGACCCCCGCGTCCAGCTCGTCACCAGCCCGCGCAACCGGGGCAAGGGCAACGCCCTGCGCCTCGGGGTCGCCGCCTCGCGCGGCGCCCGCGTCCTGGTCACCGACGCCGATCTGGCGGCGCCGATAGAGGAGCTGGAGCTGCTGGACAGGGCGCTCACCGAGGGGCACGCGGCGGCGATCGGCTCCCGTTCCGTCCCCGGCGCGACCATCGAGCACCACCAGCACCGGGTGCGGGAACTCCTCGGCCGGGCCGGCAACCTCCTGATACGCCGGGTCGCGGTCCCCGGCATACGGGACACCCAGTGCGGCTTCAAACTGTTCGACGGCGACCGTGCCCGTACGGCGTTCGCCGCGTCCCGGCTGAACGGCTGGGGCATCGACGTCGAGGTCCTCCAGCACTTCCGCCGCGCGGACTGGCCGGTCGCCGAGATACCGGTCCGCTGGGCCCACCAGTCCGGCTCGAAGGTACGCCCGCTGGACTACGCCCGCGTCCTCGCCGAACTGACGGCCCTCAAGGCGCGCGCGGTCCGCCCCGCCGACCTCCTCGCGGTCACCCTGTTCCTCCTCATGGCGGTCGCCCTGTACGCGGGCCGCTGGCTCGACCCGGCGGGCCGCTACCTCCCCGACTCCCTCCAGGACCAGAACCAGTGGGAGTGGTTCTTCGCGGTCACTGCCGACAACGTCAGCCACTTCCGCAACCCGCTCTTCACCGACCTCCAGGGCTTCCCCGACGGCGTGAACCTCATGGCCAACACGGTCATGCTCGGCCTCTCCGTCCCCTTCGCACCGATCACGCTCCTCGCCGGCCCGGCGGTCTCCCTCGCCCTGGTGATGACCCTGGGCCTCGCCGTGACCGCCGCGGCCTGGTACTGGCTGATCGTGAAAAGGGTCGTACGGCAACGGGGTGCGGCCTTCGCCGGCGCGGTCCTGGCGACCTTCGCGCCCCCGATGGTCAGCCATGCCAACGCGCACCCGAACTTCGTCATCCTCTTCATGATGCCGCTGATCATCGACCGCGCCCTGCGGCTGTGCGAGGGCGAACGGGTCCGCCGCAACGGCGTGGTCCTGGGCCTGATGGCGGCGTACCAGATCTTCCTCGGCGAGGAGCCCCTCCTCCTGGCGGCGATGGGGATGGTGCTGTTCTCCCTCGCCTACGCGCTCATCCGCCGGGACCTGGCGAAGGCCGCCTGGCGTCCGCTGCTGCGCGGCCTGCTGATCGGGGGCGCGGTCTGCCTCCCGATCGTCGCCTTCCCGCTCTACTGGCAGTTCGCCGGGCCGCAGAGCTACAAGAGCGTCCTGCACGGCGACAACGCGGGCAACAGCCCGCTCGCGCTGCTCTCCTTCGCCGAGCGCTCCCTCGTCGCGGGCAACGCGGACAGGGCGAACGCCCTCTCCCTCAACCCGACCGAACAGAACGCCTTCTACGGCTGGCCGCTGGTCCTGCTGGCCTTCGCGATCGTCGTACGACTCTGGGAGCGCACGGCCGTGAAGGCGCTGGCCTTCACCGCGGTCGCCGCGGCCTTCCTGTCCCTGGGCCCCGAGTTCCGTGTCCCGCTGACCGACACCGTCCTGCCGGGGCCCTGGGCGCTGCTCGCCAAGAAACCACTGTTCGAGTCGGTGATCGAGGGCCGGGTCGCGATGATCTGCGCGCCCGCACTGGGCATGCTCCTGGCCATCGCGCTGGAACGGCTGGCGGCCACCCGCAACCTGACCTCGCAGTACTTCGGCACGCTGGCCGTCCTCCTCGCCGTGCTCCCGATCGTCCCGGCCCCGCTGAAGACGGTGGAACGCACACCCGTGCCCGCCTTCATCGCGGACGGCACGTGGAAGTCGTACGTCGGGAAGGGCGAGTCGCTCGTCCCGGTGCCGTTGCCCGATCCCGGCAACGCGGAGGCACTGCACTGGCAGACGGCGGCCGGTCTCGACTTCAAGCTGCCGGGCGGATACTTCAACGGGCCTTACGGCGACGAGCGCGTCGGCATCTACGGCGCCGCGCCCCGCTTCACCTCCAACATGCTGCGGGACGTCCGCTACACCGGCGTCGCACCGACGATCGGCGTCAACTGGCGGACGCAGGCGAAGAAGGACTTCGCGTACTGGAAGGCGGGCGTGCTGGTGCTGACCCCGCAGGGCAACGACGGGGTGCTGCGGAAGACTCTGGAAGAGCTGACGGGCGAGAAGGGTAAGTGGACGGGCGGGGTGTGGGTATGGGACCTGCACGACGGGTCGTGAACCTCCGGGACCTCCGGGACCCCGGGGACGAACGGTCGGTCGTGATCAGCCCCTGACCGCTCCCGACCCTGTCCCGACCTGTTCCCGCCGCCGCTCCCGACCCTGTTCCTGACCTGTTCCTTTCGGTGTCTGGCCCGTCACACGGGGGTCCGACCCACCGGTCACCCACTACGCTTCCCTGACTGCTCTGCCCACGGTGCCTGACCACCGCCTGCGACGATGCGAGGAGTTCTCCTTTGGCCTGTGACCTGTGGCTGGTCCCACTCGTCGACGTGCTCTGTCACACCCCCGACAACCCCTTCGCCGACGAACTCGCGCTCTACGACAAGGTGCTGGGCGAGGCGGGACTGCCTCCGGTGCCGGTGTACGCGTACATGCCGGGACTGTCCGGCGACGTGGCCCCGATCGCGGGCTTCGACTACGACGCGCTGCACTTCCTGCGCCGCGCGTATCTCCTCCAGGTGTGCGGTCTCCCGGTGACGCCGGTCGACGAACTGGGCGGTGACTACGAGCAGTTGCTGGAGATGTTCGAGGCGACCGCCCAGCAGTCCCACCTGGTCTGGCACTACGACCACGCGGGCGCCTACGTCCCGGTGGACTTCCCGCACCCTCTCTCGAGCGACGAACTCCTCGCGGGGGGCGGGCCGTTGGGCTCGTCCCAGACCCTGCTGAGGGAGCTGGAGTTCGTGGCCCCCTCGATCGGCATCGACCCGTCGAACCCGCCGCTGGCCCCGGCCCCACCGCTGACCCCCACCTCACTGGAGGAACCGGCGGCACCCGCCCCACACGACGCGAGCCCGTTCGCCCGGGAACGGCACGTGTGGCTGGGGCTGAACGCGGCGGCGACGCGGAGCCTGGCCCAGGGGTCGATGATCGTCTTCAGCTGAGCGCGGGCACGGGCGCACGCGGCGGCACGCTCACCGGATCTGGGAGAGACCCTTCTGCAGATCGTCGGCGTTCATGACGGGGGTGAACGAGATCTTGGCGTTGAAGTGGGTGAAGAACGGCTCTGCGATGGGCGGGATCTGGGAGGAGTCCTCCAGGTCGATGACCATCCAGCAGGTCCGGCAGCCATCCTCGGGACCGAAGTACGCCGCTTCCGGCTTGAGGTGGTCCAGGGTCTCCTTCAACAGCTCCGGCAGCTTGCCGCTGCGTATGCCCTCGTTGCCCTTCTCCGTGTCGAACTGCGCCTTGAGCAGAACGCGCATGGCACTCACCTTCTCCTGATCGACGCGCGCGGGGCACGCACTCGCACGCACTCACGCACACTCATACCAAATCAGGATATGCCCGGCATCGGCGCTTGGCGTGCGCGCGTTCGGCCCACTCGACGAACGTGGGCTGCCCGCCCCGGCCCATCGGCGGTGCAGGGCCCGCGCCCCTTCTGGGACGCGGGCCCCTTCCCCTGCCGGGAGCTACCGCTGACGCGGCAGCCTGAGCGTCCGTACGAGGGGCATGTCCGCGTACAGATCGGGGTCGACGGTCAGTACGCGCCGGCCGTCCGGCCAGTCCGCCGTCGGGCGGGACAGGTGGACCGCGTGGCCGAGCCGCCACTCCACCCCGTCGCGCAGGAGCGCGCCCACGGTGGACGCGCCCGCGAAGTCCAGCTCGACGATCTCGACGGCTGGCAGGGCGCCGATGTGCTCGGCCAGCCCCTTCCGCATGCCGTCGGCAGCGGCGAGGCAGAGCGCGGGCACGTACACGTGCCGGGTGGGCCCGTGCTCTGTGTTGGACACGAACTGCGAGGCGAGCGAGTTGCCCGACCCGAGCGCCAGCAGCGCCGACTCGTCGAAGACGACCCCGGTCGATCCGCCGGGTCCGGAGGATCCAGACCTTCCGCCTCCCCCGACGCCTCCCTTCTCGGCGCTCACAGGCTCTCCACCTCCTGTCCGGCCTCCAGGTCCTGCCACACCTTCTCGACCCTGTCGTGGTCCTCGTCGGTGAGGGTGACGCCGAAATGCGTCTCGCAGTACGCCTTGGTCTCCTCGTACCGCTTCCGCAGCTCCTCCTGGGTGGGCGTGGCCCCCGCCAGCTCGGCGATCAGATCGCGCATGGTCATCCCGCGCTCGCGGGCGAGCACCATGAGGCGGTCACGGACCAGGGGGTCGACCTTGACGGTGGTGTCAGCCATGACGACAGTATACCTGCGGTATACCGTCTCAGGCCGCTCAAGCAATGCGGTCATCCTGTTTCCTTCCGGGTGGGCGACCCGGCCGCACGGACGTGCGGCCGGGAGTCCGTGCGCGCCTACGCGGGCGCGGGCCGCCCCTGCATCAGGGCGCGGGCCAGGGCGCCACCGCGTCGCGCGGCCTCGCGATAGCCGCCGGTGGCGCCGGGCTTGCGGATCTCAACGGTCGTGACGGGTACGGCCGTTGGCTTGGCCGAAGCCTGCCCGGCCGACTCCACGACAGCAGGGACCGGCACAACTGGAGCGGCTGGAGCGGCCGGGCGCTTGCGGCGCAGGCGGTCCTCGACGATGGCGCGGGGCGAGTACAGCGGCGTGGGCAGCCCCTGCGTCAGAGCCGCGCGCACCTCCGTGCTGCTCGCCCCCGCCGCCCACCACTCCTCGACCAGCGGCGCCAGCCGCAACGCCTCGGCGGCACCGAGGGCAAGCCGGGGATCGGTACGGCTGAGCGAGCCGAGCAACCGCGCGGCGAGCGCGGTGCGTTCACCGGGCGGAGCCTCGGGCTCGCCCGACGGCACCTCGGCCCCAGCCGCCGCCTCGGCCGCTGGCGCGTCGGCCGACGGCGGGGAGGGAGGTTCTTTTTCCCTGGTCTTTTCTCCCGAAGGGAGACCGCCCGAAGCCCCGGAATCCGACTCACCGGAGGCCCGATTCTGGACTTCTTCGGATTCACCCGCAGGGGGCTCGTCGTCGTACGGAGTGTCGAACACCTCGTACACGGTGGAGAATTGGCCGGACTCCTCGTCCTTGCGCACCACCCGCCGCAGATACCGGGATTTCTCCAGCTCATGGAGGGCGGCAGCGATCCGCGCCCGCCCTTCCTTGCGCTGCTCGGCAAGGGTTCGGATGGTGGCGCGGGCGCCGTTCGGCAGGCTGAGGAGGTACGTCAGTACGCCTACCGCGCACCAGGAGAGACTCCGGTCGCGGAGAAGGGCGTTGGAGAAGACTGAAAAGGCGCGCGTGGGCGTCGTACGATGAATACGCATGAGGAGCATCAGCTTTTTCTCTTGGTGGAGCTGGCGCTCCTCGTGCCAAGCCCCCGGGTGTTGGCGCACCGCGGGGGCGTTCTTGTTGCCGTGACTCTAAGGGCACGCAGAGCGACGAATGCAAGCTGAACGGGCTTTTCCGGGGCGGAAGTTCGCGTTCTTCACTCTTCGGAGTGAAGCGCCGCCTTCAGAAGCAACGCGTGTACGAGGCGATCTCTCCCCGTCGGCCGATAACGCCAAGTCAACGGCCATGTCTGGCCGTTGAGCGCCGGGACGGGGACGAAGGCGATACGGCACGGACCGGACGAGAGACAGGTGACGCCCGGCGGCCAGAACCGGCGAGTCGCCGCACCCACGGGCACGAGGAAGTAGACGGCGCGACTCCCGTTCGCCTCCTCAACCACAGGCCCCGGCGCGCCGCCGGTCATCCGCGCCAGCCGGTCCGCCGCCGCCCTGCCCTCGTCGCCGTCGACCCGTACCGCGTCGAACTGGACGCCCGCCTTGCGGAGTTGGATGCCGGTGGGCGGAACCCAGTCAGGGATGTCGGGGATCTCAGGGGTGAGTGGGGGTTCGGCGAGGTTTGTCTCGTCACTTTCTGTATTCATAAGGACAGTTTCGGCAGGCGGGACTAGCCTCTTCCATAACTCTGCGTCGACGGTTGATAGCTGTCGGAATTCGGCGCGGGTCGGTGGTGACCAGTTGAGTTCGGTTGAGTTCGGGAGTGACCGGATGGCGAGTTCGGAGAACAGGACGGAAGCGGGCGGTACGGCACGTATGGTCGCCGCGCTCGCCAAGGCCCTGCGCGAGCAAGCAGGCCTCACACAGGAGGAGTTGGGCAAGCTGATCGGCTATACGGCGTCGGCGGTCAGCGCGATGGAGACGTGCGCGCAGCCCGCGAGCGACAAGATGCTCGTCAAGCTGGAGGAGGTACTGGGGAACGGGCTGGGCGTCTTCGAAAAGGCCCGGAAGTGGATGCTGCTGGAGAAGTACCCGGCTCGGTTCCGGGGGGTTGCGGGGCTGGAGCGGGGCGCGGTCACGGTCTCCTCATACGAGAGCTTCCTTATCGACGGGATCTTCCAGACCGAGCGGTACGCGCATGCACTGATCCGGGGTGGCTATCCGTCGGTCTCCGATCAGAAGCGGGAGGAACTCGTCGAGGCGCGGCTCGCCCGCCGTGCCCTCTTCGACCGCGACCCGGTCCCGATGATCGAGCTGATCCTCGAAGAGGGCGTACTGCGGCGGCCGTTCGGCACCTGGGAGATCATGCGCGAGCAGATGCGCTCGCTCGCCGAGGACGCGCAGCGGGAGAACGTGTGCCTGCAAGTACTCCCGCTGGATCGCGGGTTGCGTGGATCGCACGCCGGTGACCGCG
This sequence comes from Streptomyces kryoterrae, assembly GCF_054072135.1. Taxonomy (NCBI): domain Bacteria; kingdom Bacillati; phylum Actinomycetota; class Actinomycetes; order Kitasatosporales; family Streptomycetaceae; genus Streptomyces; species Streptomyces kryoterrae. The sequence goes on along the minus strand of NZ_CM133358.1, from coordinate 5,614,639 downwards.
GCTCCATGAAACTCCTCGTCACCGAGGACCACGACCACGTCGTCTTCATGGAGATCGAGGACCAGGGCATCCTCATCAGCGATCCACCCGAGGTAGCCCAACTCGCGCACCGCTATGCGAAGATCCGATCACAGGCTCTGAGTCCCGACGACTCACTCAGCCTCATCGAGCAGTTGGCAGGATCGGCGGGAGAGGAACCATGAGCGACACCGGTGCACTGCGGTGGATCAAGTCCAGCTACAGCGACAGCGGTGGCGGCAACTGCGTCGAAGTCGCCTACGCCTGGCGCAAGTCGACGTACAGCGACGACGGCGGCGGGAACTGCGTGGAGATCGCCCCCTGCCCCCACACGCCCACCGCCGCCATCCACATCCGCGACTCCAAGAACCCGACCGGCCCCAACCTCACGGTCACCGGTGAAGCCTGGTCCGCGTTCGTCGCCCGTACCGTCTGAACTACGTTGGTGTTGCTGGGCGTTGGCCTCAGCAGTGGCAAAGCACGTCGATGACAACGGCCTCGGCGTCGAGGTCGTCGAGATAGCGGTTGGCCTGTTCCAGGTGGTCGGCTGTGTCCACGAACGTCCATGAGCCGTCAAGGGCGATCAGGGCGAAGCCGGGTACCGCTCTCTGGACCGCCAGCAGCCGGGCTTCCTCATGGTCCTGCGCGAAGTATTCGACCGGGTCGTTGAGAAGCAACGACGTGCTGAAGTGCGGGTCTCCCGCGACGGCTCGCTGGGCCACCTCCTGCACCAGCGGCTGAGCCAGATGATCCCTCCTGGCGTCTGCCTGGGAGTACTTTTCAGGATCGGCTTCGTGGCGGGCGAGGAAGTCGGTGCGCGGGGCGGCCGGCGGGTGTATCGCGGTCAGCTCGGTCCAAGCGGCGAGCCGGTCGTCGTACGCGCGCGCCGCCCGGTTCCGCATACCTTCGAAGTCGAGCAGACCGCGAGGCCCGCCGTAGCATTCCAGCGGCCCGAGGGCACCGAGGTTGGCCTTTCTGCGCGGCACGGTCGATGCCGTGACGAGCCTGCGGTCGCCGTCGTGCGGAGGCAGCACGAGGTAGGCGTTGCCCGCGGTGGAGTGGATGGCCCACCAGTCCCAGTGGCCGACCGGATTCTGTCCCTCGGCGAGGCCCATGTTGTAGGGCGCCAGGGCGGCAGCCACCGCCCGTGGAACCTTCCGAGGCGCGGTCGGCGGCAGGCACACAGTGGCGTGGAACTTGGTCATGCCCAGGAGCGTAAACCCTGGGATTCATCCGTCTGTACGACTGTCAGTCACCTCGTGACGCCACGTCACGCCACGCCAGGTCCGGCGGGAGGAGGGAAGCTCATCGACGCCCGGGCCGTGTTCGCATCAGGATTTTGGCGCGTCGTTGGTGTGGTAGATCTTGCTGACAATGGTCCACGCGCCATCGACTTTCAGAAGATTGAAGTAGTCGGTGAAGCACAGGCCGGAGACATCGTTGGTATCGACACGTGCGTTGGCCGCAGTGCCGGTGACGTTGATGTAGGCGATCACGGCGCGGCCTTCCGGTGAGGGTCGGAAATCCCTGTCGATCCCCTCGTAGAGGCCCGTGATCGCACCGCCGGAGAGCTTGCCGTTCTCGACGCCGAAAATCGTCGCCTCTTCGGCGAACGCGGGCTTCATGATGGCGCTGTCGGCCTTGGCGACGCCCTGATTGTACTTTTCCAGCACTTCGGTGATGGCGATGTGGTCAGCGACATAGGTCGGTTTCGACATGTTGTGTCTCCGGTCTGAGGTTGGGGCGCGCTCTTGCGCCGGGTTGGTCGAGACGTGGGTCAGGCCGCGTCGGCGGCCACTTGGCCAAGACCCGAACCGGGCTTGTTCCGGTTGTTGAGCCACCAGCCCATGAATAGCTGGGGTACCTGCCGATTCACCGCCGGGGTGCGCCGCAGGGTCCCGGCGTGGTCACGTGGCGAACACTTGGGAGTCGTCGGCGAACGCCTTGAACTCCAGGGCGTTGCCGGCCGGGTCGAGCAGGAACATCGTCCACTGCTCGCCGGCTTCGCCTGCGAAACGCACGTAGGGCTCGATGATGAATTCGGTGTCCGCGGCGCGTAGTTGGTCGGCGAGCCGGTGGAAGGCGTCGATGGTCAGGATCAGCCCGAAGTGCGGTACGGGGACGTCGTGGCCGTCGACCGGGTTGTGTATCTGTTCGGTACGGGCCGGGGCGAGGTGGGTGACGAACTGGTGGCCGTGCAGGTTCCAGTCCACCCAGGTGTCGGCGCTGCGGCCCTGCTCCAGGCCGAGCGTCTCGCCGTAGAAGCGGCGGGCGGCGTCCAGGTCGTCGACCGGGACAGCGAGGTGGAAGCGGGGAATGGGGGAAGCGAGACGGGACATGGGCCTGGGTTTCCTTCCGTGCGGCGTGGAGTGCCTGGCGCCTACCGGTTCTGGCGGGCGGGGGAGATGCAGCGACGCGGTTGCGGAGTTGTCAGCGCTTACGGCGCTCGACGACATAGGCGTACTGGTCGGGCCAGGTCGGCTCGGCGTCGAGCGCGAGGGCGGCGTGCTGTGGCCAGTAGGGGTTGCGCAGGAGTTCACGGCCGAGGAGGACCGCGTCGGCCTGCCCGCTGGTGAGGATGTCCTCGGCCTGCTGCGGCTCGGTGATGATGCCGACGGCGCCGGTGGGGATGCCGGTGGCCTGGCGTGCCTGGGCGGCGAAGGGCACCTGGTAGTTGGGTCCGGCGACGATCCTGGCGTCGGGGACCATGCCGCCGGTGGACACGTCGAGCAGGTCGACGCCGTGGGCGTGCAGCTCCTTGGCCAGGCGGACGGTGTCGTCCCCGGTCCAGCCCTCACGCTCGTCCTCGGGATTCTCGGTCAGCCAGTCGGTGGCCGAGGTGCGGAAGAACACCGGCAGATCCTCGGGCCACACCGCTCGGACGGCGTCGACGACCTCCAGGGCGAAGCGGAGCCGGTTCTCGAAGCTGCCGCCGTAGGCGTCGGTGCGGTGGTTGGACGCCGGGGAGAGGAAGGAGTTGATCAGGAAGCCGTGGGCGCCGTGCACCTCGACGACCTGGAAGCCGGCGGCCAGTGCGCGCCGCGCGGAGTCCGCGAAGTCCCGGACAAGCTGCTGGATCTCCTCCACGGTCAGTTCATGAGGAACAGCCAGTCCACCGAACGCGATGGCGCTGGGGGCGACGGGCTGCCAGCCGCCCTCGGCCTCGGGCACGTACCGGTCGGACAGCCAGGGCTTGTCCATCGACGTCTTGCGGCCGGCGTGGGCGAGCTGGATGGCCGGGACGGCGCCGTGCGCCTTGATGGCCTCGACGATGCGGGTGAACGCCTCCTGCTGGCGGTCGTTCCACAGACCCAGGTCCCAGGGGGTGATGCGTCCGTCGGGGCGTACGGCGGTGGCCTCGGCCATGACCAGGCCCGCGCCGCCGACGGCGCGGGCGGCCAGGTGGGTGAGGTGGAAGTCGGTCGGCACACCGGTGTCCGGGCCTTCGGAGGCGGCGGAGTACATGCACATCGGGGACATCCACACCCGGTTGGGTATCTGGAGGGATCGCAGGGTGAGGGGCGTGAACAGGGAACTCATGCGGGTGGTGCTTCTTTCGTGGTCGGTGATAGATGGTCGATGCCATCGGCGGGGGTCGGCTGCCGTCCGGTGTCAGGCGATGATCGTGTGGAGGGCTGCGAAGGCTTCATGGGCTGCGCGGGCCGGGGCGTACGCGGCTTCGCGGACTCGCCCGTGACGCCGTGACTTGCAGGAATCGATCGCAGTCACGATGGTTGCCCTTCTCCGGCGGGGATGCGGGGGGGTGCGCAGGAGCGCCGGGTTCAGGCGAGGCGGGCGACGGCATCCGCGACGGGGGTGTCGCCTGAGGTCAGCTCGACGATGACGCGGTTGAGGGCGGGCTCGTGCAGGGCGGCGTCGATGAACGCGGCGACATCGTCGCGGTGTACGTCGCCGTACTCGACGGCGGGCCCGGCGGTGACCCGCCCGGTACCCGGTCCGTCCAGCAGCGTGCCGGGGCGGACGATCAGCCAGTCGAGGCTGGTGCGGGTGAGATGGACGTCGGCACTCTTCTTGACCTTGACGTAGTGCTCGAAGCCTTCGGACGCTCCGTCGCCGCGCAGGGCGTCGGGGAAAACAGAGACGAGGACGAAGCGCTGGACTCCGGCGGTCTCGGCCGCAGCGGCTGCCTTCTCCAGGCCTTTGCCGTCGATGAGCGTGGTCTTGTCCGTGCCGGTTCCGTGGGCGCCGGCCGAGAACACCACCGCGTCGTGCCCGGCGAGCTTGCCTGCGAGCTCTTCGACAGAGTCGGCGATCAGGTCGCCGGTCACCGGCGTCGCACCGGTCGCGCGGATCGTGTCGGCCTGGGCCGGGCCGCGGTGCATGCCGGTCACCTCGTCTCCGCGCTCGGACAGCAGGGCGGCGAGCCTCCTGCCGACACCTCCGGCGGCACCGATCTGGAACACCTTCACGGGATCGTCTCCTTCCTGGCCGGATGACCGGTCACGCCACTTGTCTCAATGTTGACATTGAGACAACGAGGGAATGTTAACATCAGGACATGGAGAAGAGTCAACCCACAGGAGATCGATCGGTGGCCCCCGCCCGCCGCCGCGGACTGGCCGACGAGGTCGCCGACCGGATCCGGGAGGCGATCTTCAGCGGTGCGTACGCCCCTGGGGCACCGCTGCGAGAGGTCGAACTCTCCGGCGTACTGGAGGTCAGCAGAGGGCCGGTGCGTGAGGCTCTGCGCGTGCTGGAGCACGAGGGGCTCGTGCACTGCGCCTGGCACCGCGGCACCGTGGTCACGACGCTGTCCGCCGAGGATGTCGCCGAGCTCGACAGCCTGCGCGGCGCGCTTGAGGACCTCGCCGTCCAGCAGGTCATCGCGTACGCCTCGGAGGAGGACCTCGCGGCCATCGAGAAGGCAGCCGGCGTGATGGATCGCACGACGGACCCGCACGCCATGGTCCGCCTGGACATCGCCTTCCACGACGCCGTGTTCGCCGCCACCGGCCACCAACGTCTCGCCGCGGCCTGGGAGACCATCCGCTGCCAGGTCCACCTGTTCCTGCTGACCCGCATCGGCCTCAGCACCGAGGGCTACCTCGGCTGCATCCCCCAGGAGCACCACGCACTGGCCGCCGCACTGCGCGCCCGCGACCCCCAGGCCGCCCTCCCCCTCTTCGCCGCCCACCGCCGCCACGCGGTGGACGTCGTCACCGGCACGCCGAGCCACCAGGCCTGACCACCAGCCCGCCACCAGCCCGCCACCAACTGGGCACCGTCCAGCGCTGATTGAGCGTCTCTGGAACCCGGGCCCTGACCCCTGATCCGGTCACACCGCGATCGTCCGGGCGCGTACCGTCCACCCAACTGCCCGTGCCCGGGTTCCGGCACCACATGGTGTCCGCCTGAAGGGGTGCCGGCCGAATCTCTGGCGTTCAGGACGGTCGGCGGGCCCCGTTGGCGGGTGACGTGCGGGCGAACCAGGTCCGCGACTCGTCCGCGGGCAGGACGCGGGTCACCTCGGCCGTGCCCGGAAGGTGCGGGAAGAAGCGGTCGGCGTTCCAACTGCGTTCATATATCGGCTCGTCGAGCACAAGCAGGCGGCATCCCTCCACGACGGGGATGTCGTCGGGCAGCCCTTCGTTCCAGATTCGTTCGCCGTCCGGGGCGAGACGTTCGAAGGTCCCGGTCGCGACGGTCTGGGTGCGTCCCTGCGCGGGCTCGGGGTCCGTGGCCAGGCGGACGCTCTCCGAGGAAGGGGTGGAGCCGGGCACGTGGCCGCCGCCGACGAGGACGTGGGCGAGCAGCGTGTGCAACTGGAAGTTGTCCCCGATGCCGCCGATGCGCACCTCGAACCCGGTCCCGGTGGGCCTGTGCAGCACGATGAGGGGCTCGTCGTCCAGGACCGCCAGCGCGTGGGCCAGGCATTTCAGGTCGTGCCGCTCCAGAGCCGCCACGTCGCGGCAGGCGGGGAGGAGCGCGGATGCGTACCGGCTGCGCACCTCGGCGCTGCGGCACAGCACGGCCAGCGCGGGCGGCTGCCACTCCTCGACCGAGCACCAGGCCAGCGCCAGTCGTGTGGCCTCGTGCCTGTCGGTGCCGAGGCGGGCCAGCAGTCCGTCGTCGATGTTCTTCTGGTCCGGCTCGGGCAGTTCGTCCTCGGCCGCGCCGGTGGCTGTCCAGCGGCGGGCGAACTCCAGGGCGTCCAGCAGGTCCTGGTGGACGCCGCCGAGGATCGGCTCGGCGCAGGCCGCAGGATCGGCCCCGCGCTCGACGCAGAAACCGGCCGCCATCGCCAGCATCGGCCGCGGGCCGGTGGGCGGGAAGGCGGGAAGCAGCGCCGCCAACCGGGGTCCTGCCGGGACACGTTCAGTGTCCGACGCCGACTGCACACACTTCATCATGGCGGTGAACGCCTGCCCGGTACGGTCCCCATCGCGAGCGGCGACCGCCTCCTCCAACTCGGACACGACGGCGGCGAGGCCCGAAGACCCACGCTTCCACTTGAAGATCACGGGCACACCTTAGGCCCGAGGTTTTCCCGCTGTCATCGGACCAAGACCGTTCGAACCCCGTGCAGTTAGGCATCCACGGCGCGGCCGACACAGATCAGGACCGGGGGCGATCGTGAACCAACCACTGCTGTTCCTCGACGTGGCCGCTCAACCCCTATGCGGCCCAGCCGGAGAGGCGCCCCGCCGGGTACACCACACTCAGGGTGCCCCGGGACAGCGGAACCTCGGACGAGCACAGGGCACTCTCGGCCCGGCGGCGACCCCTGCGGGTCTGGCTCAACCCGGAGCACGGGCGCCATCTGCTCCAGCTCGGCTACGAGTTGTGCTGGGCCACCACCTGGATGGACAAGGCCAACCAGTGGATCGCCCCAGTGCTGGGCCTTCCCGAACTCCCCTTCGTCGACTTCGGCGACGCCTTGTTCCAGGAACGCCCCGACGGGGTCCACTGGAAGACCGCTCCCCTGGTGGACTACGCCGACGGCCGTCCCTTCGCCTGGGTGGACGACGAACAGAGCGATCCGGACCAGGCCTACGTGACCGCCCACCACCGCGGTCCTGGGCTGCTGCACCACGTCAACCCGCGAATCGGACTGCGCGAGAACGACTTCCACGCACTCGCCGACTTCGCCCGATCCGTGGAAACCCCGCGAGCCACGGGCTGAGCACCTCGCCGGCCCGTCAGGCAACTCCGTGCTTCGATCCACTGGATCCACTGGATCCACGATCATCGTGGGACGGCCCTGAGGTGCGATCCTGCGTGCATGAACCGTCTCAACGACGAGTATCTGCGCACCTGGACGCTGCGATTCGCGTCCCTGCTCGCAGCCGACCTCCAGGATCAGCTTGCCTGGATGGGCGAGCGTGAGCTGGAGACGGAGTCCGTCGTCGAAGAGCTGGAGCTCCTCTGCCGCATCTCCGAAGGACTCGCGGAGCGCGGAGTCTTCGAACCCAGGGATCTGCCCGATCTTCAGGCCATCGGCCGTCGCCTCGGCGAAATCAACGCCACCAGTCGCGCCGGCTTCTGGGCCAACGCCCTGGCCACAGATCCGGCGTGGGACGAAATACGTCGTCTCGCCCGCCAGTTCCTCCTCACAGCACTGGGCGACTGGCGTCAGCCACTGCCACGCCCCGGGCACGCGCACACGAGCGGCCACTGAGCACGTCCAGGCTCACGGGACGGCCGATGGTCAACTGCGGGCTCCCACACACCCATAGCCACCGATCACGCCTGTCAGTGCCTCGTGCTTCCATGCGCACAAGACACTCAGACACCCTACGAGGATTCCGTGGACGAGCCCTACTGACCTTTTCGGATTGGCTTCGGGTGGTCTGAAGCGAGGGTCAGTCCGGTTTCGGTGAGGCAGCCGTCGATGAGTTCGGGATGGCGCTGGATGTGGGCGAGTCCTCGGCGGAGGGTGCGGGTGAGGTGGTCGGGGTCGGTGAACGCGGTGTTGGCCATCGGCCCGCGCCGCAGCAGAGACCAGATGCCCTCCACAGGATTCAAGTCCGGGCTGTAGGAGGGGAGTTGGACGAGGGTGAGCCATTCGTGGTCGGCCGCATACTTCCTCATCCCGGCGGCACGATGGGTGTTCAAGTTGTCCCAGACGACAACGATCGGGGCGCCGAGTTGCAGGTGCGCGCGGACCAGGAGGTCTCGGTAGTCCTGCCAGGCGAAACTCTTGCGTGCGCCTTTGAGCAGCAGGTGGAAGCGGGGCCGGTAGATCAGCCGGGACCTTTCCCCGGGCCGGTAGCAGCACATCGCGGCGATCGAGATCCGTCGCCGGGACCGTCCCCGCACTCTCACCACGGGAGTCTGCCCGCGTCGGCCCCACGTGCGGGCTCGTGGCGGCGTCATCGCGAACCCGGCCTCGTCCTCGAAGACGATCCAGGCATCGAGCGCCGCCGCGGTCCTTCCACCTGCGGCCACACGTCCTTCTTCCAGAGCTCGACCGCGTGTTCGTCGCGTTCCAGTGCGCGACGGGCGGGGCTCTGCCAGGACCAGCCGTGGCGGTGCAGGAGCCGCCACACTCCCGCGATCGAGCAACTGACCCTGAACTGGCGGCCGATCAGCGTTCTGACGCGTTCCAGGGTCCACCGCTGGTCTTCCCAGCCGTGCGCGGCCGGCCCTTTGGCCAGCTCCTTCTCCAGCAGGGCGAACCGTTCGTCCGACAGCTTCGGCAGTTTCGCAGGTCCCTTCGACTTCAGACCCTCCATGCCGCCCTCACGCCAGGCCCGGCGCCATTGCTCCACCGAACGCTCGCTCACCCGAAGGTCCTTGGCGATGCCCGAAGTCCTGTCACCTCGTGCGAACCTCTGCCCGGCCTCCAGCCGGATCCCTTCACGCACGGCCCGGCGCTCAGCAGTCAGGCCCCCACCATCCGCGTACCGCATAACACCGGCATACCGCAGGGATCACCCAACGTCACCACCCGAAGGCAACCCGAAAAGGTCAGTAACCACCCAAGTGCAGAGGCCCGTTGATGTCCCGGGCCTGGACGACCGGGCCCTGGAACGTGCCCCCGGAGATCTCGTTGTGCACGTCACCGGCACCGGTTCGGGTGCCGCCGAGTGCCTCGGCCTCCCTGCGCCAGGTGTCCAGTGCCTGGGCGAAGGCCGGGTCCTGCTGGGCGCGCAGTGCGAGTACGTCGGCCAGTTGCCTGGCCCGAGCCGGGCTGTCGGCGGCCTCGTCGAGGGACGTCAACTCGCCCTCGCCGCGCGGCTCTCCGGCAGTCGGACGGCGCCTGACCAGGTCACGCAGCGATGCCCAGATCTGCTGCCCGGCGGCACCCGCCGTTCCCCCGGCGAGGGCCATGAGTAATTCAGGTGCGATGGGCTCCACGGACACCCTCCCCCGTACTCCCGTACTCCTGCTGGTGCACGTCGTGAATCGAGGGTAGGACACCACCGGTCCGTCCGAATCGGCAAACGGGCGATCGACCCGTTCCGCCCGTTCAGAGGCTCCGCGCGCTGATGTTGCCGTGGCCGGTGGTCGCGTGGATGGCGAGTTGGGCGGTGGCGCCGTCGGTGTTCTTGAGGGCGTTGTCGATACGGCCGTACGGGGTGGCCGCGTCCAGGGTCGCGGAGGCTGCGCGGGTGGCGCCGACCGTGATGTCGCCGGCCTCGGTGCGCAGGGTGATCGTGCCGCGTACGGCCTCGGTGATGTGGAGGTCGCCCTTCTGGGTGCGCAGTTCGCCGGATCCGCCCAGGCGGCCGACGGTGATGTCGCCGGCCTGGAGGGTGAGGCGGGCGCTGTCGGTCTCGTCGAGCTTGACCGTGCCCTGCGCGCTCTCGTAGGTGACGTCGCCGAGCCATCCCACGCCCCGGAGTTCGGCGCTGGCCGTCTTCGCCTCGACGCGGGAGCCGGCGGGCAGTTGGACGGTCACCTCGACGGATCCGGAGGCGCCCAGGATGCGGTTCTTGGCCGGACCGGCCTCGATGCGCAGGATGCCGTCGTCGTAGGCGACCGTGGTCTGCTCCGCCGCCTTCACGTCGCGGCTCTTCGACGCGTCCGCGGGCAGAACCTCGACGGTGGTGTCGGTGCGGTCGGCGGCGATCAACCGGATGCGTCCCGCGGGGATGTCGAGGACGGTCAGGATTGGGGCGGGAGTGTCGAACTTCTGCATCGTGCTCTCCTTGGACTTATTTCGTTCTCTTGTTTCTGACAATGGAAAAGCTACGTTGCGTTCATAGATTCGGCAACATACGCGTTGCACTCGCTCAGCATTTCCGCAGCTGAACGCAGACATTTCGTTGCAACGATTCCCGATTTAACGCAACACCGAACACTCGGCGCGTTGCAATGTAATGGAAGTGAACGCTATGGTTGAGGCGTTACGGAACCGCAGGAACCGCGAAGGAGACCGCGATGCCGGGAGGCAGGCTCACCCAGCCCGAACGTCAGCAGATCGCGCTCGGGCTGGCCGACGGCCTCGCCTACGCGGAGATCGCCCGGCGCCTGGAGCGGCCGACCTCCACCGTCACGCGTGAGGTGATGCGCAACGGCGGCCCCACCGCCTACCGCGCCGAGGCGGCTCACCGCGCCACCGAACGCCGCGCCCACCGGCGCAGAACCACCACACCCCGGGGGCCGCAGGCGCCGCCTCCCGCCTACGGACGTGACGCCGAGGCCGTACGCGAGTACGAGGAGGTGTTCACCGCCGTCCTCACCGCTTCGGGCATGCCCACCATGATGTCCCGGGTGATGGCCTGCCTCACCCTCACCGACGCCGGCAGCCTCACCGCGGGCGAACTCGTCCAGCGCCTCGACGTCAGCCCGGCCTCCGTGTCCAAGGCGATCACGTTCCTGGAGAGCCAGGGCATGGTCCGCCGGGAACCGGGCGAACGTCGCCGCGAGCGCTATGTCGTCGACGACGACATCTGGTACGAGTCGATGATGGCCAGCGCCCGCTCCACCGCCCAAATCGTCGGCATCGCACGGCAGGGCGTCGGCGTCCTCGGCTCCGGCACCCCGGCCGCCGCCCGCCTGGAGAACATCGCCCGCTTCCTCGACTTCGTCTCCGAGAGCATCGCGCGCGCGGCGGAACAGGCCCGCGAGATCCTGCACACCAAGCCCGCGACGCCCTCGGGCGATTCGGGCGATGCCGCCACCGAACCACCGCGAGAAGATCGGTGACAAGTCCCCCTCAGACGCTCAACCGGCCTGCCCCGCCTACTGGGTGACGAGTCGTCAGCCACCCGTTCGCGCCGGACCCGAGGTGGACCTCGTTCGGGCCGCGGAACCCGAGGGACCTCAACTGGTCCCCATGGCGGGGGGACATCGTGATCGCGACGGCGGTCGCGTTCGCGTCGTCGTCGACGGCTCGCAGGCCCGGTGCCAGCAGGTCGGCGGCCACGGTGTGGTCCCAGGCGCTCGTGTCGTGCAGTTCGCCGACGATGAACACCTTCCAGTGCGGCAGGTCGGGCCCTACGTCCTTCAGCCACATCGGCAGCACCGGGCAGTCGTCCGGACCGGTGGCGAGTTCACGGGCGAGCAGGCTGCTGAAGCGGGTGTCGGGGGGCTCGGACCCGACGCCGGGCGGCAGCCAGACGGCAGCCGCGAGGAGCCCCCCGTCCGGCCTCTCGGCCACCCATATCCGGCCCTCTTCGAGGGCGTAGTGGGCCAGCACCAGCCGCATGGCACTCCTCGTCCGCTCCCAGTCCGGCAGGGAGCCCTCCGGAAGCGTTGACGCGGATGCGGATGCGGATGCGGATGCGGATGCGGATGCGGATGCGGGCGACGCGATCATGCGTACCACCGCGGGCACGTCAACCAGTTCCGCCGCGCGTACGGCCGCCAGAGGGCGCAGTTGAGGCATCGTCATCATCGGCGTCATCATCGGCGTCGTCATCGTGCTCTCCATTTCAGGCCGCCCGGCTCGTGCCGGTGAGAATCCGGGTGGGTCGCAGGTCCGGCACAGATACGGGTACGGGTACGGGTACAGGTGCGGCGTTCGGGCTTGTCCGGCTAGGTACGCGCGGCTGGCCGTAGCCCCCGTCGAGACGGGCGGGGTGTACTTGCTGGGGCTGGGGCCGGCTGAGCAGGACCACGCCGTGGGCGGCCGTCGCCGCGCCGGCCAGGGCGAGGAGGGTGCCGGTCGCGCCGTACTGGAAGCCCTCGCCGAGCAGGGTGACGCCGATGGCGGACGCGGCGACCGGGTTGACGAGGGTGAGCAGCGCGAGGGGGCCGCCGAGACCGCTGCCGTACGCCTTCTGGGCGAGCAGCAGCCCGCTTGCGGCGAATCCGACGGTGAGGACCGCGACCAGCGCCGTGCTCCACGACATCCCCGCCCCGACCGCGAGCTTCTGGGCCAGCGTGGAGCCGACTCCGGAAGCGATGCCGGAGGCCGCCGCGAAGGCGAGGCCGCCCATGGCCGAGCGGCCCGAGGCCAGGCGTACGAGCACCACGATGACAGTGACGGCGGCGAGCGCGACCAGCAGGATCTCGGTGGTGCTCAGGGCGCCGACCGGCCCGCTGCCCGAGGCGGCGACGGTCAGCAGTGCCGTCAGCCCCAGGAGCGTGAGGGCCATACCGCGCCACTGGCCGCCCGAGGTCCGGCGGCGGGCGGCCAGCGAGCCCAGGGGCACCGCCACCACGAGGGTCAGTACACCGAGCGGCTGCACCAGGCTCAGCGGCCCGTACCGCAGAGCGACCACGTGCAGCAGCGCGCCGCCGGCGTTGAGGAGGACCGCTCCCCACCACGAGCCCCGGGCGAGCACCCCGCGCAGATTGGCCGTTCCGGCGGCGGTACGCTCCTGGATCACGGCGGCCGTGGCGTAGCAGAGCGCGGAAACAAGGGAGAGAGCGACGGCCAGGAGTACTGGAGAGCTCGTCATCGCACATTCCCATCGATACGAAACGGTTTCGTACCGACAAGCTACGGTGACCCCGATCGAAACGCAAGCGTTTCTCTAGCTAAGATCGGATGCGGGCGCCCGCGCCACTCGACATCGCCCCAGGTCACGGAGTGATTGAGTCCGGATAAAAACCCCAATTCTCCGGCAACCATCCGGCCCCGGCGGCGTCTTACAGCCGCAGGGGCTCACTCCGGACCAGGACGTACGGGTCAGGCACATCGGTGCCGCGTCGCGTATCGCTCGCGTATCTCGCGCCGCACCGCGGCGCGGCGCGCTGAACCACCGCACTGCCTCGCACCACACCTTTGGCGAATCCGGGGGGATTCATGTTCCGCACCATCCGTATCGGTCGCCCACTCGCCATGGGGGCGGCCGGTGCGCTGATGTCTCTGGGCTCGGTGGCTGTCGCCGCGCCCGCCGTGTGGGCCGCGCCGGGGGAGCCGACTCCGTCGGCCGGGCCTTCGCAGACCTGCTGTCACACCGAGCTGGCCGTGGACGGGCCCGGCACGCTGGGGCAGGCCGGACAGCCGGTCGACTTCACCGAGAAGCTCACCAACACCTCCGCGACCGAGCCGGAGGACGTCCTCCTCGGCCTGGTCGCGGACGCCGGGACCGGCATGCCGGAGAACGGCCTGGCCATCTGGTACCGCACCGACAACGGGGCCTGGGAGAAGGTGCCGCTGGAGTACCGCAGCGGTTCGTTCCAGGGGACGCTGCCGCCCACCATCACGCTCGGCCCCGGCGAGAGCCGCGTCCTGCACCTGCGCCTCGGGCTGCCGATGGGCGAGCCGCACAACGGCGACAGCGACGGCGGCACCCGGTCCGTCAAGCTGACCTCCTCCGTGGGGGCCGCCGACGGTTCCTCGGCCCTCCAGGCCCGTGACGTGCGCACCATCCCCGTCGAGGGCCTGACCGCCACCCTCACCGGCGTACCCGCCACGGCCGTGTCCGGCGGCGCCCCCGTCGAGTTCGAGGCCACCGTGGCCAACACGACGGCGTCCGACTACGTCGACGTCAGCAGCGTCCTGTTCACCGACCGCCACACCACCGTGCAGGTGTACCGCGAGGGCGAGTGGGCCGCGCTGACCCCGGTGCTCGCGGCCTCCGAACCCGACACCGCGGGCTTCTACCTGCGCGGCCACGACTACGCGGCCCCGGCGGGCGACACCGGCACCGTACGGGTACGCGTCTCCTGGAAGGCGAACGCGCCGCTCGGCCGGACCCGCCTCGCCCAGAGCGTCATCGTCGACGAAAGCGGCTCCGTCCCGTTCCGGGGTACATACGTGGGCTCCGCATCCGCCCAGGTCACGCTGACCGCCGACCAGTCGGCATCCCCGAGCCTGAGCCCGAGCCCAACCACGTCGGCATCACCATCACCAACGGCATCGGCATCGGCATCCGCATCGACCGGCGCCACACCCACACCAACATCCACATCCACGCCCACGCCCACGCCCACCGCATCCACCGCGCCCGCCACCACTCCGGCCGGCACCGGCACCCAACTCGCCAGCACCGGCGGCGACAACGGCGGCACGCTCGTCCTGGCCCTCGGCGGCACCGCACTGATGCTCGGCGGAGGCTCCCTGGCCGCCTACACACGGCTGCAGCGCCGCGCGTAAGGGAGTTCGAGACCGCTGACGCCCCACCCTCGCCGGGGCGGGTACGTCAGCGGCTCCTTCGGAGCGAGTACGTCAGGCGGGGAACACCGCCGTACCGCCCTGCGTCAGCTTCCAGTTGGTGACCGCGAAGTCGGCGGGGTCCAGGGTCCCCTTCGTCGTCACGTAGTCGATCATCAGCTGGCGGATCTCGTTCGTCGAGCTGTACGCGATGTCGGCGGCGGCGATGTGCGGGTACCCGGAACCCCCGTTGGCGCGGTAGTTGTTCACCGCCACGACGAAGACCTGGTCGGCCGTGACCGAAGTGCCCTTGTAGGAAAGGTTCTTGATCCTGGAACCCTCCGGCTGCGCGATGTCGATCTCGTAGTCGACGCCGGCGGCCGTGTCGTACATGTAGTCCCAGAAGCTGTTGGCGTTCGTCACCGTCGCGGTGTCGACGGCCGTGCCCACCGGCACCTGGTGGTAGTACTTCGCCGCGAACTCCAGGTAGTCCTTGAGCTGGGCGCCGGTCAGCTTCTTGCCGTACAGGGTGTTGTCGTAGATGTAGAGACCGGCGACATCGCGGATGGTGACGTCACCCTTGGGAATGTCCGCGGTGCGGCTGAAGGGCGCGGCGACCGAGATCAGCGGGAGGGCGGCGTCCGCGCTCGACAGGCCGGTGGCCACGGTGGCCATCTGGACCTGGTGGATGAAGTCCATGACGGGTACGTCCTTCCAGCACGCCTCCGCCGCCGACAGGTCCGCCGTACACGTGCCGACAGCCGTGTTGACGTACTTCACGACGAGATCGTGGTCGGCCTTGAGCAGCTTGGTGATCTGCTCGTCCTCGTCGACCCCGTTGCTGTTGAGGGTCTTCGCCTTCGTGCTGGTCACCTTCCACTGACCGCGCTCGAGTTCGAGCTCGAAGTCGAAGACGGTCAGGCGCATGCCGTAGCAGTACGGCTCGGAGAGGATCACGTCCTTGCCGGTCGTCTTGTTGGTCACCGTGTAGGACGACACCTCGGTGTGCGTGTGCCCGACGAGGATCGCGTCGATCCCGGGCACCTGCTCCGCCACCAGGTTCGACGCGTTCTCGACGTACGGCAGCTCGGTCCCGTACGACGAACTGCCGTCCAGGCCCGAGTGATCCGTGAGGAAGACGACGTCACAGCCGAGGGCGCGCATCCTCGGGACGTACTTCTTCGCCTGCTCGACGAGCCCGGTGAACGTCATCTTCCCGGCGACGTTGTCCTTGTCCCACAGGGCGATTCCGGGGTTGGTGAGGCCGAGGATGCCGACCTTGATGTCCGGTGCGCCGGGGACCCGGATGCGCTTGACGGTGTACGGCTGGAAGGCCGGCCGAAGCGTCTTCGCGTCGAGGGCGTTCGCGCCGAGGAGCGGGAAACGGCACTGGCTCTCGAACTTGCGGAGGGTGTCGATGCCGTAGTTGAACTCGTGGTTGCCGAGGGCGGCGGCGTCGTAGCGCATGGCGTTCATGGCGATGGCCATGGGGTGCTCGGGGGCGCGCTTGCCCTTGCCGGTGCCCAGGATGGGGTCCACGCGCGCGTAGTAGTACGCCAGTGACGTGCCCTGGATGATGTCGCCCGCGTCGACGAGCAGGACGTGGTCCTCGCCCTTCTCCGCGCGCTGCTGCTTGATGAGGGTGGCCACGCGGGCGACGCCGACCGAGTTGCCGGCCTTGTCCTTGTAGGCGGCGTCCGTGTAGTAGTCCCAGTCGAAGACGTGGCTGTGCAGGTCGGTGGTGCCCAGGATGGAGAAGGACCAGGTGCGGGGCGGCTTGCAGTGCGCGCTGTCGGGGCGGTCGGCGGCCTGCGCGGGGGCTGCCGCGACGGTTCCGGCGGCGGCCATGACGGCACCGGTGACGGCCGACTTGTGCATGAACTGACGGCGGTTCATGGGCGGGATGGGCATGAGGGGGACTCCTGGGCAGCGGGGACGGCTGGGCGACAGAGAGGTGGCTACACGCGTAGATCGTGACCCCGGACCGGTCACCCAGGAACCAAGAACAAGCCATGACAGGCCATGTCCCGGTCAATTCCAGCGAAAGGCGGGGCTCCCACCCGTCCCGTTAACCCCCTGTGAACCTTCTGTCAGTGGTGTGACCTAATCTCTTCTCCACTGGCTCACTCAGGGCCAAGGGCCCTATTTCTGGGGCGCTTTCGTACCGGGGGGTTCGAAATCATCGTGCACAGACGCACTCTGTCGACCGCGCTTGCGGTCGCACTCACTTTCGGTTCCGTCGCACTCACGACCGGCGTCGCGAGCACCGCCATGGCGGACGACCAGCGGGACCTGGGCATCGTCTCGTTCGGGGACATCGTCGTGGACGGCGTCCACCAGCGGGTCTTCGTCAGCGACCCGGTCAGCGACCGGATCGTCGCCACCGACTACCGGGGCAACTTCGTCGCAGAGGTCTCCAACCTGCGCGGCGTCAAGGGCCTGGAGCTGTCCGCCGACTCCAAGACGCTGTACGCGGCGGTGCCCGACGACCTGAGCGACAAAGCCGACGCGATCGTAGCCATCGACCCGGCCACGGTCACGGTGTCGGCGCAGTACCCGACGGGGGACGTGAACCCCCAGTCCGTGGCCCTCGCGGGCGGCAAGCTGTGGTTCGGATACGGCGTCCCGGGCACCGGCAACATCGGCTCGGTCGACCTGACCGACCCGGAGCACAAGGTCACCCTGGACGCCGACGCGGCCAAGCCCTGGAGCGCCGCTCCCCTGCTGGACGCCGCGCCGGGCTCAAACAGCCTGGTCGCGGGCCTGCCCGGCCTGGCCTGGACCGAGTTGGGCGTGTACGACGTTTCGTCGGGCACCGCGACCTCCACCGCGCGCAAGACCGTCGCGGGCAGCGAACTGCGCGACCTCTCGGTCACGCCGGACGGCGGGCGGGTCATCGTGGCCGCCCAGGACCCGTACAACCACGTGACGTACAAGACCTCCGACCTCACGTCGGACGGCAAGTACTCCAACACCCAGGGGTCCGCCAACGCGGTGGCCGTCGCCCCCGAGGGCACAGTCGCCGCGGGCAACGACACGTCCTTCGGCCAGGGCCTGAACGTCTACAAGCCGGGCCGCGCGGCCTCGGTCCGGGACTACGACCTCGTCGACGGAGGCAGCACCGGCAGACTCGCCACGGCGGGCCTCGGCTGGGCACCGGACAGGTCCCGGCTGTTCGCGGTGACGGACGCCGGGGACAACAGGTACGACCTGCGCGTCCTGAACAACCCGACCAAGGCGGTCACCACCGTCTCCGTCACCGCCCCCGCCAAGTCCGACCGGGCGAAGAAGCTCACGGTCAAGGGCAAGCTCACCAGCAAGGTGGCCGTCCCGGCGGGCACCAAGCTGACGATCACCCGCAAGGACCTGGACAGCCCGAGCGGCCGGAAGATCGGCACGGCGACGGTCGCGGCGAACGGCACGTTCTCCTTCACCAACAGCCCGCCGGCCGGCGGCAAGGTGACGTACGCGCTGTCGTACGCGGGTGACGCCGACCACCTGGCGTCCTCCGGCTCGGACACGGTCGACGTCTCGCGCGCGGCGACCTCGGTCCGGCTCTCCAACAACAAGAAGACGTACGACTACGCGAAGAGCGTCACGTTCACGGCGCACCTCGGCAAGACGTACAAGAACCGCAAGGTCGAGATCTGGGCCGACCCGTACGGCTCCGACCGGCCCAACAAGCTGGTCAAGGCCGGCACGGTCAACCGCAACGGCGACTTCTCGGCCACGTACAAGCTCACCCGCGACACCCGTCTGACGGCACGCTTCACGGGCGACGCGCGTTACGCGCCCAAGACGGTGGCCAGCACGGTCTACACCAAGGTCAAGGTGTCGACGACGATCAGCCGCCAGTACAAGAACAAGAACGTGTACGGCCAGACGTACGCCTACTTCCACCAGGCCACGGTCCCGCTGTTCACCACGTCGATGACGGCGTACCCGTACCGCGAGCAGCGCCTCCAGATCGAGTACTTCTACGAGGGCTCGTGGTACGACGGCGGCTCCCAGTACTTCGCCCTGGACTCGTCCGGCATCTCCCGCGTGGAACTGGGCGGCACGCACGACATCGGCTACCGCTTCCGCATCCGCTCGTCGTACCTCGACGGCGCGTCGGGCGACAACGTGAACACGACCACGCACGGCGCGTGGAAGTACTTCATCTTCACGAGCTGACACACGAAGTGAAGTGAAGTGACATGACATGACATGACGTGACGTGACGTGACGTGACGTGACGTGACATGAGGGGCACCCCGTTGACGGGGTGCCCCTCATCCGTTCTTCCTGCTCGTCCTGCCCGTCCGCGCTAGATGAACGAGTTGATCTCGATCGTCTCCGTGCGGCCCGGGCCGACGCCGATCGCCGAGATCGGTGCGCCGGACATCTCCTCCAGGGCCTTCACGTACGCCTGGGCGTTCTTCGGGAGGTCCGCGAAGGACTTGGCCTTCGTGATGTCCTCCGACCAGCCGGGGAGGGTCTCGTAGATCGGCTTCGCGTGGTGGAAGTCGGTCTGGGAGTAAGGGAGTTCCTCGACGCGCTTGCCGTCGATCTCGTACGCCACGCAGACCGGGATCTCCTCCCACCCGGTGAGGACGTCGAGCTTGGTGAGGAAGAAGTCGGTCAGGCCGTTGACGCGGGTCGCGTAGCGGGCGATGACCGCGTCGAACCAGCCGCAGCGCCGGTCACGGCCGGTGGTGACGCCCCGCTCGTGGCCGATGCGGCGCAGCGCGGCGCCGTCCTCGTCGAAGAGCTCGGTGGGGAAGGGGCCGGCGCCGACGCGGGTCGTGTACGCCTTGAGGATGCCGATGACCCGGCTGATCTTCGTCGGGCCGACGCCCGAGCCCGTGCAGGCCCCGCCCGCGGTCGGGTTGGACGAGGTGACGAAGGGGTACGTGCCGTGGTCGATGTCCAGGAGCGTGCCCTGGCCGCCCTCGAAGAGGACCACCTTGTCGTCGTCGAGCGCCTGGTTGAGGACCAGGACGGTGTCGGCGACGTACGGCTTGAGCCGGTCCGCGTAGGTGAGGAGTTCCTCGACGACCTGGGCGGCCTCGATCGCCCGGCGGTTGAAGACCTTGGTGAGGAGCTGGTTCTTGCCGTCCAGCGCCGCCTCGACCTTCTGCGTCAGGATCGACTCGTCGTACAGGTCCTGGACGCGGATGCCGACCCGGTTGATCTTGTCGGCGTAGGTCGGGCCGATACCACGACCGGTCGTGCCGATCTTCCGCTTCCCGAGGAAGCGTTCCGTCACCTTGTCGACGGTCACGTTGTACGGCGTGATGATGTGAGCGTTACCGCTGATCAGGAGCTTGGACGTGTCGACGCCTCGCTCGTTCAGCCCGTTCAGCTCGGAGAACAGGACCGACGGGTCGACGACGACGCCGTTGCCGATGACGGGTGTGCATTCAGGTGTGAGGATTCCGGAAGGGAGGAGGTGCAGGGCGTACTTCTGATCGCCCACGACTACCGTGTGGCCGGCGTTGTTGCCGCCCTGGTAGCGCACCACATAGTCCACGGACCCGCCAAGCAGGTCCGTAGCCTTCCCCTTACCTTCGTCACCCCACTGAGCACCGAGCAGCACAAGTGCGGGCACGCGCGTACACCCCTTCCGGGCGGGGCATGTCCAAGGCCAGGGGCGTACGCGTCTGAGCTCACGGCTCATGCCTCGTACACCAGCGACCGTCATCGGCCGCAACCCGTCGGACCCGGATGCCCCGGAATAGACCAAGCCCCTGGCGCAATAGCGCAAGGGGCTCTTGCACAAAGATGCTACCCGAGGAAGCGAGGCATGACCGAGGTGGCGACTTCCGACCAGCTCTTCGTGGTCATCGACCCGGTCGCCCGGCGGACGGACGGCGAGTCTGTACGAATTGCGAAAGACGTGCTCAGCGCGGGTGCGAGAACAAAGGTGTGCCTCCCGGACAGTCCCGAGGAATTCGCTCGGGCACTGGCCAGGAGGGGCTCCCGGAGGCCGGTGGTGATCGGCGACGACCGGGCCCTGCTGCGGACGGTGGCCCTGCTGCACCGGCAGCGGGAACTGGCCGGATGTGCACTGTCGATCGTCCCGGTGGGCGCGATCGGAGGGCTCGCCCTCGCCCACTCCCTCGGCGTCCCGACCGACGCGGTGGCCGCGGCGCGGGCCGTCCTGGAGGGCGCCGAACGCCGACTGGACCTTCTCGTCGACGACAGCGACGGGGTGGTGGTGGGCGCGGTGCGCATTCCGGCGCTACGGCAATCGGCCGACATCGACGGCTCCGGCGAGGCGGAGCTGGGCACGGGGGCCGCCGCTCATCCCTGGCTGCGGAGCTACCAGTCCCTGGTACGGACACTGGCGGCGCGGCCGGTCCGGGGGGCGCGGGGAGCACGGGTGGCCCCGCTGCCGGGCGGCCCCGGGCCCTCACGGCTGCGCGTCGAGGTGGACGGGGTGACCCTCGTGGACCTGGACCAGCCGGTGGAGGCGGTGACCCTGACACCCGGGGTGTCCGGGGGCGCCCGGGTGGAGGTCCGTCCGGTGTCGGTGGGGGCGGAGGCGTCTCCGCTGGGGGCGGTGGGGGCGCGGGTGACGGTGTCGGGGGCGGATTTCCGGTACCGGGCGGATGCGGGGGTGGTGAGTGGGCCTGTGCGGCGGCGGACGTGGGTGGTGCGGGAGGGTGCGTGGGGGCTGACGCTGCCAACCTGAAGGGTTTCCGCCCCCGCCGCCCCTACCCGTCCCGTCCCTGGGGGCTGCGCCCCCAGACCCCCCTACGGCCCTGAACGGGCCTTGTCCTCAATCGCCGGACGGGCTGAAAGGCCCGACTCGTCCTTCAGCGCCACCCCCGTCAGACCCAGCTCCCGCGCCCTCCCCATCAGCGCCGCCAGCTTCGCCGCCGCCGTCTCATAGGTGAGGCCCAGCGGCGGCCTGATGTTGGACAGGCAGTTGCGGTCCGCGTCCGTGGTCGTACCCGGCCGCGGGGCGTACGTCAGATACGCGCCCAGCGAGTCCGCCGCCGACATCCCGGGCCGTTCGCCGATCAGGACGACCACCATCGCGGCGCCCATCGCATGGGCCACGTCATCGCCGAGGGCGACCCGCGCCTGCTCGGCCAGGATCACCGGAGCCACCCGCAGACCCGGGTCCAGCAGTGCCGTCGTCGCCCGCACCATCGGCGCCGCGTGCTCGTGCACCGCCCGGCTGGACAGCCCGTCGGCCACGACGAACACCAGATCCCAGTCACCGCCGGGGAGATGGGCACGGTCGATGTCGTCGAGGCGGCGCCCCAGGTCGGGGCGCTGGAGGTAGGTCAGCCGGTCACCGGCGGCGCTGCGTACCCGTACCGTCGGTTCGCCTGTCAGGCCGGCCGCGACGATCTCCGGTTCGAAGGGAGAGTGCACCGCGTCCCGGGCGGCGGCATGCGCGGCCTGCAGCTCCAGACGGTGGCGGGTGGGGAGGGCCGAGCCCGCGCGGCCGAGGCCGATCCTGGCCTGCGTGTGCCGCCGTAGCGCAGCCCACATGGTCAAGTCATCGGCCACAGGGGTCAATTGACGATCCGTCATGCCGCCAGTTCCTTTCCGATGGCCGTCAGCGGATGTGCCGTACCGGAGACGTCCCGGATCGCTCCCCGCTCGTCCAGCAGGCCGATGCCGTCGAGCCACGCCTCGAACTCCGGTGCCGGGCGCAGCCCGAGGACCTCGCGGAGGTACAACGCGTCGTGGTACGAGGCGGATTGGTAGTTGAGCATGATGTCGTCGCCGCCCGGTGTGCAGATCACGAAGGACGCGCCCGCGACCCCGAGCATGGTGAGCATCGTCGCCACGTCGTCGTCATCGGCGTCGGCGTGGTTCGTGTAGCAGATGTCCAGGCCCATGGGCAGGCCGAGCAGCTTGCCGCAGAAGTGGTCCTCCAGGGCGGCGCGGAGAATCTGGCGGCCGTCGTAGAGGTACTCGGGGCCGATGAAGCCGACCACCGTGTTCACCAGCAGGGGGTCGTAGCGCCTGGCCACCGCGTAGGCCCGCGCCTCCACCGTCTGCTGGTCGACGCCGTGATGCGCGTCGGCGGACAGCGCGCTGCCCTGCCCGGTCTCGAAGTACAGGGCGTTGCGCCCGACCGTCCCCCGGTTCAGCTCCCCCGCCGCCGCGTACGCCTCGTCCAGCAGCCCCAGGGTCACCCCGAACGAGGCGTTCGCGGCCTGCGTACCCGCGATGGACTGGAAGACGAGGTCGACCGGCGCCCCCCGCTCCATCAGGTCCACACTCGTCGTGACGTGACACAGAACGCACGACTGCGTGGGGATCTGGTACCGCTGGATGACCCCGTCCAGCAGTTCCAGCAGGTCGCGGACCGCCCTCGGGCTGTCGGTCGCCGGGTTGATGCCGATCACCGCGTCGCCCGAGCCGAGCAGCAGACCGTCCAGCAGGGCCGCCGCGACGCCGGCCGGGTCGTCGGTCGGGTGGTTGGGCTGGAGGCGGGTGGCCAGCCGCCCCGGCAGCCCGATGGTCGACCGGAAGGCGGTCACCACCCGCACCTTCCTCGCCACCGCGACCAGGTCGGCGTTCCCCATCAGCTTGGACACCGCCGCCACCATCTCGGGCGTGAGCCCCGGCGACACGGCGGCCAGCGCCTGCGCGTCCGCCGCCTCCGACAGCAGCCACTCCCGGAACCCGCCCACGGTCAGCCTTGCCACCGGTGCGAAGGCGGCCAGGTCGTGCGTGTCCACGATCAGCCGGGTCACGTCGTCGTCCTCGTACGGAATCACCGGCTCGGCGAGGAACTGAGCCAGCGGCACCTCCGCCAACGCCCAGCGTGCCGCGACCCGTTGCTGCGCGGAGTCCGCGGCGAGGCCGGCCAGCCGGTCACCGGAGCGCTCGGGGCTCGCGGCGGCGAGCAGGCGCGCGAGGGAGTCGAAGCGGTAGCGGTGACCGCCGAGGGTGGAGGTGTACGTGCTCATGGCGATGACCGTACGAGCCACGTGTTGCCGCCAGATTTCTAAAGGTCTGGTTGACAAACATTTAACGCGCCGACACCCTTGACCGACTCATTCGGACTACAGAGTTCCACTCCATCGACAGCACAACCAGGAAGGGGCCACCCGATGGCAGTGGACGAGGGCGTAGCCCCGGCGGACGATACGAGAACAGGGCCGGGTGCCGACGACGGCGGCACGGTCCACCGGCTGAAGCCGAACGCGATCGGCCTGCTGGGCGTGGTCTTCATGGCCGTCGCCACGGCCGCGCCGATCACCGCGATGACGGGCAACGTGCCCTTCATGGTGTCGTCGGGCAACGGCATCGGCGCCCCGGCGAGCTACTTGGTCGCAATGGTCGTCCTGGCAATCTTTGCCGTCGGCTTCACGTCGATGGCGAAGCACATCACGTCAACCGGCGCCTTCTACGGCTTCATCTCCTACGGCCTCGGCCGCACGGTCGGCCTCGCCTCCGGGCTGCTCGCCACCTTCGCGTACGTCGTCTTCGAGCCCGCCCTGATCGGCATCTTCTCGACCTTCGCCACCGACACCATCAAGGACCAGACGGGCGCCCACGTCCCCTGGTGGCTGTTCGCGATCGTCATGCTCGCGATCAACGCCACGGGCACGTGGTTCGGGGTGTCGGTGGCCGAGAAGCTGCTGATCGTCCTCCTCGGCACCGAGGTGACGATCCTCGCCGCGATGGCGATCTCGGTCGCCCTGCACGGCGGCGGCCCGAACGGCTTCACCTTCGCCCCGGTCAACCCGGTCAACGCCTTCCAGGGCACCAGCGCCGGCCTCGGCCTCTTCTTCGCCTTCTGGTCGTGGGTCGGCTTCGAGTCGACGGCGATGTACGGCGAGGAGTCCCGCGACCCGAAGAAGATCATCCCCAAGGCGACGATGATCAGCGTCCTGGGCGTCGGCGTCTTCTACGTCTTCGTGTCCTGGATGGCCATCACGGGCAACGGCGAGAAGGAAGCCGTCGCGGCGGCCTCGTCCTCGAACCCCCTCGCCCTGTTCTTCGACCCCACCGAGCACTACGTCGGCCACTGGGCGGTCGTCGTCATGCAGTGGCTGATGATCACCGGCTCGCTGGCCTGCGGCATGGCCTTCCACAACTGCGCCGCCCGCTACATGTACGCCCTGGGGCGCGAGGGCGTACTCCCCTCCCTCAAGCGGACCATCGGCCGCACCCACGCCGACCACGGCTCCCCGCACATCGCGGGCCTCGTCCAGACGATCATCAGCGCCCTCCTGCTGCTCGCCTTCTGGGCCGCGCACAAGGACCCGTACACGGGTACGTACGTCCTGCTGGCCATCCTCGGCACGATGGCGATCCTCGTCGTCCAGGCCGTCTGCTCCTTCGCGGTCCTGGCCTACTTCCGCAAGAACCACCCGGAGAGCCGCCACTGGTTCCGGACGTTCACGGCCCCGCTCGTCGGCGGCGTGGCGATGCTCGCGGTGGTGGTGCTCCTGGTGTCCAACATGGGCGCCGCGGCGGGCACGGAGTCCGGCTCACTGATCCTCAAGGCGACGCCATGGCTGGTCGCACTGGTCGCGGCGGCCGGCATCGGCTACGCCACCTACCTCAAACACCGCGCCCCCGAACGGTACGCACTGCTGGGGCGGACGGTACTGGAGGAGACCAAGGAGCGCTAGCGGTAAGGGAGTTGAGGACGCGGATCGAGCACCCCCTCGGACGGGGCCGACGCAGGGTACCTGCGTCGGCCCTGGCGCCGGGCTCGCGGTGCGGGTGAAGGTGGGGCTGGGGGCAGGGGGTCTGACAGTGATGCTGATACTCAGGTTCCGGCGGCCGTGGCTCGGGGTCTGACTGACGCCCTGCTGGGCTGTCCTTGTGGTGTACTGTCCGGCCGCCGGAGTCTGTTCTCATGGCTCCGGCCGGGCGGAACATGACCTGATAGGAGCTTGGCCACAAGCCCCTTCACTGTCCTGTCTGCGCCACCCGGCCGGTGCCCACCTCCGGTTGGGAAGGCACCATCAGCATGACATCAGAGGTCGTGAAAGACACCGCGGACCAGGACGTGTTCGGCGGTGTCGACTCCCACGCCGACACCATTCACGTCGCGGTCATCAGCGACAACGGTGGCCACCTCGCCGACGCCGAGTTCGCCACCACCGCTGCCGGATACGCTGCGGCCCTGGCCTTTCTGAACGCCCACGGCCGTGTGAGCGCGATCGGCGTGGAAGGCACCTCCTCCTACGGCGCCGGCTTCACCCGCGCCGCCCGCTCGCACGGGCACCCGGTCATCGAGGTCAACCGGCCCGACCGGGCCGAACGCCGCCGCAGCGGCAAGTCCGACCCCATCGACGCCTACGCCGCCGCCCGCGCCGCCCTGTCCGGGCGGGCCTCCGGCGCTCCCAAGGACGACACCGTCGCCGGCATACGCGCCCTGCACAACGCCGCCCGCTCCGCAGTCAAGGCCCGCACCGCCGCCCTGAACCAGATCACCAACCTCCTCGTCACCGCGCCCGAAGCCATCCGCGCCAGATACGCGCAGCTCAAAGGGACAGACCGCACGGATGCCCTGGCCCGGCTGCGACCGACCGGGGACGCGGTGCACAACGCGGTCCTCACCGCGCTGAAGAGCCTCGCCCGACGCGTCAAGGAACTGACCGCCGAACACGAAGCCCTGACACGGGCCATGGACAGCGAGGTCAGCGCGCACAACCCCGGCCTGCGAGCCGCCTACGGCGTCGGCCCCGACACCGCGGCGCAGCTGCTGGTCACCGCCGGAGGAAATCCCGAACGCATGCGGACCGAGGCATCCTTCGCCGCCCTGTGCGGCGTCGCCCCGGTCCCCGCCTCCAGCGGCAGAACGAACCGGCACCGCCTGTCCCGGGGCGGAGACCGGGATGCCAACGCCGCTCTCTACCGCATCGCCCTCGTCCGCATGTCCAGCGACGCCAGAACCCGCACATACACGGCACGGCAGACCACAGCCGGCCGGACGAAGAAGGAGATCATCCGGCTCCTGAAACGAGCCATTGCCAGGGAGGTCTTCCGCTGCCTCACCACCACCGTCACCGTCCCCGGCATCGCCGACCTGCGGCCCCTACGGCAAGCCCGGAACATCACCCTCACAGCAGTGGCCCAGCACTTCGGGGTCTGGCCCACCACCATCTCGAGACTTGAACGAGGCCTCAGCCGAGACGACGACCTCGCTCATGCCTACCGCGACTGGATCCAGACCGCTTGACAGCAATAGGAGCTTCACCTGGATCGAACGCCCGGCGCGGCTGAAGACGCGACTGGTGGCACTGCGCGCGACCCGCAACAATCACCAGCATGGACGCCCTTCACCCGGCAGGCTACCCACCTGCTATCCAGCCAGATCCACTGCTCTATCCGGAAGTGGCCACAGCCAACGGCAACTGGGTGGCAGCCCTTCGCAATGCCGCCGCCGACATGCATGTCGATCTCGGCACCGTCAGCGGCACCGAGTCTGCGACAGACAGCTGGCGACTCATCGTCGCGAGCGTGGACGCGTCCCGCGGCTCGGTTGTCGTGACACTCGGCGAGCAGGAGCGAGTCTTCGGCATCCGAATATGGTGGACCGGGGTTGGAGAAGCGGCCAGCGGCCGAACCGCCGAACTGCAGACCGTCGTCAACATCGCGCACGCATGGCAGGCAGGGGCCTCAGTCCGCGAACTGGGCGACAAGTGGCCGTTCCTCGAGATCGACGAGCTCACCTTGGCTCACGAGCGAGGTGAGGCTGTTGCCTTCAAATGGCAGATAGTACGAAACACCCCGGATCGGCTGATCGACCACGATATCGTCGAAGCGGCGTACGCGAACCCGCTGTTGCGGAGCCTCTTTCCGTTGATCAGCCACGGGAGTCTGCAGTTCAGCCGCTGCACCCACGCCCCGTGGTCCTACGACGTCCCCAGCCTCTTTCCCCAGTTCGGAGGCGGCTGGAGGGCACAACGCGCCCCAAGGGTCGAGACATTCCGTATCGCTCCCCTCAGACCCCCGAGGAGGCCGTCGCGTCTGTGGTCGAAGGTCTGCCCGACGGCTGTGGCCCAGCAGTGGAAGGCCCTGCGGATCTGCTTCTCGAATAGAGAAACGGGCCACTGTCCAGACCTAAGATCCCTGCTCCCCACGGCGCAACATCCCTGAAGTGAAACCACCGGCCGGGAGACGATCACCCAGAGAAGGAAATCCCTCAGAGGCATCCGCTTGGATGAGCCCGTGACTGTCTATGACGTAGCTCGCCGACTTCCCGCCATCGCCGACCTTCGGGACCTGTGCCGCTCGCTCGCGATGCTCGACGCGATCCTGAGCCCGGACTGGGAGAGCCGGTACCACTCCTTCAACGCCGCTTGGGCCAAAGGCGAGGAGATGGCCTCGATGCGCAACGGGTCGGGAGACGAGTACTCCATCGTGTTCTCGGCCGCAGGGGGCTATGTCCGCGGCTTCGACCACGAATCACCGATGAGCCCGTACGGCCATGATGGCGAGCCCTGG
The DNA here is from genome assembly GCF_054072135.1 of Streptomyces kryoterrae. Taxonomy (NCBI): domain Bacteria; kingdom Bacillati; phylum Actinomycetota; class Actinomycetes; order Kitasatosporales; family Streptomycetaceae; genus Streptomyces; species Streptomyces kryoterrae. The sequence goes on along the minus strand of NZ_CM133358.1, from coordinate 5,586,741 downwards.
CCGGTAGTGATTGACGATGTTCCCGACGTCTTCAAGCCCTTCGTCCAGGAACCGGCGTTCACCGATGAGGACGACGTGCCCGTCGTGACGGCCTGCTTGTGGCGGGAGGTGACGGATGATCAGTGGCACCACGGCACGATCGACTTCCCCCCGAACCGTGCCGACCCTGATGGGGCCACGGGCCTGTTCCGGCTACTGGTCGACCGTTCACCCGAAGCGTTCCAGCGCTTCGCCGAGGACTATTACGAGGTCTCTGTGGATCTGGAAACGGTGAGTGACGTGTATGCCTTGCGGCCGCTGGACCAGGAACTCGTGTCGTCGTTGAACATCGAGGTCACCCTCGCGGACCTGGCCCAGGACATCTCCGAGATCGGCTATCCGCAGGCCCGCTGAGAGCCGACCTGTCGGATCCACCGCGATGGCGTTGAGGAACGCGCCCACCGGCCGTCCCCGCTGAGCGTCGAACCACGCAGCGCACGCGAGCACCGCGGGTTGGACGCGGTCACGGGCCCCGCTGACACGAGATTCAGCCTCGCACGCAGCGGCCGAATTCCCCGGGCTTGGCCCCGACACCGACCAGGAACGCCTGCCAGCCGCCGGGGGGGGAAGGTGAGCATCGGGCCGCCGGCCTGGTCCTTGCTGTCGCGTACGGCTCGGCCGCCGACGGCCGTGAGGGCCACCTCAGTGCAGTTGCCCTGCGCTCCGGAATACGACGACTTCCAGAACGGGCCTACGATCCTGGCCACGATGTGTCTTCCTCGCTGCTCCGCAGTGCCTGCCGGATGAGTCTGGCGCTGGCGCCCGCTGCCAGTGGGTGGTTCGTTAGTCTTTGAGTTGATCTGCTGTCGCCTGATGGTGTGGCGGCGGGGCGGAATCCGCGGGATCGCGGTGCGGGGTCTGCTGGGGTTGGCGGGGTGAGTGAACGCAAGCCGTATCCGAGTGACTTGTCGGACGAGCAGTGGTCGTTGGATCGAGCCGGTGGTCACCGCATGGAAGGACCGGCGCCGCTCGGTCAGCGGCCACCAGGGCACCTACGACATGCGGGACATCGTGAACATGATCCTCTGCCAGGGGCGGGCCGGCTGCCAGTGGGCCTATCTCCCGCACGACCTGCCGCAGAAGAGCGCGACCCACTACTACTTCGCCGCCTGGCGGGACGACGGAACCGACCAGGTCATCAATGAACTCCTGCGCTGCCAGGTCCGTGAACGCGCCCGCCGATTAGAGGACCCGACCCTGGTGGTCCTGGACACCCAGATTGTCCATGTGGCCGCCGAGGTCCCCGCCGCCACGAGCGGCCACGATCCGGCCAAGCGGGTGCCCGGCCGCAAACGGGGCCTTGCCGTGGACGTCCTCGGGCCTGGTCATCGCAGTCGTCGTCCTCCCCGCGAACACCCACGACAACGACCGGGCCGCTACGGGCAAAGGACGTCTGCGAAGCCCTTGGCCACGAACTGCTGCCGAAGAACGTCGAAGGCACCCGCGCCAAGCTGAAACGCCTGGTCAAACTCGGGATCCTCACCGAGGCCGACACCGGCAACTTCGCCAGGAAGCCCCGCCCGTGAGTCCGTGGCAGCTCTTCTCGCACTGGGTCAGACGCGCTCGGCGATCACATAGACGGAGTTGACCCCGCCCGCCCGAGCGACAGCGACGGAAGCGGTGACAGTTCCCTCGACTGGTCCCTGCGCTCCGCGCCAGGAACTCCCCAGGAAGCTCCAGCCAAAACGCTGCCCTTCCCCGCTGGCGTCCCAGTCCGCAGGTAGGCCCGGCGTGAGCGACCCCACGTCGAGGGTCTGAAGGAGGGACGTCAAGCCGGCGTCGGAAACCCTGAAGTGAAGGAAGAGGGTCCCTTCGGAACCGATCAGCGATTCTTCGTCATGGAAGCGCACGTCCGTCGCCTGGTCGGGCAGGCTCACGCCGTAGTGCGCAAGCACGGTTGCCAGCGACCCGTCGCCATAAACCACGTCGTCCGGCTCCCGGAGATAGTCGTGCGGGTCTGCTTCACCAGGAAGCAGTAGCCAGGCGGCGGCACCCGCCAAGATCGCGACAACGACTACGCTCCACGCGCCATACCACCAACGGGCCGAGCCCCGCTTCCCCTCCGACATGCGCCTATCCAAGCGCGCAATGATCCGCAACGCCACCTAGAGCACCGCTCTGGCCGACAAGTAGACCGGCGTGGTCAGCTGATACTCGCGCAGACGAGCAACCGCGCCCGCCACCAGCCAACCTCACTTAAGCCGCGAGATCCTCGAGACTCTCAAGGACCGACATGCCCCTCAGGTCCTCCAGTGTCACCGCTTCGACCGATGGCTCCGAGGCGGAGCTGAAAGAGGAGAAGGCAGAGGCGGAACCAAGCGGTACGCGCTGCTCGAGCGGACGGTGCTGGAGAAGACCAAGGAGCCCTAGCCGTAGGCGAGTTGAGCACACTCCTCCTCGGTCGGGGCTGACGCACCGTACCCGCGTCAGCCCCGGTGCCAGGCTCGTGGTGTGAGTGAAGGCGGGGCCAGGGGGGGGCCAGTTCGGACGAGGGCCCGACTGCTCATCCCTGATGACCCGAGCAACGGACCGCGCGCACCAGGAGTGTTCCGGTTCTGCGGCTTCCCTCGGGGGCCGGAATCACCCCTGCGGTCACGTCGGTGAACCCGTTTGCCCTCAGGCGCTCGACCCACGTCTCCGGGGTGTAGTCCCAGCGCTTGACGACCAGCGGTTCGGGGTCGTCGAGCCGGTTGATGTACGACGCCTGGCAGCCGTAACAACCCTCGATCGCGGGCCGCTGGGAGAACGTGAGAATCCCGCCCGGGGAGAGCCGGTCCCGAACCGCCGGCAACAGGACGTCGGGGTCGGTGAACCACACCGCGCCGAAGACCGAGTACACCGCGCCGAACCGCTCGCCGCAGTCGGCCAGGTAGTCGACGGCATCACGCTGGTGAAGCTCCAGGCCGTCCCACCGCTCGCGGGCCGCGTCGAGCTGGACGGCCGAGAGATCCACGCCGACAGCCCGTGCGCCGAGCGCGGCCACATGCGCCAGGTTCCCGCCCTTGCCGCACCCCAGCTCCAGGACCGAGGCACCCGGTCCCGCGCCGATCACTTCGGCGCCCGGACCATGGTCGGGGTACTGCGTCCAGTTGAACCACGTCGTCTCGCCCGCCGCGTTCGTCCCGCGCCGGGCCGGCTTCTTCTGCGAGTAGGTGTCCCAGGCCAACGTGTCGGTCATCTGCCGTGCTCCTCGCGGTGGGGCGGTAGGGGCCGTACGCCCGGTCACCGGGGAAGGGCGCCGGGCATACGTGGGTTCAACGAGCGGTCCGAAGGTCAGACCGACTTGGGGCTGTCGTGGCAACCAGCGTGGCACTGATTGCAGTCGGCGATGTCGAGCTCCGGCCAGAAGTCGAGGTCGACGGCGAAGCCCGCCGCCACGATGGCGTCGATCGTGCGCTGCCGGACGGCCTTCGCGCCGCCGTGTTCGGAGCGCTCCAACAGTTCGGGCCGGTGGTGGATCATGCGCCCGGCGACCCGCTGGGAGAACTCGCAGTACGCCTCGGTCCGAAGGATGAACGCGTGCCAGAACGTGTCCACCAGCTCGGACGGGCTCAGCGGCAGGTGGGTTCGGCTGCCTGCCGCGAGGAAGGCCGCCATCTGACCGACGCCCCGGGCCGCGATGTCGGCGGTGATGGTGGGGTCGGCTTTACGGGCATCGACTGCGAGCAGGTTCCTCAGCTCGGGGGTGAGCAGGGTTCCCGCATCGGTCACGGGGCGTTCCTGAACGACCGTCACGGCTGTACCTCCTGTGGTGGGTGGGTCTCGGTGACGTGCTGACAGGGAGTGAACCGCGTGGATCGCGTGGTGATGCGCAGTGGAGCTGCGAGGTCACAGCGCCACTGCGGGTGGGTCTAGACCTGCTCGCGCAGGGTGAGGCCGAGGAATTCCTCAACCTGCTGGATCGTGTCGGCCGGGGTGGCGGCGAGGACGGTGGTGATGCCGAGTGCTTCCGCAGGCGGGAGGTTGCGGGCGGTGTCGTCAACGAACACGCAGTCCTCGGCCGACAGCCCCATCAGACCGAGCATGATCGAGTAGATCTCCGGGTCCGGCTTGCGCATCCCGTAGTGCTCGGAGATCAGCACCGCGTCGTACAACTCGTCGAACTGGTAGCCCGCGTACGGGTCGTAGGGGTTGCTGCCGAGGCTGTTGGAGAAGATCCCCACCCTCACCCCGGCACGCCGGGCGGCCTGGGCCGCGTCGATCATCATGGGCTCGGGGTGCAGGCCGGCCAGCACCCGGCCCAGCAGGTTGAGGGGGTTGGTGCCGAGGATGGCGGCGGTCCCCTCGTTCCACTGGGTCTGTGTGATGGCCCCGCGCTCCAGATCCGCGTACAGCTCCCGCCCGACCGGATCCACCGCGATGGCGTTGAGGAACGTGCCCACCGCCCATCCCTGCTGAGCGTCGAACCACGCGGCGCAAGCGGGCACCGAGGTCGTGAGCACCCCGCCGAAGTCGAGAATCAGACCGTGCCGGATCATGCCGGGCTCCTTGTCGTCAAGGTGGATCGGGCGTGGATGAGGTGCTCGGCCAGGGACCGGCTGGCAGGAGTGCGCGAGGTGCGCAGGGTCTGGTGAAGGGTGGTGATGCGCCGCAGAGTCTCCGTGTGGTGGACCTCTTCCAGCAAGGTCAACGAGGCATGGGCGTCAGCGACGGCAGCCTCGTGGTGTCCGGCGGCGGCATGAGCGTCGGCCCGATCGGCGTGGGCTGTGGCCCGGTGCCGGCGCATGCTCAGCTCTAGCTGCTCCAAGGCGGCATCCAGGATCGGCAGAGCCAGCTCGTGGCGGCCGAGCCGGGACGAGGTCACCGCCTTCGTAGGCGTCGACCTTTCCCAGATCGAACCAGCCGATCCCGCCCCACCGCTCATCGTCCAGCGGCCCGTCCAGCCAGTACCTGGCGGTCTCGATGGCGTTCCGGCAGGCGACTTCGTCGCCCGTCGAGGCGTGCATTTCTGAGGCGACCGCATACACCCACGCGCACATCCGCCGTGACGCGCCGGCCTCTGCGTGGTCGATGGCCGCCAGCGCGCAGTCCAGACCGCCCTCGGGGTCGCCCGCGTAGGACGTATGGAAGGCGCGTCCGGCCAACAACAGCGCGGACAGCTCCGGATCGCTGACGGTCCGTGCGACCTGATCGGCCAGGGCCAGGTACATGTCGCCGTCCAGGCGGTTGCCCAGGTCCAGATAGGACACCACGGCGGCCAGCGCCGTCATCTGCCCCAGCTGTACCAACAGGGCTCGTCTCAACGGCGCCCGTTGCCTGCCGGGCTGGAGGGACAGGAGAAGATTGATCTGCGCGTGCGCGACCGGCAGGAGCGAGGTCGCCGGCACCTGCCGGTACGAATTGCGGTGCGCAACGGCAACCGTCCGAAGCTGCTCGACCGTTGCCGCGTCCACCGAGCCGGTTCGCACCGCGTGCTCGGTCCGCTCAGTATCCGGGATCAGCGCACCGAACGCCCCGGCCAAGCCTGAGGCCAACGACCCTACGAATACCCGCCGTTCCACCCGCGCTGCGCCCTCCGTCCCGGTCTTCCCCGGCAGCCGCGCCGGAGGCTCCTCGGCGGGTGCGGCCGGATAGCGCACGTCGAACGCGAGGATGTGGCCCACGCCCAGGCCGAGCGCCCGTGCGACGGCCTCGGCGGTGTCCACACTGTCCAGCGCGAGGACGCCACGCTCCACCTGCGAGACCCACGACTCCGACCGCCCCACGGCTAACGAAAGGTCGCGCTGCGTCCAGCCCCGGCGACGACGGCCCTTCGCGATCCGCGCGCCCACCGCGTCATCAATTCCGCCCATGCCATGCCCGCCTGCCGCGTTGGTGGAGTGTGCCCGGCATCGTGGACCCCGTCCGTTCAGACTCGCTTCCAGAACGGTACTCACACCAACCCGGTACCGAAGGCGAACGGGCGCCACGCTTGTCCGTGAGGTGTCGCGGTGGTCGGCTTCCCGACAGCGGGCCCGCAACCATCCGATTCTGGATCTTCGACAACAACGCCGACGCCCTGGAAACACCCACCGCAGTAATCAAGGTGACCAGGCCACAGGAAACCGCGCAATACGCGGCGATGTCTGACCAGTTGCAAGAACAGGCGGTCTACGGCCACGACGCGCGCCGACTGATCGCAAGGACCCCGCTGACCAGTGAGCGCGGCTGCCCCGCAGGTTGGGCGCGGTCACGGGTCCCGCTTACGCGAGGTTCAGCCTCGCGCGGAGTGGCCGGACTCCCCGGGCTTGACCCCAGCGATGAAGCTAACCCTCACCAAGCGCGCTGGCGACGTTGACACCGACGCAACAGCCCGACCGACCCGCTCTTCCCTCGTACCCCGAGCGGTACGCCCTGCTGGGCCGGACGGTGCTGGAGGAGACCAAGGAGCGTTGAACTGCTCCCCCAGCTTTTCTGGCGAGCTCTAAGCGACCGTGAGCACGATCTTGCCCTGGATATGGCCCCGGGCGGCGCGTTCGTGCGCCGCCCGGGCCTCCACGAGCGGAAACGTGCTGTCGATCGCGACGCGGACCGTCCCCTCGTCCAACAGGCGTCCCAGTTCAGCGAGTTGGGCGCTGTTCGAGCGGACCTGTGCGGTCGAGACCGTGACGCCCAGCTCGGCGGTCTCGGCCTCGTCGAACTCGCCGGGGAGCACCGGGAAGAGGGCGCCGCCGCGCTTGAGCGTGCGCAGGAAGCGGCTGCTGTCGGGGCCGCCCACGGTGTCGACGACGAGGTCCATGTCTTTCAGGAGTTCCTCGGGGCGATTCCTGGTGTAGTCGATGAAATCGTCGGCGCCGAGCCCACGCAGGAACGATTCATGCGCACCCGACGCCACCGCGACGACCTGCGCGCCCTTCCATTTCGCCAGCTGCAGCGCGAGGTGCCCCACGCCGCCCGCGGCACCGTTGACGAGCACCGTCGTGCCGGCGCCGAGTGCGACCGGGCGGTGTCGCGCCGCCTGGAAGGGCGAGGGGTGATCGTGCCCCACCTCGATCAGGAACTGCCACGCCGTCAGCCCTGCCATGGGCGCCGCGGCGGCGTGCACGTGGTCGATGCCGGCCGGCTTGCGTGCGAGGTCCGAGGCGCGCGCGGCCACGTACTCGGCGTACGCCCTGCCGTCGAAGCCGGGGAAACGAAGGAGACCGAAGACCTCGTCACCGACGGAGAGTCCCTCCACATCGGAGGCGACGGCCTCGACGACACCCGACACGTCCGTCCCCGGAATCACCGGCAGGCGAACCGTCGACTCCGTCTCCCCGGGCATGGTGGTGTAGCCGCCGCGCAGGTACCAGTCCGGAGGGTTGACGCCGACCGCGTGCACGCGGACGAGCACCTCACCCGGCCCCGGCTCGGGAATCGGCACCTCGTCATGACGCAGGACCTCAGGGCCACCGTGCTCATGGAGCCGGACCGCCCTCATCATGTGTGTCGGCATGCCTGTAGGCATGTCTGTAGGCATCGAGTTCTCCTTCTCGCGCTGCGGGATAGACTTATCCGGATCAGTGGTCCGAATATATGGACCACTGATCCGGATAGTCAAACAGTGACGGGAGAGAGATGCGCGCCGACGCCCAGAAGAACCGCGACCACCTGCTCGCGGCAGCGGGTACCGCCATCACCGAGCAGGGCGTCGACGTATCGCTGCGCGACATCGCACGCAGGGCCGATGTCGGACTCGCGACGCTGTTGCGCCACTTCCCGACGCGCGAGGCGCTGCTGGACGCCCTGCTCCGCACGAGCTTCGACGAACTGACGGCAAAGGCGGGCGAGTTCGAGACGTCACACTCACCCAAGGACGCTCTCGTGTCCTGGCTGCGCGACTGCGTCGCGTGGACCACCGAGTACCGGGGCGTGACAGAGCTGATGGCAGCCGCCATCGACGACACCGGATCCGCGCTCCACGCTTCGTGCGTCACCCTGCGCGCGGCCGGCGCGCGGCTCCTCACCCGTGCCCAGGACGCGGGCGTGGCACGGACCGACCTCGACGGCACCGATCTGTTCGCGCTGATCGCGGCGCTCGCATGGCTCAGCGACCAACCCACGCTCGCGCCACGGGCCGATCACCTCATCGACGTGGTCGCGAGCGCGATCCTGACGAATCCGACGCGGTCTTGAGCCGACGCGAACTTGAGCCGACGCAGCCTTGAGCCGACGCAGCCTTGAGCCGACGCAGTCTTGAGCCGATGCGGACTTGAGCCGACGCGGACTTGAGCCGACACAGCCCTGACCCCGTCGCGTCAGCCCTGGCCGAAGGTCCTGGCGCGCTCCTCGCGCCAACGGTCCATCAGCTGAATGAGCTCGCCCTCCAGGAACTCGAAGAAGGCGAGCGTCTCGGCGATCCGCCGGCCCCCGGGACTCTCGACGCCGAGACTGTCGACGCCCACCCGCAGGGTCTGCTCCCAGCGCTTCAGGACGGCGTCGCGGTTGGTCACCGCCTCGTACCACTGGTCACTGTGCACCCGGTACCGCTCGCGCCGCGAGCCGGGCTCGCGCTCGCGCGAGACCATGTGCACCTGGGACAGATAACGCACCGCGCCGGACACGGCGGCCGGGCTGACCCGGAGCTGTTCGCCGAGTTCGGCCGAGGTCAGCGCGCCGGCGTCGGACGCGAGCAGCGCCGCGAAGACCCGGGCCGCCATGCGCTGCATCCCGGCCTCGACGAGCTGCGCGGCGAAGCCCTCGACGAACCTGGACACCGCCTCGGGATCCCGCCCGCTCTCCGCCGCGCCCGGCTTCGGTTCCGTCGTCATGTGTCAGAGTGTAACTGTCATTCATACACTTCCTTAACTTCACAAATTTCTGAAGCAAGCGTACGTTCGGAAACATGACGAAGGCCAGCCCCGCTGTCGAGGTATCCGGACTGCACAAGTCGTTCGGCAGGACGCACGCCCTGGACGGTCTCGACCTGACCGTGGAGACCGGCGAAGTGCACGGCTTCCTCGGCCCCAACGGCTCCGGCAAGTCCACGACCATCCGCGTCCTGCTCGGTCTGCTGCGCGCCGACTCGGGCACCGCGCGGATCCTGGGCCGGGATCCGTGGGCCGACGCGGTGGAGGCGCACCGCCGCATCGCGTACGTCCCCGGCGACGTCACCCTGTGGCGCAACCTCTCCGGCGGCGAGGTCATCGACCTGTACGGCCGGCTGCGCGGCGGCCTCGACCCGGCGCGCCGCGCCACCCTGATCGAACGGTTCGAGCTGGACCCGACCAGGAAGGGCCGCACGTACTCGAAGGGCAACCGCCAGAAGGTGGCCCTGGTGGCGGCGTTCGCCTCGGACGTGGACCTGCTGATCCTCGACGAACCGACCTCAGGGCTCGACCCGTTGATGGAGGAGGTCTTCCAGACCTGCGTGGAGGAGGAGCGCGACAGGGGCCGTACGGTGCTGCTCTCCTCCCACATCCTCAGCGAGGTCGAGGAGTTGTGCGACCGCGTCAGCATCATCCGCAAGGGCCGCACCGTCGAGAGCGGCTCACTGGCCGACCTGCGCCATCTCACCCGGACGAGCATCACGGCGGAACTGGCGGGCGCACCGAACGGGTTGGCGCGGCTGCCCGGCGTGCACGACCTGGACGTTCAGGGCACACGGATCCAACTCCAGGTCGACACCGACAAGTTGGACGCGGTGCTGCGCTCCCTCACGGACGCGGGTGTGCGGTCGCTGAGGTCGACTCCGCCGACGCTGGAGGAGTTGTTCCTGCGCCACTACCAGGGCGAGCCGACCGGGGAGGTGCTGCCCCGATGAGCGCGACAACGACCACCTCCCCCTTGCCGCGTTCGGGAGGCGCGCGCCAACTGGCGGGTACCTGGACGCTGTTGAGGTTCAACCTGCGGCGCGACCGGGTGATGATCCCGCTGTGGGTGGCGGTGACGGCCCTCATGGTCCTGTCCCTCCCGGCCTCCCTGGAGAGCGTGTACTCCACCCCCGCCGAACGTGCCGGCATCGCCCGCCAGTTGTTCACCAACAGCTCACTGCGAGCCACGTACGGCCCGGTCTTCAGCGACTCGATCGGCGGCCTGACCGCCTGGCGCATCGGCGGTTACGCGGCGGTCCTCGCATGCATCATGAGCCTGCTCGTCGTCGTACGGCACACCCGCGACGAGGAGGAGAGCGGCCGTCAGGAACTGGTCTCGTCGGCGATGGTGGGCCGCCGGGCCCCGCTGACGGCGGCCCTGCTCACCGCCCTGGTCGCCAACACCGTGCTGGCGCTGCTGATCGCGGGCGGGCTGGCCGGCCAGGGCGCGTCGGGGGCGCTGGCCCTGGGCCTGGGCATCGGAGGCGTGGGAACGGCGTTCGCCACCCTCACGGCGATCGTCGCGCAGTTCACGGAGAGCGCGCGGCTGGCGAAGGGTCTGACGGGCGGCCTGCTCGGCGCGGCGTTCGTGCTGCGCGCGGCGGGCGACTCCGCGACGAACGGAGGTTCCGCACCGCTGACCTGGATCTCGCCGCTCGGCTGGCTGGAGAACGTCCGGCCGTTCGCGGACGAACGCTGGTGGGTGCTGGGACTGTTCGTGACGGCAACGGCTCTACAGGGCCGGCTGGCCTACGAGTTGGCGGGCCGCCGGGACGTCGGTATGAGTTTCCTCCCGACCCGGCCGGGACCGGCGACCGGCCGTCTGGGCACGGCGGGCGCGCTGGCCTGGCGACTGCAACGGGGCGCCGTCCTCGGCTGGAGCACCGGGTTCCTCGCGGCCGGGGTCGCCTTCGGCGGGCTGACGAAGGGCGCGGCGGACCTGGTCGGCGACAATGCCAAAACCCGGGAGATCATCGAGCGGATGGGCGGGCAGTCGGGCATCGAGGACGCGTTCCTGGCCACGATGGCCGGCATGTTCGGCATGGTGGCGGCGCTGTACGTCGTCGCGTCGGTGCTCCGGCTGCACGCCGAGGAGACCTCCCAGCGGGCCGAGCCCATCCTCGCCAACGCGGTGGGCCGGCTGCGCTGGGCCGGCGGCCACCTGGCGATCGCCTTCGGCGGCGCGGTGTGGATCCTGCTGCTGAGCGGCCTGGGCCTGGCTCTCGGGTACGGGCAGGAGCTGGGCCCGGTACTGGCGGCGAGCCTGGTGCAGGTCCCGGCGGTGTGGGTGCTCGGCGGACTGGCGGTTCTGCTGTACGGAGTGTCGCCCCAACTGGCGGTCGGGGCCTGGGGCGTTGCGGGGTTCGCGCTGCTGCTGGGGTGGATCGGCCCGGCGCTGGACGTACCGCAGGGGGTGCTGGATCTCTCGCCGTTCGGGCATCTGCCGAAGTTGCCGGGCGGGGGGATGGAGTGGGCTCCGGTGCTGGTGCTTACGGGAGTTGCGGCGGGACTGGTGGCCGCAGGGCTCGCGGGGATACGGCGGCGGGATGTGACGGTGTGAAACTGCCTCTCGTACTCCTCATGCTCGGGTCGATGCAATCCTCGGAGTCAGGCAAGCACATCTGGCTCAGGGCCCAGGGCCTGTCCGGCGGATCATGTCGCAGACGCGGTGTCTGGCACGCCGATCTGCGGCGTTGTCTTCCTGCGACGTGATCCGAACGACAGGCCCCAGGTCTGTCTCACTCGTGGGCCGGTCTGATTCCGTCTCATGATCTTGGCGCCTGAGCTGAGAAGCCGTTGTCAGCCGTGCTGCCGTGGCGCCCCCCGCGCGGCACGGCAGCGATCGTCCGACATCAGCCATTCCTCCGCGTCCCGCCGGATCCGCGCCGCGTCGAAGCTCTCGTACTCCCGGATCACCGACCTGGTCGTGCCTCGCTCGCGGTACTCGTCCATGATCGCGACATGCTCCGGCAGGCGTACGAACTCCGCCAGGGCCTGCCGCCCGGTCCACACCGAGACGGATCCGCAGCGCCGGGCCAAGGGCATGACCCACAACCACATGCCGACCGCTCCGTCGAGATGCGGCCAGCGGCGCCGCAGCACGAGGCCGCGACGTGCGATGCCGGGCAGGTCCCGGTACGCGTCGCTGGTGAAGTCGGTGACGCTGACGATCAGCGGTCCGCTCCGGCCACCGCGCGTGCCGCTGTCGACGCCGTTCGCCGCGGCGCGGTCACCAAGGGAGTCCCCGGCCGGCCCCTGGCACCATCCGCTCCTCAGCACGGCCCCGGCGTCCAGGACGGGTCGCGGCCGAGCAGGGCGAGCAACCGGTCGCCCTGCGGGGCGTCGTCGGGGACGGCAATCCGTCCGCAGAACGCGGCACCGGCTCCACGGCCCTCGTCCGGGACCAGAGCGGCGACGCGTAGCGCGGCCGTGGTGAGTTCGGCAGCCGGTTCCCACGGGGCGCCGATCGTCACCGCGATGTCCCAGGCGTGCGCCACGTAGTCGAGCAGGTGGAAGCCGATCGCTGTCCGTCCGGGGACGGTGAAGCCCTCGCCCACCTCCGGCAGCGCGAACCGCCGCTCCAGCACCGCGTCTTCCACGAACGCCGCGGTGACCTCGCCCGCCGACGCCTCGTACGCTCCGGCCGGGTCGTCACCGAGGTCGCCGTCGCGCCATACGGCCCACGGCTCACCCGCACCGCGGGCGGAGGCGGCGAACCCCTCGTTCTGGCTGACCAGATGGCGGAGCAGCCCGTACAGGGTCCAGTCCGCGCACGGCGTCGCCAACCTCAAGTGATCGGTCTTCACCCGGGAGACCAGCTCCCCGGTCAGCAACAGTGCCTGGCGGTCCAGTTGTCGTATGTCCATGGCCGGAGCGTAGAACCGCCCAGTGGTTCGGCTCCAGAGCCAATAAGCTGCCAACTGACTGAGCCAATTCCCGGGCCGATACCGATAACGGCCGAGCCGAGAGCGGAAAGCCGATATGGACGTGCACGTCAGGCTCGACGGGCAGCGCGACCTGTCCGGCCAGATCTACCGTCAGCTGCGCACCGCGATCCACGACGGGCTGCTGCGGCCCGGCGATCCGCTGCCCCCGACCCGGGAGTTGGGCCGCCGCCTCGCGGTGGCCCGCAACACCGTCGGCGTCGCCTACGAACGGCTCGTCGCCGAGGGCTACGCGGACAGCAGGGTCGGCTCCGGGACCTATGTGTGTACGACGGGCCTGCCCACGCGCGAGGCCGCGACCGTCACCGGCTCCACCGGCCCGGGACTGCGCCCGCGGGCCCTGTGGGCGGGCTTGTCGCCGTGGCCGGCCCCGGAGACCGCGGGCCCGACCACGGCGACCCACGACTTCCGGGTCGGCCTGCCGGACGCCCGGCTCTTCCCGTACGACGCCTGGCGTCCCCTGATCTCCCGGGAACTGCGCCTCTCGGCGGCCGGGGCGGCCGGATACGGCGATCCGGCCGGCCACGCCGGGCTGCGGGCCGCGCTCGCCCGGCACATCGGAGTCTCCCGCGGCGTACGGACCGGCCCGGACGACGTACTGGTGACCACCGGCACGCAACAGGCCCTGGACCTCGTTGGGCGGGTGCTGCTCGAACCGGGCGACCGGGTGGCCGTCGAAGAGCCCGGCTATCCACCAGCCCGGCTGCCGTTCCTGGCGCAGGGCGCCGAGGTCACGGGCGTACCGGTGGACGCCGAGGGCCTGCTGGTGGACGCCATTCCGCCGGACACGCGTGCCGTGTACGTCACCCCCGCCCACCAGTTCCCGCTCGGCATGCCGATGTCGCTGCGACGCCGGACGGCGCTCCTGCGGTGGGCGCGGCAGCACGGCGCGGCGGTGATCGAGGACGACTACGACAGCGAGTTCCGGTTCGGCGGGCGGCCGGTCGAGACGCTGCGGAGTCTGGACCGGGACGGACACGTCATCTATGTGGGGTCGTTCTCCAAGGTGATGCTGCCCTCCCTGCGCGTCGGCTTCCTGGTGGCGCCCGCCCCGCTGCGCACAGCACTGCGCACCGCCAAGTACACCGCCGACTGGCACACGGCGGTCCCCACGCAGGCGGCGCTCGCCCGGTTCGTCGACGACGGACTGCTCGCCCGGCACATCAGCCGGATGCGGCACACGTACGCGACCCGGCACCAAGCCGTCACCCGCGCGCTCACCGACCGCTTCACGGACCTGGCCGAGCTGGTGCCGTCTGCCGCGGGCCTGCACGTGACCACTTTCACCCGAGGCCGGCTCGCCGACCCCGACGCCCTCGCGGACCGGGCCGGCCGGGCCAGATCATCCGGCGTGGCCGTCCACACCCTGGCGGAGGTCGCCGCGAACCGCTCCGCACGCCCGGGCTTCGTCTTCGGTTACGGCTCGATCAGCGCCCCGGACATCGAGCCGGGCCTGCACCGCGTACTCGGGGCGTAGGGCCCGCACCCACAAGGATGTTGGTGACCGGAACCCCTGGCACCGCAGGTGCGTCCCTCGTAGGCATGGGACAACGTGCACAGGCCGCCGCGGGATGTCTGACCATCCTCCTCGGCGTGGGCGTCGGGCTGACGGTGTGGGTCGGCAGGGCCCAGGGCCGGGTCCGCCGATTCGAGCAGGGACCCGACTGGAGTGTCTTCTACGCCGAGCTGCCCCTGCTGACCCTCGCCGGAACCGCCGGCGGCCTGGGTGTCTGGGCGGTCCTGCGGGGCGTCGGATCCCGCCTCAGCTCCCGACGCTCACGCTCAGCCCCTCCAGCCCTCTGATCACGAAGTTGGGCTTCCGGGCAGGTTCCGCCACCAGGCCCAGTGTCGGCGCACCCGCCAGCAGCGCCTTCATCGAGGCCGCCAGCTCGATCCGCGCCAGCGGAGCACCGATGCAGTAGTGGATGCCCGCGCTGAACGAGATGTGCGGGTTCTCCGTCCGCGTCAGGTCCAGCGCCCCGGGGTCGGCGAAGACCTCCGGGTCGTGGTTGGCCGCGCCGAACAGGAGCGCCACCTCACTGCCCCTCGGGATCACCGTGCCGTCGATCTCTATGTCGTCCAGTACCCAGCGCTCGAAGAGCTGGAGCGGGGTGTCGTAGCGCATCAGCTCCTCCACTGCGGAGGGGATCAGGGAGTGGTCCGCCCTCAGCGCCGACAACTGGCCCGGGTTGCGGAACAGGGCCCACCAGCCGTTCACCGTCGCGTTGACCGTCGCCTCGTGGCCCGCGTTGAGCAGGAGCACGCACGTCGAGATCATCTCCTGTTCCGTCAGACGGTCGCCCTCGTCGTACGCGGCGATCAGGCCCGAGATCAGGTCCTCGCCGGGCTCCTCGCGGCGGGCCGCGATCAGCTCCCGCAGGTACTCCGTGAACTCCTCCGACGCGCGTACCGCCTTCGCCGCCGTGTCCTCGGACGGGCTCAGCTCGTACATGCCGCAGATGTCCGCCGACCAGGGGCGGAGCGGCGCCCGGTCGGCCTCCGGGATGCCCAGCATCTCCGCGATCACCGCCACCGGCAGCGGCTCCGCCACGTCCGTCAGCAGATCGCCGCCGCCCGCCTTCACCAGGTCGGCCACCAGCTTCGCCGCCAGCTGCTCCACGTACGGCTTCAGTCCCTCCACCGTGCGCGGCGTGAACGCCTTCGACACCAGGCGGCGGATCCGCGTGTGATCCGGCGGCTCCAGGTCCAGCATGCCGTGGTCGTTGAGGGTGTGGAACGGCTCGTGCTCCGGCGGGGGTGCCGTGCGGCCGAAGTCCTCGTGGGTGAAGCGGTGCTGGTAGGTGCGGCCCAGGCGGCGGTCGCGCAGCAGCGCCGAGACGTCCGCGTGGTGCGGGACCAGCCACTGGTTCGTGGGTTCGTAGTACACGACCCGGCCCCGGGCGCGCAGTTGTGCGTACGCGGGGTACGGGTCGGCGACGAACGCCGGGTCCCACGGGTCGAAAGCCAGGTCGAGAGCAGCTGCCATGCAGGGACGCTAGCCCGAGCCACCCCCATCTGACCAGGGACGTCTCACCGTACGGCGGCGCAGACCGACGGCAGGCCGCGGGTGGAGTTCGGGTGCCGGTCACCGCCCCTTCGTCTGTCCTGCCCGTCCGGTACACCGGGCCCGACTGGGATACGGAGAAGCCGTGCGCTCTTGACCCGTCCGGTGATCCCCGGCTTAGGGTGGCCGCCCCCGAACAGGAGTACCCCACCCATGACCAGCCTGTACGTGCGGGAGATCACTCGCGAGGAGCATCTGGCCCATCTGCGGCGGTCTCCCGACGCGAGCCATCTCCAGATCCCCGAGTGGGGCGGCGTGAAGCCCGACTGGCTGCCGGAGAGCATCGGCTGGTTCGAGGGCGAGGCGGCGAATCAGGCGGTGGGCGACGCGATGGTCGCGGCGGCGCTCGTCCTGTACCGGCCGCTGCCCGGGACGCGGCGCTACCTCGCGTATCTTCCCGACGGGCCCGCGATCGACTGGCGGACGCCTCGGCTGGAACGCTGGCTGGACCCGCTCGTCGCCCATCTGGAGCGGATCGGGGCGTTCTCGGTGCGGATCGGGCCGCCCCTGGTCGTACGCCACTGGGACGCGGCCACCGTGACGGCGGGCCTCGCCGACCCCGGCGTACGGCATCTGCGCGAGCTGCCCACCGCCGACATCGACGGCTACGCGCTCGACGCCGCGGAGCGGCTACGGCGGCTCGGGTGGCGGCCGTGCGAGGAGGACGACGGCAACGGTTTCGGCCTCGGCCAGCCCCGCTACGGCTGCCAGATCCCATTGGCGGGCCGTTCGGAGGACGACCTTCGCGCCGCCCTCGCCCCGCACTGGGAACAGGCGTTGCGCACATCCGAGTTGGCAGACGTCAGGGTCTCCTGGGTGTCGGACGCCGACCTGCCCGAGTTCCACCGTCTGTACACCGCGACCGCCGCCCACGACGGCTTCAAGGCACGCCCGCTGGACTACTTCCGGCGCATGTGGCAGGCCCTGAACGCCGAGGACGACGACCGGCTCCGCCTCTACGTCGCCGAGTACGAGGGCGAGGTGCTCTCCGGGGCCCTCATGATCAACGTCGGCTCCCGGGTCTGGCACTCGTACCCCGCGTCCGGCCGCCAGGGGCGCCAACTCCGGCCCAGCAGCGCGCTGTTGTGGCGCATGCTGTGCGACGCGCGGTCGTCGGGCGCCGAGACGTACGACCTGCGCTCCATCACCCCCGTCCTCACCGAGGACCGCCTCCTCGGCCGGCTGCACTTCAAGACGGGGGCCGGCGGCCAGGCCGTGGAGTACCTCGGGGAGTGGGAACTGCCGGTGGGCAGCCAGGGCAGGATGCTGCAACGGGCGTTGCGGGTCTACCTCGGCCGCAGATGACCCCGACCGGGAGCCCGCCGCCCCCTCACCCCACCGTCACCGAACGCCCCTCACCCCGGCGTCACCAGCCGTGCCTCGTACGCGAACACCGCCGCCTGGGTGCGGTCCCGCAGGCCCAGTTTCACCAGGATGCGGCTGACGTGCGTCTTGATCGTCGACTCGGCGACCACCAGCCGCCCCGCGATCTCCACGTTCGACAGGCCCTCCGCGATGAGTACCAGCACCTCGGTCTCCCGGTCGGTCAGCTCGCCGTACGCCGACCGCGCGCCCGCCATGACACGCGGCACCTCGGAGAGTTTCGAGAACTCCGTGATCAGGCGCCGGGTGACCGAGGGGGCGAGCAGCGCCTCCCCGGCCGCCACCACCCGTACTCCCTCGGCCAGTTGGCGTGCCGACGCGTCCTTCAGCAGGAAGCCCGACGCGCCCGCCCGCAGCGCCTGGTACACGTACTCGTCGAGGTCGAACGTCGTCAGCACCAGCACCTTCGCCGAGTCGTCCGCCGCGACGATCTCCCGGGTCGCCTCGATACCGTTCAGTTCGGGCATCCGGATGTCCATCAGGACGACGTCCGGGGCGAGTTCACGCACCCGCTCCACCGCGTCGCGGCCGTTCACCGCCTCGCCGGCGACCTCGATGCCCGGCATCGCGTTCAACAGCACGGAGAAGCCCTCGCGGACCATCACCTGGTCGTCCACGATCAGTACGCGGATCGCAGGGGCGCTCATGCCTCGCCCGCTCCGTCCTCGTCCGTGACGCGCGCGACCGGGAGGAAGACCGTGACCTCGTAGCCGCCGTCGGCCGCCGGGGCCGTCGTCATCTCGCCGCCGAGCATGGAGACCCGCTCGCGCATCCCCGTGAGACCGTGCCCCGCGCCCTGGGTCGGCGTCTGCTTCACGAACGACGACATGACTCCCGCAGGGCCGTTGACTATCCGCAGGCCCAACCCGCCCAGCACGTACCCGATTTCGACGCGCGCGCTCGCACCCGGCGCGTGCCGCAGCGTGTTGCTCAGCGCCTCCTGCACGATCCGGTACGCCGACAGCTCGACGCCCTGCGGGAGTTCACGCACCGCGCCCGTCACCACCTTGTCGACGGCGAGGCCCGCCTCGCGCACGTTCGCGAGCAGCCCGTCGAGGTCGGACAGGGTGGGCTGCGGGGAGTCGGGAGCCTCGTAGTCCTCCGCGCGTACGACGCCCAGGACCCGGCGCAGTTCGGTGAGCGCGGCCACCGCGTTCTCACGGATCGTCGAGAAGGCCTTCGCCAGCTCCTCGGGCGGGTTCTCCACCCGGTAGGGCGCCGCCTCCGCCTGGATGGCGACGACCATCATGTGGTGCGCGACCACGTCGTGCAGCTCACGCGCGATGGTCGTGCGCTCCTCCAGCACGGTGCGCTTGGAACGCTCGTGCGCGGTCACCGTCTGCTGGGCGGTCACCTCCTCCTCGGCGGCCCGGCGCACCAGCGCCACGGTCACCACGAGCAGCGCCAGCGCGGAGACGGAGAGGAAGGGCATGGCGTTGCTGCCGAAGTAGCGGTCACCGTAGAGGCCCTCGGCGCCTATGCCGTAAGCCGCCGTCAGCACCCACATCCAGGCGGCCGTACGCGGCCGGGTCCGGGCGGCCACGACCGTCAGCACCACCAGGTGGGCGACGAAACTCGCGGGCAGCCAGGGAAAGTCGCTGTTCCCGTCCTGGACCCAGGCGACGACCGGGATCGAGACCAGGGAGAACCAGAAGGCCCCGACCGGCCGGACCAGCGTCAGCAGGATCGGCCCCAGAGAGAAGAAGGTCATCGCCAGCGCCGCCTGCAACTCCCCCTCGCTGTCGTCGAAGGAGACACGCACGGCGAGCAACCCGGCGACGACCACCAGGACGTGCCGCGTCCAGACCTCCAACGGGCGCAGCGGCCCGGGCAGCACCCGGGCGAGCCGGCCGGGCTTGTCCTTCGGGGGCAGCGGGCGGTAGGTGAAGAAGTCGTCGAACAGGTCGGCGCGCAGCCCCTTCAGCGCATCCATGGCCAGCCGGAACTCGGGGCTGCGCGACGGCCCGTCGACCGCCGTCCTCGGCTCAGTGTTCATCCGCGTGTACGTCATCTCAGTCACATAGAGCACGCTAGGCGGCGGGCGGGCCACGGTCGTCCGCAGTGAGAGGGGTTCTCCGCCGTCCACCTCAGGTACTACGGCACCCGCCACGAGGACGAGTGCGAGGACGAGGACGGCGACAGGCAGTACTCACCACGCCAGTTGTGCGATCTCCTCCGCCACCACCGCGCACGCGTCCGCCACCGGGTCGATCAGCGGGAAGTGACCGACGTCCGCGAGGAGCGTCACACCGACCACCTCACCGGCCTTCGCCGCAGCGTCCGCGTACGACTCGGCGACCATCTCCGGTACGACCGTGTCGGCGCGCCCCTGTACGAGGGTGGTCGCGATGCCGGTGGGGAGCAGCAGCGCCGGGTCGGCGTAGGGCTGACGCTCGGCGAACTGCCCTTCCCCGCCAAGGAGTTGGTGGACGGCGCCGGAGCAGACGTCCAGTTTCCCGGCGACGCCGAAGTCCGCGATCGGAGCGAGGGCGACCACACCGCGCAGCGGGGCCGGACGGGCCAGGAACCAGGGCGCGTCGGCGGGGAGGAGGTGCCGGCCGGAGGCCCACAGGGCCAGGTGCCCGCCCGCCGAGTGCCCGGTGACGACCATGCGGCGCGGGTCGGCCTGCGGGAGGTGGGTCGCGGCGAGCGCGGGCAGGGCGTCCAGTGCCGCCGCGACGTCGTCGAAGGTGTCGGGCCAGCGCCCGGCGACAGTGGGGTCGTCCCCGCCCCGCCGGTACTCCACGTTGGCCACGGCGAACCCGCGCCGGGCCAGGAACGCGGCGAACGGCGTGACGTGCCGGCGGTCGTACGGCGCCCGCCAGGCACCCCCGTGCAGCACGACGACCAGCGGCACGCTCGCGTCGTCCGGCAACGGCGCGGGGCCACGCGGGGCGTAGAAGTCGATCACCTGGTCGGGATGGTCGCCGTACGCGGCGGTGGCGTCGGGGTCGACGGGCGGGTGCGAGAAGGCGGACCGCTCCTCTTCCGCCGCGCGCGCGGCAGCCTCCGCAGCGCCGTGCTCCCGTGCTACGGCATCGTCCGGCATGCTCCAACCTCTCAGCGACGTAAAGGATTTGGCGGACCTGGAGAGAATTCGGCCGTTGCCGGGACGCTATCAGGCCCCGTGACGTGCGCTGACACACGGAAGTGACGCTCGGCGCACATGTACACATTCCCGGCGACGGCCGACGCATCTGTCACGCCGACCGCCACCGAATCACGTCCGCCCCTGCGCCCGATCCCAACCGCAAGTCCGGGCCCGATCCCAAGTCCGAGCCCAATCCGAATCCCGGCCCAATCCGAATCCCGGCCCAATCCGAATCCCGGCCCGAGCCGCGAGTCCCGGCCCGAGCACAAGTCCGACCGCGAGTCCCGGCCGCGAGTCCCAGCCCGAGCCGCGATTCCCAGCCCTAGCCCGAGTCCGACCGCGAGTCCCGACCCGAGCCCAAGTCCGCGCCCGACCGCGAGTCCCGACCCGAGCCCAAGTCCGCGCCCGACCGCGAGCCGGCCCGAGCCCGAGTCCCGGCCGCGATTCCCAGCCCGAGCCGCGAGTCCCAGCCCGAGCCCGAATGGGACTCAGCCCGCCACGACCTCGCCCAGTACCCGGGCCGCCCGCTCCACGTCCGCGAACCCGACGTACAGCGGCGTGAACCCGAACCGCAGTACGTCCGGCCGTCGGAAGTCGCCGACGACGCCCCGCTCGATGAGCCGCGCCATCACCTCCCCCGCGTCGGAGCACCGCAGCGCGATCTGGCTCCCGCGCTCGGCATGCGCGACCGGTGTCACGCACTCGACGCGCCCTTCCGGGACGTACTCGTCGACGCACTCCAGGAAGAAGTCGGTCAGGGCGAGGGACTTGGCCCGTACGGCGTCGATGCCGACCCCGTCCCAGACCTCGAGGGCCGACTCCAGGGCGAGCATCGAGAGGATGTCCGGCGTACCGACCCGCCCGCGCGTCGCACCCGGGGCGGGGGCGTACTCGGGCCGCATACCGAAGGGGTCGGCGTGCGAGGTCCAGCCGGGCAGGGGCGAGTCGAACCGCTCCTGGTGTGCCTGGTTCACGTACAGATAGGCGGGCGAACCGGGCCCGCCGTTCAGGTACTTGTAGGTGCACCCCACGGCGAGATCGACCCCGTGCTCGTCGAGCCCGACCGGCAGGGCGCCCGCGCTGTGGCACAGGTCCCATACGGCCAGCGCGCCGGACGCGTGGATCGCGGCCGTGAGGGCGGGCAGGTCGTGCAGCCGGCCGGTGCGGTAGTCGACGTGGTTGAGCAGCACGGCGGCGGTACGGTCGCTCAACTCCCCCGGTACGGCGCCCGGTTCGACAGCACGCAACGTGCAGCCGGTCATCCGGGCGGCGGACTCGGCGATGTAACCGTCGGTGGGAAAGGTGGCGGCGTCGACAAGGATCTCGTCCCGACCACTGCCCTTCCTGTTCCCCTCGCCACCCCCCGCCAGCCGCACCGCACCCACAAGTGCCTTGAAAACATTGACACTTGTCGAGTCGCCGACGACGACCTGTCCGGCCGCCGCGCCCACCAGCGGAGCGATACGGTCACCGATCCGCTCGGGCGCGGTCCACCATCCGCTCTCGTCCCAGGACCGGATGCGCAGCTCGCCCCACTCCCGGCGCACGACGTCGTCGAGCCGGCCGGGGACGGACGCGGGCAGCGCGCCGAGCGAGTTCCCGTCCAGGTAGGTGACACCGAAGTCGAGCACGAACTGCGCGCGCAGCTCGGCGAGTTCGTCGCGCGAATCCAGTTCCCGGGCCAGATCGTCCTTGGCAGGCAGCAGCTTGGGGGCGGGCAGCTCAGACATGGGACCTCGCCGTCCACAGCTCGGGGAACACGTTCTTCTGCGCCCGCTTCTCCAGCCAGGCCACGCCGGCGGAGCCACCGGTACCGGCCTTGGCGCCCATGGCCCGCCGGGTGGCGACGAGATGGTCGTTGCGCCAACGCCACACCAGCTCGGCGACGTCCGTCAACACCTCGCCGAGACGGGCGAGTTCGGCCTCCGGGTCACCGGAGTAGAGGGTGGTCCAGGCGGCCTCGACCTCGGCCGAGGGCTCGTACTTCTGGGACACGTCCCGGGACAGGACAGCGTCCGGAACGGCGTACCCGCGCCGCGCGAGCAGCCCCAACACCTCGTCGTACAGGCTCGGTTCGTGCAGCGCCTTCTCCAGCTCGGCGTGCACACGGGGGGCGGCGCGGTGCGGTACGAGCATCGACGCGGACTTGTCGCCGAGCAGGAACTCCATCCGCCGGTACATCGCGGACTGGAACCCGGACCCCTCACCGAGGGCGGCGCGGTACGAGTTGAACTGGGCCGGGGTGAGCTGGGCGAGGGGACGCCACGAGGCGTTGAGCGCGTCCAGCTCACGCACGGAACGCTTGAGCGCGGCGACGGCGGTCGGGACATCATCCCCGCGCAACGCCTTCGC
Organism: Streptomyces kryoterrae; assembly: GCF_054072135.1. Taxonomy (NCBI): domain Bacteria; kingdom Bacillati; phylum Actinomycetota; class Actinomycetes; order Kitasatosporales; family Streptomycetaceae; genus Streptomyces; species Streptomyces kryoterrae. Next base: position 5,564,097 of record NZ_CM133358.1, on the reverse strand, counting down.
GGCGGTCTCCCACTCGTGCACGATGACCGTGAACCACAGCTCCATGACCTGGGTGGTCACCAGGAAGACCATCTCTCCGGGGTCGTCGGAGAGGGTGTGCTGGAGGTGGGTGAGGACGTCGGCCTGGACGTAGTCCTCGTACGGGGTGGTACCGGCGAAGTCGAGATGCGGGGTCTCGGGCTCCGAAGCCTCGGGGGGCTGGGCCTGGAGGGACATCGCTGTCTCCTGTTGTACTCAGGGTAGCGGTCCGCCCCTGCCGAATTCCGACACGGGGGCCCCGGTCCCCGGGGCATTCAACACAATCGTGCCCCGCCTCCGCAAGGCCCGCCTGTTCACGGGCGGGCCTCGCGCACGGACCGAGGACTACCGAGGACTACTGACCAAGCGTCTGGGCCGCGGTCGGGGAGGAGTCCTTCAGGAACTGGGTGCAGCGCTCGTACTCCTCCTGCTCGCCGATCGAACCGGCGGCACGGGCGAGGGCGTGCAGGGCCCGCAGGAAGCCACGGTTCGGCTCGTGCTCCCACGGCACGGGCCCATGCCCCTTCCAGCCGGCGCGGCGCAGGGAGTCGAGGCCGCGGTGGTACCCGGTACGGGCGTAGGCGTACGACTCCACGACGCTGCCGCGCTCGAACGCGTCGTCGGCGAGCTGGGCCCAGGCGAGGGAGGAGGTGGGGTACTTCGCGGCGACGTCGGCGGGAGCGGTCCCGTTCGCGAGAAGCTCGCGGGGCTCGGGGTAGTCGGGAAGATGGGTGGGGGCGGGACCGCCAAGCAGGTTTTCGTGAAGGCTCATGGGTTCCAGTCTGCTGCATCACGCCGACCGACATTTTCAGCCCGTCCGGCATTTCCAGCCTGTCCGGCGATTGAGGACGAGCGCGTTCAGCGCGAAGGGGGGTCTGGGGGCACAGCCCCCAGGGGCCGGTCACCCTCCCCCGTGCCCACCCCCTCCAGCGGCGGAGCCGTGACGCAGCCATGCGTCCGGCACTCCGGCGTCGCACACCCCACCTCCGGCCTCCGCACCCTCAGGAACGCCAGCACCGACCCCACCACCAAAACCCCCGCACACACCACCATCGCCCGCCGGAACGCCTCGTCGAACACCGCCCCCGACCGGTACGCCTCCGCCCCCATCCCCGTCACCAGCGGCAACGCCGCCACCGCCACCAGCCCCGCCGCCCGCGCCGCCGCGTTGTTGACGCCGCTCGCCAGCCCCGCCCGCTCCGTCCCCACCGACGCCAGCACGCTCGCCGTGAGCGGCGCGACCAGCGTCACCATGCCCAGCCCGAGCACCAGCACGGCGGGCAGCACATCGGCGACGTACGACGCCCCGGCGCCCACCCGCAGCATCAGCAGCATGCCCGCCGCACACAGCAGCGGCCCGACCGTCAGCGGCACGCGCGGCCCGATCCGCTCCGCCAGTTCGCCCGAGCGCGCCGACAGCACCAGCATCAGGGCGGTGGTCGGCAGCAGGGCCGTACCGGCACCCAGGGCCGAGTAGCCGGCCACCACCTGGAGCTGGAGCGCGGCGAGGAAGAAGAAGCCTCCGAAGGCCGCGTACACGCACAGGGTGACCAGGTTGACGGCCGTGAACTGGCGCGAGGCGAAGATGTCGAGCGGCATCATCGCGTCCTCGGCGCGCCGCCGCTCGACGTACACGAAGGCCACCCCCGCCGCGAGGCCGACGACCGCCGTGAGTACGACAACCACGGACCCTGACCTGGCCTCGATCAGTGCGTACGTCACCATCGCGAGGGCGAAAGCCCCCAGGCCCGCGCCCAGGACGTCGAAGCGCCCGTGCCGCGTACGGCCGTCGCCGGACTCGGGGACATGGCGTACGGCGACGGGGGCGCAGAACAGCGCCACCGGGACGTTCAGCAGGAACACCCACCGCCAGCCCGGACCGTCCACCAGCCAGCCGCCCAGGAAGGGGCCCACGGCCGCGCCGATGCCCCCGAAGCCGGACCACAGCCCGACCGCCCGCCCCCGGTCGTCGGGGTGGAAGGAGGCCTGGATGATGGCCAGGGAGCCGGGGGTGAGGAGCGCGCCGCCGATGCCCTGCAGGGCGCGGGCGGCGACGAGGACGCCGGCGTTCGGGGCGAGGCCGCAGAGCAGCGAGGCGACGGCGAACCACACCACCCCGACCACGAAGACCTTGCGGCGGCCGTACCGGTCGCCGAGCGAACCGCCCAGCAGGATCAGCCCGGCCAGCGTCAGCATGTACGCGTTGACCGTCCACTGGAGGGCGGCCAGATCGGCGTCGAGGTCGCGGCCGATGCGTGGCAGCGCGACGTTCACGACCGTCGAGTCCAGCAGGGCCATGCTGGAGCCGAGGACGGTGGCCAGCAGGATCCACCGGCCCTGGGGCGAGGCGAGACGTACGTCCGACATGCCCCAGGTATACAGCGAGCCCGGCGCGGTAGACAGCCGCCGGGCTCGCGGAAAAGCGTACGGACTACTTGATCTTCGTACCGGCCGAGCGCAGGTTCTGCGTGGCCTCGACGACACGCGCGGCCATGCCCGCCTCGGCCAGCTTGCCCCACGTACGCGGGTCGTAGGTCGACTTGGAGCCGACCTCGCCGTCGACCTTCAGGACGCCGTCGTAGTTGCGGAACATGTGGTCGGCGACGGGACGCGTGAAGGCGTACTGGGTGTCGGTGTCGAGGTTCATCTTCACGACGCCGTTCTCCAGCGCGGTGGCGATCTCCTCCGCCGAGGAGCCGGAGCCGCCGTGGAAGACGAAGTCGAACGGCTGGGAGCCGGCCGGCTGCCCGTACTTCGCGGCGACGCCCTCGTTCAGCTCCTTGAGGAGGTCGGGGCGCAGGACGACGTTGCCCGGCTTGTACACGCCGTGGACGTTGCCGAAGGACGCGGCGAGCAGGTAGCGGCCCTTCTCGCCGAGCCCGAGGGCCTCGACCGTACGCAGCGCGTCGTCGACGGTGGTGTAGAGGGAGTCGTTGATCTCGTGCGAGACACCGTCCTCCTCCCCACCCGTCGGCGTGATCTCGACCTCAAGGATGATCTTCGCGGCGGCGGCGCGGGCCAGCAGCTCCTGCGCGATGGAGAGGTTGTCCGCGAGGGTCTCGGCGGAACCGTCCCACATGTGGGACTGGAACAGCGGGTTGCGGCCGGCCTTCACGCGCTCCTCGGAGACCGCGAGCAGCGGACGTACGTACCCGTCGAGCTTGTCCTTCGGGCAGTGGTCCGTGTGCAGGGCGACCGTGACCGGGTACTTCTCGGCGACGATGTGCGCGAACTCGGCCAGGGCGACGGAACCGGTGACCATTTCCTTGCTGTACTGGCCGCCGAGGAACTCCGCACCACCCGTCGAGATCTGGATGATGCCGTCGCTCTCCGCCTCCGCGAAGCCGCGCAGGGCAGCGTGCAGGGTCTGGGTCGAGGTCACGTTGATGGCCGGGTAGGCGAACGTGCCTGCCTTTGCCCGGTCAAGCATTTCGCTGTAGACCTCAGGGGTTGCGATGGGCATGTGTCCGCTCCTCGTGATGTGCGGGTTGGCGATCTGTAGATCTGGCGTACTGCGTTACCTGCGGCCCTGACCTAGACCCGGTTGCGAGACCTGGGAAGCGACGTCATCGTCGACCCCATCTTTCCAGACGTTTCCGTCCAGATGCCCGGCCCGGTACTCGGAGCGGTGACCCGGTACTCAGTCCAGGCCCAGGTCGCTCTTCGAGTACGCGAAGAGGTACGGCACCCCGGCGCCCTGCTCGATCTTCTCGGCGGCGCCCGTCGCCCGGTCGACGATGGTCGCCACGCCCACCACCTCGGCGCCGGCCTCGCGCACGGCCGCCACGGCGGTGAGCGGCGAGTCGCCGGTCGTGGACGTGTCCTCGACGACCAGCACCCGCCGCCCCACGATGCTGGGCCCCTCGACGCGCTTCTGCATCCCGTGTGCCTTGGCCGCCTTGCGCACGACGAACGCGTCGAGGCGCTGTCCGCGAGCCGCGGCGGCGTGCATCATCGCCGTGCCGACGGGGTCGGCGCCCATCGTCAGCCCGCCCACGGCGTCGAACTCGAGCCCGGCCTCGGCCGCCAGGTCGAGCAGCACCTGTCCGACCAGCGGCGCGGCCTGGCCGTCGAGGGTGACGAGGCGGAGGTCGATGTAGTAGTCGGCCTCAAGACCCGACGACAGGGTCACCCTGCCGTGCACGACGGCCTTGTCCTTGATCTGCCGCAGCAGCGCGCCGCGTACGTCCACGTCGTTGTCGCTTTCCATGCCTGCACTCATGCCCGCCAGCCTAGACGGGGTCGTCAGAGGGCTCGCCAGCTCCACGTCATCGTGGCTTCGAGGGGCTCGATGGGCGTGACGAGACGCGGCAGGGTGTTGAGCCCGTTGGGCGGGCCGGTCTGCGGCTCCACACACACGGCGGCGTCCTGCTCGTCGTACACGACGACCCACTTCTCGGGGCTGGTCACCCTCAGCTCCAGACGCTGCGGCCAGGTGAGGGTGACGTCGACGCCGTCGGGCATGCCGAAGCAGTCGTCCCAGGGACCGGGCTTCGGGTCGATCCGCTCCCCGGTGGGCAGGTGGTCGTCGCCGCGCTCCTCCTGCCAGGCGGGCGTGAAGGCGACCTGCACCTCCGCCGGTGCGTCCGCCCCGCCGAGGTTCCGGTTGAACCAGGGGTGCCAGCCGATCTGCGCCGGGAAGGAATCGGCGTACGCCTCCACGGACATGGTGAGCGTGAGGGAGTCCGGGGTCAGCGCGACGAGTTGGGTGACGCGCCCGGCGTAGGGCCACGGCTCCACGAGGTCGTACGTGATCACGGCCTCGTCGGCGGTGGTGCGGGCGACGCGCCAGGCGCCGTCGCGGACGGTGCCGTGGATGGCGTGCGGCGGGGAGTTGAGGGGGAGTTGGCGTACGGTGCCGCCGTCGAGGAACCGGCCGTCGCGGGTACGCCCGCACCAGGGAACCATCGGGAAGCACCCGAACCGCTCCCCTTGCCGCAGCAGTTCGACTCCGTCGACGCGCAGCCCTCCGACCCGGCCGCCGTTCCCCGGCTGCACGGTCACCTCCGCGTCACCCGCGGCCAGCGTGATCTCATCGTCACTCACACACCGACCCTACCGGGCAGGCACGTCTGCCCGGCCCGACGTTCACAGCCCGGGCCTTGTTTCCCACCCACCCACCCGTTCACCGCACGAACTCAGCGCGGACCCGGCCATCCCCCCAGCCCGTTGGGGGTCCCCCCTCTGGGGGAGTTTGAGGACGAGGCCCGTTCAGGACCGACAAGCGGGGGTCTGGGGGCGCCGCCCCCAGGGACGGGACGGGTAGCGGCGGCGGGGGCGAAACAACCCCCCACCACCTCAGCGCCGCTTCCTCAGCACCCGCCCCACCACAATCACCGACGCCACCACCAACGCCGCAGCCGGCGCGGCCCACCGCAACGTCACGTTCCCCGCCACCTGCTCCGGAGGCGGCACCGGCGCATACCGCCCCCGAGGCGGCGCATGGTCCACTTCCTCCGCACTGCGCCCGATCATCGTCCGACGCGCATGCGCGGCCTCGGCAGGCGGCCCACCGGCATCCGCGAACCCCTCGGAGACCTGCTCCCCCTCGTCGAGATCCTCGTCAGCGAGCGCACCAGGATCATCGGGAACGTCGACGTCGGGAACCTGGATCTCCACAACCGCCGGAGACTCCCCGAACGCCCCGGACGGCTCAACCTCCTCCGAGCCCTCCGCCCCCTCCGGATCCTCGGAGACCGCCGGCTGCTCCCCCGCGACCTCCCCCAGGCCCTCCCCGAACCGCCGCAACAACCGCACCCCCGCCGCAGCGACGGCCTCCGCGGGAAGGTCGGCCACTCGCCCGTCCGCCGTAACCGTGCCCTCGAACGCCAACAAGGACCCGCCCCCACCCTGGACCCCCCGCACCCGCAACGTCAGGGCCACCTTCACCGCCCCGCCACCACGCACCTCGACGGCGTCACCCTCCACGACGTACACGTACTCCCCGTCGTCCCGCCCGTCCGCGACAGCGACCCGCAGGGCCCCGCGATACGTGATCGTGTGCCCCCCGATACGCACCTTCAGCCGCCCGGCGACCCCCGCGACGGCGGGCTCGGTGCCCGCGTCCTGCTGGAGTCCGGGGACCGCCCGGGCGATGCGCGCGGGGTCGGCGAGCACGTCCCTCAGCCGCTCCGCCAAAACCGGAACGAACACCTCATGGTCCATGAAACCCGAGGGTACCCAGCACGACCCGCACCGCACCCGCGCATCCCGGGATTCCCACGGGATCCCCCAGGATCCACACCCGCGCGGCCCCACCCGCGGCGCTCTCCCGGCACCCCGCCCCTCAGTAACGCGGATGCACCAGGGTCGAAGCCCGCACCCCCACCACCCGCATCCGTGCCGCGGCCCGCGCGTCCGCCGCCAGCCCCGCCTGGGTGAGTGTCCGCAGCCGGGGCGCGGTGGCCCCGTCCACCCGCAGCCGGGGCGTGGGCCCCTCGGCCGTCGCCAGCACGAACCCCCAGTCCCGCGGGGCCCGTACCACCCCCGGCCCCGTACGGTCGGGGCCGGCCACGCGATACGGCACCGTCCAGAGCCCGGCGGCCCGCATGGTCGTCTCGACGGTCCAGAAGGCGCGTGGCCGGACCGAGACCGGGCCACCGTGCACGACCAGCCGGCCGCCGTCGGTCAGCACCTGCCGCGCCAGCCCGTAGAACTCCTGGGAGTACAGCTTCGTACTCGCGGTGATGCCCGGATCCGGCAGATCCGAGACGACGACGTCGTACGCGGCCCGCGCACCGCGCAGCAGCCGGAAGGCGTCCGCCGTCGTGACATGGACGCGCGGGTCGTCGAACGCGTGCGCGTTCAGCGCGGCGAGGGCCGGGTCCCGGCGCGCCAGCCGCACCACGCCCGCGTCGAGCTCGACGACGTCCACCCGCCGTACGCCCGGATGGCGCAGCACCTCCCGCACGGCGAGCCCGTCGCCGCCGCCGAGGACGAGCACGCGCGCGTGCGGGCCGTCCATCGCGGGGTGGACGAGCGCCTCGTGGTAGCGCCGCTCGTCGCGCCCGCCGACCCGCAGCCGGCCGTCCAGGAACAGGTTCAGCGGCCGGCCGTCCGAGCCGCCGGTGAGAACGACCTCCTGTACGCCGGTCCGCAGCGCCACGCGTACGTCGTCGCCGTACATCGCGTGCCGGGCGGCGCGTTCGAAGTCGTCGACGAGTACGGCCGCTGCGGCCAGGACCCCGATCACGGTCACGTTGGCCACCACCAGCAGCCAGCGTCCGCGCCGGGTGAGGTCCCGCCGGAACAGGCCGAGGACGAGGGCGCCGCCGACCAGCGCGTTGACCGTGCCGGTGAGCAGGGTGCCGGTGAGCTGGCCGAGCCAGGGCAGCAGGAGGAAGGGGAAGGCGAGGCCGCCCACCAGCGCGCCCACGTAGTCGGCGGCGAACAGGTCGGCGACCGCGCCGCCCGCGTCCTGGCGGCGGATGCGCTGGATGAGCTCCATGAGCAGCGGTACCTCGGTGCCGATGAGCAGACCGATGACGAGGGAGAAGGTGACGAGCAGGACGCGGGGGCCGTTCGCCCACAGGCCGCCCCAGCCGCCGGTCCACGCGAACACCGCGTACAGGGCCATCGCGCTGGATCCGCCGACCAGCGCGAGCGCCGCCTCGACCGCGGCGAAGCCGGCCGCGGCACGGCAGCGCAGACGTTTCGCGGCCAGCGAGCCGATGCCCATCGCGAACACCATCACGGAGAGCACGACGGACGCCTGGGTGACCGAGTCGCCGATGAGGTACGAGGCGAGCGCGACGAGTTCCAGTTCGTACACCAGTCCGCAGGCCGCACAGACGAAGGCGCCGGCGAGGACCAGGAACCGGCCTGCGCCGGGCCGGACGGGCAGCCGCGCGGGGCTGCCCCAGGACGGGGGCCTGCCCGGCGGGGCCGACACGTGCGGTTCAATCACGCTGGGAACGCTACGTCACACTCTCGGTACGCTTCGTCACCCACACGTGTGGTCTTTGTTTACGCGCACGGAGCCGGCGCGAAGGCCCGGATCAGCCGCCGCCCGCCGCCCGGACGCCCCGCGGACGCCCACAGACCACCGCCTGGACGCCCCACCGACGCCCGTGAGCCGCCGCGCGGACAGCCACCAGCGCCCGGGGACCGTCACTCAAAGGGCCACGAGCGCCCGCAGGCCGTCACCCGGACAGCCCGCCGACGCCCGTGGGCCGCCGCCCGGACGGCCGCCAGCACCCGGGGACCGACACTCAGACGGCCGGCCACCGGCGCCCGTGGGCCGCGCCCCGACAACCGCCACCGCCCGTGGGCCTCGCTCAGAGGGCTGCCGCCACCCGCACCCCCACCCGTGTCCTGGTCGCCACCAGTTGTCCGTCCTGTGGATAGGCGTGCCAGGTCCGCCAGTGCACCTGCCCCTCGTGGCGCTGGGCCAGCATCGCGGTGAAGGCGTGCGGGCTGCCGGGGAAGACGCCCGCCAGGCCGTGGGGATGGTCGGCGACCAGGGCCAGCAGCTCCTGGGCGCGCCCGGCGAACGATCCCGGTGACAGGACCTCGACTCTCGCCGCGAACTCGTATTCCCAGTCGTCGACCCGTTTGGCCACGCCGAGAGGAAGGGGGGTACTGGAACCCGGGATGCACGCGACCGTCTCCGAACAGATGCCCTGCCGCTCCTCCAGAAGGACCTGGTGGGAGGCGCCGAGGAGTCTCAACTGGAGTTTCGCGTCCGCCAGTTCGAGGTCGAGGGTGGCGAGGGCGGGCAACGGCTCCCGGCCCAGGGCCCAGGCGAGGTCGGCCGCGCGCGTGTCGGTGTAGGTGGTGTTCAGGGTCGTGAGCATGGATCGGCTCCGCTGGCACGCAAAGGGAGGGGAGATGTGGGTGAGCAAGGTAGGACGAGCGAGGTGGGGGTCGGGCGCGCTACCGGTCGACACGGGTCGACACCGGGAGATCGGCCCGGTCAGCCCAGTCATGAGGAACATCCGGGGGCAGGGGACGTCCGAGGGGCTGTGTTGGTGGTTTAGAGGGAATCATGAACAGTGGCGCCGTCACAGCGTTTTTACCCAACTTCGTGGGGTTTCCATCCCTCAGAGGGCTTCACAGCTCAACTGTTCAACCGCGGCGTACGCCCGAGCGTGCGAAGGACGCCCGCAAGCGGTCGTACGAACGCCCGCCGGGACGACGTGTTCGCACGTCCTCCCGGCGGGCGTTCACCCCGCGGTCCGGATACGGTTCCCCCTTCCGGAGCTCAGCTGCCCCGTGTCAGCTGCCTCCACCGCATCCGCCCCCGCCTCCCCCGCAGGACGATCCGCCGCCACAGGACGAGCCGCCTCCGCAGGAGGAACTCGAACCGCACGACGAGCTGCTCCCGGAGTCACCGGCACTGCTGGATCCCGCCGCTCCCCCGGCCCACCAGCTGTCACTTCCCCGGTTCCGCCGCCCGCGCCGGTAGTGCGCCGCCTGGACGCGCTGCCGGCTCCCCCGGGAAGCCCGGACCGCCGTGCTCACCACGGTCACCACGATGAACAGACCCGCCAGGATGACAAGGGCGATGATGGCCACAACCATGACGTCACCCTCCTTTCGTTCCCCCGAGGCGGCCCCCCGTGGGCGCCTCTCCGTCTTGCGTGACGGGGGGATGCCCGCTTGTCTCACCCGCCAAAGCAGAGTTGAGGAAGTCCAGAGCTTCGGCGCAGGATGACGACCATGACCAGCAGCGCACGCCCCTTCCTCAATCGCCGGCTCGCCGAGTTCGGGACGACGATCTTCGCCGAGATGTCGGCGCTCGCCGTCGCCACCGGCTCGATCAACCTCGGCCAGGGTTTCCCGGACACCGACGGACCCGAGGAGATCCGCGAGGCGGCCGTACGGGCGCTGCGCGACGGCCGCGGCAACCAGTACCCGCCGGGTCCGGGCGTCCCCGAGCTGCGTACGGCGATCGCGGCGCACCAGGAGCGCCGGTACGGGCTGTCGTACGACCCCGACCGCGAGGTCCTGGTGACGGCGGGCGCGACGGAGGCCATCGCGGCGACCCTGCTGGCCCTGGTGGAGCCCGGCGACGAGGTGATCGCCCTGGAGCCCTACTACGACTCCTACGCGGCGTGCATCGCGATGGCGGGCGGCACCCGCGTGCCGGTCACACTGCGCCCCCACGAGGGCTCGTTCCGCCTGGACCTGGACGAGCTGCGGGCAGCCGTGACGCCCCGCACCCGTCTGCTCCTGGTCAACACCCCGCACAATCCGACGGGCACCGTCCTGACCCATGACGAACTGACCGCCATCGCACAGCTCGCCGTGGAGCGCGACCTGCTGGTGGTCACCGACGAGGTGTACGAACACCTGGTCTTCGACGACGCCGTCCATCTGCCGCTGGCCTCCTTCCCCGGGATGCGCGAACGAACGGTCTCTATCGGGAGCGCCGGGAAGACGTTTTCGTTCACCGGATGGAAAGTGGGCTGGGTCACATCCACCCCGGACCTGGTCACGGCCGTGCGTTCGGCGAAGCAGTTCCTGACGTACGTGGCGTCGGGCCCGTTCCAGTACGCGGTGGCGGAGGCGCTGGCCCTCCCGGACACGTACTTCGAGGCGTTCCGCGAGGACATGAGGGTCAAGCGGGACCTCCTGTCGGCGGGGCTCACAGCGGCGGGCTTCAAGGTGTTCCGACCCTCGGGCACGTACTTCATCACCACCGACATCCGCCCCTTGGGCGAGACGGACGGCTTCGCCTTCTGCCGCGCCCTCCCGGAACGGGCCGGCGTGGTCGCGATCCCGAACGCGGTCTTCTACGACCACCGCGAGGAGGGCGCACCGTTCGTACGGTTCGCGTTCTGCAAGCGGACATCTGTGCTGGAGGAGGCGGCGGCCCGGCTGAAGGCACTCGGGAACTAGCGGACGGTCGCCCGGAAACGGCGAGAGCCCGGCCTTCCCGGCCGGGCTCCTTCATGCGGACACGCACAGGCGTAGAAGCAGAACTACTGTGCGTCGTCCTCGGGCTTCTCCTCGTCCTCGGCGTCCGGCTCCAGGCCGAGCTGCTCGACGAGCCACTTGTCGAACTCGATCGCGGCCCGCACCCAGCTCACCGTCGACGACACGAAGTGCTCCAGGCTGACGCCCGTCCCGATCAGCATCTGCGCCTCGCCGATCAGGCGAACGGTGCCGTCGTCGTGCGTGTGGCTGTACACCTTGGGCCACAGGGTCCGCCGGTTCCAGTCGTCGATCGACTCGAGCAGCGCGGGCTTCCCCTCGATCGGGTGGGGCCGGTCGTAGAACGTCCGCACCGAGAAGACCTGCTGGTCACCCTCACCACGGAACATGAAGTACGTACGGAACTGCTCCCACGGCGCGGCGAGGTCACCCTCGTCGTCGATGACGTACTTCAGCTCCATCTGTTCCAGGAGCTGCTTCACAAGGTCCTGATCCGGGACTACGGGGCCTGCCGGTCCTTGCTGCGGCTCGGGCTGGCCCCCGAAGTTAGGGATCGAGGACGGGTCGATGGTCATACGTGAACACTCCTGCAGTCGTCTGGCTCGTCCGGCCATCGCTGAGACCAGACGTACGCTCCCCACCCTCTCTTGCTTCGCCCCCGACCGGCAACAGCCGTCCTGCCGCACCGGCCGTGAGCGTCCGAAAACAGCGTGCCGCAGCCACCGGCTACAGCGTCTTGCCCGTGGCCGGCCCCGCCGCCGGTCCAGGCGTCGGCTCCGCAGCCGGCCCCACGATCAGACCGTCCCCGAACGCGTCCACCCGTACCGTGTCGCCGTCCTTGACCTCGCCCGCCAGGATCTCCTTGGCGAGGCGGTCGCCGATCGCCGTCTGGATGAGGCGACGGAGGGGACGGGCGCCGTAGGCCGGGTCGTTGCCCTCGTCGGCGAGCCAGGCCAGGGCGGCCGGGGTGACGTCCAGCGTCAGACGGCGTTCGGCCAGGCGCTTGGCGAGGCGGTCGATCTGGAGGCCCGCGATGCGCTCCAGTTCCCGCCCGTTCAGGGCGGAGAAGACGACCATGTCGTCCAGGCGGTTCAGGAACTCCGGCTTGAAGGAGGCCCGGACCACCTCCAGCACCTGCTGCTTCTTCTCCTCCGCCGAGGTCAGCGGCTCCACCAGGTACTGGCTGCCGAGGTTCGACGTCAGGATCAGGATCGCGTTGCGGAAGTCGACGGTCCGGCCCTGACCGTCCGTGAGGCGGCCGTCGTCCAGGACCTGGAGCAGGACGTCGAAGACCTCCGGGTGGGCCTTCTCGACCTCGTCCAGGAGCACCACGCTGTACGGGCGGCGCCGCACCGCTTCCGTCAGCTGGCCGCCCTCCTCGTAGCCGATGTAGCCGGGCGGGGCGCCGACGAGGCGGGCGACGCTGTGCTTCTCGCCGTACTCCGACATGTCGATGCGGACCATCGCCCGCTCGTCGTCGAAGAGGAAGTCGGCCAGCGCCTTCGCCAGCTCCGTCTTGCCGACGCCTGTCGGGCCCAGGAAGAGGAAGGAGCCGGTCGGGCGGTCGGGGTCGGCGATGCCCGCGCGGGTCCGCCGTACGGCGTCCGAGACCGCCTGGACGGCCTCCGACTGGCCGATCAGACGGCGGCCCAACTCCTCCTCCATGCGCAGGAGTTTCTGGGTCTCGCCCTCCAGGAGACGGCCGGCGGGGATACCGGTCCAGGCGCCGACCACGTCCGCGATGTCGTCGGGGCCGACCTCCTCCTTGACCATGGTGTCCCTGGAGGCCTCCACCTCGGCCTCGGAGGCTTCCTCCAAGTCCCTTTCCAGGGTGGGGATCTCGCCGTAGAGGAGCTTGGAGGCGGAGTCGAAGTCGCCGTCTCGCTGGGCCCGTTCGGCCTGGCCGCGCAGTTCGTCGAGCTTCTCCTTCAGCTCACCGACCCGGTTGAGGGACTGCTTCTCCTTCTCCCAACGGGCCGTCAGACCGCGCAACTCCTCCTCCTTGTCGGCGAGATCGCGGCGCAGCCGTTCCAGTCGCTCGCGCGAGGCGGGGTCGGTCTCCCTCTCCAGCGCGAGTTCCTCCATCTTCAACCGGTCCACGGCGCGCTGGAGTTCGTCGATTTCGAGGGGCGAGCTGTCGATTTCCATCCGAAGCCTCGACGCCGCCTCGTCGACCAGGTCGATCGCCTTGTCGGGGAGGAAGCGGGAGGTGATGTAGCGGTCGGACAGGGTCGCCGCCGCGACCAGCGCGCTGTCGGCGATGACGACCTTGTGGTGGGCCTCGTACCGGCCCTTGAGGCCGCGCAGGATCGCGATCGTGTCCTCGACGGAGGGTTCCGCGACCAGGACCTGCTGGAAGCGGCGCTCCAGGGCGGGGTCCTTCTCGATCCGCTCGCGGTACTCGTCGAGGGTCGTCGCGCCGACCATGCGCAGTTCACCACGCGCCAGCATCGGCTTCAGCATGTTGCCGGCGTCCATCGAGGAGTCGCCGCCGGCGCCCGCGCCGACGACCGTGTGGAGCTCGTCGATGAAGGTGATGATCTGGCCGTCGGAGCCCTTGATCTCCGCCAGGACCGTCTTCAGGCGCTCCTCGAACTCACCCCGGTACTTCGCCCCGGCGACCATCGCACCGAGGTCCAGGGAGACGAGGCGCTTGTTCTTCAGGGACTCCGGTACGTCGCCCTTCACGATGCGCTGGGCGAGGCCCTCGACGACGGCAGTCTTGCCCACGCCCGGTTCGCCGATGAGGACCGGGTTGTTCTTCGTACGGCGGGACAGGACCTGGACGACCCGGCGGATCTCCTGGTCACGGCCGATGACCGGGTCGAGCTTGCCCTCCCGGGCGGCGGCCGTGAAATCCGTACCGAACTTCTCCAGGGCCTTGTACTGGCCCTCGGGGTCGGCTGTGGTCACGCGACGCCCTCCCCTGCTCTTCTGGAACGCGTCCAGCAGCTTCTTCGCGCCGGCGCCCTGCTGGGAGAGTACGTCCCCGGCGGGGCCGCCCTTCGCGGCGATACCGATGAGGAGATGCTCGGTGGAGAGGTACTCGTCACCGAGCTCCTTCGCCCGTTCGGCCGCATCGGCGATGACCGAAAGAAGTTCCCTGCTGGGCTGCGGGGGCGCGACGGTCGAGCCGGCCACGCTGGGCAGGTTCGCGAGGACGCGCTCGGCGCCCGTGCGTACGGCCGCCTGGTCGGCCTCGGCCGCGACCAGCAGGTCGATGATGTTCTCGTTGTCCTCCCCCGCGAGCAACGCCAGCAGCAGGTGCGCGGGGGTCAGGTCCGCGTGCCCCCCGGACACGGCCCTGCTGGTGGCCGCGTTGATCGCGTCCCGGCTCCTGTTGGTCAGCTCGGCGTCCACGGTCGCTGTCTCCCTTCCCTGTCCAGGTCGTGACTGACACGGCCAACGTACACAAAGTTGAGTCTATTCCACTCAAGGTGGGAACGGGACGGCCGGGCAGACCAAAAACCGCCCATCCTCAATGACGGATGGGCGGCGAAGGGGGAGGCCACGAGCGGCTACTTTCAGCCAAGCGGCCAGGTGCGGTACTCGTGACGGACGGGACGGGGGATGCACCCGAACCCTGATATTTCACCGGAAACAGCAGCGGCGTCACCGTGTTCAGGTCACGGTGACGCCGCTACTGGGGGGAAGCGCCTGAGCGATCTACTGCGACGGGGGAATCGCGTCAGGCACTGCGGGGGGTGGCTGAGATGGTCTGTACGTCCTGGAAATCGGGGATATCCGGGATGTCGGGGTGGTCCAGCCGGTGGTCGCGCTGATCCAGGTTCACAAAGATCATTCCGTACCGAATCGCACACCGTACGGGCTGCGGCGCCCCCCGAGGCCGCCGCAGACACCGGTATGCCCTTACGTCCTCTTCGTCGTCCCGCGTCACGACGACCGGCTCTCCGAACACGGTCACCATCAGCGAGTCACCGCTGTGGGGGATGGCGGTGACCAGGTCGATGAAGTGCCAGCCGGAGCGGTAGGCGGTGGCCATTTCGCGACGGAAGGAACGGTCGTCGGGTGGAGTCGTCATGTCATTCCCAAACGCTGTCAAACAGACCGTCGGAGGACTTCGCAAAACTGTCGCTCGCAACTACGGAATGCGCGCTCAGCGGCGGCCAGGTACTGTCCGCCATGCTGTCACCGTGCGTGCCGGACAGGCCACTCACTGCCCCGAAGGTCGCGACGGCGGAGAAGGCTGCGACAAGCGCCCAGCGAAGCATTTTCTTACGCATAATCGGCTTCGTCCTCACTTGAAGGTCCCTCTTTCCCCCGTCGAGTAAGACGATGGCTCATTCGGGCACGTCATGGCCACACAATCGATGCATCATGTTCCTGCACGTTCAGGACCCTGGGGGGTGGAGATTTGGTGATGAATGGGACTAAAGCGACACATCCCCATGCGGTGACCGAGTTGTGCGAGGACGGCAGCCGTCTTTATGCAGCCGCCCTGCGTACCGGGCGCATCGCCCGTTCGGACGTTTCGACCACTCCGTGTCTGATGGAGTTCGCCCTCCTCCACCCCGATCCCGACGACCCGACCTGGCTGCGACCAGTACCCCCGTCGGTGGCACTCACCCAGCGGCTTGACCCCATAGAGCGCGAGATCAGCGAGCGCAGAAGGCACTCGATCGAACTGGTCGACTCGTTCGAGCCGTTCATGGCCCTCACCGCCCAGCCGGCGGCCGGCACACACGCGATCACCGTGCTGGAGGGCAACGACCGGATCAACGCCGCTCTGAACCTCGCTACGGCCCAGTGCCAGACAGAGATGCTCACCGTCCAGCCCAGCCAGGGCGGCGCCCGCCCCGAGCGCAGCCTTCTCCAGGGACTGGAGCGCGACCGCCCGCTGATCGAACGTGGTGTGAAGCTGCGCACGCTGTATCAGCACACGGCCCGCTACAACCCCGAGCGCCTCGCGTACGTGGACCAGTTCGCCGACGGCAAGGTGGAGTACCGCACGATCGACGAGCTGGTCGAGCGCCTCATCATCTGCGACGAGACGGTTGCCTTCATCCCCGTGCGTGACGACCGGCAGGTCGCCCTGGAGCTGCGGCACACGGGTCTGGTCCGCTATCTCATCAAGGTGTTCGAATTCATGTGGAACCGCGCGGTCCCGCTGAGCGCCGGCGCCCCCTACGAGACCGCGCCCGACGGCATCACCGACATCCAGCACTCCATCGCCAAGCTCCTCATCGAGGGCCACGTCGACGAGGCCATCGCCCGCCGCCTCGGGATGAACGTACGCACCTGTCGCGCCCACATCGCCAAGCTGGCCACCGCCCTGGGCAGCGGCAGCCGCGCCCAGCTCGGGTTCCTGATCGCGCAGTCGGGAATCCTCGACCAGGAACACTGAGCACAAGGGAGTCACTGGTGGCCGAAGGGCACCCGCACGGGGCTGAGGAACTGTGCGAGGAAGGCATGAGCCTGTACGTACGAGCGCTGCGCGAGGGGCGGGTCCCGGCGGACGAGGCCGGGACCACCCCCTGTCTGATCGACTTCGGGCTGCTCCAGCCGGACCTTGAGGATCCGCAGCAACTGCGCCCACTGGCTCCCACTGTGGCCCTTACCCGGTTACTGCGCGAGAGCGCGGAGGACACGGCCAGGAGGCGGCAGCAGGAAGCGCTGCTGGCCGAGGCGTTCGAGCCGCTGATACACGTCGACAGCCCGGACGCGGCGGCTGACACACCCCTGATCAGCGTCCTCAACGGTTTCGACCGGATCAACCTGGCCATCTCCCGGGCGATGACCGACGCCACGGGTGAACTCCTCGCCATCCAGCCTCACACGGGCCATCCCACCACGACCCTGACCACCCTGGCCCGCGATCAGGCCCTCCTCGACCGGGGTGCCCGTCTTCGTACCCTCTACCAGCACACGGTCCGCCACTCCCCCGCCGTTCGCGCCCGCTACGAACAGCTGAGGGGCGATGCCGAGGCCCGATCCCTGGACGAGGTCACCGACAGGCTCATCGTCATCGACCGGACCGTCGCCTTCATCCCCGCCAGCCAGGACCGTTCCCTCGCGCTGGAGATCCGCCACCCGGTTCTCGTGCACTACTTCGTCACGACCTTCGAGCGCCTGTGGCGCCTGGCCACCCCCATGTACCCACTGGCCGTCCAACCCCCGTCCGTCAACGGCGTCACCCCCCGCCAGCAAGCCATCGCCGCCCTCCTCGTCGAGGGACACACCGACGCCGTCATCGCGACCCGCCTCGGCATGAACGTCCGTACCGCCCGTGTCCACATCGCCAAGCTCGCCGCCACCCTCGGCAGCGACAGCCGCGCCCAACTCGGTTACCTCATCGGGCAGTCGGGGATTCTGGAGCAGGCGTCGGGGCCGGAGTCGGCGCCGGAAGGCTGAGTGCCGCGCCGCCGTGCGGCGCGGTGACGGCCGGTGGGCCGTCCAGGCCCGCCTGTGCGATCCGCACCCCCAGCTGCGTCCTGCTCGCCGCGCCCAGCGTCTCCGAGAGCCGGGCGATGTGCGCCCTGCAGGTACGGACGCTGATGCCCAGGCGTTCCGCGACCACCGCGTCCTGGTGGCCCTCCGCGAGCAGCGCGGCGATGGACCGCTCCCGGTGCGAGATGCCCACGATGCCCGTGTCGGGGAGCGTGGCCGTCAGCGGGACGGCCAGGCGCCACAGACGGTCGAAGGCGGTGGCGAGGTAGCGCACCAGCGCCGGGTGGCGGATCTCCAGCGCGACCGTCCGCTCCGCGTTCGCCGGGATGAAGGCCACCGTGCGGTCGAAGAGGATCAGCCGCTCGACCACCTCGTCGAGAGTGCGCGCCTCGGCGGCCCCACCCACCAGTTCGAGATAGTTGAGCAGTCCCTGACCGTGCCGGGCCACATGGTTGTACAGGCCGCGCATCCGCACGCCGCGTCCGCGCAGTTCGAGCGCCCGGTGCAGGCCCTCGGAGAGTTCGTACTCGCGACGGATACCGCCGGGCTGGACCGTGAGCACCTCGGTCGTGCACGCCTGGGTCGCCTCGTCCATCGCGGTCTGGATACGGGCGAGACCGTCCAGGACGCGCAGGGCCGTGCCCTCGCCGGAGCCGAACCCGAAACCGGAGCCACTGCCGGACCTGGTACCCGTACCAGTACCCGAACGGGAGCCGGCGTACTGGCTCTCCTCACCGAGGGCGGTGTACCGCTCGAAGGCCGCGACCGCCGAGCCCACCCGGCCCTGGCTCGCGCTGACCTCGTCGTAGACACCGCGCAGCAGCCGGGTCATGACCTCCTGCGGGGAGGTCGGCACCAGCCAGGCCATGTCGTCGGGGTCGGGGTGCAACAGGGCGAGTTCGAGCAGACACGGCGCCGCCTCGGCGTCCCGGCGCGGCACACGGCCCCGCCGTACGGCCCGGGAATACACGCGATCCCCGGCCTCGCACAGTCGGTCAGCACCGTGTGGATGCTCGTCCGTCCCGTGCCCGGCCATCGCCCCATCCCACTACTGGTTCCAGCACTTTGCAGCGCAACTATGCGCGGCCCGGACGTGGTCCGCAACACTGCCGGGTCCGTCACGCGCCCCCAATCCCCTTACTATGTCCGACTTTCACCCCTCCTCCGCCCGTGTCCCTGCAACAAGCTGACGGTGGTGGCGCGTTGCCCGTGGGGGCAGAGTGGAAGGCGCTTCCCAAGGGCGTAACGGGGCCGCCGCGAGGCGGGAACGGGGGAACGCCCGAAGCGGCCCCGGCAGGACGTCCACCGTCCGGCCGGGGCCTT
The DNA here is from genome assembly GCF_054072135.1 of Streptomyces kryoterrae. Lineage (NCBI taxonomy): Bacteria > Bacillati > Actinomycetota > Actinomycetes > Kitasatosporales > Streptomycetaceae > Streptomyces > Streptomyces kryoterrae. The sequence continues at coordinate 5,545,470 of NZ_CM133358.1, read as the reverse complement.
CGGCCTGCCCGGCGCCGGGTGGAGCAACCGGAGTGAAAGCGCGTACCGCGGCTTTCGCGTGAGCTGGCGGAAACCGCTCGGAGATCGTCCCGTTACGTCCCACCCCTACCTTCAGGCCATGGCGGACATATTTGACGCGTACGCGTTGGCCGACGCGTGGGACGAGATGTTTGTGCGGCCGGGTGAGGTCAGGACCGCCTATGAGCCGGTACTGGCGGCACTCCAGCCCATTGAGCCGACCGAGCTGCGCTTCCGGGCCGACCAGATGGCCCGGGCGTTCACCGACCGCGGGGTGACCTACGCCTTCGCGGGTGAGGAACGGCCCTGGCCGCTGGACCTCGTACCGAGGATCCTCGACGCGCTGGAGTGGGATCTCATCCAGCGCGGGGTCGCCCAGCGGGTGCGGGCCCTGGAGGCCTATCTCGCGGACGCCTACGGGCCCTGCCGGGCCTTCGAGGACGGCGTCGTGCCGTGGCGGCTGCTGCTCAGCTCGCCGCACTTCCACCGGGCCGCCCAGGGCATCGAGCCGCCGGGCGGGGTACGCATCCATGTCGCCGGCATCGACCTCGTCCGGGACGAGGCCGGGGACTTCCGGGTGCTGGAGGACAACGTCCGGGTGCCGTCCGGGGTGTCCTACGTCATCGAGAACCGGCGGGCGATGACCCGCGTCTTCCCGTCCCTCTTCGCCGAGCAGCACGTCGTCCCCGTCGACGGCTACGCGCAGCGCCTGCTGGCCGCGCTGCGCGCCGCCGCGCCCGACGGGGTCACCGATCCGCGGGTGGTGGTCCTGACCCCGGGGCCGAGCAACGCCGCCTACTTCGAACACGCCCTGCTGGCCCGGCTGATGGGCGTGCAGCTGGTCGTGGGGCACGATCTGGTGTGCCGTAAGAACCGGGTGTGGATGCGGACCACGCGCGGTGAGGTGCCCGTCCATGTCGTATACCGACGGATGGACGACGACTTCCTCGACCCGCTCCAGTTCCGGCCCGACTCGCTGATCGGCTGCCCGGGCATCCTGAGCGCCGCCCAGTCGGGCACCGTCACCCTCGCGAACGCGGTCGGCAACGGCGTCGCGGACGACAAGCTGCTCTACACCTACGTACCCGATCTGATCCAGTACTACCTCTCCGAAGAACCGATTCTTCCGAACGTGGAGTCGTTCCGCCCGGACGAGCCGGGCCAGCTGGAAGCCATTCTCGACCAGATCGACCAGCTGGTCATCAAGCCCGTCGACGGCGCCGGCGGCCAGGGCATCGTCATCGGGCCCAAGGCCGACCGGAAGACCCTGCAGGAGTGCCGGGCGGCGGTGGCCGCCGATCCCCGGGGCTGGATCGCGCAGCGCCCCGTCGCACTCTCCACCTCCCCGACCCTGGCCGGCGAGCGGATGGCGCCGCGCCACATCGACCTGCGGCCGTTCGCCGTGAACGACGGCAACGAGGTCTGGGTCCTGCCGGGCGGGCTGACCCGCGTCGCGCTCCAGGAGGGCAACCTCATCGTCAACTCCAGCCAGGGCGGCGGCTCCAAGGACACCTGGGTGCTCGCCGAGGGTCCCGCCGACACCCCGAGCCCCGTACCGCCGGCCGGCGGTACGCCCGAGGTCGCCCCACGCCAGCACGGACCCGACGGCAACCTCACCCTCGTACAGGAAGGGGCGCAGCAGTGAACGACGTGATCCTCTCCCGGATAGCCGAGGCCCTGACGTGGACGGGCCGTTACGTGGAGCGGGCCGACGCCACGAGCCGCATCCTGGACGCCTATCTGCACCGTCTGCTGGAGGACCCCTGGCGCGACGAGGACGCGGCCTGCCGCTCCCTCTACGCGATCCTCGGCGTCGACGCGGGCGGCCAGCCCGTGGACATGCAGCAGGTGTTGGACCAGCTCGCCTTCGACGCCCTCTCGACGTGCGCGATCGAGGGCGCGCTCGGAGCGGCCCGGCTCAACGCCAGAAGCGCCCGGGAAGCCGTCTCCTCGGAGATGTGGGAGTGCCTCAACTCCACCTGGCACGCCCTCGCCGACCAGCGGCTCGCGGCCAGACGCACCGGCCCGTACGCCTACCTGGAACTGGTACGACGCAGATCCGCCCTCTTCTTCGGACTCGCCGACTCGACCATGAGCCGCGACGACAGCTGGCGTTTCGTGGTGCTGGGGCGCAGCCTGGAGCGGGTGGACATGACCGTACGGCTGTTGTCGGTACGGGTGTTGGACGCCGCCCACGCCCCGGACTGGCCGACGCTGCTGAGCGCGAGCGGTGCGGACGAGGCGTACGCGCGTATCTACAGCGGTTTCGGGGACACTCCAAGAGTGGCCGAATTTCTGCTCCTGGACCGGGACTTCCCGCGCTCGGCGCTGCACGCGCTGACCACGGCGGAGGAGTGCCTCGCGGCCCTCGGCCGCCCGCGCCAGGACCCGGCCCGGCGCCCGATCGGCCGGCTGCGCACCCGCCTGGAGTATCTGGACTCGCAGGCCATGGAGGACCAGCTCCCGGTGCTGCTGCAGGACTTGCAGACCGCCTGTATGGCCTCGGCGGAGGCGGTCGCGGAGAAGTTCTTCCCGTACCAGGGGCCCGTGGAGTGGGCTCAGGAAGGAGCACGAGCAGTATGAACGGCAACGGGACGGACAGCATGACGAGCGGTGGGACAAGCGGCGGTACGAGCATCATGTCGACGAACGCGCCGATGACCCGCCGGCTCCGTATCCGGCACGTCACCCATGTCGCGTACGCGCAGGCCGTGATCTCCTCGCACAACGAGGTCCGGATGACCCCGCTGACGCTCCCCGGCCAGACGACGCTGGACGCCCGGGTCACCGTGAACCCGGCGACGTCGACCTGGTCGTACTGGGACTACTGGGGTACGCAGGTCACGGGTTTCGACCTGATGGATCCGCACGCCGACCTCACGATCACCGCCCAGAGCCTGGTGGAGACGGCCCCGCCGGGCCCCCTGGACCCCGCGCCGAGCTGGGCCGAGGTGGCCGACCGGACGGCCAACTCCCGGCTGCTGGAGTACGCGACGACGACGGGACGGACGACGGTGCCGCCCGAACTGGTGGCGCGGGCGCGGGAGGTGGCGGTGGGTCTCGACCCGCACGAGACGGCGACGGCGGTGTCGTCGCTGGTCGCGGACCGGGTGTCCTACCTGCCCGGTACGACGGGCGTGAACACGTCGGCGGCGGAGGCGTGGGAGCAGGGCGCGGGCGTCTGCCAGGACATCGCCCATGTGACGATCGCGCTGCTGCGGGGCCTCGGCCTGCCCACCCGCTATGTCTCCGGCTACCTCCACCCCGAGCGGGAGGCGGAGCTGCACCGCCCGGTGGAGGGCCAGTCCCACGCCTGGGTGGAGTACTGGGCGGGCGACTGGTGCGGCTACGACCCGACGAACCGGACGCGCGCCGACGAGTCCCATGTGGTGGTCGGCCGGGGACGCGACTACGACGACGTGACACCGCACAAGGGCGTGTACCGGGGGGTGGCCGGGGGGCCGCCGGAGGTGACGGTGGAGTTCACGCGGGTGGCCTGAAATGACCCGTCCGCAGGCGTGGCGCGCACCTCGGGGTGCGCGCCACGCCTGCGGACGGTGTGCGGCTACTTCAGCCCGAGGGCCTCGCAGTCGGCCTCGAACTTCGCGGTGCAGATGTCGGACACCTTGTAGATGCCGTCCTCGATGACCGTGCTCCTGATGTTGGCCTTCGTCAGGGCGACGACGCTCACCAGCTGGGAGGGGACGTTCTTGGTCGTGGGGCTGTCGACCTTGTCCCGGGTGAGGGCGTCGAACTGGATGTCGCGGCCCTGGATGCGGGCGACGGCCATCTCGGCCGCCGTCTGGGCCTCCTGCGGGTACGACTTGTAGACGCTCATGTACTGCTCGCCGGCGATGATCCGCTGCACGGCGGCCAGTTCGGCGTCCTGCCCGGTGATCGGCGGCAGCTTGGTGACACCCGCGGCCTCCAGGGCGTCGATGATGCCGCCCGCCATGCCGTCGTTGGCGGAGTAGACGCCGGCGATGTCGTCCGCGCCGATCGCGGCGATCGCCTTCGTCATGTTCGCCTCGGCGTTCTCCGGCTTCCAGTCCTTGGTGTCGAAGGACTCCGCGATCGTCACCTTGCCGTTCAGCTCGGAGAGGGCGCCCTCCTTGAACTGCGCGGCGTTCGGGTCGGTCACCGACCCGTTCATCATGACGATCTTCTGCGAGACGTTGTCCCCACCGCCGAGGGCCTCCAGGAGGGAACGTCCCTGCACCTCGCCGACGAGTTCGTTGTCGAAGGAGATGTACGCGTCGATGGGGCCTTCGGCCAGCCTGTCGTACGCGATGACCGGGATCCCGGCGTCCTTGGCCTTCTTGACCTCGCCGGCGATGGCGTGCGCGTCCACGGCGTCGAGGAGCAGGACGTCGACCTTGTCGTCGATCATCTGCTGCAACTGCCTGGCCTGCTTGGCGGAGTCCGCCCCGGCGTTGGCGTAGTCGACCTTGCCCTGGCCGCTGGTGAGCGACTCGACCTTGCTCTTGATGATCGGGTAGTCGAACTTCTCGTACCGGGTGTTCGCCGTCTCCGGAAGCAGCAGGCCCACCGTGATGTCGTTGCCCTTGGTGGGGGTCGCCTCAGCGGCCTGACCACTGGCGTCGAGTGCGCCGCAGCCCGCGGCAAGGGAGACCGTGACCACGGAGGCGGCCACGGCCGTGGCGGAACGACGCAAACGAGCCACGCGACTCATGTGAATCGGACGAGCCGGACGAGTCAGACGAAACATTCGGGTGCTCACTTCAGGTGCTTTTAGGACGTGGATGCAACAGTGCGGCCCATGTGTCTGAAAAGACAACGCGGGCGAGCCCGCACGCGTCAAGCGGAACTACTCATCCGGAGGGCAACATCACACTCCGTCGCCTACGTGAAGAAGTGGCGGAAGTCCGCACAAACAGCCTTCGCACACCCTCCCCAAGTGCCCGGACCGAGTGCGCGAAGACCTGTCCGGGACCCGTCCAGGCACCGTCCGAGATCGGTACAACCAAGCGCGTTGCTCACGAATCCTGATCATCGACGGCTGGATTTCGCCGTTCCCGAACGGACGCGATGGATGCGAAGGATGCGAAGGACCGAATGATCTCAGCCAGACGTACGAGGGTCACCGGGGCCGCGAGGAGCACCGCCGCGACCGCTGCCGTGCTCGCCACCGCCGGCGGACTGCTCACCGCGGTCGCCGCCGCCGCGACCGCCTCGGCGGCCACGGTCACGTGCGCCTCCCCCGCCTGCAAGCGCCAGTTCTTCGCGAACACCACCTTCTCCGGCACCCCGAAGAAGACGGACTGTGACACCACCATCGCCGAGAACTGGGGCGCGAAAGCCCCCGCCACCGGGCTCCCGAAGGACAACTTCGGCGTGCGGTGGACGGTGACGCGGGACTTCGGATCGGGCGGGCCGTTCGCCTTCACCGCCGCCCCGCAGGACGGCATCCGGGTGTACCTGGACGGCAAGGTCAAGGTAGACCTCACGATTCCGTCCGGCAAGCACACCCTGCGCGTCGACTACGCCGCCTGGACGGGCAACGCGAACGTCAACTTCGCCTACACACCCCGCACTTCGGCGAGCGTCGACAAGGTCAAGCCCCTCGCCCCGACGGGCCCCTCCGTCACGTACGACAAGGCGACGGGCAAGGCCAAGCTCACCTGGGCGAAGAACAAGGAGCTGGACCTCGCGGGCTATCGGATCTACCGCACCCTGAGCGGGAGTTCGTTCGGCCCCAAGCCCCTCGCGACGACCACCGCGACCGCCGCCACCACGTACACGGACTCCGTACTCCCGAAGACCGGTGGGGCGTACGCCTACGAGATACGCGCGTACGACAAGGCCGGCAACCAGTCGGCAGCCAGCGCAGACGTCACCGCGACGACCGTCGACGCCCGGACCCAGGCCACACATTCGGCGCTATGGCGCTGTGGCTCAACAAGCCCGCACACACGCGAAGGGGCTGGGAGGTTGCTCACCTCCCAGCCCCTTCGGCATGCCACGTGTCACGCGCCGCGTGTGCGCCTCAGTCCGACTGCTGCCGCTTCGGGCGCCAGACCACCAACGCACTGGTCTGCTGGACCTCCTGGTAAGGCACCAGATCCCGCCGGTACGAGGCGTGAACCGCCGCCTCCCGTTGCTGCATGGCAGCCGCCGCCCCGTCCAGCGCGGACTCCATCTCCGCCACCCGCGACTGCAGAGCAGCCACCTGGTTCTCCAGTTCGATGATCCGCTTGATGCCGGCCAGGTTGATGCCCTCGTCCTGCGACAGTGCCTGCACCGTACGGAGCAGGTCGATGTCGCGGGCCGAGTAGCGGCGGCCCCGGCCGGCGGTGCGGTCGGGGGAGACCAGGCCCAGGCGGTCGTACTGGCGCAGGGTCTGCGGGTGCAGGCCCGAGAGCTGGGCCGCCACCGAGATGACGTAGACCGGTGTCTCGTGGGTCAGTTCATACGGATTGCGTCGACGACCGTCCATCTCGGTCAAGCTCCCTTCGCTGCCTCGAACAGCTCCGCCCGCGGATCCTCGTCCGCGGTCGCCTCGCGATACGCCTCCAGTGCGTCACGAGCCTTCCCCGTCAGCTCCGTCGGGACACTCACCTCGACGGTGACCAGCAGATCGCCCCGGGTGCCGTCCTTGCGGACCGCGCCCTTGCCCCGCGCGCGCATCGTGCGCCCGTTGGGCGTGCCCGGGGGCAGCTTCAGGGTGACCGGCGGGCCGCTCAGGGTCGGGACCCTGACCTCGCCGCCGAGTGCCGCCTCGACGAACGTCACCGGCACCGTCACCGTGAGGTTGTCCTCCCTGCGGCCGAAGACCGGGTGGGCGTCGACATGGACGGTGACGTACAGGTCGCCCGCCGGGCCGCCGCGCTCGCCCGGCGCTCCCTTGCCGCGCAGGCGGATGCGCTGGTTGTCCGCCACGCCCGCCGGGATACGCACCTGCATCGTCCGGGAGGACTTGGCGCGCCCGGAGCCGCTGCACACCAGGCAGGCGTGCTCCGCGATCAGACCCCGGCCCTTGCAGTCCGGGCAGGGGTCGGTCAGGGAGAAACCGCCGCCCGAACCGCGCGCCACCTGGCCGGTCCCGACACACGTCGGGCACACGCGCGGCGTGCCGTTCTTGTCGCCGGTGCCCGAGCACGCCTTGCACGGTGACTGGGACGTCATGCGCAACGGGACCGTCGCGCCGTCCACCGCCTCCGTGAAGCTCAGCGTGACCTCGGTGTCGATGTCCTGGCCGCGCCTGGGCTGCGTACGAGTGGTGCCGCCGCTCCGGTTGAACAGGCCGCCGAAGACATCTCCGATGCCGCCGCCGAAGCCGCCCGCACCGGAGCCGGACCCGGCCCCGCCCGGGGCGCCACCGCCGAAGAGGTCACCCAGGTCGAAGTTGAAGGAGCCGCCGCCCGCGCCCGGGCCCGGGCGGAAGCCGCCGTTGCCGAAGAGGGCGCGGGCCTCGTCGTATTCCTTGCGCTTCTTGGGGTCGCCGAGGATGTCGTTCGCCTCGGAGATCTCCTTGAAGCGCTCCTCGGCCTTGGCGTTGCCCTTGTTGGCGTCCGGGTGGAACTCGCGGGCGAGTTTCCGGTACGCCTTCTTGATCTCGGCCTCGGTGGCGTCCTTGGGGACGCCGAGGACCTTGTAGAAGTCCTTCTCGATGAAGTCCTTGGTGCTCATCCCCGACGTCCCTCCCTTCCTGCGTCAATGCTCACGTCAGCCCTCTTCCGGGCCACCGCTCTCCTTGCCGTCCGCCGTGTCGCCCGACTCCGTGCCGGCCTGCGCCCCGGGCTGGGGCTCGGCCACCGCGACCCTCGCGGGACGCAGGTTGCGCTCGCCGAACTTGTAGCCCGGCTGCAGGATCGCCACGCAGGTCGTCTCGGTGACGTCCGGCGCGTACGAGTGCATCAGGGCCTCGTGGATCATCGGGTCGAAGGGCTCGCCCTCCTTGCCGAACTGCTGCAGGCCCATCTTCGCGGCGACGGTCTCCAGCGACTCGGCGACGGACTTGAACCCGCCGACCAGTTCGCCGTGTTCCCTCGCGCGACCGATGTCGTCGAGCACGGGCAGGAGTTCGGTCAGGAGGCTCGCGATGGCGATCTCCTTGACCACGACCCGGTCCCGGTCGACCCGGCGGCGGTAGTTCTGATACTCGGCCTGGAGCCGCTGGAGATCCGCCGTGCGCTCTCCGAGCGCCGTACGTACCTGGTCCAGCTGGGCCGTCAGGCCGGCGACCTGTGCTGCTGCTGCGTCCCCGGCCGGGGCCGCCCCCTCCGAAGAGGGGGCGGCCTTCGGCTCGGCGTCGTCGGGGGTGGCGCCGGAAGGGACGTCGGGCTTCTCGTCGAAGCCCGGAGTCTCCTCCGTCACGCGACACCGTCCTTGCGCTCGTCGTCGACGATCTCGGCATCCACCACGTCGTCGTCGGCCTTCGGGGCCTCGGCGCCGGGCACGTCGTCACCGGCGGCCTGCGCCGCGGCGGCGTCGGCGTACATCGCCTGGCCGAGCTTCTGCGAGACGGCCGCGACCTTCTCGGTCGCCGTACGGATCTCCGCCGTCTCCTCGCCCTTGAGCGCGGCCTTCAGCTCCTCGATCGAGGCCTCGACCTCGATCTTGATGTCGCCGGGGACCTTGTCCTCGTTGTCCTTGAGGAACTTCTCCGTCTGGTAGACGAGCTGCTCGCCCTGGTTGCGGCTCTCGGCGGCCTCGCGGCGACGGTGGTCCTCGTCCGCGTACTGCTCGGCCTCCTGGCGCATGCGGTCGACCTCGTCCTTCGGCAGCGAGGAGCCACCGGTGACGGTCATCTTCTGTTCCTTGCCCGTGCCGAGGTCCTTGGCCGTGACGTGCATGATGCCGTTGGCGTCGATGTCGAAGGCGACCTCGATCTGCGGCACGCCGCGCGGCGCCGGCGGCAGGCCGGTCAGCTCGAACATCCCGAGCTTCTTGTTGTACGCCGCGATCTCGCGCTCGCCCTGGTAGACCTGGATCTGGACGGACGGCTGGTTGTCCTCGGCCGTCGTGAAGATCTCGGAACGCTTGGTCGGGATCGTGGTGTTGCGCTCGATGAGCTTCGTCATGATCCCTCCCTTGGTCTCGATACCGAGGGACAGCGGCGTCACGTCGAGGAGCAGGACGTCCTTGACCTCGCCCTTGAGGACACCGGCCTGGAGCGCGGCGCCGATGGCGACGACCTCGTCCGGGTTCACGCCCTTGTTGGCGTCCTGACCGCCGGTCAGCTCCTTGACGAGCTCGGCGACGGCGGGCATACGGGTGGAGCCACCGACGAGAACGACGTGGTCGATCTCGGAGAGGTTGATCCCCGCGTCCTTGATGACGTTGTGGAACGGCGTCTTGCAGCGCTCCAGCAGGTCGGCCGTCAGCTGCTGGAACTGGGCGCGCGTGAGCTTCTCGTCCAGGTGCAGCGGGCCCTCGGCGGACGCCGTGATGTAGGGCAGGTTGATCGAGGTCTCGGTGGACGAGGACAGCTCGATCTTGGCCTTCTCGGCGGCCTCGCGCAGACGCTGGAGGGCCATCTTGTCCTTGCCCAGGTCCACGCCGTGCCCGGCGCGGAACTGCTGGACCAGGTAGTCCATGACGCGCTGGTCCCAGTCGTCACCACCGAGGTGGTTGTCACCGTTGGTGGCCTTCACCTCGACGACGCCGTCACCGATCTCCAGGAGGGACACGTCGAAGGTGCCGCCACCGAGGTCGAAGACGAGGATCGTCTGGTCGTCCTTGTCGAGGCCGTACGCCAGAGCGGCGGCCGTCGGCTCGTTCACGATGCGCAGGACGTTCAGGCCCGCGATCTCGCCGGCCTCCTTCGTCGCCTGACGCTCGGAGTCGTTGAAGTAGGCCGGGACGGTGATGACCGCGTCCGCGACCTTCTCGCCCAGGTAGGCCTCGGCGTCGCGCTTCAGCTTCTGCAGGATGAAGGCGCTCATCTGCTGCGGGTTGAAGCTCTTCCCGTCGAGTTCGATCTTCCAGTCGGTGCCCATGTGGCGCTTGACCGACCGGATGGTCCTGTCGACGTTCGTGACCGCCTGGCGCTTGGCGACCTCGCCGACCAGCACCTCACCGTTCTTCGCGAAGGCGACGACGGACGGCGTGGTCCTGGCACCCTCGGCGTTGGTGATGACGGTGGGCTCGCCGCCCTCCAGAACGCTGACGACGGAGTTAGTCGTGCCCAGGTCGATGCCGACCGCACGTGCCATGTCAATTCCTCCAACAGCAATGACTTGAGTGGAACAGGCTCAAGTGTGCATCACTCCCGTCGCGCGGTCAACAGAGCTGAGTCGACCACACTCAACTCTTATCCGTTCCTTACGCGCAATGCCGCCCTGACCTGCGCCGACTGTGCGGCCGGAGGCCGCCGGAGCCCGTACACGGGAACTCTCAGCAGCCCCAGTACGACCATCCCGGCCACCCCCGCCACCCACCACAGCCCCGATTCCCCGGCCCACCCGCCGTGCGCGAGCACCCCCACCAGGACCGCCCCGAAGGCACCCGCGCCGAGCAGGACGGCCGCCCCGCGCGCGGTGAGCCCCAGCCGCCGCAGCCGGTGCGCGAGATGGTCGGGCCCGCCGCGGGACAGCGGCCGTCCGGCCATCCGGCGCGACACGACCACCAGCACCACATCCGCTCCGGCCACGGCGGTGAGCGCGAACAGCACCCCCGCACTGGACGCCAGTTCGTGCCCGGTCCGTACGACCACCGCCGCCGAGGCCAGCACGAACCCCGTGAACAGGGATCCGCACGCACCGAGGGCGATCCGCGCGGGATGCCAGTTGTGCATGAGGAACCCGGTGAGCGCGGCGGCCAGCACGCTCAGCAGCACGGCGAGCCCGTCGAGCACCTCGACGGCCGAGCACGCGGCCACCCCGAAGGCGGTCAGCACCCCGACGGTCCCCACCAGCCCGTCGGCGTGGTCCAGGGCCCGGAAGGCGACGGCCACGAACACGATCCAGACAAGGGCGAGCAGCCCGACCCCGAACCCCAGCTCCCCGTACGGCACCACGAACGCGGCGGCCACGGCCGTACCGACGACAAGGAACCGCACCTTCACCCGCCGCACGTCGGCCACCAGCCCGAGTGCGCCGACGCCCGCACCGGCGACGAGCAGTTCACCGACCCCGTCCCCCAGGGGGGCGTACCCGGTCCACTCCCCCGCTCCCGCGACCAGCCCCGTCGCGAGCACGACGGCGAGCCCGCCGAGCAGTGGCAGGGGGCGCGCCCGGCGCCGGTCGAGCACGCCGAGGCGCAGGGCGAGTGTCCGCAGGAGGGCGGCTAGGACGGCGGCGAGGAGAAGGGCGGCGATGGCGGCGAGGATCCCGTAGAGCACGGGCTCACGGTAGGCGGAAACGTAACAATTCTGTACGAATAACACGACTTAACATCGTCTGATCCGATCGGCTTCGATCTACGACTCAGGTAAGCCTGAGCGATCCAGATCACTCCGCCCCTGACTACAGTGCGGGCCAAGATGTTGGGTAGTCTCTGACAGACTGCCTAAGTTACCGCTTAGTAATACTCCCCCACTCGCCGTCAGTCATTACGCGCGCAGGCTTGAGGAGCCCGACATGCAACTCGCCGCGATCATCGTGTCGCTCGTCCTGACCGTGATCGGCGTCGCGCTGCTCGCACGCGCCATCGGTCAGTTCGTCCGGTACTTCAAACTCGGCCAGCCGGTCCCGGCCGGTCTGCGGACGGACAACCCGTACCAGCGCAGTGTGACGCTGGTGAAGGAGTTCCTCGGCCACACGCGCATGAACCGGTGGGGCATCGTCGGCTTCGCCCACTGGTTCGTGGCGGTCGGCTTCCTGACGCTGCCGCCGACCCTCGCCCAGGCCTTCGGCCAGCTCTTCTCGGCCGACTGGACACTGCCGGTCATCGGCGGCTTCCTGCCGTTCGAGATGTACATCGAGTTCATCGGCGTGATGACGGTCCTCGGCATCGCCGTGCTGATCGTGATCCGCCTGCTGAACCTGCCCTCGCGCCCCGGCCGCAAGTCCCGCTTCGCGGGCTCCAAGGCGGGCCAGGCGTACTTCGTCGAGTACGTCATCCTCACCATCGGCCTCGCCATCTACGTACTGCGCGGCCTCGAGGGCGCGATCCACCACGTCGAGCACTACGAGGCCGGGTACTTCGCCTCGTACCCGCTGGTCCTGGCCTTCAAGGGCCTGAGCACGGCGACGCTCCAGAACCTGGTCTACCTCACCGCGACGGTGAAGATCGGCACCTCGTTCGTCTGGATGATCGTCGTCTCGCTGAACACCAACATGGGCGTCGCCTGGCACCGCTTCCTCGCCTTCCCGAACATCTGGTTCAAGCGCGAGTCGACCGGCGCCACCGCCCTGGGCGCCCTCCAGCCGATGACGTCCGGCGGCGAGCCGATCGACTTCACCGACCCCGGCGAGGACGACGTCTTCGGCGTCAGCCAGGTCGAACAGTTCTCCTGGAAGGGCCTGCTCGACTTCTCCACGTGTACGGAGTGCGGTCGCTGCCAGTCGCAGTGCCCGGCCTGGAACACCGGCAAGCCCCTCTCCCCCAAGCTGCTGATCATGTCCCTGCGGGACCACGCCCACGCCAAGGCCCCCTACCTGCTGGCGGGCGGCGGCAAGACGGCGGAGGGCGAGGAGAAGGCGAGCGCGGAGCAGCTGGCGGGCGTTCCGGCCGCCGCCCTCGCCGAGGCCGAACGACCCCTCATCGGCACCGCCGAGGAGAACGGCGTCATCGACCCGGACGTCCTGTGGTCCTGCACGACCTGCGGCGCCTGCGTGGAGCAGTGCCCGGTGGACATCGAGCACGTCGACCACATCGTCGACATGCGCCGCTACCAGGTGATGATCGAGAGCGCCTTCCCCTCCGAGGCGGGCACGATGCTCAAGAACCTGGAGAAGAAGGGCAACCCCTGGGGCCTGGCGAAGAAGCAGCGCCTGGAGTGGCTCAAGGAGCTCGACTTCGAGGTGCCGGTCGTCGGCCAGGACATCGAGGACCTCACCGAGGTCGAGTACCTGTACTGGGTCGGCTGCGCGGGCGCACTGGAAGACCGCGCCAAGAAGACGACGAAGGCGTTCGCCGAGCTCCTCCACATCGCGGGCGTCAAGTTCGCGATCATGGGCGGCGACGAGAAGTGCACCGGCGACTCAGCCCGCCGTCTCGGCAACGAGCCCCTGTTCCAGGAGCTCGGCATGGAGAACGTCATGGCGCTGAACATGGCGTTCGGCGAGGAACTGGACGACGACGGCAAGGTCGTGGCGGAGTCCGCGAAGCCGAAGTCGGCCAAGAAGATCGTCGCGACCTGCCCGCACTGCCTGAACACCATCGGCAACGAGTACCCGCAGCTCGGCGGCGACTACGAGGTCGTCCACCACACCCAGCTGCTCCAGCACCTCATCGACGACGGCAAGCTGCTCCCGGTCACCCCCGTCGAAGGCCTCATCACCTACCACGACCCCTGCTACCTGGGCCGCCACAACAAGATCTACACGCCCCCGCGCGAGATCATGTCGGCCGTCCCGGGCCTGCGCCAGCAGGAGATGCACCGCCACAAGGAACGCGGCTTCTGCTGCGGCGCGGGCGGCGCGCGGATGTGGATGGAGGAGCGGATCGGCAAGCGCATCAACAACGAGCGCGTCGACGAGGCCCTGTCCCTGAACCCGGACATCGTGTCGACGGCCTGCCCGTTCTGCCTCGTCATGCTGACCGACTCGGTCAACGGCAAGAAGAACGACGGCAAGGCGAAGGAGTCCATCACGGTGGTGGACGTCGCCCAGCTGCTCCTGGAGTCCGTGAAGACCCCGGCCGACGACGAGCCCCCGACGGGCGAGCCGGAGCCGGAGAACGCGCCGGAGCCGCAGCCGGTGAAGTAAAACCACAGGCCTGGAACAGGTCCGAACGGGGTCGGCGCCCATGGCGTCGGCCCCGTTTTCGGTTCGCCGAACTCCCGTACAACCATTGCCACTTGTCGCGTGTCTCCTGATCGCCCGCCTTCCTGGTGATTGCCGCGTCCTTGGAGACCCCATTGCTTCCCAGAACCTCCGCCCGCGCCACCCTCCTGGCCACCGCCGTCCTCGCCGCCACCGTGAGTCCCGTGGCCCTCGGCGCCCCGGCGTCGGCCGCTGCGGCGAAGCACGTGGACGACTTCAACGGTGACGGTTACCGCGATCTGCTCCTCGGGGACCGGACCGCCACCGTGGCCGGGAAGAAGAACGCGGGCGCCGTCGTCGTCATCTGGGGCTCGGCGGCCGGGCTGAACCCCGCCAAACGCTCGGTGATCACACAGAACAGCCCCGGCATCGACGGCGTGGCCGAGACGAACGACGGCTTCGGCGCGAAGGTCACCTCGGCCGACCTCAACAAGGACGGCTACGCGGACATCGTCGCCACCTCCCCCGGTGAGCTGTACGCCGACCGACACGGCACGTTCACCGTCCTGTGGGGCTCCAGGTCGGGCCTGACCAAGGGCAGTACGTACGCGTCCCCGGGCAGCAAGAAGGAGATCTTCGGCCTGGACGTCGCCATCGGCGACTTCAACGCCGACGGCCACCTGGACATCGTGTCCGTGGACGGCGAGTTCGTCTGGTTCCTGCGCGGCCCGTTCACCAAGACCGGCGGACGCGGCCAGGCCACCAACCTCGACCCGCAGGACGGCGAGGACATCAAGGCGGAGATGGTGGTGGCCGGCAAGGTCACCAAGGACGGCACCGCCGACTTCGCACTCATCGGGTACGACGTGGACACCAACAGCAACCGCGTCTGGTTCTACAAGGGCGACAGGAACGGCCCCGCCAAGCCCTGGAAGAGGAGCCTGCCCGCCTCCTCCGACCTCACCGGATCGAGCGCCGTGATCGCCGACTTCGACCGCAACGGCTACGGCGACCTCGCGATCGGCGTCTCCCGCTCCGGCCGGGGCGGCGCGGTCCGCATCCTGCCCGGGACGGCCACCGGCCCCGCCGGCCGGCTCACCACCCTGACCCAGAACACCGCGGGTGTCCCCGGCAGCGTGGAGGACAACGACTTCTTCGGTTACGACGTCTCGGCCGCCGACACCAACGGCGACGGCTACCCCGACCTGGCCGTCGGCGCCCCCTACGAGGCGATCGGCGCCAGCGGCTGGGCCGACGGCTCCATCACCGTCCTGCGCGGTGGCTCCACCGGTCTCACCGGCAGGAACGCCCGCCAGTACGACCGCACCACCCCCGGCCTGCCCAACGTATCCCCGGAGAACGCCTGGCTCGGCGCCTCTCTCCTCCTGCGCGACTACAACGGCGACGGCCGCGCCGAGCTGATCGCCACGGCCGACGAGGGGGGCCGCCTCCACATGTTCCCCGGCACCTCGTCCGGCCCGACGGGCACGGGCTCTCTGACACTCACCGTCCCGCAACTGGGTCTGGGGGCACGGGCGTTCATGGGGGCGACGCTGGCGGACTGAGGACGCCCTCCGTCACCTACCACCAGGCACCCCCGTGGTGTGGTGTTCCGCACCGCCACCGGGGTGCCCTCGCATCTCGAACACGTGCATCATTACTGAGCTGAGTCGTTGTCAATGGGGCCAATGATCCGGACGAGGTGCGGGGTGCGGGTGCGGTTGCGCGTACGAAGAGGTGGTCGGGGTACGGCGGCCACCAGCGGGTTGGCGGCCCTCGGCGCCCTGGTGGCACTCACCGCCTGCGGCCCGCTGTCCGGCAACGACCGGGCAGCCGCCGGCCAGACCCCCGTCCAGGTCGCCAAGGCCCCCGCCCAACGCCCGATCCCGCAGGGCGACGGCAGCAAGGTCGCCGACGACTTCAACGGCGACGGTCACCGTGACCTGGTCCTCAACGACCTCGTCAAGGACCAGCTCCACACGGACGACGCCGGTATCGGCATCGTCTACGGCTCACCGGGCGGACTCGTCCCGGGCGCCCGGCAGTTGCTGAGCCCGACGCGTCAAGCAGCCCGTACGGAGGGCCAGTTGCCGGCGGTCTTCGACGCGGAGGCGAGCTGCGACCTCGACGGGGACGGCTTCACCGACCTGGTCGTCTCGACGGACCCGCCCTACGACGGCCAGGGCCGGCCCCCGGTGCCGCTCCAGCTCCTCTTCGGCTCCCCGGACGGCCTCACCGGCCGCGCGGTCGCCCTCACGATCCCCGCCCAGTCCCGCGCCGGCAACGACTGGCCCGACCAGCCGGTGTGCGGCGACTTCGACGGCGACGGCGCCCAGGACCTGGTCGTCCACGCCTCGGACGTCCAACTCAGCTATCTGCGGGGCCCGTTCACCCGCAAGGGCACCCCGAGCAGGGCCGGTGCGCCGATCGCCGCCCCCGGCAACGTCCCCACGGGCCCGGCGGCCGACGTGAACCATGACGGATACGACGACCTCGTCGTCCGTACGGCGGACGGCACCGCGAAGTCGGCGGTCGTCCTCGGCGGCCCGGACGGCCCCACGCGCACCGGGACGGTGCTGCCCGAGGGCATCGACGTCGCCCTCGGCCGCTTCGGCAAGGGGCGCAACCTGGACGCGGCGGTGGGCGGTGGGAGTCCTCCCGCGCGAGCGAAGTCGAGCGTGGGGGAGGGCGAAACGTCACTGCGCTACGACCTCCCCGACGCCACCGACGGCACCCTCGCCTCCCCCGGCTCGATGCTCGACACCGGCGACTTCGACGGCGACGGCCGCGACGAACTCGTCTCCAGCGGCTCGCGGTTGAGGATCTTCCGGGCACCGACAGCGGCGGCCGGGCTCTCGACGACGGGCCTGGTGACCGTCGCGCCACCCACCCGGGGCACGACCCGGGTCCTCACGGTCGGGGACTTCGACGGCGACGGCCGGGCGGACCTGGCGGTACGGACGTACCGGGGCGAGACCTGGGACGAGGTGGCCGTCTATCCCGGGGTGAAGAAGGGCCTGACGGCGGCGAAGCCGTCGGTGACGTTCTCCAGCTCGGAGTTCCTGTAACGGCCGACGGGCGCCTGCACGACGGCAAACCGCGACGACGCAGGGCCGGCCTGTACGTCCGCAGTCTCCGGGGCTCGCCGCGCCTGCTCGGCTCGGCGTCAGAAGCGGGATGCTTCCCCGATGCCCCCTAGGGGGAAGCCCGCAGGCCCCCTTAGTGGATGTAACAGCTGGGCAGCAAAGCCCGGCCCAAAAGCCCAGGCCCCACGCGTCACTCTCCGGGACCAGGTACGTTCGATGACGTGGCTGGATTCAGGATCGGACGCGGCGGCCGGGACAACCGGGCCCCGCAAGCGCGACCGCAACAACAACCGCGGCAGCAGCCGTACGGCCAGCAGCCCCCGCAGGGCGGCCCGTCGTACGGCTACCCGTCCGCGCCGCAGCAGCAGCCTTACGGCGGCTCGAACGGCGCCGGACGACCGTGGCCCCCACAGGCGACCGCCGGCGGCGGTTACGGCGCACACGGCTCGCCCGGCGGGCACGGTGAGCCGGAGTACTTCGGCGACGACAGACAGGGACACGGGCCCGGACACCCGAACGCCCCCGTGGACCCGTACGCGGCCAACAACCCTGGTCACACCCAGGCGTTCACGGTCGACGACGACCCGTACAACCAGGGCGGCACCTACCGCGCCGGCTCCGCCGCGGCCCCGCCGTCCGGTCCTCGGCTGCGCTGGAAGGACCTGCTGCGGGGCATCGTGACCTCCCCCGACCGCACGTTCCTCCAGATGCGCGACTACCAGGTCTGGGCGCCGGCCCTCGTCGTCACCTTCCTGTACGGCCTGATCGCCGTCTTCGGGTTCGACGACACCCGCGAGACCACGATCAACGCGACGCTCAGCAACGCGATCCCGATCGTGCTGACGACGGGCGTGGCGATGGTCCTGAGCGCCTTCGTGCTGGGCGTGGTCACCCACACCCTCGCCCGCCAGCTCGGCGGCGACGGCGCCTGGCAGCCGACGGTCGGCCTCTCCATGCTGATCATGTCCATCACGGACGCCCCCCGTCTCCTCGTCGCGATGTTCGTGGGCGGCGACGCCCCCTTCGTGCAGATCCTGGGCTGGGTGACCTGGGTCGCGGCAGGCGTCCTGCTGACCGTCATGGTCCGCCGCTCCCACGACCTCCCGTGGCCGAAGGCCCTGGGCGCGTCGGCGATCCAGCTGATCGCCCTGCTGTCGATCGTGAAGCTGGGGACGTTCTAGGGACGACCTGGACGCTCATGAGGGGAGGGCTCCCGGCCGCGCGCCGGGGGCCCCTCTCCTTTCATCGGCCCCTGCGCCCTCTTTGGTCAAATTAGCCCCAAGAGGTCTAGTCCACCCCGTACCTACCAGTGTTCACTGCGCCGCATGACGATTCCCCACAGCGTTCGGAGAGCGGGACGGACGATCACCCTCGTCTCCGCCGCCCTCGGCCTCGCCCTCGCGGCCGCCACCACGGCCGACGGGGCCGCCCCCACCGTCCCGCCGGAGTTCGGCACCGACTACCACGACCCGGTGACGGCCGCTCCGCCCCTCTCCACTCCCCACACCCGGTCCTGCGAAGTGACCGTCGCCCAGGCGAAGTTCAAGGACTTCACGCCCTACACCGGCACCTACACCCCGCCCACCGCCTGCGGCACGCCGGGCCGCTGGTCGAAGGTGGTCCTCCGCCTCGACGGCAGCGTCGCCGGCCGTCAGTACGACCGCCTCGGCTACCTCGACATCGGCGGCGTCCAGATGCTCCGCACCTCGACCCCCGAGCCGTCGCAGGACGGCATCGACTGGTCGGTGCAGAAGGACGTCACCCGGTACGAGAAGACGCTGAGCAACGCCCAGTCCGTGGACATGCTCATCGGCAACGTCGTCAACGACACCTACACCGGCGTCCTGGACGTCAAGGTCACCCTGACGTTCTACGCCCCCGAGCCCGCAACCCGGCCTGCCAAGGCCGGTGGCTCCGTCCCCGACCAGGTCATCCCGCTGAGCGACGGCAACAGCGTCACCACGGGCGCGAAGCTCACCACCCCGCGCAACTCCGAGCGCATCCTGGCCGAGGTGTACGCGACCGGCTCGGGCGGCGGCTGCGAGGAGTTCTGGTACTCGGCGGTCACCCCGTCGGCGTCGTACTCCTGCCAGGGCGCCGACGACGGCCCGTACCGCGAGGTCCAGGTCACGATCGACGGAAAGCTCGCCGGAATCGCCTCCCCCTACCCCAACATCTGGACGGGCGGCTGGTCCCCGTACCTGTGGAGCGTGATCCCCTCCCCCACCGCCTTCGACGTACGCCCCCTGGAGTTCGACCTCACCCCCTTCGCCGGCCTCCTGAACAACGGCAGGGCACACACGGTCGACGTGACCGTGGCAGGCGTCCCGGCGGGCCAGACCGGCTGGAGCGCGCCCACCAACATCCTGGTCTGGCAGGACGCCCACACATCGGTGGTGACAGGCGCCCTGACCTCGTACAAGGCGTCCGACCCGGCCGTCACGAACACGTACACGGACGGCTCCACACGCACCCTGGACACCACCGGCGGGCGCCGTTTCGAGGCCACCGGCTACCTGAACACCTCGCACGGCCGCGTGACGACGACGGTCGACCGGCGCCTGACCACGGCCATCACCCACACCTGGACCCCGGACGAGACCACCGACAACCAGCAGGGCCGCTGGACGGACGACCAGACGGTCCGCACGACCGGCGGCCGGCGCCCGGCGACGTCCCACACCAACCGGACGTACACCCTGGACGGCCGCTCCACCATCGACGCGGACAACCGCCTCCGCGTGATCATGTCCTTCGGCGACCACGCCCGCATCGACGGCGTCCGCCTGGACGACACGTACGACGGCGACGCGACCTTCACCCTCGGCGTGGCCCGCGACCAGCGCCACGCGATCGCGACGACCACCGAGCACTACCGCCTGCGCGGCCCGGGCCTGTGCTACGACCACACGCTGGGCACGGAGCAGGGGGTGCTGACGAAGGACGGTCGGGGCTGCTAGCGAGCCACGAGAGACATAGGGAGGCCCTCGTACTCGTCGTACGAGGGCCTCCCTATGTCTCACCCAGCTCTCAGTGGACGTTAAGTCCGTTTCTGGTAGCGGCCTCGTCCGGGTTGGGTGAGGAAGCCTTGTCGGGTGAGGCGTCCGAGGCGGCTGCGGGTGATGTTGACGGATGCCTCGTCGGCGGGCATGCCGAGGTGTTCGTGCAGCTCACGGGCTCGGAACTCCCGGTCGGGATGCTGGTTGAAGGTGTTCACGATGGCCTGGTAGGCGGTGTTCGTCTCGGGCGGTGCGGGTTGGCCTGAAGCTGGTGCGAGTTCGGCGATGACCTTCCGGGTGGTGACCAGGTTCGCGAGTCGCGCTTCGGTCTCGGTCAGGGCGGCGGTCAAGTGCTGGATCTGGTCACGCAGTTCGTCGGCACGGGCTGCGGTCTTGTCGTGCTGGGACTGGAGGTCGGCCAGGAGCTCGATGACGTTCACGCGGCCAGTCCGAGGATGTCGCGCCAGGCCGGACTCGGTGTGGTGAGGCGGCGGGTCATGTTCGCGATCGAGGCCCAGTAGACGCGCGAGGCGGACGTGTCAGGCCGATGATCGTACTCGCGGGCCAGTCTGCGGTGCAGCATCAACGTGCCGTTGACCTGCTCCACGATCCACCTCTTCGGTTGCGGGACGAAGCCTTTGCCCTGGTCGGCCGGGTTGCGGCGGACGACTTCGACGGTGATGTCCAACAGTGCGCCGTGGATGAGGACTTCGTCCTTGAAGCCCTGGTCCACCAGAGCCTTCTCCAGGCGCATCCCGCACCGCTCGGCGGCCTGGTCGAGCAGGGCGGTGCCGGCCGTGTTGTCGTGGGCGGATGCGGCCAGCACGACGACGCCGATGATCAGCCCCAGAACGTCGACGGCCAGTCCCCGCTTGCGGCCCGACACCTTCTTGTTGGCGTCCAGTCCCGTCGTGGTCTTCGGGACACCCGCGGCCGCCCGCACGGACTGGGTGTCGAGGATCATGAGGGACGGGTCCTCTAATCGCCGGGCTTTCTCCCGTACCTGGCAGCGCAGGAGTTCCTGGATTCGCTGGTCAAGGCCGTCCTGGCGCCAGAGGCCGAAGTAGTAGAACACCGCCGACCAGGAAGGCAGATCATGCGGCAGGTAGCGCCACTGGCAGCCCGTCCGGTTCTGGTAGAAGATCGCGTTCACGACCTCCCGCAGATCGCAGGATCCGGGATCTCCGGTCGCTGACCGTGCCACCCGGTCCTGTTTCCAGGCCGTGATCATCGGCTCGATCAACGCCCACTGCTCGTCCGTTAAGTCGCTGGGGTACGGCTCTCGCTCCATGCCCGCATCTCAGCATGCACATGACCAACAGATGGCCTGCCCGACGATCAATACCTCGATCGAGCGATCACGAACCGAGAAAGATCGGACTTAACGTCCACTCAGAGCGCGTCCTTCGACGGAGTGATCAGCTCGCCGGCCTTGCGTACCGGCGGCAGGACGCTCCACGGGAAGTTGATCCAGTCATCGGTCCGCTTCCACACGTATTCGCACTTCACGAGGGACTGCGTCTTCTCATAGATCACCGCGGAACGCACCTCGGCGACGGCTCCCAGGCAGAAGTCCCGCACCAGTTTGAGCGTCTTGCCGGTGTCGGCGACGTCGTCGGTGATGAGGACCTTCTTGGCGGAGAAGTCGATGGCGTTGGGGACGGGCGCGAGCATGACGGGCATGGGAAGCGTGGTCCCGACGCCGGTGTAGAACTCGACGTTGACAAGATGGATGTTCTTGCAGTCGAGGGCGTACGCGAGCCCGCCGGCCACGAACACACCCCCGCGCGCGATGCTGAGGACGACGTCGGGCTCGTACCCGTCGTCGACGATGGTCTGCGCGAGTTCGCGGACGGCGACGCCGAACTGCTCGTAGGAGAGTTCCTCCCGCTCCTCCCGTACGACCGTCATACCTGCGTCCGGTGGAAGTTGAGGAAGGACCGGGAGGCGGTGGGCCCGCGCTGCCCCTGGTAGCGGGAGCCGTACCGCTCGCTGCCGTACGGGAACTCGGCCGACGAGCTCAGCTGGAACAGACAGAGCTGGCCGATTTTCATACCGGGCCAGAGCTTGATGGGCAGCGTCGCGAGGTTGGAGAGTTCGAGCGTCACGTGCCCGGAGAACCCGGGGTCGATGAACCCGGCGGTGGAGTGGGTGACGAGCCCGAGCCGCCCGAGCGAGCTCTTGCCTTCGAGGCGGGAGGCGAGGTCGTCGGGGAGGCTGATGACCTCGTAGGTCGAGGCGAGAACGAACTCCCCGGGGTGCAGGATGAACGGCTCGTCGCCCTCGGGCTCGACCAGGCGCGTGAGGTCGGCCTGCTCGATCGAGGGGTCGATGTGGGGGTAGCGGTGGTTCTCGAACACCCGGAAGAAGCGGTCGAGGCGCACGTCGACGCTCGACGGCTGCACCATGGATTCGTCGTAGGGATCGATCCGTACGCGCCCGGAGTCGATCTCGGCCCGGATGTCCTTGTCTGAGAGAAGCACGCCCCGAGGATACGCAAGACGCGCGAACCCGACACCACCGGCCGGTTCCGCGCGCCCGCCACTGCTTCTGCTACCTGTACTTCACACTTCACAGGTTTGCTTCTACTTACTGCTGGTGCTCCGCTGCTGCTGCTCCAACGTCACTGGCACCACACTGCGGAGCCGCGCGCAGCGCGGACACCGGACCAGCCGGCCGGGGCCGAGCCGCTCGGCCTGCTGCATCGGGAACGAAGCGGTGCTGAACACGTGCCCTTCGGCACAACGGACGACGGTGCGCTCGATCAAGTCCTCAGAGTCCCTTCCCCAAGAGCCGTCGCCGGTCACTGTCGAGACCAACGAGGAAAGCCACATTACGGGACGAAAAGGTCGACCCCCCAGGCGGCACTCCGATACCGCCCAGCCCCTCTTCCGCGCCCCACCGTACGCCCCAACTCCGGCCCCTCACAGCCGGGTCGCACCGCGAAAACGCGTCCGATCCGCGTCCCGTTCATGTCCGGTCCACACCCGGAACACCCCTGGAATCCCCCGGAAACGGGGACAGGCCCCACGGCTTCGATGCCGGGGGCCTGGCGTGCGGTAGAGTGACTGAGCGTTCGGACACCGGCCATACCGGCGTCTTACGCGGGTGTAGTTTAGTGGTAGAACATCAGCTTCCCAAGCTGAGAGTGCGAGTTCGATTCTCGTCACCCGCTCCATGATGAAACCCCAGGTCAATGGCCTGGGGTTTGTTTATTGTCTAGTCCAATTCGGGGGTTCCGCGCCCTCCGCGTGCCCTAAGTCGAGGTCGAACACGCACCCAGGGCCCCCTTGAGGGTGAATTGAGGCACCCCGCCACGAGATCGTCTCAAATAGTGAGACCCGTTTCGAGTGACCTGCATCACTCTCTGTGCAAATGGCGTTCAAGTCGCCTACGCAAAGGGTGGGTTCGCGCCAGGCACGGAATAGGTCAGTCGAAACGGTGCTCGACGGACCAAATGGACCAGGGTCTGTCCGGTCAGCGGGGATGACACCGGACAGACCCTGGCGTATTCGGGCGCGACTGGGCGCGGCGAGGTCGGCTGAGCGCGCGGGGGAGATCGGCTTGGGTGATTCCGTCGCCGTCCGTCGGTCAGTCCAGCAGCAGGACCGTGGTGTCGGGCGGCAGCATGCCAGCCTTGTTCAGCGGTCCTGAGGTGAGGAGAGGGCTCCAGGCGTCGGGGAGTGGCATCGGACGGTCGGACAGGTTGACTGCGCACAGCAGGCCGTTGCCGCGTTCGAAGAGGAGTGTGCCGGCCGGACTGTCCAGCCAGCGGAACGCCTCGCCTCGCAGGTTGGGGTTGGTGCGGCGCAGGCGCAGGGCGGAGCGGTAGAGCTGGAGCATGGAGGTGCGGTCGGCCTGGTTGGCTTCGGCGGTGTACGACTTCCAGTCCTGCGGCTGGGGAAGCCAGGGGGCGGCAAACCCGACTGTGCTGAAGCCGAAGGGTGGGGTGTCGCCGGTCCAGGGGAGGGGGACTCGGCAGCCGTCGCGGCCTCGGACGGTGTGGCCCGAGCGTTCCCAGGTGGGGTCCTGGAGGAGCTCTTCCGGGATGTCTTCGACCTCGTACAGGCCGAGTTCCTCGCCCTGGTAGATGTACGCGCCGCCGGGCAGGGCCAGCATCAGCAGGGCCGCCGCCCGTGCTCGGCGGGTGCCGAGGGCGAGGTCGGTGGGGTGGCCCTGGTCGTGCGTCGGGGTGGTGACGCCGGTGTGGGCGCGGCCGTATCGGGTGACGTGGCGGGCTTCGTCGTGGTTGGAGAGGACCCAGGTGGCGGGGGCGCCGACCGTCGCCAGATCGGTGATCGTGCGGTCGATGACCTCCCTCAACTGGTCTGCTTCCAGGGCGCACTTGAGGAAGTCGAAGTTGAAGGCGGTGTGGAGTTCGTCCGCGCGGAGGTAGTCGGGCATGCGGCCGGGGCGGACGTGGGCCTCGGCGACGAAGACGCGGGGGTCGGGGTAGCTGTCGGCGATGGCGCGCCAACTGCGGAAGATGTCGTGGACGCCGTCGCGGTCCCAGTGCGGGTGGTTGTCCTCGTGGGCGATGACGGAGAACTCTGGCAGACCGAGGTCCGGCAGGGCCGGGTCCTTGACCATGCCGTGGGCGACATCGATGCGGAAGCCGTCGACGCCCAGGTCGAACCAGAAGCGCAGGATCGACTCGAACTCGGCCCGGACCTCGTCGTTGTCCCAGTTGAGGTCGGGCTGTTCGGGGGCGAAGAGGTGGAGGTACCACTGGCCGTCCGGCGTGCGGGTCCAGGTGGGGCCGCCGAAGGCCGCGTGCCAGTCGTTCGGGGGCTCGCTGCCGTTCTCCCCTCTTCCCTCGCGGAAGATGAACCGCTCCCTCTCCGGGGAGTCGGGCGCCGCCGCCAACGCCTTCTGGAACCAGGCGTGTTGGTCGGAGACGTGGTTCGGGACGATGTCGAGGATCACCCGCAGGTCCAGCTCGTGGGCCTCGGTGATCAGCTTCCGGGCCTCGTCGAGGGTGCCGTAGACGGGGTGGATGTCTCGGAAGTCGGAGACGTCGTAGCCGCCGTCGGCCAGCGGGGACGGGTACCAGGGGTTGATCCAGATCGCGTCGACACCGAGGTCGGCCAGGTATCGGAGGCGGGAGCGGAGGCCGGCGATGTCGCCGGTTCCATCGCCGTCGCCGTCGGCGAAGCTGCGTATGTACACCTGGTAGATGACCGCGGAGCGCAACCAGGCGCTGTTCACGGCGTCCTTCGTCACGTCGTTCGCGGGGGTCGGGTTGTTCATGTGGCTCGGTCCTGTCGGAGTGGGGGTGCGTACCGCATCGGGATTCCCGCCCGGTTATCCCTTGGTCGCGCCCGCCGTGCCGCCGCGTACGAAGTGCCGCTGGAAGGCGAAGAACACCAGCGCTACGGGGATGGTCATGAGCAGAGTGGCCGCGAGCTTGATCGGGAACTGGTTGCCGTCGCCGAGCTGACCGGAGACGAGGGAGGCGACCCCGGAGGTGAGGGTGTTCAGTTCCGGGCTCTGGCGGGACACGATGAAGTGCGGCAGTTCGTTCCAGGATCCCTGGAACGACAGGATGGTCAGGGTGATGAGGGCCGGCTTGGCCATCGGCAATACGACGGACCAGAAGATCCGGAAGGTGCTCGCGCCGTCGATCCGGGCGGCTTCCTCGACGCTGACGGGGATCGACTCGAAGAACTGCTTCATGATGAACACCCCCGCGGCGTCGGCGAGCAGCGGAATGATCATGCCCGAGTAGGAGTCGTACATCCCCAGTTGGTTGAGGACGAGGAACTTCGGGATGAGCAGGACGACGCCGGGCACGGCCATGACCGCGATGACGGCGCCGAACAGCGCGCTGCGGCCGCGGAAGTGCAGCCGGGCCAGTGCGTAGCCGGCGAGGGAGTCGAAGAACACGCGGCCCGCGGTGACGAGGAGCGAGACGACGACGGAGTTCGTGAACCAGCGGGCGTAGTCCGCTTCGGCGAGCCGGCTGAAGGCTGCTGTCGTGAAGTGGGCCGGCCACAGGGACAAGGGGTGGCTGGTTGCGTCCGCGTCGGTCTTGAAGCTCGTCGCGAGCTGAATGAGGAAGGGGTAGATGTAGAGGAGCGCGATGGCGACGAGGGCGGTGTAGCCGAGTACGCGGGTGAGGCGGTCGCGGCGGCTGCGTTTGTCCGCGTGGCGGGGCGCGTGCCTGTCGTCTGCGTTCGCTGCGGTGTCTGCGTCGGCGAGCTGGTGCTGTGGGCTCATCGCGTGCCTCTGTTGTGGACGTCGGCTGTGGCCGCAGGGGCGACGGCTGCGGTGGTTTTGCTGCGGGTGGGGTGGGCCGGTGCGGCGGTGTGGGGCATCAGATCGTCCCCGTGGTCGGGCCGGATCCGGAGCGGGCCGCCTTCGCCGCGCGCCTGGTGGCGGCCTTGGCGCGGGCCTCGTCCTTGTCGCGCAGGACGAACCGTTGCAGGAGCGTCATCGCGACGATGATCGCGAAGAGGATGAAGGCGATGGCGCTGCCCTGTCCCCACTCGTTGTCGATGAACGAGGACTGGTACGACAGGAACGCGGGGGTCATCGTCGTCTTTCCCGGTCCGCCCTTGGTCATGACGTAGATCTGGTCGAAGACCTGCCAGGTGCCGATGAGTCCGAGGGTCAGGACGAGGAAGAGGGTGGGCTTGAGCATGGGCAGCGTGACGTGGCGGAACCGCTGCCAGCGCCCGGTGCCGTCGATCTCGGCGGCCTCCTCGACTTCGAGGGGGATGTCCTGCAGCGCGGCGAGGAACATGAGCATGAACGTGCCCGCCGTCGTCCACACGACCAGGGTGATGATCGCGGTCATGGCGACGCTGGGGCCGGAGATCCAGTCCCAGAGGGACAGGCCGCCGATGGTGGTGTCGGCGAGTGCGGCGGGTGGCGCGTCGTTGTTGACGCCGAAGGCGCCGAGGGCGAGGTGGATGATGCCGCGCGGATCGGCGAACCAGGCCGGGCCGTCGACTCCGATCTTCGCCAGCAGGGAGTTGACGACGCCGCTGGAGGAGAAGAGGAACAGGAAGACGACCGAGATGGCGACCGAGCTCGTCACGGCCGGGAAGTAGTACGCGGTGCGGAAGAAGCCCTTGCCCTTCAGCCGTCTCCCGTTGACCAGGAGCGCCAGGCCCAGCGCGAGCACCGTCTGCAGCGGGACGACGAAGAACACGTAATAGGCGTTATTGCGCAGGCTCATCATGAAGTCGCTCTGCGTCAGACCGGGCTTGGTGACCAGTGGCGCGTAGTTCTCGCCGCCGACGAAGTGAACGCCCGAGGAGAGGGGGCTGCCCTGGCCGTTCCAGTCGGACACGCTCACCCAGAGCGCCATGAGGATCGGCACGACCAGGAAGAGTCCGAGCACGACGAGGACGGGTGAGACGAACAGCCAGCCGGCGAGACCTTCCCGGCCTCGGATGCCGCTGCGGGGGGCTCGGTAACGGCGGCCCCGGCCTCCGACGGTCTTGGCGGTGTCCGCCGTTCGGGCCACTGCCGGGCCGCTGCCCGGGCCCTGTGCGGGCCCGGGATTCGGTTCACTCATCGCAGGTTCACTCTCGTTCCGTTCGGGTCCGGACTGTCCGGGTAGTCCGGGGGCCGGACTGTCCGTGTTACTGGCCTACGACCGCCTGCGCGTTCTTCTGGAGTCGCGCGAGGATCTGCTTCGGGTCGCCGCCGGGCAGTGACTGGAGGCCGGTGTCGAAGTCGGCGAGCACCTGGTCGATCTTCGCGACGTTCACCGGGGCCTGGGCATAGGCGGCACCGTCGATGAACGCCTTGTCCTGCGGGAACTGGGCGACGTACTCGGCCTGCGCGGACTGCCGCGACGGCATCACACCGATCGCCTTGGCGAAGGTCAGCTCAGCGTTCTTCTCTGTCATCGCCTTGACGAAGTCGATGGCAGCGGCCTTGTTCTTGCTCTTGGCCGCGATACCCCAGCACTGGGTGAAAGCGAGCGTGCCCTTCGTGCCCGTAGGACCGGCCGGCAGCGGAACCGTCTTGTACTTGACGCCCGGGTAGTCGCTCTTCATGGCGCCGGCGATCCAGTTGCCCTCGATCGTCATGGCGGACTTCTGCTTGCCGAATGCCTCGCCCGACCAGCCGGAGTCGAGTTGCTTGGGGTACTTCGCCGAGCCGTCGGCGAGCAGCGACTTCACGAACGTCAGGGCCTTGAGGTTCTCGGGAGAGTCCGCGGTGACCTTGGTGGCGTCCTTGTTCGTCACCCATCCGCCGGCCTGGACCATGAAGGCGCCGATCCGGTCACGGGTATCGCCGAGTGCGAGGCCGACCTGCTTGCCCGTCGTCAGCTTCTTCGCCACGGTCGCCAGCTGTTCCCAGGTGGTGGGGATGTCGGCGTCGGTCAGGCCGGCCTTCGACCACGCGGTGGTGTTGATCTGGAGGCCGAGTGTGGAGAAGTCCTTGGGGATGCAGTAAAGCTTGCTGTCGTAGGTGAACGCCTGGCGCAGCGCGGGGTAGAAGTCGTCCTTCCCCGCGAAGCTGTCGCCGTACGGCTCGAGACTGCCCGCGCTCGCGTACGTCGCGAACCGGCCGGCGTCGACGTAGAAGACGTCCGGCGGGTTGTTCGAGGCGAAGCCCTGGCCGAGCTGCTGGTCGATGTCCGTGGCCTGGTTGACGGTCGCCTTGTTGCCGGACTTCGTACCCCACGCGTTGGCGGCGTCCGTGACGGCGTTCTTCTCGGCGTCGCCGCTGGCGGCGATGAGGACCTTGATCGAGGCGGGGCCGGACGACGCCTGGCTGTCCGCCTGGTCGGTGTCGTCGTTGAACCCGCTGCCGCCACAGGCCGACAGGCTCAGCGACAGCAGTGCGGCGCCGCCAACAACCCAGCGTGTACGCGGATTTCTCATGATAAATCTCCTTGTGCAGACCGGCTTGACGAGCCGGTGGTATATGGGGGACCGCATCCTGTCGCCGCACGGGCCGTGGGCGGGATCGCGGATGTTCGACGAACGGGCTACGAAGCCGTTCGACAGGGGGAAATACGGGTACGGCGGAGCGGCTCAGCCGCTCCCGCGGACCACCAGCCGAGGCGGCAGCAGGACCGGGGTGGGTGGGACGGCCGGCGGTTCGGGCGCCGCCAGAAGTTCCTGAAGCATCCGCAGACAGGCGGCGGCGGCTTCCTCGTACGGCTGCGCCACGCTGCTCAGGCCGACGACCGCTGCGGTCGGGGAGTCGTCGAAGCCGACCACCGCGACATCGACGCCTGGGCGCAGTCCGCGCGCGGTGATCTCGGTCCAGGCCCCGAGGGCCAGCGAGTCGCTCGCGCAGACGATTGCGGTCGGCGGGACGGGCAGGTCGAGCATCGCCGCAGCGGCCTTGCGGCCGGTGTCGAGCCCGTCGGGGACGCCCATGTCGTATCCGGCCGGGACGTCGACTCCGGACACGGCGAGGAGGTCGGACCAGCCCCTGCGCCGGTCGTCACCGACCTCTAAACCTTCCGGCCAGCCGAGGAAGGCGATGCGTCCGTGACCGGCCTCGACAAGGTGCCGGGTCGCGGCAAGGGTCCCTTGCGCGCCGTCGACATCGACCCAGCCGTGCGGCTCGGGGGCCTCGGGTTCAGCTCCCCAGGGCCGGCCGAAGGTCACGAACGGCACCCGGCGCTCGGTCAGCCAAGCCGTCCGGCGGTCACCGGCGTGGGTGGCGTGCAGGACGAACGCGTCGAGATCGTGATCGTCGAGAAGCTGTTCGTACAGGGAGCACTCGTGGTCGTCGTCGGTGGCCGTGAACACCACGATCCGGTAGCCGGCCTCCTGGGTACGGGCGGTCAGCGACTGGAGGAAATGGGCGAGCACGGCACCGTTCACGCCGTCGCGCGGCGGCTCTATACGGGCGCCGATCAGCTGTGAACGCCGGGTCCGCAGCGTCCGGGAAGCCTGGTTCGGACGGTACTTGAGTTCCTTGATGGCGGCCTGCACGCGGGCCAGGGTCTCCGGCCGCACCCGATGCGGAGCGTTGATGACGTTGGACACGGTCTGTGTCGACACGGAGGCATGCCGCGCCACGCTCTCGAGTGTTACTCGCGCCATCGCGAAGCCACCTCCACAAAGTTCACTGCGTCGCAGCGTATCGCCGTCGCGGTGCCGCATGGTCACGGTATCCCGACTGGATTTGAACGTTAAATTTAGCGTTCCAATCGGTTACTGTGGCGATCGGCGCCCGGACTGTCAAGAGTCGGCGCAGTCACGAATCGTCATCACAAACCGCCCACACGACACGAGGGCACCGGACGGAGCTCCCATGACCTCACCCCAGCGCCAGCCGCTCCTGCACGACCTCGCGGTCACCCTCTCCGCCCCAACCGTCGTGCTGTCCGAGCCGGACGGCAACCTCGACGCCACCGTTCCCGGGGCCGAAGTGCAGGGGGTCTTCCATGCCGACGTACGCGCGGTGAGCCTGCTGCGCGTGACGGTGCGCCCTGGCGCCGCAGCGGTGGACGGCGTCGTCGGAGACGATGGCCTCGCAGCGGCGGCCCGTGACGGTGGCTGGCTGCCGGTCGTCGCGGTGATGAACGCGGCGGACGGCCCCGGCCGCAGCCGTTTCGTCGGCCTGGCCCAGGCGCTCGGCGACGCCGTCCCCGACCCGACCGTCCGGGTCGACCGCCGGCGCATCCTCAACCCCGGCCTGCTCACCGAACAGCTGACCGTCCGCTCCACCGCGACGACGCCGGTGCACCTCTCCGTCCGGGTCGAGATCGCCGGGGACCTCGCGCCGCTGGAGCACGCGAAAGCGGGCCTGGCAGCCCGGGCTCCTCATGTGGCGGTAGGTCAACTGTCGTCCGGCACCGGTGTGTTGAGCTGGGGCGACGGCACGGTCGCCGTCGCTGTCAGCGCCCCCGGCGCGACCCCCGACGCCGAGCACTCCACGCTGACCTGGACCCTCACGGTCGCGCCCGGCGAAAGTGTCGACCTGCACCTGGCCGTCGAGATCACGGAACCCGACGCGGTTGTCACGGCCGCAGACCCCCGGCTCACCTGGCGGCGCCCGGACGTCACCGCCGACGACCGCCGGCTGCCCGCCCTCGTCGCGCAGAGCTTGGACGACCTCCACTCGCTGCGGATGGCCATGGCCGCGTCGCCCGGTGACACCTTCCTCGCCGCAGGGGTGCCCTGGTTCTTCACGCTCTTCGGCCGGGACAGCCTGTGGGCCGCACGGATGCTCCTGCCGCTGGGCACCGACCTCGCGCTGGGCACCCTGCGCACCCTGGCCGCCCAGCAGGGCACGCGTACCGATCCGGCGGCGGAGGAGGAGCCGGGCAAGATCCTCCACGAGGTGCGGCGCGGGGTCTTCGACGACGGCATGGGCCTTGTCCTGCCGCCGGTCTACTACGGCACGGTCGACGCGACGCCCCTGTGGATCTGCCTGCTCCACGACGCGTGGCGCTGGGGCCTGCCCGCCGCCGACATCGAGCCGCTGCTGCCCGCGCTCAAGGCGGCTCTCGGCTGGATCGACGCCGCAGCCCGGGCCGGAGACGGGTTCCTCTCCTACATCGACAACAGCGGCACCGGGCTGGCCAACCAGGGCTGGAAGGACTCCGCGGACGCCGCCCGGTTCGCCGACGGCCGGCTCGCCGAAGCGCCCCTGGCTCTCGCCGAGGTGCAGGGTTACGCCTACGAGGCCGCCCGCGCCGGAGCGGCACTCCTCGACGCCTTCGGACTGCCGGACGGCGACCGCTGGCGAACCTTCGCGGCGGACCTCGCCGACCGGTTCCGCTCCCGGTTCTGGGTCTCCGACCAGCAAGGCCCCTACCCCGCCATGGCACTTGACGGCTCCGGCCGCCCCGTCGACTCCGTCACGAGCAACATGGGCCACCTCCTGGCCACCGGCATCCTCAACCCCGACGAGACCGCCACCGTCGCCGCACGACTCGCCGCCCCCGACATGTCCGACGCCTACGGCCTGCGCACCATGTCATCCAACTCCGGCGGCTACGGCCCGCTGCGCTACCACTGCGGCACCGTCTGGCCCCACGACACCGCCATCGCCGTCACCGGCCTCGCCCGCACCGGCCATCCCGAAGCCGCCGCACGGCTCATCGAGGGCATCCTCGACGCCGCACCGGCCTTCGACTACCGCCTGCCCGAACTCTGGGGCGGCGACGCCCGCGCGGACACCCCCGCGCCGGTCCCCTACCCGGCCGCCTGCCGGCCGCAAGCCTGGTCGGCGGCAGCAGCCATCGCCCTCATGACGGCACTGACCGGACTGGATCCCGACGTACCCGCGGGCCGTCTCCGTCTCCTGCCGACAGGTGCGCTGCCCGTCGGAGCGCTCACCGTCGCGGGGCTCACCGTGGCGGGAGAACGGCTCGATGTCACGATCGGCTCCGACGGCCGGGTCGAGTCGGTCGCGGCGCCTGCGGGACTGGTCGTCGAGGGGCACGCGGCCTTGCGGTCCTGAGGATCACCCCGGCTGACCGGTGCTACGACCACCGATGCTGTCGCCAGACCAATGCCCTTGTGGGGCCACCGGGGCATATGAGCCTGGAACACGACGCCGATGTACGGACCCCGGCCGGAGATCTGAGCGACCAGGTTCCGCATGACCACCGCGCTGTCATGCTCCTTCGGCCGGCGTTGCCTCCGCAGTTGCCTCGCGTAGTTGCTGCCGGACCTCTGTGTCGATGCCCCGGGCCAGCCTGCGCTGATGCTTCGCCGTCGAGTGCTGGTAGATCAGCTGGGCCCGCTCAGAGGACTGGCCGGCGCGGACCATGAGGTCTTTCAGCTTGGCGCCGGTGTCGGCGGCGAGGGTGTTGCCGGTGTGGCGGAGGTCGTAGAAACGGAAGTTCTTCGGCACGCCGACCTTGGTACGCGCCTTACGCCACTTCCGACCGAAGGTCGAGCGGCGGAAGGGGGCGCCCTTCTCGCCGACGAAGAGGAGGCCATCCGACTCCTTCTCCGCGAACCACTGCAAGTGGCGGCGCAGCTCCGGGAGCATGAAGTCGGGCAGGTAGACCGTGCGCTTGCCCGCCCGGGTCTTGGGGTCGCCGGTGACGCGCCTACCGTTGGTCAGCTCCGGGGAAGCCTGCGTGACGCGCAGGGAGCATTCGTCGATATCGACACTGTGACGGCGCAGTTCGGCCAGCTCCTCCGGGCGGAGCGAGGCGAAGGCGCCGAGCAGGACCATCAGGCGCCAGCGCGGGCCCATGGCATCGGCGAGGTCGAAGACCTGCTCGATGGTGGCGGTGGGGCGTTCGTCGGCCTCCTCCTTGCCGGCGCCCTTGATACGACACGGGTTGCTGGCCAGGAGGTCGTCGTCGACCGCCGTCTGCAGGATGGCCTTGAGCAGGCGGTACGACTTGGCGACCGTGGTGGCGCCCGTCGCCTTCAGCCGCTCGGCTCGCCACGTGCGGACGGAGGACGGCGCGATCTCGTCCAGATTCTTGCCGCCGAAGGCCGGCAGGATGTGCAAGCGCAGCAGGCCGTCGTAGCGGTCGAGCGTGGTCGGGGCCAAGCCGCGCTCCTCCGCCCAACGGAGTGCGTACTTCTTGAAGTTGACCGCACCGGCGTCCGGGTCTCGCCAGTGGTTGCGCTCGATGTCGGCGCGAACCAGGTTGAGCCAGTCCTGGGCGTCGCTCCGGGTTTCGAACGTCTCCGGTGCGGTGTGCCGCTGTCCGTCCGGGCCGAGGTAGCGGGCCTGCCACCGGCCGGAGGCGAGCTTGCGCACCGTGCCGAACTCGCGCCGCCTCTGCGGCTTGCGTCCCGCCATCAGGCGGCCCTCCCAAAGCGGGTGCGGATGCGGCGGACCGGCTCGACGGTGTGCGCATCGACGTACTCGGCGACCGCGCTCTCGGGGATGCGGACGGGGTGGCCGATCTTGACGTAGCGGATACGGCGCTCGGCGATCAGACGTCGTATGAAGCGCTCGATCCTGTCCGACGAGGATTGGGCGGCCATCGCCCGCCGCATGGTCGCTGCCACCGGCATCGCCCCCGACGGCGACGAAGCAGCCTGCCGGTGGGCAGCCGTCCGCCACGCCGACGACCACATCCACATCATCGCCACCCTCGTCCGCGACGACGGCCGCCGACCCCGCCGCCACAACGAGGCCCGCCGCGCCCAGGCCGAATGCCGCCGCATCGAAGCCGACTACGGGCTGCGCCGTGTCCCGCCCGGGGACGGCACCGCTGCCAAGCCCCCCACCAGCGCCGAACGCCACAAGGCCGAACGCGAAGGCAGAGAGCAGGCGGCACGCGAGGAGCTGCGGGAGACCGTACGGCGGGCTGTGGCGGGAGTCATGAGCGAGAAGGAGTTCTTCGACCGGCTGGCCGCCGCTGGCCTACTGATCCGCAAGCGCGTCGCACCCTCCGGCGACCTGCTCGGCTACAAGGTCGCCCTCCCGGACAACCGCAACGGCGAGAAGGAGCCCGTGTTCTACGCCGGTTCCACCCTTTCCCCCGACCTATCCCTGCCCCGCATCCGGAAACGCTTCTCCGGCGGCAGCGAAGCCTCCAGAGGAAGCGAAAGCGCGCCCTCCCCTCGATCGCCCGGTGCGGCCTCCGCACGCCGAAGTACGGCCACAGCCGGGTGGCAAGCACTGCTGATCATCGACAACGGCGACGACGGCCAGGTGGCCGCGCAGATCGCGGCGGCCGGGGAGGTCCTGGACGCGCTCGCCAAAACCTCTGCCGCCCATACCCGCGCCGAACTGCGCGACGCAGCCTTCGTGTTCGAGCGGGCAACCCGCTCCCACATCCAGGCCGAGCGCGGACACGACCGTGCCCTGCGCCAAGCCGCCCGCGACCTCGTCTACAGCGGGCCGGCACTCGGCCGCGGGGAAGACGGCGCAACCACCGCGATGGCCATCGACATGCTGTTCTTCCTCGTCACCGCCGCCGCCCACTGGCATGCGAAGAAGGAGCACGCCCAGCAGGCAGCCGCCGCCCGCGAGGCTGCCGAACACCTGCGCACCGCCTACCAAGCCGCCGCCGACGTCCCGTTGAGCGTGCTGTACCAGCGGGGTCGGCGTCTGTCCCAGCCCCTGCGCCAGAAGCAGGCCGCCCATCTGCGGGCGGCCGTGCCGGAGCTGGCCGAGCAGATCCTGGCCGAGCCGGGTTGGCACGCCCTGGCGGCCACCCTCGCCGATACCGAGAGCGCCGGCCACGACCCGGCCGCCCTGCTGACGGAGGCTGCCGGACGGCGGGAGCTGAGCAGCGCCGACTCGATTAGCGACGTGCTGGTGTGGTGGCTACGCGGTCTGGCCGACCTGCCCGCCGACGCCACCACGATGCCCAACCTCACCCCCACTGCGGCCAAGGGCAGCGGGCGCGTAGCCTCGCCCACCCCGAGCCGAGACGGCCGGCCCCGCAAGACGCGGTGATGCAGCACATACGCCGGTGCCTCTCTGCCAAGGACAGGCAGAGGGGCACCGGTGAGTAAGGGAGGTGGGTGAGCGACCTGATCCCTGTCCAGCGGTATCAAGCCTGCGGTGCCGTCAGGGCGCGGGTCGTCAGCTGCGGCGGACGACGGTGAGCCGGCCCTCGGCGTTCTTGGGCACGGTGCGGCGGGGCACCGGGACCGGTGAGGCAAGCGATGACGCGAACACAGCCACCAAGTCGTTCGGAACGCTTGCGCTGAAGCTGGCGCACCACAGATACGAGGCGCCGATCACGGGTTCAGCCCACGCCTGCCAGCCCACCAGGTCAGGGCGCGGGTCGGCGTCCTCGATGAGCGGCGGCAACGTCTCCAGGGAGGCGGTGGAGGACAACCCGGGGTCCGTGGCGGTGGTGCGGGGGCGGTCCACGTCGCGGATCCAGCCCCAGGCACTGAGCGCGTTGATGACCGTCTCAGGCCCGTCGAAGCCCGTGTCGGGTGCCTCACGGGCGTCGATCGCCAGGAGGAGATCGGCGAGCGCCTCGTACGGAATGCCGGTGGTGAAGTACGCGTTCCACTCCGTCATCACGGACGTGGCATGCGGGCGGGCACTCAGTTGCCAGGCGACGGGCAGTCTGCCCAGCTCGAACGGGTGGGCCGCGAGGATCCACTCGGCGCCACGCAGCCCGTCCGGGCTCACGTACAGCAGGGTGTGGCGGGCCGTGGGCCACATACGCCAGCCGAGGCCGGCCAGGGTGTCGCCGATCCGCTCGGCGAGAACGCCGTCGTCACCGGCGAGGTGACGCGGGGTGACCCAGTACACGGGGTCCGGCAGGTCGGGACGGGAAGGATCGCTGGAGTGGTGCGGTTGCAGGGGCGCCTCCGTGCGCTCGGGATGGGTTACTGACGGTCGTTGACCTGGGGTTTCGGAAGATCGTCCACGTTGACATGCCCGTCCGCAGAGCACCAGTGGTTTCCGGATCTTCCCTGTCTGCCGTCGGCGAACCGGTGAATCGTCAAGGGGGCCCGCGCCCACTTGCATCGACCAAGGTTTCCCAGCGAAGAGGGGCGGACAGCAATCGAATCCGGCCATCCCAGGAGTCCCCCAACTGGCCTGCGGCTCGTCGCTCTACCCCCGGCCGCGTAAGGTCAACTCCCGTACTCCTGGCAAGTTTCGGCAAGTTCCTCGTTTCACGGCACCGTCGCGGGCAAGCTCTGGCACAGAGATCGTTACCGGCATCCGAGGAGGACATCATGGCCCTGCGTAAGCTCGGTAAGGACCCGGAGAGTCCCAGTGGCGGCTCCCCCACCATCTACCTCGACGAGGAGAAGGACAGCTACCTCGTGCAGGGGCTGAAGGTGGAGGACATCGAGCGCCTCGGGCAGATGGACATCCCCGGCCACGAGTCGGTGGTGGAGATCCCCCGGCGCATGGTGCAGTTCTTCCTGGAGGTGAAGAAGGCCGATGAGGACCCCGACGTTTGAGGAACTGTTCCGCGACTGCCAGCGGACGGCCATCCATCTGGAGATGCGCGACGCCTACATGAAGTCGGACCCGGCCTTCATCGACTGGAAAGCCGGCGCGACGCTCGACCCGGCCGAGCGCTGGTCCGACTGGCACAACATCGTCACCGAAGCGACCTCAAGAGGCGTCGAGGTCCGCCGGGCCCGCGTCGTGTCAACTCCCGTCAGCGAGTACATCCGCTTCGAGTACGACGTGACGGACGGCCTGAACATCGCCGCCGGCGAAGACGTGCGCTGGCTCTCCCGGCGCAACGCAACGGGCCTCGCGCTTCCGGGCAACGACTTCTGGCTTTTCGACTCCAGCCTCGTCCTCGTCAACCACTTCGACGGCGACGGCGAGAACATGGAGATAGAACTCACGGAAGACGCGGAAGTCGCAAAGTTCTGCGAGTCGGCCTTCGAAGCCGTGTGGACGCGGGCAACACCCCACGCAGAGTTCCAGCCGGCCTGACAGCTCGAACGGCACCTTGCAGCGACATGACATCACCATCTTCGAGCGTTCAGGAAGCCCGCAGGGCCCTGGGTAGACGCCTGAGCGAAATCCGGCTCGAAGCCGGGCTCACCAAGCGAGCGTTGGCCACCAGTCTCGGCTGGCACGAGTCGAAGTGTTCGCGCTTCGAGAGCGGCACTCGCCCGCCCTCGGAGCGTGACCTTCGTGCGTGGGCTACGGCTTGCGGTGCACAGAGCGCGGCCGAGGATCTCGTCTCGACGGCCCGTGGCATCGAGGGCATGTACGTCGAGTGGCGCCGGATGGAGCGCACCGGCCTGAAGCAGGCCCAGGAGTCCGTCCTCCCCCTGTGGGAACGCACTCAGCGCTTCCGCATCTACTCGCCGTGGCTGATTCCCGGCCCGGTGCAGACGGGCTCGTACATCACCGCGCTACTCACCTCCATTCGCGACCGTCGCGGCCTCATCGATGACGTGCCAGCGGCTGTCAGGGTGCGCGTGGAGAAGCAGCAGATCGTGTACGGCAACCACACGTTCGCGGTCCTCCTGGAAGAGGGGGCACTCCGAAAGCGCATAGGCGGAACGGAGGTGATGGCTGGCCAACTCGGTTACCTGCTCAGCGTTATGGCGCTGCCCTCGGTGAGCCTCGGCATCATCCCCGAGGACGCCGACCGTTCCAGCCTCTGGCCTGTCGAGGGCTTCTTCCTCTACGACGACCACACAGTCCACGTCGAACTCGTCTCGGCCCACCTCGCCGTCACGCAGAAGCACGAACTTGCCATGTATGCCCAGACCTTCACGGATCTGGCCGAACTTGCCGTCTACGGCCCGGCTGCACGCGAAATCATCACGGCAGCCATCGAATCCCTGGGGTGAATGCCGGGCAAGTTCCGGCACACTCGTAGAGCCTCACCCACCGCCCTTCTTAGCGTTACCGGCACGGCTGGAACACGTGCGCTGAAGGGGCGAAGCGGTGATCACTGTGGCAAGTAGTGGCAAGGCATCGAGAGCAACCGACAGCGCTGGGACCGAAGTTCTCCCGGTCGGCGTCGAGACGATCTCCGAAAGCACCGATGCAGTGCTCGCCATGCAGATGGCCACCTCGACCCGCAAGGACATGGACAGGTCCCTGCCGGAGATCATCGGGCAGCTCAACCTTCTCCTCGGTGAAGATCTGGGGGCAGACGAGGACGAGGACGTGCGGGAACTGTTCCGCACGGGGTACCGGCTCCTCGACCTGCAGAACCGTCCGACCGCAGAGACCCCGTCGTTCGGCGCCTTCATCTACCTCCGGGACGCCGCCGACATCACGCGAAGGCTCCTGTGGATCTACACCCAGCGCCACGGACTCGGTGCCCCGTGAGCGTCAGGGAGGACCAGATCATCCGGGAGCTGTCCCACTACATCCACGAGCACCCTGCCGAGAAGACGGCGCTGATGCCGGTGTACGACGCCGCCCACGACCACGCACAGCGCGGGACCTGCACCCACAGCCAACGCTGCCCGCTCGTGACAACGGGCGCGGTCGTCGTCGACGAACGCAATCGCGTCCTGTCCCTCCGGCACGAAGGAGCCTTCACCCTTGCCGAAGCGGAGCCGGAGGCACAGGACGACTCGCTCAGCGGGGCTGCCCTGCGTCTGCTGGCCGAGGCGGTCGGCATTCGCGAGGTATGGACGGAGCCCGACAGCGAGGGCCCCTTCCTGATCGACGTGACCCGAGCCGGGCAACACGGGTATGGCCCCCGCCTCCGGATCGGCTTCCGATACCTCTTCCGGGCCCACTCTGGCGCCATCGCTCCGATGGTGATCGAAGCCGGCGCGGCGGCCTGGATGCCCCTTGGAGAGATCGGTATCCCGTCAGTCCGCGACCGCCTTCACGGCCACCTGGTCGGTGTTCCGTGAGCCCCCGGAATCAGCAACTCGCCTACGTGGCAGGTCTCTTGGCGCTCGGCGGCTCGATCCTCCTGGCCATCTGGAGAGGCTGAATGCACGAGCGCCGCACCACCGACCCGACTCCTGCACCCCTTCCTCCCCTCGGCACCATCGCCGGTCAGAGGCAGCCCAGTGATGTCCGCATAGGCGACTTCGTGTGCGTCGACGGGCTGTACCTGCCGGTCCGCGACATGCGGTCCGCCGGCACTGCGGGGCACCGGGTGCTGATCTTCGACGGGCACGCCCCATGGGTCATGAACAAGCCGACGACCACGTATCGGCCCATCGAACTCCTTTGACCCCGGGCCTTATTGGGCCATCACGAGAACTGTCACCTCAGCCCAGCGAGGAGCTTTGCCATGCGCTTCCGCAAGATTCACGGAGCGGGGAACGACTTCGTCCTGTTAACCGACTCCACGCCGGACGGCGAGAAAGACTGGCCGAAGGAGGCCGAGCGCCTCTGTGCCAGACGAACCGGCGTAGGCGCGGACGGCCTTGTCATCAGCAGCCTGATCAGCATCAGCCCGGTCGTCCTCGATGTCGGTTGCTTCAACGCTGACGGCTCGGTCGCGACGATGTGCGGGAACGCTCTGCGGTGCACCGCCTGGGCCGCGCACCACGACCACGGCTTCCGCGAGATGAGTCTCCGCATGGCGGGAGTAATGCACGAGGCGATCGTGAGCGACGACTCCGTGTGGGTCACGGCCGAAGTTGGCGCGGTCCATCCCCGACGCGTCCAGACCGTCATCAACGGCAAGCCGACATGGTTCGACAGCGCCCACACCGGTACTGAACACGTCGTCGCCATCGTGGACGACGTGGACGCCATCGACGCGGTACTCGTCGGACGCCTCATCCGCCACCACACAGACCTTGCCCCGCTGGGGACGAACGTCAACTTCGTACAGGCCGCCGGCAGCCAGACGCTGAAGATCCGCACCTACGAGCGCGGCGTCGAGGCGGAAACCCTGTCATGCGGGAGCGGAGCCGTCGCGGCCGTCGTCGTCGCCACCATGCGCGGACTCGTGTCGCCGCGTGCCGTCACCGTCCACAACCGCGCCGGGGAGCCGCTGACGGTCCGGCCGCATCCCGACCGGCCGAAGCGGACTCACTGGGTCGGCGGGCCGGTCACCAACACCTTCGAAGGGGTCCTCGCATGACTCAGTTCCTCGGCTCCGGCTCTCACCTCGCGGTACGAGAGGCCGCCCAGAACCTTCGCGACTGGCAGCGCGACCGCGAGGGGCTCGGTGTCGCCCTCGTCTACGGGCCAGTGTCGGCAGAGGACCGGCTCTACCACTCGAAGTGCCCCGTGGACCAGCGCTCCGTGACCGCCCTGTCCGCAGCCCTGGACGACATCGGAGCCCGCTGGAAAGTGCTGAACCCGTGCGAGCCGGACTTCATCATGGAGCTGGCCGGGTACGACGTGGCCCTCTCGAACCTTCACGGGCCGTACGGGGAGGACGGGAGGCTACAGGGACTGCTCGACTACCTGCGCGTGCCGTACTGCGGCAGCGGGGTCGCAGCATCTGCGGTGGCCGCCGACAAGATCCTCTGCAAGCGGGTGATGCTGAGCCTCGGCGTCCCGACGCCCGGATGGTGGGTGTGGTCCGGCGGCCCGATGGACTGGAACGGACGGGCCGCGATGGTCAAACCGCCCTTCGGCGGATCCAGTGTCGGCATGAGCCTGGTACGCGAACAGGCGGACCTCCCCATGGCACTGGCGGCCGCTGCCGGCGAAGAAGGCGAAGCCGTACTCGTCGAGGACTACCTGACCGGCGTACCCCTGACCGTGGGGCTCCTGGAACTGCCCGGAGGCGCTGTCATCGCACTTCCCCCGTTGGCCACCGAAGCCACCGAAGCGGAGTTCTACGACGCCGACACGAAGCTCGACATGGATTCCCGGGGCACTGTGACTGTACGGGCTGCCGAGCTGCCGCCCGAGGTGCTGGCCAAGGTCACCGAACACGCCGCAACGCTGTGGGACGGGCTCGGACTGCGTGGCTCGGCGCGCGTCGACTTCATCCTCACCGAGGACGAGCAGCCGTACGTGCTGGAGGTCAACACCACGCCGGGCATGTCCCGCGACAGCAACTTCGTGGTGGGCGCCGCGATGGTCGGACTCACACACACGGACGTCGTAGTGGCCATGCTGCACGAGGCGTTGACCCGCCCGCCCTACGATATCCCCCTGCCCACTCCCGCGTTCGCCGGCACCACACCGACTCGGGAGGCTGCCGTCTCACCGTAGGAGCCCGCCCGCTGTGTCGCGCGTCCACGACGTCCCCATGTGCCGACAGCTCATCGCCCCCGCCGAATGGGATCTGCACGGAGGATGGGCACTCGGGGATCGGACCGAATGGTCCAACCGGGCGTGCGGCCTGGCGTCACTGAGAATGATCCTGCTCGCCTACGGGCGCACGGCACCCACGGTGACGGAACTGCTGAAACTCGCGGTCAAGAACGAGGTTCTGACCCCGCGTGGCGCACTCCACGCGGGGATCGCGAGCCTGGCCACCGACCTCGGCATCCCTGCGACCGCAGAACCCGTTCCGGTCGAAGACCTACTCGCCCGCCTCGATGACGCACCCATCATCGTGTCCGTCACCGAGCAGTTCCCCGACGACGGCCGTTCCGGAGGCCACCTCGTCATCCTTCGCGGCTACGAGGACGGTCCCGACCCCGCCATCTTCATCCGGGACCCATCGGCCTGGGGGCAGGTGCACGATCGAATCCCCTTGAGCTGCCTGTCCCCTTCCTACGCCGGCCGCGCGATCACCTTCGCGCCCCTGAACAACGGAGAGTCCTGATGCCCGAGACAGACGGCGACACGACCGAGGCCGCAGGCGGTCGGAGGATCGCCGTACTCGGAGAGATGCTGGAGCTGGGCGACGAAGCCGTGGAAGCTCACCGAGAAGTCGGGCGCATGGCAGCCGAGAACGGCGTCGATCTCATCGTGGCGGTCGGCGACACACTCGCCAAGCAACTCGCCCTCGCGGCCGGCGCGGCAGGCGTACCGGACATCGCGATGGTCGGCGACAACGGCACCGCCGCCGCCTACCTGGCCTCGATCCTGCGCCCCGGCGATGTCGTGCTCGTGAAGGCGTCCCGCGGCGGACAGCTCTGGCAGGTCGCCCAAGCACTAACCGGGCAGCCCGTCACGGGCCTGTGAGCGGGTCGTCGGCTTCGCTGGGCACACCAGGACAGGGCCGGTCGAGAAACCCGATTCGATCCCGGCCCCGTAGAACCGTCCGAGCACTCGTAGATACTGGCCGACATGGCAGAAGCCTCCGATCCGCAGCAGGACGTCACCTACCGAGCGCCGGTCGGCTCCGTCGACCTCAAGGCGTTCGACGACGACGGCAACTCGTACGAGATCCATGCCTGCCACGACTGTCTGCCGTGGCACGCGGAAGTCGTGGTCGTTGCCGGGGAAGTCCTCGTCAGGGAGTGGCATGCCGTCGGGTGTCCACAGTTCCAGGAACTCATCCGAGACTGAGACGGGAATTCATCACTCAAGGCCGGGACACATCCCCGATGGGTGATGATGTTGCGGTGAGTCTGGACCTGAGTAACTACGAACTCCTCTGGCCCGCACCGCTGTTCGTGTCCGAGGGGGAGCGCGTGCTCCGGTCCACGGGCTCCTGGCAGGCCCGAGCGACATTGCTCATGACGGAGGCCCTGGCCGGCACAACCGCAGTGGCCGACTTCGAGGACCTGCCCGACCACACCGCGCCGACAGCCGATCCATGGGCAACCACCGCCACCGGCTGGGGCGCCAAACGGGCCGTGATGGATCAGCACGACTGGTTCACGGAGCTCATCAACCGGGCGACCGAGCTCAGGTACGCGGCCACGCCCCGGCCGTACTGGCCGCAGCGCCGCGGCAGCGGGCTCGCCCACGACGGGAGTACGGCGCGGGACACTCGGCATGACTTCGCGCGGCTCATCGGCGAGTTGGCCGACAAGGGCTACCTGGTTGAGGTGTTCGGCGAGGAATGCGTCGACGATCACAGCGAGTTGCCCGACGCTTCCGAGGCGATCGAAAGGCGCCTGGGCATCCCGG
The DNA here is from genome assembly GCF_054072135.1 of Streptomyces kryoterrae. Lineage (NCBI taxonomy): Bacteria > Bacillati > Actinomycetota > Actinomycetes > Kitasatosporales > Streptomycetaceae > Streptomyces > Streptomyces kryoterrae. The sequence continues at coordinate 5,502,264 of NZ_CM133358.1, read as the reverse complement.
ATCTATGGCCTCTGGCGCCGGAGACGTGGGACGAAGATGCCTTCTACGGACTGATCGAGGTGTTCCACGACCTCGTAAGCCGGCCTCGCATACGGCACTACCACTCCTACAGCGGTTGCGGATGGCACCACTCGGAGTTCCACAACGGCCCGGCACGCGTCCTGTACCGGTGGAAGGTCAACCAGCTGCTGCGCGAGGCTGGCATCGAGTACGAACTCGCCGCGGAAGGCGAGGACCTCGGGCGTCTGGTCGCCGTCACTGACGATGCTCGCAGCGAACTGGTACACCGCGCTCTCAACGACAGCCCACCCGACACAACCGCCGGCGTTCGCCACGCCATCGCGCTCTTCCGAGGGCGTGATACGTCGGCTGAGAGCAAGAGATCAGCGATCTTCAACCTCGCCCGCATCCTTGAGGAACGTCGTGCCCTGATCAAAGAGCACCTCCACAAAAAGGACGAAGGCGCCCTGTTCCAGATCGCCAACAGCTTCGACCTGCGACACAGCAATGCCAGTCAGCAACGCGAGTACGACGAAGCGTTCCTCGACTGGATCTTCTGGTGGTACCTGTCCACGGTGGAGCTGACCAACCGACTCATCGCCTCCCGCAGCCTGGGGGTAGAAACTGACCGCCCCTTCTAAGAGGGCACATTCAGGTCACATGACCGTCATTCACTTCGTCGTATGCCCAGGGCCCGACCGGACGGGGGCGCCTCCCGGCCCCCGTGCTCGTACGCCGACCGCAGACGGTTCTTCGCGGGAGGCACCGCGTCGGCGGCGGGTAACACCGGGCGCAGGGCCGGAGCCACGGCACCGACCTCGTTCGCCTGGTCACCCGTGTAGGACCGGCGAGAACCTCCGCCCGTAATCCCCGGTTCACCTCGCCAGTGGCAACGATCATGGATACGGTTAACGTCCTACGATCAGATCCTCGGGTGCCGATTCCTGTGGGGGGATGTTATGGGGAAGCGTCGCGGCTTTTTTGCGGAGCTGAACTACCAGGCACAGCAAGCGGAGAAGCGTCGGCGCCAGCAAGAGGTCGCTGGCCATCGTGCTCATCTTGCGGCGCAGCGCCAAGCAGAGCGAGCCACGAAGGCGTACGAGCGCGCGCAATTGGCGGCGGCACGATCCTCTGCCGCGGAGAGGAAAGCCGCAGAGCGTGAAGCCGCGCGGCTCCACGTGGAGTCCAGGCTCGCTGAGGTCGAGTCGATGAACGCCAGCCTGGCCGGCGATCTCGCCGACATCGACGGTCTGCTCACATGGACCCTGGACATGGACGACTACGTCGATCTCGCATCCCTGAAGATCTCGGCGGTCGAGCATCCTCCATTCACGCCCGGTCGCATGGCTGTCCCGGCGCCCAGTGTTCCGGAGCCGACCTACGAGCCCGAGCCCGTGTACGAGGAGCCGGCCGCACCCGGCGGCCTTTCTGCCATGCTCGGCGGCAAGAAGCGGCACCAACAGGCTATCGAGGGGGCTCGGACCGCCTTTGCGGACGCGCATCGCCACTGGGAGCGCGCCAAGGACGCCGCTCACAGCAGCTACGTCAAGAAGGCAGCCCAGCGCGAAAAGTCGGAAGCCAAGCGCGTGGCGGAACTGTCGGCCGCTGAGGAGAAGTACAAGCAGGAATGTGAGAAGCGCGAGGCTGACGCATCAGCTCACAATGCGGAGGTCGCCAAGCTCATCAACGACCTTGCCTTCGATGTCGAGTCCGCCATCCAGGAGTACGTCGGCATCGTCCTGTCCAACTCGGTCTACCCCGAGGTCTTCCCGGTCGAGCACGACCATGTATTCAATCTCGCGTCCCGCGAACTCTCGCTCAAGGTCAGCGTTCCGGAGCCTTCATCCATACCCGCGGTGAAGGCGTACCGGTACGTGAAGGCGAAGGATGAGATCGCTTCGACAAACCTGCCCGTTCGCGAAAAGAAGGAGCGGTACGCGAACGCGGTCTGGCAGGTCGCGGTTCGCAGTCTGCATGAAGTCTTCGAAGCCGACCGCGCCGGAAAAGTGCACTCGATCGCGCTGGCGGTCGGCGTCGACACGGTCGACCCCGCCACGGGTCGGCCTGCCACTGTTCCTCTGGTCATCGTGGCGGCGGACCGCGAGACCTTCAACAGCTTCGATCTGGCCAAAGTGGTCCCCCAGGCCACCTTGCAGCACCTCGGTGCTGCGATGTCGAAGTCGCCATTCGACCTGGTCCCGGCGGACACAAGCCGCGGCGTCCGCGTTCGGGGAGAGTGATCATGCGGTTCAACCCACCCCCAGGGTGGCCCACACCGCCCGAAGGCTGGACGCCCCCGCCAGGATGGAACCCTGACCCGGCCTGGCCGGCCCCACCACCTGGCTGGCACCTCTTCGTGCCCGACGACGAGTCCGAACCGGACGCCGACGCCGACAAGTCCGTGACCGGGCAGACCACCGGGATCCCTCCCACGGACCCGGCGCAGCAGGCATCGGGAAGGCGGCAGGACCCCGCCTCAGCCGTTCCACCGACTCCGCCACCGCACCGAGGAGTCGACCCCGCGTCACTGCTGGCCCGCATCGCCGACCTCGAAGCGGCGCTCGCCACCGCACAGGGTGGCGCCGACCTGATCGATCTCAGCGATCAGCGTGCCCTGCAGGATGTGGGCATCTATCGCTACCACCATCCCTTGGAGAACGCGGCGGCCTACAAGGACCGATTGCGTAGTCTCGAAGACAAGATCGGCGAAACCGTCAAGAGCAGTCGCGCGATCCTCGCAGCCGACATGTTCACCTTCGACGGTTCTCTGGCCCGGGGACGGAAGCTGGTCGGCGATCTGTCCAAGCTGATGCTGCGGGCCTACAACGCCGAGGCCGACAACTGCGTTCGCTCGCTGCGGTCGGGGAACGTGCGCACTGCGCTGAAACGGCTGGAGTCGGCGGTCACCGCGATCGAGAGGCTCGGGGCGATCATGGAGATGCGGATCAACCCCGAATATCACGCGCTGCGTGTCACCGAGATCGAGCTGACCGCCGACTTCCAGATAAAAATGCAGGAAGAGCGCGAACACGCCCGCCACGAGCGCCAGGTTCTCCGCGAACAGCGCCAGGCCGAGAAGGAGTTGGCCGCCGAGAAGGAACGGCTTGAGAAGGAACGAGCGCACTACGTCAGCGCCCTGGCATCACTCCGCGCCAAGGGCGACGACGCCGCCGTCACGGAACTCTCCAGCCGCCTCGCCGACATCGAGAAGGCCATCGCAGCCAACGACTACCGCATCGCGAACATCCGTGCCGGTTACGTGTACGTCATCTCCAACATCGGTGCGTTCGGTCCGAACATTGTCAAGATCGGTATGACCCGCCGCCTCGATCCGATGGACCGCGTCCGGGAACTCGGCGACGCTTCCGTGCCGTTCCGGTACGACGTCCACGCCTTGTTCTTCTCCGAGGACGCCGTGACTCTGGAGTCCCAACTCCACAAGGCGTTCGCCGGCAGACGCGTCAACTTCGTCAATCAGCGGCGCGAGTTCTTCTTCGCCACACCGTCCGAAGTCCGGGCACTACTGGCGGACAAAGTGGGCGGCCTACTCGAGTTCACGGAGGAACCCACGGCTCTTGAGTATTTCCAGAGTCGCAACCGCTGGCCGCAGAAGAGCTGAACGCGGGTCCCGCAGAACAGCCCCTGTCCGCGTGGTTCGTTAACCTTTTGGAAGGGCTCTGCGCGATGTCGTCGAGGACTCCGTCGACACGGCCGCAGAGATTCAACGGGCTGTCGCTGATCCCACCTCGCAGAGGGGCGGCCAGAAGGGAAGGTTCGTCACCGACCCTTCAGAGCTGATCGCCGAGTTCCGCAGCGCCTTCAGCCGAATGGTGGCCTCCGTCGCCAGTCCGGCCAAGTCGCAACCCTTCCCACAGCGTCGGGGCTGTAGCTGGCGTAGAACTGCGAGCCCGTGTGAGGGAACGATCTGGCTACCGTCGCCCGGTCAGCGAACGGACGTTCTCCAGCAAGGCGTGGAGCAAGAACGGTGGCTCCGTAGCGGCCGTTCGAGTCGTTTCCAGATATGTCGCCGCGTTCTTCCCGTCGATGCCCTCGCCGGCACGAACGAGTTCCTGCCTGCGCTCCTCCCAGGTCGGCCAGTGCTGGTCGAGGTGGGTCTCCAGGGTGTCCTCGAACACGGTGTAGCGGCCGGTCGAGTCGTCGGCGGGCTGGGGATTGGGCATCGCACCCAGGTACCGGAGAAGATTCGCGTTCTTGGTCTGGTTGTTCCGTGCCTGGCGCTCGAACTCCTGCTCCTTGTCCTGCCGTTGCTGGGGGATGAGGTGTTGCACCGACGCCCGCTTACGCTCCTCCATGCCGGCGTCGCCGTCGAACACGACGTAGCAGGGCACGCCCAGGGCGCTGAAGAGTGCGTCAGAGATCATGAGGTTGTCCTTGCCGTGGACCTCAATGACGCTGATGCCCTCCGCGCCCAGGTTGATCCCTGACCGGTCCGCGCAACCGGTGATCACTCCTTCGTCCCCGCGCCCCTCGACAAGCACCACGGCATGGGCGAAGAAGCCCTCCGCCAGCGAGCCGCTCAGCGTGCCCTCGGTCCTGCTCCTGATCACCTTCTTGTCGACGAGCCCGTCCAAGGCCCCGCACAGGTCCTCCTCCGTGGCCTGCCACACTTCGGTGACGGGGTGCCCCTCGCCGGCAGCGCGGCCCAGGCGCCGAATCTGGTGATACCCCTTCGGGTCGATGAAGACCGGGTTGTGGGTGGCGTACATGACCTGAGTACGCGCCTGCGGCGAGGTGGCCACCAGTTCGCGGAGCACCTTCGCGAAGGTCCGCGCCTGAGGCGGGTGCTGGAAAAGCTCGGGCTCCTCGATGGCCAGGCACAGCGTCCGCATGCCGTCGGCCGAACGCCTGCGGTCGGCGAGGTACTTCAGCGCCGCGATGATCAGGGCGCGCTGGAAGCCGTGTCCTTGCCGGTGCACCGAGGTATGGGCAGCACCGTCCCGGATGCTCACCTGGAAGGTGGTTCGGGCGGGCCTCGGAGCCTGCACCGTGGGGGTCACGACCACCTCGCGTCCGGTGGTGAACTTGGCGACCTCCGTCGAGAGCGCGGCCGACACCTCGTCCAGCACGGGGCCGTACACCTTGCTGTGCACTTCCTGCCGGGCCAGATGGGCGTTCTCCTCGATCTCGCCGAGCTGCTCGTTGGCCTGTGAGCGGTCCACAGCGTGGTCGAGGATGCGGCCGAGCGCGGTCGCCTTCTGATCGTCGGCCTCCTCGTACGCCCGCAGATCAGCGGAGACGAACACGAAGTCGATCAGCTGGGCGAGCCTGCTCTGCCCGGCGAAGCCGAAGAAGTGCGTGTCCTCGACCTCGGCCTCGGTGAGACGGTCGCGATTGGCCAACTCCCACGTGCGCATCGCCTCCAGGACCTTGTCCTTGGTCCCGGCGGCCGACAGCTCCAGGCTCGTGTCGTTCTCCCTCAACTGGTCATAGGAACGCCGCAGTTCCATGGCCTTCTCGTTCTTGCGCACCTCCTCGAACGGCCCGTACGCGAGCGCCTTGCCCGTGATCTTGTCCTCGCCGTTCTGCCAGGTACGCCAGATGCTCACGCTCGCGACGCCGTCGGGCGCGTACCGCCCGAGAGTCTGGCGATCGTGATCGGTGAGTGCATCGAACTCCACCTCCACGGAGATACGGCCGCCCCCGGCCGCCGAGTGGATGTCATCGTCGCTCAGGGCGACACCCTTCTCGCCGTTGAAGAACCAGTCGAGCGCACGCAGCACGGTGGACTTGCCGACCCCGGTCGGCCCGATGAAGGAGGTGATGTCCTCGAAGGGCACGTCCACCTTGTGCAGACAGCAGAAGTTCTCGATGCGAACGCGTTTGATCTTCACGGTCGTCCTGTGCGCTTGAGGCGGGAGGGGCATATGAGTGCCCACGTGACGATCGTGACGCTAGCAGCGCGCCTGACAGTCCATCAGTTGTTTTCCCCTGATAGGTGATTCATCAGAATCGAGCGCCGTTCCTGCCATGAAGTCCCGCGACGATCACCGATATCCATAAGGAGTACACCGGCATAGCCTCCTCCCCTGCCTCGCCCTCGGCCCAGGCTCCAACGACACTCGATCGGGACTCCGACCCACTCGACTCAAAACCTCACTACGATCACCGGCCATGGACTGGCTCGGGCGGATCGCGAAGCTCAGGCAGTGGACCAGGAGCGGGACGCGCGCCCCGCACAAGCCGCTGTTGCTCCTGCACGCCCTCGGCCGGTTCCAGCAGGACGCCGACAGCGAACTCCGCTACAGCACGGTGGAGAAGGACCTGCAGAGTCTGCTGACCGAGTACGGCCCGCCCAACAGGACAACGCCCGCCTACCCCTTCCACCACCTCGTCAGCGACGGCGTGTGGGAAGTGCGTACCGACCTCGGGCCCGGCAGCCCCGGGACCGGGGTACGAGTTCTCCGGGAGACGGGCGCCACCGGCCGCCTCGCACCGGAACTCCGAACCGCCCTGCGCGGCGAACCCGAACTGCTGGGGCGGATGGCGCGGTTACTGCTCGACCTGCACTTCCCGCCCTCGCTTCACAGCGAGTTGTGCGAAGCCGTCGGCCTGGAACTGGAGCCGGCGGAGACCGGGCACCTCGTGCCCGCGCGCAGACAGCGGGACCGGCGCATGCGCGAACTGGTCCTCACCGCCTACGAGTACCGGTGCGCCTTCTGCGGCTACGACGGCAGGATCGGCACGGTCCCGGTCGGGCTGGAAGCCGCACACGTACGCTGGTGGGCCTTCGGCGGCCCGGACGACGTCGACAACGGGCTGTGCCTCTGCTCGCTGCACCACAAGCTCTTCGACAAGGGCGTCCTCGGAGTCGACGACGGCCACCGCATACTCGTCTCCCAGCACTTCGTCGGCCACAGCCCCGCCGCCCGCGAACACGTCGTCGCCCTCGCGGGCCGTCCGCTCATCGGCCCGCAGCAAGGCGTACGCCCTGTCGCAGCCGACCACCGCGCCTGGCACACCAGCCAGGTCTTCCACGCCACGCCCCGCCACTGCGGCCTGACCGGATGACCGACACCTCCTCTCGATCCCCCTCCCTGAAGTCCGCCCGCTCTTCCGCCTCGGCGGTGTCCACCCCGAGCAGGCCCGCATCGCTGGAGCCTCTCCGACCCCTCTCCGGCGGGCCTTGCGTGAAACGTGCCTGAATACTCTGAGTGACTATTCGCCCCGGTCTGGCAAGGCTGACGCCTCAGCCTCGTTCATGATCGGCCGGGTTTGCGGTCACCGTTGCTGGTCTCGGTGCCTGTGTCGGCGTAGGTGGGGTCTTCTTGGCAGCGGGCGGCGCTGGTGGCGTTCTGGGTGAGGAGGAGGTGAGTCAGGATGCGAAGCGACAACGCGCCCACTCATGACACCGCTGGCACCGGCCAAACCGTCACTATCCGTGACGCTTGGATCGCGGCAGAAGAGTGCACGGCTTTGTCGCCGGTTTTCTGTTTGCGGGTCAGTTCATTCAGCCGTAGGACGAGCTGGGCTCGTCGATGAACCGGCCGTCGGTCGCCGGCGCGACCGAGCCGTCCCCCGCGTGCACCAAAGCCTGGTAGGGCAGATGCAGCCCTGCGCCGCTGTGATCCCAGCCGAACACCGTGCCCGAGCGGAGGAGTCGCCGTTATCGTCGACCGGTGATCGGCAACCTTGAGACGTTCCAGGATGAGCTGGCCGCCAGCGGGTTTCCGCCGCTGGTCAACAAGCTGGCCGGGGCCGGCTTCCGGGGCCGGGTCGCCACCTGCGACCTCGGGCCGCTGCGGCTGGTCTCCCTCGACACGCCCGAGAGCGCCTGTATCGGGCGGGAGCGCGACGCCGCCGACAGCGAGAACCTGGCGGTCAAGGTAATGACCCGGGGCCGGACGCGGATCGAGCAGGGACGCGGCGACGCCGAACTCGGGCCGGCCGACCTGGTGCTGCTCGATCCCACGCGTACGCTCCGGTTCGAAAGCACCGCCGCGGCGCACGTCACTATCCTGGTTCCGCGCCGGGAGCTTCGGATCCGGCCCGCGCAGATCGACCGGCTCGTCGGCGTACGCATCGACGGCAGGCACGGTCCGGGCGCTCTCGTCTCCGTGCTGGCCCGGGAGTTGGCGCGGTCGGCGACCGAGTTCCGCGAGGCGGAGGCGCTGCGGTCGGCGGCGGCCGTCGTCGAGCTGATCGCCGTCGCCCTGGAGGCCCGGCTCGGCGACGAGCAACCGGTCCCGGACGAGTGGCTGCGGAACCGGATCGCCGGCTACATCGAGGCCCGGCTGGCCGATCCCGATCTTTCCCCGCCCGGCATCGCCGCCGCCCACCACGTCTCCGTACGCCGGCTGCACAAGCTGTTCGAGGACCAGCCGCTCACCGTCGCGGCCCTGATCCGGCGTCGCCGCCTGGAACGCTGCCGGGCCGAGCTGACCGGAAGCGGACGTACGGTCACCGCCGTGGCCGCCCGGTGGGGGTTCTCCGATCCCACCCATTTCAGCAAGCTCTTCAAGGCGACGTACGGCTACAACGCCCGTGCACTGGTTACCAGCAACCGTGCGCAGACGACCAAGACGCGCACGGCCGGCCCGGAACAGGATGGTGGTGACCAAGGCAGGCAATAGCAATGGGAGAAGTCGTGGCGAAGGTAAACATCGTCCGCCCCGGTGAGGGCGAGATCCTCGGCAGCGGGGCGCAGCAGATCCGCATCCTGGAGAACGGCGAGCACACCGACCACCGGCTGGGGTTCGCCGAGGTCACCATTCCGCCGGGCACCCCGAGCCCGTTGCAGCATCGCCACGCCCAGCATGACGAGGGCTTCTACGTGCTGGCGGGAACGTTCCGGTTCACCGTCGGCGAGGACCGATACGACGCCGGGCCGGGCACCTGGGTCATCGTGCCGACCGGGGCGCCGCACACGTTCGCCAACGTCGGCGACGAGAACGCGGTCATGCTTAACACGTTCACGCCGGACCTGTATGTGCAGTACTTCCGCGACTTCAAGGCCATGATCGATTCCGGGCAGCCGGTCAACGCCGAGACCATGCAACCGCTCTGGAAGAACTACGCCACCGAGATCTCGAACGAATACGCCTCGTGAAGCGCCTTCAGTACGACCGCTACGGCGGCCCGGAGGTGATGCGGCTCGCTGAGTTCGAGCCACCACGCCCGGGTCCGGATGAGGTTCTCGTCCGCGTCCGGGCGGCGGCTTCCAATGCGCTGGACTGGAAGATGCGCAACGGCGAGATGAAGCTGTTGACCGGTTGCCCTTTTCCCCGGGCGATGGGGCACGACGTCGCCGGAGTTGTCGAGGTGGTCGGCGCCGGCGTTACCCGCCTGAAGGCCGGCGACGCGGTACTCGGCGGGGCTCGGTTCCGGCAGGCGGGGGCGTTCGCCGAGATGGTGACGGTCCCGGAGAAGGCGGTCGTGCTCGAACCGGTGGACCTTTCGTACGAGCAGGCCGCCGCGCTGCCGACTGTGGGCGTGACCGCCTACCAGGCCACGGCGGAGGTCCGGCCCGGGCCGGCGGTCTTCGTCAACGGGTGCCTGGGCGGGGTGGGCCGGGCCGCCGTCCAGTTCGCCCGGGCGCGGGGAGCCTCGGTCGCCGGCAGCTGCCGCGACACCGCGACCGACGAGGTCCGCGAGCTCGGCGTCGACACGACCACCTGATCAGCCTGCAGCTGGGCGGGGACCCAAACGACTACCGCAACTTGTGGGTGGAGCCGGCCGACCCCGGTCACAAGAAGGGCTCCGGGGTCAACAGCGCGAAGGATCCGGTGGAGACGAAACTTCACACCGCAATCTGTAAGAGCCAGGTCACCCTCGCCGCCGCACAGCAGGCCATCGTCACCGACTGGACCACGGCCCTGAGCAGCCTTCACCTCGGCTGAACAGGCAGGCCGCGGTCACCGCGTGCCGGATCTTTCGAAGGCCGAAGGGGGTGCCCCTCCCACCGACGCACGCCAGTCGCTTCGTGTCGGTGACTGGGTCGGCCCGGCTCAGGGTCCGGCGCCGGGCAGCCTCCAGCGCGGTGCGGTTTGCGGCCGACGGCGTCTGGGGCGTACGCAGAGGCGTCTCGGAGTCTGCCGGGGCAGCGGATGCGTCGGGGACTGGTGTGGCGGTGGGGGCGGCGGCGGACCCCTTTCGGGCCGCACTGGAGGTGGGGGCGTTCGTCATGGCATGCCTTGCGGGGGTCAGGTCCGGCGGAGCGCGTCCAGATGGTCATGGGCGGGGCAACGGCCGCGCTCTGTGTAGCGCTCGGCGAAATCGGTCAGGACATGCCGCAGGACCGCCGGGGTGCCGGGAACGGCGAGGGCGCTGTCGGCCGCGGCAAAGCAGGCGCGGGCGGCCTTGGCGAGGTCCTGGTCGTCGAGGCCGGTGCGGGCCGCCCGCAGCCAGACGTCGTGGGAGGGGACGGGCCGCTGCGGGTCCGGGCAGAGTGGCTCGGTTGCCGCGTAGGCGGCATCGGCCACCACCGGGTCGTTCAGGAGCGTCGCGGCCAGCACAGTCGGCACGACCCAGTCGTCGCCGTTCTGCGCGTCGGTCATCCGCAACTCCAGCCAGCCGCGCGGTCTGACCGGCGGGAACAGAGTGCTGAGGTGGTAGTCCAGGTCGGCCAGGGTCGGCGGCCGCAGCCCGGGTACGCCCCGCAGCCAGGCGCGGAAGGTCAAGCCGGAGGGCGCGGACCAGTCCCCGTTGAGGTCGCCCGGTATGCACATCACCTGCGCGTCGAGCGCGTAGCGGGTCCAGGCCACACGTGGGTCGGAGTGGTATCGGGGCGGGCGGGTACGACCGGCATCCATCCGGGACCAGACGTCCTGCCGGCTGGACAGCCACCCGGTGGGCCACCCGTCCTGTATCGGGGAGTTGGCGAAGGCGGCGACGAGCACGGGACCGATACGGTGGGCGAGTTCCCAGCGGGAGCGGTAGCCGCCGACGCCGCGGGAGTCCTCGCCGGAGTCCAGGTTGATCTGTATGGATGCGGTGCGGCGCATCATGTCGCGGCCCCAGGGGCCCTCGCGGTCGAAGAAGCTCTCCATGGCCCGGTAGCGGGGGTGGTCGAGCACGCGAGGTGGTTCGCGATAGGGGTCGAGGCCCCGGCCGACGAGTGTCAGATCGGCCTGCTCGACTGCCGTGCGCAGTACGGCGAGATCCGCGGTCATCATCTCGGCGCACGCGCCGAGCGTGAGGGCCGGCGGGGAACTCAGCTCCAGTTGGCCGCCCGGCTCACGGGTGAGCCTGCTGCCGCCGGGCAGGGCGCCTGCCACCTCGATCGACGCGAGGGCGGCGTTCAGCCGGTCGACGGATATCGGCAGCCGAGGGTTGTGGCGGTCCTGGACCAGCCACTCCGTCTCCACCCCGATCCGCTCAGGGGGGCCGGTCTTGAAACACACGCCGAGCACATACGCCTCCGCCTCTTCCAGGGTCAGTTCGGTCATTTCTGTCCTCCTCTCACACAATCTGGTGCGGGTCAGGTGGGTGTCGGTCCGGGCGCAGGGGTGGAGTGGCGTGTCGAGGGGGAAACCGCTCCACCCCCGCGCGGGGCCGTCAGTTGGAGACGGCCCCGGAGGTGATCTCAACGTGCTCGGGGTAGAAGGCGACGCGGCCGGTGATCGCCCCCCGGCCTCGAACGGCTCCTCGTGGAACCACACCGCGTCCGCGGTCTTCTTCTCGGGGGTGGCGAGGCTGTAGTAGGACGCCTCGCCCTTGTACGGGCGGTAGGTGTGGGAGTCTGTCCGCTCCAGAAGTGCCTGGTCGGCATCGGCCAGGGGGATGTAATGAACGGCCGGACAGCCGGCCTCGGTCAGCGTGACGGCAGAGGTCGTCTCGGCGACGACCTTCCTGCCGTCCCGAGTGACCACCCGGATCAGACTGGAGTTCTCGACGACCTCAATGTGGTGGTCCGGCCCAGGGATCCTTCGTGGTGGCGGTGGTCGCCGCGTCGTTCAGACGGCGAGGCGACCACCGTCGGCCACGATCACCTGGCCGGTGACAAAGCTCGCGCGCTCGCTCGCCACGAACGCGATGACCTCGGCGAGTTCCTCGGGCGTGGCGTTGCGCTTGAGCGGGTTGACCTCGGACCAGGTCGTGAACTGGTCGGCGCCGATGAAGTCCACCACGTTGTCGCTGTTCACGTTCCCAGGGGCCACCGCGTTGACGCGTATGCCGTACCGGCCCCACTCCGCGGCCCAACTGCGGGTGAAGGATTCGACGGCCGCCTTCTGCGCTCCATACGTCGCCATGTGCGGCATGGCGATCGCGGCGGCGATACTGCTGATGTTGATGATGTTGCCGCCGCCCCGCTCGATCATCCCCCGGACGAGTCGTGTGCTGAGGACGAAGGTGGCGCGCACGTTGGTGTCCCATGACTCCGCGTTGGCTTCGCTGTCCTGGTCGAGGGTCGGCTTGATGCTGGCCCTGTAGCTTGCCGCGTTGTTGACCAGCACGTCGATTTCACCCGCCTCCTCGGCCAACCGCTCGACGTCGGCGAGATCGCTCAGATCGGCGAGGACGAACCGGGCCTTTCCTCCGCCGGCGGTGATGTCGTCCACCACCTCGGCCCCGCGCTCAGCGTTGCGGCCGGTGATCACCACCGACGCCCCGTCGCGTGCGAACACGTGCGCCGTCGCGGCGCCGATACCTCCTCGCGACCCCGCACCCGTGATCAGCACGCTCTTGCCCTCGAAATCCATGGTGTGCTCCTCAAAAAGAAAAAATGTCTGACGGCGCGCGCCGAGATCGGGCGGCAGCTTCCCTCCTGCCCTGGTGGCCGCGCCGTGCGTGCACCACGGTAGGACCGGCCTGACATAGAGGCAAATAGTGGCAACGTATACTCTGCATTGACATCTCCTATGTCATGTCGAAGGTTGGATTTCGAATGAACCTGCGCCAGTACGAATACGCCCTGGCCGTCGCCGACGAGGGCTCCATGACAGCGGCAGCGGAACGTCTGCAGGTCACTCAGCCCTCTCTGTCGCAGCAGATCGGCACCTTGGAGAAGCACCTCGGGGTGCAGCTGTTCACCCGCACCCCGAGCGGGGTGACGGTGACGGTGGCAGGGCGGGCCTTCCTCGCGGAGGCGGAAATCGCGACGACCGCATCCCGGCGCGCCGTCATGGCCGCACGCGCCGCCGACGGGGAACTGGCGGGCGAACTCATCATGGCTGTCCACATGGGCCTGGGAGCACGCCAGTTGCCCCAGGTGTTGGGGCAACTGCGCAACCGCCACCCGAAGCTGCAGGTGACTCTCCACGAGGAGCCCGATCCCACGGACATGGAACGACTGGTCCGCCAGGGAACCCTCGACATGATCCTCGTGCACCGCTTCCCCGCCGGGTGCACCTTCGACATCCACCCTTTGGGCGAGGAAGCCTACGTCGCCGTCCTGCCCAAGGGGCACCCGCTTCTCTCCGACGGCGCCGCCCTGCGCCTGGAAGACCTGGCGTCAGAGGGATGGATCCGGTTCCGGCGCGCCAGCCTGCTCGACGACTACCTCGCCCGCCTGCTCGCCGACGCCGGCCTCAGCCCGCACACGGTGGCCCGAGCGTCACAGATCTCCACCGCGGTGCGGCTCGTGGCGCAGGGCCTGGGCGTCACCGTGGTCCCGGCCTCGGCCGTCCCCGAAGGCTTCGAAGAACTGGCCTGCCCCCTACTGCCCTCCCTGACCGAGCCCGTCCTCGTCGGTGTACGGCGCAATCCGGGTGCGGCAGAGGCGGCCATGCTCGACCATCTCCACCAGCAGAACTGGTGCGGCGCAGGGCTTCTCTGCCAGTAGGACTCCGTTAGGGGGACCGGGACTGAGGTGGCGATCCTTGACAGGGTATCGGGGCGGGGTGGTGGGCTGACGCCTCAGCCTCGTTCATGATCGGCCGGGTTTGCGGTCACCGTTGCTGGTCTCGGTGCCTGCGTCGGCATAGGTGGGGTCTTCTTGGCAGCGGGCGGCGCTGGTGGCGTTCTGGACGAGGAGGAAGCCGAGGACGACGAGGCTCTGTGCTTCGGCACCGGAGTGGTGCCAATGATTTGCCCGCGGTGGTTCGTGCCGAACATGAGTTTCGATGGGCCGATCACCGTCGCCCTTCAAGGTGACTTCGCCAAGGCGAGGCTGGAAGGATCCGCCCCAGGAATCAGCCGAGCAGCGCGGTTGCTTCGACCTCGACGAGCACATCCGGCTCGAAGAGGGAGTCGACACCGATGAGGGAGGCGGGCGGCATGGGAAGCCGGAGCCCGATCTCTTTGGCGACGGCCTCCACGCCGGCCATGAAGTCGCCGATCTTCTCCGGGCCCCACCGGGTCACGTAGAACGTCAGGCGCAGCACATCCGCGAACGACGCGCCCGCGCCCGCCAGCCCGACGGAGGTGTTGCGCAGCGCCTGGGCGACCTGCCCGGCCAGATCGCCGGGCGCGACCGGAGTCCCGTCGGCCCGGCGCGCGATCTGGCCGCTGACGTGGACATGCTTCGTTCCGGTGCCCACAGCGACGTGGTGGTACGGGACCGGCTGCAGCATGCCTTCGGGCGTGAAGTGCTGAACAGTCATGGCTATGTCTCCTTTGAACTAGGTATTCCTAAGCTACCTAGTAGAAGAAGGACACTTCAACGAGACCAGGTTTCGCCATGGATACCGACGACGACCTCCGCATCGACTCCTCGCACCGCGAACTGCTCGACCAGATCCTCGACAAGTGGTCGCTCAGCGTCCTCAACGAGCTCTGCGAACGGCCGTGCCGCTTCAACGAACTGCGCCGAGCCGTCCCCCAGGTCACACAGAAGTCACTGACCGCGACACTTCGACGACTCGAACGGAACGGCGTGATCGAGCGCGAGGTCGTCTCCACCCGCCCGGTGGCGGTCAGATATCGAATCACACCACTGGGCAAGACCCTTCGATCTCCCGTCGACGCACTGCTGGCGTGGACCTCGGAGAACATGCCCGCCATCACACGAGCACGCGACACCTACGACACGCGGGGAGAAGAAGCAGGCCCCTGATCTCCCTCCCCAGCCTCGGCCGGGCGCCGGGGCGGGGGACAGGGCTCGGCGTCGTCGCATGACGTCCGTTTGGTGATCACGTGAGTCCGAGGAGCGCGAGCGGTCGGCGTGGATCGCGGGCAATGCGGCGGGGGCTGGCTGCGGTGTTGGTGCCGCCGGCCAGTCTCGATGGCCACGTTGCGCCAAGTGGCCATGGCGCGCGGCGCGTTGCCGGTTCGCAGCTGGGAGGCGATTTCCACGAAGGTGGTGTCGCGGACGTGGTGCAGGGCCTCTACTTTCCAGTATTCGCGGATCAGCGTGGTGATCTGGGCGGATGTGGCCTGTTCGGCAGCCAGGCTGGTGACGGCGTAGACGGGTCGTGATGGTGGTCTTGCGGTCCGTGCGGCGGCGCTTGACCTGGATGGCCTGGCGGGTGCCGGGGAAGAACAGGTTGTTCACGGTGGCGACCGGCGGCGTTCGGTGTCGGCGTGATCCGGACGGGGCGGGTTCGACGAGGACGATGATGCCGGCGATCAGGAGCAGCGGCGGACCGGTGGTGCTGGTGGGAGGGCAGCGAGCGTGAACACGGCGGGAAAGGAGGCGCTACCGCTCCGCAGTCCAGTCCAACAGGTAACTCAGCTGACCTGCAACGACGCCCTATGCGTTCCGAAAAACCGGGAGAGGCGTTCCCGGGCCCAGGTGAGGCGATCCTCTGACCTGCGGCCAAGCAATTTTCCGCAAGGCCCCTCTCCGGCCCGAGTTGTTCGGCCGCCGCCGCTGAACCCTCCTCCGTGCGCTCCTGCAATGGCGCCCTTCCGGCCGGCGCTCACTTCCAGGGCTCGGCAACTCCTCAGCCACCAAGAGGGGCTCCCGGCAACTCCGATCGGACGGCGTGCCCATAGCGTGCCCGTAAGACCGGTCAACCACGGTCAACAGCGGTGCGATCCTGCACCTTCGGGCGCCACGCCCGGCTACATATGCCCAGGTCAGAAGCTATCCGGCTACCCAAGCGCCGTAGCTTCCCAAGCTGAGAGTGCGAGTTCGATTCTCGTCACCCGCTCCATATCGAACCCCTAGGTCATAGACCCGGGGGTTCTTTGTTGTCTAGACCGGTGGGCTGGCGCCCACACCACAACCGCACCCTTAGCTTTCGGCGGCCTCCTCTTCTCGGAGAACTGGCCCGCGCGAACCGTCGCCTCCTTGAGGGTGGCGCCACCACGGGTACAGGGTGTGACCGGTGTGACCGGTGTGACGAAGATCGTAGAAGCGGAAGGCGGCCCCTTTCGGTGGCTCACTGAGGCCGACGAGCGCGATCGACAACTCAAGCGCACCATGAACCCAGGCAGCACAGAGGAGGGCGCGACATGGGCAGACAACACCGCGCTCAAGAACCGCAGTCATGGGGTCCACGCAACTCACAGGAGTCCGCGCCAGCGCCGAACGCCTGGCCGGCACCGCCGCAGGGCTCCCCGCCGCACAGTCCCTATCCGGGCGAAACGACGCCCCGGCCGAAGAAGCGACGCCGCGTCTTCCTGTGGCTCTTCCTAACCGTCCAGATCCTGTTTCTGATCTGGGTGATCGCGGGCGCCGCGAGCGGCAGCGGCACACCGGAAGAGTGCCGAGGCCTGACGGGTGACGCCTTGAAGCTGTGCGACGACGCGAATGACGTCGGAACCACAATCGGGGTGGGACTCATCATCGGCCTGTGGGCGGCCGTCGATGTCATCCTTGGCTTCACATACGTGGTCTACCGACTCGCCGGACGACGCACCTGAGACGAGGTCTCCCGATCTGCGGGAAGCAGCACATCAGCGACTTGCAGGGCTTGACCGGACACGTCGTACGCGTCAACCAGGACAAGATATTCCCCTCGTTACGACGGCCAGGCATCGGCGACCACGAAGGAGACCACCGTTCCGCCGAAGCGACTGGGCCCGGAGTGCCACGACTCCGCGATCGAGTCGACGAGAAGCAACCCGCGCCCGTGCGCGTCGTTGGCGTCGGGGCGCCGGAGCCGTACGTTGGCAGGGAAGCCCGGGTTGTGCACCTCGACCCGCAGCG
Organism: Streptomyces kryoterrae; assembly: GCF_054072135.1. Classification (NCBI taxonomy): domain Bacteria; kingdom Bacillati; phylum Actinomycetota; class Actinomycetes; order Kitasatosporales; family Streptomycetaceae; genus Streptomyces; species Streptomyces kryoterrae. Next base: position 5,485,271 of record NZ_CM133358.1, on the reverse strand, counting down.
AGGCCTCCTCCCGGAACCACTCCACCCGCACGACCCAGGGGTCATCAGCTTGTCCGTAGCAGATTGCGTTGGTGACCAGTTCCGAGATCATCAGCTCGCAGTCCTCGACCGAGCAGGCAGGGCTGTACGGAGCGATGAACTTCCGGAACCAGCGTCGGGCTCGGGGGACGGACTCCGGGGTCGGATTCAGGGTCATCGCTCCGAGCCTCGGTGAGTCCTCAGAGGGGTAGCGGTCGATCCTGTAAGCCATCCGCACTCACTCCTTGCCGCTGCCGTCATAGTCGAGGCAGCGCCGCTTCGATGTGGCACGGGTGCGGTCGGCGGCGCGGCAAGCGCCAAGGACGTACGCGAACCGACACGCTCCCAGTCGCGCCCCCGGCAACTCCGACAAGGTAGATGCGCTCCTTGGTCCGGCCGCTGACTCGTCACTCCGTGCCTTCTTCCGATCAAGTGGCCTTAGCCACTTACTGGATAGTGGCATTAGCCACTTGTGGCGCGCAAGCAGATCGCCGAGAAGACCAACCATCAGGTGAGCGGGTACCCCTGTTCGAACGCCCAGCGGTGCGGCGGGTAGGTCGCCTCGGCGAACTCCAACGGCCGGTCCTGAAGGTCGAAGACGACGTGATGCACGATCAAGACAGCCGCGCCCGACTCAAGCTGGAGGTCCGCCACCTCCTCGTCGGTCGCCTGCCGGGCACACATGCGGTCTTCGGCGTAACTCCCCTGTCGTCCCGTCATGTTCTCGACGTACATCAGGGTGCCCTCCTGGATCCGTTCCGGTTCCAGGAGCTTGGGCGCCCTCTGCCCGACGTCCGGCGCGAACCACGACGTCGACAGCGTGATCGGCCCGTCCTGGTCGTTGGTCACACGACGCCGATGCACGGCCCGACGGTCCTTGACCAGGCCCAACGCCTCGGCAACGTGATCCGGGGCATCCAGCCACCCGGCCGACGTGATCACCGCGTACTCACCGGGCGTGTAGATCTTCCCGGTCTGCCGGGCCCGCCAATACAACTCCCGTGCCCGCCGGTTCACTTCCAGACTGCGGACGTACGTGCCTGACCCCTGCCGCTTCTCGACGAGCCCCTGATGACTCAGCGCCTCCAACGACCGCGCCGCCGTCGGCCGGGAAACCTTCCAAACCGCCGCCAACTGTCGCTCCGAGGGAACCTCGTCCCCCGGCCGAAGGTCGCCCCGAAGGATCTGATCACGGATGAAGTGCGCGATCTGCAGGTACTTCGGCTGCGCCTCCTCAATCTGAGGCATGTCTCCTCCTCGCCCAAGTGGCTATAGCCTCTAGCCACTATAGGGTGATCGGTCAACGAGCCGCCCCGTACCCTTGGACCCATGACGCGGTTGATCGTCGCAGCAGGCGGCGGGGGCGACGCAGTCGCCGCCGCAATGCTTGACGCCGCCCTGTACGGCGACAGCGAGCCAGCCATGATCCTCACGTACGCGTGGGACCGCCTGCTGATCGACCCCGTACCCGGCCCGCGAGGACCTGACGACTTCACCGGCCTCGAACCGCTCACCCCGGCCGTCTGGACAGTGCCGGCAAAAGCCCGCCCGATCGCACCGGCAGGTTCCACGCTCCCTCGACTAGCGGCAGAACTCCCCCACACATTCGCCCTGATCGACCCGGGGCAGGGCGTCGAGGGCGTCACTCGCCAACTCGAAGAGCTGGTCACCCTCTTGCAGCCGACCTCCATCGATCTCCTGGACGTCGGTGGCGACGTGTTGGCCCGAGGCGACGAACCGACGCTGAAGAGCCCACTCGCCGACTCCCTGACACTGGCAGCATGCGGCCAAGTGAACGCCCCCATACGCCTGTTGGTCGCGGGCCCCGGCCTCGACGGCGAACTGTCACACGAAGACCTGCAAGGCATGCTCGGCCCACGCGTCCACACCTTCACTGCTGAGGACGCCGAGCCGATCAGCCCGGTCCTGGAATGGCACCCCTCAGAGGCAACAGGCATGCTCGCGGCAACAGCCCGAGGCGTACGCGGCACGTGCGAGGTCCGAGACGCCGGACTTCCCATCCCGCTCACCGACGGCAGTCCGACCGTCCACGAGGTCGACCTGGACAAGGCGTTGAACCGCAACGAGTTGGCCCGCGCCATCATGTCGACCACCACCCTGGACCAGGTGGAAGCACTGAGCCGCGAGGTCTGCGGCTTCTCGGAGATCGACTACGAACGCAACAAGGCCCTCTGGCTCAAGGATCAACGACCAGCGAACCTCGACGCCGAAACGGTGCTGATCCAGCTCGCCCAGTTCGAGGCGGAAGCCCAAAACCGCGGAATCACTCACACGACGTTCCGCCACCTCACCGAGGTCCTGAACCTCAACGGATTACAGCGCAATGACCTGCGCCGACTACTCATCAACAACCGACCGGAGCAGTACACCGCGCCCCTTTGGAGCATGGCCTCTCTCGATTCCGGCGCCCGGACAGTCACTTGAGCGCGTTCTCCAGCGACTTCGGGCTCGACACCGTCCGAGACGCGGCAGGTACCGGGACCGAAGTTGACGTTGCCGTGCACCTACTCGACGGCACTGTCAGGCTATCGATCCTCTGGACACAGGAAGTCCTGCTGTCCGCCGATGACGCCGAGCAGGTAGCCCAGGCCCTTCAGCGCGCCGCGGAACAGGCTCGCAACATCACCGCCGACAACAGGCCCGGCAGCACGACGAGTCAGCCCTGCACCACTGAGGGTTCAGAGTGGCCCCCGGACGGGTGACGGCGGGACCGTAAGCAACGGACAGGGTCCCCGTGCCGTTGAGAGAGGTGTCTAGGTCTCAACTCTCCAGCTCAGGAACCCTGTTGGTCCCGTATCCTGCCGCACTCGACCTGCCACACGCACTCGTGGAGTGGGTGACGATGCTGATCGTCACCCGTGAGGGTGACCGGCGCTGCAAACTCCGGCCGTCCGAGCGTGCGGTGATCGCTCTGGCATACCTGCGCCGGCACGACCCCCTGGCTCAGCTCGCCGCAGGCTTCCGTATCTCCGTCGGCACCGCCCACGCGTACGTCACCACCGTCGTCGAGCACCTGGCCGACATGGCGCCGGGCCTGCTGAAGGTCCTGCGCGAGACAGACCCCGACTACGTTCTCGTGGACGGCACGCTCGCCGAGTGCGACGCGTCGGCGACGGGCGCGCAGACTATTCGACGAAGCACAAGCGGCACGGTGTGAACGTGCAGGTCATCACGGACCCGGCCGGTCGCACACTGTGGCTCTCACCCGCCCTGCCCGGCCGCACACACGACCTGACCGCCGCCCGCACCCACAAGATCATCAGGATCTGCGAGCGCCAAGGCGTCCCCATTCTCGCCGACATGGCCTACATCGGCGCGGGCGAGTGGGGCACCACCCCCAAACGCCGACCGCCCCAAGGCGAACTCACCACGACCGAGCGGACGGTCAACCGGGCGCTGTCCGCCGCTCGCGTACCCGTCGAACGAGGAATCGCCCGCCTCAAATCCTGGCGAATCTTCCGCAGAGCCCGATGCAGCCCAAACCGCATGACGTCAATCGCCAAGGCCGTCCTCACCCTGGAGCGGCACCGCTGAAAACCCTCATTCAGCGCCGTTCGCTGCCGTTCAGGTGAGACCTCACATAATGCCCGCGCCACCATCCAACTGCCCGTGAACGCGGGTGAACGCCCGGACACTCACCCCGCCACCCCACCACCACAGTTGGAAAGCGTGCGTCTCCGATCTCCGTGGGGAGCGCTCGTCGTCAGAGCGTGGTGAGATCGCGGCGTCGGCAACCCCGAGCGGAACGCGGCTGCCTATGCTTGCTCTCCGGCAGCGAGAGGAGCCTCTATGGAGCTGGCACCATCGAGATGGGGGCGTATAGCCAACAGCAGCTTGGGCGTGATCCCAGCCGCCATGAGCATCATCTACGAGGCTCAGGCCACCGCCGTGTACCCGCGGCTGACGGCCTGCTTGGTCCTGTTCGTCTCTGTGATCATCGCTGTCCGGGGATACCGGCTCAGTGTCTCGTGCAAAGACACGGAGCTGACAGTTCGAGGCTATCTGCGGACGCGAACCACCCCTCGAAGCAGCATCACAGAGATCACCGATTTCCCAGCTGTCCGCTGGACCGATTCGGGCGGGCGCGGGCGCTGGTCACCCCTGTGGGTCTTCCACATCGGCCCTCATGAAACCGCCCGGATGACGGCAGCCAAGCACCGGAACCTCGCGGCGCTGCGCCGGTGGCTACGGCCTCGCAAGCGGCGGTGACCAACCTGCCGGTAGACCGTCTCGAAGAATGCCCCCGCAGCGACCGATGTCTGTAGAGCTACGGATCAGAAGGCCGTCCGGCTGCACACCCACAAGTACAGACGGGCCAGCTACCTTTGGCCCGTGACAGACAGAGGCAGATGGATCGGCGCGGCAGCCTGGTTTGCCGTGTGGTGGGGCCTGGCAACGGCCGTGTTTCGCCTCTTCGGCCTGGTCATCGGCGACCTCAAGAGCTGGACTACGTGTGCCGGAATGGCCGCCGCTTCCGTCGTGACCGGAGATCTGTCGGAGCGCTGGCACCGACGCCGGCGAAGGACGAAGTCCCAGACGTTTCCCAGCACCGCGCCAGAGGCAGGCTGCACCACAAGCGCACCAGATCCGGCGGGGAACAGCGGGGAATCACGGTGAAAGCAGCCGTGTCCGACGATGCTGCCCCTCAACCGTTCGCGCAGGTCAGACCCTGAACCAACCGCAAATACCCGCAGCTTCCCAAGCTGAGAGTGCGAGTTCGATTCTCGTCACCCGCTCCAGAGAGAAACCCCAGGTCAGCGGCCTGAAGTTTGTTTGTTGTCTAGTCCAATTCGGGGGGTGCATGCCCTCTGCGTGCCCCAAGTCGAGGTAAGGCGACCGCATCGGCGCATTTTGGTTGCCACTCCGGACACCTCGCCCCCCAGGCGCCTCGAATGGCGAGACGCATTTCGTGTGACCTGTAACACTATTGCGAGTGGAGCTTGCGAAGTCACTTACGCAAAGCACCAGTTCACGGCGCATGCTCTGGCGGCCTGCGGGGTACTGTGCGCTCTTCGTGTTCGTCGTGTGTGTTCGTGGCGTGCCAGCGCTGCCGCTCTCGTGTCCGTGGCGTGCACGAGTGCCGCGTCGGGTGACTCAGCGGTGGGCGGCGCGGTTCATCTCGACGACGTCGTCGACGGTGGGGTTGGCCGGGAGGGCGGCGAAGCGTGCCGGGAGGCTGTCGCGGATGGCCGCGTCCTTGACGCGGTCGGCCGCGGCCAGGGCCGCCGGCAGTTCGTCGAGGGTCAGCTCGGTGCAGTAGGCGGGGCTGTTCGGCTGCTGGCGCCAGGAGTCGGCCAGCGTGCCGGTGTCGTAGGGGTCGAAGCCGGTGTCGTCCACCAGGCTCATGGCCACCTTCCGTGCCTCCTCGGAGTCGCCGGCGACGGGGATGGCGAGGCGGCCGGGCGTTCCGGCCGGGACGCCCTTGGTCCACTGGGTCTCGGCCAGCGCGGCGTTCCACGCCTTGACCACGGGGCGGCCGAGCAGCTCGGCGGTGTACACGCTCTCCACCTGGCCGTTGTCCACCGCCTCGATCGGCTCGCTGAGCATGCCGGGGTAGTAGTTCGCGGTGTCGATGACCACCGTCTCGTCGGGCACCGAGGCGAACAGGTCCGCCAGCTGGCCCGCCACCCCGAACGGTATCGACAGGACGATGACGTCCCGGCCCTGGACGGCGGCGTCGGAGAGGTCCACCGCGCGGGCCCCGGACTCCAGCACCTCCGCCCGGACGGCCTCGGGGCCGCGCGCGTCGGCCACCTGGACGTCGTGACCGGCCGTGCTGAGCTTGGCAGCGAGGTTCCCGCCGATGGCGCCGGCGCCTATGACAGTAATTTTCATGATTTGTTCCTCAGGAGGTTGTGCCGCCCCTGGGGGCAGCACGATGTGGCGGATGGGTGGTAGTGCCCCGTGGCGTTGCGGGGGGCCGAGCGGGGTGCCTGGCGATCTACGCCGAGGTGTCCCGCTCGCGGTAGCCGCTCGCGATGAGCGTGCGGAGCCGGTCGAGCGACTCCTCCTCGGTACCGGTGCCCTTGATCCAGGCAACGGAACAGGCCGCGAGGAACAGGTCGTGCCCCCGCACCGACGCGCGCACGCGCCCCACGAGCTGCGCGGCTCGCACGTACTGATCGGTGGTGGCGATGAGGGTGTCGCAGGGAATGGTGAGCGGGTTGTCCGGCTCCTGCGCCCGGGCTGCGGCCATGAGCGGGTCGGGCAGACCGCTGTAGGCGCTGAGGTACTCCTCGATCGCCCGCAGCCACTGCTCCAGCGCCTCGGCCGGGTCGCCGAGTTGCTCGATGTCCGCCTGGCGGGCCACGAGTTCCTCGGAGCGGGTCTGCAGCACGGCCGCCAGCAGTGCCTCCCGGGTGGGGAAGTGCCGGTACAGGGTGCCGGGCCCGACGCCCGCCTCCTTGGCCACCGCCTCCAGGGAGGTGCCGACTCCGTGCTGCAGGAAGTGACGCTGCGCGGTCTCCAGAAGGGCCGCGCGGTTGCGCTGAACGTCAGCGCGGGGCTTGCGTCCCCGCTGTTCACCGGCGCTCATGCGCCCTCCTGCCTGCCGTGATCCTGCGACCGCATCAAAACGGATGCTGCCTCCGCACTTGCTTCAAGAGTAAAACGGAGGCAGCGTCCGGTCAAATCGGCGGCCTGAGCGCGGAGCCCCGACATCGCAGGGGGTCGACATATTCGGCCGTAGATCGCGTGGCGAAAGCCGTGCGGGCTGCACCATTCCAGGGTGCCCATGTCCGGCCCCTCCCGCGCCGAGCCCGGCCCGGTCCCCGGTCCAGGACGTCAGGGGGTGAGCTGTTGGTGTCCGATGACGGAGAGCAGTTCGAGTTTGGTGTGGCTCTCCGTGCCGGGGCGGGTGGTCAGCACCACCAGGGTCTGGGCGCGGTTCTCGGTGAACAGGAGCTGGGCGTCGACCTCGATGCGACCGAGTTCGGGATGGAGAATGGTCTTGCAGTCGTCGTAGCTTTGCGCGACTTCCTGGAGTTCCCAGTAGCGGACGAACTCGGGGCTGTGTTCCTGGAGTTCGGCGAGGATCCGGGCGGCTCGGGGGGTGTCGCTGCCGGCTGTCAGCGCGGCCCGCAGGCGTGCCGCATGGGCGCGGCCGTGGTGTTCGTGGACCTCCTCCGGATACACCAGACGCTCGGCCGGGTCCATGAACCAGCGGTAGTAGCCGCTACTGGCCAGACCGGTGTGCCTGGTCTGGTCGCCGAGCAGCGCGACGGCCAGCGGGTTCATCGCGAGGGTGTCGAGCAGGTCGGTCTGCACCAGGGCCGGGGAGTCGTCCAGGCGGTCCAGGACCCGCATCAGGGTCGGGCTGACATGCTCGGAGCGATGGAAGCGGGCCGGGGCGTTGTGGCCGATGAGGACGAAGAGATGGTCGCGTTCGTCCAGCGTCAGTCGCAGAGCCCGGGCGAGAGCCGTGGTGATCTGGACGGACGGCTGCGGGGCACGCTGCTGTTCCAGCCGGGCGTAGTAGTCGGTGGACATGCCGGCGAGCTGCGCGACCTCCTCGCGGCGCAGCCCCTGCGTACGCCTGCGCGCCCCCTCGGCCAGCCCGACGTCGCGGGGCCGCAGCGCCTCACGCCGATGGCGCAGGAATTCCGCCAGTTCCTTCTTGTCCATGCCGTCCATCCTCGCCGGATCCCGCCCGGCTATCCAGAGACCGCCGATCCATGGCTAAGCCCTCCCGCGCGAAGCCGCTCACACGGCCGACGCGAGGGCGCGCGCAGCGAGACGACCCAGCCGGTCACCTGCCCCCGCGTGACCCGCTGGGAGATTCACCGGCTGTCGGCGGTACGCCGCAGGCCGTCGGCATGGAAGGCGGCCCGTCGCGACGGTCTCCGTCGAGAACGCCTGACGCTTTGGACGGGACCCGGGACCCCGGGCCTCGTCGCCCGGCCCGGCCGATACGACGAGGTTCGTCGTGTGACGGCGCTCGCGTGCTGTTGTCTCCCGTCGGAAACAACAGGTCGGTCAGCTGCCGCTGAGCATGGCGAGGACGTCGTCGTAGGAGCCGTTGGCCTGCGCGTCGCGGAGGAAACTGGCGCGCTCCACGACCAGCTCCTTCGCGTCGGGCTTCTCCCGCAGCAGGCCGAGAACCTCGGTGAGGAAGTCGTCCAGCGGCATGGCGTGTTCGCTGTCCTGCTGGCCCAGCAGGGTCGTGCGCACGCCCGGCGGGACCATCTCGATCACCTGGACGCCGGCGTCGGCGCCGGCGAGCTGGATGCGCAGGCTCTCGGAGAAGGAGTGCAGCGCGGCCTTGGTCGCGCTGTAGGTCGGGGTGCTCTGATACGGGACGAACGCCAGCGCGGAGGTGACGTTCATGACGACCGCGTCGTCCTTGCCCATCAGCAGCGGCAGGAAGGCGTACGTCATCCGGATCGTGCCGAGCAGGTTGACGGTGACGTGGTCCTCGGCGACCGGGAGTCCGGCCGGGTCGAGGAGGTTCTCCCGCAGCATGATGCCGGCGTTGTTGACGAGGACGTTCAGCTCGGGGTGGCTCGCCGCCACGGTCTCGCGGGCCCGGGCGATCGAGTCGGGGTCGGCGACGTCGAGGACGAGCGCGTCGATGCCCGGGTGCTCGGCCGTGATCTCGTCGAGGAGTTCCTTGCGCCGGCCGGCGACGATCACCTTGTTGCCGGCCTCGTGCAGACGCACGGCCAGACCGAGGCCGATGCCCGAGGTTCCGCCGGTGATCAGGATCGTGTTGCCGGTCATCTTCATGGGGGTCCTGCTCCTTCGGTACGGCGGGCCGGTGAGCGCCTACGGCCTTGACCGTAGGGGCGCCCGCGCAGGGGCGGGAGAGGACGGCTTATCCATGGATCGGCGGTCTCCGCCTGGTGGAGTGGTCCCACCGAGCGGATCCGGTGCCGCTTCGGCGTCGCGGCCTCCGAGGCCGGCCCTGGACGCGCCCACACTGGCTTCCCCTTGCCTGCTCACGTGACATCGCGGGGGGGCTTCGCACCATGTCTGACCAGCGGGCGCCTTCGGGGGATGTGGGGGGGTGCCTGGTCAGAGACGACCCGCGAGGCGCGCCCCTTCCCCGCGGGTCACGTATACGCCGTCGAGGGACGACTGCCCTCGACGACGGACCCGGCTACTTGTCGGCGCCCACATTGGCGGTGTCCGACTCGGCCTGCGGCGCCGTGGTGGTGCGGGAGTGCAGGACCTTGCGGGCCTGTTCGGTGTCGAAGTCGTTCTCCGACTTGCCGATCACGATCGCGGCGACGGCGTTGCCGAGGACGGCGGCCAGGACGACCTGGAACCACAGCTCCCGTATGAGACGGCTCAGCCGTGACCGCTGCGGGCGGCCGGCCACGGTGGTGGTGCTTGTCATCATTGGTGCTCCTTTGCCCGACGATCGTGTGTAGCCCTGTCCCGTGGGGGTGCGGGGGACGCGACACGGCTCGGGCGCCCCCGCTCTCGTGTGCGCCGCCCGCCACAGGGCGGGCGCGTCCGCGGTGGGGTGGCGGTCAGCTGTGCAGGGCGCGCAGCACCTTGTGGAAGGCGGCCTTGCTCTCGAAGCCGATGCCGAGGGTGTCGGTCAGGCCGACGCGGCTCTTCTCGACGACGGCGTCGTCGGCGAAGCCGCCGGTGGGCTGGAACTCGCCCGGGTAGGACTCGTTGCCGCCGAGCTTGAGGGCGGCGGCGATGTGCAGGGAGAACTGGTGCCCGCCATGCGGGATGCAGCGGCGCGATGACCAGCCGTGCTGACGGAGCATGTCCTGGATGCGCAGGTACTCCACCAGACCGTAGGAGAGCGCGGGGTCGACCTGGATGGTGTCGCGGTCGGGGCGCAGGCCGCCGTAGCGGATCAGGTTGCGGGCGTCCTGGAGGGAGAAGAGGTTCTCGCCGGTGGCGATGGAGCCGGTGTAGTGCTCGGCGACGGTGGCGTTGAGGTGGTAGTCGAGCGGGTCGCCGATCTCCTCGTACCAGAACAGCCCGTAGGGCTCGATGGCCCGCCCGTACTCCAGGGCCGTGTTGAGGTCGAAGCGGCCGTTGACGTCGACGGCCAGCCGGGAGCCGTCGACGTCCAGGACGTCGATGACGGCCTCGATACGACGCAGGTCCTCCGCCAGGTCGGCGCCGCCGATCTTCATCTTGACGACGTCGTAGCCCAGGTCGAGGAAACCGCGCATCTCGTCCTGAAGGTCGGTGAGGGTCTTGCCCGGGGCGTAGTAGCCGCCGGCGGCGTAGACGAAGACGGAGTCGTCGGGCCGCCCGTCGCCGTAGCGCTCGGACAGATACCGGTACAGCGGCTTGCCCTCGATGTCCGGGCTGGTCGTGGTGCGGGCGGCGGCGTCGCGGAGCCTGCTGCCGCCGTCTCGCGGGCGAGGAAGGAGCCGAGTTCGCCGATGGTGCTCATGAGGGGGCGGAGAAGACGACGGTGGTGTTCTTGTCCACGTCGATCTCCACCAGGCTCTGGAGGTTGCGGAGTTGGAGGGCCAGGGGATGGTCCATCATGATGTCCGACGCGTCTCCGAGGGCCGCTGCGGCCAGCGACTTACCCGCGGCGTTGATGATCTTCGCTCGCTTCTCGCGCTCGGCCTCGGCCTGGCGGGCCATCGCCCGCTTCATGCTGTCGAGGGGACGCGACGCCCGACACGTCCGTGGCCTCACCTCTCGCAGAGGGGCGTACGGCAGAACAGGCAGGGTGAGCTGCGGCATCAGCACTCGCCCCCGCCCGCCTCGAACCGATCCTGGTCCTGCCCTGCTCTTTCGCTGTCGCTGTCGCTGTTCGAGGGGGATTACCTCGCTGTCGAACGCGCGAAAATCTATGTCGACCGGAGTAGACATTCGGTGGTGGGTCTGGTTATGGTTTCTCTCGTAGCCCAGAGAGACAGCAGGGCCCGACAGACACGAACTGCCGGGCAGCAGTACATGCAGTTGCAGTACACGCAGTTCATGCGGTTGTAGTTCGCTGGACGGTGCGGTGGTGGAGTTTCGAAGCCAGGGTTGTTGCAGGACGGCGACGGGGCTGACGACCGGACCGGGTGGCCCGCAGTGATCAGGGGCCGCCGTGAGCAGTACACGTAAGTGCGGTTCGCGGTACTCAGCAGTGAAGTCGGTGAGTGGTACCTCGGTGAAGGCGTCGGCTGCGGGCGCGCGCACCGGGAGGTTCGGCAGTGGGGTTCCAAGCCAGAGCAGACGCAGGACGGGCGACGGGGCTGGCTGCCGAAAGCAGTACGCGGTACCAGCAGTTCGCATCACCAGCAGTACGCAGTACCCGCTCAGTAGGCAAGTGACTGATCCCAGAGGGGAAACGGAGGAGCCGAGCGCCATCAGGATCGCCCGGGCGGAAGTCCTGAGCCCGGGTACCGCAGGACATCGATAGTGAGGTGGTCTCCGGTCGAGCAACCGCGATCCCGGCAGCCCCGACAGCATCCAGGTCGGGTCGGCGGAAACAAAAGGCCGGCGCAGTACCAGGGCCGGCAGATGGTGTAGCAGTTCCTTCGGGGCCCTGGTGCCAATGGCACCAGGGCCCCTCCACGCGTTCCACAGAGAGGTGAGATGACCGCAGACGACTCCTACGGCCGACTCGACGACGACGACTACCCCGCCTACACCATGGGCCGGGCTGCCGAACTGCTCGGCACCACCCAAAGCTTCCTGCGCGCCATCGGCGAAGCCCGCCTCATCACCCCGCTGCGCTCCGCCGGCGGACACCGCCGCTACTCCCGCTACCAGCTGCGCATCGCCGCCCGCGCCCGCGAACTCGTCGACCACGGGACCCCCATCGAGGCCGCCTGCCGCATCGTCATCCTCGAAGACCAGCTCGAAGAAGCCCAGCGCATCAACACCGAATCCCGCCGCGCAGCCGGCACACCGGAACTGACGACCACAGCCTGAGACGGCTGAGCCCGGCGCGCTCAGACCCGGCCGTCGGCGCCGTACGGGGCGTACAGGTCGAGCAGCCGGGTCCGGGCCGAGCGGAGGCGGTGGGCGAGCACGTCACCTACCCACTGGGCGATGGTGCTGCCGATGGAGGGGTCTTCCTGGCACATCAGCCGGACTGCCGTGGCGTCGAACTCGTACGCCCGCACCGGAGTCGTCGCTTCGGCGCCCAGGTGCCAGGCGTGCGGGCTGAACAGCCAGGACACACCGACGAGTTCGTTGTGCCGGAGGGTCTCGATGACGGCCGCGCGGCGGCCCGGCACATGCATGTCGAGCTGGACCGTGCCCGTGCGGATGATCCAGAACCGGTCGGCCCGGCCGCCCTCCTCGAACAGCCGCGTCCCTTGCGGGAACGAGACCTCGTGGGCGAAGCGCATGAGCCGCAGCCGATGCTCGGCAGGCAGCGCGCGCGGCAAGCTGGGTGTGGGGGCGGTGGTCATGGCGTGCCTCCCGACGGGACGTGGGAACTGTCAGGACCAGCGTGTGCCCGGCGCCCGGCGGCAGCCCATGGGCCACCCGGTCCATCGGCCGGGCCACTCGGCTCCGAGCACGGGACTTCCGGCATGCTGTGGCGTCGGCACCTTGGCTGTTCCATGAGTACGTGAGACGACCCACTCGATGGAGGGGCGAGCTGTGAGTACCTGCCTCGCTGCCTCCCGCCCTCTGAAGGTCGTCGGCGGATCGGGCTGCACCCCCGCCGACCTGCGCCGGGGGACTTCCCCGAGGAGTTGACGGGTCCCAAGGCCGAGGCCGCCGCCCGGTTCGTCGAACGGACCGGGGCACCGGCCGCGATCGGTGCCCTGGACGCGGCGTACGAGATCGTCCACGGCAGGTCGGGCACGCTCGTCCGCCCGGACCCGCCCGCCGTGCGACGGCCGCCGGCCGAAGGGCCGTTTGGGCGCCGCCAAGTACGAGGCCCTCGGCGTTCCGTTCTCGCTGCGCGACACCCCCGTCCCCACTCCCGAGCTGGTCGAACGGGTGCGTGAACAGTTCCGGGCGCACGGCCTGAGGGCCTACTGAGCGCGGCACCAGGTACGGCGAGCACAGCGGTTCATCGACTGCCACCTCATCCACGCCGTCGCCCTGATCGCGCCGGCCTCCGTCTCCGCCGGCGACTCCCTCGGCCTCGGCAGGCTCGGGGTGAAGCTCCCGCCGGGCCGCCGCATCCGTCGGCCGCGGTGATCGTGGGAGAGGCCGCGGGCTCGTCGGTGGGCCCGCCGCGCCGGACACGTGCCAGGGCCGTTCGGTCCCCGTCAGGGACCTGCGGCCCCTGCCGGGCGACTCGGCCGAGGACGAGGCTCTGATCAGGACCCCCGATCCGAGAGGTGGGCATCATGCCCCGCACCGTCACCGTCGGCCTCGACGGTTCAGCCGAGAGCCGCGCGGCGGCCGAGTGGGCCGCCCGCGAGGCGCAGCTGCTCGGCCTGCCACTGAAGCTGGTCCAGGTCTGGGAGCCGGTGCCGCCGCCCATGGCGCAGGCACCGCTGCTCGGCGCCGAGACGCAGCAGTACTGGGCCGAGAGGATTCCGCGCGAGACGAGCGAAGGGATCCGGCTGCGCCATCCCGGCCTCGACGTGACCAGCGAACAGTTGTCCGGTCGGCCCGCCGACGTACTGGTGGGCGCCACGAAGGACGCGGAGCTGCTCGTTCTCGGCTCCCGCGCGCTGGGCGGGATCGGCGGGTTCCTGGTCGGCTCGGTCGGGCTGTCCGTCGTGGCGCATGCCGACCAGCCGGTGGTGCTCGTCCGCGCCGGGGAACAGGCCGCCGACGAACACGAGACGGATCCGGTCGGCATTCCGTCCGCGGCATCCGCGTTCCGGCCCGTCGTCCTCGGTCTCGACATCGAGAGCCCCGACGACGGACTGATCGCCTTCGCGTTCGCCGCCGCCGCCCGCCGCGGCACCTCCCTGCGCGTCGTGCACGGCTGGAACCCGCCCACCTACTACGCCTACGGCCCGTCCGCCGACCTCGAACTGCACGGAGCCCTGGCGCTGCGCGAATCCACCGCCCTCACCGAGGTGCTGCGCCCGTGGACCGAGAAGTTCCCGGCGACCGAGGTCACCGAGGAGTGCCACTACGGCAGCCCCGGCAACCACCTCGTCGACGCCTCCCACAAGGCCTCCCTGGTCGTCGTCGGCCGTCGCCGCCGCCGCGGCCCGCTCGGCGCCCACATCGGCTCCGTCACCCACGCCGTCCTGCACCACTCCACCGCCCCCGTCGCCGTCGTCTCCCACGGCTGACCCATCACCCATCAGCCATCACCCATCCCACAAGGAGCAGCAATCATGAAGGCAGCGGTTGTCCGAGCCTTCGGCGAACCCCTGGTCATCGAGGAACGCCCCGACCCCGAGCCCGGCCCCGGCCAGGTCCGCGTGCGCGTCGAGGCGTCCGGGCTGTGCCACACCGACATCCACGCCGCCCACGGCGACTGGCCGCTCAAGCCGACCCCGCCCTTCGTCCCCGGCCACGAGGGCGTCGGACTCGTCGAGAAGCTCGGCGACGGCGTCACCCACCTGTCCGTCGGGCAGCGGGTGGCCGTGCCATGGCTCGGCTGGGCCTGCGGCCGGTGCGAGCACTGCCTGACCGGCTGGGAGACGCTGTGCGAGCAGCAGATCAACACCGGCTACGGCTGCGACGGCGGGCACGCCGAGAAGATGCTGGCCTGGGCGGACTTCGCCCAGCCGGTGCCCGACGGTGTGAACGCCGTGGACGCCGCCCCGCTGGCCTGCGCCGGGGTGACCACGTACAAGGCGCTCAAGGTCGCCGGTGTGCGGCCCGCGCAGCTCGTCGCGATCTCCGGGATCGGCGGGCTCGGCCACCTGGCGGTGCAGTACGCGAAGATCGCCGGGGCGACCGTCGCCGCGATCGACGTCACCGACGAGAAACTCGAACTGGCCACCGAACTCGGCGCGGACCTCGTCATCGACGCCCGTAAGGACGACGTCGGCCAGGTCCTCAGGCAGCACGGCGGAGCGCATGCCGCGATCGCGCTGGCCGTGAACGAGGTCGCGTTCGCGGCCGTCAACTCGGGCCTGCGGCGCGGCGGGAAGCTCGTCATGGTGGCGCTGCCCGCGCACGGCACGATCCAGGTCCCGATCTTCGACACCGTACTGAACGGCACCTCGGTGATCGGCTCGATCGTCGGCACCCGGCAGGACCTCGCCGAGGTCCTCCAACTGCACGCGGCCGGACAGACCAAGGTCATCTGCGAGACCCGGCCGCTGGCCGCCGTCAACGAGTCCATCGACGAGGTGCTGCGCGGCGAGGTCAAGGCCCGGATCGTCTTCGACCTCGGTACGGGACGGTGAGGACGATGGACCTCCCGATCGTCGTCGGAGTCGACGGCTCCGAGCCCAGCCTGCGGGCCGTCGACTGGGCGGCCGACGAGGCCGTACTGCACGGGCTGCCGCTGCGGGTGGTGTACGCGTCGCTGTGGGAACGGTACGAGGGCACCTCGCTCGCCCAGGGCGTCGGCAAGCCGTCCGAGCAGGTGCTGGCCGAGGACATCGTGGCGACCGCCGCCCTGCGCGCCCGCCGGCGTCGGCCCGACCTGAAGGTCTCCACCGACGTGCTGCCCGAGGAACCCGAGTACGCGCTGGTGCGGGAGAGCCGCGGCGCCACGCTGCTGGTGACGGGCAGCCGTGGCCGCAGCGGCCTCGCCGAGGCGCTGCTGGGCTCCGTGAGCCTCACCGCGGCCGGGCACGCGCAGTGCCCGATGATCGTGATCCGCGGCAACCACGACAACCAGGCCCGGACCGCGACGCACGGCCGCGTCGTCGTGGGCGTCGGAGAGAAACCGGCGGGCTCGGCGGCCGTGCGCTTCGCCTTCGAGGAGGCGCGGCGACGCGGGGTGCCGCTGGACGCCGTACGGGCCTGGCGGTGGCCCGCGCACGAGAGCACCGACCATCCCCTGCTCACCGGAGAACCCGCCCGGCTGCACGAGCAGCAGGCGGTGGAGACCCTGGAAACAGCGCTCCAGGACGCCCCCACCGACGTCGAGTCACACCGCCGCACGGCCGAAGGCCACACCCGGACCGTGCTCGTGGACGCCTCACGGGACGCCGACCTCCTGGTCATCGGAGCCAGGCGCCGCCCCGGGCACCACGGGCTCCAGCTGGGCCGGGTGACCCACGGAGTACTGCACCACTCCGCCTGCCCGGTCGTCATCGTGCCCGAGCGGGGATGAGCCGGCCGAGCGCCGGGGCACGGCGGCTTCTCGCAGCGGGACCCCGGCTTCGTCGCCCCGGTTCCCGACAAGAGCTCCGAGGTCGTGCGCGTCCGCTCGCCGGATGTGCGGTGCGAACCCGGCGCGACCGGGACTCCTGACGCGTACCGGCAGCCGAGATCCCGCCCCCCTCCCTCCCCGTCCCCTTCCCCGCGTCGCAAGCCGAACGGCCCTGTCCCAAAGGGCCGTTCGGCTTTCTGACGGGTCCTCATGGCTCCTGCCCCTCGGGCCGGCGGACGACGAGCATCGTCGGTGGAGGCACTCCGGCCCGGATCGTCGGGCGGCGCCCCGGTCCGCGGCGGACCTGTTCTCGGCGCCTCCTGCCTCAGGCACACACGCCCTGGGCACACCTTGAGCGTGCGGAAGGGAAGCAGGCCCATGACTCTCCCACACGTGGTCGTCGGAGTGGACGGCTCACTGGTCTCCGTAAGGGCGTTGGACCAGGCCGCGGAGGAAGCGGCACGGCGCGGCATCGCGCTGCGCGTGGTGTACGCCGTGCCCGGCCGCCACGATCGACGGTGAGCCGTGAACTCACCACTCTGCCCGCCACGGCGCGGCACGGTCACGAGGACGACTAGAGTCAGCATGCCTGTCCCCTACCCAGCGGCGTGCCGGGGTTCGGCTGGGGCTGCGGGGTGGGAGAAGCTCCTGTGAGTGATCAGGACCGGGGTAGCCGGAAGATGCTGGCCGGTCTGCTGGCGTCGAGCCAGCTGATACCCCTTGAGTGGCTGCCGGCGAAGACGGCCGAGCACGCGGCGTCCGCGGGTTTCACCCAGGCACTGATCTATCTGGCGGACCTGCAGCGCGAGGTGCTGCAACTGCTGACCGGCCACGGGCTGGACGCCGCGGGTGACGCCGGCGCCGAGGAGAGCGGGATCAGGATCGAGGGCACGCTGCCGGGCCGGGCATACCAGTACGGGCAGATACTGCGCGGTGGCCGCTCGGATCCCGGAGAACAGCAGTGGTGGGTGCCGTTGCTCAACGGCACCGAGCGCCTGGGCGTACTGCGTCTCTCCACGCGAGCCGATGACGCCCGCACGCGGGAGGACATGGAACTGCTCGCCTCCCTGATCGCGCTGATCATCGTCAGCAAACGGCAGAGCAGTGACTCCTACGCCCGGCTGATGCGCACCGGACCGCTGAACATCGCCGCCGAGATGCAGTGGCATCTGATGCCGCCTCCCACCTACTCCGACAGCCGCGTGGCGATCTCCGCCGCGATGGAGCCGGCGCACCACATCAGTGGCGACGCCTACGACTACGCCACCGCCGGCCCGGTGGTGCACGTATCGATCTTCGACGCGATGGGGCACGACACCGCCGCCGGCCTGACCGCGGCCCTGGCGATGGGTACCTGCCGCAACACACGCCGCCAGGGCGGGAGCCTGCTGGACATCGGCGAAGCGATCGAGGACGCGCTGATCAAGCAGTACCACCACACGCGATACGTCACCGGCATCCTGGCCGATCTCGACACGGACACCGGAGTCCTGACATGGGTCAACCGGGGCCACATGCCGCCGGTGCTCATTCGAGCGGGCCGTTCGAGCAGCCAGTTGAGCTGCAAACCCGCACACCCGATGGGCACCGACCTGGGGCTGGAAGCCACGATGTGCCGGGAACAGCTGGAACCCGGTGACCGCATCGTGTTCTACACCGACGGCATCACCGAAGCCCGTGGCAGCGGCGACACCGAACTCGGTGTGGAACGCTTCACCGACTTCCTGATCCGCCACCATGCCGACGGACTCCCCGTCCCCGAAACGCTGCGCCGTCTCATCCACGCACTCCGCGACTACCACGACGGCCAACTTCAGGACGATGCCACCATCCTGATCTGCGAATGGCTCGGCCCCACCGACACCCCCACGGCACCCGGGACGGGCAGCACCTGAAACGGCCCGGTCGCACCGTGTACGACGCCGCCCGCGACCACCCGGCCTCCGCCGAGGCCGCTCAGGGCCCGTCGCACGGCATCCTCCGCATGTCGACGGCGCTCATCGTCTCCCGCGACGTCATGGCGACCCGGCGTTCCGCGTCTTCGACCCGGCCCTGACCCGGGCGAACGGAACCCTGGTCAAGGTCTTCGGCCGGTACGACAACGCGTGGGGCCGCACCAACCTGCTCCTCGACCTCACAGCGCCGGCCCGAACCGCAGGCCGACGTCACCCGCCCGGGTGGGACCAGGCATTAGGGCCGACCGGCCCCCCACGCACCCCCGGACAGCCCATGGGATCTCTGCCCGATCCGCTGGAGGCTCGAAGTGGTGAAAAGCCTGGAGGAGACCCACGATGACGGAAGACACGCTCAGCCGACCCACGGTCCATGCCCTGCTCTCGGACGGCACCACGGTGTGCATACGTCCTGTGCGACCAGGCGATCACGAGCAGCTGCGGGGGCTCTACGAGGACATGTCCGCGGAGAATCTGCGGCTGCGGTTCTTCGCGGCGAGCCGGCGTTCCGCCGCGTCGGCCGCCGACCGGGCCTGTGCGCCACCGCGCCCCGGATCCGGCTACCGGGCGCTGCTGGCAGAGTCGCGGGGGCAGGTGATCGGCCTGGCCGAGTACGGGGCCGGCGAGGACGCGGCCTCGGCCGAGATGTCCATCGCCGTGGCCGACACCCTGCACCACCACGGCGTCGGCACGCTCCTCGTCGAGCATCTGGTCTCCGCCGCCCGCGCTGACGGCATCACCACGTTCACAGCGGACGCGCTCTCGGAGAACCACGAGGTGCTTCGGCTCTTCGCCGACCTGGGCCTGCGGACCGCACGCCGTTTCGACGGTCCGGAGGTGCGCTGCGTCATCGAACTGAACGAGGACGACGGCTATCTCGCCGCCGTCGAGGCCCGCGGCCGGGCCGCCGACGTGGCCAGTCTGGAGCCGCTGCTGCGGCCGAAAGCGGTCGCCGTGGTGGGCGCCGGGCGCCGGCCCGGATCGGTGGGACGGGCCCTCCTCCACCATCTGCACGAGGGCGGCTTCACCCGGCGGCTCTTCGCGGTGAACCCCTGTGCCACCTCGATCCTGGGCGTGCCGTCCCACCCCTCGGTCAGCGCGCTGCCCAAGGTCCCGGATCTCGCGGTCCTCGCGGTGCCCGCGGCAGCCCTCCCCGACACCGCCGAGGAGTGCGGCAAGGCCGGAGTACGGGCACTGCTCGTCGTCTCGGCCGGCCTCGACAGCCGGCAGGCGGAAGCCCTGATGGCCACGTGCCGCACGTACGGCATGCGGCTCGTCGGACCCAACTCCCTCGGCATCACGAACACCGACCCGGCGCTCTCCCTCGACGCCACCTTCGCGGCGGATCATCCGCGCCGCGGCACGGCAGGCGTCGCCGTCCAGTCCGGCGGCGTCGGCATCGCCCTGCTCGACGGACTGTCCCGCCTGGGCATCGGCGTGTCGTCCTTCGCCTCGCTCGGCGACAAGTACGACGTCAGCGGCAACGACATGCTCCAGTGGTGGGAGAGCGACGGCCGCACCGACCTCGCCCTGCTGCACCTGGAGTCCTTCGGCAATCCGCGGGCCTTCTCCCGTACCGCACGGCGTGTGACCCGCCGTATGCCCGTACTGACGGTCGACGCGGGCCGTACCGACGCCGGCCGCCGCGCCGCCGCCTCGCACACCACGGCCGCCGCCACCCCGACGATGACCCGACAGGCCCTGTTCACCCAGGCGGGGATCACCGCGACCCGCTCGGTGGGCGAACTCCTCGAAACCGCCGCCCTGTTGCACTCCCAGCCGCTCCCGAAGGGCAGCCGCGTGGCCATCGTCACCAACGCGGGCGGCGCGGGAGTCCTGGCCGCGGACGCCTGTGCGGAAGCGGGGTTGTCGCTACCGTCGCTCGCGCCCTCGGTGGTCGAAGCCTTGTCCGCCGTACTGCCCGACGGTTCCACCGTCGGCAACCTCGTGGACGCCACCGCGGCCGTCACGGAGGAGCAGCTCGGAGACTGTGTGGACGTGATCATGCGGTACCCGGGTATCGACGCCGTCCTGCTGGTCCTGGTCCCCACGGCCGTCGCCGCCGCGACCGGCGACGACCTGGTAAGGGCCCTCACCAACGGCCCCGCACGCCGCGCCCTTCCGGTCGCCGTCGTACGCCTGGAGCAGGACCTGCCGGTCAGGCTGCTGCCGGCGCGGGACGGCGGCACCATCCCGTCGTACGCCGAACCGGGCTCGGCGGCGCGGGCGTTGGCGCACGCCTCCCGCCGCGCTGCCTGGCTGAGCCGGCCCGCGGGCACCGTGCCGGAACTCCCCGAGGTCGCGGAGGCCGACACGGCCCGCGCCCGCACGGTCGCCGACACCTACCTCGCCGCCCACCCGGACGGCGGCTGGCTCGATCCGCGCACCTGCGCCGAACTCCTCACCTGCTACGGCATTCCCCAGCTCCCGTGGTCCTGGGCGGAGACGGAAAACGACGCCGTCATCGCGGCCGAGCGGCTGCGGGGCCCCGACGGGCGGGTGGTCATGAAGGCCCACTGGCCCGGCCAGCTGCACAAGAGCGAGCAGCATGCCGTACACCTCGATCTCGAAGGTGACTCCCAAGTGCGTTCCGCCTTCAGGGACTTCGAGACACGGTTCGCCGGCCTGATGACCGGGGTGGTCGTCCAGCCGCTGGCCGCACGCGGCACCGAACTGTTCGCGGGAGTCGTGCAGGACGAGGTCTTCGGCCCGCTCGTGCTGTTCGGACTCGGCGGCACCGCGACCGAGGTCCTGGCCGACCGGGCCGCCCGCCTCGCCCCGCTGACCGACCACGACGTCCATGACCTGATCACCGCGCCGCGCTGCGCGCCGCTCCTGTTCGGTGCGCACGGCAGCGGGCCCGTCGACCTCCAGGGCCTGGAACAGCTGCTGTTGCGCCTGTCCCGCATCGCGGTCGACCTGCCGCAACTCGCCGAGGCCGATTTCAATCCCGTCCTCACGACGCCTGAAGCGGTCACGGTGCTCGACGCACGAGTCCGCCTCCTGCCACGCACGGCTCAGGACCCCTATCTGCGCCGACTGCGCTGAGGAGGAGAGGAGGCAGAACAGACATGAGGCACGACAAGGTTGTGAGAGGAAGGCGCACCGTCATGCTGACCAAAGTGCTGGTTGCCTACGGAACGACGAACGGTTCGACCGCGCGGATCGCCGAGACCATCGCCGAAGTCCTGCGCAAGGAGGGAGTGTCGGCCGAGGCCGTTCCCGCCCGGTCCGTGACGAACGTGGAGTCGTACGACGCGGTGGTGGTGGGCGGCGGGCTGTACGCGGGGCGCTGGCACAAGGACGCCCGCCGCTTCGTCCGCCGTCACGGCCGCACGCTGGCCGGGCGCCCGCTGTGGTTCTTCAGCAGTGGCCCGCTCGACGCCTCGGCCTCGGAGCGGGACATCCCGCCCGTACCCGGAGTGAAGCGGGCCATGGTCCGGCTCGACGCGAGGGAACACGTCACCTTCGGGGGCTGCCTCGAAGAGGGAGCGAAGGGATTCGTCGCGCGGAAGATCGTCTCCTCCGGGAAGGGCGGCGACTTCCGCGACTTCGACCAGGTCGAGGCGTGGGCCGCACGGATCGGCGCCGGGTTCGCGGCGGAGCCGCAAAGGATCTGAACCAGGCGGCCTCCCCCGTCCCCGTCCCCGTCCTCGTACGCCGCGCCCTTGTCCTCGGACGAGGGCGCGGCGGCTGCGGTCGTCCGCCTCGACTCACACGGGCCCGTCGGCGCGCCACCCCTGAAACGCGGCGAGCCGGCGTCGACTGCCGTGACGGCAGGAGGGACGGCAGCCACGGCGGTCGCGGTCCGCGCGGCGGTCGCGGGGGTCACGGTCCGCGCGACGGGCGCGGAGGTCACGGCGGTCGCGGTCCGCGCGGCGGTCGCGGGGGTCACGGTCCGCGCGACGGGCGCGGAGGTCACGGCGGGCGCGGTCCAAGCGACGGGCGCGGGGGTCACGGTCCGCGCGGCGGGCGCGGAGGTCACGGCGGGCGCGACGGGCGCGGAGGTCACGGCGGGCGCGGTCCAAGCGACGGGCGCGGGGGTCACGGTCCGCGCGGCGGGCGCGGCGGGCGCGACGGGCGCGACGGGCGCGACGGGCGCGACGGGCGCAGGGGACGGGGCCGTGCTGGAAACGGCGTTGTGCTTGAAGGAACGGTCCGCGCCGCCGAGATGCCGGCCTTCGGCCCGTCCGGGGGCCATGTGCAGGGCCCCCGGACAGTACGGTGAAGACAGGGGAACCGGTTCGAGCCTCCCTGTCTGCTGTGCCGGTCGGAGGAAGTCATGAGCGAGGATCGACGCGGCGGTACCGAGGAGCATGTGCCCAAGCTGCGGCTCGACGAGCTGCTGGGCGAGCTGCAGGTGCGCATCGACGCGGTGCGCGGGACCCGGGACCGGCTGCACAGCCTGCTGGAGGCCGTCCTCTCGGTAGGCCGGGAGCTAGACCTGCCACAGGTGCTGCGCAGTATCGTCGAGGCCGCGGTGGTGCTGGTGGACGCCGAGTACGGGGCGCTGGGCGTGATCGGCGATGACCAGAAGCTGTCCGAGTTCCTGACCGTCGGTATCGGCGAGGAGCGGCGGTCGGAGATCGGGGCGCTGCCCAGCGGGCACGGGCTCCTCGGAGAGCTGATCCGGCACCCGTCGCCACTGCGGCTGCCGGAGCTGTCGGAGCATCCGGCGTCGTACGGCTTCCCGGCGCACCACCCGCCGATGCACTCCTTCCTCGGCGTACCGATCCGGGTGCGCGACGAGGTCTTCGGGAACCTCTACCTCACCGAGAAGCGCAGCGCCCGGGAATTCGACATGGAGGACGAGTCCGTCCTGTCGACGCTGGCGGTGGCCGCCGGAGTGGCCATCGAGAACGCCCGGCTGTACGAGGAGACCATGCTGCGCGAACGCTGGCAGCGGGCCAGCGGCAAGGTCACCAGCATGCTCCTGACCGGTGCGCCGAGCGCGGACGTGCTGGAGCTGATCGTCGACGAGGCCCGGAAGATCGTCTCCGCCGACATGGGGCTGATCGCGGAGCACGTACCGGGCGAGGAGACACTGCGGCCGGCCCTGGCGGTCGGCCTGGGCCGGGAGGAGCGCAGCGGTCTGGTGCTGTCCGCGCGGGACGGTTTCGTCGGAGCGGCGCTCGGCGCGGCGGCGCCGGTGGTCAGCGCCGACATCGAGCGCGACGCGCGCACGGGCGAGGACGAAGCCCAGTGGGCCGGGCTCGGACCCGTGGTCGCGGTGCCCCTCGGCGCCGGCGGCAAGACGCGGGGCGTGCTGCTGCTGGGGCGCGTGCCGGCCGGTAAGCCGTTCGGTGACGTGGACACCGGGCCGCTGCTCGGGTTCGCCGACCAGGCGGCGCTCGCCCTGGAGCTGGCCGAACGGCGGCGGGACGTGGAACAGCTCACGCTGCTCCAGGACCGTGACCGCATCGCCCGCGACCTCCATGACCTCGCCATCCAGCGGCTCTTCGCGGCCGGCATGACCCTGCAGAGCACCCAGCGCTTCATGGAGCACCCCGAGGGCATGGAGCGGCTGACCCGGACCGTCGACGACCTCGACGACACCATCAAGATCATTCGGTCCACGATCTTCGGACTGCGTACCCACCGCGGGGTCGGGCGGGAGAGCGACGGCCTGCGCGGCCGGGTGGCCGAGGCGGTGAGAGCCTCGGCCACGTCACTCGGATTCCCGCCCGCGCTGCGCATCGAGGGGCTCGTCGAGACCGATGTCCCCGGCGACATCGCCGACCACGCGGTCGCGGTGCTCGGCGAGGCCCTCAGCAACGCGGCCCGGCACTCCGGAGCACAGGCGGTGGACGTCCGGCTGCAGTGCTCCGGGGGCGAGTTGACGATCACGGTGACGGACGACGGCTGCGGGGTGCCGGACGACGTCGGACGCAGCGGGCTGAAGAACATCAAGGAGCGGGCCGTCGCCCTCGGCGGAACCCTGACACTCGGCGAACGGCCGGAGGGCGGCGGCACCCGGCTGGTGTGGCGGGTTCCCGTGAGTGCGGACGGTGTCACGGCCGGAGCCTGACCGCGAACGGAGCCTGGCCGCGGAAGGCCGCCACCCCACCGGCCCGGACGACAAGACCGGGCCGGACGACAAGACCGGGCCGGGCGGACTCAGCGCGCCGGACGGTCGGTGGAGGCGGGCTGTTCGAGATGGCTGGCCAGGACCGCCGCCTGGACGCGGCGCTGGACGCCGAGCTTGGCCAGCAGCCGGGAGATGTGGTTCTTCACCGTCTTCTCGGACAGGTAGAGCTTCTTGCCGATCTCACGGTTGGTGAGCCCGTCCCCGATGAGCGCGAGGATGTCCCGCTCGCGGGGTGACAGGCCGGCGAGCTCGGGTGCGGGTGCCGGCTGCTCGGTGGGGTCCGCCCGCAGGGAGCGCATCAGGCGGGCGGTCGTCGCCGGATCCAGCATCGACTGGCCGGACGCGACCGTACGGACCGCGGCGACCAGGTCGGACCCCCTGATCTGTTTGAGCACATAGCCCGCCGCCCCGGCCATGATCGCGTCGAGCAGCGCTTCCTCCTCGTCGAAGGACGTCAGCATCAGACAGGCCAGCTCCGGCATCCGGCTGCGCAGCTCACGGCAGACACTGATCCCGTCACCGTCCGGCAGGCGTACGTCGAGCACGGCCACGTCCGGGCGCAGCGCCGGCCCGCGCACCAGCGCGTGCTCGACGCTGTCCGCGTCACCGACCACCGAGATGTCCGGCTCGGAGTCCAGCAGGTCGGTGAGGCCGCGTCGGACGACCTCGTGGTCGTCCAGCAGGAAGACCCGGATCGGGTTCTGCTCCGTGAAGGTACGTGCCTCGGCCATGACGACCCCTCGTTCGCTGGTGGACCACAGGCCACGGGCCACGGACCGTGGGCCCACCGACCACATGCCGACTGTCATGACGATCGTCACCCGTCCGAACCGCACGCACCAGGGCCGACCGGGCCAACCCGAGCCTCCCGCGCCCGGGCGCGGGCGCGGCGGCATCAGGGCCGAAAGGCCCCACGGAAGGGCCCGCCCGGCCTCTGTCCCTGGTGCTCGCCCCGGTACCAGGCTCGGTGGCAGAAGAGCGACCCATGGGCAGCAACGCTGGAGGTACGCCTCATGCTTCGACACGTCACCGCGGGGATCGACGTTTCTCCCGAAAGCCTGGCAGCCGCGCACTGGGCGGCCCGGGAAGCCACGCGCCGGGGCGCCGCGCTGTGCCTGGTGCATGCCTGGGAGTGGCATCCGCGTCCGGCCCCGACCGTGCCCGCGGACATGTCCGAACGGGCCGTGGCCGAGGACCTGCCGGAGCGGGCGGCGGACAGCATGCGCGCCGCACACCCAGGTCTGCGGGTCATCGGCCAGGCGCTCGCGGACTCGCCGGTCTCAGCCCTCCTCAAGGCGGCCGAGCAGGCCGAGCTGCTGGTCCTCGGCTCCCGTGGACTCGGCGGCGTCGCGGGGTTCCTGATGGGGTCGGTGTCGCAGCGGGTCGTCGCCAGGGCACCGGGTCCCGTGGTGCTGGTGAGGGTGGGCGGGAGCACCGCCGACGAACACTTCTCGGCACCGGACGGCATCTCCCCGGACGAGATTCCCGGGATCCCGTACCGCGATCTCGTACTCGGCCTCGACACGGACCGGCCCTGCGACGAGCTGATCGAGTTCGCCTTTGACGCCGCCGACCGCCGGGGATCCACGTTGCGCGTGATCAACACCTTCAGCCGTCCGCCGGACTTCGCGGCGGCGGACAGGATCGTCCCGGTGAGCGGCCCGGAGCTGCGGGCGGAGCAGGAGCGCGCCGTGGCCGCCGTGCTGCGCCCCTGGTGCGGGAAGTTCCCCGAGGTCACCGTCACCGAGAGCGTCACCGAAGGACGTGCGGCCGACGAGCTGATCAGCGCCTCGGCCGGCGCGGCCCTCCTCGTGGTGGGACGCCGGACCCGCGAATCCCGTCTCGGCACCCACCTCGGCCCCGTCGCACACGCGGCATTGCATCACGCTCCCTGCCCCGTCGCCGTCGTCCCGCACGCCTGAACACGCCCGGAGGGTGCGAGAGTTGACCCGGCGCGGAACCCGAGGAGCTGCCGGGGCCCAGTGGCCCCTCCTGACGCATGTCCCCTCCCCGGACACTGAACCGCGTCCCCTCAAGGAGGGCTCCACATGCTCCGCAACGTCACCGTCGGTCTGGACGGCTCACCGGAGAGCCTCGCCGCCGCCGACTGGGCCGCCCGCGAGGCGCGGCTCCGCGACACGCCCCTGCGCCTCGTGCACGCCCGGCACTGGCAGCCCCCCACGTACGCGTCGCTGACAGGCACCCTGATGTCGTCACCCGCGAAAGGACCGCACCGCGGCTGGGCCGACCGCCTGCCGCGCGAGACCTCGGCCCGGCTCTCCGAACGCCATCCCGGTCTGCGTGTCAGCGCCGAACAGAGCACGGAGCGGCCCGTCACGGCCCTGCTGGCCGCCTCCCGGGACGCCGATCTCCTGGTGCTCGGATCCCGGGGCCTGAGCGGGGTGACCGGGTTTCTGACCGGCTCCGTCGCGCTCTCCGTCGTGGCGCGGACCGAGCGGCCGGTCGTCCTCGTCCGAGCCGGTGAAGGCGCCGGGAGCGACCACCTGACGGGCGATGTCGTGCTCGGGCTCGACCTGGATGACTCCGACGGCCCCGTGATCCGGTTCGCGTTCCAGGCGGCTTCCCGCCGTGCGGCGAACCTGCGCGTCGTCCACGGCTGGAAGCCACCGCACTCCTCCGGCTACGGCGCCGCCTTCGACGTCGAGCCCAACGCGGAACTGGGCACGCAGGTGCGGCGCGAGCTGGCCGACATACTCCGGCCGTGGCGGACGGAGTTCCCCGGCGTCGAGGTGAACGAGCAGGCCCTGATCGGCACAGCGGGCTCCCACCTGGTGAACGCCGCCCGGAACTCCGCACTTGTCGTCGTCGGCCGGCGCAACCGTCGTAGCCGGGCCGGGAATCACATCGGACCCGTGACGCACGCGGTCCTGCACCACGCCACCGCCCCGGTCGCGGTGATCCCGCACGATTGAAGACGCCCTCGTTCGAACCGGTCCGCCCTCGACGCCCCTCTCATGGCACGGTCGGCCCGAACAGGCCCGTCCGGCAAGGAGCATCACCGCCTGGGTCTACGAGCAGGCGTTGACGAAGCCGCCGAAGTCCCCGAAGGCGTCCCTGGCGTGCACGGACGGGCCGACGAGCCGATCCGCCGTGTGTCCGGCATCGCACGGCCCCGTCCCCTGCCCCGGGCGGCGAGTCCGTCCGGTCCGCTGCGGAACAAGGACGTTCGGCCCCTGCGGCGGTACCTGTCGGCCCCTGACGGTCCGACAGCTCCGGGCGGGACATTGAACGCAGGACGACGACGGCACGCGGACAGACATCGCGCCACGCCTACCAGCCCCCAGACAGGGATGAGCATCATGGCGGTTCACGAAACTCCCGGCCCGAACGCGGGTTTCCACCTCCCCTCGCGGCACCGGGCCGGGACGACCCCCAGGTCCGGCGAGACCACGACCGACACGGCTGACACGACCGATACGGCGGCCTCGGCGACCCGCGCCCGGGTCTTCGCGGGGCTGCGGATCGTCACCGGGTTCGTCTTCCTGTGGGCCTTCCTCGACAAGACCTTCGGCTGGGGCTACGCCACCGCCTCCGGCAAGGCATGGATCGACGGCGGCTCGCCCACCAAGGGCTTCCTCAGCGGCGTCGCCGCCGGGCCCATGGAGTCCACCTTCCACTCCTGGGCCGGAGCGGGCTGGGCGAACTGGCTGTTCATGCTCGGCCTGCTCGGCGTCGGCCTCGCCCTGGTCGGCGGCATCGCACTGCGGCTCGCCGCGGTCGCCGGCACCGCCCTGATGGCGTTCATGTGGATCGCCGAGTGGCCGCCCGCCAAGGCGCTGTCCGACGGCACCCCGAGCATGTCCACCAACCCGATCGTCGACTACCACGTCCTGTACGCCGCCGTCCTGATCGCCCTCGCCGTCGCCTCCGCGGGCACCACCTGGGGACTCGGCAGGACCTGGGCCCGCCTCCCCGCCGTCCGCGACCACGCCTGGCTCCGCTGACACACCGCCCGCACACCCGGGACCCCGCCCCCGACGGCAGACAGAGGCACCGCCATGACCGTACGCGCAGGCATTGACGACTTCGGCCGCACGGGCCGCGACACCCGCCTCCTCAACCTCACCGACCTCCTCGGTATCACCGAACACCTCGCCACCCGCCGGTGACCGCCACCGCCGGACAGACGCTGGTACCGCGCCTGCGGGCGGTCCGGGCCGTGGTGTTCGACACCGACGGGGTGATCACCGACTCGGCCCGGCTGCACGCCGCCGCCTGGCAGTCGGCCTTCGACGCCTGCCTGGAGGCGGCGGGTCGGCAGCGCCCGTTCGACCCGGTGGAGGACTACCGCCGCTACGTCGACGGCAAAGCCCGGCTGGACGGCGCCGCCGCCTTCCTCACCGCGCGCGGGCTGCGGCTGCCGCCCGGCACCCCCGACGACCCGCCCGGCACCCGGACCGTGCGGGCCGTCGCCGCCCGCAAGGAGCAACTGTTCGCACGACGGCTGGCAGTGGGTTCCGTCCCCGCCTGGCCCGGCACCGTACGGCTGCTGCACGCGCTGCGCGCCGAGGGTGTGCCGTGCGCCGCGATCTCGGCTTCCCGGCACGCGCCGGAACTGCTGACGGGCGCGGGGGTACGGGACCTGTTCGAGGCCGTGGTGGACGGCAACGAGGCGGCCCGCCTCGCGCTGCCCGGCAAGCCCGACCCGGCGATCTTCCTGGAGGCGGCCCGGCGACTGGGCGTACCGGCCGGGGAGGCCGCCGTCGTCGAGGACGCGCTGGCCGGTGTCGAGGCCGGCCGGCGCGGCGGCTTCGGTCTGGTGGTCGGGGTGGACCGGACCGCCGGGCCGACCAGCGCCGACGACCTGAGCGAGCACGGGGCCGACCTGGTGGTCGCTGACCTCGCCGAGTTGCTGACCGCCACGGAGGCACGATGATGCCGGACGACCGGACCCTGAGCTACGAGGGCTACGACCCGGCGGACGAGCGGCTGCGCGAGGCGCTGTGCACGCTGGGCAACGGCTACTTCGCCACCCGGGGCGCCGCCCCGGAGACGGCGGCGGGCCCGTCCCACTACCCCGGCACCTACGCCGCGGGCTGCTACAACCGGCTGACCTCGACCGTCGCCGGACGACAGGTCGACAACGAGGACATCGTCAACCTCCCTAACTGGCTGCCGCTGCGCTTCCGTACCCGGAGCACCGGCGGCGACCGGCCAGGACCCTGGTTCTCGCCGGACGACGGCTCGCTGCTCGGGTACCGGCAGACCCTCGACCTGCGTCGCGGCACCCTCACCCGGCGGATGCGGCTGCGGGACACCCGAGACCGCCTGCTGACGGTCGACCAGGTCCGTCTGGTGCACATGGGCGATCCCCATCTGGCGGCGCTCCGAACGGAGTTCACCGCCGAGGGCTGGACGGGTGAGCTGGAGGTGGAGTCCGCGATCGACGGCGACGTCACCAATGCGGGAGTGGACCGCTACCGCGACCTGAACGGCCGCCACCTCACCGAGTGGCACACCGGGTCCGCCGAGCCCGACACCGTATGGCTGGACTGCCGCACCTCCGAATCCGGCATCCGTGTCGCGATGGCCGCCCGCAGCCGGACCGTGTCCGGCACCCCGGGGGCGGTGAAGTTCCTCCCGGGGGAGCGCGGCGTCGCACACCTGCTGACACTGCCGATCGGGCCAGGCCGGCCCGTCGCCGTGGAGAAGACGGTGGCCCTGCACACCTCGCGCGACCCGGCGTCAGGCGATCCCCTGCACGCCGCGATCGGCCGGGTGCGGGGAGCCGCCGACTTCGCCGGGCTGCTGGCCTCCCACCGCGCCGCGTGGGAACACCTGTGGCAGCGAACGGAGTTGGACGTCCCGGGCGAGGCCGGCAGCATCCTGCGACTGCATCTCTTCCATGTGCTGCAGACCCTGTCGCCGCACACCGCCGGGCTCGACGCGGGCGTACCGGCGCGCGGGCTGCACGGCGAGGCGTACCGGGGACATGTCTTCTGGGACGAGCTGTTCGTCCTGCCCTTTCTGAACCTGCACCTCCCGGAGGTCTCCCGGGCCCTGCTGATGTACCGCCACCGCCGGCTGGGCGAGGCGGTCGGCGCGGCTGCCGCCGTCGGCCGTACCGGCGCCATGTATCCCTGGCAGAGCGGCAGCGACGGCCGCGAGGAGACCCAGACCCTCCACCTCAACCCCCGCTCGGGCCGCTGGCTGCCCGACCACTCCCGGCTCCAGCACCACGTGGGCTCCGCTGTCGCCTACAACATCTGGCAGTACTCCCAGGCCAGCGGCGACACCGAGTTCCTGCACGGGCCGGGCGCGGAGACGCTGCTCCAGATCGCCCGCTTCTGGGCGAGCAGCGCCGTCTGGGACCCGGCCCACGCGCGCTACCGGATCCATGGCGTGGTCGGCCCCGACGAGTACCACGACGCGTACCGGGGCGCCGCCGTGCCGGGCCTCGACGACAACGCGTACACCAACGTCACCGCCGCCTGGGTGCTGTGCCGCGCCCTGGAGCTCGCCGCCGCGCTCCCCGCCCAGCGCCGCCAGGAACTGTTCGGGCGCATCGGACTCGACCCGGCGGAACTCGAACTCTGGGAGGACGTCTCGCGCCGGCTGCGGGTGCCCTTCCACCGGGGCGTCATCAGCCAGTTCGAGGGTTACGGCGACCTCGCCGAACTGGACTGGGACGGCTACCGCGAGCGCTACGGCGACATCCGCCGCCTCGACCGGATCCTGGAGGCCGAGGGCGACAGCGTCAACCGCTACCAGGCGTCCAAACAGGCCGACGTACTGATGCTCGGCTACCTCTTCTCACCCGCCGAACTCTCCGGACTTCTCGCCCGCCTCGGCCACACCCTCGACGACGACACCTGGCGCACGACGGTGGACCACTACCTGGCCCGCACCAGCCACGGCTCCACTCTCAGCGGCCTGGTCCACGGCTGGGTACTGGCCCGCACCCGGCCCGCCGGGGCCTGGAAGTACGTCCAGGAAGCCCTCACCGGCGACATCGCCGACCTCCAGGGTGGCACCACCGCCGAAGGCATCCACCTCGGCGCCATGGCCGGCACCCTCGACCTCGTCCAACGCGGCCTCACCGGCCTGGAGACCCGCGACGACACCCTGTGGTTCGATCCGGCGCCCCTCCCGGAACTGGCCGAGTACGAGTTCTCCGTCCGCTACCGGGGCCACCGGGGCGTCGGCCTGAGCATGCGCGCCGGACACCTGCGCATCCGCGTCCCGTCCTCCGACCGGGCGCCCGTCCACATCTCCCTCGACGGCCGCGACATCACGGTCGCACCCGGTACGACCCGGCAGCTCGACCTCCCCGGCTGCTGACCGCGCGGCCGGAAGCAGACCCCTCTCCCTCTCCCACTCCAGAAGGAAGTCGGCATCATGAACCGCGTCATCACCGCAGGACTGGACGGCTCACCCGAAAGCCTGGCCGCGGCGGACTGGGCGGCCCGCGAGGCACTGCTCCGCGACCTGCCCCTGCGCCTCGTCCTCGCGTGGGAACCGCAGTCGTACGACTACCCCACCGCCTCCCCGCCGCCGGCCGGCCCCGACCTGCGGCGCGACTGGGCGCAGCGGGTGTCGCGCGAGGCGGAGGAGGATCTGCGGCGCCGCCACCCCGGGCTCCGGGTCAGTGCCGACGAGGTCGACGGGCAGCCGGTTCCGGTGCTGCTCGGCTGAAACACCGCGTCGTGATTCGCGGCGCTCGCGGATGATGATCTTTTTCAGATCACGCGCTGTCTGCGGGTGGCGCTGCGTACCCGGTGTAGCCGCGGTGGTCGCCGCCGCAGAAGGCCGACACCGTCATCGCGGGACCGGCGTTGCCCCGGGTTCGCACGTGCTGGAGGATTTCGTCGATCACCTGTCGGTGATCGCGCCACCGAGCGCGACGCCGGGGTCGCACGCCGGCCGTACCGGGAGGCCACGGTCCCGGCTCAGCTGTCGGCCGCTGTCGGTCACTGGGAGGACCGGTCGCGCTCGCCGGTATTCGTTGTCGGTCGAGTCACCCCTGCCTGTACCCGTACCCGTACCCGTAGGGCGACGTATCGGGGTCCTGGCGGCGTGAACCGGTGGTCCGGGGTTCAGGATCCGGTGCGATAGCGGGTGAGCATGAGGGCCACGGCTTCGTCCACGATCGTGGTGTCGGTGGGGTCGGCCGGGACGAAGTCGGTCCGTACGAGTTGAGGCCACAGGAGCTGGCCGCAGATCATGCCGAGGAACTGTTCGGCCACCGCGGATGCCGGCTGTGTCTGTCCGTCGGCCGAACGGAAGTCGAGTGTGCCGGCCCGCGCTTCGGCGTCCAGGTAGTCGCGGAGCCGGTCGAAGAAGGGTCCGCGGTCGATGGCGAAGCCGGTGCCGACGATGTCGGCGAGTTCCGGCATCTGGGGGAGTTCGGTGATGATGAGGCGGCACAGCGCCGCCGTGCCGGGCCGCGAGACCAGGCAGGCGTAGTCGCGGCCGATGTGGTCCAGACCGTACCGGGGATCACCGGGCGGGGGCGGTTCGGCGTACTGCACATCCAGCTGCCACTGCTCGGAGGTGACGGCCGCGAACAGCGCGGCCTTGGAGGGGTACCGCTTGAACAGGGTGCCCGTGGAGACGCTCGCCTCCCGGGCGATCTGGGCCAGGGAGGTCTTGTCGTATCCCCGGGCGAGGAAGAGGTCGCGGGCGGCGCGGATGATGCGCGCGCGGTTCTCCGCCTTGATCTGCGCGTGATATCCGGCCTGGCACGTATCGCCACCGGTTTCCGTTCGGTCACGGTCCGCCACCGACATACCCACGCCCCTCGCCCGTCTCCCAGCCGCATCCTCGCCGTCAGAGAACGGTCTGGCCACCGTCCAGGATAAGGTCCAGGCCCACAGCGAAGGCCGCGGCGTCGGAGGCCAGGTAGACGACGGCTTCCGCGACCTCCTCGGGCAGACCCATGCGCCCCAGCGGGATGCCGGAGCTGATCTCCTTCAGAACCGCCTCCTGCTGCGCGGAATCCTCGATCCCGAGCTTGGAGTACAGCGGGGTGTCCACCGGGCCGGGGCTGACCGCGTTGAACCGGATGCCGTGCGACGCGAGCAGGTCCGCGTTCCACGACCGCATCAGGGAACCGACAGCCGCCTTCGTCGCGGCGTAGGCGTTCGAGTGGCCGTAGCCGCCGTGCGCGCTGTTGGACGCGTTGAGGATGACCGAGGACGGGTTGGCCAGCACGGGCACCAGGGCCTGGGTGAGGAAGAAGACACTCTTGACGTTGATGTCGAAGAGCCGGTCGAAGCTGTCCTCCGTGTGGTCCCCGAACGGCCGCCAGTCCGAGACGCCGGCGTTCAGGAACGCCACGTCCAGCTCCCCGAAGTGCTCACGCACCCGCTCCGCCAGGCCGCGCTGCGCATCGAGGTCACGCGCATCGGCCTGCACCACCGGCACCTTGTCCCCGAGGATCTGCCGCGCCTTGTCGATGCTGGCCGGGGTGACCCCCGTGACCAGCACGTCGGCCCCTTCCGCGACGAAACGCTTCGCGGTCTCCAGGCCGATCCCGCTCGTGCCGCCGGTGATGAGGGCGCGCTTGCCCGCAAGACGATTCATGGTGATTGTTCCTTGCCGAGTCGTAAGGTAAGTCGATGGACTCACACGTGAAGGTAACTCCACATCACCCTTAAGGCAAGTCGATCCACTTACCATCGGTGGTCTGGAGCGGTTTCGGCCGGTCGCTTCGCGGCAGCCGCGCGGCGACCAGGTCGTAGGAATCCTCGACCGCGCCGGTGACCAGCCGCTCGGTGATGCCGGGTCCCGGCCCGAGCGAGATCCAGTGGCGTTTGTCGAGATAGCGGCCCGGTGTGATCGAGGCGTGGCCGCGTACGTGAGCGCGGGCGTGTTCGGGTTCGCACTTGACCGTGATGATCTGATCGTCCGGGTCGTCGGTGACGATCAGGAACACCTTGCCCGCGACCTTGTACACGTCGAGTCCCGGGGTGAAGGGGTAGCCGTGGCTGACGCCGGGCAGGGCCGAGGCCGTCTGACGGGCGGCGTCCTGGAGCCGGTCACCGGCCGCGCTCACCGGGCCGCCCGCGTGCCGGTGCCGTAGGTGTGCGGGTCGACGGGCCGCTCGGCCCTGGGCAGATGGGCGACGACGAGCCGGTAGGAGTCGGTGACGAGCTCCCTGACCAGCTCCTTGTCGACGCCTTCTCCGCTCTCCAGGGTGATCCAGTGCTTCTTGTTCATGTGGTAGCCGGGGGTGATGTGGCTGTACTGCGCCCGCAGGGCATGAGCCTCGCCGGGGTCGGCCTTGAGGATCACGACGGGACGCCCCGGGACTTCGGTCATCAGCATGAACACCTTGCCGCGCACCTTGAAGACCTCCCAGTCGGGGCCGAAGGGGTGCTCCAGCCGGGCTCCGGGGAGTTCCTCCGCGCAGTCGGCGGCGGTCTTGTGCAGGGCCGATCCGTTCATGGGTGGTGAGCCCTCTCAGGGGGTGACGGACTGTGGCATCGAAGGAGGCGGAGGGCGCGCCGCGCGGGCGCGGCGGCACATCCCATCCTTCCGGCGAAGCCGACGGGAAGGGCGGTAGGCTGCGGACACGTGATGGTCGACAAGCGACACTCCGGGCCGAGCGGGCAGGCCGGACCGGCTGCGGTCCCGCTGTACGGTTTCCAGCCCCCGGTCGGTACTCCGTACGGCCTCGAGGTGAGTACCGTCGAGGATTTCTTCGCCCGGCACGACGACTGGCCGTGGAACCCGCCCCGTCCGGGCCGTGCCACCTTCCACTACCTGATCCTGGTCACCGACGGTGAGTTGCGGCACGACGTCGACCACGTCACGCGGACCGTCGCCCCCGGCCAGTGGCTGTGGGTGCGTCCCGGGCACGCGCAGTGCTGGCATCCGCCCGGCGCGGCCCGCGGCCCGTTCATCCTGTTCGAACCGGACGTGCTGCGGCCCGACCTCGCCCGTCTCCTGGCCCCGCTCACCGCGCACGAGGCCCCTGCCGTGCTCAGCCCGCACCCCGACGACACCGCCTGGCTCCAGCAGACGGCACTCCAGCTCCTGGACGAACACCGCGCACTGGGGCGCCGCCCCCTCGACATCCACCACGCCCTGCGGCGCAGCCTGCTCGAATCGCTGCTGCTGCGCCTGGCCAACTCCCCGGACATCGCCCCCATCGGCACGGCCACGGCCACGACCGGTGCCGGCCGTGGCCGCGCCGACAGGTACGGGCACTTCCTGGACGCCTTGGAGCTGCACTTCCGCGAACTGCACCACGCCGCGGACTACGCCGAGTTGCTCGGCTGTTCGGTCCGCACCCTGAGCCGTGCCGCCCGGGACGCCACCGGCAAGGGGGTGCGTGAGGTCATCGACGGGCGGCGGCTCCTGGAAGCCCGGCGCCTGCTGGGAGGTGCCCGGTGGGACGCCCGGGCTGTGGCCGTCCACCTCGGCTTCACCGACCCCGCGAACTTCGGCCGCTTCTTCCGCGACCGCACCGGTCTCACCCCGGCCGCCTACGCGGCCATCGAGGCCACGACCGTCCCCCCTCCTCTCCCTGGTTGACGATCCCGGTGGTTTCCGGCCGGGTCTCAGTCGACGGCCTCGATGGTGACGTCGACCGTGCCGTCGTACTTCTTCAAGGCATCGGCCCCCGAGTCGATTTCGCCGAGGACGATGATGCCGGGGTCGGGGATGGACTGGCCGTCGTGGTCATAGAAGACGGCGATGTCGGGACCGGGTGACCAGTAGACGATGTCGCCGATCTCGTAGCTGGACCGCGGCTCGCCTCCTGCGGTGAGAGACCGGGGCAGGTGACCGTACTTCTCGCGCTTGAACAGGTCGTTCATCTGCAGCGTCAGCGGAAGCAGCGAGGCGAAGTCGCGTGCCGTCGCGTTGTCGTCGAGGGTTGCGTTGAGGACGGTTTCTCCGGCGGTCAGTCGGATTCTCATAGGGGTTCTGCCCTCTGGGGTGTTGTTGGAGTGATCGTCGGCGGCCGACCCGTACGCCATGTTCACTGGGTACGAACTTCAGTTCGGCGCGGACCCCGTGAACGTAACTTCCACATCACCCTGATGGCAAGTCAATCCACTTACCATCGGGGATGGTTGGTTGTCGTTTCTCGGTTGCCCAGGTCTCAGTCGTCCAGGTCTCAGTCCTCCAGGACGACGACGTGCTTGCCCGGCGTGGTGCCGGACTCGACGTCGGCCTGGGCGTCACGGACCTGCTCCAGGCCGTGGTGGACCTTCGCGACCGGGACTTCGAGGCGCCCTGCGGCGATGGCCTGGAGCCGGCGGGCGAAGACGTCGGCAGGGAGGTCGGCGGCCTGACCGCCGTAGGACGTCAGCCGCACCCCGTTGGGGATCATGAACGGAGTGAAATCGGGGATCGTCCACTGGCCCGCCAGGGCTCCGGTGAAGCAGACCGTGCCGTGCCGGCGGACGGTGCGGAGGGTGTCGGCGAGGACCGAGCAGCCCACCAGCTCCAGTACCGCGTCGACACCCTCCGGCATCAGCTCGCGCACCTGGTCGGCGAGGGTGCCGTTGTCGACGAGGGGATGGTCGACGCCCACGGCCCTCAGTTCCCCTGCCCTGTCCGGGCTGCGGGTGGTGGACAGCACGGTGGCTCCGAGGTCCCTCGCGATCGTGGCCGCGCTCAGCCCGACCGTGGAGGTGCCGCCGCGGATCAGCAGCGTCTGCCCGGCCTTGAGGTCCAGGCCGGTGGTCAGCGATCCGTAGGCGGTCTGGAACATCTCCGGCAGCGCACCGACGACCTCCCACGGCAGACCGGTCTCGAACGGGATGACCTGCGCCTCCGGGACGGTCACGTACTGGGCGTACGCGCCGTCGTACGAGCGGCCCATGCCGCCCATCATCGTGGCCACCTGCTGTCCCGGCCGCAGCCCGCTGTCCTCGTCGGCCTCGTCGACCACGCCGACACCCTCGATGCCGGGCACACGCGGGTAGGTGACCACCGCGTCCGACTCACCCTTGCGGGTGGTGACCTCGGACTCGTTGACGCCGAACGCCTTCACCCTGATCCGCACCCAGCCGGGCTTGCGTACCGGCACCGGCACATCCCTGATCTCCAGTGCGTCGAGGCCGCCGGGCCGGGTGACGACGACGGCCCGCATCGTCGCCGGTGCGGCGTCGCCGGCTGCTGTCGGTTGGCTCATGTCGAGTTCCTCACTCTGTTCGCCCCCTGGTGCGGTGTTCCGGATCGCCCGGTGACCGTCAGGGGCGGGCGATGTTCCCGAGCAGCCCGAGGGTGGAGTAGGCGCCGGCGCTGTGACCGAAGACGGTGACGTCGTCGGGGTCGCCACCGAAGTGGGCGATGTTCTGCTTGACCCAGGCAAGCGCGGCGATGACGTCCTGCAGACCCAGGTTGCTCGCCTCGGCGAGCCGCCCGCCGTACTGCGAGAGCGAGAGCGCGCCCAGTGCGCCGAGCCGGTAGTTGATCGACACACCCACCACACGCCCCGACGCGGCGAGACCGGCGGCGTTCGAGGTGATCTGCGTGTTCGCGCCGAACTCGAATCCGCCGCCATGGATGTACACGGCCACCGGCAGCGTCTTCCCGGCCGGCTGCTCGCGGGCGGGGGCCCACACGTTCAGGTTCAGGCAGTCCTCGCCCGTCCCGCTGTCCGCTTCGAGCCAGTCGCCGCTGTCGGGCTGGACGGGGGCGACGCCCTTGCGGTCATAGGGACGGTCCGGATCGAAGTCCGCGACCAGGGGCCGACGGTACCGCTCGGCGGTGGCGTACGGGATTCCCCACCAGGACCTCACCCCTGGTCCAGTCGGAGCCTTGGGCGCGGTCGCGGTCATGGCGTGGGATTCCTTCCGGTGGGGTCGGGGTATTTCGCGCGGTGTGCCGGCTACTGGTTGGTCGCGGTGACGCTCCCCCATCATTTCCCGTGACCCCAGGAATCACCTGCCAGACAGCGGCCACCTGATGGTCACCAGGCGACACTGGTCTGCTCCTCCCGGCACCGGCAACCGGCTTCACCTGCGTGGCCGACGATCGCCGTGTGGACTTCAGCTGGACCGCGAGCCCGTCCAATGCCGTGGACCACTACGAGCTCCACGGCGGCGTCTGACACCGGCCACCTCAGCGGCCGGCCCGTCAGACGACGTCGTGGACGTTGTGCTCGGTCAGGTCGGATGCGTGCCGGGCGACAGTGCCGTAGTCGGCGTCGTCGTGGAGGACGGCCACGCCGTGGTGGGCGGCATGAGCGGCAATGACGAGGCGCCCTGTGCCCCCGGCAGAGCGCCGACCCGGGAACTCGCGGGGGCAGCCGGGCAGGCGATCACCAGCAGGACCGTGGCGATCGCACCCGATGCCTATGCGCCGCATGAGGGCGCGGTGCGCGTGCCGTCGCGGTTCTACGCGGAAGGGGATGCGGGGCCTGCGCATCCAAAACCGTTCGGGATACGTGTGCACTGCCAGGACCTGGGCCCAAGACCCACTCCTGCCCACTGAGCCCGTTTCATCCTGAAGTGGCTGGTCAAGTGGCTGGTGTGGTGACAACCGGGTCTACTCGTGCCGGCAGAGCAGCATGATCGCCCTACGCCGCATTCCACGCCAATTTCTACTTGGCCGGAATTCTGGGCACCCATCATATTTTTCCGTTGCGGCTCTGGCGATCAACCGCACCCTGCTCCATGTTCATGGCATCAGCTGACCGTGCCTGAATATCCGGGCTCGGCGGCTCGAACCATGGGGGAACATCATGGGACTCAGAACCAGGCTCGCCTCGGCGTCCGCCGTCGGCCTCCTCGCACTGGCGGGAACGCTGGGTACGGCGGGTGCGGCGTCGGCCGTCTCCCCGCAGGCACCGTCGCCCGCCCGCGCCGGGTCCGGTGGCGTGGGGACGCAGACGGCGGGCACGTACTACGCGACAACATGGGCCTCGACCAACAACCGCACCTGCGCGTACACCAGTTGCGGCATCCGGTCCGTGCTGTCCGCGAACGTCACCTACGTCGTGAACTGCTGGGTCTATGGGCAGACCATCACGGCCGAGGGATACACCAACAACATCTGGCTGCAGGTCCGGTACACCGACAACAGTGTCGGATACAGCAGCGCGATCTACTTCAAGGGCGATAACCGCGGCAACCTGCCGGCCAACGCGAATTGCTGACAGTGAGGTTTTCCAACCCGCTTGGCGAGCTGGGAAGTTGGCCTGAAAAGCAAGTGAAGCCCCTGATAATGCCCACTACCGTCGGTCGGCGGTGATCCGGTAGATCGGGCAGGAATGTGCCGTCGAGCATCACCAATGCCTTTCGCGCCGCTGTCCGGGTGGCGGCGGGTAGGCCGTGGCAATGCCGACTGTCAAAACCAGCTGCAAGCCGGGCGTACGTGTGGCCACGGCCTCACGTACGCCCGGCAAAACCGTCAGGAGCCGGAGGTGAGCCCTCAGCCCAGCTGTTCCTGGGCGGTCGCGGACACCCGTCCTGCACGTGCTTCGTCGTGGGCAGTGCGCAAACCCCTTCCGGGAACGGGCACTTGGCCGCCGAGAGGCCTGCGTCAGAGCGGGAGGTCGTCGGGGAGTACCCGGAACGCCTTGTGGTGGCCCAACGGGCGTACTGCCCGGAAGTCTCGTCGGTCGAGGGTGAGAATCGCGTCCGTGTCGTAGTCGGCGGCGAGCGCCACGTTCACCGCGTCGGCGAGGTCGAGGTCCAGCACGCGGTAGCGGATACGGACGGACTGGGCGGCGCCCAGGTGGTCCTCCGTGATCTCCGGCATGACGACACGGCCCCGGCTCATCCAGCGACGCAGGTCGTCGATCGCACCGAGGGCAGCTTCTCTGCCGAGCTCACGCGTCGCCACGTGATCCAGTTCGGCCAGCAGGAGGGGGGACATGACCAGCAGGCCCGCCGCCATGATGGCCTCGTTCGCCGCCCGGTGTTCCGGATGAGCCGAGTCCAGGGCTGCCAGCAGGCCGGACGTATCGGCGATGACGATGATCACGCGGCTGATCCGGGACCCGAGCCGGTCTCACGCCGGACGGCCTCGGTGACCGTGTCGCGGACCTCCGACCTGGACTGCGTACGCCCTGACCCCTCGAAGGTGCGTGAGAACAGCGGCTCGTCCCAGACCCGGTTCGCCATGGCGGCGAGGTGGATGCCCTGGCGGATGATCTCGGCCTCGCTTATGCCTCGGCGCTTGGCGGCTTCCTTGATAATGGCCAGGTCCTCGGGGTCGGCGTAGACGTTGGTGCGTTTCATGGACATGTACCAAGATTAGGTCATGTACCAGATTGATGTATCTGCCGCACCTCCCTGTGTCGCCTATGTTCCCCATGTCCCGTTGCCGTGGACCAGCCGAGCCGACCGCGCACCCGCCACGGGCAGGGTGCCGCCCGGCGTCCGCTGTGACACGTCCGGCGGGATCACCCCGCACCGGAGCGCCGGAGCACCGGAGCACCCGATCCCCGAGGTGATCCGGAAAAGTTTTCGGCTCAAGGCAACCCTGTGCGGTGTCTGTGACCACAAGGAGTCGGATCCGGTCGTTCAGTGCCCGGATCCGCCTTTTGTCTGGTGAACGGCATGCAAGGAGAGCACCTCCCCATGAAGAACCCCACGACCGGCGGACGCCGCGGGCGTCACCGTCGGCGCTGGACCGCGACCGGTCTACTGCTCGGCGCGCCCGCTCTCGTCGTGCCGTATCTCCTGTTCGCGCAGGAGGACTCGCAGGCCGCGACGGTCAACGGTGACGCCTACTACCGGCTGGTCTCCGTGCGCAGCGGCAAGGTGCTGGACGTCAACTCCTTCTCCACCGCCGACGGCACCCGTATCCAGCAGTGGACCGACCAGAACACCGCCAACCAGCAGTGGAGGCTGAAGCCCGCCGGGGACGGCTACTACGAGCTGGTGAACCGCA
The DNA here is from genome assembly GCF_054072135.1 of Streptomyces kryoterrae. NCBI lineage: Bacteria > Bacillati > Actinomycetota > Actinomycetes > Kitasatosporales > Streptomycetaceae > Streptomyces > Streptomyces kryoterrae. The sequence goes on along the minus strand of NZ_CM133358.1, from coordinate 5,444,251 downwards.
ACAGCGGCAAAGTGCTCGGTATAGCGGGCGACTCGACCGCCGCGAAGGCCGTCGCCGAGCAGCAGACCGACAGCTCCGCCAAGTCCCAGGAGTGGCGGATCCATGATGTGAGCGGTTCCGACGCCGTCACCTTCACCTCCCGCAGGAGCGGTCTGGTGCTGGACGTCTCCGGCGGCTCCACCGCCCAGGGCGCGACGGTCATACAGTATGCCGACCGGGGCAGCACCAACCAGCAGTGGAAGCTGGTGAAATCGGCCGGGAGCGGCACGGCGCAGACCGCGGGCGCGGCCGGACCGTATGTGTGGAACAACGCCCAGGTGGTGGGCGGCGGTTACGTCACCGGGCTGGTGTTCAACCCGCGCGAGAAGGGTCTGCTGTACGCGCGTACCGACATGGGCGGCGCCTACCGCTGGGACGCCGCGGCCGAGCAGTGGATCCCGCTCACCGACTGGGTCGACGAGAAGGACTGGAACCTGCTGGGCATCGACTCGCTGGCCACCGACCCCGTCGACCCCGACCGGTTCTACGCCGCGGCGGGCACCTACACCAACGGCTGGGCGGGCAACGCCGAGTTGCTGCGCTCCACGGACCGGGGCCGCACCTTCAAGCGCACCGCTCTGCCTTTCAAGCTGGGCGCCAACGAACTCGGCCGCGGGGCGGGCGAGCGGCTGGTGGTCAACCCCGCGGACAACGGCACCCTGCTGCTGGGCACCCGTAAGAACGGCCTGTGGCGCAGCACCGACCACGGTGTGACATGGAGTCAGGTCTCCTCGTTCCCCGTCAAGGACGGGGCGAGCAGCGGCGCGGGCATCGCCTTCGTGACGTACGGCGCGGCCGGCAGCGGGACGGTCTATGTCGGCGTCGCCGACAGGTCGGCCAACCTGTACCGCTCCACCGACGGCGGCAGCACCTGGCAGGCCGTCTCCGGTCAGCCCACCGGCGAGATGCCGCAGCACGGCGTGGTGTCGGGTGACGGCTCGCTGTATCTGACGTACGCCAACTCCATCGGTGACGCGACGGCGGGTTCGGTGTGGAAGTACACGCCGGCCGGCGGGGCGTGGAAGGACATCTCCCCGTCCCAGGGCAGCTACGGCTTCTCCGGTCTGGCCGTCGACCCGCGGAAGCCGTCCACGGTGATGGTCACCACCCTCCACCGCTGGTGGCCCCAGGACGAGCTGTACCGGACGACCGACGGCGGCAGGACCTGGCAGGCGCAGGCCGCGAAGTCGGAGCGGGACGCCTCGGGCGCTCCTTACGTCGGTACCGGCATCGGGCACTGGATGTCCGCCATGGCCATCGACCCCTTCGACTCCGGACACGTGCTGTACGGCACCGGCAGCGGCATCTGGCGCAGCAAGGACGCCAATGCCACCGACAACGGCGGCACCAGCCACTGGATCGTGGGGTCCCGGGGGCTGGAGGAGACCTCGCTGATGGACGCGGTCGCCCCGCCCGGCGGCGCCACCGTCCTCTCCGCCATGGGTGACCTGGGCGGTTTCCGCTACGACTCCCTGACGAAGGTGCCCGCCGGGCGCCTGGACAACCCGATGATGATCACCAGCACCGACATCGACTTCGCCCAGTCCAGCCCCTCCACGATGGTCCGCGTCGGCCGTGGCGGCAAGCAGGACGGCGCCTACTCCACCGACGGCGGCAACAGTTGGACCGGGTTCGGGTCGGAGCCGGTGGCCAGTGCCGACAGCGGTCAGGTCGCGCTCTCGGCGGACGGCTCCGCCATCGTCTGGACCGAGGCCGGTGAGGCCCCGTACCGCTCGACCGACCGGGGGGCGAGCTGGTCGAAGGCCGGCGGCCTGGGCACCGGCGCCGTGGTCGTCGCCGACCGCTCCTCGGCCAGGACCTTCTACTCGCTGGCCGACGGCACGCTCTACGCCAGCACCGACGGCGGCGCGACCTTCACCGCCCGCGCCACCAGCCTGCCCGCGGGCCGGCTCGCCGCCGTCCCCGGCATCGCCGGAGACCTGTGGATCTCCGGCGGCGGCAAGGGGCTGCTGCACTCCACGGACGGCGGCCGGACCTTCGGCGCGCTCACCACGGTGAAGTCCGCCTCCGCCCTCGGCTTCGGGAAGGCCGCGCCGGGCGCCGCCTACCAGGCCCTGTATCTGATCGGCACCGTCAAGGACGTCACCGGAGTCTTCCGCTCCACCGACAAGGGCGCCACCTGGCTCCGCGTCAACGACGACGCCCACCAGTGGGGCGGTATCGGCAGCGTCGGCGTCATCACCGGCGACCCCGACACCTTCGGGCGCGTCTACGTCGGCACGAACGGACGCGGTCTCCAGTACGGCGACCCGTCCTGACCCCAGCGCCCGAGCGGGGCCGCGGCCACCACGGCCTGCGGCCCCGCCATGGCTGACCCGTGCCTCGCCCGCTCCGCGACTCCGTGCCCTTGGCGTGCCCCGGTCGAGGCGAAGAGCGGGAAAGCGTGTCGAGGGCGCGGCAAGGGCCGGTCGGCCCCTGACGGGGACCTGTGGCCCCTCCCCCACGAGCTCGATCGGCACGAGGCTGCTGGAACCGGGTCACGCGATCCCGGTCCGGGAGGTGGAGAGCAGGTGGAGACCAGCTCCGGCGCCGTCCTCCCCGTATTCGGCGGCTCGGCCGAGAACCGTACCGCTGCCGCCGGACGGGCTGTCGTGGAGACCAAATGGTGCGGCCTGCCGCTGAAGCGCCACACGTGGGTACACGTGCTCCGAGACGCGTTCGAACGCGGGGCCCTTCGAACACCACGACGAGCGGGCGCCCTCGGTTCGCGCCCCTTCCCGGAGCCCGACTCGCCTCGACGACCTACGGAGTCACCGTGCCCAAGACCGTGCCCAAGACCAAACGCCAGGCCAGCACCAGCACCGTACTGACCGACGAGGAACTGCGCACCCTGGACGCCCACTGGCGGGCCGCCAACTACCTGGCCGTGGGCCAGATCTACCTGCTGGCCAACCCGCTGCTCACCGAGCCCCTGACGCCCGCGCACATCAAGCCGCGGCTGCTCGGCCACTGGGGCACCTCGCCCGGCCTCAACCTCGTGTACACGCACCTCAACCGCGTGATCAAGGCTCGCGGTCTCGACGCGCTGTGCGTGTGGGGGCCGGGTCACGGCGGGCCGGCCGTGCTCGCGGGCTCCTGGCTGGAGGGCAGCTACAGCGAGACCTACCCGGACGTCTCGCGCGACGCGACGGGCATGGACCGGCTCTTCCGGCAGTTCTCGTTTCCCGGCGGCGTGCCCAGCCATGTCGCGCCGGAGACACCCGGCTCGATCCACGAGGGCGGCGAGCTCGGCTACTCGCTCGCGCACGCGTACGGCGCCGCCTTCGACAACCCGGACCTGCTGGTCGCCTGTGTGATCGGCGACGGAGAGGCGGAGACCGGGCCGCTCGCCGCGTCCTGGCACTCCAACAAGTTCCTCGACCCGGCGCACGACGGCGCGGTCCTGCCGATCCTGCACCTCAACGGCTACAAGATCGCCAACCCGACCGTGCTCTCCCGCCTCCCGGAGTCCGAACTCGACGAGCTGCTGCGCGGCTACGGCCACGAGCCGATCCACGTCACCAGTGACGACCCGCACGAGGTCCACCGCGCCATGGCCGACGCCTTCGACCAGGCCCTGGACCGCATCGCGCGGGCGCAGCGCACGGCCCGCGAGGGCGGCACGGCCGAGCGCGTGCACTGGCCCATGATCGTGCTGCGTACGCCGAAGGGCTGGACGGGCCCCGCCGAGGTCGACGGACTCCCGGTCGAGGGCACCTGGCGCGCGCACCAGGTCCCGCTGTCCGGCGTACGCGAAAACCCCGACCACCTGCGGCAGTTGGAGACCTGGCTGCGCTCGTACCGGCCCGAGGAGCTCTTCGACGCCGAGGGGCGGCCCAGCGCCGACGTCCTCGCCTGCATCCCCGACGGGACCCGCCGGCTGGGCGCCACGCCGCACGCCAACGGCGGCCTGCTCGTACGTGACCTGCCGATGCCCTCCCTCGACCGCTTCGCCGTCCCCGTGGACAAGCCGGGCGCCACCGTGCACGAGCCCACGCGGATCCTCGGCGACCTCCTGGAACAGATCATGCGGGACACGTCGCAGCGGCGCGACTTCCGGCTGGTGGGCCCGGACGAGACCGCGTCCAACCGGCTCGACGCCGTCTTCAACGCCAGCGGCAAGGCCTGGCAGGCCCAGACCCTCCAGGTGGACGAACACCTCGACCGGCACGGCCGGGTCATGGAGATCCTCTCCGAACACCTCTGCCAGGGCTGGCTGGAGGGCTACCTCCTCACCGGCCGCCACGGGCTGTTCTCCTGCTACGAGGCGTTCGTCCACATCGTCGACTCGATGGTCAACCAGCACATCAAGTGGCTGAAGACATCGAGGGAGTTGGCGTGGCGGTCCCCCATCGCCTCCCTCAACTACCTGCTGACGTCACATGTCTGGCGTCAGGACCACAACGGCTTCTCGCACCAGGACCCCGGGTTCATCGACCACGTCCTCAGCAAGAGCCCCGAGGTCGTACGGGTCTATCTGCCGCCGGACGCCAACACCCTGCTGTCCGTGGCGGACCACGTCCTGCGCAGCCGTGACTACGTCAACGTGATCGTGGCGGGCAAGCAGCCCTGTTTCGACTGGCTGTCGATGGACGAGGCCCGCGCCCACTGCGCCCGTGGTGCCGGGATCTGGGACTGGGCCGGCAGCGAGAACGGGGGCGAGCCCGACGTGGTGCTGGCCTGCGCGGGAGACGTACCGACGCTGGAGATCCTGGCCGCGTCCGATCTGCTGCGCCGGCATCTGCCGGAACTCTCCGTCCGCGTCGTCAACGTCGTCGACCTGGCCCGGCTGCTGCCGCGTGAGGAACACCCGCACGGAATGGGCGAGTTCGAGTACGACGGCCTGTTCACCACCGACAAGCCGGTGATCTTCGCCTACCACGGCTACCCCTGGCTGATCCACCGCCTCTCCTACCGCCGCACGGGCCACGCCCACCTGCATGTGCGCGGCTACAAGGAGATGGGCACCACGACCACCCCGTTCGACATGGTCGTCCGCAACGACATGGACCGCTACCGGCTCGTCATGGACGTCATCGACCGCGTCCCCGGCCTCGCCGTGCGCGCCGCCGCCGTACGCCAGCAGATGGCCGACGCCCGCACCCGCCACCACGCCTGGATCCGCGAGCACGGCATCGACCTGCCCGAGGTCACCGACTGGACCTGGACCTGACCTGGGCGAACGGAGGTACGGTCAAGGTCTTCGGCCGGTACGAACCGGCCGCGCGGCAGGCGGGTGGGCCGACGGGCGCGCTGCTGTCGTGACGGTGACGCACCATGCCGCGTCCGCCCCCGTCGCGGTCGCCCCGTACGACCGGCCGGGGCGGCCCGGGGTCCGTACGCCCGTCCTCGGAGCGGGTCAGCGGGCGGTGATCCGGCGTCCGGTGATCCGCTCCGGGGTGATACGTACCCACTGTTCGCGGTCGCCGCCCGCCCACGGCGCCGAGTGGGCCGCGCCGACGAGGTGCCGGATGGCGGCGGGGTCGGTGACCCATTCGGCGCGGCCGACGACGAGGACGCTCCAGCCCTCGCTCAGCGCCTCGTCGATGTGGTCCACCTCGAAGGCGGCCTCGGCGCCGGCGGCCAGGCCGGGCGTGGTGCCGCGCGCGGTTCTGAAGGTGACCGTGCCGTCCACGACCGTGTAGTTGACCGGGACGATGGCCGGGCCGTCGGGCGTGGACACCGAGACGCGTCCGACGCCGTGGGTGGACAGCCTGGCCCGGCACTCCCCGGGATCCAGCACCGTCAGCTCGGGATGGTAGGCCGCCTGCCCGATGCCGGGGGGCAGGTCGGCGTCGCTGCCGCGCAGTCGGGCCACGGTGGTCTCCAGCGCGCCGGCCAGCCGGATCAGGAAGCCCGTGCCCGGGGAGGCGGTCGGCCGCTCCTCCACGTACCGAAGGTAGTCCGCGGCCGTGCCCGCCCGCTCGGCCACCTGCTCCCTGGTCAGCCCCAACTCCTCGCGCCGCGCTGCCACCCGTCGTCCGATGTCTCCGGCGTTCCTCGTCGGTTCCGGCACAGCCGATCACTTCCCTTCGCCTTGTCACTCGTCGGTCATGGAGTGGGGACCGGTCATGTGGTGGGGGGACCGGTCGTGGTCAGGGTCCCGTCCGGGCGCCCGACGGTCCGGGCGGACCGGCTCTCCGCACGGGCGGTGCCCGAAGCCGGCCGGCTTCGCGGCGAGAGCCGCTGTCCGACCTGGCCAGGACGGCGGCGAGGTCTCCAGGACGGCCCGCGGGAACGGCCCGTACCGCGCGGCGGCTCCCAGCCCCACCGCGGCCGGCACCACCCAGGGCGGGAAAGGGGTTCTCACGGGTGGGCGACCGCGTCCGCAGCCCCAGTACAACGCCGAGCCGGGCGGCCGGCAACGCGAACCGCGCCGAGCCGAGCCGCGACCGCGGCGGTATCCGGCGCCGCGCGCCCAGCTCGCCGGGCCGGCGTTCCACCGGGTGCGCGATGCCGGGGCGGGCCGACTGGGCTGTCATCCGGTTCTCTCCGGGTCGATGCGGTGGCCGCCGGTGATGCGCGGCCTCGGGGGCGTGCACCAGCATTCACGGGATACCTGGAGTGCTGGTCCTGGCACGCGATCCGCCGTTGTCCGCCGTCACGGCGGTGGAATCGTCGGCCCTTCCGGCCCGGGGCCCGGCGCGTTGTCAGGCCTGCTTCCGCTCCACCGGGGACCGGTGAGGACCCAGGCCCGCTCCCACTGCCTCGCACGGTGCCGGTCCAGCACCGTCCGTACGGCCTTGCGACCGGCCAGCAGCAACAGGGCGACACCGCCCGCCGCCAGCGTCCCGGCGAAGGCGGACAGTGCGACGGCCTGCCCCGCGGTGAGCGGCGCGCTGACGAGCCGGTCCTGCCGGTCCGTCCAGATCACGGTCCTGGTGCCCGCCCCGCTGCCCGCCGCGACCCGCACCCCCGCCGTACGGACGGTGTCGTCGGACGCCGTCCACCGCACAACCGCCCAGGTGCGGGCATAGGTGCCGGGCCCCGGATCGCCGGCGTCCTCGGTCAGCACGGCGGAGGTACGGTGCCGCTCCTCGCGCGTCTGGAGCAATACGCTTCCGACCCGCACCGAGCCCAGGGCTCCGGCCAGGGGCATGCCCACCGCCATCACCACGGCCGTCACCAGGACGACCCATGCCTCGACGGCGTCCGAGCGGCGTCTGAGCGGATTGCGCCGCCACCGCCACCACCTCACGTTCGTGCCCATGGCCGACCCCGCTTTCCGAACCCGGCGGCACGGGTGCCCCTCAGCGGCGTTCGCACACACACCGCACACCGGAGCAGGGCTCGTCGGCCCGTACAAGGGGCCGACGGACCCCCGTCCGACCGCGCGCGGCTCAAGGTGGCGTCGGCCAACTGGCATCCACAGCCGACGAGTTGCTGTGTCACAGCCGTGCCACAGTGGCGTCCTGAAGGGAGGACGGGCGTGACCTGCGGGCTCCGGGCGACCTCATAGTGATCACAGAGCGGGAAACGGTGAGAACGCCGCCGGCTCCCTGCTGATCCCGCCCCCGGAAGGAACCCCGTGAAGAACCGCCACCTGCGCAAGGCCGTCCTCGCCACCGCCGCGATCACCGCCGGACTGCTGATGACGGCATGCCAGAACGGCACCGCCGACAGCTCGTCCGACAAGAGCCCGGCGGCCACGGCGAGCCCGGTGGCGACCGCGGAGAAGGCGTCGGACTCCAAGAGCTCCAAGGGCTCCGCGAACTCCAAGGATTCCAAGGGCGTCAGCGGCTCGTTCAAGAACGGCAAGGTCATCTATCTCGCCCCGGGCAAGTACATCGTGTCCGTGTCGGGCAGGGACGACCAGCAGTTCTGGGTCGGCGACGGCACCGAGGTCTACGGCGTCGGCACGATATGCGGCATGGCGAACTCCAAGGTGGACGCGCCGTGCACACTCGACCAGCTGGAGTCGGCCCTCAAGAAGGGTGCCGTGAACGCCGACGTGGAGATGAAGGACGGCGTCGCGACCCTGGTGATCGAGCGCCGCACCGCCCAGCAGGACTCCGGGTCCGACTCCGACAGTGGTTCCGACTCCCGTGAGACCGTCGTCGAGGGCATCGACGAGGGCAAGGGCGTCAACGGAACCTGGCTCGGCAACGTTGTGTACGTGGCGCCGGGCAAGTACACCGTCACCGACATGAAGGACTCCGAGCAGCAGTTCCTCGTCGCGGACGACACCAAGATCGTGGGCTACGACGACATCTGCGACGCCGTGAACACCGGCCCGGGCGGCGAGGGTGGCGTCGAGTGCACCGAGGCCCAGCTGGAGAAGGCCGCCAAGAAGGGCTTCTCCGCCGTGGTCGTGGTCAGCAACGGCATCGCGACCACCATCACCGAGGACCACTGAGCCGGGGGCCGGCCGAGTCGCGCCTGGCGACGTGATCGGGTCCGGCCGGCCGGAGCGGTGACATGACCGGGACGACTGTCCCTGAGCGGCTGCGGCCGGTCAGGGACAGTCGTATGTGAGGTGGCTGATGACCGTGCGGTCGACGGGGGAAAGGATGCGCAGTCGGGCCTGGGCCGCGTAGTGGCCCTTGCCCTGGAAGGTCCACAGCAGGTGCAGACGGGCCTGTCTCTGGCCCCGGACCACCACTTCCCGCAGGACGCCCGAGGCGGTGCCGTCGCTCCGGGTCCAGCGGTACGAGAGTGTGCCCGGGCGGCCGTTCGTGGCGACGAGGCCGACGATGTCCGCGGTGCCGTCGCATCCCAGAACCGCCGGCCGGGCCGAGGCCTCCACCGTGCGTACCGCGACGGACGGCCCGAGGCGCTGCCAGGCGAGGAACGCGATGACGCAGACCAACACCAGTGCGGGCAGGGCATGTCTGCGCAGCCGCCGGCGCGAGGGCGCGGAAGGCTGTGTCAGGGCGGGCAGCGTCCTGTGGCTACGGTGCGCGACGGCGGCGGTCACCCCCGGGCCGAAACGCAGCACGGTGCCTTCGACGCGATCAGGCAGCGTCTGCGGTGTCGGCCGTGTGGGCGTCGGTGTCGGTGTCGGCAGGACCTGTGTGGAGGGCGGCTCGACGAGGGTGTCGTCCGACTCCGGCCGCTGGATCCAGTGACTGGCCAGCACGGTGGCGCTGTACTCGGCATCGGCGGAGCCGGGTTCGTCGCGCGGGGCGTACGGGTCGGCGTGGCCGAGCACCCGGGTGGACTCGCGGTCCTCGGCGGAAGCGGAGGCGGAAGCCGGGACGGTGCGGTCGTCGTGAGCGGTCATCGGACATCACACTGCCTGGTCAGAAGCTGCTGCGAGCCGCCGCCGTCGGCGGAGGCCGGAGTCGTCGTGGCTTCCACCGCCCAGTAGCAGCCCTTGTTCTGGAAGGTGTGGTCGACGGTGAGGGTGTACTGGGTGGCACCGCTGCGCTCGAAGGTCTGGGACGCGCCGTCCGGGGTGCCGAGCCCTGCCGTGGCGTCGCTCGTGAACCACGAGACGGTGAGGGAGAACGGCCCGGTGCCGTCCGTGGTGATGTCGATGGTCGCCGTGGCGGTCGTGGAACCCGTCTGCCGGAAACCCGTCACCGCGACGTCCTTGACGGCGGGAGCGGCCGGGGCGGTGGAGGGAGCCGTCGTCGGCGTCGCCTCGGTGGTGGTCGCCCCGCCGGGCGTCGTCGTGACCTCGGCCGGAGTCGTGCTGGTGGACGCCGAGGGCTCGCCGGTACCGGCGGTCGCCGCGCCCGAGGCCGAGGGCGACAGGCCGGGTGAGGGTGAGACGGACGTCGGGAGCGCGGAGGAGGAGGGCGACTCGGACGGGGAGGAGGAGGGCGAGGCCGGCAGAAGGCTGGGCTCTCCCGGCGCCACGGCGGGTTGGGCACTGCTGGTGGCCAGGGCCTGCGCCGCCTCCTGCGGAGCCGCTCCCGGGGCTTGCTGGATGCCGTAGGACAGGAGGACGCCCAGGAGCACGGCCGCACCGGACACGAGCATCCCCGGCCGGCCGGGGAGCCACGACCGCGCCCCACCGTGGGCCGCCGCCGGGCTCAGGACCGTGCGTGCGATGTCCGTGGTGGTCCGCGGGGCGCTGCGGGCCGAGGGCAGCAGCAGCGGCAGCAGTGCCACCAGCGCGGCCAGCCGGCCCCGGCCGCGTTCCTCCCAGTCGGGCCCGTAGGCGGCGCCAGCGGCCTCCTCCAGTTCCGCGACGAACGCCTCGGCGTGTGTGGGGCGCTGTGCCGGGTCCTTGGCGAGACCGCGCCGCACCAGCTCCCGTACCGCCTCGGGGACCTCGTCGGCGGGGATGGGCGCGTCGACGTGCTGCAGGGCGAGTTCGGCGAGGTTGTCACCCGAGTACGGCCGGTGGCTCGTCAGGCACTCGAAGAACGTGGCCGTGGCCGCGTACACGTCGGCGGCGGGAGAGGCGGGGGCGCCGGTCCACTGCTCCGGGGCCATGTAGGACGGGGTCCCCGCCGCGCCTGCGCTGGTGCCGGCGTCCACCGCGATCCCGAAGTCGACGAGCCTGGACGATCCGTCCGGCACGACCAGGACGTTCGCCGGCTTGTAGTCGCGATGGACCACGCCGACACGGTGCGCGTCGGCCAGACCGAGCAGCGATCCCTTGAGGACCACGAGCGCGGCCTCGGGGTCGAGCGGGCCCTGACCGGTCAGCAGGGTCCGCAGCGTGACACCGTCCACCAGCTCCATCACGATCGCGGCGCCGTCGGGGCTCTCGACGTACTCGTACAGCTCGGCGACGTACGGGCTCTCCAGTCCGCCGAGCAGCCGCGCCTCCGCCCTGAAATCGTGCACGAAGCCCGGCCTGGTGAGCAGGGACTCGCTGAGGTACTTGACCGCGACCGGCACGCCGGTCTCCTCGTGCACGGCCAGGACGACCCGCCCGCTCGCCCCGGCCCCGAGTTCCAGTGACTCGTTGTATCCGGGCACTGCCCAGGTGTTCATTCCCATCCCCCATCCCCCATCCCCCCTCCAAGGCGGCCGTGCGGGCGGATTCCGCCCCTCCGGAGCATCGGGCCACGCGTGGGGAGACACATTTTCGGCCACGGCGGTTGCGGTGCGACAGCCCCGGTTCCCCGTTCCAGAAGATGACCATGAACAGGTCAGCGATGTCGGCGGGTTCCCGCGAGGTGGGTCGAGGTCAGTCGGTACGGGCCGATTCCGCCGCCGCCGCGATGTTGCGGGCCATGCCGCCGAAGACCGCTGCGTGGAAGGGGGCCACGCCCCGCCAGTAGGCGTGGCCGGCCAGGCCGTGCGGATGGAACAGGGCCCGCTGGTGGTACACCGTGCGGCCCTGGGGATCCCGGTCGACGGTCATCTCCAGCCAGGCCAGGCCAGGCAGCCGCATCTCCGCGCGCAGCCGCAGCAGCCGGCCCGGCTCGATCTCCTCCACCCGCCAGAAGTCCAGGCTGTCACCGACCCGCAGCCGGGTCGCGTCCCGGCGGCCCCGGCGTAGGCCGACCCCGCCCACCAGGGTGTCCAGCCAGCCACGCAGGGACCAGGCCAGCGGCGAGGAGTACCAGCCGTTCTCACCGCCGATCGACTCCACCACACGCCACAGGGCCTGCGGCGACGCCGCGACCGTACGCTCGCGGTGATCCGTGTAGAGGCTCCCGCCCGCCCAGTCGGGGTCGGTCGGCAGCGGGTCGCTGGGGGCGTGGGGAGTCGAGGCCGAGGACCATCTGGTGGCCACGTCCGCGTCCCGCACCCGCCGCAGCGCCAGCCGGATCGCCCGGTCGAGGGTGAGCGGTCCCTCCGGCGGGTCCGGCACATAGCGGACGATGTCCCGCTCGGCGCAGACCACCTCGTGCTTCAGCGACTCGACCAGCGGACGCGCGAGAGCGCCCGGCACCGGGGTGACCAGACCGACCCAGAGGCTGGACAGCCGGGGCGTGAGCAGCGGAACAGGGACGATGACGCGCTTCCGCAGTCCGGCGACGGCGGCGTACCGCCGCATCATCCCCTGATACGTGACGACGTCCGGTCCGCCGATGTCGAAAGTGCGGTTCACGTCGGCCGGCAGCCGCGCGCACCCCACGAGGAGGCGGAGCACGTCCCGGACGGCGATCGGCTGGATACGGGTGCGCACCCAGCTCGGGGTCACCATCGCGGGGAGCCGCTCGGTCAGATGGCGCAGCATCTCGAACGAGGCCGAACCCGACCCGATGATCACCGCGGCCCGCAGTACGGCGGTCGGTACGCCCGAGGCCAGGAGGATGCGGCCCACTTCGGCGCGGGACCGCAGGTGGGGTGACAGCTCGCGCTCCGGTACTCCGGCGGGGGTCAGGCCGCCGAGGTAGACGATCCGCCGGATTCCGGCGGCACGCGCCTGCTCACCGAAGATCCTGGCCGCGCGCCGGTCGGTCTCCTCGAAACCCCGGCCGGTGCCCAGCGCGTGCACCAGGTAGTACGCGACGTCCATTCCCTCCATGGCCGCGCGTACGGACTCCTCGTCCGTCACGTCCCCTCGCACCGTCTCCGCCTGCCCGGCCCACGGATGGTCCCGCAGCTTGCCGGGCGAGCGGGCCAGGCAGCGCACCGGGTATCCGGCCGCCAGCAACTCCGGCACCAGCCTGCCGCCCAGGTAACCGGTGGCGCCGGTGACCAGACAGCGCGGTGGCCGGTCGTCCGCGTGAAACGTCATGGCTCTCATGCCTTCCCGCGTCTTCCCGGGACGTGCCCTCCGAGGGCGCTGCCGCTGTTCCCCGTTCCCTGTTCCCCTGAGGCCATGCTTGGGGCCGGGGGCGGGCACCGCAACCGCGCACCCGCGCCGACGCGGGCCGGGTCACTGGGCGCGGATGGCGTCGGCGGGCGGGGTGCGCAGGGCCTGGCGGGTGGGGAGTTCGACGGTGAGGAAGGCCGTGGTGGTGACCGTCAGGGCGAGCGCGGGCAGCAGCCACACCGGGCCCGTCGGCCAGGGGTGGCCGAGGAAGCCCTGGCCCAGGAGGGCGAGGGGTACGGCGGACAGCAGCAGGGCCGCGGTGAGCGCGGTGGCGGCGGTCACCGCCGCCTCGCGCCGCATCATCGCGCGGATCTGCCGGGGTGTGGTGCCGATGAGCCGGAGAGCCGCCAGTTCCAGCCGGCGCTGCGCGGTGGCGGCGACGAGCTTGTTGGCGATGCTCAGGAGCAGGTAGCCGAGCAGGACGACGATCATCGCCAGGTTGATCCACACCTCCGGTGGTGCGTCCCGCAGGCCGTCGGTGGTCGTGGGGGCCGTGTCCGTGAGGGCCAGGCCCGGGTGGGACGCGGCGAGCGATGTCAGGGCCTGCCGGGCGGTCGCCGTGCCGTCCGTGCGGATCAGGATGCCCTGGTCGAGGCCCGTCGTGGTGTGTCCGGCCGCCAGGTCGTGGGACAGGACCACCGTGCCGAAGCCGAGGCCCCGGGCGTAGACGGCGACCACCTCGGCGTCGACCCTCGCGCCGTCACCGAGGACGAGACCCACCCGCCGGCCCACCGACGCGGAGCGCGAGCGTACGACATCGCTGCTGACGGCGATGGTGGCGCCGGTGAGGTGCTCCAGGCTGCCGTCCCGTACGTCGAGGTCGAGGACGTCCGACGCGCCGGGGGTGAGGATCATCGCGGAGGCGGACTCGGTCACCGTGTCGTCGAACATCTTGTACGGCCACACCACGGTGGTTGTGCTCACCGGCGCCGCCGCCCGTACGCCGGCCGTGCCCCGTACGTCGGCGAGCGTGCCGTCGGGCAGTCCGCCCAGGCCCGGCGCGTCGAGGCGCTGCTGGGCGAGGGTGCCGATGCGGGTGTCGTCGGCGGTGGCGGCCAGCACGGTGGTCTGGGTGAGGGTGTACGTCAGGACGAACACGACCGCCATGGCCAGGGTGCTGACGATCCCGGCGTTGCGCAGGGCGTAGGCGCGGACGTTGGCCATGGCCAGCCAGGTCGGCGCGGAGACGCCGGTGCGGGTGCGCCGGGCCGCCGCGTTCCCGATGCCCCGGACGAGGGACGGACCGGCCAGGGCCAGCCCGATCGCCCCGAGGATGCCCGCGATGGACGTGGCCGCCGCGCCGAGGACCGTCGGGGAGAAGAGCGGTACGGCCGACATGGTGGTCGCGCCGACGATGACGAGGAGGCCGATGCGCGTCCGGGTGCGCGACGGTTCGCGCGGCTCGCTGCGCGATTCGGCGACCGCCTCGGTGGCGGGCATCCGCGAGGTGCGCCACGCCGAGCTGCGGGCCGAGATCCGCACGGTCAGGGCCATCAGGAGCGTCGCCGCGAGGGCGGGCAACGGGCTGATGGTCAGCGGGAGTGCGGACGGGACGAGACCCTGGTCGGCCAGCAGTCCGCGGAACCGCCCGGCCAGCAGGTAGCCGAGTGCCACACCGGGTACGAGGGCCACGGCCGCGACGACGGTCGACTGGGCGGCGGCAAGTCGCCTGATCTGCCGGGGAGTCGCGCCGACGGCCCGCATCAGCGCCAGGTCCCGGCGCTGCCCGGCGATCGACACGGTCAGCGCGCTCGCCGTCACGAACCCGGTGATCAGCAGGATGATCCCGGCGAGCGAACCGGCGAGGAGAACCAGAAGGGAGCGGGACGCGCCGGCTCCGGGTGACACCAGGTCGCCGCGGTCCACGCCGGTGACCGTCTCAAGTCCCGTCCCCTTCAGCCTCGTTCGGACTTCGGCGGCGACCTGTTCCTCGGCGCCGGGTGCGGTGCGGAGGCCGATCAGGTCGACGGTTCCGGCGCGCGGGCCACCGGCGCCCTTCTCCCTTCCCGACAGCCGTACGGCCGTCGGGTCCGCGAAGAGGACACCGGCGCCCGGCGCGTCGACGACCGCCGAGACGCGGTACCCGGCGGCGGGCCGGGCGTTGGCGACGACCATGACCCGGTCACCCACCGTCAACCCCGCAGCGGCGGCGGTGGCGCTGTCCACGGCGATCTCGCCGGAGCCGGCCGGCCCCCTGCCGTCGACCCGCGCCCGCTCCAGCAGCTTCACCGAGGACCAGCCGTGTCCCGACGACTGGGGACCGGCGGCGGCCGGTACGACCCGGCCCTGCGCGTCGATGAGGGCGGCGGGGAATCCGAGGTCGCCGACCGCCCCGGTGACACCCGGCAACTGGGCCAGTTCGGCGACCAGTTGGGCCGGGACCGTACGACGTTCCGGGAGGGCGATCGGCATGTCGCCGCTCGGGTGGAGTTCCTGGTCGGCCGCGACGACGACGTCCGCGCCGCCGAGACGGCCGACAGGCAGGTGGGAACGCAGGCCGGACTCGGCGAGGACGCCGGTACCGGTGATCAGGGCCGCGCCGCCGAGAACCGCGCAGGCCACGGCGATCAGCGCGGTGATCCGGTGTCCGACCATCTGCAGGGCGAGACGGAACATGTCGAATTTGGTGAACTTGGTGAACTTGGTGAACATGGCTCAGACCCCCGCCAACGCTACGAGCCGGGCGGCCAGTTCGGGTGCGGTCGGCGCTTCGAGGGACTCGACCACCCGGCCGTCGGCCATCACCGCCACATGGTGTGCGCGGGCGGCGGCGGCCGGGTCGTGGGTGACCATCACCACCGTCTGGCGCAGGTCGTCGACGAGGTCGCGCAGCAGGTCCAGGACCTCGTGGGCGCTGCGCAGGTCCAGCGCGCCGGTCGGCTCGTCGGCGAACACGACGGCGGGCTTGGCCGCCAACGCCCTTACGACGGCGGCCCGTTGCTGCTGGCCGCCAGAGAGTTCGGCCGGGCGGTGGCTGAGCCGGTCGGCGAGACCGACCCGCGCCGTCAGCGTCCGCAGCCAGTCGTGGTCCGGGGTGCGTCCCGCCAGCCGCAGCGGCAGCGTGATGTTGTCCTGGATGCTGAGCGAGGGGATCAGGTTGTACGCCTGGAACACGAACCCGACGCGCTCCCGGCGCAGTTCGGTACGGCGGGTCTCGTTCAGGCCGGCGATCTCGTGGCCGTCGATGCGGACACTGCCCGAGGTCGGGGAGTCCAGCCCGGCGGCGCAGTGCATCAGCGTGCTCTTGCCGGAGCCCGAGGGGCCCATCACCGCGAGGAACGTGCCGCGTTCGACGGTCAGCGACACCTCGTCGAGGGCGCGGATGCCTCCCGCGTACTCCTTGACGACCCGGTCCAGGACGATGGCGGGCGTCGACGCGTCGGGCGCGGTGGCCGCAGAGTCGCGGGTCCACGCCAGGGCGGCGTTCATCGACGGCCCCGCAGGTGGCGCGCGCCGAGGATGCCCGCGCCGAGGACGGTGACCATGCCACAGGCCAGGTGCACCCAGGTGTCCGCGTCGGCGTAGGTGGCCGCCGAGTTGGCGACCGCGCTGACCACGACCACGATCCAGAGCAGCGTACGGACGACCTCCCCGCCGGTGACCGCGGGCGACGACGCCTCGTGCGTGCCGTCACCGTCGGCTGGGGTGGTGAGGCGGTAGGGGTCGGCGGTAGCCATGGGGCGTCTCCTGGGGTGCTGAGCGGTCGGTCCGGGGGGTCCGGCCGACGTCATCGACGCTACGGATCGGCACCCCTCCCGGCCGATCCCGCAGCCCGCCCTCTCCGGGGTACAGCAGGCTGTACCCCGGCCCTCGGCCTGCGGTGAACTGATGCGCGTCATAAGGTCGTTCGCAACCAGTCGTTCGCAACCAGGGGAGGGGAGAGCGGATGGCGGTCCAGCAGGACACGACGGCAGCCGGTGACCGGCGGGTGGGCCTCAGGGACACCGTCGTACGGACCACGAGAGCGGCCGGCGCCGCGATCGCCCAGCTCGCCTCCGGGCTCGGTACGGCCTTCCGTGCGCTGCTCCTGCTGCTCTGGCTGGCCGTCACCGCCGTGACGAGCCTGGTCGGGGTGGGACTGCTCATGGCGCCCGCGGTCTTCGGCGCGCTGCACGGCCTGGCCGGCCGGGAACGCGACCGGCTCGGCCGCCGGGGTCCCGAGGTCATCGCCCCAGAACCGCCGCCGACGCGGCTACGGCTCGCCCTCGTCGACCCCACCACCCGACGCGAACTGCGCTGGCTGGCCCGGCACGCCACCCTGGGCCTCCTCCTGGGGCTGCTCGGCGTCCTCCTGCCGCTCGTCGCCGTGCGCGACAGCCTCTTTCCCCTGTACTGGAAGCTCCTGCCCGAGGACACGACCGCCACGTCCATGGGGGTCGGCAACGCGCACTCCTGGCCGGACGCGCTCGCCGTGGCCATGCTGGGCGTGGGCTGGATCGCCATCATCCTGGGGCTCGGCCCCGGCATGGCCCGTGCCCAGGCCCGGCCCGGACGTCTGCTCCTCGCGGCCGGACCGGAGGCGGATCTGTCGCTCCGCGTCGCCGAACTCACCGCCACCCGCGCCGCCGCCCTGGACGCCCACGCCACCGAACTGCGCCGCATCGAGCGCGCCCTGCACGACGGCACGCAGAACCGGATCGTCTCCGTCACCGTCCTGGTCGGCGCCGCCCGCCGCATGGTGGCCCGCGACCCGGCGGGCGCCGACGAGCTCCTCGAACGCGCCCAGTCCGCCGCCGAGCAGGCCCTCGCGGAGCTGCGCACGGTCTCCCGGAGCATCCTGCCCCCGGTGCTGGACGACCGCGGGCTGGCCGGCGCGCTCTCGGGGCTGGCGGCGGAGTGCGCGGTGCCGTGCCGGATCGACGTCGACGTACCCGAACGCTGTGCCGCCTCCGTCGAGGCGACCGCCTACTTCGTCATCGCCGAGGCCCTGACCAACATCGCCAAGCACAGCGGCGCCGTATCCGCCTCCGTCACCGCGCGCAGCTGCGGCGGCCGTCTCCTGCTCCACGTCGAGGACGACGGCCGGGGCGGGGCGGACGAAGACGGCGGCTCCGGTCTCACCGGCATCCGCCGCCGGATCGCCGCGCACGACGGCACCCTCTCCCTGGCCAGCCCGCCCGGCGGCCCGACAACCCTGAAGGTGGAACTCCCCTGTGGAGCGTGACATGCGGATCGTGATCGCCGAGGACGACCCTCTGCTGCGGGAGGGCCTCGCCCTGCTGCTGCGCGCCGAGGGCCTCGACGTGGTGGCCACCGCGGGCACCCCCGACGAGGCGCTGGCCGCCATCGACGAACACAAGCCGGACGTCGCCATCCTCGACGTACGGATGCCGCCGACCCACACCGACGAGGGGATCGTCGCGGCGGTCGAGGCCCGGCGCCGGCGGCCCGACCTGGCCGTCCTCGTGCTGTCCGCGTACGTCGAGCAGTCCTTCGCCACCGAGCTGCTCACCGGCGGGGTGAACGGCCTCGGCTATCTGCTGAAGGAACGCGTCGGCCGGGTCGAGGAGTTCCTGGACGCCCTGCACCGGGTGGCGGACGGCGGCACCGCCATCGACCCCGAGGTCGTCGCCCAGCTCTTCACCCGCTCCCACCAGGACACCCGCCTCGACCGGCTCAGCCCCCGCGAGCGGGACGTGCTCGCCCTGATGGCCGAAGGCCTCGGCAACACCGCCGTCGCCGAACGGCTCGTCGTCACCGAGGGCGCCGTCCACAAGCACATCCGCAGCATCTTCGCCAAGCTCGACCTGTCCCCGACGGACCGGGTCGACCGGCGGGTCGCGGCGGTCCTGCGGTATCTGGAGGACCTGCGGCGTCCGGGCTGAGCACAGCGGTAGAACGACAGAGCGGCCAACTACCGTGCGGGGCACGGCAGAAGGGCCCCGTTCCGCCCGCCGCTCGCCCGGTTGTCCGGGAACCACACCGGAATTGTCCTTGATCGGTAACGGACGCATCCTGCGGCCTCTTTTCCTCGTCATGCAGGTTGGTCGCAAGGTGACCGAGGATCGGCGAGGAACTGCGGGAAAGCGGTGGGGACATGGCGCGGCACAGTGGCGGGCGCGGCTGGTACGGCAAGGTGCTCGGCGCGGCGCTCGGGGTGACGTTGCTCGCCACCGGCGCCTCGATGTGGACCGCGCAGGCCGGTGCCGTGGACGGCTCGACGCCGAAGACGACCGCTTCCGCCAAGCCGGGCGGTGCCGTCAAGCCGGTCGCGGTGACCATCGTGCACGCCTCTGACAAGGGGGCGCGCGGCGTCAACATCACCATCGACGACGGCCCCGACCCCGCATGGACCCCCCAAGTGCTCGACGTACTGCGGGAGTACGGGGTGAAGGCCACGTTCTGCATGGTGGGGACGCAGGCGCAGGCCCACCCCGACCTCGTGAAGCAGGTGGTCGCGGCCGGGCACCGGTTGTGCGACCACTCGGTGTCGCACCACACCACCATGGACAAGAAGTCCGAGGCCTACCAGTCGCAGGAGATCCTCGACGCCGAACGCATGATCACCGAGGCGTCCGGGGGCGTACGCCCGATGTACTACCGGGCGCCCGGCGGGGCGTTCACCCCGTACAGCCGCAAGCTCGCCGCCTCCCGGGGCATGCGCCCGCTGGGCTGGAACGTGGACACCAAGGACTTCGAACGGCCGGGCACGGACGCCATCGTCGCCACCGTCGAGCGGGAACTGCCGAACGGGCCGACGCTCCTCTTCCACGACGCGGGAGGCGACCGCTCCCAGACCGTCGAGGCCCTGCGCCGGATCCTCCCCGAACTCAAGCAGCAGGGCTACTCGTTCGGGTTCCCGGTGCGCTGAGCGCCGACGCGGGTCGCCTGACGGTGGAAACCCGACAGGCTCAGGTCAGACGAAGTCGTTGACGTCGTGCTCGATCAGATCGGATGCGTGCCGGGCGACAGCGCGGTAGTCGGCGTCGTCGTGGAGGACGGCCAGGCCGCGGTGGCGGCGATGACCAGGTCCACCGCCGAGGCACTGCGATGCTCCCCGGTCTGGGCCATACGGTGCTGCACCGCGCTGATCCGGCGCCCCGCGTTCTTCGGCACCGAGGTATCCGGGTAGAGGTCGGCGAACATTTCCGCGATCTCGTCGTACTCACGGCCGTTCCGGGCGCTGTACCGGAACTCGGCGCTGCACGGAGCAGGATGCGACGGCCCCGGCATCGACCGCGTCGTACCAGGCCGACTGCAGTTTCGGCTCGCGGAGCAGCCGGACCAGGCCGGACGTGTCGGGCAGGTAGATCACCGGCTGTCCTTCTCCGCCCGGTGCAGGCGCTCGGCATCCTCGACGGCACCCCACTCACGCGCACGCTCGAAGTGACGGCTGATGCGCGCCGCACGCTCCTGCTGCTCGGCATAGAAGTGCAGAGCGAGATTGACCGCCTCTTTCCTGGTCCTGACCTTGGACAGAGCCATGACGCGTTCCAGGGCGTCGTCGTCGATGTCGATCTGGGTCGCTGACATGCGGCACCTCCTGCACGATGGTGGTGATATCCGTAGAAGAACATGTCACCGACATTCTCGGGTCCAGCCTGCTGGTGGCACGCGCCGTCCGGTCCCCGCCGTCCCACGCCACCTGCGATTTCACCCTCACTGCAACCAATCCGGGGTCTCGACAGGAACGGATTACGACCGGACATGTCCCGACCGTGGAGGCCCTCGGTGAAAGAAGTAGTACATATCAGCAGAAATCCGTCGGCCGGTCCCGTCCTGGAGGAGTTGCTGGGCCGGGTGGCGCTCGGGGACGAGGACGCGTTCGCCGGTGTCTACGACGCCGTGGCGGGACCGGTGCTGGGTGTCGTGCGGGCCGTACTGCGCGATCAGGCGCAGTCGGAGGAGGTGACGCAGGAGGTGCTGGTGGAGGTGTGGCGGACCGCTCCCCGCTACCGGGCCGACCGGGGGACGGCGATCAACTGGATCCTCACGCTGGCGCACCGCCGGGCGGTGGACCGGGTGCGCTCGGTGGACGCCGCCGCTGCCCGCGACCACAAGGCCGCGCTGCTGGACCGGCTGCCCGAGTACGACGAGGTGGTCGAGCACGTGGAGGCACGGCTGGAGCGGGAACAGGTACGGCGCTGTGTGCGCACGCTGACCGAGCTCCAGCGGCAGGCCGTCACCCTGGCGTACTACCGGGGGCTGACCTACCGCGAGGTGGCGGAGGCGCTGGCGCTGCCGCTGGGGACCGTCAAGACCCGACTGCGCGACGGGCTCATCCGGCTGCGCGACTGCCTGGGGGTGACCGCGTGACGACCACCGATCTGCACCGGCTGACGGGCGCCTACGCCCTGCACGCCCTGTCCGACGCGGAGAACACCGCGTTCGAGCGGCACCTGACGGGCTGCGAGGCGTGCGCGCAGGAGGCCGCCGAACTGTCCGCGACCGCCGCCCGCATGGGTCTCGCCGTCGCCACGACACCCCCGGCCGGGCTGCGCGAACAGGTGCTGCGCCGGATCACCACGGTCCGCCAGGAGACCCCCGGCGGGCCGGCCCAGGCCCTCGCCGTACGGTCCGGCCCCCGGGCCCGGACGCTGTCCCGGTGGGCGCTGGCCGCCTGCCTCGCGGCGGCCACGACGCTCGGCGGAACGACCCTGTGGCAGCACCAGCAGGCCGAGGACGCACGCGACCGGGCACGCCAGGCCGCCCAGGCCACGGACGAGATCGCCGCCGTACTGGCCGCACCGGACGCCAGAACCCGGGCCGCCGGGCTGACCGGCGGCGCCACGGGTACCGTCGTCGTCTCCCGGGGCCGGGACAGGGCGGTGTTCTTCGTCTCGGGGATGGCCTCTCCGCCCGGCGGGAAGGTCTACCAGCTGTGGTTCGACGAGGGCGGAGCCATGCGGCCGGCCGGCCTGATGGACCCCGCCCGCGGCGACCAGGCCGTCCTGCTCCGGGGCGGCGTCGACGGGGCCTCGGGCATGGGCATCACCGTCGAACCCGACGGCGGCTCGAAAGAGCCCACGTCCGCCCCGGTCGCCGTGCTGACCTTCCCGAGCTGAACGGGGTCGACGGAGGTCAGACGAGGCCCGTGACCGTCACGGTGACCCTCGGGGCGGGCTGCGAGGGCTGGGCGTACTCCAGGGCGCCCAGGCGCCGCTCGACGGTGTCCCGGACGACGCGGGCCACGTCCAGGGTCCTGGCCCGCCGCCGCGCTACGACGTGGATCTCGACGTGCCAGGAACCGTCGCCGTCCTGGCGGGTCATGCGCACTCCGGCGGACGGTGCCCCGGCGGTGCCCGCCGGAGGCCGCGACAGCGCGGAGCGCAGCCGGTCGGTCAGGCCCGGCCGGAGGAAGGCCACCCCGGGCACGCCCTCCGCGGCCGTGGCGAGTTCCGCGACGAGTGCCGCGTGCGCGGTGTTCTCGTGCTGCACGGTCATGGCGTACGGCCTTCTTCCTGGTCGTCGTCGGCCGGGGTGTGGAGCAGATCGGTGACATGGATGTCCACAGCCGCCACGACCATGCCCAGTTCGCGGTCGGCCGCCTCCCGCACCCGCTCACGCACCCGGGCGGCGAGCTCCGGCAGGGAGACCCCGGCCGGGGCGTGGATGCCGAGGCGGACTCCGACGGCGCCGTCGGCGGGGGCTGCGGAGTGGGCGTCGGCCGGAGCGTCGAAAAGCCGGCAGGAGCCTGCCCGGACGCCCGCGACCGTCTCGGCCGCCGCGCGCAGCGCGCGGGCCGCGACCGCCTCCATGATCCACAGGTCCTCGGCGGGTTCACCGAGGGGCAGGGGGCGGCCCGGACGCAGTTCGAGGCGTACGACGTCCATGACCCGCCGGGTCAGCGGCCCGGCGTCGTAGGCGGAGGTGTCCGTCTCCTCCTGCAGGCCGCGCACCACCGACTCCAGCCGATCGAGTCCGCTCACGGCCTGCCTGCAGTACGGGCAGAACCGCAAGTGGGCGTCGGCGTCACCGATGTCGTCGGGGTCGCCGGTGTCGTCGGTGTCGTTGGAGCGCTGTTCCCAGTCGTTCCAGGTCTGCGACAACAGCCTTCCGCACGGCAGGAGTTCGTCGTCGTCAGCGTGGGTGGACGCGTTGTTCGGCGGATCGGTGCGGTCGGTCATCGCCAGGCCCCCAGTGCTTGGGTGAGACAACGGCGGGCGCGGAAGACCCGGGCGCGGACGGCCTCCTGGCTGATGCCGACCGTGTCCGCGATGAACTCGTAGGAGCGGCCGTCCAGTTCGCGCAGCACCCAGCAGGCCCGCTGTTCGGCCGAGAGCAGGTCGAGGGCCTCCCGCAACTCGCGGACGGCTTCGTGGGCCTCCGTGATGCGGGCCGGGGAGGTGGTGTGCTCGGCCGCGGCCACGTCACCCGCCGCCTCCAGCGAGGCCACGGGTTTGCGGGCCCGCAGCACGTTCAGGCAGCGGTTGGTGACGATCCGGTATGTCCAGGTGCCGAAGGAGGAGCGCCCCTGGAACTCCGGCAGTCTCCGCCAGGCGCTGAGGAAGGCGTCCTGCACGGCGTCCTCCGCCTCGGTACGGGTCCCGAGCAGGCCCGTCGCGAGCCGGATCAGGGCCGGCGCGTGCCGCTGCACGAGCACGGCGAAGGCGTCCTCGTCGCCTTCCCCGGCACGGACCGTCAGCAGGGCGTCGTCCGGGTCGGCCCGGGTGTCCGGTGGTGCGCTCCGGGTGCGGTCACCCGCCACTGGGCGACTCCTCTCGTCCGGTCGGCCGGTCTTCCGAAGGTTGGACACCGCAGCGCGGTCCCCGTTACGGAGAACCCGAGGAACACGTGGCACTTCGGGAGACGGGCACCGTACGGATGCCGCGTGGGGGCACTTTCACTCCTCTTTTTCCGTAACGGAAGCGAGCGCGGATTGGCCGGAAAGGGAAAATCATCCGATCGTGGGGGCGACCAATCCGCCCGGCTTTCGGGGCCGGATTCCCCACGTGACCGAGAACGAGAAGAAAGCACCGCCGCCGCTGGGCGCGCTCAGCGGCGTCCTGGCGGGATTCGCCGCGCTCACGGTCGCCGAGGCGGTGGCGGGAGGCGTGCGTCCGCAGGCCGGTCCTGTCGTCGCAGTGGGCGGCGCGGCGATCGACAGGACTCCCGCCACCGTCAAGGACTGGGCGATCCGGAATTTCGGTTCCGACGACAAGCTGGTTCTTCAGCTCGGAATTCTCGCTGTACTGGCCCTTTTCGCACTGGCGCTCGGAATTCTCGCCCTGCGCTTCAGGCGCACCGGGGCGGCCGGTGTGCTGTTGTTCGGAGTCGTCGGCGCCATCGCGGCGACGAGCAGGCCCGACTCGACCGGTGTCACGGACGCGCTGCCCTCCGTGGCGGGCGCCGCCGCCGGAGCGGTTCTCCTGTACGTCCTCGCGGGCCGACTCACGCCCCGGACTCCCGCGCCCGGAACGTCGGCGCCCGGCCGGTCACCGTCCGGCACATCGGAGTCCGGCTTGTCGGCGCCCGATGCGTCGGAGTCCCGCACATCGACGTCCGGGACTTCGGAGTCCGACACATCCGCGCCCGGCCTGTCGGCGCCCGGCACATCGGAGTCCGGCGAGGGCCGGGAGCCCAGCGAGGGCACGGGGGCCGCCGGAAGCAAGGAGCCCGTGGAAGGCGGCGAGCCCGGGAAGGACAGCGAGGACGTACAGGACAGCGGGCCC
Source organism: Streptomyces kryoterrae (assembly GCF_054072135.1). Classification (NCBI taxonomy): domain Bacteria; kingdom Bacillati; phylum Actinomycetota; class Actinomycetes; order Kitasatosporales; family Streptomycetaceae; genus Streptomyces; species Streptomyces kryoterrae. The sequence continues at coordinate 5,419,930 of NZ_CM133358.1, read as the reverse complement.
GCCGAGGGCAAGGCGTCCGGCGCGGGCTGGGACCGGCGTGGCTTCGTGATCGTGGCGGGCGCGGCGGCCGTGGCATCGGCGGGAGCCGGTCTGCTCGGCCGCTCGCTGAGCGCTTCCGGCGGGCGGGACGCGGTCGCCTCCCGCAGGAACGTGGTCCTGCCCGCACCCGGTTCCCCGGCCCGGGCCGTGCCCAGGGGCGCCCGGCTGCGGGTCCCGGGGGTGAGCCCCTTCGTCACACCCAACGGCGACTTCTACCGCGTCGACACCGCCCTGGTGGTGCCCAGGGTCGACGCCACCGAATGGCGGCTGCGCATCCACGGCGCCGGCGTCTCCCGGCCGGTCACCCTCACCTTCGACGACCTGCTGCGGCGCGAACTGGTCGAGCGGGACATCACGCTCACCTGTGTGTCGAACGAGGTCGGCGGCCCGTACGTCGGCAACGCCCGCTGGATCGGCGTACGACTGGCCGGTCTGCTGGCCGAGTGCGGGGTGAGGCCGCCCTCGAAGGGCGGGCCGGCCGACCAGCTGGTGGCCCGTTCCGTGGACGGGATGACGATCGGCAGCCCGGTCGAGGACGTGATGGACGGCCGTGACGCCCTCCTCGCGCTGGGCATGAACGGCGAACCGCTGCCCTTCGAGCACGGCTTCCCGGTCCGCATGGTGGTGCCCGGCCTCTACGGCTACGTCTCGGCCTGCAAGTGGATCAAGGACATCGAGCTGACCACGTTCGCCGCCTACGACCCCTACTGGGTCAGGCGCGGCTGGGCCCGCCGGGCGCCGGTCAAGACGCAGTGCCGGATCGACACCCCCAGGCCCTTCGCCCGCCCCGGCACCGGCGCGGTCATGGTCGCCGGGGTCGCGTGGGCCCAGCACCGCGGCATCGACAGGGTCGAGGTCCGGGTCGACGACGGTCCCTGGCAGGAGGCCCGGCTCGCCGCCGAGGACACCCGCGACACCTGGCGCCAGTGGTCCTTCCCCTGGCAGGCCACCAAGGGCGGCCACACCCTCACCGCCCGCGCCACCGACCGCACCGGCGCGGTGCAGACCGAGAAGCGCGCCCGCACCATCCCCGACGGCGCCAGCGGCCGGCACTCCGTGGTCGTGACCGTCGACTGATCCCGGCCTCTCTGTCCCCTGCCCTCTGGCCCCTGGCCCCTGACCCCTCAAGCCACCTTCCCGACCCCCGTACGAACGCGGCTCAGGCCGCACCGACCCACAGGAGAAGCCCCATGAACACCCGCATCAGCCGTACCCGCCGTATCGCTGTGACCGTCGCCGCGGCTGCCGTCCTGCCGCTGGCTCTGAGCGCCTGCTCCGACGACAGCGGCAGCGACTCCGCCAAGTCCGACTCCTCGACGAAGGCTTCCGCGTCGGCCGCCACGTCGGACGACGGCATGACCGGTTCCGGCAGCGCCACCACGGCGGACCAGCCGTTCGGCTCCGCCTGTTCGGCGGTGCCCGCGAGCGGTGCCGGCTCGTTCGACGGCATGGCCCAGGACCCGGTGGCCACCGCCGCGTCCAACAACCCCGCCCTGTCCACGCTGGTGGCGGCGGTGAAGAAGGCCGGCCTGGTCGACACCCTCAACAACGCCCAGAACATCACCGTGTTCGCGCCGACCAACGACGCCTTCGCCAAGATCCCGAAGGCGACCCTCGACAAGGTCCTGAACGACAAGGCCCAGCTGACGAAGATCCTCACCTACCACGTGGTGGGCCAGAAGCTGGCCCCCAAGGACCTGGAGAAGGGCTCCTTCGACACCCTGGAGACGTCGAAGGTGACCACCTCGGGCTCCGGTGAGTCGTACACCGTCAACGACTCCGCCAAGGTCGTCTGCGGCAACGTGAAGACCGCCAACGCCAACGTCTACATCATCGACACCGTCCTGATGCCCACCAGCTGACGGACTGTCATATTCGGGGCGTCACTTCGGTGGCGCCCCGAGGTTTTTCCGGGTACCCGCGTCACAGACCCGGCCGGGCCGGGTCTGACGGAGTGAAGGCACATCAGCGGAGCACATCAGCGACGAGACGAAGAGATGGGCATGCCATGACCACGCAGACCGCACCAGTCGCCAACGCGAACACCGACAAGGACCTGGACCTGGGCTCCCCGCAGCCGGCCAGGTCGCCGCAGAGCACGACGGCCGTGTCCGGCGGCGCTACGGGAGCCGACCAGCCGGCCGCGAACCGTGGCCGGACGTCGATCGCCGACGTCGTCGTGGTGAAGGTGGCGGGCATCGCCGCCCGGGAGATCCCCGGCGTGCACGACATGGGCGGCGGACTCTCGCGCAGCTTCGGCGCCGTACGCGAGCGCGTGCCCGGCGGCCGGCCCAACGTGGGCCGCGGCGTGAAGGTCGAGGTGGGCGAGCGGCAGACGGCCATCGACCTGGACCTGGTCGTCGAGTACGGGGTGTCCGTCATGGACGTCGCCCTGGACGTCCGGGAGAACGTCGTCTCCGCCGTGGAGCGCGTCACCGGGCTGGAGGTCGTCGAGGTGAACATCACGGTCAACGACGTCCACCTGCCCGACGACGAGGAGTCCCCGAGCACGATCGAGGCCCGCGTGGAGTAACACGTCCGGTCACGGGCAGAAGGGGATCCGGGGAGAGGTGGATGGGCATGAGCACACCGTTCGTAGGGATGATCGCGGGTATGGCCCTGGCGTTCGCCGGCTGGTTCGGCGGGTTCGGCGCCTTCCTGCTCGTGGCCGCTCTCGGCGCCCTGGGCTGGGTACTGGGCCGGTGGGCCGAGGGCGGCGGCAGCGTCCGGGACGTACGGGACGCGTTCGAACGGAGCCGTCGATGACCGCCGCCGCGCAGCGGGGCACCACCACCGTCTCGGAGCGGGCGGTACGCAGGATCGCCGAGCGGGCGACCGGCGAGGCGCTGTCCGCCCGGGTCGGCGCCCGGACGGCCCGGGCCGAGGCGTCCGTGCGCGGCAGGCGGGCGGACGTGTCCCTCGCGGTGACGCTGCCCTATCCGGCTCCACTGGCCGACACCGTGCGGGACGTCCAGCGGCACGTCGTGGAACGCACCCGGGAGCTGACGGGCCTCGACGTGCCGCCCGCGCGCGTCAGTGTCACCTCGCTCGCCCCGCAGACGTCCTCCCAGCCCCTGATGTTCCCGGCCCTGGAGGCCGACCCGGCCGCCCCGGACGGCGGTGAGAGCCCTACGCCCCGGCGCTGGTGGTCCCGGCGCCGGATTCCGGTCGCCGTGCTGTCCGCGGTGGCCGCCCTGGGGTGCGGTGCGCTCGCCTTCGACCTGGTCCGGGTGCACACCGCGCACCGGACGGCCGCCGCCTGGCGGACCTCCGCCGTCGACTGGGCGGCCGGGCACGGGCCCGGCGACCCGGCTGTCGTCGCCCTGGGCGGGCTGACGGCCCTGTTGGGCGTCTGGATGATCGTTCTCGCTCTCACCCCCGGTCGGCGTTACCTGTTCACCGTCCGCACCTCGGCGGCCCATGTCGACGCCGCGGTGGACCGCTCGGCGGTGGAGGCCCTGGTCCGCGACGCGGTGGGAGACGTGGACGGCGTCGGAGCGGTGCGGGTACGCGTGCGGCGCCGACGGGTCGGCGTGCGGGCCGGGCTCGCCTTCGGCGACCGGGCACACGCGCACACCGCCGTCACGGCCGCCGCCCGGGACACCCTGGCCGGCTGCCTCCTGGGCGGCGGTCCCCGGCTGCGGGTCACCGTCACACCGGAGTCGGTGTGGCAGCGCCCCGCCCCGACAGCCGGCACTCCGGGACACGATGACGACGGCTCCGCACCCGCCCCCGCCACCACCTTCCCCACCACCGCCGCCGCCGCCGTCCCGGGAGCAGACCAGTGAGGGGCCGCGCCGGTACCGCCGTCAACCGCGCCGTCCTCGGCGGCGTCGGACTCACGCTCCTCCTCACGGGCTCCTGGCTCGCGGCCACCGACAGCCACCTCGCGGACCGGCTGCCGTCCTGGTGGCCCACCCCCGGCACGGGCACCGTCCTGCTCGACGGCGACGGGCTGGCGCGCCTGCGCGGCGAGGGCTGGTGGACGCCCGCCGTCATGGCCGCGGCGATCGGCCTGACCGTGCTGTTCGCGCTCTTCTCCGTCGCGCGGTTCAGCCAGGGCCCGACCCGGCACCTCGCCCTGCCCTCCCCCCGCTGCACGGTGCGCCCCCAGGCCCTGGCCGAGGCACTGACCGCGCGCGCGGCGGCCCTCCCGGGCATCGCCCGCAGCCACGCCCGGGTACTGCCCCGGCGCGGCCGGCGGCTGGAGCTGGATCTACGGGTCTGGCTGGAACCGGACACATCACCGGACGCCGTACTGCCCGCCCTGCGCGCGGTGACGGCGGAGGCCGGGACGACGGCGGCACCGTACACGGCGCACACCCGGGTCCGGCTGAGTGCCGCCTCGCACCGTATGCCCCGTGTCCACTGAGCCGTACACCGACGTGTCCGGCGACATCCGCCGGGCACGTCGGCTCCCGTGGCCGTCGCCGTGCCAGTTCGTGGCCTGGCGGTCCGCGCTGCTGCGCACGCCGGTGTCCCTGTGGAACGACGACATCACGGACTACGCGGCGGCGCTGACGTACTACGCGATCCTCGCGGTGCTCCCCGCCATGCTGGCGACGGTCCTGGCGTTCGGGCTGATCAGCCCGGAGACGGCCGAGGGCTTCATCACCCATGTCACCGCCTACGCCCCGGCCGAGTCCGGTGCCGAACTGCACACCGTCCTGACCCATGCGATGGACGCGGACCGGACGGTCTGGCCGCTCCTGGTGACCGGTGCGGGCAGCGCGCTGTGGTCGGCCACCAGCTATCTCGCCGTCTTCCGCCGTGCCCTGCACCGTATGCACCGCGTCGAGGACCGGCGCTCGCCCTGGCGCAAGGCGCACCGCATCGTGCTCACCGCGCTCGTCCTGCTCACACTGCTCCTCGTCGGCTCGCTCACCCTGCTGCTCACCGGCCCGCTCGCGGAGGCCATCGGCCGGACCCTGGACATGGACGCCACCGTGACCTGGACCTGGCGGCTGCTGCGCTGGCCGTTGCTGCTGTGCCTCGTCGCCCTGCTGGTCGTGATCGTCTTCCACACCGGCCCCGAGATCGCGCGCCGGCGCGGGCACAGCCTGTCCGGTGGCGCGCTGGCCGCCGCGCTGTGGCTGACCGTCTCCGCGGGCTTCTCGTCGTACGCCTCGACACTCGGCGCCTACAGCAGGCTGTACGGCTCGCTCTCCGGCATCGTCGTCTTCCTCGTCTGGCTGTGGCTGTCGAACCTGGCGCTGCTCACCGGCGCGCAGTTCGCCGCGGAACTCTCCAAGGCGCCGCCCGGTCAGAGCACCGGGAAGCCGTCGGTCCCGTAGCACTCCCCGGGCAGGGGGTCCGGGGTGCCGTCGGGGTCGAGGAGGTGGGCCACGAGGCTCGCGGTGGTGCGGTGCCAGAAGCTGTGACGGCGCAGCATGGCGTGGTCGCCGCCGGCGATGACGGCCATCCCGGCCCGGGCCGCCGTACCCCGCGCCCGGCGCACACAGTCCGCCGAGTCGACGGGCGAGGTGACGCGGTCCCGCTCGCCGTGCAGGGCGACGACATGCCGGCCCGCCGTCTGCTCCACCGGCTCACCCGGCGGCCACCAGGGGGCCAGGGCCACGACGCCGCACACCTGCGGGTGACCGGCGGCGCGCAGGGCGGCCCGGCCGCCCATGGAGTGGCCGAGCAGCACGGTGGGCACGGGGCCCGCCAGTGCGGCGAGGTCGCGCAGCGCCTCATCGGTGTCCCGTACGGGGTCGGCGCGTCCGCCGTTCCAGCCGCGGAGGCGGTAACGGACCTGGGCGACCAGGACGTCCGGGTGCGGGAGTTCGGCGGTCACGGCCCGCACGACGGGGTCCATCCGCAGCGCGGCGAGCTGCCAGGGCCGCGAGCGGCGCTCGCTCGTCGCCTGCCCGCCGTGCAGCACCAGCACGGCCGCGCGTGGGAGGGCCGGACGGCGTCGGAGCAGCAGCGTGTTCCCGGGCGCCGGAAGGAATCCGGTCTCATCCTGCTCGTCCTGTTGCACCACGGCACGCCCCCCGCTCCGGCTTCTCCGGCTGTTCCGGCCTTCGCGTCCCGCGTCACGCGGGCCACGGAGGCGATCCTCTCCCGACCCCGGCCGGTCCGTCACGTGGTCCCCGGGCCGCTCCGTCGCGGCGGGCGGGGGAAGAACCCGCTCGTACGGGCCGTGTACTCGGCGTACCCGGGCCTGTCGGCCATATGCCGTTCCAGCAGCCGCTTTCCGCTTCCCCGGGTCAGCAGCAGGCTCATCACCACCGGGGACACGACGGACACGGCAGCCCCCGCCGGGGAGTCGCAGACGAGCAGGAACAGGCCCCACCAGACACAGAAGTCCCCGAAGTAGTTGGGGTGCCGGGTCCACGCCCACAGCCCGCGGTCCATGATCTTTCCCCGGTTGGCGGGATCGGCCCGGAACCGGGCCAGCTGGGCGTCCCCGACCGCCTCGAAGCCGATCCCGACGGCCCACAGCGCGGTGCCGGCCCAGGCGAGGGCCGAGGGCGGGCCGGGTACGTACTGCGCGGCCTGCACGGGCAGGGACACCAGCCAGACGAGCGCGCCCTGGAGGAGATAGACCATGCGCAGCGCGTACGCGTTCCGGCTGCCCGGCGCCTTGGCCAGCATCTCCTCGTAGCGCGGGTCCTCGCCGTGGCCCCGGCCGCGGCGGGCGATGTGCACCGCGAGCCGCAGCCCCCAGATCGCCGTCAGCGAGGTCACCAGCAGCCGTCGTACGAGGTCGCCCTCACCGGTGGAGGCGGCGAGGGTCGTGACGGCCACCGCCGCGAAGCCGGTCCCCCAGGCGACGTCGACGATCCGGTGCACGCCCACGCGCACCGCGACGGCGAAGGTGACCAGCATGACCGCGAGGGCCGCGACGGCGGCCCAGGCCAGGTTGAGCGCGAACGCGTGCCACGGGAAGCCGCTCACGGTGGTGTTCACGGTGGCGTTCATCGGCCGGGATTCTCCTTGGTGAACAGGTACTGCTGTACGTCGAGGTAGCCGGCCCGGAAGCCGGCCTCGGAGTAGGCCAGGTAGAAGGTCCACAGCCGGTGGAAGACGTCGTCGAAGCCGAGCGCCGCGACGTCGTCGGCGCGCTCGGTGAACCGCTCGCGCCACAGCCGCAGCGTCTCGGCGTAGTGGGCGCCGAGGGCGTCCCGGCGGGCGAGGCGCAGTGCGGTGTGGTCGCGGGCGGTCTCCTCGATCGCCCGCGTGGACGGGATCTGGCCGCCGGGGAACACGTACTTGTGGATCCAGGTGAAGGTGTCGCGGCTCGCGAGCATCCGGTCGTGCGGCATGGTGATGGCCTGCAGCGCCACCCGGCCGCCCGGGGCCAGCCGCGTGTCCAGGGCGCGGAAGTACACCGGCCAGAACTCCGCGCCGACCGCCTCGACCATCTCCACGCTGACGACGGCGTCGTACTCGCCGGTCGCCTCGCGGTAGTCGCACAGCTCGATGGAGACCCGGTCGTCGAGACCGGCCGCGCTCACCCGCTCCCGGGCCAGGGCCCGCTGTTCCCGGGAGAGGGTGAGCGAGGTGACGCGGGCGCCGCGAGCCGCCGCCCGCAGGGCGAGTTCGCCCCAGCCGGTGCCGATCTCCAGCAGCCGGGTGCCCTCGCCGACGTCGGCCAGGTCGAGCAGCCGGTCGATCTTGCGGTGCTGGGCCGTGGCGAGCCGGTCCCAGCTCGCCGGGAACCCCCGGAAGAGGGCGGCGGAGTAGCTGAGGGTGTCGTCGAGGAAGAGGGCGAACAGGTCGTTGGACAGGTCGTAGTGGCGGCTGATGTTGGCGCGGGAGCCGTCGGGCGTGTTGCGCTCGTCGTGCGGGTGGCGCGGCGCCCACAGTCCGCGCAGCCGTTGCAGCGGGCCCGGAATCAGCTCGGCCGCGTTCCCGGCGAGCACGGTGAGGACGGCCACCAGGTCGGGGGCGTCCCACTCGCCGGCCATGTAGGACTCCCCGAACCCGACCAGCCCGTGGGTCCCGACCCGGGCGTGGAAGGCGGCGGGGTCACGCACCTTGATCAGCGGCCCGCCGACCCCCACATCCGCGGCACCGACGAACCGTGCCCGCAGCGGCAACCGCCCGAGGGCCCGCCGAACCAGGGCCGCAGTTACGGCGACACGGGCCCGGGAGGCGGCCGGTACGGCGACGACGTCGGGCCAGGGGGTGGGGTCGGCGGGGGTGGTGGCGTGGTCACGGGCGGGGTCGGAATCAGCGGGAGTGGCGCGCACGCGGTGGGGATCCACCGGGGCGCCGTGCCTGTCGGCGGGATCTGCCCGAGTGCCGGGGCCACGGGTGGGATCCGTGGTGGCGTCGTGCACGCGGGTAGCGGCGTGCACGCGGGTAGCGGCGGGATCGGTGTGGTCGTCAGGCGCGATGTGACCATCCGGGGCGGTGTGACCGTCCGGCGCGAGGTAGCCGTCCGGGGCGAGGTGACCGTCCGGGGTGTTGGGGTCTGCTGCCCTCATGTCGCTTTCTCCGGGGTGCGGTGGCCGGGGCGGGGCTGGACCGGCAGGCCCCGCAGGTACAGGCGGATGCCGTGGGCCCGGATCGCGGCCGACACGGTGAGGGTGGACCAGGGGTGCCGCAGGGCCAGCCGCAGCAGGGACGCCGTGCTCACCGCACGCCGGGTGCCGTGCACCGTCGCGGTGAAGGCCCGGCCGCCCTCGCGGTCCAGGTGCACGGTGACGTCGAGACGCGGTCCGGGCGGCGGCACCCGCATGCGGTAGGCGCCGTCGACGGGGAAGAACGGCGAGACGTAGAACGTCTTCTCGGCGCGCGCCGAGAAGGACGCGTCCGGGCGCAGCAGGTAGGCGTGCCGCCCGCCGTACGTGTTGTGCACCTCCGCGACCACGCAGCGCGGTTCCCCGTCGGGGCCGTGACACCAGTACAGGGTGAGCGGGTTGAACACGTACCCGAGCACCCGCGCGTGGGTGAGCATCACCACCCGGCCGCCGTCCAGGTGTACGCCGTGACCGGCGAGGAAGTCGTCGAGGCCGGCCCGGATCGACGGGCGGTCGCCGGTGAAGTGGTCGCGTGGGTCGAAACGGGCCAACGGGCTTAGCAGGAGGGGGAGTTGGGGTGGGTCGTCGGGGTCGACCAGCCACATGTACGTGCGGTGGCGCAGCGTGTAGCGGCGGGGTGTGGTCCGGACATGGCTGATCGTGCAGGCGTAGAGGGAAGGTATGGCGTTCACCAGCGCACCCCCAGCGCCGCGGCGGCCTCGACGCCGGAGCGACAGCCGTCCTCGTGGAACCCCCAGCCGTGATAGGCGCCCGCGAACACGCAGACGTCACTGGCCAGTTCGGGCAGGCGCTGCTGCGCGGCCACCGACTCCGGCGTGTAGACGGGGTGTTCGTAGACCATGCGGGCCAGCACCCGGCCGGGGTCGACGCGGTCCTCGCCGCCCAGGGTGACCACGAACGTCTCGGTGGCGTCGAGTCGTTGCAGCCGGTTCATGTCGTAGCTGACCCGCACCTGGCCGCCGTCGGCCGCGCACGAGGGCATCAGGTAGTTCCAGGCGGCGCGGGCACCGGACGCGCGCGGCAGCAGCCGGGTGTCGGTGTGCAGGAGGGTGGTGTTGCGGGAGTAGCGGAACGCGCCCAGCACCTCCCGCTCCCGCTCGCTCGCGTCGGCCAGCAGCCGCAGCGCCTGGTCCGGGTGGACCGCGATCACCACCGCGTCGTACGACTCGGTGGTGCCGTCCCCGGCCGTCACGTCGGCGCCGTCCGCGTGGCGTCGTACGGCCCGTACGGGCGCGCCGGTGCGGACGTCACCGATCTGCTTGGCGATTCGGTCGACGTACGTGCCCGAGCCGCCGCCGACCGTGCGCCACACCGGTGAGCCGCTCACCGACAGCAGCCCGTGGTGCTCCAGGAAGCGGAACAGGTAGGCGGCCGGGTAGCGCTGGGCGGTGACGGCGTCGCAGGACCACACGGCCGACACGACGGGTGTCATGAAGTGGCTGCGGAAATAGGCGGAGTAGCCCTCCCGGTCGAGGAACTCGCCGAGTGTGAGCGCCTGTTCGCCCTGTGCACGCCCTCCCTGTTCGCCCCCTGCCCGATCGCTCTCCTGGGCCAGCAGCCGCCTGGCCGCGCGGTGGAAGGCGGGCACCTCGGTCAGCAGGCGCAGATACGGGCCGCGCAGAAGGTTCCGGCGCTGTGCGAACACGCCGGCCGGGCCGCGGGCACCCGCGTACTCCAGGCCGCACCCCTCGCACCGCACCGACATGCTCATCTCCGACTCCTGCGTGGGCACGCCGAGTTCGTCGAAGAGCCGCAGCAGATGCGGGTAGGTGCGCCGGTTGTGCACGATGAACCCGGAGTCGACGCGGTGCACCCGCCCGTCGTGCGGTGAGGTCAGCTCGTGGGTGTGCGCGTGTCCGCCGAGGCGGTCGTCGGCCTCGTACAGGGTGACGGCACCGGCACCGCCCAGGATGTACGCGGCGGTCAGTCCCGCCACCCCGCCACCCACCACGGCCGTACGCCGCCCCTCCCGAGCCGTCCGTTCCGGGCCGCGCGGGCCATCCGTCGGCGTGCGTTCCATCGCGTCTCCTCCCGCCCTGCCATCAGGGGTCTCCGCGTAATCCGGATCAGGTCGGGCGGTGGATTGGCCGAGTCGCGAATCCGCCGACGGAGTCACGAGTCACCCGTGACGCAGGGCAACGCAGGACGCCGCCGCTCGCGCCGGTGATGGACCGGCGCGAGCGGCGGAGACAGGTCGGTGGAGGGGACGGGTCAGCAGGTGCCCTGCACCCAGCGGTTGGCCTCACCCTGGTCGTTCGCCACCTTGTCCCAGGTGTTGCCCCAGCCCTTGTCCAGGCAGAAGGAGTTCCCGCCGTAGCCGTTGTCCGCGTAGATCTCCACGGAGGACCACGAGTCGCCGGTGCCGTTGTTGAACCAGGACGAGTCCTCGTGAGCGATGTACCGGTTGTCGGTGTTCGACCAGATGGGGTTGTCGAACTGGAACTTGGCGATGCCGACGTCGGCCGAGTCGTAGTTGATCCCCTTGTAGACGCACAGGAACCCCGACTGGCAGTTACCAGGGTTTTTCGAGCTCCAGGTGGGGGTCGTGCCGCCGGCCTGGGCGGTGGTGACGCCGATCGGAAGCAGGGCGGCGGCCAGGGCCAGGCCCAGCAGGGCGCGCTTGGTGGTGCGCATGGTGTTCTCCTCTTGGTGGGGTTCTTGGTTGGTTCGGTGGTTGGTTCGGTGGTTGGTTCGGTGCGGTCTCAGCCGGAGGCGACGGCTGAGGCGAGGACGGAGCGGGCTCGGCCGAGGGCGGTGGTGACCGCCTGGGTGTAGTAGCCGGTCTGGCGTGCGTACTCGTGACGCGCGGCCTCCTGCACGTGCTCCTGTTGCAGGCGGGTGCCGGTCCTGGCCAGTCCCGCCGCGCGGTTGCACTCGGCGTCGGCCACGGCGACGGTCACCTCGTGCTTGCGCGCCTCCTCGGCGGTGCGGGACCGGTTCTCCTTCGCGACGGCACCGATGGCGTCCGAAGAGCTCGGGTAGGCCGGCCCCCGCGCCTTCATGCAGGCGCGCCAGTCCGCCAGCGCCTTGGTGTACGAGGGTTCCGCCACCACGTCGTCGAAGGTGAGGTACGCCAGGTTCACCACGGCCGCCTTTGCCTCGGTCCACTTGCGCAGATCGCCGTAGAGCCGCCCACGGGCGTCGGCCTGGCAGCCGTCGGCGCTGGTGAAGATCCGGCCGCGGCCGGGCGCCGGGACGACGATCGCGGCACGGTCGGTGCCGTTCAGGGCACGGTCGAACCCGGCCTGGCGCTGCGGCGGGAGGGAGGCGAGATAGCGGGCCTGCGGGCTGTTCCCGGCCGCGGCCTTCCCGCCACGGTCGCCGGTCCGGGCCGCGTCGGCCAGACCGTATCCGTGCTCGCGGGCCCAGGTGACGTCGTCCAGGCCGAAGCGGCGTTCGGGTGCCTCGCTGTGCGGCCCGCCCGGGTCGAGCCGGTACTGGAAACCCTGGTCCCGCATGCAGCTGGTGATCAGCCGCTGCTCGGCATGGCCCAGGAGCACCCGCTCCGCGTCGGTCAGCCCGGTGCGCAGCGGGCCGCCGGTGTTCTCGGCCGGCCGGTCGGCGGCGGAGCAGGCCGTGACAAGCAGAAGGCCCGTGACGGCGAGCGTCCGGAGCAGATCCCTGCCGCTCATCGGAACTCCTCGTGTCGTCGATGGTGGTCCGCCGCCGGGGAGACGGTCCCCGGCCGACGGTGTGCGGCTCGGCCGGACGCTGCGGAACGTATCCGGGGCACGGCCGGGCACGTCACCCGGAAGTTCCCGGAATGACGCCCTGGGGCCGGTGGGGTAGATCGCGTCCGCGAAGTCCCGTCACCCCGGTCACCCTGTCCGCCCGGAGGGCGGGGCCCGAGGCGTCTTGGGGCGCCGCCGCTCGATCACCGGGCGGGTGGGAAGCGTGCCCTCGGCGTGCCGGGCGTGGCCCCTCGTGCTCGTGTTCTGGACGTACCCGGGACAGGCGGGGACCTCGCGGCCACGCCATGGGGCCGGACGGCCCGGGCGCGGGGGGCTCCGTGACCGAAGCGGGAGGGCGGCACCCCGTCAACTTCCGGATACCGCCGGTCCGGTGGCCGCCATAGCTTGCTTCCGCCACCTGCGGCCCGTACGCGGACACGGCCCCGGAGGACAGGTGTCCCTGCACACCCGGAGGGCCGTCGACGCCGAGGTGGCCCGAGTGAAATGGGGAACCCACGTGAACAGTCCGACCACCCACCCCGGCGGATCCGCCGCCGGACGACCGCCGAACCGGCGCGGGACCCGCGTGCGCCGGCTCCGTGCCGTCGCCGCCGGCCTCGCCCTGGCCGCGAGTGTGCTGGGCCTGACCGGGGCGTCACCGGCCACCGCCGCGCCGGCCCGTGTCACGCAGGCCGAGGTACCGGCGGGTGTGACCGCCGGCGTGGCGGTCTTCGACCGCACGACCGGGACCTTCACCGAACGGCTCAACGAGACCATGCGGTTCCGCTCGGCCTCGGTGGTGAAACTCCTCATCACCCTCGACTACCTGCGCACCCGCGACCCCCGCACCCTGTCCACCGCCGACCGCACCCGGCTCGACTCGATGCTGCGCAGCAGCGACGACAACGCGGCGAGCTACTACTGGAGCCTCGGCGGGCGGACGGCGATCATCGACCGTACGGTGACGCAGCTCGGCCTCGCCGACACCGTCAACCCGCCGGAGGGGTACGAGGACTACTGGGGGTACGTGGCCCTGTCGGCCGCCGACACGGTCCGGATCTACCGGTACATCCTGGACACCGCCTCCGTGCCGGTGCGCGACTACGTGATGGGCGACCTGCGACAGTCGACGCGCTGCGGCACCGACGGGTTCGACCAGCAGTTCGGCATCGCGGGCTCCTTCGAGCGGCCGTGGGCGGTCAAGCAGGGCTGGTCCGGTTTCGGCAGCTCCGGCGGCTGCACCCCCAAGCCCCCGACGACCGTCCCCACCACCGTCACCGCGGCGACGCGGCAGTCCGCACAGCGGTCCGCGCCGCGTGCCGCCGCCGGGGTCGACCTGACGCGGGAGGCGCTGCACACCACCGGCACGGTCGGGGCCGGTGACCGCACCATCGTGGCCGTGTTCACCCTGCACCCCGACGGCACCCCGTACGGCACGGCGTACACGGACCTGGGCCGGCTGACCCGCTCCCTCGACGTGCCGGGCGGCGTCCACCCGTCGGGCACCTGGTTCGGTACCTGGGGCTCGGGCGTGAACGTACGCCTGCGGCCCACCACCGCCGACTCCGCTCCGCAGACGACGCTGCCGGCCGACGTGGAGGTCCTGGTGAGCTGCCAGAGACTCGGCCAGGAGGTCAGCATTCCGCCATACACGAACTCCTGGTGGGCCTATCTCCCCCAGTACGGCGGCTACATCACCAACATCTACGTCAGCTCGCCGGGGAACCAGCTCCCGGGTGTGCCCGTCTGTTCCTCGTAGAAAGCGCTGGACGAACGGCGTAGGGCCTCAGGTGGAGCGGAGTTCACGGGGCCCTCCGCCGCCTTCCCCGTGCGCCGACCACCGGGCGGACGGCCGCCCTCGGCCACCGGCGGAATCCAGCCAACGCACGCCGGATCGAGCCCGCACGGGGTACCCCCCGGGGCTACTATGCCCGGCGGCTTGACCGGCCGAAAAACGGGGGAAGGAAAAATCTGCCGATGAGCGGCATTCTGATCCATTTGCCGTCAGCGCACCCCACGGAACCGGCGACGACCCGGCGCCTGGGACCAGGGGAGGCGGCGCGCTTCGGCCGGGGCACGAAGGCGCATCCGGTCGAACTGCTGCTGCCCGACCCGGCCGTCTCCCGGCTCGCCGGGGAGATCCGGGTGACGGAGGACCACTGGCAGCTCAGCAACTTCTCCACCACCCACAGCTATCTGGTCGAGAACCCGGAGGGCGCCGGGGAGTACCTGCGGATCCCGCCGCGCCGGTCGGGGGCCCCGATCCCGTTCGAGTTCGCCCGGGTCGTGCTGCCCACCCGGGGCTCCACGGTGAGCTTCCAGGTGTTCGCGCCCGACCACGTCTACCTCGACGCCGACGATCCCGGCGGCGCCTGGGGCACCCGTACCCTCAACGCCTACTCCCTGGACGAGACCGCCACGTACTTCCTCGTCCTGGTGGCGCTCTGCGAACCGCGGCTGCGCGACGAGTCGGCCGTCTCCGTGCCGACCACCCCACAGGTCGTGGAACGCGTCAGCGCCCACCCGGCCCTGACGCGGCTGACCGCGCGGGCGGTCAGCGCCCACATCGACTACCTGGCGGAGCAGAAGCTGCGGGTGCGCGGGCCGCAGGACGTCACCGACACGGGCGGCGGTGCGCGGCGTACGGGCAAGCGCGAGGCCGTGGTCGGCGTCGCGCTGCGTTTCGGCCTGGTCCGTGAGGAGCACCTGGCGCTGCTGCCGTCCCGCGCCCCGGGCCCCGCGCTCCCGGACCCGGACCCGGCACGGTCCGGGGGCCACCGGTGACCAGCGCGGAGGGGAAGTACGACGAGACGGTCGACGGGAGAACAGGCGGGAGTACGGGCGGGACGGTAGACGGGGGTCCCGGCGAATCGGGTCACGGCGGGTCCGACGGGACGGCCGGCCTGGTACCCCGGGGTTTCCGCGTGGGCCGCTGGGAGGTCACCGAGCCGATCGCCGACGGCGGCTGGGGACGCGTCTACGAGGGCCGCGAGACGCCGGGAGACGCTGCGGAGGCCGCGGAGGCGAGCTCCGGGGCGGAGCCGGAGTACCGGGTCGCGCTGAAGTTCCTGCCGACCTCGGGGCTGGCCCCCCGGCAGGCCGAACGGCTGGCGGAGACCGCGCGGCGCGAGATCGACTTCGGCAGCCGGGCCCACCATCCGCGGCTGATGCGGCTGCTGGACTCCGTGGTGCTCGGCGACACCGGGGTGCCCGGACTGGACGGCGCCGTCGTGCTGGTCATGGAGCGGGCCGAGAGCAGCCTGCAGGACCTGCTGGACGCCTCCGGCGGCAGCCCCCTGCCGGAGGCCGAGCGGCTGCTGACCGAGGTCTGCGAGGGGCTGGCCCATCTGCACCGGCTCGGCTGGGTGCACGGTGACCTGAAACCGGACAACGTGCTGATCATGGCGGACGGTTCGGTGCGGCTCTCCGACTTCGGTCTCACCGTCGAGCTGGAGGGGACGCGCGGCACCCACGGCTACATCCCGCCCCTCGGCTCGCCCGACTACCTGCCGCCCGAGCGCTGGCGGGCCCCGCTGGACGAACGCGGGGTGCAGGTGCGGCCCTCCGCCGACGTGTGGGCCCTGGGCGTGATGATCCACCAGGTGTTCACCGGGGGCGTCTCACCCTTCCCCGGGGCCACCTTCGCCGCCCGGGTCTCGGCGGTCCAGGAGTACGCCGAGGGCAGGGCGCCGCTCAGACCGCACGTGGTGGTGCCGGAGTTCTGGCGCGCCCTGGCCGCCGACTGTCTCCTGCCCGCCCACGCCGAGCGCGCGGCGCACACGTCGCAGAGCCTGCTGGACCGCGTCCGGGCCGCCGCGCACGCGGACGGCCGCCCCACCGCCCGGCGACGCACCGGCAGGCGGACCGCCGCGCTGGCCACCGGCGCCGCCCTGGCCCTGCTGGGCGCGGGCAGCGCCGCCTGGTGGCAGTGGGGAGGCTCCGGCAACGACCCCCGTACGTCGCCGGAAGCTCGGCTGAGCGTGTACAACGCAGACGCCAAGTGCCGCGCCCGCACCGACCGGCATCCGCTGTGCAGCCTGGGCCTCGCCATCGATCCCACCACGGCGTACGTCCTGGACAACGTGGTGGCGACCAGGGTGTGGCACGGCGACGTCCTCACCGTCGAGTGCGGTCTGGAGCGCGGCATCCCCGTCACCGACGAGGCGGGCGTCCGGTCGTCGCGGTGGTACCGGGTGCGGCTGCCCGCGACGGACACGGACACGGACACGGGGACCGTGCGGGCCACCGCCTGGCTGCCCGACGTACGGACCAGGAGCAAGCCCGTCGTCCCGGCCTGCGCGACCGGCTGAGCCACGGGCCGCGACCCGCTGCTCGGCCCGCGCTCGTCAGCACTGCGTGGTGACACCGCCGGTCTCGTCGCCCTTGAGGTAGATACCGCTGACATAGCCGAACCCGCCCGCGTTCAGCGGCAGCCGGACCCACTTGTCGTTGGTGACGCCCTCGTCGGTGATGCTCTGACCGACCACCCAGCACTCCGCCGGGTACGACTCACCCGCGCGCACCGTGCTGCGGACCTCGCACGAAGTCCACGCACAGGACCGCACATTCGCCTGCGTCCACGCCGTCACCGACGTCCCTCCGCCGCCACCGCCGGGCGTGCACGGCAGCCCGACCCCGCGGTCGCGCAGGTACGGGACCGGGTCGATGCCCCGGATCGAGGTGGAGGTGCCGACCCGCACCCGCAGATGCAGGTGGACGCCGGTGGAGTCGCCCTCGGTGCCCATCAGGGCGATGCGCTGACCGGCCGACACCTGCTGGCCGACCGAGACGTCCCGGTAGTACATGTGGCCGTACTCGGTCACGGTGCCGTCCGAGTGCAGGATGCGGATCCACTGGCCGTAGCCCTGGGCCGGGCCGGAGGCGATGACCTCGCCGGCGCCGACCGCGTAGATCGGGGTGCCGAGCGAACTCGCGATGTCGACACCGTCGTGGTCGCTGCTGTAGCCCTGGGTGACCACGCCGGCGGCCGGACAGGAGCCGGCGTAGGCGGTGGCGGCGTTCGTCGCCGCGTGGCCGGGCGTGGCCATCGCGAGGGTCAGCAGCAGGGCCGCCGCGGCCAGCAGGCCGGCCCGTAGGTTCATGCCGTGGTTCGTTCCTCGGTTCATGCCGCGCAGAGCGAGACGCACGTGGGTTCTCCCATGGGGTAGCGGCTTCTGACGAGCCGTGGGGTGCGGTGGTCCGGCCCACACCCGCTGTGGGGCGGGGGCCGGTCCACGGACCCTAGACGCGCGGCGGCCTCGCGGGGCATCCGGAAGTTTGCGGAGAGACGGCGCCCGGGGCGGGGCGGTAGTCCTTGACCCTCGTCCGCATCCACCGAGGGGGAACCCGTGCCTGTCGTATCCATGCCTGCCAAGTGGCGTACGCCGCTGTGGGGAACGCAGATCCTGTGTCTGCTGCTCGTCCTGATGGGCCTGTCGGCGCCGCCCACCGCCGCGCAGGCTCCGAAACTCCAGGACAGCTGGCGCATCGACCTGACGGGACCGGAGGCCGACCGGGGCAACGTCGCCCGGCGTCCGGACGGGATCACCGTCAAGAACAGCAGAGGCCGGACCCGGTCGATACCGGGCACCTCCGCCGTCTACACGTCGCCCGGCAGAAGCCTGGGGCGCCAGCTCACGGCGTTCACCGTACGGACCAGGGCGAAGGTCCCCGCCGGCACCAGGGTGCGGACCGAGGTCCGGGGCAGCAACCACCCGGGCACCTGGACGCAGTGGCGGGCCACCGGCAACGCCGGCGCGGTCCGGCTGCCGCAGGCGGTCTCGCTCGTCCAGGTCCGGCTCACCCTGCTCGGCGTCCCCGGCGGAGTGTCACCCACCGTCCACGCCGTCACCGTCGCCGCGGCGGCCGTGCAGCCCGCGCCGCAGCAGACCCCGGGGAACAGCAGGGCAGCCGCGTCCGGTGCCACCTACCGGCTGTTCGCCACCCGGGAGGGCCTCGTCGGCGGGACCACCGCCAACGGCCATGTCATCCAGCCCCGCGACCACTTCGTGGCCCTGCCCTCGCGGCGGATGCTGGCGGTCAACGGCGGCCAGGAGTACCAGGTCCGCCTCTGCTACAAGGGGCGTTGCGAGACCGCGCCCGTGTGGGACGTCGGCCCGTGGAACACCCGCGACGACTACTGGAACCCGCCCGCGCAGCGGGAGATGTGGCGTGACCTGCCGCAGGGCACCCCCGAGGCCCAGGCCGCGTACCTCAACGGCTACAACGGCGGGCTCGACGAGTTCGGCCGACGAGCGGCGAACCCGGCCGGCATCGACGTCGCGGACGGCACCTTCTGGGACGGCCTCGGCATGACCGACAACGACTACGTGGACGTCACCTTCATGCCGAGCGGCGGCAACGGTTCGACGTCGGTGACGGCGTGGACGCAGGCGAATGTGCGGTCCTGTGCGTGGACTTCGTGCGAGGTCCGCAGCACGGTGCGCGCGGGTGAGTCGTACCCGGCGGAGTGCTGGGTGGTCGGTCAGAGCATCACCGACGAGGGCGTCACCAACGACAAGTGGGTCCGGCTGCCGCTGAACGCGGGCGGGTTCGGCTATGTCAGCGGTATCTACCTCAAGGGCGACGAGACCGGCGGTGTCACCACGCAGTGCTGACGAAGGCGGCGGCCGTTTTTTCCCACCGCGTCGCCCCATCAGCCGAATGGACAGCGGCACCATTCGGCCCATTAATCACTTGTACAGATATCACAGGGAATTCTTCCATTTCAGCTACATCGCAAGGAGAAACAGCGATCGGATCACTTTCCTGCGTAATATTCCAGCCGCAGAATCAGGCGATTCTGCGCGGCCGAGAACCGCCAAGATAATCCCCTCAAAGGAGTTGGCCCCTCGATGACGCTGGATATCCATGAAGCGCCCGCACGGCGCACGATGTCGGTGTGGATCGCGGCGGTGACGGCCGTGGTGGTCGCCGCTGCCGTCCTCGCCCTGATGCCTACACGCGCGCACGCCATCGCCAGCCCCGTGCCGCTGGGCACGGCGGCCGATTACGGAGTACTCGCCGGCGCGACCGTCACCAACACCGGTCCCACGGTGGTCACCGGTCTCAACGTCGGTGTGAGCCCCGGGACGGCCGTCACCGGCTTCTCCCTGTCCGACGGAGGGCCCGGCGACGTGACCCCGCCCGGGACCCTGCACTCCGCCGATGCCGCCGCGGGTCAGGCCAAGGTCGACCTGACCACGGCGTACAACCAGGCCGCCGGACAGACCCTGACGGACGCGGTGTACAACGACGATCCCCACGAGTTCGGTGGCCAGACGCTGACGGCGGGCCTCTACCGGGCGAACAGCCGCGCGCAGATCACCGGCACACTCACCCTGGACGCCCAGGGCGACTCCAGCGCCGTCTGGGTGTTCCAGATCGGTTCGACGCTGACGACGGCGGCCGAGAACAGCTCGGTGAGCCTCGTCAACGGTGCCTCCCCGTGCAACGTGTACTGGCAGGTCGGCAGCTCGGCCACGCTCGGTACCAACACCTCGTTCGTGGGCACCATCCTGGCCGACACCTCGATCACCGCCACCACGGGAGCGACCATCAACGGCCGGCTGCTGGCCGACGCCGGCGCACGCGGTGACGGCGCCGTGACGCTGGACAGCAACAGGATCTTCCTGGGGCCGTGCGCCACCGGTGGGACCACGGGCGGGCTGGTCAGCGGCGGTGTGATCGCCGGGGCCACGACCGGTGGCACGACCACGGGCACGACCACGGGCACGACGGGCAGCACGGGCACCACGGGCAGCACCACCGTAGGCGCCATCGCCGGTGTACCGACGGGCGGCGGAACCGGTGGCGCCCTGGGCGGTCTCCTCGGCGGCGTCCTGACGACGGGCGGCACCACGGGCGGAGCGCTCGGCGGCCTTGTCGCCGGCACCACGACAAGCGGGACCACGGGCACCACGACAAGCGGGACCACCGGCGCCACGACAAGCGGGACCACCGGCGCCACCACAGGCGGGACCACCGGCGCCACCACAGGCGGCGCCAACGGCGGCGCGATCGGTGGACCCGGACACGACCATGGCTGGCAGCCGGGCAAGCCGGGTGGCCACCACCACGGAGAGAAGCCCGAAGAGCACGGCGGCTACGACCACGGAGACAAGCCCGAAGAGCACGGCGGCTACGGCGGGCACGGCGGCAAGCCCGGCAAGGACGACGGCTACGCGCGCGTTCGTCACTGAGTCCCACACACGTCCCCGAGGGGACGGGTGGCGCCCGGCGCGCGGCGGATCATTGTCGGTTCCGCCGCGCGCCGCCGCCGAGAACTCGGGAGAAGCAGTGACAGAAGCCGGGAACGAAAGGCCGGGTGGGGCCGTGTTGGACGGTACCGCGCCGATGGACGCGGACGTACGTGTGGACCTGTCCACGGACGAATTCACACAGGAATTTGCGCAACAACCGACGGAAGGACCCGAGAAAAGATCCGCGGAAAGGCCCGCGGAAAGACCCACGGAACAATCGGAGCCTCCGCCGGTTCTCCTGCAAGCGGCAACGAGTGCGGCCGTGTTCCTCTGCCTGACGACGGCCCTGGTCCATGTGCTCCTGGTGTTTCTGCACGTGGCGCCCCCGAATCCGCTTTCCCAGCAGTACAGCCGCCAGGTCAACGCGTGGGTATTCCCGCTGTTCGAGCAGAACTGGCGACTCTTCGCCCCGGATCCGGAATCCGTCAACCGCCAGATCTCGGCGAGGACCATGCGCACCGCGCCGGACGGCACCGCGCAGGTGAGCGACTGGTTCGATCTGACCGCCGTGGACAACTCCGCGGTGAAGCACAACGTCTTCCCGAGTCATACGGCGCAGAACATGCTTCGCCGGGCCTGGAGTTCCTACCTCGAGAACCACGGCAGCGACGACCAGCCGCGCTCACAGCGGGCGCTGATGACTCAGCAGTACCTGACCAACATCGCGTCGGATCGCGTCGCCGCCCACCGCGGCGGGAGCTTCGAGGCCATCCAGCTACGGGTGGTCACCGTGCCCATCGCCGCGGCCGCCCCGGCGGGTGGCGCAGGCGGGGCCACGGTCGCGCCGAGAACGGCCGATACGCGGTATCTGCCCTGGTGGAAGGTGAAGGGGGACCTCCATGGAAACTGAGCTGGTACCGGCACCGCACCCGCGTACCGCCCGGACGGCGGGGGCGGGCCCTGCGCACCCCCTGCCCGACCGTGTCCGTGCGACTCTCGGTGTCCTGACCGAGCGGCCGGTCTCCCTGTACGCCGCGGCGGTCCTGCGTATCGGATACGGCCTTGCCTACCTCGTCTTCCTGCTGCGCGAGTTTCCGCATCGCCACGAGATCTGGGGTCCGGAATCACCGTGGACGCCGGAGTTGGCCAGGCAACTGTTCGACCAGACGGGCTGGGTCAGCATCCTCACCCTGTCCGACAGCCGGGCCTACTTCGAGTGCTGTTACGCGCTGGCCGTCGGCGCGTCGGCGCTGTTCGCCCTCGGCTGGCGGACCAGAGCGGTGTCCGTGCTGTTCGCGGTCGTGGTCGCGTCGTTCCACGGCAGGGCGATCTTCATGACCGACGGAGGAGACAACCTCATCCTCCTCATGGCCGTCTACCTCGTCCTCACCGCATGCGGCCGTCGCTGGTCCCTGGACGCTCGCAGGACCCGGCTTCGAAGACGCGCGGGTGCCGAGGAGCACACGCAGGCGGACCGGATCGCGGGCGGGCTCCGCCGGCACCTCCGTGCGTCCCGGCGGACCCTGACCGCCGTACTGCACAACTGCGGGATGTTCGTCATCGCGGCCCAGGTCTGTTTCCTCTACGGGTCCGCGGGTCTGTACAAGGTGCAGGGCGGATCCTGGGGCAACGGCACCGCCCTCCACTATGTCCTGAACCTCGACCTGTTCCGGCCCTGGCCCGGGCTCTCCCGCATGGCGGACGAGCACGACGTACTGATCGCCATCGCCTGCTATCTGACGGTGCTGTTGCAGGTCGCCTTCCCGTTCGTCCTGTTCGGGCGACTCAAGTACCCGGTCCTGACCATGCTGTTGGGCATGCACCTGGGGATCGCGGTACTCATGGGACTGCCTCTCTTCTCCGGCGCGATGATCATCGCCGACGCCGTCTTCCTGCCGGACCGCTTCTACCGGGCTCTGGGACGGCTGTGGCAGCGCACGGCTCAGGGGGCGGGTCCCGGAAAGACGGCGGATACGGCCCGGCGGCCCCTCAGCGACGGGAAGGTGGCCGTGCGCGACCGCGGCCTGCCGGCGCCGCGCAGGCGCACCCCCGGTACTCAGGAGTGGATCGCCGCGTCGATGTACGTCTTGGTGACGTCGGTGATGAAGTCGCGGCTGCTGTCCGGGGTGAGTGCCCGGGTCCGGAGGTGGTCGTAGATCACGCTGTAGTGCTGTACGTCGGACGGCTTCTCCAGGCAGAGATCGCTGGTGAACCGTTCCAGGTACACCACCCCCGCCTCGGGACCGTCGGCGAACCGCAGGATGGAGAACTGTCCTGACAGACCCGGGTGAGCGCCCGCCGTGTGGGGAAGGACCTGCACGGTGACGTGGGGCTCCGCGCCGAGTGCCTTCAGGTGCTCCAGTTGTTCACGCATGACGTCCGGGCCGCCGACCACGCAGCGCAGCGCCGATTCGTTGAGGACGACCCACAGGCGCAGCGGGCAGGCCGGGTCGTAGATCCGGTGCTGTCGGCGTAGCCGCACCTTGAGGTGCGTGGCGGCCTGTTCGGCAGTGAGCCGAGGGATCGTTTCCGCAAGGACGGCGTGTGCGTAGGCCGGGGTCTGCAGCAGATCGGGCACCACCATGGGCGCGTGAGTGTGCAGGGAAACGGCGTCTGTCTCCAGGCCGATGTAGACACTGTCGGAGAGGTCACCATAGG
Organism: Streptomyces kryoterrae; assembly: GCF_054072135.1. NCBI lineage: Bacteria > Bacillati > Actinomycetota > Actinomycetes > Kitasatosporales > Streptomycetaceae > Streptomyces > Streptomyces kryoterrae. The sequence goes on along the minus strand of NZ_CM133358.1, from coordinate 5,396,866 downwards.
GGTGCCACCAGCCCCGCTGACCGGATTCCCTGGCCATCTCCATCAGGGAGTCGATGACCTGCTGGTCCGTCACTTCGTAGATCGCGCACAGGTCGCGCACATCGCGGGGGCTGATGGCACGGTTGCCGTTCTCCAGATGACTGATCTTGGGCTGGGAGACCATGAGCCGCTCAGCCACTTCTGTGCTCTTGAGCCCGCTGGCAACGCGGAGCCGGCGCAGCTCGGCTCCGAGACGGCGTCTCCTGACAGTGGGGTTGGTCTTCGACGCCACGGGCGGTGTGCCTCCGGATCCACATAGCTGTACCGGCACGCAGGTTGCCATGCCGCGAGGGGTGTCGATCACGCGCAATGCCGCCGGATCGCCGGCAGCTGAAACGGATTCTTACGATGGCAATTGCCGCATGACGAATCCGCGGAGGTCAGAAAGGGACGAGGGTGGTCGCCGCCCTGGCCATGGGCTCGGCCCGGGGCGGCGCGACCACGTCCGATCGCCCGTCACCCATACCCGTCACCCGTCACCCGTCACCCGCGGGGAGCCGGACGGTGAACGTGGTTGATCCCGGGCCGCTTTCGAGGGTGACGCCGCCGCCGTGGGCCTCCGCCACCGCTGCCACGATCGACAGCCCGAGGCCGGTGCCGGTGCCGTGGTCCGCGCCCTCGGTGCGGCGGCGGTCCGCGTGGGTGAAGCGTTCGAAGACCTTGGGCCGGAGGTCCGCGGCGACGCCCGGCCCGTCGTCGTGGACCTTCAGCAGCACCATCGCCTTGTCCTCGCTCTCCAGGCTCTCCTCGCTCTCCAGCGAGATGGTCACCGTGGTGCCGACGGGGGTGTGCAGGCGCGCGTTGGCCAGGAGGTTGGCCAGCACCTGGTGGAGCCGGTGGGCGTCACCCGTCACGGTCACCGGCTCCTCGGACAGCTCCAGGGTCCAGCGGTGTCCGGGGCCCGCGGCCTGCGCGTCCGTCACCGCGTCCAGGACCAGCCGGGTCAGGTCGACGGGCAGCCGTTCCAGGGGGCGGCCCGCGTCGAGGCGGGCGAGGAGCAACAGGTCGTCGACCATCTCGCCCATGCGGGCCGCCTCGGCCTCGATGCGCTCCAGGGCCCGCACCACCTTCGGCGGCACCGGGCCGGGGTGCAGCAGCGCCAGTTCGGCGTGACCCCGGACCGAGGCCACCGGCGTACGCAGCTCGTGGCTGGCGTCGGCGGCGAAACTGCGCAGCCGTTCCTCGCTCGCGTGCCGTTTGGTCAGCGCGTCCTCGACGTGACCGAGCATCAGGTTGAAGGCGCTGCCGACGCGTCCCACCTCACTGCGCGGGTCGGCCTCGGGCGCGCGCGGCCACAGCCCCACCTCGCCGCTGGAGAGCGGCAGTTCGCTGACCCGGGTGGCGGTCGCGGCCACCCTGCTGAGCGGCCGCAGCGACCAGCGCACCCACAGTGCTCCGGCGACGCCGGCGACGGCGAGGGCCGCGCCCAGGACGACGGCGGCGACCAGTTCCAGCCGGTGGACGGCGGCCTCCACGGACTCCGTGGGCAGCCCGGTGATCAGGACGTCCCCGTCCCTTCCCTCGGTCGCCATCATGCGGTAGTCGTCCAGTGCCGAGAGGCCGACCGTGTGTCCCTCGCCGTCGGCGGGCAGCCCGGCGAGCCTTCTCCGGTCCCGCGCGCTCAGCGCGACGGTCACCGTGCCCGTGCCTCTGCCGGACGCCACCACCGCCGCGTTGGTGACCGTGCCGTCGACCAGCCGGGCGCCGAACGTTCCGGCGGCCTGACGACGGGTGTCGCCGTCGCCGCCCTCGTCGCCGTCCCCGTCGGACGGCAGCGGGGCGCCGTGTTCCAGGCTGGCCGGGAACCGTACGCCCGCCTCGCGCAGCTGCTGGTCGAGCCGGCCGGTGAGGAAGCCGTTCAGCTCCACCACCGCCGCCACCCCGACGGCCGCGCAACTCACCGCGAGCAGCACGACGAGACCGGCGGTGAGCCGCGCCCGCAGCGTGTGCGGGCGGGGCAGCCGCCCGCGGGGCCTCACCGGGCCACCGGCTTGAGTACGTATCCGGCGCCCCGCACCGTGTGGATCATCGGCGGGCGGCCCGCGTCCACCTTCTTGCGCAGGTAGGAGATGTACAGCTCGACGACATGGGCCTGGCCGCCGAAGTCGTAGGACCAGACGCGGTCGAGGATCTGCGCCTTGCTGAGCACCCGGCGCGGGTTGCGCATCAGGAAGCGGAGCAGTTCGAACTCCGTCGGGGACAGCTCGACGAGTTCACCGCCCCGGGTGACCTCGCGGGCCTCCTCGTCCATGACGAGGTCGCCGACGGTCAGCCGCGGCCCGTCCTCCGTCTGCCGGGCCATGCCGGCCCGGCGCACCAGCCCGCGCAGCCGGGCGACGACCTCCTCCAGGCTGAACGGTTTCGTCACGTAGTCGTCGCCGCCCGCCGTGATGCCGGCGATACGGTCCTCGACGGCGTCCCGCGCGGTCAGGAAGAGCACGCACACGTCGGGGCGTACGGCGTGCAGCGAGCGCAGCACGGCGAAGCCGTCGGTGTCCGGGAGCATGACGTCGAGGACGACGGCGTCGGGCAGCAGTTCGCGTGCCTCGGTGACGGCCGAGACGCCGTCGCCCGCCGTGCGGACCTCCCAGCCCTCGTACCGCAGGGCGCCGGAGAGGACCTCCGCGAGGTCGGGGTCGTCGTCGACGACGAGGACCCGGAGCGGCGTGCCGTCGGTCCGGGTCAGCGTGGGGCGGCCGAAGCCGCGGGGGCGGGGAGTGTTCATCTCGGTTACCAGGATGCGGCCCCGCCGCCTCCCCGGCCGCTTTCCCGACCTCTGAGTTCCCTCTGAGTCCGCTCTGCGTCCGCCATGGCCCCGACCATCCGGCCGCCCGTCCCACCTGCGGGTTCGGCCCCGCCACCGGCCAGGCGCTGAGAGCGGGCTCAGAGGTTGCGTCGGCACAGTGTCGTTCCGGACGCCCACAGGGACGTACCACCGTACCGACGTACCGACAGCCGAAGGGACACGCGGATGACGACGGCGTACGCGCAACGAAGGGTCGCCCCCGCGCCCCCCGCGCCACGGCGTTCCCCCGCCGGGCCGGTGCTCGCCGTCCTGTGGGGCGGCGCCGCCGCCGTGCTCGCCCTGTGGTGGTACGACACGGGCTCGGTCGTCGGTACGGCGGGCTGGCTGACGGGAGCCGGACGGATCGCGGGACTGCTGTGCGGGTACGCCTGTGCCGTCCTCGTCGGTCTGATGGCCCGGGTCCCGCTGCTGGAGCGCCGGATCGGCGCGGACCGGGTGACGCGCTGGCACGCCAGGGCGGGCCGCTACACGGTCTGTCTGCTGGTGGCGCACATCGTGCTGATCCTGCTCGGGTACGCCGCCCAGGACGGCTCCTCGTTCCTGGACGAGGCGTTCACCGTGGTCCTGGACTACCCGGAGATGCTCAAGGCCACCGCCGGCACCGTCATCCTGTTCGCCGTCGGGATCGTCTCCGCCCGCGCGGTGCGCCGCCGGGTCGCCCACGAGTTCTGGTACTACCTGCACCTGCTCACGTACGCCGCGATCTTCCTCGCCTTCGGCCACCAGCTCGCCCTGGGCTCCGACTTCACCGGCGACGGGGCGGCCCAGGCCGCCTGGTACGCGCTGTACCTGGGCGTCGCCGCCCTGGTGGTGTGGTTCCGCGTCCTCACCCCGGTACGGCTCAACCTGCGCCACCGGCTGCGCGTCGACTCCGTGCACCGGGAGGCGCCGGGCGTGTACTCCGTCGTCGTCGCCGGCCGGCGACTGGACGAGATGGGCGTACTGCCGGGGCAGTTCCTGCGCTGGCGGTTCCTCACCGACGGCATGCGCTGGACCTCCACGCCGTACTCCCTGTCGGCGCCGCCGCGCCCCGGCCTGCTGCGCATCACCGTCAAGGCGCTCGGCGACCACAGCGCCGCCGTGTCCCTGCTGCGGCCGGGCACCCGGGTGTGGGCGGAGGGCCCCTACGGGGCGCTGACCGCCGACCGGCAGACCTCGCACAGGTCCCTGCTGATCGCGGGCGGCGCCGGCATCACCCCGCTGCGGGCCCTGTTCGAGACACTGCCCGGCGACGTCACCCTCCTCTACCGGGCCCGGACGAACGAGGACCTCGCCCTGGGCGGGGAACTGGACGCGATCGCCCGGTGGCGCGGGGCGAGGGTGCTCCACGCGCTCAACGGCCCGGACGGCCGGCGCCCCGACCTCTCGGCCCACTCCCTGCGGGCGGCCGTGCCCGACCTGGACGCCCACGACGTGTACCTGTGCGGCCCGCACGGATTCGCGCGGGACCTGTACGAGGCGCTGCGCGCCGCCGGGGTCCCCGACCGCCGCATCCACCACGAGTCCTTCGAGCTGTGAGGCCCTCTTGCACACGTTGAGGAAGAACCGTCCACTGCGCCGCACAGCGCTGGCGAGCGCCGCGACCGTCTCCGCCATGGTGCTGCTGCTGTCGCTCAAGCCGCACACGACACCGGCCGCCGTCACCGCCGGGTCGGCGAGCTCTTCCGCGCCGTCCACCGGTTCGAGCGGCTCGGCCACCGGCACCCGGACCCTCACCGGCGACTCGGTCCAGACCCGCTACGGCCCCGTCCAGGTACGCGTCACCCTGACGAACGGGAAGCTCACCGACGTCACCGCGGTCACCTACCCGCAGGAGAACCCGAGGGACCAGCAGATCAACTCGTACGCCGTCCCGCAGCTGACCCGAGAGGCGCTCACCGCCCAGAGCGCCGACATCGACACGGTCTCCGGAGCCACCTACACCAGCGACGGCTACCGCCAGTCACTCCAGTCGGCACTGGACTCCGCGGGCAGCTGACACCGGCCCCGGGAGTTGCGCCCCGGGACACATTCGCGCGCCGAACGCTGCATGAAGTGCTCGATGCCGGGGACTTGTTTCGGTCATACGATGACAAGTGGGTCGGCGTGGTCAGGTGCTCGAGCCCAGGCCAGGGCCGTCGCACCGTACGCCGGAGCGCGCAGACAGGGAGCAGGGCATGATCCGTTCAGCCGACATCCGCGAGTGGCGCAACCACGAGGTGGTCGACGAGAAACAACGCAGGATCGGCATGCTCGAATCGGTCTACGTGGACACGACCACCGACGAACCGGCCATGGCCACCATCCGGACCGGGCTGCCCACCCGCCACCGGCTGGTCTTCGTCCCCCTCGACGACGTGGTCCTCGGACCGGGCTACGTCAAGGTCTCCTACTCCAAGACACAGGTGCGCAATGCTCCGTCGATCGGGACCGACGACGTACTCCCCGCCGAGCAGGAGGCGGAGATCTTCAAGCACTACGGCCTGGCGTACCAGCCGGGAGCAGGGGGCGAACGTCAGCTCGCCCGCCGCTGAACACATGTGCACTTCGCTCACTCCGCGTCATTCGCACACGGCACAGAGGAGATGGTCCGGATGATGGCGCTCTTCCTTCTACTGGTCCTGGTGGCCGTCATCCTGGGAATCATCGGTGTGGCGGCCCATGGTCTGGGATATCTGCTGGCCATCGGCATCGTCGTCTTCGCCGCCGACCTGATCTTCTTCGGGGCGCGGCTGACCCGGCGGGTCAGGCGGCGGCCCGTGCGCTGACCGTGAAGCCGTACGGTGGGGGCGAACCCGGGACGTGGACGGACGGATTCGTCGTGCCGGCCATGCGGCCGGGTTCCTGTCGGGGGCCATCGGACACCGGTCCGGGGTTTCCCCCCGACGCGCCCACGGGCTTCGGTGCGAGGCCGCCCTGACTCGAGGGCGGCGTGGTGGAGGATGCGGTGCCCGGTGCGGGTGACGAGTCGGGGGCACGGCCGGCGGCCGGGCCGAAGTTCTGGAGACAGGTCGTCGAACGGCTGAGCACAGCACTGATGGTGGTCGATCCGGCCGGCCGGATCGACGCCGTCAACCCGGCCGCCGAGCGGCTGCTGGGCCGTACCGCCACCGCGGTACGCGGGCAGGACGTCCACGACCTGCTGCACCGGGACGCGGCCGGCGGCACCCTCCCACGGGAGCGGTGCCCGCTGCTCCGGGCGCTGGCCGGGAAGGGTGCCGCACGCGGTGACGGCGACAGCTGTCTGCGCGGCGACGGCCGCCTGGTCACGGTCTCCTGGTCCGCCTCTCCCCTGGTGGACGACGGTTCCTTCAAGGGCATGGCCGTGCTGCTCACCGACCGCACGGACAGCGCCGACGGCAGCGGCGACCCGGGCGCGCGTCGCGAAGGCGCGGCCTACACGAGCGCCCTGGAGGACCTCAACGAGCGGCTGACCCTGGTCGCGGAGATCACCGACGTACTGGGCCAGACCCTGGAGACCGACGAGGCTCTCGCCCGGCTGGGCCGACTGCTGGTCCCTCGTCTCGCCGACTGGGCGGCGGTGGACCTCCGGACCGGTTCCGGGCGGATCCACCGGGTGGCGGTCACCGGGCCCGCGGGCCGGGACGCCGCGCTGGAGGGCGGACGCGAGCGCCTGCCCGAGGCCGGGGAGGGGGAGGGGGAGCGTGACTGGTCGCCCCTCGTCCAGGTGCTGAACGGCGGTGATCCCGTACGGCAGGGCGTGCCGGAGATGGCCGCCGCCGCACCGCCCGGCTCCGGCCTGGCCGCCGTGCACAGCGACTTCCTGCGAACGGTGCGCGCGACGTCCGCCATCACGGTGCCCCTGGGCTCCGGCCCCGAACGGCAGATCACCGGCGCCCTGACCGTGGTGCGCACCGATCCGGCGCACCCCTTCGACGACGCCGACCTCGGGGTGGTGAGCGACATCGGGCGGCGGGTCGGCCTGGTCATCGACAACGCCCGGCGGTTCGGCCGCCAGCGGGCCGTCGCCGAGGCCATGCAGCGCAACCTGCTCGCCCCGCTGCCCCAGCCCGGCCGCCTGCGGCTGGCCGCCCGCTACCAGCCCGCCCCCGTCGGCTCCCAGGTCGGCGGCGACTGGTACGACGCGTTCGAGCTGAAGGACGGCACGCTCGCGCTGGTCATCGGCGACGTCGTGGGCCACGATCTGACGGCGGCGGCCGGAATGGCCCAACTGCACGGCATCCTGCGCTCGTTGGCCTGGGACCGCTCCGGGCCGCCGGGCACGGTCGTCGACCGCCTCGACGACGCCATGCCCGCCATCACCACCGTCCCCATGGCCACCCTCGTCCTCGCCCGGGTGGAGGGCCACCCGGACACGGGCCCGTGGACCCTGCGGTGGACCAGCGCCGGCCACCCGCCGCCGCTCCTGCTGACCCCCGGCGGACACGCGCGGTACCTCGAAGCCGGCCAGGGCCTCCTCCTCGGCGCCCGTCACAACGGCGGCGGCGAGAGCCGGCCGACCGCCACCCAGGCCCTGCCGCCGGGCTCCACCCTGCTCCTCTACACCGACGGCCTGATCGAGATCCCCGGCAGCGACCTCGACACCGGCCTGCGCCGCCTGCGCAGCCACGCCCTGGACCTCGCCCACGCCCCGCTGGACACCCTGTGCGACCAGCTCCTGGCCCGTATGCCACCCGGCAGCACGGACGACGTGGCGCTCCTCGCGCTGCGGCTGCCGGAACTGTGACGGGGGGGCGGGGTGTCAGTTCGAAGAGATCAACGATCTCCGGTCGTTCACGACCGGGTAGTTGACACCAGTTCGAGTCGCCGTCCCGGTTGCCGCGCCGGTGTGTGCTCCGGTTCCCATCTCCTGGTGGTCCGTACGTACCCGTCGATCACCGAGAGCATCGCCAGAATGATCAGTGGTCCGAACACCCACGGATGTTCGGCCATCTCCATCGGCAGACAGCGGTACGACACCAGGAGCGCGGCGAAGACCGTCGCGCCGTGAGCGACCAGCCAGGTCGCCGACCGGTCCCAGCCACGCGCGAGCGAGCGCAGAGCGGCCTCGACCGTCAGCGCGAACACCACGCCGGCCACGAGGTCCGCACCGTAGTGGTAGCCGAAGCCCAGCGTCGCGGTGAGCGTGGCGACCAGCCAGAAGGTGCCCGCGAACCGCAGGAACCGTGGGCCCTTGCGGGAGTGGACGAAGATCGCGGTGGCCCACGCTGTGTGCAGGCTGGGCATGCAGTTGCGGGGCGTGATCCCGTCGTACGGCATCGGGTGCGGGGTGGTGATCGGCAGTGGCGTGTTCGGCCACAGGTCGGCCACCGCCCAGTGCCCGCCGCCGGTGCCGAAGGCGCCGGGGCCGTACGCGAAGACCGGTCCGACGACCGGGAAGATCATGTAGATGGCCGGTCCGAGGAGGCCGATCGCCAGAAAGGTGCGCACCACGTGGTGGCTCGGGAAACGGCCTTCGGCGGCCACGTTGCGCAGCTGGTACAGCGCGACGCAGACCGCGGCCACCGCGAGCTGGATGTAGACCCAGTCGAGAAGATGGGTGCCGATCGGGCCCGTGGCCCTGACCATCCGGCCCACCAGCCACGACGGATCGCCCAGCGCGTGATCGGCGGTCGCCACGTACTGGTCGAGCACCGTCGGGCGGGTCTTCGACGTGATCAGCAGCCAGGTGTCGCCCGCCTTGCGGCCCGCCACCAGCAGCAGGCCCAGCCCGACGCCCTTCAGCAGCAGGAGCCGTTCCCGGCCGGTGCGGCGCGTGACGGCGATGACCGCGCAGCCCAGCATCACCCACAGAGCGCCGTTGCCGAAGAAGTGGCCGCCGCCCACCCTGGCGCCGGCCGCCACCCGCACCAGCAGCACGACGACGTCGATGCCGATCGCGGCCCCCGCCGCGATGAACCGCTCCCGCCAGGTGAGGACCACCATCATCAACGCCATGCTCGCGTACAGCAGGGGCCCCGACTTGGGGGCACATATCACCTCGCGCACCTGGTTGGTGATCGGTCCCGGCAGGCCGTAGTGACGCGCGGCGACCTCCAGCGCGACGAGGAACCCGAGGGCCACCACACCCGCCACGGCCCAGAGCCTCGCCGACGGTTGCCGCCACATCGAGAACATGGTTCTGCGATGTATTCGCTCAGACGCTCGCGGCGGCATATATGAGTTCCCATTCGATTTGCCGGACTTCTGTCAATCAGCCACTGATCACGTTTTTGGGCAGCTTCCTCCCCCGTGAAGTCAACCTGTGTGAGACCTGTCAGCGGCTCCCGACAGTTGAAGATGGCTGGATCACGGTCCGGGTTCCGGACTCACCAAGCTCCGGGTCCGGCGGCGGATCGCGGCAGTGCCCGGAAGCGGTCGCGCCCGAAGAGGACCGCGAGGACGATACTCCAGGCGCCGGACGAGGTGAAGTCCCGGACAACACCAGCTGGACGGCGGACCACGGGGTGAGCGGTACGGCGGTCGGGGCGGTCGGGGCCGGCACCACATCACCTCAGGAGGTGAGTTGACTCCCGGGAGGGGGATGAACACACTTTTCGACCGTTACGTCTGCTGCCAGGGGGTACTCGTGGTGCGCCGTCGGCTCGTGTCCGTGCGGTGAACCGTCTGTCCCCTACGTCGGAGCGATCGTGCGAGCACCTGTCGACAAGCGCACTCTCAAGCAACCCCCCGAGCCCGCCCGCGCCGAGGCGCTGACCGAGGGCCCCGGCTCCGCACCGGGCTCGGACTGAGGGGCTCCCATGACAGTCGAGGTCGAAACCCTCACCACCGCCCCCCGGCTCCGCTGCTGGGTGCCCCGGGGCGTGTACGCACCCCAGACCGACACCCGGCTCCTGAGGCAGGCGATCCGCCGCGAGGGCGTCTCGGAGGGGACGGACGTACTGGACCTGGGCACCGGAAGCGGCATGCTCGCGGTCGAGGCGGCCCGGCTCGGCGGCCGGGTCACGGCCGTCGACATCTCCTGGCGGGCACTCGCCACCGCCCGGCTGAACGCCCTGCTGAACGGACAGTCCCTGCGCGTGCGCCACGGCGACCTGGCGTCGGCGGTGCCCGGCCGCCGCTTCGACCTGGTCATCAGCAACCCGCCCTACGTGCCCGCCCCCGACACCGCGCCGCCCCGGGGCCTCGCCAGGGCCTGGGACGCCGGCCAGGACGGCCGTCTGCTGATCGACCGTATCTGCGACACCGCGCCGACGGTCCTCCGGCCGAAGGGGACCCTCCTGATCGTGCACTCCCACCTGTGCGGCGTCGACGGGACGCTGGCCCGCCTGGACGCGGCCGGGCTGCGGGCGAGGGTTGTCGACCGGGCCCTGCTGCCCTACGGCCGGGTGCTGCGTTCCCGGCTCACCTGGCTGCGGGAGCAGGGGCTGACGACCACCGCCGAGGGCACGACGGAGGAGCTGGTGGTGATCCGTGCCGAACACGCCTGAACGTCCCCGCCGGGTCCGCGTCCAGCGCGACGGGCCCCTGCTCATCGAGGGCCCGGTCGAGGTGGTGGGCGAGGACGGCGAGGTGTCCGTCTCGAACCGCTTCACCGTGGCGGTCTGCACCTGCCGCCGCAGCCGCGCATTCCCCTGGTGCGACACCAGCCACCGCCGCCGCAGCCACAAACCGTCCGACAAGGAAGGCAAGGAAGGCAAGGCCTCATGACCGGCTCCCCCACCCCCTCCCCCGCCCTCGCCCGGCAGCAGTTCCGGCTCCGTCCCCCGTCGCTGCCCGAGCCGCGTGGCCCGCTCTCCGCCGCGGTGACGGCCCGGCTGCGGGGAACGGCCCCCGGAGGTACGCCGCTTCCCGTCCCGAATCCCGAGAGCTGCTCCCCGTACGGCGACGACCTGCAACTCGCCCTCTACGTCCTCTACGAGCTGCACTACCAGGGCTTCCAGGACGTCCCCGACAGCCTTGAGTGGGACAGCGCTCTGCTGGCCTGCCGCGGTGCGATGGAGGAGGTTTTTCTGGGCGCACTGCGCAGGGACGTGCCGATCGACACCACGGAGACGGCCGAACAGGCGCTGGACGAACTCCAGCTCGAACCGGTCGGCGACGACGGCACCGGCGTCTCGTACTTCCTTCGGGACGAAGGCACCCTCGAACACGTGCGCGCATACGCGGCGGCGCGCTCCCTCTACCACCTCAAGGAAGCCGACCCGCACGCCTGGGTCCTCCCCCGGCTCCACGGCCGGGCCAAGGCGGCCATGGTCGCCGTGGAGTTCGACGAGTTCGGCGGGGGCCGCGCCGAGGAGATCCACGCGCAGCTGTTCGCCGACCTCATGGCGGACCTGCGGCTGGACACCACGTACGGCCACTACGTCGACGCGGCGCCTGCCGAGGTGCTCGCCACCGTCAACCTGATGTCCCTGTTCGGTCTGCACCGCGCGCTGCGCGCGGCGCTCGTCGGCCACTTCGCGGCCGTCGAGGTGACCTCGTCCCCGGGCTCCCGCCGCCTCGCCGAGGCGATGCGCCGCGTGGGCGCCGGCCCGGCCGCCGTGCGGTTCTACACCGAGCACGTGACGGCGGACGCGGTGCACGAACAGGTCGTACGGCACGACGTCGTGGGCGGACTCCTGGAGGGCGAGCCGCACCTGGACGCCGACGTGGTGTTCGGTATCCACGCGACCGCCTACCTCGAGAACCGCCTCGCGGACAGGCTGCTCGGCGCCTGGCGCGAGGGCGCCACCGGACTGCGCGGGGACTGGCCGGCAGCGGCCGGGAGCCGGCCCTCGGCCTAACATCCCGCGAAGGAGAACAACCGGAGCAGAACAAACCGATGGGCGCCGCGTACGGCGCCCATCGGGGTGGAGGGGTGAGGACTCAGGCCTCGGAACGCGGGCCTGAGAACTCAGGCCTCAGCGCGGTCAGATCCGCGGACCGGGGGTGCCGGGAGTACCCGGCGTGCCACGGGTACCGGAGGTACCAGGGGTGTGGGGAGCGCCGGGGACACCGGACGTTCCAGGGGCCCCAGCGGTGCCGGGGGTCCCGGGAGTGTGGGGAGCACTGGGCATGGGGGTCGTTCCGGTGGTCCCAGGCATCCCGGTGGTCCCGGGCGTCCCGGGCGTCCCGGGCGTCTCGGTGGCACCCGGGTCTCCGGGGCGGATGCGTCCGCGCCAGGCGCCCGTCTCGCCGCCGTGCTCCTCGATGAAGTCCTTGAAGCGGTGCAGATCGCCCTTGACACGGCGGTCGATGAAGCCGAGCGCGTCCGCGCCCTTCTCGACCATGCCGGTGGGCTCGACCTCCATCGTGAGCTCCACACGGGTGTGCGTGTCGTCGAGACGCTCGAAGCGGACCGAACCGCGCTGCTGGGTGTCGCCGCCGACAGAACGCCAGGTGATCCGGTCGTCCTGGAGCTGGTCGACGATCTCGGTGTCGAACTCGCGCTTCACCCCACCGATCTTGGTGGTCCAGTGGTTGTGACGCTCGTCCAGCTGCTTGACCTCCTCGACGCCCTCCATGAACTGGGGGAACTCTTCGAACTGAGTCCACTGGTTGTAGGCGGTGTGGACGGGAACGTCCACTTCCACTACTTCCTTGACCGTGCTCATGCTTTCCTCCTTATATGAGGTGTTGGCGGCATTGGCGGTCTTCCGCACGACCTCGGGTACCCAGGCTCACGGATTGAAGACATCCCGGTCCTGGCGTATCCCTCACCGCGATGGGCACTCGGCCGCCATGAACCCCGAAAACGGAATCCAGAGCTCCTACTGGCTGGACACCGCGCGGGCCGCCGCCCCCGCTCCCCCGCCGTCCGGTGACCTCACCGTGGACGTCGCCGTGATCGGTGGCGGCATCGCCGGACTCAGCACCGCGTACGAGCTGGTCCGGCAGGGACGCGAGGTGGCGGTGCTGGAGGCGGACCGCGTCGCCGCCGGGGTCACCGGCCGCACGACGGCCAAGCTCACCGCCCTGCACACCCTGGTCTACGACCACCTGCGCCGCACCCGCGGCGCCGAGGGCGCCCGCCTGTACGCCCGCTCCCAGACCGAGGCGATCCGGTACGCCGCCGGGCTCGTCGACGAACTCGGCATCGACTGCGAGTGGGAGGAGGCGGCGGCCCACACCTACGCCGAGGACCCGAAGCACGTCGGGACGTTGCGGGCGGAAGCGGAAGCCGCACGCGAGGCGGGCCTGCCGGCCGACTTCGTGACCGAGACCGACCTGCCCTTCCCGGTCGCCGGCGCGGTCCGGGTGAGCGGACAGGCCCAGTTCCACCCCCGCAAGTACCTGCTGGCGCTCACCGAGGACCTGCGCGGGCGCGGCGGCACGGTGTACGAGGGCACACGCGTCGTCGGTCTCACCGAGGGCGAACCCTGCGTCCTGCGCACCGACGCCGGGATCTCGGTCCGCGCGAAGGAAGTCGTGATCGCCACGCACTACCCCGTCTTCGACCGCGCCCTCCTCTTCACCCGGCTCAGCCCGCGCCGGGAACTCGTCGTCGCCGGGACCATCGACGAGGACCGCGCCCCGCGCGACATGTACATCACCCAGGAACAGAACACACGCTCGGTGCGCAGCGCCCCGTACCGCGACGGCAAGCGCCTCCTGATCGTCACCGGCGAGCACTTCACCCCCGGCGCCGCCGGCACCGAGGAGAGGTTCGACCGGCTGTCCGCCTGGGCCGACGACCGCTTCACCGGCCTCACGTTCACCCACCGCTGGGCCACCCAGGACAACGACTCCACCGACTCCGTACCGCTGGTCGGCCCCCTCCACCGCGGCAGCCGGCACACCTACGTGGCCACCGGTTTCGGCGGCTGGGGTCTGAGCGGCGGCATCATGGCGGGCCGGCTCCTCAGCGATCAGATCAACGGCCGTACGGTGGAGTGGAGCGGCCTCTACGACCCGCGCCGGCTGACGCCCGTGATCCGCGAGGGAGTGTCGTTCCTGAAGCACCAGGCCCAGGTGGCCCGGCACTTCGTCGGCGACCGGCTGCCGACCATGACGGCCCCCGAGCCGGGCGACATCCCGCCGGGCCACGGCGCGGTGCTGCGCCTGGGCGGACAGCAGTGCGCGGTCCACCGGGACGAGAGCGGCACCCTCCAGGCCGTCTCGGCCCGCTGCACCCACCTCGGCTGCATCGTGGCCTTCAACGACGCGGAACAGGCATGGGAATGCCCCTGCCACGGCTCCCGCTTCGCCCCGGACGGACGAATCCTCCAGGGGCCCGCGGTACACCCGCTGGAGAAGCGCGACATCCCGCGGTCGGACAAGCCCTAAGTCCCGGGGGCAGCCTGCCGGCCGGTTCACTGTCGACCGACTCCAGCCTCGGCCCGCGCTTCTGCGCGGACCCCGGCACGAACCAGCAGATCCGGGAAGGCGTCGTACGCGTCGACGACAAGGGCAACCCGTTCCGGGCCAGCGGGAACGTGGGGCGGTCCGCGTACAACTATCCCCCCACCGGTGAGTTCTGGGCTGAACCTCTCCAGCTGAGCTGGCGGCGCGACGTCAAGAAGGTTGCTTGACTTAAGTAACTCTTTTATGTTTGCCTGAGTCAAGCAATATTACCTACCGTACAGGAACCGCTCCCCCATGATCAGCAGCCCGCAGCGGCAGCTGCGCAGCCATCCGAGCCCCGTAGGGCATCCCGAGCCCGTGGAGCATCCCGGCCCCGTCGACGCCGCTGTCGCCGCGGCCGTCTTCGCCTGTTCCTTTCCCGGCAGCCTCTTCACGCTGCCCGGCGGTCCTGCGCTCCCGTGGTGGCCCGGCGCGCTGCTGACGGGCGTCTCCTGCGTGGCGTTGCTGTGGCACCGCTGCCGTCCCCGCGCCACCGTGACGGTGACCGCCCTCTGCGCCACCGCCATGGCCGGCATGGGCCACGTTCTCTCGATCCTGCTGCTCGGACCGCTCATGGTCGCGCTCCACTCACTGGCCCTGCGTACGGACCGGAAGACCGCCAACTCCTTCACCTGCGGCGGCATCGTCCTGCTGGTCAGCACGGCGCTGATCGTCGGCCCTGCCGGTGAACCGCTGGTCCTCAAGCTGGTCGGCCCCGCCGCCTGGCTGCTGCTGCCCACCTCACTGGGCACCGCGAACCGACTGCGCGGGGCCTATCTGGAGGCGGTCCGGGCCCGCGCCGAGCACGCGGAGCGCACCCGGGAGGAGGAGGCCCGCCGCCGGGTCGCCGAGGAGCGGATGCGCATCGCCCGTGACCTGCACGACGTCGTCGCCCACCACCTGGTGCTGGCCAACCTCCAGGCCGGCGCAGTCGCCCGTCAGCTGCCCGCCCGGCCCGACGAGGCGGCGCGGATCGTCGCCGAACTGACCGGCACCACATCCTCGGCCCTGCGTGAACTCAAGGCCACCGTCGGCCTGTTGAGGAACTCCGACGACCGGGACCCACCCATGGAACCCCCTCCCGGACTCGCCCGACTGCCGGAGCTCGCCGCCTCCTTCCAGCACGCCGGGCTGAGGGTCGCCGTCAGAGTCGAAGGGGAACCGCGGCCACTGTCGGCCGGCGTGGACCTCACGGCGTACCGGATAGCGCAGGAGGCCCTGACCAACGTCACCAAACACGCCGCCGCCCGTTCGGCCGAGGTGCGGCTCACCTACTCCGCAGCCGGCGTCGTCCTGGCCGTCACCGACGACGGCCCGGGGAAGAAACCCGTCTCCCCCGACTCCCTCGAATCTTCCGACTCTCCCGACTTCCTCGAATCTTCCGAATCTCTCGACCTCCTCGAATCACCCAACCCCCTTTGCCCGAGCGGTGGTTACGGCCTCATCGGCATGCGCGAGCGGGCCCATTCCGTCGGCGGGACCTTCCGTGCGGAGCACCGCGGCCAGGAGGACGGGGGCGGCTTCGGGGTCGTCGCCGAGCTGCCCCTCCAGGCCGAGCAGGCCCCACTGTGACGCAGACCACCACACCCCCCTCCCATTGAACTTGCGTAAGTCAAGCAATTCTCTTTATGCTTGCGTAAGTCAAGCAATTTGATGTGCGGCTCGATTCGGCACCCGACTCGACGCTCGATTCCACGACTCGCCCCACGGAGGACCGACGCCATGTCCAACGCCCTTACCCGTCCCGCCGGAGCGGGAACACCCTCCCCCGCTGCCCGAAAGGCGCGGGAGGTGCCCCCACCGCCGAGGCCGAACGCCGTGGTGGCGGTACTGGCCCTGGCCGGGATCGTCGTCTCGCTGATGCAGACCCTGGTCATCCCGATCGTTCCCGAGCTGCCGAAGCTGCTGAACGCCCCGGCGTCCGACACCGCCTGGGCCGTCACCGCCACCCTGCTCGCGGCCTCCGTCGCCACCCCGGTGGCGGGCAGGCTCGGCGACATGTTCGGCAAGCGCCGGATGCTGCTGGTCAGCATCGTGCTGCTGGTGTCCGGTTCGGTGGTCTGCGCGCTGGCCGACTCCCTCGTCCCGATGATCATCGGGCGCGCCCTGCAGGGCCTCGCGGCAGCGGTCGTACCGCTCGGCATCAGCATCATGCGTGACGCACTGCCCGCCGACCGGCTGGCCGGATCCACCGCGCTGATGAGTGCCTCCCTCGGTGTCGGCGGTGCGCTGGGACTGCCCAGCGCCGCGTTCATCGCCGACAACTGGGACTGGCACATCCTCTTCTGGGTCTCCGCGGCCCTGGGTGTCGTCGCCCTCGTCCTGGTCCTGCTGATCGTGCCGGAGTCGAAGGTGCGCGCCGGCGGCCGGTTCGACCTGGTCGGCTCGCTCGGCCTCGCGGCCGGTCTGATGTCCCTGCTGCTGGCCGTGTCCAAGGGCGGCGACTGGGGCTGGACCAGCGGTACCACCCTCGGCCTGGGCGTCGCCGCCGTCGTGATCCTGGTGACCTGGGGCTGGTGGGAGCTGCGCAGCCCGCAGCCGCTGGTCGACCTGCGCACCACCGTCCGCCCGCAGGTGCTGTTCACCAACCTCGCCTCGATCGCGCTCGGCTTCTCGATGTTCGCGATGTCCCTGGTCCTGCCGCAGCTGCTCCAGCTGCCCGAGACGACCGGCTACGGCCTGGGCAGGTCCATGCTGACCGTCGGTCTGGTGCTGGCCCCGCAGGGCCTGGTCATGATGGTCATGTCCGCCGTGTCCGCCAAGGTCACCAAGGCCAAGGGGCCGAAGGTCACCCTGATGATCGGTGCGCTGATCGTGGCCGGCGGCTACGGCCTGAACCTCCTCCTGATGTCCGAGGTCTGGCACCTGATCCTGGTGTCCTGTGTCATCGGCGCCGGCATCGGCTTCACCTACGGTGCGCTGCCCGCCCTGATCATGGGCGCCGTGGACCCCACCCAGACGGGTGCCGCCAACAGCCTCAACACCCTGATGCGGTCCCTGGGCACCTCCTTCGCCAGCGCCCTCGCCGGCGTGATCCTGGCCCAGATGACCACCGACTTCGGTGGCGTGGCACTGCCCTCGGAGAACGGCTTCAAGGTCGTCATGGCCATCGGCGCCGGAGCCGCCCTGCTGGCCTTCCTCCTCGCCTCCTTCATCCCGCGCCGACGCGAGGACACTAAGGGGACCGCGTCCGACAGCCCGGTCGAGGCACCGGAGGGCGTGGAGGGTGCGGAGGTCGCCGCGACCAAGGCGTAGGCATACGTCCCTTCAGCCGCCACACACACGCAGAAGCCGCCGCCCGCACCTGCGGGCGGCGGCTTCTGCACGTCCGCGTCCGCCGTCCCCGCACGCCCACTCCCCGTCTCCCGCCCTCCGCCTCCCGTCCCCCTCCTGGGCGAGCCGCGGCCGGCGGGCCGTGATCTCCGCGACATCCGACCCGAGACTACTTGCGTAACTCAAGCAATTCGATATGCTTGAGTAAGTCAAGCAAGTTCACGTCGCGGGCATCGAGACCGCGCGTACGGAGCGGATGGAGACCCGCCATGGACGAAGCGTCCCGGACCCCGGCGGCCCCGACCGCTCCCGGCCCGTTCGCCTCCTTCGCCCGGTTCGTGGTGTGCGGCGGCGGTGTCGGCGTTCTCTCCAGCTTCGCCGTGACACTGCTGGCCCTGTCGATGCCCTGGGGGCTGGCGAACGCGGTGATCACCGTCGCCTCCACCCTCCTCTGCACCGAGCTGCACGCCCGCTTCACCTTCGGGGCGGGTCGCCGCGCCGGCCGACGCGAACACTGGCAGTCGGCGGGCTCCGCGGCGGTGGCGTACGTGGTGACCTGCGCGGCGATGCTCCTGCTGCACCTGGTCCAGTCGTCACCCTCGGCGCTCACCGAGCAGATCGTCTACCTCAGCGCCTCAGGCCTCGCCGGCCTCGGCCGCTTCCTGGTCCTGCGGCTGTTCGTCTTCGCCACCGGTCGCGGTACCGGTGCCAGTGCCAGTGCCAGTGCCGACCGTGCCGCGGAGCCGGTCCTGGAGTGCGTCCCGGCCGGTGACGCCACCGGCGGAGCGACGACGGTCACGGCACGACCGGCGGTCGGCGGCCCCGTCCGGCACGGGCGCGCTCACGGCCACGGGCTCCGGACGGCACATCCTTCCCGGCGGGAAACGCCCCGCGGACCCCGCTGCCGGCCGATGCCGAACCACCTCCGGCGTCCGACGGGTCCGACAGGGACCCGCCCACAGCGGCAGCGCGGCAGGTCGTCGGGCAGTGCCCGGAACGCCTGGTGCCGGCTCAAGGGGCGTACGACAGGGAAGTCGCGCCGGTCGGGGGTGAGGGTCGCGGCGGTGTCGTAGTCGGAGGCCGGTGCCGCGTTCACGGCGTCGGCGAGGTCCGGGCGCAGGCGCAGGTGCAGGTCCGGGTGCAGGCGCAGGCGCAGGTCCGGGCGCAGGTCCGGGCGCAGGTGCAGGTCCGGGCGCAGGTCCGGGCGCAGGTCCGGGTGCAGGTGCAGGTCCGGGCGCAGGTCCGGGCGCAGGTCCGGGTGCAGGTGCAGCGCGTTGGGTGGACGTGGACCGACCGGGCTGCCGCCCGGTGGTCCTCCGGCGACGGATGTCGTCGGCCGCGCTTTCTCGCTCGCCGCGGTCCGGATCCCGGGCCGCGGCGGCGGTCGCCCGAGCGCCGACCCCTGGAGACCATCGGGTCGGCGCTCGGGCGTCAGACGCCCAGGGCCCCCCGTACCGTCTGCGCGAGTTCCCCGACCGCGAGCACGAGCGGGGTCACCGGCTGGACGAACTCGGTCAGGCGGTCCAGGGCGCGTCGCAGGACCGTCGGCTCCGGCTCCTCCTCGTCGAGTTCCTCCCGCAGGCGCCGCAGCTCCCGGGTGGTGGCCTCGGGGTCGGCCAGCGCCTCGCGGTGCTGGGCGAGCAACTGCTCGACCTGGACGAGGAGTTCGGACATCCGGGCGGCGGCCTGCTCGGCGCCCTGCGGCTGGAATCCGACCGAACCGGAGAACGCCTGGGCGCGGTGGCCGATCGCCTGGTTGCCCACGTAGTGCGTACCGCCGTTGATCACCAGGCCGTTGTTGACGGGCGGTTCCGGACGGACGGGCGGGTCCGGACGGCCGACCTCACTGCTACCGCTACTGCTGCTCATCGCGAAATCCCTGTCTTCCGGGCTACTTCTCGGCACCGGCGGTGGCGGCCGGGCCGGTCTTCTGCGTGACGTTCTGGGTGGCGCTGGACCCCGGGCCGATCGCCTGGTTGCCGATGATGCTCGTCCCGCCCTGCTGGATGAGGCCCTGGTTGAGGATGGTCTGCTGCTGGCTGCGGAAGTCGGTGATGTCGTAACCGCGCGCGTCGAGGAACTCCCGGATCGCGGCGAGGGTGTGGCGTTCCACCGCCGACGTGATCCGCCCGGCGTCCACCACCTGGAAGTAGTTGTGGTAGCTGGGGCTCAGCGCCAACTCCCGTACGCTCAGCCGGGCGCCGTAGTCGAAGACCGGGTCCTGCTCCAGGGCGGTCAGTTCGTCCACCATCCGCCGGGTGCGCCTGGCCTCGAAACGGGCCTGACGCAGCGCGCGGGAGGGCGCCCCGAAGAACGCCGGGCCGGTACGGGGGAGCGCCTCCGCCAGCAGCCCGCGCTGCCGCTCGGGGGTGAGCGGGTCACGCAGCCGGTCCACCACGTGGTAGGCGGCGGCCACCGGACCGAGCACATGGTTGCCGCACTGCAGATGCAGGGTCCTGCCCTCGGTCGAGAAGTGCAGGAACACGCTCGGCACCACGTCACCGCCCCAGAGCGGCACATGGACCGCCAGATGGTGACGGACCGTGCCCGTCGGATGGAGCACGATCTCCTGGATCTCCTCGGCCGACAGCCGCGCGGCCGGTGACAGGCCGGTGGTCGACATGAACCGGGGGTCGTCGCCGATGGTCGTGCCGTCCACGAAGACCCGGTCCTCGACGGTGAGGGAGCGGAGGTCCTCCGAGGTGGCGTCCGCCGTCCCGTTGACACCGCCGCGCGCGGCGACCGCGCGAAGCTGTTGGCGTACGTGGTCGACGAGTTCGACGACGGTGAACGCCTCCGGCTCGGCGGGCCGCGATCTCTTGCCGGGGGTGTCCTCGGCGGGCAGGAGCGGCACCGCGAGCGACCAGTTGGAGGCGGCCATGGCGTAGCCGACGAACGGTGAGAACCCGCTGTACACGGTGACGTTGCCGTCGCGTGCCTCCTTGACGACCGCCAGCCGCCGGGCGATCCACACCCGCCGGGGCACGGACGGCGGGGGCTGCCGGGTGAACGTCTCGCGGGTCATGGTGGTGCGCAGCAGCTTGTCGACGGCGAGGTCGTGCCGCACGACCGTCGTGTAGGCGAAGAGCGTCGCGCCGACGGACGCGAGCACGGCCGGTACCCCCGCCAGGTAGGCACCGAGCAGCCAGCTCGCGAACCCGGAGACGGGCAGTGCCGCGATGCCGATGGCGAAGGGGAAGGCGAAGAGCACCACCCCTGCGGCGGTGACCGCCGTGGCCGGCAGAACCCTGCGGCCGGGCTGGCGCAGACCACGGGTGGCACGGCTGGGTCGCGGGCGGCTCATCGCCGTGGCGACGGACAGGAGCAGCGCGGGGAACACCAGCCACAGCGGTGCGAACAGTGCCACGACCGCGAACGCCCCCGTCAGCCGCAGGTCGCGGGCACGGCGGAGGTCCTGTGCCGCCAGGCAGTGGCGGGCCACCGCCACCAGGTCGACATCGGGCGAGGGTGCCACGGCGCCGGCCTCGTCGGCGAGCACGCCCTCCACCACCCGGTCGGCGAACCCCTCGTCGACGTAGGCCGCGGCGCACAGATACCGGGTGACATCACCCGGCGTGCTTCCGACCGGCATGTGCGCCTGCGGGGTCGTCATGGCGGCATCTCCCTTTCCCTGAAGGAACTTTCCCTGAAGGAACGACGGCTTCTTGCCGGCACGGACGGAACCGGCGACTCGCGCACCTTTCCGGCCCATGGTCAGCAGGCCGAGAAGGACTCCGGTCACCAGGCCGAACGCGAGTGGGGCGTGCAGGAGCTCTTCCTTCAGGCCGGCGGACGACAGGTCCAGTCCGTCGACGAAGGTGTCGAGCATCCACCAGCGCAGCAGGGCCACGAATTCCGACACCAGCAGTGCCCCGACGAGGCAGCGGCTCCAGCCGGTCGCCCGGCGCATGACGCGGGCGAGCGCCACGAGCAGCAGTACGACGCTGAGGTCCTGCACGACCAGCATGGACGAGCCGAAGTAGTCGATCCGCGGGTCGGCGGAGAGGGCCCACCTCGGGACGAAACCCCCCTGGATCAGCCAGCGTGCGGTCTCGCCGTCGTAGTACTCCGCGTAGAGGTCCTCGACGCGCCGCTGCCCCCAGGGGCTGCCCACGAGGAGAAGGAAAAGGCACAGCAGCGTGATGCGGCCGCGCAAAGGTGATCTGGCCCGAGACACACTCCATCGAGACATGGACATGTGGCGTTCCCCCCGTCGCCGTTCCCCCGCGACCTGTGGCCGCACCCTATGGCTATCCCCGTTCACGGCGGGCGGGAACCCGTGAACTTCCGTGACTCGCGCGGCTGTTGTGGACAGTCAAGGGAGCAATGAGGGGAACAGTGAACAGTCATGAGGGGAGCAGTGAACAGTCCTGCCGGGGGCGGTGTGGACACCGACCCCGGCAGGACTCGACGTACGTCTACTTGGTGGTGAGGTAGGCGCGTTCGATCGTCTGGACCAGGGTGTTGCCGGCCCGGTCGGTCAGTTTCGCCCGCAGGGAGACGGAGCCCGCGGTGGCCGGGTGGGTCAGCTCCAGGTGCGTACCGCCGACGGCCTTGGCGTGCTGCCAGGTGGCGCCCTCGTCGTACGAGACCTCGAAGGCGAGCTTGGCGGGCCTCTGTCCGGCCGCCGCGCCCTCGACGGTGAAGGGCACCGAGAACCGCTTGCCCGCCTTCGCCGTGCTGGACAGGCTCAGGTCGGGTGAGAAGCGGATCACCGACAGCGGGAGGGCGGTGTTCGCGTCCTCGGGGGTGGTGGCGGAGCGGAAGGTCCACTCCGTCCGGACACGGGTGCTGACCGGGTACACCGCGGGATCACGCTTGGCGTCCACCGTCAGTCTGTACGCGCTGTCCTGCGCGGGAACGGTGTACTCGGTGAGGTCGATCGGCGAGATGCCGTAGTCGTCGGGGATCTCCTTGCCGTCGGCCTGGAGCGAGCTCGTCACCGAGGTGTATTCGCTGAGGCCCCAGTGTCCGGCGCCGTCGCCGAACTGCGGCGTAAAGGCCCTGATGACGTTCCCGTACCGCACGACCCCGGGCAGTCCCCGCTCCGGTCCGAGGTCACCCGCGGCGGGCAGGACCGGGCCGAAGACGCCGACGTTGAACCGTTCGGTGTAGCTGTGACCGGCCTGCCAGGTCCTCGGCATCCGCATCAGGAAGCTCTCGGAGTGCGCCTCGTGGTCCTCGCCGAACATCTGCCACGAGCGGAAGGCCCACTTGACGCCGTTGTCGAGGATGTAGTCGGTGGTCCGCAGCGGCAGGCCGGCGCGCAGGTCGTTCGCGCCGTAGATCAGGTCCCCGTCGGGGGTGGACGCCGACACCTCGACCTGGACGCGCCTGCCCTCGACGGGCACGCCGACCTGCAGGTCGACCTTGGCGAGCTGGTTGTGCCGGACCTTGGCGGCGAAGCCGTCGAGACCACCGGGGCGGTTCCAGCCCAGGTGGTAGGTGACCGGGCGGCCCTCGGCGTCCTCGCGGGTCCAGTCGCCGGCGAACACGGCGGACGCCTGGCCGGCGGCCGGCTCGGGTCCGAGCTGTCCGAAGGTCGTGCCCTTGAACGTGGGCAGGAGGAACTCCACGCTGCCCGGGCGCAGACCCTCGCCGCGGGCGTAGCTGAAGTAGGCCGTGCCCTCGGTGTTCTCCGCCGCCGCGTCGGGCACGGTGATCTCGACCGGCCGCGTCTGCCGGGCGTCGACCGTGAAGGTGGTGTCCCGGTCCAGGGTCAGCTTCGGCTGCACCACGATGGCGTGGGTGGCGGATTCGTAGGACGGGTGGATCACCCCGCTGAGGGCGTAGTCGCCCTTCGGCAGCCGCACCGTGAGCTCGCCGTCCTGCTCGTCGGCGTAGTCGGCGTAGAAGTCGCTGTCGAGGTCCGAGACGGAGGTGGAGGCGTCGCCGGTCGGCGCGCCGTTCTCGTCGAGATGCTTGAGCGTCAGGCTGTACGACTCCACCTCGCGCTCCACGCCCACAGCGGTACGCACCTGGACCTTGCCGTCGGCGGAGGTGGCCTGCACCGAGCCGCCGAAGGAGCCGTCGGCACTGCCGGCGCGGGTGTCGGCGGTGACGGAGGCACTCGCCTCACCGCCCGCCGGGACGGTGACCCGCCGCGGTGACACGGCGAACATGCCTTCGGCGGCGGGCTTGCCGTCCGTCGAGAGGGCGTCCACGGACAGGTCGAGGGTGACCGGCTGCGTACCGAGGTTGCGGTACGTCACCTGCTTGGTCGCCGGGGTGTCGTCGCCGTGCGGCCACTGCTGGAGACCGAAGTCGAGCGGCTGCTGCTCGGTGATGACGCTCTGGTCCAGCGCCCGGACCAGGTCGGTGCGGCCGGTGCCCTGCTGGAAGGAGCTGTACGCGCCCGGCTCGGCCGAGCCCGTGAGGACCGCCTTGATGCGCTCGCCGGCCCAGTCGGGATGCTGCTGGGCGAGGATCGCGGCGGCGCCCGCCACATGCGGGGACGCCATGGAGGTGCCGTCGAGGGTGAGGTAGCCGGGTATGTCGGAGGGGTACCACTCCTCCAGAACGCTGCCCGAGGCCCCGGCCGCCGTGATGGCGACACCGGGCGCGGTCAGGTCCGGCTTGACCCCGCCGTCGCCCACGCGCGGGCCCCGGCTGGAGAAGTCGGCGAGCTGGTCGGACTTGTCGACCGCGCCGACGGTGAGCGCGGCGTCCGCGCTGCCGGGCGAACCGACCGTGCTCTCACCGTCCTCGCCCGAGTTGCCGGCCGAGATGACGAAGAGGGTGTCGGACTCGGCGGAGAGCCGGTTGACCGTCTCCTCCATCGGGTCGATGCCGGGCATGTCCTCGCCACCGAGGCTCAGGTTGACGACCGCGGCGCCCTGCGCCACCGCCCACTCCATGCCCGCGATGATCCCGGAGTCGCTGCCGAAGCCGTTGTCGTCGAGAACCTTGCCGTTCAGGATCTTCGCGCCCGGAGCGACGCCCTTGTACTTGCCCCCGCTCTTGGCGCCCGTACCGGCCACGGTGGACGCCACGTGCGTGCCGTGGCCGAACTTGTCGCTGGTGCCCGAGGCGGAACCGCTGAAGTCCTGCTCGGCGATCACCTGGCTCGCCAGGTCGGGGTGGGTGGTGTCGATGCCGGTGTCGAGCACGGCGACCTTGACGCCGGTGCCGTCGTAACCGGCGGCCCAGGCGGTCGGTGCGCCGATCTGCGGCACGCTCTTGTCGAGACTGGCCTTGCGCCGGCCGTCCAGCCACAGCTTCTCGACCGCCGTCGAGGCGGTGAACTCCGTTGCCCTGTCGGCCTGTTGGCCGGTGCCGGTCACGGCGTTCCAGAAGTCGGCGCCGCGCTTCTTCACCGGCCGCATCGCCTTGCCGTTGACCACCGGCAACGCCCGGCCGACCTTCGCCCCCGCCCCGGTGAACGGGGTCATCGAGGGCGCCTTCTTCCCCTTGAAGGTGACGATCAGCGGTACGTCACCGCGGCCCGCGTCGTCGTAGCCGTCCGCCACCAGCTGGGTCACGTCGAACAGCCGGGCGTCCAGCCTGCCCCGCGCCAGCAGCAACTCCGCGTCGCCGGGCACCACATGGGTGTGTCCGGCGATCTCCCGGACGGAGAACGGCACCTTCTCCCGGCCCTCGGCCCGGACCAGCCCGGTGACCTTTCCGGCGCCGTCCATCATGACCCGGTCACCGGTCACGAGGGTCACCGTCTTCGCTGCATTGGCCGTACCGAACGCCTCGGACGCCTTGGACGGCTTGGACATCTCGGCCGTCCTGACCGTACCGGCGCCGCTCGTGTCCTGGGCTTCCGCACCTGGGACACCGGCCAGCAGAAGGGCCGTGGAGGCCACCCCGGCCGCCACGACCGCACGTGTTGGTCTCGCGCGTAACTCCACCTGAACTCCTGACACCTCGACATCGGACAGGAGCCGTCGCACGTACTCCCGACGGCTCGCGCCTAGAGACGGACGAGGGTGGCGTCGGGTTGGAAAAACATTCGACGTGTTTCCGGCGAGAGACCAGCGTGCTCCCCTCCGCGCGACCCCCGCCTCCACCGTTCGGCCAGTACAGGGGCGGTTCCGGTCTGTGGTTTCCGGCCGTTCGGCCGAGGCGGTGCTGCCCTCCGGGGCAACAGAGTTGACTACCGGGCCCCGCGAAGGTGCGCGGGGCGACACGGACGGAGGGAGAGTCGGACATGGCGAAGGCACCGCTGCGCGCAGCGCGGACGAACGGGCACCTGGCATGGATCACGACACTGGCGGTGGCCGCGCTGGCCGCCACCCAGTGGCTCACCTCGGCTTGCGGATCTCACCGCCCACTGACAGGAACGGGGACAGGGACAGGGACGGGGACGTGGATGTTGGATGCGGGATGTGGGATGTACTCAAGTAGGCACGATCACCGACGCACCTGCCGGGCCGCCTCAGGAAAGGCGTCGGCGGCCCGGTCACCTCACACCGGCGTCAACACCGGCATCAGCCGAATACCTGCACCCAGGAACCGTCGGCGTAGTTGGGGTCGATGTTCCCCGCGTCGTATCCCATACCGGTCCTGGTGTAGCCGCAATTGAGGATGTTCGCGCGATGGCCGGGACTGCTCATCCACCCGTAGGTCGCGTTGTTGACCACGCCGTTCGGATCGCCCTCGAAGCCCATCGCGATGTTCTCGCCCACGCCGCCCCGGGTGTATCCGGCGTCCTTGGCCCGGTCGGTGGGGCTCTTTCCGCTCGCCGAAGTATGCGAGAAGTAGTGGGTCCGCACCATCTCGGCCGCATAGTCGTGGGCGGCCTTCTGCAAGCTCGCGTCGACCACCAGGGCCGCGCAGCCGTTGGCGGTCCGTTGCGCGTTGACGTTGTCGAACGCCTGCTTCTCCAGCGACGTCATCCCGGACGTGTCGGCAGGCGTGCCGGGGGTGATTCCGCTCCACTGCTGGTTTCCGCCACCGTTGCAGGACCACAGCTGCACCGGGGTCCCGTTGGCGGTGCCCAGCTCGGCCGCGTCCAGGCAGAGGCCCAGGCCGGCGTTCTTGACGGTTCCCCCGGACACGACGTCCCACTGCTGGGTGGCGCCGCCCGTACAGTCCCGTATCACCACGGACACACCGTTGACCGCGCTGCTCGTCTCGCTGTCCAGGCATTTGTTTCCGTAAACGCCCAGCGCTTTGGTCGCGGTGTCGTACGACCACTGCTGGTTGCTGCCCCCGTTGCAGTCCCACAGTGTGAGTTTGGTGCCGTTCTCAGTCTTTCCGCCGGGGATATCCAGGCATCGCCCGGAATCAGCACCCCGAAGGGCGGCGGTCGAGACGGCGGCCGATGCCGCCGGGGCGGATATCGCAGCCCCGGCGGTCATCAGCCCCAACGACGCCATTACCAACCCGTATCGCACGGACCGGGATTTATAACGGTGCGTAGCCAATCGAGAACTCCTAGCCTGAGATCGACTCCGTGAGCATTTCGCGCCTCACGTCGGCTCAGACTAGAGCACGGATCGAAACACCGCGTCCGCGGCCAGGATTCACCGGGAGGGGGTTTTGTTCCCAGTAATATATTTTATTGCGTGGGGCAATATCCATTGACGACGCGCTTTCCGTCAGACGGAAGTCGACGCGTCAGTCGTCGAACTCGTGGTCCCGGGTCTCCGGCAGTGCCAGCAGGCACAGGAGGCTCACCAGACAGAGGCCGCCGGTGTAGAAGCCGAGGACCAGCGGGGATTCCCAGTGGCTGTTCAGCCAGGTGGCGATGGACGGGGCGAAACCGCCGCCGAGGGTGTTGGCGAGGATGAAGGCGGCGGAGGCACCGGTGTAGCGCAGTCTGGCCGGGAACAGCTCCGGCAGGAAGGCCGCCACCGGGGAGAACATCAGCGCGAGGAACATCAGGCCGACCGTGTAGGCGCCGGTGATCACCAGTCCGTTGCGTGAGCTGAGCGAGGCGTATATCGGCACCGCCCACACCACGCAGCCGGCGGCTCCGGCCAGCATCAGCGGACGGCGGCCGATCCGGTCGGACAGCCTGGCGACCGGCAGGGTGATGGCGATTCCGGCCGCCGCGCCGATACTCGCGGCGGTCAGCATCGTGTTCCGGGGGATGCCGAGTTCCTGCGGACCGTACGAGAGGCTGTAGACGATCGTCAGGTAGTAGACGGCCGAGCCGCCGATCGCCGCGCCGGTGCCGAGCAGCAGCCTGCGGGGGTACTGCCTGAGGATCGTGCCCAGCGGGAACGGCGGCGCCGGGTCGGCCTGCGGCCGGCCGGCCGCCGAGGTGAAGACCGGGGACTCGGAGACCGTCGTACGCACCCACAGGCCGACCACGACGAGGACGGTGCTGAGCAGGAACGGGATACGCCAGGCCCAGTCGGTGAAGCCCTCCATGCCCACGATGTTCATGGTGGGCAGGATGACCGCGGTGGAGAGCAGGAAGCCGAGCGAGGGGCCGATGTTCGGGATGGACGCGTACAGCGCACGGCGGCCGGGGGGCGCGTGTTCGGCGGCGAGCAGCACCGCCCCGCCCCACTCGCCGCCCATGCTGACGCCCTGGAGCAGCCGGAGTGTCACCAGGAGCACGGGGGCGAGGAGCCCGGCGGTCTCGTACGTGGGCAGCAGGCCGACGCCGACCGTGGCCACGCCCATCAGCAGCAGGGAGACGACCAGGGCCCGTCTTCGGCCCAGCCGGTCGCCGATCGTGCCGAACAGGACGACGCCGAGGGGGCGGGAGAGGAAGGCCGCGGCGAAGGTGAGGAACGCGGCCAGGGAGGAGAGGGCCGCGTTGCCGGAGGGGAAGAAGGCGGGGCCGAGGACCAGCGCGGAGGCGGTGCCGTACACGGCGAAGTCGTAGTACTCGATCGTCGTGCCGACCAGGCTCGCGACGGCGACCTTCGGGGCCTCGGTCTTCGCTGTCCGCGGTGGGGACGCGTTCAGTGTCGGTAATTCGGGCATGGGGGATCACTTCCGAATCCTGAGCGGAAAAGCAGGAAGGGGAGTCACCCTAATCATCGAAATTCAATTTCGACAAGAAGCCATTGACAGGGAGGGGCAGAACGCCCCAACGCGCATAGAGTGCGCGAACAGTACGCCCGGGCGCAGTCAACCCCGCGTAACCTGTCAATCCGCTGTCAATAATCATGCTTCGTGTCGTATAAAAATTTACCGACGGTTACACCTTGCCAACGG
Source organism: Streptomyces kryoterrae (assembly GCF_054072135.1). Classification (NCBI taxonomy): domain Bacteria; kingdom Bacillati; phylum Actinomycetota; class Actinomycetes; order Kitasatosporales; family Streptomycetaceae; genus Streptomyces; species Streptomyces kryoterrae. Next base: position 5,368,398 of record NZ_CM133358.1, on the reverse strand, counting down.
GCAGCGACGCGAGAATGCTCATGACCGCTTAACTTGAAAGTTCTACAACCATCGATTTTCGGACACGGAGAATCACAATTCCCATGCTGAAAACGGGCAAGCAATTACGCTTGAGAAGACTTTCGCTCGCGGGTGACGACCGGCATCTGCTCATCCCGCTCGACCACAGCGTCTCGGACGGTCCGATCGTCCCCGCCGACAAGTGGGACGACCTGCTGCGGGCGCTGGTGGCCGGCGGGGCTGACGGGATCATCGTCCACAAGGGGCGCGCCCGCGCCTTCGCGCCGGACATCCTGAAGAGCTGCGCGCTGGTGGTGCACCTGAGCGCCAGTACCTCCTGCTCCGCCGACGTCCACGCCAAGGTGCTGGTCGCCGATGTCGAGGAGGCGCTGACGCTCGGCGCGGACGCGGTCAGCGTCCATGTGAACATCGGCTCGGACACCGAGGCGCGGCAACTGGCCGATCTGGGGGCGGTGGCCCGTTCCTGCGACGCGTGGGGCATGCCCCTGATCGCGATGGTCTATCCGCGCGGCCCCCGGATCGAGGACCCACGCGATCCGGCCCTCCTCTCGCACCTGGCCAACGTCGCCGCGGACCTGGGCGCGGACATGGTGAAGACCTCCGTCGCCCTGCCGATCGAGCGCATGGCCGAGGTGGTGGCGAACAGCCCCATCCCCGTCCTCGCGGCCGGCGGTCCACCGGACGGCTCCGACCTCGTCGAATACGGCACGGCGGTGATGGCGGCCGGCTGCCGGGGCCTGGCCGTCGGCCGCCGGGTCTTCTCCTCGCCGTCGCCCGCCGCACTGGTGTCCCGGCTCTCGGCGGTCGTGCACGGCGGGAACACCGGCATCGGCAACGGCGACATCAGCGATGACATGCACATGGCTAACTACTCGACGTTCGTGGCAGGAGTGGCATGAGGTTCGCATGGATCGACCTGCGTGAAGTCCCCCGTCCGCAGCTCCAGGCGGTGGTGGACGCGGCAGTCCACGCCCGGATGGCGGGTGTGGTGGCCGCCGACGCCGAGCTGCTCGGAACCCTGCCGCCGACCGTCACCCGGGTACTGGTCTCCGGGGGCGGCGCTCCGATTCCGGCACCGGCACCGACGCCGCTTCAGGCCACCGTGAAGAAGTCCGGGGACAAGGAGGCGAAGGCCGCGGACAAGGAGTCCAAGTCCCCGGCCGGCACCGGCACTTCTCCCTCCGACACTTCTTCCTTCGGCACCGGGATCGACGTACTCCTGCGGAGGTTCGGCACGCAGGACGAGCTGGACGCCCTCGCCGCCGACCACCGCGCCGGCACCCGCGCCGGGGGCGCCGGTGGCACACCGGTCTCCGGGTTCATCGACGTACGGGACGACCGAACCCTCCAGCTGTCGTGCGCGGGCGCCATGGTGCTGCCGTACACGGTCATCCACTTCGCCGACCCGACCAAGATCCCGCTGGAGATCGTGCTCGCCGCGGCCGAGTCCGCCGAGGGCAAGCTCGTGACGGTCGTCGACGGCCTGGAAGAGGCGGCCATCGTCTTCGACGTGCTGGAACGCGGATCGGACGGCATCCTCTTCACACCCCACAACGCCGACGAAGTGTTCGCGCTGGCACGGCTGTTGGAGGCGACGACGCCCCAACTGGAGCTGTCCACCCTGACCGTGGAGAGCATCCGGCACGTCGGGCTCGGCGACCGGGTCTGCGTGGACACCTGCTCGCACTTCGAGGAGGACGAGGGCATCCTCGTCGGCTCCTACTCCTCCGGGTTCGTGCTCTGCTGCAGCGAGACCCACCCCCTGCCCTACATGCCGACCCGGCCGTTCCGGGTCAACGCGGGCGCCCTGCACTCGTACACGCTCGGCCCCGACAACCGCACCAGCTACCTCAGCGAGGTCGGCTCGGGCAGCGCGCTGCTCGCGGTCGGTGCCGACGGGCGTACCCGGCGGGTCGTCGTCGGGCGGGCGAAGCTCGAATCCCGGCCGCTGCTGGAGATCCGTACCCACGCCGAGGACGGCCGGCTGGTCAGCCTGACCGTGCAGGACGACTGGCACGTACGGGTGCTCGGACCGGGCGGGAAGGTCCTCAACGTCACCGAGTTGCGGACGGGCGACGAGTTGCTCGGCTATCTGGCCGCCGACAAACGCCATGTGGGCCTGCCCATCGGCGAGTTCTGCAAGGAGGTCTGAGGTCCGATGGCCGAACTCGACGACCCGGAGTCGGATCTCGCCGACCTGGTCCAGAAGTCGTTCGACGCGCGCGACGACCGGCTGCCGTATCTGACACACCAGCAGGAGACGGTCACCCGAGGCGAGTTGCGCGAGCGGGTGGGCAAGCAGGCCGCAGTCTTCGCCGGGTACGGCATCGGGCCGGGCAGCACCGTGGGGTTGCGGACCCCGCCCAGTTTCACGCAGATCGAGGTACTGCTCGCCCTGTGGCGGCTCGGTGCGCAGGTGCTGCTCTTCGACTTCCGGCTCAAACCGCCCGAGGTGGCGGCGCTCTGCGCGTCCTGCCGGCCTCAGTTCATGGTCAGCGCCGGTTCCAACGTCCGGGCCACGTTCGGTTTCCGGTCTGAGTACGAGGTCGTCACCGAGCGGCGCCGAAGCGGCCTCGCGGTCACCACCGGGCACCGTCTCGTCCAGTTCAGCTCGGGCTCCACCGGACGGCCGAAAGTCATCGGCAGGACCGCCCGGTCGCTCGCCACCGAGGTGGACCGCTTCGCCGGGGTCCCGGGTATGCCGGTCGAGGGCGACCGGCTGCTGCTGCTCAGTTCGACGGCGCACAGCTTCGGTCTGATCGGCGGCCTGCTGTACTCCCTCGCCGCCGGCGTCTCCGTCGTCTTCGCACCGCGTGTCTCCGCCCGCGACCTGCTGCGGACCGCATCGGAGCACCGGATCACCGCCCTGTTCGGCATACCGACGCACTTCGAACTGCTCGCCGCCGCCACCGATCCCCCCGCGCTGCCCGACCTGCGGATCGCGGTGTCGGGCGGCGAGATCATGCCCCCGCAGGTCGCGGCCCGGTTCACGCGGCAGTACGGCGTCCGGGTCGGCGAGGCGTACGGGACCACGGAGACCGGCATCGTCGCCATCGACGTCGGCGGCACGCTGCGCCCCTCGGTCGGCCGGGCGGCGCCTGGCGTGTCCGTCCGGGTCGCGCGGGGTGAACTGGACGTCGCCCTCGACGAGTCGCCGTACCTCTTCGACTCGGGCGGCACCCAGTACGCCGACGGCTGGCTGCACACCCGGGACCTGGCCACGCTGGACACCACCGGCGCCGTACTGGTGCGGGGGCGCGCCGACTCCGTCGTCGTCATCGGCGGCCTCAAGGTGGACCTCACCGAGGTGGAGAACGTACTCCGCGAGCACCCGGCCGTCGAACAGGCGGTCCTGGTCCACGAGGACGTGACCGAGGCGTACGTCGCGGTGACGGCCGGCGCCGAACGGCCGTCCGCCGAGGAGCTGTTGCGGTGGTGCCGGGAGCGGCTGGCCGACTACAAGGTGCCGCGGATCGTCCGGCTGCTGGACGCGTTGCCGCGCACGTCCAACGGAAAGCTGGTGCGGCAGGCCGCGACGCTGCGCTCCGCCGGATAGGGCGAGCCACCGGCGGTTGTTGTCCGCAGGCAGGTTCGTGGCTTGCCCGCGCCCACGCGGCAAAGCCGCACATGTCACAGCCCGGCGCCCCTGCAGGGCGCTCAACCCCCCACCTGGAGACAGTGATCATGACTACGTCGACCCTGGAAGACGAGATCCGCGAGTTCGTCCTGACCGCCGTCATCGACGACATGAACATCCTGCTGAGCCGCGACGGCATCACGGACGACAGCCCGGTGACCGTCGGCGGCCTGGACGTCGACTCCCTGAGCCTGATCGAACTCACGCTGCGGCTGGAGTCGCGGTTCGGCGTCGAGATCCCCGACACCGACATCGAACCCCTGGCCACCCTGACCCTCGGCGGGCTCGTCGCCGAGGTCGTCCGCCGCGGTGCGAAGGCATGAGTACGAGCACGGGGGCCACCGGCACCGACATCACCACCGACTCCGTACGGGAGCTCCTGTCGGACCGCAAGGTCTTCCCGGGACTGCCCGACGACCTCGCCGAGGACGCCGAACTCGTCCTGGACTCGCTCGGGTTGGTGTGGCTGCTCCATGTGGTGGAGGAGCGGCACGGCCTGGTCGTCGAGCCCACCGACGAGGACATCGCCGGGCTGACCTCGCTCCGGCGGCTCACCGCGTACCTGCGTACCGCCCAGAAGGGGGGCGCCCGGGATGACGCGTGAGGTGACGGTGACCGGATACGGCGTACGGACCGCGTTCGGCGAGGGCGCGGAGGCTTTGCGGCGCGGGGTGTTCGCGGGGGTGCCGGCGTTCCGGCCCACGACGCGGTTCGACACGGGGCCGTACCGGACGGGGGTCGCCGCTGCCGCTCCCGACGGACCCGAGGCGGTCGAGGGGTGGGCGCTTCGGCACGCACTCCGGCGGTGCGGGGGCGATGCGCTGGGCATGGCGGGGTTGGGGGTGGGTGCGGAGGCGGCCGTGATTCTGGGGGTTGCCGGGGATCACCGGAGCGTCACCCGGTATTGGCGGGGCGCCGGGGACTCCGTACCCCGCGACCCTGAAGGGGCGCTGCCAACAACCGAGTTGGAAGGACTCGCCGATGCCGTGCCCGCCCGGCTCGCCGAGTTGCTTGCCGACGGCCTGGGGCTGACCGGGCCGCGGCTCGCCTTCACCAATGCCTGTGTCGCGTCCTCCGCCGCGATCATTCACGCCTGTCGGCTGATCTCCTCCGGGCGGATCGACACCGCCGTCTGCGCAGGTGGGTATCTGGTCGAGGAGGAGACCTTCGGGAAGTTCGACTCCGGGCGGGCGTTGTCGCGGGACGGCATGGTGCGGCCGTTCAGTGCCGATCGCAGCGGGCTGTTGCTCGGCGACGGGGTCGCCGCCGTCGTACTGGAGTCGGCCGAGCACGCCAGGCGGCGCGGGGCCCGGCCGCTCGTGTCCGTCGTCGGATGGGGCGCCGCCACCGACGCCCACCACATCGCCCAGCCGCACCCGGAAGGCGCCGGTCTCGCCCGAGCCGCACGGCAGGCGATGCGGCAGGCCGGGGACCCGGACGGGGTGTCCCTCGACTACGTCAACGCCCATGGCACCGGCACCAGGTACAACGACGGCGCCGAGACCCGGGGCCTGCGCGCCGCCTTCCCGAAGCGGGCCGAGTCGATACCGGTCAGCTCGACCAAGAGCACCACCGGCCACCTCCTGGAAGCCGCGGGCGTCGTGGAGTTCGTGATCACGATGCTGGCCCTGCTGGACGGCGTACTCCCGCCGACCGCCGGATACGGCGGCCCCGACCCGGAGTGCGACCTCGACTACGTACCGAACGAGCCGCGCCCCGCCGATCCGCACCGGGCCCTCACCATCAACGCCGCCTTCGGGGGCGCCAACACCGCACTCGTCCTGGAGCGGCCATGACCACGACCCATGAGACCGCGACCCACGAGACCGCGCTCCGTTCCTCCCTCTCGGTCCTCGCCACCGCCACCGCGACCCACGACACCGGCCGGGACGACGACATCGCGCTGCCGAAGCTGCCCGGCTTCGTGGAGTCGGCGTTCAGTCCGCTGGCGTACGAGGTGAGCAGTAGGTGTCTGACCGCGCGCCCCGGGGACAACGCCCGCACCGCCGTGGCGCTGGCCAGCCTGACGGGTGACACCACCACCGCGGATCTGGCGAGCCGGCGCATGGTGTCCGGGCGGGTCCACAACCCGCTGCTGTTCATGCAGGCCACCGCCAACTCGGTCCTGGGGCACATGAGTCGGGAGTTCGGGATCACCGGCCAGATGTTCAGCCTCTCCGCCCTCGGCGACCCGTTGACCGAACTCCTGGCCATGGCCGACCTGTTGCTGGAGGACCCCGAGCTGGACCGGGTCCTGGTGCTGGCCGTGGAGCTGGGCGGCGGCGAACGCGTGGCCGCCGTGCACCGCGAACTGGCCGCAGCCCACAGCGGGCACCCGATTCCGGCCCTCCCCGAGTCCGCCGGCCTGGCGGCGGCGATGCTGCTCGGCCGTCCGAACCGCGTCGACGCCGTCGCCGGGGCACAGGTGCCGATCAGGTCCGCGGGATCCAGCGGCGCGGCCAGGCAACTCGGCAACATCCAGGGCCTGTTCGAGCTGGCTATCCTCCACGCCGAACCACGTACCGAGACGGAGACCTCTACCCATGCTCATCAGTAGGCAGGAGCGGGCCCGGATCTGCTCCGACACCGAACTGGGCGCCGGCAACATCCTGGCCCGTCTGACGGCGTACGACCGTCCACGCGACGAGGTCGTACTCCGCATGGACGGCAACTGGCAGGCGCCCAACGGCAGTTGTCCCACCCGCCTCACCCTCGGGGAGTTGCGGGAGGTCGTCGAGACCTACGCGGGCTGGTACGCCGCCCAGGGTGTGCGCCCCCGCGACCCCGTCGCCCTGCACTCCTACTCCAGCGCCGAGTTCGCGGTGAACTTCCTGGCGCTGACGTCCCTGGGTGCGATCCCGTCGTTCGTCAACGGCAACCTGCCGCCGGACATCGCGCGGGAGTACGTACGACGGCAGGGCGCCGTCGGTGCCTTCACGGACCGCGAGCACCGCGAGGTGTTGTCGACGGAGGCATCCGACCTGGGCTTCCGCGCGACCGCCGCCGACATCCGCCCCGGACACCGCGCCTCGCTCCCGCCCTCCTACCCGTACCGGCACGACCCCACAGACCCGGTGCTCATCTCGCACTCGTCGGGAACCACCGGTATGCCCAAGGGAGTTCCGCACACCCACCGGACGCTGATGTACGCGCAGCTGCACCGCCTGCGCTACTCCACCGGCACCGACATGGAACGCACCCTGGTCGGGCTGCCCGGCGCGCACAACGCGATGGTGGCCACGCTGCTGTACTGCCTGCTCCTGCGCACCGACATCAAGCTCCTCTCCAGCCAGCGCGGCACCGAAGTACTGGACGCCATCGAGGAGTTCAGGCCCACCACCGTGCTGGCCTTCGCCGGGACCTTCGGCGAGATGGCCGCCGAGGACCTGACGAACCGGGATCTGTCCAGCGTGCAGGTGTGGTTCAACACCGGGGACGCGGCCCACGAGGCGCATATCCGGGCCCTCGTGCGGCACGGCAGCCACCAGACGATCGGCAGGGACCTGCGGCGCGTACGGCTCGACGGCTCCGTCTTCGTCGACGGGCTCGGCTCCTCCGAGGCCGGCTACTCCGTCTTCCACAACCGGCACACCAAGGACACCTCGGCCTACTCGCGCTGCGTCGGCAGGCCGATCAGCTTCGCCGAGGCCGCCGTACTCGCCGAGGACGGCACCCCGCTGCCGCCCGGCGAGATCGGCCGCCTCGGCCTCAAGTCCCCGACCCTGACACCTGGTTACTGGAACGACTCGCTGACCTGGAACCGTATGCGCCTCGGCGGCTACTGGCTCACCGGCGACCTCGCCCACCAGGACGAGGACGGCAACTTCTACCACCTCGACCGCGCCCCGGACGCCATCCGCACCTCCGCCGGTGTCGTCTTCAGCACCCGCACCGAGGAACTCCTGCTCCGCGAACTGCCCGAGCTGGCCGACTGCACGGTCGTCGGGGTCGCCGACGACGGCGTACGGGCGGACTGGGACGGCGACGGAGTGGCGCACGCCTACGCACTGCTCCAACTGGCCGATGAAGAGGGCGGCGATGACGGTGAGTTGACCGTCCGGGTCAACTCAGCCCTTGAGGCCGCCGGATTCCCCCCGGTCACCCGGGCCCTGCGTATGAAGCCCGACGATGTCGCGAAGGGCGCGACCGGGAAAGTCCTCAAACGGGTGATGCGCGACCGTTTCGCCGCTTCCTCGGCCAAGGAGCAGCGATGAGCACGGGTACCGGCACCGAGGACGTCAACTACCGTGCCCGGGCCGGGGAGGCGTACCGGTTGTGGTGGCAGCACGACGCGAACTGGTACCAGGGGGTGGCGAGCCGGTTCGGGCAGGAGGCCGCGAACGAGCTCAACGCCGAGGCGCTGCGCAAGGTCGCGACGCACGTCGGGCAGCGCGTCGGCCGCCTCGCCGGCCCGCTCCCCGCCACCGGCGACACCCGCAAGGACCTGGAGGAACTGCGTCGCCGGTACGACGACTGCGGGGATCGGATGTTCCCGCCGGAACTGCGCAACGCCTCCACGGAGGTCGAGGACACGACCGATGACGACGGCCTGATCGTCCTCACCCTGCGCCGCAGCTTCGCCGTCACCATGGTGCGGATGGCCGGTTCACTGGACGGCTACCAATGCCCCTGCACCGACATCCACGCGGGCTGGTCCGAGGGCCTCGGCGTCACCCTGACCGAGAACCGCGCCGAGACATGCCTGCGCGACGACGACAGAGCGTGCCGCCTGCTGATGCGCGTACGCACCCCCCTCACCGACGGTACGGAGGACTGAACGCCGTGCGGATACTTGTCGCCGGAGCCACCGGAGTGGTCGGACATCCGCTGGTGGGCGCGCTGCGGGCGCGGGGTCACCAAGTGAGCGCGCTGGTACGGGAGGAGTCCCGCGCCCGCGCTCCGGAAGCGGACGCGATCGTGGTCGCCGACGCCCTCGACCGGGAAGCGCTGCTGGCCGCCGTGACGGACGTACGCCCTGACGTGGTCGTCCATCAGCTGTCGGCGCTGCGACTGCTGCGCGACGACCCGCCGGAGGCCTTCGCGCAGACCGCACGACTGCGCACCGAGGGCACCGCCAACCTGCTCGCGGCGGCCCGAGCGGCCGGTGCGCGGCGACTGGTCGCGCAGTCCATCGCCTTCGCCGCCGCGCCGACCGGCAACCCGGTCGTCGACGAGGACGCGCCGCTGTACGTGGACGCCCCGGACCCCGGCTGGGCGGCAACCGTACGGGCCGTGACCGAGTTGGAGACCCAAGTGGTGGCCGTGTCTGCCGAGTTGAGCGGGCTGGTGCTGCGCTACGGGACGCTGTACGGCCCCGGCACCGCGTACGCCCGTACCGGCGGGACCGGACAACGGGTGCTGGCCGGGAAGTTGCCGCTGCCGGAGGGTGGGGCCGGGATCACCTCGTTCCTGCATGTGGAAGACGCTGTCGGGGCGGCGGTGGCGGCCGTGGAGTCGGAGGGCACCGGCGCCTTCCACATCACGGACGACGAACCGGCCCCGGCCGCCCAGTGGTTGCCCCACTTCGCCCGCGCACTCGACGCCCCGCCGCCGCGCACGGTTCCGGCGACGATGGCACCTCGGCTGCTCGGCTGGTTCATGGCCCACCAGCTCACCTCGGCGGCCGGCGCGTCCAACGCCCGGGCGCGTACGGAACTGGGCTGGAAGCCGCTGCGGCCGAGCTGGCGCGACGGGCTGGGCCAGGAATGACCGGACCCGGACCAAGCTCCTCGGGTGACGCCCGCGATGCCGTCGTCGTGTGCGTGATCGGCGCCGGTCCGCGCGGCCTCTCGGTGCTGGAGCGGCTCTGCGCCAACGCGGGCCAGGCCGGCCGCCCGGTCGTGGTGCACCTCGTCGACCCGTACCCGCCCGGCCCGGGCGCGGTGTGGCGCACCGACCAGCCGCCCGAGCTGCTGATGAACACGGTCGCCTCCCAGGTGACCCTGTTCACCGACGACAGCGTGCCGTGCGCGGGCCCGTCGATTCCGGGCCCGAGCCTGTACGAGTGGGCGCGCACCCTGCGACCCGAGGGATACCCGGCCCGGATCCTGGCGGAGGCACGGAGCCTCGGCCCGGACACCTATCCGACCCGCGCCTTCCACGGCCACTACCTGGAGTGGGTCCTCCGACACCTCTTACGCACCGCACCGCCCGAGGTCACGGTCCACACCCATCGGACGACCGCGACCGCGCTGGCCGACACTCCCGCGGACGGATGCCAGAGTGTCACCCTGGCGGACGGCGAACGGCTCACCGGCCTGGACGCGGTCGTACTGGCCCTGGGCCACGGGCAGTTGATCCCGAGCCCGGAGGAACAGGGCCTGCGCTCCTTCGCCGCCCGCCACTCACCGGCCGGTTCTGCTTCCGGTTCCGGCGTGGCCTACGTGGGCCCCGCCAACCCGGCCGACGCCGACCTGAGCGCCCTCCTGCCCGGCACCCCGGTCGCCCTGCGCGGGCTCGGTCTGAACTTCTTCGACCACCTCGCCCTGCTCACCGAGGGCCGCGGCGGCACGTTCAAACAGGGCGACGACCAGGACGGCCGGGGTGCCGGGCTCGTGTACATCCCGAGCGGCAACGAGCCGGTGCTGTACGCCGGTTCGCGGCGCGGAGTGCCGTACCACGCACGCGGCGAGAACGAGAAGGGCGCCCTCGGCCGGCACCACCCCCGCTTCCTGACCCCGGAGGTCATCGCCGGCCTACGGCGAGGCCCCGTCGGCTTCCGTACGGACATCTGGCCCCTGATCGACCGCGAGGTCCGGACCGTCTACTACGAGGCGTGGATCCGGGCCGCCCAAGGCCCCTGGGCGGCAGCGGAGTTCGTACGGTCCTGCTTCACGGGCCGCGAGCCCGAGTCGGTCCTCCTCGACCGGTACGACGTACCACCGGACGAGCGCTGGGACTGGCGGCGCGTAGAACGACCCTACGGGGACCGGCACTTCACCGGCCGCGCCGACTTCCGGGACTGGCTGCTGGGGTATCTGCGACAGGACGTCGCCGCCGCCCGCCTCGGCAATGTGAACGGCCCGCTGAAGGCAGCGCTGGACGCGCTGCGTGACCTGCGCAACGAGGTCCGGCTGGTGGTCGATCACGGCGGGGTCGTCGGCGAGTCGTACCGGGCCGAACTGGACGGCTGGTACACGCCGTTGAACGCGTTCACGTCGATCGGGCCGCCCGCGTTCCGGATCGAGCAGTTGATCGCGTTGATCGAGGCCGAGGTAGTGCACGTGGTCGGACCGGGGATGCGGGTGCGTCCGACGGGGGACGCGGACGGCCCGGGTGAGGCCGGTTTCCTCGTGGACGCGGAGGGGGTGTCGGAGGCGCCGGTGCTGGTGAGGGCGCTGGTCGAGGCGCGGCTGCCCGACATCGACCTGCGGCGCAGCGCCAGTCCGCTGCTGCGGGGGCTGCTGGCGGAGGGCGGGTGTGTCCCGTACCGGCCGGGTGGCCACGAGTCGCACGAGACGGGTGGGATGGCGGTGACCGACGGCGCGCCCCGGCTGCTGGACGCGTCCGGGCGGCCACACCCGCGCCGGTTCGCCTTCGGGGTGCCGACGGAGGGGGTGCGCTGGGTGACGGCGGTCGGCATCAGACCGGGCGTGGGCTCGGTGACGCTGGAGGACTCGGACGCGATCGCACGGGCGGTACTGGAGCTGGGACCGGGACTGGAGGGGTCGGAATTGCCGTCGCAGGAACCTGAGTTGGCTGTCCCTCATATCTCCGGCGCAGGGGGTCGACGCTCATGAACGGGAGGATGGCCGCTGCCTCCGTGGGTACCGACGCGGGGCTGCTCGCGCCCACCTGGGCGGGTACGCCCGCTGCGGCCGAGGTGACCGACGAGGCGTGGCTCCAGGCCATGCTGGACGTGGAAGTGGCGCTGACACATGCCCAGTTCGAGGTCGGACTGACACCCGCCGAGGCACTGGCGACGATCGCCTCGGAGGCCCACGCGGACCGCCTCGACCTGGTCGCCCTGGCATACGCGGCCCGAGCCGCCGCCAACCCGGTCGTCGCGCTCGTCACGGCCCTCACCGGGGCGGTCGCGGCCAAGGACCCGGCCGCCGCCGAATACGTACACCGGGGTTCGACCAGCCAGGACATCCTCGACTCGGCGGCCATGCTGATCGCCCGCCGCGTACTCAACCTGATCGCCACCGACCTCGAACGCACCGCCACCGCACTGGCCGCACTCGCCGACACCCACCGCCACACCGTCCTGGCGGGCCGCACCCTGACCCAGCACGCGGTACCCACCACCCTCGGTCTGAAGGCGGCGGGCTGGCTCCAGCTGGTCACGGACGCCCGCAACCGGGTACGGGCGGTGGTGTCCGCGTTGCCCGCACAACTGGGCGGTGCGGCGGGCACGTTGGCCGCGTATCGCGAGTACGCCACCTTGGACGGCGGGGCGGGGGCATCCAGGGGTGAGGGCGGAGTCGAATTGCTGGCCCCGTTCGCGAAGGCCCTCGGGCTGGCGGAGCCGACGCTGCCGTGGCACACCGTACGCACGCCGATCGCCGAGCTGGGCGCGGCACTTCAACTGGTCACCGGGGCGCTCGGCAAGTTCGCGCTGGACGTCCAGACGCTGTCCCGTACGGAGATCGGCGAGGTCTCCGAACCGGCGGCGGAGGGACGCGGCGCCTCGTCCGCGATGCCGCAGAAACGCAATCCCGCCCTCGCCACCCTCATCGTGTCGGCGGCCCGCCAAGTCCCCGCGTACGCGCTGGTGTTGGCTCAGTGTCTGCTGGCGGAGGACGAACGCCCGGCCGGGGCGTGGCACGCCGAGTGGCAGCCGTTGCGCGAGGCACTGCGGCTGACGGGCGGCGCGGCGCACACGGCGGTGGAGCTGGCGGAGGGTCTGACCGTCCACCCTGACCGCATGCTGGCCAACCTCGAACTGACCGGCGGAGCCGTGGTCACCGAGCGACTGGCGGTCGTACTCGCCCCGGTGCTCGGCAAGGCGAGGGCGAAGAAGCTCCTGTCGACGGCCTCGACCGAGTCGGCCACGACTGGCCGCCCACTCACCGAACTCCTCCTCACGCACCCGGAGTTGTCGTCACGACTCACCCCCACCCACCTGTCGGACCTGCTCGACCCGACCCGCTACACGGGCGCGGCGGACGCACTGATCGACCGTGCACTGCGCGCGTATGAAGACGAGAACGAGAACGAGAGCAAGGACAAGGACAAGGACAACGGAGGCGTCGTCCGATGAGCGAAGTGAGAGCGAGCAAGGTGAGCGAAGCGGAAGCTGGAGGGATGGCCACCCGGCGGCCGTCGTGGCCCGTGCTCCTGGTCGTGGTCTGCGCGCAGATGCTGATCTGGCTGGACACCTCCGTCCTCAACGTCGCCGTCGCCACCCTGGCCGACCCGGCCGACGGACTGGGTGCGACCCCGGCCGAGTTGGAGTGGGTGGCGAGCGCCTACACCCTCGTCTTCGCCGGCGCCCTCTTCGCGGGCGGCGCGCTGGCGGACCGCTTCGGCCCCCGGACGACGCTCCTCGCGGGCCTGGCGCTGTTCGGCGCGGCCTCGGGAGCCGGCGCCTTCGTCTCGTCGCCCGGCTGGCTGATCGTGGCGCGGGCCGTGATGGGTGCGGGCAGCGCACTGCTGATGCCGGCGACGCTGTCGGTGATCGTGCAGAGCACCCCGGAGGAGAAACGCACCCGGGCCATCGCGATCTGGAGCTCGTCCAGCGGCCTGGGGGTGGCCGTGGGCCCGGTGGTCGGCGGGGCGCTGCTCAGCAACTTCTGGTGGGGCTCGGTGTTCCTCGTCAACGTACCGATCGTGGCGCTGTGCATGGCCGGAGTGGCAGCCGTCGTACCGGAGTTGAAGGGCCCGGGGCGCAGACAGCTGGACCTCCCCGGCATGACCCTGTCGGTCCTGGGCCTCGGCGGAGTGGTCTACGGCATCATCGAACTGGGCAACGGCCGGACCTGGTTCGGCCCTCACGTCCTCCTCCCCCTCCTGCTGGGCGGCGCGCTGCTGGTCGCGTTCGTCGCCGCTCAGCGCAGGTCACCCGCCCCCAGCCTGGACGTACGACTGTTCCGGCAGCCGGGGTTCGCGGCCGGGAGCGTGGTCCTGCTGATCGCGTTCATGGCACTGGCCGGTCATCTCTTCTACGCGGCCTTCTACCTCCAGGGCCCGCGCGGCCTGTCCCCCTCCGACGCCGGACTGATGATGATCGCCGCCGCGATCGGCATCGTCCTGGGCAGCCAGGCGTCCCCCGCGATGAGCCGCCGCCTGACGGCCCGTTGGACGGTGGCGGCGGGGATCCTGGCCACGGCGGTCACCTACATCGCGTACGCCTGGCTGGACGGCGGAACCCCCCTCTGGCGCATCGCCGCACTGCTGTGGATCCAGGGCTTCGGAATGGGCCTGGTCGGTACGCCGGTCACGGCCGTGATGATGAGCGGGGTGCCGCCGCAGTTGGCGGGCGCCGGCTCGGCGATCAACAGCGTCACCCGTCAGGTCGGCGGCACGCTGGGGGTGGCGATGGCGGGTTCGATCCTCTCCGGGGTGTACCGGTCACGCATGTCGGACACCGCCGAACTACCGCACTCCGTAAGGCAGTTGCCTCCGGCGACCGCGGAACAGGCCCGCACCTCGGCCGAGGCGGCCCGCTCGCTGGCCGAATCCCTCCGCCTGCCGGAACTGACGACGACGGCCGACCGGGCCTTCCTCGACGCGATGTACGCCGCCACCCTCTCCATCGCCGCCCTGGCACTCGTCGCCTTCGCGGTGTCGGTGATGGGCCTGCGCACACGGACGAGGAAATGACGACGGCGAAGACGAAGACGATGGCGATGGCGATGGGTGGAGGAGGAGAGGGTGGAGGAGGAGAGGGACATGGAGAGGGAAGCCATGATGGCGCAGGCGACGCCCCGTTCGGTCTTCGTCACCGGCGGAAACAGGGGAATCGGACTGGCCATAGCCCGACGTTTCGCGACGGCGGGCGACCGGGTCGCGGTGACGTATCGGAGTGAGCCGCCGCCCGAGTCGGAAGGACTCCTGGCCGTACGCTGCGATGTGACGGACAGTCAGCAGATTGACCGCGCCTTCAAGGAGGCCGAGGCGGCACACGGCCCGGTGACGACCCTGATCGCCAACGCGGGCGCCTCGAACGACCGCCTGCTGGTACGGATGACGGAGGCAGACTTCACCTCGGTCATCGACACCAACCTCACCGGGGCCTTCCGCGTCACCCAGCGCGCGGTACGCGGCATGCTCCGCGAAGGCCACGGCCGTATCGTCCTCATCTCCTCCACGGCGGCCCTGCACGGCTCCGCCGGCCAGACCAACTACGCGGCGGCCAAAGCGGGGTTGATCGGTTTCGCGCGCTCCCTCACCCGTGAGCTGGGTCCCCGGGACATCACCTGCAACGTGGTGGCCCCCGGCCTCACGGAAACGGACATGAGCAGCGCCCTCACCCCCGACCAGCGCCGCGACCTCCTCCGCCAGACCCCGGCCGGCCGCCTCGCCCGCCCGGACGAGGTCGCGGACGCGGTGGCCTTCCTGGCGGGGGCGGGGTATGTGCGGGGGGCGGTGATTCCGGTGGACGGGGGTGCAGGGCTGGGGCACTGAGGCGGTGCGAGGTTCCGCTCTGCCTCGCGGTCCAGCCCCCCACACAGCAGAATAGAGAAGTACACTTTATGAAAACGTACTTCTACATACTGGAGAGTCGGTGGACAAGCCCGCCGAGATGTTCGACCGGGACTACGAGTGGTCGGCGCTAAGTCGGTTCATCGCCGACCCGCAGCCCGGCGCAACCCTCGGCGTGGTCTCCGGACGCCGCCGTCAAGGCAAGACCTTCCTGCTGGATGCCGCCTGCCGGGCCACCGGAGGGTTCTACTTCGGGGCGACCGAGGCAACCGACGCCGAGTCCCTACGCCGGATCGGCACCGCACTGACCGCACACGTACGCCCGGCCAGCCCCTTCCACTTCGCCGACTGGTCGGAGGCCGTCGACGCGCTGCTCGCGCTCGGCTCCGAGCGGCCGGTCCCCGTGGTGATCGACGAGTTTCCCTACCTCGCCAGGGCCAACCCCGAACTGCCGTCGATCATCCAGGAGGCGCTGCGGACCCTACGTGACCAGCGCACCGCCTCCCGCACCCGACTCCTCCTGTGCGGTTCGGCCCTGTCCTTCATGGGCCGACTGCTGTCGGGCAACGCGCCCCTGCGCGGGCGCGCCGGCCTGGAACTGATCGTCCGCCCCCTCGACCACCGCCTCGCCGCGGAATTCTGGGGCATCACCGATCCCCACCTGGCGATGAAGGTGAACGCGATCGTCGGCGGTACCCCGGCCTACCGGCGCGAGTTCGCGCGCGGCGACACCCCCGAGGGGCCGGAGGACTTCGACGACTGGGTGATCCGCACAGTCCTCAACCCCGAAACCCCGCTCTTCCGCGAGGCCCGCTACCTGCTCGCCGAGGAAGCCGACCTCCGCGACACCGCCCTGTACCTGTCCGTCCTGGCCGCCGTCGCCGACGGCAACTCCACCCGCGGCGGCATGGCAGGCTACCTGGAACGCAAGGCCGTCGACCTCACGCACCCCATCAACGTCCTGGAAGACGCCGGGCTGCTGCACCGGGACGCCGACGCCTTCCGCGAGAACCGGCCCACCTACCGCATCGCCGAACCGCTGATCGCCTTCCACCATGCGATCATGCGCCCGGTCTGGGATCAGCTTGAACGCCCCGGCAGTGCGGCACGGGTCTGGGCAGCCAGCCGCCGTCGCTTCGTCAGCAACGTACTCGGACCCCACTTCGAACAGGTATGCCGCGAATGGGCCCTGCACCATGCCGACCCCGAACTTCTGGGCGGACTGCCCGCGCGCATCGGCCACGGCATAGTCCACGACCCGAAAACCCGCACCAGCCACGAGATCGACGTGGCGGTCATCGGCATCGCCAACGGTCATGCCAAGCCACCGCTCCTGGCCATCGGCGAGGCCAAATGGAACGACACCATGGGCATCGCCCACATCGACCGCCTCCGGCACATCCGCGACCTCATCACCTTGGCGGGCCGCTACGACACGAGCGGCACCCGGCTGCTCTGCTTCAGCGGAGCAGACTTCAACAACAAGGCGCACGCGTCGTCGGAAGCAGATCCCGACGTCCAGTTGATCGACCTCGCGGCCCTCTACAGCCCCACCTGAAACACGCCTAGCATCACCACATGCGCTTATGGCGGAGTCATGACACGGTCGCATCCCTCCCCCGCGACCCCCGAGCCGACGAGTATCCGATGCCGTTCGTGCCGTACGGCTGGTACGCCGTGCTCCGCAGCACCGAGCTGCGGCCGGGCAAGGTCGTCAGCCTCCACTACTTCGGGCGGGCGCTCATCGCCTTCCGGGGAACCGACGGACGGGCGACCGTCCGGGACGCGCACTGCCCCCACTACGGCGCGCACCTGGGCGCCGGCGGCAAGGTCGTGGACGGCACGGTGGTGTGCCCGTTCCACGGCTGGCGGTTCGGCGCGGACGGCAGGTGCGTCGAGGCACCGTTCGCCACCCACACCCCCAAGGTGTCCCTCGGCGGATTCCCGGTCCGCGAACACAGCGGACTCGTCCTCGTCCACACCGGCCCGGGCGAGCCGTCGTGGGAGGTACCGGAGATCCCCGAGACGGAGTCCAAGGACTACGCCGCCCCGATCGACGACACCTGCCGGGCGCGCGTCCACGTCCAGGAGATGCGCGAGAACATCGTCGACGAGTCCCACTTCCACTTCATCCACGGCCAGAGCGAACCCCCCGTCCAGGACTGGCGCCAGGACGGCCCGTACGCCGAGGCCCGCGGCCGGATCTCCCGACGCGTCCTCGCCTGGGACATCAACAACACCTTCGACGCGTTCATGTACGGCCCGGGTGTCATGGTGGTCCGCGTCCACGGCCCCGTCCTGTCGGTGACCGCGGTCGCCCTCACCACCCCGGTCGACGACCGCACGAGCGAACTCCGGATGCTGTACTACCTGCGCAAACCGTCCCGACTCCCCTTCCTGACGCCTCTCCTCAAGCTCGTGTTCCGCGCGGAGGCCCTGGGCGAGGTACGGGAGGAGGTCGAGATCTGGGACCACAAGATCCACCAGGCCCGCCCGGTGCTACTCCCGCACGAGAAGGGGATCAGGGCCCTGCGGCGGTGGTACGGGCAGTTCTATCCGTCGTCGGACGTGGCGATTCCGGGGGTGCGCCGGGCGGGCCTGCCGGACGGGGCAGAGAGCGGGACGAGCGGCCGGACGGGGAGTGACGAGCCGGTCCCGACGGGGACACAAGGAGGTGGGGCTTGATCGCCCCTGGCTTCTATCCGGTGGGAGAACCCCCGAGCAGTCGGCCTCCGTTGCCGACCATCAACAACTCCCTTCGCCCTGGCCATGATTGGCCAATGCCCGGGTTCAGTTGGCCGGTCCACTCCCAACTGCCGTCCCCTGACGCCGTCCAACGGAACTGGCCGGCAACCGTCTCCACGCTGCCTCTTGGAACTCGCATCAGCGGTCGGGTCGTCGGCCGACAGCGATTCGGTGTCTTCCTCCTGTTGGATGGCGCACCGAACGCGGTCGGCCTCGCCGAGATCAGCGCCATGCCTCACCACATGGAACTTCCCGCATTGGGCACCACCGTCGCCGGTGAGGTGATCTCACACGCCGATCACAACTGCCAGGTGAGGATCAGACTCGACGAGTGGAACGCACCCGGCTGAGCGATTCCTGGGCGCCACAGACCCCGGGGGGACGAAACGGTGAGACGTGCTGACGCGCGCCTACTCCTCGGCCCGGGGCGCGTCCGCGACGAACGAGCCCTGTCCCAGCACGGTGCGCAGCCGTCCCTCCGCACGCAGGGCGGCCACCGCTTTCTGAATCGTTGACGCCGCGACGTCGAACTCTCCGGCGAGATCCACTACGGCAGGGAAACGCGCACCGGGAACGTAGGCACCGGCATCGATCCTGCGCCGCAGCTCATCGGCGATTTGGGTCCATACAGGCTTGCCCCGATCGAGATCCATGACTCGAACGTATGCGTCTTCGCGAAACCGAGCGACCGCGAATGCGCGAATACGCGTATCCTCGGTAGATGATGACCCCCGCGACGCGGCGAACGTCCGGGGGCGCGGCCATCAACCGTAGGAGTTGACGACATGCGCGAGCGTAGCGCGGCTGTACTGATCGGGGTGCTACTCCCCCTGTTGTGCTGGGCGCTTCCAGCTACCGGCAGGAGGCGCAAGGCGGCTCCAGAACCGATCCGGAACGTTGTATCCAGCAAGAACGTCGGAGGCATTGCCCACTTGTCGACGGTGTGGATGCCTGCTGTGCGCCGGTCGCCGTACAGCGCCGACCGGGCGCCCCTGGACGGTTCGGCGTCCCGGCTGTCCCGGCCGTATCTGCCCTCGCTCGTGGACGCGGTTCCGGGGGCGGAGACAATCGCGGCACCCCGTACAGCCCATGTACGTCCCAACCGGTCAGCACGCGAACGGGCCGTACGGCTGCGCCGCCGGGCGATCACCGTGCTGGCCGTGGACTTCGGCATCGACGTCGACACCCGGAACATCCACGCCGAGCTGAGCGCGGTGCGGGCCCGATGACCGGCCAGAGGGGTACGAGGGTCCAAGTCGCCGTACGACAGGCCGAGTTGCCGATGCTGGGCGCCTACAGGTTGCGGTTCGAGCACGCCCGCAAGTGCGACGGCTGCAAGCGCGTCCGCAAGGCGCAGGACGGCTGCGAGTACGGGCAAGGGCTGTGGGACGCGTACCGCCAGGCGTACGACAGAGGTGCCCGATGACCACTCAACCCACCGATGCGTGCGACACGGTCCGCGCCTCGATGTTCTACCGCGCACCGATCCTCAGCGAGAGCGGCGCGTGCATTCTGCCGAAGGGGCACAAGGGTGACCACCGTGACGCCAAGGGCGCTAGCTGGTACCTCATCCCCCTCGTCGGCGGAGCCGACCTCGACGGAGGAAAGGGGCCGACGACGATGTCCCACCCCCGCGAGTCGGCCTGGACACCGGAACCCCCGTTCCGCTCCCCCCGCTGCGTCCTGAGCCAGCACCCCCACTGCCAGGACTCCGAACCCCGCGACACAGGCGTACCCGGAGTCCACTACCTCGTATGCACCTGCGCCTGCCACCACCCGGCCCCGACGAAGGAGGACCGGTCGTGAACTCCGCTGACACCAGATCGAGTTGGGGCCCGGTACGGGAAGGGGTCGACTCATGATGTCTCACCGTGCCCGCAGGAATCGTCTGGAGTCATGGGTGTGGACACTCGCCCTCATGACCATGTCCGGGGTGGCGGTCCTCCTCGCCCTCGACGTCTTGGAGACCATCCGCTGACCCAAAGCCAGTCCGACGGTTCGAGCCGGCGCCTCCATGACACCTCGCGGAGGTGCCGACTACCGCACAGGGCATGCCAGTTCAGGCCGTGCGCGGTTCGGGGAACACGTCACCACAGCGAGCGACAGGTACGAGGGACGCTCCAGGTAGACGCCGAGTGAGACGTCAGCCCCCGCGTCCAATCGCTCGACAGCGGAGCCGACGAGCACACCAAGACAAGAGGAGTCGTGGTCTCTCTCGAAGGCGAACCGGGACGCGTGCTCGGCCAGCCGCTCCCCGAGCCACACCGCCGCGTCCTTCGCCTCGTCCCACGTACCGCGCACCAGGGAACGTGGCTTGATCAGCCAGTACGCCGTCTCCAGCGGCGGCAGATCCACCACCGGGAATTCCGTGGCCACCTCGCGGTACCGCTGGATCAGCTCCGGTCTGCTGCCTGCCGGAGGCGGGGCGGGATGTGGTGGCCGCCGTAGCGCCTCCTGGTCGAAGCGCTCTTTCGGGCCTGTCCACAGATAGCCGTGATGGTGCACCAGCCGTACCTGTTCTCGGTGTTGGGGCAGGAAGAACCGGCCGGACCCGGCCCCGTGAGCGGGAACCGGGACCGGCCGGCCTTGGGTGGGGCGGGGTCAGACCAGCAGGCCGAACCGCGCCGGGTCGATGCCCGCCGCGTCCAGTTCCTCCGTGGTGAACCGCAACGGCACCGCGTCCGGCCGCTTGCTGTCACTCAGGGCCAGGCGTCGTCGCCGATCCGGGCCAGCGTCACGCACCCCTCCGTACAGGGGCCACCGCACGCCTTCACGAACGACGCCCCGTTGATGTCGAGCGCATACAGGTCGGATCCGTCCAGCATCACTGCACCTTCCTGCTCAGCTGATCGCGGCCATGACTGACCGCCGCCGCCCGTGCCGGGCGGGAGTCTGGAGCCCCGGATGGCCTTGCGGCCGTGTCACGGGGTGGGAGTTCGGGGAGGAGCTGAACCTGCTCCGGCGGGACCAACCACTCTCTGCCACCACCCTCAGGCCAGAGGAAAGCGACGGGACACTTCCGGCGTTCGCCCGGCGGCTCCGCGGGGTCTTCGTAGTCCGGGATCACGTCCCGGAGGACTCCGACTCTTCCCGCTGCGTCGTGGACCTGCTTACCGATGTCCTCGGCCGTGACGCTCACGGCTGGTCCTCTGAGTGCTCGCCCCCATGGTGTTGACGCAACTCCACGTTCGCGTCCGAGACCTCGCTGTACTCGCCTCTGGAGCGAGCGTTCTCACGACGCACACTGAAGGCCAGGCATTCCATACAGCCTGGAACTGTCTTCGGTTCCGGAGGCAGTTCTGTAAGCCCGTATCCCTGAGACTTCTGCGTACCCGCCATAAATCCTCCCCGGCTTCATGATTCATCCATGATCTACCGGTTAGCGGGTTAAACCGAGCATTATTTCCGTCCTGGATTAAAGATCAACGGACAGCGTCCGCCCACCTCCGAAGCAGCACCCTGGCTTCATCACCGAAATGGCTCTGCCGTTCGAAAACAGAGAACACGCCCAGATGTTCAGAGATATCTCGAGCGTCTCGAAACACCATGCGCCCGGTAAAGTTCTCGACCGTCGCCAGCCGGTTGTCATAAACAGTGAATGTGTTCATCGGCCCGCGGAGCACGGCAGCGCCAATCGGCATAACACCTATGCGAATGTTCGGCAGATGAGAGAGCGACACCAGACGATCAATCTGAACAGCCATGGCGGAGGGTGGCAGAATCGCCCATCTCACAGCCTGTTCTGTCAAGATGAATGTAAAAGTCTTGGATATTTCATAGAGAACAGCTTGACGCTCCAGCTTGCGCGCCACAGTTCTTGACGAGTCACCGGGAGCATTACCCAGACTGGCGCGCACATACTCCGGCGTGGCCAACAAGCCTGTAATCATGGCGGGAAGGAAGTACCTTAGCTCGGTCGCCTCAGATTCCAGCGCGGCCAGCTCCTCCTGCCGTTTCTCCATACCACGACGCCAGGATGAGCGCTTATCCTGCCATTCGGTGTTGGCGATTCGAGCAAGGGACGTGATCTCGACCACCAGCTCAGGGGGAGCGTCGAGAGCACGAAGAATAAGCTCAACATCCATGAGCTTCGGTGTCTTCTTGCCCGTCTCGAACTTACTGATCTGAGACTGAGACATGTTGCAGCGCCGAGCGAGCCGGTCTCCTGTCAGGCCGGCTCGCTTGCGCAACTCACGGAGTTTTTCCGCCAGGTCGGTCCGTGACTGACCCAACTGCTCGGGCTCAAACGTCACTCAAGCTCTTTCACATACTCCGCGAACGGAACGGAATGAGCCAGAGCGATTCGCTTCCACTCCAGGTAGGGACTGATGTCCCCAGCGAACAACTCTCGGTTAATCTGCGTTCCGTCTGCTCGAAAATTGAGGCGTACCAGCAATGCCTCGTCGAATATCCACCAGTCGGTCTCGGAGAGTGGAAGACCGTAGTCGTCCTGGCTGACGTCCAGAACACGGATTTCCTCCCCCGCCGCAATATTTCCGGGGATGCCCCAGGCGAATTGGTACCGTTGATAGTCCGTCAACGGATGCCGTACAACTCGTACCCGTCCAATCGTGCGCCCCGACGCCACGAAGCCACGAACTCGCTCATGCCACCGTGAATTGTGGTCGGCGGGCTTGGAGTCACCTCGGAGGAAACCTGCGACGTTTTCCGTTTCTCTGGGCATGGTGTACACGGGTTGGGCTTCGAACCGCCATGCGTCACGCTCATATGTGTCGAACGTCCTCCGCCACTCGTCACCATCCAAGAGCACGAAAAGCCTCCCTGAGTACGGCTTCCGGAATCTCCACCAGCGCCTCGCCTTCCGGCGGAGCGAAGGCGGAAGACACGTCGCCCTGGACGACGATAGAGCCCGTTGCCGAGCGGTAGACGTTCGGGCAATCGTCGTCATCACAGTTGGGGCCGTCGAACTTGCCGGTGAGCCGGGTCAGTTCCTCGCGCGCCATGATGTCCCCTCGTCTCGGACCCCGCCTGGAGTCCCTCATAGCGAGAGTAGGTAGGCCATCATCCGGGGTCCATGCCGACTCTGAACTATTCCCGATCCGGAATAAACGATCTTGAGCATGTCATAGGCGCCATGCACGACCAACGAAGCCCCATGCATCCGGGCGAGCTGCCACCCCTCCGAAGTACGCTCAACCCATGTTCATTCCGACCGTTTCGTTCTCCGACCTGTCGAAGAACCCCCAGCGGGTCGCCGAAACCGTCGAGTGTGCCCACCGTGTCCACGTAACGCGCCGCGACGGCGAGGACCTGTACCTCACCACCTCACCACCGAGCGCCATGAGCGTCAGCGCGAGGAGCCGGCCGACGTCCTCGCCCAGCTATTCGCGGCCCTCATCAGCAGCAACGAAGGCACCCGCGCGATTCTGCTCGCCCTGCCGGAGGTCTTCCCGTAGACCCTGCGCCTGTCGGCCGAAGAAGTAAGCGAGTTCGCAATCGACCTCCTCAACACGACCCGCGACGCCGCAGAACTGGACGTGCACACGAACCTGCACCGAGTCATCGTCGATTGGCGTGCCACCGCCAGAATCCTCGCCAACCCCGACCTGACGGCACAGCTGACCACCCAGCTCCCGGACGAGGACCACGGCGGCCACCCCAGCTACTGACGATACGGCTCCCGGTACAGGTCGGCGTGGACCTCCGCGTGCACCTCGCTGCGGATCTTGCGAAGCACGGAGCCCCCGATGTAGCGCTGGGTTCGGGCGTGACCGACGGACTCGACGAGGTCCAGGCGGCGCAGGGTGCGGAGGTCGGCCAGGGCCTGGTCGCGGGTGAGGGCTTCCTCGGCCTGGTAGGTGGTGCGCCGCAGGTGCCCCTCGGCAGCGGCGTACAGGGCGGAGACAGTGCGCTCGCCGAGGCGGTGCTGCCCGGCAAGGCGCTCCAGGCGGAACCAGAGCCGGGCCGCCGCTTCGAAACGGCGCTGGACTTCCTGGGCCTGGAGGTGGTGGGCGGTGAGGCAGAACCTGAGCCAGGAGGCGGCATCGCGTTCCGGCTGCCAGGAGCCGTGCTGGACATCGCGCAGGGCGCCGTAGTACTCACGGGTGTTGTACTCGTCCGCGCCGAGCCACTCCTCAATGCTGGAGAACTCGGGGGCGAGGATGCCCTCGCGCGCCAGAACGAGGGTATGGACGGCGCGGGACATCCGGCCGTTTCCGTCACGCCAGGGGTGGATGGAGACGAGGTTGAAGTGGGCCATGGAAGCCCTTACGAGGGCCGGGGTGTCCAGGTCTCCTTCGGCGAGCCAGTGGACGAGCTCGTCCATCAGCTCGGGCACCTGCTCGGGGTCCGGGGCGGTGTACACCGGCGGTCGGCGCGGGCCGCCGGAGACCCAAAGGCCACTGGTGCGGTACTCGCCGGGACGCACCTCCCGGTCGACGCCCCTGGCCACCATGAAGTGCAGGGCCGAGAACAGGGTGTGGTCCCAGGAGAAGATCCGGAAGTCCGCGGCGTGCTGGATGTAGGTGAGGGCGTCGCGATAGCCGATGACGGCGTTGAGAGTGGCCCCGTCGGTCTCGGGGGAGATGTCCCCGCCGGCGATCAGGGTCTCGGCGTCTTCGGCGCTGATCGTGTAACCCTCGATGTGGGTCGATCCCCGAACAGCGGCTGCGGTGAGCGAGCGGCGGAGCTGTCCCTCCCAGCGGCGGGGCTGGGCAAGCCGGTGGCGGAACTCGGTGCGGAGCGTCTCGATCTCGTCGATGACGCGGCGGTCGTCCGGGGTCAGCGAAGGCGTCGCGAAGAGCACTCCTCGACACTACAACACACGTAGGGTCGCAGTATTTGGCCAGCCGGGTCAGGTACGGATGCTCTGTCCATACGGCAACACGGTCGCGCAGGTCGTGGAGAGCTGGGGTGTCGCGGCGGGACCCGGGGCACCGTGCCCGTAGGAAACGCCTGGAGATAGGTGTGGACACTTGCCCTCATGACCTCGTCCGGGGCGGCGGCCCTCCTCATCCTCGACGTCCTGGAGACCATCCGCTGCCCCGCGACCGAACCAATTGTTCGGTCCGGCACCGCTTCCGAAGCGTTCTCAGTGTCTCGGCCAGGTCCGCTTTCGATTGACCCAGCTGCTGAGGATCAAGTGTCAAGACCCTTCACGTACTCCTCGAAGGGCACCGATTCTGCGATAGCGATGCGCTGGTACTCCAAGAACGGCTCAGGGTCGTCCTCGTGCACTTCCCGGCTGATCTGGGTGCCGTCCGACTCGTAGTGCATCAGCACGACCTGGGATCGGTCGAACATCCAGAAGTCCTGTACGCCCTCAAGGGAGTTCGGGCGATCGGTCACATCGAGAATGCGGATGGCTTCCCCGGCTTCGACGTTGTGCTGGTAGTACTCGAACTCGAAACGGAGGTAGTCCGAGAGCGGTTGAGTGACGATGTGAACTCGTCCCACCTTGCGCTCGTCGGCCACATACCCCTGGACTCGGTCGAACCAGGGCTGTGTCGCTTCGCGCGTGACCGGCTCACCGGCCAGGAATCTGCGGACCAGCTCTTTCTCCTGTGGCACGCGGTAGACAGGCAAGGTTTCCAGTCGCCATGCCTCCTGTTGCATGGCATCGAACGTCCTCCGCCAGTCCTCACCAGCCAAGAGCACGAACAGCCTCCCTCAGTACCGCCTCCGGGATCTCCACGAGCGCTTCCCCCAACGGCGGGACGAAGGCGTTCGACGTATCACCTTGGAACACGAACGACCCCGAGGCTGTGCGGTACACGTTGGGGCAGTCGTCGCCCCCACATTCCCCGTTCCCGTTCCCGTTGCCGGTGAGTCGGGTCAGTTCCTCACGCGCCATCGTGCCCCCTCTGTATCGGGCCGGTCAGGTGCCCGCCTTGGCGAAAACGCTAGAGCGATCGACCACGGCCCGTCCATGACGCCTCAAGAATATTCCAGTAGTGGGGTACTTGATCTTGTGGATCCGCCTGTCTCTGCGATGTTGCCGCAGGTCGCCCTGCAGAATCACAGCTGCCGGCTCGACCACGGAAGGCGTCACTCAGCCTTCGCTTGACTTCGGAAAGCCTTCCGAAGCACGCTCCCCCTATGTCCATTCCGACCGTTTCGTTCTCCGACTTGTCGAAGAACCCCCGGCGGGTCGCCGAAACCGTCGAACGTGCCCAGCGTGTCCACGTAACGCGCCGCGACGGTGAGGATCTGTGCCTCACCACCGAGCGGCATGAGCGTCAGCGCAAAGAGTCCGCCGACATCACCGCCCGGCTGCTCGCGGCCCTCATCAGCAGCGCTGAAGGCACCCGCACGATTCTGCTCGCCCTCCCCGAGGTCTTCCCGTGGACCCAGCACCTGTCGACAGAGGAGGTGCGCGAGTTCGTCGCTGACCTCGTGAACGCGACCCGGGATGCCGCGGAACTGGACGTGCACACCACTCTGCACCGAGTCATCGTCGAATGGCGTGCCACAGCCAGAATCCTCGCGGCCCCCGGCCGGACAACCGCCGGATCCCCCTGAGCTCGCCCGGACTTGCTCCCGCAAGGGAACCGCCGACGGCTCACCTCGCTCTCCACAGCCGGGAACAGTCCCGCTCCGGTCCACGCGGGCTGCGAGGATGCGCGTACCGGAACGGAAAGAGGGAGATGAGCGTGCTGCTGTTTCTACTGATAGGTGTTCTTGTGCTCGCCGTCGGCGGATGCGTCTGTGTCGTATGGGCCGCGCGGGGCGGACCGCCCTGGGTGCGCGCGGTGTCCACCGCGACCCTGCTGGCGGCCCGGGTGGTGAGCAAGATGGGGACCAAGAGCAACCACGGCAGCAGCAACCAGGGTTCCGACGGGGACGACTAGCTAGGTGTGAGGGGGCACCGGAACGCACCGCTGACCCCCGAGGGACGTCTGCGGTTGTGCCTGCGGATCGACGCTGGCCGGCCGATCGCGCACGTCGCTGCCGAGGCCGGGCTATCGAAGATCTCGTGGAGCCAACCTCATGAGACAGCACAACTAGGACAGGCCCGTCCCGTTCGGCTTCTCGGTGGGCACCATCGTGTCCACCGAGGTGAGGTGACTGTGCGTAAGTTTCACCGATCAGGGTTATTCGGCGCCGGTTTCCGCCGTGTTGAGCATCTGTGCCAGCAGCAGAGCGCCTCCGGCCGCCACCCCTACCCCCACCGCTCCCGCGGCCAGGAATCCGCCGGAGGAGCGCCAGGACAGCACCGACCACCGCGACTGGGCGGAGAACAACGACCCTGTACTCAGCCACGACCCGGTCGAGATCAGCGACAGGGCTGACCCGATCGAGCCGACCGACAGGGCACTTCCGATCGAGCCCACGGACAGGGCCGAACCGACGGACCCCACGGACAGTACGGACCCCACGGAGCCGATCGACAGCACGGAGTCCTGTGACCACAAAGACAGCACCGAACCAGTGGAGGCGCGACCGGTCGACCGTTCGGACATTTTTGTCATGAGTCCATAGTCCATCCTGCCCGACGGTCGCGCTCCCCTTCCTCCCCTCTCCTCCTCCCCTCGGGCCACTCTCGGTTCCCGTTCACGACAAGACCGCCCGGCTCGGCCGAAGCCGACCCGGGCGGTCTGTCAACGTGCTTGTGCAGTCGCCTACTTGACGGTCCGATAGGCCCGATGGATCGTCTGCTTCAGGGTGTTGCCGGCCGCGTCCGTGAGCGTCACGCGCAGGGAGACCGTGCCCGCCTTCGCCGGGTGGCGCAGGTCGAGGCGCTTGCCCGCGACCGTCTTGGCCGCCTGCCAGGTGCGGCCGTCGTCGTACGAGACGGAGAAGGCCAGCTTGCGGGCGGTGCGCGCGCTGGCCGCGCCCTCGATCGTGAACGGCACCGAGAAGCGCGTTCCGGCCTTGGCCGTGCTCGCCGTGCTCAGCTTGGGCGAGAAGCGGACCGCCGACAGCGGCAGTCGCTGGCCGACACCGGTGACGTGCGCGGAGGTGAAGGTCCACTCGGCGGCGACGCGGGTGGAGACGGACGAGAGGGAGGTCGGGCGGGAGACGTCCGTGGTGAGTCGGTACGTGCGCTTGGCGGCGGGGAGTTCGTACGAGACACCGGCCAGGTCCGAGTTCACGTCGAAGACCTTCGTGCCGCCCGCGTACAGAGTGCTCCTCGCCTTGCTGTACCGGGAGTCACCGACGTGGCCGGCTCCGTCGGAGAACAGCGGAAGGTAGGCCAGGAAGGTGTCGCCGACGCGCACCGCGCCGGGCCGGTCCTCGCTGTCCGGCAGCGGGCCCGTGAGGTGCGGGCCGAAGACGCCGGTGTTGAAACGCTCGGTGTACTGCTTGCCCGCGCTGTACGAACGGTACTTCGCGGTCCACTGACCGGCGTCCCACACCGGGTCGCCGTACTCGTCCGTGCCGCTGTTCTGCGTGATGGCGTACCGCCACTTCACGCCCGGCAGGACGTATTCGGTGAGGTTGGCCGGCAGCGAGATGTCGGTCGGGGAGAGGTCGAACCAGGAGCCGTCCGGTGTTATCGGCGCGGCGACGAGCCCACCCGTCTTGCCCTTGACGGGCGATCCGGCGGCGAGCGTGATCCTGGCGAACTGCGCGTGCTTCAGGTTCGCGGTGAAGCCCGACAGATCGCCGGTACGGTTCCAGACCGGCCGGTAGTTCGTACTGCCGTGCGTCCAGGTGCCGTTGTACTGCGCGAACGCCTCGTTCGCGGGCAGCCGGGCGCCGAACTGCCCGACGCGCAGCTTGCCGAAGCTGCCCATGTACGTGCTGATGCTCTGGTACCCGTCGATGTCGAACCCGTAGTTGAAGGTGCCGTCGGTCTGCTTGGCCTTGCGGTCCGGCACGGTGATCCGGATCGGCTTGGCCTTGCGGGCGTCCATGACGAGGCTGGTGTCACGGGTGAGCGAGAACTTCGGGTTCAGGAGGAGGGCCAGGTCACCGGTCCCGGGGGTCGCGCCCGTGTCGATACGGCCTTCGAGGCTGTAACGGCCCTTGGGCAGCCGTACGGTGAACTCGCCGTCCGTGTCGTCCGCGTAGTCGCTCCAGATCCCGCCGTCCAGAGCCTGCACCCCGGTCTCCGAACGGGCGGCGGGCTTGCCCCGCAGGTCCAGGTGCTTGACGGTCAGGTTGTACGACTCGACCTCGCGCTGTACGCCGATACCGGTCCGTACGGTGGTGCCGGCGCCGTCCGTCGCGGCGACCGAGCCGCCGAAGACGCCGTCGGCCGTGCCCGCGCTGGTGTCGGCGGTGACCTGGGCGGTCGCGGTGGCGCCCGCCGGGACGGTGAGCTGCTTCGGCGAGACCTCGAACATGCCCTCGGCGGCGGGCTTTCCGTCCTCGCCGTACGCCTCGGTGGTCAGGTCGAGGGTGAGGGGGCGGTCGCCGTCGTTGCGGTAGGTGACGGTCTTGGCGATCGGCTGGTCGTCGGTGTGCGGCCACTGCTGGGCGGCGAAGCCGATGGTGGCGGGCGTGGTGGTGAGCCGCTGGTCGAGGGCGCGGACGATGTCCGTACGGCCCGTGCCCTGCGCGAACGCCGACACGCCTGCCGTCGGCTTGGCGGAGCCCATGAGCGCGGCCTTGATGCGCTCACCGGTCCAGTCGGGGTGACGCTGGGCGAGGATCGCGGCGGCGCCCGCGACATGCGGGGTCGCCATCGACGTACCGCTCATCGACACGTAGCCGTCGGCGGCCGGGTCGCCCTCCGTGCCCTCGGCGGCCTTCGCGGCGACGATGTCGACGCCGGGGGCGGTGAGGTCGGGCTTGAGGGCACCGTCCGCCGTCGGGCCGCGGCTGGAGAAATCGGCCATGGCGTCGGTGCGGTCCACCGCGCCGACGGTGAGCGCGGCGGCGGCGCTGCCCGGCGATCCGACCGTGCCGGCGGCGGGGCCCTCGTTGCCGGCCGCGATCACGAAGAGGGCGCCGGAGGAGGCGGACAGGTCGTTCACCGCCTGTTCGACCGGGTCGTCACCGGGGCTGTCGGGGCCGCCCAGGCTGAGGTTGATCACCTTGGCGCCCTGCGCGACGGCCCACTGCGCGCCGGCGATGACCCCGGACTCCTCGCCGTAGCCGCTGTCGTCGAGCACCTTGCCGCTGATCAGCCGGGCGCCCGGCGCGACTCCCTTGTACTTCCCCCCGGAGTGCGCGCCCGAGCCCGCGACCGTCGACGCCACATGCGTGCCGTGGCCCACCCGGTCGACGGTGTCCGCCGCCTCGGAGAAGTTCTTCGCCGCGTCGATACGGTCCCGCAGATCCGGGTGTGTGGCGTCGACCCCGGTGTCCAGCACGGCGACCTTGACGCCCTTGCCGTCATACCCGGCCGCCCACGCCTCGGGGGCGCCGATCTGGGCGGTGCTCCGGTCGAGGGCCGCCTCGACCCTGCCGTCCAGCCAGATCTTCTCGACCCGGTCGGCGGCGGCCGACCTCGCCCGCGCCGTCCCCCCGCTGCCGGTGAGCGTCTCCCACAGTGCGGCGCCCTCGGACTTACGGGCCTTCAGCGCGTCCCCGTTGACGCTGGGCAGGTCCCGGCTCACCCGGGCGCCGGCGGCGGACAGCGCGCTCGGCGCGAGGGCGCGGCCCTTGGCGTACGTCACGATCAGCGGGAGGTCGGGGCGGGCCGCGTCGTCGTACCCCCACTTGACCAGCTGCGACACGTCGAACAGCCGCCGGTCGGCGGTGCCGTTCGCGAGGAGCCGCTCGGCGTCACGCGGGACGACGTAGGTGCGGTCGGCGTTCCGCGATATTCGGAAGGTGGTGCCTTCCCTGCCCTTGCCGGGCCGCACACCGGTGACCTGCCCGGTGGCGTCCAGGGTGACCCGGTCGCCGGTGACGAGGGTGACGGTCCTGGCCTTGGCGAGGGTGCGAGCCATCCCCGCCGTACCGTCGGCGGACTGTGCGGCCCCGGATTCCGGGGCGCTGAGCAGGGCTGCGGTAAGAGCGGCGGCGGTGAGCAGGGTGAGTGCCGAAGCCTCACGCGCTCGCCTCTTACGGTGATTCAAGGCATGCCTTTCTCTCCGGACTTCCGGGCACGGCAAAGCAGCCCGTCCGACGGGACAAGGAATCAAAGGGTGGGAAGAGGCGCCCCTCCGAAAGGGGCGCGGGGGACGGGACTCAGACGAGCCGCTTGCGACCCCAGGGGCGCGGGGGACGGGACTCAGACGAGCCGCTTGCGACCCCAGAAGAAGAGGAACGCCACGACACCGGCGGTCAGGGCGAACAGAATCGACGCGCCGAACCACTGCATACCGTTCATCTGCGACATCGGGAGGTAGTCCACCGACCAGCCCACGACACCGGCCTTGTCCAGGCACGCCTGCCGTGCCGCGTCCGTCCCCGACCCCGAACAGGTGCTCCACCCCAGGAGATCCCCGCCGCTGGTGAGATACGACTCGTCGATCTGGTACGCGCTCTTGGGTATTGACGGAAGCGCGTTCTCGCCCATAACACCCTTGTTCGTCGTGACCGTGATCACGTTGCCGAGCGACAGCAGGAAGTAGCCCCAGACGAGCTGGAGGAAGACGGTGAAGCAGAAGGTGACCACCATGGCCATCAGCGTGCGCCGCAGCACCACACCGACCGCCACCCCGCCGAAGACGGAGAAGAGGGCGAGGGCGACAGGCACCGGGCCCGTGGTGTTGAAGGCCTCGCCGGAGGTCCAGTCCATGACCGTGACCTCGGACTTGACGGGGTTCCACCACCAGTCGAACACCGCCGACAGCACGCCCGTGCTCACCACGACCACCAGTCCGGCCAGCGCCAGCTTCGTGGCGAGCCAGCGGGTCCGGCTCATGGACTGGGCGGCGACCAGCTTGGCCGTGCCGTTCTCCAGGTCGCCCGCGATGAGCGGGGCACCGAGGAAGACACCGAGCAGGATGGGTATCGCCTGGAGACCCATGGAGACGAAGGTGAACGCGTCGTAGTACTGCTGGAAACTGCCGCCCGCCTCGTCGAGGCTCTTGCCGGGATAGCCGTAGCCGTCGAGGAAGTCGACCAACTGGCCGCGCTGGTAGACGATCCAGGCCACGGAGAGCGCGGTGGCGGCGAGGATGGTCCAGAACGCGGCCCGGTGCTGGCGCCAGACCAGCCAGGTCATACCGCTGAGGCGGGGGCGTCGGGTGGCCTCCGCGGTGGTCGCGTTCAAGGTCCCGTCGGTGGTCCCGCTCATGTTCCCGTTCATGGTCCCGTTCTTACCGTCGCTCGTGGAGCCGGTCGAGGTGCGGGTGAAGGTGCTCATGCCGCCACCGTCCCGGTGCCGAACGCCTGGCCCTGACCCTGGATCTGGCCCTGAACCTGCGCGGTGGGGGTGATCAGCGGTGGTGCGTCGGGTGAGCGGAGATAGGCGA
Organism: Streptomyces kryoterrae; assembly: GCF_054072135.1. Lineage (NCBI taxonomy): Bacteria > Bacillati > Actinomycetota > Actinomycetes > Kitasatosporales > Streptomycetaceae > Streptomyces > Streptomyces kryoterrae. The sequence continues at coordinate 5,336,127 of NZ_CM133358.1, read as the reverse complement.
GCAGGAGTTCCTCCATGTTCGGGGCGTTCACGTCCCAGGGGCCGGTCACCGGGCCCTCGGGGCGGATCAGCGCGGTGAACTGCCGGCCGCTGGTCCGGTTCTCGACGAGGGTGTGGTGCCCGAGGGCGGCGGGCATGCCGTCGCCCTCCCTGGCCCCGGTGACCATGGTGTGCACGGACATCAGCTCGTCCACGTCACCGGCGAGGCGCACTCCGCCGCCGGAGACGACGACGAGGTAGTCGCACACGTTCTCCAGTTCGGCGAGGACGTGGGTGGACATCAGCACGGTGGTGCCGCGCTCGGCGGCCTCGGCGAGGAGGGTGCCCATGATCTCGTGGCGCACGACCGGGTCGAGGTCCGACATCGGCTCGTCGAGCATCAGCAGGTCGGGGCGCTTGCCGAAGGCGAGGGCGATGGCGACGCGGGTGCGCTGACCACCGGAGAGGGTGCTGATCTTCGCCTCGAAGGGCACGTTGCCCGCGCGGATGATGTCCTCGGCGGCGCGCTGGTCCCAACCGGGGTTCAGCTCCCGGCCCAGACGCAGGGTCTCCGCCACGGTGAAGCGGCGGAACAGGGGCTTCTCCTGGGCGAGGAACGCGGTGCGCCGGCCGGACTCCACCGAGCCCGGCGCCTCACCGAACAGGCTGATCGAACCGTGCGTCGGCTGCAGGACATGGGCCGCGATGCTCAGCAGCGTGGTCTTACCAGCACCGTTGGGTCCGACCAGCCCGCAGATCCGTCCCGTCGGGAGCCGGAAGGAGCAGTCCCGCAGCGCCCAGCCCCGCCGGTAGCGCATCCCCAGCCCGTACGCCTCAAGCGCCGACTCCCCCGCGTACATGTCGTCACTCACTTGTGCTCCTAGTTGTCGTGGCCCCCGTGGGCCCCGTTGTCGTGGCCCTCGTCGCCGCCGTGGTCCCGGCGGTGTACTGCTTCTCCAACGCCGACGCGACCAGCGCGGCCACGTCCTCCTGCTCCAGACCGGCCCCGGCGGCCTTCGACATCCACGTCACCAGCTCCGCGTACAGCGGCGAGTCGGTGCCCGTCTCGGGGCGGCCCAGCGTGCGGCGTACGAAGGTGCCCTGGCCCGGCCGCGGTTCGACCAGGCCCTCGCGCTCCAGCTCGCGGTACGCCTTGAGGGTGGTGTTCGGGTTGACCGTGCTGGTCGCGGCGACCTCCTTGGCGGTGGGCAGCCGGTCACCCGGCACCAGTACGCCCAGCCGCAGGGCCTGCTTGGTCTGCTGCACGATCTGCTGGAAGGCGGGGACCCCGCTCCGCCTGTCGATGCGGTACTCCACGATCACCACCACCATTCCACTACTTGATTAGTGGAATGATGATGGAGGGATGCGAGGGCGGTTGTCAACGCCGACCGGGGAGCGAGGAGGGCGGGGACCGGGTGGTCCGGAGTGACGGAAGGGGCTCGCTGGACGACGTTTCGGTGGTCAGCGGGGGTACAGGCCTCGCGACTGGGGCCCGGCAGTCCGTGACGACGGGCTGCCGGACTGCCGGACTGGCGGGCCGCTGTGCGCCTCATCGCCGTGATCGCCCCGCTTGTCGGGTGATCAGTTACGCTGACCGCCCTTTTGAGACTTTGAGACAGAGAACGGGCGGGGAAAGAGACATGTTCAGCAAGAGACGTCTAACACTGGCCGGCTTCACGGTGATCCTCATGGCCGGGCTCGGCGCGTGCGGGAGCGGCGTCGGGCCACAGGACGACGGCACCACCAGCAGCCAGTACGACGATGACGGCGGCGCGGGCGTCCAGGAGACGGCGCCGGTGAAGCCCACCGTCCACGGGCTCCGCGACGCCGTCCGTCACGTCACCGCCAAGACGGCCAAGGCCACCCGCCCGCACCTGGTCAAGAAGTGCGCGCCGGCGACCAGGCAGGTCAAGCACACGCAACGTACGGGCACGGGCACCGCGAAGAGAACGCGCACCTGGTACACCACCGAGCACTACCAGAAGTGCGCGAACACCCGGAGCGGCACCGAGACGTATACACGCGTCGTCCGCCAGGAACGCTGGTGCGTGAGCCTGGACGACGTGAATGGCGACGCCAAACGGGACGCCGTCTGGTACCAGGTCACCAGGGTGACCTACGACAAGGCCGTCGCCGCCGACCGGCTCGCTCCCCTGAAGTTCACGCCGGAGGCCACTGGTTGTCACCAGTGACGGCCCGTTTCCCCAATTAGACAGTGAGTCAAGTTACTCAACCGTAATCTTCCGACTGCTACCCGAAGTAACCGACCAGTAGGTACGGTCCTGGCGAACTACCCGGTAAGGAGAGGCGGCCACTCGGCTTCTCGGCCTCTCCCGGGTTCCTCATCGCTTCCTTCCTGCCCCACGCTTCAGGAGGTTCGCCATGCCCGCACGCAGACGGCTCCTGGCCGCAGCAGTCACCGCTGCGACTTGTCTGGGCGCCCAGGCGCTCTCGTACGCAACAGCCTCGGCCTCGACCTCGGCCTCGGACGCCTCCTCGGCGGAGACGGTCGTGTCCCGAGGCGTGGAGATCCCCACGTTCTACACGCCACCAACCACCCTCCCCACCCCCAACGGCGCGGTGATCCGCACCGAACCCCTCCCCCTCGCCATCTCCCTCCCCACCCTCGACGGTCCCCTCCCGGGCCGGGCGACCCGCCTGATGTACAAGTCCACGGACTCGAACGGCTCCCCGGTCGCGGTCACCGGCGCGTACATCGAACCGACGGCGACCTGGAAGGGAGACGGCCCGCGCCCGTTGGTCGCGGTGGCCCCGGGCACGATGGGCCAGGGCGACCAGTGCGCGGCGTCCCTGGGCCTGGAGAACCCCCTCTCCCTCAACGGCCGTACGGTGTCGGTCGGTTACGAGGACGTGGCGATCTACCGTCTCCTGGCAACGGGCGCCGCGGTGGTCGTCACGGACTACGCCGGCCTGGGAGCGACGGACCGCCTCCACACGTACGTCAACCGCCTCGACGAGGCACACGCGGTACTGGACGCGGTACGCGCCGCCCGCTCCCTCCCCGGCACCTCGGTCACCTCGGCCTCCCGGGTAGGCCTGTTCGGCTACAGCCAGGGCGGCGGAGCCACCGCGGCGGCAGCCGAACTCCAGCCGTCCTACGCCCCCGACATCACCCTCGCCGGCACCTACTCGGGCGCCCCACCGGCCGACCTGGCCGCGGTCACGGAGGCGATCGACGGAAGCGAACTGGCGGGCGCGCTGGCCTGGTCGCTGAACGGCTTCCTCCAGTCGGACCCGACGCTCAGGCCGCTGGCGGAGGCCCATCTGAACGCGACGGGGAAAGCGGCCCTGACCGACCTGTCGACGATGTGCGTAGGGGACGCGCTGCTCGGCTACGGCTACACGAAGAGCACGAAGTGGACGACGGACGGCAAGTCCATCTCCGACATCATCGCGTCCACCCCGGCCCTCCAGACCTTCCTGAACAGCCAGCGCATCGGCACCCTCACCCCGTCAAGCCCGATCCGCATAGCGACGGGGACCAGCGACAACCTGGTCCCGCACGCCCAGGCCCGCCGCCTCGCCGCGGACTGGTGCGCGAAGGGCGCGAACATCACGTACAGACCGGTGATCCTGCCGAACGTGATCAGCCCCCTGCTGAACCACTTCACCCCACTCCTCACGGACCAGGGCAACGCGGTGAACTGGCTGACGGACCGCTTGTCGGGCAAGCCGGCGTCGTCGAACTGCGGGGTGCTGCCGATCCTGCCCTGAGCGGAACAAGGCCGAGTGAGGCCGAGTGAGGCTGATCGGGGGCTACGGCCGCCGGTCAGCCTCGTCCTGGCCCGGGACGAGGCGCTGTAGAAACCCGCGCCGAACCAGCACCAGTTCCGTCTGGCCGAACCAACACCAAGTCCGTCTGGTGGACAGCAGACACGCCGGATGCGGTGAGAAGGCAGAGCCGGCCGGATTTGAACCGGCGTCCTCGCGATTTTGGAGACCGCGCGCGACGACCTCTGCGCTACAGCTCCGCCCCGTCCGCCATCCTAAGGACCGCGCGACGACGTCAGCGATCTGCCCCACGACTTCGCATGCCCGTAGGCGGTACACGTGGCCGTCCCGGTTCGGCAGCTGAGCAAGGTCGATGAGATCCGCCGAGTGGCGCCATCTCTCAGGCGCCCCAATTGCCTGCGTGCTCCCATAGGTAGTCGGCGAGTTCGGGCGGATGGATTTCGAGCGCTCTCACGGCTGACGCGTTCAACGCGACGCGCACCGGCGCGAAGTCGCCTATGTCGGGATCATCGAGTTCAGGGCCGCTACGGCGATCCGGGTCCAGGTCCAGCACGTCGGCACGAAAGTAGTGCTGCACAACGGTGACCTTTTCGCCCGGTTCGGTCAAGGTCAGGAACTCGGTCGCAGGGCCGATCGTGGCACCGATCTCTTCCCTCACTTCGCGGCGTAGAGCCGTTTCGAGGTCGGCGTCGTCAGCTTCGACGCCGCCGCCGACGGTTGTGTAGTAGCCGGCGCCGCCTGGCCATCCTCGGCGCAGGAACACCAGCTGACCGCCGTAGAGCAGAACCGCTCGGACGTTGTGGCGGACCTTCATATTCGCGACGATAGTTCGCCCACCCCGCCCAGGAGGCACGAACCGAGCAGACCGGATATCTCAGGTTCGTTCGGGTGACTTGATCGCGACGAGTTCGACTTCGAAGCCGTCGTCGTTCTCCAGGTAGGCGGCGTAGTGCTGTGCGCCGCCGGCGTACGGATGCCGCTCGGGGAACATGAGGTGCCAGCCGTGGCGAGCGGCGCCGGCAGCCAACTCCTCGACGGTGGCGGCGTCTTCGACGTGGAACGCCAGGTGGTTCAGTCCTGGGCGGCAGCGGTCGTACTGTTCGGCGGTGAGGGCCGGAGACTGTTCGATGACCAGGTAGGTCGGCCCGAGCCGCCAACTGCGGCCGCTGTCCCAGCTCTGGAAGAGGGTGTGACCCAGCGCTTCCAGCAGCCAGCCGAGCGAGACGAGCGCGCGGTCAAGGTCCGGCACCCACAACTCGACGTGATGCAGCGTGCCGTGCGCCGGTCGGCTCATGCGGCCACCACCTCGGCACGCTCGACGAGATGGCCGCATTCGAAGCGGGCTCCAGCGCGGACAAGCGCGACGAGGTGGGGTGCGTTGACCGCCAGCCGGCCGGCCTGGGCGGACTCGACGAGCTTGAAGACCATGGCAAGCGCGGCGCCCGTACTGCCGACGCCCTTGGTGACCTTGGTGACCTTGGTCCGCAGCCGTATCGTCGCGAAGGTCGATTCGATGGGATTCGTCGTGTTCAAATGGCTCCCATACTGGGCCAGGAAGTCGTAGAACGCCAGCTGTTCATCGACATCATCGGTGATCTTCTTGACGGCCTTGGGCCACTCCGCGCCGTACGTCGTGCCGAACGCGGCGACAGCCCTGACTGCGTGCTCCCGGTCCTCGGCGAGGTGTCTGCCACTGGCGGAAACTCAGGCGGCCTCGGCGCACGATCTGGGTAGAGTCGGGCGATGCCCGAGCTGAAGCCGCTGCATGCCTGCCACGCCCCGGCGGTCCTGGCCTTCGAGCTGGCGAACCGCACCTACTTCGCCGCCTCGGTCTCCGACCGCGGCGACGACTTCTTCGACCAGTTCACCGACCGGTACAACGCCTTGCTGACCGAGCAGGAGGCCGGCATCTGCGCCTTCTACGTGCTCGTCGCCGAGGACGGCTCGGTACTCGGCAGGTTCAACCTGTACGACTTGGAGGACGGCACCGCCACACTCGGCTACCGGGTCGCGGAGCGGGTCGCCGGCCGCGGCGTGGCGACCGCGACCGTCCGGGAGCTGTGCCGGATGGCGGCAGCGACGCACGGCCTGCTCACACTGCGGGCGGCCACCTCCCACGACAACGCCGCGTCCCAGAAAGTATTGGTCAAGGCCGGGTTCGTCCCGGTCGGCCCTGCCACCCCGGACGAGCTCGGCGGCAGGTCAGGCACCTGGTACCAGCGCGACCTCCAGCCATAGACCTTGATCTTGCTCGTGCGTCGGCTGCCGGAAGGCTGCGGCCACCGCTCGCGGACCTTCCCGGAGGCACGATCCTCGTCCGGGTCCACCGCCACTGCTGACATGACCCATCGGGCTGGCTTTTCGCCCGGGAGCCCTCGCGGATGTTGGCGGCCACCTCGGTGCCCTTGCCAACGTCTACCTGGACCAGCCGACAGCGGTCCCAGTACGGATGATCACCTGCCGCACTGGGACCGTGCGTGTCGCGGCAGGGCGGCAGCGCGGCACCCAGCGAGAGGAACCGAACGCAAGATGCCACGGTGGACAGTGCTGGTCATACCTGTCGGCGGTGTGGCAGAAGCGGACGGCGACGCGCGTACCGTCGCGGAGCTCGAAGGCAGCTCCGAAGAAGCGGAGACGGCCCTGCTGGAGGCGGCGAAAACCTACGGGCACAGCCGCCGGAAAGTGCGCCGCCGCGAGATCTTCAAGCCCTCCAGCCGGTCCTACTTCATCCGTATCCAGGGCCGTACGGCGACCCACAGCCTCCTCGTTCAGCTTGCCGAGCTGGTCCACGACTCCGACTCCGACGCGGAGTCCGCGGACGAGCCCCACGGCTGACGACCAGTCTCCACACAGTCCGGACCGCGCCGGTTCTCCTGCGAAGGCTGCGCGTCCAACACTTTCTGGAGCACCGCGACCAGCCCTGTCTCAGCTGACCGCGGACCCTCGCGGCCACGCCTGTCGGGGCTGGTCAGTCGAAGGCATGGCTGCGGCCGGTCTGCAGGATCTCGTCGGAGAGTTCGGGCTCGACGTCGCGTACGGCTCGGGCGAGCATCAGCGCGCCGACCATTTCACTGAGCAGGCGGACGGCCCTGTGGCGGGCCTCGCCCGGGTCGGGTTCGTGGCCCTTCTCCTCGGCTTCGCGCAGGAACTCGGCGGTGAAGCCGGTGAGGTACCCCTCGACACCTTCGGCGTACGCGCTCTGCACGGCTTCACTGTGCCGTGCGGCGTCGGTGACCAGGGAGGCGGAAGGGCAGCCGCCGTCCGGGGCGTCACGGTGCGCGGTGGACAGGTATCCAGCCACGACCCGCTCCAGCGGAGAGCCGCTCTGGTCCGGACCGTCATCGACGGTGCGGGCCAGGCTGCCGAGCGAGGCGGCGAAGGAAGCCCCGAACACCTCCAGGACCAGGTCGTCCTTGGAGGCGAAGTGGTTGTAGAAGCCGCCGTGAGTGAGTCCGGCTTCCTTCATCAGCTCGGCGATGCCGACCGCGTCGATGCCCTGCGAGCGAAACATGCGGCCCGCCGCTCCGAGGATGTTCTGCCGGTTGCGGGCCTTGTCCTCCTTGGTGATCCGCGGCATTTCCGTCCTCTCGCGTCACTCTCGATTTGACCATTTCAATGATGCCTCTCATCATAACAAGAGTTCCAATGATACCCATCATCAATAACTCGTCGAAGGGGAGCGCCGCCGAGCCGGACCCTCCCCCGTTCCCCGCCCTCCTCCTCATCCGCCCCTCGGCACAAGGAAGTCACCCATGACCACCCAGCCCCTGCTGCAGCCCGTCCGCCTCGGCGCGCTGGAACTCCCCAACCGCGTCGTCATGGCCCCCATGACCCGCGCCCGCGCCCACAACACCGAGCTGACCCCCACCGACCTGCACGCGACCTACTACACCCAGCGAGCCGGCGCCGGGCTGATCGTCACCGAGGGAACCTGGGTCAGCCCCGACGCGATCGGCTTCGTCAACGTCCCCGGCATCTACACCGACGCGCAGACCGCCGGCTGGGCGAAGGTCACCGAAGCCGTCCACGAGGCGGGCGGGCGGATCGTCTCCCAGCTCGGCCATGTCGGAGCGGCCTCCCACCCCGACCACCTCGGCGGCCGCCTGCCCGCCGGACCCTCGGCCATCAACCCCGGCGAGAAGTCCTTCACCCCCTCCGGCCCGAAGGACACCCTCACCCCGCGCGCCTACACCGCCGCCGAGATCGCCGACACCATCGCCGGCTACCGCCATGCGGCCGAGAACGCCCGCCGCGCCGGTTTCGACGGCGTGGAACTCCACGCCCAGGTGTCCCACCTGATCCCGCAGTTCCTCAACCCCCGTCTCAACCAACGCACCGACGCCTACGGAGGCAGCAGCGAGAAGCGGGCCACGTTCCTCCTCGACATCCTCGACGCCGTCACCGACGTGTGGGGCGGCGACCGCATCGGCGTGAAAATGTCCCCGGGCTGGACCAGCGGAACCGCGTTCACCGCGGACGAGGAGACACTCGCCGACTACGACCAGCTGCTCAAGAAGCTCAACGACAGCAACCTGGCCTACCTGCACCTCATGGGCACCCCCGGCACCATCGAGGAGCGCATCTCCCTCTTCTCCCGCTACCGCGCCCACTACCAGGGCAACATCGTCGCCAACCTCGGCTTCACCCAGGCCCTCGGCAACGAGATCCTCGACCACGGCATCGTCGACGCGGTCTCCTTCGGCGCCCCCTTCATCGCCAACCCCGACCTGGTCGAGCGCTTCGCGCAGGGCCACCCGCTGGCCGACGACGACCAGGAAACCCACTACGCCGGCCACACCGAGGGCTACACCGACTACCCCGCCTTCACCGCCGACCGAGCAAGGAACGGATGAAAGCGCCCGCAACACGCCGGACGCGTGCAGAGCTCCGGCACGTCCCGGCGGCGGACGCGCAGGGTGCGCCCGCCCCGTGACGCCCGGCCGGTGATTGTCAGACGTGCCGGGACGGCGGGCCGAACCACGTCCGCGGCGCCGCGGTGAGTTCGGCGGGTTCGGTGCCTGCCCACGCCACGTACCCGTCCGGGCGGACCAGGACCATCTCGCGTGGCGGGGCCCCAGGTGCGGCGGTGACGGTCAGCAGGTCCACCCGGTCGACCAGGGTGAGGCCGTGTCCGCCAGCGTGTCCGCCTCTGGCGGGCACAGCGGCATCGGCCTGCCGTGGCGCGCCTGCTCCGCCAGCCGCACGGAGCCCCCCCTCGGCGTTCACCCGGAGGTCGGCGACCCACCTGCCCGTCGACGGGTGCCCGCCTGTCGCGGCGGACGGGTGGACGACGTCGGAGCCCGACATCATCGCGGCGATCCGGCGGGTCGCCGAGGGGGCCGCCAGCAGGTCACCGAGCACTTCGCGCAGCGCGGTGACGTCGGCCCCAGGGGCCTCCCTGGCTTTCGCCAGCACCGGCGGCGCGTCCTCGCCCTCCGTACCGCCGTCCGCGGGTCCGGCGAACTTCAGCAGCACGGCGAAGCCCGGTCGCGTCCCCCCCACGCTTGCCGGACACGAGCGCCCGCTCGTCCTTCAACAGCGTCCAGTGCTCGACGAGTTCGTCCAGGTCCAACGGAGTACGGGCCACGATCGCCGATCGTCCTCGCAGAGCTTCACCCACCCCAGCCAGACGGCCCAGCACCCACCCACACGGGTGACGCAGTCACCAGATCATCGCCGTTCGCGGCTGGTGACACGGTTCTTACCGGCACGACGGCCGTGAGTTCAGCGTGACTGAGGGACTTTCACCGGGAACTCACGACGTCTTCTGCCGGCGGGCTCGAAAGTCCGGTGGGTTCGTCGTTATCGCACGCGTGGAACACCTCCAGCTCAATTCACCACCGCAAGCCCGGGTACGGCACGTACCGGCACTTCGGCAACCGTGCCGGCTCCGGCGGCATGTCGATCACCTGGTGCGACCTGGGTGCCACCGTCGTCTTTGCCGGGGGCACACTCTCCGGCCGCCGTACCCCTGGGGCGCCCCCTGGCTTGGCCAGGAGCCGAGGGAGGCGGCGCTGCGTCGGGTTTTCCGCGAGGTGCACGTCGATGTCCCTGGCGAGGTTCAGCGCGTCCTGGGGGCGTCGGCCCCCCACAGCGTGCCCGGCTGCCAGTCCTGCCGGATACCGCCCGCATGGGCGCGAGGGGCCGTGTCTCAGGCCGGGGTGTCGAAGCCGAGCGAGCTGAGCGCGGCTTCCGCTGCCTGCTGGTCCTGCTCGTAGCTGCCGCCGGAGATACCGATACCGCCGATGACCATGCCGTCCTCGATCACTGGGTAGCCGCCGCCGACGGCCATCAGCCGGGGGTGGTGGGTGAGTGGGGCGACCTGGGGGTTGGCCACGTAGGAGTTCCAGACATGGGTGGCGATGCGGTAGGACACCGCCGTCCACGCCTTGTCCACGGCGACCTCGGCGGCCAGGAACGGTGCGTCGTCGGCACGTTCGAACGCTTTCAGGTGGCCGCCGGCGTCGGTGACAGCGACAGCCGCCGCGAATCCGATGTCCTCGGCCGCCGCGCGCACCGCTTCGATGAGCGCTGAGGCGGCGGAGCGGCTGATCGAGAGTGCGGGCACGGACTTCGCTTGTACTGCGGTGTTCATCAAAACCTTCTCTTGCTGATGAGTGACGCGTCTCGGCTCGAGTGCCGTCAGCGGAGCGCGGACCACGGTGTGGGGACGGCGCGGGTGATCACGGAGTTCTCCGGGATCAGCAGGTTGTGGACGACCGGACCGATCTCGTCCCGCCGGCGGTCGCTCCCGTAGACGGCGGCGTACAACTCCTCGCGCTGCGTCTCGTCCTGGAACCGGCGGATCCATATGTAACCGTCCGGGTCTTCCTCATCGACGAAGGACGCGGTGACCGACATCCCCTTCGATGCCTGGAACGGCATGACAACTTCCTCCATGTAGCGGACCCACTGATCCCGGCGCCCGGGCCGGGTCTGGTAGCGCCGAAGCTCGTAGAACATGGCGAACTTCCTTTCGTGTACGTGGCTGGGCGGGGGTCAGGAGGTGACGCGAAGGACGAGCTTGCCGCGGGTGCGGTCGCTCTCGCCGCGGATGTGGGCCTGGGTGGCCTGCTCCAGCGGGAAGACCTCCTCGACCTCCACGCTCACCTCGCCGGCGTCGATGAGTCCGGCGATGCGGGTCAGGGCCGGGCCGTCGGGCTCGACCAGGAAGGCGCTGGTCCGCAGCCCCCGGGACTCGGCCGCCTGGAGGAGTTCGGGCGAGACGCCGGCGGGGATCGCGACGATCAGTCCGCCGGGGCGCAGCACGTCGAGGGAGCGGGTGCTGGTGTTGTCGTGCGCGTCGCCGACGAGGTCGATGACGACGTCGATGTCCTTGGCGGCCTCCTCGAAGCGGCTGGTGGTGTAGTCGATGAGTTCGTCGGCGCCGAGTGCGGTGAGCCAGTCGTGGCGGGGGCTGCTGGCGGTGCCGGTGACGTGGGCGCCCAGGTGCTTGGCGAACTGGACGGCGAAGTGGCCGACGCCTCCGGCGGCGGCGTGGATCAGCACGCGCTGGCCGGGGCGGATGTCGGCGGTGTCCACCAGTGCCTGCCAGGCGGTGAGAGCTGCCAGCGGTACGGCGGCGGCCTGCTCGTGGCTGATGCTCGCCGGCTTGCGGGCGAATTGGCGCGCGGGGGCGGTGACGTACTCGGCGTAGCCACCGGCCGCGCGGGGGAACCACGGCATCCCGTAAACCTCGTCGCCGGCCTTGAGGGTGGTCACACCGAAGCCGGTCTCCTCCACGACGCCGGAGACGTCCCAGCCCAAGGTGAACGGCGGCTCGCCGAGCACCCCGGCCATGCCGCCGCTGCCCCGGGTCTTCCAGTCGACCGGGTTGATCCCGGCGGCGTGCACCCGCACCAGGACCTCGGTCGGCAGCGGCACGGGCCGGGGGACCTCCTCCACCCGCAGGACGTCGGGGCCGCCGAAGGTGTGCTGCACCACCGCGCGCATCGAGGACATGTGTCGTCTCCCTTGAACCAAACATGCCGAAAGGCCGCTTATCGGCCCCCGGTCCAGTGGGCTCGACCGTAACCTCAGGGAGGTAGTTACCATCAAGGGAACCTACTTCCCAATGGGAAGCATGCTGCTGAGGAGTGTTCCCGTGACCACCGACTGCCAGACCGGGCAGCACGCCCACCACGACGTCTACGCGGCCCAATGCCCCTGCCGCGCCATGCTGGACCTGCTCGCGAACAAGTGGTCAGCCCTAGCCATCGGAGCCCTGGAAGACGGCCCACAGCGTTTCGGCGCCCTGCAGCGACTCCTGCAGGGTGTCAGCCCCAAGGTGCTCACCCAGACGCTGCGACGCCTGGAGGACACAGGGCTCGTCGACCGCACCATCTATCCTGCGGTGCCCCTGCACGTCGAGTACGCCCTGACTGGCCTCGGCCAGAGCGCAGCCGTTCCGCTGCATCTGCTGCGGTCCTGGGTCGAGGAGAACATCGACAACGTCAGGAGCGCGGCGCCCTCGAAGTGACCGCGACGGACAGAGCCGACGTACACGCCGACGGCCTTCACGCCGCACCCCGACAGCACTGATCGTTCATCTCGTCCAGCGGGCACTCGACCACACGGCCGGTGAGGTTGTGCAGTTCGACCTTGTGCCGCAGCTCAAGGAACTGGAAGAACACCGCCAGCGCCCCCGCCCGGCCGGTCCGGGTCGAGGGCTTGGCGTCGCGGAGCACCTTGTCGAAGTACACGTCCGCGTCGGCCGGCTCCATGTCCCACAGCGGGCGGCCGAACCAGTCCCGAATCAGGTCCAGGTGGTTGGTGTCGTTGCGGATCGTGCTGTCGACCAGCCCGGCCGACGCCCGTGCGAGTACGAACCCCGCCAGTACATCGGTCTCGAACTGGGCGAGTTCCTCCTCGCCCGCCGGGGCCCGGTACTCGCGCAGGTCGCGTACGACGGCCAGAGCCAACCCACGCCTCCTCGACTTCACCCAGACTGAAGGAATCCCGTCAGCAATGAGGCTTGCGTACTCGGGGCGAGGTTGGGTCAGAACCGGCTCCCGTCACCCGGACGAGGTAACAGGTCCTGGTACAGGCACTCTCAAGAACGCCGGTCGGTCGTGGACGGGGCCGGGAACTCACCGACTATTGCTCACCCAATTTCCGTCCTGTTCAGCGTCGTTCACGCCGTTGAGGCGAGGGTTGGCGGTCACCGCTCCGACGCCGAGGCGGCACCGGATGCCACGTCGGCCGAGACGACTGCGAGTTGTCTGCCTGGCCCGTATGGTTTCCGCCATGTTCCAGACGATCCGTTGGCGCTGTCACGTACACGCGAACGACCGCCGCGCTGCCGAGCGGGTGGTCGGGCGTCTTGCGGCTCGGTTGGATCGTCCCGTGGAGATCGAGAGCTATGAGCGGTACTGCAAGTTCCCCGAGCTCGCCGTGGTACGGCTGGTCTCCCCGCTCGGGTGCCCCACTCCCGAGCAGGCGCTGATGGCCGTTCTCAAGAGTGCGTGGAACGTCGCGACGCCATGGAGCCTCGGCAGCCAAGGATCAGGCGCCCACCACGAGTTCGAGGGCATCGCGGCTGTCAACATCGGTGCGCGCTTCAGCGTCCCGGGCATCGAGTGGATGGAGTTCTCCGTCACCGATCGGCCGTGAGCGCCCAACCAACATCGAGGTTACTAACATTGATGTTAGTAACCTCGATGTTGGTAATGTCGACGTTCACCCGGACACCCCCAGGTCAGCGACCTGGGGGTGTCCGGAGGTATGGCGAATCCACACATCCGCGCCGATGGCCTCGTACGAGAGACGGCGAGAGGCGGCCCCCCTTACCCCCCGAACGTCACCACCAGACGCCCGTCCGAAGCGAACGACCAGTGCAGGGCGCCCGTGTACGACGAGCAGCGGGAGCCGTTCGTGCCCGACCAGAACTGGTTCGACGTGTCGGAGTTGCCGATGATCCGGTCGTTCGTGCCGCTGGTGCTGCGGCATGACGTGTTCGTGCGGAACACCGACGTGCCGCCGTCGAAGTTGAAGTTGCGCTCCGTGTTGTCGATGCTGACGTTGTCCGACACCGTCAGTGTGCCGGGGTTGCTGTTCCAGGTGAAGCCGTGTTTGCCGTTGTTGTAGGCGATGCTGCGGCGGACGATGTGGTTGACGGCGATGTCGTCGCCGCCGAGCTTGTAGCCGTTGCGGTCGCCGTTGCCGGCCTGGGAGCCGTCCGTGAGGGTGCCGTTCCTGTAGGACAGGGAGTCCTCGATCGTCACCGGGCCGATGGGGCCGGTGTCCGTCTTGGTGTAGAGATCCCAGCCGTCGTCGATGTTGTTGTGCGAGACCGCGTAGCGGAAGACGTTGCCGGAGCCGGTGGTGAGCTTGGCCGCGAAACCGTCGGCGTCCTCGCCGTCCGAGTCGGCGTTGTCGTGCGATTCGGCGCTCAGGATCAGGTTGTTGGCCGGCCAGTCGGCGGCCGGGGTGGTGGAGGCGATACGGCCGAGCTGGAGGCCCGTGTCACGGTTGAAGCGGGTCACCGTGCGCTCGATGACGTTGTTGCTGCCGCCCACGTAGATGCCGTTGTCACCGGCCCGTTCGACGACCAGGCCCTTGATGTACCAGTAGTTGGCGTTCAGTTGGAGACCGCGGTTCGTCGAACTCTCGGTCTGCGCCGAGAAGTTGAGGACCGGGGTCTCGCCCGGGTAGGCGGACAGCGTGGTGCGGGCGGAGGCCGTGCCGTTGTTGCCGACCGGGATCGTGATCGTGGAGGGCTGGTTGTACGTGCCTCCGCGGACGTAGATCGTTCCGCCCGCGGTGATGCGGCTGATCGCCGAGGTGAGGGTGGTCGGCGCCGATGACGTGCCCGCCGCGCTGTCGGTGCCGGACGGGGACACATACAGGGCGGAGGCCGTCGGCGGCGGGGTGGTGCCGCCGTCCGGGACGTTCGCGTCGACGTAGTCGATGTTGGGGAGGCCCGCGGCGGCCGTCGGGTTGAGGCGGACCGTGTTGCTGCCCGCGACCACCGGCACGGTCAGGGTCTTTGTCGTCCACCCCGTCCAGGTGCTGGTGCCCTCGAAGGTCGCCGTCGTGACCGTCGTACCGTTCACGATGACACTCACCGCACGGGCGGTGGTGGTGCCGTTGGCGAAGCGGACGCCCAGTGTCGCCGTGCCCGATGCGGGTGCGGATACGGTGAACTGGGCATACGAGCCAGCCGAGTTGGTGCCGTTGCAGAATCCGCTGCCGGAGTAGCCGGTCCAGTCGGAGTCGATGGTGCCGGTGCAGACTGCCGGTGAGGTCTCGGCCTCGTACCTCGTGGTCGCGGCCTGTGCCGTGGTGCCGGAGAGTGCGACGAGTGTGCCTGCCAGCAGGGTGACGCATGCCATGACGGGTCTCAGTTGCATCGTGGTTCTCCATCTCCAGGGCGGTTGGATCAGGTGGAACAGCTGCCGGACCGGAATTGGAAAGCGCTTTCTCTCGGAAGTTAGAGGGGTGGCCCTGGACGCGTCAATAGTCGCGTACTTGATCATTGTTCACATGGGTGGACGACTGGAGGGGACTTGGGTCGCTCCACCTGCCCGAATGCTTGGCCGTCGGCTTGGGTGACTCTCTACAACCCGGGGCGCACTTCGGTCGTCTCACATGGCGTCACCGAGTTCTGAACAAATCCGGAACCGCCTCAAGTGCCCATGTGACCCTGGAGGTTACGCGCATGCCCTCTTCCCCCACCGGCCGTCGTACGACACGCTTCGCATCGGCACTGACTCTCACGCTCGCCCTCGGCGCCGGACTGGCGGCCGTTCCGCTCGCCCTGGCCGGTACGGCTGGTGCCGCGACGCCGTCCGCCAAGGCCGAAGTCGACTCCAGCGACCGGGAGTTCACCTACACGGCCGCCGCCGGCCAGACCAACAAGGCGACCGTCACCGAGTCCAAGGCCAACGCCACGGACATCACCTTCGTGGTCGACGACGTCGTTCCGATCAGTGCCGGACACGGGTGCGTCTACCCTAGCGCGGCCGACCACACGAAGGTCGCGTGCACCGTCGTCACCGAGGAGACCCAGAGCCCGTACCAGATCATGCGGATGTACCTCGGCGACGGCAATGACGTGGTCGACTTCACCAACAAGAGCAACGAGACCTACTTCACCACCGCGTTCATCCTCGGCGCGGGCAAGGACAAGCTGACCGGCCGGGGCAACATCGCCGGCAACTTCGTGGACGGTGGGGCAGGCGACGACACCATCAGCGCGGGTAACTCGTTGCTCGCGGCCGGCGGCGACGGCAACGACACCCTCACCTCCTCCAACGGGACCGCGCAGGGCGGCAAGGGCAACGACGTGATCCGCGGCACCGCGGGGGCCGAGGACCTGCGCGGTGACGACGGCAACGACACGATCTACGGCGGCGCCGGCAACGACCACATTTCCGGCGACAAGGGCAACGACGTCCTGTACGGCAACGCCGGCGTCGACTACATCTGGGGCAACAGCGGCAACGACAAGCTGTACGGCGGCGCCGGCAGGGACGTCCTCTCGGGTGGCCCGGGCACGAACGTCGTACGTCAGGACTGATCGTCAGGACTGATCGTCAGGAGTGACGGTCGTAGCACGTCACAGGGCTGAGCCTGCCTGGGGACCACACACCGGAGGCCCCGGATTTCTCCGGGGCCTCCGGTGTGTGTGGTCATCGGTTCCTCGTCTGCCAGTGCCATGGTCAAGTGGCACGGACTGGACACAGCCCACGACCGGCCGACCTGTGTACGGACACACCCCAACGCGTCCAGGCCGAACCTGTGAGCAACCTGTGAGACAGGGGAAGTCATGTCCAGGTTGCTCGGCGAGGAAAAATACAACCGAAAGCGGTCTGTTCGCCCGATCAGCAGCCGCCGGGGTCGGGAACCGGGGTCTCCTCAACAGGGTCGGGGTCAACGGGAGTTGGCGTGACCGCGTCCGGTGCCGGATCCGGCACCGGGACGACGGCAGGGGAGGGGTCGGGGTCCACGGGAGTTGGGGCGACCGGGTACGGATCCGGGACGGGGACAGGGACAGGGACAGGGACGGGATCCACGGGAGGCTCGGAAACCGGTGGCTCTGGCGCCTCCACCACCGGGGGCTCGACCGCCGGGGGTTCCACCACAGGGGGTTCCACCACCGGGGGTTCCACCACAGGGGGTTCCACCACCGGCGGCTCGACCACAGGCGGCTCCACAACCGGGGGTTCCACCACAGGGGGTTCCACAACCGGAGGCTCCACCACAGGCGGCTCCACAACCGGAGGCTCCACCACAGGGGGTTCCACCACAGGGGGTTCCACCACAGGGGGTTCCACCACAGGGGGTTCCACCACAGGCGGCTCCACAACCGGAGGTACCGGACCCCCAGGCACGACAGGCACGACAGGCACCACAGGCGCAGGCACCTCAGGTGTCTCGCTCACCGGCGGCACCGGCTCCTCGACCGGAGGTGCCGGCACCGAGGACCCAGGCTCGACCGGCGCACCGGGAGCAGCCACAGGCACCACAGCCGTACCCCCACCCGTGCCCGTGCCCGTGCCCGCACCGATACCGCCCCCACGAGTCACCGTAACCACCGAAGCGACCCGCACCTCAGCCGGCACCCGCTCGGGCACACTCACCGGACTCGTCTTCACCGGCACAGGCGCCGCCGTCGGCACGTCCGCCACCGGCGCCGGTGCCACTGGCTTGCCCGCCAGCGGGATCCGGGACCGTTCCTGCAGCTGCACCTGCGGAGAGGTGAGCGCGATGGTGATCGCGACGGCCGCTGCCGCCGCCCCCGTGCTCAGCGCGAGCGCCTTGGGCATTTTCGAGCCACTGACCACGGCATGACGCACCGCATGTACCGCCTGCAGCACGCCCCCACCGTGCCCGGCCGCAGCGGAAGACGTCACGGTCGACGCACCGACGGACGACGCCGCGAACGACAGCAGGTACTTCCCCGTGCCACCCACCAGAAGCACCAGCAGGGCCGGACCGACGAGCGCGGGCAGGCGGTCGTTCGTGCGCATCAGCAAAGCGAGTCGGTGGCGGCAGTCGTCGCAGGTGTCCGTGTGGGTGAGGATCTGGTCGGACTGACGGCGGGTCGCGGTGCCGCGTACGTACGCGGGCATGCGGACCCAGTACGGCTCGCACGCCGTGTTGTCCGGGACGCCGGGCTGCTCGCGCAGGAAGGCCTGGCGCATGCCCTCCCGGGCGCGGTGGAGGAGTACCGCGGTGGCGCCCTCCTTGGTGCCGGTGCCGATCTGGGGGCCGATCACCGCCAGGGGCTGGTCCTCCGCCTCCGCCAGCCACAGCGCCTTGACCCAGCGGTCGGGGAGTTGGCCCAGTACCCGTACCAACAGGTCGACCGAGGAGACCTGTTCGGCGGGATCGTCCACGTGACGGCTCTGGGAGACGACCCGTTCCCCGCGTTCCGGGCTGTCCTGCGGATCCTGGGGGGTCTCGCGGGCCGAGCTGCTGCCCGCGGAGGCCGCCAGGTGCCGGACGGTCGTCATCAGGTACGCGGGCACGTTGTCGATCTCGTGCCCCGCCGACAGGCGTCGCCACACACGGAAGTGCGCCTCGGCGACCAGGTCCTCCGCGGCCCAACTGCTCTTGGTGAGCGAACGCGCATACGCGACGAGACGCGGTTGCTGCTCCTCGTAGATGCGGGCGTACGCGTCGGTCGCGGTGGCGGTGTTGTCAATCATGGGCAGGAACGCTCCAGTTACCTGCGGATGGGACATTGGGGACGAGTTTGTAAGGCTAGATGACAAAAAACTCAAGTAATTACCGAAGGTGACGCACGTCACATGGGGTAACTTCCGTATCCGCGTAATGCCCGGGCACTACCGGAGGTCGAGAAGGCAGCTCGGCACAACTGGCCCAACGCCCCACCCGGACGGGAAGACGATCATGCACAGAACCCTGGAGCAGTCCGCACGCGCCCGCCTGATAACCCCCGGTTACCAGGAGCTCCCGCTCGCCGTCACCCTGCGCTACGAGTCTGTCGACCCGCTCGCCGTCCACATCGACTTCCCCGTCGAGGTCTCGGTCGACGGGGAAGGGGTGAGCTGGACCTTCTCCCGGACGCTCCTGGAAGAGGGGCTGGAGAACCCGGCGGGGATCGGCGAGGTGCACCTGTGGCCGTGCGGACCGGCGCGCACGGTCGTGGAACTCCACTCGCCGTACGGGCTTGCCGTGGTCCGGTTCCGTACGGCGCAGCTCCAGCGGTTCCTCCACCGCTCGTACGGCGTTGTCGCGCCGGGCACGGAGGATCTGGGGCCGATGGTCGAACAAGGGCTCGCCCTGCTGCTCGGCGGGGTCTGAACCGCCCGCACCCGATACAGACCACCGCCCGGTTCACACACGGCGGCCCAACAGGCCCTCTCGGGCCGGCGGCGGGCACGGACCACGACTGGCGGCTGCCGCCGAGGCTCGACGGCCCGTCCATGCCGACGACCTGATCGGCGTACGGAGCGAACCGGGCCGTACGGAGTTCGTACGGAGTTCACGGTGACGCTGCCGACTGCCGAGAGTCCTTCCTCCATCAGGCCGGACAACGCTGAGCAGCTCCGCGGAAAGCCGGTTCAGACGCTGTGCCTACGAGGTTCAGCGCGCCCGTTCCCACCCCGCGCGGCCGGACGCCGGGACGCGGCCACGACTCGGGGAACCAGCGCGATGACAGCACCAGCCGGTCGAAGCACGCACGAGACCGGGGAAATGGCATGGCGAGGGCCGCACCCCTGAGTACGGGTGCGGCCCTCGTGATTCCGTGGTGCCGGGCGGAACGTCAGCTCAGGCCGGCCGACTTCAGCCAGGCCTTGGCGACGTCCAGCGGGTCCTTGCTCTCCAGCTGCACCTGGGAGTCCATGTCGAGCAGGGACTTCGTGTCGAGCTTGGCGGAGACGGCGTTGAGCGCGGCGATGCCCTCCTGGGAGAGCCCGCTCTTGAAGACCAGCGGGGTCACGTTCGCGAATCCGAAGAGGTTCTTCGGGTCCTGGAGGACGACGAACTTCTCCTTGGTGATGGTCGGGTCCGTGGTGAAGATGTCCGCGGCCTGCACGGTGTTCTTCTTCAGCGCGGCCTGGGTCAGCGGGCCGCCCGCGTCGAGAGCCTTGAAGGACTTGAACTTCAGCCCGTACACCGACTCCAGGCCGACCATGCCCTGCTGGCGGGTCTGGAACTCGGGCGAACCGCCGAGGACCAGGTCCGGCGCGGCGGCCTTGAGGTCGGCGAGCGTGGAGGTCGCGGTGAGGTTGTACTGCTTCGCGGTCGCCGCGTTGACCGTGACGGAGTCCTTGTCCTCGGCCGGCGACGACTCCAGCAGCGTGAGCTTGGAGTCGAGCTTGGCCTTCGCGGAGGCGTTCACGGTCGCGAGCGACGTCTGCGCGGCCTTCGCGTCCAGGTAGGCCAGCAGCGAGCCGTTGTACTCCGGCAGAACGGTGATGGAACCGTTCTTGAGCAGGCCGTACGTGGTCTCGCGGCTGCCGATGTTGGGCTTGTAGGTCACCTTGATGCCCTTGGCCTTCAGGGCTTCGCCGTAGATGTCGGCGATCAGGATGCTTTCGGCGAAGTTGTTGGAGCCTACGACCACGGTGTCACCGGCCGCCTTGTCGCCGGCGAGCGGGTCGGAGGTGTCGTCGGACGAGGAGGAGCATCCCGCCAGCAGGAATGTCACCGCCGCGAGGGCGACGGCCGCCGCACCTGGGTGGTTCCTGAGGGACCTGCTGCTGTGGGCGTTGATAGTCACGGTTCCCGTTCCGGGCTGGGGGAGTTGATGAGAGCTCAGACGCTTTGGTCTGATCCAATCCAGCCGCTTCTTGATCAGTCAAGAGAAACCGGGTTACCGATTGACGTCTATCGGTGATCACTCGCGCATGGATCGGGAGATCACCTGTGTACTCCCCGGAAGGCCCCCAAGTGGGCCTCGTACGCCGCTTCGTAATGGATTCTTGACTTAGGGCCACGCGCTGGCCCGTTCGAAGACGGGATAGTCTCGCCGGAGTTGGCGTCCGCCACAGCATTCGGCGGGGGCCGCAGCGGTGTGCGGGGGCCGCTTCCTTGTCGTTCATAATCGTTCGTATTCGGACACGTGCGTGCAGAAAGTCGGCACGCATGCGCCCCCCTTGCACGCCTGCGACACCTTCTTGAAGGAGGCCCGGTGTCCACGAAAGAGGTGGACGCGTCCCCCCGGTCGGCACCCTCGGCACAGACGTCCACGCGCCGGGGCCTGCGGGGGTTCGCCGACCGATGGCCCTTCCAGCGCAAACTGAACGTACTCGTCGGTATCCCGCTGACGGTGATCGCGCTGCTGCTGTCGTACCTCATCGTCGACCTGGTGCAGGAGTCCAACCGCGCGGAGGACGCCGCCCAACTGGTGCGCGCCAGCGCCCAGGTGGCCCAACTGGTCGCCGAGCTGCAGGCCGAACACCAGCAGGCGATCCTGCTCTCGGTGCGATACGAAGCGGCGTTCGACGCCGGCACCCCCTCCACCGCCAACTACCGGCAGGCGCAGGCGGCCGTGGACGCCCAGGTGCGGAAGGCCGTCGACGCCTTCGGCGACCGGCTGCCGGACACCGAGGTGCAGGCCCTCAAGGACGTCCAGGCCCTGTCCGGCCTGCGGTCCACCATCGAGCAGGGCTACCTGCCCGCCACCAACATCGACCCGGCGTACTCGGGTGCGGCCGACGGCCTCATCGACGGCCTGGGCCTGGACCGCAACGCCGACCTCGCGACCACCTTCACCGGTAACCTCCTCGACTCGCTGCTGCGCGCCGACACCGCCCACGGCGCCTACGAGACCGGCGTCTTCTCCGCGGGGACCCGCGACAGCAACGCGCTCATCGAGTTCACCGGAGCCGTTGGCTCCTACGAGGTGTTCACCTACCAGGCCGAGCGGTTCGCCCGGTTCGCCGACGAGGCGCAGACCGACGAGTTCGGCGGCATCGAGCACAACTCCTGGCAGGCCGCCATCGGCCGGCAGTACGCCGAACTGGCCGTGGACCCCAGCGCGTTGCAGGCCGAGTCCAAGAGCGCGATCCGGGCGGCGCTGCGAACGGCCATCGTCTCCTACCCCAACTACCGCGCGCAGTCCGGGACCCGGCTGGACATCACCGCCTCACTCATCGACCAGATCGCCGACCGGGCCGACGACAGCGCCACCAGCGCCAAGGTGCGCGCGGGCCTGCTGCTGACCCTGGCGCTGCTCTGCTTCGCCCTGTGGATCGCCTTCTCCATCCTGGTCCGCCGCTCCGTGGTCCGCCCGGTGCTGGCGCTGACGGGAGCCGCCCAGGAGGTCGCCGACGTGGCGGGCCGCGAGCTCGCCCGCGTCGCCGACGACGACGCCGAGGAGTCCGGCTCCCCGCGACTGCGCCGGCTGCCGGTCACCGCGGACGACGAGATCGGTCAACTCGCCAAGGCGTTCAACAACGTGCAGACCACCGCCGCCGCGCTGCTGGAGCGCCAGGTGCTCAGCCGGCGCAACGTCGCCGAGATGTTCGGCAACGTCGGTCGCCGCGTCAGCAACCTGACGACCCGTCAGCTCGCGCTGATCGACGCGGTGGAGCGCGGCGAGACCGACCCGGCGCTGCTCGAACGCCTCTACTCCATCGACCACATCGCGGTCCGCCTGCGCCGCAACGCCGACAGCCTGATGCTGTTGGCCGGCATCCGCGAGACCGTGCTGGAGTCCGGGCCGATCGCGCTCACCAACGTCGTACGTGCCGCGCTGGGCCAGATCGAGGGCTTCCAGCGGGTACGGCTGCGGGCCGCGACCGAGGCCATGGTGGAGCCCGACATCATCGGTGACCTGACCCTGATGATCGCCGAACTCCTTGAGAACGCCGTGTCGTTCTCGCCCGCGGACAGCCCCGTCGAGGTGGTGGTCGGCTCCGACCACGACAGCGCGTCGATCACCGTCTCGGACCACGGTCTGGGCATGAGCGCCGAGCGCCTCGCCGAGGAGAACTCCCGCCTCGTGCGCCGTGAACGCCTCGACGTCATCCCGACGAAGGTGCTCGGCCTGTTCGTGGTCGGTGCGCTGGCGCGCCGCTGGGACGTGGACGTCACGCTGTCCCGTACCCCGGGCGGCGGAGTGACCGCCGAGGTGCTGATCCCGTCGACGCTGCTCCTGACGGCGAGTGAGCTGGAGTCGGCGGGCCGGCTCGGCTCCCCGGACGTGCCTCCCCCGCCCGCCGCGCTCGCCGCTCCGTCGGCCCCCGCGGCCGGCCCCTCCCCGTCGTCCTCGATCCCGCCCTCCATCCCGTCCACGGTCCCGTCCTGGGCCAAGCACGAGGAGGAGGCGACCGTACTCCCCCGCCGAGTCCCCCGCCGTGACGCGTCCCCCGCCGAAGAGGGGACCGGGGCCCCGCTGCCTTCGGCGGCCGGCGCCGGGATCCCCCTGCCCTCCACGTCCGCCGCCGAGGACCCGACGGAGTCGGCGCGCGACACCGTCACGGCCACGGCAGGTGCCTCCACCGGCACCGACGCGGCCGGCCTCGCCGTCCGGACGGGCGATACCGGTTCCGGCAGCCGTACGGCTGCGACCGGCTTCTCCGGCCACCCGGCCGAAGCCGGTCTCCCCTCCCGTACGGCGAGGTCCGCGTCCCCCGCTCTCCCCACGCGGTCCGGGACTCCGGCCGCCACGGGCGGTGCCGAGCCGGGGAGTTCAGCTTCCCTGTCTGCTGCCACGGCCCATGCCGGCCTGCCCGAGCCCGCCGCCTCCGGCGTTCACCCCGACGGGGCCGGAATCCCGGCACCCCGGGCCGCCGAGCCGACGCTCCACACCCGCGCGGACGCCGAACCCGGCGCCTCCCGCACAGCGGACCGCACCACTACCGCCGCTACGACGGCCCCGGCGCCGCACGCCCACCCGGCCGGCCCCGAGAGCGGTCTCGCCCGCGCGGACGACCAACCCGGCACCTACTCCCGCACGGCGGAGCGCACCACTCCCACCGCTACGACGGACCCGGCGCCATACGCCCACCCGACCGGGTCCCAGCCCGCCGCCCGTGCGACGGAGCAGTCGCCGCACGCCCACCCCGCCGGCCCCGCGAGCGGTCTCGTCCCTGCGGCGGGGGGCCCCGGTGACTCCGTCCGCGGGCCGGAGCAGGGGGCCGGACCAGCCCCGCTCGGCCGTCCCGCCGGTCCGCTCTCCGCACAGGCCGGGGCCGACCCGTTCGCCGTCGGTCCCGACGGCTCCCGTCCGCTCAGGCGACGGGTGCGCGGAGCGACACTGCGGACGCCCGCCGACGCCGGCGCCCAGCAGGCCGCGCGGCAGGCCGCCCGCCCCGCCGACGCGGACGCCGTACGCGATTCGCTGGAGGAGTTCGAGGCGGCCGTGGCCCGCGCGCACCGCGACACCGGCGAACACCCCCGCCCCACCGGACACCGGGCCGCTCGTCACGACGACGGCCGGCCCGACCACCGTCCCGATGTTTCGCCCGACCGGACAGAGCCGTCCGACCCGTCCACCGACCAGATCACCGTCGGGGACACCCCGCACCACCAGAACCACCTTCCGGAAGGAGCCGAGCAGTGAACACGCCGACAGGTGGAACTCCCGCCGGAGACGCCAGGCCGAGCGATCTGCGGGCCGCCGCAGACGACTTCACCTGGCTGCTAAACCGTTTCGCCACCGAGACCGCAGGGGTCGTGGACGCCATCGCGGTGTCCTCCGACGGGCTGCTGATCGCCGTGTCGGCGCTGCGCGAGCACGCCGACTCCGAACGGCTGGCCGCGATCGTCTCGGGCATCACCAGCCTGGCCGCGGGCGCCTCCGGCAACTACGGTCTGGGCGGCCTGAACAAGGTCATCATCGACCTGGAGGGCGGCCATGTCCTGGTCTCCGCGATCGGCAGCGGCGCCGTACTCGGCGTGGTCACCGGCAAGGAGGCCAAGCTGGGCAACATCGCCTACGAGATGACGGTGTTCGCCAACCGCGCGGGCACCGCGCTCAGCCCGCAGCTCGTCCTGGAACTGAAGAACACCGTCGGCGCCACACGTCTGCACTGAGCGCGTGCCTCCGTAGCAAGCCGTGGAAAGCCGTACAGAGACCGCAGAGTGACCGCAGAGAGACGTAGAGAGAGCGAACACCGATGGCGGACGGCCGCACACCGCGCGGGGCCGGCGAGGACGGCGTCGCTCCCGTCGGTCCCGCCCCCGCCGTGCGGCCCTTCCTGGTCACCGCCGGCCGGGTCGCGGGCGCCGCGGGCGAGGCGTCGTCCGGCCGGACGATGCCCGTGGAGACCCAGCTGGTGGCCACCACCGGCGGGCTCGCCGCGCTCCACCGGCTCTCCTTCGAACAGCACGACATCGTCGCCGCCTGCCGCGTTCCGCAGTCCATCGCGGAGATCGCGGCCAGGCTGCGGCTGCACCTGAACGTGGTGCGGGTCCTCGCCGAGGACCTCCGGACGGCGGGCCAACTGTCGGTGCACGTGCCCGACTCCGGCGTCACCCACGACTCGTCCGTTCTGCGCAGGGTTATCGATGGCCTGCGGGCCATCCCCGACTCCCGGAGGGTCCTCCGTGACACCGACTGAACCGCTGGTCCGCACCTCGGCCGGACAGGCCGCCGTACGGCCGCCGTTGCCGGTGAAACTGGTGATCGCGGGCGGCTTCGGCGTGGGCAAGACCACCGCTGTCGGCTCGATCTCCGAGATCGAGCCGCTGACCACCGAGGCGGCGATCACCGAGGTCGCGGCGGGCGTCGACGACCTCAGCCACACCCCGACCAAGACCACCACCACGGTCGCGATGGACTTCGGCTGCATCACCATCGACCCGACGCTGAAGCTGTACCTGTTCGGCACGCCCGGGCAGGAGCGGTTCGGGTTCATGTGGGACGACATCGTGGAGGGCGCGATCGGCGGGCTGGTCATCGTGGACACCCGCCGGCTCGACGACTGTTACGCCGCCGTCGACTACTTCGAGCACAAGCAGATCCCGTTCGCCGTCGCCGTGAACGCCTTCGACGGCCAGACCGCGCACACACTGGACGAGGTCCGCTGGGCCCTCGACGTGTCCGAAGGCGTGCCGCTGCTCATCTTCGACGCCCGCGAGCGCGGCTCGGTACGCGACGCCCTGCTGGTCGTACTGGAACAGGCCCTGGCCCGCTCCGAAGGCTGACGGACGGGCGGGACCCGGATGCGGTCACGCTCCGAAGCCGGCCACGCCCGGGGCCTGCTCCGGGCCGGGGCAGGCCCCGGCGGACCGTGCCGCAGACGCGGGTCGGTCGGCCCACGCCCTCCCCCAGAGCCAGCAGGAGGGCCGGACCCCCAGCGGGGGGACCCCAGCGCGTCGACGCCGCCCGCCACCTCGCAGCTGCACGCAGCAAGCCTCGCTCACGCGTGCTGATGAGGCGCAGCGGCATTCCTCCGACCTGATCCTGATCCTCCGCCGGTCGGTCTTAGTTGCTCCTGCGCACTCCCGGCGAGACCGCCGCCTTCGTCGCCGCCCAGAACACCGCGAGCGTCGCGAGTGCCATGCCGGCGACCAGGGTGGCGCCGCCCACCACCTTCTCGTAGTCGTGCTGGTAGAGGCCGTCGACGATGTAGCGACCGAGGCCACCGAGGCTGACGTACGCGGCGATGGTGGCCGTGGAGACGATCTGGATGGCCGCCGAGCGCAGACCGCCGAGGATCATCGGCAGCGCGACGGGCAGTTCGACGCGCAGCAGGATGCCGGTCTCGCCCATGCCCATGCCCCGCGCGGCGTCCACGGGGGGCGGATCCACGGAGCGCATCGCCTCGTAGGTGGTGACCAGGATCGGCGGTACGGCGAGGACGACCAGCGGGATCATCACGGGCAGCATGCCGAACCCGAGTGCGAGGGTCGCCACCACCAGCAGGCCGAAGGTGGGCAGTGCGCGGCCGGCCGTGGCCACCAGGGACAGGACGTTGCCGCCCCGCCCGTAGTGACCGGTGATCAGGCCGATCGGCAGTCCGATCGCGGCGGCGATGGCGAGCGCCTCCAGGGAGTACTGGACGTGCTCCCACAGCCGGGTGGGAATGCCGTCGTAGCCGTGCCAGTGCGCGCTGTCGCCGAAGAAGGCGTGGATGAAGTTGATGACGTTCACCGGGCTGCGTCCTCCAGGGCGGGCACGGCCGGCTCGGGCCGGACCCCGGCGGGCCTGGACTTGGCGCCGCGCGCGGCGCTCGGCATCCAGGGGGTGAGCAGGATGCGTACGACGACCAGGGCGGCGTCCGCGAGGACCGCCAGGGCGGCGCTGGTGATCACGGAGTTCCAGGCGAGTTCGGGCCGGTTGTAGATCTGCGCGTCGTGGAGCAGGTTGCCGAGCGCGCCCTGGTTGCCGATCAGCATGCCGACGCTGACGAGGCTGATGCTGGACACGGTGGCGACCCGCAGACCGGCGATGATGGCGGGCACCGCGATCGGCAACTGGACCTGTACGTAACGGCGTACGGGCCCGAAGCCCATGGCGGTCGCGGCGGCGAGGGTCTCCTGCGGGACCGAGCGGACGCCGTCGACGATCGCCGGGACGAGCACGACCAGGCTGTAGACGGTGAGCGGGATCATCACCGTCAGTTCGGTCTGCCCCGTGTAGTCGATGAGGACCACGAAGAAGGCCAGCGACGGGATGGCGTAGAGCACGGTCGTCACCCACAGCACGGGCGGGTACAACCAGCGCAGCCGCACGCACAGTTGGGCCAGCGGAAGCGCCAGCAGCAGCCCGCCCAGCACCGGCAGCAGGGCCTCGCGCAGATGGAGCCCGATGAGGCCGAGCCAGTCGTGCTGGAGGTCGCTGGGAATGTCGAAGAAGCGGTTCACCGGGTGGCGGCCTTCCGGAAGCCCGCCCCGGTGGGAGACGTCTCCGCACGGCCTGCCGCGTGGGCGTGGGCGCCGCGGATGGCGTCGCCGATGGCCGCCTGCGAGACGACTCCGGCGGCCCGGCCCTCGTCGTCCACCGCGACCGCCCAGCCGGTGGGCGACAGGACGGCGCAGTCGAGCGCGGCACGCAGCGAGTCCCGTCCGGCGACGAACGGCCGCCCGTACGGCAGCAGTTGGCCGGCGTCGACCTGTCCGGCCGTCAGAGCGCCGGGCTCGCTCCAGCCGAGCGGACGCCCGTCCAGATCGGCGACCAGGAGATAGGGGGCCTCGGCCGCGCCACGCGCGGCGATCTGCTCGGCGGTGGCGTCGATCGCGACGATCGGGGTGGTGAGCAGTTCAAGTCCGCCGGAGGAGAAGAACGACAGACGCCGGATGCCCCGGTCGGCGCCGAGGAAGTCCTCGACGAACGCGTCGGCGGGGTCGGACAGCAGCTCGGCGGGCGGCGCGTACTGGGCGAGCTTGCCGCCGGTACGCAGCACGGCGACCATCGTGCCGAGCTTGACGGCCTCGTCGATGTCATGCGTGACGAAGACGATGGTCTTGCCCAACTCCTCCTGAATGCGCAGGAGTTCGTCCTGAAGTCCCTTACGGACGACGGGGTCGACGGCGGAGAACGGCTCGTCCATCAGCAGCACCGGAGGATCGGCGGCCAGGGCCCGTGCCACGCCGACGCGCTGCTGCTGGCCGCCGGAGAGCTGATAGGGGTACCGCTTGGCGAACGAGGCGTCGAGCCCCACCCGTTCCATCAGTTCCCGCGCCCGCGCCCGGGCCTTGTCCTTGCTCCAGCCGAGCATCCGGGGCACGGTCGCGATGTTGTCGACGATCGTCCGGTGCTGGAAGAGTCCGGCGTTCTGGATGACGTAACCCATGGACCGGCGCAGGGTGTTGACCGACTGCTGACGACTGTCGACGCCGTCGATGAGGATCGTTCCCTCGCTGGGCTCGACCATCCGGTTGATCATCCGCAGCGTGGTCGTCTTGCCACAGCCCGAGGGGCCGACGAGGACGGTGATCGAACGGTCCGGTATGTCGAGGGAGAGCCGGTCGACGGCCACCGTGCCATCCGGGTATCGCTTGGTGACTGAATCTATCCGTATCAAAGCGCCGAATACCCTTCGGGTCTGGCTGTTCACGCCCACTCTTGACCGCCGAGTTTCGGGCCGTTGCGGGGAGAGTCTAAACCGCTTACGTTTCGGACGTTTTCGCGGGAGAGGCGCGTTCTCCAAGCACCCCGGTCTGTGCACGACAGCCCTGGTGGCGAGGACAGTTGTGCGGTGCTCCTCGTACGACATGGCGACGGACCACCGAAAAGGTGTAGCGGGCTACACCCCGGGTTCGGGAGAGCACTCCCTCGTGACGGAGAGGCGTTCCCGGGATCGTTGACCTCGGAAGCAAACGCCTCCCCGACCACCTCCCCCCGCGTCTCCCACCTGGCCCTCCTTGGGCCTCACCTGGAAGGAAGCCCCCATGAAGTCCCTGCTCGCCTCCAAGCCCGTCCTCTGGTTCCTGTTCCTGTTCAACCTCGCCGTCGCGGCCGCCGCCCCGTTCGTCGTCGACGGGACGCAGGGCGTCATGACCGCTGTCGGTATGGGAGTCGTCTCGCTCGGCGCGGGCGTCAGCCTCTTCAAGAGCAGCGGCCAGCGGCAGGGGTGACAGGGACAGCAGGGACACGGGGCGCACCGGCAGCAGATCTGACGTGCCCCTTCCATACCGTCGGGAGGAACTCCCCTGACAGCCGAATGGCTCCGCACCGCGATCTCACGCGACGCACGACGAAACGCGCAGGTCAGCCGGGTCACGGCGAGCGAGACCGAGGTTACCGAGAGTCTGCGTTCGGTTGCGGGCAGTGGCCGGTGTTCTCACCGTGGGGCCAAAGAGAGCAGCTCTCGAAAGGACTGCGCATGCGCGCCCTCGTATCCCGTTCCGGCCTCGGCCCCCGCTCCCGCGGGCTCCTCCTACCGTCGTCCGTCGTCTGTGCCGCGCTGATATTCGGCCCGGTCGGCACGGCCGTCGCCGTCACCGACGCCAGCCGGGACGCCTACGCCTCCATCGGCGCCCACACGTCGTGGTCCACCACGTCCGGCACCTCCTCCAACGCCTCCTCCTACGCGGACCGGGTGCTCAAGCGGCTCGGCGCCCTCGACCGCGCCGACCGCACCGACGTACTCGCCCCGGTACTGAACGTCCTGACCGACCTCACCGAACAGACCGGCACCGGCCGCCTCACCGCGACCCAGGCGGCCGGGTTCGCCAAGGCGGTCGAGACGGCGAACGCCTCGCTCAAGCAACGCCTGGCGGAACGGACCGGTACGACGAACAGGGCCGCGGCAGCCATGGCCGACCCGATC
Organism: Streptomyces kryoterrae; assembly: GCF_054072135.1. Classification (NCBI taxonomy): domain Bacteria; kingdom Bacillati; phylum Actinomycetota; class Actinomycetes; order Kitasatosporales; family Streptomycetaceae; genus Streptomyces; species Streptomyces kryoterrae. The sequence continues at coordinate 5,306,252 of NZ_CM133358.1, read as the reverse complement.
TCGGACCTCCTCGACCAGCTCCAGGCAACCCTCAGCGGGCTCCTCGACACGGTGACCGGCCTGGTCGACGGCCTGCTGGGCACGGTCACGGGCCTGGTGAGCGGCCTCCTCGACACCCTCGACGGCCTCCTCGGAGATCTCCTGGGCGGTCTGCCGCCACTGCCGGTGGAACTGCCCCCGGTCGCACTGCCGCCGCTGGAGCTGCCCCCGGCCCCGGTACCCGCATTGCCCGCGCTGCCCCCGGCCCCGGTACCCGCGCTGCCCGCGCTGCCCGCGCTGCCCGCAGCAGGGGGCGCGGCGGGAACGGGGAGTACGGCAGCCACGGTTCAGTGACACCGACGCGCTAGCCCCGGTAGCCCGCCCCGTCGACCACGGGAACCAACAGTCGGCGGGGCGGGCCGCGAACCGTGGCCGGAAGGCGGCACCCGCACGGCCAGCGCGACACTGCGGCCTCCCGACGGAGGGCCGGATGTGATTCGCTGCCGGCGTGACTCAGGATCTGGAGACTGTCGACTTCCCATCCGCCGAGGCCTTCGAGGCATGGCTCGGCGAGAACCACGCGACCTCGCCCGGCATCTGGCTCAAGCTGCGCAAGAAGGGCCCCGGAATCGTCGCGCTGAACTACGCCCAGGCGCTCGACGTGGCACTCTGCTACGGCTGGATCGACGGCCAGAAGGCCGCGTTCGACGACCAGTGGTGGCTCCAGCGGTTCACCCCGCGCAGGCCGCGCAGCAAGTGGTCCAAGGTCAACTGCGGCAAGGTGGCCGTCCTGATCGAGCAGGGCCGGATGCGACCGCAGGGACTGGCGGAGATCGACCGCGCCAAGGCGGACGGCCGCTGGGAGGCGGCGTACGACAGCGCGAGGACCGCCACGGTGCCCGACGACCTCGCGGCGGCCCTGACCGCCGACCCGGCCGCGGCGGCGTCCTTCGAGACCCTGGACCGGCAGAACCGCTACGCGATCCTGTACCGGATCCAGGAGCCCAAGAAGGCCGAGACCCGAGCACGCCGGATCGAGAAGTACGTGGCGATGCTGGCGAAGGGCGAGAAGCTCCCCTTTTAGGGCCTGTCCGGCGGACAAACCCTAGGCACACAGCCACTCGGCGATGGACTGGTTCCTGGTCACCGGTGACTGTCGAGCCACCTCAGCAACGCCGCGAACCCCGGAGACATGCTGGTGTCCGACTGGGTGAGGACGGTGGTGGAACGGCCGTCCTCCTCCACCGTGATCGTGTAGCTCATCGCGTCCCTTGCCCGGCCGGCCCGGTCCTCCTCGGTCGCCGGAACCGCCGCGGCGACCAGTCGGGTCAGCTCGGCGGCGGCGTTCTCGGGCAGGGAGTCGGTGTCCAACTCCTGCGGCGGGAGGCGGAGTTGGATCGCAGCCGCCTGCCCGCCGTGTCTCGCCAGAGTCACCCTCATCCGTGGGTCACGTGTTCGCGCTGCAGTGCGGTCACGGCCTTGGACAGCCCCGCCACCTGGGCGGCCAGCGCCTCGACCTGCCGGTTCAGGGCCACCAGCCCGTCCTCCCGGCCCGCTCCACCGTCCTGGCCGGCCGCGCGACCCCGCGCACCGTTCCGGCCGGCGCGGCCCCGCGCCCGGGCGACCCCGGCCGGGACCCCGCTGATCTGGATGCCGACCTCCTGCCACGCCGACAGCACGGCCAACTGTTCGGTGCTGTCGGCCCCGTACAGCTCCTCGGCCTTCTGGTGGGTGGTGTCCGCGAAGTCCTGGAACTGCGTGTCGACGCTGGACGCCTTGAGCGACTCGTACCAGATGAGGCCGGGAGCCTCCCACGCGAACCCGCCGATGTTCGTCGCCGTCAGGTAGAACGCCCTGTTCGGGATGCCGGAGTTGATGTGCACCCCGCCGAAGTCGCCTCGCTCGGTGTCCGGCAGGTGGGCGAAGTGACGCATGTGGGCCGGCTGGGGATCCTTGCCGAACAGCTCGTTGTCGTACGCCGTCCCCGGAGCCTTCATCGACCGCAGGGCGTCGGCGTCGATCCCCGGGGTGAAGACCTCGGGCCCGATCAGCCAGTCCGCGGTCTCGGCCGACTGCTTCATCGACCATTGCTTGACCAGCGACCCGAAGACGTCCGACAACGACTCGTTCAGCGCCCCGGACTGATTGTGGTAGGCGAGCCCCGCGGTGAACTCCGTTACCGCGTGCGTGAGTTCGTGGGCGATCACGTCGAGGGATCCGGTGAAGTCGGTGAACATGTTTCCGTCCCCGTCACCGAAGACCATCTGCCGCCCGTCCCAGAACGCGTTGTTGTATTTCACGTCGAAGTGAACGTAGCCGTCCAGACGCATTCCCCGGTCGTCGAGCGAATTCCGTTGCAGCACGCTGCGATAGAAATCACGCGTGGTACCGAGTCCGTCGAACGCCCGCTTGACGGACTCGTCCGCGGACGCCGGTCCGTCCTCCGTCTGGGCCAACGCGGCGAAGGAGAGCCTGTCCTGATGGCAGTCGAAGACGGTCCGTCGGCCGTTCCCGGCGGACACGGCACCGACGAGGGAAGCCCGGACCCCTCGCTCACCCCGCAGCCGAGCAGTGGTCAGCAGGGTGTCCAGGGCGGCTTTGCGAACCCCGGAGTCTCCGCTCTCCAGCAGCTTGTCGAGAAGGTGCGGGGGAATGATGCAGTTGACGTGACGGGTCCTGCTCATGGCATACCTCCTGTGCAATGGGAGCGCCGGTGAAACTGGTCATGTGATTGACGGGAAGACCGGGCGGGACAAGTCCATCGCAGGACAAGCAGAAAATGCAGGAAAAAAGCGAGACGTCACCAGTTTCCTGCCGCCCATGACGACTGGCAAACGCAGCGCGAGCGATGTCCACAGCCAACTCCACGGCCACGACCACAGCCCTGACCCATCACCCGGACGGCCCTCGCCGGTGGCGGCCCCGGGCCGGGGTTGCTGGCCTGGGACCCCGCCCGCCACCAGAGGGAGTCCGCATGCCCGGCCCGCACGAGAACCCCGGCTCACACAGGACCGACAACCTCACCGAGACCTTCGCCTTCCGCTGCCTCGACTGCGGCGCGCACTGGAACCGCACCTTCGAGGTGGTCATCCAGCCTGACCCGGCCGGCTGCCTCAACCCGATGGAGTACGTCGACGAGGACGGCCGCGCCATGCACTCCCCCCTGACGGATGCCGTGTGCGGCACCTGCGGCAGCCGAAAGGTACGGGTGGGCTGAAGGCACCGGCCCGGGTTACTTCTCCTCGAAGCTCGCGAAGTACGCCGCCGCCATGTCCTCGTCCCCGTGCCCCTGTTCGGCGGCACGCCGGAACCGTTCGGCGCTCGCGGCGGCCACATCCAGCCGTACGCCGTTCCGCTCGCCCGCCTCGACGATCAACCGGGCGTCCTTGGCCGCCGTGGACACCGCGAAACTCGCCGGGGTCAGCTTGTCGTCCAGGATCAGGCCGGCCTTGGCGCGCAGATAGCCCATGTCGAGCGGGCCGCCGGCGATCACGTCGAAGAAGCTCTGCGGGTCGACGCCGAGGGCCTGGGCCAGGGCGAGCACCTCACCGGTCGCGCTGGTGGCGGCCAGCACCCAGCTGTTGGCGACGAGCTTCAGCCGCGTCGCACTGCCTGCCCCGCCCTCCTCACCGGTCCACACCGTTCGGGCACCGACCGCGTCGAGGACCGGCGTGACGGCCGCCCGGTGTTCCACGGGCCCGGCGGCGAGCACGAGCAGTTGCCCGGCCTCGGCGGGCTGCCGGGTCCCCAGCACGGGCGCGTCGAAGAAGGCCAGCCCCCACTCCGCCGCCAGTGCGCCGAGTTCACCGATCGCGTCCACCCCGGCCGTGGTCGACTGCACCCACGCGGCCCCCGGACGCAGCGCGGGCGCGGCCTCGCGCATGACATCCCGGACGGCGTCACCGTCGTACAGCATCGTCAGGACGACATCCGCGTCCCGTACGGCGTCGGCGGGAGTGTCGGAGACCTGGACGCCGTTCTCGGCGGCCAGCGGTGCGGCCTTCGCGCGGGTCCGGTTCCACACCCGGACGGCGTGGCCGGACCGGGCGAGGTTACGGGCCATGGCGGCGCCCATGATGCCGGTGCCGAGGACTGCGACGGAGAGTGCGACGGGGCGGGCGGGGGTCTCGATGTCGGTCATGGGCTCAGTAAAGCAAGTGGAAGGGGTCTTGCCGTCGGGTGAATCCATCCACCAATATTCCGCGCAATGGATAAAATAGTGAACCGGAGCCGGCCGTGACCCCGGCCCTGAAGTCAGTGAGCGGCCTCCTGGCCGCACTGGCCCTCTGTGTGCTGGGCACCGCCCCGGCCCCCGCCGCAGTGGCGACGCCCCACTCCGCCACAGCGTCCACCGTCCCCCACATCTGGCCGACACCCCAGCAGGTGAGACCCGGCCGCGGCACCCAAACGGTCCCGAAGCAGGTCGTCGAGGTCATCGGCCACGCCACCGACCCCGCCGCCCGCGCCCTCGTCGAACGCGTACTGCGCGACGCCGGCGCCCGCACCATCCGTACGGTCACCGCGGGCCGGCCGACACCCCCCGCCGCCCTCACCGTCTACGTCGGCGGCCCCACGGAGAACCCGGCGACGGCAAAGGCCCTCAAGCACCTGAACGCCGCGCCCCCCACCCAACTCCCCTCCGGCGGCTACACGTTGGCCACGGGCAAGGGCACCGTCGCCCTGTCCGGCGTCGACCCGACGGGCACCTTCTACGCGGCCCAGACACTCCGCCAGCTCATCACCCACCGCTCGGTCCCCTCCACAACCGTCCGGGACTGGCCGACGACCGCCCTGCGCGGAGTGGTCGAGGGTTTCTACGGCGCCCCCTGGACCCAGCAGGCCCGCCTCTCCCAACTCGACTTCTACGGCCGCACGAAGCAGAACGTGTACGTCTACTCCCCCAAGGACGACCCGTATCTGCGCGCGAACTGGCGTGACGACTACCCGCCCGCCCAGCTCGCTACCCTGAAGCAACTGGTGGACCGCGCGACCGCCAACCACGTCCGCTTCACCTACGCCCTCTCCCCCGGACTGTCGGTCTGCTACTCCTCGGCCGCCGACGTCAACGCACTGGTCGCCAAGTTCGAGTCGCTGTACGCGATCGGCGTCCGCTCGTTCGCCGTACCGCTGGACGACATCAGCTACACGTCCTGGAACTGCCCCGCCGACGAGCAGAGGTTCGGCACCGGAGGGGGAGCGGCGGGCGCCGCGCAGTCGGCCCTCCTCAACGCCGTCGTCAGGGACTTCGTCGACGCGCACGACGACGTGACCCCCCTGGAGATGGTCCCGACCGAGTACTCCGACCTCGCCGGCTCCCCGTACAAGACCGCGCTGCGCGAGCGGCTGGACCCCTCGGTGGTCGTCGAATGGACCGGTGTCGGAGTCATCGCGCCGACGATCAGTACCGAACAGGCCCGCCAGGCAAGGGAGTTGTTTGGTCACCCCATTCTCGTCTGGGACAACTACCCGGTGAACGACTACACCACCAGCCGCCTGCTCCTGGGCCCCTACACCGGCCGCGAGGCAGGCGTGGCCACCCAGGTCACGGGCATCACCGCCAACCCGATGATCCAGGCGGAAGCCGGCAAACTCGCCCTCTTCACCTCGGCGTCCTACGCCTGGAACCCGACGGCGTACGACCCCCGAGCGGCCTTCCTGGCCTCGGTGCGGGACTTCGCGGAGAACTCCTCCGCGCCCAGGTCCACAGCCACCTCCCTCCGGATCTTCGCGGAGAACAACTACTCCTCACTCCTGGACGCCACCGAGTCCCCGACCCTCACCCCGCTCCTCAAGGCGTTCACGACCTCGTACGAGAGCGGCACCGGCCTCGACAGGGCGGCCCGCGCCCTCACCGCCTACTTCACGGCGATGGCCGCCACCCCCGCCGACCTCCGCGCACACCTCTCCAACTCGCGCTTCCTGGCCGAGACTTCGGCCTGGCTCGACAAGCTGGGCGCATACGGAGAGGCAGGCGGAACCGCCGTACAGCTGATGCTCGCGCAGACGAACGGCGACACGGATGCCGTAACGACCCTCTACGCCCGTCTCCAGTCGCAGCGCAAGCGACTCGACTCGGTCCCGCAGCAGATCGCCCCCGGCGTACTCGACCGCTTCCTCTTCGACGCGACACTGCGAGCCGCCCCCGACCCCGGCCCGGACGCCTCCTTCACCCCGACGTCCCTGTCCCTGACCCCCGGCGCCACCACCACGGCGACCCTCACGATCGCGGACAACCGCTCCACCACCGCCCGTACAACGGATTGGAAGATCAGGGAGGTTGACGGCCTGACCGTCACTCCGTCCGCCGGCACGGTCACCGTCCCGGCGGGCGGCAAGGCCACCACGAGGCTGACCTTCACGGCGGCCGGCGGGGCGGGGGCAGGCGTAAGGTCGGTCGCCGTCACGGGAGACGGGCTAATCAGCCGGGCAATTCCCGTGCAGATAACAGGAGTTGGCGGGAGCACACGCGCCCTTACTGCCAACTTCAGCGGCGCGTCGGTCAGTTCGGTGAACCTGACCTCCGGTACGTCGACGGAGATCCCTGTCGGCAACAATCCGGGGGAGGTCGTGGTCAGCGCGGACGGCCGTACCGCCTACGCGGCGAACCAGGGTTCGGACACGGTGAGCGTCATCGACATCGCCGCCGCGAAGGTCACGGCGACCGTGGCGGTCGGTGACGTGCCGGCGGGCCTCGCTCTCACCCCCGACGGCCGGACACTCTGGGTCGCGGACTACTCCGACGACGCGGTCCAGCCGATCGACCTCGCCACCGGCACGGCGGGCGCGAAGATCACGGTGGGCGACGGTCCGGAGAACATGGCGATCACCCCGGACGGCACCGCCCTGTACGTGGCGAACATCCACGACAGCACGGTGAGTCCGGTGGACCTCGCGACAGGCACGGCGGGAACGCCGATCGCGGTCGGGCCGAACCCGTTCAACGTGGTCGCGGCTCCCGACGGACGGACGGTGTACGTGTCCAACTCCGGCGGCTCGACGGTCACTCCCATCGACACCGCCACGAACGACACCCGCCCGACCTACCTGGTCACCGGCCAGGCGTACGGCCTCGCCGTCTCCCCGGACGGCCGCACCCTCTGGGTCAGCGCGAGCAACGGTGACACGATCACCCCGCTCGACACGGTGACCGGCGCTCCGGGCACCCCGGTCACCGTCGGCCGCTCCGCCTTCGACGTCACCCTCGACTGGAACGGCGACACGGCCTATGTCACCACAGCCGACGCCGGCACCCTCGTACCGGTCACCACGGCGACGGGCAAAGTCGGTACGCCCCTGAAAACGGGCGCGTACCCGCTGGCCGCGGCGGTTACGGGGGTGCCGGTCGACTGAAAAGCGAGTGAATCCGGCTGAACCGGGCAACTCGCCCGGCTCGTCCGGTGGTTACTGCATCTCGGCCCAGGGGTCGATGACCGCCGGACGGGCCGGGGCTGCCGCCGCGGCCGGACGGCAGGTGAAGCCGAGCCGGTTGAGCGCGGCGATCATCTCCTTCTCGGTGAAGTCCCGCCGGTCGAGGCGGGTGATGACCGCGCCGACCTGCTTGACGGGGTAGTCCACGCCACCGATGCCGACGGCCGCACTGGTGATGGGTTCGGGAGCGACCCCGTCCATCTTGTGCGTGACCTCGCTCATGATCAGGTCGAACGGGAATCGGGCGATCACACAACGCATGGTGCCTCCGCAGGTCAGAGAAGGGTCCGGAGTCTGTGGTTCTGGGCAAGGTGCTGCGGGCGCCGGTCGGCCTGACACCAACCGGCTGGGTGAAGCCGGGACGACGCTGGGGCTTGGGGCTGCGGTCAGCCTGCCTGACGTGCGTCGGAGCCCGGGCGCCTGTTCCGGGGCGCCCGGCGCCGGCGGCTGCGTGGCTCGCCGGTGGTGGGGTCCTGCTCCGTACGGGCGGACGGGTTCCCGCCCGACACCCGCGGCGGCTTGGCACCGCCACCGGTCGGACGCGACGCCTTCTTGGCGGTGCCGCCACCTGTCGTACGGGTCTTACCCGCGGCGCCGCCGCCGGCCGTGCGCGCCGTGGCCGCACCACCCTCGGCGGACCCGCGGCGGGAGCGTGAACCCGAACCGGCAGCGGAACCGGCACCCGCGCCCGAACCGGACCGGGACCGCGAGGACCTGGACCGGCCGCCGGAGCCGTCGCCCTTGGGGGCGGCCGGCGGGGTCGGGGCCGGGACCGGGATGATCACGGGTATGCCGGAAGGCGTACGGGCGCCGGTGATACGGGTCAGTTCGGCGGCGCCGGGGGAGACCTTGGCCGTGTTCGGGTCGACGCCCGCCGCCCGGGTCAGGGTCCGCATCTCGCGGCGCTGCTCGGGCAGGACCAGGGTGACCACGCTGCCGGAGGCTCCGGCACGGGCCGTACGACCGCCGCGGTGGAGGTAGTCCTTGGCGCCGCCGGGCGGGTCCACGTTGACGACCAGGTCGAGGTCGTCGATGTGGATGCCACGGGCGGCGACGTCGGACGCGACCAGCACGGTGACCTCGCCGGTCTTGAACTGGGCGAGCGTACGCGTGCGTTGGGGCTGGGAGCGGCCGCCGTGCAGGGCTGCCGCACGGACGCCGCTCTTCAGCAGGTGCTTGGTGAGGCGGTCGACGCTGCGCCGGGTGTCCATGAACATCAGGACACGCCCGTCGCGGGCGGCGATCTCGGTGGCGACCGTCTTCTTGTCGACGTCGTCGACGTAGAGCACGTGGTGCTCCATCGTCGTGACGGCGCCGGCGTGCGGGTCGGTCTGGTGCACCACGGGCTCGTGCAGATAGCGGCGGGCGAGCCGGCCGACGTCCGCGTCGAGCGTGGCGGAGAACAGCATGCGCTGGCCCTTGCGCGGCACCTGGTCGAGCAGGTACGTGACCTGCGGCAGGAAGCCCATGTCGACCATCTGGTCGGCCTCGTCGAGGACGGTGACGGAGACACGGTCGAGCCGGCAGTCGCGGCGGTCGACGAGGTCACGGAGCCGGCCGGGCGTCGCGATGACGACCTCGGTGCCGTCGCCGAGCGCACGGGCCTGACGGCCGATGGGCAGCCCGCCGACGATCGTGGTCATCTTCAGACTCAGGGCGCGGGCGTGCGGGGTGAGCGCGTCCACGACCTGCTGGGCGAGCTCACGGGTCGGTACGAGGACGAGTGCCAGCGGGCGTCCCGCCTCGGCGCGCTGTCCGGCGAGCCGGGCCAGCATGGCCAGGCCGAAGGCCAGGGTCTTGCCCGAGCCGGTCTGACCACGGCCCATGACGTCGCGGCCCGCGAGGGTGTCCGGCAGCGTGGCCGCCTGGATCGGGAAGGGGACGGTGATGCCCTCGACGGTGAGGGAGGCCAGCAGCGAGGGCGGCAGGCCCAGGTCGGCGAACGACCGGTTCATGCAGAACCTTCCTCAATGCGGCACGTCGACAGAATCACGGCAGCGCTCAGCGTCCGCCGCGAGAGCGGCGGCACACAGGACAGAAAGGCCGTGGGGACGAGCCGAAAGGAAACGAGCGGTGGCGGGGGTCAACCCCGAGAACCAGGGACGGGCGACCGGTGTCCGGTGCGAAACCGTCCCTAAAAAACTGTGAGCCGGGGCTCGCACCCCTAGGTGCGGGCCCCGGCCACAATCACGTGTATCGATGTCGACCCACTAGTGGACCGGCAGGATCACGCGGATCAGGCGGGGAGGATGTTCTCCGCCTGGGGGCCCTTCTGACCCTGCGTGACGTCGAACGTCACCTTCTGGCCCTCGTGAAGCTCACGAAAGCCCTGAGTGGCGATGTTCGAGTAGTGAGCGAAAACGTCGGCGCCGCCGCCGTCCTGCTCGATGAAGCCGAAGCCCTTTTCCGCGTTGAACCACTTCACGGTACCGGTGGCCATGTTAAATCTCCTTGGGGCATGCTCGGGGGCCCGCACCGTGCGGACCCCGCGTCACCGTAATGATTGCCCCGACCGGAGAAGAACACCGAAATCTTTGGGAACCACAACTGCAACTGAAAACCACGCTAGCACAGAACCCGGCGCGGGGGCGCAGTGGCTATGTCACACGTCTGGCGGGAATAGTCTCCGCAGCTCAACGCGGTCCACGGCCGTGGGGACGTCCTCGCGGGTGATCAGGGTGGCCGCGACCATCCGGTGCCCCGGCCGCAGCCCTTCCACGGCGTCCCGATCTTCGAACAGAGCCGCGAGACACCCGGCGGCGTGGGCACGAAGATCTTGCAGGTCCCGGATCTCCTCGGGCTTGCCGGAGTCCCACAGGGCCTCGGCCTCGTCCCGGCCGACGAAGACGAGGGAGTGCCCCTTGGGCGGGGGCATGCGGGCGCGAGGGGGCCGGCCGGCGCAGGGTCCTGGGTGGGACGGTACGGGCCCGGGGAAGCGTGAGTACCCCGAGTGGTGCGGCGAGGGCGGCCGGGGAGTGACGCGACCCTCAGACGAGGGCGCGGCCCTTGTGCCGTACGTGCACATGCCCGTCGTGGGGGAAGGCGGGCGGCTCGGCCGGCAGGACGCGGTCGAGTCCGTACCCGCTCTTGTGCGCCACGCGGCACGAGGCCACGTTGTCCTCCTGGTGCACGAGTTCGAGGCACTGGAGCCCGGCTGCGTCGCCAGGGGCTCCGCCGTACGTGTCGAAGGCCCAGGCCGTGAGCACCTCCAGGGCTCGCGGGGCAACTCCGCGCCCTCGCGCGTGGGCCGCGGTCCAGTAGCCCACCTCGACCGACCGTCCACCTGGAGCCACCCCCTTGAGGACCACCTGACCCGCCAACTCCCCCTGTGCGGATCCTGGTTGGGCCTCGACGACCGCGAAGGCGAACCGGTCGCCGGCCTCCCAGCTCCGCTCCTGACTCCGTATCCAGCGCAGCCCGTCCTCGTCGTTCTCGACGCAATGACTCGTCCAGCGGCGCAGTGCGGGATCCCGGCACGCCTCGACCAGCGCGGCGACGTCCGCGGGGCGCCAGGGGCGCAGGCGGAGGGCGGGAGCGGTCGGGGTCGCGGGCACGTCCAGGGCGAGTATCTCCACGCTCTCTGCCTCTTCGTTCTTCCCAGGTTCTGGGTTCCCAGGTTCTGGGCCTCGTCGGGTCCGCTTTCATGGTGCACCTTTTACGGAGGCCTTACGGAGACGAAAGGTTCCCGCCACCACCCGTATCCGTATCCCTCCTCGACGACCCCCCGTCGCTTCAGGAGGCAAGGTGCGTTTCACCCGGAGCTCGACCGGCACCCTTTTCGTGGGTGGCGCGCTGGGCCTGACGCTCGCCGCGCTCGCCTATCCCGCCATGCTCGGTGTCCAGAACGTGTCCAGTTCGCCCACGCGGATCGTCGCGCAGACCCCCAGCGGGCCGTTGACGGAGGCCGACCGCGACTTCGTGGTGAAGGTGCGGGCGGCCGGCCTCTGGGAGTACCCGGTCGGGCAGATGGCCATCGCGAAGGGAACCTCGCCGGCCGTCATCACCGCCGGGCAGCATCTCGTCGCCGGGCACGCGGCGCTGGACGCGACCGTGCGGCAGATCGCTCCGCAGCTCGGGGTGACCATTCCCAACCTGCCCAGTCCGCAGCAGCAGGGGTTCATCTCCACGCTGACCGCGGACAGCAGGGGAACGCAGTTCGACAGCGACTTCGCCAACATCCTGCGCATCACCCACGGGTCGATCTTCAACACCGTCGCCAAGATCCGGTCGACCACCAAGAACACGCTGGTTCGCGCCCTCGCCGACCAGGCGAACACCACCGTCCTCGACCACATCACGGTCATGGAGAAGACGGGACTCGTCAACTTCGACACCGTGCTCTTCCAGGAGACCACCCCGCCGAAACTGCCCGCCTCCGACGTCACCCCGCCCGTCCCCGTGCCGGGCGCCCCGACCGTCGTCCTCACCCCGCCTCCGAACACCGGCGTCAGTCCGTCCGCCAGCCCGACCTATCCCACGGCGGGGTGAGTTCAGCCTTTATGCCCATGGCCTCGACTTCCGAGCCAGGCCGTCGTGTCCGGGCCCAGGCGTCCGTCCTCGTCCAACGGTGCACTGCTCAACAGGACTTCCCCGGGCGGCAGTTCGACCGGCGTGGCCGACAGGTTCGTCACGCAGCGCCAGCCGTCCGTGCGGGTGAGATCGAGGACGCCGGGGGCGGATTCCGCCGCCCAGGTCAGGTCCTCGCCGTCCAGCAGACGGCGGCGCAGGGCCAGGGCCGTGCGGTACAGCTCCAGGGTCGAGCCCTCGGCCCCGTCCTGTGCCTCGAGGGCGTACGACGCGAAGGCCGGTGGCTGCGGCAGCCAGGCGCCGCCCGCGCCGAAGCCGTACGACGGGCCGGTCGTCGTCCACGGCAGCGGCACCCGGCAGCCGTCGCGGCCCTTGCCGGTGTGCTCCGACTGTTCCCAGATCGGGTCCTGGAGGGCCTCGGCGGGCAGGTCGGCCACCTCGGGGAGGCCCAGCTCCTCGCCCTGGTAGACGTACGACGAACCCGGCAGCGCCAGCATCAGGAGCGTGGCCGCCCGGGCCCGGCGCAGGCCCGCCGCCTCGTCGACCGGCGGGGCGGTGCCGTCCGACAGGAGCCAGGCGTTCGCATCGGTGCCCGGCGGGAGTGTCAGGCGGGAGGCGTGGCGTACGACGTCGTGGTTGGAGAGGACCCAGGTGGCCGAGGCGCCCGCCGAGCGGGCCGTGGCGAGGGAGTCGGTGATCACCCGGCGCAGCTCCTCGGCGTCCCAACCCGCCTGCAGATACTCGAAGTTGAAGGCCTGGCCGAGTTCGTCCGGGCGGGCGTACAGGGCGCGGCGGGCGCCCGGGACCCAGGCCTCGGCGACCGCCATCCGGGGCGGGGTGTAGGCGTCGAAGATCTTGCGCCAGTCGCGGTAGATCTCGTGGACCTCGTCGCGGTCGAAGAAGGGATGCGTTCCGGGTGGCAGGGCGTCCAGCGCCTCCGCGCCGCTCAGTTCGGGAGCGCCCAGGTCGCGCAGCGGCATGTCGAGGTCCTTCGCCAGGGCGTGGGCGACGTCGATCCGGAAGCCGTCGACGCCCCGGTCGGACCAGAAGCGGAGTGTGGTGCGGAAGTCGGCGCGGATCTCCTCGTTGGCCCAGTTGAGGTCCGGCTGTTCGGGGGTGAAGAGGTGCAGATACCACTGGCCGTCGGGCGCCTGGTCCGCCGCCACCCGCCGCCAGGCGCTGCCGCCGAACACCGACTGCCAGTCGGTGGGGGGCAGTTCGCCGTGCTCACCGCGCCCGTCGCGGAAGACGTAGCGGTCGCGGGCCGGGGAGCCGGGGGCCGAGCGCAGGGCCTCCTCGAACCACACGTGCCGGCGCGAGGTGTGGTTGGGGACGATGTCGACCATGACCTTGAGGGCGAGCCGATGGGCCTCGGCGACCATGGCGTCGAAGTCGTCGAGGGTGCCGAGGCGGGGGTCGACGTCACGGTGGTCGGCGACGTCGTAGCCGCCGTCGGCGAGTTCGGAGGGGTAGAAGGGGCTGAGCCAGAGGGCGTCCACGCCCAGCGTGCTCAGATGCGTCAGGCGCCGGGTGATGCCCCTCAGGTCGCCCAGTCCGTCGCCGTCGGCGTCGGCGAAGCTGCGCGGGTACACCTGGTAGAAGACGGCCTGGCGCCACCAGTCGGGGTCCCGGGAGGAAAGGTCCAGAGTCGGTTCGGGCACGCTCGGTCTCCTTGTTTGTGGCGCTTCTCCGGTGGACGACAAGCCCACCTCTGTCCACTTCGCCGGGAACGTGAACGCACGCGCCCCCGGAACACACCGTTCCCTATGTGGCGGAATGGCAATGAACCGCGAACATTCTTTTCATTACCGCAAGTTGACACCCCGCTCCGCACGATTCACGATGTGCGAACGCTGTGGCGCATGTGACCTATGAGCCCAGCGTCGCTCACACCAGACTCCCTCGGCACGGCCCGGCAGCAACGCGCTGCCCTCCCGCCGTACCCGGGTTCTCGCACACGCCACGATGGGATCCGCATGTCCATACTGAGACGTGTCAACGCGCTGCACCTTCTGGGGACCGGCGCCGCCGCGATCGCTCTCTGCGCGGCCTCCGCCTCGGGGGCCTGGGCCACCGGCACACCCGGCGGTGACGGCTGGGGCGCCAAGTCCGGCGGCTACAAGCCCGGCGCGGGCGCGGGTACGAAGACCGAGGCCGACCGCTGCCAGTTCTCCGTCGACGGGCAGAACTTCTTCGACTCGGTCCGCGTCGACGACCAGAACCTCAAGCCCACCGAGGACGGCAAGGTCCACATCAAGGTCCGCACCGCCGGTGACGCCAGCACCTGCACCGCCTCCCTGGCTTCCTACATCGCCCACGGTCCCACCTTCGGTACCTCGGGCCTGCAGGTCTTCGTCGACTTCGACACCGTCACGGTCACGCAGGGTCAGACCGACTCGCTCGACATCGCGGTGCCGGACGCGGGCTGCTTCGCGCAGATCGACCTCTACCGCGGCAAGGTCAGGTTCGACGGCGACTTCGACGCCAACGACGGCTTCGAGCACGGCGACCTGCCCAAGGGTCCGGACCGTCCGGTCATCAAGGACAAGCTGATCGCGGCCTGGAACGGCGGCACGAAGGACTGCACGACCACGCCTCCGCCGGCCGAGGAGACCCCGGGCACCCCGACTCCGACGCCTCCGGGCGAGGAGACGCCGGGTACGCCGACTCCCTCCGAGCCCGTGTCCGAGACGACCCCGCCCGCCTCCGAGACGCCGTCGACCCCGACACCGTCCGAGTCGACGCCCGCCGAGTCGGCCTCGGAGTCCACCCCGCCGGCCACTCCGGCGAGCCCGGACAGCTCCCAGCCCCCGCTGGCCGAGACCGGCGGCGGCAGCGCCACCGGCCCGCTCGCGGGCGGCGCCGCGGCGCTGCTGATCGGCGGCGCGGCGATCGTGATGGCGACGAAGCGACGCAGGGCGGGTCGCGCCGGCGCGTAACCCCGTCGGTGGCGCTGAGTACGTGCAGTACGTCCGCCCCGGTGCCGCTCCTCGCGAGCGGCACCGGGGCGGACGTCGTTTCCGAACTCCTGGCGCCCTGTCGCTATGGCTATGGCTATGGCTTCTCGACCGTCCCGAGGTATAGCCGTACGTACCGGTCCACGTCGATGTCCAACGCCACGTCCACCAGCGGCTTTTCCCGCGTGCCGTGGTGGATCTCGGACTCGCCGGGGCGCGGTCTGCGGTCGACGACCGTCTGGCCCCGGGTCGGGCCGGGGGCGAGGGAGACCTCGACCGGCAGCAGGCTGGTGGTCAGCCCCGCCGGGTCGGCGACCGCGCAGACGGCGCCCGCGTCGCCGAGGCTGCCGGTGGGGGTGGGGTCGCCGGTGAGAGCCGGGTCGCGGTGGGCGAGCAGTGCGCCGGCGAGCCGCGTACCCGGTTCCGCGCTCGCGCACAGCCGCTGGACATCGGCCCCCGGCACGACGACGCGCGTGAAGACGTCCAGGCCGTACATCGTGATCGGCACCCCGGCGGTGAGCAGGATCGCGGCTGCCTCGGGGTCGTGCCACACGTTGAACTCGGCGACGGGCGTGGCGTTCCCGATCTCCACCGCGCCGCCCATGAAGACGATCCGCTCGATGTTGCGGGTCACCTCGGGGTACGTACGCAGGAGCAGGGCGATGTTGGTGAGCGGCGCGGTCGGGATGAGCGTGACCGGACGGGGCGAGCCGAGGATCTCGCGGCGCAGCAGGGTCACCGCGTCCACGTCGACGGGCGTCCGGTCGGTGGGTGCGTGCAGGCCCATGTCGCCCATGCCGTCCCGCCCGTGCACATGGGCGGCGGGCCGCGCGGGCTCGATCAACGGCCGCTCGGCCCCGCGCGCGACCGGCAGATCGGGGGCGCCGGCCTGGTCGAGGACGGTGAGGGTGTTGCGTACGACCTGGTCGACGTCCGTGTTCCCGGCGACGCAGGTCACCGCGCGGAGGTCGAGTCCCGGGTGGCGTACGGCGAACAGCAGGGCCAGGGCGTCGTCGATACCGGTGTCGCAGTCGATGATCACGGGCACGGGGTGGGCCGGACTGGCGTCGGGCCTGGCGTGGGTGGTGGGTTCCGCAGTCGTCACGGTGAGGGCTCCTTTCCCGGCTGCACAGACTCCCATGCCCTCCGCTTCCCACCCGCACCACCGGCCGCGCTCACCCGTACGGCCCGGCCCGCTGGTGGGACCGGGCGCGTGATGGTGCCGTCGGAGGGAGATCTGACGTACCGGCGCCCCTGGAGGAACCCCTTGATGACCCGTCGGCACTCTCCCCGCGCGGTACGTCTGCTCGCCTCGGCCCTCGGGATGGGCACCCTGCTGACGATGGCCGCGTGCATGCACGACGAGGGGCGCGCCGGGGGCACCATGGAACGCCGGCAGGCCAGGCCCGTCGCCTCCCCCGCCGCACAGCGGGCCTCCGCGTCCCCGGCAGTCCCGACCACCCCGACCGCTCTCACCGAGGCCCAGGCCCAGGGCGCCCTCCTCACCGACGCCGACCTCGGGGCGCCCTGGACCCCCACCGAGGGCGCCGCGCTCTGGCGGGACGCGCTGCTCAAGGCGACGGCGGACAACGCCGAGTGCGGGCGCCTCCTCGACTCCGTGTACACGGAGGAGCTGCTGGGCGAACCGGCCGGCGCCCGCGCCGTCGCCGGCTTCGACGACTACGACGAGGGCGGGCAGCTCCGCTACCAGGTCACCGCCGCCCACCGCGCCGACGTGGACGGACGGCTCGCCTGGCTGAAGACGATGCCGCAGAGATGCGCGAGCTTCACGGCGGTCGGACCACGCGGCGCCCGTCAGGAGGTGCGGGTCACGGAGGTCGGCCTGCCGGAGGCGGGGGACGCCAGACAGGGCCTGCGGCTGGCGACACGCGGGGAACTGGACGGTGCCCCGGCGACGCTCACCCTGGATCTCGCCGCCGTACGGGTCGGCGACGACGCGATCGTCCTCACCAACGGCGGCCTGACGGAGCCCCGCACGGAGTACACGGTCCACGCGGTCCAGGTAGGCGCCGAACGCCTGAAGCAGACCAGGAAGGAAACCCCGGCCCAACCCCAGACGCCGGTGCGGGACCAGAGCCAGAGCCCGGCTGAGAGTCAGAGCCCGACGCGGGGCCCGGTCCAGCCCCGGCCCCAGCCGCAGGAGCAGGAGGCGGAGGGGGAGAGCCAGGACGGGGAGCAGGCACAGGACCCGAACCAGGATCTGTACTGAGCCACCGCGTGGCCGTGGGAGCAGACAACGGGAGGTGTACCCAGCACCACCCCCGCATCCGCCACTCAGGCCCAGGGACGAAGAGCGCCGCGACCGGCACGATCCCTTCCATGGACAACACGACGAAGACCCAGCAGACAACCGCCGCGGACACGGCAACCGACACGCCCCACCCGACCGGGATGAGCGAGGCGACCGCCCGCCGCCTGACCGGCGCCGCGGGCATCGCCGCCGCGGTCGCCCTGATCGTCGAAGTACCCCTGTACTTCGTCTACTCGGGCCCGCCCCCGGACACGAACGTCCTGGCCCGGCTCCTGGTCGGGATCTTCGCGCTGGCGTTCCTGATCGTCTTCGTGACGAGCTTCCGCGAACTGGTGAAGCGGGTGCACCCGGCGTACGAGTGGGCGGCCTCGCTGGCCTGCTCGACGGGCCTCGTCTACGCGACGATCACCCTGGTCTCCATGGGCCTGGAGGCAGGCGCGGTGATCGCCACCGACCACTCCATCGACCCGACGATCGACGTGAACGGCACGTACATCCTCTACGGTTCGATCGGCCGCCTCCTGCTCGCCGTGTTCCTGGCGGCGACCGGCTTCACGATCGCCCGCACGAACCTCCTCCCGCGCTGGACCGCCCGCTCGGCCCACGTCCTGGCAGCCGTCAGCCTGGCCTTCGTACCGTCCCTGTTCTTCGGCAACACCCCGGCCGACTTCTACGCGGCGAACGGCTGGGGCACGACAGCCTCGATGGGCGCGCTCCTCAGCTACTGGCTGCTGGCCCTGGGCATCTCGACGTACCGCAGCGGCGCGAAGCGCTGAGACACCTCAAGTGCCCATCCCCGTACGGCCATCGCGGCGCCCGCCTCTCCGGCAGGGCGCCGCGGTGTGTGTATCGCTCGGCCCGAAATCGCCGGAAAGGCCATCCGGCCCCCTGTTCGCTACTTCTTCGGAGCCCCGAACGCCTCCTCGAACATGGCCCTTCCCTCGTCCGTGGCCTCGGTCGTGCCGCCGCAGATCGGGACGATGCCGCTGTCGGCCGTGACGAGGTAGTGGGCGCCGAGCGGGAAGTCCGGAGCCTCCGAGTTGCCGTTGTCGCTGCTGAAGCGGACCACGTCGGTAGGGTTGGCCAGGTTGGCGTCGAGGCGGTACCAGTGGTCGACCCGGAGAACCACGCGGTCGCCTTTCTCGGCCGTCACCGTGCCCTCGAAGGCGAGTTCGTGGCGGCGCAGGAGTTCGGGTGTGGGCGCCGCACACTTCACCGCCACCGTCGAGTCGCCGTCCGGGAGAATCAGGGTCAGGGGCTCAAGCCCGGGCACCTGGCCGCCTCCCGCCACACCTGCCCCCGCTTTGTCCGCCGCACTCTCTCCGCCCCGCGCGACACCCCAGCTGACACCGCCTCCCACCAGCAGCAGTGCCGTGAACGCCAGGGCCGGTACGAGGCGTCGGCGCGGCCGTGCGACCTGAGTGGTTGTGGTTGCGGCTGCGTTCATGTTCGTGTTCGTGCTCATCGTGGCCTCCACAAGACGGGTGACGTCAGGTCGCGGAGCCTTCGAGGTCAGTGCCGGGTCCGTGGCCTTCAGGTGGGCCAGCAACTCGTCGTCGTTCATCGACTGCTCCTTCCGTTTCCGGTACCGGTTCCTTGTCCTTCGTCCGTCTCATGTCCGGGGCGCGGGCCGGTCTTTCGCTCCAGTTGTGCCGCCAGTTTCTTTTTCGCCCGGTGCAGCCGGATGCTCACGGCGTTCGCGGTCAGGCCGGTCACCTCGGCGATCCGGCTCGGGGTCAGTTCCTCGTACGCCCACAGGAGGACCACCTCCCGGTCCAGCGCGCGGAGTTGGGCGAGCGCCGCGTGCAGGGCGCTGTGGTCGGCGTCCCCGGTCTCCCGCGCCGTGCCCGCCGCCGTCCACGTCAGGCGTTCCAGCAGGGAGCGTCTACGCCGGTCCGCGCGACGGGCGTTGGCCAGGCAGCCGCGGGCCACGCCGTAGCACCAGGGCAGTACGGCGTCGGGGTCGGGGACGTGCTCCGACGCCTCCAGACCCGGTACGTCCTCGATGCGGCGCCACAGCACCAGCAGCGTCTCCGCGAGGACGTCGTCGACCTGGTCGGGCTCGGCGCGCCGCAGCAGATAGCGGTGCAGGGGCGCGGTCACGATGTGCGCCAACGCCTCGAAACGGGCCCGCTGATCCCGAGTGGCCCTCTGTTCCGTCTCTGTCATGGATTCCACGCCCCGACCTGTCCGGCACCGGGGGAATCCTTTCACCGCCGCCGAGTTCCGGTCGGTCGCCGGTCGACTCCGGTCGGTTCTGGGTGACCCTCAACGTTTCTCGTACGGATTCGACGGCTCCGCGACCGTCTTCACCGACCCCGCGTCCAGCACCGGCGGCCAGGCCGCGTCCGAGCCCAGCCTGCCCTTGGGCACCCAGGTTCCGGTGACCGTGACCCAGGTGTCCGTGACCGGGGCGTCGGCGTCGCGGATCTCGACCTTGCTCGTGCTGGCGTCGGCCGCGCAGCAGGAGACGAGGAGGCGGGTGACGTACCAGACGCCGTCGTCCCCGTGGGTGACGAAGCCGGTCAGCCGGACGGTTCGGCCCGTCAGGGACCGCCCGCTGTCGAAGATCGCGCGCGAGCCGAACTCGCCGACCGTCAGCTCCAGCGGATTCCCGGCGGGCAGCGCGGGGAACGTACCCACGCCCTGCGCGGCCCGCTGAGCCGCCTCCCGGTCCGCGCTGTACGAGCCCAGGGCGGGCGGCGGGAAGAGGAGCAGCGCGAGGGCGGGGAGCGTGAGCAGCCAGGCGACCCGGGGCCCGTGACCGTGGCTGTGCCCGTCACTCTGATCGTGCCCATGGTCATCGTGTGCGCCCTCGGCCGGTCGCCGCGCCACGGCGGCCACCACCCCCAAGAGCACCAGCAGCACCCCGGACACCACCAGGTACGGCCGCAGCCCCTCCTGCACGTACCGCAGATACAGCTCGCTGAACAGCGCGATGCGCAGCACCGCCCCGCCCGTCAGCAGCAACAGCACCGCAGGCCCGTACCGGCTCCGCCTCACAGCAGCCACCACCCGACGACCACGCTGCTCGTCACCGCGACCACCCACGTCACCGACGAGAACCGGACGGCGAAGGACCGGCCGAAGGTGCCCGCCTGGAGGGCGATCAGCTTCAGGTCGACCATCGGGCCGACCACCATGAAGGCGAGCCGGGCCGTGGGGGAGAAGCCGCTGAGGGAGGCCGCCACGAAGGCGTCCGCCTCGCTGCACACGCACAGCACGACCGCCAGTACGGCGAGCAGCAGCACCGACAGCCACGCCGAGCCGGTGAACACGTCGAGCACCGACCTCGGTACGACGATGTTGAAGGTCGCCGCCGCCCCCGCGCCCAGCACCAGGAAGCCACCCGCGTGCAGGAAGTCGTGCTGGAGCCCGGCCAGGAACCCCCGCCAGCCGGAGGGCGTCGACGTCCCGCTCCCCGGCGTGGGCTTCCGCAGCCACTGCTCACGCCCGAACCGTGCCCACAGCCAGCCCATGACCACCGCCGTGGCCAGGGAGGCCACCAGCCGCCCGAGCACCATCTTCGGCTGCCCGGGGAAGGCGATCGAGGTCGCCACCAGCACCACGGGATTGATGGCCGGAGCGGACAGCAGAAACGCGAGCGCGGCGGCCGGGGCCACCCCCCGCCGCATCAGACTCCCCGCCACCGGCACGGACGCGCACTCGCACCCCGGGAGGACGATCCCCGCCACGCCCGCGATCGGCACGGCGAGCGCCTGGTTGCGCGGGAGCAGCCGGGTGAACACCCTCTCCGGTACGAACGCCCCGATCGCCGCCGACACCACCGTGCCCAGCAGCAGAAACGGCACCCCTTGCACCACCACCGCCGTGAACACCGTCCACCAGGCGGCCACGGCGGGCGTGTACAGGTCCAGGGCGACGGTCGGCCCGAGTACGGAGGCGACGGTGACGATCGCGATCAGCGCGACGCCCCCGACGACGACGTACACGAACGCGCGTACGACGAACCTCAGCCCGTCGGCCACACTCCGCCCGTCACCGTCGTATCCGCCGTACTCGCCGCCGTACCTTCCGCCGTGCTCGCCGTCCAAGCGCCCGTACCGTTCCGATCCGGTCAAACTTCACAGTTCCGGCCGAAGGCTAACCGCCCGTACTGTGCGCCGCCCCGGATTCGTCAAAGAGGAGGCTGTGCGGGCGCAGGACCCAGGGTGGTGGTCCCCGGGGCCGTACGATGCCGCAGCCCCGTCCGGTACGCGTCCAGCGCGGCCTCCACCCGGCCCGTACGGCGCAGCAGATCGCCGAGCAGCCGGCACAGGTCGGCGAGGTCGCCGGCGGCCCCCGCGCGCTCCAGGACGCTGAGGGCGCGGACGTAGTGCTCCTCCGCCCGCTCCGTGTCGCGGGCGTCCTCGGCGATGATGCCGAGCAGCCGGTGGGCGGCGGCCGAGTGGACGGCGCCGCGTTCCGAGGACAGGTCGCCGAGTACGTCCCGCAGCAGCTCCGCCGCCTCGTCCGACTTGCCGCGCCGGTGCAGTACGTCGGCCAGCTCGACCGTGACCTGGCTGCTGTAGAGGGCGGCGCGCTTGGCGGACAGCATGGCGTGCGCCTGGCGCAACTCGGCCTCGGCGCGCGCCAGTTCGTTCTGCTGGGCGTACAGATAGCCGCGCATCCAGTGGCAGTTGGCCAGCTCGGTACGGATCTGCAGCTGCCGGTAGAGCTCGGCGGCCTTCGCCAGCGAGGCGTCGGCGTCCGCGTACCGTCCCTCGGCGAGCATCGTCCGGGCCACCTGCCGGTGCATCCGGGCGACCAGCGCCGGATCGCTCACCTGCGGCGCGAGCGCGAGGGCGAGTTCGGCCGCCTGGGCCGCGCGCGCGTGGGCGCCCATGTCCATGTACGGGGCGATGGAACTGGCGTAGAGGGGCAGCAGCGCATCCGGGTCATGGAGCCCGCTGCGGTTCAGCTCGTCGATCGTGGACTCGAGAAGGTATACGGAGTAACGGAGTTCACCGGCGAGGTAGTGCGCGACGGCTCGCCCGCGCAGCGCGGGAACCCGCCCGGTCAGGGGCTCGTCGGCCAGACACCGCTCGGCGAGCTCGAAGTACTCCTGGGCGGCGGCGAGATCCCCGGTGTCCACCCCGCACTCGCCGAGTCCGAGCAGCGCGGCGGCCTCCTCCGCGAGAAGCCCGAGCCGCGCGGCCTCCTCCCGCAACTCCCCGTACTGCTTGGCCGCCGCCTCGGTCTCACCGGTGGCGAGGGTGCGCTGGGCGTCGGTGAGGCGCAGCCGGATACTGGTGGCCAGATGGGCGGGCCGCCCGGTCACCACCTCCTCGTACGCCACCCCGAGGCGCTCGGCGATGTGCCGCAGCGCCTCGTCGGAGGCCCGTACGCGTCCCGCCTCCAGGGTGGAGATGTAGGCGGGGGTGTAGGCGGGCTCCGCCAACTGCCGCTGCGTCAGCCCCTGCTCGATACGCAGCCGTTGCACCCTGCGCCCGATGACTTCCGGGTCGTCCCGCTCAGCCATCGCCCAACTCCCCTGTGCCCACTTGCCGTTGAGGTCCGTCAGCCTCTACGTTAAGCCACGAGTTAAGCGTGCTTAATACGTCGCTGTTGTTGCGAGGTTGCGGTGCTCTCACATTTCAGAGCGGTCTGCGCGGCGATCGTCGCCGCCGCCACACTCATCATCGCAGCGAACGCGGGCCCGGCACGGGCGGCGGAGCCGCATCCTGCCGGGCCGGCGAGCCAGGAACTGGGGCAGGTTCAGGGTCGGCCGGGGTAGGGAAGCGTCAGTTCCAGCGGACGATCAGAGCCGCCAGAACCGCGCCCGTGCTCAGAACTCCGCCGTGTCCAGCTCGAACCCCAGGGGTGCGGGCAAGGGCACGGTCAGGCCCAGTTTGTGCTTCAGGCTCTTGGCGTAGTCGTCGCCCGACGGCTCGGAGTACACCAGCACCTCGCCCTCCTCCCGGTCGATCAGCAGGTAGACGGGGATGTCGGCACGGGCGTAACCGCGGATCTTCTTGTCGCGGTCGCGGGCTGCGGTCGACTCGGAGGTGACCTCGGCCACCAGGAGTACGGGGGCCGAATCGTGCCACTCCTCCTGGTCGTCGAAACTGCCCTTGGGCGCGACGACCAGGTCGGGGATGACATGGCCGGTCTCGGATGCTCCGGGGACGTTCAGGCCGATGCCCGTGTAACTGCGCAAGGCACGGTCAGTGCGGCGCTCGGCCACCTGATCCACCACCTCCGACACGATCTCCTCGTGCTCCCCATTCGCTGGCGGGGACACGCAGATCTCCCCTTCGACCAGCTCAACGCGCCAGCCCTCAGGGGCCGCCGCACTGAACAGCTCGAAGGCCTGCTCGACACTTGCGCCGCCCAGGTAGTCACGCATACGCATTTCGTAGCGCTCCCCATCGGGATCGTCAGGATCGTCGTCGGGACCGTGAATGGCCTCGCCCTGGTAACCCGCCATGATGATCGGCTCCGCCGTCGCCATGTCAGACCTCTTTCGCTCAGCGCGACAGTCCCAGATTGAAGTGCTCTTCCGGCTGAGGCCGGGAGATTCCTGCTTACCTTGCGGTAGCGGGCTTGACGCGCTTGGCGCGCCTGACGACTGCCCTTCCGGCAGCCGGGATGAGCGCGAGGCCCATCCGGTACAGGTGCAGGACGTTGCGGGCCGCGTTGTGGTCGGCGTTGCCCGACCAGCCGCAGTCCGGGTTCTTGCACACGAACAGGGCCTGGGACTCCCGGCTGCCGGGCGTGGTGCAGCCGCAGGCGGAGCAGCGTCGGGAGGTGCCGGGGGCAGGGACCTTGTGCAAGGTGCCGCCGAGCTGGGCGGTCTTGTACGTCAGCATGGTGACCGTCCGGCCCCACGCCTCCCCGCTGATGGAGCGATTCAGCCCAGACTTCTGGGCGACGTTCCTCCCCGGCGCTTCAATCGTTCCCCTGGCGGACTTGACCATGTTCGTGATGGTGAGTGCTTCGACCACAACCGTGCTGTAGGTGCGGGCGATGGCGGTGGTCGTCTGGTGCTGCCAGTCCAGGGCCCGGCGCTTGGCTTTCGCGCGGAGTCCTGCGATCTGGTCGTAGGTGTAGTGCAGTCGGCGGCTGGTGCGCTCGCCGGGCTTGCGGTGCTGCTTACGCCGTGCGGCGCGCTGCTCCAGGTACAGGAGCCTGGCCTTCTCCGTCTCCGTCAGCCATTCGCCGTGCTCGTACGTTTCGCCGTCCGAGAGGGCGATGGGCACGGTGACGCCCACGTCGATGCCGACATCCGGCCCGGTGTGGGGCTCGGGCTTGACCTCCAGGGTCTGGACACGGAAGGCGATGTGCCAGCCGAGCGCGTCCTTGATCAGTCGTGCCCCGGTGATCCGGTTCTCCGTGTCGGCACGCTTGCCCACGGGCAGGTCTTTGGTCCACCGGAAGCGGACCCGGCCCACCTTGGGGATGTTGGCCATGCCCCAGCGGCGGTGCACCCGGGTGATGTTCAGGTCCCGGCCCTGCGGGATGTCCACGGACATCACCGTGCGGAACCGGTTCTTGAAGTTCGGGGCGTCGGCGCGGCCCTCCCAGCAGTTCTTCCATGCCTGGAAGTACGTCTTGAGTACCGCTTGCGCGGCCTGCGCGGGCAGGAGGGCCAGGAAGTCGATGTCCTGGCGGGCTTGTCGGATCGCGGCGTCCGCGTTCGCGAGAGTCCGCTTTTCCTTCGGCATCATCTGCCACCAGGCGTGCAGAAGGTTCCACATGGTGCGGGCCGCGTGCGCCTGGTCATCTACTGCGTGAAACCCCGCAGGAGACAGCGCGAGCCGAGCGCGGTGCCCGAACTGCCGCTTGACCAGGGTACTTTGACTCACGATCGAGAACCTAGCATTGGTTTATGTCACCGCGCTGGAACCCTCATCCCGATGTCAGAACCGGTCGCCATGTTGTCTACAACCTGCACGTTCACTTGGTTTTCGTCACCAAGTACCGGCGGAATGCGTTCACCGACGCCATGCTGGCCCGCACCGAGGAGATCATGCGGGAGGTCTGTGCCGACTTCGAGGCCGACCTGAAGCAGTTCAACGGCGAACAGGACCACGTCCATCTGCTCGTGCACTACCCTCCCAAAGTCCAGCTGTCCAAGCTGGTCAACTCCCTCAAGGGCGTCAGCTCCCGGCGACTCCGTCAGGAGTACGACAGCCACGTCCGCCGGTACCTGTGGGGCGGACACTTCTGGTCCGGCTCCTACTTCGCGGGATCCTGCGGCGGGGCACCCCTGACCGTTGTCAAGCAGTACATCGAAAACCAGCAGCGCCCCGTCTGAGCGTCGCTCCGGAGGCGCAGACTACTCCGGCGCTTCGCACCTCCGGGCCGAGGATGACCTTCACCCCATCCTGAAAGGCGGAGCACTGGTCAAGAGCAGAGGTAGACCGGCGGCCCGAATACGGAATCCGCAACCATTCACTCGAACGAGCGTGCTGTTACGTTTCCGCACACGGACCGCCCCGCCCTCTCAGACCGCAGGCGTCACCGAGCCCCCCGACCCCACCAGCCGGCTCCTCCCCCCGCTCACCCCGAAGTAGATCGTCCCGGCGACCAGCACCCCGATGAACCACGAGTACGGGCCCATCGCGGCCCCGTACCCCGAGGGTCCGTACGTCGGGAGGATGCTGGAGAAGATCGCGCCGACCGCCGCCGCCGCGAAGGCGCGGATGTTCCAGCCGCCCTGGAAGCGGAACTCGCCGTCCTCCTTGTAGAGGTCGGGGATGTTCAGCTGAGCCTTGCGGATGAGGTAGTAGTCGACGACCACCACGCCGAAGATCGGGCCCATCGTCGAGCCGATCGCGTTGACGAAGCTCGGGGCGTTGTCCCAGGGGTGGAGCGGGTAGAGGAGCAGCGCGATGACCGCCGCGATCAGGCCGCCCCGCTTGAACGAGATGTGCTTCGGGGCCACGTTCGCGAAGTCGAAGGCCGGGCTGACGAAGTTGGCGACGACGTTGATGCCGAGGGTCGCGACGGCGAACGTCAGGGCGGCCAGCAGGACGAGGAACGCGCTGTCGAACTTCGCCGAGATCGCCGCCGGTTCGAGGATGACCTCGCCGTACACCTTGCTGGCGGAGGCCGTTGTCATCGCCGCGACCAGCGAGAACAGGATCAGGTTGACGGGCAGGCCCCAGACGTTGCCCTTCTTGAGGGTCTTCTCGTCCGGTGCGAACCGGGCGAAGTCACCGAAGTTCAGGAACAGCGCGGCGAAGTACGTCACCCAGGTCGCCGCGATGGCCGCTATCGCGGCGAACGAACCCGGCGTCACGTCCAGGCCGGTCGCGTTCTTCGCCAGCGCGGCCAGGTCCTTGGCCGGCATGTCCACCGCGAAGGACAGCGTGCCCGCCTTCACCGACAGGGCCACCGCCAGCACCAGCATCATCAGCCAGACCGCCGGACCGGCGAAGTCCTGGAACCGGCGGACCGTCTCCATGCCCTTGCTGATGATCAGCAGTTGGGCCGCCCAGACGGCGAGGTAGCAGATGACCTCCAGCCCGCTGTGGTCGAACAGACGGCTCGTCTCGTGCAGGTGCTTCGGGCCGTCGTAGCGGACCAGGAAGGCCACGATCGCGCCTGCCGCCGCGCTGGTCTGGGCTCCGTACCAGAACGTGGCGACGATCGCTCTGACCAGCGCCGGTACGTTCGCGCCGAACGTGCCGAAGGAGGCGCGGGCCAGGACGGGATACGGGACGCCGGTGCGCACGCCCGCCTTTCCGATCAGCGTCATCAGGTAGTAGATGATCAGCGATCCGACGCCGATGCCGATCAGGAACTTGAAGGTGTTCCCGGCGACCAGGAACAGGCTCGCGGCGAGGAAGTAGCCGTACAGACTGTGTACGTCCGAGGTCCACACGTTGAAGATGCTGAACGCGCCCCACTTGCGCTCGGTGGCCGGGGCGAGGTCCTCGTTGTAGAGGCGGGGGGAGTAGCCCTCCCGGTCCGCGATCTCCGTATCTCCGCCTGATTCTCTGACCGTGTCCGTCATCGCGTTTCTCTTCCTGCGCGGGTCGCCACGATGGCGCCGGATGGCGTAAAGAGAACGGGCAGGATGTTTCTCCCAAATGCCGCACACGTAACCGGCCTGTCAATGGAAGTTTTCTTCCACTGAACGAAACGGGGTCGTACCGATAGCCCCCAAGTACGGCTCAAAGGGGCAATGTAAGAATCGGCCGAACCAGGAGGTGAGCGAGGAGAGTCGAGAGATGGAAGAGACGAGCGAGAAGAGGCACAGGATGCCGCTGGCCCTTGTGGCCCTCACGCTCTACTCCGGCGGCCTCGCCCACTTCCTGACCACCTTGACCTTCCACTTCTCCGTCGACAACCTGATCGACGCCCTGGTGGAACTGGTCCTCCACACAGGGGCGACCACCGTGCTCGTCCTGATCGTCGTCATCGTCAGGGTGAGAAGGGAGAGGAGGAGTGCGGAAGCCTGAGGTTCGCCGTCCGGGCCCGCCACAAAAAACAAAGGCAAGGAGTTCTGGACCCCTTGCCATGTTCAAGATATAGCGCACTGGGGGGCTTGCGGCAAGGCCCCCGTCGTGCCGCAGAATCTCCGGCCTAGGGCCTGGAACTGCGGAAACGGGGAGTCTCGAAGTGCGTGTTCTGTTGTCGACCTACGGGTCGCGCGGGGATGTCCGGCCGATGGCCGCCCTCGCGGTGGCGTTGCGGGAAATCGGGGCCGAGGTGCGGGTGTGCGCGCCGTCGCCCGGACGGGAGTTGATGCCGTGAACCCCCGGACCACCACGTCCATCACCACCACGTCCATCACCGCCATGTCCACCACCAGCGCGTTCGCCCTCCCCGACCGCCTCTCCGCCAAGGCCGACCCGAAGCTGATCGGCC
Source organism: Streptomyces kryoterrae (assembly GCF_054072135.1). Taxonomy (NCBI): domain Bacteria; kingdom Bacillati; phylum Actinomycetota; class Actinomycetes; order Kitasatosporales; family Streptomycetaceae; genus Streptomyces; species Streptomyces kryoterrae. The sequence goes on along the minus strand of NZ_CM133358.1, from coordinate 5,278,268 downwards.
GCGACGAGCAGCACTTCACCGCCGTCGCGGAGTGCCTGGAACAGTCGATCGCCGAACTGACCGACCGTCTCGACGCCCTGCGCAAAGCCCCCGGCGGCACCGGCCGCGATGCGATGGACCGGGACACCGAGATCCACCGGCTGACCGCCCGCCTGCGCGCACTGCGCCGCTTCGGGCTCGACCTGTGCCTCGGGCACATGGTCAGCGCGGACGACCCCGAGCAGCCCGTGTACGTGGGTCGGCTCGGCCTCACCGACTCCACGGGCCGTCGGCTGCTGCTCGACTGGCGCTCCCCCGCCGCCGAGCCGTTCTTCGGCGCCACCCACGGCAACCCGATGGGCCTGGCCAGCCGCCGCCGGTACCGCTGGACCGACGGCCGGATCAGCGACTACTGGGACGAGGTGTTCGCCTCGGACGGGTTCGACGGGCACGCCGCCGCCCTCGACGACCAGTCCGCCTTCATCGCCAGCCTGGGCAGCAACCGGTCGCCCCGTATGCGGGACGTCCTCGGCACCATCCAGGCCGACCAGGACGCCATCATCCGCGCGGGTTCGCGCGGCGCACTCGTCGTGGACGGCGGTCCGGGCACGGGCAAGACCGTCGTCGCCCTGCACCGCTCCGCCTACCTCCTCTACGCCGACCCCCGCCTCGGTCACCGCCGTGGCGCCATCCTGTTCGTCGGCCCGCACCGGCCCTACCTGGCGTACGTCGCCGATGTCCTGCCCAGTCTCGGCGAGGAGGGCGTGCAGACCTGCACCCTGCGGGACCTCGTCGACGAGGGTGCCTCGGCGGCGGTCGAGGCCGACCCGGACGTGGCCCGTCTGAAGTCGTCCGCGGACCTGGTGAGGGCGGTCGAGAAGGCCGTCGCGTTCTACGAGGAGCCGCCCACCCAGGGGCTGACGGTCTCGACCCACTGGTCCGACGTCCGGCTGACCGCCGGCGACTGGGCCGTCGCCTTCGAAGCGGCACCCGGTGTGCCGCACAACGAGGCCCGCGACCAGGTCTGGGAGGAACTCCTGACGATCCTCGCGGACAAACACGACAGCGACGACGATCACGGAGTCTCTCCCGACCAGCTACGCAAGTCACTGTCACAGGACCGGGAGTTGGTCACCACCTTCAACCGGGCGTGGCCGCTGCTCGAAGCGGCCGACCTGGTCGGAGACCTGTGGTCCGTGCCCGCCTACCTGCGGATGTGCGCGCCCTGGCTCAGCCCTGACGAGGTACGGAAGCTGCGGCGCGCGGACGACGTTCACGCCTGGACCGTGTCCGACCTGCCGATCCTGGACGCGGCACGCCAGCGGCTCGGCGACCCGGAGGCCGCCCGGCGCAGGCGCCGGCACGAGAGCGTCCTCGCGGCCCAGCGGGAGCGGATGACCCAGGTCGTGGACAACCTGATCGACGCCGTACGCGACTCCGGCGCCGACGGTGACGAGGGCGAGGGCCTGGTACGGATGCTGCGCGGCCAGGACGCCAAGGTCAGCCTGGTCGACGAGTCCGAACTGACCATCGCCGAGCCCGACTTGCTCGCGGGACCGTTCGCGCACATCGTCGTGGACGAGGCCCAGGAACTGACCGACGCGGAGTGGCAGATGCTGCTGCTGCGGTGCCCGTCCCGGAGTTTCACCATCGTCGGGGACCGCGCCCAGGCCCGGCACGGGTTCACGGAGTCGTGGGAGGAACGTCTCCGACGCATCGGGCTCGACCGGATCAGCCTGGCCTCCCTCAGCATCAACTACCGCACGCCGGAGGAGATCATGGCGGAGGCCGAGCCGGTCATCCGGGCCGCCCTCCCCGACGCCAACGTGCCGACCTCGATCCGCAGCGGCGGGGTACCCGTTGTCCACGGTTCGGTGTCGGAGCTGGATACCGTCCTCGACACCTGGCTCGCCTCACACGCCGACGGCATCGCCTGCGTCATCGGCGACCCCGGGTTCCGGGCGACGACGTCACGCGTCCGGTCGTTGACCCCGGAACTGTCCAAGGGGCTCGAATTCGACCTGGTCGTCCTCGTCGACCCCAAGAGGTTCGGCGGGGGCAAGGGCATCGAGGGGGCGGTGGATCGCTATGTCGCGATGACCCGGGCGACCCAGCAACTCGTCATCCTGACCAGCCCACAGCGGTAACGAACGCGACGAAGGCCTCCGGCGTGAGCGTGAGAGCGCCCAGGTCGGGGGCTTTTGAGTCGCGGATTGCGATGTGGGGGGTCAGAGGGGCGACTTCGACGCAGTCGCCGCCGGTGTCGCCGCTGTACGAGGACTTGCGCCAGGCTGCGGTGCCGAGGGGGGCGCACTCGACGCACTCGCCGCCGGTGTCGCTGCTGTAGCTGGACTTACGCCACCGCGCGTTCGTCAGGTCCCGGTTGGTGCCCATAACGCTCCTCCATCACACGCGCGATCAGCTTCGCCGAAGCCTCCACGGAGAGTGCGGAGGCCTTCAAGTGATCGTAACGGTGAAAGCCTTCCTTGAGCTTGTCCGGGTGAGCGGTCATGTGCCCCTGGACGAAGTCCTCGGTGTAGATGATGTCCGGATCGTCATCGAAGCGCAGAAGAGTGAACGGCCCAGGCAGGCCGTGGTGTTGACCAACCTCGAAGGGCAGCACCTGAACCTGGGTCCAGCCACCCGCAGGCAGTGCCAACAGGCGCGCCAGTTGGTTTCGCATGATCTCGCGGCCGCCGATCTGGCGGTGCAGCACCGCCTCGTCCAACACCACCCATGCCATGGGCGGTTGCTCCCGGGCCAAGACCCGCTGCCGCTCCATCCGAGCGGCCACCCGTGCGTCGAGGTCCAGGTCACTCCGTACGCCAAGTACCGCCCGTGCGTACTCCTCCGTCTGCAGGAGTCCGTACATCACCTGCGCCTGGTACGTGGAGATGTAAGTCGCTCGCGCCTCCATGTCCGCGTAAGCCTGGAACCAGTGCGGGAGTTGGCTCCGCAGCACCAACCCCACCAACCGCGAGAACTCCCCGTCCGTTCCCAGTGCCGCGTCCACCCGCTCGGCGAACTCCCTGGTGGGAACCTTCCTCGCGGTCTCGACCTGGCCCACCAGTGATCCCGTACAGAAGATGCACGCACCCAACTCCCCCTGGGTGAGCCCCGCTTCCTCTCTCTTCCTGCGGAGCTCGAAGCCGAAGTAGTCCAGCGGTGACGCGCTGGGGTCGAGTTCGCGGATGTTGGGCACGGTGGGCCACCCCCAAGCTGACGCTTCGCGTCGTTGGATTCGTTATGTAGCCCAGCGTAATCACGCGACTCCATTCTGGTGACGTGAATCACGCAACTGACGCAACCGACCTGGACGAAAGCCCACTTGGGCCGAGGTACGGCATCAGCTTCACCCTCGGTGACCATTCGGCCCGGCACCTGCGCCGCATCCTGCGGGCATACCTCGCCTGCTGGGGCATGCCCGACCTCGCCGACTCCGCCACCCTCGCCATGACGGAGCTGGTCTCCAACGTCCTACGGCATGTCCCCGACCGGCGCGCCACCGTACTGCTGCTGCGGCAGCCCGGCGGGGTCCGCGTCGAGGTGACCGACACGGAACCGCGCGTCCCGGAGTTTTCCACAGCCGTGGACGGAGAAGGCGGGCGCGGACTTCTGATCGTCGAGGCCGTCACCGACCGCTGGGGCTGGCACCGCACGCCCACGCACCCCACGCACACCGGCAAAACCGTCTGGTTCGAGTGTGACGCCAAGGACGACAACGAAGGCTCAGTGTGATGGAAACCATGACATACACCCCTCCTCCCACCCTCGCGCCCCACATACCGTGGAGGAATGTCCCCCTTGGCCAAGATCAGCAGCGCGTTCGCGCCCCGTTTCGCGGAGTTCGCGTTCGAGCCTGCCTTCACGGCCGCCGTGGACCAGCACGTCGCGGAGATAAGGGAGCGGCTGGAGGCAGGCGGCCCCGGGCTCATCCCCCGGCAGCCGCAGCGCGAAGACCTCGCCGACTACGCGCTCGGGTTCCTCGACGCGCTCGACGAACTCGACTGGCGCGAACCCGTCGGGCACGACTACGCGGTGTGCCGCCTGACCGCCATCAGCTGGCTGGCCCATCGGCACGACCTCCTCACCGAGCGCGCCGACTAGGAGCTGACCTGTCCGGCGGATCCTGTGGTTCGAGGGACCGGTTCGTCGCGGTTCACTCACCGGGCCGCGTTGTCGGAGCCGTTCGCTAAGGTCTGCGGCCATGACTGAGCTCACTGCGGAAACGTGGCCCGAACCTCCACTCGCCGGTACCGAGGCAGCAGCCGTCCTCGGTGCCCTCGAACGCCAGCGGGCCACGTTGGGCTGGAAGTGCTCCGGCCTGGACGCAGTCGGCCTGCAAGCCACCGTCGGCGCATCCACCATGACTCTGGGCGGCCTGCTCAAGCACCTGGCGCACGTGGAAGACAGCCACTTCGCCCGCCTGTGGCTCGGCTCTGCTGTCGGCGCACCCTGGAACGCCGTCGACTGGGACAGCGACCCCGACTGGGACTACCGCTCCGCTGCCGAGGACGCCCCCGAGCAACTACTCGCCCTTTGGCGGGAATCAGTCGCCCGCTCCCGTGCCATCGTCGACAAAGCACTCAGCGCGGGCGGGCTGGACCAGCTCGGCGCCTACACCACCCGTAGCGGCGAACACCCCAACCTCCGCCGCATTCTTCTGGACCTCGTTGAGGAGTACGCCCGCCACGTCGGTCACGCCGACCTCATCCGTGAATCCGTCGACGGCCTCACGGGCGAGGACCCACCGAGGTGAACAGGGGCTGGCCGACCAGCCGACCAGCGTCTTCTTCGGGCGCACCACGCAGAACTCGTTCCCCTCCGGATCTCCCAGCACTCCGTTCTAGTGTCCTGAGTCGTTAGTTCGCTTGCGGTTGTAGAGCGGGGCGGTGCCCGGTCCGAAGGCGTTGCCGCTGGAGTTGTCCGATCACGAACACTGGGTGCTGCGGGGCTGGTTGCGCAGGCAGACCGCCTCTCAGGGCGGTGGCCCCGGTGGGTCCATGCGCCCCTATAGCCCCTCAGCCTCGATCAGCGAGGATCTCTGAGAGCACGCGTCGCGCGTTACGGACGTCAGCGCCGTTCTCGCCCAGGCCGTTGGCGCACGAGACGAGCGTCTTCCACAGCGCCCAGCCGCGTCCGCGCGCCCACGTTGCATCGTCGACGCCGAGCCGCTTCCGGAACAGGTCACGGCCGTCGGCCGAGAGCAATGTCCACGCGATCGCGAGGTCGCAAGCGGGGTCCCCCACGCCACACGTACCGAAGTCAATGACGGCGGCGAGCTGTCCGTCCTCAAGGAGCAGGTTCCCCTGGGCAAGGTCGCCGTGGAACCAAACGTCGGCCCCGTCCCACTGCGCCTCGAACGCCTGAGCCCACAACTCGTGTGCCAGTGCGACGTCGATGTGGCCGCGCAGCTCGTCCAGCGCACCGAGCGCCTGCGCCTCGTAGATCCGCAGCGTTGCTCCACGAAACCAGTTGTGCTTGCCAGGCTGTGGCCCCTCCGAGGCATCGATGCTCTGCAACGCGGCGACGAAGTTGGCCAGCTCCTCGGTGAAGCGGATCGGATCGACAACGGACTCGAACGTCGCGGGCGTGCCGTCGATCCACCTGTAGACCGACCACGCGAACGGGTAGGTCGCACCAGGGCTCCCCTTCGCCAGCGGTATCGGGATCGGCAGCGGGAGAGCGGGTGCCAGCTTGGGTAGCCAACGGTGCTCCTTCTCCACGGCCAAGGCGTACTCCTCCGCGCTGGGCAGGCGGAGCAACATGTTGTCGCCCAAGTGGAAGGTCCGGTTGTCCCAGCCGCCGTTCTCCACAGCCGTCACAGGTAGTGCGGCCCATTGTGGGAACTGTTCGGCCACGAGCCGCCCTGCCTGTTCGGCACTGATGGTGACCCGCTGGGGCATGGGCCCAAGATCTGGAACATCGTTCAACAGGTACACCCTTGTCAAGGATCTATTGTCCTGAGTTGTTAATTCGTGTGCAGTACGCGGCAAGGGTGTCGAGGATGTCATCGGCGGTCTTCGTCCAGACGAACGGCCGGGGGTTCTTGTTCCACTCGTTGATCCAGCCTCGGATGTCCCGTTCCAGTTCGACGACGCTGCGGTGGGCCGAGCGGCGGAGTTTGCGGGAGGTCAGCTCGGCGAACCAGCGTTCGACGAGATTAAGCCAGGACGCCGAGGTGGGGGTGAAGTGGAGGTGGAAGCGGGGGTGCCGGAGCAGCCACTTCTTGACCGGTTCGGTCTTGTGGGTGGCGTAGTTGTCCAGGACCAGGTGGAGTTCGAGTTCCTCGGGGACGGCGGCGTCGATGACCTTCAGGAAACGGAGGAACTCCTGGTGGCGATGGCGGCGGTAGTGCTGGGCTATGACCGAGCCGGAGGCTACGTCCAGGGCGGCGAACAGGCTGGTCGTGCCGTGCCGGACGTAGTCATGGGTCATCCTCGCCGGCATGGCCGGCGCCATCGGCAGCACGGGCTGGGTCCGGTCCAGTGCCTGTATCTGCGACTTCTCGTCCACCGCCAGGACCAGGGCGTTCTCGGGCGGGGCGAGATAGATGCCCACCACGTCGCGGACCTTGGTCACGAACTGGGGGTCGGTGGACAATTTCCAGGTCTCCACGATGTGCGGCTTGAGGCCGAACGCCCGCCAGATCCGTGAGACGGCCGACTGCGACATCCCCGCCGCCCCGGCCATCGAACGCGTCGACCAGTGCGAGTCACCCGCCGGTGGCACCTGGTCCAGTGTCCTGGCGACCAGGGACTCGACCTGCTCGTCCGTGATCCTCCGCGGTGCCCCCGGACGCGGCCGGTCCACCAGGCCCTCCAGCCGGTCCGCGGCAAACCGGGCCCGCCACTTGCGCACCGTCTCCCGCGAGACACCCAGATCGTCCGCGACCTGCGCGTTGGGTCGACCCTCCGCGCACGCCAGCACGATCCTCGACCGCAACACCAGAGCCTGAGACGCCGTCCGCTTGCGCGACCAGCCCCGCAGCACCCTGCTTTCGTGATCGGACAACTCCAGCGACAGTGGCTTCGGACCAGGCACTACCCCACCTACAACCGCCCACAGATTAACGACTCAGGACACTAGGCCCCCTAACTAGGCAGTGTACTTTTGCCACATTGTGACAGCTGTCTTCGGATTACATGCAGAATTCGATTTGTGTGTCACCAAGCAGCGATACTGCTTGCCCAAGTAGCTGGCACGGTCATTCACTGAGTATTGCCGGTTGACTTTCCATTCCGAAAATCCCGCTGCCATGTGATCACGCCCTTTCACCGGACCGACTCGCTGCCGACCCGCGTGAATCTTCCCACGGCCGACTTTCGCACCCCATCGGAGGTGATCCCCCATGCCGCGTAAGCCCCGCCCCCCTTGTTCTGTCCCCGGCCACCCCCAGCTCACTACTGGTGGGCGCTGTCCTGCACATGAGCGGGAGGCGAACAAGGACCGTGCGTCCCGGGGTGGTGCCGTCTACGCCACGCGACGGCAGCGGGTCCGTAAGGCGTTCCTGTACGCCAACCCCTGGTGCGTATCGTGTGGCCACACTGCCAACGTCCCGGACCACTTCCCTTTGAGTCGACGTGAATCGGTTGCTCGGGGTGAGTCGAATCCGGATGCGTTCAAGTATCTGCGTCCGCTGTGCACGACGTGCCACAACCGCGAGACCGCGAAGCATCAGCCCGGCAGATTCGCTGCCGAAGCGCTCTCACGTCGCGAATCGAAGGAGCGTCCGCCGTTCGGTTCTTGGCGGTTTCGCGGTCCGTTACGGGCGTGAAGCAGATGCCCACCGGCGCGGTTTCGTCCGGCCCGATCACGACCTCCCACTCCCGCTCGGAAAGGATCCGCCAGCCCAGCGCCTCGGCCCAGAACCGGGCCAGGGCGGGGAGGTCGTGGGCGTCGATGACGATGTGATGCAGCGATAACGGCATGCTCGCCAGTGTGCCTGGCGATCCCCCGAGCAGATCCTGGCCACCAGCGCCCGGGCAGATCCTGGTCACCGCCCCCGGACAGGTCCCCGGCCCTACCCCTCACCCCGGCCACTCGGCCTGCGCACCCCCGTCCCCACCCATCTTGGTCTAGACCTTGACGTGTTCCGTTCACGAGAGCAGCCTGAGAGCGCTCTCAGGAAGCGACGAGCAAGCGACACGAGGAGGACGAACGTGTTTGCCACACGGAAGGTGCTGGTGCCCCTGGTCGCCGCGGCGGCCGTCGCCACGGGACTCACGGCCGCCGGGCCCGCGCCCCGCGCCGAGGCTGCGGTGCCCACGACCATCCCGCTGGAGTTCCGGAACAACTCCGGGCGCGGCGACCAGATCTACGTCTACAACATCGGGACCCTGCTCTCGACCGGTCAGCAGGGCTGGGCCGACGCGAGCGGCACGTTCCACGCCTGGCCCGTCGGCGGCAACCCGCCGACCCCCGCGCCCGACGCGTCGATCGCCGGGCCGGCCAACGGACAGTCGATGACGCTCCGGATGCCGAAGTTCTCCGGCCGCGTCTACTTCTCCTACGGCCAGAAGCTGGTCTTCAAGCTGACCACCGGCGGTCTCGTGCAGCCGGCAGTGCAGAACCCCTCCGACCCCAACGCGAACATCCTCTTCAACTGGACCGAGTACACGTTGAACGACGCCGGTCTGTGGCTCAACAGCACGCAGGTGGACATGTTCTCGGCCCCGTACGCGGTCGGCGTCAAGAACACCTCGGGCGCCGTCAAGAACACCGGCCATCTGAAGGCGGGCGGCTACGCCGGGTTCTACAACGCCCTGAAGAGCCAGCCCGGTGGCTGGGCCAACCTCGTCCGGACCCGGTCCGACGGCACGATCCTGCGCGCCCTCTCGCCCGGCCACGGCATCGAGTCCGGCGCCCTGCCGAGCACCGTCATGGACGACTACGTCAACCGCGTGTGGAGCAAATACGCGGGCTCGACCCTCACGGTGACACCGTTCGCCGACCAGCCGGCCACCAAGTACTACGGCAGGGTCTCCGGCAACGTCATGAACTTCACCAACAGCGCCGGTGCCGTCGTCACCACCTTCCAGAAGCCGGACGCCGACAGCGTCTTCGGCTGCCACAAGTTCCTGGACGCGCCGAACGACCTGGTGCGCGGCCCGATCTCCCGCACCCTCTGCGCCGGTTACAACCGTTCCACGCTGCTGACCAACTCCAGCCAGCCCGACACGAGTTCGGCGGGCTTCTACCAGGACGCGGTGACCAACCACTACGCCCGGCAGCTCCACGCCCAGATGGCCGACGGCAAGGCGTACGCCTTCGCCTTCGACGACGTCGGCAACCACGAGTCGCTGGTCGACGACGGCTCCCCGCAGACTGCGTACATCACGCTCGACCCGTTCAACTGACGCACACCCGGCGGTACTTCACCTCCGGGACGTACGTCCGCCACCGCTCCCGCGAGAGGTCCGCCCCCGTGCCCGCCCGCGCGCACACCAGGGTGACCGCCCGTTCCGGGGCGACGGCGTACCGCTGGAGCGGGACATGGGCGCTGCCCGCGAACAGGGTGCCGCTGTCGGGGCTGAAGGCGAGGGTGTCGACCGGCTCGCCCGGTGTGGTCAGCGGGCCGCCCAGGGGCTGTTGGGTGGCGATGTCCCAGAGCTGGAGTGCACCGGCGTCGCCCCCGACGGCCAGGGTGGCGCCGTCGGGGCTGACTGCCAGCGCGCTCACCGCCTCCGCCTCCGCCTCCGCACCCAGGGGAGCGGGGAAGACGTTGCGCAGGATGCCCGTACGGTCGCTCAACTCCCCGTCCCACAGGGCTACTCGGCCGGTCAGGTCGCCCGCGGCGAGGCGCGAGCCGTCGGCGGCGAAGGCGAGGGCGCCGATCTGTTCGCCCTGGACGAGGCCCTTCCTGGTGACCCCGGCGGTGGTTCTGTTCGTGGTTCCGTTCGTGGGCAGGCTCGCGGTGCGGTTGTCGCCGACGAGGAGGCGGCCGTCGGGGCGTACGGCCAGGTGGGTGCTGGTGAGCCCGGTGAGGACGGCGGTCCTGCGGCCGGTCGCGGTGTTCCACGCCTCGTCGGTCACGTCGCCCAGGACCGGCAGCCGGGCCGCGTACAGGGTGGAGCCGCCGGGGCCCAGCGCCAGGGCGACCACCGGGGCGCCGGATCCGGGGGTCGCGAGGTCCAGGGCGGCCCGGGGCCGGTCCCGGCCCAGGTCCCAGACCGTGAAGCGCTGCGGGGCAGCCTCCCTGCCGGGCGCCGAGACACCGTACGAGAGTGCGTGGCCGTCGGGGCTGAACGCGAGCAGCGCCAGCGTGTCCGCCGGGATCACCGGCTCGGCGGGGTCGGCCGAGACGGGCGGGGGCGGGGCGGGGAGGGTGCGCAGGAGGCGGCCGTCGGAGGTGGCCCGGAGTTCGAAACGGTAGCGGCCGTCGACGAGTCGGGCGGTCGCGTAGGTACCGGCGTCCGGGCTCACGCGTACCGCTGTCAGGGGGTCCGCGCGCCAGGCGGGTGTGACCGCCGGCCCCAGTTCCAGGCAGTGGACGGCGCCGCCTTCGAGGTAGCGCAGGGTGGTCCGGCGGGTGGGGTCCCAGGAGATCCCGTACAGGTGCTGGTTGTTGAGGGCGTGCCGGAACACGGGGGCCGCCGGGTCGGACAGCCGCCACACCCGGATCTCCGCGCCGCCGGCGGTCGCGAGGAAGGCGCCGTCCGGGGTGAACGCGGCCCGCTGCGCGCCCGGTTCGGCGAGGTGCGCGACCTCGCGGGCGGACGCGGTGTCCCACACCGTCACGCCGGACTCGGAGAGCGCGGCGAGCCGGTCCCCGCCGGCGCCGAACACCAGAGCCGTCGCCTCCGCCTCGTCGCACAGGCCGTGGGTCCGGTCCCAGGGGCCGGACAGGGCGCGGTGGCGGGCGATGTCCCGGACCTGCGGGGAGCCGCCCGCCGGGCAGACGGCGATCAGACGGCCGTCGGCGCTCACGGCGGGGGTCACCAGGCCGCCGCCCGCCACCCGCGCCTCGAACAGCGCCCGGCCGTCGGCGACGGACCGCAGGCGGACCCGGTCGTCGTCGATGTCGCCCACGAGGTAGGCGCCCGCCGCGATGTCGGTGACGGAGGTGAGGGGGAGAGGGCGTGGGTCGCCGGTCCAGCGGGCGGTGGCCGTGTCCCACAGGCGGATGCCGGCGGCCCCGGCGACCGCGAGGACCCGGGCGTCGGGGCCGGCCGCGACCACCTCGCCGGCCGGGAGCCGTCCGGAGGCGATCGGGCGGGCGCCGGCCACGTTCCAGGTCCGCCAGGTGCGGCCGTCGACGCTGAGGAGCGTACGGCCGAAGTCGGCGAGGAAACGGGACGGGCCGTCACCCGGCGCCGGGTCGGTGAAGACCGCGTGTTCCGGCTGGGCGAGGGAGCCGAGCAGGGCCCGGCGGGCCTCGGGCAGCGGTGAGACGCGCCAGGCGGCGACGCTCAGCAGCATCGCGGTGCGCGGGTCGGTCGTCCGCATCGCGTCGGCGAGGTCCGCGACCCGGCGCGCGGCGGTGTCCGTGCGCTGGCGCACGTTGTCGACGCTCAGGTGCCAGGCGGCCAGCCCACCCGTCAGGGCCACCGCCAGTACGGCGGACAGCGCGGCGACCAGGACGCGGGAGCGCCGGGTGGCGCGGGTGGCGGCCCGGGACTCCCGCGCGCGGGCCGCCAGCGCGGTGTCGAGGAACTCCCGCTCGGGCGGGGTGAGCCGGCCCCGTTCCCCGTCCTGCTCACCGGCGAACAGTTCCTCGGCGCGGGCCAGCCTGCTGCCCCGGACCAGCGCACCCGGGTCGCGGTCGTGCTCCAGCCAGAGGCGGGTCTCCTCGGCCAGCCGCCGATGGTGGCTCAGCCACTCCCGGTCCGTCTCGATCCAGTCGCGCAGCCTCGGCCAGCAGGTGATCAGCGCCTCGTGCGCGAGCTGTACGCCGTCCTCGTCGACGGTCAGCAGGCGGGCGCGGGCCATCCGTTCCACCACCACGGGCACCTGGTGGTCGGTCGCCGACTCGGCCAGTTCGGCACGGGTCAGCGGACGCCGGGTGTCCGCGCCGCCCTGCCCCGGCTCGACCATCCGCAGCAGCAACCGGCGTGCGCTGCGCGCCTGGGCGGGGGTCAGCTGCCCGTACACCTCCTCGGCGCTCGCCGCGATCGCCCCGCGCACCCCGCCCGCCGCCTCGTACGCGGCCAGGGTCAGCAGCCGGCCACGGCGCCGGCGCCAGGTCTCCAGCAGGACGTGCGACAGCATCGGCAGCGCGCCCGGCCTGTCGAGGACCTCCTCGACGATCCGCACGGTCAGCTCCCGTTCCACCAGCAGCCCGACGGCCGCCGCCGGTCTGGTCACCGCCTCCCGCAGTTCGTCCGCCGTCATCGCCCCGACCAGCAGCCCGGCCCCGCCGAGCGCGTCCGCCAGTTCCCGGTGCTCGGCGCAGCGGGCGTAGAAGTCGGCCCGTACGGACACGAGGACCCGCAGCCGGTTGTCCGGGTCGCGGGCGGCCAGCAGGAGGTCGACGAACCGGGCCCGCTCGGCGCGGTCGTGGCACAGGGTGAAGACCTCCTCGAACTGGTCGACCACCACCCAGCTCTCCGGGCCCCCGTCCTTCGGGACCAGCAGATGCCCGTACGTCTCGGCGGGCCGCTCGCCGGGCGTGAACACCCGCAGTACGGCGGGGCCGCACTCCTGCTGGAGGCGGGGTATCAGCCCGGCCCTCAGCAGCGACGACTTGCCGCTGCCCGACGCCCCGAACACCATCGCGAACCGGTGCTCCCGGACCAGCCGCAGCAGCTCGCCGACCAGTCCGTCGCGCCCGAAGAACAGCTCCCGGTCGCCCTGCTCGAAGGGGGCCAGCCCCCGGTAGGGCGCCACGGTGTCCCCCTCGCCGTCCCGGGCGGCGGACGCGACCCCGTCCTCGGCGTCCTTCCAGCGCGGCTCCCACTCACCCGGGTCGCCCCCGCACGCCCGGACGTACCCCTGGACCACCGCGAGCGACGGCAGCCGCTCCCCGCGCGCCGCCTCGGACAGGGTCGCCGCCGAGAACCCGGCCGCCTCGGCCATCAGCCGGTACGAGGGTCCGCCCGCCGTCCGCCGCAACTCCCGCAGCTCATGGGCGAACCGCTGCACGGGACCGGCCTGCGGGTCCACAGGTCTCTCGGGACGCCCCATGAGCTCCACCCCTCCCCATCCCCGTGCCCATACGGCACAGGAGTCACATCACAGGGGAAAACGGTCCGAGCGCCATACCCGTTCACAAGGAAAACGGACGGGGCGGTGAACACGAACTCCCGACGACGGAATTGAACGGCCCGGTGAGAGGGGTGCCAGTCAACTTTCCGGCTGCCAGTGTCGGTCCCGCCACGCCGGACTTCACGGCACGACCGAGCCGTATTCCCGGCACGACCAAGTGGAGAGCACCCGCACATGTTCAAGGCATCCACGCACAGCGGCAGGACGCGCGGCAGCAGGACGTCCCGGCTCGGCCGGGCCGCGCTCGTCGCGCTCAGCGCCGGCGCACTGACCGTCGGTATCTCGACGAGCGCGTCCGCCGCGATCCTGACCCCCCTGCCGGAGAACGCGAGCACCTTCCAGAAGAAGTACCAGCCGGTCTGGGACTACGACACGGACAGCTGCTTCCCCGCGGCGGCCGTCGACGCGAGCGGCAGGCTCAACGGCGGTCTCAACAACAGCGGCTCGATCACCGGCGGCTGCCGGACCAACCACCTCGGCAAGGCCAACACGTACTCGCAGAGCTGGTGCAAGAACGGCTGGTGCGCGTACGTGTACGGGCTCTACTTCGAGAAGGACCAGACGCTCAACGGAGCCGACGCCTTCGGTCACCGCCACGACTGGGAGTCCGTCGTCGTCTTCCAGAAGCAGGGCGACGAGCGGCCCAGCTACCTCGCGGCCTCCCGCCACGGCGGCTACAGCACCCACCCGATCAACGAGGTGCCGATGGACGGCAACCGCGTCAAGATCGTCTACCACAAGGACGGCGCGAGCACGCATGCCTTCCGCTTCGCCAAGTCCGGCGAGGTGGCGCATGCCTGGGGCGACGGCGGCTGGGACCGGCCGGCCCTGGTCACCATGGAGAACATGGCCGACGCGCCGCGCAACGCGCTGTGGAACTCCAAGTGGGGCGACGCCAACTTCCCGCTGACCGGCAACCTGCAGAGCAACATCAACAAGGCCCGGAACGCCGACAGCCGCGCCGCGTCGGCCATCCCCGCGTTCTGACACCAGGGTCCGTGACGCCCGGGTCTGCTGTGAAGCCCGGGCCGTCCTGAGCAGCCGCCGGTGGGACCAGAGCTCCCCCGCGCCGTCCCACCGGCGGCACCACACCCGCTGATTCGTCCTACATGTCGTTCGTACGCGGCGGCAGGTCGGTCCGTTCCCGGACCGGCTGGTTGCCGAGGGCGTCCGCGCGGCCCGCCTGATAGGCGCTGACACTGCCCCGGGCGGTCACGGTCTCCCGCTCGGCCGCCGTCAGCATCCGCTCCCAGCGCTGCCGCATCGGCGCGATCATGCCGCCGCCGACCCCGACGACCAGGATGCCGACGACCACGGCGAGCGCCGCGTACAGCACCGGCCGGGTGACGTCACGGGCGATGCCCGCCTGACCGAGGGCGGCGATGACGCCCAGCGCGAGGATGCAGCCCCAGACGACGGTGGCGACCGTACGCCCGTACGAGACGGACGAGAGCGCGCCGGCGACGATCCCGCGCACGGCGTTGGCGATGGCCATCGCCACCACGATGAGGACCACAGCCACGATGCCGCGCGGCAGCCAGGCCACGATGCCGTTGATCATCGTGCTGACCGGGTTGGCGCCGAAGACACCGAGCGCGAGCTGGAGCGTGATCAGCATCAGCGCGTAGTAGACGATCTTGCAGACGATCCCGGTCAGGTCGTACGCGGAGTCCTGCAACAACCGTGCGGTACCGGCCCGTTCGGCCAGTTTCTCCGAACCGACCTTGCGCAGGACGCGGTCCAGGACGCGGGCGATCACCTTCGACACGAACCAGCCGATGGCCAGGATGATGAGGAACGCGACGAGCTTCGGCACGAACGTGGCGATCTTCGACCAGGCGTCGTCGAGCCCCTGGGTGAAGTCGATGGCGAGACCGGTGCCGCTGCCGGCACGGGTGGTGGTGACCATGGGTGGTCTTCCTTCGGTAGGTGATCAGGTGCTGCCGGCCCCCTCCTTCGTGGATATCAGCGACGGCTGCGGACGGCCGTGGGTGCGCGGCCGAACGAGTGACCGGTCCCACATGTCGGAGACATACGCTGCCTCCGTGACCTCTCCGATCTCTCCCGCCGCCCGCACCGCGCTCGACCTCACCGCCGACCTCCCGGTCCCGGCCCTGGAGGACCTCTACCGCGACCTGCACAGCCACCCGGAACTGTCCCTGGCGGAACACCGCACGGCGGCCCGGCTGGCGGACTCGCTCCGGAAGTCCGGGTACGAGACGACGGAGGGCGTCGGCCGTACGGGCGTCGTGGGCGTCCTGCGCAACGGCGAGGGCCCGACGGTCCTGCTCCGCGCCGACATGGACGCGCTCCCGGTCCCGGAGGAAACCTCACTCCCCTACGCCTCCACCGTCCCCGGTGTGATGCACGCCTGCGGCCACGACCTGCATGTGACCTGGCTGGCGGGGGCGGCCCAGGCCCTGTCCGCGGGCCGCGACACCTGGCGAGGCACGCTGGTGCTGGTCGGCCAGCCCGCCGAGGAGACGGGCGAGGGCGCGCGGGCGATGCTGGCGGACGGCCTGTACGAGCGTTTCCCGCGCCCGGACGCACTGCTGGGGCAGCACGCGGCGCCGGGCCCCGCAGGCCTCTACCCCCACATCCCCGGCCTGATCATGTCGGCATCGACGGACGTCGACATCGTCGTACACGGCCGGGGCGGCCACGGCTCCCGCCCCGAAACGACGGTCGACCCGGTGGTGACGGCCGCGTACATCGTCACGCGCCTCCAGACGGTCGTCTCGCGCGAGATCGCGGCCCGCGACTCCGCCGTCCTGACGGTCGGCGTGATCGAGGCGGGCACCCGGCACAACATCATCCCGGCGACGGCCCGTATCGGCCTGAACCTGCGCAGCCAGTCGACCGACGTACGGGACCGCATGCTGGCCTCGATCAGGCGTATCGCCCAGGGCGAGTGCCTGGCGGCGGGCTGTCCGCGCGAGCCGGAGATCCAGGTCGGCGCGACCTTCCCGGTGACGGTGAACGACGCGACGCTCGACGAGCGGGTGGCCTCGGTCCACCGGGAGGTCTTCGGCGCGGGCACGGTCTTCGACCCCGGCCCGGCCATGGGCAGCGAGGACTTCGCCCACCTGGCGACGGACCAACTCCCGTACGCCTACTGGTTCGTGACGACCACACCAGGTGCGGTGTGGAACGCGGCGGAGGGCGGCGACGACCTGATGGCGAAGCTCGCGGCGGTACCGAGCAACCACAGCCCGCTGTTCGCACCGGACCTGTCGACGGTCGCGCCCGGGGTACGGACACTGGTGTCGGGGGCGCTGGCTGTGCTGTCGCCGGCCTAACCAGGCACGTGCTGGGCCGACTCCAGCCGCTCCAGCTGCCGCTCGGCATGCCGTACGGCCCCTTCGCGCCGGCCGGGTACCCGACGCCTCAACTCGACGACCACCGGCCCGAGTTCATGCGCGTCGGCGCTCCCACCAAGGCTCGTCCACTGGTGGTGGGCCCGGTCGACGGCCGCCTCGACAGCGGGCGCGTCCGCCGCCTGCCCGGCCCCGAGCCGCGCATCGGCGACAGCCAGCCAGACCCGGCAACTCCGGGCCGGATCCCCGGCGAACATCGCGAGATCGGCCCGCACCTCGGTCCAGTGCAACGCCTCCTCGGAGGCAACCCCGTAAGCCCGACAGGCGGCCTGCTCCCACTGAGCAGCCACCGCATCGGCGTCCCCATGCCGCCCGGCCCGCACGGCGGAGGCGATGAAGGAGTGCGGATCACCGTCCTCGACGACGTCCTCGACAACATCCTTGACGACGGCAAGCCGACGCGGTGCGCCTGCTACTGGGGCCGACAGTCCGGCTGAGCCGGGCGCGGCTTCGGCTGACCCCAACTGTGCTGCCGGGCCGTCCAGTTCGGCGGGGACCGACGGTTCGACCGGGATCGCCGGTTCGGCGGGGCTCGCCTTCGCGGCTGGGCCCGGTACCTGCGCGGCTTCGCCGGGCATCTCTTCGGCGCCGCCCGGCATTTCCAGCCCGTCTGGGGGTCCCCCCTCTGGGGGAGTTTGAGGACGAGGCCCTTCGGGCCGATCCACCCCCCACCCACCCGCACCCGGGGGTCTGGGGGCGGAGCCCCCCTGGGATGGGACGGGTAGGGGCGGCGGGGGCGAAACCACCCCGGCGTTCACATCCGCACCGACCACCGCGTCCCACGCCAACACCACATCCCCGTAAGCCGCCCCCTCCGACGACAACCGCCCGAGCGCCTCCTGATGCAACCGCCCCGCCTCGGGCCGATACCCACTGCGCAGAATCGTCGCGACCGTCTTCATGTACGCCGGCACGGCCACCACCCGCCGAGGCGGCGGCGGAGCCACCCTCCCGTACACGCTCACCCCCCGCCCCGCACCGAACGCCCGCCCCGTGACGTACTGCCACGCGGCGGCATCGGCATGCAGGTCGAGGAACAGGGTCGTCGTCCCCGGCGCCCGCAACCGCAGCTCCTCGGCGATCCAGTGCCAGGGGAAGGCGGTGTAGCGGACCGTCGCGGGCGTCGTGCGGGCCAGGGCGAGATGCGGAAGGTGCTGTTTGCGGTCGAGCTGGAGCTGCCCGGTGAGGAACACGGTGAGCGGCCCCGGGGCCACCGCGGCGGCGCGCAGCCGGGTCAGCACGGCCTGCGGCTCCAGCGGGTCGGCGAGTTCGACAACGTTCGCCGTGTCGGTGCCGGTCAGCACGGCGGGGGCGACTGCGGCGAGAACGGGCAGCACGGACGCCGCGTCCACCAGGCAGCCCTTACCCACGGGCGAGGCGGCGAGCAGCAACGCGGTCCCGGTCGTCGAACCCATCGAACCCATCGAACCCGCTGTACCCGCCGTACCCGCCGTACCCGTTGATCCACTCATGGTCGCCCCCCTCACCTCCTTCACGTCCGTCACATCCCTAGACAGCACCGTAACCGGTGCGACTGCGAAGGGGCATTGGCGGTACGGCTATCGCCCTCTATGGACGGCTTGTACCTGACCCGGGGTCAGCCGCACCGTCCGCCGCACCCTCAGCCGCACGCACCGCGAACACCGTCGTGTCGTCGGCGAGACGCCCACCGCAGTGCCGCAGCGTGCCGTCCCGTACGAACGCCACCAGCCGCTGCGGATCGGCGACGCGCGGATCGACGGCGACGGCGTCGGCGACGCGTTCGCGCAGCGGGAAGAAGGTGCCGCCGGCGTCCCGGGCCTCGGTGACACCGTCGGTGACGAGGAGCAGGGTCTCCACGGCGCCGAGCGGCACCCGGACGACGGACGGCAGCCCGCCGTCGCCGGAGGTCAACTCGCTGAGCCCGAGCGGGAGTCCGTCCCCCGGCGGCAGGCTCCGTACCCCGTCGGGTGACACGATCAGGGAAGGCTCGTGCCCGAAGTTGACGACCTCGACGACGACCCCGGCGACGAGCCCGTCGGCAGCCACCCGCTGTTCCTCGGGGAAGCCGATGAGGACGGCCGTGGCGAACCGGTCGCCGTCGTCCCGACCGACGGCCGCCCGGTAGCGGATGTGCCGCAGCATCCGTACCTCCAGACGTTCCGCGACCGCCGCGAGCGCCGGTTCGTGGTACCCGGCCTCCCGGAACGTGCCGAGCAGGGCCGCCGCCGCCTCGACCGCGCCGAGCCCCTTGCCCTGGACGTCGCCGATGAGGACCCGGGTGCCGTACGGGCC
Organism: Streptomyces kryoterrae; assembly: GCF_054072135.1. Lineage (NCBI taxonomy): Bacteria > Bacillati > Actinomycetota > Actinomycetes > Kitasatosporales > Streptomycetaceae > Streptomyces > Streptomyces kryoterrae. The sequence goes on along the minus strand of NZ_CM133358.1, from coordinate 5,259,432 downwards.
GGGCTGGATGTCGTAGAAGTCGCCGCCGACGCGGGCCACGGCGTCGGCGGCGAGATAGACCGCCGCGTGGTCGAGGCCGCCCCAGACCGGCGGCAGCGGGCGCAGCACCGTACGGCGGGTGGTCTCGGCGACGTCCCGCATGTGCAGCATGCGCCGCTCACCGCGCAGCCGGACCACGCAGGCGAGGACGGCGAGGACCCCGCCGAGGCCGACGAGGATGAAGTCGGGCAGCCCGGTCTGGTACTGGTGCGGCCAGGCACCGTCGACGAACACGTAGGTGCCGAGGGACAGGGCGGCGAAGACGACCGTGCCGGCCACCCGGCACAGCGCGGCGGCGATCCCGGGCACCAGCACGATCCAGGAGATGATCCGGAACTCGCCGGTGGTGTTCCAGTCGAGGACCGCGATCACGACGAGCAGCACCAGCGGCGGCACCCAGCCGGCCCCGCGCCGCCCGGCGGAGAGGGGCGCCGAGAAGGCGGGGCCCTCGTCCGTGCCCACGGCCCCCGCCCGGCCCTCCGGCTTCATGGCACCCAGCGAAACACGGCCGTCCACCCCTGTCGACTTGCCAGCGGGCCTCTCCAGGTGTGCTCTGGAGGGCGGGGGCGAGGAGAGAGGAACACTCTCATGGCTCAAGCAACGTCCGGCATCCCCGGCAAGGCCAGGATTCCCGACATCTTCAGCGCCCGGGCCCACCTGGCCGCGAACCGGGCACTGCCCGTCGTACTCGGGCTGGTCTACGGCTTCTGGGCCGCGGCCAACCGGCGCGGCGGCGGTCCCATCACCGGCTGGAACGTCCTCTTCGGCTTCGTGAGCGCGCTGGCGTTCATGGCGGTGCTGGTCGGCGTACGGGCGGTGGCGCCGCGACTGGCGCGCGAGTCGCACGCGGTGGCGTGGGGCGCGTTCGCCGGGGTCGCGTTCGGGTTCCTGTACAGCCAGACCGGGGCGAGTGTGCTGCGGTCGTGCGGCAACTCGCTGGTGGTCGCGGCGTCCGTGTCGGCGGTGCTGTTCTACCGCTACTACACGCGCGAGGACGCGGCCGGTCACCGGGTGAGCTGATCCCGGCCGAAGGTCATCAGAAGCGACCTTGAGCGACCTTGAGCGACCTCAGCCGAAGGTGACGTCCCAGGTCACGTTCCAGTTGAAGCTCCACGTCCCCGAGGCGCTCCAGTGGCCGTGGCCGTGGCTGTCGTCCTTCCACTCCGGGCACGGGTCGGTGCAGCTGGGCACCGACCTACCGCCGGTGTCGATGAAGACGGCGCTCGCCCAGGCGTTGACGCCGGGCAGCCAGTACCAGTGCGGGTTTCCGCGCACGGTCTGTCCGACGACCGCGCACTCGACGCGGCCGTGGCTGCCCGGTGACAGCCACCCGACGACGGGCGAGTCGGTGGTGGGCTGCTGCCGCAGGTTCAGCTCGCCGGCGGAGACGACGGTGCCCCGGACCCCGGAGCCGTCGGAGCCGGCCGGTACGGCGGCCATCGCCGTGCCGATGGGTACGGCGGCCAGGATTCCGCCGGTGAACAGGGCCGCGGTCAGGGTCCGCAGGGCTGGAGTGGTGGGCATGATCGGCCTCCTTCTCCCCAAAACCAGGAAACACCCGTTCGGGTGAACGCTCCACCGGAGGCTCCACCTCGGAGGCTTGTCCCGCACCCCCATATGCAGTCATCCGCGGTCAACCGGCTCGCGTTTCCCGCCCCGGGGCCTTTGCCTGGAGGGGTGTCTCACCGTCTCCGGAGTGTCCTGTCGGCCGTCCTCACCGCCCTCGCGTGCTTCCTGCTGCCCTTCGGCGCGCTCTCGGCCTGGGCGGCGTACGGGCTCGCCGACACCGGCCGGTACGTCACCACGATGGCGCCGCTCGCCAGGAACCCGTACGTCCAGGACGCCATCGCGGACAACGTCGGCGCCGGGATCGTGCACGCGGTCGACGTCGGCCCGCTCGAAGGCACCGTGAACCACTTCGTGCAGGACGCGGTGCACTCGTTCACCCGCACCGAGGCCTTCCGCACCGCCTGGGACACGGCGAACCGCGCCACCCACGAGGCGGTGCTGCACGCCCTGCGAAACGGCCCCGACAGACAACGCCCCGGCGACCGCTACGGCAGATACGGCAGTCACGGCGGCGAGGGCGCCGTCACCATCGACCTCGCCCCCGTCACCGCCCAGGTCAAGCGTCAACTCACCGCCGACCATGTTCCGTTGGCGAGCCACATCCCTGTCGCGCACACCGAGGTCGCGGTCCTGCCCGCGCAGGACCTCGTACCGCTCCGGAAGGGTTTTCGCGTGCTCGAAGTCGCCGGTTTCTGGCTTCCGGTGACGGCCGGCGTCCTCGCCGTCGCCGGCATCGCACTCGCCGTCCGGCGCCGCCGGGCGATCACGGCGACCGCGCTCGGTACGGCGCTCGGCGGGGCGCTGCTCGGCGTCGCGCTCGTGATCACCCGCCACCTCACCCTCGCCGACCTGCCGCCAGGCGTCTCAGCCCCCGCCGCAGGCGCCGTCTACGACGCCCTGACGGCCACCCTCCGCACGGTCTCCTGGCTGCTCCTCACCCTCGGCCTCACCGTCGCCCTCGGCATGTGGCTCACCGCCCGCTACGGCCGCGCCGCACGATCACGGCGAGCATCAGCAACGCCCGCGCCAGCTCCGCTTCCGGCGCCGACGCGAGCCCGAGTCTGACGGCATCCGGCAACCGCTGCGGACCCACGGCGACGCCACACACCCCACCAAGGGTCACCGACCGGCACGGCCGCGCCGCGCGATCGCAGCGAGCATCCGCAACGCCCGCTCCAAATCCGCCTCCGGCGCCGACGCGAGCCCGAGCCTGACCGCGTCCGGCGCCCGCTGGGGTCCCACGGCGAAGGCGTCTCCCGGTGTGACGGCGATGCCGTGCACCGCCGCGGCAGCCGTGAAGGTGTCCGCACGCCAGGACGCGGGCAGCTCCCACCAGGCGTAGTAGGCGTACGGATCGGACCGCACCGCGTCCCCGAACTCCGCCAACTCCCGTGCCAGCAGCCGCTGTCGACGCGCCGCGTCCAGCCGCTTGGCGGCCACGAGCCGCGCCACGGTCCCGTCCTCGATCCACCGCTCCCCGGCCTCCAGCGCGAACCGCCCGGCGCTCCACCCACCCGACCGCACCGCCGCCGCCACGGCTTCCGCCCGGTCCGGCGGTACGACGAGAAAGCCCACGGTGAGGCCGGGGGCGACCCGCTTGGACAACCCGTCGACGACATGGGCCAGTTCGGGGACGTGCGCGGCCAGGGGCTCGCACATCTCTGTGAGGAACGACCAGATTCGGTCCTCCACCACCGGCACACCCAACTCCCGGATCACACCCGCGAGTTCACGCTTCCTCCGCTCGCCCATTGTCACCGACGTCGGGTTGTGCAGCGTCGGCTGGACGTACAGCGCGGACAGGGGAGCCGTGCGGTGGGCTGCGGCGAGGGCGTCGGGGCGCAGGCCGTCCCGGTCCATGGCCAGGGGGACGAGGGTGATGCCGAGGCGGACGGCGATCTCCTTGACCAGCGGGTACGTCAACGCCTCGACGCCGACCCGGCCGCCCGGCCGGACCATGGAGGCGAGGGCGGCGGCGATCGCCTGCCGGGCGTTGCCCGTGAAGAGGACGCCGTCGGGGTCGGGCCGCCAGCCCGGGGTGGCCAGCAGCCCGGCGACCACCGACCTGGCCCCGGCGGTACCGGTGGCGGGCGCCGGACGCAGCGCCTCGGTGAGCACGTCGGGGCGCAGGAGAGGCACGAGCGCCGGGGCGAGCAGCTCCGACTGGCCAGGCACAGAGGGATAGTTGAGCTCCAGGTTCACCGTGGTGGCCTGGCTGCTCGGCGCCGGCTCGGCGAGCGCGCGCCCGCCCGGCGCGTGCGGCGCGGCCCGGACGAACGTGCCGCGCCCGACCTCCCCGACGACCAGTCCACGCCGCACGAGCTCGCCGTACACCCGCCCGGCCGTCGACCCGGCGATCCCGCGCCGACGCGCGAACGCCCGTTGCGGAGGCAGCCGTTCGCCGGGGCGGAGCCGTCCGGTGGCGATGTCGTCGGCTATCCGGTCGGCGAGGCGTCGGTAGTCGTCCATGTATCCCCCGTACCCGTTCTCCTACATTGCACCGAGCGCAAAGATCCTATTGCACCGAGGAGTTGGATGGACCTAGGGTCGTCCACATGACCCCACTTACCCCTCTCACACCTATTGCGCCCTATGAATCCCCTGCACCCATTACACCTATTGCGGCTGTTGCTCCTAATGCATCTCTCATACCTCTTGTCCTCATTCACGGCCATCCCTTCGACCACACGATGTGGAACCCGCAGATCGAGGCGTTCTCGGCCACCCGCCGGGTCATCGCCCCCGATCTGCGCGGCTACGGCACCTCCCCGGCGACCCTCGGCACCGCCACCCCGCTCTCGCGGTTCGCGCAGGACATCGAGGAGTTGCTCGACGAGGCACAGGTCGAGTCGTGCGTGCTCGCCGGGCTGTCGATGGGCGGCCAGATCGTGATGGAGTGCTGCGACCGCTTCCCGGAGCGTGTCCGGGGCGTCGTCCTCGCCGACACCTTCCCCGCACCCGAGACACCGGAGGGCCACCTCGCCCGGAACGCGACGGCGGACCGTCTGCTCGCCGAGGGCATGGGCGGATACGCCGACGAGGTGCTGGAGAAGATGGTGGCCCCGTACGCCGACGCGAGCGTCAAGGCCCACGTCCACCGCATGATGACGGCCACGGACCCCCGGGGCGCGGCGGCGGCGCTCCGGGGCCGTGCGCAGCGCCCCGACTACCGCCCCCTGCTGACCGAACTCACCGTCCCGGCCCTGGTCGTCGTGGGCGCCGACGACGAGTTCACCCCGGTCTCCGACGCCGAGGCCATGCACACGGCCCTCCCCGACTCCACGCTCCACGTGATCGAAAACGCGGCCCACCTGCCCAACCTGGAACGCCCCACGGAGTTCAACAGGGCCCTGGCCGACTTCCTGGCGACGCGGATCGACCCGGCCCCTCACCCGGCCCCATGACCCGGCCCTCCACCAGCGCGGACGCGCCCGTCCGGAAACACGCCGTACGGCGATAATGGGCCCATGTCCCGCGAGTTCCCCATCGGCCTCACGCCTCCCGACTGGCTGGTGCGGAATCTCCGGCCCCAGCCGGCCCCGCCCGTCAACCGCCCCGCCGTGGCACGCGCCGCCATCGCCATGTCGCTGCCCCTGGCCGTCGGCCTCGCCACCGGCCACGCCGCCTACGGCGCTCTGGCCTCGATGGGCGCCCTCTCGGGCGTCATCGGGGACACCGCCGACGCGTACCGGATGCGCATCATCAACATCGCGATCCCCCAGCTCTTCGGCGCCCTCGGCGTCACCCTCGGCTCGCTCGTGTACGGCCGGGGCTGGGCCGCCGTCGCCGCCGTCACCTGCGTGGCCCTCGTCTCCGGGATGATCTCGACGATCGGCGCGGTGGCCTCCGTGTCCGGACTGCTGCTGCTCCTCAACTCCGTGATCGGCGCCGGGCTGCCGCTGCCGGGGGCCTGGTGGCTCGCGCCGGCGCTGATGTCCGGCGGCGGGCTGCTCGTCCTCGTGCTGGCCCTGCTCGCCTGGCCGCTGCGGTCGGGGGTGCCGGAACGGGCCGCGGTCGCGCAGACCTACCGCAAGGTCGCCGAACTGCTCGCCGCCGGCACCACCGACGGCTACGAGGACGCCCGGCAGGCCGTCACCCAGTCCCTCAACCAGTCGTACGACCTCGTCCTCGCCCGGCGCGCCCGCCACCACGGCCGCAGCCCCGAACTCGTGCGGCTGCTCGCCCAGTTGAACGCCATCACGCCGGTCGTCGAGGCCGCCCCCGCCGCCCACCAGGCCGGCCGCCCGCTGCCGCCCGAGGTCCCGGAGGCGGTCCGCCACCTCGCCGACGCCGTCGAGACGGGCTACACGGGTCCGACAGGACTCCACATCCCCGCCCCCGCCGACCACACCTCCCGCGCCGTCGAACAGGCGCTGCGCCACACCGCCGAGGTGGTCGGCAGCCGCTCCCCCGACCTGCGCACCGCCGCCGACGACGACCGTCTCGGCCGGCCGGCCACCCTGCGCGCCCGCACCGTCCGCGCGGCCCGCGACGTCGCCTCGTCCGGTGACTCCTGGCGCTACGGACTGCGCCTCGCGCTGTGCATCGGCCTCGCGCAGGTGCTGGTCTCGATCGTCCCGGTGCCGCGGTCGTACTGGGTCGCGCTGACCATCACCTTCGTCCTGAAGCCCGACTTCGGTTCCGTCTTCTCCCGGGCGTTCCTGCGCGCCCTCGGCACGGTCGCGGGGCTGGTGATCGCGGCGGCGGTGCTCGTCCAGGTGCCGCGCGGCTGGTGGGACGTACCCGTGGTCCTTCTCCTCGCCACGCTGATCCCGGCGTTGACGCCACGCGGGTACGGCTACCAGACGGCCGCCATCACCCCGGTGATCCTCCTTCTCTCCGACGTCCTCAACCACCAGGGCGCGGCCCTGTTGCTGCCCCGGCTCCTCGACTCCCTCATGGGGTGCGGGATCGCCCTCGTCGCCGGGTACCTCCTGTGGCCGGAGAGCTGGCACACCCGCGTCGGTGACCGCCTCGCCGACGCGGTCGCGGACACGGCACGCTATGTGGAGTCGGCGTTCCGCCCGGACACCGAGGGCGCGGCACGGGCCCGGATGCGGCGCCGCCTGTACCGCGATCTCTCCGTCGTCCGTACGGAGTTCCAGCGGGCCCTGACCGAACCACCGCCCACCGGACGGCGGGCGGCGGCCTGGTGGCCCCTGGTCGTCGCGGTGGAACGCATCGTCGACGCGACGACGGCGGCCCGGGTCCACATCAAGCAGGGCGCCAAGCCGCCGTCCGACACCGAGATCACCCAAGTAGTCCTCCAGCTGAGGGAGTTGTCGGACGGACTGCGCCGGGTCGAGACGCTGTACGCGGTGCGTACGGACCTCAGCGGACCGGCGGACAGCGTGCTGGAGCCACTGCGGCAGGAGGTGGCGGCGGCGAGGGCGGTCACGTCACCGCACAAGTAGGAGACGGGACGAAGGGGGGCGCGGGCCGCCCCCGTGCAGAGGGACGACCCGCGCCTGTGGGGGGTGGGGATGGGGGCTACTGGGGAACTGCCGGGGAGCTACCGGGAGCTACCGGGAGCTACCGGGAGCTACCGGGAGCTACCGGGGGACTAACGCAGGGCCTTCGCGAGTCCGTTGGCCCACAGCTGGTTCACGCGGGAGCGTTCGGTCGCGTTCGGGTTGGCGTTGGTGCAGGACGTGCCGGGACCGCCGCCCGACATCAACTCGCTGCACGGGCCGGAGTAGTGGTCCGGCAGACCGAGCACATGGCCCGTCTCGTGGGCGGTGATGCGGGTCGGGTTGTACTGCTGGCTCTGCGCGTAGTCGATGAAGATGTAACCGCTGCCGTGGCCGTCCGTGGAGGCGTACGAGCCCTGGGAGCTGTTGCCCTCGCGGTAGGTGAAGTCGGCGGCGGACGCCGAGCCCGACTGCAGCTTCACGTTCGTCACCGAGCTGTTCCAGATCGAGGTGGAGCGGGCTATTTCGGCGCTGAAGGACGGCGCACGGGACGCGTTGTAGATGACGGTGACGGCGGCGGCCGAGCGCGGGTTCGCGGCGCGCTTCTCCGCGACGGACTTCAGCACGGCCTCGAAGAAGGCCTTGTTGGCGGCGGTGTCCTCGGCCGACCCGGCGTACGCGGCCTTCGCGGTGGTCACGGAGGTCGCGGGCGTGGGTGCGGCGGATGCGGGAACTGCCGTACCCAGAGCGAGAGTTGCCAGGCTGAGGCCTAACGACGCCGCCACGACACCAGAGATGGGCTTTCTCATCGATGACTCCTTGTGTGGGGGATGAGTCAGTCGGTCGTACGGTGAGTGTCGGCGTCTGTGCGGCGGCTGTGATGATGGCAAGTCGCGATAGCACGGCCCTATCACCGACTTTGTGCGTCTGTCGGAACACGGGGTTCCGGCCTAGGGTGCGATGGCATGGACATGTGCATGCGCATGATTCGCGACGCGGAGCCGGTCGCATGGAGCTAGAGGTGAGGCACCTCCGGGCGCTGTGCGCCATCGCCGACACCGGCAGCCTGCACCGGGCCGCCCGCCAACTGGGGGTTGCCCAGCCCTCGTTGAGCACCCAGTTGCGCCGGATCGAACAGGCGCTGGGCGGCGCGCTGTTCACCCGTACCCGGGCCGGCTGCCGTCCGACACCGCTCGGCCGGGTCGTGCTGAGCCGGGCCCGTCCCCTGGTGGCGGAGATGCGCTCGCTGGTCATGGAGGCGCGGGCCGCGGCGGCGGACGAACCGCAGCTGCGCATCGGCTCGACGGCCAGCCGGGCCCTGTCGGGCTGGCTGCGCCGACTCCGTCAGCGCCAGCAGGAACCGACCCTGCGCATGGACGTCTCCGCGAACGCGCTGCTGCGCATGGTCGCCGACGGCCGGTTGGACGTGGCCTTCGTGCACGAGGTGGAGGGCTGCCCGCTCCGCATCCCGGACGGCCTGCGCCTGCGCGTACTCGTCGACAGGGAACCCCAGTTCGTGTCCCTGCCCCCCGACCATCCGGCCGCCGCGAGACCGGTGGTCCACCTCTCCGAGCTGGCCGACGACCGCTGGATGGTGGACGAGACGGTCGACGGCGAGTTCGACGCCCTCCTGCGCATCCTGCGCACCGCAGGCCTCAACCCCCGTGTCCTGCACGGCGATTACCACACCACGGCCTCGCTGGTGGCGACCGGCGAGGTCGTCACCGTCTGCCAGCCGACCTGCCTGCCGCGCCCCGAGATGGCGGTACGCCGGCTCCACGGCGACCCGCTCGGCGTACGGCTTCTGCTGGCGGCCCGTACGGAGACGGAGCTGGACGGGGTGCATCCGGCGCTGGCGGAGGCGTACGAGGAGGTGGCGAGGCAGGCACCGGCGTACCGGGAGTGGCTGGAACAGAGTGAAGCGAAAACCCCGGTCCCAGCACTCCCGTAACCCGCCTCGGCCCGTTCTCCGAGTCGGCTCAGACGCCGATGTCGCAGCCGTCCGTACGCCACACGGCGACGACCGCCGGGCGGACGATCTTTCCCGGTCCGTCGGGCCACGTGCTGGCGGGCTTCTCCACCGACGCGCCGTCGATCTCGCCCGGGTGCTGCACGGCGACGACCACCTGCCGTTCCCCGATGATCGGACCGCAGGTCTCGGCGCCGGTCGGCACCGTCAGGAACTGCTTGAGCTCACCGCGCCGGGCACCCTTCGTCGTGACGCCGAACAGGCCGTCGTGGGAGCCGAGCTGGTTGCCGTCCGTGGAGATCCACAGGTTGCCGTGGCGGTCGAAGGCGACGTTGTCCGGGCAGGAGATCGGGCTGACGTCGTCCTTCGGGAAGCCCGCGAAGTAGGTGGCGGGGTCCTTGGGGTCACCGGCGACGAGGAAGAGCGTCCAGGCGAACGAGGTGCTCTCGGCGCGGTTCCAGCGCTCGGTCAGCTCCAGAATCTGCCCGTGCTTGTTGGAGTTGCGCGGGTTGGCCTCGTCGGCGGCGGCGAAGCCGGCCTTGCCCCGGTTGCTGTTGTTCGTGAGGACGACATAGACCTTGCCGGTGACCGGGTTGGGCTCGATGTCCTCCGGCCGGTCCATCTTGGTGGCGCCGACCTTGTCCCCGGCGAGCCGTGTGAAGACGAAGACCTCCTCGGCGGTCATGCCGTCGACGTGCGAGACGGCGCCCTTGGCGGTGGCGGTCGCCAGCGGGATCCACGTACCGCTGCCGTCGAACTCGCCGTCGGCGGGCAGCTTCCCGCTTCCGTCGATCTCGATGGCGGGGGAGTCACCGGTGAGCTTGGCGACGTACAGCGTGCCCTCGTCGAGAAGGGAGAGGTTGTGCTCCCGGACGGAGCGCGAGTCCCCGTGCCGCATCCGCTTGCTGCCGACGAACTTGTAGAAGTAGTCGAAGCGCTCGTCGTCGCCGGTGTAGACGACGGGACGCCCGTCCGAGGTCATCCGGATGGTGGCGGCCTCGTGCTTGAAGCGTCCGAGAGCGGTGTGCTTGCGGGGCGTGGAGGAGGGATCGTACGGATCGAACTCGACCACATACCCGAACCGGTGGACCTCGTTGGGCTCCTGGGCGACGTCGAACCGCTTGTCGAACCGCTCCCACTTGCGCTCGGTGGCGCCGGTGCCGATGCCGTACCGCTTGTCGGTGTCGCGGGAGGAGTTGGCGAAGTACTGGTTGAAGTTCTCCTCGCCGTGCAGGGTCGTCCCCCACGGCGTGGTCCCCCCGGAGCAGTTGTTGAGCGTGCCGAGGACCTTCCGCCCGGTCGGGTCGGTGGAGGTCTTGAGGAGATCGGAGCCGGCGGCCGGTCCCGTGATCCGGAACTCGGTGGTGGCGGTGACACGGCGGTTGAGCGGGTGGCGGAGTACGGGGGTGAGCTGGCCGGTACGCCGGTCGCCCTCGACCACGACGGCGGACAGCCCGTGCGCGGCCCAGGCGACCTCGACCTGCTCGCGGGTGGGGTTGGCGGCGTCGTAGCCGCGGAACATCAGGATCTCGTCGGTGTACTCGTGGTTGGCGACCAGAAGCTTCTGGTTCCCGTGGAGGGGGAGCAGCGCGAGGAAGTCGTTGTTGTACCCGAACTGGCCGGCCTGCGCGGCGGCGGTCTGCTTCTCCGGGTCGAAGGCGGGGGCGCCACGGAGGATGGGCTCGCCCCAGCGGATGACGACGTTCTGGCCATACCCGCCGGGGACGGTCACGGCGTCGGCGGTGTTCGGCGCGACGGGGCTGAAGCGCAGGCCGCGCGGCACGGAGGAGGGGGTGGGGTGCGGGTGGTGGGAGGCCGCGGTGGCCGCTTCCGCGCCCTCGGCGCCGGCGACGTTCACGGCGGTACCGGCCGCGGTGGCCACGGTGACGACGGCGGCGGCGCGCATCACGGAACGGCGGCTGAGGGCGCCGGCGATCACATCGCCGAGGTACTCGTTGGCGCTGGTGTTGGGAACCTCGTGGAAGCAGGCGTCACCACACCGGAAACGGCAGGTCATCGCTGACCGGCCGCCAGGATGCGATCCGGACGACGATCCGATCAACGGCAGCAGCTTGCGCACTTTACTCTCCCCATGGTGTCCCTATACGTGCCTTTGGTGTCAGCGTGACGCTAGGCGGACGGAAGTGCGACGGTGGGGACGCCGGATGAACGAAGGGTGAACCATGGGAGCGGTAGGGGTATTGGGGTGCGGGGAAGATGCGGACAGGACCTGCCGCAGGCCCGGCCGATGCCTGCTGGGAGGCGGGGCGCGAGGTTGGCGAAGTGGCGCCCTTGACGCCCGCCGGGTTCCGTGAAAGACCCTGCCCAAGATCGTCAATCCGGACCGCTAACCTTACGTGTCCGTCCTGGCCAGGGATTGACGGCTACAACTCACGTGAAGGGTTGCGCACATGGGCATTCTCACTCTCCTGCGGAGCGCGTTCGGCAAGTCACGCAAGGGGCGTGACGCCGAGGCGGCGCCCGCGCGGGAGGCGGAGTCGGTTCCTCAGCAGGAGGTCACCGAGCCGAAGATTCCGGCACCGTCCCCGGAACCGACCCTGACCCAGTCCCCGACACCGAAGCCCGTGGAGGCCCCCTCGGTGGTGGACGACCTCGTCTCGGCGGCCTTCGACAACGTAACGGTCCCCAAGCCGGCCAGGCCGGTGGACGAGGCGGAGGATGTCTCCACTCCCGAGGCCGAGCCGGCCGTCGAGGAGCCCACTGCCGAGGCTGAGGCCAAGCCGACACCCGAGCCGAAGCCGCTGGCCGAGGTGACTGAGGCCGCCCCGGAGCCGGAACCCGAGGTCACAGCGGTCGCCGAACCCGAGGCCAAGCCCGTCGCAGAGGAGCCCGAGGCCATCGCCGAGGATCCCACCCCCGAGACCGAGGCCAAGCCCGAGCCGACACCCGAGCCCGAGCCGGAACCCGCCGCCGAGGCGACCCCGGAGCCCGAGGCCATCGCCGAGGAACCCACCCCCGAGCCCGAGCCGAAGCCTCTGACCGAGGCGACAGAGGCCGCCCACGAGCCGGAACCCGAGGCCGCAGCGGTCGCCGAACCCGAGGCCAAGCCCGTCGCGGAGGAGCCCGAGCCCGAGGCCCTCCCCGAGGAGCCCAAGGTTGAGGCTGAGCCCGCCGTAGAGGAAGCCGCGCCGGTGGCCGAGGTGACCCCGGAGCCGGAGGTCGTCGTCGAGGCCGAGGCAACGGCGGAGCCGCAGCCTGCACCTGAGGCTGAGTCCGCGTCTGAGGCTGAGGACCTGGTGCCGGCAGCCGCCGACGCAGCGGAAGCCCCACAGGGGCCACCCGCACCTGACGACGATGCCGTCACAGGTGGTGCGGGTGGGAAAACCGATCCGGCCGAGGGCGAAGCCGAGGCGGAGGCCGTGCCCGCGAGCCTTCTCACCGCGTACGACTCCGCCGCCACCACCCTCACCACCCTCAACCTCACCACCGCCCGCGCCAAGGTCTACCTCGTACTGGACCGCTCCTCGTCCATGCGTCCGTACTACAAGGACGGCTCCGCCCAGGCCCTCGGCGAGCAGACCCTCGCCCTCGCCGCCCACCTCGACCCGGAGGCGACCGTCCACGTCGTCTTCTTCTCCACGGAACTGGACGGCACCGGCGAGCTCACCCTCACCGACCACGACAACAAGGTCGACGAACTCCACGCCTCCCTCGGCCGCATGGGCCGTACGAGCTACCACGCTGCTGTGGAGGAGGTCGTCACGCACTACGAGAAGTCCGGCACCGAACACCCCGCCCTCATCGTCTTCCAGACGGACGGCGCCCCGGACGCCAAGACCCCCGCCACCCAGTCCCTCACGGACGCGGCGGCGAAGCACCCCGCCCTCTTCTTCTCCTTCGTCGCGTTCGGCGAGCCGGAGAACAAGGCCTTCGACTACCTCCGCAAGCTCAAGACGTCCAACACGTCCTTCTTCCACGCGGGCCCGACCCCCCGCGAGCTGACGGACACGGAGCTGTACGAGGGCGTACTGGCCAACTGGCGCCCGTAACCCCCCGTACCACCGTAAAACCTCACGCACGACGGCCGACAGGGCCCGGGGCCATACCCCGGGCCCTGTCCCCGTAATCCCCCCAGCCGTGATCGGCGTGAGCCAATCTCCCCTCGGCCAGTAGGATTTCGCCATGGCGGCCACTGGATCCGAGAAGCAGGGCGGGAAGGCGTACTACGTCTCCACCCCCATTTACTACGTCAACGACGCTCCTCACCTGGGCCACGCCTACACGACCGTCGCAGGCGACGTGCTCACGCGCTGGCACCGTCAGCGAGGCGAGAGGGTGTGGTACCTCACCGGCACGGACGAGCACGGTCAGAAGATCATGCGTACCGCGGAGGCGAACGGCGTCAGCCCGCAGCAGTGGGCGGACAAGCTCGTCGACGAAGCCTGGAAGCCCCTCTGGGAGCACCTGAACATCGCTAACGACGACTTCATCCGTACGACGGAGAAGCGTCACACGGACCGCGTCCAGGAGTTCGTCCAGGATCTCCACGACAAGGGCGAGATCTACAAGGGCGGCTACGAGGGCCCGTACTGCGTGGGCTGCGAGGAGTACAAGCTCCCGGGCGACCTCATCGAGGCCGGGCCGGAGGCCGAGGACGGCACGCCGACCACGAAACTGTGTGCCATCCACAAGAAGCCGGTGGAGCTCCTCAAGGAGGAGAACTACTTCTTCAAGCTGAGCGAGTACGGCGAGAAGCTCCTCGCCCACTACGAGGCGAACCCGGACTTCATCCAGCCCGAGTCGGCGCGCAACGAGGTCGTGAACTTCGTCCGCCAGGGCCTCCAGGACCTCTCCATCTCCCGTTCCACCTTCGACTGGGGCGTCCCGGTCCCGTGGGACGACAAGCACGTGATCTACGTGTGGGTCGACGCGCTGCTGAACTACGCGACGGCGGTCGGCTACAACGAGAACCCCGAGAAGTTCGAGAACACCTTCCCCGCCGACGTCCATCTGGTCGGCAAGGACATCCTCCGGTTCCACGCGATCATCTGGCCCGCGATGCTGATGGCGCAGGGTCTGCCGCTGCCGGGAAAGATCGCGGCCAACGGCTGGCTGATGGTCGGCGGCGAGAAGATGTCGAAGTCGAACCTGACGGGCATCAAGCCGCAGGACCTGACCTCCCACTTCGGTGTGGACGCGTACCGCTGGTACTTCCTGCGCGCGATCGCGTTCGGCCAGGACGGCTCGTTCTCCTGGGAGGACTTCTCCGCCCGCTACACCAGCGAGCTGGCGAACGACTACGGGAACCTCGCGTCGCGCGTGGCCGCGATGGTCGGCAAGTACTTCGGCGGCACGCTGCCGGAGGCGACGGCCGCCGGCGAGGCCGAGAAGGCCGTCCAGGAGGGCATGGCCAAGGCGGTGGCCGAGGCCGATCGCCGGATCGGTGACGAGGTGGACTTCCAGGGCGGCATCCTGGCGATCTTCGACTTCGTGAAACAGGTCAACGGCTACATCACGGAGCAGGAGCCCTGGAAGGTCGCGAAGGACGAGTCGCCGGAGGGCAGAGCCCGCCTGGCGACGATCCTCTACACGGCCACGGAGTCGCTCCGGGCGGTGGCGGTCCTGCTCAACCCGGTCATGCCGGACACCTCGCAGAAGCTCTGGGACTCCCTCGGCGCGGACGCCGTCCTCGGCGCGCTCCCCGACCAGCGGATCGCCGACGCCGCCACCTGGGGCCGGCTCCCGGCGGGCGCGACGATCACCAAGGGCGCGGTGCTCTTCCCCCGCCTGGAGGAGAAGCCGAGCGTCGCTTAGCACGTACGCGAGCACATGAGTACGTGACGGGCCCCGGGAACAAGCCGTTCGTTCCCGGGCCCCGCACGTCTTTCCGGGTGCGGCCGCGTGCCACCCGGGGGACCCTGCGTCCATGGCGTACAACCGGCTGGAGATCTGGGCCACGGGCGAGTGGCACAGCGTTCGGGGAGCCCGCCCCCTTGGGCGACCCTTCGGGGTGAAAGGCGACTTCACGTGTGGCCGCAGGCAGGCCACGGACACGACGCGGCAATCACTTGAGGCCGAACTGAACAGGCTGCTGCAGGTGAACGACCCCATCGAGGTGGTCGTGGAAGACGGACCCACGCTGTACTTCGCGCCCGGAACAGCGGGGCCGTTCCGCCTGGCCGGCGACGAGGACCAGGAGTCCTGACAGTACGAGGCCCGGGGCCGCGCCCGCGTTCAGGACTCGGGGATCTCGGGGGACTCGGGGGACTCGGGTTCGGCCAGCCAGACCGTCGACTGGCCCGTACGGCGGGCGACGGTGTCGAAGTCCCGGTCGTGGTGGAGCAGGGTCAGGCCCGACAACTCGGCCGTGGCGGCGACGAGCAGGTCGACCGGTCCGGCCGAACGGTGCTCGCCGTTGTCGGTGAGCAACTGCTGCACCTCGCGAGCGCGCTGATAGATGCCGTCGGGCATCAGTGTCCAGCTGAAGAGGCGCCGCAGACGCTCCTGTTTAGCATCCCGGTCCTTTCCGGAACGGGCGGAAAAGAGAAGCTCCAACTCGGTCAGGTCACAGAGCGCGACCAGCCCATTGTCGAGGACCTGCTGCCATCGCTCGTCATACACGTCGCTGCTGAGTAGACGTACGACGGCCGAGGTGTCGATCAGATACGAGACGTCACTCACCGGCGGTAGTTCCTCTTGTCCAGAAGGATGTCGAAGTCACCTCGCGCTCCCATCTCCCGGAGCTCAGCCAGCGCTATGGCCCGGCTGCGCCGCTTGGCGACTTCCAGCAGCGCGGTGTTGACGGTGTCCTTCTTGGTCTTGGTGCCGAGCAGGACCTGAGCCTCCGCCAGAGCCTCGTCGTCGACCTCGATGAGCAACTTCGACATGACAGACCTCCCGATATAGATACGCGCCTCATAGAGTATATACCGGCGCGGCGAGTGTCCACTCGCAGCTACGATTTCAAGGTTCGCGAAGCAGCAGGAACCAACCTGGGAGCAGCCCCCCGATGGCTCGACACCTCATCACCAGCGCCCTTCCGTACATCAACGGGATCAAGCACCTGGGCAACATGGTGGGGTCCATGCTCCCGGCGGACGTCTACTCCCGTTACCTCCGCCAGCGAGGCCACGACGTCCTCTACATCTGCGCGACGGACGAGCACGGCACCCCGGCCGAGCTGGCCGCCAAGGAGCGCGGCATCCCCGTGGCGGAGTTCTGCGCGCAGGCGCACGACGCGCAGAAGGCGGTGTACGACGGGTTCGCGCTGGCCTTCGACTACTTCGGCCGGAGTTCCTCCCCGCAGAACGTGGAGATCACCCAGCACTTCGCCCGCCGCCTGCGCGAGAACGGCTTCATCGAAGAGCGTGCGATCCGCCAGGTGTACAGCCCCACCGACGGCCGCTTCCTCCCGGACCGGTATGTCGAGGGCACCTGTCCCCACTGCGGCTACGACAAGGCCCGCGGCGACCAGTGCGAGAACTGCACCCGGGTGCTCGACCCGACCGACCTGATCGACCCCCGGTCCGCGATCTCCGGCTCCACCGACCTGGAGGTCCGTGAGACGAAGCACCTCTTCCTCCTCCAGTCGAAGCTCCAGCACGAGGTCGAGGAGTGGGTGACCGCCCACGAGGGCCAGTGGCCCCACCTCGCCTCCTCCATCGCCCGCAAGTGGCTCACCGAGGGCCTGCACGACCGTGCGATCACCCGTGACCTGGACTGGGGCGTGCCGGTCCCGGCGGACACCTGGCCGGAGCTGGCGGCGGAGGGCAAGGTCTTCTACGTCTGGTTCGACGCCCCGATCGAGTACATCGGCGCGACGAAGGAGTGGTCGGACGAGCAGCCGGAGACCAGGGACTGGAAGTCCTGGTGGTACGAGGCCGACGCGGGCGACAACCCGGTCCGCTACACGGAGTTCATGGCCAAGGACAACGTCCCGTTCCACACGGTGATGTTCCCGGCCACGGAACTCGGCGTCCGCGAACCGTGGAAGAAGGTCGACGTCGTCAAGGCCTTCAACTGGCTGACGTACTACGGCGGCAAGTTCTCCACGTCCCAGAAGCGGGGCGTCTTCACCGACCAGGCGCTGGACATCCTCCCGGCCGACTACTGGCGCTACTTCCTGATCGCCAACGCCCCCGAGTCCGACGACTCCTCCTTCACCTGGGAGCACTTCACGGCCACGGTGAACAAGGATCTGGCGGACACCCTCGGCAACTTCGTCAACCGCGTCCTCTCCTTCTCGAAGAAGCGCTTCGGCGACGAGGTCCCGGCGGGCTCGGCGGCCGGCGAGGCGGAGGCGAGGCTGGGCGAGCAGATCGCCGAGCTGCTCGCGGAGTACGAGAGCCAGCTGGAGGCGCTCCAGTTCCGCAAGGCGGCGGCTGCCCTGCGCGCCCTGTGGTCGGCGGGCAACTCCTACCTTGAGGAGAAGGCCCCCTGGCTGGAGATCAAGACCGACCAGGACGCCGCGGCCCTGACCCTCCGTACGGCGATGAACCTCATCCACCTCTACGCGGTGGTCTCGGAACCCTTCATCCCGGCGACCGCGGCGACGATGCGCGCGGCGTTCGCCCTGACGGACGACACGAGCACGTGGGTCACGGCCGACGAGGCAAAGTCGCTGTCCGCCGTCCCCGCGGGCACCGCCTTCACGGTCCCGCCGGTGCTGTTCGCGAAGCTGACGGACGAGGACCTGGAGACGTACAAGGAGCGCTTCGGCGGCGCACCCGAGTGACCCGGTCCCCGCGCTCGCGCCTCACGCGGTGACACCGAACCGCCCGTCAACTCCCAGGAGCTGACGGGCGGTTCCTTCGTTCGGGTCGTCCACGTCGGCGCCCGGCGGACCGGATGCGAGCCCGAGCGCGCTGCGGGCGGCACTGACGTACTGGAGCCCCTCCACAGCGGTCTGCCTCGCGACCGCGTACTCGGCGGGTGTGCGGGCGGAGGCCAGTTGGCCACGGGCGGCGTGATGCCGTCCGGTCGCCTCGGCCAACGCCTGCGCGGCGGCTTCGTCGGCCCCCGGCCGCAGTCCCGCCAGACTCCCCCCGAGCCGCACCACCCACCGGTTGGCCTCGACCTCGGCGTCCAGCCCGGACAAGCCGGACGAAGCCGTGTACATCCCCGCCTGCCTGCGCAGAAGGACGCCGGAAACCACCGCTCCGACGATCAGCAGCAGCGTGAGCGGAACGACGACTTCCATGACTTCCTCCAGCGAGCAACGAGCGTGAGTGGAACATGCCGTGAGGTGCGGCTACCCCACCGCGACAGTTCCCATCAAACGCCCCGCCACTGTGCCCTCCCGACGAGAAATCTGTGCGCTCCCTGCGAACCTCCCGTGTGCGTGGAGGACAGATCCGCCGATCATGACCTGCCCCAAGCCCTGGTAAAGTCCGCTCACCTGTGCGAGGGCTGTGGCCCTCCTGGGGAGGGAACTTCACGTGGGCAGACAAGCCCTGCGACGGGGCGCGCCGACCGCGCTCGTCTCCGCTTTCACGGTCGCCCTTGCGGCCGGAACCATCACTCTGTTCGCCGCGACACCCGACGGCGGCGGCGCGGCGCAGGCCGCCACGGCGTCCGGGACAACCGCCACCGCCACTGCCACCGCTGAGATCGTCCTGGACGACCCCCACACGACGACCCCGCGCACCGAGCGCCTGCTCGCGGCGGGCGGGACCGGTTTCCTGCATCGGCAGGACGACGTCGCGGGCCTGCTGTGGACGAACTACACGGACGGCACAACCG
Organism: Streptomyces kryoterrae; assembly: GCF_054072135.1. Taxonomy (NCBI): domain Bacteria; kingdom Bacillati; phylum Actinomycetota; class Actinomycetes; order Kitasatosporales; family Streptomycetaceae; genus Streptomyces; species Streptomyces kryoterrae. Next base: position 5,240,742 of record NZ_CM133358.1, on the reverse strand, counting down.
TCACCGTTCAGGGCCCGAGCGGAGCCTACGAGCCGGACCGCGCCACCGGCTGCTACGACATCACCCTGGCGTGCCCGTCGGGCTTCTTCGCGCAGGCCGGCGACATCGTGGCGATGCCGCCCCGCAGCCCCGGCGACCCGGCTGTGCTGTGGAGCCCGGACAGCGGCGCGCTGCGGACCGTCGACCTGCCGTACGGCGACTACGTCGGAACGTACGGGTCGACAGTCGTCGCGATGGACAACGACCGTGCCGCGGTGGAAGTGATCGACTTCGTCGACGGCGAGCAGCGCGACCGTACGGTGACCGGTCTCTCGGGCGATGAGTACCGGCGCTACGAGTTCGGCAGTACCGGTGACCAGGCCGGTGCGGTCCTCGCCTACGCGGTCTTTCAGCCTGACGGTACCCGCAGGTCCACCATCGGGTATCTCGACTTCGCCACCGCCGAGTTCACCGTGGCCTTCACCGGTGCGGACGATTTCCCCGAGGTCGTACTCACCGAGGACCGGGTCGGCTGGTACACGCCGGCCTCCGGTCTGCACCTGAAGCCCCGCGCCGACCCCACCGCCGAGGAGACGGTCCCGGTTGCCGGAGACCCCGACCTCGGCGAGGTCGTCAACGTTCCGGTTCCCGTTCTCGTCGGGGACTGGCTCGTACTGACTGACCCGAACGGCGGCAGCACGGCCGTCTCCCTGGCCGACGGCTCCACCCGCACCCTCCTGAACAGCACCTACGGCAACCCGCTGGCCGTCCCCGACGGCTCCGCCCTGGTCACCGGCGGCACCGGCCCCGCCGACTGGTGGGTCCAGCGGATCACCGAAGGCCCGGACGGTGCACCGCGGTTGACCAAGCTGTACAAGGTCGCCCCCTACGAGAACGCCAAGACCGGACTCGCCCTCAGCCGGGGCAGCCTGCGCGTCGCGGAGGACAGTTCGAGCAGCAGCACCGACTCGACGTCCATCCGCACCCTCACCACGGACAACGGCACCACACTCACCGCGTCCACGGCCAAGAGGGGCGACGACACCAGCAGTGCCGTGTGCCCGTACAAGGGCGTCACCTGCTCGGTCCTGTGGGGCAACACGGGTGCGGTCCCCGAGGACGTCTTCCTCCTGAAGGACAACGCGGGCAAGGACCGCCTCATAGCCATGGGTGACGAAGAGGGGAGCAACACCCTGGAGTACGGCACCGCAGGCGGCGCCATCGTCGACGTCTCCGACAACTACACCGTCTACAACTCCGGCGGCTCCACGCCCACGCAGTACGTCGGCGAGTTCGGCTACGCCGTGAAGCTGAAGCGCACGGTCCGTGCCGCCGCCCTCAACGGTTCCACCCTCTGGAGCGCGACCACCACCGCCGGCCGGCTCGACTCGTACAGCCTCACCGCGAACAAGACCCTCGCCACGGTCACCGTCCCGGGCCTCGGCTGCGTGCCGAGCGAGCTCCAGGCGGCGGGCCGCTGGGTGTACTGGGCCTGCGGTACGGCCTCGGCGGGCGTGTACGACATCAAGTCCCGCAAGTCGACCGCCGTCAAGCCCGGTGATGTGCTCCTCGGTGACGGGTTCACCGTCCGGCACGACCACACCACCGACGAACTGGTCCTCACCCAGGCGCCCACCGGGACCACCCGTGTCCTCGCCTCCCACGTCCCGGACACCGGGCTGGCAGCGGACCGCCGTTACCGCTGGACGGTCGACGAGTACACGGGTCTGGTCGCCTGGTTCGACGAGTACGAGCAGACGCACGTCGCCACCACCGGCGTCGCCCCGTCCGGCCCGACCGCGTTCGTCAACGCGATCGAGAACTCCCTCGTGGAGCCGCCCACCGCAGGGGCCTACCCCTGGCTGGGCTCCTGGCTGCTCTCCCGCCCGGTCACGTCCTGGTCCCTCACCTTCACCTCGGAGCAGAGCGCCGCGACCGGCCGGCTCACCCGTACGCTCACCGGCGGCGCGGCCCGAGCCTGGTTGTCGGCAAGCTGGAACGGCCTTACGGCGAACGGGACTTACTTCCCCAACGGCGAGTTCGCCTGGACGCTGAAGGCGACCGGCCTCGGCACTGCGGCCCCGGTCACGGTGGTCACCGGTACGGGCTTCACCGGCCGTGGCTCGGCGGTACGCCACGACTTCACCAGCCTCGACGGCCCGGACGGCCGCGGCGACCTGCTCACCCTCGGCGGCTCCGGCGCCCTGGCCTTCCACGACGGCACCGGAAAGGGCGGGATCAGCCGCGACGACGGCGAGAACACCGGCACCGGCTGGCCCACCTCCATCACCGCCGTCGCCTTCGGCGACCTCAGCGGCGACCGCTGCAACGACGTCCTCGTCAGGATGGCCAACGGGGCCCTGCGCCTCTACAAGCCGCGCTGCGGCTACCCGGTCACGCCGAGCACTTCGTACACCACGCTCGCCACCACCGGCTGGACCCAGCACGACATCCTCACCTCTCCCGGTGACGTCTCCGGCGACGGCCGCCCCGACCTGATCGCTCGCAAGGCGTCGACAGGCACCGTCTACCTCTACAAGGGCACCAGCGCCGGCAAGCTCTCCGCGCCTGTCACCCTGTACGCCAACTGGAAGGGCTACAAGAAGATCGTCGGAGCCGGAGACCTCGACGGCGACGGCATCGGCGACCTTCTCGCCCAGGACAAGGCCAACAACCTGTACCGGTTCAACGGCACGGGCAGGGGCACCTTCACCGCCCGTACGAAGCTGTTCGGTTCATGGGGAGCCTCGTACAACGTGGTCGTCGGCGTCGGCGACCTCAACGACGACGGCAGGACGGACCTCGTCGCCCGAGACACGGCCGGCAACCTGTACCGCCAGAGCGGGGACGGGAAGGGGTCGTTCGGGGCCCGGGCGAAGATCGGGAGCGGCTGGGGATCGTACAAGTCCCTCTCCTGAAGCGGGCGACGGCCCGGAACCCGGGAGGGTTCCGGGCCGTCCATCGCGGACTGCCGGCCGTACGTCCGTCAGCTCGCTGTCGCCGACGCCGACGCGCTCGGCTGCGTCGAGTCGCCCGCGCCGTCGTTGGTCGCGTCCGGGTCGACGCCCATCGTGATGGAGCCGGTCACACTCTTCGCGATGTTCTTCTTGTCGTACTTCAGCTTGAGCAGACCGCCCGCGGTGCCGCTCTGGTCGTAGATCGTGTCCTCGGTGAGCGTGGTGCGCTCGGTCGTCGACGTCGAGTACGGCTCGACCGTGGCGGAGAGCAGCACCGACTCCTCGTCGAGGAAGAACTGGCCGGTGTGGCAGGTGGTGCCGCCCTCGTAGCCGGCGTCCGTCCAGGTACCGTCCACGTGCACCTTCGTGTGGATGTGGACCGTGCGGCCCCGGTACCAGCCCGGGAAGACCGTCGTAGCGCTTGTCGTCGGTCGGCTCCTCGTGCACACCGCCACCGCCCGTGCCGCCGGAGGGCGCGTCGGTCGGCGGCTCACCGGTCGGGGTGCCCGAGGGGGCGTCCGTCGGGGCGCTGCCACCGCCGCCGGTGGAGAGGCTCTCGTAGCCGGAGTACAGGCCCAGGGCGTCGCAGTGCCAGGATGGCCTTATCTGTTCACCCGGCGCTGTCGTGCGTCTCGTCCGGTGCCACGCCCATCGTCAGCTCGGCGTGAACCCCGCGCCCGATGTCCCGCTTCTTGTACCGCAGCCGCAGCAGCCCGCCCTCGGCGCCGTTGTCCGGGTAGATCGTGTCCTCGTCGAGGGTCGTACGGGTCGCCGTGTTCGTCGAGTACGGCGCCACCTCCGCCGAGAGCAGCACCGACTCCTCGTCGAAGAACAGCTGGCCCGTGTGGCAGGTGTGCCCGCCCTCGTAGCCGGCGTCGGTCCAGGTGCCGTCCACGTGCACCTTGACGTGGATGTGGACGCAGCGCCCCCGGTACCAGCCCGGGAAAACGGTCCGGAAGGTGACGTAGCCGTGCCGGTCCGTCCGCCACGTACCGCGCAGATAGCGCTCGTCGTCGGTCGGCTCCTGGTGGCCGCCGCCGCCCCCGCCTGGACCGCCCGTCGGGGGCGGACCTGTGGGTACGTCCGTCGGCTCGCCGGACGGCGGGGTGCCGCCGCCACCGCCGTTGCCCATGCCCTCGTAGCCGGAGTAGACACCGAGCGCCGAGCAGTGCCAGATGTCGACGGCCGCGTTCCGCACCGGGCGGCAGGTCTCGGCGTCGATCACCTTGAGCCTGAGGGTGAGGGGGATGCCCTCCTCGTCCTCGGTGACGTCCTGGCGGAGCTTGTCCACGTCGATGTAGTACGGGCCCTCGGTCGTCTCCGTGGTCAGCACGTAGCAGGCCTCGGGCGTGCCGGAAGGGGTGCCCGAGGGGGTGCCGGCGGGCAGGCTTCCAGGGCCGTGCCGCGTGCCGCCCTTGGCCTCCGGTGCTCCCTGCGCCGACGCCAGTCCGGCGCCCAGGGCCACCGCCGTGGCCGTCACCGCCGTCGCGCCACCGGCGACGACGACTCTGCGGCGGGTCAATTCCCGTAACTCTTGCGGGGGGATGTCAGTCATGGCCACGGAGATTATGAACGCGACCTGTCAAAGAGCTGTGATTTCCCGTGTTTCCTGAGCATCACATGAGAATGGCCCGGAATCGCCGCCGATTCCGAGCCACCCGCACAAAACCGCTTTCTTTACTTCGGCTGCGGCTTCCGCACCGAAATGTGCAGCTCCCGAAGCCGCGCCTCCTCCAGCTCCGTCGGCGCGCCCATCATCAGGTCCTGCGCGTTGCCGTTGAGCGGGAACGCGATCGTCTCGCGGATGTTCGGCTCGTCGGCGAGGAGCATGACGATACGGTCGACGCCGGGCGCGATCCCGCCGTGCGGAGGGGCGCCGAAGCGGAACGCGCGGAGCATGCCGGCGAACTCGCGCTCGACCGTCTCCTCGTCGTAGCCCGCGATGCCGAACGCCTTCAGCATGATGTCGGGCTCGTGGTTGCGGATCGCGCCGGAGGACAGCTCCGTGCCATTGCAGACGATGTCGTACTGCCAGGCCAGGATGTCCAGCGGGTCCTGGGTCTCCAGGGCCTCCATGCCGCCCTGGGGCATCGAGAACGGGTTGTGCGAGAAGTCGATCTTGCCCGTCTCCTCGTCCTTCTCGAACATCGGGAAGTCGACGATCCAGCAGAACCGGAACACGTTCTCCTCGAAGTGCCCGGCACGCTTGGCGGCCTCGACCCGCACCGCGCCCATGATCTTCGAGACCTCGTCGAACTCGCCCGCGCCGAAGAACACGGCGTGACCGGGGGCCAGCGAGAGCCGCTTGGTCAGCTCGGCGACGTTCTCCTCGGTGAGGAACTTCGCGATCGGCCCGGACAGCGAACCGTCCTCCGTGACCCGCACCCAGGCCAGACCCTTCGCGCCCAGCGTGACGGCGAAGTCACCGAGCTGGTCGAAGAACTTCCGGGACTGTCCGGCGACGTCCGGCACCGGCAGGGCGCGTACGTGCCGGCCGGCGAAGGCCTTGAACTCCGAGCCCGCGAAGACGTCGGTGATGTCGACCAGCTCCAGCTGGGCGCGCAGGTCCGGCTTGTCGGAGCCGTACTTCAGCATCGCCTCGCGGAACGGGATGCGCGGGAAGGGCGAGGTGACCTCACGGCCCTTGCCGAACTCGGTGAACAGCTCGGTCATCAGCCGCTCGATCGGCTGGAAGACGTCCTCCTGCTCGACGAAGCTCATCTCGACGTCGAGCTGGTAGAACTCGCCCGGCGAACGGTCCGCGCGCGCGTCCTCGTCACGGAAACAGGGCGCGATCTGGAAGTAACGGTCGAACCCGGAGATCATCAGCAGCTGCTTGAACTGCTGCGGGGCCTGGGGCAGCGCGTAGAACCGGCCCGGGTTGAGGCGCGACGGCACGACGAAGTCGCGGGCGCCCTCCGGGGAGGTCGCCGTCAGGATCGGCGTGGCCATCTCGTTGAAGCCCAGCGCGGTCATCTTGTGGCGGATCGCCGAGATGACGGCCGTACGCAGCATGATGTTGCGGTGCATGCGCTCGCGGCGCAGGTCCAGGAAGCGGTACTCCAGGCGCCGCTCCTCGTTGACCCCGTCCTCGGTGTTGATCGTGAAGGGCAGCGGCTGGGCGGCACCAAGCAGCTCCACCTCGCCGACCTCGACCTCGACCTCGCCCGTGGGCAGCTCGGGGTTGATGTTCTCCGCGCCGCGCGAGACGACCTTGCCGTCGACGCGGACCGTCGACTCCTTGGTGACCTTGTCGAGTGCCTCGTAGGCGGGCGTGCCGGGGCGGGCGACGAGCTGCGTGATGCCGTGGTGATCGCGCAGGTCGATGAAGAGGATGCCGCCCAGGTCGCGCCGATTGTGCAGCCAGCCGCTCAGCCGGACGTCACTGCCGACGTCAGAGGCGCGGAGCTCGCCGCAGGTGTGGGACCTGTACCGATGCATCGTCGTTCATCCAGCCTTCGCGGATCGGGGATCGGGGTCTGTGCCGGCGAAGGTTTCACGTGAAACACCGAAACCTCGGAAAGCACAGCCCCAAGGGTACCGGCCACCCCGAGACCGCTTCCCCGCAATTGTTCGGGCGCGTAGCCTGTACCGCCCCTCCACAGGGTGCTCCGTACAGCTTGGGTGGCACGCTGCGATCACCTCTCCATAAAGTAGGTCAATGCGCACTGGTGAGCCCCTGCCCGCCGTGGGGGACGTCCTGGTCGCCCTCGCGACCGGCATGTGGCATTGGGACACGGCCACACAGCTGGTCACGCTCGACGCCGAGGCGGCCCGCCTGCTCGGCCTGCCCGCCGAGCCGACGACCCTCACGGAGGCCGCGACCCGGGCCCGTCTCCACCCGGTCGACTGGAACGAGATCGTCGGCGTCATCCAGCTCGCCGTCGCCGAGGACAGCATCGCCGAGGTCCGGGTCCGCGTCATGGACGAGCAGGGCCGGGTGATCCGTACCGCCCGCAGCCGCGCGAAGCCGACCTTCGACATCGCCCGCAAGGCCTACGACGTGATGGGAATCCTCCAGGAGGTCACCGAGCCCTCGCCGGGCACCGCCGCACGCACGCCAGTCACCGGTGACTGGCGCCGCTCCCGGGAGGCGTTCCTGCTGGACGCGGGCCGGGCGCTGGCCGAGGCACGGTCCACGGAGGAGGTGCTGCGGGTCGCGGCCGGCCTGTCGATGCCGGGCTTCTCACCGGACGGCCTCGCCGTCTTCGGCGTCCAGGGCGACCGCCTCACCGTCATCGGGCATCACGGCCAGCGGCCCGGCGACGAGCGTCCCTTCTCCCACATGCCCCTGGAGACCGACTACCCGGCCGCCGAGGTGGTCCGCACCGGCCGGGCCGTCTACCTCTCCTCACCCGAGGCCTACAAGGCCCGCTACCCCACCGCCTGGCCACTCGCCCAGGTGTTCGACCGGCAGTCCTGGGCGTTCCTGCCGCTGACCGTCGCGGGCCGCACGATGGGCGCCTGGATGGCGGGCTTCGCCTACCCGGTCAGCTTCATCCCCGACGAACGCTCGGTCCTGACGACGGTCGCCCGCATGCTCGCCCAGGCCCTCTCCCGGGCGGGCGTCGCCGAGTCGGAACGCGAACTGACCGACGGACTGCAACGCTCGATGCTGCCGACCCTCGGCCCCGAGATACCCGGCATGGAGGTCGCCGCCCGCTACATACCGACCGGCGGCGGTCTCCAGGTCGGCGGCGACTGGTACGACATGATCCCGCTGCCCGGCGGCGGACGATTCGCCCTGGTCATCGGCGACGTCCAGGGGCACGACGTCCGCGCCGCCGGTCTGATGGGCCAGCTCCGCATAGCGCTGCGCGCCTACGCCTCCGAGGGCCACCGCCCCGACGCCGTCCTCTCCCGCGCCTCCCGCTTCCTGCACGGCATCACCAACTCCGCGAACAGCACGGTCAGCGGCGACCTGCGCTTCGCGACCTGCCTGTACGTCGAGGTGGACCCCGCGACCGGCGTCCTGGAGATCGCCCGGGCCGGCCACCCGGACCCGGCGATCCGGATGGCGGACGGCACGGTGCTGACCCGCCCGACGGCGGGCGGCCTGCCCCTGGGTATCGACCCGGACGCCGACTACCCCACCACCCTCCTCGCCCTCGAACCCGGCGAGACCATGCTCCTGTGCACCGACGGCCTGATCGAGACCGGCGGCCATGACCTGGACACGGGCTGGCAGCGCATCCGGACGACCCTGGAGGAACACAAGGGGGACATCGAGGCCGACGGCCTGGAGGAACTGGCCGACGCCCTCGTCCAGGCCGTGCACGGCCCGTTCTCCCACCACACCACCGGCCCGCTGGCCGACCGCCGCGAGGACGACATAGCGCTGCTGCTCCTGAGCCGCCCGGGCGAGTGCGCCACCGACGGCACGCTGCCGCCCGCGGTACGCCCCACCGTCCGGCGCACCATGCTGACCATCGCCCAGGCGGAACCCGAGCGCGTCGCCGTCGCCCGGCAGCAGCTCCGCGAACAGCTCCACGACTGGCCCTCCCCCGACCAGGTCGACTCGGCGGTCCTCCTGATCTCCGAAACGGCCACCAACGTCCTGGTCCACACCGACGCCGACGCCCTGGTCGTCGCCGAGGTCACGGGCGACCCCGGCGCACGCCGTATCCGCATCGAGGTCACGGACGTGAGCGACGACCTCCCGCACAAGCGCCGCCCGGGCGAACTCGCCTCGTCGGGCCGGGGGTTGCTGCTGATCGAGATGCTCGCGGACGCGTGGGGGGTCGACCCGCGGGGCGAGGGCAAGAGCATCTGGTTCGAGCTGTACGAGAGGGCGGAGAAAGAGGTGTAGGACGAAAGGGTGCCCCCGGGCGCCCAAAAAAAGCAGATGATACGACCATGGCTGTCATGCGCACCGCCCGCAGAACCGCCCCCGGGACCACGCACACCACCGCTCCCGCTCCCGTCCCCGGCCCCACCGGCCACCCCCTGCTGGGGTCGGCCCTGGACCTCCGCAGGGACCCGCTCGGCACCTTCGTCCGCGCCCAGCGGGAGCACGGCGACGTGGTCCGCGTAACCGCCGGACCGCCCGGCCTCCGTACGGTCATGTACTGCGTCTTCTCCCCCGAGGGCGCCCAGCAGGTCCTGGCCACGCAGGCCACCAACTTCCGCAAGGACAACGTCTTCTACGAGGAGCTGCGCCAGACCGGGGGCAACGGCCTCCTGACCAGCCAGGACGACGTATACCTCCGCCAACGACGCCTGATCCAGCCCCTGTTCACCAAGAAACGGGTCGACGGTTACGCCGCGACGATCACCAGCGAGGCCGAGGCGACAGCGGAACGCTGGCGGAACAGGCCCGACGTGGACGTCGTACGGGAGATGGACCGGCTGGCGCTGCGCACGGTCTCCCGGGTCCTGTTCGGCGCGGATGTCGAGGCCGCGGTGGACGTCATCCACGCCAACTTCCCGGTCATCAGCGCGTACATCACAGGGCGGGCCTACTCCCCGCTCAGGCTCCCGCGCACCTGGCCCACACCGTCCAACAGGCGTGCGGAGGCGGCGACCCGGGCGGTGTACGAGGTCTGCGACCGGATCATCGCGGCGCGCCGCGGCAAGGGGAGCGAAGCAGCCGACGAGACCACCCAGGACCTGCTCTCCCTCCTCGCCCAGGCACAGAACGAGGAGGACGGCAGCCTCGACGCCACCGAACTCCGCGACCAGGTCCTGGTGTTCCTGCTGGCCGGCCACGAAACGACGGCGACGTCACTGGCCTTCGCGCTCCGCCTCCTGGCCGGCCACCCCGAGGCGAAGGCCCGGGCCCAGGAGGAGATCGACGCGCTGCCGCCGGGGGAGCCGTACACGGCGGCGACCGTGGACCGACTCCCGTACCTGACAAGGGTCCTGAAGGAGACGATGCGGCTGTATCCGGCCGCTCCGCTGATGGGCAGGCGGGCGGTGACGGAGACGGAGATCGACGGCCACGTCATCCCGGCGGGCGCGGACGTCCTGATCGCGCCCTGGGTCACCCACCGCCACCCGGCCCACTGGGACACCCCCGACCGATTCGACCCGGACCGCTTCACCCCCGACCTGGAGACCGCCCGCCACCGCTACGCCTGGCTCCCCTTCGGCGGCGGCCCCCGCGCCTGCATCGGCCGCCACTTCTCGATGCTGGAGTCGGTCCTGGCCCTGGCGGTACTGCTCCGCGAGTACGACATCGAGGCCCCGGCCACGGAGATGCCGGTGACAGCGGCGGTGACGCTGCAGGCGGTGGGGGAGGGCCGGGTGGGGGTACGGGCGCGCGCGTGAGAATACGGGCGCGCGGGCGCGGACACGCCGCAGAATCGATGCCTCTATCCCTCTAAGGGACGAAACAAGTTTGCTACGGACATATGCCACGCTCCTCTGCCTACCGTCCCAGACGGAGGTGATGCTCGATGTACGAGCAGAACGACAACCCGCCGTCGAACGGATCGACGGCACACCGGCAGGACGCGATCGACATCAACGACTTCGTGTTCGCGGCCACAGGGGCGCGGGTGCGGAGGCTGACGATGCCGGACGGGACGCACTGGTTTCCCGCGGCAGACGTACTCAACGAGCTGGGGTACAGGAACCCTCGAAAGACTCTGGCGGACCATGTCCCCACAGAGCACCGAGAGACTCTTGAGACCGTAACTGGAGAGTACGGTCTCAGCGTTCCCGCAGGTCGAGAGTGGCGACGAGACATGAACGTCATCGATCTCCAAGGCCTGATCCGCTTGGTCAACGGCTGCACCAAGCCCGCGGCCCAACCCTTCAAATCCTGGGTCACCGAAGTCATCGTCGCCATCCATCGAGACGGCTCCTACTCCCTCGAACCCGCCGCCCTGCAACCCACCCCGACCACCGTCACCGCCTACGCCGTCCCACAGCAACTCGCCGACGCTCTCGTCCGTCTCGAAGAACGCGTCGACCGGCAGGACGAAGCCCTGCGCCAGATCGACAACAAGCAGAACGTGATCGTCGACCTGCTCCGCGACATCACCCGGACCCTCCGCCGCACAGGCGACCGCACCCGCCAGGTCGAGGCTCCGGAGCTGACACCCCAACAGCTCCTGTCCAACTGGAAGTCCAGGAACCTCGTCGTCACCGAGGACGTCCACACGGTCGCCGCCCACCTGGCCCCGGCCCTGCTGCACGGCGGCGCCAACTACAGCGTGGAGGAGATCTCCGTGCACACCGGGCTCTCCCCGGACCGGGTCCGCCACAGCCTGGAGCTGCTGTCCGAGCAGGACTGCGTACGCGAGGCGGGCCGCACTCCGGACGACACTCCGTTCTACGTTCTGCCGTAGCGGCACCGCCCCGACAGAACAGGCCCGAAGCCGCAACACCAACTTGCGGCTTCGGGCCCAGTCGTACCGTACTCAACTTTCGAGGGTCTACAGCCCACCCTCGGACATTCCATGCACCGCCGGGACAGTTCCCAGCCGGCCCTTCTGGAAGTCCTCGAACGCCTGCTCCAGTTCCGCCCTCGTGTTCATCACGAACGGGCCGTAGTGGGCCATCGGCTCACGGATCGGCTGCCCGCCGAGGAGTACGACCTCCAGGTCCGGGCTGTTCGCGTCCTGCACGTCGTCCGCGCGGACCGTCAGGGACGAGCCCGTGCCGAAGACCGCCGTCTGACCCTTGTGGACCGGGCGCCGGTCCACACCCACGCTGCCGCGGCCCGCGAGGACGTACGCCAGGCCGTTGAAGTCCTCGCGCCAGGGCAGAGTGACCTCCGCACCCGGGGCCAGCGTGGCGTGGACCAGGCTGATCGGGGTGTGGGTGATGCCGGGGCCCTCGTGGCCGTCCAGCTCGCCGGCGATGACGCGCAGGAGCGCGCCGCCGTCGTGGGACGTGAGGAGCTGGACCTGGCCACCGCGGATGTCCTGGTAGCGCGGGGCCATCATCTTGTCCTTGGCCGGGAGGTTCACCCACAGCTGGATGCCGTGGAAGAGACCGCCGGACATGACCAGGGACTCCGGGGGAGCCTCGATGTGGAGGAGGCCCGAGCCGGCCGTCATCCACTGGGTGTCCCCGTTGGTGATGGTGCCGCCACCGCCCTGCGAGTCCTGGTGGTCGAAGATCCCGTCCATGATGTAGGTGACGGTCTCGAAGCCCCGGTGGGGGTGCCACGGGGTGCCCTTGGGCTCGCCCGGCGCGTACTCCACCTCGCCCATCTGGTCCATCATGATGAACGGGTCGAGGTGCTTGTAGGCGATTCCGGCGAACGCCCGGCGCACCGGGAATCCCTCGCCCTCGAAACCGCTCGGCGCGGTCGTCACGGTGAGCACGGGACGCGCCACGGCGTCGGCCGGAGCGGCCACACGGGGCAGGGTCAGCGGGTTCTCGACGGTCACTGCAGGCATGTCGGGACCTCCTTGTGCGGCCAGTTTAGTTGATTATTGAACTTCCTGCTACCCCTAACAGAGGAGGCCCGGAGGACATTCCCTCCGGGCCTCCGCAACCGGCCGGGGCCGGCCGGTACTCGCGGTACTAGTTGCTGAAGTACAGGTACTTCCAGGATCCGGCCGCCGTCGAGTTCACGTTGTCGCCGGAAGCGCCGTCGGCGTAGACCGACCGGACCCGTGCCTTGATGCCGGACTCGCCCGGCGCGTCGAGCCGGACGGCGGACTTGCCGTTGGCGGCGACCGCGAAGTACTCCGAGTACGTCGCGTACCACGTGCCCTGGTACAGCACCTGGAGCTCGAAGCGCTGCTTACGGCCCGGGTAGTAGTTCATGGTGGTGGTGAGCACCGGTTCGGTGTTCTTGTGGAACCAGTAGTACGACAGCGAGCCGATCTTGCCCGTCTTGTAGTGCTTGGAGACGGCGGTGGAGACCCTGGCCTTGCCGTACGCGACCGACTTGACCGTCCGGGGCGAGTAGCGGGCGTCGCCGTTGAAGGTCGCGGTGACGACCATGTCCCGGGTCATGTCCACGATCGCGGAGAGGTTGCCCGCCGAGTTGACCTTCCCGGACTTCAGCAGCTTCTTGGGCCGGTCGGTGCCGTACGGGTCCACCCAGATCTCGACCGTACGGTTCTTGTAGGTCGCCCCGAGGTGCGCGGTGAAGGAGACGTCCTTCCCGTATTCGTACGTCTTCTTGTTGTTGTTCAGGGTCAGCGCCGGGGTCGTACGGGAGACCTCCACGCTGTCGGAGGCGACGGCCGCGGTGTGCTCGGCGTCACCGGCGTAGGAGACCTTGTAGGTGACCGTGCCGCCGGCCGGCGGGGAGTTGGTGAACGAGTACGTGCCGTCCGCGTCGACCGCGACGGAGGGCAGCACGTGGCCGTTCGGGCTGTCCAGGTCGGTGCGGGTGACCTGGAGCTTGGTGCCGCTCGGCAGCTCGTCCGCCGTCAGCTTGCCGGTCACGGTGAGCGGCTTGGTGCGCGTCGCCTTGGCCGGGGCGTTGACCGTCAGAGTCGGGGTGTTCACCGTCGGGGCGGTGAACATCTTGAGGGTGTAGTCGTTCTCCGGCCCCGTGATCGCGAAGATCCGTGAGGAGTCCGGTGCCCACGTCAGGTCGGGTGTGTCCTGCGTGCCGTCCGTGCCGATCGTGTAGGTGCGCAACGGCGCGGCGGCGCCGGGCCGGTACACGGCCAGGTTGGCGCTGTTGACCTGGGCGACCAGCCCGTTCGGTGCGATGTCGGCACGCCGCCCGGCGGGGTAGGAGCCGGCGGGGGTGAACTTCCCGTTCGCGTAGGCGTCCCGGTCCGTGCCGTTGACCAGCACCTGCGGGGCGCCGGGCACGAGGTCGAAGTCGCGGGTGCCGTTGTTCAGCGAGTAGTCGAGATCCGACCAGGCGATGATCTTCGGCGCGCTGCCCGAGACGTCGACGACGGCCATCGCGTCCGTGGAGAGGCCGGTCTGACCGATGGCGAGCACGCCCGGCTTGTTCGGGTCGGTGTCCAGCAGCGCCTGGCCCCAGAGTCCGCTGGAGGTGCCCTCGGCCGGGAACTGCGCCATCGCCACCGGGTCGGATTCGCCGGTCGGGTCCACCGCCGGGTCGACCGAACCCAGGTCACCGTCCCACTGGTCGCCGTACGTGAACCACACCTTGCCGCCCGCGAAGGCGACGTAGCGTGGGCCGGTGTTGGTGGGGACGATGTAGCGGGTCTTGACATCGAGCGTGGCCGCGTCCAGGGCCACGATCTCGTGCAGGTCCTGGACAGCCGCGTACAGGGTGGCGCCGTCGTCGGACACCGCCAGGTCGGAGACCCGGCCGAGACCGCTCACCGAGTCGACGAGGGCGCCCGTGTAGTCGGCGGCCTGGATCTTTCCGGCACTGCCGTCGCCGACGAAGACCCGCTGGAGAGCGGCGTCCGCGACGATGCCACCGGGTGCGGCCACCGAGACGGTGGCGGCCGAGGCGGGCCCCGCCGCCGCGACGCTGAGCGCCGCCGAACTGAAGAGAACCGCGAGCGCGGTCGCGGTCGAAGTGCTGCGCATACGCACAGTAATGAACCCCCCACAAGGAACCCGGCATCGCCGGGAGCTGAGAGCGCCGCGCGGCACCCAGACGCGACCGCGGGAAGCGGTGGCCAGTGGGGCGCGGCTGCCAGGAGGAACCCTATGGCATGCCTGTGACAATCACGGAGGGGTTTTCCCGCGCGGGGGAAGGGGCTTCCGGCGCCCGGGAGACGGCGGAGCGATTCTCAGCCGTACATCCTGCGCATCGCGAACTCCACCATCTGCTCGACCGCCTTCGCGTCGAACACCATGCGGTGCTCGCCCTCCATGTCCACGACGAAGCCGTAGCCCGTGGGCAGCAGGTCGATGACCTCGGCGCCGGTGATCACGAAGTACTTGGACTCCTTGCCGGCGTAGCGGCGCAGCTCCTTCAGCGAGGTGAACATCGGGATCACCGGCTGCTGGGTGTTGTGCAGCGCCAGGAACCCGGGGTTGTCGCCGCGCGGGCAGTACACCTTCGACGTGGCGAAGACCTGCTGGAAGTCCTCGGCCGAGAGCGAGCCCGTCGTGAAAGCGCGCACCGCGTCCGCGAGGGACGGCGGGGACGGCTCGGGGTACAGCGGCGGCTGCTGGCCGTACCCGCCCGGCATCTGCTGCTGCGGCTGGGCGTACTGCTGCTGCGCTCCGGCGTTCTGGTCATAGCCGTACATGGCGCAAGAGTACCGAGAGCGCGGCGGAGTGGGGGCGGCCCGGTCCCCTGCTCGCGGCCGGCGCGACCGGCCCGCCCCCCTGGGAAGTCCATGGGTGCGGCCCTGTTCTGCCACTGCGGGCGCTCATACTGTCAACTTCAACAAAGTTTCGATCAGGCAGCGGCAAAGCCCGCGTAGTCCCCGGCGGGCACAGGCAGAGGGAGACGGCCATGAGCGGACATGGGCATCATGACCACGCAGATCACGCCGACCACGCGGACGACGGGGTCCACGAGCACGACAGAGGCCTCTCCTACGACCTTCCCGTCCTCGCCCGCCGCCGGATGATCCGCCTGCTGGCCGGCGCGAGCCTGGTGCCGCTCGTGGGCTGTACCGCCGACGACTCCACGTCCACCTCCACCGCCTCCGCCCCCTCGACCAGCGGCACGGCCTCCTCTTCCTCGTCCGCCGAGTGCGCGACCATCCCGGACGAGACCGCCGGCCCCTACCCGGCCGACGGTTCGAACGGGGTGAACGTGCTCAAGGAGAGCGGAGTCGTCCGCGGTGACATCAGGTCCAGCTTCGGGAACTCGGCGGGCGGTACGGCCGAGGGCGTACCGCTCTCGGTCACGCTCACCGTCGTCGACGCGGCCTCCGGCTGCGGGACCCCCAAGGTGGGCGCCGCCGTCTATCTGTGGCACTGCGACCGCGCGGGCGACTACTCCCTCTATACGGAGGGAGTGACCGACGAGAACTACCTCCGGGGCGTCCAGGAGACGGACGCCAAGGGGCAGGTCACCTTCACGAGTATCTTCCCGGGCTGCTACACGGGCCGCTGGCCGCACATCCACTTCGAGGTCTACGGCGGCCTGGAGGACGCGACGGCGGCCACGTCGGTGACGAACACCTCGCAGCTGGCGTTCCCGAAGGACGTCTGCGACACGGTGTACGCGACGGACGGCTACAGCCGGAGCGTGGAGAACCTCGGTCAGCTCTCCCTGGAGACCGACATGATCTTCAGCGACGGCTACGACCAGCAGCTGGCCGCCATGGAAGGCAGCGTGGACAAGGGATACACGGCCACCCTCACCATTCCGGTCTAGACCATTCATGCGCACGGTCAACGATCGTTCGACGACCATTCGACGACCGTACGCATGATCTCCGGCGCGTAACGCGTCACATATGACCGGCTGGGGTTGCGTCTTATTACCGACGGGTAGCATCATCGTGGGAAGCTAGCTACCAGTCGGTACGAATTAGGCGCGAGGAGCCAGTGCCTCGCCGATCTCTCTCTACGGAGCAGTCGCCATGGGGCACTACAAGTCGAACCTCCGCGACATCGAGTTCAACCTCTTCGAGGTCCTCGGGCGCGACAAGCTGTACGGCACGGGTCCGTTCGCGGAGATGGACACGGACACCGCCAAGAGCATCCTCGGGGAGATGACGCGCCTCGCGGAGAACGAGCTGGCGGAGTCCTTCACGGACGGCGACCGCACCCCGCCGGTCTTCGACCCCGCGACGAACACCGCGCCCGTACCGGCGTCCTTCAAGAAGAGCTACAAGGCCTTCATGGAGTCGGAGTACTGGCGCCTCGGCCTGCCCGAGGAGATCGGCGGCACCACCGCCCCCCGCTCCCTGATCTGGGCGTACGCGGAGCTGCTGCTCGGCTCGAACCCGGCCGTGTGGATGTACGCCTCCGGCCCGGCGTTCGCCGGCATCCTCTTCGACGAGGGCAACGACGTACAGAAGAGGATCGCCCAGATCGCGGTCGACAAGACCTGGGGCTCGACGATGGTCCTCACCGAGCCGGACGCCGGCTCGGACGTGGGCGCCGGCCGGACCAAGGCGGTTCAGCAGGAGGACGGCTCCTGGCACATCGAGGGCGTGAAGCGGTTCATCACCTCCGGTGAGCACGACATGGAGGAGAACATCCTCCACTACGTCCTCGCGCGGCCGGAGGGCCACGGCCCCGGCACCAAGGGCCTGTCCCTCTTCCTCGTACCGAAGTTCCTCTTCGACTTCGAGACCGGCGAGCTGGGCGAGCGCAACGGCGTGTACGCGACGAACGTCGAGCACAAGATGGGCCTCAAGGCCTCCAACACCTGCGAGATGACCTTCGGCGACCGGCACCCGGCCAAGGGCTGGCTGATCGGTGACAAGCACGACGGCATCCGCCAGATGTTCCGGATCATCGAGTTCGCCCGGATGATGGTCGGCACGAAGGCCATCTCGACGCTGTCGACCGGCTACCTCAACGCCCTGGAGTACGCCAAGGAGCGCGTCCAGGGTCCGGATCTCGCCAACTTCATGGACAAGACGGCACCCAAGGTCACCGTCACGCACCACCCGGACGTCCGCCGCTCGCTGATCACGCAGAAGGCGTACGCCGAGGGCATGCGCGCGCTGGTGCTGCACACCGCCGCCGTGCAGGACGACATCCAGGTCAAGGAGGCGGCCGGCGAGGACACCGCCGCCCTGGAGGCCATGAACGACCTGCTGCTCCCGATCGTGAAGGGCTACGGCTCCGAGAAGGGCTACGAGCAGCTCGCCCAGTCGCTCCAGACCTTCGGCGGCTCCGGGTTCCTCCAGGAGTACCCGATCGAGCAGTACATCCGCGACGCCAAGATCGACACCCTGTACGAGGGCACGACCGCGATCCAGGGCCAGGACTTCTTCTTCCGGAAGATCGTCCGCAACCAGGGCGCGGCCCTCAACTCCCTTGCCGAGGACATCAAGAAGTTCCTCGCGCCGGGCACGGGCGGCGAGGACCTGGCGGTGGCGCGCGAGCAGCTCGCCAAGGCGGCCGTCGAGCTGGAGGCGATCGTCGGCCTGATGCTGACGGACCTCGCGGCGACCGAGCAGGACGTCAAGAACATCTACAAGGTGGGCCTCAACACCACCCGCCTGCTGATGGCTTCGGGCGACGTCGTCGTCGGCTACCTGCTCCTCAAGGGCGCCGCGGTGGCCGCCGAGAAGCTTCGGACGGCTTCGGCGAAGGACATCCCGTTCTACACGGGCAAGATCGCGGCGGCGAAGTTCTTCGCGGCCAACGTCCTCCCCGGCGTCACCGGCGCCCGCAAGCTCGCGGCGGGCGTGGACCTCGACCTGATGGAGCTGGACGAGGCGGCTTTCTGAGCCGGACGGACACGTACGGCAGGCCAGGCACGGCGGCCCGCACCCGGATCCACTCCGGGGGCGGGCCGCCGTCCTGCTGAACCAGGACACATCCCCACGGTCCGTCCGCAGTCCGGAAACTGACTCACGGGCCAGTTGTCCGGCCTTCACATCCCCGTTACGAGAGCCCGCTCACCATCCCAGGAAGCGGGCGCTATTACGTCGTTAAGGTGAACCCCATGAGCGCACCCCACCGCTTCGACCGCGGCCACACCGACGACTTGATGTCCTTCCTGGCGGCGAGTCCGTCGCCGTACCACGCCGTGGCGAACACCGCCGAGCGGCTGGAGAAGGCCGGCTTCCGTCAGGTCGCCGAGACGGACGCCTGGGACGCGGAGACATCGGCGACATCCGCGGCGGGGAGCGGCGGCAAGTACGTGCTGCGCGGCGGCGCGATCGTGGCCTGGTACGTCCCCGAGGGCGCCGCGCCGCACACCCCCTTCCGGATCGTCGGCGCCCACACCGACTCCCCCAACCTGCGCGTCAAGCCGGTGCCGGACCTCGGAGGACACGGCTGGCGTCAGGTCGCCGTGGAGATCTACGGCGGACCGCTGCTCAACTCCTGGCTCGACCGCGACCTCGGCCTGGCCGGCCGGCTCACCCTCCGGGACGGCACGTCGCGTCTGGTGAACATCGACCGGCCCCTCATGCGAGTCCCCCAGCTCGCCATCCACCTCGACCGGGCCGTGAACACCGACGGGCTGAAGCTCGACAAGCAGCGCCATCTGCAGCCGATCTGGGGCATGTCGGACGACGTCCGCGAGGGCGACCTGATCACCTTCCTCGAACAGGAGTCCGAGCTCGCGCCGGGCGAGGTCACCGGCTGGGACCTGATGGTCCACTCCGTCGAACCGCCCGCGTACCTGGGCCGCGACCGCGAACTGGTCGCGGGCCCGCGCATGGACAACCTGCTGTCCGTGCACGCCGCCACGGCGGCCCTGGCTGCCGTGTCCGCAAGCTCCGACGAGCTCCCGTACATCCCGGTCCTCGCGGCCTTCGACCACGAGGAGAACGGCTCGCAGAGCGACACGGGCGCGGACGGCCCGCTGCTCGGCAGCGTGCTGGAGCGTTCGGTGTTCGCGCGCGGAGGGTCGTACGAGGACCGGGCAAGGGCGTTCGCGGGCACCGTCTGTCTCTCCTCCGACACGGGCCACGCCGTGCACCCCAACTACGCGGAGCGGCACGACCCGACGCACCACCCGCGCGTCAACGGCGGCCCGATCCTCAAGGTCAACGTCAACAACCGCTACGCCACGGACGGTTCGGGCCGCGCGGTCTGGTCGGCGGCCTGTGACAAGGCCGGCGTTCCGTTCCAGAACTTCGTGTCCAACAACTCCATGCCCTGCGGCACGACGATCGGCCCGATCACCGCCGCGCGGCACGGCATCAAGACGGTCGACATCGGGGTGGCGATCCTGTCGATGCACAGCGCCCGGGAGTTGTGCGGCGCCGACGACCCGCATCTGCTCGCCAACGCGCTCGTGGCGTTCCTGGAAGGCTAGTCGGACAGTGCAGTTGGGCAACCACGCATACCTGTCCCAGGTCCGGGCACCCGGAAACTCCGGAACAACCGGAACCTCCGGCGCGACCGGACCCGACAGGGAGGCAACACTCATGAGCCTCGGCGGATGCATCATCCTGATCGCCGTGGGAGCCATCCTCACCTTCGCCACCGACTGGGAGATGCAGGGTGTCAACCTCGATCTGGTCGGCGTCATCCTGATGATCGTCGGAGTGATCGGTGCCCTGGCCTTCCGCAGCGTGGCCCGGCGCAGGCGGGTAGTGATACCGCCCTCGACGACCGTGATCGACGACGACCGGTACCACGGCTGAGTCCAAGCGGTCGCCCGCGACTCCCGCTCCTACAACAGGGCGTGCCCCGTCGTGACGTCCACATGGCCGGGCACGTCGTCGTGCCGGTCACCCACGCCCAGGGTGCCGGTGGGTTCGATGACGAGGATCTCGGCGCGGACCGGGGCACAGGGCTTGTGCTCCGTGCCGCGGGGGACCGTGCAGGCCGAGCCCTTGGCGAGGACCACCGTGCGCTCACCGGCCGACTCCCGCAGAGCGATGTGCGGTTCACCGTCCAGGACCAGGAAGAACTCGTCGGCGCCCTCGTGCACCTGCCAGACGTGGTCGCCCTCGACCTTGGCGACCCGTACGTCGTGGTCTTCGTGGAGCGGCCGGTGCCCGCGACGCCGGACGGGTCGCTGGGTCCGCTGCTGGCCTGGGCACAGGAACGGCTGCCCGAACCGCTGACGGTCGCCGGTCCGGCAGCCCGGGCGGCGGTCTCACCCGCCACGCTCCACCGCCGCTTCCAGGCCCGGCTCGGCACGACACCGCCGGCCTGGCTGACCGCGGAGCGGGTGACCCTCGCCCGCCGGCTCATCGAACGCGGGGAGGAACGCCTCGACGTGGTCGCGGCGCGCGGTGGCCTCGCAACAACGCCCAACCTCCGCTCCCGGCTCCGCCCCGAGACCGGCCTCGGCCCGTCGGCGTACCGACGGCGTTTCGGTGGCGGCCACGGGAGCGAGGACCGGCACCGTCCTGGCGCAGTCGTTCCCCGGACAGGAACCCGACCGCGCACCACGGGTGGGACGACGCCGTCGCTTCGGCTTCATCCCTGCGTCATTGTCATCCCCCAGGCGGGCAGCCGCCCTGGTGATGGCAGACTTCGGCCTGTCGGCCTACAAATGGCGTTTTGGGACGGATGGCGGGGAAACGGTGAGTACATGAGATTCCTCGTACGCGACCGGCTGCTCGGCTTCGGCGACGACTACTGGATCGAGGACCAGCACGGCAACAAGGTCTACCTGGTCGACGGCAAGGCGATGCGACTGCGGGACACCTTCGAGCTGAAGGACACGCAGGGGCAGGTCCTGATCGACATCCACAAGAAGATGCTCGCCCTGCGGGACACGATGGTGATCGAACGGGACGGCGACCCGTTGGCGACGATCAGACGCAAACGCCTGTCGTTGCTGCGCAACCACTACCGGGTGTCGTTGGTGGACGGCACGGAACTGGACGTCAGCGGAAAGATCCTCGACCGGGAGTTCGCGGTCGACTACGACGGTGAACTCCTCGCCCAGATCTCCCGCCGCTGGCTGCACGTCCGGGAGACATACGGGGTGGATGTCGTACGGGACGACGCGGATCCGGCACTCCTGATCGCGGTGGCGGTCTGCGTGATCCACCTGGCGGAGAAGGAGCGGACGGAGGACTGAGGCGGGGTCGCTTCAGTCCAGGCCCGGCATCCCAGCCCGTCCGGCGCTTGAGGACGAGGCCCGTTCAGGGCCGAAGCGGGGGTCTGGGGGTGGCAGCCCCCAGGGACGGGACGGGTAGGGGCGGCGGGGGCGAAACACCCCACCTGCAGGCCCCACGTCGCGTCAGCCGCGGCGCGGAACCGCCACCCCCAGCACCCGGTCCTTCAGCGCCGGGAACTGTTCCCGGGTCTCCCCCACCTTCGCGGGATCGAACTCGACCCGCAGGACCTCCTCGCCCCCGCCCGCCTCCGCCAGCACCTCACCCCACGGATCGACCACGATCGAGTGCCCCGCCTGCGGAACTCCCGCGTGCGTACCAGCCGTTCCACAAGCGAGGACGTACGCCTGGTTCTCGACCGCCCGCGCCTGAGCCAGCAGCGTCCAGTGGGCGCGCCGCCGCTCCGGCCAGCCCGCCGAGACGACGATCGTCTCGGCACCCGCGTCGACAAGACCACGGAACAGCTCGGGGAAACGGAGGTCGTAGCAGGTGGCGAGACCAACCGTCGTCCCGGGCAGAGAGACGGTCACCAGTTCCGCGCCCGCGCCCATCAGCACGGCCTCGCCCTTGTCGAAGCCGAAGCGATGAATCTTGCGGTAGGCGGCGGCCAGGTCACCGGCGGGGGAGAAGACGAGGGAGGTGTTGTACAGAGGACCCTCGGGGTCCCGTTCCGGGATCGACCCGGCGTGCAGCCACACGCCCGCGTCGCTCGCCGCCTTCGCCATCGCCTCGTACGTCGGACCGTCCAGCGCCTCGGCCTCGGTGGCGAACCGCTCGTACGCGAAAGCCCCGGTCGTCCACAGCTCGGGCAGTACGACGAGATCGGCTCCGGCCTCGTCCCGTACCAGCGAGGCCACGCGCCGTCTGCGCGATTCGACCGATTCGCCCTCTTCTACACCGATCTGGATGAGCGAAGCGCGCACACTACCACCGTCCTGACATTCGAGCCGTTCACACGGGCCTACGATCGTCACACGAAAGCACTGCCGGGGTGCCGCACAGCAGCGTAACTTAACGTTCCAAGACGCCCGCTGACAGCTATCCCGTCCGAGCCTTCGCCCCGCCGACAACGCCGTCGACACCCACCGTCACGTCATCCGCCGTCACCACTGCCCGCGTACCGACCGCCCGAGGGGTCCCGTTCCGTGAGTCTGCATCCCACTCTCCAGCCCTACGCCGACGCCTGGACCCACTCCATCGACGCGATATCCGAGCTGGTGTCACCGCTCGCGGAGGGCGAGTGGAACCGCCGGACCCCGTGCCCGGGCTGGTCGGTCCGTGACCTGGTCTCCCACGTCATCGGCCTGGAGTGCGAGATGCTGGGCGACCCGCGCCCCATCCACACGCTCCCGCGCGACCTCTACCACGTCACCAACGAGCACCAGCGGTACATGGAGATGCAGGTCGACGTACGGCGGCACCACACGGCCCCCGAGATGACGTCCGAGCTGGAGTACACGGTCATCCGCCGCAACCGCCAGCTGCGCAACGAGTCACGGGAACCGGGGACGATGATCCGCGGCCTCTACGGCCGGGAGACCGCCCTCGTGGACCTCATGCGCAACCGGGCGTTCGACGTGTGGGTGCACGAGCAGGACCTGCGTACGGCCCTCGGCCGGCCCGGCAACCTCGACTCGCCCGGCGCGCACATCACGCGGGACGTACTCCTCGACGCGCTGCCGAAGGTCGTCGCCAAGGACGCGGGGGCACCGCGCAGTTCGGCGATCGTCTTCGACGTGCACGGCCCCATCGAGTTCCTGCGCACGATCCGCGTCGACATCAACGGCCGCGGCACCCTGGAAACCTCCCCGGCCCTCGGCCCCGCCGCCAGCTTCGCCCTCGACTGGGAGACCTACGTCCGCCTGGCCTGCGGCCGGGTGACCCCGGAAGCGGTCGCCGACCGCATCAAGACGGAGGGCGACCCGGGCCTGACCGCAGCGATCCTGCGCCACTTCGCGGTGACGCCCTGAGGGTTGGCTTTCCAGCGCCGGCCAGCATGATCAGCCCGTCCGGCGATTGAGGACGAGGCCCCTTCAGGGCCGAAGCGGGGGCCTGGGGGCGGCAGCCCCCAGAGACGCCCACACCAACACCGGCCCCCCCTGTGAACCGGCGCTCACACGGGAACGTGCACCGTAGAAACCCTGCTGGCAACCAACCGCTCCGACTCCCGCAGAGCGGCCCGCTTCCGCAACCGCAGAATCTGGCTGACGCCGACCCCCTGCAGCAGGAACACGAACGAGAACGCCACGGTATAGCTGTCCCCGGTCGCGTCCAGCAGCACACCGACCGCGAAAAGCGTCGTCATCGAGGCGACGAAACCACCCATGTTGGTGATCCCCGAAGCCGTCCCCTGACGCTCGGGCGGATTCGCGGGCCGGGCGAAATCGAAGCCGAGCATCGAGGCGGGCCCGCAGGAACCCAGCACCGTGCACAGCGTCACCAGCAGCCACATCGGGGCGTGGTCGGCGCCGGCCACCGCCGGGTAGGCGAGCGTCACCGCCCACATCACCGCCGTCGCGCCCACCGTGCCCAGCGCCAGCGGCAGCCGCGCCCTGTGGTGCCGGGCGACGATCTGCCCGTACACCAGGCCGATCACTATGTTCGACAGCACGACCAGGGTGAGCAGCTCGCCCGCCGTCGCCCGCGTCAGCCCCTGTGCCTCGACGAGGAACGGCAGGCCCCACAACAGCAGGAAGACCATCGCCGGGAACTGGGTGGTGAAGTGCACCCACAGGCCGAGCCGCGTCCCGGGCTCGCGCCACGAGGCGGCGATCTGCCGGCGCACGTAGGCCGCTCCCTGGTGCGGGAACGGCTCCGGCTCGTGCCCCTCCGGGTGATCCCTGAGGAACACGAGCATCAGCACCAGGACGACGACTCCCGCGACCGCGCTGCCCGCGAAGGCCGCCGTCCACCCGACGCCGTGCAGCAGCCGGGCCAGGACGAGCGTCGAGACGAGGTTGCCCGCCATCCCGGCCAGCCCCGCGAGCTGCGCGATCATCGGTCCGCGCCGCGCCGGGAACCACCGGGACCCCAGCCGCAGCACGCTGATGAACGTCATCGCGTCACCGCACCCGAGCAGCGCGCGGGAGGCGAGGGCCGTGCCGTACGAGGGGGAGAACGCGAAGCCCAGTTGGCCGGCCGTGAACAGCACCGCCCCGATGGCCAGCACCTTCTTGGTGCCGAGCCGGTCGACGAGCAGACCGACCGGTATCTGCATGCCCGCGTAGACGAGGAGCTGGAGGATCGAGAAGGTGGACAGTGCGGACGCGTTGACATGGAACCGGTCGGCGGCGTCGAGCCCCGCCACCCCCAGGGACGTACGGAAGATGACGGCGACGAAGTAGACCGAGACGCCGACGGACCAGACAAGGACGGCGCGGCGCCCGCCGGGAGGATCGCCGGGCAGCGAACCGGAACCGGCGCCTGCGATGGGCCTGGGGCTCATCGGACCTCGCCCCGGGCCAGGTTGGAGAACCAGCTGACGTGCCGGTGCACGATCGCGACCGCCGCCTCCGGGTCGCCCGAGCGCAGCGCGTCGAGGATCTCCTGGTGCTCGACGAGCGTCTTGGTGATGCGGTCGGGGTGGGCGTGCATCACGGCGACGCCCATCCTCAGCTGCCGGTCGCGCAGTTGGTCGTACAGCCGGGAGAGGATCTCGTTGCCTCCGCTGCGGACGATCTCGGCGTGGAAGCAGCGGTCGGTCACGGCCGCGCCCGCGAGGTCACCGGCGGCGGCCTGCTCGCGCTGCCGTTCGAGCAGTTCGGTGAGCCGGGCGATGAGCTGCGGCGAGGCGGGGACCGCCTTGCGGACGGTGTGCTCCTCGACCAGCTGCCGGGTCTCGACGACGTCCGCGATCTCCTGCGCGGAGACGGGCAGGACGAGCGCGCCCTTCTTCGGGTAGAGCTTGATCAGCCCCTCGGCCTCCAGGCGCAGCAGCGCCTCGCGCACCGGCGTGCGGGACACCCCGGCGGCCTCGGCCAGTTCACCTTCGGTGAGCAGGGTCCCGCCCTCGTAACGGCGGTCCAGGACGCCCTCTTTGACGTGGGCGTAGACGCGTTCGGCGGCGGGAGGTTGCTTCACGTGCTGCACGGACAGGCTGGTCATGCCCACAGCATAGATACATCACGTACGCATGAGGGCGGCCGTCCGCCATATGGACCGATCACCCGGACCGATCCCGTTCGGGGCGTGACGTCGTCGCGCGGACAACAGTTCAACTTCCGGAAGGGACGCGGGAACCACGCACAGTTGTACGACGTCTCTCGGAAAGGGAAAAACGGGGAACCCGCCTCAGCACGCGCACAACCTACTGTGCTAGTTACGAGTCACACGAGAGCGGCGTTCCGCCTATGCGGCCAACTCGGCCGCTCTCCAGGGACATTCGGACGATCCAGACGTAATCGGGGTATTGAAGTTGATAACCGGCATCCAGGGCATCCGTTTTCGTAGAGCCGTAGCCGTGGTGGTCACCACCGGCGCCGTGCTCGCGACCGGAGCGCTCACCGCGGCGCCCGCTCAGGCAGCTCCCGCGGCGCCCGCCGTTCCGACGATCGTCGCCAAGGGCGGCTATCTGATGAACAACGCCAACGGCGCGAGCCTGTACACCAAGGCCGCCGACACCAAGCTCTCCACCGGTTCCACCACGAAGATAATGACGGCGAAGGTCGTGCTGGCCACGGCGAACCTGAACCTCAACACCAAGGTCACGATCCAGAAGGCGTACAGCGACTACATCGTCGCCAACACCGCCTCCTCGGCGGGCCTGATCGTCGGCGACAAGGTCACCGTCCGCCAGCTGCTCTACGGGCTGATGCTGCCGTCGGGCTGCGACGCCGCGTACGCGCTCGCGGACAAGTTCGGCACCGGCACGACGCGTGCCGCCCGGGTGAAGTCGTTCATCGCCAAGATGAACACCACGGCCCGGAGCCTCGGCATGACGAACACCAAGTTCGACAGCTTCGACGGCATCGGCAGCGGCGCGAACTACTCGACGCCGCGCGACCTGACGAAGCTCGCCAGCAACACCATGAAGAACGGCGCCTTCCGCGCGATAGTGAAGACGCAGAACTTCAAGGAGAAGGTCACCACCAAGACCGGCGGCACCCGCTGGATGAGCTGGGAGAACACCAACAAGCCGCTGCTGTCCGGTTACGCCGGCACCATCGGCATCAAGACCGGCTCCGGCCCGGAGGCCAAGTACTGCCTGGTCTTCGCCGCGACCCGCAACGGCAAGACGGTCATCGGCACGGTCCTCGCCTCCACCTCGGTCGCCAACCGCACGGCGGACGCGAAGAAGCTGATGAACTACGGCTTCGCGCGCCTGGGCTGACATCCAGTAGCAGAAGACGGAGGGCCTGCCGCGCTGAGCGCGGCAGGCCCTCCGTTTCTATGCCCAGGTGATGAGCTTCTTCGGCTGCTCCAGGATCGCCGCCACGTCCGCCAGCACCTTGGAGCCCAACTCCCCGTCCACCAGGCGGTGGTCGAAGGAGAGGGCCAGGGTGGTCACCTGGCGGGGCTTGACCTTGCCCTTGTGGACCCACGGCTTGAGCTTTATCGAGCCGACCGCGAGGATCGCGGCCTCGCCGGGAGGCAGGATCGGCGTGCCCGTGTCGACGCCGAAGACGCCGACGTTCGTGATCGTCACCGTGCCGCCCTGCATGGCCGCCGGCGAGGTCCTGCCCTCCCGCGCCGTGGACACCAACTCGCCGAGCGCCTCCGCCAGTTGCGGGAGCGTCTTGTCGTGGGCGTCCTTGATGTTCGGGACGATCAGGCCGCGCGGGGTCGCCGCCGCGATGCCCAGGTTGACGTAGTGCTTGAGCACGATCTCCTGGTTCGCCTCGTCCCAGGACGCGTTGATGTCCGGATGGCGCTTGATCGCGACCAGCAGCGCCTTGGCGATCAGGAGCAGCGGGTTCACCCGCAGACCCGTCAACCCGTACGAGTCGGGGGCCCCCTTGAGCTCCTCCACCAGCTTCAGCGTCCGCGTCACGTCCACCGTCACGAACTCCGTGACATGCGGCGCCGTGAACGCCGAGCCGACCATCGCCGCCGCGGTCGCCTTCCGTACGCCCTTGACCGGGACGCGCGTCTCCCGCGTGCCGTCGTACGTGGCGGCCGGTGCCGGGATCGCCGGGGCGGCCGGCGCCGTGCGCACCGGCTCGGGGGCGGCCGGGGCCACCGCGGCGTGCACGTCCTCGCGCGTGATGACGCCGTCGGGGCCCGACGGGGTCACCGTCGTCAGGTCGACGCCGAGATCCTTGGCGAGCTTGCGCACCGGCGGCTTCGCGAGCGGACGCCCGGCCACCGGGGCCAGGACGGCCTGACCGGGCAGGCCTGCCAGGCCGGTGAGGGCGCTGTGGCCGCCGTGGCCGTTCGCCTCCGCCCGCCCGCCGTGGCCGTTCAGCTCCTGCTGGACCGCCGCGGCGACCTCCCGGGCCGGGACCTCGGCACCCCTGCGGGGGCGGCGCTTGGTCGAGGACACGGACACGCCGTAGCCCACGAGGACCGGCTGGCGGGCCGGCGGCTTCGCCTCCTCGGGGGTCTCGGGTGCCGCGGCGGCAACCGGCGCCTGGGCCTCCACCGCGGCGCCGGCCGCGCCGGTCACGTCCACCGCGATGATCGACGTGCCCACGTCGACCGTCGTGCCCTCGGGGAAGTGGAGTGAGCGCACCACCCCGTCGTACGGGATGGGCAGTTCGACGGCCGCCTTGGCGGTCTCGACCTCGCACACCACCTGCCCGTCGGTGACCGTGTCGCCCGGCTTGACATACCACTTGAGGATCTCGGCCTCGGTGAGTCCCTCGCCCACGTCGGGCATCTTGAACTCGCGAACGGACGCGTCTGTCATCGTCGTCACGTCCCTCTCCTCAGTACGCCAGCGAGCGGTCGACGGCGTCGAGCACCCGGTCCAGGCTCGGTAGGTACTCGTCCTCGAGGCGCGCCGGCGGATACGGGGCGTGGTAGCCGCCGACCCTGAGCACCGGGGCCTCCAGGTGGTAGAAACAGCGCTCCGTGATCCGGGCGGCGATCTCCGCGCCCGAGCCGAAGAACACCGGTGCCTCGTGCACCACGACCAGGTGGCGGGTCTTCTCGACCGAGGCCTGGACGGTGTCGAAGTCGAGCGGGGAGACCGAGCGGAGGTCGAGGACCTCCAGGGACCGGCCCTCCTCGGCCGCCGCGCCCGCGACCTCCAGGCACAGCTTCACCATCGGGCCGTAGGCGGCGAGGGTGAGGTCGGTGCCCGCGCGGACCACCTTGGCCTTGTGCAGCGGGCCCGGGATGGCCGCGGCATCGACCTCGGCCTTGTCCCAGTAGCGCCGCTTCGGCTCGAAGAAGATCACCGGGTCGTCGCTCTGGATGGCCTGCTGCATCATCCAGTACGCGTCCGACGCGTTGGCCGGGGACACCACCTTGAGGCCCGCCACGTGCGCGAAGAGCGCCTCCGGGGACTCCGAGTGGTGCTCGACCGCGCCGATGCCGCCGCCGTACGGGATGCGGATGACGATCGGGAGCTTGATCTTGCCCAACGCGCGTGCGTGCATCTTCGCGAGCTGGGTGACGATCTGGTCGTACGCCGGGAAGACGAAGCCGTCGAACTGGATCTCCACCACCGGGCGGTAGCCGCGCAGGGCGAGACCGATGGCCGTGCCGACGATGCCCGACTCGGCGAGCGGGGTGTCGATGACGCGGTCCTCGCCGAAGTCCTTCTGCAGACCGTCGGTGACCCGGAAGACACCGCCGAGCTTGCCGACGTCCTCACCCATGATCAGGACCTTGGGGTCCGACTCCAGGGCCTTGCGCAGCGATTCGTTGATCGCCTTGGCCAGGGCCATGCTTGTGGAAGTCACAGCCCTGGAAGTCACTGTCTCCGCCGCCATGGTCATGCCCCCTCCACATCGGTGAACGACGCCTGGTAGGCGGCGAACTCGGCCCGCTCCTCGTCCACGAGCGCGTGCCCGTCGGCATAGGTGTGCTCGAACAGCGCGAAGGGGTCCGGGTCCGGCATGGCCCGGACCACTTCGCGTACTCGCCTGCCCAACGACTCGCTCTCGGCCTCCAGTTCCGCGAAAAATCCCTCATCCGCGTGGTTTGAGGCCTCCAGGTACGCGCGCAGACGCGCGATCGGGTCCTTCGCCTCCCAGGCGACCCGCTCGTCGTCGTGGCGGTAGCGGGTCGCGTCGTCGGAGGTGGTGTGGTCGCCCATGCGGTACGTGAACGCCTCGACCAGCGTGGGGCCCTCGCCGCGGCGGGCCCGCTCCAGGGCCCACCTCGTCACCGCGAGGACGGCCAGCACGTCGTTGCCGTCCACCCGTACGCCGGGGAAGCCGTAGCCCTGCGCGCGCTGGTAGAGCGGGACGCGGGTCTGGCGTTCGGTCGGCTCGGAGATGGCCCACTGGTTGTTCTGGCAGAAGAACACCACGGGGGCGTTGTAGACCGAGGCGAAGGTGAAGGACTCCGCGACATCGCCCTGGCTGGAGGCGCCGTCCCCGAAGTACGCGATGACGGCCGAGTCCGCGCCGTCCTTGGCCACGCCCATCGCGTAGCCGGTGGCGTGCAGGGTCTGCGAGCCGATGACGATCGTGTAGAGGTGGAAGTTGTTGCTGTTGGGGTCCCAGCCGCCGTGGTTCACCCCGCGGAACATGCCGAGCAGGTTCGTCGGGTCGATGTCCCGGCACCAGGCGACACCGTGCTCCCGGTAGGTCGGGAAGACGTAGTCGTCGGGGCGGGTGGCGCGGCCGGAGCCGATCTGGGCCGCCTCCTGGCCGAGCAGCGAGGCCCACAGGCCCAGCTCGCCCTGGCGCTGGAGGGCGGTGGCCTCGGCGTCGAAGCGGCGGGTCAGCACCATGTCCCGGTACAGGCCGCGCAGTTCGTCGGGGGTGATGGCGGCGACGTACGGGTCGTAGTCGGCGTTCTTGACGCGCCTGCCCTCGGGGGTCAGCAGCTGGACGAGGTCCGGATCGGCGCCCGTCCCGGCCGGCTTCCTGGTGGCGGCGCGTTTGGCGGCGACGCGCTTCGCGGCCGTGGGCGGTGTGTCGGCGGCCGGCGCGTCGGCGCTCTGGGCGGGGGTGCCCTGGGCAGTGGTGCGGGTGGTACCGGTCTTGCTTCCGGCGCTGCGTCGCGGTTTGCGCGCGGCAGTGCTCTCCACGGTCACGTGTACTCCTCCGTCGGTCCGGCCCCGGGGTTGCCGGGTAACCAGTGCGGTCACCTGTACCCGATACCCGTGCACGGGGTGGGTGCCGCTCGGCCGGGAACAGGCGTGACAGGCGCCCCGGCGAGCGTCCCGCAAGGATGACGTTACCCAGTGCGTCATATTTCTATGAAACCCCCCTGACCTGCCATTTTGCTTGGAAATCCAAGTAAATTGAGCAAGTCGGGAAGGGACCCTGGTCACAGCCTTGCAGGGGGCCGGAACAACGGCACGTTATCCCGCTCACCCAGCTCACGGGAAGAGCCGGTGTGTGAGACTGTCCGCGTGCCCGAAGACGGAAAAATCACCGTATTTCTCCTCGATGACCATGAAGTCGTCCGCCGGGGAGTCCACGAACTGCTCTCGGTCGAGGACGACATCGAGGTGGTCGGCGAGGCCGGTACGGCGGCGGAGGCGCTGGCCCGGATTCCGGCCGCCCGCCCGGACGTGGCCGTCCTGGACGTACGGCTCCCGGACGGCAGCGGCGTCGAGGTGTGCCGCGAGATCCGCTCGCGGGACACGGGCGTCAAGTGCCTGATGCTGACCTCGTTCGCCGACGACGAGGCCCTCTTCGACGCCATCCTGGCGGGCGCCTCCGGGTACGTCCTGAAGGCCATCCGCGGACATGAACTACTGGCGGCCGTACGGGACGTCGCCGCAGGCCGGTCCCTGCTCGACCCGGTCGCGACCGCCCGCGTCATGGAGCGGCTGCGCGGCGGCGGCGACGCGGCGAGAGGCGACGAGCGGCTCGCGAACCTCACCGAGCAGGAACGCCGGATCCTCGACCTGATCGGCGAGGGGCTCACCAACCGCGAGATCGGCGAACGACTGCACCTGGCGGAGAAGACGATCAAGAACTACGTGTCCGGACTGCTGTCGAAACTGGGCATGCAGAGGCGCTCCCAGGCGGCGGCCTACGTGGCGCGGACGCAGGCGGAGCGACAGGGGCAGCGGCAGGGTTTTGAGGGGTGACCCCCCGAATCGGGACCTAAGACCCCTCTTCTCGGGGCGAGCGCCCCTGGTGCGCCCACTCTTCCTACGCGCAACCTGGGTGTATGCCGACCGACGAACAGCGCGCCGCCGATCTCCTCGGCCGCGTCGAACACGGCCGGGTCGCGACCAGCATGCGCGCGCTGCCCTTCCTGGCGTCCGCCCGGCACATCGTCGTGGACGGCCGGGTTCTGCTGCGCCTGCACAGAGGGCACGGGTACCACCGGGCGTGCGTGGGCGGTGTCGTCGCGTACGGCGCGGATGTTCCGTCCGCGCGGAGCCGGTCGTGGTCCGTGCAGGTCGTCGGGGAGTGCGCCGCCGTCGAGCCGACCGCCGCCGAACTCGACCGGTTCGGCCCCGCACCGCGCTCCGTGGACGGCGTTCCCTTCGATCCCGTCTACCTCCGGGTCGAACCCCAGTTCGCGACGGTGCACTCCGTGATCGAAACCGACTGCCCATGACTGCCCGCGGTCACCTGTGACTGCGCGTGACAAGCGCCCCGCTCACGCGCCCGGCTCGTGCCCTACCATCTGGCGCGTGCCGCGCTCATCTGTACCACCCTTCGCGTCCCATGCGCCCCCGCTGGGCGCCCTCCTCCGCCAGTACGCCGCCGGGTCCGCGCTGACCTGCGACCCCGTCGACCAAGGGCTGCTGAACCGCGGCTACCGGCTCGCCACCACCCGCGGCGACTACTTCCTCAAGCACCACTTCGACCCCGAGACCGCCGACCCCGCCGCGATCGCCCGTCAGCACCGGGCGACCCAGCGCCTCGCGGACCTCGGCGTCCCGGTGGCCCCACCCCTGCCGGGCCGCGACGGACGTACGGTCGCCGTCGTCGGCGGCCACGCCTACGCCCTGCACCCCTGGATCGACGGCCGCCACCGCCACGGCGGCCAGCTCAGCACCGTCCAGTGCGGCCGGCTGGGCGCTCTGCTGGGCGTGGTCCACGCGAGCCTGGAACGGGTGATGCCGACGCGGGGCCGGACACCGGGCGAACGGTGCGAGAACGAGGCCGCCGGCCGAGGACAGCCCCCCGAGCAGGGCGGCGTCGGCGTCCACGGGGGACCGCCCGGCCGCGAGGAAGGCACCGGCCGAGCGGGCACAGTCGCCCGCCGCCGGGACGCCACCCGGCAGAGCCGGTTCACCGACAGGAGCCGGGCCCACGCCGAAGCCCTCGCGAAGTCCCCTGCCCCCCGCACCACCGCCGGGCCCCCGCACCCGGCCGGCGCCCAGCCGGGCCCCCAGACCGCCGCCGAGCCCCCGCAGGCACTCTCGGCCGACCCCGCCGACACCTTCGCGCTCATCGACGACCTCCTGGCCCACGTACGCCGCCACCGCCCCACCGACGCCTTCGACGAACTGGCCCGCCACCGGCTCCTGGAACGGCGGGCGCTGCTGGAGCAGCACGTGGACCGGCGGCCCCCGCCGGGCGGCTCGGTGGGCTGGGTGCACGGGGACTTCCACCCGTTCAACCTGCTCTACAAGGGGGACGCCCCGGCCGCGATCGTCGACTGGGACCGGCTCGGTGTGCAGCCCCGCGCGGAGGAGACCGTACGTGCCGCCGCGATCTTCTTCGTACGGCCCACCGGGACGCTCGACCTGCCCAAGGCACGGGCGTACGCGCGCGCGTACCGGCGTGCCGCGGGGGCCGCGCCCTCCGAACTGGCCGCCGCCGTGCACCGGGTGTGGTGGGAGCGCCTCAACGACTTCTGGATGCTGCGCTGGCACTACGAGCGGGGCGACACCCGCGCCGACTCCCAGTTCCCGGCCGCCTCGGCGCTCGCGGTGTGGTGGACACGCGAGTACGACGCGGTGTGCGAGGCGTTCGTGGACTGACGCCGGCCCGAGGCCGGCCACCGGGTCCCGGTGAACGCGGCGCGCGCGTGAAGCCCTCTTCGGGCCGCACGCGCGCGTGGACGCTGCCTTCCGTCAACCGGCCGCCGGTTCGTTCACGCGGCGGGGCGGTCGGCGGGTCAGGGGGTGGTGCCGCCCTCCGTACCGCCGTCTCCCTCTCCGGTGTCGCCCGACGTCTCGGACGACGGAGTCGCCGGGTCCGACGGCTGGGACGCGGTGACCGACGGCACCGCGCTCGTCTCCACGTCCGACGGGGTGGGCGACGGCTCGGTGGAGGGGGTCGCGGACAGCGTGAACGACGGCGTGGCCGACGGCGTCCACTGGGACCCTCCGTCCGAGCCACTGCCGTCGTCCGTGGCAGTGTCCGACGGCTCCGCGGAAGGCTCGTCGCTGGCGCTCGCCGTGGTGTCGTCGGCCGTCTTGGGCTGAGAGGCGGTCGGCGTCTTCGAGGTGCCGGTGTCGCCGCCCGTGCCGTTGCCGTTCTGCAGGGCCAGGGCCACGCCCGCCGCGATGGCGATCACGGCGAAGAACGCCAGTATCCACAGCTTGCCCCGGCCGCCGCCCCGGTTGCCGTGCCCCTCGAAGCCGCCGTCGTCCCCGCCGCCGTATCCGACGGGCAGGATCTGCTGGGGGATCTGGGTGGTGCCGGACTGGTCGCCCGGGTGGTTCATCACCGTGGTGCCGGCGAAGCCCCCCGAGGGGGTGTGCCGGCCGTCGTGCATGTCGACGGGCCCGGTGTTCCAGGTGCCGGTGTGGCCGCCCTGGTCGTACAGCATCTGCAGGCCGTACTGGATCAGCCCGCGCATCTCCTCGGCGGTCTGGAAGCGGTCGTCCGGCTCCTTGGCCAGGGAGCGCATGACGAGCCCGTCGAGTTCCGGCGGCGCCACGTCCGAGACCTGGGACGGGGGCACCGGAATGTCCTGGACGTGCTGGTAGACCACGGACAGCGGGGTCTCGCCGGTGAACGGGGGCCGCAGCGCGAGGAGTTCGTACAGCAGACAGCCGGTGGCGTACAGGTCGGAGCGGTGGTCGACGGCCTTGCCGAGTGCCTGCTCCGGGGAGAGGTACTGGGGCGTGCCCATGACCATGCCGGTCTGCGTCATCGTGGTCGACGCCCCGTGCAGCGCGCGGGCGATGCCGAAGTCCATGACCTTCACGGCGCCGCCGTGCGTGATGATCACGTTGGCGGGCTTGATGTCGCGGTGCACGATGCCGTGCTGATGCGAGTAGGCAAGCGCTTCCAGCACCCCGGAGACGATGATCAGGGCCTGCTCGGGCCCAGGCGCCTCGGCGTTGATGAGGAGGTCGCGGATGGTGCGCCCCTCGACGATCTCCATCACGATGTACGGGACGGACTGACCGCCCACGTAGTCCTCGCCGGAGTCGTACACGGCGACGATCGAGTGGTGGTTGAGTCCGGCCACAGCCTGGGCCTCGCGCGTGAAGCGGGCCTTGGAGATCGGGTCCTCGGCGAGGTCGGCGCGGAGCAGCTTGATCGCGACGGTCCGCCCGAGGCGCACGTCCTCGGCGGCGAACACCTCGGCCATGCCGCCCCGGCCGAGTCTGTGGGTGAGCCGGTACCGGCCGTCCCCCACCAGTCCGCCGTTGCCCCACAGCTCAGGCGCGTCTGACATACCGCCGCCAGCCGCCTCGGGGTCGGACGGGCCCTGAGCGCGCTGCTGTGCCATCAGTCCTCGCCGTCGTTTCTGCCCGCGGTGCGCGCGGTGTTGTTACGGTCTCCGTCGGCCACGCTACAGCCTCCACGCAAGCCTCCGATCCGGGAGGCGATCCCGGAAGAGCTCCGGGACGAACCCGGGTACGAGTCCCGGGCGGACCGGTTATCAAACCCGTTGCGGGTATCGGCGTGCAAATCCCGTACCTCGTCCGTACAGCCCCTGTAACGCTTCCGCGACGCTTCCTTCCCGTACGGTCACGGAACGGGCACCCCGCTTGACGTGTCAGTGCCCTCCGGCAGACTTGGCCCGGCATCAGCCGATCGATCACGTGTGGCTGTGGAGAAGTTCGGGGGACGCGGAAACATGAGCCAGGACGGCGCACACGGCCGGTACGCGGGGCACGCGCTCGCCGGCGGGCGCTACCAGCTGCGCGATCTGCTCGGCGAGGGCGGCATGGCCTCGGTGCACCTCGCGTACGACTCGGTCCTGGACCGGCAGGTCGCGATCAAGACGCTGCACACCGAACTGGGCCGTGAGCCGGCGTTCCGCGAGCGTTTCCGCCGCGAGGCCCAGGCCGTGGCCAAGCTCACCCACACGAACATCGTCTCGGTCTTCGACACCGGCGAGGACGAGGTGGCGGGGACCATGACCCCGTACATCGTCATGGAGTACGTAGAGGGGCAGCCGCTCGGCTCCGTTCTCGACGCGGATGTACGGCAGTTCGGGGCGATGCCCGCCGACAAGGCGCTGCGGATCACCGCGGACGTGCTGGCGGCACTGGAGATCAGCCACGAGATGGGCCTGGTCCACCGGGACATCAAGCCGGGCAACGTGATGACGACCAAGCGCGGTGTCGTCAAGGTCATGGACTTCGGCATCGCCCGCGCCATACAGTCGGGCGTCACGTCGATGACGCAGACAGGCATGGTCGTCGGCACCCCGCAGTACCTCTCCCCGGAGCAGGCACTGGGCCGGGCCGTGGACGCCCGCTCCGACCTCTACTCGGTCGGCATCATGCTGTTCCAGCTGGTCACCGGACGGCTGCCGTTCAACGCCGACTCACCGCTCGCGATCGCGTACGCGCATGTCCAGGAGCAGCCGGTCGCCCCCTCGTCGGTCAACAGCGCGCTGCCCCCGGCGGTGGACGCGCTCGTCGCCCGCGCGCTGAAGAAGAACCCGAACGAGCGTTTCCCGAGCGCCGTCGCCATGCGCGACGAGTGCCTGCGCGTGGCCGCCTCCCTCCACCCGGCCGCCCCGAACATCGTCCCGGGCGCCCCGGCGCAGAGCGGCGCGGGCATCGCCTCCGCGGTGTTCCCGCCGGTCGACCAGGCGATCCCGGCCCCGCCGGGCTCCGTACAGACCCCCTACCAGCCGCACCCGCAGCACGTGAATCCGTACCGCGACACTCCGCCCCCGGCGTACGGGCCTGTGCACACGCCCCCGCAGCCACCGGCTCCGGCGTACGGCTATCCGCAGCAGGCGGCGTACCGGACGCCCGGCGCGTACGCGCCGCAGCAGCACACGCCCCCCGCCGCGTACTCGCCCTCGCCCTCGACTCCGGCCCCGTCCTCCTCCGGAGGAGGACGGAAGAGCAACACCCCGGTGATCCTGGGCTCGGTCCTCGTCTCCCTCGCCGCCGTCGGCGGGCTGATCCTGGCCCTGAACCTGGGCGGGGACGCCACCGACAACGGCCGCGGGACCGGCGGCAGCAGCACCGCGAGCGCCTCGGCCTCGCGGTCGGTGGAGGCGGAGACGGGGTCGAGAACCGGATCGGGGTACAAGGAACCGGACCTGGACAAGAAGATCGACGCGAAGGAGTGCTCGGAGGCGCAGGAGTCGTACACCGACCCGGACAAGATCCGGCTGCCCGACTTCCGCTACAAGAACCTGGCCTCGGTCACGCTCTGCTTCCAGGCGGCCGGCTGGCAGATGAAGGTCACGCGGGTCGCCGAGAACACGTACGGCAAGGACACGGTCATGGACCAGTTCCCCTCCGCGGGCGACGACGCCGACCCGGAGAACATGCCGGTGATCAGCCTGAACGTGTCGACAGGCTACCCGTCGTCCTGAGCGGATGGCCGTTCATGGAGCGGGGCCCGGCAGCCGGTCGGTCGGCCACCGGGCCCCTCTCCATGAGATCTGGGGGCGGACCCGGCGGACTAGAGGTACGGCCCGCCCGTACGTCCACCCGTACGCGGGTCGTCATCGCCCTCGTGGCCGCCGACACCCGGCGGCAGCGCGCGGCGCATCTGCTCCAGCTGGGCCCGCGCGGCCATCTGCTGGGCGAACAGGGCGGTCTGGATCCCGTGGAAGAGACCCTCCAGCCACCCCACCAACTGGGCCTGCGCGATCCGCAGTTCCGCGTCGCTGGGAATCGCCTCGTCCGTGAACGGCAGGGACAGGCGCTCCAGCTCGTCGACCAGCTCCGGCGCGAGACCGTCCTCCAGCTCCTTCACCGAGCTGGCGTGGATCCTCTTGAGCCGGACCCGGCTCGCCTCGTCGAGAGGAGCCGCGCGCACCTCTTCCAGCAGCTGCTTGATCATGCTGCCGATCCTCATGACCTTGGCGGGCTGCTCCACCATGTCCGTCACCGGGATCTCTCGGGAGTCGTCGTCACCGCCGCCGCCGAGAGCCGTCCCGTCCTGGCCAACGACCAGGATCTGGGGGTTCTCCGGTGACCTGTCGTTCCTCGGCATCTCCATGCCGTCATTCTCTCGCACCAGGTCGCGGCCGCGGCCGGTGGGTCCGGCCCGGCTCGCCGTGTCCGGGATGCCGGACGGACGGGCGCGTGTGAGGCTGGTGCCGTCGACACCCCGGTGACGGGTGACTGCCGACCGGCGACTCCGCGAGCGGGAGGTGGCCACGACATGACTCCATGGCTCCGCGCCCTGCGTACCTGCGGCACACTGCTGGCCCTGGCGGCCCCCACCCTCGCCGCTGCCCCGCACGGCACGGCACCGGCGTACGACGACATCTCCTACGTCGCCCGGCCCGCCCCCGACGCCTCCCGGGCCGGGAGCCCGGCGGGTGAGGGGCGGGAGCGTCCCGGGCGACGGGAGTCCACGCCGCCCGACGAGGCGGCGTACGAGGAGGCCGTGCCCGTCCCCGAGCCCACCTCCGTGCCGGACGGACCGCGGGACGCCGACACCCTGCCGAACACGGTCTCCGGGCCGGTGCTGCGGACACTGCCGCTCGGCAGCGGGCTGGTTCTGATCGGCCTCGGCCTCGGCCTCGTCCTCCTGGCGCTGCGGCTGCGCGTACGGAGGACGTGACCGGGACGAGGACGTCCCGCTACGGGACGACCAGCAGTACCTTCCCCACGTGCCCGCTCTCCTCCACGATCCGGTGGGCCGCCGCCGCGTCGCTCATCGGGAACTCACGGTCGATGACCGGCCGGACCTGACCGGCGGCGAGCAGCGGCCAGACATGTTCGCGTACGGCGGCCACGATCGCCGTCTTCTCGGCGATCGGGCGGGCACGCAGCGAGGTCGCGCTGATCGCGGCCCGCTTGGTGAGGAGCGCGCCGATGTTCAGTTCGGCCTTGAGGCCGCCCTGCATGCCGATGATCGCGAGCCGTCCGTTGACGGCGAGGGCGCTGACGTTGCGGTCCAGGTACTTGGCGCCCATGTTGTCGAGGATGACGTCGGCGCCGGCGCCGTCGGTGGCCTGCTTCAGCTCCTCGACGAAGTCCTGCTCGCGGTAGTTGACCAGGATGTCGGCGCCCAGCTCGGCGCACTGGTCGAGCTTCTCCTTCGTCCCGGCCGTGACGGCGACCCTGGCGCCGACCGCCTTGGCGAGCTGGATGGCCATGGTGCCGATGCCGCTGGAGCCGCCGTGCACGAGGAAGGTCTCGCCGGGGCGGAGGTGGGAGATCATGAAGACGTTCGACCAGACCGTGCAGGCCACCTCGGGCAGCGCCGCGGCCCGCTTCAGGTCGATGCCCGCGGGCAGGGGCAGCAGCTGCCCGGCCGGGACGGCGACCTTCTCGGCGTAGCCGCCGCCCGCGAGCAGTGCGCACACCTCGTCGCCGACGGACCAGCCGGACACTCCGGGCCCGATCTCCACGATCCGCCCCGAACACTCCAGTCCGGGGTACAGGGAGGCGCCGGGTGGCGGGTTGTAGAAGCCCTGGCGTTGCAGGATGTCGGCGCGGTTGACGGCGCCGGCCACCACTTCGACCAGCACCTCGCCCTCACCGGGCACGGGATCGGGGACCTCGGCCCACACCAGCGCCTCGGGCCCTCCGGGTTCGGTAATCGTGATCGCATGCATAAGGGGACGCTACTCCCCGTGCCGGCGACCTCCACGTGCGGTCGGGCTCGCCGGAGGGACCGCGGACAGACATGAGGCAGCGCGAGCGATGAGATCCCGGCCGGCCGGCGGATGACCGGCCGCTGGGGTGGGCGGGCCTGCTCGTGCCGGTCTGCGGCCCGGTGCCGATACGGCTCCCTAACCGCAAGCAGCCGGCGTTACGGGTTCAGCGGTCGCGGAACGGGCGGGCGTCGGGGGCCACGTGCGCGCCCGGTGTCGCCCGCACGATGGTGATGAGCCGGTCGGCCACCTGAAGCTCCCCGATGGACGGATCGTCGTAACCCAGCACGCGATGCCCGCGTACGACGCTCACGACCAGGTCGTCCGTCTCGCGCGGCCCCTTGCCCACCTCGGCCTTTATAACCGGCCGTTCGACGATGTCGAGCCCGCTGCCCTGCTGGATGAGGTCCTCCATGACCATGCCGGCGGCGGGGCTGAGCACCGACAGCCCGAGCAGACGACCGGCCGCGCTCGCGCTCGTGATGACGGCGTCGGCGCCGGACTGCTTGAGCAGCGGCGCGTTCTCCTCCTCGCGCACGGCGACCACGATCTTCGCCGTCCGGTTGAGTTGCCGGGCCGTCAGCGTGACGAGAACGGCCGTGTCGTCGCGCTGGGTGGCGATGATGATCTGGCGCGCCTTCTGCACCTCTGCCCGAAGCAGTACGTCGCTGCGCGTGGCGTCGCCGACCACTCCTGCGTACCCCTCGGCGGTGGCCGCGTCCACGGCCTTGGAACTGGGGTCGACGACCACGACCTGTTCCTTCTTCAGCCCGGTGACACAGACGGTCTGCACGGCCGACCGCCCCTTGGTCCCGAATCCGATGACAACGGTGTGCTCTCGCAAGGTCGCCCTCCAGCGGTTCTGCCGCCACTCCTCACGAGTGCGCTCCGTGAGGACTTCGAGAGTCGTGCCGACCAGGATGATCAGGAAGAGCACGCGCAGCGGGGTGATGACGAAGATGTTGGTGAACCGGGCGGCGTCGCTGACGGGTGCGATGTCGCCGTATCCGGTGGTGGAGAGGGTGACGGTGGCGTAGTAGAAGGCGTCGAGAAGGCCGACGGAACCGTCGGCGTTGTCGCTGTAGCCGTCGTGGTCGGCGTAGACGATGAGTGCCGTCCCGACCAGCACCAGCAGGGCCATGGCGACGCGTTTGCCGACCTGCCGCATCGGCCGCTCCACCACGGTCCGGGGAAGTTTCACCCGATAGGTCAACAGATGCTCGTCCGCCTGGCGGGCGATGGCGTCATGACCCGGCAGTTTCACGTGAAACATCCTCCATTGCCGCTGAGTCGGGTGCCGTTCCGGTCCGAATGTTTCACGTGAAACACTGCCCGGCTTCGGTGGCCGCAGCCCAGGGCAGGTCGAGCAGTTCCAGTTCCTGACCGGCTCGCGCCCCGCCCGGA
Source organism: Streptomyces kryoterrae (assembly GCF_054072135.1). NCBI lineage: Bacteria > Bacillati > Actinomycetota > Actinomycetes > Kitasatosporales > Streptomycetaceae > Streptomyces > Streptomyces kryoterrae. The sequence continues at coordinate 5,199,860 of NZ_CM133358.1, read as the reverse complement.
GGTACGACGGCGAGGGCCTCGGCCGCCGCGATGCCGCGCAGCATGGCCGGCCCGTTGTAGTGCAGCGGCACGGCCCGGTCGACGCGCAGGACGACGGGGACGAGCCGGGTGTCGTACGGGTGACCGTGCACCTCGTCCTTGAGGGGCAGCGTGTACGGCTCGGGCGCCGTCCGTCCCGCGAGGGTCCGCAGCAGGGGTTCGGCGAGGGTGAGCAGCCCGGAGACGGCGGCCAGCGGGTTGCCGGGCAGTCCGACGAGGTGCTGGTTCTCCTTCAGCCGGGCCAGCAGCATGGGGTGGCCGGGGCGCACCTGGACGCCGTGCACAAGCAGTTCGGCGCCGAGGCGGCGCAGGGTGGGGTGGACGTGGTCGACGGGTCCGGCGGCGGTGCCTCCGGTGGTGACGACGATCTCGGCGCGGGAGTTCTTCAGGGCCGCGTAGAGCGCCTCGGCGTCGTCCCCGAGTCTGCGTACGGCGATGACATCGGCGCCGAGCGAGCGCAGCCAGGGCGGCAGCATCGGGCCGAGCGCATCCCGGATCAGACCGTCGTGGGGCAGTCCCTCGGTGAGCAACTCGTCGCCCAGGACGAGGACTTCGGCCCTGGGCCGGGGGATCGCGGCAAGGGTGTCGTACCCGGCGGCTGCCGCGAGCCCGAGCACGGCCGGGGTCACGAAGGTGCCGCTGGGCAGCAGCTGGTCGCCGGAGCGGCACTCCTGGCCGCGCGGACGGATGTCCTGGCCGTGACTCATGGTGGGGGTCCCCCCGCTCGAGCGAAGCCGAGAGTGGGGGAGGACGGCGTGCAGCCGGCCCTTGTCGTCGGTGCGGCCGTGCTCGCTGCGCAGTACGGCGCTCGTGTCGTACGGGATGCGGGCACCCGTCGCGATCCGTACCGCCTCGCCGTCGGTGAGCGGCTCGGGCTGCGCGTGCCCGGCGAGCACACCGGCCTCGCGCACCCTCCAGGGGCCGGGGCCTGCCACCGCCCAGCCGTCCATCGCGGACGTGTCGAAGGAGGGGAGGTCGGTGAGGGCGGCGAGAGGGGCGGCGAGGACCAGGCCGAGGGCGGCGTCGAGGGGGACGGAGACGGGGGCCGAGGCGGTACGGAAGACCTGGCGGGCGGCGCGCTCGGCGATGGCGCGGGCCTGGGGCCAGGGGGTGGCCCGGGGGCGCTCGGAGGCGGGGGCAGGGGCGGGGGTGGCAGCCGATCCGGGGCTGTCGGTGTCGGCGTCCACGTCGTAGACGCCCTTCCCGGTGGGGGCCGGTACCGCGGAGCCCGCGGGGGTCGGTCCGTCACCCTGCCTACCGCTGCCGCCGCCGTTTCCTTGGTTCACGAGGGCGAGCGCCTCCTCGGCTCCGAGGTCGTCCAGGTCGCTGCGGGCGGTCATCCGGCGTCCGAGCGGCTGTCGGGGGCCTTGCCCGCACCCGGCTCGGCGGCTGCGGACTTCGCGTCCGCCGCTGCCTCGTCGGCCCAGCGCAGCGCGCGGGCGACTGCCTTGCGGGTGGCCTCGGCGACCGCCTCCGGGCCTCCCCCGGCCCGGCCCGCCGCGTACCCGACGAGGAACGTCGTCAGGGGAGCGGCAGGCCTGGCCACTCCGTGCGCGGCGTCACGGGCGAGGTCCAGGAGGAGGTCGGTGTCGACGTCCAGGTCGATGCCCAGTTCGTCCTTGGCTGCGGAAATCCATTCGTCCAACACGTGCCCATGCTCCCTGATGCGTGCTCTGGCGGCGGCGATGTCGTCCCAGGTGTCGCAGTCGAAGGACGCGACGGGGTCGGACACCCGGGTGAGTTCGAGCGCGGCGGTCAGCCGGCGCAGCGGCAGGCCGGTGAGGCCGCCGTGTTCGAGGGCGAGCGCACCCAGCTCGCGGCGCAGCGCGGACGCCCGGTACACGGCCACGAGCGGCTGGTCCCGGCCGCCGGTGTCGGTGAGCAGCGCACCCTCGGCACCGCTCGTCCGCAGGGCGTCGAGGAGCCGCCGTACCGTCGCCGGTCCGAGGAACGGGAGATCGGCGGAGAGTACGACGACGTGTTCGGCGCCGGTGTGTCGCAGGCCCGCGTCGAGTGCGGCGACGGGTCCGCCGCCCGGCGGGTCCTCGTGGGCCCAGGTGACGGGCCGTGCGGTGGGCCGGGGGCCGGCCACGATCACGGTGGTGCCGGCGTCCGCGCAGGCGGCGAGCACCCGGTCGAGCAGCGCGCGCCCGCCCACCCGTACGCCGGGCTTGTCGGCGCCGCCGAGCCGCCGGGCGGCCCCGCCCGCGAGCACGACGGCGTCGTAGCCGTCGGCGCCGGGCGTCCCTGAGGGCTGGGGCTCGTGGGCGGTCACCCTCCGAGTATGCGCCCCCGCTGATCACAGGGAACGAGCGCGCTGCCCTGATCACAGCGTGCGCAGCAGCACCGCCGGCTGTTCGACGCAGTCCGCCACATAGCGCAGGAAACCGCCCGCCGTACCGCCGTCGCACACCCGGTGGTCGAAGGTGAACGACAGCTGGACGACCTGGCGCACCGCCAGTTCGCCCTCGTGCACCCATGGCTTGGGGACGATCCGGCCGACGCCGAGCATGGCCGCCTCGGGGTGGTTGAGGATCGGCGTGGAGCCGTCGACGCCGAACACGCCGTAGTTGTTCAGTGTGAAGGTCCCGCCGGTGAGTTCGGCGGGCGTGAGGGTGCCGGCCCGGGCCGCCTCGGTCAGCCGCGCGATCTCCGCGCTCAGCGCCTCGGCGTTCCTGGTGTGGGCGTCCCGTACGACGGGGACGACGAGTCCGCGTTCGGTCTGTGCGGCGAAGCCGAGGTGGACGCGGTCGAGCCGGACGATCTCCCTGGCCTCCAGGTCGACCGTGGAGTTCAGCTCGGGGTACCGGGCGAGGGCGGCGGTGCAGATACGGGCGAGCAGGGCGAGGAGGGAGATCTTCGCGCCTCCGGCCCCGTTCATGTGCACGCGCGTGCGCATCAGTTCCGTCGCGTCGGCGTCCACCCAGCAGGTCGCGTCCGGGATCTCGCGCCGGCTGCGGGAGAGCTTGTCGGCGACGGCACCGCGGATGCCCTTGAGAGGCACGCGCGTGCCCTCGGCGGAGGCGGCGGGGTGCACGGCGGGCACCGGGACCGCGGTCGGGGCCCCGGGTCGCGTGGCACCGGCGTGCAGGACACGTTCGACGTCGGCGCGGAGGATCAGTCCGTTGGGCCCGGAGCCCGTCAGCTCCCGCAGATCCAGGCCGTTCTCCCGGGCGAGCCTGCGCACGAGCGGCGAGATGACCGGAACGGGGCCGCCGCCCACCCGTGCCGGCGCGGGGGCCTGTGCGTCCGTGCTCTTGAGGGCGGCCGGAGCGGCGGGCGCCGCCTGTTCCCGCCGTACCCTCCGGCGCCGTGCGGGCGCCTCGGAGGTGCCGTATCCCACGAGCACGTTCCCGGAGCCCTCGGCCGCGTCGCCGGCGGCGTCGGGGTGGGCCGGTGTCCCGACGGCCACCGTCACCAGGGGCGACCCGACGGGCAGTTCGGTGCCCTCCTCGCCGAAGCGGGCGGTGACGACACCCCCGTACGGGCACGGCACGTCGACCATCGCCTTGGCCGTCTCGACCTCGACGACCGGCTGGTCGACGGCGACGACCTCGCCGACCTCGACCAGCCAGCGCACGATCAAGGCCTCGGTGAGTCCCTCGCCGAGATCGGGGAGCCTGAACTCCAGTACCTGTGCCATCAGCGTTCCGCCTCCCACTGCAACCGTCCCACGGCGTCCAGCACCCGGTCGACGCCGGGCAGGTGGTGCCGCTCCAGCATCGGCGGCGGGTACGGGATGTCGAACCCGGCGACGCGCAGGACCGGCGCCTCCAGGTGGTGGAAGCAGCGCTCCGTGACGCGGGCCGCGATCTCCCCGCCGGGGCCGCCGAAACCGCCCGACTCGTGCACGACGAGGGCCCGCCCGGTCCGTCGTACCGAGGCGCACACCGTCTCGTCGTCGAACGGGACCAGCGAACGCAGGTCGACGACCTCCAGGTCCCAGCCCTCCGCCTCCGCCGCCCGCGCCGCCTCCAGGCAGACGGGCAGGGACGGCCCGTACGTGATGAGCGTGGCACTGCGGCCCGGGCGCCGCACCACCGCGCGTCCGATCGGTTCAACGGCCGACGGCTCGTCCGGGTTCCAGGAGTCCTTCGACCAGTACAGCCGCTTGGGCTCCAGGAAGACCACCGGGTCGTCGGAGGCGATGGCGGCACGCAGCAGGCCGTAGGCGTCGGCGACCGTGGCGGGCGTGACGACGTGGAGTCCCGGGGTCGCCATGTAGTACGCCTCGGAGGAGTCGCTGTGGTGTTCGACGCCGCCGATGCCGCCGCCGTAGGGGACCCGGACGGTGATCGGCAGGGGCATGGCCCCGCGCGTGCGGTTGCGCATCCGGGAGACGTGCGAGATCAGCTGCTCGAACGCGGGATAGGCGAACGCGTCGAACTGCATCTCGACGACCGGGCGCAGGCCGTACATGGCCATGCCGACGGCCGCGCCGAGGATGCCCGCCTCGGCCAGCGGGGTGTCCGTGCAGCGGTCCTCGCCGAACTCCTTGGCGAGCCCGTCGGTGACCCGGAAGACACCGCCGAGGGTGCCGACGTCCTCACCCATGACGTGCACGGTGGGGTCGGTGGCCATGGCGTCGCGCATCGCGCGCGTGAGGGCCTGCGCCATGGTGGCGGGTTTGACGGCGACGGTGGTCATCAGTGCGTCCCCTCCGCCCCGGCCGCGAGCTCGGCCCGCAGCTGGGCCCGCTGCTCGCGCAGTTGGGGGGTGGGCTCGGCGTACACCTGCGCGAACAGTTCCATGGGGTCGAGCGCCGGGTCCTGGTTCATCCGGGCGCGCAGATCGGCGGCGAGCGTCTCGGCGTCGTCGCGCGCGGCCCTGATGCCGTCCTCGTCAAGCAGCCCGCGCGCGGTGAGCTCCTGTTCCAGGAGGTCGATCGGGTCGTGCTCGCGCCAGGCGGTGACCTCGGAGTCGGCCCGGTAGCGCTTGTCGTCGTCGGCGTTGGTGTGCGCCTCCACGCGGTAGGTCACCGCCTCGACGAGCGTGGGACCACCCCCCGCGCGCGCGTGGCGGACGGCCTCGCTCAGCACGTCGTACATGGCGACCGCGTCGTTGCCGTCGACCAGACGGCCCGGCATCCCGTAGCCGACGGCCTTGTGGGCCAGCGACGGGGCGGCGGTCTGCTTGGCGAGCGGCACGGAGATCGCGAAGCCGTTGTTCTGGACCAGGAAGACGACCGGCGCCTGCCACACGGCGGCGAAGTTCAGCGCCTCGTGGAAGTCGCCCTCACTGGTGCCGCCGTCCCCGACCATGGCCAGCGCGACCACGTCGTCGCCCTTGAGGCGGGCGGCGTGCGCGAGCCCCACGGCGTGCGGCAACTGTGTCGCGAGCGGGGTGCACAGGGGCGCCACCCGGTGCTCACGCGGGTTGTACCCGGTGTGCCAGTCGCCGCGCAGCAGCGTCAGCGCCTGTACGGGGTCCACGCCCCGGGCGACCACGGCGAGCGTGTCCCGGTAGCTGGGGAAGAGCCAGTCGCGGTCCTCCAGGACGAGCGCGGCGGCCACCTCGCAGGCCTCCTGGCCGACACTGGAGGGGTACACGGCGAGCCGGCCCTGCTTGGTGAGGGCGGTGGCCTGCACGTTGTACCGGCGCCCGCGCACCAGCTGCGCGTACAGCCGGCGAAGCAGCCCGGGATCCGCCTGCGCCGCCGCCTCGGTGCCGAGGACGCGGTACGGAGCCGCGTCGGGCAGCAGCGGCGCGGGGTCGGTACGGGGCTGCCAGGCGGGCGGCGGCGTGGGCCGGTATGCGCCCCGCTGCTCCATGACCGTCATGACGGCACCTCCTCGTGGGAGACGGCTTCGGGCGCGCCACGGATGTGACTCGCCTCACCTACCGATTGTTCGGTCGTCGGCACATTTTGGCTACAGGCACCGTCAGGCTGTGGACAAACGGTTCTCCACAGCCTGAGATGGACGCAGTACGTCCATGGTAGGGAGGCGGGGGGACATGGCACCTGAACAAATGGCCGAACGAGCCGAAAGCGGCGGGACCCTGCCGCCCCCTCGTCCGCTGGACGCCATTGATCAGGCCATCCTGCAGATGCTCCAGGCGGACGGCCGCGCCTCGATCCGCTCCGTGGCCGAACGCGTGCACGTTTCGCGGGCCAACGCCTACGCGCGTATCAACCGCCTCATCGAGGACGGCGTGATCCGCGGTTTCGGCGCCCGCGTGGACCACGAACGCGCCGGACAGGGCACGTCGGCGTACATCACCCTGAAGATCGTCCAGAACTCCTGGCGCACGGTCCGCGAGCAGCTGAGGGAGCTGCCCGGCGCGGACCACATCGCGCTGGTGGGCGGCGATTTCGACGTGCTCCTGCTGGTCCACACCCCCGACAACAAGGCGCTGCGCGAGCTGGTGCTGATGCGCCTCCAGGCGATCCCGGAGGTGCTCAGTACACGCACCCTGCTGGTGTTCGAGGAGGAGGACCTGGGACCGGAGGCCTGAGGTCTGAGGCCTCCCATGGGTCCCCCGAGCCCCCTGGGTGGCTCACTCCGGGTTGCGCAGCCCCCCGAAGACCAGGCGCACCACCGCGTCGGAGACCTCACGCTCGCCCATGCCGCGTCCGTCGGGCCGGTACCACTCCACGACCGAGTTGATCATCCCGAAGACGAGTCTCGTGGCGAGCCGCACCTCCACGTCACCGCGGATGTCGCCCTCGGCTGCGGCGGCCTTGAGCAGGTCGGCGACCCGGTGGTCGAAGTCGCGGCGCCGTTCCAGGGCCCGGCGCTCGGTGTCGGTGTTGCCGCGCATCCGCAGCAGCAGCGTCACGTACGGCAGTTCGGCGATGAGCACCTCGACCATGCGCCGTACGACGTACTCCAGGCGCCCGGCGGCGGGCCCCACGCGCGCGTGCTCCTCGTCGAGGATCCCGAAGAGGCCGTCCAGCGCCCGGCTGACGGCCAGGCGCAGCAGCTCCTCCTTGCTGGTGACGTGGTGGTAGATCGACGACTTGGAGATGCCCGCGGCCCTGGAGAGGTGCTCCATGGAGGTGCCGTCGTAGCCGCGCTCGTTGAACACCTGGACGGCGACCTGGAGCAGCGTCGCCGGGGTGTACGTGTCGCGCTTGGCGGTGGTCATGGGGTGCCCTCCCGCTTGTCGGTGGCGTACGCGTGGCGGTAGAGCGCGAGGGACGGCGCGTACCGTCCGCTCGGGTCGCGCTGGTGCAGTTCGTCGAGGATCTCGTGCGCCCAGCTCCGGCCGAGCCTGCGGCTCCACTCGAAGGGCCCGAGCGGGTAGTTGACGCCGAGGCGCATCGCCGTGTCGACGTCCTCCTCGGTGGCGACGCCCTTGGCGACGGCGTCGTGCGCGAGGTCGACGATCCGGGCCACCGTACGGGCGACGATCATGCCGGGGGTGTCCCCGAGGACGCTGACGTCCTTGCCGAGCGCCTGGAAGAGGCCGATGGCCTCGGAGAGGGTCTGCGGCTGGGTGTCCTGGGAGGCGGACAGGGCGATGCGGGTGGCCCGCCGGTAGTCGAGGGCGAGGTCGAAGTAGACGACGTCGCGGAACTCGACGCTGGTCTGTCCGTCGGCGAGGACCAGCTGACCGCCTCCGGGCAGCACCAGCCGGGTGCCGTGGTCCTCCTCGTCCTCGCGGACGGGAACGCCCGCCTCACGGATCAGCGCGAGGAGGTCGGACGCGGGGCCCAGGTCGCCCTCGGCGACGACGTACGCGGGCGCCTGGGCCTTCTCCGCGGTGTGCGGTTCGGCGCGCTCGGCGTCGTCCCCGTACTCGTACCAGCCCTGCCCGGTCTTGCGGCCGAGGCGGCCCGACTCGACGAGCCGCCGCTGGGCGAGCGAGGGCGTGAACCGCACGTCCTGGAAGAAGGCCTGCCACACGGAGTGGGTGACGGCCTCGTTGACGTCCTGCCCGATCAGGTCGGTCAGCTCGAAGGCGCCCATCCTGAACCCGCCGCACTCGCGCAGCACCGCGTCGATGGTGGCGGGGTCGGCGGACTGGGCCTCGTACGCCGCGAAGGCCTCCGCGTAGAAGGGCCGGGCGAGGCGGTTGACGATGAAGCCGGGGGTGTCGGCGCAGGCGACCGGGGTCTTGCCCCAGGCGCGGGCCATCTCGTACGCGCGCGTGGCCGACGTGACGTCGGTGGCGAACCCGGAGACGACCTCCACGAGGGGCAGCAGCGGCGCCGGGTTGAAGAAGTGCAGTCCCACCAGCCGCCCGGGGTTGCGCAGGACGCCCCCGATGGCGGTGACGGACAGGGAGGAGGTGTTGGTGGCGAGCAGACAGTCGTCGTCGACCACGTCCTCCAGGTCACGCAGGAGCTGCTGCTTCACGTCGAGCTGTTCGAGGACGGCCTCGACGACGAGGGAGCAGTCGGCGAGTTCGGTGAGGCTCCCGGCGGCGTGCAGCCGGCCCCGGGCGGAGTCCCGGTCGGCCGCCGTCAGCCGGCCCTTCTCGACGAGCCGGTCGAGACGCTCGACGATCGCGTCGGCGGCGTCCTGGGCCCGCCCCGGCGCGGCATCGAACAGCCGTACGTCATGACCGGCGACCAGCGCGACCTGGGCGATGCCCTGGCCCATGGTGCCGGTGCCGACGACGGCCACGGGGCTGCTGAGGTCGAGTGCTGTCATGTGCGCGATCCTCCCGCACGGCGTTGTCCACAGATGCGGCGGACCCCCTTGTCCCGACCGATCGTTCGGTTACTCTAACTCTGTCGTCCCTTTTCTGCCCAGGTCATGTCCCTGTTCATGCACCGGGTCACGCCCCAGGTCATGAGCTCAACGAAGTGCTCTTGAGAAGAGGAGTTGGTCCCTGATGGCCGCCGAACTCACCGCGCACCAGCTGATCGCCCAGCACCGGCCCACCCTCGACCAGGCGCTGGAAGCGATCCGCACGCGCGCGTACTGGTCCCCGCACCCCGAACACCCCAAGGCCTACGGGGAGGACGGCAGCCTGGACCTGGCCGCGGGCAAGGCCGCCTTCGACGCCGTCCTGAACACCCGCCTCGACCTCGGCCAGCCCGGCACGGACGACTGGGTGGGCGGCGAGGTCTCCCCGTACGGCATCGAGCTGGGTGTCACCTACCCGCACGCGGACGTCGACGTGCTGCTGCCCGCCATGAAGGCCGGGCAGCGCGCCTGGCGCGACGCGGGCGCGGAGGTCCGCGCGATGGTCTGTCTGGAGATCCTGAAGCGGATCAGCGGCCGGACGCACGAGTTCGCGCACGCGGTCATGCACACCAGCGGCCAGGCCTTCATGATGGCGTTCCAGGCAGGCGGCCCGCACGCCCAGGACCGCGGCCTGGAGGCGGTGGCGTACGCGTACGCGGAGCAGGTCCGCACCCCCGGCACGGCGGAGTGGAGCAAGCCCCAGGGCAAGCGCGACCCGCTGGCCCTCACCAAGGAGTTCACGCCGGTCCCGCGCGGCGTCGCCCTCCTCATCGGCTGCAACACGTTCCCCACGTGGAACGGCTATCCGGGCCTGTTCGCGTCCCTGGCCACGGGCAACGCGGTCCTCGTGAAGCCCCACCCGCGCGCGGTACTGCCGCTCGCCCTGACGGTCGGCATCGCGCGCGAGGTCCTGGCGGAGGCCGGCTTCGACCCGAACCTGGTGGCGCTGGCGGCCGAGCGTCCCGGTGAGGGAATCGCGAAGACCCTGGCGACCCGCCCCGAGATCCGGATCGTCGACTACACGGGCTCGACCTCGTTCGGCGACTGGCTGGAGGCCAACGCCCGCCAGGCGCAGGTCTACACGGAGAAGGCCGGCGTCAACACGGTGATCGTGGAGTCGACCGACAACTACAAGGGCATGCTGTCGAACCTCGCCTTCGCCCTCTCCCTGTACAGCGGCCAGATGTGCACCACCCCGCAGAACCTCCTCGTCCCCCGCGACGGCATCCGTACGGAGGAGGGCCACAAGTCGTACGACGAGGTCGTCACCGGCCTCGCCGCGGCCGTCGGCGGCCTCCTGGGCGACGACGCGCGCGCGAACGGGCTGCTGGGCGCGATCGTCAACCCCGATGTGAAGGCACGGCTGGAGGCGGCGGCCGGGCTCGGCGAGGTCGCCCTCGCCTCACGGGAGATCGTGAACCCCGACTTCCCGGACGCGGTGGTCCGTACGCCCGTCATCGTGAAGCTCGACGGGAGCAAGCCGGACTCCGAGGCCGCCTACATGAGCGAGTGCTTCGGGCCGGTCTCCTTCGCCGTCGCGGTCGACTCGGCGGCGGACGCGGTGGAACTGCTGCGGCGGACCGTCCGGGACAAGGGCGCGATGACGGTCGGCGCGTACACGACCGACCCGGAGTTCGAACAGTCCGTCCAGGAGGCCTGCCTGGAGGAGTGCGCCCAGCTGTCGCTGAACCTGACCGGCGGGGTGTACGTCAACCAGACGGCCGCCTTCTCCGACTTCCACGGCTCGGGCGGCAACCCTGCGGCGAACGCGGCACTGTGCGACGGGGCGTTCGTGGCGAACCGGTTCCGGGTGGTGGAAGTACGCCGCCAGGCCTAGAAGGCCCGTCCCCCGGTGACGCTCCAGTGGTACAGCGTCATGGCCACGCTGGTCGCGAGGTTGTAGCTGGAGACCTGGGGGCGCATCGGGAGGGACACCAGATGGTCGCCGCGTGCGCGTAGTTCGGGCGACAGCCCGCCGCGCTCGGAGCCGAAGGCGAGTACGGCGTCGTCCGGGAGCTTCAGCCCCCGGATGTCGTCGCCCTCCGGATCGAGCGCGAACACCGGCCCGGACGGCAGCTCGGCCACCGCGAGGTGCTCCACGGCGGTCGCGAAATGCAGCCCCGCCCCACCGCGTACGACGGTGGGGTGCCAGGGGTCGAGCGTCCCGGTCATGACGACCCCGGTCACCCCGAAGCCGGCGGCGAGCCGGATCACCGCCCCGGCGTTGCCGAGGTTGCGCGGGTTGTCGAGGACGACGACGGGCGCGGTCCGGGGCGTGCGCGCGAGCGCCTCCAGGTTGGCCTCACGGGAGGGCCGGACGGCCAGGGCGGCCACTGCGGTGGGGTGCGGGCGCGGCACGAGGGACGCGTACGTCGGCTTCGGGACCTCGGTCAGCAGGGCGTCCAGGGCGCCCCCTACGTCCGGGGCCAGCTCGTCGGCGAGATCCAGGGCCGCCCGTCGGTCGGTGGTCACGGCCACCGGGATCCGCGCGCCGAAGCGGACGGCGTGCTTGAGGGCGTGGAAGCCGTCGAGCAGGACGGAAGCGCCCGCGAGCCGGTGCCAGTCGGCTACCGCCGCGTCGATCGCTGTCCCTGTCGCCGCGTCCGTCATGCCGTGAAGCCTACGTGCGGGGGCTCCGCCGTCTCGTCCACCGCACTCCCCTCGGCCCCCTCGGAGGTCCCCGGGTCCGCCGCAGCCCGTCCGCCGTCGCCCGGCAGACGGGCGAGAAGGCGCACCCGCGCGCGCGTGGCCCCGTCGCCGAGTCGGCGAAGGAAGGACGTCGGCAGGAACACGGCGTCCGCGGCGATCATCGCGAGGGAGAAGAAGGGCAGTCCGAGGACGACGGCGATCACGGCGTGCTCGGTCATCATCACGGCCAGCAGGATGTTCTTGACCCGCCGGTTGAAGAGCGTGAAGGGGAACGCGACCTGCACGGCCACCGTCCCGTACGTCACCAGCATCACCATCGTGCCGCTCGACGACATCAGGTCGGAGAGCGCGGGCCACGGGGAGAAGTAGTCGAGGTGGAGCGGGTAGTAGACGGCCGTGCCGTCCTGCCAGCGCGAGCCCTGGATCTTGTACCAGCCGGCCGTCGCGTAGATCAGACAGGCCTCGGCCATGATCACGAAGAGGGCCGCGTTGTGCACGAGGTTGCCGACGATGTCCAGGAGCATCCGGGGCTCGCCGCCCTGCCCACGGCGCGCCACGAGCCACCACACGCCCTGTGCCAGCCACATGCCCCAGAGGATCACCGGGACCAGCAGGTCGCCGTCGAGCTTGCCGGCCGCGATACCGCCCAGGAGGAGCACCCCGAGGACACCCCAGAGCACGGGACCCACCCGGTCGGGGGCGGCGTCGAGGAGCACGCGTGCGCGTGCCTTCCGGGCCCGCCGGGCGTCCAGGGACCACACCTGGCCGCAACGCGTGAACACCAGGTAGAGGGACATCAGGTGCAGGACGTTGTCGCCGCCGTCGCCCATGAAGATGCTGCGGTTCTGGAGCGAGAGCACGCCGACCATGAAGAGCACGGACAGGGTGCGGGTCCGCCAGCCGAGCAGGAGGAGAAGACTGGCGAGCACCGCGAGCGCGTAGACGAGCTCGAACCAGACCTGGCTGCCGGACCACATCAGGACCGTGAAAGCGCCGTTGTCCGCGATGAGCTGCTGGGCGAGATCCCAGCTCCAGGGGCCGTCGGGGCCGTACAGCTCCTGCCGGTGCGGCAACTCGCGCAGCAGGAACAGCAGCCAGGTCGCGGAGAACCCGATACGCACGACGGCGGTCTGGTAGGGACCCAGGGCGGTCTCGGTGACGCGGCCGATACCGCGGGAGACCGAACGGGAGAGCGAACGGGCGGTCTCGGGCACGAAGCGGGTCATGAACCGTCCCCCTTCGCCGCGCCGGCCGCGCCGGCCGTGCCCGCCGCCTCGGCGGCCTTCTCGTCGTCGGGGACGGGCCACCAGGACAGCACGCGGTAGGTGGGCGTCTCGGGCACCTGCTCCTGGCTCCACTCGGGGGGTCGGACGTTCGTGCTGCGGGAGCGGACCTGGACGCGGTCGATCGTGCCGCCGGGGCCGGCCGCGTCCTCGCGGTCGAGACGCGGGACGACGATGCGGCGCAGGTACTGCTCGGCGAGGGCACCGCGCAGGCCCGAGGGACGGTTCTGGGCGTCGTGCGAGGCGAGGAAGAAGTCCCAGGCCCGGCGCAGCTCGTTCTGCTGGGTGTGACTCGGTACCGGATTGCCGTCGATGGCCTTGCCGTCCAGCGCGGAGAGGTCGTACCAGCCGGTCGTGCGGGCACCGCCGTCCGCGGTACGGACATCGGCGCGGACCTCGACGGCGACGTTCTGCTGGAGCGGGTTGGGGGCGAAGAGCTTCCAGTTCTGTTCGAACTCCGGGTAGATCCAGTCGTCGATCGCCCGGGCGTGCTCCTTGGTCACCGTGTTCGAGGGCGCGACGTGCAGAAAGACCATGCCGAGGTGAACACACGCGGCCACGGCGACGACCGCGACGGCGAGGGCGGCGCCGATCTGGTACGGGAGGGAGAGGGCGGCCAGTGCCGGACGGGGGGCCTCCCCGGCATCGGGGGAGCCCTCGGCCTCGCCGGGCTCGTCGCGCCCGTGCCCGTGCCCGACGTCCGGGCCTGCCTCGTACGCGTCCATTCCGCCCCGTCTCCCGATACCCGGTCCCACCGCGCCCATGGCGTGCGCACGGGCACGGTACTCAGAGCCACCCGCCCGGCGCAGCCCTCTTCGCACACCTGCGCGACCGATGAGCAGCGCCCGGGAGGCCCGGCCCCGTGAGTTGTCCACAGCCGTTGACACCCTACGGCTCTCCGCTGGACCATCGACCCGGACAAACCGAACGATCGGTCGTCGCCGCGCACCCTCCGGTCCCGCCCGTTCCCTTCTTCTAGAACCTGTTCTATCTTGACGCCCCGTCAGGTCACCCGCCCCCGGGCCGAGAGGACAGCACCATGGACTTCAGGTTCAGTGAGGAGCAGCAGGCGGCGGTCGAGGCGGCCCGGGCGGTGTTCGGCGGGGTCGCGCCGGACGGAGTGCCCAGTCCGTCGCTCGTCCCGGGTGCCGTCGCGGACGACTTCGACCAGGCCCTGTGGGAGAGGCTCGCCGGCGCCGATCTGCTGAGCCTGCTGCTCGACGAGGAGTTCGGCGGGGCCGGCCTCGACGCCATCGCCCTCTGCCTCGTACTGCGCGAGTCCGCGAAGGTACTGGCCAGGGTGCCCCTGCTGGAGAGCTGCGCGGCAGCGGCGGCCGTACAGGCGTACGGGGGCGGGGAGCTGCGGGGCGAGGTCCTGCGCCGGGCCGGGACCGGCGAACCCGTGCTCACCGTCGCCGCGCACGGCCGCACCGGCCACGACCCCGCCGAACTCGCCGTGAGCGCGAGCCGGGACGGCGACGGCTGGGTCCTCGACGGAGTCCAGACCGCGATCCCCTGGGCGCACAACGCCGACTTCGTCCTCGTACCCGCGCGCACGAGCGCCGACCGGACCGTCCTCGCCCTTGTCCCCCTCGCCGGCGAAGGCGCCCCGCTCGACGGCGTCGCACTCGCCGAGCAGATATCCACCGCCGGTGAGCGGCTCGGCGAACTGCGCCTGGAATCCGTGCGGTTGCCGGACCGGTATGTCCTCGACGCCGATGGCGCCTGGCCGTGGCTGCGCGATCTGCTGACCGTCGGGACCTGCGCGCTGGCCCTCGGACTGGGCACGGCGGTGCTGGGCATGACCAGCGACTACACCGGCAAGCGGGAGCAGTTCGGGTATCCGCTGGCCACCTTCCAGGCCGTCGCCGTGCAGGCCGCCGACCGGTACATCGACCTGCGCGCGATGGAGGTCACGCTGTGGCAGGCGGCATGGCGGATCAGCACGGGGGCAGGAGGGGCACTGCCCGCCTCCGGGGATGTCGCCGTCGCCAAGATCTGGGCCTCGGAGGGGGTACGAAGGGTCGTGCAGACCGCGCAGCACCTGCACGGCGGTTTCGGCGCCGACACCGACTACCCGCTGCACCGGTACCACGCCTGGGCCAAGTACCTGGAGCTGTCCCTCGGCCCGGCGGCGGCCCACGAGGAGGCGCTGGGCGACCTGCTCGCGGCACACCAGCTGGGCTGAAGCCGGCCGTGGGCCCTCAGGTACCCGGTGTCAGGCGACGAAGCCCGGCGCACCCTCGTCGGTGACGACCGGGCGGCCCGCCGCCTCCCACCCCTGCATGCCGCCGGCGACGTTCACCGCGTCGATGCCCTGCTGGACCAGGTAGTTCGTCACCTGGGCCGAGCGGGCGCCCGAGCGGCAGATCACGTTGACCCGGCCGTCCTGCGGTGCCGCCTCGGTCAACTCGCCGTAGCGGGCGACGAATTCGCTCATGGGTATGTGCGACGCTCCCGCGGCGTGACCCGCCTGCCACTCCTCGTCCTCACGGACGTCCAGCAGGAAGTCGCCGTCCTTGAGGTCCGCGACCTCGACCGTGGGCACACCAGATCCGAAACTCATGCCCCGACGATACCCAGGTCACCCCCCGAGCAACGCCGCGAGTTCCGCCTCACGCTGCGCGACCTGGGCCAGGAGCTGCTCGGCGATCTCCTCCAGGAGACGGTCCGGGTCGTCCGGAGCGAGCTTCAGCATCGCCCCGATCGCACCCTCCTCCAACTCACTGGCGACCAGCGTGAGCAGCTCCTTGCGCTGGGACAGCCATTCGAGCCGGGCGTAGAGCTCCTCGCTGTGGCTCGGCTTCCACTCGGCGGGCACCGGACCGGCCGCCCACTCCTCGGCCAGCTCCCGCAGCAGCGGCTCGTCGCCCCGCCCGTAGGCACTGTTGACCCGCGAGATGAACTCGTCGCGCCGCGCCCGCTCCTCCTCGTCCTGCGCCAGGTCCGGGTGGGCCTTGCGGACCAGTTCGCGGTAGAGCTTGCGGGCCTCGTCGCTCGGACGGACCCGCTGCGGAGGCCGTACCGGCTGCTCGGTGAGCATCGCCGCCGCCTCCGGGAACAGCCCCTCCGAGTCCATCCAGCCGTGGAACAGCTCCTCGACACCGGGCATCGGCATGACCTGCGCCCGAGCCTCCCGCGCCGCGCGTACGTCTTCGGGGTCGCCGGAGCGCGCGGCCTTCGCCTCGGCGATCTCGGCGTCCAGTTCGTCGAGGCGGGCGTACATCGGGCCGAGTTTCTGGTGGTGCAGCCGGGAGAAGTTCTCGACCTCGATACGGAAGGTCTCGACCGCGATCTCGTACTCGATGAGCGCCTGCTCGGCGACCCGCACGGCCCGCTCCAGCCGCTCCTCGGGCCGAGGCGCGTCAAGAGGCTCCCGCGGCCCTTCGGCTTCGGGCACGGACGAGGACTGCTCAGCTTCCGGGGTCGTCACCCGCCCAGCCTAGGCCACGGCTCACGCGCCCACCGAGGGTCACCGGACAGACCCCCGAAGTGACCCCGGAGCCGTCACACGCCCATCTCCGCGGCGATCCGCCCCGCCCGCACCGCCGCCACCAGATCCGCGTGGTCCGACTCCGTGCGGTCGGCGTAGGCCGTGGCGAACGCCGCCACCGCCTCGTCCAGCTCGTCGCTCTTCCCGCAGTAGGCGGCGATCAGCCGGGGGTCGGCACTGTGGGCGTGGGCGCGGGCCAGGAGGGCGCCCGTCATCCGGCCGTAGTCGTCGATCTGGTCGGCGGACAGGGCGGCCGGGTCGACGCTGCCCTTGCGGTTGCGGAACTGCCGTACCTGGAACGGCAGTCCGTCGACCGTGGTCCAGCCGAGGAGGCTGTCGCTGACGACCTGCATGCGCTTCTGCCCGAGCACCACCCGGCGCCCCTCGTGCACCGAGCCCGCCGCCTCCACCGGATCGAAACCGGCGGTGGCCAGATGCGGGACCAGCGCCGAGGGACGGGCCTCCTTCACCTGGAGGACGAGGGACTCCCCCTTGTGGTCGAGGAGCAGCACGACGTACGACCGCGTGCCCACACTCCCCGTGCCGACGATGCGGAACGCCACGTCGTGCACCGAGTGGCGGGCCAGCAGCGGAAGGCGGTCCTCCGAGAGCGTGCCCACGTACTCGTCCAGGGACGCCGCCACCACCGCGGCCTCCTCGTCCGGCACCCCCCGCAGCACCGGCGGCGCGTCCACGAAACGCCGCCCGCCATCCTCGGTGACCTCGGTCGACCTGGCCGCGAAGCGCCCGCTGGTGTTGCCCCGCGCCTTCTCGGAGACCCGCTGCAGCGTGCCGGCCAGGTCCTGTGCGTCCGCGTGGGAGACGAGCTCCTCGTCCGCGATGGCGTTCCACGCGTCCAGCACCGACAGCTTCGCGAGCAGCCGCATCGTACGGCGGTACGCGCCGACCGCGCCGTGCGCCGCCTTGCGGCAGACGTCCTCGTCCCCGCCCACCTCCCGGCCCGCGAGCACCAGCGAGGCCGCGAGCCGCTTGAGGTCCCACTCCCAGGGACCCTGGACCGTCTCGTCGAAGTCGTTCAGATCCATGACCAGGCCGCCGCGCGCGTCCCCGTACAGCCCGAAGTTGCCCGCGTGGGCGTCGCCGCAGATCTGGGCGCCGATCCTGGTCATCGGGGTACGCGCCAGGTCGTACGCCATCAGGCCCGCCGAACCGCGCAGGAAGGCGAACGGGGTGGCCGCCATCCTGCCCACCCTTATCGGGGTCAGCTCGGGGATACGACCACTGTTGGACTCCCTGACCGCCGTCTCCGCGTCCGGACGGGAGCAGTCCGTGCCGGTGTCCAGGGAGGCATGCGCGCTGCGCGGAACCTGCCGCCGCAGCGCCTTCCCCTCCTCCTTGGGCGAACCCTCCGCCGGCCACTGGGCGAACCCGCGCACCTGGGGAAGCTTGCGCGCCAAACTCCGCGCCACCGTGGCCCCCGCCGACCCCGTACCGACCTCGGTCATCGCGACCGCCTCCCCCGCTCCACTCACCGCCGCCAACATCAACTGGCGAAGACCGTACAGCCACACACCGCATCAGGTCAGACCCTGTGGACAAGTCGGGCAACCAGCGGGACATACTCCACAGTGAGAGAGACCTCACATCTGCACGACACAGGAGACCCGACGCAGGAGGACAACGCGAAACGGCCCTCATCGTGATCCCGATGAGGGCCGTTCACCTGTGCGCGAGGGGGGAGTTGAACCCCCACGCCCTTGCGGGCACTGGAACCTGAATCCAGCGCGTCTGCCATTCCGCCACTCGCGCATTCGCTGTGTCCTTGGGCCCTGCTCCCTGCGGGGCTGGGGCCTTCCGACATCGAGAAGATTAGCACGCTGGAGGTGGTGGGTTCACATCCCTTTCCCTCCGCCCCCGGCCCGCCCGACCGGCCCCGACCGGCCCCGACCGAGCCGCACCGGCTACGACTTCGTATCAACACGAGCCGGTTCACGTATCAACCTCGTACCGGTCCAGCCCATCTCCCAAGGAGGCGGGCAAGGTGCACAGTCAGGTGCGGGACACTGGTTCGGCGCCGCCTCTACGATCTGGGTACGGCTCGGGGAGTTCGAAGAGGAGCTCCACAGGGAACTCCGTCAGGCGTCGACACCCGTCGACCGGCCCGACAGGGGGAACCAGCCGATTTCCCGGCGCGTGGATACGATCAGTAAGCAGTACCAGGCACGGCACGCGTCACACGCATGGCACGCAAGGCTTTGGACAGAGCAGCAACAAGGAGGAGGTGCCCCATGGGAGTCCTGAAGAAGTTCGAGCAGCGTCTCGAAGGTCTGGTCAACGGCACCTTCGCCAAAGTGTTCAAGTCCGAGGTCCAGCCCGTGGAGATCGCGGGAGCGCTGCAGCGCGAGTGCGACAACAACGCGACCATCTGGAACCGCGACCGGACCGTCGTACCCAACGACTTCATCGTCGAGCTGAGCACACCGGACTTCGACCGCCTCAGCCCCTACTCCGGACAGCTCGGCGACGAGCTCGCCGGGATGGTGCGGGACTACGCCAAGCAGCAGCGGTACACCTTCATGGGCAACGTCAAGGTGCACCTGGAGAAGGCCGACGACCTGGACACCGGTCTGTACCGCGTGCGCAGCCGTACGCTCGCCTCCTCCACCGACCAGCAGGCCCCCGGCGGTCCCGGTCCTGGCGCAGCCGCGCCCGCGGCTGCGCCGAGAGGCCGGCCCGGCGCGGGCGGTTACGGCTATCCGCCCGCCGCCGGAGCGCCCCCCATGCCACCCGCACCGCCGCCCGGCGGACGCCCCGGCGCCGCCCCGGCAGGCCCACCCATGGGGCAGCGCCCCATCGCGGGCGCCGGCCGGATGCGGTGCTGGGTCGAGATCAACGGCGCCCGCCACCAGATCACCGGCCCGACGCTCGTTCTGGGCCGCAGCACCGAGGCCGACGTGCGGATCGACGACCCCGGCGTCTCGCGCCGGCACTGTGAGATCCGGCCCGGAACACCCCCGACGATCCAGGATCTCGGGTCCACCAACGGCATCGTGGTGGACGGGACGCACACCACCCGCGCTACGCTCCGCGACGGCTCTCGAATCGTCGTGGGCAGCACCACCATCATTTACCGGCAAGCCGAAGGGTGAAGCGGGGGCAATGTCAGAGCTGACCCTCACGGTCATGCGGCTGGGTTTCCTGGCCGTACTGTGGCTGTTCGTGATCGTGGCCGTGCAGGTCATCCGCAGCGACCTCTTCGGTACGCGTGTCACCCAGCGGGGGTCGAGGCGTGACAGCGGCCGCCAGCAGCAGGCGGCCGCCCGACAGGCCGCCGCGCCACCGCCGCAACGCCAGCAGCAGCCGTCCGGCGGCAGGCAGCGCCGGGGCGCACCCAGCAAACTCGTCGTCTCCGAGGGCACCCTGACGGGCACCACCGTCGCCCTCCAGGGGCAGACGGTCACGCTCGGCCGGGCGCACGACTCGACCATCGTGCTGGACGACGACTACGCCTCCAGCAGGCATGCCAGGATCTACCCGGACCGCGACGGCCAGTGGATCGTCGAGGACCTCGGGTCCACCAACGGCACCTATCTCGACCGGACCCGGCTGACGACTCCCACACCGATTCCGCTGGGCGCGCCGATCCGCATCGGCAAGACCGTCATCGAGCTGCGGAAGTAGTGCTGCATCATGAATAGGCGCGAGCGGAGCGAGCACGCAGCGGCGGTCCATGTGAAGGCCACCGGCGCGCTCACGACCGGAGGGTGGGCACCGTGCGGATGTACCCGGAGCCGACGGGTGAGGTGCGCATGAGTCTGTCGCTGCGCTTCGCCGCCGGATCGCACAAAGGCATGATCCGCGAGGGCAACGAGGACTCCGGCTACGCCGGTCCCCGCCTCCTCGCGATCGCCGACGGCATGGGCGGCCAGGCCGCCGGCGAGGTCGCCTCCTCCGAGGTGATCTCCACCATCGTCGCCCTCGACGACGACGTCCCCGGCTCCGACATCCTCACCTCGCTCGGCACCGCCGTACAGCGTGCCAACGACCAGCTCCGGATGATGGTCGAGGAGGACCCCCAGCTGGAGGGCATGGGCACCACGCTCACCGCCCTCCTGTGGACGGGCCAGCGCCTCGGCCTCGTACACGTGGGCGACTCGCGTGCGTACCTCCTCCGGGACGGCGTCCTCACCCAGATCACCCAGGACCACACCTGGGTGCAGCGCCTCGTCGACGAGGGACGCATCACCGAGGAGGAGGCCACCACCCACCCGCAGCGCTCGCTCCTCATGCGCGCGCTGGGCAGCGGCGACCACGTCGAGCCCGACCTCTCCATCCGTGAGGTCCGGGCCGGCGACCGGTACCTGATCTGCTCCGACGGGCTGAGCGGCGTCGTGTCCCACCAGACCATGGAGGACACCCTCGCCAGCTACCAGGGCCCCCAGGAGACCGTGCAGCAGCTCATCGAGCTCGCGCTGCGCGGCGGCGGCCCCGACAACATCACCGTGATCGTCGCCGACGTCCTCGACCTCGACACCGGGGACACCCTCGCCGGCCAGCTGTCCGACGTACCCGTCGTGGTCGGCGCGGTCGCCGAGAACCAGCACAACCAGCACAACCCGCACGACGGCGGCGCCATGCAGACACCCGCCGGACGCGCCTCCGGGCTCGGCCGGCAGCGGCCCACGCACGGCGGGGGCGGCGAGTTCGGCCCGCCCGGATCCGGCGACACCACCGGCTACATCCAGACCGGCGGCTTCGGCGGCTACACCGACGAGGACTTCGTCAAACCCAGCGCCGGCCGCAAGTGGTTCAAGAGAACCTTCTACATCACGCTCGCCCTCGCCGTCATCGGCGGAGGCCTGTACGGCGGCTACCGCTGGACACAGACCCAGTACTACGTCGGCGCCAGCGACGAGCACGTCGCGCTGTACCGGGGGATCAGCCAGGACCTCGCCTGGGTGTCGCTCTCGAAGGTCGAGAAGGACCACCCCGAGATCGAACTCAAGTACCTGCCCTCGTACCAGCAGAAGCAGGTCGAGGCCACCATCGCGGAGGGCGGCCTCAAGGACGCCCAGTCGAAGATCTCCGAACTGGCCACCCAGGCCTCCGCGTGCAAGAAGCAGGAAGCACGGCGCGCGGCCGACAACGCGAACAACGCCAAGACCGGCGAGGGCGAGGCCGGCGGCACCACGGGAACCACCCACACCGCCGCCGCGTCCAAGGCATCGCCGAGCCCGACGCCGTCCACAACGGCGTCCCCGTCCACAACCGCACCCACTCCCACACCCGGCCCCAGCCTCTCCGAGGATGAGCAGAAGCTGGTCTCGCTGTGCGGTAAGCAGTAGGCAAGCCGTGAGGGGCCACTTCATACGATGAGCAGTACAACCAACACCTCGCAGCACCACACGTCCACGATCGGCGCGATCGGCACCCCGAGCCGGCGCAACACCGAACTGGCACTCCTGGTGTTCGCCGTCGTCATCCCGGTCTTCGCCTACGTCAACGTGGGCCTGGCCATCAACGACAAGATCCCCGCCGGCCTGCTCAGCTACGGCCTCGGCCTCGGCCTGATCGCCGGCGTCGGCCACCTCGCCGTACGCAAGTTCGCCCCGTACGCCGACCCACTGCTGCTGCCCCTGGCCACGCTGCTCAACGGCATCGGCCTGGTCGTCATCTGGCGGCTCGACCAGTCGAAGCGGCTCCAGCGGCTCAACATCTACGTCGAGGCTGCACCGCGCCAACTCCTGTACTCCGCACTGGGCGTGGCCCTGTTCGTCGCCGTGCTGGTCTTCCTCAAGGACCACCGCATCCTGCAGCGCTACACCTACATCTCCATGGCCGGCGCGCTCGTCCTGCTGGTCCTGCCGCTCGTCCCGGGCCTCGGCGTCAACATCTTCGGCGCCAAGATCTGGATCAAGATCCCCGGCCTGGGCACCGTCCAGCCCGGCGAGTTCGCGAAGATCGCCCTCGCGATCTTCTTCGCCGGCTACCTGATGGTGAAGCGCGACGCGCTCGCCCTCGCCAGCCGCCGCTTCCTGGGCCTGTACCTGCCCCGCGGCCGCGACCTCGGACCGATCATCGTCGTCTGGATCATCTCGATCCTGATCCTGGTCTTCGAGACCGACCTCGGTACGTCGCTGCTGTTCTTCGGAATGTTCATCATCATGCTGTACGTCGCCACCGAGCGGACCAGCTGGATCGTCTTCGGTCTGCTGATGTCGGCGGCCGGCGCGGTCGGCGTCGCCGGCTTCGAGTCGCACGTCCAGCAGCGCGTCCAGGCCTGGCTCGACCCGATGAACGAGTACCTCCTCAGCCAGAAGGGCATCGGGGGCCACACCGAGCAGTCCATGCAGGCCCTGTGGGCCTTCGGCTCCGGCGGCACCCTCGGCACCGGCCTCGGCCAGGGCAACTCCGACCTCATCGGCTTCGCCGCCAACTCCGACTTCATCCTCGCCACCTTCGGCGAGGAACTCGGCCTGGCCGGCGTCATGGCGATCCTGATCATCTACGGCCTGATCGTGGAACGCGGCGTCCGCACCGCCCTCGCCGCCCGCGACCCCTTCGGCAAGCTCCTCGCCATCGGCCTCTCCGGCGCCTTCGCCCTCCAGGTCTTCGTCGTCGCCGGCGGCGTCATGGGCCTGATCCCGCTCACCGGTATGACGATGCCCTTCCTGGCGTACGGCGGTTCCTCCGTCATCGCCAACTGGGCCCTCATCGGCATCCTGCTCCGAATCAGCGACACCGCACGCCGTCCGGCGCCCGCCCCGGCCCCGAACCCCGACGCCGAGATGACCCAGGTGGTCCGACCGTGAACAAGCCCCTGCGCCGGATCGCGCTCTTCTGCGGGCTCCTCGTGCTCGCCCTGCTCCTCCGCGACAACTGGATCCAGTACGTCCGGGCGGACGACCTCAAGAACGACACCCTCAACCGCCGCGTCGCCATCGAGCGCTACGCCACGCCACGCGGCAACATCATCGTCGACGGCAAGTCGATCACCGGTTCCACCACGTCCGACAGCAGCGACTACGAGTACAAACGCAGCTACAAGGACGGGCCCATGTGGGCCCCCGTCACGGGCTACGCCTCGCAGGCGTTCGGCGCGACGCAGCTGGAGTCCATCGACGACGGCATCCTCACCGGCAACGACGACCGGCTCTTCTTCCGCAACACCCTCGACATGATCACGGGCAAGAAGAAGCAGGGCGGCAACGTCATCACCACCCTCAACGCCGCCGCCCAGAAGGCCGCGTACGACGGCCTCAAGGGCCGCGGCAAGGGCGCGGTGGCCGCGATCGACCCGTCCACCGGCGCGATCCTGGCCCTGGCCTCCTTCCCCTCGTACGACCCCTCGGTCTTCGCCGGGAACTCGAACAAGGACTCGGAGGCCTGGACAAAGCTTCAGAAGAAGGCCGACCCCAACGAGCCCATGCTCAACCGGGCCCTGCGCGACATCTACCCGCCCGGCTCCACCTTCAAGGTCGTGACGGCGGCGGCGGCTCTCGAGAACGGCCTCTACACGGACGCCGACGAAAAGACCGACTCGCCGCTCCCCTACACGCTGCCGGACACCACGACCGAGCTGAAGAACGAGGGGACCATCCCCTGCAAGAACGCGACCATGCGCGTCGCCCTCCAGTTCTCCTGCAACACCGTCTTCGGCAAGATCGGCGTCGACGTCGGCAAGGACAAGATGCTGGAGGAGGCCAAGAAGTTCGGCTTCAACTCCGAGCAGTTCGTCCCGGTCCGCTCCGCCGCCTCCAACTTCCCCGAGAAGATGGACAGGCCGCAGACCGCGCTCAGCTCGATCGGCCAGTTCGAGACGGCGACAACCCCGCTGCAGATGGCCATGGTCGCCTCCGCGGTCGCCAACGACGGCAAGCTGATGAAGCCGTACATGGTCGACAAGCTCCAGGCCCCCAACCTCGACGTGCTCCAGCAGACCGAGCCCGAGGAGATGAGCCAGCCGCTGACCTCCAAGAACGCCCAGACCCTCCAGTCGATGATGGAGACGGTCGTCAAGGACGGCACCGGCAAGAACGCCCAGATCAGCGGCGTGACCGTCGGCGGCAAGACCGGTACCGCCCAGCACGGCGTCGACAACAGCGAGAAGCCGTACGCCTGGTTCATCTCCTACGCCAAGCTCGCCGACGGCACCTCACCGGTCGCCGTGGCCGTCGTCGTCCAGGACGAGGGCGCCATCCGCGACAACATCTCGGGCGGCGGTCTGGCCGCGCCCATCGCCAAGAGCGTGATGGAGGCGGTCATCAACAGCAAGCAGTGACCCCCGTCACGTCCCCTTCACATCGGTGCACGTTGCGATACCGGTCCGGTATCGGCTGACGGGCTTGGCCAGGTCACACAAATGAACCCGGGTACCGTAGGCCCGGACGGCACACCGCCGGACCACACACAGGTGCGGTCGGGACCGACGGAGAGGGCTGGTAGGAAGCATGGAAGAGCCGCGTCGCCTCGGCGGCCGGTACGAGCTGGGTCACGTGCTCGGCCGTGGTGGCATGGCAGAGGTATACCTCGCACATGACACCCGCCTGGGCCGCACCGTGGCAGTGAAGACCTTGCGCGCCGACCTCGCGCGCGACCCTTCCTTCCAGGCCCGGTTCCGCCGGGAGGCCCAGTCGGCCGCCTCGCTCAACCATCCCGCGATCGTCGCCGTGTACGACACCGGCGAGGACTACATCGACGGGACGTCCATCCCGTACATCGTCATGGAGTACGTGGACGGCTCCACCCTCCGCGAGCTCCTCCACTCGGGCCGCAAGCTGCTGCCCGAGCGGACGCTGGAGATGACCATCGGGATCCTCCAGGCGTTGGAGTACTCCCACAGAAGCGGCATCGTCCACCGCGACATCAAGCCGGCCAACGTGATGCTCACGCGCAACGGCCAGGTCAAGGTCATGGACTTCGGCATCGCCCGTGCGATGGGCGACTCCGGCATGACGATGACGCAGACGTCAGCGGTCATAGGAACAGCCCAGTACCTGTCGCCGGAACAGGCGAAGGGCGAACAGGTGGACGCGAGGTCCGACCTGTACTCGTCCGGCTGCCTGCTCTACGAACTCCTGACGGTCCGCCCGCCGTTCATCGGGGACTCCCCGGTCGCGGTCGCGTACCAGCACGTACGGGAGGAACCGCAGCCCCCGTCGGTGTTCGACCCCGAGATCACGCCCGAGATGGACGCCATCGTCCTCAAGGCCCTGGTCAAGGACCCGGACTACCGCTACCAGTCCGCCGACGAGATGCGCATCGACATCGAGGCCTGCCTCGACGGCCAGCCCGTCGCCGCCGCGCACGCCATGAGCTCGGCCGGCTACGGCGGCTACGGCTACCCCGACGACCAGGCCACCACCGCCCTGCGCTCCGACGCCGGCGCGACCACCATGCTCCCCCCGATGAGCCCGGACGACGGCGGCTTCGGCTACGACGACCGCTCCCGACGCCGCCAGCCGAAGAAGTCGAACACCTCGACGATCCTGCTGGCTGTGGCGGGCGTCCTGGTGCTGGTGGGCGCGATCCTGATCGGCAAGTGGGTGTTCGACGGGCAGGCTGTGAACGACAGCGCCTTCAAGAACCCCAACTTCGTCAGCCAGTCCAAGAAGGATGCGCAGCAGGCAGCCGTGAACGTCGAGCTGACACTGACGTTCACCGAGAAGCCCTGCGAGAACGAGCCCAAGGGCAATATCTGCGAACAGGACCCGAAGGCCGGGGTCGACGTCAAGAAGGGCGACACGATCGCGCTGGTGGTGTCCACCGGGGCGCCGAAGGTGGTCGTACCGAGCGTGCTCGGGGACGATGTCGACGACGCCACAAAGGAACTCGAGGGCGACAAGTACCAACTCAACGTCAAGACGGTGACCAAGGAGTCCCCCGAGGACCCGGGGAAGGTCCTGGAACAGTCTCTGGACGTCGGCGACGAGGTGGAGAAGGGCACGACGATCACCCTCACCGTCGCCAAGGAGGAAAAGAAGTCGACGGTCCCGGACGTCACCGGCCAGGACTGTGACACCGCCAAGCAGCAGATGCAGGACAACGACCTCGTCGGCGAGTGCACGGAGATCGCGACCGAGGACGACAACCAGGACGGCAAGGTCATCGCGACCTCACCGTCGGCCAACACGCAGGCCGACCCGGGCTCCAAGGTGACCATCCAGATCGGCAAGAAGGCCGAGGAGCAGAAGACCAAGGTCCCGAACGTCGTCGGACAGACCGTGGGACAGGCCAAGCAGACCCTCCAGGCGGCCGGCTTCACCCAGATCCAGTTCACCCAGGGCAGCGACCAGAGCGACAACGCTCTCGTCACCGGCCAGGACCCGCAGCGGGACACCGAGGTCGAAGACCCGGGCAGCACCCAGATCACGCTCCAGAGCTTCGGCTTCGGAAACGGCAACAATGGCGGCAACGGCAACAACGGTGGCAACGGCGGCTGACCCCGCCTGTCACCTGAATGAGCCCCGGCACCCGCGAAAGGCGCCGGGGCTCATTCATATCCATGTGCGAAATCCGACCAGAACTTCGTATGCCTGAACTCGTTGGGCGGGTGAGGAAAACCCGACGAGTTGAGGAGAAACGGAACGTGATCAACGAAACGGCCCTGCTGGAGTCGAAGGCACTTCGCGACAGTGCGATGGAACGCACAGACGTACTCGACAGGGTGAAGGCACTGTCGCTGCTGCCGGACGGGTTGCATGTGACGACGGCGATGGTGGCGACCTACTTCGAGGTCGCCGAGACGGTCGTCAACAACCTACTGAATCGTCACCGGCAAGAACTCCAGTCCAACGGGCTGCACGTTCTCAGGGGTGCTGACCTGCGGAAATATCAGGAACTCAACGTGAGTTCCTCTTCCGGCAGTTATCCACAGCGACGCTCGAGCCTGGCCCTCTGGTCCCGCCGCGCAGTCCTCAACGTCGCCATGCTCCTCCGCGACAGTGCTGTGGCCCGCCAAGTCCGCACGTACCTCCTCGACATGGAGTACCTGGCACGTACGCAGCTTGTGGAGACCCCTGCCCGCAAAGACGCTCTCTCCCTCGACGACCACATCGACCAACGCATCACCCACATCCTCGGCAAGACCGTCGTCCCGATGTTCAACGCCCTGATCGAAACCTCGGGCGAGCACCGCAAGGAGCTGATCGCCCTGCGGACTGGAGTCCAGCGAGTCGAGCAGCGGCTCCGGCAGCACCACGCACGGCTACAGAGGCTCGAAAGCCCGCTCGAAGGCCGTCCCCTCCCCGGAGTCATGGCCTCCATGGACGCCATGAACGGCCGCACGTTCGAGCGCCACATCGCCAAGCTGCTGCGCCGCGACGGCTGTACGAACGTCGTCGTCCAAGGCGGTCACGGAGACCGGGGCGTCGACATCATCGCGCTCACAGCCGACGGACGACGCCTCGTCGTCCAGTGCAAGAGGTTCGCGCCGTACCTGTCCATCACCAGCCCCGAGCTCCAGAAGTTCGTCGGGGCGGCCAAGGTGCTGTACGCCGCGGAAGTGGCGCTCTACGTGGCGACCTGCCCCTTCACGCCTGAGGCCCTGAGCATCGCCGCAGACGGCGGCATCACCGCCGTACACCGTGGGCTGCTGGAGGAGTGGAGCGCCGGAGCGCCGCTGGAGATCCTGGAGTAACCACGTCGTAGCTTGGAAAAGGCCCGAAGCCGCAAGAGAAAGTTGCGGCTTCGGGCCTCCGCCATGCTAAACGACTGCCCTCCTTTCAAGGAGGGCAGTCACCTCACCGCAACTCCGCAGGAACCGTCCGCTTCGAGTCCACCTTCTCCACCCGCACCAGCTCCCCCCACACGATGTACCGGTACTCCGACGTGAACACCGGCGTGCAGGTCGTCAGGGTGATGTAGCGGCCGGGTTTCCGCTTTCCCGATTCCTTCGGGATCGCCGACAGGACCTGGACGTTGTACTTCGACGTCTCCGGGAGAGTGTCGTAGACCTTGTAGACGTACCAGTCGTTCTTCGTCTCGAAGACGATCGGGTCGCCCTTCCTCAGCTTGTCGATGTTGTGGAACTTGGCTCCGTGGCCGTCCCGGTGGGCCGCCAGCGTGAAGTTGCCCTGCTTCGACTGCGGGAGCGCCGACTTGATCGGGTCCACGTAGTAGCCGGCCACGCCGTCGTTCAGGACCTTCGACGACGTGCCCTTCTTGACCAGGACCTCGCCGTTCCTCATGGCCGGGACGTGCAGGAAGCCGATGCCGTCCTTGGTGTCCAGGGCGCCGGGGCCCGAGTTCGCGTCGGCCCAGTGATCGCGTACCTCGTCACCCTGTTTGTCCGCCTCGCGGTCCGCGACGACGTTCGTCCACCAGAGCGAGTACGCGACGAACAGGCCGAGCACCAGGCCCGCCGTGATGAGGAGTTCACCGAAAAGGCTCACCGCGGTGGCCAGTTTGCCGACCGGCCTCCGCGCGCGGGCCTGCGACGGGGAAACCGGGGCGTCGGCGGTCTGCTCGTCGTGGTCCGTCGTCGCTGCCACTCTTCATCTGCCCTCACTGCTACTGCACGGGCCCGCCGCCGTCACCACCACTGCAACAACTACTGCAGCAACGCATCCGGCTTGCCCTTGCTGCGCGGCCGTTCCTCGACCATCTTGCCCCACACGATCATCCGGTACTTGCTCGTGAACTCCGGCGTGCATGTCGTGAGGGTGATGTAGCGGCCGGGCTTGGTGAAACCCGAGCCGGTCGGAATCGGGTTCAGCACGCTCGTGTTGCTCGGCGACGTGACCGGCAGGATCGCTTCCATCTTGTAGACGTAGTACTTGTCCTGCGTCTCCACGACGATCGCGTCGCCCTTCTTCAGCCGGTTGATGTACCGGAACGGCTCACCGTGCGTGTTGCGGTGGCCCGCGAGCCCGAAGTTGCCGGTCGCCGCGGACGGCATCGCCGTGTTGAGGCCGCCCTCCGCGTAGTGCCCGACCATGCCCCGGTCCAGCACCTTCTTCTTGCTGGTGCCCTCCGCGATCGGCACCACCACGTCCAGCTCGGGGATGTCCAGGATGGCGAAGCCCTGCCCGGGCTCGAACACTCCCGGAGCCCGCTTCCCGCTCGCCCAGTCGTCCTGGAGGCTGTGCGTCTCGTTCCCGGCCTGCGCGTGCGCCCGTACGTTCGTCCACCACAGCTGGTAGGTCACGAACAGCAGCATCAGTACGCCGGTGGTGATGAATACCTCACCGATCGCCCGGCTCGCCATCACCGCCATGCCCGGCTTCTGCGCCCGCGCCGCCTGCCGCGCCGCTACCCGCGAGAGGGGCGCTCCTTCCGCCGCCGTCTCGGCGGGCAAGCCCTCCGATGCCTCCTGCAGGCCCCCAGGGCGCCCGTGGCGGGCCCTGGCGGCCTTCCGGCGCGCCGCGCGCCCACCAGCCACAGAAGGGCCCTCAGAGGCGCCTGTGGCCTCTGCGACGGCCGGGGCCGCGGACTTCGGGTTCTCGTCACCTATTCGCGGCGCCTCGGCACGCAGCTCGGCGGGCAGGTCCGCCAGCCGCAGCGCCATCGTCTCCTCGTCTGTGGGCGGGAGGACGACGGTCGGCGGCGCGGGAGGCGTCACCGGAGGGACCGCGGCAGGGGGCGCGGGAGGCGCGTACGGCACCTGCTCCTCGTACACCCCCACCTGCCAGTCCTGCGCGTACCCCCGCGCCTCGTAGCCCGACTCCGGTCCGGGGTCCCGGTGCTCCGCCGCCCCACGCTCGGCCGAGGCGTCGTAGGGCCGCGCATGACTGCTCTTCCGCCGCCGGCCCCGCGCGCGGGCAGCCGACGGAGGCACAGGTGTGGACGGAGGCGGATCGTTCCGCTGCCCCGGCAACGGGTCGCTCAGCGGATCCGCCAGGCCGTCCACCGCCGCCTCGAACGCGCCCGGTGCCTCGTACGGCTGCTGCTGCCCGTACGAGGTTCCCTGGTCGCCGGTGTCTCCGCCGTAGGCGGAACCGGACTCGCGCTCGGGGCGCACGGCGGTCACGCCGAGGCCCTGCCCACCACTGGGGCGAGCCCCGCAGACCTCGCCACAGCGTCCCGGTCACCGCACTCCACCAACCAGTTGGCCAGCATCAGGTGGCCGTGCTCCGTCAGCACCGACTCGGGGTGGAACTGCACCCCCTCGACGGGAAGCTCCCGGTGCCTGAGGCCCATGATGATGCCGTCGTGCGTACGGGCGGTCACTTCGAGCTCGGCCGGGACCGTGTCCGGCTCCGCAGCCAGGGAGTGGTAGCGGGTCGCCGTGAAAGGGCTCGGCAGGCCCGCGAAGACACCCCGTCCCCCGTGTTCCACGAGGGACGTCTTGCCGTGCAGCAACTCGGGGGCACGGTCCACCACACCGCCGTACGCCACCTGCATCGACTGCATGCCCAGGCAGACACCGAACACCGGCACCCCGGTGACCGCGCAGTGGCGGACCATCTCGATGCAGACGCCGGCCTCCTCGGGCGTACCCGGGCCCGGCGACAGCAGCACACCGTCGAAGCCGTCCTGCGCGTGCGCCGTCGACACCTCGTCGTTGCGCAGCACCTCGCACTCGGCGCCCAGCTGGTACAGGTACTGGACCAGGTTGAAGACGAAGCTGTCGTAGTTGTCGACGACGAGAATCCGGGCGCTCACTGGTCGTTCACCGTCACATCGTTGAAGGGGAGGAGCGGTTCGGCCCACGGGAAGACGTACTGGAAGAGCACGTAGACAACCGCCAGCGCCAGTACGAGGGAGAGCAGCGCCCTCACCCACGCGTTCCCTGGCAGATGCCGCCAGATCCAGCCGTACATGCCGTCCCTTCCGTCGCCCACGGCACCCGACTCGCGGCACCGGACTCACGCCGTACCCCACCAGATTAACGGCGCAGCGCCGCGGGTTTCCCGGCCTCCACAGGCTGTGTGGAATCCAGGTGTGCCCAGACGATCAGCCGATGACTGTGTCCCCACTCCGGATCGCACGTGGTCAGCGTGAGATAACGACCCGGATGCGTGTACCCGCTCTTACGTGGCACAGGGTCGATCACCTCAATGTCCGTGGGCACGGTTTTGTAGGGGCCTTTGTCGATCCGATACGTGAACCACGTCGTCCCGTCCGTCAGCACCACCGCGTCCCCACGGCGCAGCCTCGGGAAGTCCTTGAACGGATCGCCGTAGGTACGCCGGTGGCCGGCGACCGAGAAGTTGCCCTCCTGGCCGAGCCGCGCGGTGGTGGCGTAGTGGCCGAGACCCTTCTTCAGGGTGTTCGTCCTCGTGCCTTCGAGCACGGGCTTGTTCCACGTGAAACCAAGTCGCGGGATGTACATGATCGCGAAGGGCCTGGCCGAGGTGTAGGGCCCGGGGGACTTCGGGCCGGTCGTCGGACTCGTGGTGCTCGCGGGGTTGGCCGGCGTCGCCGTTGGCGCCCGCGTCACCGTGCCCCTCGACCACTGTTCCTGCAACTGGTGGATCTGGTCGTCCATGACGTCGTCGGCCTTCACGCCCGTCCAGAACAGCGCGTACACGACGAAGAGCACGATCACCGTGCCCACCGTGACGCACAGTTCGCTGACCGTCCTGATGATCACGCGCCCCGACACAGGCCCCCCAGCGGTGAGCTACCGGCTGCTTCAGCTGCTGTTCCAGCTACTCCACAGGCTTCGCGTAGTGCAGGTCCACTGTGCCCGAGTAGCCGGGCAGAGTCACCGTCCCGTCCTCGTCGACCTGCCAGCCGAGCCCGTAGACGTTGACGTACACCATGTAGTTCTGGATCGCCTTGGACGCCGTGAGCGCGCTCCTCAGCTTCTCCGGGTCGCCGATCGCCGTGATCTTGTACGGGGGTGAGTAGACGCGGCCCTGGAGGATCAGGGTGTTGCCCACGCAGCGGACCGCGCTGGTGGAGATCAGTCGCTGGTCCATGACCTTGATGCCCTTCGCCCCGCCCTGCCACAGGGCGTTCACCACGGCCTGCAGGTCCTGCTGGTGGATGACCAGATAGTCGGGCTGCGGCTCAGGATAGCCCGGGAGCTTCGCGGTGGCGTTCGGCGGAGCGTCGTTGAGGGTGACCGTGAGCGCCTCGCCCTTGAGCTTCTGGGTGCCCGCGGCCTTCTCCAGCGCCGCCAGCTTGGCGTCCTCGGCCTCGGTGCTGCCGTCGTCCCGCTCGGCGAGCGCCTCGACGTCGTCACGCAGGGCCGCGAGGGACTCGTCGAGCCGGCCGTTCTTGTGGCTGCGGTCCTGGATGAGGTCCGAAAGCTTCAGCAGCGAGGCGTCCGTGCGGATGTTCGTGCCCTTGGCGGTGTCGAAGCTCGTGAAGAAAATCAGCCCCGCGAGGGCGAAGACCCCCACAGTGAGCACCCGCACCGGGCGGAATCGGCGGTTACGGGTGGGACTGGGATCCGTCCCGGGAGAGTCGGCAGAATTGCTCAACGTACCCTTATCTCCTTCGGCGCCGCGGAAGCACTACGCTAACGGACGCCCGGGGGAGCACTAAGTGTCCCCTTGTACGCTGCTCCGGAGCCCGACCCAGTTCCCTGCGCGGCCACGCAGCGCATCGACAGGAGAGACCCTCGTGCCGAAGTCACGTATCCGCAAGAAGGCCGACTACACGCCGCCGCCCGCCAAGCAGGCGACGGCCATCAAACTGAACACCCGCGGCTGGGTCGCACCGGTCATGCTGGCCATGTTCCTCATCGGCCTGGCCTGGATCGTTCTGTTCTATGTGACCGACGGCAAGCTGCCGATCGACTCACTGGACAACTGGAACATCGTGGTGGGCTTCGGCTTCATCGCCGCCGGATTCGGTGTCTCCACGCAGTGGAAGTAGGGCTCTGCCCAGGGCCTTTCGCTGAGTTATCCACAGACAGGCTGCATTTTCCACACCCCGCCTGGGGAAAAGACGACGATCTGTGGATAACTCATCGAGCGTTGACGCCGGTACGACTGCCACACCGGTAATCGCAAGCTTGTTCGCCCCCTGCCTGACCTGGGAAAACTCCGGTCGGTGACAGGGGGCACAGCTGTTCCCGCACACTGTGCACAGGTAGCGCCACGGACTGTGGAAAACAGGCACTCAGTGACAGGTGGGATGGGCTGGACGGGCGGGACGGGCTGCTAGACGAGCTGGCCCGTGCGGATCAGGGTCATGGCGACCACCGCGACCAGGACCACCGCGCAGACGCCGTACTGGACCAGTGACCGGCGCTCGCGCGGGGCGTGGACCATGGCGTAGCCGATGACGACACCGCCGACCAGACCGCCGATGTGGGCCTGCCAGGCGATGTTGCTCGCCCCGAAGGTGAAGATCAGGCTGATCACCAGCAGCGCGAGGATCGGCCGCATGTCGTACTGGAGGCGGCGCACCAGGACTACGGTCGCGCCGAAGAGGCCGAAGATGGCACCGGAGGCACCGAGCGACGGCTGGTTCTGGGCGGCGATCAAATACGTCAGCGCACTGCCCGCGAGGCCGGAGACCAGGTACAGCGCCAGGTAGCGGGCGCGGCCGAGGGCGGCTTCCAGAGGGCGGCCGATCATCCACAGGTTGAGCATGTTGAAGACGATGTGCATGGGATTGGCGTCGGAGTGCAGGAACATCGACGTCAGCAGCCGGTACCACTGTCCCTCCGCGACGCCCTCCAGCGAGCCGAAGCTCTGGTAATAGGCGCTACCGACGAGCTCGAAGCGTTGCGTGAAGTCGTCGCCGATCGACAACTGGAGCAGGAAGACGGCGACGTTGAGGCCGATGAGGATCTTGGTGACGAGCCTGGGGTCGGCCGTGACGGTGCCGCCAGCGAGGGTACGGGGGGTGGAGGCGCTCGGGGCGTGTCCCGTGCCGGAGCCGTTGCGCACGCATTCCGGGCACTGGAAGCCGACGGAGGCGCTGACCATGCACTCGGGGCAGATCGGGCGTTCGCAGCGGGTGCAGCGGATGCCTGTGTCGCGGTCCGGGTGGCGGTAGCAGGTGGGCAGGCTCTGGGCGTCCTGCGGTCCCGGCGGGCTGCCTGGCGCCTGATCCATGGGGTCCCCCAAATCCGTCGTTCCATCGGTGCGTCGTCCGTGCAATGCACCGCCCCGCTCATCCTTACGGATGGGCGGGGCGTTTGGTTCCCTGCGTGTTTCCCGTGGGGATCGCTTGGGTCCCCGGGGAAAGAGCCGGTGGGAGGGGCTCTGCGGTCTCAGCCCTGGCGCGTCTCGACGACGACCGACTCGATGACGACGTCGTTGACCGGGCGATCGGTGCGCGGGTTGGTCGCCGCGGTCGCGATGGCGTCCACGATCTTCTGGCTGGCCGCGTCGGTGACCTCACCGAAGATGCTGTGCTTGCGGGTCAGCCAGTCCGTCGGGGAGACGGTGATGAAGAACTGCGACCCGTTGGTACCCGGGCCGGCGTTGGCCATGGCCAGCAGGTACGGCTTGTCGAAGCGGAGGTCCGGGTGGAACTCGTCCTCGAACTGGTAGCCGGGGCCACCGGTGCCGTTGCCGAGCGGGTCACCGCCCTGAATCATGAAGCCGCTGATCACCCGGTGGAAGACCGTGCCGTCGTAGAGCTTGTCCTTGGACTTCGTCCCCGTGCTCGGGTTCGTCCACTCACGCTCACCGGTGGCGAGCTCGACGAAGTTCCGGACCGTCTTGGGCGCGTGGTTCGGCAGGAGCCGGACTTCGATGTCGCCGTGATTGGTCTTCAGGGTGGCGTAAAGCTGCTCAGCCACGATCTGCCTTCCGTTGTCCTCTTGTGACTCCCAGATCCTCGCACGGTCCACGCCGCGCGTCGTCCGGCGTCCTCCTCCGAGCGGAAATCCGGCGCTTTCGCTTGTGCTCCGCCGCTCCGGAGAAAACCGGCCGAGTAGGCACGGGACGGGGGCATGGCGCCGCGATCCGTGGCATTGTCGACGACAAGCTCCCGATGCCCTGTATTCATCGCTATTGCATGTGATCGTCATCCGCTGTCACATGCGATCGGTTCGGTGCCGGCAGTCCCGTGCGATCGGCCGTCCCTGACCCGGATGCCCGCCCTCACATGCCTCACGGTGTATTGCCGGGCATGATCCGTAAAAGGGTGGAGAGTCGATAACCGTACGCCACCGACGAGGAGGATCCCGTGACCCGCATTGACAGCGTGCGCGCCGCTACCGGCTCGGCCAAGGACAGCG
This sequence comes from Streptomyces kryoterrae, assembly GCF_054072135.1. NCBI lineage: Bacteria > Bacillati > Actinomycetota > Actinomycetes > Kitasatosporales > Streptomycetaceae > Streptomyces > Streptomyces kryoterrae. The sequence goes on along the minus strand of NZ_CM133358.1, from coordinate 5,164,703 downwards.
TCCTGCACGCCGCGGACGTGGTGGCGCCCTACGCCGACACAGCCAAGGACAGGGCCACTCAGTACGCACACGAGGCACGCGTACGGCTTGCGCCCAAGGTGTCCCAGGCTGCGGAACAGGCCCGTGTCCAGTACGGCGCGCATCTCGCGCCGCGGCTGGAGCAGGCCCGTGCCCATGTGCCGCCGAAGGTCGACCATGCCGCCCATGAAGCCGCCGTCCGTACCGCCAGGGCCGCCCGCCAGGCCGCCGACTACACCGGGCCGCGTGTGGAGCGCGCGGTCGCGGCGGCCGGACCCGTACGAGAGGAAGCCGCCGCGCGTGGTGCTGCGGCACTGGCCGCGCTGCGCGGTCAGGTCACACCGCAGGAGATCAGGAAGCTGGCCCGCAAGCACCATCGGCGGGCCCGGGCCGCCCGGCTCGGCAAGGGGCTGGTCGTGGCGGGCATTCTGGCCGGCGGCGCCTATGCCGCGTGGAAGTGGTGGGACAAGCAGGCCAACCCCGACTGGCTGGTCGAGCCGCCCGCCGCGACCGAGGTTCCGGAGACAGGCCGTCTGACGTCCGTGGACGGCACTGGTCAGTCGGTCCTGGATCCCGAGGTCCAGGTGAAGGAGGCCGAGTCGGAGGCTGCGGAGGACGAAGAGAACCACCGCTGACGGTGCCTGTGGGGTGCCGTCCATGAGATCGCTGCGGGGTGGGGAGCCTGAAGGCTCCCCACCCCGCAGCGATGTTTCACGTGAAACGTGACGGGACGGTGTTTCACGTGAAACACCGTCGCTGGCGCTCTCCCGGCGAGGTCCCCTCGTCAGGCGGCGGCCGAGACGGCCAGTCGCGTGCTCGTCCTCAGGCCGCCGATGCCCTGCACGGCCGGTGCCCGGCGGATGTCGCGGCCAACCGGCTTGTTCCGGCCGACGGCGAAGACGAACAGGCGCAGGACCAGGAAGCGGCCGATGCCGGCGAGGCCGGAGGCGCTGAGGTAGACGATCTGCTCGGTCAGCATGCCCGGCGAGGACTGGAGCAGATGCAGGGCGAGCATCGCGACGCAGGTGATGACGTAGGCGGCCGTGGCCGAGCCCGCCGACTGCCAGTGCTGGCGCCATCCGGCACGCCGGCCGGCCCCGAAGGTGAAGCGGGCGTGGAGTTCGGTGCACAGGATGGTCGAGGCAACCGCGATCAGCGCGTTCGCCAGCGCCCAGGGCATCGTCGCGGCGAGCAGCGCCACGGCGCCGCTGGAGAGCAGTCCGACGCCACCGCCGCACAGGCCGAACCGCGCGAAGGAGGCAAGCGGCCCGGGAGCGGCGGCGGTTGCCCCCGCCGTTCCGGACACCTCTGTGCACACTTCGGCGCCGGTCGTCCTGGGCTTCGACGGGAGCAGCGACTTCACGGCGGTTTCCTTACGGGCGGTGGGCTGTGAACCTCTGTGGATCACGGGGATCAACCGGGTTCAACGATGCCGTCGCGAGCTCATGGAAACGATGACGTGTGCTCCCCAACCGGGGGTGTGGCTAGCCCCACCTCCGGGACCCGGCAGGCACTACCAGGCGGGGCCGCAGCCGTCCGTACCGGCGGCCCCAACGCCCCTGGCTCCGCGTGGGAAGGGAGCCGGCAGGAGTCCGCATCGACGATGCAGACCCAACTGGAGGCGAAGAAGAGCGACTTGAAGAGCGGCGCGTTCCGGGACGCCAGCAGCGCGATGTGCGCGCTGGTGGCCGCGGCCGACGGCACGATCGACCTGGCGGAACGGCAGCGCGTGGCCCAGCTCATCGCCACGAACGAGGTCCGGCGGAACTTCCCCGCCGACGATCTGCGCCGCCGGTTCGACGACAACATCGGCGAGCTGACGGCCGACTTCGCCTTCGGCAAGGGGACCGTGCTCAGGAGGTCGCCAAGGCCAGGAAGAAGCCCGCCGAGGCCCGTGCTGTCGTGCCGATCGGCATGGTCATCGGTGGCGCGGACGGCGACTTCGACAAGACCGAGCAGGCGGTCGTACGGGAGGCCTGTTTCGCCCTCGACCTGCCGCCGCACGAGTTCGACCTGTGAGCACCCGCTGAGTGACTCTGCCCCGAGTCCGGCGGAGGCATCCGTCCCGGCCACGCTCCTCCGCGTCCCGGAGGAGCGTGGCCGCGCGCGTTCCGGCCGGGTCACGGCCTCGCGCAGCAGGCACCACGCGCGGTAAGCACCGGCCTCCAGGAGACAGAGCCTTACGAAAAAATGCCCTCCGGACCGCGTTTCCGCAGTTCAGAGGGCATTTCGGGGGTGGAGCCTAGGGGAGTCGAACCCCTGACATCTGCCATGCAAAGACAGCGCTCTACCAACTGAGCTAAGGCCCCGAACGGAAGGCGTCCGCCCAGAACAACCAGGTACTGGTGGGCGCCGACGACCAGAGTACCGGGTCATCCCCCGTATCTCGCAAAAGGATTGGGGGTCCCCGTGGACGACCACTCTCCGTAAGATGCTCGACGTGGTTCGCTACAGCGAACCGCGGTATTTGGGGAAGCGATGGGGAGACGCAATGGATGCCGCACAGCAGGAAGCCACCGCAAGAGCGCGGGAGCTTCAGCGGAACTGGTACGGGGAGCCGCTGGGGGCGCTCTTCCGTAAGCTCATCGACGATCTTGGACTCAACCAGGCTCGTCTCGCGGGGGTACTGGGGCTGTCCGCGCCGATGCTGTCACAGCTCATGAGCGGCCAGCGGGCCAAGATCGGCAATCCGGCAGTGGTGCAGCGCGTGCAGTTGCTGCAGGATCTGGCCGGTCAGGTCGCGGACGGCAGCGTCAGCGCGGCCGAGGCGACCGAGCGGATGGACGAGATCAAGAAGTCGCAGGGGGGATCCGTGCTCAGCAACACCACGCAGTCGACGACGAGTTCGGGGGCGCCCACGGTCAAGCGGGTGGTCCGCGAGATCCAGTCGCTGCTGCGCTCGGTGTCCGCCGCCGGGGACATCATCGACGCGGCGGACACCCTCGCCCCGACCCACCCGGAACTGGCAGAGTTCCTCCGGGTGTACGGCGCGGGCCGCACCTCCGACGCCGTGACGCACTACCAGTCCCACCAGAGCTGAGCCGCCGGCCCGGCCGCCGACCGGGGGTTCGGCGGCCGGGCCACGGTTCAGGGGCACAACCGGGGCAGGCGCACGAGATCAGGCCTGGACGGGCGAAGAAGGCGGGCCACGACACGAACCGGGGGCGGACAGCGACCAGCAGTCAGGGAAACAGGTACGGAGACAGGTTCTGGGCGAGCAGGGTGACAGCGGGCTCCGCAGTGGGGTAGGAGGAGCCGTACCACCCGCCGGTCCGGAACCGACCGAGCGGTGATCCGAAGGGGGATCGACGCAGAGCCATGGGTGAGGTCTTCGCCGGCCGGTACGAACTGGCCGACCCGATCGGGCGCGGGGGAGTCGGCGCGGTCTGGCGTGCCTGGGACCACCGCCGCCGTCGGTACGTGGCCGCCAAGGTCCTGCAGCAGAGCGACGCCCACTCACTGCTGCGCTTCGTCCGCGAACAGGCCCTGCGGATCGACCACCCGCATGTCCTGGCCCCGGCCAGCTGGGCCGCCGACGACGACAAGGTCCTGTTCACCATGGACCTGGTCGCCGGCGGCTCGCTCGTCCACCTGATCGCGGACTACGGCCCCCTGCCGCCCGCGTTCGTCTGCACCCTCCTCGACCAGCTCCTCTCCGGCCTCGCCGCCGTGCACGCGGAGGGCGTCGTCCACCGGGACATCAAGCCGGCCAACGTGCTGCTCGAAGCGACCGGTACAGGCCGCCCGCGGCTGCGGCTGTCCGACTTCGGTATAGCGATGCGGCTGGGCGAGCCCCGGTTGACGGAGACCGACTACGTGGTGGGCACCCCCGGATACTTCGCCCCCGAGCAGATGCTGGGCGCGGACCCGGACTTCCCCTCCGACCTGTTCGCCGTGGGTCTGGTCGCCCTCTATCTCCTGGAGGGCGCCAAACCGGACTCCAAGGCCCTCATCGAGTACTTCGCGGAGCACGGCACGCCCAGCGCCCCGCAGGGCATACCCGAGCCGCTCTGGCAGGTCGTGGCCACGCTGCTGCAACCGGACCCGCAGGCGCGGTTCCGCACCGCCACGGGCGCCCGCAAGGCCCTTGCACAGGCTGCCGAACTCCTGCCCGAGCCCGGCCCCGACGACGAGCTGATCGAGATCTTCGACCAACTCGGCCCTCTCCCCAAGGGCTTCGCCCCGACCGGCCCCCTCAAGCCGTCCCCCGGCGTGACCACGAACGGCCGCGCGCGCACCGGCCGAGCCACCAGCGGGCCGGACACCGGCGCCGGACACGGCGAGCCGGACAGCGTGCACACCGGCGTGGAGACCGGCCCAGGAGCAGCCCGCCGCTACGACCCGTACCGCGAACCGAACCCCGACGGCACACCCACCGGCCCGGCGACCGGCGGCACGCACACAGGGCCGGGACTCGGACCGACACCGGGAACCGTCTCCCCGCTCTCCGGGCCAGGCACAGGTGCCGTACCCGCCAAGCCGGTCAGGGACCCCATGCCCTCAGGCGCCGGCTCCGGTGCCGGGCAACCCTGGCAGTCGACCGGCGCTGCCCCGGTCCGGCCCGGAGGCGACTCCGTACCGGGCCGTCCCCCGCGGCCGGACAGCGCGGGCACTTCTGGGCAGGGACCGCAGGCTCCGCCGGCATACCCGGCGCACCCCTCTCACCCCGCTCAGCGGGACGGCGCCCCGCCCCAGCCGGACGTCACACCTCCGCGTCCTCCTCACCCACCGGCGGTGGTCCCGCCCCAGCCGTCCGCCATGTCGGACACGGGGAGCTTCCACCTGCCGCCTCCCCAGGTCGCCGTCGCCTCCGGCACGCCGCAGCACCAGCACTCCCACCACCGGCCGGCGCAGCCCTTCACTCCTCCCACGGCTGTCCCGCTCCCGGCGCCGGGAGCCGTCCACGTACCTCCGCCCTTCCAGGTCCCGTCCTTCGGGCACCCGCCTTTCGAGCCCGCGCATACGCACTCCCCCCAGCCGCACATGCCCCGGACCGCCACCCAGATCCCGACCGCGACCGCGACTCCGACGCTGCGGCAGGACGCGTACGCCTCGTCCCCTTCGTACGCCGTCAGGTCCCCGCAGACCGCGCTCTCCCCGCAGGCGGCTCCGCAGCACCGCGGCCGACGCCGTCAGCGTCGTCCCGGCCCGCCCGCGAAGGTGGCGATACCGGTCCTGTTCCTCGCCCTGGCCTGCTACGCCGTGGGTTTCTGGGCTCTGTTCCGTATCTGAGCTAGGCGCGTCGGACCCGCCGCCGAGCGACCGCCGTCCACAGCCCGAGCCCCAGCACCAGCGCGCTCCCCGCCCCGATGCCGCTCACCGCGACGACCCGCATGGCGGCGTCACCGCCCCCGCCGCCGCCGTCCGCCCCGTCGGCTCCCGTAGCGGCGGCCACCCCGCCGGACGTCCATCCGCCTGCAGCTTCCCGGTCCTGTTCCGTCACCGCGAACGTGTCCCGGGGTACGGACTGCCCCAGATATCCGGGGGCGTCCTGCGCCGTACCGCTCACCTGCACCCGCAGTGTCAGTCCGTACGGTCCCGTGCCGAATCGTTCCGTCATCTGCTCGGCGAGATGGACGACCAGGTAGTACGAGCCGGCGAACCGCATCCCGCTCGTCCGGTCGCCGACGCCGTAACGGTTGGCGTAGGCGGCGGGTGGCAGCGGATCGAGGGCGGCCGAGCTCTGGCGGCCGTCGTAGACGAGGCCCTCGTCGTCGACGTACCCGCGCGCGGGGTTGTAGAGGGACATGACGAGCGCGCTGCTGACGTACCCGCTGCCGCCGGAACCACTGCTGGAACTGCCCAGTTCGGCAACCACATGGAGCTGCTGCCCCCAGTCGACCGGCACCCGGTAGAACAGTGTCCGACCGGGCGTGATGTCGTCCTGCCAGACTCCCTGCCCCACCGGGGCGGCCGTGGCGAAGCCGGCTCCGCCCTCGCGGCGGACGGCGTCGCCGGTGAGCGGATCGGGCGGGGCGGAGTCCCAGGACTCGGGTGAGGCGGGCGCGGTCGTCGCAGCCTTGTTCGCGAGGCCCGGCTCCGACACGTACGTCAGCTCCAGGTCCCAGTCGTCCGACGACGAGCCCGCCGAGTCGATGCGGTCCACGACCACGTAGTACGTACCGGCTCCCTGACACGCCGTCGTCTCGCCGTCGGTCGCGCGTGCCGCCCAGGCGGCGACCGGATGCGGGCTGCGTGAGGCCCCGAAGCGTGTGCTGTCGTAGGAGCAGGAGCGGGCGTCGGCGTCCTGCATGGCCACCTTGACGCCGTCGGAGGAGGACACCGTCGTGCCCTGCCGGGGGACGGCGGTCGCGGAGACGTACGCGTTCGACGTGGCGTCAAGTGCGAGGCGGAAGTAGATCCTTCCGTTGACCGGGAGGGTGCTGCGGTAGGTCCCGCCGGGCTCCAGCCCCACGGCGTCCGTGGTGCTCGCGGCTCCTTCGACGGCCTGGGCGCCCTCGGCGAAGTCGTACGCGTACGCATCCTGCGCGGCGACCGCCTCGGAGCCGGCCCCCGGGCCCGCTCCCAGCCCCGCCACAACGCACAGCATCGCCGCCACGACCGCGCCCCGAACCGTGCGCCGCCCCATCACGCGCCCCCTCGTCATGCCTCGCCGCTGCCCGAACCGTCCGCCGTTCCCGCCGCGCCCGGGCACGGTTTCTGCCCGGACCGTCGCCCATCCTGCCCCGCCGGGCGTCCCGGCACGCCCGCAATTCGTACGAGCGCCCGAACCAACCCGCCCCGAGGCGCTCGATTTGCCTCAGCAATCTATTCGTTCACGACGGCGAACCGCGCACCGCCCGCGACAACACCCCGGACAACACAAAACCCCGACCGCGTCGGCGGCCGGGGTCTGTTCACAGACTGCTGTCGATACTCACGAACCCGTGGGCACGGAGTCGGTCGCCTCCGTCCACAGATCCTGCTCGGCGCGATCCGCCTGGATCTGGCGGTACACGAGGAGCCCGCCGATGGCGGCCAGTGCGACCAGGAGAAGCTTCTTCACCGTGCGACCTCGTCTTTCCTTGACGTAGGGGACCTCTGGCGCCCGACTATACCCTCCGGCCGAGACCGATCGGTGACCTGCGCCGACCCCCAACTCCCGCCCGGCGCACAGCAGTAGAAGCGGATGCCACCTCTCCGATCGGAGGGTGATCACATCTCCACGTACCGTGACTATTCGCCCTACTGGACCCCGTTTCCGCACTTCTCCTCCGCTTTTCGCACCTCTTGCACCCATCCGAGTGGTGTTCATCGGAAGATCGACGCGCCGCGGGCGTCGGTCCACCACTTCGCGGTCGCCATACACATCATGAGGAAAGTACGCAAATCGCCCAACCTGAAAGTGAGGGGCCATGGCCCAGAACAAGGTCATGAAGCTGTGGACCGTCGTCGTCACCGCCTTCCTGGCGCTGTGCACGATGCTCGGCCTGATCACGACGACCGCCGCCGCGGCGGTAGCCGAGAGCCACCCGGCGCGCAACTGCACCGCTCCCGCGGTCGTACCGCCAACAGCCGCTTGGGCCTGGTCCTACGCCCGGTCCCTGCCTCCCACGATGAAGCAGCGCATCCGAGCCGAGGCCCACGGCTCCTCCCCGAGCTGCCGCCACCGCTCACCCGCCGACACGGACGCGGAGACGGAAGCCGGCCAGGAGACCGGCACGGACGCCGAGACGGCGGCACAGCCGCCATCCTGACCCCGCTCGCAGACCCCTCGTGTGATCCCTCGCGTGACCCTCGTGTGATCCCCCTCCCCATGTAGCGGCGAACTTGCGTACAAAGCCACAAGGAGAAGCACCAGGACAAACGAAAGACCCCCAACCATCACTGGCTGGGGGTCATTTCACTGTGGGGCTAACAGGATTTGAACCTGTGGCCTCATCCTTATCAGGTCGATCATGGGCAACCGCCAACGTCGACCAACCAGTCCCGCGCTTCGGTCGATCGTCCGCTGCGGTCCGGTGTCGACCGCTGCTGTCCGCGCCTGTTGGTGTCAGCCACTGATGTCAGCGCACCGTCCCGGTCTTGACAAAACTGGGCCCTGCATCCCTAAGACGAGGCGCACGCTATAGACGTTAACGAGCCCTGCGAGGGCACCAGACAAGCTGGACGCTTCGCCGATGATTGCTTAATTGGAGAGAGATCCGTATGGCTGTAGCTACAGGCGAGAGCAGCTTGTAGCTACACGGCGGACCGTCTTGGCTGGCCAGTCAGGTCAAAGCGGAGGTATCGTAGTAGACAGATTGTCTCCGGCTAGGGCCCCGATCAGGGCTTTTCTAGTAACTACCGTAGACAGAGGGGGTTTGGCCCCGGCGCCAACCAGGACCAAACCCCTTGCCTTAGCGAGTCCGGTCGAGCTGATACCGACCGGACTCGCTGCATTTACAGCTCATCACGATCGCCTCCGACCGGCTGCCTGTCGGGTCAGAAAAACCAACCCGCTCGCTCGACGATCGCGAACACCAGTGCCACGGCCGTCAAGCCAACCTGCCACTTCTCTGGGCAGGTCCACTTGTGTCGGCGCGTCTTAGGGTTCTCGCTCATCTAGCCACCTCCTTCCGCTCTCCAGACCGACCCGCTATGGGCCGGAGACCATGAACTCGTCTCCCCCAAAGAGCAGTTCACATGAGAGCTTCGCGAAGTAGCTGCGCTCATCTTACCGGTCACCTTTGACAACGCCGGAAGTCACACTATTTCTGCAGGTCAGATGCATAGAAGCCAGTGGCGATGCGTCAGGACGGCGCAACTCAGACGCTATGAACCTTGAGAACCAGCTGCTGGTAGGCGTACGCGGGTGGTGGTTTCACGTGAAACATCCCGGCAGGATCCAACCCCGACTCAACCCACCACTCACCCCAGCTTCCGTCCCGTCCGCCGTCGACCCACACACCGTGGAGCAGGCGTGGTTCAGGGCGTCAAGGTGGAGCGCGCCACTGTACGAACGACCTTGACGCCCTGGGCCTCGTCTGCTCGGCTCTGCCTGGGTCGATGGCGGTCGGGATGGAAGCTCCCCGCGCACGCCACTACGGACCGGCAGCCGGGAACGGCGCCCCCTCCGCCCCGGTGCCGGCCGATCCCCCGCCGGAGGCTCGTTTTGACCGTGGCTTGCCCGTACAGCGTTTCTACTCAGGGCCGTAACCCGTTGCGGCCCAGGGGCACGGCCCGGCGCCGTAGGCGCAGAGGGCCGGGCCCAGGGGCCAGCCCGCGCTTGCGCGGGCACTTGATGAGGTAGAGAAATCTGTAACAGCTCAGGCTTGCCTGCGAGTTGATCACTGGACGCCTTCTTGCTGATCGGCACGGGAGCTGATGCCATCACGGGGATGCGTCGTCATCCAGCGAGGTGGGAATGTCCGGCTTAGTGGTCAAACGGTGGAAGCGCCATGGGCACGATCGGCTCTACGTGACCACTGAAGGAGGCGAAGCTGTTGCCTGGTACGACTGCGCTTCTGGGTATCTGAAGGTGCACGAGACGTTGTACCGGGACCAAGTGCTGGATGCCTTGGCACCGCACATGGTCGGCATCTCCTCTCAGGTTTCCGGTGCGTCGCTTTCGTCGGCTGCACTCCCTCCCCTATCCGTGGCCGATGATCTAGCCGTGAACCGGCCTGGTGACTCCCTCCTGCCACAACTGGAGGGAGCTCCAACCTGGATGACCCGGCAAGTGATGCGCCTGTGGCGTCAGAAGGATGACCGCGACTCCTGGCGGAAGGGGGTCGCTGGGGAACGGATCGTTGGCGCCAAGCTTGATCGACTCAAACGGCGGGGCTGGCATCCGCTCCACTCCATACTTCTGCCAAGCGGGGCAGATGTCGATCACTTGCTGATCGGACCGGGGGGCGTCTTCTGCCTGAACACCAAGTACTTTCGCAACGCCCGTATCTGGGTAGGCGATAGCTCGGTAAAGGTGAACGGCGGTCCAACGCACCCGTACGTCCGCAATAGTCGCCATGAGGGCAGCAGGACGTCGGCGGTGCTGACCAGGGGTTGCGGCTTCTCGGTGAAGGTGACTCCGGTGCTGGTCTTCGTCGCTGCGGCCGACGTGTCCGGCCCCGGGACCCTTGGCGACGTCAAAGTGATCAGGGATCGAGAGATCTCGGCTTTCCGGCGGCAAGAAGGGGTACTCAGGCCGGAGGAGATCGAGTGCGTCTATGCCGTCGCTCGTGATCGGCGAACCTGGGCTTAGCCCTTGATCAAGTTGGACGGATTCCCCCGTCGCTTGCCTGCCTGAATACGGTGACCACGTGAAACTTGCTTCTTCCGATGCTCGTACGAGGTTCGCCTCGTCGCCGGTCGCGCGCCTGGCGACTGCTGGCGCTGACGGTGTCCCCCACGTCGTACCGATCACGTTCGCGCTCAGCAATGACGCCGTGTTCTTCGCGATCGATCACAAGCCCAAGACCTCATGGAACCTGCGGCGACTCCGGAACATTCGAGAGAACCCCCACGTCGCGGTCCTCGTTGATCACTACGCCCCCGACTGGTCCACGCTCTGGTGGTCGAGGGCCGATGGCCAAGCGGAGATCTGGGACAGTGGCGACGAGCGGCAAAAGGCCGTTGAGCTGCTGCAAGACAAGTATGAGCAGTATCGCGATCACCCGCCTGAGGGGCCGGTAGTGATCGTCCGCGTTGAGCACTGGAGCGGCTGGGCGTTCATTGGGTGACGTTCTCAGTGCAGTCACGTAGGCTGGCTTGCATAGCCAAGTCGAGGTGACCTAGATGGCAGAGAAGGATCTTCCTACATTCAGGAAGATTGCCGAAGATCTGCGCGAGCTGATCCTTTCCGGAGATCTACCCCCGGGCGAGAAGCTGCGCTCGGAGAACGAACTCAAAGATCAATACGAAACGACGCGCGTCACGGTGCGGAAGGCTCTGGCGCTGCTGAAGGCTGACGGCCTGCTCATCAGTGAGCAAGGGCGCGGGGTGTTCGTCCGTCCCCGCCCGAACGTCCAGATGCTCACCACAGGGGCGAACTTCAGGGAGCGTCGGCAGACCGGCGTCAGCAACTTCAACGCCGAAGCTGCCGCCCAAGGCCTGCGCCCCGAGCAACGCATCTTGGAGGTTGGAACGGTACCGGCTCCCGCAGACATCGCGTCACGGCTCGGAGTGGAGGAAGGTGCGTCCGTCATCGTCCGCCGGCGCGCGTTCTTCGTGAACGACGCACCGATGCAGCTCGTTGACGGCTACTACCCCGCCGACCTGTTCAGTGGCACAGAGGTGGAAGCACCTCGTCGGATTCGCGGGGGAGTGAGCCGGCTGATCGAAGATCCGGAGGGGCCGGTCAGGCAACGGATCGTCCAGTTCGTGGAAGATCTTGAGATTCGCATGCCGGGCCCGTCCGAGGTGGACGCGCTGAGCATCCCGCCCGGCGTGCCGCTGGCCCGTGTCTTCCGAACTGCCCACACCGCCGCAGGTCAGGTGGTTGAAGTGCTGGATTCACGCGTCCCTTGTGACCGGCACGTCTTCCGGTACGTGATCGACGTGCCCTGAGTCGGCAACCCGCACGATCGCATCCAGAGGGCCTTCGGGCCCTCTTTTTTTGGCTCCGCACTTGCATATCCAAGTTGCGACCCCTACGGTGATGACACAGCTTGGATATACAAGCTGACGCCAGCGGAGAGCTTGCGCTTTTCCGCCGTACAGGGGAGTGACGCATGCCGTCCTTCAAGATCGACACTTCGACTGCTGTGGTGTTCGTGGCGACTGCGCCCGAACCGAAGATGGTCAACAAGAAGACCGGTGAGCGGGCTATGGACCGCGAGAACCCCGCCGTGGCTCTGTCGACGGTGGGCCTGTTGGTCTCGGACGAGGGGGAGGGGAACCTCTACCAGGTCACGATTCCGGAGACCGGTTACCCCGAGGGTCTGGCGCCGGGCACGCCGGTGATCGTCACGGGACTGAAGGCGCGTGACTGGGAGAACGAGTTCAACGGCCAGAAGCGGCACGGGATCTCGTTCCGCGCGGTGGCGGTCACCCCGCTGGGGGCCTGATCATGGCCGACCTGACCATATGGCTGGAGGCGACGGGCGCCATAGGCGGCGCTGGTGGTCTCGGCTACGCGAAGTACCGGGCGCCGCGGGTGTACTGGTCGCTGGTGGGACTGCCCGCCACATGGGGCCGGTTCACCTTCTCCTACCGCTCGACCATGGATGTGTGCGGTCTGACGGTCCAGCCGTCCGGCCTGCGGGCGTTCATGGCGCGCAACGTCGCCCGCCGTGAGGTGCAGCCGGTAGCCCCGAAGATCCGCCGCATGCGCGGCACCATGACGGGACTGCGGGTCACGCTGCGCCTTCCGGCCGGCCTGGAGCCCGCCGACGTGATCGCCTCCACCGAGCGTCTACGGCACGCATGGGGTGTGCACGCGGTGCGGGTGGTCGTCACCAAGCCGGGGTTCGTCGAACTGCGGATGACCGGCTATGACGTGCTGCGCCGGGTGCGGATGCCGCGCAAGGCGGCTCAGCCTCACGACCTGTGCGTACCGGTCGCGCTGCGGGATGACGGGACCGTGTTCGAGCGGGACTACCGCAAGGTGCCCATGGCCCTGACGCTGGGCGCGAACTTCTCGGGCAAGTCCATGTATCTGCGCAACCTGGTCAAGGGGCTGGCTCAACTGCCGGTGGCACTGGTGGGGATGGACTGCAAGCGCGGGGTGGAACAGTCCGTGTTCGCACCGCGTCTGTCGGCCCTGGCCACCACCCCCGACGCCGCCGCCTCCCTGGCCGATGTGCTGGTGGCGGAGATGGAATCCCGCTTCGACCTCATCCAACGGCACGGCGTCTCGGACATCTGGGAACTCCCCGAAGCGCTCCGGCCGGCTCCGATCGTGGTCCTGGTCGACGAGATCGCCGAACTCTTCCTGATCTCCCGCAAGGAGGATGAGGACCGTCGTACGCGGATCGTCACGGCGCTGATCCGGCTGGCGCAGATGGCCCGCTCGGTCGGCATCCACCTGGAGATCTGCGGGCAGCGCTTCGGCTCCGACCTCGGCAAGGGCGCCACCATGCTGCGCGCTCAGCTTACGGGCCGTGTCGTGCACCGGGTCAACGACAAGGAAACCGCCGAAATGGGCCTCAAAGACGTGGCCCCCACTGCGGTCCCGGTCGCCTGCGTCATCCCCGCCCATCGCGCCGGTACGGCCGTGGCCACGGAAGCGGACGGCGGCTGGTCCCTGATCCGCACACCCCAGGTCTCCCGTGAGGAAGTCGCCGCCGTCTGCCGGGACTTCGCCCACCTGGTGCCGGATCTGCCGTTCCTCGACGCCTTCCGTCCGGACGTTCCCACACCATCCGCCGACGCCCTGTCCCTGGTCAAGTAGGGGCCCGCGATGGCTGCGACCAAGACCACCGCACCCGCGCCGGCTGAACCAGCGAAGTGCCCGGCCTGTGAGGGCTCCGGTGAGGTCTCCCGCACCGTCCACGTCGGCCGCAAACGCCGCGCTGTCGGCCAGCAAGCCGGCATCTGCCTCGCCTGCCTGGGCTCCGGCGAAGCCACCGACTGAACCCGCCGGGGCTGGGCGGCTGGAGATCCGTTCCCCGCCCGCTTCCTGGCCCAACTCCCCAGAAGGGAGGTGCAGATCATGAACCGTACGATCCGCCCCGACGCCGTTCTCGTACAAGCCGTCATCGCCGGCGCCCTGTCCTTCGCCCACCTACACGACCTCGCCTCTGCGGCCGGACAATCCGGCTGGAAAGCCTGGGCCTACCCGGTCTCGGTCGACCTGCTCCTCGTCGCCGCCTGGCGCCGACTGCGCACCGCCCGCCGGGACCGCTCGGCCTGGACCTGGTTCACGATCGCCCTGGCCGCGTCACTCGGCGCGAACATCGCCACCGCCGGACTCCTCGACCTCCAACAGGTGCCGCCCTGGCTGCGCATCCTCGTGGCCGGCTGGCCCGCCCTGGCCTTCCTCGGCGGCACCCTCCTCGTCCACTCACCCGTGGACTCGGCACCGGATCACGACGTCCCGCCCGGCCTCGCCCCTGTCGACCAGCCGGCCGCGCCGGAAGTCGAGGTACACCGCACCGCGGACCCTGCCCCGGACCCGGTACCGGTTCCGGTTCCGGTACCGGAACTGGCCCCGGCACCCAAGCCCGTCCCGGTCGACGTGCCCACGGTCCCGGCCGCGCTGCTCGATCACGCCAGGAAGATCGCCGATGCCCACCGCAACGCCACCGGGTCCCCGATGCCCGCCGCGGCTCTGTCGGCCCGTCTCCAACTGCCCGCGCCGATGTCCGACGCGATCACCGCACAGCTCCAACTCACCTGATCTGAAAGGAGATCCGCTCATGCCCCGGTTCACCTTCGACCGCCCCACGGACTTCGTGGACGCGGCCCGCGAGATGGTCGACGTCGGCCGCCCGACCCTGGCCCGCCTGCTCGCCGAGGAGGCGGCCGACCGCACCCCGGACCCGGACACGGCGGCCCGCATCCTCGCTGAGTTCCCCGGCCGCAGCCTCCGACAGGAGGGCTGACCCGTGACCGCCTATCGCCGCTTCCGCGACGTGATCCGTATCGGCCCCGTCCAGGTCGCCACGTACTACGACGGCCGTGGCCGCGACAAGCACGCGGCTGCCTGCTCGGCCCCCGGCTGCGGCTTCTCCGGCGACTACACCGACCGAGCCGGCGCCGAACTCGCCGCCCGCACCCACCGCTGCAAGGCCTAGGAGATCGCCATGGACGTTCCGCTCTGGCTCGCCGTGATCATCGTCGGCTACCTCGGAATCAAGCTCACCCGCCCGCCGATGTGGCTGGTCGTGCTGCTCCTGCTCGGTGGCTACCTCGTCTCCGACAGCATCCTCAGCCCCGCCCTCGACTCCCTCGTCAAGTAACCCGGCCCGAAAGGACACCATCGTGTTCACCCCGAAATACCCCCCGCAGGACACCGCCCCGGCTCCGGCCCCGTACATGCCGACCGCCGGCGCCCCGGTACCCGCTCCTCAGGCTCCTGCCCCGGTTCCGGTGTCGAACCGGCCGACCGTTCAGCTCACCCCGGGCAGTGCGCTCACCCTCGCGGCCGGCGGCGGTGCCGTGGTCCTCGTCGTCGGCGCGGTCCTGGTCTCGCTGCTGCTCGCCGTCGCCATCACCGGCCTGTCCATGGCCGTGGTCGCGGTCGTCCTGCGCTCGATGCTCAACGACTTCAACAACCACCGCTGAACGGCCCCCGGAGCGGCCTCCGTCGCCAAACTTCCGCCGCTCCGGGCGCCAACCCACCTTCCAGATCCAACGGACCCGAAAGGGCTCACTCATCATGCCTCAGCTCGTCCCGAACCTGCCCGTCTGCCGTGACTGCGACGGCTTCGCCACCGCCGCCATCACCACCGGTACCCGTCACCGCGACGGCTCCCGCGTCACCCTCCGCGTCACCTGCCCGGCCTGCCAGGGCACCGGCACCACCCGCCGCCCGATCCGCACACGGGAGGCCTCCCGTGTCTGACCTGACCCCGACGCATGAGTTCCCCGGCATCCGCATCGGCCAGCACTCCGCCTACTCCGAACCCTTCGCCGACTACGCCTGCGGCAGTTGCGGCGCAACCAACCAGGCCACCGGCACGGACAACGTCAAGGCGCTCGTCCAGCGCTGGGAGGAAAACCACGGCCCTGCCCACCGGACGGGCGGCCGGCGATGACCACGCCCCGCGTTCTCGACCTGTTCTCCTGCTCGGGTGGCGCCGGCATGGGCTACCACCGTGCCGGGTTCGAGGTCGACGGCTGCGACATCGCCGACCGCCCCCGCTACCCCTTCGCCTACCACCGGGGCGATGCCCTCGAATACCTCGCCCACCTGATCACCACGGGCGAGATCGGCCGCTACACGATCGTGCACGCCTCCCCGCCCTGCCAAGCCGGCTGCGCCCTCACCGTGGGCACCAACCACTCCCAGGGCTGGGGCGGCACGCACGAAGACCTCGTGGCACCCACCCGTGCCCTGCTCGACAGGACCGGACTGCCGTACGTCATCGAGCAGCCCAACGGCCGTGCCGCGATCCGCAAAGACGTCAGCCTGTGCGGCGTGATGTTCGGGCTCGGCGTCTTCCGTCACCGCAACTTCGAACTCGGTCGCTGGTCGACCGCCACGCCCAAGCACGTCAAGCACGACGGTTACGTGCGCGGCTGGCGTCACGGCGTCTACCGGGACGGCCCGTACATCGCCGCGTACGGCAAGGGAGGCGGCAAGGGTGACACCACCGAGATGCAGACGGCCATGGGGATCACCTGGACCGATGTCCGCGAGGAACTCACCGAAGCCATCCCACCCGCCTACACACACTGGCTCGCCACTGCCTTCCTGACCACCCGTCAGGAGGTGCTGGCGTGACCGACTCCGCCACCGCGGCGGGTCTCGACCCGGCCACCCTCGCCGATGTGCTGAGGGTGGCCGGCTCG
Source organism: Streptomyces kryoterrae (assembly GCF_054072135.1). Classification (NCBI taxonomy): domain Bacteria; kingdom Bacillati; phylum Actinomycetota; class Actinomycetes; order Kitasatosporales; family Streptomycetaceae; genus Streptomyces; species Streptomyces kryoterrae. The sequence continues at coordinate 5,148,308 of NZ_CM133358.1, read as the reverse complement.
GCCGACTTCGACCGCTGGAACGAACAGATCCGCCGTACCGGGGGATGCTCCGACCCCATCCGCCTGACGGGCGCGACCAAGACCATCGATCCGGCGACCAAGACCGTGCTGCACGCCTACAGCACCGACAGCGAGCCGGGCGGCATGCTCCGCATCGCGTGCGGCAACCGCCGTGCCTCCCGCTGCCCCGCCTGCGCCTGGACCTACGCCGGCGACACCTACCACCTCATCCGAGCCGGCCTGACCGGAGATCCCTCCAAGGGCACGCCTGAGACAGTGCGCGAACACCCCCGCGTCTTCGCCACCCTCACCGCACCCTCGTTCGGGCCCGTCCACAACCGCCCCGGCACCCGGCCCTGCCGCTGCGGCACCCACCACCCCGACGACGACCCCCAGCTCGGCACCCCCCTCGACCCGGCCACGTACGACTATCCGGGCGCGGTGCTGTGGAACAACCACGCCTCCGACCTGTGGCGCTACTTCACGATCTACCTCCGCCGCGAGATCGCCAAAAGGGCCGGCCTCACCCAGAAAGACGCTCACGAACAGTCCCGCCTCGCCTTCGGCAAGGTCGCCGAATACCAGAAGCGTGGCGCCGTCCACTTCCACGCCGTGATCCGCTTCGACGGACCCGAGGGACCCGACACCCCGCCCCCGTACTGGGCCACCCTCGGCCTGCTCACCGACGCCATCCATGCCGCCGCTGCCCGCGTCCAGGTCGACGTACCCCCGGCCCGCTTCCAGCCGGACCCCGACCAACCCGCACGCATGGAGCCGGCCCGCACCCTGCGGTGGGGTACCCAACTCGACGTCCAGCCGATCGGCGCCTTCGGCCACGGTGAGGAGATCACGGAACTCGCGGTCGCCTCCTACGTCGCCAAGTACGCGACCAAGGCGGCTGAGACCACAGGCACCGTTGATCGCCGGATCGGCAACACGGAAGCGCTGATCCTGCTCGGCGTGCCCGACCACCCCCGCCGGCTGATCGAGGCATGCCTCGACCTGCACGCGCTCTACCCGGAACGCAAGCTCCGCGACTGGGCGCACATGCTCGGCTTCCGGGGCCACTTCTCCACCAAGTCCCGCCGCTACTCGACCACCCTCGGCGCCCTCCGCCAGGTGAGAGCCGACTACCGAGCCGCTCAGCAACGCGCTGCCCTCGGCCTGCCCGATCCCGACGACCACCCGGAGACGACCACGCTCACGCTCGCCCACTGGACCTACGCCGGCCACGGATACACCCCCGGCGAATCCTGGCTCGCCGCCAACATCCGCCGGGACATCCAACTCAACCGCGAAACCGCACGCGAAGCCCTCGCCGATCTGCCCGACCTGGAAGGAGTCGCCGTATGACAACCGTCGTCCCCGTGCTGCTGACCGTGGATGAGGTCAAGGTGGCGCTCAAAATGGGCCGGACCAAGGTGTACGACCTGATGCGAACACACCGCCTGGTCTCGATCAAGGTCGACGGATGCCGCCGTATCCCCGCTGACTCGGTCGCGGAGTTCATTCGTGGGCAGATTGAGAGGGCTGCCTGATGGCCAAGCGTCGACCCAACGGCGGCGGAACGATCGCCAAGCGCGCTGACGGCCGTTACCAGGGTGCCGCGTACGTCACGGACACCGAGGGCAACCGCGTCCGGAAGTACGTCTACGGCGCCACCTGGGATGAAGCCGCTGAGAAGCTCGGCAAGCTCCAAGAGCAGGAGCGCAACGGCATCCCGGTGCCGTCCCGGTCCTGGAGCCTCGGGGAGTGGCTGGCCTACTGGCTTGAGCACATCGTGAAGCCGGATCGCGAGCACAACACGTACGTCAAGTACGAGTCCAAGGTGCGGCTCTACCTGGTGCCTCACCTCGGCAAGAAGCCCATGGTCAAGCTCTCGCCGGCTCAGATCCGTACGTGCATGGCCGCGTTGACTCGCGAGAAGGTTCCCGCGGCTACCCGCTTCGAGGTGCTGCGTACGCTCCGGAATGCCCTCAACCGTGCCATGCGCGAGGAGCTGCTGACGCGCAACGTCGCGCTGCTGGTCGACATGCCCAAAGTCAGCAAGGACAAGGGAAGGGCCTGGAGCGCGCGTGAGGCGATCAGCTTCCTGCGGACTGCCCGCGCCCACCGCTTCTACGCGGCGTGCGTTCTGATCCTCGTTCTCGGGCTCCGCCGCAGCGAGGTGCTGGGCCTGCGCTGGCAAGACATCGACTTTGAGAACCGGCAATTCACCCCGACCAAGCAGGTGCAGCGGGAGAAGGGCATGGGACTGATCCTTAAGGACCTCAAAACCGATTCCTCGACCGCCGTGCTGCCGCTTCCGGAGTTCTGCGCCCGTGCCCTGGAGGAGCGTCGGGAACTGCAAGAGTTGGAGCGGAAGATCGCCGGTGATGGCTGGGAACAAGCCCCGGATCATGACGTGATCTTTTCGGCGGAACGCGGCGGGCTGACCGACCCGGTGGGCTTCTCCCGAGCCTTCAACGCCCTCGTGAAGCGGGCCGGTGTGCGTCGGATCACAGTGCGGCTCGCCCGACACACCTGCGGGACCCTGCTCGCCTTCCTGAAGGTGCACCCCAAGGTGGCTCAGACGATCCTCCGGCACAGCCAGATCAGCATGACCATGGACGTCTACACACACGTGGTCGGCTCCGACCAACGCGAGGCAACCGAGATGCTCGCCGAACTGCTGGAAGATCAAATCATCGGTTGATGTCAGCCGTAGATGTCAAAGGCCCCCAAGCGTGATCGCCTGGGGGCCTTTGTGCTGGTGGGGCTAACAGGATTTGAACCTGTGGCCTCATCCTTATCAGGGATGCGCTCTAACCAACTGAGCTATAGCCCCGCCGCGCTCTGCGGTGTATGTCCCGCGCGCTGACCTCTGAAGATTAGCGCACGACGCGGTCAGTCCCAAAATCGATAGTCCGGCGGCAGGTGAGGGACGTTTGAGGACGCCCCTCACCTGCGCTTCACCTGCTCACCGCTCAGTTCACTCGTCCTCGGCGAGCGTCAGCTCGATGCCGCCGACAAAGCCCGCGGAGAGGTTGTAGATGAACGCGCCGAGCGTCGCCAGCGCCGTCGCGAGGACGACGTCGATGACCGCGATGACCGACGTGAACATCAGGACGTGCGGAAGCGACAGGAAGGACTGGAGGTCGAAGCCGTTCGACTCGTTGGACCCCGTGGCCTCCGAGATCGTGCCACCGACCGTCGAGAAGACGCCCATCGCGTCCATGACCATCCACAGGACCACCGCCGCCACGATCGTGCAGATGCCCAGCGCGATCGACAGCAGGAAGCTGACCTTCATCACCGACCACGGGTCGGCCTTGGACACGCGCAGACGTGCCTTGCGCGTGCGGGGCAGAGTGCTCGCCCCCGTACGCGGACGCCGTACGGCCCCCGCCGGAGTGCGGGCCTGAGCGGGCGCCTGGACCGGGGCCGCGGGGACGGCCGACGGGTAGGCCTGCGGCGGGTGGTAGGGCCCGGCAGGCTGCTGCGGCTGCCGCTCACCGGGCAACGGCGACTGCTGCGGCGGCGCGGGGGCGCGCTGCGCGGCGGGTTCCGTCACCGGCATGGCACCCGGGGCTCCGGGGCCGGCCGGGCCCCCGCCGGCCCCGTACTGCTGGGTCTGCGGACCTCTGGCGTCCGTCACGGTTCCCCCCTGGGATCCTTGGGATCCCTGGGATCCACGTGTGTCGGGCGAGCGCTTGCCGGTCGTACGCGGCTTGATGGCCTGCAGGTTGGTCGTGTGCGGATCTGTCGCACTGTGCGCGTCCCCCGCACCCTGCTGCCCGTCGGTCGCCCGCGCGGCGGAGCCACGACCGCCGCCGTCTTTGTCCGTACCGGTCGAGGGACCGGACGAACTGCCGGACGAACCGGCGCCCGTGGCTCCGCTCACGTTGACTCACTCCTCGCGCTACTCCGACGAGGACTGATCGCCCTCGTCCGTGCCGTTGGTCGCGGTACCGTCGGCCGACTCGTCCACGGCGTCCTCGCCGTCGACCGCCTCGGCCAAGCTTCCCGCCTCGGCGTTACGTGCGATGCCGACGACGGCATCGCGCTTGCCCAGGTTGATCAGTTGGACGCCCATGGTGTCACGGCCCGTCTCCCTGACCTCATTGACCCGCGTACGAATCACACCGCCCGAGAGCGTGATGGCGAGGATCTCGTCGGTCTCCTCGACCACCAGCGCACCGACGAGAGAACCGCGGTCCTCGACGATCTTGGCAGCCTTGATACCGAGGCCGCCGCGACCCTGGACGCGGTACTCGTCGACGTTGGTCCGCTTCGCATACCCGCCGTCGGTAGCAGTGAACACGAACGTACCGGGTCGAACAACATTCATCGAGAGCAGCTGGTCTCCCTCACGGAAGCTCATGCCCTTGACACCCGAGGTGGCCCGGCCCATCGGACGCAGTGCGTCGTCCGTCGCCGTGAACCTGATCGACTGTGCCTTCCTGCTGATCAGCAGCAGATCATCCTCGGACGAAACGAGTTCGGCTCCGATCAGTTCGTCATCGGAACCGTCCTCCGTCTCACGGAGGTTGATCGCGATGACACCGCCCGAACGCGGGGAATCGTAATCCTTCAGAGGCGTCTTCTTCACCAGACCGCCCTTGGTGGCCAGCACCAGGTAGGGCGCAGCCTCGTAGTCACGGATCGCGAGGATCTCCGCGATCGCCTCGTCCGGCTGGAAGGCCAGCAGGTTGGCGACGTGCTGGCCACGCGCGTCACGTCCGGCGTCGGGCAGCTCGTACGCCTTCGCGCGGTAGACACGGCCCTTGTTGGTGAAGAACAGCAGCCAGTGGTGCGTGGTCGACACGAAGAAGTGGTCGACGATGTCGTCTTCCTTGAGCTTCGTGCCGCGTACGCCCTTGCCGCCGCGCTTCTGCGAGCGGTAGTCCTCGGTCTTGGTCCGCTTGACATAGCCGCCGCGCGAGATCGTGACGACGATGTCCTCTTCGGCGATCAGGTCCTCGATGGACATGTCACCGTCGAACGGGACCAGCTTGGAGCGCCGGTCGTCGCCGAACTTCTCGACGATCGCGGCGAGTTCCTCGCTGATGATGCCCCGCTGACGCACGGGCGAGGCGAGGATCGCGTTGTACTCCCGGATCTTCGCCTGCAGCTCGTCGTGCTCGGCGACGATCTTCTGGCGCTCCAGAGCCGCCAGCCGGCGCAGCTGCATCTCCAGGATCGCGTTGGCCTGGATCTCGTCGATCTCCAGGAGGCCCATCAGGCCCTCGCGCGCGATCTCGACGGTGTCACTGCGCCGGATCAGCGCGATGACGTCGTCGATGGCGTCCAGGGCCTTCAGCAGGCCACGCAGGATGTGCGCGCGCTCCTCGGCCTTGCGCAGCCTGAACCGCGTACGCCGGACGATGACCTCGATCTGGTGCGTCACCCAGTGCCGGATGAACGCGTCCAGGGACAGGGTCCTCGGTACGCCGTCCACCAGCGCCAGCATGTTCGCGCCGAAGTTCGTCTGCAGGTCGGTGTGCTTGTAGAGGTTGTTCAGCACGACCTTGGCGACCGCGTCCCGCTTCAGGACGATGACCAGGCGCTGGCCCGTACGGGACGACGTCTCGTCGCGGACGTCGGCGATACCGCCGACCTTGCCGTCCTTCACCAGGTCGGCGATCTTCTGCGCGAGGTTGTCCGGGTTGACCTGGTAGGGGAGTTCGGTGACCACCAGGCACTGGCGGTTCTGGATCTCCTCGACGTCGACGACCGCGCGCATCGTGATGGAGCCACGGCCCGTGCGGTACGCCTCCTCGATGCCCTTACGGCCCACCACCAGGGCACCACTGGGGAAGTCGGGGCCCTTGATCCGCTCGATCAGGGCGTCGAGCAGCTCCTCGTGGGAGGCCTCGGGGTTCTCCAGGTACCACTGGGCGCCGGACGCGACCTCGCGGAGGTTGTGCGGCGGGATGTTGGTCGCCATACCGACCGCGATGCCCGCCGAACCGTTGATCAGCAGGTTCGGGAAGCGCGCCGGCAGAACCGTCGGCTCCTGGTTGCGGCCGTCGTAGTTGTCCGTGAAGTCGACGGTGTCCTCGTCGATGTCACGGACCATCTCCATGGACAGCGGCTTCAGCTTGCACTCGGTGTACCGCATGGCGGCGGCCGGGTCGTTGCCCGGGGAACCGAAGTTGCCGTTGGAGTCCACCAGCGGCATCCGCATCGACCACGGCTGCGCGAGACGGACCAGCGCGTCGTAGATCGAGGAGTCACCGTGCGGGTGGTACGTACCCATGACGTCACCGACGACACGGGCGCACTTGTAGAAGCCCTTCTCGGGCCGGTAGCCGCCGTCGTACATGGCGTACAGGACGCGCCGGTGGACGGGCTTGAGACCGTCCCGTACGTCGGGCAGCGCGCGCGACACGATGACGGACATCGCGTAGTCGAGGTACGAGCGCTGCATCTCGGTCTCGAGCCCGACGGGCTCGACGCGCAGCGTGATCTGGCCCTCTTCGGGCGTGCCCGGACCAGTGGGGGAAAGGGGCGTCTCGTCGGTCATTGCTGGTGAAGATCCTTTCTGGTGCGGTCAGCTGAGACCGACTCAGATGTCGAGGAAGCGGACGTCCTTGGCGTTGCGCTGGATGAACGCGCGGCGTGCCTCGACGTCCTCGCCCATCAGGACCGAGAACAGGTCGTCGGCCTGCGCGGCGTCGTCGAGCGTGACCTGGCCGAGGACCCGGTGCTCCTGGTCCATCGTCGTGATGCGCAGCTCCTCGGCGTTCATCTCGCCGAGGCCCTTGAAGCGCTGGACCGAGTCGTCCCGGGTGCGCTTGCCGTTCTGCCGGCCGTGCTCGATCAGCGCGTCGCGCTCACGGTCGGAGTACGCGTACTCGAAGTCGTCCCGGCCCCACTTGATCTTGTACAGCGGGGGACGGGAGAGGAACACGTGTCCGGCCTCGACCAGCGGGCGCATGAAGCGGAACAGGAAGGTCAGCAGCAGGGTGTTGATGTGCTGGCCGTCGACGTCGGCGTCCGCCATCAGGATGATCTTGTGATAGCGCAGCCTCGCGATGTCGAAGTCCTCGTGGACCCCGGTACCGAAGGCGGAGATCAGCGCCTGGATCTCCTGGTTCTGCAAGATCTTGTCGATCCTGGCCTTCTCGACGTTGAGGATCTTGCCGCGGATCGGGAGGATCGCCTGGTACTGCGGGTTACGGCCGGACTTCGCCGAACCGCCGGCGGAGTCACCCTCGACGATGAAGATCTCGCACTTGGTGGGGTCGTTCGACTGGCAGTCAGACAGCTTGCCCGGCAGCGACGCCGTCTCCAGCAGACCCTTGCGACGGGTGAGGTCGCGGGCCTTGCGGGCCGCCACGCGCGCGGTGGCCGCCTGGATGCCCTTGCGGATGATGTCCGAGGCCTCGTTCGGGTTGCGGTCCAACCAGTCGTTGAGGTGCTCGTAGACCGCCTTCTGCACGAAGGTCTTCGCCTCGGTGTTGCCCAGCTTGGTCTTGGTCTGACCCTCGAACTGGGGCTCCGCCAGCTTGACCGAGATGATCGCGGTCAGACCCTCGCGGATGTCGTCACCCGTGAGGTTGTCGTCCTTCTCGCGAAGCAGCTTCTTGTCGCGCGCGTACTTGTTGATCAGCGAGGTCAGCGCGGCCCGGAAGCCCTCCTCGTGCGTACCGCCCTCATGCGTGTGGATGATGTTCGCGAAGGAGTACACACCCTCCGTGTAACCACTGTTCCACTGCATCGCGACCTCGAGGGACAGGCTCTTCTCCCTGTCCTCCGCCTCCAGGTCGATGACCGTCGGGTGCACCACGTCCCCCTTACGGGAGTTGAGGTACGTCACGTAGTCGACGATGCCGCCCTCGTAGTGGTACGAGACGGTCCTGACCTCGTCCTTCTCGTCGGCACCCGCCTCGTCCGCCCCGGTCGTGGCCTTCGCCACCTCACGCTCGTCCGTGAGGTTGATCGTCAGACCCTTGTTGAGGAAGGCCATCTCCTGGAAGCGCCGCGAGAGCGTCTCGAAGGAGTACACGGTCGTCTCGAAGATGTCACTGTCGGCCCAGAAGGTCACCGACGTGCCGGTCTCGGCCGTGGCCTCGTGCTGGGCCAGCGGAGCCGTCGGGACGCCCAGCTTGTATTCCTGCGTCCAGCGGTGGCCGTCCGTCCTGACCTCGACCGCGACCCTGCTGGACAGGGCGTTCACGACAGAGACACCGACGCCGTGCAGACCGCCGGAGACCGAGTAGCCGCCGCCGCCGAACTTGCCGCCCGCGTGCAGCACGGTCAGCACGACCTCGAGGGCCGGTTTGCCCTCCGACGGGACGATGCCCACCGGGATGCCCCGGCCGTTGTCGATGACGCGCACGCCGCCGTCGGCCAGGATCGTCACGTCGATGGTGTCCGCGTGACCGGCCAGCGCCTCGTCGACGGAGTTGTCGACGACCTCCTGCACCAGATGGTGCAGACCACGCTCACCGGTCGAACCGATGTACATGCCGGGCCGCTTGCGGACCGCGTCCAAACCCTCGAGGACGGTGATGGCGCTGGCGTCGTACGAGGCGGTGACCTCGCCGTTCAAGGATTTCGCCTCGACGGTCGCGCCGGCGTCGTCGGTGGACGGGATGTTCTCGTTGGGGTTGCCGGAATCGGCCACGAAGCGCCCTTTCTGGCACAGCACAAGCCGTACTCCCGACGGTTGGCCGGAGCGGCTGCGGCATGTTGCGTTGGTAAGCCTTGGTCAGCGGTGCACACCATTTCCCGGTGGTCCCCTCCAATGGGGCGGGATTAGCTCCCAGTCTACCGGTAGCGCCGACAGTGATGGGGGTTTGCCGGTACCTGAGTCCGCATGTGCCGCCCTCAACCGGCGTCTCCCGAGTCCCCATATACGGAGCGGGGCTCCAAGAGGCTTGGAGAGGCACTCAGCGCTTCCGGGTGTCAACCCTTGGCTACCGGGGAGTCACGTAGGAATTCGCACACGCGCGCACCACCGTCCGCGGGCCCCCGCCCAGCATTTCCTGTGACACAGCTCACCTACAGGGAGTGGCGGGGCTCACCCGTAGGTGTCACCTGGACCAACGCTCCCGGGCGCCCGCAACGGGCCGAACCGACGGGCCGGACCATGAGGGCCGAGCACCTTGATCAGCCGCACCCTGCCCTGCCCGAGATCCTCGTTCAGCCGTGCGACCAGCTGCGGCGCCAGCAACCGCACGTTCGTCGCCCACGCCGTCGAGTCGCAGCGCACCGTCAGCACCCGCTCGTCCTCGTCGTACGACTCCGGCTCACAGTGCTTGGCCAGGTTCTCGCCGACGATCTCCGGCCAGCGGCCCATCACCCCGCCCACCGCGGCCGGCGCCTCCCACCCGCGCTCCGTCACCAGCCGGTTGATCGCCGCCCCCAACGCCATGGGGTCACGCCCGTCACGACCCGAGCCGGAACGCGGACCACTCCCGCGCCGCACCTGCTTCTTCTGCTGAGCCGCCTCCCCACGCGCGCGTGCCGCCTCTTTCGCCGCCCTGAGCGCCACCCGCGCGAGATCCACCCCGGAGTGCTCGGGGATCGGCTTGGGGGACGCGGCGGATTCCTCCGGGCTCTCCCCCGACACCGACCGGTCGGCCGTCATACGCGCTCCACCGCCCCCTCCGACACCGAGTACCGCGCCCCCGCCAGTACGTGCGGTACGTCGTCGTCGACCGCGGCCGTCACCAGCACCTGCTCACCGGGCGCCACCAGCTCGGCCAGCCGCTCCCGGCGCCGGGTGTCCAGCTCCGCGAACACGTCGTCGAGCACCAGCACCGGCTCATTGCCCTCGGCCCGCAGCAGGTCGTACGAGGCCAGCCGCAGCGCCAGCGCGTACGACCACGACTCACCGTGGGACGCGTACCCCTTGGCGGGCAGCGAGCCGAGCTTGAGATGCAGGTCGTCCCGATGCGGCCCCACGAGGGTGACGCCCCGCTCGATCTCCTGCTTGCGCACCTCGGCCAGGGCCCCCATCAGCTGCTCGTACAGCTCCTCACGCGCGTGTGCCTCCCCCGGCGCCGACGGCTTGTACTCCAGGGCGAGCGGACCGCCGCCGGGCGCCAGCTGCTCGTACGCCTTGTCGGCCAGGGGCTGGATCGAGGCGATCAGGTCGAGCCGCTGGGCCAGCAACTCGGCCCCCACGCGCGCGAGATGCTGGTCCCACACGTCGAGGGTCGACAGGTCCATCGTGCGACCCCCGTGCCGCCGGGCCAGCGCGGCCGACTTGAGGAGCGTGTTGCGCTGCTTGAGAACCCGGTCGTAGTCGGAGCGCACACCCGCCATGCGCGGGGAGCGCAGGGTGATCAGCTCGTCGAGGAACCGCCGCCGCTCACCCGGGTCGCCCTTCACCAGGGCGAGATCCTCCGGCGCGAACAGCACCGTCCGCACGATCCCCAGTACGTCACGAGGCCTGACCTGCGACGACCTGTTGATGCGGGCTCGGTTCGCCCGGCCGGGGTTCAGCTCCAGCTCGACCAGCTGCTGCCGCTCACCCTGCCTGACCTGCGCCCGGATGATCGCCCGGTCGGCGCCCATGCGGACCAGGGGCGCGTCCGAGGAGACCCGGTGGCTGCCCAGCGTGGCGAGATAGCCGACCGCCTCCACGAGGTTGGTCTTGCCCTGGCCGTTGGGGCCCACGAACGCGGTGACGCCGGGCTCGAGCGGGACCTCGACCGCGGCGTACGAACGGAAGTCGACCAGCGACAGATGCGTGACGTGCATGGTCGTTCGCCGACCTCCCCCGGACTCGCGGACCGCTGAGCGGCCCTGTGGACTACTTCGACTCGACCGCGTGGCCGCCGAACTGGTTGCGCAGTGCCGCGATCATCTTCATCTGCGGGGAGTCGTCCTGCCGGGACGCGAACCGCGCGAACAGCGACGCGGTGATCGCGGGCAGCGGAACCGCGTGGTCGATGGCGGCCTCAACGGTCCAGCGCCCCTCCCCGGAGTCCGCGGCGAACCCGCGCAGCCGCTCCAGGTGCTCGTCCTCCGCGAGGGCGTTGACCGCGAGGTCGAGCAGCCAGGAGCGGATGACGGTGCCCTCCTGCCAGGACCGGAAGACCTCGCGCACGTCCGTGACGGAGTCGACCTTCTCCAGCAGCTCCCAGCCCTCGGCGTAGGCCTGCATCATGGCGTACTCGATGCCGTTGTGGACCATCTTCGAGAAGTGCCCGGCGCCCACCTTCCCCGCGTGGACCGCGCCGAAGTCGCCCTTGGGCTTGAGTGCCTCGAAAACCGGCTCCACCTTGGCGATGTGCTCGGCGTCGCCGCCGTACATCAGCGCATAGCCGTTCTCCAGGCCCCAGACGCCGCCGGAGACACCGCAGTCGACGAAGCCGATGCCCTTGGCCGCCAGCTCCTCGGCGTGCTTCTCGTCGTCCGTCCAGCGCGAGTTGCCGCCGTCCACGACCACGTCACCGGGCTCCAGAAGCTCGGCGAGCTCGTCGACGGTGGACTGGGTCGGGGCGCCGGCCGGGACCATCACCCACACCACCCGCGGGGCGCTGAGCCCGTCCACAAGCTCCTTGAGGCTGTGCACATCGGCGACGTCCGGGTTGCGGTCGTATCCGATGACGGTGAGACCTGCGCGGCGGATCCGCTCGCGCATGTTGCCGCCCATCTTGCCGAGGCCGACGAGACCGAGCTCCATCAGTTGTTCCTTAGGTTGCGACGTGGCATGAGGGCACTCCTGTTGCTCGTACCCACGTCCGACCCTAAACCCGGACGCTCATGCACACCTGTGGGCATACGCGCTCAAACGTATGCCCTCACCTGCGGTGTTTCCGTCGGAGCCGATCAGCCGTTCGAAAAGACTCAGCCGCTGAGGCGAACCGGCATGATCAGGTACTTGTACGCCTCGTCCGCCTCGGCGTCCACGGCGGGCTTGCCGCTGAGCAACGCGGGCTTCGTGGACGTCGTGAAGGAGAGCTGAGCGACCGGGGAGTCGATGGCGCTCAGGCCGTCCAGCAGGAACGTCGGGTTGAAGGCGATCGACACGTCGTCGCCCTCCAGCTGGGCGTCGACCCTCTCCACAGCCTGTGCGTCGTCGCTGGAACCGGCCTCCAGGATGAGCACACCCTGCTCGAAGCTGAGCCGCACCGGGGTGTTCCGCTCGGCCACCAGGGCCACACGCTTGACTGCCTCCACGAAGGGGGCGGTCTCGATCACCGCGATGGAGTTGAACTCCGTCGGGAACAGCGAGCGGTACTTCGGGAGGTCGCCCTCCAGCAGACGCGTCGTCGTGCGACGGCCGGCGCCCTCGAAACCGATGAGTCCCTCACCGGCCCCGGAGCCGGACAGCGCCAGGATCACGCTGTCGCCGCTCGTGAGCGCCTTGGCGGTGTCCAGGAGCGTCTTGGCGGGCACCAGGGCCACCGCGGACGCCTCCGGGTCCTCCGGCTTCCACAGGAACTCGCGGACCGCGAAGCGGTAACGGTCGGTCGAGGCCAGCGTCACCCTGTCGCCCTCGATCTCGATGCGCACACCGGTGAGGACCGGCAGCGTGTCGTCGCGGCCGGCCGCGATGGCCACCTGGGCGGCGGCGGAGGCGAAGACCTCACCGGGCACCGTGCCGGTCGCGGTCGGCATCTGCGGCAGCGCCGGGTACTCCTCCACAGGCAGGGTGTGGAGGGTGAAGCGGGACGAGCCGCACACCACCGTCGCCCGTACACCGTCTGTGGAGATCTCCACCGGGCGGTTGGGAAGGGCTCGGCAGATGTCGGCGAGGAGCCGGCCCGACACCAGGACCGTGCCCTCCTCCTCGACCTCGGCCTCCACCGACACCCTCGCGGAGACCTCGTAGTCGAAGCTCGACAGGCTCAGCTGGCCTTCCTCGGCCTTCAGCAGGAGGCCGGCGAGGACAGGGGCCGGTGGACGGGCCGGGAGGCTGCGCGCCGCCCAGGCAACTGCCTCCGCGAGTACGTCGCGTTCCACCCGGATCTTCACTGTTGCCGCCTCCTGCTGTTGCCGGCGCTTCTCGGCCTGCCTGGCTTCGTCGTCTGTCTCGGTGTCGTCGGTCCCTGTGGTGGGAAGGACACCGGGAACAGTCTGACGCACGGCACTGACAGTAGGTGCCTGTCGGGGTCAAGTCGTGACGAGCGGCAGCTGGGCTCCCAGGAGCGAGTTGTGCACAGGACCCACTTCGAAACGGATATCCAGCTCTCACTAGTTGTCAGTAGTAGTAGGGGCTGTGGATACCGTGGATAACCCCGTTTTCGCAGCTCAGGCGGCAAATTTTGTCCACTGGCCCTGTGGGTGGAGGCGGTGGATAACCAGGCCCCTCTGTGGAGAACAGAAAGTTCTGCACACTCCGTGCACAGGCGGGGGGTACTTCTCCCCAGCGCCGTCCCCAGCTTTACCCACCTTTCCCACAGCCCAACCAGGCAGCTTGGTGTGACGCCTTTCACTCGACGTGGTGAGAAGGCGCGTCGAGTTGCCGAACAGTGGACAGGGGTGTGGAGAAGCCGGTGATCGCTGGGGACAACGGGCCGCAGCCTGTGGGCCGCCGGTGGACAACTCCGTGCACAGCCTGTGGATCATTTCTTTGTCCACAGGCTGTGGATATCTTTTGTCCACCAATCCACAACCACCTGACCTGGTCTGATGATCTATCACCAACCTCGCCTGTGGACACAGTCTGGACAACTTCTGGGTCCCCAGGTTGTGGACGCGAGAAAGTCACCAAATCTGTGGAGGGTGGCCGTAACTCGGCGCGCGTTCGAACACCGGGTTGCGGTCCGGCAACGCCCGACGCGTGCCGAAACCGGCGGGAGAACCGGCCGGCACCCCTCGCGGAGCTGCCGGAGAACGGCGAAGGCGCCCCCGGGACGTGTCCCGGGGGCGCCTTCGGTGCCGTGACAGCGCTGCTGTCAGCCGTTCTTGATGCGGTTGGTCAGCTCGGTGACCTGGTTGTAGATGGAGCGACGCTCGGCCATCAGGGCGCGGATCTTGCGGTCGGCGTGCATGACGGTCGTGTGGTCGCGGCCACCGAACTGCGCGCCGATCTTCGGCAGCGAGAGGTCCGTGAGCTCGCGGCACAGGTACATGGCGATCTGGCGGGCCGTGACCAGCTGACGGCCGCGTGAGCTGCCGCAGAGGTCCTCGACCGTGAGGCCGAAGTAGTCGGCGGTGGCCGCCATGATGGCCGGCGCGGTGATCTCGGGGGTCGAGTCCTCGCCGCCCGGGATGAGGTCCTTGAGGACGATCTCCGTGAGGCCGAGGTCCACCGGCTGCCGATTGAGCGACGCGAACGCCGTCACCCGGATCAGCGCGCCCTCCAGCTCGCGGATGTTGCGCGAGATGCGGGAGGCGATGAACTCCAGGACCTCCGGCGGGGCGTTGAGCTGCTCCTGGACCGCCTTCTTACGGAGGATGGCGATCCGCGTCTCCAGCTCGGGCGGCTGGACGTCGGTGATCAGACCCCACTCGAAACGGTTCCGCAGCCGGTCCTCCAGCGTGACCAGCTGCTTCGGCGGCCGGTCGCTGGACAGCACGATCTGCTTGTTGGCGTTGTGGAGCGTGTTGAAGGTGTGGAAGAACTCCTCCTGCGTCGACTCCTTGTCCGCGAGGAACTGGATGTCGTCGACGAGCAGGATGTCCATCTCGCGGTAGCGCTTGCGGAAGCTGTCGCCCTTGCCGTCGCGGATGGAGTTGATGAACTCGTTGGTGAACTCCTCCGAGCTCACATATCGCACGCGCGTGCCGGGGTAGAGGCTTCGCGCGTAGTGCCCGATGGCGTGCAGCAGGTGTGTCTTGCCGAGTCCCGACTCCCCGTAGATGAAGAGGGGGTTGTACGCCTTCGCGGGTGCCTCGGCGACGGCGACGGCCGCCGCGTGGGCGAAACGGTTCGATGCCCCGATGACGAAGGTGTCGAACAGGTATTTGGGGTTGAGGCGTGCGGTGGGCTCGCCGGGGCCCGGTGCCGGGGTCTGCCGCGAGGCCGGCGAGCCTGGTGCGCCGCCGCCGGGACGCACGGCGCCCCCGGGTCCGCCCCGGTGCGCGTGACCGCCGTTCGGCGGCGAGTCCGACAGGTCGCGGCGGCCGTCGCGCTGCTCGTACTCCGAGCGCTGCTGGCCGTAGTCGCCACGCTGCTGCTCGTAGTCGGAACGCTGTTGTTCGTACGGCGAACGGTCGCGGGGCGGCGGCTGGCGGTAGTCCGAGGACGGTGACGCGTACGGATCGCGCTCCGGGAAGCCGAGCCGGGGCTGCTGCCAGCCGTAGTCGTCCTGGGTCGGCCGGGGCCAGGCGCCGGGATCGGGGCGCTGGTACTCGGACGGGTAGGCGGGGCGGGCGGTGGGGAGCTGGTCCGGGTGGGAGGGCTGCTGGCCGTCGCGCGTCTGGGAGTGGTCGTCGGCGCGGTGTCGGCCGTATCCCTGGTACGGGTCGCGGGCCGGGGGGAGCTCGGGCCCGTCGTAGCGCGACTGCGGGGGTGCGGGGGCGGGCGGTGACTGCTCGCCGACGGAGTCGTCCACGGTGATCGCGATGCGGATCGGCCGGCCGCACTCGCGGCTGAGGGTCTCGCTGACGATCGGTGCGAGGCGGCCTTCGAGCACGCCTTTCGCAAACTCGTTCGGTACGGCGAGCAGCGCGGTGTCCGCGACCAGGGCCAGCGGCTGGCAGCGCCTGATCCAGCGCTCGTCCTTCACCTCGACGCCCTGTCCGCGGCCCTCACCGAGGAGATGTTCCAGCACTCGTGGCCACACTGCGGCAAGATCGGCAGGCACGTCAGCCACAGGGCACGCTCTCTCACGGGTCCCACGAACGTGTGGTTCTGGGACGTATCGGGATGTACATCGGGTGGAACGGGCGATGGGGAGTCCGGCCACGGTAGTCAGGGCGACGGGTGCGGTTCAAGTTGTTGTCCCCAGGCTGTGGACAGTGTCTCGCCCACGGTGCTGGTTTGACCGGATGGCGTAGCCCCGCGTACCGTGACCAGGTCGAGTTGTCGATGGCTGCTGCCGCCTGCCTCCGATGGGCATAGATCACGTACGAGCGCTCCCACCAGGGCATCGTCCAGTGATCGGGAGCGGTGCAATCGGGCGTAAGCGAGCTACTCGTGGGCGCACGGTGACAGCCAAGACGGCACCCCGGTATCCACCGATTCTTTCTGGAGCCCCCGAGTGAGCAAGCGCACCTTCCAGCCGAACAACCGTCGCCGCGCGAAGACCCACGGCTTCCGCCTGCGGATGCGCACCCGTGCCGGTCGCGCGATTCTCGCGAACCGCCGTGGCAAGGGTCGCGCGAGCCTGTCCGCCTGATCCTGATCAGGTCATGACGTCGTGCTGCCTACCGAGCATCGGCTGAGGCGGCGCGAGGAATTCGCGACCGCGGTACGACGGGGCCGCCGGGCCGGCCGTCCGCTCCTCGTCGTCCATCTTCGTAGCGGTACCACGGACCCGCACGCGCCTGGGGAGAGCGCTCCCCCGACGCGTGCGGGTTTCGTCGTCAGCAAGGCAGTCGGCGGCGCGGTCGTCCGCAACAAGGTGAAGCGCAGGCTTCGCCACCTGATGCGCGACCGAGTCGCCGAGCTGCCCCCCGGTAGCCTGGTAGTCGTACGAGCGTTGCCCGGTGCGGGCGACGCCGACCATGCACAGCTGGCCCGAGACCTGGATGCCGCTCTGCAGCGGCTGCTGGGAGGGGGCGCGCGATGAAGTACCCGCTACTGGCTCTGATCAAGCTGTACCAGTGGACGATCAGTCCGCTGCTCGGACCGGTCTGCAAGTACTACCCGTCGTGTTCCCACTACGGCCATACGGCCATCGACCGGCACGGTGCGGTCAAGGGGACGGCGCTCACCGCCTGGCGCATCCTGCGGTGCAACCCGTGGTCGCTCGGCGGTGTGGACCATGTCCCGCCGCGCAAGCGCCCGCGGTGGCACGAAATGCTGCGCAACACCTGGCATGCACGCAAGGGCGGGACCTCCGCCGCCGGCGCGGCCATCGAGGGACAGAATCCTTCGAGTCCGGCCGCCGAGACCCCGTCCCATGTCCAAGGAGCATGATTAGTGGACACGATTGCCAGCATTTTCAGCTTCATCACGACACCCGTTTCCTGGGTCATCGTCCAGTTCCACAGTGTGTACGGCGCGATCTTCGGGCCCGACACCGGCTGGGCCTGGGGCTTGTCCATCGTGTCCCTGGTGATCCTGATCCGTATCTGCCTGATCCCGCTCTTCGTGAAGCAGATCAAGTCGACCCGGGCCATGCAGACGCTGCAGCCCGAGATGAAGAAGATCCAGGAGCGCTACAAGAACGACAAGCAGCGCCAGTCCGAAGAGATGATGAAGCTGTACAAGGAGACGGGCACCAACCCGCTCTCCTCGTGCCTTCCCATCCTGGCGCAGTCGCCGTTCTTCTTCGCTCTGTATCACGTGCTCAACGGCATCGCGACGGGCGACACCATTGGCGTCATCAACGATTCGCTGCTGGCCAGCGCCCGTAAGGCGCACATCTTCGGTGCCCCGCTCGCCGCGAAGTTCAGGGACGGTTCCGGCACCGTCCAGGCTCTGGGCGCCACGGTCACCGATGTCCGCGTCGTCACCGCGATCATGATCGTCATGATGTCGGCGTCGCAGTTCTACACGCAGCGCCAGCTGATGACGAAGAACGTCGACACCACGGTGAAGACGCCGTTCATGCAGCAGCAGAAGATGCTGATGTACGTCTTCCCGGTCATGTTCGCCTTCTTCGGCATCAATTTCCCGGTTGGTGTTCTCGTCTACTGGCTGACCACCAACGTGTGGACCATGGGCCAGCAGATGTACGTCATCCGCAACAACCCGACCCCGGGCAGCAAGGCGCAGGCCGCTCACCTGGAGCGCCTCCACAAGCACGTCACGCAGCACGGCAAGACCCGCAGCCGTGGTGAGCGTGCCATCGTGAAGGCCATCGTCTCCAAGGGCCGCGACCGCAACGAGTTCGAGCGCAAGTTCATCAACGGTCTGAACAAGGCGGGCCTCGCGGCTCAGCCCGACGGCACGGTGACGAAGGGCGTGAACCCGGAGGTCGCCGAGACCGAGGACGGTACGCCCGCCGGCGCCACCGCCAAGCGCCAGCAGCCCAAGCGCCAGAGCAAGTCCCAGCGTCAGTCGGGCGCCAAGCCGGACACCTCCACGGTGTCACTGAGCAAGTCCGACGAGCCCGACGACGCCAAGCCGGCCGGTGGAGCCTCCAAGCAGACCGCCTCCAAGTCCGCGTCCGGTACCCGCAGCAAGGCCCAGTCAGGACAGCGCAAGGGTCCGCAGCGCCCCAAGTCCCCGTCCAAGAAGTAAGAAGGAGTCCATCCCGTGACGGAAGGCACCACCACCTCCGCCGCAGCCGAGGGTGTCGACACCCTGTCCCGCCTGGAGCAGGAGGGCGAGATCGCGGCGGACTACCTCGAGGGTCTGCTGGACATCGCCGACCTCGACGGCGACATCGACATGGACGTCGAGGCCGACCGGGCCGCTGTCTCGATCATCAGCGACGCGGGCGGCCGAGATCTGCAGAAGCTGGTCGGCCGGGACGGCGAGGTGCTGGAGGCCCTCCAGGAACTCACGCGCCTGGCTGTGCACCGGGAGACCGGCGACCGCAGCCGGCTGATGCTCGACATCGCGGGCTACCGCGCCAAGAAGCGTGAGGAGCTCTCGGAGCTGGGTGCCAAGGCCGCGGCCGAGGTCAGGAGTTCCGGCGAGCCCGTCAAGATGAATGCGATGACCCCGTTCGAGCGCAAGGTCGTGCACGACGCGGTGAAGGCCGCAGGCCTGCGCAGCGAGTCCGAGGGCGAGGAGCCCCAGCGTTTCGTCGTCGTCCTGCCCGCCTGATCGGTACGTAGCTCCCTCCGGCCCCGTCTGTTGCGCAGACGGGGCCGAACTTTGTCAGCCTGTAGTTCCCGGCAGCTGTTGGCCCTCTGTTCGTCCCCCTGTGGTGCTCGACAGCTGTAGTCCCTGTAGTCCTGGTGATCAGCGCCCAGTGCGCTCATGCGGTACGGAAGGACGGTCCCCCGTGACGGAGGCAGCGGAGCTTCCCCCGGCGCCCGAGCAGGCGCGCGAGGTGTTCGGCGATCGCTTCGCGGACGCGGTCCGATACGCGGAACTGCTCGCCGAGGCGGGTGTGCAGCGCGGTCTGATCGGCCCGCGTGAGGTGCCCCGCCTGTGGGAGCGGCACCTGTTGAACTGTGCTGTGCTCTCCGAGGTCGTGCCGGACAACGTGACGGTGTGCGATGTCGGTTCGGGCGCCGGACTGCCCGGCATTCCGCTGGCGCTGGTCCGGGAGGACCTGAAGATCACACTGCTCGAACCGCTGTTGCGCCGGACCAACTTCCTCAGCGAAGTCGTCGAGCTGCTGGGCCTGGACCATGTGACGGTTGTCCGTGGCCGCGCGGAAGAGGTCATGGGGACGCTCCAGCCCGTCCATGTGGTGACGGCACGTGCCGTGGCCCCGCTGGACCGTCTGGCCACCTGGGGCATTCCTCTGCTGCGTCCTTACGGGGAGATGCTCGCGCTCAAGGGGGACACCGCCGAGGAGGAGCTGAAGGCCTCGGCCACCGCGTTGAGCAAGCTCGGGGCGGTCGAGACGTCCATCCTGCATGTGGGTGAGGGTGTGGTGGACCCGCTGTCGACCGTGGTGCGGGTCGTGGTCGGAGAGAGTCCCGGCGGAGTGCGGTTCGCGGCGAAGCGGGCCAAGGCTGCCCGGACGGGGCGGGTGCGACGTCGGCGCTGATCCTCACGTTCATTGATCCGTCCTGACGACGAGACGTACTCCACACAAGCTGCCTAACCTACGCATCTCGGAGTGTCGCGCAGCCGGAGAGCTCACAGCTGGGCATCTTGTTTCACGTGAAACGTCGCTCACTGCTGCACGGCATCATCAGCCGCGGCCGGGCCGCGGCCGCACCCCGCGACCGAAAGCCTCTCCGTTCACCCGGAGAGGTAACGGAGTTGTCCACAGAGGTGGATTTCTCCACAGAACACCAGGCCTCACTGGTTCATGACCCCGAAGACATGGCAGGCTCTGTTCATTGCGAGCCTGAAGTCGAGGAGAGTGAATCCTTGCGGTCCAACGCCAACATCGCGGGACCGATGACCGATCCGGTCCCCGGTCCCCGAACCGAGTCGATTGGGGAGGATGTTTCACGTGAAACACCGCCCCCGATGGACGACACTCCCATCGGTCGTGCTGCCCAATTGGCGGTGGAGGCTCTGGGGCGGGCCGGCGAAGGCCTGCCACGGCCGGAGCGAACCCGTGTCATGGTGGTCGCCAACCAGAAAGGCGGAGTGGGGAAGACGACGACAACCGTCAACCTCGCCGCCTCGCTGGCCCTGCACGGGGCTCGCGTCCTGGTCGTGGACCTCGACCCTCAGGGCAACGCTTCCACGGCGCTGGGGATCGACCATCACGCCGATGTTCCATCCATTTACGACGTGTTGATCGACAGCAGGCCACTCTCGGAAGTCGTTCAGCCGGTCCCCGACGTCGAGGGCCTCTTCTGCGCACCCGCCACCATCGATCTCGCCGGTGCGGAGATCGAGCTGGTGTCACTGGTGGCACGAGAGAGCCGGCTTGAGCGAGCGATCCAGGCGTATGAGCAGCCTCTGGACTACATCCTCATCGACTGCCCGCCCTCGCTCGGTCTGCTCACGGTCAACGCACTGGTCGCTGGTGCCGAGGTACTCATCCCGATCCAGTGCGAGTACTACGCGCTGGAGGGCCTGGGCCAGCTGCTGCGCAACGTCGATCTGGTAAGGGCGCACCTCAACCGCGACCTTCAGGTAACGACGATCCTGCTCACCATGTACGACGGCCGGACGCGCCTCGCGTCCCAGGTCGCGGACGAGGTGCGCAACCACTTCGGCGACGAGGTGCTGCGGACGAGCATTCCGCGCTCGGTCCGAATTTCCGAGGCGCCGAGCTATGGACAGACGGTGCTCACCTACGATCCAGGATCGAGTGGTGCCCTGTCCTATCTTGAGGCGGCCCGGGAAATCGCGCTGAAGGGTGTCGGTGTCAGCTATGACGCGCAGCACGCCCACATCGGCGCACAGAGCGAACAGAGCATCGTGGAGGGTATCCAGTGAGCGAGCGACGGAGGGGGTTGGGTCGTGGTCTCGGCGCACTGATCCCAGCTGCACCGACCGGAGACAGGCCGACGCCACCGGCGATGGGGGGCACCGCTTCCACCTCACCGGCGGCGGTCCCCGTACTTACGGCCGAGCGTGGAGTGGCCGCGGCGAGGGTGGCCGCGCTGCCGTCTGTTTCACGTGAAACAGAGGATGCCTCCTCGAACGAGTTCAACGAATTCGGGGAAGTCCCGGCACCTCCCATCGGTGCTCACTTCGCCGAGCTGCCCATCGACTTCATCACGCCGAACCCGCGACAGCCGCGTGATGTGTTCGACGAGGACGCGCTGGCGGAGCTGGTCACCTCCATCAAGGAGGTCGGTCTCCTCCAGCCCGTCGTCGTGCGGCAGGTGGGTCCCACCAGCTACGAGCTCATCATGGGCGAGCGGCGCTGGCGGGCCTGTCGTGAAGCGGGCCTTGAGGCGATCCCGGCGATCGTGCGGGCCACGGACGACGAGAAGCTCCTCCTGGACGCGCTGCTGGAGAACCTCCACAGGGCTCAGCTGAACCCGCTGGAAGAGGCGGCGGCCTATGACCAGTTGCTCAAGGACTTCCACTGCACACACGATCAGCTGGCGGACCGGATCGGCCGTTCCCGGCCGCAGGTCTCCAACACTCTGCGGCTGCTGAAGCTCTCGCCGGCCGTCCAGCGCCGTGTCGCTGCCGGAGTCCTCTCCGCCGGGCACGCGCGGGCGCTTCTCTCCGTGGACGACTCGGAGGAGCAGGACAAGCTGGCTCACCGGATCGTGGCCGAGGGGCTCTCGGTACGGGCGGTCGAGGAGATCGTGACCCTGATGGGCTCGCGGCCGACGGCGGCCACGAGGTCCAAGGGGCCACGGGCCGGTGCCCTGGTGTCTCCGGCACTCACCGATCTCGCCGGTCGACTCTCGGACCGCTTCGAGACACGGGTGAAGGTCGACCTGGGGCAGAAGAAGGGCAAGATCACCGTCGAGTTCGCCTCGATGGAAGACCTTGAGCGCATCCTCAGTTCTCTCGCCCCGGGCGAGGGACCGGTTCTTCAGAAGAGTCTTCTGGACGACGACTCCGAGGACTCGGAGGCCTGAGCGTGGCGGGCCCGCTCTTTGCTTGCAGACGGTATCGATGCAATCGCTTCGTGGATACGATGCGTTCGGGATGGCGCATCCACCTGGCAGCACCTCTGAGTTGGGGAGGCGGGGGCCATGCGAACGGTGAGCCGTACCGGACTGGTGAGCGCCGGTCTGGGACTGGGGGCCGTCGGCGGGTTCGTCGGCAGTCTGCTCAGGGAACGGAGCGCTCTGACAGCCGCTCGCGACGCTGCGGGCGAAGGAAGCGAGGAACAGCCTTCATGGGGCGTCGGCTCGTACCGCTCACGCTGGACAACCTTCAGGACCTTCCCCAGCGCTGTCGCGCGTGTGTCTTCTGGGAACTGGATCCCGTCAGCGGAGAAGCCGCGCTGAAGGCGGGGACACCCGCACTGGAGAAGGAAGCGTGGATCTCGGCCGTTCTCCTCGACTGGGGTTCCTGCGGCCGTGTCGTCTACGTCGACGCCAATCCGGTGGGGTTCGTGCTCTACGCCCCTCCGGCTTACGTTCCCCGGTCCACGGCGTTCTCCACGAGTCCGGTCTCGCCGGACGCCGTACAGCTGATGACGGCCTTCATCATGCCGGGCTACCAGGGGCAGGGACTGGGGCGCGTGATGGTGCAGACGGTCGCCAAGGACCTGTTGCGACGGGGCTTCAAGGCGATCGAGGCTTTCGGGGACGCCCGCTGGAAGGAGACCGCCTGCGTTCTGCCGGCGGATCATCTCCTTGCTGTGGGCTTCAAGACGGTGCGACCCCATCCCGTGCATCCTCGTCTTCGCCTGGAGCTGCGGACGACGCTCTCCTGGAAGGAAGACGTTGAGCTGGCGCTCGACCGGCTGCTGGGAGCAGTGCAGAAGGAGCCGGTGCTTCGGCCGCTCTAGGGACTGACGCAACGCGCATGGGTAAAACGAGTGGGCCGACCCGCAAGGGTCGGCCCACTCAATGTTTCACGTGAAACACCGGCTGCTGCGTCGGCTAGTTGCCGATGAAGTCCTCGAGGTCACGCACGATCGCGGCCTTCGGCTTGGCGCCGACGATGGTCTTGGCGACTTCGCCACCCTGGTAGACGTTCAGGGTCGGGATGGACATCACGCCGTACTTGGCGGCGATACCCGGGTTCTCGTCGATGTTGAGCTTGACGACCTCGATCTTGTCGCCGTACTCGGCGGCGATCGCCTCGAGCGACGGCGCGATCTGGCGGCACGGTCCGCACCAGGCGGCCCAGAAGTCCACCAGGACGGGCTTGTCGTTCTTGAGGACGTCCTCGTCGAAGGAGGCGTCGGTCACGTTCTTCAGGGTGCCGGCCACAGGGGGCTCCTTAATTCGATGCTGCGGTGGGGCGGACGGGGGTCAGACAGAGGTCTTCTCGGGCTCGGCCTGCTCTTCGCTGTCCGCCAGGGCGGCGAGGAAGCGCTCGGCGTCCAGAGCGGAGGCGCAGCCGGTGCCGGACGCGGTGATCGCCTGCCGGTAGGTGTGGTCGACCACGTCACCGGCGCCGAAGACCCCACTGAGGTTGGTCCGCGTCGAAGGGGCGTCGACCTTCAGGTAGCCCTCTTCGTCGAGGTCCAGCTGACCCTTGAAGAGTTCGGTACGCGGGTCGTGGCCGATCGCGATGAACAGTCCCGTCACGGCCAGGTCGGACAGCTCGCCGGTCTTGAGGTTGCGCAGCTTCAGCGCGGCGAGCTTCGGGTCGCCCTGGATCTCTGCGATCTCGCTGTCCCAGATGAAGCGGATCTTCGGGTCGGCGAAGGCGCGCTCCTGCATCGCCTTGGAGGCGCGCAGAGTGTCCCGGCGGTGGACGATCGTCACCGACTTCGCGAAGCGGGAGAGGAAGGTCGCCTCCTCCATCGCGGTGTCACCGCCGCCGATCACGGCGATGTCCTGGTCCTTGAAGAAGAAGCCGTCGCACGTCGCGCACCAGGAGACGCCACGGCCGGACAGGGCGTCCTCGTTGGGCAGTCCGAGCTTGCGGTGCTGCGAGCCGGTGGCGACGATCACGGCCTTCGCCTTGTGCACGATGCCCGCGGTGTCCGTGACGGTCTTGATGTCACCCGTCAGGTCCACGGCGACGATGTCGTCCGCGACGAGCTCGGCGCCGAAGCGCTCGGACTGGGCGCGCATGTTGTCCATGAGGTCGGGGCCCATGATGCCGTCCTGGAAACCGGGGAAGTTCTCCACCTCGGTGGTGTTCATGAGCGCACCACCGGCGGTCACGGCACCCTCGAAGACCAGCGGCTTCAGCGACGCGCGTGCGGTATAGAGCGCCGCCGTGTAGCCGGCAGGCCCGGAGCCGATGATGATCACGTTACGGACGTCGCTCACGGCGTGTTTCCTCGTTTCTGAACGGCTTCGTACGACCGGTGGGAGCCTCTCTCAGAACTCTCACCCCACGCAACGGATCCTACGGGGCCCGCATTCCCGCTGTGTCCGGGCACACAGGGGCGCCACTCGGTAGGGGAGGAGACCGATGGGTGGATGAGTGCGAGGCGTCCGCGCTCAGGAACGCGCGTAGGACTGCGTCAGCAGAACCTCTGGCGAGACCGACGGCCGTGTCTCACAGGCTGAGTCGACGACGTAAGCGGTGACCCGGGTGTCGTCTCCGGCTGCGGGCAACACGACGAGATACGCGTCCGTACCGTCGTAGGTTCCGTGCTTGACGCCGACGACGGACACATTGGGGCGTCCGATGCCCTTCATGACGCAGCCCGGGGCCGACGTCTGCTCGATCTTGAGGGTGTCCTCATGTTTGTCGATCGTCGGGTCACTGGGGTGGGTCTGGATGCCGACCGACGGTTCCCCGCTGCGGGTGCTCTTCTTGCCGCCCTGGCCCTTGAGGAGTTCGGCGACCTGGGTCTCGATCTTCTGCCCGGCGAACGTGCTCGTGCTCTCAGCCTCGGGCTGCTTGGTGTCATCGCCCAGTGAGGACACCAGCAGCGAGCCGAGTCCCAGGACGGCAGCGGTGAAGACGGTGCCCAGGACAATGGTCCGGCGCCGTCCGCGGCGTGCACCGTTCTTACGCCCCGGCCCGGTAGCGGCGTGGGCGTGCCCGGTGGGGCGGTCTGCGGGTCCCTCGACGGGAGTCGATGTTTCACGTGAAACATGCGCGCTCTCGGTCCCGCCGGACATGGCACCGGCAGCACCGACCGACACCGGGGTGTTCAGGGATGCCTCGGCGGCGAGGGCGGCGTCGATACGGCCGACGACGTCGTCCGGCATGCGCACAGGGCTCGGCATAGTGCCGAGGAGGCTGCGAATCTCCTCTAGGGAGGCGTACACGTCAGCGCAGAGGACGCACTCGTCGAGATGCCGTTGTACGTCTGCGGTTCGGGACGGTGTGAGCAGGCCTTCGGTGAGGTCGGAGATCTCCGTGACGTCCGGGTGTCCGGCCGTATCGGTCGTGGATGTCACGCTCGCCCACCTCCGCCCTTCACAGCAGTTGTATCGCTTGGCCCTGCATCCGTTGGTCCCGCTGCGGGTGGGACGGATGTCCCCTGCGCCCGGTTCCGTCCGTCACCCGATTGCTTGCCGTCACCGGCTTTTTCCGGCCGGAGATGGGTGAGGAGCGGCAGCAGTCTGGCTCTGCCTCGGGCACAACGGCTCTTCACCGTCCCGGTGGGCACATCGAGAACGCGGGCGGCCTCCGCGACCGGGTAGCCCTGCATGTCCACCAGGACGAGGGCGGCGCGCTGGTCAGGTGGGAGGGTGCCGAGCGCCTCGATGAGCTGGCGGTGCAGATCGTTGCGCTCGGCCGGGGCCGATGCCGACTCGTGCGGTTCGAGCAGCTGCTCCAGCCGTTCGGTGTCGTCGACCGGTGAGGTCTTGCGGGACGCGGCCTTGCGGGCGCGGTCCAGACAGGCGTTCACCGTGATGCGGTGCAGCCAGGTCGTGACGGCCGACTGGCCCCGGAAGGTGTGGGCGGCCCGGTAGGCGGAGACGAGGGCGTCCTGGACGGCGTCAGCGGCCTCCTCGCGGTCCCCCAGCGTCCGCAGGGCCACCGCCCAGAGCCGGTCACGATGCCGACGCACGATCTCACCGAAGGCGTCGGGGTCGCCTTCTACATGTAGGGCGAGAAGGTCCTGGTCGCTTGTGTCACCGTATGCGCTGCCATCTGCCATCGGACCCCCTCCCCCTTGACTTGTCAGCTGCTCACCTTGACGTCCACGATCCTGCCGCGGAACTTGCCGTCGTCGACCTGCTTCGGTAGATCGGTCAGCCAGACCAGAAGATAGCGAGACTTGAGGGACTTGCCGGGCTTGAGCGTCACACTCGCGCCCGAACCCTTGGCCACCTTGTTGTAACCGTCGAGGGATGTCGGCTCCGAACCGGTGTCCCCAGAGGCGGCGCGGAGTTCGACCGAGGTGTTGCCGACGAAGGTGACGGTCACCTTTCCGACCTGCTGGACCTTGCCGAGATCGAGGATGACTCCGACGCCCGACTTCAACCGTCCGAAGTCCGAGCTCGTGTAGAAGCTCGTCTGCCAGTAGGTGCCCGCAGCGGCGTCGTAGATCTTGTCTATGTCGTCCGGGTTCTCGGACCCGTCCGCGCCGAGTGGATCGAAGTCACGGGCACCTTCGATGGCGATCGGCTTGCTGACCGGCTTCGCCGGGCTCTTGTCTCCGCCGTCCGTTGTCTGCGTCTGGTTGGTGTCCTCGGACTTGTTGCCCTGCTCAATGAGCGCGTCCGCCAGCTGCCAGCTTCCCAGGCCCAGTGCGGCGATCAGCAGCGCGGACACGGCCCACTTGAGGACCTTGCCCGTGCGGCTCTGCAGCGGGGGCGGCGGGGTGGGGAGGGGCTGCGTGAGGCCCGGGCGGGGCGCCTGACGGCCGTACGAGCCCTGCTGGTACGTCGTGCGCTGGTAGTCGGGCGGGGCCGTGAACACCGGCTCAGGCGGGCGGATGCGGGGCATCTCACCGATCGCCTTGACCAGTTCCTCGGGCGTCGTGCACGCGGACTCGTGGCGTGAGGCAGTGGCCCCGTCGTTGGCGAGCGCGCGCATCGCGAGCTCCGACAGGCCCCGGTGCACACCGGCCCGCACCTGGTCGGGTGCGATCAGACCGACGCCCTTGGGCAGCCCGGACAGGCCGTACGCGTCGTTCTCGTACGGCCAGCGCTGGGTGAGCGAGGCGTACAGCAGGGCGCCGATCGCCTCGGTGTCGGTGCGCTGGGGGGTGTCCGAACTGATGCCGCGCAGCGCGGCGTTGACCGCGAGGCCGCGGATGCGCCACTGGCCGGACGAACTCCGCAGGATGGTGCCCGGGGTCAGGCGCAGATGCGCGAGGCCCTCCCGGTGGGCGGCCGCCATGGCGGAGGCGAGCTGGCTGACCATCTGGTAGGCGTCGTGAGCCTCCAGCGGGCCGGCGGCCAGGAGCGCGGTCAGCTCCGTCGCGTCGGGCAGCCACTCGTGGACGACGTACACCAGGTCGTTCTCCTCGACGGCGTCGAGGACCTGCACGAAGCGGGGGTCGCCGAGCAGCGCCGAGGAGCGAGCCGCAGCCAGCACGGGACGCGCCCGTGAGTGGTCCGCGGGCAGAATGTGCACGCCGACGGCGCGACGAAGTTTCTCGTCGACCGCGCGCCAGCTGCTGAATCCGTCCAGACGGGTGACGCATTCCTCCAGGCGGTAGCGCCTGGCGAGTTTGTGACCGCTGTGCAGTTCGGGCGGTGAGGCCTTTTCGGGACTCTCGGTCCCGCCGCTCCCCTGTGCCTCGTCGTTGTCCGTGTCCCGCTCCCGGTTCTGGGCCACGCCGTCGGCCGTGGACTCGTCCGCCTGCGCGGTCAGCGGCTCGTCGCCGCTGTTGTCTGCCACGTCGACGGCAGCTGTGCTCCGTTCCGCCACCGTCGCTCCTGCCTCCCCATCCATTGCGAGCTCTCCGACGCCAAACCCAATTGTGCCCACAGTCCGCCACTCTGCACGACACGCGGTGGCGGACGATGGTTGTGCGGTTTCCCTCGACTCATCGCCCCAGTCGCCCGCGCACCATACCCACCAGTGAGTTCAGTTCTTCAATGCGCATCCGGCGGGCGGCGACGTAGAAGACGACGAGCAGGACGGCACCGCCGCCGAGCAGGGAGGCGAAGGACCCGCCGACGCCCTGGCCCAGAGTGTGGCCGATGCCGTAGCAGGCCGCGCCACTGAGGAGCGCGGCCGGTACCGAGGCGATGCCCAGTCGGGCGTACGTCCGCAGGACACGGGTGCCGTCGAGGTCACCGCCGAGGCGCGTGCGCAGCCGGTTCCAGGCGACGCCCACACCGATCGCGTACGCGAGGCCGTACGAGGCGGCCATGCCGACCACGGCCCAGCGGGCCGGGAGCACGAAAAAGCAGAGCGCGGAGGCCGTCGCGTTGACGGCGGCCACGATCACCGTGTTGTAGAAGGGCGTGCGGGTGTCCTCGTACGCGTAGAAGGCACGCAGGACGACGTACTGCACGGAGTAGGGAATCAGGCCCAGGGCGAAGGCCATCAGCATGAAGCCCATGTTGGTGGCCTCGGTGGTGCCCGAGGAGCCGAAGATCAGGGTGCACATCGGGATGCCGAGGGCCACGAAGCCGAAGGCGATGGGCACGATCGCGACGGCGGTGGTGCGCAAGCCCTGGGAGATGTCGTCGCGGACCGCGCCGGCGTCGCCCTCGTGGGCAGAGCGGGCCAGCCGCGGCAGCAGCGCGGCCATCAGCGAGACCGTGATGATGGCCTGCGGCAGGCCCCAGATGAGCTGAGCGTTGGCGTAGGCAGCGAAGCCTGTGCCATCAACCGGCGAGTCCTTGCCCGCGGCGGTGGACAGCTGGGAGACGACGATCGCGCCGGCCTGGTTGGCGAGGACGAAGAGGAACGTCCACTTGGCGAGCGTCACGGCCTTGCCGAGGCCATGGCCTCTCCAGTCGAAGCGCAGTCGCAGCCGGAACCCGGTCTCACGCAGGTACGGGATCATCGCCAGAGCCTGTACGACTAGGCCGAGCAGGATGCCGATGCCGAGGAGCCGCTGGCCCTCCTCCGGGATGGTCGTGACTTTCATACCGGAGTCGGCAGCGGTGCCGTAGACCCAGATGAACATGCCCAGCGTCACGATGATGACGATGTTGTTCAGGACAGGGGTCCACATCATCGCGCCGAACTTTCCGCGCGCATTGAGGATCTGCCCCATCACCACGTGAATGCCCATGAAGAAGATCGAGGGCAAGAAGTAGCGGACGAAGGTGATGCCGACTTCGTTGGCTGCCGGGTCACTCGCAACCGGGTCGGACAGCAGGCGGATCAGGACGGGAGCGCCGACGACCGCGAGCACGGTCAGCGCACCGAGTGCCACCACGACCAGGGTCAGCAGCCGGTTGGCGTAGGACTCGCCCCCGTCCTCGTCCTCTTTCATCGCGCGTACGAGTTGGGGTACGAAGACGGAATTGAGACCGCCGCCGACGGTCAGGATGTAGATCATCGTTGGCAGCTGGTATGCGACCTGGAAGGTGTCACCCAGCAAGCCGACGCCCAGCGCCGACACGATCAGTGCCGAGCGGACGAAGCCGGTGAGGCGGGAGACCATCGTGCCCGCCGCCATCACGGCGCTCGACTTGAGCAGGCCAGTGGCCCGACCGCCCTTCTTGGGGGCCGCCGGCGCTGGGGCGGGGGCGGGCGCTGCTTGGGGGGTGAGCTGCATCGTGGCGTCGGTCGCCGGGGCCTGGGCCCGCGGGACCGGAGCCGGCGAGGGGGACGGGCCGGGTACCACCGGAGGTTCCACGGGCCCCTGCCCGCCGCCCTGCTGCTGGTCCCGGAAGAGATGCGCGAAGGCGTCCGGTTCGTGCCGCTGCTCCCCGGCCTGGGAGACCAGGGCGTCGACGCCCACGTACTGGGTGGTGCGGGGATCGTCGCCGTACGGCAGGTACTGCGTGGCTCCGTCCGGCTCGGGTGCCGGGGTCTGGGCCCAGACGTGCGGGTCGGGGGCGTAGGGCGACTGGGCGGGCTGTCCATAGAGCGGGGGCTGCGGCTGATACGTGCCGGGGGGCGGCGGGGGGTGCGCGGCGCGGTCGTAGAGCGCCTCGGCCACCGGGTCCTGGGCGGAGAGGTCCTGGGCCCGGTACGGGTCCTGGGTGTAGGTGTCCTGGAGGTACATGTCCGCGGGGGACTGCGCCGGCACCTGGCCGTCCTCGGGCGGCGGACCCTCGGGAGAGCCCGAGTCGCCCGCGCCCTGACCGCGGTCACCGTCGTACGGCGCGTTCATGGTTTACCCCACCTCATCGTTCACCGGGCCCACCGGCCACGACGACATCGCTCAACGGTCCACTCTCTCACCCGTCCCGGACGGGCCGGCGCTTTCCGGAGCGGTGTTCGGCGTCGGGTCACTCGGCTGCTCCGGGGCGTCTGCCCGCACCGCCGAGTCCGACTCCCCCTGAGGACGGTCCTTGGAGCCGTCGTGGTTCTCGTCGGCGCCGGCGTTCTCATCAGTGGTCTCGTCCTCGGGCCCGTTGCCGGCCTCCTCGGCTAGCCGGGATGCGGCGCGCTTGCGCTGGGTGTACATGCGCAGGCCGGCGAGTACGAGCAGCAGGAAGCCGCCGCCGATGACCAGCATCGCCATGGCTGTGAACTCGGTGACCCGCACGTCGAAGGAGACAGCCGGTCCGTACTTCTGGCCGTCCTTCGTGTACAGCTGGGCGATCACGGTGATCGGGCCGTTGGCGTTGGACGACGTGGTGAACTTCACCGACTGGCTGTGCCCGCCGGACACCGCGATGGGCTGTTCCTGGTAGTCGTCGTCACCGATCTTGAGCCGGGTCGGGTTCGTCGAGGTGACCCGCAGTACGAGGTTGTCGACGGGCTGGACGAGGTTGTTCTGGACGGTCACTGGGATGGTGGCGCTGCCGCCGGAGAGCTTGGTCTCGGACTTCTTGATCAGTCTGACCTGGTCGGTCAGTTCGTTGAGGTGCCGCTCCACGCCCTTGCGGAAACTGTCCGCCTCGCGGGACCGGCCGCGCCAGGACGTGGCCATCTCACGGTTGATGGCCCGCCCGAAGGGGGTCTCCACGCGGGTCTCGTCGGTAAGGATGATCTTGAAGTTGTCGAGCTTGTCCTGCGTGGTCGCGATCTGGGCGAAGGCCGACCGCGGCAGCTGGTGTCTGCGCAGTGTGGCGGGGTACGAGGACGCCGAGGGCACCTTGGTGGTGGCGCCCGGGTCCGGCTTGGTGTCGGCGGTCGCGGTGAGTTCCTGAGGCTGGGACCAGTTCGCGTCCTGGAGGGCGGTGATCGCCTTCTCCATCGTCTGGGCCTGGCTCGCGGACGGCATGCGCTGCGGGGCGACGACCATGGTGCGCTGCTTGTCGGTCTGGAGGGTGGTCGTCAGGCTCGTGGCGAGGAACTTCTGCACTGCGAGCGTGGACCTGCCGGCATTCGTCATATCGCCCTGGAAGGCCGTGGACAGCCGCGTGTCCGCGACGACCGCCGTGGTGCCGCCGCCGATGGGGCGCGCCGCGGAGGGCGTGTACGGCAGGTCGCCCGTCTCCTTCAGGCTGTCGCTGCGCGCGATCACCTTGTCGGCGCCCGCCGACGTGGCGATCTTGACGATCGACGGGTCGACGGCACCGTTCACCGGCCACGCGAAGTCGGTGCTCGGCGTGACGTGGAGGATCGTCTTCACGGTGTCGGTGGCAACGTCCGTGGCGCTCTTGAGGTGGCTCAGCGTGCCGGTGACGTTCTTGCCGTTGTGCGCGATGGAGGCGAGGTCGGGATCGCCGAAGGGGAGGGCGACGACCTCCTTGCCCTCGACCGCGTCCTGGAGTTCGGAGAGCCACTGCTTGGCGACCGCCTGACCGGTGCCGGGCGTACTGGTGCCGCCGGCGCCCTGGACGCCGTAGCTGCCGATCATCGCGTCGACGGAGGCCAGCAGATCGGGGTCGATCACCCAGGTGACGTCGAGTTCCCTGCCCAGGGAGAGCATCTGCTCCAGACGTCCGCCCGGGGAGATCTCCGCGGCGAGGTCGTCGTTGAGGAAGACGGGCGTCTGCTGCTCGCCCGGGCCGGTCTCCGCCGTCATGTGGACCGTGGAGATCAGCGGCCACAGATACGTCGTCCGTGTCCTCGTGTCCGCTTCCTCGGGCTGCCACGGCAGGAACGTCCGCCGGATTCCGAGCACCCGCTCGTACGGTTCGGCGGAGGTCTCGCCCGACAGTGAGACGCCGAGCTCGTAGACGCCGTCCTGGCCGAGGTCCAGCTTGTCGACCGGAACGGAGATGGTGAACGGCTCGGCGACCCCCGGAGTGAGCTTCGAGAACCTCTCGACGTACTTGCCGCCGACCTCCGTCCCGTCCGCGCCCAGTACGTAGTCGGTGCGCGCGGCGACGTCGTCGATCCCCGAGCGGGTGGTCAGCAACTGCCCCACGCGCAGGTCCACATGGGCGTCCGTGACCGCACGTTTGCCCTTGTTGGTCACCGTGCCGGACACGGTCACCGTGTCCCCGTCCGTGGGGGCGCTGGGGGTGAGCGAATCGATGGAGACGACCACCGGATCGGACCCCGCGGCATACGCGGGCTGTCCGGCGGGTAGTTGGAGCAGACCGGCCAGTAGGGGCGCCCCCGTGAGCAGCACTCCGGCTCGCCGGAACCACCGGCGCGCGAGAGAGGGAGTCAGCCCCGGGAAGTCTGCCGCCTCGGCCACGCGTTCGCCCGTCCCTCGTCGTCAGTGGTCGTCGGAATGTGCGTCCACGCATGGTAACGATGCGCGCTGAGGGGAAGTGCCGCGGACTGCACCACAAGATCGTGGAACATCGGCCGGCTGTCCCCTATGTGCGTGTATTGATGGAGGAGTCCCCGGCCAAGCACGTGGACGTTTTATGGAGGCGCGGGCCGTGGCCCGGGCCACGTACCCTTTTCTGTTGTGCCGAACGCCAATGAAGACAATGCCAGTGCCCTGAGCCAGGTGCAGCACCAAGCGGTGAGTGAGCTGCTGCAGGTGGCCCCTGTCGCCGACGACCTAGCCCGCCGTTTCCAGGAGTCCGGGTTCTCGCTCGCCCTGGTCGGCGGCTCCGTCCGGGACGCGCTGCTGGACCGGCTCGGCAACGACCTGGACTTCACGACCGACGCCCGCCCCGAGGACGTACTGAAGATCGTCCGGCCCTGGGCGGACGCCGTGTGGGAGGTCGGGATCGCCTTCGGGACAGTGGGGGCGCAGAAAGACGGCTTCCAGATCGAGGTGACGACCTATCGGTCGGAGGCGTACGACAGGACCTCGCGCAAGCCCGAGGTGTCGTACGGCGACTCCATCGAGGAGGACCTCGTCCGGCGTGACTTCACGGTGAACGCGATGGCCGTGGCACTGCCGGAGAAGGTGTTCATCGATCCCCACGGCGGACGTGAGGACCTGGCACGGCGGGTGCTGCGCACGCCGGGCACGCCCGAGGACTCCTTCTCGGACGACCCGCTGCGGATGATGCGGGCCGCGCGGTTTGCCGCCCAGCTCGACTTCGAGGTGGCACCCGAGGTCGTCACCGCCATGACCGACATGGCCGGCCGCCTCGAGATCGTCTCGGCGGAGCGCGTACGGGACGAGCTGAACAAGCTGCTCCTGTCCCCGCACCCGCGCAAGGGACTGACTCTGCTGGTGGACACGGGCCTCGCCGACCACGTACTGCCCGAGCTGCCGGCCCTGCGCCTGGAGCGCGACGAGCACCATCGGCACAAGGACGTCTACGAACACTCTCTGATCGTCCTGGAGCAGGCGATCGAGCTGGAGCAGGACGGTCCCGACCTCGTTCTCCGGCTGGCCGCGCTGCTGCACGACATCGGCAAGCCGCGCACGCGCCGTTTCGAGGACGACGGGCGGGTCTCGTTCCACCACCATGAGGTGGTCGGCGCGAAGATGACCAAGAAGCGGATGACGGCGCTCAAGTACTCCAACGAGCTGGTGAAGGACGTCTCGCGGCTGGTCGAGCTCCACCTGCGCTTCCACGGGTACGGCACCGGAGAGTGGACGGACTCGGCGGTCCGCCGCTACGTCCGGGACGGGGGCCCTCTCCTCGACCGCCTCCACAAGCTGACCCGCTCGGACTGCACCACGCGGAACAAGCGCAGGGCCACTGCGCTTTCGCGGGCGTACGACGGCCTGGAGGAGCGCATCGCCCAACTCCAGGAGCAGGAGGAGCTGGACTCGATCCGTCCCGACCTCGACGGCAACCAGATCATGGAGATCCTGGGCGTCGGACCCGGTCCGGCGATCGGGCAGGCGTACAAGTTCCTGCTGGAACTGCGGCTGGAGAACGGGCCGATGGAGCGGGAGTCGGCGGTGGCGGCGCTCAAGGAGTGGTGGGCCGAGCAGGGCTGAGACGTGAAACGGCGCGATGTTTCACGTGAAACATCGCCACGCGGTTTGGATCACGGTACTGACTGAAAAGCCTCAATACGGGGATAGATCCCGCTGTCGTCACGTGACGTGCGTCACCTTATTGCTGTGTGCCTACTGTGATTCAACAGGTCGTGATCTGGTCGCTGGCGACCCTTTTCACCTTCTGTTGGGGGAAACGTGAAGCGTGTTGGAGCATTACTGGCCACAATGGGTGCAACAGTGGCTCTGGTCGCAATACCTACCCAGGCTCATGCGGCGCCGAGTAATTGTCTGACCCAGTGGCATCGCACGAGTTATCCGATGTGGACGACGACTGCCTGCGGCGCTGGCACTGGTGAGTTCAGAGCAATAGCTGTCTGTCGCCAGCAGAGCGGCGCCACTTACTCGGTCTACGGCAGGTGGTATGCGGTGGGCCTCGGCGTCTCGAGGGCCACTTGTCAAGGGGAGCACTACTTGTCGAGTGGGGCCTACGAGACGCGATAGTCCTGACTCCTGCATGAGCGAAGGGGTGTTGTTTCACGTGAAACAACACCCCTTCGTGCGCCTACCGTTGCGGTGGCGTCACTTCGCTTCTTTCAGGCAGAGCACGACGTCGTGGCCGCTGCCCGACTGGATGTAGTAGATGGTGGCTTCCGTGACGGTCTTGCACTTGTTCTCATCGCTACTGTTGTCGAACTTCTCAACCACCGTGTACTGAGCCCCGTCTGAAGAGCAGTCGACCTCATTGAGGTCGGCGTCGGCGTCTGTTCCGTCGTTGTGCAGGCAGGCGCCCACCGACGTGGTCTCCGCGTCGCTCTGGCCGAAGTACCACTTGCCGCCGGCGATGGCTATCGCGACGACGATGAACACGCCTATGCGCAGCAGCTTCTTGCTGAAGCGCTTGGCCGGCGCGGGCGGCGGGACCGGAACTCCCTGGAACGGGGCACCCTGGTGCGGCGGGTACGGCTGTTGGGGCGCCGTCGGCTCGACGGGAACAGGAGCGTTCGGGTTCTGGTCCTGCGGCGGAGTGGTCACTTCGGGGTCCCCCTTGGGTATGGGTGCGCTTGGCGTGAAGTAAGACGCACGTAAATTACCGGGACCCACTGACAACTCCGTACCTCAGAGAGTCTCTGTGGCCTTCATGTGACACTTACCGACGTTCAAAGCGGGCCATAGTCAGAGCAATCGCCCCGTAGATAACGGCGATCGTGACCAAGAGGGGCACCGAACGGCCGTCGGAGGGCAGCATCAGGGCCGCCACCCCGGCCGCGCCGACGAAGGCGACGTTGAACAGGACGTCGTAGACGGAGAAGATCCGGCCGCGGAAGCCGTCGTCGACCGAGGACTGGACGATCGTGTCCGTGGCGATCTTCGAGCCCTGGGTGACGAGGCCAAGGACGAAGGCCGCGATCAGCAGGGGCACCTCGGCGAACGTGAGGCCGAGCCCGGGCACCAGGACCGCCGCCGCTCCGGCGCAGACCACGATCCAGCCGCCGGGGCCGAGTCGCCCGGCGCCGGCCGGAGTCATGACGGCCGCGACGAAGAAACCCGCCCCGGAGATGCCCACAGCGAGGCCCAGCAGGGCCAGCCCGTCGTCGGAGCCGTCCGACCAGGCGTACCGGCAGAGCATCAGCACCATGACCGTCAGGGCGCCGTAGCAGAACCGCATCAGCGTCATCGCGGCCAGCGACCGGGCCGCCTCCCGGCGCCCGGGTTCGGCCAGGTGCCGTACGCCCGCCGCCAGGCCGCGCGCGGTGCCCGTGAGCGCCGCTCCGAGCCGGGGCTGCACCAACTCGGGGTCGGGGCCGAGCAGTTCCCGGTCGAGGCGGAGGGAGGCGAGCGACGCGCAGAGGTACAGGGCCGCGCCCAGGAGGACCACGGCGGCGTCCGAGTCGGAGGCCACGATGCGTACGACGAAGGCGAGTCCGCCGCCCGCCGTGGCAGCGAGCGTGCCGGCTGTCGGGGAGAGCGAGTTGGCGATCACCAGGCGCTCGTCGTCGACCACGCGCGGCAGAGACGCCGAGAGCCCGGCCAGGACGAAACGGTTGACGGCGGTGACGCAGAGGGCGGAGACGTAGAAGAGCCGGTCGGGGACATGGCTCAGCATCAGGACGGCCGTCACGCATGCCAGCAGGGCGCGCAGCAGGTTGCCGTACAGCAGGACCTGCCGGCGTCGCCAGCGGTCGAGCAGGACGCCCGCGAAGGGGCCGACCAGGGAGTACGGCAGCAGCAGAACCGCCATCGCGGAGGCGATCGCGGCTGGTGAGGTCTGCTTCTCCGGCGAGAAGACGACGTACGCGGCGAGTGCGACCTGGAAGACGCCGTCGGCGCCCTGGGAGAGCAGCCGTACGGCGAGCAGCCGCCGGAAGTTGCTCAGACGCAGGAGTACCCGCAGGTCACGCACGACAGCCATGGGGCACAGCCTCACATACGAGGAAGGTCCCCGGGCGGATGACCCGGGGACCCTCGACGGGCAGGAGCGACAAGCCTGTTGGGGCTCGACCGGCGCTGGACTCCTCTCAGCGCTCGACTTCGCCCTTGATGAACTTCTCGACGTTCTCCCGTGCCTCGTCGTCGAAGTACTGGACCGGCGGGGACTTCATGAAGTAGCTCGACGCGGAGAGGATCGGGCCGCCGATGCCGCGGTCCTTGGCGATCTTCGCGGCGCGCACGGCGTCGATGATGACGCCGGCGGAGTTCGGGGAGTCCCAGACCTCCAGCTTGTACTCCAGGTTGAGCGGGACGTCGCCGAACGCGCGGCCCTCCAGGCGGACGTACGCCCACTTGCGGTCGTCGAGCCAGGCCACGTAGTCGGACGGGCCGATGTGGACGTTGTCGGCGCCCAGGTCGCGGTCGCGGATCTGGGAGGTGACGGCCTGCGTCTTGGAGATCTTCTTGGACTCCAGGCGCTCGCGCTCGAGCATGTTCTTGAAGTCCATGTTGCCGCCGACGTTCAGCTGCATCGTGCGGTCCAGGACCACACCCCGGTCCTCGAACAGCTTCGCCATCACGCGGTGCGTGATCGTGGCGCCCACCTGCGACTTGATGTCGTCGCCGACGATCGGGACGCCCGCCTCGGTGAACTTGTCCGCCCACTCCTTGGTGCCGGCGATGAAGACCGGGAGGGCGTTGACGAAGGCGACCTTGGCGTCGATGGCGCACTGGGCGTAGAACTTCGCCGCGGCCTCGGAACCCACGGGGAGGTAGCAGACGAGGACGTCGACCTGCTTCTTCTTGAGGACCTTGACGACGTCGACCGGCTCGGCCTCGGACTCCTCGATGGTCTCGCGGTAGTACTTGCCGAGCCCGTCGAGGGTGTGGCCACGCCGGACCTTCACACCGGTGTTCGGCACGTCGCAGATCTTGATGGTGTTGTTCTCGGAGGCGCCGATGGCATCCGCGAGGTCGAGACCGACCTTCTTCGCGTCGACGTCGAACGCGGCGACGAACTCCACGTCACGGACGTGGTACTCCCCGAACTGCACATGCATGAGGCCCGGGACCCTGGCCGCCGGATCGGCGTCCTTGTAGTACTCGACTCCCTGTACCAGTGACGCGGCGCAGTTGCCCACGCCGACGATGGCTACGCGAATGGAACCCATTCGGTTGCTCCCTGTGTGTACGAGTGAGGACCTGAGCGGCCCTCACGTGGCGGTGTCGTCGGACGGACCGGTCCGGGAGTCGTCCTCCCGGGACCGGGGCAGGCCGCCCGGCGCTCCAGATGTGGTGTCCTGCGAGTCGGGCTCTCCGGAAGCGGCACCTTTGAGGTCCCGACCGGCCCGCTCGCTCTCGATGAGCTCGTTCAGCCAGCGCACTTCGCGCTCCACGGACTCCATTCCGTGGCGCTGGAGCTCAAGGGTGTAGTCATCGAGGCGCTCCCGGGTACGCGCCAGAGAGGCGCCCATTTTCTCGAGACGCTCCTCCAGCCGGCCGCGGCGGCCCTCGAGCACGCGCATGCGTACATCGCGGGACGTCTGGCCGAAGAAGGCGAAACGAGCGGCGAAGTGCTCGTCCTCGTATGCGTCCGGGCCCGTCTGTGAGAGCAGCTCCTCGAAGTGCTCCTTACCTTCCGCCGTCAACCGATAGACGATCTTGGCGCGGCGCCCTGTGAGCGAAGCGGCGACCACGTCCTCGGGCGCACTGCCAGGCTCCTCGATCAACCAGCCGCTCGCGACCAGCGTCTTGAGGCAGGGGTACAGCGTGCCGTAGCTGAAGGCGCGGAACACACCCAGTGACGTATTGAGTCGTTTGCGCAGCTCATAGCCGTGCATCGGGGACTCACGGAGCAGGCCGAGGATGGCGAACTCGAGGATCCCGGCACGCCGGCTCATCGTCGCCTCCCTTCTCCCACGGTCCCACCGTGACGGTCTCCGGCACTGTTTATGCCGAGCTGATGTATCGACTCGATACATCTAGACGATAGAACGCTCCTGCGGATGGGACAAGAGGGGAGGTCGTGAACGGGATCACATCACCGATTCGTAGGAAGCAAGTTGCCTGGTTTGGGGTGAACTTCGGGGCTGGACAGGTTTTGACGGTGCGTAGTCTGTGCGCCATGCAGTCCACCGGGAACCGAGTGACGTTTGGGGACGTCGTCGTGCTCGGTGCGGTACGGATGAATGCGAACCCGGCCGCATCCGTACTTTGGGGGGACCGGAAACCAGCCGCCGTTTCCAGGCGCGCACGGGTGCGCCTGCCCAAGGAGTAATCGTTCGATGAGCGAGCACCGTCGCAAACCGCCGCAGCCGCAGGGAGGCGGACGTGCCGAAGCCCGACGCGGCCCGTCCTCCGGCCGCCGCGCGGCGCCGCGAGGCGCAACCGAGTCTCCTTCCGACTCCTATGGATCGGATTCCTATGGGTTGGGTCCCTACGGAGCGGAAGGTGAAGTGCGCCAGTCCGGAGGCCGCGCCGAATCCCGGCGAGCCTCGCAGAGAAGTACTGGCGCACGTCGCAGAGAGCCCGAGGGCGGCGGACGTCGCGGTGGTCCCAACGGCCCGAACGGGCCCGGGCGCGGACGAGGCCGTGCGGCGGGTCCTCCGCCCAAGAAGCGCTTCATCGACTATCCGCGCGCGGGCAAGTACGGAGTGGCGCGCTGGATGCCGTCGTGGCGGCAGGTGACGGGACTGTTCATCGGCTTCGTCGGCAGTCTCGTGGCGGTCGCCGGCGTCGGTTACGCCCTGGTCGGCGTGCCGGATGTCGCGAAGGCCGCCAATGCCCAGAACAACGTCTACTACTGGGCCGACGGCAGCCAGATGGTGGCGACCGGTGGCGAGACGAACCGACAGATCATCGGCTACGAGCAGATTCCCCCGGCGATGCGCTACGCCGTGATGTCGGCCGAGAACAAGACGTTCGAGACCGACAGCGGTGTCGACCCGATGGGTATCGCCCGTGCCCTGTTCAACATGGCCAAGGGTGGTCAGACACAGGGTGGTTCGACGATCACCCAGCAGTATGTGAAGAACGCCCGGCTGGACGACCAGTCGCAGACGCTCACGCGAAAGTTCAAGGAGCTGTTCATCTCCATCAAGGTCGGCACCAACGTCGACAAGAGGGAGATCATGGCCGGCTACCTGAACACCGCCTACTACGGCCGTGACTCCTACGGCCTGCAGGCAGCCGCCCGCTCGTACTTCAACAAGAACGCCAAGGACCTGGACGCCAGCCAGTGTGCATTCCTGGCGGCGGTGCTGAAGGGCGCCACGTACTACGACCCGGCCGGCGCGCCGTCCGTCGACCCCGTGAACGCCACCCAGGCAGCCAACACCAAGCGGGCCGTGGAGCGGTGGAGTTGGATCCTCGACGAGGAGGTCAAGGACGGGCGCATGACCGCGGCCGAGCGTGCCAAGATCACGGCCTTCCCGAGGATCCAGAACCCGCGTTCCAACACCGCGCTGAGCGGCCAGATCGGCTACCTCGTCGACCTTGCCAAGGGCTACCTCATCAACAACACCGACAAGACCGGGATCACCGCCAACCAACTGCAGCAGGGCGGCTACTCGATCTACACGACCTTCGACAAGAAGAAGGTCCAGGCGCTGGAGAAGGCGGTCACGAAGGTTCGGAAGGCGAACATCAAGCCCGACGAGCGCCCCAAGACCGACAAGTACGTCCAGTTCGGCGGAGCCTCCGTCGACCCGACGACGGGCGCGATCAAGGCTGTCTACGGCGGTGAGGACGCGACCAAGCACTTCACCAACAACGCCGACACGACGGGCGCCCAGGTGGGTTCGACGTTCAAGGCGTTCGTACTCGCCGCAGCGATGAAGTGGGGCGTCCGGGATCCGGACCTGGGGGCGACACAGGCCCAGGACGAGAGGACCCAAGTCTCCCCGGACAGCATCTACAGCGGCAAGAACAAGCTGAAGATCAAGAACTACGACAACACCATTTGGAAGGACAAGGAGGACAAGGAGTGGCTGCAGCGCAACGACGGCGACGAGTCGTACAACGCGCCCAGCTTCCGGATCGACCTGCGTGAGGCGATGCGGGTCTCCGCCAACTCCGCCTACGTTCAGCTCGGCATGGATGTCGGCCTGGACAAGGTCAGGGAATCCGCCACCGACGCCGGCCTTCTCGACAGCAGCCTGGCCAGCGCCGACTTCCCGTCGTTCTCGATCGGTACCTCGGACCCGAGCGCGATCCGCATGGCAGGCGCCTACGCGACCTTTGCGGCCAGCGGCAAGCAGAACACCCCGTACTCGGTCGAGACGGTCAACAGCAAGGACGGCACGGTCTTCGAGCACAAGAAGATCGCCAGCCCCAAGCAGGTGTTCACCGCCCAGGTCGCCGACAACGTCACCGACGTTCTCAAGACCGTGGTCGACGACGGAACGGGTACGGCCGCTCAGCTGACCGGCCGTGAGGTGGCCGG
Source organism: Streptomyces kryoterrae (assembly GCF_054072135.1). NCBI lineage: Bacteria > Bacillati > Actinomycetota > Actinomycetes > Kitasatosporales > Streptomycetaceae > Streptomyces > Streptomyces kryoterrae. The sequence continues at coordinate 5,107,004 of NZ_CM133358.1, read as the reverse complement.
CAAGACCGGTACCACCGACGGCAACAAGTCGGCCTGGTTCGTCGGCTTCACCCCGCAGCTGTCCACCGCGATCAGCATGTTCCGGATGGACGACGACGAGACCAACAAGAACCGCGAGTTCCTGGAGATGTACGGCACGGGTGGCCAGGCGAAGATCCACGGCGCCTCGTTCCCGGCCGAGATCTGGCACGACTACATGGAACAGGCGCTCAAGGGCACGCAGCCGAAGAACTTCCCGACTCCCGAGCCCTACGGCGAGGTCGTTGACGAGGACCCGCTGCCGAGCCCGACGCCCTCTGTCACCGAGTCGGAGGAAGCGACGCCGACGCCGAGCCCGACGCCCACTGAGGAAGAGGTCGAGCCCTCCCCCTCGCCGTCACCGAGCGAGTCCTGCGGCACCTTTGACGTCACCTGCGGAGACACCGGAGGGACCGATACGGGCGGCACGGACGAAGGCACTACCGACGGCGGAGTGACATCCAGTCCGACTCCCACGGAGAGCGAAGACGAGAGCAACGGCAACGCGAACGGCAACGGTGGCAATAACGGAGGCATCTTCGGCTGACCCAGTGGCTGGCCGAAGCAGCGCCCGGCGCGGGTGTTTCACGTGAAACACCGATCCGATTCACGCTGTTTCACGTGAAACATGGGGCCGTCGCACCGACCAGGTGCGGCGGCCCTCGACGTGTTCCTAGGTGGGTACGGCAGGATGTCGCCCATGCCCAGTGCAGAGACGACGCAAGTGAGCGTGCGCGAGCAGGACCCGGTACGGCCGACCAGGGACGACGAGATCGCCGTGGCCGGCAGTGAGCTGATCGGCGGCCCCATCGGGCGACGTGCCCTGCTGGGGACGTCCTGGTGGACTCCGGTACGAGTGGTCGCACTCGTGGCGATCGGCATGTTCGCCCTCGGCCTGGTCCAGAAGGCGCCCTGCTACAACGGGGGCTGGTTCTTCGGGGCCAGCTCGCAGTACACGCACGCCTGCTACTCCGACATTCCGCACCTCTATCAGGGCCGCGGATTCGCCGACGGACTCGTGCCGTACTTCGACAAGATCTCCGGCGACATGGAGTACCTCGAATACCCGGTGCTGACCGGCGTGTTCATGGAGGTGGCGGCCTGGCTCACGCCCGGCAGCGGGACCATCCAGCACCAGGAGCAGTGGTACTGGTTCGTCAACGCCGGAATGCTGATGGTGTGCGCGGCGATCATCGTCGTATGCGTGTCACGCACGCACGCACGGCGCCCCTGGGACGGTCTGCTGGTCGCCCTGGCGCCTGCTTTCGCGCTCACCGCCACCATCAACTGGGACCTCCTGGCGGTCGCTCTGACGGCCGCTGCGATGCTGATGTGGTCTCGAGGTCGGTCACTCGCCTTCGGTGTCCTCCTGGGGCTCGCCACGGCCGCCAAGCTCTATCCCGTCCTGCTGCTGGGACCCCTGCTCGTGCTGTGCTGGCGCGCGGGCAAGTGGCGGCCGTTCGGCAAGGCGCTGGGAGGAGCAGTCGTCGCCTGGCTCGCGGTGAACCTTCCGGTGATGTACTTCGCCTTCGACGGCTGGTCGAAGTTCTACACGTTCAGCCAGGAACGGGGCGTCGACTTCGGTTCCTTCTGGCTGGTCATCGCCCAGCGCTTCGACTATCCGTTCACCACCGAAACCGTCAACACCTTCGCGATGCTGCTGATGCTGGCGTCGGCCGCGGGCATCGCGGCACTCACGCTGACCGCCCCGCGCCGGCCCCGCTTCGCCCAGCTGGCCTTCCTGATCGTCGCGGCCTTCATCCTCACCAACAAGGTCTACTCACCCCAGTACGTCCTGTGGCTGGTCCCCCTTGCCGTACTGGCCCGCCCGAAATGGCGGGACTTCCTCATCTGGCAGGCGTGCGAGGTCGCGTACTTCCTCGGGATCTGGATGTACCTCGCCTACACGACCAGCGGTGACGCCCACAAGGGTCTGCCCACCGAGGGCTACCAGTTCGTCATCGGCGTCCACCTGGTGGGCACGCTGTACCTCTGCGCCGTGGTCGTCAGGGACATCCTCATGCCGGAACGGGACGTGGTGCGCCGGGCCGGCGACGACGATCCGTCAGGGGGCGTGCTCGACGGTGCGCAGGACGTCTTCGTAGTCGGCCCGGCGGCTCATCCGCCGCGGCACGCCGCGCAGTTCGACGGGCCGCAGGTGGAGTGGGGCAGCGAGCGGGCACGGGAGGACGACGACCGTTCGCTCTGAGCGAACACGGCTTGGAGGCGCTACGTGAAAGGCCGTACACGGATTCCGTGTACGGCCTTTCAGGCAACCTGCTCCAGGTAGGTCAGCGGTCGACGATCCGGTCGAACTGCGTGGTGGTGTGGCGCAGATGGGCCACCAGTTCCTCGCCGACCTTCGGCTCGCGGGCGTCGGCCGAGGGCACGAAAAGGATCGAGACCTGCATGTGCGGCGGCTCGGCGAACCAGCGTTGCTTGCCGTCCCAGACGAACGGGGCGAGATTCCGGTTGACCGTGGCGAGGCCGGCGCGGGCGACGCCCTTGGCGCGCGGCATGACGCCGTGCAGGGCCTTGGGGGCCTCCAGGCCCACCCCGTGTGACGTACCGCCCGCCACGACCACCAGATAGCCGTCCGAGGCCGCTTTCTGCTGCCGGTAGCCGAAGCGGTCGCCCTTGGCCACGTGGGTGACGTCCAGGACCGCGCCGCGGTACTCCGTGGCCTCGTGGTCGCCCAGCCACAGCCGGGTGCCGATACGGGCGCGGAAGCGGGTCTGCGGGAACTGCTGCTGAAGTCGCCCGAGGTCCTCGGCCTTGAGGTGGCTGACGAACATGGTGTGCAGGGGCAGCCTGGCCGCGCGCAGCCGGTCCATCCAGCCGATGACCTCCTCCACGGCGTCCGAGCCGTCGGTGCGGTCCAGCGGCAGGTGGATCGCGAAACCTTCGAGGCGCACGTCCTCTATGGCCGCGTGCAGCTGGGGCAGCTCCTGCTCGGTCACACCGTGACGCTTCATGGAGGACATGACCTCGATGACGACACGGGCTCCGACGAGGCCGTGCACCCCGTCCACCGACGACACCGAGCGGATGACGCGATCGGGCAGGGGCACGGGCTCCTCGCCCCGCCTGAAGGGCGTCAGCACCAGCAGGTCCCCGCTGAACCAGTCCTTGGTCCGCGCGGCCTCGTACGTCGTTCCGACGGCGAGGATGTCCGAGCCCAGTCGCGTGGCTTCTTCCGCCAGCCGCTCGTGCCCGAAGCCGTACCCGTTGCCCTTGCAGACCGGGACGAGCCCCGGGAACTGCTCGGACACGTGCTTGTGGTGCGCACGCCAGCGCGCGGTGTCGACGTAGAGCGTGAGCGCCATGGCCGGGACCTGGAACCTTTCTCGTGGCTGCGGTGCATCAGTGGTGTGAACGGGAATTCCGGTACATCAACGGCGCGACATGTAGATGTCGAGCGCCTTGTGGAGCAGCTTGTTGAGCGGGAAGTCCCACTCGCCGAGATACTCGGCAGCCTGCCCACCCGTGCCGACCTTGAACTGGATCAGACCGAAGAGGTGGTCCGTCTCGTCCAGCGAGTCGGAGATGCCGCGCAGGTCGTAGGCGGTGGCGCCCAGCGCGTAGGCGTCGCGCAGCATCCGCCACTGCATGGCGTTCGAGGGGCGGACCTCACGCCCGATGTTGTCCGAGGCGCCGTAGGAGTACCAGACGTGCCCGCCGACGATCAGCATCGTCGCGGCCGACAGGTTCACTCCGTTGTGGCGGGCGAAGTAGAGCCGCATACGGTTGGGGTCCTCGGTGTTGAGGGCCGTCCACATGCGCTGGAAGTACGACAGCGGGCGGGGCCGGAAGTGGTCGCGCACCGCTGTGATCTCGTACAGCCGCTGCCACTCCTCCAGGTCGTTGTAACCGCCCTGGACCACCTCGACACCGGCCTTCTCGGCCTTCTTGATGTTGCGGCGCCACAGCTGGTTGAAGTTCTGGTGGACCTCTTCCAGCGAACGGTTCGCGAGCGGCACCTGGTAGACGTAGCGAGGCTGTACGTCGCCGAAGCCGGCCCCGCCGTCCTCGCCCTGCTGCCAGCCCATGCGACGCAGCTTGTCGGCGACCTCGAAGGCGCGCGGCTCGATGAAGTCGGCCTCGATGTCGCGCAGGCGCTTCACGTCCGGGCTCTGGATGCCCGCCTTGATGGACGTGGCCTCCCATCGCCGGATGATCACCGGCGGGCCCATCTTCACGGAGAAGGCGCCCTGCTGCTTGAGATGGGCCAGCATCGGCTGGATCCAGTCGTCGAGATTCGGCGCGAACCAGTTGATGACCGGGCCCTCGGGCAGATAGGCCAGATACCGCTTGATCTTGGGCAGCTGGCGGTACAGCACGAGACCGGCGCCGACCATGTCGCCCGTCCGGTCGTCGAACCACCCGAGGTTCTCCGAGCGCCACTCCGCCTTGACGTCTGCCCAGGCCGGAACCTGCATGTGGCTCGCCGACGGCAGGCTCTGGATGTACGCCAGATGCTGCTCACGGCTGATCGTCCTCAGGGTCAGGCTCATTCCGGGCGCTCCTCGGGCTGGTGTGTCCCCATGGGTACAGGGGCTCCGGCTCTCGCGCCGAAGCCTACTGCGCCCTGCGAGCGCCTCGTCTGGCCGTACGGCACCTGTGCCCCGGCCTTACCTCGGCCGGGGCACCAGGGGGTGGTCCGCGTCAGCCGATCACACCGCCGAAGAGACCGCCGTGCGCCATGCCGAGGAAGAAGCCGACCGCGGCGGCGCCGAGGCCCAGGATCAGTCCGAAGCGTTCGCGGGTCGTCTCCGAGACGAACTGTCCGTACGCGCCGGTGAGGATCCCCACCAGGCCGGCCCAGGAACTGAGCAGATGCAGACTGTGGAACATCGCCGTGACGAAGGCCGTCAGCCCGAGCACCAGAGTCACAGCGAGCAGGCTGTCCTGGAGCGGATGGGGCTTGCCGTCGGTGGCGAAGAGAGATCCGGCGGTGTTCGGTCGCAATGCCTGTGCCATGTGGCACCTCCTGCGGAAGGCGGCGCATCGTAGCGCCATACACACCCGATGTGTACAGATTGACGGTCACCGGGGCCTGATTTCAACCGGAAGCGCAGTGCGGGTAGTCTGTACCGTCTGCACCGGTGTCTGCCCATGCCGTGACGAGGAATCCTTCGGAAACCTCCGACTGTCAGTGGCTGCCGATACCGTTGCGTACGCATAACAACCCTCCTGCCACGGAACGACCGTGGCCGCTGAGTCCAAAGGAGGTGGGTTCCACATGCGTCACTACGAAGTGATGGTCATCCTCGACCCCGAGCTGGAGGAGCGCGCTGTCGCCCCTCTGATCGAGAACTTCCTCTCCGTCGTCCGTGAGGGCAACGGAAAGGTCGAGAAGGTCGACACCTGGGGCCGTCGTCGTCTCTCGTACGAGATCAAGAAGAAGCCCGAGGGCATCTACTCGGTCATCGACCTGCAGGCCGAGCCTGCGGTCGTCAAGGAGCTCGACCGCCAGCTGAACCTGAACGAGTCGGTCCTCCGGACCAAGGTGCTCCGCCCCGAGACCCACTGAGCTTCCGCTCAGCTGATCCCGGGATTCGAGTAGCAGCAACCAAGCAGCCAGAGCAGCAAACCCGCCGAGAGGTTCCCCCATGGCAGGCGAGACCGTCATCACCGTCGTCGGAAACCTGACCGATGATCCCGAGCTGCGCTTCACCCCGTCCGGCGCGGCCGTCGCGAACTTCACGATCGCGTCGACGCCTCGGACGTTCGACCGCCAGACCAACGAGTGGAAGGACGGCGACGCGCTGTTCCTTCGCGCGTCGATCTGGCGCCAGGCCGCAGAGAACGTCGCTGAAACGCTGACGCGCGGTATGCGCGTCGTCGCTCAGGGACGACTTCGGCAGCGTTCGTACGAGACCCCCCAGGGCGAGAAGCGGACGGTCGTGGAGCTCGAGGTCGACGAGATCGGCCCCTCGCTGCGCTACGCCACTGCCAAGGTCACCAAGACCCCCGGTGGTCGTGGTGGCCAGGATGGCGGTGGGTTCGGTGGTGGCCAGCAGGGTGGCGGTCAGCAGGGCGGTGGCGGCTGGGGCGGAGGTCCCGGTGGTCAGCAGGGCGGTCAGGGCGGAGCCCCCGCCAGTGACCCCTGGGCGACCGGTGCCCCGGCCGGCGGCGGTCAGCGGCAGGGCGGTGGCGGTAGCTGGGGTGGAAACTCCGGCGGTTCCGGCAGCTCTGGCGGCTCCGGCGGCGGCTACTCGGACGAGCCCCCTTTCTAGGCCTTTGGGCCGAGGGGTGGGCTGTACCCACACTTCTTGATCACACAGGAGAAACACCATGGCGAAGCCGCCTGTGCGCAAGCCTAAGAAAAAGGTCTGCGCTTTCTGCAAGGACAAGGTCCAGTACGTGGACTACAAGGACACGAACATGCTGCGGAAGTTCATTTCCGACCGCGGCAAGATCCGTGCCCGCCGCGTGACCGGCAACTGCACGCAGCACCAGCGTGACGTCGCCACGGCTGTCAAGAACAGCCGTGAGATGGCGCTGCTGCCCTACACGTCCACCGCGCGATAAGGGAAGGGTGACCGACTAATGAAGATCATCCTCACCCACGAGGTCTCCGGCCTCGGCGCCGCGGGCGACGTCGTCGACGTCAAGGACGGCTATGCTCGCAACTACCTGATCCCACGGAACTTCGCGATCCGTTGGACCAAGGGTGGCGAGAAGGACGTCGAGCAGATTCGTCGCGCTCGCAAGATCCACGAGATCCAGACCATCGAGCAGGCCAACGACATCAAGGCCCGCCTCGAAGGCGTCAAGGTCCGTCTGGCCGTCCGCTCCGGCGACGCCGGTCGTCTCTTCGGTTCCGTCACCCCGGCCGACATCGCCACGGCGATCAAGGCTTCCGGTGGCCCCGACGTCGACAAGCGCCGCATCGAGCTGGGCGCGCCCATCAAGACGCTCGGCGCCCACGAGACGTCGGTGCGTCTGCACCCCGAGGTTGCCGCCAAGGTCAACATCGAGGTCGTCGCCGCCTGAGCGTTGCGCTCACTGGAGTAGTTGTAGGGCCGCATCCTCCGGGGTGCGGCCCTACTGCGTGAGCGGAATTGTGAGCGCAAGGCGTAGCGGGCGTGGGTCTCTGGTTGTGCGGGGACCAAGCACGCCGATGTTTCACGTGAAACGGCAGAAATCTGGCGATGTTTCACGTGAAACAGCGGGACGGGGAACAGCGGGACGGGGAACAGCGGGACGGGGAACAGCGGGACGGGGAACAGCGCGGTACGGCGAACTCGGCGTTCTCCGTACGCTCAGCGGATGGCTCCCGTGACCATCCAGCGGCCTGAGCGGGCTCGCAGCCACAGGGTGAGCATGCGGACGGTCATCATGAGCGTCATCGCTCCCCAGAGGGCGGTGAGGCCGCCGCCAAGGGTTGGCACAAGCAGGGCAACCGGTGCGAAGGCGGCCAGTGTGATCAGCATCGCCCAGGCCAGGTAGGTGCCGTCGCCCGCGCCCATCAGTACGCCGTCCAGGACAAAGACGATCCCGCAGATCGGTTGGGACAGCGCGACCATGAGCAGGGCCGGCAACGCGGTGTCCTTGACCACCGAGTCGCTGGTGAACAGGGGCAGGAACAAGGGGCGGCTGACGATCACCAGCAGGCCGAGCACGATTCCGGTGGCGATGCCCCACTCGACCATTCGGCGGCAGGCTTCGCGTGCGCCCTTGGTGTCGTCAGCGCCGAGATAGCGCCCGATGATGGCCTGCCCTGCGATGGCGATCGCGTCGAGCGCGAAAGCGAGCAGGCTCCACAAGGACAGGATGATCTGGTGTGCGGCGACGTCCGCGTCCCCGAGCCGTGCGGCAACGGCCGTGGCGATCACGAGGATCGCCCGCAGAGAGAGGGTACGCACGAGGAGCGGCGCGCCCGCCTGGGCGGAGGCCCGTATCCCCGCGGTGTCGGGGCGCAGCGAGGCGCCATGCCGGCGGGCGCCCCGGACGACGACCGCGAGATAGGCCGCCGCCATGCCCCACTGGGCGATGACGGTGCCCCAGGCGGAACCCGCGATGCCGAGGTCCGCTCCGTAGACGAGGCCCATGTTCAGGGCGGCGTTGGCGACGAAGCCCGCGATGGCTACGTACAGCGGGGTTCTGGTGTCCTGGAGACCGCGCAGAACGCCGGTGGAGGCGAGGACGACGAGCATGGCCGGGATACCGAGTGCCGAGATCCGCAGATAGGTGGCCGCGTACGGGGCCGCGGTGTTCGAGGCGCCGAAGAGGTCCACGAGTGCGGGTGCCGAGGGCAGGACGGCGGCAATGACCGCTGAGCCGAGCAGTAGGGCGAGCCAGATGCCGTCCACACCCTGGCGGATGGCGGCCTGGAGATCGCCTGCGCCGACGCGTCGGGCGACGGCGGCCGTGGTGGCGTACGCGAGGAAGACGAAGACGCTGACCGCTGTGGTGAGCAGGACAGAGGCGATGCCGAGCCCGGCGAGTTGCGCTGTGCCGAGGTGGCCGATGATCGCGCTGTCGGCGATGACGAAGAGAGGCTCGGCGATGAGAGCGCCGAAGGCAGGTACAGCCAGTGCGACGATCTCTCGGTCGTGCCGGCGCCGGGTCGCCCTGGGTTCAGCGGGAGCCTGTGTCATGACCACCAATCTAATCTTCCACAGGTAATAGATGCAATCTGCCTGGGACTATTACCTGCTCTCCTGAGGCGCGTGTCACGGTGTGCCGCTTGTGGAGATCTTGGCCCGATGCGGAAAGTTTTTCTTCTGCACAGCCGGTGGACGGGAAACGCGCTGGTCAGAAGCGGTGTGTCGAATGCCGCGAAAGCTTGTTCACAGGGCTGTCCACCGGGTCGTGCACAGGTTTTGCGGAGTTCTCCACAGCATCCGGGCCGTCGTCCACATGGCCTGTGGATAACCAGATTGGCTGACGGTGCAGACGGGCCTACGGTGGTGCGGCGCCCGCTCCTTCTCCCAGCCTCGGAAACGTCACAAAACCGACGCGCCGGAACCGGAGTTGGGCGTCTTATTTGTCAGTGCCGTGCCGTAGAAAAGAGGGGCACGGCGAGGTCCGCTCGGCGGACGGGAGGAGGTGGCTCGGTGAGTATTTCCGAGCCTTTGGACGATCCTTGGGCCGACAGCGGTCCCAGTGATCGTCTGCCCCCCTCCCGACAACGCCGTGAAGGGGGCCGGGGCCGTGACGAACAGCACGACCGCGGACGCGAAAGCGGCGCGTGGGAAAGCGAGGGCACGTCTTTCGAGCGCGTACCGCCCCAGGACCTCGACGCCGAGCAGTCGGTCCTCGGCGGCATGCTCCTGTCCAAGGACGCGATCGCGGACGTCGTCGAGGTGCTCAAGGGCCACGACTTCTACCGGCCCGCACACGAGATCGTCTACGGGGCGATCCTCGATCTCTACGCGAAGGGCGAGCCGGCCGACCCCATCACGGTCGCGGCCGAGCTCACCAGACGGGGCGAGATCACCAAGGTCGGCGGTGCTCCCTATCTGCACGCGCTGGTGCAGACGGTGCCGACGGCGGCGAACGCCGAGTACTACGCGGAGATCGTGCACGAGCGCGCGGTTCTGCGGCGGCTGGTCGAGGCCGGAACCCGCATCACCCAGATGGGATACGCGGCCGACGGAGACGTCGACGAGATCGTCAACAGCGCCCAGGCCGAGATCTACGCGGTCACCGAGCAGCGCACCACGGAGGACTATCTGCCGCTCGGCGACATCATGGAGGGTGCGCTCGACGAGATCGAGGCGATCGGCTCGCGTTCGGGGGAGATGACCGGTGTGCCGACCGGGTTCACCGACCTCGACCAGCTCACCAACGGTCTGCACCCCGGCCAGATGATCATCATCGCGGCCCGCCCCGCCATGGGTAAGTCGACGCTGGCGCTGGACTTCGCTCGTGCCTGCTCGATCAAGCACAACATGCCGAGCGTGATCTTCTCCCTCGAAATGGGCCGCAACGAGATCGCGATGCGTCTGCTGTCCGCGGAGGCACGCGTGGCACTTCACCACATGCGCTCCGGCACGATGACCGACGAGGACTGGACCCGGCTAGCCCGCCGCATGCCGGATGTCTCGGCCGCTCCTCTTTACATCGACGACTCCCCGAACCTGTCGATGATGGAGATCCGTGCCAAGTGCCGCCGCCTCAAGCAGCGCGCGGACCTGAAGCTCGTGATCATCGACTACCTCCAGCTGATGCAGTCCGGCGGCAAGCGTTCCGAGAGCCGACAGCAGGAGGTCTCCGACATGTCGCGAAACCTGAAGCTCCTGGCCAAGGAGCTGGAGCTGCCCGTGATCGCGCTGTCGCAGCTGAACCGTGGCCCCGAGCAGCGTACGGACAAGAAACCCATGGTCTCCGACCTGCGTGAGTCCGGCTCCATCGAGCAGGACGCGGACATGGTGATCCTGCTGCACCGTGAGGACGCGTACGAGAAGGAGTCTCCGCGCGCGGGTGAGGCGGACATCATCGTCGGCAAGCACCGAAACGGCCCGACGGCGACGATCACGGTCGCCTTCCAGGGGCACTATTCGCGGTTTGTGGACATGGCCCAGACGTGACGCGTGTCTGTGTAGGGTCTCGCGGCTAATGTCGTAATCTCACGGGCTGTGTCGTACCGATGTCGTATATGACATCACCATAAGACCAGCGCGTGGGTGCTGCTGCTCAGCGCCTCGTCTCGTACCTGGTCAGGACCACGCCGCCGGGCAACGTCCGCGTCTCCACCAGGTTCAGGTTCACCCAGCTGTCCAGCGCGGTGAAGAACGGCGTGCCGCTGCCCACCAGGACCGGATGGGCGGCGATCACGTACTCGTCGATCAGCCCGGCGCGCATGGCCGTCCCGGCGAGCTTTGCGCCGCCGATGTTCATCGGGCCGCCGTCCTCGGCCTTGAGCCGGGTGATCTCGGCGATCGCGTCGCCGGTGACCAGGCGGGTGTTCCAGTCGACCTTGTCGATCGTCGAGGAGAACACCACCTTCGGCGTGTCCCGCCAGTTCCGCGCGAACTCGATCTCTGCCGGGGTGGCGCCCGGCTGCTGGTCGCCCGTCGGCCAGTAGGAGCTCATCGTCTCCCACAGCTTGCGCCCATACAGCGACAGGCCACTCGCCTGCTCGTGGTCGAGCCACCACTGGAACAGCTCGTCGCTCGGCGGTCCGCCCCAGCTGATGTCGTCGCCTGCCGCGGCGATGTAGCCGTCCAGGGTCAGGTTCATGCCGTAGATCAGTTTCCGCATGGCTCAGCCTTCCGTTCGTGGGTGTCCGGTGTGTAGACCAGCGCGGTGCGGGAAACTCATCGGTGCACGAGGTCACGCAAGATCGACATGTCACGAGCGGCGAGACCCTACAGTCACACGGCGGCGCGCAAATAGGCTCGACGCAACGCAGCACGACCGATGAACTTGCCCCATGACAACACCTCAGGACGAGCTTCTTCCCGGCACGCGGCGGGCCTTGCTGCATCGGGTCGCTGTTGCCCAGAGTGAAGGGCGGGCACCGTCGTTGGTCGCGGCGGTGGTGCGTGGCGGGGAGACGGTGTGGACGGGGGCGCGGAGCTCGGTGGACGGCCATGCGCCCGATGCCAACGTGCAGTACCGGATCGGTTCGATCACCAAGACCTTCACCGCCGTACTGGTGATGCGGCTGCGCGACGAGGGGCTTCTCGACCTCGTCGACCCGCTGGAGAAACACCTGCCGGGTACCGGCGCGGGGGAGGCGACCATCGCCGAACTGCTCGCGCACACCGGTGGGCTGGCGGCCGAGTCGCCCGCACCTTGGTGGGAACGGACACCCGGATCGCTGCGACCCGAGCTGGCCGACGTACTCGGGAAGCGGCCGTTGCTGCATCCCGTGGGTCGACGCCACCACTACTCGAACCCTGGCTACAGCGTTCTCGGTGCGCTGGTCGAGGAACTGCGCGGTGCCCCGTGGGAGGACGTGCTGCGGCGTGAGGTGCTCGAACCCCTGGGGCTGGAGCGGACCAGCGGGCAGCCGCAGGCACCGCACGCGGGTGGCTGGGCGGTGCATCCCTGGGCCGATGTGCTGCTGCCGGAGCCGACGGAGGACCTCGGACGGATGGCGCCGGCCGGTCAGCTCTGGTCCACCACAGGAGACTTGGCGCGCTTCGCTGTCTTCCTCGCCAGGGGGGACGACCGGGTGCTGAGCGCTGCGTCCGTTGCGGAGATGCGTACGCCGGCAGCTCCGGCCGAGCCGGAGGACGTGGCCGCGGGTGCGGCGTACGGCCTCGGTATGCAGGTCCAGTACCGGGACGGCCGGCTGCTGGTGGGGCACGGAGGGTCGCTGCCCGGGTTTCTGGCGAGCCTCACCATCAGCGTGGCGGACGACCTCGCGGCTGTCGTCCTGGCCAACTGCACCTCTGGTCCGCTGGTGTCCGTGGCCGCCGCCGACCTCGTGAAGATCGTCGCGGAGGCCGAGCCGCGGATTCCCGAGCCATGGCGCCCGTTGCCCGAAGTCGACAGGGCCGTACTGGAGTTGGCGGGCCAGTGGTACTGGGGGACCACCCCGTATGCCCTGCGGCTGTCGGTCGATGGGGGCGTCTCGCTGGGGCCCTTGGGTGACGTCGGCCGACGCTCGCGCTTCAGGCCGAACGGTGACGGCACCTGGACGGGCCTCGACGGGTACTTCGCCGGAGAGCTTCTGCGGGCCGTACGGCGGCCGAACGGAATCGTGGACCACCTGGACCTGGGGTCGTTCGTCTTCGTGCGTCAGCCGTACGACGAGGGCGCTTCAGTGCCGGGCGGGGTGGATCCGGAAGGGTGGCGGGGGATCAGGTAGGCGCCGACTGCGAGGAAGCGTCATGTTTCACGTGAAACATGACGCTTCCTCCCGGTGTTCAGAGCTGGAGTTTGAAGCCCACGTGTGAAGGCGTGAAGCCGAGCCGTTCGTAGAAACGGTGGGCGTCCGTGCGCGTGACGTCCGAGGTCAGCTGAACCAACTGGCAGTTCTCCCGGCGTGATGTGTTGATCGCCCACTCGATGAGCTCTCCGCCGAGGCCGCTGCCGCGTTCGGCGGAGTGAACGCGCACACCCTCGATGATCGACCGGGTCGCGCCTTTGCGGGACAGTCCGGGAACGATCGTGAGCTGGAGCGTGCCGACCACGCGCCCCTCGCGGACCGCGACGACCAGGCGCTGGTTCGGGTCGGCGGTCAGACGGGCGAGCGCGGTCAGATACGGGGTCAGGTCATCCGGTGACTCGCGCTGCGCGCCCAGCGGGTCGTCGGCGAGCATGCCGACAATCGCGGGAACGTCCTTCGTGGCCGCTGGCCGTATCTCAAGATCTCCCATGGCCGCACCCTATGCGGGGAGGTTCACCGACTCCACGGCCCGGACCAGTGGAGCCAGCTCCGGATTCATGGCCGCCTCGTCGAGGGCCTCGCGAAGCGCGACGTCATTGGTGGGACGTGCCTCGTCGAGGAGCTTGAGCCCTGCGTCGCTGACGTTCGTGTAGATCCCGCGGCGATCGGTGGGGCACAGATAGCGGGCCAGCAGTCCGCGGTCCTCGAGTCTGGTGACCAGTCGTGTCGTGGCGCTCTGGCTGAGGGCGACCGCGTCGGAGACCGCCTTCATCTGCAGATGGCCGCCCACGCCGTCATGCTGCCGGCTGAGGACATCCAGCAGCGAGTACTCGCGCACGCTCAGCCCGTGCCTGCTCTGCAGGGCGCGCTCGATGTGCGCCTCGATCTTCCCGTGCAGCAAGGAGAGCGCGCACCAGCTCTGGGAGAGGGCGGTGAGCGCGGGGTCCGTCGCCGGCATTGGCTGTCTCCTCTGTCCCTGGAGCGGCTGACCCCAGGATAGGCCACAGACGCGATAGTCGCCTGGCGCACTTAACCCGCGTATGCAACTATTATGTGAGCAGTTAATGAGCTTACGCAACGTCTCTGGAAGGCGCACTCACCTCATGCCTCTCGCGCTCCTGGCCCTCGCGATCGGGGCCTTCGGCATCGGAACGACGGAATTCGTGATCATGGGCCTGCTGCCCGACGTCGCGAGCGACTTCGGGGTATCCATCCCGGCCGCCGGGTTTCTCGTGACCGGCTATGCGCTCGGTGTCATGGTCGGAGCCCCGATCATGACGGCCCTCGGTACCAGGGTCTCCCGCAAACTGATGCTCATGCTGCTCATGGGGCTGTTCATCATCGGCAACCTGCTCTCCGCCGTCGCCCCCGCATTCGCCGTCATGCTGATCGGCCGCGTGGTCGCCTCGCTGGCCCATGGAGCCTTCTTCGGGATCGGCTCGGTCGTCGCGGCCGATCTGGTCGCCCCGGACAAACGGGCCGGCGCCATCGCGACGATGTTCACCGGACTCACCGTCGCCAACGTCGTCGGCGTTCCACTGGGTACCTTCGTCGGACAGGCCGCCGGCTGGCGGGTCACCTTCGTCATCGTGGCCGGACTCGGCGTTCTCGGTCTGGCCGGCGTCGCCAAGCTCGTCCCCGACCTGCCCAACGCGCAAGGCGTGCACCTGCGTGACGAGCTGGCTGCCTTCAAGAACGTTCAGGTTCTGCTCGCCATGGCGATGACCGTTCTCGGCTTCGGCGGTGTCTTCGCCGCCATCACCTACATCGTGCCGATGATGACCCACGTCGCCGGTTTCGCGGACGGCTCCGTCACCTGGCTGCTGGTCCTCTTCGGCCTCGGCATGGTCGGGGGCAACCTGGTCGGCGGCAGGTATGCGGACCGCGCCCTGATGCCCCTGCTGTACGTCTCTCTGGGTGCTCTGGCAGTCGTACTCGCCCTCTTCACGGTCACCGCCCACCACAAGGTCCTCGCGGCCGTCACGATCGCGCTGATCGGTGCGCCGGGCTTCGCCACCGTCCCGCCGTTGCAGAAGCGGGTCATCGACCAGGCGCACGGCGCGCCGACGCTGGCCTCGGCCGTCAACATCGGCGCCTTCAACCTCGGCAACGCGCTCTCCGCCTGGCTCGGAGGCACGGTGATCGCAGCGGGTCTTGGATACACCGCCCCCAACTGGGTCGGCGCCGCGCTCGCCACCGGCGCCCTGCTCCTGGCCTTCCTGTCGGCCGCTCTGGAGCGCCGCCCCACCGCACCCCGTTCGGTCGTCGCCGGCGGCACGCCTGCCAGGCAGCAGGCGGCCCTCCGCCGGTGACCCGGGCGGTCGGCGCGGCCCTCAGCCGGCGGCCACCGTCAGAGGCGCGAACCGCCGCGTCCAGTCACCCGGCAGTTCGGGGATTCCGTACGTCATCACCGCGTTGAGGCCCACCTGAGCCAGTCCGCGCTCCTTCACCCAGGCCAGCAGTTCCTCGTGCCGTACGTCGATGTCGGTGCGCAGTGGACGGTCGGTGTGGGCGGCGAGGGAGGTGAGGAGCGCTTTCGCCGTCTCCGTGTCGCGGGCGATCAGCGGACCGACGACATGGGTGTCCATGTTGGGCCATGCCGCCGCGTACCCGATGATCCGGCCGTTCTCCTCGGCGACGCGCAACTGGTCGGAGAAAGCAGGCAGCCGAGTGATGACGGGGGTGCGGTCGATGCCGAACACCTTCTCGTCGAGCCGGATGATTTCGGCGAGATCCTCGGCCGTGGCCGCGCGCGTGCCGACTTCGGGGTCCGGTCCGCCAGACGTGAAGCGTCCGCGTACTGTCTCGGACCCGCCCGTGACCTTGAAACCGAGTTCTTCGTAGAGCGGGCGGCCGTTCGGGGTCGCGTACAGCGTCAGTGGCGTGGTGCCCATCGCGGCGACGATGTGCCGCATCAGCCGCCGCCCGACGCCCTGGCGGGCATACCGCTCGGCGACGAGCACCATGCCGATGGCTCCCAACTCGGGGTTTCCATACTGTCCGTACTCGGTGACGACGCAGGCGGTGACCAGTCCGCCGCCGGGGTCGTCGATTCCGTAGCCCTTGCCTGCTGTGAGCAGGAGACCCCACTTGTGCTCCTCACGGGGCCAACCCCGGTCCTCGGACAGGTCGGCGCAGGCGGTGAGATCGCGATGCGTCAGACGGCGGATGGGCAGATCAGCGAGGGAAGGAGTCGGCACGCACGTCAGGCTGTCCGACCGGCGCCCCCTGCGTCCACCTGTTTGCGGTCGGCCGCACGCTCTTTTGGCCATGTCGTGCCGGTCCGTACAGCGCATGGACAGATGTTTCACGTGAAACGTTGAGCAACGGTCATCGGGCGACAGGCCCTAGCCTCGGCACTCATGACGCGACTGCATCTCTTCGACCTCGACGGAACACTGCTGCACGGCTCGGCCGCCCCCGTCGAGATATCCCGGCAACTTGGGCTCGACCGTGAAATCGCCGAGCTGGAGCGGGACTTTGTGACACGGCGTGTCGAGCCCGCGGAGTACGCGCGGCGCGTGCACCTCCTCTGGGCGGAGCTGACAGTGGCCCATATCGACGCGGCCTTCGCGGAAGCGCCCTGGCTGCGGCGGATCAGGGAGACATGGGATGCGATCCGGGACCGAGGGGAGTACTGCGCCGTTGTCTCTCTGTCGCCCTCGTTCTTCGTCGAACGGCTGATGGGGTGGGGCGCTCATGCGGCCCATGGCTCACGCTTCCCGGCGGTGCCCTTCACGGAGCCGCTGGATCCCACCGGAATCCTGACGCCCGCGGCCAAGGTGGAGATCGCGGACCGGCTCTGCGGGCAGTTCGGGCTGACCCGGGCGGACTGTGTCGCGTACGGCGATTCGCTCTCGGACGTGGACCTCTTCGGGGTGGTGCCGGTCTCCGTCGCGGTCAACGCCGACCGTCGTCTGGCCGGCCTCGCGACCCACACCTACGCGGGGCAGGATTTGTGGGATGCCTATGAATTGGTGTGCGGCGCACGGTAGTTGAGGGAATTGATGGTTCGCCCCTTGCTCGTCAGCGGTGAACAATGGCGGGACTTGTGTGCTCGGCGACGGCCGGTATGGTCGACTCCGGTTCTCGTCCAAGCGAGGGTGCGTATCCAGCGCACGCGGCAAGAGCAGGGCAACGCACCCTAACGGGACGGAGAGATCGAAGACTCGCATTTCCGGTTACGCGGCGGAGGTCCGGGTTGGATGTGGCCGCATTGGACAGGGGGCGAACGGGAAAAACCAGCCGTCAGCGGGGGAACGCGAGCACATTCCGACCCAGGAAGTGCGCAGACCGACCGAAAGATGTTCGAGGCGAGGCAGACCATGGACGCTCCGACCACCACGCCGGCCGACAACGGCACTTCCGGCGACAGCGGCGGGGGCGGCTGGTTCAAGCCGCACAAGCAGCCGGAGACACCCCCGGGCGGCGAGCAGGAGGCAACAGAAGGCAATCGGCTGGCCGCGCTCCGTCCCGTGGGCAGGCCCAGTACGGGCGTCGCCCCGAGCTTCTCGCCGGATGCCAACGCCCGTCCGGCTGGGGCAGAGCCTCCGCCGGCGCGGGAACGAATACCCGCGCCGCCGCCCGAGCTCCCGGCGATCCCTCCCGCTCCCGCGCCCCTGCCTCCCCTGCCCCTCGTTCCCGCGTCACCGCTTCCCGCGCCCTTCACTCCCGCGCCCTCAGCCGCCGAGAACCCGGTTCGCCCACCCTTCGCCCCGGTGACCCCGGCTTCCGGACCGCCGGCTCCCGGCATGTCGGCGGGGGCACCCGAACCCCCTCCCCCCGCGCCGCGCGCCGAGCCGCTCCAGCAGGCGTCCCCGGACGCAGTGCTCATCCGGCGGACGATGGAAGCGGTCGGTCCCGTCGCGGACAAGGCCACCTCGTACTTC
Organism: Streptomyces kryoterrae; assembly: GCF_054072135.1. Taxonomy (NCBI): domain Bacteria; kingdom Bacillati; phylum Actinomycetota; class Actinomycetes; order Kitasatosporales; family Streptomycetaceae; genus Streptomyces; species Streptomyces kryoterrae. The sequence continues at coordinate 5,089,304 of NZ_CM133358.1, read as the reverse complement.
TACGCTCTCCTCTTCGTTCGTCATCCCGAACTGCGTTCACTTTTCCCGGCGGCGATGGACACCCAGCGGGACCGGCTGCTCAAGGCACTGCTCACCGCCGCCGAGCACATCGACAACACCGAGATCCTCGTCGCGTATCTGAGGAACCTCGGCCGCGGCCACCGCAAGTACGGCACCCGGCCCGAGCACTACCCGGCCGTCGGTGAGTGCCTCATCGGCGCGCTGAGCCGCTACGCCGCCGCGATCTGGGACCAGGAGACCGAGGCGGCGTGGGTACGGGCGTACACGACGATGTCCCAGGTGATGATCGACGCTGCGGCCGTCGACGAACTGCGCGCTCCGGCATGGTGGTTCGGGGAGGTGGTCGCGCACGACCTCAGGACCCCGGACATCGCCGTCATCACCGTCAGGCCCGACCAGCCGTACCCGTTCCTCGCCGGGCAGTACACGAGCCTGGAGACGCCGTGGTGGCCCCGGATCTGGCGGCACTACTCCTTCGCCTCGGCGCCCCGCTCCGACGGTCTGCTGTCGTTCCATGTGAAGGCGGTTCCTGCGGGCTGGGTCTCCAACGCGCTGGTGCACCGTGCCCAACCCGGCGACATCGTCCGGCTCGGCCCGCCCGCCGGCACGATGACCGTCGACCACACCACCGACAGCGGGCTGCTCTGTCTGGGCGGCGGCACCGGCATCGCGCCCATCAAGGCACTGGTCGAGGACGTCGCCGAGCACGGTGACCGGCGGCGGGTCGAGGTCTTCTACGGCGCCCGTACAGATCTCGACCTGTACGACATCGACGCCATGCTGCGGCTCCAGCAGAGCCACTCCTGGCTGGCGGTGCGCGCGGTCATAGACCAGCAGGCACATCCGCAGCTCCCCGACGCCGTACGGGAGTACGGGCCCTGGTACGAGTACGACGCCTATCTGTCGGGCCCGCCCGGGATGATCCGCAACGGGGTGGACACGCTGCTGCGCACCGGTTTCCCCCCGGAGCGGATCCGCCACGACTCGGTGGAGGAACTGGTCGTCACCGGGAGCTGACCCGGTTGGGCGCTGTCAGCCCAGGTCGGGCGCGTGCATCGCCCGTACGCCCTCGATGTTCCCGTCCAGATAGTGGCGCAGCGACAGTGGCACGAGATGGACGGAGGCGATGCCTACCCGGGTGAAGGGGATGCGGACGATCTCGTACTCGCCGCAGGGCTCGTCGACTTCGGGGCCGTGCCGCAGCGAGGGGTCCATGCTCTCCAGCCGGCACACGAAGAAGTGCTGCACCTTCACGCCCGTAGCGCCGCCGTCCGCGCCGATGTGCTCGACGGTGTCCACGAAGCAGGGCACCACATCGGTGATCTTGGCACCCAGCTCTTCGTGCACTTCACGGTGCAGGGCGTCGACGACGGTCGTGTCGTCCGGTTCGACGCCTCCGCCCGGAGTGAGCCAGTAGGGATCGACACTCGGCTTGGTCCGCTTGATGAGGATCAGGTCGTCGCCATCGAGCAGGATGGCGCGTGCGGTGCGCTTGACCACAGGTCGGACGGTCATGGGAGAAATGTGGCCCGGCTGGTTCCACGTGAAACATGTCGGCCCCCCACGAAGTGCTCTCGGTGAAGCAAAGAGCGTGGATCGCATGAGGTGAAATGCGATGTTTCACGTGAAACATCGCAGAGGTCCGGAGACGTCCGCAGAAGGGTCTCAGGCCCTACGGCGGCTCAGTTCCAGTCGGTCGCCGCGTGCTGGAGCCATTCGTGCGCCCGTGTGATGTGCGGCATCGCCAGTGTGCCGGTGCGGACCACCAGGAAATACGTCCGCAGTGGGGGCACCGCCGGATCGAGCAGAGCAACCACCTCACCGCGTCCCAGCGCCGGCGCGCACAGATACCGGGGCAGTACCGCGATCCCCGCACCCGCGGACGCGCAGGCGAGTACGGCGCGCAGGTCGGGCACGATGACGGTGCCCGAGCCGGCGGGGTGGGAGCCGAAGACAGCGGCCCAGTAGCGGGCGACGAGTGGCAGCGACTCATGGACCTCCACGAGGGGGAGGTTCTGCAGAACGGACGCCCCCTTGCGGCGGAGCTTCCCGGGGCCGATTTCGGCGGCCCAGCGCGGAGCGGCGACCAGGACGTGTTCCTCGTCGCAGAGCGCAGTCGCCGTGAGCAGGGTGCCGCGCGGACGGGTCGTCGTGATGGCCAGATCATGGTGCCCGGCGGACAGGCCCTCCAGAGTTTCCTCGGCATTGCCGAAGGAGACCCGAAGGGCGAAGCCCTGGCCGTCGTCCCCGGTCAGCTCCGTAAGCGCGGGCAGCGCGCGTTCCGCGGTGAACTCAGGTGGCCCGGCGAGGTGCAGCGTGCGTACGGAGGAGTCCTCGTCCAGTCCGGTCTCGGTGATCTCCACGAGCGCGTCGAGATGCGGCGCGGCCTTGTGCGCGAGCTCGTCGCCGATGGTCGTGGGGGTCACGCCACGGGCCTGGCGCAGGAACAGAGGGCGCCCCAGCTGCCGCTCCAGGGTGCGGATCTGCGAGGTGACGGCAGGTTGCGAGAGGCCGAGCAGGGCGGCGGCACGAGTGAAGGAGCCGGCTCGGTGGACGGTCACGAAGGTGCGCAGCAGGGCCAGGTCCATGACGCTCTCCCCCTTCACTGACCTTCTCTCGACCTCCCGGCCCTGGCCAACTATAAATAAGTCGATAGGACCCTGTCGCTACAGTGATTGGACACTGACACAGAGTCAACTAGCCTTGTTCGCGCGGTTCTTCGCGCGCGGGACCGCGGCGGTCCGAGCCACGAGGGGGGAGGCTCGGACCGCCACCGGGGGGCGGCGGAGTACCTCTGGACCCCTGCCTCGTCCCGTCAGTCCGTCGACTCCTCCAACGCGCGCAGCACATCCGCGACCAGGTCTCCCGGGTCCTCGGCACCGACCGACAAACGAATGAACCCCTCCGGCACGGCGTCCCCGCCCCACCGGCCGCGCCGTTCGGCCGTGGACCGGACCCCACCGAAACTCGTGGCGTCGTCCACGAGCCGCAGCGCGTCGAGAAAACGGTCGGCACGCGCGCGCGTGGGCAGCACGAAGGAAACCACGCACCCATAGCGCCGCATCTGCTGCGAAGCGATCTTGTACGAGGGGTCCTCCGGAAGCCCCGGATAACGCAGCCCGGTCACCTCGGGCCGTCCGCGCAGAGCCTCGGCGAGAGTCAGCGCGGTGGCGTCCTGCCGGTCGACACGCAAGGGGAGGGTGGCGATCGACCGATGTGCGAGCCAGGCCTCCATGGGCCCGGGAACGGCCCCGGCGATCTTGCGCCACCGACGTACGGCGGCCATCGCGGAGGCGTCAGCACCGGTGACGTAGCCGAGCAGTACGTCACCGTGTCCGGTGAGCTGCTTGGTTCCGCTGGCCACGGAGAAGTCGGCGCCGAGCTCCAGCGGGCGCTGGCCGAGCGGGGTCGCCAGGGTGTTGTCGACGGCCACGAGACAGCCACGCGCGTGTGCCGCCTCGGCGAGCCGTCGTACGTCGCACACGTCGAGTCCGGGGTTCGACGGGGTCTCGATCCACAGCAGCCGCGCTCCGTCGAGCACGTCGAGCTGCGCGTTGCCGCCGGTCGGAGCGGTGCGCACCTCGATGCCGTACGCCTCCAGCTGGGCCCGCACCAGGGGCAGCGCCTGGTAGCCGTCGCCGGGCAGGACGACAGTGTCCCCGGTGCGCAGCTGGGAGAAGAGCACCGACGAGACGGCGGCCATCCCGGAGGCGAAGACGAGCGTCTCGACGTCGTCCCGTTCCGGCGCCTCCAGCTCGCCGATGGCGCGCTCCAGCAGCGTCCAGGTCGGGTTCTCGTCGCGGCCGTAGGTGTACGGACCGGTGGGGGCGCCCGGCAAGTGGTAGTGGGCCGCGAACACCGGTCCGGGGAGGGCCGGCGCGTACTTGACCGGCTCGGGCAGCCCTGCCCGCACCGCGCGCGTGCCGTCTCCCATACCTGGGTTCGCGCGAACGCCCGAACTCTCGTTCGCAGCCGAATCAGTCATGCCGTCCGTCCTTCCACTTCCGTCCGTACCGCGGCGAGCAGGCCCACGCTCGCCGCCTCCACCATCTCAAGGCACTCCTCGAAGCCGTCCAGACCCCCGTAGTACGGGTCAGGGACGTCCAGATCGGTACCCGCGGCGGGATCGTACGAGCGCAGTAGACGTACCTTCTCCGCGTCCTGCGGAGCGGGCGCCAGATGACACAGGGCCTTGAGATGGCCTGCGTCGAGGGCGACGACGAGGTCGACGCGGGCGAACCACGCGGCCCGGAACCGGCGGGCCGCGTGATCACCGTCGTAACCGGCCGCCTCCAGCACGGAGACCGTGCGCGGGTCGGCGGCGTCGCCCTCGTGCCAGCCGCCCGTGCCCGCGCTGTCGACCTCGACCAGGCCCGCCAGCCCGGCCTCCTCCACACGCGCGCGGAAGACGGACGCCGCCATCGGGGAGCGGCAGATGTTGCCGGTGCAGACGAAACAGACGCGGTAGGGCATCGGGCGTCCTCAGTCCTCGTCGGGAAGGACGATGTGCAGCGCCCAGGAGACGACCGAGATGATCAGGCCGCCCAGGACGGCCGTCCAGAAGCCCTCGACGTGGAAGCTCAGGTCGAACTTGTCGGCCAGCCACGAGGTGAGCAGCAGCATCAGGGCGTTGACCACGAGGGTGATCAGGCCGAGCGTGAGGATGAACAGCGGGAAGGTGAGCACCTGCACGAGTGGCTTGACGAGGAAGTTCACCAGGCCGAACAGAAGGGCGACGACGATCAGCGTGCCGATCTTCTTGCCCGTGCTGTCACCGGTCAGGGTGATCTTGTCGAGTACCCACACGGCCACGCCGAGGGCACCCGCGTTGGCGAGTGTCTTGACTACGAAATTCTTCATGTGTCTGATCGTGGCAGAAGAGATCGGTTACGAGTGTGGGCGAGGGCGATGAAGGCATTCCGGTTGGATGAACTGGAGGCGGAACGTGCCGCCAACGACGGCGCCTACCTGCAGTTCCTGCACGAACGGAACATGTCGGTCGGCCTGTACGCACTGGACGCGGGCGAGCAGGACCCGCAGCAGCCCCATCGTCAGGACGAGGTGTACTTCGTGGTGAGCGGGCGCGCCGCGATCACGGTCGGCATGGAGACGACCCAGGTGGCACGCGGCAGTGTCGTGTACGTGCCGGCCGGGGTGGCCCACAAGTTCCACCACATCAGCGAGGATCTGCGGGTCATGGTGGTCTTCTCTCCGCCTGAGAGCTGACCCGCTGCCTCGGGGTTCCCTAGGGGATCGATCAGGGGAGGACAAGGGATGCGAGGCCCCCGCCGGGCCCCCTGCCGGCCCTAGCATCGGAGGCGGAACATCGAATGTCCCGGCACGAGCGAAGGGCACAGGCCCCGGCGGATGCGACGGGCCGAGCAGTAAGGAAAAGGGCGATGCGAGAGATCTTCGCGGGAACGCCGTGGTGGGTGAAGTGGGTCGCGGTGCCGGTCATCGCCCTCGTCGTGTTCGGCGGGCTGATAGCGACCGTCGTCGGTTTCGTCATCGGCCTGCTCTTCAAGGCGCTGGTCTTCGTCGCCCTGGTCGGCGGACTCATCTACGTCGTACGGAGGTTCATGTCGAGTTCGTCGTCGCGCAGCGACTGGTGAGAGCGGTGGGGCGAGGGGGGCACGTGAGCCGGCGGGCGGGACGGCACGGGCGGCGGTAACAGAAATCACCCGTTCCCTCGGGCGAGGGAAGTTTCCCGTACGGGCCGTATGTACGCGGTGACAGGCGGTTAGAGTCCGGAATTCGACGCGGGGACAACCCTCGCGGACGGCGTACCCCCTCCTCCCGTGCCCTTCCGTACGGGCAGCCCCCCTCGCCCTCGAGAGTGACCCTCGCCATGGTCGACTCCGCACCAGCGGAACCACAGGCCCCACCCGTACAGCGCCGGCCCGAGCAGCGGACCGCGCCCTCCCCGAGGAATCGCGGCCGACCCACCGAGAGGCGTGTGTCGGCCCTCGTACCCGCACTGGTCCCCGTGCCGACCGCCGAACCGCATCCCACGGCGACCCTCATCGGCTCCGTGCAACGGGCGATGCGTCTGCTGGAGTCCGTCGCCGCGCACGAGCACGGCGCACCGGCCAAACAACTGGCCCGCGAGACCGGCCTCGCCCTCCCGACCGCCTACCACCTGTTGCGGACGCTCGTCTTCGAGGGCTATCTGCGGCGCGAGAAAGGGCTGTTCTTCCTCGGTGAGGCGGCCGAGCGGCTGGGCAGCAGCGGCGCACGGCAGAAACGTCGCAGCACGGTGGTGGACGCCCTCGCGCACTGGCGGGACACCATCGGAGTGCCTGTGTACTACGCGGTGTACCGCGATGGCGAGATCGAGGTCATGTGCGTCTCCGACACCCCCGGCAACCCGGCGGTCGAGGAGTGGGCGGACTTCCGGGAGACCGGCCACGCGCACGCCATCGGACAGTGCCTGCTCTCCCAGTTGGACGAGGAGGGCCGCCGGGACCATCTCGACCGCCACCCCGTACAGACGGTCACCCCCTACACGGTGCGTGACAGCCACACGCTGCTGCGCCGCCTCGACCGGATGCGGCGAATGGAACTGGTCGTGGAGCGGCAGGAGTACGCGCTGGGGACGGTCTGTGCGGCGGTTCCGATCACCATCGGTTCCACGGCTGGCACATTGGCCATTTCTCTACCTTCCCACCAGGCCGATCGACTGCTAGATGCTGCCCAGCAGTTGCAAGCAGAGGTCGGAAGACTGCTGGGGTCGCTCGCGATCTCTATCAGTATCTGAAAACTCACTCCTTGTGATTCACCGTGTACTTTCAGCAAGATTCGAGCAGTATCAGAGCGATGATTCCAGGCCAGTCCACGGCAAGTGACGGGGTAGGCGATGCGCGAGTCGGTGCAGGCAGAAGTCATGATGAGCTTTCTTGTCTCGGAGGAGCTCTCCTTCCGCATTCCGGTGGAGCTGCGCTACGAGACCTGTGATCCCTATGCCGTCCGGTTGACCTTCCATCTCCCTGGCGACGCCCCTGTGACCTGGGCTTTCGGTCGCGAACTGCTGATCGACGGCGTGGGTCGGCCCTGCGGGGACGGAGATGTACGGATCTCGCCCGCCGACTCCGATGTCCTGGGTGAGGTGCTGATCCGGCTGCAGGTCGGTGGCGACCAGGCGCTGTTCCGCTCCGGTGCGGCGCCGCTGGTGGCCTTCCTCGACCGTACGGACAAGCTCGTGCCGCTGGGGCAGGAGCGTTCCCTCGCCGACTTCGACGCCCACCTCGACGAGGCGCTGGACCGCATCCTGGCGGAGGAACAGAGCGCGGGCTGAGCGGATTCGTGCCCGAGCTGTCGACAGTGCTGTAACGCTTCTCCTCGGCGCGAGGAGAAGCGTTACAGCCGCACTTCGCGCGCAGCCGCACTTCACCGCAAGCACTGACAGAGCCGCTGCAAAGTCTCCGTCAGTGCTTGCGGCGACGGCCCTTCCCGGCGCGGGCCGGAGCCGCCTGGGTCGTCGCCCCCGCCCCGGCTGCCACAGTCCCTGTTCCCGATCCGTCCCCGGCTGCCGCCCCTGCGGCCGACGGTGCCGTGCCCGCGCGGTCGGCCGAGACCATCAGGGCCGCCAGGAGCGTGGTCACCGGCACGGACGCGACCAGGCCGATCGAGCCCACCAGGGTCCGCACGATCTCCTCCGCGACGAGTTCGCTGTTGGCGACGGCCCCCACGCTGCTCTGCGCGATCGAGAAGAGCAGCAACAGCGGCAACGCGGCGCCCGCGTAGGCGAGGACGAGAGTGTTGACGACGGACGCGATGTGGTCGCGGCCGATGCGGATGCCGGCGCGGTACAGCCCGCGCCATCCCATCGTCGGATTGGCCTCGTGGAGTTCCCAGACCGCCGATGTCTGCGTCACCGTCACATCGTCCAGGACACCGAGCGAACCGATGATGACGCCTGCGAGCAGCAGGCCGCTCATGTCGATGGACGGATACAGGCCATGGATCAGGCCCGTGTTGTCGTCCGTGTTGCCGGTCAGTGCGGCCCAGCCGATGAACAGCGAACCGAGGACGCCGATCAGCACCAGCGAGATCAGGGTGCCGAGCACCGCCACGGACGTACGGGCCGACAGGCCGTGGCACATGTAGAGCGCGATCAGCATGATGGCGCTGGCTCCGACCACCGCCACGAGCAGCGGGTTCGAGCCCTGGAGGACCGCCGGCAGGATGAAGAAGGTCAGGATCATGAAGCTGACGGCCAGTGCGACCAGTGCCATCACACCGCGCATGCGGCCGACGACCACGACGGCGAGCGCGAAGATGCCGGCCAGCAGGGCCATGGGGAACCTGCGGTTGACGTCGGCGACCGAGTACTGCAGGTCCTTCGGTGCCGAGGGCTCGTAGGCCACCACGACCTTCTCGTCCTGGTGCAACTGCCGTGACTGGTCCGGCTGGACGATCTCCGTGAACGTACGGCCCTTGTCGTCACCGGTGTCGACCCGGATCGTCGCCCTCTTGCAGTCGCCGGTCGCCTGCTGCTGAGCCGAGGAGCCTTCTGCGGTGGACGTGTCGCCGGTCGGGGTCTCCCCCGAGGCGTTGACGGACTTGCAGTCCACCGCGACGACCTTGGTGACCGTCGCCTCCTGGGTCTGCCGGTCGAAGCCGACGCCCGTGCGCTCGTGCGCCGGGGCACCCCCGGGCCACAGCACCGCGAGCCCGACCACGACCGCCACGGCGAAGGGGATCAGAATCGCACCGATGATCTTGCGCAGATGGATGGAGACAGGGGCGGCCGGGCCATGACTGTGGCTGTGGCCGTGCGAGTGACCGGAGTGGTCATCGGGTCCGTGGGCGTCGCCGGGTCCGCTCCCGCCCCCTTGCCCGGGTCCGTGCCCGCCACCCGGCCCGGGTCCGTGCCCGTCACCAGAACCGCCGCCAGGTCTGCCGCTGTGACCGTCACCTGGGCCGTTCCCGTGCCCAGGGTGGTCATGGCCGGCGCCGTGTTGCGGGCCGAACGCGTGATCGTGAACACCGCCTGCTCCGGGGCCGGGACCGCGCCAGCTCCCGGAAGAGGAGAGCGGGTCGAACTGGCCGGTCCCGGGCCCCTCGGCTCCGTAGCCCGGGCCGCGGCCACCCGGACCCGGTCGGCCGTCTTGACCTGAGCCTGAGCTTGTCCCTGCCTCCGCTCCGGGTCCGTAGCCCGGACTGCGGCCACCCCGACCCGGTCGGCCGTCTTGACCTGAGCCTGTCCCTGGCCCCGCTCCGGGGCCGTAGCCGCGATCGATCCTCCGGCCGGGCCCGTATCCTGGGCCGCTACTCGGTCCGGTCGCCCCGCCGGTGCCGCCTGTTCCCGCTCCGGCCCCGGACGCACCGCCGAGGCCGCCGGAGCCACCGCCGGTCCGGGGCCCGCGCTCTCGGCCGGTGCCGCCGCCGGTTTCGCTGCCCGGCCCGGAACCGTGTCCGGCACCGCTTCCGCGCGGAGGCTCGGAGGACGGGTATGGGGGTCCTTGCGTCGTGGTCACCGCCCGATCATCGCAAGAACGGCCGGGGCCCTCTGTTCACCTCGCCCAAATTGACGCTAGCGTGGAGGCACCTTTGCACACGCGGGAGCTCGGAGCACCGGGCTGAGAGGGCGCTGACCTCCGTCTTAGCGATGTTTCACGTGGAACATGTGGAACGAGTGATGTTTCACATGAAGCATCGGCAGACGGAATCCGCTGCGTCGACCGCTGAACCTGTTACCGGGTAATGCCGGCGTAGGGAGTAGGTCTCATGACCATCAAGGACACACGCACGCCTGCCTCCGACCAGGACGAACAGCCCGTCCAGGGCGAACAGTCCCAGGAGGCCGGGAAGTCCGTCGGCTGGCACAAGGGGTATGTCGGCGGCTCACGCCCCGACCTGCGGGTGCCGGTCCGTCAGGTGCACCTCACCAACGGGAAGTCGGTCACCCTGTACGACACGTCGGGCCCGTACACCGACCCGCAGACCGACACCGACGTCCGCAGGGGGCTCGCGCCGCTGCGTGACAACTGGATCATCGCCCGGGGTGACACCGAGGAGTACGCGGGCCGTCCCATCCGTCCGGAGGACGACGGGATCAAGCACACCTCGCCGCGCGGCGGACTCAGGAACCTCGACGCGGTGTTCCCCGGGAGGCCCCGGGAGCCGCGCCGGAGCCGGAACGGACAGGCGGTGACGCAACTCGCGTACGCCCGCCGCGGGGAGATCACGCCCGAGATGGAGTTCGTCGCCATCCGGGAACACGTGGACCCCGAGGTGGTCCGCGAGGAGATCGCCGCCGGACGTGCGGTACTGCCCGCGAACGTCAACCACCCGGAGATCGAGCCGATGATCATCGGCAAGCGGTTCCTGGTGAAGGTCAACGCCAACATCGGCAACTCCGCGGTCACTTCCTCCATCGAGGAAGAGGTCGAGAAGATGACCTGGGCGACGCGCTGGGGCGCCGACACGGTCATGGACCTGTCCACCGGCCGCAATATCCACACCACCCGTGAATGGGTCCTGCGCAATTCCCCCGTTCCCATCGGCACGGTGCCGCTCTACCAGGCGTTGGAGAAGGTGGACGGCAAGGCCGAGGAACTGACCTGGGAGATCTACAAGGACACGGTCCTCGAACAGGCCGAGCAGGGCGTGGACTACATGACGGTCCACGCGGGAGTCCGCCTCGCGTACGTGCCGCTCACCGCGAACCGTAAGACCGGCATCGTCTCGCGCGGTGGATCGATCATGGCGGCATGGTGCCTGGCGCACCACAAGGAGTCTTTTCTGTACGAGAACTTCGAAGAACTGTGCGAGATTCTCGCCGCCTATGACGTCACCTACTCCCTCGGCGACGGCCTTCGGCCGGGATCGATCGCGGACGCCAATGACCAGGCACAGTTCGCGGAGTTGCGGACGCTGGGGGAGCTCAACAAGATCGCGAAGCGTTTCCATGTACAGACGATGATCGAAGGCCCGGGACACGTCCCGATGCACAAGATCAAGGAGAACATCGACCTGCAGCAGGAGATCTGTGATGAAGCTCCGTTCTATACGCTCGGCCCGCTGACGACGGACGTCGCGCCGGCGTACGACCACATCACCTCCGGCATCGGTGCCGCGATGATCGCCTGGTGGGGCACGGCCATGCTCTGCTATGTCACACCCAAGGAGCACTTGGGTCTGCCCAACCGTGACGACGTCAAAACCGGCGTCATCACCTACAAGATCGCCGCCCACGCGGCCGACCTAGCCAAAGGGCACCCAGGTGCGCAGGACTGGGACGACGCACTCTCCGACGCCCGCTTCGAGTTCCGGTGGGAGGACCAGTTCAACCTGGCCCTCGACCCGGACACGGCGCGGGAGTTCCACGACGAGACCCTGCCGGCCGAGCCCGCCAAGACGGCTCACTTCTGCTCGATGTGCGGGCCGAAGTTCTGCTCGATGAAGATCAGCCAGAGCATTACGGAGCGGTTCGGCGGAACGGCGGCTGCGGGGGCGACGGCCGAGGAGGTCGCCGAGGGGATGCTCCAGAAGTCGAAGGAGTTCGCCGACGCGGGCAACCGGGTCTATCTGCCGATCGCGGACTGACACCGGCTCCGGATGCCGGCTCGTGCCCGAGCGGTAACGGAAGGGTCGAAGGAGACGGTGACGTGGCGATCGCCCCCGAGGACGTGCACGTACATGTGCTCGACCAGGAGGTCGCGCTCCCCGAGGACATGGCCGGCCGGCGGGACGAGATCGAGGTGGAGAACGAGCGGCTGCGGGCGGAGGGGCGGACACCTGTGGAACGGCCTCCGTCACGCGGTCGAGTCGTTCGACATCTCCCGGACGGCCCTGGCGGAGCATCCGGAAGTCCACACGCCAACCGGATCCACCGGTACGCACCGGTCGCCCCGGCCCTTGCACCACCTGGCCCTGGTCCATGCGCGCGGCAGGACGCCTGTGGAGCGTGCGGAAGCCCAGGTGGTCAGGCGGCTCCAGCAGCCGCCCGCTCCACCTGGGTCCTGGGTACCGCGTCCGGACCGGCCGGTCACTCCGGCGGGTGGTCCGGACCCCCGAAGTCCGGGCTGCTGAAGTCCGGGCTCGAGAAGCTGGGGCGGTGGCCCGCCGTCGAGCCTTCGTCGGGGCTGCTGAAGCCGGGTCGGTTGTAGCCGAGCTGGGGCATGCGGCCGGTGGTGTGTTCCGGGGCCGGTTTGCGGTTCATGGCCGCCGTACCGGGATCGGCGAGGGCATCGCGGAGGAACGGCATGATGCCGCGCTCCAGCAGGGCCTCGCGCCAGGCTTCCCTGGCCAGCGCGACCTCCCCCGTCATTTCGCCGTATGCCCCGGCCTCCTCCGCCTCCGGGCTGTTGCGCAGGGCGGTGAGGAGAAGGCCGACCGCGGCGACGAGTATCGCTGCCGCGGTCACCGCACCGAACACCCATCCGGTGGTGAGTATGGTCCGGGCGAACGCCGGCTCGGGGTCGAGCATCTTGAGGATGTAGCCCACGAGCAGAAAGATCGCCGCGGCCGTGCCCGCGAGGACGGGAGCCAGGACCGCGACGACGGCGACGGCGCCCGCCCCGGTCTCGGCGGCGACCTCGCCCATGCCGGCGAGCCCGATCGCGCCCGTGCCCGGCCCGGTGGAGCCGGATTCGTGGAAGGACGACGGGGACGGCGCCGGGTGGCGCAGTTCGTCGCGGACCTTCACGTAGTGCTGGTATTCGGCCGCCGCGGCGACCGTGATGAGCGCGGTGGCGTTGAGTGCCATGGTGCGCAGTTGTTCGGGGTTCAGACGCTGACCGACGGCGGCCAGTTCCGGGCGGTGTGGGGCGGAGCGCAGCGCCTCATCGAGGATCCGCTCGTATTCCTGGCGGTCCTCGTTCAGCAGGTGCTGCGGAACGCTGTTCATGTGCATCCCCCGATGCTCCGTAGGGCTTGGGGCTCGGCATGCTGACGAGCCGTCGGGCAGAAACGGAGGGGAGCCTGCTACGGATAAGCCGATGGTAGAGCGGCGACGGCGCGCGGTGACAGGGGGTTTGAAGAATTCGCCGTGCGACTGTCCCCCGTCCGACGCGGTTCACAGTCGGAGGACGCCTGCCCGGGAAACGCGCGGATATCCGTCAGAGGTCCAGCGGAAGTTCCTGGACCAGCAGTTTTCCGGCCATGGTCACGCCGCCGTCCATCGCGATGGCCAGCCCGTCGGCGTAGACATGCGGATGTTCGATGTTCGGACCGGAATTCTCCTCGCCGTCGTCCTCGGTGCCCACGTCGCCCACCAGATACGGGATGGGGCTGTGGCCGTGGACGATGCGGGTGCCGCCGTATGTGTCGAGGAGGGAGCGTACGGCCTCGGCACCGCCCTCGTCGCGGAAGGAGAAGCGCTTGGTGAACTTGCGGAACAGATCCCACACCTCGTCCGCGTCGTTGCGCGTGATCGTCTCGCGGACGGTGTCGTTGACCGCCTCGATCGAATCGCCGTAGTCGAGGTAGGCGGTGGTGTCCGAGTGGACGAGCAGGTGGCCGTCGACCTCCTCGATCGCGTCGAGGCGGGCCATCCACTGGAGGTGGTGGTCCTGGAGCCGGTCCATGTCGGTCTTCTGGCCGCCGTTCAGCAACCAGGCCGCCTGGAAGGTGGCCGTGCCCGCGCCCGAGTTGACGGGGGTGTCACCGAACCGCTTGGCGCCCAGCAGCAGCAGCTCGTGGTTGCCCATGAGGGCCTTGCAGTAGCCGCCGGCCGCGGCTGCCTCGGCGGACAGCCGCATGACCAGGTCGATGACGCCGATGCCGTCCGGACCGCGGTCGGTGAAGTCGCCGAGGAACCAGAGCCGGGCGGTGCCCGCGGACCAGTTGCCCGCGCTGTCGATCAGGTTTTGTTCCTGGAGAGCGTTCACCAGTTCGTCGATGTAGCCGTGGACGTCGCCGACGACGAACAGGGGGCCCGGGCCGTCGGCGGCCGGGGCCGCGGGATCGACGGCCACCTGAAGCGTGTCATCGGGTTTGATGACGGGCAGGTCCCGTTGCGTCGGCGTGTACCCGTCGGGGTATTCCTCCAGGTCGGACAGGGTCTGCGCGCCCTCGGCGGGCTCCTGGACCTCGGTTTCGGCCGCCCCGGCGGTGACGTCCCCGGGGGCCGTGCCGGCGGTGTGCGGACCGGCCTCATGGACGTAAGCGGGCACCCGGAAGTCGCGCAACGTCGCCGTCCGCGTCACCTCGGGTCCCTGACCGGCCCCCTGAGTCATCGACCCCTCCACCATCGCGCCGCATCTGCACCGCATCGGACTGCCTGGTCGCAGCGGCCCGCGGTGTCGTGGGCCCATCATAGGAATGCGGATCGCGCCATGTGATGACCCAGGGGTGGTGAATCGGCGAAGGAGCCCAGTTCACCGCGGCTTTCGCCCCGATTCGGAAGGGCTTTCCCGTCTGCTCCCGCCCCCGACCCGCCTGCTTCGTACCTTGCTTCGAACCTCGGTACACCGACGCTTCGTAGGATCATGACACCGGCGTCCGTGAACTGACCGGACGCCGGTGTCCCACGTTCCTGAACGGGGCCGGGCTCCCGCTTCCCCTGCGGGGCCGACCCCTCGTACGGCCCCGCTCTCCGGGAACCGGCCCCGCCAAGCCACTTTCCCCGCCCCTCACCACCGCCCCCGGATCACCCTTCCTCGGGCGACCGCGGAGGACTGACCGTCGTGCGCGGCGGACGGCGCTGCGAGGACGTCCGCACGATCAGTTCGGTCGGTATCACCTGCTCGACCGGCTGGTCCGAGTCGAGGTTCTCGATGGCGTCGATCAGGAGCTGGACCACCGCCGTGCCGATGCGGCGAGGCTTCAGCGAGAGGGTGGTGATCGGCGGCTCGGTGGTGGCGTACACCGTGGACTCGCTGCAGCAGACCAGCAGGAGGTCCTCCGGGACGCGCAGGCCGTAGCGGCGGGCCGCGGCCAGCAGGTCGGTGCCGTTCGGGTCGAAGAGGCCGTAGACGGCGTCCGGGCGGTCCGGGCGGGCCAGCAGCCGGTCGGCGGCCACGGCGCCCGCGCACGGGTCGTGGGCCGGGTAGGACTCGTACACCGGGTCCTGGCCGACCCGCTCGCACCAGTTCAGGTACGCCGTCGTCGAGAGACGGGTGTAGGTGTCGGTGGTCGTCCCCGTCAGCAGGCCGATGCGGCGGGCGCCGGCGGCGGCGAGGTGGTCGAGGATGCCCAGGACCGCCGCCTCGTGGTCGTTGTCGACCCACGCGGTGACCGGGAGCGAGCCGGCCGGGCGGCCGTCGGAGACGACGGGCAGCCCCTGCCGGACGAGTTCGGTGACCATCGGGTCCTGGTCGGACGGGTCGATGACGACCGTGCCGTCCAGGGCGACGTTCGACCACACGTCGTGGCGCGAGGTCGCGGGGAGGATGACCAGGGCGTAGCCCCGGGCGAGCGCGGCCGAGGTGGCGGCCCTCGCCATCTCCGCGAAGTACGCGAACTCGGTGAAGGTGAAAGGTTCATCCCCGTATGTCGTCACGGTCAGACCGATCAGCCCGGACTTGCCGGTACGGAGGGTTCGGGCCGCGGCCGACGGGCGGTAGCCCAGCCGGTCGGCGACCTCACGGACATGGCGTCGGGTGACGTCCGGGAGCCGGCCTTTCCCGTTGAGGGCGTCGGAGACGGTCGTGATCGAGACGCCGGCTGCGGCGGCCACGTCTCTGATGCCTGCCCGGCCCGGTCTGCTGGCTCGTCGGGTTGTCTCCGCGCGGCTCACCTGGTGCTTCCCTGCTGCTGTCATGGCGAGCCGATAGTAGGGCTCATGCGGTGGGGTAGTGCGGACGCATATGCAGTCGTTGACAGGCACGTTTCTGCATGGTCAAAAGATATCAACTGCCTTAGAAAAGAAGCCAGTTGAACGATATTACTGCCCTACGTGACTTGTCGGCGCGCATGGGCCTGCCAAGTGACCGATGTTTCGAAGAGGTCTCAACTCACCTCTACGAGGGATGCGCGCCACGGAGTGAGCCACCGGCGCGTGCCGAGAAGCGCAATGCGCCCCCTAATTCGTACAACTTTGTACGGTGATAGACCTGATGCCCATGTGGCAGGTGAGGTGGACGCGCGGAGCGCGCCGGAGGCTCTCGGGCACGACCGACCCGTACGCGGCGGCGCCGAATCCTCATAAGGTGTGAAGCATTGGTACCCGGTAACCGGCAGCGGGTGGCCGCGCTGAGCCGGTGGTGGTCATGAGGAGGACTGCGGTGAGCGAGACGAGCCCCAGGCTGCGCGCCGAGCTGGAGGGGATCCCCACCTACAAGCCGGGCAGGCCGGCCGCGGCCGGCGGTCCGGTGGCCTACAAGCTGTCCTCGAACGAGAACCCGTACCCGCCGCTGCCCGGTGTGCTGGAGACGGTGACAGCCGCGGCGGGGGCCTTCAACCGTTACCCGGACATGGCCTGCACGGAGCTCATGAGTGAGCTGGCAGAACGTTTCGCCGTGCCGGTCTCCCATGTCGCCACCGGCACCGGCTCGGTCGGCGTCGCACAGCAGCTGATCCAGGCCACCAGTGGGCCCGGCGACGAGGTGATCTACGCCTGGCGGTCCTTCGAGGCCTATCCGATCATCACCCAGATCAGTGGCGCCACGTCGGTCAAGGTCCCGCTGACGCCCGGGGACGTGCACGACCTGGACGCGATGGCGGACGCGATCACCGACCGGACCAGGCTGGTCTTCGTCTGCAACCCCAACAACCCGACGGGGACGGTCGTACGGCGGGCCGAGCTGGAGCGGTTCCTGGACCGGGTGCCCGGTGATGTGCTGGTGGTGCTGGACGAGGCCTACAAGGAGTTCGTGCGCGACATGGAGGTGCCGGACGGGGTCACGCTCTACCGCGACCGGCCGAACGTCTGTGTGTTGCGGACCTTCTCCAAGGCGTACGGCCTCGCCGGGCTCCGGATCGGGTTCGCGATCGCCCACGAGCCGGTCGCGGCGGCCCTGCGCAAGACGGCGGTGCCGTTCGGGGTGAGCCAGCTCGCCCAGGACGCGGCGGTGGCCTCGCTGCGGGCCGAGGACGCGCTGCTCGGCCGGGTCGGTTCGCTGGTGTCCGAGCGCACGCGGGTGGTCGACGGTCTGCGCGGCCAGGGCTGGACGGTGCCCGAGACCCAGGCGAACTTCGTGTGGCTGCGGCTGGGGGAGCGCACGGTGGACTTCGCGGCGGTGTGCGAGCGGGCCGGGGTGGTTGTCCGGCCGTTCCCGGGCGAGGGGGTTCGGGTGACGGTCGGCGAGACCGAGGCGAACGACGTCTTCCTGAAGGCGGCGGAGGTGTTCCGCAAGGAGCTCTAGTCCGAGGTCCCCGAGCTTCGGCACCCGTCCTGCTCGCGGCCTGTCCGTACCCCGCCTGACCGGCCCTTTTCCGTCAAGGGCCGGTCAGGCCTCGTTTAGGGACCCCCCACCCCTCCACGTTCGAACGGGCATGCGCCATAATTGCTTGTGAATGTGAACGCGTTCACAAGCGCATCCGGTTTGTCCCTCTTCTGGAGGACGGCAACCGGGACGGACCGCCGCAATGGCCATGGACGTAAGGAGGAGATGTGGACATCGCTTTGGCGCCCGAGACTCTGGCGCGATGGCAGTTCGGCATCACCACCGTCTACCACTTCCTGTTCGTGCCGCTGACGATCTCCCTCGCCGCGCTCACCGCCGGCCTGCAGACCGCCTGGGTGCGCACGGAGAAGGAGAAGTACCTCAAGGCCACCAAGTTCTGGGGCAAGCTCTTCCTGATCAACATCGCGATGGGCGTCGTCACCGGCATCGTGCAGGAGTTCCAGTTCGGCATGAACTGGTCCGACTACTCGCGCTTCGTCGGCGATGTCTTCGGTGCCCCGCTCGCCTTCGAGGCGCTGATCGCCTTCTTCTTCGAGTCCACCTTCATCGGGCTGTGGATCTTCGGCTGGGACAAGCTCCCGAAGAGGATCCACCTGGCCTGCATCTGGATGGTCTCGATCGGCACCATCCTGTCGGCGTACTTCATCCTCGCGGCCAACTCCTGGATGCAGCACCCCGTCGGCTACCGGATCAACGAGCGGAAGGGCCGCGCCGAGCTCACCGACTTCTGGCTGGTCCTCACCCAGAACACCGCGCTGACCCAGGTCTTCCACACCCTCACCGCGGCCTTCCTCACGGGCGGCGCCTTCATGGTCGGCATCGCCGCCTTCCATCTGACGCGCAAGAAGCACATCGACGTGATGAAGACCTCGCTGCGGCTCGGCCTGGTCACCGTCGTCATCGGCGGTCTGCTCACCGCGGTCAGCGGTGACCTTCTCGGCAAGGTCATGTTCAAGCAGCAGCCGATGAAGATGGCCGCCGCCGAGGCCCTCTGGGACGGCGAGGCGCCCGCGCCCTTCTCCGTCTTCGCCTACGGCGACGTCGAGGCCGGCCACAACAAGGTCGCCATCGAGATCCCGGGCCTGCTGTCCTTCCTCGCCAACGACGACTTCAGCTCGTACGTCCCCGGCATCAACGACGTCAACAAGGCCGAGCAGGAGAAGTTCGGGCCCGGCGACTACCGGCCCAACATCCCGGTCGCCTACTGGGGCTTCCGCTGGATGATCGGCTTCGGCATGACGTCTTTCGCGATCGGGCTGGCCGGACTCTGGCTGACCCGCAAGAAGTTCATGCTGCCGCGGCATCTGCGGGTCGGCGACGACGAGGTGCCGCATCTGTCGCTGCTCCCCGGGAAGGCGCTCGGCCCGACGCTCACCAAGTGGTACTGGCGCATCGCGATCCTCACCCTGGGCTTCCCGCTGATCGCCAGCTCCTGGGGCTGGATCTTCACCGAGATGGGCCGTCAGCCGTGGGTCGTGTACGGCATCTTCCAGACCCGGGACGCGGTCTCCCCCGGGGTCTCGCAGGGCGAGATCCTCACCTCGATGATCGTCTTCACCTCGCTCTACGCGCTCCTCGCCGTCATCGAGGTCAAGCTCCTCGTGAAGTACGTCAAGGCCGGGCCGCCCGAACTGACCGAGGCCGACCTCAACCCGCCCACGAAGATCGGCGGCGACCCACAGGACGCCGACAAGCCGATGGCCTTCTCCTACTAGGCCCAGGGAGCTGGAATCGCCATGCAACTTCACGACGTCTGGTTCGTCCTCATCGCCGTCCTGTGGACCGGCTACTTCTTCCTGGAGGGCTTCGACTTCGGGGTCGGTGTCCTCACCAAGCTGCTCGCCCGCGACCGTGCGGAGAAGCGGGTCCTCATCAACACCATCGGGCCCGTCTGGGACGGCAACGAGGTGTGGCTGCTCTCGGCGGGCGGCGCGACCTTCGCCGCCTTCCCCGAGTGGTACGCCACCCTCTTCTCCGGCTTCTATCTGCCGCTGCTGCTCATCCTGGTCTGCCTGATCGTGCGGGGCGTCGCCTTCGAGTACCGGGTGAAGCGGCCCGAGGAGAACTGGCAGCGCAACTGGGAGACCGCGATCTTCTGGACCTCGCTCCTCCCGGCGTTCCTCTGGGGCGTGGCCTTCGCCAACATCGTGCGCGGGGTGAAGATCGACGCGGACTTCGAGTACGTCGGGAATCTCGCCGATCTGCTCAACCCGTACGCCCTGCTCGGCGGCCTGGTCACCCTGTCGCTGTTCACCTTCCACGGCACGGTGTTCGTCGGTCTCAAGACCGTCGGAGACATCCGGGAACGGGCGCGGAAACTGGCTGTCCGCGTCGGGCTGGTGACAGCCGTCGTCGCGCTCGTGTTCCTGAGCTGGACCCAGGCCGACAAGGGCGACAGTGGCTCCTTGGTCGCGGCGATCGTGGCCGTGGTCGCGCTCGTCGCCGCACTGGGGGCGGCGCGGAAGGGACGCGAGGGCTGGGCGTTCGCGTTCTCCGGGGTCACCATCGTGGCCGCCGTCGCGATGCTCTTCCTGACGCTCTTCCCGAACGTCATGCCGTCCTCGCTCAACGCGGACTGGAGCCTCACGGTCACCAACGCCTCGTCGAGCCCGTACACGCTGAAGATCATGACGTGGTGTGCGGGGATCGCCACCCCCATGGTCCTGCTCTACCAGGGCTGGACGTACTGGGTGTTCCGCAAGCGGATCGGCACGCAGCACCTCGCCGAGAGCGCGCACTGAGTCGTCCTCGTCTGTGTTGTCTCTGTCTGCGTCATCTCTGTTGCGTCATCTCAGTCCGGGGGAGGTGGTTCCGCGATGTTTCACGTGAAACATCGCGGAACCACCTCCCTGGACCGAAGGGCATGTTTCACGTGAAACCAATCGATCCACGCCTCCTCCGGTACGCCGGCGCCACGCGCCGATTCCTGCTGGCGGTCGTCGGCCTCGGTGCCGTCGGTGCGGGGCTGGTCATCGCGCAGGCCATGCTCATCGCCGAGGTGGTGGTCGGCGCGTTCCAGCACGGACTGTCGGTCACCGAACTCCGTACGCCCCTGCTGCTGTTGGTGGCTGTCGCCGTTGGCCGGGCGGTGGTCTCCTGGCTCACCGAGCTGGCCGCTCACCGGACGAGCGCGGCGGTGAAGTCGGAGCTGCGTGGGCGGTTGCTGGAGCGGGCCGTCGCGCTCGGCCCCGGGTGGCTGAGCGGGCAGCGGACCGGGTCGCTGGTCGCCCTCGCCACCCGGGGGGTCGACGCGCTCGACGACTACTTCTCGCGCTATCTGCCGCAGTTGGGGCTCGCGGTGGTGGTGCCCGTGGCCGTACTGGCGCGGATCGTCACCGAGGACTGGGTGTCTGCCGCGATCATCGTCGGCACCCTGCCGCTCATTCCCGTCTTCATGGTGCTGATCGGCTGGGCCACGCAGTCCCGGATGGACCGTCAGTGGCAGCTGCTGTCCCGGCTGTCGGGTCACTTCCTCGATGTCGTGGCGGGGCTGCCGACGCTGAAGGTGTTCGGCAGGGCCAAGGCGCAGGCCGAGTCGATCCGGCGGATCACCGGCGAGTACCGGCAGGCCACGATGGGGACCCTGCGGATCGCCTTCATCTCGTCCTTCGCGCTGGAGTTGCTGGCGACCCTGTCCGTGGCGCTGGTCGCGGTGACCATCGGTATGCGGCTCGTGCACGGCGAGATGGACCTGTACATCGGGCTCGTCGTTCTCGTCCTGGCGCCCGAGGCGTACCTGCCGCTGAGGCAGGTGGGTGTTCAGTTCCACGCGGCGGCGGAGGGACTGGCCGCGGCCCAGGAGATCTTCGCCGTACTGGAGACGCCGGTGCCTGAATCCGGGACCGGGCCGGTTCCGGCGGGCGGGGTGGCCTTCGAGGGCGTGACGGTCCGGTATCCCGGGCGTTCGGTGGACGCGGTGGTGGACGCGTCCTTCGCTGTCGAAGCCGGCGAGACGGTCGCGCTCGTCGGGCCGAGCGGCGCGGGCAAGTCGACGTTGCTGCACGCGCTGCTCGGGTTCGTACGGCCGACGGCGGGGCGGGTGTCGGTCGGGGGAGCCGATCTCGCCGGCATCGACCTGGACCAGTGGCGTTCGCGGGTGGCCTGGGTGCCGCAGCGGCCCCATCTGTTCGCCGGGTCGATCGCCGAGAACGTACGGCTGGCCCGGCCCGACGCCGACGACACCGCCGTACGGCGGGCGCTGGCCGATGCCGGTGCGCTGGAGTTCGTGGACGCGCTGCCCGAGGGTGTCCACGCGGTGCTCGGCGAGGACGGCGCCGGGCTCTCCGCCGGGCAGCGGCAACGGCTCGCGCTGGCCCGGGCGTTCCTCGCGGACCGGCCTGTGCTGCTGCTCGACGAGCCGACGGCCGCGCTGGACGGGGAGACCGAGGCCGAGGTCGTGGCCGCCGTACGGCGCCTCGCCGTCGGACGGACGGTGCTGCTGGTCGTGCACCGGCCCGCGCTGCTGGCGGTGGCGGACCGGGTGGTGCGGCTGGCGGAGGCCGACCGCCCCGCTCATCTGCCTGGCGCCGAGCAGGCCGGCGGTTCCTTCGGCGGCGACGGGCTTGTCGTGGGCGGTCCGCGGAGTGCGCGGTTCCCCGTGCTCGACGAGGAAGAAACCGTACCCGGCGCTCCCGCGGGACGACTTGGTGTGCTCGCGCGGGTGCGGGCCATGTCCGGGGCCCGGCGTGGGCGGCTCGGACTCGCGCTGCTGCTCGGGAGTCTCGCGCTCGGCAGTGCCGTCGGGCTCATGGCGACCTCCGGGTGGCTCATCTCGCGGGCCTCGCAGCAGCCGCCCGTGCTGTATCTGATGGTCGCCGTGACGGCCACGCGGGCCTTCGGGATCGGGCGGGCCGTCTTCCGGTACGCCGAGCGGCTGGTGTCGCACGACGCCGTGCTGCGGATGCTGGCCGACACCCGGGTCGCCGTCTACCGGCGCCTGGAGCGGCTGGCACCCGCCGGACTGCGGACGACCAGGCGCGGTGACCTGCTGTCGCGGCTCGTCGCCGACGTGGACGCCCTCCAGGACTACTGGCTGCGCTGGCTGCTGCCCGCCGGCGCCGCCCTTGTCGTCTCCGCGGCCTCCGTCGGGTTCACGGCGTGGCTGCTGCCGGAGGCCGGGGCTGTCCTCGCCGCCGGACTGCTCGCCGCCGGCGTCGGCGTCCCCCTCGTGACCAGCGCTGTGGCGCGGCGCGCGGAACGCCGGCTCGCCCCGGCCCGTGGGGCACTCGCCACGCACGTGACCGACCTGCTCACCGGAACCGCCGAGTCGACGGTCGCGGGCGCCCTGAACGGACGTACCGAGCGGGTACGGCGGGCCGACTCCGTGCTCACCCGGATCGCCTCGCGCGCCGCCACCGCCACCGCGCTCGGCGATGGACTCACCACGCTGGTGTCCGGGCTGACCGTGGCGGCCACCGCCCTCGTGGGCGCCCAAGGGGTCGCCGAGGGGCGGCTCGGCGGAGTGGTGACGGCCGTGGTCGTCCTCACTCCCCTGGCCGCCTTCGAGGCCGTCCTCGGGCTGCCGCTCGCCGTGCGGTACCGGCAGCGGGTACGCAGGAGCGCGGAGCGCGTGTACGAGGTCCTGGACGCGCCCGAGCCCGTACGCGAACCCGAAGAACCGCTCCCCGCGCCGGTGTCGCCGTTCCCGGTCGTCGTCAGGGAGCTGGCCGCCCGCCACGCCGGACAGGACCGGGACGCGCTGGCCCGACTCGACCTCACCCTCGACGAAGGGCGCCGGATCGCCGTCGTCGGCCCGTCCGGGTCCGGCAAGACGACCCTCGCGCAGGTGCTCCTGCGGTTCCTGGACGCGGACGCCGGTTCCTACACGCTGGGCGGTGTGGACGCGTACGCGCTGGACGGCGACGACGTACGGCGGCTGGTCGGGCTGTGCGCCCAGGACGCGCACCTCTTCGACAGTTCCGTGCGCGAGAACCTGCTGCTGGCGAAGAAGGACGCGACCGAGGACGACCTGCGGGGCGCGCTCGCGCGGGCGCGGCTGCTGGACTGGGCCGAGTCGCTGCCCGACGGGCTCGACACGCTGGTCGGCGAGCACGGGGCGCGGCTGTCCGGCGGGCAACGGCAGCGGCTGGCTCTTGCCCGGGCGCTGCTCGCGGACTTCCCGGTGCTCGTGCTCGACGAGCCCGCCGAACACCTGGACCTGCCGACCGCCGACGCGCTCACCGCCGATCTGCTGGCCGCGACCGAGGGCCGTACGACGCTGCTCATCACCCACCGGCTGGCCGGACTCGACGCCGTGGACGAGGTGATCGTGCTGGACGGGGGGCAGGTCGTGCAGCGGGGGACGTACGCGGAGCTGGTCGCCGTCGAGGGGCCGCTGCGGAGGATGGCGGAGCGGGAGGCGGAGTCCGAGCAGTCGGCGGCCGTGGCGGCGGTGCGTTGATTCTCTGCTCGTCAGGGGAGTCGTCGCCGCTCGACTTTCGGGGACAAACAGGAGTAATTACGCTCGGGGGATGTCCGACCTGCCGCTTCGTCCCGAGCCGTGTGTGCCGCAGTTGCTGGAGGCGATGCGGGCCGTCGGGAGCGGGCTCGGGCGGCAGGCCACGCTGGAGCGGATCTGCGCGACGGCGACCGCCCTGGTGGACGCCGGGCGCGTGGCCATCGGGGTCCTCGCCGAGGACGGCGTCGGCTTCGCCGACTTCGTGCACCACGGCGTCGACGAGGAGACCGTCCGGTGGGTCGAGCCGATCCGGGTGCACGGCGAGGTCTTCGGGAACCTGTACCTGGGTGACAAGCGCGGCGGCGGCCCGTTCACCGAGCACGACCTGACCCTGGTCCGGGTGCTGGCCGCCGAGGCGGGCATCGCCATCGGCAACGCCCGCCTGTACGAGGCCGCCAGACAGCGTGAGCGCTGGATCGACGGGTCCGTGGCCGTGACCACCGCGCTGCTCTCGGGCGGCGACATCGGCGACTCCCTCCGGATCGTCGCCGAACAGGCCCGCCGGCTCTCCGGGGCCGCGGCCGGGATCGTGCTGCTGCCCGCCGACGAGGGCGGCCTGGAGATCGTCGCCGTGGACGCCGAGCGCCCCTCCGACGCGCTCGGCGTGATCATCCCGCCGGAGAGCGAGGTCGTCGCCGAACTCCTCGACGGCGAGCCGGTGTTCGTCGCGGACGCGGCCACCGACCCCCGGCTGGCCATCGGCAACGGCCTCACCCGCGACTACGGGCCCACGATGCTGCTGCCCCTGCAGAGCGACGGCCGGGTCGTCGGCAGCCTCGCCATGCCCCGCGCGCGGGGAGAGCGCGCGTTCACGGAGACGGAGCGCGCGCTCGCCGTCCGGTTCGCCGCGCAGGCCGCGCTCGCGCTGATGATGGCCGAGGCACAGCGCGACCGGGAACGGCTCGCGGTGTACGAGGACCGCGACCGGATCGCCCGTGACCTGCACGATCTCGTCATCCAACGGCTGTTCGCCACCGGGATGATGCTGGAGAGCGCCCAGCGCGGGCCGGTCGCGCCCGAGGTGCGGGACGGCGTCGGCAGGGCCGTCGACGAACTCGACGTCACCATCCAGGAGATCCGCACCGCGATCTTCGCGCTCCAGGACGACCCCGGCGAGGTGCCGTCCGAACTGTCCACCCGGGTGCGGCGGGAGATCCACATGGCCGCCGTGGCACTCGGCTTCAAGCCCACGCTCCGGGTGGTCGGTCCGGTCGACACCGCCGTCGGCGAGCCGACCGGCAAGAACCTCGTCGCCGCCCTCCGCGAGGGACTGTCCAACGCCTTCCGCCATGCCGGGGCATCCCGGATCGATGTCGTGGTCGACGCGGGCGTGACCCTGGCGGACGGCCGGCCGGGCGTACGGCTGACCGTCGCCGACGACGGTGTCGGCATCCCCGAGGGCGGCCGGCGCAGTGGCCTCAGGAACCTGAAACGGCGTGCCGAGTCGCTGGGCGGCGACAGCCGGCACGGACCCGGCAGCGGCCCGGACGGCGGCGGTACGACGGTGGTGTGGCAGGCCCCGTACTGAGGCTGTCGAAAAGCCTGTTGCTGAGCCGTTCGTGGCAAGGGGTCCCCCAGGCGTACGACTTGAACAGGGCATCGGCCCGGTTTGCGGTACACGATCGCTGACATGGGCTCACGTCGCCGTCATCCGCTGCTCGTTCCGGCACTGCTGTGCGCGCTCGCGGTCCTGGTCGCCCGGCCCACGGCCGCCTCCGGCGAGGACACGGACCCCGGCTCGGACGCCGGTACGGACTCGGGCCTCAGCACCGAGGTGACCCGGCTGTACGCGGATGCCGCCGTGGTGACGCGGCGGTACGAGGCCGGACGGCACGAGTCCGCGGTGGAGGGGGCCAGGGCCCGGCGGTACGAGGAACTCCTCGCCCGTGAGCGGCGCGACATCGCCGTCCTGCACGAGGACCTGGGCCGGATCGCACGCGGCCAGTACCGCAGCGGCGGCGGCCTGCCGCTCACCGCGCAGATGCTGCTCGCGGACAGCCCCGAGGAGCTGATGCGCGGTCAGCGGGCCGTGTGGCAGGCCGATCTCGCCGTCAACAACGCGATCGACAAGAGCCGGCGCGCGGAGGCCAGGCTCGCCGCCGACGAGGCGAAGGCGGCGGCGCAGTGGCAGCAGCTGGAGCGGCAAAACCGCGAACTCGCCGAGCTGAAACGGTCGATCGAGGCGAAGTTGGAAGAGGCCCGCTGGACGCTCCAGGGCCGGGCCGACGCCTCGGTCGCGGCGGGCTCGTGCCGGGGCGCCGTCCGGCTCGACCAGCCGGATCCCGGGACCATGCCGGAGTACGTCACGCCCGTGGAGACGTACGAGCTCTCCGCGAGTTTCGGCAGCGGCGGCGACCGGTGGGCCAACGGGCACACCGGGCAGGACTTCGCGGTACCGATCGGCACACCGGTGCGCGCGGTCGGCGCGGGCACGGTGGTGTCGGTGTCGTGCGGGGGCGCCTTCGGCATCGAGATCGTGATCGAGCACCCCGGGGGCTACTACACGCAGTACGCGCACCTCGCCGCCGTCACCGTCGACCAGGGGCAGCGGGTGACCCCGGGCCAGTGGATCGGCCAGACCGGCACGACCGGCAACTCGACCGGCCCGCACCTGCACTTCGAGGTACGTGTCACACCGGAACTGGGATCGGGGGTGGACCCGGCGGCGTGGCTGGTGGCGCGCGGGGTCCAGCTGTAGGTGAGGCCCCCGTACGACGGCTTCCTCAGCGGCGTTCCGCGAGCAGTCGCTCGATCACGACGGCCACCCCGTCCTCGTTGTTGGGCGCCGTGTGTCCCGAGGCCGCCGCGAGGACGTCGGGATGCGCGTTGCCCATGGCGTACGACCGGCCCGCCCAGGTGAGCATCTCGACGTCGTTCGGCATGTCCCCGAAGGCGACGACCTCCTCGGACGAGATGCCCCGCTCGGCGCAGCACAGGGCCAGGGTGCTCGCCTTGGAGACCTCGGGGCCGCTGATCTCCAGCAGGGCGCTGGGGCTGGAGCGGGTCACGGTGGCACGGTCGCCGATCGCGAGCCGGGCGGTGGTGAGGAACGCGTCGGGGTCCATGGTGTGGTGGAAGGCGAGGATCTTGAGCACGGGCTCACCGTCGCTCGGCCCGCCCGGGGCCAGCAGCTTCTCGGCGGGCGCCCGATTGTCCGGCACCTCCATGTGCAGCTTCGGATACTCCGGCTCCTGGTGGAAGCCGTACGTCTGCTCCACGGCGTACACGGTCCCCGGCGCGGCCTCGCGCAGCAGCCGTACGGCGTCCAGCGCGTTGTCCCTGGCCAGCTCCCGAACCTTCACGAAGCGGTGGGCGCCGGGGCCGCCGTGCAGGTCGACCACGGCGGCGCCGTTGCCGCAGATCGCCAGCCCGTGACCATGGACGTGCTCGCTGACGACGTCCATCCAGCGGGCCGGGCGGCCCGTGACGAAGAAGACCTCGACACCCGCGGCCTCGGCGGCGGCCAGGGCGGCGACCGTGCGCGGGGACACCGACTTGTCGTCGCGCAGCAGCGTGCCGTCGAGGTCGGTGGCGATCAGCCGGATCGGGAGGGCGGCGGCGGGGGTCTCGGGCTCTCTGGTCGCTGAGGTCACCCGGCCATTCTCGCGTATGTCCGCGCACGTCCGTGCGGCGGTCCGCCCAGGTGAGTGGCCGCCCCGGCCGGTTGTGGGTCAGCGCAGTGGCGCCGGCGCCTCCGTGGCGAGGCGCTCGCAGACCCGCTCGTCGGCCGCGAAGCCGGAGTCGGGGCCGGGCCGGTGGGCCACGATCTCGGTGAGGCCCAGCTCGCGCGGACGCCCCCGGTCCGGGTGAGCCCGGTGAGCAGGATCGTTTCGACCCCGCTCATGTCCCGGCCGGTCGCGGCGCAGGCGTCGGCCGCTTCCCGGTCTGCCCGCGCAGGGCCTGGAGCGTCTGCCCGGAGCGCCCTCCAGCTCCGCCAGGAGCGGCTCTTCGCCCTCGACGGACGGCTGGGCGGCCTGGCCCGCCGGTCCCTCTACCGGGTGGTGGACCGCAACCGGACGCTCCAGCAGAAGGTGCTGGCCAGGGCCTACTTCCAGGTGCAGGAGCCGGGGCGGACCGTGGCCCGGCGAGTGGTGCGGCAGCCGGCCCGGCCCTGAGCGGCTGCGGCAGCCGCGAGCACAGACCACTGCCCGGGTCCCGACAGGGGGACCCGGGCAGTGGTCTGTCCGCCGACGAAGGTCACCAGGTGACGGGCATACGGCTCAGGGCGTGCACCATCATGCCGGTGGTCAGGGTGAGGTTGTCGACGTCGTCGGCGGGGGCCAGCCTGGGGAAACGGCGGATCAGCGAGGAGACGGCGATCTGCAGCCCCGCGCGGGCGAGGGCGGCGCCCAGGCAGAAGTGCGCGCCGTGGCCGAGCGCCAGGTGGGCGCCTGCGGAGGGCCGCGCCGGGTCGAAGGCGCCGGGGTCCTCCCCGAAGCGGTCCGGGTCCTGGTTGGCCGAGGCGACCGCGGCGTTGGTGGCCGCGGCGACCACGCTCAGCTCGTCGGGGACGGTGTGCACGGACCGGGCGGCGACCGTGGCCAGCGCCTCTCCCACCAGCACGTCCGCCGCCGCCGAGGCGAGCACGTGCCGCGCCTGCGGCAGATCGATGAGACGCCGTCCGAACAACTCGCGCCGCTCGGCGAAGTCCAGGGCGATGCTCAGCGCGTGATCGGCCGCGCCCAGCGACAGCGAGGCACACAGGGTGCGGGTGAGCTGCAGGGCCTTGAGCACGGTCTCGACGCCACCGCCCGCCCCGCCGACCGCCGCGTCCGCCGGCACGGGGGCGGCGTCGAAGGCGATGCCGCTGATGTCCGCGCCCCGGATGCCATGCGTGCGGATCTTGTCCAGGCAGCGGTAGTCGTCGCCCTCGGCCAGCCGCCGCTTGTCGACCAGCAGCACGGTGAAGCCGCGCGGCCCGCCGTCCTCGGCGGTACGGGTGAGCACGGAGAGCACGCTGCCCCGGATGGCGTTGTTGATCAGCCACTTCTCACCACTGACGCGCCAGCCGCCCTCGCCGTCGGCCTCGCCCCGCACATCCCCGGCGAGCAGGTCGCTGCCGTGGGCGCGCTCGGTGAGGGCCAGCGAGACCGGTACCCCGGCCCGGATGCCGGCGGCGAGGCCGCGGGCCTGCTCGGCGGTGCCGGAGATCCAGACGCAGACCCCGCCCAGATAGGTCTTGCCGTGCCCGACGGCGACGGTCAGATCGCGTCGGGCCACCACCCGCATGACCTGCATGACGGTCTCGTAGTCGGTGAGCCTGCCGCCGTACTCGGCCGGGATGTAGCCACTCCTGCAGGTCCCAGCCCTCCAGCAGCCGGCAGATGTCGGCCGGGAACTCCTCGTTCTCGTCGAGTTCCAGACTGGGTCTTACCGAATTCCGCCACTGTCTTTTCCCTCGCCTCGAAGCGACTCATATCGCGTCGAAACCGTCCGAACCGGCTGGACCGTCCGAACCGGCTGTCTGCCGGACCTGCCGTGCCGATCGTCGGGGCCGTCTTAAAGCCCCTCTTGCGGCCGGCGTCAGTCACTCCCGTCGGCCGGGGCCGTCCTCCACCCGGCCGTGCCCCTCCAACTGCGCCCACAGCTCCCGTTCACGCGGGGAGAGCGGCACATCGGTGGCCAGCCGCTCGGGATGGGCGGGCGGCGGCTCGTCGAGCGGGAGCGCGTAGCCCGGGACCCTGGGGTCCGCGTCGCCGAGCCACCATTGCTTCGCCTGCGCGACGGATCCCGGCGGAACCACGCCGAACATCATGGCGAGCCCGCCGAAGCCGTCAAGGAAGAACGTGGCCACGCCCCGCCACGCCCGCCGCGCGGACCATCGCATGCCGTCCGCCTCAGGACGACCGCCGGCCGAGGTCCGCCGTCAGACGGACGTACGCCGGCGGTGTCGGCAGCTGTTCGTCGGACAGGTCGTGCCGGAACGACACGGTGCCGTCCGCGCTCTCACCCGTCTTCGCGAAGCCCATGGACGGGTACAGGTCGCGCACCCGGTGGTTCTTGGCCGTCGGACGGTAGCGGGCGTACACGGCGCCCGCGCCCGCGGCGCGGGCCTCGGACAGCACGGCGGCCAGGCAGGCCTGCTCGATACCGCGGGCGAACACCCGGCAGCTCAGCAGCATGTTGTCGATGTGCCAGCCGCCCTCCGCCCCGCCGCCCGCCTCGACGCCGCTCACCAGGACGGCACCCACCAGCCCGTTGTCCCCGAACCGGTCCGCGGAACGGATCGCGAGCACCAGCCCGTCGGAGGACTCGTGCAGCGCCCGTACATCGGCCTGCTGGAGCCGCTCGGTCGTGAGGTTGAACTGGTTGGTGCGCAGCGTCACCTGCGAGACCCTGGCGATCTCGTGGTCCCGTACGGGCGAGAGGGTGATCTCGACACCCAGTTCCGCGACGTACTCGTCCATCGAGGCCGCGCTCTCCAGAAGGTCCTGGCGGGCGACCTCGGTGCGGTACTGCGTCGCCCGGGCACGGTCCTCGGACGTCAGCTCCCGTACGTCGAACCAGCTGTCCGCGAGCAGCCGTTCGACGTGCAGGGCGGGTTCCTCGTCGAGCCGAACCACGGCGACGCCGGGCAGGCTGCGGGCCACCAGACCGCACTCGAACGGCGAGTCGTCGGCGAAGACGAAGCTGTCCACACCGAGGTTGAGCCGCTGAGCGATCTCCAGCAGGTTCCGGTCCTTGGGTTCCCAGTTGGCGGTGACCTGGACGAAGTCGGTCTCCCGCAGAGCCATGTCGGGGTGGTCGCGCAGCACGCTGCGGACCGGCTCGATGTCGTTCTTGCTGCATACGGCGAGCAGGACGCCCTGGGAGCCGATCTGGGCGACGGCCTTCTGGAACCGGCCGAACGCCTCGCCCCGGTAGGTGGTGGAGGCGGCGATGCCGTCCGGGCCGTCGTCGCCGAGGATGCCGTCCCACAGGGTGTTGTCCAGGTCGACGACCAGCACCTTCTTGGTGCGTCCGCGCAGGGCCCGGGCCAGGTGGCCGATCTCGCGGGCGTAGGCGGCCAGCAGTTCCTCGCCGAACCGCACCTTGGCGTAGGCGGCGAGCCGCGGCTCGTTGACCGGGCCGCAGGAGGCGAGCAGCGGGTCGAGGTCCACGACGTGGACGCGCTCGTGCACGGCGGCCAGCCGCAGCAGCCCCGCGTTGAACTCCCGCCAGATCACCCCGAGCCGGGCCCTGGACCGGGCGTCGACCAGGCGGCGCTGATGGCTGCGCAGCAGGGGCACGGTGTTGAGCACGAGGGTGCCGGTGCCGCGTGCGACATAGCGCTCCGCGAGCGAGCGGATCAGGTTCAGCTTCCCGGCGGTGGCGCGCTGCACGTCCTCCACCCGCCAGGGGTGCGGGAGCTCCGCGAAGATGATCTCGGCGTCCAGCACGCACAGCGCCAGATCGGCGCCGGAGGAGTACACGTCGCTGTCGGTGTTGTGGAGATCACGGCGCCACGAGTCGTAGTCGCCCTCGTGCAGCTTCAACAGCAGGCTGTGACGGGCGAGTTCGGCGGTCAGCGGGGCAGTGAGCCCGTTCAGGGTGGAGTGGCCGGTGACCGCGACGGTGATCGTCCCGGTGCCGGGGTGCTCACACACCACCTCCTCCCGGTCCAGCCGTGAGAGCAGCTGTCCGGCCCGCGCCAGGTCCGGCGCCGGCGGTCCGGCGGGGTCCCCCGCGGCGGCCGGCTCGGACAGCAGACCGGGCACCTCGTCGTACGCGTCGGCAAGGCGCCCTTCGGCATGGAGGGCGTGCAGCCGGTCCAGCGGTCCGGTCCGCTCGCCCACCGCGGTGCTGACAACCGTGGCCATGGTGTCTCCATTCACTGAATCGCCCGTCGCTCACGGCGGTCCGCGAGCGCCGATCCGTGCCCGCGCCCGGTCCCGGGCACGGGCACGGGCCCACCACCACTGCCGGTGGCCGGAACGAGCCTGCCGCGTCCGTCTTAAGGCGTCCTTGAGCGAGCCTCGCAACGCCCTCGCGCTCTCGGGACGAACACCGGGAAGAAGTGGCTCTCGCCAGGCGGCAGGCCACGGCGGGTGACGGCGCAGGGGACCAGGCGGCCGTGGGGACTCATCGCGATCTGCCGGGTTCCCGCCGACGACCGCGCCGACGACCGCGCCTGGCAGGTCCAGGAACCGCTCACCAAGCAGACGAAAGGGACCGAAGAGCCGGAGCTGTCGACCTGGTCGTCACCGCGACCACCGAGCGCTGGGGCTCACCCTGCTCCATCGCTCAGCAGCCCCACCCGAGTCCTGGCGTTCCTTCCGGGACGGCCCTGCATCCCGTATCCCGTCCCGTCCGCCCCTTCCTGCTGCGCCGCAGAAAGTCCGACCCAGGGATCGCACCCGAGCTGCCACCGGCCCCGGCCGGCATCCCTGCCGCGGCCGCTTACACCCGCTGGGCCGAACACGCCCCCCAGTTGCCCGACCCCCCCCCGAACCGGTCACCCACACCGTCTCGCTCCCCGTCGCTCCGCCGTCCGGCAGTGGGCTGGCCACCACGGACCTGGAACGCCTCATGGCCGACGCCGCCGCCCGCTCCGCACGACTCCTCGCGGGCGACATCACCGACCTGCACCTGACCCAGCACCAGGACGCGGTACGGATCGCCGCGAGCAGTCACGGACCCGAGTGGTTCCACCACCTGATCGTGAACACCGGCGCCAAACCGGGCGCGTTCGCCCGCCTCACCCGTGCCTGGCGCCACGGCGGCCCCACCGGCCTCACCGTCGCCGAACACCCCCACACCCCCGACCCGGTGACGATGAAGGCCGCCCGCACCGCCCTGACCGGCGCCCCCGTCCCCCTGAGGACCTGGCGTAACCGCCTCACCCTCACCGACCACGGCATCCAGCTACGGCTGGGCCCCGACGCCCGCTGGTATCCCTACTCCCAGGACGACGAGGGCGAATGGTGGCCCGGGGCACCGGCCGACACCGACCCTGCCGCCGCGCTCACCTCGGTCTGGCAGCGGACGGTGACGTAACGCCGGCGTTGCGCCCATGGCATCGACCGCTACGGATACGGTGGGGAGCCATCGAGGACCGGCAGACCTGCGGGCCAGTTCTTCGAGCTGGCGAACGGGGCCCTGTTTCGCCGGACGGCCGCAGACCGGACCTGGGAGCAGGTGCGCGCCCGCGTCTTCGCGCGCTACCGCGAGGGCTGAAGGCAACCCCAGCCGGGCATGTCCGGTGCTGCCGTTGCTCCCAGTCACCGGAACATGGAGTCGGGACGGGCCGTGGTTCGGGGCGGTGCCCACGTTGACCGCAGCGGCGACGGCTACACAGAGTGTGCGACCGGGTACGCTCGTCACCTCGGTCAAGCCTTTTTCACCTATCGCCTCGTGACCTGCGACAACGCAGTCCAGAAGGCGGAGGCACGCTCGCGGAGCTGACCACTCACCCCAACTGCGCCGGGGCCTCCATGGCGATCTGCTCGAAGATCTTCTCGTCTGCGGCGAAGTCCGAGTCGGGGACCGGCCAGTGGATCACGACCTCGGTGAAGCCCAACTCCTGATGCCGGCCCGCGAAGTCGACGAACGCGTCAACCGACTCCAAGGGGCGGCCACGGTCCGGGGTGAAACCGGTGAGCAGGATCTTGTCCACCTCGGCCACGTCCCGCCCGATCGCGGCGCACGCATCGGCCAGCTTCTCCACCTGGCCACGGAGAGCACGGATCGATTGCTCCGGCGTGCCGTTCTCGTACAACTTGGGGTCCCCAGTGGTCACCCACGCCTGCCCGTACCGCGCGGCGAGCCCCAGCCCGCGCGGGCCGGTGGCGGCAACCGCGAAGGGCAGTCGGGGCCGCTGCACGCAGCCGGGGATGGTACGCGCCTCGTGCGCCGAGTAGAAGTTCCCCTCGTACGACACCGAGTCCTCGGTCAGCAGCCGGTCAAGGAGGGGCACAAACTCTGCCAGCCGGTCGGCACGCTCTCGCGGGGTCCATGGCTCCTGCCCCATCGCGGTGGCGTCGAAGCCGGTGCCGCCCGCGCCGATGCCGAGCGTCACCCGACCGCCGGAGATGTCGTCCAGCGAGATCAACTCCTTGGCGAGAGTCACCGGGTGGCGGAAATTGGGCGACGTGACGAGGGTGCCCAGACGCATCTGCTCCGTGACGCCCGCCGCGGCCGTCAGCGTCGGGATCGCGCCGAACCACGGACCGTCGCGGAAGCTGCGCCAGGACAGGTGGTCATAGGTGTACGCCGTGTGGAAGTCGAGCTGCTCGGCCCGTGACCAGGCCGAACGCCCGCCCTCGTGCCAGCGGCGGTACGGAAGGATCACGGTGCTCAGACGCAGACTCATACCTCGGAGCCTACGTTGGTGCTCGCTGAACCGCGGGCCACCGGAGGCTCATCGTCACCCGTCGCCGACACAGGTCAACGGCTTGATGCGACGTAAGGCGAGTGAGGCACCCACAGGCGAGATCCACGCAGCCGCACCGTGGAGGCGGCGCCAGGCAGGACTTGAACCGCGCATATGTCGGATGGCCCGTATGGCGGGCGGACTACGCAGGTGGCAGCTGGTTTGCCGCACCCCGCAGCCGGTTGGGCCACTCAGCTGGTAGTGCCTCCCAGCGTGAACAGGGCCGCCGCGGGCCGGAATCTGTGGTCACAGGGGCGGGGATTACCGGACCCAAGGGTTCGGTTAGCATTCCCCTGAACCGGACCTCGGGGTCCATTTGATGCGTACTTCTTCTTGGGAGCCGGAACCCATGGCAGAAACCAAAGAGGCGAGGACCGTGCCTCCAGGCCGCAGCCTGGCCATCCTCGGTCTGGCGGCGCTTTCCTTCGCCCTGGCCCAGACCTCCATCGCACCCGCACTGGGCGACATGGCCGCCTCGCTGCACACCACGGCACAGAACGCGACCTGGGCACTCACCGGTTACCTCGTGGCCGCGGCCGTGCTGACGCCGGTGTTCGGGCGGCTGGGTGACATGTTCGGCAAGCGTCGGCTGCTGGTGATATCGCTGATGCTCTTCGCGCTGGGTGGTGCGTTGGCCGCACTGGGCGACAACCTCGCCGTGGTGGTGGCCGGACGCGTGGTGATGGGTGCGGGCGGCGGCATCTTCCCCCTGTGCTTCGGCATCGTCCGCGACGAATTCCCGCAAGAGCGACGGGCCGGCGCGGTAGGACTGATATCGGCCACCGCCGGGATCGGCGGCGGGCTGGGCCTCCTGATGGGCGGCCTGCTGGTCGATCACGCCTCGTACCGCTGGATCTTCATCGCGGGTACCGCCATGGCGGTCCTCGCGGCCGCAGCGGCGCATTTCCTGCTGCCCGAGTCGCCGGTGCGCACCCCCGGCAAGGTCGACTTCATCGGTACCGTCCTGCTGGGCCTGGGCATCACCGCGCCGCTGATCGCCATCAGCCAGGCAAGCTCGTGGGGCTGGACCAGCGGCCGTACCCTTGGCCTGGTCGGCGCCGGATTGGTGGTGCTGGCGGTCTTCGCCCTGGTGGAACGGCGTGTCGCCGAGCCGCTGGTGGACATGACGGTGCTGATGCGCTGGCCGGTGCTGATGACCAACGTCGCCACGCTGCTGATCGGCTTCGGGATGTTCGGCATCTTCCTGCTGCTGCCCCAGCTCATCGAAACCCCCGTGGCCAGCGGCTACGGCTTCGGCGGCGACGCCACCCGCGCGGGCCTGCTGATGCTGCCCGGGTGCCTGATGATGCTGGTGGCCGGCCCGGTCTCCGGCCTGCTCACCACCCGCTTCGGCGGCAAGGTGCCCCTGGTGCTGGGTGGTGTCGTCACCGCGGCCGGTATGGCTCTGCTCGCCGCCGAGCACGGTTCGCAGGGGGCCGTCCTGGGCTTCGCCATGGTGGTCTTCACCGGCATAGGGCTGGGCTTCGCCGCCATGCCCAACCTGATCGTGGACGCGGTCGAGCCGGCCAAGACCGGCGAGGCCACCGGGGTCAACGCCCTTCTCCGGTCGGTGGGTTCCTCACTGGGCAGCCAGGTGATCGCCAGTGTCCTCGCGAACAGCGTCACCGCCCGGCATCCGCTGCCGACCGAGCACGCCTACACGGTGTCCTTCCTCGTCGCCGGTGCCGGGGCCCTGGTCGCCGCGGCCGTCGCCCTCTTCATTCCCCGCCCACGAGGCCATGCCCATGGGTCGGTCCTGGCGGAGGTCGGTGCCGCCGCTCCGCTTCCCGAGCCGGCCCTCACCGCCGAGGACAGCGGCAAGCGGCACACTTGAGCCCATGGACACGCCGAGAGCCGCACCGCCCATGACGACGAACGAGCACACAACGGACTGGTCCGACCGTCGCACTGATGCCCGCCGCAATCATGAGCGCATCGTCGCCGCGGCCCTCCAGGTCTTCGCGGAACGAGGCTTGGAGGCCACCGTCCCCGAGGTCGCCGCCCGAGCGGGTGTCGGCAAGGCGACCGTCTACCGCAGCTATCCGACCAAGGACGACCTGGTCGCGGCCGTCATCCGGCGCCGCTTCGGCCGGATCGAGGAACGTACCTCCGCGGCGCTGGCCGAGCCGGACGCCGGGCGTGCACTGGCGGCGCTCCTGCTCGACGTCTTCGAGTCGATGGCCGCCAACCGGCTCCTGGCCGACGTGATGTACAACCAGTCCTCCTTGGACGGCGACCGCCTCCTCGAACTGCTGAACACCCTCCTGCGAACAGCCAGAGAACAGGGAGCGATCCGCTCGGACGCCACCGTCACCGACCTCATCATCGTGGCGGGCGGCTGCGCCAGACAGCTCGCCCGCATGGGCGTGTCGGACCCGGCACAGTGGCGCCGCTACGGGGAACTGGTCCTGGCCTCCCTCCGCCCCGTCTGACAGCACTCCTCCCGCGGTACCTGTCCCATACCGGGCACGCAGGCCCGGTCGCGCGAAGACCTGTCGGGAACTGTCCCGCAAGTGCCCGGAGAGGGCCAGAGGTGACTAGCGCCGACGTCGATCCGGCCCGCCGCCTTGGTGGTCGTCGGCTCCCGACGTGAAGACGCCGTCTGCCGGTCCGCGCACCGCGGTCTTGGTCAGCTCAAGGACCCGCGCTGCGGGGAGAGTGCTGCCGGGGGTCGTGGAGGCCGAGTGGAACCACTCCTGAGGACGCTTCGCCGAGGTAGGCCTGGCCGGCTACCGGGGTGTCCGGGTCGGTGCGCCAGCTCTTGGTGGGCGGGCCGCCACCGAAGCGCTCAGCCAACTCCGGTCAAGCTGAGCAGACTCATGCTCCAGGGACTGGACGCCGTTCATGTTTCACGTGAAACAGTCACCGGGCCGTTGGTGCCGTTGCGGTGTCAGTGCGGACCGGAGAACCGCAGATAGCTCGGCGGCACGGACTCCGTGAGCCATACGCCGTTCGCGCTGACGTGGAAGAGGTGGCCGTCGTGGTGCATGGCGGCCGAGTCCACCGAGAGCACGACGGGCCGGCCTCGGCGGGCGCCGACCCGGGTCGCGGTCTCACGGTCGGCCGACAGGTGCACGGCGTGCCGGTTCATGGGCCGCAGGCCCTCGGCGCGGATCGCGTCCAGGAAGCGGTCCACCGTGCCGTGGTAGAGGTACGGCGGCGGGGTCGCCGGGGGCAGCCCGAGGTCGACCTCGACGCTGTGGCCCTGGCTGGCGCGGATCCGGGTGCCGTCGATCGCGAAGCGCTTCTTGTCGTTGGCGGCGACCACATGGTCCAGCTCGTCCCGGGTGAACCGGAAGCCATGGGCCGTGGCAGCGGCGATCAGCGTGTCGATCTCGACCCAGCCGGCCTCGTCGAGCGCGAGCCCGATCCGGTCCGGCTGGTGCCGCAGATGCTTCGACAGGTACTTCGACACCTTCACGGTGCGTCTTTCATCCATCTCTTTCATCCATCTCTTTCTCGGTCATCCCGTAAGGGTGCCGGGCGAGACGGTGATCACGCATTTGATTTTGGTGCGGAGGTTTGATCCACAGCCAAGTGCGGTTATCCACAGGGCAATTGAAGAAACTGTGGACAACCGGACATCCTTTTAAGGCTTTTGGGCAACTTTGGTTGATTCACTACCGTTTGGGGATGCTGGTCACAGCGGCGGGTCCATCCGTGCCAGCGCCCTCAACGCACCCGGTATGAACCGGGACATGAGATGCGCTCCCCGGGCCTCCGGCGTCACCGGTGCGACCGCCTCGTTGCGCACCACGGCGCGCAGGATCGCCGAAGCCACCCTCTCCGGCGGGTAGTTGCGCAGTCCGTACAGCCGCGCCGTCCGCTTCTGCCGACGGGCCTGTTCCTCGGCGTCGACTCCCGTGAAGCGCGCGGTCGTTGTGATGTTCGTGTTGACGATCCCGGGGCAGATCGCCGAGACACCGATGCCCTGACCCGCCAGCTCGGCGCGCAGACACTCACTGAGCATCAGCACCGCGGCCTTCGAAGTGCTGTACGCGGCCAGCACCTTGGAGGGCTGGAACGCGGCGGCGGAGGCGATGTTCACGATGTGGCCGCCCTGTCCGCGCTCGGCCATCTGCCTCCCGAAGATCCGGCAACCGTGGATCACACCCCACAAGTTGACGTCCAGGACCTTCTTCCAGTCCTCCGGGGTCGTGTCGAAGAAGGACCCGGAGAGCCCGATCCCCGCGTTGTTCACCAGCACGTCCACCACGCCGTACTCGGTGGCGACCTTCTCGGCGAGCTTCTCCATCGCCTGCTCGTCGGTGACGTCGACCGGCTCCGCCCAGGCTTCGGGGGCGCCGACAAGTCGGGCCAACTCGGCTGTACGGGCCGCGCTTTCGGCATCCCGGTCGACGGCCACCACGCGGGCGCCCGCCTCGGCGAACGCGAAGGCCGTCGCCCGTCCGATGCCGCTGCCCGCCCCGGTGACCAGGACCAGCTGACCGCCGAAACGCTGCGCGTACGCGCCCGTCGGCGTCGCGGGAAGCCGCCCGCCCTCGTTGGCGGTGACGAACTCCCCGATCCAGGCCGCCACCTGGTCGGGCCGGGTGCGCGGGATCCAGTGCCTGGCGTCGAGCGTGCGGCGCACCAGCCGGGGCGCCCACCGCTCCAGTCCGTCGTACAGCCGCTCGGAGAGGA
The DNA here is from genome assembly GCF_054072135.1 of Streptomyces kryoterrae. Taxonomy (NCBI): domain Bacteria; kingdom Bacillati; phylum Actinomycetota; class Actinomycetes; order Kitasatosporales; family Streptomycetaceae; genus Streptomyces; species Streptomyces kryoterrae. The sequence goes on along the minus strand of NZ_CM133358.1, from coordinate 5,050,537 downwards.
ACGCGTCCCCCAGGGGCGTGATGAGCTGCACGGGCGCGTGCGCGTGCGCGTCCGTGCGCGGCCTGCGCAGCCGGGACCTGACGTTGTCCCGGTACAGCCAGGCGCCGTTGGCCGCGTCCGTGGGCAGGGTGGCGGTCGGGTAGCCGTCCCCGGAGACCCTTTCGAGGCGGGCCAGGAGCTTCGGCCAGTGTCTGCCGAGCGGGCCGCGCCAGGCGAGTTCGGGCAGCACGGGCGTGTGCAGCGCGTACACGTACCAGGATCGGCGTCCCTGGCCCAGGAGTTGGGCGACCGCGCGCGGGGTGGGCCGCTGCAGGCGCCCTTTCGTCCAGTGGCCGAGGTGGTCGAGGGACGGCCCGGACATCGACGTGAAGGACGCGATCCGGCCCTCCGTGCGCGCGACGGTGACGAACTCCCAGGACTGCACCGAGCCCCAGTCGTGCCCCACCAGGTGCACCGGCCGGTCCGGGCTGACCGCGTCCGCGACCGCCAGGAAGTCGTCCGTGAGCTTCTCCAGGGTGAAGCCGCCCCGCAGCGGACGCGGCGGCGTCGAACCGCCGTGGCCCCGCACGTCGTACAGCACGACATGGAAGCGGTCGGCGAGCCGCGCGGCGACCTGCGACCACACCTCCTTGGTGTCCGGATAGCCGTGCACGAGGATCACCGTGGGGTCCGCCGGGTCCCCCAACTCGGCGACGCACAGCTCGATCCCGCCCGTCCGTACCCGGCGCTCACGCGCCCCGTCGAGAGTCACTTCGCCTCCGCCCAGCGCCGCACATGCGGCAGATCGTCGTCAAGCCAGAACGCGCTCTCCCGCGGGTCCGCGGAGTCCGTGACGACCAGGATCTCCTCGAACTTCGCCCCCGTGCCCCGGAATCCGAGATGCGGCTCGACCGCCCACAGACCCGGCTGCGGCGGGTGGTCGGAGAAGCGGTACGGCGACCACAGGGGCGACCAGCCCTCGCGGTGGCCGCGCAGCGCGTCGCCCGCCAGCCCCTTCAGGGACTGTGTACCGAACCCGAACAGCCGGGGCGACCAGGGCCGTTCACGTACCCGGTCGATCTTGTGCGCGATCACCCCGAAGGGATACGCGCGATGCCGGTTGGCGTAGCCCTGGCGGACCATGAGGCGGTCCACGTCCTCGTAGATCTCGCGCAGCGGGCGCCGCTCGCGCACCTCGCGCAGGATCAGCTCACGGTGCGCCTCCAGGTCGGCCATCAGCCTCTCCTGCACCGGGTTGGCGCCGAGCGAGCCGGAGTAGCCGATGTCCGCCGCGAAACCCCGGTGGACGGGGGCCAGGTCCAGGATGAACGGCATCCCGGGCTCCAGCCGGCGGCCGGTCGGGAAGAACTGGAGGGGGACGCGGAAGTTCACGAACGCCGTGCGGTCCCCGAACCAGGCGAAGGGCAGATGGAACCAGTCCCGCACGCCCCGCTCGCGCAGCCACTCCCGCAGCATCCGGGCCGCCTCGCGCTCGGTGATCCCCGGCTCCAGCCGCGCCGCGACGGCCTCCGCGCACTCGTACGCCAGCCGCTGCACCCGTCTGAACCCGGCCAGTTCCCTGACCAGGCCCCCGGCCGGTTCGCTGACCGGTTCCCCGGTGAGTTCGTCCGCCGCCTCCGCCGTCGTCATTGCCGCCGCCCACCGTCCCCATCGACCGCGCTACGTGCCCGTAACTTGACCCTCGTAACTTGACCCTCGCGAATCTGACACCTGTTAGAGCCCGCGTCAACAGTCGAACGCCTGTCTGTGGACAACGGCGCCGATGCGGACGACCCGCCATCGGTTGTTCGACCTGAGGGGGACCCCTACGGGCCCGTACGACTGAAGGTGGATGCCGAGACAGCTCTTCGGGTTGACGACCGATGTGGTGTGCGCCACTACCGTCGTGGACGTGACTGTGATCGCGACCGAAAGCCTGAGCAAGCGGTTCCCCCGGGTGACCGCGCTCGACCGGCTCTCCATGGACATCGGACCCGGTGTGACCGGACTCGTCGGTGCCAATGGCGCCGGCAAGTCCACCCTGATCAAGATCCTGCTGGGTCTTTCCCCCGCCACGGAGGGCCGGGCCGCCGTGCTCGGACTCGACGTCGCCACCGAGGGCGGCGCCATCCGTGAGCGCGTCGGCTACATGCCGGAGCACGACTGCCTGCCACCCGACGTCTCGGCCACCGAGTTCGTCGTGCACATGGCGCGCATGTCCGGGCTCCCGCCTGCCGCCGCCCGCGAGCGCACCGCTGACACCCTGCGCCACGTCGGACTGTACGAGGAGCGCTACCGGCCCATCGGTGGTTACTCGACCGGCATGAAGCAGCGCGTCAAGCTCGCCCAGGCCCTGGTCCACGACCCGCAGCTGGTCTTCCTGGACGAGCCGACCAACGGCCTCGACCCGGTCGGCCGCGACGAGATGCTCGGCCTGATCCGCCGCATCCACACCGACTTCGGCATCTCGGTGCTGGTCACCTCGCACCTGCTCGGCGAGCTGGAGCGGACCTGCGACCACGTGGTGGTCGTCGACGGCGGCAAGCTCCTGCGGTCCAGCTCCACCACGGACTTCACCCAGTCCACGGCCATCCTCGCCATCGAGGTGACCGACACCGACGAACACCCGGACGGCACCGCCGCGGTGCGCGACGCGCTCCACGCGCGCGGGGTGGACACCCACGACGACGGCGGCGGCCTGCCCGGCGCCGGACACATCCTGCTGCTCACCGCCCAGGGCGAGGACACCTACGACCTCGTACGGGACACGGTCGCCGACCTCGGTCTCGGTCTGGTGCGCATGGAACAGCGCAGGCACCACATCTCCGAGGTCTTCACCGACAGCGACGAACAACAGAGCGCCGCCCAACGCGCCACACCACAGAGCACCGCACAGCACAGCGCGGGAAAGGAGGCGGTCGGCCATGGAGGTTGAGCAGACCCCGGCACCGACGGGCGCCCAGTCCCGCATCCACAACATCGGCTACCGCTCCTACGACGGCCAGCGCCTGGGCCGTGCGTACGCCCGACGCTCGCTCTACTCGCAGTCCCTGCGCGGCTCCTACGGCCTCGGCCGCTCGGTCAAGTCCAAGGTGCTGCCGATGGTGCTCTTCGCGGTGATGTGCGTCCCGGCGGCCATCATGGTCGCGGTCGCCGTCGCCACCAAGGCCACCGAACTACCCGTCGAGTACACGAACTACGCGATCATCATGCAGGCGGTCATCGGCCTGTACGTCGCCTCGCAGGCGCCCCAGGCCGTCTCCCGCGACCTGCGCTTCAAGACCGTACCCCTGTACTTCTCGCGCCCGATCGAGACCGCGGACTACGTCCGGGCGAAGTTCGCGGCGCTGGCCTCGGCCCTGTTCCTCATCACCGCGGTGCCGCTGATCGTGCTCTACGTGGGCGCCCTGCTGGCCAAGCTCGACTTCACCGACCAGACCAAGGGATTCCTCCAGGGGCTCGTCTCCGTGGCACTGCTCTCGCTGCTGTTCGCCGGCATCGGCCTCGTCATCTCGGCCGTCACCCCGCGCCGGGGCTTCGGTATCGCGGCGGTCATCGCCGTACTGACCATCTCCTACGGGGCGGTGTCCACGCTCCAGGCCATCGCCGACGCGCAGACCATGGGAGACGGGCAGAGTTCGGGCGTCGTCCCCTGGATCGGCCTCTTCTCGCCCATCACGCTCATCGACGGGGTGCAGACGGCCTTCCTGGGTGCCACGTCCTCCTATCCCGGCGGGGTGGGCCCCGGCACCGGCGAAGGCGTGGTCTTCCTGCTCGTCGTCCTGGGTCTCATCGCCGGCTGCTACGGCCTTCTGATGCGCCGCTACCGAAAGGTCGGACTGTGACCACGCTCAACATCGACCACGTCTCGCGCTGGTTCGGCAACGTGGTGGCGGTCAACGACATCACCATGACGATCGGCCCCGGCGTCACCGGCCTCCTCGGCCCCAACGGCGCCGGGAAGTCCACCCTCATCAACATGATGGGCGGCTTCCTGCCCCCCTCCACCGGCACCGTCACCCTCGACGGACAGCCCGTGTGGCGCAACGAGCAGATCTACCGGCACATCGGCATCGTCCCCGAGCGCGAGGCGATGTACGACTTCCTCACCGGCAGGGAATTCGTCGTCGCCAACGCCGAGTTGCACGGCCTCGGCGCCAAGGCGGCACAGCGTGCGCTCGCCACGGTCGAGATGGAGTACGCCCAGGACCGCAAGATCTCGACGTACTCCAAGGGCATGCGCCAGCGCGTCAAGATGGCGAGCGCGCTCGTCCACGACCCGTCGCTCCTCCTGCTCGACGAGCCCTTCAACGGCATGGACCCGCGCCAGCGCATGCAGCTCATGGACCTGCTGCGCCGCATGGGCGCCGAGGGCCGCACGGTCCTGTTCTCCTCGCACATCCTCGAAGAGGTCGAGCAGTTGGCGGCCCACATCGAGGTCGTCGTCGCCGGTCGGCACGCGGCCGGCGGTGACTTCCGCCGGATCCGCCGTCTGATGACCGACCGGCCGCACCGCTACCTCATCCGCTCCAGCGACGACCGGGCCCTCGCCGCCGCGCTGATCGCCGACCCGTCGACCTCCGGCATCGAGGTGGACCTCGCGGAGGGCGCGCTGCGCATCCAGGCCGTCGACTTCGGCCGCTTCACCGCCCTGCTGCCCCGCGTTGCCAGGGATCACGGCATCCGGCTGCTCACGGTCTCGCCGTCCGACGAGTCCCTCGAATCCGTGTTCTCGTATCTCGTCGCCGCGTAGGAGGCCGAAAATGTACGACCCCACAGTCGCCCGGCTCACCTACCGGGCCCTGCTCGGCCGCCGCCGGGCACTCATCCTCGGTGCGCTGCCCCTGCTGCTCATCGTGATCGCCGTCGCCGTACGCGGCCTCGTCGGCGCCGACGACCAGACGGCGGCGGACCTGCTGGGCGGCCTCGCGCTCGCCACGATGGTGCCGCTCATCGGCGTCATCGCGGGCACCGGCGCCATCGGGCCCGAGATCGACGACGGCTCTGTCGTCTACCTGCTCGCCAAGCCGCTCAAGCGATCCAAGATCATCTACACCAAGCTGATCGTCGCGATCGGCGTCACCATGGCGTTCTCGGCGGTGCCGACGTTCATCGCCGGTCTCATCCTCAACGGCAACGGCCAGCAGGTCGCCGTCTCCTACACGGTCGCCGCACTGGTCGCCTCCATCGCCTACGCCGCGCTCTTCCTGCTGCTCGGCACGGTGTCCCGGCACGCCGTGGTCTTCGGGCTCGTCTACGCCCTGGTCTGGGAGGCCCTGTTCGGCTCCCTGGTGCCCGGGGCGCGCACCCTGAGCGTCCAGCAGTGGGCCCTTGCCGTCGGCCACAAGGTCACGGGCGGCGAGCTGATCACCTCCGAGGTCGGCCTGACCACGGCGACGGTCCTGCTGATCGCGGTCACCGTCCTCGCCACCTGGTACGCCGGCCAGAAGCTGCGCACGCTGACACCGACCGGCGACGAGTAGGCAGTTGGCGGGCCCGGATGCGCGCGGTCTCCTGACCGGGACTTCTGACAGGTACTCCTGACAGGGACTTCACGCGTGTCCGGGCACACTGGACAAACGGGGCCGCGGGCGAGGAGGACGGGGATGGCAGGCGACAGGGACATCTGGGACGAGCTGGTCCTCGACGAGGACTTCATACGCTCCGCCGAAACCACCGAACCCTCCGCGCGCGCCCGGATGCTGACCGCGCGGTGGCGCGGTGAGGCACCCGAGCCGCAGCCCTGGCGGTCGGACGAACCCCCGGCGGGCTGGTTCTTCAGCAGGTCGCGTCGCCGCAGGTGGCGCCGCAAGTAGGGCAGCCGGTGGGCGTTCCGGTCCGGCGCCCCGGAACCCGCTCACCAGTTTTATTCGGTGGCGCCCGACTCGGGCTCCGGGCACAGTGGTGGTGTCCAGTACGCCGGATCTGTCCGGTGTTCTGGGCCGGGTTCTGGGAGCGGAGCCGGGCGACGCCGATGCACGGCGGTCCGCGCGGTTTCCTTCAGGGCAGTCCGCGGCCGGCTCCGGAGCAGTCACTGCCTCCCTGGAGTCCGCACAGCGGGGGGAGCTGCCCGGGGCGGCCACTTCGAGCGCGCGATTCACTCCGCGCGGGCCGCCCTCCCAGACCCCCCAGCCCCCGCAGGGGCCTACGCCAGCAACCGCTCCAGCACCACCGCGATGCCGTCCTCGTCGTTCGACGACGTCACCTCGTCCGCCACCGCCCGCAGTTCGGCGTGGGCGCCCGCCATCGCCACCCCGTGTGCCGCCCAGGCGAACATCGGGATGTCGTTGGGCATGTCGCCGAAGGCGATCGTGTCCGCGGATCTCAGGCCCAGCCGACGGGCCGCCAGGGACAACCCCTTCGCCTTGGACAGACCCAGGGGGAGGAGTTCGACGATCCCCTCACCGGCCATGGTGACCGTGACGAAGCCGCCCGCGATCCGCGCGGCGACCTCGGTGAGCTCGTCGGCGGACAGGTCCGGATGCTGGATGTAGATCTTGCCCAGCGGTTCGGTCCAGAGGTCCGACGGTTCCGTGACCGGGATGAAGGGCAGTGAGCCCACGCTCTGGTAGCCCGGCCCGACCAGCACCTCGCCGTCGAGGGCCGCCCGGCTCGCCGCCAGGAACAGCGGTCCGACCTCCGCCTCGATCTTCGCCAGCGCGAGCGAGGCCAGCTGCCGGTCCAGGGTGATCGACGTCAGCAGACGATGCGCCCCGACGTCGTACACCTGTGCGCCCTGGCCGCAGACCGCGAGTCCCTCGTAGCCCAGTTCGTCGAGGATGTGCCGTGTCCAGCGCACTCCCCGGCCGGTGACGACGATGTGCGCGGCGCCCGCCGCGGTGGCCGCGGCGAGTGCCTCACGGGTGCGCGCCGAGACCGAGTCGTCGGAGCGCAGGAGCGTTCCGTCGAGATCGGTCGCGACGAGCCGGTACGGGAACGACCCGGCGGCGTCGGTCACTTGGCGACCGGCTCCAGCAGTTCCCGGCCGCCCAGATAAGGCCGTAGCACCTCGGGTACGCGCACCGAGCCGTCGGCCAGCTGGTGGTTCTCCAGGATCGCCACGATCGTGCGCGGTACGGCGCACAGCGTGCCGTTCAGCGTCGAGAGCGGCTGGACCTTCTTACCGTCACGCATCCGCACGGACAGTCGCCGGGCCTGGAAGCCGTCGCAGTTGGAGGCCGAGGTCAGCTCGCGGTACTTGCCCTGGGTCGGGATCCAGGCCTCGCAGTCGAACTTGCGCGAGGCGGACGCGCCCAGGTCGCCCGAGGCCACGTCGATGACCTGGAAGGGCAGTTCGAGGGCGGTCAGCCACTGCTTCTCCCAGTCCAGGAGACGCTGGTGCTCGTTCTCGGCGTCCTCGGGGTTGACGTACGAGAACATCTCGACCTTGTCGAACTGGTGGACGCGGAAGATGCCCCGGGTGTCCTTGCCGTAGGTGCCGGCCTCGCGGCGGAAGCACGGCGAGAAGCCGGCGTAGCGCAGCGGCAGCTTGTCGGCGTCGAGGATCTCGTCCATGTGGTACGCGGCGAGGGGGACCTCGGAGGTGCCGACGAGGTAGTAGTCGTCCTTCTCCAGGTGGTACACGTTCTCCGCGGCCTGGCCGAGGAAGCCGGTGCCCTCCATCGCGCGAGGGCGGACCAGCGCCGGGGTCAGCATCGGGATGAAGCCGGCCTCCGTGGCCTGGGCGATCGCCGCGTTGACGAGGGCGAGCTCCAGGAGCGCGCCGACACCGGTGAGGTAGTAGAAGCGCGAGCCGGACACCTTGGCGCCCCGCTCGACGTCGATGGCGCCCAGCGCCTCACCCAGCTCCAGGTGGTCCTTGGGCTCGAAGCCCTCGGCGCCGAAGTCACGGATCGTGCCGTGCGTCTCCAGGACGACGAAGTCCTCCTCGCCGCCGACGGGGACGTCCGGGTGGACCAGGTTGCCGAGCTGGACGAGAAGCTTCTTGGCCTCCTCGTCCGCCTCGTGCTGCTCGGCGTCGGCCGCCTTGACGTCGGCGGCGAGCTGACCGGCCTTCGCGAGCAGCTCGGCCTTCTCGTCCCCGGATGCCTTGCGGATGAGAAGGCCGATCGCCTTCTGCTCGGCGCGGAGTTCGTCGAAGCGGACGCCGGACGACCTGCGCCGCTCGTCGGCGGACAGGAGAGCGTCGACGAGCGCGACGTCCTCTCCACGGGCGCGCTGCGAAGCGCGCACACGGTCGGGGTCCTCACGGAGCAGGCGAAGGTCAATCACCCTCCAAGGCTACCGGTGCCGGGTCGGCGCTCACGACTCGGTATTTCCCCGCACACCACGTGTTGCCATTTGCCCCAAATGTCGACGTATCCGAGGGGCGTCAAAGAAAGGTGGCCGGCTGCCCTGAACGGGTCGGGCGGTAGCGCCTGGTTGACTCGAATCCCTTGCGGTGAAGGGGACTTGGGGGCGGGGTCGTCCACAGTAATCCACACCTGGGAAAAGTTATCCACAGGCTGTGCGAAAGATCTGTGGATTACCGAAGTGATCGTTTCGAAAGGTGTCCTCGAGATGGCCAATTCCCAAAGCGAACCACCCTCATGACCACTTTCGGGTGGAAATGCGTAACCCCGGCGAGTTACGTCTGGGGAACGAGTGGACGAAGGGTGGTATGCCGGGCTGTGGACGAGCCCGTGGCCTGTAGAGAGATTTGTCGACAGATCGGCGTTCCGTTGTCGACTTGTCCCCAGGTCGAGAAGCCAGCCTGTGGATAACTTCTGTGGATAACGGAAATCGGCTGGTAGGACCGGCCGACACGACTGCCGGACCGGCTAGAAGCGGCCGTCCTGGCAGCGCGCCACCCAGTCGGCGGCCGTCACGAACTCCTCGTCGGACGTCCCCGGCAGCGGAGCGCGTACGTCCGCAACGCCGATGTCCGCACGCGGGTACGAACCCAGGTACCGCACCTTGAGACAGATCCGCCGGAGCCCCATGAGGGCCTCGGCGACCTTCCGGTCGGAGATGTGGCCCTCGGCGTCAATGGCGAAGCAGTAGTTGCCGATGCCCTGCCCGGTCGGCCGGGACTGGAGCAGCATCAGGTTGACGCCCCGCACCGCGAACTCGCCCAGCAGATCACGCAGTCCACCGGGGTGGTCGTCGCGCTGCCAGATGACGACGGACGTCTTGTCGGCGCCGGTCGGCGCGGCGGGCCGGGCGGGCCTGCCCACCAGGACGAACCGCGTCTGCGCGTTCTCCGCGTCGTGGATGCCGGTCTCCAGCGCGGTGAGGCCGTACCGGGCGGCGGCGAACTCGCCCGCGAAGGCGGCGTCGTACCGGCCCTCCTGCACCAGCCGGGCACCGTCCGCGTTCGAGGCGGACGACTCCCACACCACGTCCGGGAGGTTGACCTTCATCCAGTTGCGGATCTGCGACTGCGCGGCCGGATGCGCGGTGACGGTCTTGATCTCCGACAGCTTGGTGCCCGGCCTGACCAGCAGCGCGAAGGTGATCGACAGCAGTACCTCGCGGTAGATCATCAGCGGGGAGCCCGCGACCAGCTCGTCGAGCGTGGTGGTGATACCGCCCTCGACGGAGTTCTCGATCGGCACGAACGCGGCCTCGACCTCACCGCTGCGCACCGCGTCGAGCGTGGCCGGCACGGACACCATCGGGATCAGCTCTCGGGTGGCCGTCTCCGGAAGCGTGCGCAGGGCAACCTCGGTGAAGGTGCCCTCGGGGCCGAGATACGCGTAACTGGCTGGCATGACCTCACCCTAATGGCCCCAGGGCCTGCCCGGCGGGCTCATGCCGGGGACGCGGAGCGCGGCAGGCCCTCCCCCGGAGGGGGGACCCCCATCGCGTTGACGCCCTCCTCCGCCGTGCAGGTGCACGCACCGAGCCCCGCTCATGTGCGCCGATAAGGCCCCGCTGTTCTCCCCCGACCTGGTGATCGCCGGACAGGCCCTCGCCGAACCCGTGCACACGTCCCGGCCCCGCCGCCCCAAGGGGTGACCCGGCCCCGGACACCTCCCCGGGGAGCCGCCGCGTCAGCCCTCCAGCAGCCGCTGCCCCACGTACTCCCCCTCGCCCGCCCCACCCGGCACCGCGAACAGCCCGCTCGACTCGTGCCGGATGAACCGCGACAGCGCGTCGCCCCGGTCGAGCTTGCGCTGGACGGGGACGAAACCGCGCAGCGGGTCGGCCTGCCAGCAGACGAAGAGGAGCCCCGCGTCGGGCGTCCCGTCCGCCCCGATCCCGTCATGGAAGGAGAAGGGGCGCCGCAGGATGGCCGCGCCCCCGTTCTCGTCGGGGCGGGTGATCCGGGAGTGCGCGTTGATGGGGACCACGAGATCGCCGTTCGCGTCGACCTTCTCCAGGTCCATGGCGGTCGTCTCCGTACCGCCGCTCAGCGGCGCCCCGTTCGACTTCTTCCGCCCGACGACGTCCTCCTGCTGCTTGACTGACAGCTGCTCCCAGTCGTCGAGAAGCATGCGGATACGGCGTACGACGGCATAGGAGCCGTTCGCCATCCAGGACGGTTCGCCGGTGGCGGGCACGAAGACGCGCTTGTCGAAGTCGGCCTCGGACGGCTTCGGGTTGCGGGTGCCGTCCAGCTGGCCCATCAGGTTGCGGGCGGTCATCGGCTGCGCGGTGGCGCCCGGCGACCGGTTGAAGCCGTTCATCTGCCAGCGCACCCGGGCCGCGCTGCCCGCGTCCTTCTGGATCGCGCGCAGGGCGTGGAAGGCGACCAGGGCGTCGTTGGCGCCGATCTGCACCCACAGATCGCCGTTGCTGCGGGCCTTGTCGAGGTGGTCGGAGGAGAACTCGGGCAGCGGATCGAGCGCGACCGGGCGCTGCTTCTCCAGCCCGGTGCGGGCGAAGAAGCCGTACCCGAACCCGAAGGTGACCGTCAGGGCCGAGGGGCCCGCGTCCCGGGCGACATCCGTGTCGTCGTGCGCGGCGGCCTCGCCCGCCATGAGCCGCTGGGCGGTGTCGGACCAGCGGCGCAGCAGCGCGGCGGCCTCGGTGCGGCCCGCGCCCGCAGCCAGGTCGAAGGCGACGAGGTGGCCGCTGGCCTGGAGGCCCTCGGTGATGCCCGGCTGATGTTTCCCGTGAAACATTGCCATGTCCGCGCCCACCGAAGCGAGCGCCGGGGACGTGCCGGAGGAACCGGAGTCGTCGGAGGAGCCGACGGCGTAGCCGGTTGCCCCGCCCGCCGCACCGAGCGCGAGCCCGGTGGCGCCGGTGGTGCCGAGCAGCCGCCGGCGCGAGATGCCCTGTTCGCCGTTCTCCTGGGCGCTTCCCACGGCGTCTTCCTTCTTGTTTTCCTTGGTGGACTGGTCAGCCATGGTGCGGTTCAGCCGATCTGCGCGTTCTTGTCGACGGTCACTTGGTCGATGTCGGAGGTCCGCACGGTCACCGCGATCTTCCAGTCGCCGGCCATGGGGATCTGGACCTCGTTCGCCGTCCAGTGTCCGGTGGCGACGTGGTCCGGGTTGACGGGAAGCGGCCCGAGGTTCTTGGCGGTGAGGGTGAAGGCGACCTTCACCTCGGGCACGTCGAACGCCCTGCCGTTGGACCGCTCCACGTACACGTGCATGACGTTGCCGCCGACGCGGGCGGGGTTGATGTCGAGCCGTACGAGGCCCTTGCCGTCCTGGCCGCCGGTGTCGAAGGGCATGTCCAGGGTCAGCGCGCCCGTCCCGTCCGCGTCCGAGGTGGAAGAGGACGACGAGGAGGACGACGCCGAGGTGGCTGCCTTGGCCTCCTCCTCCGTACGGCCCGGCTCGGTGGACGTCAGCACGGTCGTGACGGCGAGCAGGACGACGGCGACGCCCGCCTCGGCGAGCACCGAGCGGCGCAGCCCCGAGCGCAGGGGGTCGGCGCCGCGCAGCCGCTTCAGCCGCGCGGTGTCGACGGCGGCGCGCTGCCGGGCGAGCTGGGCGGCCCGCTTGGCGTCGGAACCCCCTGCGGCCGAGGCGGCGACCGGTTCCTTCGCGGGGGCGTCGGCCCGGTCCTCGGCACTCTCCGTATCCACCGCCGCCTCGGTCGCGGCGGTCTCCGGCAGCTGGGCGGTCCAGCGGCGCGAGATGTAGGCGATGCCGACGAGAACGGCCACCAGGCCGATCTTGACGAGCAGCAGCTGTCCGTACGAGGTGTCGGTGAGCGCCGACCAGGAACCGAGCTGGCGCCACGACTGGTAGATCCCGGTCGCGACCAGCACCAGCACGCTGCCGAAGGCGACGCGCGAGAAGCGGCGTACGGCCGACCCCTCGATCGGGGCGTCCGCGGGCGCCCGGAAGAGTGCGACCAGGAGTGCCGAGAGTCCGCCGAGCCAGACGGCGACGGCGATCAGGTGGAGTACGTCGACGGGCATCGCGATGTCGGGCTGGAGGCCGGTCGAGGCGTGTTCGGCCAGCGCCCAGGTGGCGGCCAGCCCGATCGCCACGACACCGCCGCCGATGCCGAGCCCGAAGGTGAGGTCGCGCCTCGCGGAGCCGTCGTCCAGCTCCTCCCCGTCCTCCTCGTCGTCCTCGGTCCCGGTCTCCGTCTCGGGCCGGGCGTACGCCCCGAAAAGAACCGCGATGAACAGCGCGCCGGCCGCGAGGAGCAACAGCCGGGAGACCAGGGCGGCACCCGTCTTGGTCTGGAGGACGTCTGTCAGGAGGCCCAGGTCGAAGATGTCGCCGACCTTGCCGGAGCCGGTGTACGAGCCGCGCATCAGCAGCAGCGCGAGCGTGGCCGCGGTCATCGCGAGCCACCCGGAGACGACGAACCGCTGGAGCGCCCGTACGCCGGAGCCGCGCTGCCAGCAGGCGAGGACGAAGGCGGCGCCGCCGACCATGACGATGAAGCCCGCGTACGAGACGTACCGGCCGAAGCCGTAGAGGGCGCCGACGACCCCGCCGCCCGCCGTCTGGTCGGAGACCGAGACGGAGGTGACGGAGGGGGCGCCGATGGAGAAGGTGAAGGCGCCGGCGACGGGGTGGCTGTCCGCCGAGACGACCTGGTAGGCGACGGTGAACGTGCCGTCGGGCAGCCCGGAGTGGAGCGGCACGCCGTAGGTCGTGCCGGTCAGCTCGGTCGCCTTGCCGGTGTCGACGCGCTTGCCCTTGGGGTCGAGCACGCGGAACGCGCCGTCGGACAGCGCGACCTTCTCGGAGAAGGTCAGCGTCACCTGGGTCGGGGCCTTGTCGACCACCACACCCTGCTGCGGGGCGCTGCCGGTGAGCGCGGCGTGTGCGGAGACCGGCGCGGCGCCGGCCAGCCCGGCGAGCAGCGCGGCGGCGACCGCGAGGAACAGCAGCACCAGGGGCCGCACGCGCGGGGCGATGGTCTGTGTCACGGTGATCCCTCCCTCGGTCTCAGTGTCCGGTCTTCGGGTTGTACGTCGCGGACTTCACCGGCATCTCGACGGTGATCGGCGAGGTTTTGGCAAAGTGCAGCTGGACGGAGATCTTCTCGCCCTCCCGCGGTCTGCGCTTGAGCTGCTCGAACATCAGATGGTCGCCGCCGCTCCGCAGGGCGAGTTCGCCGTGGGCCGGGATGTCCAGGCGCTCGGCCTCCTCCATGGTCTGTCCGACGGTCCTGTGCACGGTCACCTCGCCCGCGACCGAGCTGGTGACGCGGGTGAGTACGTCACCGGCGGCGCCCTTGTTGGTGATGACGAGGAACCCGGCGGCCATGGAGTCGGAGACCGGCTGGGGCATGTAGGCGGACCCGACGGACAGACCGGCGCCGGTGCTGTCGTCGTCGGACCCGGAGCCCGAACTCCCGCACCCCGTAAGGGCGAGCGCCCCGGCGAGCACCGCGCCCGTCGCGACGGACAACCGCCTCGTGGGCCTCACGGGTTCTGCCCCTTGATGATCTTGGGAAGGTCCTTGATGTAGTCGTCGACGGTGGCGTCCTCGCCGTAGAGGACATAGCCGCCGTCGGTCTTCGGGGAGAACGCGATGACCTGGGTGCCGTGCATCGAGATCGTCTTGCCGTTCTTGTCCTTCGACGTCGGCTCGATGGAGATGCCGAGGGTGCGGGCGCCCGCCTGGATGGTGGCGAAGTCGCCGGTGAGGCCGACCACCTGGGGGTCGATGCCCTTGAGCCACTTGCCGAGCGCGGCCGGGGTGTCCCGCTTCGGGTCGGTGGTGACGAACACGATGCGGAGCTTGTCCTGGTCGGTTCTGGAGAGCTGCTTCTTGGCGACGGCGATGTTGCTCATCGTCAGCGGGCAGACGTCGGGGCAGTTGGTGTAGCCGAAGTAGATGAGCGTGGGCCGGCCCTTGGTCTCCGCGCGGAAGTCGTACGGCTTGCCCTGGGTGTCGGTGAGGACCAGGTCGGGCTTCTCGAACGGCTGGTCGAGGACCGTGGCCGCCTTGTCCGAGCCGGCCTCGACGGAGACATCGGCGACGGACTGGCCGGAGTCGTCGCCGCTGCCGCAGGCGGAGAGGGTCAGGGTGGCCGCGACGAGCAGGGCGGACGCGGCGAACAGCTTCTTGCGCATAAGGAGAGTTCCCGAAGGTGTTGTTCGTGGAAGGTGCGATGCGCACCCGAGGGTGTACGGGACACCAGGGGGCGTACGGGGCAACCGCACGCCCCCCGGCGCGCACCGGAGGTGAGCGGGTGTCAGACGGTGGTGCGGCGGCGGCCGGCCACGCCGTACGCGACGCCCGCGACACCGACGACGATGCCCACGACGCCCAGCACGCGCGCGGTGGTGTCGCTGCTGTCGGCGGGCTCGGCGACGGTGGTCGTG